>NZ_MPOH02000001.1:0-26171 GCF_001896135.2 Streptomyces phaeoluteigriseus
CCCGGCCCCCGCTACCCGCACCGCCCCCGTGGCCTCGCCCTCGCCTGGGGCCGCGGTGACCATCCGCACCCGACGCCAACGGACCACTACGCAGCCGCGCGCCGCGTACGGGCTACCGGAGTACGACTGGGGCACCGCACCAGCCGAGCACCTGGCCACGCGCCGCCAGCCCCGGCGGACAAGAGCCCGTCGCCATCCTGCGCTGCAAGGCCTGCGCGACGCGCCCACAACGTGCGTGCACCCGCCGCCTACCTGTACCGCGTCGACCTGGCCCTGCCCGTGCGGCCGATGACGCTTGCCAAGGAGGCCGCGCTCGACAAGGCGATGGCTGCGCGGACCACCTGCCCGAGGTGCCGGCGCCGCTACCACCACGTCCTCCCGCTGCGCACCCTCGGATCGTGCCTGGAGTGCCACGACGGGACGCCCGCGGACCCTGCCAACTACACCGCCCCGCCCGCCCACACTCTGGCCGCCTGACCACGGAAGGACACCGACATGACCACGCCGACGACTTCAACCACCATGGACAAGAATCTGGATGCCGCGTGCGCCGTCGGTGCGGGCGAGATCGCCCGCACGACGGCAAAGCTTCCTTACTGCTGGCTTTCGCCGGCGCAGTCCTGGCCGGCTTGACCACACTCGCCGACCACGACTTACCCACCGCCACCAACCTCGGCGCCTTCGCCGTGGCCGCCCTCGGCGCCGCCGCCGTGCTGCTGCTCCTGGTCGTCCGGCCCCGCATCGGCGGCCACGACCGCGCATCCGTCCCCTACTGGGCACGCCTGGACGAAACCGAGATCCACGCCTGCATGGACGGCGACACCCGCGCCGCCCGCATCCGGGTCCTGTCCACCATCGCCGTCGCCAAGTTCACGAGGCTGCGCCGCGCCGTCGACTGCACTCTCACCGCTCTGGCGCTCCTCGCCCTAGCCGCGATCAGCATCCTGCTCTGACCCGGGCAGGCCCAGGGGCGGCCACGGGCCCGCCCCGGCCTGGGTACTTCCGTCCCCCCCGGCCAGGCCTGGAGCGGAAGTACCAGCATGCCAGCCACAACCGACCGCATCAGCACGACAGCAAGAGGCGCACCCCATGTGCCGGCAAGCCCGGGGGTGCGCCTCTCTCAATTCGCCCTTACGGGCGAGAATGGAAACCCATCATGCCTGCACCCGTCCTTTTACGGCAGTCCCGCACCCTCATCATCACCACAGCCGCGGTCCCTCTCGCTCTGGCTGCCCTTGCCGACGACATCCGCGTGCGCCGCGAGCTGCGCGCGGCCCAAAAGGATCCGCTGACCGGTCTGTTGCGCCGCGACTCCTACACCGCCCGCGCCCGCCGGCTCCTCGCCCGCCACGGCAACGACACGGCCGTGGTCATAGTCGACGCCGACCATTTCAAAGGGATCAACGACGGCTTCGGGCACCCGGCCGGTGACGCTGTCCTCGCCGCGTTCGGTGCCCGGCTCACGGCGTGGGCGGGCCCGCACGCTGCCGTCGGCCGCCTTGGAGGCGATGAGTTCGCGGTCGTCCTGGGACTGCCTGCCACGCGTCTGGAGCAGCGCCTCGCGCAGCTGGTGCGGATGCTGCACACGCCGGTCGTCCTGGACGACGGCCGCACGGTCGATGTCGCCGCTTCGGTCGGTGCCGCGACTCCGGACGCGGTCGGTTCCCGCGACCTGATGGCGTTGCAGAGGGCGGCCGACGCCGCCCTGTACGAGGGCAAGCACTCCGGCCGCGCTCACCTCGCGACGACGCAGCAGCTCACGGTTCCGTCCGTCAACGGCCGCCGGGCCGGCCGTCCCGGCACGAGTCTGTGGGGGCCTGCCGCATGAGTATCGCGACCCTGCCCGCAGGCGACTGGATCCGCGGAATCAGCGTCAGGCAGCCGTACGCGGCCTACATCCTTGCCGGTGCCAAGACGGTGGAGAACCGGCCAGCCCGGTGGCGGACCGGCTGGGTGCTGCTGCACACGAGCAAGACCATCGACCAGCCCGCCCTACGTATCCCGCTGATCGGCCGCACGATCCGCGGTCGCCAGCTGGTCACGGGCGCGGTCGTCGGCATCGCCCGGATCACCGACTGCCACCAGGACCCCGACGGAGCGCCGCTCTGCTCACAGTGGGCGCACCCGGGTGCCTGGCACTTGGTGCTCGCCGACGTCCAGGAGTTGCCACTGCCTGTCCCCGCACGCGGGCAGGTCGTGCCCTGGAAGCCCTCACAGGACTTGCTGAAGCGCGTGTTCCAGCAGCTGCCCGGCTTCCGGCCGTGACACGCCGCTCCAGCAAGGCACCGCTGTAGCCGGGGCTGATTCCGGCTCCCGGCGGCCTTCTGGACTGGGATAGACGCCCGGCACTTCGACCGCTGGCAGGACCTGCCGTGTGTCGAGTGCGGCGGTGTCCGTGTCCTTCTACTCACCAGCCCGACCGCGCACCACGAAAGCCCGTACTCCCCGCGAACCTACGGGGAGTACGGGCCTTTCTGCGTTTCGGGACCTGGCCTGGGTTCAGGCTGGCTGTCCCTCCTCCGTGGCAAGCTCGTGCAGCAGAGCCTTGTATTCGTCGGGATGCTGTTCCCGCAGGATCTTCAGCCACAGGCGAGCGCTCTCAGCGAAGACCGGCGGCTCCATCTTCAGATGCAGATGACGGACAACATAGAAGGCATCGTCGTACGGCAGTCGACGTGGCTGCCCCTGGCTGTCCACTTCATCCGGCACGGTTACGGATCCCGGTGGGGTGGTTGTGGCAGGGGGCGTGGGGGCAGCGCCCTGCGCCGGCTTGCGCTGGGCCGGAGGCTTGGCCACATCCCGTACAGGTTCGCCGGGCTTGTTGTCCGCGGACAACAAACCCTTGTCGCTGGGCGAGGGCGCCGGCTGTCCGAAGCTGTTGTTGTCCGCGGACAACAAAGTGCGGCCTGTGCCGCCCGCCGCGGAATCGTCTGGTGCAGGCTTCGCTGTGAGCGACTTCTGCCCTTCAGCTTTGTTGTCCGCGGACAACAAGGAGGTACCTCCAGAGGAGCGCAGCGCCTGCAGGTGCCGGCGTTCCTCTGCTTTGGCCAGGGCTGCGGCTTCCTTCTCCGCCTTCAGATGGTCCAGCAGCGCGGCTGCCCCGAGTTCGGGATTGTCCTTGGAGTAGCGGGCCAGCGTTCGCCCGTCACGTTCAGGAAGGGTGCCCGCACTCAGCATGGTCTGCAGCTCCGTAGGCAGCTCCAGCAGAACCAGCTGGTTGGTTACCCATGAGCGGTCCTTGCCGAGCTGCTCGGCTGCCCGCGTCCTGGCACCGCGTTCCGTAGTCTCCGCGCAGACGGCTACGAGTTGCTCCACGCCGCGAGCCCGCTCGATCACGTCGAAGTCCTCCCGCTCAAGGTTTTCCTTGAGAAGGTGGTTGATGAACGCTTCACGGCTGGAGGCCAGATCGTCGCGGACTACGAAGTCCAGCGCATCCAAGCCGACGTGGACAGCGCTGTGGAAGCGTCGCTCGCCGTTGACCAGGACGTGAGCCGCGCTGCCGATCCGCTCGTCATGGTCGGGCCACAGCGCGAGATAGGCGGCCCGGGTCACGGCGACACACGCCGCCAGCTGCGCGTGGCGCAGTTCCTCGCCGAAGCGCGTCTTTTCCTCATCCGTGCCGAAGTTGCGGCGCGGGTTGAGGGGAGTGGGGGAGACCTCGTCCAGCCGCAGCCGGACCAGCTCGTAGACGGGGACGTCTCCCTGAGTCACCGCCTTCGCGCGACCGCGGGCACTGCGGCTGCGCCGCTCGAAAGAAGAGCCGGTTCCCAACCGGTCGGCGACGCTCATCCGCTGATCCTCCGTGCGATGGTCCGCATTGCTTCCGCCTGCTCGCAGTAGGGGGCGTGCGCCAGCAGGGGTGCCTTCACCCTGACCGCCTCCCGCTGGTCCTTCAGTTCCGGGACGATGGCCAGCACCGGTGGCTCCCCAATCTTCTGCCACGCCTCCAGCGACGACGTCGCCACGTACCCCTTGCGGCTGTCGTACATGTTGACCACGAAGCCGAGCTGCGCGATACCGATGTCCATGTCCTCGATGAGGTCCTGGATCTGCTCTTCGAGCATGTCGTACGCGTCGGCTGACGAGTCCTCGGACAGGACCGGGATGACGATGCCCGACGTGTCCTCCTCTTCACCTTCCCGGGTACGGCAGTAGTAGATGGCCGTGTCCATGCTGTAGCCGAGGCTCGGAGGACAGTCCACGACGATGAAGTCGAAGTCATGCTCCAACGGCTCCAGGGCCTTCTCCAGCGCCGTCTCCTTAATCCGCACGAAACGGCTCGTGGCCAGCTTGGCGTCCAGCAGGAAGGCGTCCTTGCAGGCAGGCAGAAGCCAGAGGTGGTCCTCGAAGTCCCCACCCTTTATGGGCACCAGCAGATCCCTGAGAGCACCGTCCTTGACCTCACCGAGCATGTGCTTGGCGAGGCTTGGGCTGTCGATCTCGATCAGCGGGTGGCCAAGCTGCTTGGTCATGTGCCCCTGCGGGTCAAAGTCGATCAACAGGGTGCGGTGACCGGACTCCGCCAAAGCCTGGGCTACGCCAGCAGAGACCGACGTCTTGCCCACGCCGCCCTTCTGGTTGCCGAAGATGATGCGCCGCGCCCCAGTGACCCGCTGCGCTTTGGGCCGCGGTGAAGGATGCTCATCCAGCCAGAGCCGCACCGACTGGGCGATGCCCTGGTTGTAGGAGATGCCGCGGGACTTGCAGTCCTTCTTCAGCCTGTCGTAGAGCCCGGCCGCAGATACGTCGCGAACGACGAACCGCCGGTCGTGTCAACAGGTGGGCGGCTCGCGGTCCCTCTCCACGCCTCGACGCCCTGGGTCACGGCGTCCTGAATGTCGGTATCCAACTCGGCGGCACGGACCTTGAGCTCTTTCCGCAGCTCAGAAGGCAGCTTCGCTACTACCTTTTCCCGATCACTCGGGTCGTATGGGGCGGTCATGGCGCTACCTTACTTACCTATGGAGGCTAGAACCACCAACAGGGCACAACACTCGTTGTTGTCCGCGGACAACAACCGACGTGATCTGTCTCGTTGAAGGTGGTCTGACCGGAGTTGCTGTCCCCGTCTGAAGGTCGGGCGCGTCTCGCCGAACCTTGAGCGGCAGCTCGCACTGAAGCGCGGAGTGATTACGACGTAAGCACCCCGCTTCGCTCAGTGTGCCCAAACTGCGCCACCTTCGAGGGAACGCTCTCCGTCGTGCTGGCCGCGGGGTTAGCATCCGCAGGTTCTGCACTCGGGGGAAGGTAGGCGGATGCTGCGGTTAAAGGCCTGGCTGGAGTTATGGGGGGCGAGGGCCTTCGACTTCCTGAGCGGGGATGACAAGGCCGAGATCTACCACCGGTGTGTGCTGGCCGCTCTTGACGATCCTGAGACGGAACGGTTGCTGGGAAAGCGGGACGGTGTCACCCGGGACGCTGTTCTGGCGCGGATGAGGACAGCGACGTACCACCGCTACGCCACCATCCGCTGCCCTTCCCTCCCCTTTGACGAGGCAGTGGAGAAGCTGGATGAAGCCCGGGACAGGCACGAGAGGGCCGCGCGCGAGACACAGTGGAACTGGCAGGTGGTCTGCTCCCTGATCGGGCTTGGTGCCCTGGCGGTGCTGATCTTCGGTGGGCTGCTCGCCCTGCTCGTGGCGGTTCTGGCCGGTGCGGCCCTAATGTTCACGCTGTTCTGGCGCGGCTCGACGGCGTGGTTCAACCTGAGACAGTGCCTGGTTGCGGCTGGGCTGGGTGTCGACTGGCTGGTACAGCGCTTCGAGGTAGGGATGTGCGCCGCCCGCTGGGGTGAAGAACTGCAGAAGGAGTGCACCGGCCCGACGGTTGCCGATTTGGTCCGCCACATGCTGGGGGACGACCCCGACTCTCTGTTCATCCCGGACGACTACGAATGGGGTCTGCGTGCGCCTCGAGCGCCGGGCTACATCGTTGAGAACGGGGCCCGGCGGCAGCTGGAGCGCAAGCTCACGCATCTTGAGGATGGCACCATCGCGGTCTGCGGTCCGCGGGGTGCGGGCAAGACGACGCTGCTGGAGCAGTGCGTCAAGAAGGCCGGCTTCGGTGTGATCGTCCAGGCGCCGGCCACCTATACCCCGCACGACTTCCTGCTGTCACTGTCGGTGCAGTTGTGCGAGAAGTACATGTGCGACGAGGGCTTTGACCCACCCGAGTTCGCGCGGTTGTCGCCCGTGCGCCGACTATTGCGGCGTGTGAGGCTTCAGGCCAAGCGGCTGGGGCGGTGGAGCTCTTTCGCGGTGCCTGCTGCCGCCCTGCTGGTGCTGGGTCTGTCTGCTGCGGTGCGCTCCCTGTATGAGCGGTACGCCACGTCCGTCTCCGACTTCCTGCGTACCCACACCGATGCGATCCGTGACGACGTGATGGCCATCTGGCAGGGCCACGCAGTCGTCGCGAGCGTGACCATCACGATCGGCGGGATCGCCTGGTGGCAAGCGCGGCATGCTGCCTGGTTGCCGCGCTTGCTGGGACGACTGTGGATGCGTGGCATCAGGCGTTTGGGTCTGCTCCTGGCCTGGGCATCCGCCGCCACCGTGCTCCTGGACGAACAGATCCGCCAGCAGGCCCGGCACCTCCACTACACCCAACCCGAGGCCTTGTACCAGGTCGTCGCTTACAGCGGGATGTTGACGTTCGTGTGGTGGCTCTTGCGCCTGGCGCGCGATTCCGGCGTCGAGTTTCCCCTCGGGAGGTGGCACGTCTCCCTAGAAAAGATCTTCCGTCCCTTGGCCGCCGCTGCCGGGACGTACCTGCTGCTGTATCTCATCGACAAACCCCAGACGCACACCCTCCTGGCGGATTCCGAGAACCCGCTGCGGCTCGCGGGCATCGTCGCCGGAGTCCTGCTGTCGAAGGCGGGGGACTGGCGCCCGCAGCAGGAAGAACCCGAACTGGTCACCAAGTGCCGCAACCATCTCTACCGCCTCCAGACGACCCAGCAGGCCACCCACGGGCTGACCACCGGCGGTGCTGCCCAGCTCTTGAGTCTGGGCACCAACCACACCACGTCCGTCTCCACGGTCCCCCCGAACTACCCGGAGTTGGTGGAAGAGTTCCGCCAGCTGCTCAAGTGCATCGCCGCTGAGCGAGTGGGACAGGGCAAGACCGTCGTGATCGCCATTGATGAAGTGGACCGCCTTGGTGCGGACACCGAGGCCCTGGCATTCCTCCGAGAGATCAAGGCCATCCTGGGCGTGCCCTTGGTCCACTACCTGATCTCGGTGGCCGAAGACGTCGGGGCCGCGTTTGTCCGCCGGGGCCTGCCGCACCGGGACGTCACCGACAGCTCCCTGGACGACATCATCCACGTCCAGCCCAGCACTCTCGAAGAATCACGCGCCACCCTCGCCAAGCGCTCGCAGAGGCTGAAAGAACCGCACGTCATGCTCGCCCACGCTCTGTCTGGCGGCATCCTGCGCGACCTCCTCCGCTACGGGCTGCAGCTCCGCGAGATACAGGACAAGACACAGTCGTACGAGCTCACTCACATCTCCCGCCACCTCATCCTGGAAGAACTGGCGGAAACGTTCGCTGGCTTCAGGACCCTGCTGAGCAAACAGCAGTGGACCCACGACACCAACAACGTTCTCGCCTCCTTCCGCACCCTCTGCAGCTATCTGCGCGACCCCTGCCCGTGCGTAGAGGCCGACGTGCTGCGAGCTCTCGAGCAGTTCGCCTTCTATACCCACGGCTCCCAATCGCGTCCTGCGGACGCCGGCGACCCACCACGGGCGCCAGCCGATCCTGAGCTCACCGATGACGCACGCCAGCTCATCGACGAGGCCTCCACGTACGCCTACTTCTCGCTCACCTTGCTCGACATCTTCAGCACCGAAGGACTTGAGCGCCGCACACAAATGGCAGCTGAGCACGGCCCGGACGGCGACCCTGAACGACTGGCCGACGCACGCCAGGAACTCGGCATATCGCCCTACAGTGCCCGCCCCCTGATTGACACCGTCCGCAAGGCTTGGTCGCTACCTCTCGGACCGACCACCGGCGGTCGCGTCCCGCCATCAGCCGTGGATTGCCCCCGCCACAAACACTCAGTCATCGAACCCGGGTGATCGACTGGCCAGCAGCGTACGGAGATACCGTCGATCCCGCTCGGGCCTGTGGATAACTCGGATCTCGCGGAGTGGTCGCCCCGGCCACTGGAACCAGACCATAGCCCCGACCAACGTCCGGCCGTGCCGTGTCTAGCCTCGATCATGGCTGGTGGGGCCGCTGGTGGAAGCCCACCCGTCTCCATACAGGTCTCAAGGGCCAGGACTGTGGGTGGCGTCGAACTCGTAAAGTTCGTCCGATGCCGCTGCACGCCAAGAAGCACCACTTCATCCCGCGGTTCCTGCTCCAACACTTCGCTGGCCAGCGTGGCAAGTTGGTCATCCACCAGGTGATGAGCGAGAGGCGTTTCAACTCGTCAGTTCGCGACGTAGGCCATCGCAACCTCGGCCACTCGATCTACCGGCCCGGGCAGGAGCCCGATCACATTTCGATGGAAGCCGCCATGGGCAACATCGAGGGGGAGGCCGCCACTGCCTGCTGGAGCAGACGCTCCCACGTCCCGTCGGCCGATCACAGCCGGTGACGTTCGTAGACCGTCTTCCATGGCCCGAACCGTTCGGGCAGGTCACGCCACTGCACGCCGGTCCGCACCCGGTGCAGAATCCCGTCGATCACCTGCCGGTGGCCCCGCCGCCGGCCACAATGCCTGTTGCTGACCGGCAGGAACGGCCGTAGCCGTTCCCACTCAGCATCACTCAGATCACCCCGCCCCATGAGAGGAACAACGACCCGGACAGACGGCGGTCACAAGATCACACCAAACCTGAATCCCTACTCCGTTACGAACGGTGCGTATCCGACTGGGACCTCGCTCACCTGAAGGTCCGAGAAGAGCAAGGCCAAGTTGTGCGCGTTGGTTTCAATGCGCACCTCGTGAAAGTCGATCCCGAGGGCCTTTGACCAGCGGCGAGTCGCCTCGGACTCAGGAAGGAGTGTGGCTCCCGGGTACAGGTCGTGCCACTTCACGCCCCAGACGTATCCGTCGAGATCAACACCGGTTTCGTGGTCGATGAGCCGGTCGTCCAAGGAGACACGCCAGGTCTCCGCCGACACTGACGTCTCACACCGGGCCTCAACGCAGTACCGGAAGAGATACCGCAGGTGGGACGGCGCGATGCCGGTACGGGGGTCAGCCGTCGCGTAGACGATGACCTCATAGTCGCGCATGTAGTTGGTGTATCCGTGGTGCACGACAGCGTGATCGAAGGTCTCGTCCAGCATCTGCTCAAGTACGGCGGTATCCATGCCGCCCTTCTACCTCACTCGGCGAGACCTTCAGTAACGAGATTCACGGGCGTTGGGCGCCGTTGCCTCAGAGATCGCCCGGACAAGTCCTAGGCTCTGCACCAGGGACAGGTGGTCGTTCTGCATTACAGCGTCGCGGGGGGTGGGACGTCGGCCGGTTGCAGATCGGTGCGGACGCGTTGCCAGCGGACGGGGTGCCGCCACCGGCCGGCTGCGTCGCGTGCGAGGTCTCCTGAAACTTCGACGACGACGTCGGGCTGTACGAGGGTTACGTCCAGGACGTCGCGGGTGCCCCAGCCGGCGGTGAAGGTCCAGCCGTTCCACGGGTGCGTGGCGACGGTCGTGGCCGGGGCCAGGTGGCTGCCTACGGTACGGGAGGCGGGCTGCGTCAGCGTGGTGGTGCGGCCGGTGTACTGCAGGCGGCCTTCGGTGTCGTAGCGTCCGAGCAGCAGCGACCTTGGCGCGCCGGTCGGGCCGGTCACGGCGCCGACGATGGCGTCGTGGGTCTCGCGGACCTTGTACTTGCGCCATGTTCTGGCGGTGGGGCGGTAGGGCTCGGTGAGCCGTTTGAAGCACAGCCCTTCCAGGCCGGCGGCCGTCCAGTCCAGCCATTCAAGTGCGGTGCCCGGGTCGGTGGTCGACGGGGACAGCGTCCACGGTGCTTCCAGGTGTCGGCTGGTGAAGAGTTCCTCGAGGGCGGCCCGGCGGCGGTGGTAGGGCCAGGGGGTGGTGTCGGTGCCGGCCAGGCGCAGGAGGTCGAAGGCGACGAAGTGGGCGGGCCACTGGTTGGCGGCCGCTGTCGCGGCGTTGCCGTGTCGGGGCAGGCGTTGCTGGAGCCGCTCGAAGGCGAGCCGGTCTGCTTCCCAGACCACCAGTTCCCCGTCCAGGCCTGTGTCGCCGGGCAGTTGGATGGTCGCTGCCTGGATCTCGGGGAACGAGGGGGTCATGTCGGTGCCGCGGCGGGAGCGCAGCAGGATGCGGCCGTCCCGGTAGCGGGCGAGTTGGGCGCGGTAGCCGTCCCACTTGGGTTCTGCCGCCCAGCCGGGCGTGAGGTGGGGGTCGGTGGTCGGGGTGGTGAGCATCGGTTCCGGCAGGTGCCATGTCACCGAAGATCTCTTCCACGGGGTGTGCCCGCTGTTCGGGTCCATCCCGCGCCAGCAGGCCCGCCACGGGGTAACTGGATCAGCCCGTGCCGGCCTTGGTCAGCTGGCGGGCTCGTCGGTCGGGTGGTCGCCGGCTCCGAGGGTGCGGCGCTGGCTGGGGGAGGTGGGCGGCTGGCTGCCGAGGACTCCGCGGTCTCGTAGCTGGTCCAGGTCGGGGAGGTGGATGCCGGGCAGTGTGTCGAGCAGGTCGGCCTGGGCGGCCGTGGGCGGTGCCGACGGATATCCCGAAGGCTCTGGCGATACGGGCGAGGGTGTCATGGCGACGCAGGTACACGAGTGCGACCGGCGCACGGCGGTGCGGCGGGAGTCTGCACTGCCGGTCACCCTCACGGGTGACGATGAGCATCGCGACCCACTCGACCAAGGCGTGGGGCAGGTCGAGTGCGGCAGGATACGGAACCAACAGGGCTCCTGTGCTGCTGAGTTGAGACGTCGAACACCTCCCTCAACGACACGGGAGCCCTGTCCGTTGCCCACCCCAACCTCACATCACCCCCGTCACCCAATCAGTAGCCGCACTGAAAACGCTCAATCGGGTCCTATCCCCATGTCCTTGTCCGGGACGACGGCCGCGCCGTGGTCTCGCAGGCCGGTTCGGTCCTGCTGGTCGAAACCGTCCGCAAGACCGGCCTCGACCAGGCCATGTCCGCAGCACTCGCCCCCTGGCGGAAGCCGCGGGCCGTCCATGACCCGGGCAAGATACTCGTGGATCTTGCGGTGGCGGTCGCGCTCGGCGGGGACTGCCTCGCCGATATCGCGATGCTGCGGGCCGAGCCGGCCGTGTTCGGGCCGGTCGCCTCCGACCCGACGGTCTCCCGTCTGGTCGACATCCTCGCCACCGCGGGCAGGGAAGCACTGACCGCGATCCGCTCCGCGCGATCCGAAGTACGCCAACACGCCTGGACGTTGGCCGGCAATCGGGCGCCGAACACTGGCGGGCAGGTGATCGTGGATCTGGACGGAGTCCTGGTCGTCTCCCACTCCGACAAGCAGGATGCCGCCCCGACCTGGAAGAAGACCTACGGTCACCACCCGCTGATGGGGTTCGTCGACCACGGGCCGGGCGGGACCGGCGAACCCGTCGCCGCTCTGCTCAGGCCCGGGAACGCGGGCTCGAACACTGCCGCCGACCACATCGAGGCCACCCGCCTTGCCCTTACCCAACTGCCGAAGAAGTACCGGCGCGGGCGGCAGACCCTGATCCGCTGCGACTCCGCGGGAGGCACCCACGAGTTCGTGGCCTGGCTCGCCCGGCGCGGACGCTGGCTGTCCTACTCCGTCGGCATGGTGATCACCGGGGCCATCCGCCAGCACGTCCTGAAAATCCCGACATCGGCCTGGACCCCGGCCCTCGAGACCGGCGGCGAGGTCCGCGACGGAGCGTGGGTCGCCGAACTCGCCGGCGACACCCTTCAGGGCTGGCCGAAGGGCATGCGGCTGATCGTTCGCAAGGAACGGCCGCATCCCGGTGCCCAGTTGAGGATCACCGACGCGGATGGCATGCGGGTCACGTGCTTTGCCACCAACACCGCCGACCGCCCAATCGCCCAGCTCGAGCTCCGTCACCGCCTGCGGGCCCGGGCCGAAGACCGGATCAGGGCCGCCCGCGCGACCGGCCTGCGCAACCTGCCCCTGCACGACACCGCGCGGAACAAGATCTGGCTCGAGATCGTCCAGCTCGCTCTCGACCTGCTGGCCTGGATGCCCATGCTCGCCCTGACCGGCCAGGCCCGCCTCTGGGAGCCCCGCCGTCTGCGGTTCCGCTTGTTCTCCGTAGCCGGGCAACTCGTCACCACCGGCCGGCGCCGCATCCTCCGCCTCGCCCGCCACTGGCTCTGGACCGATGAGGTGACCACCGCCCTCGATCGTCTTGCACTCCTGCCGAACCCCGGCTGACCGGCAACCTTCCCGTCCCTACGAGGGAACCAGTCCAGACCGGAGCAGTGGAACCCGGCGTCCACCCGAGACGACACTCGGGCCATCGGCCTGCCCACCACGAGCCACAGAAAGCGAAACGGTCCACCGACTACGTCGGCGGACGTCACGAAAGATCGAGGTTAGGGAGTCATCTGCTTCCGCAGCCGCCTCGGTCACGATGAGCGGGCAGCAGAGCGTCCACCGGTCTTGCCAGGGCGGCTTCAAGAATGCGGCGCGGCCGCCGGGGCAAGGCAGCCCGTGCCTCTCCGGACGAAGTCATAGGTGGAGCGACGTCGTGCTGCCGCTGCGAATGATATGGGCACCATCACAAGAGTCAGCGTGATGAGGCCAGCCAATGCGATGCGGATCTTCGGTTTAGGATGGCAAGATCAACCTTTAGGCAGATGCGAGGGTTCGTGATCGAACGGCGCGGTTAATTCGACCAGCCACACTTCGCCCCTGGCATCCCGCTCAACTACGGCAAATCCTTGCGGCCCGGTGCGGATGTGGCCAAGACAGACCACATCCGTAGTCCCGATGGAGGCACGGTAAGAGTAGTGCATATGTCCGCAAAAATGCCATCTTGGCCTCAACTCCGTGCATAGTTGGCGCAGTTCAGGACGCCCAATGGGCCGATCTCCGCAGGTAGCCGCGATATCTGAAGGCCAGTCGTGGGTGAGCAGGAAGTCAACGGATCCTCTGCGGCTTGCCGCGCGGCGGACCTGGTGCAATTCCTCCCACGTATAGTATCCGCGATCCCGGATATCGGTCCGCCGAGCCTTCGGGACATCCGTGACGCGTGGCGAATAGATCCCAGACAGGTAGGCCACTTGGAATCCGACGACGTCCGCCACCCCCGCTCGTCCGAGGAAGTATGCGCCCTCGCTCCACCGGCCCGGCCCAGCGGCGTCCAGCGCCGGCCACGGCTCATGATTTCCACCTATGAAGTAGAGCGGGGCCCCAATATTTAATATTCCTTGTGCCACATATGGAAAGTCGCCGACTCGGCGGTACTTCGTTGGGGCATGTACTCCTATGGCATCTTCCTCGTCCCGGTTAGCCTCAACGTCTCCTACTGCCAGGACGGCATCGACCGTCCCAATGGTTTCTGCGACTCTAGCCACCGTGTGGGCAAGCAGCTCGAATTCGCCGTGTACGTCTCCCGCCACAATCACTCGTGCCGGACCCGCTGTTGCACGACGGCGTGCCATACAGATCTCCTCCTCACAGGTGTTGTCAGCCCCGCCCTCATCGCTGAGCCATAAAACGCCCATCACAGGTTGACGAGATCGGGACCTGCTTAGCCCAAAGTTAACTCCGCTATTTCAACATGCTGCGCAGACTAGCAAACCCTGAAGTGGTAGACCCTTGCCAGCGTCAGAAGAGACCACGCTCACGGCACTAGAAGGGAACGCACCTTCCGTTGCACCACACTCTCCGACGCCCGCACACAACGTTCGGTCCCTACTGCTTCGAAACCAGAGCGACCCAGCTCCTGCCCCAGCTGAGGAATTATCACTCTAGACTAAACTCACAAACAGGAAGCAGAGTATTTTCGACTCAGCCATGCACGTAAAAAAAGCATGCAGTAAGGAATAATCTCGATCTTTACACTGAAAGGGATGCCAGAAGACACCTGGCTCCGCTTTCCACAGTATTGACGCTGGACACTTACG
Source organism: Streptomyces phaeoluteigriseus (assembly GCF_001896135.2). GTDB lineage: Bacteria > Actinomycetota > Actinomycetes > Streptomycetales > Streptomycetaceae > Streptomyces > Streptomyces phaeoluteigriseus. Next base: position 14,087 of record NZ_MPOH02000001.1, read on the forward strand.
GAAGACACAACCTTGACCAGAAAGCTGCTGCGCCAGCGCGAGACCCATTTGAAGGGAAGAGTGGGGTTGATTCTAATGTCAATAACACTACTCGCAATCATCATTGCAGTAGTCGTGAATCGACACTGGATCCTCTTGCCACCAAAGAACTCGGAAAATATTGAATCATTTACCAGTACCCATCAAACGGATCCAGGCAAGACAGGACACCATTTCTTGCCACTCAAAAAGCCTTCAGAATGGCGCCCGTGGAGCACACAGCTCAATGAAGGCCCGGTGCAATGTTCCTATGGTTACGGGAGCTTATTCTGCGCGAGTCAAAACGGAAATATAACTTCCCTTGACGCCAGCCGCGGGACGGTCCTCTGGTCGAAGAAGGTATCCGGCTCAGTAAGCGCACCTCCGATTATCGTAAACGATCTTCTTGTCATCGTATCGGATGGCATTAGCCTGCAGGTATTGCAAAGTGGAACAGGTAGAGAACTCTGGTCATTTAGCCCCGGAGGGCGAATTGCCACTCCCGTCATAGACGGTCCTAACACTTATTTCACCAGCAGCCGCGGGTTCCTCTATTCTGTTGAGCTCAGTTCCGGTCGGCTGGTGTGGAGGAGTCCGGTCAAATCTGATCCTGGCCCCGTCGCGGTAGCCGGTGGCCGGATATTCTTAGTCACAGCCGATAGCTCCCTAATCGCTACCTCAGCATCGACAGGTGCAACTATCTGGAGAGTTCCCATAGGAGGCAATAGGGGCACCAAGTCCTGGTGTCGCAGCCCAGTAGCAACTGAAAGTAACGTTACGTGCCTGAGCGATGAAAAAACAGTTCGCTCATTTGACAGCAACACGGGAGAAGACCGTTGGGTGTTTCGAATGTCGGAACCGAGCGATGGCATGCTTTCCGTGGGGCCACACCACACCTACGCGATGGGAAAGGAAGGTAGACTTTACGCTATCAATAGCAGTACCGGAAGGCAGCTCTGGTCCGTGAAGGTGACGGATTGCGGTAGCGTATCCCCAGTTCTTTACGGAAAAACTCTTTTCCTTGGGTCACGCTCAGGAAATTTAGTGGCCCTCAATTCTGCGACCGGAGCCTGGATGTTTGTTATCCCTCCGTCCAGCCACGGAGCCAGCAGTCCGATGGGACAAGCACCTCTCATTGGTGCTGACTTTTTCTTGACATCGTCAGAGAACGGAGCAGTCTTTTCCAAGTCATTGACGCTGGAGCAGTCTTAACGACGTCACCTGGTACGCGTTCAAAGCTGCTTTGTCCTGTTCAGGTGCCGGCAGCAGAGAAAGCGCAGACTCAGCACCATCAGCCGACACGCGATCAAGACAGCCGTCGCCACCAGGAAGGTCGAGGTCGACGGGAATTTGCTGATCCGGATGGCGCGGCAGCTGGGCATCCGTTAAGGCCCATCTGTAGAAACTCCGGGCCGGAGTTCTCTATTGCGCAGCGCAGGCCTTCTCCGCATGGTGACGATACTTCAAAGCGTGCGGTCGCCGCCTGAACCAGGAAAGCGCGGGCATGGCGGACGGTGAGGGGGTACAGCAGGTGTTCGACGCCTTCGCCGACGTGGAGCGCATCGCCGACCCGGAAGCGCGGTCACGTGCTCAGGCGCAGATCACAGCAGTGACCCTGGAGCAGGCGACCAAGTAGGCTGCATAGCGTGCCGAATTGGCCCATCAGATGCGAGCCGCAGGGACAGTCGGTGCGGGGGGATGCAGGCACGCAAGGTGGTGTGGTCCATCGGTTCGAGGGTGCCCTGAGGGCTCGGCACCTGGGGTCACCCCACATGAAGACGTAACCGCCGCGGCAGGTCATGCCCATACCTCGCGTCAGCGGCGAATTCGGGCCGGTAGGGCGCCAGGCCCGCACGCAACGCCGACGGCTCACTAAAAAGTTCCGGCCACAGGAACGCCGGGATGCAGGTGTTCAGGCACAGTCATAGGCGACCGGGCCGTTCGGGGTGCACGTACAGCCAGGCGCTGTATCCGTCAGCGTAGACCGTGCGGGCGGCTCAAACCCCTACCCCTGCGACCGGCAGGAACGAAGCCGACTCCCCCGGCGCGTTCCCCACTCCTGCCGTCCCGGAAGTACGCCCGGCGATGCCGGCGGCCCCTTCTCCATCAAGTCCGCCGCAGCCTGCGACTACTCCTGGCTGAGGAAGCACACTCCACGGCTCGCCGGCATCGAATCAGACATGTACCGCCGCGAGTTGCATGTCGACCGCTTCGCGGGTGGCCCAAAGCTGAGGCCATGGACTGCTGGTGAGTGGTGCGCCAGCGAGCGCTTCTATGAGGTCGCCGAGTGGTCCGGCCCGCAGCCGAGCCGGCGGACAGCGACGTATGAAAAGAGTTCGGCAAGGCGGGTGCCCCACCGAGCGGTGGTAGCGGAGGCGACTCAGTGGCGGGCAGCCCCCTTGCGGGCTGTGGCTGAGCAGGTACCACCGATTCAAACCACCGTTACGAACGCCCTCCCGCCACTATCTGACCCTTCTCAGCCTCGCTGCCGCAGCCCTTGCTACAAGCAACTCGTCCGCCTTACCGCACAGGACACGGTCTCAGCTTGGCAGGGCGAGGCAGGGGTCGACAGAACGTCTCTTCCGTGACGCGGTACCCAGTTGGTGAGGTAGAACCTTGCCGGGTGCGCAGCGCGCCGCACGGGTGAGTAGCTACTGCAACAGCTCATGGCGGTGACGGTGATGTATCTCTGCCAGGTCCGCCAGAGGGCCTCGCCCTAGCTGGCGATATGCAGCGTCCAAAAGACGCAACGCGGCCGCTTCCCGTTCAGGATGCAACCCGGAGAGCCAGTGCAAGTCGTGGCCCAGGGCGAGGGCTTCCGTTGGCCGACCGGCAGCGCACTCAAGCAATGCTCCTTCGAGCCATGCATCCACCTCTGGCGCACCTGTCTCGATGGCACGTCGGATGATCTCCACGTCGCGGAACACAGTCGCGGCAGGGCCGACGACACCTACACCGTTGACAGTCGCCACTCTGGGGTGGGGTGTCACGATCGGGTACCTCTCATGGTATGCGGCACCCTTCTCCGGTCGGTCACCCGTCTCGAGTTCCATGATTGCTTCCCTGACGAGGGACACACGCAGCCGGCCCTCGGTGGCCGCCTCCCTTTCTTCTTGCTTGGACTGATGGTCCAGATGGAACTGTGTCCATTCCAATTCGTGACGTACAGCCTCGATCAAGGTGGCCCCGCACCACGTGATGTCTCCGCCGTCACGCGCAAAATAGCTTGCTACCAACTGCGAGGGCTCTTGCGGCTTGTCGAACCACAGACCGAAGCGAAGACCATCTGTCGCGCCCGCCATGACCGTGAGGAACTCCGGGGGATCACGGTAAGAGCGCCAGTCCAGGCAGGACTCGGGCGCTGCACCTGCGTCTGGCTGCCCTGCAGAGAGATCCTCAAGATTGAGGATGCCCACTGGGGAAACCCCAGTGCTCCGCCGGAGAGCGTGGCGTTCGAAGGTTGTTAGTCCGGACCAGAAGGCCAGGAAGGTGGAGACGTGCTCGGGCAGGATGAGACCGTGTGTGCGCCGGACCCGCTCCTTCAGAATGGCCCATGAAGCAGCAGCCTTCTCCTTCCCACGATCGCGATGATCCCGTACGGCCTGTGGCAGCAAGTGAATACGCCGCCAACTGGCATATGCAGCACGGTCGCGCCGTTCAACAGCTCTGGCAGCGCGATCTGGTGCGGCAGCCACCTCCGATCGAGCTCGCCTTTGTTCCCCGGCATCGCCGTTGTGCAGCCCCTCCCGCACCCACTCGGTCATCTCTAACCAGCGCGCTCGGTGAGGTTTCCAACGCCCGGCTTCCGTCGACCACATGGCCGCTAGCGCAGAGGAGTCCTCTGCGCGGATCCCTGACCCAAAGGATTCGTCGAACGCAGCCAGCAGATTCTGAAGCCAACTGGCATTTTCCGCAGTTGCCATTTCGCAGAACGCCTCGAACGCGCCCCATTCGCCTGCCAGGTCGCTTTCCGGCAAACTGATGCGGTCCGTCCACCACTGGTCGAGCTCACGCTGAAGTCCGTCCCGGAAATCGCGGACGATCTCTTTTCGGAAGCTGTCCCGAATGTCGTCTCCGGGCACCAGTGCGTGTTCCCTCGGCAGGCTGACCACTGCAGGTCGGCCAAAGATGACAACTTCTACCGAGAGCATCTCCCCGGACGAGTCACGAATGACTCCTGAATTTCCAGACCAGACGCCTTCAATGATCCGTATGGCCGTCCCATCGGCCGGTTCCTTCACTTTCCCTCCTGCAGGCTGGTCCTATTCGGTCGGTGCCCACCATTGTCACCGTTCTTGATCGCACTCATGAGCAGCCCGCCTTGCTTGTGGAACCGGCCAGTACACGCGGTGGAGGCGGATACCGCGCCAGAGATCGTTCCGCAGTAAATGACGGACCGGCTCCGTGAAGCCGGACTGCCGTTCCAACCCGGCCGGAGGCCGAGGAGCCTGTCCGTCCCCCAGGCCGACATGACCCTTACTGTTTCCTACCGCCGAGACCAAAAGCGATGCCGTGCAGACATCGCACCAGCATCGGTCTGCAGCTGCGTGAGTATCTTCTACCTAATCGCGCTCGCACCTGTTCGCTGTACAGCACCCGCGCCCGCCACTTTATAGTCTCGACAAGGTCAACTCCGAGACCAGGCAGTTCAAGAAAAGAAACGAAAAAGCGTTTTGCCCCAGGGACGGTGTTGGGTTGGAGGTCGGGTGTCGCGCCAGTTCCGAGTGGATTCGCTGGTTAGTCGTCTGCATATAAGGTCGATCGCAGCAATGCGAATCATGGCTTGGGAGAGGTGCGGCTGGGTATCGTATTCTCGGGCGACACGGCGATGGCGTACAAGCCACCCGAAGGTCCGCTCGGCGACCCAGCATCGCGGAATCACCTTGAAGCCCTTCGTGGTGGGATTCCGGTGGAAAGCTTCGATGTTGATGTTGCCGACGCGGGCGCAGTGATCGATGGTTTGTACAGAAGCCAGTGTCGGTCCAGGCTCTTCTGACGCGCTGGTTTGTGGTAGCGATCCGGATAGCAGATGTATGCCGCCGACGTTGTCGGAGGCGCTGGCAGCGGTAACCGCGACGGCGAGGAGCAGGCCGAGAGTGGCGACGCCGAGGTGACCCTTGCAGCCTGCAGTCTTCTTGCCTGCGTCGATTCCCTGTCCCGGCGGCCGACACGTTCGCGGAGGCCATGGCGCTCCGGGCGTCGAGCATGCAGGCGCTGGGCTCGGCGTTCCAGCCGTCGACCTGGCGCACCAACCAGCCGAGGATGCCGTTGAGTTTAGACCGAGACTGTGGTGCGGCTGTGGGTCAGCCAGGCCGAGGCCGACGCCGGCGGGCGCACCGGCTGACCAGCAATGAACTCGAGGAGTTGGCCGCGCTACGGCGGGAGAACCGCCGGTTGCGCGAGGACGTGGAGGTACCTCGAGCGTTGCCTTCTTCATGGAGGAGACCCTGTGACGGTGCAGCCATTCATCGAGGCTGAAGCAGAGCGGCCACAGCGTCAAGCGCGCGTGTGAACCGTGTAGGTCTCCCGCACGGCCTTCTATACCCGCCGCACACTCCCGGCCCGCGGGCGGTCCGGGACACCGAGCTGACCGAACAGATCACGACCATGCACGAACGCTCGCGTGGCGCATCACGGGCGCACCGCGCGTGCATGCCGTACGCAAGCGGGAGGGCTCCGGAGGCAGCCGCCGCCTCGCCGAGCTGATGCGAGCCGCCGGCCTGCAGGGCCGACACCGCAGACGCCGGGAACCTGACAACGATCCCCGACCCACGAGCGGCCGTCCAGCCCGACCTCGTTGACCGGGACTTCCGGCCTGATGTCACAGCCCTGCACACTCGCGACTGCGGTGACATCACCTATACCCCGCCCAAGGAGGGCTTGCTCTACTTGGCCAACGTCATCGACATCGCCTCCCGCCGCGTGGTCGGCTGGGCGACGGCCAACCACCTGCGGACCGAGCTGGTCACCGACGCCCTGGCGGACGACTGCCGCCAGCGTCGTCCCACCCGCCCGATGATCTTCTACTCCGATCGCGGCTGTCACATCAGTCAGCAATTCGCCATCCTGGCAAGGGAGTACAAGGTCCGTCGGCCGCACTGGCCAGTGCTGGGACTCCGCATTCGCCCTTCGGCACCATCAATCACGAGATGCCCGGAACCATCGCCTGGCCCAGCCGGGCCGCTGTCCGCACCGCCTGCTGGAGACCAGGTCGTTCGTGCAGTGGACGCCTCCACCTGGCACCAGGACCCGTGCCCGCTCCACATACGTCTGGGTCGACGGCACACGGGATGACAGCGGGGGCGCTCTGGCTGTCCCCGGTGGACTCAGCGAGCCGGCGCGTCTCAGGATTCGAAGTCGTCCCAATACTCATCGGGCACCTCCGAGAATTCGTTGGGACGCTCAAGCCGCAGGACCTCGTATCGGTCCGTGAAGGCGATTAATGCGTCCTGGAGCGAGCAGCCAAGATGCTCTTTTAGAGCTCTGGTCCCCGGCAGGATGCGGCGGGCAAGGATGTCGTCGTCGGCCACCGCTATGAGGGGGAGGGACTTGTCGCTCATGGCAGCAATATCCCACAAAGCCGCAACCGACGCCGGTGAGATTCGCCCTGGCCCAGTACGGGCACGCCCTCACTGTCGGCTGGCACCTGTCACCTTGACTCGGTCCGTGAGTAATCCGATCTCCTGACAGCCATACCCCGCAGGGGGAAAATCTTGCTGCGGTCGTCCGGCTGACGTCGCGAAGTCTTGGTGCGCCCGGAACCCGACATCAACCACGGCCTGCGAAGAGGCTCTTCTGGCTGGTCGGTCCCTGCAGGACGGCTGACGCACAGCCGCACTACGCGCGAGCGGAGGACCGGGGCATGGACGCGGGGCACGAGCGATGCTTCTGGTCGGGTCCCAGCACAAATGCTGGGACCCCGGATGGGGCTGCGCAGACAGGCCCGCACGTTGCTTGGTGGACGGCGGTGAACCGGCGTCCTGCGCATCTGACCGATCGGGAAGGCAGTCTATGCGCTGCATCCGCCACTGCATCGAGTACTGCGGGGAGGGTCCGACCATCCTGGAGATCGGCGTAGCGGTGGGACTGCGCAGCAACGGGTCGGTTGCGTATCACTTGCGCAATCGGGAGGAGCGCGGAGTGCTGATCCGCGACGGACGCAATAGGCTCCTCACCTGGCGGCTTGCCCGCTGAACGGCCGCCCGCCTCACCGGTCCAGAGGCAAGCCTGGCCTGTCTGGTCCGGCACCTACCGCCCCGACCGCACCTACGGCTCCGAGGAACGCGACGGCTACTACAACTACACGGGCGCCATTCCGGTCCTGTTCACCACCCTGCAACGCGCTGCAGGCCGGCGGCCCGCGTGGGGCGATGTGGTGTGGCGGTGCCGACACGGCGAGTGGGAAACCTCCCGACGCCGTGCCCAACCCCCGCCGACCACACCCCCAGGTCCGTCGGATACGAGCAACACCGCGCCCGGCACAGGGAAGCAGAGGCACAGCACCAGCGGTCCGCGGCTGGTCTCGATCGCCACCGAGAAGAGCTCGAGAACGATGAACGCACGGATCAACGGCGCAATTGTTTCGAAGCCGCCGCAGCGGTGCAGGACTTCGTTAGCCGCTACGCCCAGGCGGGGCCCAAAGTGCGATAGCAGTTTCGGGCCCTCAGGTGTCGCGCAGATACCGGGCATTGGACATTCTGCGCGCGCTGACCGGCCAATGATGCAACCCCACAGATCGACACGGGCCATCTGAGATGCCTACCCATATAGCACTTCCGTTGTTGACTGTCGGTGTGAGGACTCAGGAATTCCTTGACGGTTTGTCGTCGGTAGATCTTCGGCATGCATCCTGGAGCCGGGCTCACCCCAGTCCCCGAGGGCTCGGACCTGCAAGTTCGCCGCCGATTTCGCCCTCCCGGGGGCGGAATCGAGGACCGCACGAGACAGGTCGACCAAGTCCTGCTCGTCCAGGAGCTGGAGCGTCTTCCGATGCAGCCGCCCCCATTACGTCGGCGCGCGACCAGATGGCGAAGCGGCGATACACCGTCGACTTCGATGCTCCCAAGCACGGCGGCAACGCCCGCCAAGCGCAGCCGCTGACCAGCACGTAGATGATCGCGGCAAACTCCGCCTCATCATCGATGTTCGCGACCCCGCCACCCTACGGACCGAACCGACGGCAACAACGGCCTCGCCAACTCCCACAAGCCGCCCGGAACGATGCATCCCCACCTCCACACCCAACACAACCGCCCTGACCATGCAGGAAACCCTCTAAGAGGTGAGGCGCCGGGAGTACACTTCGCCATTCTCAGACGCCGCATAGTAGAATTTCGTGCCGATCAGCGGGTCAGCGACCATAGCGCTACTCACTCCCCCTGGCGCCGGCGAAAGAGTGCGCTTCCAAGCACCGGTGGACGGATCGAGCACGACCAGATGCCCCGACCCTGTCCCCAGATACAGCTCTCTCCCGACAAGAAGGGGCGGGATGACCACCCCCCCGGGGACGGCCTCCGACCACCGTTTCATGCCTGTCCTCGCGTCCAGAGCGTAGACTCGACCGCTGCTATCCGCTCCGTAGACGTCGTCACCCTGCACTGAGACGGTTCGATCACCTTCCGCCTGCATCTTGTATGTCCATTGCCGTTTGCCATCTCTCACAGAGAACGCATAGATCGTTCCATCATTGGCCGTGCAGTAAAGATGACTCGCCGTCACCGCAGGCGTGCCGCAGCGAGCAGATTGACCAGTCGAATCACGCCCTTGCAGCCGGGTCTTCCACACAAGTGAACCGGACTGCGTGGAAGCAGCTGCTACTGAGCCGTCCCGACCCGTAAAGTAGACTTTCCCAGAAATAACCGAAACAATACTCGGCACAAACTCTACGCTAATCGACCACTTCTTATTTCCGGTTTTCGCATCGATCGCGTAAATCCGTCCCCCGCCGCTGCTCGTATAGACAACATCGCCTACAACGGCTGGCATCGTGGCAGCGCCTAGGAGTTCAGTCGCCCAAATCGTCCGCCCCGTCTCCTGCGACAAGGCTGCTAGGCGACCGGTATCAGAGGCCACGTAGAGCAGTCCACCGTAGGCTGTAGGTCCCCGCTTAATTCGGCCAAGGTTAGAAGAAGACCAAACAACAGCACCTGTGGCAGCGTTGAGGGCAACCACTCTCCCTTCCTTCGACGCGCAAAATAGTCTGGCGCGACTAAAAGTACAGCCAGTTGGCGTGCCTTTCAGAGAGGCGTTCCACGGTCGCCACTCAACAGGGCGCCGGATGGGTTCGTCGTAACTTCCGAGCCGGTTCGCTCCGGACCGGTATGTACCATCATATAGGCTCGAGGGGCCTGCCACTGTCGGCTTGCTTGGACCGAGGTCAATGAATCCATACCTCTGTAAACCGAATGTTGCCATACCGAGAATTATTGCTAGAGAGACGGCTAGAATAACTCGGCCACGGCGACGCCGATGCTTGACTGACAGCTCGAGGGAAATATCTGCAGGTCTCTCGAACGAATCACACCCTTGCGGGGCCTGAGGAACTGAGAGCGGAGCAACGCTGCTGGCAGACATTTGATGTGCCGGAGGCTCGCTGCAGAGCATTTTAGGCACGTCCAGCATAGTTTCTGTTAGCGCCTCGTGAGGGGCTTGTCGCTCGATTCTCGGATGATAGGTCTCACCGATAGCGGCATCGGAAGCGGAAGCATCTATGATGAGCTGACTCCCAATAGGAACAGCGAACTCAGCAGTAGCATCCTCGGGACTGGTGGCACCCTGGGACGATCCGCCGTTCATTTCCCGCCCCACGAACGCCAAGACTTCACGGAGGGATGGGCGCGCGTACGGATTCTTGGCGAGACAAGCCGCAATCAACTCTCGCAAGTTAACGGGCAGTGCCGACAGATCAGGTTCCTCATGCACGATCCGGTAGAAGACACCGAACGGCTCAGTGTTTCCAAACGGTGCTGCTCCTGCTGCAGCGCACGCCAGCACGCAGCCAAGTGAGAAGACGTCACTCGACGGCCCTACAGGTGCTCCAATTACTTGCTCCGGTGACATATAGCCAGGCGTCCCGAGCACCACACCTGTGTGCGTGATCGCAGCTTGGTCCACAGCTCGCGAAATTCCAAAATCGATGACCCGTAGCCCGTCGCCAGCCAGGAGGATGTTCGCGGGCTTCAGATCTCGATGCACGAGTCCGCTATCATGGATCGCCATCAATGCTTCGACGATGCCGGCAGCAAGCGTCCACACTTCATCTCGCGGCAGAGCCCCAACGCTCTTAACAGCGTCTGCCAGCGATGGGCCCGCTATGTAAAGCGTGGCAAGCCATGCAGGATCGCCTTCCGGATCAGCATCAACAACAGCAGCCGTAAAGGCGCCGCTGACAGCCCGGGCTAGCTCCACCTCGCGCCGAAACCTGGCGTGGAAGCCAGGCTGATCCAAGAGGTCACCATGGATCACCTTGACCGCGACAAGTCGCCCGGAGGTGGACTCCCCCAGGTAGACCGTGCCCATGCCGCCAGCCCCAAGCTTGCCCTTCACACGGTACGGGCCAATCCGCTTGGGGTCATTGGGTTGCAAATGCTCGATGCCTGCCACGCGAGAAGACTGCCACAGATGGGCGATAAAGAGAATTGTGAGATACATCAGCCGTAAATGAGCACTGATTACTCATGCACTCAACGCGTCGCGTACCACGATCGACTGCAAAGGTCCCGCAACAGAACCGGACTCAAGCTCGGGGCAAGTAGCGGTGCCAGGAGACGCTTGACTGCCCCGAGACTCAAAGGAAAAGCCGACATATGGCCCTCTAACTCCTTCGTGTCGACAATGAATTCGTCTTTGAGTACTCAGGTAACAACCTGACCGCCTACGAAGCTGCATGACCTCGCCGTCGATCGATGCCCTAGCGACGGACGCATGCCGCCCCCTGCATACTGACCGCATGTCAGCACACACGCCATCCACTCCACAAGCAGCCACCCACACTGACCCTCCACGCATCGCTTGGAGAAAGGCGATGCGTGATCGCGTTCTGATAGAGGCCCACAGCCTTGCCTCGCTAGCTGGCTGGGACAAGGTCCGCGTCAGTGAAATTGCATTTCGTGCTGGTGTGTCGCGTCCGTCGATCTACTCAGAGTTCGGCAACAAGGCAGGCATAGGGCGCGCCCTGGTCGAACAGGAGGCAGACCTCTTTCTGCTTGGGTTGGGGACGGTACTCGATACCGCCGAGAACGAAGGGGTGGAAGCCGTCCTGACTGCTGGCGTCACATACGCTCTCAGCGAAGCCGCTCGCAACCCGCTCATCAGGGCGGTCACTGCAGCCGCTCGCGGCACAACAGATTCCCTACTGCCCTATTTATCCACTCGGCCAGACCCTGTCTTCACGAAAGCCAGGAACCTACTTGCTGCCCGTTTGGAGCGTACAGCGCCCGAAGTACCCGCAGAGAAACGCAAGCAGGTAGCCGACGTGGCAGTGCGATTGACGGTAAGTCACATAATTCTCCCGGCGACCGAGTCAGCCCCCACGTCAGTGATCGTGGCAAGAGCAGCAACCGCCATGCTACGGACATGACGTGAAGCCGACATCCTGGTCTGTCAGCAACAACGCACCAACCCAAGGGCGGCGCCGAAACCTAGGCAGACTCAATCACCCAGCGACAACAGTGTCGTTCCGGGTTGTGGCCATGACGTGGCAGACAACGGCCTCTTGCAGCTCGGACCTCCAGCCCTTGCCGTATCCATAGGCGGCATCCGCGGTCAACCACCAGAAGGGATCCTGGGGTGATGCCTGGCAGACCAGACCATCGGATGGGCCATCAACCCTGCGCCTGGAAGGCGACGGCGCCGTCGGTGCCTGCCCTCCGGCAGCGTTCTGGGCTGTCCGTCCATGAAGAGGGCAGAGACAGACGCCGGCGATCAGTGTGCGTCCGCAGCCGGTGGCGTAGGCGAGGAAGACAACGATCCGGTGTGGACGATCGCGTATTTGGTTCAGGCCGCGATTCCGTGAATCCCCGGCTCATGATCGGAGCAGGATGCGGGTGCGGAGGAGGCGGAACGAGGC
>NZ_MPOH02000001.1:26271-125510 GCF_001896135.2 Streptomyces phaeoluteigriseus
CGCGGGCGGCGGTGGGTTCAGCCGACTTCCGCGCACAGTGGCCGCAGACGCCGCCCAGTACTGTGACGCGCGGGTCCCCGATCGGCGCAGCCCGGAGAACGGGGCCGGCGCGGTCGGCCCGGGGCGTGTTCTTTCCTGCTGCGCGCCGGGCTGCAGGGCGGTGCACCAGTCATCCCCGAGTCGGCTGCGGGTTTGCGCTGGTGGGAGCGGCTTGCCAGTCAGCTACTGGTTCCCACCGTGCGGCCTCGGCGGTGGGGCCGACGAACTGTAGGGCTCGGAGCATTACGCCAACGGCCCGGCCCTGAAGGCGGCTGCTCTTACAGTGCGCGGCGCAGCAGCAGAACGAGCCGCGGCACGCAGCGGCGTGGATGCCCGACGCACCGGCACGACTGCCCGCAGCTCACCAGCTCACCAGCTCACCAGCTCACCAGCTCAGTGTGCAACTCCACCTCGTCCGGGTTGCCCGGTTAGTACGCGGCGCGGCAGTTCCGGCAGGCAACCCACCCAGGTGAGAGATCTTCGGCGCATCGCGTCGGGGCGGTCAACAGGGCCCCGCCCCGCACGACGGCAGCGGCGACAAACGCGCCGCGCCGGCCCGGATTCGCGGCCGCCGTGCAGCGCGTCCCACACCATGGTGGCCCCGACCGGCGCCACCGTCGCGTACAGCCGGAACGTGTCGGGTACAAGGGACGCACACCCCACGCTCCCCGGCCTCTATCGGGGCCTGTCACGGTAGGCGCGGGCCCGCGAAGCTGATGAGTCCACCGTCTGATGGCATCGCGCCGAGGTACGACTGCTGCAGGGGTCCCGCTTCCTTCCGCGGTCGCGTAGCGGCCGTTCCCCGGGCGTGCTCGATTGCGACTCCGGTTGCACTGGCGAGACGCCCGATGCGACTCCGGTCGCACAAGGGACATGCCTCGGATGCGACTCCGGTTGGATGCGGTGGCGACCCTGGATCGATGTGGCATCGTGTGCCCCGCCCCGAGGATGGCCGGGTGACCGAGATCATCGCGGGGCTGTACATGTCCCCTCTGGAATTTCTTGCCTTGCTAGGCGCCGTCGCCGTGGTGGTGGCACGCTGGCTCCCCCTCGCTGCCCGCCCACGCGTCACGGTCGCGGCGGGGGCAGTTCTCGCGCTGTCCGTGATCGTGCTGAGTGCGGTGGGTATCCGCTGGCAGATGTTGCCGGTACTGGCAGGCGCTGCCGTCGCGTTGCCGTTCGCCCTCTCTCCCCTGTTGCGACGCCGTGCAGGCCGACCGGCGTGGCGGGCCCGATGGTGGCTGGCGTTGCCGGGGTCGGCGGTCTGCGTCGGTCTGATTGCCATGGGTCCGGTGGCTGCCTGGGCCTTTCCCGTACCCGTGTTCCCCGAGCCGTCGGGCCGTTTCGCGGTCGGCACCCACGTGGTGCAGTGGACCGACCCACGCCGCCCCGAGAGCTTCACCGCCGATCCGCACGACCGGCGCACGGTCGTGGTCCAACTCTGGTATCCCGCGCAGAAGAGCCCCGCAGGCACGCAGCGGGCCCAGTACCTCGGACGCACGGAGCACGAGGCGCGCACCGTTTCCGATGCCCTCGCCCGCGAGGCTGGCTTGCCTGGCTTCCTGATCGACGGCGTTCCGCGTGCCCGTACCCATTCGGTCTTCAACGCCCCGGTGGCCGGTGGGGGCGAACGGTTCCCGGTCGTGCTGTTCTCTCCCGGGTCGGGCGGCGTGCGTACTCAGAACACCGCGTGGGCGGAGGAACTGGCCAGCCACGGCTATGTGGTTGCCGCCCTCGACCACCCGTACGACTCCGCCGCCGTCGTCCTCGCCGACGGCCGAACGGTTCAAGCCACGATCGCCTCCACCGGAGACCGGGGCAAGGACGGCAAGCTGGCGATCGGCTGGACGGCTGTTCGGGCCGCCGACCTCAGGTTCGTCCTCAACCAGCTGGAGCGTGTGGGCCGAGGTGAACTTGCCGGCCCGCTGACCGGACGCCTGGACACCAGTCGGGTCGCGGTCACGGGCCACTCCATGGGCGGTGCCGCCGCTCTGCAGGCAGCCCGCCAGGACCGCAGGTTCGACGCCGTCATCGATCTGGACGGCTACCCCCACGGCCCCACCTCCCCCTCCCTCCACCAGCCGACGCTCGCGCTCACCCAGGCCATCACCCCCGGAACCGACCCGGGTTACATACCCCGCCTCACCAAGGCCCTCGAGCTCAGTACCGCGACGAGCTACCGGCTCACCATCCCCGGCGCCGCACACCTCAGCTTCATGGACGGCCCCCTGTACCTGCCGCCTACGCCCTCGATAGTCGGTTCCCTCGGCCGCACCGAGAGCCCGCACGTCGTCGCCGCGACCACTCTCGCCTTCCTGGACACCACCCTGCGGCACAAACCCGGTGACCTGGCCGACGCCCTGTCGGCCTATGGCGACCTCAGCGTCCACCACGCGGCCAACAGCCGCTGATCAGCTGTGGAGCAGCTCGGCGTCGGCGTGGAGAACCGCCGGTCGTGGTGGCCGACGCCGCCTATGGCGCCGACGCACAGTCTTCTGCGGCTGGGGAGCCCGGCCAGTGACTCAGTCACCGGCTTCCCCTCTGCCACTCGGTGAGCCACTCACGGAGGGAGAGGCGCTGACGCCGCCAGAAGGGCTGGCGGAGGGCGTCGCGGATGGGGTCGCCGTCCGCGAGGGCGAGGTGGGGCGGCTGCTGGAGGTTCGGGGGGTAGGTTTCGCCTTCCCTGGTGGCGGCGTACTGGTGGTGGCGACGGGGGGCCGAGAGACCGGTGACTTGCTGCGAGTCGCCGTCGGCAGGGGACGTCGGATCCCGCCACCGTCCAGGTCCCGGACGCCTTTTCGGGCCGGGTGCGTGGTCACACGCTCCGGTGAAGCCGGTGCAGCCGGTGAATCGGTGACGCGGCCCCCTGGATCCTCGAGGGATGGCGGTGCCGGGATCGAGGCTGCTCGTGGGGCTGTCGGCTGGGAAAGCACCCAGGCGGTGGCCAGGCCTCCGAGGAGGGTGAAGGCTGCTGCGGCAAGAGACCGGACTGCATACTTTCTCAGCCGCGCCGGACGGTCGTCTGCCGGCAGGTCCTGCGAGGGCGTCGGTGATCCGGGAAGTGGGGACCCGGAGGAGTTCGGCCCCCCGCCGAAGCGGGCCTCCGGCATCGCGGCGTCGACGTCCGGAGTACCGTCTCTCCGATCGCTCGACTGTGCCACGTCAGGGTCGTATGCCCCACACTCCGGGCAGGTTACGGCGCCGTTGAGCGTGCGGTTGCACGGGATGCAGTAGTCCATGAAGCGACCGATCTCAGTCCTTGAGTCGACGGGAGAGAAATGCCCCCAAGCCGGGCAGCAATCAGCGTCGGGGAGACGCCCACTTGGTTCGTTTCGGACCGATCTTCAGCATGTGTGAACCTCCCTTCCTTACCGGGCTGCAGGCGGGTCACCGGTTACTGGGGTCAACGGGACGGATCGAATGAGTGCTCAGCCGCCATCTCAAAAGTGGGGTAGGTAACTCCGTCCGGAGAATCGTTGGTGCCCGGGACGGCGCGGCGGCCTCCGCGTACGAGCCGACGGTTGCGGCTCGATCCGGGCCGGTTCCACGGACAAGATCGCTACCCAAGGACGATCCCGATCGAGGAACACGGCAACCCGCCCTACGACTGGCCAGGTACGCGCCGCAATGGCCACGACGACGGCGTGTTCCGGGCGGCCGGACCACTGCCGGTCTTTGAATGAGGTGTGGGTTACATACCGGCCGCGGGATGAGGACGAAGCGCGCCGCCTACGTATCTCCCTCCGAGACAGGAAAGTAGGGGAAC
This sequence comes from Streptomyces phaeoluteigriseus, assembly GCF_001896135.2. Lineage (GTDB taxonomy): Bacteria > Actinomycetota > Actinomycetes > Streptomycetales > Streptomycetaceae > Streptomyces > Streptomyces phaeoluteigriseus. Next base: position 30,077 of record NZ_MPOH02000001.1, read on the forward strand.
CCGCCACCAAGGCGCCCTGTGCGGAGGTCCTCGTCACCGTCCGACCCGTGGCACCTGACCGCCGCCGACGAAACACATGGCCTGTCAGGAACAAGACAAGCTGAGGAGGAACCGGTGGGTCACCACGACGCCAACCCTGAGCGGACTCCCGCCGCAGATCCTGACATCGCGCACGAGATCAGGGACTCCTTCCAAGCCGTGCTGGACGCTTTGGATGCCGCACGCGCCGACCTCCTGCGCGAAGAGCAGCAGGAACACGCCGAGGGCCCGTCCCCGTCCCAGAGCCGTCACGGTCCCCCGACCGGGGATGACCGCCTTCCACACCCGTCCCCGTCCCCGTCCTCGACCCCGGCTTCCTCCGCATCCCGCCGGGCACTGCCGGTCAGACGTGTGTCGTCAGGCACGCAACCAGAACGTCCCGGGCCCCACCGGTCAACTGCCGCTGAGTCGCTGCCTACCGGCGGCCCGCGCCAGGCCAACGCCCCGCAGGCTGTCGTGGTGGATGCACCGGGGTTGCCCAGAGGGCTGGAGGCCGTCCCGCCGCCGTCGGTGGGAAGGCCGCCGACGGCCAGGGGACCGGGCCCGGAAGCTGTCGCACCGACCGTGGCCTTTCCAGCTCCGGCTCCCTGGCAGGAGAGCGGGCAGAGCAGGAGCCCCCGGGCGGGCACCGCTTGGTCGGACTCCCCCCCTTGTCCGGCCGTCCCGCCCGACCAGCTCGCCACCGCGCCCATCAAGGGGTCTGTGCCGCCTGTCCGCGCACACGGAAGAAGGACCAGCGGCAGGCGGCGGCGAGCCACCAGCAGCAGGAACCTGCGCGTCACCGGAATCTTCGGGCTGGGCGCGGCCAGCGGGTTGATCCTCGCCTCCTGGCTGCTGATCGACCACAACGCCGAGCCCGCGACCTCCTCTTCGCCTCCCGGGCACCTGGAAACCCCACTGCCGGTGACTCCCGCGCCACGGGCCCCCTCTCCCCGGACTCCAGGGCAGACGAACCCCTCGCAGCCCGGCACACCGGACCCGCCACTCCCCGAAATCCCGGGCACGGGCGTCCTACGCCAAGGCGACAGCGGCCATGGGGTCTACGAGTTGCAGGTACGTCTTCTGCAGATACCGGACATCTACGACGGTGGCCCGATCAATGGCCGCTACGACACCGGGGTCCGAGCGGCAGTGACCCTGTTTCAGAAGCGCTACGGCATCCGCGGCGATGAGAGCGGGGTCTACGGCGACAACACACGTCTCGCCCTCATGCTGCGGACCAAATAAGGGGCAGCGGAAGGTCGGGGCCCGGGGATACGGCCCGTTACGTCAGGCTCGACGGGACGATGCCGTAGCGGCGCATCTTGCGGTACATCGTGGCGCGGGAGATCCCGAGGTCCTGCGCGGTGCGCTGGACGTTGGAGTTGCGGTCAACCAACCCACGCAGAATGGCGTCACGTTCCAGCGCCTCGATGGTGGTGAGGACCTTGTTCGACGACACTCGGCATTCCGGCGGCAGGTCCTCCATGTGGATCATCCGGCCCGAAGGCCGCGCGCCAGGCCCCGGATCACCAACTCCAGCTGCCGGACGTTCTCCGGCCAGGGGCATCGCTGCAGCATGGTCAGCGCATCCGGGGAGAACCCGCTCTCGCCGCTCGGCCGGTACTTGCGCAGGAAGAAGCGCGCCAACTGCTCGATGTCTCCATAGCGATGACGCAGGGGAGGCACCTCCACCGAGGCGCCACAGCGCTGGTCGAGCTGGTCGTCGGCGCCGACCTGCGACGGCTGGCTGGTCATGACCAAGTGCCCGGGCGCGTTGCCCTCCAGCCGTACCAGCAGGTTCGTCAGCCGCTGCCGCAGCTGGTCGCCCAGCAGGTGGACATCGCTCAGGACGAGCACGTTGGACGCCACGGCGAGCAGCTCTCCGATGTCGTGCAGCCAGCGCTCGGTGACGGCCGGTGCATCCGACAGCGGCGCTTGCCTCAGCTCCAGCCGACGTCCGGCGCCGTGGGCCCGGTGCAGGGCCTCGACCAGCGTTCTCTTGCCGACGCCGGCTTCACCCAGGAGATGGAGCCATGTCCCGGCGACGAACGCTGTTTCGCTGTCGGCGACCGCGCGCAGCCAGTGCGGGGACGAGCCCACCAGTCCCAGGTCGTAGCGGGCGGGCGCGGCGGAAGCCGCAGGTGTGGGCTGGGGCCGTCCGATCAGCCGGACCCGGAAGACGGCGCCCGCGTCGCTGTCCTCGCGCCGGCAGCGACTGACCCTGAGTTCGGCGACCCGTCCCGAGGGCAGGGCGATGCTACGGATCCCCTCCAGCCGGGGGTGGTCGGCGATCTCGCGGGCATGGTCGAGCAGCGCATAGTGATCCGGTCCGGTCACGGCGGCGCTGAGCTGCTCGTTCATCATGACGACATCGCGGTTGAGGGCCAGCACGGGTCCCGGGCGCGCCGAGGAGCACGCCTCCATGTAGTCCTGGAAAAGAGCCCGCTCGCGCCGCGAGGTGATCGCCGCGATCTCGGCCTCGATCTGGGCCGCGACCGACCGGGCGAAAGCCATCAGCATGCCGTCGGAGCCCTGACGGATGGTGGTCAGGTTGAAGGCTCCCAGCAGGGTGCGCCGGGTGGGATGCAGGATCGGCACGGCCGCGCAGCGGAAGTCCCGCAGCGCCTCGACGTAGTGGTCCATTCCGGCGATCATGACCGGTCGGCCGCTGGCCAGCGCGGTCCCGATGCCGTTGGTGCCCACGTAGCGCTCGGCGAACACATGGCCCGGTGCCAGGTGCACGCGGTTGAGGTTCGTCGTCAGCCCCTCGTGGGAGACCTTGCGAGAGAGGACCACACCGTTGCGGTCCGTGATCATCGTGGAGACGGGGTCGTCGGCGAGCTGCTCGTGCAGTCTGTCCAGGATCGGCAGCGCCGCCCTGGCGAGGTGGCTGTCCAGATTGGGGTTGTCCAGGTACGGAGCGTCGAGGCTGCCCGGCTTCACGTCGTATTCCATCGAGCGATGCCATGAGGCCACCACGAGCGGTCGGGCGCTTGGATCCTTGGTGACTTCCAGGTAGAGCTCTTTGGCTGCTCTCAGTGAGCTTCCGGGTTGTTGGCGGGGCATTAACACTCCCGTACTGCGCGCGTCACAATCCCTCGGTGCAGTGATTGGACCAGTTCGAACGCGTGGCGCCTACGGCGTGTATCACATTGAGACATTCGCGGACGGATTCTGAGACATCGACCTGCGAGCGGCTGCCTGTGTAATCGGCGCACCACCCACCCGCCGACTCGCAGGGAGCCGCTATGAAAGCCGTGCAGGTCATCGAGTACGACGAGCCGCCCGTGCTCGTGGACGTACCGGACCCCCACATCACCGGTCCGCTGGATGTGATCGTGAAGATCGGGGGCGCCGGAGTCTGCCGGACCGATCTGCACATCCTCGAAGGACAGTGGAAGGAGAAGAGCGGGGTCGCCCTTCCCTACACGATCGGTCACGAGAACGCCGGCTGGGTCGCGGAGGTCGGGCAGGCCGTCACCAACGTCAAGGTCGGTGACCCGGTCATCCTGCACCCGCTGGTGACCTGCGGTCTGTGCCGCGCCTGCCGGGCCGGCGACGACGTGCACTGCATGAACTCGGCCTTCCCCGGCATCGACGCCGACGGCGGCTACGCCGAGTACCTCAAGACCAGCGCCCGCTCCGTCGTGCCCCTCGCCCCGTCCCTGGAGCCGGCCTCGGTGGCGGCCCTGGCCGACGCCGGACTCACCGCGTACCACGCCGTCGCCAAGGCGACCCGGGTGCTGCGGCCCGGCGACAAGGCCGTGGTCATCGGCGCCGGCGGACTCGGACACATCGGAATTCAGGTGCTGCGGGCCCTGTCGCCGGTGGAGATGATCGTCATCGACCGCAGTCCGGAGGCCCTGGCCCTGGCCGAAAAACTGGGCGCCGACCACACCCTCGTCGCGGACGGAAGCGAAGTCGAGCGCGTACGGGACCTCACCGGCGGTCACGGGGCGGAGACCGTCCTGGACTTCGTCGGCGAGGGTGGCGCTGTCGAGACGGGCGTGGCCTGTCTGCGCCGCAACGGCAACTACTACGTCATCGGCTACGGCGGCCACCTCCACGTGCCGACGATCGACGTCATCTCCACGGAGATCAACTTCATCGGCAACCTCGTGGGGTCCTACAACGACCTCTCCGAGCTGATGGTCCTGGCGGCCCAGGACAAGGTCACCCTGCACACCCGGCGGTACCCGCTCGCCTCCTTCCGCCAGGCCCTCGACGACCTGGACACCGGGGCCGTACGCGGCCGAGCGATCTTGATCCCCTGACACCGCAGGAGAAGCCCCATGCGCAGCAGACCGTACAGAGCCCTGGTCGCCGTAGCCGCCGTCGCGGCCCTGACCGCCACCGCGTGCACCGCCCAGAGCGAGGCACAGCACAAGCCCAAGGACAAGGCCGGGCTCTTCAAGCCCGGATCGGAGATCAGCTACAAGAAGTACGGCAAGGACTACCCGGCCACGAAGGTCAAGGACGTCCCCGGCCCCTGCAGCTACGACTCGATCAGCCGCAAGGACTACTCCGGGCAGACACTGAAGATCATCAGCCACGCCGTTCCCGTCATCGGCGAACCGACCCAGCTGCACGCCAAGCAGTTCGAGGACATCACCGGCGGGAAGGTCGAGGTGGTCAACGTCCCCTTCGGTGAACTGCATCAGAAGATCCTCACGCCCCTCCAGGCGGGCCAGCCGGCGTACGACGTCATGTTCTACCCGTCCCTGTGGATCGGCGACATCGCCCCGTATCTGGCCCCGGTACCGAAGACGTACCTGGACAGCCCCGGCATGAAGGACGTCACCCCGGCCTACATGGACGTGGCGACCTGGAACGGGAAGGTCGTGCAGTACCCGGTGGACGGGGACCGCCACTACCTCAAGGTCCGCACCGATGTGCTGGAGGACCCCGAGCGGCAGGCGCAGTACAGGAAGGCCACGGGCAAGGACCTTCAGGTCCCCAGGACGTGGGCCGAGTACCAGGAGATGGCCGAGTTCTTCGGCGGCGAGGACCTCGACGGCGACGGCAAGGCCAACTACGGCAGTGCGGAGGTGACCAAGCGCGACGACCTGACCTTCTCCGCTTTCATCAGCCGGGCGGCGCCGTACGTGAAGAACCCGGACGTCAAGGGAGGCGTCTTCTTCGACGTCAAGACCATGACGCCGCTGATCAACACGCCGGGCTTCGTCCGCGCCCTGGACGACATGGTGAAGGCCAAGTCGACCTGGGCACCCGGCGGCGCCAACTTCGGCCTGGGAGACGAGATCTTCTCCTTCGGAGGCGGCCAGACGCTGATGTCCTACTCCTGGGACGACGCCTTCATCCAGGCCCAGCAGCCGGAGAGCAGGATCCGCAACAAGGTCCAGGCGGCGCCGCTGCCGGGCTCCGCGGAGGTCTACAACCGCACGACGAAGTCGTGGGACAGGAAGGCGAACCAGGCTCCGTACTTCACCTGGGGGTGGACCTCGGCGGTGGCCAAGGCCTCGCGTCACCAGCAGATGGCCTTCGACTACCTCTGCTTCTTCAGTAACGAGGCCAACGCCGCCCTGGACCTGACCATCGGCCGATTCGGTGTCAACCCCTACCGCTATGCCCACTTCGACCCGGCGTTCTGGGAGCAGCAGGGCTGGGAGAAGGACGTCGCCGAGTCGTACGTCCGCACGCTCGCCGGCATGGAGAAGAGCACCAACCGCGTCTTCGACCTGCGCGTTCCCGGTGTCAACCAGTACATGTCCGCGCTGGCCAACGGTGTCGCCGCGGCTCTGGCGGGACAGAGCTCCCCCCAGCAGGCACTGGACGGCGTGGCCGAGGAGTGGTCCAAGATCACCGATCAGATCGGCAAGGACAAGGTCCAGAGCGCCTATCGCGACGTGGTCGCTCTTGAGGACAACTCCTGATCCGACCGCAGGACGCCCCGGGTGGCCGGCCGGTCCGGTCCGGCCACCCGGGGGCGCCCGCCCCCTTCCGCAAGGAGAACCATGGACGGCCTGCGCCGGCACAAGAGCATGTTCCTGCTGCCGGGACTGCTCACGCTCTTTCTGATCATCATTTTCCCGCTCCTGTTCACCATCCGTGTCAGCTTCTCCGGCTGGAACGTCAGCAACCCCCAGATGGACTTCATCGGAGGCGCCAACTACACGGCGATGCTGCACGACAGTCGCTTCTGGGCCTCCATCACCCGGTTGCTCCTGCTGGCGGGCGGCACGGTCCTGATCCAGTACGTCATCGGGTTCGGTATGGCCCTGCTCGTCTGGCGCGAGGTACACGGCCGCAGATTCTGGCGGGTGCTCTTCCTCGTCCCCATGATGACCACGCCCGTGGTGATGGCCGCCATCTGGCAGACGATCTTCCATGAGTCACTGGGACCGGCGAACGATCTGCTGGGGATGCTGGGCCTGACGAGAATCCCCTGGCTCACCGAGTCCGGTCCGGCGCTGGTCGCGTTGATGACCGTCGAGGTCTGGCAGTGGACGCCGTTCATGTTCCTGTTGCTCCTGGCCGGCCTTCTCAGCCTTCCCAGGGAACCGTTCATGGCCGCCGCGATCGACGGCGCCGGCACCTGGCGCACCTTCTGGAAGGTGACCTTCCCGCTGATGGCACCGGTCTCGGTCGCGGCGGTCATCATCCGGCTGATCGAGGCCTCCAAGCTGTCCGACAGCGTCTACGTGCTGACCTCCGGCGGCCCGGGGTCCTCCACGGAGACCCCGGGCTACTACCTCTACATCAAGGGCCTCCGCGATCAGCAGACCGGCTACGGCGGGGCGATGTCCCTGACCTACCTCGTCCTGATGACCGTCACGCTCACGGTCGTCGCCGCCCTGCTCACCAGGGCACTCAAACTGAAGGGAGCCTCATGAGGTCGCGCCTTTATCCCGTATTCAAGTACACCGTGATCGCCCTGTGGGCGTGCTTCGTCGCGGGACCGTTCTTCTGGGCGATGACGACCAGTTTCAAGAACGCCAACGCCGTCCAGGGCGGTCCCACCTACATCCCCTGGGCGCAGTACGAGCCGACCCTCACCGGCTGGCGCAACATCTTCGGCGGAGCCGGCGGTATCGATGTGATCGATCCCTTCATCAACAGCGCGATCATCACCATCGCCGCGTCCGCCATCAGCCTTGCCCTGGGATCCCTGGCCGCCTACGCGCTGTCCCGGTACCGGTTCAAGCTGGGCTTCATCAAGAACAGCGACATCGTCTTCTTCTTCGTCTCCCAACGGATCATGCCGCCCGTCGTCCTGGTGATCCCCTTCTTCTACCTCCTGCAGTGGGGCGGCCTCCTGGACAGCATCCCCGGCCTGGTCATCGTGACGGTCGCTCTGCTGCTGCCGATCGCGGTCTGGGTGATGGTGGACTTCTTCAACGGCATCCCCCGGGAGATCGACGAGATGGCGATGCTGGACGGCTGCCCCCCGTTCCAGACCTTCGTACGGGCGATCCTGCCGAACTCCCTGCCCGGGTTGACCGTGGCGGCGATGTTCTGCGCCGTGTTCGGCTGGAACGACTTCTTCTTCGCCTTCCGGCTGACCTTCACCGAGGTCCAGACCCTGCCCCAGGCGGTCGTCGCCCTCAACTCCTCCATTCCACCGTGGTGGACGCTGTCAGCCGCCGCGCTCTTCGGTGTGGCACCGCTGGTCCTGCTCGCCCTCTGGGTGGAGCGCCTACTGTCCAAGGGGAACCTGTCGGGAGCGGTCCGATGAACCTCAGCGCCACTGATCTGTCCCTGACCGTCGACGGCGTCGACCACCTCAAGAACGTGACCGCCACCTTCCCGCCGGGACGGCTCCACACCGTCATCGGCCGGACGATGGCCGGGAAGACGACGCTGCTGCGGGCCCTGGCCGGCCTGCAGAAAGTGGACTCCGGCTCGCTGACGCTGGCGGGATCCGACTTCCTGAAGACGCCGGTGTGGCGGCGCGACACCGCCATGGTCTACCAGCAGTTCATCAACTACCCGCATCTCAATGTGTTCGACAACGTGGCCTTCCCGCTGAAGCGGGCCGGGCTGTCACGGCACGAGATCCAGCGGCGGGTCCGGCAGAGCCTGGCGAGCGTGGGGCTTGCGGACTTCGAGAAGCGCAAGCCCTCCCAGCTCTCCGGCGGCCAGCAGCAGCGCGTCGCGATGGCTCGCGCCCTGGCCCGCGGTACCGGCATCCTCCTGCTCGACGAGCCGCTGGCGAACCTGGACTACAAGTTGCGCGAACAACTGCGCGACGAGTTCAAGGCTCTCTTCTCGGACCGGGGCGACACGATCGTCATCTACACGACCACCGAACCCGCCGAGGCGATGATGCTCGGCGACGTGGTCCTGGTCATGCACGAGGGGCGGATCATCCAGACCGGCACCCCGCAGGAGGTCTTCGAACGTCCGGCGACCACCACGGTGGCGTCCATCATCAACGACCCGCCCATGAACATCTTCGGCGGCCGGACCGAGGGTGGCCAGGTCACGGTGGCCGGCTTCCAGGCCACGCACGTCTCCGCGCACCTGACCGACCTGCCCGACGGCGCCTACCAGTTCGGCCTGCGCGCCACCGACGTCAGCCTGGCTTCCAGCGGGGTCGAGGCCGAGGTCACCTTCGTCGAGATCTCCGGCTCGGAGACCTTCGTCCATGTGGTCGTCGGCGAGACCCCCTTCGTCGTACAGATCGAGGGCATCCACGACGTCGCCCTCGGCGACCTGGTCAAACTTCAGCTCCGTCCCGACCGGCTGTTCGCCTTCGACGAGCAGGGGACGCTCGTGCGAACACCTTCATACGATCTCGCTTCAGTGGAAAGGCGTTGACATGGCGCAGTTGGACATCGTCGACGTCGGGCACGCGTATGCGCCGGGTGCCGAGGAGGAGCAGTGGGCCCTCAAGCCGCTGAAGCTGACCTTCGAGTCCGGCAGGACCTATGCGCTGGTCGGTCCCTCGGGCTGCGGCAAGACGACGCTGCTGAACATCTTGTCCGGCCTGGTCAGACCATCCCGGGGGCAGGTGCTGTTCGACGGCGTCGACGTCACCGCCCTGCCCACGAAGGCGCGCAACATCGCCCAGGTCTTCCAGTTCCCCGTCATCTACAGGTCGATGACGGTCTACGAGAACCTCGCCTTCCCGCTGCAGTGCCGGCGCTGGGACAAGGCGAGGATCGACGCCAAGGTCCAGCAGGTCGCCGAGGCCCTGGACCTGCACGACCGGCTGCGCCAGCCCGCCCGTGGCCTCACCGCCGACGACAAGCAGCTGATCTCGCTCGGCCGCGGCCTGGTCCGTGACGACGTGGCGGCCGTCCTGATGGACGAGCCGCTGACCGTCATCGACCCACAGCTGAAGCACTCGCTGCGGCGCAGGATCCGTGAGATCACCGAACAGTTCCGGCCCACGGTGATCTATGTGACCCACGACCAGTACGAGGCGATGAGCTTCGCGCAGGAGTTGCTGGTCATGAAGGACGGCCGTGCCGTGCAGCAGGGCACCCCGGAGCAACTCTTCGAGGCGCCCTCCTCCACCTACGTCGGCTACTTCATTGGCTCACCTGCGATGAACTTCCTGACCGTCGACCGAGGCGACGGGCCCTTCGAGCTGGGCGGCCGGACGCTGTCCGCTGCCTGGGACATCCCCCACAGCACGACTGACGTCCAGGTCGGCGTCCGGCCCGAATACGTCAGGGTCGTCACGGACCCCGGCCTCAACACCTTCCCCGGCCGACTGCGGGGAGTCAGCGACCACGGCGCGCAGCGCGTGCTCGACGTGGAGGTCGCCGGGCAACTCGTCAGGGCCAAGACGCCGCGGGAGGAGGGAGTTCCGGTCGGCGAGGAGGTCCTCGTGCACCTGCCGCGCGCCAAGGTCCTTCCGTACGCGGGCGGCCAGTTGGTACTCCGGTCGTAACGTCCGCCGGGCATGCCCGCGCCCCTGCCGCGCAGCGCGTTGGGGGCCGCGGGCCGTCCGGCGCAGTGCCGCGACGCGCCGGCCGTCGGGGGTCCGTAAGCCGGCGACGGCAAGCCGAACTCGTACGATCGTGTCGCCATGAGTCCTGATGGCGCGGCCGGAAAGAAGGCAGAGCCCCAGCTGCCCGTAAGTCGCCTCGTCGTCCCTGCCCGCGACGTACGCGACGCCTGTTCGATGCAGGACATACAGACATCACATACAGACATCAGCGAAGGAATCCCATGATCTTCATCACCGCCAAGTTCCGAGTCCGTCCCGAGCATGCCGACCGCTGGCCCGAGATCGCCGCCGACTTCACCCGGGCCACGCGCGCCGAGCCCGGCTGCCTGTGGTTCGACTGGTCGCGCAGCGTGGAGGAGCCGACGGAGTACGTCCTGGTCGAGGCCTTCCGCGACGACGAGGCCGGGGCCACGCATGTGCAGTCCGCGCACTTCAAGGCTGCGCAGCGGACGCTGCCGCCCCATCTGCTCGAGACGCCGCGCATCGTGAACGCGACCGTTCCGCAGGACGACTGGTCGCTCCTCGGGGAGATGGCGGTTCCCGAACAGGAGTAGCTCTGCTCAGAAACCGTTGTCCTTGCGGACCTGAGGGCTGTGTTTCCGCTGGGCGCAGGACCGGAGTCTCCCTGACGAGGTCGAGCCGCTTGCGTCACCGGTGGGGCGGCGGTGAAGACCCGTCCGTCACCCAGCAGTGCCCACAACACGCTCGCGGACAGCGGGCCAGGGCGATCACGACCGGCCTGGACGTTTTGCAGCCCTCGCCACTCCTCTTCGAGGTGGCAGTCGCGGTTCGGTCCTTCGCGGATGATGCCGGTCTGCGCGGACATGCTCTCCGCGCTTGCTCCGGACCTCGCCGGATATGCCGGCCCGGTGCTGGACCGCTCCCGCGACCGTGTCTTCGCTCTCGACGAGTTCGCTCGGGTCCGGCCCATCGCAGACCCGTACTGGCCGGACGCAGGCACCCCGCCGGGTGCCTGCCACCAACCACCGCTCGCGCCGTCCGATACTTCCGCACCCCAGCCACGCCTCGTGGGCCGAACTGCCGTACCAGGCCGTGGACTCAGACGGTCCAGTCGCGTGAGCACAGGACGAGGAAGTACTTGTCGGGGTCGGCCACGGTCACGCCGTACTTGTCCCAGTAGGGGTTGTGCGCGGGTGTCTTGGTGCCCCCGTGGGCCACCAGGCGGTCGACCAGCGACGGGTCGACCGGAGCGCCGAGGTAGACGACGAACAGGTCGTCCGGTGTCGGGGTGGGATCGATCGGTCGTTCGGGGTCATGGGTGAGTTCGAAGTGCCAGGCGGCGCCCGGCGGCCCGACCATGAGCAAGTCGTGTTCGCCTGGCACCCGTTCAGTGGTCCGCCATATCACCTCGAGTCCGAGACCCGCGACGTAGAAGTGTTCCGCGGCGGCGAGGTCTCTCGAGGGCCGAGCCATACGGATGCGGGTCGTGGAGTCGATCACGCGGAACCCTCCAGGGCGGCACGCCAGGCAGGGCTGTCGACGTAGTGGTTGTCGAAGCGCTCCGATGACTCGGCGATCTCCTTCGGGTCCGCCTCGCCACGCATCACCCGGCCGAGCAGGCGCAGGTAGTCGAACCTGCCCATCCCGGGGGTGAAGACGAACAGGACATCCGCTTCACAGCCCGGGGCAGCCGCGAACGCGTGCGGGGTGTGGGGCGGCACCGCGAGGAAGTCGCCTTCCTTCAGGACGGTGACTTCCTCGCCCACCAGCACCTGCAGAGCCCCTTTGATCACGAAGAACAGTTCCGTTGCGCGGGTGTGGAAGTGGGCCGGCGCCCCTGCCCCACCCCTCGTGAAGGTGGACCGGTAGCTCGTGAAGCCGCCTGTGGTGCCGTCCGAATCGGCCAGAAGGGTGATCACACTGCTCGGGTCGGAGCAGGTCTCGGCGTCTGCGTGGCGGGTCAGCACCGCCGCGGGCGGAATGTTGGTCTCGGACATGGTGGGTGTCTCCTCGTTCATGATCATGATCCTAGGATCTTGAGTAGCTCTCGTATTCGGGTGCGGGGTGCGTCGAGGCCGGCCGGGTGTTTCAGCCGCCCAGTGTGATCAGGGCCGCGATAGCCGGGCCGAAGGCGCCGCCCAGCTGATAGCAGAGGTTGAACAGACCGATCGCCGTGGGGCGCTGGGCGGCCGGCGCTGTCTGGGCGGCGTACACCGCCAGCGTCGCCTGGCCCGCACTCGTCGCGAGGACTGCCAGCGTCGCGACCCGCGGATTGAGTTGAGTGTCAAAGACCCCGGCGCAACCTCCGCCGAAAAGTGCTGCTGGCCCACGGGACTGCCTATGGTTCAGGCATGTCATCTCTCAGTGTCAGTCCGGACCCGCGGTCCGGCGATGTGCCGCCTGATCGCCGGATGCCGTCCGGGGTGGACCGTGTGATCACGGGATTGTCGTGCTGGTGGGTGGCTGCTCCCCTTCTCTTGCTGACCCCTGTGATCGCTCGTGCGATGGGGTTTCCGGAGGTGCGGGAGGAGTTCGGCAGGATATTCGGGTTGGCTGCTCTGGGCAGTGCGGTGGTCGCGCCTGCTGTGGGGTTCGTGGTGGCGCTCATCGGGCGTCGGCGGCGGGCTCGCCGGCGCTTCGCCATCATGGGAGCGGTGTCCAGCGTGCCGGTCCTCTTCTTCTGGGTCTTCGGTGTACTGCTCGCCGAGTGCCCTGATGGCTATCACTGCTAGTGCCGCATCAGGCAACGTTCGCCCCGGGTGGTCTGCGACGATGGCGCCATGGACGAGGAAGTGATTCCCATTCTTCGCGTCGAGGACGCTGCGGCGGCGATCGCGTGGTACGAACGACTGGGTTTCGCCAAGCAGTGGGAACACCGCTTCGAACCGGGACTTCCCGCGTTCGTCGAGGTCGCCCGGGGCGGGGTGCGGTTGTTCTTGTCGGAGCACAAGGGAGATGCCCGCCCCGGCACGTTGGTGTACCTCCGCGTTCGTGACGTCGAGGCCATCGCCTCCGAGTTCGGTGTGCAGGCGAAGGACGCTCCGTGGGCGCGTGAGATCGAGCTGCGCGACCCTGACGGCAACCGGCTTCGGATCGGCACGCCGACGGAATGACACTCACCGGCAGGGCGCGGCAGGGAAGCTGGGCACGGTCGCCCCGGCGTCTTCGGTTGCTTCCTCGACGCCGTTCACCGCAGCGCGGCAACACCGTTCCCCATGGCCGGCCGACCGAAGGAGTGCCCGCGCCTGCGAAGGTCGAGCGGCACCTGGAAGCGGCACTCGACCCGTCCGCACTGGTCCGCCTGGGCAGCCAGGTCGGCCCGTGCGCCACCTGCCAGCGCAAACCCAGTGATACGGCCGTGGCGGCAGCCCACTCTGCCAGTGGTGCATGACCCCTTCTGTCATCCAGGCGTGGGGCGCCGCCGTCGGCCACCCCAGGACCCGTCCCTGTAACTGCTGTCGCTCCGCTCGGCATGGCCGGCCCGCATTGCCCCACCCTCATGCAGGGCGATCGCCCGGTCCCGAGCGCCGTTCCCGGCCCTTGGAGGCTGCGCTCATGCCACGGCGTAGTGCCCGAGGGCCGGTTCGAGGAGTCGGAAGGCGTCGGCAGCCTCGTGCGCGACGACTGCGGCGATCTCGTCGTTCGTGCGGCCGGCGAGGGTCAGCTCCTGGATGCGGCGAAACAGGACGCGGTGTACCGCCGCGAGGAGGGCCGCGGCGGTGTGCGCCGTGATGTCGTCGGGGGAGGAACCTGTGGCCTCTGCGAGGGCTGCGGCGAGTACTTCTTCGCGCCGGTCGTGCAGCGTACGCAGGCAGGTGGAGAGAGTCGGGCTCTCGTGGATCATCCGGGAGAAGTCCGCGCCCGCGAAGCCGATGACCGGGTCCTGGGCGGCGACGCCCGCCTCGAAGGTACGGCGCAGCGCCCCGAGGGCGGATTCCCCGACGAGGCGGGCGGCCACGGCCTGGGCCAGACTCGCCACGAACGCGTCCTGGTGGTCGAAGGCCATGTCCTCCTTGCGCGGGAAGTAGTTGGTCACGGTCTTCTTCGCGACGCGGGCGGCGTTGGCGATCTCCGCGATGGTCGTCGACTCGAAGCCCTGCGCCATGAAGAGGCGGGTGGCGTGGTCGGAGATCAGCTGCCGGGTCTCGCGCTTCTTCGACTCGCGCAGCCCTGTGCTCTCGATACTCATGGGGCAATCTTACTCTCGTAGCAAAATTATATTGACTTCTTCCTTGCCTTCGACCTAATGTTACAACCAACGTAAGTTTGCTCCTCGCACCCCGACCCGAAGGAACCCGCGTGCAGATCACCGCTTCCACCGTCTCCCTCACCGTCGACGACGTGGCCGCGTCCCGCTCCTTCTTCACCACCCACCTCGGCTACGAGGAGCGCATGGCCGCCGACGGCTTTTCCTCGCTGAGCCGTCCCGACGCCGCAGCCGACGTCGTCCTGCTGCGCCGCGGCATGGAGATTCTGCCGAGCGATCAGCGCGATGAGCGCGCCCGTGGGCTCATCCTCGCGTTCACCCTTGACAGCGGCATCGCCCATGAAGAGGACAGACTCCGGGCCGCGGGCGTCGACATCACCATGCCGCTGCGTGAAGAGCCGTGGGGCGAACGCCTCTTCCAGATCACCGACCCCAACGGCGTCGTCGTCCAGTTCGTGGAGTGGGCCTCCCCCACGACGTGACCCCCCGGCATCACAGACAAGACGACCGCTCCACGAAGGGCATTCATGCGCAAGCTCGTGTACTTCATCGCCTCCAGCCTCGACGGCTTCATCGCCGGCCCGGACGGCGCGGACCCCACCGGCCCCGACGGCTTCTGGCCGATAGCGCCGGACTACGTCCAGCACCTGGCCACCACGTACCCCGAGACCCTGCCCGCCGGGGCCCGCGAGGCACTGGGCATCACGGCGGAGAGCACCCATTTCGACACCGTCCTGGAGGGCCGCAGGAGTTACGAGATCGGCCTGACGGCCGGAGTCACGGACGCCTATCCGCATTTGCGCCACCTCGTCTTCTCACGGACGCTCACCGAGGCGCCCGGCCCGGCCGTGGAGCTCGTCGCCGACGATCCCGCGGCGAAGGTCCGTGAACTCAAGCGGGAGGACGGCAAGGACATCTGGCTGCTCGGCGGAGCAGAACTGGCGGGCGCCCTCTATCCGGTGATCGACCAGCTGATCGTCAAGCTCAGCCCCCTCACCATCGGCGACGGCATACCCCTGTTCTCCCGCAAGACAGCTTTCGCCCCCCACCTGTGGCAGCTCACCGACCACACCACACTCGAGAGCGGCGTTCTCTTCCTCACCTACCAGCGCGCGCCCGACTCTCAGGCGCAGGGCTGAAGTCGCCCGCACGCAGAGGGCCGGCGGCCGGGAAGTCGGTTCTCCCTCCGACGGAATGCGCGAGGCGGTCTCGTCGGACACCCCGTCTGGTTCGGCCGCGACCGGGCCAGCACCCTCCACGGCGACCGTCCGCGGCACCCTCAGCAGCGCGTGCTGCTTCCCCAGCGAAAGCGAGGGGAATTTCTCCTGGTCGTACTCCACGGGCGCGAGGTCGGTCTCGTCCAGGTCGAGGTGCGCGTAGTCGTCGTCGATGACCGGCACAACACCCCCAGCCCGGTCACGCACACCGGACCCGGACACACGAGCAGCCCCTGCCCCGGTGAGGAAACACCGGGGCAGGGGCTGCGACGAACGAAGGGTGTGGTTGTGAAGGGCGGTCGCCTACGCGGCGAAAGGCTCTGCAGGGCTTCAGCCGAACGATCGTCCCTGCAGGCTATAGGTGAGGCCCGGGGACACTGTCCCCCTTCACCACCACGCCCCCCTACACGGCTGTCGGCTTGCGGTCAGCCGGTCAGCCGGTCAGCCGGTCAGCCGGGTCAGCCGGTCAGCCGGTCAGCCGGTCAGCCGGTCAGCCGGTCAAAGGCTGCCATCCGGGGAGACCCGGACCAAGGGTCTCTACCGGCGGACAGAGGGGCTTCCCTCGGGCGCCCTGGGACCCGGCCGGCCTCCACGCCGCCCTCCACGTGGCCCTCCGGCGGGTGGGGACAGGGCCGGTCGGCCCTATCCCCGGGCCACGGCGACGGGAACGATGGAGCGATGTCCCAGAACGACGCCTTCCGCGCACTCGACCGGCAGGAGTGCCTACGCCTGCTGGCCGAGGCACCGGTCGGCCGCGTGGTCTACACACGGCAGGCACTGCCCGCGGTCCTCCCCATCAACTTCTGCCTGGACACCGACCTCTCGGTGCTGCTGCGCACTTCACCGGACTCCGACCTCATCAGGGCCATCGACGGCGTCGTGGTCGCCTTCGAAGCCGACGAGTTCGACGCGACGACCCAGTCCGGCTGGAGCGTCGTCGTCACCGGACGGGCCACCCTCGTGACCGACCTCGCCGAGCACGAACGGCTGTCGCACTCCGGTCCCACGTCCTGGATGCCCCTGCGTGACGCCGTGTTGGTACGGATCGAGTCCGGGATCGTCACCGGACGGGAACTCAAGGGCACGCACGGAGCCCGGTGAGGTGCGCCTCGTAGCTCCCGTGCGCCAGGCCTGTGGCCCACGCCTCGGTGCACTCACCTCGGCATGGCCCGCTCCTGATCGGCCGCAGCAGGACCCGCTCGCCGCCCAGTAGCGGAGGCGCCAGGGTTGCGCGTTGTGCATGGAAGGCGCTGCGGTGGCCCCGGCCTCCAGCGTGCTCACGGTCTTCGGCTCCAGCGGTCGCTCTGCCAGGGCATCCTCCTCGCACGTCGCCGGGTGACACCCGTCCGAACGGCCGGATACCCCGGGTCGTCGACACGGGGTGCCTTCCGGCGCACCGTCGGTGTCCCTTCCCGGCACGGATCACGCGGAGCGGGTCCCGCGACGTCCCCTGGTCCCCGGGCCGGGGTCGGTCTGCCCCTTCACCTTCGCGCGGCCGGTGCGGGAGGCAAGGTGCTGTGCCGCGGTCGAGCCGCGAGACCTCCGGCTCCACGACTCTCCCGGGCGGCCTCAGCGGCCTTCGTGCCTGAGCCGGCCCTGGGCCTGGGTGGCGATCACGGCCGCCTGGACCCGCCGCTCGACACCGAGCTTGGCGAGCAGCCGGGAGATGTGGTTCTTCACCGTCTTCTCCGCCAGGTACAGCCGCTGACCGATCTGGCGGTTGGTGAGTCCCTCACCGATCAGGGCCAGGATCTCCCGCTCCCGCTCCGTCAGGCCCGGCAGGGCGTCGGGCTCCGGTGCCGTATCCGGTTCCTGACCCTGGCGCAGGCGTGCCATCAGCTTGGCGGTGGCGCTGGAATCGAGCAGGGACTGGCCGGCGGCCACCGTACGCACGGCCGACACCAGGTCCGAGCCCTGGATCTGCTTCAGGACGTAGCCGGAGGCGCCCGCCATGATCGAGTCCAGCAGTGCCTCCTCATCGTCGAACGAGGTGAGCATCAGGCAGGCGAGGTCCGGCATCCGGGAGCGAAGCTCGCGGCACACCGTCACACCGTCACCATCCGGCAGGCGCACGTCGAGCACGGCGACCTGGGGGCGCAGGGCGGGCACACGCACCAGAGCCTGGGCGGCATTGGCGGCCTCGCCGACGACGGTGATGTCCGGCTCATCGTCGAGCAGGTCGTGCACTCCGCGCCGAACCACCTCGTGATCGTCCAGCAGGAAGACCCGGATCGGACTACCGGGTCCGGACTGCTCGCCGTCCGCCATCGAATACTCCCTGCTCTGCGTCTCGTACCGCATCGTTCGCGTTCCGCGCCGGACCTCGCCCGAACGGGCGGTACCGGGCTTGTCCAGTGCAGATCCTGCTGGATCCCGGGCCGAAGGGCCAGGGCCGTTCGGCCCTACTCGTCTCTGACGATTGTCCCCTCCGGGCCTGCCGCACCCGGCGCACGGTGCACGAACGACCGGAAGCGCCTCCGACGGTGTGCGGAGGCGCTTCGGTCCGGACGAACGTGCGGCCTCACATCAGCCAGCGGTTGCGGCTGACGAAGGGCAGGCGCGCCCAGGCCCTGCCCAGACCCCAGGTGTCCCCGGCGCCCACTGCCGCAAGCAGGATGAGGACGACGGCGTAGACGAGGTGGTAGTCGGCGAACGGGTTCGTCGACATGCTCGCCGACCCGTCGGAGAGGTGCTTGGCCGGCGGCCACGCCGCGATCCACATGAGCGCCATCATCGCGGTGCCGGCGACCGCGGCGAGCCGCAGGCCGATGCCCGCGATCAGGGCGAGCCCGATGCCGAGCAGGCCCAGCATGAAGAGCCAGTCCGCCCAGGCCGCGCCGGCCCAGGCGTGGAAGGTGGACTCCATCGGGCCGACGGCCACACCGCCGAGGAAGCCCTTGGTGGGCGAGCCGCCGTCGATCCAGCCCTTGCCGGAGCCGGTGGCGTAGCCGAGGCCGAAGGTCTTGTCCAGGAAGGCCCAAAGGAACACGAACCCGGTCAGGAGGCGAAGCCCGGCGAACACGTACGCCTGGGTCGCCGTGGCCACGGCGGTCGCCTCACCGGCGGAGGCTGAGGCGGGAGCCGTCGAGGTCCGGGCCAGGGACCGGAAGCCCATTCCCAGGTGCCGCTGCGGGTGGTTGTGAAGTGCCATGATGCTCATCCCTTTCGGGGAGGGTGAGGCGCCGGTCGTGGTGGACTCTCGTTGCGCTTTCAATGTGCCGCGTCGCGAACCTCCGTCAGAGGGGCTGCAAGACCCCGGACAGCGGGCCGAACGTCCCTGTGTGCGGGATCATCGACGCAGGGACTCGGGCGAAGGAGGCGGCATGACCGGCAAAACGGCGGCGAAGGTACCCCGTGCGGCGTACGAGCGAGAACTGCTGCGTCTCCAGACGGAGTTGGTGAAGCTGCAGGAGTGGGTGCGCGCCGAGGGTGCGCGGCTGGTGGTGGTGTTCGAAGGCCGGGACGCGGCAGGCAAGGGCGGCACCATCAAGCGGGTCGCCGAGCACCTCAACCCGCGCGTGGCGCGGATCGCTGCACTGCCCAAGCCGAGCGAGCGCCAGCGCACCCAGTGGTACTTCCAACGGTATGTGGAGCATCTGCCGGCCGCCGGGGAGATCGTCCTGTTCGACCGTTCCTGGTACAACCGGGCCGGTGTCGAGCACGTGATGGGCTTCTGCACCAAGGAGGAGTACCAGCTGTTCCTGCGGCAGTGCCCGACCTTCGAGCGGATGCTGATCGAGGACGGGATCCTGCTGCGCAAGTACTGGTTCTCGGTGAGCGACACCGAGCAACAGGACCGTTTCCGGCGCCGGCTGGAGGATCCGCTGCGCCGGTGGAAGCTGTCCCCGATGGACCTGGAGTCGATCACCCGCTGGGAGGCCTACTCCCGGGCCAAGGACGAGATGATGGTGCACACCGACATCGCCGAGGCGCCGTGGTTCGTCGTGGAGAGCGACGACAAGCGCCGGGCCCGGCTCAACATGATCGCCCATCTCCTGGACTCCGTGCCGTACCGCGAGGTGCCCCCTCCGGTGCTCGAGCTGCCGCCCCGGCCGTCGTCGACCGGTTACGAGCGCTCACCGCGCGATCTGCAGACGTACGTCCCCGATCACGCGGCGAGCCTCTGATCCGCCCTGTCAGGCGTCGTGCGGCACGACGGCCACCGGGCAGCCGGAGCGGTGCAGGGCCGCGTGGGCGACCCTGCCGACCTGCAGCCCGAAGTGCCCTCTCATGACGAGCGGCCCCGACAACCAGCGGGCCGACCCCGTGCGAGGCGTCGACCAGCACCTGCCGGGCGTGGCCCTCGACGGTGCGCCGGCGCACGTCCACATCGTCAGGGACGTCCGCAGCCGGTCCCCTGCTCGTCGGTGGTTCCCTGCTCGTCGTGGTGTCCGGCACGGCGGCTGTGTCCGTGTTCGATCTCGACGACCGCTTCGGCGTCGAGGTGATCGGCGGCATCCCGTCGGGACTGCCGAGCACCGCCGTGCGGACCTGGCCGAACTGCCACAACTTCTGCTCCCCGCGTCGGGCGTCCTCCTGGTCGGCTACACCGACTTCATCCTCACCGCGCGGGACTCCTCAGCCGGTGCGACGGCGAGGGTCCCGGGCTCGACGCCAACCAGGAGTTCCTCACCCTGGGCGCGGCCAACCTCGGTGCCGGTGCACTGCACGGCTTCCCGGTGAGCCGCACTGCTTCCCGGTGAGCAGCAGCGCCGGCCGCACCGCGCCGGCCTCCTCGGCCGGTGCGAGCGGTCAGGCGTACGCGCTGGTCGCGGGGGCGGGCTTGCTGTCCGTCCTGCTGTTCATGAGCCCACTGCTCGCGCGGACTCCCGCGGGGGCCCGTGGGGCGCTCGTGGTGTACGCGACGTGGGCGGCGACCGTGTCTCCCCACCCTGCCGACAGCCGTGGCCGCGTATCGGACGTGGTGCCACGACCGGTAGGCCGTCCATCCGTCCCTGCGTGCGTCCCACGCCGGCCGGGCGCCTGGGACAGGTGGCGCGGGCAGGGCCGAGAGGGTGGTGGTTCCGGTGCCGTTCGGCCCTGTGCCGCAGCGGGGTGCGGGGCCGATGTGCCCGAATCGGCAGGGCGTTCGGCCCTGGTTCGTCCAGGGCGTGAAACAGCGCCGAAACACGGTCCGGTGCCTGGTACACAGAAGGTGCCGCCCGATGCGATGGGCCGCACTTCCCACCTCATCCCCCTGCCCGGGAGGCTTCATGCTGTCCGCAGAATCCGCCGCCGTGATCCGTGCGACCCTGCCCGCCGTGGGCGGCGCACTCGACGAGATCACCACTCGTTTCTACGGCGCGATGTTCCGTGACCGGCCCGAACTGCTCGACGGCATGTTCAACCGCGGCAATCAGGCCAGCGGGGCCCAGCGCCGTGCCCTCGCCGGTTCGATCGCCGGGTTCGCGACCGCGCTTGTCGACGACCCGGACACCCGCCCGGACACTCTGCTGGACCGCATCGCGCACAAGCACGCCGCCGTCGGTGTCACCGACGACCAGTACACCATCGTGCACAAGTACCTCTTCGGCGCGATGGCCGAGGTCCTCGGCGACGCCGTCACCCCCGAGGTGGCGGCCGCCTGGGACGAGGTCTACTGGCTGATGGCCGGCGCCCTGATCGGCCGTGAGGCCCGCCTCTACCAGGACGCGGGTGTGGAGCCCGGCAAGGTGTGGCGACGGTGGACGGTGGTCGAGCGCCGGGTCGAGACCCCGGACGTGGTGTCCTTCCTGCTCCGTCCCGCCGATGGCCGGCCGGCGCCGCGCGCACGTGCGGGCCAGTACGTGAGCGTCCGGGTCCGGATGACCGACGGCGTCCACCAGTTGCGCCAGTACAGTCTGTCCTCCGACCCGGGCGGGGACCTGCGGCGGATCACCGTCAAACGTGTGGCCGGCACCGCCGGGACCCCGGACGGCGAGGTCTCTGGCCTGCTTCACGAGCAGGTCCGCGAGGGCGACGAACTGGTTCTCTCCGCGCCGTTCGGCGATGTCTTCCTCGACGACCCGGCCGACGCCACCGCCCCGGTCACGCTGGTCTCCGCGGGCATCGGCGGCACCCCCATGGCCGGCATCCTGGCCCATCTCCAGGCCCTGGGATCGACCCGGCCCGTGCTGGTCCTGCACGCCGACCGCTCCCCCGCCGACCACGCCCTGCGCGCCGACACCCGTCGACTCGTCGAGCGGCTGCCGAACGCCCGCGCCGTGTTCTGGTACGAGCGTCCGGGCACGGAGGACCCGGATGCCCGCGAAGGCCTGATGAACCTCGACGGCATCGAGGTGCCCGCGGACTCCTCGGTGTTCCTGTGCGGACCGCTGCCGTTCATGCGCGAGGTCCGCGCCCAGCTCCTGCGCGCCGGGGTCCCGGCACGGAGCATCCGCTACGAGGTCTTCGGTCCCGATCTGTGGCTGCCCGCCGGTCCGGCGGCCTGACAACGGGCGCGAGCCGGCGGTGTGTGCGGGGCCCGGTCGGCGGCCTGACAGCGGGCGCACGCCGAGGCGCGAGCCGGCGGTGTGTGCGGGGACGGGCTGCACGACCAGGGCGGGGTGGGACCTTGACAGGGCCGAAGGGCCCTCATGAGGGCCTTGCGGCCCGTGGCCCCCGCGGGCCGACGGGCACAGGCTGGAATCAGCGGAGTTGCCATGGCGACTCGCCGCCGGGCACGCGCACCCGCCAGGGCACGGGTCGGTCCGACCGCCGGCGGCGGGAGCGCGCTCCGTTCGACCCACACGTCGGCCGCCTGCGGCCGGAGGAAAGAAGGGAACCGGGACGATGACCTCCACCACACTGGCCGCCGGCCTTCCGATCGAACACCGTGAACAGCTGATGCGGAGCGCCCGCGAGGTCTCCTTCGACGCGGGGACCCGCCTGTTCGAGGAGGGACGCCACGCCGAGCGGTTCTGGATCATCAGGACCGGGGCCGTCGCCCTCGATCTCCGGGTACCCGGCCGTCGCGCCCCGGTCATCGAGTCGCTGGGTCACGGCGAACTGGTCGGCTGGTCCTGGCACTTCCCGCCTTACCGGTGGCAGTTGGGCGCCGAGGCGGCCACTCCGGTGCGGGCGTACGAGTTCGACGCGGACGCCGTGCGGGCGATATGCGCCGCCCATCCGGAGTTCGGCCGCGCGATCGCCGTGTGGGTCGGCCGGGTCGTCGCCCACCGGCTGCAGTCCGCCCGCGTCCGCCTGCTCGACCTGTACGCCCCGTACGGCAGCGGCAGCGTCTGACAGCCAGGGCGCCTCGTCGACGCACGAGAGCCACCCGGCCACCCGGCCACCCGGCCACCCGGCCACCCGGCCAACGACCCCGACCCCGACCCCGACCTCGACACTCGGAGGAGTTCATCGTGTCCACCGGTCCGCACATCGTCAGCGACGTCATGACACACACGGTCGTTGCGGTGGGTCGCGACGCGCGCTTCAAGGACATCGTCCAGCTCATGGAGGAGTGGAAGGTCAGCGCCCTGCCGGTGCTCGAGGACGAGGGCCGGGTCGTCGGCGTGGTCTCCGAGGCGGACCTGCTGCCCAAGGAGGAGTTCCGTGACGACGACCCCGACCGGTTCACGCAGCGAAGTCGACTGGCCGACCTCGCCAAGGCGGGCGCGCTGACCGCCGGAGAGCTGATGAGCACCCCGGCCGTGACCGTCCACGCCGATGCCACCCTTGCCCAGGCCGCCCGCATCATGGCCCAGCGCAAGGTCAAGCGGCTGCCCGTCGTCAACGCCGAAGGCGTTCTCGACGGCCTGGTGAGCCGGGCGGACTTGCTGAAGGTCTTCCTGCGGACGGACGAGGACCTCGCCGGGGAAGTCCGACGAGAGGTGATCGGCACCCTCTTCCCCGCCCCGGCCGAGCCGTTGGGCGTGGTGGTGCGGGACGGTGTGGTGACCCTCACCGGCCACGTCCGCGACACGTCGTCGATTCCCGTCGCCGCCCGCCTGGTGCGCGCCATCGAGGGCGTCGTCGACGTCGAGTGCGACTTCTCGACGGGATTTCCGCGCAGCATCCCGGGGTGAGATGCGGCAGCGGCTCGAAGCGGGGCGTCGGGCCGCTGCCCGGGGAGCTGGAAGACGTGCCCCCACGGACCGGCCGCGCCGCGCGGCTCCGCGCGGAGTGGAGTGGGCCGCCCCGGAGGCTGACGCGCGAAATGGTGACCCGTCGTCGCAGTCAGGTCCGACAAGCCTGTCCGCTCGGCCGACGGGGCGGACTGGTCCGGAACGGTTCTCTTCCGGGCGGGCACGCCGTCGGGTCACGGTCAGCCGGCCGTCGGAGTCTCCGACTCCCGCACCGGGGCATGCCACACGAGCCGGGTGCCCCCACCCTCGCGGTGGGCGAGTTCCATGTTCCCGCCGAGCTTCGCGGCCCGTTCGGCCATGTTGGCGAGGCCACTGCGGCGGCCTTCGGCAGGGATGCCCACACCGTTGTCGGACACCGTGAGGCGCACCTCGTTGCCGTCCGTCTCCAGCACGACTTCGGCTCGGTCGGCGCCGGCATGTCGGGCGATGTTCGTCAGGGACTCGGACAGCACCGCCACGATGTGGTCGGTGGTCTCCTTCGGGACGTGGGTGTCCAGCAGGCCCTCCATGCGGACGCTGGGGGCGAAACCCAGGACAGGCGCGGCTTCTCCGACCACGCGTACCGCTCGGGCCCGCAGGCCGGGCGCCGCTTCGTCGCCGCGGGTGCGCAGACCGAAGATCGTCGAACGGATGATCTTGATCGTCTCGTCGAGGTCGTCCACCGCCCTCAGCACACGCTCGGAAGCACCCGGGTGCTCGATGAAGCGGCCCGCGCTCTGCAACGTCATGCCGGTGGCGAACAGCCGCTGAATCGCCAGGTCATGAAGATCCCGGGCGATCCGGTCGCGGTCCTCCAGAAGAACGATCTGCTCGACGTCCCGACGACGCTCGGCCAGCTCCATGGCGACGGCGGCCTGGGCGGCGAAGCCCCGCAGCGGTGCCATCTCCTTCTCGGTGAACTCGCTGCCGCCCGCCTTCCGGACGAGCAGCACCACGCCGCGGGCGCTCTCACCGGAGCCGATCGGGATGGCCACGGCCGGGCCCAGGCCGGTGAACCGCGGCGGGCCCGCCGAGATCCGGTCGTCGCGAGCGACGTCCGCACTGGTCACCGGCGTGTCCTGGGCGAAGGCCTGGCCGATGAGACCGCCCTCCAGCGGCAGTACGAGCCCACGGTGGGCTTCCGCCTGCAGGCCGATGGCCAGCTCCACCGCCAGCGAGTCGGTGCCCTCCATCGGTATCGCCACCACGGCGAGCGCCGCGCCGGTGATCTCCCGTGCCTGTTCGGCGATCAGGGCGAGGACGTCGCCCTGATCGCTGCCGGACATCAGACGGTGGGTGATCTCGGCGTTGGCATGGAGCCAGCGCTCACGCAGCCGGGAGTCCTCGTACAGCCGCGCGTTGTCGATGGCGACACCGGCCGCGACGGCCAGCGTCGACAGCACCGCCTCGTCCTCCTCGTCGAACTGCAGCCCGCCGCGCTTCTCGGTCAGGTAGAGATTGCCGAAGACCTGGTCGCGTACTCGGATGGGGACGCCGAGGAAGGAGTTCATCGGCGGATGGTTCGCCGGGAAGCCGTAGGAGGCGGGGTGCGTGGAGAGCTTCGCCAGCCGGAGGGGCTCGGGGTGACGGATCAGCTCCCCGAGGATGCCGTGCCCCTCCGGGTACGGACCGATGCGGGCGATCTGTTCCTCACCGACCCCGACCGTGTGGAACGCCGACAGCCGCCGCCCGTCCGGACCGATCACGCCGAGCGCGGCGTACTCCGCGTCCACGAGGGCCGCGGCGGCCTCCACGATGCTGTGCAGAGCCTGTTCCAGGTCGAGCTCCCT
Source organism: Streptomyces phaeoluteigriseus (assembly GCF_001896135.2). Taxonomy (GTDB): domain Bacteria; phylum Actinomycetota; class Actinomycetes; order Streptomycetales; family Streptomycetaceae; genus Streptomyces; species Streptomyces phaeoluteigriseus. The sequence goes on from NZ_MPOH02000001.1 coordinate 55,243, forward strand.
GCCCACCGAGAGCACGGCCTCCAGCAGGCTGTGCACCCGGTCCCTGGTGCCACGGGCCGCGTCCAGGCGCGCCTGCAACTCCTCCAGGAGCTCGTCCAGTCGCAGCTGGGGCAGCCTGATCCGGGCCTGCTCACCCTCGGTGCCTACCACCCGTTCTCCTCCCCCTCTCCGCCTCCGGCCTGCCGTCTACCGCTGCGCCCGCTGTCTGCGACGGTAGCGGTCGGCGCCAAAGGAGGATACGGGGTCGTTTCGTCGCGGTGGGAAGCCGTCGGGCTGGTCGTCAGAGGCGTGGCAGGCGCGCGGCGACGTACTCGGTGAGGTCGAGCAGGCGGTTGGTGCAGCCCCATTCGTCGTCGTACCAGCCGAAGAGCGATGTTGACCGCGGCGCTGCGGCCGCGACGCAGGTCCTTGTGCGGGCCGTCGAGCACCACCTGGTCAGCCACCACCTCCACGGGTGTTCCGCTACCTGTCTCCGCACGCTCCAGCCCGCCCGGCAGGTAGTTGCGTCCGATGCGGCGGAATCCGTTGACGCCGACGCGTACGGTCATGTCGTCCGCCGTCCTCCCCGATGAGTTCTGCGTGTCCGGTGCTTCCCGGATGCTGTGCCGGACTCCCGTCCGGTTCACGGAGCGGTCTTGGGCCGTACGGGAGCCGACAGCGGGCCGTTCGGCCCTGCTCCGCACCACCGGGCGGTTCGGCCCTGCTCCGCACCACAGGGCGCCCCGGGGTGTCGCCCCCACGTGCCCGATCCTGCTCAGCTGCCCCCGTCGAGTACGCCTGAAGGTGTTGACGGCTGCGACCGCGGCGGCCGGGACCGCGCGACAGGGCCGGTCGGCCCCGGCGGGGGACCTGCGGCCCCTGCACCGGACTCGTCCGCTCCCCCCAAGCTGGATGGAGAAGCCCACTTCAGGAGGCAGAAAATCATGGTCCGCACTGTTGTCGCCGGGATCGACGGTTCGTCCGAGAGCCGTGCCGCCGCGGAATGGGCAGCCCGCGAGGCGAAGCTCCGCGGCCTGCCGCTGACGCTCGTGCACGTCTGGCAGCCCGTCCCCGAACCGATGGCCCAGGCGCCGCTGCTGGGCGCCGAGACCCGGCAGCACTGGAGCGAACGCATCCCGCGTGAGACGGCCGAAGGCCTTCGGCTGCGCCACCTCGGCGTCGAGATCACCCAGCGGCAACTGACCGGCACGCCCTCCGACGTGCTGGCGGACGCCGCGAAGGACGCCGAACTGCTCGTCCTCGGCTCCCGCGCCCTGAGCGGGCTCGGCGGGTTCCTGGTCGGGTCCGTCGGCCTGTCCGTGGTCGCGCACACCGACGTCCCGGTGATACTCGTCCGGGCCGGAGAGCAGGCAGCGGACGAGCACGTCATGGATCCGGCCGGCATCCCGTCGGCGGCGGCCCCGTACCGTCCGGTCGTGCTCGGCGTGGACGTGGTGAGGCCCGACGACAGCGTCCTCGCCTTCGCCTTCGAGGAGGCCGCCCGCCGCGACACCGCCCTGCACGTCGTGCACGCCTGGACGCTGGCGCCGTACTACGTCTACAGCCTGCCCGCCGCGCCCGAGATCGGCGCCGAACTGGGCAGGCAGGAAGCCGCCGCCCTCGCGGACCTGCTGCGTCCCTGGCGCACGAAGTACCCGGATGTCGAGGTCGTCGAGATCTCCCGCACGGGCACCGCCGCCGACCGCGTGCTGGACGCCGCCCGAGAAGCCTCCCTCGTCGTCGTGGGCCGCCGGATACGCCGCAACCCGTTCGGCACGCATATCGGCCCGGTCACGCACGCGGTGCTGCACCACTCCACCGCCCCCGTAGCCGTCGTCGCCCACGACTGACGCCACGCAAGCATCTGCACAGAGGAGAAGGGAGCCATGAAGGCAGCGGTCGTACGAGCGTTCGGTGAGCCCCTTGTCATCGAGGAGCGTCCGGACCCCGAGCCGGGCCCCGGCCAGGTCCGTGTCCGGGTGGAGGCGTCCGGGCTCTGCCACACCGACATCCACGCCGCGCACGGCGACTGGCCGGTCAAGCCCAGCCCGCCGTTCGTGCCCGGTCACGAGGGCGTCGGTCTGGTCGAGAAGCTCGGAGAGGGCGTCACCCACCTGTCCGTCGGTCAGCGGGTCGCCGTGCCCTGGCTGGGCCGGGCGTGCGGGCGGTGCGAGCACTGCCTGTCCGGGTGGGAGACGCTCTGCGAGCAGCAGATCAACACCGGCTACGGCTGTGACGGCGGATACGCCGAGAAGATGCTCGCCTGGGCCGACTTCGCCCAGCCGGTGCCCGACGGCATCTCCGCGGCGGAGGCCGCTCCTCTGACCTGCGCCGGCGTCACCACGTACAAGGCCCTCAAGGTCGCCGACGTACGGCCCGGCCAGCTCCTCGCGATCTCCGGCATCGGCGGACTCGGCCACCTGGCCGTGCAGTACGCGAAGATCGCCGGCGCCACTGTCGCCGCGATCGACGTCACCGACGACAAGCTCCGACTGGCCGCCGACCTGGGCGCGGACCTTGTCATCGACGCCCGCAAGCAGGACGTGGCCGAGGTGCTGAAGCGGCACGGCGGCGCCCACGCCGCGATCGCCCTCGCCGTCAACGAGTCCGCGTTCGCCGCCGTCAACGCCGGCCTGCGGCGCGGTGGCAAGCTCGTCATGGTCGCCCTGCCCGCGCACGGCACCATCCAGGTGCCGATCTTCGACACCGTCCTCAACGGCACCTCCGTCATCGGCTCCATCGTCGGCACCCGACAGGATCTCGCCGAGGTCTTCCAACTGCACGCGGCCGGCCGCACCGAGGTCATCTACGAGACCCGTCCCCTCGCCTCCGTCAACGACTCCATCGACGAGGTACTGCGCGGCGAGGTCAAGGCCCGCATCGTCTTCGACCTCGACGCGGGACGGTGACGAGAGCGACCTGCCTCTCCTCCGGTCGACGGCGTGGGCGGTTCGCAGCCGCACCTCCGTGCCGCCGACCGGGCGCCCGCGCGTCTCCGCTTCGGTGGGAGTCATCGACACTGCACCCGCACGGCAGCCGTAGACGCCCCCTGTGCCAGGGTGGGGGCGTGAGACAGGACGAACTCCTCCAGGCGCTGTCCGCGCTGCGTCGCGCGCAGGTGGGTGGCCAACGCGCCCCGCACAAGCCGCTGTTGCTGCTGTGGCTGTTGACTCGCCTGTACCGGTCGGGCTCCAGCGCGGTCACCTACGCCGAGGCCGAGGGGCCGGTCAGCCGGCTCATCAACGACTTCGGCCCCGCCCTCGCCAGTCCCGCCCGGACGCTGGAGCGAGCCGCGATGCCGTTCGTGCACCTGGAGCGAACCCTGTGGGACCTGCGCGACGCGCAGGGCACGCCACTTCCGCCGTCCACGGCGGAGCGAGGCGGCCTACTGAGGAAGGCAGGCGCCCACGGCCGACTGCATCCGGCCGTGGAGATGCTCTGTGCCGACCCGGCGACGTTGGCATCGGCGGTCCGGCTGCTGTTGGAGGAGCACTTCACCCCTTCGTTGACGCAGCCGCTGTGCGACGCCCTGGGTCTGGAGCCGGAGACGCTCCTCGCGGGTGGGGATCTGCGGGAAGTCCTTGTCCGGCGGCGGGCACGGCGGGCGGGCTTCGCCGAGGAAGTCCTCGACGCCTACCGCCATGCGTGTGCGGTCTGCGGCTACGACGGCCGCCTGGCCGGCCGCAGCGTCGGACTGGAAGCGGCACACATACGCTGGCACAGCCACCACGGCCCCGACACCGTCACCAACGGCCTCGCCCTGTGCGCATTGCACCACACCCTCTTCGACCTGGGCGCCCTCGGTCTCACCACCGAACTCCGCATACGGATCTCACCCCTGTACGCGGCCCGCAGCCAGGCGGGACGGTACTTGCACACCCTCCAGGGCCGGCCCCTCGCGCAGCCCCACCACCACTCCCCCGGCCCTGACCACATCCGCTGGCACCACCGGCAGGTCTTCAAACACGCGACTGCCGCCGCCTGAGAGCGGATGGTCCGCACAGCAGGGCCGGCGGCGTCCGCCCTCCCGCCGGCTCGACGGCAGCGCAACCGCAGCCGCAGCCGGGGGCCGGTACTACGGCAGCAGCAGTACGGCGACCTGCTGCCGGATCCGCGCCGCCTCCCGCCGCGACCACTACTTGCTGACGGCGAAGCGCATCAGGGCGTGTTCGTCACCCTGCTTGATCTTTCCCGTCACATTGATCACTTCGAGCTTCCAGCTGTCGCCCACGCGAACGGCCTTGGCCACGGCGCAGCCGTTGTCCTGGGTGAGGAGGCTGGGCCAGATGTCGGCGACCTGCTGCGAGCTGCCTCCGGATGCGTCGTACACCTTGAAGCTGATGTTGCGGGCCTTCTGGAAGGAACTGCCCTTCTTGAAGGCGGCAGCGACGAACACGATCGACGTGACGTTGCGCGGGACGCCCGCGAATTCGACCGTCACCGTCTCGTCGTCGCCGTCTCCACGCCCGCTCTGGTTGTCACCGCTGTGGACCAGGGCACGGTTGCCCAGGGGATCCAGCGAGTCGAGACCCGCCAGGCGCACCGGGTCCGCGCCCTGCATCGCGACCGCGATCAGGTCGAGGTCGGTGCCCGCCTTCCGGCGGAGAACGCCCAGGACGCCGCCGCTGGTCCCGGCGGTGGGGTCCCAGGAGACTCCTATGGACAGGTGGGTCACTCCGTCGAGATCTGCCGGGCCGTCTTCTTTGGTCAGCGTCAACATGCGTGGATCATCCTCTTGGTTGAAGGGGCTACTACACGCAGAGTCTGCCTGGTCGTGCGGCGGTTCCAGAACACGGGTACCGATCCCACGTCTGAACACGCTCACCGGTCCACCGCGGGCAGCTGTGCGAGGCCGGTTTCGCGCATGATGCGGTCGACCGTCTCGGGCAGGGCGCTGTCGGCGCCGATGACGGTCTCGGTGCCGCCGGGAAGGAGGTCGCTCGGCCGGTACCAGTCGCGCAGTCGGGCCTCGTCGACATCGTCGGCGACGGGTTTGGTGGCGTGCCGGATGAGGGTCTCGGTGAACGGCACGTCCAGGTAGTAGCCGTGCGTCGGCCCGTGGTGGTCGGCGCGAAGGCGGGCGAGCATGTCGCCGTAGTGGTCGGCATGGAGGATGCCTTCGACGACGACGTGGTAGCCGGCGTCGAGGGCGTAGCGGGCCGTCAGGTCGATCAGGCCGATGTTCGCCGCCCCGGGCCGGTCGCGCTCGCGGAGCACGATACGGCGGAGGTTGTCCTGGCCCACCAGGGCCAGGCCTCGGCCGAACCTGTCACGCAGTCCGGCCGCGACGGACGACTTCCCCGACGCGCTGTTGCCCCGGAGGACCACCAGCCGGGTTTCCTCGGTGCCCACCATCATGGCCGCCACGCTATCGCCCGGGTGTGGTGAGGCCCCTCCAGCGTCCGCCGCGGAGGACGGCATCGATCGCCCGTCGTCCGCGCGTCCGAGGGCGGACCCCGCGGCCTCGGCCGCCCACACCGGCGCGCCCCTCCTGCACCTCGGCGTCGAGCCGCGCCGTGGAAGCATCACGCCCGACGGCGGCTGTACGCGGCCGTCGCGACCTGGCCGGGCGTGATGGAAGCCCCGGACCTGCCGGACTGCCAAGGCCGCCGAACTCCTCAGCCCCTGATGGAGAAGAACACCGTGTCCATCGTCCAGCCGTGCCGCAGGGCGTTCTGCCACTCGTCGTGCTCCGTCTGGAGGCTTCCGGCGAGTTGCTGCAGCTCGAACCGGAAGTCGGCCTCCACCCGGTCCATGACCGCGCGGTAGGCGTCCGCCGCCGGCTCGGCGCGGTCCAGGGGCAGGCGGCCTATCTCCGGGGAGCCGTCGACCGGGTGCGGGATGGGGAACGGGATCTCGTCGGGCGGACCGGCGTACAGGAAGGTGCCCGGGAGCAGTTCCGTGGGGACGCCGAGGCGGCGCAGTTCGTCGTCGAGGAGGCCGAAGAAGGTGCCCGGCCTGGAGAAGACGCCCAGGTCGTACGGGTCGGAGGCGTGGTTGTCGATGATGTGTTGCAGGGCGCTGTAGTAGGCGTTGCCCGCGTAGGAGGCGTCCGAGTCGGCCCGGCCCGCGAGGAGATGGTCCAGGGCCTCGGGGATCGTCAGTCCGTAGTCGATGTCCTGACGGTCCAGGTCGAGTTGGTGCTGCTCGCAGGACTTGCGGATGTGGCCGAGGAGACGCTGCTGATCGGCGGTCGGTTGGCCGGCGCTCAGGAAGTCGACGACGCGGCGGGCGTCAGCGACGCTGTACGAGATCACTTTGCTCATGGGCCCATCATGGCAACCGCCACCGACACTCGGGTCCGCCCCTCCGGCGGCCCGCCAACACCCGTGGCATCGACGGCACTCACCCGTTCGCCAGGGCTCGTCGGACCACTCTTCGCTGTTACTGTCGCGCCATGGCCAAGAGCGAGATAGACGCGGTGACCGCCGAGTTCTTCGCAGCCTTCGACAACCGGGGCGGCAGGGCTGCCGACGTGGCCCGGATCCGTCGGCTCGTCCTTCCGGGCGGCGTGATCGTCAAGACCGGTCCGGAGTTCGCGGCGTACACCGTGGACGAGTTCATCGAGCCCCGTGAGCGGCTGCTCTCCGACGGTCGGCTGGTCGAGTTCTCCGAGTGGGAGACCTCCGAACGGACCGACATCGCCGGTGACATCGCGTCGCGGTTCGGCGAGTACCGCAAGTCCGGGATCCTGGACGGCGAACCGTTCGAGGGACGTGGGACCAAGACGATCCAGTTCGTCCGCACTTCGGCGGGCTGGCGGATCGCGGCGTTCGCCTGGTACGACCAGCCCTGACCGTCTACGGGTGAGCGTGACGGTCGGCCGTCGCGGGCTTGCGCTCTCCCCCGGTCCTCCTCCCGTCAGTGCCCCGGTGCCCAGTCGTCGCGCCGACACGTCTCCCAACACGTCTCCCATGACCACCTTGGCACCCGGTCGACCCGATGCCGAGCAGATCGACGCACTCGTCGACGACGACCGCATCTGCGCCGTGGGGCCTCACCGCGACATCGTCGATTCCGACGCCCGCGCCGACGACACCGAGGTCGTCGATGCCTTGCGGGCGCATCGTCATCCCGGGGCTGGTCGACGCGCACCTGCGCACACCTGCACATCTGGCAGTCCGCGCCGCGATGCGTGGGCGTCGAGTTGACCCTGCTCCAATACCTCACCCACCCGCACGGCGGGCTCGCCGGGGCGTATCGGCCCGCCGGCCCACCAGCGCGCCCTCGGCCATGAGGAGCGTCGGCGGCGGCCGATCGCTCATGATCCGATCGCCGCGGCGCTGCACGCCGACGTCGCGAACATCGAAGCGGTGACGGTAGCCGGCCGGTGGCGTATGCACGCCTTTCGCATACTCGGCGCGGATCTCGAAGGCGTGCGGGGCCGGCTGCCGGAATCCGGCGAGCGGCTTCTGAGGACGCGGGGCGCCCCTGGTGTCACAGGGGCCGAAACCCGGCACTGACCCAGCCACGACGAGGTGGGCGGCTTGCCCCCTCCTCTTTAAACGGATACGGTGTAACCGAAATTAAGTGGCTACGCCGTAGCCATAAGCGTGGCGGCGAGATGCTCAGGCCGCTCGCCGCCGCTCTCCACAGAGCCAATCGCCCGAAGAACCGATCGAGGTCCCCCGCCATGACACCAACCCACGACACGGACGTCCTCATCGCCGGAGCCGGTCCGACCGGCTCGACCCTGGCGGCCGACCTGCTGCGGCGCGGGCTTCGCGTCCGGGTCGTCGACAAGGCACCCCACGCCTTCGAGGGCTCGCGCGCCAAAGGGATCCAGCCGCGCACCCAGGAAGTCCTCGAGGACCTCGGCGTACTGCGTGAGGCGCACGCGGAGGGCGGGCCCTACCCGCTCGCGGGCATCCATCTCGGACCCGTCACCGCGCCCTGGAAGATGCAGCAGCGCAGCAGGCCGACCCCCGACGTCCCCTACCCGAACATCCTGCTGCTCCCCCAGCACCGCACCGACGCCATCCTGCACCGCCTGCTCGAGCGCCTCGGGCTGCGCATCGAGTACGGGGTCGCTCTGGAGGGCTTCGAGCAGGACGCCGACGGCGTCACGGCGACGCTCTCCACCGGCGAGCGGGTGCGCGGCAAGTACCTGGTCGGCGCCGACGGCGGCGCGAGCGCCGTCCGGACCGCCGCCGGTCTCGGCTTCGTCGGGGAGACCGACGACTCCGACAAGACGCTCATCATCGACTGCAGGATCGACCAACTGTCCCGCGGCCGGTGGCACATGTGGCCCCGGGCGTCCGCGGGAGCGTGCCCGCTGCCGCACTCCGACCAGTTCCAGGTGATGATCCGGCTGAAGCCGGGTGACACGCCGGACCTCGATCATGCCGCTCTGGCCGACCGGTTCCATTCGCTCACCGGCCTCAAGCTCCGTGACATCACCTGGGTTTCGGCGTTCCGGCCCAACGTCCGGCTCGTCGAGCACTACCGCAAGGGCCGCGTCCTCCTGGCGGGCGATGCCGCACACGTGCACACACCGGCCGGCGCGCAGGGCCTCAACACCGGTGTGCAGGACGCCTACAACCTGGGCTGGAAGCTCGGCCAGGCGATCGCCGGCGCGCCGGACAGCCTGCTCGACAGCTACGAGGCCGAGCGGCTCCCGATCGCCGCCGGCGTCCTCGGCAAGTCCAGCGAGCTGTACCGGAACCTCAGCAACCACCGTGTCGCCGGCCTCAAGCGCGGCGACGACGAGCGGCAGCTCTCGCTCACCTACCGCGGTGGTCCGCTCGCCCCCACCGACGCCCCGGCCACCAGGACCCTCCACGTGGGCGACCGGGCACCGGACGCACCGTGCGCCGCCCCCGGCACCGGCCGCCTGTTCGACGTCCTCCAGGGACCGCACTTCACCGTGCTGGCCTTCGGACCCGACGCCACCGCGGCCCTGCCCGACCTGCCGTGGCCCACCGGAGGTGCCGAACTGCGCCGCTACGCCGTCCGCGGCGGGCGCGGAATCGACATGGCGCACCTCACCGACCACACCGGTCGACTGGCCGACATCTACGGCATCAACGGCACCGAAGGCGACGCGCTGATCCTCATCCGGCCCGACGGGTACGTCGGCGGCATCCTCACGGCGGACTGGACGGCCTCCTTCGCCGCCGCGACCAGGGCCTTCACCCCGCGCTGACCCGCCACGGACCGACCACTCGCGCCACACCGAACGCCACACCGAACAGGAGGAGCTACAGGGATGTCAGCACGGCAGGAGGCCGCCGGGGGCAGCCCGGCGCAGGTCGTGACCTTGACGTTCGTGGGCAGCCGTGCGGAGACGGAGGAGGCCACGTCGAGGCTCCCGGTCGCCTCGCAGGCCGCACTGCGCCAGTTCTCCCTGGAACGCATGACCGGCTACGGCGTCGACTACGCGGACGCCGTCGAACTGCGCGCCCGTGTGATCGAGGGAGAGGACTGGCGCTCGGCCGCGACCGAAGTGGCGGATGTGTGCCTGCGACGGGTCGAGGGCACCGCCGGGTCAAGGCCACGGGCGTACCGAGCATGGCGAGGGAGCCGTACCCGTTCGCCGACACCCACGACGTACTGCGGCAGGTGTTCGACGCGTTCGGTGCCGAGCGGATGTTCTGGGGCACCGACATCACGCGGCTGCACTGCTCGTGGCGGGAGGCGGTGACGATGTTCACGGAGGAACTGCCCTGGCTGCGGGGCCGCGACCTGGAGCTCGTCATGGGCCGCGCCGTGGCCGAGTGGATCGGCTGGCGCTGAGGCGGCGCGGTCGGCGACGCCCGGCCACCAGACATGCGGCCGGACCGCCCGGCCACCACGCGTACGGCCGGGCTTAGGGCCCGTGACGTCCTCACACTCCTACGCCGCGTCGAGCACGGCCTTCTCCAGCCCGTCGAGGAGCAGGTCGAGACCGAACCGGAACTCCTCGTCGAGCGGTACGGAGGTCAGCTCCTCGGCCGCGGCCGTGGTGGCCGGATACGAGGCGGGGTCGAGCGCGCTGTAGTAGTCCCGCAGCTGCGACTGCTCCTCGGGGGGCGGTGTCCCCGGGCCGTGCTGCTGGACGGCGAAGCCGATCACGTAGTGGCCGATGGCCGTGAAGGCACGGGCGGCCAGGCCGAGCGGGAACCCGTGGCTGACGAACAGGGTGATGAGCCGTTCCCTGGCGCGGAGCCCGTTGGGGCCGACGGGGACCTGGGCGGCCAGCAGCGGCAGGACGTCGGGGTGCCGGCACAGGGTGCCGTAGAAGGCCTTCGCCGACACGGTCACGGCCTCTCGCCAGGACAGGCCGTCCAGTTCCTCGGCCGGTACGCGGACTTCGCCCAGGACGCGGTCGGCGACGAGTGCGAGGAGTTCGTCCTTGCCGTCGAAGTGCCGGTAGAGCGTGGCCGTGCCCGAGTCCAGGGCCTCGGCGAGCATCCGCAGCGTCAGTGCTTGGATGCCGACCTCGTCGATGAGTTTCAGAGCCGTGTCGACGATCCGTCCGACGTCCATCGGGGGCCGTCCGCGCCGGTACGCGGGGGCGGGCGTGCGGCTCGCCCACCAGGCGGGGCTTCCCGGAACAGGCTGCGCCCCCGAAGCCACGAAGCGGTCACCCTCTCGGCCAGATCTGCGGCGGACACGTCTCCAGAGAACAGGAGTTTCGGCCTTATCGTATCCGTTTCCGACAGCGAATCCGCCGACTGCGCCGACACGGCTGGCGCGAGGTTCGTCACGGGCGTTCGCCTTTGGGACTCCGGCAGCTTGCGCAGCCGAAGTTCACCAACTTACCGGGGCAGAAGCCCGGCTGCCGCCGAGTATCCGTAGCGGTCCGGGAAGCGCCGGTTCACTCAGCGGTCGCGCGCCGGTCGAGGCGTGCCGCTCATCCGCCGGGCCCCTGTGGGTAGGTCTGGACGATGTACGTCCAGCGTGCCGCGCCCACCGTCAGGAGGATCAGTGACGGGGCCAGCCACCAGCGGCTGAGGGTGCCGCGCCGCACGGGGAGCAGGGCGAGCAGGGAGGTGACGACGCCGAGCACGATCAGCAGGGCCGACGCGAACTCGATGGCTGTCAGCGTCTGTTCGTCCCAGTCCCCCAGCGGCTGGGTCACCAGTGCGCCGTAAGCGACGTAGGCGTTGAGCAGGTTCGCGAGGATGAGGGTCACGCCCCATGGCCCTCGCAGCAGACCGGTCACTTCAGGGCACTCCTCGCGTCGTCCAGATTCCGGTCGAAGCCGCGGCCGTAGGCCTGGGCCTTGTCATCCTGCCAATAGGGTCCGCCGTTGTAGCGGGCGGCCAGTTCCTGGCGCTGCTCGCGCGTCATCTCGTCCGCGGGTACGTCGGCGAAGCTGCTCTCCTCCTTGAGCATGGCCAGGTACTCGGAGGCGATGAAGATGTTCTGTCCGGGGTCCTGGAGGGATGCCTCGATGGTGTCCCGTTGCCCCTCGGTGAGGTTCGCCGGATCGTATCCGAGGACCTCCGCCGCCCTCCTCACCTGGATGGCGATGGGCCCGAAGGACGTCTCGTCCGGGGTGCCGCCGAGCCGCGAGGGCAGGTTCTCCGGGGTGTCGGACAGCCAGCCGTCCCTGGCGAGTCCGCGGACGGTGTCGACACCGTCGTCCATCCAGCCCCACTGTCCGCCCACCTCCTGCCAGGCGATGCCGGCGACCATGTCGGGCGGCAGGCCGGATCGTCGGGCGGCGGCGGTGACGATGTCCTTGTTCGCGGCGATCCACTCGCGGCGTTCCTCTGCGTCCCTCGGCACGGCCCAGTAGGCATCGGTGGCCTCGGGCAGCCCGGTGAGGCGCATCCTGATGTCCAGGAGGGACGGCGACACGTCGTCCTTCCCCACCGGTCTGGTGAACTCCGCCTTGGCCCCGCTGCCGGGGAGGTGGGTGAGCGAGTCCCCGCCGGCCTCGGCGGCTTCGGCCCGGAGCGCGGGAATCGCGTCGATCAGACCCGCAGCGTCGACGAAGTCGCCGCCGCGGAAGTCGGGCAGGGCCTCGTACGCCTTGTCCAGCGCCGCCGTGCAGGTGTCCCGGGCCTCGGATTCCACCGTCTTGGCGCGCTGGTACGCCGCACTGGCCTGGCCGTGGGCGCGGTTCGCCTCGTCCTTGATGTCGTCGATGTCCACCGTCAGCTCGGCGGCCCAGTCCAGGAACCCGGTCGTGCCGCGCAGGTCCTCCCACTGACGCATCGGCCCGGCTTCCTGTGCCTCTCGCGTCACGGCGTCCGCGACCCGGGAGACGAGGCCGGCCAACGTCTGCTCCGCCGCCTTGCCGTCCGAGTAGTGGGACTTGGCGGTCCCGAGCGCCGACGCGTAGTGCAGGAGCGCGCTCTGCGCCTTGTCGTAGCCGTCGGCCAGGTGCGTGATCAGGTCACGTGCCTCTCGGAGGCGGTTGTCGTACGGCTTGCGGTTCTGGCTCACCCACCGCGTGTGGGTGGCGGCCCGCTGCGCGCCGGGCTCGACATCGATCAGAAGGTCACGCAGCCTCTTGAACTCCAGGGCGTTGCGCTCCACGAGAGCGGGGTTGCAGTCCTCGAGGAACCTGACGTCCTGTCGGTAGGTGTGGGCCATGAGGGCTCACCTGTCTTCCGGGGCTATGTACTGCCCCAGTTCGAGGATGGCGTTCATCATCCCGCCGGCCACTTCACCGTCGTAGTCGACGAACGTGCCGTTGGCCGCTCGCAGTCGCGTGGACAGTGCGGCGAGCAGCGACGTCACGTCCTGGTACTGGTCGTCCGCGAAGCGGCGAACCGGTCGGCCTTCGCCGCGACGTCCGGGTGTGAGCGCGGGGCGCGCGCCATCGTGCACAGATCGCCGTCGGGCCGGCCCTCGTGCAGCAGCCCTGCCAGCTCGATCAGGTCGTTCGCATTCCCGTTCAGCGAGGAGTGGTTGACGTGGAGCGCGTCGCCCTCACCCCCTTGGCCTCCGCCTCCGCCGGCATCGGCGGGATACTGGTTGAGCCGCATCCGCGTCGGATGCCTCTCCACCGCCTCGGCCTTCAGTTGCTCCCACTCGTCCCACGCCATGCGTCCCCCGTCCCCCGACGCTCCGCGCGGCGCGTTCCGCGGCACGGAGTCCATGATCCATCCGACTGTAGCCACCGACCGGGCCGCGCCGCGAATCAACGCCCGCCTCTCGCGGAGGGTCAGGCGCGCGGAGGGTTCCGGCGCGGCGTGAGGACGGCGTTCGGCAGGGCCGGTGCGGGAAGGCGGTTGCCCGGATACGCCTCGACGTGTCCGAAGCGGTCGGAGGAGGATTCCCAGTCCGCTCGGGCGCGGACGATGTCCTCGTGGCTGCGGCCGATGAAGTTCCACCACATGATGATCTCCTCCTCGAACGGAGGGCCGCCCAGCAGAACGGTCCGCGCCGGGCCTTCCGACTCGTTCACCAGCGTCAGGGCACCGGTGCCGGGCGCCACGTAGCCCAGCTCGGTCGGGCGCAGCACGGTGCCGGCCAGACGGACGTCACCGCTGTCGACGAGGAGGCCGTGCTCGAAGGCGGTGTCCACGGTGAGATCGACCGACGCACCCGGTTCGAGGACGATCTCGGCGCCGAGGAGGGGCGTGAAGGTCCGCACCGGTGAGACGGTTCCGGCGAGCGCGCCCAGAAAGACCCTGATCTCGGCCCCGTCGACCCGTACGGGCTCGGGGACGTGGTGCTGGAAGTCGCGCTCGGCGCTCCGGTGTTCGTCGGGCAGCGCCACCCACAGTTGGACGCCGTGGAGAACGGTGGTGGCCGGGGTGGAGACCTCCGAGTGGGCGATGCCGTGTCCGCCGGTCATGAGGTTCATCTCGCCGGGCCGGATGAACGCATGGGTACCCAGGCTGTCGCGGTGCTCGATCTCCCCGCCGAACAGCCAACTCACGGTCTGGAGGCCCGTGTGCGGATGCGGTGGGACATCCATGCCGTGCCCCGCGGTCACCTCGACGGGGCCGTAGTGATCGGCGAAGCACCACGCTCCGATCAGGGTCCGGGCCCGCTGGGGCAGCGTCCGTCGCACGTGCATCGCCCTCGGCCCGCCGAGTGGCACGTCCCGCGCGGCCAGCACATCGACCCCGGACGCCGCCTCGCCGGACTGCCCGCCATCGACCTGTGCTCCGCACCTCAGCTCCGCGGGTTCGGTTTCCACATTGCTCACCGGGACCACCTCCTACGCCTTCTAGTTGTTACATCAACAATCATGTCACGAGTGTCGGGCGCCGGCCTCTCGCACCACCGCAACCCGGCACCCGGGCACCCGGGCACCCCGGCAGCCCGGCAGCCCGGCAGCCCGGCACCCGGCACCCGGCACCCGGCACCCGGCACCCGGCACCCGGATCAGGAGGCGTCCTCGTCCAGCTTGGCGACCACTCGTTCGGAGACCTGGGCGAGTGTGCGCAGCTCCGCCGGCGTGACGTGGTCGAGGAACAAATCCCGGACCGCCTCCACATGCAGCGGCGCGGCCCCCTCGATCGCCTCGCGCCCCGCGTCCGTGATCACCACGAACGCGCCGCGCCCGTCCTCCACGCACTCGTCCCGCACCACCAGCCCGCGCTTCACCATCCGGGCGATGTGGTGGGACATCCGGCTCTTCTCCCACTCCAACGCACGGGCGAGATCGAGGAACCGCTGCCGCCCCTCGGGCACATCCGTCAGCTGGACCAGGACCGCGAAATCGGCGACCGACAGACCGGACTCGGTCTGCAACATGCGAGCGAGCCGGCCCCCGAGTCTCTCCTGCAACCGCACGAAGGCGCGCCACGCACGCTGCTCCTCCGGCGTCAGCCACCGCACCGTCTCGTCCATGACGAAAGTGTAGACGTAGTTGACATGTCATCGTCCTGTCCCGGCGCGCCGCGCCGACGGCCGAACGCCGCAAGCCGAACGCCGCAAGCCGCAAGCCGCAAGCCGCAAGCCGACCGGAACTCCGAGCGAGCAGTTGTAGGTTCCCTGCGCAATCCCCGGCGACTCGCATGGTCGTCGCCCTGCGTGCCGGCCGCGGCCGGGCCCCGCCGAACGCTGCTGCAGGCCCCGCGCCGACCCGCTGAGACAGCGGCCCGAAGCGACGCGTGGTGGGCAAATCCCCCTGCAGAAGAATGCGTTGGCGCAGTATCTATCGGGTACGCGTACGGCCCCTGCCGTGCAGGAGCCAACTCGACATCAGCAGAGAGGCCACCATGCCCGCCGAACTGTCCGACAGCCTCAAGGCGCTGCTCGACTCCCCCGTCTTCATCACCGTTGCGACCCTCCAGCCCGACGGGAGCCCTCAGGTGTCCCCGGTGTGGGTGAAGCGGGACGGCGACGACGTGCTGTTCTCCACGACCGTGGACCGCCAGAAGTACAAGAACCTGGTGCGCGACCCCCGGGTCACCTTCGTCGTGCAGCCGGCCGACTCGCCGTACACGTACGCTGAGGTCCGCGGCACCGCGGAGATGAGCACCGAGGGCGCCCGTGAACTGATCGACGAGCTGTCGGTCAAGTACACCGGCAAGCGGTACGCGGACTTCAACCCGGCCTCGGTCAACGACGCCGACCGCGTCACCGTGAGGATCAAGGCGCGCAAGGTGGTCGGAGCCTTCTGACGGTCCGCCGGGCGGGGCAGACCTGATCACTCACGACGTCGATCCCTTACGCAACCGCCAGGGCGGCCCCAGCATCATGCTGGGGCCGCCCCTTCTTTTGACGCACCCACCGAGGTGCGCCGGCTCACGAGCCGGCTCACCCCCCGATGGCTGGCGCCGCGCGCACCGCGTGACGCCGCCTCACCACTGGGCGACGAGGGGCGCGTCCGGTTCGTGTTGCCGCCAGTATTCGGTGATGCGGGCGAGGCGGGTGGGGGCGGCGATGCCGCGTACGGTGGCGATCCGGCCGTGGGCGATGTCGAACGTCACCGCGCCGACGACCCGGTCGCCGAGCACGAAGAGGATGGCGGGGGCGCCGTTGACGAGCGCGTAGTGGACGGCCGGTGTGCCACCGGCAAGCCTCCGTTTCGCGGGTGTGGGTCTGAAGCCGGCCCGTGCTACGGCGGCGACGCGCTGCGGAGTGTCGTACCGCAGCAGCCTCGCGGTAAGGCCGGCGCCGTCGGAGATCGCGGTGGCGTCGTCGGTGAGCAGCGCCACCAGCCGTTCGGTGCGGCCCGAGGAGGCGGCGGCCAGGAATTCCTCGACGATCCTGCGGGCGGACGCCGGGTCGGCCTCCCCGCCGCCGCGGCGCGCGGCGGTGATGCGGCGGCGGGCCCGGTGGAAGTGCTGCTGGCTCGCGGCCTCGGTGATGTCGAGGATCTCGGCGATCTCGGCGTGGCTGTAGGAGAACGCTTCGCGCAGGAGGTAGACGGCCCGTTCGAGGGGTGAGAGGCGCTCCATGAGTGTCAGCACGGCCAGGGAGACCGATTCGCGCTGCTCGAAATCGTCGGCCGGGCCGAGCATCGGGTCACCGTCGAGGAGGGGTTCGGGCAGCCAGGCGCCGACGGTGCGTTCGCGGCGGGCCCGCGCCGAGCGGAGCCGGTCGAGGCACAGGTTGGTGACGACCTTGGTCAGCCATGCTTCCGGCACCTTGATCCGTTCCCGGTCGGCGGCCTGCCAGTGCAGGAACGCGTCCTGTACGGCGTCTTCGGCGTCGGCGGCGGAACCCAGCAGCCGGTAGGCCAGCGAGGCCAGTCGGTTCCGGCTGGCCTCGAACCGACTGGTGTCGAAGCGATCGGTGGCGGTGCTGTCCACGCGGACCACGCTAGGCGGCGACGCGGAGCTGGGCGGACGCATCCGGCGCGGCGGCCAGGCTGCGCCTGCGCTTGGGCAGGCCGAAGGTCGGGTGCGAGGTGGCCCACAGCGACATCCTGAGGATGCCCGCCTTGATCCGCGCGGCCTTTCGGCCGCCCACGTACTTCGGCTTGGCCCGCGCTTCGTCGTCGACCAGCTGCAGGATCCCGTCCCGCCGCCCGAGGCTGATGTGGTTGGCGAGGTACTCCAGCTTGGTGTGCGGGATCGCGCGGCCGGTCAGGCTTCCCACGATCGCGGCCGTGGCCTGCCGGCCCGTGTAGCCGGCCGAAGCGCAGGACATCGGCAGCGGCCGGCCGTTGTCGCCGATGGCGTAGGCACTGTCGCCGACGGCATAGACGTTCGGGTGCGAGACCGACCGCATGGTGCGATCGACGACGATCCGACCGCTCTCGGTGACCTTCAGCCCGCCGGTGGCGGCGATGGGGTCGACCGTGAACCCGGCCGTCCACACGGTTGCCTCGGACGCCACGGCGGTGCCGTCGGCGCACAGTACCCGGGCCGCTTCGACGGCTTCGACGCTGGTGTGCTCCAGGACGGTGATGCCCAGCCGGTCACAGGCCTGGCGCAGGTGGCCGCGGGCTCCGGCGGAGAGCTGGGCGCCCAGCTCTGCGCGGGCGACCAGCGTCACCGACAGGCCGGGCCGGGACTCGGCGATCTCGGTGGCGGTCTCGATGCCGGTCAACCCGTCGCCGACGACCAGCACCCGCCCGCCCCCGTCCCGCCTGCCCAGGCTGTCCAGGCGCTCGCGCAGCCGCAGCGCCGAGGGCCGGCCGGTGACGTCGAAGGCGTGCTCCGCGACGCCGGGGACGCCGTGGTCGGCGACGTGACTGCCGAGCGCGTAGAGCAGGGTGTCGTAGCGCAGCTCGCCGCCGCCGTCGGCGTCGGCCACGGCGACGACCCGGCGCTCGGGGTCGACGGCGGTGACACGGGCCATCCGCAGCTCGATCCCCGTGCCCGCGAAGACGTCGGCGAGCTGTGGGGCCTCGATCTGCTGGCCGGCCGCGAGCTGGTGCAGCCGCAGCCGCTGGACGAAGTCCGGCTCGGCGTTGACCACGGTGATCCCGGTGTCCGCCGGGGACAGTCGGCGGGCCAGGGACCCTGCCACGTAGGCCCCGGCATAGCCGGCGCCGAGGACGACGATGCGGTGCTTCATGTGATGCTCCTGTCGGTTCGCTTGCTCCCGTGACTTGAGCGGAACAGCGCCCCGATTACTGACAGGAACGGCATGTGGCGTGCGTCACAGAGCGGCGGGAGTGCCGCCACGGTTGGGGGCGGGCGCGACACGGCGCCGATGCGTTTCCTGCGCGACGCGGCGCCGATGCGTTCCGGACTGGGGCAGGAGGCGCGCCGGTGGCTACGGCGTGAGGGCTTCGAGGAGGTGCGGCCCGTTGTTGCGGACGTTGTTGACGGCCGGGGAGACGGGCCGGACGTCGAGGTGGCCGTCCGCCGGCCGGTCGAGCAGGGAGCGCAGTGCGTCGGGGTCCTGGTGGCCAGGGTCGAGCCACTCGTCGTAGTGGTCGTCGGTGAGTGCGAGCGGCATGCGCGGGTGCACGCGGCCGGCCGCGTCCGTGGCGTCGGTGGTGATGATGGTGCAGGTCATCAGCCAGGCGGCGGGATCGTCGTCCCGCTTCACCGCCGGATCGCGCCAGTACTCGTACAGGCCCGCCAGAGCCATGAGCCGACCGTCCTCGGGGTGGATGAAGTACGGCTGCTTGCGGGTCCTGCCCGTGTCCTCGGCCTTGACCTGCTGCCATTCGTAGAAGCCGTCCGCGGGCAGCAGGCAGCGGCGCCGGGTGAACGCACGGCGGAAGGCGGGCTTGTCGTGCAGCGTCTCCACCCTCGCATTGATCATCCGTGCGCCGGTCTTCACGTCCTTGGCCCAGGACGGCACCAGGCCCCAGCGCAGCGGCCGCAGCTCCCGCCTCGCCGGCGCGGCGTCGCCCTCGCCGCGTGGTGTGCGTTCGAGGACGGCCCATACGTCGTCGGTCGGGGCGACGTTCCAGCTCGGCGCGAGCGTCTCCTCGACGCGTAGGTCGTCGACGCGGAAGTGCTGGACGAGGTCCTCGGGACCGCGGGTGGAAGCGTAACGACCGCACATGCAGTCCACTGTCCCACCGGGCCGCTTCTTTTGGGCGCCGGCGGGGACGAGGACACAGAAGAGGGCCGGCACCCGAAAGGCACCGGCCCTCTTCTGTCACGTCAGCGACGGCAGGCCGCCAGGTCTGCGCGTGTGCTTGCTCGTGTGCTTACAGGGGGCGGACGCGCGAAGCCTGCGGACCCTTCGGGCCCTGCACGATGTCGAACTCCACCTGCTGGTTCTCCTCCAGGCTACGGAAGCCCGAGCTGTCGATCTCCGAGTAGTGCACGAAGACGTCCGGCCCGCCGTCGGCCTGGGCGATGAAGCCGAAGCCCTTCTCGGCGTTGAACCACTTGACGGTTCCCTGAGTCATTGCTGCTCCTTACAGGGGCTGGGTTGGGTTGCTCACACCGCGTGAGTACCCGGCCGGTTAACGACGCGGCTGCTCCAGCACAACCTGGAGAACAAGCTTCGCGCCCGCAACATCGTTCTCTGCGAGCATGCGACTGGCACAAACACACAAGTAAAACTGCGACCGGCTTCTACAACCAGGCTACCGCCGGAATCATTCCCGCTCGCGTCCACCGCCCCGTCGGCGTGGTCCCCCAGCGGGGCTCAGACGGTGAGCACGAGCTTGCCGCGCGTGTGGCCCTTCCCCCAGTGCCGGATGGCGTCGGCCGCCTCGGCGAGGGGGTACGTCCGGTCGACCACCGGAGTGACCTGGCCGGCCGCGATGTAGTGGGCCAACGGTTCGAGGACGTCCCGCGTGGGCTCCTTCACGAAGGGCGCCCGCAGGTTCTGGCGTACGAACGGGGACAGGGCCATTGCTCCGAGGGCGCGGTGCAGACCGCCGAGCCAGCGTCCTCCTCCTTCGCCGCCGACGATGACGAGGGTTCCCCGCGGGGTGAGGGCGCGTCGGAGGTGGGACAGCGGCCGGTTCCCGGCGGTGTCGAGGACGAGGTCGTAGCGGCGGCCGTCGGCGGTGAAGTCGTCGCGGGTGTAGTCGATGACGTGGTCCGCCCCGAGCGAGCGGACCAGTTCGACCTTGTCGGTGCCGCAGACGCCGGTGACCTGTGCCTCGAACACCTTGGCCAGCTGGACGGCGTACGTCCCCACGCCTCCGCCGGCCCCGATGACCAGGACCTTCTGCCCCGGCTGGACACGGCCCTGCTCCCGCAGCGAGTACAGGGCGGTGAAGGCGGAGATCGGCACGGCCGCGACCTGCTCGAAGCCGGCGTTCGGCGGCTTCGCCGCCAGTCTGTCCTCCCGAGCGCACGCGTATTCCGCGAAGGAGCCCTCGCAGGTGCCGAAGACCTCGTCGCCGGGCCGGAACCGGGTCACGTTCCGCCCGACCGACTCGACCGTGCCGGCCACGTCCCAGCCGCGCACCCGGAGTTTGGGCCTGCGCAGGCCGAAGCCCATGATGCGTATCGGGTAGGGCAGGCCCGTCATGAGGTGCCAGACGCTCGGGTCCACCCCGGCCGCGCGCACCCGGACGAGCACGTCGTCGTCACCGGCCACCGGCTTGTCGATGTCCCTCAGCTCCAGCACCTCGGCGGGGCCGTAGACGTCCTGGACGATCGCCTTCATGCGGTGTCTCCTTCTTCTTCGTCCACGTACTGGAAAACCCTGTCGAGCGAGACGCCGAACACGCGGGCGATCTGGAAGGCCATCTCCAGGGAGGGCGAGTAGCGGCCCTTCTCGATGGCGATGACGGTCTGCCGCGTCACGCCGATCCGGTCGGCCAGTTCCGCCTGTGTCATCTCCCCCTGCGCGAACCGCAGGGCCCGGATCGAGTTGGTGACCCTGGTCGGCTCCCTCACCAAGGCTGGAATCCCCAGCGGTAGGCGGCGATCTTCGCCGCGCATCCGAGGATCGCCGAGAGAGTGAACCCCGCGTAGATCACGTTGGCGATCCAGAAGGGGTGCGCCTCGGCGAGTGCCAGGACCAGGGCCGCCACCCCACCGATGACGACGAACGACTGGCCGATGTACTCGCCGAACCGGTGAATCTCCCGGTCTCGTTGGTCCCTCGTCCTCGCCCCCTTGGGCGCGCCGATCGAGACGACGATGCTGAGCACGATCGACGCCCCGATCGAGACGCCGACCGCCCACAGCAACGGCGACGCGTACGCCACGTCGGCCACGGGCGTGCCGGCGGCCCGTCCCAGCACGACGGCGAGGTAGGCCGCATAGGTACCGACAGCGAGGATCCCGATGATCCACGCACGTTTCTCTTCGTGTGTCACACGAGGAATGTAAAGCAGATCAGACATCGAGTAAAGGATTCTTGACATGCCTGCCGAATCGGAGTGCCGGCCCGCCCGCCCAAACGGATCGGCCGGCCACGGCCACGGGCGCCGGCGCGGGTGCGGGCACGGCAGGATGCGGGATCGTCGTCGCCGCAGGAACGGGACAACCAGTGGCAGGGAGACTTCCTCGCCCGCAGGGGGGCGGCCGGGCGCGCTCGGCCCCGCGGCCGTGCGCCGTCGTTACCGCGCCTGAGTCAAGGGAACCCGGCCGGCAGGGCCGCCGTACCCGAGGAGGTGAGTCACGTGCCCGGACGACAAGAACTGCCGTCGACCCTAGAACGCTCCTCGCAGGAGGCCCAGCGCACCTGGATCAAGGCCCATGACTCGGCCGTCGACCAGTACGGGGAGGGCGAGCGGGCGCACCGGGTCGCCTACGGCGCGCTCAAGCACACGCACGAGAAGGTCGGCGACCACTGGGAGCGCAAGGAGGGCGGCAGCAAGGGGCCCTCGGACCCGCGGTCGGCCCGCCCCCGCCAGCAGGGCGGACGCAGCGGAGAGGGCGTAGACGAGCAGGCCACGAAGGAGCACCTCTACGATCTCGCGCGGCGACTGGACATCGACGGGCGCTCGCGGATGTCGAAGTCCGAGCTGCTCGACGCGATCCGCAAGGCCAACCGGTCCCGCACCCGCGCGTCCCGTACGAGCTGACTCCGCGTACGCGGACGGCGCGCCACCCGACTCCCTGTCGGGTCGCGCGCCGTGGTTCACGCCGAGGACCAGTCCGCGGCGAGCGGGCCGCTCAGAGGTGAGGACCGCCCATGAATGGGGGCAGCACGTCCACTTCGTCGTGGCCGCTGTCCGCGGCGGAGGGGGCGGTCCCGGTCATCCCTGTCCTCCGCGCCCGGAGAGCATGTCGCGCAGGCGGTCGACCATGCCGGTGCCGGGGGCGAGGAGCTTGTCGGCGGGCGGGGTGTCCGGTGCGGACGGGTGCGGACGGGTGGGGGCCTTCTTCTTGGCCGCGCGGACCTTTTCGCCGAGGTCCGCCAGGGCGGTGCCGGAGCAGACCTCCGCCAGCATCGGGAAGAGCCGGTTCTCCTCGCCGCTGACGTGTGCGGTGACGGAACTCTTCAGCTCGGTGATCAGCGCGTCGAAGCGCCCGTCGCCGGGCCGGCAGCCTTCGAGTTCCTTGAGCATGCGTTCGACCTCGGCATGCTCGGCGATCTCCTCGTCGGCAAGGTCGTCCCCGTCGTCGACGTACCGGCGCACCGTCGGGTACAGGTACTCCTCCTCGGCCACCGAGTGGCGGACCAGTTCCATGGTGAGCCGGTCCGCCAGTTCGCGTCGCTGCGGGTCGGCCGCCGGCAGGGCCTCGATCTGCGCGAAGAGGGCGTCCACCTCGCGGTGGTCCGCGGTCAGTTCCTGGATGACGTTCCCGCCGTGTGCCATGAGTTCTCCACTCCTCGTCGTGCTGAAGCCGGGTGCCGGTCGGCCGCCCTCGCGCGTGCGGAGGCGCCGTCCCCGTCCTCCTCCGGCGGAGGCGGGAACGGCCGCTGTTCCCCGAGCGCCCCGCCTGCTCGGCACCCAGGACCTATCCCTCCCCCGCCCGCTCCCACTACCTCACGATGCTCCGCCCCTTCACTCCGGCGGCCGACAGGATCGTCCGCGGCCGGTGCCCGCGAAACTCACCCGGCGTTGCCGGTGTTCCCGGCGTTCCCGGTGTTCCGGGACGGAGCGCGCCGACGATCTCCGTCCCGTTGGCGTACCGGCCGCCGTGGTCCGGTCGGCCGGATACGGGCGGTTCCCAGGTGGCGGTCGAGTTCGTCGCGCAGCGTGTTCGCCCGGGTCTGCGTCCCGGGCCCGTTCACGTTCCTCGCCGGGCGGGGGTACCGGTCGGCCCGGGGCCACACGGATGTCGTCGTCCGCGGCGGCTCAGGCTCGCAGGCCTCCTGCGCCGCGTACTCACATGGGTTGGTTCTCCCCCGGGGTCCGCGCCTCTGTGCGGCGCACCGCCACCTGAGCGGGTCGGCTCCGACCCGTGTCTCGCGGGCCGGGTCCGCCCCGTCGGGCCGGATGCGCAGCGTGTCGACGCGATGCTCCCGGACGGTCTCCACCAGTGCCGGTACACCCTCGACGGCGCCCGTCGGTTGGGCGGCCACGCATGCCCCGAGCGTGCCCTCCGCGTCGATCGCACGGCCGATCCGGTACGCCAGTTCATCGTCGAACGTCGCCGCCGGATCCACCGGCACCGGGAAGGCGGTCACTCCCCGCTCAGCCCGGCAGCCGCCGACGCGTGGGCCAAGGACAGCGCCGGGATGCCCCGGTGGGCGACAGCAGAGGTCGTACCGCACCAGGGCCTCCTGTTCACGGCCGTCATACGGCGAGCAGCGCGGCGGCCCGGCTCTGAGCGGCGGTGTGCGGGCCGCGGTGCTCGGCCGATCGCTCATGGCGGGGTCCATGGTCACGGCCAGGGCGGTGACGGTGGCGGCAGTGAGGTGGATGCGTCCGTTCACAGCGGCTCTCCGGCGGCAGGTGGCGGCTGTTCGACGGCAGGTGGCGGCTGTTCGACGGTCGTCGGCGGAAAGGGAGAAGGGGCCGCCGAGAGTCAGGTTCTCGGCCGGCCCCGGCTGGTGGGGTCGGAAAGATCAGGTCAGGCGGCCTCTGTGGCGAGTTCCGCCGTGTCCAGGACGTGTTCGCCCGGTCCCAGGGCGATCGGTGCGCAGCCGGGGAGTTCGGCGGTGGCGGTGCAGCCTTCCGGGACGGTGACGCGGGCCGTCAGTCCGGTGGCGGTCAGTTCCCAGAACAAGGACACCGTTCCGTACGGCGACTCGTGGCGGGTGCGGGCCCAGGTGATGCCTCCGCCGGGGCGCGGCCGGAAGGCGATGGTCCGGTAGCCGGGTGCGGTGGCGGTGATGCCGCCGACGACGCGGTGCAGCCAGTCGGCGACGGCGCCCAGGGCGTAGTGGTTGAAGGACGTCATGCCGCCGGGGTTGAGGGTGCCGTCGGGGCGGAGGCTGTCCCAGCGCTCCCAGATGGTCGTCGCTCCCTGGGTGACCGGGTAGAGCCACGACGGGCATGCGGTCTGTGTGAGCAGCCGGTAGGCGACGTCGAGATGGCCGGTGTCGGTGAGGGCGTCGCAGATCAGCGGCGTTCCCACGAAGCCGGTCGCGATGCGGGCGTCGTCCTCGGCGACGAGTTGGGCCAGTCGATCGCCGGCGGGCTGCCGCTGGCGCGGAGTGAGCAGGCCGAAGGCGAGGGCGAGCGCGTAGGCGGTGGCACTGTCACTGGTCATCCGGCCGGTGGTCAGGACGTAGCGGCGCCGGAAGGCGTCGGCCACCTCGTCGGCGAGCGCCGTGTACCGAGCGGCATCCGCACCGTTCGCCAACTCCGCTGCTGCCAGGGCGAGATGGCGGGCGGAGTGGGCGAAGTAGGCGGTGGCGACGAGATGGCGGTCGGTGCGTCCGGCCGCGGGGTCGTCGGGCGGGGCGGCCGGGTCGAGCCAGTCCCCCAGTTGGACTCCGGTGTCCCACAGCCGGGTCGGGCCGGCGAGGCGCTCCACGAGGTCGACCCATGCCTTCGCCATGGGGTAGTGGCGGCGGAGCAGTCCCAGGTCGCCGAAGCGCTGGAACAGCGTCCACGGGGTGAGGGTGGCGACGTCTCCCCACCCGGCTCCCGGGTGGATCGGCGTCCACATCGGCTCGCCCGGGATGACGGGGACGTACCAGGGGACGGTGCCGTCGGGCAGCTGCTCCAGGCCGACGTCGGTGAGCCAGGAGTCGAGCAGGCCGGCGCAGTCGTAGAGGTAGCTGGCGGTGGGGGCGAAGACCTGGATGTCACCGGTCCAGCCGAGGCGTTCGTCGCGCTGGGGACAGTCGGTGGGGAGGTCGACGAAGTTGCCGCGCATGCTCCATACGACGTTCTCGTGGAGGCGGTCGACCAGCGAGTCGCTGCACGTGAACCAGCCGGTGCGGCGCATGTCCGTGTGGTACACCCGGGCGGTCACCGCATCGGCCGTCAACTCTCCCGGCCAGCCCGTGACTTCGGCGTAGCGGAAGCCGTGCAGGGTGAAGCGCGGTTCCCAGGTGAGGGGGCCGCGGCCGGCGAGGATCAGGGTGTCGGTGGCGTAGGCCTCGCGCAGTGGTGCGGTGGCCAGTTCGCCGTCCTGGAGGACCTCGGCGTGCCGGAGGGTGAGGGTGGTGCCGGCCGGGCCGTCGACGGTGAGGTGGAGGCGGCGACCAGGTTCTGGCCGAAGTCGAGCAGGTGGCGGCGTCGTCGGTGCGGGTGACGGAGACCGGCGCGATCTCCTGGGTGCGGCGCACCGGTGGTCCGAGGGGGGCGACGAGGGTGCGGGGGTCGCGGCTTCGCACGGCGACCGGGGTACCGGACCAACCAGCCTGTGGAGTGGCCCAGTTCGGGTCGTCGAGGCGGGCGTCGAAGGTCTCCCCCTCGTACAGGCCGCTGGTGAGGATCGGTCCGGGGGCGGCGCTCCAGGTCCCGTCCGTGGCGACCACCGTGGTCGTGCCGTCGTCGTGGGTCACTTCCAGCTGGGCGATGAGGGACTGGTCGGTGCCGTAGATGTTGCGGGTGCCGCCGTCGAAGCCGTACTTGCCCCGGTACCAGCCGTCGCCGAGCCAGGCGCCGAGGGTGTTGGCGCCGCGGCCGAGGTGGGCGGTGACGTCGTGGGTGCGGTAGCGCAGGCGGTGCGGGTAGACCGTCCAGCCGGGTGCGAGGGTCTCGTCGCCGACGCGGCGACCGTTGATCTCCACCTCGTACAGGCCGTGCGCCGTGACATAGAGGCGGGCGCGTTCGACGGGCCGGTCGAGGCGGAAGTCCTTGCGGACGCGGGCCGGTCGGCGGTCCGCCGACGGGTCCTCGTCCCAGGCGGCGCCCACCGGTACCGCCCGCCAGTCGCCGGGTTCCAGGAGTGCGGCCTCGACGGCGCGCGGCTCGCTCCACGCCGTCGGATCACCGGCGGCCGGTGTCCAGACGCGGACCCGTACCGTGGCGCGTTCGCGCGAGGACAGCGGCGGTCCGGGCCAGGCCACGAGCACCTGGTCGCGGCTCGCGACGCGGCCGGTGCGCTCGACGCGGCCTGCGCGGGCGACTTCCAGTTCGTACGCCTCCTGGGGACCGGCGCCCGATGGCAGGGTCCAGGTCAGGCGGGGGGCGGGGGCGCCGATGCCGAGGCCGTCCGTGAGGTGTTCGAAGGACACCGGGGAGGGCTGAGGGGGGAGCAAAGGGAACCTTTCTGCACGTGCGGGCGGTGCGGGCCGGTCGTGTGGTGGGCGGGGATCAGCCCTTGACCGCTCCCGAGGTGAGGCCCTTCATGACCTTCTGGTTGAGGAAGAGGTAGATCAGGAGGGTGCCGAAGATGTTGATGCAGATGGCGGCGAAGAGTGGGCCGTACTGGGTGGCGCCGAAGTCGCCGGTGAAGTTGAGCAGTCCGACCTGGACGGTGCGCAGGTCCTGGTTGTTGGTGAAGGTCAGCGCGATGAGCAGGTCGTTCCAGATGAAGAAGAACTGCACCAGCCCGACGGTGAGCAGGGCGTTGCGGACCAGCGGCACGCTGATGGTCCAGAACGCGCGCAGGATGCCGGCGCCGTCGATGGTGGCGGCCTCGAACAGTTCCCGGGGGACGCTCCGGTAGTAGGTGGCCATCATGAAGACGGTCAGCGGCAGGCCGGTTCCGGTGTAGGTGAGGATCAGCGGCCACAGGGTGCCGGACAGGCCGGTCCGGAAGTACACGGTGAACAGCGGCAGCAGGATCATCTGCGGCGGCACCATCATCCCGGCTAGGAAGACCAGCAGGGTGAGGCTGCGGCCCTTCCACACCATGATCTGCAGCGCGAACCCGGCGGCGGTGCCGAGGAGCAGCATCAGCGCGAGGGCCGGGACGACCGCGAGGAGGCTGTTCTGGACGTACAGGCCGATGTTGCCGGTGGTCCAGGCCTCGGTGTAGTTGGCCCACTGCCAGGTGGTGGGAAGGCTCCAGGTGGAGTTGTTCAGGTAGGCGTCGTTGGACTTCAGCGACGTCAGGAACATCCAGACCAGCGGGTAGATCTCGACGACCAGCAGCAGCGCGACGACGGCCTTCACCCACAGCCGGCGTCCGCGGCGGCGCGGGACGGCTCCGGACGGGCCCCGCCGTCGTCGAAGGTTCGCGGAGGTCTTCACAGGTGTGTCGACGGCCATGGTTCTCAGCCCTCCGTGAGGTCGCGCCGCGAGACGCGGTAGACGACCAGGCTCACCAGCAGGCACACCACGGTCAGCAGCAGGGCGATGGTGCTGCCGTAGCCGTACTCGCTGTAGGTGAACGACGTCTGGAACATGTACAGGGTCAGCGGTGTGGTGCCGTTGCCGGGGCCGCCGTTGGTGAGGGCGACGATGGAGTCGAAGACCTTCAGCGTGCCGTTGACGCTGAAGATCAGGGACGACATCAGCACGGGCAGGGACAGCGGCAGCACGATGTGGCGCACCAGCCTGAGTCCTGTCGCGCCGTCGAGGCGTGCCGACTCCAGGACCTCGTCGGGGATGTCGACGAGACCGGCGAAGAGCAGGACGGCGTAGAAGCCCATGGAGCGCCAGATGTCCATGCCCACGAGGACCCAGAAGGCGCTGCCGGCGCTGCCGAAGAAGTCGACCGAGTCGATGCCGACCGCGTTGAGCAGGGCGTTGACCGGGCCGGTCTGCGGGGCCACCTGGAAGAGCTTCTGGAACAGCAGGCCGACGGCGACGGTCGGCAGGACGACGGGGAAGAACACCAGCGTGCGGATCAGCGCGGAGGCGCGCCGGAGGAAGAAGACGTACAGCAGGGCCAGCAGGTAGCCGGCGACGACCTGGCCGACGGTGACGACGACGGCGTACTTGAGGGTGAACCAGAGGGAGTCGCGGACGGCGGGGTCGTCGAGGAGGCGGGTGAAGTTGGCGACGCCGTTTCCGGTGAAGCCGTCGATGGAGTTGCCCTCGGTGAAGGAGTACCCGAGTGACCACACCATCGGGATCAGCATGATCAGGGAGTAGACGAGGAGGGCGGGACCGAGCAGGATCGCGATCGCCCTGCGGTCACCGAGTACGCGGTGCATGGGTGGTGTCCACTTCGATTCCGTTGAAGAGACCTGCCGGACGGGGCCGGGGGCGGCTCACGCGGGGTGCGCGAGGAGGCCGGTGGGCCGCCCCGGGCGGATCACCGGGCGGCGAGCGCGTCCTGGACGGTCCGCATGAACTGCTGCGGGCTCATGCTTCCGGCGACCAGGCTCGCCGCGTTGGTCTGGCTGACGGTGGTGGCCTTGGTGCTGAACAGGGCCTCGAACCACAGCACGTTCTGCTTCGAGGTGCTGATGGTGTCGCGGACCTGGGTGGTGACCGCGTTGGCGTCCTTCACCTCGGTGTTGACCTTGAAGCCGGAGATGGAGCCGTGGTCCTTCAGCGCGGTGGTGCCGTAGTTCTTGGCGATGCAGGAGACCCAGTCGCCGGTCCTGTCGTCGAAGGAACCGGCGCCGAGGGTGATGCCGAGGCCGACGTTGGAGGGGTACTGGTCGATGGCGCCCTTGCCGCCGGAGACGGCCGGGAAGGGCATGAAGCCGACGTTCTCGGCGCCGACCTTGTTCTGCTTGTCGTCGGCGATGTTCGCCAGTGCCCAGCTGCCCATGTAGAACATGGCGGCCTTGCCGGTGAGGAACTGGTTCATGGCGGTGTCGTAGTCGATCGAGCCGACGCCCTTGCCGAAGTAGCCCTTCTCGCCGAGGGCGGCGATCTCCTCCGCGGCCTTGACGTACTCCGGGTCGGTCAGCTTCGCCTTGCCGTCGGCGACGTCCTGCAAGGCGTACGGCCCCAGGCTGCGATACAGGTAGCCGCTGATCATCCGGGTCAGTGGCCAGCCCTGCTGACCGGAGGCGGAGAACGGCTGAATGCCCTTCGCCTCCAGCTTCGCCGCGGCCGACTCCAGTTCCGCCCAGGTGCCGGGGACCGTCAGCCCGTTGTCCTGGAACAGCTTCTTGTTGTAGAAGATCCCCTCGATGTTGTACTCGTACGGCAGCACCTCCAGCTTGCCGCCGTACAGGGCCTTGATCGTGGAAACCGCGGCCGGCTCGAGCTGGAGGTAGACGCCGAGGTCCTTCAGCTCCTTCTCCAGATCGGCGACCTTGCCCGACTTCGCCAACTGCTGGGTCAGCGCGGGGGCGTTGCCCGCCGCGAACTGGACCGGCAGCGCGTTCTGGCCGGCCAGCAGCTGGAGCTTCTGGTCCAGGCTCGCCTGGGGAACGGTCTCCACCTTCAGCGGCAGGGCGTCGTTCGCGGCCTTGCAGGCGCCTTTGGACAGGGTGCCCAGCGCCGTCTTGACGGTGGTGTTCTCGGTGACGCTCAGGTAGCTGAAGTCCTTCGGAGCGGCCGAGGAGCCACCACCACTGCCGCCGCAGGCGGTGGCGAGCAGCGCCAGCGAGGCGGCGCCGGCGGTGAACAGGGGCAGACGCGCACGGCGGGCACGGGGCATGCGAGGGGACACGGAGGACTCCCGGAGGTCTTTGAGAGGAGAGCGAGGAGTTGGGGAGCGGCGCAGAGGGCGAGGAACGAGGCCCGGCACGCTACCTGGAGAGCGTTTTGTAAAACGTTCTCTACGGCGAGTGGGCAACACCCTGCACCGCTCCCCCGCTCCCGTCAAGACACGGCCCGGTAACACCACGGTCACCCGCCGGAAGACTTGACGGGCCCCAGGGAGTAACGTGTAGACCGTTATACCTACGGACACCTACGTCGACGCCTATGACAACCGGAGCGCTGCCGATGGACCGGGCCGGGACGCCGAAGAACAGACGCACGACCATCACCGATGTCGCCCGGCACGCCGGCGTGTCCACCGCCGCGGTCTCCAAGGTGATGCGCAACGCCTACGGCGTGAGTCCGGCCATGCAGGAGAAGGTCAGGGCCGCCATCGCCGAACTCGGCTACCGCCCGCACGCGGCGGCACGCGGCATGCGCGGGCGGACCTACACGATCGGCGTGCTGCTGGACAACGTCCGCAACGCCTTCTTCGCGGACATCCTCGACGGCATCCGGGACGAACTCCGCCAGACGGAGTACACCGTGCTGATCGGCGCGGCCGGGTTCGAGCCGGAGGAGCAGGCGAAGACCATCCGTGCCATGGAGGACCGCCAGATGGACGGGCTGATCCTCATCGCACCGGGAACCCCGCGGGACGAAGTGCTGACCACGGCCGCGTCGATCCCGACCGTCGTGATCGGTCACCACGACGCAGCCGACACCCACGACTCGGTCGTCGACGCCGACGACATCGGCGCCGGCCTGGTCGTCGACCACCTGGTCGCGCTCGGCCACCGTGACATCGCCCTGGTCTCGGCGCCGGGCACCAGGACCAACCGGTGGAAGCGCACCCCCGAGATCGTGCTGAGCGACGGCTACCTGCGGGCCATGGAGCGGCACGGTCTCGCGGAGCGGGCGCGCGTGCAGCACGCCGCGTACTCCGACGACGGCGGATTCGAGGCGGGCATGACCCTGCTGACCGCCGACCGCCCGCCGACCGCCGTGATGACCGGCGCCGACGTCGCCGCCCTGGGCATCTACCGCGCCGCCCACGAACTCGGCCTGCGCATCCCGGACGACCTCTCGCTCGTCGGCTACAACAACACCGCCCTCGCCGCCCTGGCCCCCGTCCAGCTGACCAGCGTCGACCAGGCCGGCCACACCATGGGCTCCTCCGCAGCCCGCATGCTCGTCGAACGCGTCGAAAGCCGACGCGACAGGGCCATGCGGACGACGATGACGCCCCGACTGGTGGTGCGCGGCAGCACCGCGGCGCCACGGGTGCGCTAGACGGTGGACCGGTGCCTGCCCAACCGTGGCCGGCGTGCGCCGGGTGCCAGGGGCCGGCGCCAGATGCCAGGTGTCACGCACCAGGGGCCAGGTGCCAGGTGCCAGGTGCCAGGTGCCATGGAACGGACGGCCACTCGCGCGGGTGACGGGCCTCCGCGGGAACGGCCGGGCCTGCGGACGGCGGACGCCCCTCGCGGGAACGGCCGGGCCTGCGGACGGCGGACGCCCCTCGCGGGAACGGCGGGCGCGCGCCGCGGGAACGGCGGGCGCCCGCCCCGCGGTCGGTCAAGGCTGCTCCGGAGCCCGCCGGGGCAGCGGGATCCGTGTGCGGCGGACGAGCGGCAGGAGCACGGCCGAGACCACCAGGGTGGCCAGGCCGAGCAGCCCGACGGCGGAGGCGAGGCTGCCGAGCACGTCCTTGCCGCCGAGGAGCACCAGTGGGCAGACGAACTCGCCGAGGAAGAACGCCGCCGTCCACAGTCCGATGCCGCGCCCCCGGTCGGCGTAGTCCAGCCGCGACATCGCCAGCGTCAGCAGCGACGGCAGGAGCAGACCCGTACCGACGCAGTTGAGCACGGCGCCCGCGATCAGCAGGGGCAGGTCGTCCGCCACCCCCATGACGAGGAAGCCGGCGCCGCACAGCAGGAGGAGAACGGGCAGCCGGCGGCGCGGATCACCGGTGAGGCGGGTGAAGACGACGGAGCCGAGGACGGTGGCGGCACTGGCCAGGGCCGTGACCGCGCCGATCGCTCCGGTGGAGCCCACGTCCAGGTCGTCGAGGAGGTAGGACATCTCGACGGGCACGGTGTAGAAGACGACGGCGCCGAAGACCGTGAGGAGGCAGAGCCCCGCCATGCGGCGCACCGGGAAGGGCCGGGGCCCGGCCACCGGTTCCGTGGTCGCCGGGAGCCGGGTCGGGGTCGGGGCCGGGAGCGCGCGGGCCATCACGGGGGCGAGGAGCAGGCCGACCGCGTAGAGCCAGAAGGGCGCCCGCCAGCCCGCCGTCCCCAGGGCGCCACCCAGCACGAAGAAGACGGTGGCGGACGCGGACGCGCACATGGTCTGCAGGGCGAGGTAGCGGTCGCGGACCGGCCGGAGTAGTAGTCGCCGATGAGCGTGGTGCAGGCGGTCATGATCACCGCCTCGGCGACGCCCACCAGGACGCGGCTGAGCAGGATGCCGTGCAGCGAGTCGAGCCAGAGCGGGAGCGTGCCGAACAGCGCGTACAGGACGGTGGCCGCCACGAGCAGCCGCTTGCGGCCCAGTCGGTCGACCACGACCCCCGCGAACGGCGCGAGCAGGGCCAGTGACAGGGCCGGGACGGTCAGCACGAGAGGCACCAGGGCCGCACTGCCGGTGACGCCCTCGAAGTGGTCCTGCATCCGGGGCAGCACCGGAGCGAGGAGCACCGCGCCGAGAACGGGCAGACAACTGCCGGTCATCAGCAGAACGGCGGGCAGTCTCCCCCGTACGGCCGGGAGTCCGGCGTGGTCGCGGGCGGGTGGGGCAGCGGGTGCGGGCATGGCGGCACTCCAGGGCGCGGGGCGGGAAGGGGGCGCCGCGTGACGGACGGTCCGGATGCGGGGTCCGGCCGAGCTGATGTCGGCGCACGGGCGCGGGATGTGCCACGACTATGCGTTCCGGGCGTCGGCCTGCCCACCCCCCGCGCGATCCAAGTTGCCGATGCCGTCGATCCACGGCGTGGATAGGCCATGGGGCGAACCAGGCCCGCGGCAGTCGCGGTGCCGCCGTGCGTCATCCCGCCCCGGGTGCCGGCGCGTCTCCGAGGCGTCTGCCGACGCGTGCGGCCGTCTCACGCAGCCAGATGTGGGCCGCGTCATGGGTGTGGACGGGGTGCCACCACAGGGCCTCGCGCAGCGGCACCGCCTCGTAGGGCGGCTCCACCACGCGTACGGCGGAGAGCGGCGCGAGGAGCCGGGCGAGGCGGGCCTGGACGAGGGCGATGCGGCGGGTGCCGGCCACCATGAGCGGCAGGAGCTGGAAGCTGTCCACGGACACCTCGACGCGTGGCTCGATGCCGAGCATGCCCAGCTGGCGTACGGCGGGGGCGTCGTAGGTGCGCTGGTAGGTGACCCAGGGCAGCCGGGCCAGGTCCTGGCGGGTGAGCCGGCCGTCGACACCGGGGTGGTCGTCGGCGACGACGAAGACCCAGCGGTCGTCGTAGAGGTCGGTGGCGGGGAAGTCGCTGATGACACCGTGCGGCATGAGCAGGCCGTCGGTGGCGCTCAGCAGGGTGGCCGTGTCGTCGACGACGGTGGTGGGGGTCTGCGCGAACCGCAGCCGGATGCCGGGGGCCTCCTCGTGCACCACGCGGGCCAGTTCGGCGCCGAAGACGCAGACGGCGTAGTCGGACGCGATCAGCTTGAACTCGCGGCTCTCCCGGGCCGGGTCGAAGTCGGCCTGGCTGGCGAAGAGGCGTTCCAGCACGTCGTAGGCGGTGGAGGTGCGGTCCAGGAGTACCTGGCCGAGGGCGGTCAGCTCGTAGTGGCCGCCGACCCGGGCCAGCAGGTCGTCGTCGAAGTGACGGCGCAGCCGGGACAGCGCAGCACTCATCGCGGGCTGGCTGAGCCCGACGCGCTGCCCGGCGCGGGTGACGTTGCGTTCCTCCAGCAGAGCACGCAGGGCGACGACGAGATTGAGGTCGAGACGGGCCAGATTCACGGGCTTTCCCTCTGCGGTGTGGCGCTGACCAGGGGGTAATTCACCGGGCGATGCCTGTCATCCACACAATCTATTTCCCTGATCACGGGTGGCGGGTCCAGATTAGTCGCACCGCAATCAGGAGGACATGTCCGTGAAACCTGAAGCCGCGTCCGCACTCTTCGCCGGACCCTTCGCCCTCGCCACCCTCTCCACCCCGGACGGGCCGGCCTTTCCCGCCCTCGTCACGGCGGACGCCCGGGTCCTCGATCTCCAGGTCGCCCTGGATGACGCCTGGTTGACGACCCGTCGCCTCCTGGAGGGCTGGGACTCGGCGGTGTCGCGACTGACCGCGCTGGCCGCCGACAGCGGCTGGGCGGGAAGGCCCCTGTCGGACTTCCGGGTGCACGCGCCGGTCGAACCGCGCCAGGTGTTCCAGTCCGGCGCCAACTACCGGCAGCACGTCATCGACCTCCATGTCGCACACCGGGACCCGGCCGACGACCGGCCGGAGGAGGAGCGCCGCGCCGAGGCCGCGGACATCATGGACCGGCGGGCCGCGGAGGACCTGCCGTACGTCTTCATCGGTCTGCCGAGCGCGATCACGGGCCCCTACGACGATGTGGTGCTGCCCTCCTGGGCGGACCGGCCGGACTGGGAGCTGGAGCTGGCGGCCGTGATCGGCCGGCCCGCCCACCGCGTCTCGGTCGAGGAGGCCCTGGAGCATGTCGCCGGTTACACGATCGCCAACGACCTGACGGACCGGGCCACCGTGTTCCGCCGGGACATGCCGCAGATCGGCACGGACTGGCTGCGCAGCAAGAACGCGCCCGGTTTCACACCGCTCGGCCCCTGGATCGTGCCCGCGGGATCGGTCGCGGACCCCGGTGACCTGCGGCTGACGCTGAAGCTCAACGGTGAGACCATGCAGGACGAGTCCACCAAGGACATGATCTTCGGTGTCGCCCGCATGGTGTCCTACGCCTCGCAGACCGTGCGGCTGCTGCCGGGCGACCTGGTGCTGACCGGCAGCCCGGCCGGCAACGGCATGCACTGGGGCCGGCTGCTGCGTGACGGCGACGTGATGGACGCCTCGATCACCGGGCTCGGCGCGCAGCGCACCCGTTGTCTGGCGGAGGCGGCGCGGTGAGCCTGGACCGCACCGATCCGGAGGGCTCGATCGCGCGGGCCGCGAAGGCGTACTCGAACTGGGGGCGCTGGGGCGAGGACGACGTGCTCGGCACGCTGAACTTCCTCGACGAGGCCAAGCGCCGGGAGGCCGCCGGGCTGGTCCGGCGGGGCGTCAGCTTCTCCCTCGCCCAGTCCTTCGACATGAACGGCCCGCAGAAGGGCTGGCGGCGCCGCACCAATCCGGTGCACACCATGCTCGACACCGGCAGCGACGCCGCCCTCGGCAACCAGGGCTTCCCGCACGGCATCGGCGGCGCCGACGACGTGATCACCATGCCCTTGCAGTGCTCCACGCAGTGGACGGCCTCGGGCACATCTTCGACCACGGCAGGGCCTGGAACGGCAGGCCCGCCGAGAAGGTCGTCACCTCCGACGGCGACCTGGTCACCGGCATCGAGCACATGGCCGCGCACGTGACCGGGCGCGGTGTCCTCCTGGACATCGGCCGCACGGTCGGCGACGCCGGGGAGCTGCCCGACGGCTTCGCGATCACCGAGGAGCACCTGACGGCGACCGCCGACGCCCAGGGGGTGACCGTCGGCCGCGGCGACATCGTGCTGGTGCGCACCGGGCAGCTGGCCCGGGTCCGCCGCGACGGCTGGGGCGACTACGCCGGCGGTCCCGCGCCCGGCCTGTCGTTCACCACGGCAGGCTGGCTGCACGGCAGCGAGATCTCCGCGATCGCCACCGACACCTGGGGCTTCGAGGTGCGGCCCAACGAGTTCGAGCACGCCTTCCAGCCGCTGCACCAGGTGGCCATCCCGCACATCGGCCTCCTCATCGGCGAGATGTGGGACCTGGACGCCCTGGCCGAGGACTGCGCCGCCGACGGCGTGTACGCGTTCTCGCTCACCGCCGCGCCCCTGCCCATCACCGGCGCGGTCGGCTCCCCCGTCAACCCCGTCGCCGTCAAGTAGCCCGAGGAACAAGGGAGTTCCCCATGAGCAAAGCCCGCACGATCCTGGTGATCGGCGGCGGCGCGGCAGGCAACGCCATGACGATCCTGCTGCGCCGCGCCGGTCTCGCCGTCGACCTGATCGAGGCCAGGGCCGACTGGAACGCCACCGCCGGATCCGGCATCACCCTCCAGGGCAACGCCCTGCGCGTGCTGCGCGAAATCGGCGTGTGGGACCGGGTCGAGGCGTCCGGCTTTGGATTCGGCTCCGTCGGCATCACCACACCCGACGGCACCGTCCTCCATGTGCACGACGATCTGCGCACCGGCGGCGACGACCTGCCCGCCACCGTCGGCATGCAGCGCCCGCAGCTCCAGCGGATCCTCATCGACACCGTGCGCGCCAGTGGCGCCACGGTGCGGCTCGGGACCACCGCGGAGATCCTGGACCAGGACGCCGACGGCGTCGCCGTCCGCCTCAGCGACGGCACCGAGGGCCGCTACGACCTCGTGATCGCCGCCGACGGCCTCGGTTCCACCACCCGCGCCGCGATCGGCATCACCGCCAAGCCCGAGCCCACCGGCATGGCCATCTGGCGCATCGCCGCCCCGCGCCCGGCCGGCGTGACCCGCACCGACCTCGCCTACGGCGGCCCCGCCTACATCGCCGGCTACTGCCCCACCAGCGACACGACGCTGTACGCCTACGTCGTCGAGGCCAACCGCGACCGCGCGTCGATCCCCGTCGCCTCGTACGCGGAGGAGATGCGCCGGCTCACCCGGCACTACGGCGGGTTCTGGCCGGAGATCACCGCGCACATCACCGACCCGGCGAAGGTCAACTACACCTGGTTCGACCGGATGCTGGTCGAGGGCTCCTGGCACCGCGGCCGGGTCGTCCTCGTCGGCGACGCCGCACACTGCTGCCCGCCCACCCTCGCGCAGGGCGCGGCGCTGTCGCTGGAGGACGCCTGGGTGCTCGCGCAGTTGCTGACCGGCTCCGACACCTGGGACGACGCGCTGTTCCAGGCGTACCACGAGCGCCGGATCCAGCGCGTACGCCCGGTCGTGGAGGCGTCCGTGCAGATCGGGCAGTGGCAGCTCGACGGGGTACGCGACGCCGATGTCCCCGGCCTGATGGGCCGCACCATGACCCTGCTCCGGGAGCTGCCGTGACCGCGCCGACCATCGACGTTCACGCCCACATCCTGCTGCCCGAGGTCGAGGCCCTGGTCGACGGGCGGCCGGGACACGCCGACGCGCGCGCCCTCGACGCCCGGCGCAACGGCCCCGCCGCGCTCGCGGTCAACGGCCCGATGGTGCGCGAGCGCATCCGTGTCATGACCGACGTGTCCGCCCGCCTCTCCGCGATGGACGCCCAGGGCGTGGACGTCCAGCTCGTCAGCCCGTCCCCCTCGCACTACCACTACTGGGCGGACGAGGAGACGGCCGAGAAGGTGTACCGGCTGACCAACGAGGCGACAGCCGCGCACTGTTCGGCGGCGCCCGACCGGCTCCGCGGCCTCGGCCTCGTACCGCTCCAGCACCCCGACGCCGCCGTAGGCGCGCTCGAACACGCTCTGGAACAGGGGCTGTCGGGGATCGAGATCTCCAGCCACGCGCCGGGCCGCGAGCTGTCCGACCCGGCGTACGAACCGCTGTGGACGCGGGCCGAGGAGACGGGCGCCCTCGTCTTCCTGCACCCCTTCGGCTGCACGCTCGACGAGCGGCTCGACCGGTGGTACCTGTCCAACAGTGTCGGACAGCCCACCGAGAACGCGGTCGCCCTCTCGCACCTGATCTTCTCCGGCGTCCTCGACCGCCATCCGGCGCTCAACCTGATCGCGGCGCACGGCGGCGGCTATCTGCCGACCCACATCGGCCGCTCCGACCACGCGTGGTCGGCCGCTCCGACGCGGGGGCCGGCTGCGCGCATCCGCCAAGCAGCTACCTCAAGCGGCTGTACTTCGACTCGCTGGTCCACGACCCGCAGGTGCTGCGGGAGTTGGTGCGGGTGGCGGGCGCCGACCGCGTCCTGCTCGGCTCCGACTTCCCCTTCGACATGGGCACCGACGACCCGGTCGGCGCCCTGCGCGCCGCCCGGCTCCCGGACGCCGACTTCCACGCCGTACGGGGCGGCAACGCGGCCGCCCTCCTGAGGAAGGACTGACCACCATGACGCGACTGCTCACCCACCTCCGGCACGTCGACCTCGCCGTGCCCGACTACGACAAGCAGCTCGACTTCTACTCCGGCGTCTGGGGCCTGACCAAGGTCGCCGAGGACTCCGGCATCTCCTTCCTTGCCGCCGAAGGCTCCCCCGAGCAGTACGTCGTCCGCCTGCGCCGGGCCGACGAGAAGCGCCTCGACCTCGTCTCGTACGGTGCGGCATCCCCGGCGGACGTGGACACCCTCGCCGAACAACTCCTGGCCGGTGGGGTGCAGTTGATTTCGCAACCGGGGAAGGTCGACACCCCCGGCGGCGGCTACGGCTTCCGCTTCTTCGACGTCGACGGGCGCACCATCGAGGTCTCCGCCGACGTCGAGGTGAGGCAGCACCGCAGGATCGAGGAGAAGGAGGCGATCCCGGTCAAGCTGTCCCACGTCGTCCTCAACTCCGCCGATCTCAACAGGACTCGCGCCTGGTACGAGCGCCACCTCGGCTTCCGCCTCTCCGACACGCTCAGCTCCCCGCACATGGGCGAGGTCATGCACTTCATGCGGATCAGCAACCAGCACCACTCGATGGCCATCGCCCAGGGTCCGCACACCGCCCTGCACCACATCTCCTTCGAGATGCGGGGCCTCGACGAGTACATGCGCGGTTCCGGCCGCGTGATCCGCGCCGGGTTCCGCAAGATCTGGGGTCCGGGACGGCACATGGCGGGCGACAACACCTTCACGTACTTCCTGGACCCGCACGGCAACACCGTCGAGTACACCACCGAGCTGGAGTGCCTCGACGAGGACACCTGGCACCCGCACGTCTACGACTTCTCCCGTCCCGAGGTCACCGACCAGTGGGGCACGGCCAACCCGATGAACGAACTCATCGCCAAGGAGTCCTTCAACGACCCCGACCGGGGCGTCTTCATCGCCCCACCGGTCTGACCGGTCCCCCGCACCGGGGACGCGCCGACACCGTCCACGCCCTGGCTCGCGTCGTCGCGTCCCCGGCCCTTTCCCGCCACCACCGCCCACGCCACCGAGCCGTTCGACACCGACCCCGGTCCCCGCGACGTGGCCGCGCTGTCGCGCGGCCCGGCACGGGGGAGGGCTGACCTCTCCGGAGACCGCCCCGGCCCGGGGAGCGATCTCTCCCGAGACCGCCGACGCCACACAGCTCGGAGGGGCAGGGCATGGCCGCCCGCCGCGCCGGGCGCATGCGCGAGGTCCGCACCGACACGGGGCCACGACCCGCCGCGCCTCCCTCGACCGATCCCCCTCCCCCAGGAGCCGCACCATGCGTTTCGCCGCGTACGAGCACCGTCAGCGCCACCGCGTGGCCGTCGTGGAGGACGACGGCACCCTCTACCCGCTGCCCGGCGTCACCTCCCTCACCGCGCTGCTCGCGGAGACCGGCGGCCTGCCCGGACTGCTCGCCGCGGGCGCCGCCGCCCTCGACGTGCCGCCCGGCCCGCAGGTCTCCGAGGTGCGGCTGCTGCCGCCGCTCCAGCCCGCGTCGGTACGGGACTTCGTCACCTTCGAGGAGCACGTCGAAGGCGTACGCCGCTCCGTCGACGGCGTGTCCGGGGTCCCCGAGCAGTGGTACGCGGCGCCGACCTTCTACTTCACCAACCCCCACGCGGTCCACGGCCCGCACGACGACGTCCCCGTGCCGCCCGGGTCGTCCGTCCTGGACTTCGAGCTGGAGGTCGGTGCGGTGATCGGCCGGGAGGGCCGCGACCTGACTCCCGAGCG
The DNA here is from genome assembly GCF_001896135.2 of Streptomyces phaeoluteigriseus. GTDB lineage: Bacteria > Actinomycetota > Actinomycetes > Streptomycetales > Streptomycetaceae > Streptomyces > Streptomyces phaeoluteigriseus. The sequence continues at coordinate 94,752 of NZ_MPOH02000001.1, forward strand.
GGCCCGCGACCACATCGTCGGCTACACCGTGTTCAACGACTGGTCCGCGCGCGATCTGCAGGGCGCCGAGATGAAAGTGGGACTCGGCCCCTGCAAGGGCAAGGACACCGCCACCACCCTCGGCCCGTACCTGGTCACCGCCGACGAGCTGGAACCGCACCGGGACGCCGACGGCTTCCTGCGCCTGGCCCTGCGGGCCGAGGTCAACGGTGAGACGGTCGGTGAGGACCTGCTGTCCAACATGAGCTGGACCTTCGAGGAGATGGCCGCCTACGCCTCCCGCGGCACCCGCGTGATGCCGGGTGACGTCCTCGGCTCGGGCACCTGCGGCAACGGGGGCTGCCTCGCCGAACTGTGGGGCCTGCGCGGCGAGCGGAACCCGCCGCCGCTGAAGCCGGGCGACACCGTCTCCCTGACCGTCGAGGGCCTCGGCACGCTCACGACCACCGTCGCACCCGGCGCGGAGCCCGTGCCCCTGCCGGCCGGCCGCCGCCGCACCAGGGAGCGGCCGTGAGCGGTCCGCACCCCGAGCGGCTCCTGGGCAAGGTCGTCGTCGTCACGGGCGCGGCCCGCGGCCAGGGCGCGGCGGAGGCGGAGGCCCTCGCCCGGGAGGGCGCCCGCGTCGTCGCCACCGACGTCGATCCCGCGCCCGGCTGCCGCCACCTGGACGTCACCAGCGAGAAGGAGTGGGCCGCACTCGCCGCCGAACTGCGCGAGGCGTACGGGCAGGTGCACGGTCTGGTGAACAACGCGGGCGTCACCTGGCGCGCCCGGATCGGCGAGGTCCGTCCCGAGGACATGGCACGCGTCCACGCGGTCAACGTCACCGGCCCGCTCCTCGGCATCCAGCACCTCGCGCCGCTGATGCCGGCCGGCTCGTCGGTCGTCAACGTCGGCTCCTCGGCCGCCCTGACCGCCCACTACCCGGTCGCCTACACGACCAGCAAGTGGGCGCTGCGCGGGTTGTCGAAGACGGCCGCCCTGGAGCTGGGCCCGCGCGGCATCCGCGTCAACACGATCCACCCGGGCTACATCGAGACGGAGATGACCGCGTGCGCCGCGCCGGCCTTCCGCGAGGCCAACATCCGGGAGACGCCGCTCGGCCGCACCGGGACCGTCGGCGAGGTGGCCCCGCTGGTCGTCTTCCTGCTGTCGGACGAGTCGTCGTTCATCACCGGCGCCGAGATTCCCGTGGACGGCGGTCTGACCGCGCACGGCGGCGTCAAGTCCGTCTCCGACGCCCTGCTCGGCCCGGAGGCCGGCGGTTGAACCGGCTTCGAGGGGAAGGTGGCCCTGATCCCCGGCACCGCCCGGGGTCAGGGCCGGGACCCTGACCGGCACGGCATACTTGCCCACTCCCTGGTCACCGCGGCCCCCGGCGTCCTGGTCGACGGCATCGGGTTGTGGCGGCTCGGCACTGGCCTGCCTCGGCCCTCTCGCCCCCCGGGACGCGGCGAACTGCCCGTCATGGCCCTCGTGTTCACCTCCGCGTCCTTCAGCGTGCCCGCGGTCATCGACGGAACGGCGGCCATCCACGGCGGTCTGCACGATGCGTTCGGCGCCCACTCCGAAACGGTCGCCTTCCTCCGCGCTCTCGCCCCGCTCGCCCGGTGGCTGCGCGCTCACCGCACCCCGCAAGGAAGGTCCACCAGCAGGCGTGACCTCCCTGACCACCCGGTCCGTCCACTAGCGACGGCTGCGCACGAGCAGATACAGGAAGTACGGCGTTCCGATCACCGCCGTCATGAGGCCGGCGCCGAGTTGGGCGGGGGCGATGACCGTGCGGCCGAGCAGGTCGGCCGTGCAGACGAGCGCTGCGCCGAGGAGAACGGCGACCGGCACCACGCGCACGTGCCGTCGGCCCACGAGGGCCCGTGCCGCGTGCGGCGCGACGAGGCCCACGAAGCCGATGGTGCCGGCCGAGGCGACGGCGGTCGCGCTGAGCAGGACGCTCACCACGAGGAAGCCGAGGCGGACCCGGGACAGCCGCAGGCCGAGCAGTCGCGGGGTGTCCCCGTCCAGGGAGACCAGGTCCAGCTCGGTGCGACGGGCCACGGCAAGGCCCAGGCCCAGGGCCAGCACCAGCGCGACGGGCAGGACGTCCGCCATGGTCCGCCCGTACGTCGAACCGGACAGCCAGGTCAGCGCCTTGGTGGCGTTGAAGGGGTCGGTCAGCACGATGAGCAGGCTGATCAGGGCCGTCGTGGCGGCGGCCACGCCGACGCCGACGAGGACCAGCCGGTTCTGCTGGTAGCCGCCGCGGGCGGCGAGTCCGAAGACGACGAAGGAGGCCGTCGCGGCCCCGGCGAACGCGGCTCCCGCCACCGCCCAGGTGCCGGCGACGGGCGCGGTGGTGACGAGGAGTACGGCGCCCAGGGCCGCTCCGCCGGAGACGCCCAGGACGCCGGGTTCGGCCAGCGGGTTGCGGGTCACGGCCTGTACCAGCGTGCCGGCCAGGGCGAGCGCGGCGCCCGCGCACAGGGCTGCGAGCACGCGCGGCACCCGGGTGTCGAGGACGAAGGAGACCGCGCGGCCGGCCCGTCCCTGGGCCCAGTTGACGACGTCGCCGAGCAGGAGTCCGGTGTCGCCCAGCAGCACGCCGGCGACGGTGACCCCGACGACCACGGCGACGAGGACGGCCGTCGTGACCAGGAACACCGTCCGGCTGGGGGTGCGCAGCCGGTCCGGCACACCGGATTCGGCGGTGTCCTTCAGCCGCAGGGCCATCACCACCAGGAACACGGCACCGACGAGGCTGGTGACGACACCGGTGGGGACGGCGACCGCGGTGTCCGCGGGCACGAGGGCCCGCAGCAGCACGTCCGACCCGAGGACCAGTCCGGCACCGGCCAGGCCGGCCGCGGGCCAGGTGGCACGGGCGCGGGCGAAGGCCGGGAACAGGCGGGCGAGGGGGCGTACCAGGGCGGGTGCGCACAGGCCGACGAAGCCGATGGGGCCCGCCAGGGTGACCGCCGTGGCGGACAGCAGTGCCGCCAGGACGACCACCGTGACGCGGGTGGCGCGGACCGGGACGCCGAGCCCGCGCGCTGCGTCGTCGCCGAGCGCGAGCGCGTCGACCCGGCGGGCGGTGAGCAGCAGTCCGACGACGCCGATCAGGGCCAGGGGCAGCATCTGCAGGACACCGTCGAAGCCGTTCTGGCCGATGCTCCCCTGGTTCCACTGGTACAGGCCCTCGGTCTGCTCGGGGAACAGCAGGAGCAGGCCCTCCGTCACGGAGTTGAGGCCGAGCGCCAGTGCGGTGCCGGCGAGGACCAGCCGTACGGTGCCCGTGCCGAGACCGGACAGGGCGAGGACGACACCCGCGGCCAGGAGCCCGCCGGCGAAGGCGACTCCGGAGGAGGCGAACAGGGGCAGCGAGACGCCGGTGGCACCGACCATGCCGAGCGCCAGGTAGGAACCGGCGTTCACGGCGAGCGTGTCGGGTGAGGCGAGCACGTTGCGGCTGACGGCCTGGAGCACGGCGCCGGCCACGCCGAGGACGGCCCCGACCAGGAGGCCCGCGGTCATGCGGGGCAGCCGGGAGGCGATCACGACGGACGCGTCCGCCGGATCGGCCCGCCCGGTCATCGCTTTGAAGACCTCCGCCGGTCCGACGGCGGCGGTGCCCTGGGTGATGTCGACGACGGCGAGGGCGGCGACCAGGAGCGCGAGCGCGGCCGTCACCGCGGCGGCACCCTTGCGGGTCCGGGCCGCCTGGGGGCGGGTGGCGGGGGCGGTCGCGGTGACGGTCATGGCTGCGCTACTTCGTCAGCGCGTCGACGACGGCGTCGATGTACGCCTCCATCGACGCGGGTCCGCCGAACATCCAGATGCCGTCGGGCAGCCGGTGCACGTCTCCGGCCTTCACGAACGGCAGGGAGGTCCAGACGGAGTTCTTCGCCAGGGCACCGGTGAAGGGGGTGCTGTTCTTGTCGTCGTCGCTGCCGATGTAGGCGAACCGGGTGTCCTTCGGCAGGGCGGTGAGGCCCTCCACATCGGTGGTGCCGAGGCCGTAGCTCGCGTCGCCCTTGACGGTCCAGGCGTTCTTCAGACCGATGGCTTCGTTGACGCTGCCGATCAGGGATCCGCTGGTGTACGGGCGCAGGGACACCTGGTTGGAGGTGACGTATCCGTCGGCGAAGGCGAACCGGGCGCCGTCGAGACCGGCGTCGGCGAGGGCCTTCTTGCCTTCGGCGACCTTGGCCTCCCAGCCGTCGCGGACCGACCTGGCCTTGTCGGTGGTGCCGGTGGCCCGCGCGATGAGGTCGATGTTGTCCAGCATCCGCCCGATCTGGTCGGCACCGTCGGCGGACTTGACCTCCAGTACGGGGGCGACCTTGCGCAGTTGCTTCACGGCGGCGGGCGGCAGGTCGGTGGTGGCCAGGACGAGGTCGGGCGCGAGGGCGGCGATGGTGTCCATGCTCGGCTCGCCCCGGGTGCTATGTCCTTGGGGTCGGTGGTCAGCGGGACGGCGGTGTCCCAGGTCTTGTAGCCCTTGACGTCGGCGACACCGATGGGGTCGACGCCTAGGGTGAGGAGGCTTTCGGTGACGTTCCACTCGGTGGTGACGACCTTGGTGGCCGGGCCGTCGAGCGTGACCTCGGCGCCGGTGGCGTCGGTGAGGGTGATGGCCTCGGAGGGCTTCTTCGTGCTGTCGGCGGCGGGCTCGGTGGTGCCGCACGCGGCAAGGGTGAGCGCCGCGGCGGTGGTGGTGGCCGCGGTGAACAGGAGGCGTCTCATGGAGCGGTGCCGAGCCTTTCGCTGGGGGTGTGCCGGGTGTGATGGCGGCCGATCGCGCGGGTGCGCAGCCGGCCGGTGAGGGGGTCGTTGTCGACCTCGATCCGGATGCCGTAGACGGCGGTGAGGCGTTCCGGTGTGAGGACGTCCTCGGGTGGGCCGTCGGCGACGATGCGGCCCGCTTCGAGCAGCGTGATCCGGTCGGCGACGGCCGCCGCCTGGTCGAGGTCGTGGAGGACGACGCCGACGGCGATGCCGTGCTCGTCGGCCAGGTCGCGGATGAGGTCGAGGAGTTCGACCTGGTAGCGGAGGTCGAGGTAGGTCGTGGGCTCGTCCAGGAGCAGTACGCCGGTCTCCTGTGCGAGGCAGCCGGCCAGCCACACCCGCTGCAACTGTCCGCCGGAGAGGTGGTCGGCGCCGCGTTCCGCGAGGTCGGTGACGCCGGTCAGGGCGAGTGCCCGGTCGACCGCGGCGGCCGCGTCAGGGTCCGCCCGGCCGAAGCGGCCGCGGTACGGGTAGCGGCCGAACTCGACGATGTCGCGCACGGTCAGTCCGCTGGGTGTCGGGCGGCTCTGGGTCAGCAGGGCGACGTGGCGCGAGAACTCACGGGGCGTCAGAGCGAGGCCGTCGGTGTCCTCGTCGATCCGGATGGTGGCGTGCCGGGCCCGTTGCAGCCGGGCGATCGTCCGCAGGAGCGTGGACTTCCCGCTTCCGTTGGGGCCGACCAGGACGGTCACCTCACCGGGCCGCAGCCCGACCGCGGCTCCGTGGACGACGTCCACGCCGTCGTACGACACGGTGACGTCCGTGGCCGCCAGTTCATGGCCGCGCAGGCGTGGGGTGCCGACTGTTTCTCCACCAGATCTCACGCGACTAAGGTTAGCCTACCCTAATCATCCCTGGTCAAGGGGGTCGTGCCGCCGCCTCAAAGAGCCGACCAGGACGCCGGGTTCCACAGGCCGGCGCGCCGCAGGGACTGCGGGCAGTGCAGGTAGATCTCGTCGATCTCGAGGACCAGGGCGAGTGCGGGGCGCCGGTCGCCCTGGGTCATGGCGTCGAAGAACGGGGCGTCGGTGAGGATGCGGGCCCGCCCGTTGACCCGCAGGACCTCCTTGCCGCCCGGGACCAGGTACAGCAGGCCGGCGTGCGGGTTGTCGAGGATGTTGTGGAAGCTGTCGCCGCGCCGGTTGCCCGGCCGGTCGGGCAGGGCGAGCGTGCGCTCGTCGATGACGTGCGTGAACCCCGGGCCGTCCCCGCGCGGGGAGACGTCGCAGTTGCCGCCCGCGTCGGAGGTGGCCAGCAGACAGAAAGGCGAGCGAGCCAGTATCCCCACATCCTGATCGGTGAGCCGGTCGTGGACCTTCTCGATCACCACGGGCCAGGGTTCGCCCAGCAGTTCGCGCAGCTCGGCCCGTGAACCCAGCTCGACCCAGCCCTCCTCGACGGCTCCGCTCATCCCGTCTGCGGCGGTGTCGGTCGCGTGCGGCAAGACGAACTCCCGTGGTGTGTGCGGCGAGCGGTGGCGCGTCGAACACTATCCGATCTTAGGGTCGCCTTACCTCTCCGGACTTCGGACCCGAGTGCCGCGGTGCGGGGAGGGGCCGGGTCCACGGGTCCACGCCCATGGCCGGCCCCGGCTCAGTCGCGGCTCGCGGTGGGCACGCCCCGGTGACTTCGCACCACGTCGGCGTAGGCCGCCGCGCTCGGCTTCGGACGGCGCTGGAACGTCTCGCGGTCGACCTCGTGGAGGCCGAGCTGGGCGCCGTACCCGAAGATCCACTCGAAGTTGTCCATGAGGGTCCAGTGGCAGTAGCCGAGGACGGGCGTGCCCGCGGCGATCTCGGCGGCGAGTCCCTCGACCGCGGCGGGGATGAACGCGGCGCGCTGGGTGTCGTCCCCGGTCTGGATGCCGTGCTCGGTGACGAGCACCGGCACCCCCGACATCTCGTGGGCGTACCGCACCGCACCGGCCAGGGAGCCGGGTTCGATGACGGTGCCCATGCCGTTCAGCTCTCCCTCGACCCTCACTTCGCCGTCGGGGCCGTGCACGATGCGCTCGTAGTTCTGTACGCCGATGAAGTCGTCGTCACGCGCCTCGCGCAGCCAGTGGTCGTACACGGCGGCGCGCTTGGCGTCCCGGCGCTCCTCTCCCCCGGGCACCGCGACCTCGTCGGCGATGGCGATGGACACGCCGACCGGCAGATCGCCGCGGCTCGCCCTGATCGCCTCGCGGGCGGCGCGGTGTGCGCGGGTGAACGCCTCCTGGAACTCCTCCTGCCGGTCGGCGGGGATGACGTTCGCGCTGGCATAGGTGTCGGTTCCGGCCGCGCGTGCGGCCGCCACCAGCATCCGCGCTTGACCGCCTCCGCCTCGGGCGGAAGCTTCGCGCCGGCCTGCAAGAGCTGTTCCAGGTTGGGTTCGTTGAGGGTGACGCCGTAGGCGATCCGGTCACCGAAGCGCGCCATGACCCGGGCGCACTGGTCGGCGAACCGGCCCGGGGCGTCGGCGGCGGTCCACGAGCCGGCCGCCGCGAACCAGTGCGGTGCGGTGAAGTGGCTGAACGTCACCAGGGGGGCCAGGCCGCGGGCGAGGCAGCCGTCGACCTTGCGCTCGTAGTGGTCGAGCGCCTCGGCGGAGACGACACCGCGCTCGGGTTCGACGCGTGCCCACTCGACGGAGAACCGGACGGCATTGAGTCCGAGCCCCGCGACGAGATCGAGGTCCGTCTCCCACTGCTGGTATCCGCGGCACGCCGGTCCGCTCGGTTCGCGGAACAGGGAGGGGGTGGTGTGTTCGAGGAACCAGGTGTCGCTCGCGAGGTTGTCGCCCTCGTTCTGGTGCCCCGCGGTGGCGACGCCCCACAGGAAACCGTCGGGCAGGCCGGTGTGAGTCATGGGTGCTCCTTGTACGAGCCGGTGAACAGGTGGGCGGGTGGATGCGAAGGGCCGGGCTGCCGGGGCGTCAGCGCGTGGCCGCGGCGAACGGGGTGTGGAAGGAGTGCCTGCCCGGGCCGACCTCGACGGGCTCGGCGCCCGGCAGATCGACCAGCGCGGTGACGCGGGGCGGCACGAGGAGTTCGACGAGCAGCGTGCCGCCCTCGATACGCCAGCCGGTCTCGGCCCGGCCGTACGGCGTCTCGTGCGCGGCCCGCGCCCAGGTGAGGCCGCCACCGGGGCGGGGCCGGACCAGGAGCCGGCGGTAGCCGGGCCCGGCCGGTGCCAGACCGGCGACGGTGCGGTGGATCCAGTCGGCGACGGCTCCGAACGCGTAGTGGTTGAAGGAGGTCATCTCGCCGGGGTTGACCCTGCCGTCGGGCAGCATGCTGTCCCAGCGCTCCCAGACGGTCGTGGCGCCCATGTCGACCTGGTACAGCCAGGAGGGGCGGGAGCGCTGGGTCAGCAGCCGGTAGGCGGTGTCCACGTGTCCGGTCTCGGTCAGCGCGTCGCAGACCAGCGGGGTGCCGAGGAACCCGGTGCCGATGCGGTGTCCGCCCTCGGCGACCAGGGCGGCCAGCCGGCGCCCGGCCTCGGCACGTTCGGCGTCGTGCTCGATCAGCCGGAACGAGAGGGCCAGGGCGTACGCGGTCTGGGTCTCCTCCGTCAGCCGTCCGCCTCCGCCGTGGAAGCGGCCGAGGAAGGCGTCACGGACCGACTCGGCCAGCGCGTGGTAGCGCTCGGCGTCGTCCTTCTCCTCCAGCAGGTGTGCCGTTCGGGCCAGCAGGCGGGCGGAGTGCGCGAAGTACGCCGTGGCGACCAGGCGGGAGGAGGTCATCGCCCGGCCCGGGTCGTCCGCGGGTGCGGCGGGGTCCAGCCAGTCGCCGAACTGGAAGCCCTCGCCCCAGATCCGGCCGGGTCCGGCGATGCGGTCGACGGCGTCGACCCAGTCCCGCATCGAGGGGTACTGGCTGCGGAGCACCTCGATGTCGCCGTAGCGCTCGTACAGCACCCAGGGGACGATGACGGCCGCGTCGCACCAGCCGGCCATCGGCGGATTGCCGGGCGGGATCGGCACCGGCGTGATCACCGGGATGTCGGGGCTGAACACGGGCGGTACGCCGCGCGCGTCGTCGCTCTGGTCGGCGGCCAGGTCGCGCAGCCAGGAGCGCAGGAAGGCGTGGACGTCGTAGAGGAAGGCGGCGGTGGGGGCGAAGACCTGGACGTCGCCGGTCCAGCCGAGCCGCTCGTCGCGCTGCGGGCAGTCCGTGGGCACGTCGACGAAGTTGCCGCGCATCCCCCACACCACGTTCTCGTGCAGCCGGTTCAGGGAGGCGTCCGAGCAGGAGAACCATCCCGTGCGGCGCAGGTCGCTGTGCAGGACCACGGCCGTGATGTCGGCCGGGTCCGGCTCGCCCGGCCAGCCGTCGATCTCGGCGTGGCGGAACCCGTGGAAGGTGAAACGGGGCTCCCACACCTCGCCCTCCGGGTCCCCGCACAGGGTGTAGCGGTCGGTGGCGGTGGCGTGGCGCAGCGGGCGGGTACACAGCTCGCCGTCCTCGAGGACCTCGGCGTGTCGGAGGGTGATCGTGCGGCCGGCCTCGCCGCGGACGCGGATGCGCAGCCGTCCGACGAGGTTCTGGCCGAAGTCCATGACGGTGCGGCCGCTGGGTGAGGTGGTGACGGCGACCGGGCTGAGGGTCTCGATCCGGCGCACCGGCGGGCTGTCGGCCGGGAACAGCACACCGGTGTCGAACTCCAGGAGCCGTACGGGTTCCCAAGCCGAGTCGTCGAAGCCGGTTTCGCTGAATCCGGCCTGTGCGCGGCGGGCGTCGTACTCCTCGCCCTCGTACAGACCGGCGGCGAGGACGGGCCCCGGGCTCCAGCGCCAGTCCGCGCCGGTGGAGACGGTGTCGGTGCTGCCGTCGGCGTACTCGATGCGCAGCTCGGCGAGCAGGCCCGTGTCGGCGCCGTAGATGTTCCGGGTGCCGCCGTTGAAGCCGAGCAGGCCCCGGTACCAGCCGTCGGCCAGGTGGGCACCCCAGGCGTTGGCGCCCTCGCGGACCAAGTGCGTCACGTCGAAGACCTGGTAGCGGTGGCGGTGGCGGTAGCTCGTCCAGCCAGGGGCCAGGACGTGGTCTCCCACCACGGTGCCGTTGAGTTCCAGCTCGTACACGCCGAGCGCGGTGACGGAGAGCCGGGCCGCCGTGACCGCCGCCCGGGCGATGAACTCGCCGCGCAGGAGAGCGGCCGGGCGGACCGCGGTGGCGGTGGGATCCGCCTGTCGGCAGGGGGCGATGACGCGGGCGGTCCGGAAGTGGGGCATGTCGAGTCCTCGGCGCGGGGCGCGGGTGGTGCCTGTGGCTGGTGGGTCGGGCGCGGTGGAGCAGGCTCGATCATGCGCGCCAAAACCTAGTGTTCGCTAGGTCTTGGGAGTCGTGATGTGGGTCACATGTCAGGGAAGGTGGATGGTGGCGCTGTTCTATACATGACAATCCGACGACGGAACGAGCGGACCTCCGCCGGAGCCCCGGATCGCCTACAACCCCTGCCCGTCGGCGGAGATGGACCGCATGAGGCGGTCGAGATGGGCGCGCATCACCGCGATGAGATCGAAGGACCGACCACTGGCGAGCCACTGCTGACGCAGGCCGGCGTCGAGGGCCGCACACTCGCGGGCTATGCCCGCGTGGTCCAGGTCCGGCAGGAGTTCACCGCTCTCACTCCCGGCGAACAGCCGCTCGGCAAGCTCCTTCACCCCCTTCTCCTGCCAGCGGGTGAAGAAGTCATGGGCGGGGTGGTCGGGTGCGGTCGCCTCGGCCGCGACCACGACGGCGAGTTCCACCATGCCCGGCATGGTGAGCCTCTCGCCGGTGTCGTCCAGGTGACAGCGGAAGGCATCGCGCACCGACCCCGAGACCCGCTGCCACTGGGTGTCCATACGGTCGTGCCAGTGCTCGATCACGGCCAGCAGGAGCTGCTGCTTGTCGCGGAAGTGGTGCAGCAGTCCGGCGTCGGTGATCTCGGCGTCCCGGGCGATACGGGCGAGGGAGGTCTTCCGGTAGCCGTCCTGCCCGAAGCGCAGCAGCGCCGCCTCGAGGATCTGCGTACGCCGGGCCCGGCCTGCCGTGTAGCCGCCGCGCGGCCCCCTGGGTGTCGCCATGCCAGAACGGTACCGGGGTGGGGCGCGGCGTCGACGGCGGGCCGTGGACCACCTCCCGTCTGTGACGTGGGTCACCTACCGGAAACCTAGCGAGCACTAGGCGTTCGGGTCATCATCGACGTCACGCGGCGACGGATTGCCACGCTGTCACCTCCCGGTTAGCAACGTGTAACGGCGGCCTCGTTCATCCGCGCACCCCACAACGCCTCTCACTCCCTTCGGCACCTCCGTGAAAGGAGGGCATGGCGTGACATCGACGTCACCAAGCCCCTCACTCGACAGCACGCCTTCTGCCGAGACGGGCGGACGATGGAATCTCCGCCTGGTCGCGGTCCTGATCGCCCTGGCCTGGCCCACGCAGTTGCTGGCCGCCGGCGGGATCCTCGGTGCCAACGCCACGGCGAGCGTCGCCCAGAGCTTTCACACCACGCATGTCGCATGGTTCGGCCTGACGCTCACCCTGGTGTCCACCCTGCTCACGCCGTTCGCCATGAAGCTGGGCGACCTGTACGGCAGGAAGCGCGTCATGCTCGCCATGATGGCGCTGGGCGCCGGCGGCGAGGCCCTGGCCGCCCTGGCCGGAGAGTTCTGGCTGGTGCTGGTCGGCCGGGCCATCGCCGGGTTCTACGGTCCGTTCGGTGCCCTGTCCTTCGCCGCGGTCCGGGACCTCTTCCCGCGCCGGCTGGTCAAGTCGGCCAGCGGCATCATGGGCAGCAGCGTCGGACTGGTGGCCCTCGGCACACCGTTCCTGGCGGGGTGGCTCGTCGACAACTGGGGTTACCGCGGCGCCCTCTGGTTCCTCGCCGCCGCCACCGCCATCGCCTTCGTGCTGGTCGCCCTCCTGGTGCCGGAGACGCCGCGGCACGCCTTCGACCGGGGCTTCGACTGGCTCGGCGGCCTGGTCCTCGGTGGCGGTCTGACCGCCGTGGTCTACGCAGTCGGCCAGGGTCAGAGCTGGGGCTGGGCGGACGTCAGGACACTCGGCTGGCTCGCGGCCGGGGCCGTGGCGCTGACCGCCTTCCTGTTCGTCGAGCGGGCCAGCCCGCACCCCATCCTGGACCTGGGGGTTCTCCGGCGCCGACCCGTGGCGCTCGCCCTCACGGCGGGCGGCCTCGCCCAGACCGTCGCGTTCACGATGCCCGGCTTCGCCATCCTGCTCGCGCTCTTCCCGCACATCCCCGGCGTCTCCGCCGGCCTGGGCTGGACGGCCCAGCACAACGCCGTGGTCAGCGTGAGCTGGAACCTGGTGATGTTCGGAACCGGCCTGTTCGTCAGCCGCTTCCTGCGCCGCCTCGATCCCCGCAGGGTCTGGATCGCCGGCCTGGTGGTCATGGCGGCGGGCTACACACTCGTCGGCTTCTTCCACGGCGGCGAGACCGAACTGATACTGACGTCGTGCGTCGCCAGCATCGGTGCCGGCATCGTGGTGGCGACCGCGCCGGTGCTCGTCGTCGGCGTCGTCTCGCGCGACGAACAGGGACTGGGCAGCGGCATGCTCAACATGCTCATCAGTCTGTTCGGCGCGATCGTCACCGCCGGGGCGTACGCCCTCCTCAACGCGCACAGCACCGTGGTCGACGGCACCGCCTTCTACCAGGACGCCGGTTACGCCTGGGTCTTCTGGCTGGGCGCCCTCGTCACCCTCCTGGCCCTGGCGCTGTCCCTGTTCATCCCGCGGCTACGGGATCCGGAGACCGACGATGTGACAACCGGCTGAGCGGAACGGAACGGGCCGGGCGGACACCCGGCACCGCCCCGATGTGGCGCCCGCCGAACGACGGCGGCGCCACGCGGTCCTTGGCGGCGGCCCGCCCCTCATCGCCTCCCGGCGCGGGGCCGCGCAACCGACCTCTGCCGTCGAGCCGCCTGATCGACCGAGGTCGGACAGCGCGCCTACTGCGCGTAGGTCTCGAACTCGGCGACCTTCGGTGTGCCGGTCGCACCGGTGATCTCGAAGGTGACCTTGCTCAGCGAGGTCCGCGGAAAGGTGATGACCCCCGCTCCGCTGCCCGAGGTGAGCACCGCGCCGGTGTCACCGTTGACCACCTTCCAGGCCCCGATGGCCCCCGCCGACCCCGCCGCCTCCCGGATGTTGACCTTGGAGACGGAGGTGGCCGAGCCCCACTTCACCGAGATGGCACCGGTCGGACCGGCCGGCGACCAGTACGTGCTCAGGTCACCGTCCCGTACGTTGCCGTAGCTGGTGCCACTCGCCTTGCTGGAGCCGTCCGCACCGGCCCCGAGGCTCAGGTTGGTCCCGCTCGGCTGGGTCGGTCCCGAGGTGGGGCTGGGCGTCGGGGTGGGCGTCGAGGACGTGGGCGGGGTGGTCGGGGTCGACGTGGGTGACTGCACCGAGCAGCTGCCGTTCGACACCTGGAGACCCTTGCCGGCCCCTGCCGTGCGGCTCACGACGTCCGGCACGCACGCGGCGGAGTCGAGTGTGTAGGCGTAGGGGATGCTGACCGTGGTGTTGGACTGCGGGTTGGGTCCGGCGGGCTTGTTGTCGGTGCCGGGGGTCGACCAGGTCACGTTGTCGAAGACGTTTCCGCTGACCTGCCAGTAGCCGGCCGCGTCCGTATAGAAGGTGCCCAGGACGTCCTTGGAGTCCTCGAAGTAGTTGTTGTCCACCTTGGCGCGCGCCCCGGCACGGGAGTTGATGCCGGACTCGTTCAGGCTCACGTAGTGGTTGTTGTAGATGTGGGCCGTTCCGCCGCGCAGCAGGGGCGCCCGGGAGTCGATGTTCTCGTAACGGTTGTGGTGGTAGCTGATGTATCCGTTCGAGAGGTCGCTCTCGCTGGAGCCGACCAGACCGCCGCGGCCGGAGTTGCGCAGGATGCTGTACGACAGCGTCACGTACTGGGTGTTGTCCTTCATGTCGAAGAGGCCGTCGTACCCTTCCGACTCCCCGCCCGACGCCTCCAGGGTCACGTGATCGACCCAGACGTTACGTACGCCGCTCTCCATGCCGATGGCGTCACCGCCGTTGGACGTGGGCGAGCCCGACTTCTTCACGTTCTTGACCGTCACGTTCTGGATGACGATGTTGCTGGCCTCACGGATGTGGATGCCCAGCTGGTCGAAGACGGCTCCGCTGCCGACCCCGACGATGGTGACGTTGCTGATCTGCTTCAGCTCGATCACCCCGGCGGCGGTGTTGCAGCTCGCGCCGGACACCTTGGCGGTGTTTGCGTGATTGATCGTCCCCTCGACCTCGATGGTGATCGGGGTGCTGCTGCTGGCCCGGCCGCACAGTGCCGCGTGGATCGCGGTACCGGTGGTGGCTCGCACCGTCTGGCCACCGGCCCCGCCGGTGGTTCCGCCGTTCTGGGTGGCGTAACCGGTCGCGGTGCCGGTCGCCGCGGATGCCTCCGGCATCGACAGCACGACGCCGACGCCGACCGCGACGACCATCGCGGCTGAGGCGGCGGAGAGCCGTAGGGCGACTTTTCTTTGCATGAAGGTCTCCTGATTCTCTGTTTCTTCCTGGCCCACGTTGCTGCCGCACACAGCACTTTCTTGTTGATGTACCGTCAATTCAGGCGGACGAGTCACCCGCCGCCCACGCCTCGCTCCGCGGTGACACCTCTCCGTCGACGCCGGGTCGCTGGAGCGCGCGCACTAACCGCCCCGGGTCGCGAGAAGCCGTCGCTCCGCCTCTCCCCGGAACGGCCCCTGGCTCCGGGGACACTCAGGGAAAGCGCTTTCGTTCGGCGACGATAGGGGCCTCATGGCGAGGTGGCAAGGGTCTGAACAGGCTGAGCCGCGGGTAAGGGAAACCGCTTGTGGACCCAGTCCGCCTTGAGGCGTACGGCGTCCGACCGACGCCCGTGCGCGTCCCGACCTTCGTCGGGGTGTTGCTGCTGCGAACGGTCGATCCGCACGTCGAGCCGATTCCGCCGTAACGCTGCTTTCCAGACAGCACTGGCCCCGACTTTCCACCAGGTTCCCATACGTGAACCTCGGTGATGTACGTGATCGCCGGGCGAGGCCCGACGGCACCGTCGTCGTGTCCTGACCGGCCGAGGGCGACCATGGTCCTGCCCGCGTGGACGGCGATCGGACTGCCGAGTGTGTCCCGTCGTAAAAGGCGGACGGGTCGGCCGTCGTAAGGCACAGGACGGAGATGACGGCCGGACGCCGGGACCCCGGCGTCGCGTTTCGCCGCTCGTCGCGCGCGATCACCGGTGGTCCCGTAGGGTCGCGATGCCGCCAGGGCACGACGGGCCGTGGGGGCGCGCTTCTTGGCGCGCGGATCGACCTATCGGGAGTGCCGATGTCAGGACAGTTCGAGGCGAACGTCGAGATCGACCGGCCCGTCGAGGAGGTGTTCGCCTACCTCGCCGACGGGCGCAACGATCCGCAGTTCAGTCCCCGCGTGCTGAAGATCGAACGGGTCCCCGACGCCCCGACCACCGTGGGCACCGTCTTCCGGAGCACCGTCAAGGACGCCGGGATGAAGTCCGCCAGGGAGTTCCGCATCACCGCCCTCGAGGCCCCGCACACGATCCGGTGGGCCGAGGTGTCGAAGAACACCGTCATGGCCCGCGAAGGCGGCTACGACCTGGAGCCCCTGCCGGACGGCGGCACCCGTGTCCGCCTCTTCAACGTGCTGGAGGGCCACGGCGTGGGCAAGCTCCTCGTGGGCCTGGCGCTCGCCGCCGCCCGCAAGGACGCCGACGGATTCGGTGCCCGGATCAAGGCGGCGGCGGAGGCGGCGATCGCTCCCCGTTGACGGTCGGAACGGCGCTCCCCGTCGACGGTCGGGGCGATCCGCGTCGACGCTCAAGGCATCGGCGTTCACGTCATCGGTTCAGGGCGTCGGCGCCCACGTCATCCGCGCAAGGCGTCGGCGTCCACGCCTTCGGTTCAAGGCGTCGACGTCCATGTCGTCCGCTCAGGACGTCGGCATCCGCGTAAGCCGCTCGGCGAGCGTGGCCGCGAACTCCTCCGCCCGTGCCAGCTGGACTCGGAGGTCCTCGACCCGCCGCTGCGCGGCATGTTCGAAACCGCGGATCCGCGTCAGCAGTCGTCACGCTCGGCGGGCGAAAGCTCCTCGCCCGAGTCCAGGCGGTCCGTCGCGTCGAGCAGGATGACGAGGCCTGTCTCCACCGTACTCGCCCCGTGCGGCAACATCGATGGGCCTGGTATCGATGGGCCAGGCATCGATGGGCCTGGTGACGATGGTCCCGCCCCCGGTCCGCCGCTCCGGACGACCATCTCCTGAGCGTCCGGGCACACGACGAAGCCGGAACAGTCGGCCGCTGGAACGGCCCTGCGACCGGGGCGGGTTCGCCGACGACCTCGTCCATCGGATGCCGGTGTTCCGACCCGGTCCCGCTGACCCCACCCTCACCGCCTGATCGTACGGCCGTCCACTGCTCGACAGCGGTCAGGCAGGGGCGAGTTCGGCCGCGCCGAACGACACGTCGAAACGGTCGCACCAGATGCTCACGCTGCTGTAGCCCGACGGATCCACGCCGTCGGGAAGGGTGTAGTTGTGGCTTCCCTTGTTGCCCTTGAGCTTGCCGAGGCTGACGTACTCGCCGTCGTCGAAGACGTGCCACCCGGCCTGCTCCCGCTTCACCGGCGCGTCGGTCAGCCAGACGCGCAGGTCCGGCCCGTTGCTGGTGTCCAGGTTCTCCAGCCGGACGACATGGGTGCCGTCGGCCAGCCGTACGAGCTGCACCGTGCCGGATGTCGCGTGCTCATGGCTGATCAGCTCACCGCTCGCCAGCATGTGCGGACCCGGGGTCGGGGCGGGCGGCCGGGAAGGCTCGTCCGAAGTCGCCGACACGGAAGGCGCGGAGCTGTTCACCACTCCCGGCAGAGCCTCCTGGACGGTCTCGTCCTGCCACAGCTTCCACGGCTGGAACCAGTACAGGCCGAAGCCGACGCCGCCCACCGCCACCACCAGGACCGCGATGACCCATGGCCCGGTCAGTACCCTTCGCACGCGCCCCATCTCCGCCTCGCCTCCCGAGAGTTCACCCTGTCGCGCTGCCATTCAACAGGCGAGGACGGACGTCACCCACCCCACGACCGGTGACGGAATCCTTACGTCGTGCCGGTCGCACTTGTTCGAACAGCGGCAACACAGTGAGGACCGAGGTCGACACCAGGCAGGTTTCGCTCCGTAGTATCACTACGACAAATCGCCGTACATGTCGTGGGGTGGGGGCCCGCGGCCTGTCTGGTCCTATCAAGGAGCGTGAGCGTCATGTCTGAGACCACCGCACAGACAAACGGGGTGACCAGCCAGTATGCGGCTCAGGTCGCCGGTGACCTGGAGCGCAACCTCAAGGAGTACGACCGCATCGCCGGTGAGGTCGCCGTCCTCCAGAAGCAGTTGGCCGCCCTGGAGAAGGACCGCACGGTACTGATGAACGTGCAGCAGGCCCTCGGCGTCGAGTCCGCTTCCGCGTCCGCCGCGCCCGCGACGGTCGAACACACCGCGGCGGTGCCCGCCCCCCGGAAGAAGACCTCGGCCGGCGCCTCCCGCCGGTCGAAGGCGAGGAAGTCCGAAGCGGCGACTCCGAAGGCGGCCGCCAGCAAGAAGGCGGCCTCCCCCAAGCCGTCCCCGAACGCGTCTCCGAAGACGTCCTCCAAGACCTCCCGGAACGCGTCCCCGAAGGCATCCCCCCAGCCGTCCCCGAAGGCGGCTGCGAAGACTGATCAGCCCTCGCTCGTCTCCCTGGTCCGCGAGCACCTCGCCGGCCAGAGCGAACCGCGCTCCGCGGCCGAGGTCGCCCAGTCGCTGGGTCAGCAGTTCCCCGAACGCGGCATCAAGTCAACGGTCGTGCGCACGACCCTCGAAGCGCTCGTGGCCAAGAACCACGCGCAGCGCACCAAGCAGGGCTCGTCCGTCTTCTACACCTCCCCCGAGGCACCCGCCCCGACCACGAGCGAGGAAGACACCACGGGAGAAACCGCACAGGAGGGTCAGTCCGCATAGAGCGGGACCCGGACGACTCTCGCGCCCACCGAGTCCACGAGGTCGCCGTGACATCGCGCGGCGACCTCGACTCCCGCTGCCGCAGAGGCAGTTGACTTTTCGGCAAGCCTCACGAAGTCGCCAGGTTCCACCCCCGGCCGCCTGTTAGTTAGGTTAGGCTTACTAAGAGGCTCTGCGAGGGTGCGGCCCATGCCATCGGGACGACCGGCTCGCTGCGCAGGACGGTGGTGGGGCATGGGTCCGCTCGTCGCGGAGAGCACGGACGGTGATCCGTCCGCCGGGTCACCGATCCGGCCGGAGGACCCGCGAGGCAGTGTGGTCGTGGTGAAGTTCGGCGGCAACGCCATGGTGGACGCGGATCTGCGACGGGCGTTCGCGCGGGACGTGGTGGAGCTGTGGCGCGCGGGACTGCGCCCGGTCGTCGTGCACGGCGGGCCGCAGATCACTGCGATGCTCGACCGCCTCGGTCTGGAGACCCGCTTCGAGGCAGGGCTGCGGGTCACCACGCCCGAGACCATGGACGTGGTGCGCATGGTGCTGACCGGCCGGGTCCAACGGGAGTTGGTCGGCCACATCAACGCGCACGGGCCCTTCGCCGTCGGGATGACCGGCGAGGACGCGCACACCATGACCGCCGTGCGGCGGGCGGCCCGGGTGGACGGCAGGACGGTGGACATCGGCCTCGTCGGCGACATCGCGGAGGTGAACCCCGCCGTGGTGAGCACGCTCCTGGAGCAGGGGCACATCCCCGTCGTCTCGCCCGTGGCCCGCGGTGCGGACGGGCAGGTGTACAACGTCAACGCCGATCTCGCTGCCTCGGCGCTGGCCGTGGCCCTCCGCGCGGAGCGGTTGGTGGTGCTCACGGACGTGGCGGGACTGTACGCGGACTGGCCGCACAGCACCGACGTGATCGAGCGCCTGACCGCCGACGCGCTGGAGAAGCTGTTACCGGGGTTGGCGAGCGGGATGCTGCCGAAGATGGAGGGCTGCCTGCGGGCCGTCCGCGGCGGTG
This sequence comes from Streptomyces phaeoluteigriseus, assembly GCF_001896135.2. Taxonomy (GTDB): domain Bacteria; phylum Actinomycetota; class Actinomycetes; order Streptomycetales; family Streptomycetaceae; genus Streptomyces; species Streptomyces phaeoluteigriseus. The sequence continues at coordinate 113,549 of NZ_MPOH02000001.1, forward strand.
TGCGCAGGGCACAGGTGCTCGACGGCCGGGTGTCGCACGCGGTGCTGCGCGGCGCCCTCGGCGAGACCGGCCCCGGCACCACCGTGGTTCCGGGAACCGGCCCGGACCAGGCTGCTCACGCCGACGGTTGAAGGGCCATTTTGAGGATCCGCGCGTCGCGCCGCGGGTCCAGGGACTCCACCCAGGACGTGGGTGCGGGGCGCGCGGTCGTGGGCACGAACCCGTACCGGAGGAACAGGCCGCCACCGCCGGTCGTCGCCGTGAACAGGGTGCGCCGGGGGACCGGGCGCGCCCTGGCCGGCACGGCGCGCAGGAATGCGGCTCCGACACCGCCTCCCTACCGCCGCCCGGCCACGCAGAAGTTGTACACGACGCCGGCGGAGTCCCGGCCCTCTCCCGGTGCGGCCGGGTGCACGCGCAGCCCCACGCAGCCGTCGAGGGTGCCGTCGGGAGCCTCTGTCAGGAGGAAGTCGGCCGCGTGGTCGGCGTGGAGCGAGACCGGACGTTCCCGCAGGGCACCCGAGCGCACGAAGGGCCGTGACAGGTCTGCCGGCGCGGCGGCGTCCTCCGGTCGGGCGGTGCGGACGGGGGGCGTCGGCGCGAGAACCGCGGGCGACCGCGGTGCGGGGCGCGGCGGTGCCGTGATCAAGGTCTTCCTTCCTCGGTTCGAGGCCGCCGGTGTCCCCGGCAGGGCGGTCCGCCGCGGCGGGTCAACTGTCCATGGTGGCCGCGAGGGAACGGGGGCGCAGATCCGTCCAGTGCGACTCGACGTATTCCAGGCAGGCCTCCCGGGTGTTCTCGGGAAAGGCGATCACCCATCCCCCGGGGACTTCGGCGAAGGACGGCCAGAGGGAGTACTGGCCTTCGTCGTTCACCAGGACCAGGAATCGGCCGTCGTTGTCGTCGAAGGGGTTGGTGCTCATGCTCGGTGCCTCCTCGGATGTGGCGCGAGGGCGAGGCTCGGGCGGCCGTGAACGCCCCTCCCAGGAGAGGGGACCGGGGATGGAAAGAGGAATCTAATTAGGTTAGCCTCGCCTAATCAGCGATCAGCTTAGCCTTCCAACTTCCCTCTCACAAGGAGACGTTGATGCACCTGGTGGGCGAACAGGAGAACGTCTTCACCCAGTTCGGCCTGCCCGGCAAGCCCGGCGGCGACCAGTTCTGGGCGGCGGTGGAGACACCCGCGACGGTGCCCGCCCGCGACGGCAGCGGTGGCTGGGAGACCTTGTTCCTGTGGCGCGGATCCCCGGCGAGCGTCGAGTTCGAGAGCTGGTCGGCGCCGGTGCCGCTGCGCCGGTGGAGCGACACGGACTGCTGGTTCGCCGAGGTGCGGATGCCGGCCCGGCTGCGGGTGACGTACCGGATCCTGGCGGACGACGTGGCGTACGCCGACCCCTTCAACCCCGTCGGTGCGGGCGGTGACCGGTCCATCGCCGCGACCCCGGACGCCCCGGCCCAGCCGCACTGGCCCGTCCTGGCCGCCACCGACGTCCTGCCCCTCCCCCGCGTCCGGATCCGCATGACCGGCGGACGGCTCGGCGGGCGGCGCACCGTACGCGTCCACCCGGTGGGCGGCGGCGGACCGGTGGTCCTGCTCCTCGACGGGGACGACTGGCTGCATCTGCACCCGGCGATGACCGCCTTCGACTCGGCCGTCGCCGGTGGCGACATGCCCCCGGTCACCCTCGTCTTCCTGCCGGCCAAGGACAGGGACGCCGAGTTCGGGTGCGGGCCCGAGCTGTGGGAGGCGGTCCGGGACGAACTGCTGCCGCTGGTCGCGGAGAGCGGCGTACCCGCCGACCCCGACCGGCTGGTGGTCGCCGGGCAGAGCCTCGGCGGGCTGAGCGCGCTGTACGCGGCCCTGGAGTTCCCGGACCTGGTGTCCCGGGTGGCCTGCCAGTCGGGGGCGTTCTGGTGGACGCCCGACGCCGTGGGGTCGGCGGACCCGTTGGGCGGTCCGGTCGGTGGCGTCATCGCCGCACGCCTGCGGGAGCGCCCCGACCTGTCCGGGCTGCGGGTCGCCTTCGACGTGGGGGAACACGAGACGCGGATGCTGCCCCACTGCGAACTGACCGAGACGCTCACAGAACAGGCCGGTGCGGCCGTTCGGGTTTCGCGGTCTCCGTCGGGCCACGACCGGGCGGGCTGGCGGCACGCCCTCCTCAGGGACGTCGCCTGGGCGCTGTCCTGACGGGCCACCGGGCCAGAGCCGGGCGGCGACGGGTCACCGTGCCACCGCCGCGCAGTAGGCCTCGTCCGTCGCCAGGAGACGGCGGTGGGTGTCCTCGACGGTGATCACGCCCTCGTCGAGGACGAGCACGCGGTCGGCGGCGTCCAGGAGGGCCGGGCTGCTGGTGATGACGACGGTGGTGCGGCCCCGGCGCAGCTTCGCGACGTTGCGCGCGATGAGCTGTTCGGTGACCGCGTCCACGGCCGTCGTCGGATCGTGCAGGACGAGGATGTCGGTGTCGGCGGCCAGCGCGCGGGCCAGGGAGAGCCGTTGGCGCTGCCCCCCCGACAGGTTCGCGCCGCGGTCGCGGACGGCGTAGTCGAGTCCCTCGCGGTGGAGGGCGACGACGTCGGTCAGCATGGAGGCCTCGACGGCCTCGGGAACCGACCGGCTGGTGCCCGAGGGGTCGATGTTCGTGCGCAGGGTGCCCGCGAAGATCTCGCCGTCGTAGGGGTTCACCAGCAGGTGCTCGCGGACCGCCTCGATCGAGAGGTCCGCCAGTTCCTGCCCGCCGACCCGCACCACTCCCTCGTACTCGTGCGGCGGGACGTTGACGGCGAGGATCGACGCGAGGTCGGCCGCCGCACGGGGCTGGTAGGCGGCGATCGCCACGAACTCGCCTGCGGACACGCGGAGTTCGATCCTGCGCAGGGATCCGTGCCGGACGCGGTCGATCTCGAGGTCCGCGCCCGCGGCGGGCCGCCGCGGTCCGGGTGTCGTGACCGGGGGCGCGGTCAGCACGAGCGCCATCCGCTCGGCCGACGCGCGCGCGATCATGACGTACTTGGGCATCTCCGAGAACAGTTTGAGCGGTTCCATGATGAACTGCGCGAGGCCCACGGCCATGACGAGTTCGCCGATGGTGATCCGGCCGCCGAAGGCCAGCCAGCCGGCCGTCAGGGTCACGGCGGCGGCGAGGACGGCGTTGAGGGCCAGCGCGGTGCCGGCGTACACGCCGTTCACCTTGGCGACGGTGATCGCCTGGTGCTTGGCCTCCGTGCTGACCTTCCGGTAGGAGCGGAACGCCGCCTGGTTGCCGCCGAAGCCGTGCAGCGGGCGCAGGCCGATGATGAGGTCGGCGACCTTGGCGCCCGCCCGCGCCACCCGGGCCTGCTGTTCCTGGGTGCCGGCGCCGATCCGCCCGGACAGGACGCTCAGGGTCGACAGGATCGCGACGGTTCCCACGATCACGAGCAGCCCCAGCCGTATGTCGGCCAGGCTCAGCGCGACCGCCGCGACCAGCACCGCGACCAGCGAGCTGATCAGCAGCGGCACCACCTCGATGATGTCGGCGGTCTGGTCGGCGTCCTCGGTGGCGATGGTCAGGATCTCGCCGGACTTGAGGTCGACGTCCCGGGCGACCGGCTGGAGGCCGCACTCCGCGACCCGCACCCGCCAGCGGTGCGCCTCCGTCGTGTTGGCCTTCTGCAGGACGCGCATCCCGAACCGCCAGGACAGCGACACGGTCGTGATGATCACGGCGAGCGAGGCGATCGACAGGGCGAGCGCGCCGGGGCTCCGTTCCCGCAGCGCGTGTTCGACGATCAGGCCGAGCGCGATGGGGAAGGCGGTCTCACCGGCCTGGTAGAGGCCCATGAGGAAGGTGCCCCAGGCCATGGCGCCGACGTTGCGGCGCAGGGCGGTCCGCAGGATGTCGGACCCCGGGCGGGGCCGCTGGGTGTCAGGAGTTGTCATCGAGGTGGCGTGCAATCGCTTCCGGGGTGCGCAGGGTGAACAGATCACGGATGGTGATCACAGGACCGTACTCGCGGCGGAGCAGCCCGATCAGCCGCACCGCCAGCATGGAGTGCCCTCCGAGGGACACGAAGTCGCTCACCGCGCTCACCTCGTCGTCGTCCAGGTCCAGTGCTTCGGCGAAGAACTCGCAGACCACGCTCTCGGTCCCGGTCTCCGGTCCGCGCTCCGCCGCGGTGGTCAGCGCGCCCAGCGGCTTGGCCTCGGGCAGTGCCTTGGTGTCGGCCTTCCCGTTGACCGTCAGCGGGATGCCGTCGACCTGGGCGTAGTGCGTCGGGCGCAGGAAGTCCGGGAGTGCGGCGCCCACCTGGGCGGCCACCTCGGCGAGGTCGGAGCCGTCGAGGACGAGGTAGGCGGCCAGCCGGTGGGCGCCGTCGACCTGTGGGTCCGGCTGGGCGACCGCGGCGGTGAACCGGACCGCGGGGTGGGCCGCGAACGCGGCCTCGACCTCGCCGAGTTCGACCCGGTGGCCGCGGATCTTGACCTGCTGGTCGGTGCGGCCCAGGTACATCAGGTTCCCGTCGGGCCGGCGGATCACCAGGTCCCCGGTGCGGTACATGCGCTCGCCGGGTGCGCCGAAGGGGTCGGCGACGAAGCGGTGCGCGGTCTGTGCGGGCTGCCCGAGATAGCCGCGCGCGATGCCGATGCCCGACACGTACAGTTCGCCGGGGACCCCGTCCGGCAGGGGCCGCAGCCACGGGTCGAGGACGTACACGTCGGTGTTGTCGATGGCCACCCCCACCACCGGGTCCGGGCACTCGAAGGTGCCGATGCCGAGGGTGTTGATGGTGTACTCGGTGGGTCCGTACAGGTTGTAGCCGGCCGTCCCCTCGGTCTCGGCGAGCCGCCGCCACAGCGTCGGTGTGACGGCCTCGCCGCCGAGCAGCACCAACGCGGGCCGCCGTGCCGGATCGTCCAGCAGGCCCTCGGCGACGAGCTGTTGCGCGTAGGTCGGGGTCACGTTGATGACGTCGATCCCGTGCTCCAGGCAGTACTCGACCAACCGGGGTGCGTCCCGGCGCAGTTCCTCGTCGCAGATGTGCACCTCGTGGCCGTCGGCGAGCCACAGCAGCTCCTCCCACGACATGTCGAAGGCGAACGACACGGTGTGGGCGATCCGGAAGACGCGGTGGCCGTGCTCGGCCAACACCGGTTCGAAGATCCGTCGCTGATGGTTGATCAGCATGTTGGTGAGTCCGGCGTACTCCGTCACCACGCCCTTGGGCCTCCCGGTCGATCCGGAGGTGTAGATGGTGTACGCGGGGTGCCGCAGGCGGTTCGGGTCGTCCGGCGCGAACGTCCGGTACGGCTCGGCCTCGGGCAGCGGGCGGTCCAGTTCGACGAGGTCGCCGGTCAGCCGGGGCGACACGGTGCTCACGGTGAGGATCACGTCCGGGCGGGCGTCCGCGACGATCGCGGCGATCCGCTCGTCCGGGTGGTCCAGCTCCAGCGGCACGTAGGCGGCGCCGACACGCAGTACGGCGAAGAGCGCCACGATGGAGTCGAGGGAGCGCGGGATCGCCAGGCCCACGGTCGTCTCGGGGCCGATGCCGCGCCGGGCGAGGACGCCCGCCACCGCGCGACTGCGGTCCCGCAGTCGGGCGAAGGTCATCGTCGAGCCGTCGGCGACGAGCGCGACTCGCTGGGGATCGCGGTCCGCCGCGCGGTCGAAGCGGTCGACGACGGTGTCCGTGCCGACGTCCGTGCGCGCGCCCCGCGGGGGCCGCGGCCCCGGCCCCCGCAGCGCGCCGACCGGCCCGGTCGACCGTGCCAGGTCCTCGAGCACGCGCACGTAGTCGTCGAGGAGACGGCGTGCGTTCGCGGTGTCGTCGTCGCGGTGCTCCAGCTTGACGGTGAGCCGGTCGCCGGGCGTGACGACCCAGGTGAACGGGTAGTGGGTGGAGTCGTCGGCCGTCACCGAGGTGATGCCGTGCCGGGTGTTCATCTCGGCGAACGCGTCCATGTCGAGGAAGTTCTGGAGCACGAACAGGTTGTCGAACAGGGTGTCGTGCCCACTGGCCCGCTGGATCTCGCCGAGTCCGAGGTGCTCGTGCTCCATCGCCGCGACCCTGGCCGCCTGCACGGCGGTCAGGTAGTCGCGGACGCTGTCGTCCGGCCGTGCCCGCGTCCACTGCGGGACGGTGTTGAGCAGCACGCCGACGATGTCGGACAGCCCTTCGCCCTCCCGGCCGGAGACGGTCACGCCGAACACGGCGTCGCCGCGGCCCGTGTGGGCGCCGAGGAGGAGGCCGAACGCTCCGGTCAGCACCGTGTTGAGGGTGACGCCGTGCACCTTGGCCGCTTCCCGCAGCAGGTCCGACTGTTCGGCGGACAGCGTGTGCACGAGTGCGCGCGGCAGATCGTCCGAGCGGGCGGGCTCAGGTCCGGCGAGCAGCGTAGGGCCGGGGAGTCCGGCGAGGTGCTCGGCCCAGAAGCGTTCCGATACGGCGGGGTTTTGGCGTCGAGGGTCCGGGCGTGGTCCTCGAAGCCGGGCGTGGCCGGGACCGCGGCCGGCGGGTCGCCCGTGACGGCCGCCTCGTAGACGTCGAACAGGTCCCGCAGCACGATCTGGCGCGACCAGCCGTCCCACAGCAGCAGGTGGTAGCTCAACAACAGCCCGTCACGGTCGTCGGGCAGCCGCACCACGGTCAGCCGGATCAGTGGCGGCTCCCCGGGGTCGAACCCGGTGTCCCGGTCCCGGACGCGCAGCTCCTCGGCCTCCGCCTCCGTCGACACCTCGACCGTACGTACGCCGACTTGGCGCCCCGCGCTGAGGACCTGGACCGGGTTTCCGTCCTCGTCGGTGGTGAAGCCGGCACCGACGACCGGATGCCGTGCGATCACGTACGCCATCGCGCGGGCCAGCGCGTCGGTGTCCAGGCGCCGGTCGAAGGTGAACCAGCTCTGAGCGACGTAGTGTCCGGCCGAACCGGCCATCTGGGCCTGGAAGAACAGGCCGCGCTGCAGCGGGGTGACCGGTGCGGTGCGCTCGGCCGTCGTGGCGGCGTCCGCGATGTGTGCCAGCGCGCCGCGCCAGTGCTCGGTGATCTCGTCGGGGACGCCCTCGGCGAGGGTGAAGGCCGCGCGCAGGCTTCCGGTTGACGCGTCGGTCCAGGCGTTGACCTCGACGGCGTACGGGCTGCCCTGGTCGCCGCCCGTGAGCCGCAGGGCCTGGGACTCGCCGCCCCGGCCGAGGTAGTTGAACAGGACCTGGGGGCGGGCGGTCAGGAGCGGGGCCGTCTGCGGGTTGAGGTGGCGGAGCAGGCCGTAGGTGACGTGCGCGCGCTCGTCCGGCTGGCGTTCGGCGACCTCGCGCGCCGCCGCGACCGGGTCGGTGTGTGCGGTGAGCCGTATGGGGGCGATGGAGGTGAACCAGCCGACCGTGCGGGTGTAGTCGTGGTGTTCCAGCGCCGGTACCCGGCCGTGCCGCTCCAGCTCGATCGCGAGGTCGGTGGGTGACGGCTGGACGTGCGTCAGCGCGGTGCGCAGCGCGCCGCAGAGCAGCTCGGTGAGTCCGACGCCGAGTGCGGCGGGCGCGGTACGCGTCAGGCGGTCGCTCACCTCGGGCGCGAGCGAGACCGTGGTCTCGCGTGGGCCGTCGACGGCGGGCAGCAGCGCGGGAGCCTGCAGTGTGGTGATCCAGTGCCCGAGGCTGTCGGTGTCCTGGGCGGACCGGGCCGCCAGGGCTTCGGCGTACTCGGCGTAGGACGTGGTCGGCGGCGCCAGGGGCTCTCCACGCAGGGCGGCGGCCAGGTCGTCCAGCAGGATCAGCCAGGACACCGCGTCGACGGCGAGGTGGTGCACGGTGACCACGAGCGTCCGGCTCGCCTCCAGCCACGAGAAGGCGACGACGTCCCCGGACTCGGGGTCGAGCCGTCCCGCGGCCTCGTCGGCCACGGCCGTCGGGTCGGTCGCGTCCGCCCGGACGACGGTGACCTCGCGGTCGGGTTCGGTGCGCAGCGCCCACACCCCGTGCTCGACGCGCAGCCGCAGCCGGAGGACGGGGTGCGCGGCCACGACGGTGTTCGCGGCGCGCTCCACGTCGGCGAGACCGGTGCCCTCGGGGGCCACCAGGGTCCTGGCCTGGGCGAACCGGATGAGCGATCCGCCGAGTTCCCGCTGACGCAGGATGATCGGCGTCGGTGTCAGAGGGCCGTCCGCGCGGCGGGCGGGTGCGGACGCCTGTGCGAGACCGTGCCGGCGCGCGGTGCCGAGGGCGGCGGCCACATGTGCGGCGACCAGCTCGGTCTCCCCCTCGATCGACGCGGCCAGGGCGAGTACGGCGTGCTGGTGGGCGGCGGTGTTGCGCTGCCCGGCCCGGTGCGCGGCGCGCAGTCCCTCCTCGGCGTGGGTACGGGCCAGCGCGTGCCGTCCGGCGCGCAGTTCGGCGTAGGCGAGGTATTCACGTGCGCGCGGGACCGCCGCGACGGTGTCCAGGGTGCGGGCGGCGGCGAGCGCCCGCGCGCCCGCCCGGCGGGCGCCGGCGAGGTCGCCGAGCATCAAAGCCGCCGCGGCGGCCCGCAGGAGGTCCTCCGGGTCGCCAAAGCCGTCGGAGCCCTCGGAGCCGTCGAGGTGCGCCACCCGTCGCAGCCGGACCGCCGCCTCCTCGAACCGGGCCTCCAGCAGGGCCCGGAGCCCGAGCCGGTAGTCGGTGCGGGGCCCGTCCTGTGCGTCGTGGCCCTCGATCTCACCGCAGCGTTCGAGTGCGGCGAGACATCCCGCCGGGTCGCCCGCCGCCCAGGCCGCGTCGCAGGCGGCCAGCGCGGCGGTCCCGGCGTCGGCCGGGGAGCGGGCGGCCAGCAGGGTGGTGGCGTGCAGAAGGGAGGCCTGGGCCTCGTCGACGGGTCCGTCGTGCAGCACCGTCGTGCCGCGCAGCAGGGCGGCACGGCCCCGTACGACGGCGGGGGCCGCGCCGGTCCCGGCCACGTCGAGGAGCCGCAGGGCCTGGTGGGAGCGTCCGCCGAGCAGGGCCTGTCCCGCGGCGGCCGTATACCGTTCGGCGCGCTGCGGACCGTCGTCGGACAGTTCGGCGGCACGGGCGTACGCGGCACAGCGCAGTCGGCGGGACGGCAGGTCCCCGGCGACCGCCTCCAGTTCGCGCCCCCGCACGGCTCCGGCCCAGGCCCGGTGCAGCAGCGCCCGCGGGTCCCCGTCCGCCAGCTCCCCGGCCAGGGCGAGGTGCACGGCCCGCCGCCGCTCCTCCGGCGCCCCCGCGTACACCGTCCTGCGCAGCAGCTCGCTGTGGAAGCGGACCTCGTCGTCGGCCGTCGCGAGCAGATCGGGCAGCGGTACGGCGCTCGCCTGCCCGAGGTGCTCCACCGCCCGCAGGACGAGGCCCCGGTCCACGGCGGCGTCCTCGTCGTCCCGTGCGGCGGCGGCCACGGTCAGCAGCAGGTCGAGGTGGCCGGGCGTGAGGCCGTCCAGACAGCCGCCGGCCACGTCCGTCAGCACCTCGGCGCCGGGCAGCGGGCGGGGCGGCGGACGGTCCCCGCGCACCTGGGCGGACGACAGCCCCCGTACGAGGGCGAGCAGGAGGGCCGGAACGCCCTCGGCCGCGTCCACGATCTCGTCCCGGACTCCCCCGTCGAGGACTCCGCCGGTCACCTCGTCGAGGAGCGCGGCCGCCTCGGGCGGGGTGAGCGGGTCCACCCTGGTCACCGGCAGTCCGGCGAACTCCGGGGCGGGTGGGCGGTGGCCGGGGACCGTGAGGAGCAGGCGTACCGCCGTCGTCGTACGGCACAGGTGTCGGGCGGCGTCGCCCAGGGCGGCGCGGGAGATCGGGTCCCACAGGTGGGCGTCGTCGACGCAGACGAGCAGCGGGTGGGAGCCGGCGGACAGCATGCCGAGCAGAGCCTGACCGGAGCCGCCCGCCGGGGCGCGGCCGGTGGCGTCGCCGAGGGCGCGCAGCAGCGTGCGCAGACCGCTGCCGGGGACGGCCGCGCACGCCGGGTCGGCCCGGACGCGCACGACGGGTCCGGCGGCGAAGGAGCGGGCGGCGCGTTCGAGGAACCAGGTGCGGCCGCAGCCGGGCTCGCCCGTGACGACGTGTACGGCGCCGTCGAGCCGGTCCGCCGGGGCCTTCGCCCGGCGCGGCGCCGGGCCGGGAGTCACGGTCGTCTGTCCGCTCATCCCCGTGAGGTTACGCACGCGTAACGTGAGGCGGAAGTCACGCGTCCACCCCTGCGGGACCCTGATTTCCGCCGGTGGCCTGGGCGTTCGCGGATGAGCGCGGTGTGTGGGCTTGTGCCGGTGCCCAACTCACCCGCGCCCGCGCCGTGACCGGGCACAACGGCGGCGGCGGTCGCGCGAGGTGCGCGACCGCCGCCGGTGTCGTGGGGCGTGGGGTGGGAGATGTGCCGTGTGAGGCGTCAGGAGGTGTGCGGGCAGTTGCCCCGGTACTCCTCGATGGTCGTGCTCGGGCGCGGCAGCGGGCACAGGAACTGCTCGTAGCGGGTGTCGTTGTCGATGAACCGCTTCAGCCAGGAAATGCTGTACTTCGCGATCGTCGTGTCCGACGAGATCGGGGTGAGGTGTGAGGCGCCGTTCAGCTCCAGGTAGGCGCGGTCCAGGGAGGACGGCAGGGAGGAGTAGAAGGGCTCGGCGTGGCTCGTGACGGAGGCGATGGTGTCGCCGTCGGCCCCGAAGATCAGGGTGGGTGTGCGGACCTCCGGCCAGGTCTTGTCGGTGTTCCACGGCGTCAGCGGGATCGCCGCCTGGAGGGAGGGACGGGACTTGGCGGCCTCGAGGCTGCCGCCGCCGCCCATCGAGTGGCCCATCACGCCGAGCCGGGTGCTGTCGACACGGCCCCGGACCGAGCTGCGCTCGGTGAGGTAGTCCAGCGCGGCGAGCAGCTGCCGTCCGCGCGAGTCCGGCTGGTCGAGCGTGGTGTTCGTGTCGATGGTGAAGACGACGAAGCCCTGCGAGGCCAGCCGGGGGCCCAGCCAGGCCATGGTGGACTGGGTGCCGGTGTAGCCGGGCGAGATGGCGACCGCTCCGAAGGTGCCGTCGGCGGTGCTGGTCGGGTAGTAGATCGTGCCCCCGCCGAAGCCGGTGACGGCGAGGGAGGAGACGGAGGTCTGCGAGACGGCGTACGGGCCCCTGGCCGCCTCGATGCTCGAGGTGGTGGGCGCCGGGCCGCGCTCGTAGGGGTTGTCCGCGGCCTGTGCCCCGGCCCCGTTGAGGGTGGTCAGGCCGACGACCGCGGCGATCGCCGTCGCCAGGCCTGCGAACCGGGCGAGTCTGCGGTGGGGGGAACCGGTGGGCACGCGGTGGGCGGCACCGGTACGCGCTTGCTGCTGCACGACGAGTCGTCCTCTCTGTCGTGACGGCCCGCCTGTCCGGGCGGGCCAGTGAACGGGCTGGCCGTGCCACTGTCGGGTCCCGGACACCGCCGGGGGACCGGCAATGTCACCGGTCTCGTGCGCGGCGGACTCGCGGCCGCGTCCAGGCACGGACTCGGCCGCACGAACAAAGGTGAGTGGAACAACCCGAGGCGAGGAACCCGGCGCACCCGACCACGGCGTGCGTGCCGAGGCTGGGCACCGCGTCCCTGTCGACGTCTCCACAGCGGCCGCACGGCGTCTCCACGGCGCTTCCCGGCATCAACGGCGCGATTCGGTGCACTCGGACCGGGTCGCCGGACGAGGAGAATCGCCGTGCTGTGGGTCGCCGTGCTGCTGCTGCCGATGTTGTCCGCCCTGCTGGTGGTCATGGACCGCGTGGAGGACCGTCTCCTCGCCCGCGACTCGCCCGCCCGGGCCAGGCGACGGCGGCATGCCGGGCGCAGGCGGCATCTGCGCCTGGTACGGGCACCGGCACTTCCGCGAGCCCGGCACCGGACGCCGACGGGACTGACGCCGAGCCCCGGGCCGCCTGACCCGACGCCGACGAGACCGGCGCCGACGCCCCGGGTCCCCTGACCGGACCCCGACGAGGCCGACGCCGAGCCCCGGCCCCCTGACCCGACGCCGACGAGGC
>NZ_MPOH02000001.1:125610-131803 GCF_001896135.2 Streptomyces phaeoluteigriseus
TGCATCGCCCTCTCCGCCCTCGGCTACCTCTGGTCCACCTCCCTCTTCAACCGCGACCCCAAGTAACCAGGACGACCTCGCGAGCGACCTCACCCCACACCACGGGCGGCATGCAGAAGGGGCCCGGCGTGAGCCGGGCCCCTTCTTTTTGTAGCGGGGACAGGATTTGAACCTGCGACCTCTGGGTTATGAGCCCAGCGAGCTACCGAGCTGCTCCACCCCGCGTCGGTTCTGCCACTCTACACGGCGATCCGGGCGGGCTGGGAACAGGGGTCAGCCGCGGACGATGTTCTCCGCCTGGGGGCCCTTCTGTCCCTGGGTCACGTCGAAGGTGACCGCCTCTCCCTCAACCAGCTCACGGTAGCCGTTGCCGGAGATGTTGGAGTAGTGCGCGAAGACATCGGGGCCGCCGCCGTCCTGGGCGATGAATCCGAAGCCCTTTTCGGCGTTGAACCACTTCACGGTGCCGCTGGCCATACTGCTGTGTCCTTCGTTCTCGCCGGCGGACGCCGGCTGGAATGGGTGCGGGTGCCATCCATGATCATGGACTGCGTCCCAGAGCCGTTCTACCCCACGAATGGCCCCGCAATCCGCAGTTGTCGCTCAAAAACTTCTCCATCGTGACCTGTTGTCAGCCAATGGAGGGCAGGTGACGTGGGGCGTTCGGGGCAATACGGTCGCTAGCGGTCAGTCGCCTCCGCCACCGCCCCCGCAGGACGATCCCCCGCCGCAGAACGATCCTCCCCCGCACGACGAGCCGCTTCCGCCCGCATGGCCACCCCCGCCACCGCCCCGCGACCTGCCTCCACCTCGGCCACCACCTGACCCCGCGATGAGAATCACGACGAGCACGATCCCCACGATCACGACATATTCCACTGCGCTCGACCCCCCGTGGACGTCCTGCTGGAACTCGTACGAGGGCAATGCCCCGCAACGCCGGTGAGCCAAGCGCGTCTTGAGGAACTCCAGAGCTTCGGCCGCCCACCGCGGGCGGCGCCGGATCAGTCCACGATCATCACCTCGCGCGGTGCCGTTGCCGCCGGGTGGGCGAGCGCGGCACCGAAGTTGTCCTCGACCTCGGCCTTCTCGGCCGCGTTCGGATACGGGTTCGTGCACGGGACGCCCGCGCTGGAACCCGACATCAGGCTGCTGCACGGGCCGGGCTTGCGGTCCGGCAGGCCGAGGATATGGCCGAGTTCGTGCGCCGCGATGCGGACGGTGTTGTACCCCTGGGTCACTGCCTGCCGTCCGATGTAGACGGTTCCGTTGCCGAGCGAGGTGGTCAGGGCCCGGGGCCAGCCGTTGTCGGCCAGGACGCGGATGTTGGCGCGCTGCCCGGCGGCGGCCGGGCGCAGTTCGACGTTGTCCACGCTCTCGTTCCAGATGGCCGCGCCCCGGTCGACGGCTGCCCTGAACTCCGCCGACGCGCCGGCGTCGTAGGGACGACACGGGCTGCGAGGGGCTGATCGGCGGGGGCGTCCGCTTGTGCGTGGGCCGGGCCGCCGAACAGGGTGACGGCTGCCGTGAGGGCGGCGGCGAGGGTGGGGACGTAGGTGCGTGAGGGCATGATCGACCTCCTGTGGGGGAAGGTGGGCGTGCTCATGTCACGTTCTGCTGAGCCCCCTGCCCATGGCCCGCGGCTGTCAATCCGTCAATCGGCGAGCCCCCTCGGGCCTGTCCGCCGCGCATGGGCAGGAGCCGCCCCGAAATTCGTTTCGTGTCCGGCGGACGTGCCTCTACCGTGGCGCGGTGACGACAACTCGGATGATCATCCTGAACGGCGGTTCCAGCTCGGGGAAGTCCGGGATCGTGCGGTGCCTCCAGGCCGTACTGCCGGATCCGTGGCTGGCCTTCGGGGTCGATTCGTTCGTCGACGCGCTGCCCGCGAAGCTCCAGGCGTCCGACGCGGGACTGGCGGTCGCGGATGACGGCCGGGTGAGCGTCGGAGCGGACTTCCGGGCGCTGGAGGAGGCCTGGACCGAGGGGATCGTGGCGATGGCCCGGGCGGGTGCCCGGATCGTCGTCGACGAGGTCTTCCTCGGCGGGGCGGCGTCGCAGCAGCGGTGGCGGAGGGCCCTGGGTGACATGTCGGTGCTGTGGGTCGGTGTCAGGTGTGACGGCGCGGTCGCCGCGGGACGCGAGATCGCGCGGGGGGACCGCGTCCGGGGAATGGCCGTGGCGCAGGCGGACGCGGTGCACCGAGGGGTGAGCTACGACCTGGAGGTCGACACGAGTCGCACCGAGTCACTGGAGTGCGCGCTGGCCGTCGCCGCCCGCGTCGGCGGCTGATCGGCGGAGCGGTTCTCGGTCCCGCGTCCCCGCACGCCGTGGGCGTGCGGGGACGCGGGACCCCGTGACCGGAACGTCGGCGCGGTGGCCGACCTCGTCACTTGGTGAGAGGCGCCAGCTTCGGGTCGCCGGCGTAGGACTCGGCCGCGTTGTCCTTCGTCACGATGACGGGCGGCAGGAGGTAGGCCGGGACGACCTTCGCGCCGTTGTCGTACGACTTGGTGTCGTTGATCGTCGGCTTGTCGCCCTTCTGGAGGGACTTCACCATGTTGACGGTCTCGGCCACGAGCTTGCGGGTGTCCTTGTTGATGGTGGAGTACTGCTCACCGGCCATGATCGACTTCACCGACTCGACCTCGGAGTCCTGTCCGGTGACGACGGGGATCGGCTTCCCGGCACCCTTGACCGAGGTGAGGACCGCGCGGGCGAGGGTGTCGTTCGGTGACAGGACCCCGTCGAGGGTCTTGCCGCCGCCGTACGTCGAGGTCAGGAGCGAATCCATGCGCTGTTGGGCGATCTCCGCCTTCCATCCCTGGATCGCCGTCTGCTTGATGCCCGTCTGGCCGGACCCGACAACGATGTCGCCCTTGTCGATCAACGGCTTCAGCACATCCATCGCGCCGTCGAAGAAGACCTTGGAGTTGTTGTCGTCCGGCGAGCCGGAGAACAGCTCGACCGTCCACGGCCCCGTCGGCTTCTTCGCCTTCATGCCGTCCACGAGGGCCTGTCCCTGGAGTCGGCCGACCTTGAAGTTGTCGAACGCGATGTAGTAGTCGACGTCGGCGGTGTTGGTGATGAGCCGGTCGTAGGCGAGGACCGTGGCACCGGCCTGCTTGGCCTGGGCGACCTGGGTGGCGAGCTGCGAGGCGTCGGTCGCTCCGATGACGATGACCTTCGCGCCCTTGGTGACCATCGAGGAGATCTGTGCCTGCTGGTCGGCGACGGTGGTCGAGGCGCCCGCGTACTGCACGTCGGCCTTGAATCCCGCCTCCTTCAGGCCGCTGGTGAACAGGTCGCCGGCGAGCACCCAGTTCTCCGAGGTCTTGGCGGGCAGCGCCACGCCGACGAGGGCGTCCTTCGCGAAGCCCTTGCCGTCGGCGGTGTCGGCGGACCCCTCGCGTTCGTTGGAGCACGCCGTGCCCAGGGTGAGCAGTGCGGCGGCGCCGACCGCGGCGATGCCTCGGATGGTGAGTCTGCGCATGGTGGATCGAACCCTTCGTGCGGTGTCGCTGTTACCGGGAGAGTGGTGCGCCTGTGGGCGGGAAGGCGATGCGCGGCTGGTGGTGGGGGGCGCGCGCCGTGGCCGGTGGCGGTGGTCCGGCCGTCGGCGCGCGAGCGGGGCCGTGGGTCAGCCGGCGACCGGGGCCTTGCCCGGATCGGAGGCCGGGGCCGACGGTTCGACCGGTGGTGCCGGTTCGTCGCGGCGGAACGGGCGCATCAGCCTTTCGATGACCGAGAACCGTCCCTGGCTCTTGTTGTAGACGTCGAAGGCGACGGCGAGGAGGAGGACCAGTCCCTTGATGATCTGCACCATGTCGGAGCCCACGCCCTCGAGTTGCAGGCCGTTGTTGAGCAGCGCCATGACGAGGCCGCCGACGATCGAGCCGCTCACGGTGCCCAGGCCGCCGGAGACGGCCGCGCCGCCGATGAACACGGCCGCGATGGCGTCCAGTTCCCAGCTCAGACCGTCCTGGGGTCCGGAGGCGGCGGACCGGGCCACGAAGATCATGCCGGCCAGCGCCGCCAGGACGGACATGTTCAGCATGACGAGGAAGTTGACCCGCCTCAGCTTCACCCCGGACAGCTCGGCCGCGCGGGCGTTGCCTCCGACGGCGTAGATGTGCCGGCCGCCGATGGTGTTGCGGGTGTAGTGGGAGTACGCGAGGACCAGGGCGATCAGGATGATGCCGGAGATCGGCAGGCTGGTGCCGATCCGGCCACCGGCGAAGCGCAGCGTCGCGAAGACGATGACCCCGATCATCACCGCCAGGCGTACCGCCGTGACCCAGACCGGCGCGACGTCGGCGCTCATCTCGCGCCGGGTCCGGCGCGCCCGCCACTCGCGCCATACGACGCCCGCGCAGGCGGCGGCGCCGAGCAGCAGGGTCAGGTTGTTGTAGCCGGTGTCCGGTCCCGCCTCGGGCAGGAAGCCGGCGCCGATCTCACGGAAGCCCTCGGGCACCGGCACCGTGTCGGCGTTGCCGATGTACTGGTTGCCGCCGCGGAACAGCAGCATCCCGGCGAGGGTCACGATGAACGCCGGTACGCCGACGTAGGCGACCCAGAAGCCCTGCCAGGAGCCGATGGCCACGCCGACGAGCAGGCCGAGCGCGATGCCCAGGGGCCAGGGCAGGGAGTACTCCTGCATCGCCTTGGCGACGACGATGCCGGTGAAGGCGGCGACCGAGCCGACCGAGAGGTCGATGTGCCCGGCGACGATCACCATCAGCATGCCGATGGCCAGGATGAGGATGTAGGAGTACTGGCTGACGACCGCGATGAGGTTGCCGGAGGTGAGGGTGAGGCCTCCTGTCCAGATCTGGAACAGCGCGACGATCGCCACCAGGGTGGAGATCATGCCGAACTGGCGGGCGTTGGAGGTGGTGCCTCCGAAGAGGTTCTTCTGCAGGTCTTTCATGCGGCTCATGAGGTGGCGCTCTTCTTGGTAGCGGTCATCTGCTTCATCAAAAGTTCCGGATCGGCGTCACGGCGCTCCACGGCGCCGGTGATGGCGCCTTCGAACACGGTGTAGATGCGGTCGCACAGTCCGATGAGTTCGGGCAGCTCGGAGGAGATGACGATGACGCCCTTGCCCTGTGCGACCAGCCGCTGGATGATCCCGTAGATCTCGTACTTGGCACCGACGTCGATGCCGCGCGTCGGCTCGTCGAGGATCAGCAGGTCGGGGTCGGTGAACATCCACTTCGCCAGGACGACCTTCTGCTGGTTGCCGCCGGAGAGCTTCACGACGCCCTCGTCGACGCTGGGCGTCTTGATCCTGAGGTTCTGCCGGTACTCCTCGGCGATCCGGTGCTCGCGGACCGGGTCGATGACCCTGCGCCGGGCGATCTTCGACAGCTTGGCGGCGACCATCGAGGTCTTGATGTCGTCCAGCAGGTTCAGGCCGATGGACTTGCGGTCCTCGCTGACGTAGGCGAGTCCGTGCCCGATGGCTTCCGGGACCGACCTCAGCCGGATCTCCTCGCCGTCCTTGAAGACCCGGCCGGACAGGTAGGTGCCGTAGGAGCGGCCGAACAGGCTCATGGCGAGTTCGGTGCGGCCCGCGCCCATGAGTCCGGCGAAGCCGACGATCTCGCCGCGCCGCACGTGGAAGGTCGAGCCCTTGCACACCAGCCGTTCGTCCGAACTGGGGTGCCGCACCGTCCAGTCGCGGACCTCGAAGAAGATCTCGCCGATGTCGGGCGTGCGGTCGGGGAAGCGGCTGTCGAGTTCACGGCCGACCATGCCCCGCACGATGCGGTCCTCGTTGACGCCGTCGGCCCGGACGTCGAGGCTCTCGATGGTGCGGCCGTCGCGCAGGATCGTGATGGTGTCGGCGACCGCCTCGATCTCGTTCAGCTTGTGCGAGATGATGATCGAGGTGATGCCCCGCTCCCGGAAGCCGCGCAGCAGGTCGAGCAGGTGCCGGGAGTCGGCCTCGTTGAGGGCCGCGGTCGGCTCGTCGAGGATGAGCAGCTTCACGTCCTTGGCGAACGCCTTGGCGATCTCCACGAGTTGTTGCTTGCCGACGCCGATGTCCTTGATCAGCGTGTCGGGGTCCTCCTGGAGCCCGACCCGCGCCATCAGTTCGAGGGCCGCGCGGCGGCCGTGGTACCGGGCGAGGCACGGCTGCTTCCGTCTCGGGCGCTCCCGGGTCCGCCCGTCCGACAGCAGGCGCGCC
>NZ_MPOH02000010.1:0-5234 GCF_001896135.2 Streptomyces phaeoluteigriseus
ACTCGTCCGGCACCAGCCGCTCAACGATCCCCACCACGGCCGACATCCTACCGAACACGCCAAATGAGATGGCTTCTTAGACCGTGTCCTACATGGTCAGTTTGAGGAGCCGCTTGTAGCAGCAGAGAGCGGATGCCAGTCCAAGAAAGGCCAGGTAGTTGCCTGGTTGCCGCTCATAACGGTGGTTGAGCCGTCGGTAGCCCGTCAGCCAGGACATGGTGCGCTCAATGACCCACCTACGACGGCCGAGCCGCTCGCTGGAGTCGATGCCCTTGCGGGCGATACGGACACCGATGCGCTTGCCCCATAACCATCGCCGCAGGTGAGGGACGTCGTACGCCTTGTCCGCATGAAGGCGTTGAGGCTTGGAATCGGTCGCGTGGGATTCGTGTCCTATGTGGAAATGGGACAGCATCGGCTTCAGGGCCTGGCTGTCGTGGGTGTTGGCCGCGGAGAGCCCGACGCGTAGGGGCAGTCCGTTCGTGTCGGACAGGACATGCATCCTGGAACCTGGCTTGCCCCGGTCCACGGGGCTCGGACCTGTGTGTTCGCCCCCTTTTTAGCGCGCACGTGCGCGGAGTCGAGGACCGCACGGGACAGGTCGACCAGGCCCTCCTCGTCCAGGAGCTGGAGAACCTTCTGGTGCAGCCGTCCCCAGACTCCGGCGCGGGACCAGATGGCGAAGCGGCGGTGCACGGTCGACTTCGACGCTCCGAAGCACGGCGGTAACGCCCGCCAGGCACATCCGCTGACCAGCACATAGATGATCGCGGCAAACACGGCCTCATCATCGATGTTCGCGACCCCGCCACCCTGCGGACGCACCCGCGCCGGCGGCAGCAACGGCCTTGCCAACTCCCACAAGCCGTCCGGAACGATCCATCCCCACCGTCCACTCCCCATACCCAGCACAACAGCCAACTGACCATGTAGGACACGGTCTTAGTACTCCATCAGGAATTCGCCGCCTGACGTGGTCTTTCGCCGGGTGGCCGGAGTGTAGCGGGACTTCGGTCGTGCGGGGGCGGTCTCACGGAGACCGCCCCTCGATCGTGCGACAACGCCGCGGGCGACTGCTGGCGTCGGCGGCGCCAGTTCGACCAGCTCATCGCGTGGTGTCGTCCGCGGTGTCCACTCAGGTGCGGGGGTCGGGCGCGACAAGCTGCCAGGAGTCGCCGAACCTCCGCCACTGTGGGCCCGACGGCCCCGGCTGTCTCACCTGTTCCGCCCCCTTTTCCCAGGGCTGGTGTGCCGTGGCGGACAGGAAGGAGTGCGCGAGCATAGCTAAGAGGTCCTACCGGTAGTTCGTTAAATCCGGCCGATGGTGGGGATTGACGACGGGTCGGGTTGGTCGTAGGCCGGTGATAGGGGCCAACTGCCTGGCTGGGGGCTGAAGATGACTGCTCGCCGTCCGTGTCCGCCTGCGCCGGGACCGTTGGAGACTATGCGGCTCGGTTCGACGACCTCTTCTTCAGCCTGGCCCAGCGGCGGGGGTTTCGTGAGTATCTGACCGGGCTCTGTTCGTACTGCACACGGGCATCCAGTGGGAGTACCTGCCGCAAGAGTTGGGCTTCGGCTCGGGCATGACCTGCTGGCGGCGCCTGGCCGCCTGGAACGAGGCCGGCGTGTGGGAGAAGCTGCACGTGGTGCTGCTGAAGAAGCTGCGATCGGCGAAGCAGCTGGACTGGTCGAGGGCGGTGATCGACTCCTCCCACGTGCGGGCGGCCCGCAGGGGCCCAAAAGCGGTCCCAGCCCGGTCGACCGAGCGCGGCCGGGCAGCAAGCACCACGTCCTGGTCGACGGCCAGGGCATCCCGCTCGCGGTGTCTCTGACCGGCGGCAATCGCAACGACGTCACTCAGCTGATTCCGCTGCCGGACAAGATTCCCGCAGTCTCAGGCGCCGCCGGGCGGCCCCGCAGACGGCCGGACATGCTCTTCGCCGACCGAGACTACGACCACGACAAATACCGACGGTTGCTATGGAAACGCGGCATCCGGCCCGCGATCGCCCAACGCGGCCAACCACACGGCTCCCGCCTGGGCATCTTCCGCTGGGTCGTCGAGCGAACGATCTCCTGGCTGCACGGTTTCCGCCGCCTGCGCATCCGCTGGGAACGACGCGACGACATCCACGAAGCCTTCCTCGGCCTCGCCACCTGCCTCATCACCCACCGACACGTCCAACGCCTTTGTTAGGACCTCTAAGACCAGAACCCGAACGAGAGGACCTTAGATTCCGCGGAGACGAGGCTGAAACACTTTTCATTGTGCAATAGCCTGACCGGCTCATCTACATATACCGGGCGCGAGAAGAGTGTCTCGATCTCCGTGATCGGTCCAACAGAAAGACTCAAGTGCTTCACGATGTAGTTTGCCGTGCAGAAGCCCTGGATAAATGCTTTCGGGTGCCCGGAGAGTCGAGCCACTGCGTTGTGTATATGCACAAGATTTAAGTCCCCGGAGAGCTTGGCATAGTCACGCCCCATCTGGGCAGGAATGACGAAATCAATCGCTGCCTGGTAGTCCTCGATGGGAAGAGTTCGGGTCAGCGAAGCAAGATCGCTAACCCGTGATTTGCCGAGATGGGCGTGACTACGAAGCATCTTCATGCTTGCCGCCTTGATGCCACCTATCATGAAGTAATCTTCATAGGTCGTACAAGTCTCTCCTAAGTCATCCTGAATGGCTCCCTTGAATATGACGACCACCCGGTTCCTACCGAAGGGAACGATGTCATCCATACCAACCCAATAATGCTGGGATTTCCCAGGAGTAATGGGGCCAGGCGGTTTAATGAATTTTTGCGCAGTTTTCACGTGCCGAAGACTAGAGAAGTTGACTCCGAGATCACCGAGAGATCTTACGATCCAGGTCGCCGCGGATCGAGTCACATAATTGAACGGAACGCTATCAAGGCGTCCCGGTGGGACGTCGAAAAGATCTCCATAACGCTGGTGAGTCTCAGGCGAGATCGTATAGCTTGACGAAATCGCGCGACGCGAATCCTCTAAATTGAGCTTCCCTGAGTTGAGCAACCCCCTCACGATAAGCCAATAGTATCTGGGCTTGTAAGTGAATTGCGTTGGAGACAATTCCGGCACGGCTTGCACAGCAGACTCCGGCCCTCGTGTATTGATGATCACTTTTCCCCCGCGGGTTTCTTGGTCAGCCTTAGACAAAACGGAATAGCAATCGCAGAAAACACCGCCCCCGCATACCAGCTATTTTTGAGGGGTGTTGAGAAATCCGAAAGATTGTGCCGAGATCCCACAATGGTTACTAAGATAGCAACACCCAAACAGCCTGCTAACTGTCGTCCCGCATTAATTATGGCAGAACCGGTGGTTGCGCTGTCAGAAGGCAAGGACCCTGCAGCCACTGCAATCAGCGTGGCTGCAGCAAATGCGAAGCCAAATCCAGCGAATAGGAGGCTGACTAATAATGACTCTGCGTAATTCGGGTTCGTGTCGATGGAGTGCACCAGCCACAGTACCGACCCGCAGAACAAGAGACACCCAACGGCAGAGACCCTGTGACTTCCGAATCGCCGCGAAAGAGGTATGGAGAGTACTACTGCGATCGGGACTACAGCCGGGCCCGGAGACAGGGCGAGGCCCGTGCGGAGCGCCGAGTATTTCCAGACTGACTGACACCACAGAGAGAGTGAAACCAGCAGGATTGAGAATCCCACACTGAAAGCAATATTGGCGATATTCGCAGTGCGGAAATCTTTGATTTGGAGCAGACGTGGGTCTATGAGAGGCTCTGGCCGGCGGCTTGCGCTCGACGCAAGTATTGCTACAAAAATCCCCGCCGCGCTGAAGGTCGTGATGGTTCGCCAGTCAGCCCAAGACCACTCCGGCGCTTGAACCAAGCCCAGGCAGGTGGCTCCGATAGCGCCAGTGAGAAGGATCGACCCCAGCACGTCAATAGGCTTGCCTTGAATGTCTGCTGATGCGCGAGGCAGGCTACCCATCCCCAACAGAAGAATAAGGCAGCCGATCGGTACATTGACCAGGAATATCCAGCGCCAGTCAACCTGCACAAGAAGACCCCCGAGGACGGGGCCAAGCGCCGCAGCCATGCCTCCCACTGCCGACCATAAGCGCACCGCCGATTGGCGTCGCTCTGGGGCGGATACGTGTATGAGAATGGCTAGCGATGCGGGAAGTAGAGCTGCGGCTCCGAGACCCTGGAAGACTCGCGCAATGATGAGCACATTCACATCCGGCGCCGCCGCGCAAACCGCCGACGCCAGCGAGAACAGGACCATGCCAACCAGGAAGAGGCGCCGTTGCCCAAACCTGTCGCCCATGCGCCCGAACAAGACCAAAGCAGCAGCCAGCGTGATGGTGTAAGCGTTGAGCACCCACGAGAGACGCGCTAGGGAAGACACATCAAAATCTGTGCCGATTGCTTCGAATGCCACGTTCGCGACCCACAGGTCGAGATTGACCATGAAGGCCGATGATGAAACTATTGTAAATAGCAGGCCGTAAGAGGGCGGTTTCACATGTTTCATGACGTGCTGTTTCGTTTCTCGGAATACGACCGCTTGGCGCTAGCAGATCCCACTTCGGAAGATCACTCCGCCGTCACGCCAACGAGTTTCTGGATCATCATTCCGAGCTACTCGCATCGATGGCCGCGTGCACTTGGTTGCACATGCGGCAAAAGCGTCATCTACAACAGCTCATCAGGAACAGAGTAGAGGATACTCACCTGTCTGGGGCATCCAGGGTTGTGGTGTGATCAACTCTGGGTTGAAACTGTCGGCCCTAGTGAGACGTTCGACGCCGACACCACCCTCTGACGGTCGGCTGCTCTCGGTCGTCACTTGGGGAAAGGCCTAAAGCACCCTGGGTTCACGGAAGGGGCGTGGTCCACCGGAAGGCACTGGCTTGTGATTAGGAGCAGTGTCGCGACAAGGACGCCTTCTGCTCGTATGCCCAGGATCGCCCGGCTGGCGGCATTCCTCGACCGGGAGCGGATTGACGCCGGTCTGCATGCGCTTAGGTGCAGCAGGTCCTCAAAGGTGGTTGATCTCATGGGCGACGAGCCGGGCAAAGCCCCTGCTCGTACACCGCGGTGCCACGGTCCCCACCCGTGACCACACCAACGATGACCTTGCCCGCATGGCGTAGACCGTTGCAGCACTAGGCGCTGTTTCTCGGATCTCCTGACGGGGGTGGGGTATTGGGGTCAGGCTGGCTGCATGGGACGCGGAGACCTG
>NZ_MPOH02000010.1:5334-19327 GCF_001896135.2 Streptomyces phaeoluteigriseus
AACCTCCAGCCACTACCCTGCGTAACGAATCTTCGCTGCCTCAACCTGCCAGTTGCGCCAAATAGGCCCTACCGGCGGACGCTCTTACCGTTCCTCCTCGGCGGCGGCCTGCTCAAGGGACGCTCTTCCCCGCTGTTCAGCCCTCAGGGCTCGTTCCTCGGCCTGCTGCGGGCGGCGACCTGCGGTTGCCGCCCGCTCGTTGGCTTCCCCCTGAGCCTCCATCCGAGCGTGTTCGACCGCCAGTTGCAGGTACGCGGGAGCTGTCCGCCAGACGTTCCCGTTCGCACCGGTGTGACGCTGCGCGTGCCCGTCGAGGATCCAGCCGACCGCATCGCTGAGCGAGCAGTCGAGATGCACCCACTTCGCCTTCGCCCTCAAAGTGCGTGGGTCCACTCATAGCGCGGCACGCCACGCCACACCTCCAGGCCTCGCAGCTGCTTCGGGGGACGCACCAGGAGGTTGGGCACCGAGCGCTGCCAGGGACCGGCTGTCTGGCGCGACCCAGCACACCCGACACCGTCGCGCCTATATCGGATGGTCCGCATTCGCGCGTCATCGGCAGTCATGGGGGAGAGCTGAGCTTCCAGCGCCATGTACGGCCGTCTTCGCTCGTCGTAGACCATCACGTCGGCACGCCAGTCCCGGGACTGACTGCTCACCCCCGACTCCGCACGCCACCCGGCCGCATGAGCCGCCATCGCCAGCAGATGACGCGCAGCCGATTCATGCGCGAGCTCGCAGCCGTGCGGTCCGCACCTGGTGGTAGAAGTGGCGAACATTGTGCTGGGACGTGCGGGCTAAAACCCGGCCCCGGCACTCGGGACACGCCAGCTCGACGCCTTGACACGGTGCACGTCTGACCAGAAAGGGCTGCAGCCGAGGTCGTCCAGCGACGCGTCCAGCCGTCCTGTATGGCTGTGTACCCCATGGTTCCCCCTGGCTTCCTACTCAGTGCCGGCGTCCCCACGCCGGACTGATGCTGAAACGGGCACCTGTTGAAAGGCGGGAACCCATCCCCTCTTGGCCGGGGGCGACTGGCAGGTGACGCAGGCCTGGAGGGCAGCCCACGGAACCGCATCTGCAGCGGCTGCACGTCACCGGCACACGTTGGCCTCCATGCACTCTGGGACGGCTGGCTGTGGTGCCTGAGCAGGGTGAGATGTTATTGGCGGGCCTATGCGGACGGAATGCCCCCTCGGGACCCGCTACCGCTTCCTTGCCGGTAGGGCTGGCGCGGACCATCGACCCTTACTACGTCTGAGAGTTGCCCGGGACGAGCATGGCCGGGGCAGCGCCGCTCCGTGTTCCGGGTGTCCGTTCCTGCGACCCGACGAGTGGTCTGCCCGACATCGGCCGAGCAGGCCGCTTGGAGTACACGTCAGCGTGTGCTTCCGGCCGGCGGCCGGGAAGGGCCATGTGGCACCCGCCTGCTCTCCTGACGCCGGGGGTGCGAGGACGGGCGGGCGTCGGGCGGCCGTCCCGGACGAGGGGCAGGACGGCCGCGGACCGTCTGCCCTCAGCGTCAGCACGGGTGGACGGAGTTCCGGTGGCTACTGCGGAAAGCCCAGCTCGTACAGGGCCTTGCCGTCGAGGCAGCAGTCCCGGTGGGTGCAGCGGGCGCACACCGTGATGTGGATGTTGTAGACGCGCTTGGCCTCACGGCGGAGGCAGACCTGGCAGCTGCGTGGCTCCCACCGCACCAGCTCGCCCTTGACCACGCTGACCCGTGCGCTCAAGGCATCGGTGGCGGTCTTGCCGCACCACACGCAGCACTCGCCAGTGAGGCGCCCGGCCGGGAGGTCAGCTGCCCTCGGCGTGGGCAGCAGCTCCGGCGCCCTTACGAAGCCGGGGTGCATGACTCGTCCGCGATCAGGGGGAGGTCGTACGCCTCGCGGCACGAGGAGCAGGCGAACAGGCAGGCGCCGCTGCTGTCCCGTACGGGACGCGCGGTGTTGCTGTACGCCTCATGCCAGGCGCACCAGGCGATCCCCGCAGGAGGGGTAGTGGAGGGCTGCTCAGTCTGCGTAGGCTTCACCGCGTCGACTCCAACCAGTCGGCCATCCCCGGGGCCGTTCACGCGGTCGCCGGGTTTGTCGTGCCTCCCCGACGCTAGAAAGGCGTGGCTCCCGGAGCCTACGAAGTTGCACCGAATTACAGGGCAGTTACCCGTTCAAGGTGTGCTGGCAAGCGCTCTTGACCGTGTGACCAGTGGGTATGAAGGTGGTGTAAATCGCTGCAACCGACTAGTGCGGAAGGCCAGCACCCATGAGCATTCACTTCGTTGGGATCGATCCCGAGACGGATGAGGACGGATGTCCCACAGTCTGGGTGGACACGGACACAGCCGACCTGCTGATCCAGAGCTACCAGGCAGACGAGGCGACGACCGCGACGTGCGACGGACTGTCACCCGCCAGGGCCCCGATCCCGCCCGGCGAGACGGTCATCAGGATTCCGGCCCGTATGGCCCCGATCATCAGGAAGGCACTCGATGAACTCGATCCCGGAGTTCGCTGAACTCCTCGCCTGCACTGCGAAGAGGGCAGTCCACCTGGAGATGCGGGACGAATACTTCAGCAACCCCCGCTTCGAGGCCTGGCAGAACGGTGATCGCATCGACTGGGACGACCGGTCGGCGTGGTGGCGTCCCTACCACCAGGACATCGCAAACGCCGTGGCCCGCGGCGTCCAGGTCCGCAGAGCCCGTGTGGTCTCGGAGCCGGTCACCGACTACATCGCCTGGGAGCACTACCAGACCCGCGCCAACGTCGAGGCGGGCGAACAGGTGCGGTGGCTGCCACGGCGCCAGGCGTGGGATCTCCTGCTGCCGGGCAGCGATCTATGGATGTTCGACGACCAGCTGATGCGCGTCCATCACTTCTCCGGCGACGGCGAGTGGATCGGCAAAGAACTGTGTGACGATCCGGCCGTCATCACGCAGCACGCCGCCGCCTTCCAGCAGGTCTGGGAGCGGGCCATCCCGCACGACGAGTATGAGATCAAGTAGCCCGATATGCCTCCCTTCCCGACGTCCAGCGTGCAGGAAGCACGCGCAGCTCTCGCCGCACGTCTGCGAGAGCTGCGCCTGGATGCGGGCATCACCGGCAAGGAACTCGCACGACGCTGCGGCTGGTCCGTCGCCAAGTCGTCCCGCATCGAGAACGCCGTCACCACTCCCTCGGACGCGGACATCCGCGCCTGGTGCAAGGCCTGCACTGCTGAGCACCAGGCGGCGGACCTGGTCGCCGCCCTCCGTCAGGCCGACTCCATGTATGTCCAGTGGAAGCGACTCCAGCGCACGGGCATGAAGCGGCTCCAGGACGCTTCTACGCCGCGGTACGAGCAAACCCGCCTGTTCCGCGTGTATGCCTCCCACGTCATTCCCGGCTATCTACAGACGCCCGGCTACGCCACCGCCCTCATGGGCACCATCGCCGGATTCCGCGGCACGCCCGACGATGTGAGCGAGGCCGTCGAGGCCCGCATGAACCGCTCTCACGTGGTCCACGCAGGCGATCACCGGTTCGCGACGCTCATCGAGGAGAACGTCCTGCACCACCGGATCGGCGACACGGAAGTGATGGCCGGCCAGTTGGGTAACCTCCTCGCCGCAATGGCTCTGCCCTCGATGTCGATCGGGATCGTCCCTGCAGCGGCGCCCCGAGAACAGATCATGTGGCCGCTGGAGCAGTTCACGGTCTTCGACGACGTACGCATCCATGTGGAGCTGCTCGCCGCGAAGGTGACGGTCACGGCCCCCGGCGAACTCGACATCTACCTGCGTGCGTTTGCCCGGCTCACGGAGATGGCCGTGTACGGCGCGGACGCGCGGGCCCTGATCTTGAGGGCCATCAAAGCACTCCGCTGACGCCGGCCACACGAAGGCAGCCAGTCTCCGATGGAGAGCCGGGCAGCTGGCTCCTACTTGGCTGGCTTCTTAAGTGGGTCGAGGAACAGGACGTGGATGGTTGCGACGCCGATGAACGCCCGGAGCGCCCAGGTGAGCAGGACGTGTTTGTCGTGCGGGTGCCCCTCAGCTGCCTCAGGCGGTGTCCGGAGACGCCCTTTCAGTGACGGCGTCGATCGGTGCCTGGGCTGCTGCGCGGATCGCCCGCTTTCGCGTCATGAGCGGGGCGGTGGCTGCGATGCAGTCCGTTTTCATGCTCAGAGTGTTTCTTCGCCGGGCGGGGATCGAAGGCGTCGACGAGGAGGATGTGGCGTCCCGGCTGAACGAGTGTCGAGGCGGCCGGCCGGACGTCTGGGAGCACTGAAGGCGACGGCGCCCTGTCCTTCGGCAGTGGAGAATGGGGGCGCGCCAGTAGTTGTCCTACCTCTCGCTTCCCTTCCGGATGAACGAGGCGATCGCGAGGCCCCGAGGAGGAAGCCGCCCGCGCTCGTGCCCACGCCTGTGGTGGTGGCTTCATACAGCGTCTGGTCGCCCACAAGGCGACCGAAGATGCTTGCAGCGAAGCCTGTGAAGTCCATCAGAACAGGTCAGGGACTAGGCACTGTTTCTCGGATCTCCCGACGCGGGTGGGGTGTTGGGGTCAGGCTGGCTGTATGGGCCGTGGGGATCTGACGAATGCGGAGTGGGATCGGCTGAAGTCGTTCTTACCTCCTGGTGGTGCGCGTGGTGGTCGGTGGAGCGACCACCGTCGGGTGATCAACGGGGTCCTGTACCGGGTGCGGACCGGTGTGCAGTGGCGGGATCTGCCGGAGCGGTTCGGGCCGTGGGAGACGGTCTATAAACGACATCGTCGCTGGTCAGCTGATGGGACCTGGCAGATGCTGCTGTCTCGCATCCAGGCAGCCGAGGACGCGGCGGGCGGGATCGACTGGGAGGTGTCGGTGGACTCGACAGCGGTTCGAGCCCACCAGCACGCCGCCGGCGCGAGGAAGGTGTCCCCGGCCGCCGTTCCTCAAAAGGGGGCCGGGCAGGGGACGAACCAGGTCGATCCGGTACTGCGGAAACTGGCCGCCCGTCTGGAGGAGGTGGTCAGATCGGCGAATGCCTGGGACGTTCCCGCGGCGGATTCACCACCAAGATCCACCTCGTCGCCGACGGGCGATGCCGACCCCTCGGCCTCGTCCTGACACCCGGACACTACGGTGACGGACCCCAGCTCGAGCGGATTATGGAGCAGGTATCGGTGCCCCGAACTGGAGTCGGCCGGCCTCGCACCCGGCCCGACCGTGTCCTGGCGGACAAGGCCTACACGTCTCGCAGAAACCGCCGCTACCTGCGACGACGCGGCATCCCGCACACGATCCCCGAACGCCTCGACCAGCAAAGACACCGCAAGAACCGAGGTTCCCGAGGCGGTCGACCCACCGGCTTCGACAGCGAGCGCTACAAGAAACGCAACACCGTCGAACGCACCGTCAACCGCCTCAAAGGCTTCCGGGCCGTCGCCACCCGCTACGAGAAACGCGCTTACATCTACCTCGGTACCGTCACGCTCGCAGCCCTCGTCATCTGGCTCAGAACATGATCCGAGAAACAGCGCCTAGCTGTAATTGACGGCATTAGCGCGAGGCGGGGGGAGCGCTCGACGGCCCAGGCAAGGTGAGGACCCGCTTCGGTGGTGTGCCCGGCGGCTACAAGAGCGCGGGCGAGGTCAAATCGGATCTCTACTCGCTCCGGTAGGTACCCTCGGGCGATCTCCAGTGCCTCCACTGCCGTTGCGGGATTTCCAAGGGCAAGGTGCGCTTGACCGATCGAGCGCCAGGCGAGCGCGTCGGTTGGGTTACGCTTTACCGCCCGGTTCGCCTCAGTGAGTGCCCGGTCCGGCCGACCCAGTCCGAGAAGTGTGTATGCTCGTCGGCCCCGTAGCTCCGCGTTGCGGGGGTCCTTACAGAGCAAGGCGTCGATCGTCTGCAGAGCCTCTTCGTATGCGGCGGCTGCTTCTTCTGCGCGGCCGAGTGCAGCAAGGATGTCGGCCCGTACGTTGCGCGCAGCCGTGTCGTCGGCCGATCGGCCTCTACGCTGCAGTATCCTGGGCAGGCCTGACGACGTCACGCTGCTCAGAAAACGCCGATCCTCGTCCAGATCTTCGAGTGCGCCTACCGGATCGCCCAGCTCGAAACGGCAGAGCGCACGCACTAGACGTACCTGTGCCCCTACCCTGCCCTTGTCTACCGCTTTGTCTACGAGTCGGTCAGCGATCACGGCTGACTCGCGGAACAGCCCAGCTGACCACAGCATCACCATCTCGCTGACGGCGCCAGTCACAGTTGACGACTGATTACTGATCCGCCGCTGGAAAACGACTGCCTCGCTTGCGCGCCCTGCAGCGTGCAGGGCCTTCGCCACCTCAGCTACCACGCCCGGGTTGTGCGGGCACACTGCTAGGAGCGCCTGGTAGGCCTGGGCAGCTTCGGCATGGCAACGCAGCCCTGATAACGCCTCGGCGACGATCCAGTGCGCCCCCAGAAGCTCAGGGGCAAAAGCCAGAGACCGGCGTGCTGCTTCCAACGCATCATCGAACCTGCGTGTCAGTAAGGCGTTCTCGGCAGCAAGGAGATCGCTCATTGGCAGCCTCTGTCCGGAGATGACCGGAAGGGCAACTGCACGGCCGCGCTTGTCGCCGTTCGCCGTGTCATCGGCAGCAACCCGGAAGCCAACCCACCTCTGGGCTTCGTGCGGAGCCCTGCTTGAGCGGAGCGACGCGCGAGCGAACGTGCCCGGGTCGCAGACCCGCCTCCTCGGATCACGCGCCAGGCGTCCGCTTCTTCCGAAACCCCATCCCTCGAGTGCGGCCGACAGGCCGTTTCACTGTAGACGTCCGCGACCCATTCCTGGACATTACCGCTCATATGCCGGATCCCGAATGGTGACACGTCGAGGGTCACTGAATTTACCTCGGCCGTAGTGCATAGCGCCCTCGATCCCCAGATCGGGTGCTCCATGGCTACGGAAAGATCGTTGAACCTTCCCTCGTGCGCTGGCTCCGCGTCTCCCCACGGATACCGCCGGCCATCCGTTCCCCGTGCCGCCAACTCCCACTCCGCCTCGCCGGGAAGACGCAGACCTGCCCATTCGCAGTACGCCAGTGCATCCCTGAACCGAATCCCGACTACCGGGTGATCTGACAGCATCCCCCACGGTGGGGCTTCGGGCTGGGGGTGATCAGTCACAGCGCAGAAGGCAAGATACTGCGACCACGTAACCAGGTCACGGGCGATATAGAAAGACCGCTGCAGGCGATGTATGTGTTCCGGTTGCTCGCTGTAGTGGAACGTGTCCGATCCCATCACGAAGGAGTCCGCGGGAATCCGGACGAGCGTGACGGTGGGGCCGGCACCAGGATCCCATGACAGAAACCTACCTGGACCAAGGGAATCGAAAATCAGAGTCTCCTTCCAACGTGGAAGCAGTCACCTCCGAGACTGCCCTTCTCTGCCATGGTCCAGCTTCAGCTACTACATAGAGCTGGGGAGACCCCTAGCTCACGAGAACTCAGCCCAGGACAAGTCAGTCTGGACTCGGAGCTGGACGGGCCTTCCCATCAGCAGCCGACGCATCGTCCAGCCTTGTGGCGTTGGGCTGCAGGTGAGGCAAGTGAGTAGCAGCAGGGTACCCGCCAGCCAAGCACCTCTTCCTGTGACGGGGACTTCGCCTCTGACGGCACTACAGCCAGCATCGACGGCAGCTGCTGAGGTTTCGGGTCGTCGTCGGGTTGTGACGGTTCATGATCCCTGCGCTGTTCCGGTGGTATGCGTTATTGGGAGGGTGGGGGCTTGACCTTGACCGGGCGTTTCGGGAGAAGATGCCGGCGGCTTGGCGCCCGGGCTCGGAGAGTCGCGTCATGGAAGACTGCCGCGACGGTCTGCAGGCCGGGCACCTTCAAGCGCTCGGCTATGGGCAGCGCGGAAGGGGACTGCTCGACGCCCTCGCCGACGCCAGCCAGCTCTGCGCCCTAGTGGTTCCTCTACGGAGAGCGGCGCTTTGTCTGGTGACGCCCTTCTCAGCGGCGCAGAAGGTCGGGGCGGGCATCGGCGAGGGCGAATGCCCGCGTGAGCCCTTCCACCAAAGATGGGTCAATGCCGTACAGACGGGCTCGCTCGTCCCTCTGGAGCAGCTTGCGTGCAGCGGCCGGGCCGATGCGGCGCTGCACCGCCTGGACGCTGGTGAGAGTGCCGCCGATCTTCACAGGCGGGATGGGGGCTGTGGGATGGTCGGCGAAGTGCTGCTGCACGTCGTCGTACGAGGCAGTACCGCCCAGGTCCACGATGCGGCGCAACCTGCGCGGGCCCTGGGCATCAGCGAGGCGACCATGCGGAACAGCCCTTGTTCTGTCCAGCCGTCCCCGATGTCGTCGCTGCCCAGAGCCTCCGGGCCGAGGCGAGGTTCCGCAGCTGACGCCATCGGCCAGTCATCAGGAACGTCCGGCCGTAGCCCGTAGGCGGCCTGAACGGCGGCAATCGCCTGCTCGTAGGTGTCCGTCTCGGTGTCGATCGACAACCTCATGCCGCCCCCTTGGTGATGATTAGAGCTTCAGGGCTGGCTTACCCGTGGCTGGTTGGAGACCTATGGATGCGTCCTGGGCGGTCCGGTGTCTGGTTGATACGGCAGACACTGCCCTGCTGGACCACTCTCGCGTGGGCAGGTGGGCAGTCGGCGGTACGCCTAGGGGCCCGCGATCAGCCAGAGGCTCAGGACGGCGTCCAGGTCCTCGCTGTGGCGGTAGACGATCCTGATGCCGCGTCCGCCGGTCTGCTCGGGCAGCAGCTGATTGGCTGCGCGGGTCAGCGTCCGGCAGGCCGCGGCCCTGCAGAGGGTCTTCCTCCAGCGCGCGGCGGATGCTCTCGACGGCCGCCCGCTCGGGCCGGCTGAATTCGGTGAGGATCTTTTCGGCAGGGTCGCTGAAGAAGGCGCGGGTCACCCAGTGGCCTCGGCCAGCTTGCGGCGCAGCTCAGCCTCAACATCCTCGGTGGAGCGGGCGAGTGCGGCCATGGCGCCGGGGCTGTAGCGCAGCAGGACGCGGTGGCGGTATGCCTGGGTGATCTCGCGGACCCTGGTCAGGTCGTCCAGCTCGATCGCGTCCAGTTCTGCCTCGAACTCCTGCCGGTCGCCGGGGAAGCCCCACGTGGACAGGGCCTCGCGCAGTTCGGCGAGAGTCCGCATGGGCGGGGCGAACTGGTGGGCGCCGGGCTCTTCGGGCTGTGCAGTCACGGGTGGCCTCCTCATGGTCGCTGCGTACGACGCTACTTGGGAGCGATGCGCTACGGGGAGGGACCCCCGATGGACGGCCGGCCTCGGTCGGACACCGGCGAGGCATCGGGAGGCGGCGTAGCTGTCGGGTGCGGCGCCACGGGGGGTGCGCCGCACCCTGCAGCCAGGGTAGCGGCCGGGCGGCTCCGGGCGGCCCCATTCTGCTCAACCTCCAGGTGGGCCAGCTCAGGCGGCGGCTCCTCAGGGCATGTGGTGATCCACTCTTGTCAACCGGCGCCCCGCTCTTAGGCTTCGCCCATGCAGCAAGCCGAGATCATGCAGCGAGTCGTCGGCATTCTTACCGAAGCGGTCGAGATGAGGCGACAGCTCCGCGAGAACCCCGACGCCAAGATGGCACTGACCGGATCCATTTCCGCGCTGCTCGTGGAAACTCTGCCCAAGATCAACCTGCCCTCAGATGCAAGCGCCCAGGAAACCACCGACATCATCACGGATGCCCTGGCGCCGGCCATCGTGACCCTCTCCAACTGCTTCTCCTACGCCTTCGTCCACCTGGCAGAGGTACACGACGAGGGCCGCACCGACACCTCAACCGCTGATGTCCTGCGGGCCCTGGCCCTCCAGTTCGCACCGCGAGACGGAGCCTGACCTGCCGCCCAGCCGCGGAACGGGGGAGTGGGAACGAGGCGCAGGTTGCAAGGCTTTCACCCGCCTGCAAACAGTGCTGTGAGCGATGGCCATCTGAAGCCTCCCGTGCCGACAGCTTCTTCCATCGACGGTATTCCTGTCACGATCACCGCCGTGCGACTGCTCAGCGGCATCAGCAACGCGGAGCGGTCGCCAGGAGAAGATCTGCCCTGTTCAAAGAGCCTTGGCCCGCGGCGAGGAGGCTGCCGGGGTCCGTGGCCCTGCACTGCTCTGGACAGGCGGTCTGCAGGGGGCCGCCTGGGAGCGGCTGATCGTCTGGACGAGGTGCCGGCCGTGGTTGCGCGCTTGATGTCGGTCGTTGAGTCGCTTCGGTCGCTTGGGTCGCTGTCGGACTGGCCGAAGCAGCGACTAAAGCGCAGCTACCCAGCGACTCTCTGGTCGCTGCTCTTGGTCTGCATGAAAGTGCAGGTCAGGCCAGTGGTAGGGGATTCGTAGCGACTGAAGCTACTCAGAGATGGAGTATATGAGTCCGTTCTTGTGTGTGCGTGTGTGTCATATATAGGAAGCTACAGTCGCTACAGTCGCTGTTTCGGGTTCATGATGGCCTTTCACCTGCGGTTTTTTCGAGACGCTCAAGCAGCGACTGGCCACGTTCCAGTCGCTGGCCGTTGCGTTGAGTCGCTGCTCACCCCAGCCGATCGCGTCATCGACACGGCATCCGTGTTCGTTTGCCTGTGCTGCACGACGTCGCGGGCCACGTTCGCTAGGCTGTGTCCGTCGTTGAGTCGCTTCGGTCGCTGATAGGGGGTGCGAATGCCTGCTGAACTGCGTTTTTCTGACAGCGACTCATGGCAGAGCGCCCCTGAGTCTTCAGTCGCTGCTTCCCTGGCCACCGCCAGCTGGTGCGCGCGCCGCGGCTGGCCCGTACATCCCCTTGCCGCAGGCCGCAAGACTCCGGCGGCCAACTGCTCCCAGTGCCGTACGACGCCCCACCGGCCCGCCGAGTGCCCGTGTCTGAGGGCAGGGCGGTGGTGCCATGGCTTCCATGCTGCCACTCTCGACCAGCGCCGCATCTCGGCATGGTGGGGTGCCCACCCGGAGTTCGGTGTTGGTATCGCCTGCGGCCCGGCAGGCTTGGTCGTCATCGACATCGACGCCCACTCCACACAACCGCCCACCCGGGACCGGATCCTGCCTGGCATCCCAATTGGTGACCACGTCGATCTGACCGGCCTGGCCAACGGTTTTCACACCCTTGCTGTCCTTGCCGCTCTGCGTGGCCAGCGCAGCCCTGCGGAAGACGACACCACGCTGCGGGTTCGTACGCCTTCGGGCGGCTTGCACGTCTGGTACCGGGCCGAAGACAACCGTCGCTGGCGCTGCTCGGCAGGCTCCAGCCAAGGGGCCGCGCTTGCCTGGCAGGTCGATGTCCGTGCACACGGCGGCTACATCATCGCCCCGGGCACCACCACCCGCGACGGCACCTACACCCCGCTCGGCAGTATTCGCGAGCCGACCGCCCTCCCCGTCTGGCTGGCCCAGGAGCTCGAGCGCACCGGCCACCTTCCCGCTCCCAGCATCCCCGCCCCCCGGCCGGTACCGCCCCGTGCCCTGCAGGCCGTTCTTGCCGCTGGCGGAGGCCAGCACGGCACTGAGCGCATGCTGGCGTCCGTCCTGGCACCCGTGGAAGCCTGCGGTCAGGTCAGTGAAGGCGCCGGCTTCTCCGACGTCCTCAACCGCGCCGCCTACACCCTCGGCGGACTCGTCGCCGCCGGGCGCCTCACCGAGGAAGAAGCCGAGCACGCCCTCACCGAGGCTGCAGCCTCGGCCCGCCCAGGGCAGGAGCGCCGTGCCGCGCAGATCATCAGCAGTGGCCTGACCGCCGGCCGCCGACACCCCCTCCACCTGAGAAGGGGCCCGCGATGACCTCATCCGGCAACGAGGCTGAGACCCTCTTCGAGTTCGACCCCGAAGCCGTCGCTGCCCAGATCCGCGCCCAGGCAGGCACCACCCCGGCCCCCACCGTCGCTCTGCCCGCGCAGGCGGACGCTTCCCGCGCGGCCGGCGGCGAGGCAACTTCCGCCGGACTGCTGCCGGACACCCTTACCGACCGCGGCAACGCCAAACTGTTCGTCAAGCTGTATGCCAACGACTACCGGCACGTGCCGGGCATCGGCTGGTACCGGTGGGACACCACCCGCTGGCAGATCGATGAGGACGACACCGTCCTGTGGGCAGCCGGCGACCTCGCCGAATCCATCGCCGCCCACGACCCCCGCGGATTGCTCACCACCCAGGCCCTGCAGTCCCACCGCCGCCGAGCCCTGTCCACCTCCGGCATCAACGCCATGCTCACCCAGGCCAAGTCAGCCCCCGGCATGGTCCTCAACGCTGCCCTCCTGGACGCCGACCCCTACGCCCTGTGCACCCCGGACGGCATCGTCGACCTGCGCACCGGACTGATCAAAACCCCCGACCCGAACAAGGACTTCCACTCCCGCTCCACCACCGTCGGACCACAGCCACTGCCCACCCCGCGCTGGCAGCGCTTCCTGACCGACACCTTCGGCGCGACCCCGAAGACCAGCAGATGATCACCTACCTGCAGCTGCTGCTGGGCTACTCCGTCACCGGCGACGTCGGCGGTCAGGTCCTGCCCTTCCTCTTCGGCTCCGGCAAGAACGGCAAGTCCGTCCTTCTCGACGTGCTGATGAAGCTCCTCGGCGACTACGCGGACGCCGCCCCGCCCGGCTTTCTCATGGCCCGCCCCTACGAAGGCCATCCCACCGACCTCGCCGAACTCCACGGCCGGCGCGTCATCGTCTGCTCCGAGGTCAAGCCCGGCGACAAGTTCGACGAAGGCCGCGTCAAGCTCCTCACCGGCGGTGACCGCATCAAAGCCCGCCGCATGAGGCAGGACTTCTTCGGCTTCAATCCCACCCACAAGCTCTGGCTGCTGGGCAACCACCGTCCAGAAGTCGGCACCGGCGGCTTCGCGTTCTGGCGCCGCATGCGCCTGATCCCCTTCGAACGCGTCGTCCCCGACCACCGCAAGATCGACAACTTGGCCGACATCCTCGTCACCGAGGAAGGCCCCGGCATCCTCGCCTGGCTCGTCGACGGCGCCCGCCGCTACCTCGCCGGCGACCGTGACCTCACCGGCCCTGAACGCGTCCGTATCGCCACCAGCGCCTATGCGGAAACTGAGGACCACACCGGCCGCTTCTATGAGGAGTGCTGCACCCTCGGCACCGACCTGCGCGCCGAGCAGACGGCCCTCTACGCCGTCTACCGCACTTGGTGCCAGAATGAAGGCGCACCGGCCATGTCCTCACGGGCGTTCGCCGCCCGCACCCGGGAACTCGTCGGACTGGCCTCACCTAAGCAGATGATCCTGTCCAACCAGCGCAAGCACTACCCCGGCATCGGACTGCTCACCGACCAGGAGAGGGAACGCACATGAGCTCCCTGATCACCGAGGACGAGATCAGCTACGAAGCCGACATCGTGTGGCTGGAGCCCGTCGACGACCTCGACTACGTTCGCCAAAGCCTGGACAGGCTGCCTACCCGCAAGGGCAAGCCCGCCTACCACCGCGACGGCCGCATGGTCGGCTACGCCCTCCTAGGCCCCGCAGCCAAACCCTCCCGCGCCTCCGGCACTTTCCGCCGCCGCGTCTTCTGGCTCCTGCCCCACGACCGCGACAGCCAGCCCGAAGGCCTCTACGCGAGGAGCGCGCCTGCCGAAGCCGTCGACCCGCGCACCCTTCAGCCACGGGTCAAGGGCTACAAGACCGAACGCTCCGAAGGCGGCCCCCCGTCAACCGCGATGCAGGAACTCGGCATAACGCTGCCGCTCTGACCGCACTTAAGAAACCGTCCAAAGTCGGTTGTTGTCACGTTCCGCCCCCGGGGTGGAAGGCCAGTACTCGGCTGGGATTCATGCAGGCCAACCCCCGGCGGTATCCAAGTTCGGCCACGAGCCAGCGTGACGTCCTCCCGAAGGGCACGTACCCGCTACAGCAGCCCCGGGCGCGCGACCCTTCGATGAGCGTCAGCCCCGGACGTGAGATGGGTCCATCCTGGAATCAGATCTAGGCAGTGTCTTCAAAGGGGCTTGAGCCAGAGGAATAGGGACGCGATGGTGACGGCTGCCTGGTAGGACTCGCGG
>NZ_MPOH02000011.1:0-18214 GCF_001896135.2 Streptomyces phaeoluteigriseus
CTCGCCCTCCAGCGCGCCCTGCGCCCGCTGAAGCGCACGGTGCCGGCGGCCCGCGCCCGGCTCCTGGACGAGCGGGCGACGGCCGACCGCATCGCCCGGCTCGGCGCGCACCCGGACGTCTGGCTGCCCGTGCTGCGCCCGGCGCGCGAACGCTGGCTGCGCCTCGCCCTCGTGCACGACACCGGCCCGACCATGCC
Organism: Streptomyces phaeoluteigriseus; assembly: GCF_001896135.2. Lineage (GTDB taxonomy): Bacteria > Actinomycetota > Actinomycetes > Streptomycetales > Streptomycetaceae > Streptomyces > Streptomyces phaeoluteigriseus. The sequence continues at coordinate 198 of NZ_MPOH02000011.1, forward strand.
GGTCTGGCGTCCCCTCGTGCGCGAACTGCACACCGTGCTGGCCCAGTCGGGCATCTTCCGCACGGTCACGCTCCACCCGGCCGGTCCCGACGGCCGCGCCGGACACGTGCCCGACCCGGCGGACGGGCGCACCCTCACCCTGGTCGTCAGCGACTGCATGGGCCCGCAGTGGCGCCCCGGCCCGGCGGGCGCCCGCTGGTACGCCACCCTGCGGCACTGGGCGTCCCGGATGCCGCTGGCCGTCGTACAGCCGCTGCCGGAACACCTGTGGCCCACCACGGCGCTGCCGGCCGAACCGGGCGTGCTGTCCTCCCCCGGCGCGGCGGCCCCGCCCGCAACCCTCGCCTTCGCCCCCTACGACCCCGACGCCACCCGGCCGCACCCGGCCGCGTTCCCCCTGCCGGTCCTGGAAGCGGGCGCCCCCTGGCTCGCCCACTGGGCGGCGCTGGTGGCCGGCCCCGGCGGCGCGCACACCCCGGGCGCGGCGGCCTGGCTGTCCCCGGCCGCCGCCCGAGCAGGACCGGGCCGCCGATCCGGCGCGTCTGCCCGCCCAGGACCTGGTGCTGCGGTTCCGCGCCACCGCCTCCCCCGAGGCCTTCCGCCTCGCCGGGCACCTGGCCCTGGCCGACCCTTCCGTTCCGGTGATGCGCCTGGTGCAGCGCGCGGTGGAGCGCGACCCGCGCCCGCAGCATCTCGCCGAGGTGATCCTCAGCGGCATGCTCACCGCGGTCCCGGGCCCGCCCGGCTCGTACGCCTTCCGCCCCGGAGTCGGCGAACTGCTCCAGCGCACCCTCCCCCGCACCGCGCGCGGTCGCACCCGTGACCTGCTGGAACGGATGGGCCGCCTCATCGACGAACGGGCGGGCCTCGCCGCGGGGGAGTTCCGCGCACGGACCGGCACCGGGAGCGGGGGGACGGCGTTCGCGACGGTCAGCGAGGAGACGGTACGGCGGCTGGGCGCGGGCGCCGAGGACGCCGTACGGCACGGGCGGGAGAAGCCGGAGCGGACCGGCCCGGAGCAGGTGAGCGGCGGCCCGGACAGCACGGCGGCCCGGCCCACCCTCCTCTTCGAGACCGACACCGATCTCGGCACCCGCCCCGAGGCGCGGATCAGCCTGGAGTACGCCGTCCACCAGGTCCTCTCGCGCGGCGGTCTGACGCCGCAGCAGTACGAGGTGCTGGTACGGCCCGACGGCTACCGCGTCCGCGTCGACCCCGAGGTCTTCCTGCTGCCGGTCCTGGCGGCGGCCCTGCGCTGGCTGCCCGGTCCGCTGACCGACCGGGCGGAGGCACCGCGGCTGCGGGTGACGTTCCAGGACGGACTCCAGGACGGACTCCAGGACGGGCAGGAAGCCCCGCCCACGCCCCCGCAGACGTCCGCCCCGGTGCTGGTGCTCGTCCCGCCCGCCCTCTACGAGGCCTTCGCCGACAGTTCCGCCGCCGCCGGGCCGCACCGCTTCCGCCCCCTGTACGGCGCCGCGCCCGACGCCCCGCCGCTCGCCTGGTACTGCCCGCTGCCCGCGCCGCGCGCCGAGGAGGAGCGGGATCTGGTGCGCGGGCCGTTCATCGCCAGGGACCCGGAGCGGCCGGGCATACCCGTGCCGGGCCGTCCGCCGTCGTGCACCTGTGGTGCGGCGGCCCGCTCACCCTCCTCGACCCGGCCGGTCCGCACGTCGGACGGCCGGCGCGGCCGATGACGTACTACGAGGTCGACCTCACCCCGCAGCACGCCAGCCGGCCGGTGTCGCTGCCGAGTTCGGGCAAGGGCGAGTTCGTGGGGACCGCCGAGCTGACCTGGTGGGTCGAGGACCCGGTGGCCTTCGTACGGGCGGAGACCACGCGGGTCGCGGACCGGCTCCTCGCCCATCTGCTGGAGACCGCGCCGCGCGTCACCCGGCATCACTCGCCGCGCCGCGCGGCCGGGGCGCAGCGCGCGCTGGACACGCGGTTGGGCAGGTGGCCGGTGCCGGGTCTCGCGGTGCGTTGCACGGTGCGGCTGGCCCCGGAGTGGGCGCCGCCGCCCGGGTCACCGTCGGCGGCCCCGACGACGGCGTCCTCACCGACCGGGCTGCTCACGGGCGCCGAAGCCGTGCTGCTCGGCTTCGACGGTCCGGTGACCCGGCTGTTCACCGCCCCGGCGGCGCGCAAGGCCGCACTGGACCTGCTGGCGGTCGCCGCCGCTCAGCGAGACCCGCGGGACACACACGACGCACAGGGCACGCGGGACACGCGGGACACGCGGGACACGTCGGAGGTTCCGGCCGCGCGGGAGTCGCTCACGCATCCGCTGGACGTACTGCGCGTCTACGCCCGCGACCGGATCGGACCGCTGCTCCGGGCCCGCCTGGACGAACTGGAACTGGCGGCCGTCCCGCACGCGCCGACCACCCACAACGCCGTCGCCCTGGTACGCGCGCTGCACGAGTCGGGGCGGCGGGTGGCCGTGGTGACCGACGTGAGCGAGGAGGCCGTACGCCGCTATGTGGAGCCGTACCGGCTGCCGTTGGACGGGATCCACGGGCGCTGCCCGCATCCGGCGCCGCTCATGCCCGACCCCGAGTGTCTGCTACGGGCTCTGCGGTCGCTGGGCGTCGGGGCGGACGCCGGTGTGCTGATCGGGTCCACGGTGGCGGAGCTGACCGCCGCCCAGCAGGCGGGGCTGCGGTTCGTCGGCCTCGCGCGCAATCCGACCGTGGAACAGGACCTGCGGGCGGCGGGGTGCCGGGTGACCGTGCGGTCGCTGACGGAGGTGCTGGCGGCGGCGCGGGCACGGTAGAGGTCCGTCCGCGGGCGCCGGCCGGGCCCCATACGGGAGAGGTCCGTCCGCGGGCGCCGGACGCCGGCCGGGCCCCCATTCGGCGGCTCCCCGCCCGGCCCCCTCCAGCGGGCGCCCGTCCGCCCGCCCCCGCACGATGCGAGGGAGGCCGCGACCCGGCGGCCGCCACGGTCTGCGCTCCCGGGAGGACCTGCCATGACCACCAGTCTGGAGCAGCTGCGCCGCTGCCACTTCGCCGTCGACCTCGGCGCGGCGCGGACGCGGGTGTACGTCAAGGGGGCCGGCCTCGTCGTCGACCAGCCGTCCGCCGCCGCCGTGAACACCCGTACCGGGGCGCTGATCGCCGTCGGCGAGTTCGCCGAGAGGATGACCGGCCGCACCCCGCACTACATCCGGGTCGTCCGCCCGGTCTCCGGCGGCACGGTCGTCGACATCGAGATGGCCCAGCGCATGCTGCGGCACCTGATCGGCGACAAGGTCCGCCGCCAGTTGCGTCGAAAGCCGTTCCTGCGGGCCGCCGCCTGCACCCCGCACGACGCCGACCCGCTGGCCCAGCGCGCGGCCATCGAGACGCTCGTCGGGCTCGGCGCCCGGCGCGTCGAACTCGTCGACACCCTGATCGCCGCCGCCGTCGGCTGCGGGCTGCCCGTGGAGCGGCCCGAAGCCACCATGATCATGGTGTGCGGGGCGGCCGCCACCCAGGTCGCCGTCCTCTCCCTCGGCTCCATCGTGACCGCCGAGCGCATCCCCGTCGGCGGCGAGGCCGTGGACCACGCGATCGTCCAGCACCTGCGCCACGAACACGAGTTGATGCTCCCGAGCCAGTCCGTACGGCCGCTGCAACTGGCCCTGTCCGGCAACGGCCTCACCCCGCAGGGCCCGACCTCCACGGAGATCCACGGCAGGGACGTCGCCACCGGCCTGGCCCGGACCGTGCAGGTCGACACCGCGGCCGTACGGGACGCCATCGAGACCCCGCTGACGGCCGTCCTCGACGGCATCGGACGGGTGCTGCGGGTCTGCCCGCCCGACCTGGTCGCCGACCTCGTCGACCGCGGGATCATGATGGTCGGCGGCTCCGCCCTGCTGCCCGGTTTCGACCAGATGCTCCGCGAGGCCACGGGCATGCCGGTGCACATCGCCGAACGGCCCGACATCTGCGCCGCCCAGGGCCTGGGCGCCATGCTGGAGGGCAGGATCGCGCCGCTGACGCTCGACCCGATCGCCACCTGACCACCCCGGCCGCCGCCCCGGCCGCCACCCCTGGCCCTGCCACCACCCAGGGCCCTGCCCCTCCCGCGGCCACCACCCCTACTGGTGCCGGTACTCCCTTGCCACTCCTGAACTCCTTCGTTAAAATGTGATTACATTCTGCAAATAAAGTTCGGTTGGCTAATCAGGGGCGTACAGAGTTTCGCTCAGAGCATTTTCTCGGAGCACTTGGGGGATCAATTGGGGGATTTCCTCATAGCCGACCGCGATCGGGCCGTGTGCATCACCGGAACAGGCTGGACGACCGCCCTGGGCGACGACGTCGACGCGGTGTGGCAGCAGCTGATGAACGGTCGCAGCGGGGTCCGCCCCGGCGTCCGGTCCTTACCGGGCGACGGCGGGCCGTCCGCCCCGGCCGCGGCCTTCCTGCCGGACGGCGGACCGTCCGGTCCCCCGTCCGAGCGCCAGGTCTCCCTGGCGGTGACCACCGCGACCGCCGCCCTGCGCGACGCCGGCTGCCCGGCCGCCGACGTCGGCACACTCGTCCTCGGCAGCAGCCTCGGCCCACACCTGGACGACGCCGCGGACATCTCCCCGCACACCCTGACCGCCACCGTCGCCGAGCGCCTGGGCGTGGCACGGTCGGCCTCGGTGAGCACCGCCTGCTCCTCCGGCGCCGACGCCGTCCTGGCCGGAGCCGCCCTGATCGCCGGCGGTGGGGCGGACCGCTGTCTGTGCGGCGGCATCGACCTGCTGACCGAGGGCAAGCTCCTGGGCCACCGGGCGCTCGGCACCCTGTCGGCCTCCGGCACCGTCCGTCCCTTCGGCACCGACCGCGACGGCACCCTCTTCGGCGAGGGCGCCGGCTTCCTGCTGCTGGAGTCCCGGGCCTCGGCCGTGGCACGCGGCGCCCGGATCCTGGGCGAGGTGCGCGGCTGGGGCGCCTCCAACGACGGCACCGGCCCCACCGCCCCCGACGAGACCGGGGCCGGCGCGGTCCTGGCCGTGCGGCGCGCCCTGGCCCGGGCCGCGGCCGATGCCCGGGACATCGCGGTGATCAACGCCCACGGCACCGGCACGCGCGCCAACGACACGGCGGAGGCCGCCTGCTACCGCACCGTCTTCGGCCCCGGGTCCGACGCCGTGGTCTTCGCCACCAAGCCCGCCTTCGGCCACACCCTGGGCGCCACCGGCGCCCTGGAGGCCATCGCCCTGCTCCTCGCGCTGCGCCACCGCGCCGTGCCCCCGCTGCCCACCACCCGCACCGTCATGCCGGAGCTGCCACTGGCCCTGGCGGCGGACCGCCCGCGGGACGTCACCGGCTCCCTGGGCATCAGCCTCACCCTCGGCTTCGGCGGCTTCAACACCTGTCTGTTGCTGGAGCGCGCCGAAGGAGAAGCCGCGTGAACGAGGCCGAGTGGTGCCCCGCGGGCGCCCGTGTCACCGGCTCCGCCACCGTCGAGACCGACGACCCGAACACGGCCCCGCGCCGCGTCCCCGGCGTGTACGCCGACCCCGTGGCGTGGCTGATGACCGAGGCCGTCGCGGCCGCGCTGGAGGCCTGCGGCGACGCCGCGCCCGAGCACCCCGGGGAGGTGGGGGTCGTCGGGGTGAGCGAGCAGGCCACGGTCCGCACGCTGCGCGCGCTCGCCGACGCGCCTCGCGCGGCCGGATCTCCCCCATGCGCTTCGCCGGCGCCGGACCGGGCTCCGTCGTCGGCGTCGTCTGCTCGGCTTTCGGCCTCCACGGCCCGGTGTCGATGCTGCCCATGCCCCTCGCGCCGGCCGTGCCGCTGGTCAGGGCCCTGTGCGGCGACTGGCTGCTCGGCGACCCGCCCAGCGCCACACACGTCCTGGTCGTCACCCACGGCACGACCGACGAAGGCAAGCACCAGGCGCACTGCCTGGTCGTCAGTGGGCCGACGCCCACGCGGAGGCCCCGGAGAACATGACCGTGCAGAACATGACGGACCAGCACCTGGACCCCACCGTCGTCAGTGACTTCCTCGGCCGGATCGAGGAGGCCTCCCCCACGCAGGACCCCGGCCCCACCGGGCTGCCCGCCCTGGTGGACCGGCTCGCGGCGCTGCCCGCCCCACCGGGCGCGGTCGTCGTGATCGCCCTGCCCAACGGCATCCGCGCCCTGCGGTTCTTCTTCGCCGTCTCCCTGGCCGGGCACACGCCCGTGCTGCTCTCCCCCTCCACCCCGGTCGACCGGGTCCGGGAGGTGGCCCGCGAACTGGGGGCCTGCGCGCTGGTCAGGGCGGCGATCCGGACCGAGGGCGTCACCGGCGTCACCCGGGCCGGCGGTGCCGAGCTGGGCGTCTTCACCGACTGGCCGTACCGGCACCACGGACCCGGCCACGTGATCCTGATGAGTTCCGGCACCTCAGGCATGGCCACCGGCTGCCTGCACTCCCTGGACGCGCTACTGCGCAACGCCCGCCGACACGGCCGGTCCATCGGCCAGCGCGCCGAGGACACCGCCCTCGTCAGCCTGCCCGTCTACTACTCCTTCGCGCTGGTCGCGCAGGTCCTCGGCGGCCTGGTGCGGGGCTCGCGCCTGGTCCTGGCGGGTCCGCCGTTCTCGGTGGCCGACTACCTGTCCACGGTCGCCGGCCGGGGCGTCACCCTCTCCTCGCTCACCCCGAGCCTGGTGAAGGCCGTCGTCACCGCCGGCGGCGAACTCCCCGCCCCGCTGCGCACGCTCACCGTCGGCGGGCAGGCCCTCGACCCGTCGTACGTGTCCCGGCTGCTGAAGCTCAACCCCGAGACGGGGCTGTACGTCACCTACGGGCTGACCGAGGCCGGCCCGCGGGTGTCCACGCTCGCCGCCCACCGGGAGCCTCCGCACCGGCACGGCTCGGTGGGCCTGCCGCTGGACGGCGTCGAGGTGCTCACCCGGCCCGCCGGCACCGGGGAGCGGGAACTGCTCGTACGCTCCGACACCGTCTACCGCCGCCGCGTCGGCGAGGCCGCGCCCTCCAAGCGGGGCGACCTGATCGAGCCCGGCCTGCTGGCCACCGGCGACATGGGGCACGTCGACGACGACGGGTACGTGTACGTCCACGGCCGCTCGTCGGACTTCGCGGTGGTGCGCGGCGAGAAGGTGTCGACGGCGACCGTGCGCCGGGCCGCCGAGTCGCTGCCCGGCGTGGTCCGCGCCACGATCAGGATCGCCACGGGCGACGACGACTCCGCCGTCCTCGAACTGGACGTCTACGTCGACGACGCCGTACCGCCCTCCGAGGCCGAGGTGCGCCGACGGCTGCGGTCCCTGCTGACCCGCAACGAACTGCCGCTGACGGTGCGGATCAAGCCGCTGCGCGCCGGCGAGCACCACAAGTGAGCGCGCCGGAGCCGCTCACCCTGTACTGCGTACCGCACGCGGGCGGCTCCGCGCGCAGCTTCGTGCGCTGGCGGCGCGAGCTGCCGGCCGGGCTGCGGGCGCAGCCGCTGGAGATCGCGGGCAAGGGCCTGCGTTCGCGCGAGCCGCGGGCGGCGACCCTGCGGGAGGCAGCCGCCGACCTCGCCCACCGCGTCGACCCGCCGGGCCGCTACGCGCTCCTCGGGCACAGCATGGGCGGCCTCCTCGCCTACGAGACGGCCCTGGCGCTGGACGCCCTGGGGCGGCCCGGTCCCGAGTTCGTCGTCGTCGCCGCGACCCGGCCCCCGCACCTGCTCGGCCACTCCCCCTACGGCCCGCTGCTGGCCGTGGGCGACGACGACGCCCTGCTCGACGCGCTCGCCGCGCACGGCCGCATTCCCCAGGAGGTGCGCCGGTCCCCGATGCGGCACCAGTTCGTCCCGGTGATCCGCGGCGACCTGGCGCTGCTGGCCGGCCACCGCCCCGACCCCGGCCCGCGCCCCCTGCCGGGCGACCTCGTGACCTGGTACGGCACCGGCGACCCGGACACCCCGCCCGAGGTGATGGCCGGCTGGCGGCACTACACGGAGGGCGTCCACCTCAGCGAGGGCTTCGACGGCGGGCACTTCTTCCCGCACGAGCGCTTCGAGGAGGTCGCCGCCCGGCTGCTGGAGCTGGCACGGCGGCGAGCGGACCGCTGACCGGAGTCGGCGGCCCGCTCGCGACACGGCCGGATCGGCGCTGCTGATCAGCGCTGCCGCTGACCAGTCCTGTGGATCAGCGCTGTGGATCAGTGCTGCACCGGGCACCCACCGCCGCCGCCGCGCACCGGGGCGTCGGTGTCGTGCCGGGTGCCCAGCAGCCAGTACGCCTCGTCCGCGGCCCGCCACAGCTCGGGGAAGAGCGCGAGCTGCGAACGCGCCTCCAGGGTGGCCAGGGACCGGCCGCCCAGGCTCTGCGGGAGTTCCTGCCCGTCGCTGTCCTTGCGCAGGCCCGGCTGACCGCCCAGCTGCGACCACACCATGATCAGGTGGTGCTGCTTCCAGCCGAGGACGCTGCCGTCCAGGCGCAGCATCGCCTCCCGGACGAGGGCCAGGGACTGCGACTCGGCCGAGTGCGGGCCGTCGTAGCCGTCGTCCTGCTGGGCGATGACGTCCTGGAGGGACAGGCCGGCCCGCTCCACCGCCTGCTCGTAGGCCTTCCACACCGGGCGGGCCACCCGGCGCAGGTTGCGGTAGCCCGGCGAGTCCAGGCCGGTGGCGTCCTCGGGGAGGGCGTTGCGCATCGTGAGCAGGCTGTGCTGCGGCAGGTGGTCGGTGAGCAGCCGCACCGCCTGGACGGTCACCTCGCTGAGCCCGGTGGCCCGGTCGAACAGCCGCACCGCCTGCGGGAACCGGTCCTTGTCCAGGTGGGCGGCGGCCCGGCGCAGCTCGTAGTGGACCTGCACCCAGGCGTACTCGGTGATGAGGTGGGTGACCTGGAAGAACCGCTGGTCGGGGTGGTTGGTCTCGCTCTCCGGCACCAGCGCGCCGAGGGCGTCGGTGAGGCGCAGGACGCTCTCGTAGTTGCTGCCCCGGTCGAAGTCGTACGACAGCAGGGCGTTGGGCTCGTCGGGGTTCAGTGACCGCTTCACCTGTTCCCCTCCCGGGTGAACTCGACCAGCCAGTGGCCGGGCAGCTCGAACTTCCTCGTGTCGGTGAGGGCGAGGCCGACGCCGGAGCCGAGGTCGCGCAGGTCGGCCAGGCTGCGCTCGCGGCCGCCGAGCAGGACCAGCATCAGCAGGTCGGCGTAGCTCGCCATCACGGGGTCCTTGCCGCTGTCCAGGAGCCGCTCGACCACCACGACCCGGCCGCCGGGGGCGAGGGCTTCGGCGCACCGGCCGAGGATGCGGCCGGCGTCCCGGTCGCTCCAGTTGTGCAGCGTGTTGGCGATCAGGTAGACGTCGCCGCCGGCCGGCATGGGTTCGAAGAAGTTGCCCGCGACCAGGTCGCAGCGGTCGGCGACCGGGGCGAGGGTGCCCTTGGCCTCGGTGACGACGCTCTCCAGCTCCAGCAGCGTGCCGCGCAGCGACGGGTACTCGGTGAGCAGCTTCAGCAGCAGGGAGCCGTTGCCGCCGCCGACGTCGACGACGTGCCCCACCGACGCCCAGTCGTAGAGACGGGCCAGTTCCGGGACGAGCCGGTTGGCGATCCGGGCGATGCCCGTGTTGAAGGACCTCTCGATGTCCGGGTGGGCCTCCAGGTCCTCCCAGAAGGGCCGTCCGTGCGCCTGCTCGTACACCGGCAGGCCGGTGCGCACGGCGTCCATGAGCCGCGCGACGGCCGGTTCGAAGCGGGCCTCCATGGGTCGGCTGGGGTCCTCGTAGTCGAGCCAGCGGCGCAGGTTGCCCGGGTGGTCGCTGAGCAGCACCCGGCCCACGTCGGTCAGGTCGTACGCCTTGCCCGGGGTGCCGGGGGTCTCGGTCTCCGTGAAGAGGCCGAGGAGGCTGACGTAGTGCAGGACTCGGCCCAGGGACTGCTCGTCGGTGCCGGTCTCGGCGGCCAGGGCGGACACGGTCCGGTGCCCCTGCTCGACCAGATCGGGCAGGCCGAGCGTCGCGGTCACCCGCACGGCGGTGGGGGTGAACCCCGAGCCCAGGGCGAGGATCGTGTTCAACGGGTCTTGACGGAACACTGGAGTAGCTCCTTGTCCTTCTCGTTCAGTAAATGTCCGCCGGATTTCCCGGGCCGCATTCAGGGGTTTTCCTCGATCGTGTCGAGGGCGTCGAGGAACCGCACGAGATTCTCCTGGGTGCCGAGCGACGTGCGCACGTATCCCGGGAATCCGAACAGTCCGGCATTGCGAACGAGAATGCCGAAATCGGCGGCGAGGCGATCCTGTGCGAGGGCGCAGTCGCGGGCCGCGACCGCGACGAAGTTGGTCACGGAGGGCAGGTGGCCGCGGCCCCGCCGGTCCAGTTCCCCGGTGAACCAGCGCCGCCGCTCCTCGGTGGACCGGCGCACTCCCGCGAGGAAGTCCCGGTCGCCGAGGGCGCTGATCGCCGCCGCCTGCGCGAGGCGGTTCACGCTGAAGGGCAGGGCGCGCAGGGCCTGCCGCAGCTCGGCGATCAGTGCGGGCGGGCCGACGGCGTAGCCGACGCGCAGCGCGGCCAGCCCGTAGGCCTTGGAGAAGGTGCGCAGCGCGACCACCGGTGCGCCGCCGTCCAGCAGGTCGCGGACCTGCGGGGTGTCCGGGCCGGCGAACTCCATGTAGGCCTCGTCGCACACCAGCGGGACCCCGCCGCGCGCGCAGGCGTCGACCAGCGCGGTCAGTTCCTCGCGGGTGAGGGCGGCGCCGCTGGGGTTGTGCGGGTTGCACAGGTAGCCGATCCCGTGTGCGGGCAGCCGCGCGGCGAACGCGTCGGCGTCGACGGCCGTGCCGTCCAGCGCCACGGTGGTGCAGCCGCGCCGGGTCAGCTCCAGGCAGGCGCGGTAGCCGGGGAAGGTGCCGTCGGTGACGAGGCCGGGTCGGTCGCGGTCGCCCAGGGCGAGGGCGGTGGCCAGGACGAGTTCGTCGCTGCCGTTGGCGACGGCGATGTGGTCCGGGGTGACGTCCCAGTGCCCGGCGAGGGCGTGGACCAGTTCGCGGCGCTCGGGGTCCGGGTAGACGTTCACCCGGCCCAGTTCGCGCTCGGCCGCCAGCAGGGCGGCCTTGCTGGCGCCGTGCGGGCTCTCGCTGAGGTGCAGCCGGATCAGGTCGTCGGCGCCGGGGACGCTCGCGTTGAACGTCTTCCCGGGGGCGGGGGCCCCGCTCACAGACGGTCCCCCAGCAGGACGCCGAAGCAGTAGCTGCCGACCTCGGCCTCCAGCGTCAGGAAGCAGTGCTCGCTGCCGGCCGGGATCCGCATCACGGCCGGCGAGACCAGTTCGTGCCGTCGGCCGTCGAGCTGGACCTCGATGCGGGCGCCCCCCTTGTTCGGGGACACCAGCAGGTACAGCTCGTCGACCGGGTGGGTGTGCGGCGCGGCGACGGGTTTGCCGACCAGGGCGCTGAGTTCGCCGCCCGCGAGCTGCACGGGCAGGCCGCCGAACATGTCGGCGGTGAGGTAGAAGGGCGCGGGCTGGTGGTGCCCGGCCACGGCGAGGGGGATGGGCAGGTCCTCGACGATCTCGGGATCGGCCGGACATCGCTCGCTCATCACTGGGCCTCCAGGACGAACAGGTAGGTGTGGGGAGCGCCGAAGGGAATCGTGCGGCGCAGGTGCAGCCCGCCCTCGTGGAAGAGGTTCTCGTACTCCTCGCGCGTGTAGATGGGCACGCCCATCAGGGCGTGGGCCAGCTCGAAGCCGCTGGAGAAGACCGGCAGCTCCTCCCCCTCGCCGCGCGGGCGGACGGTGGTGTCGGCGAGCAGGAAGGTGTGCGCGTGCGGGAACGCCTTGCGCAGCGCCGGGATGACGTCCGTCCGGGTGCCGGGGTCGACGAGCAGGTCGTGCAGGAACATGAAGCTCATGGCGACGTCCACCTGGTCGGCGCCCTCGATGCGGCGGCCCCGGAAGAGGACGTCGAGGACGTCGGCGCAGATCGGCCGGACGCGGTCGGTCAGCTCGTGGCGCTCGACGGTGCCGGCGGCCAGATCGGTGGCCGAGGCGCTGATGTCCAGGCCGATGCCGCGCGTGCCGGGACGGGACTTGACGAGTCGGCAGACGCGCTCGCTGATGCCGCTGCCGAGGTCGGCGAGGACGGAGAAGTCGAGCGCGGCGATCTGCTCGTCGAGGATGTGCCGCATCATCGCCAGGTCGGCCTGGGCCGAGCCGAGCGCCACCATGGCCTCGTCGCGCAGGACGTCCCGGCCGAAGACGCGTTCTCCGCGGGTGATGGCCGCGGCGTTGGCGAACACGTCGTGGTATCCGCCCACGCCCCAGGTGAAGAACCCTATTTTGCGGCGCAGTTCGCTCCAGGCCGGGGTGGGTGTCACCCGGTCGCCGGTCACGGTGAGGTACCCGAACGCCTCCGCCGCGGACAGCAGTCGGCGGAACACTGTCTCGTCGAGCTGATGCAGCCGGGAGTATTCGGCCACGTCGAGCCGGCCGGTCCCGTCGAACCAGGCGAACAGGCCCAGCCGTTCGAGGGCGAAGACGACGTTCGTCGAGATGAATCCGTTGAACGCGGTGTCGGCGTCGAGCGGGATCTTCGCGTCTCCTCGCCAGTCGGCCGGGGGGAAAACGCTTTCGTCCAACTCGTGGAGACCGTCGCGGGAAACGGGAGCAGTCACAGGAAGGGCCTTCCTTGTCTCAGGCGATGCCGACGTGGGGTCGGGGCCGGCGTGCGGTCGGTGCCGACTGATCACGCGAGGGGGGAGGTGGCGGCGGCACGTTCCACCGCTGCCGCCAGTTCGCGCACGGTGGGGTGATCGAAGAACAGCCGGTTGGGCAGTCGGACACCGAGCTTCCGGCGCAGCCGAATGAGCACCTGAGTGGCCTTCAGAGAATGGCCGCCCGCTTCGATGAAAGGGGTGTCGTCGTCGAAGTCGTCATGACCGAGAACCTCGATCCACGCGGCTCTGACCTGGTCCGTCATGGCCCGGACCGGCGGGGTCACGGGCGGTTCGGAAAACTGTTCCGAATGGTGCCCGGAATTCGGTTCGGGACGTGTTCTCACACCGCTGTCAGGACGTGTTGTCACACCGTCGTCATTCAAAAGGGATTCCCCCGTGTCGTCGCGGATCACGGTTGTTCGCCGCGGCTGCGGCGCAGCCCGGTCACCGACCCGCGCATGGGCATGGTCGTATGGCTTTCTCTGTTGCTGGACCCCCGTGGGAAAGGACGCACGACCGGTGGCCGACCGGTCGGTCTCTGAGGTGAATGCTCACCATGGCGGCCAGATTGCCGCTATCGGAGCGTAGGCAGCAGACATCGAGCCGGTCAAGGGGCGATTGTCGGCCAGTCCCGGCCCACGTCAGAGACCTTGGGCCAACGCTTTTACTTTGCGTTTCAACCAAGGAAGCAACCACGTGTACCGGCCAACCGCTTGACCGAAAAGAAGGTTGACGGCCGAAAGTCGGCGCACCTACGGTCGGTGAGTCGTATGTGAACGCAGTATTTCAGCGGCTGCGCTCGAGGTAGAGAGATTCGGCGCTACAGGGGGAATGATCTACGCCGCCACGGGGGAGTAGTAACGATCAGTCGGTCGGCCCAGACCACCGTCCGAGATTTTTCCGCACTTCTATGACACTTCGATCGGCGACCGCCCGACCAGCGGCCGACTGATCTCCTTCAGGCCGTTGCGGCCTTTCCTTTCCCTCTTCGGTTCTCCTCCGCCCTGCCCGCATACTCGGCGCGGGCGTGCGGGACACCGGAATTCGTCACGAGATGCATCAAGGAAGCGTGTTGAGGCATGCGATTCTGGGCGCCGGCGGAGTCGGACTCGCCCTCGGGGCGGCACTCGCCCGCGGGGGCCACGACGTCACGCTGGTCATGCGGGAGTCCTCGCGAGCCCGCTACTGCGGAGTGATCGACGTCCACAGCGGACTGCGGGGCGACCACCGCGTCGCGGCACGCGGGGTGGACCGGCTCGACGAGCAGGTGGACGTCCTGTGGGTGACCGTCAAGGCACCGGCCCTGCGCGCCGCGCTGGACCGCGTCGGCCCGCGGTCGGCCCCGCACTCGGTCGTCCCCCTGCTCAACGGGCTCGACCACCCGCGGCTGCTGCGGGAGCGCTTCGGCCCCCGCCAACTGGTCGGCGCGATCCGCATCGAGGCGGAGCGCACGGCCCCCGGGAAGGTCACCTGGCACTCCCTGTTCGCCGAGGTCAGCCTGGCGGCGGACGACGGCGGGCGCCCCGGGAACCACTCCCCGCACGACAACGGCCGCCCCGGACACCGCACCCCGCACGACAACGGCCGCCCCGAAGCCGACCCCCCACACGACGACGAACGCCCCGGAGCCCATCCCCCACGCGACGGCCGGAGCCCCCGGACACCGCACCCGCGGGCCGGTCCCACCGCCCACCCCGATCCCCACCCCACCGCCCACCCGAACCCCCGCCTCAGCGCCCTGGCCGAGGCCCTCGCCGACGCCGGGATCGGCTGCGTCCCGGAGCGGGACCCGGCGAGCGTCCTGTGGCGCAAGCTGGTCCTGCTGCTGCCACTCGCCCTGGCCACCACCGCGGCCGACGGCCCGCTCGGTGTCGTACGCCGGCAGCCCGCCCTGCTGTCCCTGCTGCGGGACACCGCCCGGGAGGCCTGCGCCGTCGCGGCGGCCGACAGCGTCGCCGTCGACGAACGGAACCTGCTGCACACCCTGGACACCCTGCCCGGCCGGACCGACACCTCCCTGCACCGGGACGTCGCCGCCGGCGTCCGGCCGACCGAACTCACCGCGCTCACCGAACCGGTGCTGCGCCGCGCCCGCGACCGGCACGTGGCCGTGCCGGCGATCGCTGAACTGGCGCGCCGGGCAGCGGAACGGGAGCTGCGGGCGCAGATACCCGCGCCGCACGGATCCACCTACCGCAAGGGAGAAACGTCATGACAGTCGGTTCGGGCGACACGCTGGAAGCGACCCTCAAGGAGATCCTCGTCGAGGACCTGTTCCTCGACCTGCCCGCCGAGCGCATCGGGGACGACGACGGCCTCCAGGACGTCCTGGGCCTGGACTCCCTCGGCTTCGTGGAACTGCGCGCCCAGTGCGAGCAGCGATTCGGCGTGAAGATCACGGACGCCGAGTTCACCCCGCTCCACTTCCGCTCGGTGCGCACGGTGGCCGACCTGGTGCGCACCCTGCGCGCGCAGACCACCGGCGAGCATGTGGCGGTCCCCAAGTGAGGGAACCGGCCTCCTCCGAGCAACTGGACGTCTGGCTCGCCTGTCAGCGCGAACCCGAGTCCGACCGCTACAACGTCACCGTCGACCTCGAGTTCACCCCCGCCGTCGACGTACCGGCGCTGCGGGCCGCGCTCGGCGACGTCCTGCGCGCCCACCCGGCGCTGCGCGGCGCCTTCCTCACCGAGGGCGGCGAACTGTGGCGCACCACCGAGACCGACCCGCCCCCGGCGTTCGTCACCGAGCGGCTCCCCGGCCGCTACGAGCGCGCCGAGGCCCTCGCCCGCGCGGTCGTCGCCGGCCGCGCGCCGTTCGACCTGGCCACCGCCCCGCTGCTGCGGGCGACCCTGTTGACCGGCGACGGCGGCGCCCTGCTCGCCGTCACCATGCACCACATCGTGTCCGACGGCTGGTCCAGCCGGATCCTCGCCGAGGACCTGGTGGCGGCGTACCGCTCCCGGGCGACGGGCGGGCCGGGCCTCCTCCCGCGCGAGGCGCCCGACCCCGACCCGGCGGACCGGGCGGCTTCCGACGCCGACGCCGAGGCGTACTGGACCTCCGTGCTGCGCGACGCCCCCGCCTCCCTCGCGCCCCCGCACGACCTGGTGCCCGAGGACGGGTTCCCGGGCCCCTCCGGCCAGGTGGAGGTGCTGCTGCCGGACGAGGTCGACGCGGGCGTCCAGGCCCTGGCGGCCGCCGACCGCGGCTCCCCCGCCGTGGTGCTGCTCGCCGCCTGGTCCGTGCTGCTGCACGCCTGGGCCGGTGAGCCCGAGGGCACCTTCGGGATGGTCTTCGCCGGCCGCCGGGACGCCGACGCCGAGCGCGTCGACCTGTTCAGCCGCGCCCTGCCGATGCGCGACCGTCCGGAGCCCGGGGAGCGATTCCGCGACGTGGCGGCCCGGTTGCGCGAGCGGATGCTCGACGCGATGGAGCACGCGCACCTGCCGGTACGGCGGTTGCGCGAGATCCGCAGCGAGCAGGCCGACGGTCCGGGCACGGAGCGGACGGTGTTCATGTACACCCCCGCCTACGAGGACGAGTGGCAGGCCGGCGGGGCGACCGTCCGCCGCTTCGACCACCCGGACGAGACGACGAAGTACGAGTTCTCGGTCAACGTGCTGGAGGGCTCGGCCGGGACCCGGCTGTGCGTCTACTACGACACCGCCCGCTACCGCCGCGCCAGCGCCGAGCTGTTCGCCGAGGAGCTGTGCGAGCTGCTGGCCCGCGCGGTGGCCGACCCGGACAGCACCTGCGCCGATCTGCTGGCCGCCTGCGACCCCGGCCTCTCCGAGGTCGCCGCGCAGGGCGCACCCGTCACGGCGTCGGTCCCCCGCATCCCCGAGCTGGTCCTGCGGCACGCCGCCGCCCGTCCGGACGCCGTCGCCGTACGCCACGGCGAACACACCCTCACCTACGGCGAACTCGCCGGCCGGGCGGGCGAGGTGGCCGGCTGGCTGCGCGGGCGGGGCGTCGGGCGCGGCGACACCGTGGCCCTGCTGCTGAACCCCGGCGTCGACACCCCGGTGTTCTGGCTGGCCGCCGCCCTGGCCGGGGCCGCCTACCTGCCGCTCGACCCCGCCTACCCGCAGGCCCAGCTCCAGCTGATCGTGGACGACGCCCGCCCGGCGGTCCTCGTCGTCGACCCGGACTGCGGGCACCGCGTCGAGGTGCCGCAGGGCACCGCCGTCCAGGTCGGCGAGGCGCTGGCGCTGGCCCGCGGCCTGCCGGCTCCCGAGACCGCGCACGACGACGCCGCGACGCTCTGCGTGCTCTACACCTCCGGCACCACCGGCCGGCCCAAAGGCGTCGTCCTGCCGCACCGCGGACTGGCCCGGCTCCTGGACCGGCCCGACTTCATCCCGCTGGACGAGACGGACGTCGTCGCGCAGCTGTGCCCGCTCAACTTCGACGGCGCCAGCTACGAGATCTGGGGCGCCCTCGCCCACGGCGCGGAACTCGTCGTCCTCGACAAGCACCTGGTGCTCAGCCCCCGCGAGCTGCGCACCGTGGTGCGGGCGCGCGGGATCACCACGCTGCTGGTGACGACACCGCTGCTCAACCGGATCATCGAGGACGCCCCCGACACGCTCCAGTCGCTGCGGCGCGTCTACTTCGGCGGCGAGCTGATCTCCGTACGGCACATGCGCCGGGCGCTGCGCTGGAGCCGTCCGGGCGTCCTGCTGCACAGCTACGGCCCCACCGAGAACTCCTTCACCTCGACCTGGTTCCCCGTCACCGACCTCGCGCCGAACGCCCGGACCGTCCCCATCGGCCGGCCGGTGCCCGGCACCGAGGTACGGGTGGTGCAGGAGGGCGGCACCCGCCCGGTCCCGCGCGGGGTACCCGGCGAACTCCTGCTCGGCGGCGTGGGTCTGGCGGACGGCTACCTCGGGTTGCCCGGCCTCACCTCCGACCGGTTCGTCACCGACGGCACGGCGCGTCTGTACCGCACCGGGGACCGGGTGCGCTGGACGCCCGAGGGCCTGCTGGAGTTCATCGGCCGCGACGACAACCAGGTGAAGATCCGCAGCCAGCGCGTCGAACTCGGCGAGGTCGAGGCGGTGCTGGACGCCCACCCGGCCGTCGAGTCGGTCTTCGTCACCACCCGCGTCAACGGGCGCGGCGAGAAGGAGATCGTCGCCTACGCGGTCGCCGCGCCCGGCACGGACGCCGGCGACATCACCCGGCACGCCAAACTGCGGCTGCCCGCCTTCGCCGTCCCCAGTCACCTGGTGCTCGTCGACGCGCTCCCGCTCACCCCGACCGGCAAGATCGACCGGCGCCGCCTGCCCGACGCCGGGCCCGAGGCGAGGCCGCCCGCCACCGCCACCGCCCGACCGGCTCGCCGTCCTGGCCGGGCGCGGTG
>NZ_MPOH02000011.1:18314-33521 GCF_001896135.2 Streptomyces phaeoluteigriseus
CCCTCCGACGCCGCTACGGCCACCCCCGCCGCCCCACCGGCCGAGTCCGCGCCTCCACCGCCTCCGCCCCGGCCGCCGGCAGCCCCTCCGCGGAGCCCGCGACCGCGCCCTGGAACACCGACTGCACCCACTACTCGGGCAACGGCCGCACCCGCCAGGGCGACACCGGCAAACGCGTCCTCCAGGTGCAGTGCATGCTGACGAAGCGCGGCTACGGCGTCGGCGACAGCGGCGCCGACGGCATCTTCGGCTCCGGCACGGACACCGCCGTACGCGCCTTCCAGCGCGACGGGGGACTGAGCGCCGACGGCATCGTCGGCCACGACACATGGACGGCTCTGCGCGACGAGGACTGACGCCTCGAGACCGCCCCCTGCCGAGTCCCGGGAGACCTCGGACCGACGGCCCCGCACGCCGTCGGCGGTACCGGTCCTGGACTTGTGCTCGCACGGCCACGACGCGATGGTCACCGTGGCGGTCGACGGCTTGGACGACGCCGTGGACGTCCGTGCGGCCGGCCCCCTCGCCGTACGGCCCGGCGAGCGCACCGGCATCCGGGCCAGGGAGAAGGCCGTACCGCACCGGTGAGACCGCGAGTACGACCGGCGGGGCCGGGCGGGTCGCCGGGCGGTGCGACCCGCGGGACCGGAGCCGGTGACGGCGACGTCGCGGATGTCCGTGCCGGTGGTCATGCCTTCGGTTCTGGCGCGATCTCCTCGATCAGGCCCTCGACCAGCACCCTGATCTCGTCGCGGATGGGGCGTACGGCCTCGACGCCCTGGCCGGCCGGGTCCTCCAACGTCCAGTCCAGGTACCGCTTGCCGGGAAAGACCGGGCAGGTGTCGCCGCAGCCCATGGTGATGCAGACGTCGGACTCCCTGACGGCGTCGACGGTGAGCATCTTCGGGACCTCGGCGGAGATGTCGATGCCGACCTCACGCATGGCCTCGACGGCGGCCGGATTGACTCCGGCGCCCGGGGCGGAACCGGCGGACCGGACCTCGACACGGTCCCCGGCCAGATGGGTCAGCCACGCGGCGGCCATCTGCGAACGGCCGGCGTTGTGGACACAGACGAAGAGCACGGAGGGCTTGTCGGACATCAGAGGTCTCTCTTGTCTCACGAGGACATCAGGCGGAATGAACTCAGCGCCCGGTGGTATCAGTTTCCAGTGATATGACAGTATCAGCCCATGATGACGTCAGTCGACACTGATCTGATGCGGGTCCTCGCCGACCCGCTCCGCCTCCGGATCGTCACCCTCCTGGCGAAGGAGACGCTCTGCTCCACGCACCTGATCGAGGAGACCGGTGCGAAGCAGACCAACCTCTCCAACCACCTGAGAGTGCTGCGCGAGGCCGGGGTCGTCGATACGGAACCGTGCGGCCGGTACACGTACTACAAGCTGCGTCCCGACGTCATCGCCCAACTCGCCGTCCAGTTCGCCGACCTGGCCGAGTCCGCTCGCAATGCCGCCGAGAACAAGAGGGCCTGCCCGTGACCCCCACCGAAACAGCCGTGACCACCGAGGACGCCTCGGTCGTCGCGAAGCTGTCGACGCTCGACCGCTTCCTCGCCGTCTGGATCCTTCTCGCCATGGCCCTCGGCCTCGGCCTCGGCCGGGCCGTCCCGGGCCTGGACGACGCACTGGCGAAGGTCGAGATCGGCGGCATCTCGCTCCCGATCGCCGCCGGCCTGCTGGTCATGATGTACCCGGTCCTCGCCAAGGTCCGCTACGACAAGCTCGACGCCGTCACCGGCGACAAGAGGCTCATGGTCTCTTCGCTGGTCATCAACTGGGTCGTCGGCCCCGCCGTCATGTTCGCGCTGGCCTGGATCTTCCTCCCGGACCTGCCCGAGTACCGCACCGGCCTGATCATCGTCGGCCTGGCCCGCTGCATCGCCATGGTCATCCTCTGGAACGACCTGGCCTGCGGTGACCGCGAGTCGGCCGCCGTCCTGGTCGCCCTGAACTCGGTCTTCCAGGTGGTGGCGTTCGGCCTGCTGGGCTGGCTCTACCTGGACCTGCTGCCGGGCCGGCTCGGCCTGGGCGACGGCGAGAGCCTGGACATCTCCATGTGGAAGATCGCCCTGAACGTGGTCGTCTTCCTCGGCGTCCCGCTGCTGGCGGGCTTCCTCACCCGTCGCCTCGGCGAGCAGAAGCTCGGCCGCGAGAAG
Organism: Streptomyces phaeoluteigriseus; assembly: GCF_001896135.2. Classification (GTDB taxonomy): domain Bacteria; phylum Actinomycetota; class Actinomycetes; order Streptomycetales; family Streptomycetaceae; genus Streptomyces; species Streptomyces phaeoluteigriseus. The sequence continues at coordinate 20,493 of NZ_MPOH02000011.1, forward strand.
TACGAGTCGGGCTTCCTCCCGAAGATCGGCCCCTGGGCCCTGTACGGACTCCTCTTCACGATCGTCGTCCTGTTCGCCCTCCAGGGGAGGACGATCACCTCGCAACCGCTGGACGTGGCCCGCATCGCGCTCCCGCTGCTGGTCTACTTCGCGGTGATGTGGTTCGGCACCTTCGCCCTCGGCAAGGTCATCGGCCTGGCCTACGACCGCACCGCCACACTCGCCTTCACCGCGGCGGGCAACAACTTCGAGCTGGCCATCGCGGTCGCCATCGGCACCTTCGGCGTCACCTCCGGCCAGGCCCTGTCCGGTGTCGTCGGCCCGCTCATCGAAGTCCCGGTCCTGGTCGCGCTGGTGTACGTGTCGCTGGCCTGGCGACGGAAGTTCAGCGCCGAGCGGCAGTTCACGCCGGCACCGCGGGAACGCTGAAGCACTGCCAGGGCCGCTACGGCGGTGGCCGGTCGCGTGTGTGGGGCGAGCGCCTCGCCCCACCAGCGTGAAACCGGCGCTCTCGCTGGTAGCGACGTTTCTTCTGGGGGTGGGCGGGTGGCTCGAACCACCGGCCGGCGGATTATGAGTCCGCTGCTCTAACCGGCTGAGCTACCGCCCCATAGCGGCGTGTCGCGTACACGTGTGCGCGCCGTCTGCCGCAGCATAGCCGCTCATACGATCTCACGCTCCGCCTGGTCCGACGCCGCTGACCATGAGGACCGTGCTGCGACCTGCACGGTTCCCGGCGACATGAAAAAGGACCCCTAAGGGTCCTCGATCACGATGCTCCCCCGACTGGACTCGAACCAGTAACCTGCCGGTTAACAGCCGGCTGCTCTGCCAATTGAGCTACGGAGGACCGAGCTCCCCCGACTGGACTCGAACCAGTAACCTGCCGGTTAACAGCCGGCTGCTCTGCCAATTGAGCTACGGAGGAATGCCTCGTCTGCATCGAACGCGACTACCTGGGTATTCGCCAGGGGGCGGACGCTCGCTGCGACACATACATTAGCGCAAGCAGGGGGGTGCTCCGCCAATCGGTTCCCCTCAGGCACCGATGCCGCACCACAGACCTACACGAGGGAAGGGTGGCCGTCATGCGCTACCGGCTCACATTCGTCGTCGGACTCGCCCTGGGCTACGTGCTCGGCACGAAGGCCGGGCGGGAGCGCTACGAACAGTTGAGGAAGTCCGCGCGGCAGATCGCGCAGAACCCCGCCGTGCGCAACACGGCGGAGTCGGCGGCCCAGCAGGGCCGCCAGTTCGCGGGCAAGGCGTACCACGTGGTCAGCGACAAGGTCGGTGACCGGATGCCCGAGTCGGTCGCGGGCCGGGTCCGGTCCCTGCGGGAGCGGTCCGCGCAGAGCGACGGATCGGACGACTGGGGCACCAGTCGTACGTAGGGAGGGCCGAGCCGACGCGGTAACCCCCCGCGGTGCGGCAGAATTTTGCCCATGGGGATAGTCGCCGGGTTGGACAGTTCGCCCGAATTCACTCGCATCGTCGTCTGCGACGCGGACACAGGAGCCGTGCTCAGGCAGGGCTATGCGCCGCATCCGGTGGAGGGTTCCGACGGTGCCGGCCGTCCTTCCGATGTCGATCCGCAGGCCTGGCTGCTCTCCCTCGGGGAGGCGGCCGGCGGCGGACTGCTGGAAGGCGTGCAGGCCATCGGCGTGTCGGCGCAGCAGAACGCGATCGTGCCGCTCGACGCGCAGGGCAACACCGTGCGCCCGGCGATGGTCGGCGGCGACAAACGCGCGCAGGTCGCCGCGGCCGATCTGATCGACGCGCTCGGCGGTCGCGAGGCGTGGGCGCAGGCGGTCGGCTGTGTGCCGCAGGCCGCTCAGCCGGTGACCAAGCTGCGCTGGATGGCGAAGAACGAGCCCGACGCCGCCCAGCGCACCGCCGTGCTCCTCCAGGCCCATGACTGGCTCGTGTGGCAGCTCCTGGGCCGGCCGGTGCGCCGCACCACCGACCGGGGCGGCGCCTCCGGAACCGGTTACTGGTCGGCGGCCATCGGCGGCTACCGGCCCGAGCTGGTGGAGCTGGCACTCGGTCACCAGGTCATGCTGCCCGAGGTGATCGGGCCCTCCGACGCGGCCGGTACGACCCCGGAGGGCCTGCTGATCTCGGCCGGCACCGGCGAGACGATGGCCGCCGCGTTCGGGCTGGGCATCGGCCTCGGGGACGCGGTCGTGTCACTGGGCGCCTCCGGGTCCGTGATGGCCGTACACCGCGAGGCGCTCGTCGACCAGAGCGGGATGATCACCTCTCTGGCGGACGCGACCGGCATGCATCTGCCGGTCGTCACCACCCTGAACGCCGTACGGACCCTGCGCGGGGCCACCGACCTGCTCGGGGTGGCCGATCTGGAGGCGCTGTCCGATCTGGCGATGAAGTCGACCCCGGGGTCGCACGGACTGGTGCTGCTGCCCTATCTGGAGGGTGAGCGCACGCCGAATCTGCCGCACGCCGCGGGCACCCTGACGGGGCTGCGGCGCGAGTCGATGAAGCCGGAGCACTTCGCGCGGGCGGCGTTCGAGGGCATGCTGTGCGGGCTCGCGGACGCGCTGGACGTGCTGCGCGGCCGGGGCGTGGAGGTGCGGCGGATCTTCCTGCTGGGTGCGGCGGCCGAACTGCCGGCCGTGCAGGCGGCGGCGCCCGCGCTGTTCGGGGCGCAGGTCGTCGTACCGCAGCCCGCGGACTACGCGGCGATCGGGGCGGCGCGGCAGGCCGCGTGGGCGCTCGGGGTGTCGCAGGGCACGCTCGATCCGCGCCATCCGCCGGCCTGGCCGGGTCCGGCGGCGCAGGTGCTGGACCCGGGCGAGGAACTGGCCGTGGGGCAGGCCGTGCGGCAGCAGTACGTTTCGGTGCGGGAGCAGACGCATCCCACGGCGTTCCGCTCGTAGGGCCGGGTCCGGGGCCGGGGCGGCATAGCACAACGCTGTCGGCTTAATCAGTTGAGGTAACACGGGTGGAGTGCCGGACGATAGGGGCCAGGGGCAACCAATGCCCCTCACCCCGCCGACTCCGAGAGACGAAGCGTGCTCATACGACTTCTGCGGACCTATCTCAGGCCCTACAAGAAACCCATCGTCCTGCTGGTGCTGCTCCAGTTCCTCCAGACCTGCGCCACGCTCTACCTGCCCACGCTGAACGCCGACATCATCGACGACGGCGTGGTCAACGGTGACACCGGTTACATCCTTTCCTACGGCGCCGTGATGATCGGCATCTCGCTGGTGCAGGTCGTCTGCAACATCGGTGCCGTGTACTACGGCGCCAGGACGGCGTCGGCGCTCGGGCGGGACATGCGGGCGGCCGTCTTCGACCGGGTGCAGTCCTTCTCCGCCCGGGAGGTCGGCCAGTTCGGCGCGCCCTCGCTGATCACCAGGACCACGAACGACGTCCAGCAGATCCAGATGCTGGCCCTGATGTCGTTCACGCTGATGGTGTCCGCGCCGATCATGTGCGTGGGCGGCATCGTCATGGCCCTCGGCCTCGACGTGCCGCTGTCCGGGATCCTGGTCGCCGTGGTGCCGGTGCTGGGCATCTGCGTGACGCTGATCGTGCGGGGGCTGCGGCCGCTGTTCCGGTCCATGCAGACGCGGCTGGACACGGTGAACCGGGTGCTGCGCGAGCAGATCACCGGCAACCGCGTCATCCGCGCCTTCGTCCGCGACGACTACGAGGAAGAGCGTTTCCGCAAGGCCAACACCGACCTCACCGACATCTCGCTGAAGGCCGGCAACCTGCTCGCGCTGATGTTCCCGGTGGTCATGACCACGGTGAACCTGTCGTCGATCGCGGTGGTGTGGTTCGGCGCCCACCGGATCGACGGCGGCGAGATGCAGATCGGCGATCTGACGGCCTTCCTCGCCTACCTCATGCAGATCGTCATGTCCGTGATGATGGCCACCTTCATGTTCATGATGGTGCCGCGCGCCGAGGTGTGCGCCGAGCGCGTCCAGGAGGTCCTGGACACCGAGTCCAGCGTCGTCCTGCCGAAGGCGCCGGTGCGCGAACTGCCGCGCCACGGCCACCTGGAGATCCGGGGCGCCGGCTTCGGCTACCCGGGTGCCGAGGAACCCGTGCTCAAGGGCGTCGACCTGGTGGCGCGGCCCGGTGAGACCACCGCCGTCATCGGCTCGACCGGCAGCGGCAAGTCCACGCTGCTCGGGCTGGTCCCCCGGCTGTTCGACGCCACCGCCGGGCAGGTCCTCGTCGACGGCGTCGAGGTGGCGCACCTCGACGCGGCGCTGCTCGCCAGGACGGTCGGGCTGGTGCCGCAGAAGCCGTACCTGTTCGCCGGCACGGTCGCCACCAACCTCCGGTACGGCAATCCGGACGCGACGGACGAGGAGCTGTGGCACGCGCTGGAGGTGGCGCAGGCCAAGGAGTTCGTGCGGAAGCTGGAGGGCGGGCTGAACGCCCCCGTCGCGCAGGGCGGCACCAATGTGTCCGGCGGTCAGCGGCAGCGGCTCGCCATCGCCCGCACGCTCGTGCAGCGCCCGGAGATCTACCTCTTCGACGACTCCTTCTCCGCCCTCGACTACGCCACCGACGCGGCGCTCAGGGCGGCCCTCGGCCGGGAGACCGCCGAGCGACCGTCGTCATCGTCGCCCAGCGGGTGGCCACGATCCGCGACGCGGACCGGATCATCGTCCTCGACGAGGGCCGGGTGGTGGGCGAGGGCACCCATCAGGAACTGATGGCGGACAACGAGACCTACCGGGAGATCGTTCTCTCCCAGCTCACGGAAGCGGAGGCTGCCTGATGGCCGGGCCCATGGGGCGCATGATGGCCGGGACCGGACCGGAGAGCCGCACGCTGGACTTCAAGGTGTCCGGCCGGCGGCTGCTCGGCCACTTCAGGCCGGAGCGGGTCACCCTCTACGCGATGCTGTTCTGCGTCGTGCTGAGCGTGGGCCTCAACGTGATCGGGCCGAAGATCCTCGGCCGGGCCACCGACCTGGTCTTCGCCGGCATCGTCGGGCGGGAGATGCCGGCCGGGTCCTCCAAGGACGAGGCCCTCGACTCGATGCGCGAGCGCGGCGACGACGATGTCGCCGACATGCTGCGCGGCACCGACTTCACCCCCGGCCAGGGCATCGACTTCGACTCCGTCGGCCGGGTCCTGCTGTTCGCGCTCGCGGTGTTCGCGGTGGCGGGCCTGCTCATGGCGGTGGCGACGCGGCTGGTCAACCGGGCCGTCAACCGCACGATGTACCGGATGCGCGAGGACGTGCAGACGAAGCTGTCGCGGCTGCCGCTGTCCTACTTCGACAAGCGTCAGCGCGGCGAGGTGCTGTCGCGGGCGACCAACGACATCGACAACATCGGGCAGACGCTCCAGCAGTCGCTGGGCCAGCTCGTGAACTCGCTGCTCAGCATCGTCGGCGTACTGGCGATGATGTTCTGGGTGTCGTGGATCCTCGCGCTGGTCGCGCTGGTCACCGTGCCGCTGTCGGCGGTCGTCGCCGCGCGCGTGGGCAAGCGGTCGCAGCCGCACTTCGTGCAGCAGTGGCGCACCACCGGCAAGCTGAACGCGCACATCGAGGAGATGTACACCGGCCACACGCTGGTGAAGGTGTTCGGCCGGCAGGACGAGTCGGCGCAGCAGTTCGCCGAGCAGAACGACGCGCTGTACGAGGCCGGGTTCAAGGCGCAGTTCAACAGCGGCATCATGCAGCCGCTGATGTTCTTCGTGTCGAACCTCAACTACGTGATGGTGGCCGTGGTCGGCGGGCTGCGGGTCGCCACCGGCTCGCTGTCGATCGGTGACGTGCAGGCGTTCATCCAGTACTCGCGCCAGTTCTCGATGCCGCTGACGCAGGTCGCGTCGATGGCGAACCTGGTGCAGTCGGGCGTCGCCTCGGCCGAGCGGATCTTCGAACTGCTGGACGCGGAGGAGCAGCAGGCGGATCCGGTGCCGGGCGTGCGGCCGGAGGTGCTGCGCGGGCGGGTGGCGCTGGAGCACGTGTCGTTCCGCTACGACCCCGACAGGCCGCTGATCGAGGACCTCTCGCTGGTCGTCGAACCCGGCCACACGGTCGCCATCGTCGGCCCCACCGGCGCCGGCAAGACCACCCTGGTCAACCTCCTCATGCGGTTCTACGACGTCACCGGCGGGCGGATCACGCTCGACGGCGTCGACATCGCGCGGATGTCCCGGGACGAACTGCGCACCGGGATCGGCATGGTGCTCCAGGACACCTGGCTGTTCGGCGGCACCATCGCGGAGAACATCGCGTACGGCGCCGCGCGCGAGGTCACGCGCGGGGAGATCGAGGAGGCGGCGCGGGCGGCCCACGCCGACCGGTTCATCCGGACCCTTCCCGACGGCTACGACACGGTGATCGACGGCGAGGGCAGCGGGGTGAGCACCGGTGAGAAGCAGCTGATCACCATCGCGCGCGCGTTCCTGTCCGACCCGGTGATCCTGGTGCTCGACGAGGCGACGAGTTCCGTCGACACCCGTACCGAGGTGCTGATCCAGAAGGCGATGGCCAAGCTGGCGCACGGGCGGACGTCGTTCGTCATCGCGCACCGGCTGTCGACGATCCGGGACGCGGACACCATCCTGGTGATGGAGAACGGGGCCATCGTCGAACAGGGCACGCACACGGACCTGCTGACGGCCGACGGGGCGTACGCGCGGCTGTACAAGGCGCAGTTCGTCCAGGCGGTCGCCGAGGTCGACTAGGAGGTCGAGCGGCGGGACGGGGGCCGCCCGGCCGGCGGCCCCCGGTCAGTCCAGGTAGCCCCTGAGCTGGTCCGCGAAGGCGTGGTCGCGGAGTTTGTTGAGCGTCTTGGACTCGATCTGCCGGATGCGTTCGCGGGTCACGCCGAAGATGCGGCCTATCTCCTCCAGGGTGCGGGGGCGGCCGTCGGCCAGGCCGTAGCGGAGCTGGACGACCTTGCGTTCACGCTCGCCGAGCGTCGACAGGACCACCTCCAGGTGTTGCCTGAGCAGGAGGAACGCCGCCGACTCCACGGGGCTGGCGGCGTCGCCGTCCTCGATGAGGTCGCCCAGGGCCACGTCGTCCTCCTCGCCCACCGGGGCGTGCAGGGAGACGGGCTCCTGGGCCAGCCGCAGCACCTCTCCGACGCGCTCGGGGGCCAGATCGAGCTGGGCGGCCACCTCGTCGGCGGTGGGTTCGTAACCGCGTTCCTGGAGCAGGCGGCGCTGGACGCGGACCACGCGGTTGATCAGCTCCACCACGTGCACGGGGACGCGGATCGTGCGGGCCTGGTCGGCGAGCGCGCGGGACATGGCCTGGCGGATCCACCAGGTGGCGTACGTGGAGAACTTGTAGCCGCGGGCGTAGTCGAACTTCTCGACCGCCCTGATCAGGCCCAGGTTGCCCTCCTGGACGAGGTCCAGCATGGTCAGGCCGCGGCCGACATAGCGCTTGGCGACCGACACGACCAGCCGCAGGTTCGACTCGATGAGACGGCGCTTGGCCATCCGGCCCATCACGACCAGCTTGTCCAGGTCGAGGGCGAGGTCGCTGTCCACGTCGGGGGTGCCGCTCAGCTTCGCCTCGGCGAACAGGCCGGCCTCCACGCGGCGGGCCAGCTCGACCTCCTCGGCGGCGGTGAGCAGCGGGATGCGGCCGATCTCGCGCAGGTACTGGCGGAACAGGTCCGAGGAGGGGGCGGAGGTGTCGACGAAGCGCGGGGCGGGCGTGTCGGCGGGCTCGGGGGTCTCGTCGAGCGCCTCGGCGGGCGGGTCCTCCGGTGCCGGGTCCGCCGGCTCGGTCTCCGGTTCCATGGCCGTCTCCGGGTGACGCACGGCACGGTTCTGCGGCGGGACCGCCACCAGGACGCCGGTCTCGCCGTCCGGTTCCGTGCCGTCGGTACACGTGTCGGTCTGGGTGAGGGTCTGGGTCTGCACGGGGGCGACCTCCAGGGTGATCGCTGCCGGGAGATGCGGCAGCGCTGCTTCGAGGGCGGAGGCGGCCTCACCGCTGTCCGTCCCGTCCGCGATGAGCGGAACCGCGGGGGTGTGGGACCCGCTGGGGACGGATCGACCGCGCTCCGAGGACTCAGGCACCGCCACCCAGTGTGGAGTACGACACATCACCGCCACGAGGGGCGTGCGATGACTTTTTGCGTCCGGTCCGTGACGGGGTGCTGACCGCGGTGGTCGGGACCTGCTCAGAGAGCCGCGGCTCCGTGTCCGCGCAGTGCCTGGTCGTACTGCTGGAGGACCCACAGCTCGTTCTGCACGGCGGCCAGTTGGGCCGGGTCGCCGCCGGCGGACAGCCGGGCCAGCTGGGACTGGACGTCGCGGACCCGGCGCTCCACGGCGCGCCGGCGGACCTGGACGAGGACCGTGCCCGCGTACACGTCGTCGACCGCGCGCCGCATGATCGGCTCCACGGCCAGCTCGGTGACCATGGCGCGCACGGTGTCGTCGGGCGCGGCGTCCCGCACCCGCATCAGGTACTCCTGCCCGTCCTGTACGCCGGACTCGGCACCGCCCGCGTCCTGGATCGCCTCGCGCACGGCGGCGTAGGGGGCGGCGGTGAACTCGTCGACGCCGTACGCGTCGAAGGCCGGGGAGACCAGTTCGGGGCGCTGGAGGGCGAGTTTGAGCAGTTCGCGCTCGGTGGCGTAGACGGGGTTGCGCAGGGTGAGGGCGGGGCCGCCGGCGGCGGGGCGCGGGGCGGCCTCGTAGAGCTGGGCGGAGTCGCCGCGGGCCGGTGCCGGGCCCCTGCCGCCACGGTCGCGGGCCCAACGGGCCAGCTGTGCCACGCGCTTGACGACGAACTGGGTGTCGAGGATGCCGAGCATGCCGGCCAGCTGGACGGCGACCTCGTGCTGGGCGCCGCTGTTCTTGATGCGGGCGACGACCGGGGCGGCCTCGTCGAGGGCGGCGGCCCGGCCGCCCGGGGTCTCCAGGTCGTAGCGGGCGACGATCTGGCGCAGGGCGAACTCGAACAGCGGGGTGCGGGGTTCGACGAGGTCGGCGACCGCCTCGTCGCCCTTGGCCAGCCGCAGGTCGCAGGGGTCCATGTTGTCCGGCGCGATCGCGATGTACGTCTCGGCGGCGAACTTCTGGTCGTCCTCGAAGGCGCGCAGGGCCGCCTTCTGGCCTGCCGCGTCGCCGTCGAAGGTGAAGATCACGCGCGCGGAGCCGTTGTCCATCAGCAGGCGGCGGAGGATCTTGATGTGGTCGGTGCCGAAGGCCGTGCCGCAGGTGGCGATGGCGGTGGTGACGCCGGCCAGGTGGCAGGCCATGACGTCGGTGTACCCCTCGACGACGACCGCGCGGGACACCTTGGCGATGTCCTTCTTCGCGAGGTCGATGCCGTAGAGGACCTGCGACTTGCGGTAGATCGCCGTGTCGGGCGTGTTGAGGTACTTGGGTCCGTTGTCGGCCTCGTAGAGCTTGCGGGCGCCGAAGCCGACGACCTCGCCGCCGATGTCGCGGATGGGCCACATCAGCCGGCCGCGGAAGCGGTCGATGGGGCCGCGGCGGCCCTCCTGGGCGAGTCCGGAGGAGATCAGTTCCTTGTCGCTGAAGCCCTTGCCGCGCAGGTAGCGGGTGAGGTGGTCCCAGCCCTGGGGGCTGTAACCGACGCCGAAGTGGACGGCGGCGGCCTGGTCGAAGCCGCGCTCGGCGAGGAAGATCCGGCCGGCGTCGGCCTCGGGGCTGACGGCGAGCTGTTCGGCGTACCACTCGGCGGCGATCTTGTGGGCCTCGACCAGGCGGATGCGTTCGCCGCGCTGATGCGAGGGGTTGTAGCCGCCCTCCTCGTAGCGCAGGGTGATGCCGGCCTGGGCGGCGAGGCGCTCGACGGCCTCGGAGAAGGTGAGGTGGTCGACCTTCATCACGAACGTGATGGTGTCGCCACCCTCCTGGCAGCCGAAGCAGTGGAAGAGACCCTTGCTGGGGCTGACCTGGAAGGACGGTGACTTCTCGTCGTGGAAGGGGCACAGGCCCTTGAGGTTGCCGCCGCCGGCGTTGCGCAGCTGGAGGTACTCGGACACCACGGCGTCGATCGGAACCGCGTCCCGAACCGCCTTCACGTCCTCGTCGTTGATCCGTCCTGCCACGTGGTGATTCTACGGGGGTGGACCGACATCCCCGGGACGGCGGAACACCGCGGACGCCTACGCGGTCAGCCTCTCGAGGGGCACGTGGGGGTCTGCCAGCGCCTCGGTGTCGACCGGGGCGCCCGTCCGCACCAGCTTCTGGATCTGCTGTGTGACGTCCCACACGTTCACGTTCATCCCGGCCAGCACGCGCCCGTCCTTCACCCAGAACGCGACGAACTCCCGCTTGCCCGCGTCCCCGCGGATCACCACCTGGTCGTACGTCCCCGGCGGCGCCCACCCGCTGTACTCCATCCCCAGGTCGTACTGGTCGGAGAAGAAGTAGGGCACGCGGTCGTAGGTGACGTCCCCGCCGAGCATGGCGCGGGCGGCGGCCGGTCCGCCGTTCAGGGCGTTGGCCCAGTGCTCGACGCGCAGGGTCGTGCCGAACGGCCCGAGGGGGAAGGAGGCCACGTCGCCGGCGGCGTGGATGTCGGGGTCGGAGGTGCGCAGCCGGGTGTCCACCGCGATGCCGCCGCCGTGGACGCGGTCGGCCAGCCGCAGTCCGGCCGCCTCGGCGAGGGCGGTCCGCGGGGCGGCCCCGATCGCGGCGAGCACGTCGTGCGCCGGGTGTTCCTCGCCGTCGTCCGTGCGGGCGGCGAGGACCATGCCGTCCTGGCCGACGATCTCGGTGAGGCGGACGCCGAAGTGGAAGCGGACGCCGTGCTCGCGGTGCAGCTCGGCGAAGACGTTGCCCAGCTCGGGTCCGAGGACGCCGTGCAGCGGGGTCGGCTCCGGTTCGACGACGGTGACCTCGGCGCCGTACCCGCGGGCCGCCGCCGCGACCTCCAGGCCGATCCAGCCGGCTCCGGCGATCACGAGGTGGCCGTTGTCACGGCCGAGCGCGGCGAGGACACCCTTGAGGCGCTCGGCGTGCGCGAGGCGGCGGAGGTGGTGGACGCCCGCGAGGTCGGTGCCGGGGATGTCGAGGCGGCGGGGTTCGGAGCCGGTGGCCAGCAGCAGTTTGTCGTAGTGGACGAGGGTGCCGTCGTCGCCGAAGCGGACCGTCTTCGCCGTACGGTCGATGGCGTCGACGGTCTGGCCCAGGTGCAGCTCGATGTCGTTGCGCGCGTACCAGGCGGGCTCGTGCACGAAGACGCTCTCGCGGCTCTCCTTGCCCAGCAGGAAGCCCTTGGAGAGCGGTGGGCGCTCGTAGGGGTGATCGCGTTCGTCGCAGATCAGTATCACGCGGCCGGTGAAGCCCTCGGTCCTGAGTGTCTCGGCCGCCTTGGCGCCGGCCAGGCCTCCTCCGACGATGACGAATGTCTGATCCGCGTCGACCACGTGATGCCTCCTCGTAAGACTGCCGCCACCCGAGCGTCCCGCACGCGGGGTGAGGGGGGAAGGGGGGGTGACCCGATCAGGCCACGGAGTGTCACTATCGGGCTCGTTCGGGTGCGCCGGGGCCGCCCGGTTCAGGGCCTTCCGGTGAGGCGGGCGTGCAGGGAACGGGCCGAGGGGTCGGTGAGGGAGGCGATCTGGTCGACGATCACCGCTTGCGGGCGCGGTCGTCGGCCGCCCGGTCGAAGAGCGCGCGGAACTGGGGGTCGAGGCCGTCGGGGGCGCGGGCGGTGAGCGCCTCGGCCAGCTCGCCGATGACGACACGCTGGTCCGCGCGGAGCAGCTCCTGCTCGGCCCGCTGCATGACGTACCGGTCGGCGACGGCCTTGAGGACGGCGCACTCCAGTCGCGTCTCGTGGGGTACGACGAGTTCGGCGCCGTAGCGGGTGAGGCGCCCGGAGCCTCCGCCCGTGCCCGGACGGCCCGCGGGGTACCCCCACCTCTCGCGCGTGGCGGCCTCGGCGGCCTGGCAGAAGCGGCCGATGAGCTGGCTGGTGGCGTCCTTGAGGCGGGCCTGGGCGACGGCCGTGCCGTCGTAGCCGTGCGGCCACCACTCCTGGTCCTGGAGCCGGTCGAGGGCGGCGGCGAGTTCGGCGGGGTCGGTGTCCGCGTCGACGTAGCGGCCGACGGCGACGCGGAAGACCTCGGCGCGCTCCTGTTCGGAGTGCAGGCAGTTGGGATCGATGTGGCCGGCGTGCAGGCCGTCCTCCACGTCGTGCACCGAGTAGGCCACGTCGTCCGCCCAGTCCATGACCTGCGCCTCGAAGCACGTGCGCGTGCCGGGGGCCTCCTTGCGGACCCAGTCGAAGACGGGGCGGTCGTCGTCGTAGACGCCGAACTTGGGGGAGGCCGGGTCGGTGGGATGTCCGCCGCGCGGCCAGGGGTACTTGGTGGCGGCGTCGAGGGTGGCGCGGGTGAGGTTGAGGCCGACGGAGCCCTCGGGGGTGAAGCGCTTGGGTTCGATGCGGGTGAGGAGGCGCAGCGACTGCGCGTTGCCCTCGAAGCCTCCGCAGTCGCGGGCGAAGTCGTTGAGCGCCTGTTCGCCGTTGTGCCCGAACGGGGGGTGCCCGAGGTCGTGGGAGAGACAGGCCGCCTCGACGAGGTCGGGGTCGCAGCCGAGCGCCGCGCCCAGCTCCCGGCCGACCTGGGCGCACTCCAGGGAGTGGGTGAGGCGGGTGCGGGGGGTGGCGTCCCAGGCGTCGGTGCGGGTGCCGGGCGTCACCACCTGGGTCTTGCCGGCGAGCCTTCTGAGCGCCGAGGAGTGCAGGACGCGGGCACGGTCGCGCTGGAAGGCGGTGCGGCCGGGGCGCTTGTCGGGCTCCACCGCAAAGCGTTCTGTTGACGACTCGTCGTAGGACATGCCTCGACAGTAAGCGGCGGCAGTGACAATCGGGGCGCCACTGGGCTGCCGGGTTCGGTGCGGGTGCGCGGCATCGCCGCCCGGCTCCCCTCAGGCGGCGTTGCTGCCGACGTTCGCCGCGCTTGCCTGGTCGTAGCGGTGCAGGACCAGGCGGGCGCGGGGAGCACCGGAAACCCGGGGAACACCGGAAACGCCGAAACGGCGGGCAACACCGGAACGGCCGACAACACC
>NZ_MPOH02000011.1:33621-47728 GCF_001896135.2 Streptomyces phaeoluteigriseus
GCCGTGGGCGACGACCACCAGGGCGGGCGGGCCGGGGCGCCGGCGGCCGTCGAGCGGGACGAGGCTGAGCTGGCTGGCGAGCTGGGAGCTGATCCGGTTCATGATGTGCGCCGTACTGTCGAGGTGGACGCCGGCGGCAGCGGGCTGCCGGGGCGGTGGTGGGACTCGTCGTACATGGAGGGCGACGCCGTCATGAACCGATGGTGGCGGCGCGAGGTTGCACCGCCGTTGCGCGACCGTCACGAGTGTTTTCCGGGCGTTCACCGCGCGGGTGGCCGCGATGTGAGGTGCGGTGGGAGGGCGGCGTGCCGAACCGGATCACGGTTCGTTGCGTCTTCCCTGGTCGAAGCCGGAAGGGCAGTCCGGACCGGGAGCAGGGGAGCACCGTATGAAGATCCGTCGGCCGCGGTTGCCGCGCACCCGTACGGGGTGGCGGCGGCTGGTGCAGGGCATGATGGCCGCCTGTGTGCTGGGGCTGCTTCCGGCCACCTGGCTGTATGTGTCGACCGCGGACCGGCTGGGCACGACGGCCGACGCGCCGCGTACCGACGTCGCGGTGGTGTTCGGTGCCGGTCTGTGGGCCGGGGAGCCGTCGCCGTACCTGGCGCACCGGCTGGACGCGGCGGCGACGCTGTACCGGGAGGGGCGCGTCAAGGTCGTGCTCGTCACCGGCGACAACAGCCGGGAGGACTACGACGAGCCGGACGCCATGCGCGCCTATCTGACGCGGCACGGCGTTCCGGACACCCGGATCGTCAGCGACTACGCGGGCTTCGACACCTGGGACTCCTGCGTGCGCGCCAGGAAGATCTTCGGGGTCGACCGGGCGGTCCTCATCAGCCAGGACTTCCACATCCGGCGGGCGGTCGCCCTGTGCGAGGCGGCGGGCGTCGACTCGTACGGCGTCGGTGTCGCCGCCAGACACGACGTGACCTGGTACTACGGCGGCACGCGGGAGATCTTCGCGGCCGGCAAGGCGGCGCTGGACGCGGTGTTCGAGCCGGATCCACGGTTCCTCGGGCCGAAGGAGCCCGGGGTGACGCGGGCTCTGGCGGCCGGCGAGTAGGGCGGCCAGGGGGTGACGCGGGCTCTGGCGGCCGGCGAGTAGGGCGGCCGGGGGGGCGCCGCACCCGCGCCTCACTCCGGGTGGGCGTCCGTGGGGAGGGCACCACCACACCGCCGTAACAGGACACCGCACGGGGCGTAACACGGCCGAAGCACGCTGAAACGTATGGAGACCACCTCGACGCCCACCCACTGCCCGTACTGCGCCCTGCAGTGCGGGATGAACCTGTCGCCCACGCCGGAGGGCGGCGTCGAGGTGACCGAGCGCGTGGACTTCCCGGTGAACCGGGGAGCGCTGTGCGGCAAGGGCCGGACGGCGCCGGCGGTGCTCTCGTCCCGGGTGCGGCTGACCTCCCCGTTGGTGCGCTCCGGCGGCACGCTCGTGCCGGCGAGCTGGGACGAGGCACTCGACCGGATCGCCGGCGAGCTGGGCAGGATCCGGTCCGAGCACGGGCCCGACGCGCTCGGGGTGTTCGGCGGGGGCGGACTGACCAACGAGAAGGCGTACACGCTCGGCAAGTTCGCGCGGGTGGTCCTCGGCACCTCGCAGATCGACTACAACGGCCGCTTCTGCATGTCGTCCGCGGCGGCGGGCGGCATCAAGGCGTTCGGTCTCGACCGGGGGCTGCCGTTTCCGCTGGAGGACATCCCGAGGACCGGGTGCGTGATCCTCGTCGGGTCCAACCTCGCGGAGACCATGCCGCCGGCACTGCGCTTCTTCAGCGAACTGCGGGAGAACGGCGGCACGTTGATCGTCGTCGACCCGCGGCGCACGAGGACCGCCGAGCAGGCCGACCTGCACCTGATGCCCCGGCCCGGCACCGATCTCGCCCTGGCGCTGGGGCTGTTGCACCTGGTCGTCGCCGAGGGGCGGGTCGACGAGGAGTACGTCCGGGAGCGGACGTCCGGCTGGGAGGAGGCGCGGGCGGCGGCGATGGCCCACTGGCCCGAGCATGTGGAGCGGATCACGGGGGTGTCCGTTCCACAGCTGCGGGAGACCGTGCGCATGTTCTGCGAGCCGGAGTCCGCGATGGTGCTCACCGCGCGCGGACCCGAGCAGCAGTCCAAGGGCACCGACACGGTCGGCGCGTGGATCAACCTGTGCCTGGCCACCGGCCGGGCGGGGCGCCCGCTCTCCGGGTACGGCTGCCTCACCGGCCAGGGCAACGGGCAGGGCGGGCGCGAACACGGCCAGAAGGCCGACCAGTTGCCCGGCTACCGCAAGCTGGACGACCCGGCGGCGCGCCGGCACGTGGCCGAGGTGTGGGGCGTGGACCCGGACAGCCTGCCCGGTCCGGGGCGCAGCGCCTACGAGCTGCTGGACGCGATGGGCACCGACATCCGCTCGCTGCTGCTGCTGGCGTCCAACCCCGTGGTGTCCGCGCCGCGTGCCGCGCACGTCGAGGAACGCCTCAAGTCCCTTGATTTCCTCGCCGTGTGTGATGTGGTGCTGTCGGAGACGGCGGCTCTCGCCGACGTCGTCCTGCCCGTCACCCAGTGGGCGGAGGAGACCGGGACCATGACCAGCCTGGAGGGACGGGTGCTGCTGCGGCAGCGGGCGATCACTCCTCCCGAGGGGGTCCGCAGCGATCTGGAGGTGCTGCACGAGCTGGCCGCGCGGCTCGGGGTGGAGAAGGGTTTCCCCACCGATCCGGAAGAGGTCTTCGAGGAGCTGCGGCGGGCGAGCGCGGGCGGGCCCGCGGACTACTCCGGGATCACCTACCGACGGCTGGCGGAGGAGAACGGGGTGTTCTGGCCCTGCCGGCGCCGGAGGGAACGTTCGCGGGAGCGCCTGCGGGAGCGCCTGCGGGAACGGCGGAAGCAGCTGGAGTGGCGGGGGCGACGAAAGCGGCGGGAACGGCCGTGGACGACGACGGGGAGGACACCGGTTTCGACGTCCTTCCGGAGGATCCCGCACGTGAGGAGACCGGCACCCTCCACCCGGGTGCCCTCCATCCCGGCACGCCTCGTCTCTTCCTCGACCGGTTCGCCACGGACGACGGCCGGGCGCGGTTCGTGCCGGTCTCGCACCGGCCCGCCGCCGAGGAGCCGGACGAGGAGTATCCGGTCTTCCTCACCACCGGGCGGGTCGTGGCCCAGTACCAGTCCGGCGCCCAGACCCGTCGCGTGGACGAGCTGAACGCCGCCGCGCCGGGCCCGTTCGTGGAGCTGCACCCCCGCCTCGCGGCACGGCTCGGCGCGGCCGAGGGCGATCCACTGGCCGTCGTGTCCCGGCGGGGCCGGGCGGTGGCGCCGGCCCGGATCACCACCGGCATCCGTCCCGACACCGTCTTCATGCCGTTCCACTGGCCGGGCGAGGGCCGCGCCAACACCCTGACGAACCCGGCCCTCGACCCGACCTCACGGATGCCGGAGTTCAAGGTGTGCGCGGTGCGGGTGGAGATCGCCGGGGCTGAGGCGGGCGGCGTGGGCTGAGCCCCTGCAGGCCGCCCAAACAGGGGAGTTGAGCAACGCAGGCCGGAGCGGAGCAGGTCGGACCCGACCCCGGACCCGGGGCTCCAGGAGCAGGCCTCATCACCGGAGCCGAGCCGGAGCGCGACGGAGCCGGAGCCCAAGCCGGAACGGGAGCCGGAGCCCGAGCCGGAGCCGGAACGGGAGCCGGAGCCCGAGCCGGACCACGGGAACGGGCCCCGAGCGCCCGGCCGCCGCCGGCGGGAAACGGCGCCGGGCCCCCGCCCACCTGGTCCACCTGGGGGTGCGGGCGACCGCACGCCTGGCCGCGTACACCGTCCCCCGTCCACCGGCCCCGGCAGGCGTTCTCCACCGGCGGGAAACGGCGCCGAGCCGGGAGTTCTCCGCCGGCGGAACGGCGTCGGGCCCGTGGCTCTCCGTCGGCGGGAACGCAGCCCCACCCCCAAGCTCTGCACCGGCCGCCACGGAGCCTCCCCCGGACCGTCACCCGCGAGGGCGACGCCCTGCCCCGACGCGGGCGCCGCCCCAGATCTCCGGATCACCCGTTCACACCCCCCTCCCGCACCCTTCGGGTCCTTTTCCGTCGAGCGCGCTCCGCACTGCGGTGACCTGGCGAAACGGTCGGGGATGCACCCTCGCGGCCCATCCGTCCGACACCCGTTCACCTCAATCCTGACGATCCCTCAGGAAGCGGGCTCGCGTCGGTGCCACTTACCTCGGAGGAGCAGGGGCGCGACCGACATAGCGGCACATGGGGATGTCGCGGGTCACCTCGCGAAAGCTCGGAGGAGCATCGATGCGACGTACCGCCGCCCGACTGCTGACCGGTACCGCGCTCGCCGTGGTCACCGCGGCCGGGTTCGCCGCGCCCGTCCAGGCCGCTGTCGCCAGGAGCGGCAGCCTGGACGTGTACCCCTCCACCGCCGTGCCGGGCGGCCAGGTCACCGTCAACACGGCGGCGTGCGGCGACCCCGGGGCGGCGGCGGGCGACGCGAGCGCGGTCGGCGCCGGCCCCTTCACGCTCGCGCCGAGCAGCCACGACGGCAAGGCGATCGGGCAGTTCCGGGTGCCGCCGAGCGCACAGCCGGGGACGTACGAGATCGTCGCGCAGTGTGCCGCGGACGGGCGGAGGGTGGCCGGGGACCTGGTGGTCGTCCTGACTTCCTCGCGGGAGCAGGTGTATCCGCGAGGAAGTGTGAAGACGGGGGTCGGCGGCGCTCTGGGCCCCGATCCCGTGCAGACCGCGGCCGGTGTGACGGCTCTCGCCGTCGCCGCCGCGGGCGGTACCTGGCTCCTGCATCGCCGGGCGAGAGGCGACGGGATCTGACGGACACCCTCCGCTGTCCGTCCGCCGGTACCGCATGTCCCCTCCCCCTCCGGGTCCGACGCCCCTCGCGGCCCGGAGGGGGCACGGGGTTCCGCAACGGAGAGGGGTGCTCACGCATGCGCAGAGTCGTCGGCGACACCGTCATAGCGTCCGTCACCGCGGTCGCCCTCTGCTCGGGTGTGTGGCTGCTGCACGGGGGCGCCGGGACGCAGGCCCCGCCGCAGCCGTCGGCTGCCGAGGCCCGGCCGGGCGGCGCCGACCCGCGGTCCGCGCCCGCGCTGCCGCCGTCCCCGCCCGACCGTGTCCGCATCCCGTCGATCCGGGTCGACGCCCCGCTCATGGGTCTCGGCCTGACGACGTCCGGCAGCCTCGACGTGCCGCCGGCCGCGAAGAAGAACCTCGCCGGCTGGTACGAGTCCGGCACCACCCCCGGTGAGACGGGCACCGCGATCGTCGCCGGGCACGTCGACAACGCCGAGGGGCCGGCCGTCTTCTACGACCTCGGTGCCGTGCGCAGGGGCGCCACCATCGAGGTGGACCGGCGCGACGGCGGGGTCGCGGTGTTCACCGTCGACGCGGTCGAGGTGTACGACGCCCGCGACTTCCCCGACGAGAAGGTGTACGGGGCCGCGGCACGGCCCGAGTTGCGGGTGATCACCTGTGGCGGCGAATACTCGCGGGCAACCGGTTACCGGGGGAACGTGGTGGTGTTCGCGCATCTGACGGGGAGCCGGTGAGGGCCCTCAACGCCTGCCGTACACGGTTTCCGGCGAGGACCGGCCACGGCGGACACGGGCGCCCCGACGACCGCCGTCAACGGGCAGCTTCCTGGCCGACCAGGCCCGCTGCCCCGTGCGACGCGGTCGCCACGCCGAGGAGGTTCTCCCGGCCCCATGCCCCCAGCGGCTCCAATGCCTCGTTCAGGGTCTCGCCGCGAGCGGTGAGGGAGTACTCGACCCTGGGCGGCACCTCGTCGTACTCCTCCCGGTGCACGATGCCGTCGGCCTCCAGCTCCCGCAGCTGCGCCGCGAGCACCTTCTCCGTCACACCCGGCAGTGCGCGCCGCAGCGCCCCGAAACGGTGCGGCCGCTCGTGCAGCACCCAGAGGATGAGCACCTTCCACTTCCCGCCGATGACGTCCATCGCCGCGTCGATCCCGCAGACGTACGCCCCCGGCCGCCGGCCGATCGCCATACCCGCTCCCCCCACCGAAGACTCCACGGACCGTGCCTCCACGGATCCGGCCCGGATGCTTTCCCGGCGGTAACCACCCACTCCCAAGTGCGTACTTGAGCAGGCCTGTCACCACCGGCGAGCCTAGTCCCCATGAACGACAACACCCTCTCCCCCGACCACCGCACCCCCTTCCCGCCGCCCCCCGACGCCGTGGGCGGTCTGGATCACGCTCACCGTGCGGCCGGTGTTCCAACCGGGTGATGGCAGCTTCAGCCGTCTCCCGGCGCCGTCCACCGATCAGCGGTCAGCGTCCACCGTGGAGACGGACCCGTCGCTCGCTGGGCCGGCTTCCCGAACTGGGTGCCCGCCTTCGTCGTGGTTGCCCGAACGTCCCACCGGCACGACGCCCGAGGGCGCCGTCGTCGCCGCGAGCCCTGCCGAGGCCGTGGCCGACGGCCGGCTGGTGGTCCTGTGCCTGCTCGACGACGCGTCCGTCGGAGAGGCCCTCGACGGGGTCGACCTCACCGGCCGCGACCTCGTGAACCTCACCACCGGCACCCCGGCCGAGGGCCGGACCCGGGCCGCCTGGGCGGCGGAGCGCGGCGCCCGATTCCTGGACGGCGGCATCATGGCCGTACCGCCGATGATCGGGGCCGCGGACAGCGGGGGATACGTCTTCTACAGCGGTTCCTCGGAGGTGTTCGACGAGCACCGCGCCACCCTCGCCGTCCCCGCCGGGACCGTGTACGTCGGCGCGGACCCCGGCTTCGCCGCCCTGCACGACGTGGCGCTGCTGAGCGCGATGAGCGGCATGTTCGCGGGTGTCCTGCACGCCTTCGCGCTGATCCGCCGGGAGGACGTCGCCCCCACGGACCTCGCCCCCCTGCTCGTGTCCTGGCTCGCCGCGATGGCTCCCATGGCCCACCGGACCGCCGCGCAGCTGGAAAGCGGCGACTTCACCGAGGGCGTGGTGTCCAACCTCGCCATGCAGGTCGCCGGGAACGCCACCCTGCTGCGCACGGCCGAGGAGCAGGGCGTCAGCCCCGAGCTGCTCGCGCCGTACATGTCCCTGATGGAACGCCGCCTGGCGGACGGGCACGGCGAGGAGGACACGACGGGGTTGGTGGAGTTGCTCGCACCGCGAGGGGACTGATCCCGCGGGCGCTCGTACGCGAGGGGACTGATCCCGCGGGCGCCGGTCCCGGGAGGGCTGATCGTCCCCGCGGCCGTCGGTCGACGCGCGAACCGTCAGTCGGTGTACGAGGCGAGCGTGCCGCGGCGCCGGATGTCCAGGGTCGCGCAGTGGAAGGAGCCGCCGAACGGCGCGTAGTGCAGCAGGTCGCACGGGATCGGCTCGAAGCCCCAGCGTTCCAGGGCACGCAGCATCCCGGTGTGGTGGCGCTCGGCGATCACCCGCTTCTCGTCGATCATGAGCACGTTCATGCTGAGCCACCTGCCGCACAACGAGGTGATCTTCAGCAGGCGGTCGTCGATCGGGTCGGGCTCGGGGGCGATCAGGACGTCCCAGGACCTGAGGGGCTCGGGCAGACGGTCGACGTCGACGTACTCGGGGTTGACCAGGACCTTGCCGGGGGCGAGCGGGACGAGCGTCGTGTCGATGTGCATGGGCGTGCGGCAGCGGCTCTCGACCTCGTGGACGCGGTAGCCGGGGCCGAGGTGGCGGCGAAGCCACTCGATGCCCATCCGGTTGGTGACGTTGCTGGGCGTCACGAACAGATCGCGTCCGGCCCGGACGAAGTCGGCGGCGTCGAAGACCGGCTCGAACTCGGTGAGGATGCGGCGGAGGGGCTCGCCGTCCCCGGGCGTCCGGAAGTCGGGCTCGAACAGCTCGTCGGTGAGCTGGGGCTTGGGGGCCGCCGTCCAGCGGGCGCCGCGCCGGAAGTAGTCCTTGAGGACGGCGCGGTAGGAGTGGGTCTCGAAGTACCGGCAGGGCCACGCCATCGGCGTCTCGATGATCTCGTCCCCGATCACGAGCATGCTGTCGCGCGGGCAGGTGTTGCAGAAGCCGCGCGACGACCAGTCGGGGGTGCCGTAGCGGCGCCGGTGGTCGACCGGGTCCGGGCGCCTGACCGTGACGCCGAGGGACCCCAGCAGGGCGACGAACTCGTCCAGCTCGTGCTGCGCCTTCTCGATCAGCGGGCGCGGGTACCGGAAGCCCGCGGCCAGTCCCTGCAACCGTCCCGCCCACGGCGGGATGTTGCACCTGACGACCGGATGGTCGGAGGGGATCGTGGCGCCGTCGAGCCGCCCGACGATGATCTCCTCCAGCGGGTCCCATTCATTGTGCGAGTTGACGGGCGACACGAGGGGCTCGTCCCCCCGGACGGCCGCTTCCGCGGTCTCCGCCGGTTCCGCCGCCGTCGTCCTCGTGGCCGTGGTAGCCGTGGTGGCCGTGGTGGCCGTGGTGGCCGCCCTGGGCGTCGTGGTCGTGGCCGTGCTGTCGACCCCTTCGGGGCTGTCGAACCCTTCGGGCCTGCGCGTCACCGTCATGCTCAGCCGCCTTCGGTCGCCTCCGTCAGCCGTTCGTCACCGATCGGGTACCCGCTGTAGACAGGTCCTCACCGCGCCGGGAGCCACCCGGGGCCGGTCCACCGCCCCAGGGCCG
Source organism: Streptomyces phaeoluteigriseus (assembly GCF_001896135.2). GTDB lineage: Bacteria > Actinomycetota > Actinomycetes > Streptomycetales > Streptomycetaceae > Streptomyces > Streptomyces phaeoluteigriseus. Next base: position 42,249 of record NZ_MPOH02000011.1, read on the forward strand.
GTCCACCGCCCCAGGGCCTGTCGTTCGGATCACGTCGCAGACGCGGGGTCCGGCACGCGCATCTGCCGCGTTGTCGTCGGTGGCCGACGCTCCACGTCGACGCCCTCCTCCGCCTCCCGGCCGCACGCACCGGACCCCGCCCACCGGCACTGAACAGCGCCGTCGATTCCCTGCGACCTGATCCAAAACGACAGGCCCTAACTCAGCCACTGCTCGTACGCGAGGTTCGCCACCAGCGCGAACACGACCGTCAGCAGCACGATCCGTACGAAGCCGCTGCCCTTCTTCAGGGCCGTGCGGGCGCCGAGCATGCCGCCCGCGAGGTTGAAGACGGCCATGGGGAGCGCCAGGTGCCACAGGACCGCCCCCTGCCAGGCGAACATCGCCAGGGCGCCCGCGTTGGTGCAGCAGTTGACGATCTTGGCGGTCGCGGAGGCGGTCACCAGATCCAGGTGGAGGACGGCGGTCAGGGCGAGGACGAGGAAGGTGCCCGTGCCGGGGCCGATGAGTCCGTCGTAGAAACCGATTCCGAGACCGGCGAGGCCGATCGCGGCGAGGACGCGGCGCGGGCCCGCGGGGCCGAGGGCGGGGGCGGTGCCGAAGGCCGGGCGCAGGATCACGAAGGCGGCGACCCCGAGCAGCACCACCATGATCACCGGTTTGAGGACGTCAGTGCTCATCCCGGCCGCGAAGAAGGCGCCCGCCGAGGACCCGGCGAGCGCCGCGAGGCCGATCCGTACGGCCACCCCCACGTCGACCGGCGCCTTGCGGGCGTACGTCACCGCCGCACCGGAGGTGCCGACGATGGCGACCGCCTTGTTGGTGCCGAGGGCGTGTGCGGCCGGGGTGCCGGACGGCAGGCCGAGCAGCAGGACCGGCAGCAGCAGGAGCCCGCCCCCGCCGACCACGGCGTCGATCCAGCCGGCCGCGAGGGCGGCGAGACAGAGGACGACGACCATGGTCAGGGATATGTCGGACATGATCGCGACCCTAGGGAGGAGATACATGGTTCGTCCATCGAACTGAGGCACTTCTGAGCTTCGCGCCGGTCGGTGGCCCTCACCGGCACTCAAGGGCACCCGCGGGCCCGCTGCCGGGCGGGCGGCGTCTCACACGGCGTCCCTCCCGCACCCCGGGAACCCTCACACCCCGGCCCCGCCCCCGCTGAGGGCAGCGTTCCTCGCGGGAAACAACGGTGATGCGGCCGGGTAACCTCCGCACCGCACGCTCGATGACATGACCTCGAATAAGCGTGTGGTGGTGATCGGAGCCGGCCTGGCGGGCGTACGCCTCGCCCGGCGGCTCGGTGAGCTGGGCATGCCCGCACTGCTGATCGGCGAGGAGGAGCACCGGCCGTACAACCGGGTCCTGCTCGCCGAGGTGCTGGCCGGCCGGTACGCCCCCGAGGTGATCGCGCTGCCCGCGCCCGCCGAACTCGTCCGGGCCCGGGTGACCGGGATCGACCGCGAGCGGCGCAGCCTGGCCTGCGCGGACGGCTCGGAGATCGCATACGACACGCTGGTGCTGGCCACCGGCTCCAACCCGGTGCTGCCGCCGCTGCGCGGACTGTTCACGCCGGACCACGAACTGCCCGAGGGCGTCCATGCCTTCCGCACGATGGACGACTGCCTGGGGCTGTCGAAGGCGGTCCGGCCGGGTGTGCGGGCCGTCGTCATCGGCGGCGGGCTCCTCGGGGTCTCCGCTGCCCGCGCGCTGGCCGCACGGGGCGCGCAGGTGGTCCTCGCCCAGCAGTCCGAACGGCTCATGGAGCGCCAGCTCGACCCGGACGCCTCGCGGCTGGTGCTGCGGCACCTGCGGGACCTCGGCGTCGAGGTGCACACCGAGTGCCGGGTCCGCGACGTGCGCTGCGTCGGCGGCGCGGTCCGCTCGGTGGAGCTGGCCGACGGATACGCCCTCGACGCCGACCTGGTGGTCCTGGCCTGCGGGGTCCACCCGCGCACCGGCCTCGCCAAGGAGGCCGGACTCGCCGTCCACAAGGGTGTCCTCGTCGACGACGAACTGCGCACCTCCGACCCGCACATCCGCGCGATCGGGGACTGCGTCCAGCACGGCGGCGAGGTGTACGGGCTCGCCGCGCCCGCGCTGGAACAGGCCGACGTACTGGCCGAGTCGCTCGCCGGGAAGACCACGGCGCGGTACTCGGGGACGCGTTCCCTCACCCGCCTCACGCTGGCCGGGGACGGCTCGCTGGACCTCGCCGCGTTCGGCGAGACCGAGGCGCTCCCCGGCGACGACGTCGTCCGGCTCACCGACGCCACCCGCGGCACCTACCGCAAGGTCGTCGTCCGCGACGACCGCCTGGTCGGCGGTGTGCTCGTCGGTGAACTCGGCACCGTCGGCGCGCTCGCCCGCGCCTGGGAGGGAGCAGAGCCGCTCCCCGACCACGGCCCTCTGCTCCATCTGCTCACCAACGACGGAGGCTCCTGAATGACCGCCACCCCGGGGGCCACCCCCACGATCGTCCTCGTCGGCCACGGCATGGTCGGCCAGCGCTTCCTGGAGGCGCTCGCCGAGCGCGGCCTGACCGCCACGCACCGCGTGGTCGTGCTGTGCGAGGAGCCGCGTCCCGCGTACGACCGCGTCCAGCTCACCTCGTACTTCTCGGGGAAGACGCCCGAGGAACTCTCCATGACCGACATGGAGTTCATCAAGGACCACGGCATCGAGCTGTACGTCGGCGACCCGGCCGAGACCATCGACCGCGACGCCCGCAAGGTGACCGCCCGCTCGGGTCTGGTCTTCGACTACGACGTGCTGGTGCTGGCCACCGGCTCCTACCCGTTCGTGCCGCCGGTGCCCAACAAGGACGCCGAGGGCTGCTTCGTCTACCGCACGATCGAGGACCTCCTCGCCATCGAGGAGTACGCCAGGTCGCGGGCCACGACGGGCGCGGTGGTCGGCGGCGGTCTGCTCGGCCTGGAGGCCGCGGGCGCGCTGAAGGGCCTCGGACTCACCTCCCACATCGTGGAGTTCGCGCCGCGCCTGATGCCGGTGCAGGTCGACGAGGGCGGTGGCGCGGCCCTGCTGCGCACCATCGAGGAGATGGGCCTGAGCGTCCACACGGGCGTGGGCACCCAGGAGATCGTGACGGACGCCTCCGGTGCCGTCACCGGCATGAAGCTGTCCGACGGCTCCGAACTCGCCACCGACCTGGTGGTGTTCAGCGCCGGGGTCCGCCCCCGCGACCAGCTGGCCCGCGAGTCGGGGCTGACGGTCGGCGAGCGCGGCGGCATCGCGGTCGACGAGCAGTGCCGTACGGTCGGCGACCCGCACGTCTTCGCGATCGGCGAGTGCGCGCTGGCCGCGGACGGCCGGGTGTACGGCCTGGTCGCCCCAGGTTACGAGCAGGCCGAGACGGCCGCCGCGACGATCGCCGCCGACGAGGCCTCCTTCACCGGCGCCGACCTCTCCACCAAGCTGAAGCTGCTCGGCGTGGACGTGGCCTCCTTCGGTGACGCGCACGGCACCGCCGAGGACTGCCTCGACGTCGTGTACTCCGACTCCCGCTCGGGCCTGTACAAGAAGCTGGTCATCGGCCGCGACGGCACGCTGCTCGGCGGCATCCTGATCGGCGACGCGGACGCCTACGGCACCCTGCGCGCCCTGACCGGCTCGGTCCCGCCGGTCTCGCCCGAGTCGCTGGTGCTGCCCGCCGGGGCCGGCGGCGGCGCCCAGCTCGGCCCGTCGGCCCTGCCCGACGAGGCGGTCATCTGCTCCTGCCACAACGTCACCAAGGGCACCATCCGCGGCGCGGTCACCGAGCACTCCTGCACGACTGTGCCCGAGGTGAAGAAGTGCACCAAGGCCGGTACCGGCTGCGGCAGCTGCGTCAAGATCCTCGGCCAGCTCGTCACCGCCGAGCTGGAGGCGAGCGGGGTCGAGGTCGACAAGGGCCTGTGCGGCTGCTTCTCGCAGACCCGCGAGGAGCTGTACGAGATCGTCCTCGCCCTGCGCATCAACACCTACCAGGACATGCTCGACCGCTACGGCCGCGACGGCGCGCGGGGCGGTGACGGCTGCGACGTCTGCAAGCCAGCGGTCGCCTCGATCATCGCCTCCCTCGCGCCCACGATCGGCGCCAGCGGCTACGTCCTGGACGGCGAGCAGGCGGCACTTCAGGAGACCAACGACCACTTCCTCGCCAACCTCCAGAAGAACGGCTCCTACTCGGTCGTACCGCGCATCCCCGGCGGTGAGATCACCCCCGAGGGTCTGATCGTCATCGGTGAGATCGCCCGCGACTTCGGCCTCTACACGAAGATCACCGGCGGCCAGCGGATCGACATGTTCGGCGCCCGCGTGGAACAGCTCCCGCTGATCTGGGCCCGTCTGGTCGACGCCGGCTTCGAGTCGGGCCACGCCTACGGCAAGTCCCTGCGCACGGTGAAGTCCTGCGTCGGCCAGACCTGGTGCCGCTACGGCGTCCAGGACTCCGTCCGCATGGCGATCGACCTGGAGCTGCGCTACCGGGGCCTGCGCTCCCCGCACAAGCTCAAGTCGGCCGTCTCCGGCTGTGCCCGCGAGTGCGCCGAGGCCCAGTCCAAGGACTTCGGCATCATCGCCACCTCCAACGGCTGGAACCTGTACGTGGGCGGCAACGGCGGCGCCACCCCGCGCCACGCCGACCTGCTCGCCCAGGACCTCTCCGACACCGAACTGATCCGCCTGATCGACCGGTTCCTGATGTTCTACATCCGCACCGCCGACCGGCTGGAGCGCACCTCGACCTGGCTGGAGCGGATCCCGGGCGGCCTGGACCACGTGCGGGACGTGGTGGTGGAGGACTCCCTCGGCATCTGCGAGGAGCTGGAGTCCCTGATGGCCGCGCACGTGGCGAACTACGCCGACGAGTGGGCGACCACCATCAACGACCCCGAGAAGCTGGCCCGGTTCGTGTCCTTCGTCAACGCGCCGGACACCCCCGACCCGGTCGTCGGCTTCGTCCCCGAGCGCGACCAGATCAAGCCCGACCTGCCGCTGCTCACCATCGGCCACCGTCCCCTGGAAGGGAGCGCCCAGCGATGACCCTGGCACTCGAGACGACCGACCTGAAGGTGCAACTCCAGCTCGGCGACGACTGGTTCACGGTCTGCGACCTGAGCCTGCTGGTCCCCGGCCGCGGTGTGGCGGCACTCCTGCCGGACGGCCGTCAGGTCGCCCTGTTCCGGGACCGGGCGGGCGAGCTGTACGCCGTCGACAACCGCGACCCGTTCAGCGGCGCGGCGGTCCTCTCCCGCGGCCTGACCGGGTCCCTCCAGGGCCGGCCGTTCGTCGCCTCGCCCCTGCTCAAGCAGCGCTTCGACCTGCGCAGCGGGCAGTGCCTGGACGACGACACGGTCCGGATCGGCACGTATGAGGTGCGGGCGACCTGACGGGTGCGGCCGGGCACTGGGCGGGATGGTCGGGGGGCGGCCGTCCGGTGGGGCGGCCCGTCCTGTGAGCGGCCCAATCGGTGGAGC
>NZ_MPOH02000011.1:47828-151411 GCF_001896135.2 Streptomyces phaeoluteigriseus
TGGCGGCGCGGGCCGCGAGGGGCTGCACGAGGGCTGCCGCGAGGGCGGCCGCGGTGACCGCGGCGACCCGTCCGGCATGGGTGGTGCGGCGCGTCCCGGGCGCCGGCCATCTCGGTGTCACAGGTGTGAACTCCTTGCGATTACGGCTCATTGGGTCCGACCCCTGCGCCACGGGACGGCTGTGTCGCCGGGCGCCGGCGCGACCGTAACCCCGGCGCAAGGCTTACAGCAAGGGTCGTGAAAGACATGGAAAGAAATTTCACGACCCTTGCTGTCACCCGGTCAGCAGCTCGACTTGCCCGCGTGGATCGCCAACGCGGTGTTCGCGCCGAGGGTGGCGGTGAACTGGCCGCTCGAACCGACCGTCACCGTCGTGTTGTTCTGCACGTTGCAGTACGTCCCGGCGGGCAGGGAGGTCTGGTAGGTCCGGCTCAGGGAACCGCTTTCGTGGTTGATCGCGACATAGCCCTTGGAGCCCCGGCCGAAGGCGATCGCGTCGCCGCCGTTGTCCCACCAGTTGGTCACCGACTCGCCGCGGGTGGCGTTGCGGAAGGCGACCATGCGCTGGATCTCCGGCCAGGCGTGCTGGCACTTCCAGCCGTTCTGCCAGCAGGCGCTCACCGAGCCTCCGGCCGGCGGTCCGGCGTCCGTGTCGGAGAACTCGTAGCCCGAGTTGACGTCCGGGGCGCCGTAGGGCCAGGCCAGCATGAAGACGTTGGCCAGCGTGTAGGTGGCACCGTCCTTGTAGCTCAGCGTGGAGCCGTTGCGCTCGGTGTCGTGGTTGTCGACGAAGACACCGGAGACGGAGCTGTTCATGTAGCCCCAGCCCTCGCCGTAGTTCTTCAGGTAGGCGAGGTTCTCGTTGTTGAAGACCCGCTTGAGGTCGTAGGCGTAGCGGAACTCCTGGACGTCCCCGTTGCCCGTGTACTCGGAGGGCTGGACGGCCTCGCCGCTGCCGTGGATGGCCTCCTGCTTCCAGTAGGCGTTCGGCTTCGTCAGCCGGGACTTGATGTTGGCGAGGTCGGCGGTGTCGATGTGCTTGGCCGCGTCGATGCGGAAGCCGTCGACGCCGAGGGACAGCAGGTCGTTCAGGTACCCGGCGATCGTCCTGCGGACGTAGTCCTCGCCCGTGTCCAGGTCGGCGAGGCCGACCAGTTCGCAGCGCTGGACGTTCCAGCGGTCGCCGTAGTTGGTGATCTGCGAGGTGCAGTCGTCGAAGTCGTACGAGGAGTACAGGCCGGGGTAGTTGTACTTCGTGTACGACGAGCCGCCGGTGCCGGTGCCGCTGCCCGCGGACATGTGGTTGATGACGGTGTCCACGACGACCTTCACGCCCGCCGCGTGGCAGGTGTTCACCATGTTCTGGAAGGCCGTGCGGTCGCCGAGGCGTCCCGCGATCTTGTAGCTGACCGGCTGGTACGACGTCCACCACTGCGCGCCCTGTATGTGCTCGGCGGGCGGCGAGACCTGCACGTATCCGTAGCCCGCGGGGCCCAGGGTGGTGGTGCACTCCTTGGCGACGGAGGCGAAGTTCCACTCGAAGAGGACGGCGGTGACGTCCTTGGTGCCGGGCGGGGAGGCCTGCGCGAGCGACGGGGTCATGACAAGGGCGGCGGCCGAGAGGGCGAGCGCCCCGGAGAGGGTTCTGCGTGCCATGTGGGGTTCCTTCGACGTTGAAGGTTCTTGCTGAAAGATTCCCGCAATCTTGCGGTGACGCAGATGTTAAAGGCCCGCTGCCTGAAAAGGCAGCGGGCCGTGTGAAGTTGATGCAAGAAGTTTCCCGGGGCCGTCAGACCGTCGTGAACCACACCGTCGTGTCCGCCGGCACCTTCGCCTCGCCCTCCGCCTCGGTCAGTTCACCGCTGGCGAGCAGCAGCCGGCCGTACGCCGGGGTCGTCACCGCCTCGCCGGAGGTGTTGGCGACGCACACGAACTCACCGCGCCGGAACGCCAGCACGCCCTCGGGGGCGCGCAGCCACTCCACCGAGTCGCCCGCGCCGAGGTCCGGCAGGGACCGGCGCAGCGCCAGCGCCGAACGGTACAGCTCCAGCGTCGAGCCGGGCACGCCCTGCTGCGCCTCGATGCTCAGCTCGCCCCAGCCCGCGGCTGCGGCAGCCAGCTGCCGCCCGCGCCGAAGCCGTAGGACGAGCCCTCGCGGGTCCACGGGATCGGGACGCGGCAGCCGTCACGGAAGCCGTCCTGGCCCGCGCCGCGGAAGTACGCCGGGTCCTGGCGCACCTCGTCGGGCAGGTCGACGACGTCCGGCAGGCCCAGTTCCTCGCCCTGGTAGACGTACGCCGAGCCGGGCAACGCCAGCATCAGCAGGCTGGCCGCGCGGGCGCGCCGCAGGCCCAGCGCGCGGTCGCCCGCCGTGCGGATCTGCGTGCCGAGGCCGGGCGGGTTGGCGAAGCGGGTGGCGTGCCGGGTGACGTCGTGGTTGGACAGGACCCAGGTGGCGGGGGCGCCGACCGGGCGCATGGCCTCCAGGGTGCGGTCGACGACCTGACGCAGCTCCTTGGCGTCCCACTCCGTCGCCAGGTACTGGAAGTTGAACGCCTGGTGCAGCTCGTCGGGGCGGACGTAGTTGGCGGTCCGCTCGACGGTCGGGGTCCATGCCTCGGCGACGAAGATGCGCTCGCCCGCGTACTCGTCGAGGACGAGACGCCACTGCCGGTAGACCTCGTGCACGCCGTCCTGGTCGAAGAACGGCATGACATCGTTGCCCAGCAGCTTGAGCTGGTCGTGGGAACCAAGGTCGGGCAGGCCCTCGGCCTTCACCAGGCCGTGCGCCACGTCGATGCGGAAGCCGTCGACGCCGATGTCGAGCCAGAACCGCAGGATGGAGCGGAACTCGTCGCCGACGGCCGGGTGTTCCCAGTTGAAGTCGGGCTGCTCGGGGGCGAAGAGGTGCAGGTACCACTCGCCGGGCGTGCCGTCGGGCTCGGTGACCCGCGTCCAGGCCGGGCCGCCGAAGATGGACTCCCAGTCGTTGGGCGGGAGTTCGCCGTCAGCGCCCTTGCCGGGGCGGAAGTGGTAGCGCTCGCGCAGCGGGGAGCCGGGGCCCTCGGCGAGCGCCCGCTTGAACCACTCGTGCTGGTCCGAGGAGTGGTTGGGGACCAGGTCGACGATGATCCGCAGGCCCAGCTCGTGGGCGTCGCGGATCAGGGCGTCGGCGTCCAGCAGGTTGCCGAACATGGGGTCGACGGCACGGTAGTCGGCGACGTCGTAGCCGGCGTCGGCCTGCGGCGAGGCGTAGAAGGGGCTGAGCCACACGGCGTCCACGCCGAGGCCCTGCAGGTACGGGAGACGGGAGCGTACGCCCTCCAGGTCACCCATGCCGTCGCCGTTGCTGTCGGCGAAACTGCGCGGGTACACCTGGTAGATGACCGCGTCCCGCCACCAGTCGCCGCGCTGCGCGACGGTGGCGACGGCCGGGTCGGGCCGGGTGGTCGGGGCCGGGGCGGCGGAGTACTGCTGGCTCATGGCTTCCTTGATGCGGTGGGGGTCCCCCCCGCTCACGTGGAGTCGAGAGTGGGGGACGGGTCATCGGGATCAGGCATGCGTACGGCGGTGCTGACGAGGCGGCGCGGTCACAGCGGGGTCGGATGGTGACCGCGGCCGCCTCGGGTCTTCGGGGGGCGTCCCGGCCTCCCGGCGGAGGGTCACCCCTTCGTGCCACCCGCGGTCAGACCGGTCACCAGGTTCTTCTGCACGAGGTAGAAGAACGCGGAGACCGGTATCGCGATCAGCACCGCGGTGGCGGCCATCAGGTTGCGCTGGGCGTCGTGCTCGCTGACGAAGCTCTGCAGTCCGACGGCGAGGGTGTACTTCTCGTCGTCCAGCAGGAACGTGGTGGCGAAGGCGACCTCGCCGAAGGCCGTGATGAAGCTGTAGAACGCGGCCACCGCGAGGCCCGGCTTGGCGAGCGGCAGGATCAGCCGCGCGAACGTGCCGAAGGGGGACAGTCCGTCGACCCGGCCGGCCTCGTCGATCTCGAACGGGATGGTGTCGAAGTACCCCTTGAGCAGCCAGGCGCAGTACGGCACGGCGGTCGAGCAGTAGACCAGGATCAGACCGAGGTAGGTGTCGATGAGCTGGAGGTCCGACAGGATCTGGTACATCGGCACCATCAGCACGGCGACCGGGAACATCTGGGTCACCAGCAGCACCCACATGAACTTGCGGTAGGCCGGGAAGCGCATGCGGGACACGGCGTAACCGGTGGTGGCGGCGATCATCACGCCGATCACCGTGGTGCCCAGCGACACGATCAGCGAACTCTTCAGCCAGTCGAAGAAATTCGTGTTCTGCAGGACGAACGAGTAGTTGTCCAAGGTCATCTTCGACCAGATGCGCCCGGGGTGGAGGTAGTCGTCCTTGTCCGGGCCGAGGGAGAGGAAGACCAGCCAGGCGATCGGGAAGAGCGCGATCAGCGAGGCGACGATCAGCACGCCGTGCGAGGCGAGCGAGGCGACGACACCGCGCTTGCCTCGCCCGGGGCCCCCGGCGGGGCCGGCCGTGGGCCGCTCGGTCACGTCGGCGGAGGTCTCGACGGTGGTGGTACTCATGGGAACTCCTGCCTCAGATCGCGAGCTGCTGCTCGTTGCGGTTCAGCCAGCGGCGGTAGAACGAGGTGAAGACGATCAGGATGGCCAGCAGCAGGATGCCGTAGGCCGCCGACTGGGCGAAGTCACGCGGCTGCTGTCCGAAGCCGAGGTAGTACGCCCAGGTGACAAGAATCTGGGCATCCGGCGCGGTGGTGCCGAACAGCAGGAAGATCACGGCGAACTGGTTGAAGGTCCAGATGATGCCGAGGAGCACGACGGTCGAGCTGACCGAGCGCAGGCCCGGCAGGGTGACGTGACGGAAGCGCTGCCAGGCGTTGGCGCCGTCCATCTCCGCGGCCTCGTAGAGCGTGGAGTCGATGGACTGGAGGCCGCCGAGCAGGGAGACCATCATGAACGGCACACCGCACCAGGTGTTGACCATGATCGCGGCGAACCGCTGCCAGAAGGTGTCCTCCAGCCACAGCGGCGTCGGCAGGTGCAGGCTCTCCAGGGCGGAGTTGATGATGCCGCCGTCGGAGAGCATGAACCGCCAGCCGAAGACGGTGACGAAGGTCGGCACGGCCCAGGGCAGGACCAGGATCAGCCGGTAGAAGGTGCGTCCGCGCAGCTTCTGGTTGAGCAGGAGGGCGAGGCCGAGACCGATGGTGTAGTGCAGGGCGACGCAGGCGGCCGTCCAGACGATCGTCCAGATGAAGTGCGACCAGAAGCGGTCGTAGGCGGTCTCGCCCCACAGGATGTCGGCGTAGTTGTCCAGACCGATGAACTTGTAGGTGGCCTCGATCTCGTTGACGCCGATCGTGCGGCCGGTGTTCAGGCTGTTGGCGTCGGTGAGGGTGAGGTACATGCCGTACCCGAGGGGATACAGCACGAGAACGCCGAGGACGACCACCACGGGGGCGATCATGACGTAGGCGTACCAGTGCTTCTGGTAACCGTGCTTCAGGCGCTGACCCAGCCCGGGGCGCGGCGCGTCACCGCGGCGCTTGCCGGTCGCGCGGTCGATGGCGACTGTCATGGTTCGACACCTTCTGGAAATTCGAAGATCAGGGGCGGGCTGGGGGACAGGCCGGTGGCCGCCGATCACTCCCCCATGCGCGGGGTGATCCGGCGGCCACTCGGGACTCACTTGCTGAAGTCCGGCACCAGCTTGGCGATGGCGGTCTCGGCGTTGCTCAGTCCCTTGTCGAGGGAGACCTTGCCGCCCGCGATCTTGGGCAGTTCGGTGTCCAGCGGACCCCACAGGGAGCTGTACTCCGGCAGCGCGGGGCGCGGCTGGGCGGCGGACAGCACGGTCTGGTAGCCGGCGATGCCCGGGTCGGCCTTGACCTCGGCGGTGTAGGCGTCGTCGCGGGTCGGCAGCGTGGAGTTCTTCTGCGCGACGGCCGCCTGCGACTTCGCGGAGGTCATGAAGTTGACGAACTTCAGCGCGGCCTTCTGGTGGGCGGCGTCCGAGCCGGCGTAGACCGAGAGGTTGTGGCCGCCGGTCGGGGCGCCCGCCTCGCCGGTGGAGCCGGCCGGGACGGTGGCGATGCCCAGGTTGCTCTTGTCCGTGAACGCCGAACCCTTGTAGAAGTTCGTGATCTCCCAGGGGCCCTGGACGATCGCGGCGACCTTGCCGTTGACGAACGCGTCCTGGATGTGGGCGTAGGCGTCGGCGGTGGTGTCCGCCTTGTGCAGGCCCTTGCCGTCGAACATGCCGAGCCAGGTGCCGTACGCCTTCTTCGCCTCCGCCGAGTTGACGGTGATCTTCTTGCCCTCGGCGTCGACCGTGTCGGTGCCCTCGCCGTAGAGGAAGGACTGGGCGTAGTAGGCCTGGGTCGAGCCCCAGTAGCCGTCCACCCCGGTCTTGTCCTTGATCGTGGCGGCGGCCTTCTTGAGGTCGTCCCAGCTCTTGGGCGCCTCGGTGAGGCCGGCCTTGGCGAAGAGCGCCTTGTTGTAGACCAGCGCGAGGGTGTCGGTGACAATCGGCACGCCGTACGTCTTGCCCTCGTACTTCGCCTGCTCGATCAGGTTCGGCTTGAACTTGGCCTGTTCGGCGAGGGCCTCGGTGCCGTCCAGCGGCAGGAAGAAGCCCTTCTTGGCGAAGGCGGGGGTCCAGCCGACCTCGGAGCGCAGCACGTCCGGCGCGCCCTTGGAACCGGCGGCGGTGTCGAACTTGTTCTGCGCCTGGTCGAAGGGGACGTTGACGTACTTGACCTTGACGTCCTTGTTGGCGGCCTCGAACTCCTTGACCAAGGCCTGGTACGTCGGGGCCTCATTGGTGGCGTTGGAGGTGTCCCACCAGGTGATGGTGACCGGGCCGTCGGCCGAGTCGCCGCTGTCGTCACTTCCGCCGCAGGCCGTCGCCGCGAGGGCGAGGGACGCCACCAGCGCGGTGGCCGCTATGCCACGCCGCATTGAGTTCTCCTTGAGGGTGAAAGCCCGTGTAGCCCAGGAAACGGCCCCGTCCGCCGCTCCTGTCGACTTGCCGACTGCGCCATGGGGGTCCCCCCGCTCGAGCGAAGTCGAGAGTGGGGGAGGCCGCCGGGCGTCCAGAACGTAACAGCGATGTAAGCGTTGCGAAAGACCTTGCAGAAAAGAAGTGCAAGGGATCTCCGAAGTTATTCGTGCGTGACCTCTTGGCGACCGTCATGAGACGCTTGTTTCCAACGGTGGAGCGGCCAGAGACGGGTTGTGCAAGACTCTGCAAGCTCTTGCCATCACTTTCACGAGGGAGCGCGATGACGCAGCAGCCCGGCCGGGGCCGTCCAACAGGTCGCCCGCGGCGCCCGTTTGGTGTGCAAGGGGACACCTGGCCGGTACAGTCCAACCCTGTGACCACACGGCTTGCCGACATCGCTGCGCAGGCGGGGGTGAGCGAAGCGACCGTCAGCCGCGTCCTCAACGGGAAGCCCGGCGTCGCCGCCACCACCCGCCAGTCCGTGCTCGCCGCACTGGACGTCCTGGGCTACGAGCGCCCCGTCCGCCTGCGCCAGCGCAGCGCCGGCCTGGTCGGTCTGATCACGCCCGAGCTGGAGAACCCCATATTCCCGGCCCTGGCCCAGGTCATCGGCCAGGCGCTGACCCGCCAGGGCTACACCCCCGTCCTCGCCACCCAGACCCCGGGCGGCTCCACCGAGGACGAGCTGACCGAGATGCTGGTGGACCGCGGGGTCGCCGGCATCATCTACGTCTCCGGCCTGCACGCGGACACCACCGCCGACATGCAGCGCTACGAGCAGCTGCGCGCGCAGGGCGTCCCCTTCGTCCTCGTCGACGGCTTCTCCCCCAAGGTGCAGGCGCCGTTCATCTCCCCCGACGACCGGGCGGCGATGACCCTGGCGGTCACCCACCTCTCGTCCCTGGGCCACACCCGGATCGGCCTGGCCCTCGGCCCCAAGCGCTTCGTCCCGGTCCAGCGCAAGATCGAGGGCTTCGTCCGCGCCATGCAGGACACCCTCGGGCTGAACGCGGAGACGGTCGAGCAGGACATGGTCCAGCACTCCCTCTACACACTGGAGGGCGGCCAGGCCGCCACCATGGCCCTGATCGACCGCGGCTGCACGGCGGTGGTCTGCGCCAGCGACATGATGGCCCTCGGCGCGATACGGGCGGCCCGCCAGCGCGGCCTGTCCGTCCCCCACGACATCTCCGTCGTCGGCTTCGACGACTCCCCCCTGATCGCGTTCACCGACCCGCCCCTGACCACGGTCCGCAAGCCGGTCCCCGCGATGGGCCAGGCCGCGGTGCGCACCCTGCTGGAGGAGATCGGCGGTACGCCGGCCCCGCACAGCGAGTTCGTGTTCATGCCGGAGCTGGTGGTCCGCGGCTCGACGGCCTCGGCCCCCCGGTGACCGCAATCGTCCGTAGGGCGGAGAAGCCCGTTTTCGGGCAGTACGTTCGCCGTATCCCCCCAGGGTCCACCGGTGGGAGAACATGCGGGCCGTATCGGACCAGGGGATGATCGGAGAAGAAGGCTTTTCTGGCAGACTCTGTGTCCATGGGTGAATCGACCGTGACGACGTCACTGGAAGGCCGTGAACAGGCCGTTCCAGCGCCTGTGACGGCCGCACAACGCCCGGGTCCGCTCCAGCGCCTGCGCACTGCGCGCCGCCCCCGCCTCTGGTTCGAGATCCTGCTGATCGCGGTGAGTTACTGGACGTACTCGCTGATCCGCAACGCGGTCCCGGAGCAGCGCGCCGAGGCCCTGCGCAACGCCGACTGGATCTGGCGGATGGAACAACACCTCGGCATCGCCGTCGAGGAGTCCGTCAACCACGGTGTCAACGCGGTGACCTGGCTCATCGTCGGCATGAACTACTACTACGCCACGCTGCACTTCGTGCTGACCCTGGCCGTCCTGGTCTGGCTCTACCGCGCCCACCCCGGCCGCTACGGGGCAGCGCGCACGGCCCTGTTCGCCACCACGGCGGTGGCCCTGGTGGGTTACTACCTGTATCCACTGGCTCCCCCGCGCCTGATGAACGGCAACGACTTCATCGACACGGTGGTCGTCCACCAGACGTGGGGCTCGATGGCCTCGGGCGACCTCAAGAACATGTCGAACCAGTACGCCGCGATGCCCTCCATGCACATCGGCTGGTCCCTGTGGTGCGGCCTGACGATCTTCACCCTGGCCAAGCTGCCCTGGGTACGCATCCTCGGCCTCCTCTATCCCACGGCCACCCTGATCGTCATCGTCGCCACCGCCAACCACTTCTGGCTCGACGCGGTGGGCGGCATGATCTGCCTGGCCTTCGGTTACACGGTGACCCGCACCTGGTCCGGCGCCTTCCCCCACGCCCTGCCGAGACAGCCCGCACCGAGACAGTCCGCACCGAGACCGTAGCCGTACAGCCGCGCATGGCCGACGGGATCGGCGCACCGCCACGGCCCCGACCCGCGACCCGCCGCCCGCCGCCCGCGACGCATGGTCGGCGCACACCGCGCCGCACCCGGCAGCGCACCCAGCACCGCACCCACGCCGCATCCGGCAGCGCACCGCCTCCCCCGTCACACCGCGCTCACGCTCCGTAGAACAGCGCGTCCACAACCCCCCGAGCCCGCCGCCCGGTCCGCCGGTAGTCGTCGAGCATGTCCCCCACATGACCGGGCCCGTACCCCAGATACCGCCCCACCGCGGCCAGCTCGCGGGGATCGGACGGAAACGTGTCGCCGGCCCGCCCCCGCACCAGCATCACCGCGTTCCGCACCCGAGTGGCCAGCACCCAGGCCTCGTCCAGCGTGGCCGCGTCCTCCTCCGACAGCAGCCCGCACGCCCGGGCGGCCGCCAGCGCCCCCCGCGTACGCGTGGTCCGCAGCCCCGCCTCCTCGGCCCCGTACCGCAGTTGCAGCAGCTGCACGGTCCACTCGACGTCCGACAGCCCGCCCGGCCCCAGCTTGGTGTGCAGCTTCGGATCGGCCCCGCGGGGCATCCGCTCGGACTCCATGCGGGCCTTGAGCCGCCGGATCTCCCGCACCGCGTCGTCCCCGAGCCCGGCGCGCGGATACCGCAGCGGATCGATCAGCTCGACGAACCGCCGCCCCAGCTCCTCGTCCCCCGCGACCGGCTCGGCCCGCAGCAGCGCCTGCGACTCCCATCCCAGCGACCACCGCCGGTAGTACGCCTCGTACGACTTCAGCGTCCGCACGAGCGGCCCGGACTTCCCCTCCGGCCGCAGGTCGGCGTCGACGAGCAGCGGCGGGTCGGCGCTGGGGACCTGGAGCAGCCGCCGCATCTCGGAGACGACCGTGTTGGCGGCCCGCCCGGCCTCGTGCTCGTCGACCCCGTCCCGGGGCTCGTGCACGAACAGCACGTCGGCGTCGGAGCCGTAGCCCAGCTCGTGCCCGCCGAACCGCCCCATGCCGATGATCGCGAACCGGGTGGGCAGTGTGTCGCCCCACCCTTCCCTCACGACGGCCCGCAGGGTGCCGGCCAGGGTGGCCGCGGTGATGTCGGAGACGGCCCCACCGACCAGGTCGACGAGCGTGCCCCGGTCGGCCTCGACGGGCTGTGCCTCGGTGCCGTAGGAGGCGACGATGTCCGCGGCGGCCGTCCGGAACAGCTCCCGCCGCCGCACCCCGCGCGCCGCGGTGACGCCCTGCACGGCGCTTCCGGCGCGCCCGACCGCGGAGAGTATCTCCTGCTCCAGGTGGGCCCGCCCGCGCGGCGCCAGCCCGCCGGCGTCGCCGTCGCCGAGGAGCGCGACGGCCTCGGGCGCCCGCATCAGCAGGTCGGGGGCGAGCCGCCCGGCCGACAGGACGCGCGCGAGGTTCTCCGCGGCGGCCCCCTCGTCGCGGAGCAGCCGCAGGTACCAGGGCGTCTTGCCCAGCGCGTCCGACACCTTGCGGAAGTTCAGCAGTCCGGCGTCCGGGTCGGCGGAGTCGGCGAACCAGCCGAGCAGCACGGGCAGCAGCGTCCGCTGGATCGCCGCCTTGCGCGTCACCCCGGACGCCAGCGCCTCCAGGTGCCGCAACGCCGCGGCGGGGTCGGCGTACCCGAGGGCGACGAGCCGCTCACGGGCGGCCTCGGTGCTCAACCGCGTCTCACCCGAGGGGAGTTGCGCCACCGCGTCCAGCAGCGGCCGGTAGAACAGCTTCTCGTGCAGCCGCCGTACGACGGCCGCGTGCCGCTTCCACTCGCGGTTCAGCTCGGCCACCGGATCGGTCCGCAGGCCCAGGGACCGTCCGAGCCGCCGCTGGTCGCCCTCGACCACGGGGACGAGGTGGGTCCGGCGCAGCCGGTAGAGCTGGATCCGGTGCTCCATGGACCGCAGGAACCGGTACGCCTCGTCGAGCTGCACGGCGTCGGTCCGCCCGACGTATCCGCCGGCGGCGAGCGCCCGCAGGGCGTCGAGCGTGGTGCCGCTGCGCAGCGACGCGTCGGCCCGCCCGTGCACCAGCTGGAGCAGTTGTACGGCGAACTCCACGTCCCGCAGTCCGCCGGGGCCGAGCTTGAGTTCGCGCTCGACCTCGGCGACGGGGATGTTCTCGACGACCCGCCGCCGCATCTTCTGCACGTCGGGGACGAAGTTCTCCCGCTCGGCGGCCTGCCACACCAGCGGCGCGACGGCGGTGACGTACTCCTCGCCCAGCGCGAGGTCCCCGGCGACCGGCCGGGCCTTGAGCAGGGCCTGGAACTCCCAGGTCTTGGCCCAGCGCTGGTAGTAGGCGAGATGGCTGCTGAGGGTCCGCACCAGCGGGCCGTTGCGGCCCTCGGGCCGCAGGTTGGCGTCGACGGGCCAGATGGACCCCTCGACGGTGGTCTCCGAGCAGATCCGCATCATGTGCGCGGCCAGCTTGGTGGCGGCGCGCAGGGCCTTGCCCTCGTCGGCACCGTCGGCGGCCTCGCCCACGAAGATGACGTCGACGTCGGAGACGTAGTTCAGCTCGCGTCCGCCGCACTTGCCCATCGCGATCACCGCGAGCCGGCACAGTGCGGCGTCGTCGGGGGCGGCGGCGCGGGCGAGCGCGAGGGCGGCCCGGAGGGTGGCGGTGGCGAGATCGGCCAGTTCGGCGGCGGTCTCGGCGAGGTCGGTGGTCCCGCACACGTCGCGGGCGGCGATGGACAGCAAGCAGCGCCGGTAGGCGATCCGCAGCGCCACCGGGTCGTCGGCCTCGGCGAGCCCGCGTTCGAACTCCTCCACCCCGGGGTGGAGGTCCCGCGGCTCGTAGGTGACCAGGGCCTCCCAGTCGCGGGGGTGGCGGGCGAGGTGGTCGGCGAGGGCGGCGGACGCGCCGAGCACCCCGAGCAGCCGGTCCCGCAGCGGCTTGGCGGCTATCACGGTGTCGAGCAGCTCCCGCCGGGCGCTCGCACCGGGCTGCGCCTCCAGCAGCCGGACGAGTCCGTGGAGGGCCAGGTCGGGGTCGGCGGTGCGGCCGAGGGCTTCGAGCAGCACCGGGTCGTTGCGCACGGGGGACAGCTCGGCGCCGTCCAGGAGGCGTTCGGCGCCGGAGGCATCGGTGAACCCGTGCCGCAGCAGTCGCGTGAAGGTACTGCTCCTGCGCCCCGGCCCCGTCATCCCGGCCTCCTCGACTCCGATCAAGGTCGTACGGGCTCGAGCGTAACCCGCGCCGCCACGGTGGCGCCCCGGCCGGGTTTCGGGTTGTGTGGGAGGCAGCCATGTGCCTCAGGGCTGCCCCGAGGCGGCCGTACGGCATCTATGACGGTCGCGACAAAGGAGTCACGCCATGGACATGACCCTCGAAGTCATCCTGTTGCCGGTGTCCGACGTGGACCGCTCCAAGGAGTTCTACCGGGACAAGGTCGGCTTCCATGTGGACCTCGACGACGAGGTGATGGAAGGGGTGCGGATCGTGCAGCTCACGCCGCCCGGCTCGGGCTGTTCGATCGCCCTGGCGGACGGCTTCCAGACGCCCACGGGCACGCCGGCCCCGGGGACGTACCACGGCCTGCAGCTCTGCGTGACGGACGCGAAGGCGGCCCACGCGGAGCTGACCGCCCGCGGCCTGGACGTGAGCGAGCCGCAGCAGTTCGCCCCGCAGGACGGCGCCACCTTCATGTACTTCAAGGACCCCGACGGCAACGGCTGGGCGATCCAGGAGTACCGCCGCCGCGCGACCGAACCCCTGCACCAGCTTCTCGCGGACCTCGCCGCGCGACGGGAACAGGAGTAGCCCCCGCCGGCCACGGCCCGGAACACCACCGCTGCCCGACGCGCAGGGAACCACGAGGGGCCGGCGACCGATGATCGGCCGCCGGCCCCTCGCCGTACGCACGAGACGCGCCGCGCGCGCCCACGGCCTGTCGCTCGGATCCGGTCGCGGGAAGTCGACAGCGCTGTTCAGACCCCGCGTCTGCGGCGTGATCCAAACGACAGGCCCTACAGCACCGGCAGGTTCTTCCGCAGCTCGAAGGCGGTGACCTCGGAGCGGTACTCCTCCCACTCGCTCTTCTTGTTGCGCAGGAAGTGACGGCGGCCTGGAGCGACCTCGAACGATCGAGATCGGCGCAGCGCTGACCTGCGGTCGAGCGGTCGTCATTAGTCGTTATTGGTCACTGTGGGCCACCCTTCGACGGCCCCCAGACGGCCCCTGAAGCAAGCTGCGAGTAGGGTCGCGCTCACTCGTCAGAGGAAGCTGCCTTCCTCGCATGGTCTCGTTTCTCTAGCCCGACTCCCCAGCCTCCCAACCCGAACGAAGCAAATCGAGATCTCGCCACATTTGCAATCCAGCGTCCCCCATAAAGAACGCCGTATTGTTCCGGTCGGCGAACGCCTGCCTTAATTGGTCATCGCCACCAAAACTCTCAAGGGAAATGTCGGGGATAGTGACATAAAGGCATATACTGGCTGGCCTACCGTCTCGCAATATGCGCAGAGCTATCCGTACAGCTTCCACGCTTCGATTAAAGAGGAGATGCGCGTCTTCGATCGCCAAGAGGATGGCTGGCCGCTCTCGTGCGGGAACTTCGTATCGACCATCACCGATGCGGAAGTCGATGGCCCTTTCAATTTTCGCAAGGAGTTCAAGGGACTCCTGCAAGTTGTTCCCGGCGTTCAAGAAAGCCGCTTCCCTAAGTTCAGCGAAGTGCTTCTGCTCGTGAGACCAATCAAGCAGACCTAGGGTGAATATCTGAGAACTTAGCGCACCAAGCAGAACGATGCTTAGTGTGTTGCTTTTTCCAATTCCTGGCGCCCCGACAATCATGGCATGACGGACGCCATCACCCGGTTTATGCAATTGGAATTTGACCCGCTCGCCGCGTCGACTCCACCCCGTGGCCACCGTGCCGTCTTCAGGGTCGTATTCGACCCCCGGGAAGTCTAGCTTCTGCGAGTAGAAGTCATCCTGTGCAGCAATTCTCCGCCAGTGCCTTACCTCCTGAGCGTCACCCTTCTCTAGGTATACTGCGACAAGGTTAGATGCCGCCTCATAATATCCGTGCTCAGCCAACGGTCGCCAAGCGGTAATAGCATATTCTGTTTGACCTGCCATATATGCACGCATGCCAATAAGCCATTGGCCTTCATTCTCAGAATTCAGAGCCAAGGCCTCCTCCCAAATGAAGTTAGGAATCGCCAGCGAGGCCTTACGATCCCTCGACAGCGCGTCAGGGAGATAGTCAAACGCCTGCCATGTCTGCTCGTATGCACCAGGGACTAGCAGGCTCGACACGCCGTACATCACTTCGGTTGCCCACGAAAGGGCCTCCTCCCAGGACTCCGGCCGAAGCGAGGGATTCGTCAGGTAGCGGACATGGATGTCCCGTAGGACTTCGATGTCAACCCCGCCAGTGAAACCCGCACGTGCCAGGTCGACACTGGCTCGCACCAAGGCTGCCCCTCTGGCGTGGCCCCCAACGCGGCTAGCTCTCCTCCATACCTGCATCAGCGATGGCCCGGCAGCTAGATACTCGGACACCCCGTAGCTGGAGCTATGTTTGAGGGCTTCCGATACACGCTCGTCGGAAATCCTGGATGCTCGCGTAAGTTCCGAAGGGCTCCAAATCCTTTCCAGTCTTACGGGCTCCAGCATGCGAAGTAGGCGATTACCCACGTGCCATCTATCCTGCCCCTCCCTACCGGCCACTTCGCGAGGCTGACCTGTATAACTGTCGAATAGGTCGTCGCGGATTGTACAAACCAGGGGTACTCCGAGACGCTGCATAGCTTCTACAAATAGGGGGTCTACGCCATTCCGTCCCAAAAAGCCGTCGAGGTCATCCAACCAGACCAAGAAAGGGCCATCACTGGAAGACTGCACCAACTGAGGCAGGCCGGAAAGATGAGTCCCCGGTGTGGGCGCGTAAACCCTGTAGTTCGGCATAAAGCGTCTAAGGAAATTGTAGGCCGTTCGGGTCTTTCCAGATGTTGAGTCGCCCGTGAGCAATAGAACGCCGCCAGAAATTATGTCCATAGCTCGTTCAGCTAATTCGACATCAACGTCTCGCTCAACATATGCGGGCAAGGTAGGGGCCCCCGCAGCGTTCCACGTTCTGTGTACACCCAATGAAAGGGCGTTAGTCTCTCTAACTCTGGGCCAGTCACCCGGATCCGGGACGGACACATCGCTAGTCAGGTAAAACCTAGGATTAGTGAAGATGGGTGCGTTGACGTCTCCCCCGACAGCCACGGACGCGTTACCGTCGGAGGATACATTCTTCGGCTTCATGTGCCCTGAGACCCCCCGCTTTCGGTAACGTCTGTAGATACGTCTCCGAGGGCCTCCCCACCAATGGCAATACTCCCGGGCCCTTGAGCATTAATTCCACCCACCATGCTGGTGGACGATTGCTGGCCTGTCGCCTGTACATGCGTAGTGACTGACCCGCGCGTCGTACCGCCTACTGCGACGCTGCCCACTCCGGCTGCCGTGACGTCAGAAGAACGCCCCTCGAAAAGCGTCAGTCCGACCTGAGTGAGGGCTCCGAGTAGTAATAGGCATCCGAGCGTTACCCACCACGCAATATTCGGCTCATCGGTAGCTATGTTGGTCACAATCCCCGCCGCTGTAGCGACCACTACGGACACTGCAGCGAGGCTCGCTCGTGCTGTGACTGTTGACATGATTCCTCCCCCGGCCGTCAGGGGACGACGATAGCGACCGCTGGTGCCAACCGGACACCTACGGCCCGGACAAAGTGTCCCCGGGTCGCCGTCTGCTTAGACCGGCACTCTTGCCGTGGGCATGCGGCAGAGGATGCGCCGGCTACCCGCCCGTTCGTCAGCTCTGTACGGTGAAACGGGTCCCTACAGCCACCGGGAGGCAGCACGTAATGCGTGGTCTTGGAGATCACCTCAGCATCGGTGAGCGGATCGCGTTCTACCGGAAGCGTCGCGGCTACACGCAAGAGGTGCTCGCCGGCCTGGTCGGGCGTAGCACCGACTGGCTGGCAAAGATTGAAACTGGCCGTAGGAAGCCGCCCCGTATCGACATGCTCGCAGAGCTGTCACGCATCCTGCGCGTACCTCTCGGAGACCTGCTCGGTCAGACCGTGCTCATGGAGGACGAGAAGCAGCAGGACGACGTTCCGGCCGTGCGCGACGCGCTCATGAGCCCGCGCCGGCTGTCTCGTCTGCTCTTCGGCCCCGAGGCTGAGGTTCAGCTCCCCGTGCCGGCGCCCGTGGCCGTCCGTGTGGAGCAGGCATGGAACGACTACCAGGGCGGGCGGCTCGGTAGCGTCATCGCCGCCCTTCCCGCGCTCCTCCAGACCGCACATGAGCTGGAGGAGCGAGCCGCACGGCGCGGCGAGGATCGGAGCGACTGCTGGGCAGTGTCGGCCCGTACCCACCACCTCGCGGCAACGACGCTCGCGAAGATCGGTGAATCGGACATCTCATGGCTCGCTGCCGAGCGCGCGATGCGTGCCGCAGACGAGTCGGATGACCCGCTCGTGTTGGCGTCTGCCGCACGGTCCGGCACGCACGCCCTATTGGCCAACGGCCGGTACGACGACGCATTGGAGCTGGGTAACACGGCCGCTGCATGGCTCTCGTCTCAGGTGACCGACAACGACCCCGCGGCACTGAGTTTGCTGGGGATGATCCACCTGCGGGCCGCTGTGGCAGCGGCCCGCCACCAGGACCGGCCCACCGCAACCGACCTGCTGGATCGAGCCGAGGCACTCGCGGATGACCTCGGCTCGGATGAGAACTACTGGCAGACCAGCTTCGGACCCACAAACGCCCTGCTTCACCGGCTGTCGGTTGAGTTGGACCTCGACAATGTGTCGTACGTGGTGGAACACGGCCGGATCAACGTCGACCACATGCCGCAGGAACGCAGCGTGTCCCACCGCATCGACTTCGCTCGTGCGCTGTCGCTCAACGGGCAAGGCGATGAAGCGTTCACAGAACTCCGCACGGCTGAGCGAACATCGCCGCAGCTCGTGCGCAACAATCCAAGGGTGCGCGAGACGCTGCGGGACTTGATCAAACAATCACCAGTCACCGGCGGCTCGCGATCGTCCGAGGTGTTCGTGATGGCTCAACGGTGCAGGGCGGTGCAGTGAGTTCAGGCAAGCGCGGGGTGCTTGGAGTCGTCGGGTCAGCAGCCGGAGGCGTAGAGACGTTGCGCACCGGGCTGGTTGAGCCTGCCATGGAGCGCGGATGGCAGGTGGCCGTCACTCTGACGCCGACCGCCGGTCAATGGCTGCGGATAGGCGGCGAGGTTGAGCAGTTGGAGAAGCTGACTGGCCTGCCCGTACGCGATGAACGGCGCCTGCCTGGCGAGGCCCGACCGCACCCGCCGGTTGACTGCTACGTGGTAGCCCCCGCGTCGGCCAACATGGTGGCCAAGCTCGCCACGGGCCTGATGGACAACCAGGCGCTGACGCAGGTGGGCGAGGCAATCGGCACCATCGGGTTGCCGGTAGTCGTCTTCCCTCGGGTGAACGCGGCGCACGCTCGTCATCCGGCATGGCAGCACCACATCGAGACCCTTAAGGCCGGAGGCGTGCGCATTATCTCCGGCCCGGCGGTGTGGCCGCTGTACGAGCCGCGCGAGGCGCCGGCGGGGAGGGATCTCCCCTGGGGGGCAGTGCTGGACGCCGTGGACGAAGTCACCAGATAGCGAGGCGTCAACCCTCCTGACCTGCAAGGAAATAGGACCCGGACACTTTGTCCGGGTCCTCTGCCGTTCACGGCCACATGCTCATTGGCATGTCAGGGATCAATGAGCGAAGCGGCGAGCTGGAAGGCATGACTCCTGCTGAACTCGCTTTGATCAAAGCGAGTTTGAGGGATGCCCGCGTCAAGGTTGAGCGACTGCTGAAGCGTGCGGACGAACTCACGGCGCAGGTGGAGTCTCGCTACCCACAAGACGCTCAAGCCGGTCAAGCCGCTCCCCGAGCAAATGGAGAGCGTCATGAATCGTGCTGAGCTCTGCGGCCAGGGCCGCGAAAGCAGGGCTGCTGCCTGGCTCGGTGCCGAGGGGTACCGCAGGATCACGGACGAACGTCCCGCGTCCCTGCTGAGTGAGGATCAGCCCCTCGTCACGGAGTTGGCCGTACGCACTTTGAACGGTCATGAGCTGCACGCCAAGTTCCTTGGCGAGCGAGCGAGCAGCCGGAAGCCGGTCCCCCGGGTCGTACTCGCGATCGGGGCCCGTGATCTTTCCGCGGAAGTGCGCCGCAATCTCCTTGGCCGTCGGTGTGGGCTTGGGCACTTCAGGGCTCTGATCCATACCTCCGAGAGTAACCGGACCTAGGTCAATCTCACGCTCTTCTGCCGCACCCTCTTGACAGTCAGATTGACCTAGGTCAATCTGAGCTCACGCCGGAACGCGAGGCCCGAAGAGGGCTTCACCGGCCGTGTCAGTGCCCGGAAGCAAGGCCCGGATTCCGCACTGCAAAGAACTCAACAGAGTGCCGACCCAGCCACCTGAACAGGGGTGGTCGATGGGTGCGGGTCACCATCCCGACCGCCCATGTCGGGCCGGGTGACCTGCCCGGATCCGCCCTCCGGGGCGGTAGCTGGCATTGCTTGATCTGACTGCATAGAACCTTCGCGGGCCGTCTGAACCCGCGCTGAGCACCCGTGCTCACGGTCCCCGACACCAGCGTCATACACGGCGCTTGGTGCCGGGTGGCCGTGGCCGCTCGTGAATACGAGAGGTCCTCACCACAACGGCGCGCGGCCCCGGAGGTGCAACTCCGGGGCCGCTGTTCGGGCCGTCCCTCTGCGAAAGGAACCACGACCCAATGAGCCACATCGTCACTGTTCAGGACGCTGTTACCGCGTTCGCTCCGTGGATGGAGCCGACGGACGCTGAGTTGGACGCGACCGAGCAGGAGATGCCCGTCATCCTGGCGGACGTCGACCTGTTGGACGCGCACATCGTCACCCTGGACCGCACCCCGAGTGAGCTGGACGACCGCCGCATCCGTCGGGCCCGCCGACGGGCGCTGGCCGCGCGGGTCGCGCTGGTCAACCGTGCGGCCGGTGAGAGCCTGCCGGGGGGTGCGGCATGAGGGCCAAGACCGTACTGCCCGCCGTAGCGATGACGGCGGTGTCCATGGTGCTCACCCTGGCCGTGGTCGTGATGTGGCTGGGCACGGCGGTGCCATGGCCCGTGGCCGTGGTCGTCGGTCTGGGGATCGATGGGGGATGGCTGGCCACCCTCGCCTACGAACGCCGACTGGCCGCGCAGGGTGACCACAATCCCGCGGTGACCGGTGTCGGCTGGTTCTTCGGTCTGATCGCGGCCGGCGTCCTGGTGGCCCACGCGCTGACCGCTGAGGAGTCCGCCGGCGCGTGGCTGGCCGTGGCGTGGCTGCCGGTTGCGGCCAAGGCGCTGTGGCTGGTGCATGGGCTGTGGGAGCGCACCGCGCTCACTCCGACGGCGCTCGGGGCGATCCGGGGTATTCAGCAAGAGGCCCGTGACGAGGCGGCCGTGGCCCGTGCCCGATTGCGGGCGGAGGCCGCCACGGAGGAGACGCGGCTGACGGCCGTGACGGCGGCCGGTGCCCGCGTCGCACGCGTGCAGGCAAAGACCGCCGAAGCGCTGTCGCGGGCGTGGTCGACGCTGGAGACGGCTCGTCATGGCGAGGACACCGACAGGGCGCTGACCAGCGTGACGCGGGACGTCACACCCGGCGTCACACCCCGATGGGACCTGCCCGTCTGGGGCCCCATCGAGCCGGTGGCGACGCTGGCACTGGAGACGGCCCCCGCACTGAGTGACGATGCGCTGGACGCGTTGGTGGATCACATCCGGCACAGCCAGACCCCGCCGTTGTCGTACCGGGAGATGGCTCACCGGTTCCGGACCGCCGGACACTCCGCCTCCGAAGTCCGGCTGCGAGCTGCGTGGAAGCGCGTGGTCGCGGCCACCTCCGGTGACCCGCTCGCGGTCCGGGAGGAGCGGTCGTGACGCGCTGCCCTGCGGCCCACCCCGAGGACCCGGATGCCTGCTCCGGGCCGGTGGCCGTGACGGTCCTGGACGCCGCCAACGTCGGTGCGTCGGGATGCGAGCACCACGGGCCGCGCCGGCGCCGTCCGCCGCTGGTCGCCTACCTCTACCGCATCGACCTGGCCAAACCGGTCCGGCCCATGACGGAGGCGAAGTGGGCGGCGCTGGCCAAGGCCAACACCGCCCGCCGTATCTGCCCCGAGTGCGGGCGGGATGCGGGCTACGTCATCCCGACCTCGCTCGGCATGTGCGTGCCCTGCGCCTACCCCGACGAACAGCGCGCCGCATGAACCGACGGGCCCGGCCGCCCACCTCTCACAGCGCCGGCCGGGCCGCCCTCCCTCCCTCACACCAGAAGTGGAAGGACACTCAGTGAAGCACCCCGACGACGACGAACTGTTCAACCGGCTGGAAGCCGAGATGGCCGACACCCCCGCCGCGCCGGCCGCTGCGGTGGTCGACCTCGACAAGCACCGCGCCGCACGCGAGAAGGTGACCGATGCCGAGTCGGCCGACCCGACCGCGCCCGTCATGGTCGACCAGCCGACCGTGACCGCCGTCGGTCCGGGCTACCTCGGTCGGCTGGCCGCAGCGCAGCGCCGGGCGGTCGTACCGGTGTGGCTGCGGTCCCTGGCGGAACTGCGGACCGCCGCCGCGTGGGTGGCCCGCCACTACGCCCACTCGGTCGGCTACCACGCACTCCGTGCCCCGGTCTACGCCCTCCGCCTCACCCTGCAAGCGCCGTCCGGGGCCGCGAGGTTCGTGGGCGGCACGATGCGGTGGGTGGCCGACCGCGAGGGCGAGCCGGTCCGACTCGCCACCGTGCGCCGCGAGGACGCGGCGGAGTACCTGAAGCTGTCGCGGCAGCGCGACGGACGGGTTCGACTGCGCACCCTCGTCGCCGTGCTGGCGATGTTCACCGGACTGGGGGCCGCGCTCGCCATCTACGTGCTCGCCCCCGACTGGCTTCAGGCCCTGTCGGTCGGCGCGGTCGTGCTGGCGCTCGGAGCGGCCGGCCGCCGCGCGGATGCCCCGGTCATCCACCGGGCTGTGGAGTTGCCCACCGCGGTCAAGCTCACCAGTGACATCGTGCTGCGGGCGCTCGGCTCGCTCGGCATCCCGGCCATCAACCAGGCGCAGGCCAAGGGCCGCGACGGGTTCGAGTTCACCGCCCCGATCACCCGCGACGGCCCCGGCTGGCAGGCGGAGGGCAACCTCCCCTACGGCGTCACGGTCACCGACGTCATCGAGCGCCGCGACCGGCTCGCCTCCGGCCTGCGGCGTCCCCTCGGGTGTGTGTGGCCGGAGGCGGTGCCGGACGAGCACACCGGGCACCTGGTGCTGTGGGTGGGCGATCAGGACATGAACAAGGCCAAGAAGCCCAAGTGGCCGCTGCTCACTGCGGGAAGCGTGGATCTGTTCAAGCCCGTCGCGTACGGCACCGACCAGCGCGGACGCTGGGTCGAGGTCACGCTGATGTACATCGCGGGCATCATCGGCGCCATCCCCCGCATGGGCAAGAC
This sequence comes from Streptomyces phaeoluteigriseus, assembly GCF_001896135.2. Taxonomy (GTDB): domain Bacteria; phylum Actinomycetota; class Actinomycetes; order Streptomycetales; family Streptomycetaceae; genus Streptomyces; species Streptomyces phaeoluteigriseus. The sequence continues at coordinate 69,772 of NZ_MPOH02000011.1, forward strand.
GTTCCTGCTCAGGCTGCTTCTGCTCATCGCCGCCCTGGACCCGCGCGCCGAGCTGCACACCTACGACATGAAGGGCACCGGCGACCTGGACCCGGTCGGCAACGCCGTCTCCCACCGGCACGCCGCCGGCGACGACGACGAAGCGATCCTGTACTGCCTGAACGACTGGCGGGCGCTGCGGGAGGAACTGCGCCGCCGCACCAAGGTGATCCGCTCCCTGCCCCGGGACATCTGCCCCGAGTCGAAGGTGACCAGCCAGCTTGCAGACAAGCGCTCGCTTGGACTGCACCCGATCGTGATCGGCGTGGACGAGTGCCAGGTGCTCTTCGAACACCCCGAGCACGGCAAGGAGTTCGAGGAGATCGGCACCGACCTGGTCAAGCGCGGCCCCGCGACCGGGATCGTGCTGCTGCTCGCCACCCAGCGCCCGGACGCCAAGGCACTGCCCACCGGCATCAGCGCGAACGCGTCGGCCCGCTGGTGCCTGAAGGTCATGGGCCAGCTGGAGAACGACATGGTGCTCGGCACCTCCGCCTACAAACGCGGCGTGCGGGCCACCATGTTCGCCTGGGGAGACAAGGGCATCCACTACTTCGTCGGTGAAGGCTCCGATGCCCGCATCGTCTCCTCCGTCTACGTGGACGCCCCCGGCGCGGACGGCATCGCCGCCCGCGCCCGCAGGATCCGCGAGAAGGCCGGACTGCTGTCCGGCTACGCGCTCGGGGAGGCACCCGAGCCGGTCGCGTCCGGCTACGACCTGCTCGCCGACATCCTCGCCGTCGTCCCCGCCGACGAACCCAAGGCGTGGTCCGAAACCGTCGTCGCCCGCCTCGCCGAACTGCGCGAGGACGTCTACAGCGGCTGGGACGCCGAATCCCTCGCCGCCGCGCTCAAGCCGCACGGCGTCGAGACCGTGCAGATCGGCCGACGGGTGGACGGCAAGGTCGTCAACCGACGCGGCATCGTCCGCGCCCACATCGCCGCCGCTGTTGCGGAGCGTGACGGGAAGCGGGACGCGGGCTGACGCTTCGGGGCCGCTAACGATAGCGGCACACCCCGCTAACGTTAGCGGCCCCGCTAGCGCCCCAAACCCACTCTGATCAGGCCGCTAGCGGATAGCGGCCCACCTGCGGAAACCCCTGAAACCTGCCTGGAAGGGCCCGTCATGCCCTCTGCCCTGCTCGCTATCGTCCTGATTCTCGGCGTCACGTTGTGTTATGTCGCCGTGTGTGCTGCCTCGCCGTTCGGCGACTGCCGCAAGTGCCGCGGCATGGGCCACGCACTCAAGACCGACCGCAAGGGCCGCATGAAGCGCGGCAAGGACTGCCGCCACTGCAAGGCCACCGGCAAGCGCATCCGCGTCGGTCGCTGGCTCTACAACCGCTGGGCCCGCATCTACCGCGCCGGAACCGACGCCCCCCGCCCGGAAGGACTCCGATGATCCTCAACATCTCCGCCGTGCTGCTGTTCGGCGCCGCCTCCGCCCTCGCCGTCAAGACCAAGTCCGCCGGGGGCGGCGCGGCCATCGTGCTGTTCCTCTTCGGCTTCTTCGCCGCCGGCACCGGCGCGTACGAGCCCATCCACAACCTCGTGCAGGCATCCGCCGACGCCCTGTCCGCGCTCGGCAACTGAAGGAGACCCGGCCGTGAACGAACCCACCACCCACCGGACCGCGCCCCTCGTGGTCCACCACCCCACCCCGATCACCCCCGCCGTACACGCGGCGCCGGTCGTTCCCGTCCAGCCGGGCCACATCCCGGCCGTGGCGAGCGTCGTCCTGCCGGACGGCCGCGTCGTCACCGGCTACGCCGTGGCACCGGCTCAGCCGGAACCGATCACCACCAAGCCGGCCGTGTCCCGCATGGCGGTGAACGTCGCCCTCGGGGGCATCGGGTTCCTCGCCGTGTGCGGCGGTCTACTCCTGCTCACCTCGTTCATCGCCGCCCTGACCGCCTTCATCGGCCAGCTCATCATCCTCGCCGCCGTGATCTTCGGCGGATGGATCGCTGTCCAGGTCTTCAGCGCGAGCGGCCACCACGGCAGAACCACGGTCAACATCCGCAAAGCCGTGATCAAGCGCAACCACTTCCACGGCTGACCAGAGGAGATCACTGCATGTTCGAAGACGAGTACTGCGACGAGTGCGGCGACTACGGATGCCCCGGCCACTTCCTGTGTGACGAGTGCTCCGGCGACATCTGCAACGAGTGCAACGGCTGCGACTGCCCCGACAGCTACTGCCCCGGCCCCATCGCCCACATGACCGGCACCGACTTCTAGCTACGCCAAGGGCGGCCCCCGATTCCGCCAAGAACACCGGGGCCGCCCTTGTCCACCTGCCAACCACTTGACCTGTGGAGGTCTCCCAGCATGACGCAACCGACCCTGATCCGGCGAGGGCACGGCGGCATGAGCGCGCTCCCCGAACCCTTGCCGACTGCTCTGGCACTGGCCGCTACCGGCGTGCCAGTGCTGCCCCTGCGCCGAGGCAAGGTCCCGTTCGGCAACTGCCCCACCTGCGCGGGCAACACGTGCGGCGGCCGACCGAACATGAAAACACCGGGGCCCTGCTCGTGCCCTGGCGTCTGCCACGCGTGGGCCGCCGCCACCACCGACCCGGCGGTCATCGTCTCGCCCCCGTGGGCGGCGGCGTGGCGGCGGGCCGTCTGCATTGCGTACCACCCCGGCGCCGCCGGGCTGACCGTCGTCGACCTGGACAACGCGGACGCCATCGCGTGGGCTCGTACCGCCCTGCCGGCCACGCGCACGGTGCCGACGACACGCGGTGAGCACTGGATCTACCGGGGCACCATGCCATCGCGCAACGCGGTCCGGCCCGGCGTCGACATCAAGTCGTCCATGTCCTACGCCCGCTACCTCGGACCCGGCACCGGCACCATGACCGACCTGCCAGACGCCGTGCGCGCCCTCGCGGTCAAGAAGCCTTCCTCCGTCCGGTCGGCGCAGCACGTCGGCACCGTGCCCGCAGGGGCCGGGGCCGGGGAGTGCCCGCACCGCACACCCTCCTACCTGGAGCGCGGCATCGCGATGGCCGAACGGCGCATCACCGAGGCGCACAGCGCGATCCACGCGACCGTGTACCGGACGTTCCTCGCGGTGCTGTCTAGGCACGGCCGGTGCGGCTGCCTCACCGACACCCACGTCGCCCGGCTGTTCACCGCCGCGCAGGCCAAGGGCGAGTCCCTGCGGCACTGCACGGACGCGTGGAACAACGCCTCCACCACGTTGGGACTGTGACCCATGTCCGACGACGACAAGGACCCCGCCCGCAAGGTCATCACCGACTACGCGCAATCCCACTTCCGGTACTTCCGCACCGCCGACGGAACCGTGTACGCGCAGCGCAACGGCCACCCCGTGGCCCGCCCGATCCGCTCCCAGGGCACCACGGGAAGCCACCGGCAAGAACTCATGGTCGGACTGTTCAAGGACGGCATCGGCGTCTTCAACGGCACCGCCATGAAGGAGGCGCTCGACTTGATCGAAGCACTCGCACTGACCGAGGACGTCCAGCCCGTGCACATCCGCGTCGCCCCCGGATACGACGGGGCCACATGGCTGGACCTAGGCCGCAGTGACGGGCAGTCCGTGCGTATCCACCCCACCGGCTGGGACATCCTCACCCCTGACCCGCAGGAAGTCTGCTGGCGCCGCACCCAGCTCACCGGGGAACTGCCCCTGCCGACCAAGGACACCGACGGCAAAGGCATCGACCTGCTGATGCGGCTGTGCAACTTCGCCAACGCCGAAACGGAGTGCCTGGCAATCGCCTGGCTCATCGGCTGTCTCGGGCCGTCCGTGCCCGTCCCGGCCCCGTTCCTCACCGGGCCGCAGGGCGCGGGCAAGTCCACCGGTGGGCGGATGCTCGTACGGATCATCGAGGGCATGACCGGGGACCTCCGCCGGGCACCCAAGGACGAAGAGAACCTGATCGCGGCCGTGGCCGCCGGATGGGTCACCGCCCTGGACAACCTCTCCCACATGACCCCGGACCTCTCCGACGCCATGTGCTGCATCGTCACCGGGGCCGAGAACGTCAAACGTGCCCTGTTCACCGACGGGGACGTCTTCCGCGTCGCTACCGCCGCCGAGTGGTTCTACCTGGACACCCGCCCGATGCCGGAGGACTTCGCGGAGAGGTACGCGCAGGAGTACGCCCCCGGGTACACGGAGGAACACGCCGCCCACGGGTACGGCCCGGGGTACACGGACGGCTACGCGCAGAGTTACCCGCGGGGGCATGCCCCCCACTGACGGCTCACCCCGCCCGCCCCGTCGTCACGCCGTCACGCCGTACGACACCCCGGTCAGCCGCCGCGACTCCGTCCACGGCCGTTCTCCCGCCCGGTCGTCGAGAAGAGTCCAGGGCACCCACCAGGAGGGTGCGGGCCGGTGGAGAAGGCCCGCCGTCGGCGGCTGAGACGACGGCGGTGCGGCCGCCCTGGTCGGGGATGTCGCGCGTGCTCCGGCCGGACATGGCCGTCCTCCCTCCGCCGCTGTCCCGGCCCCGGCATCTTCCCGTCACGGCGTGTCCACGACACGGTCACCCGGTGCTCGTAGCGTCCCTGACCGCACGACCCCCGCAGCCGGCCGGCCGCGGGGGGTCACGACACCCCTTGGGAGTGAGCGTGGAACGTCGTACCCTCCTGCGTGCGGCCGTCCTCGGCGGGTCCTCCGCCGTGCTCGGCGGAACCCTGTGGCGCGGCGCCGCGTACGCCGCGCCGGCACAGCCCGGCACGAGCCCGTACGGGGCACTCGGCTCGCCGGACGCGAACGGCATCAGGCTTCCGGCCGGCTTCACCAGCCGGGTGATCGCCCGCTCCGGGCAGACGGTGCCCGGCACGTCGTACACGTGGCACAACGCCCCCGACGGAGGCGCCTGTTACGCGGACGGCACCGGCTGGATCTACGTCTCCAACTCGGAGATCAACCCGTCCGGCGGGGCCAGTGCGGTGAAGTTCTCGTCGACGGGCACGGTGACCGGCGCGTACCGCATCCTGTCCGGCACGCGGCAGAACTGCGCGGGCGGCAAGACCCCGTGGAACACCTGGCTGTCCTGCGAGGAGGTCTCCCTGGGCTACGTCTACGAGACGGACCCGTGGGGCGTGAACGCGGCCGTGCAGCGACCGGCGATGGGCCGCTTCAAGCACGAGGCCGCCGCCGCCGACCCGGTGCGCAAGGTGATCTACCTGACCGAGGACGAGACGAACGGCCGCTTCTACCGCTTCGTGCCGACGACCTGGGGCAGCCTGGCCTCCGGCACGCTCCAGGTGATGGTCGCGGGCAGCGCCACGTCCGGCTCCTTCACCTGGGCGAACGTCCCCGACCCGGACGGCTCCCCCACCACCACCCGCACCCAGGTCTCCGGCTCGAAGTCCTTCAACGGCGGCGAGGGCTGCCACTACGCCGACGACACGGTCTGGTTCACGACCAAGGGCGACAACCGGGTCTGGCAGCTCAACCTCACCAGCAACACCTACGAGCTGGCGTACGACGACTCCCTGGTCACCTCCGGCACGGCCCCTCTCACCGGGGTCGACAACATCACCGGCTCCGCCTCCGGTGACCTGTTCGTCGCGGAGGACGGCGGCACCATGGACATCTGCATCATCACCCCGGGCGACGTGGTCGCCCCGTTCCTCCGCGTCGACGGCCAGTCCGGCTCGGAGATCACCGGCCCGGCCTTCTCCCCCGACGGCACCCGGCTGTACTTCTCCAGCCAGCGCGGCACGACGGGCAGCTCGTCCGGCGGGATCACGTACGAGGTGAGGGGCCCGTTCCGGGCGTGAGGTCCGTCCCGGCGCCGAGCCCCTCCCGGGATTGAAAGGAACCTGACAGCCAAGGGGTGGAACACGGTCGGACGGCGGCTCGTTACTCGCCATCGAAGTGTCACAGCAGCGGTGTGTCGCGTACGACATACAGCTCACGGCGCTACGAGCCTCGCCACAGGACGCGTCCGCCGCCCGACCCCACCCCGGAGGCACCGAGCATGACCCCCACCCCGTCCCGCCGCACCTTCCTCGCCGGCACCGCTCTCGCCACCCTCACCCTGACGGCCACGGCGGCCCCCGCCGACGCGACCGGCGCCAGGCCGACCTGGCCGACCGTCTTCCCCCTCCCCGACGGCTGGCTTCCCGAGGGCATCGCCATCGGCGGCAAGCCGTACGCCTACCTGGGCTCCCGCGCCAACGGCGGCATCTACCGCACCGACCTGCGCACCGGTGAGGGCACGGTGCTCCACGCCGGGGGCGCCGGCCAGATCGCCGTCGGCCTCAAGCTGGACCACGACGGCCTGCTGTACGTGGCGGGCAGCACCGGAGTGGCCCGCGTCATCGACTCCCGCACCGGCGAGCTGCTCACCACCCACCAGCTCACCGCACCCACCGGTCACTTCATCAACGACGTGACCCTGCTGGGCGGCCGCGCCTGGTTCACCGACTCCCGCGACGCGGTCCTGTACGGCGTCCCGCGCGGCGGCCGCACCGGCGAGATCCGCGCCCTCCCGCTCACCGGCGACTGGACCCAGCTGCCCGACGTCAACAACGCCAACGGCATCGTCGACACCCCTGACGGCCGCGCCCTGATCGTCGTCAAGAGCACCCCCGGCGAGCTGCACAAGGTGAACCTCAGGACGGGCCTCACCACGAAGATCACGCTGGTGGGACAGGAGAACGTCGTCAACGGCGACGGCCTCCACCGCATCGGCCGCACCCTGTACGTCGTCCAGAACCGCCTGAACCTGGTCAGCGTCTGGACCCTGGACCGCACGTCCACCACCGCCACGCTCACCCGCACGATCACCTCCCCCCACTTCGACGTCCCCACCACCGCCGCCCGCTACGGCAACCGCCTCTACCTGGTCAACGCCCGCTTCACGAGCCCCCAGACTCCCACGACGACGTTCACGGGGGTGGCGGTGAGCCTCTGAGCGAGGGCACGACCGGGGACGACTCCCCGCCTCCTCCGACCGACGCCACACACATTCTCATCACAAATAAGACACGTAGCCTTCACTCCCCGCCTCGGCGCCCTACGGTCGTCCCCCTGACACCAGCTCAGGGGGACGACATGAGCAACCCGTACACCACTCACCCGGCGCCGAGATGGGCCCGCAAGCGCTATGTCCTGCCGGCGCTCGCCCTCGCCCTGTTCATCGGGGTCGGCATAGGCGGCAGCGACGAAGACTCCACGAAGGACACGGAACCCCTGTCCGCCAAGCCCCGGCCGACCGTCACGGTGACGACGACGGCCACGGCCACGGCCACGGCGACGGCCGCGCCCGAGCCGGCGGAGACGGTGACCGCCACGGAGACGATGAAGGTACGGGTGACCGTGCCGGCGGCAGCGGCGGACACGCGGGAGGAGGACCCGCCCGCCGACTCCGAGGACACGACCACCACCGTCCACTACGCCAACTGCACCGCGGCCCGAGCCGCGGGCGCGGCCCCCGTCCACGCGGGCGACCCCGGCTACGGCAGGCACCTCGACAGGGACGGCGACGGGACGGCCTGCGAGTAGGACCCGCAAGGGGCGGTTCCCGGCGCACCGCGACCGCCCAAGAGGGCGGCACCCCCGCACGGGTGCCGCCCTCTCTCGGTGCGCCGGAGCCGCCGCGATCGGTGCTGAGGGTCGGGGACCGCGGCGGCTCCGGGGTTCGGTGGGGGTGGGGACGCTCCGTCAGGGAAGCGTCCCCACCCCCGGCTCAGCGGTGGTCGCTGCCCTCCGACTGGGTGGCCGCGCGGCCTGCCTCCAGTCGGGCGACCGGGATGCGGAAGGGCGAGCAGGAGACGTAGTCGAGGCCGACCTCGTGGAAGAAGTGGACGGACTCCGGGTCGCCGCCGTGCTCGCCGCAGACGCCGAGCTTGAGGTCGGGGCGGGTCGCACGGCCGGCCTCGACGGCGGCCTTGACCAGGGAGCCGACGCCGTCCTTGTCGATGGTCTCGAAGGGGGAGACGCCGAAGATGCCCTTCTCCAGGTAGGCGGTGAAGAAGGAGGCCTCGACGTCGTCGCGGCTGAAGCCCCACACGGTCTGGGTGAGGTCGTTCGTGCCGAAGGAGAAGAACTCCGCGGCCTCCGCGATCTGACCGGCGGTCAGCGCGGCCCGCGGCAGTTCGATCATCGTGCCGATGGCCAGCTTGAGGTCGGTGCCGGTGGCCTCCTGGACCTCGGCGATGACCTGGTCGGCCTCCTCGCGGACGATCTCCAGCTCCTGGACCGTGCCGACGAGCGGAATCATGATCTCGGCGCGCGGGTCGCCCTTGGCGGCCTTGCGTTCGGCCGCGGCCTCGGCGATGGCACGGACCTGCATGGTGAAGAGGCCGGGGATGACGAGGCCGAGCCGTACGCCCCGCAGGCCCAGCATGGGGTTCTGCTCGTGGAGGCGGTGGACCGCCTGGAGGAGGCGCAGGTCGTTCTCGTGGGACTCCTCGCGGGACTCCGCGAGGGCGACCCGCACGGACAGCTCCGTGATGTCGGGGAGGAACTCGTGCAGCGGCGGGTCGAGGAGCCGGACCGTCACCGGGAGGCCGTCCATGGCCTCGAAGAGTTCCACGAAGTCCCGCTTCTGGAGCGGGAGCAGGGCCTTGAGGGACTCCTCGCGCTCCGCCTCCGTGTCGGCCAGGATCAGGCGTTCCACCAGCTCGCGGCGGTCGCCGAGGAACATGTGCTCGGTGCGGCACAGGCCGATGCCCTGGGCGCCGAAGCGGCGGGCGCGCAGCGCGTCCTCCGCGTTGTCGGCGTTGGCGCGGACCCGCAGCCGACGCTTGCGGTCGGCGAAGGCCATGATGCGGTGGACGGCCTCGACCAGTTCGTCGGCGTCGTCGGCGCCGGCGTGCATACGGCCCTCGAAGTACTCGACGACGGGCGACGGCACGACGGGGACCTCGCCCAGGTAGACCTTGCCGGAGGAGCCGTCGATCGAGATCAGGTCGCCCTCCTCGACGACGTGCCCACCGGGCACCGTCATCCGGCGGCGCTTGGTGTCGACCTCGAGTTCCTCCGCGCCGCAGACGCAGGTCTTGCCCATGCCGCGCGCGACGACCGCCGCGTGGGAGGTCTTGCCGCCCCGCGAGGTCAGGATGCCCTCGGCCGCGATCATGCCGTCGAGGTCGTCGGGGTTGGTCTCGCGGCGGACCAGGATGACCTTCTCGCCCGAGCGGGACCACTTCACGGCCGTGTAGGAGTCGAAGACCGCCTTGCCGACCGCGGCGCCCGGCGAGGCGGCGATGCCCCGGCCGACCTGCTCGGTCCTGGCGGCCTCGTCGAACCGGGGGAACATCAGCTGGGCGAGCTGGGCGCCGTTCACCCGCTGGAGGGCCTCGGTCTCGTCGATGAGGCCCTGGTCGACGAGCTGGGTGGCGATGCGGAAGGCCGCGCCCGCGGTGCGCTTGCCGACCCGGGTCTGGAGCATCCACAGCTGACCGCGCTCGATGGTGAACTCGATGTCGCAGAGGTCCTTGTAGTGGTTCTCCAGCGTCTCCATGATCTGCATCAGCTGGTCGTAGGACTTCTTGTCGATGGTCTCCAGCTCGGCGAGCGGCACCGTGTTGCGGATGCCGGCGACGACGTCCTCGCCCTGGGCGTTCTGGAGGTAGTCGCCGTAGACGCCCTGGTGGCCGGAGGCGGGGTCGCGGGTGAAGGCGACGCCGGTGCCGGAGTCGGGGCCGAGGTTGCCGAAGACCATGGAACAGACGTTGACCGCGGTGCCCAGGTCGTGCGGGATGCGCTCCTGGCGGCGGTAGAGCTTGGCGCGGTCGGTGTTCCAGGAGTCGAAGACCGCGTGGATGGCGAGGTCCATCTGCTCGCGCGGGTCCTGCGGGAAGTCCCGGCCGGCCTCGGCCTTGACGATCTTCTTGAAGCGGGTGACCAGCTTCTTGAGGTCGGCGGCCTCCAGCTCGGTGTCGACCGTGACCTGCTTGGCCTCCTTGGCCGCCTCCAGCGCCTCTTCGAAGAGGTCGCCGTCGACGCCGAGGACGGTCTTGCCGAACATCTGGATGAGGCGCCGGTAGGAGTCCCAGGCGAAGCGGTCGTCGCCGGCCTGCTTGGCCAGGCCCTGGACCGACTTGTCGGAGAGGCCGATGTTGAGGACGGTGTCCATCATGCCGGGCATCGAGAACTTGGCGCCGGAACGGACGGAGACGAGCAGGGGGTCGTCGGCCTGGCCGAGCTTCTTGCCCATCTTCTCTTCGAGGGCGTCGAGGTGTGCACTCACCTCGTCACGCAGTGCCGCCGGCTCCTCGCCGCTGTCGAGGTAGACCTTGCAGGCCTCGGTGGTGATGGTGAACCCGGGGGGCACCGGCAGGCCGAGGTTGGTCATCTCGGCGAGGTTGGCGCCCTTGCCCCCGAGGAGGTCCTTGAGGTCCTTGTTGCCCTCGGTGAAGTCGTAGACGAACTTCACGGCCTCAACGCTCGTGGCCGTTCCGGCTACCGGGAGATCTTTGTTTTCCGACACGGGTCTCGACTCCTCGAGGACGCGGTGGCTGCCCTGACGGGCAGGAACATACCCAGATCAAAGGCGTCTGGGTACGTCCACTTGTGCGTCATGCGCCTGTAACCAGTCGTCCGCCACCGGATCGAAAGTCAAAGCTTGGCAAGCGCAGGACAGCCGATGTTTTCACTTCTTGAACGCATCCACTCCTCATGGACCGCCTTCCCGCTCGAACGAGCGGCTCCAGCTACGTTTGAGTTCGATCGATGAACGATCAAGGGGTGGCACTGAGTGCCACCCCTTGAGGAAGTGCAAACGAGCGCGTTCCGCTCATGTGAGCGCTACCCCTATCAAGGGTGGCGAGAATCACGCTTCCACAGGCTGCGGAATTTCACCATCCGGACGCTCCGCGGACCCGCCTCACAACGGAAACGCGCTCGTCACACAGGTCGCCGCACGCCGCTCGTGGCACGTCGCCGTACGCCGCTCACACCCCCAGCGCCAGCAGCCGTTCCTCCACCCGCGTCGGCGCGTACAGGTGCTCCACGACCATGGCACCGGCGCCCACCAGTCCCGCCCGGTCGCCCAGCCGCGAGGTCACCACGTCCAGCCGCGCCGTGGAGCGTGGCAGCGCCCGCTGGTAGAGCAGCTCGCGCACCCCGGTGAGGAAGGAGGTGCCGGCGAGGTCCCCGGCGATCATCAGGACGCCCGGGTTGAGCAGCGTCACGACCGTCGCCAGCACGTCGCCCACCTGCCGGCCGGCCTCGCGGGCCAGCGCCGCCGCACCCGGATGCCCGGCGGCGAGCAGGTCGCGTACGTCCGAGCCGGAGGCGGCGGGCACCCCGGTCTCGGCCAGCCGGCGGGCCACCGCTCCCCGCTGGCGACCGCCGCGAGACAGCCCTGCGAGCCGCAGCGGCACAGCGCCTCCGAGCCCACCCGGATATGCCCGATGTCACCGGCGCCGCCGTCGACGCCCCGGAAGATCTCGCCGCCCACCACGACCCCGGCGCCGATCCCGGTGGAGACCTTGACCAGCACGAACGCCGAGCAGTCGCGGTATCCGGTGCGCTGTTCGCCGTACGCCATGAGGTTGGCGTCGTTGTCGACGAGGACCGGGACGGGTGCGACGCCCGTGCGCTCCGTGAACGCCCTGGAGAGGCGGGAGCGGATGTCGTAGCCGTCCCAGCCGGGCATGATCGGCGGCTGGACCACCAGTCCGGTCTCGCTGTCGACCGGGCCGGGGACGGCGAGGCCTATGCCGCACGCCTCCCGTGCCCCCCGGCCGGCCTTCTCCAGCAGTTCCGCGAACCAGCCGCCCAGCTCGCCGAGCACGGCGTCCGGGCCGTCCTCGACGGCCAGGACGGCGGAGTGCTCGGCCAGGATCTCGCCGGTCAGGGACAGTACGGCCGCGCGCGCGTGCCGGGTGTCGAGGTCGGCGGCGAGGACGACGGCGTGCGCGTCGTCGAACTCGAGCGTGATGGAGGGCCGGCCGCCCAGCGGGGAGTCGACGGGGCCGCCCGCGCCCTCGCGCAGCCAGCCCGCGCGGAAGAGACGGTCCAGGCGCTGCCCGACCGTGGCCCGGGAGAGTCCGGTGGCCTGCTGGAGCGCACCGCGTGTCGTGGCCCGGCCGGTCCGCACCAGCGCGAGCAGATCTCCGGCGCCGGCCTGACCGCCGCCCCTGCCCGTCCGTCCGGGCTGTCCGGTCATGCACACCCCCTTGTGTTTCCCAACTCTGCATTACATATTGGGTTCTGCGTGTTAAATAGACGTAACTCTACGGTAGCCACTGCCGAACTGGTCGACCGTGGCCTCGTCGTCGTCGTTCTTCGGGGAGCCCGAGTGGATCGCACCGCCCAGCTCATCGCCCGCCCTGCGGAGTACACCGCCGTATACGATCCGACCACCGCGGCCGGTTCGGTGCACCTCAGGGCCATAGAGGTACTGGACGGCAACTGGACGGGCACCTCGACCGTGCCCTCGCGTGGTCTGTACCCGCACCAGTGGTCCTGGGACTCCGCGTTCATCGCGATCGGGCTGCGGCACGTCTCCCCGCGCCGGGCGCAGACCGAGCTGGAGACGCTGCTGGACGCCCAGTGGGGCGACGGGCGGATCCCGCACATCGTCTTCAACCCCTCCGTGCCGCTCGACGCGTACTTCCCGAGCCCCGACTTCTGGCGCTCCTCGACCGCGGGGCGCGCTGCGGGCGCCCCGCGCACCGTACAGACCTCCGGCATCGTGCAGCCACCGGTGCACGCGCTGGCGGCCTGGCTGGTGCACCGCGCCGACCCCGGCCTGTCGCGGGCGCGCGGCTTCCTGGCCCGGGTCTACCCCCGGTTGGCCGCCTGGCACCGCTATCTGCTGCACCGGCGTGACCTGGGCGGCGGCGGCCTGGTGTCGGTCGTGCACCCCTGGGAGCAGGGGATGGACAACGCCCCGTCCTGGGACGCCCCGCTGGCCCGGATCGCCCCGGCCCCGGCCCGCTCCTTCCGGCGCGCCGACCTCGCCCACGGGGCGCCGGAGGACCGGCCCACGGACCTGGACTACGGGCGGTACGTGCGGCTGGCGACGGACTACCGGGACGGCGAGTACACGGACGGGCGGGCCTCGTTCGCCGTCGAGGACCCCGCCTTCAACGCCCTGCTCATCGCCTCCGAGCACGCGCTGGCCCGGATCGCGGAGGAACTGGGGGCCACCGGCACCGCCCGCCGCGCGCGGGCGCAGCGGCTGACGGCGGCGCTCGTCGACCGGCTGTGGGACCCGGCCGAGGGCCTGTTCCTCTGCCGGGACCTGCACGGCGACGGCCTGATCCGCGAGCGCGGGGTCTCCGGCCTGGTCCCCCTGCTGCTGCCCGGCCTGTCCCGCGAGGTCGTCTCCGGTCTCGTACGGGCCCTGCGCGGCCCGCACTTCCAGGTGGGCTCCGCCACCCGCCTCGTCCCCAGCCACGACCTGCTGGGCGAGGCCTTCGACCCGCACCGCTACTGGCGGGGGCCGGCCTGGTTCAACACGAGCTGGCTCGTCGAGCGGGGCCTCAGGTTGCACGGCGAGGGGGCGTACGCGGACGCGCTGCGCGAGGCGGTGCTGGACGTCGCCGACACCTCCAACTTCGCGGAGTACGTCGACCCGTACACCGGCGAGGCCTGCGGGGCGACCGGCTTCAGCTGGACCGCCGCGCTCACGCTCGACCTGCTGCACGACACGCACGGCACGCACCACGTGCCGCACGGCACCGCAATCGCCAGGGACGACAGCTCGTTCAAGGGAGGGGACCGGGGATGACGGACCGGCATCATCTGCTCGTGTACGGCGGGACGTTCGCCGCCGTCGGGGACCGCGGGGACATCAGCGGCGTACGCGGCGCCGGAGCCCCCGACGGGTTGTTCGTCAGGGACGCGCGCCACCTCAGCCGCTGGCAGCTCACCGTCGACGGGGCGGTGCCCGAGGTGCTCGCGCCGGTCGCGGACGGGGACGCGGCGCGCTGTGTGCTCGTGCCGCGCGGCGGTCGCACCGAGCCGCCGTCGTGCACGCTCTTCCGCGAGCAGGCGGTGGGCGACGGCTCGTTCGTGGAGTCCCTGCGGGTGGTCAGCAACCGTCCGGTGCCGCTGGCGGTCCGGCTGGCGCTCACCGTCGACGCCGACTTCACCGACCAGTTCGAACTCCGCTCCGACCACCGCACCTACGCCAAGACGGGCGCGGTCCGGGCCCGCCAGATCCTCGACGACGGCGTGGAGTTCAGCTACCGGCGCGGTGAGTGGCGGTCCGTCACCACGGTGACCGCCGACCCCGCGCCGGACGGCGTCGAGGAGACCGGCACCGGTGCCCGCCGCCTCGCGTGGACCCTGGAACTGGAGCCGCACGGCTCCGCCGAACTGACCCTGCGGGTGATGGCCCGCCCGCACGGCGAGAAGCGCGCCCTGCGCGTCCCCCGCTCCCCCGCCGCACTGACCGAGAAGCTGCTGGCGAAGGAGGGCGAGTTCGTGGAGGGCGTGGCCTTCCCGACCGGCTGGCCCGAGCTGGCCGCCGCCTGCGCGCGGGGCCTCGCCGACCTGGCCGCGCTCCAGGTCCCCGCGACCGGTCCGGACGGCGAGGAACTCCGCGTCCCGGCCGCCGGGGCCCCCTGGTTCCTGACCCTGCTGGGCCGCGACGCCCTGCTCACCTCGCTCTTCGCGCTCCCCTACCGGCCCGACCCGGCCGCCGCCACGCTCCTCGCGCTGGCCGCGGCCCAGGCCACCGAGACCGGCCCGGAGTCGGTGTCCCAGCCCGGCAAGATCGTCCACGAGGTGCGGCACGGCGAACTCACCCACTTCCACCAGGTCCCCTACGGCCGCTACTACGGCTCGGTGGACGCCACCCCGCTCTTCCTGGTCCTGCTCGGCGCCTACGTCGAGCAGACCGGTGACGCGGCGCTCGCCCGCCGGCTGGAGCCGCACGCCCGCGCCGCCATCGGCTGGATGCTCGACCACGGCGGCCTCACCTCGCGCGGCTACCTGGTCTACCGCGCCGACCAGGGCGGTCTCGCCAACCAGAACTGGAAGGACTCCCCCGGCGCCATCTGTTCGGCCGACGGCACCCGCGCCTCCGGGCCGGTGATGGCGGCGGGCGCCCAGGGCTACGCGTACGACGCGCTGCGCCGCACCGCGTTCCTGGCGCGCACGGCGTGGCGGGACGAGACCTACGCGGCCCTGCTCGAGCAGGCCGCCGCCGATCTGCGCGACCGCTTCCAGCGGGACTTCTGGATGCGGGAGCGCTCCTTCCCGGCGCTCGCGCTGGACGGCGAGGGCCGCCAGGTCGACGCGCTCGCCTCCGACGCCGGTCATCTGCTGTGGTCGGGGCTGCTGGACAAGGAGTACGGCGAGATGGTCGGCCGGCGGCTCCTCGAACCGGACTTCTTCTCCGGCTGGGGTGTCCGCACGCTCGCGGCCGGGCAGCCGGCGTACCACCCGCTGTCGTACCACCGCGGGTCGGTGTGGCCGCACGACAACGCGCTGATCACCCTGGGCCTGGCCCGCTACGGCCTGCACGACGAGGCCCGCACGGTCGCGCACGGCCTGGTCGACGCGGCGACCGCGACCGGCCACCGCCTGCCCGAGGTGCTCGCGGGCTACGGCCGCGACACCCACGCGGAACCGGTGCCGTACCCTCACGCCTGCGTGCGGGAATCCCGCTCGGCGGCGGCCCCGTTGGCGCTGCTCACGGCGGTGGGCGGAGCGTAGGGCCGTCGGTTTGCCGGGTGTTTGCCGACTGCGGGCCGGGACGGTTGAACACCGGGCGGGGGCACTCCGTACGAAACGGTGGCGGATCCGGCCCCACCACCGGATCCGCCGATCCACCCGGCTTCGTACGGAAGGACCCCTCGGGTGCCTGTCTTCACACGGTCTCGCGATCTGCCCGACTCCGGCGACGACGGCACGCCCGCGAGCGCCGACGACACCGCGGCGGCCGGGGAGCCCGAGGCGGCGCCGAGCGGGGCACCGGAGAGCGACACCCCGGCGCGCACCCTCAGGTCCCGTGTCGCGCACTGGCGGGCCTGGCGGGGCCGTTGTCCGCGGGCGGCGCGCGCGGTGTGGTGGACGACGACCGCGCTGTCCCTCGCGCTCGTGCTCGGTGCCATGGTGATGCCGAACCAGCTGCACCTCCTGCGGGCCGACCAGTTCGTCCGGCTGCCCGGCGAGGCGATCATCGCTGCGGCCCTGCTGCTGTCGCTGCCCCGCCGCCCCCGGCTGGTGGCCGCGGCGGCGCTCGGGGCCGGCCTCGCGGCACTGACCGTGGTCAACGTGCTGGACATGATGTACGCCGAGTACCTGGGCCGCGGTTTCAACCTGGTCCTGGACTGGGGCCTGCTGGACGACGCGCAGTCCTACGTCGCGGACTCGATGGGCGGGGCCGTGGCCCTCGGGGCCACGGCCGGCCTTCTCCTGCTGATCGTCGCGCTGTTCGCCGTCATGTCCCTGGCGGCGGTCCGGCTGAGCAACCTGCTGGTGCGCGACGTCTCCGCGTCGACCCGCGGCACGCTGATCGCCGGCACGGTCTGGATCACCTGCTCGGTCCTCTCGATCCAGTACGCCGGACTGCCGCTCGCCTTCCACCGCGCGGTGACCGCCACCGCCGTCAAGGCCAAGGCCGTGCGGCAGACCCTCCAGGACGAGGCCGCGTTCGCGAAGGAGAACCGCGCGGACGCCTTCGGCAACACCCCGCCCGAACAGCTCGTGCCCGACCTGCGCGGCAAGGACGTCATCTTCACCTTCATCGAGAGCTACGGCCGCAGCGCGATCGAGGACCCGGTCATGGCCCCCGGCGTCAACCGGACGCTCACCGCGAGCACCGACGCGCTGACGAAGGCCGGTTACCACGCCAGGAGCGGCTGGCTGACCTCGGCGACCTTCGGCGGCAGCAGCTGGCTCGGCCACTCCACCACGCTGTCCGGGCTGTGGATCGACAACCAGCAGCGCTATCGCACCGTCATGAACAGCGACCGCCTCAGCCTGCCCAAGATCTTCAAGAAGACCGGGGCCTGGGACACGGTCGGCGTGATGCCCGGCATCCAGAAGGCGTGGCCCGAGCAGAAGCACTACGGCCTCGACAAGGTCTACAACGCCTTCCAGATGGGCTACCAGGGCCCGAAGTTCAGCTGGTCCACGATGCCCGACCAGTACGCGCTGGAGGCGTTCCAGCGGCTGGAGCACGGCAAGGACCGCGACAGGCCGCTGATGTCGGAGATCATCCTGACCTCCAGCCACCAGCCGTGGGCCCCGCTCCCGGAGATGGTCGGCTGGGACGAGGTGGGCGACGGCTCGGTCTTCGACGGCATCCAGAAGGCCGGCGAGAAGGCCTCCGACGTCATCTCCGACTCGGCCAGGTCCCGCAAGGCGTACGGCGAGTCGATCGAGTACTCGGTGACCGCCCTCACCCAGTGGCTGGAGCGCTACGGCACCGAGGACACCGTCCTGGTCTTCCTCGGTGACCACCAGCCCATCGCCCGCGTCAGCGGCGACAACGCCAGCCGGGATGTGCCGGTCTCGATCGTCGCCAAGGACCCGAAGGTCCTCGACAAGGTCGCCTCCTGGAACTGGACCGACGGCCTCCGCCCGGCGAAGGACGCCCCGGTCTGGAAGATGGACCTCTTCCGCGACCGTTTCCTGACGGCGTACGGGTCGACCCCCCGCCCCTCGAAGTGACCGACCCGTCGAAGGACCGACCCGGCCGGGGACTTCAGCCGCCGGAGGTGTCCAGTTCCGCTTCCTCGCCGATGCCCGCACAGTCGTAGGGGTCCTTCAGCCAGCCGTCCGGGAGGACGACCCTGTTGTTGCCGGAGGTACGGCCGCGGGGGCCGTCGGCGCCGGTCGGCCAGGGCTGGTCGAGGTCCAGCTCGTCGAGTCCGGCGCGGAGTTCGCCGAGGGACGAGGTGATCGCCAGGCGCTTGCGCATCTCGGACCCGACGGCGAAGCCCTTCAGGTACCAGGCGACGTGCTTGCGGAAGTCGACGACGCCCTTCGCCTCGTCGCCGATCCACTCGCCGAGCAGGGTGGCGTGCCGGACCATGATGTCGGCGACCTCGCGAAGGGACGGGCGCGCGATGTCCTGGGTGCGTCCCTCGAAGGCGGCCACGAGGTCCGAGAACAGCCACGGACGGCCCAGGCAGCCGCGGCCGACGACCACTCCGTCGCAGCCCGTCTCACGCACCATCCGCAGGGCGTCCTCGGCCGACCAGATGTCGCCGTTGCCCAGGACGGGGATCTCCGGGACGTGCTCCTTCAGGCGGGCGATGGCCTCCCAGTCGGCGGTGCCGCCGTAGTGCTGGGCGGCGGTACGGCCGTGCAGCGCGATGGCCGTCACGCCCTCCTCGACGGCGATGCGGCCGGCGTCGAGGTAGGTGATGTGGTCGTCGTCGATGCCCTTGCGCATCTTCATGGTGACGGGGAGGTCCCCGGCGCCGCTGACGGCCTCGCGGAGGATCGCGCGCAGCAGGTTGCGCTTGTAGGGAAGGGCGGAGCCGCCGCCCTTGCGGGTGACCTTGGGGACCGGGCAGCCGAAGTTCAGGTCGATGTGGTCGGCCAGGCCCTCCTCCGCGATCATGCGGACGGCCTTGCCGACGGTCGCCGGGTCCACGCCGTACAGCTGGACCGAGCGGGGCTTCTCGCTCGCGTCGAAGTGGATCAGCTGCATGGTCTTGTCGTTGCGCTCGACCAGCGCCCGGGTCGTGATCATCTCGCTCACGAACAGACCCTTGCCACCGCTGAACTCCCTGCACAGGGTGCGGAAGGGCGCGTTGGTGATACCGGCCATGGGAGCGAGGACGACCGGCGGCTGGACGGTGTGCGGGCCGATCCGCAGCGGGGAAACGGGCGTGGACATCCGCCCATTGTCGCGCATCGGCGACGATCATGTAACGGTCATTAGTTAGCCGCACTATCGACATCGGCGTAGCATGACCGCATGCCAGAGCTGAGCCAGCGACGACGTCTGCTCGTCCTCGCGATCTGCTGCATGAGCCTGCTGATCGTGAGCCTCGACAACACCGTTCTCAATGTCGCCCTCCCCGCGATGGAACGCGACCTGCACGCCGGCACCTCCGGCCTCCAGTGGACGATCGACGCGTACACGCTCGTACTCGCCTCCCTGCTGATGCTCGCCGGGTCCACGGCCGACCGGATCGGCCGCAGGAAGGTCTTCCTCGCGGGCCTGGTCGTGTTCTCGCTCGGTTCCCTGCTCTGTTCCCTCGCCCCCGACCTGGAGTGGCTGGTCGTGGCCCGCATGGTGCAGGCGGTCGGCGGCTCGATGCTCAACCCGGTCGCCATGTCGATCATCACCAACACCTTCACGGACCCGCGCGAGCGCGCCCGCGCGATCGGCGTGTGGGGCGCGGTCGTCGGCATCTCCATGGCCGCCGGCCCTCTCATCGGCGGCCTGCTGGTGGAGTCCGTCGGCTGGCGCTCCATCTTCTGGGTCAACCTCCCGGTCGGCCTCGCCGCCCTCCTGCTGACGCTGCGCCACGTCCCCGAATCGCGCGCCCCGAAGGCCCGCCGCCCCGATCCGGTCGGCCAGCTCCTCGTCATCGCCCTCTTCGGCTGCCTGACGTACGCGATCATCGAGGCCCCCGAGGCCGGGCTCGGCATCAGCCTGCCCTTCGCGGCGGTCGCCCTGGCCGCCCTGCTCGGGCTCCTGCGCTACGAACCCCGCCGCGACGAACCCCTCATCGACCTGCGGTTCTTCCGGTCGGCGCCGTTCAGCGGGGCGACCGTCATCGCGATCAGCGCGTTCGCCGCACTCGGCGGATTCCTGTTCCTGTCCACGCTCTACCTCCAGAACGTCCGCGGCCTCGACGCCCTCCACGCCGGCCTGTGGATGCTGCCCATGGCCCTCCCCACCTTCCTGTGCGCCCCGCTGGCCGGACGGCTCGTCGGCAGCCGGGGGCCACGGGTGCCCCTGTTCGTCGCCGGGCTCGCCATGACCGCGAGCGGCGTCCTGTTCGCCGCCTTCGACGCGGAGACGTCCGACACCACGCTGTTCCTCGGATACCTGCTGTTCGGCATCGGCTTCGGCTTCGTCAACGCCCCCATCACCAACACGGCGGTCTCGGGCATGCCCCGCGCCCAGGCCGGTGTCGCCGCCGCCGTCGCCTCCACCAGCCGGCAGCTCGGCCAGACCCTCGGGGTCGCGGTGATCGGGGCGGTGCTCGCGGCGGGCATCGGGGCGTCGGCGTACCGCGAGACGTTCGTGTCGGCCGCGGTGCCCGGCTGGTGGATCCTCGCGGGGTGCGGCGCCGTGGTCCTGGTGGTGGGCCTGGTGAGCAGCGGGGCGTGGGCACGGGGGGACCGCGGAGCGGACGGCTGAGCGGCTGGCCGCGCCCGAAGTGCGCGAACAGGTCGGCGCGTAGCGCTCAGCGCCTTGCGCCGGCTCCTGGACGGCACGTGCGGGTCGTCGGTGGCCGGGGGCGCACTTCCCCGTGCCCGTGAGGGGAACCGGCGTCACGCCAGGCGCGAGGCCAAGCCGGGCCAGCGCTCGAGCAGGACCCGTTCCACCTCCGGCAGCGCCTTCTGGCCCGCCAGGGCCGCGACGATCGCTGCCAGGACTCCAGCCCAGGCCAGCGGGCCCAGCGGGGTGCAGCCGAACAACTGACTGGCGCCTGGGGTCTGCACCAGTGCGAACAGGGCGACCGCCGAGCCCAGGGACGTGAGGCGGACCAGCGGGCTGTCCCGGCGGTCGGCCAGGGTCTGGGCCAGCTGGGTGCCTACCACCGCGCACAGGGCCATCGTGGTCGAGCGGCGGGTCGTGCCGGGGGTGAAGCGGCCGATGAGCCAGGCGACTGTGGCGCCGAGGCAGGTGGTGAGGGCCCTGTGGCGGATCTGGCGGATGAGGGGGGCGCCGAGGAGCGCCGTGCCCAGGGGGGCGTCGGTGTCCGGGGAGTCGGCCTCCTCCTTGGGGGTGACGGCCACCGCCATGGCCGGGAACAGGTCCGTGAACAGGTTGACCAGCAGCATCTGGCGGGTGGACAGGGGGGCGGAACCCGACAGCAGGGTGCCGAGGATGCCGAAGCCGACCTCGCCCGCGTTGCCGCCGATGAGGATGGCGATGGCGTCGGCGACGCTGTGCCAGAGGGAACGGCCCTCCTGTACGGCCTCGATGAGCACCGACAGGTCCTCTCCGGTGACGACGAGATCGGCCGCGTTGCGGGCGGCGGCCGAACCGCGGGCGCTGATGCCGACGCCGATGTCGGCGGCACGGATCGCGGCGGCGTCGTTGGCGCCGTCGCCGACCATGCCGACGACCCGGCCGGCGTCCCTGAGGGCCTCCACGACCTGGAGTTTCTGTTCGGGCGCGACCCGGGCGACGACGTCGGCGTCGCGGAGCATGCGGGAGCGGACCGAACGGTCGGCGGCGGCGAGTTCGTCACCGGTGACCACGTTCGCGTCGTCCGGCCAGCCGAGCCCGACGGCGATGGCGTGGGCGGTCTGCGGATGGTCGCCGGTCAGCACGACGGGCCGTACGCCCGCTTCGCGCAGCCCGCGGACCAGGGCGGGTGAGGTCTCGCGCGGTACGTCGGCGAGGGCCACGAGCCCTGTGAACTCCAGGTCCGCCAGGGGCGCTTCGAGGGCGTCCGAGGCCTGTTCGTCCTCCACCAGCCCGCGTCGGGCCACCGCCAGGACGCGCAGGCCCTCCCCGGCCAGGGACCCGGAACTGTCGGGGATGTGCGAGGGCAGGCCCGAGCAGGTCGGCAGGACCGTCTCGGGGGCGCCCTTGACCACCAGGACCGGTGCGCCGTCGGCGGCGCGGCCGACCGCCGCCGCGTAGCCCCGGCCCGCCTCGAAGGGCAGGCCCTCGGTCTGCCGCCAGTCCGGGTCCGGGCCGGCCGCGTCCAGGACGGCCTCGTCGGTGGCGTGGGCCGGGCGGTGCGGGTCGCTGTCCAGCCGCGGGCAGGCCCGGGCCGCCGCGCGCAGGGTGTCGGCGGCGGCCGGGTCGTCGAGGGTGCGGACCGTGCCGTCGGGGTCTGCCACCCGGACCAGGCGCAGCCGGTTCTCGGTGAGGGTGCCGGTCTTGTCGAAGCAGATGGTGTCCATGCGGCCCAGCGCCTCCAGCGTGCGCGGGGTGCGCACGAGGAGACCTCGGCTGCTGAGCCGGCGGGCGGCGGCGAGCTGAGCGACCGTGGCGACCAGGGGCAGTCCCTCGGGTACGGCGGCCACGGCGACGGCGACCCCGCCGCTCACGGCCCGGTGGATCGGGGTGCCGCGCAGCAGCGCCAGGCCGGTCACCGCGGCGCCGCCCGCCATGGTCAACGGCATGGCCTTGCGGGTGAGTTCCTGGAGCCGGGCCTGCACTCCGGCGGCCGACGGGACCCGCGCGGCGAGGGAGACGGCGCGGGCGGCCTCGGTGCGGTCGCCGGTGTCGACGACGACGGCCTGGGCGCGTCCGGCGACCACGGTCGTCCCCTCGAAGACCATGCAGTGCCGTTCCGCCACAGGAGCGCTCGGGGTGGGGTCCACGGCCTTGTCGACGGGCAGGGACTCGCCGGTCAGCGCGGACTCGTCGACCTCCAGCCCGTCCTCCCACAGCAGGCGGGCGTCGGCGGGCACGACGTCGTCGGCCTTGAGGTCGATGACCTGGCCGGGGCTGAGCTTGGCGGCGTCGACCACGTGCGTGGTCCGCTCGTCGTCGGCGACCCGCGCCTTCTGCTTCTGTCCGGCGACCAGCCCCGACAGGGCACGTTCCGCCCGCAGCCGCTGGAAGCCGCCGACCAGGGCGTTCAGGTCGAGGGCGCCGACGACGAGCAGCGCGTCCACGACCGAGCCGAGGATCGCGGACGCCGCGGAGCCCACGACGAGGACCGGGGTGAGCGGATCGTCCAGCTCGCGGCGTACGGCCCGGCCGAGCTGCGCCGACCAGCGGGCCGGAGCCAGCACGGGAAGCCGTACGACGGCGTCCGCGGCCGTGCGCGCCCGGGCCGCCGCCCGTTCGACGGAGGTCGGTTCCGGGGGCGCCTCGCGCTCCAGCCGCTCGCGTACGTCGTCGGGGTGCAGGGTGTGCCAGGCGACCCGGGGCCGGGGGTGCGGGGGCGGGCCAGGGCGACCCCGAGGGCGGCGCGCGCTCCGGACAGCAGGGCCGCCGCGGCGCCCAGGTCTACGGGCGCGTGCCGCGGGCCGGGCAGCGGGGAACCCGGGCGTCCGTGGGACTCGCGACGGCCACGAGCAGGCCGGACAGCGCGGCGCCGGACCGGGCCAGGGTCTGCGACCGGCCACCGACGCGGCGGGCCGCCGGTACGGCGGTCAGCAGCCGCCACACGTCCGCCAGGCCGTGCCGGGCGAGGACGTCCGCGCCCCACACCACCTGGCCGTCCGCGTCGGTGAGGGCGACCGCCACGTCACCGCGCAGGAGTCCGGCGGTGACGTCCGCGTCGCCGCGCGGGCTGGGCCGGGCGACGGTGACGACCCCGCCCTCGCCGCGCAGGCTGTCGACGACCTCGCTCAACGGGCGGTCCGCGCCCACGACCTGATCGGCGAGGCCGGTGAAGTCGGCCAGCGCGGGGTCGTCGACCACCACGACACGCAGGCCGGCCCGGCGGGCCGCGTCCAGGACGGGCTCGGTCCACGGGTCGGCGCCCTCTCCGGGCTTTCTGAGCGCGCTGGGATGCAGGACGACCGTCCCGGCCATCTCCAGCTGCCGCAGCCGCTCCGGGTCGCGCACCAGCACGCCCTCGCGGGACAGGGCGACGCTCAGGAGGGCGTGGAAGACGGCGGGCCCGTACCGCGCGGCCTTCGGCGAACCGGCCAGGACCGCCTCCGCCGACTCCGTGACGTCGTGCTTGACGAGCAGTGCCGCCACCGCGCCCAGGACGCTGCCGGTCGAGGCGTGGGCGGCGTACTCCTGGGCCGGGGAGGTGCGCAGTGGCGGCCGTGCGGACGGATCGGCGGGCACGCTGTGCCGGTCCGGCGCGCACAGCTCGTCGTGCACGGTCTCGAAGGCGGCCGTCCGCACGAGCGCCTCCGCCAGCTGGCCGACGCGCAACGCCCCGTCGAGCACCAGCGAGGTCGGGGAGTGTCCGGCGCCGTGCACGGCCGCGTTGGCGACGGCGAGGAGGACCTCCATGCGGGCGTTGCCCAGGCGGGCCCGCAGCAGGGCGCGGAAGCGGGGGTTCTCGCGCAGCAGTGTGACCGCGGCGGTCACCAGCCGCGGCGAGGCAGGAAGCCGCATCGCGGATCCCGCCAGCGCGGCCACGGCACCCGCCACGTCGGCCGCGAGGGTCTCGGCGGCGGTCCGTACGGATGCGGGGTCACCGGGGTGCCCGAGGTCCTCCACGTCGTCCCCGGCGGGGACCAGCCCGTGCCGCTCCGCGAGCGCCTGCGCTCGCTCGACGACGCTGTCGCTGACGGACGCCTCGACGGCCACCACGACCAGGCGGGCCAGCCCGCTGTCCCAGTAGGCGAGGGCGACGTCCGGATGTTCGGCGAGGGCGGCGGCCACCCGCCCGGCGCGGTGTCCGAGGGTGTGCGTTCCGGCCCCGTCGTCCGGCCGGCCCGGATCCCGGGGCCCGGCCTCCCGAAGGGCCAGGTGCGTGCGGGCGCCGGCGCGCCAGTCGGCGGAGGTGCCCGGGAGGGCGGCGCGGGTGACTCTGGCCAGACGCACCGCGGAATCCGCGGCCCGGACGCCGGCTCGGGCCGTGCCCGCGACCGCGCCCGCGGCGACACCCACCGCCGGGGCCGTACCGCGGGCGAGCAGACGTGGGCCGGCCAGGACGAGCCCGGCGGCGGCGCCGTGGGGCGGGTGAGGATTCCCGTGGCGGTCATCGGCCCTCATCGCCTCGTCCGGCATCCTGCGGCGTCGCATGGTGCGAGGGGAGCTTGTCGGAGGGGGTGGCGGGTTCCGCCGCGCCCCCCGTCGGCACGCCGTGCGCCGTGGTGCCCCGTGCCGCCCGTCCGGCCGCCGGGGGCCTGGGGGGTGCGGTGGCGAGCACCTTCGGCGTGGGCGGCGTCCCGGAGGCATCACCCGCGGTACCCCCGTCCGCGCGCCGCCGCGCGCCCTGCTGCGGTCGTGGCTGCGTCAGCCAGGCCACCGCCGCTCCGGTGACCGCGACGGGCCACTCCACGACTCCCGCGACGCCGAGCACTCCCGCACCGGTGTAGACGGCGAGCCGTCGTCCGCGCGGGGAGACGGCGCCGACCTTGTCGAGCGCGCCCTCGGCGGCCCGGCCGACCGTGCCGGCGCCGGGCACCCTGCTCAGTACCGAGGCCGCCGCCCGCAGCGGCTGTGGGAGATCCTGCGACGACTTCCGCTCGGTCATGGCTCTCGCTCCTCGGGTCGCCCCCCAGCTCTCCGACCGCCCGAGTTCCCGCACCGCGCCCCCTCACCCGCGGATCGCCACTCCAGTCTCGGTTTCCCCGCTCCGGGGTCCGCTCCCGCCCCGGCCGGGGCGGGCGCGCCCCCTCGGACGATCACCCGGGTCCACGGAGGCGGGTCGGACAACTCACAGGGGCGGATCCCCCGTTGACGTCAGACATGCTGCACACTCCTTGCGGCGTCGGCCCGGCTTCTGGAGGCAGCATGGTGGAGATCAGCACGAGCAAGGTGAGCCGATGGGACCAGCACGGGCGCGAGCACGTGGTCCGGGTCCGGCGGGCGGGGCTCCAGCGCACGATCAGCTGCGACACGTGCGGCTGGCGGCAGGGGGCGCAGTTCCTGCCGTGGCTGAAGGCGGAGGAACACCTGGCCGAGGCCCACCAGGCGACCGTGGACCCGGCGGGCGCGTAGGGCCTGTCGTTCGGATCGGGCCGCAGAAAATCGACGGTGCTGTCCAGCGCGGTGAGCGGGGCCTGGTGCGTGCGGCCGCGAGGCGGAGGAGGGAGTCGACGCGGAGAGTCGGCGAGTGACGACAACGCGGCAGATGCGCGTGCCGGGCCCCGCGTCTGCGGCGTGATCCGAACGACAGGCCCTGAGGGCCTCCCGTCGGTCCGGGTCAGCGGGCGGCGAGACCCCTCAGCAGCAACTCGACCACGGCCTCGAACTCGTCCTCCACGCCCGGCTGTTTCCACTCGCGCGCGTAGCAGGGGTCGTGGAAGCGGCCCGTGGCGTGGAACAGGGCGCGGGCCTCCGTCTCCGCCGGGCCGGGGACGGCGAAGGCGCCGCTCTCGACGCCGTCCCGCACGATCCGGGTGAGCTGACCCACGAGGTCGGCGAGGTGCTCGGCGACCGCCCCGCCGCTCTCGTCGGTGAGCACCATGTACGTGGCGAACAGCTCGGGGTCGTCGCCCGCCTTGCGGCGCTTGGCCTCGAAGAGGGCGGCGAGCCAGTCGCGCAGGCGGGCGGCGGGGTCCCGCTCCGCATCGGCGGCGATACCGGCCAGCGCCTGGGAGGTACGGTCCAGCCACCGTTTGCTGACCGCTTCGCGCAGCGCCGCCTTGGTACGGAAGTGGCGGTACACGCTGCCGTGACTGACGCCGAGCGCACGGGCCACGTCGACCACGGTCGCCTTGGCCGGGCCGTGGCGGCGCAGCACCTCCTCAGTGGCTTCGAGGATGCGTTCGGCGGTCAGGGTCTCGGGGGTCGGTGCCATGGTCAGACCGTACCCGGGGTGGTGGTCACCGCTCGCTGTCGAGGTGGGCCATGGCGGCCGGTGCGTACCGCTCGCCGGCGGCGGCGTCGGCGGGGACGGCCGCCTCGATCGCGGCGAGGTCGGCGGCGTCCAGGACGACGTCCAGCGCGCCGAGCGACTCCGCGAGCCGCTCCCGGCTGCGGGCGCCGATCAGCGGGACGATGTCCTCGCCCTGGGCCAGCACCCAGGCGATGGCGATCTGCGCGACGGAGACGCCCTTCTGCTCGGCGATCTTCCGCAGCGCGTCCACGAGGGCGAGGTTGTGCCGCAGGTTCTCGCCCTGGAAGCGGGGGGAGTGGGCACGGAAGTCGTCGGCGGCGAGCTGCCGGTCGGCGCTGAAGTGGCCGGAGATCAGGCCGCGGGACAGTACGCCGTACGCGGTGATGGAGATGCCCAGCTCACGGGTGGTGGGCAGGATCGACTTCTCGATGCCGCGGGAGATCAGCCCGTACTCGATCTGGAGGTCGGCGATCGGGGCGGTGGCGGCGGCCTTGCGGATCGTCCCGGCGCCGACCTCGCTGAGGCCGATGTGCCGGACGTACCCCTGCTCGACGAGTTCGGCGATCGCGCCGACGGTCTCCTCGATGGGGACGTCCGGGTCGAGCCGGGCGATGCGGTAGACGTCGATGTGGTCGACGCCGAGGCGCTGGAGGGAGTAGGCGGCGAAGTTCCTGACCGCTTCCGGGCGGCCGTCGTAGCCGGCCCAGGCACCGTCCGGGGCGCGCAGGGCGCCGAACTTGACGCTGGTCAGGGCCTGTTCGCGGCGGGCCGCGGGGGCGGTGCGCAGGGCCTCGCCGATCAACAGCTCGTTGTGGCCCATGCCGTAGAAGTCGCCGGTGTCCAGCAGGGTCACGCCGGCCTCCAGGGCGGCGTGGATGGTGGCGACGGACTCGGCCCGGTCGCCTCGCCGTACAAGGCGGACATGCCCATGCAGCCGAGGCCGAGGGCGGAGACCTGGGGGCCGCCGGTTCCGAGGGTGCGGGTCTGCGTCGTGTGCTTCGTGGTGTTCTCCGTGTTCTCCATGTGTTCCACCATGACATGACAGCTGACAGATTTCAATATCTGTCAGTCCATTCTTGTCAGCCGACGGGGGAGGCGCGGTGCGCGGGCAGCACGAAGCCCCCGGCTCCCAAGAAGGGAACCGGGGGCTTCGACGGGTGGTGCGGCTCAGGCGCCGATCAGGCGGGCGGCCAGGTAGCCCTCGATCTGGTCGAGGGACACGCGCTCCTGCTTCATCGAGTCACGCTCGCGCACGGTCACCGCGTTGTCCTCGAGCGTGTCGAAGTCGACGGTCACGCAGTACGGCGTACCGATCTCGTCCTGGCGGCGGTAGCGGCGGCCGATCGCGCCGGCGTCGTCGAAGTCGATGTTCCAGTTCTGCCGCAGCGCCTGGGCGAGGCCCTTGGCCTTGGGCGACAGCTCCGGGTTGCGGGACAGCGGCAGCACCGCGACCTTCACCGGGGCCAGCCGGTGGTCGAGGCGCAGCACCGTGCGCTTCTCCAGCTTGCCCTTGGCGTTGGGCGCCTCGTCCTCGACGTAGGCGTCGAGCAGGAACGCCAGCATCGCGCGGCCGACACCGGCCGCGGGCTCGATGACGTACGGCGTCCAGCGCTCGCCGGCCTCCTGGTCGAAGTAGGAGAGGTCCTGGCCGGAGGCCTTGGAGTGGGCGCCGAGGTCGTAGTCGGTGCGGTTGGCGACACCCTCCAGCTCGCCCCACTCGTTGCCGCCGAACTGGAAGCGGTACTCGATGTCGGCGGTGCGCTTGGAGTAGTGGGAGAGCTTCTCCTTCGGGTGCTCGTACCACCGCATGTTCTCTTCACGCAGGCCGAGACCGGTGTACCAGTTCCAGCGCTGCTCCATCCAGTACTCCTGCCACTGCTCGTCCTCGCCCGGCTTGACGAAGAACTCCATCTCCATCTGCTCGAACTCGCGGGTGCGGAAGATGAAGTTGCCGGGCGTGATCTCGTTGCGGAAGGACTTGCCCATCTGGGCGATGCCGAACGGCGGCTTGCGGCGCGAAGTGGTCTGCACCTGGGCGAAGTTGGTGAAGATGCCCTGGGCGGTCTCGGGGCGCAGGTAGGCGATGGAGCCGGTGTCCTGCGTCGGGCCGAGGTGGGTGGAGAGCAGGCCCGAGAACTGCTTGGGCTCGGTGAACTGGCCCTTGTTGCCGCAGTTGGGGCAGTTCACATCGGCCAGGCCGTTCTCCGGCAGGCGCTTGTGCTTGGCCTCGTAGGCCTCCTCCAAGTGGTCCGCGCGGAACCGCTTGTGGCAGGAGGTGCACTCGGTGAGCGGGTCGGAGAAGGTGGCGACGTGACCGGAGGCGACCCAGACCTCGGGGGCCAGGATGACGGACGAGTCGATACCGACCACGTCCTCGCGCGACGTCACCATGTAGCGCCACCACTGGCGCTTCAGGTTCTCCTTGAGCTCGACACCCAGCGGTCCGTAGTCCCAGGCGGCGCGCTGGCCGCCGTAGATCTCACTACAAGGGAATACGAAGCCACGGCGCTTGCTCAGGCTGACGATGGTGTCGATCTTGTCGGCGGCCACGGTGCTCTCTTCATAACGACGACGGGCGACGAAGCGAGATGCTTCCAGCGAATTTCCTCAGGGTACCGGCGAGGGCTCCCCCTCGACCAAATCGGTGCCCGTCCACGGACTTCCGCAGCCCCGGGCGACGTCCTTACGCCCCCCTTACCTCAGTCCTTACCCGAGGCTTTGTTGACAACGGTTTCCATATTTGTTGAAAATGACTGTCATGAACGTACGACGACACCACATATCCGGGATAGCCGTAGCGGCCGTCACCGCCCTCGGTCTCGGGACCCTCTCCGCCTGCTCGACCGACAGCGCGGCCGCCGGCGGCACGGACAAGTTCGACGTCGTCGCGTCGTTCTACCCGATGGCCTACCTCGCCGAGCAGATCGGCGGCGACCACGTGAAGGTCACCAGCCTCACCGAGCCCGGCCAGGAACCGCACGACCTGGAGATCAGCGCCCAGCAGCGCACCCAGCTGGAGAAGTCCGACGCCGCCCTCTACCTCAAGGGCCTCCAGCCCTCCGTCGACGAGGCCGTCACCCAGTCCGGGATCAAGACGAAGATCGACGCCGCCACCCTCACCACGCTGGAGGAGCACGGCACCGAGGTCGGCGGCCACGCGGCCGAGCACGAGGAACACGAGGAAGAAGAGCACGAGCACGAGGAGACCGGCGGCAAGGACCCCCACGTCTGGCTGGACCCGGTGAAGTACGCCGAGGTCGCCGAGGGCGTCGGCAAGGCCTTCGAGAAGGCCGACCCGGGCAACGCGGCCGACTACCGGAAGAACACCGCGGACCTGGTCGCCAAGCTCGGCGCCCTGGACACCGAGTTCAAGAACGGCCTGGCCGACACCAGGACCAAGGTCTTCATCACCACGCACGCCGCCTTCGGCTACCTCGCCGAGCGCTACGGCCTGACCGAGGAGGCCATCAGCGGCCTCGACCCCGAGTCGGAGCCCAGCGCGGCGCGCGTCAAGGAACTTGAGAAGATGGCCAAGGCCGACGGCGTCACCACCGTGTTCTACGAGACGCTCGTCAGCGACAAGACCGCCAAGACCATCGCCGGTGACTCGAACCTCAGGACGGACGTCCTCGACCCCATCGAGGGCATCACCGAGAAGTCCCGGGGCACGGACTACTTCGCGGTCCAGAAGGCGAACCTCAAGGCCCTGCAGACGGCCCTGGGAACCACATGAGCTTCACGGAGGGCGTGATGGACACCAAGAGCGAGACCGTCATATCGCTGCGCGGTGTCCGCGCCGAGCTGGGCGCACGACCCGTCCTGCGCGGCATCGACCTCACCGTGCGCCACGGTGAGGTCGTCGCCCTGCTCGGCGCCAACGGCTCCGGCAAGTCGACCGCCGTACGCGGCATCATCGGCCAGGTGCCCCTCAGCGCCGGGCGGATCGAGCTGTTCGGCACCGACCGGCGGCACTTCAGGGACTGGGGGCGCCTCGGCTACGTACCCCAGCGCACCACGGCCGCGGGCGGCGTCCCGGCGACCGTCACCGAGGTCGTCTCCGCCGGGCGTCTGTCCCGGGCCCGCTTCGGCGTCCTGCGCAAGGCCGACCGCCGGGCCGTACGCCGCGCGCTGGACCTCGTCGGCATGGCCGACCGTGCCAAGGACTCCGTCGACGCCCTCTCCGGCGGCCAGCACCAGCGGGTGCTGATCGCCCGCGCGCTCGCCGCCGAACCCGAGCTGCTGATCATGGACGAGCCCATGGCGGGCGTCGACCTGGCCAGCCAGGAGGTCCTGGCCGAGACGCTGCGCGAGCAGGTCGCCCAGGGCACCACCGTCCTGCTCGTCCTGCACGAACTGGGCCCCCTGGAGCCCCTCATCGACCGGGCGGTCGTCCTGCGCGACGGCTGTGTGACGCACGACGGCCCGCCGCCGCGGGCACTCGGCCAGCACGCGCTGCCCGGCCACGACCACGTACACCCGCACGCTCCGGCGGGCGCCGAACCGATCCGCACGGGACTGCTGAGCTGATGGATCTCCTCGACTACGCCTTCATGCAGCGGGCGCTGCTCGCCGCCGTCCTGGTCGGCATCACCGCGCCCGCCGTCGGCATCTACCTCGTGCAGCGCCGCCAGGCCCTCATGGGCGACGGCATCGGACACGTCGCGATGACCGGCGTCGGCCTCGGCTTCCTGCTGTCCTGGTCCCCCATCTGGATGGCCACCGCCGTCTCCGTCCTCGGCGCCGTCCTCATGGAACTGATCCGGTGGTACGGCAGGACCCGCGGCGACATCGCCCTCGCCATGCTCTTCTACGGCGGCATGGCCGGCGGTGTGATGTTCATCAACCTCGCCCCGACCGGCTCCAACGCCAACCTCACGTCGTACCTCTTCGGCTCGTTGTCGACGGTGTCCGAGTCGGACGTGTCCGCGATCTGCGTCCTCGCGGCCTTCGTCGTCCTCGTCACCGTCGGACTGCGCCGGCAGCTGTTCGCCGTCAGCCAGGACGAGGAGTTCGCGCGGGTCACCGGGCTGCCGGTGCGCGCCCTGAACCTGCTGACGGCGATCACCGCGGCGGTCACCGTCACCGTCGCCATGCGGGTGGTCGGCCTGCTGCTGGTGTCGGCGCTGATGGTGGTGCCGGTGGCGGCGGCCCAGCAGCTCAGCCGCAGCTTCGCGGCGACCTTCGCCATCTCCGTCGCGATCGGCGTCAGCGTGACCATCGGCGGCACGGTCACGTCGTACTACCAGGACGTTCCGCCGGGCGCCACGATCGTGCTGCTGACCATCGGCGCGTTCGTCCTGCTGACCGCGCTGGCCACCCCCGTGGCCCGGCGCCGCGCACGCGCGGCCGCCGCCGCCCAACCCGCCGGAGATCCGGCGGAGTGCGCGATTCCGGCAACCCGCGGTTCCGGTGACTGAACCGGCGTCCGACCACGCACAGCCCGGACTGGCACAATGGCCCGGCAAAGCGCAGACGTGAGGAGGCAACGGTGACCACCGCTGGATCGCCCGTGAAGGGCCGGGCCACCCGGCAGCGTGCCGCCGTGGCCGCGGCGCTCGACGAGGTCGACGAGTTCCGCAGCGCTCAGGAACTCCACGACATGCTCAAGCACAAGGGCGACTCCGTGGGGCTGACCACGGTCTACCGCACCCTGCAGACCCTCGCCGACGCCGGCGAGGTCGACGTGCTGCGCACCTCCGACGGCGAGTCCGTCTACCGCCGCTGCTCGACCGGCGAACACCACCACCACCTCGTCTGCCGCGCCTGCGGCAAGGCGGTCGAGGTCGAGGGACCGGCGGTCGAGACGTGGGCCGAGGCCATCGCCTCGGAACACGGGTTCGTGAACGTGGCGCACACGGTGGAGATCTTCGGCACCTGTGCGGAGTGCGCGGCAGGCGGTAGCTAGTGCCGCGGCAGGCAACGTTTGCCCGTTGAGGAGCGGCGTCCGGTGCGTGCTCTCGGTGTGCCGGCCGGAAGTCCTCGTACTGGATGTACTTGGGCTTTCGGCCGGTGCGGCGAGAGTGCGTGCCGGGCGTCGCGACGGGGCGACCGTTGCCTGCCGCGGCACTAGCCGCGCGGGCCCGGGGGCCCAAGGTCACCTCCGGGCCCGCGCGACCCGGCTACTCCTGCCTGCCCTCCATCGCCAGCAGTTCCTCGTTGGGGATCGCGCCGCCGAAGCGGCGGTCCCGGGAGGCGAACTCCAGGCAGGCCCGCCACAGGTCGCGGCGGTCGAAGTCCGGCCACAGGACGTCCTGGAAGACCATCTCCGCGTAGGCGCTCTGCCACAGCAGGTAGTTCGACGTGCGCTGCTCGCCGCTCGGGCGCAGGAACAGGTCCACGTCCGGCATGTCCGGGTAGTACATGTACTTCTGGAGCGTCTTCTCGTTGACCTTCGACGGGTCGAGACGGCCCGCCTTCACGTCCTCCGCGAGAGCCATCGCGGCGTCGGCGATCTCCGCGCGGCCGCCGTAGTTCATGCAGAAGTAGAGCGTGAGACGGTCGTTGTCCTTCGTCTGCTCCTGGGCGATCTGCAGCTCCTTGGCGACCGACTTCCACAGCTTGGGCATACGGCCCACCCAGCGCACCCGGATGCCCAGCTCGTCGAGCTGGTCACGGGTCTTGCGGATGAAGTCGCGGTTGAAGTTCATCAGGAAGCGCACCTCGTCGGGCGAGCGCTTCCAGTTCTCGGTGGAGAAGGCGTACAGGGAGATGTTCCGCACACCGATCTCGACGCCGCCCTGAAGGACGTCCAGCACCCGCTCGGCACCCACCTTGTGGCCCTCGGTGCGGGGCAGGCCCCGCTCCTTCGCCCAGCGGCCGTTGCCGTCCATGACGATCGCCACATGCTCGGGGACCAGCTCGCCGGGGAGCTTCGGCGCGCGGGCGCCGGACGGGTGCGGTTCCGGTGCCTTGTACTCCCGACGCTGCCGCCCCAGGAACCCGCGTACGACCATGTGCTTCTCGTCTCCTCTTGCGTTTCGGCTTGCTACTGCTTCTCGACGTACCGGAGGGAGCGCAGGCCGCGCTCCAGATGCCAGTGCAGGTAGGCGGACACCAGCCCGCTGCCCTCCCGGACGTACCGCGCCTCGCAGGTGTCCGCGGTCTCCCAGTCTCCCGTGAGCAGCGCACCCAGCAGGGCCAGGGCCTGCGGCGAGGGTACGACGCTGCCGGGCACCCGGCAGTCGACGCAGACGGAGCCGCCGGAGGCGACGGAGAAGAACCGGTTCGGGCCGGGCATCCCGCACTTCGCGCAGTCGCCGAAGCTGGGCGCGTAGCCGTTGACGGCGAGGGAGCGCAGCAGGAAGGCGTCCAGGACGAGGTGGGGGGCGTGCTCGCCGCGGGCGAGGGTGCGCAGGGCGCCGACGAGCAGCAGGTACTGCTGCACGGCCGGTTCGCCCTCGTGGTCGGTGAACCGCTCGGCGGTCTCCAGCATGGCCGTGCCGGCGGTGTAGCGGGCGTAGTCGGTGACGATGCCGCCGCCGTACGGCGCGATGGTCTCGCTCTGGGTGCACAGCGGAAGCCCGCGCCCGATCAGCTCGCTCCCCCGCGCGAAGAACTGCACGTCCACATGGGAGAAGGGCTCCAGCCGGGCCCCGAACTTCGACTTGGTCCGCCGCACCCCACGCGCCACGGCCCGCACCCGACCATGACCTCGGGTGAGGAGGGTGATGATCCTGTCGGCCTCGCCGAGCTTCTGCGTCCGCAGCACGATGCCGTCGTCCCGGAAGAGACTCATCGCACACCACCGCAGGACGGCTGGGGGTGTGGGAACAGGCTCATGCCGCCATTCTCGCCTACGCGGGGAGGGCGGTGTGCCGTACCCACTACGATCGCCCGGTTCGTGAGGCGCGGAAGGGAGTGCGGTGGCGAGGCGTGCGCTGGGGCGGTCGTTCGGGTGGCTGTGGGGGGCGTACGCGGTCAGTGCGTTCGGGACGCGGCTGGCGTTCGACGCGTTCGCCCTGATCGCGGTGCTCGTGCTGCACGCCGGGCCGGGCGAGGTGGCGGCGCTGGCGGCCGTGGGGCCCGCGGTGGGGGCGGCGCTGGCGGTGCCGCTCGGGCCGTGGGTGGAGTTCCGCCGCAAGCGGCCGGTGATGATCACGGCGGACCTGGTGCGGTGCGCGGCTCTGGCGAGCGTCCCCGTGGCGTTCGCGCTGGGCGCTCTCGGCGTCGGGCAGCTGCTGGTGGTGTCGATGGTGGTGGCCGCGGCGACATCTGTTTCACGGCGGCGAGCGGCGCCTTCCTGAGGCATCTGCTGCCGCCGGAGGACCTGCTCGTCGCCAACGGCCGTCTCGAGTCGACGACGTGGACGGCGACCATGCTGGGGCCGCCGCTGGGCGGGGCCGCGGTCGGCCTGTTCGGGCCGGTGGTGACGGTGGCGGCGGACGCGGTCGGTCATCTGCTGTCGGCGGCGGGCCTGCGCGCGGTCGGCGGGCACGAACCGGCGCCCGTGCGGAAGGAGCCCGCGCGCCGGCTGACCGCCGGGGACGTCGTCGCGGGCTGGCGCCATCTCCTCACCCACCCGGCGCTGCGCCCACTGTTTCTCAACGCGCTGCTCGTCAACGGCCTGATCATGGCAGCCTCCCCGCCGCTGGCGGTGCTGATGCTGGGCCCGCTGGGTTTCCCGCCCTGGCAGTACGCCCTCGCCTTCGCCGTGCCCTGCACCGGCGGGCTGATCGGCGCCCGGCTGGCCCCGCGGCTGGTCGCCCGGTACGGGCGGCGCCGGGTGTTGCTGGCCGCGGGGACACTGCGCGCGTGCTGGCCGGTGGGGCTGGCCTTCGTGCGGCCGGGGCCCGCC
This sequence comes from Streptomyces phaeoluteigriseus, assembly GCF_001896135.2. Classification (GTDB taxonomy): domain Bacteria; phylum Actinomycetota; class Actinomycetes; order Streptomycetales; family Streptomycetaceae; genus Streptomyces; species Streptomyces phaeoluteigriseus. Next base: position 105,088 of record NZ_MPOH02000011.1, read on the forward strand.
GGACTGGCCCTCGTGATGGCCGTGGAGCTGGGGCTGATCACCTGCATCGGCGTCTACAACCCGGTCCTCGCCACCTCCCGGCTGGAGCTGACCCCGACCGACCACCTCGCCCGCATGCTCGCGGCGTGGTCGGTCAGCACCAAGGCCGCCATCGCCACGCTGACCGCCCTCTGGGGCGTCCTGGCGGCGTTCACCGGCGCGCGTACGGCCATCGCGCTGGCGGGCGTGCTCCTGCTGGCGACCCCGTTGCTGCTCGCAACCGTGCGGCGTGACGGGGCGTCCGTGACCAAAGGGGCCCCGGAGACCGCCGAGGTCCCCTGACACGTCACCGACGGACGGAGAGAACGATCTCAGGCTCGACGAACCGCCGTACTCTGCTCACCACCGCGGGCGCCGTCACCGCGGCCTCCCTGCTGGGCGCCGGTCAGGCCGCCCACGCCGCCGACGGCACCGACCCCGTCGGCGTGCGCCTGCGCGCCCTGGAGGAGGCGCACGGTGCCCGCCTCGGCGTCTTCGCGTACAACGTGCGCACCCGGCGCTCCGTGCGCCACCGCGCCGCCGAACGCTTCCCGGTCTGCTCCCTGTTCAAGGTCCTCGCGGTCGCCGCCGTGCTGCGCGACCTGGACCGGGACGGCGAGGTCCTGGCCCGCCGCATCCACTTCACCGAGGACGACCTGGTGGAGAACTCGCCCGTCACCGAGGAACACGTGCTCGACGGCATGACCGTCGCCGAACTGTGCGACGCGGCGATCCGCCGCAGCGACAACACGGCCGCCAACCTGCTGCTGCGCGAGCTGGGCGGCCCGGCCGCGGTCACCCGCTTCGCCCGATCGATCGGTGACCGGTTCACCCGGCTCGACCGGTGGGAGCCGGAGCTGAACTCCGCCGAACCCTGGCGGGTGACGGACACCACGACCCCGTACGCGATCGGCCGCTCCTACGCCCGGCTGGTGCTGGGCGACGAGCTGGCGGCCGACGACCGGCGGCGGCTGACGGACTGGATGCTCGCCAACCGCACCAGCGACAACCGTTTCCGCGCCGGGCTGCCGCCCACCTGGACGCTCGCCGACAAGACCGGCGGCGGCTGGTACGGCGCCAACAACGACGCCGGGATCGCCTGGACCCCCGACGGCACGCCCGTCGTGCTGGTGGTCCAGGTCACCGCGCCGGAACGGGAAGCGGCCTACGACCACGAGCTGATCGTGGAGACGACGAAGGTGCTGGCGGCGACGCTCGGCTGAGGCACGGCCCCCGCCGCCCCCGGTTCCGGCCCGGACGGTGCCTCACGCGCCGTCCGGGTCGGAGCCGGGGGTCAGCACGGGAACGGTGTCCGGGGTGCCGTTCGGGGACGGCTCCGCGGAGGCGTCCCACAGCTGGTTGAAGCGCCGGATCAGCGGCTGGACCTCGTCCGCGCGGGCGTTCACCGTGGTCGAGGAGTTCACGCTGAGCTGGTCGGCGTGGATCTCGTACGTCAGCGCCCCGTCGAAGACGATCCAGTCGATCATCTTGCCGCGCCGCAGATGGGCCGGGAGCTGTTCCAGGACCACCACCCGCACCTGGATGCCGATCTGGCGCTGTTCCTCGCAGATCGGGGCGAGCGCCGAGCGCTCCTCGCGTTCCTTGACGATGAACAACCGCCGCACGGTGACGCCCCGTTCGAGGATCGCCTCGCGCTGGGCGGTGAGATAGCGGCTCGCGGGTTCGGTGGACCAGAAGCCGTCGTCGACGACGCTGGTGCTGATGGCGTCGATGCTGCTTCTGGTGCACTTGGTCAGCGTCATCAGCCAGTCGTGGTTCTCGCCGGGCGTCTCGGCGCTGAGGTTGGTGAGGTCCTCCATCTGCGCGGCGAGGCGGTTGATCTCCTCGTGCGCGAACTCGTGCAGGATGTCGGGCCCCATGGAGACGACCTTGGTGGCGTGCTCGGCGAGCCGGGGCACCCCGTCGCCGCGCAGCTTCTCCACCTCGTTGAAGAGTTTCGTGGCCTCGCCTATGTCGGCGAAGCGCTTCTCCACGACGTCCTTCAGTTCGCTGAGCTGGTTCACGAACGACGCCATGAACTGGACGATCAGGACCGTGCCGCCGCACAGCACGGACAGGACCAGCTGCCAGGGTCCTTCCTCCTTCGGCAGCAGGACGTTGGTGAGTACGTAGACCACTCCGCCCACCACTACGGTGACCAGGAGCTTCAGCGTGAGCTGACGTGCGCTGTCGTTGTCGGACCGCCGTTGCTGGTCGCTTCGGAAGTACGAGTTCGTCGGTGCGCTCATCTCTCTTTCTCCCCCCGTTGGGATCATGCGTCGAGTCGTGCGTCGGATCGTGCTCGGACGGATGCGGTGCCGGTGGTGCCGTGTCGGGTGGTGCCGTGTCGGGTCCGTGCTGTGTGGTGCCGCGGTGCTGTGTGTGGTCGTGCTGTGTGCCGCCGTGCTGTGTGCCGCCGTCAGGACGGGGTCAGCGCGTCGCTCCGGGTGAGGAGCTGGACGGCGAGCTGGTCCCGGATGCGCTGGGCCAGGCTCGTCCACTGTCTGCTGAATCCCGGTGTCTCCTCCAGTTCCTGCCACAGGGTGTTCAGGGTGCGGTCGACGCGGGCCTGCGGCATCCACAGGTGCAGCAGGTGGTCGACGAGCGGGCGCAGCACCTTGAGTGCGGCGCGGCCGTCGTCGGAGCCCAGCCGCAGGCCGTCGAGTTTGTCGGCGACGGTGGTGAGCAGCCAGTCGTGCAGGGCGAGGTCCTCGCAGAGCGCGGCCGCCGCGGCGGGTGAGGTCCCTCGGGGCAGCCGCAGTTCGACGACCCGTCGGCCGTCGTCGGCGACGGTGAAGTGCGGGGCGGCCGGCTCACCCTCGGCGGCCGGTGAGGCGGCCCAGCGCAGGCTGGTGTCGGTGGTGGTGAGCGGGGTGTCGTAGTCGAGCAGCCGGTGCTGGCGGGAGATCCGGGCGAGGAGGCTCTCGGCGACCGAGCCGACGTCCAGCTCGTCCGGCTGCTGTCCCGCCAGGAAGCCCTTGAGGACGGCCTGTGGGGCGAGTCTGCCGACGGGGACGAGGACGCCGGGGCGGACCAGGTAGTAGCCCCAGGGCTGCCGCCGGTCGGGGCCGTCGGCGGGAGCCGAGAAGTGGGCGGTGGCCTGGAGCACCCTTCCTTCGACGAGGGCGGCGCGGGCGGTCACGGTGCCGACGGCACGGATCTTGGCGCCGCCCGCGGTGGGCAGCCGGCAGTCGACGCCCGTGAGGACGTCCGGGGAGACGGCGTGCCGGTTGGGGCGCCGGGAGAGCCGGACGCGTTCGTCGGCGCGCAGCCGCAGCAGCCGTTCGGCGACCTGCTCGTCGACCGCGTCCCGGGTGGGTAACAGGCAGGTGCGGACCTCCCCGCAGGCGAGGACCGTCTCCGCTTCGCCGGACTCCTTCGGGCCGCTCATGTCACAGCCCCGGCGGGAAGACGTAGGAGGTGCGGTCGACGACGGCCGTGGGGACGGGCAGGCCCTCGGCTGCGGACCGCTCGGCGACCTGTCGTAACGCCTCGGACTCGACGTGGACCTGGTCGAGGACGACGCGCACGGCGTGTTCGACGGGCAGGAAGCGGGCCGGGAGGACGCTGCACGTGGCGTACGCGGTGAAGGGCGTGGCGAGCGGGTTGAGGCGCACCACGGGCGGCAGGGCGTCCCACTCGGCGGGGAACTCCTCGGCGTCCCAGGGGGTCGGGGTGAGCACGGCCTGGCCGTCGTGGCGCAGCAGGCCGAGCCGGACCAGCTGCCAGACGGAGGCGAGGAAGGCGCAGGACCAGAGGCGTTCGTCCTCGGGTCCGCTCCACAGTTCGACGTCGACGAAGACGGAGTGGCCGCGGGCGCCGGTCTCGCTGGGCGGTGCCCAGACGGCGCCGGTGGCGTCCAGGGCGGCGGAGGTGCGGTGGGAGGGCGTGCGCCGGCCGTTGGTGAGCCAGCCGGTGCGGCTGACGGGCGGGCGGAAGCCACTGCTGCCGGGCGGCGGGGATTCCACCAGCCGGTGCAGGACGCCTCGGCGAGTTCGGTCCGGTCGCGGTGGCCGGGTTCGGCGACGGCGCAGCCGGACTCGCGGGCCAGGTAGTCGATGCTGAGGCCGGCCTCGGCGGCGGCCTCCAGCAGGGGCGGTATGAGTTCGGCGGGGGTGGACAGCCGGCTGAAGTAGTCGTCGATGAGGAAGCAGGTGCTGATCCGGGGCCGTTTGCCGGCCGGCAGCGGGCCCACGGCGGCGCGGGCGGCGTCCACCCAGGGCCGTACGGCGGCGAAGTGGCGGCGCAGCCGGGCGGGGCCTTCGGCGAAGTCCTCCATGTACAAGTGGCCGAGTTCCAGGGAGAGATGGGAGAACGGCACGGATTCGGTGCGCGGCTGAGCGCTGGTCTCCCGGAAGACGGTTCCCGGCCCGCTCACAGTTGCCCCCAGTGCTTGTCCTCGGTCAGGCGCTGGGCGAGTTCGCCCATCTTCTGCCAGGTCTCCACATTGGCGATCCGCCGGTCGTGCACGTCTTCGTCGGTGATGAGCCTCTCCTGCCACTGGAGAACGGGCTCCAGCGGAATGGACGACAGGACGCGTGACTTGCCGATGCCGCGGCCGGCCGCGATTTCCTCGAGCTGGGTGTCGCACTGCCGCATCCACGCGTACTGCGCGGCCGAGACCTGCGACCACATCGGGGAGTCGAGATCGGGTACGGCGGCCCGGACGAACCGGATCGAGGCGGAAAGCGCGTCGGTGTCGTGGCCCATGGCGACACCGGCCTGCACAATGCCCTGTTTTCCGTACACGAGTTCGGCGGCGGCCATGACGTGCTGACGGGTCCAGCGGTGATAGACGAGCCAGCGCGTTTTCAGGCGGCCGAGTCCGCCGCGGGGTGAGGTGGCGGCGAGGGCGAGGTCCATCGCATAACTGCGTCCGGCGCTCAAGTCCACGATGATGACGTCGAATTCGCGTTTCAGGCGCAGGACGAGATCGACGCAGCGGTGCAGGTTCTCCTCGTCGGTGACGAATTCGCCGCCGGTGCGGTCGCCGGGCAGCAGGACGAGCCGTCCCGAGCCGCCGGGCCGGCTGCGCAGCACGGGGTGTTCGGTGCGCGACCAGACGTCGACGCGCAGGGGTTCGCCGGTCTTGCCCTTGAGGTAGGAGTGCAGGCCGCGTCCCTCGGCCTCGGAGAGGACGTCGGGCAGGTCGAAGACGGCGGCCGCGGTGGGCGAGCCGAAGTCGAAGTCCAGGTAGCAGACGTCGTCCCCGTCCAGCGCGCGGTGGTAGGCGAGGTTGGCGCTGGTCACGGACCGGCCGGTGCCCCCCTTGTCGGAGGCGGCGAACACGAGCACGTCTCAGACCCCCCGGTAGTCGGAGCCGCCGCGGGCCCGGGAGAGGGAGTCCAGCCGGCTGAGCACGCCGAGGGCGAGTGCGTAGGCGGTGCCGGGTTGTTCGTCGACGAGCAGGCGGGCCCGGCGCAGGTCGGCCTCGATGCCCTTGACCTCCTCGCCCTGGGGGCTCTTGGCGGTGGGCGCGGGCTGGCCCATCTGCTCCTTGCCGAAGAGGTGGGCCGCCTCGCTGATCAACGCCCTTGCCAGCAGCGAGAGTTCGGCGCTGCGGATGGGCGGCTGGTCGTAGAGGGCGTGCGCGGCGACCATGCACTCGGTGACGCGCTCGGTCATGCTCCAGGACACCGGGCCCTGCCGTTCCGGGGACTCCGGGTAGACGGCGTGCACGTTGTCCCAGAGACCGACGCCCGGTCCGTCGCTGATGCGGCGCTGCCAGAGGTGGTCGAGGATGTCCTCGGCCAGCCGCAGCAGCCGGTCCTGGGAGGCGATGTTCCGGGACAGTGAGCAGAGTTGGATGGTCCGCTTGAGCAGTTGGGCGGAGAAGTCGGTCATCGTCCACTTCATGGGCGGACCGAGGGCCTCGCTGCCCAGCAGGGGCAGGGTGACACCGGGGTTGTGCAGGCCGACCGCGGGGTCGTCGCGGGTCATTCCGCTGGTGATCCGGCCGCGTTCGGCGAGGCGCTCCATGACGGCGACGGTGCGGGTGAGGTCGTCGTCGGTGGCGCGGCGGCGGACCAGGTCGTGGACGAGGATGGAGGCGACGGAGAGGGAGAAGTACTCCGACTCCAGTTGCTGGAGGGTGGTGCGCCAGGGGATCTCCTCCAGCGGCCAGGTGCCTTCGCCGAAGCGCGCGATGGCCGACCAGTACTGCTGGGTGATCTCCCAGCGCAGCCGCAGGGCGTCGGCGAGTTTCTGCTGTTCGGCGGTGAGCAGGCCGAGGACGAGGGTGCGCTCGGAGAACAGGTCGGGGATGCCGTCGAGGGCGACGACGGTGAAGTACAGGTAGGGCGTGGGGTGGGCGACGCCGGCGGGCTGTTTGCCGATGGCCTCGCCCGTCTGCGGTTCCACCTCGACCTCGGGGGCGCCTTTCACCAGGCTCCATGCCCAGCCGCACTCGAAGAGGCGGTTCTCGTTGCGCAGGTCGTCGGTGACGTCGGTGTCGAGACCGAGGGTGACGCTCTCGCTGATGACGGCGCGCAGGGCCTTGAAGCGCTCCTGGAAGCGCTGGAGGACCTGGCGTTCGGAGAGCCGGCCCTGGCCGAGCAGCCGGGTGAGGGACTGCCCCTGGTCGGAGGAGACGTCGACGACGTTGACGGTGAAGGAGCGCAGCAGGCTCACCATGGCGGCGGTCAGCCGGGCGCTGGTGGCGTCCCAGAGCCGGTCGATCTGCTTGATCGTGCTCGCGCGCTGGGTCTTGCCCCGGTAGACCTTGAGGAAGCCGAGGGTGGCCAGGCAGAGGGTGACGGACATGGAGAAGCTGTCGACCACCCCGAGGTCCCGCTGCTCCTTGGAGAGTTCCTGCTTCGGGTTCTCGGCGGCGAAGTAGGTGCCGCCGGAGAAGGTCGGGCTCTCCTCGCCGCGGTGCTTCTCCATGAAGTCGGCGAGGACCTTGACCAGGTTCCCGGGGATCTCGCTGGAGTCGCCCGCGGTGCGCAGCGACCGTTCCACGTCCCGCTGGGTGGTGTCGGGGTCGTCGAGGCGGAACGCGGTGATCTCGGTGGCCGGGTACAGCATGCAGAGCAGTCGCTCGGCGTCGGCGACGCTGCTCAGGCCGCCCGCATCCCCCCAGTCCCATTCACCGTCGTCGAAGGAATGGCGGGCGACGGCCTGCCACACTTCGAGCAGATTCTGTCTCGGCTTGATCTGCATGCCCATTCCCCTCGCACAGGCCGGTCACCACGCAATCCCACCTGTTACCCCCTGGTGGAACACTGGGACGTCACCTTTTCCGTCGCCGGCCGCAGGCCAGAATCATTCCGGTGTATCCGTGGCGCACCAATTGCTTCGGGTTGTCCAGGCAGACGACCTTCATGCCCGCTTCGGCATAAGGCTCGAGCACGGTGCGCACTTCCTCGTCGTCGATATCGCGGGCGGGGAACTCCTGCGCGCCCACGCTGTACCCCTCGGAATGTTCCATGAATGCGGCGGCGAAAGGCGCGCCGGGCTTCAGGGCATTCATGAAGCAGCCCACGCCCTGCCGGAATTCCTCCAGCGAGGTCGTGATGGATTCCGCGACGAAGAACATCGTACCGATGTCCCAGGCGGGCTTTTTTCCGCAGAGGTCGAAAAGACTTCCCGGCAGGGGTTCCCGGACGACTTCCCCGAAGCGCGCCCTGGGGTCGGCGCCCAGCCCGGTGTAGGCCGCCGCCTTGCCGCGCGCGCCGCTCTTGAGCACCTCCCAGAACTGGTCCCAGTTGGCGTCGTAGCCCGAGAGCTGACCGCGGAGGTATTCGAGGTTCTGCTCGGACCGCTCGAGGAGCGTGATCCGGCCACACCAGGGGAGCATCGCCAGGGCCGGATAGAGATTGGGCCCCGCGCCCACGTCGATACCGGAGCCGCCACGACCGCCGTGCTTCGCGAAATGATCACTGAAGTGATCTCGCACCCGGGTGAGGATCGCCCTGTCCACGGGCTGGATCTCAAGGTAATTGCGCTTGATGTACTCGTCGGGATCGAAGGCGTCCCAGGGCACATCGGCATTCAGCTTTTCGGCGGTGGTGGGCGATCCCGAGGTCATTGGTTCAGCCTAGCAGGGCGACGAGGTCTTGAAGGAGTGGATGCATCACGCAATGATGGACCGCCAGGTATGCATATCGGACAAGAGCGAACACGCGCGCCATTCACTTTGCCGATCCCTCTCGGTCCATCCCGATCACTCTCGATCCTTCACAAGGGGACCGTATGACTCCTCTTCCCCGAGTTCCCCGAGATCGTTCCCGGTCGGTCGCCGGTTCGACAGGGGGCCAGGTGTCCCAGGAAACGCGATTACGGATCAGAGCGGCCACCGAGGAGGATCTCCCCCATATCGTCAGGCTCGACGAGGAGGCCTTCCCGACGGCCCCGTACCCCTACTTCGTGCTGCGCCAACTCCTGGCCTCGTTCCCGGACTTCGTGTTCGTCGTGGACCTGGGCCAGGACCTGGGCGGATACGTGCTCTCGACGCCGCCGAACGCGGCGCGGAGCTGGATCCTCAGCCTCGGCATCTCCCCGCCGCTGCAACGGCAGGGGCTCGGACGGCAGTTGATGACGAGGATCCTCGGACACCTCCACGGCCAGGGCGTGCGCTCCGTCACCCTCTCGGTGGAACCGGGCAACGACACGGCGATCGCGCTGTACCGGTCCCTGGGCTTCGCCGCTGACCCCGGCGGCCCGCGCCCGGACTACTTCGGCCCGGGCGCCGACCGCCTCCTCATGACGCTCACCCTGTGAGCGCCTCGAACCGCCGCACATAGCGACGCTGCCAAGGCGTCTCCACGGCGTGCCGGTCGTAGTTCCGGCGCACGAACTCCACGGCCCCGGCGGCCGGTACGCCGTCCAGCACCGCCAGACACGCCAGCGCCGTACCCGTACGGCCGCGCCCGCCGCCGCAGGCGACCTCCAGCCTGCCGTCGACCGCCCGCCGCCACGCCTCGGTGAGCGCCGTACGGGCGTCGGCGCGGTCCGCGGGCAGCCGGAAGTCGGGCCAGCGGATCCAGCGCGCCTCCCACGGCACCGCCGGGGGCTCGCCGCCGAGCAGATAGAGCCCGTACGTCGGGTGCGGCGCCGCCGGATCGAGGGGGCGGCGCAGTCCGCGGCCGCGCACCAGCCGCCCGGACGGCAGCCGCAGCACGCCGGGCAGCTCCACCGGCCAGGTCTCCCGCCACGTCTCCACTGATCCAGTCTCCTGCCGCGTCTCCACGGACCCAGTCTCCCGCCGCGTCTCCACGGACCCATTCGAACCCGGCCCCGCCCGTCCGGGCAACCGGTTCGGCCCGGCCCCCGGCCCGGAGGCGAGGTGCGCGGCGCCTACAGTCCCGCCATCGGCAGCAGCCGGAACTCGATGGTCTCGTAGGGGCCCTTGGCCCCCGTCTCGTACAGCACCCCGACCGTCTCCCCGTCCACCGGCACGAGGTCGGAGTACGCGGCCGGCTGCTCCGACAGGGTCACCGACCTGGTGAAGCCGGCCCCGCCGTCGTTGCTGCGCCACAGCGCCATCGACTGCCGTGCGGTGGGCCGGGACGGCGCCGAGAACAGCAACGGCGCACCGGGTCCGTCGAGTTGGAGGACGCTGCCCTGGACGACGGGCACCTCGGCCAGCGTGGGCTGCGCGGCGTAGGGGCGGTCGAGGGTGCGGCCGCCGTCGCCGGAGTGGGCGTCGAGGCGGTTGCCGGGGACGCCGCCGCCCTGGTCGCGGGCGTTGAAGTACAGGCGCCCGTCGGGGAGTTGGGCGGCGGTGGTCTCGTTGACGTTGGTGGCGCCGTCGTGGCCCTCCTCGACGAAGCCCAGCCGCCAGGTGCGGCCCCCGTCGTCGCTGAGCAGGGCGTGGCCGCCGTAGTGGCGGAACTCCCGGCCGGTGTCGGAGGAACCGGCCGGCGGGGCCGCGGAGTGGTTGGCGGGGACGACCAGGCGGCCGGCGTGCGGGCCCCGGGTGAGGGCGACGGCGTGGCCGGGCCCGGTGGCATACCAGCGCCAGGACGGCGGCTTGACCGAGGCCGTGATCTCGCGGGGCGCGGTGAAGTGCCGTCCGTCGTCCGGGCTGTGCTGCACGTACACCCGCCGGCCCTGCTCGGGCGGCACCTCCCCGCGCATGATCTGCGCCTCCGTGGCGGTGCCGCCGTTGGCGCAGCTGAGCAGGACGACGGCGCCGGTCCGCGGGTCGACGACGGGCGACGGGTTGCCCCGGGTGTCCCCGTCCCCGTGGGCGACCACGGCGAGGGGGCCCCAGGTGCAGCCGCCGTCGGTGGAGCGGCGTACGACGATGTCGATGTCCCCGGTGTCGCCGGGCCCGTCGTGTCGCCCCTCCGCGAAGGCGAGGACGGTGCCCCGCCCGGTGGTGACGGCGGCGGGGATACGGAAGGAGGCGTAGCCGCCGCGCCCCGACACGTACGGCACGGAGGAGGCGCAGTGCGGCGCGGCGGCCGCCGGGAGGGCGTCGACGAACGGGGTGAGGAGCACGGCGGTGGCGAGCAGGGTACGGCGCGGGTGGGACATCGCTTCCCTCACGGAGGCCGGCGTCGGTCGCCCCCATCGTCCCCGGTGCCACCGGCCCGGACCCGTACGCCACGGTGACGGGGCGCGCCCGGTTTCCCGGATCCGCGGCGGTCGGCCGCGGGACCGCGTGGCTCCCGGCGGGTCAGGACGGGGTGCGGGCCGCGGCCAGCAGCCGGGTGACGTCGTCCGCGCGGATGGTGAGGGCCGCGCCGACCGTGGCGAGGACCTCGCGCTCGGCGGGGGTGTACGGGCCGTCGGCGAGGGCGATGCGGGCGCCCTGGAGCAGGATCGACTCGCGGCCGACGGAGGCGAGGTGCGGGGCCAGCGGGTCGAGGGCCTCGTGCAGCTCTATCGCCAGACCGGGGGTGCAGGGCTCGCCGTGCACCCGGCCGGTGTCGGCGGCGAGGGCCTCGACGAGGGCGGCGAGCTGCTCGCGGGTGCAGTCCGGGAAGCCGGCCGCGCGCACCGCGACCGCCGCCGTCTCCAGGGACGTACGGGCGCAGGTGCCGTTCGCCGAGAGGACGGCGAGGGCGACGGTGTGGACGGCGTCGCGGAGCATCGCGGAGAAGCGGGTGGTGGTGGGGTGGTCCAGGGCGTCGGTGCCGAAGTGGCGTCGACAGGAGGCGCACTCCACGACCGGGCCGGTCTCGCCGCGCGGCAGCACGGGTACGCCCAGCAGGGTGAAGCGGCGTCGGCCGGTGAGCCGCTGGTAGTTGCGGTCGCCGCCGCAGCCGGGGCAGAAGAACTCGCCGTCCCCGACGGGCGTCCAGGCGGTGCGGTGGCCCAGCACGCGGGCGAACCCGGTGGCGGCACGGCCGTCTTGTCCCCGTTCTGGCAGCACGTCGCACCTCCGTAACGCCGCGGCAACATCGCCACGCGCTTTCGTGATGTTAGCCACATCATTGAGGCGGAGTCAGCACCCCGGACGAGACCTTTCCGTGACCTTCACGGACGGATGGCCGATATACGACGGAGCCCCGGCCGCCGTTCTCCGGCGGCCGGGGCCCGCGAACTCCCGATGCGGATGATCAGCGCGTAGCGCGGTTGACGGCGGACACGACCGCCTTCAGCGAGGCCCGCGTCGTGTTGGCGTCGATGCCGATGCCCCACAGGACCTTGTCGCCGATCGCGCACTCGATGTACGAGGCGGCCTGCGCGGAGGCTCCCTCGCTCATCGTGTGCTCCTGGTAGTCCAGCAGGCGTACGTCGATGCCGATGGATTCCAGGGCGTTGAAGAAGGCCGAGATCGGACCGTTGCCCGAGCCGGACAGGACGGTCTCCTCGCCGTCGACGACCGCGTCCACGGTGAGGGTGTCCACGCCGTCGGTGTCGGTGGTCGACTGGCCGTTGCGGACCTGGATGCGGCCCCACGGGTTCTCGGGGTTGGGCAGGTACTCGTCCTGGAAGGTCGCCCAGATGTCGCCGCCGGTGACCTCGCCGCCCTCGGCGTCCGTCTTCGCCTGGATGATCCGCGAGAACTCGATCTGCATCCGGCGCGGCAGGTCCAGCTTGTGGTCGTTCTTCAGGACGTACGCGATACCGCCCTTGCCGGACTGCGAGTTGACCCGGATGACCGCCTCGTAGGAGCGGCCGACGTCCTTCGGGTCGATCGGCAGGTACGGGACCGCCCACTCGATGTCGTCCACGGTGACGCCCTTGGCGGCCGCGTCGGCCTCCATCGCGTCGAAGCCCTTCTTGATGGCGTCCTGGTGGGAGCCGGAGAAGGACGTGTAGACCAGGTCGCCCACGTACGGGTGGCGCGGGTGGACCTCCATCTGGTTGCAGTACTCCCACGTGCGACGGATCTCGTCGATGTCGGAGAAGTCGATCTGCGGGTCGACGCCCTGCGAGAACAGGTTCATGCCCAGGGTGACCAGGTCGACGTTGCCGGTGCGCTCGCCCTGGCCGAACAGGCAGCCCTCGACGCGGTCGGCGCCGGCCATCAGCGCCAGCTCGGCGGCGGCGACGGCCGTACCGCGGTCGTTGTGCGGGTGGACCGAGATGCAGACGTGCTCGCGGCGCGAGACGTTGCGGCTCATCCACTCGAAGCGGTCGGCGTGGGTGGAGGGCGTGGAGCGCTCGACGGTGGCCGGCAGGTTCAGGATGATCTCGCGGCCGGGGCCGGGCTGGTAGACGTCCATCACCGCCTCGCAGACCTCCAGCGCGAAGTCCAGCTCGGTGTCGGTGAAGATCTCCGGCGAGTACTGGTAGCCGAACTCGGTCTCCGGGCCCAGCAGTTTCTCCGCGTACTCCATGACCAGGCGGGTGCCGTCCACGGCGATCTGCTTGATGTCGTCCCTGGAACCGCGGAACACGACCCGGCGGAAGACCGGCGCGGTCGCGTTGTACAGGTGGACGGTGGCGCGCCTGGCGCCCTTCAGGGACTCCACGGTCCGCTCGATCAGGTCCTCGCGGGCCTGGGTCAGCACGGAGATCGTGACGTCGTCCGGGATCGCGCCCTCTTCCTCGATGATCGAGCGCACGAAGTCGAAGTCGGTCTGACCGGAGGCCGGGAAGCCGACCTCGATCTCCTTGTAGCCCATCTTGACCAGTTGGTCGAACATCCGGCGCTTGCGCTCGGGCGACATCGGGTCGATCAGGGCCTGGTTGCCGTCACGCAGGTCGGTGGAGAGCCAGCGGGGGGCGACGGTGATGCGCCGGTCCGGCCAGGTGCGGTCGGGGATGTCGACCTGCTCGTACTGCCCGTACTTGTGGATCGGCATGGAACTGGGCTGCTGGCGGTTCGCCATGATGCGGTGGCTCCTCAGGATGTCCGAAAGGACGGCCGACGCATTGCCAAGCTCCGCGGGGAGGGAGTCGGCCTCGACTACAGGCCCTCGCCGCGGCAGCTAAGGAGAAGCAGCCCGAAACGCATAGTGCTCCGCACTTTAGCCGAGCCCCACGGGGCGCGTGGGCCTGTTCCAGTATGCGGGACCGGGCGGACGAACCGGGTGAAAAGTGCCGTATACCACTCACCGGTACGACGCAGGGCTGTTTATCGGCGTATTTCACCAATCATGGTTGCCGGTGGTGACAGGATGGTCACGCGGTGCGATGGTGCCGGGCATGACGACCCACGGGGGCCTCGAGCCCGTCTTCTGCACCGTCGTTCCGCCCCATGTCCTCGACCGCGTGGCGCGCAGCGACGACCCCGCGCTCTCCGGACCCGCGCGGCGCACCCTGGTGCGCGACAGCGAGCTGCGCTCCCGGCGCCGCGTGACCAGCGAGTTCCGCCTCGCGGCCGCCCCGGCGGCGAAGGCACCGTCGGACCAGCCGCTGCGCACCGTGTTCGACGCCGGGCACGGCACGGTCCTGCCCGGCACCAAGGTCCGCGGCGAGGGCGAGGATGCGGGCCAGGACGCCACGGTGAACCGCGCCTACGCGGGCCTCGGCGCCACCTTCGAGCACTTCCTCAAGGTGTACGGCCGCCACTCGATCGACGGCGACGGCCTGCCGCTGGACGCCACCGTCCACTACGACGAGGACTACAACAACGCCTTCTGGAACGGCGAGCAGATGGTGTTCGGCGACGGCGACGGCGAGATCTTCGTCGACTTCACCAGCTCCATCGACGTGATCGGCCACGAGCTGACCCACGGCGTCACCCAGTACACGGCCAACCTCACCTACTACGGCCAGCCGGGCGCCCTGAACGAGTCGATGTCCGACGTCTTCGGCGCGCTCATCAAGCAGTACACGCTGAGCCAGACCGCCGCCGAGGCCGACTGGCTGATCGGCGCCGAACTGCTCGCCCCGAACGTGACCGGCCGGGCCCTGCGTTCCATGAAGGCCCCCAGCACGGCCTACGACGACGACGTGCTCGGCAAGGACCCCCAGCCCGCCACCATGGACGACTACGTCCGCACCGGCCGCGACAACGGCGGCGTCCACATCAACTCGGGGATCCCCAACCACGCGTTCTACCTGGCCGCCACCGCCCTCGGCGGCTTCGCCTGGGAGAAGGCGGGCCAGATCTGGTACGACGTGCTGACCGGCGGCGAGCTGACGGAGAGGGCGTTCTTCACCGACTTCGCGAAGCTCACCGTGAAGGCCGCGCGGGAGCGCTTCGGCGACGGCGGCGAGGAGTTCCAGGCCGTGGAGAAGGCGTGGGAGCGGGTGGGGGTGCGGATCCTGTAGATCCGTACTAGACACGGTCCCATGCGGATTCATGTGAGACGCACGGGCGGGTTCGCGGGCATCGAGCGCGGCGCCGAGGTGGACACCTCGGGGCGGCCCGATGCCCGCGCCTGGGAAGCCCTGGCCGAGCAGGCGGTGGCGGACGGCCACCGGTCCCGCCCCGCCGGGGTCCCGGACGGGTTCAGCTACGAGATCACGGTGGGCGGCAGGACGGTGTACGCGGCCGATCCCCGGCTCACCCCGGAACAGCGCGAGCTGATCTCGCGCGTGCTGAAGGAGGGGGCGTAACGGGCAGTCCACGCCGGGGCGTTGACTTCCCTTACCGGCGGTACGGATGATCGCGCCCATGGCGACTGATCCGCGCGGGGCGGCCAACCCGATACCCCGGTTCCCGGCCGGCTTCCTGTGGGGCGTCTCGACCTCCGCCCACCAGATCGAGGGTGCGGCGGACGCGCGCGAGCCGTCCGTCTGGGACGCCTTCACGGCCGAGCCGGGGCGGATCAAGGACGGCTCCACGGCCGCGGTGGCCTGCGACCACTACCACCGCCACACCGAGGACGTGGCGCTGCTGTCCGGCCTGGGCGTGGACGCCTACCGCTTCTCGGTCTCCTGGCCCCGGGTGAACTCCCCCGGCGGCCTCGACTTCTACGACCGTCTGGTGGACGAACTGCTGGCGGTCGGCGTGCGCCCGGTCCCGACCCTCTTCCACTGGGACCTGCCGGCCCGGCTGGACTGGCTGGAGCGGGACACCGCACACCGCTTCGCCGAGTACGTCTCCGTCGTCGTGGACCGCCTCGGCGACCGCGTGCGCAAGTGGATCACCCTCAACGAGCCCGCCGAACACACCCTGCTGGGCCACGCTCTCGGCACCCACGCCCCCGGCCGGCGGCTGATGTTCGACGCGCTCCCGGTCGCCCATCACCAGCTCCTCGCCCACGGCCTCGCCGTGCAGGCCCTGCGGGCGGCGGGCGCCCGGGACGTCGGCATCGCCAACTCCCACGGCCCCACCTGGCCCGCCTCGCCGGAACCCGCCGACGAGGAGGCCGCCGCCTTCTACGACCTCCTGCTGAACCGGCTCTTCGCGGACCCGCTCCTGCTCGGCGAGTACCCCGAGGGGATCGGCGAGTCGATGCCCGGCGACGTGGCGTCCGACCTCGAGGTCATCGCGGAACCCCTCGACTTCTACGGCGTCAACTACTACGCCCCCACCCGCGTCGGCGCCCCGCGAGGCACCGAGATCGAGTTCGGCGGGGTGCGCATCCCGGCCGAACTCCCCTTCACCGTCCGGCAGATCGAGAACGTCCCGGTCACCGACTTCGGCTGGCCGGTGGTGCCGGAGGGCCTGACGGAACTGCTCACCGGTTTCCAGGAGCGCTACGGCGACCGCCTCCCGCCGGTCGTCATCACCGAGAACGGGTGCAGCTACCCCGGCATCGACGACCAGGACCGCATCGCCTACCTCGACGGCCATCTGCGTGCCCTCCACCGGGCGGTGGAGGCGGGCGTGGACGTGCGCGGCTACTTCGTGTGGTCGCTGCTGGACAACTTCGAGTGGGCGGAGGGCTACGAACGCCGCTTCGGCCTGGTCCACGTGGACTTCTCAGCCCCCGGCACCCTCAGGCGCACCCCGAAGGCGTCCTACGCCTGGCTACGGGAGGTCCTGCGGGCCCAGAGGTGAGGGAGGGGCGTAGGCCGGCCGACCGCGTGGTTTCGCCCCCGCCGCCCTCTCCCGTCCCCACCCTGGGGGCTCAGCCCCCAGCCCCCGGGCCTGCGCTCGTGCCGGGGGCTCCCCGAAGGCGCTCGGGCCGCATCAGCCTGCGGCTACCGCCGCGCGGCAGCCGTGCCGGACGCGCCACCCACCGCGCACCACACCCCAAGGCCGCGCAACCCCCCTCCACCAACCCCTAGAAGCCCAGCTTCCGCAACTGCTTCGGGTCCCGCTGCCAGTCCTTCGCGACCTTCACGTGCAGGTCCAGGAAGACCGCCGTGCCGAGGAGCGCCTCGATCTGCTTGCGGGACTTGATGCCGACGTCCTTGAGGCGCTTGCCCTTCGGGCCGATGATGATGCCCTTCTGGCTGGGGCGCTCGATGTAGATGTTCGCGTGGATGTCGAGGAGCGGCTTGTCGGCGGGGCGGTCCTCGCGCGGGAGCATCTCCTCCACGACGACCGCGATGGAGTGCGGCAGCTCGTCGCGGACGCCCTCCAGCGCCGCCTCGCGGATCAGCTCGGCGACCATCACCTGCTCGGGCTCGTCCGTCAGGTCGCCCTCGGGGTACAGCGGCGGGCTCTCCGGCAGCATCGGGATCAGCAGCTCGGCGAGCAGCTGGACCTGCTGGTCTCCGACGGCGGAGACGGGCACGATCTCGGCCCACTCGATGCCCAGCTCCTTGCCGAGCTGGTCGATCGCGATGAGCTGCTCGGCGAGCGTCTTGGAGTCCACGAGGTCGGTCTTCGTCACGACCGCGACCTTCGGCGTCCGCTTGATCCCGGCCAGTTCCTTGGCGATGAACCGGTCGCCGGGGCCCAGCTTCTCGTTGGCCGGCAGGCAGAAGCCGATGACGTCGACCTCGGCCCAGGTGGTGCGTACGACGTCGTTCAGCCGCTCGCCCAGCAGGGTGCGCGGCTTGTGGAGCCCCGGGGTGTCCACCAGGATCAGCTGCGCGTCCGGCCGGTGCACGATGCCCCGGACCGTGTGCCGGGTGGTCTGCGGACGATTGGAGGTGATGGCCACCTTCGTCCCGACCAGAGCGTTCGTGAGGGTGGACTTGCCCGCGTTGGGGCGGCCGACGAAGCAGGCGAAGCCGGCCCGGTGGGCGGCCTCGGCCGGCTGTTCGGATGACTGGGTACGAACGCTCATGCCGCCCATTCTCCCTGATCCACGAAGCCCTGCCGTACAACCGCCCGAGAGCACCCCCGGACGTGAGTTTCCAGAAACCCGTACGCAATGAAACGTCATGGAAACACACCCGTACGCGACCGGAAACGCATGCCCGTGAATCTCTGACGAGCCCCCACACCGTTGGAGACGACCGTGACCCTCGCCGCCGCACAGATCGACACCGGCGACACCGCCTGGCTGCTCGCCGCCACCGCCCTCGTCCTGCTGATGACGCCGGGCCTCGCCCTGTTCTACGGCGGCATGGTCCGCACGAAGAGCGTCCTCAACATGCTGATGATGAGCTTCGTGTCGATCGCGCTGGTCACCGTGGTGTGGCTGGCCGCCGGATACTCCCTCGCCTTCGGCCCGGACGCCGGCGGCGGGCTCATCGGCACCCTGGAGCACGCCGGGATGGCCGGTCTCGGCCCGGACAGCGTGCAGGGCACCGTGCCGACCCTGCTGTTCGCCACCTTCCAGCTCACCTTCGCGATCATCACGGCGGCCCTGATCAGCGGCGCGATCGCGGACCGGGCGAAGTTCGGGGCATGGCTGGTCTTCGTGCCCGTCTGGGCGCTCCTCGTATACGTTCCCGTCGCGCACTGGGTGTGGGGCCCGGACGGCTGGATCCTCGGCAGCCTCGGCGCGCTCGACTTCGCCGGCGGACTTCCCGTGGAGATCACGTCGGGCGCATCGGGTTTGGCACTGTGCCTGGTCCTCGGCCCGCGCCTCGGGTTCAAGAAGGACGCGATGCGTCCGCACAACCTCCCCATGGTCATGCTGGGCGCGGGCCTGCTCTGGTTCGGCTGGTTCGGCTTCAACGCGGGCTCGGCCCTCGGCGCGAACGGCCTCGCGGCCGCCGCCTTCCTCAACACCCTCACCGCCGGCTGCACCGGCCTGCTCGGCTGGCTCCTGGTCGAGCAGAAGCGCGACGGCCACCCCACCACCCTGGGAGCCGCCTCCGGCGCGGTCGCGGGCCTGGTCGCGATCACCCCGTCCTGCGGCTCGGTCTCCCTGCTCGGCGCCCTGGCCGTCGGCCTCGCCGCCGGCGTCGTCTGCTCCTACGCCGTCGGCTGGAAGTTCAGGCTGAACTACGACGACTCCCTCGACGTCGTCGGCGTCCACCTGGTCGGCGGGGTGATCGGCACCCTCCTCATCGGCGTCTTCGCCGTCGAGTCGATGACCGGCGGCCCCGAGGGCCTGCTGTACGGAGGCGGGCTCGCCCAGCTCGGCAAGCAGCTCGTGGCCGTCCTCGCCGTCGGCGCGTACGCCTTCCTGATGACGTACGGCATCGCCAGGCTGCTCGACCGCGTCCTCGGCTTCCGGGCGGACGAGGAGCACGAGCACACCGGTCTGGACCTTACGGTGCACGCCGAGACCGCATACGATCACGGCGTCCTGGGCCACGGCGCCCCGGTCGGCGCGTCCTCCGTCCCCTCCGCTCAGAAGGTCAAGCCCCAGGCATGAAGCTCATCACCGCGATCGTGAAGCCGTACCGCCTCGACGAGGTCAAGACCGCCCTCCAGGAACTGGGCGTGCACGGTCTGACCGTCACCGAGGCCAGCGGCTACGGCCGGCAGCGCGGCCACACCGAGGTGTACCGCGGTGCCGAGTACCAGGTCGACCTCGTGCCCAAGGTCCGGATCGAGGTCGTCGTCGAGGACGCCGACTCCGAGGCCGTCATCGACGCGATCGTCAGGGCCGCGCGGACGGGGAAGATCGGCGACGGAAAGGTGTGGTCCGTGCCGGTCGGGACGGTCGTCCGGGTCCGGACCGGCGAGCGCGGCCCCGACGCGCTCTGACCAGCAGCACCCCGCCCACCAGACCGGCGAGGAACGCCACCGCCACCACCAGCCAGGGCAGCGCGAGGAACGACGCGCCGGCCGACTCCCGGGTGTCCTCGGCCCTCGCGGTCAGCGTCACGTGCCCCCAGTCGAGCTGGGGCGCGTCCCGCCAGGGTTCGGTGAGCCGGACGCGCTGGCCGGGCAGCAGCTCGGAGGGCACGGCGGTCAGGTCGCGGGCGAGCAGCGTACGGCCGAAGAGGCCGCGGGCCCGTAGCTCCACCTTCGGATCGAGGGTGACGTTGCCCGTGTTGTGCAGGGTGTAGGAGATCGTCGCCGTGCTGTCGCCGAAACCGGGGACGAGCGGCCGGTCGTGACCGAGGCGGACGTCCTCGACGGCCAGCGCGGGCAGCCTCGGGCCGCCGACCTGGAGGTAGACGCGGGCGCCGACGGCCCGCCGCACCCCGAGCGCGACCGAGCCGTCGGCCCGCTCCACGCGCTCGTCGAGCGCCACGATCGCGCCCGGATGGTCGCCGGGCTCGGCGTCCGCCGGCACCCGGATCGTGAACGGCACGGTGACGGACTTCCGGCCGGGCACGGTGACCCGGTCCTTCGCGGGCTCCGCCCACGCCCCCACGCCCCGCATCCGCTCCCCCGGCGTCCGTACGGCGAACCCGCCGTCCCGCGCGGTGTTGTAGGCGTCGGCGGCGTACAGCCGGAAGGTGAGGGGCTCGTCCGTCTTGTTGACGACGACGACACTGTCCTCGATGGTCTGGCCCCGGTCGGCGGAGACGTGGAAGTACGGCCGCGCGGCGACGGCCGAGGAGACGGGCTGCACGGACCAGCTGCCGTTGTCGGCGGCGCGGGCCGGGGCGGCGGCGAGGAGCAGGAGCGGCAGAAGCGGCAGGAGAAGGGCGTACGGCTTGCGCATGGGTGCGGACCCCCGCAGACGTCGGGCACGGCGGGGTGGTCGGGCGGGTGCGGGCCCGTGCGGAGGGCGCGCCCGGCCACCGGTGGACGTGGGTCAGGTGAGCGTGAGGGTCAGCACGCCGGCGTACGTGCCCGGAGGCGTGAACGCCGGTACGTCGAGGGAGAGCTGGGCGTCGGCGGTGAACTCTCCGCCGGTGAGCGTGGCGTCGGGGGCGGAGGCCAGGGTCGCCCCGGCCGTGCCCACCACGCCCGCCGAACCGGCCCGGCAGGTGCTCGGGCTGCCCGCGACGGTCGCGCACGCGGGTGTCCAGCTCAGCTTGCCGGCACCGATCTTGGCGCCGGGTCCGGTGAAGTCGGTGACCTTGCCGGTCAGCGACCAGCCCGCGGGGCCGCCGCGGAAGTCCTTGACCGTCACCGTCCTCAGGCTGCCGGTCGAGGCGCCGCCGGTCCCGAAGTCGACCGCCGAGAGCTGGACGGCGTCGCCGGCCTGCGCCATCGACAGGGTGCCCGCCTTCACGGTCGTCGTCAGCTTCTGGCTCCCGTCCGGTACGGGCGTGTCGTCGAGGACGACATAGGCGACGGGCCCGGCGCCCTTGTCCGCGCTCCACGCGCCGCCCTCGTACGCCACCACCCCGGTCGTGGTGCGGTCGGCGACGGCGAGGGAGCCGCTGAAGCGGCCCTGCGCGTCCGCGGTCACGGTGGCCGTGTCCGCGGTCTGGGCGCTTCCGGAGCGTCCGGCGAGGGTGACGGTCGCGCCCGGCGTGAAGTCGCTGCCCGTGACGGTCACCGCGGCACCCGGCGCACCGGAGGCCGAACCCAGGGAGATGGCTCGGGTGTTGGCGGGCGGGTTGTCCCCGGCCGTGACCGTCTCCGACACCGGGGCGGGCGGGCTGGTCACCGTGCAGGGGGTGTCCAGTTCCAGGATGTAGCTGGTGTGGATGTTGTAGTCGCCGGGCGACAGGGTGATCGCGCCGGGCGCGGTGACGGTGAAGGTGCCGGTCATGGAGAACGGCGGGAAGGGGCCCTTGCCGGGCACCGGGTCGTTCTTCTTCGGCCCCGCGACGGTGACGCTGCCGGTCTGCGCCCCGCCCAGGGTGACCTTGCCCGTGGGCGTCATGATGTCGGCCGGCAGGGCCAGGTCGGTGGGGTTGCTCGCGGCGGGCTCGACCACCGTGTAGGTCACGGTGACGGTGTCGCCGACCTGGGGGGTGGCGTCGTCCACGGTGATCTTCCCGGTGGTGGTGCCGTCGATCGGCGGGATGCCCGCGATGGGCGGTGGGACGCAGTGCGTCGGGAAGTCCACGTCCACCGCCGCGGCGACGGCGGCGGGCGCCGTCAGCGCTCCGCCCGCGGTGACCGCCAGCACGGTCGCCCCGAGCAGCGCGGTCCAGTGCCGTCTGCGGGATCTTCGGGAACTCTGGGGTGTCGGACCCATGGGTGCCCCCTCCTGAGGGATGCGGGCGCAGCGGCTCGTCTGCGCCGACAGGGGGCATTGAGAGGGGGATCGCGCGAGAAGTCAATGGACACGGCACGCGGAACTGACGAACCGTCAGCTTCCCGCTCCCGCAGGGAAACTGACGGCTCCATGGCTCCGTTCACCGGTGCGGTCAGTCGAACACGAACGGTCCCGGCGACTGCGGCCCGGTCGCCGTACAGGTGACGGTGATCCCGAAGACGACCATCTTCAGGGAGCCCCGGTAGAAGTCCAGTCTGTCACCGCGGGCCACGGTCCCGGCGAGAGGTCCGACCACGATCGGGCCCCGACGGCCATGGCGGGGTTCACGTGCCGCTGAAGACCCTCGCGGCACCGGTCGAGTTCGCCATCGTGAGGGTGGAGGTGATGCTGTTCGCGTTGATCGCGATCGGCGCGGTGATCGCGGTGGACGAGAGCTTGAGGGTGGCGGAGGTACCGCTCTGGGTGGCCGTGAGGGTGGCCGCACCCCCGCCGAACAGACCGCAGTTCGCGGTGACGGTCGCCGTCGTCGGGGTGACGGCGGCGGCGGTGGGTGCGAGCGCCAGCCCGGTGACCGCGAGGGTCCCCGCCAGCAGTGCCGCACCTGATCCGATTCGCTTGCCTCTCATGGAGTTTCCGGCTCCTTCCGGATGTGGGGAGACGGACGGCCGAAGCGGGACGGGTGGGTGCGGTCACCGGTGCCGATGGGGCATGAATCTGACGGTCCGTCGGATTTTACGCTTCC
The DNA here is from genome assembly GCF_001896135.2 of Streptomyces phaeoluteigriseus. Taxonomy (GTDB): domain Bacteria; phylum Actinomycetota; class Actinomycetes; order Streptomycetales; family Streptomycetaceae; genus Streptomyces; species Streptomyces phaeoluteigriseus. Next base: position 127,510 of record NZ_MPOH02000011.1, read on the forward strand.
ATTGACGCGTGGCCGGGCGAGAACGACAAGGTTGAATTCCGGCCGACCTGACGGTCGGGCGGCTCAGCCGGCGGAGACGGTCGCCCGGACGACACCGTCGGGGCCGGCCACCAGCACCGGCGTCCCCGGCCCACCGAGGTCGGCGACAGCGGCCAGATCCGCCCCAGCGGCGGCCTCCGCGGACGTCACCACCGCGGCCGCCTCCAACGACTCCGCCCCCGACGCCACCGCCATCGCCACCGCCGTCTGCACCGCGCTCAGTTTCAGCGAAGGCAGATCCACCGTCCCGGCGACATACGTACGTCCCGTCTCGTCCCGCACGGCCGCCCCCTCGGGCACCCCGTTGCGGGCCCGCGCCGAACGGGCCAGGGTGACGATCTTGCGGTCCTCGGGGTCAAGCGCGTTGATGTCGGTCATGACCCGAGCATACGAAGAGCCCGCCCCGGCAGCCGCTCAGGGTAAGGGTCTCCGGGCCTGGTCGCGGGGCTGGTCCCGGGGACCGGGCCTGGTTGCGGGGCAGGTCCAAGGGCCGGTCCAGGCCGGTCCCGGGGTTGGTCCACGGGCTGTCCCAGGGTTGGACCCAGGGCCGTCTCGGGGTCAGTCCCGGTGCCCGACCTCAGGGCCCGACCTCAGGGCCCGGCCTCACGGCCCGACCTCACGGCCCGACCTCACGGCGGGTCCTCACGGCGGGTCCTGGGGCTGGTCTCAGGGCCCGACCTCAGGGCCCGATCTCAGGGCGGGTCTCAGGGCCCGGCCTCACGGCAGGGCAGGTCCCGGGGCCGGTCCCCGGGGCGGGTCTCAGGGCCGGTCGAGGCGGAGCCGTTCCGCCCTTGGCAGACCGGCCACGACCAGGTCGTAGGAGTCCTCGACCAGCTCCCGGACCAGCCGGTCGGGGAGGCCGCCGTCGACGGTCACCGTGTTCCAGTGCCGCTTGTTCATGTGATACCCGGGAGCGATCAGGCCGGGGTGCTCCCCGCGCAGCCGGATCGCGTCCTCCGGGTCGCACTTGAGGTTCACCGTCAACGGCCGCGCGTCCAGGCTCGTCAGGGCGAACAGCTTGCCGCAGACCTTGAAAACCGAGATCTCCGGGCGGAACGGGAAGTCCTCCACCACCGCCTCGAAGGACAGACAGAGACCGCGCAGCTCCTCGGGGGTCACTCCGCCTCCTCGTCCTCCGAGGGCGCCACCGGCTCCACCAGCACCGTCACGATCTTGTTCCGGCGGCCGGCGGCGGCCTCCGCGGTCAGCCGCAGGGTGCGGCCGTCGGGCAGCTCGACGGCCGAGGAGGCCCCGGCGATCGGCACCCGGCCCAGCGCCTTCGCGAGCAGTCCGCCGACGGTCTCCACGTCCTCGTCGTCGTACTCCTCCAGGCCGTACAGCTCGCCGAGGTCGGTGATGTCGAGGCGGGCGGTGACCCGGTAGCGGTCCTCGCCCAGCTCCTCGACGGGCGGGAGTTCACGGTCGTACTCGTCGGTGATCTCGCCGACGATCTCCTCGAGGATGTCCTCGATGGTGACGATGCCCGCGGTGCCGCCGTACTCGTCGATGACGACGGCCACGTGGTTGCGCTCCTGCTGCATCTCGCGGAGCAGGTCGCCGGCGTTCTTGGTGTCGGGGACGAACGCGGCGGGTCGCATCGCCGTCGACACCAGGTCGCTCTCCGCCTCCCGGCTGATGTGCGTCCGGCGGACCAGGTCCTTGAGGTACACGATCCCGACGATGTCGTCCTCGCTCTCCCCGGTGACGGGTATCCGCGAGAAGCCGGAGCGCAGGGCGAGGGTGAGGGCCTGACGGATCGTCTTGTACCGCTCGATGACGACCAGGTCGGTCCTCGGGACCATCACCTCGCGCACGAGCGTGTCGCCCAGCTCGAAGACCGAGTGCACCATCCGGCGCTCGTCGTCCTCGATCAGCGACTCCTTCTCCGCCAGGTCGACCAGCGCGCGCAGCTCCGCCTCGGAGGCGAACGGGCCGCGCCGGAAGCCCTTGCCGGGCGTGAGCGCGTTGCCGATCAGGATCAGCAGCGACGGGATCGGGCCCATGATGCGCGCCAGCGGCAGCAGTACGTACGCCGCCGCCGTCGCCGTGTTCAGCGGGTGCTGGCGGCCGATGGTGCGCGGGGAGACACCCACCGCGACGTACGACACGAGGACCATCACGCCGATCGCGGCCAGCAGGGCGGGCGTCGTGCCGTCGATCGTCTTCAGGCAGGCGTAGGTGACCAGCGCGGCCGCCGCCATCTCGCAGACCACGCGGACCAGCAGCGCCACGTTGAGATAGCGGGTCGGGTCGGCCGCGACCTGGGCGAGTTTCGCGCTGCCGCGCCGCCCGGAGCGGACGGACTCCTCCGCGCGGAAGCTGGAGACGCGCGCGAGGCCCGCCTCCGCGCAGGCGGCGAGCCATGCGACGACGACCAGGGCGATCGCACCGGAGACAAGGGGAAGGCTCATGACACGGTCGGGGCCGGGGACGGGCCGGTCATGCCCTTCTCCGCACGCCAGCCGTCCACGATGGCCGCCTGGAGACCGAACATCTCGGCCTTCTCGTCGGGCTCCTCGTGGTCGTACCCCAGCAGGTGCAGCACTCCGTGGACGGTGAGCAACTGGAGCTCCTCGTCCATGGAGTGCCGCGTCGGCGCTTCGTCACCCTGCTTCTTAGCGACCTCGGGGCACAGCACGATGTCGCCGAGGAGTCCCTGCGGGGGCTCGTCGTCGTCCTTCGACGGCGGACGCAGCTCGTCCATCGGGAAGGACATGACGTCGGTCGGCCCCGGCAGGTCCATCCACTGGATGTGCAACTGCTCCATGGCCTCGGCGTCCACGACGATCACCGAGAGTTCGGAGAGCGGGTGGATGCGCATCCGCGCGAGGGCGTAGCGGGCGATGTCGAGGATCGCCTGCTCGTCGACCTCGGTTCCGGACTCGTTGTTGACGTCGATCGACATGGTGGTGCTCGGTCTACTTCCCCTTGTGCCCGGACTTCCCCCGGCCGCCCTTGTGCGTGCCGTTCTCCGTGCCGTGCGTGTCGTCGTACTTCTCGTACGCGTCGACGATACGGCCCACCAGCTTGTGCCGTACGACATCCTGGGACGACAGCCGGGAGAAGTGGACGTCGTCCAGGCCTTCCAGGATGTCCTGCACCTGGCGCAGTCCGGACTTGGTCCCGCTCGGCAGGTCGACCTGCGTCACGTCACCCGTGATCACGATCTTCGAGTCGAAGCCGAGCCGGGTGAGGAACATCTTCATCTGCTCCGGACTCGTGTTCTGAGCCTCGTCCAGAATGATGAAGGCGTCATTGAGCGTTCTACCTCGCATGTACGCGAGGGGGGCCACCTCGATCGTGCCCGCCGCCATCAGGCGCGGGATCGAGTCCGGGTCGAGCATGTCGTGCAGCGCGTCGTACAGGGGGCGCAGGTAGGGGTCGATCTTCTCGTAGAGGGTGCCGGGGAGGAAGCCCAGGCGTTCGCCCGCCTCGACCGCCGGGCGGGTCAGGATGATGCGGTTGACCTGCTTCGACTGCAGCGCCTGGACCGCCTTGGCCATCGCCAGATAGGTCTTGCCGGTACCGGCCGGGCCGATGCCGAAGACGATCGTGTGCTTGTCGATCGCGTCGACGTACCGCTTCTGGTTCAGGGTCTTGGGGCGGATGGTGCGGCCGCGGGACGACAGGATGTTCTGCGTCAGTACCTCGGCCGGGGTCTCCTGGCCGTCACTCGTCCCGTTCTCACTCACCCGCAACATGGCGATCGAGCGTTCCACTGCGTCCTCCGTCATCGGCTGCCCGGTGCGGAGCACCAGCATCATCTCGTCGAACAGGCGCTGGATCATGGCGACTTCTCGCGGTTCGCCCACCACCCTGATCTCGTTGCCCCGGACATGGATGTCGGCCGCCGGGAAGGCCGTCTCGATCACGCGCAGAAGGGAATCCCCGGACCCCAGCACGGTCACCATCGGGTGCTGGGCGGGAACGGTGAACTGTGCGCTCGCCTCGCCCTGCGCGGGCGTGTGAGCTGTCGGTGTCTGAGTCATAGGCCGGCCCGAAGGCCTCTACGTCCTCCCGGATGCGTCTCGCCTGCCACGAGGGCAGCCTGGCGATTTCCAGGGTACGCCAGGGGGCTGACAACGCTGTAAGGCTTTTCGAACAGGGGTGCTCCGGCGGAGGGGGCGGTGACTGCCTTCGGCGGGCCGCGGGTGACTGCCGAGGCGGGTGGCGGGTGGACTGGCCGTGAGGGCGGGTGGCGGGTGGGCGGGCCGGGCGGAGGTGAGCTGGGGTCGCTGAGGCGGGTGGCGGGTGGCGGGCGGCGAGTAGTGGGTGGCAGAACGGCGGGTGGCCCTCGGCAGGCGGCCTCAGGCCGAGCGGCCGAAACCGATCGTGGGGACCGCTCTGCGGCGGGGCCACGGGGTGGCCTCCTGGGTGGGGAGCAGGTCCTCCAGGAACGCGTACCGACGCAGTGCCTCCGGGTTCTGGCCCTCCACCGACTGCACGCGGCGCCACCACGCGGCGACCTCGGCCCAGCCCGGTGCGGACAGCGAGCCGCCGAACTCCTGCACCGACAGCGCGGCGGTCAGGCCGGCGAACGCCAGGCGGTCCGCGAGCGGCCAGTCCGCCAGCGTGCCCGTGACGAACCCGGCCACGAAGACGTCCCCCGCGCCCGTGGGGTCGAGCGCCTCGACGGCGATCGCGGGGACCTCCGCGGTCTCGCCCGTGCGGCCGTCCACCGCGTACGCGCCCTCGGCACCGAGGGTGACGACGGCGAGCGGTACGTGCTCGGTCAGCGCGCGGGCCGCGGCGCGCGGGCAGGTGGCGCCCGTGTAGCGCATGGCCTCCTGCGCGTTCGGCAGGAACGCCTCGCAGTGCTCCAGGTCGGCCAGGCCCGCCAGGTCCCAGGCGCCCGTGTCGTCCCATCCGACGTCCGCGAAGACGCGGGTGCCGCGGCTCGCCGCCTGCGCGATCCAGGGTGCGCGCTTGCCGGGGACCAGGGACGCCACGGCCGCTCTGGCGTGCGGCGGGGAGGCCGGAGCGGGCTCCTCCGGGGGCGGTTCGTGGCCGTGGGAGACCATCGTGCGCTCGCCCTCGTACGCCATCGAGACCGTGACCGGGGAGTGCCAGCCGGGGACCGTGCGGGACGCGGTCAGGTCGATGCCCTCGCCCTGCTCCAGGGTGTCCCAGCAGTACTCGCCGTAGTGGTCGTCCCCGAAGGCCGCGGCCAGGGAGGTCCGCAGGCCCAGGCGGGCCAGGGCGGCTGCCATGTTGGCCACACCGCCGGGGCTGGAGCCCATGCCCCGGGCCCAGGACTCGGTGCCGCGGACAGGGGCGGAGTCCAGGCCGGTGAAGATGATGTCGAGGAAGACCGTGCCGGTGAGGTAGACGTCCCAGGGCGGGTCGGTGGGGGTGCGCCGGGCGGCCAGGGGGTCCACCTGGGCCTGGCGTGGGTGTCGGTGGTGTCCCTCTCCGGTGGACGCGGTCACGGTGTGCTCCCTGACGTGGTGCCGATTCGGCCAGTGTGCACCACGGGACTGACAGCGGGGCGGCGTCGGGGGGTGGGACGGGGTGTCGGCGGGGGGGTGCGCGCGAGGGTGGGTCGCGGGGTGTGCGTGGCCGTCACCAGCGGGGTACCGACGGCGTCGTCCAGGTGGGGGTCGCCGCTCGCATCGCCGCCTCGTCGTCCCGGTCGCGGTAGGTGCCCTTGTCCTCCAGCCAGCGGCGGTGGAGGCGCTGGAGGCGGTTCCGGTCCAGGTCGACGCCCAGGCCCGGGGTGTCGGAGACGGTGACCTTGCCGTCGGTGAAGGTGAGGCGGTCGGTCAGGACGTCCTCGGACTGCCAGGGGTAGTGGGAGTCGCAGGCGTGGTGGAGGTCGGGGACGGTGGCCGCCACGTGGGTCATGGCGGCGAGGCTGATGCCCAGGTGGGTGTTGGAGTGCATCGACACCCCGACGCCGAAGGTGCGGCAGATCGCGGCCAGGTGCTGGGTGTTGCGCAGTCCGCCCCAGTAGTGGTGGTCGGAGAGGACGACCTGGACGGCGTCGCGGGCGAAGGCCTCCCTGATCTCCGCGAACGTCGTCACGCACATGTTCGTCGCGAGCGGCACGTCCGTTCCCGCCGCCACTTCGGCCATGGCCGGGGTGCCCAGCGCCGGGTCCTCCAGGTATTCGAGGACGTCCTGGAGTTCGCGGGCCACGCGCAGTGAGGTCTCCACGCTCCAGGCGCCGTTGGGGTCCAGGCGCAGGGGGTGGCCGGGGAACGCCTCGGCGAGGGCGCGTACGGCCGCGATCTCCTCGTCCGGCGGGAAGACACCGCCCTTGAGCTTGAACGAGGTGAATCCGTACCGCTCCTTGAACGTCCGGGCCTGCTCCACGATGCCGGCCGGGTCGATCGCCGCGCCCCAGTCGTCCTTCTCGTGGGGCACCGCCCCGGGGTGGTCCGCCCATTTGTAGAAGAGGTACGCGCTGTACTCGACGGCGTCGCGCACCTTGCCGCCGAGCAGCGCGTGCACCGGCAGGCCGAGGGTCTTGCCCAGGGCGTCCAGGCAGGCGACCTCGAAGGCGGAGATCACGGACAGGCGCAGCTTGTCGGCCGTCTGGACGCCCCGCAGGCCGCCCACGTCCACCTGGTCGGAGATCCGTGACCGGTCCACGTCCACCTCGTCCCCGAGGGTGAACAGTGCGTTCACGTCGCTGACCTGTCGGCCGATCAGCTTCTTGGCGTAGGGGCGGGCCAGGTCCAGGTATTTCGTGTCGCCGTAGGTCTCGCCGACGCCCGTGACGCCGTCCGCCGTCACGATCTCCACGATCAGGCGCGGGGTGTACGGCTGGTGCACACCCTGTGTGTTGAGGAGGGGCGGGTCGGCGATCAGGATCGGCGTCAGCCGTACGTCCTTGACGGTGAGGTCCACCCGGCCATCTCCCTGTATGAAGGTTGTCCATGTATGGAGATGCAGGCTAGATACGTGGATCCCGCGCGTCAACGGAGCCCTCGGTACGGACTGCGGGCAAAAAACCATTCCCTTACCCGGCGGAACAGCCTCCAAACTCCCAGTGACTCAGATCACTCTTCTCCCGCTTCTGCTGGGAACTGCGTGCTTGATACAAATTGGCCGCGCGTTCCTGTCCGTCGACGGTCGTCGCTCCTCCCCCTCTCTCGCTGAGCCGCTCCTTTCGCCTGCCCTGGAACGCCCGTGTTCGCGCCCCGCACCACTCCCTGGCCCCTCGTCGCCCTTTTCACGGCCGGGTATCTCGCCCCCTATCTGCTGCCGACCGTCGTGGGACGGCTGGACTCGGGACTTCCCCTGTCGGCCACGCAGGCCGGTGCCGTCGGCAGTGCGCTGCTGCTGAGTTCGGCCTCGGCCGGGTTCGCGCTGGCCTCGCGTGTCGAGCGGACCGGGGCCCGCACCCTGGCCAGGATCGGCCTCGTGCTCGCCGTCGTCGGGTACGGCGGGGCCGCCCTCGCCGCGAGCGTGCCGACGGTCGTCGCCGGTGCGATGCTCGGCGGGTTCGGGTCCGGTACGGCCACCACCGTCGCCGCCACCCGGATCGCCGCCGAGCCCGACCCGCACCGCGCCTCCACGCTCGGTCTCCTCGGGGTGTCCGCGCTCGCGGGCGCCGTCTATCTGACGGTGCCGCACCTCGGGCCGGGACACGGGCAGCCCCTGGCCGCGATCGCCCTCACCGCCGTCGCCGTATGGCCGCTGACCGGGCGGCTTCCGGGGCGGGCGCCTGTTGCTCCGGCCCGGTGCGAGGACGGGTCCGCGCGACTGCCGCAACTGCGGTCCGGGCTGTTGCTGGTCGCCGCCATGCCGTTCTGGTCGCTGGTGCAGAACTCCCTGTGGGGGGTCAGCGGGCGCATCGGGCTGACGCAGGCGCATCTGAGCGAGGCCGCCGTCGGCGTCGTCTTCGCCGTGGCGCTCGGCGCCGGGCTGCTCGGCGTGCTGGGGGCGGGGGCGCTGGGGGCAAGGCTGGGCCGGGCGCTGCCCATCGGCGGCGGGACCGTGCTGATCGCCGGGTGTGTCGTGGCGAGCGCTTCGGCGACCGGACCGGCGAGTTTCGCGGCCGGGGAGATCGCCTGGAACGTCTTCTACCCGATCGTGCTGTCGTACCTGATCGGGCTGGCCGCCTCGCTCGACCCGCGCGGGCGCTGGGCGGTCCTCGTCGGCTCGGCGTCCTCGCTGGGGACGGCTGCCGGGCCGCTCACCGGGAGCGTCCTGTCGGCGCAGGCCGGATTTCCGGTGATGGGGCTGGTGCTGGGCGCCGGGCTGCTGGTCGTGGCGGTGCCGATGACCGTCGTCGCGCTGCACACGGGCGGACGTCCGCTGCCGGCGGGCGCGGTCCGGCGGCGCGGCGGGACCCCGGCGGCCCTCCTCGCCGCGACCACCGGCACGCCCAGCGGGGCGGTGCCGCGGGTGGGCGCGGCGGAACAGGCGGTCGTGGAGATCCCGGTGGAGGTTCCGGCGCGCGCGTCGCGCCGAGGGGCGTACGACACGGCCGGGCCCCGGCGCGCGGGAAGCGCGCCGGGGGCCGGGCTCTAGCTGTCGGCTGCTGCCCGTGCGCGTCTGCGGAGGTACCAGCCCGTCGCCGTGAGCAGCAGGGCCGCTCCGGCCGCGGTGCCGATCGTGGCTCCGGTGGAGGCGAGGCTGCCGCCGGTGGTCGCGGTGGTGGTCGTGCCGGTGCCTCCGGTCGTGGTGGTGCCGGTGCCGCCCGTGGTGCCGGTGTCTCCGGTCGGGCCGCCGGACGTGCCGCCCGTCGGGCCGCCCGCCGCGCCTCCCGGGTCCGCCGGGTTCTCGTCCGTGTCGACCGGGTCCTGGCCGGTGAAGCTGACCGGGACCTTCACGTCCTGGGAGCGGTCGCCGGAGAGGGTGTGGTCGGCGCGGGTGGCCAGGACGCAGGTCGCCTTGAAGCAGTCCGTGTACGCGTCCTTGGCGTCGACGGTCAGTTCCACCGCGAAGGTGCCGCCGGTGCCGTAGGGGGTCGCCAGGTCCTGGCCGTAGTCGGGCGGGTTGGAGGAGATCCACGCCGAGCTGTGCGAGCCGCCGGTCATGTCGACTCCGCCGACGCAGGGAGTGGGCAGTTCACCGGGGCCGTTGTCGACGCAGAGGGCGACGTACACGCCCTTCCTCTCGTCGTAGCCGGAGCCGGTGACCTTCAGGGTCTGGTTCTCGGTGGCGAGGTCGTTGACGGGGGTGACCGTGAGTTTCTGGCCGTCCGTGCCCGTGACGGTCTTCGTGCCGGAGGGGGCCGCAGGAGTGGGCGGGGTGGTCGGGGTCGGGCCGCCGCCGGAGGCCTCGACCGTCAGGGTGACCGGCGTGGTGCGTGTGGTGCCCGCCGCGTTGGTGAACTCGGCGCGGTAGCGGTAGCCGTCCTGGGTGGCGCGGGCGGTGAAGGCGTACGTGTTCTTCGTGGCGTCCGCGATCTTCGTCCAGGTCTGGCCGCCGTCGGGGCTGACGCTCCAGCTCACGGTGGGCCGCGGGGTCCCCTCGGCGGCGGCGACCAGCGCGACCTCGTCGCCGGGAGCGACCGTGCGGTCGGTGGGGTCCTGGGTGACCTTGGGGGACATCCGCAGGTCGAGCTTGGTGATCTTGCCCTCGGTGGGACTGGAGACGTACACGGAGGTGCCGCCCCGGGTGACGGCCACGGAGGCGTCACCGAGCTGCGAGTGGTTGCCCTCCAGCGTGACCGGCGCGGTGACCGGGGCGAAGGTCGCCGTGTCGTACACGGCGAGGGAGCTCGTCTGATCGCCACCGTCGCCGGTGTCGCCGTTGTCCTGCCAAACGACGAAGGCGCGCCCGGTGGTGGCGTCGAAGGTCGCGTCCACGGCCTCGTCCGGGCCGCTGATCGTGGTCAGTTGCTTCGCGGCCGGGTCGAAGACCAGGACGGAGTTGCCGCTGCCCACCCAGACGTTGCCCGTGGCCGGGTCGGCCTCGACGAAGCCGATGCCTCCGGCGGGGAGGGCCGCCGTCGCGGTGACGGTGAGAGCGGTGGCGTCGGACGTGTCCACGCGGCGCAGCTGTCCGCCGGTGGAACCGGTGGACCAGGCGGCCTTGTGGGCCGGGTCGACGCCGAGCTGGGAGCCGCCTTCGAGGGCGACGGCGCGCTGGACGGCTCCGGTGGCGGCGTCCACTTCGGAGAGCGTGGCGCCCTGGGCGACCAGTGCGGTGCCGGCCTCGGTGCCGGCGCCGACCGCGGTGAAGGAGGTGCCGTTGAGCCACACGGTGGCGGCCGCCGCGTCGCCGTCCTTCGCGGTGCCGAGGCCGCGCAGGGGGTAGTGGAAGAGGACGCCGTCCCCGGCGAGGGGCCCGGCGATCCGGCTGACGACGCGTTCGGTCACCGTGCCGCCCGCGCCGGGGAACCTCGCGAGGTGGGTGAGGACCTTGCCGTCGGCGGCGTTCAGGACCCACAGGCCGCGTTCGTTGACGTCCCCGGTGTCCACGACGTCGTCCGAGCCGGCGTAGAGCTTCCCCGACTCGGGGTGCAGCAGCAGGTCGCGGACCTTTCCGGCGGTGGTGAAGTCGGTCTGCCTGACGTAGCCGAGGGTGCCGGGCGGCACGTCGACGCCGTCACCGCCGCCGTTGCCCTCGCCGGGGTCCTGGCCCTCGAAGGTGACCGGGATGCGGACGTCCTGGGAGCGGTCGCCCGCGTTGCGGTGGTCGACGCGGGTGACGACGGAGCAGGTGACCTTGGTGCAGTCGACGCTGCCGTCCTTGGCCCTGACGGCGATGCCGACGTCGAAGGTGCCGCCCGCTCCCCACGTCACGGCGAGGTCGCCGGCGTAGACGTCGCCCTCGGGGACGATCCACTGCGAGGAGCTGCCGGTACCGCTCTGGTCGGCGCCGCCGATGCAGGGGGTGGGAACGCGGCCGTCGCCGTTGTCCTTGCACAGGGCCACGTAGATCGCCTTGGTGGCGTCGTAGCCGGAGCCGGTGACCCGCACGGTCTCGCCGTCGGCGGCGAGACGGCGGAGGCGGAGACGGTCAGCCGCTGGCCGTCCGTGCCGAGTGCCGTCCTCGGTGTGTCGGAGGCGCGGGCGGCGGTGCCGGTGGTGACGGCCGTCGCCGCGGCGGCGACCAGGGCGGCGGCGCCGAGGAGGGCCGCGGGGCGCCTGTGCCGGGGGCGTGCCGGGCCGGCCGGCCCGTCGCGTGGTCTCTCATGGGTTCCTCACTCGTGGGTGCGCCCCGCACCCGGGGGACGCCGAAGGCCGGGCCCGGTGAGGGGCCGGCCGGGGTGCCTACTGGAAGGCGATCGGGACGTGGACGTCGTACTTGCGGTCGCCGCTGTCGAAGTGGTCCGCGCGCGTCACCACGGCACAGTCGACGTCCTGACCGCAGACCCGGCCGTCGTCGAGGGTGGCCTCGACGTGGATCCGCACGCTGAAGGTGCCGCCGGTGCCGAACTTGGAGCTGTTGGCGAACATGCCGCCGAAGAGGTTGTTCACCCAGTGCGAGGCGCCGGTGGAGCCGCTCTCGTCCTGGCCGCCGAGGCAGGGGGTGGGCTTGCTGTCGCCCTGGTTGCCCTCGACCGCGCAGAGGCCGACGTAGATGCCCTGGCCGGTGTTGTAGCCGGCGCCGTGACCGTGATGACCTGGCCGGACGCGGCGGCGGTGTCGGGGGCGGTCACCGACAGGTTGTAGGTGGTGGCGCCGTCGACGACGGAACGGGTCGAGGTGGCGGCGGAGGCGGAACCGGCCAGGCCGAGGGTGAGGGCGGTGGTGGCGACGACGGCGACACCGGCGCGGGCGGCGGTGCGGGGGGTGAGTCTCATGACGGAAGACCTCTCGGATCGACGAGCGCGATCAATGCGCAATTAAGTAAGGCAAACCTAAGTACGATCTTCGCTTGTTTGTCAACGGATCCCGAGAAACGTCGACCGACCTGCGCAGACATGGCTTTCTGGCATGCCGGGGAGCGGACCGTACAGCCCGCTCCTGTATGCGTATGCAAACGGCCTGGCATGCCGTCAGTTGGGCACGCCGACATCGAACGGCACGCTCAGCACCGCCCGCCGGCCGGTCACCGCGGCGAGTTCGACCGTGTGCTCACCCGCGAAGGCGGTGGCGTACACCGGGAAGGTCCGCTCCACGCGGCCGTCCGCGCCGGCCACCGTCTGGTACCGGGTGTCGCCGTCGATCGCGACCAGCACGACCGCGCCGGGCTCGAACCCCTCGCCCGTCACCGTCTGTTCGGCGCCCGGGGCGAGGGTGGGGTGCGCGACGGAGGCGGCCGGTTCCGGGTCCGCCGCGGGTTCCGGAGCCCTCGCGCCCGGGGAGGCGGCCGGCGGGGTCTCGGCGGCCTCCGGTTCCGGCGCCGGTGTGCCCACCGTCACGTCGAGCACACCGAGCCCGTCACCCGCCGCGAACCGCGCACCGCTCCAGGAGGACAGCAGGGCCGCCCCCTCGGCGGTGAGGGACGCCCGCAGCCCCGTCCAGGTCACACCGGTCGCCCGTACGGCGGGTGCGGCGTCCCGCGTGACGTCCGCCAGGGCGAGTTCGCCCGCCCGGCCGTCCACGACCGTACGGGCGTACAGCGCGCCTCCGTCGCCCGCCAGCCGCAGCCGCAGCCCGGCCAGGACGAGGGGCTGAGCGGCCGGACCCTCGAGGCGGGCCGCGCCGCCCAGCTCCAGGTCGGCCCCACCGGTCCGGGGGTCGGCAGCGCCACCGAGCGCCGGGAACGAGGCACGGTCCGCGGAGGTCCGTACGGCGGGCAGCATCACGTCGAGCGAGACGCCCCGGTCGGACAACTCCGCCCCGGCCGTGCCCCAGTTCGCGTATCCGCCGGACACCTCGCGCGGTGGCGGGTCCCCTCCGGGTCCCTCCTGTGCGCCCGCCGCGCCCGGGGCGCACAGCGCGATCAGCGCGCCGGCCACCAGGGCGACGACGCCGGGTCTCTTCGCCATGTTCGGTTCTCCCTGCGTCATACGAGGTCGCGTGTCCAATGAGGTCGCGTTTCCTATGAGGTCGCGTGTCCTATGAGGTCGCGTCAGTTCGCCGGCGTGGTGCCCGTGCGGCGGCGGCGCGCCCAGAACCAGGTCCCGGTCCCGGCGGCGACCAGCCCGGCGGCGCTGAGGCCGAGGGGCAGCGCGAGGCCGGAGCCGGTGCTCGCCATGGAACCGTCGGAACCGCCCGAGCCGCCCGAGCCCGTGCCGGACGCCTCGGTGGTGCCCGCCGCGGCGGGGGTGCTCGCGCTCGGCGCCGCCGACGCGCCCCCGGTGCCGGTCCCCGCGTCCCCCGCGGTGCCGAAGGTCACCGGGATGCGGACCGTCTGGCTCTGGTCACCGCCCCGGGTGTGGTCGTTGCGCGTGATGACCGCGCAGGTGACTTCGGCTGCGGTGCAGTCGGTGTTGGCGTCCTTGGCGCGGACCTTGAGCCGGACACTGAAGGTGCCCTTGTGTCCGCTCCCGCCGTAGGGCTTCGCCAGGCCCTCCCCGTAGGAGGGCGGGTTGGAGGAGACCCACACGGAGGCGCCGGACTCGCCGGACATGTCGACGCCCCCGACGCAGGGGGTGGGTGTCTTCCCGGCGCCGTTGTCCACGCAGAAGGCGACGTAGACGCCCTTCTCGGTGTTGTAGCCGGAGCCGGTCACGGTGACCGTCTCGCCCGCGGCGGCGAGGCCGGACGACTGGGACACGGTGAGTCTCTGCCCCTCCGGGCCCGTCGCCGATCCGCCCGCGGCGGCGCCGGTGCGGCGGGGAGCGACAGGGCGGACGCCGAGACGACCACGAGAAGACAGCCAACTCCGTTACCACGCAGGCCACTTGCCGATGCCATGGAAACCCCCACCACGCGACACTAAGGTAAGGCTAACCTAAACTATTCCTCAACTGTGTGCCAGACGCCGTGGGTCGGACGAGTGGAAGGGAAAGCGATGCGCGCAACCGGAAGAGGCCCCTCGGTATACCGCCGGGCGGGAGGCCGCCTCGCCGCCCTCGGCCTGGCCCTCACCGTGCTCACGGCGGCCTGCGCAGGCGGCGGGACGGGAGCCGGAGCCTCGTCGGACACCTCCCCCGGGGCCGCGAGCGCGCGGGCCGCCGCCGCGGCGGAAAGACTCGCCGAGAACTCGATCGTGCCGCTCGAAGGCGCCCCGCCCACACCGGTGTTGCCGGTCACCGTCGACTCCTCCGACGGGCGGAGGGTCACCGTGGAGGACGCGTCGCGCATCCTGCCGCTCAACGGGGGCGTCGCCGAGATCGTGTTCACGCTCGGGCTCGGCGACCGCGTGGTGGGCCGGGACATCACGGCCACCTTCGAGGAGGCGAGGAAGCTCCCCCAGGTCACCAAGGCGCACGACGTGAGCGCGGAGAGCGTCCTGTCGCTGCGGCCCACGGTGGTGCTCGCCGACACCGACACCGGGCCGAAGGAGGCCGTGCGGCAGATCCGTGACGCGGGCGTCCCGGTCGTCGTCCTGGACCCGGCGACCAAGCTGTCCGACGTCACCACCCGCACCACCCGCATCGCGGCGGCCCTCGGGGTGCAGGAGGCCGGCCAGGCCCTGAACAAGCGCATGACCGACGAGTTGGCGGCGGCCCGCGCCGGGGTGCCCGAGGGCAGCAGGCCGAAGGTCGCCTTCCTCTACCTGCGGGGCAGCGCGGCCGTCTACCTGATCGGCGGCAAGGGCTCCGGCGCCGACTCGCTGCTGGCCGCGGCGGGCGCGGTGGACGCGGGCACGCAGGCGGGCCTGGACCGGCCCTTCACCCCGATCACCACCGAGGCTCTCGCCCAGGCGCAACCGGACGTCATCCTCATGATGACCAAGGGCCTGGAGTCGGTCGGCGGCCTCGAAGGCCTCCTGCAGATCCCCGGCATCGCCCAGACCCCGGCCGGCCTGAACCGCCGCGTCGTCGACATGGAGGACGGCGTCCTGCTCGGCTTCGGCCCGCGCACCCCGCTCGTCATCGACATCCTGGTGGACCGGGTCCACCAGGACGGCCAGGACGGCTAGGACCGGGGAGTGCTTCGAAGCGCGGACGACGCCACCTCCGAGACCCGCCTCAGAACACGTAGGCCTCGACCTCGGCGAGGTACCGCGCCCGCAGCTTCTCGTCGTCCTCCAGGAAGGAGGCGGTGAAGGAGTTGCGGGCCAGTTCGCGCAACCGCTCCTCGTCCAGGCCCAGTTCCGACCGTACGGCGTCGAAGTTGTCGCCCGCGTAGCCGCCGAAGTAGGCCGGGTCGTCGGAGTTGACCGTGCAGACCAGCCCGGTGTCGAGCATCGCGGGCAGCGGGTGGTCGGCGAGGACGTCGACGGTCCGCAGCCGGACGTTGGACAGCGGGCACAGCGTCAGCGGGATCCGCTCCCGCACCAGCCGCTCCACCAGCGCCGGGTCCTCCATGCAGCGCAGCCCGTGGTCGACGCGCTCGACCCCGAGGACGTCGAGGGCCTCGGTGATGTACTCCGGCGGCCCCTCCTCACCGGCGTGCGCGACCCGCCGCAGGCCGAGCGCGGCGGCCGCCTCGTAGACCGCGCGGAACTTGACGGGCGGATGCCCGACCTCCGCCGAGTCCAGCCCGACACCGGTGATCCGGTCGAGGTACGGCTTCGCGGCGTCGAGGGTCTCCAGCGCCGACTCGGCGGACTCGTCGCGCAGGAAGCACATGATCAGCCGGGTGGAGACGCCGTGCGTGGCCTCGCTGTCGCCGAGCGCCCGCCACAGCCCCTCGACGACCGTGCCCATCCCGACGCCCCGGGCGAGATGGGCCTGCGGGTCGAAGAAGATCTCCGCGTGCCGCACGCCCTGCGCGGCGGCGCGCGCGAGGTAGGCGTCGGCCAGGTCCTCGAAGTCCCGCTCGGTGCGCAGGACCGCCATCAGCTCGTAGTACAGGTTCAGGAAGGACTGGAGGTCCTCGAACCGGTACGCCTCGCGGAGCGCCTCGGTGTCGGCGTACGGCAGCGCGACACCGTTGCGGGCGGCCAGCTCGAAGGCCAGCTCCGGCTCCAGCGTGCCTTCGATGTGCAGGTGCAGTTCAGCTTTGGGGAGGGGCATCAAAGCATCGTACGGGTGTTTTAGCGTCGTTTCGGAACCGGCACCCGCAGGAGGTCGTGCGCCACCGTCAGCTCCCCCACGAACCCGGCGGCCCGCGCCTGGCGCTCGAACTCGTCGGGGTCGCCGTAGCGCTGGCTGAAGTGCGTGAGCACGAGATGCCGGACACCGGCGTCCCGAGCGACCCGTGCCGCCTGACCGGCGGTCAGATGGCCGTGGTCCACGGCGAGCTGCTCGTCCTCGTCGAGGAACGTCGACTCGATGACCAGCATGTCGCAGCCCTCCGCCAGCTCCCCCACCCCGTCGCACAGGCGGGTGTCCATGACGAACGCGAACCGCTGCCCGCGCCGCACCTCGCTGACCTCCTCCAGCGACACCCCGCCGACCGAACCCTCCCGCTGGATACGGCCGACGTCCGGCCCCCGGACACCGCGCGCGGCGAGCCGGTCGGGCAGCATGCGGCGGCCGTCGGGCTCGGTCAGGCGGTAGCCGTAGGACTCCACCGGGTGCGAGAGCCGGCGGGCGTCCAGCGTGTACGACGCGGTGACGGCGAGGGGGCCGTCGCCGTCGACCGGGACCTCGGTGACGCCGACGGTCTCGCGGTAGGCGGTGGCGTACCTGAGCCGGTCGAAGAAGCGCTGCCCGGACCGCGGGAAGTGGGCGGTGACCGGATGCGGGACCCGGTCCAGGTTGACGCGCTGGATCACCCCGGCGACACCGAGGCAGTGGTCGCCGTGGAAGTGCGTGACGCAGATCCGGTTCAGGTCGTGCGCGGCGACCCCGGCCCGCAGCATCTGGCGCTGCGTGCCCTCTCCGGGATCGAAGAGGATGCCCTCGCCGTCCCAGCGCAGGAGGTAGCCGTTGTGGTTGCGGTGCCGGGTCGGGACCTGGCTGGCGGTGCCGAGGACCACCAGTTCACGTACGGACACGGATCAGCCGGGGGGCCACTGGAGGCCACGGCCGCCGAGGACGTGCGCGTGGGCGTGCCAGACGGTCTGACCGGCACCGCTGCCGGTGTTGAAGATCGTGCGGTAGCTCTCCAGCTTCTCGTCGTCGGCGACCGCCCGCGTCTCGCGCAGGACGTCCGCGGCGAGCTGCGGCGCCTCGGCGGCGAGGGCGGCGGCGTCCACGTGGTGCGCCTTGGGGATCACCAGGACGTGGGTGGGCGCCTGCGGGTTGATGTCCCGGAAGGCGATGGTCGTCTCGGTCTCGCGCACGATCGTCGCGGGGATCGTCCCCGCCACGATCTTGCAGAACAGACAGTCGTCCTGCGGCTCGCCTGGCATTCGGATCCTCCTCGCACCGGTGATCTCTTGTGGGGCATCGTAGCGACGGCCGCCACGATGCGGCGCGGACCTGCGTCATCCGGTCCGTCCGGCGTTCGTGGACGAGGCCGTCCAGGCCGCAGGCGGGGCCCGGGGGCGGCAGCCCCCAGGACGGCCACCCGACGCCTGCGACCTACGCCCGGGGGAGCTGCGGAGCCACCTTCGCCGGGTTCTCCTCCAACGCCAGCAGCGCCAGCCGTACCGCCTCCTCCAACTGGACGTCCCGCCCCGCCACATGGTCCTGCGGGCGCACCACGACCTCCACGTCCGGGTCGACGCCGTGGTTCTCCACGCCCCACCCGTAACCGTCCAGCCAGATCGCGTACTTGGGCTGGGTGACCAGCGTCCCGTCGACCAGCCGGTACCGGCTGTCGATCCCGATGGTGCCGCCCCACGTCCGCGTGCCGACCACCGGTCCGATGCCCAGCGCCTTGACCGCCGCGTTGACGATGTCCCCGTCGGACCCGGAGAACTCGTCGGCGACCGCGACGACGGGCCCGCGCGGCGCGTCCTCCGGGTAGCTGAACGGCCGCATCCCGCGCGGCACGTCCCAGCCGACGATCCGCCGCGCCAGCTTCTCCACGACGAGCTGGGAGGTGTGGCCGCCCCGGTTCTCCCGGACGTCCACGACGAGCCCCTCGCGGGCCACCTCCACCCGCAGGTCGCGGTGGATCTGCGCCCAGCCGGGGGCCTGCATGTCGGGCACGTGGAGATAGCCGAGCCGGCCGCCGGACGTCTCGTGCACGTACGCCCGCCGGCCGGCGACCCAGGCGTGGTAGCGCAGCGGCTCCTCGTCGTCGACGGGGACGACGACCGCGTGCCGGGGTTCGCCCCCGCCGGACGGCGAGACGGTCAGCTCGATCGCCTTGCCCGCCGTACCGACGAGGAGCGGTCCGGGGCCGGCGACCGGGTCCACGGGGTGGCCGGCGACGGCGAGGATTGCGTCGCCCGCGCGCACCGCGACGCCGGGTGCGGCGAGCGGGGAGCGGGCGTCGGGGTCGGAGGTCTCCGACGGCAGCACCCGGTCGATACGCCAACTGCCGTCCTCGTGACGGGAGATGTCGGCGCCGAGCAGACCCTGGCGGCCGCCGCCGCCGTAGCCGCGGGGGATGACGTAGGCGTGCGAGGTGCGGAGTTCGCCGTGCACCTCCCACAGGACGTCGACGAGGTCGTCGCGGGTGGCGACCCGGTCCAGGAGCGGCCGGTAGCGGTCCAGGACGGCGTCCCAGTCGATTCCGCCGAGGTCCGGCAGCCAGAAGTTGTCCCGCACGAGGCGGCCGGTCTCGTCGTACATCTGGCGCCACTCGGCGCCGGGTCGACGATCTGGCGGACCCGGCCGAGGTCGACGGTGAGGTTGCCGTCGCTGTCCTCGTCACCGGAGGCGCGCCGGTCGCTGGGGACCACCTTCAGCTTGCCGTCGGCGCGCAGCAGCAGGCGCTTGCCGTCACCGCTGACCTCGAAGGCGTCGGCGTCGGGGGCGAGGTGTTCGAGGCGCTGCTGGACGAGGTCGTAGCGCTCCAGCTCGGTGTCCGGATCGGCGTCGTCGGGGGTGGCGCGGGAGGTGCCGAGGACACCGCGCACGGGGTGGCGCAGCCACAGCACGCCGTCCTTGGCGGCACGCAGCCCGGAGTAGCGGCCGGCCTCGACGGGGAACGGCACTATCCGGTCGGCGAGGCCCTCCAGATCGATCCGGGTGGCCGGGGTGCCCTCGCTGTCGGGTGTCTCGTCCTTGTCGGGGGCCTCGAAGGGGCGGCCGTGCCGCTGCGGCCCGAACGGCGAGGGTGTGGTCGCGGCGAGCGGGATGAGGTGCGGGCGGGCCCCTTCGATGAAGGAGAGGTCGAAGGCGTGCTCGTCGTAGACCGGGTCGAAGGCGCGCGTCGACAGGAACGCGAGGTGCTTGCCGTCGAGGGTGAACGCGGGCGCGTAGTCGTGGAAGCGCAGCGGGGTCGCCTCGGTGACCGACAGGTCGGCGGTGTTGGCGAGTTTGAGGTGGCTGAGCGGGCGCGGGCCGGGGTGCGACCAGGCCAGCCAGGCCGAGTCGGGTGAGAAGGCCAGGTCGCGGACCTCGCCGTCCTCGCTGCGGTCGACCTCGCGTACCTCGCCGGTCTCCCGCTCGACGAGCAGCAGCCGTCCGTCGTGCGCGGCGACGGCGGCCCGGCTGCCGTCGGGGGCCATGGCCAGTTCCAGCACCCGGCCGAGGCGTCCGGCGGCCAGCCGGCGCGGGGTCGTGCCCGGTGCGAGGCCGGTGGCGGGGGCGAACTCCAGGGCGTCGTCGCCCTCGGCGTCGGTCACCCAGACCACCCACTCCTCGCCCTCCGTGCGGAAGGTGCGCGGCAGCCGGGCGCGGACGCCGGGTTCGGCGGCCAGCGCGCGGGGCGGGCCGTGGCGGTGGATGACCCAGTGGACGGCGCCGCGCACCTCGACGGCGCTGCCGCGGGCGGTGTGGTCGGGGGTGGCGGCGCCCAGCCAGCGGGCGGCGGGCACCGGGTACGGCCGCCGGTCGGTGCGCTGCCCCCCGAGCCGGACGTCGATGCGGCGCGGCTCGGCGCCGTCGAGGTCGTCCAGGATCCACAGTTCGCCGGCGGAGCAGTACACGACCCGGTTCCCGTCCCCGGCCGCGTGGCGGGCGTAGAAACCTCCGCCGCTCTCGGCTTCGCTCGAGCGGGAGGTGCCCCCATGGGGGGTGTGCCGCCGCAGGTCGGAGCCGTCGGCGAGGGAGGAGTAGAGCGCGCCGGTGCCCTCGTGGTCGGAGAGGAAGGCGATCCGGTCACCCGCCCACACCGGGTACTCGATGTTGCCGTCGAGGTCCTCGTGCAGCCGGGTGAACTCGCCGTCACCCTCCAGGTCGATCCACAGCTTGCCCGCCGTGCCGCCCCGGTAGCGCTTCCAGGCGGCGGCCTCGCGCCCCATCGACGCGGACACCAGCACGGTGTGCGGCCCGAAGGCGACACCGCCGACGGGGCCGTACGGCAGGGTGGTGGCCGGTCCGCCGTCGAGCGGGACCGCGCGGGCCCAACTGCGGCGCAGGCTGGCCTGGTCGTGGGTGCTCAGCACGAGCACCCGGCCGTCGGGGGTCCAACCGCGCACCCTGGTCTGGGGGCTGCCCCAGTACGTGAGCCGGGTGGCGGGTCCGCCGTCGACCGGGGCGACGTGCACCTCGGGGGCGCCGTCGCGGGTGGAGGTCCAGGCGACGGTGGTGCCGTCGGGCGAGATGCGGGGCAGGGTGACCGGCGTGTTGTCGGCGCTGACGCGCCAGGCGCGCCCGCCGTCGAGGGGTGCGAGCCACACGTCGTCCTCGGCGGTGAAGGCCACCAACTCGCCGTGCAGGTGCGGGTATCGGAAGTACGCGGCAGGCGTCACGGGCTGTGTCACCCGATCACTCTAAGCAGGGGGTCGGGGAGACCGACAGGGGTTCGGATCACTTGCTCGCGCAGGTCACTTGGTGTCGGCGGGCCCGCAGCGCGTGTCGCCGTCGCACCGGACCGTCTCGGTGACGGTCACGGTGACCGTGGGCCGCCCCGGTTCGGCGGGCTGTGCGGAGCGGGGCGGGGCGAGCGGCGAAGGGGTGGCGGACTCGCAGTCGCCGAGCCCGCCCACCCGGAACAGTTGCTTGTCGCCGACGTCGCACGGAGGTCGCCGCGCACGCAGGAGCCGTCGACGGCACGCGTGACGTGGCCGGTGACGGTGATGTCCCGCCCGTTGCCGGTCTCCCCCTCGCAGTCGACGGAGGCGACCGTCTCGCGGCCCGCGGAGGCGCCGTCGTCGGCGGAGTCGCCGTAGTCGGCGGTGCAGGTCAGCCACCGCACGTCGACGTCCCGCCGCTCGATCTCGGCCGTCGCCGCCTCGTCGGTGGTGTACGCGACGGCCGCCGAGCCGATCCCGCCCGGTTCGCACGCCACCGCCCCGCCCACGGCCAGGACCGCGAGCACCGCCACGGCCGCCGCGCGTGTCCCGCGCGCCCGGCCCCGCATCCGTCTTCTCCATGCCCCCATGGAAGGCAGCCTGCCACCGTCCGCGGGGGCGCGGTAGAGCACTTAACGCCATGCGCCGCAGCGCCGGCCCGGTCTACGGTGGCCCGGTGCGCGACCACCGACGCCTGAGGAGACTGACCGTCGACGACGCGACCACCTACCTGTGGACGGTCCGCCACCGGCACCGGGACGGCCAGGGCTGCCGGGACGTCCTCACCCTGGTCCGGGACGGCGTGCGCACCAGGGTCGTGTTCCGGGAGGGCGAGGGCCGTTACGTCGGCGGCGGCGCGTACACGCACAGCGGCGGCGTCGGCGACCGCACCCACCACCTCAACCTGCACCGGCCCGGCACCGTGCGCGCCCTCCTCGACGAGGCCGTCCGCCGCGGACTGCTCCCGCAGGACGAGCGCGAGGCCGAGCTGGACGGCTGGATCCTGTTCGACGCCGTCAGCCGCGCGGCAGCCGCCACGACCAGGGCCTGTCGTGCGGATCGGGCCGCAGCGAATCGACGGTGATGTGCAGCACGGTGAGCGGGGCCTGGTCCGTGCAGCCGCGAGGCGGAGGAGGGAGTCGACGCGGAGCGTCGGCGAGTGACGACAACGCGGCAGATGTAGCGTGCCGGGCCCCGCGTCTGCGGCGTGATCCGAACGACAGGCCCCAGGCCGGTCAGGACCAGCGGCCGGTCCGGCCCAGGACCAGGGCGGCGGCGGCCGTGCCGGCGGTCGAGGTCCGCAGCACGCTCCGCCCCAGCCGGTAGGCCTTGGCGCCGGCCTCCTCGAAGAGTGCCAACTCCTCTGGGGAGACACCCCCTTCGGGTCCGACGACCAGCACGATCTCGCCGTCCGCGGGGAGTTGGGCGGTGGCGAGGGGCTCACTGCCGTAGTCGCGGTCCTCGTGGAGTACGGCCGCGAAGTCGGCCCGGGCCAGAAGTGCCGCCACCTGCTTGGTGGTCGCCGCGTCGGCGACCTCGGGGAAGCGGACCCGGCGGGACTGCTTGCCGGCCTCGCGGGCGGTGGCCCGCCACTTGGCGAGCGCCTTCAGCCCGCGGTCGCCCTTCCACTGCGTGATGCAGCGGGAGGCGGCCCACGGCACGATCGCGTCGACGCCGGTCTCGGTCATCGTCTCGACGGCCAGTTCGCCCCGGTCGCCCTTGGGCAGCGCCTGCACGACGGTGACCCGCGGCGACCCGGCGGGCTCCTCCGCCACCCGCGCCAGACGGACGACCAACCGGTCCTTGCCCTCGGCGGCGACGACCTCGCCCTGGGCCCAGCGGCCGGTGCCGTCGGTGAGGACGACCTCCTCACCGGCCCGCAGCCGCTTCACGGAGACGGCGTGCCGTCCCTCGGGCCCGTCCAGCACGAACTCGGCAAGACCGCCCGGCAGTTCCTCGACGACGAACACGGGCGCGGTCATCGCGCACCACCGGCACCGGCCGCGCCACCGCCCGACAACGCTGTCCTCGCCGCGTCGAGTTCGCCCGCCAGCACCTCCACGAGCTGCCCGGCGGGCAGGGCGCGGGCCAGCCGGTGTCCCTGGCCCGCCCACAGCGCCATGCCCTGCGCGTCGCCCGCCTTCGCGGCGGCCTTGCGCAGCGGCGAGGTGAGGTGGTGGACCTCCGGGTAGGCGGCGGGCGCGTACGGGCCGTGCTCGCGCAGGAAGCGGTTGACCAGGCCGCGGGCGGGGCGTCCGGAGAAGGCGCGGGTCAGTTCCGTACGTGCGAAGAGCGGGTTGGTCAGCGCCTCCTTGTGGACGCCGGCCGCGCCGGACTCGGGGGTGGGCAGGAAGGCCGTACCGAGCTGGGCGGCGCTCGCCCCGGCGGCGAGGACGGCCGCGATCTGGCTGCCCCGCATCAGACCGCCCGCGGCGACCAGCGGAAGGCTCACGGCCTCCCGGATCTGGGCGACCAGTGAGAGCAGGCCGATGCCGGAGCCGTCGGCCTCGGGGACGTCCCGGTGAGTGCCCTGGTGGCCGCCGGCCTCCACGCCCTGCACGATCACCGCGTCCGCGCCCGCCCGCTCGACGGCGACGGCCTCCTCCGCGGTGGTCGCGGTGACCAGCGTGAACGTGCCGGCCCGGCGCAGCGCGTCCAGCACGTCCCGGCCGGGCACACCGAAGTGGAACGAGACCACCGGCACCGGGTTGTCCAGCAGCACCGCCAGTTTGGCCTCGTAGCCGTCGTCGCGGCCGCTGTCCGGGTCGCCCAGCTCGGTCTCGTACCAGGCGGCCTCACCGGCCAGCTGATGGGCGTAGACCTCGACGGCGCCGGTCTCCGCGTACTCCGGCTGCGGCATGAACAGGTTCACGCCGAAGGGCCGGGAGGTGAGACTCCGCAGCTGTTTCATCTCCTGGTACAGGCCGTCGGCGGTCTTGTACCCGGCGGCCAGGAACCCCAGCCCGCCGGCCTCGGACACGGCGGCGGCGAGCTGCGGGAGGGAGACGCCGCCCGCCATGGGGGCCTGCACGATCGGGAGAGGGAAGAGATCGGTCAGTGCGGAGGACATGACGGCATGTTGTCACGTCGCCCGGACAAGTCCGAACCCAGCCCGTCCGCCGATCGGGGGCGAGGCCGCTCCATCCGGAGCGGGGGTCCGGGGCGAGGCCGCTCCATCCGGAGCGGGGGTCCGGGGCGAGGCCGCTCCATCCGGAGCGGG
>NZ_MPOH02000011.1:151511-233746 GCF_001896135.2 Streptomyces phaeoluteigriseus
ACGGCAAGGGGGCGGCGGGGGCGAAAAAGCCCCACCGCCCCGCCACCGCCACCGTCACCGTCACCGACCGTTGAACGCGTCCTTCAGCCGGGAGAACAGCCCCTGCTGCCCGGGCTGGAACTGCCCGAGGGGCCGCTCCTCCCCCCGCAGCTTCGCCAGCTCCCGCAGCAACCGCTCCTGCTCGGGGTCCAGCTTGTTGGGCGTCTGCACCTCGACATGCACGATCAGGTCACCGCGCCCACCGCCCCGCAGATGCGTGACACCGCGTCCGTGCAGCGGGATCGACTGCCCGGACTGTGTGCCGGGCCGGATGTCGACCTCCTCCAGACCGTCGAGCGTCTCCAGCGGCACCTTCGTGCCCAGGGCGGCCGCGGTCATGGGCAGGGTCACCGTGCAGTGCAGATCGTCGCCGCGCCGCTGGAACTGCGCGTGCGGCAGCTCGTGGATCTCGACGTACAGGTCACCGGCGGGACCGCCGCCCGGCCCGACCTCGCCCTCACCGGCGAGCTGGATGCGGGTGCCGTTGTCGACACCGGCCGGGATCTTCACGGTCAGCGTGCGACGCGAACGCACCCGTCCGTCGCCCGCGCACTCCGGGCACGGGGTCGGCACGACGGTACCGAAGCCCTGGCACTGCGGGCAGGGCCGCGAGGTCATGACCTGGCCGAGGAAGGACCGCGTCACCTGCGACACCTCGCCGCGGCCGCGGCACATGTCACAGGTCTGCGCGGTGGTCCCCGGCGCGGCGCCCTCGCCGCTACAGGTGGTGCAGACGATCGCCGTGTCGACCTGGATGTCCTTGGTCGTGCCGAAGGCGGCCTCGTCGAGGTCGATCTCCAGCCGGATCATCGCGTCCTGGCCGCGGCGGGTGCGCGAGCGCGGCCCGCGCTGCGACGCCGTGCCGAAGAAGGCGTCCATGATGTCGGAGAAGTTGCCGAAGCCACCGGCTCCGAAGCCGCCCGCGCCGCCGCCCGCCTGGGACAGGGGGTCGCCGCCGAGGTCGTAGACCTGCTTCTTCTGCGGGTCCGACAGCACCTCGTAGGCGGCGTTGATCTCCTTGAACCGCTCCTGGGTCTTCGGATCGGGGTTGACGTCCGGGTGCAGCTCGCGTGCGAGCCGCCGGAAGGCCTTCTTGATCTCTTCCTGCGACGCGTCGCGGCGCACGCCGAGAACGGCGTAGTAGTCCGTGGCCACTTACGACTCCGCCAGGATCTGTCCGACGTACCGTGCCACTGCGCGTACCGCTCCCATCGTTCCCGGGTAATCCATGCGGGTCGGTCCGACCACGCCGAGCTTGGCGACTGCCTCGCCGCCCGAACCGTAGCCGACCGACACCACCGAAGTGGAGTTGAGTCCCTCGTAGGCGTTCTCGTGACCGATGCGTACGGTCATGCCCGAATCACCGGCCTCGCCGAGGAGCTTGAGGAGCACGACCTGCTCCTCCAAGGCTTCCAGGACGGGTCGGATGACGAGGGGGAAGTCATGTCCGAAGCGGGTGAGATTGGCGGTTCCGCCGATCATCAGCCGCTCCTCGTTCTCTTCGACGAGCGTCTCCAGCAGGGTGGAGAGCACCGTCGTGACCGTGCCGCGGTCCTCGTTCTCGAAGGCGTCGGCCAGGTCTTCGACCAGGCGTGGCACATCGCTGAAGCGGCGGCCCGCGACCCGGCTGTTCAGCCGCGCCCGCAGATCCGCCAGCGCGGCCTCGCCGAAGGGCGCCGGGCAGTCCACCATCCGCTGCTCCACCCGCCCGGTGTCCGTGATCAGCACCAGCATCAGCCGGGCCGGCGCCAGCGACAGCAGTTCGACGTGCCGCACGGTGGAGCGGGTCAGCGACGGGTACTGCACGACGGCGACCTGCCGGGTGAGCTGCGCGAGCAGCCGTACGGTCCGGGCCACCACGTCGTCGAGGTCGACGGCACCGTCCAGGAAGTTCTGGATGGCCCGCCGCTCGGGCGCCGTCATCGGCTTGACTCCGGCCAGCTTGTCGACGAACAGCCGGTAGCCCTTGTCGGTGGGGATGCGCCCGGCACTGGTGTGCGGCTGGGCGATGAACCCCTCGTCCTCCAGGGCGGCCATGTCGTTGCGGACCGTCGCCGGAGAGACGCCGAGATTGTGCCGCTCGGTGAGCGCCTTGGAACCCACCGGTTCCTCGGTGCCGACGTAGTCCTGGACGATGGCGCGCAGCACTTGGAGCCTGCGTTCACTCAGCATCCGCGCTCACCTCCAGAAAAGTCGTCCCCGGTCCCCCGGGCGTCTCGCCTGGCACTCTTCACATCCGAGTGCCAGCGTTCCCCGGCCCAGTGTACGGCTGTGGGGTACACCCGGGGCAAGGTCGGTCGCCCGGAGCGGCTGCCAGGGCTAGCGTCGCCGTATGACGGTGACTTGGGAAGAGCTGGGGTGGGAGCGGATCGTCACGGGCGTCGGCCGGTGCCGGCTGCCCGGCTGGGACTGCACGGCCGGGCTGGTCGTCGGGGACGGGCGGGCCCTCCTGGTCGACGCGGGGTCGAGTCTCCTCGAGGGTGCCCGGCTGCGGTTGAGCGCCGAGGAACTCGCAGGTCACCGTGTGACCGATCTCGCGCTCACGCACCCGCATTTCGACCATGTCCTCGGGGCGGCGGCCTTCGCGGGCGCCGAGGTCTACGCGGCGGTGGGCGCGGACACCGTGCCGGCGGACGAGCTGCGCGCGGACGCGGTCCGCAACGGTCTCGACGAGGCCGCGGCCGCGGAGGCCGCGGACACACTGGTACGTCCCCGCCACCTGGTCTCCGGCGAGTGGACCCTCGACCTGGGCGGCGGCCGGCAGGTCCTGCTGGCCAACGTCGGCCCCGGCCACACCGCGCACGACCTCGCCGTTCTCGTCCCCGCGGGCCCCGGCTCGCCCGAGGTCGTCTTCTGCGGCGACCTCGTCGAGGAGTCCGGTGAGCCGCAGGCGGGCCCCGAGGCCGTACCCGCGCACTGGCCCGCCGCCCTCGACCGGCTGCTGGACCTCGGCGGCGAGGACGCGCTGTACGTGCCCGGCCACGGTGCGGTGGTCGACGCGGCGTTCGTCCGGGCCCAACGGAACGCCCTGGCCGCGCGTTTCGGCGTGTCGCCGTGACCGCGCCGGGGCTTCTCCTATCGTCATTCGAATGCGCCCACCCGTCTCCCACCACCGCCCTTCCCACGAGGGTCCTTCGGGCCCGCGTCCTCGCGTGCACCAGGCCGACCTGACCCCTCCGTGGAAGAAGCAGCGGCCCGCGCCCGAGGTCCCGGCGGAGCCCGGCCTGGTGGTGGAGGAGCCCGGCACCGGCTTCTGCGGCGCGGTGATCCGCTGCGAGGCGGGCACGGTCACCCTGGAGGACCGCTTCGGCAAGCACCGGGTGTTCCCGCTGGAGCCACGCGGCTTCCTCCTGGAGGGCCGGCCCGTGACCCTGGTCCGCCCCACGTCGTCCGCTCCGGTACGGCCCACCCGGACCGCCTCCGGTTCGGTCGCCGTGCCCGGCGCCCGCGCCCGGGTGGCCCGCGCCGGCCGCATCTACGTCGAGGGCCGGCACGACGCCGAGCTGGTGGAGAAGGTGTGGGGCGACGACCTGCGCATCGAGGGTGTGGTCGTGGAGTACCTGGAGGGTGTGGACGACCTGCCGTCGATCGTCGCCGAGTTCGCCCCCGACGCCGACGCCCGCCTGGGCATCCTCGTGGACCATCTCGTCCCCGGCACCAAGGAGTGGCGCATCGCCCGGTCCGTGACGAGCGAGCACGCGCTGGTGGTGGGCCACCCGTACATCGACATCTGGGAGGCGGTGAAGCCGTCCGCGGTGGGCATCCCGGCCTGGCCCCGCGTCCCGCACGGGCAGGACTGGAAGACGGGGGTGTGCCGGGCGCTGGGCTGGCCCTCGGACAACACCGGCGCGGTGTGGCAGGCGATCCTGAAGCGGGTGGGCTCCTACCGGGACCTGGAGCCGGAGCTGCTGGGCCGGGTCGAGGAACTGATCGACTTCGTCACGGCGCCGGGTGAGGCCTGAGGGTGCTGGAACTCACCCCCGGCGGGGCTCCGGAAGCGGCAGCGTCCGGAGGCGGGTGAGGCCTGAGGGTGCTGGAACTCGCCTCCAGCGGGGCCCCGGGACCGGCAGCGCCCGAAACCGGGTGAGCCCTGACCACGCTGGTACCCACCCCAGCGCAGCCCCGCGAGAGGCAGCGTCCGAAGCCAGGTGGCCTGACCACGCTGGAACTCACCCCCAGCGCAGCCCCAGATCCGGCAGCGCCCGAAACCGGGTGAGCCCTGACCACACTGGTACCCACCCCCAGCGCAGCCCCGCGAGCGGCAACGTCCGAAGCCAGGTGGCCTGACCACGCCGGAACTCACCCCCAGCGCAGCCCCAGATCCGGCAGCGCCCGAAACCAGGTGAGCCCTGACCAGCTGGTACCCACCCCCAGCGCAGCCTCCGGAACCGGCAGCGTCCGGAGGCGGCGCGGCGGTTCCCCGGACCCTCCCCCGTCCACCACGCCCCCTCGGTCCACCGGCCCCCTCACGTCCACCAGGTCCCGCACCACCGCGTCCGCCAGCAACCGCCCCCGCAGCGTCAGCACGGCGTGCCCCTGCTCGTACGGGCCCTCCTGAAGCAGCCCGTCCGACAGGGCCCGGCGCGAGGCCGCGAGCCCGTCCGGCCGCAGCAGCGACAGCGGGGCCCCCTCCCTCAGCCGCAGCTCCAGCAGGATCCGCTCGACCCTGCGGTCCTCGTCCGAGAGGACCTCGCGCCCGGCGCCCGGCGAGCGGCCGCCCGCCAGCGCCGCCGCGTACGCCCCGGGATGCTTCACGTTCCACCACCGCACGCCGCCGACGTGGCTGTGGGCTCCCGGGCCCGCGCCCCACCAGTCGGCGCCCCGCCAGTACAGCTCGTTGTGCAGGCAGCGGCCCGCCGCGGAGGTGGCCCAGTTGGACACCTCGTACCAGTCGAAGCCCGCCGCGGCCATCGCCTCCTCGGCGATCAGGTACCGGTCCGCGTGGACGTCGTCGTCGGTCATCGGGACCTCGCCGCGGCGGATCCGGCGGGCGAGCTGGGTGCCCTCCTCGACGATCAAAGCGTACGCGCTGATGTGGTCGGGTCCGGCGCCGAGGGCGGAGTCCAGGGTGGCCCGCCAGTCGTCGTCCGACTCGCCGGGGGTGCCGTAGATCAGGTCGAGGTTGACGTGCTCGAAGCCCACCCCGCGGGCCTCCGCGACGCATGCCTCGGGGCGGCCGGGTGTGTGGGTGCGGTCGAGGACCTTCAGCACGTGCTGCCGGGCGCTCTGCATGCCGAAGGAGATCCGGTTGAAGCCGCCCTGGCGGAGCGTGGCGAGGTACGCCGGGTCCACGGACTCGGGGTTGGCCTCGGTGGTGACCTCCGCGTCCGCGGCCAGCCCGAACTCGTCGCGGATCGCCGCGAGCATCCTGACCAGGTCACCGGCCGCGAGCAGGGTGGGCGTACCGCCGCCGACGAAGACCGTACGGACCTCGCGCGGGTCGTCGCCGAGGACCTTGCGGGCCAGCCGGATCTCGTCGATCAGGGTGTCGGCGTAGTTGTCGCGGGAGGCGAGGACACCACCGGTGCCGCGCAGCTCGGTGGCGGTATAGGTGTTGAAGTCGCAGTAGCCGCAGCGGGTCGCGCAGTAGGGCACGTGCAGGTAGAACCCGAGGGGGCGGTCGGCGGCCCCGGCGAGCGCGGAGGCGGGCAGCGCGCCGTCGGTGGGGACGGGCTCGCCGTCGGGAAGAGCGGAAGGCATGTCTTCCATTGTCCCGTACGTGACGCGTAGGCCCCCTGGGTCCCCCGGCGCGCTATTCCGCCTGGAGGACCAGCAGGGCCAGGTCGTCCTCCGGGGGCCGGCCGCCGAACTCGTGGACCAGGCGGCGGATCCGCTCGGCGATCAGTTCAGCCTCCAGCCCCGCGCAGCCGGACAGGGCGGTGGCGAGGCCGTCGCCGTCGTCGAACTGGCGGGAGCCCGAGCGTCGCTCGGTGACGCCGTCGGTGACGCACAGCAGGGTGTCGCCGGGCCACAGGTCCAGGCTCTCGCTGACGTACGTGGCGTCCTCGACGACGCCGAGGAGGGTCTGCGGCTGCGCGGCCGTGCTCACGCTGCCGTCCGGCCCCAAAAGCAGGGGCAGCGGGTGGCCGGCCGAGGCGAGGGTGCAGCGGACGCCGCCGTCGAAGGGCACGAGTTCGCCGTAGAGCAGGGAGAGGAAGCGGGTCTGCGGTCCGTCGCCGGGGCCCGCGGGGCCGACGAAGGCGCGGGCGGCGGCGTCGGCGGCCTCGGTGGCGTCGTCGAGGAGGAGCTGGTTGAGCCGGTCGAGGACGTCGGCCACGCCGTACCCCTCGCGTGCCAGCAGCCGCAGCCAGGGGCGGGCCAGGCCGATCACCACCGCCGCCTCGGGGCCCTTGCCCTGGACGTCGCCGACCGCGAAGCACCAGCGGCCGTCGCCCACCGGGAACAGGTCGTAGAAGTCGCCGCTCGGCCCGCCCTGCTCGCGCGGCTCGTACACGAGGGCGCTGCGCAGGCCGGGGATCTCGGCGACCGCGCCCGGCAGCAGACCGCGCTGGAGGACGGCGCTGATGGTGGCCTGGCGGGCGTACCTGCGGGCCGCGCCGATGGCGAGCGCCACGCGCCGGCCGAGGTCCTCGACGAGCCCCGTGACCTCGTCGGGGAAGCGGAGCAGCCCGGCCCGCCCGATGACGAGGGTGCCGAGCGGGCGGCCGCCGGCGACCAGGCGGTAGGCGAGGGCGGCGCCGGGCGGGCCGAGCGCGGCGCCGGGCCAGGGGTGGGCGGCGGGTCCGGAGTCGGGGCCTCGGGCGGGCGCGGCGGGTCCTTCTCCAGGGCACGGCGCAGTTCCTCGATGTGGTTCTCGCTGACGTGCCAGACACGGGCCGGTCGGGGGCCCGGTCCGTCGTCCCAGCCGGCGCGGGAGCCGAGTTCGTCCTCCAGCCAGACCGCGCACCAGTCCGCGAGGCGCGGCACGATCAGCTGGCCGGTGAGCGCGGCGACCAGCTCCTCGTCGAGCTGCCCGGCGAGCAGGTCGGATGCCTCGGCGAGGAAGGACAGCGCGCCGCGGCCGAGCCAGTCGCGGTCGTGGTCGGTGGACCGGGGTCCGGGGGCGAGGGCCTCGGCGAAGGCGAGGGAGGCGGGGACGGGGGCGCCGGAGGCCCAGGGCTCGCGGGAGTTCCCGTCCTCGTCGACCGGGCGGGCCGGCAGCCGCGCCCACACCGTCTTCGCGCCCCTGCGGTACGTCACCCCCCACGTGTCGGCCAGGGTGGCCACCAGGCGCAGTCCGCGGCCGTACTCGGAAGTCTCGTACGGCGTGTCGAAGCTGCCGTCGCGTGGCGCGCGGGAGGGGTGGCGATCGGTGACCTCGACGACGACGGCACAGGTGTCCGGTTCCGGCTCCGCCTCCAGCCGGCACACCAGGTCGACGTCGGTACCGGCGTGCACGACGGCGTTGGTGACCAGCTCGCTGACGACGAGTATCGCGTCCTCGGCGAGCCGTCCCCCCAGTTCCCGGGCGCCGGGCAGGCCGAGGCCGGTCCACTCGGAGAACGCGGCGCGGACGAGGTCACGGGCGGCACCGGGCGCGAGGGAGCTGCCGGCCAGGGTCGAGTACGCCTGCGGGTGCCCTCGTGCGTACGCCGGCGCACCACTGGCGCGGGACACGGTCTCCCGTTGCGTGGGAATGGCCCTCATGAACGGCTCCCCGGCGGTCGGACGATTCGGGCCTCGGTCCGCGGGTGCCACCCCTCGACCGATGCCGACAGAGTGACAGACCGACCGCGTCCATAAGCGCTGAGTTACCGAAGTGGGCCGCGATGAGGGGGAACCGGGGTACGAGTGTGTCCGAAGAGGACCGGTTCGAGGGCGAGTTCGAGCACAGCCGCGCCCCCGGGGGTGCATCCCGGGGGCGCGGGGAAATGCGGCGAGCGACCACGCGGCATCCGCGCGGCCGCCCCCGCACCCCGAAGGCGCCTCAGGCCTCCCGGCTCCCCGCGTACATCTCGTCGATCAGGTGCTTGTACTCCCGCTCCACGACCGGCCGCTTCAGCTTCAGGCTCGGCGTGATCTCACCGTGCTCGACGTCGAGGTCCCGCGGCAGCAGCCGGAACTTCTTGATCGTCTGCCACTTCTGGAGCCCCTGGTTGAGGTGCGTCACATACCCGTCGATCAGCGCCACCGTCTGCGGCGCGGCCACGATCTCGGCGTACGACTTCCCGCCGAGCCCGTTCTCGTCGGCCCAGCCCCGCAGGGACAGCTCGTCCAGCGCGATCAGGGCCGTGCAGAAGTTCCGGTCGGCGCCGTGGACGAGGATGTTGGAGACGTACGGGCAGACCGCCTTGAACTGTCCCTCGACCTCGGCGGGCGCGATGTACTTGCCGCCGGACGTCTTGATGAGGTCCTTCTTGCGGTCGGTGATCCGCAGGTACCCGTCGGGCGACAGCTCACCGATGTCCCCGGTGTGGAACCAGCCGTCGGCCTCCAGGACCTCCGCGGTCTTCTCGGGCAGCCCGTGGTAGCCCTCCATGATGCCGGGGCCGCGCAGCAGGATCTCGCCGTCGTCGGCGATGCGCACCTCGGTGCCGGGCAGGGGCTTGCCGACCGTGCCGGTGCGGTAGGCCTCACCGGGGTTCACGAAGGAGGCCGCGGAGGACTCCGTCAGGCCGTACCCCTCCAGGATGTGGATGCCGGCGCCGGCGAAGAAGTACCCGATGTCCGGCGCGAGGGCCGCGCTGCCGGAGACGCACGCGCGCAGGTTCCCGCCGAACGCCTCGCGGATCTTCGAGTAGACCAGCGCGTCGGCGACCTTGTGCTTGGCGCCGAGCCCGAAGGGGACGGAGGCCGTGCCGGTGCGCCGGAAGTTGTCCTGGGAGCCTTGGCGTACTCGCGGGCGACCTCGGCGGCCCACTGGAAGATCTTGTACTTGGCGCCGCCGCCCGCCCGGGCCTTCGCGGCGACCCCGTTGTAGACCTTCTCGAAGATGCGCGGAACGGCCGCCATGTACGTCGGCCGCACGACCGGCAGATTCTCGATGATCTTGTCGACGCGGCCGTCCACGGCGGTGACGTGCCCGACCTCGATCTGGCCGGAGGTCAGCACCTTGCCGAACACGTGGGCGAGCGGCAGCCACAGGTACTGCACGTCGTCGGGACCGAGCAGCCCGGTCGCGGCGATCGCCTTCGCCATGTACGACCAGTTGTCGTGCGGGAGGCGCACGCCCTTCGGGCGCCCGGTGGTGCCCGAGGTGTAGATGACGGTGGCGAGCTGCTCCCTGGCGATGGCACCGACCCGCGCCTTGATCAGCTGCGGGTCCTGCTCCAGGCGGGCGGCGCCGCGCTTCTCCAGCTCGTCGAGCGTGATGATCCAGTCGGTGGTCTCCACCCGGCCGGGTCGATCACCACCACATGGGTCAGCTCGGGCAGTTCCTGGCGCTTCTCCACCGCCTTGGCGACCTGGGCCGCGTCCTCCGCGATCAGCACCCGGCTCCCGGAGTCGGAGAGGATGAACGCCGACTCCTCCGCGTTGGTCTGCGGATAGATGGTGGTCGTCGCCGCGCCCGCGCACATGATGCCGAGGTCGGCGAGGATCCACTCGATGCGGGTGGAGGCGGCGAGCGCGACCAGTTGTTCGGGCTGCACGCCCAGCTCGATCAGGCCGGCCGCGATGGCATGGACCCGCTCGGCGGCCTGCGCCCAGCTCAGCGACTTCCAGTCGTCCGGGCCCTCACCCGCCGCGCCGGCACGGGGTAGCGGTACGCCTCCGCGTCGGGCGTGGCGGTCACGCGCTCCAGGAAGAGGCCCGCCACGGACGGCGGACGGTTCTCGATCAGTGTCTGTGTGTCGCTCACGACATCCTCCGGGGCCCGCGACGATGCGGCTGGCTCAGTGCGGCTGTTGTTTAACTCGCGAGTAACTATCGAGCAGGGGATCAGAGTAGAGGGCGACTGGCCTGCACGTAAGGGCCACGGACTGTCACTTTTACACAACGGCGGCGCCTGGACGACGCGGGGCCCGCCGCGCGACAGCGCGACGGGCCCCGGAAACCAGCGTGTCGGCGGGCTACTTCTTGCCCTTGCCCGAACCCGCGTTCTCCTCGCTGCTCAGGACGGCGATGAAGGCCTCCTGCGGAACCTCCACCGAACCCACCATCTTCATCCGCTTCTTGCCCTCCTTCTGCTTCTCCAGCAGCTTGCGCTTACGGGAGATGTCGCCGCCGTAGCACTTGGCGAGGACGTCCTTGCGGATGGCACGGATGGTCTCGCGGGCGATGACCCGCGAGCCGACGGCGGCCTGGATGGGGATCTCGAAGGCCTGGCGCGGGATCAGCTCGCGCAGCTTGGCGACGAGCCGTACGCCGTACGCGTAGGCGGCGTCCTTGTGGGTGACGGCGGAGAAGGCGTCGACCCGGTCGCCGTGGAGCAGGATGTCGACCTTCACCAGCTGGGCGTCCTGCTCGCCGGTGGGCTCGTAGTCCAGGGAGGCGTAACCGCGGGTCTTGGACTTCAGGTTGTCGAAGAAGTCGAAGACGATCTCGGCGAGGGGGAGGGTGTAGCGGATCTCGACGCGGTCCTCGGAGAGGTAGTCCATGCCGAGGAGGGTGCCGCGGCGGGTCTGGCACAGCTCCATGATCGAGCCGATGAACTCGCTGGGCGCGAGGATCGTGGCCCGGACGACCGGCTCGAAGACCTTGTCGATCTTGCCCTCGGGGAACTCGCTCGGGTTGGTGACCGTGTGCTCCTTCCCGTCCTCCATGATCACGCGGTAGACCACGTTGGGCGCGGTGGCGATGAGTTCGAGGTTGAACTCGCGCTCCAGGCGCTCACGGATGACGTCGAGGTGCAGCAGCCCGAGGAAGCCGACGCGGAAGCCGAAGCCGAGGGCCGCGGAGGTCTCCGGCTCGTAGACCAGGGCGGCGTCGTTGAGCTGGAGCTTGTCCAGCGCCTCGCGGAGGTCGGGATACTCCGAGCCGTCCAGCGGGTAGAGGCCGGAGAACACCATCGGCTTGGGGTCCTTGTACCCGCCGAGGGCCTCCGTGGCGCCCTTGTCCTTGCTGGTGATGGTGTCACCGACCTTGGACTGGCGGACGTCCTTCACGCCGGTGATGATGTAGCCCACCTCGCCGACGCCGATGCCGTCGGCCGACGTCATCTCGGGGGACGAGACGCCGATCTCCAGCAGCTCGTGGGTGGCGCCGGTAGACATCATCTTGATGCGCTCGCGCTTGTTGAGCTGGCCGTCGATGACACGGACGTAGGTGACCACGCCCCGGTAGGAGTCGTAGACCGAGTCGAAGATCATCGCGCGGGCGGGGGCGTCCTTGACGCCGACCGGGGCCGGGACGTCGCGGACCACCCGGTCCAGGAGCGCGTCCACGCCGATGCCGGTCTTCGCCGAGACCCTGAGCACGTCGTCGGGGTCGCAGCCGATGAGGTTGGCGAGTTCCTCGGAGAACTTCTCCGGCTGGGCGGCCGGCAGATCGATCTTGTTCAGCACGGGGATGATCTTGAGGTCGTTCTCCATCGCCAGGTAGAGGTTGGCGAGGGTCTGGGCCTCGATGCCCTGGGCGGCGTCGACGAGGAGCACGGTGCCCTCGCAGGCGGCGAGCGACCTCGAGACCTCGTAGGTGAAGTCGACGTGACCCGGGGTGTCGATCATGTTGAGGATGTGCGTGTTCGCGGGGTCCTCGGTGGGAGCCCACGGCAGACGCACCGCCTGGGACTTGATCGTGATTCCGCGCTCACGCTCGATGTCCATACGGTCCAGGTACTGAGCACGCATCTGCCGCTGCTCGACCACACCGGTCAGCTGGAGCATCCGGTCGGCGAGCGTGGACTTGCCGTGGTCGATGTGCGCGATGATGCAGAAGTTGCGGATCAGTGCCGGGTCGGTACGGCTCGGCTCGGGCACATTGTTAGGGGTCGCGGGCACGCAGGGTCCTGTCTCTTGAGGCGCCTTATGCCTCGGGTCGGATCGATACGTAGGCTCCATGGTCCCACGCGCGGCGACCGGGGACCGGTTTGGGCCGCTCTCGTGCGCACTGGTAGTCTGGGTGGCTGTGTCTCATGCCCTCTCAGCGCGAGGCACACTCAAGAAATCACCTGGCACGGGACCCGAGCGGCCCCGCGCCTGAACCTGCAAAGGCTCTTTCGTGGCGAACATCAAGTCCCAGATCAAGCGGATCAAGACCAACGAGAAGGCTCGGCTGCGCAACAAGGCCGTCAAGTCCTCCCTGAAGACCGCGATCCGCAAGGCTCGCGAGGCCGCTGCCGCGGGTGACGTCGAGAAGGCCACCGAGTACCAGCGCGCTGCCGCGCGTCAGCTCGACAAGGCCGTCTCCAAGGGTGTCATCCACAAGAACCAGGCCGCCAACAAGAAGTCGGCGCTTGCTTCGAAGGTCGCGTCCCTCAAGGGCTGAACTCCTTTCTTGATCTGATCGCCGGGGAGACAAGAGCGGGCCCTCTCTCATCCGCTCCCGACCGGCACCACGGATCCACGCGCGGCCTGCGTTCGCCACGCGGGCGTGGATCCAGCATTGCGACATGCAGAACCGAAGGCCCCGCCGCCTCGCCCTTCCCCAGGGCGGGCGCCGGGGCCTTCGGCATTCCCGCGTGAGCCTCCTGCGTGGGGCTCCTGCGTGGGGCTCCTATGACCAGAATTCGTCACTCTTGTCCATGTCCTCGACGCACTCGTCGAGATCCGTGATCCTGTCCCCGACGATCCGGAACACGATGCATCCGGTGTCGTCGAGGTGCTTGCCCTGCCGCTCGGCGGTGACACGGCACATACCGACCGCGTGGCCGCGGCCGTCGACACAGATGCCGAGCACCTCCAGACGCATCGTGCCGCTCGTCTCCTCGCCGAGCCGCCGGTACATGTCGATGATCGCGTCCTGGCCCTTGAAGTCACCCGAGAGCGGGTGCGTGCCGGGCACGTGGTGTGTGGCGTCCTTCGCCATCAGTCCCCTCAGGGTGTCCATGTCCCCTCGGGAGAAGGCTTCGAAGCCCCTGCGAACGAGCGTTGCGTGCGGGTGTTCAGCCATGGTCGATCGCCACCTTTCGCCGTCCTGGGCGATGCGTCGGCTGTTCCCTACGATTCTCCTCCGCCCCGCACGGACGGCGACTGGATCAGGCCCGGCCCCTGGCCCCGGCGCCCGGCCCCTGGCCCCGGCGCGTGACCGGCTGTCCGGCCGACGGGTCTCCCTGGCCCGGAGCACACGACGGCCGACGGGGTCTCCAGGCCCGGAGCACACCACCGCCGACAGCGACGGCGACAGCGACAGCGACAGCGACAGCGACAGCGACAGCGACAGCGACAGCGACAGCGACAGCGACCGGGCCTACGCCCGGCCCCCGGAACGCGCCGCCCGTGCCACCGCCACGACGGCCTTCTCCAGCGCGTACTCCGGGTCGTCGCCGCCGCCCTTGACGCCCGCGTCGGCCTCGGCCACCGCGCGCAGGGCCAGGGAGACCCCGTCGGGCGTCCAGCCCCGCATCTGCTGACGGACCCGGTCGATCTTCCAGGGCGGCATGCCCAGCTCCCGCGCGAGATCCGCGGGTCTGCCCCCGCGCGCGGAGGACAGCTTGCCGATGGCCCGCACGCCCTGCGCCAGCGCGCTGGTGATCAGCACGGGTGCGACGCCGGTGGCCAGCGACCAGCGCAACGCCTCCAGCGCCTCCGCCGCCCTGCCCTCCACGGCCCGGTCGGCGACGGTGAAGCTCGACGCCTCGGCCCGGCCCGTGTAGTACCGCGCGACGACCGCGTCGTCGATGGTCCCCTCGATGTCGGCGACGAGCTGCGACACTGCTGCCGCAAGCTCCCGCAGATCGCTGCTGATGGAGTCGACGAGCGCCTGACAGGCCTCGGGAGTGGCCGACCGCCCGGTCGCCCGGAACTCCTGCCGGACGAAGGCCAGCCGGTCCGCCGCCTTGGTCATCTTCGGGCAGGCCACCTCCCGTGCCCCCGCCTTGCGCGCGGCGTCCAGCAGCCCCTTGCCCTTGGCCCCGCCCGCGTGCAGCAGCACGAGCGTGATCTCCTCGGCGGGCGCCCCCAGATACCCCTTCACGTCCTTGACCGTGTCGGCGGACAGGTCATGCGCATTGCGGACGACCACGACCTTGCGCTCCGCGAAGAGCGACGGGCTGGTCAGTTCGGCGAGGGTGCCGGGCTGAAGCTGGTCCGACGTCAGGTCGCGTACGTCCGTGTCGGCGTCGGCGGCCCGGGCGGCGGCCACCACCTCCCGCACGGCGCGGTCGAGCAGCAGGTCCTCCTGGCCCACGGCGAGCGTCACCGGGGCGAGAGGGTCGTCATTCGCAGTCTTCCTGGCCATTGGGTCAAGGATGGCACGCGGCACCGACAGCGAGGGTCGCGGTGCGGGCCGCCGCCGCTGTCGCTCCTACGGCTCCTCCCGCCACCCGTCCCACTCGGCCGCGAACGCGTCCAGC
Source organism: Streptomyces phaeoluteigriseus (assembly GCF_001896135.2). Classification (GTDB taxonomy): domain Bacteria; phylum Actinomycetota; class Actinomycetes; order Streptomycetales; family Streptomycetaceae; genus Streptomyces; species Streptomyces phaeoluteigriseus. The sequence goes on from NZ_MPOH02000011.1 coordinate 165,943, forward strand.
TCCGCCGCGTCGAGCCGCCCCTCCTCGTCCCGCAGCACCACCAGCCACTGCGCGTCCTCCGCGTCGTCCTCACCGGCCAGCGCGTCCCGGACCAGCTGCGGCTCCTCGCGCACCCCGAACCGCTCCCCGAGCGCCTCCACGGCATCCTCGGCGGCATCACGGTCGGGCAGCACCAGCACATGTCTCACATCGCTCACCCGCCCATTTCCGGCACGTCCACCGGGGCCGGAGCGCAGGTCCGCCTCGGGGACGATCCGCCCGCCCAGCCCGGCCCGATGCCCGGCCCGATACCCGGTCCGCTGCCCGGCCCGATGGCCGGTCCGATGCCGCGGGCCCCACGGCGATCACCCGCCCGGCGTCCCCCCGCGCCGGCACCGTCGGCCGACCCCTCAGGCCGTCTCACCTCCCCGCGCCACCGGCACCCGCTCCAACGCGATCCCGAACCTCTCCCGGTACACGCCCAGCACCTCCTCGTCCCCCGCCAACTCCCGCTCCACGCTCTCGCCCTGCGGGTCAGTCACCTTCAACCGGCGCCCGCTGAGGGTGAGCCTCCCTCCGTCCTCCGTGACCCGCGAGCACACCGGCGACCGGGTGAAGTGCGACTCGGGCGAGGTGCTGTGCCACCACGCCCCGGCCACGAAGTCGCCCAGCACCCGGGGCCGCACCTCCAACCGGTACACCCGCCGGTCGTCCCGCACGACGTCCAGGTCGGAAGCCCCCGGCACCCCGCCGCTCCCCCGCGCCGGCCGGCCCGCCCCGCCCTTCACCCCGGCCGCGTCCGCGCCGGCCTCCACGATCCGGAAGACACCGCCGGGATCGTCCTGCTTCCCCCGGTGCTCGAAGCGGAGCGGGTGGTGGCTGTGCGCCCCGAACCCCACGTCGGCCAGCCACTCCCCCGCGTCCACCGTCCGCACCAGCAGCGCGAGATGGTCGTACGGGATCCCGAGCCGCCCCTCGGCGCCGTAGACCCGGCCGGCGAGCGGTGTCACGTCGAAGCCCAGCGCCGTGAGCAGCGCGCCGAACGCGCCGTTCAACTCGTAACAGAACCCTCCCCTCCCCGTCGTGGCGACCTTCTCGACCAGCCGTCTCTCCTCCAGAACGATCTCCTCTCCCAGATGCACCGACAGGTTCTCGAAGGGCACGGCCCGCAGGTGCCGCAGATGCAGCTCCCGCAGGACGTCGGCGGTGGGCCACGCCGGGAACTCGACGCCGAGCCGGCGCAGATAGGCCTCGACCAGAGGCGCGTCGAGCGGAGAAGCGGCGGTCGGGGCCTGTACGGGATCGGCCTGTACGGGATCGGCCTGTACGGAGTCGGGCTGTACGGAGTCGGGCTGTACGGAGTCGGCCTGTACGGAGTCGGCCTGTACGGAGTCCATGCCCTCAGTCTCCCGCCACCCGCAGCTCCGTGCCCGTACCCGCGACGGCCAGCGCTCCGTCCCGGTCGGTCCGCAGCACCACGGCCCCCGTGGCCCGCAACGCGGCGACGGTGCCGGGAGCCGGGTGTCCGTACGGGTTGTCCGCCCCGGCCGAGATCAACGCCAGGCGGGGCGCGACCGCGCGCAGGAGATCCGGGTCCTGATAGGCCGAACCGTGATGGGCGACCTTCAGCACATCCACCCCGCCCAGCCGCGCCGCCGCCGGCGACCGCGCCAGCGCCTGCTGGGCGGGCGGTTCGAGATCCCCGAGCAGCAGCATCCGTATCCCGGCGGACCGCACGAGGAGCGTCACACTCGCGTCGTTCGGTCCCTCCGCTTCCGGCACCTGCCGGGCCGGCGGCCACAGCACCTCCCAGTCGAGGGGTCCGAGCCGCCGCCGCTCCCCCGCCACCGCCCGCAGCAGGGGAACCCCGCGGGCCTCGGCCTCCCTCCGCACGAAGGCCACCTGGTCCACCGGCTCGGCGAACCCCGTCGTCTCGATGGCGCCCACCTCCCGGCCCCGCAGCACGCCGGGCAGCCCCGCCACATGATCGGCGTGGAAGTGGGTCAGTACGACGAGCGGGATCCGGGTGACGCCCAGCCTGGTCAGGCACCGGTCGACCAGGGCCGGGTCCGGGCCGGCGTCCACCACCACACCGGTGCCCCCACCGGCCGCGAGTACCGTCGCGTCGCCCTGACCCACGTCGCACATCACCAGCCGCCAGCCCGGCGGCGGCCAGCCCGTGAGCACCCGGGTCAGCGGAGGCGGCCGGACGACCGCGAGCAGGAGCAGCGCCGCGCAGGCCGCGCACAGCCACGGCCGCCGCACCAGCCGCCTCCCCAGCAGCACCGCCACCAGGGTGGCGACAGCGAGCAGCAGCGCCCCGCCCCAACTGCCCGGCCAGTCCACTCCCGCGCCGGGCAGCGCCGCCCCGCCCGCGCGACACCCGCGATCCACTCGGCGGGCCAACTCCCGCACCAGGCCAGTGCCTTCGCCACCGGCATCGCCCACGGCGCCGTCGCCAGGGTGGCGAACCCCAGCACGGTGGCCGGTGCCACGGCGAACTCCACGAGCAGGTTGCACGGCACCGCCACCAGGCTCACCCTGGCCGACAGCACCGCCACGACCGGCGCGCACAGGGCCTGCGCGGCTCCCGCCGCCGCCAACGCCTCCGCGAGCCGCGGCGGAACCCGGCGCCGCCGCAGAGCGGCACTCCATCGCGGCGCCAGCGTCAGCAGGGCCCCGGTGGCCAGCACGGACAGCAGGAACCCGTAACTCCGGGCCAGCCAGGGGTCGTAGAGCACCAGGAGCAGGACCGCCGTCGCCAGCGCCGGGATCAGGGATCTGCGCCGACCCGTCGCCAGGGCGAGCAGGACGACGGTTCCGCAGGCCGCGGCCCGCAGCACACTCGGGTCGGGCCGGCACACGACGACGAACCCGAGCGTGAGCGCCCCGCCGAGCAGCGCGGTCGTCCGCAGCGGAATGCCCAGGCGGGGTGCCAGGCCGCGCCGCTCCACATGCTGTGCCAGGCCGGGCGGTCCCAGGAGGAGCGCGAGCATGATCGTGAGGTTGCTCCCCGACACGGCCAGGGTGTGCGCGAGGTCCGTCTCCTTGAATGCCTCGTCCAGCTCTGGCGTGATCCGTGAGGTGTCCCCGACGACCAACCCCGGCAGCAGCGCCCGAGCGTCCGCCGACAGCCCGTCGGTGGCGTCCCGCAGCCCCGCCCGCAACCGGCCCGCGGTGCGCTGCGCCGCCGACGGCTCCCGCACGACCGCCGGCACCGCGCGTCCGCCTCGGTCCCGCACGCGCAGCACGGCCGCGATGCGGTCCCCACCCGTCAGCGCGGGAGCCAGCCGCCCCGTCACCCGCACCCGCGTGGAAGGCAACAACCCGAGCCACGTACGGCGCCCAGCCCCCCCTACGGCCAGCAGCCGCCCGCCCCGCCCTACGGCCAGCAGCCCCCGTACGGCCAGCCCCCCTACGGCGTCCCCCAGCCCCCGGCTCCGGGCGGCGGCAAGAAGAAGGCGGCCCTCATCATCGGCGCGGTCGCGGTGGTCGCGGCGATCGGTGTGGGCGCGGCCTTCGTGCTCGGCGGGAGCAGCGGGGGCGCGGGCGGCCTGGAGGACGACGGAGCGCACACGCTGACGACGCCGAAGACGGTGGTAGTTGAGTACCAGCGGGTCGGCGAGGGCAATCAGGTCAGTGGCTCCGACACCGCGAAGGACATGGAGAAGAGCGGCGTCAAGGGCGGCACGGCGGTCGTCGGACAGTGGTCGACCGCCGACTTCAGCAACTACGACCCCGAGGACCCCTCCTCCTTGCCCAGCCAGTCCGAGCTGCTGACCGCCAAGGGCATGACGATGGTGGGCGGTTACGGCAAGATCGCCGACCCCCAGGACACCCTGGACAAGTTCTTCGCCTCCATCCAGAAGCAGGTCAAGGACAGCTCCACCAGTGACACCGGCACCATGCAGAACGCCGAGCTGGTCGGTGAGCCGGAGGAGGTCGAGATCGACGGCGCGGTCGCCAAGTGCCAGTCGACGAAGAGCACCAACGCGCTCACCAAGAAGGAGTCGACCGACTGGTTCTGCGCCTGGGCCGACTACAGCACGGTCGCCATGGTCTCGCCGGGTGACAACAACGGCACGGGTGTCGGCAAGGACACCGCGGTCGACCTCACCACCAAGCTCCGCGAGGAAGTCCGCGTCAAGGCCTGACGCCCCGCACACCACGAGGGGCCCCCGGCCGACCGACCGGGGCCCCTCGTGGTGTGCGGCGGCGGTTACGCCGTCTTCTGCTCCCCCGGCCCCCGGCCGTTGCGGGCGTCGCGGGGGATCAGGGTGGGGTTGACGTTGGAGCGGACGACGTCCGCGGTGATGACCACGCGGGCCACGTCCTTGCGGGACGGGACCTCGTACATCACCGACATGAGGACCTCCTCCATGATGGCGCGCAGGCCGCGCGCGCCGGTCTGGCGGAGGATGGCCTGGTCGGCGATGGCCTCCAGGGCCTCCCGCTCGAAGTCCAGCTCCACGCCGTCGAGTTCGAAGAGGCGCTGGTACTGCTTCACCAGCGCGTTGCGCGGCTCGATGAGGATCTGGAGCAGTGCCTCGCGGTCCAGGTTGTGGACCGAGGTGATCACGGGGAGGCGGCCGATGAACTCGGGGATCATGCCGAACTTGACCAGGTCCTCGGGCATGACGTCCTCGAACTGGTCCTTGGCCTCCAGCTCCCGCTTCGAGCGGATCGTCGCGCCGAAGCCGATGCCCTTGGCGCCGGCCCTCGATTCGATGATCTTCTCCAGGCCCGAGAAGGCACCGCCCACGATGAACAGGACGTTCGTCGTGTCGATCTGGATGAACTCCTGGTGCGGGTGCTTGCGTCCGCCCTGCGGCGGGACCGAGGCCGTGGTGCCCTCGAGAATCTTCAGCAGGGCCTGCTGGACGCCCTCACCCGAGACGTCGCGGGTGATCGAGGGGTTCTCACTCTTCCTCGCGACCTTGTCGATCTCATCGATGTAGATGATCCCGGTCTCGGCCTTCTTGACGTCGTAGTCGGCGGCCTGGATCAGCTTCAGCAGGATGTTCTCGACGTCCTCGCCCACGTACCCCGCCTCGGTGAGCGCCGTGGCGTCGGCGATCGCGAACGGGACGTTCAGCATGCGCGCCAGGGTCTGCGCGAGGAGGGTCTTGCCGGAGCCCGTGGGACCCAGCAGGAGGATGTTGGACTTCGCCAACTCGATGGCGTCCTCACGGCTTTGACCGCCGCCGTGCTCACCGGCCTGGACCCGCTTGTAGTGGTTGTACACCGCGACCGACAGGGCCTTCTTGGCCGGTTCCTGGCCTACCACATAGCCCTCGAGGAACTCGTAGATCTCGCGCGGCTTCGGGAGTTCCTCCCAGCGGACCTCGCTCGTCTCCGCGAGTTCTTCCTCGATGATCTCGTTGCAGAGGTCGATGCACTCGTCGCAGATGTACACACCGGGCCCTGCGATGAGCTTCTTGACCTGCTTCTGGCTCTTGCCGCAGAACGAGCACTTGAGCAGATCGCCGCCGTCACCGATGCGTGCCACGGTGTGCTTCCCCTTCGCCTGGGAGACGACTGGAACATCTTTCGAGTCCAGCGTCTCCTGGTGCTGCCTTATGTCGACGGTACCTTGCCGGGCCCCCCGTTCGGGCCCCCCTTGGCACGGTTCGCTTCCACGTGGACCGTGTCACACCATGCCAAGGGGCGGCAGACGATACTCCCCCACCCGCGTCAGCGCAGGTCGGCGTTGTTCATCTTGCGGGTCGAGATGATCTGGTCGATCAGGCCGTAGGCCAGCGCGTCCTCGGCCGTGAGGATCTTGTCGCGCTCGATGTCCTCGCGGATCTTCTCGATCGGCGTGGTGGAGTGCTTGGCCAGCATGTCCTCCAGCTGGGCACGCATCCGCAGGATCTCGTTCGCGGCGATCTCCAGGTCGGAGACCTGACCGCGGCCGGTCTCGCTGTACGGCTGGTGGATCAGCACACGGGCGTTCGGCAGCGCCATGCGCTTGCCGGGCGTACCGGCGGCGAGCAGGATCGCGGCGGCGGAGGCCGCCTGGCCCATGCAGACCGTCTGGACGTCGGGCTTCACGAACTGCATCGTGTCGTAGATCGCCGTCAGCGCCGTGAAGGAGCCGCCAGGGCTGTTGATGTAGACCGAGATGTCCCGGTCGGGGTCCATCGACTCCAGGCACAGCAGCTGCGCCATGACGTCGTTGGCGGAGGCGTCGTCGATCTGCACGCCGAGGAAGATCACCCGCTCCTCGAAGAGCTTCGCGTACGGGTCGTACTCGCGGACGCCCTGGGAGGTGCGCTCGACGAAGCGCGGGATGACGTAGCGGGATTCGGCGCGGGGGCCGGTGTACTCGGCCTCGGTGCGGGCGAAGAGGCCGCTGCCGGGGAAGTCGTTCACGGTGTCTCCTGGAGAGAAGGCTGGGGCGGTGGGTGAAGGGGGCTGAGAGGGACGCTGACGGCCTCGGGGGCGCCGGATGTCCGGCGGGGCCCCTGGGGCCGTGCGGAGCCCGTACTAGGCCGCCCCGGTACCGCCGCCGCCCGGCATGCCGGCGGCCGTGGGGATGACGTCGTCGATGAGGCCGTACTCCTTGGCCTCGAAGGCGTCGAACCAGCGGTCGCGGTCCGAGTCCCGGGTGATCTGCTCGATGGTCTGGCCCGTGTGCTGGGCCGTGAGCTCGGCCATGCGCTTCTTGGTGTGCAGCAGCCGCTCGGCGTGGATCTTGATGTCCGAGGCCGAGCCGGCCAGGCCGGCGGAGGGCTGGTGGATCAGGATCTCGGCGTTCGGCAGCGCGAAGCGCTTGCCGGGCGTACCGGCGCTGAGCAGGAACTGGCCCATCGAGGCCGCGAGGCCCATCGCGATGGTCACCACGTCGTTCTTGATGAACTGCATGGTGTCGTAGATCGCCATGCCGGCCGTGATCGAGCCGCCGGGGCTGTTGATGTAGAGGAAGATGTCCTTGTCCGGGTCGGCGGCAAGGAGCAGCAGCTGCGCGGTGATCTTGTTGGCGATGTCGTCGTCGACCGCCTGGCCGAGGAAGATGATCCGCTCGCCGAGCAGCCGGTTGTAGACCTGGTCGCCGAGGCCACCACCGATGGAAGGGTCGCCGGCGGCGGAGGGCATCAGATTCGTCACGTATCCACCTGCTCGTCTTATCGACGGCGTCCGGGCCGTCTCACGTGTACTGCCGGGGGCAACGGGGACTCCCCTGCCCTCGTACTCATGGACCCTAACGCGCGGGTCCCTTCGGAGAATCCCGGAGAGGTGAGTGTTCGCCGGGGGCGTAGCCGGGGCCACCGGTGGCGGAGCGGATTTCGGCCCCGATCGTGGGCGGGTGCGGTGCGGGCCGCGGCCGGCCGGTCCCCGCCCTGCGGCGGAGCCGTACCTCGGCACCGGCCCGCGTCCCTACGGCGGGCCGCCCCGCCGTGTGCCGAGAGGGCCCCGGAGCGTGGTGCTCCGGGGCCCTCTCTTTCGCTTCAGGAGTGGCGCGAGGCTCAGGCCTCGGGCTTGTCCTCGGCGGACTCGGTGGCGTCCTCCGTGGTGGCCTCGGCGGCCTCCTCGGTGTCCTCCTCGTCGTCCAGGTCGATGATCTCGCCGTTGGTGTCCTTGACCGTGGCGGACTCGACGACCACGGCCAGGGCCTTGCCGCGGGCGACCTCGCCGACGAGGAGCGGAACCTGACCGCCCTCGACGACCGCCTGCGCGAACTGGTCGGGCGACATGCCCGAGGAGGCGGCGCGGCGCATGAGGTGCTCGGTCAGCTCCTCCTGGTTCACGTTCAGCTTCTCGCGCTTGACCAGCTCGTCGAGGACGAACTGGGTCTTGATGCCCTTGACCGCGGCCTCGCGGGTCTCGGTCTCGAACTCCTCGGCGGTCTTGCCCTGGAGCTCCAGGTACTTGTCGAGGGTCAGACCCATCTGGTCGAGCTGGTGGTGCTCCAGGTTGTGCTTGCGGGTGTTGATCTCGTCCGCGAGCAGCTTCTCGGGGACGGGCACCTCGACCAGCTCCAGGAGCTTCTCCAGGACGCGCTCCTGGGCCTGGGTGGCCTGGTCGTACTGCTTCATGTTGGCGAGGCGCTTGCGGCTGTCGGCCTTCAGCTCCTCCAGGGTGTCGAACTCGGAGGCGAGCTGCGCGAACTCGTCGTCCAGCTCGGGCAGTTCGCGGGCGGCGACCTGGGTGACCTTGACGGTGACCTCGGCCTGCCGGCCCGCCGCCGAGCCGCCCTTCAGCTCGGAGGTGAAGGTGGCTTCGCCACCGGCCTCCAGGCCCTTGACGGCGTCGTCGATGCCCTCGAGCAGTTCGCCGGAGCCGATCGTGTAGGAGACGCCGTCGGCGACGCCGTCCTCCAGGACCTCGCCGTCGACCTTGGCCTCCAGGTCGACCGTGACGACGTCGCCGTCCTCGGCCGGACGCTCGACCGGGGAGGTCGAGGCGAAGCGCTCACGGAGCTGCTCCACCGACTTCTCGATGTCCTCGTCGCTCACCTCGACGGCGTCGACCTCGACCTCGATGGAGGAGAAGTCCTCCGGGAGCTCGAGGACGGGGCGGATGTCGACCTCGGCGGTGAAGTTCAGCGTCTCGCCGTCCTTCAGCTCCGTGATGTCGACCTCCGGCTGGCCGAGGACGTCCAGCTCGGCTCCGTTGACCGCCTCCGTGTAGAACTTCGGAAGCGCGTCGTTGACGGCCTCCTCCAGCACGGCTCCGCGGCCGAACCGCTGGTCGATGATCCGGGCCGGGATCTTGCCCTTACGGAAGCCCTTCACCGTGACCTGCTGGTTGATCTTCTTGTACGCCGCGTCGAGGCTGTCCTTGAGCTCCTCGAAGGGCACCTCGACAGTGAGCCGAACCCGAGTCGGGTTCAGGGTCTCCACGGCGCTCTTCACGGTTCGGTCTCCTTGTGGCTGACTTCTTGGGTTTCGCCGGAACCTGACAGGTCCGGCGATTCAGCGCCCGGAAGAGTTCGAGGCCGGTGGGCCGGGGACACACGGGCGCGCAGTCTGCATAGTAGCCGCAGCAGCTGAGCCGCCCAAAAGACGATCTCCGGTGCGGCGCCCGGCATGATCGCGCAGATGGCGCGCAGATGACGCAGATGGTCGGGGTGGCGGGATTTGAACCCACGGCCTTCCGCTCCCAAAGCGGACGCGCTACCAAGCTGCGCCACACCCCGTCTGGTGCGACACGTAGGGTACATGCCCGCAGGCCGCCCGGCCGCCGCATTCACCGAGGGTCGCCGGCGCTCCGGGCGTGGCGCGGGAAGGGGTGTGCGACGAAGGCGGCCGACCCGCTAGGATGCGTGAAGTGCCGCGGTCGGCTGACCTGCGGCGCGCGTGTGCGGGCGTAGCTCAATGGTAGAGCCCTAGTCTTCCAAACTAGCTACGCGGGTTCGATTCCCGTCGCCCGCTCTGTACGGCTCAGGGCCAGGTCGGAGGATGATTCCTCCGACCTGGCCCTGAGCCGTTTCGGCCCGGCGGGCGGCCGGGGCACCTGGGGGCGCTGAGCGCGGCCGACGCCGCGGGGACCGCGGGATCCGGCGGGTGTCGCCTAGAAACTGATCGAGTTGATCGTTTCGGCGAGGGAGTTGAGGAAGCGGTTGATCGACGGGGCCATGCCCGTCGAGGCGAGGAAGAAGCCGAACAGGATCGCGACGATGGCTGGGCCCGCCTTGATCGACCCGCCTCTGATCAGTACGACCAGGACGATCGCCAACAGCAGCACCACTGACAGTGAAATGGCCACAACTGATCACACACCCTCGGTCGGTCCGCTCTCCCGGCCCGGGGACGCGACCCCGCGCACCCCGCCAGAGACCATCGTGCCACCAACGCGGCCTCCCCATGCGGCCGCTGACGCATCCTCGGCGGCGACCGTCCGTCTCCGACCGGGCCCCACCGCCCGCGAAAGCCTGCCGCACCGCAATTGGCGGACGAAGTCCGCATACAAATTCACAACTGGCGCGCAGGGAATTCGAATTGTGGGCACAGACTCTTCGCCGACACGCACACAACCGCCGTTATGCACCTTTTAGTCGGGATGAAGCGTGACATCCAGGGCGCCGGAGGCGATGGTCACTTGGTCATATAGAGGAATGGAATCGCGTTGACGAGGAACGTTTTACGGACCACCACGGACAACGCTAGGGTGCCTCAGATGTTCCACGCCGCTTCGTCCCTCGTGTCGAGTCCGAACTCATCCCAGAGCGAGAAGGATCAGCACCGGCCGTCCCCCGACAGACGGTCGAAGCAGCGTGACGCGTTCTTCGACAACGCCAAGTACCTGGCGATCGTGCTGGTCGCCATCGGTCACTCCTGGGAGCCCCTGAAGGGCGACAGCCGGGTGCTCCAGGCCGCGTACCAGCTCGTGTACGCGTTCCACATGCCGGCGTTCATCCTCATCTCCGGCTACTTCTCGCGCAGTTTCGACGGCAGCCCGGCCCGGCTGAGGCGCCTGGTGACCGGTGTCGCCGTGCCGTACGTGGTGTTCGAGACGGCCTATCCGCTGTTCAAGCAGGTCGTCGACCGTGATCCCGAGGCCGCCGTCACACTCCTCGACCCGTACTACCTGACCTGGTTCCTGTGCGCGTTGTTCATCTGGCGGCTGACCACCCCGATCTGGCAGCTGATCCGCCATCCGCTGCCGGTGGCGCTGGGCATCGCGATGCTGGCGTCCGCCGCGCCGGGCATCACCGGCGACCTGGACCTCCCGCGCGTCCTTCAGTTCCTGCCGTACTTCGTGCTGGGCCTGTGTCTGCGGCCCGAGCACTTCCGGATGGTGCGCCGCCTGTCGGTGCGGATCGCGGCCGTGCCGGTGTTCGTGGTCGCGCTGGCCTTCTCCTGGTGGGCGGTACCGCGGATGGACACCGGCTGGCTCTACCACCGCTCCTCCGCCCAGGAGCTGGGCGTCCCGTGGTGGGTGGGACCCGTCATGCAGCTGGCGCTGTTCGGCTGTTCGCTGCTGCTGACCGCCTGCTTCTTCTCCTGGGTGCCGGGCCGCACGATGTGGTTCACGACGCTCGGCGCGGGCACCCTCTACGGCTATCTGCTGCACGGCTTCCTGATCAAGGGCGCCGACTACCGCGGTCTGTTCGCACCCGACTGGCTGCACGGCCCGCTCGGTGAGATCGCCGTCACCGTGGCTGTCGCCCTCGCCGTCACCCTGCTGTGCACCAGGCCCGTCCGGTGGGTGTTCCGGGGCGTGATGGAGCCGAAGATGGACTGGGCGTTCAAGAAGCGGGACGTCACCACCGAGCCGGTCCTGGTGCGGGAGCGGAAGCCGGCGCGGGAGCGCGCGAAGGCCGATGCCTAGCCGGGACGCCCGGCCTCACGGCTCCCTGGCCGGGCTCCCTAGCAGGACGTCCGGCCAGGGAGCCGTGAGGCCGAGGAGCGCGCGCATGCGGGCGTACTTCTCGGTCAGGCGGGTGCGGGTCGGTTCGTCCAGGACGGCCAGCCGGGCCGGGTCGGCGTTGTGCGCCAGGTCGGCCTCCTTCACCAGCAGCGCGCCCGGAGTGGCGAGGATGCGCTGCGCGTACGCCTGAGGCGTCTCCCCCGCCCTCTTGGTGACAGCCCTGACGACGTCCTTCGTACGGTCGCTCAGAGCCGCCTCGCGCAGCCAGGTCTCGGAGAGCGCGTCGTCCTCGACGGCGTCGTGCAGCCAGGCCGCGGCGATCTGGTCGGGGTCGCCGCCCCGGGACCGTACGCCCTCCGCGACGGCCTGGAGGTGCTCGGCGTACGGACGGCCCGCCTTGTCGGCCTGGCCCTCGTGGGCCGCGCGGGCGAGGGTCTCGACCTCGGTGAGGGTCAGCATGACTGTTCTTCTACCGCAGCCGGACCGCCCGGGTCCACAACAGGCGGACCGCCCGGGTCTACAGCAGCGAGGCCGCCTGGGCCGTCGGGCCCTCCCGGCAGACCAGGAGCAGGGCGCGGTCGTCGTTGACGTCCTTGGCGACCGCCTCGATCAGGTGCCAGGCCGCACCCTGGAAGCCTCCCGCCACATAACGGTCGGCCTCGCCGGTGAGGCGGTCGATGCCCTCGACTATGTCGCGGTCGGAGGTCTCCACCAGGCCGTCGGTGAACAGCATCAGCACGTCACCGGGGCGCAACGAGCCCTTCACCGGGTCGAACTGGGCGCCCTCGTACACGCCGAGCAGCGGGCCCTCCGCGGCCTTCTCCTCCCAGCGGCCACTGCCCGCGCTGAGCTGGAGACCCGGCGGGTGGCCCGCGGAGTACAGCTCGTAGTCCCCGGAGTCGAGGTCGAGGACGAGGTGGATGGAGGTGGCGAAGCCCTCGTCCCAGTCCTGGCGGAGGAGGTAGCCGTTGGCGGCCGGGAGGAAGGCGTGCGGGGGCAGGGAGCCGAGCAGGCCGCCGAAGGCGCCGGACAGCAGCAGGGCCCGCGAGCCCGCGTCCATGCCCTTGCCGGAGACGTCCGTGAGGACGACCTCCATGGTGCGGCCGCCGTTGGTGCGGGCCGCGACGACGAAGTCACCGGAGAACGACTGGCCGCCCGCGGGCCGCAGCGCCATCTCGCGGTGCCAGCCCCGCGGCAGCGTCGGCAGCTTGCTCTGCACCCGGATGCGTTCGCGCAGGTCGAACAGCATGGTGCCGCCGCGCCGCCAGGGCACGCCGACCCGGCTGCGGAACTGGGCGATGAGCAGACCGATGAAACCGCAGGCCGCGACGACCAGCACCACGCCGGGCGTGACCCGGGCCGCGCCCTCCGTGTACGGGCCGAGCTGCACCGACTCCACGATCAGCGCCGTGGCCGCCGCCGCGTACAGGCCGAGCAGGCTCGCCGGGCGCAGCACGAGGCCGCCGGCGACGATGGGCAGGACCAGGGCGGCCGGTGAGCACCACACCGGATCGGCGAGCGTGACGGCCGCGATCACCGGGACGGTGAGCAGCAGACCGGCCAGCGCGATCCAGTCCGAACCGTCGCCGCGGAAGTAGTCCACGGCGCTTCTGCGCAGGCCGGTGCGGACCCGGTGCACCAGATGCTTCAACCGGGCCGTCAACGTCTCGGCTTCCGCGCGCCGCTGTCGTCCTGCTGCCATTAGTTCGGGACCCTATCCATCCAACCCACCGCTTGGCACGGGAGGTCCCACTTGTCCCCCGTCCGAGGCTCGACTTCACAGTGAACGCCACGGAAAGCGCTCGCGCCGCCATGAGGGAGAAATCCCCTGGCTCGTCCCGCATTGCACTGGTAGGCATGGATCCATGACGACTGAGGCGACGGGCCGCACGGGCCTCCCGGAGACCGAGCTGCGGCCCTTGCGGCGGGACGACTGGGACGATTGGTACGACACCCTGCTACGTGCCTTCGGCGGGGTCGGTGAACCGGCCGAGGAACGCGCGCTGTGGCGCGACCTCACGCCGTACGAACGCTCCTTCGGCGCCTGGGAGGGGGCCGAACCGGTCGGGACGGCCGGGGCCTTCGACTTCCGGCTGACGGTACCCGGCGGGGCCTCGGTGCCGGCCGCCGGCGTGACGATGGTCGGCGTGGCCGCGACGCACCGCCGGCGCGGGGTGCTGACCTCGATGATGCGCCGGCAACTGGACGACATACGTACGTGGGGCGAGCCGCTCGCCGTCCTCACCGCCTCCGAGCCCGCCATCTACGGGCGGTTCGGGTACGGCGCGGCGGCCTTCGGACTGCACGCCGAGATCGACACCAGCCGGGTACGGCTGTCCGTCCCGGCCGGCACCGACGACGTACGGCTGCGGTACGCCGGGACCGGGGCCGTCCTGGACGTGTGCGAGGCGGTGTACGCGCGGACGGTGCCGCTGCGGGCCGGGATGCTGGCCCGGCGGCGGCTGGGAGCGGCTCGGGGTGCTCGACCCGGAGAGCGAGCGGGGCGGGGCGTCGCCGTTGCAGTGCGTGCTGGCCGAGCGGGACGGGGAGGTCACCGGCTACGCCCGGTTCCGGGTGAAGCCGAGGTGGACGGACGCCGGGCACGACGGTGAGGTGCTGCTGGCCGACCTCGCCGCGGTGGACGCGGTGTCGGAGGCGGCGCTGTGGCGGTTCTTGTTCGGCATCGACCTCACGACCTCGCTGAAGGTGCGGGGGCGTCCGCTGGACGACGCCTGGCAGCATCTCGTCTCCGACGTCCGGCGGTGCGAACTGCGGGTGCGGGACTCCTTGTACGTACGGCTGGTGGACGTCGGGGCCGCGCTGGAGGCGCGGACCTACCAGGCGCCGGTGGACGTGGTGTTGGACGTCGAGGACTCCTTCTGCCCCTGGAACGCAGGGCGTTGGCGGCTGTCGGGTGACGCGAAGGGGGCGTCCTGCTCGCCTACGACGGATGCGGCCGATCTCGGCCTGTCGGTACGGGAGTTGGGGGCGGCGTATCTCGGGGGCGTCTCGCTGGCCTCGCTGGCACGGGCCGGGCGGGTGCGCGAGCTGCGGCCGGGGGCGCTGGCCGAGGCATCGGTGGGGTTCGGCGCGGCGGGCGGGGAGCCCTGGCTGCCGCACGGGTTCTGAGGTCCGACGGGTGGGTCAGGGCTTTTGGCAGGTGGGGCACCAGAAGAGGTTGCGGGCCGCGAGGGGCGCCGTGCGGACCGTGTCGCCGCACAGGTGACACGGCTGGTGGGTGCGGCGGTAGACGTACACCTCGCCGCCGTGGTCGTCGACGCGTGGCGGGCGGCCCATCGCCTCCGGGGTGTGTTCCGGGCGGACCGTGTCGATGCGGTTGTTGCGGACGCCCTCGCGCATCAGTGCCACCAGGTCCGACCAGATCGCGGTCCACTCTGCGGGGGTGATGTCCTTGCCGGCGCGGTACGGGTCGATGCCGTGCCGGAAGAGGACCTCGGCGCGGTAGACGTTGCCGACGCCCGCGATGACCTTCTGGTCCATGAGGAGGGCGGCGATCGTCGTACGGCTGCGGGAGATCCGGCGGTACGCCCGCTCCGGGTCGGCGTCCTCGCGGAGGGGGTCGGGGCCGAGGCGGTCGTGGATCGCCTGCTTCTCGGCGTCCGTGATCAGGGCGCAGGTGGTGGGGCCGCGGAGGTCCACGTAGCCGGTGGGGGCGGCGAGGCGGAGGCGGACGGTGTCCGTGGGCGGGGGCGCCGGTGCGTCCGGGGACGCCTCACCGAAGGTGACCTTGCCGAAGAGGCCCAGGTGGATGTGGACCCAGACGTCTCCGGCGAAGCCCAGGAAGAGGTGCTTGCCGTGGGCCTCGGTGCGGGTGAGTTCCATGCCGGTGAGGAGGGCCGCGGCGTCGGAGAACTTGCCCTGGGGACTGGTCACCCGCGGCGGGCTCGCGGTGAAACGGGCGTAGTCCTGGGCGAGGCGGTGGATGGTGTGCCCTTCCGGCACGGTGGGGGTCCTCTCGGTTGTTCTCTTCACCCCCCGACCGCCCGACTCGGTCGGACGAGAGGTGGTCCTCGGCCTGGGCGGTCCTCGGCCTGGGGCCGCCCCGGACCCCGGCGGGGGCTCCGCCCCCCGCACCCCCGGAACGTTGCCCATCCGACCTACCGGACTCGGTGGGTGAGACGTGAGCGTCACCCCAGGGCTCCGCCCCGGATCCGGCGAGGGCTCCGCCCCTGCACCCCGGGCCCCGCACCCCGGACCCTGCACCCCGGACCCTGCACCCCGGACCCTGCTCACCGGCCCATCGCCGGCTCACTCGGACGGGGGCCCTTGCCCTGTCCGGCCCTGGAGCGGCTCCGCCCGGAAGGCGCACTCACCATTCGGCGCGGCGCGGCGCGGCGACGGAGGCCGGGTCGGGGCCTCCTGCGCGTGCCGCAGGCCACGCGTGGCGCCGCCGCCCCCTCCGGCGCGCCGCAGGTCACGCGTGGCGCCGCCGCCCCCTCCGAGTCGGTCCGGCGTGCTCGGCTCAGCCCTGGGGGTGGTGTGCCGGGATCGGGGGGAGTTCCGCTGTCGTCTCGTACGCCGCCAGCATGTCGATGCGGCGGATGTGGCGCTCGTCGCCCGAGAACGGGGTGGCCAGGAAGGTCTCGACGAACTTCGTCGCCTCGTCCTGGGTGTGCATGCGGGCGCCCACCGCGATGACGTTGGCGTCGTTGTGCTGGCGGCCGAGGGAGGCCGTCTCCTCGCTCCACGCGAGGGCGGCTCGGACGCCCTTCACCTTGTTCGCGGCGATCTGCTCGCCGTTCCCGGAGCCGCCGATGACGATGCCGAGGGCGTCGGGGTCGGCGGCGGTCCGCTCGGCCGCGCGGAGACAGAAGGGCGGGTAGTCGTCCTGGGCGTCGTAGATGTGCGGGCCGCAGTCGACCGGGTCGTGACCCGCCTCCTTCAGCCATTCGACGAGGTGGTTCTTGAGTTCGAAGCCGGCATGGTCCGAGCCGAGATACACGCGCATGGGATGAGTGTGACACGGGTGTCGCCGGGTAGCAGCGCCGGGTATCGCGCCGGAAAAGCGAGGGCAATGCTATGGAAGCTCAGGAGAACCTCAAGTAACGATCCGGAATCAAAGGTTCCCGAATCCATTCACCTCGGATTCACTGGTTCGGCTCGTACGCCCCCGTACTGCCCGTACACCGCTCGTACGGGAGACCCCCTCACGCGGCGCAAAGGAAATCCGTCCCATGACCTCGCAGCCGACCCTGACGAAGGCCGAAAACGGCCCCGGAGACCCGGGAGAGCCCCACTCCGGTCTCCACGCGGGCCTCAAGAACCGTCACCTCTCGATGATCGCCATCGGCGGAGTCATCGGAGCCGGGCTGTTCGTCGGATCAAGCTCCGGCATCGCCACCGCCGGCCCCGGCATCCTTCTCTCCTACGCCCTCGTCGGCACGCTCGTGGTGCTGGTGATGCGGATGCTGGGTGAGATGTCCGCCGCCAACCCGACCTCGGGTTCGTTCTCCGCGCACGCCGACCGCGCGCTCGGCCCGTGGGCCGGGTTCTCCATCGGCTGGCTGTACTGGTTCTTCTGGGTCGTCGTGCTGGCCGTGGAGGCCACCGCCGGTGCCGCCATCCTCGAGTCCTGGATCCCCGCCGTGCCGCAGTGGGGGTGGGCGCTCATCGTGATGGTGGTGCTGACCGCCACCAACCTCGTCTCCGTCGGCTCCTACGGCGAGTTCGAGTTCTGGTTCGCCGGCATCAAGGTCGTCGCCATCGGTGCCTTCATCGTCGTCGGCGGGCTCGCCGTGTTCGGTGTGCTGCCCGGCGTCGACAGCGACAAGGCCGGCGTCGGCAACCTCGTCGACCACGGCGGTTTCCTGCCGAACGGGCCCGGCGCCATCCTCACCGGCGTACTGCTCGTCGTCTTCTCCTTCATGGGCAGCGAGATCGCGACCCTGGCCGCCGGCGAGTCGGAGGACCCGCAGCGGGCCGTCACGAAGTCCACCAACAGCATCATCTGGCGCATCGGCGTCTTCTACCTCGGCTCGATCTTCGTCGTGGTCACCCTGCTGCCGTGGAACGACCCCGCCATCAAGGAGCAGGGTTCCTACGTCGCCGCCCTGGACTCGCTCGGCATCGCGAACGCCGGTGAGATCATGAAGTTCATCGTGCTGACCTCGGTGCTGTCCTGTCTCAACTCCGGGCTCTACACCGCCTCCCGCATGGCGTTCTCGCTCGGCGAGCGCGGGGACGCGCCGACGGCCTTCGCGCGGACCACCTCGCGGGGTGTGCCGAGGAACGCGATCATCGCCTCCGTGGTGTTCGGGTTCGTCGCCGTCTTCTTCAACTACGAGTTCCCGGACTCCGTCTTCCTCTTCCTCGTCAACTCCAGTGGTGCCGTCGCCCTGTTCGTGTGGCTGGTGATCTGCTTCTCGCAGCTGCGGATGCGGAAGATCATCCAGGCCGAGGCGCCGGAGAAGCTGGTCGTGCGGATGTGGCTGTACCCGTACCTGACCTGGGCCACGGCCGGGCTCATCGTGTTCGTCCTCGGCTACATGCTGACCGACACCAAGCACGACGGCCGCACCACCGTGCTGCTGTCACTGCTGGTCGCCGCGATCGTCATCGCCATCGCCCTCGTCAGGCAGCGGCTGAAGGGGCGGAACGCGGTGCGGACCGAGGTGTAGTTCCGGTCGCCGGCCGCCCGGCGCCCCTCGGGGCGTGAACCGTCTCCGCAGAGGGGGCCCGTGCTCACGGGTCCCCTCTTCCCGTGCTCCGCGCCCGCCCCGCCGCCGCGCCCTCACGGCACCGTGAAGCCGTCCTTCACCTTCTCGTACGTCCGCACCGCCGACGTCTCGGTGTCCGGCCGGTACCAGGTGTTGATCCGGTACGTCTTCCCGCCCTCGTCGAAGCCGAGGAGGCGGGCGTGCCAGGGGGCGCCCCGGAGGGTGAAGGTGTACTCCCGGACCACCGCCCGGCGGCCGTCGAACGTGGTCTCCTCCGGGCGCGCGCCCCCCGCTCACGGGCGGGCGCCGCCGGGTTGTGGTGGTCCCGGCGGCGCCCGCGGCCCCAGGGGCGCTGAGGGGCCGTACCGGGCGGGAACGCGGAAGAGGCCCGCCGCGGTCACCTCTGGGTGACCCGGCGAGCCTCAGCGCAATCCCCGGTGGGTTTCCCCCGGTTCAGCGCTTGACGAGCTTCCAGGCGGTGGGCAGCAGCCCCATCGCCAGGGCCGCCTTGAGGGCGTCGCCGATCAGGAACGGCGTCAGCCCGGCCGCGATCGCGGCGGAGGCGGAGATGTCGGCGGCGTAGGCGAGGTAGGGCACGCCGATCGCGTAGATGATCGCCGAGCCCACCAGCATCGTGCCCGCCATGCGCAGGACCGAGCGGTCGGCGCCGCGGCGGGCCAGGGCGCCGACCACCGTCGAGGCGAGGATCATGCCGAGGACGTAGCCGAAGGAGACCGCGCCCGCGCCGGAGCCGCCCTGCGCGAACCACGGCACGCCCGCCATGCCGACCAGGGCGTAGACGGCGAGGGAGAGGAAGCCGCGCCGGGCGCCGAGGGTCGTGCCGACCAGCAGGGCGGCGAAGGTCTGGCCGGTCACCGGCACCGGGGAGCCGGGCACGGGGACCGCGATCTGGGCCGCGAGTCCGGTGAGCGCGGCGCCGCCGAACACGAGCGCGACGTCCCGGACACGGGAGGCCGGGATCAGGTCGGCGAGGACCCGTCCGGGGCTGACGGGGGTGGCGGCGGCGGTGCTCATGCGGACTCCGCGAGGTAGGTGCGGTTCGGGACACCGTGACGCTATCCCAGGGGACTCGGCGCGATCACCGTCAGTGGTCGACAAACGCGCGAGCGGCAGCTTGGTGGGCTCCGGACAAAGGCCGGCGGTTACACGCGGTACGGCGTGACCCTGATCACTGAGGTGCCGTGGCGGCGGCAACGCCGGGCGCGCGGTGGGCATCTGTGGGGTTTCGCCAAACGGGCGGACCGGCGGCTCGGCGGCGCGCGGGCATCCGTCTCGCCGGCGGACCGCCGCCGTCTCACCCGTCGGTCGCCGTCTGGGCAGCGGTCGGCCGCTTTGTTAGCTTCGGGCGCATGGTTGCCCAGGCCCTGAACTTCTCGTCGCGTCGCCACGTCGATCTGCGACGCGTGGGCGCGGCCGCCTGTCGCCCTCCGGTCTGAGGCGGGCGGAGCCGATCCGTGGCGCCTCGTACGACGACGGCGCAGTGTCGGACCGGCCCGTGAGGAATCTCCATGCCCCGTACCGCGACAGTTCCCCTTGCCTTCAACCCCGTTCCCCGTGTCGCCGACCCTGACCGGCGGCGTACGAACGCCAGTGTGATCCTGCGGTCCGTGCTGGAGCACGGGCCGTGGCGCGCAGCACCGTCGCCCGGCTGACCGGGCTGTCCCCGGCCTCCGTCACCGACCACTGCGCCCGCCTCGCCGGGCTCGGGCTGGTCCGGGAGGCGACCTGCCGCGGCGCAGCAACGGCGTCGGACGACCGCACGTCCCCGTGGACCTGGACGACACCCGGTTCGTGGTGGGCGGGGTGCACGTGGCCGTGCCGTACACGACCGTCGCGTTGCTCGATCTGCGGGGACGGGTGCTGGCGCGGCGGGAGTTGAAACACCGGGACACCGAGCCCGCCGGCGTGCTGACACGGGCGGCCGAGGGGCTGGCCGGGCTCTGCGCCGAGGTGCCCGGCCGCCGCCCGCTGGGGGTGGGGGTGGCGGTGGGCGGCTGGGTGGACCGGGATTCGGGGACCGTCGTCGAGCATCCGCTGCTGGGCTGGCGGGACGTGCCGGTGCGGGAGCCGGTCGGCGCTCGTACGGGGCTGCCGGTGCACGTGGACGGGCACGCGCGGGCGTTGGTCAACGCGGAACGGCTGTTCGGGCGGGCGCGCGGCAGCCGCAGTCTGCTGCATCTGTTCGTCGGGAACGTGGTGGACGCGGCGTTCGCCACCCATGACGAGGTGCACCACGGGCCGCGTTCTCAGGCGGGCGCCATCGCCCATCTGCCGCTGGCCGGCGGCACCGAGCCGTGCGACTGCGGGCGGACCGGCTGCCTCCAGGTGGAGTTGAGCGAGCGGACGTTGTGCCGGCGGGCCCGGGCGGCCGGGCTGGTCGACGGGACGAACCCGATGCACGTGGTCGCCGCCGCCGAGGCCGGTGACGCGGTGGCCGTACGGCTGCTGCTGGAGCGGGCGCGGATGACGGGGCGGGCGGCCGGGCTGCTGCTGGACGTGCTCAACCCGGAGAGCGTGGTCGTCACCGAGCTGGGGGCCATGTTCCGGGCGGACTGTCTGGCCGCGCTGCGGGCGGAGGTCGGGGCGGCACGGGCGGCGTCGGTGGCGCCGACGAGTTTCCCGGACGCCGTGCTCGCGGTGGCGGGCGGGGCGGTGGCGTTGGACGTGCTGTACCGGGACCCGCTGAGCCTGCTGCGCGGGGGTCCCCCGGCCGTTTCACCTCAGCCGAGTTAATTCAGAAACTCCGAATGTTGACAGGCGCGGTCCGAGAACAGGAGCATCCTCCTCATGAGCTGTCGCACCCTTTGTTGCTGACGCGTTGACGCGCCCCGAGCGCTCATCTCCTTCTGCGTGAATTCCCCGCACGGGCCTTCTGCGGCCCGGAATCACCCACGCTTTCCCGCCTTCGTACGGCGCTTCGTCCTGCCTTTCCCTCAGGGAGTCCCGTCATGCCCGTTTCCCGTGCGTCCGGTGTCGACCGGCGCCTCTTCCTCACCTCGCTGCTCGGGGTCACCGCCGCTGCCGCCGGGCTGAGCGGCTGCGTCGAGAGCAGTGCGGCCGCCGGGTCCGAGGGGGCGTCCACCGCCCCGCTCGCCGACAAGGTGCCCGCCGGCACCAGCCTGAAGATCGCCTCCTACCAGAATGTCCAGCAACTCCAGTTCAAGCTGGCGAAACTGCCCGAGCTGCCTTTCAAGGTGTCGGGCTGGCTGAACATCGGGGCCGGTCCCGATGTCATCAACGCGTTCCGCGCGAAGTCCCTCGACGTCGCCAACAACGCGGGTATTCCGCCGATCCAGGCGCACTACCAGGGATTCGACGCGAAGATCGTCGCGATCAACATCACGCGCAGGCCGAACTATCTCTTCGCCACCAAGCCCGGCAGCGACATCCGCAGCATCGCGGATTTCAAGGGCCGCAAACTCGCCTTCTCCCAGGGGCAGGCGCAGGGAGTCGTCCTGCTGCGGGCACTGAAGAAGGCGGGCCTGGAGTACGACGACGTCGACCTCGTCCCGCTGACCAGCAACCAGTTCCTGACCGCCCTCCAGTCGGGCCAGGTGGACATCGCCCCGCTGGGCAACACGCAGGCGCCCGCGTATCTGGAGCAGTACGAGTCCAAGGGCGCCCGCACGATCACCACCGATGTCGTCGACCTGCTCAACCTGCTGTGGGCGCCGGTCTCCGTGCTGAACGACCGGGCCAAGGCGGCGGCGGTCGCCGCGTACGTCCCGCGGTGGGCGCAGGGCCAGGTCTGGCAGTACGAGCACCCGGACGTCTGGAACGAGGAGTTCTACGTCAAGACGCAGAACCTCACCCTCCCCCAGGCCCGGTCCATCACCGCCCTCGCGAACAAGCCCCTCTTCCCGCCGAGTTGGACGGAGGCGATCGCCTGGGAGCAGGAGACCGCCGACCTGCTCGCCGAGGGCGGCTTCGTGAAGAGCTTCGACGTCGGCACGCTCTTCGACCACCGCTTCGAGGGCATCGCCGCCGCGTCCGTACCGGCCGAGTACCGGAAGTGACCACCATGACCACGACCACCGTGACCACCGCCTCCCCGGAGAAGCCCGCCCCCGTCGCCGTCGCCGACGAGCGGCCCCGCGCCCGTCGCCGCGGGCTCGCCCCCGGCAGACGGCTGCCCGCCGCCCGGCTCACCGGGCCGCTGCTGCTGCTCGCCCTGTGGGCCCTCGCCTCGGCCGCCGGGCGGCTCGACCCCGGTGCCGTGCCCGCGCCCTGGACGGTGCTGGAGACCGGCGTCCGACTGTGGACCGACGGCACGCTGACAGATGACGTCCTCACCTCGCTGCAGCGGGCCGGGTCCGGCTTCGCGATCGGCCTGACCGCCGGGGTGCTGCTGGCGCTGGCGTCCGGCCTGACCCGGACCGGGGAGGCGCTGATCGACGGGACGGTCAACCTCAACCGGGCCATCCCGACGCTCGGTCTGATCCCGCTGTTCATCCTCTGGCTGGGCATCGGTGAGACCTTCAAGATCGCGATCATCGCCATCGTCGTCTACATCCCGATCTACCTGAACACGCATGCCGCGCTGTCCGGCATCGACCACCGCTTCGTCGAACTCGCCGAGGTGCAGGGCCTGTCGAAGCTCGCCTTCATCCGGGAGATCGTCGTCCCCGGCGCGCTGCCCGGCTTCTTCGTGGGCCTGCGGCTCGGGGTGACCGGTTCGTGGCTGGGGCTGGTGGTCCTGGAGCAGATCAACGCCACCAGCGGCCTCGGCTATCTGATGTTCCAGGCCCAGAACTACGGCCAGTCGGACGTCATCCTCGTCGGTCTGGTCGTCTACGGCGTCTTCGGCCTGATCTCCGACAGCACGGTACGCATCATCGAACGGAGGGTGCTGTCATGGCGCCGCACGCTGAGCAACTGACCCGTCCCGCCGTACGGCTGGAGGGCCTCACCCGGTCCTTCGAGGGGCGTACGGTCCTCGACCGCGTCGACCTGGACATCCCCGCCGGTCAGTTCGTGGCCCTGCTCGGGCACAGCGGGTCCGGCAAGAGCACCCTGCTGCGGGCGGTCGCCGGACTCGACCACCAGGTGACCGGGAGCGGACGGCTGACGGCCCCGGAGCGGGTGTCGGTCGTCTTCCAGGACTCCCGGCTGCTGCCCTGGCGGCGGGTGCTGGCCAACGTCCTGCTCGGGCTCGACGGCAAGGCGGCCGAGGAGCGGGGCCGGGAGGCGCTCGCCGAGGTGGGTCTCGCGGGCCGTGAGCGGGCCTGGCCCAACGAGTTGTCCGGCGGCGAGGCCCAGCGTGCGGCGCTGGCCCGCTCGCTGGTGCGCGAGCCCGAACTGCTTCTGGCGGACGAGCCGTTCGGCGCGCTCGACGCCCTCACCCGCATCCGGATGCACGCCCTGCTGCGGGAGCTGTGGGAGCGGCACCGGCCGTCCGTGCTGCTCGTCACCCACGACGTGGACGAGGCGATCGTGCTCGCCGACCGGGTCCTCGTCCTCGACCAGGGCCGCATCGGCCTCGACCTGACCATCGACCGCCCGCACCCGCGCTCGTACCGGGACCCGCTCCTCGGCGAGTACCGCGAACGGCTGCTCGCCGCCCTGGGCGTCACGGAGGACCACCGGTGACCACGAGAGAGCTGCACCTCAACGCGTTCCTGATGAACACCGGCCACCACGAGGCGTCCTGGCGGCTCCCCGAGAGCGACCCGTACGCCCATGTCGACCTCGCGCACCACGTCCACCTCGCGCGGATCGCCGAGCGCGGCACCTTCGACTCGCTGTTCCTCGCCGACGCGCCGCAGTTGTGGGGGACCGTCGCACAGCGGCCCGCCGGGGCGCTGGAGCCGCTCACGCTGCTGACCGCGCTGGCCACGGCGACCGAGCACATCGGCCTGATCGCCACCGCGTCCACGTCCTACAACTCGCCCTACAACCTGGCCCGCAGGTTCGCCTCGCTGGACATCCTCAGCGGCGGCCGGGCGGGCTGGAACATCGTCACCACCGCCGGCGCCGAGGCCGCCCGCAACTTCGGGCTCGACGCCGAGCCCGCCCACGCCGAACGGTACGCGCGGGCCGCCGAGTTCCTCGACGTGGCGCTGAAGCTGTGGGACAGCTGGGAGGACGACGCGATCGTCGCCGACAAGGCGGCCGGCGTGTGGGGCGACGACGCGAAGATCCACCCGCCCCGGCACAAGGGGACGTACTTCGGTGTCGAGGGAGCCCTCAACGTGCCCCGCACACCGCAGGGTTACCCGCTGCTGGTGCAGGCGGGCTCCTCGCAGGACGGCAAGGCGTTCGCCGCCCGGTACGCGGAGGCGGTGTTCACCGCGCAGCAGACCCTCGCCGACGCACAGGCCTTCTACGCCGACCTCAAGGCCCGGACCGTCCGGGCCGGCCGGGACCCGGGCCACGTCAAGGTGCTGCCGGGGATCGTCCCGGTGATCGGCTCCACGGAGGCCGAGGCGCGGGCGCACGAGCGGGAGCTGGAGGAGCACATCGTGCACGCGCACGGCGTCCGGCGGCTGGAGCAGCTCCTCCAGCTGGAGCCGGACACACTCGCCCTGGACGCGGAACTGCCCGCCGATCTGCCTCCCGAGGACGCCATCGAGGGCGCCAAGAGCCGGTACACGCTCGTGGTGGAGCTGGCCCGGCGCGAGCGGCTCACCGTGCGGCAGCTGATCGGGCGGCTGGGCGGCGGGCGCGGGCACCTCACGTTCACCGGGACGCCCGAGCAGGTCGCCGACGCGATCGAGACCTGGTTCACACGGGGCGCCGCCGACGGCTTCAACATCATGCCCGCGCTGCTGCCCTCGGGCCTGGACGCCTTCGTCGACCACGTCGTCCCGCTCCTGCGCGCCCGCGGCCTGCTGCGCACCGAGTACGGCCCCCGCCGGACCCTGCGCGAGAGGTACGGCCTCCCGCGCCCCGCCAACCAGTACGCCCAGCCGTCACCCTCCGCCCCCGCCTCCACCCCCGCCCTCGTCTGAAAGGAAGGCCCTGTCATGACCCTCGACCTCCGCAAGGTCACCGCGCACATCGGCGCCCATGTCTTCGGCGTCGACATCTCCAAGCCGCTGGACGGCGGGACGGTCGCCGCGCTCCGCGAGGCGCTCAACGTCCACAAGGCGCTGGTCTTCGACGACGTCCACCTCGACGACGAGGGCCAGCAGGCCTTCGCCCGCCACTTCGGCGACCTGACCACCGCCCACCCGACCGTGCCCGCCGTCGACGGCGCCCCGAACGTGCTGCCCGTCGACAGCGAGCAGGGCAGCGCCAACCACTGGCACACCGACGTCACCTTCGTCCTCAACCCGCCGCAGGCCAGCACCCTGCGCAGCCTCGCCCTCCCGCCGTACGGCGGCGAGACGCTGATCGCGAGTTCGGCGGCGGCCTACCGGCAGCTGCCCGAGCCGCTGCGGCGGCTGGCGGACGGGCTGTGGGCGGAGCACACCAACGACTACGACTACGCGGTGCCCGCCGAGGACGTCGACGAGGAACGTGCCGCCCAGCGCGCCCGGTTCACGTCCATCAAGTACCGCACCGCCCACCCGGTGGTCCGCGTCCATCCGCTGACCGGTGAGCGCGGGCTGTTCATCGGCGGGTTCGCGCAGCGGATCGTCGGGCTGTCGGTGGGCGAGTCCCGCACGGTCCTGGACCTGCTCCAGTCCTATGTCACCCGGCCGGAGAACATCCTGCGTCACCGCTGGTCGCCGAACCAGCTCGTCCTGTTCGACAACCGCATCACCCAGCACTACGCCGTCGACAACTACGACCGGCGGCCGCGTCGGCTGCACCGGGTGACCGTGGCCGGCGACGTCCCGGTGGGCATCGACGGCGGCGGAGCCGGCCGGTGGAGGGTGACGCCGCGCACTACACCTCCGTAGCGGCGTAGCCACAGCGCGTACCGGAGGTGTCCGGATACTGGGCAGTCTGTTCGTGTGAGTGGACGGGCTGCCCAGAATGTGGGCGTTTTTGCCCTCTCACGCATTGGACGAGCCGCGCCCATGCCCAGCACCACGGTCGGGACTCCGCCGGAGTCGGACGTCTCCCTCTCGCACGGCCTCAAGCAGCGCCATCTGTCGATGATCGCCCTCGGCGGCGTCATCGGCGCGGGCCTCTTCATCGGTTCCGGGGCGGGCATCGCCGCCGCCGGTCCGTCGATCGTCCTCGCCTATGCCCTCTCCGGCCTCCTCGTGATGCTGGTGATGCGGATGCTGGGCGAGATGTCGGCCGCCTATCCCTCGTCCGGCTCCTTCTCGGCGCACGCCGAGCGGGCGATCGGCCCCTGGGCGGGGTTCACGGCGGGCTGGTCCTTCTGGGTCCTGCTGTGCACGGCCGTCGGCCTGGAGGGCATCGGCGCGGCGAAGATCGTCACGGGCTGGCTGCCGGGCACGCCCGCGTGGGCGTGGGTGGCGCTGTTCATGGTGGTGTTCTGCGGGGCGAACCTGGCCGCGGTGAAGAACTTCGGCGAGTTCGAGTTCTGGTTCGCCGCGCTGAAGGTCGGCGCGATCAGCCTGTTCCTGGTGCTGGGCGGTCTGGCGATCGCCGGCGTCCTGCCCGGCACCGACTCCCCCGGCACCTCGCATCTGACACAGTTCCTGCCCCACGGCGGCGAGGGGCTGGTCGTCGGCCTGTTGGCCTCGGTGTTCGCGTACGGCGGTCTGGAGACCGTCACCATCGCGGCGGCCGAGTCGCAGGACCCGGTCAAGGGCGTGGCGAGCGCGGTCCGTACGGCGATGTGGCGCATCGCGCTGTTCTACATCGGCTCGATGGCGGTCGTCGTCACCCTCGTCCCGTGGGACGCGGAGGCGGTCGTGGAGAAGGGCCCGTACGTCGCAGCCCTCGACCAGTTGGGCATCCCCGGCGCCGGTCAGCTCATGAACGTCGTCGTGCTGGTCGCCCTGCTGAGCGCGATGAACGCCAACATCTACGGCTCCTCGCGGATCGCCTACTCGCTGGTGGAGCGGGGGCAGGGGCCGAAGGCGCTGGGCCGGGTGTCGGGCGGGGTGCCGCGCACGGCCGTGCTGGTGTCGTGCGCGTTCGGCTTCGGCTGTGTGCTGCTCAGCTACTGGCGGCCCGACGACGTCTTCGCCTGGCTGCTGAACATGATCGGGGCGGTGATCCTCGTCGTGTGGACCTTCATCGCGGTGTCGCAGCTGCGGCTGCGCCGACGGCTGGAGCGCGAGGCGTCGCGGCCACTGGTCGTGCGGATGTGGGCGTTCCCGGTGCTCACGTGGGTGGCCCTGGCCGGCATGGCGGCGATCTTCGTCCTGATGGCACGGGAGCCCGGCACGCGGGTGCAGCTGTACTCGACGGGTGCGATGACGGCGGCCCTGGCGCTGGGCGGTTACGCCTGGCAGCGGAGACGCGCCAAGGCCTGAGAAGGTCGTCAGGCGCAAGGCCCCCACGTGAGCGTCACGTGGGGGCCTTTCCGCTGCCGACGGCGTGCCGACGGCGTGCCGACGGCGTGCCGACGGCGTGCCGACGGCGTGCCCGCTGCTTGTTCCCCGGCTGTCGCCCGCCCCTCCCCGCCCGCCTCCCCGCAGCTTGCCCGTGGGCGCCTTATTGTTGCTAGCCTGCACTTGCAACCTCATTGCAATAAGGTTCGGAGGGGAACCCCGCCATGCCCGTCTACACGCTTCCTGAACTGCCGTACGACTACTCCGCGCTCGCCCCCGTGATCAGCCCCGAGATCATCGAGCTGCACCACGACAAGCACCACGCGGCCTATGTGAAGGGCGCCAACGACACGCTGGAGCAGCTCGCGGAGGCGCGGGACAAGGAGCAGTGGGGCTCGGTCAACGGGCTGGAGAAGAACCTGGCGTTCCACCTCTCCGGGCACATCCTGCACTCGGTCTACTGGCACAACATGACCGGTGAGGGCGGCGGCGAGCCCCTCGCGGTGGACGGCGTGGGCGAGCTGGCGGACGCCATCACCGAGTCCTTCGGCTCCTTCGCCGGGTTCAAGGCCCAGCTGACGAAGGCCTCCGCGACCACCCAGGGCTCCGGCTGGGGCGTCCTCGCCTACGAGCCGCTCAGCGGCCGGCTGATCGTCGAGCAGGTCTACGACCACCAGGGCAACGTCGGCCAGGGTTCCGTCCCCGTCCTCGTCTTCGACGCCTGGGAGCACGCCTTCTACCTCCAGTACCGCAACCAGAAGGTCGACTTCATCGAGGCCATGTGGCAGGTCGTCAACTGGCAGGACGTACAGCGCCGTTACCTGGCCGCGAAGTCCCGCGCCGACGTGCTGCTGCTCGCGCCGTAGGGCGCCGCGCAACGTCCCGCCTCGTGATCGTCTTCTCACCCTTCACGGCGGCGGGCGGAAAGAAGGAGACCCCCGCGAGGACGTGACTCGCGGGGGTCTTCCCCCTCCCGCGGGTCAACCGATCGGTGGACGGGGGGTTCCACCGGTCGCCTCTGTCGGCGGACCGCCCCCGCCGACGAGGCTCTGGGGCATGAACTCACTCACTGTGCGCATGGCACGGAGCAGTGCCCGGCACCCCTGGCGGGCGATCGTCGGCTGGCTGGTGTTCGTGGCCCTGTGCCTGGGCGTCGGCGGCGCCGTCGGCACGAACAGCGCCCGGACCGCCGACTACCGGGTCGGCGAGGCCGGCCGCGCCGAGGCCATGGCCGCCGAGGGCCGGTTGGAGCGCAGATCCACCGAGCAGGTGCTGATCTCGGCCCGGTCCGGCGCCCTGGACGAGCGGGCCTCGGCGGCGGCCGTACGGGACCTCACCGCCCGCATGGAACGGCTCCGGGACGTGGCGGACGTCGCCGCGCCCGTCCGTTCCGCCGACGGCCGGACCCTGCTGGTCGAGGTGGCGCTGAAGGGCGAGGAACGGGATGCCAAGGACAAGGTCGACGCGCTGACCGCGCAGACGGCCGCCGTCCAGAAGCTCCACCCCGGCCTGATCCTGGAGGAGACCGGAAGTCCCTCCATCAGCAAGGGGGTCGACGCCCAGCGGAGCGCCGACCTGGCCCTCTCCGAGAAGATCACGCTGCCGGTCACCCTGCTCACCCTGTTGGTCGTCTTCGGCTCGCTCACCATGCCGCCGTACCGCTGCTCCTCGCGCTGTCCTCGATCGCGGCGGCCGTCGGCCTGTCGATGGTGGCCTCGCACCTCTCCCCCGACGCGGGCGTCGGCACCAACGTCATCCTGATGATCGGCCTCGCCGTCGGCGTCGACTACACGCTCTTCCACCTGAAGCGGGAGCGCGAGGAGCGGGCCCGCGCCGGGGGCCGGCTGAGCGCCGAGGCGCTGGTGGAGCTGGCGGCGGCCACCTCGGGCCGGGCCGTCGTGGTCTCCGGACTCGCGGTCGTCGCCTCCACCGCCACCCTCTACCTGGCGTCGGACGTCATCTTCTCCTCCCTCGCCACCGGCACCGTCGTGGTCGTCCTGGTCGCCGTGGCCAGCTCCCTGACCGCGCTGCCCGCGCTGCTGACCGTGCTGGGCCGGCGCGCCGAGCGCCGAGCGGAGCGGCGGGCAGCGCGCGGAAAGCCTGCCCGGCGCACCCGTGCCACCGGCGGCGGCCGTCTCTGGACGGCGCTGCTGCGCCCCGCAGCCCGGCATCCGCTGGCCACCCTGTGCGTGTCCGTCCTCGCCCTGCTCGCGCTCGTCGTCCCGCTGGCCGGGCTGCACATCACCGAGATGAGCCGCGACACGCACTCCCGCGACATCCCCGCGATGCGGGTGTACGACCGGCTCAACGACACGTTCCCCGAGCGGCGCGTCACCCACCAGGTCGTGGTCCGCGCCGACGCCTCCCGTGCCGCCCAGGTCACCGGCGCCCTGCGTGAGCTGGCCGAACGGGTCGACGCCGACCCGCTGTTCACCGGCACGTCACGGCTGCGCGGCTCGGCCGACCACCGCACCAGCACCCTCGACCTGAACGTGCCGCACCTCGGCGACTCCGACGAGGCCCACGCCTCCCTCGACCACCTGCGGGACACCTACCTGCCCGCCACGGTCGGCCGGGTCCCCGGCGCCGAGTACGGCGTGAGCGGCGACGTGGCCCGCTACGCCGACTATCCGGCCCACCAGAACGGCAAACTCCCGCTGGTGCTGGGGGCGTTGCTCCTGGTCACGTTCCTGATGACGCTCTACGCCTTCCGCTCGGTCGTCCTCGGCCTGATCGGCGTCGTGCTGAACCTCCTGTCGGCGGCGGCCGCGCTCGGCCTGCTCGTCCTCGTCTTCCAGGGGACGTGGGCGCAGGGGCTTCTCGACTTCACCTCCACCGGGTCGATCGGCTCGCGCGTCCCGCTGTTCCTGTTCGTGATCCTGTTCGGTCTGTCCATGGACTACCAGGTGTTCGTGGTCAGCCGGATCCGCGAGGCCGTGCTCGACGGCACCCCGACCCGGCAGGCGGTGCTCGACGGGATCCGCAGCTCGGCGAGCGTGGTGACCAGCGCGGCGGTCGTGATGACCACGGTGTTCGTGAGCTTCGTCTTCCTCCACATCATCGAGATGAAGCAGATCGGTTTCGTCCTCGCCGCCGCTGTCCTGCTGGACGCCTTCGTCGTACGGATCCTGGTCCTGCCGTCGGCGATGCTGCTGCTCGGCGAGCGCACCTGGTGGCCGGTACGGCCCGCGGCACCGGCCCCGCAGGACCGAACGGCCCCGGAGCGGGCGGCGGTCGACGTACGTTGACCGGTATGACCGCGCTGACCGGCCCCTCCGCCGACACCTTCTGGGCCACGTCCCTGCGCCGCTGGAACACGGTGTGCTGGGTGCTGTTCGCCGCGATGGCCTTCGGGATCGCCGCGATGGGCCGGCCCGGCGGGGAGATGTACGGGGCGCTCGGCCTGCTGGGCTGCGTGGTGCTCGGCTACGCGCTCATCGACCGCTTCCCCGGCAACCGGATCGTCCGCCCGCACGGCTATCTCGCCGTGCTGGCGCTCGCGCTGGGCGGGCTGGCGTACCTGCGCACCAGCTACGCGGCGCTGTTCATGGTGACGCTGCCGCACTACTGGATGTTCGGGCGCACCCCGAGGATCTCCATGGGGTTCCTCGGGCTCGCCACCTTCACGACGCTGCTGGGCAGTTGGCTCCAGCTGGGCTGGTCGGCGGAGTTCCTCGGCGAGACGGCCGTGTCCACCCTGATCGTCGTCGCGGTCGGGGTGCTGATCGGTCTGTGGGCGCACTCGGTGGTCGAGCAGAGCACCGAACGAGCCCGGCTGATCGACGAGTTGGAGCAGGCGCAGGCCCAGTTGTCGCCGCGCACCAGCGGCAGGGCGCGGCCGACGAACGGGAGCGCCTGGCGCGGGAGATCCACGACACCCTCGCACAGGGCTTCGCGTCGATCGTGGTCCTCGCGGAGGCGGCGCGGGCGGGGCTGGCGGACGATCCGGGGCGCAGCGCCCAGCAGTTGCGGTCGATCGAGTCGACGGCCCGCGAGAACCTCGCGGAGGCCCGGGAGCTGGTGGGCTCGGGCGGGAGTCCGGGGCAGGTGGCGGCGGGGTCGGTGGCCAGTACGCTGCGCCGGGTGCTGGACCGGTTCGCCGAGGACACCGGGCTCACCGTGGCCGCCGATCTGGCGGACCCCGAGTGCGACCAGCAGACCCGGATCGCGCTGCTGCGCTGCACGCAGGAGTCGCTGGCCAACGTGCGCAAGCACGCCCGTGCCTCCACGGTCGGGGTGGTCCTGGCGCGGCTGCCGTACGGGGTGGAGCTGGAGATCACCGACGACGGCGCCGGGTTCGTGGTGGAGGAGTCCAACGGGTTCGGTCTGGACGGGATGCGCAAGCGGCTGGCGGAGCTGGGCGGGCGACTGACCGTCACCAGCTCCGTCGGCGACGGGACGAGGATCCTGGCGACGGTCCCCCTCGCCGGGGGCACGGAGGGGACGGCATGAACGAGGCGGGACTGCGGGTGGTCGTGGTCGACGACCACACGGTGATGCGGGCGGGAGTGATCGCGCTGCTGGCCGGTGAGCACGGCATCGAGATCGTCGGCGAGGCGGGCGACGGGCGGGCCGCCCTCTCCCTCGTCGAGCGGTACGACCCGGACGTGGCCCTCGTCGACCTGCGGATGCCGGTGCTGGACGGGGTGGCGACCACCACCGAGATCGTCGCCCGGTATCCGCGCACCAAGGTGCTGATCCTGACGACGTACGACACCGACGCGGAGATCGAGCGCGGGGTGGAGGCCGGAGCCATCGGCTACCTGCTGAAGGACACCACGCGCGAGCAGCTCGTCGACGCGATCCGGGCGGCCGCGCGCGGTGAGACGGTGCTGGCGCCGCGGGTGGCGGAGAAGCTGGTCGCCCGGCTGCGGCGCCCCGTGCACGACCCGCTGACCGCGCGGGAGAGCGAGGTGCTCAACGCGGTGGCCGACGGGCTCACCAACGCCGAGATCGGCCGCCGCCTGGTCATCACGGAGGCCACCGTCAAGACGCATCTGCTGCGGCTGTTCGCCAAGCTGGACGTCAACGACCGGACCCGCGCGGTGGTGGTGGCGCTGGACCGGGGGCTGCTGCGACGGCCGTAGCAGCAGCGCCCTCCCGGCAGGTGGGTCAGGGCCTGCGGCCCACGTCTGCGTGGCGGGCCGGCGAGAGCCGGGTCCTGTTCCGGCTCGGGGCGCCGCAGCGGGACGGGGGCCACGCCCGCTTCGACCGGGTCGGGGCCATCGAAGCAGGCCTCGAAGCGGTCGATCCGGTCGAGAGGGCCCGGGAAGCAGGGGGGACGGCACCGGCCGTTGCAGGCGGCCTGGGCCTGTTCGCGGCGCTGACCGCGGCGCCCCCGCGAGCGCGGCTCGCGGGGGCGTTCACTCCGGTGGGCCCGGGTCTACAGGTTGCTGAAGTCGGGGCCCTTGGTGCGGGTCCGCTTGATCTCGTAGAAGCCGGGCACCGAGGCGACCGCGAGGGTGCCGTCCCACAGCCGCGCGGCGTCCTCGCCCTTGGGGGCGGGGGTGACGACGGGGCCGAAGAAGGCGATCTGCTCGCCGTCGGCGCCGGGCACGGCGATGACCGGGGTGCCGACCTCCTGGCCGACCTTGTCGATGCCCTCCTTGTGGGAGGCGCGCAGCTCGGCCTCGAACTCGAAGTTCTCCTGCTCGGCGTACTCGATGAGGTCGGCGGGGAGTCCGGCGTCCTCGAGAGCGCCGGCGATGGCCTCCAGGGTCGGGCCCTCGCCGTTGTTGTGGAAGCGGGTGCCGAGCGCGGTGTAGAGCGGGCCGAGGACCTCGGCGCCGTGCTTCTGCCAGGCGGCGGTCACCACCCGGACGGGCTTCCAGGCCTTGGTGGCGAGCATCTCCCGGTACTCCTCGGGCAGCTCGTCGAGCTTGTCCTCGTTGAGCACGGCCAGGCTCATCACATGCCACCGCACCTCGATGTCACGGACCTTCTCCACTTCCAGCACCCAGCGGGAGGTCATCCAGGCCCAGGGGCACAGCGGATCGAACCAGAAGTCGACGGGGGTCTTCTGCGACATGTCTCTCCTCAGGAGGAACGCTTTTCCTGGTGAACGCCACGGCCCGCGCCGCGCATTCCCCGCTGACGGGCGTCAGGTGCGCGTGGCAGGATCGGTGCTGTCCACAGCCCCTGCGCAGGCACACCGCCGTGGCGCAGACACATCGAGGGAGTACCGCCCGTGCCCGGTGAGAACCTGTCCCGTGACGAGGCCCGGGAACGGGCCGCCCTGCTGTCCGTCGACGGGTACGACGTGTCCCTCGACGTGCGCTCCGCGATCGGCGACGCGAGCGACGGCGGAGGCGGGCAGGGAGACGGAGAGGTGAGCGGCGGCGCGGGCAGCGAGGGGACCGGCGGGCCGCGCACCTTCCGCTCGGTCACCACGATCCGGTTCCGCTGCAACGAGCCCGGCGCGTCCAGCTTCGCGGACCTGATCGCGCCGAGCGTGACGGCCGTCTCCCTCAACGGCCGCGACCTCGACCCGGGCGAGGTCTTCGACGGCTCCCGGATCCGGCTCGACGACCTCGCCGCCGAGAACGAGCTGGTCGTCGACGCCCGGTGCGCCTACTCGCGCACCGGCGAGGGCCTGCACCGCTTCGTCGACCCCGAGGACGGCGAGGTCTACCTGTACACCCAGTACGAGCCGGCCGACTCGCGCCGCGTCTTCGCCAACTTCGAGCAGCCCGACCTCAAGGCGCCGTTCCGCTTCGAGGTGCGTGCGCCCGAGGAGTGGGTGGTGTGGAGCAACGGCACCGGCGAGCGCGCGGACGGCGTGTGGCGGTTCGCGGAGACGAGGCCCATCTCGACGTACATCACCTGTGTGGTGGCGGGCCCCTACCACTACGTGACGGACTCCTACACGCGCGAGCTGGCGGACGGTACGACGCTGGAGATCCCGCTCGGCGCCCTGTGCCGCAGGGGGCTCGCGCCCTACTTCGACTCCGACGACGTCTTCCTCGTCACCAAGCAGGGCCTGGACTTCTTCCACGACCACTTCGACTACCCGTACCCCTTCGGGAAGTACGACCAGGCGTTCGTGCCCGAGTACAACCTGGGGGCGATGGAGAACCCGGGCCTGGTGACCTTCCGCGAGGAGTACATCTTCCGGGGCAAGGTGACGCAGGCGTCGTACGAGGCGCGGGCCAACGTCATCCTGCACGAGATGGCCCACATGTGGTTCGGTGACCTGGTCACCATGGAGTGGTGGGACGACCTGTGGCTGAAGGAGTCCTTCGCGGACTTCATGGGCTCCTTCTCGCTGGTCGGCGCGACCCGCTTCACCGACGGCTGGATCACCTTCGCCAACCGCCGCAAGGCCTGGGCCTACCGGGCCGACCAGCTGCCCTCCACCCACCCGGTCACCGCCGACATCCGCGACCTCCAGGACGCCAAGCTCAACTTCGACGGCATCACCTACGCCAAGGGCGCCTCGGTGCTGAAGCAACTGGTCGCGTACGTCGGACAGGACGCGTTCCTGGAGGGCGCCCGCCGCTACTTCAAGCGGCACGCCTACGGCAACACCCGCCTGGGCGACCTGCTGTCGGTGCTCGGCGAGACCAGCGGGCGGGACATGGCCGTATGGGCGCGGTCCTGGCTCCAGACGGCCGGGGTGAACTCGCTGACCCCGCAGGTGCTGCTGGACGCCGAGGGCCGGGTCGACGAGCTGGCGGTGCTCCAGGAGGCCGCGGAATCGCACCCGGAGCTGCGGCCGCACCGGGTGGCCATCGGCCTGTACCGGCGGGTGGACGGGCGTCTCGTGCGGTACGCGCGCGCCGAGGCGGACGTCGAGGGGCCGCGGACGGTCGTGGCGGAGCTGGCCGGCGCGGAGGCGCCGGAGCTGGTCCTGGTCAACGACGAGGACCTGACGTACTGCAAGATCCGGTTCGACGAGACCTCACTGGCGGCCCTCAGGGAGTCCCTGGGGGACATCACCGATCCGCTGGCCCGCGCGCTGTGCTGGTCGGCGCTGTGGAACATGACGCGGGACGCGCTGCTGCCCGCGCGGGACTTCGTGGAGCTGGTGTTGCGGTTCGCGGGGCGCGAGAGCGACATCGGCGTGCTCCAGATGCTGCACGCGTGGGCGGACTCGGCGCTGGTGCACTACGCGGCGCCCGACTGGCGGCCGGTCGGCGAGCGGCTGCTCGCGGAGGGCGCTCTGGCGGAGCTGCGGTCGGCGGAGCCGGGCAGCGAGCACCAGCTGGCGTGGGCGCGGTTCTTCGCCTCGGCGGCGTCCGGCCCGGCCGACCTCGACCTGCTCCGGGGACTGCTGGAGGGCTCGGCGAAGGTCGACGGCCTGGAGGTGGACCAGGAGCTGCGCTGGGCGTTCCTGGAGCCGCTGGCCGCGCACGGCCGCGCCGACGAGGACCTCCTGGCGGCGGAGCTGGCCCGTGACGACACCGCGTCGGGCAAGCGGCACCAGGTGCGCTGTCTCGCCGCCCGTCCGTCGGCGGAGGTCAAGGCGCAGGCCTGGGTGCAGCTCGTCGCGTCGGACGCGCTGTCCAACGCGCTGGTCGAGGCGACCATCGCGGGCTTCCAGCAGTCCTCGCAGCGCGAGCTGCTCGCCCCGTACGCGGAGAAGTACTTCGCGGTGATCGGGCGGATCTGGGAGCAGCGGTCCATCCAGATCGCGATGAACGTGGTCAAGGGCCTGTTCCCGGCGCTGCTGGACTCCCCGGAGACGCTGGCGGCGACGGACGCGTGGCTCGCCGCGCACGAGTCGGCGCCGCCGGCCCTGCGCAGGCTGGTGCTGGAGGCGCGGGACGACCTGGCGCGGGGGCTGCGCGGACAGGCCTGCGACGCGGCGGGCGGGGTCGGCACGGACTGATCCGACCCGACCTGGACCGACCCGGCACCGACCCGGCACCGACAGGGGACCGGCACGGCACGGGTCCGACCCGACAGAGGACCAACCCGGCATGGTCGGATCCCGGTCCGGACTGATCCTGGTCCGGACTGATCCCGGTCCGGCCTGGGACCGACCCGATACGGACTGATCCCGGCCCGGCCCGGCACGGGACCGACCCGACACGGGACCGACCCGACACGGACTGATCCCGGTCGGCCCGGACTGATCCACCACGGGACCGACCCGGCCGGCGGCCGCTGATCCCGACCGGCACCGCCCGACCTTTGGCCTGAGATCCGGCGGACGGTGACCGTTACGGAATTCCGTCAATCCGACCCGTAACCCCTGGCTCCCACCGAATGGACCAGGGGTTTTCGGCGCCTACTCGGCACCCGAACACCCGTCCTTTAGGACGAGCTTGTCCGGATTTGTCGACGGGCGTGTAACAGCGGTTACAGGTGGGACCAGAGACGGGAACCTCCGGGACATGAACCACAACACCCCCCTCCCCCAGGCCTCCGCCCGCCCCCTGCGTCACCTCTCGGAGGCGCAGCGGCGGGTACTGACCACGGCCCAGCTCCGCTCGCACGGCGTGTCCCCGGCCGAGCTGACCGAGCGGTGCCGGTCCGGCGGCCCCTGGCAGCAGCTCCTGCCGGGCGTGTACCTGCTCCACCCGGGGGCGCCGACCAGCGAGGAGCGGCTGCACGCGGTGCTGCTGTACGCGGCCCGCGAGGTGACGGCCCCCGGGGTGCCCGCCCAGCCGGAGCCGGGGCAGCCGCACCGGCCCGTGTACCGCGAGGCGATGATCACTGGGCTGGCGGCGCTGACCCTGCACGGCTTCACCTCGGCGCCGCCGCTGCTCTCCCTGGACCGCATCGACGTCCTGGTGCCCCGGCTGCGCCGGCTGCGCTCGACGGGCTGCGCGCACGTCCTGCGCGCCGCGTCCCTGCCGGCCCCGGAGGAGGCCACGGGAGTTCCGGTGGCGCCGGTGCCGCGCGCCCTTGCGGATGCGGTGTCCCAGATGACGGACGCGGGGGCGGTACGGCGGCTGCTGTCGGAGGCGGTGCGCGGCGGGCACTGCGAACCGGCGGCGGTGGTATGGGAGTTGAACAACGCCAAGTTGCTGAGCCGGCCGCACGTGGTGGACGCGGTGGACTCGCTGCTGGCCGAGGGGCGGGCGATCGCCGAGGACCGCCTCCACACGATGGTGCGCGAGTTCGGCCTGCCGGACCCGGTGTGGAACGTGGACCTGCGGCTGCCGGGCGGGCCGCACCTCGGGGGTCTGGACGCGTACTGGCCGGAGCAGGCGGTGGCGCTGGAGCTGGACACGCGGGCCCCGCGTCAGGACGAGGACGCGCTCTGGTCGGAGTACGCCCGCAAGCGGGAACATCTGGAGCGGCTGGGTATCACGGTCGTGCACATCACGCCGAGGAAGCTCCGGGACGGGATGGAGCAACAGGCGGCGGTGGTGCGGACGGCGCTGATGGCGTCGGGGGACCGCGATCCGGCGGCGTATGTCGTGGTGCTGCCCCGGTAGTGACGGACCGGGCGGTACCAGGAGGGGAGAGGAGGGGCCGTCGGGTGTGACGCGGCGGCCCCTCCTCGTGTCATCGTCGGGGCTCAGGTCACACGCAGGGGGCAGCCGGTGCCGACGCGGTCGGTGAGTTCGGCGCGCAGGGCCGCGAGTTCGGCCATGCGGGCGTCGACGACGCGGATCTTCTCCTCGAACAGCTCGGAGAGCGCGGCGGCGGAGTCGGGGGCCTCGCGCAGTTCCGCGCCGTGCCGGGCGATCTCGGCGAGGGAGAAGCCGAGGGCCTGCGCGGTGCGGACGTAGGCCAGCCACTCGGCCGTCTCGGGAGCGAAGTCGCGGTAGCCGTTGGCCAGTCTGCGGACCTCGACGAGGCCGACCTTCTCGTAGAAGCGGATGGTGTCCCTGGACAGGCCCGTGCGGGCGGAAAGCTCCCCGATGCGCATGCGAACTCGGCTCCAACGGCTCTGATGACGCGGGCACTTGACCTTGGAGCGTAGTCCACCCTTTAGCGTCCGGCCCATGACCGCATTCACCATCACCTCCCCTCCCTCCTACCTCCGCGCGTGCGGGCGAGCGCCTGGTACGACCTCGTCGTCACGGCCGGCTTCGCGACGCCGTGGACGTACGCGCTGGTGCACGACGCGCTGTCGTCGGCGGGCCGGGCGTGGGGGCTGGGCGGCTTCCCCGCGCTCGATCCGACGCAGACCATGTTCGCGAACCTGATGGGTTCGGTGGTGGTCGTGTGGTCGGTGCTGCGGATCGTCCGGCCGCTGCCGGTCCACGGACTGTTCGACGGCATCGCCCGCGTCCTGTTCACGACCTGGATGGCATACGCGCTGGCCCACGGCGCCTCGGGGGTGCTGTGGCTGTTCGTCGGTGTGGAGGCGGCCTGGGGTGTGGCGCAGTTGACGCCGTGGGCGCGCTGGGTGCGGCCGTCGTCGCGGGCGCGGGCGGACGACGCCGCGTAGCCCGTCCCGTCCCGCTCCCTCACCGCTGGTCCGGCACCGACACCCGCCCGTTCACGGGCCGTTCGCGCCACAGTCGCAGTGCCACGTCGACCAGCCGCACCCGGGTCAGTTCCGGTACGGCCGTCAGGTCGTGCCAGGCGGCCAGGTCGGTCGATCCACCGATCTCGTGGCGGAGTTCGCCGCCGGTCACCCGGCCCTCGTAGACGATCCGTACCCCGTGGTGGTCGACGGGGCCACGCAGGACGCCGCGGCGGAAGGTGCGGCGGGAGGAGTCCACGCCGAGGAGACCGGTCACCTCCACGAGGTAGCCGGTCTCCTCCTCCAGTTCCCGGACGACGGTGTCGTGCGGTCCTCGCCGTGTTCCATGCCGCCGCCGGGCAGCACCCACTCCGGGGTGCCGTCGGGCGCGGGCGAGCGAGCCAGCAGCAGTTGCCCGTCCCGGACGCATACGGCGTAGGCCGCCACCCTCAACTTCTTGCGCACATCGCGACGTTAGCGGTCAGGGTCCGGGTTGGCAGGTGAGTATGCGGGCGCGGACCAGCGCAGGGGGAGCGCGGCGGGGGTGTCGACGGTGTGCGCGACGGTGAAGCGGACCGTGCGCTCGCCGTCGGGGCCGAACTCGGTGCGGGCCTCCCCGGCGAGCTGGAGGGTGCGGCCCGTCGTCCAGTCGAGGAACAGCAGTCCGGCGCGCGGGTCGACGGTGAGGTTGCCGAGGCTGAGGAACATGGCGTTGCCGGGGTAGTCCCGCCAGGCCAGTTCGCCCGGCGAGACGACCCGTACGAAGCCGGGGTTGCCGCCGCGGTGACTGGCGTCGGCGCCGCCCGTGCGGACGCTGGCGAGGAAGAAGGTGTCGGCGGCGGAGACGAAACCGGCCTGGTCCGGGGTGAGTGCGGTGCCCCGCCGGGGCGGCTCGGCAAGGCGGCCGGACACCGTTTCGCAGGTCTCGCGCTTCTGGAGGTACTTGGGGCAGTTGGAGAACACCTGGTCGGCCTCGACGGCGAAGCCGCGCGGGGTGGGCCGCAGCAGCCCGTTGAGCCGCATACGGCGGCGGGTGCGCGGGTCAAGGGCGATCGTGCCGACGGGGGTGTGCGGGGTGGCGAGGGCCGTCGTGAGCGGGTCGGCCGGGGCGGGCCCTCCCGTGACGGAGATCCGCCGGGGGCCGGTGGCCCGTACGAAGCCGGGGCTTCCCGTGATCACCGAGGCCCATACGGCGCCGCTCGCGGGGTCGGCGGCGGCCAGGACGAGTTGCGGCTGGAGTTCCAGGAAGGCGGCGGCGACGGGCCGGATGCCCTCGCCGACGGACCGGCCGACGTGGTCGGCGAGGTCGCGCACGCCGAGCCGGTCCTGGAGGCTGCGCGAGCCTGCGTGGTAGAGGTCCATGACCTGATCGCGGCCTGGCCCGTGGCCTAGAAGAAGCCGCAGGTCGGAGCGGACGCGTCGGCGGGCGCCGGGGCCCCCTCCACCCCGTCGGACACCGAGATCTCCAGGCGGGTGCCGTCGGGGTCGTGGAAGAAGATGCCGCCGGAGGCCGCGCCCTCGTGGTGGGCGACGACGCCCTCGTGGACGAAGTCGGTGCCGTGGGCCCGCAGGGCCGCCTCGTACTCCCGGACCCGATCGACCGAATCGGCCTCGAAGGCGAGGTGGTGCAGTCCGGCGCGGGCTCCGTCGTACGACCCCTGCGCCTGCTGCCAGAGGGTGAGGACGAGCCGGTCGCCGTCACCGAGGAAGGCGTACCGCCGGCCCTCCTCCTTGCCCTCTCCGACGAGGGCGAATCCCAGGACGTCCCGGTAGAAGGCGAGGGAGCGGTCGAGGTCGGTGACGTTCAGGCCGATGTGGCCGGTGCGCAGGGTCATGACGGGTGTGCCCTTCGACGGAAGCGGGTCTGGCGGTTTCTGGCAGTTCTAACCTCTGTAAGTAAAGTTAGGGGTTAGAGATGGCCGCGTCAACCGGTCACGTACTCTTTGGTGGTTAGTGCGAGAGGAGCCCCGATGCCCACCACCACCCCCGACCCGCGCCCCCTCACCGGCGAACCCCTCGCGCTCGACCTGCTCAACACGCGCTGGATGCGGGAGGGGACCCTCCAGGACCTGCTGACCGGTCCGGACGGACTCGCGGTGTGGCTCGCGGCGAACGGGCTGGACGGGCGGTTCACCGCGGACGCGGCCACTCTGCGGCACGTCCTGCGGGCGCGCGACGCGCTCAAGGCGGCCGTGGACGGGGTATCCGTGAGCGGGGCAACCGCCAGCGGGGCACCTTCGGCCGGGGCGGCCACCGCCGATGTGGACGCCGTGCTGGAGCACGGGCGGATCCGGCCCACCCTCACCGCCGAGGGCCCGGGTGAGCGCGCCGAGTTCGCGGACCAGGCCTGGGGACCGGCCTGGCTGGCGGCCCGCAACTACCTGGAACTGCTCGCCACCGCGCCCGACCGGATCCGCGGCTGCGCGCACGAGGCATGCGTCCTGCACTTCTTCGACACCTCGCGCAACGGCACCCGCCGCTGGTGTTCGATGGCGGGCTGCGGCAACCGCGCGAAGGCGTCCCGCCACTACGCCCGCACGAAGGACGCCTGACCGGCCGGCACGGGCGACGCCTCATCGGGGTCACACGAGCGACACCCCACCCGGGCCGCACGAGCGACACCCCACCCGGGTCACACGAGCGACACCCCACCCGGGTCACACGAGCAACACCCCACCCGGGTCACACGGATGGCCGACAACCCTTGCACAGGTGACTCGTAGAGGGTTTTCCCCATACATCCATATCGATTCGGTCAACTATCCCCAAACAGCAGTCCCTTGGACAAGGCTGCGATCGTCCGGGACCGCGTTCCGGACGTTCGCGATCAGGCAGGAACGGCCCGGTCGCGCGACGCTCGTTCCTTTACCTACAAGGGATGCCGATGACCCACACCCCCCAGCGCGAACCGATGACCGGCGCAAGACGCGTTGCCCAGATAGCCGTGGCCGCCGGTCTGGTGGCCGCGCTGTCCGCGGCCGGGCCGATACCCCTGGCCTTCTCCGCCGACCAGGCCCCGGCCGCCGCCGACCCCGGCGTGAAGTCCGCCGCCGAGAAGCTCGGTTCCGACGACGCCGACCTCCTCGCCGAGGCCAAGGCCGCCGGCGACAAGAACGTGACGCTGATGGTCGCCACGGCACCCGGTCAGACCGAGCAGGTCGCCGGTGAGCTGGACGCGGTCAAGGGCGGTTCCGTGGGCCTGTCCTACGACAAGCTCGGCTACGTCCGCGCCACCGTCCCGACCGGCAGGGCGGACTCGGCCATCGCCGCCGCCACCAAGCTGTCCTCGGTGCGCGCGATCGACCTGCGCCAGGAGATCGTCCTCGACGACCCGACGCCGACCGCGGACGCCGCCAAGAGCGCGGGCGGCACCACGAGCGCGAAGGCCTACCCCGCGCCGAACAAGAAGACGCCCGCCGAGAACCCGTACAACCCGTCCTTCGAGACGGGCGCCGTCGACTTCGTGGACGACCACCCGAAGGCGGACGGCCGCGGCATCACCATCGGTGTGCTGGACTCCGGCGTGGACCTCGCGCACCCCGCGCTGCAGAAGACCACCACCGGTGAGCGCAAGATCGTCGACTGGGTCACCGCCACCGACCCGATCCTGGACGGCGACGCGAGCTGGCGCGCCATGGTGAACTCGGTCTCCGGGCCCACCTTCACCTACGGCGGCCGCACCTGGACCGCGCCGGCGGGCACCCACTCGATCAACCTGTTCCGCGAGTCGGCCACCGCGGGCGGCGACGCCCAGGGCGACGTCAACCGCGACGGCGACACCACCGACTCCTGGGGCGTGCTGTACGACGCCGCCGCGGGCACGGTCACCGTCGATGTGAACGCCAACGGCGACTTCACCGACGAGACCGCCATGAAGCCGTACAAGGACGGCTACCAGATCGGGTACTTCGGCACCGACGACCCGTCGACCGACGTCGCCGAGCGGCAGCCGTTCGTCGTCGAGGTCCGCAAGGACGTCCCGATGGACCCGTACGGCGGCGACTGGGTCGGCAAGAAGGCCGACTTCGCCAACATCGGTCTCATCGCCAGCGAGCACGGCACCCACGTCGCCGGCATCACCGCCGCGAACGGCCTGTTCGGCGGCGAGATGGACGGCGCGGCCCCCGGCGCGAAGGTCGTCTCCTCGCGTGCCTGCGTCTTCGGCCCCGGCTGCACCAACGTCGCGCTCACCGAGGGCATGATCGACCTCGTCGTCAACCGCGGTGTCGACATCGTCAACATGTCGATCGGCGGCCTCCCGGCGCTGAACGACGGCAACAACGCGCGCGCCGAGATGTACACGCGCCTCATCGACACCTACGGCGTCCAGCTGGTGATCTCCGCGGGCAACGAGGGCCCCGGCGCCAACACCGTCGGCGACCCCGGCCTGGCCGACAAGGTCATCTCGGTCGGCGCGGCCATCTCCAAGGAGACCTGGGCCGCCAACTACGGCTCGCAGGTGACGAAGAAGTACGCGCTGCTGCCCTTCTCCTCGCGCGGCCCGCGTGAGGACGGCGGCTTCACGCCGACCCTGGTCGCCCCGGGTGCCGCGATCAACACCATCCAGACCTGGCTGCCGGGCGCCCCGGTCGCCGACGCGGGCTACACCCTGCCGGCCGGCTACGGGATGCTCCAGGGCACGTCGATGTCGTCCCCGCAGGCCGCGGGCGCCTCGGCGCTGCTGCTGAGCGCCGCCAAGCAGAAGCGGATCGAGCTGACGCCGGCCGACCTGCGCACGGCGCTCACCTCGACCGCCGACCACATCAAGGGCCTCCAGGCCTACGAGGAGGGCGCGGGCGCCATCAACATCGTGGACGCCTGGGACGCCATCGAGGACGGCGCCACCGCCCACGAGTACACGGTCAAGGCCCCGGTCGACACCGCGCTCGACGCCGCGCTGAAGACGCCGGGCTTCGGCACCGGCATCTACGACCGCGAGGGCGGCCTGAAGGCCGGTCAGAAGAAGACGTACGACGTCACCATCACCCGTACGACCGGTGCCGCCAAGGCGATCCGGCACGAGCTGCACCTCGAGAACAACGCGGCCGGCGCCTTCCGGATCCTCGGCTCGGACGAGGTGAAGCTGCCGCTGAACAAGCCGGTGACCGTCAAGATCCAGGCCGCTCCGAAGTCCGCGGGCATCAAGAGCGCGATCCTCGAGGTCGACGACCCGAAGACCGAGGGCACCGACAAGCTGGTCCTGAACACGGTCGTCGTCTCGACGCCGGTGGCGCACACGTTCTCCACGCGGAACACCGTGCAGCGCAACAGCTCGCAGCACTACTTCCTGACCGTGCCCGAGGGCGCGTCGTCGCTGGAGGTCGCGATCGGCGGGCTGAAGGACAAGAGCCAGACCCGGTTCATCTCGATCCACCCGTACGGTGTCGCCGTCGAGGACAGCGCCACCGTCTACTGCTACAACAACTACCTCGACGGCAACGGCTGCCGGCCCGACGCGCGGTCGTACGCCGACCCGCAGCCCGGCGTCTGGGAGATCGAGGTCGAGTCGCGCCGCACGTCGCCGCTGCTCGACAACCCGTACAAGCTGGACGTCACCGTGTTCGGCGCGGCCTTCGACCCGGAGACCGTGACCGTGCCCGAGGCGAAGGTCGGCACCCCGGCCCCCGTCTCGTGGAAGGTGACGAACAACTTCGCCGCCG
Organism: Streptomyces phaeoluteigriseus; assembly: GCF_001896135.2. GTDB lineage: Bacteria > Actinomycetota > Actinomycetes > Streptomycetales > Streptomycetaceae > Streptomyces > Streptomyces phaeoluteigriseus. The sequence continues at coordinate 210,326 of NZ_MPOH02000011.1, forward strand.
TCGACGGCAAGCTGGTGGGCGGTCCGCTCGGTTCGTCCAAGCAGGCCCGTCCGACCATCGCGGACCACGAGAACCAGACGACCACGGTCGAGGTGCCCGCGGGCGCCAAGTCCCTGGACGTCTCCATCGGCGGCGTCTCCGACGCCTCCGCCGACCTCGACCTGACCGTGTACGACGCGGCCGGCAACCAGGTCGCGCAGCAGGCCGACGGTGACTCCAACGAGGCGGTGTCCATCCCGTCGCCCGCCGCCGGGACGTACACCATCGAGGTCGCGGGTTACTCCGTGCCGGCCGGCACGACCGCGTACGACTACCTGGACGTGTTCTTCTCGTCCTCGCTCGGCACGGTCGGCGTCGACGAGACGACGCCGGTGAAGCTGGCCACGGGCGCCTCGACGACGGTCGCCGCGACCGTCACCGCCGCGGCCCCCGCGCCGGAGGGCCGGTCCTTCTTCGGCCAGGTCCAGCTGGTGAACGCGCGCGGCACCGTCGCGGGCCTCGGCAGCGTGTCCATCGAGAAGGTCCTGCCGTAGCACCTGGGTGAGCGGTGAGGGGGGCGGCGTCCGGTCGGGCGCCCGCCCCTCGCTCATTCGCAGGCCGTGCCGCTCGCCTCGGGCAGCGCGCGGGCCAGCGCCGCGCGCTCGGCGGCGATGTCGGCCTCGCCGACCGCCCAGACGTCGGGGGCCCCGGACCCCCGTGCGAAGCCGACCAGGACGTGGTCGCCCTCCGCGACCAGCGGGTCCATGTCCCGCTCCATCACGAACTCGACCTCGTCCTGCGTCGACGTCTGCGGCTTGTAGAAGCGGGTCACGTGCAGGGTGACGCGCTCCCGGGAGGTGCCGCGCACCGGGGCGACGTCCGTGACGTCCCCCTCGACCACCAGCCGGGCGCAGGCGAGATAGCCCGGGTCGCCGAGGGAGCTGTCCGACGCACCGGACGCGGCGGACCTCTCGTCGGTGACCGCCTTGTCGGCGCCGCTGGACGAGGCGCTGTCGTTCGCGCCCCCGTCGACCTGGACGAGCAGCCAGCCGCTCCCGACGACCAGCGCACCGGCCGCGGCCACCCCGACCGTCTTCAGGACCAGCGGGAACAGACGCCGCCGGGACGGCCGCAACGGAACGACCACCGGTCGCCGCACGGCTGCCGCCGGCGGCCGGGGCCGGCCCAGGGCATCGGCGAGGACGCCCAGTTGCTCGCGCAGGAGGTCCACGTCGGCCGTCGCGGCCCGGTGCCCGGCCATGAAGGCGGGATCGCTCCGGTCCTCCTCGGACAACGGCGCACCGAGGAGGACGGCCATCAGCGGATCCATACCACCACCACTGCCGTCACCTCCGTCACCTCCGTGACCGCCATGGCCGCCGTCGCCGTCCCGGCCACCGCGGCCACCGCGGCCCTCGCGGGCCTCCCGGGCCTCCCGGGCCTCCTCGTCGAAGTGCTCGTGCTCGTGTTCGGCGGTCATGTCACACCACCTCGTCCTCGTGCAGGCGGGTGCGCAGGGCGCGGACCGCCGTGTGCAGGCGGCTCTTGACCGTGCCCTCGGGGACGCCCAGTTCCTCGGCTATCGAGCGCACCGGCAGGTCGGCGTAGAAGCGCAGGACGACCACCTGGCGCTGGGCGTCGGGGAGGTCGTCCAGGCCCTGGGCGACGGCGAGGGAGAGCACGCTGGTGTCCTCGCCGGAGGGGTGCTCGTGCTGGCGCAGGGAGGCCAGCCGTTCGCCGAGGCGCTCCTGGCGGCGCTTGGCCCGGTGCCAGTCCATCGCGAGGTTGGAGGCGACGACGGCCGCCCACGCCGAGACGTCCCGCGGCGCCTCGTCCCCCTTGGCGGCACGTTCCAGCAGCCGCAGGCGGACCTGCTGCACCCCGTCCGGCAAGTCCGCCTGCGGTACCCCGCCGAGCGCGAGCACCGCCCGCACCCGGCGTTCCTGCGCCGCGTCCAGGGGATCACCGTGCGCGGTGTCCTCCCCCGGTCCGCGGCGGGCCTTTCTGCGCAGCACAGACACCCCTCCCCTCCCCGCGTCACCTCTACGACGCCGTGGCCCACGGAAACGTTCGGCCCGGTGCCGGGAAATCGTTCGGAGGCGTACGTCACACCGCCGCGCCGGGCAGCACAGCTTGCGGCGGGGAGCCCTCGCGGGGCGAATTCCTCCAGCTCAGCGGGGGTGTGGACGGGAGTTCCGGAACCGCGCGGGGCTGCGGGGTGTCCCAGTCCTCGGGCATGCCGGCCAAAGAATTGGACAGGCAGGCCCATGTCGGCCGCATCATGGAAAAGCCTCGGCCAGGCATTACGCACGTAGAAGCAGAGACAGAGGAGTCGCCGTGAGGGTCGGAATCGTCGGAGCCACCGGTCAGGTCGGCACGGTCATGCGCAGGATCCTCAAGGAGCGAAACTTCCCGGTCACCGAGCTGCGCCTGTTCGCCTCGGCCCGTTCCGCGGGGACCGAGCTGGACGGCGTGACGGTCGAGGACGCGTCGACCGCCGACTACACCGGCCTCGACATCGTGCTGTTCTCCGCCGGTGGCGCGACCTCGAAGGCGCTGGCCGAGAAGGTCGCCTCGCAGGGCGCCGTCGTGATCGACAACTCCTCGGCCTGGCGCCGGGACCCCGAGGTGCCGCTGGTCGTCTCCGAGGTGAACCCGCACGCGATCGCGAACCGCCCCAAGGGCATCATCGCCAACCCGAACTGCACCACGATGGCCGCGATGCCGGTCCTCAGGCCGCTGCACGCGGAGGCGGGCCTGGAGGCCCTGGTGGTCGCCACCTACCAGGCGGTGTCGGGCTCCGGCCTCTCGGGCGTCGCGGAGCTGCACGGCCAGGCGCAGAAGGTCGTCGCCGAGGCCGACCGGCTCACCCATGACGGCGAGGCCGTCGACTTCCCGCAGCCGCAGGTCTACAAGCGGCCGATCGCCTTCAACGTCATCCCGCTGGCCGGCTCGATCGTCGACGACGGCCTGAACGAGACGGATGAGGAGCAGAAGCTCCGCAACGAGTCCCGCAAGATCCTGGAGATCCCCGAGCTGAAGGTCTCCGGCACCTGTGTGCGCGTCCCGGTGTTCTCCGGCCACTCCCTCCAGGTCAACGCCCGTTTCGCCCGCCCGATCAGCGCCGAGCGCGCCACCGAGCTGCTCGCGGACGCCGAGGGCGTGGTCCTCACCGACATCCCGACCCCGCTCCAGGCGGCCGGCAAGGACGCGTCGTACGTGGGCCGTATCCGCCAGGACGAGACCGTGGACAACGGCCTCGCCCTGTTCGTCTCCAACGACAACCTGCGCAAGGGCGCGGCCCTGAACGCGGTGCAGATCGCGGAGCTGGTGGCGAAGGAGCTGACGGAGCCGAAGGGCTAGTCAGCCCCTGGTGGCCTCCGCGGCCACCTCGTAGAGGTAGCAGCCGTACTCGACGGCCCGGACGTGGACGAACGCCACGGCCGGGTCGTCGAACGCTTCCCGGAAGGCCCGTGTGAACGCCTCCGGCGTGGGGTCCTCGACGAGCCGGCCGCCCAGGATGCGGCCGTCGGCGGAGTAGCGGCGGACCGTGCGGTGCGCGTTCGTGAAGGGCAGCGCCCCGCCGTCCGGGCCGGGGCAGGGGTCGGCGTGGACGAAGACGGGGCCCTGTTCGTCGTACGCCCCGGGGTCCGTTCCCGCGGCGGCGGACCGGCGGCGCAGGGGGGCGTAGGAGACGAGGGCGATCCGCTCACCCGGTGTGCCGCGGCGCAGGCAGCAGCGCAGCGGGGCGCCGCCCTCCTCGTCGGTGAACGGCGTCGTGGGGCGTCCGGCGTCGTCGGTGACGCGGAGTTCCGCCAGGGCGCCGGGGGTGATGGGGCGGGCGGTGTACGCCGTGGTCGCGGTGGTGGTCGTCATGCGTTCCAGGTTCACGCGTCGCGGGCCGTCCCCACCGGCGGGTTCCGGACATCGCGCACATCTCACCTTCCCGGTCTGCCGGGGTCGTGATCCGGCGTACGGTCGTCTCGATCTCAACTTTCAGGAGGTGAGCGTGGCCTGGACCGACGCAGGGTCCCGCCCCGGCGGTGAGGTGACCGTGGAGGGCCTCATCGACGACATCGGACGCGGGGCGGCGGAGCTGTCGCCCGGGGAGCCCGCCGCGCTGTACGCCGGGGTGGCCCGGCTGGCGGCCTCCGTGGACCGGCTGCGGCGGGTGGCCCGGACGGCGCGCGACGCGGCGGCGGACGACAATCACGGGTACGGCGAGCCGGGCGTCGGCCCGCCCGAACTCGCGCTGCCGGAATCCGCTTTCGCCGCGCTCACCGAGACGCACCGCCGTGCGGTCCTGGTCCACTGCTACCGCATGACCGGCTCCTACGACGACGCCGAGGACCTCGTCCGGGAGACCTTCCTGCGGGCCTGGCGGGCCCGGGACACCTTCCGGGCCGGGGCGAGCGTACGGACCTGGCTGTACCGGATCGCCACCAACGCCTGCCTGGATCTGCTGCGCCGCACCGCGCGCCGCCCCCACGACTACGAGCCGCTGCCCGGCACGAGCGGCCACGCCGGTGAGCCGCCCGCGCGGGTCGCCTGGCTCCAGCCCTACCCGGACGACGAGTTGCCGGAGGCGGACCAGGACCCCGGCGTGCCGTACGGCACGCTGGAGTTGCCGCTCCTCGTGGCCCTGCAGCACCTTCCGCCGCGGCAGCGGGCCGCGCTGATCCTGCGGGACGTGCTCGGGCTGAGCCCGGGCGAGGCCGCCGAGACGCTCGACCTGACACCGGTCTCGGTCGACGGCGCCCTGCGACGGGCCCGGCCCGCCCTGCGCGACCTGCTGTCGGACGGGCGGACCCGGGAGTCGCCCGAGACGGAAGCAGCCGTCCTCGCCCGGTACACGGCCGCCGTCGCGGCCCTCGACCTTGCCTCCCTGGGCGGGCTGCTCGCCGACCACGTCCTGTTCACCGCACCGCCGAACCCGTCCTGGTGCCGGGGCCGGGAAGCCGTCCTGGCCTTCCTGCGGCCGGGCATGGACGTGGCCTCCCCCGCCTTCCCCGGCCACTGGCGGCACCTGCCCGCCCGCGCCAACGGGCAGCCCGCGGCCGGGGGTTACCTCCGGCGGCCCGGTACGAACGTCCACCGCGCCCAGACCCTCGACGTGCTGCGGGTCGAGGGCGGGCGGATCGTGGAGATCACGTCCTTCGAGCCGCATCTCCTCCCGGCCTTCGGCCTGCCCCTGCGGCTGTGAACGCTCCCCCGGCACGGCGAAGGGCGCCCGGCCGGACACCGGGCGCCCCTCACCACCGTACGAACCGTACGGACGACTGCCGCTAGCGCGCGTCCGCGGCCTGGGCCTTCAGGGCGCGCTCCACGCCCGAGCGGGCCTCGGAGACGAGGCGGCGCAGGGCCGCGTTCGGCTCGGCCGAGGTCAGCCAGGCGTCCGTCTTGCGCAGGGTCTCCTCGGAGACCTGGACGGCCGGGTAGAGGCCGATCGCGATCTGCTGGGCGATCTCGTGCGAGCGGGAGTCCCAGACGTCCTTGACGACGTCGAAGTACCTGTCCGTGTACGGCGCCAGCAGCTCGCGCTGGTCCGTCTGCACGAAGCCGCCGATGACGGCCTCCTGGACGGCGTTGGGCAGCTTGTCGGACTCGACGACCGACGCCCACGCCTCCGCCTTGGCCTCGGCCGTCGGACGGGCGGCGCGGGCGGTCGCCGCGTGCCGCTCGCCGGCCGCGGTCCTGTCGCGCTGGTACTCGCCGCCGATCTCCGCCTCGTCGAACCGGCCGACCGCCGCGAGGCGCTGTACGAACGCCCAGCGCAGCTCGGTGTCGACGGCGAGGCCCTCGATCGTCTGCGTGCCCTCCAGCAGTGCCTCCAGCAGGTCCAGCTGCTCCGGCGTACGGGCCGTGGCCGCGAAAGCCCGCGCCCACGCCAGCTGGTGGTCGCTGCCGGCGTCGGCGGTGCGCAGGTGTGCCAGCGTGGCGTCGGTCCAGCGGGTCAGCAGGGCCTCGCGGGCGGCCGGGTCGGCGTACAGGTCGACCGCGAGCTTGACCTGGCGGTGCAGGGACTGCACGACACCGATGTCGGACTCCTTGCCGATGCCGGACAGCACCAGGGACAGGTAGTCGCGGGCGGGCAGTTCGGCGTCGCGGGTCATGTCCCAGGCGGACGCCCAGCACAGGGCGCGCGGCAGGGACGCCTCGAAGTCGCCGAGGTGCTCGGTGACGAAGGCGAGGGACTGCTCGTCGAGGCGGACCTTGGCGTACGACAGGTCGTCGTCGTTGAGCAGGACGACGTCCGGCCGCCGCTTGCCGACCAGCTGCGGTACGGCCGTCAGCTCGCCGTCCACGTCCAGTTCGACGCGCTCCCCGCGCACCAGCTTGCCGCTCGCCTCGTCCAGGTCGTACAGGCCGACGGCGATGCGGTGCGGACGCAGCGTCGGCTCGCCCTTGGCTCCGGCGGGCAGCGCGGGGGCCTCCTGGCGGATCGCGAAGGAGGTGAAGACGCCGTCGGCGTCGGTCTCGATCTCGGGGCGCAGGATGTTGATGCCGGCGGTCCGGAGCCACTTCTCCGACCAGGTGCCCAGGTCGCGGCCGGAGGTCTCCTCCAGCGCGCCCAGCAGGTCGGACAGGCGGGTGTTGCCGAACGCGTGCCGCTTGAAGTACGCCTGCACGCCCGCGAAGAACGCGTCCATGCCGACGTACGCCACGAGCTGCTTCAGGACGCTGGCGCCCTTGGCGTAGGTGATGCCGTCGAAGTTGACCAGGACGTCGTCCAGGTCACGGATCTCGGCCATGATCGGGTGGGTGGACGGCAGCTGGTCCTGCCGGTAGGCCCAGGTCTTCATGGAGTTGGCGAACGTCGTCCAGGAGTGCGGCCACCGGCTGTCCGGGGAGTACGCCTGGCACGCGATGGAGGTGTAGGTGGCGAACGACTCGTTCAGCCACAGGTCGTTCCACCACTCCATGGTGACGAGGTCGCCGAACCACATGTGGGCCAGCTCGTGCAGGATCGTCTCGGCCCGCACCTCGTACGCCGCGTCGGTCACCTTGGACCGGAAGACGTACTGGTCGCGGATGGTGACCGCGCCCGCGTTCTCCATGGCGCCCGCGTTGAACTCCGGCACGAACAGCTGGTCGTACTTCTTGAACGGGTACGCGTAGTCGAACTTCTCCTGGAACCAGTCGAAGCCCTGCCGCGTGACCTCGAAGATCGCGTCCGAGTCGAGGAACTCGGCGAGCGAGGGCCGGCAGTAGATGCCGAGCGGCACACTCTGCCCGTCCTTCTCGTACACGCTGTGCACGGAGTGGTACGGGCCGACGATCAGCGCGGTGATGTACGTGGAGATGCGCGGGGTCGGCTCGAACACCCAGACGTCGCCCTTGGGCTCCGGCGTCGGCGAGTTGGAGACGACCGTCCAGCCGCTCGGCGCCTTCACCGTGAACTGGAAGGTCGCCTTGAGGTCCGGCTGCTCGAACGAGGCGAAGACGCGGCGGGCGTCCGGCACCTCGAACTGGGTGTAGAGGTAGGCCTGCTCGTCGACCGGGTCGACGAACCGGTGCAGCCCCTCACCCGTGTTGGTGTAGGCGCAGTCGGCGACGACGCGCAGGATGTTGCGGCCCTCCAGGAGGCCGGACAGGGCGATCCTGGAGTCGGCGAACACCTCGTGCGGGTCGAGGACGTCCCCGTTGAGCGTCACCTCGTGGACGGTCGGCGCCACCAGGTCGATGAAGGACTCGGCGCCTCCCCCGCTCCCGGCTCCGCCCGAGCCGGAGGGGCCCTCGGCCGCGACGTCGAAGCGCACCGTCGTCACGGACCGGTAGGTCCCGCCCTCTTGCGCACCGGACAGGTCGAGTTCGATCTCGTACGAGTCAACGGTGAGCAGCTTCGCCCGCTGCTGCGCCTCTTCGCGAGTCAGGTTTGTGCCAGGCACGCGGTCATCTCCTCGTTATGTGTCGGTTGCGTCATCCTTCCACGGCGGCGCCGCGTCGGGCGACGACCTTCTCCGGCGCTTCCCGGCGGCCGTCCACGACCGGGGTGACCTCGGCACGGCGTGGGGTGAGCTGTCCTGCCACCGTCGCTCCGAACGCCAGTGCCATCCCGACCAGTTGCAGGGCCGTCAGCGCCTCGCCGAGGGCCGCCCAGCCGACCACGGCGGCGGTCAGCGGGGAGAGCGGCGCGAGGAAGGTGACCTGGGTGGCGCTGAGCCGGCCGAGCCCGCGGAACCACAGCCAGTACGCGACCGCCGTGCCCGCCAGGGCCAGGTAGAGGTAGCCGCCGACGGCCGCGCCGTCCAGGGCGGGCGGGGCACCCTCGACCAGGAGGGCGAGGGGTGCGATGAGCAGGCCGCCGATGGTGAGCTGCCAGCCGGCGAGCGCCAGCGGGCCGACCCCGGCGGGGCTGCCCCACTTCTTGGCCAGGACGAGACCGGCCGACATCGAGGCCGTGGAGGCGACCGCCGCCGCCAGTCCGACCGCGTCCAGTCCCCCGGTCGCCTTCAGCACGACCAGGCTGACGCCGAACGCGGCCACCACGCCGGTCAGCAGGGTGCGGGCGGCGGGCCGCTGACCGAGCAGCAGTGCCGAGAGCGCGACGACGAACAGCGGTCCGGCCGAGCTGACGACGGCCGCCATGCCGCCGGGCATCCGGTAGGCGGCGAGGAACAGGAGCGGGAAGAAGGCGCCGATGTTGAGGGCGCCGAGCACCGTCGCCTTCCCCCACCAGGCGCCACGGGGCAGCACCCGTACGAGGGCGAGCAGCAGCAGGCCGGCCGGCAGGGCTCGCGTGAGGGCGGTGAACAGCGGGCGGTCGGCCGGCAGGAACTCGGTGGTGACGGCGTAGGTGGTGCCCCAGGAGAGGGGGGCGAGGGCGGTGAGCAGAACGGTTGCGGCCCGGTTCATGACCGGCACCCCTCTCGGAAAGGGTTCAGCTGGGCGCGGTTTAGCTTGGTGATGATTAGCTTAGCGCTAAGCAACTTGTCGTCAAGCTACTTTCTTGCGGGTGACCGGAACCGCGCGGATACTCCCCGCATGAGTGCACAGCGCAAGGACCCCGTCGACGCGATCGTCGAGCAGTGGGCGGCCGAACGGCCCGACCTCGACACCACCGCCATGGAGGTCTTCGGCCGCGTCTCGCGGCTCGCCCGCGCGATGGGCGACCGCATGGAGAAGGCCTATGCGGGCCTCGGGATCTCGCGCGGCGAGTTCGACGTGCTGGCCACCCTGCGCCGCTCCGGCGAGCCGTACGCCCTCTCGCCCCGGCAGCTGTCGGCGACGCTGATGCTCACCACCGGCGGCATGACCGGCCGCCTCGACAAACTGGAACGGGCCGGACTCCTGCGCCGCTCCCCCGACCCGCACGACCGCCGTGGCCTCCAGGTGACCCTCACCGACCAGGGCATGGCCGTGGTCGAGGAGGCGGTCGGCGCGGGTCTCGCCGTCCAGACGGAGGCCCTGACGGCGGCCCTGGACGCCGAACGGGCCGGCCAACTGGCCGGCCTGCTGAGAGAACTGCTGCTGGCGACAGAGCGGTAGGCACCGAACGGAGACCGGGGCCCCGGGGCTCGCTGTGGCGGCCGACCGCACCGCGACCACGGACACGGAACTCCCGGCTCAGGGACCGTACGACGCGCGAGGGACTCCCGGCTCAGGAGCCGTGCGACGCGCGAGGGACTCCCCGCTCAGGGACCATACGACGCGCGAGAGACTCCCGGCTCAGGGACCGTACGACGCGCGAGGGCGCCGTCTCCGGCGTCGTACGGCGGTGTGCGCGTACGGCGGTCGGGGACGGCGCCCTCGAGAGGTGTGCCGGGCGGGAGGGGTCAGCCGGCCTTGGCGGCCTTGCCCTTCACCGTGATGTTGGAGCTGGTGGTGTCGCCGCGGTCCTTCGAGCGGTCCAGCACCCACACCAGGGCGGCGATGACCACGAACAGGCCGATCGGCGCCACCACATAGAGGCCCAGCGTCTCGATGACGCTGAGGCCCTGACCGGGGTCGTCGCCGTCGTCGCGGGTCAGCGCGAGCGCGGGGGACGACATGAGCAGCATCATCAGCGTCGTACCGGCAGCCAGGGCGCCGGCGCGCAGGGCGTTCTTCTTGTCCACGGTGCCCAAGTTAGCGAACCGCGTTCGGGCGCGCGCGTCCGGGGTGCCGTACGAGGCACGGACGTCCCCGGCAGCCCCCGTCACTCCCCTTCCCGCAGCACCTCCATCAGCGCGTGCAGTCTCGGGGACGCCGCCAGTTCCTCCAGCGTCACCGGCCGGCCCTCGGCGTCCGCGATCGGCAGGCGCCAGTTCGGGTACTGGTCCCAGGTGCCGGGGAGGTTCTGCGGGCGGCGGTCGCCGACGGTGTCCGGGAGCCAGACGCCGATCATGCGGGCCGGGGTGCGCAGCAGGAACCGGTGGACGGCCTGGATCTCGGCCTCCTCCGAGGAGGTGTCGGCGCCCCCGCCGGTGCCCTGGAGGAGGTCCAGCCGGGAGAGGACGTCGAGCCACTCGCCGGTGTCGGCGGCGGCCTCCGCGCGTTCCTCCTCCAGCGGGCGGTTCAACAGGTCCAGCCGGTGGCGGAGTTCGACGTGTTCGCCGGTGAGGCGGGCGGCGGTGGAGGGCAGGTCGTGGGTGGTGGCGGTGGCGAGGCAGTCGGCGCGCCAGTGGTCGGGGGCCAGCGGGCGGCCGTCGCCGTCCCAGTCGCGCTCGAACCACAGGACGGAGGTGCCGAGCACCCCGCGTTCGCGCAGGGCCTCGCGCACGCCGGGTTCCACGGTGCCGAGGTCCTCGCCGATCACCACCGCGCCGGCCCGGGAGGCCTCCAGGACCAGGAGGGCGAGCATGGCCTCGGCGTCGTAGCGGACGTAGGTGCCCTCGGTGGGCGGTTCGCCCTGGGGGACCCACCAGAGCCGGAACAGGCCCATCACATGGTCGATGCGCAGGGCTCCGGCGTAGCGGAAGAGGGCGCGCAGCAGGCGGCGGTAGGGGGCGTAGCCGGACTCGGCGAGGCGGTCGGGGCGCCACGGGGGCAGGCCCCAGTCCTGGCCGCGGGCGTTGAAGGCGTCCGGGGGCGCGCCGACCGACATGCCGGCCGCGAGGTGGTCCTGCTGGGCCCAGGCGTCCGCGCCGCCGGGGTGCACGCCGACCGCGAGGTCGTGCACGATCCCGAGGGGCATGCCGGCCTCGCGCGCGGTGCGCTGGGCGGCGGTGAGCTGGGTGTCGGTGAGCCAGGCCAGCCGGGAGTGGAAGTCGACGCGGTCCATCAGCTCCAGGCGGGCGCGGGCGGTCTCGGCGGAGCGCGGGTCGCGCAGCCCCTCCGGCCACCGGTGCCAGTCGGAGCCGTGCACCTCGGCGAGCGCGCACCAGGTGGCGTGGTCCTCCAGGGACTGGCCCTCGCGGGCGAGGAAGTCGCAGTAGGCGGCGCGCCGGCCCGGCCCGAGCGGCACGGCGGCGATCAGCTCCAGCGCCTCCCGCTTCAGCTCCCACACCGCGTCCCGGTCGATCAGGGCGCCCTTGTCGAGGACGGTTTCGCGCAGCCGCGCGGCCCGTTCCCGCAGCCCCCGCACCCGCTCGGGGTCGGTGACGTACGCGAACTCTGGGATGTCCTCGATCCGCAGGTGCACCGGGTCGGGGAAGCGGCGCGAGGAGGGCCGGTACGGGGAGGGGTCGGTGGGGGCGCCGGGCACGGCCGCGTGCAACGGGTTGACCTGCACGAACCCGGCGCCCAGCGCCCGCCCGGCCCAGCCGGTCAGCTCGGCGAGGTCCCCGAGGTCGCCCATGCCCCAGGAGCGGTGGGACAGCAGCGAGTAGAGCTGGACGAGGAGGCCGTAGGAGCGTCCCGCGGGCGTCGGCAGCCGGGGCGGGGCCACGACGAGGTGGGCGTCGGCGGTGCGGCCGTCGGGCGCGGTCGCGGTCACCGTGTGGACGCCCGGCGGGAGTTGCTCGAGGGAGGTGCGGGTGTCGCCCTGCTCGGTCTCGATCAGCAGGCGGGTGCCCTCGGGGAGGGCGGCGAGGGCGTCGGGCTCGTCGCCCTCGCCGCTCCAGCGGACCACGGTCGGCGGCAGCAGCCGCCCGGCCAGTTCGCGTTCCCGGTCGGCCAGCGCGGCGCGGGTCGCCTCCGGGGTGCCCGCGTCCACGCCGAGGGCGGCCAGGACGCGGGTGACGGCGGTGGCCGAGGCGGTGACCGTGCGGTCCGGGGACGGCCGGAAGGAGACGGCCACGCCGTGCAGGGCGGCGAGCCGGGTGAGGTCCTCTCCGAGGGGTTCGGTCATCTACGGCCTCGTGAAGTCGGAGTCCGCGGCGGCGAGCGGCGGTTCGCTGGTGAGGGGCTCGGCGTCGGGCAGCGGGGGTTCGCTGGTCAGCGGGGCCTCGGCACGGCCGCCCTCCGCGCTGCACACGTACAGGTGGGGTTCTTCGGTGTAGGCGGACGGCGCCGCCGGGCGTTTGGAACGGTTCGGGAGCAGCTGGTGTGCCGGTGCGACCACGGTGGCCTCCTTGTCGGGGACGGCGCCTTCGCGGGGGTTGCGCGGCGGCGTCGTACGGCGCCCGGGCGGCGCCTGACGGTGTCTGGCGGGTTACCGCAAAAGCCCTACCCAGCGGGCGCGGCCGCAGACGTCCCCGTAGCGGACAACACGCATCTCGTCACATTCCACACCCGGACATTCTCCCCAATCCCGGGTGATTACGGCAGAGCGCGCGCCGCTCGGTTTCCCGCGTGAACCGTCGGCGCCGGACCGGCCGGCGAAGCGGGTGTGAGCCTGTTCCGCCCCATGAGGGGTGATGGGGAGGGCGACACGGACGCGGCGCCGCTGCGGTCCAATGACGACGAGGCCGCCCGCGTCGACCTCCGCGAGCGGCGGGCCGCCCGCTCCCCCTCGTGTCGATGGCGGCGGACGAGCGCCGGGTCAGGCTGTCGGCGCACTTCGCCACGGCGGGCGACCGCGATCCGGACGGGGTGCCCGCGCCGTGACCGGCGGGACCCTGCTGTACGCCCGTTCCCGGGCCCTGCCCCGGGCGCCGGCCGCGCTCACCGGGGCGGTCGCCGTCGACGGTCGGGCGGCGCTGTGGACGGACACCACCCCCGATCCGGGGCCCGGATGCGGACCCTGGTCGCCCTGGTCCCGCTGCCGGCCGCCGCGGTGGTCGGCGGCGGCCTGCGCGTCCCCTCGACGAGCTGGACCGTACGGCGGTACGGCCCTGGTGGCCCCGTCGGCTTGGCCCACCTGCTGGGCCCCACCGCCCTGGCGGGCGCGCTGCCGGCGCTCACCGTCCTCGACGAGGGTCTCGCCCTCGGCCCCGCGCCCGTGCTTCGCAACCTGCTGGAAGCTGCTGGAACCTGCTGGGCGCCCCGGCGTCGCGGACGCCGCGGCCGTCCTGCTGGGCGCCCCCCTGAGCCGGCTGCCGGTCCTCGGCCACGTCGGCGCGGTGATCCCGGCGGCGCTCGGGGTGGGCGGCCGGGCGGTCTCGGTGTGGGCCGGCCGGCGCCCGGCCGTGGGCATGGCTGACCGCGGTTGGCGCGATTCTGCTGGGTGCGGCCCTGTACGCGGCACGCGGCGCCCACCCGGAGCACGTACGCGGTGAGCCGCGCCGCAAGGCCCCGTGGCGCCGGCCACGGGGCATGCAAAAGCCCGGATCGGTTCAGGCGGAAATGCCGTCGATCCGGGCCAGGGCGTCGTCCGCGCCGTACGGTTGCAGGTACGGCAGCCAGCGCGGGTCCCGATGGCCGGTCCCGATGATGCGCCAGGCCAGACCGGTGGGCGGGGCGGGTTTGTGCCGCAGCCGCCAGCCGATCTCGACGAGGTGGCGGTCGGCCTTGACGTGGTTGCAACGACGGCAGGACGCCACGACGTTGTCCCACACGTGCTTGCCCCCGCGGCTGCGCGGGATGACGTGGTCGACGCTGGTTGCGACGCCACCGCAGTACATGCACCGGCCTCCGTCGCGGGCGAAGAGCGCCCGGCGGGTGAGCGGAACGGGCCCCCTGTAGGGAACCCGGACGAATCGCTTGAGCCGGACCACGCTGGGTGCGGGGACTGTGACGGTCGCGCTGTGCAGGAAGGCGCCGGACTCCTCCAGGGAGACCGCCTTGTTCTCCAGAACGAGGACGAGCGCGCGGCGGAGCGGTACGACGCCGAGCGGCTCGTACGACGCGTTCAGGACCAGGACATGCGGCACGGATGCCTCCTCGGGCGTCGGCGGCGCGTGGCTCGCGCCGGGACGATCTGACGTCAGTCTCTCCTCTTGCCTGGTGGACGCGCCACCATGTCCCGGTAACGGGCTGGGAGTGTTTTCGACCACACCCGGATACATCCCCCGCGCCCCCGCCTGTTCAAGCGCAGGTGAACACGGTCCCTCCTTCACACATCCCGCCGAGGCACACACGATGCCCCGTTAGTGTGGGGCTCCTGCCCCACCGGTGACCTTTTCGTGACCTGGACCACCTTGACCGCAACGCCGGAGGGAGCAGCGCCGCACCTGGAGGTACCTGCCGTGTCCTTGTCCGCCGTCCTGCCGGCCGCCGGCTCGTCGCCCACCCCGACCCCTTCGGAGTCGCCGACCGCCGTGACCGTCCCGTCGCTCCAGGACGCCCAGGAGAGCGCGACGAACGCCGCCGGCTGGGTCGAGGAGAACTGGACGACGTGGCTCGCGATCGGTCTGCGCGTCCTGCTGGTCCTGGTGATCGCGGCGATCCTGAGAGTGGTGGTGCGGCGGGCCATCACCAAGCTCATCGACCGGATGAGCCGCTCGGTCCCGTCGGCCGACGGCGGCTCGACGCTGGGCGGGCTGCTGGTCAACGTCGAGCGTCGCCGGCAGCGGTCGCAGGCGATCGGCTCGGTGCTGCGCTCGGTGGCGAGCTTCCTGATCCTCGGCACCGCCGCCCTGATGGTCCTCGGCACCTTCGAGATCAACCTGGCCCCGCTGCTGGCGTCCGCCGGTGTCGCAGGCGTCGCGATCGGTTTCGGTGCCCGGAACCTGGTCACGGACTTCCTGTCCGGCGTGTTCATGATCCTGGAGGACCAGTACGGCGTCGGCGACCAGATCGACTCGGGTGTCGCCTCCGGCGAGGTCATCGAGGTCGGCCTGCGCGTGACCAAGCTGCGTGGTGACAACGGCGAGATCTGGTACGTCCGCAACGGCGAGGTCAAGCGGATCGGGAACCTGTCGCAGGGCTGGGCGACGGCCGGGGTGGACGTCACGGTCAAGGCGTCCGAGGACCTGGACCGCGTCAAGGCCACCCTCGTCGAGGTCGCCGAGAAGATGAACCGGGAGGAGCCCTGGAACGAGTTCCTCTGGAGCCCGATCGAGGTGCTCGGCCTGGAGAGCGTCCTGATCGACTCGATGGTGGTCCGCGTCTCCGCGAAGACGATGCCCGGCAAGTCCCTGACCGTCGAGCGCGAGCTGCGCTGGCGGATCAAGCGCGCCTTCGACGCGGCGGACATCCGCATCGTCGGCGGCGCCACCGTCCCGCCGGAGGAGGACCCCGCCCTCGATCCGACGGCCGGGGTGGCCGCCCCGTCGGTCTACGCCAACACGACCTCCCCGCAGTCCGCGGCGGCTTCCCCGCTGACGCCCCTGACCCCGCCGGGGACGGCGAAGTAGCGGAACCCGGAACTACTCCTCGCGGGACACGGCGCCTGCGCCCCTCCCCGGGGATTGGCCGCCCTCCACCAGCCGGACGAGCTGGCACAGGGCGACGAAGCCGCTGCCCGGGGGCAGGCGGAAGCCGTGCCTGCCGGGCTGCCGCCTGTCGTCCCTGCCCCTCTGTTCCTCGCCGCCGCGGATGTCCAGCCGTACGCCGCCCGTGGTCCCGTCGCGGGACACCGTGGCCCGCACGAACCGCCAGGAGCGCAGCGGGCGCCACCGGAAGCGGAGTTCACCGGCAGGCGTTTCCTCGACGCCCGAGGTGCGTCCGGACGCGAGCAGTGCCGCCTTGAAGCGGTCGCGGTCCTCGGGGCGCCAGGTCCTCCCCGGGAGGGTCAGCGTCTGGGTGTCGTCGTCCGCGTGCACGGTGACCGGGAGGCCGCTGCCGCGGGCCCGGCGGGCCAGGTCGGCGCACTGTGCGACGGCGGCGAGCAGGGCCAGGGCCACCACGCCCGGCCCGACGACGAGGGACTCGGCGGCGTTGCGCCAGGTGACCCCGTCCTTCCACACGGGGATCAGGCACAGCGCCATGAGCAGGAGCAGCCCGCTGTCCGTGAGGACGACGCGGCAGCGAGCAGGAGTCTTCGGTCCACGAGCCGTATCCAAGAGCATCGAGCCGTGTGGCGCACTCCCCCGCGTGATCCCGCACCTCCCTTGACGCCTCCCGGCCGACGGGCTTACCTTCCGTGCACCGAACAGGAAACCTTCCTAACAGTGATCATGAGAAGCTGGGCGGTCGAGAGAGGCAGGTGCAGACCCATGGCAGGAACCGCCGGTACGCCGGGTACCCCGCGCGTCCTGCGCGCCATGAACGACCGTGCCGCCCTCGACCTCCTGCTGGCACACGGCCCCCTGTCGCGCACCCGGATCGGCAAGCTCACCGGCCTGTCCAAGCCGACCGCCTCCCAGCTCCTGGCCCGTCTGGAGGCGGCGGGCCTGGTCCTGGCCACCGGCACCACCGAGGGACGGCCGGGACCCAACGCCCAGCTGTACGAGGTCAACCCCGCCGCCGGTCACGCCGCGGGCCTCGACGTCACCCCCGAACGCGTCCTCGCCGCCGTCGCCGACATCACGGGCCGCACGGTGGGCACGTACGAGGTGCCCGCGCCCGGCAGGAAGACCGCGGGGGCCGTCGTACGGCAGGTCACCGAGGCGCTGGACGGCGCGGTGAAGGCCGCCGGGCTCGCCCGGGACGACGTGCGACGGCTGGTCGTCGCCACGCCGGGCGCCTTCGACCCCACCACCGGCCGGCTGCGCTACGCCTCCCACCTGCCCGGCTGGCACTCCCCCACCCTGCTCGACGACCTCGCGGCGGCCCTGCCGATGCCGGTCGAGTACGAGAACGACGTCAATCTCGTGGCCGTGGCCGAACAGCGCCTCGGCGCGGCCCGCGGGCACGAGGACTTCGTGCTGCTGTGGAACGAGGGCGGCCTCGGCGCCGCCCTCGTGCTCGGCGGCCGGCTGCACCGCGGCTGGACCGGCGGCGCGGGCGAGGTCGGCTTCCTGCCCGTACCGGGCGCGCCCCTGGTCCGGCAGGTCACCAGGGCCAACAGCGGCGGCTACCAGGAACTGGCCGGTTCGCAGGCCGTACCGAAGCTGGCCCGCGAACTCGGCGTCACCGGCATCCCCTCGGGGCCGTACGCCGAGACCGCGGCCGCCCTCGTCGCACGGGCCGCCGCCGAGGAGGACGGCCCGCTGCGGGAACTGCTCGGCACCTACGCGACCCGGCTCGCGACCGGTCTCGCCTCCCTCGTCTCCGTCCTCGACCCCGAACTCGTCGTCCTCAGCGGCGCCTCCCTGACCGCCGGCGGCGAGGTGCTGCGCGCCCTGGTCCAGGCCGAACTGGAGGAGCTGGCCGCGTCCCGGCCGAAGCTGGTCGTCGGCGATGTCACCGAACGGCCCGTGCTGCGCGGCGCGCTGGAGAGCGCGCTGGCGGCCACCCGCGACGAGGTCTTCGACACCTCGCGCTGACCCACCCCGCACGCCCACACCCCGTCACCCTCATCGCCACGCCCGTCCCTGGGAGGCCCCGTCATGCCCACACGCATCCCCGAAACGGCCCGGAAAGCGGCCTTCGCCCTGACCGCGTCCCTGGCCCTGCTCGCCACCGCCTGTACCGGTCAGGCCTCCTCCGGCGCCGACGACGACGCCTCGAAGGAGACCACCCTCACCTTCTGGCACGCCTGGAGCGCGCCCGGCGAGGTGAAGGCCGTGAAGGACCTGGTCGCCGGGTTCGAGAAGGGGCACCCCGACATCCGGGTGAACGTGGTCGGCAACATGACCGACGACAAGATCAACCAGGCGCTGCGCGCGGGCGGCTCGAAGGCGCCCGACGTCATCTCGTCGTTCACCACCAACAACGTCGGCAGGTTCTGCTCGTCGGGTGCCCTGGTCGACCTCAACCCCTTCTTCGAGAAGGCGGACATCGACCCGGAGACGACGTTCCCGAAGGCCATGAACCAGTACACCCAGTTCGAGGGCGACCGCTGCGCGGTCCCGCTGCTGGGCGACGCCTACGGCCTCTACTACAACAGGACCGCCTTCGAGAAGGCGGGGATCAGCGGCCCGCCCAGGACCTGGTCCGAGTTCGAGACCGTCGCGAAGAAGCTGACGATCCCCCAGGGCGACACGTACGAGCAGCTCGGGTTCATGCCGAACTACCACGGCTGGGAGACCACGACCGAGCACTACCTGGGCCAGTTCTCACCGACGTACTTCGACCAGGACGGCAGGTCCACCGTGGCCACCGACCCGGCCGTCGAAGCCGGTCTCGTCCTCCAGAAGAAGCTCGTCGACTCCCTGGGCGGCTACCGGAAGCTGGAGAGGTACCGGGCCGGCCTCGGTGACGAGTGGGGTCCCAAGCACCCCTTCCACACCGGCCAGGTGGCCATGCAGCTGGACGGCGAGTGGCGCCTCGGCATGGCCCTGGACGCCAAGCCGGACTTCGAGATCGGCGTCGCCCCGCTGCCCGTCCCCGACGACCAGGCCGACCAGTACGGCAAGGGCTACATCACCGGCACCATCGCCGGCATCGCCGCCACCAGCCGGAAGCAGAACGCGGCCTGGGAACTGGTGAAGTACATGACGACCGACACGGACGCGGTCGTCGACTTCTCCAACGCCATCCACAACGTGCCCTCGACGCTCGCCGCCCTCAAGTCGCCCGAACTGAAGTACGACCCGCGCTTCAAGACCTTCCTCGACATCGCCGCCCACCCGAACTCCAGCACCTCCCCGGCCTCCGTCAACGGCGGCGTGTACCTCTCGACGCTCCAGCAGCTCGGCTTCGACTACGAGAGCGGCAAACTCAAGGACCTCAAGGACGGCCTGCGGAAGACGGCCGCGCAGATCGACACGGACATCGCGCAGGCGAAGTAGCCGTGAGCACCCCGACGCCGAAGTCGAACACGCTGAGGTCGAAGCGCCGCCGGTCGGCGCTGCGCACCGCCGCCTTCCTGTCGCCGTGGCTGATCGGCTTCACGGTGTTCTTCGCCTACCCGCTGCTGTCCACGGTCTACTTCTCGTTCATGCACTACGACGGCTTCAAGCCGCCGACCTGGGCCGGGACGAGGAACTGGACCTACGTCTTCGAGCACTACCCCTACTTCTGGCCCGCGCTGCGCAACACCCTGTGGCTGGTCCTGGTGATGGTCACCCTCCGGGTCGTCTTCGGGCTCGGCGTCGGCCTCCTCATCACCAGGATCAAAACCGGTACGGGCGTCTTCCGCACCCTCTTCTACCTGCCCTACCTCGCCCCGCCGGTCGCGGCCACCATGGCCTTCGCCTTCCTGCTCAACCCCGGCACCGGCCCGGTCAACTCGCTCCTGGAAGGCATCGGCATACCGGCACCCGGCTGGTTCAACGACCCCGCATGGTCCAAGCCGGCCCTCACCCTGCTCGCCCTGTGGGGCGTCGGGGACCTGATGGTCATCTTCATGGCCGCACTGCTCGACGTACCCAAGGAGCAGTACGAGGCGGCGGAACTGGACGGCGCCTCGGCATGGCAGCGGTTCCGGTTCGTGACGCTGCCGAACATCTCGCCGATCGTCATGTTCGCCGTCGTCACCGGGGTCATCCAGACGATGCAGTACTACACGCAGCCGCTGGTCGCCGGGAAGGTCGCCTCGGGCGTGATCCAGGGCGCGGGCACCCTGTTCGAGCCCGGCTACCCGGACAGGTCGACGCTCACCCTCCCCCAGCTCGTCTACAACCTCGGCTTCCAGCGCTTCGACTACGGTTCGGCCTGCGTGGTCGCCCTGGTCCTCTTCGCCCTGTCGATGGCGTTCACCGCGTTGCTGATGCGGCGCCGGGGCGGGCTCATCCAGGCAGGTGACTGACCCATGACCCAAGTCCTCGACAAACCGGTGGAGTCGCCCGCCGCCACCCCGGCGGAACGCACCGCACGCCGCCGGGCCCTGCTGGAGTGGATCGCCGTCCACTCCCTCGGCGTGGCCGCCGCCCTCTTCTTCACCCTCCCCTTCGTGTTCGTGCTCCTCACCTCCCTGATGAGCGACTCGCAGGCCCTCAGCCGGGACCTGATCCCGGACCCCTGGCAGTGGGAGAACTACCGGCGCGTCCTCGACACCCCCGGCTTCCTCACCTGGTGGCGCAACACCCTCCTGTACGCCGGCCTCGGCACCGTCCTGACGGTCGTGTCGTCGCTCCCGGTGGCGTACGCGCTCGCCAAGTTCCGCTTCCGGGGGCGCAATGCGACGCTGATGCTCGTCATCTCGATGATGATGCTGCCGCCCCAGGTCGTCGTGATCCCGATGTACCTGTTCTGGGCCAAGCAGCTGGACCTGTCCGGCACGCTGTGGCCACTGATCGTCCCCATGGCGTTCGGCGACGCCTTCTCCATTTTCCTGCTGCGGCAGTTCCTGACCACCATCCCGAACGAGTACATCGACGCGGCCAAGGTCGACGGCTGCGGCGAACTGCGCACCCTGCTGCGGGTGGTGATCCCGATGGCCAGGCCGGGCATCGCCGCCGTCGCCCTCTTCCAGTTCTTCTACGCCTGGAACGACTACTTCGGCCCCCAGATCTACGCCTCCGAGAACCCCGGCGCCTGGACACTCAGTTACGGCCTGGAATCCTTCAAGGGAGCGCACCACACCGACTGGAACCTCACCATGGCCGCCACCCTGCTGGTCATGGCCCCCGTGATCCTCGTGTTCTTCTTCGCGCAGAAGGCGTTCGTCGAGGGCGTCACCCTGACCGGAGTGAAGGGTTAGCCCGGACATGAAACTCACCGTGGTCGGCGGAGGCTCGACCTACACACCCGAACTGATCGACGGCTTCGCCCGTCTGCGGGACACCCTGCCGATCGAGGAACTGGTCCTCGTCGACCCGGCCGCCGACCGGCTCGAACTCGTCGGCGGACTCGCCCGCCGCATCTTCGCCCGGCAGGGCCACCCCGGCCGGATCGTCACCACCGCCGACCTCGACGCCGGAGTCGACGGCGCCGACGCCGTCCTGCTCCAGCTCCGCGTCGGCGGCCAGGCCGCCCGGCAGCAGGACGAGACCTGGCCCCTGGAATGCGGCTGCGTCGGCCAGGAGACCACCGGCGCCGGCGGCCTCGCCAAGGCGCTGCGCACCGTCCCCGTGGTCCTCGACATCGCCGACCGGGTCCGCCGCGCCAACCCCCGCGCCTGGATCATCGACTTCACCAACCCGGTCGGCATCGTCACCCGCGCCCTGCTCCGGGCCGGGCACCGGGCGGTCGGCCTGTGCAACGTGGCCATCGGCTTCCAGCGCAGGTTCGCCGGGCTGCTGGACGTCACCCCGTCCGAGATCCACCTCGACCACGTGGGCCTCAACCACCTCACCTGGGAGACGGCGGTACGCCTCGGCGGCCCCGAGGGCGAGGACGTCCTGCCCGCGCTGCTGACCGGCCACGGCGACGCGATCGCCGCCGACCTGCACCTGCCACGCCCCCTGCTGGACCGGCTGGGTGTCGTCCCGTCCTACTACCTGCGCTACTACTACGCCCATGACGAGGTCGTCCGAGAGCTGCGCACGAAGCCGTCCCGGGCGTCCGAAGTGGCCCGGATGGAACAGCAGTTGCTGGAGATGTACGGCGACCCGGCCCTGGACGAGAAGCCCGCGCTGCTGGCCCGGCGGGGCGGCGCCTACTACTCCGAGGCCGCCGTGGACCTCGCGGCCGCGCTGCTCACCGGCTCCGGCAGCCCCTACCAGGTCGTCAACACGTACAACGACGGCACGCTGCCCTTCCTGCCCGACGACGCGGTGATCGAGGTCCAGGCGGCGGTCGGCCCCAAGGGCGCCACCCCGCTGCCGGTGACGCCGGTCGACCCGCTGTACGCCGGCCTCACGGCGAACGTCACCGCCTACGAGGACCTCGCCCTCGACGCGGCGCTGCGCGGCGGCCGCGACCGCGTCTTCCGGGCCCTCCTCGCCCATCCCCTGATCGGCCAGTACGCGTACGCCGAGACGCTGACCGACGAACTCCTCGCACACAACCGGGAGCATCTCGCGTGGGCCTGACCGCAAGTGTCCTCGCCATCGACGCGGGCAACAGCAAGACCGACGTCGCGGTCGTGGCGGCCGACGGGGAGGTCCTCGCCACGGCCCGCGGCGGCGGCTTCCGGCCGCCCGCGGTGGGCGTGGAGCCGGCCATGGACGCCCTCGCGGACGCCGTCACGCGCGCGTACGCCGCCGCGGGCGTCCGCTCCGTGACCCATGTCTCGGCGTGCCTCGCCAACGCCGACCTGCCGGTCGAGGAGGAACAGCTGGCGGCGGCGCTGCACGCGCGCGGGTGGGGCGAGACCGTCGAGGTCCGCAACGACACCTTCGCGATCCTGCGGGCCGGCGTCGCCGAACCCCGGGGTGTGGCCGTCGTCTGCGGTGCCGGCATCAACTGCGTCGGCATGCGCCCCGACGGCCGCACCGCCCGCTTCCCCGCGCTCGGGCGGATCTCCGGCGACTGGGGCGGCGGGTGGGCCCTCGCGGAGGAGGCCATGTGGCACGCCGCCCGCGCCGAGGACGGCCGGGGTCCCTCCACCGCCCTCGCGCACACCCTCCCGGCCCACTTCGGCCTGCCCACCGTGTACGCCCTCATCGAGTCCCTCCACCTGGAACGCCTCCCCCCGCCCCGCCGCCACGAGCTGACCCCGGTCCTCTTCGCGACGGCCTCCGGCGGTGACGCGGTCGCGCGTGCCCTCGTCGACCGCCTCGCCACGGAGGTCGTCAGCATGGCCACGGTCGCCCTGACCCGCCTGGACCTCCTGGAGGAGGAGACCCCGGTCCTCCTGGGCGGAGGAGTCCTGACAGCGGGCCACCACCAACTGGACGAGACGATCGGTGAACTGCTGGCGGCCGGCGCCCCGAAGGCGGTCCCGAGGGTGGTACGCCAACGCCCGGTCCTGGGAGCGGCGCTCCTGGGCCTGGACCGGGTGGGAGCGGGCCCGGAACCGCGGGAAAGGACCCGCTCCCACTTCGACACGTGACCGGCGCGGGTACGGAGACCGCGCAACCCGGCGCCCCCGGGACGCCGGGTCGCGCCCACCCGTGCCCCACCCGGGCAGCACACACACCCACGACTGGACGCACCTGAACACCGTGCTCACCCACGGGCCCGACGGCCCCCGGCCCGACAGAACCCGCAGCCCCGCGGACCGGACGCTCCCCACTCCGTCACCGCACCGACCCCAAGGGGCGCGGGGAACTGCGCGACCAGCCACGACGCACCCACACCCGACCACAACCCCGCCCACCCCACCGCACGCCACCCCGGGCAGCACACACACCCACGACTGGACGCACCTGAACACCGTGCTCACCACGGGCCCGACGGCCCCCGGCCCGACAGAACCCGCAGCCCCGCGGACCGGACGCTCCCCAC
>NZ_MPOH02000011.1:233846-239367 GCF_001896135.2 Streptomyces phaeoluteigriseus
CCCCGCCCCACCCCGGTGGAACCAACCCGCACCCCCGACGTGTTCACCCGCAGGGCCCAGCCGCGATCTGATCAAGATCGAGTGAAGCCCGGTGCGCAGCACCCCGCCCAGCGGCGATACTGGCGCGGACAGTTGACCATGGGGGAGGTCAGACAGACGTGGCAAACCCGCCGACAACCATCACGGCGTCACCGCCCGACCGCCGGACGGCATTCGCCGAGGGCGTGGACCAGGTGCGCACCGCCGCAACCACCGAGCCGGGCAGGCTCCGTATCATCGGCGCCGTTCTCGCCCTCCTCGTCGTCACGTTCGGTGCCGTCACGGCCTGGCAGATGAGCGACCGCGCCGCCGCCGCCGACGACGTGCTGCACAAGAGCCAGCCGCTCAGCACGGCCGCCGCGGACATCTACCGTTCCCTCGCGGACGCGAACACCGCCGCGTCGAGCGGCTTCCTGGCAGGCGGCCAGGAGACGCCCGAGTCGCGCAAGCGCTACGAGGACGACATCGACACGGCCGCCGCGAAGCTCGTCACCGCGGCGAACAACTCCGACGCC
The DNA here is from genome assembly GCF_001896135.2 of Streptomyces phaeoluteigriseus. Lineage (GTDB taxonomy): Bacteria > Actinomycetota > Actinomycetes > Streptomycetales > Streptomycetaceae > Streptomyces > Streptomyces phaeoluteigriseus. The sequence goes on from NZ_MPOH02000011.1 coordinate 234,401, forward strand.
GGTTCCCCCTCCACCGCGGCGATCACGAAGCTGAACAAGCTGCTCCCGGAGTACAAGGGCCTGGTCGAGCGCGCCCGCACCTACAACCGGCAGGGCTTCCCGGTCGGTGGCGCGTACCTGCGGTACGCAACCAGAAGATGCAGGACGAGATGCTCCCGGCGGCGGAGGATCTCTACAAGAAGGAGAACCAGCGCCTCCAGGACGACTACGCGGCCGCCAAGCCGTACCCGTGGGCGGCGATCGCCCTCGGCGTCCTCGCGCTGGCCGCCCTCGCCTGGGCCCAGCACCGCAACTACCGGCGTACGAACCGGGTCCTGAACCACGGGATGGTCGCGGCGTCCGCCGCCTCCGCCGCCGTACTGCTGTGGCTGGTGGTCGGTCACAGCGTGGCGCGTGCGGGGCTGAACGAGTCCTACGACCACGGTGTCCGCTCCCTCAACGTCCTGCACGAAGCCCGTATCGCGTCACTGAAGGCGCGCGGCAACGAGAACCTCACCCTGGTGGCGCGCGGCGCCGAGACGGTGAAGGTCGGCGAGACGACGGTCGACGCGTACGACCACGACTTCACCGAGGAGATCGCCACTCTCGGCAAGGGCCTCGCGGCGGCGGCGAGGCTCGCCGACGACCGGGCGGGCGAGAAGCCGGTCACGACGGCGGAGGGCAACATGGCGGAGTGGAAGAAGCGCCACACCGCGGCCCGCGCCCAGGACGACAACGGCAACTACGAGCAGGCGCTGGCCCTGGTGATCGGCGCGAAGGGCGCGACCGGCGAGTGCTTCGACGGCGTCGACGCGAGCCTGGCGACCGCCCTCGACCACGAACAGCACGAGTTCAAGCAGGCGGCCGGTGACGGTCTGGACGCGATGGGCGGGCTGCCGCTGGGCGCGGCGGTCCTGGCGGTCCTGGCGGCGGCGGGCGCGGTCCTCGGCATCGGCCGCAGGCTGTCGGAGTACCGGTGAAAGGGGGCGTGACGATGCGTGCTCGACGGATGCGGGCCGGTCTGCGGGGCTGGGGCGGGGTGGGCGCGATGGCGCTCGTCTGCGTCCTCGCCCTCTCGTTCATGCTGCTGCTGCCCTGGACCCAGTCGAGGGGCGACGGCAGCACCGGCACCGGCGGTCCGGGGGTCGCCGAGGGCGCTCATGCGGTCGACACGACATGCGAGGCCCCCGAGAAGCAGACGCTGTCGCCGTCGGCCGCGGACGGTCCCACGATCGCCGCGATCAAGGCCCGTACGGGCGAGAAGCGCAAGCTGATCGTCGGCGTCGACCAGAACAGCTACCGGTGGGGCTACCGCGACCCCAACAACACGGGGGCCGCGCTGGAGGGTTTCGACATCGACCTGGTGCGGCGGATCGCCGAGGACATCCTGGGCGACCGCAACGCCGTCCAGTTCAAGGCCATTCCGACCAACCAGCGCGTCCCGGCCGTCCAGGAGGGCCGGGTCGACATGGTGGTCCGCACGATGACGATCACCTGCGACCGGCTGAAGGACGTCGCGTTCTCCGCGCCGTACTTCAAGACGGGCCAGCAGGTCCTCGCCCCCAAGTCGTCGACGATCACCGGCTACGACGGCACGCTGGCGAAGAAGAAGATCTGCACGGCGGCCGGCTCGACCGCCAACACCCAACTGACCGACGACCAGAAGGCCGGGAAGCTGCCCGCGACGGCCGACATCTCCACCACCGTCCCCAACCAGCTGGACTGCCTGGTCCGGTTGCAGCTCGGCGAGGTGGACGCCGTGGTCACCGACGGCGCCCTGGCGGCCAGTCAGGCCGCGCAGGACCCGACGGTGGAACTGAAGGGCGCCGCGTTCACGGCCGAGTACTACGGCGTGGCGATGAAGAAGGACGCGGACGATCTGGTACGCCGGGTCAACCAGATCCTGGTGGAGTACCGGGCGAACGGCTGGCAGCGGTCGTACACCGACTGGCTGTCGGCGACACTGGGTTCGGACTCGGCGACGTCGATGCCGCCCACGCCGCAGTATCTGCGCACGAGTTGACGCGTGGGCCGACGGACGGCGGACCGACCAGGAGACGGACACAGCGACGAGAGGTGATCGATGGGCGTCACGGGACCCCCCGGGCCGGTGATGGACCGGGACGAGGTCGACCGTGCGCTGGCGCGGCTCGGCGCGGAGCACGAGGCGATCGAGACCTCGCTCCTCGCCCTCCAGGACCACGCGGGCCGCAGACTCCTCGAAGGCGCCGGGCTGACCGGTGTCACCAAGGAGCGCTGGGCGTCCACCGAGGCGTCGATCACGCTGCTGTGGGCGTACTTCGACGCGTACAGCGACGCCCTGCGCTCGGCACGGAACATCCGCTCGCGGCGGCGCTGGTCCAGCCGAGAGGACCTGGTGGAGCTGACGGAACTGCTGCGCGGCGAGTCCGTCACGGTGGCCGGCTCGGCCACCGCCACGGCGAACGCCCCGACCCTGGCCGGCACCGGCAAGCTCAGCGAGAGATTCTCCCTGACCACCCTCGTCGACCGGATGAACGACCTGTACGCGTCCTCGCTGGACCTGGTCGTCGCCGCCGACGCGGTGTGGTCCGCGCTGCCCGCACGGATCGATCTCCTGGCCGCGGAACTCCAGCGCACCCGCCAGCTCGCGCACTCCGTGGGCGTACGCCCCGGCGAACACCCGGCCGGCGACGACCTGGAGCGCATCACCCGCACCCTGACCTCGCTGCGCGAGCAGGTGATCTCCGACCCGCTGGCGTTCTGGGTGCCCGCGCAGGGCAGTTCGGCGCCCGGCGGCGGTCGCCCGGACACCACCGTGTACGACCGCGAGGCGCGCGCCCTGGAGGACGTACGCCGTGAGATCGACGCCGTACTGACCGTCCGCCAGGACGCCGAGCAGCGGCTGATGCGGCTGCGGGACGTGCTCAGCCGCGCGGACCGGACCCTCGCCGAGGCACGCACCGCGCGCGGTGAGGTGCTCTCGAAGATCGCCGCGACGGAGGTGCCGGTGGTCGGCGGCCCGCCTACCGTGCTCCAGGAGCAGGTGGCAGCGGCCTCCGAGTACCGCCGGCACGGCCAGTGGCACCGTCTCTCCCCGCTCCTGGAGTCCCTGGAGCGCAAGGCGGAGGACGAACTGCTGCGCGCCCGCGAGTCGTTGACCGCGGTCACCGCGCCGCTCGCGGTCCGCGCGGAACTGCGCGGCCGCCTCGACGCGTACAAGGCGAAGGTCGCCCGGCACGGGCTCGCCGAGGACCCGTTCCTCATCGAGCGCTACGACGCGGCCCGGCGGATGCTGTGGAGCGCACCCTGCGATCTGCGCGTCGCCGAACAGGCCGTCCTGCGCTACCAGCAGGCGGTCGCCGAACTGCTCGCCGCGCCGCGCGTGCCCGAGCAGGGCGGACCTCAGGACCACAGGGGGGAGCAGAGGTCATGAGTCAGGCAGGGCAGACGTGCCAGCGACCGGGCTGCGGGGGCTCGTACGAGGACGTGGGCGGCGGCGAGCTGTACTGCGACACCTGCGGTCTGGCGCCCGTCGTCGCGTCCGGGGGTCCCCCTGCCGGGGGAGGCATGGTCGGGTCGCCCCCGACCGGGCTGACCCGTGGCGGCAGGGGCTCGACCGGCAGCGGCAGTTCCGGCTCCAGCGCGCGCAGCGCCCGCAGTTCACGCACCTCCTCGCAGTCGTCGAAGTCGCGCCGCTCGGTGTCCGGGCGGCTCTCGCGGTCGCTGTCGGGCAAGCCCACCGGCCGGTCGGTGTCGGTTCGCAGCTCCGGTTCCACGGCCGGGTCCTCCGGGCGGGCCCGGCTCGGGGTGGGCCTGGTCGCGGTGCCGCAGGTGCCGCGTCCCGACCCGCGCGCGATGGTGCTCGACAACCCGGAGGTGCCCGAGCGCAAGCGGTTCTGCTCGCGCTCCGACTGCGGGGCGCCGGTGGGCCGGGCGCGCGGCGAGCGGGAGGGCCGTACGGAGGGCTTCTGCACCAAGTGCGGGCACCCGTACTCCTTCGTCCCCAAGCTGAAGGCCGGGGACGTCGTGCACGGCCAGTACGAGGTCGCGGGCTGTCTGGCGCACGGCGGTCTCGGCTGGGTCTACCTCGCCGTCGACCGGGCGGTCTCCGACCGCTGGGTGGTCCTCAAGGGCCTGCTGGACACCGGTGACCAGGACGCGATGGCGGCGGCGATCTCCGAGCGGCGCTTCCTCGCCGAGATCGAGCACGCCAACATCGTGCGGATCTACAACTTCGTCGAGCACCTCGACCAGCGGACCGGTTCGCTGGACGGGTACATCGTCATGGAGTACGTCGGCGGCAAGTCCCTCAAGGAGATCGCCAACGCCCGCCGCACTCCCGACGGCAAGCGCGATCCGCTGCCGGTGGAGCAGGCCTGCGCGTTCGGCATCGAGGCCCTGGAGGCCCTCGGTCATCTGCACAGCCGCAACCTGCTGTACTGCGACTTCAAGGTCGACAACGCCATCCAGACCGAGGACCAGCTCAAGCTGATCGACATGGGCGCCGTACGCAGGATGGACGACGACGAGTCGGCCATCTACGGCACGGTCGGCTACCAGGCGCCGGAGGTGGCGGACGTCGGCCCGTCGGTGGCGAGCGACCTCTACACGGTCGGCCGCACCCTCGCCGTGCTCACCTTCGACTTCCAGGGCTACACCACGGCCTACGCCGACTCCCTGCCCGACCCCGACGCCATCGAGGTCTTCCACCGGTACGAGTCCTTCTACCGGCTCCTGGTCCGTGCCACCGACCCCGACCCGGCCCGCCGGTTCGCCTCCGCGCAGGAGATGGCCGAGCAGCTGACGGGCGTGCTGCGCGAGGTCGTCTCGCTCCAGTCGGGCCGGCCCCGCCCCGCGCTGTCGACACTGTTCGGACCCGAAGTGAAGGTCACCGACACCGACTTGTTCCCCAGACTGGACGGGGAGGTGTCGCGGCTGGGGTCACGGGCGACCGCGCCACGCCGCGGCTCGGCCACGACGGCCGGCGCGGGCGGGGCGGCTCGGCC
>NZ_MPOH02000011.1:239467-267002 GCF_001896135.2 Streptomyces phaeoluteigriseus
GGCACCGCGTCACCCTGGGTGTAGACCGCGCCCCGCGGCCGGGCTGGTCAGGCTCGTCCCCGCGCCCGCCGCCGGGCTCGCGCTGCCCGTCCCGCACGTCGACCCGTCCGACCCCAACGCCGGTTTCCTGGCCGGTCTGCTGGCCTCCGCGCCCGCCGAGCTGATCACCGCCCTCGCGGCCGCGCCGGCCCCGTCGGTGGAGACCCGGCTGCGGCAGATCCGCGCCTGGCTGGAGAACGGCGAATCCGACGCCGCCCTGATGTCCCTGGCGAAGCTGGAGGGCGAACGGCCCGACGACTGGCGGGTCGTCTGGTACCGCGGCGTGGCCTCACTCGTCACCGGCGACCATGAGGGCGCCGCCCTCGCCTTCGACGCTATCTACGACGCCTTCCCCGGTGAGCCCACGCCGAAGCTGGCCCTCGGCCTGTGCGCGGAGGTGCTCGGGCAGCTGGACAACGCCGCCGAGTACTACCGCCTGGTGTGGTCGACCGACCCGAGCTTCGTGAGCGCCGCGTTCGGCCTGGCGCGCGTCCAGCTCGCGGCGGGCGACCGCCGAAGCGCCGTACGCACGCTGGAGTCGGTGCCGGAGTCGTCCATCCACTACACCGCGGCCCGCGTCGCGGCCGTCCGCGCCCGGCTCCGGCAGCGGACGGCGACCGCCGCCGACGTACCCTTCCAGGAGGACCTCGCCGCGGCCGCGGCGCAGATCCAGGCGCTGGACGCCTACGGGCTGGATCCGACGCGCCGCGAGCAGCTGTCCGCCGAAGTCCTCGGCTGCGCGCTGGACTGGGTACTCTCCGGTGGCCGGGGCAGCACCGGCCCCGGCGCCCCGCGGGGGTTGCTCGGCAGTGACCTGGACGAGCGGGGGCTGCGCTTCGGACTGGAGCGCTCGTACCGCACGCTGGCCCGGCTGGCGACCGGTGCCGAGGAGAGGATCGACCTGGTGGAACGTGCCAATCGTTACCGCCCCCGGACGTGGGTGTAGTTGATGTCCCAGATCCCCAGGCAGGCCGCCCTGCCCACGTGTCCGAGCTGCGCGGAGCCGCTCGATGCGGGTGACCGTTTCTGCGGCGCGTGCGGATACGACCTGTCCGCCGTACCGCCCCGCCCGGACGACACTCCGACGCTCACCATGAACGGCGCTGAGGTGTCGGCCGCGCTCGGTGCGGGGATGCCGGCCGCGCACGGTGCCGACGGTCCGCCGCCACCGCCGCCGCCGGCTCCGGCTCCGGCCGCGGCCGGTCCGCCGCTGTCCGCGGGCCCGCAGCCGCCCGCGGCCCCGCCCGCGGCCCCCGCCGTTCCGCCCTCGGTCCCCGCCGCGTCCGTGTCACCCGACCCCGCTCCCGGGGTCCGGTTCGACCGGCCCGCCGAGCCGGAGGAGTATCCGCTCCAGGCGCCGGACCCGCGGCTGGCCGTCGCCAAGGTGTGTGTCGCCTGCCGGGCGGGCCGCGTCGACGACGACGGGTACTGCGAGAACTGCGGGCACGCCCAGCCGCGCGAACGCGACCACATGGAGCAGGAGTCGGGCCCGATCGCCGCCGTCAGCGACCGGGGCCTGCGCCACCACCGCAACGAGGACTCCTTCAGCGTCGGCCACACCGCGCTGCCCGACGGCGGCCCCGCGCTCGTCGCGATCGTCTGCGACGGCGTCTCCTCCGCGACCCGCCCCGACGACGCCTCGTACGCCGCTGCGCAGACCGCCGGCCGGACCCTGCTGGCCGCCCTGCCGCAGGGCGCCCACCCGCAACAGGCGATGCACGAGGCGATCGTGGCCGCCTCGCACGCGGTCAACGCGCTCGCCGAGGAACCGGCCACGGCCCGCGAGCACACCCCGCACCAGAACGCCCCGGCCTGCACCCTCGTCGGCGCGATCGTCACCGCGGGCCTGCTGGTCGTCGGCTGGGTCGGCGACAGCCGCGTCTACTGGGTCCCGGCGGACCGGAGTTCACCGCCCGCCCGGCTCACCGAGGACGACTCCTGGGCCGCCCAGATGGTCTCGGCGGGCCTGATGAACGAGGCGGAGGCCTACGCCGACGAGCGCGCCCACGCGATCACCGGCTGGCTCGGCGCCGACGCCTACGAACTGGAGCCGCACACCGCCGCGTTCAAGCCGGACCGGCCGGGCGTGGTGATCGTCTGCACGGACGGCCTGTGGAACTACGCCGAAGGGGCGGAGGAGATGGCGGAGACGCTCCCCCTCGACGCCGCCGCCCGCCCGCTGCACGCCGCCCAGGTTCTCGTCGGTCACGCCCTGGACGGCGGGGGCCACGACAACGTAACAGTGGCCCTCCTGCCGTTCCCCGCCCCCGCGCAGGGGGCAGGATCGGCCTGAAGGCCGCGCACGGACAGCGCACCGTCCGGCCGGTACGGCAACGGCCGGTACGGCAAGAACCGGTACGGCAAGAACCGGTGCGGCAAGGACGAGCAAGTGCGAGCAAGTACGGGCCGGTGGCCGGTACCGGCCCGTACACGGGGAAGCAGAGGCGGACCGGAGGGGACCGGTCCGTCCACGTCGTCACTCCACACGCCGTGGGAGTTTTCCGAGGGGGATGGAAGAGGCATGGCCAATTTCTCGAAGTCGAACGTGCCGCAGTTCTCGGTGGACGTCTACCAGAACGAGTACCTGCCGGAGGGCGGCCGCGAGGTCAGCGCGATCGTGACGGTCACCGCCACCGGTGGCGGTACCGTCGGCACCGCGGTCGCGGCACCGCACCTGTACTCGCCGGGCGACGGCCCGTCCGCCGCCGTGGCGATCATGGTCGACTGTTCCGGTTCGATGGACTACCCGCCGACCAAGATGCGCAACGCCCGTGACGCCACGGCCGCCGCCATCGACACACTCCGCGACGGCGTGCACTTCTCGGTCATCGGCGGCACGCACGTGGCCACGGAGGTCTATCCGGGCAACGGGCGTCTCGCGGTCGCCGACTCCGTCACCCGAGGACAGGCCAAGGAGGCGTTGCGCAGGCTGAGCGCGGGCGGCGGCACGGCCATCGGGACCTGGCTGCGGCTGGCCGACCGGCTGCTGTCCACCGCCGACGTCGCCATCCGGCACGGCATCCTGCTCACCGACGGCCGCAACGAACACGAGTCGCCCGAGGACCTCAAGGCCGCCCTGGAGTCCTGCGCGGGCCGGTTCACCTGTGACGCGCGCGGTGTGGGCACGGACTGGGAAGTGAAAGAAGTCACACAGATCGCCTCCGCCCTGCTCGGTACCGCCGACATCGTCGCCGACCCGGCCGGTCTCGCCGCCGACTTCACGCAGATGATGGAGACGGCCATGGGCAAGGAGGTCGCGGACGTCGCCCTGCGGCTGTGGACCCCGGTCGGCACGGCCGTCAAGTTCGTCAAGCAGGTCGCGCCGACGGTCGAGGAACTCACCGGACGCCGCACCGAGTCGGGGCCGCGTTCCGGCGACTACCCCACCGGTTCCTGGGGCGACGAGTCCCGTGACTACCACGTGTGCGTCGAGGTCCCGGCGGCGAACGTCGGCCAGGAGATGCTGGCCGCGCGCGTCTCGCTGATCATTCCGCAGCCCGGGGGCACGGTGCAGAACCTGGGTGCACAGGGCCTCGTACGGGCCGTGTGGACCGACGACATGGCCGCCTCGACGTCGATCAACCCTCAGGTCGCCCACTACACCGGGCAGGCCGAACTGGCACAGGTCATCCAACAGGGGCTCGATCTTCGCAAAGCGGGCGATATGGATGGAGCAACGGCCAAACTGGGCCGGGCCGTTCAGCTGGCGAGCGCGTCCGGCAACGCGGATACTGCGAAACTGCTTGCGAAGGTGGTGGACGTGGTCGACGCCCCGACAGGTACTGTCAGATTGAAGGCGAAGGTCGCGGAGGCCGACGAGATGACCCTCGAGACCAGGTCCACAAAGACTGTTCGTGTAAAGAAGTGACCTAGCAGAACGCCATTGGGACACCGAAGGAAAGGGGGACGCGCCGACATGCCGACCTGCCCGAACGGACACCAGTCGGGTTCCGACGACTGGTGCGAGGTCTGCGGTCACCGCATGGCCGGTGCCGTACCTCCGCCCCCTCCCCCGCCGCCCCCGGCCGGCGGGGGGTACGGCTTCCCGCCACCCCCGCCCGGCGCCGGCGGCCGTCCCGACAACCGACACCTGTCCGCGGTGCCGAACGCCGAACCGGAGCTGTGCCCGCAGTGCCGCACGCCCCGTGAGGGCGGCGCGCCGTTCTGCGAGGAGTGCCGGTGGAACTTCCTGACCAACACGGCGACCTCGTACACCCCGGCCGCCCCGCGCACGCCGGGACCCGGCGGCCCGGGTGGTCCCGGCGGCCCGGGTGGTCCAGGTGGTCCAGGTGGTCCCGGAGGCGGTCCGGACGCGCGGTTCCAGCCGCCGCCCCCGTCCTTCGGCGGCGGCGACTCCTACGAGTACCAGGGCTCCCGTCCGTCCCAGGTGAATCGTCCCGCCGAGCCGATCCCGCCGTTCGGCGACCCGTCCCGGCCTCCGGGTCAGGGGCAAGGTCAGGGTCAGGGGCAAGGTCAGGGCCAGGGGGGCGGCCGCCCCTTCGGGCGTGAGCAGGGCGGTCCCGGCGGGCAGGGCGGTCCCGGCGGGCAGGGCGGCGGTCGGCCGTTCGGTGGTCCCCCCGGTGGTCCCCACGGACCCGGCGGCACGGCAGGTGGCCCCTCGGGCCCCGGTGGCGGATCTCCCGCGGGCTCCTACGGGCGTGACCCGTCCGGCGCCCCCGGCGACCCCTTCGGGCAACGCGGCCCCGGCCCCGCGAACCCGTCCGCCGACCCCTTCGCACGCGAGCCCTCCGGCCCGGGCGGTCAGGGTGGCCCGGGCGGTCGGGGTGGCTACGGCCCCGACCCGTCCCGCCAGGATCCCCGGCCCGGCGTGGGTCATGGCGGTCCCGGTGGTCATGCTGGGCCTGGTGGCCCCGGTGGTCATGCTGGGCCTGGTGGCCCCGGTGGTCATGCTGGGCCTGGTGGCCCTGGTGGCCCTGGTGGCCCTGGTGGTGGTCATGCTGGGCCTGGTGGCCCTGGTGGCCCTGGTGGCCCTGGTGGCCCTGGTGGTCATGCTGGGCCTGGTGGTCATGCTGGGCCTGGTGGTCCCGGTAGTCACCGCGCCCCGCAGGCCTTCCAGCCGTCCGGCCCGCAGGCCCCGTCCGGCTACCCGCAGGAGACCGGCCGGCCGCAGCAGCAGCCCGGCCCGCCCTTCGGCGGCGGTGACGAGGACTGGGTCCTCTCCCCGCCGTCCCACACCGGTGGTCCCGGCGGCCCCGGCGGTCCCGGTGGTCCCGGTGGCAACAACCAGGGCGGCGGTTACGGCTACCCCCAGCCCGGTGGCAACCAGCCCCCGCCCGGCCCGGCGTTCCCGCAGCAGCCGGCGACCTGGACGGCGACGATAGGCCCGGACCGCGAGTACTTCATGGCGATGATGCACCGCTCGGGACCGGAGGCAGCGGGTTTGAACCTGCCCGCGTACTCCCCGGAGCAGCAGCGCACGCTCAGCGGCAACCAGATCACCATCGGCCGCCGCCGGCACTCCACGGGCGAGACCCCCGACATCGACCTGTCGGTGCCGCCGGAGGACCCGGGCGTCTCGCACCAGCACGCGGTGCTGGTCCAACAGCCCGACGGCAGCTGGGCGGTCGTCGACCAGAACTCGACGAACGGCACCACGGTCAACGGCTCCGACGAGCCGATCCAGCCCTTCGTGCCCGTGCCGCTCCAGGACGGCGACCGGGTCCACGTCGGCGCCTGGACGACGATCACGGTCCGGCGGGGCCAGGGCCGGGGCCAGGGCTAGGTACCGACGAGACCGGGTCCCGACGAACCCGGCAGGGGCCAGGCGTACGGTCCCTCCGGGTCGTCCAGCCAGGCCCACGTCTGCTCGCCGCCGACGGTGACGCCGTACCGGCCCCGTCCGGGCCTGCCCTCGCGTTCCCACAGCGCGTACGCCTCCTGCGGGTCGAGGGTGTCGCGGGTGAGGGCCAGCAGGAAGCGGAACAGCTCGTTCTCCCTGGCCCTCGGCGGCACCCCGCCGAGGGCGACCGGCTCGGGCGCGCGCCGGTCCGTACCGCGCAGCGGGACGAAGTAGGCGGGGGTGTGCAGGAAGTTCCCCTCGGCCTGCCCGGCGTCTCCGACCGTCAGCGCGAGCAGTCCGGTGGCGAGCGGGCTCAGGATGCGGGCGCCGGGACGGCACTGGGCGACCCAGGCCCGCGGCACCGACGCCAGCTCGCAGGTCGCGACGATCCGGTCGAAGGGGGCGCGTTCGGGGACCCCGCGGGCGCGTCGCCGGTGACGACGGTCGGACGGTATCCGGCGTCGGCGAGATGCCGCCGGGCGGACTCGGTGATCTCCGGATCGAGGTCCACGGTGACGACCCGCTCGTCCCCGAGCCGGTACGACAGCAGCGCCGCGTTGTAACCCGTGCCCGCGCCGACCTCCAGCACCCGGTCGCCGTCGCGCACCCGCAGCTCGGCCAGCATCTCCGCCATCAGCGAGGGCTGGCTGCTGGAGGAGAGCAGTTCCCCGTCCCGCAGCCGGGTGGCGAGCGGCACATCCTCGTACGCACCGCGCAACCAGCGCTCACGGGCCCGCGGATCAGGACTCCCGCCCCAGCACCGCTCGTACCCGCGCGCGCCGCCGACGTAGTAGTAGGGCACGAAGAGATGACGCGGAACGGTGGCGAAGGCCTCCCGCCACACCGGGTCGGCGGCGAAGGCGCCGCTCGCCTCGATCTCCCGCACCAACGCCGCCCGCCCGGAGACGGCGAGCTGCTCCAACTCCCTGCCGAGCGCATGCGCTGTCATACGTCCACTGTGCGGCGGCCGGGCTCGGGAGGCGACTGCCCGAGGGGCTCGGACCCCGGAGGTCCTAAGCCTGGAGTCCTCGGTCCCCCGGTCTGAGACCATGGGAGCGTGAAAGAGATTCGGCGCGGCACGCTTCAGGAGCAGACCTTCTACGAGCAGGTCGGCGGGGAGGACACCTTCCGCCGGCTGGTCCACCGTTTCTACGCGGGAGTCGCCGGGGACCCGGTCCTGCGGCCCATGTACCCCGAGGAGGACCTGGGCCCGGCCGAGGACCGGCTCAGGCTGTTCCTGATCCAGTACTGGGGTGGCCCCACGACGTACAGCGAGAACCGCGGCCATCCCCGCCTGCGGATGCGGCACGCGCCCTTCACCGTGGACCGGGCCGCGCACGACGCCTGGTTGAAGCACATGCGGGACGCGGTGGACGAGCTGGAACTCTCCGAGGAGCACGAGGAGACGCTGTGGAACTACCTGACGTACGCGGCGGCGTCCATGCTCAACACCCCGGAATGACCCGGCGTACGGCGGCCCGAGGGGGCGTACGGCCGCTCAGCGCACGCTGAGGCCCAGGCCGCCGAGTCCTGCCCGGCGTACGGCGATCGAGCCGTACGGGGTCCGCAGCCGCAGCCACGCCCCCGAGGCGAACAGGCCGACGTCGCGGGGTGCGGTGGCCGGCCGCAGGAAGCCCAGCGACTGGGCCGCGTGCACGGACCGCACGGGCAGGCCGGTTTCCCCGACCGTCCGGGACCAGATGTCCCGCCCGATCCGGTCGAGTTCGGCGCGGGTACGCCCCTCGTCCGGCAGCTCCTCCATGCGGCGGCGGAACTCGGCGACCGCCGCGCCGACCATCGCGCGCAAGGCGTCCGGCGCCGGAAGACCCACCTGCGGCTGCCAGCCGCCGCGTGGCGGCAGTACGCCCGCCCAGGGCGGCCCGGTGACCGCGGCCGGCACGGCGGCCGTGGCCGCCGCCTCGTCGACGCTCTCCAGCAGCTCCCCGGCGGACACGGTCGCGTCCAGCGTGACGTCGAGGCCGTTCTCGTACGGTTTCGCCAGCCGGACCGCCCGGATCGCGAGGACCTCGAAGGACGGCGGCCGTCCGAAGACGGCCAGCGCGGTGCCGGCCGCCTGGAGCCGGACCGCCGCCCCACGGTCGTAGTGAAGCAGCCGGGAGAGGAAGGCGGCGAGATCCGCCGCCTCCCCCTCGTCGGCGAGGTGGAGCACCGTCATGCGGCGACGGCCTCCTTGTCGTCGTCCCGGTACTCCTCGAGGAACTCACGTTCCTCGTCGGTGAGCCGGCGCGGTCGCTGTGCCGCGAAGTCGAACGGCACGATGACCGTCGAGGCGCTGACGTAGACCTGGTCGCCGTCCTTCACCTCGTAGGAGATGGTGAAGGACGCGGCGCGTATCTGCGTGATCCACAGTTCGATGTCGACCGGCGTGTGCCGGTGGACGAGCTGCCGCTTGTAGTCGATCTCGTGGCGCGCCACCACGGACCCCTGCTTGAAGTCCTTCTCCGGGCGGAACAGGAAGTCGATACGGGCCTCCTCCAGGTAACGGAGGAACACCACGTTGTTGACGTGGCCGTACGCGTCCATGTCCGCCCAGCGCAGCGGGCAGCGGTAGATGTGCCGCAAGAAAGATCAGCCCCGGGTCAGCTTCTTGTAGGTGGCGCGGTGCGGACGGGCCGCCTCCGCACCGAGACGCTCGATCTTGTTCTTCTCGTACGACTCGTAGTTGCCCTCGAACCAGAACCACTTGGACTCGCCCTCGTAGGCGAGGATGTGCGTGGCCACCCGGTCCAGGAACCACCGGTCGTGGGAGACGACCACAGCCGCGCCCGGGAACTCGAGCAGCGCGTTCTCGAGGGAGGACAGAGTCTCCACGTCGAGGTCGTTGGTCGGTTCGTCGAGGAGCAGCAGGTTGCCGCCCTGCTTGAGGGTGAGCGCGAGGTTCAGGCGGTTGCGCTCACCGCCGGAGAGGACTCCGGAGGGCTTCTGCTGGTCCGGGCCCTTGAAGCCGAAGGCGGAGACGTACGCCCGCGACGGCATCTCGACCTGTCCGACGTTGATGTAGTCGAGGCCGTCGGAGACGACCTCCCACAGCGACTTCTTCGGGTCGATGTTCTCGCGGCTCTGGTCGACGTACGAGATCTTCACGGTGTCGCCGACCCGGATCGCGCCGGAGTCCGGCTCCTCCAGGCCCTGGATCATCTTGAAGAGGGTGGTCTTGCCGGCGCCGTTGGGGCCGATGACACCGACGATGCCGTTACGCGGCAGCGTGAAGGAGAGGTCGTCGATGAGGACCTTCTCGCCGAAGGCCTTGCTGAGGTTGCTGACCTCGACGACGACACTGCCCAGGCGCGGGCCCGGCGGGATCTGGATCTCCTCGAAGTCCAGCTTCCGCATCTTGTCGGCCTCGGCGGCCATCTCCTCGTAGCGCGCCAGACGCGCCTTGGACTTGGCCTGACGCCCCTTGGCGTTCGACCGCACCCACTCCAGCTCCTCCTTGAGGCGCTTCGCCCGCTTGGCGTCCTTCTGGCCCTCGACCTTGAGGCGGGAGGCCTTGGACTCCAGGTAGGTGGAGTAGTTGCCCTCGTAGCCGATGGCGCGGCCGCGGTCGAGTTCGAGGATCCAGCCGGCCACGTTGTCCAGGAAGTACCTGTCGTGGGTGACGGCGACGACGGTGCCGGCGTACTTCGCGAGGTGCTGCTCCAGCCACTGCACGGACTCGGCGTCCAGGTGGTTGGTGGGCTCGTCGAGCAGCAGCAGGTCGGGGGCCTCGATCAGCAGCTTGCACAGCGCGACGCGGCGCTTCTCGCCACCGGAGAGGTTGGTGACCGGCCAGTCGCCGGGCGGGCAGCCCAGGGCGTCCATGGCCTGCTCCAGCTGGGCGTCCAGGTCCCACGCGTTGGCGTGGTCCAGGTCGTCCTGGAGCTTGCCCATCTCCTCCATGAGCGCGTCCGAGTAGTCGGTCGCCATCAGCTCGGCGACCTCGTTGAAGCGCTTGAGCTTGCCCATGATCTCGGAGGCGCCGTCCTGCACGTTCTCCAGGACCGTCTTGGACTCGTCGAGCGGCGGCTCCTGCAGCAGCATGCCGACGGAGTAGCCGGGCGACAGGAACGCATCGCCGTTGGACGGCTGCTCCAGTCCGGCCATGATCTTGAGAACGGTGGACTTACCGGCACCGTTAGGACCGACCACACCGATCTTCGCGCCGGGCAGGAAGCTCAGCGTCACGTCGTCAAGGATGACCTTGTCGCCGTGAGCCTTACGCGTCTTGCGCATGGTGTAGATGTACTCAGCCAAGAGAAACCGTCCGGCAGCTTGAATTCTGGCAGTGGGCAGATACACCCCATCTTGCCGGACTGCTACCCCTGGGGGGAAACCCGATTGCCGGGGCGCGTCTGACCTGGGGCTTTGATGTGGACGGCTGCGGCTGCCCCGTCACTTCCGGTCGCCGCAGAGTGACCTGGGAGACGCCGGACGGGCGGGGACGGCCGGGCGACCCGGTCACCTTCCGGCTGCCGCCTTCGCCCCGGGGACCGACCCGGCGGTCCGCGGTCACGCCCACGCCGCTGCCGACGCGACGGTCCGCGGTCCCGCCCACCACCGTCGCCCGACGGCAGCGGGCCGCGGTCACGCCCACCGCCGTGGCCCGACGGTGCGACCACCGTGTCCCCCGCGCGCCGCCGGCCCTGCGGACCGGATCAGTCCGTGACCCGGTACCAGGCGGCCCGCTCTCCGGTCGCCTGACCGAGTCGCCCTGCGATCTCCGAAGCGACCGAGTCCGCCCACTCCGCCGATGGGGAGCCCTCGATGTCGACGCACCAGGAATCGGTGAGCTCCCAGGAAACCGTGACCGTGGCCCCGGCGATGCGGAGCACCAGCACATCGCTGTCGTTCACGATCTCGTAGGGCAGCGACCGCGGCGCCAAGTGCCTGGAGAGGGCGCCGGCGGCCGGAACGGGCCAGCCGGCGCCGCTCTGTGTACTGATCGTGTACTCAGGCACAGCCCCATCCTGTCGGCCAGGTACCTTTTCCCGCCAGCCCCGCGGTCGCCGAGCGCCTCTCCCGGTCAGCTGAGGGGCTGGCCGATGCCCAGGAGGTTTCCCTCACTGTCGTGGAACCAGGCTCCGCGTTCGGCTCGGGCGCCCTTGCCCGGGTAGTTCCCGTCGATCTCGGCGATGTTGTCGACGGTCCGGAAGCCGGGTACGTCGACCTCCTCGAAGACCACGCCGCGGCGCTTCAGTTCCGTCACCACGGCCTCGATGTCGTCGACCTCGAAGGCCATCTGCGTGAACGTGCCGGGCGAGGCTCCCATCGACCTGAACAGCACGAACTCCGCGCCGCCCTCGCCTCGGTACAGCAGTCCGCCGGGGCGTTCGTCGACGGGGTGCAGGCCGAGTCGTTCGGCGTAGAAGCGGCGTGCCCGGTCCAGGTCCTGGGCCGGGAGCCTGGTCGCCACCCGTGCCCCGGCCAGGGTGCTCGTGTCGTCTGCGTTCATACGACCACTCTGGCCCCGGCAGCGGGGCAGGGCGAGGAGCGTCACTCGTTTCCGTCGGCACAGGGGTGACGGCCGCCGGTGATGAGCCAGATCCCGTCGGCTCCTGGGTCCCTCACTCGTCCCCGCCCGGCCGCGCCCAGCAGGCCGGGCGTCGCCGTCCCCCGTGGTGCGCCGCGGCGGCTGTCTCAGCCCTGCGCCCTGTTCTCCTTGCGGCCCACGAGCAGCAGGACCGTGCCGCCGATGACGACCAGACCGATCGCGGTACCGGCGATCAGGGGGGTGGCGTCGGAGCCGCCGGTCTCGGCGAGGTCGGTGCCCGAGGAGGCGGTGCCGCCCACCGTGGCAGGGCTGGGTTCGGCGAGCGTCTGGGTGGTCAGGCCGGTCTCGTCGGCTCTGGTCCGGCAGTCGAGGACGCCGGTGAAGCGGCTCTGGGTGCCCTGCGGACCGGTGATCGTGAAGTCGTAGGCCTGATCCTCCTGGAGGGGGATCGTCACCGTGCGGGACGTGCCGGCGGGGATGCTGTGCCGCACGCCCATCAGCTCGAAGGTGAAGGCCTGGTCGCCCTGGTTGGACGCGGTGATGTCGACGCCGTTCTTCGGGCAGTTCTTCGCCGCGGAGAGGGCCGGGATGGCGCCCGCCTCGGCCCAGGTCGCGGACGCCGTCGCGGAGACGGTCGACTCGCTGGAGCCGGCCAGGATCTGTGTCTGGCTGCGGCTCCCGGAGGTGAAGGCGCGGCCGACGGGGACGGTGGTGGAGGCCTGGACGGTCAGCTCGGCGGCCCCGGCGGCGGTGCCGGCGGGTACGTCGAAGAACAGCTCGCTGCCGTCCGCGCGGAGGTGACGGGCTCGCCGTCCTTGCCGACGATCCGTACGCCGGTGGTCGCCGCGTTCAGCGGCGGTGTCACCGTCACGGCGCTCGCGCCGGTCCGGACGGTGACCGGCCCGAGCAGTTCGCCGGGGTGGCCGGAGACGGCGGGGCCGTCGAGGGTCAGCGAGGCCTGGGGTTCCCCCACGGCACGGGCGGCCTTGTGGAGGTAGTCCGCGAGCCGTTCGGCCTGCGGGTCGACGGCGTCGACCTCCGCGCCGTCCGAGTAGCGCCAGATCGCCACCTGCGTGCCGGCCGCCGCGTCCTGCTGAGTGAGGCCGCCCCCGGCGATACCGGCCTTCTTCGCCAGCGCGGCCAGGTTGTTGACCTGGGGATAGGAGTTCTGAAGGATCCAGCGGATCCGGCCCGCGTCCTTGTTGACGCCCAGCGAGGTACCGCTCCAGGGCGTCTCCTGGTACTTGGCGTCCTTCTGCGTGGGGTTGTGGAGGTCGACGCAGTAGGTGTGCAGGGTGCCGCCGCCGTCGACGGACATCTCGAACAGGCCGGCCGAGACCTCCTGGTCCCCGCTCTCGTCGTGGAGCACGGCGGCACCGTACGTCTTGAGGCCGCCTATCGTCGCCGTCGCTCCGCCCTGCGTCTGCGCCGCGGTGTCGGCGACGGCCGTGCCCGCGGAGACGAGGACACCGGCGACGACGAGTCCGGACACCAGCGCCCCCGCCGCGAGGCGGACCACGCCCCGTCCGCGCGCGAACGGCGCGGAGAACGAAGAAATCACGTAATTCCCCTTCCAGCAGGACCCGTTGTCGTGGGGGGATGGGTCCCACCAGCAGAATCAGAAGCCCCGTGAGCCACGTTCGGCATCCTAGAGAGGCGGGCGCACCGGCCTTCCCGGTCAGGTCGCCCGATGGCTGATCCGACTCGGAATCGTTATCCCCAAGATCGCCTGCGAGCAGGGCTTATCGACAAATCCACCAGCCACTTCAGGGTGTACCCGTCGATAAGCCGTCGATCGGTCAGACCGGAACGCTCCCTGACATCACGTCACAGCGGCCGGCTCGCGCCGCCGCGCCGATTCCGGCTCCCCGGGATGCCCCGCCGGGGTCTCCCAGTCGGGCTCCGGCTGCGTCGGCACGCCGACCGCCGCGGCCGTATCGGGCCTGGCCGCGCGGCGGAAGGCCGAGGTGCCGCGGGCGAGGTCATGGCCGATCGCCACCGCGTCGATGTCGGCCGATGTCCAGTTCTGTCCCTCGCGCGCTTCCGCGCGCACCTTCAGCCGGCCCTGCACGATCACGGCTTCGCCCACGTTCAGCGACGCCACCACGTTGGTCGCCAGCTGCCGGTTGGCCCACACCGTGAAGAAGTTGGTGTGACCGTCGGTCCAGGTGCTCTTCTCCCGGTCCCAGTAGCGCGCGGTCACCGCCAGCCGGAACCTCGCCGACGGCCCCGCCGACAACTCCCGGTACACCGGCTGCGTCGCCACGTTGCCCACCGCACAGACCATCGTCTCGTTCATCGAGAACCCCTTCCTCACCCGGACGCTCACGCCCGGCGGATACGCGTACGGGCCCGCCCCGCACGGCTGCGTCTGCCGGGGCGGTCGCGGCCGTGAGGCATCCGCCCCGAGCCGCTCACCGCCACCGTCGCCACGACCGCGTCCGCCGCGATCGCCGCAGAACCAGACTGCCTCCGCCGGGCCGAGCCCGCCGCGCCCTGTGGATCACCGCCCGCCTGTGGAAAACCCCGTCACCCGGACGAGGGAGACCGGTCCGGTCTCGCACCGACCCGGATCACCGCCCGGCACGCGTCCACAGGTGCCGCTCTCACCTCGCCAGCGCCTCCACGCCCATCACCCGCCCGTACTGCTCCCGTACCTCCCGGTACCGCAGCAACTCGGCGGCCACGGGATCCAGGACCCTCGCTCTGCCGCACCCGGCGGCCGCCTCCCGCAGGCGCCGTTCCGCGTCCTGGCCGTATCTGCGCGCGGGGCCGCGGGCGGCCAGCCGGCTGCTCCACTCCACCAGCGGGCCGCCGATGATGCCGACCACCATCAGCAGCACCGGCACGCCCAGGTTCGGCGACATGACTCCGGCGATCTGGCCGGCCAGCCACAGCCCGCCGAGGACCTGGAGAACCGTCATGGACGCCTGTGCCAGCACGGCCACCGGCCACCATCCCGGTCGCGGCGGGCGCCCCTCCGGCGCCCCGGCCCGCGCGGTCAGCTCGTCCAGCGCCTCGGCCAACCCTTGCGCACCGCGTACGGCCGCCTCACGCACCGCCTGCGCCCACGGCGCGGGCAGGCCCGCCGAGGCCCGCTCGGACACCGTGCGCACCGCCTGCTCCACGCGCTGGCGGGCCGTGGCCTCCTCGTCGGCCTGCGAGCGGACGGGCACCCGGCCGGTGGAGGGTTCCCGGCGGTCCTCGTACCACCTCCACAGCCGCAGCCACGGCGTCCCGCACGCGCGGTTGGCGTTGCGCAGCCAGGCGCGTTCGGCGGCCTCGCCCGCGGCGGTGGCGCCCACCGCGTCCGCGAGCCGGGCGGCGAACTCGTCCCGCGCCTCCTCGCTCAGTCCGGTGCGCCGCTCCGTCGCGTAGACGGACCGCAGCCGCCATCCGGCGGCGTCCACATCGGCCGTGATGCGCCGCGCGGCGGCGCCGCGCTCCGCGACGAACTGGCCGAGCAGCTCCCGCAGTTCCCCGACACCGTCGCCGGTGAGCGCGGACAGCGCGAGGACGGTCGCGCCCGGTTCGCCGTACTCACCGAGGGCGACGCCGTCCTCGTCCAGCAGTCGCCGCAGGTCGTCGAGGACCATCTCGGCGGCCTCGCCCGGCAGTCGGTCGACCTGGTTGAGCACGACGAACATGACCTCCGCGTGGCCCGCCATGGGCCGCAGATAGCGCTCGTGGAGCATGGCGTCGGCGTACTTCTCGGGGTCGACGACCCAGATGACGGCGTCCACGAGGGCCAGCACACGGTCGACCTGCTCGCGGTGCTGCACGGCGGCCGAGTCGTGGTCGGGCAGGTCGACCAGGACGAGCCCGCGCAATTGGGCCTCCGCGTCCGCGCTCTGCACCGGGCGGCGGCGCAGCCGGCCCGGGATGCCGAGCCGGTCGATCAGACCCGCGGCGCCGTCGCTCCAACTGCACGCGATCGGCGCGGCGGTGGTCGGCCGTCGTACGCCCGTCTCCGAGATGGTCACCCCGGCGAGGGCGTTGAACAACTGGGACTTGCCGCTGCCGGTGGCCCCCGCGATCGCGACGACGGTGTGCTGCCCGGAGAGCCTGCGCCGGGCCGCCGCCTCGTCGAGAACGCGCCCCGCCTCGGAGAGCGTCCTGCTGTCGAGCCGGGTACGTGAGAGCCCGACCAGCTCGCGCAGCGCGTCGAGTCGGGAGCGCAGGGCACCCTCGTAGGCGAGCGGAGCCGCCGTCTGGGAACCGCCGGACCGGACCTCCAGGGCCGCGGCGGCCTGCTCGGCGGCGGTGGCCTCGTTCACGCGACGCGCGATGAGACCGTCGCCCCAGGGTTCACCGGAACCGGGCTCCTCGTGCACGGACTGACCGTCACCGTCCCTCCCGCGCCCGTCACGACCACGCGCGAAAGCTGTTGCCTCCGGCGGACGGGCGGGGCGGTCGGGGGCGGGCAGGCATGCAGAACGGTCGGTGCTGGGCATGCGCGCAGGGCGGTCTCCGTCAGGCACAGGTGCAGGGCGCTTCTTGTCCCGCACCTGCGCGGGAGGGTCGCTCTCTCGCACACGCGCGTGCGGCTCGGCGGCGGCCTTCGACCGGCCACGCGGAGACTCGTCGCCCTCCGGCGGACGGGCAGGCCGATCCGTCTCCGGCACGCGCGTAGGTGTGTCGCCCTCTCGCTCGCGCGCGTGCGGCTCGGCCGTGGCCTTCGACCGACCACGCGCGGACTCGTCGGTCGCGCGCGTACGCGCCGGGCGCTCGTCCCCGCCGACGGGCGTGGAGGAGCCGCCCTCCACCACCTTCCCTGAACCGCCGCCTTCGGCCTTGTACGGGGACAAGGCACCCTCGCGCACGGGGGCGAGAAGCCCGCCCTCATCCACGCGCGTGGGACGCTGCACTTCAGCCACAGGAGCGACTCGATCGGCGTCAGCCAGGCGCGCGAAACCGTTGACGTCGGTCACCCGCGCGGACCTGTCGACATCGGTCACCCGCGCGGACCCGTCGACGTCGGTCACCCGCGCAGACCCGTTGACGTCCGTCACGCGCGTGACGCGATCCGTCCCGCCCGCCTGCACGTCCCGATCGGCGCCCCGACCGTCCTCCTCCCGACCGTCCTCCTCCCGACCGCCCGGAGAACCACGGTCTCCGTCCTCGCCGCCGCGGGCACCTTCCGGGCTCTCACCGGGCCCCTGGGCCTCTCCCCCGGCGCCCGCCGAGGCGCGCTCCGTGCCCTGAGCCCGATCGCCGGGCTGATTCCCCAGGTCCCCCACGTCCCCACTGTCCCCCGCGTCCCCACAGTCCCTCGGGCCCACAGTCCCTCGGGCCCCCCACGCCCCCCAGGTCCTCCAAGTCTTTCTGGGCGCTTTGGCCCCGGTGATCGCCGTGGGCCCCCTCCCCCGCCTGCCCGCCACCCTCCGTGTGATCCCCTTGACCTCCTTGATCCGCTCGATCCGCGTGATCCGCTCGCTCCGCTCGGTCGGTGTGGTCGGTGTGGTCCTGATTCGTGACGGCGGTCACCGGTCACCTCTCCTTCTGTAGGACGGACAGCGCGGCGATGAGTTCGGCCTGGGGTTCGGCGTGGACGTCGAGTCCGTCGAGCGGGGCGAGCCGGCGTTCGCGTTCGTTGTGCATGACGCGGTCGAGGTGCTCGGTGAGCAGCCGTCCGGCCCGGTCGCGCAGCCGCAGCGCGCCACGGGCGCCGATCCGTTCGGCGAGCCCCTCGCCCGCCGAACGGGCCCTGCGGCCACCCAGCAGGACGGTGGCGACGAGGGCCGCGACGAGTTCCGGGTCGGGTGCGGCGCCACGTTCGACGTCGCGCACCTCGTCCTCGGCGTACTCCTCCAACTCGCGCCGCCAGCGCCGTACGGCGATGCCGATGCGGTGTTCGACGGTCTCCGGGGAGTGGTCGCGGTCGAGCAGTTCCGGGGCGGCTGCGGCCGGTTCACGACGCCATGCCTCGTCGACGCGTTCGTCGGCAGCGGTGACGGCGCACAGCAGCAGCGCGGCCAGGCTCTCCACGAGGGCGTCGAGCAGTTCCCCGGAGGTGCAGTCCAGCGGAAAGGCCCGCCAGCGCTTGAGGGCGTCACCGGCGAGCACGGCGCCGCTCTGCAACCGGCCCCGCACGCGCGCGTACTCGCTGTCGTAGGCCCCGTCGACGGCCGAGGTGAGCCGTAGAGCGGCGGCGTACTGAGCGGCGGCGGCGCCGGCCAGTTCGGGCATCCGGGACTTGAGCGAGTCGAGGACGCCGTACGCCGTGCGGGCCATCGCGTCGTGGCGGGCGGCGAGGTCCTGCGCGTGCTGGACGAGCCAGGCTCGCAGCGGTGCCACGGCGGTGGCCGGAAGCAAGCCCCCACCCCAGGCGGACTCGGGGAGTTCGGGCACGGTGAAGCGCGGTACGTGACCCAGTCCTGCCTTGGTGAGCAGGGCGCCGTACTGCCGGGAGACCTCGGAGACGACCTGGTGGGGTACGCGGTCGAGGACGCTCACGAGCGTCGCGTCGTACTCCTTGGCGGTGCGCAGGAGGTGCCAGGGCACGGCGTCGGCGTACCGTGCGGCCGTGGTGACCATCACCCAGATGTCGGCGGCGCAGATGAGTTCGGCGGCCAGGACGCGGTTGTCGGCGACCAGGGAGTCGACGTCGGGCGCGTCCAGGAGGGCGAGTCCGGGCGGAAGGGTCTCCGCGGTCTCGATGCGCAGGAGGCGTCTGCCGTCCTCGCCTGGCAGCAACAGGTCTTCCGCGGGCTCCTGATGGGGCACCCACACGCGCGTGAGGTCGGGCAGTACGCGCATGCCGCTGAACCAGTGATGGTCCTCCGGGTGGCACACCAGCACCGGCGTCCTGGTCGTCGGCCGCAACACGCCCGCCTCGCTGACCCGCCGCCCCACGAGGGAGTTGACGAGGGTCGACTTGCCGGCGCCGGTGGAACCGCCCACCACGGCCAGCAAAGGCGCTTCGGGCTGTCTCAGCCGGGGCACCAGATAGTCGTCGAGCTGGGCGAGGAGTTCGTCGCGGTTGGCACGCGCGCGTGGCGCCCCCGCCAGGGGCAGCGGAAAGCGTGCGGCGGCGACACGGTCGCGCAGGGCGGAGAGTGCGTCGAGCAGCTGAGGCCGTACGTCCAAGGTCACCACATGCGAAGAATGCCCAATTTCAGGGGATTTATGAAGCATATAGGCATGCCTGCGCGCCGATAGGACAGAAGGGATGGAAGCCGCGACTGGGACAGAGGCGCAGCGCAGGCATAACGAGTGCACAACACCCGGCGCTCCGGGCACCAAAAGCGGTGCACAATTCGTACCTGCCTGCGATTATCAGGACCGCTTCACCGAACCTCCACATTGAGCCACGGAGGCGAAGCGCTCAGGACAAGGAACCGGGAGCCCTATCCTTGTCCCCGGCAACGTCACGGATCAGCCCACACCAGGGCACCAGGTACGAGGCCACCACACCCGGCCCCCGTAGCTCAGTGGATAGAGCAGGCGCCTTCTAAGCGCTTGGCCGCAGGTTCGAGTCCTGCCGGGGGCGCAAGTCTCCGCCCTCCCCTTGGGAGGGCATTTTTGCTGGTCACGGCGTGTTTACGCGCCGCGACGAAGCCCCGAACACTCCCCCGACGATCAAGGGGAGGGTCCGGGGCTGTCCGGCTGTAACCGGGTTTTCGCGGGTGGCCCTGTCGAATACGTGTCGAAGTTCTCGGCGAGAAGCCTCAGCCTGGGCCGGGCAGCTCGGGAAGATCGCCAGCGGCCTCCAGCCGCCTTTTCAGGTCAGGCAACTGCCCCTCGACGCATCGTGCGTAGGTGGCCAGCAGCACCGGCACGCTGTTCCCTGCCCATTCGGCCACCTGGGCGGGTGGAATTCCGTCATTGAGCCACTTCGTGAGGCGTGTGTGCCGGTTGTCGTACACCCGCCTCCCGGTAGGCGACTCGAAAACGTGCGGGAGCAGGACAGCCTTGCGCGCACTGCGCCACGCCCGGCGGATGACCGAACCCGCGGGAATGCCGCCCGTCTCCCCCTGGAAGAGCAGATCCCCCGGCTTGAGCTGTTCGTCCTCGATGTGCTGCCGCAGGATGCGCGTCAGGGCGGGATGCCCCGGCACGGTGCGCGTCTCGCCCTCGGCACGGCCCTTCAGGTCGCGTTCCTCGTGGATCTCTCCGGTGTCGGTCCACTGCTTGCCGACCTCCGGAGTCGCCGTGTGGATCAGCAGCTCGCACCACTGGTCCCCGGCGTGGGGGCCGGGAAGCGTCACGTCCTGCACACGCATGGCTACGGCCTCCTCGGGCCGCAGAGCGCAGTAATACAGCGTGGCGAAGAACGCGTGCAGCCGCTGTCCTCCCCGCGGCCGGCGCCGGATCCAGTCGAGGAGCGCCGCCGCCTGGTCCGCGTTCATCAAGGACCGCTTGTCCACGGCGTTGCTGGTCTTGGTGACGGCCGTCGACTCCTTCCCCTTGGGGAGGGGGTTGGTCCGCAGGACGCGCCGCCGGATCGCGTGCTTCATGACGACGTTGAGGATCCGGCGGTGGCGCTTCCGCGACCAGGCCGCCGCCTGCTTGCCGTCGAGGCGCGTGTCGACGGCTCGCAGGACCTCATCGACTCTCTCCGGCTCCTCCCAGACTGAGACCGGCAGGGAGTTGCGCTCCACCCACCTGAGGATGGCCTCCACGTCTCGCGGGGCTTCCGCACGGCGGGTCGCGTTGAACGCCCATTCGCGTAGCGCGGTCCGCACGGCCACCGGGGCGAACTGGGTCGGCTGGGCACGTAGCAGCGCGATGGTGACCGCCGTCAGGGTCTTGGCGGTGTTCTTACGGCTGTTGCCGCCCAGCTCCGCCCAACGGGCGTCCACGTACCCGACGGCGAACGCGTACCAGCTCATCGAAGCCGACTTGGAGCGGTGGGACACCGGCAGCCCGGTCGCGATGACGAAGGCCTCGCCCTTGCCCGTGGCCCGAATCAATTCGGAGCGGAAGCCCTCGGCGAGCGCGACGGTGCCGAAGGGCTCACGCCAGCGCTTGCCCGCGACCTCCCAGCGCACGGTGTAGGTGGTCTTCCGGGCACCCTTGTACGTGAGGATCTTGTAGACCTTGACGTCGTACGTGGTCTCCATCAGGCGGCGTCCTCACGGTCGTCAAGCCAGTGGTCGAGATCGCTCCGCCGGATCCTGAGGTCGCCGTTCGGGAGCTTGAAGCAACGCGGCGCACGCCGTTTCGCCCGCCAGTCGTAGAAGGTCGAGCGCGAGACGCCCAGTTCTTCGCAGACCTCCGCGAGGGTCAGCATCGTGCGCGACCGGACGGCCGTGGTCATTCTGTGTTCCCTTCGCTCCGGAGGACTTCGCGGGCGGTCTCGCGGTTGGTGTGCAGGTCGCGCGCGATGGTCGCGGCGAGGGCGGCTTCACCTGGGGTGTGGCCGTGTCCGGCGTACTGCCAGTCGGTCAGGACGAGGACGGTGTCCGGTTCGCGGTCGTCGAAGCCGAGGGCGGACGCCTCTTGAGCGGCGCGGAAGTCGGCGCGTTCCTGGCGGAGGGCGCCGAGGGTGGTCGAGTAGGCGCGCGACTTGGACGAGAAGTGCCCGCGGAAGCCGAGCATGTGCGCCCAGGCCCAGAGACGTCGGTCCGGATACAGCGGGTCGAGGTCGCGGCACGCGGTGATGAGCCGCCGGGTGTGGTCGGGGACGCCGTGGCGGTCGAGTTCGGCGAGTTCGCCGATACGGCGGTCCAGGGTGCCGGTATTCTCTGCCGCCTTGGTGGCGTACTTGGCCACGTACGACGCGACGGCCTGTTCGGTGATGTCGGAGCCGTCCCCGAAGGCCTTGATCGGGCGGACGTCGAGCTGTCGGCCCCATCGGAACGTCCGGGCAGGCTGGTCGTCGACGGCCGGAACCGAGACGGACGTGTACGAGTGCGCGGCGGCGGCCCGGAGCGCATCGGTGAGCACGTCGACCGTGGCCCAGGCGGGCGGCGGTGTGCCGGGTCCGTCGGGGCGTCGAGGCGTACGACGGCGTGGAAGTGCAGGGCCCCGCGCTTCTGAAACTCGGCCACCTTGCCGTACGAGACGCGCAGGTGGTCGGCGAGTTCCCGGCGGGCCAAGCCGCCGCGGGCGGCGAGTTCGCGGCGGAGCCGGGTGGTGAAGCGCTGCCAGAGCTGTCCGGCGTGGTTGTTGAACAGGACGGCGCCCGCGTAGTCGTAGGCGTCCGGGTCGAGGGCGGTGCCCAGTTCCGGGGCGTCGGACGCGTGCCGGTCGCCGCAGCGGCAGGGGCTGCCGTGATCGGGCCGGTTGTGGACCGGCCCGAACGAGGGGGCCGTGAGGGTGGCGAAGACGCGCGGGTGATCGCGGACGTCGGCAGGGATGTCCCGGCGGTCGTCCCCGGCGAGGCCCGCACGGATGAGGTGGTAGGTGTCGCCCGCGTAGGTCCAGGCGCAGGACGGGCAGCGGGAGGCCCGGCGGTTGCCGCAGGCAAGGCGGAGGCGTCCACCCGGCTCGTTCTCGGTGGAGTAGTGGTGCAGCGTCTCGCCGGTGGTCTTGTCCTTCGTGAGCGTCCAGCCGGTCAAGTGGATCGGGTCGGAGCAGCCGCCGGTGCGGCGAATCTGATCTTCCCAGCGGGTGTAGTCGGAGGCCGAGGCCACCCGGAGGACGTCTCCGAGGGTGATCGGGTCGAGTGGGTGGGCGGACGTGGTCACCTTGGGTGTCACTGGTGAGGCCCGGTGGGCCATGCTGGAGGTTCCTTCCGGTTACGAGATTGATCGGTGGGGACGGCTCCCGGGCGGCGGATGCTTGGCGGTATCAGGGCCGCCCGGGGGCCGGTCAGCGTCGCTTGGCGTCCGAGGCGAGCACGGAGCGCAGTACGACGGCGCAGACGGCGACGGACGCGCCGGTGACGGCGACCGCCAGGAGCAGCGAGACCAGGACGGCACCGAGGACCAGGACCGCGGCAGTGCCGACGCCGACGAGCGCGAACATCGTGCCGGGAGTGAGCTGGACGACCGGGCGAGACGAGGCAGGGGCGACGGGCGTCGGCGACGGCACCGGGGTGCCCGGGGTGATGATGGTCGGCTCTATGACGGCGGGCGGGGTGGTCAGGCCGGTGGGCTGGGGCATGGTCGGGATCTTGGGACGCAACATGGGCGATTCACCTTTCGCGGTTACTTGACGGCGTTGTCGATGACGGGGGCCAGAACGCTGTCGGCGATGAGGTATCCGCCGAGGAGCAGTACGGCGATGAGCCACCAGGGCGGGCGGATGAGCTTCACGCCGAGGTAGCCGACGGCGAGCAGCGCGAGCCAGAGCGGGACCTGCACGTTGATCTCCTAGCGGACGCGGCAGCGGTGGGTACGGGCGGCGAGTTGGGCGGCGGTCTGGCTGGAGTAGTCGGCGGACCAGCCGCAGCGGTCGGCGGTGCAGACGGCGGCATGCACGGTCCGGCCGTGGCGGTCACGGTGGGTGCCGATCTGCACGGGGCCGATCCGCATCACGGAGTGGAAGTTGTCGCGGGCGGGCATGTCAGTTGCTCTCCTTCCGGGCGGTGGTGGGGTCGGGGAAGCTGGCGCGGATGCCGGCGGCGGTGGCCGGGTCGGTGGTGCGCTGGGCGGCTTCCTCGGCGAGCAGGTGGGCGAGGTAGGGCCGGTCGGCTGCGGTCATCTCGCGGGCGCCGTCGAGGTAGTCGGCAGCGGTCAGGTCGGCGGGGCCGGAGACCATGTGTCGTTCCTTCCTGGTCAGGCGAGGTGGGCGGCGATGGCGTCGGCGAGGTGGGGCGGGACGCCGAGGCGGGAGCGCAGGGTGTCGGTGTCGATCGGAGCGCCGGTGCGGGCGCGGTACTCGTCGGCGGCCTTGCGGGCGTGGTCGACGAGGACGGCGGGGACCGGCGGGGTGGGCGTCGAGGCGAAAGCTGAGACCGGGGCCGGGGCCGAGACCGGGGCCGATGCCGGGTCCGGGGCCGACGCCGGGTCCGAAGCCGCATCAGGCTCGGGCACGGCTGGTGCCGGTAGCCGCGGTTCGGCGTCCGTGTCCGGGACGGGTGCCGGCCGAACCGGCTCCGGCTCCGCAGCCGACGAGTGAGCGAGGAGCGTTCCGCCGAGGAAGGCGAGGGCGGGCCACCCGGCGATGCCGAGACGGAGCAGGGCGGGCGGGTCGGCCAGGTCGAGGAACCCGGCGGTGGCGACATTGGCGCCGAGCGAGGCGACCAGGGCGATGAGGAACCAGCACCAGGCCAGCCGGGAGGGCCCCTCGGAGCGGAGTCGTCGCCAGGCGGCGACCAGGAGCAGGTCGACACTCACCGGGTAGGCCCAGGCCTTCCAGCCGTCCTGTCCGGCAGCGGCGGCCAGGTCGTGCAGGTGGGCAAAGGACAGAGCACCGGCGATCACGGCCTGAATCAGCACCGCGTCGATACGGAGACCATGACGGGCGCCCATCAGGAATCCTCATCCGGGTGGAAGGGACCGTCCTCCGAGTCGTAGCCAGACGGGAACGTGCCGGGCGGCGGCTCGGGCAACGAGACGGCGAGGGACGTGCTGACCGCCTCCACGAAATCGAGGTCGGCGCCGCCCATGTCGGCGTACAAGGCGAGTTGGCCGAGGAGGAGCACGGTCCGGGCGAAGTCCTCGCAGTTCGGGCACATGCCGAGTTCTCCCTTCATCAGGCATGGCAGGGGTAGGGACTTGGCGCGAAGACGGTCACGCCGACCGATGGGACGAGTGAGAGATCAGGCGGTGGCCGGAGAAGGCTTGGCCGACGGCACGGGAGCGGCGGCGGGGCCGGAGATGGCGGGCCGGAACGGCGCCAGCTCAGGCAGGTCCGGGGTCCGGTCGGCGTGCCGGTTGCAGAGGTTCACGGCCTGGCGGAGTGAGGTGTGCGGGGCACGGATGCGGTGCCAGCCTCCGGAGGAGTCGCCCGCGATGGCGATCCCCCGCATCTCAGCCGGGATCTGGATGGCGGCGAGGACGGCGTCCGGGGAGATGTCGCCGAAGGCCATGTTGGCAGAGGTCTCGTCGTTGACGCGGTGGGCGGTACGTCCGGTGAGCTGGGCGCGGAGCATGGTGATGCCCTTGCCGAGTTCCGAGCCGAGGCGCTGTCCGCAGATCTCCAGGTAGATGCCGGCCGCGCGGCCGAGCTGGGCGAGGCGGACGAGCGCGGTGATGATCCGGTCCCGCCGCTTCTCCTCCTCCTTGCTGGCGTACAGGGCGAGTTCGGCAACCTCGTCGACCAGGACGACGACCGGAGTCGGACGCAATCCGTCGGGCAGATCCCAGATGTCGGCGGCGATCTCCGCGTCCGGTACGTCGACGGTGATCCGTTGCTGGGCACGGATGAGTTGATAGACGTCCGCCATCCGGCCCACGAGCGCATCGAGCAGTTCGGCGGCGGTGTCGGGGTTGTCGGCCAGCGCGGAGAACCTGCGGCCCAGCGGGAACAGTTCGACGCCTTGCTTGCAGTCGATGCCGACGAGAGCGACATCCATCGGGGCGAGTCCGGCGACCAGGTTGCGCTGGTAGACGGACTTGCCGGATTCCGTGGCGCCGAGGGTGAGGGCGTGGGGTATCGCCCGGTAGTCGCGGTAG
Source organism: Streptomyces phaeoluteigriseus (assembly GCF_001896135.2). Taxonomy (GTDB): domain Bacteria; phylum Actinomycetota; class Actinomycetes; order Streptomycetales; family Streptomycetaceae; genus Streptomyces; species Streptomyces phaeoluteigriseus. The sequence goes on from NZ_MPOH02000011.1 coordinate 264,306, forward strand.
TTCACCGAGCCGTCCTGTCGCAGGGCGACGGGTACCCGCATGGGCCGGGTCTCGGTCGCGGCGGGCATCTGCACCCGCTTCAGCACGTCGTAGCCGGTCATCCGCACTTCTATGACGCCGGACCGCAGCTCACGCGAGGTGACGCCGTACATCGAGAACGAGTGCCGGAGCCTGTCCGAGGCTGCGGCGATGTCGAAGGCGTCCTGGCCGGGGCGCAGCTTGAGCCGCAGGACGAGGCCGGTGCGAGTCGGCCGCAGCCGCAGGATGCGCGACGGACGGGACTCCGGCATCGGGCGGTTGGTGGCCCGTGCCAGGGCGAGCCGCCATCGCGCGGGCGGCACGGTCAGCCCGCACGCGTCCATGACGGAGCCGTACCGGACCAGGACCCTCAGCGTGGCCAGGGCGACCCCGAAAACCAGCCAGTACCAGGCGGGGCGCCGCCACCGCAGGAGACCTGCGGCGGCGACGACCAGCACCAGAGCGACCGTGAAGCCGGTCATGATCAGGCCGCCTTCGGCCCTGCGGCGGCGTTGGCGAGCGAGGTGACCGCGACCGCGCGGAACGCGATTCCGTGCCGCTTCTGGCCGTTGAAGTCGTTCTCCCACGGCCGGGCGATCAGGCCGGTGAGCGCGACCGGAGTGCCCATGGCCAGCTCACCGCTGATCCCGGGCTCCGGGACGGTGATGGACAGGATCTCCACCTCTTCGTTGGCCGCGAACATCACGTCGACCGTCATCAGCTTCGAACCGGACTCGACGTCCATGGCGATCTCGCCGGTACGGCGGTCCTTCACCTTGGGCTGCGGAGTCTTGGCGACCATCACGATCGCGGCGGAAGTGTCGACAGGGATCTGACGCATATCAGAGCACTCCTTTATAGATGCTGAACTCCGCCACTCATGTACATGAGTGACATAAGAGTGCACCACTCCTGTATATGAGTCAACCCGCCGCGAAGAGGAACTCGCGACGGGCTGCGGAGAGTTGAGCGGGCGTCAGTCGTCGGCAGGGATGCGGTACTCGAAAACGAACTGGTCAGCGGCCATGAGCGTGTCGCACACCTCGACCACGAGGCCTGCGGTCGTACGCGCTTCCCGGATCAGGTGAACCACGGCAGCACCCGGGCTCAGTGCCAGCTCCGAGGCTTCCGACTTCGAGGCCGGCCGCGCCTGCAGCGTCTCGACGAACTCCGCGAACTCATGTCCATGGTCTTCGAGTCGGGCGTAGATACCACCGCCGCCGGGGTTCTCGGCGAACAGCTCCGGGATCTCCTTCACGACGTCCCACGGCAGGTAGGACGTGGCGGTCTCGACCGGAACGCCGTTGCGGAAGTAGAGGCGCCGGCGGGCCAGCACCTGCGCACCGGCAGGAACACCCAGCCGTTGGGCGGCATCCTCAGGAGCCTTCATGGGCCCGATGTAGAGGACGCTCACCTTTGCTGTGGCGCCGGACTGCGCGGACTCCGCAAGGTAGGCGGCCTGCCCTCCCTGCCGAAGCGAGCGCCGGAAGCGATCGGAGGAGCGGTGCCGCACAGGGGGCCGGTTCTTCACGATCGAGCCCTTGCCGTGCCGGGTCTCGACGAGTCCACTCGCCCGCACCTCGGCCATGGCCTTACGGATCGTCCCGCCAGACACGCCGTAGCGATCCACCAGCTCGGATTCACTCGGCACCATGTCACCAGGCTTCAGAACCCCCGCCCGGATCTGCTGCACGATCTCTTCCGCGATCTGCACGTACCGAGGACCGGCCGTGCCCCCTCCAGCAGCAGTTCCCATAGTCCTTCTCTGCCTCCTAAGCTCCTCTACATGAGTCAACCACAGGAGGCGACACCGCCTCCCCTGCACTCCGTTTCCGTAGCCGGAGTGGTTGTGCGCGAGGACGGCCGCCTTCTGGCGATCCGCCGAGCCGACAACGGCACCTGGGAACTCCCCGGCGGCATCCTCGAACTCGACGAGACGCCAGAGGCCGGCGTGGCTCGGGAGGTCCTGGAGGAAACCGGCATCCACATCGAGGTTGACGAACTCACAGGCGTCTACAAGAACATGACCCGCGGAGTCGTCGCCCTGGTCTTCCGCTGCAAGCCCTCAGGCGGCACCGAACGCACCTCCAGCGAGTCCACGGCCGTCTCATGGCTCACGCCCGACGAGGTCACCGAGCGCATGTCCGAGGCCTTCGCCATCAGACTCCTGGACGCCTTGGACGGCAACGGCCCCCATGTACGGAGCCACGACGGCAGACAGCTGCTCAACCGATGACAGAAGCGGACAACGTACGTCGGCAACCGAGGCACCTCACGGAGCTGTCCACCGTCAATGAGTTCCTTGATGAGATACGCCTTCGCCCCGGTATGTGGCTGCGCGGCGGTTCCCTCCAACACTTGGACTCCATGCTCATCGGCTACCGAGCCGCGATGGCCGTGCATGGGGTCGAGGAAGACTTCGCCTTCTGGAGCCCTGGCACTCAAGGCCCCTTCGCCGAGTGGCTGTGGCAGCGGCTAGGCCGTCACAGCGCTCTTGGTTGGGCGGTCGAGATCGAACGTGAGGCCCAAGAGGCCAATGTGGCCCCGGTTGAGCTGTTCTTCAGCCTGTTCGATGAGTACCGACGAGAGCGCCCACCCGACCGAGGGATAAGACTTTCCCCTACTTCATCAAGGCGGCTCGCTCCGCTCCCCGCGCGCGGCCCGCCCCGGCCGGGCCGT
>NZ_MPOH02000011.1:267102-491859 GCF_001896135.2 Streptomyces phaeoluteigriseus
CCGGCCGGGCCTGCGCTCCTGTCTCCGCCCCACTCCAGCCCGGCCGGCGCCCGTACCGCGCTCTCAGAGCAATCAGCCACCTAATGCCAGAGAAGGGCTACGTCGCGGCTGGGGCGGTTGGCTCCACGGGTTTACGGAGCACTTTGGCGCGAGCCTCGAAGATCACGGCCCCAACGTCGTGCTTTACCGGGCAGGTCCACAGACTGCCCGACGCGCCGGAAGCTTAAGGGGCCATGATCACTCGCCCCAAAGCAGCTCCAGCCGAAAGCCGCTCCGCCGACCTGACCTCGCTAGCCAACGGAGTAGTCGGCCCGTAGGGCAATCTCGGCAAGACGCGCACGATTCGGCTGAGTTATGAAGCGATGCAGGAGAGCTGCCGCTGCACCACGCGCCCCCAAAGAAGAGTCGACTGGATACAAAGCAAATTTGGGAGCAATCGTATCGCGTGGAAACGATCCAGATTTGGCGGAATTCTCCATTTCGCCCAGAAAGATCGATGCCGAGCGAACACCTAGATCAGGCTGAGTCAACTCCTTTGGACCGAAAACCACTACGAGTCCAGGGCGCACGACATTAAATACATATGAAAGGCCGCGTCCGAGAGCCTCTCCGGCTATCTTAATGGCGTCGATGGCTGAGGATTCACCCCTATCGACAGCTTGCGCTATCGGCGCCAAGTCAAACGGAGGAGAGTTCAGTCCGGCAGACTCCCGTATCCCTGCCGCACTGACTACCGTTTCAAGACATCCGTAATTCCCGCACCTGCACCCACGCCGCAGATCGGAAACTATCATGTGCCCTATCTCGCCGCTGACCCCGCGAGCCCCATGCAGTAGTTGCCTCCCCGATACCACTCCGGAGCCGACACCTCGGTCACCGATAAGGATGACCACAAGATCCTCAGCGCCGGCCCCGTCCCCGAACCATTGCTCATGCGCAGCAAGAGCATTTGCATCGTTCTCAATGACGGTAGGCAGCCCGATGCGCTGTTGAAGATCCGCAACAAGCGGCACACCGCGCCAATATACGCCTTCACGTTCATGCAAGTCAGGAGAAAAGATTACCTCCCCCTTGGCCGTATCCACTTGTCCGGCGAGCTCGACTCCTAGCCCGATAATCCGCTTTTGAGTTCCTACGGCACTGATGTCAGCTCTCAGCTCCTGCACCAGCGTCGCAATCTCGGACACTACTGTTTCGACACTTTGACCGGTCAGGCTTCTCTGCCTTGGCGACGAGATACTCCGGGCGCGCACGTCCGTAACGACCCCCGAAATGGAGTCTGGCCGGATGCTCACTCCGATTGCACTCACGTGCTCATCGTTGATATGCAGAACATCAGGCTGCCCGGTATCGCGCGACATCAAGCCATGGCTTACTAGTGAAGCACTAGCCAATACGGTTGCGTCCTCAGACAAGTTAGCTAGCTCAGCGACTGCCGCAGGAGTGGGAGTACGGTGCAGTTGCTCCAGTTCAAGCGTGGACGCGAGCACACGGTCTGAGACAGCCGGCTCGGTTGCAGTAATGGGTGGACTCGCACCTCTTTTTTCGAGACCCTTGGCATTACGCAAGACGCCCCGTCCTCTGGGGCTCACGTCCCAAAAATTGCGCCGCCCGATCTTACGCTTGGTCACCACTCCGAGTTTTACGAGCTGTGCTCCTGTGCGGCTCACTTGGGTCTCATCCATGCCGCTTAGAGCTTCGACAAGGTCCGAATTGGAGCACCCGGGATCGCGTGCTACCGCCCGGAGAAAATCGCCTTGCAGACCACGCAGGTCCACGCTGTGGGCCAAAGTGATCGCTTGGGCGCGACGCAACCCGTACTGCGCGACGCTAACAAGTCCAGCAATCTCACCTTGACGTCGGCCGCGGGGGTCAGTTCCCTCACCATCGGAGCACGCAGATACCCACTGTAGCCAGTCAAGTGCGGTGCGAAGTGTTGTCTCATCGCCATCCAGAGAGGCGTCGATCAAGACTCGCACCAGCGCACGACGATCACCTTCAGCCCAAGGCACTGCACCCGTCTCCAACTCGCTCAGGAGTTGATCAAGTTCCGAGGTGCGCGCAGCAAAATCGCTACTAGCATTGGTCTTGAGCTCGGCTTGGTGAGTTTCCTTCTCCGACATGGTCTGATCACTCCGGCTGTCGAGGTGTGCCATGAGCGACAAGGTCGTCCGTCTGGTCGCTGACGACGTCGTAAGCAGCCAGGTTGCGCCTCTCGCAAGTGTTTGTCAAGTGTTGGTAGCGCAGAAAGATCGACTAGCCCGGGATCCAGCAGATCTTTTCGCCATTCTCTACGACGAGCTTCCTGAAGAGCCCTTCCTTGGCTACGACGCCGCCCAATGGGCAGCAGAAAAGAGCTTTAGAGATGAGGCGGAGAAATTCCGCGTCGATTTCTCCAGGGATGCCCGACTGGACATCGATGCAATCATTTCAATGTTGCAGCCGCGCAGCGATCGATCACTGCTGGCTGCACTGAATGGCCTGAATAAAATTCTCCTCGCCGTACATCCCGAATTCGATGACGCAGATTCCCGAGCACTCGGACCTATGGAATCAATTGGAAGTAGGTATCGGAGGACCGGTCGGCTGAATAGTGACGATGTTCGAGGCCTCCTTGTGCCTAAACTTACGAGGCCGGGCCGTCCTCCAGGACCGCAAAAGAAGGCCGACGGATTCGATTTCATCCGACTCCTTAACGATAGCGGCAAAATTGAGTTCATCCGAGCGGGAGAAGATGTTGACCCAGCACCGCCCCCAAACGCTGGGCCAGTAAGAGTTGCCTTTGCGCCCATGTTGGGGTCACTGGCAGATGTTTCATTTGTTCGGACGGATCGACCTGATGGGACAGATGGGTATCGCTTGGCGCCAATAGCGCATCCAATACGCAATCGAATGCAGCGTGTATTGCGATCTCTCGATGAAAGCGGCGCGATCCTTGCCATCCTGCCTGAAGGCTCACTATCTGAGGACTTGCTTAAGATCTGGGCTTCTGAGTTGAAGAGGACGGCTGGAAACGCCCGTCGGGACGGCTCTCAGTTGCGATGGATCTTGGCCGGGACAGGCCCATGTGCATCATCCGACCCACCCCCCAATCGGGCGGTATTGTTGCATCGATACACAGGTCAACCTGTATTCCAACAAGATAAAATCAACGGATTTACCCTAACTGACGGTCAAATCCATTCTTGGGGCCTTGCGGGTGAACTCGGAAATGGAATGGCTTATGAAGACATACAGCACGGACTCTCCACCATAGTGTGCGAGTGCAATATTGGACGTATCGCCATATCGATATGTGAAGACCTTGGTCGACCTGCAGCATCCGGCAGCGACTTGCAGAGGTTCGGGCTAACGCATCTATTTGTCCCTGTATTCTCGCAGCCATTGCGGAAGCGCGGATGGGAGCGGATAGGGGCCGAGCCGCACGTATTCCAGGTAGGTACTTGGGTATGTGTTGCGAACAGCTTGGTTGTAGGGCGTGCGCAAGGAAAAGCTGGTCCCGTTAATATTGCCCTAGTTGTAGGACCGCACTCCGAGTCCGAAGAGTGGCGATATCATCACGCCATCAAGAAATGCGTGCACCCGGAAACGGTTGTTTGTATCGATCTTCGGGTCCCGTGAGACATCGCTTGCCCTCAACGAACAGCAGAAGGCGGCAGGCCTGAGCTTGCGTGGCCGGTGCCAGACGCCTGCCAGATCGTACGAGAACCACGGGGAACGCCGGGGATTGACTCAACGATCCGTCAGCAGCCCGCGACTGCTAACCGCAGCTCAGTAAGGCAACGAGCCTTGGAGCACCCAAGCTTCCCAAACTGATGGCTCAGGCGTTGTCGTCAGGGGCTGGCCGTCACGGTTGCTCTGGTCGACGGCACCGGCAGCGTGGCTGAGGCTGGTGGGGTGCAGCGAGGCCACGCGCGCCTAGTCGGTCGACGCGCACTCGTCGTGGCTGACTGTCGTCGGCTGAGGTTCAGGCGGGGCGTGTCGAAGCTGCTGGCCGTCAGTCGATCGGGCCGAAGCTGGGCCGTCCCTGGGCCGTCCGGGGTTGCTCAACAGTGGCCAATGACGACCAACGACGACGGCCTGGTGTACGAGTCCACCATCCCTGAGCAGGGAAAACGCAGTTCTCCGGCAAGACCCAGGGCAAGAAGAAGTCGAGGCCACAACCGTAATCGGCTGGCCAGGAAAAGAACGCGCTGCTGGCCGCTATGGTCCAACCTCTGGCGAGCGCCAACCGGGGCGCAGCGGTGTTGCAGCCCAATGAAACGAGTGCACTGCGTGGGCTGGGGGTGACATTCCGACGTTGATGAAGGGCGTACCTCTCCTCACCTGGGCGGAAGCAACGGCGCCAGGAAGCGGCTCGGCTCGCCGTGCCAGGTGATGGCGAGTGCGTCACGGGGACGGGTCGCCGCGACGAAGAGCAGCGAGCGTGCCCGGTGCAGCTCTCGCTGATGACGGCTCGGATCCGTGTGTTCCCACGCGTCCACGGAAGCGCGGGGAACGAGCCCCTCGGCCACCCCGGCGATGATCAGGCAGCGGTACTCCAGTCCCTTGAAGCGGTACATGGTGCCGATGTGGACGCCCTGGTCGCCGCGCGGCCCGTCCGGTGTGATTTCCGTCGGCGTGATGCCGCGGCGGGTGAGGCGGTCGGCCAGTTGGGTGACCATGTCGTTGGTCGGGACGCAGATGGCCGTGGACTCGCGGGGGACGTCGTGCCAGGCCCGCAGTTGCTCCACGACGAGATCCATCTCCTCGTCCCAGCTCCGGGCGCCGCGCAGTGACGGGGGCCGGCCGTGGAGGACCGAGCGGTATCCGGCGAGTGTGTCGACGTCGCCGTCGAGGTCGTCGTAGTCGGCGTCGTCCAGGACCCGGACGGCGGCCCGGAGGATCTCCCGAGTCGTGCGGTAGCTGAGGGTCAGTCGGGAGGAACGGCCGCGGATGTGGACACCCAGGCTGCCGAGGGTGACCTGGTTGTCGTAGATCCGCTGGTGGGTGTCGCCGACCAGGAAGATGTCGTCGGGTGCGGCGGGCGCCATGGCGCGCAGCATCTTCCAGTGGGCGGGGCTGAGGTCCTGGGCCTCGTCGACCACGATGTGCCGGTAGCGGTGGTTCAGCCGGGCACCGGAGCCGGCCTCGACGTGGCGGTTCTCAAGACCGCCGCGTTCCTCGCGTTCCTCCGACAGCCGGTCGATCCTGGCCCGGCGGGCGGCCTCCAGCCGGGCGGCGCGCTCCGCGACCTGGCGGTGTGTCTCCAGTCCGCTGGTCTCCAGACGTTGGGTGAAGCGTTCGGCGAGCTGCCAGATGCCGGCGCGTTCGGCGCGGGTGACGCTGCGGCCCCGCCCGGCCCGCCGGACGGTGAAGTACTCGCGCCTGGACGTCACCGCCTGGCCCAGGATCACCTGGTTCCACTCGTCGCTGAGGAACTCGGCGCTCCAGCGGGTCTCCCCGGCCTCCACCAGCAGCGCCCGCCACTCGCGCAGCGCGGCCGTGTCGTCGATCCGCCGCTTCGCGTTGCCCGGGTCGGCCTCGCTGACGATGCGGGTGGCGAGCTGGTCGACATGGGTGATGTCGACGCGGGCCAGCACCTCGGGGCCACCGAGAGAGAGCAGCCGGGACCGCAGGTCCGCGGCGAGGTTCCGGTTGAACGTGGTGAGCAGGACGGGCCTGGTGCGGCCGGGCGGGAGCTGTCGCACCAGATGGCACACGCGGTGGAGGGCGACGATCGTCTTGCCCGTCCCCGGGCCGCCGCCGACCCGCGCGGGGCCGGAGTAGCGCCGGTGGACCAGCTTCTCCTGGGTGGGGTGCAGGAAGACCTTCCAGCGTCCGAAGTCGCCCTCCTCCAGGATGCTCTGCAGTGACTCGTCGTCGGTGATCACCACGGTCTGGGAGCGGCCGAGCGCCGCCTGCCAGTCGTCGGTGTCGAGGTTCTTCTCCGGCTCGGTCACGGCGACGGGCGCGGTGACCTGTTCCATGACCTCCTGGTACGGGACGCCGTCGCGCAGCCGGAGGAGGACTTCCCCGGTGTGGCGGGGGGCGTACTCGGCGAGACCGAGCAGTTCGTCGTCCGTGGTGAGCTTCCGGACGAGCGGGATGAGCGGCCCGGCGACGCCGAGGTCCGCGAGCTGCTCGTCGGTGTACGCGGCGAAGAGGGGTTTGTCCGCCAGCTCCGGTACGCCCGAAGGCCCCGGTACGCCCGAGAGCCCCGGCATGTCCACCTGCTCCGGCGTGAGTTCACGGCGGAGGGCGCCCTCCTCGACAACCTGGAGGTCGACGTACTCGATGGCGCCGGTGATGTGGTTGATGCCGTAGTTGAACCGGTCCAGGTTCTGGTGGACGTGGCTGCGGTGCTTGACCGAGACGAGCAGCCAGTCGTCGCCGCCGAGGCGGATCATCAGGGCCCGCCACTCCCGGTTGACGCGCGCCGACCAGAGCCGGTCGTGGCCTTCCAACTGCTTGAGCTGGAACCCGGGCGCATCGGGGTTGCGGCGGAAGTCATGCTGGAACTTGTAGAACGCCCCGAGGACCGCGCGGTCCAGTTTGACGATTTCCTTGTCGGCCTTGTCGAGCAGGCGCAGGGTCACACCCGTCCTCGGCGTGCCGGTGACCGTCATCGCTCGTTCTCCTCGTGCTCGTTCGTCGCCCTGGGTGCGTCGCCGTTCACCAGCCGGGCGAGTTCGTCGGCGTCCCATTCCGTCGCGGTACGGACCTGCCAGCCCGCCTTGCGGTAGGCCCGGTCCCGTTGTTCGGCGTCGACGTCCCGTCCGGTCTCCGGGTCCGGACGGTGAGCGAGGACGACACCGACGCGCGAAGCGGGCCAGGCGAGTTCGGCGGGCCAGGCAGCTGTTCCCAGCTCGTAGCCGGCCTCCGGCGCGGGCAGGCCCCGGTCGGCGAGATCCCCGGCGAGTGCGGACAGCCCGGGATCGTCGACGAGGAACTCGATGACCTCGTCCCAGGCCGGATCGCGTACACCCGAGGGGAGCTGCTCGGCGGCGCCCGCTCGGCCCGTTTCCGGCACCGGCCCGTCCGCCGCCGCTTCGTCCGCCCGGCGCTGCGAGGTGAGCCATCCGGCTCCCCCGGTGACCGCCAGCTCGACCGGGTCGAATCCGGGCAGCATGCCCGTCGTGAGCTGAACTCCGTCGCCCTCGCCCACGTCGAGGAATTGGAGCAGGTTGCTCCAGTACAGCCATGCCTGCCAGCGCCTGCGATGGGCGGCCTCGTCCGCCGCGGCCGTGTCCGTGTCGTCGTCCAGTACGGTCAGCGCCGTCCAGACCACCCCGGTCTGTCCCCGGCGCAGGTCGAGCACGATGGTGAGCGGGCATCCCGACGTGTCCCGGGTCGCCATGACCTGGACGGCGCCCTGTCCCCCGGCGAGCCGCCGCCCATGCAGCGCCTCGCCGATCCTGCGTGCGATGTCCTCGCCGTCGGCCAGGGCCCTGCTGGTCGCCGATACGGCGGCGAAGCCGGCGAGCGTGCTCTGGGTGCGCCGCCGCCACAGGCCAGGGTCGGGGTCGGTGAGGTAGCCGATCAATGTGTCCACCGGGTTGGCCCACATCAGACGCGGCAGGTCGCGGGTGTCTCCGGCGTGCATGCGCCGGTGGACGTCCATGGCCGCCTTCTGCGCTGTGTTCGGGTACGGCTTCCACACGGGGTCGGCGGGCAGCCTGGCCTGGCCCGTCCAGGCCCGCACGTCGTCCCAGGTGAGCTGGAAGACCTGCCAGCCCTCCGTGCGCAGCCGGGTGCGCTTGGCCGTGTCCTCCTCGGCGGTGAGGTGCGCGGGGCTCGCGTGGTAGCGGTACCCGTCGAGGTAGACGGCGACGCGGCGGTCGTCGTCGGTGCTGCGGAAGACCACGTCCGGCCGGGTGAAGCCGAGCGGGATCTGGGTCTCCATCCGCCAACCGCGGACGGTTCCGTCGGGTGCGGTGAAGCGCAGGGTGGTGTCCCTGGTGCCGTCGGCGGTGAGCGCGGTGCGGACGCTGACGTCGTCCACCCGCTCGGCCCACTCCAGCAGCCCGCGCCGGAAGAGGGCCTCCAGTTCACTCTCCACCTGGTGGACCAGGGTGATGTCCCGCGTGGTGGCGACCGGTTCGACGCTCCACCCGTCGGCGGTCCAGCCGAACAGGTCTCCCAGCATGTCCAGGGCGTGCTCGCGGGAGACTAGTTCGTACTCGCTGTCGGTGACGTGCCGCAGCAGGCAGCGGTGGCAGGCGGTCCGGCCCTGCGTCACGCATACGCAGTTCTCGACGACCGCGCGCGCGTCCTCCAGAACGCCCTTGAGTCCGTCCCGGCCGGCGAGGCGGTGCAGATATCCGGTGCCGCCGGGGAGGGTGTCGTACAGCACGAGGAAATGGCGGCGATGCGCCGCCTCGCCGCCCTCGTCGGGCATGGAGTCGGTGACGACGGCGAGGTGGTCGGGGTCGCCGCCGTAGCTGCGGGCGATACCGGCCAGCAGCAGCGCTTTGAAGGACGCGAGGCGTTCCTGGGTGTACGCGGTGACGGCGGGGATGAGGATGCGCAGGGCGTCGGTGCGGAGTTCGTGGGCGAGCAGGACGCGTTCGCCCCTTCGGGCTGTAGCGGCATCGGCGCGCCGCCTGGGGCACCAGGGCCGGTGGTACTTGGCGGTCGCGAACGTGTCGCCCGCGTCGTGCGCGGCGGGTCCGCCGTCCGGGTCGGCGAAGCCGCACGCGTCGCACACCCAGAAGGGGTTGAGGCGGATCTCCCGTCCGGCGAAGGCCGTGTCGGTGCCGCCATCCACCCGGGTGGCTCCGACGTTGATGTGGCGGATGTGCGCCTGGCGCGTGAACTCCCAGCCGAAGGTCACGTGGTGGTGTTTCCAGGCCTGTTCGACATCGCGCGCGTCGATGTCGACGGCGGGGACGACGGTGTAGTGCCGTCGCTCCCGTTCGTCGCTGTCGTCGCGTACGCGGACGTCGTCGCGTTCGTCCCGGGAGGTGACGCGGCGCGGTACGAGCACCTTGTGCAGGCAGCCAACGTCTCCGATGGCCGCGGAGCGGCAGCGCGGGCAGAGTGAGGCGTCCTGTTCGGCCCGGTGGGTGCGGACATGGCCGCAGTCGGGGCAGATCCGCCACCAGAGCCAGGCCGGGCGGCCGGGGCTGCCGATGTCTAGTCCGGTGACGCGGTGCTTGTAGCCCTGCGCGTAGTAGTTGTTGCCGGGCGCGAACTCGGTGAGGGCGAGGCGGGCGGGACGGCGGTGAGGGATCGTCTTGTTGTGGCTCTCGCGCCGGCCGTCGGCGGTCTTCTCGGTCCAGGTGAGAGTGGCCTCGAGTTCGGTGGCGGAGTCGATCAGGCTGTAGTTGGGCAGCAGACCGAGATCGACGAGCGCGCCGTGCGCGGTGGTACGGGCGATGTCGCGGGCGACGCGTGCCACGTCCCGGCGTTCGGCACGCAATTCACGGCCCTGCCGTTCGTGGTCGGGGTCGCCGGCGACAAGCAGTCCGTGCGCCCGGTCGATGGCCTCGGTCCGGCGCTGGAGTTCGGCGCGGCGGTCCTCCCAGCGTCGGCGCGCCGATTCCAGGGCACCGCCGATTCCGTCCTCGCCCGGGTCGGTGGCGTAGGTGACGAGGGCCGCGCGGGCCTGCGGGTCGACGCCGGTGCCGCGGGTCTCGTCGTACGACGGGAAGAGGCCCAGGAAATCGTGTACGAGCCGAGGGCCGTCGGCGAGGGCGGCTTCGGTGAACTCGGCCTGCCAGGCCGACGTTCCGAACAGTTCGGTAGCGCGTGCCGGCAGTGGCCGCAGGGGCGTCCCGTCGGGAGCGGTGAGCCGTCCGGCGCCCGCGAGGTCGAGGAGGTGGGCCAGGTACTGGCGGCGGAGGATCTCGGCGGCGGACAGGTAGCAGCCGGGCGGCAGGACGTCCCCGGCGATCATGAGCAGGGGGTCTTCGAGGTAGTAGCGGTCGCGCGGGCGCCGGTCGACCATGGTCAGCAGGTAGGCGTTGCCGGTGGCGCGGCCCGCCCGTCCGACGCGCTGGATGTAGTTGGCCGGGCCCTTGGGCAGGGAGGCGAGAACGACGGCCGAGAGGTCGCCGATGTCGATGCCGAGTTCGAGGGTGGGGGTGCAGGACAGCACCTGCGGGTTGGCGTAGTGGACATCGATGCCGTCACGGAAGGCCTTCTCCACCGCTTCGCGCCGGGCGCGGCTGAGGGCGCCCGTGTGCTCGGCGGTGTTGATGGTGAAGACGCCGGCCTCACGGTACATGCGCCGGTAGAAGTCGTCGGTGAAGTCCCGCTGGCGCAGTCCGCTGTCCAGGTCGCGGCCGGTCCTCAGGATGCCGTCGCAGCGGTAGCGGGGGCAGGGCAGGCCGTGCCACTGGTCGGCGAGGTCGGGGTGGACGGTCTGTTCCCAGAAGCACTGCGGACAGTGCGCGGTGGCATCGGGAAGGGTGTCGTCGGCGAGTTTGCGGACGTGGATGTGGCCGGGCTGGAGTCCGTAGACGCGGGTTGCTCCGTCGAGCGCGGTGCGTGCGGAAACGACGCCCAGGTCGGCGAGCGCGGGCAGCAGCCGGGAGAGGAAGACGGCGGCCGTGTCCGGTCGCAGGCCGAGGGCGCGCACGGCCCAGTCCTGGTACCAGCCAAGGCGGCCGGTGAGCACGTCGAAGTCCTCGCTGCCCTGCTTCGGCGTACCGAGCAGGAAGGCGGGCGCGGACACGCCCCGGGGGAAGGCGGGCATCCCGGTCTCGCGCCCGCCCCAGATCGCCCACCGGCGCACCCCGGCCTGGTCCAGCCAGGGGTCCAGCCAGGCGTGCCGGACGGCACCCCGGATGCGCATGCGTTCCAGCAGACCGCGCACGAATCCGACGTACTGGTCGGGCCCGGGGACCGACCCGTCCGCGAAGGCGATCTCTCCGGGTGTGGTGAGCAGGAGCTCCCGTACGAGGTCCGCCACGGCATCGGGGTCCGTCAGGGGCACGTCGGCGGCGACGGTGCGGGTGAGTTCCAAGGTGCGGCCCTGCCGGGACCGCAGGCCGAACTCCATGACGGTGGCGAACGCCAGGCGCTGCGCGATCAGTTCCCACGTGGGCCTGGAGCCGCGGCTGCGGCCGGACAGCAGCGTGTCCACGCCGCGCACCGGGTGCAGGTCCGGCGGGATGACGGCGGCCTGCACGGCCTTGCTGTCGACGACGTCCTCTATCAGGTCGGCGGCCAGGTCGTTCAGGGTGATCGGTTCGTTCTCGTCGATGCGGCTGGCGAGGAGGGCGCGCAGCGAGAACGTGTAGGAGCGGCTGGCGACGTATCCGGCGCGGTGGGCGGCGTCCTGGACGGAGTCGTTGAAGAGGAGGGTCTTGTTCTCCTTGAGGTTCCTGTCGAGTTCGCCGCCGGTGAAGAGCTGGGTGATGGCGGCGGCGGCGAGTGCAGCGAGGCCGGTGCCGAGGTAGCGGATGGAGTTGGCGGTGTGGCAGGCGGGGCACTGGTCGCGTTCGGCGGCCCGGTCGCCCGCAAGGTCGGCGTGGACGAACGCGGCGTTGTGCAGGGCCCGTGGCCGACGCGGCCCGTCCGCGCCTTCCGGACCCTCCGCGTCGGTGAAATCGGTCTCGGGCGACAGGGGCCGCAGCCGCCCGCCGCTGCCTTCCAGGACCATGACGGTGGATCCGCCGCGTCGGCGTTCGGGTCCGGCCCCGTAGGCCGCCTGGTGCACCTCCCGCGGGGTTGCGGCGATCATGTTGCGCACTCGGCGTTTGTCACGCCCGACCGAGGCGCGGCGGATCTTCGTGGCGTTCAGGTCGAGTTCGGCGGGGTCGACCTCGGGTGAGTACGCGGCCCAGCCGGAGCGTCCGCACTCGCGGCAGAACACGGCTGGCAGGAAGACCTCGGCGGGCGGCGGTGCGCTGTCGTCGGCGGGTACGGCTGCCTGCTCGGCGGCGTCGAGCGGTACGGCGGGCTCCTCCCCGTCGTACGGGGAGCGCCGGGCAGCCGGACCCGTGTCCTTGTGGGTCAGGGCTCCGCGGGAAGTCACGCGTTCGTCGTCCCAGCGGAACTCGGCGCGCGCCACGCCGATGCCGCGCAGTACGCGTGAGACGGAGCGCACCCAGTGGTGGATCTCGATGGACAGCAACGGCCGTCCAGGGTGCTCCGGGTCACGGGCGTACGACAGGAGGGCGACGTAGCGGGCGAGGGCGCGGGCGGCGAGACGCGGGCGCTGCTGTACGGCCACGCCCCAGTGGTAGGCGTAGCGGGGCAGTACCTCGGTGATCTCGGCGAGGGTCTTCGGGGTGCCGTCGAGGATCTCCAGGACGGCCGCGGTCAGCCGGTGGCGGCGCAGCACGGCCCCGAGTTCCTCGGGGCTCGGTCCGCTCAGGCCGGTGAACTCGGCCACGAGGTCGTCCATGACGCCAGCGTCACGGGTGGGGTCGCCGAGGGCGTCAACCTCCTCGGGCGAGGGAAACGGAAGGCTGAAGTCGCTCTCGCCGGTGAAGTCCTTTGTGGAGCGCCGGTCCTCGCCCACGACCGCGTCGGGCGGGAACGGTACGCCGAAGACCTGCTCGGCGACTTCCCTCATTCCCACCCGGCCGTTGCCGGCGCCGTTCTCCCCCAGGGTGGCGGACGTGGCGACGGGGCAGACCGGCCCCAGTGGGCGGCCGGGTTCGGCGAGCCCGGTGACCGACCCGAGGCGGCGCAACAGCATCGCGACGTCCGTGCCCTGGGCGCCGTCGTAGGTGTGGAACTCGTCGAGGACCACGTAAGTGAGCGCCGGATCCTGCCACAGCCGCCGGTCCTCGGGCCGCTGAAGGAGCAGGTCGAGCATCTTGTAGTTGGTGATCAGGATGTCCGGTACGGTGCGCCGGATCTCGTCCCGGTCAACGGTGATCGTCGGGTTGGCCTGCTTGAACTCCTGCGACGGTGTATCGCCGATGTAGAGCGCGGCCCGTACGCCCGCGTCGCGCAGCCGGGTGTCTTTGGGGTCGCCGAGCCGCTCGCCGATGCGGTGGGCCTGGTCGGTGGCGAGGGCGTTCATGGGGTAGAGCAGGATCGCCTTGACGCCGTCCCGGCCGGCCTGCCGTGCGCGGTAGCAGTGGTCGAGCAGTGGAATCAGGAACGACTCGGTCTTCCCGGACCCTGTGCCGGTGGTGACGAGGGTGGGCCGCGCCGGGCCGTGCAGCGTGGACAGCCGTTCCCAGGCCTGCTCCTGGTGCCGGTACGGGGTCAGGTCGGGGTACCAGGTCAGGTGCCGCTTCCAGTCCGTGCCGTCGGCGGGCCGGAAGGGTGTGCGGACGCGGAGGTAGGGCCCGCGGAAGATGCCGTCCTCGGGGTCGCCGAGGAAGTTCTCCAGGGCGCGGCGCGTGCTCTCGTCGGCCAGCGCGTACGTCGTCGCGAGGTACTGGCTCAGACTGTCCCGTACCTGGTCGGCGGCGAGGGTGGGACGCACGCGCGCGCTCCTTCTTGGTGCTGGTGGGGCCGGTCGGGACCGGTTCGAGGGTCTACGGTATCGGGGCCCCTCCCTTGCCGAGTTTCCGCCCGACGTACGCGATGCGCAGGGTGCGCTCGTCGTGGAGCAGCCGGAAGTGCATACGGCCCGGCTTCGGCAGGAACTCGCAGTGCCAGTCGAACAGCTCCTGCTTACCGTCGTCCTCGGGGAACCAGCAGTAACGTCGGCGGGACTCGAACTCGGTGCGGACATAGGAACGCCACTGGGGCGAGATGGGCCGCTGTCGCGGGTCCCAGTCGCTGACGGCGTCCTGGAGTTCTCCAAGCCGCTCGCCCACCGGCCGCACCCATACCTCGGGGAGTTCGGCGAAGTGCTGCTCGGCCTGGCGGGTGAACTGGAGGAGCGGGAAGAGGTCCGACTTCAGGCCCCACAGTTCGGTGCCGGACCGCAGGCCTTCGACGGCCTTATGCCGGGCGGAGTCCGCTCCACGCCGGATCCACGGCAGGTGGGTGTCGACGTGCTCGGCGCGTGCGGCGTGCCGGACCTCGACCTCGGTGAGCGCCGAACCGCCGTCCTCGTCGTCGAGGAGTTCCTCCCGTTCGAGGGTGATCCGGTCCACGTCCCAGCGCATTTCCAGAGGCAGGGAGATACCGATTCCGCCCAGCTCATGCGCCCAGCCCAACCCTTCCACGGCCTCACCGCCGTGCCGGTATTCGAGGCCGGAGTAGGTCTCGCCTTCGGGAAAGACCGTCCTGAAAGGCGACTTGTCATCGAGTCCTTTCAGGAGCACCCGTGCATCCCTGTCGGTTCCCGGGGCGCCCATCCACTTACTGATCGAGTGTCCCCGAGCGAGTTCCAACACCAGCAGGCTGTCCGCGTGGGTGATCAGCGCCGTGCCCTTCCGGTCCGCACGGGCCATGGCGAGTACCGCCGCGACCATCTCGTTCATGGCACGGTTGACCCGGTCCGGGTCGGCTGTGATTCCGCAGGACCTCTCGTTCAGAAACAGGTGCGGCATGTGTCCCCCCTCCGCCACGATCCGTGCAGTGTCAGCCGATGAGCTGGTCGAGCGTGTTCTCGAACTCGTCGAAGAATCCGGCGGGCCACTGATCGAGCTTGCCGTCCGCGTTGACCTGCGGGCTGACGACCTCCACGCCGGTGCCGTCCCCACGGAAGTAGTGGAACACCGCCTGGCCGGGCGTGATCCGCCCCTTCTTCACCGCGAGCCGCACCCCGTTGACGACGTGGTCGCTGTGCGTCTCCATGATCACCTGGGCGCCCTGCGCGGCGGTCGCCGCGGCCAGCTCCGCCATCCGGGTCTGCCCCATCGGGTGGAGATGCGCCTCCGGGTTCTCCAGGAGAACCAGGGAGCCGGGCCGGGCGGTGAGGCAGGCGACCACGATCGGCAGGACGTAGGTGAGGCCGAATCCGACGTTACTGGGACGGCGCCGCTTGGTGGCGCCCAGCGAGCCCTGGAACCCGTACGAGAGGCTCACCGCATCGGCGCCCTTGATGGCCTCCGCCTCGATGTCCACGCCGGGGCAGAGATCGCCCATCCAGGCGGCGACCTGGTGGCGCAACTGGTCCGACTCGGCCCCCGGATGGCGCAACGGGCCCGCCGGAACCGTGTCACTGGCGTGGATGCGCAGGAAGTTGACGGTGTGTTCGCCGCGTACGCCGAGAAAGCCGCGCCCCATGACGGCGTGGTGGTCGCGCGGGTAGAACTCGGCGGGCGAGATCCGGTCTGCGTGCAGGTACTGGAAGGGAGCGGTGAGGAACGAGGGCGTCACGGCCTCGGGTCCGGTGGGGGCGGCGGCCCCCTCCGAGGTGAGCGGCGACTCCACGTCCCGCAGGGGCAGCAGGTTCTGCTCGGCCTCGTACGCGACGGTCCAGCTGTAGTGGTACGGCCCCTCGTCTACGCCGAGTCCGATCAGCGGCTCTTCCTCGGTGAAGTCCTCGTGCAGGACGTCGTCCCCGGTGCCGAGGCCGACGAGTTCGCCCTTGAGTAGGAAGCCCTGGTTGCCGACTTCGCCCAGGAATCCGGCCCGTCGCGCCTCGGGCAGGAGCCGGGAGACGTCGAGGTCACCCGCCTCGTATGACTGGCGCAGCAGCGCGATCGACTGGAGGACGCTGCTCTTGCCGGACGAGTTGAGTCCGGTGAGGAGGGTGAGAGGGCCCAGCGGCAGTGACGCGTCCTGGAACGCCTTGAAGTTGTGCAGCGTCAGACGGTCGATCACTGTTCGGCCACCCCTCGGAACAGTCCTGCCACGTACGTGAATCTGGTGCGGATCTTCGCCGGGCCTCCGGTGCCCACGGAGATCGACCGGTCGAAGTCCCAGTCGCCCATGAGCTCGACGAACCTGTCGATCACCTTCTCCCGAGACGCTACCAGCCTGTCCCTCTCCTGATCATCAAGTAGCGCGAGTTCGACGGAGATCGTCTCGAACAGCGCCTTGTTGATGGCGGGAGAACTGCGCTTCCCTCCACGCCACTTGCGGAAGGCATGGTCACCGAACAGGTCACGCGCGCACCGCATGGCCACCCGGAACTCCCGTGCCAGCTGTTCCCGGCGCTCGTCGGTGAGCGCGTTGACCTTGTGCATCGCGTCGATGAGGAACTTGTCGAAGTCCTTCTCCTCGTGCCTGGCCGGAATACTCTCGCGGAAGGCGAGGAAGCGGAGCACCATCTCCCGGTCGGCCATCCGTTCGTCGGACACGCTCCACCGGGTGGCCTCACCGAACGCCGGATCCTTGGCCAGGTCGGCGAGGAACGTCCGGACCGGCCCCCGCACCAGCGCGTGCCGCAGCTCCTGCGGCGTCAGAGGCGTGCCGCCGGTGTTGATCCGGGAGAACACGTTGTACTTGACGGCCTCCGGGGTGCCGTGCTGCAGAACGTGCACGGTGAGCTGGGTCTCGCGCAGCCGGATCTTCAGCCGCCCGGTCAGGTTCTGGTACGAGCTGCCGTTGAAGTCCCGCAAGTAGTCCAGGCCCCTCAGAACCAGCGGACGGAGGCCGGTGAGCCCAGGCTCCATGAACCGCGCGATGGCGGTGAGCCGCTGGACGCCGTCCACCACGGCCCACTTGTCCTCGTCGTCCTGGGCCATGTAGACGGTGGAGATCGGGATGCGCAGCAGCAGTGACTCGATCAGACGGCTCTGCGCGCGGTCGCTCCAGATACCGGCCCTGCGCTGGAAGTCCGGCGCGAGGTCGATCATGCCCTCCCTCAGCCGGGACAGCAGCAGGTCGACCGTGGTGCTTTCCGTCTGGATCCTGATGCTTTCGGGCCGGAACAGGGCAAAGCCGCCGTCGGAGTCGCCGAAGTCCCCGCCGTCCTCGTCCTCGTCGTCAGGGAGCTCCAGCTCCACGCCGGTCGGCCGGCCGTCAGACCCGATTTCGAGCGGCGCGCCCAGCGGCAGGAGGAGCGCGTCCGGCTCGTCGACGTCCCCCGCCACTGCGTACCTTCGGGCTCCTGCCTCCCGGTTCCGTCCGACGCCCCGGCCGTCGGCGCTGTCCTCCAGGTCCGTCATGGTCCCCGCTGCCTTCCGCCGCCGCTCGATGCCGTTCCCGACCCAGCCTATAGATGGGCCTTACGGCATGTCAGCGCGACGGTCCGGGCCGGTCAGCCCGGCAGGTCCAGTTCGGCGATGACCGTAGCGAGTCAGAAGCGGTACGGCGTGACCGGAGCGCGGGAGGTGGCCTGTGGTGGCCTACGAGAACACGGACGGCGGGGCGGGCGCGGGAAGCTGCGGCGAGCCCGGGGTCTCGGACAGTTTGCGCACCTTCGGCGCCGTCGTCCAGGCCTTACGGGAAAACGCGGGCCTCAGCCGCGAGGAGTTCGCCGACCTGGTCCGCTTCTCGAAGCACACGGTGGCCTCGGTCGAGCTGGGGCGCCGCATGCCCGACCGCGACTTCGTGGAGCGCGGGGAGGTGGCGACGGGCAACACCGGTGCTGTGCGGAAAGCCGAGCCGCATCTTACGCGGCAGGCGAGGCTGGCCAGTTGGTTCCGCCAGTGGGCGCGGCTGGAGGCCCAGGCGGTGACCCTGTGGACCTATGACTGCCGGGTGATTCCGGGCCTGTTGCAGACGGAGGCGTACGCGCGGGCGGTGACGGCTGCTGAAGCAACTTCGAGGAGCGCCATGAGCAGCATCGACGAACGGGCCTGGTTCAAGAGCAGCTACAGCGGTTCCAACGGTGACGACTGCGTCGAGGTGGCGCGGTGCACTCAGGCGACCCACGTCCGGGACTCCAAGAACCGGCAGGGCCCCGAACTCGCCCTCTCCCCCACCGCGTGGAACGACTTCGTCAACTACGCCGCCCAGAGCTGACCTTCACGCCCCGCCCCATGCCGGATCCGTCCGACACGGGGCGCTGTCGTTCACTCACTTTCCCTTGCCGTGGACCTCCTTGAGCCGTGCGGAAAAGTGGGCGTGCGCCTCGCGCATCTCGTCCTCGCGGTTGGCCTTGTAGAAGGGGGCGGCGTAGCCCTCGGGGGGCTCGGGGCGCTCCTTCTTCTGGTAGGCGAGGAGATGCTCGTAGTGGTCCTTGGTCTGGCCGAAGCCATAGGTGTAGCGGTTCCCCGCGATCTTGCGCTCGTTGGCGTCGAACCACGTCACGGCGTCGAAGTCCTGCATGATCGGGAACCGGGACTTGTACATGGCCACGAGGGCGTCAGCGCTCACGCTTAGCCAGACGGCGACCAGCGCGTCGATCTCCACGAGGGCCGCACGCCGCGACCGTTCGGTCCGCAGCGGGGTGTCCCGGGTCCACTCCGGGCCGACGGTGTGCAGCGGCTGGAGGTTCGTCCAGTCGCGTGCCCACGGTTCGTAGGCGGGCCAGGTGGGGTCGTACAACTCCTCCCAGAGATCTGCGTAGGCGCTGGTGAGGCAGTTGAGGCGGAGTGTGCGGAGGAGCAGGGCGGCAGCGAGAGGATGCTCCGCCTGGGGCGCAGGCATTCGACGGGCAGGCGCCTTCTGTAGGTGACCGATACCTGTCGTCCGGAGCAGGTAGTCAACAGGCAAACCGCTCCAGAAACCGGCAGTCAAGGCAGTGAGGCGAGTACTGCCTACCATCGCGCTCTGCACGGTGAGAATGTGCGCCACACCGGGGGGGATCAGCGCCGTGTAGAGGCTGCGCTCCGTGTCAGGTGCGATCATTTCGCGCCACGCCAATCGGTAGAACTCTGTATACGGCCTCCGCAACCGCCCCAGCAGCTCCCCCTCCACCTGCTTCTCGGTAACCTCGGCCAGCTCCACCCCGAACCGCCCCGCCGCAGCCCTCCGTGCGCGGGTCACCTCCCGTTCGGACGCCTTGAGCTGGTCCAAGGATCTGCCGTCGCTCCATACCTCCTGCCGAGCCCGGTACACCTCGGGTTTCGCGACGTACTTGTACTCCGACTCAGGCACGGCGTCGTCCGCAAGCATCAGCGGGTTGAGACCCAGAACCTCCCCAGCTCCCTGGCTCGGCTGCTTGAACATGGGGTTGGCCAGGCCGATCTGCGGGCCTTTGAGGATCACCTCGCGCCAGGAAGCTGGGCGCTGGATCACACCCGTGTCGTCGGGGGTGTTGTAGTCGATGAGGTCCTCCGCCTTGGCCTCGCTCTCGCCATAACCGCGGGAGATCTGCGGGTCGTACTCACCCAGCCGCAGCGAGTAGTCCGCCAGCGCCTCGATCGCCTGGGCCTCCGCCGTACTCACCGGTGACAGCAGACGGGCCTGGCGTACGGGCTGGGTCTCGTCGCCGGTGAGCTTCTGCCAGCGGGCGAGTGTGTCCTCATCCACGCGGACGATTCGCTTCCGGTGCGGGCGTTCGTCCCAGCTGTCGCCGTAGCGGACCCCTGGGTCGGGAGCCGTGCCGTCGTCGTCGGCCGACAGGCGCAGCGCGTCCACGGAGAAGAGCCAGGACAGGTGGTCGAAGCCGATCTCGCCCGCCTGCCCGTAGACGTGCACGCCGAAGTGGCTGGACCGGCCGACGGGCGGCGGAAAGAAGCGGTTTCCCGCGTTCACGAAATCTCCGTGCACCCGCAGCCTGCTGTACGCGGCCTCCCGCAGGCGCCCTTCTTTGTCACCACTGAAGTGGGAGTCGGGGTGGACCAGGCCCACGGAGCCGTTGCGCGCCGTGTGCTGCCAGGTCTGGCACATGAAGGCCCGGTACAGGTCCGGTTGGGTTCCCGTGAGCAGGGGGTACACCGGTCCTGAGCCCAGCATCTCGCCCATGCCGCTCGTCGAGGCGAGTTCGGCGAGCAGGTACGCGCGGGCGCGTGGCCGCTTCAGCAGTTCGTCGCGCCGCCGCGTGCGTTCCGCCTTGGTCGGCTTCTCGGTGAGCATGAACCACGGGTCGTGCTCGGCGAGGACCGGGTTCTCCTCCCACCTCGGCCGCACCCACGGCGGATTCCCCACCTGGAGGTCGAACCCGCCCCCCGGCCCCCGGAACACATGAGCAAAGTGCAGCTCCCAGTGGAAGAACCCGTGGCCGTCCTCGGCCTTTATGTCCTTCTCCGTGGTGCCTGCGATGTCCTCGACCGTGTTCAGCCACGGGTAGCGGAACGGCAGCAGCCGGGCCGGGCGCATGCCGAGGAAGCCCTCCAGGCGGTCCTCGACGTCGGCCAGCAACTCCAGCGCCTCGTCCGGACTGAGGTTCTCGATGCCTGAGAGCAGAGAGTTCTCAGGCATGTCGGCCTTGCCGAGGACGCTCTCCAGGAAGTCCAGCCAGTCGCCGAGGCTCTGGAGCGGGACGGTCGTGCGCTCCGGCGACCGGGCGACGGACTTGCGGCCCGGCGCGCTCCGCCCGGGCCCATGGTCGGCGCCCAGTTCCTCCTGCTCGCCGTCCGGGTCGTCGAACAGCCCGGTCGCCCGCCACACCTGATCCCCGGGAACCGGACCGGTCGGTGCCTCCGGCACTGCGGTCGGCCGGGGTCCGCGCAGCAGGCCCGCCACCGACGCCTCGTCGACCAGGGCGCCGCCCGTCCCGTACACCGGGTCGGTCCCGTCGAGTGCACCGACCTTGTCCAGCGGCCAGAACCACAGGGCGCACCACGCGTCCATGACGGTCTTCAGCCGCCAGTAGGGGGTGCCGTGCCGGGTCAGGTCGTCGAGGACCTTCTGCTTGTCCTCCGCCTCCGAGGACTGCTCCAGCCAGTCCGCGCCCCAGACGTCGATGCGGCGGGCGACGGCCCGCTCGGAGAGTTCCAGCCGGGTCGCGACGAGCGACCACAGGAACTCGGCGCGCCGGGCCACGCCCTGCAACCGGCCCAGTTCGGTCTTGTCGGCGGCCTTGAGCCACCGGTCGTAGCGCTTCTGCCGTGCCTCGGTGGTCTCCTCGCCGCGTTCTTGGAAGGGTTTCGGTCCCTTCGGCGCCCTCTGGACTCCCCTGCGCCACGCGCCGAGTGCCTTGGCCTCGTCCTCCGAGAGTCGCTTGGCCTCCGGCTCGCCCGCGACCGCGCCCCAGCCGATGGCGGGCAGCAGGAACTGGTGGACGGCGCCCTCGGGCAGTGGGCCCTCACGGAAAGGCAGGTCGGTCGGAGGGAGGGTGTACTTCTTCGCCAGCCAGCCTCCGCCCGTCAGAGCATCGGCCTTGTAGACCTTTCGGCTCGCGCCGATGAGGGAGTTGCCGCGCCGCAGGTGCAGGCCGAACCATGGAGCGCGCATGCCCGGGTGCATGGAGTTGAGCCAGAGGGAGACCTCCGCGAGTTCCACCGCCGTGGCGTTGAGGTCGACCCCGTAGGCGTTGTGCAGGGCGATGTACGCCTTGGCCTTCTGAAGCTCGATCTGCCGCAGCTCGGGGTCCACCCGGCGGCCCAGCTCGCGCTCGCGCCGCCGCAGATACTCGGCGGCCACCTGGTCGATGGCCTCGTTGAGGAACGCGCCCGAGCCGAGGGCGGGTTCGCAGATCTTCCAGTCGAGGAGTTCGCGGGCCTCGGTGACGGTGCCGTGCTGGTCGAGCCTGTGCATGAGGGCGAGTTCGACCGTGACCTCGGTGAGGGACTTCGGAGTGTAGTAGGAGGCGGAGGTCTGACGGTCGCGGCCGGCCAGGCGGTAGACGAACGTGCCCTCGTCGTGGACGACCCGCTCCAGGCGGCCGGTCTCGGGGTCCGTCCGCTGGACGAAGAATTTGTCGTCGTAGTCCTGGACGCGGTCGGCGGGGATCGTCCAGCTGCCGCCGGAGGGGTCGCCGCCCTTGGCGACCTCGTACAGCTTCTTCTCGGCGATGGAACCGGTGTAGGACATCAGGCCCTCGTACACCGCGCCGAGCTGGTTGATGCCGAGCTGGGCGTACGAGATGAAGCCGCCGCGCTCCCTGCCCCGGCCCTGGGTGAGCATCAGGCGGCGCAGCACCTTGTGCAGGGTCTCGTTGCGCAGCCGGGTGTCCAGGAACGGGCGGCGCTTCTCCCCCTCGCCGCCCCGGTACGCCGGGTTCTCGATACGGTCGTCGCCGATGAGGCGGACGGCGTCCTTGGTGAACAGTTCGGAGCGCAGGGCCTCGAAGCGCAGGCCCGCGCCGGTGCTGCGGGCGGCGGCGCGGCGGACGCGGTCGGCCTCGCGGACGCGTTCGGTGTGCTCGGCGCGGGTGAGTGAGCCGGCGGCGAGCAGCCGGTCCGCCTCGTGCTCCGCCTCGGCGGCCTCGCGGGCGGCGGCCTCGGCCTTCAGGTCCTCCGGCTCGGTGCCGTAGCGGCGGTGGCCGTTCTCGACCTTGTCGAAGAGCAGGTTCAGCGACTCGTAGAGGTGGAAGCCGCGCCGGGAGCGCTCGCCGACGAGGTCGCGCAGGACGAGGTCGCCGAGGCGCTGGAGGCCGTAGCCCTGCTCGTACTCGGGGTAGTCGGAGGGCAGGATGCCGAGCGCGGGGCTGGCCTCGGCGTAGAGGAGGAACAGGATGCGGTAGAGGTAGCGCAGGGACTCACGGCTCAGTTCCTTGGCGAGGCGGGCCGGGTCGTCGAGGTCGGCCGGGGCGACGCCGTTCTCCGGTTCGCGCAGGCGGGCCAGGACCTCGTTGGCGATCCACTCGACGCTCAGGCGCAGGCCCTCGCGCAGTTCGGTGGAGACACCGACGGCATGCTTACCGGAGTTGTCGACGAAGGCGGCCAGCGGCGCGGTGCCGCCCCCGGCGGGCACGCGCAGTGAGTCGGCGCCGAACAGAGCGGCCAGTGTGTCGAGTTCGCCGCCGTGGCGGTCGTCGCGGCGGTTGAGGGCCGCGTCGAGGTCAGCGGCCAGATAGCGGCCCTCGGGCCAGGCGAGGCGGTCGGCCAGGACGATGACGCCGCCGACCAGGAGGAGGACGTAGCGCGGCGGGGTGTCGCAGGCGAAGAGGAAGTCGGTGAGGGCCTTAGCGTCCTCGATCTCCAGCGACGCCTCCAGCTTCACGGGGTGCAGGAGTCGGCCGGCGCCGTCCGGGTCGAGGGCGGCGTCGGGCTCGGTGGTCCAGCCGCAGGAGACGGCGTACAGGCCGGGTTCGGCGTGGAGGACCTGGAGGCTGTACTCGTGGTCGGCGCGGTGGACGGTGACGGTCTGCTCGTGGGCGGCGGTGTGGCCGAGGGCGCGCAGAGTGTCCAGATGCAGTTCGGTGACCCGTTTCCGCCAGCCCGCGGGGACGGGCGCGTCGGGTTCGGCGAGGGCCTCCGCGTCCTGGGCGAGGGCGGCGCGGCCGGCGAAGTAGGGGCCGTGCAGGGCACGCAGTGTCTCGCGTGGCGTGCGGGCGCGCGGGGGGACCGCGGCGGGGTCGAGGCCCTGGCGTCTCGCCTCGGCGACGGCGTCGGCGTGGCGGCGGCGTTCCTCCTCCTCGAAGGCGGCCCAGCGGGTGAGGAGGCCGTCCTTGGCCTTGAGATCCTTGGGGAGGACCTCAGCGAGGTAGTGGGCCGAGAGGTAGTCGCCGTGATTGACGAGGGAGTCGTACGTCATGCTCGGTTCTCCGCCTGGGCTTCGGGGGCGGTCGGGGTGCCGGGGCGGTCGAGGACGGCCAGGACGCGCAGCAGGGGGCGGCCGGTGGTGTGCAACTGGTCCAGCAGCCGGGCCAGTTCGTCGGCGGTCTCCTCGACGAGGCGTTCACGACGGCCCGACAGGCCGGGCAGCAGGGAGTCGGTGCGCCACTGGGCGACGTGATCGCGGTATGTGGCGAGAGGTTCGCTGATCGTCTCCTCCCACTCGGCCTGCCCGGCGTCCAGGTGGGCGCGGGCGGCGGCGACGGCGGCCGGAACCAGGGCCTGGAGACGGTCCGGGTCGGCCGGCCCGCCGGTGCGGGCGAGCCTCGGGCCGACTTTCGCGTCGCGCAGCGCGTCCGCCATGGGGCGCACCTCGGGCGTGCCGTTTACGGCGCCTTCGGTGCCGAGGCCGGACACAGCCATCCAGCGCACTACGGTGGGGCGGCCCAGGGCGTTGGAGTGGATGCCCTGGACGAGGAAGACCGGGCCGTCGACGTGCGGGGTGGTGATGACCGGGGCCTCCTGCCGGCCGAACTCGACGAGGACCTTGTCCGTCAGCCACTCCACCACCGGGTGGATGTCGGTGAGGAAGGAGACCTCCGGCCACATGGTGGTGCTGCTGTCCCTGGCCTCGGTGAGCTTGCGCTGCGCGAGGGCGCGGTCGAAGGTGACCAGCATCCGCTCGGCGACCCGCTGCTCCTTCAGGTAGGACGGCGGCAGGGCTTTGAGGCGGTGGAGCAGGTCAGGGGCCATGGCCGGGGACAGCGAGAAGTACGCGCCGCCCTTGGCGTCGGCGCCGGACGACAGACCGACGAAATCCTCGGCGCGCTCCTCGTAGACCTCGTCGAGAGCAGTGGCGACGAAGGCGGCCGTGTCCCCCTCGAAGAGGGAGATCTGCTCGGCGCGTGCGGGCAGTTCCTGCTCGGTGACGGTGTCCACCTGGCCGAACAGGTCGGCGAGGGCGCTGTCGGCGTCCGGGTCGGGCTCCAGGAATTCCTCGACGCTGCCGCCTTTGACCAGTTCCCTGATGAGTCGGCGTTCCTCCTCCTCGGCCCGGTAGAAACCGGACACGGCCTCGGCGGTGCCGTCCAGTTTGTGGGCCTCCTCCTCGCGGCGGAGCAGCTTCTCCGCGACCGTGCGGTCGTCCTTGGCGCCGGGGACGGCCGAGGTGAGGATGAGCGCGCTGAACTGGGGCTCGTACTTCTGCCCGTACCGGTCGATACGGCCGTTGCGCTGCTCGATGCGGATCAGCGACCACGGGATGTCGTAGTGGATCAGGTGGTGGCACTGGCGGTGCAGGTTGACGCCCTCGGAGGCGACGTCGCCGGTGAACAGCAGCCGGACCGGGGTGTCGGCGAGGCCGAACGCCTCCAGGACGTCGCCCTGTTCGTCGTCGCTGAGGCCACCGTGCATCACGGCCACGGCCTTGGCCGTGCCGTCGGCCGCGACCGGGAAGCCGAGCCGGGCGGGGACGACCTGAGCGAGCCAGGTGAGGGTGCGGACGCGCTCGGAGAAGACCACCGCCCGGGTGGTGGACCGGGGGCCGACGCCGATCTCCTTCAACTGCCCGACCAACGCGTCGAGTTTGGCTGAGTCGCCGGGGGCGGTGCCGTCGCCCATGCCGGTGATGATCTCCCGCAGCCGGGCCAGGGCCGCCTGCTCGGGGGCGATGGCCGGGTCGGGGCGCAGCCCCTTCTCGCCGGCCTTGCGGACGCGGTCGGCGAGTGAGGCGACGCGCTTGTCGACCGTCTCGCCGAGAGCGACGTGGGAGGACAGGAACGTCTTCAGCAGCTGGTAGGCGAAGAGCTGCTCAGTGGCGACCGAGGTGCGGTCCTCGTCGGCCGTGCCGAACTCCGTGCTCGCCGGCGCGGCGGGCAGCCAGTGCTCGGTCAGCTCGGTGAAGATCCGCTCCTCCGCCTCGGTGGCGGCACAGTGGAGGGAGACGGTCGGGCCTCGGTCGGGCCACTCGGTGCCCATCTCGTCGCGCACCTCGGGGCTGATCTTGGTACGCCGGATGTAGAGGTGTCCGAGGTCCGCCTCGGGGTCGTAGTGGTCGCGGTCGGCGATGGCGGCCGGGTCGAGCAGGGAGATCAGGTCGGCGAAGGAGCGCTTGTCGCCGTTGTGCGGGGTCGCGCTGGCGAGCAGCAGGGCGTCGGTACGCGGGGCCAGAGTCTCGGCGAGGGCGCGGCGCTGACTGCCCGGGTTGATCAGGTTGTGGGACTCGTCGATGACGACGGCGTCCCAGCGGATGCGCTCCAGGTGGTGCCGGTACTGGCCGATGTTCTTGAGCGTGTCCACGGAGATGATCACGCGCTTGTAATGAGTGAACGGGTTCCGGCCCGCCGGGAGCTCGCGCTGGACGCGCTGGATGCCGAGCGAGTCGAGCCGCACGAGCGGGATCGAGAAACGGGTCCACAGTTCGTGCTGGAACTGTTCCAGGATGCTCTGCGGGGTCACGACCAGGATGCGCTCGCCCCGTCCGCGGCGGATGAGTTCCGCGAGGGTCAGGCCGATCTCCAGCGTCTTGCCGAGGCCCACGACGTCGGCGATCAGGACCCTGGGTCGGAGGTTGCGCATGGACAGGGCGAGCTCGGCCGGGCGCTGCTGGTAGACCAGCGGGTCCAGCAGGAAGCGGTCCGCGAGGGCGAGCCCCCGCTCCGACTGCGGCAACGGCGTCTTGCGCAGAACGGCTTCGAGGAACAGGCGGCTGCGCCGGAAGTACGAGGAGGTGTCGGGGACCAGTCGGGTCTTCTCCGGGTCGAGCAGTTCGACCGTGTCGATCCCGCTGAAGAAGACGGCTTCCTCGTCCCGCACGAACTCGGATACGCCGACCGCTTCGATCCGCTCACCGTCACGCTCGGTCGTGATGGTGTTGCGGACCAGCCACTCCTCGTCCCGTACAAGGATCTGCGCTCCCGGCGGGAACCGAGTCCCGTCTTGCGTCGCCCCCTGGTCGGTCACCCGCGGCCCCTTCGCCTTCCCGTTCCAACTGCAATCCCGTGGTCCTGCTGTCCAGCAGTCCTGCGACCGCAAGTCTGTCACGGTGGAGGAAGGGCTCGTACGGGCATCGGCGACGCGAACCGGCGCGGCTCAGAAGCGCGCCTCCCGCGCGTACCCTGCGCGGATCCGCTCAGCGATCTGGAGGGGGGTCGAGAGTCGGACGCCAGTGCTCCCACGGCTTCGGGACGAGCTCCCGTCCTGCCCGAGGACGGTCTCCCCGGGGACGGAGGGGCCAGCGCTCCCGGATTCCCCGCCGGGTTCGTCGTCGATGTCGGCGGGCTGCCCCGCCCCGGCCGGTACCGCCGTGACCGCCTGCTCGTCGTCCTCCACCGCCGCCGGGTCGACGGCGGTGGGCGTGTAGGCGGGGGCGTCGGCCCCCGGTGCGGGCCCGGGGGCGGCGCGGGGAGCTGTGGCACGACGATCTCGGGCGTGAGGTCGGTGAGGCGGTACTTGGCCTGGAGAGCGGTCAAGCCCTGGTCGTGGATGGCCCGTACGAGGCGCTTGATGACCTCGGGCAGAGCGGGCCGGGCACCGGGGTCCGGCGCGAGCATGTCTGTGACCAGGGGCCCGAGCTCCGGTGGCAAGTTCGTCAGGTCGGGAGGAGTCGCCGGGTCCTCGATCTTCAGAGCAACGGCCTGCCAGGTGGGTCCCTCGTACGGGTAGTGTCCGGTCGCGGCGAACAGCAGCACCGCGCCCAGCGCGTAGACGTCGGCGGACCGGTCCAGCTGGTGCTCGCCCCGGGCCTGCTCCGGCGGCATGCACAGCACGCTGCCGACGACGAAGCCGGTCGCCGTCAGGGTGGTGCGGCGCTCGGCGAGCACGGCGAGACCGAAGTCGATCACCTTGGGGCCGTACCGGGACAGCAGGATGTTCTGCGGCTTGAGGTCACGGTGGAGCAGCCCCGCGTCGTGCACGGTGCCGAGGCCCTCCGCCAGCAGCGCTCCGAGGCTGGCGGTCTCGGCGAGCGGGAGGGGGCCGTGCTCGGTGACGAAGGTGCGCAGATCCGGTCCGGGGACGTACTCCACGGCGAGCCAAGGCTGATCAGCGTCCGCATCGGCTCCCACGAAGGCCGCGACGAACGGCCCGTACACCGTGCGCAGGCTGTCCACTTCGGACAGGAAACGCGCGCGGGTGTCCTCGTCGAGGACGGAAGGCTTGATGACCTTCACGGCGGCCTGGTGGCCGGCCGCGGACTCACCGAGGAAAACCTGCCCCATGCCGCCGGCCCCGATCCGGCAGACGAGGGCGAAGCCCCCGATCTCCTTCGGGTCCTCGTCCCTCAGTGGTTCCACAATGCTGTGCCTCCCCCTTGTGGCCTGTACGCGCCGCTGCGGACGAGAGCCGAGCTGGACCGGAATCAGTGTATGCAAGGCCTGGGGTTTCCCTGCGCTGCTTACGTGACCAAGCCCCCCCCCGACAGGGGACTCGGCGGAACGCCGTTGTCCGCTTGTGCCCTCTGCTGTCTTGCCAACGAATTTCCTGGATCAGGCCAGCCGACTGTGGTGGTGATCGCTACGGTGTTAACCGCAGAGCGAAGAGGGGATCTCGATCCATGAGAGCAGACACAGTCGACCTGCGTCGGATCTTCGGCAGGGACATCCGTTACACGGTGCCGCTGTTCCAG
This sequence comes from Streptomyces phaeoluteigriseus, assembly GCF_001896135.2. GTDB lineage: Bacteria > Actinomycetota > Actinomycetes > Streptomycetales > Streptomycetaceae > Streptomyces > Streptomyces phaeoluteigriseus. The sequence continues at coordinate 295,009 of NZ_MPOH02000011.1, forward strand.
AGGCCGTACGTGTGGAACCGGGACGACAACTGGTCAGCTCTGTGGGAGGACATTCGCCGCACCGTCGAGCGGGCAGAGCAGGCGGCCCTGACCGGCGATACGGTGGCTCCGCACTTTCTCGGCGCCGTTGTCTTCGGCGAGACGCCGTACCTTTCGTCAAGTCTGGAGACACGGCAGGTCATTGACGGCCAGCAGCGTCTCACAACTCTGCAGTTGTTCCTGTTCGCGGCCCGCCTGTCCGCAGCGGCTCTCAACCATGAGCGGTCCGTGCGGCTGCTGAGCAAGTTCCTGGAGAACGACGAGGACCTGTTCGACCGCGTCCAGCACCCTGATCACCTCTACAAGGTGTGGCCGACCAACGCGGACCGGGACGAATTCCGCACCGTCATGCGCGGTCAGGGCGGGGCAGGACGGTTCGCCGAAGCCATCACCTACTTCAAGCAGGAGATCGACGCTTGGCTGGCAGAAGCCGCCGAACCGGAGGAGCGGCTAGGGGCGCTGGTGCAGACCCTGCGGGAACAGTTACGCCTGGTCATCATCGATCTGGAAAAGCACGACGACGCTCAGGTCGTCTTCGAGACGCTGAACAGCCGCGGTACACCGCTGGAGCACGCGGATCTGATCAAGAACCTTCTGTTCCGTGACGCGGAACGCGCCGGCGCGGACATCGACCGGCTCTACAAAACGTACTGGGCTCCCTTCGACCAGGACGAATGGCGCACGGAACAGACGACCGGCCGCATCACGCGAAGCCGCCTCGACGTGTTCCTGACGTACTGGCTCACGATGCGAACACAGCGGGAGTTCACCGCCTCCGCCCTGTTCAAGGAGTTCGAGCGCTGGCTGCTCTCGGCTGCCGTCCCTACGGAGGAGGTCTTCGCCGAACTGGCGCGATACGCCGAGATCTACGACCTGATCGACGATTACCCGCAGCACGGCGTCGAGGGCCGGTTCCTCTACCGGATGAAAGTCTTTCAGACCTCCACTCCGATGCCCCTGCTTCTTCTCCTGTACGGCCTGGACGAGTCCGTGCTGCCCCCGGAGCGCCGTCGACGGGCGATCCGCGCCATCGACAGCTACCTCGTTCGCCGGGCGCTGCTCAATCTCAGCAACCGCGACCACAACAACGTCTTCCGTGACCTGGTCGCCGCTGCAGCCCGGCAGCCCGACCGCGCGGACGAGGCCGTCATCAAGGCCCTCTCGGCAATGCAGGGAGCCCACCGTCATTGGCCGAGCGACCATGAGTTCCGCGCTTCGTTGGAACAGGACCCCATCTACACCCGCCTGTACCGCCGCGGCGTACGCATCCTCCTGGAAGCGCTGGAGGACGAACTCCGCACCGACCACACCGAACAGCTCGTCGTCCCCCTCGGCGAGCAGGCGGGCGCGAAGTTGACCATCGAACACGTCATGCCGCAGAGCTGGCGCGACAACTGGCCGCCCCTCGAAAACGATCCATCCGAAGGCTCCGACCGCGACGAACTGGTCCACACCCTCGGCAACCTGACCCTGGTCACTGCCCGCCTGAACCCCACCTTGGGAAACATGGCCTGGGAAGACAAGCGGCAATGGCTCAGCAAGCACAGCCTGCTGCGTCTCACCCACGGCACCCTGCTCAGCGCACCACCGAACACCGACATCAGCGACTGGGCTGCCACCTGGGACGAGCACCGGATCCACGCACGTGGCTCCTACCTTGGCTCACTGTCTTTGAACATTTGGCCGCACGCCGATGGCCTACTCGCCGCTCCGGTTTCTGCCGACCGCGGCGACAAGTGAAGGTGGCGATGAGCACGTGGCGGGTTGATCATCCTGCCACGCGCAATAGCCGCTACTAACCTCCGCTGTTCAGCGGAACGTGAGCTGACGCCCTGACCGGCGAAACGAAGAAGAAGCCCAACGCCACCACAGTCTCCACGGTCACCCAGACCGTAACCGCTGCGCCGCAGAAGGTACAGCAGCCTTCATACAAGACGTCGACGGGCCGTGGACCATCTGTGGACCGGATAGGCATAATCGAGCCTCCGTGAGGCCATGAACAGCGGTTATTCATGGACCCGAAACGGCCTCCGGAGCCGTGTGCCATTCGGCCCGGCCGCCGAAGGGTTGGTCGACTGCACTGCGCCCGGTCGGCGATATGTGATCAGCTTGGGGCGTGGAGACCATTATCGCCAGCGGCATAGCCGTCCTGGGAACCCTGCTTGGTGCGGGGATCACCCTGGCATTTCAGCAGCGCACCGCCGACAGGAGCCACCAGTTCACCCGCCGCGAGAAGCTTCGGCAGGAGCGACTCGACGCCTACTCCGCCTACGCCGGAGCACTCATCAACTACCGCCGCTGCCTGGTACACCTCTGGTTCTGCGAACATGAACAACCACCACCCGAGGACCCCGGCGTGGTGCGGGTCCGCGCATACGACCTGCGCTCCAACGCCCAAGAAGCCCTCTTCCGGGTGCAGATGCTCACCAATGACGAGGCCTTGAGCGAAGCGGCAGAAGCCGTACTTGCGGACATCACAGCGCTGCCCAAGACGGACAGCAGGACCGAGCTGGACCAGCGCAGGGTAAAGACCCGCGACGACATCAGCCGACTGGTCAGAGCGTCCAAGCACCATCTCTGATGCGCCTTCCAACGCGTCTGCACGCACAGTCGGTCCGTCAGAGCCGTGCGCCGGGCAGGCTGCACCACAAACGCACCAGATCGAGCGGGGAACAGCGGGGAAACACGGTGGAAGCGGTCCAGCCTGAGGAGACTGCAACCAGGGCATTCTCCCAGGTCATTACCCGGATAGCCCGCAAAATGCTCCCAGCTTCCCAAGCTGAGGGCTCACGGTCAGCCATCACGGCTCAATGGCGTGGGCAGGCTTCCGCCTTCGCCCGAACAAGCCCCGGCCCAACCAAGCTCGCTTCACCCAGCTTCGCGAAAGTCCCCTGCTCTTGTGTTCAGGCGTATACGATCCGTCACAGGCGTCGAGGGGGGACCATGGTAGCCAGCGACAACACCATGTCGGGGAAGACCTGGATCGGTAAAAGCCGGCACACCTTCTGCGTCAACACGGCCCGGCACTTCGAAGCGCAGCAGCGCAAGGCACTCGAGAACGGCAACAGCGAGGCCGCCGAACAGTACCGGCTCTGGGGACTTGGGTTCCTCCACGAGACAGCGGAAATCATCTCGGGAAAGCCGAAGCGGATCGTCTCCGACACGGAGGCAGCACGGCTACGGGCGGCCGAGGACGAGGCAAAGCAGGCGGCCGCCGACGCGGAACACCTGGCCGCGCTGAAGAAGAAGCTTGGTATCACGCCTCGTGCGAACGGCTCCGCATACCGCCCCTTCCGCGGCGGCCTTCCCACGCTCGGCAAGGACCGTTGACGCTCAGGTGGGTACGAGGATGTGCCGGGTCCGCTCCAGAGCAGGAGTGGGACATCAGGCGCCCAGCCAGTGAGTGTCTAACTGCGTGACAACACCGACGAACAACGGCGGACGAGCGCGGACGACTGCGGACTATCTGCGCAGGTGAACAGCACACCAGCCCAAGGCAGTGCCCTCACCCAAGTTGCTTCGGGACGAAGAAGTCCTTGCCCGAAGATTCGTCACCACGGTTCCGCCGTCGCGGCTTGCTCTGACGGACGACATCGAGCAGCGTGGCTGAGGCGGTGGGAGGGCAGCGAGGCACGCGCGCCTGATCCGTTGACGCACCCACCACGGTGGCTGACTGTCGTCGGCTGAGGTCGCACGAATTACTTAACGGCTCCGGTCAGTTCGACGGTGTGAAGCCGGCGGACTGGTCGAGGTGGAATGCGGAGCCCGGAGCCGTCGGATTCCAGCCCGCTCGCAGCGCGAGCCGAACAGCCGCAGCAACACCGGACGGCAGTACAGGCTCAGCCTCACGACCGATCCAGTTGCTCGGATGCGGCTGGTCGGTGGTAACCACGAGCGTCATACCCGGGGCGTCCGCATGCTCGACCGCGAACGAGCACGGTGACCAGGCCAAGCCCTGGAAGTACGTCGGCCTGCCTCGCAGCCGCCAGCGGTAGACCGTGCCGTCGACAACGATCCGTCGGGATCCCTTGCCGACCAGTGCCATGACGCCCCCTTCAACAGCCACGATGCTAGCGAATCCGGCCCCGCCGTCCGTCTCCTTCAGCACCGTTCACGACCATTCAGACAGGGCCGGAGGCGGTGGCCACTCTCACGGTCGGTCGCCCATGAACGCAGGTGAACGGCCCCGTCCGAGTCGCTCAAGACCACCACCACAGTTGGAAAGCGTGTTGGCCACAATGTCGCCACTGCCACGACTCGCGACTGTCGCGGCGAGAGCCCGAACGCGCAGCTGGTGGGTATGCGTGACAAGGGGTTGCGCACCTGTGGTGCCTCTGGTGCTATCACCTTCCCAGCGAGGTGACACGAACGGGCAAAACGTCGCCCGTCTCGGATCGACACCCATATCATCCTCAAATGACCGACACAGCCGGGGCATTCGCTGTCGCCGCACTCAGCTTGGCCGTGTCCACGGTGTCACTGAGTTGGCAAGTCGCTAGCCACTTCTTGAGCGGCGCCCGGGTGCGTTGCGAACTATCGATCGCGATCCATGACGATGGAGATCCCGTCCCGTCCATCGCCTCGGAGGTTGTCGATCGCACTACAACGGACCTTCAACACATCCAAGGCATACAGTTCGAATCGTACGTGCACGATGCATTCAGTGTGGTGGTACGCAACACTGGGCGTGGACCCGTGAGCGTACGTGTGCCATGCATATCCGCCAGACGTCACTCCTACTGGGGCGGCAGGCCCACTCGCGTTCGAGCGGTCGACTTCACGATGCACGGGAACGTCTGCCGCCTGGAGCCTGGCGAGGCGAAGACATGGCTTTTGCCCATGTGGGAGATCATCGACACGATCCGCGCTTCCCGTCCCGGCGAGCCTCTGACCTGCCGGGCAGCAGTCCTCCTTGGCACCGGCCGGTGGGTGAAGGGCACCCGAGCCAACTCATGGCGTGTCCCGGCAGGGGTGACAAGCCTCAGACGCTAGACGTGCGCTTGGAGCCCTTGCCCGGTGCCGTGGCTGTTCCGTTGACATCCAAGGCTGACATCAACGACCCCGGACGGCGGCGGCACATAGCAGCCACGTGTGGCACCAGTGCACGAGGCAGGCCCCGCCTTTGGACAGGGGCAGATCGAACTCCTAAAGCGGTGGTCGGGCCGCCGTGGACTGCCTATGAATAGACCCCACTCGGTCAAACAAACCTGAACGCGACAGGAACTCCGTCCAAAACAGTATGGGGTTTTAAACCGGCCGTCACAGCTTCCCTTCCTGATCAACGACACCGCAGCATGGCTGAGGTTAGTCGGGGTGCGGCGAGGCACACGCGTGCGTGGTCGGTCGACGCGTCCGCCGTCGTGGCTGGCTGTCGTCGGCTGAGGTTCAAGCCTTCGGAGAAGGGTGGCCTTCTCTGCTCCGGTGCCCGCAGTCTCAGCGGTAGCCGGCATAACGCGGCGGGGAGGGGAGCCGAATCTTGCTCAGGCTCCCCTCCCCGGTTGAAGCGGAGGGTCATCGGTGGCTGGCGTTGCTTGCGGCCGCTGCTTCAGTAGCGGTGCGGTTCGCTCACCCCCAGGAGGTGACCGCGGCTGGTTGCTACGCGGAGCACGTCCCGGAGAGTCCCGATCAGTTCCCCGGTCAACCGGCGTAGGTCCTCCGAGTCCGCGTCCTGGCCGTCGAGGGTCTCCGAGGCGTGCTCCAACAGGGCTGCCGCCGTGGCGAGTTGTTCCTCTTCGATGTTGTCCGCCAGGCGGGACATGTAGCCGCCTTTGTCATCCGTGCTCAGGTAGCAGGGCTTGCCCTCCGGGCCCGACCACGGGAGCAGGCGCAGTTCGTTCCGTGCTGTCATCCTGGCGTCTGCCTCTCGTCGGGCATGTGGTGGGTGGTGAAGACTGCGTCCGCCCGATCCCCTGGGAAGACCAGAAGGGCCGCCTCGACCACTCGGCCGGTGAGGTCAGTCGCGACGCGCGTGATCGCCAGAACTGGCGCGGCGGAGTTGGTTCGCAGGGTCGATGACTCGTCCCGCGTCGGCGGGCGGGCGCATACCGTTTCCCTGACAGCAGCCGGCGGAGAGCCAAGTACGGCGAACCTCTTGACCGCCTCCGGGTACGAGGACTCGTCGTCGAGCACTCCGGCCGGCGCCAGGTCGCGCGGGATGTAGATACGGGCCAGTCCGTGCGGTGACTGCCCCTCGTGGCTGACACAGAAGAACTCCGCGAGAGGGCTGCCCGTCGGCACCCTCAGCAAGGTCGTCAGGTGTCCGTCGGCTTGGACCGTAGCGGTGCGAACGGTGACGCGTAGAGCCGCTTCGGCGGCGGTCCACGGGTCTAGCGTCCCCCAGCCTCCGACGTACATGATCCGTCTGAGAGGGCGGCGGACGAAGTTGCCCTTGCCGTGGATCTTCTTGACGAGGCCCTCGCCCTGGAGCACCGCGAGGGCACTCCGGAGCGTCTGCGTACTGACCTTGTAGCGGTCGGCCAAGCCGGTTTCGGACGGGAGTCGTTCGCCGGGCTTGAGGTGGCCGGTCGTGATCTGGTGGCGGAGATCGTCGGCGATGTCGTGATGGCGAGGAGGCACGGACCGGGTCACCGCCGCCTCATCATCCGCACGGCAACGAGCCGGGTTCGCGTGTGTATGGTCAGCAACTCGCCCGAGTCGAAGAGGATTTGCTTCGCGCCCTGGGAAAGTTGGAAGAGGTCTTGCACTCGGCAGGCCCTGCCTCCGAGTTGGATGATGTCGCCGCGTTGCACGGTGGCCGCGGTCACCTCGACGTTGGATGCCAGCGTGCCGCCTGGTGCCCACTCCCTCACCGCTGCACCTCCGAGGGCGCCGTCTGGCCGGACATCGAATGACACGAGCAGTCGCACGCCTCGTTGACCACCGGGAGGTCGTCCGGCGCCGAGACCGGGGAGGACTCCGCGCAGGCGTGGTGGGTGCCGATCCGGCACGCAGTCGATCGGTAGGGGACGGCCGAGGCGTCCGTGATGCGGGTCTGTCGACGGGGATGCATCAGTGGACCCCCACCAGAACCGACCACGCGTCGGCCGGCAGATAGGGAGCGACGACCACTTCGCGCGTTCTCACACGCTTCTCCCAGGCCAGTACGTACGGGCGGACGAGCGCGATGTCCTCACCCCTGAGCATTTGCCGGTGGTTCACATCGTCGAAGGCGCATCGGCGGTCGGCCGCGTCCTGTCCGGAGGCAGGGAGGAGGCGGGGGCGGCCGACAGCCCGGAGGCCGTTAACGGGCGGCGGTGCCTGCCCCTAGGGAAGTGCCGCTCTCTGGTGAGCCAGACGGCACGGCGGATACGGTTGAGCACGCTGATCAGCTCCTATCGCTGATGGCTCGGTCCCCCGACATCGCCCGTCGTGGGGACGTTTTGCGTACGACCGCCCAGAGGGTGCGGCCGTTCATGCTGGTGGCCAAGAGTCCGAATCGATCGGCCTCCGCCACTACGTCCAGGACCTCCCGCCATAACCCGGCGGAGATCGCGTCCGGCACCTCCGCTTCGACCGACGTATGCCGGGGGTGTTCCTCCACTCGCGTGAGGAGCCCGAGGGCGGACAGCCGGGCGGCGAGGGTCGCCGCGCTAACTCCCGAAGCGGGCACAGGGCAGCCTCCGTCACCAGCGATCACTTTGAGTGAAGCTAGTTAACTATATTAGAGCTAGTGGACTAGATTTTCCATATGCCTGAGCAGCCGCCCTATCTCCGCATCGCCGACGAACTCCGGCGGCGGATCGCGGAGCACGTGTGGGAGCCGGGAGACCGCCTGCCCTCCCGCGCCCAGATCGGCGAAGAGTGCGGCGTGGGCGAGAACGTCGTGCGCCGGGCGCAGGAGTTGCTGATCTCCCAGGGTGTGTTGGAGGGCCGCGCCGGATCGGGCACGTACGTCGCCGAGCCGCGGCAGCGCGTGCGGGTGGTCCGTTCCTCGGCGCGCGAGCAGCCCAACGGGTCGCCCTTCCGTGCGGACATGAAGGCCGTCGGCAGGCAAGGGGACTGGGAGAGCCGGACCGACGCCAAGGTGCCGGCGCCGGCGGAAATCGCGGCACGGCTGGGCATCGCCGAGGGCGAGCTGTGCGTCCGTACGACGTACGAGTTCCTGGCGGACGGCAGGCCCGTGCAGCTGTCGACGAGTTGGGAGCCGTACGACCTCACGGCCGGCACGCTCGTCGTCCTCCCCGAGGGAGGGCCGCACGCCGGGGCGGGCGTCGTGAACCGCATGGCCGCGATCGGCATCACCGTCGGCCACGCCGTGGAGCAGCCGGAGCCGCGGCAGGCGACCGCCGAGGAGGCGTCGCTACTTGGCATCCAGAAGGCCGCTCTTGTCACGCACATTCGGCGGACGTACTACAGCGACGAGGGGCGGCCCGTGGAGACGGCGGACATCGTGGTGCCCGCCGCTCACTGCGAGATCGTCTACGAGATTCCGATCAACCGTCCATAGCGGCCGGCCTGCGGGATCCGGGGAAGCAGGTCTGCGGGTGCCGCACCTACCTTTGGCGCCGGATGTACCAACCCGCCACCAGCACGATGAGGATGGCAACCACGAAGGCCCACACGGTCGTTGCGCCGTGGTACGAACGGTACGCAATCAGAGCAAGCATGTTCAGCGGATACCCCTGTCGTGTGGCCTCAGCAGACCCGCGTCGCCCGCCCCTCTGCCGAATGCGTGTCGAAGGTGCCGCAGATCCGCGGTCGTCAGCCGAAGAACGCGAGGTCAGAGGGCATGTGCCGGTGATCTCACCAAGCGCCTTCTAAGCGCTTGGCCGCAGGTTCGAGTCCTGCCGGGGGCGCTCTTCCGCTCCGCGTCTGTGCAGGTCAGTGCGGTGCCGTCCGTGGCAGGCCGACTGGCCGTTCAGGCCTGGAGTCCGGCATTCGCCCGCTCGACGACCCGCACCCCGCCCGCCCCCAGCACCGCGACCGCTGCCGTGTGTGTGTCCTCGACCGTCAGGTCCGCCAGGCTCGCCTCGGGGCGCCGGCCGAGCTGTTCCGGCCAGGTGAGGACGGCCGGGGCGGCGTCCGGGGCGGACACCTCCAGCTCGCGCAACGGCACGTGCAATCCCACGCCGAGTGCCTTCAGTGCGGCCTCCTTGCGGGTCCAGGTACGCAGGAAGGCGGAACGGCGCCCGGCGGCGGGGCGGGCGTACAGCGCGCTCAGTTCGGTGGCGCCGAGCGCTGTGCGTGCCGCCGCGTCGACGTCGAGACCGATGCCGTCGTCCTCCACGTCGAGCCCCACGGCCGCATCCCGGCAGACTGCGACCCCCACCACGTTCCCGCTGTGGGTGACGGAGAAGTCGACGTCCGCGTACGGCGACCCCGCCGGCACCGCCAGTCTCACCTTGCCGTGCGGTCCGCCGCAGCGTGGGCACACCCGGCGCAGGGGCACGTCGGCCGGAGACAGCCCGAGCAGTTCGCCCAGGGTGAGGCGACTGAGCGCGCACCCGACCAGGAAGCGGGCCTTGTCGTCCGGGCGGGCCGTGGCCTCGTAACGGGCGCGTTCCACGGCGTCGAGCAGACCGAGGAGCCCCGGCCGGGCGTCGCCCGACCGCGCCCACCGCACCAGCACCTCGTGCTCCGTCACGGTCCCTCACCCTGATCCGCCGACCGGCCCACGCCCTAGACTCCTGCCCGCCGCCTACAGCGACGTCGCCGACAAACGATGACCACGACCACGACGACCACGAAAGCAGCCGGATGCGTCTGCACACACAGGAGTGGGGAACGGGCGACCGTCTCGCCGTCCTCGTCCACGGCATCATGACCGACCACCGCACCTGGCACGAGCTGGCACCGGTGCTCACCGGGCGGGGTTACCGCGTCCTCGCGGTGGATCTGCGGGGCCACGGCGCCAGCGGGCGCGGGGCGTACGCGCCCGCGCTCTTCGCCGAGGATCTTCTGGAGACCCTCCCGCGCCACCCCGAGCTGGCGTTGGGCCACTCCCTGGGCGCGCTGGCCCTGGCTCTGGCGGTGGAGGAGCTGGCTCCGGCGCGTGCGGTCTATTCGGAGCCCGCCTGGCGGCTGAGCGGGTCGGAGGGTGGGCTCGACCCGGCCTTCTTCACGCTCTTCAAACGCTCGCCCGAACTGCTGACCAGCTTCTCCCGCCCGCGCGACGACGCCGCGGCCGAGGGCGCCGAGCGACTCACGACCGAGCGACTCACGACCGAGCAACTCACGACCGAACGGCTCACCGTCGAACATCTCGGAGCGGAGCGACCCACGGCCGAAGGACTTACGGCCGAACGACTCACGACCGAGCGACCCACGGCCGAACGACTCACGACCGAGCGACCCACGGCCGAACGACCCACGGCCGAACGGCTCACGGCCCAGCGACTCACCGTAGAACAGCTCGCGGCCCAGCGGCTCACCTTCGAACGGCTGGCCCTGGACGCCTGGGACGAGAACACCGCCCTCGCCCTCTCCGCCCACCGCCTCGTCGACCACACGCCGGAGAAGGCCGTCGTCCCCTCGCTGGTCCAGGTGTCGGACCCGAGCATGCTCGTCAGCGCGCAGGGGAGGGTGGAACTCGGGCGACGGGGCTTCGAGGTGCGTACGGTGCCCGACGCACCGCACGCGATCCACCGGGACCGATTCGACGCGTTCGTCGAATCCCTCTCGGGATGGCTGTGAAATCAATGCGGCGGAGAATCAACGCACTCACACCGTAGAACACGCCGCCCCGCGGTCAGGCCATTTCCTGGAATCAGTGCACCGCGCGCAGCATGCGCGTCACATTGATTTTCGTCGGCGAAAGGCCGAGTTCCACACTCTGCATCATCCGCTCGCCGTTCAGTCGGCCATAGGCGAGCAGATCGACGTTGGCCAGGCTGAATTCCGGCCAGGTGTGAATGCTCAGATGCGATGCCGAAAGCAGCAGAATGGCGGTGACGGCGCCATTGGGGAAAACGTGCGAGGCCTCACCGAGCACCTGGGCGTTTCCCTTTTCGGCGGCTGTGCGCAGCACCTGGAGGAGACGCTCCTGGTCGGTCAGGATGCTGTGATCGCTCACCCACACGTCTACCGCGTAGGAGCACAAATCGTCGACGTTTATACCCTCGGTGGCGAGGCTTGCGGGGTTGGTCATGGGGAACCGGGGGTCGCTATCCGCTGCCCCCGTCTCCTTTCACATAGAGGTGCGCTGGTCCGCGCGGCCGAAGGGGAAGGTCTCGAGGCCGAAAACCGACGCTCGGTGTGGCCCAGCGTAGCATCCGGGTCGCTCTACGGCTCGCGCACGCACGCTGTCAAGGGGTACGCCGCCTCCCTCATCGCCGCTCCCCGAAAATTCGGTAAGCATTTCCGCGAACACCCCGAAACAGCGTTTCCCATTCCTCCTGTTCCTTTCCGAATTCACCGATCCGCGGGTGCGTCCGGTCGCCGCCGCGCCAGCCCGTATACTCGATAGACATGTATTCCATCAGCCCGCCCGGAGCAGCTTTGTGAAAAACGCGCCTCGACACCGTCGGAGTACCCCCGCCGATCGAGTGCTCACAGAAGTCGCGGAGGCCGTCAGGCTTCAGGAGGGCCCGCCCGGAGTGCGTTCCGTGCTGCGTGCCCTGCGTCGTCTGGCCCCCGCCTCGACCAGGGACATCAGCCGGGCCACCGGCCTGCCCGTCCCGATCGTGGCCGCCCTCGGGAACGAGCTGCGCCGACGCGACCTCCTCACCAAGGAGCGTCCCTCCCGGCTGACCCCGGCCGGCCTGGACGTCGTGGCCGAGCTGGGCATGGACCTCACGCTGGATGCGACCTGCACCACCTGCGAGGGCCGCGAACTGGTCATCCCCGACGTGCTGGAGGAGGCGGTACGGCGGCTCAGCGACCTGATGGAGTCGGGCCCGGCCGCCGACATGTCGATCGACCAGTCCCACTGCACGCCCGAGACCAAGGTGCGCCGCGTCCTGGCCCTGCTCGCGGCGGGCGCGCTGCCGGGCGGCAATCTTCTGCTGATCGGCGACGACGACCTCGTCTCCCTGGCCGTCGCCGTCGTCGGCGACGTGCTCGGCTCCCCGATCGTCGAGCGGGTGACCGTCGTCGACATCTCCCCCGAGATCCTCGCCTACATCCGGAAGGTGTCGGCCGGTCTCGGCACCCGCGTCGAGACGGTCGAGCACGACCTGCGCCACCCCCTGCCCACCGAGCTGCACAGCGGTTTCGACGTGGCGATGACCGACCCGCCCTACACCGCGGAAGGCGCCCGCCTGTTCCTCTCGCGTGCCGTGGAGGGCCTGCGCCCCGGCCCCTCGCACAGCGTCTTCTTCTCCTTCGGCGGCAAGAGCCCGGACGAGATGCTCGAGGTCCAGCGCGAGATCATGGCGCTCGGGCTGGTCACCAACGGCTACATCCGCAACTTCAACGAGTACCAGGGCAGCGGCATCCTCGGCGGGGTCGGCTTCTTCCAGCACCTCCTCACCACCACCTCGACCGCCTCCCACCAGGGCGACTTCGAAGGCCCCCTCTACACCGGTGACAAGCGGACGCGCCAGCGCGAGTACACGTGCGTGGCCTGCAACACCGCGCTGCGCGTCGGCCCCGGCGCCCGCTGGACGTCCGTCGCCGCACTGCGTGACGAGGGCTGCCCCCAGTGCGGCAAGGGCCCCTTCCGTCCGGGCCGCCTGGTCGCCGCCGACGAGCCCCCGACCACCCTCGCGGTCACGGTGGACGAGCCGGCCCCCGCACCCGTACCCGTATCGGAACCTGCACCGGCACCGGCCCCGGCACCCATCGCCACCCCCGCCCCGGCGCTCGCGCAGCCCTCCCACTCCCTGCGACCCGGCTGGCAGCGCCCCACCCCCGAGTCCCGCGCCGCCCTCGAACAGCGGGCCCGGCCCTGCCTCACCCGTCAGGCCGACGAGGGCGACCTCCCGGCCATCGGGGAGTTCGAGGCCGAGATCGCCCGCATCTCCTTCGGCGAGGACGCCGTCGACGACCCCGCCCGGCACGCGTCACGCGTCGGCCGTTCCATGGAGAAGTCGAAGGAGGGCATGATCGTCGCCCACCGCCCCGACGGCGACACGGTCGGCTGGTGCTGGGTGAGCATCAACCAGAACCAGATGACGGCGACCGTTACGCCAACTTCCGCTCCCTCGCCGTCGCCCCGCTCGACAACCGCGCCGACGTCGCCGAACTCCTCCTCACCGAAGGCCTGGAGTTCTGCCTGGCCAACGGCATCACCGAAGTCGTCGGCCGCGTCCACGTCGGCAACGTCCCGATGCGCACGGTCTACCGCAAGTTCGGCTTCGACCCCGCCACTCTGACCATGAAGCTGCGCCTCCCGGAGGAGGAATCCCGATGACCGGCGCGACCGGCGCGACCGGCGCGAGCAGTGCACCCGACCCGACCGGTTACAACCCCGACCGGATCAAGTGCGTCGTCTGGGACCTGGACGGCACCCTGTGGGACGAGATCGCGGTGGAGACCCTCACCGACGAACTGCCGGTCCCCCGGCCCGAGATGCTGGCCGCGATCGACGCGCTGGCGGCCCGCGGCGTGCTCAGCAGCCTCGCCAGCCGCAGCGCGCCCGCGGTCCTCGACCGGATGGACGCCGTGCCCGGCCTCCGGGAGCGCTTCCTCGCCCCGCAGGTGTCCTGGCAGGACAAGAGCGAGTCGCTGCGCCGCATCGCCAAGGATCTCGGGATCGCCGTCGAGGCACTGGTCCTGATCGACGACTCCCCGTACGAGCGCGCCGAGGTGGAGGCGCTGCTGCCGGGCGTGCGTACCCTCGACCCCGGCGAAGTCCCGGCGCTGCTGGCGGCGTTCGAGGACCGCGAGGTCACCCCCGAGTCGCGGGATCGGGTGCGCCGCTACCGCACCGAGGAGACCCGCCGGGCCGAGGGCGAGCGCTTCCAGGGCACCCGGGAGGAGTTCCTGCGCTGGTGCGACATGCGCCTCACGGTCGGCCCGGCCGTCGCCGAGGAGGTCCCGCGGGCACTGGAACTCGCCGCGCGCACCCACCGTCTGAACTCCTCCGGCCTGACCCCCGACCGGCTCCGCGCGCTCGCCGCCGCGGACGGGCACGAGCTGTACACCGCCCGGATGTCCGACCGCTTCGGGGAGTACGGCATCATCGGCGCCGCTCTCGTCGACCGGACCGCCCGCGGTTCCTGGTCGTGCCGCTGCTGGCGCTCTCCTGCCGGGTCGCCGGCCGGGGCGCCGCGGCGGCGTTCCTGTTCTGGCTGATGGAGCGGGCGCGGGAGTCCGGTGCAGAGGACTTCCGGGTGACACTGCGGCCGACGGACGCCAACCTGGAGATGCGGATCCTGCTCCGCCAGGCGGGCCTGCGCCGTACAGAAGCCGACGACAGCGCCGACGGCAGCACTGTCGGCGACGACGGGGCGGTCCTGGCCCGCACCCTCGACAGCGGTGGCGGTGGCGGCGACCTGCCGAAGCCCCCCGCCTGGCTGCATGTCTTCACCCGAAAGGACGCCGACGCGTGACCGAGGCCCACTCCCCCTCCTCCCCCTCCACCACCACCTCCTCCGCGGACCGCGCGGCGGTGGAGGAGGAGCTTCGCGCGATGATCGCGGAGGCCGCCCGTCTGGACGCCGCCGTGGTAGCAGGACTCCCCGCCGACACCGACCTGTTCGGCCCGGAGATCGGCCTGACCTCGCTGGCCGGGGTGACGCTGCTGGGCGCGGTCGACGCCCGCTTCGGCGTCGATGTCGCCGCGCTGGACCTCAGCCTGGACAGCCTCCAGTCCATCGCCACCCTGGCCGACTTCGTGACGGCGCACCGGAGCACCCTCTGAGGCGCACTCCCCCGCGCGTGCGCGACAAGGGTGATCGGCGGATGCCGCCGTGACCTGCCCGGGGGGCCGGCGTTGAACGGGGAGTGCGGTGGCGCGACCTGCTGCCGTGCGAACCGAACCACAAAGGAGAATGTGATGTCTCGCATCGCGAAGGCAGCCGCTGTCGCCGTCGGCGCCGGCGCCATGATGGTCAGCGGAGCCGGCCTGGCAATGGCGGACGCGGACGCGCAGGGTGCGGCCGTTGGCTCGCCGGGCGTCCTGTCCGGCAACGTGGTCCAGGTCCCGATCCACGTGCCGATCAACATCTGCGGCAACACCGTCAACATCGTCGGCCTGCTCAACCCGGCCTTCGGCAACACCTGCGCCAACGTCAGCAACCACGACAAGGGCGAGGACAAGCACGAGGACAAGGGCGGCCAGCACCACAGCGGCGGCGACGCCAGTGGCTACGGCGGCTGACGTCAGCTCGCAGCAGCACCCCTAAGGGAGAGCCCCGGCACCTCGAGCGCCGGGGCTCTCCCCTTTTCCCTGCCTCCCTCACGCGTACCGGCAGCTTTCCCTGCCGCCTCTCGTGTACCGGCAGCGCTCACGCGTACCGTCGGCCATACCGTGGCCGCCTCACGCGTACCGGTAGATCCGTCCCGCGTCCTCCAGCTGGTCGGGGGTCACGTTCCACGGAGGCAGCCTCTGGTGCCGGGCGACGACCCGGCGGAACTGACTGCTGTCCGGCAGCGGCGGTTCGGCGGGCAGGTAGCGGTGTGTCCTGTGGCGTCGCTGCCAGCGGGTCCACAGAAGGTCGATGAAGGCGTGGTGGAGCCAGAACACCGGGTCGTTGACGGACGCCCCGCCGACCATGGCCCCGCCGACCCACCGGTGCACCCGGTTGTGGTTGAGCCAGGCGGTGCTGCCCCGGCCGGTCCCCCACCCCTCCAGCTTGTTGCGGAAGCCGCGGGTCACCGTCGAGTCCCAGGGCGAGACGTCGTAGACCGGGTCGCTCAGCGCCCACTCCACGTCGGCCTTCGTCGGCAGCCCGATCGGGTCGCGGGCCCGGCCGAGGTCGCGGGTGAGGAACTCCGTGTCGGTGACGCCGTCCCTGATCGTCCAGTTGCCGGTGGCGTGGGCGAACGGCCCCGTCATCACCTGCCGGTCCGAGCGCCGACCGTTGCCGCCGAGCAGGTCCGCGGTCCACGGCACGGAGGTCGTCGCCCGGTCCCGCGTCCAGTCCCAGTACGGCACCGTGACCGAGGGATCGACCCGGCGCAGCGCTTTCTCCAGATCCAGCAGGAACCGGCGGTGCCAGGGCAGGAAGGAGGGCGTCATGTGGGCCGTGCGCAGGCCGCGTTCGCCGTCGGAGGTGTAGTAGTCGATGTGCATGCGCACGAACTCGTCGTACTCGCCCCGGCGTTTCAGCTCCAGCAGGGCTCGGACGAAGCGTCGGCGTTCGCCGGTGGTGAGTGTGCTGACGTCCTTACGGATGTAGGCCATGGTCTCCCCCCATGTGTGTGTGACGGCCGGTGGCGGCGGCGGGCCGCAGCATCTGTCCGGGGCCCAGTTCGTCGACGGCGGCTCGGACCGCCTCGAGCGGATCGGCGTACGAGCGGTAGTGGTCGACCATGCTCAGCCAGGTGCCGTCGGCGCGGCGCATGAGGTGCAGGGGGCGGCCGTCGACGGTGACCTCCCAGCGGCCGGTGTCGGCAACGCCGACCGGCGGAACGAGGCGGCCGAGCAGGTGGCGGCCGAGGTAGGTCTCGTCGAAGGCGTTTGCCCCGAGCCCGAGCCCGAGCGCGGGTGCGGGTGCGGGCACATGGCCGTGGCCGTGACCGTGGCTGTCCTGGCGGCGGGCCGGCCGGGAGGCGGCCACCAGCGGCGCGAGTGCGAGGGCCGCGGTGGCGCCGAGCAGTCCGCGCAGCGCACTCCTGCGTGTTCCGCGTCTCGCCTTCCGTGCCGGGCCCGTGGTCACGTCGGCGGCTCCGTCCACACTGACGACCATGTGTGCTCCTCGTCCGGTTCCGTTGTCACAGCGGTAACCGTCCGACGGCCCGCGGGGTCACCGTGCGGACCGGAAAGCGGCCGGGAAAGGCGACAGGCCCGGACGGCGGGTCCGGGCCTGTGGTCGGGTGGGCCGGTCGGCTACAGGCCCTGGCCGACCTCGAGGTCGGCGCCCGGCACCGTCTGGACGACCGGGGTGAGCACACCGGCCTGCGGCAGCTGAAGGTCCGGCAGGCCGAACCGGTCGGCGTCGGGTGCGGTGAGCGGGGCGTCCAGGGCGAGGCCGGGGCCGAGGGTGCGCACGTCGGAGGCGGGGACGTCGAGGCCGACGTGGTTGAACCCGTCGCCGAGGACCTCCGGCAGCGGCGAGCGCATGCCCAGACCGGGAAGCCCGGCGGCGACCGGCAACTGCGGGACCACGCGCTCCGGGATGAGGCGGCCCTCGACGTACCGCGGGCCTTCGGGGGCGCCCGGCACCGGCACCGGGATCTCGCCGCCGATCTTGGGCAGTTCCACGTGGAGGGACTTCTCGACGCCGTCCAGCGGGACGGGGACGGGAACCGTGCCGACCGCGGCGGCTGAGGTCGCGGAGGCGGCGCCGGCCGCGGCCGCCACACAGGTGAGCACGGCGGCGAGGGTTCCTCGGGTGGTCGACTTCATCTCGGGTACGGTCCCTTTCGGAGTGCTGGACGGGCTGTGCCTGCGTACCGGGTAACGAGCCGGAAAACGACATCAGTTCACAAATCCCTCGGATGCCGCATTCGTACGACAGTGGGATGGTCGGGCCGTCCGGACATGCCACCGGCGAGTCGTACGGGCGGTGTCCCTGGTGGGCCGTGGCGCACGCCGCGGGTGCCCGGGCCGGGGTCGGGAACCCCGCGGTCGTGGCGATCCACGCCGGAGCGCATCGGCGGCACGGCACGTTCGCCCAGGTGCCCGGAGTCGGGCCGGGGCCGGACGCCAGGAGCCGGACAGGACACAGGACAGCACCGGCGCGACAGCAGGGCAGGGGGTCAGCGCCGGGTGCCGGCTTGGGATCCAGGGACTTCGCGGCTCGGCCGGCGGGGACGACCCGCGAGGCCGCCACGCCGCCACGCCGCCACTTCGCCACGCCGCCACACCGGCACCCCGCCACACGGGGAGTGCCGACGACGGCGTGGGCCCCCGGCCACCACCGGCCGCCACCGGCCGCTACGGCCACCGTCAGGCGCCGCCGAGCCCCTCAGGCGCGCAGGCTACGGGCGGGCAGGATGATGTGCGCGGCTGCCTTCAGGGTCTCCTCGTCGCCGGCGAACGCGTTCAGCGCCTCGGCGGCGACCGTCGAACCGGGCGCGTCTCCGGGCCAGGGGCGGGTGGTGAAGAGGAGGTAGGCATAGCCGCGCTCGGCCACCGCCTCGAGCCACTCCGGCGGCACCGTGCACTGGGTCCTGAGCCATGGCATGGTCACGACGGCCTGGCCGGCCACGACCAGCATGGTGACGGGCAGACTCAGCTTCTGGGTGCCGTCGGTGATACCGCCCACGACCAGGCCGCTGTACTCCAGCAGCCTCTCGACGGCGGCGGTCGCGCCCTCATGGCCGCCGGGACCGTTGCCGAGGGAACAGGCGAGGAGGTAGGGCATCGCGCGGCCGTCCGCGGCCTCGCCGCTCCACGGCATCATGACGAGGGTTCCGAGGTCGGCGACGGGGAAGGGGCGGGTTGCGCCGGGGGTTGTGGTCACCGCGCGACCCTAAGGCGTCCCGGCGGTCCGCCCGGACGGTTGTCACCCGGGCGGAGGACACCGGGCGGGTGCTCCACACGAACGAGGGACCGGTCCGCCGACCCGCCTCGAACACCGCGGACGGCCGGTCCGTCCGTGGCGCGAGCCGCGTCCGGAAGGCCTCCGGGCGGTGACGTCAGCCCTGCAGGGGCAGGCCGCCGAGGAGCGACTTCGGGGCGTTGAGCGCGGTGGTCGCGTCCTTGACGCCGCTGAGCGGGGAGTTCTTGTTCTCCGTGTCGAGCGTGTCCGACTGGTGCTGCAGCGGCATCACGTCGATGGGGCCCTTGGTGAGCGTGTTGACGGCGCCGTTGAGGCTGGTGGGCGTGAGGTCGGCGGTGTCGTGCGCGAATGCCGGTGCGGCGGCACCTGCGATCACGAGGGATCCGGCAACGACAGCGGCAGCCTTCAGGGACTTCATCGGGGACCTTTCTTCGGCAACTCGGCAACTCGGCAACTCAAGTCACCAGCGAGACTCTGACGCCGTGTCTAACGATGTGCGGCGACGGCGGAAACCCCGGACGCGGAAGAATTCCGCACCCCGACACGGGCCCACCCGAACGCCGAGGTGCGGAAAGGGGAACCGGCCGTCAGGCGTCGGGGGCCTGCGCCTTGGGGGTGAGCGGCGACGCCTGCGCCGGCAGGGTGGACGGCGTGACCGGCAGGGCCGGGGTCGTCACCGGCAGGGCCGGGGTCGTCACCGGCAGGGCCGGGGTCGTCACCGGCAGGGCCGGGGTCTCGGCCGGCAGGGTGGAGACCTCGGGAAGGTCGCCCAGGCCCGTCAGGTCCGTCACGTCCGTCACGTCCGTCAGGGTCGGCAGGGTCGGGAGTGACAGGCCGTCCACCAGGGAGGTGACCAGGTCGCTCAGGCCTGTCACCAGGCTCGTGGCCGCGGGGAGGATCTGGTCGACGTCGCCGGAGGTGGCCGCCTCGAGCAGCGCGCCGAGCTGCTTCTCCACGGTGGCGAGCAGGTCGTCCGTGATGTCGGCGGCCCGTGCCCCGGGGCCGACGCGATCACCGTGGGACGGCGTCGTGGCCGGGCCGGTGGACTCGGCCACCCGTGTCAGAGCGTCCTCGGCGGCGGCGCCCAGCCTCTTCGCCCGGTCGGCGCTCCTGCCCTGGCTGGCGGTCCTCAGCGAGGTGTCGAGCAGGTCGGTGACGGGAGCGAGCGCGGGTTTGATGTCGTCCAGGCTCCGGGCCCTGGCAAGCAGCGCGTCCGCGCCGGAGAGAGACGCACTCGGCACCGCATGAGTGCGCTCGCGGGTCGCTTCCCCATCGGCGGCCAGGGCGGAGGGAGCGGCGATGCCGAGAAGGAGGGTGGCGCACAGCGCGGTGAGGGCGGCACGCCGAACGGGCAGACCACGCATGGGGGTTCCTTTCGATATGCGTCGAGTCGCAGGTTCAGCGTGAAAGCGCGTGTCACGCCCGCAACAGCACAGTTGCCTTCCGTCACCCCCGCGTGTGACGTGCCCCCTGGCGGGACGGCACGGCACGGTCCACCGGGCGGTCGCGGCACCCTGCCGCCATTCGTGGCGACACGCGGGAGCGACGGCCGCGACACCTTGGGCCCGACGGGTGGGCCACCTGCACGGACAACGCGAACGGCCGCCCTCCTGACGGAAGGGCGGCCGTCTGACGTCGCACGCGTCGTGACCTCGGTCGAGGTGACGTCAGTCGTTGATGCAGGTGTTGCCGAACGCCGGGTTCAGCAGCCCGATCACGTTGACGGTGTTGCCGCAGACGTTGACCGGAATGTGGATCGGAACCTGGATGACGTTGCCCGACAGCACGCCCGGGGAGTTGGCGGCGACAGCTTTGGCGCCACTGTCGGCGGCGGCGATGCCGGAGGCGCCGGCGACGGCCGCGGCGGCAACGGAGGTCAGGACCAGGCCCTTCGCGATACGCGACATGGAGAGGTGCTCCTTGGGGGTTTTGACACATACACCCGGGCGGGGATGCCCGGCGGTGTGTCAACGCGTGAAAGCGCCCGGAGTTTTGCCTCCGAACGGGTGACGTGACGGCGTCCCGGTCTTCACAACTCCGACACAGATGCCCGACTTCTCCTTGTTAATCCTGATTATGACTAGAGTGACGGCTCGTCCCGCCCGCTTGTCGCCAGCACACCGCACCTGCTCCGAAAGGGCCACGCCGGTCATGCGCCATTCCCTGGGTCCGCTGCTGCGCCGGGCGTCGGTGGTCTTCCTCGCCCTCGCCTCCCTTTGTGCCCCGGGCGGCGCCCTGGCCGCCCCGGCGCCGCCCTCCGCCGAGGCCGAGCGCCTCGCCTTCACCCAGCGGTACCGCGCGACCTTCACCCAGCGGTACGGCGCGACCTTCACCCAGCGGTACCGCGCGACCCAGCACGGCGGCATCGCCCGGGCGGCCAACTCGGCCGTCAGCTGCCGTACGACACCGGCGTCCGCCACCCGAACCGCGCCTGCCTGCACGGCTGTCCGGGAGGGGCGGGCGGCGGCCAACGGCGACTTGGACATGTTCTACGTCGATGTCGACCGCGACCCGAACACCTACAACTCCTCCCGCGCCGAGGTCCGCCTCCCCGAGGGCTCCCGGGTGACGTACGCGCGGCTGTACTGGGGCGGCAATCTGCGCGTCGGTGAGCGGAAGTCGCCCAAGGACAACGGGCGGGTGCTCGTCGCGGAGCCGGGCGGCGCGTACAAGGCGGTGCTCGCGGACACCGTCACCGGCCACCGGGTGGCTCGGGGCGCCGACGCCTTCCAGGCCTCCGCGGACGTCACGGGGCTGGTGCGCGAGAGCGGGGCGGGCCTGTACACGGTGGCGCAGGTCAACATGGCGATGGGCAGGTCCGCGGCCGGTGCGTGGGGCGGCTGGACGCTGGTGGTGGCGTACGAGAACCCGCGGGAGCCGTTGCGGCACCTCGCGGTGTGGGACGGCTTCGACGCGCTAGGTCCGGGCGCGGGGCAGGAGATCCGGCTGCGCGGGGTGCCGTTCCCGCGCGGTGCGGGCGGCCGGGCGGGGCTGGTCGCCTACGACGGCGACCGCGGCCGTTCGGGTGATTCGATCACGTTCTCGACGGCTCGCGGGGGGTCTCGGCGCTCTCCGACCCGGTCAATCCATCTGACGATGTGTTGAACTCCACGATCAGCGAGCCGGGGGCGGCTCCGGCGGCGCGTGTCCCGGCGTACGCCAACACACTCGGTTACGACTCCGATGTGTTCGATCTGCGAGCGGATTTGCGGCGCGGCGGTGACCAGCTGGCCTTCCGGCTCGTTTCCCAGCGGGACGCGGCGTGGGCCGGCGTGCTCTTCGTCGCCGTCGACACACGGAAGCGGTAGACGCGTTCCCGCCCCGTCCCCGAGCGCCACCCGTGAGCGAGGAAACCGCGCGATGCACCAGCCAGAACCCGACGTCGGACCGCGGGTCCTGCACCTCACCCAACCCGTGGACGGCGGGGTCGCCCGCGTCGTGACGGACCTGGCGCGCGCCCAGCTCGCCGCCGGGCTGCACGTCACCGTCGCCTGTCCCGACAGCGCCCTCGCCGAGGACCTGCGGTCCCTGGGCGCGGACGTACGGCGGTGGGAGGCGTCGCGGGCGCCGGGGCCCTCGCTGCCCGGCGAGGTGCGGCGGCTCGGACGGGTGCTCGACGCCGTGCGGCCCGACCTGGTGCACGCGCACAGTGCGAAGGCCGGGCTCGCCGGGCGGCTCGCCGTCCGGGGGCGGATCCCGACCGTGTTCCAGCCGCACGCCTGGTCGTTCGAGGCGGTCGGCGGGGCCACCGCCGCTCTCGCCCTCAGGTGGGAGCGGTTCGGAGCACGTTGGGCCGACCGGCTGGTGTGTGTCAGCGAGGCCGAGCGGGCGACCGGACAGCGGGCCGGGATCGCCGGGCAATGGACGGTCGTCCCCAACGGCATCGATCCGCGGCGCTTCCACCCGGCCCCCGTCGACACCGTGCGCGCCGCGCTGCTGCCGGGCATCGACCCGGCCGCGCACTCGTGGTGTGCGTGGGGCGGCTGTGCCGGCAGAAGGGGCAGGACGTGCTGCTGGCGGCGTGGGACGCCGTCGCGGCCAGGGTGCCGGGGGCCCGGCTCGCGCTGGTCGGCGACGGCCCGGACCACGACGCGCTGCGCTCCCGCGCCCCGGAGTCCGTGCTGCTCGCGGGGGCCGTCGCCGACGCCGTCCCCTGGTACCAGGCCGCCGACCTGGTGGTCCTGCCCTCGCGCTGGGAGGGCATGGCGCTGGCCCCCCTGGAGGCGCTGGCCTGCGGCCGGCCCGTGGTGGTGACCGATGTGGACGGCGCCCGCGAGAGCCTGCCCCCCACGCTCGCGCCCCGCTGTCTGGTCGCCCCCGAGGACGCCGCCGCGCTGGCCCGAACGGTCACCGAGCTGCTGCTCGACCCGCTGCTGCGGGAGTCCCTCGGCCGTCAGCCGTCCGCAGCCGGTCACCCGGCGCGCGTCGTGCCCACCGAGTGCAGGGAGTCCATCCACTCGTGACTGCGGAAAGCACCGTCCCCTCCCCCGGCACACAGCCCGGGTACGCCCACGTCTCGGTCCTGCCACGGCGTGAGAGCGGAGCGGGATTCCGGTTCCCGGCCCGGCGGCCCGCCACCCGGCCCCTCTCGCCGCTGCCCCTGCTGCTCACTGACGGTCTCGCCGCGCTGGCCGGCGCCCTGGCGCTGACCGGGGCACAGCGCCGGCCGCTGCTGGTCGCCGCACTGGTGGCGGCCACGATGCTGCTGCGCCCCAACCGCTCCCGGCCGGTGGCCGGGGTCCTGGACGAACTGCCCTCCGTCTGCGGCCGGATCGCGGTGGCGTGGTTCACGCTGGGGGCGCTCGTGGCGGCGTACACCCCGGCGCACGCGCTGTCCGCGCGGACCCTCTTCCTCGGGTTCACGGCGCAGGCCCTGGCCGCCTGCACCGGCCGGGCCGTCGTCCACCTGTGGCGCCGCCGGGCGCTGCTGCGCCGCCCGCGCGCCGCGCTCGTCATCGGCCCGGCGGCCACCGCGCAACGGGTGGCCGCGGCCGTGCTGCGCCACCCCCGCTACGGGGTACGCCCGGTCGGCATCGTCGCCGAACACCCCGGCCACCCCGACGGCACGGAGGCGCTGCCGGTGCTGACCACCGGCCAGGAGGTACAGCGCGCCCTCATCCAGAACGCCGTCCGCGAGGTCCTGTGCGTCCACCCCTCGGTGCGCACCGCGCAGGGCCCGCTGCTGCGGGCGCTCGCCGAGTCGGGCTGCACGGTGTGGGAGGTCGACGCCGACACCCCGTCGTACGCGACCCGTGAGCAGCTCGCCGGGTTCCCCTGCCGGCGGCTGGACATGGGCGCCGGGCGCGGCGGCGGCCTCGGCAAGCGGCTGCTGGACATCGCGGTGTCCGGGACGCTGCTGCTGCTGGTCAGCCCGCTGCTGCTGGTGTTCGCGGCGGTGCTGCGGCTGACCAGCGGGCCGGGTGTGGTGTTCCGGCAGGAGCGCATCGGCAAGGACGGGCGCCCGTTCACCCTGCTGAAGTTCCGCACCCACCGTCCGGTGGACGAGCACGAGTCCGCGACCCGGTGGAGCGTGGCGGGCGAGGTACGGATCAGCCCGTTCTGCCGCTTTCTGCGCGAGACCTCGCTGGACGAGCTGCTCCAGCTGTGGAACGTGCTGCGGGGGGACATGAGCCTGGTCGGGCCGCGCCCCGAACGCCCGTATTTCGTCGGCCAGTTCAGCCAGACCTACCCCGGTTACGCGGCTCGGCACCGGATGCGGACCGGGATCACCGGCCTCGCCCAGATCCACGGGCTGCGCGGCGACACCTCCATCGAGGACCGGGCCCGTTTCGACAACGCCTACATCGACAACTGGTCGCTGTGGCAGGACATCTGCATCCTGCTGCGCACCGCGGCCGCCCTCGTGCGACCGACCGGGAGCTGAAACCGTCCGATGAGTCCCGCCCTGCCCGTGCCCCGTGTCCGGACGCTGTCGCCGGTGCTGCCCGTCGTCGCCGTGGTGGCCCTGCTCGCGCTGCCGGTCTCCCCCGGCGGCGAGGGCGGCGCGGGACCGGCCGACGCGCTCTCCGCGCTCGTCGTCCTGTTCTGTGCGGTCCGGCTGCTGCGGCAGCGGCGGCGCCCCCTGTCCCGTACAGCGGCCGTGGTGCTGGGGCTGCCGGTGGCCGGGCTCGCGCTCGCCGCGATGGGGGCGTCCTCACCGGGCGCGGGCATCGGCGGCCTCGGCCGCTACCTCCAGGTGTTCGTCCTGGTCCCGGCGGCGGTGCTGCTGCTGATCCGCGACCGGTCCGACTTCCGGCTGCTGGCCTGGTCGTTCGTGGGTCTCGCGGGCTGGCAGGGCGCGGTCGGCGTGCACCAGTACGTCACCGGGACCGGCGCCTCCTACCAGGGCGAGGAGATCCGGGCGGTCGGCACCTTCGGCGCGCAGGACGTGATGGGCATGGCGACCGTCGTGTCCTTCGGGCTGGTCTGCGCGGCCGGCCTGGCCCTGGGCCGGTCCCCGGTACGACAGCGGGCCATCGCCACCGCCTGCGCCCTCGGCCTGCTGCTGCCGCTCGCACTGTCCTTCAGCCGGGGCGCGTGGATCGCGACGGCGGTGACCTGCTCGGCACAGCTGGCGCTTGCCGGGCTGCGGCGGGCGCTGAAGGCCGGCGCGGTCGTGGTCGCCGCGGGCGTGGTCCTGGTGGGCGGCTTCGGCGTCGGTACGGCGATGCTCCAGGAGCGCATCAGCAGCATCACGCAGGTCGCGGACGCCCCCGACCAGTCGGTCACCGACCGGTACACGATGTGGGCGGCGGCGGCCGGCATGTGGCGTGAACAGCCGCTGACCGGAGTCGGGTTGAAGGGTTTCCCCGAGCACCGGGACGCGCACGCCTCGCTGGCCCTGTCGGCCGGCAGCGACACCGAGGGCGCCGGCGCCGGCTACCGCAAGCAACCGCTGCTCTCCCCGCACAACATGTACCTGCTGATCCTGGGCGAGCAGGGCCTGATCGGGCTGCTCGCACTGGCGGGCAGCTGGCTGGCGCTGCTGGTGTGCGCGCTGCGCGGGCTGCTGCGCGCCCACCGGCACCGGGCGCCCGGCCTCGACTGCGCCCTCGTCGCCTGCGGTCTCCTCGTCTGGCAGCTCACCGACTTCCTGTACGCCGACATCGGCGGGCCCTCGACGGTGTTGACGGCGGTGGTGCTGGGGCTCGCCGCCTGGTGGGCGTTGGCCGCGGGCGAGGAGGCTCCCGAGGGCGAAGGGCCCGCGGGTCGCACGGGACGCGCGGAGGTCCTCGGGAGCGGCGGGCGCGAGGAGGCGCTCGGGCGATGACGGTGACGCCTTCCCGGACCCCACGGGCGGACGGCGACGCGGACGGTGACGTGGACGTGGACGTCACGGTCGTGTCGTCGGCGCGGCCGACCGCACGGCACGGGAAGCGGCCCGGGAAGGCGTCCGGGGGCTCGCCCGAACCGCCTTCGGCCTCCGGAGGGTTCCTCGCCCGTGCCGCCCTGGTCACCGCCGCCCTGTCGGTGGCCGGGTCGCTGCTCGGGCTGGTCCGGGACCAGGCGCTGGCCCGGCTGTTCGGGGCGGGCCGGGACACGGACGCCTTCCTCGTCGCGTGGACGGTGCCCGAGTTCGCGGCCACCCTGCTCATCGAGGACGGGCTGGCGTTCGCGCTGATCCCGGCGTTCAGCATGGCCCTGGCCCGGCGCGCCCAGGGGGCCGGCGGCGACCCGGTCCGTGCCCTGGTCGCCGGGACGCTGCCGCGGCTGTCGCTGGCGTTCGTCGCGGTCGGTGTCCTCGTCGCGGCCCTCGCTCCCCAGGTGGTCGGGGCCCTCGCGCCCGGCCTGCCCGACCCCGCGCTCGCCGTCGACTGCACCCGGCTCACCGCGACCTGCGTGCTGAGCTTCGGGCTCGCCGGGTACTGCAGCGCGGCTCTGCGCGCGCACCGGCGGTTCGTGGCGCCGGCGGCGATCTACGTGGCGTACAACACCGGGATCGTGGCCGGGATGTTCGTGCTCGGCGAGCGCTGGGGGGTGCGGTCGGCGGCGGTCGGGGTCGCGGTGGGCGGTTGCCTGATGGTCGCCGTACAACTGCCTTCGCTGTGGCAGCAGTTGCGCAAGCGTGGGGAGCAGGCGGCCGGGGTGGCCGAGGAGCCGCGGCCGCTCGGCGGGGCGGTCGTGGCGACCGTGCTGCTGTTCGCGCTGTGCCGGCAGTCGCAGGTCCTGGTCGAGCGGTTCCTCGCCTCGCAGTTGCCGTCGGGGGCGATCTCGCATCTGAACTACGCGCAGAAGGTCGCGCAGATGCCGATGATCCTGTCGCTGATGGTGTGCACGGTCACCTTCCCGGTGGTCGCGCGGGCACTGGCCGAGGGCGACACCGAGCGGGCCCGCGACCGGGTGCGGCGGGACCTGGCGCTGGCCGCGTGCGTGGTGCTGCTCGGCACGGCGGTGGTCGTGGCCTGCGCGCCGCAGATGATCGAACTGTTCTTCCAGCGGGGCGCGTTCACCGCGCGGGACAGCTCGGCGACCGCGGGCGTGATGCGCGTGTACGCGCTCGGGCTGCTCGGCCAGACCCTGGTCGGGGTGCTGGCCCGCTCCTACTTCTCGACGGGCCGCGCCTCCTGGTACCCGGCCGGCGCGATGGCCGTCGGGATCGTCGTGACCTCCTGGCTGGGCGCGCTGTGCGTGACGCCCTGGGGGGTGTACGGGATCGCCGCCGCCAACGCGGCCGGCATCACCGTGACCGCCCTGGTGCTGCTCGCCGGCACCGCGAGCGGGCCGGCCGGTACCGCCTCGCGGCGGGGCGCGCACCGCGTCCCGCGCAGTGTGCCGCTGCATGTCCCGAGCGTGCTGCGTGACCTGAGCCGTCCGGTGGGGGCGGCCCTGGTCGCGACGCCGGCCGGTGCCTTCGCGGGGGGCCGGTTCGTCGACCCCGCGGCGGGGCTCGCGGCCGGAACGCTCACGGCGGCCGCCGTCTTCGTCCTGCTGGGCTGGGCGCTGGGCGCCCAGGGAATCGCCTCCGCACTCCGATCCGTACGTTCCGCGACCCGAAGGCTGCCGCATGTCCGTTCCCGTTGACTCCGCAACCGACTCCGCAACCGGCCCCGCCCCCTGGGTGGCGATGTACCACTCCGTGGGCGACTGCTCCGAGGATCCGTACCGCATCACGGTCACGCCCGAGCGGCTGGACCGGCAGCTGACCTGGCTGGCGGGAAGGGGCCTGCGGGGCGTCTCGCTGGCCGAACTGCTCGCCGCCCGCGCGCGGGGCGAGGGCCGCGACCTGGCCGGCCTCACCTTCGACGACGGCTACGCCGACTTCCTCACCGGCGCCCTGCCCGTGCTGCGCCGGCACGGCTGCACCGCGACCCTCTTCGTGCTGCCCGGCCGGCTCGGCGGCGACAACGCCTGGGACCCGCTCGGCCCGCGCAGACCGCTGCTCTGCGCCGACGGCATCCGCGAGGCCGCCGCCGAGGGCGTCGAGATCGGCTCGCACGGCCTGACCCACCTCGACCTGACGAAGGCGGACGACGCCACTCTGCGGGCCGAGACGGCCGGCAGCCGCGCCGCCCTCGCCGACCTGCTCGGCACCGAGGTGGCGGGCTTCTGCTACCCGTACGGGACGGTCGACCGGCGGGCCGTCGACGCCGTACGGGACGCCGGATACGCGTACGCCTGCGCGATCGACCCCGGCCCGCTGACCGGGCCGCACGCCCTGCCGCGCATCCACATCGGGCAGAACGACACCGCCGTCCGGCTGTTCCTCAAGCACCGGCTGCACCGGCTGCGCCGCCGCCCCGTGGCAGGCCTGCGATGAGGGCGCTGCACGTCATCACGGGCCTGGGCGTCGGCGGCGCCGAGCAGCAACTGCGGCTGCTGCTTCGGCACCTGCCCGCCGACTGCGACGTCGTGACGCTGACCAACCCGGGGTCGGTGGCCGACGGGCTGACCGCGGACGGGGTGCGCGTCATCCACCTCGGCATGGCCGGAAACCGCGACCTGGGCGCCCTCCCCCGCCTGGTCCGCATCATCCGCTCCGGCGGCTACGACCTCGTCCACACCCACCTCTACCGCGCCTGCCTCTACGGCCGCCTCGCCGCACGCCTCGCCGGGGTCCGCGCCCTCGTCGCCACCGAACACTCCCTGGGCGACTCCCAGATGGAGGGCCGCCCGCTCACTCCGGGCGTGCGCGCCCTGTACCTGGCCGGTGAGCGGCTGGGCCGGGCCACCGTCGCCGTCTCCGCCACGGTCGCCGAACGCCTGCGGCGCTGGGGTGTCCCGGCGAACCGGATCCAGGTCGTCCCCAACGGCATCGACCTGGCCCGCTTCGCCTTCGACCCGGTCCGACGCCACCGCACCCGCCGCCGCCTCGGCCTGCCCGACCACGCCCGGGTCATCGGCGGCATCGGCCGGCTCCACGCGGGCAAACGCTTCGACGTCCTGATCACCGCCCTGGCCGCACTCCCGGCCGACCACTACCTCCTGCTGGTCGGCGGCGGCCCCGAGGAGATCGCGCTGCGCCGCACCGCGTACGAGGCGGGGGTCGCCGACCGCGTCCTGTTCACCGGCGAACGCCCCAGCGGCCCGGACGGCGGTCCCGGCCCCGACCTGCCCTCCCTCATCTGCGCGATGGACGTCTTCGCCTCCCCCTGCCCCGAGGAGGCGTTCGGCCTGGCCGCCGTCGAGGCCCTGGCCTCGGGACTGCCGGTGCTGTACGCGTCCTGTCCGGCGATCGAGGACCTCCCCGCGCACACCGCGCCCGCCGCCCGCCGTGTCACCGGCGGCCCCGAGGCGTTCGCCCGGGCGCTCGCCGGGACCCGTGCCGCCGCCCCCGGCCCGCGCACCGCGGCCGAGGCCGCCCGTCACTACGACATCACCCGCAGCGCCGCCCGCCTCATGGACGTGTACGCGGCCACCGTGGCCCGACAGCCCCTGCCGTCCCCGTCGTCCGCCCCGTCACCCCAGGGAGTCCCCTCGCCATGACCGACAACCCCACCAGGCCACACCGCCGGTCCAGCGCCCTGCACCGCGCCAGGACGCTCCCGCCGTGGTCCCTGCTCGCCGCGGGCGCCCTCACCGGCGGTCTCCTCGGTGGCGCGTACGGCGCGCTGAAGCCGCCCGTGTACACGGCCACGGCGTACGTCGTCGCCGTCCCGACCGAGAAGTCCGACCCGGCGTCCGCGCTGGGCTTCGCGCAGGCCTACGGCCGGGTCGCGACCCAGCTCGCGGTGCTCGGGGACGCGCAGGTGTGGGCGGGCGTGCCGGTCAAGACGCTCCAGGGCGCGGTGCGCACGGCGACCTCGCCCGACGCGCCGATGGTGTCGATCACCGCGACCTCCTCGCGCGCCGATCTGGCCTCCGACATGGCCAACGCGGTGTCCCGCGCGCTGACCCGGCACGCCGCCGAGGCGCAGGCCACCACCAACGTCGAACTGGAGCCGTTCGCCCGCGCCGTCGAACCCGCCGAGCCCTCCTCGGCGTCCCCCACGGTGACCGGGCTCGTGGGCGCGAGCGCGGGCGGCCTGCTGGGGGGCCTGCTCCTGCTGGTGCGGCCGAAGGGCAACCGGCGGGAGGCCGGGAGACCGGCCGCCGTGCCGAGCCCGGCACTCGCCGCCGACGCCCACGGAACGCTGTGAAGCCGGCGTACACCACCGAAGTCGTCACCGACGAGCAGGACTTCGCCGCCCTCGCCCCCGCCTGGGCCCGCCTGTACCGGCGGTGCGCGACGGCCACCCCGTTCCAGAGCCACGCCTGGCTGCACTCGTGGTGGCTGTCGTACGGCGGAGGCGGCCGGCTGCGGCTGGTGGTGGTGCGCTCCGGCGGCGACGACCTCCTCGCCGTCGCCCCGCTGATGGCCGTACGCCGTCCGCTGCCCGCGCTGGTGCCGCTCGGCGGGGCGATCTCCGACTACGGGGACGTACTGCTCGACGACGAGCGGGCGGAGACGGCCGTGGCCGCGCTCACCGAGGCGCTCGCGGCGGCCGCCCGCACCGCGCTGATCGACTTCCGTGAGGTGCGGCCGGGCAGCGCGGTGGAGCAGGTGTACGAGCGCTGGAGCGGGCCGAGGCGCCGGGTGAGCGACTCGGTGTGCCTGGAGCTGCCCGCCGTACCGATGGACGAGCTGGTGGCACGGCTGCCGTCGGCGAAGGCGCAGCGGGTGCGCGCCAAACTGCGCAAGCTGACCGCGCTCGGCGTGCGGCGCGAGGTCGTCCCCCCGGACGGGGTGGACTCGGCGCTGCGGCGGCTGCTGGAGCTGCACCGGTTGCAGTGGCAGGGGCGGAAGGTGACGAACGAGCACCTGCGTGCCCGCTTCTGCGAGCACCTGGTGCGCTCGGTCGGTCCGATGGTGCGCTCCGGGGACGCGGTGGTCACCGAGTTCCGCCTGGACGACGACGTGGTGGCCGTCGACCTCACCCTCCTCTCGCGCCGCCTGGCCGGCGGATACCTCTACGGCGCCCATCCGCGGCTGCGCGAACACAAGGCGGACGTGGCGGTGATGCTGCTCGACGCCTGCGCGGAGCACACCCGGCACCGGGCGCGCGGCACGTTGAGCCTGCTGCGCGGAAACGAGCCCTACAAGCACCACTGGCGGCCCGAACCGGTCGTCAACCAGCGGCTGTTGCTGGCCCGTCGGCGCACCGCCCCGCTGCTGTCGGCGGCGGTGTGGGACGTGGCCGCGCGGCGGCGGGGCAAGGAGCTGCTGCGCCGCCGCGACGAGCGACGGGAACTGCGGGAACTGCGGGAACTGCAGGAACGTGCCGGTGGCGGCAGGCCCTGACATGGGCCTGCGCCATCGGGCGCACACCGCGGGGACCGCTCAGCGGTCGCGCGGCCACCAGTCCAGCCGCACGCACAGCTTGCCGCCGATCCAGTACTCGACCCAGTCGCCGAGATCCAGCGGCGAGCAGTTCACCGCGGGCAGCGGGGTCGGCTCGGTCGTGGGCTCCTTCGAGGGCTCGGGAGTCGCCGGCACCGGAGTCGTGGGTGTGGTCGGTGCGGTCGGTGCGGTCGGTGGGCTCGGTGTCGCCGGTTCGTCCGTGCGGCCGGAGAGCACCGCGCGGTAGACCTCCGACGCCTTGGGGTTCTCCGAGCACTGCCACACACCGTGCGGGCAGTAGTCGGTCACCGTGTTGTACAGCGGTTTGTGCTCGTCCATCCAGGCGAGCATCCGCCGCATGTACTCGGCGTTGTCACCGTTGCGAAAGAGCCCCCATTCGGGATAGGAAATGGGCTTGCCGTGACTTTTGGCGAAGTCCACGTGTTCCTGGAGTCCGTAGGGCTCTGCCACCTGCTCGTCGAAGGAAGCTCCACTCGGCTGGTCGTAGGAATCCATTCCGACGATGTCGACGGTGTCGTCCCCCGGATAGCACTGGGTCCAGGGAACGGCGTCCCGGCCACGGCTCGGCGTGAAGTCGAACTTGAACTTCTGGCCCGGCACCGCCCGCATGGTGGTGACGATCCGCTTCCAGTACGTCTTCCAGGCCTCTGGGTCCGGCCCGCAGCGATGGGTGTACGTGATGCCGTTCATCTCCCAGCCGAGCACGATCACCGTGTCCGGAGCGCCGGCCTGCACCAGCCGCTCGGCCAGAGCCCGGAAGTGGTGATCGAACTGGCCGGCCGCGCCCTGCCGCAGCAGCAGCCGCACCTCGGCGTCGGCCACGCCCTCCTCGTTGCGCTCCAGCATGGGGACGTTGAGGACGAGCATCCGGTCGTCCTTCTCGGCCCGCCAGTCCGCCCATACGTCGAGGAAGTCGGGCCGGCCCTCGATGTTGCTCCACCGGTCGCCCGGCAGGTAGGTGTGGCCGACCCGCAGCTCGGCGCCGTCCAGCCAGTCGCTGAGCTGGGCCATCCGCGCCACGCCGGAGGGGCCGTAGTCGAGGTAGGCGCCGAAGGCGGGGCCGGACTTGGCGGTCGGCGCGGAGGTCGGGGTCGCGGTCGCGGTCGGGGTCGCGGTCGGGGTCGCGGTCGGGGTGGCGGTCGGGGTCGAAGCCGGAATCTGAGTCTGAGTCGCAGTCAGGCTTGCGGTCGGAGTCGGGGCGGGAGTCGCGCTCCGGGTCTCGGTCGGCGTCGGAGCGGGAGGATCGGCGACCCGTGCCACCCCGCGCCCGCGCCCGCGCCCGCGGCGAATCCTGGGCCGGACGCCAGTGCCGCCGACGCCGCGACCGCCGCCGCCACAACGGCCAGCCGCCGGGACCGGGCGCGTCGCTGCTGTGGGGCCATGCCTGCTCCTTTCTCCACTCTCGTGCTGTCACCGATGCGCAAGCGCATTACTGACACTCAGTCATATGAAAGTCACAGGAAAAGCAATCCCGCCACCGCCGTTACGGCTTTCGAGTGTCCTGCTCGTCCGCACCGGTGAAACAACCGAAGGAAAAGACGTGTCGCAGCTCGACACCCGCGTCCCCGCCGTTCTCCTGCGCATCGACCGGAATCCCTTTCACCACGGAACACTGGGTGCCGTCCGCTCCCTCGGCAGAGCCGGAATCGATGTCCATCTGGTGGCCGAGGTGACGGGAAGTCCCGTCGGCAGATCCCGTTTCGTCCGCCGACTGCATCCCCCGCCGCCGCCCGGCGCCACCCCCCGTGACATCGCCACCGCGCTGCTCCAGGTCGCCGCGCGCATCGACCGGCCGGCCGTCCTGATCCCGATGGACGACGCGGGCGCCGTCGCGGTGAGCCGCCTGCGCGCCGAACTCGCCCCCGCCTACCTGCTGCCGCAGCAGCCCCCCGCCCTGCCCGAACGCGTCGCCGACAAGGGTGAACTGGCCGGGCTGTGCGCGGCGGCGGACGTCCCGCACCCGGTCACCGTCGTCCCGGACAGCGCGGCGCAGGCCGCTTCCGCCGCCTGGCGGCTCGGCCTGCCGGTGGTGGCGAAGTGGAGCCGGCCCTGGCTGCTGCCGTCCGGGTCCGGGCTGCGCAGCACGGTCGTGGTGCGGTCCCCGCAGGAGGCCCGTGAGCTGTATCTGCGCAGCGAGGAGGCCGGCAGCCCGCTGCTCCTCCAGGAGTTCCTCGCCCCGGGCACCGACCGCGACTGGTTCTTCCACGGGTACGCCGACCGCTCGGGCACGCTGCGCGGCGGCGGCTCCGGCCGCAAACTGTGCGCCTGGCCCCGCGGCGCGGGCCTGACGGCGATCGGCGAATGGGCCCCCAACCCGACGGTGCGCACCCTCGCGGAACGCCTCACCGCCCAACTCGGCTACCGCGGCATCCTCGACCTCGACTTCCGCCGCTGCGGCACGACCGGCCGCTATCACCTGCTCGACTTCAATCCGCGCCCCGGCGCCCAGTTCCGCCTCCTCACCGACACCGCGGGCCTGGACGTGGTGCGCGCCCAGCACCTCGACCTGACGCACCGTCCACTGCCGGACGGCCGGGCGCGCCCCGGGCGGACCTTCGTCGTGGAGACCTACGCGCCGCTGACCGCCCTGCGCGGAGCCACGCCGCACGGCCGCGAACTCGCCTGGTACGCCGACGACGACACCGCTCCCGGCCGGGCCATGTGGGGCCTGTGGACCGCCCACGTGACCCGCCGGCTGCTCGGCCGGCTGCGCCGGATCGGCGCGGCGGGCGCGACCGGCGTCCTCCCCCGCGTGGTCCGCCAGGGCCCGCCTCCCCCGCCGTCCCTGACCGGCCTCCCGCCGCACGTGCCGTGCGCGGCCGACCCGGCCGACGACGAGAAGGCGAGCAGCCGCTGATGTACGACCTGCTGGTGGTCGGTGCCGGCCCGCACGGCCTGTCGATCGCGTCCCATGCCGCGGCCGCCGGGCTCGGCCTGCGGGTCCTCGGCCGGCCGATGGCCTCCTGGCGCGACCACATGCCCGCCGGCATGTACGTGAAGTCCGAGCCGTAGGCGTCGAACCTCTCCGACCCCGCCCGGCGCCGGCGGCTCGACACCTACTGCGCGACCCGCGGGGTGGGGGCCCGTCACGGCGAGCCGATCCCGGTGGCGATGTCGTCGTACCCCGGCCTCTTCCTGGCCGGTCTGGTCACGGCGTCCGGTTTCGGCCCGGCGATGCGTTTCGTGCACGGCGCCGGCTTCACCGCGGGGACCCTCGTGCGCGGGGTACGGCGCCGGCTGCGGGCCGGGGTGCCGGGCGCCGACGGTGTTCCGGTGCCCGGCAGGCGGTCACGGCAGGACGCGGCAGGGGCGGTGCCGGCCTGAGGGCCTGCACGGGTGCCGGGCGCGTGCGAGGCGTCCGGCACCCGTCGCCGTCATCGACGGGACGCGGTCCGTCCTCGTCGGTACAGCAGGGCGCCCGCGGTGATCAGCACGGCGCTGACGCCCGAGGCGGCGAGCATGGCCCCGCTACCGGTGTGCGGCAGCTCGGGCCGGTCACCTCCGTGCGGCGGGGAGGTGTGCTCACCGGGGGGCGGAGTGGAGTGGACGCCACCGGGAGGCGGCGAGGTGTGACCGCCGGGCGGGGGACTCGTGTGACCACCGGGAGGCGGCGAGGTGTGACCACCAGGAGGGGGCGAGGTATGACCACCAGGAGGGGGCGAGGTGTGACCACCAGGAGGGGGCGAGGTATGACCACCAGGAGGCGGAGTGGAGTGACCGCCACCGGGCGGAGGCGACGAGTGACCACCCGGAGGCGGGGTCGTGTGACCACCGGGAGGCGGCGTCGACTCGCCGCCGCAGGTGTCGCCATAACCCCCGCAGTCCTCCTCAGGGCTGTCGCCGTAGCCCGGCTCATCCTCACCGGAGGGGGAACCGCCGTAGCCGGGCTCGTCCTCCTCAGAGGGGGAACCGCCATACCCCGGCTCATCCTCACCGGAGGGGGAACCGCCGTAGCCGGGCTCGTCCCCGTCGTGGGGCGGTGCCTCGTGGGAGTGGTCCTTGCGTTGCGTTGCGGAGGTGTTCGCACAGGAGTCACCGAAAGCCGGGTTCAGGGCAGCGGTGACGTCGACCGAGTCGCCGCAGGCGTTCACCGGGACGGTCAGCGGGATCTCGGCGCGTTGCCCGCGAGGGCACCGGGCGAGTTCCTGGCGGTGGCGTCCGCGTGTGAGTCGGCGAGGGCGGAACCGCCGTACAGGGACAGAATGCCCGTCGCGGCGGCGGCCGCGACCATGCCCTTGCTCAGGGTCTGTCGCAATCTCGTGGTCTTCCTGCTTGAAGAAGTGGGTAAAGCCGGCCCTGGACGTTGGAACTCGGTGTCCTGGGCCGGCCTCGATCCAGCCGGACGACTGGTACGTGTTCGCTCAGTCGTTGATGCAGACGTTGCCGGCCGCCGGGTTCAGCAGACCGATCACGTTGACGGTGTTACCGCAGACGTTGATCGGGATGTGGATCGGGACCTGGATCACGTTGCCGGACAGGACACCTGGGGAACCTACGGCCGCGCCGTTGGCACCAGCGTCGGCGAAAGCCGGGGCAGCCCCACCGAGGGCCAGAACCAGACCTGCGAGGACAGCAGCGGTCTTCTTCATGATTTTCCCTTCTCTACGGTCATGCCTAGATGACGGTCGAAACCGAGCGAGCACAACGGGGACGGCTCGCACCATGACCGCAGCCTGCACACGAGGAATTGACGACCGAGGCGACCGCGGAACCCGTGGCACGACGAATTCATGCGAATGCCTCACTTGGCGGCGCGCCGTTCCCCCAGTGGGAGCAGCAGCGCCGATACGTCCGCTCCGGCGGATATCCCGCCGGACACGAGCGCGCGGCCCGCAGAAGGATCAGCGGACCGCGCGGAGGACGACCGGGTCTCAGCCGCCGTTCGCCGACAGGACCGACAGGTCCTCCAGGATGTGCGACAGGGCACCGTCGCGCTTGGCTTGGGTGGAGTTGTCGGAGCACTGCTGCGTCAGTTCGTCCGACAGGATCGGGACATCCTGGATCGGGACGATGTTGAGGACGGCGACGTTGATGTCCTCGAGCGCCGCACAGGGCTTGTTGAGCGAGCCGTCGACCAGCGAGAGCTGGGGGCTCATGTCGCCCTTGGTGGACGAGTTGCCGAACGCCGCCGAACTTCCGTTGCCATTGGCCACGGACGGTCCCGAATCGTCACCCGTGGCAAGAGCCTGGGGAGCGGCCGCAACCGACATACCGATGACAGAAGCGGCGGCCGCCGCAGCGACCATTGCCTTCTTGAGCACTTCGCGTTCCTTTCCTCGTAGCGACGCACTGTCCTACGGCGACATCAACCCAGCCCGTGGGAATTGGTTGCGGGGGTTCACCCGGTTGGCCCCAAGGCCGCGAAAACACCGAGAAAAGGACGCCGTCGCCGGGTCCGAGGGTGTGAGCCGATCGGGTGAACGGCAGAAACCGCCTCCCCTGTTCGGAGTTGACCAGGAGGCTCCGGTGGACGGGGTTTCCGCAGAAAGGACAGGCCAGTGATCAAGAAGGTTCTTGCCACCACGGCAATCGCCGCTTCCGTCATGGGAGCCTCCGCCGCAGCTGCTCCGCAGGCATTGGCGATCGGCGACGACAGCGGTCCCACGCTGTCGAACGGCAACGGCGCGTCGCAGAGCTACGGCAACTCCGCGACGTACGGCCACATGAGCCCGCAGATGGCGCTCATCCAGGGCTCCTTCAACAAGCCGTGCATCGCCGTGAACGACATTCCCGTCGCCGTTCTCGACGTCGTTCCGATCCAGAACGTCCCCATCCTGTCGGACGACCTGACGCAGCAGTGCGCCGACAACTCCACCCAGACCAAGCGCGACGGTGCGCTGGCCCACCTCCTCGAGGACGTGTCGATCCTGTCCACGAACAGCGACAACTGACGCCGACGCGGCAAGGGGCGGGCACCGACGTACCGGTGTCCGCCCCTTTCGCATGTCGGTCCTCCGTTCCGCCGGCTCGCGCTCCGGCAGGCCGACGGGGGGGGGACCGGCGTCCTACCGGCCGCCGTCCCGGCGGGCCAGGTCGATCGTGTCGGCGAGGCGGCCCACCTCCGGGTCCTCGGTCCGCTTCGCCAAGGTCCGGGCGATCTTCCCGAGTTCGGTGAGGGACGGGGCGTCGGGCAGGGTGCCGAAGCCCTCGTCACCGCCGCCGCGCAGGGCGTCCGCGAAGTAGGCGGCGGTGGCGGCGACCTGAAAGCGGACGGGAGCGCTCGTCAGGTCCTCGTGCACGGCGTCCGTCTCCGACCGGGCCGAGGCCTCGTGCGGGGCGCGGGTGGCGGGGTCGAGCCAGCGGACGGTGGCGGTGGCGAGGTGGCCCTCGGCGCCCGGCCTGGTGCGGACGGCGTACAGGGCGGTGACGGTGTGGCCGGGACCGACCTCGCCGCCGTCGACGCTGTCGTCGCGGAAGTCGTCGTCGGCGACGCGGCGGTTGTCGTAGCCGACGAGGCGGAACTCCTCGACCGTGCGCGGGTCGAAGGCGACCTGGGCCTTGGCGTCGCGGGCGGTCAGGTCGATGTGCCGGGGGAGTTCCTCGCAGAAGACCTTCTCGGCGTCGCCGTCGTTCGAGACGTAGGTGGTGTGGCCGTCGCCCTTGTCGGCGAGGCGTTCCATCAGGGCGTCGCCGTAGTCGCTGCCGACGCCGACGCCGAAGAGGGTGATGCCGTGGTCGCGGCGGGCGCCCGCGACGCGTTCGAGGATGGTGTCCGCGTCGGTGTCGCCGGTGTTGGCGAGGGCGTCGGAGACGAGGACGACCCGGTTGGTGGCGCCCTCGCGCAGGCCCTCCACGGCGGTGGCGTAGCCGGTCTCGACGCCGGCGCCGAGGTTGGTGGAGTCGGTCGGCTCCAGGCCCTCGATGGCGTCGTGGACACGGCCGCGGCGGTCGCCGAGACGGGTCATCGGCAGGACGGTCTCGGCCTCACCGCTGAAGGTGACGAGGGCGACGGAGTCGTCGTCGCGCAGCCGGTCGGTCATCGTGCCGAGGGACTCCTTGGCGAGGTCGAGGCGGCCCGGTTCGGCCATCGAGCCGGAGATGTCGATCACGAAGGTGAGGGCGGCGGGCGGGCGTTCGCCGGTCCGGGGCGCGGTGCGGGTGGCGAGGCCGACGCGCAGCAGGGACCAGTCCTCGCCGGTGCGGGCGCCGTCGACGGTGACCGAGAAGCCGTTGCCGTCGGGGCGTTCGTAGTCCTGGCGGAAGCTGTTGACGAACTCCTCGGGGCGGATCGTCGACGGGTCGGGACTGTTGCCGTCGGCGAGGGCGCGGCGGGCGTAGCCGTAGGAGGCGGTGTCGACGTCCAGGGCGAAGGTGGAGAGGTGGTTCCGCGCCGGTTCCCGCCGCTGGTCCTGGTCCTGGTCCCCGTACTCGTCCGGGTCCTGGTGGCGGCCGTCGCCGTCCGCGGGGGCCGGGAAGCCGCCGCTGCGCTCGGCGCTGTCGGTGCTGCTGCCCGGATCCCCGGCGCCGCAGCCGGTGAGCAGCAGCAGTGCGGCGGCCGTGCCGGCCAGCAGTCCTCGGACGCGGTGGGTCGTCTCCATCTGTGGTACCCCCTGTGGTCGTTGGCGTCGACGTACGTGACTGTGACGGCACAGGGGGCCCGAACGTGCGGCACGGGGTGTTGCGGATGGGTCTCGAAGAAGCCACGGCGGAGGCCCGCCGAGACCGGTGGGTGATCTCCCCGAGACCTAGGAGACGACGTCCTTGCCGGCGAAACCGCGGAAGGCCAGGGCGAACAGGACGACGGCGTAGGTCACCGAGACGGCGGTGCCCTGGATCATGCCGGAGTACTCGGGGGTGGGCTGGATGGCGTCGGCCCAGGCGAACTGCCAGTGCGCGGGCAGGAAGTCGCGCCAGTCGCCGAGGGCGGTGACGGCGTCGAGGACGTTGCCGACGATGGTCAGGCCGACCGCGCCGCCGACCGCGCCGAGGGGGGCGTCGGTCTTCGTCGACAGCCAGAACGCGAGTCCGGCGGTGACCAGTTGGGACACGAAGACGTACCCCACGATGACGACGAGCCGCTGGGCGGCGGTGCCCGCGTCCAGGGCGCCGCCGGTGGGGATCTCCAGGGGGCCCCAGCCGTAGGCGGCGGTGCCGACGACGAGGGCGACCACGGGCAGCAGGACCATCGCGGCGAGGCTCAGGCCGAGTCCGACGACCAGCTTGGACCAGAGCAGGCGGGCGCGCGGGACGGGGGCGGCGAGGAGGTAGCGCAGGGAGGCCCAGCTGGCCTCCGAGGCCACGGTGTCGCCGCAGAACAGGGCGACCGGGACGACCAGCAGGAAGCCCGCGGAGACGAACAGGTTGACCGCGGCGAAGTTGGCGCCGGACGCGGTGGCCGTGTCCATCAGGTTGATGCGGTTGCCGCCCTCACCGCCGGGTTCGCCGCCGATCGCGAAGGCGATGGCCAGGACGAACGGCAGCGCGCCGAGGATGGCGCCCATGACGAGGGTGCGGCGGCGCTTGAGCTGGCGGGCCAGTTCGACGCGCAGCGGCAGGGTGCGCGAGGCGCGGTAGCCGGAGGCGGTGGCGACGGGCACGGGGGGCTCGGTGTGCTGGGCCGGCTCGGTCAGCGTGCTCATGCGGAGCCTCCGATCAGGGTGAGGAAGGCGTCTTCCAGACGGCGGTGCGGGCCGACCGACTGAACGGGCACGTCGAGCCGCACCAGCTCGGCGACCAGGCGCTGGGCGCTGCCGTCCGCGTCGAGGCGGACGAGGAGTCCGTCGTCGGTGCGGACGGCGGAGACGACGCCGGGCAGCGCGGCCACCTTCTCGGCGAGCGGCTCCTCCACGGGCGTGGCGGTGCCGACGAGGAGGGTGTCGCCGGAGCCGACGATCACGCCGACCGGTCCCGCCTGGACGAGCCGGCCGCGGTCCATGACGACGAGGTGCGTGCAGGTCTGTTCGACCTCCGCCAGCAGGTGGCTGGAGACGATCACCGTGCGGCCGGCGGCGGCGTACCGGATCATCACCTCGCGCATCTCGCGGATCTGGGGCGGGTCGAGGCCGTTGGTCGGTTCGTCGAGGATGAGCAGGTCGGGCAGGCCGAGCATGGCCTGGGCGATGGCCAGGCGCTGGCGCTGCCCTGCGAGTAGGTGCGCACCGCGCGGGCGAGGGCGTCGCCGAGGCCGGCGATCTCCAGGGCCTCGTCGAGGTGGGCGTCCTCGGCCGGGCGGCCGGTGGCCTGCCAGTACAGCTCCAGGTTCTGCCGGCCGGACAGGTGCGGCAGGAAGCCGGCGCCCTCGACGAAGGCGCCGACGCGGGAGAGGACGGGGGCGCCGGGGCGGATGGCGTGGCCGAAGACGCGGATCTCGCCGCCGTCCGGCTTGATGAGGCCCATCAGCATGCGCAGGGTGGTCGTCTTGCCGGCGCCGTTCGGGCCGAGCAGGCCGAGCACCTGGCCCTTCTCGACACGGAAGGAGAGGTCGCGGACGCTGTAGCGGTCGCCTCCCGCGTACTTCTTGCTCAGGTCGGTGATCTGGAGCGGGATTTCGGCCAGCTCCGGGTCGGGGGCGGGCGTCGCGGTGCGGCGGCGGCCCGTGACCAGCAGCGCCACGGCGAGGCCGGCGCCCGCGAGGGGCAGCCACCACACCCAGGACGGCAGCGGGGCGGCCGCGGTGCTCACGCCGGCGGCGGTGGGCACCTCGAGGTCGCCCTTCAGGGAGACGGTGTACGTCGCCGGGGCGGCCGGGGAGGCGTAGCCGAGGTCGGTGGAGGCGAGGACCAGGCGCAGCCGGTGGCCCTTGTCGACCTCGTGGTCGATGGCCGGGAGGGTGAGGGTGACGTCCTTGCCGGACCTGGCGCCCTCGACGCGGATCGGGGCGACGAGCTGGGAGGGCAGCACCTGTTGGCGGCCGTCCGGGCCGACGTCGTAGACCTTGCCGAACAGGACGGCGTCCTCGCTGGTCGACCTGACGTGGAGGGTGGCCGTCGGGGAGCCGGTGACGCGCAGGTCCGTGGTGACGGGGGCGGAGGTGAACGCGGCGAACTGGCCGGGGAAGTCGAGGGAGACGCCGACGCCGAGGGAGGACAGCTGGGAGAGGCTGCCGCCGCCCAGCCCCGGCAGGGCGGAGACGGCGGGCGGGCTGGCGCCGGGCGGGTTGGCGAAGGACTGTTCGCGGCCGGTGAGGGCGATCGAGCGGTCGCCGCCGGTCAGGCCGGGGTAGGTGTCGTCGCTCGCGCCGCGCAGGAGGGCGGCACCGTCGGTGGAGTCGACGCCTCCGGTGCGGGTGATCCGGAAGGCGGGGCCGGTGTCGGCGCCCTTGTCGTCCTTCAGGTAGCGGTCGAACCAGGAGGTGACGCGGGCCTGGACGCGGCTCGCCTCCGGGTCGCCGCCGTCATGGCCGCCAGCGATCCAGTCGACGTCGACGGGGGCGCCGTTGGCGCGGATCGCCTTCTCGGCGGCGTCGGACTGGGCGAGGGTGAAGAGGGAGTCGGTCTGGCCCTGGAGCAGCAGCGTGGGCACCTTGACGCGGTCGCCGACGGCGGACGGGGAGCGCTCCTCCAGGAGGGCGCGGGCGGCCGCGTCGGGGGTGCCGGACTCGGCGACCCGCTCGTACATCGCGCACAGCACGGGCTCGAACCGGGCGCAGCCACCGCCGGTGTTGAAGAAGATGCCGGTCCACAGCTTCTTGAACACGCCGCCGGGGAACAGGGCGTCGGCGAGGTTCCAGTAGGTGATCGCGGGGGCGATGGCGTCGACGCGGGCGTCGTGTCCGGCCGACAGCAGGGAGATCGCGCCGCCGTAGGAGGCGCCGGCCATGCCCACACGGGGGTCGCCGGCCTTGTCGAGCTGGACCTGCGGCTGCTTCGCCAGCCAGTCGATCAGCTTCGAGACGTCGGCGACCTCGCCCTTCGGGTCGTTCAGCCCGATCTTGCCGGTGGATGTGCCGAAGCCGCGCGCCGACCAGGTCAGTACCGCGTAGCCGTCGGCGGCGAGGTTCTCCGCCTGCGCCCGGACGTCCTCCTTGGTGCCACCGAAGCCGTGCCCGAGCAGGACGGCGGGGCGGCGGCCGGAGTCGCCGGAGGTGAAGTACGAGGTGGCCAGGCGCACGCCGTTGACGGCCATGACCTGGTCGGCGCGGTGCACCGGGGGTGCGTCGTCCGAGGCCACGGCCGTCCAGGTGCCGGCGCCGGCGAGCACGACGACGGCGGCCACGGCGGCGATGATCCGCCGCGGCCGCCGCGGTCCGCGCAGTCGAAGATCCATGCGTCAACGGTACGGGGTGAAACTGTCGGGAAGTTGTCGACCGGAGACCGAGCTGCCCCACCTCCCACAGGCGTACGGCGGGATGTCGGCGTACACCAGGCGCGGTACGGGTCAGTCCCGCGCGTCCTCCGGGATCGACACCAGCCAGCGGGTGCCGGGACGGGGGCGGAGGTAGAACGCCCAGTAGAGGGTGGCCGCCGCGGTGATGCCGCCGGTCCACAGGAGGTGGACGGTTTCCTGCTGGGTCAGGATGTAGGCGAGGACCGCGATCAGGACGGCCGGGACGACGGGCCACAGGGGCATGCGCCAGGCGTGCGTGTGGCGGTGGGCGCCGCGGCGGGCGAGCAGGGCGGCGATCGCGACGAGCAGGTACATGCCGGTCACGGAGACGCCGGTGACGCCGTACAGCGTGTCCAGGTCGACGAAGCAGAGCAGCGCGCCGGGGACGCCGACGGCGAGGGTGGCGACCCACGGGGAGCCGAAGCGGCCGAGCTTGGAGAAGACGGCGTTGACCGGCCGCGGCCAGGCCTTGTCGCGGGCGGAGGCGAACAGGACGCGGGAGTTCTGGATGACCATGACGATGCCCGCGTTGACGATGGCGAGGGCCACGCAGAGGCTGACGAAGGTGCCGACGGCCGAGTTGGACCAGGCGGTCACCATGGCGCCGATGTCGCCGCCGGTCAGCTCGGTGAGGTCGGAGGCGCCGAGGGTGATGCCGACGACCGGGACCAGGATGATCACGGTGGAGATGGCGAGGGTGGCCAGGACCGTGCGGGCGACGTTGCGGCGCGGGTTCTCCAGTTCCTCGGAGAGGTAGACGGCGGTGGAGAAGCCCTGGGTGACGAAGAGGGCGATGGCGAGGCCGGAGACGATCAGCATGGCCGTCACGGTGTCGGCGTGGCCGTCCGTGCCCGCGACCTCCAGGGAGACCAGGCTGCCCGCGCCGCGCTCGCTGTGGGCGAAGCCCAGCACCGCCACGACGGCCGCCGCGATGACCTCCAGGACCAGGAAGACGCCGGTGATCCAGGCGTTGGCCCGCAGGTCGAGCAGGCCGGCGAGGGTGGCCAGCAGCATCACCGCGGCGCCGGCCAGCGACGGGTCGAGGTGGACGATCGGGGCGAGGTAGTCGGCCGTGCCCATCGCGATCACCGGCGGGACGATCATCACGACGAGGAGGGAGAGGACGAACACCAGCCAGCCCGCCAGTCGCCCGGCCATCGTGGAGACCATCGCGTACTCGCCGCCCGCGCTGGGGATGAGGGTGCCCAGCTCCGAGTAGCAGAACGCGACGGCGACGCAGAGGAGGGAGCCGATCGCGATCGTGAGGGCGGTCGCGGTGCCGAGCGAGCCGAACAGGTCGGGGACGACGACGAACAGCGTGGACGCGGGGGTCACGCAGGACAGGGTCAGCAGGGTGCCGCCGACCACTCCGATGGAGCGCTTGAGCTTCTGGGGACCGTCCTGGCCGTCGGGGACGGCGCTGCCGTCGACGGCGGCCGGTACGGGGCGGAGCGTGTCGGTCATGGGGTTCCGATCGACTGATGCGGCGAGGTTCGGTCGGGAGCGCTATCGCCTCCGGCGGCTTGGGTGGTACTCGTTCGGGCCGCTCCCGGCGCTGCATGGAACCCCGACGAAAACCACCGCGTCAATAGGTGTTCATCTACGGAATCCGTTGCGCGACACGGGTTGCGAGGAGGTATTCGGCAGTGACGGGCAAGCCCCTGAGGGGCGGTGGGCCGTACGGGAACCGTAGGCGCCGTGGGGAAAAAACGTGCCGCCGTCCGGTATCCGGACGTGTCGGTGGGGGCCACTAGAGTCTGCTGGCACAGCTGGTTCACAGTGGACGGGGTGGGGACGAATGAAGGTCAAGTACACCGCTGCCTGGGTGGGGCTCACGGCGGCGGCGCTGGTGGCGGCGACGGGGTGCAGCTCGGACCCGGTCCGGGACACCGCGCAGAAGGCGGCCGAGGTGGCCGACAGCTCCGAGAAGATCAAGGCCGCGCTCACGCGGGCGACCGACCGGACCGAGCAGCTCGGCTCGGCCGAGGTGAGGATGACCACCGACATCGGCACGGGTACGCCCGTCGCGATGGACGGCACGTACTCCTGGGGTGACGGGTACGCCTTCGACGTCCGGATGGACACCGCGGCCGCGCAGATGCAGCAGCTCCAGGACGCCCCGACCATGCGGGTGCTGTTCGTGGACGGCGCGTACTACTACGACGTCGACCCGCAGGCCACCGGCCCCCTGGCGGGCAAGGAGTGGATGAAGGTCGACAGCTCCGCCGTCTTCGGCGAGCAGGGCTCGCAGGCCCTCAGCGGCAGCAACGGCAGCCCATCGGCCTCCATGAAGGGCCTGAAGTACGC
Organism: Streptomyces phaeoluteigriseus; assembly: GCF_001896135.2. Classification (GTDB taxonomy): domain Bacteria; phylum Actinomycetota; class Actinomycetes; order Streptomycetales; family Streptomycetaceae; genus Streptomyces; species Streptomyces phaeoluteigriseus. The sequence goes on from NZ_MPOH02000011.1 coordinate 339,889, forward strand.
CAAGGACGTCGAGGACCTCGGCTCCGAGACGGTGAACGGGAAGACCGCGACCCACTACCGGGCCGTCGTCGACCAGGAGCGGATGGGCTCGCTCAAGGATGCCTTCGGCGGCCTCACGGACTCGGGTGCCACCTCGATCACGATGGACGTCTGGGTGGACGCGGAGGACCTTCCGGTCCGCATGGTGCAGGAGTTCGGCGCCATGAAGGTCTCCATGGACTTCGCCGAGTTCGGCAGGACCGTCGTGGTGAAGGCACCGCCGGCCGCGCAGACCGGCGACCTCACCGAGGCGCTCGAGGAGGCCGGCGCCGCCGGGTGACACGACGGTGCCCTGCCCCCGGGTGGGAGCAGGGCACCGTACCGCCGGGGCAGCCGGGTCAGTGGTTGCGCGGGAAGCCCAGGTCGACGCCTGCCGGGGCGTCGGCCGGGTCCGGCCAGCGGGTGGTGACGACCTTGCCGCGGGTGTAGAAGTGCGTGCCGTCGTTGCCGTAGATGTGGTGGTCGCCGAAGAGGGAGTCCTTCCAGCCGCCGAAGCTGTGGTAGCCGACGGGGACCGGGATCGGGACGTTCACGCCGACCATGCCGGCCTCGATCTCCAGCTGGAAGCGGCGGGCGGCGCCGCCGTCCCGCGTGAAGATCGCGGTGCCGTTGCCGAAGGGCGACGCGTTGATCAGCGCCACGCCCTCGTCGTAGGTGTCCACGCGCAGGACGCACAGGACCGGGCCGAAGATCTCGTCCTGGTAGGCCTTGGCGCTGGTGGGGACCTTGTCCAGCAGCGAGATGCCGATCCAGTGGCCGTCCTCGAAGCCGTCGACGGTGTAACCGGTGCCGTCCAGGACGACCTCTGCGCCCTCGGCCGCCGCGCCCTCGACGTACGACGCCACCTTGTCGCGGTGGACGGCGGTGATCAGCGGGCCCATCTCGGAGGTCGGGTCGTTGCCGGGGCCGATCTTGATCTTCTCGGCGCGCTCGCGGATCTTCTCCACCAGCTCGTCGCCGATCGCGCCCACCGCGACGACGGCCGAGATGGCCATGCAGCGCTCGCCGGCCGAGCCGTAGGCCGCGCTGACCGCCGCGTCCGCCGCCGCGTCCAGGTCGGCGTCCGGGAGGACCAGCATGTGGTTCTTGGCGCCGCCCAGGGCCTGGACCCGCTTGTGGTTCGCGGAGGCCGTGGTGTGGATGTGGCGGGCGATCGGGGTCGAGCCGACGAAGGAGACGGCCTTGACGTCCGGGTGCTCCAGGAGTCGGTCGACGGCCACCTTGTCGCCGTGGACGACGTTGAAGACGCCGTCCGGCAGACCGGCCTCCGCCAGCAGCTCGGCGAGCTTGACGGACGCGGACGGGTCCTTCTCGGACGGCTTGAGCACGAACGTGTTGCCACAGGCGATGGCCATGGGGAACATCCACATGGGCACCATGGCCGGGAAGTTGAACGGCGTGATGCCGGCGACGACGCCCAGCGGCTGCCGGATCGAGGCCACGTCGACGCGGCCGGCGACCTCCGTGGACAGCTCGCCCTTCAACTGCACGTTGATGCCGCAGGCCAGGTCCACGATCTCCAGGCCGCGGGCGACCTCGCCGAGCGCGTCGGAGTGGACCTTGCCGTGCTCGGCGGTGATCAGTTCGGCGATCGCGTCGCGGTTGGCGTCGAGCAGGGCACGGAAGCGGAAGAGGATCTCCGTCCGCCTGGCCAGCGAGGACCGGCCCCAGGTGGCGTAGGCGTCCTTGGCGGCGGCGACCGCGGCGTCCACCTCGTCGACGTCGCGAACGCGACCTTGGTGGTGACCGCGCCGGTCGCCGGGTCGGTGACCGGCCCGAACGTACCCGACGCGCCTTCGACGGACTTGCCGCCGATCCAGTGGTTGACGATCTTCGTCATGACCGAGTACTCCTTCACAGATGACGGCGTCGGGTGGAGACGTGCCGTTCGTACAGCTCACGGGCCTTCACCGCGGACGCTCGGGTCGCGGTCTCGGCCACGGGTACATCCCACCAGGCCTGCGCCGGGGGCGCGCCCGACACTGTGTCTGCCGTTTGGGTCTCGACGTAGACACAAGTGGGAGTGTCGGCGGCGCGCGCCTCGGCGAGCGCCGCCCGCAGGTCGCGCACGGTCTTCGCGCGCAGCACGCGCATGCCGAGGCTGGCCACGTTGGCGGCGAGGTCGACGGGGAGCGGGGCGCCGGTGAACGTCCCGTCCTCGGCCCGGTAGCGGTAGGCGGTGCCGTAGCGCTCGCCGCCGGTCTCCTCCGACAGACCGCCGATGGAGGCGTAGCCGTGGTTCTGCACGAGCAGGATCTTTATCGCGATCCCCTCCTGCACGGCCGTGACGATCTCCGTCGGCATCATCAGATAGGTGCCGTCGCCGACCAGCGCCCACACCGGCCGGTCCGGCGCGGCGAGCTTCACGCCGATCGCGGCCGGGATCTCGTAGCCCATGCAGGAGTAGCCGTACTCCAGGTGGTACTGGTCGCGGGAACGGGCCCGCCACAGCTTGTGCAGGTCGCCGGGGAGCGAACCGGCGGCGTTGATGATGACGTCCGACTCGTCGACGATCGCGTCCAGCGCCCCGAGCACCTGCGGCTGCGTCGGGCGTACGTCGGGCTCCTCGGCCTCGTAGCAGGCGTCGACGCGCTGCTCCCAGCGCTCCTTGTCCTCGCCGTACTCGGCGACGTACGCGTCCGCGACGCGGTGGGCGTGCGTGCCGAGGGCCCGGGTCAGCTCCTGGAGGCCGCTGCGGGCGTCCGCGACGAGCGGCAGTCCGGCCAGCTTGTGGCCGTCGTAGGGGGCGATGTTGAGGTTGAGGAAGCGGACGTCGCCGTGGCCGAAGAGGGTGTGCGAGGCCGTGGTGAAGTCGGTGTAGCGGGTGCCGACGCCGATCACCAGGTCGGCGGTGCGGGCGAGTTCGTCCGCCGTCGCCGTGCCGGTGTGGCCGACGCCGCCGACGTCCTGGGGGTGGTCGTGGCGCAGGGAGCCCTTGCCGGCCTGGGTGGAGGCGACCGGGATGCCGGTGGCCGCGGCGAACTCGGCGAGGGCCTCCTCGGCACGGCTGTGGTGGACGCCGCCGCCCGCGATGAGCAGGGGGCGCTTCGCCGCGCGGATGGCGGTGACCGCCTCGGCCAGTTCGGCGGGGTCGGCGGCCGGACGCCGTACGGCCCAGGTGCGCTCGGCGAAGAACGCGTCGGGCCAGTCGTAGGCCTCCGCCTGGACGTCCTGGGGCAGCGCGAGGGTGACCGCGCCGGTCTCCACCGGGTCGGTCAGCACCCGCATCGCCTGGAGGGCGGCCGGGATCAGGGCCTCGGGGCGGGTGACGCGGTCGAAGTACCTCGACACCGGGCGCAGGGCGTCGTTGACCGACACGTCGCCCGCGTGGGGGACCTCCAGTTGCTGGAGGACGGGGTCGGCGACGCGGGTCGCGAAGGTGTCGCCGGGGAGGAGGAGGACGGGGAGGTGGTTGATGGTGGCGAGGGCGGCTCCGGTGACCAGGTTGGTCGCGCCGGGGCCGATGGACGTCGTCACGGCGTGCGTGGAGAGCCGGTTGGACTGGCGGGCGTACCCGACGGCCGCGTGCACCATCGACTGCTCGTTGCGGCCCTGGTGGTACGGCATCTCGTCGGCGTACTCGACGAGCGCCTGGCCGAGGCCGGCGACGTTCCCGTGGCCGAAGATGCCCCAGGTCGCGCCGATCAGCCGCTGCCGTTCGCCGTCGCGCTCGGTGTACTGGGCGGCGAGGAACCGCACCAGCGCCTGGGCCACGGTAAGCCTGGTGGTCATCGGTACCCCCCTGTGGTCGCTGTGTGCTCCGGGTGGAAGCAGATCCGCCACTCCCGGGTCTCGCCGGGTCCGGCCATGACGTTCAGGTAGTACATGGCGTGGCCGGGCTGGGCGATGGACGGGCCGTGCCAGCCGTCGGGGACGAGGACGGCGTCCCCCGAGCGGACCTCGGCGAGGACGTCGGAGCCGCCCTCGCGCGAGGGGGACACGCGCTGGTAGCCGAAGCCGCCCGGTCCGTCGATCTCGAAGTAGTAGATCTCCTCCAGCTCCGACTCCTCGCCCGGCCGGTGCTCGTCGTGCTTGTGCGGCGGGTACGAGGACCAGTTGCCGCCGGGCGTGATGACCTCGACGGCGATCAGCTTGGCGCAGTCGAAGGCGTCGGCGGAGGCGAAGTTGCGCACCAGGCGGGCGCAGTTGCCGCTGCCGCGTTCCTCGACGGGGACCTCCGGCGCGGGGCCGTAGCGGGCGGGGAGTTGACGCTCGCACTTCGCTCCTGCCAGGGCGAAGCGGCCTCCCGCGCCGGAGGCGATCTGGGCCCGGGCGTCGCGGGGAACGTACGCGAAGTCGGTTACCGACGCGAAAACGCTCTCCCTGCCCAGGAGTTGAAACTCTTCATCCGCCGTTCGCACGGTACATCCGCCCTCCAGCGGAAGCACGATCCACTCGCTGTCGCCGGTGGTGAAGCTGTGGGTGCCGCCCGGCGCCAGCTCGACGATCCGCAGACTGCTGTGCGTCCAGCCGGCCCGCACGGGGTCGATGTCGAGCACGTGGTCCGCGTCGGCGGTGCTGCCGCGCGGAATGTACAACTCGTCGTTCATGCGGCCCTCACTGTTCACGCGGCCCTCACACTCCCTGCGGCACTCACGGTCCGTGCGCGCCGCACCGTCCACGCGGCGTTCACAGCAGTCCCACGGCGGTGTCCACGGCGGCCGTCACATCGCCGTCCGCCGGGTACAGCAGCGAACGGCCGACCACCAGGCCGCGCACGGTGGGGAGTTGCAGCGCCCCGCGCCACTTCTCGTACGCCCCGTCCTGGTCGTCGCCCACCTCGCCGCCCAGCAGGACGGCGGGGAGTGTGGAGGTCGCCATGACCTCGGCCATGTCGTCGGGGTTGTCGGTGACCGGGACCTTCAGCCAGGTGTAGGCGGAGGTGCCGCCCAGGCCGGAGGCGATGGCGATCGACTTGGTGACGGCCTCGGCGGAGAGGTCGTTGCCCAGCCTTCCCTCCGGGGTGCGGCGGCTGATGAACGGTTCGACGAAGAGGGGCAGTCCGCGGGCCGCCATGTCGTCGATCGCGCGGGCGGTGGACTCCAGGGTGGTGAGCGAGCCCGGGTCGTCGTAGTCGATCCGCAGGAGCAGCTTGCCCGCGTCGAAACCGAGACGCTCGATGTCCTCGGCGCGGTGGCCGGTGAAGCGGTCGTCGAGTTCGAAGCGGGCGCCCTGGAGGCCGCCGCGGTTCATCGAGCCCATGACGACCTTGCCGTCGAGGGCGCCGAGGAGCAGGAGGTCGTCGAGGATGTCCGCGGTGGCCAGGACGCCGTCCACACCCGGTCTGCTCAGCGCCAGGCAGAGGCGTTCCAGCAGGTCGGCGCGGTTGGCCATGGCCAGCTTGCGGTCGCCGACACCGAGGGCACCGCGGGCCGGGTGGTCGGCGGCGACGATCATCAGCCGGCCGGTCTCGTCGAGCAGCGGGCGACGGGTGCGGCGGGCGGCGGCCTCGGCGATGGCCTCCGGATGGTGGGTGCGGAGGCGGACGAGTGCGGAGACGTCGACGGTGGTGAGGGCGGCACCGCCCGCGGGCGCGCCGGCGGCGCCGGTGTCCTGGCGCGGGGTTCCTCCCACGCGGTCCGCCCTCACAGCACCGCTCCGGCGGCGAGCGCTTCCTCGATCTCGGAGGGCGTCGGCATGGCCGAGGAGCACTCCAGGCGGGAGGCGACGATGGCGCCGGCGGCGTTGGCGTGGCGCATGGTCTTCTCCAGGTCCCAGCCCGCGAGCAGGCCGTGGCAGAGGGAGCCGCCGAAGGCGTCGCCGGCCCCGAGGCCGTTGAGGACGTTCACGGGGAGCGGGGGGACCTCGGCGGAGTCACCCGCGCTGTTGACGGCCAGCACACCCTTGGGGCCCTGTTTGACGACGGCGAGTTCGACTCCGGCGTCGAGGAGGGCGCGGGCGGCGTCGTGCGGGTCGCGCACCCCGGTGGCGACCTCCACCTCGTCCAGGTTGCCGACGGCGACGGTGGTGTGTTTCAGGGCCTCGGCGTAGAAGGGGCGGGCCGCGTCCGGGTCGGACCAGAACATGGGCCGCCAGTCGAGGTCGAACACCGTGGTGCCGGCCCCGGCACGGTGGGCGAGGGCCGCCAGCGTCGCCGTGCGGCTGGGCTCCTCGCTCAAGCCGGTGCCGGTGACCCAGAAGACGCGGGCCTCGCGGATGGCGTCGAGATCGAGTTCGTGGGCGTCGATCTCCAGGTCGGGTGCCTTGGGCCGGCGGTAGAAGTAGAGCGGGAAGTCGTCCGGCGGGAAGACCTCGCAGAAGGTGACGGGGGTCGGCAGGCCGGGGACCGGGGTCACCCAGCGGTCGTCGACGCCGAACTCGCGCAGGGCCTCGTGGAGGTAGGTGCCGAAGGGGTCGTCGCCGGTGCGGGTGATCACCGCCGTGTCCCGGCCGAGGCGGGCGGCGGCGACCGCGACGTTGGTCGCCGATCCGCCGAGGAACTTCCCGAAGGACGTGACCTGTGGCAGCGGCACGCCCGTCTGCAACGGGTAGAGGTCCACTCCGATCCGCCCCATGGTGATCAGGTCGTAGGCCATCGAGTTCCCTTCGTATCGGCTCTCCACGGCTTTCTAGCCCGGTACGGCGGACCCTGTCAATGTTTTGTCCAGACATTCGGACCAGCCCTTGACACCCCTGCGGCCAGCCAGCACGCTGACGGCCATGACGTCGTTGTCACCTCAGCCCTCACTTTCCCGCATCCGGGTCGGTTCGGCCCCCGACAGCTGGGGCGTCTGGTTCCCGGACGACCCGCAGCAGGTGCCCTGGCAGCGTTTCCTCGACGAGGTCGCGCTCTCCGGCTACGAGTGGATCGAACTCGGCCCCTACGGGTACCTGCCGACCGATCCCGCCGTCCTCACCGAGGAGACCGCCAGGCGCGGCCTGAAGGTGTCGGCCGGCACGGTGTTCACGGGGCTGCATCACGGCGAGGCCGTGTGGGAGAAGACCTGGGCGCACGTCGCGGACAACGCGGCGCTCGCGCAGGCCATGGGAGCACGGCACCTCGTGGTCATCCCGTCCTTCTGGCGGGACGACAAGACCGGCGAGGTGCTGGAGCCGGACACGCTCACGCCCGAGCAGTGGCGCAGCCTGACCTCCCTGACCGAGCGGCTCGGCAAGCAGGTGCGGGAGCGGTACGGGCTGGAGATCGTCGTCCACCCGCACGCCGACACCCACATCGACAGCGAGGAGAACGTCGTCCGGTTCCTCGACGGCACCGACTCCGACCTCGTGTCCCTGTGCCTCGACACCGGGCACTACGCGTATTGCGGCGGCGACAGCGTCAAGCTGATCGAGACGTACGGGGAGCGGATCGGGTACCTCCACCTCAAGCAGGTCGACCCGGAGATCCTCGCGGAGGTGCGGGCCCAGGAGGTCCCCTTCGGGCCGGCAGTCGCCCGCGGGGTGATGTGCGAGCCGCCCTCGGGGGTGCCGGCGCTGGGGCCCGTGCTGGAGGCCGCGCAGAAGCTGGACGTCGATCTGTTCGCGATCGTGGAGCAGGACATGTACCCGTGTGCCCCCGACACGCCGTTGCCCATCGCCCAGCGGACTCGGGCGTTCCTGCGGTCCTGCGGGGCGTGACCCGCTGACACGGGCGCCCCTTTGGGGCGTTTGTGTCACCGGCGTCACAAAAGTTGACGTTGCGTCACCGATGTCGCAGGTACGCGGCTGACGTGTCGCACGCTGTCAACAGCCGCTCTCCCTCTGTCACCGCGCGTCGTTGAGCGGGCACAGGCCTGGTGATCACCAGCGCAGCGCCGGGCTCCCCCCGGCGGCCTCCCGGCCGCCGCCCCCGCACGCGCAGGGAGGTGCGACTCATGACCGACCGAGGGCTCTGGTCCTACAAGGAGATCGCGGCACACATCCGGGTGCAGACGGACACCGTACGGTCCTACCGCAAGCACGGACTGCTCCCCCCGCCCGATCACGTGGAGGGCGGAAAGCCCTACTGGTACGCCGACACCGTCCGTGCCTGGGTCGCCTCCCGGCCCGGCAACCGGAGCCGCCGGGCGGACTGACCGCCCACCGGAAAAACCCTTCTGTGCCCCGCCTCCGGGTGGGGCACAGTGCTGTCCATGGACCTGTGCGACGCCCACGACTCCTCCGTCCCCCCTGCCTCCTCCGTCCCCCCTGCCCCCTCGGTCTCCTCGGTCTCCGGCTTCTCCGTCAAACCCCGTCTCACCGGGGAGACGACGGTGCTGCGGCCCTTCACCGAGGCGGACGCCGAGGTCATGTGGGAGATCATCGGGGACCCCGAGGTGGTCCGCTTCACCTTCCCGCCGGACGGCGAACTCACTGTGGACCGGCTGCGGTCCTGGTACGCCACGCGCTCCGCGCAGCCCGACCGCCTCGACCTCGCCGTCACCGACCGGGCCACCGGCGAACTCGTCGGCGAGGTCGTCCTGCACGAGTACGACCCGTACACCCGCACCTGCACCTTCCGCACCCTGATCGGACCTCGGGGCCGCGGCCGTGGCCTGGGCACCGAGGCGACCCGGCTGATCGTCGGCCACGGTTTCGAACAACTGGGCCTGCACCGGATCCAGTTGGAGCTGTACGGCGACAATCCCCGGGCCCGGCGCGTCTACGAGAAGGTCGGCTTCGTGGTGGAGGGCGTGCGCCGGGAGGCCGCGCCGCGGGAGGGGGGCTGGGTGGACGAGGTGCTGATGGCGCTGCTGGACCGGGAGTGGGCCGCCCTCACCGCCACGGCTCGATGACGACGGCCCCGGCACCGGGCGCCGACCCCATCGCCGCGAGCGCGTCCGGTACGGCGTCCAGCGTGATCGTCGAGGTGACGAGCAGGTCGGGCCGAGCACTCCCGCGCGGACCAGCTCCAGCATCGGGGGGTAGGTATGCGCCGCCATGCCGTGGCTGCCGAGCAGTTCCAGCTCCAGGGCGATGGCGCGGGCCAGGGGCACGGGTGTCGTGCCGTCCGGGGAGGGCAGCAGGCCGACCTGGAGGTGCCGGCCGCGACGACGCAGGCCGTTGACCGAGGCAGCGCAGGTGGTGGGCGAGCCGAGGGCGTCGAGGGAGAGGTGCGCCCCGCCGCCGGTCAGCTCCCGCACCGCCGCCGCGGTGTCCGGGGTGTCCCGCGCGTCCACACACACGGCGGCGCCGAACGCCCGTGCCAGGTCCAGGGCCTTCGGGGAGACGTCCACGGCGATCACCCGAGCACCCGAGGCGGCCGCGATCATCACCGCGGACAGGCCCACCCCGCCGCAGCCGTGCACGGCCACCCACTCCCCCGCCGCGACCCGGCCCTGCTGCACGACCGCCCGGAACGCGGTGGCGAACCGGCAGCCGAGGGCTGCGGCGGTGGCGTAGGACAGGTCGCCGGGGATCGCGACCAGGTTCACGTCCGCGTGGTCCAGCGCCACGTACTGGGCGAAGGAACCCCAGTGCGTGAAGCCGGGCTGGGTCTGGCGCTCGCAGACCTGGTGGTCGCCCGCCACGCAGGACGGGCAGCTGCCGCAGCCGCACACGAAGGGCACGGTCACCCGGTCGCCGGGGCTCCACCGGGCGACCCGGGCGCCCACCTCCTCGACGACTCCGGCGAGTTCATGGCCCGGGACGTGCGGCAGGGTGATGTCCGGGTCGTGGCCCATCCAGCCGTGCCAGTCGCTGCGGCACAGGCCGGTGGCCTCGACACGGACCACCACGCCGTGCTCCGCGGGCCGCGGTCCGGGCACCTCCCGGACCTCGGCCGGCTCCCCGTACCGCTCGAACACCACAGCCCGCATGCGCGACTCCTTCTCCCCGTCCCCGCCCTCACCGACCGCCCCCGGCCGGGGCGATCACCGCGAATGGTAGAGCCCTGTCCCGGGGCCGCCCCCTAACCGCGCGCCCCCACTGTGTCCCGCTCGGGGTCCGGCCGGGTGGCCGGGGCCGGAGCCGGTCCACCCTCGCTCAGGCCGAAGCGTCGGTGGAAGCGGCGCAGGGGGCCCGGGGCCCACCAGGTGGCCTTGCCGGTGAGGCGCATGACGGCCGGCACCAGCAGGCTGCGGACGACCATCGCGTCCATCAGCACCGCGAGGGCGATGCCGAGTCCGAGCATCTTGGTGTTGGTGACACGTGAGGTGCCGATCGCGACCATCACCACGGCCAGGATGACCGCCGCCGCCGTGATCAGACCGCCCGTGCGCTGGAGACCCAGGCGGACCGCCCGTTCGTGGTCGCCGGTGTGGTCGTACTCCTCCTTGATGCGGGAGAGCAGGAACACGCCGTAGTCCATGGAGAGGCCGAAGGCCACGCAGAACATCAGGACCGGCAGGGTCGTCTCGATGGAGCCGGGGCTGGTGAAGCCGAGCAGGCCGGAGAGGTGGCCGTCCTGGAAGACCCACACCACGGCGCCGAACATCGCGGTCAGACTGAGCGCGTTGAGCAGGACGGCCTGGATCGGTATCAGCACACTGCCGGTCAGGAGGAACACCAACAGCAGGGTGACCACGGTGATGAAGGCCGCCGCCAGGGGCAGTTGGTCGCCTATCGCGTCCTTGGAGTCGACCAGGACGGCGGCGGCGCCGGTCACCTTGGTGTCGAAGGGGGCCTCGGTGGCACGCAGGTGTCCCACCAGGCGCTGGCCCGCGTCGTCGACGGCCTCGCCCTCGGGCTGCACCGTGAAGTACGCCGAGTCGCCGTTCACCAGCGGGCCGTCCACTCGCGCGACGTCCGGGAGGGCGGCGACGCGCTCCTTGTAGGCGGCGTACTCGGCCTGGGTGGCCCTGCCCTCGGCGAGGATCTCCAGGCCGCCGCCGGGGGTGCCGGGGAAGCCGTCCCTGATGTGCTGCTGCACCACGTGGGACTCGGCCGAGGAAGGCAGCTGGCGGTCGTCCGCGGTGCCGAACCTCACGCCCAGGAAGGGCAGTCCGAGCAGGACGAGGACGGCCGTCGTCCCCAGGGCGAAGAAGGGGGCGCGGCGCATGACGAGGGTCGCCGCGCGTCCCCATGCCTTGCCGTCCTCCGTGCCGTCCCCCGTGCCGGGGGCGGCGCCCTTCGTCCGGCCGCGCCGGAACAGGCGGCGCAGGTCGAGGGAGTCGACCCGGTGGCCGAGGAGGACCAGGGCAGCCGGGAGCAGGACCAGCGCGGCAGCCGCGGCCAGCAGGACGACCGCTATGCCGGCGTAGGCGAAGGAGCGCAGGAAGTACTGGGGGAAGACGAGCATCGCGGCCAGGGAGACCGCGACCGTGAGCGCGGAGAACAGCACGGTGCGGCCGGCCGTACGCAGGGTGGCGCCGATGGCGGTGGCCGGGTCGGCGCCGCCGGACAGTTCCTCGCGGAAGCGGCGGACGATGAACAGGGCGTAGTCGATGGCGAGGCCGAGGCCCAGGGCGGTGGTGAGGTTCATCGCGAACACGGAGACGTCGGTGAACTCCGTGAGGGCGCCGAGGACGGCGTTGGTGCCCAGGATGGCGACGATGCCGACGCCGAGCGGCAGCAGGGCGGCGACCGCGCTGCCGAAGACCATCACCAGCAGCACCAGGGTGACCGGCAGGGCGATGATCTCGGCCCGGGTGAGGTCCTCCTGGATGATCGTCTGCATCTCGTGCCGCACGGCGACGATGCCGCCGACCTTGACCTCCAGCGGGCCCTGGGTGCCGCGGTAGGAGGGGGCGATGCGGTCGAGGGTCTCACCCATGGTCTTCTCGTCGCCCGTGATCCGGGCGGCGATCACCGCCTCGTGGCCGTCCTCCGCGCGCAGGGCGGGTGCCCGGGTCCCCCAGTAGGAGCCGACGCCCACGACGCCCTTCTCGCCGGACAGCCGCTCGGCGAGGCGGGTGGCCTCGGCGGCCACGGCCGGGTCGTCGACGGAGATGCGGCCCGAGTCGACGAGCAGCAGCAGGTTGGGCTGGGAGTCGGGGAACTCGCGCTCCAGGACCTTGGTCGCGTAGCTGGACTCGGCGTCCGGGTCCTCCCAGCCACCGCTGCCCAGCTTGTCGGCGGCCCCACTGCCGGCCAGCACCGCGAGCACGGTCAGCACCAGGGCGGCGAGCAGTGACAGCCTGGGCCGGGCGGTCACGAATCGGGTCCAGCCTCCGACGCGCGGCGGGCTGTCGACTTCGGTCATCGTGCGGTGTCCCCTTCACCATGATTCGACGTGACCTGTGCCGGCATGAGCAGGCACCATGGGTCACCACTGCCATAGAATGGCAAACACGAGACCTCGCTCGCGTTTCACTGGGACCAGAATGCGAGCGACCTCTCGCTTTTGTCAATCGCGTTCGGAGAGCTGGGGATAACTCGTGCCCGACACCGCCGAGAACCAGGCGAAGGAACAGCCGCGCCGCCGCCAGGCCCGCGGCGAGCGCCGGATCGCCCAACTCCTCGAAGCCGCCGCCTCGGTCTTCTGCACCACCGGCTACACGGCCGCGAGCACCAACGCCATCGCCCGCGAGGCCGGCGTCTCGCCGGGCACGCTCTACCAGTTCTTCCCGAACAAGGAAGCGATCGCGATCGAGCTGGGCGACCGGCTCATGCACCAGATGCGCGACGCCTACGGCGAGGCGCTCGCCCCGGTCGACCCCGCCACCCCGCTGGAGGAGGCCGTCGGCTCCGCCGTCGACCGCTTCATCGCCTTCAACTGCGAGCACCCCGTGTTCTTCGCCCTGATGCACGGCCCCGACGTCCCCGGCCGTATCGCCGAGGAGCACGACGCGCTGCACACCACACTGCTCGCCCGGGTCGAGGCCCTGCTCTCCTCACTGCTGCCCGACACCTCCCCGGCCGACCTCGCCCGCACCTCCCGGATGTGCCTGGGCCTGTACAAGGCGGGCCTGGAGCTGACCCTCGGCCACGAGGGCGCCGAGCGGGAGGCCTACGTCCAAGAGCTGAAGAACGTCCTCGTGCGCTATCTGGAACCGCTGGTCGGTGAGCGACCCGGCCGCGAAGAGGCGTCTTCGCCACGTACCCCCTAGGGGTATACTGTGGGTGCGGTGGAGGCCCCTCGTGGGGCTTCGGCCGGTCCCGACCGGCCGAGGCCTGCCGGCCGGCCCCCGCCGGCCAAGCCCTCGGGCCACCCCTCGGGCCGAACCCTCGGGCCGGCCCCGCAGCCCACCTGCCTCGACGAGGAGTAACGAGATGACCGCCCACACGGACACTGCCGGAACCGTCACCGCCGTCTACCAGGTGAGCGGCATGAGCTGCGGCCACTGCGAGGGCGCCGTCTCCGGCGAGATCTCCGGGATCTCCGGCGTCACCTCGGTGAAGGCCGTCGCCTCCACCGGCGAGGTGACCGTCGTCTCCGCCGCGGCGCTGGACGACGAGGCCGTGCGCGCCGCGGTCGACGAGGCCGGTTTCGAGCTGGTCGGCCGCGCCTGAGCCGCACCCTCCCGGCTTCGGGCCGTGGCCGACCGGTGGACACTGGTCGGGCACGGCCCGTTCCGCTCCCTGGAGTCACGGACATGTCCAGCACCACCACCCCGGCCCCGACCGCCGCCGCCAAGCCCTCCGAAGCCTCCGCAACCTCCGAGGTCGAGCTGCTCATCGGCGGAATGACCTGCGCCTCCTGCGCGGCCCGCGTGGAGAAGAAGCTCAACCGCATGGACGGCGTCACCGCGACGGTCAACTACGCGACCGAGAAGGCACGGATCAGCCACCCCGCCGAGGTGGAGGTCGCCGACCTGATCGCGACCGTCGTGAGGACCGGCTACACCGCCGAGGAGCCCGCGCCCCCGGCCCCGACCGCCGAGGCCGTACCGGCCGAGCCGTCCGCCCACCCCGAACTGTCGGCGCTGCGCCACCGCCTCCTCGTCTGCGCCGTGCTCGCCGCGCCCGTCGTCCTGCCGGCGATGATCCCGGCCCTCCAGTTCGACAACTGGCAGTGGCTGTCGCTGACCCTCGCCGCGCCCGTCGTCGTCTGGGGCGGACTGCCCTTCCACCGGGCGGCCTGGACGAACCTGCGGCACGGCGCCGCCACCATGGACACGCTGGTCTCCGTCGGCACCCTGGCCGCGTTCGGCTGGTCGCTGTGGGCGCTGTTCCTCGGCGACGCGGGCATGCCCGGCATGCGGCACCCCTTCGAGCTGACCGTCTCGCGCGCCGACGGCGCCTCCACGATCTATCTCGAGGTCGCCGCGGGTGTCACCGCGTTCATCCTCCTCGGCCGCTATCTGGAGGCCCGCTCCAAGCGGCGTGCGGGAGCCGCGCTCAGGGCGCTCATGGAACTGGGCACCAAGGACGTGACCGTCCTGCGGGAGGGGCGGGAGAACCGGATCCCCGTGGACCGGCTGGCGGTCGGGGACCGGTTCGTCGTCCGGCCCGGCGAGAAGATCGCCACCGACGGCACCGTCGTCGAGGGAGCCTCCGCCGTCGACGTCTCCATGCTGACCGGCGAGTCGGTGCCGTTGGACGTCGGCCCCGGCGACGCCGTCACCGGCGCGACCGTGAACGCCGGCGGCCGGCTCGTCGTCGAGGCGACCCGGATCGGCGCGGACACCCGGCTCGCCCGCATGGCCCGGCTCGTCGAGGACGCGCAGAGCGGCAAGGCGGAGGTGCAGCGGCTGGCCGACCGGGTCGCCGCGGTCTTCGTCCCCGTCGTCCTGCTGATCGCCGCCGCCACCTTCGGCGCCTGGCTCGGCCTGACCGGCGACACGGTCGCCGCGTTCACGGCGGCCGTCGCGGTCCTGATCATCGCCTGCCCGTGCGCCCTGGGCCTCGCGACACCGACCGCGCTCATGGTCGGCACCGGCCGCGGAGCCCAGCTCGGCATCCTCATCAAGGGCCCGGAGGTCCTGGAGAACACCCGCCGGGTCGACACCGTCGTCCTCGACAAGACCGGCACCGTCACCACCGGCCGGATGACCCTCCAGGAGGTGTACGCCGCCGAGGGCACCGACGAGCGGGAGTTGCTGCGGCTCGCGGGCGCCCTGGAGCACGCCTCCGAGCACCCGGTCGCCCGAGCGGTCGCCGCGGGCGCCGAGGAGCGCGCCGGACGACTGCCGCCGGCCGAGCACTTCGAGAACGTGCCGGGGCGGGGGGTACGCGGGCGCGTGGAGAGTCACGAGGTGGCCGTGGGCCGGCTCTTCGACGACCTCCCGCCCGATCTGGCGCGCGCCAGGGACGAGGCCGAGCGCCGCGGTCGTACCGCGGTCGTCGTCGGGTGGGACGGGGCGGTACGCGGGGTGCTCGCCGTCGCCGACGCGGTCAGGGAGACCAGCGCCGAGGCCGTACGGGAGCTGCGTGCGCTCGGGCTCGCACCGGTGCTGCTGACCGGGGACAACCGGACGGTGGCCGAGGCGGTGGCGGCGGAGGTCGGCATCGACGAGGTGGTCGCCGAGGTGCTGCCCGAGGACAAGGTCGCCGTCGTGAAGCGGCTCCAGGCCGAGGGACGGGTCGTCGCCATGGTCGGTGACGGGGTCAACGACGCCGCCGCGCTGGCCACCGCCGACCTGGGCCTGGCGATGGGCACGGGCACGGACGCGGCGATCGAGGCCGGCGATCTGACGCTGGTCCGCGGGGATCTGCGGGTCGCGGCGGACGCGATCCGGCTCTCCCGGCGGACCCTGGCCACGATCAAGGGCAACCTGGTGTGGGCCTTCGGCTACAACGTGGCCGCGCTGCCGCTGGCCGCGGGCGGACTGCTCAACCCGATGCTGGCCGGAGCGGCGATGGCCTTCTCGTCCGTCTTCGTGGTGACGAACAGCTTGCGGCTGCGGACATTTCGCTGACCGTTCCGCCGACGTGGGCGAAGTACCCGGAAGTTACCGGCGGTTAGGGCCAAGTCGAGACAACAGCCCCCCTGGAGTCCGGCGCGCGCCTCACATAAGCTCTTCACAAGGCTCGCGCATCATCCTTACGCTTGGGCCCCGATCGCTGTATCCGGGCTCTTGCGTAGGTAACGGGACATATGCAAGAGACACAGATCACAGTGACGTGAACGTAACCATCGAAGGGGTCCGACGGTCTAAGTTGACGATGTCAGGAAGCGTCTTGGGGGGCGCCGACTGACATCTGGAGATGTCTTGGGGGACTTCTCCAGAGATGCGTTGCCGGGGCAGTCACACCGGGAAGCTTTGAGCGGCCCTCCCAGCGTGCACTGTCCCGGCAGATCGCACACATGGCGGGGGTACGGCGAGTTCTGCTCGTTCTGCTCAACTCCCGCCGCGGAACGAACAATCACATATGGCATCAGCGAATTCAGGCGCTGTGTCCTCCAGACGCCCGGCCGGATCCCGTGGGGGGAATCCGCACCGGGACATGGGAAGGCGCCCTGGTCGTCGGCCCGTGGGGGGACCGACGCACCAGGGCGCCTTCTTCATGCCCAACCGACGCTTCCCGCCTCGCTCACGCGAGTACGAGGTGACCGCGGTGCGAGTGACCACGGCACGAGTGACCGCGGCACGAGGCAACCGCGGTGCGAAGTGACCCCGGCAGTGGCGACCGCGCTACGAGGCGACCACGGGGCTGCCCTTGCGGACAGCCCCTCCTTCACGCCCCTCAACGGCCCGACCCAGCGGGCGCCCGGTGGGAAAGCGCCCCGCCGGCAGAAGTCAGCGCTGCTCCACCGGCACGAAGTCGCGCTCCACGACGCCCGTGTAGATCTGGCGCGGGCGGCCGATGCGGGAGCCCGGCTCCTTGATCATCTCGTGCCACTGGGCGATCCAGCCCGGCAGGCGGCCGAGGGCGAACAGGACCGTGAACATCTCGGTCGGGAAGCCCATGGCCCGGTAGATCAGGCCGGTGTAGAAGTCGACGTTCGGGTAGAGGTTGCGCGAGACGAAGTAGTCGTCGGAGAGCGCGTGCTCCTCCAGCTTCAGCGCGATGTCCAGCAGCTCGTCGGACTTGCCGAGGGCCGAGAGGACGTCGTGCGCGGCCGCCTTGATGATCTTCGCGCGCGGGTCGAAGGACTTGTACACCCGGTGGCCGAAGCCCATCAGGCGGACGCCGTCCTCCTTGTTCTTCACCTTGCGGATGAAGGAGTCGACATCGCCGCCGTTGGCCTGGATGCCCTCGAGCATCTCCAGGACGGACTGGTTGGCGCCGCCGTGCAGCGGGCCCCACAGGGCGTTGATGCCGGCCGAGATCGACGCGAACATGTTGGCCTGCGAGGAGCCGACCAGGCGGACCGTGGACGTCGAACAGTTCTGCTCGTGGTCCGCGTGCAGGATCAGCAGCTTGTCGAGGGCGGAGACGACGACCGGGTCCGGGTCGTACTCCTGCGCGGGGACCGAGAAGGTCATGCGGAGGAAGTTCTCGACGTAGCCGAGGTCGTTGCGCGGGTAGACGAACGGGTGACCGATCGACTTCTTGTACGCGTATGCCGCGATCGTGGGGAGCTTGGCGAGCAGCCGGATCGTCGAGAGGTTGCGCTGCTTCTCGTCGAACGGGTTGTGGCTGTCCTGGTAGAACGTCGACAGCGCCGAGACGACCGACGACAGCATCGCCATCGGGTGTGCGTCGCGCGGGAAGCCCCGGTAGAAGTTCTTGACGTCCTCGTGCAGCAGGGTGTGCTGCGTGATGTCGTTCTTGAACGCGCTCAGCTCGTCGACGGTGGGCAGCTCGCCGTTGATCAGCAGGTAGCCGACCTCGAGGAAGGTCGACCGCTCGGCCAACTGCTCGATCGGGTAGCCGCGGTACCGGAGGATGCCCTGTTCGCCGTCGAGGTAGGTGATGGCGGATTTATAGGCGGCGGTGTTGCCGTAGCCGCTGTCCAGGGTCACAAGACCGGTCTGGGCGCGGAGCTTCCCGATGTCGAAGCCCTTGTCGCCGACGGTGCTGTCGATCACCGGGTAGGTGTACTCGCCGTCGCCGTACCGCAGTACTACAGAGTTGTCGCTCACGTCATCCCTCACCGACGTTGTGCCTCTTCTTCGAGGTTGCCCTGACTGTCTCTACCATCCCCCATTTGGCGCAGGAGAGTGCACTCGGGGTCGGCCATTGGGCGTATCCACGGCACTCAGTGCCGCCAACTTGCTCATCCTGCCGCCTCCGTCACGGTTGCGGAAGTGCTCTGTGACCTTCGTGACTCATTTGATCGATCATTTTCTGTACTGTCCGGAGAGCCGGTGGTCCAGAGCCGTGCAACGGCGGCCCGCCGACACGGTGCGCACCGCCTGGCCGATGGCCTTGCGGGAGCCGACGAGGACGACCAGCCTCTTGGCCCGGGTGACGGCCGTATACAAGAGGTTCCGCTGGAGCATCATCCATGCTCCGGTGGTGACGGGGATCACCACCGCGGGATATTCACTCCCCTGTGAACGGTGGATCGTCACCGCGTACGCGTGGGCCAGTTCGTCCAGCTCATCGAACTCGTAGGGCACCTCCTCGTCCTCGTCGGTCAGCACCGTGAGGCGCTGGTCGACCGGATCGAGCGAGGTGACCACGCCCACCGTGCCGTTGAAGACGCCGTTCTCCCCCTTGTCGTAGTTGTTGCGGATCTGGGTGACCTTGTCGCCGACGCGGAAGACCCGGCCGCCGAACCGCTTCTCGGGTACGTCGGGGCGGCCCGGGGTGATGGCCTGCTGGAGCAGGCCGTTGAGTGCGCCGGCGCCGGCCGGACCGCGGTGCATGGGCGCGAGCACCTGCACGTCCCGGCGCGGGTCGAGGCCGAACTTGGCCGGAATGCGGCGGGCCGCCACATCCACCGTGAGCCGGCCCGCCTCCTCCGTGTCGTCCGCGACGAACAGGAAGAAGTCCTTCATGCCGTCGGTGAGCGGATGCTGCCCGGCGTTGATCCGGTGCGCGTTGGTCACCACGCCGGACTGCTGGGCCTGGCGGAACACGCGCAGCAGGCGCACGGCGGGGATCGGGCCGCCCTCGGCGAGCATGTCGCGCAGCACCTCCCCGGCGCCGACGCTGGGGAGCTGGTCCACGTCGCCGACGAAGAGGAGGTGGGCGCCCGGCGGGATCGCCTTCACGAGTTTGTTGGCGAGCAGCAGGTCCAGCATCGAGGCCTCGTCGACGACCACCAGATCGGCGTCCAGCGGGCGGTCGCGGTCGTACGCCGCGTCGCCGCCGGGCTTCAGTTCGAGGAGCCGGTGCACGGTGGAGGCCTCCGCGCCGGTCAGTTCGGCGAGGCGCTTGGCGGCGCGGCCGGTGGGGGCGGCGAGTACCACCTTGGCCTTCCTGGCGCGGGCCAGTTCCACGATCGAACGGACCGTGAAGGACTTGCCGCAACCGGGGCCGCCGGTCAGCACGGCGACCTTCTCGGTCAACGCCAGCTTGACGGCGGCCTCCTGCTCGGGGGCGAGGTCGGCCCCGGTACGGGTCCGCAGCCAGGCCAGCGCCTTGTCCCACGCCACGTCACGGAAGGCCGGCATGCGGTCCTCGCCCGTGCGCAGGAGGCGCAACAGCTGGGCGGAGAGGGAGAGTTCGGCCCGGTGGAAGGGGACCAGATAGACGGCCGTGACCGGTTCCGCGCCGCCGTCGGGGCCCGGCACCTTCTCCCGTACGACGCCGGGGTCCTCGCCCTCCTCGGGGGGCGCGGCGAGTTCGGCGAGGCACTCGATGACGAGGCCGGTGTCGACCTGCAGCAGCTTGACCGCGTCGGCGATCAGGCGCTCCTCTGGGAGGTAGCAGTGGCCCTGGTCGCTGGACTGGGACAGCGCGTACTGGAGGCCCGCCTTGACGCGCTCCGGGCTGTCGTGCGGGATGCCGACGGACTGGGCGATCTTGTCGGCGGTGAGGAAGCCGATGCCCCAGACGTCGGACGCCAGGCGGTACGGCTGGTTCTTCACGACCGCGATCGAGGCGTCGCCGTACTTCTTGTAGATGCGGACCGCGATCGACGTCGACACCTCGACGCTCTGGAGGAAGAGCATGACCTCCTTGATCGCCTTCTGTTCCTCCCAGGCCTCGGCGATCTTCCTGGTGCGCTTCGGGCCGAGGCCGGGCACCTCGACGAGGCGCTTCGGCTCCTCCTCGATGATCTTCAGGGTGTCCATGCCGAAGTGCTGGGTGATGCGGTCGGCGAAGACCGGGCCGATGCCCTTGACCAGCCCTGATCCGAGGTAGCGGCGGATGCCCTGGATGGTGGCGGGGAGGAGTGTCGTGTAGTTCTCGACGGTGAACTGCTTGCCGTACTGCGGGTGGGAGCCCCAGCGGCCCTCCATGCGCAGGGACTCGCCGGCCTGGGCGCCGAGCAGCGCGCCGACGACCGTCAGCAGGTCACCGGCGCCGCGGCCGGTGTCGACGCGGGCGACCGTGTAGCCGGTTTCCTCGTTCGCGTACGTGATGCGCTCCAGTACGCCTTCCAGTACGGCAAGTTGCCGGTCCCCGCTGGCCGTCGGTCGCTCCATGATCCGACGGTACCGCTCGGCACCGACAGTGGGTCCGACACCTCATCCGGTGCGCGGCCGAAGCTCATCCGGCCTGGGCGGTCACATGGTCGATCACCGTCCGGAAGTCCTCGGTCGGGGAGAACTCGACGAGTTCGCAGTCCTCCAGGGCCGTCGGTACGTGGCCGGGCGCCCAGTAGTAGGCCTGTCCCGCCTCGTAGAACCGCTCGCCCTCGGCCGTGAGCATCCGCAGCCGGCCCTTGAGCATGTAGCCCCAGTGCGGGCACTGGCAGGCGTCGTCGGGCAGGCCCTTGAGCGCGGGGCCCATGTCGGTGCCCTTCGGGAGGGTGACGTAGCCGACGGACAGGCCGCCTCCGATCGGCTCGATGCGCAGTTCGACCCCGTCGCCCTCGAGCACGACGGGGACGTCGTTCCTGGTCCTCGACGTCATGACTGCTCCGTCTCCGGTCCGCCTGAGCGACGGGCCTCGCAGACGACCTTTGCGTCCTTCCAGGCTGTGCCTCCTGGGCCCGGCCTGCGACCGGAGCGCGGACGGGCGCGTTCCGTCACGTTTCGGTCTCGGGCTTGCCAGGGTCTTGATTTACCTCCGTGTAATCGATTCCAATCCTTCCCGTACGGCGTTGTAATCGATTCCACGAGGAGGTGGAGCGGCGATGGCGAGCATCAAGGACGTCGCTGCCGAGGCGGGCGTTTCCGTCGCCACGGTGTCGCGGGTCCTCAACGACCATCCGTCGGTCAGCGCGGACGCACGCGCGCGTGTGCTGGCCGCCGTCGAGGCGCTGGGCTACCGCCCGAACGCCGTCGCCCGGTCGCTGCGCACCGACCAGACCCGCACCCTGGGCCTGGTCATCAGCGACGTGATGAACCCCTACTTCACCGAGCTGGCCCGCTCCGTGGAGGAGGAGGCCCGCGCGCTCGGCTACAGCGTCATCATCGGCAACGCCGACGAGCGGCCCGACCTCCAGGACCACCACGTACG
The DNA here is from genome assembly GCF_001896135.2 of Streptomyces phaeoluteigriseus. GTDB lineage: Bacteria > Actinomycetota > Actinomycetes > Streptomycetales > Streptomycetaceae > Streptomyces > Streptomyces phaeoluteigriseus. The sequence continues at coordinate 361,135 of NZ_MPOH02000011.1, forward strand.
GACCCTGCTGGACCGCCGTATCGACGGTCTGCTCGTCTCGCCCACCGACGGCGGATCGCCGCTGATGCTGGACGCCGCGCGCGCGGGGACCCCGATGGTGTTCGTCGACCGGTGGATCCCGGGCGTGGACGTGCCGGTCGTCCGGGCGGACGGACGGGCCGCCGTACAGGACCTGGTGGCGCATCTGCACCGGCTGGGGCACCGCCGGCTCGCGATCATCGCGGGCCCGGCCGCCACCACCACCGGCAGTGAGCGCGTCGAGGCCTTCCGGGAGGCCCTCGGCGCCTGCGGCATCGATCTCCCGGACGTCTACATCGGGCAGGGCGACTTCCAGGCCGAGAGCGGACGGCGGGTCACCGAGGGCTTCCTCGACCTGCCCGAGCCGCCCGAGGTCGTGTTCGCCGCCGACAACCTGATGGCGCTCGGCGCGCTGGACGCCGTTCGCGCGCGTGGGCTGCGCGTGCCCGACGACATCGCGCTCGCCGCGTTCGACGACATCCCGTGGTTCGTGCACACCGATCCCCCGATCACCGCCATCGCCCAGCCGACGGGCGAGCTGGGGCGCGCGGCCGTACGCGCGCTGGTCGACCGGATCGAGGGGCGGGCCCCGCGGTCCGTCACCCTCCCCGCCCGTCTCGTCGTGCGCCGCTCGTGCGGTGAGGACGGCCACGACGGTGAGAACTCAGCAAGGAACAGGAGCCAGTCGTGAGCAACGCGGACGAGTTGCTGCGCATCGAAGGCATACGCAAGACCTTCCCCGGAGTGGTCGCGCTCGACAGCGTCGACTTCGATCTGCGGCGGGGCGAGGTGCATGTGCTGCTCGGTGAGAACGGCGCGGGCAAGAGCACCCTCATCAAGATGCTCTCCGGCGCCTACACGCCCGACGCCGGGCGGATCCTGGCCGGCGGCGAGGAGGTGCGCATCCACGGGGCGCAGGATTCCGAGCGTCTCGGGATCGCGACCATCTACCAGGAGTTCAACCTGGTACCGGACCTGACGGTCGCCGAGAACATCTTCCTGGGGCGCCAGCCCCGCCGGTTCGGGATGATCGACCGCAAGCGGATGGAGGCCGACGCCGCCGTCCTGCTGGAGCGGGTCGGCGTCCCCGTGTCGCCCCGCGCGCGGGTGCGTGAACTGGGCATCGCGCGCCTCCAGATGGTCGAGATCGCCAAGGCGCTGAGCCTGGACGCGCGCGTGCTGATCATGGACGAGCCGACCGCCGTGCTCACCTCCGAGGAGGTCGAGAAGCTCTTCGCGATCGTGCGCAGGCTGCGCGAGGACGGCGTGGGCATCGTGTTCATCACCCATCACCTGGAGGAGATCGCGGCCCTGGGCGACCGGGTCACGGTCATCCGGGACGGCAGGAGCGTCGGGCAGGTCCCGGCGTCCACGCCAGAGGACGAGCTCGTACGGCTGATGGTGGGCCGTTCCATCGAGCAGCAGTACCCGCGCGAGCGCGCCGACACCGGCGCCGCCCTGCTGTCCGTCGAGGGGCTGACGCGGGACGGGGTCTTCCACGACGTCAGCTTCGAGGTGCGGGCCGGCGAGGTCGTCGGAGTGGCGGGGCTGGTGGGCGCGGGTCGTACCGAGGTCGTACGGGCCGTGTTCGGGGCGGACCCGTACGACCACGGGGCCGTGCGGGTGGCGGGCGAGCGGCTGCGCCGCCACGACGTGACCGCGGCCATGGCCGCCGGGATCGGGCTCGTGCCGGAGGACCGCAAGGGCCAGGGGCTGGTGCTGGACGCCTCCGTCGAGGAGAACCTCGGCCTGGTCACCCTGCGTTCGGCCACCCGTGCCGGGCTCGTCGACCTCAGGGGGCAGCACGAGGCCGCGGGCCGCATCGCCGCGCAGCTCGGCGTGCGCATGGCCGGGCTCGGCCAGCAGGTGCGGACGCTGTCCGGCGGGAACCAGCAGAAGGTCGTCATCGGCAAGTGGCTGCTGGCGGACACCAGGGTGCTGATCCTCGACGAGCCGACGCGCGGTATCGACGTCGGCGCCAAGGTCGAGATCTACCAGCTGATCAACGAGCTGACGGCCGCCGGGGCCGCCGTCCTGATGATCTCCAGCGATCTGCCCGAGGTGCTCGGCATGAGCGACCGGGTGCTGGTGATGGCCCAGGGCCGGATCGCCGGCGAACTCGCGGCGGACGAGGCCACTCAGGACGCGGTGATGGCACTCGCCGTGAGCACCCCCACCACCCCCGGTCGCCCCCGACCACCTCTCACCACCCCTACCACCCCTGCTACTTCCGAAGTGGAGACCGGCCGTGGCCGCTGACACGCTCAAGAGCACGACGGGCGCCGGTGGCGGCGCCGCGGCGGTGCGCCGCCTGCTGCTCGACAACGGGGCGCTCACCGCGCTCATCGTCCTCCTCATCGCCATGTCGGCGCTGTCGGGTGACTTCCTGACCACGGACAACCTGCTCAACGTGGGCGTCCAGGCGGCCGTGACCGCCATCCTCGCCTTCGGCGTGACCTTCGTGATCGTCTCGGCGGGCATCGACCTGTCGGTCGGCTCGGTGGCGGCGCTGTCGGCCACGGTCCTCGCCTGGAGCGCCACCTCGCACGGCGTGCCGGTCGTCCTCGCGGTCGTCCTGGCCGTCGCCACCGGCATCGTGGCCGGGCTGGTGAACGGTTTCCTCATCGCCTACGGCAAGTTGCCGCCGTTCATCGCGACGCTCGCCATGCTGTCGGTGGCGCGCGGCCTGTCGCTGGTGATCTCCGAGGGTTCCCCGATCGCCTTCCCCGACTCCGTCTCGCACCTCGGGGACACGCTCGGCGGCTGGCTGCCGGTGCCCGTGCTGGTCATGGTCGTCATGGGTCTGATCGCCGCGTTCGTCCTCGGCCGCACCTACATCGGCCGCTCGATGTACGCCATCGGCGGCAACGAGGAGGCCGCGCGCCTGTCCGGGCTGCGGGTGAAGAAGCAGAAGCTCGCGATCTACGCGCTGTCCGGCGTGTTCGCCGCCGCCGCGGGCATCGTGCTCGCCTCCCGGCTGTCCTCCGCGCAGCCGCAGGCCGCCGACGGCTACGAGCTGGACGCGATCGCCGCCGTCGTCATCGGCGGCGCGTCCCTCGCGGGAGGTACGGGCAAGGCGTCCGGCACCCTGATCGGCGCGCTGATCCTGGCGGTGCTGCGCAACGGCCTCAACCTCCTGTCCGTGTCGGCGTTCTGGCAGCAGGTCGTCATCGGTGTCGTCATCGCGCTGGCCGTCCTGCTGGACACCGTGCGCCGCAAGGCCGGGGCGACCCCGGTGGCCGCCGGGACCGGTGGCGGCAAGGGCCGGCAGGCGATGACGTACGGGCTCGCCGCGGTCGTCACCGTGGCGGTGGTCGGCGCGACCTCCTTCCTGCACAGCGGTTCCTCGTCGACGTCGAACCCGAAGGTCGGTCTGGCGCTGTCCACCCTCAACAACCCGTTCTTCGTGCAGATCCAGGCGGGCGCGAAGGCCGAGGCGAAGAAGCTGGGTGTCGACCTGACCGTCACCGACGCGCAGAACGACGCCTCTCAGCAGGCCAACCAGCTCCAGAACTTCACCAGTTCCGGCTACGACGCGATCATCGTCAACCCGGTGGACTCCGACGCGGCCGGGCCGGCCGTACGGGCCGCCGACAAGGCGAAGATCCCGGTCGTCGCGGTCGACCGAGGCGTCAACAAGGCGACCACGGACACCCTCGTGGCCTCCGACAACGTGGCCGGCGGTGAACTCGCCGCCAGGACGGTCGCCGAGAAGCTCGGCGGCACCGGGAAGATCGTGATCCTCCAGGGCCAGGCGGGCACGTCGGCGGCCCGGGAGCGCGCCGAGGGCTTCGCGAAGGGCCTGAAGGCCTTCCCGGGCATCCAGGTGCTGGCCCAGCAGCCGGCCGACTTCGACCGGACCAAGGGCCTCGACGTGATGTCGAACCTGCTCCAGGCGCACCCGGACGTCCAGGGCGTCATCGCCGCCAACGACGAGATGGCGCTCGGCGCGATCAAGGCACTCGGCTCCAAGGCCGGCAAGTCCGTCCAGGTCGTCGGCTTCGACGGCACCCCGGACGGCCTGACCGCGGTCACGAACGGCACGCTGTACGCGTCCGTGGCGCAGCAGCCCTCGCAGTTGGGCAGGATCGCCGTGGACAACGCGCTGAAGGCGTTCCAGGGCAAGAAGGTCGCGGAGACGGTGAAGGTGCCGGTGAAGGTGGTCACGAAGGCGAACGTGGCCGGCTTCACCGGCTGACCGTCGGCAAGCGGTTCGGCAGGCGGGCGATGCGGGCGGCGGTCGGGAGACCGCCCGCCCCACGTCACGTACGACGTACGTAGGGGAGTTCTCATGTACGACTACGACCTTCTGGTCGTAGGGTCGGCCAACGCCGACCTGGTGATCGGCGTCGAACGGCGCCCGGCGGCGGGCGAGACCGTCCTCGGCTCGGACCTGGCCGTCCATCCGGGCGGCAAGGGCGCCAACCAGGCGGTCGCGGCCGCCCGCCTCGGCGCCCGTACGGCGCTGCTGGCCCGGATCGGCGACGACGCGTACGGCCGGCTGCTGCTCGACTCGCAGCGGGCGGCCGGGGTCGACACCGTGGGCGTGCTGGTGGGCGGGGCGCCGACCGGAATCGCGCTGATCACGGTGGACCCGTCGGGCGACAACAGCATCGTGGTGTCCCCGGGCGCGAACGGCCGCCTGACACCGGAGGACGTGCGTGCCGCCGCCGGGCTGTTCCACGCCTCCCGCGTGGTGTCGGCGCAGTTGGAGATCCCGCTGGAGACGGTCGTGGAGGTCGTACGGAGTCTGGCGCCGGGCAGCCGCTTCGTGCTGAACCCGTCACCGCCGCGCCCGTTGCCGGCCGAGGTGCTGGCGGCCTGCGATCCGCTGATCGTCAACGAGCACGAGGCGAAGGTGATCCTCGGCGCCGTCGACGGCGGCTCGGCCGTCGGTGACCGGCCCGAGGACTGGGCGCGGGTGCTGCTCGCCAAGGGGCCGAAGTCGGTGGTGGTGACGCTGGGTTCGCGGGGCGCGCTGGTGGCGTCGGCGGAGGGTGTGGAGCGGGTGGCGGCGGTGCGGGTGGACGCCGTGGACACGACCGGGGCGGGCGACTCCTTCACGGCGGCGCTGGCGTGGAAGCTGGGTGCCGGCTCCTCGCTCGCGGAGGCGGCGGCGTACGCGGCGCGGGTGGGGGCCGTGGCGGTGACCCGGCGGGGCGCGCAGGAGTCGTTCCCGACGGCGGCGGAGGTCGAGGGCCGGTGAGGAGGGGCGGGATACTCAATCGCCATCTCGCGGGCGCGCTGGCCGAGTTGGGGCACGGGCACGGGGTGCTGGTGTGCGACGCGGGCATGCCGATACCCGACGGTCCGCGAGTCGTGGACCTGGCCTTCCGGGCGGGGGTGCCGTCGTTCGCCGAGGTCCTGGAGGGCCTGCTGGCCGAGCTGGTCGTGGAGGGCGCGACGGCGGCCCGCGAGGTACGGGAGGCGAACCCGGCGGCGGCCGGGCTGCTGGACGGGCACTTCCCCGGGCTGGTCCTGGTCCCGCACGAGCAGCTGAAGAGGCTGTCGGCGGGGGCGCGGCTGGTGGTGCGGACCGGGGAGGCACGGCCGTACGCGAACGTGCTGCTGCGGTGCGGGGTGTTCTTCTGACCGCCTGGTGATCACCGCGCATGCTTCGAGGGGCCCGGTCCGTCGACCAGGCCCCTCTTGCTTGCCCCCTCCGTCGCCAGAACCCCCGCGATCCCCCCGGATCCCCCCTCCGGAAGTCCTGACACCGTGTATGACCCGCATCAAGCCGGAACGGTTGCACGGTCGCCGGGGAAATGACGAAGCGGAACGGACAAGCGAAGGAATCTGGCCACCGGCACATGCCAGGCGCATCAAACCGGCGCGCGAGAAGACCACCTGTTGTGATGAAACCCGCAGGTCAAAGCGGTGGTCGTGCCGAAACGCCCACCATGATGGCGTGGTCTCCCCCACCCTCCTCCCGAGGAGTACGACCATGTCCGAAACGACCGAGCCCAACGTCGGTACGTTCACCCTCGCCGACCCGCTGACCACCGCCCCCGCCCAACCGGTCGAGGTACCGGACCACGCCGAGTGGCCCCTGCCGAACGGCTTCGCCTGGGTCTTCCCCGCCGACGGCAACACCGACGGCACGGTCGTCCGGCCCGTGATCATGGCCGACGGCTTCAACCTCGGCCGCAGCGAACTGGACAAGACCTACCAGGGCCTGGAGAGCGGCTACCAGTTCATCAGCGAACTGCACCGGCGTGGCAGGGACGTGATCCTCCTCGGCTTCGAGGAGCGCAGCGCGTCCATCCTGGACAACGCGCGCGCCGCCGAAGCCGTCATCAGGGAGACCATCGGCCGACGACGGGGTGACGCCCCGCTGGTCGTCGGCGGGTTCAGCATGGGCGGCATCGTGACCCGCTACGCCCTGGCCCACATGGAGCGCCAGCGGATGAACCACGAGACCGCGGTGTACTTCTCCTACGACAGCCCGCACCGCGGCGCCTCCATCCCCGTCGGCGTGCAGGCGTTCTCGCACTTCATCCCGTTCCCGAACGCCTTCGCGAAGCAGATGGACAGCCCGGCCGCGCGCCAGATGCTGTGGCGGCACTACGACAAGGACACCAAGAAGATCGGGGTCGCCCCGGAGCGCACCGAGTTCCTGGACGCCCTCGGCCGCCTCGGCGGCTGGCCGCAGATCCCGGTGAAGATCGCCGTCGCCAACGGCCGCGCCGACGGGGTCGGCCTGCCCGAGGTGCTGCCCGGCGAGGTCGCGCTGCGGATCGACGGGATCTACCCCGGCACGACTTTCTACACCCAGGCGCAGGGGGACGACGTCACGGCCGCCTACCTGTACCGGCGGTTCCCCAAGGCCGAAGAGACCGTCACGACCAGCGGCTTCCCTGAAGTGGACGGCGCTCCCGGCGGCACGCTGCACACGTACAAGATCCTCGCCGACGCGATGAAGAAGCTCGGCGCCACGGTGGATCTGCGGCACGAGGACGTCTGTTTCGTCGCGTCGGTGAGCGCGGTGGCCATCCGCGACGTCGAGACGCAGGAGGACCTGTACACGCCGATCAGTGAACTCGCCCGGGAGGAGAGCGAGTTGGACGACTTCTTCTGCTCGCCCACGACGACCGAGCACACGGCGATCACCGCTGAACTCTGCACCTGGCTGATGGACCGCCTGCCCGACTGACCCGACGCCCACGCCAGGTACCGCGGGGGCCGCCCTCTGTCCGCTCACATGCGGCGGAGGGCGGCCCCTTCGTCACTCCGCACGGCAAGCCGTCCACCGCGACTCCCAGCCACCCTCCTGACGTCTCGCAAGGCCTCGCCGAGGCGTGGCCCGTGCCGCACCGGTCCTCAGCGGTTCAGGTCCATGACCCCGACGCCCAGTCCTGTGTAGGGGTCCGGTGCCACCGTGGCGATCAGACCACCCATGGGAAGGGTCTGGTTGGGGCTCACGGCATGCACGGCGGCCGCGACGCCGAAGTCGACACCCGCGCTCCCCAGTCGGGCGATGGTCACCGCCATGGCGAAATCGTCTTCGACGACATGGAGTACGTCCACCAGAACGCCCACGTGGTCGACGATCCCGGCGCGCCGGCGCTCGGCCTCCACAAGGCACAGGACGGGCACCCACAGCCGCATGTCATCGCTGGCCGCCGCGGCGTGAATGAGGCCGGAAACCTGCTTGTCGCCTCCCAGCGCGAGGAGAGTGGGCGTATCGAGGACGAAGTGCTCGGTCCGGCTCAAGGGGACGGCTCCGACCCAGCCGGGCCCGCACGGTGAGCGGCGGAGGCCGCCCTCATCTTGCGCCGCATCTCGGCGGACTCCTCGTCCGACACGTAGTGCCCGAAGCGCTCGGCCAGCAGCGTGCGGGTGTGGTCTGCTCGCTCCTCGATCTGTTCTGGAGTAAGCACCTCCGCCGCTATCTCCTGCATGAGGGCGCGGAGGCTGCTGCCCCTGGCCTCGGCCACGGCGGCGAGCTGGTCACGGACTTCGGCGGGTACACGGATCATCACGTCGGCCATGCCGGGAGTATACGTCACGTATACGCCCCGTGGACGGCGGTCGCCGGAGAGGTCTTCCTCCCTCCGGCGACCGCCGCCGAGCACTACGCCGTGTGCGCCACGAACCGTGCCGCCGTCTCCGCCAGGACCTCTCGGCCGTCCCGCGCCCACAGCGCGTCGTTGAACAGTTCGACCTCGATCGCGCCCGTGTAGCCGGCCGTCTCCACGTGGGTCCGCCATGCGCGCATGTCGATCGCGCCGTCGCCGATCTGTCCCCGGCCGTTCAGGACGCCTTCGGGCAACGGGGTGGTCCAGTCGGCCAGTTGGAAGGTGTGGATGCGGCCGGAGGCGCCCGCTCGGGCGATCTGGGCGGGGGCCTGGTCGTCCCACCAGATGTGGTACGTGTCGACCGTGACGCCCACCTGGTGGGCCGGGAAGCGTTCCGCGATGTCCAGGGCCTGGGTGAGGGTCGAGACCACGCAGCGGTCGGCGGCGTACATGGGGTGCAGGGGTTCGATGGCCAGCTTCACCCCGTGGTCCTCGGCGTAGGGGCCGAGTTCCGTCAGCGCGTCCGCGATGCGTTCGCGGGCTGCGTGCAGGTCCTTCGAGCCCGCCGGGAGGCCGCCGGAGACGAGGACCAGGACCTCGGTGCCCAGGGTCGCCGCCTCGTCGACCGCCCGGCGGTTGTCGGCCAGGGCCGCCGCGCGCTCGTCCGGGTCGACGGCCGTGAGGAAGCCCCCGCGGCACAACGTCGTCACCGTCAGGCCCGCGTCACGGACCAGCTTCGCGGTCTCCTCGACGCCGTACGCCCGGACCGGCTCGCGCCAGAGGCCGACGTTGCCGATGCCCAGGTCGCGGCAGGCGGCAACCAGTTCGGGCATCGACAGCTGCTTCACCGTCATCTGGTTGATGCTGAAACGCCCGAGACCGGTCACTGGTTCACCCCGTACAGGGCGAGCAGGTTCTTCATCCGTTCCTCGGCGAGCTTGGGGTCGGGGAACAGGCCGAGGCCGTCGGCGAGTTCGTAGGCGCGGGCCAGGTGCGGGAGGGAGCGGGCCGACTGGAGGCCGCCGACCATCGCGAAGTGCGACTGGTGGCCGGCCAGCCAGGCCAGGAGGACCACGCCCGTCTTGTAGAAGCGGGTCGGGGTCTGGAAGAGGTGGCGGGAGAGGTCGACCGTGGGGTCCAGCAACTGCCGGAAACCGGATACGTCCCCCGTGTCCAGGACCCGGACCGCCTCCGCCGCCAGCGGGCCCAGCGGGTCGAAGATGCCGAGGAGGGCGTGGCTGAAGCCCTGCTCGTCGCCCGCGATCAGCTCGGGGTAGTTGAAGTCGTCGCCGGTGTAGCAGCGGACTCCGTCCGGCAGGCGGCGGCGCAGGTCCACCTCGCGCCCGGCGTCGAGCAGGGAGACCTTGATGCCGTCGACCTTGTCCGGGTGGGCCGCGATGACCTGGAGGAACACCTCCGTCGCCGCGTCCAGGTCGGACGAGCCCCAGTAGCCTTCCAGCGCCGGGTCGAACATCGGGCCCAGCCAGTGCAGGATCACCGGCTCGGCGGACTGGCGCAGGAGGTGGCCGTAGACGCCGAGGTAGTCCTCGGGGCCCGTGGCGGCCGCGGCCAGGGCGCGGGACGCCATCAGGACGGCCTGGGCGCCGGAGGCCTCGACGAGGGCGAGCTGCTCCTCGTAGGCCGCCCGGACCTCGGCGAGGGACGCCGGGCCGGTGAGCTGGTCGGTGCCGACACCGCAGGCGATCAGGCCGCCCACCGCTTTCGCCTCGGCCGCCGAGCGGCGGATCAGCTCGGCCGCTCCCGCCCAGTCCAGACCCATGCCGCGCTGGGCGGTGTCCATCGCCTCGGCGACGCCGAGCCCGTGGGACCACAGGTGGCGGCGGAAGGCGAGGGTGGCGTCCCAGTCGACGGCAGCCGGTGAGTCGGGCGACACGTCGGCGAACGGGTCCGCGACGACGTGCGCCGCGGAGAAGACCGTACGGGAGGTGAAAGCGCTTCCGGTCGTTGCCGCGAGGGGCTCCGTGCGGGGTTCGTAGGTCCGCAGGATCCCACTGGAGTCCGGGAGTCGGATGGTCACAGCGCGATCTCCGGGACGTCGAGGCGGCGGCCCTGCGCGGAGGACTTCAGGCCCAGCTCGGCGAGCTGGACGCCGCGGGCGCCGGCCAGGAGGTTCCAGTGGTAGGGGGCGTCGGCGTAGACGTGCCTGAGGAACAGTTCCCACTGGGCCTTGAAACCGTTGTCGAAGTCGCCGTTGTCGGGGACCTCCTGCCACTGGTCGCGGAACACCTCGGTGGCGGGGATGTCCGGGTTCCACACCGGCTTGGGGGTGGCGGAGCGGTGCTGGACGCGGCAGTTGCGCAGACCTGCCACGGCCGAGCCCTCGGTGCCGTCGACCTGGAACTCCACGAGTTCGTCGCGGTTGACGCGGACCGTCCAGGAGGAGTTGATCTGGGCGATGGCGCCGCCTTCGAGTTCGAAGATGCCGTAGGCGGAGTCGTCGGCCGTGGCGTCGTAGGGCTTGCCGTTCTCGTCCCAGCGCTGCGGGACGTGGGTGGTGGCGATGGCCTGGACCGTCTTCACGCGGCCGAACAGCTCGTGCAGGACGTACTCCCAGTGCGGGAACATGTCGACGACGATGCCGCCGCCGTCCTCGGCGCGGTAGTTCCAGGAGGGGCGCTGGGCGGCCTGCCAGTCGCCCTCGAAGACCCAGTAGCCGAACTCGCCGCGGATGGAGAGGATCCGGCCGAAGAAGCCGCCGTCGATGAGGCGCTTCAGCTTCAGCAGACCCGGCAGGAACAGCTTGTCCTGGACGACACCGTGCTTGATGCCCTTCTCGTCGGCGAGCCTGGCCAGCTCCAGGGCGCCCTCCAGTCCGGTGGCGGTGGGCTTCTCGGTGTAGACGTGCTTGCCGGCCGCGATCGCCTTCCTGATGGCCTCCTCGCGGGCGGAGGTGACCTGGGCGTCGAAGTAGATGTCGACGGTGGGGTCGGCGAGGACCTCGTCCACGTCCGTCGAGACGTGCTCCAGGCCGTGCTTTTCAGCAAGCGCCTTCAGCGCGTGTTCCCGGCGGCCGACCAGGATCGGCTCCGGCCACAGCACGGTGCCGTCGCCGAGGTCGAGGCCGCCCTGTTCGCGCAGGGCCAGGATGGAGCGGACCAGATGCTGGCGGTAACCCATGCGCCCGGTCACGCCGTTCATGGCGATACGCACCGTCTTGCGTGTCACGTCGGTCCCTTCTTAGGCGTTGTACGCGGCGTCGTGCGCGGCGGTGCCCGCAGCGTCGCGCGCGTCTCGTACGCGGTTGTGCGCGCCGCGTACGCCTCGGCACTGATCAGCGTCACAGCAAGCGCTTTCTATAAGGGAGAAGCTAGCCTCTGACCGGCGGTCCGGACAAGACCGTGTCCATCCCGAGTTGTTCGAGGGGGCGAACAACTCGGGTGCGGGGCCGTAAGGTCTGCTCGACACGCCCGGAACCAGGCAGGTGAACCTGCTGTCTACCAGGGCGTACGACGACGTACGACGAGATGCGTGACCGGAGGACGACGACATGACGGTGACCCTGGCGGACGTGGCGGCCCGCGCGCAGGTCTCGCCCGCGACGGTGTCGCGCGTACTGAACGGGAACTACCCCGTGGCCGCGTCGACCCGGGATCGGGTGCTGCGGGCCGTGGACGAGCTGGACTACGTGCTCAACGGTCCCGCCAGCGCGCTGGCCGCGGCCACCTCCGACCTGGTGGGCATCCTGGTCAACGACATCGCCGACCCCTTCTTCGGGATCATGGCGAGCGCGATCCAGGCGGAGATCGGCGGGCCCGGCGGGCGCGCCGGGGGTGAGCGGCTGGCGGTGGTGTGCAACACCGGGGGCTCGCCCGAGCGCGAGCTGACCTATCTCACCCTCCTGCAGCGGCAGCGGGCCGCGGCCGTGGTGCTGACCGGCGGGGCCATGGAGGACGAGGCGCACGCGACGGCCGTGGCGTCGAAGCTGAGCCGGCTGGCGGCCGCGGGCACCCGCGTCGTGCTGTGCGGGCGACCGCCGGCGCCCGGCACCGGGGCGATCGCGCTCACCTTCGACAACCGCGGCGGCGGGCGGGAACTGACCGAGCACCTCATCGGGCTCGGGCACCGGCGGCTCGGGTACATCGCCGGTCCCGAGGAGCGCACCACCACCCGGCACCGGCTGGAGGGCCACCGGGCGGCGCTGGTCGCGGCCGGCATCGAGGAGGATCCTCGCTGGACCGTCCACGGGCGGTACGACCGGCGGGCGGGGTACGAGGCCACGCTGGAGCTGCTGCGGCGGGATCCCGCGCTGACCGCTGTGGTCGCCGCCAACGACTCCGTCGCCCTGGGGGCGTGCGCGGCCCTGCGGGAGTCCGGGCTGCGCATTCCCGACGACGTTTCCGTAGCCGGTTTCGACGACCTGCCCTTCAGCATCGACGCCGTGCCCGCGCTGACCACCGTGCGGCTGCCGTTGGCCGAGGCGGGGGCTCGGGCCGGGCGGATCGCCATGGGGCGGGAGGAGCCTCCGCCGGGGGGCATCGCCATGGTGCGGGGGGAGTTGATGGTGCGGGGGTCTTCGGGTCCGGCGGGTGAGTGGGTGGGGGTCGGGGGCCGTGGCGGTGCGTCGAGTCCGTCGCCAGTCGGGCGTACTGCCCCCCCGCTGCCATGGTCCTACGGGGCGGAGACGGGCTACGCGACGGGCTTGCGACGCACCGCCACGGCCCGCTCCCGGTGGACCGCGGCCCGGCCCTTCGTCGTGGTTCGGGTTCGGGGTACGGGGTCGCCTCGTCGATTCGTAGCGGTCGTCGGTGGGGCGGGTGGCTAGTACTGTCCGAAGGTATGAAGCTGGCCTTCTCCACCCTTGGTGTTCCCGGTCTTCCGATCTCCGACGTGCTGCGGCTCGCGACCACGCACGGGTACCACGGTGTCGAGCTGCGCGCCCATCCCGAGGAGCCCGTGCATCCGGGCCTCGGCCCTGACGGACGTGCCGAGGTGGCCGCCGAGTTCAAGGCGGCCGGGGTCGAGGTGCTCGGGGTCGCGGGGTATGCGCGCGTGGCCGCTCCGGGGGACGACGAGGCCGTGCTCGGTGAGATCCGCGCGCTCGTCGGACTCGCCCGCGATCTCGGCGCGCCGTACGTTCGGGTGTTCCCCGGCGGTGCCGACGGGCAGGAACCGGCCGAAGCGGACGCCCTCGCGGCCCGGCGGCTGGGGGCCGCCGCCGAGTACGGCGCCGACCTCGGCGTACGCATCCTGCTGGAGACCCACGACTCCCATCGCACCGGTGCCGCCGCGACGCGTGTCCTCGGGCTGGTCGGGCACCGGCAGGTGGGCGCGTTGTGGGACGTGATGCACACCTGGCTGGGCGGCGAGCAGCCGCAGGACAGTTACGCCGCGCTCTCGCCGTATCTCGGATACGTGCAGGTCAAGGACATCGTCTCGGCCCAGGACAGCACGCCGGTCGCGCTGGGCGCCGGGGTGCTGCCGCTCGCCGAGTGTGTGGAGGTCCTCTCCCGGCACGGGTGGGACGGCTGGCTGTGCTGGGAGTACGAGAAGCGGTGGTACGACGACGCCGAGCCTTTGGCCGGGCTGCTGGGAGCCGGGCGGGAGCACCTGGCGAGGCTGCTCAACGAGTCGGCGTGAGGGGGGAGGGGAGGTGGGTGGCGCCGACCTGAGGGAGGCGCTCACCCCTGGCTTGGCGGGAATTGACTGGCGGGTCAGCGGGGGTGCGGGTTAGCCTCCGCGCCGTGTATCGACCCGTCGCGCGGCCCGTCGTTCCTCCGGCCTCATGAGTCTCGGCCGGACCTTTCTCGACGTTCGCCCTCTTCGTACCTCTCCTGTCTACCGGCGGCTGCTGATCGGACGCACCGTGTCCACGCTCGGTGGCTTCATGACCATGGTCACCGTCATGTACCAGGTGTGGGACATGACCCACAGCTCGGTGTGGAGCGGCGCGGTCGGGCTGGCGCAGGCGCTGCCGATGGTCGGGGTCGGGCTGTTCGCCGGTGCCTGGGTCGACCGGGCCGACCGGCGCCGCGTCTACCTCCTCGCCACGGTCGGCCAGGCGGTCTGCTCACTCCTGCTCGCCGTGCAGGGCTTCACCGGGCACGCTCCCGTGCCGCTGATCCTCGCGCTGGTCGCGGCGCAGGCCTCCTTCGGGGCGGTCGGGGGCCCCGCGGCCGGCGTGTTCGTGCCCCGGCTGCTGCCCAAGGACCAGGTGGCCGCGGGGCTCGCCCTGAACCAGGCGACCGGTCAGTCGATGATGCTGGTCGGCCCCGCCGTCGCCGGTCTGGTGCTCGGCTGGTGGGGCATCGGCGTCTGCTACCTGCTGGACGCCCTCACCTTCGGGCTGGCCTTCTACGGCGCCTTCGGCCTGCCCCCGCTGCCGCCCGAGGGCGAGAAGTCCCGGCCCGGCCTGCACGGTGTCCTGGACGGACTGCGGTTCCTCACCGGCAACCGGGTCGTGCGCGGCGCCCTGGTGACCGACCTGGCCGCGACCGTGCTGGCGATGCCGGTCAGCCTCTTCCCACTGGTCAACGAGGAACGCTTCGGCGGTGATCCGCGCACGCTGGGCCTGTTCCTGTCCGCGCTCGCCGTGGGCGGTGTCACCGCGACCGCGTTCTCCGGGCCGGTGACCCGGCTGGCGCGGCCGGGGCCCGTGATGCTGTGCGCCTCCGGCCTGTGGGGGGTGTCCCTCGCCGTGTTCGGCCTGACGACCAGCGCCTGGGCGGGGATCGCGGCGCTGGTCCTGGCCGGTGCGGCGGACGCGGTGGCCGTCCTGTCCCGTACGACCATCGTCCAGACCCGTACCCCGGACGCGCTGCTGGGCAGGGTCACGGCGGCCGAGGCGATCGTCGGGCAGGCCGGTCCGCATCTGGGCAACCTGCGCGGAGGCCTCGCGGCCGGCTGGTCCTCGGGCGCCACCGCCCTCGTCACCGGCGGGGTGCTGTGTCTGCTGGCGGTGACGGCCGTGGCCGCCACCACTCCGGAGCTGCGAGGTGGGGCGGGTGACCCGGACGAGGAACCCGGTCGTGCCCCTGACTCCGGGGCCTCGTCGGTGGGCGCCGTGGAGGGGGACGGTGCTACGGCCGCTGCCCCGGGCGCGCCGTGAAGCTCGCGTCGCCCGTCTCGCACCACTGCAGCGCCGACGGCCAGGAGCCGTAGCCCGCGTCCAGGTCCAGGTGGGCCGCACCGGGGAGGAGTTCGGCCGTCAGGCCCAGCGGCGTGCCGTACACGGACTGGACGCCTTCCGGGCAGTACGGGTCGTCGTCGCCCGCGACCAGCCGGGTCGGGGAGGGGAGAGTCAGGCCGTCGAGGGCGGGGAGGACGAACTCCGCGACCTCCGGGTAGCCGGCGAGGACCGGGCCGGACGGGGGTGCCACCAGCAGGACCCGGTCGACGGTGTCCAGGCCGGGCAGGCCGCGGGCGATGGCGTGCAGCCAGAGCACGACGGAGAGGCTGTGCGCGATCACGACCCGCTCGCGCCGGGCGTCGAGGTCGCCGAGGTGGCGGGACAGTTCCCCGAGCCACACCTCCAGGGCGGGGTCGTCGGGGTCGGGCAGTTGGGGGTAGATGACGGCGTGGCCACGCTCGGTCAGGCGGTCGGCGAGCCAGTGCTGCCAGTGCGCGGCGGGGCGGTGGTTCTGCCAGCCGTGGAGGATGAGGAAGGCGCCGGGCGTGGTCGTCGAGGTCATGTTCTCGATCATTGCCCGGACTCAGCCATCAGGTCCAGTTAATCTTTTGCCGTGGAACCCTTAAGTCCAGCCTTTACCATCGACCTCCGTCGCCTGACCGTCCTGCGTGAGCTTCAGCGCCGCGGCAGCCTCACGCGGACCGCGGAAGCCCTGCGTCTGACACCGTCCGCCGTCTCCCAGCAGCTTGCCGTCCTCGCCCGCGACCTGGGCGTCCCCCTCACGGAACGCGACGGCAGAGGCGTACGGCTCACCGGGCAGGCCCGGGTGCTGCTCGCGCACGCCGACGTCATCGCCGCCCAGTTGGAGCGGGCCCGCGCCGACCTCGCGGCATACGGGGAGGGCGGGCGCGGATCGGTGACCGTCGGCTGCTTCTCCAGCGGCATCCTGGGGCTGCTGCCCACCGCGCTGCGGGCACTGCGCGAACGCCTCCCCCGCCTGCGGGTGGACGTCGTGGAGGCCGAGCCGCCGGACCTGTTCACCGCCCTCGACGGCGGGCAGGTCGACGTGGCCGTGGCCGTCGACTTCGCGGCGGCACCCCCGCACACCGACCCCCGCTACAGCCGGACGGACCTGCTCACCGACATCCTGGACGTCGCCCTGCCGCCCGACCATCCGCTCGCGGGCCGGGCCCGGGTGCCGCTGCGGGAACTGGCGCTGGACCCGTGGATCGTCGGCAGCGGTTCGAGCTGCTGCGGGTCGGTGACCCGCTCGGTGTGCGCGGCGGCCGGTTTCACCCCGGAGATCCGGCACGCCGTCAACGACTGGGCCGCGCTGGCCGGTCTGGTCGAGGCGGGCCAGGGGGTCGCCCTTGTGCCCCGCCTGGTCCGCTCCCTGTACGCCCACCGCGCCCTCGCCCTGCGCCCGGCCGAGGGCGAGCCCCCGTCGCGGAACGTCTTCGTCGCCGTACGGGCCGGGGCGGAGAGCGATCCGGTGCTGGCGGCCGTACGGGAGGAGTTGTCGCGGAGCGCGGCGGATGCCCTCGCCGCCCGTGGGTGAGGAGTCGCCGCGGAGTGCGGCGGACGTCACCGCCGCCCGTGGGTGTGTTGTCGCGGAGCACGACGAACTCCCTCGCCGCCCGTGCGTGAGGAATTGTCGCGGAGTACGGCGGACGCGCCGCCGCCCGTGGGTGAGGTGTGTGGGCGTCAGGTCGCGCGCGACCGGAATCCCGCCACCCGCTTCTCCAGCTGTCCGCGCCGCTCGGGCCATTCGGCCGCCGTGATCGAGAAGATCGCCGAGTCCCGTAGGCGGCCCTCCTCGCCCGGCGCCCAGGAGCGGGACCAGTTCCGCAGGACGCCCTCCAGGCTCGCGCCGACACTGGCGATGGCCGCCCGGGAGCGGCTGTTGCGGGCGTCCGTCTTCAGGTCCACCCGGGACACACCCCACACCTCGAAGGCGTGCCGGAAGAGCAGCAGTTTGGCCTCGGCGTTGATGCCCGTGCCCTGGGCCGAACGCGCCAGCCAGGTGAAGCCGACCTCGACGGCGTCGAGCGTGTCCTCGGACCGCCAGGAGCGCGGCTCCCAGTAGGCGGTGGCGCCCATCGCCCGGCCGGTCGCCAGGGACACCTGCGCGTAGGGGGCGAGCATGCCGGTGGAAGCGCGGGCGAGTTGGGCGTCGATGTAGTCGCCGACCTCGTCCTTCCGCGGCACCCAGGTGTACGCGTACGTCCCCCGGTGCTCCTCCGCCGCCTCCGCCAGGTCGGCCGCGTGCCGGTGTTCCAACGGCTCCAGGCGTACCAGCGCGCCCTCGAGAACCGGCCCCTCCATGGTGAAACTCACCCGACGATGTCCTTCCGCAGCTCCGCGAACGCCTCGTGGAAACCGGGGAAAGTCTTGCGGACGCAGCCGGGGTCGTCGAACGATATTCCTGGCGTGCGCAGACCGGTCACCGCGAAGGACATGACGATGCGATGGTCGCCGTACGTCGTGATCTCCGCGCCCTCGGGGGCGGCGCCGGGGCGGATCTCGATCCAGTCGGGGCCCGTCGCCACGTCCACGCCCAGTCGGTGGAGGTTCGACGCGCACGCCTCCAGGCGGTCGCACTCCTTCACGCGCGTGTTGGCGACGTCCTCGATGCGGACCGGGCCTGAGGCGTACGGGGCGATCGCGGCGAGCGTCGGCATGGTGTCGGAGACGTCCCGCATGTTCACGGTCAGGCCGCGGAGTTCGCCGGTGCCACGCACGGTCGTACGGTCCGCCCCCACCGTCACCTGCGCGCCCATCCTGCGCAGTACGTCCACGAAGCCCAGGTCGCCCTGGAGCGCGCCCTCGCCGAGGCCGGGCACGGTCACCTCGCGCCCGGCGTGACCGCGGCCGCCGCGAAGAAGTAGCTCGCGGTGGAGGCGTCGGGCTCGATCGCGTACGTCGTCGCCCGGTAGCCGCCCGGCGGGACGACGTACGTGTCGCCCTCTCGGCCCACCTCCACGCCGAAGGCCCGCATCATCGCGAGCGTGATCTCCACGTACGGCGCCGAGACCAGGTCGGTGACCGTGACGCGCAGGCCGGTGCGGGTCAGCGGGCCGAGCAGCAGGAGAGCCGTCAGGTACTGGGAGGACTGGCCGGCGTCCAGGGTCACGTCCCCGCCCTCCACCCCCGCCGCCTCGACGGTCAGCGGGTGGTGGCCCTCCGCCTCCTCGTGCCGCAGGTCCACGCCGAGGTCGCGCAGGGCCCGGGTCAGCGGCAGCAGGGGCCTGCGGCGCATCTGGGGGGAGGCGTCGAAGCGGTAGGTGCCGTGGCCGGCGGCGACCAGCGTGGGCAGGAAACGGGCGGTGGTGGCGCCGTCACGGCAGTACACGTCGGCCTCGCGGACCGCGGGGCCCTGCGGGCGGCCGTCGACCTGCCAGGCGTCCGGGGTCCGGCCGACGCGGTAGCCGAGCCGGACGAGCCCCTCGGCGAATCCCTCGGTGTCGTCGGACCTCAGGGGCCGCCGCAGGGTGGTGACCCCGTCGGCGGCCGCGGCGAGGAACAGGGCGCGGGCGGTGAGGGACTTGGAACCGGGAATGTCGACAAGGGGCATGCCCCGCATGATCCCGCCGGGGGTTGGCTGGGGGTGGGCGTGTCCACGTGGTGGACAAGGTGTCCGCTTGTTGGGCCGGAGGGTGGCCCTTCGTCCCACGAGGGGGCCGCCGTCCGGCTCACCGCCGGCCGCCGCGCCCGGCGCGCTCGGGCCGGTGGGCGGGTGCTGGCGAACCGCGGTACGGCTCCCCCGCAGGCGCATCCACCCCACCCACCCCCACTTCCGTCGATTCACGGGCGAGGGGGAACCCCCGTCACCCCACGCTCGTCCAAGCCGCAGCTGTCGGACGAGACACCCCGGTGCGGTGTCGGCCCTCGCTGCTGGCTGCGATCGCTGACCCACCCTCTCCGCCGCACCACGGCCGGCAGCATGCCGTCATCGGCGCGCCCCCCTCCATTGCGCCGATGGCGGCCCCTCCCCCGGTACCGTGCGCGTTCCCTTGACTGGCGGAAACTTCCCGATTACTGCTGGCGCGACGGAAGTTTCCTTCAGCGCACCACTGGATCACCCTGGATCACCGGATCACCCGATCACTCGTTCACCCCCGGAACCCCTCCGGAAGGAGCGCACGTGCCCTCCAGACGTACCGTCCTGGCCGCCGGTGCCGGTCTCACCACCGCCCTCGCCACCGCGTTCACCCTCGGCGACACCGCCCGCGCCGACGCCGACCGCCGCCTGCGGGCGCTGATCTCGCGCATGACGCTGGAAGAGAAGGTCGGCCAGGTCTTCGTCACACGGGTCTACGGCCATTCGGCGACCGCCCCCGACCAGGCCGACGTCGACGCCAACCTCGCCGAACTCGGTGTGCGCACCGCCGCCGAGCTGATCGCGCGTTACCGGGTGGGCGGAATCATCTACTTCACGTGGGCGCACAACACCCGCGACCCGCTCCAGATCGCCGACCTCTCCAACGGCCTCCAGCGGGCCTCGCTCGGACAGCCGCGCGGGCTGCCGGTGCTGATCTCCACCGACCAGGAGCACGGCATCGTCGCCCGCGTCGGCGAGCCGGCCACGCTGTTCCCCGGTGCGATGGCGATCGGCGCCGGGGGGTCGCGGGCCGACGCCCGTACTCTCGGCCGGGTCTCGGGCGGGGAGTTGCGGGCGATGGGCGTCCGCCAGGACTACTCCCCCGTCGCCGACGTGAACGTCAACCCGGCCAACCCGGTCATCGGCGTCCGCTCGTTCGGCGCGGACCCGACGGCGGTGGCGGAGCTGGCGGCGGCGGAGATCCGCGGCTACCAGGCCGCCGGGGTCGCGGCGACCGCCAAGCACTTCCCCGGGCACGGCGACACCGCCGTCGACAGCCACTACGGCTTCCCCGTCATCACGCACACGCGCGAGGTGTGGGAGAAGCTGGACGCGGTGCCGTTCAGGGCGGCGATCGCGGCCGGCGTCGACTCGATCATGACCGCGCACATCCTGGTCCCGGCCCTCGACGACTCGAGTGACCCGGCGACCCTCTCCCGGCCCGTCGTCACGGGTCTGCTGCGCGAACGCCTCGGGTACGACGGGGTGGTCGTCACGGACGCGCTCGACATGGCGGGCGTAAGGACGAAGTACGGCGACGACCGGGTGCCGGTGCTCGCGCTGAAGGCGGGCGTCGACCAGCTCCTCAACCCGCCGAAGCTGGACGTGGCCTGGAACGCCGTGCTGCGGGCCGTGCGGGACGGGGAGCTGACGGAGGCGCGGCTGGAGGAGTCGGTCCTGCGGATCCTCCGGCTGAAGGACCGGCTGGGGCTGCTCGCCGACCCGTACGTCAGCCGGGACCGGGTCGGGCGGACGGTCGGCACGAAGGCGCACCTCGCGACGGCCGACCGGATCGCCGAGCGGACGACGACCCTGCTGGTCAACGAGGGCTCCCTGCTGCCGCTGTCCCCGCGCACGCACCGGCGGCTGCTGGTGGTGGGCGCCGACCCGGCCTCCCCCTCGGGTACCACGGGTCCCCCCACCGGGGTCCTGGCCGCCGCGCTCACCGGACGGGGGTTCACGGCGACGGCCCTGTCCACGGGTACGGCCCCGTCGGCGGCGACGATCGCCCGTGCGGTGGCGGCGGCGGGCGAGGCGGATGCGGTGGTGGTGGGGACGTACAACGTCACCGCGACGAGCCCGCAGAGGACCCTCGTCGAGCAACTGGTGGCGACGGGGCGGCCGGTGGTCGCGGTGGCGGTCCGCAATCCGTACGACGTGGCCCAGCTGCCGTCCGTGAAGGCCTACTTGGCGTCCTACTCCTGGACGGACGTCGAACTGCGGGCCGCCGCCGCGGTGATCGCGGGCGCGGTGGAGCCGCGGGGCAGGCTGCCCGTGCCGGTGCAGCGCCCGGACGATCCGGCGAGCGTGCTGTACCCGATCGGGCACGGCCTCCGCTACTGAACCCGCTCCGATCCCCCCGCCCGGACCGCGGGCCGGGCGGTCGGCCCCGTCCGCGGCGACGATCGCCCGTGCGGTGACGGCGGCGAGCGAGGCGACGCGGCCCACCGCCCGGACGCGAGGCCGGGACCCCACAGCCGGGCCGCATGGCCGGACCGCGAGGCCGGGACCCCACGGCCGAACCGCACAGCCGAACCTCACGGGCCGAACCGCACGGCACGACGGCCGGTCGGCGGGGAGCCGGCCGACCGTCGTGGGCGGGATGTGCGGGATTACGGGCGCAGCGCGGGCTCGCGCTCCACGTCCCGTACGTCCAGCTTCGCGTCGAACTTCGCCAGCGGCCTGGCCGCGGCGGCGTTCTCCTGGACGGCGGCCGGGGCGACTCCCGCCCAGTCCAGGATGCGGGCCGTGGCGAGGGCCTTCTCGTCGGCGACGAGGCCGGCCACGTTGGCGCCGTGGTTCAGGCCGGGCGCGGTGAAGACGTAGGAGTCCTTGGCACCCTTGCCGAGGCGGAACGGCTCGGCGCCCCACGGGTCGTTCTGGCCGTAGACGAACAGCATCTGGCGGGCGTTGTTCTTCACCCACGTGTCGACGTCACGCATCGCCCACGGCTGGAACTTCATGGAGATGTCCCGGGGGACGAAGTTGCGCGGGGGCTGGTAGCCGTAGCGGACGTACTTCTTCTCGATGTGGGGGAAGTGGATGGTGGGCGCGCCGAGCTGGGTGCCCGCCTGGTAGTAGTACGGGGTGTACGGGGACAGGCCCTGGTCGGTGTAGAAGGAGAACCCGGAGATCGTGTCGATCGAGGTCCATATCTCGTCGTCGGTCGCGTTCTTCGCGTCGGCGGGGATCGAGTCGCAGTCGGACACCAGGCTGTACTGCCAGAAGCCCCAGACGTAGTCGAGGACGACGGCCTCGTAGGCGCGGTCCAGGCTGCCGACGGTGGTGAAGGTGTAACCGTTCTCGGCGGCGTACGCCTCGTACTTCTTCACCAGCGGCTCACGGCGCACCAGTGCCTCGCGCTGCACGGCGTTCAGGCGGTCGCGGCACTCCTTGGTGCCGACGTTCGCGAAGAAGCGGTCGTAGGCCGAATCCTCCTTGTTCACCACGTCGTTGGGGGCGACGTAGGCGACGACGCCGTCCATGTCACGCGGGTAGAAACGCTCGTAGTAGGTGGCCGTCATGCCACCCTTGGAGCCGCCCGTGGAGATCCAGTTCTCGGGGTAGAGCGCCTTCAGTGCCGTGAAGATGCGGTGCTGGTCGCTCGCGGCCTGCCAGATGTCCAGCTTGGACCAGTCGGCGGGGTCGGGGCGGGACGGCGTGAAGAAGCGGTACTCCATGGAGACCTGGTTGCCGTCCACGATCTGGGTGGGCTCGCGGCGGCTGGGGTTGGTGGAGACGTTGTAGCCGCCGGTGTAGAAGACCGTCGGGCGGCTGACGTCCTTGTGCAGCACGGTGATCCGCTGCTCGAACGTGCCCTTGGAGGGGTGCCGGTGGTCCACCGGCTGGGTGTAGTTCAGGACGAAGTAGCGGTAGCCGGGGTACGGCTTCTCCTGGACCAGGCTCATGCCGGGAACGGAGAGGAGCCGGTCTTTGATGTCCGCGGCTTCCGGCTGGGCGGCGGTGGCCGCCCCGGCCGTGGTCAGCGTGCCGATGAGCACGGTGAACGCCAGCAGCCATCTGAGCGCCTTGCGCATGCGCGTGCACCCTCCCTGTGAGACAGATGTGCGCCGGAAGCTATCGGAGCAACACCCGTGACACCAGAGGAGGTTGGCAATTGGGCCGAATGTCGGGCTGATCAGTGCGGCTGGAGCACGTCAGCCGGGGCGGGTCAGCACAGGATCCAGCCGGAGGTGTACTTCCCGCTCCCCACCGAGCCCGACACCCGCACGCAGCGGTGACCGGCGTACACCTCCACCGGCAGGGAACTGCGGGCGTGTCTGCGTGACTTGCGGACGGCCACATGGCCGCGCGCCTGCACGCCGACCGAGACCACCCGCTTCGTGCCGGGGTGCTTCTGGACGGTCACGGCGCACACCCGGCCGCCGTTCTTGTAGACGAAGACGGAGCCGGTGGAGAAGGGCAGCATCCGCACCTGCCGGCCCGTGCAGGACGAGGGCGCGGCCTGGGCGCTGCCCGGTGCCGCCACCGCGAGCAGTACGGACGCGGTCAGCACGGCCAGCCCCGCCCCCAGCCGTCGGCGTATCGCACCACTGTCCACGATCCTCGACCCCTCCCCCATGTGCCGTACGCATGGCCGTACGGATGGACGTACAGGTGTACGGACGCACGGCGTGTGTCGGATGGTTGCGCGACGACCGTCAGCGGGACGCGCCGACCGGCTCCTCCGGCCCGGACGCCCCGACGAACGCCCGCCACAGTTCCGCGTAGCGTCCGCCGCGGGCGAGCAGTTCGTCGTGCGTGCCGTCCTCGGCGACCCGGCCCCGGTCCATGACGACGACCCGGTCCGCGCGGGCCGCCGTGGTCAGCCGGTGGGCCACCACCAGCGTCGTACGGCGGCCCGCGACCCGGTCGGTGGCCTGGTTGACCAGGGCCTCCGTGGCCAGGTCCAGGGCGGCCGTCGCCTCGTCGAGAAGCAGGACGTCGGGGTCGACCAGCTCGGCGCGGGCCAGCGCGATCAGCTGGCGCTGCCCGGCGGAGAGGTTGCGGCCGCGCTCGGCGACCTCGTGGAGATAGCCGCCGTCCAGCGTGGCGATCATCTCGTGCGCGCCGACCGCCCGCGCCGCCGCCTCCACCTCGGCGTCGGTGGCGTCGGGACGGCCGTAGGCGATGGCGTCGCGGACGGTGCCGGGGAAGAGGTACGCCTCCTGCGGGACGACGCCCAGCCGGTGGCGGTACGACGTGAGGTCGAGGGTGCGCAGATCCGTGCCGTCGACCAGCACCCGGCCGCCGGTGGGGTCGTAGAACCGGGCCACCAGCTTCACCAGGGTCGACTTGCCCGCGCCGGTCTCGCCGACGAACGCGACGGTCTGGCCGGCGGGAATGCTCAACTCGATTCCGGTGAGGGCCTCCTCCTCCTCGCCGTAGCTGAAGTGCACGTCCTCGAAGGCGATCTCGCCGCGCAGCGAGGGGACGTCGAGGGGGTCGGCGGCGGTCTTCGTGGAGGTGGGTTCCTGGAGCAGTTCCTGGATGCGGCCCAGCGAGACCGTGGCCTGCTGGTAGCCGTCGAAGACCTGGGAGAGCTGCTGGACGGGCGCGAAGAACAGGTCGATGTAGAGCAGGTACGCCACCAGCGCGCCGGTTGTCAGCGTCGCCTCGTCCACCCGGCCGGCGCCCGCGATCAGGACGGCCGCGGCGGCGACGGAGGACAGCAGCTGGACGAAGGGGAAGTAGATCGAGATCAGCCACTGGCCGCGGACGCGGGCCCGCCGGTAGCTGTCGCTGCGCTCCGCGAACCGCTCCCCGCCGTCCCGCTCGCGCCCGAAGGCCTGCACGATGCGCAGTCCGGCCACCGACTCCTGGAGGTCGGCGTTGACCGCCGACACCCGCTCACGGGCGAGTTCGTACGCCTTCACGCTGGCCCGGCGGAAGAAGAAGGTCGCGATGATCAGCGGCGGCAGGGTGGCGAAGACGACCAGGGCCAGCTGCACGTCGAGCACCAGCAGGGCGGCCATGATGCCGAAGAAGGTGACGACCGAGACGAACGCGGTGACCAGGCCGGTCTGCAGGAACGTCGACAGCGCGTCGACGTCCGTCGTCATCCGCGTCATGATCCGGCCGGTCAGCTCCCGCTCGTAGTAGTCGAGGCCGAGCCGCTGGAGCTGGGCGAAGATCTTCAGGCGCAGCGCGTACAGGACCCGCTCGCCGGTGCGGCCGGTCATCCGGATCTCGCCGGTCTGCGCGACCCACTGGACGGCGACGGCGAGCAGCGCGAGCAGGGAGGCGGTCCAGACCGCGCCGACGGCCATCCGGGTGACGCCGTCGTCGATGCCGTGCCGGATCATCACCGGCAGGAGCAGTCCCATGCCGGCGTCCACGGCGACGAGGCCGAGGCTGATCAGCAGCGGCGCCCGGAAGCCGCGCAGCAGCCGGCGCAGGCCGTAGGAGTCCTCTGCGGCGACCGCCCGCGCCTCGTCGACGTCCGGGACGTCGGTCGCCGGGGGCAGCGCCTCCACCTGCGCGAGCAGCTCGGGCGTGGCGGGCGTACCGGCGAGGCCGGTGTCCTTGCGCTCCCGGTCGCCGGCCCACAGCCGGGGCGTGACCCCGCGCTCGGCGTCGAACTCGGCGTCCAGCTCGTCGCGTACCGAGGTGTCCTCGCCGGGCTCCTCGGGGCGGGTGTGGCCGGGCGAGACGCCGCCCAGCTCGTCCGGGTCGGTGAGCAGGCGGCGGTAGAGGGCCGAGCGCTGCTGGAGTTCCTCGTGGGTGCCGAGGTCGGCGAGCCGGCCGCCGTCGAGGACGGCGATCCGGTCGGCGAGGTTGAGGGTGGAACGGCGGTGTGCGATGAGGAGGGTCGTACGGCCCTCCATGACCTGCTTGAGGGCCTCGTGGATCTCGTGCTCGACGCGCGCGTCCACGGCCGAGGTGGCGTCGTCGAGGACGAGCAGCCGCGGGTCGGTCAGGATCGCGCGGGCGAGGGCCACGCGCTGGCGCTGGCCGCCGGAGAGGGTGAGGCCGTGCTCGCCGACCTTGGTGTCGTAGCCCTCGGGCAGCTCGGCGATGAACCGGTCGGCCTGGGCGGCGCGGGCAGCGGTCTCGATCTGCTCGTCGGTGGCGTCCGGACGGCCGTACGCGATGTTGCTGCGGACCGTGTCCGAGAACAGGAAGGAGTCCTCCGGCACCAGGCCGATCGCGGCCCGCAGCGAGTCCTGGGTCAGCTCGCGCACGTCGTGGCCGCCGATGAGGACGGCGCCCCGGGTGACGTCGTAGAAGCGGGGCAGCAGGAGGGAGACCGTGGACTTGCCGGAACCGGAGGAGCCGACGACGGCGAGGGTCTCGCCGGGGCGGATCTCGAAGCTCAGCCCGTCCAGGACCGGGCGGCCCTCCTCGTAGCCGAAGGAGACGTCGTCGAACTCGACGGACGCGGGCGCGTCGGCCGGCAGTTCCTTGGCGCCGTCCTTGATCGACGGCTCGGTGTCGATCAGCTCCAGGACGCGTTCGGTGCCGGCGCGGGCCTGCTGGGCGACCGTGAGGACCATGGCGAGCATCCGGACCGGGCCGACGAGCTGCGCCAGGTAGGTGGAGAAGGCGACGAAGGTGCCGAGGGTGATGTGCCCGTGCACGGCGAGCCAGCCGCCCAGCGCGAGCATCGCGACCTGGCCGAGCGCGGGGACCGACTGGAGGGCCGGGGTGTACCGCGCGTTGAAGCGGATCGTGCGCAGCCGGCCCGCGAAGAGACGGCGGCCGACCTCGCGCAGCTTTCCGGTCTCCTGCTCCTCCTGCCCGAAGCCCTTCACCACGCGTACGCCGCTGAC
The DNA here is from genome assembly GCF_001896135.2 of Streptomyces phaeoluteigriseus. Lineage (GTDB taxonomy): Bacteria > Actinomycetota > Actinomycetes > Streptomycetales > Streptomycetaceae > Streptomyces > Streptomyces phaeoluteigriseus. Next base: position 387,631 of record NZ_MPOH02000011.1, read on the forward strand.
GGCGCCGTCGACGACACCCGCGACGGCGGCGGCCTGCGCCTGCGCGTACCAGGTCGCGGGATGCAGCTTGCTGCGGCTGCGCCTCGCGATCACCCACAGGGCGGGGGCCACGGCGAGCGCGACCAGGGTGAGCGGCGGCGACAGCCAGGCCATGATCCCCAGGGAGATCAGGAAGAGCAGGATGTTCCCGATGGTCATCGGGAGCATGAACAGCAGGCCCTGGATGAGCTGGAGGTCGCTGGTGGCCCGGCCGACGACCTGACCGGTGGACAGCTCGTCCTGCCGGCGGCCGTCGAGCCGGGTGATCGTGCCGTACATCTCGGTCCGCAGGTCGTGCTGGACGTCGAGGGCCAGACGGCCGCCGTAGTAGCGGCGGACGAAGGTGAGGGCGTAGACGATCAGGGCCGCGCCGATCAGGGCGCCCGCCCAGGGGGCCATGTCGCGGGTGTGGCCGACGACCACGTCGTCGATGATCACCTTGGTGATCAGCGGGACCAGCGCCATGACGGCCATGCCGCCGAGGGAGGAGCCGAGGGCGAGGACGACGTCCGTCGGATGGCGCCACGCGTAGCTCGCCAGTCGCCGTGCCCATCCCCGTTGCGCAGCCACGCCGTGCCTTCCGTTCGACCCGATCTTCCAGAAGGCACCAACGTGACACGAACCGGATTTCATCCCTCCGCAATGATTCGGGGCGGCGGGCCAGGTGGATCAGAGGCGTACGCGCAGGGAGTAGAACCGGGTCGTCTGCGCCGCGTTCTGGTTGTCGTCGCTGACCAGGAGGACCTTCAGCGCGCCCTTGCTCCGCCCCGTGATCACCATTCCCTCGATGTTGTCGAGGAGCGGGTTCGGCTGGGGCTGCTTCGCCGTCGCTCCCCGTGCGGGGCAGGTCACGAGGTCGGCGAGGAGGGTCTTGGCGATCGGGCGTACGCCGTCCTGGCCCGTCAGGTTCTCGACGCCGCTGGTTTCCGTGGCCCGGCGCGGGTCGGCGAGGTAGAGGCGGACCGTGTTGCCGACGCCCGCGGTGAAGCCGCGCTCCAGGACCAGGAGGCGGCCGTCCGGGGTCGCCTGGACCTCGGGGACGCCGAGGCCGGCGTCGGCCCGGTAGGCGTACTGGGCGCCGAGCACGAAGTCGCCGTGCCGCCGCGTCCAGGTCTGGAAGCGGACCGTGCCGGCCGAGTCGCCGGAGAGGGCGTACTCCATCGACGCGAGCAGGGTACGGCCGCCCGGCAGCAGGGTCAGGCCCTCGAAGGTGCCGTTGGTGACCGCGCGGCCGACCGGGGCGACCCGCAGGGGGGCCGGGACGGGGAGACGGTCCAGGATCGCGCCGGACGGGCTGTGGCGGCGTACGGACGGCTCGGTCTCGGAGGTGATCAGGAGGGTGCCGTCCCGGTCCACGACCAGGCCTTCGGAGTCCAGCGCGGCGCCGTTCTCGTCGGCGAGGGGGACGACCCCGGTCGGCCGCAGGGTCCGCGGGTCGAGGCGGAACAGGGAGGAGCGGTCGGAGAGGGCCGCGAGGGAGCCGCTGGGGGTCCCCCCGCTCGAGCGGAGCCGGGAGTGGGGGAGGTCGACGGCGAGCGCGGAGAGGTTGCCGACGAAGGTGCCGTCGTAGGACGTCTTGTCGAGGGCGTCGGAGAAGCGGTCGAGGGAGACCGACGGTGAACAGGCGCCGTCCGCCCTGTTCCGCTGGGCGTTCGCGGGTCCGGCGGCGGCCAGGCAGGTGGCCGCCGCCAGGCAGGCGGTGAAGGCGGCGAGTACGGTTCGCAGGCGCATGGCGGTCACGGTAGGGCGGGCGGGTGTCGCCTCGGGGCGGGCTGGTGACGTCCGGTGGGACACGCCGTTAAGGATCCCCGGCACGTCGTCCCTCAGGAGGCCGCGAGGTCGCGGTGGATGACCTTGGCGACGCCCTGGATGGTCGTGATGCCGTAGCTCATCGTGCTGTTGCCGTGGGTGAGGACGGTGATGGCGTAGTCGTGGCCGCCGCCCTTGAAGGTGCCGACGCTGTGCACCCGCCAGCCGTGGGTGGCACGCGAGAGCCAGCCGTTCTTCACGTGCCAGCTGACCCCCGCGGGCCGCCCGTAGGGGGTGCCCCAGCGCTGCCCGGAGACGACCCCCGCCATCAGCTTGTTGACGTAGGAGCGCGAGGTGTCGGTGAGGACGGCGTTCCTGGCCGTCAGGAGTTTGAGCAGCTTCTGCTGGTCGGTGACGGTGATCTGGGTCAGTCCCCAGTAGCCGTTCGCGCCCGGCTTGGTCTGCGTCATCCCGGCCGCCGTGAGGAAGGCCCTGATCTTCGTCAGGCCGAGCTGTTTCCACAGGGTGGAGGTGGAGGCGTTGTCCGACTTGGTGATCATCGCCGTGGCGAGGGACTTCTCACGCGTGGTCAGCGCCCTGTGGGCCTTCTGCGCGTCCCACAGCAGCGCGGAGAGCACGGTGACCTTGACGACGCTGGCCGAGTCGTAGGCGGTGGAGGCGCGCAGGGTGCAGGTGGTGTCGGTGCTGCGGTCGTACAGACCGACGGCCACCGTGCCCTTGCGGGTGGCGAGCGCCGCGGTGATGTCCTTCTTCAGCTTGGCGGCGAGACCGGCCTTGGCGGACGTGCAGCTGACCGTCGGGGTGGCGGCCGCGGCGGGCGTCGCGGCGGCCACGCCGGTGATGAGGATGCCGGCGCCGAGGGTGGTGGCGAGGAGCCCTCTCGCGCGTCTGGCTCGTATGGGTGTACGGAGAGTCATGCAGGGTTGACACACGGGTTCGGGTGAATGGTTGTACGAACCCGGCGGGTTCCTGCCTGCTCCGCCCGTTCACAGGCAGCGGCCAGCCTGGGCACAGCGGCCACCCACAACGGCCGTACAGCATGCGGAAGGTGACATCAGCCACCGATCCCCTCCCCCACCCGACCGCGTCCACCGACCGGCCGCCGTCCACGGCGACCCCGGGGTCGCCCCCGACGTCGGCCCCGACGGCGCCCCCGCCGGACGAGGCGCCGCGCTGGTCGCTCCCCGCGCTGCTCGCGATCCTGGTCCTGGCGGCGGTGCTCTACGGCTGGAACCTCTCCGGCTCCGGCCTCAACAGCTTCTACAGCGCCGCCGTACTGAGCGGCACCCAGAGCTGGAAGGCCTGGTTCTTCGGCTCGTTGGACGCGGGGAACTTCCTGACCGTCGACAAGCCTCCGTTCGCCCTGATGGTGATGGGCCTGTCCTGCCGCGTGTTCGGCTTCGGGACCTGGCAGATGATGCTGCCGCTGATCCTGACCGCGCTCGGCACGATCTGGATCCTGCACTCCTGCGTGAAGCGGGTGTGGGGCCACGGCGCGGCGACGGTCGCCGCGCTGGCCCTCGCGCTGACCCCGATCACCGTGGCGATCAACCGGGACAACAACCCCGACACCCTGCTGGTGTTCCTGATGGTGGGCGGCGCGGCGCTGGCCCTGCGGGCCGTGCACAACGGCAGGCTGCTGCCGCTGCTCGGGTCGGCCGCCTGCTTCGGCCTCGCCTTCAACACCAAGATGCTCCAGGGCTACATCGCGCTGCCCGCCGTCTTCGCGGTCTACCTGTACGCGGCGAAGCCGAAACTGGTGAAGCGGCTCGTCAACCTGGCCGCCGCGGCCGTGGTCCTCGCGGTCTCCAGCTTCTGGTGGGCGGCGGCCGTCTCCCTGGTCCCGGCCGACGAGCGGCCCTACATCGGCGGCTCGACCGACGGCACCGCCTGGAACCTGATCATGGGATACAACGGCCTCGGCCGGGTCCTCGGAGGCGAGGGCAACGGCGGCGGGGGCGGAGGGGGCGGGGGCGGCTTCGCCGGGTCCGCCGGCCTCGGCCGGATGTTCAACGACATCCTCGGCGGCCAGATCTCCTGGCTGATCCCCTTCGCCGCCATCGCGCTCGTCGGTGGCATCGTCCTGTGCGGGCGCGCCCCGCGCACGGACCCCGCCCGCGCCGCCCTGGTGATGTGGGGCGGCTGGACCGCCCTGCACTACGTGACCTTCGCCATGGCCGAGGGCACCATGCACCCGTACTACACGACCGCCCTCGCCCCGGGCATCGCGGCGCTGTGCGGGGGCGGCGGCCTCATGCTGCTGCGCGCCTTCCGCGCCGACCGGCGCTGGGCGTGGGTGCTGCCGCTCGCCCTCGCGGTCACGGCCGGCTGGGCGATCGTGCTGCTGCGCCGGGCCTCCGGCTGGAACACCTGGCTGTGGCCGGCCGTCGGCGTCGTCATGGCGCTGGCGATCATGGGGCTGTTCGTCTTCCGCTCGGGCGACCGCGCCCGCCTGCTGGCCGCTTCGGTGGCCGCGGCGGTCGTCGCCTCGGTGGCCGGTCCGGCGGCGTACGCCTGGTCGGTGCCGTCCGGTTCGGGCGGCGGGGCGATGGGCGGGACGAATCCGACGGCCGGGCCCACGACCGGGAGCGGTGGCTTCGGCGGCGGCGGTCCCGGCGGCGGCCGGGGCGGGCTGCCGGGCACGGGCGGCGAACAGGCCGGGCAGGCCGGGCAGGCCGAGGGGCAGACCGGCGGCCAGGCCGGTGGCTTCCCCGGGGGCGGTGAGCAGCCCGGCGGCCAGGCGGGCGGTACAGCCCGGCGGCCAGGCGGCGGTACGCCTCCCGGCGGCGCCGCTCCCGACGGCGATACGGCCCCGGGTGGCACCGCGGCCGAAGGCGGCGCCGGTGCGGGCGGCGGACCCGGTGGTGCCGACATGGGCGGGGGCGGCATGGGCGGGGGCGGCGCGAGCACCGAGCTGCTCTCGTACCTGAAGAAGAACCAGGACGGCGCCAAGTGGCTGCTGGCGGTGTCGAGTTCGCAGACCGCCGCGCAGCTGATCCTCAGCAGCGGTGAGCCGGTGATCTCCATGTGGGGCTGGTCCGGCTCCGACAACGCGATGACGCCGGCCCGGTTGAAGGAGCTGGTGAAGAAGGGCGAGCTGCACTACATCCAGCTCGGCGGCGGCACGGGTGGCGGCGGCATGGGCGGCGGCTCCACGGCAAGCTCCGAGGTGACGGAGTGGGTGCAGAAGAACGGGACGGTGGTGAAGGAGAGCGACTACAGCGCGACCTCGGGCACGACGTCCGACTCGTCCGCGGCCTCCGACTCGACCTCGGCCTCCGAGTCGACGGTCTACCGGTTGGACGCCTCGGACGTGACCTGACCACCGCACGGCACCGGCTGACGCCCGACAGCACCGACTGACCGCGCGTCGGTCGCCCTACCGGCCCGCTCGGCGACAACGGCCCCTGACTCTCCCGTCAGGGGCGTTTCGCGCCATCAACTCGCGTGGACAAGGGGCGGTTTGCCGGTTCCCGTCATCCGATCGACATGTCAGATTCATTGCCCTGACCGCATGTGCATGTCACTCTCCCGATTGCCGCCTCCAATCCACACGCGTAGATCGGACACCCCACATGCTGGCGACACGCATACGCCGATGGCAGTCGGTGGCCCTTGCCACCACTGCCGTGCTGGTCGGCCTCACCGCGCCCGCGCTCACCGCGACCCCCGCCGCGGCGACCACGACCGCGTACGACTCGACGTACTACAAGAACGCGGTCGGCAAGACGGGTACGAGCCTGAAGTCCTCACTGCACACGATCATCACGCCCCAGACGAAGCTGTCCTACTCGGCTCTGTGGGAAGCGCTGAAGGTCACCGACCAGGACCCGAACAACAGCGGCAACGTGAAGCTGCTGTACTCCGGCATCTCCCGCAGCAAGTCGCTCAACGGCGGCAACAGCGGCAACTGGAACCGCGAGCACGTGTGGGCCCAGTCGCACGGCGACTTCGGCACCTCGGCGGGTCCCGGCACCGACCTGCACCACATCCGCCCCGAGGACGTGACGGTCAACTCCATCCGCGGCAACAAGGACTTCGACAACGGCGGCAGCAGCTTCACCAACTCCGGCGGCAGCCTCACCGACTCGAACTCCTTCGAGCCGCGTGACGCCGTCAAGGGCGACGTGGCCCGCATGATCCTCTACATGGCCGTCCGCTACGAGGGCGACGACGGCTGGCCCAACCTGGAGCCCAACGACCTCGTCACCAACGGCAGCGTGCCCTACCACGGCCGCCTCTCCGTCCTGAAGGCGTGGAACGACGAGGACCCGCCGGACGCCTTCGAGGAGCGTCGCAACCAGGCCATCTACGACACCTACCAGCACAACCGCAACCCGTTCATCGACCACCCGGAGTGGGTCGAGGCGATCTGGTAGGCGAACGGTCCCGCACCACGACCCGGCCGGCCACGAGGGAGTCGCCCCTCGCGGCGGCGCTGTCGTCAGCCCAGGTGGGTCGGCGCGAACATGCGCAGTACCGCCGGCAGGACCACCACCGACGGGCCCGGCGACGCCAGGGCCTTCGCGAGGTCCGTCTCCAGGGATTCCGGGGTGGTGCGCAGGGCCGGGACACCGAAGGACTCGGCGAGGGCGACGTAGTCCGGGCGGGTCAGTTCCGTGGCCGTGGCCTGGCCGAAGGTGTCGGTCATGTACTCACGCAGGATGCCGTAGCCACCGTCGTCGACGATGAGCCAGGTGACGTTCAGGTCGTACTGCTTCGCCGTGGCCAGTTCCGCGACCGAGTAGAGGGCGCCGCCGTCGCCGGAGACGGCGAGGACCGGGCGGGTCGGGTCGGCGACCGCCGCGCCGAGGGCCGCCGGGAAGCCGTAGCCGAGGCCGCCCGCGCCCTGGGCGGAGTGCATGTGGTTCGAGCCCTCGGGGTCGAAGGCCGACCACGCCCAGTACGCCAGGATCGTCATGTCCCAGAAGGACGGGGAGTCGGCGGGGAGCGCCTTGCGGACGGACGCCAGCAGCTGCTGCTCCAGGGTCAGTTCCTGGGACGCGATGCGTTCGCGGACGCGGGAGAGGACCGTGCGTACGCGTTCCGGTGCCGTCGGGTCGCGGCGTTCGGGGGCCGTTTCCAGGAGGGCCTGGATCGCGAGGCGGGCGTCCGCGTGGATGCCCAGCGCCGGGTGGTTGGCCTCCAGTTTGCCGAGGTCGGCCTCGATCTGGACGACGCGGCCTCGCGGCTTGAACGTGTGGTAGTTCGAGGAGAGTTCGCCGAGGCCCGAGCCGATCACCAGCAGGACGTCCGCGTCCTCCAGGAAGTCCGTGGTGTGCCGGTCCTCCAGCCAGGACTGGAGGGACAGGGGGTGGGTCCAGGGGAAGGCGCCCTTGCCGCCGAAGGTGGTGACGACGGGGGCGTCGAGCCGTTCGGCGAGTTGGCGGAGCTTGCCGGAGGCGTCCGCGCGGACCACTCCGCCGCCGGCGATGATCGCCGGGCGGGCCGCCTTCGACAGCAGGTCGGCGGCGACCGCGGTCAGTTCGGGGCGCGGGGGGAGTTCCTCGGGGAAGGCGTCGCCGACCGTGACCACGGGGATCGTCGTCTCGGCCAGCAGTACGTCCTGCGGGATCTCCACCCACACCGGTCCGTGCGGGGCCGTCAGCGCCGACTTCCAGGCCGCCTCCAGCGCGGAGGGGATCTGGGACTGGGCGCGGACCGTGTGGACCGACTTCACCACGCCCCGGAACGAGGCCGCCTGGTCGGGGAGTTCGTGGAGGTAGCCGTGGCGCCCGCCGCCGAGGCCGCGGGTGGGGACCTGGCTGCTGATCGCCAGGACGGGGGCGGAGGCCGCCGCCGCCTCCTGGAGAGCGGCGAGCGAGGTCAGCGCGCCCGGCCCCGTGGACAGCAGCAGCGGCGCCGCCTCCCCGGTGACGCGGCCGTACGCGTCCGCCGCGAAGCCCGCGTTGTTCTCCACCCGCAGGCCGACGTAGCGCAGGTCGGAGCGGCGCAGCGCGTCGAACACGCCGAGCGCGTGCTGGCCGGGCAGTCCGAAGACGGTGGTCGCGCCGAGCCCGGCCAGCGTCTCCACGACCAGGTCTCCGCCGTTGCGGCCGGGGGGCGGGTTCAGCGCGGCCTCCGTCTGGGCCGGCGTCGGACGGAGCACCAGGTCGTGGTCGTGAGTCACTTCGCGCGGGCCTCTGCAATCTGGCGGGACATGATCGTGGTCAGTTCGTACGCCGTGTGCGATGCCGCGACCGACGTGATCTCCGCGTGATCGTACGCGGGCGCGACCTCGACGACGTCCGCCGAGACGAGGTGGCAGGAGGCCAGGCCACGCAGGATCTCCAGCAGCTCGCGGGAGGTCATGCCGCCGGCCTCGGGGGTGCCGGTGCCGGGCGCGTGGGCCGGGTCGAGGCAGTCGATGTCGATGGAGATGTAGAGGGGGCGGTCGCCGATGCGCTGGCGCAGCTGGTCGGCGATCTCGTCCACGCCGCGCCGCATCACGTCCGCGGAGGTGACGATGCCGAAGCCCATCTTCTCGTCGTCGGTGAGGTCCTGCTTGCCGTAGAGGGGGCCACGGGTGCCGACGTGGGAGAGGGCGGAGGTGTCGAGGATGCCTTCCTCGACGGCCCGGCGGAACGGCGTGCCGTGGGTGTACTCGGCGCCGAAGTAGGTGTCCCAGGTGTCGAGGTGGGCGTCGAAGTGGAGCAGGGCGACCGGGCCGTGCTTCTTGGCGACCGACCTGAGGAGCGGGAGGGCGATGGTGTGGTCGCCGCCGAGGGTCATCAGGCGGGCGCCGGTGCCCAGCAGGTCGTCGGCCGCCGCCTCGACGGTCTCGACGGCCTCGTTGATGTTGAACGGGTTCACGGCGATGTCGCCGCCGTCCGCGACCTGGGCGAGGGCGAAGGGGGAGGCGTCCTGAGCGGGGTTGTAGGGCCGCAGCAGCCGGGACGCCTCGCGGATCGCGTTGCCGCCGAAGCGGGCGCCCGGCCGGTACGAGACACCGGAGTCGAACGGCACGCCCACGACGGCCACGTCGGCGCGGCCGACCTCGTCCAGGCGGGGCAGCCGGGCGAAGGTCGCGGGTCCGGCGTACCGCGGGACGCGGGAGGAGTCGACCGGGCCGCGGGGTGTCTCGTTGCTGCTCATCTGCTGCCTTCTTTCCTACGCGTCGTCGCGTATGTACTGCTCTGTACCACTGGCTACGACTCTACTGGGGAGCCGGGACGGGTTCGGACACGAGTTCGGGATCCCGGCCGGCGAGCCGGTCGCGCCAGGCGGCGAGGACGGCGGCGTCGGTGGCCGGGGTCGCCAGGGAGACGGCGAGGTAGGCCGCGAGGGAGGACAGCAGGCCGTAGTAGACGGGCTCGTTGGCGAGGATGCCGTGGGTGGCCATGAGGGTGATGACGGTGACGCCGCCGACCACGACGGAGGCGAGGGCGCCCTGGGCGGTGCCGCGCCGCCACAGCAGTCCGCCGAGGATCGGCACGAGGAGGCCGCCGACGAGGAGGTTGTAGGCGACGGTCAGCGCCTCGACGACGTTGTTGAGGGCGATGGCGGTGCAGATCACCCCGACACCCATGATCAGGATGAAGGCGCGGTTGCCCCTGACCTCGTCGTGCTCCCCGTCGGAGGGCCGGACCGCTCCGCGCAGCCGTGCCCAGATGTCGTTGTTGGCGACGGTCGCGCAGGCGATCAGCGCGCCGGACGAGGTCGACATGACGGCCGCGAGGGCCGCCGCGAGGACCAGTCCGCGCACGCCCATCGGCAGTTCGTCCTTGACGATGGTCGCGAAGGCGTCGTCGGGGGAGGCCAGGTCCGGGTAGAGCACCCTGGCCGCGGTGCCGATGACGGCGCCGGCGAGGGCGTAGGCGAGACAGTAGGTGCCCGCGACCGTGCCACCCCACCTGGCCGTCCGGTCGCCGCGCGCGGTGAACACCCGCTGCCAGATGTCCTGCCCGATGAGCATGCCGAACGTGTAGATCAGGACGTACGTGAAGATCGTCTCGCCGCCGATGCCGAGCGGGTCGAAGTACTCGGTGGGCAGCTCGGCCTTCATCTCGGCGAAGCCGCCCGCCTTGACCACGGCGATCGGCAGCAGCAGGAGCAGAACGCCGACCGTCTTGACGACGAACTGCACCATGTCCGTGAGCGTGATCGACCACATGCCGCCGAGCGTCGAGTAGGCGACGACGATCGAGCCGCCGAGGACGATCGCGAGGGTGCGGTCCATGTCGAAGAGCACGTCGAAGATCGTGGCGTAGGCGATGGTCGAGGTCACCGCGAGCATCAGGGTGTACGCCCACATGACGACCCCGGAGATGACGCCCGCCCGGCCGCCGTAGCGCAGGTCGAGCATCTCGGAGACGGTGTAGACCTTCAGGCGGGCGATGCGGGCCGAGAAGAACACCGACAGGGCGAGCAGTCCGAGGCCGATGGTGAAGACCATCCAGGCGCCGGAGAGGCCGTACTGGTAGCCGAGGCCGACGCCGCCGATGGTGGACGCGCCGCCCAGGACGATCGCGGCCATGGTGCCCGAGTACATGACGGGGCCGAGCCGGCGGCCCGCGACCAGGAACTCGCTCTTGGACCTGGCGCGGCGCATGCCCCACCAGCCCATGACCAGCATCCCGGCCAGATAGACGACGATCACGATGTAGTCGACGGCCATGTGGGGCCTCCTTCGCACTCTCGGTGGCGTGTCGTGCAAGCGGTCGGTACGTCACCGGTGGCTGTGCGCGGGGACATCCGCCCGTACCCGCGGCCTCCGGTCGGGACGACCCTAGGTGGCCGGAAAGCGACTGCGAAGTGTACGTTTCATCCACTGGAGCCGTATGGGATGGAAGGAACGCACACCATGCCGGAGCCCACGGTTCCGTCCACGCCACCGCCACCGCCGGTACCGCCCACTCCGCCCGTGCCCCTCGCCTCCCTGCTGGCCCGCGAGGACCTGGCCCTGCGCCAGATCGCCGGGCCCCGCGATCCGGGTCTGGCCGTCCACTGGGCGCACACCTCGGAGATGGCCGACCCGTACCCGTATCTGCTGGGCGGTGAGCTGCTGCTGACGGCCGGCGTGCACATTCCGGAGGCGGCGGGATCGGAGGCGGCGGGATCGGACGGGGGTGCCCCCGGTCGAGCGCGGTCGGGAGCGGGGGACTATTTCGACGACTACGTCTCACGGATCGTGGCGGCGGGCGGCGCGGCGCTCGGGTTCGGCCTGGCGCCGGTGCACGACACCGTGCCGCGCGCCCTGGTCGCCGCCTGCGATGCCCACGCGCTGCCGCTTCTGGAGGTCCCGCCGCGGACCACCTTCTCCGGCGTGGCCCGCGCGGTCTGGCAGCTCATGGCCCAGGCCCGGCACGCCGAGCTGCGCCGGGTCACCGAGGCCCAGCAGAGCCTCGCCGCCGCCGCCTCCCGCCCGGACCCGGTGCCGTCGGTGCTGCGGCAACTGGCCCGGCGGGTGGGCGGACGGGCGGTGCTGTACGGGCCGGAGGGCACGGAGATCGCGGCGGCGGGGACGCAACCGGGGAGCGAGGTGGGGCCGGCGCTGGCGGAGCTGGCGCGGGTCGTGCGGCCGGGCAGCCGCCCCGCCCCCGCCTCCGCCACCGACACCACCGGCGGCACCCATCTCGCCGCGTACGCCCTCGGGGCCGGCCGGGGCTTCGTCCTGGGGGTCGCCGCCGCCCGCCGCGAACCCGGTGATCACACCATCGCCTCCGTCGCCGCCGTCCTGCTCTCGCTGCTCACCGGCGAGCATCGCGGCGGCACGGAGGCGGCCCGCTCCTCGGCCCTCGTACGGCTGCTGCTCGGGGCCCCGCCGGAATCCGTGGCCCCACTGCTGGGCGGGGAGCGGTGGCAGGTGGTGCACGGGCGGCCCGAGGAGCAGGGCCCGGACGCGGTGGCCGCGTCCGCGCTGGGCGCCGCGCTCGGGTCGCCCCTGGTCGACCTCGGGGACGGGATCGTACGGGTGCTGGTGCCGGGCGAGCGGGAGCCGCTCGCACAGCCCGGCTGGACGCTGGGGGTCAGCGAGGCCGTGGCCCCCACCGACTGGCCGGCCGCCGACACCCGTGCGGGGCGCGCCCTGGCCCGCGCCCGCGCCACCCGCGCGCCTCTCGTCCGGCACGGCGCTCGCCCGGCGCTCGCCGACCTGGTGCCGCCGGACGAGGCCGCGGCGCACGCCCGTACGCTGCTCGCCCCCCTCGGCGAGACCCTCGCCGACACCCTGCGGACCTGGCTGTCGCTGCACGGCAGTTGGGACCGTACGGCGGTGGCGCTGGGCGTGCACCGCAACACCGTGCGGCAGCGGATCGCGCGCTGCGCCGCCCTGCTGGGGACCGACCTGGACGACCCGGACGTACGGATGGAGCTGTGGTTCGCCCTGCGCCAACGGTGAGTCCGGCGAAGGCCGGCACCGTGCGTGGCCAGGGCCCGTGACCCGCGTCCCAGCGTCCGGGACACCGCAGACTCCCACCGGCCGCTGCCCCACAATGGAAACCATGCCGATACCCGGGACACCCAGCCGCGCCGAACTCGTCGAGCACCTTGTGAAGACCCGTATCGCGGGTGATGTCGCCACCCCGCGCGAGAACAACCTCTCCCACTACCGCCAGTTGGCCAACGGCGTCCGCAACTTCTGGCTCGGACTGGAGCTCGGCGACCGCTGGACCGACGAGCAGGACGTGCTCGCGGTGATGGCGGAGCGGGTCGGCGTCAACGACGACCCCGAGTACCGCTACGGCCAGGACACCATCGACCCCCAGTTGACGGTCGACGGCCTGGAGCGGCTCGCCGGGCGGCTGCGCAAGGCCGCCGAGGACCGGCAGCGGGTGCTGTTCGCCACCGGTCACCCGGGCGGTCTGCTGGACGTGCACCGGGCCACCGCGGACGCGCTGCGCGGAGCCGGCTGCGAGATCGTCGTCATCCCGGACGGGCTCCGGACGGACGAGGGATACGTCATGCAGTTCGCGCAGGTGGCGGTCCTGGAGCACGGCGCCACCCTGTGGCACACCCATTCGGGCGAACCGATGAAGGCGATCCTGACCGCCCTGGAGCGCGAGGGCCGCCCGCTGCCGGACCTGGTCGTCGCCGACCACGGCTGGGCGGGCTACGCCGGACAGCACGGCGTGGACTCCGTCGGATACGCCGACTGCAACGACCCCGCGCTGTTCCTCGCCGAGTCGGAGGGCACCGTCCAGGTGGCGGTCCCCCTCGACGACCACGTCCTCAGCCCCCGCCACTACGACCCGATGACGGCCTACCTGCTGGCGGAGGCGGGACTCCTCTAGGACGGCGGGCCGTCCCGCCCCGGCGTCGGGTCGAGGTACACGCGGGTGACCTCGGGGAAGACCTCCCGCAGCCGGGCCTCGGCCCGCTCGCAGGCCCCCTCGATCTCGGCGGCGGTGGACACGTCCCGGAAGTCCACCTTCGCCGCGACCAGGGCCTCGCGGGGGCCCTGCACGAGGGTGGTCAGTTCGAGTACGGCCACGATGTGCGCGGACTCCAGCAGCTCGGCTCGGATGCGCTCCCGCACCGGCTTCGGCAGCGGGCGGCCGATGAGGAGTTCGGCGTTGGAGCGGCCGAGCACCCAGGCGACGTACAGCAGCAGGGCGCCGATGCACAGGGAGGCGGCGCCGTCCCAGGCGCCGGAGCCGGTGAGCTGCCCGCCGAGCAGGCCGCCCGCGGCGAGGACGAGGCCGGCGAGGGCGGCGGAGTCCTCCAGGACGACGGCCTTCACGGCGGTGTCGGGCGTGTACCGGAGGTAGCGGCGGAAGGGCGCCTTCAGGCGGGCCGCCTCGCCGCGGGCCTGCCGCAGTCCCGTCCGCAGCGAGTAGCCCTCCAGCAGGAAGGCGACCCCGAGGACGATGTACGAGACGAGCGGATCGCCGAGTTCCTCGCCCTCGACGAGGGTGTGGACGCCGTCGTAGAGGGAGAACACCGCGCCGCCGACGAAGGTGGCGACGGCGGCGAGCAGGGCCCAGATGTAGCGCTCGGGGCCGTGGCCGAGGGGGTGGTCCTCGTCGGCCGGTTTCCCGCTGCGTCTGAGAGCGGTCAGCAGCAGGATCTCGGTGACGGTGTCGGCGACGGAGTGCGCCGCCTCCGACAGCATCGCGCTGGATCCGCTGATCACGCCGGCGACCGCCTTGGCGAGCGCGATCCCGAGATTGGCGACGGCGGCGACGATCACCGTGAAGGTGCTCTCGCCGCCGCCCTGTTCCTCCGCTGTGGCCATGCCGTCAGTCTTCCCGGGGGACGCGCACCACACCTTCCTGGATCACCGAGACGGCGAGCTGTCCGTCCTGCGTGTAGATGCGGGCCTGGCCGAGGCCGCGGCCGCCGTGCGCCGACGGCGACTCCTGGTCGTACAGCAGCCACTCGTCGGCCCGGAACGGCCGGTGGAACCACATCGCGTGGTCCAGCGACGCCCCGACCACGTCCCCGACCGCCCAGCCGCCGCGGCCGTGCGCGAGGAGCACCGAGTCCAGGAGGGTCATGTCGGAGACGTAGGTGGCGAGGACGACGTGCAGCAGCGGGTCGTCCGCGAGCTTGCCGTTGGTGCGGAACCAGACCTGGCTGTGCGGCTCGCGCGGCTCACCGAAACTCCCGTACGGCGGCTCCTCGACGTACCGCAGGTCGATGGCCTGCCGGGCCTCCAGGAACCGCTCGACCACGTCCCGCGGGAGGTGGTCGTAGCCCCGCAGGCGCTCCTCGGAGGTCGGCAGGGTCGCCGGATCCGGGGAGGCGGGCATCGGGGTCTGGTGGTCGAGGCCCTCCTCGTACGTCTGGAAGGACGCCGACAGGGTGAAGATCGGCCGGCCGTGCTGGACCGCGACCGCGCGCCGGGTGGTGAAGGAGCGGCCGTCGCGGATGCGCTCGACGGTGTAGACGATGGGCGCTCCCGGGTCGCCCATGCGGAGGAAGTACGCGTGCAGGGAGTGGGCGTGCCGGTCCTCGGGGACCGTACGCCCGGCGGCGACCAGCGCCTGGGCCGCGACCTGACCGCCGAAGACGCGGGGGACGACGGCGGACCGGGACCGGCCGCGGAAGATGTTCTCCTCGATCTGCTCGAGGTCGAGCAGATCGAGGAGATCCTGTAGTGCCTGGCTCATGGGAACTGTTGTACCGGGCAGTAATTGCGGCCGGCTTACAGACCCATGTCCTTGGCGATGATCGTCTTCATGATCTCGCTGGTACCGCCGTAGATGCGGTTGACGCGGTTGTCCGCGTACAGGCGGGCGATCGGGTACTCGTTCATGTAGCCGTAGCCACCGTGCAGCTGGAGGCAGCGGTCGATGACGCGGTGGGCGACCTCGGTGCAGAACAGCTTGGCGCTGGCGGCCTCGGCGGGGGTCAGCTCACCGGCGTCGAGGGCCTCCGTGGCGCGGTCGGCGACCGCCTCGGCCGCGTCCACCTCGGCCTGGCAGGCGGCCAGCTCGAACTTGGTGTTCTGGAAGTGGGCGACCGGCTTGCCGAAGACGGTGCGCTCCCGCACGTACTCCTTGGCGAACCGGACGGCCGCCTTCGCCTGGGCGTAGGCGCCGAAGGCGATGCCCCAGCGCTCCGAGGCGAGGTTGTGGCCGAGGTAGGAGAAGCCCTTGTTCTCCTCGCCGAGCAGGTCCTCGACGGGCACCTTCACGTCGACGAAGGCCAGCTCGGCCGTGTCGGAGGTGCGCAGGCCCAGCTTGTCCAGCTTGCGGCCGATGGAGTAGCCCTCGGACTTGGTGTCCACCGCGAAGAGGGAGATGCCGAAGCGGCGGTCCTCGGCGGTCGGGGCGGAGGTGCGGGCGCAGACGATCACCTTGTCGGCGTGGACGCCGCCCGTGATGAAGGTCTTCGAGCCGTTGAGGACGTAGTGCGTGCCGTCCTCGCTCAGCTTGGCCGTGGTCTTCATGCCCGCGAGGTCGGAACCGGTGCCCGGCTCCGTCATCGCGATGGCCCACATCTCCTCGCCGGAGACGAACTTCGGCAGGAAGCGCTTCTTCTGCTCGTCGGTGGCGAGCATCTTGAGGTACGGCAGGGCGAGCAGGACGTGCACGCCGGAGCCGCCGAACTGGACGCCGGCGCGGGCGGTCTCCTCGTAGAGGACGGCCTCGAACTTGTGGCTGTCCAGGCCCGCGCCGCCGAACTCCTCGGGGACGTTGATCCCGAAGATGCCCAGCTCGCCGAGCTTGTAGTAGAACTCCCGCGGGGCCTGGCCGGCGGCGAACCACTCGTCGTAGACGGGGACGACCTCGGCCTCGATGAAGGCGCGAAGAGTCTCCCGGAATGCCTCGTGATCCTCGTTGAACACCGTACGGCGCACGCCGCCACCTCCACGTACATCGGCCCTGTCTAAGCGCTTGCTCATTCACCGTACCGGCGAGTACGGGGTGCGTCCAGGGTGGGTACGGGGTAACGCTCGTCACGCCCCCCTACCCCGGGACGCCACCCCGGACCGCGGCGAGGGCTCCGCCCCCGCACCCCCGGAACGTTGCCCATCCGACCTACCGGACTCGGTGGGTGAGACGTGAGCGTCACCCCAGGGCTCCCGGCCGCTCACCCCTCCCACACACCCCGGACCTTCCGGCCGCCTCACCCCCCTCCCGCACGCCCGCACCCAAGACCCCGGGAACCAAGCCCTCCGAGCTGCCCCTGATAGCCTCTAACAAACCCTTGCAGCTATAGCCGCCCCGCCCCGGAAGGGACCCCATGGCCAGAACCGCAGGCACCGAGACGCCCCGTGAGCGGTACCGGGCCCAGGTGCGGGCCGAGGTCAAGGAGCGGGCCTGGGGGCAGATCGCGGCGGCCGGGGCCTCCGCCTTGTCGCTCAACGCGATCGCCAGGCAGATGGGGATGAGCGGGCCGGCGCTGTACCGGTACTTCGGCAGTCGGGACGAGTTGATCACCGAGCTGATCAGGGACGCGTACCGCAGCCTGGCCGATGCCGTCCGGGCCGCCGACGGCGACGTCGCCTCGCTGGCGCACGCCCTGCGCGCGTGGGCGCTGGCCGATCCGCACCGGTACTTCCTGCTCTACGGCACGCCCGTGCCGGGCTATCACGCGCCCGACGACATCACCGCCATCGCGTCGGAGATCATGGCCCGCCTGCTCGACGCCTTCGCCGCGCTGCCCGGCGGCGATGCGGAGACGCCGTTCGACGCGCATCTGGCCGAGCACCGGGAGTGGGCGGACGGCCACCCCGCCCCGCCCCCGGCCCTGCGGCGGGCCCTCGCCTTCTGGACCCGGCTGCACGGCGCGCTGTCCCTGGAGCTGGCGGGCCACTTCGCCGGGATGGGCTTCGATCCCGCGCTGCTCTTCGCCGCCGAGCTGGAGAGTCTCGGCGACTGACCCCCTACGCCTCCGCCTCCGCCGCCGAGCCGAAGGCACCCCTCGCCATGCGGTGGAGCAGGTCCGCCGTGGCTCCCCGGCCGGGGAGGGAGCCCGCCCTCCCCAGGTGCGGGGTGGAGTTCAGCAGCCCGAACACCGAGTGCACGGCGGACCGGGCCGCCGGTTCGGTCAGCGCCGGGTACACCCCGCGGACCACCTCCACCCACAGCTCGACGTACTGCCGCTGCAACTGCCGCACCAGCTTGCGGTCGCTGTCGCGGAGGCGGTCCAGCTCGCGGTCGTGCAGGGTGATGAGGGGACGGTCGTCGAGTGCGAAGTCGATGTGCCCCTCGATGAGCGAGTCGAGGACCGCCTCGCCCCCGACCTCGTCGGCCTCCTGCAACCGCCGCCGCGCCCCGGTCAGCAGCCGGCCGCTGATCCCGACCAGCAGCTCCGCGAGCATCGCGTCCTTGCCGGGGAAGTGCCGGTAGAGGCCGGGTCCGCTGATGCCGACCGCGGCTCCTATCTCGTCCACGCCGACGCCGTGGAACCCGCGTTCGGCGAACAGCCGCGCGGCCTCCTTGAGGATCTGCTCGCGGCGGGTGGGGGCGTCGGTTCTGGTGGCCATGAAAACAATTCTAGACATCGAGGTTAGCGCTCGTTAACCTGATGGAAATGGTTAACGCTCATTAACAGTCGACCACTGGCCGTGAGGGGACCGCAAGGTATGGAGCAGGCACCGGAGCTGACCAGCGCGGCGGACCCCGCGTCGGAGGCCTGGCGGGCCAACGAGAGGGCCCACCTCGCGCTCGTCGAGGAGCTGCGCGGCAAGCTCGCCGCCGCCCGCCTCGGCGGGGGTGAGAAGGCGAGGGCCCGGCACACCGCGCGCGGGAAGCTGCTGCCGAGGGAGCGGGTGGACACCCTCCTCGACCCCGGCTCGCCCTTCCTGGAGCTGGCCCCCCTCGCCGCCGACGGGCTGTACGACGGGCAGGCGCCGGCCGCGGGCGTGATCGCCGGGATCGGCAGGGTCAGCGGCCGCGAGTGCGTGATCGTGGCCAACGACGCCACCGTCAAGGGCGGCACCTACTACCCGATGACGGTGAAGAAGCATCTGCGGGCCCAGGAGGTCGCCCTCGAGAACCACCTGCCGTGCCTGTACCTGGTGGATTCGGGCGGCGCCTTCCTGCCCATGCAGGACGAGGTGTTCCCGGACCGCGAGCACTTCGGGCGGATCTTCTACAACCAGGCCCGGATGTCCGGCGCCGGCATCCCCCAGATCGCGGCGGTGCTCGGCTCGTGCACGGCGGGCGGGGCGTACGTCCCGGCGATGAGCGACGAGGCCGTCATCGTGCGCGGCCAGGGCACGATCTTCCTCGGCGGTCCCCCGCTGGTGAAGGCCGCCACCGGCGAGGTCGTCACCGCGGAGGAACTGGGCGGCGGCGAGGTCCACGCGCGCGTGTCGGGCGTCACCGACCACCTCGCGGAGGACGACGCGCACGCCCTGCGCATCGTGCGCACCATCGTCTCCACCCTCCCCGCCCGCCGTCCGCTCCCCTGGGAGGTGCGGCCCACCGTCGAGCCGAAGGCCGACCCCTACGGGCTGTACGGCGCGGTCCCGGTCGACTCCCGCACCCCCTACGACGTGCGGGAGATCATCGCCCGGATCACCGACGGCTCCCGGTTCGCGGAGTTCAAGTCCGAGTTCGGGCAGACCCTGATCACCGGTTTCGCCCGCATCCACGGCCACCCGGTCGGCATCGTCGCCAACAACGGCATCCTGTTCTCCGAATCCGCCCAGAAGGGCGCCCACTTCATCGAGCTGTGCGACCAGCGCGGCATCCCGCTGCTGTTCCTGCAGAACATCTCCGGCTTCATGGTCGGCCGGGACTACGAGGCCGGGGGCATCGCCAAGCACGGCGCCAAGATGGTCACCGCGGTCGCGTGCACGCGCGTGCCCAAACTGACGGTCGTGGTCGGCGGGTCGTACGGCGCCGGGAACTACTCGATGTGCGGACGGGCGTACTCCCCCCGCTTCCTGTGGATGTGGCCGAACGCCAAGATCTCCGTGATGGGCGGTGAGCAGGCCGCCTCCGTCCTCGCCACCGTCAAGCGCGACCAGTTGGAGGCGCGCGGCCAGGAGTGGCCCGCGCCGGAGGAGGAGGCGTTCAAGGACCCGATCCGGGAGCAGTACGAGCGTCAGGGCAACGCCTACTACGCGACCGCCCGGCTCTGGGACGACGGGGTCATCGACCCGCTGGACACCCGCCAGGTGCTGGGTCTGGCCCTGACCGCCTGTGCCAACGCGCCACTGGGTGAACCCCAGTTCGGCGTCTTCCGGATGTGAGGGGCTTCACGACCATGTTCGACACAGTCCTCGTGGCCAACCGGGGCGAGATCGCCGTCCGGGTCATCCGCACCCTGCGAGCGCTGGGCGTGCGCTCGGTGGCCGTCTTCTCCGACGCGGACGCCGACGCCCGGCACGTCCGCGAGGCCGACACCGCCGTACGGATCGGTCCGGCGCCGGCCGCCGAGAGCTATCTGTCGGTGGAGCGGCTGCTGGAGGCCGCCGCCCGCACCGGCGCCCAGGCCGTCCACCCGGGCTACGGCTTCCTCGCGGAGAACGCCGACTTCGCGCGCGCGTGCGCCGACGCCGGGCTCGTCTTCATCGGGCCGCCGGCCGAGGCGATCTCCCTCATGGGCGACAAGATCCGCGCCAAGGAGACGGTGCGGGCGGCGGGCGTCCCGGTGGTTCCGGGATCGACCGGCAGCGGGCTCGGCGACGCCGAACTGGCCGCCGCGGCGCGGGAGATCGGCCTGCCCGTGCTGCTGAAGCCCTCCGCGGGCGGTGGCGGCAAGGGCATGCGGCTGGTGCGGGAGGCGGACCGCCTCCTGGAGGAGATCGCCGGCGCCCGCCGTGAGGCCCGCGCCTCCTTCGGGGACGACACGCTCCTCGTCGAGCGGTGGATCGACCGGCCGCGGCACATCGAGATCCAGGTCCTGGCGGACGGCCACGGCCGGGTGATCCACCTGGGCGAGCGCGAGTGTTCCCTCCAGCGCCGGCACCAGAAGGTCATCGAGGAGGCGCCCAGCGTGCTCCTCGACGAGGCCACCCGCGCGGGCATGGGCGAGGCGGCGGTCCAGGCGGCCCTGTCCTGCGGCTACCGGGGCGCGGGCACCGTGGAGTTCATCGTCCCCGGCGGGGACCCGAAGGCGTACTACTTCATGGAGATGAACACCCGTCTCCAGGTGGAGCACCCCGTCACCGAGCTGGTCACCGGGATCGACCTGGTGGAGTGGCAGCTGCGGGTGGCGGCCGGCGAGCGGCTGCCGTACACGCAGGACGACATCAAGCTCACCGGGCACGCCGTCGAGGCACGCGTGTGCGCCGAGACCGTGTCCGTGCGAGAGGGCGCGCGCGGGTTCCTGCCGTCCGGCGGCACCGTGCTGAGGCTGCGCGAGCCGCAGGGCGAGGGCGTGCGCACCGACTCGGGGCTGACCGAGGGCACCGAGGTCGGCAGCCTGTACGACCCGATGCTGTCCAAGGTGATCGCGTACGGCCCCGACCGGGCCACCGCGCTGCGCAGGCTCCGGGCCGCCCTCGCGGACACGGTGACGCTGGGTGTGCCGACGAACGCCGGGTTCCTGCGCCGGCTGCTCGCCCATCCGGCGGTCGTGTCGGGTGAGCTGGACACCGGCCTGGTCGAGCGAGTCATGGACGACCTGGTCCCCACCGACGTACCGGAGGAGGTCTACGAGGCCGCCGTGGCCGTCCGGCTGGAGGCGTCGAGGCCGTCCGGGCCGGGGTGGACGGATCCCTTCTCGGTGCCGAGCGGGTGGCGGCTGGGCGGGGAGCACCGGCCGGTGGCGTTCCCCCTGAGGGTGCCGGGACTCGAACCCGTCACCCGTTCGGTCCGCGGCACGCACGCCGTCACCGACGACCGGGTCGCCGTCACTCTCGACGGCGTCCGGCACACCTTCCACCGGGCCGGTGACTGGCTGGGCCGGGAGGGGGACGCCTGGCAGGTGCGCGACCACGACCCGGTGGCCGCGTCCCTGACCGGGGCCGCGCACGCGGGCGCCGACTCGCTGACGGCGCCCATGCCGGGCACGGTGACGGTGGTGAAGGTCGCCGTCGGCGACGAGGTGACGGCGGGCCAGAGCCTGCTGGTGGTGGAGGCGATGAAGATGGAGCACGTCATCTCCGCCCCGCACGCCGGCACGGTCGCCGAACTGGACGTCACCGCGGGCACGGCCGTCGCCATGGACCAGGTGCTCGCCGTGATCGCGCCGCACGAGGAGGAGGGATGACCGTGCGAGGACTGCCGATGACCGTGCCCGCGCCCGGCCTGCCCACACGGATCAGGATCCACGAGGTCGGCGCGCGCGACGGCCTGCAGAACGAGCAGGTCGCCGTGGGGACGGAGGTCAAGGCCGAGTTCGTGCACCGGCTCGCCGAGGCGGGGCTGACCACGATCGAGGCGACGAGCTTCGTGCACCCCAAGTGGGTGCCGCAGCTCGCCGACGCCGAACAGCTGTTCCCCCTGCTGTCCGGCCTGCCGGTGGAGCTGCCGGTGCTGGTGCCGAACGAACGCGGGCTGGACCGGGCGCTGGCGCTGGGAGCGACCCGCGTCGCGGTGTTCGCCAGCGCCACCGAGTCCTTCGCCAAGG
Organism: Streptomyces phaeoluteigriseus; assembly: GCF_001896135.2. Taxonomy (GTDB): domain Bacteria; phylum Actinomycetota; class Actinomycetes; order Streptomycetales; family Streptomycetaceae; genus Streptomyces; species Streptomyces phaeoluteigriseus. The sequence continues at coordinate 409,357 of NZ_MPOH02000011.1, forward strand.
CCAACCTCAACCGCACGGTGGACGAGTCGCTGGCCATGTTCCACCCGGTGGTGGAGCGGGCCAAGGCCGACGGGGTACATGTGCGCGGCTACCTCTCCATGTGCTTCGGGGACCCGTGGGAGGGTGCGGTCCCGGTCCCGCAGGTCGTGCGGGTGTGCCGGGCCCTGATCGACATGGGCTGCGACGAGCTGAGCCTCGGCGACACCATCGGGGTGGCGACGCCGGGACACGTCAAGGCACTGCTGACGGCCCTCGGCGAGCAGGGCGTACCCACCTCGTCGCTCGGCGTCCACTTCCACGACACCTACGGCCAGGCGCTCGCCAACACCCTCGCGGCGCTGGAGCACGGGGTCACGACGGTCGACGCCTCGGCCGGGGGCCTCGGCGGCTGCCCCTTCGCCAGATCCGCCACCGGCAACCTCGCCACCGAAGACCTCGTGTGGATGCTGCGGGGCCTCGGCATCGACACCGGAGTCGACCTCGGCCGTCTCACCGCCACCAGCGTGTGGATGGCCGACCGACTGGGCCGACCCAGCCCGTCCCGCACCGTACGAGCCCTCTCCCACCAGGAGTGACCCCCATGGACCACCGACTCAGTCCCGAGCTGGAAGAACTCCGGCGCACCGTCGAGCAGTTCGCGCACGACGTCGTCGCGCCGAAGATCGGCGACTTCTACGAGCGGCACGAGTTCCCGTACGAGATCGTCCGCGAGATGGGCCGCATGGGCCTGTTCGGGCTGCCGTTCCCCGAGGAGTACGGCGGCATGGGCGGCGACTACCTGGCGCTGGGCATCGCGCTGGAGGAACTGGCCCGCGTCGACTCCTCGGTGGCGATCACCCTGGAGGCCGGGGTGTCGCTGGGCGCGATGCCGATCCACCTCTTCGGCACCGAGGAGCAGAAGCGCGAGTGGCTGCCGCGGCTGTGTTCCGGCGAGATCCTGGGCGCGTTCGGCCTGACCGAGCCCGACGGCGGCAGCGACGCGGGCGCGACGCGTACGACGGCACGGCTGGACCCGGACACCGACGAGTGGGTGATCAACGGCACGAAGTGCTTCATCACCAACTCGGGCACGGACATCACGGGACTGGTCACGGTCACCGCGGTGACGGGCCGCAAGCCGGACGGCAGGCCGCTGATCTCCGCGATCGTCGTCCCGTCCGGCACCCCCGGCTTCACGGTCGCCGCGCCCTACTCCAAGGTCGGCTGGAACGCCTCGGACACCCGCGAGCTGTCCTTCACGGACGTCCGGGTGCCCGCCGCCAACCTGCTGGGCGAGAAGGGCCGTGGCTACGCCCAGTTCCTGCGCATCCTGGACGAGGGCCGCGTCGCCATCGCGGCGCTGGCGACGGGTCTCGCGCAGGGCTGTGTGGACGAGTCGGTGAAGTACGCGAAGGAGCGGCACGCCTTCGGCCGCCCGATCGGCGCCAACCAGGCGATCCAGTTCAAGATCGCCGACATGGAGATGAAGGCCCACACGGCCCGCCTCGCCTGGCGCGACGCGGCGTCCCGTCTGGTCCGCGGTGAACCCTTCAAGAAGGAGGCGGCCCTGGCGAAGCTGTACTCCTCGACGGTCGCCGTCGACAACGCCCGCGACGCCACCCAGGTCCACGGCGGCTACGGCTTCATGAACGAGTACCCGGTCGCCCGCATGTGGCGGGACTCCAAGATCCTGGAGATCGGCGAGGGGACGAGCGAGGTCCAGCGGATGCTGATCGCCAGGGAGTTGGGGCTGGTGGGCTGACCCGCCCGTCGGCCGCCCCTCTTCGGGACGCCCGGCGGGGCGTCAGCCGCCCAGGAGGCCCCGCAGTCCCTCGATCAGGCCCCGCAGGCCCTCGATCGGGTCCTACAGTCCCTCGATCGGGTCCCGCACCGGGTCCGCCACGGTCCCGAGTGCCGCGAGGGCGGCGGTGAGGGCGGTGAGGGCCGCGCGCCGCTGGCCGCTGGCCGCTCGCCGACGGGGCGCTCGCCGCTCGCCGTCGGGGCGCGCGTCTCGGCGACGCCCGGCAGGTGGTCGCCGACGGCCCGGACGGCGTCCGGGGCGCAGTTGCCGCAGGTGTGCACGCGAGCGCCGTAGTCGGGGTGTCGCCGCTCACGAGCTGCCGCAGTCGGGTCGGGGCGGGTCAGGTCGGCTCGGGTCGGGTCGGGTCGGGTCGGGCAGAGGAACCGGCCCGTGCGCCCGTGCGCCCGTGCGCCCGTGCCCCGTTCACCCGTTCACCCGTTCACCCGTGCGGAGCATCAAACAATCGACGAAGTCTCAGCAAGCAGCGATTTACGGTCAACTGGCCTGTCGTAGCGCATGGTTGACCGGATCCGGCGGACGTGATGGCCTTGCATGAACAGGGTCGGGCGCCCCCACCCCCTGGACAAGATCTGAGGTTAGGCTAACCTACCTTCGAATTGTCCGGCGGTGATCCGCCCCGTTCGAAAGCAGCCACACTCATGCCCAACGCCAGAGCCAATCACCTCACCCGTCGCGGCATCCTCGCCGCTGGTGGCGCCCTCGGCCTCGGTGCCGTGCTCACGGCCTGCGGGGACGACGACTCGGGGAGCGGTGGCTCGAAGTCGACGGAGAGTGCCGCCGCCAAGTCCGGTCCCTGGACGTTCAAGGACGACCGCGGCACCACCGTGAAGCTCGACAAGATCCCGGCGAACATCGTCGCGTTCACCGGCGTCGCGGCCGCCCTGTACGACTACGGCATCCAGGTCAAGGGCGTCTTCGGGCCGACCAGGACCACCGATGGCAAGGCCGATGTCCAGGCCGGCGACATGGACGTCACCAAGGTCGAGGTCATCGGCAACGTCTGGGACGAGTTCAACGTCGAGAAGTACGCGGCCCTCGCGCCGGACGTGCTCATCTCCACGACGTTCGACAGCGCCGGCACCCTCTGGTACGTCCCCGAGGCCTCCAAGGAAAAGATCGCCAAGCTCGCCCCGAGCGTCGCGGTCTCCGTCTACGACCGGCAGATCACCGCTCCGCTGGAGCGCATGTGGGAGCTGGCCGAGTCCCTGGGCGCGGACATGGCCGCCGCCGAGGTCACCGACGCCAAGAAGCGCTTCGAGACGGCCGCCACCCGACTGCGCGCCGCCGCCAAGGCCAAGCCCGACATCAAGGTCATGGCCGGCTCCGCGAGCGACCAGCTGTTCTACGTCTCCGGCACCAACCTCTCCATCGACCTGGAGTACTTCAAGGCCCTCGGCGTGAACTTCATCGAGCCGCCGGAGAGCGCCAAGTCCGAGGGCGGCGGCTGGTACGAGTCGCTGAGCTGGGAGAACGTCGACAAGTACCAGGCCGACATCATCATGATGGACGACCGCTCCTCGACGATCCAGCCGGCCGACATCGCCAAGCCGACCTGGAAGCAGCTCCCCGCGGTGAAGGCCGGCCAGGTCATCTCCCGCTCGCCCGAGCCGATCCTGTCCTACGACAAGTGCGTGCCGCTCCTCGAGACCCTCGCCGAGGCGCTCGAGAAGGCGAAGAAGGTCGCCTGACAAGGGTGACCGGGGGGCGTGGGTGAGCCGTACGCCGGCCCAGCCGCACGCCCCCGAGAAGGCCGCCTGTCCCTCCCCACACGTCAGGAGCCCGCATGACCACGGCCGTTGCCGCCCCGTTCCGTTTCTTCTCGCTCCACGTCGTGCGGACGAGGCGGCTCGGCCCGTCCCTGGTCCGGGTGACTCTCGCCGGGGAGGACCTCCGGTACTTCTTCTCCGACGGCTACGACCAGTCGCTGTCGCTGTTCCTGCCGCATCCGGGACAGGACGCGCCGGCCGTTCCCGTCGAGCTGGGCGACGGCTGGTGGCAGGGCTGGCGCGAACTGCCGGACGACGTACGGGCGGTGATGCGTTCGTACACGCTCCGGGAGCTGCGCCGGGATCCGGACGAGGTCGACGTCGACTTCGTGCTGCACACCCCGGCCGGGCCCGCCTCCGCGTGGGCCGGCCGGGCGCGCGCCGGTGACCGGGTGCTCCTGCTCGGGCCCGCCGTCGCCGACAACCGGGCGATCCGGTTCCGGCCGCCGCAGGACACCGACCTGGTGCTGCTGTGGGGCGACGAGACGGCCCTCCCGGCCATCGCGTCGATCCTGCAGTCGCTGCCCGCCGGACGACGCGTCCGGGCGTGGCTGGAAGTGCACGACCCCCGCGACGCGCAGGACCTGGTGACCGCGGCGGACGCCGAGATCACCTGGCTCACCGTAGGCACCTCCCTCGACGCCCTGCGCGGGGCCGAACTCCCGTCGGCCGCGCGGCCGTACGTCTGGCTGGCCGGCGAGTCGGGTTCCGTGAAGGCGCTGCGCCGGCACTTCGTGCGGGAGCGCGGCATCGACCGGCAGCGGATCACCTTCGTCGGGTACTGGCGCCAGGGCATGACCGAGGAACAACTGCGCGCTGCCGAGTAGCAACGACCGTGCCCGCCGGGTTGGTTGACCGGCGGGCAGTGACGTGATCACCATCACGGCGAAGTGTGAGATCCGACCGCCTTACTTAGGTTAGGCTAACCTAAGTTGAATCCGAGGCTCCGATCCCGCGTCCGTCCCCGCGGCGGACCCGTCCCCATCCCGGAGGACCCCCACGATGCGCTCGCACCTGCTCAATGACACGAACGCGGAGCGGTACCGCCGCACCGTGACCGAAGGAGTCGAGCGGGTGGCAGCCAAACTCGCCGCCACCGACCGTCCGTTCACCGGCATCACGGCCGACGCCCTCGCCCCCCGCATCGAGAGCATCGACCTCGACCGGCCGCTGGGTGACACCACGGCGGTGCTGGACGAGCTGGAGGAGGTCTACCTCCGGGACGCGGTCTACTTCCACCACCCCCGCTACCTCGCCCACCTCAACTGCCCGGTCGTCATCCCGGCCGTGCTCGGCGAGGCGGTCCTGTCCGCCGTCAACTCCTCCCTGGACACCTGGGACCAGTCGGCCGGCGGCACCCTCATCGAGCGGAAACTGGTCGACTGGACGGCCGCCCGCATCGGCCTCGGCCCCGCCGCCGACGGCGTGTTCACCTCCGGCGGCAGCCAGTCCAACCTCCAGGCGCTGCTCCTCGCCCGCGAGGAGGCCAAGACCGACTCCCTGGAGAAGCTGCGCGTCTTCGCCTCCGAGGTCAGCCACTTCAGCGTGAAGAAGTCGGCCCAACTGCTGGGCCTGGGCCAGGACGCCGTGGTCTGCGTGCCCGTCGACCACGACAAGCGCATGCAGACCGTCGCCCTCGCCCGCGAGCTGGAGCGCTGCGCGCAGGACGGCCTCGTCCCCATGGCCGTCGTCGCCACCGCCGGCACCACCGACTTCGGCTCCATCGACCCGCTGTCCGAGATAGCCGCGCTGTGCGAGCGGTTCGGCGCCTGGATGCACGTCGACGCCGCCTACGGCTGCGGCCTGCTCGCCTCGGTGAAGTACCGCGACCGGATCGACGGCATCGAGCACGCCGACTCCGTCACCGTGGACTACCACAAGTCCTTCTTCCAGCCGGTGAGTTCCTCGGCGGTGCTGGTCAAGGACGCGGCCACGCTGCGCCACGCCACCTACCACGCCGAGTACCTGAACCCGCGCCGCATGGTGCAGGAACGTATCCCCAACCAGGTCGACAAGTCCCTCCAGACGACCCGCCGCTTCGACGCGCTCAAGCTGTGGATGACGCTGCGCACGATGGGCGCCGACGGCATCGGCCGGCTCTTCGACGAGGTCTGCGACCTCGCGGTGGAGGGCTGGAAACTGCTGGCCGCCGACCCGCGCTTCGACGTCGTCGTCGAGCCCTCGCTGTCCACCCTGGTCTTCCGCTACATCCCGCGGGCCGTGACCGATCCGGCCGAGATCGACCGCGCCAACCTGTACGCCCGCAAGGCCCTGTTCGCCTCCGGTGACGCGGTCGTCGCGGGCACCAAGGTGAGCGGCCGCCACTACCTGAAGTTCACCCTGCTCAACCCCGAGACGACGGTCGACGACATGGCCGCCGTACTGGATCTGATCGCCGGCCACGCCGAGCAGTACCTGGGAGAGTCCCTTGACCGCGCGTCCTGAAAACCCCGCCGCGACCCACGACTTCGTGGGGATCGGGCTCGGCCCCTTCAATCTCGGGCTCGCCTGTCTGACCGAGCCCATCGACGAACTCGACGGCGTCTTCCTGGAGTCGAAGCCCGACTTCGAGTGGCACGCGGGCATGTTCCTCGACGGCGCGCACCTCCAGACACCGTTCATGTCGGACCTGGTGACCCTCGCCGACCCGACCTCGCCGTACTCCTTCCTCAACTACCTGAAGGAGAAGGGCCGGCTGTACTCGTTCTACATCCGCGAGAACTTCTACCCGCTGCGCGTCGAGTACGACGACTACTGCCGCTGGGCCGCGAACAAACTGAGCAGCGTGCGCTTCTCGACGACGGTCACCGAGGTCACGTACGACGAGAGCGCCGGGCTGTACGTCGTGGGCACCACGGCCGGCGAGGAGTTCCGCGCCCGTCACCTGGTCCTCGGCACCGGCACCCCGCCGTACGTCCCCGAGGCCTGCGCGGACCTGGGCGGCGACTTCCTGCACAACTCCCGCTACCTGGAGCACAAGGCGGAGCTGCAGAAGAAGGAGTCGATCACGCTGGTCGGCTCCGGCCAGTCGGCCGCCGAGATCTTCCACGACCTGCTCAGCGAGATCGACGTCCACGGCTACCAGCTGAACTGGGTGACGCGCTCGCCGCGCTTCTTCCCCCTCGAATACACCAAGCTGACGCTGGAGATGACGTCCCCCGAGTACGTCGACTACTTCCGCGAGCTGCCGGAGGCCACCCGCTACCGGCTCACGGCCGAGCAGAAGGGCCTCTTCAAGGGCATCGACGGTGATCTCATCAACGAGATCTTCGACCTGCTCTACCAGAAGAACCTCGGCGGCCCGGTGCCCACCCGTCTGCTCACCAACTCGGCACTGCGCGGCGCGCGGTACGAGGACGGCACGTACACCCTGTCCTTCCGCCAGGAGGAGCAGGGCAAGGACTTCGAGCTGTCCTCGCAGGGCCTGGTCCTGGCCACCGGCTACAGGTACGCCGAGCCCGAGTTCCTGAAGCCGGTCCGCGACAGACTGCGCTACGACTCCCAGGGCAACTTCGACGTCGCCCGCAACTACACCATCGACACCACCGGCCGCGGTGTGTTCCTGCAGAACGCGGGCGTGCACACGCACAGCATCACCAGCCCGGACCTCGGCATGGGCGCCTACCGCAACAGCTACATCATCCGCGAGCTGCTCGGCGCCGAGTACTACCCGGTCGAGAAGACCATCGCGTTCCAGGAGTTCAGCGTATGAGCGCCCACCCGTCGCCCACCACCGCCCTCAACGAGGCGCTTCAAGCCGCCCCTTCCGACGCGGCCGTGGGCCGTCTCTCCCTCCGCCCCCTCGACCCCCTCAAGGACGCCGAGCTGCTGCACTCCTGGGTGACGCACCCCAAGGCGGCCTTCTGGATGATGCAGGACGCCGAACTCGTGGACGTCGAGCGCGCCTACATGGAGATCGCCGCCGACGAGCACCACCACGCCCTGCTCGGGCTGCACGACGGCGTACCGGCCTTCCTGATGGAGTACTACGATCCGCGCCACCGCGAGCTGGTCGGCCTGTACGAGCCGCGGCCCGGCGATGTCGGCATGCACTTCCTGGTCGCCCCCACCGACCGGCCGGTGCACGGCTTCACCCGCGCGGTCATCACCGCCGTCATGGCCCACCTCTTCGCGGACCCGGCCACCGAGCGGGTCGTGGTCGAGCCCGACGTCTCCAACAAGGCCGTGCACGCTCTGAACGAGGCCGTCGGGTTCGTGGCGGAGCGCGAGATCCAGAAGCCGGAGAAGTCGGCGCTGCTCAGCTTCTGCACACGGGAAAGCTTCGTCGCGGCCACGGGGGTGGGCGCGTGAGCCTCACCGACGCCGTGTCCCACCTCTCCCCCGAGCGCTGGGAGAAGGCCAACCGCCTGCTGGTCCGCAAGGCCCTCGCGGAGTTCGCGCACGAGCGGCTGATCACCCCCGAACGCACCGACGGGGGGTACGTCGTCCGCAGCGACGACGGCCTGACGTACTACCGCTTCACCGCCGTGCGCCGTGCCCTCGACCACTGGCAGATCGACGCCGACTCGATCACCCGCACCCGTGACGGCGCCGAACTCCCGCTCGCCGCACTGGACTTCCTCATCGAGCTGAAGAGCACGCTCGAGCTGAGCGACGAGATCCTGCCGGTCTACCTGGAGGAGATCTCCTCCACCCTCTCCGGCACCTGCTACAAGCTCACCAAGCCGCAGATCACCGCCGCGGAACTGGTGGACGGCGGCTTCCAGGCCATCGAGACCGGGATGACCGAGGGCCACCCCTGCTTCGTCGCCAACAACGGGCGGCTCGGCTTCGGCGTCCACGAATACCTGTCGTACGCGCCGGAGACCGCGAGCCCGGTCCGCCTGGTGTGGCTGGCCGCCCACCGGTCGCGGGCCGCGTTCACGGCGGGCGTCGGCATCGACTACGAGTCGTTCGTCCGGCAGGAGCTGGGCGAGGAGACCGTCGAGCGCTTCGACGGCGTACTGCGCGAGCGGGGCCTCGACCCGGCCGACTACCTCCTCATCCCCGTCCACCCCTGGCAGTGGTGGAACAAGCTCACCGTCACCTTCGCCGCCGAGGTCGCCCGCGGGAACCTGGTGTGCCTGGGCGAGGGCGACGACGAGTACCTGGCGCAGCAGTCCATCCGGACGTTCTTCAACAGGTCCGCCCCCGAGAAGCACTACGTCAAGACGGCGCTGTCCGTCCTCAACATGGGCTTCATGCGCGGCCTGTCGGCGGCCTACATGGAGGCCACCCCGGCGATCAACGACTGGCTGGCCCAGCTGATCGACAACGACCCGGTGCTGAAGTCGACGGGGCTGTCGATCATCCGGGAGCGGGCGGCCGTGGGCTACCGGCACCTGGAGTACGAGGCGGCGACCGACCGCTACTCGCCGTACCGCAAGATGCTGGCCGCGCTGTGGCGGGAGAGCCCCGTCCCCTCCCTGCGGGACGGCGAGTCCCTCGCCACGATGGCCGCCCTCGTCCACGTGGACCACGAGGGCAGGTCGGTGGCCGGCGCCCTGATCGAGCGGTCGGGCCTGGCCCCCGCCGAGTGGCTGCGGCACTACCTGCGGGCGTACTACACCCCGCTGCTGCACAGCTTCTACGCCTACGACCTGGTCTTCATGCCGCACGGCGAGAACACCATCCTGGTGCTGAAGGACGGCGTCGTGCAGCGGGCGGTCTACAAGGACATCGCCGAGGAGATCGCCGTCATGGACCCGGACGCGGTGCTGCCGCCCGAGGTGCGGCGCATCCGGGTCGAGGTCCCGGAGAACACGAAGCTCCTGTCGATCTTCACGGACGTCTTCGACTGCTTCTTCCGCTTCCTCGCCGCCGACCTGGCCGCCGAGGGAATCCTGGAGGAGGACGGCTTCTGGCGCACGGTCGCCGAGGTCACCCGCGAGTACCAGGACGCGAACCCCGAACTCGCCGACAAGTTCCGGCAGTACGACATGTTCGCCCCCGAGTTCCCGCTGTCCTGCCTCAACCGGCTCCAACTACGCGACAACAAGCAGATGGTGGACCTGTCGGACCCGTCCGGCGCCCTCCAGCTGATCGGCACCCTGAAGAACCCCCTCGCCGGGTTCTGATCCCCCGACAGGCGGACGCCCCCCGAGTACGGTCCTCGGGGGGCGTCCGTCGTCCTCCCCCGCCCGGGGCGAACCGGTGATGGAACAATCCCCCCATGGCGGAAATCATCCAGAAGGACGGCACCTGGGTCTTCGACGGGGATGCCCTGCGGCTGACGCCGGGGCGGGACAAGAACGTCGGTCTGCTCCGCAAGGCCCTGGGTGAACTCGTCGTGCCACTGCGGGCGTTGGCGGGCATATCGTTCGAGCAGGGCAAGAAGTCCGGACGGCTCAGACTGCGGCTGCGCGACGGCGCCTGTCCGCTGCTGCAGGCGACCGGCGGCCGGCTCACCGAACCCCACGACCCCTACCGGCTCGTGGTGGAGTCGGACCGGTACGGCGTCGCCGAGTACGTCGCCGACGAGGTGCGCAACGCGCTGCTGCTGGACCAGGTCCCCGCCGGTCCGGTGGACGCCTATCTGCTGCCGGGCCCGTCCGTCCCCCTGTCGGTGTCCGCCGGGGACGGCACCGCGAGCTTCGACGGCGAGCGGGTGCGCCTGGAGTGGAACTGGAAGACGGAGGACGCCAAGGCCGCCGGCGGTGCCCGCACGCTGCCCGTCACCGAGATCACGGACGTGGAGTGGTATCCGTCGGCCGGTCTGGAGAACGGCCATCTGCGCTTCACCGTCCGGGGCGTGCCGGTGAAGACCCCGGCGAAGTACGACCCGAACGCCGTGGAGCTGTGGGGCTTCAAGAAGGACCCGCTGATGGCCCTGGTCGCGGCCGCCGTACGGGCCAGGCTCCCGCACCCGGCCTCGGCCCCCGGGGAAGCCGTACGGCCCCCCACGGACGCGCCACAGGCGGTCGCCGCCGGGCCCGCCCCGTCCGCCGCGCCCGCCGCGCCCGCCGAGGACGGCCATGACGCGTTGTTGCGGCGGCTGCGTGAGCTGGGCGAGCTGCGCCGCGACGGGGTGCTCACGGAGGAGGAGTTCACGCTGGCCAAGCAGGCGGTCCTCAAGCGCATGTGAATCCAGCCGGGGGGACCAGCCGGGACGAGCATGACGCGGGCGGAGTTCTTGTCCCGCGGGGACACGGTTTCGCACGCGGTGCAGGTGTAGGAGCGCTCACCCAGCGGCAGGCGATGCCGGGCTCTCGCATCGCAGTGCGCGCAGTCCATCGTGGTGTACGCGGGGGGTACGAGGCGGATGTCCCGCCCGTGCTCGCGGCCCGGTCTGCGGCAGGGGTTCGACCTGGGCGGGCACGACGAACGAGGCGTCCCACCGGCACCGGTCCCACTCCGCCCCCAGGGCGGTCCGGGCTGTGGACGACACGCGCAGCCGGTAGCCGTCCCGGGCCTGCCCCGCCTCGACGACCGCCCCCACCTGCGCCATTTCGCCCCCCGTCACGGTCCGCACCTGGGACGCCACGCCGTTCCCGGCCCTCCCCAGGACCATATGCACGACGGCCGCACACACATGCCCTGATCCCACGGACATCGCCCCCCCGACCGGCGTTCACCCGCACGCACGTCCGAGCCACCTGGTCGGCAGGAGACAGGCGGAAGACCCCCTGAAGGCCTCTGCCCGAAATCGGGCAGGATTCTTGCGAAACTCTCGCCGGTACCCCAGGATCTACCGGGTGCACGACGAACTCGTTGATCATCTGACGCGCTCCACCTCCCTCAACCGGGGTGAAGCCCTACGGGTGATCCAGGACGTTCTCGCCTACTTCGACGAGACGACCGAGGAGTACGTCCGTCGCCGCCACCGCGAGCTACAGGCCCAGGGCCTGGTCAACGCGGAGATCTTCGAACGGATCGCGGCGGACCTGAAATACCGGGCGGTGGCACCGCCGGAGCCGACACTCCGTCAGCTGCGCCGCATGGTCTACGGCTGAGCGACCGGCCCCGGACCAGCCGAGAACTACAGAGGGATTGCCTACACATGTGCGGAATCGTCGGATACATCGGGAAGCGTGACGTCGCGCCCCTGCTCCTGGAGGGCCTCCAGCGCCTGGAGTACCGCGGCTACGACTCCGCGGGCATCGTCGTCACCTCCCCGAAGGCGGCCGGCCTGCGGATGGTCAAGGCCAAGGGTCGCGTCCGCGACCTGGAGGCCAAGGTCCCGGCCCGCTTCAAGGGCACCACCGGGATCGCCCACACCCGCTGGGCCACCCACGGTGCCCCCTCCGACGTGAACGCCCACCCGCACATGTCGGCCGACCTCAAGGTCGCCGTCGTGCACAACGGCATCATCGACAACGCCTCCGACCTGCGCCGCAAGCTGGAGGCGGACGGCGTCGAGTTCCTCTCCGAGACCGACACCGAGGTCCTCGTCCACCTCGTCGCCCGCTCCCAGGCCGAGAAGCTCGAGGACAAGGTCCGCGAGGCGCTCCGCGTCATCGAGGGCACCTACGGCATCGCCGTCATGCACGCCGACTTCAACGACCGGATCGTCGTCGCCCGCAACGGCTCCCCGGTCGTCCTCGGCATCGGCGAGAAGGAGATGTTCGTCGCCTCGGACATCGCCGCCCTGGTCACCCACACCCGCCAGATCGTCACCCTCGACGACGGCGAGATGGCCACCCTCAAGGCCGACGACTTCCGCACCTACACCACCGAGGGCACCCGCACCACGGCCGAGCCCACCACCGTGGAGTGGGAGGCCGCCTCCTACGACATGGGCGGCCACGACACCTACATGCACAAGGAGATCCACGAGCAGGCCGACGCCGTGGACCGCGTGCTGCGCGGCCGCATCGACGACCGCTTCTCCACCGTGCACCTCGGCGGCCTCAACCTGGACGCCCGCGAGGCGCGCCAGATCCGCCGTGTGAAGATCCTCGGCTGTGGCACCTCGTACCACGCGGGCATGATCGGCGCCCAGATGATCGAGGAGCTGGCCCGCATCCCCGCGGACGCCGAGCCCGCCTCCGAGTTCCGCTACCGCAACGCGGTCGTCGACCCCGACACCCTGTACATCGCCGTCTCCCAGTCCGGTGAGACGTACGACGTGCTGGCCGCCGTCCAGGAGCTGAAGCGCAAGGGCGCGCGGGTCCTCGGCGTCGTCAACGTGGTCGGCTCGGCCATCGCCCGCGAGGCCGACGGCGGCATCTACGTGCACGCCGGCCCCGAGGTGTGCGTCGTCTCCACCAAGTGCTTCACCAACACCACGGTCGCCTTCGCGCTGCTCGCGCTGCACCTGGGCCGCACCCGTGACCTGTCGGTGCGCGACGGCAAGCGGATCATCGAGGGTCTGCGCCGGCTGCCCGCCCAGATCGCCGAGATCATGAAGGGCGAGGAGGAGATCAAGAAGCTGGCCGAGCAGTTCGCCGAGGCCCGCTCCATGCTCTTCATCGGCCGCGTCCGGGGCTACCCCGTCGCGCGTGAGGCCTCCCTGAAGCTCAAGGAGGTCTCCTACATCCACGCCGAGGCCTACCCGGCCTCCGAGCTGAAGCACGGCCCGCTCGCCCTGATCGAGCCCGCCCTGCCGACGGTCGCGATCGTCCCCGACGACGACCTGCTGGAGAAGAACCGCGCCGCCCTGGAGGAGATCAAGGCCCGCAGCGGCCGGATCCTCGCGGTGGCCCACCAGGACCAGGAGAAGGCCGACCAGACGATCATCGTCCCCAAGAACGAGGACGAACTCGACCCCATCCTCATGGGCATCCCCCTGCAGCTGCTCGCCTACTACACGGCCAAGTCCCTCGGCCGCGACATCGACAAGCCGAGGAACCTGGCGAAGTCGGTGACGGTCGAGTAGCCGCCCCCCGACACAACGGACCCCCCGGCGATGCCACCATCCACCGGGGGGTCCGCTCTGTGCGCCGGGGATGCCCAATCCCCCGGCGCCGGCTGCCGAATCAGCCCGTGGCCGTCACCCCGGGGCGGGCAGCCCGTCGTGGAATCGCCGTGGGCCAGTGCGCGAGGGCGGCCGTCGCGGCGTACCAGGCGACCGCTCCCGCCGCGACGGCGAACCAGCCGCCGGCCTCGGCGAGACCGTCGTTCCCGGCGAAGTCCGCCACGGCGAGCAGGACCAGGGAGACGAGGAACAGCCCGTAGGTGCCCCTGGCGAGCTGGTCGGCGGCGGTCACCGTGAGGGTCAGCGCGACCAGGGCGAAGAGCAGCAGGAACAGGCCGGCGGCGTTCGCGGAGACCTGGGCGCCGGCCGAGACGGCCCAGGTGAACCAGAGGGCGCCGACCGCCGAGAAGGCCGTACCCGAGACGGTGTCGCGGTCGCGGAAGGCCACCAGGCCGACGAGGAAGAGGGCGACTCCGCCCACGTACCGGGCGATCGGCACGGCGTCGGCCGCCGTGACGCCGTCGATGAGGCCGGTGAACCCGAGGCCGACGGCCAACAGGGTGACACCGAGGGCGAGTCGACCGACGACAGTGGTGCCGCTTCCCGCAGAGACGTCGTTGTCCACGGCGGGGCTCCCTTCATGCGTGCGCGCTGGTGCGATGCACGGGTTATGCCCTTCACAAGGGCACGAACCACCTCTACGCGCGAGTAGTTTCCCGCGCCGCACAAGGGAGTTGGAGTCGCCCAGGGCTCATCCCACCTGGGCCGGGGGCGAGTTAGGGAATGACGACGACGGGCCGCTTCGCCCGCTTGGCGAGCCGCCCCGCGACCGACCCGAAGATCCGCCCGACGAGGCCGTGCGTCGAACCGACCACGATCGCGTCCGCCGCGTACTCCCGCCCCACCTCTTCGAGTTCATGGCAGATGTCGCCGCCGCGCTCGACCAGGATCCAGGGCACCTCGGCCAGGTACTCGGCGCAGGCCAGCTCCAGACCGAGCACCTCGGTGCGGTGGTCCGGCACGTCCACGAAGACCGGCGGCTCGCAGCCCGCCCACACCGTGGTGGGCAGCCGGTTGGCGACATGGACGATGATCAGGCCCGCGCGGGAGCGGTGCGCCATGCCGACGGCGTACGCCAGGGCCCGCTCGCTGGACGTCGATCCGTCGAAGCCGACGACGACGCCGTGCTGGAAAGCGGGATCACAGGAGGGGCGTGCCTCTTCCGCCGCCAGGGGGTCGGCCGCCGTGTGATCGGCGACCGGCCGCTTGCGGTCCGCTGGTTCGAAGAATTCGTGACCGGCCATGGCTGTCTCGGCGTGTCGATCCTTATACGGGTGGGACGAGCGTGAGCGGCGGAGCGTGTCCGGGAATCATCTTCCCAACCCCATACCCTCAAGGGTACGGCGCCACGCCTCCAGGGCCCAGTCCCGCCCACGGTCCGTGGGGGTTTCAGGGAGCATGCACGAGGGGCCGCCCGTAACGCAATGGTTGCTGCCCCGTACAGGCGGTTCGCACAGGATTCACCTACCCGCCGGGCATCCGATGAGTGACCGACCGGTCGAACAGGCGTTGAACCCCCCGAACCACCCCCCAGGGAGGAGCCCGCCCCATGCCCTCATCCCGCCCGACCCCCGAGGCTCACGCAGGCGACGACAGGACGACGGACCTGATCCGCTGGGCGGCCTTCAGCTGTGTCCTCGTCCCGGTGGTTCTCCTCTGGTACGGCACCTCGCTGGCCGGAACCGCCGGCACCGCCGTCGGCCTGGCCGCCGTCACCGCCGTCTGCCGGCTACTGCTGCGCCGCTCCGAGCGGTGCGCGCCCCGGCTCCTCGACGAGGAGCACCCGTCGCACGCGCCGCACCGGGGAGGCCGCCACCGCACCGGGACGGGCTCGCACCGTGGTGGTCGTCACAATGACCGAAGGTCACCGGTCGGTTGACCGGTTTTCACGCACATGCCCGCATCTTTTCAGCCAACTTCCGGATACCGCACATCCCTTGCCGCAACCACCCCCCTCCCCCCGTTCGACCTGCACGGAAAGGCCCTCAGGGGGGCTGCGCACCCTACGTGGATTGGCCACTGCGCCGAGGCGCACTTCCCCGCACGGCCCACGAGTGCAACGCTTCGTGATCGAATGCTTCACGCCAAGTTGCCATGTCGACAATGTGCCGGGTGACGAACTGGCCACTCCGGCATCTCGCGACACAGTAGATTCGATCTTGACTGTCTACGGCGGGGGACTCGTGCAGGACCGAGGGGAAACGTGCAGGAGCGACACAACCGAGGAGCCGCGACCACCGAGGGGGGCTTAGCAGGATGAGCCACGACTCCACTGCCGCGCCGGAAGCCGCGGCCCGGAAACTTTCCGGGCGACGCCGCAAGGAGATCGTCGCGGTGCTGCTGTTCAGCGGCGGCCCCATCTTCGAGAGTTCCATTCCACTGTCGGTGTTCGGGATTGACCGCCAGGACGCCGGCGTGCCGCGCTACCGACTGCTGGTGAGCGCGGGCGAGGACGGCCCGCTGCGGACCACAGGGGGCCTGGAACTCACCGCGCCACACGGCCTGGAGGCGATATCGAGGGCAGGCACGGTCGTCGTGCCGGCCTGGCGCTCGATCACCTCCCCGCCACCGGCGGACGCGCTCGACGCACTGCGTCGGGCGCACGAAGAGGGCGCCCGCATCGTGGGCCTGTGCACCGGCGCGTTCGTGCTGGCCGCCGCAGGTCTGCTGGACGGCGGCCCGCGACGACACACTGGATGTACGCACCGACGCTGGCCAAGCGCTATCCGTCGGTGCACGTCGATCCGCGCGAGCTGTTCGTCGACGACGGCGATGTGCTGACGTCGGCGGGGACAGCGGCCGGAATCGATCTCTGTCTCCACATCGTGCGGACGGACCACGGAAACGAGGCGGCCGGCGCACTGGCCCGCCGGCTCGTGGTCCCGCCGCGCCGGACAGGCGGCCAGGAGCGCTACCTCGACCGGTCTTTACCGGAGGAGATCGGCGCCGACCCCCTCGCGGAGGTCGTCGCCTGGGCGCTGGAACACCTCCACGAACAGTTCGACGTGGAGACGCTGGCCGCCCGCGCGTACATGAGCCGGCGGACGTTCGACCGTCGCTTCCGGTCACTGACCGGCAGCGCGCCGCTGCAATGGCTGATCACCCAGCGGGTGCTTCAGGCGCAGCGGCTGCTGGAGACGTCGGACTACTCCGTCGACGAGGTCGCGGGACGGTGCGGGTTCCGCTCGCCCGTCGCGCTGCGCGGGCACTTCCGGCGACAGCTCGGGTCTTCACCGGCCGCCTACCGGGCGGCCTACCGGGCACGGCGGCCGCAGAGCGAACGGGTGCCTCCGGCGGAGAGTGAGGCGGCTCCCGCCGTCGCCGCGGGGGGTGCGGGCGGGGTGTCCCCCGCCCTGCACTCCGAAGCCGCGGGGGTGCCACCGCAGATCAGGCGGACCGCGGGAGCGGGGGCGGTCGGCTCCGCCTCGGCGCCCACGAGCCCGGTGGACGCGTACGCCGGGTCCCGGGGCGGGCTGCCGGGGCAGCGCAGCGGGATGTGAGGAGTGGGCGGCGGTGGGCGGTTCCTCAGACCACCGCCGCCCCTTCCCGTTCCCGTCCCCCACTACGCGGGGGAACGGATCGGGGCACGTCACCCTTAGGGTGGTCGCATGAACGATCGCATGGTGTGGATCGACTGCGAGATGACCGGCCTCTCGCTGTCCGACGACGCGCTCATCGAGGTTGCCGCCCTCGTCACCGACTCCGAGCTGAACATCCTCGGCGAGGGTGTGGACATCGTCGTACGGCCGCCGGACGCGGCCCTGGAGACGATGCCGGAGGTGGTGCGTCAGATGCACACCGCGTCCGGGCTGCTCGACGAGCTGGCGGGCGGCACGACCCTCGCCGACGCCGAGGAGCGGGTCCTCGCCTACATCCGCGAGCACGTGAAGGAACCCGGCAAGGCCCCGCTGTGCGGGAACTCCGTCGGCACCGACCGCGGCTTCCTGGTCCGGGACATGCCGACGCTGGAGAGCTACCTCCACTACCGGATCGTCGACGTGTCCTCCATCAAGGAGCTGGCCCGGCGCTGGTACCCGCGGGCGTACTTCAACAGCCCGGAGAAGAACGGCAACCACCGCGCCCTCGCCGACATCCGCGAGTCCATCGCGGAGCTGCGCTACTACCGCGAGGCCGTCTTCGTACCGCAGCCCGGACCGGACTCCGACACCGCCAGGACGATCGCCGCGAAGCACGTCCTGCCCGCCGGATAAAAGGCGTGCGCGAGCACCCCTTCGGACCCTGTACACTTTTTCTCGGCCGGTAGGGAGACCACAAAGTCGACTGCCGGGCATGGTGGGTGTAGCTCAGCTGGTAGAGCACCTGGTTGTGGTCCAGGATGCCGCGGGTTCAAGTCCCGTCACTCACCCTGAGTAATCAGCCGGTGACCTTCTCGAAAGGTCACCGGCTGATTCGTTTCCTCCCGGGAGTGCGCCGACCATGCAGCCCCAGCCCCAGCTCCTCGTCTCGGACCGGCTCGACCTCGTCCCCCTCCGCGCGGACCAGGCGCGGGAGATGGCCGGCGTCCTCTCCGACCCGGCCCTGCACACCTTCGTCGGCGGCTCCCCCAGCACGCCGGAGGCTTTGCGCGCCCGCTACGAGCGGCTCGTCGCCGGCTCTCCCGACCCGGCCGCGACCTGGTGGAACTGGGTGCTGAGGCTGCGGGAGAGCGGCCGTCTCGTGGGTACCGTCCAGGCCACCGTCACCGGGGAGGGCCGTCTCGCGGAGATCGCCTGGGTGGTGGGGACGCCGTGGCAGGGGCGGGGCCTCGCCACGGAGGCCGCCCGGACACTCGTCGACGGGCTGCGCGAGCAGGGCGTCCGTACGGTCGTCGCGCACATCCACCCCGAGCACCACGCCTCGGCCGCGGTGGCCGCCGCGGTCGGGCTCGCGCCGACCGGGGAGGAACAGGACGGCGAGATGCGGTGGCGGCTGGCGCCAGCGACCTGAAGGGCGCGTCGCGCAATTCCCGTCCGCCGGGCGGTGCCTGGCACGCCCTATGGCCTGTCGTTCGGATCACGCCGCAGACGCGGGGTCCGGCACGCGCATCCGCCGTGTCGTCGTCGGTTGCCGACGCTCCGCGTCGACGCCCTCCTCCGCCTCGCGGCCGCACGCAGCAGACCCCGCTCACCGGCACTGAACAGCGCTGTCGACCTCCCCTGCGACCTGATCCGAACGACAGGCCTCAGGCGGACGCCCGCGTCATCAGTTCCGTGGCCAGGACCACCTGGCGTCGCTCCAGGCCCCGTGACACCGCCGGGCGGCTGTCCGCGATCTCCGTGAGAAGCAGGTCGAGCATGCGGCGCCCCATCTCCTCGATGGGCTGGCGCACGCTGGTCAGCGGCGGGTCCATGTGGCGGGCTATCGCCGAGTCGTCGTAGCCGACCAGCGCCACGTCGTCCGGGATACGGCGGCCCGCGTCGCGCAGGGTCTGGCGGGCGCCGGCCGCCATGACGTCGGAGCCGGCGAACACCGCGTCGAGGGCGGGGCTGCGGGCCAGCAGCTCGCGCATCGCCCGCTGGCCGCCCTCCTCGGTGAAGTCACCCTGCACGATGAGGAGTTCGTCCACCTCGTGGCCCGCGGCGAGCAGGGCGTCGCGGTAGCCGTCGACGCGCCGCTGGGCGCCGTACACGTCGAGGCGGCCGGTGATGTGGGCGATGTGCCGGCAGCCGCGGGCCAGCAGGTGCTCGACGGCCGAGCGGGCGCCGCCGTAGTTGTCGGAGTCGACGGACGGGAGCGTCTCCGCGGCGGAGCGGGGGCCGCTGATCACGGCCGGGATCTCCAGCTGGGCGATGAGGTCGGGCAGCGGGTCGTCGGCGTGCACGGAGACCAGGAGGACGCCGTCCACGCGGTGGGCGGCCAGGTACTGGGCGAGGCGCTGACGCTCCCGGTCGCTGCCCGCGAAGATCAGCAGCAGCTGCATCTCGGTGTCGGCGAGTTCCGCGCCCACTCCGCGCAGGATGTCGGAGAAGTACGGTTCGGCGAAGAAGCGGGTCTCCGGCTCGGGCACCACGAGGGCGATCGCGTTCGTGCGGTTGGCGGCGAGGGCGCGGGCGGCGGTGTTGGGGACGTAGCCCAGCTCGGCGACCGCGGCCTCGACGGCGGCGCGGGTGGCGTCGCTGACCCGGGGCGAACCGTTGATCACGCGGGAGACCGTGCCCCGGCCGACGCCGGCGCGTGCCGCCACCTCTTCGAGGGTCGGCCGGCCACCGCTCCGTCCCCGCGTACCGTGGCTTGCCATGGGCCCCGCCTTCCCGCCGTCATCGTCGCACTGGCCTGGAATCTAACAGTCCTGACCGCTCGCCCCACTGCTCCAGGGGTGGCCGCCCCCGGCCGAAAAGCACCGTCGCGGCGAGTTAGCTAACAGCCGGATAACTGAACGCATCTCTCCGCGCCCCCACCCTTGACACCCTCGCCGGAACCGACGACTCTTCAACACATCACCTGTGGGAGCGCTCCACGGTACCTGACACATACACAACCCGCACGTTCCCCGCCCGAGCCGCAGCTGGAAACTAACGGGCCCAACAACGCAGTTGGCCGGGGGGTCGGCACGTCAGGGCAACAGGAGGACGTAATGCGAGCACGTACCCGAACCTCCCGTCGGGTGGTAGTCCTGGCGACTGTCGCCACGATGGGCACAGGACTGCTGGCCGGCTGTGCCGACGACGGCGGCGACAAGGCCTCCGACGGTTCGTCGTCCGGCGGTGGCAAGGGCAAGACCACGATCACCATGGGGCTCTTCGGCACGATGGGCTTCAAGGAGGCCGGTCTCTACGCCGAGTACGAGAAGCTGAACCCGAACATCAAGATCGCTGAGAACGTGATCGAGCGCAACGAGAACTACTACCCCGCGCTCGTCAACCACCTGACCACCAACAGCGGTCTCCAGGACGTCCAGGCCGTCGAGGTCGCCAACATCGCCGAGGTCGTCGCCACCCAGGGCGCGAAGCTCCAGGACCTGTCCAAGGTCTCGGGCGTGGAGAAGGGCAACTGGCTGGACTGGAAGTGGTCACAGGCCACGACCAAGGACAGCAAGACCGTCGGTCTCGGCACCGACGTCGGCCCGATGGCTCTCTGCTACCGCACGGACCTCTTCCAGCAGGCCGGTCTGCCGACCGACCCGGCGGAGGTCGGCAAGCTGTGGGCGGGCGACTGGAACAAGTTCATCTCGGTCGGCGAGCAGTACAAGAAGAAGGCTCCCAAGGGCACCTTCTTCATGGACTCCCCCGGCGGCCTGCTGAACGCCGTTCTCAGCAGTGAGAAGGAGAAGTTCTACGACTCCTCCGGCGAGGTCATCTACAAGTCGAACCCGGCCGTCAAGGCGGCTTTCGACCTGACCGCGAAGGCCGCCGAGCAGGGCCTCGTGCAGGCGCAGACGCAGTTCCAGCCGGCCTGGGACACCACGATCGCGAACAGCAAGTTCGCGACGGTGGCCTGCCCGCCGTGGATGCTCGGCACCCTCAAGGGCAAGTCGAAGCCGGAGTCCCTCGGCAAGTGGGCCGTCGCGGTCGCCCCGAAGTCCGGCAACTGGGGCGGCTCCTTCCTGGCCGTGCCCTCCAGCGGCAAGAACGTGAAGGAAGCCGAGAAGCTGGTCGCCTGGCTGACCGCGCCCGAGCAGCAGGCCAAGCTGTTCAAGGTGCAGGGCTCCTTCCCGAGCACGCCGAGCGCGTACACCATGCCCGAGGTGACCGGCGCCAAGAACGAGATGACCGGTGACCTCAACATCGGCACCATCTTCGCCGAGGCCGCGAAGGCCGCGCCGGTCCAGGTGATCGGCCCGAAGGACCAGATCATCCAGCAGGGTCTGACCGACAACGGCGTGATCCTGGTGACGAAGGGCAAGTCGCCTGAGGAGGCCTGGAAGACGGCGACCAAGACCATCGACAACAACCTGGACAAGTGACCCGTATGGCCACCCACGACACCGCCGCGCCCCCCGCCAAGGAGGGGGGCGCGGCCCCGGGCCGACCGCCCGCCGGCCCCACGGGGGCGGAACGGCGTCGGGCCCGGCTCTCCCGCCGCTGGCAGCGGGACATGCGCTGGAGCCCGTACGCCTTCGTCTCACCGTTCTTCCTGCTGTTCCTGGCGTTCGGCCTCTTCCCGCTGATCTACACCGGCTGGGCCTCGCTGCACCAGGTGGAGATGACCGCACCCACCGACATGCACTGGGTCGGACTGCGCAACTACACGCGGATCTTCGACGACGACTTCTTCTGGAACGCGGCGAAGAACACGCTGACGATCGGCATCATCTCGACGGTGCCGCAGCTGCTGATGGCGATGGGCCTCGCCCACATCCTCAACTACAAGCTGCGCGCCTCGACCTTCTACCGGGTCGCGATGCTCGCCCCGTACGCGACGTCCATCGCGGCCGCCTCGCTCGTCTTCGTGCTGCTGTTCGGGCGCGACTACGGCATGATCAACTGGGCGCTGGACTTCGTCGGGATCGGTCCGATCGACTGGCAGAGCGACAAGTGGCCCTCGCAGATCGCGGTGTCCACGATCGTCATCTGGCGCTGGACCGGCTACAACGCGCTGATCTACCTGGCGGCGATGCAGGCGATCCCGCAGGACCTGTACGAGTCGGCGGCGCTGGACGGCGCGAGCCGCTGGAAGCAGTTCATCCACGTGACGCTGCCGTCGCTGCGCCCGACCATCCTGTTCACCGTCGTCGTCTCGACGATCGGCGCGACCCAGGTGTTCGGCGAGCCGCTGCTGTTCGACGCCAACAAGGGGGCGTCGGGCGGTTCCGAGCACCAGTTCCAGACCCTGGGTCTGTACCTGTACGAGCAGGGCTGGGTCAACCAGCACCTGGGCCGTGCCTCCGCGATCGCCTGGACCATGTTCCTGATCCTGATCGTGGTCGGCATCGTCAACTACGTCATCTCGCGCCGGCTGCGCGCCAGTAGTTAGGAGTACGGCCGTGACGACGACGACTTCCATGACACCGCCCTCATCTCCGCCGGATACGACTGTGAAGAAGCCCGGCCGTATGCGGCGGCCCAAATCGGCGCGGGCCGGCGGGCAGATGCACGCGGGGCCGATCGCGTACGTGATCCTGGCCCTGTTCACCATCGGCTCGCTGTTCCCGCTGGTGTGGACGGCGATCGCCGCCTCCCGCGACAACAACCGGCTGGCGCAGACACCGCCGCCGTTCTGGTTCGGCGGGAACCTTCTGGACAACCTGGACATCGCCTGGAACGACGCCAACCTCGGCGAGGCGTTCTTCAACACCACGATCGTGGCGGGCACCTCGGCGGCGACCGTCGTGTTCCTGTCCACGATCGCCGGGTTCGCCTTCGCCAAGCTGAAGTTCCGGGGCCGGGGCGCGATGATGCTGATCGTGATCGGCACGATGATGGTGCCGCCGCAGCTCAGCGTGATCCCGCTGTACATGATGGTCGCCAAGCTGGAGTGGACCGACCAGCTCCAGGCGGTGATCCTGCCGTCGCTGGTCAGCGCGTTCGGTGTGTTCTTCATGCGGCAGTACCTGATCCAGGCGCTGCCGGACGAGATCATCGAGGCGGCCCGGGTGGACGGCGCCAGCAGTTGGCGCGTGGTGTGGCACGTGGTGTTCCCCGCGGCGCGCCCCGCGATGGCGGTGCTCGGCATGCTGATGTTCGTGCAGACCTGGAACGACTTCCTGTGGCCCTTCCTGGTGCTGAGCCAGACCGGAAACCCGACCGTGCAGGTCGCGGTCGCGGGCCTCGGCCGCGGGTACACCCCCGACCAGTCCCTGATCATGGCGGGCGCCCTGCTGGGCACACTGCCGCTGCTCCTGGTCTTCGCGATCTTCGGCAAGCAGATCGTGGGCGGCATCATGCAGGGCGCGGTGAAGGGCTGATGGGGCGCTCGGCGGGGGTGGTGGGCGGGAGTGTCGGCCTTGCACGGTCCGGTGCGCTCGCTGATTCCGGTGGGCCAGGCAGTGCGGGTGACCTCCGACGGTCCGGTGGGGCTGGTGGGCCTGACGGCGTTGCCGGCCTCCTCGAGACCGGTGGGCCAGGCAACGCCAGTGACCTCCGACGGTCCGGAGGGGCCGGTGGGCCGTGTGAGGGTCGCGCCCCGGGCGGGGTGGACGCCCTCGCCGGTGACTGTGATCGCGCGGGGGCGACAGCTCCGTCGGTGGCCGCCTCCGGGTGGGGTTACGCCTCCGCCGGGTCCAGGGTCCGCAGCGGGCTGAGACCCTCGCGGGGCCGACGCCCGGGCGGGGTTGCGACCCTCGCCGGTCGCAGGTCCGGGCGGGACTGACACTTCCGCCATTCCGACGTCCGCCGCGGGACCCACACCCCCGCCAGTTCCCACCTCCGTGCGGGACCCACACCCCGCCGGTCACCACCTCCGTGCAGGGCTGAGAATCCGCAGGTCCAGGATCCGTGGGACCGATACCCCGCCGGCCCAGCGTCCGCGCAGGGCTGACAACCCCGTCCGGCCCAGTGTCCGTGCGGGGGTGACACCCCCGCCGATGCCGCGTCCGACGGGGGCCGGGTCACCGCCGCCCCGGCCCCCTCCGTACCTCTTCCCCATCCTTCGTCGGTCTCGACGACCTCGACGACCACTCATGGGAGCGCTTCCATGCCTGAGTCCGCACAGACGGCCAACCCTGTGACCTTTCCTCCCGCCTTCCTCTGGGGTGCGGCGACATCCGCGTACCAGATCGAGGGGGCGGTGCGGGAGGACGGCCGCACGCCCTCCATCTGGGACACCTTCAGCCATACGCCCGGCAAGACCGCCGGTGGCGAAACGGGTGACATCGCTGTCGACCACTACCACCGCTACCGCGACGACGTCGCGCTGATGGCCGAGCTGGGCCTGACCGCGTACCGCTTCTCCATCTCCTGGTCGCGGGTCCAGCCGACCGGCCGCGGCCCGGCGGTCCAGGTGGGGCTGGACTTCTACCGCCGCCTGGTCGACGAGCTGCTGGCGAAGGGCATCAAGCCTGCCATCACCCTCTACCACTGGGACCTCCCGCAGGAGCTGGAGGACGCGGGCGGCTGGCCGGAGCGGGACACCGCGTACCGCTTCGCCGAGTACGCGCAGATCGTCGGCGAGGCCCTCGGCGACCGCGTG
The DNA here is from genome assembly GCF_001896135.2 of Streptomyces phaeoluteigriseus. Classification (GTDB taxonomy): domain Bacteria; phylum Actinomycetota; class Actinomycetes; order Streptomycetales; family Streptomycetaceae; genus Streptomyces; species Streptomyces phaeoluteigriseus. The sequence goes on from NZ_MPOH02000011.1 coordinate 433,907, forward strand.
GAGCAGTGGATCACGCTCAACGAGCCGTGGTGCAGCGCCTTCCTGGGGTACGGCTCCGGAGTGCACGCCCCCGGCCGCACCGACCCGGCGGCGTCGCTGAAGGCCGCGCACCACCTCAACCTGGCGCACGGCCTGGGCACCACCGCCCTGCGTTCGGTGATGCCGACCCGCAACTCGGTGGCGATCAGCCTCAACTCCTCGGTCGTCAGGCCCCTTTCGCAGACCCCGGGAGACCTGGCGGCCGTCCGCAAGATCGACGACCTGGCCAACGGCGTCTTCCACGGTCCGATCCTGCGCGGCGCGTACCCCGAGACGCTCCTCACCGCGACCTCCAAGGTCACCGACTGGTCGTACGTCCTCGACGGCGATCTGCGCGCCATCCACCAGCCGTTGGACGCGCTGGGCCTCAACTACTACACGCCCACCCTGGTCTCGGCGGCGGACGCCGACCCGACGGCACCGCGGGCGGACGGCCACGGCGCCAGCGACCACTCCCCGTGGCCGGGCGCGGAGGACGTCGCCTTCCACCAGACGCCGGGCGAGCGCACCGAGATGGGCTGGACGATCGACCCGACGGGCCTGCACGACCTGATCATGCGGTACACGAAGGAGGCCCCGGGCCTGCCGCTGTACATCACCGAGAACGGCGCGGCCTACGACGACAAGCCCGACTCCGACGGCCGCGTGCACGACCCGGAGCGGATCGCCTACCTGCACGGCCACCTCCGGGCCGTGCGCCGTGCCATCGCGGAGGGCGCGGACATCCGCGGCTACTACCTGTGGTCGCTGATGGACAACTTCGAGTGGGCGTACGGCTACGAGAAGCGGTTCGGCGCGGTGTACGTGGACTACGCGACCCTCGCCCGCACTCCGAAGTCGAGCGCCCTCTGGTACAGCCAGGCGGCCCGCACGGGAACCCTCCCGGCGCTGGAAACCGCCTGACCGATAGACCCCCGGGGTGGGGATCCCGGGAGAACGGGGGAACAGGGGAAGGGGCGCGGCACGCCGTGGGGGCGTGCCGCGCCCCGCCCTGTGGGGGGAGGCGGTGGTCAGCGGCCGGCGGCGAACGCCTTCGTGAACGCGTTCGGGGCCTGGGTGATGGAGCTGCACGTCGCGTCCGCGGTGTTCTTCGGGGACGGGCACTGCTTGTCGCGGGTCGCGGACCACATGGAGAGCCAGCCGAGCCCCCTGGCCTTGGCGAAGGCGGCCAGCTGGGTGGCGTCCTCGACCGTGAAGATCTCGGAGGCGACGTCGTTCACACCGATCATCGGGGTGACGGCGACGGTCTTCCAGGCGGCGGTGTCGGAGAGGGCCAGCACGCTCTTGATCTGGGCCTGGGTGGCGGTGGCCGCCTGCTCGGCGTAGGTGCCCATGTCGCCGCTGTAGGCGGGGCCGTAGTCCATGGCCATGATGTTGACGGTGGTGATCCTGACGCCGTTGGCCTTGGCATCGGCCAGCAGGTTCACGCCGTCCTGGGTGAGGCCCTCGGGCATGACGGGGAGGGTGAAGGAGACGTCCAGGCCGGGGTGCTGCCGCTGGAGCGTGGCGATGGCCTGGGCGCGGCGGGTGTTGGCGGCCGTGTTCGGCAGTGCGCCGCCCTCGACGTCGAAGTCGACCTTGGTGAGCCGGTAGGCGTCCACGACCTTTCCGTAGGCGGCGGCCAGCGCGTCGGCCGAGGCGCAGGTGGTGCCGAGTTCGGAGCCGGCCGCGCCGCCGAAGGAGACACGGACGTCGCCGCCCCGGGCGCGCAGGGCGCCTATCTGGGCGGCCACGGCGTCGCTCGCGAGGTCGGTGACGCCGCCCCACTTGGGCGTGCAGCCGCCGCCGTCGGTGACGAAGGCGAGGTTGTAGTCCTTCACACCGGTCGCCGTCGCGGCGGCGAGGAGGTCGAAGGCGGGGAAGAGGGAGGTGTCGACGTAGGGGGCGAAGGCGGCGGAGGTGGGGGTGCCGGAGCCGGGGGTCCCCGAGGGTGAGGGGGAGGCGGTGGCCGTCCGGCTCGGGGTCGCGGTGGCCGTCGGGGTCGGGGAGGGGGGCGCGGTCCCGGTCGGGCGTCCACTCGGTTCGGGAGTCGCGCCGCCGTCCCCCGCACAGGTGGCCTCGTCGATGAGACAACCGGCCGGGTCCGCGGTGCCGTCGACGACGAAACCGACGGTGACGGACTCACCGGCGGCCAGGCCGTCCCGGTCCCACGCGGGCGGCTTCACCGTGATGTGCTGTCCGCTGACGCTGGACTCGGCGTTCCACAGCGAGCTGAGCTTCGACCCGGCCGGCAGGTCGAACTCCAGCGTCCAGTCGGTCTTCGCCCCGCCGCTGTTGTTCGTGACGACGTACTGCGCGGTGTACCCGGTCGACCAGTCGCTGGTCCTGGTGTACGCGGCTCCGATCCCGGCAGCCTGCGCGGTGCCGGTGAGGAACACGGCGCCACCACCCACGGCCGCCGCGGCGACCACGCTCCCGATCAGCTTGGTCCTGGTTCTGACGGTGCGCCGGTGGGTGCTCATCACGTGCCCTGCCTTCACTGCTCACGGGGGTGGGGTGCGGCAGCACGCTAGCGGTCACGAATCGGGCAAACCGCCTGACAGGGACGGGTGTTGCGGATCTTAGGGCGCGCTTAAGGAAGGGATCGGGACCGGTTAAAGGTGACGGCCCGTCTGCCCTGCCGACGCCTTCGCACCGCGCCCCGGTGTCCCCTGCGCTCCGGCTCCCGCCCGTCGAGCTGGATCCAGATCCGCACCTCGGTGCCGCCCAGCACGGACGAGCCGATGCGGACGTCCCCGCCCGTCGACTCCGCGAGCCGGCGCACGATGTCCAGCCCGAGCCCGGTCGACCCGGCGCTCCCGGAACCCCGGCCGCGGGCCATCGCCGCCTGGGGGTCGGGTATGCCGGGGCCCGCGTCCGAGACGAGGACGATCACGGCGTCCTCGCCGTTGTGCAGGTCGACGGCGAAGGCGGTGCCCTCGGGGGTGTGCCGGAAGACGTTGCCGAGCAGCGCGTCCAGGGCGGCGACCAGGTCGGCGCGGACCACGGGTATGCGCACCGGCCGGTCGGCACCGGCCACCCGCACCTTGCGGCCCTCGTCCTCGGCGAGCGCCGACCAGAACGTCATCCGTTCCCGGACGACCTCGGCGGCGTCGCATCCCGCGCCGGGTCCGGCGGCCGCGGTCTGCGGCTTGGCCTCGCGGGCGGTGCGGATGATGGTGTCGACCTCGTGCTCCAGCTGGGCGACCGCGGCGCGGGTCTGTTCGGCGGCCGGGGAGTCCCCGAGCGAGGCCGCGTTGAGCCGCAGCACGGTCAGTGGTGTGCGCAGCCGGTGGGAGAGATCGGCGGCCAGCTCCCGCTCGTTCGCCAGGAGTTGGACGACCTGGTCGGCCATGGAGTTGAACGCGACCGCCGCCAGCCGCAGTTCGTTCGGCCCCTCCTCGGGTACGCGTGCGCCCAGCTTCCCCTCCCCCAGTTCGTGCGCCCCCTCGACCAGCCGCCGGGCGGGCTGCACCATGCGCACGCCCAGCCGGTCGGCGACAGCCACCGAGCCGACGACCAGTGCGGCACCGACCGCGGCGAGCACTGCCCAGGCCGTCCCCACGCCGTTGCTAACCTCGGACTCGGGGACGTACACCTCGACGACGACGGTGCCGAGGCTCAGCGCGACGGGCTGGAGCAGGGCGGAGCCGCCGGGCACCTCGGCGGTGGAGGCGCGGCCCAGCTCGCGGACGGCCGCGATGTCGGCGGCGGTGGCGCGCGGGCGGCCGAGGTCGAGGGCCTGCCGGTCGCCGCCTGCCGGGATGTGTACGGCCATGCCGTCGTCGGAGCCGGCGGAGGCGACGACCCGCTCCAACTGGTCGCGGTCGGTGGTGATGGACAGCGCGGGGACCACGACGGCGGCCTCCCGCTCGGCGTTGGAGAAGGCGCGGTCGCGGGCCATCTCCTTGATGACCAGACCGAGCGGCACGGCGAAGGCGACCACGACCATCGTGGTGACCGCCAGACACACCTTGACCAGGGCCCACCTCATCGCGGCGGCTCCCCGGCGGGCGGCGCGGCGGGCGGCTCCAGCTTCACGCCGACGCCGCGCAGGGTGTGCAGGTAGCGCGGGCGGGCCGCCGTCTCGCCCAGTTTGCGGCGCAGCCAGGACAGATGGACGTCGATGGTCTGGTCGTCGCCGTAGGACTGCTGCCAGACCTCGGCGAGCAGTTCGCGGCGCGGGACGACGACGCCGGGGCGTCCGGCGAGGAAGGCGAGCAGGTCGAACTCGCGGCGAGTGAGGTCGAGGCGGGTGCCGTCCAGGTCCGCCTGGCGGCGCAGCGGGTCGACGGTCAGACCGCCGACGCGCAGCACGCTGGACGGCGGTGCCTCACCGGCACCGGAGCGGGAGCGGCGCAGGACGGCCGCCATGCGCGCGGAGAGGTGGTCCACCGAGAACGGCTTGGTCAGATAGTCGTCCGCGCCCGCGTTGAGCAGCCGGACGATCTCCGTCTCGTCGTCGCGGGCGGTGGCGATGATGACGGGGACGTCGGTGATGCCGCGCAGCATCTTGAGGGCCTCGGAGCCGTCCAGGTCCGGCAGTCCGAGGTCCAGGATGACCACGTCGAAGCGGAAATGGGCGACCTCGCGCAGCGCCTCCAGTGCCGTACCGACGCTGCGCACGGTGTGCGAGGCGTCGGTGAGGTGCCGGATGAGCGCCGAGCGGACGAACTGGTCGTCCTCGACCACGAGAACACTTGCCATGCGCCGCAACCTACGCCATGCGGCGCAGGCCGATTCCGGCCTGTGGACAACTCCGCTTCTGTGGACAACCGGTGGCACACCCGTGCGACACCGGTGGGGCGGGTGAGGCAGGATGGCCCGCGATGCGCAGAGGACTCGTACACGTACTGGCCTGGACCCTCGCCACGGGCGCGGCGGTCACGCTGTCGTGGTGGGGTGTCCACACGGTCATGGCGGGCACGGCGTACGACCCGCCGCGCGCCCTGCCGCTGACGGCGGGCGACGCGAAGGCGCAGCGGTCGGAGCCACCGACGGCCTCGGCCACCAGCCGCTCCGCGTCGACGCCTCCCCGGCCGTCCTCCTCACCCTCGCCCTCGCCCTCCCGCACCACCGACGGCCGCGAGTCCGGCGGCCCGGCGGCCTCGTCCCCCTCCGCGGCGACGGCTCCCGCCGACCCCTCCGGCCGTCCGGACCGTCCGGCCAGGTCAAGAGCTACGACACCGACGGCGGGCGGGTGGTGTTCGACCTGGGGAAGACCTCGGCGTCGCTCGTCTCGGCCACGCCGGGCGCGGGCTGGTCGATGCAGGTGTGGAAGACGGAGTCCTGGATCCGGGTGGAGTTCGCCTCGGGCGCGGACCGCGTGTCGGTGTTCTGCACCTGGCACGACGGACCGCCGCGGGTGGAGGTCGGCACCTACTGAGCGCGCCCTGGGGCCTGTCGTTCGGATCCGACCGCAGGACATCAACGGTGCTGTTCAGCGCGGTGAGCGGGGTCTGGTGCGTGCAGCTGCGAGGCGGAGGAGCGCGTCGACGCGGAGCGTCGGCAACCGACGACAACGCGGCAGATGCGCGTGCCGGGCCCCGCGTCCGCGGCGTGATCCGAACGACAGGCCCTAGCGGAAGACCGACGGCGGCGGGGCCGGTGATGCCACCGCCGAGGCGTCGACGACCGCTGCGGCCCCGCCCGTGAAGTCGGTGAGGTCCTTGCCGTGCTCGACGCGGCCGGGGTGCGGGTCGGAGGCGGCCCTGCGGGTCAGTTCGGCGGTCGGCAGCGGCAGGTCGGAGGCGACCAGGACGGCGTTGCCGAACCGCTTGCCACGCAGCACGGCGGGGTCGGCGACCAGGGCGAGTTCGGGGAAGCGGGCGGCGGCGGTGGCGATCTGGCCGCGCAGATGCGCGAGCGGCGGGCCGTCGGCGAGGTTGGCGGCGTAGAGGCCGCCGGGTCCGAGGGCCCTGCGGACCTCGTCGAGGAACTCGGTGGAGGTCAGGTGCGCGGGGGTGCGGGCCCCGCTGAACACATCGGCGATGACGAGGTCGGCCCACCCGTCCGGCACCTTGCCCAGCCCTTCGCGCGCGTCGGTGGACCGCACCCGGATGCGGGCGCCGGGGTCCAGGGGCAGCTCGCGGCGGACGAGCTGGACGAGGCTCGCGTCGCGTTCGACGATCTGCTGGGTGGAGCGGGGGCGGGTGGCGGCGACGTACCGGGCGAGGGTGAAGGCACCGCCGCCGAGGTGGAGGACGTGCAGCGGCCTGCCCGCCGGGGCGGCGAGGTCGATGACGTGGCCGAGCCGCCGCTGGTACTCGAAGGAGAGGTGGCCGGGGTCGTCGAGGTCCACGTGCGACTGGGGCGCTCCGTCGATGAGCAGCGTCCAGGCCCTCGCCCGGTCGCGGTCCGGGACGAGCTGGGCGAGCCCGCCGCCGACGGCCTCGCTGACGGTCGCGTCGCTGTCGCGTTCGCGCCGGGAGTTCCTGGACCTTGCCATGGAGGCATTTTCGCAGGGGGCGAGCAGTGCCGCCGACCGGCATCCGTCAGCGGCACCCCGCGGACCAGGAGCCGCACGGTGGCACGCGCCGACCACCGCAGCCGCACGGTGGCACGCGCCGACCACCGCAGCCGCTCGGTGGCACGCGTCGACCACCGCGGCCACTCGGTCGGAGGCGCCGACCACCGCAGCCGCCCGGTGGACGCACCGCCTACCGGCAGCTGTCCGCCGCCTTGATGAGCCGTGCCGCTTCGCCCAACGCCCGCTGGAGCACGGCCGGGTCCGTCGCGAGGTCGGCCTCGCCGGGCGGGAGCAGCCAGTCCGAGCCCTCGACGGGCGGCTCGGGGGCGAGTCTCAGTCCCCGTCCGTCGGTCTCCGTGCAGGTGCTGCCCGGGACGTCCCAGGCGGCGGCCGTGCCCGGCGGGACCAGGAAGGCGAGGGTGCCGTGCCCGTAGTCGTGGAGTACGGGCCCCACCGCGTCGCCGGCTCCGCGGCGCAGGATGTCGACCGCCTCCAGCCCCTGCCGGGTCGGCACGGTCACCAGATCGCATGCCGTCCCCGACGACACGAGGGGATCGACGCTCCGGCTGGTCTCCACTCCCGGCCTCCCTCACGCGGTCACTGTGCAAGTCCACCGGGTTCAACGCGGCGGACCGTCAACGGCTACGCGAAAGTCCGCCGCGAAGGATGGCAGTTCATGGCAGATCGTGGATGACATATCCGGTTTGTAGCCAAACACCGCGTGGCGGACCAACCACAGAAGGTACGTTCATGCCCGCCGGAAACAGGGCGATCACACCGATGAGTCGGTCAACTCACACTGCTTCCGGCATGGTTCGACGGTTCGCACGAGAGGACCCGGCCATGGCGTCGTCACTGGTGACCCCACCTCGGCCCGACCGGCCGGCACGGCCCAATCTCGCCTTCCGGCGGCTGCGCGGACAGCGCTCGCCGGCCGAGTTCGCCGCGCTGGTGCGACGGGCCGCGCGCGAGATCGGGGAGCGGGTGAGCTGCGACGCGCGCTATGTCGGCCGCGTCGAGGCGGGGGAGATCCGCTGCCCCAACTACGCGTACGAGCGGGTGTTCCTGCACATGTTCCCCGGCCGCACACTCACCGATCTCGGGTTCGCGCCCCGCTCGTCCGTCCGCGGGCGGGGGGCGCGCGCACCCGAGGACGCGCCGGATTCCCATCCCGCGTTCCGGGAACGCACCACGGGTGACGTGCCGGACACCGGTGAGACACGCGGGGCGTACGAGCCGTATGACACGCAGGACCCGTACGACACGCACCACAACGACGAGGAGAGCGACGTGCTGCGTCGCGCATTCATGACCGGCGGGGGTGCCACCGTGGCCGCCGCCTCCCTGGGCCCCCTGGGGCTCGCCCTGGACGCGTCCGCGGCGGACCGCCCGGTGCGGCGCGCCGGGACGGGCGAGGCGAGCGCCCTGGAGGAAGCGGTCCGCAGGATCCGGCTGCTGGACGACCGGCACGGCGCCGACGGGCTCTACCGGCGCGCGGCGACACCACTGCGCGCCGCGTACGCGCTGCTGGACGCCGGAGCGGTACGGCAGGCGACCGCCGACCGGCTCCACTCGGGCGCGGGTGAACTGGCCATCTCCGTGGGCTGGCTGGCACACGACTCGGGCCGGTTCGACGACGCCCGCTCGCACTACGCGGAGGCGCTCGCGACCGCCCGGATGACCGGTGACCAGGCGCTGGAGGCGCACGCCTTCTGCAACACGGCGTTCCTCGCGCGCGACGCGGGCCGCCCGCGCGAGGCCGTCCGGGCGGCCCAGGCAGCCCAGCGGGTCGCCGGCCAGCTGGGCTCCGCCCGGCTGATGTCGCTGCTCGCCCTGCGCGAGGCGGGCGGCTGGGCGGGGCTCGCCGACCGCACCGGCTGCGCACAGGCCCTCGCGCGTGCCCACGCCCTGTACGAGCGGGGCCCCTCGGACGCCGACCCCGAGTGGATGAGTTTCTACGGCGAGGCCGAGCTGGAGGGCCTGGAGGCGCAGTGCTGGTCCACGCTCGGGGACTGGCCGCGGGCGGCCCGGCACGCGCGGCGGGCGGCGCGGCTCCAGGATCCCCACTTCACGCGGAACATCGCCCTGTACACCGCCGAGCTGGCGGACGACCTCGCGCGCGGGGGGCGGCCCGACGAGGCGGCCACGGCCGGGATGCGCGTGCTGGATCTGCTGGACCAGGTGCAGTCGTCGCGGATCCGGACGATGCTCGCGGGCACGGCCCGGGTGCTGCTCCCGCACCGCCGGGCTTCCGGCGTGTCGGAGTTCCTGGAGCGACACGCCTCGGCCCCGCGCAAGGCGTGACCACCGGGCGGCCCGGTGCTAGCCCGACCGTGCCGTCCGCGTTACCCCGACAGTGCCGTCCGGCCCTAGCCCGCCAGGTGCCCCAGGTCGTTCCAGCTCTCGATCGCCGGGTCCCCGTACGCCCAGCCCAATATGGACAGCGACGTCGGGTTGAGGCGTATGCGGGCCGCGAAGTCCAGCGGCAGGCCCAGCCACCGTGCCCCGATCGAGCGCAGGATGTGCCCGTGGGCGAACACCAGCACGTCCCGGTCCGCCGACCGCGCCCATGCGACGACCTCGTCCGCGCGCGCGGTGACCTCCGCGAGGCTCTCCCCCTCCGGCACGCCGTCGCGCCAGATGAGCCACCCCGGCCGGTGGCCTGGATCTCGGCGGGGGTCAGGCCCTCGTAGGCGCCGTAGTGGAACTCCATGAGCGTGTCCCACGGCGTGGCCCGCTCACCGAAGCCGGCGAGTTCGCAGGTCTCACGCGCGCGTGCCAGCGGGCTGGTACGGATCTCGACGTCGGGGAGGCCGTCGAACGGCGCCCGGTGCAGCCGCTCGCCGAGCAGCTTGGCGCCGCGCCGGCCCTCTTCGAGCAGGGGCACGTCGGTCCTGCCGGTGTGCTTGCCGGACAGCGACCACTCCGTCTGTCCGTGCCGGGCCAGCAGGATGCGCGGTGCCATGAGAACCCTTCCGGGGAGTTTCGGGGCTGAACACCTCCATCATCGCGCACCCCGCGCAGGGGCAACCCGGGGGGCGATCTCAGCGTCTTTGACTGCCGGGGGCGTACGGAATCGGGCGCCGGCCCAGGCCGTAAAGTGGCACCTCCGTGCCATCGGCGCCGCAGCTACACGAAGGGGGAGGCGATCGGATGCCGCAGACCGAGACACCAGGCATCGAGGCGGCTCCGCCCAGGCTGCGCTGGTGGACGGAACTGCCCCTGATAGTGCTGGTGTACGCCTGCTACTCCGCGGGCCGGCTGCTCGCGCGGGGCGACGTCACCAGTGCCGTCGACCACGGGCTGGCGATCCTGCGGATCGAGAAGGTCCTGCACATAAACGCCGAGCACCCGCTGAACCGGCTGTTCCGGACCGAGGCGTGGATCGGGGTGCCGGCCGACTTCTGGTACGCGTCGCTGCACTACATGGTCACCCCGGTGATCCTGGTCTGGCTGTTCCGCACCCGCGCCGTGCAGTACCGGGCGGCCCGCACCTGGCTGATGACGTCGACGTTCATCGGTCTGATCGGCTTCACCCTGCTGCCCACCTGCCCGCCCCGGCTGCTGTCCGCGAGTCACGGCTTCGTCGACACGATGGCCCAGTACAGCTCCTACGGCTGGTGGGGCGGCGAGGCGAGCGCCCCGCGCGGGCTCGGCGGCATGACCAACCAGTACGCGGCGATGCCGAGCCTGCACGTCGGCTGGGCGCTGTGGTGCGGGGTGATGCTGTGGCGGCACGGCGGCACCCGGGCGGCGAAGACGGCCGGCGTGGTCTACCCGCTGGTGACGACGATCGTCGTGATGGGCACCGCGAACCACTACTTCCTCGACGCGGTGGCGGGCGCCGCCGTGATGGGCGCGGGACTGCTGCTGGCGCCGCTGGTGACGCGCCGCGCCGACCGGGTCGCGGGCTGGATGGCGGGGCGGTTCCCGTTCGTCCCGGTGGCCGCTCGGGGCACGGAGACCTCGATTGTCAGTGCCGGATGCCAGACTTCCCCGGGTGAGCGAATTCCACGGCAGCGCGAGTCACGGTTCGGGCCCGGAGCCGAGCCGGGTGCCACCCCCTCGGACGCGGAGGACGGCGCTCCGGCAGCGGCTCGCTGACCTGCGCGGACCCGACGTACCGGCCAAGGCCCTGGACGCCCGCGCCCTCGCGCGCTCGCGGCGAACCCGGGATGCAGCCGGCGCGCGATCCTGGACGGCGCCGGGGTGGACAAGGCGGCACTGGCCGGCGCCCTGGGCTCACCCTCGGCGTTCGGCCAGTCCCAGTTCGCCCTCACGCGCGGCAACGCGTTCGAGGCGAAGGTGAAGGCCGACGGCGGCGCCGACCTGCTGCGCCTGGTGCACGAGAAACTCGACCCGCGCGCGGAGCCGCCCACCGGGGCGAGCGTCCCGGACCTGTCGGCGATCGGCCCCGAGGGCCGTACGGCGCGGACCGCGCTGGCCCTGCGCGAGGCCGGACAGGCGTCCGGCACCTGGACCCTCCTCGACCATCCGATGCTCGCGCTGGACGTCGCGGGCTCCCCGGCGTTCCTGGAGCCGGACGCGGTCGTGGTGCACCCGGACGGCAGCTGGTCGGTCGTGGAGATCAAGTCGTTCCCCCTGCTGGACGGCTCGGCGGACCCGGCGAAGGTCGGCGCGGCCGCCCGGCAGGCCGCGGTGTACGTGCTGGCGCTGGAGGCGGTCGCCGCCCGCCTCGACCCCGTGCCGCGGGTGCGCCATCGCGTCCTGCTGGTCTGCCCCAAGGACTTCTCCAACCTACCCGCCGCGTCCGCCGTGGACATCCGCAAGCAGCGCGCCGTCACCCACCGCCAGCTGGCCCGGCTCACCCGTATCGAGGAGATCGCCGACGCCCTCCCGGACGGCACCTGCTTCTCGCCCGAGCTGCCCCCCGAGCAGCTCACGGCGGCCGTCGAGGCGGTCCCCGCGGCGTACGCGCCCGAGTGCCTGGCCGCCTGCGAGCTGGCGTTCCACTGCCGGAACCGCTCCCGCGCGGCCGGCGCGGTCACCGCCCTGGGCCGCCCCGTCCGCGCCGAGCTGGGCGGCCTCACGACGGTCGGGGACGTGCTGGCCGCCGCGCGCGGCGAGGCCGGCGACCCCGACGACCCGGCGGTGGCGGCCCTGCGCCGGGCGGCCCGGCTGCGCGACGAGGCCCTGGGGGCGATGTGTCGCTGATCGCCACCCTCGCCCGCCTCGAGGCCGTCTCCACCGGCCGCGCCCGGCCCACCGCCACCGTCCGCCACCGGCATCTGTCCGAGCGGCCGCTGGTGTTCGTGCCGTTGACCACCGCCGGTGAGGCCGGTGCCCCGCTCGGCGCCCTCGTCGGCTCCGACCGGGACGCGCCCCGGCTGCTCGTCGTGGCGCAGCCGCGCGACCGCGACCTGCGGTTCGCGTTCCTCGCCGAGCTGGCCGACATCGTCCTGCCGTACATCGACTCCTACGCCGACGCCGTCGAGGCCGCCGAGCGCAGTGAGACCGACCCGGAGACCGGCAAGCGCGTCAAGGTCGAGGTCGAGCTGTGCTCCGACGCGCCCCAGCTGATCGTCCCGAGCCGCGCCGGCGTCGAGTACGTCCGCCTCCTGGGCCGCTCCATGCGCTTCCGCCGTACGGCGGAGCAGGACCCGCAGACGCCGTATCCCGCGCCGCCGCGCGTGCCGTTGCTCGGGCGGTGGCTGACGCACTTCGGGGAGCGGTCCCGGGTGCCCGGCTCCTCGCTGCTGCTGGCGCTGACGGAGGTGCTGGGCCGGCACTGGGCGACCGGCCAGTCCAGTCTGGAGGACCAGCATCTGGGGGCGCTGCTGGCCTGGATCGCCCCGCCCGGGGGTGACGGCGGAGCCGAGGCCGCGCTCCGCGCCGAGCTGGCACGCGACGACAAGGGCCAGTTGCTGTGCCCGCCGGCCGGTCCGGCGACCGACCCGGCGTTCGACAACAAACTGCTCGCCCCGGCCATCGAGCGCTACGACCGCGCGCGTACCGCCCTGGCCGCCGCCGAGGACGGTCTCCAGGCCGACGACCGGCTGGGCGAGCTGACCGCCGCCGAGCGGGCGATCCACGAACTCGTGCTGAGCCGGACCCTGCCCACCTGGGAGAAGGTGTGGCAGGGCCTCGACCTGCTGCGGGAGCTGCCCGAGGGGGCGCACGTCGAGGAGCGGTGGACGCGCGACCGCTGGTCGTTCACCGGCCACCGCGACCGGGTCGTGGCGGGCGAGCCCCCGCAGCCGCGCCGCGACGACGCGGTGACCGCCGCCAACAAACTGGCCACGCGCGAGCGGGAACAGGGCCGGCTGGACGCGCAGGAAGCGCTCGACGACCCGCTGGTGATGGCGGGGCGGCGGCTGGCCGGGGAGGCGTTCGCGGGCGAGGTCGTCGACGTGGTCATGACGTACAGCGAGGGCAAGCGGCCCAGCCCGCGCCCGCTGGTCACGGTCCGCACGGACGACCGGACGCATCTCGGGGAGCGGGCCAGGGTGTTCCGGTCGCTGGGCGGGAAGCCGCAGGCGGCGGAGTTCGTGCGGCGGGCCGACCCTGACGGGGCGGGCGGGGAGGACGGCCCGGAGGACGAGAGCCTGCTGGTGCTGCGGATCGTCGACAAGATGGGCCGGGGCAAGGAGCCGGAGGAAGGGTCCGTGCCCGAGAAGGGCGACCGGGTGTGCTTCACCCTGTTCGAGCACGAGCAGCGCGGCGGCGCGAAACTGCCCGACCCGGAGGACACGCCGTGGACGCACGGCGGGCCGCCCGGGGAGCCGGTGCCCGAGACCGCCGATTCCGTCACCGAGGAGGACACCCTGTGACCATCGAGGCCGTCTTCGACGCCGGTACGGCCGCCACCCGCGCCACCGACGCGATCCTCCGCGACACGCTGCACGGCACCGCGCGCGGGGTCGTCGTCGACTCCCCGCCCGGCGCCGGAAAGTCCACGCTCGTCGTCCGTGCCGCGCTCGAACTGGCGGACGCGGGGCGCCCGCTGATGGTGGTCGCGCAGACCAACGCGCAGGTCGACGACCTGGTGCTGCGGCTCGCCGAGAAGAACCCCGAACTGCCGGTGGGCCGCCTGCACAGCAGCGACACCGACGCGTACGACAAGACGCTGGACGGCCTGCCGAACGTACGGAAGTCGGCGAAGGCCGGTGACCTGGCCGGGCTGCCGGTCGTCATCTCCACGGCGGCGAAGTGGGCCCATGTGAAGACCGACGAGCCGTGGCGGCACGCGATCGTGGACGAGGCCTACCAGATGCGCTCGGACGGGCTGCTGGCCGTGGCCGGGCTGTTCGAACGGGCGCTGTTCGTGGGCGACCCGGGGCAGCTGGACCCGTTCGCGATCGTGGGCAGCGAGCAGTGGGCCGGCCTGTCGTACGACCCGTCGGCCTCGGCGGTGTCGACGCTGCTGGCGCACAACCCGGACCTGCCGCAGCACCGGCTGCCGGTGTCCTGGCGGCTGCCGGCGTCGGCGGCCCCGCTGGTCTCGGACGCCTTCTACCCGTACACGCCGTTCCGCAGCGGCACGGGTCCCGGCGACCGCGCGCTGTCCTTCGGCGTGCCCTCCGACGGCTCCGGGCCCGACCGGGTGATCGACGAGGCGGCCGAATCGGGCTGGGGCCTGCTGGAACTGCCCGCCCGGCACACGCCCCGCACCGACCCGGAGGCGGTACGGGCGGTCGCCTCGGTCGTCCGCCGCCTCCTGGACCGGGGCGGTGCGGCCACCTCCGAGCGCTCCCCCGCGCCGACGCCGCTGACCGCCGACCGGGTCGCCGTCGGCACCGCGCACCGTGACCAGGCGGCGGCGGTGCGTGCGGCGCTGGCCGAGCTGGGCGTCACGGAGGTCACCGTCGACACCGCCAACCGCCTCCAGGGCCGGGAGTACGACGTCACGGTGATCCTGCATCCCCTGTCCGGCCGGCCCGACGCCACCGCCTTCCACCTGGAGACGGGGCGTCTGTGCGTCCTCGCCTCCCGGCATCGCCACGCCTGCATCGTCGTCTGCCGAGCGGGGGTCACCGACCTGCTGGACGCCTACCCGTCGACCGAGCCGGTCCAGCTGGGCACGGCCGTGAAGTTCCCGGACGGCTGGGAGGCGAACCACGCGGTCCTGGCCCACCTGGCGGAACACCGGGTGGGCTGGAGACCGTGAGGGACCGGCGCGCCGCCACCCCGCGGTGCTTCTCCCGCCCCCGCCGCCCCTTCCCGTCCCGACCCTGGGGGCTGCGCCCCCAGCCCCCCTTTCGGCGCTCCGCGCCTCGCCCTCGAACTCCCGCGCCGGCCCGTTTCGCCCCGGGCGGAGACGGGGCCTCGAACGCCCGACAGGTCGAGTGGCCCCGGGCGACGGAGACGGGTTCGGGGGCGCGGAGGCTCGTTCTCGAACTCCGGACGGCTCGAGGTGGCTTGGATGGGCCGGTGGCTGGGGAACATCGCCGGGGGCGGATGGCTTGAGAAGGCCGGGCCCCGGCCCCCTTGCGTCGTCGGGGGACAATGGAGGGTGGTCCGCTTGCCGGTGGTGCCATCACGACCGTACGAGGAGGAGAAGACATGGCGGAGCACACGCCGGGTCGGAACGAACCGCGGCTACGCCCCGCGCCCCTGCTCTTCGAGCCCGCCGAGGCGGCCGGCGATCCGGAGCACTTCTTCGACCTGGAGTCGATAGACGATCCCGGGGCACTGCTGACGCGTGCCACGGAGCTGACGCAGGCCTTCCGGGCGGCGGCGGACCGGGCGATGGAGTTCCAGGCCATGGCGGCGGCCCAGCTCGCCGACCCGCGCCGGTTCGACCGGCTGACGGCCGCGGACATCGCGGACCGGGCCGAGTGGACCGAGGACTACGCGAAGAAGATGGTCGAGTTCGGGCGGGACCTGATGCGGGGCGACATCGAGGGACTCGGACACGCCGACCCCGTGTGACCCGGCCGGAGAGCCGGCGCCGATCACTCCGCGTCAGGCTTCGGCATATGCCAGGTGGGCAAGATACCCCCACTCCCCGCCTCCCGTCCCCACTTTCCGCAACCCTGCGGAATCGACCACTCACACCGTGTAGATCTTGGCGGCATGAGCAGCGCATGGGACGCCCCTGACACCGACCACCGCGACGCCGCCGGAGTCACCGCGGACGGCGCCGCCTGGCTGGCGTCCGCCGGCCCGTATCCGCGCAGCACGCTCGCGCTGTGGGAGGAGCGTCCGCACGCTCCGGTCGTGCTGCCCTGCGGTTCCGTGTTCGACGTGGTGAGCGCACCCGCGATGTTCGGGCGGCTGATGCTGGACCGGCTGTGGGAGGAGGGGCCGGGCTCGGGGCCGGTGGCCGCGTTCCGCGGGCGGACGCTGCTGTTCGCCGCTCCCGGCACCGCCCAGCGGCTGCCCTCACTGCTGGAGTGGGAGGAGTGGAGCGCCGACGGCCGCCGGGACGGCCGTACGGGGACGGTGCCGCCGCTGCTGTGTCACGGGAACGGGGACGCGGTCACCGTGCCGGCCCCGCTCACCTCGGAGGGGACCGGCGGCGCCACCCGCTGGGTCACCGCCCCGGACACCCGGCACCCCTGGCTGCCGGGACCGGAAATCCTGCTCTGGGCGCCGTCCGGGCGGCCCGTGCGGCCGTGCGGATATCGATTTCTCACGCCTCGGATCCGGATGCTAAGGTCTACGACGTCAGCAGGCGCCGCTAGCTCAGTTGGTTAGAGCAGCTGACTCTTAATCAGCGGGTCCGGGGTTCGAGTCCCTGGCGGCGCACAGACAGCAAGGCCCCTCGCGGAAGCGGGGGGCCTTTCGCGTGCGCGGCACTAGGCCGTGATCCGTACCGTCCACGCCCCCGCCGCCGTGCGCCCCTCGACGTCCACGCGCACGTCCTCCCCCGGCACCGTGAAGCTCTCGCCGGGGCCGACCGGGGCGTCGGCGAGGGGCGGGTAGACCGAGTCGCCCCAGCAGGCGTCGGTGGCGGGGTGGGCGTCGACCACCTCGACCGGGCCGCGGCCGGACTCCGCGCCGCTGCGGACGCGGTAGACGAGCACGCCGGAGCGGCAGGACGAGCGGTCGTTGCCGATCCGGCCGCGGGCCTCGAAGGCGAGGGCACTGGCGGCGCCGGTGCGGACGACCGCGAGCTTGGTGCCGTTGCCGAGTCCGAAAGCCGGTGACCCGGAGGCCAGGCTCACCGGGACGTCCGGTCCCGCGCCCAGCGGCTCCAGCGTCAGCCGTGTGGGTGTCCCGCGGGGCACGCACACCACCTGGCGCGGTTCCAGCCAGCCCAGCTTCCACTTGTGCCAGGCGAACAGGTCGGGGGCGAGGCCGAATTGGCTGCCCATCAGGTCCCAGTCGCCGACGTGGGTGTCCCAGTCGCCCTTGCCGTCCGTGGGGCGGTGGTAGAGATCGGGCAGGTCGAACACGTGCCCGGTCTCGTGGGCGAGGACGAGCCGGTCCGGCGGATGCTGTTCGAAGACGGTGACGATCCGCCGGATGTCGGTGCCGTCGGCGCGCAGCGGGGTGTCCATGTTGACGACCTTGGTGGCGTCGGAGTCCACGCCGGGGGCGTCCGGGTCGGCGACGAGGTAGACGACGTCGTAGCGGGAGAAGTCGACCTGACCGTCGGCCGCGGCGAGGGCGTCGCGCAGGTAGGTGCCGCGGTGCTCGGCGTTCCAGTCCCGCCGTATGGCGTAGTCGGTGGACGGCTTCGGCATCCGGATCCAGCGTTTCAGGGGGTGCGCGCGCAGGGTGAACCTGCCGTACGAGGCCTGCTGGAAATACCGGGTGGTGGCCGGGAAGTGGTCGGCGGCGAGTTCGGCCGGGGGGACCATCGGCACCCAGTCCGGGAACGACAGGAAGATCATCACCGCGTCGAGGGCGCGGGCGGGGCGCGGGTAGGCGGTGTTCCAGGTGTCCAGGCCCTCGGAGTGGTGGGCGTCCGTGCGTTTCAGGGCGCAGGGGGTGGCCGAGAAGGGTTCCGCCGCGGGGGCGCTGATGAGGCAGGTCGCGGCGAGTGCCGTGAGGGTGGTGAACATGGCCGCGGTGCTGCGCAGTCGGGGGCGCGGGAGCTGTCGCGGCACAGGAGACCTCCGGGAGCGGTTCACGGGACACCGCCACCCAGCCTGTGGGAATTTGTCGTACTACGCCCTGTTTGTCTGGCCCGGACGAGTGAGGACGCGGAAACGGGGCATCATTGCCGACACCCCCGGAATACTCACGGAACGTCACAAGCGGTCACCTGCTCGCAGAACCGGTCCACCTGGGGGCAGAAACGATCTGTCAGAAACCCTCGTTGTTCCGGGACACTGGGCAGTGGCTGCGCACGTCCGGGGGCAGCCTCTATGATCGGCAGACTTTCCTGCGCGGACAGCGATCGAGTGCACTGCGGGAGCGAGCGGTGAGCGGAACGTCCGAAGGGCCGACGCCCGCGGCAGACCTCGACCGGTCGGCCGTCACAGTGAGTGACACCAAGGCACCTACTCGTAGGACTGCCGCCGAGGACACCGACGGAGGGCCACCGGCCTACCGTTCCGTCTTCGCGGCGGCACCCCTGGCCATGGCGGTCGTGGACCGGGAGGGCCTGGTCACCGATGCCAACGAGGCGCTCGGCGGGCTGCTCGGCGGCGGGACCGCGGGGCTGGTCGGGCGGTCCGCCGCCGACCTGCTGGACCTCGCCTCCGACGCGCGCACCTGGCACGCCTACCGGGAGGTGCTCCGCGGCCGCCAGGCGAAACTGCGCTGCACACGGCGGCTGAAACGGCCCGACGGGCGCTCCCTGTGGGCGCAGGTCACGGTGGCTCCGCTGGACGGCGGTCCGGGCGGCGTGCTGCTGTCGGTCACCGACGTCAGCGGTCACCGGGAGTTGCAGGCCCGGCTGCGGCACCTCCAGATGCACGATCCGGTGACCCGGCTGCCCAACCGGACCCTGTTCTTCGAACGGGTGACGGGTGCCCTGGAGGCTGAGTCGTACGAGCAGAGCGGGACCGGCCGGATCGGGCTGTGCTATCTGGATCTCGACGGGTTCAAGGCCGTCAACGACACACTCGGCCACCGGGTCGGCGACCGGCTGCTGGCCGCCGTCGCCGAGCGGCTGACCGCGTGCGCGGAGGAGGCCGGGCGGACCCGGCCGAGCGTGCCGCTGGTGGCGCGGCTCGGCGGGGACGAGTTCGCGCTGCTGGTGGAGGACTCCACGGGCACCGAACAGCTCGCGGATCTCGCCGAGTCCGTACTCAAGGTGCTCCAGGCGCCGTTCGACCTGTCGGGGCAGCGGTTGAACGTCTCCGCGTCGATCGGCGTCGTCGAGCGGCACGCGGCCGGCACCACGGCCACCGGGCTGATGCAGGCCGCCGACACCACGCTGTACTGGGCGAAGGTGGACGGCAAGGACCGCTGGACACTGTTCGACCCGGAGCGCAACGCACATCTGATGACCCGCCAGGCGCTGGCGTCCACGCTCCGGCCGGCCATCGAGCGGGGCGAGTTCCGGCTCGACTACCAGCCGCTGGTGGGGATGTCGGACGGGCGGCTGCGGGGGGTGGAGGCGCTGGTGCGCTGGGACCACCCCCGGTTCGGTCTGCTGCCGCCGAATCGGTTCGTCGCGCTGGCCGAGGAGGACGGCTCGATCGTGCCGCTGGGCCGCTGGGTGCTGGCCACCGCCTGTCGGCAGGCGCGGGAATGGCAGTTGGCTCATCCGGACGACCAACCGCTCTTCGTGAGCGTCAACGTGGCGGTCCGTCAGGTATGGGACTCCGACCTGGTGACCGATGTGGCGGAGATCCTCACCGAGACCCAACTCGACCCCTCGCTGCTCCAGTTGGAGCTGACCGAGTCCGCGGTGATGGGCTCGGCAGGACGGCCGTTGCAGGCACTCCAGGCGCTCAGCGACATGGGCGTGAACATCGCCATCGACGACTTCGGCACCGGCTACTCCAACCTGGCGTATCTGAGCCGGCTCCCGGTGTCGGTGCTGAAGCTGGACGGGTCGTTCGTGCGCGGCTTCCAGTACGAGGGCACGGGGGCGACGCCGAATCCGGCCGACGAGGTCGTCGTCGAGGCGATGATCGACCTCGCGCACCGGCTGGGGCTGACCGTGACCGCGGAGTGCGTGGAGACGTCGGCGCAGGCCACCCGGTTGCGCCGGATCGGCTGCGACACCGGACAGGGGTGGCTCTACTCCCGCCCGGTGCCGCCGGATCGTATCTCCGAGCTGATGGCCGGCGCGTCTTACGCGGTCGGCAACCCGTAGGCGTCCGCGACGAGTTCGTAGGAGCGCAGGCGCAGGTCGCCGCGGTGGGCGTGGCTGGTGAGCATCAGCTCGTCGGCGCCGGTGCGCTTGTGCAGGTCGTCGAGGCCGGAGCGGACCTCGTCGGCCGTGCCGTGAATGATGTTCGCGGTCCAGGAGTCGACGAACTCCCGCTCCAGCGGCGTGAACTCATGGGCCTCCGCCTCCTGGGGGGAGGGGAAGAGGCCGGGCCGGCCGCCGCGCAGCCTGACCATGTTCAGGCCGGTGGCCAGGATCTGGCGGCGTGCCTCACGCTCGTCGTCGGCGGCGAGCATCGAGACACCGATGAGGGCGTACGGCTCGTCGAGCACCGCCGACGGCCGGAAGGTCTCCCGGTAGAGGTCGAGGGCCGGGACGGTGTTCTGCGCGGAGAAGTGGTGCGCGAAGGCGAACGGCAGGCCCAGCAGGCCGGCCAGCCGGGCGCTGAACCCGGAGGAGCCGAGCAGCCAGACCGGCGGCCGGTGCCGGGACTGCACGCCGCCCGGGGAGGTGGCCTGGATCGGGCCCGGGACCGCGTGGATACGGCGGTAGGGGTGACCGTCGGGGAAGTCGTCGTCGAGGAACCGGGTCAGTTCGGCGAGCTGCTCGGGGAAGTCGTCGGCGCCCTCGTTGAGCCTGTCGGTGCGGCGCAGGGCCGCCGCGGTGGCGCCGTCGGTGCCGGGGGCACGGCCGAGGCCGAGGTCGACGCGCCCGGGTGCGAGGGCCTCCAGGGTGCCGAACTGCTCGGCGATGACCAGGGGGGCGTGGTTGGGCAGCATGACGCCGCCCGAGCCCAGCCGGATGCGGTCGGTGTGGGCGGCGAGGTGGGCGAGGATCACCGCGGGCGAGGAGGAGGCGACGCCCGGCATGGAGTGGTGCTCGGCGACCCAGTAGCGGTGGAAGCCGCGGGCCTCGGCGAGCCGGGCGAGGTCGACGCTGGTGCGCAGGGCGTCGGTGGCGGTGTGCCCGGAACCGACGGTGACCAGGTCCAGTACGGAGAGCGGGACAGGGGCGGCGCCGTGCACCGTGCCGTGGATCCCGTCGGCCGACCCGTCCACGGCCGCCGCTTCGCCTGTCCTGTTCTCGCCTGCCGCCGTCTCGTCTGCCGCCACGGGGTTCCTCCTGCGTCTGGGCGTACCGCTGTCCTTCGGGCGCTAACAGGAGGGTGTCCCCGGTTATTCCCGGCCGGTCACCGGGCCGCCGGGCCCGGAACCCGGCCGCTCACACCTGCACGATCGGCTCCCGGGTGAACAGCGCGCCCAGGCCCGGCGCGTTGACCCGCCGGTCCGTGAGCCGGAGGGCCTCCCAGACGGTGACCTGGCTGGCGGTGAGGACCGGCTTGCCGAGGTCCTTCTCCAGGGCGGGGAGGTAGGCGGCGGTGTGCAGGGCGGTGTCCGGGAGGAGGACCGCGTCCGCGTCCGGGGTGTCGGCCTCGCGGGCCAGGGCGAACACCTCCGCCTCGCCCCAGGTGCCGACCTCGGCGGCCGTGACGACGCCGGAGCCGCGCAGCGCCGTCACCTCGACGCCGCCCGCCCGCAGGAACGCGGCGAAGAGTCCGGCGACGTCGTCGGGGTAGGTCGCGCCGACCGCGACCCTGGCCGCGCCGATCTCCTTCGCCGCGTGGACGAAGCCGAAGGACGTGGAGGACGCGGGCATCCCGGCGGCGTGGGCCAGCGCGCGCACCTGTTCCTGGGCGCCCTGCCAGCCGTGCACGAAGCCGCCGCCGGCGCAGGCCCACACGAGCGCCTCCGCGCCGGCCAGCCGCAGTTGCTCGACGCCCGCCGCGAGGCGTTCGGGCGCGCCCATCTGCCGCAGGGCGTCGACGCGGTGCGCGTCCTCGCCGATGTCCGTGTGCACCAGGTCCACCCGGATGTCACTGCCCAGGAGCTGCTCGATGCGGGGGTAGTCGTCCTCGGCGGAGTGGCCCGGGTAGAGGAATCCGAGTGCGGTCATGTCCAGCCTTCCTGCTGTTCTTCCGGCGGTGCGGGAGGCGGTTCCGCGCCCCCTCGCCCAGCAGGGCCGGGTGGGGCCCCACGGCTCGGGTACCCAATCGGCGCAGCGCCGCCCACATCGTCACCTGGTTGGTCGAGATGACCGGTATGCGCGGTTCCGCCTCCAGTTGGGGGTGACGTCGTACGTCGGGAGGTCGGTGCAGGAAAGGGAGAGGGCCTCGGCCGCCGCGGTGCTCACCGCCTGCCGGGCCATGTCGGCGACGTCCCGGCAGGCACCTTCCAGAGGTGACCAGGGCCACGCGGTGGGCGCCCAGCTCCGCCAGGACCTCCAGGAGCGCCCCGGAGGAGGTCACGGAGGACATCGCGCCTGCCCGGGTCACGGCCTCGCACAGGGCGCGCTCCCCGGCGGTCCCACGACGAAGCTGCCGGAGGTGCGGGCGTGGGCGACGACCTCGGGGGGGCGACGGCGATCAGGGGGCGGAGGGCGTCGCCCGGCGTCCCCTGACCGCTGACCCGGCGGGCGAGGGTCAGGCTCACCTCGACGGGCACGTACGGCGTGCGGGTGAGGTGGCGGGACACGCGGGACACGTCGTCGGGGACCCGGCGCCACGGCTCGCGGTCCAGGGCGAAGCCGAACGGCGCGACCGCACCGAGGCCGCGCCGGCCACCGGGGCCACCGGAGCCACCGGGGCCACCGAGAAGGGTGACGTCCACGGAGGCACCGCCTCACCGGGAGACGGGATGGCGCAACCGGCCGTGCCGACGGCCGTGTTGACGACGGTGGGTTCGGGTGCGAACGTGGTCAATCCGCGCACGTCAGACCCTTGGTCACGACCGGCCGGGGGGAGGGGGCACCGGATGACCGCGCTTCCCACGCTCCTCGTCCTCGACGCCGAGCCGCCGCCCCGCCTCGGCCGGCTCACCGGGCGGGCCCGGGTGGTGCACACCGACGAGGCGGGACTGGCCGGCCGGCTGCCCTCGGCGGACGTCCTGCTGGTGTGGGACTTCACCTCGCACGCGGTGCGGTCCGCCTGGCCCGGCGGGGGTCCGCGGCCCGGCTGGGTGCACACGGCGAGCGCGGGCGTGGACCATCTGATGTGTCCGGAGCTGGTCGCGTCGGACACCGTGGTGACGAACGCCCGCGGGATCTTCGACGCGCCGATCGCCGAGTACGTCGCCGCCCTGGTGCTGGCGATGGCGAAGGACCTGCCGCGCACCTGGCAGCTCCAGCGGGAGCGGGAGTGGCGGCACCGGGAGAGCCGGCGGGTGGCCGGGACGCGTGCGGTCGTCGTCGGTTCGGGGCCGATCGGCCGGGAGATCGCGCACACGCTGAAGGCGCTCGGCGTCACCACGGCGGTGGTCGGCCGGGTCCCGCGCACCGGCATCCACGGCCCCGGCGACCTGGACCGGCTGCTCGCCCGCGCCGACTGGGTGATCGCCGCGGCCCCGCTCACCGAGCAGACGCACGGCATGTTCGACCTGCGCCGGTTCGGCGTGATGCAGCCCTCGGCGTGCTTCGTGAACGTCGGCCGGGGGCACCTCGTCGTCGAGGACGCGCTCGTGCAGGCGCTGGAGAGGCGGTGGATCGCGGGGGCCGCCCTGGACGTCCTCACCACCGAACCCCTCGCCGCCGACAGCCCGTTGTGGCGGGTGCCGGGGCTGCTGCTGTCCCCGCACATGAGCGGGGACACGGTCGGCTGGCGGGACGAACTCGGCGCGCAGTTCGTGGAGTTGTTCGAGCGGTGGGCGGCGGGCCTGCCGCTGCGGAACGTGGTCGACAAGCAGCGCGGCTACGTGCCCGGACACTGACGTCCTCTGGAGGACCGCATGACGGACCTGACCACCGTGACCGCGGGCCGGCTCCTCGACGGCTACCGCAAGGGCGAGTTCGGCCCCGTGGAGGCGACCCGGGCGGCGCTGGAGCGGGCCGAGCGGATCCAGCCGGAGGTGAACGCGTTCGTGCGGATCCTGGCCGAGGAGGCTCTCGCGCAGGCGCGTGACGCGCAGGAGCGGTGGCGGCGCGGGGAGCCGCGGGGCGCCCTGGACGGCGTACCGGTCACTGTGAAGGACATCCTGCTGCTGAAGGGCCATCCCACCCTGCGCGGCTCCCGGTCGGTCGATCCGGGCGGGCGGTGGGAGGAGGACGCGCCCGCGGTGGCCCGGCTGCGGGAGGCGGGCGCGGTGTTCCTCGGGAAGACGACGACACCCGAGTACGGCTGGAAGGCCGTCACCGACTCGCCGCTCACCGGGGTCACCCGCAACCCGCACGACGCGTCCCGTACCGCGGGCGGCTCCAGCGGGGGCAGCGCGGTCGCCGTGGCGCTCGGCGCGGGCCCGCTGTCCCTGGGCACGGACGGCGGGGGCAGTGTGCGCATCCCGGCCGCGTTCTGCGGGATCTTCGCGCTGAAACCGACGTACGGCCGGGTGCCGCTGTATCCGGCCAGTGCCTTCGGGACGCTCGCGCACGTCGGTCCGATGACGCGGGACGCGGCGGACGCGGCGCTGCTGCTGGACGTGATCGGGGTCCCCGACTCCCGCGACTGGTCGGGGCTGGGCCCGGCCGACGGGTCGTTCACGGAGGCGCTGGGCGGGGGTGTGCGCGGGCTGCGGGTGGCGTACTCGCCGTCGCTGGGCGGTCAGGTCGCCGTACGTCCGGCGGTCGCGGCGGCGGTCCGGCGGGCCGTGGAGCTGCTGGCGGGACTCGGCGCGTACGTCGAGGAGGCCGACCCGGACTTCAGTGACCCGGTGGACGCCTTCCACACCCTGTGGTTCGCGGGCGCGGCCCGGGTGACCCGGCGTCTCGGGCCGTACCAGCGGGAGTCGCTGGATCCGGGGCTGCGCGAGATCAGCGCGCGGGGGGCCCGGTTCAGCGCCCTGGACTACCTGGCGGCCGTGGACGTCCGGATGGATCTGGGCCGACGTATGGGCCGCTTCCACGAGTCCTACGACCTGCTGCTCACCCCGACC
The DNA here is from genome assembly GCF_001896135.2 of Streptomyces phaeoluteigriseus. Lineage (GTDB taxonomy): Bacteria > Actinomycetota > Actinomycetes > Streptomycetales > Streptomycetaceae > Streptomyces > Streptomyces phaeoluteigriseus. The sequence goes on from NZ_MPOH02000011.1 coordinate 458,511, forward strand.
CTGCCGATCACGGCGTTCGAGGCGGGCGCGGAGGTGCCGAAGGGGTCGGGGCACCGGCGCTGGACGGGCTGGACGCCGTTCACCTACCCGTTCAACCTCACCCAGCAGCCGGCCGCGACGGTACCGGTGGGCACGGACGGCGACGGGCTGCCGGTGGGCCTCCAGATCGTGGCCGCGCGGCACCGCGACGACCTGGTGCTGCGGGCGGCGCACGCGCTGTACGAGGCGGGGGTCACGTCCGGCGGAGGCTGAGCGTCTCCCCCGCCCCTCCGGTCCGCCACAGGTCGTTGCAGGCCGCGGGCCCATCCGCGATCAGGGGGGCGTCGACGGCGGGGCCGGAAGCGATCCGCATGACTGGCTTGAAGTCGGGTAGCCGCGCGCCCATGGCTCGACCACAAGCACATCGATCCGGAACCCACGACAGACCCCATGCGGGACTCAGCCGCCGCTCACTGCTCGCCGGAGCGGTGTCGCTGGGCATGGCGGGAGCCCTCGGGGCAGCCGGCTGCAGCCGCGTCCCGGATGACGGGAAGGTACTGGGAGGCAGTCTCCTGGAGACCTTGCGGGATCAGGGGTCCGTGAAGATCGGCATCGCCAGTGAGCCCCCCTTCGGATATGTCGGAGACGACGGACGGGCCACCGGACAGGCCCCCGCCATCGCTGAGGTGGTCTTCAAGAGGCTCGGCATCGACGAGGTCAGGCCGGTGCCGGTGGATTTCGGTGCCCTGATACCCGGGCTGAAGGCCCGGCAGTTCGATGTGGTGTCCGCCGGGATGTACATCAATCCGCTCCGGTGCGAACAGGTGCTGTTCGCCGACCCGGACTACCTGATGCTGGACTCCTTCGTCGTCAGGAAGGGCAATCCGCACGGCATCAGGACCTACGAGGACGTCAGGCGGAAGGGGCTCAGGCTCGCCTCCGGCAAGGCCTACGCCCAGATCGACTACGCCAGGGCCGCGGGCATCGACGACGTCCTGGTCCTGCCGGACCAGGTGGCCGGCATCGACGCGGTGGCCCAGGGCCGGGTGGACGCCTTCGCGGGCACCCGCATCACGGTCAAGTCCGCGGTGGAGGCCTCCGGACGCGTGTCGGCGACCGAGCCGTTCCAGCCGGTGGTGGACGGCAAGCCGGCCTACGGCGCGGGCGGATTCGCCTTCCGGCTGTCCGAGAAGAACCTCCGTGACGCCCTCAACGAGGAAGTGCTGAAGCTCAAGCAGAACGACTACCGGGAACTGCTGGAGATCGTCGGCCCCTTCGGTTTCGGCATGGACGACATGACGGACCTCACGGCGAAGGAGCTGTGCGGCTGATGATGACTTCGGAGTTCCTCACCACCTGGTTCCTGCCGGGTGTCTGGGTCACCGTCCAGGTGACGGTGTACGCCGCGGCCCTCGGCGCCGCCATCTCGTTCGGGATCGGTCTCGCCCGCGGCTCGCGGTACTGGATCGTCCGCTTCCTCGCCGGCCTCTACTTCGAGGTCTTCCGGGGCATGTCGGCGCTGGTGCTGATGTTCTGGATGTTCTTCGCGCTGCCCCTCTTCGGCTGGCAGACGGTGCCCATGTGGGCCGGCGTCAGCGCACTCGGCCTGACCTACGGCGCCTACGGCTCCGAGATCGTCCGCGGTTCCCTGGCCGCCGTCACCCCGGCGCAGAAGGAAGCGGGCATCGCCCTCAACTTCACCCGTTGGCAGCGGCTGCGCCTGATCGAGCTGCCCCAGGCCTGGCCCGACATGGTGCCACCGTTCAACAACCTGCTGATCGAACTGCTGAAGGGCACCGCCCTGGTCTCGGTCATCACGGTGGCCGACATGACGTTCGCCGGCAATCTGCTCCGGCTGGGCACCAACGAGACCACCCCGGTCTACACCCTGCTGCTGGTCCTCTACTTCGTACTCGCCTTCCTCATCACCCGCGGTATGCGGCTGCTGGAGCGCAGGGCGAAGGCGGGGATCGGACAGCGGCCGGCGAAGACCCCCGGGAACACCAGGAGGCCCGGTCCCCGCGGCGGGAGCCTCCAGGCCGGTTCGCAGTCCGCGGGAGGTGTCGGATGAGCTGGGACTGGAACGTCGTGGACGACTTCATGCCACGGTTCTGGGACGGCGTGCTCGTCACCCTCCAGGCCCTGGCCGCCGGCACGCTGATCGCCTTCGCGCTGGGCCTGGTGTGGGCGCTGGCACAGCGCTCCACGCGGGTCTGGGTGCGCTGGCCGGTCGTCGCCGTCACGGAGTTCATCCGCAACACACCGCTGCTGGTGCAGCTCTTCTTCCTCTTCTACGTGGTGCCGAACTTCGGTCCGTCGATGTCGCCGCTCGCCACCGGCATCGTCGGCCTCGGGCTGCACTACTCCACCTACACCGCCGAGGTCTACCGAGCGGGCATCGACGGCGTCCCGGCCGGCCAGTGGGAGGCGGCGACGGCACTGAGCCTGCCCAGGGGCCGCACCTGGCGGGCGGTGATCCTGCCCCAGGCGATCCGCCGGGTCGTCCCGCCGCTGGGCAACTACGTCGTCGCCATGCTCAAGGACTCCCCGATGATCGCGACCATCGGCGCCTTCGACATGCTCGGCGAGGCCCAGTCCTTCAGCAACGAAACCTTCACCACGGAGGCGCTCACCGTCGTGGGGGTGGCCTTCATCGTCATCGCCTACCCCGCCTCCCTCCTGATCCGAGCCCTGGAGCGACGTCTTGTCCGCTGACACCCATCCCGCAGAGCACAGCCCCACCCCGGTCAATCCGCCGGTGGACGGCAGCGAACTGATCCGCTTCGACAAGGTCACCAAGCGGTTCGGCGACAACACCGTCCTCGACCGGCTCGACTTCTCCGTCGACTCCGGCAAGCACGTCACGCTGATCGGCCCCTCGGGTTCCGGCAAGACGACGATCCTGCGACTGCTGATGACTCTGGCCGAGCCCGACGAGGGGACGATCAGGGTGGGCGGCGAATATCTGACCCACGAGGAGCGCGACGGCAAGCTGGTCCGGGCCGGCGAGAAGCACGTCCGCGAGGTCCGCAAGAACATCGGGATGGTGTTCCAGCAGTTCAACCTCTTCCCGAACATGAAGGTGCTGCGCAACATCACCGAGGCCCCGGTCACCGTCCTCGGCCTGTCCAGGGACGAGGCCGAACAGCGGGCCCGCGACCTCCTCGAACTGGTGGGCCTGACCGAGCACCTCGACAAGTACCCGACCCAACTGTCCGGCGGCCAGCAGCAGCGGGTGGCGATCGCCCGCGCGCTGGCGATGCGCCCGCAGGTCCTGCTCCTGGACGAGGTGACCTCCGCGCTGGACCCGGAGCTGGTGGCCGGCGTCCTGGACGTGCTGCGGGACATCGCCCGCACCACGGACATCACGATGCTCTGTGTGACGCACGAGATGAACTTCGCCCGGGACATCTCGGACCAGGTGCTGATGTTCGACTCGGGCCGCGTCATCGAGTCGGGCCCCCCGGAGAAGATCTTCAGCGAGCCGGAGCAGGCACGGACACGCGAGTTCCTGAGCGCGGTGCTGTGAGCCCCGGGGCGCCACGCCGAGTGGGCGCCCCGGGTCCCGTCCGCCTCCCCGTCCCCGTCCCGCGTCCGTCCCGCGCCTCCGCGTCCGGGCCGTACCGGGGCCGCATGCCATCAGGCATATGACGGTGGAACAATTGCCCTGATGAGGGGCCCGCAATCTGGTCAACACCCTCTCCCCGGTGGCTACTGGCCGGTTATCGTGGACGGGATTCACCGTCCGGATCACGGCCAGGAACAAGCGACCGGGGGGAAACCGTGGCGCTGAAGAACGAGCCGAAAACTCCGCACCACCCGGCCCAGGACGCCCTGCGCGTCCTGGAGACGGTGGCCCGGCACACCACAGGCGTCACCGACGCCGACATCACCCGCGAGACCGGCCTCGGCTCGGAGCGACTGACCACGCTCCTGCGGATGCTGCGCCGCGAGGGTTACGTCGAGCAGATCGCCGACGGGGCGTACGTCACCGGCGACGCCCTGACCCGTCTGGCGTCCGCGCACCATCACGAGGAGGCCCTCCGGGACCAGCTCCAGCAGACCCTGGACCGGCTCCGCGACACCGTCGGCGCCGCCGTCTACATCAGCCGCTACGTCGACGGCGAGATCACCGTCACCCAGTACGCCGACGGCCCCACCACGCCCGCCGTCAACGAGTGGGTCGACTTCCGCTCCTGCGCCCACGCCACCGCGGTCGGCAAGAGCCTCCTCGGCCAGCTCGACCACAACGGCCGGCGCGACCACCTCTCCCGGCACAAGATGGCCCGCCTCACCTCGCGCACCATCACCAGCGACAAGCTGCTGCTCTCCCGCCTGGAGTCCCAGCCGCCGACAGCCCCGGTGCTCGACCTCCAGGAGTACGCCGTCGGCACGGTCTGCGCGGCCGTCCCGATCACGGCCGGCTCCACGGCGGGCTGCCTGGCCCTGTCCCTGCCCGTCGAACACGCCCACCGGCTGCGCCAGGCCGCCGACACCCTGAACAGGAACGCGACCCGGGTCCTGCTCTCGCTGGCCATATAGGAAGCGGCCCCACCACCTGGTCCGGAGCACCCCTGCGGACCAGGTAGTATTTTCTTCGTCGTCAGCCGCCGAAGGCGGAGGGCGAGAGTCATGCGCCGCTAGCTCAGTTGGTTAGAGCAGCTGACTCTTAATCAGCGGGTCCGGGGTTCGAGTCCCTGGCGGCGCACCAGCACGAAGGCGGCCCCTGTTCGCGGAAGACGCGAACAGGGGTCGCCTTCGTCATGTCCTCGCGCACTCAGAAGGTGACGTCGGAGCAGGCGTAGAACGCGTTGGCCGTGTCGGCGACCGTCCAGACCGCGACGATCACGTGGCGCCCGCTCAGCCCGGACGGCAGGGTGCCGCTGTGGGAGAGGGTCTGCGGCGGGCGCTGACCGCCGTAGGGCACCGTCAGGAACGGCGTGAGGTTGAGGTCGGAGCGGGCCAGGTTGTGGTTCTGGTTCCAGCCCGGCTTGGTGACGTAGTACTTGAAGTCGGACGTGGCGTGCATGGCGGTGAACTGCCAGCGGAACGAGTACGACTGGCCGCCGGACACCCGGGTGGCCGGCCAGGCCGCGCCCGAGGGGGTCTTCGGGCTGTCGAGCTGGGCGAACGGGGCGTTGCCCGCCGAGCAGATCCGCCCGTCGGCCGGTCCGGCGGCCGGGAAGCCCTTGGGGCCCTCGACGCTCTGCGGCTCCCACTGGATGTTGCCGCAGTTGGCGACGGTGCCGTTCTGGCAGAGCTTCTGCCTGCTGATGGGGAGGTCGGTGTAGCCGTGGCCGCTCGCGCCTCCGGCGGTGAGCACGAAGGCTCCCGCCGTGGTGAGGCCGAGGGCGGCGGCGTACCACTTGGTCTTTTTGCGCATGCTGCCGCTCCTGGAGAACGTGGGGGAAGTTCTGTGAGCCGTGCAGGTCTAGACCAAGTTCGAGATTATTGCTGATCGTTGAACATGTCCATACCAATCGGGGAACAGGATGGAGAGCAGGATGGGGGATCGGTTCGGGGACAGGTTCTGCGACAGGATCCGGAACAGGTTCTGGGACGTGTTCGACGGGTCGTCAGGGCGGCTGCTCCCCCCGTCCCGAGCAGAACGCCACCGTCAGGTCCTTCACCAGCGCCTTGCGCTCGTAGTCGTCCAGCTCCACCAGCCCGCGCATGGTCAGCCGGGTCACCGTGTCCTCCACCGAGTCCACCACCGAGGTCAGCACCGACGCCCGCTGCTGGGCGTCCAGCGCGGCGATCCGCCGCCGGTGCATCGCCGCGGCCACCTCCGGGGCGTACTCGACACGCAGCGGCTGCACCGAGAACACCTCCAGGCCGATCGCGCCGGCGTCCCGCGCCACCCGCCGGGTCAGCGCCTCCCCGGCCGCCTCGACCGCACCCCGCCCGGCACCCGGCGTCTCCACCGGGACCCTGGCGAGCGCCGCCTCGACGCACTCACGCAGATACGTCTCGTGGTCCTCGACGCCCAGCGTGGCCCGCGCGGTGTCCCGCACCCGCCACACCACGAGCGCCACCACCCGCAGCGCGACCCCGTTGCCGTCGGCCGCGGGCATCGCCTCGCTGCGCCAGTGCCGCAGCCGTACGTCGACCCGGCGGCGCAGCAGCAGCGGGTTCACCCAGAGCAGGCCGGTGCGCCGGACCGTCCCCCGGTAGCGACCGAACAGGCCGAGCACCCAGGCCCGTCCGGTCCCGCCGCGCGCCAGCCCGCCGAAGCCGAACAGGCCGAGGGCGCCCGCCCCCGCGTACGCCGCCCACTGCACCGGACCGAGCCCGGCACCGGCGGACGCGGGCAGCGCGAGCGCCTCCACCACCAGCGGCGGCAGGACGCCCGCCCACCAGGAGGTGGCCGCGCAGCCCGCCGACCCGCACACCCCGGCGGCCACCCCGACCGCGCCGGGCAGCACCCGGGCGGGCCGCTCGACGAGCGCGGGGTCGACCTGCGCGACCGGCAGGGCCTTCGCCGGAGTCGGCCGACGGAACCTCGGCTGCTCCCCGGTGCCCGCCCGGCTGCCCACGACGGTGGGCCCGAGCGGCACCGGCCTCGGCTCGGGTTCGTCACGGAACAGCAGATGGACGGGGATCTCGGTGGTCGCCTCGTTCTGGATGAGCCGGGCGGGCCGTGCTGGCCCCTCCGACTCGGGCGTCTGAGAAGTGGTCGTGCTCATGCGTGCCTCCAGCCTCCGCGCCAGATACGCCATGACAGTGGATGGGGACGACCCTGGTCATCGGGATCCGGACGGCAGGGGCGTCGCGGGCGGGTGGCCTACGAGAACAGCCGCCGCCAGGTCTCCGGCCCCGGGTAGCCGTCGGCCGCCCCGCCGCGCCAGCCCTGGGTCCGCTGGAAAGCCTCCACGCCCCGCCGGTCCGCCTCGCCCCAGCGCGGTCCGGGCCCCTTCGTGTAGTACTTGCCGAACCCCTTCCGCACCAGCTGCCTCCCCAGCCGGGTGACGTGCGCGTTGTCGGCGCCGGGCCGGAACATGCCCCGGCCGGGATATACGGGGACGCCCGGCGCCTGGGCGGGGGCACCCTCCGATCCCGAGCCACCGGAGCCACCGGACGCTCCCGCCGCGATGTTCCGGCCCTTGCCGGTGATCAGGAGAGACCAGGTCAGCGGGCCGGGCAGCCCGTCGGCGTACGCCCCGCGCCAGCCCTGGGCCCGCTGGAACGCCTGGGTGGCCCGCCGGTCGGCGTCCGACCAGCGCGGGCCGGGTCCCGAGGTGTAGAACCCCTTCGCGCCGCGCTCGACGAGGAGCCGGCCGAGCAGGGTGACGTGCTTGTTGTCCGCGCCCGGCCCGAAGGCCGCCCGCCCCGGATAGGGAGGCGCCTGGGCACTGGGGCCCGGGTTGGCGCTGTCCCCGCCACCGTCCTTGCCCGGTACCGAGGGAACCGCCGGAACGCCCGGGTCCGCCGGCTCGGCGACCAGCCCCTTGTAGCGGTAGGGCACGTACTTGGCCGCATTGGTCCAGTAGGCGTAGGGGGTGGCGAGCCGGCGGGTGTTCGGTCGGGTCTGCTCGTAGGCGACGTAATAGCCGTGCGTGTGGTCCGTCCAGCCGCCGAACAGGACGACGTGGGAGCCGTTCGTCGGGTCGGCCGGATTGTGGAAGAGCAGCATGTCGCCCGGCTGGAGCTGCTCCTTGGTGATCCGGGTCGCGTACTGGTGGAGGCTGCCCGTCCACTCGTTCCCGGGCAGCTTCCAGGCCATGGAGACATAGCCGGAGCAGTCCTGCCGGTAGCCGTCCGACCAGAACGAGGTCATGCTGTACGGCACCTTGGCCGCGACCCATTTCTTGGCGCGGTCGATGATCTCCGTTCGGGTGGTCGCCGGCGGAGTGGCGGAGTCGGCGGGCTTGCCGCCGGGCCCGTGCAGGGGTGCCTTGGCGCCCTGCGGGGTCTCGGGCCCGTCGCCCGCGGGGACGCCCGGCCGGTCGGGGGCCTGCTGGGGGGAGGCGAGGGCGGGGGCCGCGTGACCGGCTCCGAGGACCGCGGAAGCCGCGGCGGCGATGACGACGGTGCGCTGGGCGGCCGGGTGGCCGACGATCGCGGCGACCGGGGAAGCCTGCGCGGCTCGCCTCCGGTCGACGCATCCGGGGCATTCGCAGTCGCTCCCGGGTTCGAATTCCTCGAATGCCGGAGCCACCATGCGATTCCCCTCACACTGCAGATGGAAATGTCCGCGACTGTGCACGTTCGCCAGTCTTTCCCAACTCTCTTGCGGACGCGCCTGCTGACGGTCCGAATGATGTACGTGCCCCACTCCCGGGGGGTGCGGGGCAGGTCCGGACGGCCGTCCGGGGCCGATCCGGGGGGGCAGAACCACCTCCGGTGGTCATGTAGAGTTAACGTCGTCAAGCAGGCGCCGCTAGCTCAGTTGGTTAGAGCAGCTGACTCTTAATCAGCGGGTCCGGGGTTCGAGTCCCTGGCGGCGCACAGACGAGAAAGCCCCTCGCGCGAGCGAGGGGCTTTCTGCTGTTCCGGACGGTTTCCCCGGGGCACCGTCACCGGGTGGCACCGGTCAGATACGCCGACACGATCACGTTGGCCGTGTAGCTGCGGCTCGCCCGGTCGAAGGTGCCGCCGCAGGTGATCAGCCGCAGCTCGGCGCGGCCCGGCTCGCGGGGGCCGTAGGCCTGGCGGGCGTCGAAGCGGTCGCGCTGGACCAGCTCGACCTCTTCGACGGTGAACCGGGCGACCCGGCCGTCGTCGCGGACCACGTGGATCGTCCCGCCCACCTCGAGCGTGCTCAGTGCGTAGAAGACGGCGGGGCGGGTCTCGGTGTCGACATGGCCGACCATCAGCGCGGTACCGGCGGCGCCGGGCCGCACCCCGGCCCCGTACCAGCCGACGACGCCCGCCTGGTCGTAGGGCGGCGCCGAGATCGCGCCCTGCGCGTCCAGACCGCGGGCCACGACCGGGGCCTGCACGCCCAGCTGCGGGATGTCCACGCGCTGCGGCAGCGCGGCCCCCAGCGGTCGGGCGGCGGGCGGCAGCCCTGCGTCGGCGGGCCGGCCGACCGCCGCCACGTCACCCGTGGCGGTGCCGGGCCGTACGCCGGTCACCTCGCTCCCCCACAGCCACAGGCCGAGGAGCAGCAGCGCCCAGGTCAGGCCGGTGAGCAGGCATCCGGAGGAACGTTCGCGTTCGGACATGGTCAGTCCGTCCCACTGCGCCGCCGAGTCCTTCGCAGCGCCACGGCGACGGCGGCGGTGCCCGCCAGGAGCAGACCGGTGACCGCGTGGGCGACGCCGGGGCCCCCCACGCCGGACCCGTCGGCGGTGACCGGCGGCGCCGCGCCTCCGCCGCCCGCCCGCACCGGCGCGACCGGGGAGGCGAGCGTGGCCGGCCGGGCCGAGGCCGCGACGACCTTGATCACACCGTCGACCCGGAAGTCGGCGCAGGTGATCGTCACGTCGTAGGAGCCGGGGTCGACCGAGGTGCGGACCCGGGTCTCACCGGACAGGGAGCCGCCCGAGCCGACCAGGTGCGCGTCGGAGACGAACGCCCTCGACGCCGCGGTGGCCGTCCTGCCCGCGCAGCCGGTGACCTGGAGCGCGACCTCGTCCCCGGGGGCCGGGGTCGACGGGGTCACCGAGACTCCGCCCGCCGGTTCCGCGGCGTACGCCGCCGGGGTGAGCGTCGCGGCGACGGCCGCGACACCCGCACACAGTGCGACTTTCAGTGAACCCATCGTGAAACCTCCAGTACCTGGAGGCTCCCCCGGACACCGGTGCCCCGCATCTCCAGCGGGGCACCGCTGCTCCGTCCGGGGCACGTTCGCCCGTCGGCAGGTTTCAGATCCGGTCGACGAGATCCGCGATCGAGTCGACCACCTTCGACGGGCGGTAGGGGAAGGCATCCACGTCCGAGGGCCGGGTCAGGCCGGTGAGCACCAGGAACGTCTGCATCCCGGCTTCGATGCCGGCCAGCACGTCGGTGTCCATGCGGTCGCCGATCATCGCGCTCGTCTCGGAGTGGGCGCCGATCGTGTTCAGCCCGGTGCGCATCATCAGCGGGTTGGGCTTGCCCGCGAAGTAGGGCTGCTTGCCGGTCGCCTTGGTGATCAGTGCCGCGACGGCGCCGGTGGCGGGCAGCGCACCCTCGGTGGAGGGCCCGGTCTCGTCGGGGTTCGTGGCGATGAACCGGGCGCCGTTGTTGATCAGCCGGACCGCCTTCGTCATGGCCTCGAAGGAGTAGGTGCGGGTCTCGCCCAGGACGACGTAGTCCGGCTCGTGGTCGGTGAGGACGTAGCCGATGTCGTGCAGTGCCGTGGTCAGACCGGCCTCGCCGATGACGTACGCCGAACCGTCGGGCCGCTGGTCGTCCAGGAACTGGGCGGTGGCCAGGGCCGAGGTCCAGATGTTCTCGATCGGTACGTCCAGGCCCATGCGGCGCAGCCGGGCGTGCAGGTCACGCGGGGTGTAGATCGAGTTGTTCGTCAGCACGAGGAACGGCCGGCCCGACTCGCGCAGCTTCTTCAGGAAGGAGTCTGCGCCGGGGATCGGGACGCCCTCGTGGATGAGCACCCCGTCCATGTCGGTGAGCCACGACTCGATGGGCTTGCGGTCTGCCATGTGGTGCGTCTCCTGGCGTGCGTCGTACGGGCAGGGGCGGGGGCGCCGGAACCACGGCGTACCGACGTCCCCAGCCTAATCAGCACCGCGTGATCCGGAACCCGTCGGTCAGCAGCCGATACGGCGGTGGGCCGGGCGCTTCCTCGCGGGGCGGTCGCAGCCACGCTCCGTACGTCTCAGCGGCGCCTGCGGGACAGCACGAGGGCGGCGCCCGTCACCAGGAGAGCGGCCGTGACCGCGAGGACGCCGACCGGTGAGGAGAGACCGGTGAGGGCCAGCTCCTGGGCCTCGTCGGCGAGGGAGGGGGAGCTGTCGGGCGATGGGGACGGGGAGGGGAGGGAGGCGGAGTCGAACGGGGGGTGGGCTCGGATTCGCCCGCGCCCGCGCCTTCGCCTTCGACTTCGCCTCCGGCTTCGACTTCGACTTCGTCGCCCTCGCCCTCGCCCTCGTCGCCGTCGCCGTCGCCGTCCGCTGTCTCGATGGAGAAGCGGTAGTCGTTCGACTGTCCGATCCATTCGCCGTCGTCGCCCTGCCGCTGGACGACCGCCGCGTTGGCGGTGACCTGGTTGGGCACGGCGTCCGAGGTGATCGAGAGGCGCAGCTTGACGGTGACGGTCCGGCCCGCGGGGACCGTGAAGCCGGGGAAGGGGGTCGCACGTTCCGCGGGCTCGGCGGGTTCCGCCGACTCCCCGGGGGTGTCCGCGAGTGCTCCGACGAGTTCCTCCTCGTCGGTCGTCTCCAGGCGGACGGCGTGCGGGCGGCCGTCGGCGTAGAACTCCAGCTGGGACTGGGACGGCTTCAGGGCGTGCGCGGAGTCGACGAGGACGACGACCGGGTGCACGCCCGCGCAGGTGCCGCGGGTGGAGTTGGTGAGGTCGAGGAACCAGGTGCCGTAGCCGCCCCCGGCACGGTAGGAGTCGGGCCCGCCGTACAGACGGGTGGTGAGAGGGAAGTCCCCGGCGTCCGCCCCGGCACAACTCGGCCCGGCTTCCGCGAAGGCGGGCACGGGCAGCAGAACGGCGGCCGCGGCGAGGCAGAGGGATACGGGTGTGCACAGTCGCATGAACACGTGAGCCTGCCGGAGGGGACGACCGAGCGGAGGCTGCCGCACCGCACGGCCGTGCGAATCCATTCGTTCGGCGGAGGGGGAGCGGGCTCTGGTGCGGGCTCGCCACTGGTGCGGGCTCGCTCTGGTGAATGCCAGTGGCGCGGGCCTGCCGTCGGTGCGGGCCTGGCCCTGGTGCGGGCTTGCCCTGGCGCGGGCCTGGCCCTGGCGCGGGCCTGGCCTGGTGCGGGCTTGCCCTGGCGCGGGCCTTGCCCTGGTGCGGGCTCGCCCCGGTGCGGCTCGCCCTGGTGAGTGCCCGTGACGCGGGCCCGCCCTGGTGCGGGCCTTACCTTGGCGCGGGCCGGCCTTGGCGCGGGCCTGCCCTGGTGAGTGCCCGTGGCGCCGGCTCGCCCCGGTGCGGGCCTGGCCTGGTGCGGGCCTTGCCTTGGCGCGGGCTTACCCTTGCGCGGGCCCGCCCCGGTGCGTGCCCGCCCTGGCCCGGGCCTTGCCTTGGCGCGGGCTTACCCTTGCGCGGGCCCGCCCCGGTGTCGGCTCGCCCTGGCCCGGGCTTCCCTCATACGTCCGTCCGCCCGAACACCGGTCCCAGCAGCAGGTGGGCCGCGCCCTCCGCCACGCTCGCGGTCCCCCCGGGGGCGAGTCGTACCGGTACGGCGGGTTCCGGGGAGCCCTCCCGGGCGGCTCGGGCGGCGAGGACCGCGGCGACTCCTCGGACGAAGGGGTCCGGCGTGGCCGTGATCGTGCGCCCGCCGAGGAGGATCTGGTCGATGTCGAGCAGGCCGGCGAGGTTCGCGGCGGCCGTGCCCAGGACCCGTGCCGCCTCGGCCACGTCACCCCGGTCGATGGCCGCGAGGCACAGCGCCTCGACGCAGCCGCGGTTGCCGCAGGGGCAGGGCGGTCCGTCCAGTTGGACGACCTGATGGCCGAACTCCCCCGCGCCGGTGCGGGCCCCGCGGTGCACCCTCCCGCCGATGACCAGGCCGGCGCCGAGTCCCGTACCGAGGTGCAGGTAGGCGAAGGAGCCGCGTTCGCCGCCGACGGCGAGGCCGAGGGCGGCGGCGTTGGTGTCCTTGTCGACGACGACCGGCAAGCCGAGCCGCCGCGCGAGGGCGTCCCGCAGGGGGAAGCCGTCCCACTCGGGGAAGCCGGTGACGCGGTGCAGCACGCCGTGGGTGTGGTCGAGCGGGCCGGGCAGGGCGACCCCGACCCCCAACAGCCGCGAGGCGACGGGACGCCCGGCCCGCGCCCGTCCCACCACCTCGCCGACCCCGCCGTCCACCGCCCCCAGTACCGCCTCCGCCCCGGCCCCCAGGTCGAGGGGCCCCCGCCGCTCCTCCACCACGCTCCCGTCGAGGTCGGTCAGGACGATCCGCAGCGCGTCGCGGTCGAGGTGGACGCCGACGGCGTGGGCGGCTCCGGGCACCAGCCGCAGCACCGTGCGCGGTTTGCCGCCCGTGGAGGCGCGGCGGCCCGCCTCCGCCGCGAGGCCCTCCTCGCGCAGCCGGGCGGTGATCTTGCTGACGGCCTGCGGGGTGAGGCCGGTGCGCTCGGCGAGTTCGAGCCGGCTGATGCCGTCCGGTCCGGCCGTGCGCAGGAGGTCGAGCACGAGCGCGGCGTTGTGACTGCGCACGGCGAGGAGATTCGCGCCGACGGCGCCGCCCGCCGCGCCCTTCACGCCGCCACCCGTACCGCCCCTCACGCCGCCGCCCGTACCGCTCACCGCGCCGCCGTCCGCGCCGCCGTCCCTGCCGCCGTTCGTCCTGTTCACGGGCCCCATTCTCCCCCGCGCTTGCACTTTGGCAACAGCGTTGCGAAAGTAGGTCGCATGACTGGTACTCCCCTCCGCGTGGGCCTGATCGGCTACGGCCTCGCGGGCTCCGTCTTCCACGCCCCGCTGATCGCCGCCACCGAGGGCCTCGTCCTCGACACGGTCGTCACCTCGAACCCCGAGCGGCAGGAGCAGGCCCGCGCCGGGTTCCCGGACGTACGCGTCGCCGGCACCCCCGAGGAGCTGTTCGCCCGCTCCGGGGACCTGGACCTGATCGTCATCGCCTCCCCGAACAAGACGCACGTGCCGCTCGCCAGGACCGCCCTCGAAGCGGGCCTCGCGGTCGTCGTCGACAAGCCGGTGGCCGGTACGGCCGCCGAGGCACGGGAGCTGGCCGGCCTGGCCGAGCAGCGCGGACTGTTCCTCTCCGTCTTCCAGAACCGCCGCTGGGACAACGACTTCCTGACTCTGCGCGACCTCCTGGCCGAGGGCGCGCTGGGCGACGTATGGCGCTTCGAGTCCCGGTTCGAGCGGTGGCGGCCGCAGCCGAAGGGCGGCTGGCGGGAGTCCGGCGATCCGGCGGAGATCGGAGGTCTGCTGTACGACCTCGGCAGCCATGTCGTCGACCAGGCGCTGGTGCTCTTCGGCCCGGTCACGCAGGTCTACGCCGAGACGGTCGTCCGCCGCGCCGGCGCGGAGACCGACGACGACACGTTCCTGGCGCTCACCCACGCGAACGGCGTCCGCTCCCACCTCTACGCCTCCGCGACGACCGCCCAGCTCGGCCCGCGCTTCCGGGTGCTGGGCTCGCAGGCCGGCTACGTGAAGTACGGCCTGGACCCGCAGGAGGCGGCGCTGCGGGACGGCGAGCGGCCCGGCCCCGGCTGGGGCACGGAGCCCGAGGAGCTGTGGGGGCACGTCGGCTCCGGCGAGTCGCCGCTGACCGGCGGCGGACGGCCCGTACGGACCCTGCCCGGCGACTACCCGGCCTATTACGCTGCGGTGGCGAAGGCACTGACCGACGGCGGCCCCAACCCGGTGACCGCCGCGGAGGCGGCCGCCGCGCTCGATGTCCTGGAGGCGGCCCGCCGTTCGGCACGAGACGGAATGGCGGTGTCGCTGTGACGCACGAGTTCACCCCCAGGATCACCCCGGAGATCACCCCGCCCCTGGAGGAGCTGCAGGCCCAGGAACGGCGCCTGGTGTTCCGCCAGTTCACGTTCGACGACGCCTGGGCGCTCGGCTCGCTGCTGGTGGAGCTGGCCCGGGAGCGGCAGGCTCCGGTGGCGATCGACATCCACCGGGCCGGCCAGCAGCTCTTCCACGCGGCCCTGCCGGGCTCGGCCCCCGACAACGACGCCTGGATCGCCCGCAAGCGTCGGGTCGTGGAGCGCTACGGCGCCTCGTCCTACCTGGTGGGCTCCCGCCAACGCGCCAAGGGCACGACGTTCGAGGAGTCCTCGCGCCTGGACCCGGACGAGTACGCGGCCCACGGCGGCTCCTTCCCGATCAACGTCGAGGGCGTCGGTGTGATCGGCGCCGTGACGGTCTCGGGCCTGCCCCAGCTGGAGGACCACAGGTTCGTGGTGGAGGCCCTGGAACAGTTCCTGGAGAAGTACCAGGGCCTGCGCTGAGACTCCGCCGAGGGCGCTGGGGAGGTGCCCCACCGGGGCGCCTCCCCAGCGGCGCGATCACGCGGGCTTCAGCTCCTGCCGCTGCCGTCCCAGCCCATCGATCTCCAGCTCGACGACGTCCCCCGCCCGCAGGTACGGCTTCGGCTCGGGCTGCCCGAAGGCGACGCCCGCCGGTGTCCCCGTGTTGATGACGTCACCGGGGTGGAGGACCATGAACTGGCTGACGTAGCGGACGACCTCGCCCACGGGGAAGATCTGGTCGGCGGTCGTCCCGTCCTGCTTCGGCTCGCCGTTGACCCAGAGCCGCAGCCCCAGCGCCTGCGGGTCGGGCACCTCGTCGGCCGTCACGAGCCAGGGGCCGAGCGGGTTGAACGTCTCGCAGTTCTTGCCCTTGTCCCACGTGCCGCCCCGGTCCATCTGGAACTCCCGCTCGGAGACGTCGTGCGCGACGGCGTACCCGGCGACATGCGCGAGCCCCTCCTCCGCCGACTCCAGGTAGCGGGCGGTACGGCCGACGACGACCGCCAGCTCCACCTCCCAGTCGGTCTTCGTGGACCCGCGCGGCACGAGCACGGTGTCGTACGGCCCGACGACCGTGTCCGCCGCCTTGAAGAAGACGACGGGCTCGGCGGGCGCCGCGGACCCCGTCTCGCGGGCGTGGTCGTGGTAGTTCAGCCCGATGCACACGACCTTGCCGATCCGGCCGACCGGCGGTCCGACGCGCAGCCCGGTCGCGTCCAGCACGGGCAGCTCGCCGGACGCACCGGCGGTACGGATCCGGCCGAGCGCCTCGTCGTCGGCGAGCAGCGCGCCGTCGATGTCGTCGACGAGGCCCGAGAGGTCCCGCAGGGTCCCCTGGGCGTCGAGCAGCGCGGGACGCTCCGCACCCGCCGTACCGACTCGCAGCAGCTTCATGATCACAATCTCCCTCGATCGCGGCGCGCCCGCCGACGGGTGCAGCCGTCGGAGGACCGGTCGATCCTCCGATCTGGGCGTCCACTCCGCAAGACCCGGTTCACGTACTGGACCGTCACCAGGCCTCGCACGGCCGCGTCACCTGTAGAGCGCCGCGCGCTCGACCACGCTCCAGGCCGTGCTGGTGACGACGTACAGGGCGGCGGCCAGCGGTACGACGGCGACGGTGACGAGGGTGAAGAAGGACAGGAACGGCATCACCTTGGTGACCGCGCCCAGGCCGGGCGTCCCCTCCCCCACCGTCGCCGCGTTCGCGGCCATCGTGCGCCGGGAGAGGCGGTAGCCGAAGGTGGCGACGGCCGCGACGACGGCGAACAGCGCGAGGTAGACGAGCCCGGCCCCGCCGAACATCCCGCCCGCGGCGAGGGCGTCGGTCCAGCGGTCGCCGAGGGGCGCGTCGAGGAGCTGGTGGGTGAGCAGGCCGTTGGTCTCGCCGCCGATCGTGGAGTGCGAGAAGACGTAGTAGAGGAGGAGGAAGGCGGGCGCCTGGAGCAGGCTGGGCAGGCAGCCGGACAGCGGGGAGACCTTCTCCTCGGCGTGCAGTTCCAGCACGGCCCGCTGGAGCTTCTCCGGGTCGCGGGCGTGCTTGCCGCGCAGTTCGGCGATCCGCGGCTGGAGCGCGGCCCGCGCCTTCTGGCCGCGTGCGGCGGCCCGCGACAGGGGGTGGACGAGCAGCCGTACGAGCGCGGTGAACCCGATGATCGCGGCGGCGGCCGCGGAGGCGTGGAAGAGGGGTTCGAGCAGGTCGGCGAACCGCTCGACGAGGTGGACGAAGAGTGAGAAGACGGACATGGGTGCGGAGCCTCCGGGGGTCTCGTCGTGCCGGGACATGGGTACGGCGGCATGACGGCCCGCGCGGAGCACGGAGTTGGGGTCTGTTGCTGGCGTGCCCTACGCGACGGCCGTCGGGAGGGCGTGTCCCGGTGCCCTGGGCCGCGGCCGTCCTGAGGCGTCGGGATCGCGCTGCGGCAGGAAGGCCGTACGGCGGTCACGGTCGCGGATGGCCGTACGCACCGGGTGCGGGGGACGGCGGGGGCGCTGCGCGCGGCGGCGAGCGAGCAGACGGCGAGGGCGGCACCGGCGGCGGCGGTCGCGGCGAGGGCGACGGTCGCGGAGAGGCTGCCCGCGTCGAGCAGGGCGAGCCCGAGGACGGCGAGGAGCAGGGCGACGCCGGGCCATCGGCGGAGCAGGGGGGTGCGGAGCATGGTGCGGATCACCGCCTCCTCCTCCCCTGTTCACGGTGTTGCGTGCCGGTTCATGGTGTCGCATGCCGGTTCTGGCGTCGCGTGCCGGTTCTGGCGTCGCGGCCGCGTGCGGTTGTCGCTGTCCTTGTTCGGTTATACCCGAACGGGCCGGGGGGCGTGGGCGAGGGGCCCTCTCTACGCCGCCCGGCCACGCACCTCCACCAGCTTCCCCCACACCACCAGGCGGTAGCGGGAGGTGTACGCGGGGGTGCAGGTGGTGAGGGTGAGGTAGTGGCCGGGGTCGTCGTAGCCGCGGCCGGGGACGGTGAGGGAGCGGGGGACCGGCCGGATCACGCCGGTGTCGCCGGGTGAGGTCTGGGCGAGGACGACGTCGACGGCGTACGTGTAGGTCGCGTCCGCCGTCTCGACGACGATCGTGTCCCGGCGCTGGAGCCGGTCGAGGTGGCGGAACGGCTCGCCGTGGGTGTTGCGGTGCCCGGCGAGGGCGAAGTTGCCTTCCTGGCCGGGCTGTTGGGTGTGGGCGTAGTGACCGACGTAACCGTTGTCGAGAACCTTCCGCTTGCTGGTGCCCTCGGCGACGGGGGCGCGGACGCCGAGGCGGGGGATTTCGAGGACGGCGTACGCCTGGGAGGGCGCGGGCCGGGCCACGGGGGGTCGCGGGCCGGAGGTGACGGGGGTCGACGGCGTCTCCGGCCACCTGGTGACCTGCCCGGGAGGGTCGGTGTCCGGCATGGCCCCCCAGTCGCCGCCGGCATCGGCGCCCCACTGCCGCTCCAGGGCCTCCACTTCGCGCTCGGCGCCCTCGCGGGCCTCGCGGTTGGTCCACCACAGCTGATGGACGACGAGGAGCAGCCCCAACAGCCCCGCCGTGACGAGCAGTTCGGCTCCGGTCCACAGTGTGCGCCGCTGCCGCAGGCGACGCCTCTCGCGCCGCCGCCGTACGCCGTGGTGCACGACGGGTCGCCGCACGGGGCACCTCCTTCGCCGGGGCCGCCCGCACCATAAGCGCGCGGCCGCGAGGTCTCCAGACCCGTGCCCGAGCCGACCGCGCCGACCGACTGCCCAGGGCTCCTTCTGTTCGTCCCCTCGAACCTTCCTCCACAGGTTGGAGAAAGGGGTGTCAGAACTCTCGACAAGACCACGCGCCGCCCTCGATGCTTCGTGACGCGCTCAAGAATTCACGTTCCCGCACGAGCTACGAGTGGCGGACCCCGGCCGGGACGGCCGGCCCGCACTCGGTCACGGACACCGCCGGTCGGGACGGCCGACGGCGTCCTCAGTCGAGTGAAGCGGAGAAGTCATGATCCGACGCAGAACCCTGCTGGCGGCCACGGGCGGCGCCCTCCTCGGCACGGGCCTGGCCGCGGGCACGGCCCACGCCGACGCGACGATCGGCGTCAATCCGGCGACCAAATACGGCAGTTGGGAAGGCTGGGGCACCTCCCTCGCCTGGTGGGCGAACGTCTTCGGCGCCCGCGACGACTTCGCCGACATCTTCTTCACGACCAAGTCGGTCGCGTACGGCGGCCGGACGCTTCCCGGTCTCGGCATGAACATCGCCCGCTACAACCTGGGCGCGTGCAGCTGGAACAGCGTGGGCGGCCAGTCGATGGCGGTCTCCCCCAACATCCCCGCGTTCAAGCAGATCGAGGGCTTCTGGCAGGACTGGAACAACGAGGACCCGGCCTCCTCCGCGTGGAACTGGTCGGCGGACGCCAAGCAGCGGGCGATGCTGACGAAGGCGACGGCGCGGGGCGCCACGACCGAGCTGTTCGCCAACTCCCCCATGTGGTGGATGTGCCAGAACCACAACCCCTCGGGCGCGGCGGGCGGCGGCAACAACCTCCAGACGTGGAACTACCGCCAGCACGCCTCCCACCTGGCCGCCGTCGCCCTCCGCGCCAAGAACAACTGGGGCGTGAACTTCGCCACGGTCGACCCCTTCAACGAGCCGTCCTCGTCCTGGTGGACGGCGACCGGCACCCAGGAGGGCTGCCACATGGACTCCACGGTCCAGGCGGCCGTACTGCCGTACATGCGCAGCGAGTTGGACAAGCGCGGCCTGACCGGCACCCGTATCTCCGCCTCGGACGAGACGAGTTACGACCTGTCGCGCACGACGTGGAACTCCTTCGGCGCGTCCACGAAGGCCCTGGTGGACCGGGTCAACGTGCACGGCTACCAGGGTTCGGGCGGCCGCCGGGACCTGCTGTACACGGACGTGGTGACAACGTCCGGCAAGCCCTTGTGGAACTCCGAGACCGGCGACAACGACGGCACCGGCCTCTCCATGGCGAAGAACCTGCTCTACGACTTCCGCTGGCTGCACCCGACGGCCTGGGTGTACTGGCAGGTCATGGACCCGTCGACGAACTGGGCGATGATCGCGTACGACGCGGCCACCCTCCAGCCCGGCGCGGTCACCACGAAGTACTACGTGATGGCCCAGTTCAGCCGCCACATCCGCCCCGGCATGACGATCCTCGACACCGGCGTCAGCTATGCCGTCGCCGCCCTACGACCAGGCGGCGCGCCGCCTGGTCGTGGTCGCCGCGAACACGGCGACGACGGCCCAGACCCTGACCTTCGACCTCTCCCGCTTCTCCACCGTGACCGGCGGCTCCGGCGGCCTGGTCCCGCGCTGGAACACGGTGACGTCGGGCGGCGACCTCTACACGGCCCGCTCGGACACGTACCTCTCCGGCAAGACGGTGAGCGTGCCGTTCGCGGCGGGCGCGGTGCAGACGCTGCAGATCGACGGGGTGACGATCTAGGGGCGCCCGCTTCGCGCCCCCGGGCCGCAGGCCGGGCTCCTCGCCTCTCCCCCTCCCCTGGCCTGCGGCTATCTCCTCTTCGTCACCGGTCGGCAGTACGGTGTCACCCATGCGCCCCGACACGCCTGCCGAGAACGTCGACCACACCGCCGAAGCGGCACGCCTGGAGCGGACCGCCGGCCTGTATCCCGAGGACGCCGAGGCCCTGCTGCTCCAGGCCGCGGCCCACCTGGAACTGTCCGGCGACCGCCCCGCCGCGACGACCCTCTACGACCGCCTGCTGTCGTCCCCGGCCGTCCTGGACGCCCCGCACCTGGTCCGCGCCCTGAAGGCCTCGAACCTGTGGGAGTACGGCCACGAGGCCGAGGCCCGCGCGATCATCGACGGCATCCGCGCGGCCGCCCCGCGCGACCCGGCCCCCTGGGTGATCGTCGCGGAGTCCCTGGAGTCCCACGACGAGCTGGAAGCGGCGGAGGCGACGTTCACGGAGGCGGCCCGGCTGCTGCTGACGGACGTACCGGAACCGCCGTACGCCACACACCCCGTCCTCTTCGGCCGCCACCGCGTCCGCCGCATGCTGGGCGCGCCACACGACGACTGGGACGCCCTCGCCGACGCCGTGAACACGTCCCCGGTCTCCCTCGACGAACTCCACGACCCGAAGCGGGTGTGGTCCCTCGGCTCGGAGAACCCGGCGGAACTGGAGGCCGAGATCTCCCGCCTCCGCGCCGAGCTGGGCACCTTCCGCGAGGCCCTCTCCCGCCCCTTCCCGGTCGCCGTCCTGCACTGGCCGGCGGGCGAACTGGCGGAGCTGGTGTCGGCCTACCCCACCCTCGCGGACGAGTACCCCTCCCACGAGACCCACCTCGCGGTGATAGAGGCATCCCTGCGCGAACTGTCCGCCTCCGGCACGGGCAACCTGGGCATCGTGACGGGAACGGTCCCGTCCTACGAGGCCTTCGCCGCCTCGGAGGGCACCTCTCCGGGCGACCCCGACCTGCTCCCCCAGTACGCGACGACGCTGGCGGCGAGGGGGAGGGCGGCGGCTTGGCCGCCGGAGCGGGGGGGTGCTTGTTGGTGTGGGGCCGGGGTGGCTTATGGGGGGTGTCACGGGGTGGATGCCTGACACCCCAGCTTTCGATTGAGGGAAGCCGGTGACCGGAGCCGTCGTCTGGGAAGTGCCCCAGATCGCCGGCTCCAGCCCTGCATTACTCCCAGGCCGCCGATGCGTTACTGCGGTGAACCCAATTCACGATTGCGCCAGTAGTCCCGGTGGTAGCGCAGGTATTCCGGGTGGACCTTATGCCCCTTTTCCACCTTAAGGTTCGTCCGAAGGGCTGTGCCAAACAGAGCCGCTCGCACAACTATCGACCAGTCCGTTTCGATGAGGACTGCGCCGATATCTAGCCGTACATGACAGTTGGGGCAGAGGCAGAGGATGTTCGGCTCAACGTCGGGTCCGCGATGAGGCTTACCCAGGGGCCGTATGTGCGCACCTTCGCTGTAAGGCTTACCGTCCGGCCCTTCCAGCCGGAGGCCGCACATCTGACACTCCCCCTCGTAGAGCTTCTTAATGCGCTTCACCGCAGCCGTATCTCGGACTAGACGCCGGACCCGCATGCTCCGCGTGAGCGGAAATTTCTCCTCGCTACCCTCGTCCGCCGAAGGGTCACCGTCCTGCTCCTGCCCCTGAGGTGTGGACCTCTGCTCCCCCAGGTCTTCCAATGCTTGGAGAACCTGTTGCTCAAGGTCGGTCTGCACCTGGAGATGGTCTGGCAACCGCTCCAAATCGAACTGGCAGATGCGAATCTCCGAACCGTCCGGGGCCGGAGATTTCGAGATCGCGTCACGCACGGCTGTGATCTTGTACAGACCGTCGTACCGGTAGCCATCACCCTTGCTTGGGGAGTACCGCTCATCCCCCTCGTACCCGCGGATCACGCGAATGCGATAACCCCGCTCATAACTCCGCAACAGGGCCGCATTGTCCCGGTATGACCAAGACTGGCTACGGAGAAGCTTTTTCGTCTTCGGATCTTTGTCGACACCGGGCGAGGCTCCCGTGTAGCGGATCGTGTCCCACTCATCCTCGTCGTCCTCGTAGCCCCCGTGGAGGACGATTGCGTCCCCCACTCGCAGACCATCCTCACCCGAGGCCCAAGAGATGCCCCGCTGGTTGTCTCTGTGCAGCTTCGCCTGCTGGACCACCTTGCGACTGGCGAAGACGGCACCCACAGGGACGCCTCGCACATGCCCGCCAACCCGTTCGATTTCCATTCGCCCATACTTGAGCAAGCCTGATCAATGTTGTCAAACCCCTTTCAGTTACAGCCGGGTTGGGGCTGCGAAGACTCGCCATACGGGACCACTTCGGTCCTCGATGTCACAGCCCTCTGTTAGACATGAGCCAGTTGCCCGAGCGATCAAGGGAGCTCGCATGTCTGAGCTGGAGGACCTGTCCCACCCCGTCTCGGGCCTGTACGAGCAACTGATCACTCTGCGCTTCGAGCAGAAGCTCAACGAGCTCGCCCAGCTTGGTTGGCACCCGGTGAGCGACCCCGTCGGGCCCGAGTCGGTCCCCCATGTGCTCGCTCGGCACGTCTCTCGCACCGTGCAGCAGGTGTTGCGGAACCTACCTGCGGGTGATCGCGTGCACGCCGCGAACCACATCCTGGAGTCCATCAGCACACTTGAGGGCGCACAGGAATGGGTGGACCTTGTCGCCGAAGGTCCTCGACAGCTCTTGGCTATGACGCAGCAGGAAGCACCAGGAGTGTTTGCCGTACGGCCCGGCATCCCACTCTCGGACACTGCGCTCCTCACTAACGCCCCCGAAGACCCCAGTCTCGGTTTCGAACTACGGGCGGAGTTGGCGACCGCTGACCAGGTGGACCTCTTGTGCGCCTTCGTCAAATGGCACGGACTGCGGGTCATAGAGCGTTCCTTGCAAGCAGCCAACGCACGGAACGTACCGATACGGGTCCTGACCACTACATACATCGGCGCCACCGAGCGACGAGCCCTGGACCGCTTGGTGCGAGACTTCAACGCTGAGGTCAAGGTCAACTACGAGACGCGGTCGACTCGGCTACACGCCAAGGCATGGCTGTTCCGTAGAAGGAGCGGCTACGACACGGCATACGTCGGCAGTTCGAACCTATCGAAAGCGGCACTCCTCGACGGGCTGGAATGGAATGTGCGCCTGTCCTCTGTAGCTACGCCCGATGTCCTGCGGAAGTTCGAGGCAACGTTCGAGTCGTACTGGAGTGACCCCACCTTCGAGATGTACGACCCCGACACTGACGGCAGCCGTCTCCAGGAGGCGCTGGCTGTAGCGGGCGGCGCACCCTCAGCGGACCGACCCATCACCTTGTCGGGCTTCGAGGTACGGCCGTATCCGTATCAGCGCGACATGCTCGAGCGCCTTGACGTCGAGCGTGAGGTACACGATCGGCACCGCAACCTCCTGGTAGCCGCAACGGGCACAGGCAAGACCGTCATGGCGGCTCTCGACTACAAGCGCCTCCGTCAGAGGCATGGCCGTGATCTGAGCCTTCTCTTCGTCGCTCACCGTAAGGAGATCTTGCAGCAGTCTCTGCGTACCTACCAAGAAATCCTGCTTGACGCGAACTTCGGCGAGTCCCTCTTCAGTGGCGAAATTCCGGAGCGCTGGACACACGTCTTCGCCAGTGTTCAGTCACTCAATGCGCGGGCACTAGATCGCCTTGATCCAGACCACTTCGACGTCATCGTGATCGACGAGTTCCACCACGGTACCTCACCGACGTATCGGAAGATCATCGATCACTTCCAGCCGTTGGAGTTGCTCGGCCTGACTGCCACGCCCGAACGCATGGACGGGAAGAACATTCAGGGCGAGTTTTTTGACGGACGCATTGCCGCCGAAATGCGGCTGTGGGAGGCACTGGACAACGAACTTCTCTGCCCCTTCCACTACTTCGGCATAAGCGACAACACTGACTTGAGCGCTGTGGAGTGGAAGCGCGGGGCATATGATGCGAGCGCACTGAGCAACGTCCTCGCAGCCAACAAGGTTCGCGCGGGCCTCGTCGTGCAGGCTGTTCAGGAGAAGGTGTCAGACCCCAACCATATGCGGGCATTGGGATTTTGTGTCTCGGTCGCTCACGCACACTTCATGGCGGAGTCTTTCCGCTCAGCTGGCTTCAAAGCCGTCGCCGTGTCAGGGGAGACACCGACTGATCAGAGACGGCAGGCGCTGGCGGACCTACAGGCAGGGACCTTGCAGGTGATCTTCTCAGTCGACCTCTTCAACGAAGGGGTCGACGTCCCCGATGTCGACACCTTGCTCCTACTCCGCCCCACCTCAAGCGCGACCGTGTTCCTCCAGCAACTTGGCCGGGGGCTTCGTCGCTCCGAGAACAAGGCGGTACTGACCGTGTTGGACTTCATTGGCCAGCACCGCAGGGAGTTCCGTTTCGAGAACCAGTTCCGCGCTCTCACCAACCTGACCCGCAAGCGGCTTCTGGACCACCTTGAGCATGACTTCCCGCAACTCCCCTCCGGCTGCGCGATCCTGCTAGAGGAGAAGGTGAAGCAGCGGATCATCACCAACATCAAGGAGCAGCTCAGCGTCAACGTGGCTACGTTGGCGCGCGAAGTCGCTGACTACGGTGAGGCGCGTCTCAGCCGCTACCTGGACGAAAGCGGCCGAGACATCAAGGAGGTGTACCGGGGCAGCGGGAATTCCTGGACGGGACTACTGCGCCGCGCCGGCCTGATGGACCGCGAGGCACCCGAAGGCGAGATTGCACTCCTCAAGCGAGTGCCTGCCTTTCTCCACGTCGACGATCCGCTACGCGTGGAGGCGTACACGCGCATGTTGGAAGACGATGCCCCTGCCTACAGTGACCTTGACGAGCAGCTGCAGGCATACGCGCGCATGCTGTTCTTCCAGCTCTGGCCGGTGGGCGGTGTGACCAGAAAGGGCTATGCAAGCTACGACGCGGGGTTTGCCTCTCTTCGGAAACACCGTGCCGTTCGCAGCGAGCTGCGCCAGGTGCTGGAGCACAACCTCGCCCACACCGAGCACGTCCCCATCCCACTCCTCGAGGTGTCGGGTGAGCGTGGCATTCCGTTGACAGTGCATGCCTCATACAGCCGCGAAGAGATCCTGCCCGCACTCGGACAGGCCGACATCGAGGCTTTCATGCCGGCCGACTTCCGTGAGGGCGTAAAGTGGTGCGAGTCCATCAAGACCGACGCGCTCCTCATTACCCTGGAGAAGGACGAGAAGGACTTCTCTCCTCAAACGCGTTACCGTGACTTCGCGCTGAGCGAGACCCACTTCCACTGGGAGTCTCAGAACCAGACCTCGGAAAAGTCTCCGACGGGGTTGCGGTACCAACAACACGTCGCCCAGGGCAGCAAGGTGCTGCTGTTCGTCCGCCGCTACAAAACCACCGACATTGGCGGCGCTCAGCCATGGATGCTGCTAGGCCCTGCTGACTACGAGAAGCACGAGGGCAGCAAGCCGATGGCCATCACCTGGCGACTCACGCATCCGATCCCGGCAGACGTACTGAGCTACGCCAAGGCGGTAGCGGCGAGCTGACCTCCAGGCCAATGGACGTCGGGATGGGGGGCGAGTGCGTCGAGCGTGCTGGGACCTACGGCGGAGCCCTGGTGCGGGACTCAAAGAGGGCGGGGGATCACATCGTTACCGTCGGGAGCACTGCTTGGCGGTCATTCGTACATGCTGTGCGGCAGGGGCCGTGGGCTGAGGGTGAGCGGGACCGGTTCCAGCACGTCGTATCGGGCCCCACCCGAGACTCCGCAGTTCCCACACATGAGGCCGCCCGAGACTCACCAGGCCTCGCCTCAGTACCCTGCGCATCATGATTCGTGCAGTCGTCTTTGATGTCGGTGAGTGCCTGGTCGACGAGACCCGTGAGTACGGGACATGGGCGGACTGGCTGGGCGTGCCGCGGCATACCTTCCATGCGATGTTCGGGGCCGTCATCGCGCAGGGACGTGACTATCGGGAGACCTTTCAGAAGTTTCGGCCCGGGTTCGATCTGTACGAGGAGCGCGAGAAGCGGGCTGCTGCCGGGCAGCCCGAGTTGTTCGGGGAAACGGATCTGTACGAGGACGTACGGCCGGCTCTTGCTCGGCTTCGGGGTGACGGGCTGTGGCTCGGGATCGCCGGCAACCAGACCGTGCGGGCCGGACGGATTCTGCGGGAGCTGTTCTCCCGTGACGTCGATCTGATCGGTACGTCGGACGACTGGGGGGCCAGCAAGCCTGATCCCGAGTTCTTCAAGCGGGTCGCCGACACTGCGCCGTTCGACGTCGACTCAATCCTCTACGTCGGTGACCGGTGCGACAACGACATCCGCCCCGCCGTGCAGGCGGGAATGCACACCGCGCTCGTGCGGCGCGGCCCCTGGGCCACCATCCAGTGGAACAGTTCCGAGGCCGAGGAGCTGCCGACGTTCCGCGTCGACAGCCTCCTCGAACTGCCGCAAAGAATCCGAGACTTCAACGGTTCAGGGCGCTGACGGTCGTCCGCCAGTCATACAGGCGGTCATCGAGGTCACGGACACAGCGCTCGTGCTGGTGAGGCGCGAGCATCCGGCGAACCTCACGTATGCGGTCCATACCGGTGGCGTACCAGGTGAGGGCGAGTTGGTCCAGAGCCTGGACTGCGTACGAGCACGCCCGCTGCGGCTCTCCGGCTGCCGCCTCGACAGCGGCCAGGTCGCCGAAGATGACCGTGCGCTGCTTGTCCTCCGTCGGTGTCATGGCATCTAGAGCTACCAGCAGAGTTTCTCGAGCCTGTGGGAGATGGCCCGCGATGAGCTGCGTGTTTCCCTTGAAGGCCGCCAGACGGGCAGGAGAGAACCAGTCCATCCACGCGGGCGACGGGTTCGCGTTGCCCGCCTTCAGCGTGTCTTCGGCGTGACCGATCAGGTGGAGGGCGGTGCGGGAGTTGCCACAGCGGGTCTCGCACTCGGCTTCCACCGCGTCGAGCCAGGCTAGGAACTCGGCTGACGCGGGAGCGCGCCGCGCGTACGTACGCGCCGCCGTCATGCGCTCCGAGGATCCGTCGCGGTCGCCCGCCCATCCCGGGACGAACGCCATGTGCGCGATGATCGCCGAGCCGAGCAGTGGGTCATCGGCCTCTGCCGCGGCTTGCAGCGCCATCAGGAGGGTCTCGTTGGCCGTACTCGGTTCACGGAGGTCGAAGAATTCGATGCGTCCTGCGAGGAGATAGCTCTCGGCGAGAGCCGCCGCGACGGTTCGCCGCGTGGAGTCCACGGTCTCAGGAAGCAATGCGCAACCCAGCGCGGTGTGCGCGACGACCGCCGGGTGCAGCGTGCTGGGGGCAACAGACCAGTAGAGCCTGCGGTGAGATCGCGTCACCGCCTCGAAATCCGTTCCAGCCGTGTGCGGTTGGGGCACCGCCGCAGCGCGCCCGTGTGTTGCCGCCATCCCGGACGCCGCGGCGCTGTTCGCAACGAACGGGCGTCGAGCTTGGCCGGGCTGCGGCCCTATCGCGCCCCAGGGGGCTGTGAAGCCGAGCGACTCCATGTTCTGCCCCAGCAGGTGTGTCAGGACTCGCTGGCAGTCCGGTTGCGGCCATGGCGGACTGTCCGACTCCCAGCGGCGGACTTGACGCACTCCCACCGACAGCCCACGAATGCCCAGGCGCTTCGCACTCTCGGTCAGGGCGTCGGCCAAGTCCTGTTGTGAGTTGAAACCGGCAGCCACGCGAGCGGCTTTGAGACGAATGTTGCCTGCGGATCGAGGCATGGAGGCACCTCCCGATGACGCGAACTCGGTGCAACCATCCCACAGCAAGTCCCATATGAGACACCGCGTCATCCCCAGGGAGTCAGGTAGGCCCTCTGCAAGCCCTACCTAGGACCTCTGGAAGTCCTCGATTGTCACGCAGCGCTCTTGGAATCTGTATGCCCTGCCCGGCCGCAGTTCCACAACAGGGAGCACACCATGGACACGCAAGCAGCTTTGGACAGGGCCATCGTCGGGTGGCTCGCTCGGGCGCATCCTGCGCCGGACCGGGCGCGTATGGACTGGGCCGCACAAGGCGTGGCGTTGTTGCCGCTCGGTGTGCACTTCGCCGCCGTTCGCCTCGCGGCCGACCTCGTCCACTCAGCGGTCGGGTCCGACAATGCCGACGAGGTGGCTGTCGGGCTCGGTGAACTACTCGGCGGTTCGATCATCTACGACCGTCGGGCCTCGGGCGGGACGTACTACGCCCTGGTCCAGGGACATGCCGGCCTGGTCTGGGCGTACGGCGATTTAGCCCCCTGCCTCGGACACGGCAGCTATCTGGGGGTGCCGCGCCTCGACCATCAGCAGCCCCCTGGCACGTACTGGGTGGTGCCACCCCGGTATGAGGGCGACTTGTGCGCGCCGCGAACCATCGTCGCCCTGATCCGTAGGGGGCGGTCGCGGTTCGTGGAACCGGCACAGGTCTGCTGACCGGCCGCTCCGAGCGGGCGCCGATTCCCCGGCTCCGTCCCCGTTCGGGGCGGCCTCCGCGTCCACTCCCGATCGCATTCCAGGCCTGTTCGGCGATCGGGGTCCCGAGTAAGAGTCCTGTACCACTTCACACCAGGAGACTGCACATGACGGCAACGACGAACGATCAGCGGACCGGACGCGCGCTTGCGGGTGAGGAACTGTTCGAGAGCCTCGTCCACTTCGTGGTCACCCACAACGGACAGCCCCCCGAGCGTGCCGAACTCATCGCGGACCAGGCGGTCGCGTTCGCGGTCTCAGCGGCTACCGCCACGGTCCCCATGGTCCCGTCGGACGACGTAGACCTCGGCCTCCACGCGCTCATCCTGCACACGAAGGAATACGCGGCCCTGTGCGAGCAGCACGCGGGCCGCTACCTGCACCACAACCCGAAGCCGGGCGGAGGGAGCCGTGACCCGGAGAAGGTCGTCGCCTCGGCGCGTGCCATGAAGGCAGCCGGGTTCGTGGTCTTCGACGACCTGTGGACAGTGAACGGCACGAACCTCGCACAGTGCGACTCGGACTGCGGACGCCCTTACGGTCAGGCGTAGCTCACAGCTACAGGGACGCGGCCGGCCTCCGCTCCTCGGCCGGCCGCGCTCGCCAGGAAGGAGCTACGACTTTGTCCGCCTCGATCTCTGACCTGCCGATCGTCGTGCTCGACGCACTCATGCCGACAGCGCAACGCCTGGTCGTCGACCGGCGGGGCTCTACGGTCTGGGAGGTGGGCAGCAATCTGGGCCGGTACGCCGTGAAACTCGGCTATCCGATCGCGCCTACGGCCGACTGGCCTGCCCAACCCTGGACTGCGCTCGCGCCTGCGCGCGAGGGCGCCGTTCTTCATCGCCTCGGCCGCGACGAAATCGCCTACGGCGAGTGGGAGCACGGCAGCTGGAACTTCCAGCCGTGGCGCGAAGGGCCCGACCTGTACGCGCTGTGGGAACCCTGCCGCAGACCGTGCTCGTCGATCACCCCGGCCACCGGCGTCGCGCTGGGATGCGTCCAGGCCCTCGCCGAACTCCACGCCAAAGGCTGGGCACACGGTGACGTGCAGCCTGCCCACTTCATCGTCGGGCCGGAGCGGACGCACCTTATCGATCTCGCCCTCGCACGGGGCGGACACGTGCCCGAGGGGTACGACTTCCCGTTCCGCGGCTGCCTCGTCCACTACGAGGCACCGGAGATCGCCCGCAGTGTGCTCGACACCGGCGAAGCCGAGCCGACGCAGGCAGCTGACGTCTACGCCCTCGGCGCCACCCTGCTCATCTCCGCCACCGGCTGGCGAGCGGTCGAGTATCCGGACGACGCCCCGCGCCTCGTACAGCGAGAAGCCGTGGCGAACGGCCGACGCCGCCCCGTGAAGGTGCCCGGTGAGCTGGGCCAACTGATCGAGGCGATGCTCAGCCATGCTCCCGAGGACCGACCGACGATCTACGAGGTGGGCAAAGCACTGAGCTGATGCCGCCGAAGCCCGCTGGGCTGAATCTGCGCAACGTGCGCCGGTCCTTGAGCGCGTCAAGGTTTGCGCCACGTGCATCTACTTCTCACAAGCCCAAGCGGAGTACGACGTGACGCTCCAGTTCACCGGCACGCCGAGAGCCTGACGCTGGTCGACGAGTCACCCAGCCTCGCCCCCGCCTGGCGTACGAGAGGGAGAGAAACATGACCCACATGACCCCCTGGCAGCAGCGGCTGGCCACCGGTACGGAAGACATCCAGGACGAGGTGATCCGCTGGTACCAGGAGACCCGGTACGGCAAGGCGTTCGTGCCCACCATGGTCTGGGGCACGCTGCAGACGGAGGCGTACGCCACCGCAGTACTTCGGAAGGTCGTCGAGTTTCTCGGTGTTCCCGATGACGTGCCGGCCGGAGTGGCCAAGCGAATGGAGCGGCAGCAGGTGCTCTACGACGGTGAGCACCGGTACGACGTCGTCCTTGGCGAACAGGGGTTGTACACGAACATCGGCGGGGCGTCGGTCATGCGTGAGCAGATGGAGCGGCTCCTTCGTGACTTCGGCCTTCCTTCGCTCAACCTCGGGATCCTTTCCGGCACCGCGGAGGTGGGCGTGATCCCGCAACCGGCGTTCAGCATCTTCGAGACGGACGAGGGACGCCGTGTCGACTACGAACTCGTCTCCCGGGGTGTGGACATCACCGAGCCGTCCGAAGTCGCCCTGCACGACAAAGCGTTCGATGCGATCAGTGCCGGGGCCTGCTACGGGGACGCGGCCAGGGAACTGATCTCGAAAGCCCTGGATCACTGGAGCAGGTGACTGCTTAAGGTCCCGGTCAGCCGCCCCCTCCCCGCCGCCCCACGCACCCGCCTCGTACGGCCGTGCTCGGCCAAGTGCGCCAGTGCGGCGGCCGGGATCCCCGGGGTCTGCGTGAGTCTCCGCTGGAGCCAGTCCGAGGCGGTGGACAGGTGCGCCGGGTCCCAGTGGTCGGACGTGGTGAGGGTGTGGATGTACGTCCACTCGTGCAGGCGGGTGAGGAGGAAGGGGCGCGGGGTCGGGCCCAGGGCCTCCCTCACGCCGTCCGCCCATTCGTGCCAGGTGGCCGACGGGGAAGCGTGCAGGGCCTCGCCCCGGCGGTCCATGTGGCGGATCACCGCCGCGCCGGCCATCTGGGGGTCCGGGTCGGTGAGGATGCGGCGGATCAGGGCCGGCTCCTCGGCGGGCGGGACGTCGGCGAGGGCGCGGAGGTACTCGGCGTACCTCGCGTGTTCGGCGGGTTCCGGATCGGGACCGGAGTGGGGCTCGGGCCCTGGCTCGGGCCCTGGCTCGGGGTCAGGCTCGGGGTCAGGCTCGGGGCGGCGTATGGGGGTGCGTGTCGCCTCGTCGAGGGCGGTCGGGTTGTCCGGGTGGAGGTCGTGGCCCGCGTCCGGGACGGTCGTGAGGGCGGTGCCGGTCGGGCGGTGGGTGCGCATCCCTGGGCCTGCCTGTCCTGGTCGCTCGGCGGATGCCTCCAGCGTCTCCCCCGCCCCGCTGCCACCGCCAGCGGATTTGCCGTGCGTCGCGGCGGCGGCGCGCGGGAGACCGAAAGCGGGCGGGTCAGGACGCGCGGGCCGCCAGTTCCGCTCGGCCGAAGAGCAGGGCGTAGCCCGGGGGGAGTTGGGCCAGGACCCGGTCGGTCAGGTCGTCGCCGATCAGGTTCGGCAGGACGCCGAGGACCGAGCTGACGTCCCAGCGGGCCGTGGCGGGGGTGGCGCCCTCGATCCGGGTCGCCACCGTGTCGACGAACTCCTGCGCCGACTGCGGGCGGGTCGCCGGGATCCGGGACGCGATCACCCTCGCCGCCTCCCTCGGGAGCGCACGGGCCAGGGCCACGCGCTCGTCGCCCGTCACATGGCCGCCCAGCGCGGAGAGGACGGTGCGGGTGACGCGTTCGGCCTCGGCGGTGGTCGGGTACTGACCCGACTCCCGTACGGACGCGATCAGTTCACCCCAGTCGCGGTCCGGGTCCCCGTTTTGGGGCCGGTCCCGGCCCAGGTCCCCGTTTGGGCCCCGGTCCCGGTGCCCGCCTCTCCGGCCGTCGTCGTCCTTCATCACTGTCGCGACTGTCGCGCGTACAGGCCGCTGCGGGGCCGGGATCACCGTCCTCGGCGTCTGCGTCCGAGCGGTCGTCGTCATCGTCGGGGCTCCTCCTCTGAGTCCGGTCGGGTGCGGTCGTGCGGGGTGGTGTGGCGGGGACGCGGGGCGTCAGCCGCTGATCTGCCTGCGGTCTCCGTCACCGCCCGAGATCTGGATGCGGCGCGGCTTGGCGCGCTCGGCCACGGGGATGCGCAGGGTGAGAACGCCGGCCTCGTACGAGGCGTCGATCCGGTCCACGTCCAGGGTGTCGCCGAGGAAGAGCTGGCGGGTGAAGGCGCCCGTCGGGCGCTCGGCGACGATCAGCTCCGCGCCCTCGGGGGCGGGGGTACGGCGCTCGGCGCGGACGTTGAGGACGTTGCGTTCGACGTCCAGCTCGATCGTCTCGGGGTCGATGCCCGGAAGGTCGAAGTGGACGAGGAAGTCGTCCCCGGACCGGTAGGCGTCCATCGGCATGGCGGCGGGACGGTTGCCGGTTCCGGTTCCGGCGCCGAAGACCTGCTGCGCGAGCCGGTCGAATTCGCGGAACGGGTCGGTACGCATGAGCATCACAGTCCACTCCTCTCCTCAGACCTCAGGTGCGATGCCCTACGCCTTCTTATATAGCTCGAAGGAGGAAACTTGACAAGCATCGACTCAGGTACGCCGTCGCACCCGGCCCGGGAGTTAGCCTCGAAGCCACTTCGAGGAGGCAGGCATGGCGAAGGTTCCCAGTTCGGTGATCGCCGCGGGCGGCCTCGTCGGCGGGTACGGCGTGGCCCGGTGGACGAAGAAGCGGCCGCTCGGCGGGGCCGTGCTCGCCGTGGCGGGGCCGCGGCCGCGCAGCAGTGGCGGGAGCGGGCGGGCGGGAAGGCCGCGGGCGCGCTGACGGTCGCGTACGTCGCCGCGTTCGCCGGGTCCCACCCGCTGGCCAAGAAGGTGGGCGCCTGGCCGTCGGTGCTTGGGGTGGCGGGCGCCGTCGCGCTGGCCTCCTGGGCCGTGGCGGACCGCCGGGCCTGAGCCGACGGCTGCCCGGGTCGAGGCCTCACGCCGGTCCGCGCGGAGGTCGGCCTCCTCGGCGTACGCGGCGGCCTCACCCGGGCCCCTCAGCCGGCACCCCCACCCAGGCAAACGACCCCCGCCAGCCCCGACACCCGCCCAGGCAAAACCCCTGCAGCCCGGCACCGCTGCCCAGGTCAAGGCAGCCTCTTCAGCCGACCACCCGCCGAGGTCACGGTCCCTCAGCCCGACACCTCTGCCCAGGACAAG
>NZ_MPOH02000011.1:491959-529570 GCF_001896135.2 Streptomyces phaeoluteigriseus
CCGCCCCCGCCCCCGACCGGAACGCCCGCCGATACCCCTGCGGGCTGGTCCCGACGACCCTGCGAAAGCGTTCCCGGAACGCCGTCGGGGAGCCGAAGCCCGTCTGGGCCGCGATCCGTTCGACCGGGTGCGCGGTCGTCTCCAGCAGGTACTGCGCCCGCCGCACCCGCGCCCGGTGCAGCCATTGCAGGGGCGTCGTGCCGGCCTGGTCGCGGAAGCGGCGGTTGAGGGTGCGGGTGCTCATGCCCGCGTGGGCGGCGATCTCGTCCAGGGTGAGGTCGCGGTCGCAGTGCTCCTCCATCCAGCGCAGGACGGGTTCCAGGGTGGCCCCCGATGGGGCCGGTGGCAGGTCGTGGACGATGAACTGGGCCTGCCCGCCCTCACGTTCCAGGGGCATGACCGACATCCGGGCGGCCTGGGCGGCGACGGCCGAACCGTGGTCCTTGCGGATCATGTGCAGGCACATGTCGAGGGCCGCGGCGGCGCCCGCCGAGGTCAGGAACCGGCCGTTGTCGACGTAGAGGACGTTGGCGTCGACCGTGATCCGCGGGTAGCGCTCCGCCAGGTCGCGGGCGGCGATCCAGTGGGTCGTCGCGCGCAGGCCGTCCAGCAGGCCGGTCGCGGCGAACAGGAACGCCCCGACACAGATCGACGCGATGCGCGTGCCGTTCTCCGCCGCCGCGCGCAGCGCCTCCGTGACGCCGTCCGGCAGCCGCTCCGGCGGTTCCCGGACGCCGGGCAGGATGATCGTGTCCGCCTCCGCGAGGGCCTCCAGGCCGTACGGCGCCCGCACCGTGAACGCCCCCGCGCTCACCTCGCCCGACGGGTACGGCGAGCAGACCCGCACCCGGTACGCCTCCCGGCCGTCGGGCAGCCGGGCCCAGCCGAAGGCGTCGATCGGGGCGGACAGGTCGAAGGGGATGACCCCGTCAAGGGCCAGAACGGCGACGGTGTGCATGGCGAGAGCCTAGGCATACGACGGGAAACCGCCAACCCCGCCCACGAGGAAGGCGACGGGACCACGCTCGCCCTCACCTGCCACGGCCTTCTGGCGAGAATCCGTCGCCCCATGGCACTCCCGCCACTTCTGCGGGATCGGCCGGACGCCTACCGTCGGCCCGTGACCAAGTTCCTCCTCGCCGTCCACGTCCTCGCCGCCATCGTCGCGATCGGTCCCGTCACCGTCGCCGCGAGCATGTTCCCACCCGCCGCGCGCCGGTCGCTGGCCGCGCCGGACGACGCCCGCGCGGCCGAGACCGTACGGCTGCTGCACCGGATCTGCCGGGTGTACGCCGCCGTCGGCATCGCCGTCCCCGTCTTCGGGTTCTTCACGGCGGGCGCGATGGGCGTGCTCGGCGACGCCTGGCTGATCGTGTCCGTCGTGCTGACCGTCCTGGCCGCGCTCGTCCTCGTCGTGCTGGTCCTGCCCCGGCAGGAGATCCTCGCGGAGGGTGGCGGGGGCACCGTGGGCGGCAGCGAAGGCACCGTGGGTACCGGGGGCACCGCGACCCGTGCGGCAACCGTCCAGCTCGCGATGTTCACCGGCGTCTTCAACCTGCTGTGGGCGACCGTCACCGTCCTGATGATCGTCCGGCCCGGGTCGACAACAGGCGCGTAGAGGCGGAGGTCGACAACAGGCGCGTAGAGGCCGAGAAGCGGAGAGGTGCAGGCCAGGGCCGGACCGCCACTTTTCGTGATCGGCCCGGCCCCCGCGCGTCTCCGGAACATGCGCGAGACTCGACGTCGACAGATCAGCCGCCGGAGCCTGCTCAGGGCCACGGGCGCGACGGCCGGTGCGGTCACTCCACCGCCGTACGGGCCTTCGTCGCCGCCGCTGTCAGGGGCGTCGCGATGTCCTCCAGGGAGCGTCGCTCGGCCCGCACCGCGAGGAACACGGCGACCAGGCCCGCCGCGCACATCAGGGCCGCGCCGATCTGGAACGCGAGGACCGTGTCGCGACCTTGCCCGTGCCGGTGAGGTCGGCGAAGATCAGGGGGCCGCTGATGCCGCCCGCGGCGGTGCCGAGGGCGTAGAAGAAGGCGATGGACATGGCGCGGGTCTCCATCGGGAAGATCTCGGAGACCGTGAGGTAGGCGCTGGAGGCGCCCGCGGAGGCGAAGAACAGCACCGCGCACCAGCAGGCCGTCATGGTGGTCGCGCTCAGCGAGCCGCGGTCGAACAGCCAGGCCGTGCCGAACAGCAGCAGGCCGGAGAGCAGATACGTCGACGAGATCATGACCCGGCGGCCGACCGTGTCGAACAGCTTGCCGAGCAGCAGCGGGCCGCAGAAGTTCCCGAGGGCGATCACGGCGAAGTAGTAGCCGGTGTCACCGGTCGGCACGTCGAAGAAGGTGGTGAGGATCGCGCCGAAGCCGAACGTGATCGCGTTGTAGAGGAAGGCCTGCCCGATGAAGAGGGAGAAGCCGAGGACGGCGCGGCGGCGGTAGTCGGAGAAGACCGTACGGGCGATCTCGGCGAAGGAGACGCTGCTGCGCTGGTGGATGGTGAGTTCACCCTCGGCCGCCGGCAGCGGGGCGCCCCTCTCGGCCTCGATGCTCCGCTCGATCGAGGAGACGATCTCCTCCGCCTCCCGGTCCCGGCCGTGGATCAGCAGCCAGCGCGGACTCTCCGGGACATGGCGCCGTACGAGGAGGATGACCAGGGCGAGGACGGCGCCGAGCGCGAACGTCAGCCGCCAGCCCACGTTCGCCGCGAACAGGTCCGTGTCCAGGGCGACGACCGACAGCAGAGAGCCGCCGACCGCGCCGAGCCAGAAGCTGCCGTTGATCATCAGGTCGACGCGGCCCCGGTACTCCGCCGGGATCAGCTCGTCGATCGCCGAGTTGATCGCCGCGTACTCGCCGCCGATGCCGAAGCCGGTGAGGAAGCGGAAGAGCAGGAACCACCAGGTGTCGAAGGAGATCGCGGTCAGGGCGGTCGCCGCGAGATAGACCGCCAGCGTGATCATGAAGAGTTTCTTACGGCCCCAGCGGTCGGTCAGCCGGCCCCAGAACAGGGCGCCGAGACAGGCGCCCGCCACGTACAGCGCGGCGGCGATGCCGGTGACCTGCCCGGAGGTGATGGGCAGGCCACTGCCCGGCTCCGACAGTCGCCCGGCGATGTTGCCGACGACCGTGACTTCGAGGCCGTCGAGGATCCACACGGTGCCCAGGCCGATGACGATCGTCCAGTGCCAGCGTGACCAGGGGAGGCGGTCCAGGCGGGCTGGGATGTCCGTGGTGATGGTGCGGCCGGGTTCGGCCGGTGCGGCGGTGGTCATGGGCTCCCTCCACGTCGAGCGGAACCACCATCGGCTTCCCCGAGGAAGTGCCGTTACGCCCCCAGCCCTCGCGCCACCGTGTAGATCAGCAGGCCCGCCAGCGACCCGACCACCGTGCCGTTGATGCGGATGAACTGCAGGTCACGGCCGATGTTCGCCTCGATCTTGCGCGTGGTGTGCTCGGCGTCCCAGCCCGCGACCGTGTCGGTGATCAGCGAGGTGATCTCCTTGCGGTACGTCGACACCACGTGCACCGCCGCCCCCTCCACCCAGCGGTCCACCTTCCCCTGCACCTTCGGCTCGGTGGCCATCCGGGACCCCAGCGACAGCAACGCCGCCCGCACCCGCATCCGCAGCTCGCTGCGCTCGTCCTCGGCCGCCGACACGATCATGGACCGTACGGCCGTCCAGGCGGACGCGATCAGGTCCTGCACCTCTCCGCGGCCCAGCACCTCACCCTTGAGCCGCTCCACCCGCGCACGGGTCTCGGTGTCGGACTGGAGGTCGGAGGCGAAGTCACGCAGGAAACGGTCCAGGGCGCCACGGGCCGGGTGGGACGGCATGTCGCGCATCTCCGCGCAGAACCGCAGCAGCTCCTTGTAGACCCGCTCGCCGATCCGCTTGTCGACGAACCGGGGCGTCCAGCCGGGCGCGCCGCCCTCCACCGCGTCCATCACCGAGTCGGCGTGCAGCACCAGCCAGTCGTACGCCCGCGTCACCACCAGGTCGACGGCCCGCCGGTGACCGCCGTCCGCGACGATCTTCTCCAGCATCTTGCCCATCCCCGGCGCGATCTCCTGGGCATCGGCCCGCCGCGTGATCGCCTCCCCGACCACCGCCTGCACATCGGAGTCCCGCAGCACGGTCAGCGCCCCCCGCAGCGCCGTCGCCAGCTCCTCCGTCACCCGGTCCGCGTGCTCCGGCTCCGCCAGCCACGTCCCCAGCCGGCTGCCGATGCCGACCGCGCGCAGCCGCTGCCGTACGACATCCCGGGACAGGAAGTTCTCGCCGACGAACTCGCCCAGGGAGACACCCAGCTGGTCCTTCTTGGTCGGGATGATCGCCGTGTGCGGAATGGGCAGGCCCAGCGGATGGCGGAACAGCGCGGTCACGGCGAACCAGTCCGCCAGCGCGCCCACCATGCCGGCCTCGGCCGCCGCCGCCACATACCCCGCCCACGCCCCGGCGCCCCGGTGGGAGGCCCACTCGGCGAGGACGTACACCACCGCCACGAACACCAGCAGCCCCGTCGCGGTGAGCTTCATGCGCCGCACTCCGCGCCTGCGCTCCTCGTCGGCGGCGCTGAAGACGTTCATGGCGCGCGCCACCGGCACGGCCCTGTCTTCCGTTCCCGTACGTTCCATCCGCTCTCCACCCGTTCCCGGTCCCCCGTGACCACGCTCGCGACCATTGTCCCCACCTGTCCGACTCCTGGAACGAAACAGGAGTTCCCGGCGTCTGTCAGGTGGGGGAGTTCAACGGTGATCTCCTGAATGTTCTGTCGGAGCCTCGCCGCTCCCTCGTCCGAGGAGACACACACTCGCATGACCAGGCACGACGGCGGGGGGCCCGGGGTGCCCCGCGCCCGCCGCAGCGCCCCGCACGCCGCACGTCACCACGTCCTCCTGTCCGCGATCCTCGCCGTGATCGTGGGCCTCTCGGCCGCCATATACATCGGTGTCGACGCGGGGGACGGCGGGCGCGGCGGCCAGGACACCCTCGCCTCCTCCCGTACGGGCTCCCGCTCCGCCGCTGCCGCCGCCACCGGTGTCTGGGTCGGCTCCTGGGCCGCCGCCCCGGTGGGCGGCGAACCGCTCACCGAGCCCGACGGCACAGCGGGACGCACGGTGCGCAACGTCGTCCACACCAGCGTCGGGGGGACGAGTGCCCGGATCACGCTGTCCAACCTCTACGGCACCAGCCCGCTGACCGTCACCGCCGTCACCCTCGCCGTCGCGGCCGGCGACGACAGCCCCGCCGCCGACCCCGGCACGCTGCGCCGGCTCACCTTCGGCGGCCGTCCCACGGTCAGCGTCCCGGCGGGCGGCCAGGCCGTCAGCGACGCCGTCCCGCTCGCCGTCCCCCGCGACACCGACGTCCTGGTCAGCCTCTACACGCCGACCTCCGCGGGCCCGGTCACCTTCCACCACCGGGCCCAGCAGACCAGCTTCGTCGCCGACGGGGAGCACACCGGCGACGTGACGGGAGCGCCGTACACCGGGCAGGTCACGTACTGGCGCTACCTCACCGCGCTGGACGTCCTCAGCGACGAGGCCGACGGCACCGTCGTCGCCTTCGGCGACTCCATCACCGACGGCGCCACCTCCACCCCCGGCGCCAACCGCCGCTGGCCCGACGTCCTCGCCGACCGGCTCCGCGCGTCCCTCGCCGACGGCGACGACGACGCCCCGCGCTACGGCGTCGTCAACGTCGGCATCAGCGGCAACCGCGTCCTCACCGACGGACTGGGCCGGCCCGCGGACAACCCCAGCGGGCTGAACCGCTTCGACCGGGACGTCCTCGGCCGGCCCAACGTCAAGGTCGTCGTCATCGACCTCGGCGTCAACGACATCCTCCGCAGCCGGAACACCGCCGACCCCGACGCAGTCCTGGACGGCCTGCGCGCCCTGGTCCGCCGCGCCCACGCCCACGGCATCAGGGCCGTCGGCACCACCCTGCTCCCCTTCCACGGCCACCGCGGCTACACCGACGCCCGCGAGGACGTACGCCGGCAGATCAACTCGGCGATCCGGTCCGGGTCGGTCTACGACACGGTCGTGGACGTCGACCGGGCGATGCACGACCCGTACGACCCCCGCCGACTCAGGTCGGAGTACGACTCCGGCGACCACCTCCACCCCAGCGACCGGGGCTACCGGAAGATGGCGCAACTGATCACGTGGGGCCAGCTGCGGGGGGCGGGACGGGCGGAGCTGTAACGCCCGAGCGCGCTCAGCCCGCGGCCACCCGCGCCGTCTGCGGGGCATGCGTGCCGCCTGGGCGATGGGAGGGGGCCCAGGCGGACACCCCGTAAGCACGGGCCGCTCCCCCCAGCGCCGACTCCCTCAGTGCCCCAGGTGCCGGCGTCTGTCCCGCCCCCCGCGGCAACCCCCCGCTTTCCCGCCGCCGCTTGCGCTCCACACCCCGCCCCAGAAGGCGAACCCGGTGATCACCACCCGCGGAGCGCCCGCCGCGGCCGGCACCCCCTGCTCTCCGTGGTCGAAGCCACCCATGACCCCGATCCCCCGCACCACGACCTCGACCCCGGGCGGCACCACGACGTTCATCCCGCCCATGAGGGCGATGCAGTTGATCACGACCTCCCCGGCCGCGAAGTCCGCCTCGCGCAGATCGATCTCCCCGCCGCCCCAGAAGGCGAAGCCGGTGAACCGCCGGGGCACGGTCCAGTGCCCCTTGCGCTGAAAGCCGGACATGACGGCCACGGCCCACGTGGACGACCCCTCGCCCCCCACGATCCGCCCGCCCCACGCCCCGTCCCCGTCCGCGTCGCCGCGCGCCGCGGACTTGTGCAGGGACACGGCGGGCGGCGGAGCGACCCCCGCGGCGGGCAGGTCGCGGGTGATCGGCGTCAGCTCGCCGTACGTCCGCGCCCGGTACGTCGCGTCCAGCCGCTCCTCGAACTCCGTCATGTCGAGCCGGCCCTCGGCGAGGGCGTCCCGCAGGACCTCGGCGACACGCTCGCGGTCGGCGTCGGAGGCACGGAGGTCCGGGACTGCGTCGTCGGTCATGAACAGCAGCCTACGAGTTCCCCGCGCCCGGCACTACGGTCTCCTTGTCCGCGTACATCCGGCCGATCACCGTCTCGATGTCCGGCTCCCGCACCGACAGGTCCACCAGCGGGTACTCCGCCGCGATCCGCGCCACCAGCGGGGCCGCCGACTGCGACGCCGGGAAGGCCAGCCACTGGCGTGGCCCCTCCACCCGTACGACACGAGCCGCCGGGCCCGCTTCGATGGGCGGGAGTTCGCGTTCCAGGTCCACGACCAGGGTCCGTTCGCTCTCCCCCGCCTCGTGCAGCCCCGCGAGCGGACCGTCGTACATCATGCGGCCGTGGTCGATGACCATCACTCGGGAGCAGAGCCGCTCGATGTCCTGGAGGTCGTGGGTGGTGAGCAGGACCGTCGTGCCGCGCTCGGTGTTCAACTCGCCCAGGAACTCCCGCACCCGGGCCTTGGAGACGACGTCGAGGCCGATCGTCGGCTCGTCGAGGTAGAGGACCTCGGGGTCGTGCAGCAGCGCCGCCGCGATGTCGCCACGCATCCGCTGACCGAGCGACAGCTGCCGTACCGGCACCTCCAACAGGCTCTCCAGGTCGAGCAGTTCGACGAGCCGGTCGAGGTTCTCGCGGTAACGGGCGTCCGGGATGCGGTACATGCGGTGCGCGAGCCGGTAGGAGTCGATCAGCGGGAGGTCCCACCACAGGGTCGTCCGCTGCCCGAACACCACCCCGATGCGATGCGCGAGACGCGTCCGCTCACGGGCGGGGTCGATGCCCGCCACCCGCAGCCGGCCGCCGCTCGGGGTGAGGATGCCCGTCAGCATCTTGATCGTCGTCGACTTCCCGGCGCCGTTCGGCCCGATGTAGCCGACGATCTCGCCGCGTGCCACGGTGAACGACAGCCCGTCCACCGCCCGCACCTGCCGCCGCTCGCGCCGGAGGAAACCGGTACGCCGACGCACGTCGAAAACCTTCTCGACCCGGTCGAGTTCGATGAACGCGTCCACCACGGCTCCCCCGCTGCCCTCCCGCACTCCGCTGCCTTCCCGTGCTTCGCCCACGTCGCGTGCTCCGCTCACTTCCCGTGCTTCGCCCACTTCCCGGGCTGCGCTAACTCCCCGTACTGCGATACGACCTCAGCCCCGCCCGCCAGGCCAGTCCGGCGGGCGCGCAACAGGCCAGCGCCACCAACGGCGGGGCGTACGCCGCCCACCCCGGCAGATCCAGGGGCAACGGCCGACCCAGCACGTACGCCGCCGGCACCCAGTTGACGAAGGCCAGCGGGAACACGAACGTCACCGCACGCACCAGCTCCTTCCCGAACACCGTCGGCGGATACTGCAGCAGCGTCTGACCGCCGTACGTGAACGCGCTCTGCACCTCCGCCGCGTCCTGCGCCACGAACTGGAACGCCGCCCCCGCCACCAGCACCGCACCGAAGATCACCGCGCCGCTGACCAGCGTCACCGGCACCAGCAGCACCTTGACCACCGTCCAGTCGACGTCCGTCGCCGCCAGCGCGTACCCCAGCACGAGCGCCCCCTGCGTGATCCGGGAGACCCGGTGCAACGCGAACCGGTCCGCCGCCACCTGCGCCAGCACCGGCGCCGGCCGCACCAGCAGCGTGTCGAGCGTGCCGTCCCGCACCCGCGAACCCAGCCGGCCCGCCGATCCGATCACCAGGTCCGCGATCCCGAACGAGGTCGCGGACAGGCCGTACAGGAAGGCCACCTCGGGCAGCGAGTAGCCGCCGAGCGCGTCGACCCGCGAGAACATCAGCAAGATCGCGACAAAGTCCAGCCCCGTCACCAGCAGCCCGCTCACCAGCGCCATCGCGAACGACAACCGGTACGCCATCGTCGAACGGATCCACATCCCGGCGATCAGCCGGTACGCCCGCCACCCCTCCCGCAGCCCGTCCCGCACCCGGCCCGCCTCACCCACCCTGCACCACCACCCGCCGCGTCGCCGCCGTCTGCACCATCCGGCCCAGCAACAGCAGCACCACCGCCCACCCGGCCTGGAAGGCGTACGTCCCAAGCGCCCCGGTCTCCCCCATCAGCAGGTCCGCCGGCATCTGGAGCATCGCCGACCACGGCAACGCCCGCACGATCCCGCCCAACGGCTCCGGAAACGCGTTCAACGGCAACGCCATGCCCGTGCAGAACATCCCCGTC
Source organism: Streptomyces phaeoluteigriseus (assembly GCF_001896135.2). Classification (GTDB taxonomy): domain Bacteria; phylum Actinomycetota; class Actinomycetes; order Streptomycetales; family Streptomycetaceae; genus Streptomyces; species Streptomyces phaeoluteigriseus. The sequence continues at coordinate 501,156 of NZ_MPOH02000011.1, forward strand.
ACCATGAGCATCCGGAGCGCACCCGTCCCGTCCAGCAGCCAGAAGCCGCTCAACGCCACCAGGAACCGGATACCGAAACTGACCAGCGTCGCCAGCAGCAGCGCCAGCAGAAACCGCAGCCACACCAAGGGATCGGCGGGCAGCGCCGACGGAAAGACCAGCGTCCCGAACGCGAACGGAATCACCCCCCGCCCCAGCAACTGGAACGCCGAACGCCCGAAGTCCGCGGCGAACCACCACAGTTGCAGGTCAGCGGGACGGTACAGATCGATCACCACCGCCCCCGTGCGGATCCGCTCCAGCAACTCGGCCTCGAAGCCGCCGCCCTGGAGCGCCAGCGTCGCGAACAACGCCTGCCCCAGCCACACGTACGTCACCGCCTGCGCCTGGTCGTAGCCGCCCAGCTGCGGCCGTTCGTCCCACAACGCCAGATATGTGTACACGAGGATCAGGCCGAATACCGTGTTGGTGAACACCCCCGCCGCCGTCGCCACCCGATAGGTCGCGTACCTTCTGAAACTCCCCGCCGCCACGGCCGCGTACAAGCGCACCGAACCCACGGCACCAGCCCTCCTCACCCGCGGCGATCCCGCGCCGACCCCGCCACGGCGGCGAAGCGCAGGAGCCTAGTGGGCGGGCCACCTCGCATGCCACGCGATTTCCGGACCCCCTTCCGCACGTGTGGCACAACACGCGCCGATTGCCGGGAACGGAACGCGGGGTGCGAGAGTCTTCAACAGGGGGCGCAGAAGGCGTACGAGACGTACGGGAACGTACGACGCGAAACAGGAGTCCGAGCAACACATGAGCGACGAGCCGCAGCCGAAGCAGCCGACCGAGAGCCGGACCACCGGCACACCCGAGGCAGCCGGCACGCCCGAAGCGGCCGGCCCACCCGAGACCGCCGGGACGTCCGAGACGGCACGCGAGCCCGAAGCGGCGCACACACCTGACCCGGTACGTACGCCTGGCACGGCACGTACACCTGACCCGGTACGTACGCCTGGCACGGCACGTACAGCCGACCCGGCTGGTACGCCTGGCACGGCACGTACGCCCGACCCGGCACATGCGCCTGGCGCGGCACGTACGCCTGACACAGCGCGTACCGCCGAAATGGCCCGTATCCCCGAGGCGCCCCGCGCCACCGAAAGCGCCCACGCGCCCAAGGCCGCCCACATCCCCCGACCCCCCGCAGCCGCCGAGCCCCCCCAGCGCCCCTCGGACGACCGGCGCCCCCCAGACGACCGGCAGCCCCCAGGCAGCCCGGGCCCGCGACCGCGTCCGCGGAGGGCGCCGGGCCCAAGCGGCCCAAACGGCCCAAGCGGACCGGCTGGCGTCGCCTCTTCCCCACCTGGCGCATGGTCCTCGGCACCCTCGTCCTCGGCGCGGCCCTCCTCATCGGCCTGTTCTTCCTCGGCTACTCCATGGTCAAGATCCCGCCCGCCAACGCCCTCGCCACCAAACAGAGCAACGTCTACCTCTACGCCGACGGCACCGAGATCGCCCGCGACGGCACCGTCAACCGCGAGAACGTCGACCTCTCCCAGATCTCCAAGGCCGCCCAGCACGCCGTCCTGGCCGCCGAGGACCGCGACTTCTACACCGAGTCCGCCATCGACCCCAAGGCGATGATCCGGGCCGGCTGGAACACCGCCACCGGCAAGGGCAAGCAGTCCGGCTCCACGATCACCCAGCAGTACGTGAAGAACTACTACCTCGCACAGGAACAGACCGTCACCCGCAAGGTGAAGGAGTTCTTCATCGCCATCAAGCTGGACCGCGAGATCTCCAAGGCCGACATCCTCGAGGGCTACCTCAACACCAGCTACTTCGGCCGCAACGCCTACGGCATGCAGGCCGCCGCCAAGGCCTACTACGGCGTCGACGCCGACGAACTCACCGCCGCCCAGGGCGCCTACCTCGCCGCCCTGGTCAACGCGCCCAGCGAGTACGACGTCATCGCCCACCCCGAGAACCGCAAGGCCGCCGAAGCCCGCTGGAACTACGTCCTCGACGGCATGGTCGGCAAGGGCTGGCTCAGCCAGGCCGACCGCACGGGACTGGAGTTCCCCGCCCCCAAGGAGACCTCCGGCGCCGACACCGGCATGTCCGGCCAGCGCGGCTACCTCGTCAACGCCATCAAGGACTACCTCCGCACCAACAAGATCGCCACCGCCGGCGAACTCGAAGCGGGCGGCTACCGCATCACCACCACCCTGGACAAGAAGAAGCAGGACGCCTTCGTCGAAGCCGTCGACGACAAGCTGATGGACAAGCTCGACCCGAAGGACCGCAAGGCCGACACCTACGTCCGCGCCGGCGCGCCGCCGTCGAGCCCAAGACCGGCAACGTCCTCGCCCTGTACGGCGGCATCGACTACGTCAAGCAGTACACGAACAACGCCACCCGCCGGGACTTCCAGGTCGGCTCCACCTTCAAGCCCTTCGTCTTCACCTCGGCCGTCGAGAACGACTCCGAGACCCAGGACCGCCGCCGCATCACCCCCAACACCATCTACGACGGCACCGACCAACGCCCCGTACAAGGCTGGAGCGGCGGCAGCTACGCCCCCGAGAACGAGGACAACGTCAACTACGGCGACATCAGCGTCCGCAGCGCCACCGACAAGTCCGTGAACGCCGTGTACGCGCAGATGGCCGTCGACGTGGGCCCCGAGAAGGTCAAGCAGACCGCGATCGAACTGGGTCTGCCCGGCAACACCCCCGACCTCGAGCCCTACCCGTCGATCGCCCTCGGCACGGCCACCGCCAGCGTCCTCGACATGGCCGAGGCCTACGCCACCCTCGCCAACCACGGCCGGCACGGCACCTACACCATGATCGACAAGGTCACCAAGAACGGCACCGACGTCTTCGACCTCCCCGAGCGCAAGACCTCCCAGGTCGTCAGCCGCGAAGCCGCCGACACCACCACCTCCGTGCTCCGCAGCGTCGTCCAGAACGGCACCGCCACGGCGGCACTCGCCGCCGGACGCCCCGCCGCGGGCAAGACCGGCACCGCCGAAGAGGACACCGCCGCCTGGTTCGCCGGCTACACCCCCGACCTCGCCACCGTCGTCGCGGTGATGGGCCAGGACCCGGTCACCGCCGCGCACAAGTCGCTCTACGGCGCGATGGGCCTGCCCCGCATCAACGGCGGCGGCGCGCCCGCCCAGATCTGGGCCCAGTTCACCAAGGACGCCCTCAAGGGCACCCCCGTCACCGACTTCACCCTCCAGATCCAGGAAGGCTCCGAGGAAACCGCGTACCCGTCCTCCGAACCCTCACGGAACGAGCCGACCGAGGAGAACGACGAGGGCGACACCACCGGCGGCCAGGACACCCAGTCCCCCGGGACGAACCAGGGCCGGACCGACGGCGGCACCACCGGCGACGCGACGACCGGCGGCACCCCGACCACCGGCGGAACGACCACCGGCGGCACCACCGGAGAGACCTCCACCGGCGGCACCCCCACCACGGGCGGCACCACCGACGGAGGCACCACCGGGGACACCTCCGACGGCGGAACCACCGGCGAGACCTCCGACGGCGGCATCACCGGCACACCCGGCGGCACCTTCCCCCAGCTCACGACCCGAAGGCCGATCGACGAGTGACCGTCCAGGACGGTCCTGGGCGTCGAGGACAGACCTGACCGTCCAGGGCAGGTCCCGGTTGTCGCAGAGCAGGCCCGGTCGTCGCAGGACCGGTCCCGGTCGTCGCAGAGCAGGTCCGGTCGTCGCAGGGCAGGCTCAGTGCCCCGAGGTCGCCTTCAGCCCCACCACGGCGACCAGCAGCAGACACACGAAGAAGATCCGGGCGGCGGTCGCCGGCTCCCCCAGCACCACCATGCCGAACACCGCCGCCCCCGCGGCGCCGATCCCGACCCACACGCCGTAAGCGGTCCCGATCGGCAGCGAACGCGCGGCATACGACAGCAACAGCATGCTCGCGACGATCCCCGCCCCGGTGAAAAGGCTGGGCACCGGACGCGTGAACCCGTCGGTGTACTTCATCCCGATCGACCAGCCCACCTCGAGCAGACCGGCGACGATCAACAGAACCCAGGCCATGACAGCACCTCCGAGACACGAACCCTCGACAGAACGGTGCGTCGTCTTTGCCTGCACACATCCCGGTACGGCGCGTCTCGTCGGGCTCCCTCCAAACTAGCAAAAAAGCGGGAGAAGGGCTGGTGACCATGGTCACCAGCCCTTCTCCACCTATGGATCAGAGGTGAATCGGCGAACGCATCAGAGGTACAGGCCCGTCGAGTCCTCCGACCCCTCGAACCGGTCCGCGGCCACCGCGTGCAGATCACGCTCACGCATCAGCACGTACGCGATCCCCCGCACCTCCACCTCGGCCCGGTCCTCCGGGTCGAACAACACCCGGTCACCCGGCTCCACGGTCCGCACGTTCTGGCCCACCGCCACGACCTCCGCCCACGCCAGCCGACGGCCCACGGCCGCCGTCGCCGGGATCAGGATCCCGCCACCGGAACGCCGCTCACCCTCACTCGCGTCCTGACGCACCAGGACCCGGTCGTGCAGCATCCGGATGGGCAGCTTGTCGTCGTGACTGCTGTGCTCGCTTCTCTTACCGCTCACACCGACGAACCTACCTGCCTCCGCCCGGCCGGAACGCCTCCGGGTCAGCCCTTGCGACGCCGCGTACCGAACGCCAGCAGCCCCACGACCCCCACCACCACGAGGGCCACCGGCACCACCCGCTCCAGGCGCGGCGCGCCCTCCTCGTCCACGAACTGCGCCTTCACATCGCTCACCACCCGGTTGACCTGCACATAGGCCCTCCCGAGCGTGTGATCGACGTTGGCCGCGACCTTCGCCTTGGCATCGCCGACGATCGTCTTGGGGTGCACCCGCACCCCGATCTCGTCGAGCGTCTCAGCCAGCGTCTCTCGGCGGCGCCTGATGTCCGCCTCGATCTGCGCCGGGGTTCTGGTGTCCGACGTGTCCGCCACGGTGGGGCCTCCGAAGTGAGCCGACGTTTCCTACGTGTGCTGGACAGTCTGTCAGTTCCCCACCCGCCCGCACTGTCAGGACCCCCCGTTACGCTGGTCCGATGAGCGAGCGACTCCAGCCCGGGGACGTGGCCCCCGCCTTCACCCTCCCCGACGCCGACGGCCACGAGGTGTCCCTGTCGGACCACAAGGGCCGCAAGGTCATCGTCTACTTCTACCCGGCCGCCCTGACCCCCGGCTGCACGAAGCAGGCCTGCGACTTCACCGACAACCTCGACCTCCTCGCCGGCGCCGGGTACGACGTCATCGGCATCTCCCCCGACACCCCCGAGAAGCTCGGCAAGTTCCGCGAGAAGGAATCCCTCAAGGTCACCCTCCTCGCCGACCCCGACAAGAAGGCCCTCGACGCCTACGGCGCCTTCGGCGAGAAGAAGAACTACGGCAAGACGTACATGGGCGTCATCCGCTCCACGATCGTCATCGACGAACAGGGCAAGGTGGAACACGCCCTCTACAACGTCCGGGCCACCGGCCACGTAGCCAAGATCATCAAGGACCTGGGCATCTGATCCCCTCCTCCCCCCGGCCCGCGCCGACCCAGGTCGCCGCGGGCCACGAACCTCCGGTACATGTGCCCCAACTGCCACTCCACGACGGAGCCGTGGTGCCGCCGGAAGGGTGGGGACACACTCGCCGGGCGACCCGAGATCCCCGTAGACTGAGTGCCGCCGGTCGAGGGTCATGACCGGTTTTGAGCGGCCGTGATGGAATTTGGCAGTCATGCTGGGTTTAGGTCCCAGTGGGTTCACACCCGTGTGGGTTCGAGTCCCACCGGCCGCACGCGAACAGAGGGGCCGCCCAGCCGGGCGGCCCCTCTCCTGTCGCTCAGCCCAACAACTCCCGAATCACCGGCACCAGCGCCCGGAACGCCTTCCCCCGGTGGCTGATCGCGTTCTTCTCCGCCGCTGTCAGCTCGGCGCACGTCCGGGTCTCGCCCTCCGGCTGGAGGAGCGGATCATAGCCGAAGCCGTTCGTGCCGACCGGGGTGTGGCGCAGCACGCCCCTCATCTGGCCCTCGACCACGCGCTCCGTGCCGTCGGGGAGGGCGAGGGCCGCCGCGCAGGCGAAGTGGGCGCCTCGGTGTTCGTCGGCGATGTCGCCGAGCTGGGCGAGGAGGAGTTGCAGGTTGGCCCGGTCGTCGCCGTGTCTGCCGGCCCAGCGGGCGGAGAAGATGCCGGGAGCGCCGCCCAGGACGTCGACGCAGAGGCCGGAGTCGTCGGCGATGGCGGGGTGGCCGGTGGCCCGGGCGAGGGCGTGGGCCTTGAGGAGGGCGTTCTCGGCGAAGGTGACACCGGTTTCCCTGACGTCGGGGACGTCGGGGTAGGCGTCCGCGCCGACGAGGTCGTGGGGCAGGCCTGCGTCGGCGAGGATCGACCTGAGTTCGGTGATCTTTCCGGCGTTGCGGGTGGCGAGGATCAGGCGGGTCATGGGCCCAGTATCCCGACTCCCGCGCGCGGTGTTACGGGGTGCAGACCTTGGTCAGTTCGCCGGCCGCGTCGGTGACGGGGCTGAGGTCGGGGGTGTTGTCGCCGTTCTCGACGGCGGTGCGGACGTTGGTGACGGCCGCGCGGAGGTCGTCGACCGCCTTGTTGACGTCGGTGTTGTCCGTCGTGTCACCTATTTTGTCGAGGTTCTTCTCGATGGAGGTGAGGGACTCCTGGGTCTGCGTCGGGTCGTTGGCGGCGTTCTCCACGGCCTGCTGGAGGTCGGTGACGCTGTCGGCGATGGCGTCGGCGGTCTGGACGCAGTCGAGTGCCTTGTTCACGGCGTCGCAGCCGGTGGTGGTGAGTCCCACGGTGAGCGCGACGGCCGCGGTGGCGGCGGCGATCGTGATACGGCGGCCTCGGTGACGGCTCGCGGCCTTGGACATGGTGGTGTTCCTCCCCTTGTGCAGGCCCCTCGGGAGGCCCCCGTCGTGTGCGGCCGTGCGCGGGCCGTGGTACTGCGCAAGACGCCGGGACGACGGCGGGGTTGCCCGCGCGTCCGTCGTCTTTGGCGTTCTCTTTACTTTTGCAGGACGGTATCAAGTGCCGCGCGCTGGAGCACGGTCAATTCGGTGCAGCCGGAGACGGCCAGGTCCAGCAGGGAGTTGAGTTCGTCGCGGGCGAACGGCTCGGCCTCGGCGGTCCCCTGGACCTCGACGAAGCGGCCGTCGCCGGTGCAGACGACGTTCATGTCGGTCTCCGCGCGGACGTCTTCCTCGTAGCAGAGGTCGAGGAGGGGGATGCCGCCGACGATGCCGACGGAGACGGCGGAGACGGTGCCGGTGAGGGGCTGGCGGCCGGCCTTGATCAGTTTGCGGCCCTGGGCCCAGGTGATGGCGTCGGCGAGGGCGACGTAGGCGCCGGTGATGGCGGCGGTGCGGGTGCCGCCGTCGGCCTGGAGGACGTCGCAGTCGAGGACGATGGTGTTCTCGCCGAGGGCCTTGTAGTCGATGACGGCGCGCAGGGAGCGGCCGATGAGGCGGGAGATCTCGTGGGTGCGGCCGCCGATCTTGCCGCGGACGGATTCGCGGTCGCCGCGGGTGTTGGTGGCGCGGGGGAGCATGGAGTACTCGGCGGTGACCCAGCCTTCGCCGCTGCCCTTGCGCCAGCGGGGGACGCCTTCGGTGACGGAGGCGGTGCAGAAGACCTTGGTGTCGCCGAAGGAGACGAGGACGGAGCCTTCGGCGTGCTTGCTCCAGCCGCGTTCGATGGTGACGGGGCGGAGCTGTTCGGGGGTGCGGCCGTCGATGCGAGACATGGCGTCGAGCCTAGCGGCAGGCGTGGAAGGGGCCCCTGCCGCGGGTGCGGTGGGGCCCTTTCGGGTGAGCGGTGGGGCTCACATCATGTCTTCGATCTCCGCGGCGATGGGGTCGGCGTCGGTGCCGATGACGACCTGGATGGCGGTGCCCATCTTGACGACGCCGTGGGCTCCGGCGGCCTTCAGGGCGGCTTCGTCGACCTTGCCGGCGTCGATGACCTCGGTGCGGAGGCGGGTGATGCAGCCTTCGACTTCTTCGATGTTGTCGATGCCGCCGAGCCCGGCGACGATCTTCTCAGCCTTGCTGGCCATGTCCTTCTCCCTGAGGTCCCTGAGTTCCCTGATGTGACCTGTCACGACCTGATGTGACGTGCTGCGTGCTGCTCCGGACCGCTTTGTCGCAGTAACCCACAGTTGGCCCATCCTTGCGAGCGATCGTGCCGGATGTATCGAAGGATGACGTCACAGCATCGAAATCGTCCGTAGCTGGTCTACACCACCTGACAGGCGGTCGCCAAACCATGAGTGCCGAGAGCGCTGACACCACGGTGGGGCCCGCGCGGCCCGTTGGAACGGTCTGTTCCAGGGTTTGCAGAAGATGGGGCGCAGTCTTCAGTTGCCGATCGCGGTGCTGCCGGCGGCGGGGATCCTGAACAGGCTGGGGCAGCCCGATGTGTTCGGGGCCGACGGGCTGGGCTGGACGGACGTCTCGAAGGTCATGGTGGGCGCGGGTGGCGCCCTGCTGGACGGTCAGCTGGGTCTGCCGCTGCTGTTCTGCGTCGGTGTGGCCATCGGCATGGCCAAGAAGTCCGACGGTTCGACGGCGCTGGCGGCGGTGGCGGGCTTCCTCGTCTACTACAACGTGCTGCGGCAGTTCCCGGAGGACTGCGGCGAGGGGCTCAAGGCCGTGCCGGGCATCGGCTGCCAGGGGACCGAGGACGGCACGGTGGTGGCGTTCACGTACCAGAATCCGGGGGTCTTCGGCGGGATCGTGATCGGCCTGCTGGCGGCCTATTTCTGGCAGCGTTTCCACCGTACGAGGCTGGTGGACTGGCTGGGCTTCTTCAACGGCCGCCGGCTGGTGCCGATCATCATGGCGTTCGTGGCCATCGCCTTCGCGGCGTTGTGCCTGTGGGTGTGGCCGCCGATCGGCGATGCGCTGGAGAGCTTCAGCGACTGGCTGGACGGCCTGGACGCCTGGGGTGCGGGCATCTTCGGGGTGGCGAACCGGGCGTTGCTGGTGATCGGTCTGCATCAGTTCCTGAACGTGCCCATCTGGTTCCAGTTCGGCTCGTACACCAAGCCGGACGGGACGATGGTGCACGGTGACATCAACATGTTCCTGGCGGGTGACCCGGACGCGGGTCAGTTCACGTCGGGGTTCTTCCCGATCATGATGTTCGCGCTGCCTGCGGCGGCGCTGGCGATCACGCACTGTGCGCGGCCGGGCCGTCGTAAGGAGGTCGGCGGCCTGATGCTGTCGGTGGCGCTGACGTCGTTCGTGACGGGCATCACCGAGCCGATCGAGTACTCGTTCCTGTTCGTGGCGCCGGTGCTGTACGCGATCCACGCGGTGCTGACGGGTGTGTCGATGGCGGTGACGTGGGGGCTGGGGGTGCACGACGGTTTCAGCTTCTCGGCGGGTCTCATCGACTACGTCATCAACTGGAATCTGGCGACGAGACCGTGGGCGATCGTTCCGATCGGCCTGTGCTTCGCCCTCGTGTACTACGTGATCTTCCGCTTCGCGATCACGCGGTTCGATCTGAAGACGCCGGGGCGGGAGCCGGAGGAGGAGCAGGAGGACATCACGAAGGCCTGAAAGGCCTTATGGGGCAAGGGTGTTGGGCCTTCGGACCACTGGTCCGGAGGCCCTTCGTCATGCTCTGCCGGGGCACTCGGGCGGGTGCGGTGCGTAGTGCTCCGGTTGCAGTTTTGACGGGTTACTTATATCGCCTTCATCGTGCTAGAAACAGGTCTACACCACTGAGTGGTGTAGACCACCACCCGATGGAGGAAGTGTATGAGCACCGCCACCTCGCCAACGGCGGCCCCCACGAAGAAGTGGGGATCAGGCCTGTTCCAGGGCCTTCAGAAGGTCGGCCGCAGCCTTCAGCTGCCCATCGCCGTACTGCCGGCCGCGGGCATCCTTCTCCGGCTCGGCCAGGACGACGTGTTCGGCAAGGACGGCCTCGGCTGGGACAAGGTCGCCAAGGTGTTCGCCACCGCCGGCGACGCCGTCTTCGCCAACCTGCCGCTGCTGTTCTGCGTCGGCATCGCCATCGGTTTCGCCAAGAAGGCCGACGGCTCGACCGCGCTCGCCGCGCTCGTGGGCTTCCTCGTCTACAAGAACGTCCTGACCGCGTTCCCGATCAGCGACGCGAAGATCACCGAGGGCGCCGACGTAGCCGCCACGTACAACGACCCCAAGGTCCTCGGCGGCATCGTCATGGGCCTGATAGCCGCGGTCACCTGGCAGCGCTTCCACCGCACGAAGCTCCCCGACTGGCTGGGCTTCTTCAACGGCCGCCGACTCGTCCCGATCCTGATGGCCTTCATCGGCACCGCCGTGGGCGTCTTCTTCGGCCTGGTGTGGGAGCCGGTCGGTGACGTCATCACCAACTTCGGCGAGTGGATGACCGGTCTCGGCGCGGCCGGTGCGGGCATCTTCGGCGCGATCAACCGCGCGCTGCTCCCGGTGGGCATGCACCAGTTCGTCAACACGGTGGCCTGGCAGGAGATCGGCTCCTTCAAGGACGCGTCCGGGGCCGTCTGGCACGGTGACCTGCCGCGCTTCTTCCACGGTGACCCCACAGCGGGCCAGTTCATGACCGGCTTCTTCCCGATCATGATGTTCGCGCTGCCCGCCGCCGCCCTCGCCATCACGCACACCGCGCGCCCGGAGCGTCGCAAGGCGGTCGGCGGCTTGATGGTCTCGCTCGCGCTGACCTCGTTCGTCACCGGTATCACCGAGCCGATCGAGTTCTCGTTCATGTTCATCGCGCCGCTGCTGTACGTGATCCACGCGGTGCTGACGGCCGTGTCGATGGCCGTCACCTGGGGCCTCGGCGTCCACCACGGGTTCAGCTTCTCGGCCGGCGCGATCGACTACTTCCTCAACTGGAACCTGGCGACCAAGCCATGGCTGATCATCCCGATCGGCCTGGTGTTCGCGGTGATCTACTACGTGGTCTTCCGCTTCGCCATCGTGCGGTTCAACCTCACGACCCCGGGCCGCGAGCCCGAGGAGGAGGTCGAGGACCTCACGAAGGCGTGAGCCCCACCTGACGCACGAAGCACGCACACGAAGGCCCCCGGAGCCCTGAACCGCTCCGGGGGCCTTCGTCGTGTGCCGGGACCTCAGATCTCGTACGACACCCTCGGCGCCGCCACTTCGACCGGCCCGTCGAACGCCGCGCGGGCGTCCGCGAGGTTGACCTGCGGGTCGGTCCACGGGGGGATGTGGGTGAGGACGAGGCGACGGGCGCCCGCGCGGGCGGCCGTCTCACCCGCCTCACGGCCGTTGAGGTGCAGGTCGGGGATGCTTTCCTTGCCGTACGTGAACGCCGCCTCGCACAGGAACAGGTCGCTGTCGCGGGCGAGTTCGTCGAGGGCCGGGCTGACTCCGGTGTCGCCGGAGTAGGTGAGCGAGCGTCCGCCGTGCTCGACGCGGATGCCGTACGCCTCCACCGGGTGGGCCACGCGTTCCGTGTGGACCGTGAACGGGCCGATGTCGAAGGTGGAGGGCTTGACGGTGTGGAAGTCGAAGACCTCGCTCATGGAGGAGGCCGAGGGGGTGTCGGCGTAGGCCGTGGTGAGGCGGTGTTCGGTGCCCTCGGGGCCGTAGACCGGGAGGGGGGCGCAGCGGCCGCCGTCGTGGCGGTAGTAGCGGGCCACGAAGTACGCGCACATGTCGATGCAGTGGTCGGCGTGCAGATGACTCAGGAAGATCGCGTCGAGGTCGTAGAGACCGCAATGGCGCTGCAGCTCGCCCAGGGCGCCGTTGCCCATGTCGAGAAGCAGCCGGAAGCCGTCGGCCTCGACGAGGTAGCTCGAGCAGGCCGATTCCACGGACGGGAACGACCCTGAGCAGCCGACGACGGTGAGCTTCATAGAGCAGAAACCTCCGCTGGCGGGAAACCGAGAAGTACCGGAGAAGATCGGAAAACGGACGGTCGTGAAAAGGGGGCGACAGGGGTCGTGCGGTTCGTCGAGCGTAAGGCGCGAAACCTCCGGTCGCTCCTCCACCAGGGGCCGTTGTGGGGGAACTCACCTGTGCTGTCACCGGTTCGGCTGGACCGGGGGTGCGGGGGCGTGCAGGAGGGCGCGCGCTGGTGAACGCGCCCCGGTACGGTCGGGCGTATGGACACGTTCTGGTGGTTGGCTCTCGCGGCGGTGGTGCTGCTCGCGCTCGTCGCGGCACTCGTCGACGGCGGGAAACGCGGTCGGCGTCCGGCGGGGCGCAGGTCCCGGCCGCCGGGACGCCCGGCGCGCGGGCCGGAGCGTGGGCGGGGTGCGGGGCGGCCCCGGCCGGCGGAGATCTGGTGGGCGAACGTGCCGTTCGAGGACGGGCCGGGTGCGAAGGACCGGCCGTGTCTGGTGCTGACGGTGCGCGGGAACCGGGTGACCGTCGTGAAGATCACCAGCAAGTACCACGACGAGCGTGCCGGGGTGATCGCGCTGCCGCCGGGCGCGGTCGGGGACACGCGGGGACGGGCGAGTTTCCTGGAGACGGACGAGCTGCGCCAGGTGGCGCTGGGCGACTTCCGGCGGCGGGTGGGTGTGGTGGACCCGGTCCTGTGGGACCAGGTCCGTCACCTGGCGAAGTAGGGACGCGCGGGCCGGCCGGTCACGCCCGGAGCCGGCCCTCGGTCACGCCCAGAGCCGGCCCTCGGTCACGCCCAGAGCCGGCCCTCGGTCACGCCCAGAGCTGGCCCTGGAGGGTTTCGATGGCCTCTTCGGTGGTGGCGGCCGTGTAGACGCCGGTGGAGAGGTACTTCCAGCCGCCGTCGGCGACGACGAACACGATGTCGGCGCTCTCGCCCGCGGTGAGTGCCTTCCTGCCGACGCCGATCGCGGCGTGCAGGGCGGCGCCCGTGGAGACGCCCGCGAAGATGCCCTCCTGCTGGAGCAGCTCGCGGGTGCGGGTGACGGCGTCGGCGGAGCCGACGGAGAAGCGGGTGGTGAGGACGGAGGCGTCGTACAGCTCGGGGACGAAGCCCTCGTCGAGGTTGCGCAGGCCGTAGACCAGGTCGTCGTAGCGCGGTTCGGCGGCGACGATCTTGACGTCGGGCTTGTGTTCGCGCAGGAAGCGGCCGACGCCCATGAGGGTGCCGGTGGTGCCGAGTCCGGCGACGAAGTGGGTGACGGACGGGAGGTCGGCGAGGATCTCCGGGCCGGTGGTGGCGTAGTGCGCGCCGGCGTTGTCGGGGTTGCCGTACTGGTAGAGCATCACCCAGTCGGGGTGCTCGGCCGACAGCTCCTTGGCGACGCGTACGGCGGTGTTGGAGCCGCCCGCGGCGGGGCTGGGGATGATCTCGGCGCCCCACATGGCGAGCAGCTCGCGGCGTTCCTGGGAGGTGTTCTCCGGCATGACGCAGACCATGCGGTAGCCCTTGAGCTTGGCCGCCATGGCGAGGGAGATGCCGGTGTTGCCGCTGGTGGGTTCGAGGATGGTGCAGCCGGGGGTGAGCCGGCCGTCCTTCTCGGCCTGCTCGATCATGTGCAGGGCGGGGCGGTCCTTGACCGAGCCGGTGGGGTTGCGGTCCTCCAGCTTGGCCCAGATGCGGACGTCGGCGGACGGCGAGAGCCGCGGCAGGCGCACCAGAGGGGTGTTGCCCACCGCGGCGAGGGGGGAGTCGTAGCGCATCGGGTCGCTCAGGCCATGCCGCCGGCCACGGCCGGCAGGATCGTCACGGTGTCGCCGTCGGTCAGCTTGGTGTCGATGCCCTCGACGAAGCGGACGTCCTCGTCGTTCAGGTACACGTTGATGAAGCGGCGCAGCTGGCCCTTCTCCACGATGCGTGCCTGGATGCCCGTGTGCCGGGTCTCGAGGTCGGTGAACAGGTCGGCAAGGGTGTCACCGCTGCCCTCCACCGCCTTCTTGCCGTCGGTGTACTGGCGCAGGATGGTGGGGATGCGGACCTCGATGGCCATGGCTCAGGGCTCCTGTCGGAAGGTGTGGGCAGCGCAGGTACATGCGTGTGAGGGCGCCGCGGCGCACGGCCGTACGGCGGCAGGGCCGGGCGTCAACAGATGGCGCTGGCGAGCCTGCACAGGTCGACGTGCAGCCGCGCCACGAGCAGTGCGCCCGGCGTCTTCTCGCTCACGTCGTGGGAAACCATGGGCTCATCGTATCGATTCCCGGTCCGGGCCCTGGAGTGTGATCCCACATGATGGACGAAATCGGGCCAGGGAGTGAGACCGCGAGGCGGAGCGCCTTCTTCGGGCGGGCCGGGCGGACGGACGAGCCGCCATTTCCCCACGCGCCGAACCTCGCGGCGCTCAGTACGCCTCGACGACCTTGATCTCCTCCTCCGTGACCTTGCCGTCCACGATCCGGTAGGAGCGGAACTGGAAGGGGCCCGCGTCGTCGGAGTCGGCGGTGGAGACGAGGACGTAGTGGGCGCCGGGCTCGTTGGCGTAGGAGAGGTCGGTGCGGGAGGGGTAGGCCTCGGTGGCGGTGTGGGAGTGGTAGATGATCACCGGCTCCTCGTCGCGGTCGTCCATCTCGCGGTAGAGCTTGAGCAGGTCCTGCGAGTCGAACTCGTAGAACGTGGGCGAGCGGGCGGCGTTGAGCATGGGGATGAACCGCTCGGGTCGGTCCGAGCCCGCGGGGCCGGCGACCACGCCGCACGCCTCGTCGGGGTGGTCCTCGCGCGCGTGGGCGACGATCTGGTCGAACAGGGCCTGGGTGATGGTGAGCATGGTCGTCAGGATAAGCAGAGGGGCCGCCCCGTACCGAGGAACGGTACGGGGCGGCCCATATGCCGGACGTCCTGAGCGGCAGCCGCAGGGGGCGCCACGAGTGCTCCCTGCGGCTGGACGTCCTCGGGGGTCAGCTCACCTTGTCCAGGTCCGGGCGGCGCTCGGCGATCCGGGGGTTGCGGGTCTTCAGTACGGCCCAGCCGATGCCGAGGGCGGCGGCCCAGCCGGCCATCACGTAGAGGCAGACGCGGGAGTCGGCGTCGTAGGCGATGAGGCCGGTGACGAAGAGGAGGAAGGCGATGGCGACGTAGCTGCACTTGGCGCCGCCCGGTGCCGGGAAGGACGAGGCGGGCAGGCGGCCCGCGTCGACGGCGCGGCGGTAGAGGACGTGGCTGATGAGGATCATGAGCCAGGTCCAGATGCCGGCCGCGGTGGCGACGGACACGACGTAGCCGAAGGCCTTCTCGGGGACGACGTAGTTGAGGATCACGCCGATGCCCATGAAGGCGACGGAGACGGCGATGCCGAAGGCGGGCGTCCTGGTCGAGGACAGCTTCCTGAAGGCGGCCGGGGCCTCGCCGCTGTCGGCCAGGTTCCGCAGCATGCGGCCGGTGGAGTACATGCCGGAGTTGCAGGAGGACAGGGCCGCGGTCAGCACGACGAAGTTGACGATGGCGGCGCCGGCCGGGATGCCGATCTTGGCGAAGGCGGCGACGAAGGGGCTCACGCCGGGCGCGAACTCGGTCCACTTGACGACGCAGAGGATGACGGTGAGCGCGCCGACGTAGAACAGCGCGATGCGCCACGGAAGCGTGTTGATGGCCTTCGGGAGGGTCTTCTCGGGGTTCTCCGACTCGCCGGCGGTGACGCCGACCAGCTCGACGGCGAGGTAGGCGAACATGACGCCCTGGAGGGTCATGAGGGAGGAGCCGACGCCCTTGGGGAAGAAGCCGTCGAAGGCCCACAGGTTGGAGACGGCGGCGGTGTCGCCGGCGGAGCTGAAGCCGAAGGTGAGGACGCCGAGGCCGATGACGATCATGCCGATGAGCGCGGTGACCTTGACCATGGAGAACCAGAACTCCAGCTCACCGAAGAGCTTCACGGAGATCAGGTTGACCCCGAAGAGGATCACCAGGAAGACCAGCGCCGTCACCCACTGGGGGACGGAGGGGAACCAGTAGTTGACGTAGATCGCGGCGGCCGTCAGTTCGGCCATGCCGGTCACGACCCACATCAGCCAGTACGTCCAGCCGGTGAAGTAGCCGAAGAACGGGCCGAGGAACTCGCGGGAGTACTCCGCGAAGGAACCGGAGACCGGGCGGTAGAGGAGCAGCTCGCCGAGTGCCCGCATGATGAAGAAGATGATCACGCCCGCGAGGGCGTACATGAGGATGAGGCTGGGGCCGGCCTTGGCGATGTTCGCCCCGGCTCCCAGGAACAGGCCGACGCCGATGGCGCCGCCGATCGCGATCATCTGGACCTGTCGGCTGCCGAGTCCTCGCTCGTAGCCCTCTTCCGACTCCTCTGGGCCCTTTTCCGTGTCGACCTGAGCGGAGGTCATGTGTGGTGCGCCTTTCTCCATGCCGAACCGGGCCGTCGTCGGCCGCGGATCGGGTCTCGATCCCCCCGGATTGATGGAGCGTCGTGCCTGGCCGGCGATCCGCCGGCTCGGTGGCGCACCCGGCGGACATACGGGTGGTGTTCGCCGGGCGGTCGTGAAGATTTATCACGGCCGCCATACTGATCGCCCGGGTGGCGTGTGGCGCATTGCACAGGGAGAGACGGTCAAACTGGGCACAAAAGGGACACAGTCGGCCGCACCGGTGACGTGATCGTTATCCGGATTTGAGCGTCCTCTGAGCGAACACGGAACCGTCACACATCAGGTCACAACGGCGGATCCTCAGCCCATGAGGGTGGTCACGAGCGTCTCCTGGAGCCCGCCCAGCCACAGGTACGCCATCACCATCGGCTTGCGCGGGTCCTCGTCCGGCAGCCGGTAGAGGAGGTCGGTGTCGTCCTCGTCGGTGATGTCCAGCCGGGAGCCGATCGCCAGGCGCAGGTCGTTGAGCGTGCGGAGCCACTGCTGGGACTCCTCCGGCGACAGCTCGAGCACCGCCACGCTGTCACCCTCCGCGACCAGCGCGTCCAGGGAGCGCACGACCGCGAGGGCGTTCTCGCGCTTGCCCGCCCTGAGGTCGTTCTCGGTGAAGCGGCGGAACTCGGCGGAGTGTGCGCGCCGCTCCTCGGCCTCCCGGGGGCCGGGGGTGGCCTCGGGGTCGGTGTAGGCGTCGGGGAAGAGGCGCTTGAGGACCGGGTCGGAGGGCGGCTCGCTCGGGCCCTCGGCGAACAGCTCGGCGAGCGGGTCGGCGGAGGCGTCCTCGGCGGGGCCGGGGCCGATCAGCTCCAGGAGCTGCACGGCCAGCGACCGGATGATGGAGATCTCGACGTCGTCGAGGGCGACGGCCGCGCCGCCGCCGGGGATCGGTTCGAAGTGTCCTGGCATCGGTGAGGTGACTACTTCCGATCCTGCTGGAGGGTGGCCCACAGTCCGTAACCGTGCATCGCCTGCACGTCGCGTTCCATCTCCTCGCGGGTACCGCTGGAGACGACCGCCCGGCCCTTGTGGTGGACGTCGAGCATGAGCTTGGTGGCCTTGTCCTTGGAGTAGCCGAAGTACGACTGGAAGACGTACGTCACATAGCTCATGAGGTTGACCGGGTCGTTGTGGACGATCGTGACCCAGGGGACGTCCGGCTCGGGTACGGCGAAGACCTCCTCCGCCGACTCGGTGCGTTCGATCTCAAGGGGAGCGGGTGACGTCACACTGCCCATGCTGCCATGCACCCGGGAAATCGTCACACCGACGAAAAGGGAGTACGATCCCTGCCATGAACACAGCGGATCTCGGGCTGCCGGTGGATGTTCCCTCGACGGCGCTCTTCACGGACCAGTACGAGCTGACGATGTTGCAGGCCGCGCTGAGAGCGGGCACCGCCGAGCGGCGCAGCGTCTTCGAGGTCTTCACCCGGCGACTGCCGGAAGGCCGGCGCTACGGCGTGGTGGCCGGCACCGGACGCGTCCTGGACGCGGTCGAGAACTTCCGATTCGACGCGGGCGTCCTCGGCTTCCTGCGGGAGCGGGAGATCGTCGACGAGGCGACCCTGGAATGGCTCGCCTCCTACCGCTTCTCGGGTGACGTCTGGGGCTACCCGGAGGGCGAGGTGTACTTCCCCGGCTCGCCGATCATGCGGGTGGAGGGCTCCTTCGCCGAGTGCGTGCTGCTGGAGACCGTGATCCTGTCCATCCTCAACCACGACTCGGCGATCGCGGCCGCCGCCTCCCGCATGTCCTCGGCGGCCGGGCAGCGCCCGCTCATCGAGATGGGCGCCCGCCGCACCCACGAACTGGCCGCGGTGGCCGCGTCCCGCGCCGCGTACGTCGGCGGCTTCGCCACCACCTCCGACCTGGCGGCCGGCTTCCGCTACGGCATCCCCACGGTGGGCACCAGCGCGCACGCCTTCACCCTCCTGCACGACAGCGAGCGCGACGCCTTCCGCGCCCAGGTGGAGTCGCTGGGCCGTGGCACCACCCTCCTCGTGGACACCTACGACGTCACCGAGGCCGTCCGTACCGCCGTGGAGGTCGCCGGGCCCGAGCTGGGCGCGGTCCGCATCGACTCCGGCGACCTGCTGCTCGTCGCGCACCGGGTGCGCCAGCAGTTGGACGAACTGGGCGCGAGGGACACCCGGATCATCGTGACCTCGGACCTCGACGAGTACGCGATCGCCTCACTGGCCGCCGCGCCCGTGGACGCGTACGGCGTCGGCACCCAGCTGGTGACCGGCTCCGGGCATCCGACGGCCTCCATGGTCTACAAGCTGGTCGCCCGCGCCGGGTCCGACGACCCGAAGGCGCCGCTGGTGCCGGTGGCGAAGAAGTCGTCCGGCGGCAAGACGTCGGTCGGCGGCCGCAAGTGGGCCGCGCGCCGGCCGGACGCGGACGGGATCGCCGAGGCGGAGGTCGTCGGCACCGGCCAGGTCCCGGCCGACCTGGCCGACCACCAGCTGCTGGTCGAGCTGATCAAGAGCGGGGAGGTCGTCGCCCGCGAACCGCTGGACGTGGTCCGCGACCGGCACAGGGCCGCCCGCGCCGGGCTGCCGCTGTCCGCCACGCAGCTCTCCCGAGGGGAACCCGTGCTTCCGACGGAGTACGTCCAGGGCCGCTCGGGTAGCTAGAGCGCAATGTCGGGGGTGGGGCGGCGACGCCCCCTCCCTTACCACCGCCGAAGTCTCCAGGCTCGATTACTTCACCCACAGTCGAAGGACACCCACCATGCGCCGCGCCTTGATCGTCGTAGACGTGCAGAACGACTTCTGCGAGGGGGGCAGCCTCGCGGTGTCCGGGGGCGCCGATGTGGCCGCCGCGATCACCGAGCTGATCGGGCAGGCCCCCGCCGGATACCGTCATGTGGTGGCCACCCGTGACCGCCACATCGCCCCCGGCGGCCACTTCGCCGACAACCCCGACTACGCGCACTCCTGGCCCGCGCACTGCGTGGCCGGCACCGAGGGCGTCGGCTTCCACCCGAACTTCGCCCCGGCGGTGGCATCCGGCGCCGTCGACGCCGTCTTCGACAAGGGCGCCTACGCCGCCGCGTACAGCGGCTTCGAGGGCGCCGACGAGAACGGCGTCAAGCTGGGCGACTGGCTGCGCGCCCGCGGGATCGACGAGGTGGACGTGGTGGGCATCGCCACCGACCACTGCGTGCGGGCCACGGCGCTGGACTCGGCCCGCGAGGGCTTCCGCACCCAGGTCCTGCTCGACCTGACCGCCGGGGTCGCCCCGGAGACCACCGAGCGGGCGCTCGAGGAGCTGCGCGGGGCGGGCGTGGAACTGTCGGGGAAGCCGGTCGTGCAGTAACCCATTCGGGCGTTCTTGGCTGCGGGCCGGTTGCCGGCTACGTCCCCGAGGCCGCCGGGCGGCGGAGCAGCGCGCGGATCGGGCGCCACAGTTCCGGGACGCCGACGAGCGTGGTGACAGCGTTGTCGGGGGCCGTTCGCCATATGAGGCCGTCGGGATGGTGCAGGACCGCGGTGATCTCGTCCGGGCTGGGCGGGGCGGCGTTGCCCCGCAGGTAGACGGCGCGCAGGCCCAGATTGCGGAGCCTGGTCAGGGCTCGGGCGCGGTTCTGGGCGACGACCAGGACGCGTACGGCTGCGGCACCGTCGGCGGCGGGGCTGGGCAGGTTCAGCGCCACCACCACCGAGCCGTTCGGCAACGTGCAGAAACCTCCTGCGGCCATGCGGTCACACCCCCGTGCGTGTCGGCGTCGACGTGGTCGTCCCTGGGTCTGTCAATAAGAAGGACACAGGAGGCACCTAAACACGATCGGCGGCACCACGCCAGAGGGTTGCCGCCGATACGCACCTGACCTGCGGAAACGTTGGCTACTTAGCCGACGGTCCCACCTTCACGGTGACCGTCGAGCCGCTCAGGGGCTCATTGACGATCTTGATCGAGGTGTTGGTGTCAGTGATCTTGACGCCGGCCAGCGGGTTCGACGCGTCGTAGTAGGACGACAGGCTGTCGTCGAAGACCGGGACGCCCGGACGGGCCTTGATCTTCGTGGCGACGTCGGCCTTGTGCAGCGTGATCGCGTCGGTCGGGTACCAGCTGAAGGTGGAGTCGAAGGACTGGATGCGGTTGCGCATCAGGCTGCCGTCGGACCACTTCAGCGGGGCCGGGTGCGCGTCGACCGGCAGGATCAGGCCCTCACCCGGGTGCTGGCTGGTGTTGTCGTCGGCCTGGGAGGTGTCCCACTTCCAGATCAACAGGCCGTTCTGGTACGGGTAGTGCTCCACCCAGTCCGGACGGGTCGTCGAGAAGCCGTAGTTGTACGGGCCGACCTTGAGGACCTTGTCGTACGAGACGTACTGACGGTTCTCGGCGATGTAGTACTGGGCGTAGTCGTCCGTGATGGCCGCACCGATGCGGGTGAATCCGCTGGCCGTCCACGCGGCGTCCGCGCTCTCCGCGTTGTCGGAGAACAGGGCCGCGCCGTCCGCGGTCACGGTGATCTGGTCGGCCGCGAAGCCCTTCTGGGCCACGCCGCCGTCGGTGGCGTAGCGGAAGCGGACGTCGACCTTCTGGCCCGCGTAGGCGTCGAGCGAGTACGTCAGCTTCTGGTAGGCCTCGACCGTGCCGGTGAGGGCCGGCTTGCCGCTGCCGTCGCGCGGGATCGCGGAGCCGTCGGCCAGCCTGCCGTCGATCGGCGTCCAGTTGGAGCCGTCCGTGGACACCTCGGTGTAGAGGTAGTCGTAGTCGGCCTCGATGTCCCACCAGCCGTCCAGCGACAGCGCCGCCGTCGACCTGCCGGTCAGGTCGACCGAGCGGGTCAGGGTGTTGCGCAGGTCGTCGCCGCTGCCGCTCCACCACTGCGTGGCGCCCTGGGCCGGCGCGACGACGTCGGTGGTGACCGTCTTGTCCGGCAGCGTGACGATGAGGGCCTGCGGGTTGGCGGTGTTGTACTCGGCCAGACCCAGCTTGTGCTTGGACTTCACGCCCGCCTTGGCGACCTCGTAGTCCAGCCAGCCGAGCTGGAGCTTGTCCCAGGCGTTCATGTCGCCGGGCAGGTCACCGATGGAGTCCTTGCCGGTGCCGAGCCAGGAACCGGAGGACATCAGCGTCCAGAAGCCGGTGGAGTTCTCGCCGCCCGCCGTGTCGTACTCGTCGGGCAGGCCGAGGTCGTGGCCGTACTCGTGGGCGAAGACGCCCAGGCCGCCGTTCTCCGGCTGGATGGTGTAGTCGCCGACCCAGATGCCGGTGTCGCCGATCTGGGCGCCGCCGAGCTTGTTGGTGTCCGGGCCGGTGGAACCGGCGTCGGTGCCGAAGGCGTACCAGCGGTGCGCCCAGATGGCGTCCGCGCCCTGCGCGCCGCCGCCCGCGGACTCGTCCTCGCCGGCGTGCACGATCTGGAAGTGGTCGATGTAGCCGTCGGACTCGTTGAAGTCGCCGTCGGCGTCGAAGTCGTAGCGGTCCCACTGGTCGAACTCGGCCAGCTCCGCCTTGATCTCGGCGGCGGTGTCACCGGCGGCCTCGCGCTCGGCGACCCAGGCGTTGACGCCGTCCTGCACGGCGTACCAGGCGCCGGTGGCGGCGTCGTTGGAGCCGTAACGGGCTTCGTTGTAGGGGACCTTGACCCAGTCGGTCACTTCGCCGTCGACCGAGTAGCGGCCCGAGGACTGCTTCTCGTAGTACTTCTTCAGCGACTCGGTGCCCGTGCCGGTGCCGAAGTACAGGTCCTGGAAGTGCGCCTGGTTGTAGTCCGCCTGCCAGGCCGTGCTGTTGTCCTTGGTGCGGTCCGGCGCGGCTATCTGGTTGTGCAGCGGGCCGGGGGTGCCGCCGTAGCGGCTGTCGATCTGGTCGCCGAACTCGACGAGGATCGTGAAGATCTTGTCGGTCTTCTCGCGGCCGAGTTCGACGTACTTGCTCTCACCCCCACGGCTGTCGAGCCGGACGACCTTGGAGCCGTCGCGGTTCCTGACCGTGGCCTCGCCGGACAGGACCTGCTCGAGGGCTTCCTCGCGCTGCGCCTCCTGCGTCTTGCTGAGCGGCCCGTCGAAGTCGTGTTCGCGGGCCTTGGCCGGCTGCGGGTCGTGCCGGTCCACCGCCGTGGTCTCGGACGGCGCACTGTCGGCCGCCTGTGCCACGGCGAACGCCGAGAACGTCGCCGAGGCCGCCGCGAGGGCGACGACCGTGGCGGACGCCCTGAACGTCCAGGATCTGCTGGTCACTTGATTGCCTCCCCTAACGCGTGCCGGACGCGCGGAAGGGGGATCCATGTCAAGGGATGTCCGCGCGAGGTTATACGCGTGTAGTCAAGTGCCGTCATTTGACTACTGCTTCACCAGAAAAGACAGACCTTGACTTGAACAGATCAACGCATTATTGGGAGCGCCCGTTCGCATTGCGGACACGTGACTGTTACGTGACGGGCGCGCGGTCCCGTCCACCGAGTGGACGCCATGACTCCGTGCGCCCCCTGTGCACCGGCACCGTGTGTCAGCTCACGCTTACTGCTCGTTCCAGTCGGGCATGCAGCCGATTAGAGTCGAGACCGCCCCCGCTCCCGAGGACACGATTGCCATGCCTCGTCCGACCGTCGCACAGCTCACGTACGGTTCCTGCACCGTCATCCTCTCGACGCTCGTCATGCTGCTGCTGTCACAGACGAGTTCGGGCTCACTCGTCGCGGTCATCGCCATCACCGCGCTCGCCCTCGGCGTACTCGTCGCCATGACGCTCCCGGCGCCCCGGCGCCAGGTCACCGTCACCGTGGCACGCTCCACCGTGCACGAGCCCGTACCCGCCTCGGTCGCCGCGGCACCCGAGCCGGTCCGGGAGCCGTCGACACCCTGAACGCCATGACGAACGGGCCCGCGGCCGTGCCGGAGCGGGCCCGTTCGCCGTACTGGCACAGCGTCAGCCGGTGCTCACCACGACCGTCTTGGCTGCCTTGTCGTGCAGACCCTGCTTGTAGGGCTTGTCGAAGAAGCTCCAGCCGCCGCAGATCGCCGTCCACACACAGGCACAGCAGAACGCGAACGGCACCCACAGCACGAGGGCGCGCACCAGCGAGGTCTGCGTGGAGGGCGTGGAGCCGTTGTCGAGGTTGGCCACCCGCAGGCCCAGCCACTTCTTGCCCAGCGTCCGACCGGACTTGGCGGTCATGAAGGTGTCGTAGGCGATGTACAGCACGGCGGCCACGACGGACTGTGCGAGGGACTTGCCGACCTCGACGCCGTCGCCGTCCACGTCGTACTCGTTCACCCCGAAGCCCCACGTGAGCAGCCACACGACGAGGGTCACCAGGACCATGTCGATGATCCGCGCCAGGGTGCGCCTGCCGCTGTCGGCGAGCGGAGGCATCCCGGAGAGCGGGTCGGCGGGATAACCCCCGTAGGGGTCACCGCCGTAGGGCCCGCCCCCGCCCGCACCTCCGTACGGCGGTGGCTGCCCGCCCGCGCCACCGTACGGCGGCGGCTGCCCGCCCGCACCGCCGTACGGGCTGTCGTACGGCGAACCCTGTGGGCCCTGCCCCTGACCGTGCGGCGGCTGCTGAGGGGGCTGCTTCCTGAACGGGTCGTCCTCCGGCGGCTCGCCGCCGGAACCGGGGGGCGGTTCGGTCGTCATGGCCCGAGTCGACCGCGAACCGCCCGTCCCCGCATCCGGCGAGCGGCCGTCCGGGGTACGAGATCCCTGGGACGGTCGGCGGAGGGGCAGCGGCCGGCCCGACCAGGGCGGGTTCGAAAGTAGCGTCGTCTGCCGCAAGGGAAGGCCGGGCCGCGTCCGGTGCGTGGGATCGCAGGGCGGAGGGTGGTCCCGGTACCGGGTGTCTCGGGACGGGTTCGACAACGCGGCTGGGGGTGCCCCCTCCGGGGAGTCCGGCCTCGCCCTCGGACCGCCGGCGGCGGATCCACCTGCGGGCTGTGGCTCGTGAGGTGCCCATCTCGGCGGCGACGTGCGCGACGGGGCGGCGGCAGCGGACACGCTCGACGAGCAGCCGCCTGCCGTGCACGGACAGCCGGGCCTTGGGGTGGCCGTGATCAAGCCCGGCCGGTGTCGACGACGCTCGTGATCAGTACACCTAGCCCGCCACGAAGGTGTGCGCCGCCTTGTCGTGCCAGCACTGGCGCCACGGCCTGTCGAACAGGCCCCACAGGATGCCGACGAGGCCGATGGCGAGGAGGCCCGGGACGCTGTAGACGAGCCAACGGCGCAGGGCGTGGCCGAACGAAGGGGGCTGGTGGCCCTCGATGTCGCGCACCTCCAGACCGAACAGCTTCTTGCCCAGCGTGCGGCCCCACTTGGCGGTCGGCAACGCCTCGTAGACGACGCCGAAGAGCACCAGGACGGCCAGCACGACACCGAGGTACACCGACGTGGTGCCGTCCAGCAGCCAGACCGTCACCGTCTCGCCGGTGAGCTTGGCCGCGTCGATCTTGTCGTTGACGTGTTCGACCGCCTTGAGGCCCAGCGGGACCGCCGCCACGCCGGTGACGGCCGCCAGGACGAGCGTGTCGACGAGCCGCGCGCCCAGGCGCCTGCCGAGACCCGCGGGGCGCGCCTCCGACTGGCGGCGGGCGGCGGCCTGGAACACGTCGTCCACCGGCGGCTTCCACGGCACGACGGGCTGATCGTCCCCGGCGCCCGCGAGCTGGTGCACCTGCTGCGCCCAGGAGTGCTGCCCGCCACCGGGGCCGGGAGCCATGGGCGCGCCGCCACCGGCCGCCCCGGCCGCGCCGGCCGCCTGAGGCCCACGGCCTGCTCGGGGAGGCCGGGTGCGGGTCGGGGGGAGGCGCTCGGAGCGGACTGGGCGTGGGCGGTCTGGGCCTGGGCGGCCTGCGCGGGGGCGGCCGCCTGGGGGGACTGCGGCCCGGCAACGGCCTGAGGAACCTGAAGGGCTTGAGGGACTTGAGGGGCTTGGGGGACTTGCGGGGCGGAGGCGCCCTGCGCGGACATCGCCTGCGGGCCGCCGGGGGTTCCCTGGGCCGGCATGGGCGTCCGAGCCTCCGCGGCACGGTCGGAGGCGGCCTTGCCCGCGACGAACCCCGCCGGTGACTGCCCCTCGGGCATCGGAGCGGCGGGGCCGAAGGCGCCCACGCCCGGCCCGGCGGAACCGGCCCCCTCGGCGGAGCCACCCGCGCCGCCCACGCCCACCGGCCCCTGCGGGCCGTAGCCCTGCTGCTCCGGGGTGCGGGGGGACGGCGGACGGAAGGTCATCGTGCCCTCGTCCGCGGGCGCCGGGCCCGTGGTCGGGCGGCGGGACATGAAGGTGGCGTCGGGCGCGGCTTCCGGCGGGGCCGTGCGCGGGTCCGGGGTCGGCGGACCGCCCCAGGAGACACGGCGGTCCTGCTCGCCGCCGAACCCGGACTGGCGGGAGCGGTCGGCGCCCCACGCGGAGGCCGGCTCCGGGTCGCCGCCGTACTGCCGCGGGTCCTCGTCGAAGAAGTGCGGGCCGGTCTCCTCGACGGGGGCCGGGGCGGGGGCCGGGGATGCCCCCGGAGGGGCGAGCGGCGCGCCGTCGGACGGCGCCGGCCGGCTGGTGCCGGGCACCCAGGAGGCACCGTTCCAGTACCGGACGTATCCAGGGATGGAGGGGTCCGGGTAGTACCCCTCGCGGGGCCTGTCGTCGCCGGGTGCCGGGGTTGGGGCGCTCATGTCCGTCGTCCCGTATCTGCTCGGGGGTGGGATGGGGGCCTCCACATCTATCAGACGAGCGCAACCGCCACCGCCAGTCCCGCCGTTCCCACTCCTTTCCGGGCAACGGCGTGCACGCCCTTCACACGTGCGGACGGCCGCGGGGACGGCCCGCGGAAAAAGGTTCCCGAACCCGCGTAACGCTCGGCGCGCATCCCGCTCTCCCCTGCGTACGGAATCAGTACCGAGAGGAGAACGGACATGCATCACACCGTGGTGGAACGGGAGCTGGAGTTCCACATGATCGTGTCGCCGGAGCGCAGCGTCCCGGTCCCGGCGCGGCTGGGCTACCGCAGCGACGACCCCTTCGCCGTCCACGTCAGCTTCCACATCAACTCGGAGTACCCCGTCCACTGGACGTTCGCCCGCGAACTCCTCGTGGAGGGCGTGTTCCGGCCGTGCGGGCACGGGGACGTACGGGTGTGGCCGACGAAGGTGGGCGGGCGCGGCGTCGTCCTGATGGCGCTGAGTTCACCCGACGGTGACGCCCTGCTGGAGGCGCCCGCGGCCCAGGTGTCGGCCTGGCTGGAGCGGACGCTCCGGGTGGTGCCCCCGGGGACCGAGGGTGAGCAGCTCGAACTCGACGAGGCACTGACCGAGCTGCTCGCCCCCCTCCCGGCCGACGACCCGTGGCTGAGCGACCCCTGGCCGTCCGACGAGTCGAAGGACGGTGAATGACCGCGCGCGGCTCAGAACAGCTTGCCGGGGTTGAGGATGCCCAGCGGGTCGAAGACCTGCTTGATCCGCCGCTGCATCTCCACGCCGACGGGGCCCAGCTCGCGTGCCAGCCACTCCTTCTTCAGCACGCCCACGCCGTGCTCGCCGGTGATGGTGCCGCCCAGTTCCAGGCCGAGCGCCATGATCTCGTCGAAGGACTCGCGGGCGCGCCGCGCCTCGTCGGGATCGGCCGCGTCGAAGCAGACGGTGGGGTGGGTGTTGCCGTCGCCCGCGTGCGCGCAGACCCCGATGGTGAGCCGGTACTTCTGGGCGATGCGCTCGACGCCCTCCAGCATGTCGCCGAGCCGGGAGCGGGGCACGCACACGTCGTCGATCATCGTCGTGCCCTTGACCGCCTCCAGGGCCACCAGCGAGGACCGCCGGGCCTGGAGGAGGAGTTCGGATTCGGCGGCGTCCTCGGCCGGCACGACCTGGGTGGCGCCGGCGGCCTCGCACAGCGCGCCGACGGCGGCGAGGTCGGCGGCCGGGTCCGGGGTGTCGAAGGCGGCGAGGAGGAGGGCCTCGGTGGTCTCCGGCAGGCCCATCCGGGTCAGCTCGTTGACCGCCCTGACCGTCGTACGGTCCATCAGCTCGAGGAGGGAGGGGACGTGGCCGCCGGCCATGATCCGGCAGACGGCGTCGCAGGCGGCGGCAGCGGAGGCGAACTCGGCGGCCAGGACCAGTTGCTGCGGCGGCTGCGGCTTCAGCGCGAGGGTTGCCCGCACGACGACGCCGAGGGAGCCCTCGGAGCCGACGAACAGGCGGGTGAGGTCGTACCCGGCGACGCCCTTGGCGGTGCGGCGGCCGGTGGACATCAGGCGGCCGTCGGCGAGGACGACGTCCAGGCCGAGGACGTACTCGGCGGTGACGCCGTACTTCACGCAGCACAGACCACCGGAGGCGGTGCCGATGTTGCCGCCGATGGTGCACATCTCCAGCTGGAGGGGTCGGGCGGGTAGGAGAGGCCGTGTTCGGCCACGGCACGGGAGAGGACCGCGTTGACGACTCCGGGCTCGACGACGGCGATGCGGTCGACGGGACTGATCTCCAGGATGCGGTCCATCTTCGTCAGGGAGAGGACCAGGCAGCCGTCGGAGGCGTTGGCGGCGCCCGACAGGCCGGTGCGGGCGCCCTGCGGGACGACCGGGACGCGCAGCTCGGTGGCGGTGCGCAGCACGTGCTGGACCTGTTCGACGGTGCGCGGCAGCACGACGGCGGCCGGGGTGCCGGCCGGGCAGAAGCTCGCCATGTCGTGCGCGTAGGCGGCCGTGACGTCGGGGTCGGTGAGGACCGCCTCGGCGGGCAGGCCGTCGAGCAGTCGGTCGAGGAGGTTGCCGGTCACCTCGTCGCGAGGGGCTTCGATACGGCTCATGATCACAGCGTCGCACCCGCCGCCATCGGTGTGAACCCCGTCTGCGGCACCCGGCGGATACCGTCGCTCGGTCGTCGCGCTGACGCACAGTGAGCGCCATGGACAGCGCTACCGAGACCGCCGCCGACGCAGCCGCCGAACCCGCGGGAGCCACTGCAGCCGCCGATGCGCGGCCCGGGACGGGGCCCGGGACGGGGCCCGGACCGTCGAAGGCCCGCTGCCGGCCGCACCGGCGGCTGCTGATCGGCTCGCTGGCCGGCTGCCTGGTGCTGGGCGGGGTCCTGCTGTGCCTGCCGGGCGAGGGGGCGGACCGGCCGAGCGGGCGGCCGCTCCGGGGGGCTCAGGG
>NZ_MPOH02000011.1:529670-557736 GCF_001896135.2 Streptomyces phaeoluteigriseus
CGCGCTCCGGGGCTCAGGCGCAGAACGCGGTCCGTACCCAGGTGGCCGCCGCGCTGCCGACCTGGCGGTGCTGGTCGGCGAGCACGAGGCCCGGGTGCGCGCCCATCCGAAGGACGCCCGCTCCTGGGCGGTCCTCGGCACGGCCTACGTCGAGCAGGGCCGCCGCACCGCCGACACGGCCGCGCACTATCCGAAGGCCGAACGGGCGCTGCGGACCTCCCTGTCGGTGCGTCCCGCGCGCAACCCCGAGGCACTGGTCGGTCTGGCCGCCCTAGCCAACGCCCGCCGCGACTTCCCGGCCGCGCGGTCCTGGGGCGAGGCCGCGCGCAAGGCGGCCCCCGAGCGCTGGACGGCGTATCCGCAGCTGATCGACGCCTACACCGGGCTCGGCGAGCACAAGAAGGCGAAGGCCGCCCTGGACCGGCTGCTGGAACTGCGCTCGGGTCCCGCGGTGCTGGCGCGGGCGGCGGCCGTCTACCGGGACCGGGGCTGGCGCGAGGACGCCGCTGCGGCGCTGTCGGACGCGGCGGCCGGAGCGGCCTCCCCCGCCGAACGGGCGGCGTACCTGGAGCGGGCCGGGCAGCTCGCCTGGGAGCGCGGCGACCGGGAGGCCGCACTGCGCCACTTCCAGGAGGCGGTGCGGCTCGACCCCGACCAGCGGGCCGCGCAGGCCGGGCAGGGGCGGGCGCTGGCGGCGCTGGGCCGCACCTCGGAGGCGCTCGGCGCGTACCGGGTGGCCCTCGCCGAGCAGCCGCTGCCGCAGTACGCGCTGGAGCTGGGCGAGCTGTACGAGTCGCTGGGGATGGCCCAGGCCGCGCGGGTGCAGTACGACCTGCTGCGCGAGCGGGTCCGGCGGGAGGCGGCCGGCGGGGTGGACGGGGAGCTGCTGCTGGGCCGGTTCGAGGCCGACCACGGGGATCCGGTGGCGGCGGTGCGGCGGCTGCGCGCGGAGTGGCGGCGCCAGCCGGGGATCGAGGTGGCGGACGCCCTGGGCTGGGCCCTGCACCGGAGCGGGCGGCACGAGGAGGGGTTGCGGTACGCCGTGATCGCCACCGACCGGGCGCACGACGGTACGGTGCGCAGCGCGCCCTACATGTACCACCGGGGCATGATCGAGCGGCAGTTGAGGCGGGAAGGGGCCGCGCGGCGGCACCTGGAGGAGGCGCTGCGGATCAACCCGTACTTCTCCCCGCTGCACGCGCGGACGGCCCGCTCGGCGCTGGTGGCACTGGGCGAGCCGTCGGTGGCGAAGGTGCCGGAGTTCTCCTGACCGGTTGCCGCGAGCGGCTTCGGCGAGCGGCTTCTAGAGGTTGCCGCGCTTGGCCTGCTCGCGCTCGATCGCCTCGAAGAGGGCCTTGAAGTTGCCCTTGCCGAAGCCCATGGAACCGTGGCGTTCGATGAGTTCGAAGAAGACGGTCGGGCGGTCCTGGACCGGCTTGGTGAAGATCTGGAGCAGGTAGCCGTCCTCGTCGCGGTCGGCGAGGATCTTCAGCTCACGCAGGGTGTCGACGGGCACGCGGGTGTCGCCGACCCACTCGCCGAGGGTGTCGTAGTACGAGTCGGGGGTGTCGAGGAACTGGACGCCGGCGGCACGCATGGTGCGGACCGTCTGGACGATGTCGTTGGTGTTGAGGGCGATGTGCTGGACGCCCGCACCACCGTAGAACTCCAGGTACTCGTCGATCTGCGACTTCTTCTTCGCGACGGCGGGCTCGTTGATCGGGAACTTGACCTTGAGCGTGCCGTCGGCGACGACCTTCGACATGAGGGCGCTGTACTCGGTGGCGATGTCGTCGCCCACGAACTCCTTCATGTTGGTGAAGCCCATGACGTCGTTGTAGAAACCGACCCACTCGTTCATCCGGCCGAGTTCGACGTTGCCGACGCAGTGGTCGATCGCCTGGAAGGTGCGGTGGGCGGGCGGCTCGACCATCGGGCTCGCGGCCACGTAGCCGGGCAGATAGGGGCCGTCGTAGCCGCCGCGCTCGACGAGGGTGTGGCGGGTCTCGCCGTAGGTGGCGATGGCGGCCAGCACCACCGTGCCGTGCTCGTCCTTCAGCTCGTACGGCTCGGCGACCGAGCGGGCGCCGTGCTCCAGGGCGTAGGCGTACGCGGCGCGCGCGTCCGGGACCTCGATGGCGAGGTCGACGACGCCGTCGCCGTGCTCGGCCACGTGCTGGGCGAGGAAGTGGCCCCAGGTGGTGGCGGGCTTGATCACCGAGGTGAGCACGAAGCGGGCGGAGCCGTTCTCCAGGACGTAGGCGGCGGTCTCGCGGCTGCCGTTCTCCGGTCCGGAGTAGGCGACCAGCTTCATGCCGAAGGCGGTGGAGTAGTAGTGCGCCGCCTGCTTGGCGTTGCCCACGGCGAAGACGACCGCGTCCATTCCCTTGACCGGGAAGGGATCGGCCTGCCGGGCGGTGTCGGGAGTGTGGTGTGTGGTCTGCGTCATGTCCGAAGCCTCGCCCCGGCCCGCAAGGTGCGCAATAGTTCGACGTACCACTGGTCAGACTGTTCAGTGGTACGGCGGTTACGGCGGCGTTTCTGTACAGGGTGACCATCTCGGAGGCGGGCGTGGCGATCGATCATCTGGACGGCCGGATCCTCGTGCTGCTGGCACGGGAGCCGCGGATCGGCGTGCTGGAGATGTCCCGGCGGCTGGGGGTCGCCCGGGGGACCGCGCAAGCGCGGCTGGACCGGCTTCAGTCGAATGGAGTCATCCGCGGATTCGGTCCGCAGGTGGACCCGGCGGCGCTCGGCTACCCGGTCACCGCGTTCGCCACGCTCCAGATCCGGCAGGGCCAAGGGGCCGACGTTCGGGCCCACTTGACGACCGTGCCGGAGGTGCTGGAGCTGCACACCACGACCGGGACCGGGGACATGCTGTGCCGCCTGGTGGCCCGCTCCAACGCCGATCTCCAGCGGGTCATCGACCGGGTCGTCGGTTTTGATGGCATTGTCCGGGCCTCCACCGCGATCGTGATGGAGAACCCCGTTCCGCTGCGGATCATCCCGCTGGTGGAACAGGCGGCGGACACACGGGAAGGGCCGGGCACAGCGACGGGGTGAGGACGTGTGAGCTTCTGGGAGTACCTGGGCAACCGGCACCAGCAGTTGCTCACCGACGCCTACCAGCACGCCAGCGCCGTGTTCCAGTGCATGGTCCTGGCGACCCTGATCGGCGTGCTGCTCGGGGTCGTCACCTACCGCAGCGACTGGGCGGGGAACCTCGCCACCACGGCCACCTCCACCATCCTCACGATCCCCTCCCTCGCCATGATCGGTCTGCTGATCCCGGTGGTGGGCCTGGGCGTGCCGCCGACGGTGATCGCGCTGACGCTGTACGGGCTGCTGCCGATCGTGCGGAACTCCATCGTGGGCCTGCGGGGCGTCGACCCTTCGCTGGTGGACGCGGCCAAGGGCATCGGGATGTCCAGGCCGATGCGGCTGGCACGGGTCGAGCTGCCGCTGGCCTGGCCGCCGATCCTGACCGGCATCCGGGTCTCCACGCAGATGCTGATGGGCATCGCGGCCATCGCCGCCTACGCCTCCGGGCCCGGCCTCGGCAACGAGATCTTCCGCGGCCTCGCCTCCCTGGGCAGCAAGAACGCGCTCAACCAGGTCCTGTCGGGCACCCTCGGGATCATCGTGCTGGCCCTGCTGTTCGACGCCGCGTACGTCCTCGTCGGACGGCTGACCATTCCGAGGGGGATCCGTGTCTGAGTCCCATGGCGCCGCGATCGAGCTGGAGAACCTCACCAAGCGCTACCCGGGCAGCGCGAGCCCCGCCGTGGACAACGTGAACATGGAGATCAAGGCGGGCGAGATCGTCATCCTCGTCGGGCCGTCCGGCTGCGGGAAGTCGACGACGCTGAAGATGATCAACCGGCTGATCGAGCCGAGCGGCGGCCGCATCCGCATCGGCGGCGAGGACGTCACCGACATCGACCCGGTGAAGCTGCGCCGCAAGGTCGGCTACGCGATCCAGTCCTCGGGGCTGTTCCCGCACATGACGGTCGCGCAGAACATCGCGCTGGTGCCCGGGATGATCGGCTGGCCCAAGGGCCGGATCAAGGACCGGGTGGAGGAGATGCTCGACCTGGTCGGGCTGGACCCCGGGGAGTTCCACAACCGGTATCCGCGCCAGTTGTCCGGCGGTCAGCAGCAGCGGGTCGGCGTGGCGCGGGCGCTGGCCGCGGATCCGCCGGTGCTGCTGATGGACGAGCCGTTCGGCGCCGTGGACCCGATCACCCGCGACCACCTCCAGGACGAGCTGATCCGGCTCCAGCACGAGCTGCACAAGACGATCGTGTTCGTCACCCATGACTTCGACGAGGCGATCAAGCTGGGCGACCGGATCGCGGTGCTGCGCGAGCGCTCGCACATCGCCCAGTTCGACACCCCGGAGGCGATCCTGACCAACCCGGCGGACGACTTCGTGTCCGGGTTCGTGGGCGCCGGTGCGGCCCTGAAGCGGCTCAACCTCACGCGCGTAAGGGATGTGGAGGTCACCGAGTACCCGACGGTGAGCGTCGACGATCCGCTCCAGACCATCTTCAACCGGATCCGTTCCAGCGGGACGAACGAGATCCTGCTCCTCGACAAGCGCGGCCGGCCCTACAAGTGGCTGCGGCGCGGCGACCTGATGCGGGCCAAGGGCTCGCTGGCCCGCGCGGGCACGCTGGTCACGGACACGGTGACCCGGGACGCGACCCTGCGGGACGCCCTGGAGGCGGTGCTCACCGACAACACCGGGCGGGTCGCGGTCACCGGGCGGCGCGGCGAGTACACCGGGGTCGTCGACATGGAGACCCTGATGAACTCGGTGCACGAACTGCTGGAGGCCGACCGGCTGGAGGCGCTGGAGGCCCAGCACGAACTGGAGGAGGCCCGGGCCGCGCAGACGCACGCGGAACAGGAGGGCCCCGCCGGGGAGGCGAAGGCATGAGCATCCCCGGCCTGGACGACCGGCCCGACGACCGGCTGGACGAGGAGGAGGCGCCCCCGGCTGCGCCGTCCGCTCCCCCGCGCCGCCGCATCGGCTGGCAGAAGCTGACCCTCGTGCCCGTGTTCCTGGTCGCGATGCTGCTCGCCACCTGGCTGTGGTTCGCGCAGACGGACCTGGACTCGCTCTCCGAGAACGCGCTGTCCGGCGGGCAGGTGTCCAAGGCGCTGTGGCAGCACGTCGAACTGACGGTGATCTCCACCTTCTTCGTGCTGATCATCGCGATCCCGCTGGGCATCCTGCTGACCCGGCCCGCCTTCCGCAAGGCCACCCCGGTCGCGATGACCGTCGCCAACATGGGTCAGGCGACCCCCGCGATCGGCCTGCTCGCGCTGCTGGTGATCTGGCTCGGCATCGGCCGCAGGGCGGCCCTCGTCGGGATCATCGCCTACGCCGTCCTGCCGGTGCTCTCCAACACCATCGCGGGCCTGAAGGCGAACGACCCGACCCTGCTGGAGGCCGCCCGCGGGATCGGCATGTCCCCGCTCGGGGTGCTCACCCGCGTGGAGCTGCCGCTGGCGGTCCCGCTCATCCTGGCGGGCGTCCGTACGGCGCTCGTCCTGAACGTCGGCACGGCGACCCTGGCGACCTTCGGCGGGGGCGGCGGCCTGGGCGTGCTGATCACCGCCGGCATCACCAACCAGCGCATGCCGGTCCTGGTGCTGGGCTCCGTCCTGACCGTGGCCCTGGCCCTGCTGGTCGACTGGCTGGCCTCGCTGGCCGAGGTGCTGCTGCGGCCACGTGGCCTGGAGGTGGGGCAGTGAGAAGGATGCCGTTCTGTCTCGCGGGCGTGCTGCTGCTGGCCTCCGGCTGCGGCCTGACCAGTGGCTCCCCCATGGTCGACGACGTCTCCCCCGGCTCGATCGGACAGGGCGAGCCGCTCCGGGGCGCCCAGCTCACCGTGACGTCCAAGTCGTTCACGGAGAACCTCATCCTCGGCGCGATGATGGGCATCGCCTTCCAGGCGGCGGGCGCGGAGGTCCTGGACCGTACCGGCATCCAGGGTTCCATCGGCGGTCGCGAGGCGATCCGCAAGGGCGACGCCGACGCCATGTACGAGTACACGGGCACCGCCTGGATCACGTACCAGGGCAACGCCGAGCCCGTCACCGACCCGCGCAAGCAGTGGGAGGCGGTGCGCGACGCGGACGTGCGCAACGGGGTGACCTGGCTGCCGCAGTCCCGGCTGAACAACACCTACGCGCTGGCGATGAACCGGGCCAACTACAGGAGGTACGGCACGAAGACGCTGTCGGAGGTGGCCGAGCTGTCCCGGTCCGACCCCGAGGCCGTCACGCTGTGCGTGGAGAGCGAGTTCGCCAACCGCGCGGACGGTCTGCCGGGCATGCAGAAGGCGTACGGCATGGAGGTGCCGGCGAACCGGATCACCCAGATGGACACCGGGATCATCTACACCCAGGCGGCCAAGGGCAGTTGCACCTACGGCGAGGTCTTCACCACCGACGGCCGCATCAAGTCCATGGACCTGGTCGTGATGGCCGACGACAAGAAGTTCTTCCCCAACTACAACGCCGCCCCCGTGATCAACACCGAGACCTTCGAGAAGTGGCCGGCCATCGCCGAGGTCATCGACCCGGTCACGGCGAAACTCGACAACGCGGTGGCCCAGGAACTGAACGCCAAGGTGGACGTCGAGGGCGAGGACCCGCATCAGGTCGCCCTGGACTGGATGAAAGCGGAGGGGTTCGTGAAGTGAAGGGGCGCCTTCCGTTCTGTGGCGGATTTCGTGGGGAATCTGTGACTGGTCTGCACGATTTTTGACCGACACCGCACGCCGAGCTTTCAGAACTGACCGAAAATCGACGCTCCGTCCCGCCCGCCGCACCGACCGGGCAACGGCCTCACGGCAGTTGACGCCCGCGGTCGACCGCCGCGCGGGAAGGACATCGGGAGGAAAACCCCATCTCGCGGCTACCACGGTGCCCGTTTCCAGCAGCGGCTTTGCGACGAAACCGGATCCCCGGCGGGCAGGGCGAGCAGTGAGATCACCACTCCCCGCGCGATGACTAGCATGAGCCGGTATCCGGATCGGAAAATCACATCTTTCTTCCTTCCGGGCGTGCGGCCGTCGTGTCGGTCGATCCGTTCTTCCTGCTCTCGAGGACCGAGGAACCGCGGAATGCCTCTGCCTGCACCACACAGTCAGCGTCGGTCAGCTCCACTCGCCCCCACCTCGTCGGCCGTACCCGTGACCGTGCTGCTGCTGAGCGCCGCGGCCGCGGGTACGGCCGCCGTGACGGCCCCCGCCGCCGCCCGCACCTGGACGGTGGTCACGGCCGTGGCCGCCTGGTGCTGCGTGGCGGCCACCGTCCTCGTCTGCGGCCTGCTGCTCCGGCGGGCCCGCCGGACCGCCGCCGCGACGGACGCCGAAGTCGCCCGGCTGACCGCGCAGTCGGCACAGCGGTCGGCCGAGTCGGCGCACATGGTGAACGTCACCGTGCCCGCCCTCGTGAACCGCCTGCGGGACGGGGCGCGGGCGAAGGACGCCCTGCAACAGGTGACGCTGCCCTCCGACGCCCAACTGCGCCGGACCATGGAGTCCTTCGGCTCCGCCCTGGAGCAGGTCGTGCAGTACGCGGCGGCCACGGACGCCGAACGGCTGCGCGCCCGGGAGGAACTGGCGCAGGTCACCGAAGAGGTGGCAGAGGTGACGCGGACGGTCCTGCCCGACATGGTCGGCCGGCTGCAGGAGGGAAACTCGGCCGACACCGTGCTGGCCGGGTGGGAGTGGCCCTCCTCCTCCCTGCTGCGGGCCCCCGTCGAGGCGTTCGTACGGGAACTCGCCCGCAGCGAGCGGCGGGCCGCCACCGCGCAGGCCGCCTCCGCGAAGGCGCTGAGCCGGGTCCAGGCCAAGACCGTGAGCATGCTCGCCGACCTGCGCGAGATGCAGGAGCGGCACGGCGAGGAGATCTTCGGCGACCTGCTGAAACTGGATCACAGCACCTCCCAGCTGGGCCTGATGACCGACCGGCTGGCGCTCCTCATGGGCGGCCGGTCCAGCCGCGCCTGGAACAAGCCGATCGTGATGGAGAGCATCCTGCGCGGCGCGGTCGGCCGGATCGCGGCGTACCAGCGCGTACGGCTGCACTGTTCGACGAACGCCGCGATCTCCGGGTTCGCCGCGGAAGGCGTGATGCACCTGATCGCCGAACTCATGGACAACGCCGCCAACTTCTCGCCGCCCATCGACGAGGTGCACGTGTACGTCGACGAGCACAGCGCCGGGCTCGTCGTCACGATCGAGGACAGCGGCCTGAAGATGGCGGACGCGGCGATGCGGCACGCCGAGGAGGCCGTGGCGGGGCACATGACCGACCTCGCCTCGCTGCCGGGCACCCGGCTCGGTCTGGCCGTGGTCGGTGGACTGGCCGTCAAGTACGGCATCAGCGTCAACTACCGTCCCTCGTCCCGCGGCGGCACCGGCGTCGTCGTCCTGCTGCCCCGGCAGCTTCTCGCCCAGCGGCGCGACGCCGCGCCTCAGGAGAGGCCGCACCGGCCCGCCGCGACGACGCCCGCGTCCGGGTCCGCGCGGGCCGCGACGGGCTCCGAGCGACCGACGACAGGGGCAACGGCCATGCCGGGCGAGGCGTCCCGGACGGGCGAGGCGTCCCGGACGGGTAAGGCCTCCGGGACGGGCGGACCGCCCGCTCCCGCCGTGCGACCGGCCGCCGCCGTCCTTCCGTCGGCCTCGACTCCGGCCCCGGCCGCGCCGCGGGCCGCGGCTTCGCCGCCCACCTCGTCGGAGGTCCGCGGTCGTGACGCGTCCAGTCGTCCGGCGGCGGCCACGCCGAACGGTCTGCCCGTGCGCGCCCCCGGCCGCACGATGGCCGAGGCCGAGCAGGAACGGCAGCAGCGCAGGGCGGCGGCCGACTCCCCCACGCCGGGCGGCGCACCGGGGCCGACACCTCCCGCCGCACGCGACGCGGGCACCCGCTTCGGGGCCTTCCACAGCGGGCGCACCTCAGCCGGCGAAGCCGGCCCGTCCGGCACCGGCACCCGACCCGAACCGCCGGCCGCCCGGTAACCCACGTCCTTCCCCTCCGGCGCCGAAGCCATGGCGCCCTCTTCCCGCTTCAGCTCGTGAGATTGGAGAACGGGCCGGTGACGGGGCTCCCGGGCCCCACCGTCCCCACACCTACCATGCAGACCACCGACAACAGCCTCACCTGGCTTCTGCAGGGCCTTCTGGAGCGCGTTCCCGGCGCCCGGCACGCCCTGGTCCTGTCCCGGGACGGCCTGAAGCTGTGCTGGACCGAACACCTGGCACTCGACCAGGCGGACCAGCTGGCAGCCATCTGCTCGGGCATGCAGGCCCTCGCCCAGGGCGCGTCCGTCGAGTTCGGCGACGGGACCGGTGGTGTCCGCCACTCCATGACCGAGTTCCACGGCGGTCAGCTCTTCATCGTGCAGGCGGGCGACGGCGCGCACCTGGCGCTCCTCGGCGAGGAGAGCGCCGACCCCGGAGTGGTGGGTCACCAGATGACCGAGCTGGTCGAGCAGATCGGTGAGCACCTGCGTGCCGAGCCCCGCGGGGGCGCGCAGGGGAGCACATCGTCGTGACACGTCGGCCCGTGGACACCGGCGACCCCGACCGGCTCTACACGATCACGGGCGGGCGCAGCCGCGCGGACGACGCGTTCGACTTGGTGACCCTGATCGTCAGCGAGAGCGCGCCCACCTCCGGAATGCAGTCGGAGCACACGCGGATCCTGGATCTGTGTCGGCATCCGACGGCCGTCGTGGAGGTCGCCGCGGAGATGAGACTGCCGATCACGGTGGTGCGCATCCTCCTCGGCGACCTGCTCGCCATGGGCCGTATCACCGCCCGTCACCCCCCCGCGCCGCGGTCCCTCGCCGCGCTCCCCGACTCCGCCCTTCTCAAGGAGGTGCTGCATGGGCTCCGCAATCTCTGAAACCCCTGAGACCTCTGACCTGCCTTCCCTGCGTACGCCCCTGTCCGATGCCGCCGAGACAGGCCTGAAGATCGTCGTCGTGGGCGGCTTCGGCGTCGGCAAGACGACCCTGGTCCGCTCGGTCAGCGAGATCCGGCCGCTCAACACCGAGGAGGTGATGACGCAGGCGGGGGTCGGCGTCGACGAGACGCGGCAGGTGGCCGCGAAGACCACCACGACGGTCGCCTTCGACTTCGGCCGGATCAGCCTCAACACGCGCATGGTGCTGTACCTGTTCGGCGCGCCGGGCCAGGAGCGGTTCTGGTTCCTGTGGGACCGGCTCTTCTCCGGCACCCTCGGCGCGGTCGTCCTGGTCGACACGCGCCGGATGGACGAGTCCTGGTACGCGATAGACCGGCTGGAGCACCACAGGACGCCGTTCGTGGTGGCCGTCAACCGGTTCGACGACGAACCCGACCGGTACTCCCTCGACGAGATCCGCCAGGCGCTCGCCCTGCCCGCGCACGTACCGCTCGTCGACTGCGACGCGCGGGTCCGGTCGTCGGGCAAGGACGTACTGATCACCCTCGTGGACCACCTCTACGAACTGGCCATGGCCCAGGAGATGACACCGTGACCGACACCGGATCCCGTCTCCCGCACGCGCCCGGCCCGGGGTGCCCCGCGCACGCGGGCGCCGTGCGGCTGGGCGGTCTGGAGTACCAGCAGACACCGGCGCAGCTGTACCGCACCCTGCGCCAGGAGCACGGCGCGGTGGCACCTGTGCTGCTCGACGGGGACATCCCCGCCTGGCTGGTCCTCGGTTACGCCGAGGTCGCCTACGTGACCGGTCACGACGAGCTGTTCGCCCGCGACTCACGGCGCTGGAACCAGTGGGAGAACATCCCCGCGGACTGGCCGCTGCTGCCGTTCGTCGGGTACCAGCCCTCGGTGCTGTTCACCGAGGGCGAGGAGCACCGGCGGCGGGCCGGGGTCATCACCGAGGCGCTGGAGGGCGTCGACCAGTTCCAGCTGTCGCGCGACTGCCGGCAGCTCGCCGACCGGCTCATCGCGTCGTTCGCCGGCAGCGGCCGGGCCGAGCTGATGAGCATGTACGCGCACGCGCTGCCGATGCGCGCCGCGGTCCAGATGTGCGGGATGCCGCACACGGGTGAGGCCACCGTGCAGCTCGTCGAGGACCTGCGGATCTCCCTGGACGCCGCGGAGGGCGACGACCCGGTGGCCGCGTACACGCGCGTGGGCGAGCGGATCCGGCAGCTGGTCGAGGAGAAGCGGGAGCGTCGGCCGGACGTCACCTCGCGCATGCTGCTGCACCCGGCCGGACTGACCGACGAGGAGGTCGTGCAGGACCTGATCTCCGTCATCGCCGCGGCGCAGCAGCCGACCGCCAACTGGATCTGCAACACACTGCGGCTGCTGCTCACCGACGAGCGGTTCGCCGTCAGCGTGTCGGGGGGCAGGCTCAGCGTGGGCGAGGCGCTCAACGAGGTCCTCTGGCTCGACACCCCGACCCAGAACTTCATCGGCCGCTGGGCCGTGCGCGACACCCAGCTCGGCGGACGGCTGATCCGGGCGGGCGACTGCCTGGTGCTGGGGCTCGCCGCGGCCAACACCGATCCGCAGATCTGGCCCGATTCGTTCGCCGGGGCGGAGAGTTCCGCGCACCTGTCGTTCAGCAGCGGGGAGCACCGGTGCCCCTATCCGGCGCCGCTGCTGGCCGACGTCATCGCGCGGACCGCGGTGGAGACCCTGCTGGAACGCCTGCCCGACCTGGTCCTCGCGGTGGAGCCGGAGCAGCTCACCTGGCGCCCGTCCGTCTGGATGCGGGGCCTGCACTCGTTGCCGGTGGAGTTCACCCCGGTGGTGCGGTAGCGGGGCGGGGGCGGCGGGGACCCGCCGCCCCCGGCTCCCGTGCGGCCCGGGGTCCGAAGTCAGCCGGCGACGGGGGTGAAGCGCACGGGCAGCGTCTGCGGTCCCCGCGTGAAGATGCCCTGTTCCACGAGTTCGGCGCCGTCGGCGAGGCGCAGGTCCGGCATGGCGTCGAGGAGCTGGCCGACACCGATCTCGACCTCGGCCTTCGCGAGCAGGGCACCGACGCAGAAGTGGCGGCCGAGCGCGAAGGAGAGGTGGTCGGCGGCGGCCGAGAAGGCGGTGGTCGTGGTCAGGTCGTCACGGAAGATGTCGAACCGGTCCGGCTCCCGGTAGCGGGCCTCGTCCCGGTTGGCGGCGCCGATCAGACAGGTGACCGTGGCGCCGGCCGGTACGACACCGGAGCTGAGCGTTACCTCGGCGGCCGACTGCCGCATGATCATGTGCACGGGGGGCGTGTAGCGCAGCGTCTCGGCGAAGGCGCGAGCGATGAGGCCGCGGTCCTCCCGGACGGCCGCCAACTGCTCGGGGTGCCGCAGCAGGTTGGCGAAGATGCCCGCGATCGCCTTGTCGGTGGTCTCGCCGCCCGCGGCGAGCAGCAGGCTGCAGAAGGCCTTGATGTCCTCGTCGCTCATCCGCACGCCGTCGACCTCGGCCGCGCACAGCGTCGACAGCAGGTCGTCGCCGAGGTCGTCGCGGCGCTCCCGGATGATCGGCACCATGTACTCGGCGAACTCCACCCGGGTGCGCTCCCCCGCCGCGGCCACCTCGGGGTCGCCCGAGAGGTTGCCGAGGAAGGCGATGACCGACGTGTACCAGCGGTGGAACCGGGCGTGGTCGGCCTTGTCCAGGCCCAACATGTCCGCGATCACGTTGACGGGGAAACGGGTCGCGTAGTCGGCCACCAGGTCGGCGGAGCCGGTGGACCGGAAGACGTCGATCAGCTCACGGGAGTTGCGTTCGATCACCGGCAGGAACTTCTCCTGCAGGTCGCTGCCGCGGAAGGCGGGGGCGACGAGGGCCCGCCGCACCGCGTGCTCCCGTCCGCTGAGCTGGAGGATCGTCCTGCCGTGCACGGGCTCGATCTGCCAGGTGTAGTTGTCGGTGGTGAACTCGCCGCCCTTGTCCTTGAAGACGCGCTCCACGTCCTCGTAGCGGGAGATCACGTAGCTCTGCGTGGGTTCGTGCCAGAAGAGGGGGGCGCTCTCACGCATCAGACGATAGGCCCGATAAGGATCCGCAGCGAACTCGGGCGACAGGATGTCGGGGACCTGCTGAGCGGTGGGCATGGAGCTCCCTGAGATCGGTAACGGGCCTACCGAACAAGGCTATTGATCATCCGGCGGGCGGAACAGTCCGTCCCGGCCGACTGTTCAACGATGGACGATCCTTGGCCGAAAAGCGCTCCCGCCCCTGTCCTAGCAGTTCGGCACCGAACCCGGGTCCTTCTCCAGCTTGACGAGGGAGTCGACGGCGCCCTCGAGCGTGGTCACCGGGATCAGGCGCAGTCCCTCGGGCAGCTCGGACTCGGCGTCGGAGCACTCCGCCTTCGGCACCAGGAACACGGTCGCGCCGTCCCGGCGGGCGGCCTGCGTCTTCAGGGCCACCCCGCCGACCGCGCCGATCTCGCCGTCCGCGTCGATGGTCCCGGTACCGGCGATCGTACGACCGCCGGTGAGATCGCCTCCGCTGCCGTCGCCGTCGAGCCGGTCGATGATCCCCAGGGAGAACAGCAGGCCCGCGCTGGGGCCGCCGACGTCGGCGAGTTCCAGCGTGACCTCGATGCCGTCGTCGGTGCGGTCGAGGTATCTCAGGGCGGCCTCGGTCGCGATGTCCTGGGACTCCTCCATCTGCTCGGTGTTGTACCGCTCGATCTCCTTCGTGCTGTCCCCGGCGGGGTAGACGGAGTCACGCGGCATGACGGCCTGGTCGGTACGGAACCAGCCGTCGATCACATCGCCCAGGGTGATGTCCGCGTCCGGGCTGGTCGCCTCGATGGTCGTCATCCGCAGCTGCCCGGTCGTGTCACGCGTCGGCGCGCCGGAGATCGTGATGACGGGCGTGCCCTTGTTCTCCCCCAGCACGTTCGCCGTCATCCCCGGCTGCGCCACCGAGAACGGCAACGGCGCCAACCCCACGGTGGCGAACAACGCCACCAGCGGAAGCGCACAGACGGCAAGGGCCTGGGGACGTGTGAGGCGTGAGAGCACGGGGTCAATCTAACGCGCCCCCCGACGCCCCCGGCCGCGGGCCCGCGCCCGCGGCTGCCCGCCGCCCGGGTCGACAGCCGAGCGTGCGCGGGGTGGGCGCGGGCGGCACCCCCGCGAGCGCCGGGCCGCGCGCCCCGCCCTCCGCGACCACCTCCGCGGCCAAGCCGGTACCGTCGTCGGCCCACCTCTCCGCGACCGCCCCCGCAGCCAAGCCGGTACCGTCGTCGACATGCAGGGCCGCGTCGGCCAGACGGGCCCGAACCACGGCCGCAGCCTCGGATCCCGGCCACGCGGGTGGTCGCGGCGGACGCCGGGCAGGACTACCGGCGACTGCGCACCGGCCCTCTCACCGCGGCCGAGCGGCCGAGCGGCCGACCCCACGCCAACCCCGGCCCACTCCTCACACCACGCCCACCGCAAGACCCGCGACCCGCACGGCCAAGCGGTCAGCGCAACGCCTCCGCCACCTCCCGCGCCGCGTCCATCACCCGCTGCCCCACCCGTTCCGGCACCGCGTCGGCCAGCATCACCACACCCACGCTGCCCTCCACCCCCGTCACGCCCAGCAGTGGCGCCGCGGCGCCACTCGCACCGGCCTCGAGTTCGCCGTGGGTGAGGGTGTATCCGGGCTCCCCGGAAGCCGTCCGCTGGCGGGCGGAGAGGATCGCCTTGCCCGCCGCACCCCGGTCCAGCGGGTGCCGGAAACCGGCCCGGTAGGCCACGTGATAGTCGGTCCACGTCGGCTCGACGACGGCGACGGCCAACGCCTCCGCCCCGTCGACGAGGGTCAGGTGCGCGGTCGCCCCGATGTCCTCGGCCAGCGACCGCAGCGCCGGCAGCGCGGCCTCGCGGACCAGCGGGTGCACCTGCCGCCCCAGCCTCAGCACCCCGAGTCCGACCCGGGCTCGTCCGCCCAGGTCACGTCGTACGAGTGCGTGCTGCTCCAATGTGGCGAGCAACCGGTACACAACGGTCCGGTTCACGCCCAGTTTGTTGGAAAGCTCGGTGACGGTCAGCCCGTGGTCCGTATCGGCCAGCAGTTTGAGGACCCTCAGTCCCCTGTCGAGCGTCTGGGAGGTCTCCGCGGTCACGACGCCCACTCCTTAGGTGGTGAGGTCGGCGGCCCTCGCAGCGGCGGATGCGTCACCGAGTCCCGTCGGCGACGCGCGGCAGAGGCCGCCGATCGGCGGAGGGGTCCGGCGTGTCCGGACCCGGTCGCTGCACGGCTGCGCTCCGCGGCGGCGCTGCCACGGGGCGTGTGCGTAGCGGGACAGTAGCGAAGCAGGTTCGCTGAGCGGAAGGCTCCGTCCAGAATCCGGTCACTGGCCGGTATGGACTACCTGTGTTTGCCCCGATACGTACGGTGCGCGACCGACGCCGTGCGCCCCACCGGCGGGACGGTGGACGCCCCTGGGGCGTCACTTCATCCGGGTCGCCCACTCCTGCACCTTGGCGATGCGCTGCCGCAGCTGCCCCGCCGTGGCCTCCGCGCTCGGCGGCCCGCCGCACACGCGGCGCAGCTCGGTGTGGATGACCCCGTGCGGCTTGCCGCTCTGATGGACGTACGCGCCGACCATCGTGTTGAGCTGCTTGCGCAGCTCCATCAGCTCCTTGTGGGAGACGACCGGCCGCCGCTCGGCCGGCAGCTCCAGCAGGTCGGCCTCCCCGTCCGGCTTCTTGCGGCTGTGCGCGATCTGCTTGGCCTGCCGCTTCTGGAGGAGCAGCTGCACCTGCTCGGGCTCCAGAAGGCCGGGGATGCCGAGGTAGTCCTGCTCCTCCTCGCTGCCCGGGTGGGCCTGCATGCCGAACTCGGCGCCGTTGTACATGACCCGGTCGAAGACGGCGTCGGACTCCAGCGCCTCGAAGGGCAGCATGTCCTGGTCGCCGGTGTCCTCGTCCTGCTGCTTCTCGGCCTCCTGGAGGAGCTTCTCCTCCTCGGCGTACGGGTCCTCCTCGCCGTCCTTCTTGGGCTTGTCGAGGACGTGGTCTCGCTCGCGCTCCATCTCGTTGGCGAAGCCGAGGAGGTCGGGCACGGTCGGCAGGAACACCGACGCGGTCTCGCCGCGCCGCCGCGACCGCACGAAACGGCCGACGGCCTGCGCGAAGAAGAGCGGGGTGGAGATGGTGGTGGCGTAGACGCCGACCGCGAGGCGCGGCACGTCGACGCCTTCCGACACCATCCGCACCGCGACCATCCACCGGTCGTTGCTCGCGCTGAACTCGTCGATCCGGTTCGACGCGCCGGCGTCGTCGGACAGGACGAGGGTCGCCCTGGACCCGGTGATCTCCCGGATCAGCTTGGCGTAGGCGCGGGCCGATTCCTGGTCGGAGGCGATGACCAGGGCGCCCGCGTCCGGGATGGCCTTGCGGACCTCGGTGAGGCGCTGGTCGGCGGCGCGCAGCACGCTCGGCATCCACTCGCCGCGCGCGTCGAGCG
Source organism: Streptomyces phaeoluteigriseus (assembly GCF_001896135.2). Classification (GTDB taxonomy): domain Bacteria; phylum Actinomycetota; class Actinomycetes; order Streptomycetales; family Streptomycetaceae; genus Streptomyces; species Streptomyces phaeoluteigriseus. Next base: position 546,123 of record NZ_MPOH02000011.1, read on the forward strand.
CCGTACGCCAGGCCTGGCTGATCGCGTCCTTCGTCATCGGCTCGCCGAGCCGTGCGGCGATCTCGTCGCCGGCCTTCGTGCGCCAGCGCATGTTGCCGCTGTAGGAGAGGAAGATGACGGGCCGCACGACGTTGTCCGCGAGGGCGGAGCCGTAGCCGTACGTGTAGTCGGCGGACGAACGCCGGATGCCGTCGTTGCCCTCCTCGTACGTCACGAAGGGGATCGGGTTGGTGTCGGAGCGGAACGGCGTACCGGTGAGCGCGAGCCGCCGGGTGGCCGGCTCGAACGCCTCCAGGCAGGCCTCGCCCCAGGACTTGGAGTCACCGGCGTGGTGGATCTCGTCGAGGATGACGAGGGTCTTGCGCTGCTCGGCGCGGTTGCGGTGCAGCATCGGCCGCACGCCGACGCCCGCGTACGTCACGGCCACGCCCTGGTAGTCCTTGCTGAGCGGCCCCGCGCTGTACTCGGGGTCCAGCCGGATGCCTATCCTCGCGGCCGCCTCCGCCCACTGCTTCTTCAGGTGCTCGGTGGGCGCGACCACGGTCACCTGCTGCACGACGTGGTGGTGCAGCAGCCAGGAGGCGAGGGTCAGCGCGAACGTCGTCTTCCCGGCGCCGGGGGTGGCCACGGCGAGGAAGTCGCGCGGCTGCTCCTGGAGGTACTTCTCCATCGCCCCCTGCTGCCAGGCGCGCAGCTTGCTGGCGGTACCCCAGGGGGCCGGCCGGGGAAGGCGGGAGAGAGGTGGTGGGAGGTGGAGGCGGCGGTGGTAGTCACGGTCTCCGGTTCGTGGGTCGTTCGGTTCGTGGGGCGCTCGGCGTGGCCCGTTCGGCTTCGTGGGCCGTTCGGCACGCCGCGTATGACAACCGGGCCACCCTACCGGCGGTCCCCGGCCGCCACCGTGCGAACGACGCCGGGTCGGCCCCGGGTGGGACTCACGTCACAGCCGTACCGTCGCTCACGCTCTGTCGCAGCCGTGTCGTCACCCATGCCCCCACCAGGGCCACGGCCGCCATCGGCAGGAACACGGCGGCGAAGGCGGCCGGATGGGAGCCGCCGGAGGCGTCGGTGGCCGCGTGCGACACGGTCCCGCCGCCGAGCGCCGCGAAGGCGGCACCGCCCGCGGCCAGCAGCAGTACGTTGGACAGGCCGTCGGAGATCTGGAGGGCCGCCGAGTTGGAACCGGCCTCCTCGGGGGCGGACAGCTGGAGCAGAAGCACGCTCGTGGAGGAGATCACCAGGCCCATCCCGAAGCAGCCGAAAGCCCAGGCGACGGCCACCGTCCAGGCGGGCACGGCGTCGATCAGGACGCTCGGCGCGGCGGCGATCGCCGCGGCCACCAGGATCATCCCGCCGGTCGTCAGCCGGTCCCGGTACGGCTCCACGCGGGGCCGGGACTGCACCCAGGAGCCCAGCGCCCAGGTCACCCCGCCGGCCGCGAGGGAGAAGCCGGCGAGGGTGGGGCTGAGGCCGCGCTGGGTGACCAGCATCAGCGGCACGAAGGACTCGGCGGCGATGAACGACCCCGCGGCCACCCCGCGCAGCAGCACCACCGAGGGCAGGCCGCGGGCCGCCCGCCAGGTGCCGCGCGGGAGCAGGCCGAGGACGGCCGGCACCAGCAGGGCGACGCCCGCGGCGGCGGGCAGGAGGGACAGCGGGCGCAGGTCCTGGGCGGCGTACTGGAGCAGTGCCGCGCCGAGCGAGATGCCGAGGGCGAGGCGGATGCGGCGCCGGTCGGAGGAGGCGCTCGCGGTGCCGTCGACGGGGCCCGCGGCCAGTCGCCGTATCTGCGGCAGCGCGAGGGCGAGCGGGAAGAGGACCAGCGCGGGGATGCCGAGGAACACCCACCGCCAGCCGACGTGCTCCGTCACCGCGCCGGACGCCAGCGGTCCCACGACCGACGGCACGACCCAGCTCGCCGCGAACGCCGCCATGATCGCGGGCCGCAGCCGCTCCGGATAGGCCCGCCCCACGACGACGTACAGCGCGACGATCACCAGTCCGCCGCCCAGCCCCTGCACGGCCCGCCCGAGGATGAACAGCCACATGACCCCCGCGGTCCCCGCCAGCAGAAGCCCTGCGGCGAAGGTGGCGATCCCGCAGGTCAGCGCCCCGAGCGGGCCTCGTCGGTCGGACCACTGACCGGCCAGCACCATGCCGAACAGGCTGGTCGTGAAGTACCCCGAGAACGCGAAGGCGTACAGGGACAGCCCGTCCAGCTCCCGCGCCGCGACCGGCATCGCCGTCCCCACGGCGGTCGCCTCGAAGGCGATCAGCAGCACGACGGACACGATGCCGATGCTCAGGGCCCGGAAGTCCCGCCCGAGCACGCCCTCCTCAGGTCGGGGCGAGCTGGACTTCCCGGGTGCGTCCGCGACACCGGTGTCGCGAGGTTCATGGGCGGCCATGCCCGCCAGGGTAAGGCCCGCAACCGACATTGACCCCTGTCGAGAGGCGGGACCGGCCCTCATCCCTTGGTCCTACGCCGACCCGTCCGTGCCTTGGCCCTAGCCAAGCCGTCCATGCCTTGGTCCTACGCCGACCCGTCCGTGAACGGCACATGGCAGTCGCGTTGCAGCCCCCGGCCTTCCCTTGAACCCCGCGGTTTCGGGGCCCTACGGTCATGACCAGGCGGTTCACGGAAGAACCGTCCGTCACACACGGCCGTGTGCCCGAGTGGTTCAGGGGCTCGCCTGCAAAGCGAGTTACGTGGGTTCGAATCCCGCCACGGCCTCTAGCGGCCTGACGAGGTAAAACGAAAGGGCGGCACCCCGGAGGGGTGCCGCCCTTTCGGTCGTCCATCTCAGTTCCCGTCTCAGTTGACCGAGCCGCCCGCCACCGCCACGACCCACTACAGACAGCTCAGCGACACTGCCAGGCGCCCGGCCGCTGGGCAGACTAGCTGGCCTCGCCCTTTCATGAAACGGGCTGTCCGGCAGGCGGTCAGGTAAGCGAAAAGTGCCTCTGACCAGCGAGAATGAGGATTTTTGAGGTCCTTGTTCCCGCCCCTGTCGGAGGCACTTTCCAGGTAAAGCGGCCTACCGGGTCCTACCCCCATGTCCGTGTCCGGGACGACGGCCGGGCCGTGGTCTCGCAGGCCGGTTCGGTCCTGCTGGTCGAAACGGCCCGCAAGACCGGTCGAACGGGCCATATCCGCAGCGCTTGCCCCCTGGCGCAAACCGCTGGCCGTCCACGACCCGGGCAAGGTCCTCCTGGACCTCGCCCTGGCGGTCGCGCTCGGCGGAGACTGCCTCGCCGACATCGCACTGCCGCGGTCCGAATCGACCGTGTCCGGACCGGCGGCTGCCGACCCGACAGTCTCCCGCCTGATCGACGCCCTGGCCACCGCCGACGAGACGGTGCTGACCGCGATCCGACGCGACATTCGGGCCGCTGGCATGCCCGCTATCAGCCCCCGGAAGCGAAACGTCCACCGACTCCGTCGGCGGACCGTCATGCAAGATCGAGGCTAGAGAGACGGGAGCATCTTCCTCTGCGCACACACCAAGCACGAAGGGTTACCACTGTGACCACGTTCTTAGAAATCCATTCGATTAAGTAGCGCAATCGAACATGCCTACGGGCACTCGGCAAGCAGTTCAGTTCTCTTGCGGCGAGAGCGACCGGCATGTAAGAGTGACACTTACGGTAAAGATTAGCGTCTAATCACCTACAGAATACTGTCGAAGACGGAAGCAACGGGGGTGGGCCGTGGCTAGCAGCGACCCAGGGGGAAATTCAAGCGTCGGTCCGGGGCCAGACAACGGGCAGCGTTTTCGAGATTATCTAAACATTACAATTGCCGCTATCGTCGGCGTGGCAGGAATTATCGCTACCGTCATTTACGCCAATCAAGATGCCGAAGATGGATCGAAGGACCGACCCTCCCCTACAGTTTCAAGCACAGCAACTTCACTGACGCCGACGCGCAGCCCCTCCTCATCCCCCGCGGAGAGGCCGACGCCTTCGGAACCAACAAACCCGAGATCCTCAAACGCTGGTACAGAAAGCAAGTACTCCACCATCGAGGTACCCCAGCAGCACTACTTAGATGTTCGCAAGTCCACCATCGACACAACACCGGATGCGGACAAAGATTTTCTGTTCTTTGGCGGATGGATACAACGGCCGCGAACGGACACTGGCGAGTGGGTTGCGATTGGAGTCATCAACGACACGGACCTCCCTCATTGCGCCACGAAGTCAGCGCGGATGACCGGGGAAACAATGAGCTTGACCTGGGTTCGAAACGAGCAAAGTATCTGCGTTCTCGACGAGAGCGGCAAATGGGCCGTCCTTAAAATATTGCATCTTGACGTGGAGGTCCCGGCCGTGTCGTCAGTGGAATTTCGCATCGCCTTTCCAGTTGGTCCGTGAGGGAATCGCGATATCAGTGCCTATGATCGAACAGCACATAGGGGGTGCTTACCAAGGGCTGGGCGACCCATAGGCCCCCAGCACTGATAAACCAAGTTCACTGGCCTGCAAGATAGTTGGCGCTGTCCTCATTGGGTCGAACGTCCGTCTCGTTCATGGCCGTACGCGGCCGTCCGGGACCGTTCGTCCTGCCCTAACGGGTGCGGCATCCGTACGGGATTGAACGCCGGCGAACCAGCCCGGTTCGCGCCCTGACCAGCAAAGACAAATTCGCAAAGCGAGTTACGTGGGTTCGAGTGCCCGTCGCCACCAGGTCGCGTAGGTCGCGGACCTTCCAGAAGGCCTGGTTGACCGGCTCCATGACGTCCCAGGGGGCGATCAGGGCGAGTTCGTAGCGCAGGGGGTAGAGGTTGCTGGAGGTGAAGACCTCGTGGGCTGCCGTGCGGGCCTCCGACGGAGGGAGGGTCTCGCGGGCGGTCTCGTGCAGGCGGGAGTAGACGTCGGACAGCGCGGCCATGAACGCCGCGTAGGCCTGCCGGCGGGTGTCCTGGTTGAGCGCCTCGCGGTCGCGGCGCCAGCGGAGGCGGTCCGCGAGCAGCGTGGATCCGATGCCGATCGCCGCGCCTGTCAACGTGTTCACCGGGGCCAGCCAGTCCATGCGGGGACTTTACGGTGTGGGGCCGCCCTATGCGTACAGCCCGCCGCCCGCCTCGTCCTCGAACATGCCCGGCCAGTAGCGCCAGCCGTCGTCGGTGGGCGTTCTGGGCGTCGGGTCGCAGGCCACCGGGTCGAGGGCGGCCAGGGTGCGGGTCATGGTGTCGGCCAACTGGTCGTAGGCCTCGGTCAGTTCGTGTTCCGCGTCGAGGGTGTGCTCGCGGTGGACGAGCCAGAGGGTGAACGCCAGTGTCGAGATGTCGGCGTTCAGCGGGCGGAGTCTGGCCTCCGCCTCGCTCCACGCCAGCACCGCGCCGGTGGTGCCGTCGAGCACGAGGCTGGTGTCCTCCACGAGGTGGCCGAGGCGGATCAGGCGGTCGGCGCCGTCGGGGAGTCGGGTGTCCGGCTCGTCCGCCCAGTGCTCGGCGAGGGTGGGCAGCGGAACGTCCATGCCGAGGGAGAACCAGACGCACTCCTCGGGCAGCCCCGTCTCCCGCAGGAAGCGGCGGGTCGGCTCGTGGGAGAGCGCGGCCGGGAAGTCGACCTCCTCGAAGCGGACGATCGCGCCGAGGTCGAACTCCTCGTCCAGCAGCCGGGGCGGCAGGTCCAGGGCGAGCCCGGAACGCGTGCCGGGGCCCGCGACCAGCGCCAGGGGACGGATCACCGCGGCCAGCCGCCAGAACGGGGGCACCTCGCCGTCCGCCCCCGACTCGTACAGCGCGAGGAGCTGTCCGGACGCCTCGGCCACCGCCTCGGGCCCGAAGCGCCCGGCGTAGGCCGCGAACTGGCCTCTGAGCGCGGCGAGTTCGTCGGCCGCCGTGGCGAACCGCACGAGCTTCTCCAGGGACGGCGCGAGCGGCCGGCGGTCCATCAGGTCGGGGCGGTCGTGGAAGAAGTACGTCGTCGTGATCTCGCCGGTGGCGCCGTCGAGCAGCACCGACTCGGTCCCCGCGCCCGCCAGGCCGAGGAGTCCCCCGATGACCAGCTGGTCGCGCAGGTCGTCGGGGAGCCGGTGGCCGGGGTCGCCGGTGGAGTCCGCGACCGTGCGCAGGCCGTCCGCGCGCAGCGCCTCGAACGTCACCAGCGCGCCGACATCGGGCAGTCCGGGGCCGCTCAGCCAGCGGCGGCTCGGCGCGTGAGTGACGTACGGATCCAGCTCGGCCTCGGAGAGGGTGATCACCGGCGTGCTGCCGGTGGTGCTGCTGGTCGTGCTCATCGGTCCCCCGTGCGTGAAGTTCGCCGTCCCACTGCTGCGCACACTACGCGGCACCACTGACAACGGCCCTCGACAAGAAGGACGTCAGGCCACGCGCCCGCGTTCCCCTCCCACGAGGATCACCTCGACCGTCTCCCGCGCGGTCAACTCCCCGGTGTCGGCCCGGAGTCCGGGACATGACATGCGGGCGCGCGGCCCGGTGTCCACCGAGACGGTCGGGCAGCGGCCTGCGCGCGCACCGGGGTCGTCCTCACTGGCCCGTCACCACGGCCGCCTGCGGCCTTATCGGCAGCCGGTTCACCGGGCGGCCGGTCGCGGCCCGTACGGCGGAGGCGATCGCCGCCGGGGACGTCACGACCGGCACCGCGCTGGCCGCCTTCGCGCCGAACGGCGCGACCACGTCCCGCTCCTCGACCAGCTTGACGATCCGGATGTCCGGCGCGTCCAGGGCCGTGGGGAGGGCGTAGCCGGTGAGGTCGGGGTGGCGGAGCAGGCCGCGCGGGGTGCGCAGGTTCTCGGTGAGGGCGATGCCGACGCCCTGGGTGACGCCCGCCTCGATCCGGGCGGCGAGCTGGGCCGGGTTGAGGACCCGGCCGACGTCCTGGGCGACCGCCAGCTCCACGACCCGTACCGAGCCCAGCTCGATGTCGACGTCCACGACCGCGCGGATCGCGCAGAAGGCGAGGCCGACGAACGCGTCGCCCTGACCGGCGCCGTCCAGCGGTTCGGTGGGGTGCGGGCGGCACTGCGCGGTGGCCCACAGCTCCTTGCCCTGCAGTTCCTCGGCGACGGTCGTCGACAGGACACCGTCGTACGAGGTGATCTTGCCGTCGGTGATCTGGAGAAGTTCGTGGGACATGCCGAACTTGTGGGCGAGGGGCTGGAGGAGCTGGGTGCGGACCATCTTGGCCGCGCGTTCCACCGCGCCGCCGGAGACCCAGGTGTGCCGGCCGCGGCAGCCGGGGCCGGCGGGGGGCTGGTCGGTGTCCACGGGCGCGACGTGCACCTCGTCGACGCCGAGGGTCTCCTGGACGATCTGCCGGGCGAGGGTGGTGAAGCCTTGGCCGCTCTCGACGGCCGCGCACAGGACGGTCGCTACGCCGTCCTGGACCTTGACGGTGGCCGTGGAGACCTCGTCCGTGCCCTCCGCGCCGAGCATGTGGACCATGCCGAGGCCGTAGCCCACGCCCCGGCGCACGGCGCCGGGTTCGCCCGCGCCCTCGGGGCCACCGGGCAGCAGCCAGTCCTCCTCGGGGGAGTCCTTCGGCAGGGCCGGCAGCGGGTATTCCTGGACGGCCTGGAGGAGTTCGGCGACGGGCGCCGGGCAGGTGACGGTCTGGCCGGTCGGCAGGACGTCACCGGTGGCCATGGCGTTGCGCAGGCGCAGTTCCGCCGGGTCCACGCCGAGTCTCTTCGCCAGCTTGTCCATCTGCGCCTCGTAGGCGGCGCAGACCTGCATGGCGCCCTCGCCGCGGACGTGGCCGGAGGGCGGGTTGTTGGTGCGGACGGCCCAGCCCTCGATGAAGGCGTTGGGGACGACGTAGGGGCCGCAGGCGAAGGAGACGGCGGCGGCGAGGGCCTCGGCGGAGGTGTCGGCGTAGGCGCCCGCGTCGAGGAGGATCTGCGCCTCCACCTTGACCAGCCTGCCCTCGGCGTCCGCGTGGTGGCGGTACCGGAGCAGGGTGGGGTGGCGGTGCGCGTGGCCGAGGAAGGATTCCTCGCGGGTCGCGGTGAGCTTGACCGGGCAGCCGGTCCGCAGTGCCAGCAGGCCGAGCGGGAGCTGGAAGCCCTGGTCCTCGCGGTCGGCGGTGGCGCCGGGCACGCCGGTGACGACGATCTTCACCTGATCGGGTGCCAGGCCGAAGCAGGCCGCGGCGGTGTCCCGGTCGCTGTGCGGGTCGGTGGAGGCCAGGTACAGCTCGACGCCGCCGTCGGGCCTGGGCACGGCGAGGCCGGCCTCGGCACCGATCGGGGCGGGGTCGGCGCGGCCGATCCGGTACTGCCCCTCGACGACGATCTCGCCGGTCGCGGCCGGGTCGCCGTGGTGCAGCGGGATGTGCCGGATCAGGTTGCCGTCGGGGTGCAGCGGCTCGGCCTCGAAGGCCAGTTCGGGGTCGATGACCGGGTCGAGCACCTCGTACTCGACGATGACGGCCGCGGCGGCCATCCGCGCGGTGTCGGGGTGGTCGGCGGCGACGGCCGCGATGGGCTCGCCGTGATGGCGTACGACCTCGGAGGCGAACACCGGGCGGTCGGCCGGGCCGCGTCCGTGCAGCGGTCTGCCGGGCACGTCCTCGTGCGTGACGACGGCCCGTACGCCGGGCATCTCACGCGCGTGGGTGGTGTCGATGGAGACGATGCGCGCGTGGGCGTGCGGGGAGCGCAGCACGGCTGCCCAGAGCAGACCCTCGGCCCACAGGTCGGCCGCGTACGGGAAGGTGCCCTCGGTCTTGGCGCGGGCGTCGGCGGCGGGCAGGGAGGCGCCGAGGCCGTGCGGGATCGGCTCGGGGGCCGGGGCGGCCTCCGCGGGGCTCGTCACGGTGGCTGCTTCGTTGGTCACGCCTGGCCTCCGTCCTGGCCGTACGCCGGGTCGTGCGGGTGGGGCTGCGCGGGGTTCTCGAACGCGGAGGCGTGGATGCCTCCGCCGCCGGGGCCCGCCTGGTGAGGAATACGTGCCTCGTCGCCGTCCGACTCGGCGTCCGCCGAGGAATGTGCCTCGCGTTCGGCGACGACTTCCTGGACGGCCTGGAGGACGCCCCGGTAGCCGGAGCAGCGGCACAGGTTGCCGCAGAGCGCCTGGCGGGCCTCCAGCTCGGTGGGCGCGGGGTTGCCCTCCAGCAGGTCGTGCACGGTCATCGCCATGCCGGGCACGCAGAAACCGCACTGCACCGCCCCGCACCGGGCGAGCGCCCGCTGTACGTCGGAGGGCTGCCCGTCGTCGGCGAGGCCTTCGACGGTACGGATCTCGCTGCCGGCGGTGGTGACGGCCGGGACCAGGCAGGAGGCGACGAGGCGCCCGTCCACCTGGACGTTGCAGGCCCCGCACTCGCCCTGGGAGCAGCCGTCCTTGGCACCGGCGAGTCCGAGCCGCTCGCGCAGGACGTAGAGCAGCGACTCGCCGATCCAGGCGTCGGTGACGGGCCGGTCGGAGCCGTTGACGCGCAGGACGTACGAGGCGAGGGGGTGGTCCTCGTGGTGAGGCGCCGCCGCCGGTTCGGGCTCCGTTTCCGCTTCCGCTTCCGTCTCCGGATCGTCCACGCGCGTGGAGACGCGTCGGCGTCGGCCCGCTCGGGGTGTTCCCCGGTGGAGTCCGGGCCCGCTGCGGGCCCGGGGCCCTCTGCGGCCTCTGCGGGCTCGTGAGCGGCCTCGGGGCTCCCGAGGTCCTCCGGGGCCTCGGGGGACGGCCGGTGGGCCTCCACGGGGCCGGTCCCGCCCTCGTACGGCGGTCCGGGCGGCGACTGCTCGCCGGGGCGCTCGTGGGCCGCGGGGCCGGCGGTGTCGTACCGCGGGGCGTGTTCGAAGGCGGGGGCGTCCGGTCCTGCTCCGGCGGCCTCGGCGAGGGGCGCGCCGGCCCCGTCGGTCTCCGGGCCCCAGGACCGCTCGTCCGGCTCCGTCGCCCAGGGCGCGGACGCGCCGCCCGGCAGCGTGGCCGGGGGCGTGCCGCCGCCCCACTGCTCGACCAGTGCCGAGGTGGTGAACTCACCCGACTCGTCGGGCAGATCGCCGCCCGCGACGGGGATCGACCACTGGCCGGTCACGTCGTGGCCGGGCGCGGGCTCGGCGGGCGCGTTGCTGTCGTCGAAGGTCCACTGCCCGGTGGCGCCCGGGGTGTACGTGAACCGGTCGCCGCCGGCCGTCCCACTGGCCGGCGCCGGCCAGTCGGTGCCGGCCGCGGGGGCCGCCCAGGCGCCGTCGCCGGCCGCCGCGGGGTCCGTCCCGTCGTGCGTCGCCTCGATCTGCGGGGGCACGTAACCGTGGCCGGGCGCCGCGAGCGGGCTGCCGTCGCCGCGGGCGGCCAGGAGAGCGTCGATGCCGCCCTCGGGGAGCTTCACGAAGGCGGTGGCGCCGTCGTCGTAGTCACCCTGGGGCAGCGGGTCCCAGCGGCCGCCGCCCGGCGGCGTGCCCTGTCCGTGCTGGTCGTCGGTCATGACAGTGCCCTCCCCAGTGCTCGTCGGGCCAGTGCGGCGACGGTGCGCCGCAGGTGCAGTACGGCGGGCGGTAGCGGTTGCACGGAGCCGTCCTCGGCGGGGACCGCGTCCGGGATGCAGGCGGCGGCGACGTACTCGCCGAAGGCGGTCAGCGCCTCGGGAACGAGGGCGCGGTTGTTGTCCCAGTCGATGAGCCGGGCGACCCACTGCTCGGCCTCCAGGGGCCGCAGCGGCATCGGCGCTATGGCGCCGACGGCACACCGGACCCCGCGCGGGCGGGGTCGAGGACGAGGGCGACGGAGGCGACGGCCCGCCCGGGGCCGGTGCGGCCGGTTGCCTTCAGGAAGACCTGGGGGGCGTGCAGCAGCGGTACGCGCACGAACCCGATGAGTTCGCCGCCGCGGAGCATGTCCATCCCGGCGAGCAGGTGCGACACCGGGATCTCCCGGCGCACGCCGCCCGGCCCGGCGATGATCAGGGTCGCCTCCAGCGCGGCCAGCACGGGCAGCGCGTCGCCCGTGGGGGCGGCGGAGGCGATGTTGCCGCCCAGGGTGCCCGCGTTGCGGATGTGCGGCGGCCCGCGGCGCGCGCGGCGGCGGCGAGCGCGGGGATGAGGGCGGCGAAGTCGGGGCGGCCCATGCGGGCGTGGGTGAGTCCGGCGCCGAGCAGGGCGTGCCCGTCCTGGTACTGCCAGCCGCGGATCTCGCTGATGCGGCCCAGGCCGACCAGCGCCGCGGGCCTGAGCTGGCCGGAGTTGACGGCGGCCATCAGGTCGGTGCCGCCCGCCACGGGCACGGCGGCCGGCGTGACGGCGAGTGCCGCCACGGCTTCGTCCAGCGTCGCGGGCAGCGTGACGGCCTGCCCCGCCTGCGGTGCGTGCGTGGTCAAAACCGGCTGCCCCTTCCCGCTGCCCCACCTGGTCCCACCTGTGCTGCCGTACGGTACGTGCTGACAGGGCGGACGTGGCAACTCTGGCACATCTTCGCAAGGCCCGAACGCCGGGGTCCGCCAGGACGCGTTCGCCCACCTCATCAGGGAGATGGGCGTTTTCGCACGGCATCACCGATGTGCGCGAATTGCCACTATTCGGTGATCGTGCCGGGGTTTCTCCGCAACCAAGGCCCGTGGTGTGGGCCAGTGGTGGGGGTCGGCGGCCCGGGTTGGCGGTCGCGGGCGAGGGGTCGCGCCGGGGGTGCGGGCCGGGAGTGCGGGTCGGCCGGGT
>NZ_MPOH02000011.1:557836-629143 GCF_001896135.2 Streptomyces phaeoluteigriseus
CTTCATCGCGGTGGGCATCGTGCCCGTCGTGATCGGCCTGGCGGGTTGGGTGCTGGGAGGAGTGCGGGTCGGCGGGTCGGCGGGGTCGGGAGTACTGGCCGGCGGCCCGGGTTGGCAGCCTGGATTGACGGTCGGGCCGGCAGCCCGGGTTGACGGTCGGGGCGGCGGGGTCGCGCCGGCAGCCCGGACCAGCGGTCGGGGCGGCGGTGCGGGTCGGCGGTCGGAACGGGAGTGCGGGACGGCGCCCCGGGTCGGCGGTCGGGACGGCGGTCCGGACCAGCGGTGCGGGACGGCAGCCCGGGTCGGCGGTCCGGACCAGCGGCCCGGCCGGCGGTGCGGGACGGCGGTCCGTGCGGGTCAGTGACGGGGCGGTGCCCCCTCGATGGGCCGGCCCAGCACGCCCGGCCGCTTCTGCCAGGGCTTCGGGCCGCCCGGCGGCCGGTAGCCGACGCCCAGGGCGTCGAGGCGCTCGTAGTGGGCCGCCATCCGCCGCTCGAAGCCGGCGAAGTCCCGCCGCTCCGGGGCCGGCAGCCGGCTCCAGGCGACCTCGGCGAAGGCCGCGAGCCGGGGGAAGACCTGGTAGTCCACGCGCGCGGCGTCCTCCATCACCTCGGTCCACGCGTTGGCCTGCGTGCCCAGCACGTGGGCCGCCTCCTCCGGCGTCAACTCGGGCGGCACGGGCTCGAACCGGTAGACGTCCTCCAGAGCGCGCACGTAGCCGATAGGCACGGGCTCGTCGGCGCCGCCGTCCTGCCGGTGGTCCAGGTACACCTGCTGCTCGGGGCACATGACGACGTCGTGTCCCGCGCGCGCGGCGGCGATCCCGCCCGCGTAACCACGCCAGGACGACACGGCGGCGCCCTCGGCGAGGCCGCCCTCCAGGATCTCGTCCCAGCCGATGAGCCGCCGCCCGCGCGCGGCGAGCCAGGTGTCGAAGTGCCCGATGAACCAGGCCTGGAGTCCGTCCTCGTCGGCGAGACCGAGTTCCTCGATGCGGGCCTGCGCCGTGGGTGAGCCGCGCCACTGCTCCTTGGGGCATTCGTCGCCGCCGACGTGGATGAACTCCGACGGGAAGAGCGCGAGGACCTCCTCGAAGACCTCCTCGTAGAAGCGCAGGGTGTTGTCGGTGGGGGCGAGTACGTTCGGGTTGATCCCCCAGGTGTCCCAGACGGAGAGGGCGCGGGTGTCGACTACGTCGGTGTTGCCGAGTTCCGGATACGCGGCGATGGCCGCCTGCGAGTGACCGGGTACGTCGATTTCGGGGACGACGGTGATATGCCGCTCGGCGGCGTAGGCGACGATCTCGCGGATGTCGTCCTGGGTGTAGAAGCCGCCGTGCGGCCTGTCGTCCCACAACGGCGAGGCACGGTGGCCGAATTTCGTGCGGGAGCGCCAGGAGCCGACCTCCGTCAGCCGGGGGTGCCGTTCGATCTCGATGCGCCAGCCCTGGTCGTCGGTCAGATGGAAGTGGAGGACGTTGAGTTTGTGCGCGGCCATCAGGTCCAGGTAGCGCAGGACGCCTTCCTTGGGCATGAAGTGGCGGGCCACGTCCAGGAGTAGACCGCGCCAGCGGAAACGCGGGCCGTCCTCGATGACCTGGTGCGGGATGGAACAGCGCGTTCCGGGCCGCACCGGGGCGCGCCGGAACGCCTCTGGGCCGAGGAGCTGACGCAGGGTCTGCGCCCCCCAGAAGACGCCGGCCGGGTCACCGCCGCGGATCTCGACGCACCGGTCGGCGCCGACGCTCAGCCGGTACGCCTCCGGCTCCAGCGTGCCGTCGACGAGCAGCCGTACGCCGTCCCGGGCGTCCTCGGTGCCGGGCCGCAGCTGCAGGCCGTGAGCGGCGCCGAGCGTGGCCCGCAACCAGCGTTCGGTGGCCTCCGTGCCGGGCGCGGCCCACAGGGTGGTGGAGTCGTCCAGCACCACCCCGCCCCGCGTGGGGCCCTCGACGGCGCGGGGCGCCGGAATGATCTCGTTTCCAGAAGTCACGTCAGTCCTTCACCGCTCCGCCGAGGCCGGAGACGAGTCGTCGCTGTACGAGTACGAAGAACACCAGCACCGGAATCGTCATCACCGTCGAACCGGCCATCACCCCGCCCCAGTCGGGGTCGTCGGGCTTGTAGAACACCAGCAGGGCCATCGGCAGCGTCGACTGCGAGGTGTCGCTGATGATGAAGGACTTGGCGAAGAGGAAGTCGTTCCAGGCGGAGATGAAGGAAAACACGCTCGTGGCGACCAGGCCGGGCAGCACGAGCGGGAAAAGGATCTGCCACATGAATCGCGTCCGGCTCGCCCCGTCGAGGTACGCGGCCTCCTCCAGGGCCTCCGGGACGCCTTTCACGAAACCCCTCAGCATCCAGATCGCGAACGGCAGCGAGAAGGCGATGTGGGGCAGGATCAGGGCGCCCAGGGTGTTCAGCTGACCGGCGTCCCGCATCACGAAGAACAACGGGATGGTGAGCGCTTCCACGGGCACCATCTGGGCCACCAGGAACATGATGAGCAGAGTGGTCCGGAAGCGGAAACGGAATCGGGTGACGGCGGTCGCGGCGAGAAACGCGATGACCGCCGAGACGATCACCACCGTGACCGCGACGGCAAGGCTGTTTAGGAAGTAGCGGCCGAATTCCTGCTGCCCGAAGACGCGCCGGAAGGAATCCAGGGACGGGGACAGGGTCCAGGGCCGGGGCTCGCTCGACTCGATCTCACCGGCCGGTTTGAAGGCGCCGAGCACCATCCAGTACAGCGGGAACGCGACGACGGCCGCGACCAGCAGGGCGCAGGCGTCGGCGGCGGTCCGCCACGGACGCCGCACGACTCCTCCCGTGAGAGGCCGTGGAAGATTCATATGTCCTCCCCCTGCCGGCGCAGCAGCCGCAGGTACCCGAGCGTGACAGTGAGCAGGATCAGCAGCATCACGACGCCGATCGCCGCGCCGAGCCCGTACTGCGAGGACGCGAACGCCTCCTGGTAGGCGTAGACGTTCAGGACGAGGTTCTGGCCCGCGATGCCGCCGCCGTTGGTCATGACGTAGATCTGCGTGAAGACCTTGAAGTCCCAGATCACCGACTGGATGGTGACGACCACCAGGATCGGCCGGAGCATCGGCGCGAGGACCGAGCGCCAGATGCGCCACTGCGAGGCGCCGTCCAGGGCGGCGGCCTCCAGCACCTCGGACGGTACGGCGCGGATGCCCGCGTACACCGTCACCATCACGAACGGGAAGGAGCACCAGACCACTTCGAGCAGCACCAGGAAGAAGGCGCTGTAGCGGCCGTACGTCCAGGAGTGGTCCCCGAGCCCGAGGACGCGGTTGACCGGGCCGAAGTCGGGGTCGAACAGGAACAGCCACACGGTCGAGCCGGTGACCGCGGGGGTGGCCCAGGCGCCCAGCGCGGCGAGCATCAGCGCGAGCCGCGGTACGGCACGCACCCGGGTGAGGAGCACGGCGAGGGCGCAGCCGACGGCGAGCGTGGACAGCACGCAGGCCGCCGCGAAGACGACCGTGGCGAGCAGCACCTGCCAGAACCGGTCGTCGGCGAAGACGTCGGCGTAGTTGCCGAATCCGCGGAAGACGGTCGGTTCGCCGCCGCTGACCTGGGCCTGCGTATAGCGGAAGAGGGAGATCAGGCCGAGCTGGTAGATCGGGTAGCCGAGCAGGGCGGCGAGGACGGCGAGGGCGGGGGCGAGGTAGAGCCAGGGTGTCCAGGCACCGCGGGGCCGCCTCCGGGGGGCCTGGGCCGTGGAGAGCGCGGGGCGCTTCTCCACGGTCACCGTGTCGTGCGCGACCATCGGCTCAGCCCACGCTGCCGAACGCCGCGTCCATCTTCCTGGCGGCTTCTCCCGAGGCCGCCGCCACGTCCTTCCGGCCGCTGACGATCTCCTGGAACATCGTCGGCAGGACCAGTTGGGAGTCGATCTGCGACCAGGCGGGCGAGGCCGGCACGAACCTGGTGCCCGCCGCCAGGGTGTCGACGAACGGCTTCACGTACGGCTTGCGCGTCGCCGCCGCTTCACGGACGTCCGTGAAGGTCGGGAGGAAACCCATCGCGTCGAACAGCCGCGCCTGGGTCCGCTTGGAGGCGAGCGCCTCCATCAGCCGCACGGCGAGGGTGCGGTGGGAGGTGCTCTTGAGGACGCCGATGTTGTTGCCGCCCGCGAAGGCCGGCGCGACGGAGCCGGCCGTGACGCCGGGCAGCGGGACGACGGCGTACTTGCCCTTCACCTCGCCGGCCTCGACGGCGGTGTGGCTGAAGTCGCCGCCGATCGCCATGGCCGCCTTGCCCGCGGCGAAGGCGGTGATCGTGTCGTTGCCGCCCATGCCCGCGCACTTGGCGGCGGGGCAGTTGTCGTCACCGAACAGCGAGGTGTACGCCGTGATGCCCTTCCGGGCGGCGGCGCTGTCGACGGCGGAGGCGTACGAGCCGCCCTTGCCGGTGGCGAGTTCGCCGCCGTGCGCCCAGACGAAGGGCAGCGCGCCGTAGGTGTAGGCGCCGCCGACGACGAGGCCGTACAGCCCGGGCTTCGCGGCGCGGACCTTGCGGGCGGTGGAGGCGAGTTCGGCCATGGTCTTGGGGACGGTGAGGCCGAGTTCCCCGAAGACGTCCGTGCGGTAGTAGAGGGCGCGGACGCCGACGTAGAGGGGGGCGCCGTAGATCCTGCCGTCGACGGTGACGGACCCGCGGGCGGTGGGGTCGGTGTTCTTGGTCTCGGCCCAGGACCCGAACTCCTCGGTGACGTCGAGGAGTCCGCCGTCCTTCACGTAGCCGGCGGTGTCGGTGTTGCCGTACTCCATGACGTCGGGCGCGGACTTCGGGTCGTTGAGGGCGGCCTTGACGCGCTGGGCGCGGGTGTCGACCGGGATGTACTCGACCTGCACGTCCGTGCCGTCGTGGGCCTTCTCGAAGTCGGCGACGACGGAGTCGACGACCTTCTGCTTGGGATCGTTGCCGACCTCCTGGAAGAGCCACACGCGCAGCGTGCCGCTCTTGTCGTCCTCGGCGGAGGAGGAGTTGGCGGAGGTCTGTGGGGCGCAGGCGGCGGTGACCAGGACGGTCAGCAGCGCGGCGATGCGGACGGACGGCTTCATGGAGCGTTCCTCCGAGAGCGTTGCAACATGCGCAATGACGGTTTCGCTGTGCACAACACTCGGGAGGCTAAGGACTGCGTGAACGCCACCACAAGAGGTCTCAACCACTCTGTGACCAGGCGACGCACCCCGTGCAACGCGATCCCGGCCGCAAAACGACACGAGGCCCCCCCAGTGCACCAAAGCGCACCTGGGGGGCCTCCGGGAGAAGAACTCGGACGGCCGCCGGGCTACCGGCTACTTGTCACCCTTGCCCTTGCCGTCGTCGCCACCGGACCCCATGGACTCGTAGATCTCCTTGCACATGGGACACACCGGGTACTTCTTCGGGTCGCGGCCGGGCACCCACACCTTGCCGCAGAGCGCCACGACGGGAGTCCCGTCGAGCGCGCTCGCCATGATCTTGTCCTTCTGGACGTAGTGCGCGAAGCGCTCGTGGTCACCGTCGCCGTGCGACACCTGCGGCGTCGGCTCTACGAGGGTCCCCGTTCCGGTGCCGCGCTCGGGCTCAAGAGTGCTCATACCGCCAAGGGTACTGAAGGTCACACCCGTCAGTTGAGCGAAGGGTCGTCCGGGTACGTCGCCACCATCGCCAGCTCGTTGCGCTGACGGCGCAGAACCTCGCGCCAGAGGGTCTCCGGGAACGGCGAGGACACGTCCCCGGGTTCGGACTCCACCACGTACCAGGCGCCCTCCACCAGCTCGTCCTCCAACTGGCCGGGACCCCAGCCGGCGTATCCGGCGAAGATCCGCAGGGAGCCGAGGGCCGAGGCGAGCAGCTCCGGCGGCGCCTCCAGATCGACGAGGCCGATCGCGCCGTGCACCCGCCGCCAGCCGAGCGGCGTGCCGTCGACGGCGGTGCCGCCGGGGATCACGGCGACGCCCAGCGCCGAGTCGAGGGAGACCGGGCCGCCCTGGAAGACGACACCCGGCTCACCGGTGAGGTCCGCCCAGTCCTCCAGGATGTCCACGACGCCCACCGGCGTCGGGCGGTTGAGGACGACACCGAGCGAGCCCTCCTCGTCGTGGTCGAGGAGGAGCACCACCGCACGGTCGAAGTTCGGGTCCGCCAGGGCGGGGGTTGCCACGAGCAGCCGCCCTGTGAGCGAGGACACCTCGGTCATGCCAGACATGATCCCCCATCTTCCCCGCGAGTGGGGAGGCAACCGGGGTACGGGAGTGAGGCCAGGCCGGGCGCACGGAGGCGGCCCGGGCGCACGGGGACTCCGGCCGGCCCGCCGTTACGCCATGTGCCCGGCGTGAGACCGTTCGTGTTGTGACACAGCCATGACGTCCCCGAGTCGTCCTCGGGCTTACGGGACGGGGGCCCACGGCGATTACTCTGTCCTCTCCGGACCCTGCCCCACTCCACGGAACGCGAGATACATGACCGTCAACGGCTCAGACGACGTCCTGCTTGTCCACGGCGGAACCCCGCTTCAGGGCGAGATCCGTGTCCGCGGTGCGAAGAACCTCGTACCGAAGGCCATGGTCGCCGCCCTGCTGGGCAGCGAGCCGAGCCGACTGCGCAACGTTCCGGACATCCGTGACGTGCGGGTCGTACGCGGACTGCTGCAACTGCACGGGGTGACGGTCCGTCCGGGCGAGGAGCCGGGTGAGCTGGTGCTCGACCCGACCTACGTCGAGAGCGCCAACGTCGCCGACATCGACGCGCACGCGGGTTCGAGCCGGATCCCGATCCTGTTCTGCGGCCCGCTGCTGCACCGCCTCGGCCACGCCTTCATCCCCGGCCTGGGCGGCTGCGACATCGGCGGCCGGCCCATCGACTTCCACTTCGACGTGCTGCGGCAGTTCGGCGCGAAGATCGAGAAGCGGGCGGACGGCCAGTACCTGGAGGCCCCGCAGCGGCTGCGCGGCACGAAGATCGTGCTGCCGTACCCGTCCGTCGGCGCGACCGAGCAGGTGCTGCTGACGGCCGTCCTCGCCGAGGGCGTCACGGAACTCGCGAACGCGGCCGTGGAGCCGGAGATCGAGGACCTGATCTGCGTCCTGCAGAAAATGGGCGCCATCATCGCGATGGACACCGACCGCACGATCCGCATCACCGGTGTGGACAAGCTCGGCGGCTACAACCACGCCGCCCTGTCGGACCGCCTGGAGGCCGCCTCCTGGGCGTCCGCGGCGCTGGCGACCGAGGGCGACATCTACGTCCGCGGCGCCCAGCAGCGCTCGATGATGACGTTCCTGAACACCTACCGCAAGGTGGGCGGCGCCTTCCAGATCGACGACGAGGGCATCCGCTTCTGGCACCCCGGCGGCCAGTTGAAGTCGATCGCCCTGGAGACGGACGTCCACCCGGGCTTCCAGACGGACTGGCAGCAGCCGCTGGTCGTCGCCCTCACCCAGGCCACGGGCCTGTCCATCGTCCACGAGACGGTCTACGAGTCGCGGCTGGGCTTCACCTCGGCGCTCAACCAGATGGGCGCGCACATCCAGCTGTACCGCGAGTGCCTGGGCGGTTCCAACTGCCGCTTCGGCCAGCGCAACTTCCTGCACTCGGCGGTCGTGTCCGGCCCCACCAAGCTCCAGGGCGCCGACCTGGTCATCCCCGACCTGCGCGGCGGCTTCTCGTACCTGATCGCCGCCCTCGCGGCCCAGGGCACGTCCCGGGTCCACGGCATCGACCTGATCAACCGCGGCTACGAGAACTTCATGGACAAGCTGATGGAGCTGGGCGCGAAGGTGGAGCTGCCGGGCAAGGCACTCGGATAGCCCACACCCCACCTACGGCCGATCGCGCGTACGCCAATGGGGCGGCCACCCGGAGTCCGGGTGGCCGCCCCATTGGCGTTACGGAGCCTCGTACGCGTCCCGCGGCGTACCGGTGAGGCCTACTTGCCCTTGGCCGCTTCCTTGAGCTTGCTGCCCGCGGAGACCTTCACGCTGTAGCCGGCCGGGATCTGGATCGGGTCGCCGGTCTGCGGGTTCCGCGCGGTGCGAGCGGCACGGTGGGTGCGCTCGAAGGTCAGGAAGCCGGGGATGGTGACCTTCTCGTCGCCCTTGGAGACGATGTCGCCGACGACCTCGGCGAACGCGGCCAGCACGGCGTCGGCGTCCTTGCGAGTCACCTCGGCGCGGTCGGCCAGCGCGGCCACCAGCTCACTGCGGTTCATGTTCTTACTCCCGTGTTCTTCTTGCCATTGAGGCGTGCCACGCGGCGGAGCCGCATGTTGGGCACAGCGAAGCCGATGCTGCCAGGGTCTTCGGACAGTCCCCGGACCCGGGTCCCTTGTCGGACCCTCGCGCCCAGACACGCATCCTGCCCCCACCTGCGGCGGGAAAGCCAATCCGGCACCCGCAGGAGTCGTGAGAACACCCTTGGGAGTCACACGAGAAGCGCCACTGACTGGCGGCCTACCATAGATGGCCGTCTGGTGTAAGGGGTTCCACGACGCGCCGGTTTCATGACACGTCGTGGCGATCGTCACAACCCCCGCACACGAAGGAATGTCAGGCGTTGACCCCGGCGGCCTTGGCGGCCTCCCGGACGGCTCCGGCCACCGCGCCGGCGACCTTGTCGTTGAAGACGCTCGGGATGATGTAGTTCGCGTTCAGCTCGTCGTCGGTCACCACCTCGGCGAGGGCCTTCGCGGCGGCGAGCATCATCTCCGTGTTGACGGTGCGGGACTGGGCGTCCAGCAGGCCGCGGAACACACCCGGGAAGACCAGCACGTTGTTGATCTGGTTGGGGAAGTCGGAGCGGCCGGTGGCCACGACCGCGGCCGTCTGGCGGGCGACCGCCGGGTCCACCTCGGGGTCCGGGTTCGCGAGCGCGAACACGATCGCGTCGTCGGCCATGGCGGCCACGTCGTCGCCGTCCAGGACGTTCGGGGCGGAGACGCCGATGAAGACGTCGGCGCCGCGCACGGCCTCCTTGAGCGTGCCGGTGAGGCCCTCGGGGTTGGTGTTGTCGGCGATCCAGCGCAGCGCCGAGCCGGGGGCCGCGTCGACGAGGTCCTCGCGGCCCGCGTGCACCACGCCGTGGATGTCGGCGACGACGGCGTTCTTCACGCCGGCCGCGATCAGCAACTTGAGGATGGCCGTGCCGGCCGCGCCCGCGCCCGACATGACGACGCGGATGTTCTCGATGGCCTTGCCCGCGACACGCAGGGCGTTCGTCAGGGCGGCGAGGACGACGATCGCCGTGCCGTGCTGGTCGTCGTGGAAGACGGGGATGTCGAGGGCCTCACGCAGCCGGGCCTCGATCTCGAAGCAGCGGGGGGCGGAGATGTCCTCGAGGTTGATGCCGGCGAAGCCGGGGGCGATCGCCTTGACGATCTCGACGATCGCGTCGGTGTCCTGGGTGTCCAGGCAGATCGGCCAGGCGTCGATGCCGGCGAACCGCTTGAAGAGGGCGGCCTTGCCCTCCATGACCGGCAGGGCGGCCATCGGGCCGATGTTGCCGAGGCCCAGCACGGCCGAGCCGTCCGTCACGACCGCAACGGAGTTGCGCTTGATGGTGAGCCGTCGGGCGTCCTCGGGGTTCTCGGCGATCGCCATGCAGACCCGCGCCACGCCCGGCGTGTAGATCATCGAGAGGTCGTCGCGGTTGCGGATCGGATGCTTGGACTGCATCTCGATCTTGCCGCCGAGGTGCATCAGGAACGTACGGTCCGAGACCTTGCCCAGGGTGACGCCCTCGATGCCGCGGAGCTGCTCGACGATCTCGTCGGCGTGCGCGGTGGAGGTGGCCGCGATCGTGACGTCGATGCGCAGCTTCTCGTGGCCGGAGGCCGTGACGTCGAGGCCGGTGACCGAGCCTCCGTGGGACTCGACGGCCCCGGTGAGCTGGGAGACCGCGGTTCCGCTCGCGGGCACCTCCAGCCGGACCGTCATCGAGTAGGAGACGCTGGGCGCCGTTGCCATGGCCGACTTCCTCTGCTTTCACCTGTGACGCTGGATGCGGTCCGATCGTCGCACCTACTGCCGGGTAGGCGTTAGCCACCCCTGGGTTGCGAACGTTGAGTTCACAACGAAAGAGGCCCACGTCACATGGACGTGAGCCTCTTTCGTCTGTCTATGACACCGGCCCGCCATGCTCGCCTCGCGGCAAGTGGTCGCTCGTAGCGACGAAGGTTGGGCCCGGGGGCTTGGATCGAGCCGGTGTCACACCCAGGCTAACAAACGGATCCCGGAAGACCATTCCCGTGCGGGGACCTTCTCGGGAATCAGCCCCCGGCCGGTTCCCGATCAGCCCCTCCTCAGCCCGTCCTCAACCCCACCTCAGTCCCTCAGGAGATCGGGCACCCCGTTCCCGTCGGGCTCGTCGCGGTCCGCCGAGACGACCGTCAGCTGCTGGGTCGCCCTGGTCAGGGCCACGTACAGCACCCGCAGGCCGGCCGGGGACTCGTCGGCGATCTCGGCCGGGGAGACGACCACCGTCGCGTCGTACTCCAGGCCCTTGGCCTCCAGGCTGCCGAGAGCCACCACGCGGTCGCCGAGCCCGGCGAGCCAGCGTCGGGCCTCCTCGCGGCGGTTCATGGCCACGACGACGCCGACGGTGCCGTCGACCCGGTCCAGGAGGCGCCGGGCCTCCGCGCGGACGGTCTCGGCGAGGGTGTCCGTCACACCCGTGAAGCGCGGGACGACTCCCGTCGACCGGACCGCGGACGGGGACTCGGCGCCGGGCATCGCCAGCGCGAGCACCTTCGCGGCCAGCTCGGCGATCTCCGCGGGGTTGCGGTAGTTCACGGTGAGCCGGAAGCGGCGGCGCGGGCGGCTGCCAAGGGCCTCGTCGCGGGCCTGGGCGGCCTCCTCGGGGTCGGACCAGGAGGACTGGGCCGGGTCGCCGACGACCGTCCAGGTGGCGTGCCGGCCGCGGCGGCCGACCATGCGCCACTGCATCGGCGTGAGGTCCTGGGCCTCGTCGACGATGACGTGCGCGTACTCGGTGCGCTCCTGGGCGAGGCGCTCGGCCCGCTCGCGCTGCGTCTCCTCGCGCACCGGCATCAGCTCCTCCAGGCCGGTGAGCTGGTCCAGCGGGTCGAATTCGCGTCTTCTGCGGGGGCGGGCCGGGGCGCCGAGGATCGCCTGCAGCTCGTCGAGCATCGCGATGTCGTGCACCGAGTGGCCCTCGCGCTTCAGCGAGCGGGCGACCTTGCGGACCTCGCCGGGGTTGAGGATCCGGCGGGCCCAGCGGCCGAGCCTGCGTTCGTCGGACATGGCGGCGAGGACCGACTTCGGGGTCAGCTCGGGCCACCAGGCGTCGAGGAACGCGATGAAGGAGTCCTCGCCCGTCACGTCCTCGTCGAAGGAGGAGCGCAGCTCGGCGGCCAGTTCGGGGTCGCTGTGCCGGCCGGACGCGCCGGAGCGCTCCCACAGGGCGTCCAGGAGGAGCTTGCGGGCGCGGGGGCGCAGCAGGTTGACCGGCGCGGTGCCGCTGAGGGCGCTCTCCCGGATCCGGCCGAGGTCCCCGGCCTCCAGCTCCAGCCGCCGCCCGAAGGCGACGACGCGCAGCCGGTCGGGCGTACCGGCGGGGGCGGGCGGCACGCCGTCGTCGTCCTCCCCGAACGCGAGCTGTCCGGTCGGCGCACCGGGCAGCCCCGCGTCGAGCGCCCCGCGCGCCGCCTTCCGCAGCACCTTCAGCATGCGGTACGACCCCTTCGCGCGGGCCACCGCCGGGGAGTCGTACAGGTTCGCCTCCAGGCCGTCGACGAGGGAGCCGATGGCGCGGATCGCGACCTGGCCCTCCTCGCCGAGGGAGGGCAGGACGCCCTCGGTGTACGCCACGAGCAGCGGGGTCGGGGAGACGATCAGGATGCCGCCCGCGTACCGGCGCCGGTCCTGGTAGAGGAGGTACGCCGCCCGGTGCAGGGCGACGGCGGTCTTGCCGGTGCCGGGGCCGCCCTCGACGTAGGTGACGGAGGCGGCCGGGGCACGGATGACCATGTCCTGTTCGGCCTGGATGGAGGCGACGATGTCGCGCATGGTGTGGCTGCGGGCCTGACCGAGGGCGGCCATCAGGGCGCCGTCGCCGATGACGGGCAGCTCCCGGCCGTCGAGGCGGGCCGTGAGCTGCGGGCGCATCAGGTCGTCCTCGACGCCGAGGACGCGGCGCCCCTTGGACCGGATGACCCGGCGGCGGACGACCCGGCCGGGATCCACCGGCGTCGACCGGTAGAACGGCGCGGCGGCCGGGGCCCGCCAGTCGATGACCAGCGGGGCGTACTCCTCGTCGAGGACCCCGATGCGCCCGATGTGGAGCGTCTCGGCGATGTCGGCGGTGTTGTCGGCACGGATGGCGCCCTCGGCGGGCTCCACGGCGGTGTAGGCGCCGTCGGGCCCCTTCCTGCCGTCCTTGCCGGGGAGCAGGTCGATCCGGCCGAAGAGGAAGTCCTCGAACTCGTTGTTGAGGCGGTTGAGGTGGACCCCCGCCCGGAACACCTGTGCGTCCCGCTCGGCCAGGGCGCCGGGCGTGCCGACCTGGCCGCGGCGGGCCGCGTCGTGCATGAGGAACTCGGCCTCGTGGATCTTCTCCTCGAGGCGCCGGTACACCCGGTCCAGGTGTTCTTGTTCGACGCTGATCTCACGGTCACGAACTGAGTGGTCCTGAACCGAGTCGACCGCGGATTCCTGCTGAGCCTGAGCGGCCACCGGGCCCCCTTCTGACGTGCTGGGCAGCCGTCAACCGTACGCGAAGGGGGCCGCTGGAGGCTACGGCGCGTCGACCTCGACGAGCTTCTTTCCGTCGAAGGTCATGACCTCGAAGTGGTCGATCTCGTTCGGGGTGAACGCGGCGCCGCCCTGGACGTAGAGCGGGTTCTTGGCCTGTTCGGTCTTGGCGTCGGGCAGGCCGTAGCCCCATTCCGGGACGGACCAGGACGAGATGGTCTCACGTTCGCCGTTCTTGCCGACGGCGATGAGCGAGCACTTGTTGGGACCCGCCACGTTCTTCAGTTCGACCACGGCCTCGGTGCCCCAGGCCTTCTCGCCCATGGCGACGGTCGCGGTGACGTTGGTGCCCGGGTCGGTGCCCGTGACCTTGTCGGAGAGCGTCTCGAAGGCCGACTTCGCGGGGCTCACGCCCGCCTCGATGCCGGTTCCGCCGCTGTCGTCGCCGCCGGCCGCCACGGCCACGAGCGGTCCGCCGATGACCAGCGCGACGCCGGCCGCGATCATGTAGAGGCTGCGCCGGCGCTTCTGGGCGCGGCGGTCCGAGACCTCGACGACGAGCTTCTCGACCAGCCGCGGGCCCGGCTTCGCGGACAGGGACTCGCCGATCGCGGGGGTGCCGGCACCCGGCAGGTCCGCGAGCGCGGCCAGCATCGGCTCCATCCCGGCGAGTTCGTCGAGCTGCTGGGCGCACCACTCGCACCCGGCGAGGTGTGCCTCGAAAGCGGTTGCCTCGGCGTCGTCGAGGATCCCCAGGGCGTAGGCGCCCACGGTCTCGTGTTCGCTCGGGCTCGGAGATCCCTGCATAGATCCCTGCATAGGGCCAGACATACCCGAACCACCCGTTCCGAATCCCCCGTAAACACTCATCACGCCGTCACCCCCCGCTCCTCCAGCGCCAGCTTCATCGACCGCAGGGCGTAGAACACCCGGGAGCGGACGGTGCCGCTGGGTATGCCCAGGGTTTCGGCCGCCTCGTTGACGGTACGCCCCTTGAAATACGTCTCCACGAGCACCTCCCGGTGGGCCGGGGTCAGGTCGTCGAGAGCGTCTGACAGCGTCATCAGCCACAGCGCCTTGTCGATCTCGTCCTCCGCGGGGATGACCTCCAGCGGCGACGGGTCGACCTCCTGCGGCCGGGCCTGCCGGCTGCGGTGGCCGTCGATGACGATGCGGCGTGCGACCGTCACCAGCCAGGGGCGTACCGATCCGGTCGCCCGGTTGAGCTGACCGGCGTTCTTCCAGGCTCGGATGAGTGTCTCCTGCACGACGTCCTCGGCACGCTGCCGGTCGCCGGCGACCAGTCGCAGGACATACGCAAGAAGGGGTCCGGCATGCTCCCGATACAGAGCACGCATCAGCTCCTCATCAGGTTCCGAGGGCTGGGACATGCGATGTCGGGCCCTCGATCCACGTTCATTGGCCACGGCCGCATCCTTGCGCACGCCCACCTCCGGTGTCCGGGGGTTCCCCCGAGTCGGTCGCTCCCCCACCGGTACGGATGTGGTCCTGCGAGTGTTCAAACCCGAGTGACAGATTTCTGCGGGTTGACGTGACAAGGGGAACAACGAGGCACATTCCCACCCCTCTTTCTTTACATTTCCCCCACACGCGGGGAGTCGGGGCGGGCTGCCCGGCAACGGGTGAAGGTAAACAACGTGTAATCGAAATCACTTCGACAGTGCGGTCACGAACGCCCCATAGCGGACAGCCCACTTGGCCGGTCCCGGGGAGTCAGGTCCGGGCGAGTGCCGCGCGGCGGCGGTGCCGGGCGACCCGTTCCCGGTTCCCGCAGACCTCGCTGGAACACCAGCGCCTGCGCCGCCCACGGGACGTGTCGACGTACACGATCGGACAGTTGTCCCCCGCGCACTGCCGCAGCGCCGCCCGCGCGACGGGGTCGGTGAGCAACTCCACCGCGTCCCGCGCGACCACCGCGAGCAGCGCCGCGCACTCCGGCTCCGCGTCCAGTTCCCGCACGAGCGCCCCGTCCCGCATGCGTACGGCACGGGGGACCGGGGGCGCGGTACGGGCCACGGAGTTGACGTGGGCGAGGGCGGGATCGTACGCGGACCGCGTCCCGCCGGTGAGCCACCCGGACACCAACTGGCGGACGCTGCCGCGCAGTTCCCGGAAGGCGAGCGGCCAGGAGGGGCCGGCGTGGGCCAGCGGGGTGCCGGGCGGCACGAGCCCTGACCGGGCGATCCAGGCGCACAACGGCGGTAGGGAGTCGAGGCGTTCGAGGGGGTGGGCGGTGGCGAGAAGGTCCAGGCAGATCCGCCCGGCGTCGAAGCGGAGGTCATAGGGGAGCGTGCCCGTACCCAGTGCCATGTGCCTGTCACCGCCGAGGAAAGGCTGCGAGGGGAAGCGTCGCCTTTCACAGTGGCGGGTGGAAGCGGCTCGCCGGAAGCCCCTGGACGCGGGAGTACATGGCCGCGGGTGCGTTTCGGCCCATCGGGCACCTCGTCCAGCCCGGCCGGGGGTGCGTCTCAGCCCACCGGGCACCTCACACAACCCGGCCGACCCGGGCACCTCGTCCAGCTCGGCCGGGGGTGCGCCTCAGCCCACCGGGCACCTCGTCCAGCTCGGCCGGGGGTGCGCCTCAGCCCACCGGGCACCTCGTACAGCCCAGCCAGGCGTGCGTCTCACCTACCAGACACCTCACACAACCCGGCCGGACGCGCGTCTCACCCCACCAGACACCTCACACAGCCCGGCCAGGGGCCTCTGTCTACGCCAGGACCGGATATTCCGGCCCGGCGGGGGCGTTCCCGGCGCGGAGCGGGATGTACCAGCCCGTCCGGCGTTCGAGGACGAGGCCCGTTCAGGGCCGGGAAGCGGGGGTCCTGGGGCGGCCGGCCCCCGAGTCGGCCACACCGACCCCCGTTCCCGTCTCACCCGTCCGAGTACTTCGCGTCGGCGGCGGGGTCCAGCGCCAGCCGGTACCCCCGCTTCACCACCGTCTGGATCAGCTTCGGCGCCCCGAGGGCGGTCCGCAGCCGGGCCATCGCCGTCTCGACGGCGTGCTCGTCCTTCCCCGCCCCCGGCAGCGCCCGCAGCAGATCGGCGCGCGGTACGACCCATCCCGGCCGCCGCGACAGCGCCCGCAGCAGGGACATCCCGGCCGGCGGCACGGGCTTGAGGGAGCCGTCCACCAGCACGGCGTGCCCCCGGATCTCCAGCCGGTGTCCGGCGACGGGCAGCGCGCGGGCCCGGCCCGGCAGTTCCTTGCAGAGCAGTTGCACGAGCGGTCCGAGCCGGAAGCGTTCGGGCGAGACGGTGTCCACCCCGTGCGCCTGGAGGGGCAGCGCGGTGACGGGGCCGACGCAGGCCGGCAGCACGTCGTGGTGCAGGGCGGCGAGCAGCTCGGGCAGCAGGCCCCGCTCCTCGGCCCGGGACAGCAGCGAGGCGGCGGCGGGCGCGCTGGTGAAGGTGACCGCGTCCAGTCCGCGCGAGACGGTGGCGTCGAGGAGCCGGTCGACGGGCGAGATGTCCTCCGGCGGCATCCACCGGTACACGGGCACGCCCACGACCTCCGCTCCCCCGACCCGCAGCGCCTCGACGAAGCCGGGCAGCGGTTCGCCGTGCAGCTGGACGGCGATGCGGCGCCCCTCGACGCCTTCCTCCAGCAGCCGGTCGAGCACCTCGGCCATGGACTCGCTGGACGGCGACCACTTCTCGGTGAGCCCCGCGGCGCGGATCGCGCCCTTGACCTTCGGCCCGCGGGCGAGCAGTTCGACGTCGGCGAGGCGGGCGATCAGCTGTTCGCCGAGCCCCCACCCGTCGGCGGCCTCCACCCAGCCCCGGAAGCCGATGGCGGTGGTGGCCACCACGACGTCGGGCGCCTGGTCGAGGAGTTCCTTGGTGGCGGCGAGGAGTTCGCTGTCGTCGGCGAGCGGCACGATCCGCAGGGCGGGCGCGTGCAGCACCACCGCCCCGCGCCGCTGGAGCAGCACTCCGAGCTCGTCGGCGCGGCGCGCGGCCGTCACCCCCACCGTGAAGCCGGCGAGGGGCCCGTGCTGCTCGGAGTCCTGGCTGCCCGGGTTGTGGTCCGGTCGCTGCTGTTGCTGCTCGTACATAACACTCGTCCCGCACTGGAGTCGTTTGGACCTACATGCCGAGCGAGCCTGCCAATGGTGCGTGACAGGCTCGGTTCGGCTTCATGTCGCTGGTGTTACGTCACACCTCGGCGTAGCTGAGCTGCGACTTCGCCTCGGATGCGGTGCCGGAGGCGGTGATCCGCCCGGTCGGGCGGCGAAGGTATACGGCCCAGGTGACCACGAAGCAGGCGCCGTAGAAGGCGAGGAAGGCGACGAACGCGCCGGTGCCGGAGCCGTAGGAGAGGAAGGACTGGCGGAAGGCGAGGTTGATGCCGACGCCACCGAGCGCGCCCACCGCGCCGATCAGACCCATGGAGGCACCGGAGAGGCGCCGTCCGTAGGCGGCAGCCGCTTCCCCCTCCAGCCCCTTGGCGAGCGCCTTCGCCTGGAAGATGCCGGGGATCATCTTGAACGTCGAGCCGTTGCCGAGGCCACTGAGGACGAACAGCACCACGAACGCGACGGTGAACAGGGCCAGCGACTTCTCCATGCTGGCGGCGATGAGGACCGCGGTCGCCACGCCCATGCCGACGTAGTTGTACAGCGTGATCTTCGCGCCGCCGTGCTTGTCGGCCAGCCACCCGCCCAGGGGGCGGATCAGGGAGCCGAGCAGCGGGCCGATGAAGGTGACGTACGCGGCCTCCAGCGGGGTGCGGCCGAACTGGTTCTGCAGCACCTGTCCGAAGGCGAAGCTGTATCCGATGAACGAACCGAAGGTGCCGATGTAGAGGAAGGACATGATCCAGGTGTGCGCGTCCTTCGCGGCGTCCTTCGCGGCGCCGGTGTCGTTCTTCACGGACGCGAGGTTGTCCATGAACAGTGCGGCGAGGACCGCGGCGACGAGGATCAGCGGGATGTAGATCCCCAGCAGCACGCGCGGACCACCGCCGGCACCGATGATCGCGAGAGCCGCCAGCTGGATGACGGGCACGCCGATGTTGCCGCCGCCCGCGTTGAGGCCGAGCGCCCACCCC
Organism: Streptomyces phaeoluteigriseus; assembly: GCF_001896135.2. Classification (GTDB taxonomy): domain Bacteria; phylum Actinomycetota; class Actinomycetes; order Streptomycetales; family Streptomycetaceae; genus Streptomyces; species Streptomyces phaeoluteigriseus. The sequence continues at coordinate 575,632 of NZ_MPOH02000011.1, forward strand.
TTCCTACGGAGGGGGAAGAAGGCGTTGATGTTGGTCATCGAGGAGGCGAAGTTGCCACCGCCGATACCGGCCAGCAAGCCGATCAGCAGGAAGGTGTTGAACGAGGTCCCCGGCTCCATCACCGTGAACGCGGCGACGGTGGGCACGAGGAGGAGGGCGGCCGAGACGATCGTCCAGTTCCGCCCGCCGAAGATCGCGACGGCGAACGTGTAGGGGACGCGGACGACGGCTCCGACCAGCGTCACCATCGACGTCAGCAGGAACTTGTCCGCCGGGGTGAGCCCGTACTCCGGGCCCATGAAGAGCACCAGCACGGACCACATGGTCCAGATCGAGAACCCGATGTGCTCGGAGAGGACGGAGAAGAGGAGGTTGCGGCGGGCGATCTTCTCGCCCTTCGCGTTCCAGAACGCCTCGTTCTCCGGGTCCCACTCCTCGATCCAGTGGCTCCCCTTCTTCGAGGGCGCCTTCGAGGAGGCCGAGGAGGCGTTCGGGTCGGTCGGGGGTGCGGGGGCTGTACCAGGGGCTGTCATTGACGCCTCCACGTGCTCCGGGCTCGGGGTGTTTCGCGGGGATGAGCGGTGATGAGTCCCGAAGGTAGGGAGGGCGCGTTTCCGGCCTGTGGCTGTGGGTGACCGGAAGGGAACGTTGCTCTCACCTTGCGCGAGGGCCGGATGAGAGGTCAAGCGCGGTGGGCTCCCGGGCGTCGTCCGGCCAGAGCCGCGGCCGTCTCCCCGCCGCGAGGTCCTCCCCCCAGCCGAAGCAGACGACGCAACCCGCGGTCAGCTGCCGGACGGCCGGCAGCTGGGGCCAGGGACTCGCCGGGATCCAGCGGGCGTCGGTCTCCGTGAGGCCGACGCTCCACAGGCGGTCCCACGGGGTCTCGACGACCACGATGCACACGGTGTGCCACAGGTGGACCGTCACGGCACGTGCGTTGAGGAGGGTGATCAGGGGTCCCAGCGGCGCAGGCGGCGGGGCCGCTCCCGCCAGGCGGGGCTGAGGCGCGGGAGGAGTGGGACACCGCGGGTCGGTTGCCGGGTGCGCCCGAAACCGCGAGCACATGCCGGTGGAACCGGGCCCCCACCCGGGTCAGCGCGCCCCCAGTGACCCCAGCGACCCCAGTGACCCCCACGTGACCCCAGTGACCCCCAGTGACCCCAGCGTGCTCAGGGCGACGAATCCAGCGCCGCCGGAACACCAATGTGTGTGATGTCTCATATATGGGTACACGCCATGTTCATGTCGATGGCCGGAATCCATCCGTCGGCGGGACGCTCCAACCACCCCTCCGCCAACCCGAGTTCGACCGCCGCCCGGCGCAGCACATCGAGCGCCGGATGGACCAGTCCCTTTCGCCACACCAGTGACACGGGGGACAGGGGGACCGGATCGACGAGCGGTCGCAGCACCGCTCCGGGCATGGCCGGAAAACCTACTGCCGCGAGGATCGGAAAGGGCTCTTTCGCCATGATCCGCCGGAACTCCTCCTCTCCCACGGCGAGCGGCACGGGCGGCGCGACCTCGATTCCGCGCCCCTCGAACAGGAGTCGGGCGAGGTCGGTCCACTCCGGGGTCCGCGGATTCCCGGCGCCCGCGTACACCCGCTCCCCGGCCAGCGCGGACAGCGGCACCCGGTCCGCCGACGCCAGCGGGTGCCCCTCGGGCAGCAGCACGGCCATCGGCTCGTAGCGCACGAGCTGGTGGTCCAACTGGCCCCGCAGTACGGGGTTCAGGCCCGCGTACCGGCCGAACGACGCGTCCAGCCGACCCGCGACAATCTCCACGGCCGCGCCGGTCAGACCGCTCTCGAAGCGGGCCATCAGCTCCTGTTCGGGGGCGAGTTCACGGGCCCGGTGCAGCACCCGGCGGCCGGTGGCCAGCCCCGGCGAGTTGAGGTCCACCAACAGCGGGCGGGCCGGGCCGAACGCGGCGAGCAGATCGTCGAGCGCCCGGAGCACCTCGCGCGCGTGGGGCACCAGCCGTTCGCCGTCGGCGGTGAGCGTCACCTGCCGGGTGGTCCGCAGGAACAGTTCGGCACCCAGCTCTCGCTCCAGTCGCCGTACGTCCCGACTGAGGGCCTGCTGGGCGACGTAGAGGCGGGCGGCGGCGCGGGTGAAGTGGAGTTCCTCGGCGACGGCGAGGAAGGCACGCAGCAGACGGGGATCGAGATGAGCGGGCATCCGGCGAATTTACAACGCGGGTGCGTGAATCGGCTTCGAACAGGTGTTGGACCCCATGATCGTCGGCGGGTGACGGTGGACGCATGCCGCCACGGAACCCCTACCGCCGTCTCTTCGCCGTCCCCGGCGCCCGCGCCTTCACCGCCGGGAACCTCATGGCCCGCCTGCCCATGGGCATGTTCAGCGTGAGCGCGGTCGTGATGATCGCCGGTACGCGCGGCTCGTACGCCCTCGCCGGTGCCGTCACCGCGACCGGGCTCGCCGCGACCGCGCTGGTCGCGCCCTGGACCGCACGGCTCGTCGACCGGTACGGGCAGGCCCGTGTCGCCGTACCGGCCACGCTGGTCGCGGTGGTCGGCAGCCTCGTGCTGGTGGTGTGCGTGCGCCGGGACGCCCCGGACTGGACCCTGTTCGCCGCCTACGCCGCCACCGCCACCACGCCCAACACCGGCGGCATGTCCCGCGCCCGCTGGAACCACCTCCTCCGGGGCGATCCGGCCGCCCTGCACACCGCGAACTCCTTCGAACAGGCCGCCGACGAACTGTGCTTCATGCTGGGCCCGGTCCTCGCGGCGTTCCTGTGCGGCGCGTTCTTCCCGGAGGCGGGCACGCTGACCGGCGCGGTGCTGCTGGTGACCGGGACCCTGGTGTTCGCCGCCCAGCGCTCGACCGAGCCGCCGCCCCGTCCCGGTACGGCGGCCGGATCGTCGCCGCTGCGCGCGCCCGGCGTCGCGCCGCTCCTGGTCTGCTGTCTGTCGCTGGGTGCGGTGTTCGGGGCGACGGAGGTCGTCACGATCGCGTTCGCCGATGCGCGCGGGCACGCCGCGGAGGCGGGCGTGGTGCTCGCGCTCCAGGCGGCCGGTTCGTGCGCGGCGGGGCTGGCGTTCGGGACGCTGCGGCCGTCGGGCCCGGCCGCGCGCCGGCACCCGTGGACCGTGGCCGCGATGACCGTCCTGCTGACGCTGCCCCTGCTCGCGGCGGCCGTCGCCGGTTCGCTGCCGCTGCTGGCCGGCGCACTGCTGGTGGCCGGGATGGCGACCGCGCCGACGATGGTCACCACCATGGCGCTGGTGCAGGAACGCACCCCCGAGGGCCGCCTCAACGAGGGCATGACCCTGGCCGTGACGGGCCTGCTCGGCGGCATCGCCTGCGGCAGCGCGGCGGGCGGCTGGGTCACCGACCACGTCTCCCCGGCGGCGGGCTACGGCATACCGGTGCTGGCCGCGGCGACAGCCCTGCTGATCTCCCTGGCGGCCGTCCGGCGCGCCGTACCGAAGACGCCCGGCCGGGATCACCTGCTCCCGGCCGGATCATGAGGGCAGCACACAGCAGAGAACCCCGCCTCCCTGAGGGAGGCGGGGTTCTCTGTTCACATGGGGTGGTGGAGATGGCGGGAATCGAACCCGCGTCCAACGGTGCAGAATCAGGGCTTCTCCGTGTGCAGTTCGCTGCGATTTTCTCGGCCCCGGCGATCACGCGAACAAGTCGCCGACGGGCCCAGCCACTGTTTGGTTTCCCATCGAACCCCGTGACCGGGCTCGATGGTTTAGTCCCCTAGATTATGCCAGGATCCGGGTCGGGAACACTCCCGGGCTGACACCCATTAAGGGTCCTTCACTCACTGCTTATTAGGCAGCGAGGGCGAAGGACTGGGAATCGCTCTTGGAATTGGCGATTATTTTTTGCGACATATGGTTAACGAGATCATTGCCGCTTCCTCGACACGCTTCCCCTGCTTCAACAGCCGCTGTCGAAACCGATCATCCCCATGTTGATTTTTCAATGCCCCCGAGGGGGCGGTTCGTCCCCGCTGCGGAGGACTGTCGCCATCGTACGTGACCAACGCACCGCGATGCCAGCCTATTCCCGGCAGCCGACCGGCCCTGGCCCCGCCGGGCCCCCGACCGGTTCCGCCACGGGTCGCGACCGAGCCCGCCACGGGGCCCGCTACTGGGCTGCCCGCTGCTTCCGCTTGGCCGCCGCGATCACCCGGTCCGACTCCCGCCGGTCCTGCTTCTCCCGCAGGGTCTGACGCTTGTCGTACTCCTTCTTGCCCCGCGCGAGCGCGATCTCCGCCTTCGCGCGGCCGTCCTTGAAGTACAGGACGAGCGGCACGATCGTGTGTCCCGTCTCCTCCGACTTCGACGCCAGCTTGTCGATCTCCTCGCGGTGCAGCAGCAGCTTGCGCTTGCGGCGCGCGGAGTGGTTGGTCCAGCTGCCCTGGCTGTACTCCGGGATGTGCGCGTTGTGCAGCCACGCCTCGTCGCCCTCGATCTGCACGAAGCCGTCGGCCAGCGAGGCACGGCCCTGGCGCAGCGACTTCACCTCGGTGCCCGTGAGCACGAGACCCGCCTCGTAGACATCGATGATCGCGTAGTCGTGCCGGGCCTTCTTGTTCTGCGCGACGATCTTGCGCTGGCCCTTGGTCTTGTCCTCGGCCGGCTTGCCCTGCTTCGGCTGGGACTCCTTGGGTACGTACATTGCCTTGTTCATAGTCCGGCCATTTTCGCACCTGCGGGCCCCTTGAGGGAAAGCCGATTACGGGCGGCGTGACGGGAGGCTCACGAGGCGTTGCCGAGCCCGCTCAGCACGGTCTCGGCCCGCTCCAGCGCCCTGTCGTCCGCGTCGAGGTCCGGGGTGACGCCTGTGCCGTCCACGCTCCGGCCGGAAGGGGTGCGGTAGTGGCCGACGGTCAGCTCCGCCACCGAACCGTCGGGCAGCCGGCTCGGCATCTGGACCGAGCCCTTGCCGAAGGTGCGCGAGCCGACGACGACCGCCCGCCCGCGGTCCCGCAGGGCGCCCGGTGAGCAGCTCGGCCGCGCTCATGGTGCCGCCGTCGACGAGCGCCACCAGGGGGGCGCGTGGTGTCGCCGCCGGCGTCGGCGTGCAGGGCGCGCTGCTCGCCGTCGACGTCGTAGGTGGCGACGAGGCCGCCGTCGAGGAAGACGGAGGCGGTGGAGACGGCCTCGGTGACCAGACCGCCCGAGTTGCCGCGCAGGTCCAGGACGACCCCGGCGCCGGCCGGGGCCGCGTCGACCGCGGTGCGGACGGCGTCGCCGGCGCCCTTGGTGAACGCGGTGATCCTGATGACGGTGACGCCCCCGGCGAGGGTGCGCACGGTGACCGAGTCGGTGGACAACCGGGCCCGGCGCAGCGTCTCGGTCCACGCGCGCGTGCCCCGCTCCAGGCCGAGCCGGACGGTCGTACCGGCGGCGGCGTCCGTCGCGTCACCGCGCAGCAGGGAGACGACGTCGGTGACCGGACGTCCGGCGACGGCACGTCCGTCGACGCTGCGCAGCCGGTCCCCGGCGCGGATACCGGCGGCGGCCGCGGGTGACCCGGCCTGCACCCTGGTGACCTCGATCCGGCCGTCCCGCTCGCGCCGCGCCTCCAGGCCGACGCCGGTGTACAGGCCGTCGAGGGACTCCGCGAACTCCTCGTACTCGCCCTCGGAGTACACCGCCGCCCAGCGGTCCCCGCTGCGGCTCACGGCACGTTCGGCCGCCTCCAGGGGCGATTTTCCGTCGGCCATCGCTTCCTCGGCGGCCCTGGTCACGGCCTCGGGACGGATGGGGGCGGTGGCGCGGGCCGCTCCGGGCGCGGGCCCGCCGCCGTCGGCGGGCAGTGAGCCGGTCGCCGCGCCCGCGACGAGCACGCTTGCGAACACCAAGGTCAGAGCCGCCCCGTGGCCGAAGCGGCGGGGTGAACAGAGCGGTTCTCCACCTGACATGGCGGTGAGTCTAGGGGAACGCGAAGGGGTCGTACGGTCGCTTGACCGTACGACCCCCTTGGCATGCGTCACACCTTCAGGTACTTGCGCAGCGCGAAGAAGGCGGCCAGCGCGGGCATCAGCAGGCTGGTGGCGAGGATCAGCGGAAGCTTCGTCAGCACCGCGTCCCAGCCGATGAAGTTGATCAGATTCAGCTTCTCGGACAGCGCCAGACCGTTGTCGATGATGAAGTACCGGGCGAGCACCAGGAATCCGCACGCGACCCCGCCGCCGATGAGCCCGGCGACCGCGGCCTCCGCGATGAAGGGCGCCTGGATGTAGAAGCCCGAGGCGCCGACCAGGCGCATGATCCCGGTCTCGCGCCGCCTGCTGAACGCCGAGACGCGCACGGTGTTGACGATCAGCATCAGCGCCACGACGAGCATCAGCGCCATCACCGCCCGCGCCGCCCAGTTCATGCCGTTGAGCAGCCCGAAGAGGTTGTCGAGGATGCCCTTCTGGTCCTGCACCGACTGCACGCCGTCCCGCCCGTCGAAGGCGGTCGCGATGACCTCGTACTTCTGCGGGTCCTTCAGCTTGATCCGGTACGACTCCTGCATCTGGTCCGGCGTGAGGGAACTGGCCAGCGGGGAGTCCCCGAACTGCTCCTTGTAGTGCTTGTAGGCGTCGTCCTGCGACTCGTAGGTCACCGAGTCGACGACCGACATCTTGCCGAGGTCGGACTTGATCTGCTTCTTCTGGTCCTCGGTCACCGCGCCCTTGGCGCAGTTGGGGTCCGACTCGGCGTCGCTCTTGTTGCAGAGGAAGACCGAGACGTTGACCTTGTCGTACCAGTAGCCCTTCATCGTGTTGACCTGGTCGCTCATCAGGAGCGACCCGCCGAACAGGGCGAGCGACAGGGCGACGGAGACGACGACGGCGAACGTCATCGTCAGATTGCGACGGAGACCGACACCGATCTCGGACAGTACGAACTGGGCGCGCATGGCGGGTTGTTCAAGCCTTTCCGTGGACGGTGGCGGTCAGTGCTGGTAGCCGTAGACGCCGCGGGCCTGGTCGCGGACGAGGCGGCCCTTCTCCAGCTCGATGACGCGCTTGCGCATCTGGTCCACGATGTTCTGGTCGTGCGTCGCCATCACCACGGTCGTACCGGTCCGGTTGATCCGGTCCAGCAGCTTCATGATGCCGACGGAGGTCTGCGGGTCGAGGTTGCCGGTGGGCTCGTCCGCGATCAGCAGCTTGGGCCGGTTCACGAAGGCCCGGGCGATCGCCACCCGCTGCTGCTCACCGCCGGACAGCTCACCGGGCATCCGGTCCTCCTTGCCGCCGAGCCCGACAAGATCGAGCACCTGCGGCACGGACTTGCGGATCTCACCGCGGGACTTGCCGATCACCTCCTGCGCGAAGGCGACGTTCTCGGCGACCGTCTTGTTGGGCAGCAGGCGGAAGTCCTGGAAGACCGTCCCCAACTGGCGGCGCATCTGCGGCACCTTCCAGTTGGACAGGCGCGCGAGGTCCTTGCCCAGGACGTGCACCTGACCGTGGCTGCACCGCTCCTCACGGAGGACCAGCCGCAGGAAGGTGGACTTTCCGGAGCCGGAGGACCCCACGAGGAACACGAACTCGCCCTTCTCCACTTCCAGGGACACATCCCTGAGTGCGGGGCGGGTCTGCTTGGGGTAGACCTTGGAGACATTGTCGAATCGGATCACGGATGCACCACGGGTCGCCGGGGGTAGATGAGCGTGACCATACGCGAACCGGGGAGGCGTGCGCAGGCAGCGGTCACGGTTGTGTGCGGCTTGTGCGTTTTTGTACGGCCACGGCCCTGTGAGGCAGCTCCTGCCCGGACCCCGCGCTGAATCCCGCGGAACCTGGCAGAGTGGAGGGGAACGTCTGCGTCGCGGCGGGCGTTGTGTCTGTGGAAACCGGTGCAAGGAGGGCGAGCGCATGACGTACGACCGGCTGGTGTGCGCTAACTGCGCCGCGCCCGTGAGCGAGGGCCGGTGCAGGGTGTGCCGCGCGAACCGCGAGCGGCTGCAGCAGGACGACAACTTCTTCGCGGGGCTGAACCCGATGGCGCTGATCGCGCTGCTGGCGGTGCTGGTGGCGGCGATGGCGCTGCTCGCCCACCAGACCGCCTAGACCCGCACGACGCGGAAGGGCCCGGAGCTTTCCCGCTCCGGGCCCTTCGCGCGTACGTCACCTACCGGTGCGACTGCCCACCGTCAGGCAGCGGCCCCGCCGCGACCCTCCGCGAGACGCGGAAGCACCCGGAAGCCGATGCCGCCGGCGATCATCGTGGCGGCACCGATGATCAGGAACGTGGTCTGCCCGGCACCGGTCTCGGCCAGCTCCTTGCCACCACCCTGGGCGGTGTTGTCGGAGGTCGCGTCCGAGGTGTCGGTCAGCGCGGAGCTGCCGACCTCCTGGGCGGCGGTGCCGTCGGGGGTGGTGCCTCCGGTGGAACCGCCGGAGGTCGAGCCGCCGGAGGTCGAGCCGCCACCCGTGGTGGAACCGCCGTCGGTGGAACCGCCGGTGGTGGAGGTGCCGCCCGTGCTGGTGGAGCCACCGGTGCTGCTCGAACCGCCGCTGCTGTTGGAGCCACCGTTGCTGTTCGAACCGTTGCTGTTGGAGTTGCCGTTGGAGCCACCGTTGCTCTGGTCACCCGAGGCAGCGGCGCCGCCGTTGCTCTGGTCACCCGAAGCGGCCGCGCCACCGTTGCTCTGGTCACCCGAAGCGGCACCGCCGACCGAGGCAGCGCCACCGACGGACGCGGCGCCGCCGACCGAGGCAGCACCACCGGCGCTCTGGTCACCGGACGCGGCGCCACCGACCGAAGCGGCACCGCCGACGGAGGCAGCACCGCCGACGGAGGCAGCGCCACCGACGGCAGCCGTGCCGGGCTCCTCGTCGTCACACTCGGGGTCGGCGACGATGTCGCAGATCGGGTCTTCGCCGTCCTGCGTGGTGACGTCGGTCTCGCCGGACGTCTCGACGAGCCCGCTCAGGCCGCCCTCGTCGCCGGCCGCCGAGGCCACGCCTGCCACCGTCAGCGAGGCGCCCGCGGCGATCACTGCGCCCGCGGCGATGCGCGCGATGCGGACGCGCGTCTTCTTGGTCATATGGTCGCTACCCCCAGTAGCCGAAATTCGTCGATGAGGCCGCGCCCGGGGCGGTGATCGACGGGGGTAGCCAGAAGTGCTGAAGTCCCCCGGTTCACATGCGCCCCGGAGATACGCATGCCAGACTGCACCCTTCCCATTTTTCATATCAACGTCAAGGCCGTTGCGCACGCAATGTCCAACTCGGCACCCTTTGCCGGGCATTGAAGGTTGTGAGTGTGATGTAGAACCCAGACAAGCCGGGAAGCGCGGGCAAACGAAAAGGCAACCACCCCCATCACGGGGGCAGTTGCCTTGTCGACAAAGTTACTTCTCCTGCTGCTTGCGCCAGCGAATGCCGGCCTCCAGGAACCCGTCGATCTCACCGTTGAAAACGGCCTCGGGGTTGCCGACCTCGAAGTCGGTGCGCAGGTCCTTGACCATCTGGTACGGGTGCAGGACGTACGAACGCATCTGGTTGCCCCAGGAGTTGCCGCCGTCGCCCTTGAGGGCGTTCATCTTCTCCTGCTCCTCCTGGCGGCGCCGCTCGAGCAGCTTGGCCTGGAGGACGTTCATCGCGGAGGCCTTGTTCTGGATCTGCGACCGCTCGTTCTGGCAGGAGACGACGATGCCGGTGGGGAGGTGGGTCAGCCGCACCGCGGAGTCGGTGGTGTTGACGCCCTGGCCGCCGGGGCCGGAGGAGCGGTAGACGTCCACCCGCAGTTCGGACTCGTCGATCTCGATGTGGTCGGTCTTCTCGACCACGGGCAGGATCTCGACGCCCGCGAAGGAGGTCTGGCGGCGCCCCTGGTTGTCGAAGGGCGAGATCCGCACGAGCCGGTGCGTGCCCTGCTCGACGGAGAGGGTGCCGTAGGCGTACGGGATCTGCACGGCGAAGGTGGTCGACTTGATGCCGGCCTCTTCGGCGTACGAGGTCTCGTAGATCTCGGTCTTGTAGCCCTTCTGCTCCGCCCACCGCAGGTACATCCGCTGGAGCTTCTCGGCGAAGTCGGCGGCGTCGACGCCACCGGCCTCGGCGCGGATGTTGACGAGGGCCTCGCGGGAGTCGTACTCACCGCTGAGCAGCGTGCGGACTTCCAGTTCGTCCAGCGCCTTCTTGACCGAGATCATCTCGGCCTCGGCCTCGGCGCGGGCGTCCGGGTCGTCCTCCTCCTCGGCCATCTCGAACATCACGGAGAGGTCGTCGATCCGGCCGCGCAGGGCGTCGGCCTTCCTGACCTCGGACTGGAGGTGGGACAGCTTGCTGGTGATCTTCTGCGCCTCGTCCGGGTTGTCCCACAGGGACGGCGCTGCCGCCTGCTCCTCGAGCACGGCGATGTCTGCCCTCAGCTTGTCGAGGTCCAGAACGGCCTCGATCGACTCCATGGTCGAGGAGAGGGACTTGAGCTCTTCGGATACATCGACGACTGCCACCCCTCCAGCGTAACGGCTCCGCCAAGCGACGAACGCCTCGCAGCCCGTCCGGCGTCAGAGGACGGGGCATGTCCGGAGCCGACAGCGCGGGTCCGGGGACGGCAGCCCACAGGTACGCAACGGGGCGGGGCGGAGGGCGAAACTCCCCGCTCAGGGCGACGCCGGCGCCGAGTTCCCCGGCTCCCCGGGCCCGGACCCGCCACCGTGGTCCCCGGCCGTGGCCGCCCAGGTCCCGACCCCCGCGACAGCGACCAGCACCACCGCGGCCGCCCCCACCACGATCCTCCGCCGTCGAGTGGCCGCACGATTTCGCGCGGACCCGGGCCGCGGCGCCCCCCGCCGCCCTGGGCACCCGCGCGGTCCCGTGCGGCCCCGCCCGCCAGCTCGTCCGGGGCCGGTACCCGCATCGACGTGTGCGTGTCCCGGTTGGAGTCCGGCTGGGCCCCGGGGACCCACGGGACACGGACCCCCGCCGCACCCGCCCGTCGCCTCCGGGCCGGAGCCGTCTCCTCCGCGACCTCGCTCCGCCCCGTCGCCTGAGCACCCGCGGTCTCCTCCGCGGCCTCGCCGTCCGGCTCGTCCACGTCCAGCGGCGGCATCCCGGCCAGCGTCGGCAGCTGCTCGCGCAGCCGGGCGGCCACCTCGGAGGCCCGCAGCCGGGAGGCCGGGGCCTTGGCCAGGCACTGCACGATCAGCTGCCACAGTTCGTCGGGGATGCCGGGCAGCGGGGCGACGGACTCGGTGACGTGCCGGCGCAGCACCGCGCCGGGATGTCCGCCGCCGAACGGCGTGAAGCCCGCCAGCAGCTCGTAGAGGACGGTGGCCAGCGCGTAGATGTCCACCGACGCGCGCGGCGGGAGGCCTTCGACGATCTCGGGGGCGAGGTAGTCCGGCGTGCCGATGATCTTCGTGGCCCGGGTCCGCTTGGGGGTGTCGATCAGCTTCGCGACGCCGAAGTCGGTGAGCAGCGCGCGGTGCGAGCCGCCGGGGCCGAGCGGGCCCTGCATGTCGAGGAGGATGTTCTCCGGTTTGACGTCCCGGTGGACGATCCCCGCCGCGTGCGCGGCGGCGAGTCCGTCGGCGACGTCCGCGACGATCGCCACGGCGGCCTCGGGCGCGAGCCTGCGGTCCCGGTCGAGGCGGGTCCGCAGATCCGTGCCGCGGACCAGGTCCATGACGAGGGCCAGGTCGTTGCCGTCGACCACCAGGTCCCGTACGGAGACCACGTTGGGGTGTTCCAGACCGAGCAGGGCGGTGCGCTCCTGCACGAAGCGGCCCACCAGCTCCTCGTCGGAGGCGAGGTCCTCGCGCAGCAGCTTGACGGCGACGGGACCGTCCGGCCCCTCGCCCAGCCACACCGTGCCGGCGCTGCCGCGTCCCAGGATCTGGTGGGCGGTGTACCGGCTGCCGATCTTCCGTGCCAAGGCTGCTCCTACAGACGCGTGTTGCCGACGCTGCGCCATCCGGGGGCGCTGACACCAACGGCTGCGCCGCCGTGAGCCCCCGGACCCCCGGCCGACAAAACTACGCGCCCCACGAGGCAATCCTCACCACGGAGACGGAAATCACCCGCCAGGAGTCGACAAATACCCAAACTCGCGGCGGGGTTCCCGCAGGCCGGCCCTTCCGTCAGCCTCCGGCGCCGGTCTTCGAGCCGAGATCGCCGATCCAGCCGCTCACCGTCTCGAACCAGTCGCCGAGCTGCTCCCAGTACCCCTTGCCGGTGCCGATCCAGTCCTGGAGCGGGCTCAGTTCCCAGATCAGCCAGCCGGCCACCACGAGAATGACGACCGTGAACAGGCAGCCCTTCAGGCAGCCGAGCCCGGGGATCTTCATCGGGTTGGCGCTGCGCTGCCTCGGCTCCCTCGGCTGCCGCGGCTCCCTCGGCTGCCGTGGCTCCGGCGCGTGCCGCTGCGGCGGCTGCTGGGGCTGCGGGGCGTACCGCCGGGGCTGGGGCTGCTGCTGCGGGGCGTACTGCTGCGGCTGCTGCTGGGGATGGCCGTAGCCCTGCTGGGGCCGCTGCTGCGGGCGTTGCTGGGGTCTCGGCTGCTGTTGGCGGGGCTGCTGTTGCGGGCGGGCGACCTGCCGTTGGGGGCGACGGCGCAGCGGGTCCTCGTTCGGGTCGAGGTACTGGACCTGGGTCTGTTCGTTGCGGTCGCGGGCGGCGCGCAGCTGGTTCTGCCAGGGGTGCGGTTCCTCGGGCTGCTGCCCGCCGGGCTGGTTCGGCGGCACCGGCGGCATGACGGTCGTCGGGTCGCCCGCGCCCGCGGGGCCGCCGGTGTGGGGCAGGACGGCGGTGGGGTCCGCGGCACCGGGCGGGTTGCCGGGGCCGGCGGTGTGCGGCAGCACGCTGGTCGCGGCGTTCGGGTCGTACGCGCCGGCAGGGGGGCCGAAGGGGGCGCCGGGCACGGTCGCGGGCGCCGGGTCGGGCGCGAGCAGGTGGCTGACGCCCTCGGCCGCGGCGATCTGCATCGAGTTGGCGTGCACGCCGACGCCCTCGGCGACGACGCGCAACGCGCGCGCGAGGTTCACGGCGCTGGGGCGGTCGTCGGGGTTCTTGCGCAGACAGCGCTCGATGACCGTCCACAACGGCTCGGGCACGGTGGAGGGGCGGCGCGGTTCGGCGCTCAGGTGCTGGTGGAGGACCTCCAGGGCCGAGCTGCCGGAGAACGGCGGACGGCCGGTGACCAGCTCGTACAGCAGGATGCCGGCGCCGTAGATGTCGACGGCGGAGGTCTGCGGGCGGCCCTCGGCGGACTCCGGGGCGACGTAGGCCGGCGTGCCGACGAACTCGCTCGTGCGGGTGAGGCCCGGGGAGTCGGCGAGGCGCGCGATGCCGAAGTCGGTGAGCAGCGGGTGCATCTGCCCGCCGTTCTGCAGGAGGAGGACGTTGGCCGGCTTCAGGTCGCGGTGGACGACGCCGTCGGCGTGGCTCGCGGCGAGGGCGTCGGCGATCTGCGCGGTGAGCAGAGCGGCGGCGACGGGCGTGAAGGGGCCGTTCTCGCGGAGGTAGCGGTGCAGGTCGGGGCCTTCGACGAGGTCCATGACCAGGGCCAGCAGATCGCCCTCGACGACCAGGTCGCGGACCCGGACGATGTTGGGGTGGGTCAGCCGCAGGAGGACGGAGCGCTCCCGCAGGAAGCGCATCACGATGTCGGGGTCGCTCGCGAGTTCTTCCTTGAGGACCTTGATCGCCACGGTCTCGCCCGGCTGGCCGGCGACGGCCGCCTCGGCGCCCGCGGTCTCGCGCTGGCGGGCTCGCCAGACGGTGCCCGTGGCGCCGCGTCCGAGCGGCTCCTCGAGCAGGTACTTGCTGCCGACTGGCCGCACGTCACGCGCTCCCTGCTGCTTGCTTGCCTCTGTTCCGACCCACTGTAGTGCTGTGTCCCCGGCAGGGGGCTGTCCTCTTCCTATGGTCCTTCCGTACGCCCTTACGCACGGTTACGCGCCCGGCCCCGTACATGTTCGAAGGAAAGACGCTCGCCTCGGTCCGTTGGTTGCCGGAGGCGGACGTGACCGATCTCAAGCGGTCATTCGTGAGCCATCGGTCAGGCACTTTTACGGGCAGAGCCGACCAATCAAGATCACTTGTCCCTCGGTTGCGGGCGCATTGTCAGTGACAGGTGCGAGGATGCCTGGAGTACTGGCCGACATGCTCGTGTGGGGTGGGGGAAAGTCCGCGCCCGGGCAGAAGGGACCGCTGACGGCGATGCAGATCCGGCTGACCGTCGTAGACCCGCAGGGCCCGCCCGGGGACACGCGGGGCCGAGCCGCGAGCTGCGACGTGCTGGTCACGGCGCCCGGCGGCACGGCTCTGGCCGCGGTGGCGTCCGCCCTGGCCGCGGCGGTCTCCGGGGAGGGGGGCACTGCTCCGTCCGGGGGAGCCCAGCCCGTGCTGTACGCGGGCGCGCAGCGCCTCGACACCCAGCGCTGCACCCTCGGCGAACCACCCCTCATCGACGGCGCCGTGCTCTGCCTGGGCGCCCCGGCCGACCCCGAGCCGCATCCGGAGGTCGACGAGGCCCCGGCCCGGCTGCACGTGGTGGCGGGGCCGGACGCGGGCGGGGTCCACCTGCTGCACGGCGGCCAGATCCGCGTCGGCCGCTCCGCCGAAGCGGACGTCCCGCTCGACGACCCGGACGTCTCCCGCCTGCACTGCGCGGTGACGCTCGCCGCCGACGGGCGGGTCACGGTCGCCGACCTCGGCTCCACCAACGGCACCACCCTCGACACCGTGCGCGTGCAGAGCCGCCCGCTGCGGTTCGCCCCGGGCGCCCTGCTGCGGGTCGGCGAGTCGGCCCTGCGGCTGGCGCCGCCCGGCGGTCCCGGCGCGCGGGTGGCCACGACACCCGACGGGGAGGGACACGTCCGGGTGCCGTCCCCGAGCCCGGAGCCCGAGGCCGTCCCCGCGGACGTGCCTCACGCGCGCGTGAGCGACGACACCCCGTCCGCCCCCACCGGTCACGCGTACGGCGCGGTCGACTGGCACGGCTCCGCACCGACCCGTGGCGAGCGCGCGCAGGCACCCCTGGTGCCGGGCCAGGGCGGCGCGCCGCCCGCTCGACGCGCGATGGCGCCACCCACGGCGGCCGCTCGGGGCTCGGCTCCTTCACCGACCCGTCCGGCACCCGCGGCCCGCACCAGCCCCCCCGCGGAGGAGGACGGCGGCGGCACCTCCCGCAAGGGCACACCCCTGCGCGGCACCGAGGTGCCCCAGGGCCTGCGCAGGCGGGGCGGACTGTCCGCCTGGGCCCGCCGCCTGGCCGGCGGCCGCGGCGGCCCGCAGGAGACGGACGACCCCGAGGCGTACGACGAACAGGTCGCCGAGGCCGAGTGGGAGCCGCCCGCCGGGGTCCCGTCCGCCCCGGACACCTGGCCGGACCCGGCCGCCCTGCTGCTGACCGCGCTCGGTCCGGGCCCGCGCCTGTGGGAGCGCCGGCCGGGCCACCCCGAGACGCTCACGGTCCGGCTGGGCACGGCGACCGGGTGGCACCCGACGGGTCGCTGCTGCCGCCGTGCCCGTGACCGCGGACCTGCGCGAGGTCGGCGCCCTGGGCCTGGCCGGACCGCGCCCGAGGCTGGCCGGGCTGGCCCGCGCGGTGCTGGCGCAGCTCGCCGCGCTGCACTCCCCGGACCTGCTGGAGATCGTCCTGATCAGCACGGACCGCGCGCGTTCCGAGGAGGAGCGGGTCGCCGAGTGGTCCTGGCTGGGCTGGCTGCCGCAACTGCGCCCGGGGCACGGCCAGGACTGCCGGCTGCTCCTCGCCCACGACCGCGACCAGGCCACCGCCCGCACCGACGAACTGCTGCGCCGCCTGGAGGACCACCTCACGGACGGCGCCGCGGCACCGGCGCCCGTCCCCGCCCAGCGCGGCACCCCCCACCGCCCCTCGTGGGCGGTGGCCGACGACACCGGAGCCGGCTTCCCCGGCCCGTACACCGTCCTCGTCGTGGACGGCGACCCGGGCGGCGCCGACCTGCGCGAGGCGACGGCCGGCTGGCGACGCGGCCCGCGGGCCGGGATCCACGTCGTCTGCCTGGCCGAGACGCCCGCCGCCTCCCCCGCCGCGCCGGTGACCGACGTGTACGAGGCGGCCTGCGCGGCGGCGCCACCTTCCGCGCGTGCGGAGCCGTGGCGCTGCTCAGCGGCGATGTGGCGACCGCGCTGCGGCTGCTGCGGTCGCCCCGGCCGGGTCGGAGTCCGAGCGGCCCGGCCCGGTGGGCCATGGCACGGTCGGCGCCGTCGACGCGGTCTCCGCCGCCTGGGCGGAGCGGTTCGCGCGGGCCCTGGCACCCCTGCGCCCGGAGGTCGCCGCGGGCGGCGACCGCCCCGCGCGCGTGTCCGCCCCGCTGCCCCAGTCGGCCCGTCTCCTCGACGAGCTGGGCCTGGCGCGCGCGACCCCGGCCTCCCTGATGGCCCGTTGGGCCGACGCGGGCGACGACACCGAGGCGCTCGGCGGCCGGGCCTCGGCCGTGCTGGGCGCGGGCCCGCGCGGCCCGGTCTCCGTGGACCTGTCCGCCGAGGGCCCGCATCTGCTGGTCGAGGGCCCGCCCGGCAGCGGGCGTACGGAGCTGCTGCGGGCGGTCGTCGCCTCGCTGGCCGCGGCCGAGCGCCCCGACCGGCTCGGCATCGTCCTGTTGGACGGCCGGGACACCGTCGGCAAGGCGGGCGCCGGGCACGGCGAAGGCCTTCGGGTCTGCACGGACGTACCGCATGTCACCACGCATCTCACCGCCAACGACCCGGTCCGCATGCGGGAGTTCGCGCAGTCGCTGAGCGCCGAGCTGAAGCGGCGGGCCGAGCTGCTCGGCCGGTCCGACTTCGCCGAGTGGCACACGCACCGCGCGGTGTCCGGCCGCATCGTCGCGCAGCGCCAGCCGGTCGGCGGGGGCACCGGAGCCGCCGACCTCGACGCCCCGCCCAGTTCGACCCTGCGGCTGCGCCCCGGCGCGGCGGCCCGCCGGCGGACGGAGGCGCCCCCGCCGCTGCCCCGCCTGGTCGTCGTGGTGGACGACCTGGACGCCCTGGTCTCCCCCGCGCTCGGCTCCCCCGGTCGCCCCGCCGCCGGTTCGGTGATGCGCGCGCTGGAGGCGGTGGCCCGTGAGGGCGAGCGGCTCGGCGTGCACCTGGTGGCCGCGACCGGTCCGGGGGGCCGTACGGCCGAGTCGGAGCCCGCGCGGCAGGCCACCCTGCGGATCGCCCTCGAAGCGCCCGGCTCGGGCACCGACGAACCGGCACCCGGCCGCGGCCGCCTCAGGGGCGCGGACGGCCGCCTCACCCCGTTCCAGGGCGGCCGGGTGACGGGCCGTATCCCCCGCACCGCGACCCTGCGCCCCACGGTGGTCCCCCTGGAGTGGCAGCGCATGGGCGACCCCCCGACCCGCAGACCCGTCCGCGAGCTGGGCAACGGCCCCACCGACCTCGCCCTCCTGGCCAGCGCCCTGGAGCGGGCGGCCCGCGAGGTGTCGGCGGCGGAGGTGCCGTCACTGCTGTAGCGGGGCGGCACGACCGGCCCGTCCTGGAGTGTCCCCTCCACAGGGGTTTGAGGAGGGCGTCACGACGCGGTCACGATCCCCCGGTTGACACCGCACGCGCACTTGCCGACCCCACGCACCCGGCGTAGACCAGTGCCACGGGACAGCGCTCGGACGTTCGACGAGGAACGAAGAACGGGGCAGTGATGCGCAGCACGAGCAACACCATCCGGACACGCAGGACCGTGAAGGCGGCCGCCACGGTCCTCGCGGGAGCCCTCGCGCTCTCACTCACCGCGTGCGGCAGCGACGACGACAAGAGCGGCGGAAGCCAGAACACCGGCACGAAGGCGTCCGGCGACGCCCTGACCCTCCCGAAGCTGGACGGCACGACGCTGGAGGTCGCGGCCGTCTGGACGGGCCCGGAGCAGGCCAACTTCAAGAAGGTGCTGGCCGAGTTCGAGAAGCGCACCGGCGCGAAGGTCACCTTCGTCCCGGCGCAGGACCCGATCATCAACTTCCTCGGGTCCAAGATCGCGGGCGGTCAGCCGCCGGACGTGGTGATGCTGCCGCAGCCCGGCGCCATCAAGCAGGCCGTGGACAAGAAGTGGGCCAAGCCGCTGGGCGCCGAGGCCCTCAAGGAGTTGCGGAAGAACTACTCGCAGGGCTGGCAGGACATCGGCAAGGTCGGGGCGGAGCAGTACGGCGTGTACTACAAGGCGGCCAACAAGTCGCTCATCTGGTACAACGCCAAGGTCTTCGAGAACGCCGGCGCGACCGAGCCCAAGACGTGGGACGAACTGCTGACGACGGCCCAGACGGTCTACGACTCCGGCGTCACCCCCTTCTCGATCCCGGGCGCGGACGGCTGGCCGCTGACCGACTGGTTCGAGAACGTGTACCTCTCCCAGGCGGGCCCGGAGAAGTACGACCAACTGGCCCGGCACGAGATCAAGTGGACGGACCCTTCCGTGAAGGAGGCGCTGACCACGCTCGCGCAGATCTGGGGCAAGAAGGACTACGTGGCGGGCGGCGCCGACGGTGCCCTCCAGACGCAGTTCCCCAACGCCGTCACCCAGACCTTCACCGGCGGTGACCAGCCCAAGGCCGCGATGGTCTACGAGGGCGACTTCGTGCAGGTCAACATCGCGCAGACGGACGCGAAGGTGGGCACGGACGCGAAGGTGTTCCCGTTCCCGAAGGTCGGCGACACCGCGCCGGTGGTCTCCGGCGGCGACGCGGCGGTCATCCTCGAGGACTCCGCGGGCGCGCAGGCGCTGGCGACCTTCCTGGCCTCGCCGGACGCGGCCGAGATCCAGGCGAAGCTGGGCGGCTATCTCTCGCCGAACAAGAACGTCGACCCGGCGGCGTACCCGAACGACGTGCAGCGCAGAATCGCCGAGGCGCTGGTCGCGGCGGGGGACGACTTCCGCTTCGACATGTCGGACCAGGCCCCGCAGGCCTTCGGCGGTACGCCCGGCAAGGGCGAGTGGAAGGACCTCCAGGACTTCCTGAAGAACCCGACGGACGTGGCCGGCATCCAGGCGAAACTGGAGTCGGACGCGGCAGCGGCGTACGGGAACTGAGCCGGTCATGGCATCGGCCGGTGCGGCGGGGGCTCCCGGAGCCCCCGCCCCTCCTCGCTCGCGCAGAAGCGTGACCGGCACCCGCAGGGCGGTGGCCGCGCTGTTCCTGCTGCCCGCCCTGGTGCTGCTGGGCGCGCTCGTGGTCTACCCGATCGGGTACTCGCTCGTGCGCAGTTTCTACGACCAGTCCGGTGACGGATTCGCCGGACTCGACAACTACAAGGCCCTCTTCACCGACGACGGCATCCGCACGGCGTTGAAGAACAACGTCCTGTGGGTGGTGTTCGCGCCGACCGTGGCGACCGCGCTCGGTCTGATCTTCGCGGTGCTGACCGAACGGATCCGCTGGGGCACCGCGTTCAAGCTGGTCGTCTTCATGCCGATGGCGATCTCGATGCTCGCCACCGGCATCATCTTCCGGCTGGTCTACGACCAGGACCCGGACAAGGGCGTCGCGAACGCGGTGTGGGTCGGGGTGCACGACACGTTCGCGCAGTCGTCGGCGTTCCCCAAGGCCCATCCGGGCCGCCAGTCGCCGCTGGAGGCCGCGCGGGGCGGCGCCTTCCTCACCAGGGAGCCGGTCCGCGCGGGCAGTCCGGTCTCCCTCCCCCTGGTCGGCGTGCCGCCGGACCAGATGCCCGACAGCGCGAAGAAGGCCGCGCCGGCCACGTCCGAGCCGGGCAAGGTCACCGGCACGACCTGGCAGGACTTCACCCGCGGCAAGGGCGTCGGCACGCTCGGCGCCCCGGACCCGTCCGAGCTGGGCTACGCGGGGATGCGGATCGAGGCGGTCAAGGACGGCAAGGTCGTGGCCTCCACGACCGCGGCCGGTGACGGCACCTTCAGCCTGCCCGAAGCGGCCGACGGGGCCCAGCTGCGGCTGCCCGCGAGCAACTTCAAGGAGGCGTACAACGGGCTGGACTGGCTCGGGCCGTCGCTGGTCACACCGGCGATCATCGGGTCGTACATCTGGATGTGGGCGGGCTTCGCGATGGTGCTGATCGCGGCCGGGCTGGCGAGTGTGCCGCGGGAGCTGCTGGAGGCGGCCCGGGTGGACGGGGCGAACGAGTGGCAGGTGTTCCGCAGGGTCACCGTGCCGCTGCTCGCGCCGGTCCTCGCGGTGGTCACCGTCACGCTGATGATCAACGTCCTGAAGGTGTTCGACCTGGTCTTCATCATCGCCCCCGGCTCCTCCCAGGACGACGCGAACGTGCTCGCCCTGGAGCTGTACCGCAAGGGCTTCTCCGAAGACCAACCGGGCATCGCCAGCGCCATCGCGGTGTTCCTGCTGCTGCTGGTGATCCCGGTGATGTGGTTCAACGTACGCAGGCTGCGGCGGGAGGTCAGGCGATGAGGACTCCCGTGGAACCCGTGCGGGCCGAGCGTTCGCTGGGCGGGCGGCTCGTGGAGAAGGTGGGCGGCGGTGCGGTCCGGGTCTTCCTGATCCTGGTCGGGCTGTTCTGGCTGGTGCCGACGATCGGTCTGCTGATCTCCTCGCTGCGCTCCCCGGAGGACATGAGCGCGAGCGGCTGGTGGAAGGTGTTCGCGGAGCCGTCCCAGCTCACCGTGGACAGTTACCAGAAGCTGCTGGAGAACGGCGACATCACCAGCTCCCTCTTCAACACGGTGCTGATCACCGTCCCGGCGACGGTCCTGGTCGTCGTCATCGGCTCGCTCGCCGGATACGCGTTCGCGTGGATGGAGTTCCCGGGCCGCGACTGGTGGTTCCTGGGCGTGGTGGGACTGCTGGTGGTGCCCGTACAGGTGGCGCTCATCCCGATCGCGGAACTCTTCGGCGAACTCGGCCTGTTCGGGTCCGTCCTCGGGGTGATCCTCTTCCATGTGGGCTTCGGCCTGCCCTTCGCGGTGTTCCTGCTGAGGAACTTCTTCGCGGAGATCCCCCGCGAGCTGCTGGAGGCGGCCCGGCTGGACGGCGCCGGCGAACTGCGACTGTTCACGCGGGTCGTGATGCCGCTGGGCGGTCCGGCGATCGCGAGCCTCGGCATCTTCCAGTTCCTGTGGGTGTGGAACGACATGCTGGTGGCCCTGGTGTTCACCAACGCCGACAGCCAGCCGATCACGGTCGCTCTGCAGACCCAGGTACGGCAGTTCGGCAACAACATCGACGTGCTGGCACCCGGCGCGTTCATCTCCATGGTGGTCCCGCTGGCCGTGTTCTTCGCGTTCCAGCGGCAGTTCGTGTCCGGCGTCATGGCCGGCGCGGTCAAGTAGGCCGTACGGCAAGGGGGGGTGGGCATCATCGGCCCGCCCCCCTCCGTTCACCCGGTGTCCCCCGGATGCCGTAGACGAACGTAACCAAGTCACTCCATCGGCCGTTGCCCGGACCAGGCCCTGTCGTCCGCGCCGACCTATGGATGTCCCTTGCCCAGGTTCAGTGTCATCGTCCCCGCGTACAAGGTTCAGGCGTACCTGCACGAGTGCCTCGAATCCGTGCTGTCCCAGTCGTACACCGACTTCGAGCTGATCGCCGTCGACGACGGTTCGCCGGACGCCTGCGGCGAGATCATCGACGAGTTCGCGGCCCGCGACCCCCGCGTGCGAGCCCTGCACCTGCCCGAGAACGCCGGTCTGGGACCCGCGCGCAACGCGGGCCTCGCCCAGGCCACCGGCGACTACCTGCTGTTCCTGGACTCCGACGACACGCTCACCCCGGACGCGCTGCGCGCGATCGCCGGCCGGTTGAAGGACACCGGCGAGCCCGACGTCCTGGTGTACGACTACGCGACCGCGTTCTGGACGGGTGAGACCGAACGCCACCGGTTCACCGAGCAGCTCACCGAGCGAGGCCCGGCGCCCTTCCGGCTGGAGGACCGGCCGGGGCTGCTGAGGGTGCTGATGGTCGCCTGGAACAAGGCCTACCGGCGGGATTTCGTCGAGCGCGTCGGCCTGACCTTCCCGCCCGGCTACTACGAGGACACCCCCTGGACCTACCCGGCACTGCTGACCGCCGGGTCGATCGCGACGCTGGACCGGGTCTGCGTCCACTACCGGCGGCGCCGCGCCGGCAACATCCTCTCCACCACCAGCCGCCGCCACTTCGACGTCCTCGACCAGTACGACCGGGTGTTCGCGTTCATCGACCGGCGGCCCGAACTCGCCCACTGGCGGCCGGTGTTGTTCCGCCGCATGGTCGACCACCTGACGACGGTGTTCACGCGGCCGGACCGGCTGCCGCGCGGTTCACGCGGCGAGTTCCTGCGCCGGGCCCGCGCCCACTACCGCCGTTACCGCACGCCCGGCGCGCCCGTCCCGCTGCGCTCCCGGCTGCGCCACGGCCTCGTCCACCTCGGCCTGCACCGCACCTACCGGGTGCTCCAGGCGGCCACGATCCTGCGCCGCCGCACGGGCGGGGGCGCCGCGGGACTCGCCCGCGCCCTGAAGGCCGTCTGCCTCCGGGCCCACTACCGGATCCAGCTGCGTCTGCCGCTGCGTGCCGACCGCGCCGTCTTCGCCGCCTACTGGGGCCGCGGCCACGGCTGCAACCCGGGCGCGCTGGAGAGCGCGTTCCGCGCCCTCGCCCCGCAGGTGCGCACCGCGTGGATCGTCCGCCCCGAGCACCGGCACGCCGTCCCGCCGGGCCCGCGTCCGCTGGTCTCCGGCACGGCCGCCTACTGGACGGCGCTGGCCCGCTCCAAGTACCTGGTGAACAACGTCAACTTCGACCGCAGGATGGTCAAGCGCCCCGGCCAGGTCTTCGTGCAGACCCAGCACGGCACCCCGCTCAAGCACATGGGCCTCGACCTCCAGGAACGCCCCGCGGCGGCCCGCGACATGGACTTCGCGGAGCTGCTCAGGGGCGTCGACAAGTGGGACTACGTCCTGTCCGCCAACCGCCACACCACCCTCACCTGGGAACGCGTCTACCCCGGCGGCTACACCACGCTGGAGTACGGCTACCCCCGCAACGACGTCTTCCAGCGGGCCACCGCCGCGGACGTGGCCCGGCTGCGCGAGGAGCTGGGCATCCCGCGCGACACGGTGGCGATCCTGTACGCCCCCACCCACCGCGACTACCGCCGCACCCAGCGCGCCGCCCTCGACCTGGAACGGCTCCTGGACCGGCTGGGCCCCCGCTTCGTGATCCTGGCCCGCGCCCACTACTGGCAGCCCGCCACGGCGCCGCGGGCCGACGGCCGGGTCATCGACGTCAGCGACCACCCGAGCGTGGAGTCCCTCTGCCTGGCCTCGGACGCCCTCCTCACCGACTACTCGTCGATCATGTTCGACTACGCCGGCCTGGACCGCCCGATCGTCGTCCACGCCGAGGACTGGGAGGCCTACGAGGCGGCCCGGGGCACCTACTTCGACGTGCGCGCCTTCCCGCCGGGCGCGGTCGCCCGCAGCGAGGACGAACTGATCGACATCTTCGCGACCGGCCACTGGCGCGGCTCCCGCTCGGCCCAGTTGCGCGCCGCGTTCCGCGAGCGGTTCTGCCCGTACGACGACGGACGCGCCGCCGAGCGCGTCGTACGGCGGGTCGTGCTGGGCGAGACGGAGGTGCCGCCCGTCGTGCCGCTCGCGGAGCGCCGTCCCGTGCCGTCGGCGGCGGCGAGTCACACGCGCCCCGCGCTGACCACCGTGCCGCAGCCTTCGGGCCCCCGGGTCACCAGCCACTAGAAGCCCCGCGTCCTTCCGTGCCGGAGCCCCGCCGGAGCCCCGCCGGAGCGCCGCTTGGGCGCTCACCTCTCCGGACCCGACCGAGCCAGACACAGAAAGAGCAGAATGCCCCGCTTCAGCATCATCGTTCCGTCCCATGGGGTCGCCGGCCGGCTGTCCCTGGCGCTGGACTCCGTCCTCGGGCAGTCCTTCGGCGACTTCGAGCTGATCCCGGTCTGCGACGCGCCCGACGCCCCGGCCTGGGCCGTCGCCGCCGGGTACGCCGAGCGGGACAGCCGGGTGACCCCGGTGTCCTCGCCGCCGTCGGCGGGGCTCGCCGGCGCGCGCAACACCGGGATGCGGGCGGCGACCGGCGCGTATCTGCTGTTCCTCGACGGCGACGACACCCTCGCGCCGGGCGCGCTGACCGCGCTGGACGCCCGGCTGGCC
The DNA here is from genome assembly GCF_001896135.2 of Streptomyces phaeoluteigriseus. Lineage (GTDB taxonomy): Bacteria > Actinomycetota > Actinomycetes > Streptomycetales > Streptomycetaceae > Streptomyces > Streptomyces phaeoluteigriseus. The sequence continues at coordinate 599,711 of NZ_MPOH02000011.1, forward strand.
GAGACGGGCGAGGTGGACGTCCTGTACGCCGGGCACGAGCGGACTCCGTGGTGGGAGGGTGAGCCGGCCAACCCGGCGGACCCGCTGTTCGCCAAGGCGCCCCGGGGTGCCTTCCCGCCCGCCGAGGCCCCCGAGATCACCGGCGTGCAACTGCCCGTGTGGAGCGCCGCCTACCGGCACGACTTCCTCACCGCGCACGCACTCACCTTCCCCACCGGGCACTTCACGGACATCGGCTTCGGCGGCCTGGTCACCGTGCACGCCGAGCGGGTCGCGGTCCTGCGCTCCGTCGTCGTACGGCATCTGCTGCGGCGGCAGGGCAGCCGGCTCAACCTGCCGGGCGAGCACCACGCCGACCTGCTGGAACAGACCGATCTGGTGCTCACCGCGGCCGCCGGACGCGGCTCCACCGGTGACCTGTTCGCCCAGTTGTTCGCCGCCGTGCTGAAGACGGCCGCGCACCCGGCCCGGCTGCCCGCCTCCCATCGCCGGGCCTTCTTCCGCCGGGCGACCGCGCTCCACCGGCGCCACCGGCCGGCCGGGTTCCGCAGGCCCGGCGGGAGCCTGGGAGTGCAGCACCGGCTGCTGGCGGCAGGGGCGTACACGGCCTTCCGCGCGCTGCGCGGCGCCAACCGGAAGCTGTCGGCCGCCGCCCAGCGGATCCCGCGCCCCCGCGGACTGCGCACCCGCCTGTACTACCGGCTGCAACTGCGCCGCCGTATCGACCCCCACCTGGCCGTGTACTGCGCGTACTGGGGCCGGGGTTACGCGTGCAGCCCCGCCGCGATCCACGCCAAGGCCGCCGAACTCGCGCCGCACATCCGCTCGGTGTTCCTCGTCGAGCCCGAACAGGCGCACGCGATGCCGCCGGGGATCGACCACGCCGTGATCGGCAGCCGCCGGGCCTGGCGGCTGCTCGCGCGCGCCAAGTACCTCGTCAACAACGCCAACTTCGCGGAGGGCGTCGTCAAGCGCGAGGGCAGCGTGCACGTGCAGACGCAGCACGGCACCCCGCTGAAGAAGATGGGCGTCGACCAGTCGACGTACCCGGTGGTGGCGGCCGCGACCGGCAGCTTCACCAAGCTGCTGGGCCGCGTCGACCGGTGGGACTACAACCTGTCCTCCAACACCCACTCCACCCAGATGTGGGAGCGCGCCTTCCCCGGCTCGTACGAGCACCTGGAGTACGGCTATCCGCGCAACGACGTCCTCCTGACTGCGACCGCAGAGGACGTCGCCCGTGTCCGGCGCGAGCTGGGCGTCCCGGAGGGGAAGACGGCCGTGCTGTACGCGCCGACCCACCGCGACCACCGGACCGGCTTCGACACGGGCCTGGACCTGGAGGCGTTCTGCGAGGCGGCCGGCGAGGACGTCGTCGTGCTGCTGCGGGCGCACTACTTCTACGACCAGGGCGTACGCCGGGGCTCCGGACGGATCATCGACGTGACCGCGCACCGCTCCGCCGAGGACGTGTGTCTGGCCGCCGACGTGCTGGTCACCGACTACTCGTCGATCATGTTCGACTACGCCAACCTGGACCGTCCGATCGTCGTGTACGCCGACGACTGGGACGTCTACACCGAGACGCGGGGCGTGTACTTCGACCTGATGGCGGCCCCGCCGGGACCGGTCGCCCGGACGCCCGAGGAGCTGGCCCGCGTCTTCGCCGACGGCTCGTACGACTCGGCCGCGTCCCGGTCGCTCAGGAACATCTTCCGGGCCCGTTTCTGCCAGTTCGACGACGGGCGGGCCGCCGAGCGCGTCGTCCGGCGGGTGCTGCTCGGCGAGCCCGCGGAGGCGATCCCGCCCGTGCGGCCGCTCGCCGAGCGCGTCCCGGCCCCCGCCGCCTCCATCCTCGTAAGGAGCTGACCCCCGCAGTGCCCCGCTTCAGCATCATCGTCCCCTGTTTCAAGGTGCAGGGCTTCCTGCGCGAGTGCCTCGACTCGGTCCTGGAGCAGTCGTACCGCGACCTCGAGGTGATCGCCGTCGACGACCGCTCACCCGACGGCTGCGGCGCGATCCTCGACGAGTACGCGGCCCTCGACGACCGGGTGCGGGTCCTGCACCTGCCGGAGAACGCCGGCCTCGGCCGCGCCCGCAACGCCGGCCTGCCGCACGCGAGCGGCGACTACCTGTTCTTCCTCGACAGCGACGACACCCTCACGCCGGGCGCCCTGCGCGCCATGTCCGACCGCCTCGACGAGGCCGCCGACCCGGACGTGCTGGTCTTCGACTACGCCCGCACCTACTGGTGGGGCGGCACCCGCCGCAACGCCCTCGCGCACGTCCTCGCCGACTGCGGCGACGCCACGTTCACCGCCGCCGAGCACCCGGAGATCCTCGATCTGCTGATGGTCGTGTGGAACAAGGTGTACCGGCGGGACTTCGTCACGGAGAACGAGTTCCGTTTCCCACCCGGCTACTACGAGGACACGCCCTGGACCTTCCCGGTCATGCTCAGCGCGCGGCGGATCGCCACGCTGGACCGGATCTGCCTGAACTACCGCCAGCGCCGCCAGGGCAACATCCTGTCCACCACCAGCCGCAAGCACTTCGACATCCACGACCAGTACGAACGGGTGTTCACCTTCGTCGACTCCCGCCCCGAACTGGCCGGCTGGCGGCCCTACCTGCACCGCAAGATGGGCGACCACTGTCTGGACATCCTCGCCAAACCGGACCGGCTGCCCCCGTCCGACAGGGGCGAGTTCTTCCGCCGTACGGCCGAACTGTTCGCCCGGCACCGTCCCGCGGGCGAGCCGGTGCCCGCCGAACTGCGCGTGCTGCAGGGGCCGTACGCCGCCTACGTGGCGTGGCGGCAGGGCACGCGGGCCGGGCGGGAACTCGCCCGGCGTGCGGCGCAGGCGCGCGGGGCGGCCGCGGAGCGCGTACGCCGGGGCGTGGGCGTCGTGCAGTCCCGGCGCCCGCTGGACCCGCGGCTGGTGGTGTACTCGGCGTTCTCGCACCGGGGTGTGCTCGGCGACCCGGGAGCCGTGTACCGCAAGGCGCGGGAGATCGCCCCGCAGCTGCGCGGGGTGTGGGTCGTACGGGACGAGGAGACGGCCGACCGGCTCCCCGACGGGGTCGAACACGTGTTGCTGGACTCCCCCGCGTACCGCCGGGTGACCGCGCGGGCCGGCTTCTTCGTCAACAACGTCAACTGGCCCGGCACGCTCGCCAAACGCCCCGGCAGCGTCCACATCCACACCCACCAGGGCACCCCGCTGAAGTACATGGCGGCCGACCTGCTGGACCGGCCCGGCGCCCGGCACGGCGTGGACGTGCCGCAGATGCTGCGCCGCGCCGACCGCTGGGACCACAGCCTGGTAGCCAACCCGCACTCCGAACTGGTCTGGGAGCGCGCCTACCCCTGCCACTTCACCTCCGCGCGCACCGGCAGCCCGCGCAACGACGTGCTGGTGAACGCCGACGCACAGGCCGGGCCGCGGGCCCGCGCCCGCCTCGGCATCCCCGCGGACCACACGGTCGTGCTGTACGCGCCGACCCGCCGGGAGTACGTCCGCGGCGGCCACGTCGACCGGATCGACCTGGCCCGGTTCGCCGCCGGCCTCGGCGAGGGCCACACCCTGGTGGTGCGGCTGCACCCGTCCCTGGCGACCGGGCACGCGCGCGGGATGGGGTTGTCCGACCTGCACCGGCGCGGGATCGTCGTCGACGCGACGGACGTCCCGGACGTCGAGGACGTGATGCTCGCCTCCGACGTCCTGGTCACCGACTACTCGGCCCTGATGTTCGACTACGCCCTCCTGGACCGGCCGATCGTGGTGCACGCCGACGACTGGGCCGCGTACGCGGCGAGCCGGGGCACCTACTTCGACATCACCGCCGAGCCGCCGGGCCATGTCTCGCGCAGCTACGAGGAGCTGGCCGGGCTGATGGCCTCGGGGAGCTGGCGCGACGAGGAGTCGGCACGGCTGCGGGCCGCGTTCCGGGAGCGGTTCTGCGTGTTCGACGACGGGCGGGCGGCCGAGCGGGTCGTCCGGACGCTGCTGCTGGGCGAGGAGATGACCGGCCCCGCCACGGTCCGGGTGCCCGCTCCGGCCGTCCCGGGCGACGTGCTGGCGTCCAGGTGAGGCTGCGCCCGCATGCCTGGGTGCTCGTCCTGGCCGTGGTGTACGCGCTGCTCCAGCTCGCGAACGTCACCGGCCGGGACACCCCGGACAGCAAGAACTACCTGTCGTACGCGCTGAGTCTGCGCGGGGAGGGCAAGTACGAGGCCGCGGTCGCGACGATCGACTGGGCGTGCGAGGGGGAGGCGGCGGTCGCGGCCCGCCGGCAGAGCGTCGACGTGGTGCGGTTCCACCGCGCCGACCCGACCGCCGACGTCTTCGCCGAGTGCCGGGAGCGGGAGTGGCGCAACGTCGGGGCGCGGCTGGCGGCGGGCCAGACCGGCGGGCACACGGTGCCGTTCATGCCGGAGCGCTTCATGCGGATCTTCGAGGCGCGGCCCGGCTATCCGGTGTTCCTGGTGCCGTTCCTGACCCTGTTCGGCGTGACCTGGGGCATGTGGGCGGCGGGGGTCGCGGTGACGGCGGCGGGCGGGGCGCTGGTCTTCCTGGTCCTGCGCACCCTGCGCGCACCGGCCGAGGTCTGTCTGACCGGGCAGGCCCTGTACTACGTCCTGCCGTGCGGGGCGACGGCCATGCGCCCGATGACCGAGGGCCTGTTGCTGGCGCTGACCCTGATGGCGGTGTGGGGCTGCGCGCTGGCCCTGGACGGGCGGGTGCGGGCCGGGGCCTGGCTGGTGGGCGGCGCGCTGGCCGCCCTGTTCACGGTCAAGCACTCGCAGGCCCTGTTCCTGGGGCTCGCTCTGGCGGCCGGCGGTGCGCTGATCGCCGTACGGCGTCGGCGGCGGGGCCGGCCGGCGGGGCGCGCGGTCGTGGCGGTGACCGTGGTGGGGGCGGCCGGTGCGGCGGGGACGCTGCTGCTGTCGGGGCTGCTGCACCATCCGTCCGGGGCGGAGAGCCTCCAGGATCTGCTGACCGACCATTTCGCGCGGCCGGACCGGGAGCGGCCCTGGCCGGAGTTCTGGCAGTTGCAGCAGCGGTTCTGGCCGGAGTGGCTGCGCCGGCAGCTGTGGGAGCCGCTGTTCCTGGCGGCGCTGGCGGCCGGGGCGTGGGGTGCGCTGCGCGGGCCGCGGCGGGCGTTCGGCGTCCTCCTGGCCGCCGCCGCGTCCACCGGGGTCCTCACGCAGGCCGGGCACCCGGACATCGCCATCTGGGGCGGGCGGCTGATCGTGCTGGCGTGGCTGCTGCCGGTGCTCGGGCTGCCGCTGCTGCTGGAGCCCCTGGTACGGGGCCGGGTGGCCCTGCCGGCGCAGGAACGGCCCGATCGGACTCACTCGATGAGGTGACGGACGCAAGGCCGTTGACGCGGGCGGGAACATACCGCCAATGCCCCTCTTTGTTCCGGTTCGATGAGCGTCGGCGTCCTCACCCGGCGTCCCGTGCGCGGCGCGACGGCGCTGCACGGCGGGCGCACCTGGCGTCCGAGCCCCTACCAGGTCTTCGGGTTCCTGTTCTGGCTGGTCATGTCACTGGCGTACTGGCGGGTGCCGCTGTGCTGCGACGCCGGGCAGCACGCGGCGGTAGTCGAGCGGCTGCGGGCCGACCTGCTCGCCCCGCGCCATCCGACGGCCGACCTGCCGGGTACGGGCAGCCCCTACTACTCGCCGTACGCGGTGGCGCAGGGCGTGTTCGCGCGGTTGACCGGGCTGTCGGGCTGGGACGTGCTGCGGGTCGCCGGTCCGCTGAACCTGGTGGTGCTGCTGACCGGCATCGGCCGCTTCACGCGCGCCCTCACCCCGCGACCCTGGGCGCCGGTGCTGGCGCTGGTGGCGATGACCCTGCTGTGGGGCACCGAACGGGCCTGGTGGAGCGGCTATCTCGGCCTGATGTCGATGACGGGCAACCTCGGTTATCCGTCGACCTTCGCCATCGGGCTGGCCTTCTGGGCGTGGGCGTGGACGGGCACGCGCGCGCGTGACGCGCGGGCGGTGCGGTTCGTGGGCCCGAACGGATTGCGCGGCTTCGCCGGGTACGCGGCGCTCGGCGCGCTCTACGGCGTCATCCTGCTGGTCCATCCGATCACGGCCGTCGCGGCGGTGACCGGGGGCTTGGCGTTCGTGGCGGGCCGGCAGCGCGGACGGCGCCCGGCGGTGGTGCTGCGCTGGGCCCTCACCGGTACGACGGCTCTGCCGGTCGCCCTCGCATGGCCGTACTTCGACGTGTTCGCGCTGGTCGGCGACGGCAGCGTCGACGCGATGCACCGGCGGCTGTACGAGGGGCTCGCCGGGCATTTCTGGCTGGCGCTGCTGGGCGTGCCGGCGCTGTGGCTGCGGGGCCGCAGGGACGGCGTCCGCGATCCGCTCGTGCTGATGTTCGTCCTGGACTGCCTGGTGGTGGCGTACGGATGGGTCAGCGGCCACTACACCTACGGGCGGATCCTCGGGCTCACGCTGGTGCCGCTCCAGTTCGCGCTCGCGGTGGAACTGGCGGCGCCCCGGCCGTGGGGCGCGGGGCGGCGGGTGCTGGGGGCGGTCACGGCGGTCGCGGCCTGCGTCGGCTTCCTCACCGTGCAGGCCGGGGCGGTGGTCCCGCGCGCGGTGGACCCGGTCGGCTTCGCCCAGCCGCCGCACTGGCCGTCGTACGACTGGGCCGCGCGGTACATGGCGCCCGGCGAGGTGGTGATCGCCGACGGGTACCACGCCGTCCACCTGATCGCCGGGTACGGGCCGAACCTCGCCGCCCCCGCCTGGCCGGACGCGGCCCTGGACGAGCGGGAGCGGCTGCGGCGGCTCGCGGACGTGCGCGCGTATCTCGCCCCGGAGTCGACCCGCGCCGAGCGGTCGGCGATCGTCCGCCGCCATCGCGTCCGCTGGCTGCTGCTCACGCGCTGGCACCGGGTGCCCGAGGAGGCCGTGGTGGTGGCGTGGAGCCGGGGGACGGGCGAGGTGCTGGCGCGGGTCGGCCCGTGAGGACGGCTACTCGATGACGAGGTCGACCTCGATGTTGCCGCGGGTGGCGTTGGAGTAGGGGCAGACCTGGTGGGCCTGGTCGACCAGCTTGCGGCTGGTCGCCTCGTCCACGGTCTCGGGCAGTTCGACGCGGAGGGTGACCTTGAGGCCGAAGCCCTCGCCCTGCTTGCCTATGCCGACCTCGGCGGTCACGGCGGCGTCGGACAGGTCGACCTTCGCCTGGCGGCCGACCAGACCGAGGGCGCTGCCGAAACAGGCCGCGTACCCGGCGGCGAAGAGCTGCTCGGGGTTGGTGCCCTGACCGTTGCCGCCCAGTTCCACCGGCATGGCCAGGCCGAGGTCGATCTTGCCGTCGGAGGAGACGGTGCGGCCCTCGCGGCCGTGGGTGGCGGTGGCGACTGCGGTGTAGAGCGCGTCCATGGATGAACCATCCCTCTCGGAAGTCTGTGTTCGGGAGTGACCCGCCCTCGCGCCGATCACGTCCGGGCGGCCTCACGACGACAAGTAGAGCACACAACTCAGTTGTGCACAACTAAATGGCTCACTAGAGCTACTCTGGAGGCATGACCCCCATGTCGACCCCCGCCGCCGCTGCCGCCGGCCCGGAGGACAACTGGCTCCGCCTGGACAGCCAGATCTGCTTCTCCCTCCAGGCCGCCTCGCGCGCCTTCAACGGCGTCTACCGCGTGATCCTCAAGGACCTCGGTCTGACCTACCCCCAGTACCTGGTGATGCTCGTCCTGTGGGAGGAGGGCGAGCTGCCCGTCAAGAAGCTGGGCGAGCACCTGCGCCTGGACTCCGGCACGCTCTCGCCGCTGTTGAAGCGGCTGGAGTCGGCCGGCCTGGTGCGGCGCGAGCGCAGCGCCCGCGACGAGCGCTCGGTGGAGGTCCGGCTGACCGAGGAGGGCACCGCCCTGCGTGAGCGCGCGGTGCGGGTGCCGCGCCGGATCGTCGCCGCGACCGGCCTGGACCTGGCGGAGATCGGCGAGCTGCGGGAACGCCTCGACCAGCTCACCACCGCGCTGGACACGGCCGCCCGGCAGGAGGAGCTGGGCGACGCACGGTGAGCCGGGTCGGTCGGTGAGTGAGGGGCTGCCGGGGGCCGGGGGTAGGTCAGACCGAGGTCCTTGAGGATCACGCGGTAGACGCCGTTGAAGGCGCGCGAGGCCGGGGGTCGGGCGGTGGCTGTGGGTCCGCCGGTGGCGGAAGCGTGCCGGTGGTCGAGGGCTGCCGGTGGCCGGGGGTGTGGCGGTTACTGGGGTGTGCCGGTGACTGGGCGTGTGCCGGTGACTGGTGGTGCCGGTGGCTGTGGGGCTGCGGTGGCTGCGGGACTGACCGTGATCGATGAGCGACCGGTGGCCGAGGGTTTTTCCACAGGCCCCGCGGTTGTCCACAGGCCCTGCGGGAGAGTCCGGCGCCTGCTTCACTGTGAGACGACCCCATCCGGGTCCATTGCGGGTTTTTCCCATGAAACCCACCACTCACCAGCACGAGGCAGACGCACCACTCACCGACGAGGGGGAGATCAGGACATGACCTGGCTGATCACGGGCGGCGCCGGCTACATCGGGGCGCACGTCGTACGGGCGATGACCGAGGCGGGCGAGCGTGCGGTGGTGTACGACGACCTGTCGACCGGCGTCGCCGAGCGAGTGCCGGCCGGGGTGCCGCTCGTGGTGGGCTCGACGCTGGACGGCCCGCTGGTCTCCCGCACCCTTACCGGGCACGCCGTCACGGGGGTCGTCCACCTGGCGGCGAAGAAGCAGGTCGGCGAGTCGGTGGGGCTGCCCCTGCACTACTACCGGGAGAACGTGGAGGGGCTGCGGGTCCTCCTGGAAGCGGTCAGCGCCGCCGGGGTCCCGTCCTTCGTGTTCTCGTCCTCGGCCGCCGTCTACGGCATGCCGGACGTCGACCTGGTCACGGAGGAGACGCCGTGCGTGCCGATCTCCCCGTACGGCGAGACGAAGCTGGCCGGGGAGTGGCTGGTCCGCGCGACCGGCCGGGCCACGGGGCTGTCCACGGCCTCGCTGCGCTACTTCAACGTGGCCGGCGCGGCGAGCCCCGAGCTGGCCGACAGCGGCGTGTTCAACCTGGTCCCCATGGTCTTCGAGCGCCTCACCCAGGACGCGGCGCCCCGCATCTTCGGCGACGGCTACGCCACGCCCGACGGCACCTGCGTGCGGGACTACATCCACGTGGTCGACCTGGCGGAGGCGCACGTCGCCGCCGCGCACGCCCTCCAGGCCTCCTCCCGGCGGGACCTGACCCTCAACATCGGCCGCGGGGAGGGCGTCTCCGTCCGCGAGATGATCGACCGCGTCAACGCCGTCACCGGCTACGACCGGCCCCCCACGGTCACCCCGCGCCGCCCCGGCGACCCGGCGCGCGTGGTCGCCTCCGCCGACCGCATCGCCACGGAGCTGGGCTGGAAGGCCAAGCTCGACGTCCAGGACATGATCGCCTCGGCCTGGGAGGGCTGGGTACGCCTGCATCCCGAGGCCGCCCGGGTGTAGCGGCGGCGCAGCGGGCCGACGGGCCGACGGGCCGACGGGCCGACGGGACGCGCCTACGCGTTGTTGAGGTACGCCGGCACCGCCGGCACCCTGCGGTCGCCGCTGTCGCTCTGAGGGAGGCCCAGCTTCAGGAATACGTAGCCGATGTGCTTGCTCACCGAGCGCTCGGTGATGACCAGGGTCGTGGCCATGGCGGTGTTGTCGCGGCCCTCGGCCATGACTTCGAGCACCTCGCGCTCCCGCGGGGTGAGCAGGTCCAGCGGTGAGTCCTTGCGGCGGGACAGCAGCTCGGAAGACCTCCGGGTCCAGCGCCGCGCCGCCGGAGGCGAACCGGTCCAGGGCGTCGAGGAACTCGTCCATCCGGCCGACCCGGTCCTTCAGCAGATAGCCGACCCCGCTCGCGCCACCGCCGAGCAGCTCGGCGGCGCAGGACTCCTCGACGTACTGGGACAGGACCAGCACCGGCAGGCCCGGGATGCGCTGCCGTGCCGCCCCGTGCCACGAGGGCGGCGCGCAACCAACCCCTCGTCGCGGAAGCCGGGCGGCATCCGCACGCGTCCAGGACGGCGACGTCCGGCCCGGTGCGCGAGGAGCGCCGGCAACCCCGGTCACGGCCTGCCGAGCCCTCCGCTCACAGCGCCTTGATCGCTTCGGCGGTGGCCCGCGCCAGCGTGCCCAGATACCCCTTGGGCAGCTTCGGGCTGCGGATCACCACCGAACGCCAGTAGAGCGGACCGGAGATCAGGTCGAGCGCCAGCTCGTCGTCCAGGTCCCCGCGCACCTCGCCGCGCTGCGTCGCCGCCGCCACGATCTTCAGGGCGACGCCCTCCTGCCCGTCCCGCAGCGCCTTCTGCATGGCCTCGGCGATCTCCGGGTTGCGGGCCGCCTCGGCCTGGAGGTCCGGGATGATCTGCGAGGCCACCGGATGCCGCAGCGCCCGTGACGTCACCTCGTACAGCACCCGCAGATCGCCCTCGAGGCTGCCCGTCTCCGGGGCCGGCAGGCCCTGTACGGCGATCGCCGAGACGATGTCCAGGACGAGGTGCAGCTTCGAGCGCCAGCGCCGGTACACGGCGGTCTTGCCCACTCCGGCACGGCGGGCGATGCCCTCGATGGACATCCGCGCGTAGCCGACGGTCGCCAGCTCCTCGAACACGGCCGCCCGGATGGCCTCCGTCACGTCCTCACGCAGGACGGCCGCTCCCGCGGGGGTCCTGCGGCGAGGACGCGGCTGGGGCCCGTCGGCGTTCGTCGTCATGCGGACCAGCATAGGGCGTGACGACGATACGGGCCCGTCCCTACGCAACACGGTGTGACGTCGCGACGCAACGGTGTCGTCGTCACGCCGGTCCGCGCCGTCACCCTCACCCCTCACCCCTGCGCCCCTGCGCCCCTGCGCCCCTGCGCCCGCACCGAGCGGCGTCGTCGCCTCTGCGCCGCCGTACCGGTACGTCCGCGTCCGCACCCGCCCCGTGTCCGCCCATCGTCGGGACGGAACGGTCTCGTCCCGGCCTCGCCCGGGTCTCGTTGCCGCGTCGGTACGGTCTCGCCGCCGCAACGAACCCACGCTGCCGTGACGACGAAACGGTTGCGTTCCGACGCCCACTCGGCCTACGCTCACGTTGCGACGATACGGTGCCGTCCCGACGTAAGAGAACGTGATGAGAAGCGTAAGAAAACGCGGACCGACGGCGTGGGAACCGGAAGCGCGCACCCCCACCCCCCGAGTGAAAGCAGCGGATGTGAGTCAGGTCCTCCACACACCGCCCCAGGCGCGGGCCGAGGCCCGTGAAGACCTCGCGGCCCTCGCGGCCCGGCACGGCCTCTCGGTCAGCGGCGCCCGCCCCTCCCTGCCCGAGTACGTCCGGCAGCTGTGGGCGCGCCGTCACTTCATCACCGCGTTCGCCACCGCCAAGCTCACCTCGCAGTACAGCCAGGCGAAGCTGGGCCAGGTCTGGCAGGTGATGACCCCGCTGCTGAACGCGGCCGTGTACTACTTCATCTTCGGCGTGCTGCTCCAGACCAAGAAGAACGTCCCGGACTACATCCCCTTCCTGGTGACGGGGGTGTTCATCTGGACGTTCACGCAAAGCTCGATCATGGCGGGCACCAAGGCGATCTCGGGCAACATCGGCCTGGTGCGGGCGCTGCACTTCCCCCGGGCCGCGCTGCCACTGTCGTTCTGCCTCCAGCAGTTGCAGCAGTTGCTGTTCTCGATGGCAGCGCTGGTGATGATCCTGCTCGTCGTGGGCGTGCCGCCGGCCCTGTCCTGGCTGCTCGCGGTCCCGGTGCTGGTGCTCCAGTTCACCTTCAACGCGGGTGTCTCGATGATCCTGGCGAGGCTCGGCGCGAAGACCCCCGACATCGCCCAGCTGATGCCGTTCGTCCTGCGCACGTGGATGTACATATCGGGTGTGATGTGGAGCATCGACGTCCTGCTCAGCGAGCACAGCGACCTGCCTACCTGGGTCGCCGACGTGCTGCGGGCCAACCCGACGGCCGTCTACATCGACCTGATGCGGTTCGCCCTGATCGACAGTTTCCGCGCCGACAACCTTCCGCCGCACGTGTGGGCGACCGCGGTCGGCTGGGCGCTGCTGGCGGGCGTCGGAGGCTTCATCTACTTCTGGAAGGCTGAGGAGACGTACGGCCGTGGCTGACAACGCAACGCTCACCGACATCGACCACGTCAACGACGTCAAAGACGTCACCGCCAAGACCGGCGTCACCGGCGAGCGGATCCCCACCGTCATCGCCGACCGCGTCGACATCGTCTACCGCGTCAACGGCACCAGCGCGGGCCGCGGTTCCGCCACCGCCGCCCTGAATCGCATCGTGCGCCGCAAGAAGACCGAGAAGGCGTCGGGCGTCCGCACGGTGCACGCCGTCAGGAACGTCAGCTTCGTGGCGTACAAGGGCGAGGCCATCGGCCTGATCGGCACCAACGGCTCGGGCAAGTCGACGCTGCTCAAGGCGGTCGCGGGTCTGCTGCCGGTGGAGAACGGCAAGATCTACACCGACGGCCAGCCGTCCCTCCTGGGCGTCAACGCGGCCCTGATGAGCGACCTGACCGGCGAGCGCAACGTCCACCTCGGCGGCCTGGCCATGGGCATGACCCGGGAGCAGATCAAGGAGCGCTACCAGGAGATCGTCGACTTCTCCGGCATCAACGAGAAGGGCGACTTCATCTCCCTGCCCATGCGCACCTACTCCTCCGGCATGGGATCCCGGCTGCGGTTCTCCATCGCTGCGGCCAAGGACCACGACGTCCTCCTCATCGACGAGGCCCTGGCCACCGGTGACGCGAAGTTCCGGCAGCGGTCGGCGGACCGCATCCGCGCGATGCGCGAGCACGCCGGCACGGTCTTCCTGGTCAGCCACAGCAACAGCTCGATCCGCGAGACCTGCGAGCGGGTCCTGTGGCTGGAGCGCGGCGAGCTGCGCATGGACGGCCCGACCGAAGAGGTCCTCAAGGAGTACGAGGCGTTCACCGAGCCGAAGAAGAAGCCGCGCCCGGCGAAGGCCTGACGCCCGGCGCGTCACCAGCCACGCGCCACCAACCTTGCGTCACCAACCTTGCGCAACCAGCCTTGCGTCACCGGCCTTGCGCAACCAGCCCTGCGTCACCGGCCTTGCGTCACCGGCCCTGAAAGAAGACGGGGGTGCCCCCGAGCCCGTACGGCTCGGGGGGCACCCCCCGTCTCCCGTTCTACGAGTGCGTCCGCAGCAGCGTCCGCATGGTGCGCATCGCCACCGACAGGTTGGCCAGGTCGAAGGTCTCCGAGCCCTGGATCTCCTCCAGCGTGGTCCGCGCCCGGCCCAGGATCGCCGCGTTCTTCTGCTCCCACGCCTTGAAGCGCTGCTCGGGCGTCGAGGTGCCGTTGCCGACGGCCAGGACGTCCGCGGTGAGCGCCGCGTGGGCCGCGTACAGGTCCTCGCGGATGGAGGCGCGGGCCATGGACTGCCAGCGGTCGGCACGCGGCAGCTCGATGATGCGGTCCATGAGCTGGGTGATGTGCAGCCGGTCGGCGAGGTCGTAGTACACCTCGGCGACGTCCAGCGGGTCCCGGTCCATGCGGTCGGCCACCGACACGATGTCCAGGGCCGGGAACACCGACGAGAACCCGGCGACCCGGCCGGCGACCTCGTCGGGCACGCCGGAGCCGGTCAGCTCGTCGGAGATCTGCTGCCACCACTCCAGGTCCGCGCCGCGCAGCAGCTTCGTCAGCTGTCCCCAGACCTGCTCGACACGGTCGGCGAAGAAGTCGACGGTCTCGGCGAGTTCCACCGGCTGCGGCCGGTTGTTGAGCAGCCAGCGCGTGCCGCGCTCGACCAGTCGGCGCGAGTGCAGCCGGATGCGGGTCTGGACGGCGGCCTCGACCTGGTTGTCGAGGGCCTCGACCGCGTCCCACACGGGCGCCGAGCGGAAGATCGCACGGGCCGCGGTCTGCGCCCGCACGATCTCCTCCAGCGAGGCCCCGGTCTCCTCCCGCAGGCGGTGCAGGTAGGTCGTACCGCCGGTGTTGACGGTGTCGTTGACCAGGACGGTCGTGGTGATCTCGCGGCGCAGCGGGTGGTTCTCGATCTGCTCGGCGAACCGCTCGCGCAGCGCGCTCGGGAAGTACGCGTACAACAGACCGCGCAGGTAGGGGTCCTCGGGCAGCGAGGTGCGCAGCAGCTCGTCCGACACCGTGATCTTCGTGTACGCCATGAGGACGGCCGTCTCCGGGCCGGTCAGGCCGTGGCCGGAGCCGAGGCGCTCACGGATCTGCCGGTCGGTCGGCAGGAACTCCAGCGCCCGGTCGAGGTGACCCTCGCGCACCAGGTGGCGCATGAAGCGCTGCTGGGCGTGGAGCATGTCCTTGGACTGGGCGAGGGCGTTCGCGATGGCGGTGTTCTGCGCGTAGTTGTTGCGCAGGACGAGTCGGCTGACCTCGTCGGTCATCTCGGCGAGCAGCTTGTTGCGCTGCTTGACCGTCATGTCGCCGTCGGTGACCAGGCCGTTGAGCAGGATCTTGATGTTCACCTCGTGGTCAGAGGTGTCCACGCCCGCGCTGTTGTCGATGGCATCGGTGTTGATCTTGCCGCCGGCGCGCGCGTACTCGATCCGGCCGAGCTGGGTCAGGCCCAGGTTGCCGCCCTCGCCGACGACCCTGGCGCGCAGGTCGGCGCCGTCGACGCGGATGGCGTCGTTGGCCTTGTCGCCGACGTCGGCGTTCGACTCCGCCGACGACTTCACGTACGTACCGATGCCGCCGTTCCACAGCAGGTCCACCGGCGCCTTGAGGATGGCCTTCATCAGGTCGGCCGGGGTCAACTTGGCGACCTTCTCCTCGATGCCGAGGGCCGCCCGGATGTGCGCGTTGACGGGGATCGCCTTGGCCGTGCGCGGGAAGACGCCACCGCCCGCCGACAGCAGCGCGGTGTCGTAGTCGGCCCAGCTGGAACGGGGCAGCTCGAACAGGCGGCGGCGCTCGGCGTAGGAGGTCGCCGCGTCGGGCTCGGGGTCGATGAAGATGTGCCGGTGGTCGAAGGCGGCGACCAGCCGGATGTGCTCGGAGAGCAGCATGCCGTTGCCGAACACGTCACCGGACATGTCTCCGATGCCGACCACCGTGAAGTCCTCGACCTGCGTGTTCACGCCCAGCTCGCGGAAGTGCCGCTTCACGGACTCCCAGGCGCCGCGCGCGGTGATGCCCATCGCCTTGTGGTCGTACCCCGCGGAGCCGCCGGAGGCGAAGGCGTCGCCGAGCCAGAAGTCGTAGGACTGCGCGACCTCGTTGGCGATGTCGGAGAACGTCGCCGTGCCCTTGTCGGCGGCGACCACCAGATAGGTGTCGTCCTCGTCGTGCCGGACGACGTCGGCCGGCGGCACGACCTCCCCGGCGACCATGTTGTCCGTGATGTCGAGCAGCGCCGAGATGAACGTCCTGTAGCTGGCGATGCCCTCGGCGAGCCACGCGTCCCGGTCGACGGCCGGGTCCGGCAGCTGCTTGGCGACGAAGCCGCCCTTCGCGCCGACCGGCACGATGACGGTGTTCTTCACCATCTGCGCCTTGACCAGGCCGAGGACCTCGGTGCGGAAGTCCTCACGCCGGTCGGACCAGCGCAGACCACCGCGCGCCACCTTCCCGAACCGCAGGTGCACGCCCTCCACCTGCGGCGAGTACACCCAGATCTCGAACGCGGGGCGCGGCGCCGGCAGGTCGGGGATGGCCTGCGGGTCGAACTTCATCGACACGTAGTCGTGCGGGGCGCCGCTCGCGGTGTGCTGGAAGAAGTTCGTGCGCAGGGTCGCCTTGATGACGGTGAGGAAGGACCGCAGGATCCGGTCCTCGTCGAGGGACGCCACCTGGTCGAGGGCGGCGTCCAGCTCCTCCAGGAGCGCGTCGACGATCTCGTGCCCGGCACTCTGCCGGTCGGGCGACATCCGCGCCTCGAACAGCGAGACCAGCAGCCGGGTGGTGTGGACGTTCGTGCGGAGGGTGTCCTCCATGTAGTCCTGGCTGAAGGTGGAACCGGCCTGACGCAGGTACTTCGCGTACGCCCGCAGCACCGTCGCCTGCCGCCAGGTGAGCCCGGCGCTCAGCACGAGGGCGTTGAAGCTGTCGTTCTCCGCCTTGCCGGTCCAGGTGGCGGCGAACGCCTCCTGGAACCGCTCACGCCCGTCGTCACCGAGGTGGTCGCCGGTGCCGCCGCCCAGCGACTTGGGCAGCCTCAGGCCGAAGTCGTAGATCCAGGCGACACTCCGGTCCGAGCAGCGCAGTTCGTACGGCCGCTCGTCGATGACCTCGACGCCGAGGCGGTTGAGCACCGGCAGCACCGCCGACAGGGAGATCGCGTCGCCCTTGCGGTAGATCTTGAAACGGCGCTCGCCGGGGCCGGCGCCCACCGGCTCGTACAGGCTGAGCGAGAAGCTCTGCTCCTCCGTGAGCCGCTCGATGTGGACGAGGTCGGCGACCGCGGAGCGCGGGGTGTGGTCGGCCTTGTAGCCCTCGGGGAAGGCGTTGTTGTAGCGGCGCAGCAGCTCCGCCGTCCGCTCCTCGCCGAGTTCGGCGTTGAGCGCGTCCTGGAAGGCGTCGGCCCAGGAACGGGCCGCCTCGACGAGCCGCGCCTCGATGCGTTCCTTGTCGGTGTCGGACAGCTCCGGCAGCTCGGTGCCCTGCGGGACCCGGACGACGAAGTGCAGGCGGGACAGGATCGACTCGGTGTTCCAGGCGGTGAAGTCGACACTGGTGCCGCCCAGTTCCTCCTTGAGGATGTCGATGATCCGCAGCCGGACGGCGGTGGTGTAGCGGTCGCGCGGCAGGTAGACGAGGGCGGAGTAGTAGCGGCCGTACTCGTCCTGGCGCAGGTAGAGCCGCAGCCGGCGCCGCTCCTGGAGGTACAGCACGGACGTGACGATGGCACGCAGTTCGTCGACCGGCGTCTGGAACAGCTCGTCGCGCGGGTAGGTCTCCATGATCTGGAGCAGGTCGCGCCCGTCGTGGCTGTTGGGCGAGAAGCCGGCGCCCTTCAACACCTGGTCGACCTTGCGCCGCACGACCGGCACGCGCAGCACGGACTCGGTGTAGGCGGCGGAGGAGAACAGTCCGAGGAAGCGGCGCTCACCGACGACGTTCCCCTCGGCGTCGAACTTCTTGACGCCGATGTAGTCCAGGTACGACGGCCGGTGCACGGTCGACCGGCTGTTGGCCTTGGTCAGGATGAGCAGCTTGTGCTCGCGCGCCTTGGCACGGGCGTCGGCCGGGAGCCGCTCGAAGGAGTGGCTGACGGGGTGGGTGTCGCCGTCGGCGTGGTGCGGGTCGGAGCGCAGGATGCCGAGCCCGGTGCCGGGGACGGCCGCGAGGGAGTCGTCCTCGCGCAGCTCGTACTCGCGGTAGCCGAGGAAGGTGAAGTGGTTGTCGGCCAGCCAGCGCAGCAGTTCGCGGGCCTCCTCCACGTCGGGGGAGGTCAGGTCGCCGGGCACGTGCTCGCGCGGCAGGTCGTCGGCGATCCGCAGGGCGGCGTCGCGCATCTTCTCCCAGTCCTCGACGGCCTCGCGGGCGTCGGACAGGACGCGCAGCAGGTCGGCGGTGATCTGCTTGAGGTCGGCGCGGTCGCTCTCACGGTCCGTCTCGACGTGGATCCACGATTCGATGTGCGCGTCGTGCGGGAGGTCGACGGCGGCCGGGGACGTCCTGAGCACCTCGATGAGCCTGCCGGTGACGTCCCGGCGGACGACGACCTGGGGGTGGATGACGAGGTGGATGCCGCGGCCCTGCCGGGTCAGCTCGTTCGTCACGGAGTCCACGAGGAACGGCATGTCGTCGGTGACGACCTCGACCACCGAGTGGCTGCACGTCCAGCCGTTCTCCTCGACGGTCGGCGTGTGGACACGTACGTTCGCGGTGCCCTGGGGCCGGTTCTCGGCCAGCCGGTAGTGCGAGAAAGCGGCTCCGAAGACGTCGACCGGGTCGCGGTCGGTGAGGTCCTCCGGAGCGGTGTGCAGGTAGTAGCGCTGGAGGAACGAAAGCACGGACGCGTGGTCCGGCGTGCCCGGGATCCCCGGACCGCTCTCGCCCGTCGTCCCAGTCGGTAGGTGCCCCCCGACCGGGCTGTTCTCAGCGACCCGGGCCGCCCGTTCGAGCAGCTCGGCCTTGGCTTCGTCCAGCTTGGTCTGCATTGTCCTCTGGCTCCTGTCGCGCGCCGTTGCGTGACGTAGAAGGAAGTACGGTCTCTTCCCCTGCGGCTCGACGCCACGGCCCGGGGTCTCCGGGCTGCTCCGACGCTATGCCGCAGAATGAGAGGGGCGGGGGGTTATCGACCATTCCCGACGTGCCCCGCAGGTGTGACGCTGCTCTCCGCGTCGCCTGCTCATGGGGTGTGTGCGGCGTCCTGGGGGCCCTGGTGGCCCCGTCCCGCCCGCGAGGATCAGCGACTGACGCCCGGCTGCGGATGTCGTCCGCACACTCCGGGCGCGGGGCAGGGGCAACAGCACCCCCGCGAGCTATCGCGCTGATCACGCCACCAAGGCTATCGCTCCTCACCGGGGGCCCGTCATGAGCCGTATGTGTACAAAACCGGGGGTGGAAGTTTGACGTTCTGCACAGAGGTGCAGTGGGGGGTGGTGTGTGAAGGCGACGGGGGCGCGCGGAAGCCCGAAAGAGGGCAAGAAGTCGACGCCCGCGCCGCCCCCGGGCACTCTTGAAGCGACCCACCTCTTGGCAGGGGCGCCCGCAAGAGGCAGGTTGCCCATGAGAGCGCCCGCCCGAGAGGAGCCGCCCGGCATGACCACGAAGATCCTCATCGTCACCGGCGACGCAGCGGAGTCCCTGGAGGTCCTCTACCCCTACCAGCGGCTGCGCGAGGAGGGCTACGAGGTCCACATCGCCGCCCCCGCCCGCAAACAGCTCCGCTTCGTCGTCCACGACTTCGAACCCGGCTTCGACACCTACACCGAGAAGCCCGGCTACACCTGGCCCGCCGACCTCGCCTTCTCCGAGGTCGACCCCGGCGCGTACGCCGCCGTCGTGGTCCCCGGCGGCCGCGCGCCCGAGTACCTGCGCAACGACCCCGAGCTGCGCAAGATCCTCAAGTCCTTCTTCGACACGGACAAGCCGGTCGCCCAGATCTGCCACGGCCCGCTGCTGACGGCCGCGGTCGACGGCCTGACGGGCCGCCGCGTCACGGCGTACCCGGCGCTGGAACTCGACATGCAGGCCGCCGGTGCGGTCTTCCAGGACACGGAGGCGGTCGTCGACGGCACGCTGGTCTCGTCCCGGGCCTGGCCGGACCATCCGGCGTGGATGCGCGCGTTCCTGGAGGTGCTGCGCACGAAGGCACCGGTGACCTGACCCCGCTCCCCGGCCAGGCTCGGCGATGCGGAGTCCTTTCACGGCGTCGCGTCCGCGTCGCGGCGCCGCGTCCACGTCAGGGCGCCGGCGTCCCGGTGTCACGGCGTCCACCGCGTCCCGGTGTCAACGCGCTCGCGGCGTCCACGGCGTCCCGGTGTCACGGCGTCATGGCTTCACGAGGCCAGCCGCTCGGCCGTCTCGACGGCCTCCTGGAGCGTGTCCACCACGGGCACGCCTACCCCCTCGAGGCTGGCCCGGCTGTGCGACCCCCCGGTGTACAGCACAGCCCGCGCCCCCACGTGCAGCGCCGCCACCGCGTCGTCGGCGGCGTCCCCGATCACCACGGTGCGCTCGGTGTCGACCTCGGTGAGGGTCTCCAGATGCCGCACCATGTGCTCGGCCTTGCTGCCCCCGGACGGCCCGGTCCTCCCGTCGACCCGGAGGAAGTACGGCTCGATCCCGAACCCGCGGACCAGCGGAACCAGCTCGTCGTGCACGTACATGCTCAACAGGGACTGGCTGCGCCCCGCCGACCGCCACCCGGCGAGCAGTTCCGCCGCCCCGTCGGTCAGGCCGCACCGCACCCGGTGCTCGGCGTAGTACCGGTGGAAGACCTCGTCCATGACCTGCCACTCGACGTCGGTGGGCAGTCTCCCCAGCAGCCGCTCGTAGAACTTGGGCACCGGCACGCAGTACAGCGCCCGGTACCGCTCGAGCGTGATCGGCTCCAGCCCCAACTCGACGAACGCGGCGTTCGTCGCTCCGATGATGGCGTCGTTGTCATGGAACAACGTGCCGTTCCAGTCCCAGACGATGTGCGCCCCAGCCTGCTTCCCCATACCCGCAAACGTACCCGCCCCCACTGACAGCGAGAAAGACAGCGCGGCAGGGTGCCAGGGGCTGGGGCAGGGGCAGAGGCAGGGGCAGGGGCAGGGCAGGGGGCAGAGCCAGGGGGCCACAGTGCCGCCAAGCCGGCCTCACCGCCCGCCGGCGGTGTCCTCAGCCGCCCGATCCCACCAGGCCGGCGATCTCCTGCGGGACGAACCACAGCAGCTCGTGGTCCTCGGCGCCGTCCACCACGAACTGGGCGTCGTCGTCCCCGGCGTCCGCCGCCGGCAGCGCCTCGGCCGCGGCGGTCACGTCCGCCTCCGCGTCGTCGGCGTCGGCGTGCACGGCGGCCGCCTTGGCCAGCCGCACGGGCCCGGCGACCCGGACCTCGCCGAGCGTCGCCGGCTCCAGGGCACGATCGGGATCGGCCGTGGCCGCACCGTCGGGTACGTCGACGGCGACCACCACGCGCCGCCGCGGCGCGGCCGGGTCCGCCGCCAGCAGCCGCAGCGAGGCGAGCGCGGCCCGGCCCAGGGCCGCGTACTCCAGTTCCTCGATGTCCTCGGAGACGTACCACTCGCGCAGCCCGGGCGTGACCGCGTACGCGACGAGCGGCCCGGACGGTCCCAGCTCGCCCGTTCTGTACGCCTCGGCGAGACCGGGGAGGGTCAGGGGGACGTAGACGCGCATGGTGGACCGCTCTTTCGTGGTCGAAGGGGCTCCAGGATACGTCCGGGCGTCCCCTTTCGAGTCCCCGCAGAGGCCCTCAGAGGCGTCCACCGCAGGCCCCGGAATTCACCCCCCACACCGCCCCCGCCTGCGCTTTTCACCTCTCCCATCACCCTGATAGGTGAACCTGCCCGACCCCGCCGCACCACCTTGCGCTCACTTGCCGTCACGCACCGCAACCACGTACAAGATCCGCAACGCAAGTTACCGCCTGGTAGGCCACGCCTCCGGGCCCAGCGAACGGGGACATCCATGAACAAGGTCATGACGAGGACGCAGCGCACCTCCGCCGGCCGCCCTCCGGGCCGCGGGGACACCCGCCGCCCCGCCGGCACCCCGCCCCGGGTCCCCACCGGCGGAATCCGTCCCGCACCCGCCGGCGGCCGCCCGCCCGGCTCACCGCGCACTGCCTCCACCCACACCCGCCCCGCCGACAACCGCCCCCCGACCACCGGCGCCCCCTCACGGCTACGCCCCTCACGACGCCCACCGTTTCCGCCCAGAGCCCCCGCAGGCCCCTCACCCAGCCCGGACGACCCAGCACCACCGACCTCTTCGCCGACCGCCTCCTCGCCGTCCTCAGTGGTCGCCGCCCCGTCCACTCCATGCTCCGCCACACCGTCGGCCGCGCCTACGACGACCTGGCCCACCTCGCCGAACGCGGC
Source organism: Streptomyces phaeoluteigriseus (assembly GCF_001896135.2). Taxonomy (GTDB): domain Bacteria; phylum Actinomycetota; class Actinomycetes; order Streptomycetales; family Streptomycetaceae; genus Streptomyces; species Streptomyces phaeoluteigriseus. The sequence goes on from NZ_MPOH02000011.1 coordinate 621,279, forward strand.
CCCCTGCGCACCACCCGCGGCACGCTCCCCGTAGTCCGCGACATCGGCTACTACGTCGCCCGCCCCGGCGCCCTGGAGGTCTTCGCCCGCATCGGCACCGGCGACCGCCTGCGCGCCATGGCCTTCCGCCTCGAACTCGGCACCGACCGCCGCTGGCGCTGCACCGCCGTAGAACTCGGCGCCCCCGCAGCCCCCACACCGACAACGACTGACAGAGCACCACCCCACACCCCCACGAACGCCGAAGGGCCGGACCACCCTCAGGTGATCCGGCCCCCGACCGACGACTACAACCACCGACGACCACAACCACCGGCCGCTCCGGCTGCTGCCGACTACGCCTGCTGCCGACTACGCCTGCTGCCGACTACTTCTTACGACGACGCCCGGCCTTCGCCTGCTTACGCCGCTCCGCACGCGTCAGACCGTCCGCCTCCGACCGCACGGGCTCCTCGTCGTTCTCGAAGTCGCCCTCGACGGTGCCACCCTCGCCGTCCACGGTCGGCGCCGAGAAGTGCAGGTTCCGCCGCTGCGGAGCGTCCAGACCCTTGGCGCGGATCTCCGGACGCGTCTGCGCCGGCACCACGTCCTGCTTCTCCATGTCGACCGCCGCCGCGTCCTCGACCGGCACCTCCTCGACCTGCTGCTCCACCTGGACCTCCAGGTTGAACAGATAGCCGACGGACTCCTCCTTGATGCCGTCCATCATCGCGGAGAACATGTCGAAGCCCTCACGCTGGTACTCGACCAGCGGGTCCTTCTGCGCCATCGCACGCAGGCCGATGCCCTCCTGGAGATAGTCCATCTCGTAGAGGTGCTCACGCCACTTGCGGTCCAGGACCGACAGCACGACCCGCCGCTCCAGCTCACGCATGATCTCGGAGCCGAGCTGCTTCTCCCGCGACTCGTACTGCTCACGGATGTCGTCCTTGATGGACTCGGCGATGAACTCGGCGGTCAGCCCCGCACGGTCACCGGCCGCCTCCTCCAGCTCATCCACGGTGATCTTCACCGGGTACAGCTGCTTGAAGGCACCCCAGAGCCGGTCCAGGTCCCAGTCCTCGGCGAAGCCCTCCGCGGTCTCCGCCGACACGTACGCGTCGATCGTGTCGTCCATGAAGTGGTGGATCTGCTCCTGCAGGTCCTCACCCTCGAGAACACGACGACGCTCGCCGTAGATGACCTCACGCTGACGGTTGAGGACCTCGTCGTACTTCAGGACGTTCTTGCGCGTCTCGAAGTTCTGCTGCTCGACCTGCGACTGCGCGGACGCGATCGCACGCGTGACCATCTTGTTCTCGATCGGCACGTCGTCCGGCACGTTCGCCATGGACATCACGCGCTCCACCATCTGCGCCTTGAACAGACGCATCAGGTCGTCACCCAGCGACAGATAGAAGCGGGACTCACCCGGGTCGCCCTGACGGCCGGAACGACCGCGCAGCTGGTTGTCGATACGACGCGACTCGTGCCGCTCGGTGCCCAGCACATACAGCCCGCCGAGCGCCTCGACCTGCTCCTTCTCCGCCCGGACAGCCTGCTCGGCCCGCTCCAGGGCGGCCGGCAGCGCCGCGGCCCACTCCTCGATGTGTTCCTCCGGGTCCAGACCGCGCTGACGCAGCTCCGCCTCGGCGAGGTCCTCCGGGTTGCCGCCCAGCTTGATGTCCGTACCACGACCGGCCATGTTCGTGGCCACCGTCACAGCGCCCTTGCGGCCCGCCTGCGCGACGATCTGCGCCTCACGGTCGTGCTGCTTGGCGTTCAGCACCTCGTGCTGGACGCCCCGCTTGCTGAGCTGCTGCGACAGGTACTCGGACTTCTCGACCGACGTCGTACCGACGAGGATCGGCTGGCCCTTCTCGTGCTTCTCCGCGATGTCGTCGACGACCGCGTCGAACTTCGCGACCTCGGTGCGGTAGATCAGGTCCGACTGGTCCTTGCGGACCATCGGCTTGTTCGTCGGGATCGGCACCACACCGAGCTTGTAGATCTGGTGGAACTCGGCGGCCTCGGTCATCGCCGTACCGGTCATACCCGACAGCTTCTTGTACAGGCGGAAGAAGTTCTGCAGGGTGATCGTCGCGAGCGTCTGGTTCTCGTCCTTGATGTCCACCCCTTCCTTCGCCTCGATCGCCTGGTGCATGCCCTCGTTGTAGCGACGGCCCGCGAGGATACGGCCGGTGTGCTCGTCGACGATCATGACCTCGCCGTCGATGACGACGTAGTCCTTGTCCTTCTTGAAGAGCTCCTTCGCCTTGATGGCGTTGTTCAGGTAGCCCACCAGAGGCGTGTTCACCGACTCGTACAGGTTGTCGATGCCCAGCCAGTCCTCGACCTTGGCGACACCCGCCTCGTGGATGGCGACCGTGCGCTTCTTCTCGTCGACCTCGTAGTCGCCGGTCTCCTCGAGGCCCTTCAGCGGGTTGCCCGCCTCGCCGCGCTTGAGACGCTGGACCAGCTTGGCGAAATCGCCGTACCACTTCGTCGCCTGGTCCGCCGGACCCGAGATGATCAGCGGCGTACGCGCCTCGTCGACCAGGATGGAGTCGACCTCGTCGACGATCGCGAAGTTGTGGCCGCGCTGCACCAGCTCGTCCTGGGACCACGCCATGTTGTCGCGCAGGTAGTCGAAGCCGAACTCGTTGTTCGTGCCGTACGTGATGTCGAAGCTGTACTGCTCGCGGCGCTGGGCCGGCGTCATGTTGGCAAGGATGCAACCGACGGACAGACCCAGGAACTTGTGGACACGACCCATCATCTCGGAGTCGCGCTCGGCCAGGTAGTCGTTGACCGTGATCAGGTGGACGCCGTCACCCGACAGAGCGTTCAGATACGCGGGCAGCGTGCCGACCAGGGTCTTGCCCTCACCGGTCTTCATCTCGGCGACATAGCCGAGGTGCAGGGCCGCGCCGCCCATGATCTGCACGTCGTAGTGGCGCTGGCCCAGGGCACGCTTGGCGGCCTCACGCACCGTGGCGAACGCCTCCGGCAGCAGGTCGTCCAGCGTCTCCCCATCGGCGTACCGCTGCTTGTACTCATCGGTGAGGGCCCGCAGCTCGGCGTCGGAGAGGTCGACGAAGTCCTCTTCGATGGAGTTGACCTGGTCCGCGATGCGGTGCAGCTTGCGCAGGATCTTGCCTTCGCCTGCACGCATGATCTTTGAGAGGACGGACACGGGGGTTGGTCTCCTTGCCGGTCGGGCCTGGGACGGTCTGTTTCATTTGACTTACTGAGCAACGGCCATCGTATGCGAGGACCCCGCCACGCCGGGAGGCCTGCTGTGACGCGGACCGCACACTGCCTCACGACAGCACCGAATTTCTCCTCACAGACACAACGGCCCGGCCTCACCGATGGTGCCGCGCCCGCCAGACGAATTGCGCGAATTGTGATCACCCGCTCGCACACCGCGAAAACATGGCGCCCTCCCCGGCCCTACGCGCAGAATCGGCCGATGGAGCCCGTCACCCTCGCCACCGACCGCCTCGTCCTGCGCCCGGTCGGCCCCCAGGACACCGACGCGGTCCACGCCGCCGCCCAGGACCCGACATCCACGCGCTGACCACCATCCCCTCCCCCTACCTCCCCGAACACGCCCGCAGCTTCACCGAACAACTCGCCCCCGAAGGTTGGGCGAACCGCTCCATGTTCACCTTCGGCGTCTTCCTCCCCCACGACACCCTCACCGGCATCCTCAGCCTCACCATGCGCTCCCTCGGCACCGCCGAGATCGGCTTCTGGGCCACCAGGGAACACCGCGGCCACGGCTACACCACCGAGGCCACCCTGACCGCCTCCCGCTGGGCCTTCACCCACCTCGCCGTCGACCGCGTCGAATGGCGCGCCGAAGTCGGCAACACCGCCTCCCGCGCGGTCGCCGAACACGCCGGCTTCACCCTGGAGGGCACCCTGCGCTCCGCGATCAACAACAAGGGCGTACGCCGCGACTGCTGGGTGGCCTCCCTGCTCCCGTCGGACCTGGGCCTGCCCTCGGCGGCGCCGTACCTCCCGGCGCCACCACCGCCCCCCCGGCCCCGCACACGACTGAGCATCAAGCGGACGAACCCGCAGCTCACCACCCACTGTCAGACCCAACCCCTATCGTGCGCACCATGACGACCCCGCCCCCCGCCACCGAACTCTCCGCGGACGAGGCCCGCCGCATCGCCCTGCGCGCCCAGGGCTTCCTCGGCACCCCCGACCGCCGGGCCGGCGTCCGCGGCGTACTGCGCCACCTCGGCGCCGTCCAGCTCGACACCATCTCCGTCCTCGCCCGCTCCCACGAACTGATCCCCTACGCCCGCCTGGGAGCCGTAGGCCGCACCACCGTCGAGAACGCCTACTGGAAGCCCACCCCCGGCACGTCCGAGGCCCGGCCCCACGCCTTCGAGTACTGGTCCCACGCCGCGTGCATCCTCCCCATCGAGGAGTGGCCCCACTTCGCCTTCCGCCGCCGCGCCTACCGCAGCCGCCCCCAGTGGAACCACACCCTCCCCGAGGGCACCTACGAGCAGGTCATCAAGCAGCTCCGCACCGAGGGCCCCCTCACCGCCACCGCCCTGGGCGGCGCCAAGAAGACCAGCGAATGGTGGGACTGGTCCGGCACCAAGGTCGCCGTCGAACGGGCCCTGATGCACGGCGAGGTCGTCTGCGTCGAACGCCGCGGCTGGAAGCGGGTCTACGACCTCGCCGAACGCGCGATCCCCGCGGACCTGCTGCACGACGAACTCGACGACAAGGAATGCCTGCGCCGCCTGGTCGGCCTCGCCGGCCGCTCCCTCGGCGTCGGCACGCGCGCGGACATCGCCGACTACCACCGGCTCAAGGGCGAACAGGTCGACGCGGTGATCGCCGAATCCGGCCTGGTCCCGGTCACCGTCGAAGGCTGGGGCAAACCCGCCTGGGCCGACCCCGCCGCCCTGGCCACGCCCCCGCGCGGACGCCACCGCACCACGCTGCTGTCCCCGTTCGACTCCCTCATCTGGGAGCGGGCCCGCACCGAGCGGATCTTCGGCTTCACCCATCGCCTGGAGGCCTACGTGCCCAAGCCCAAGCGGATCCACGGCTACTTCGCCATGCCGGTACTCGCCGGCGGCCGGCTCGTCGGCCGCGTCGACCCCGCCCGCGAGGGCCGCACCCTGGTCGCCAGACAGATCACGCTTGACGGCCCCAAGGCCGTCCCCGCCGTCGCCCAGGCCCTGATCGAAGCGGCGAGCTGGGTCGACTGCACGGACGTGCGCGTGGAGCGTGTCGACGCCCCCGACCTGCGCGCCCCGCTCAACCGGGAACTCGCCCGCGCCCTCGCCTGACCGTCACGCCCCCGACCGAGACCGGACCGGCCCCGCCGGCCTACCGGATCTCGAGGATCTTCTCCCGCATCGCGTACACCACCGCTTCCATCCTGGAGTGCAGCTGCAACTTCTCCAGAATGTTCCGCACATGGTTCTTCACGGTGTTCTCGGAGATGAACAACTCCTTGGCGATGTCCCGGTTGTTCATCCCCGTGGCGACGAGCTTGAGCACTTCCAGCTCACGGTCCGTCAACCGCGGCGCGGGCACCAGCCTGCGCTCGTCGGTCCGCTGGATCATCGATTTGAACTCGGTGAGCAGTTTCGACGCCATCGAAGGACTGATCTGCGACTGACCGTCCGCCACCGCGCGAATCGCCGTGGCCACCTCGTCCGTGGAGATCTCCTTCAGGAGATAACCCGTCGCACCCGCCTTGATCGCCTCATAGAGATCGGCCTCCTCATCGCTGATCGTCAACATGATGATCTTCGCGCTGGGAGCCACCTCCTTGATCGAGGTACACGCCTCGATCCCCCCGCGCTTCGGCATCCGTACGTCCATCAGCACGATGTCCGGCAGCAGATCGGCCGCCTTGTCCACGGCCTCCGCCCCGTCACCCGCCTCACCGACGACCTGGATGTCCTCCTCCGCGGCAAGCACGATCTCCAGCCCGCGGCGGAACAGGGCATGGTCGTCCACCACCAGAACCCTGATCGGCTCCTTGCGGGGAGCGCCCCCGTCCGGGCCCGTGTCGGCGACGCCCTCGACGGCATCCCCGTCATGCATCGGTCCGAAGCTGTCCGCCATCGTTCCTCCCCCTGAAGGCTGTGGCCGTGGTCCAGTGCCATCGCCAACGCAAGGCAACGACCCACCGGTTGAGCCGTTGCCGCCATGATTCCATGCCTGGACGACAACGCGGTGACAGAGCGACGTCCGAAGGGGCGCACACGGGTGCCCCTGGGGGCGCACACGCGCTCCAGGGGCACCGGCTCAGCTCTCACCCGGGGCCGGGGTCAGCCGCCCAGCGTGCCGCCCGCCTCGGGGGAATGCGCCTGAGCGACCATCGGGTCGGTGTTGAGGTGGATCACGCCGTAGTCGTAGGCGTGCCGCCGGTAGACGACACTCGGCTCCTTCGTCTCGGAGTCGACGAAGAGGTAGAAGTCGTGCCCGACCAGCTCCATCTCGTAGAGAGCCTGGTCAAGGGTCATCGGGGCGGCCACGTGGGTCTTCTCGCGCACCACGAGGGGGCCGTCGCCCTGTACCTCCAGCGATCCGATCTTCTTCGTCGGCACGCTCGCGGACTCGTCGGACGGGACGGGGTGGCCGTTGCTGCCGAGGGTCGCGACGCCCGGGACGTGGTCGGCGACCTCCGCCGCCGAGATCCGGCGCGCGCCACGCCGGGTGTAACGCTTGTCGTGCTGCTTGCGCAGCTGGGCGTCCAGCTTCTCCGCCGCCAGGTCGAGTGCCGCGTACGGGTCGCTGGCCGCTGCCTCCGCACGGATCACCGGACCGCGAGAGCGGAGCGTGATCTCCACCCGGTCGCACCGGTCGGCCTGTCGGGGGTTCGGCTCCTTGGACACCTCGACGTCGAGGCTCATCACCTTGCCGTCGAGCTTCTGGATCTTCTCCAGCTTCAGCTTCTCGGCCACGTGCTTGCGGAACCGCTCGGGCACCTCGGTCTTGCGGCCCTTGACGACGATGTCCACGCAGAACTCCGTTCCCGGATCGCTCCGCTTCAGTGGCGGAGCATCTCCCTTTTGCACCCGGTTCCGGTAGGCACCGGAACCTCGGACTCGGTGACTTCCACCTCCTCCTCCCCCATGGGCGAGATCTCCACCCCGGAGACTGCGGGTGATTACCAAGAACCCGCAGCACGGCATTCGGATTCGAGAGGTGTGGCCTGCGGCTTTCCCTCACAACCGAACATATCTCGCCCGGACGGATGTCGTCACCCTCTACTGCCGCGTACCTCCGTTCAGGTGAATTGCTCCTCTCATTACCTGCAACGACACGAGTACTCGGTCAGTTCCGGTTTATTTCGAAAGCGTCCGGCGGTGCCGCGACGACGGCCGCACACAGCAGGTCACCCGCCCGCCCGGCACCCATCTGCCGCACCGGCACCGGCACCGGCCCCGTGCCTCCCTTCCGCACTCCGGATGGTCGTACCCCTCTGCCTTCCCGAGCAGCGCCCCCGTACACGGCCGCCGGGCCTTCTTCCTCCCTCGCCCACCCGAACGCCCCGGCAGCCTCCTCCTTCTGCACCGCCGCCCGCACGGCACGCGCCGCCTCCGCGAGAGAGGCACCCGTCGTCACCACATCGTCGACGAGCACCACCGCACCCGCACCGAGGAGCAGCCGGCCGCCGCCGGCCACCACCGCCAGCGCGCCGACCAGATTGTCCAGCCGCTGCCGCGAGTTGAGCCCCGCCTGATCGGCCACCACCCGCCGCTGCCGCAACACCGCCGCCACCCGCGCCGGAACCCCCACGCCCCGCAACTCCGCCGCCGCGGCCAACGCGATCCGCCGGGCGGGATCATGACCGCGGGAACGGGTGGCTCGGGGGGCGGAGGGGACGG
>NZ_MPOH02000011.1:629243-641555 GCF_001896135.2 Streptomyces phaeoluteigriseus
ACCCGCACCGCCCCCGCCAGCGCCGCCCCCAGGGGTCGCGTCAGCGCCAGCGCGCCGCGCTCTTTGTGGGCCAGCAGCACGGCTCGTACCTCGTCCGCGTACCGGGCGGCCGCGTGCACGGCGGGCAGCCCGGGCGGCTCGGGGGTCCGGCCGGACGCGGCGGGGGGTACCGCCTTGGAGCGCGCGCGGCACTCGGGGCAGAGCACCGTGCGCGCCGTGCCGCAGCCGCCGCACTCGGCCGGGAGTACCAGGCCGGAGAGGTCGTGCCACCACCGTCGGACGCTTTCCACACGGATCACTGTGCCGAGGGCGGCGACGGCCTGCCACCCCTGTGGAAAACGTCGGCGGGGCGGCTGTGGATAACCGGGGGTAGGTCTGAAAAGCAGGTCGTACGGTCGCCTCGTCAGGCGGGCGAGGCGCCGCGCCCCGGCGATGAAGCGACCGGCCTCAGCCCGGATAGAACGCGACCGACCCGGTCTCCTTGAGCGTCCGCCAGCCGCTTCCCCCCGGCAGCCACAGCAGGCCTTCCTTGGAGGTGGCGAAGAGCGGGGCCTCGCTGTCCTCGGAGGCGGCGATGCTGGTGACCTCGGTGAGGCCGGGGAGGGTCCCGGTCTCGGGGATCGAGCCGTCGGACTGGACGTACTGGACCTGTTCGACTCCGCCGGCTTCGCGGCCGACGACGACGAGCCTGTTGTCCCCGGCCCATGACATGGCCGTGACCTGTTCCAGGTCGGGGGTCGCGGAGCGCAGTTCCTGGACGGCGACGGTGGGCCGCTCGCCGCTCGTGTCGCGTTCGATGCGTCCGATGAGCAGGGACTGCTTGCCGCCCTGGTCGACGACGAGCGCGATCCGTACGCCGTCGGCGGCGACCCGTACGGTGTTGATCCGTCCGTCGAGGCCGGGGGTGAGGACCTCCAGCGGCTCGCCGGCGCCCTTCTCCAGGAGGAGCAGGCGCGGATCGGCGGGGTCACGGTCAGCGACCCACAGGTCGCCCTGGCCGTCCCAGCTGGGTGTCGTCAGGCGGTCGGTCTCGGTTTTGCCCTTGCTCTGGAGGACGGGGTCGCCGAGGGAGTTTCCGGCGACGGTGGAGGTGACGTAGAGCGTCTTGCCGTCGAGGGCGACGCCGGCCGCGCTGTGTTCGTCGCGGGCGACGGCGACGGAGCGCAGGGCCTTGGTGCCGTCGCCGAGGGTGCCGGGTACGGGTTCGGATCGGGCGCTGTCGCCGGCGTTGGTCATGCGGACCAGCCGGTGGCGGGCGTCGATGAAGTACAGGTAGTCGGGTCGGTGCTCGGCGCCGCGTTCGGCGACGGCGGCGGCCCGGTCCTCGGTGAGGGAGCAGAGCTGGTTTCCGCCGGCGCGTACTTCGACCTCGTCGACGGTGGGGTTGAGGCTCTGGAGGGTGAACAGCAGTTGGGCGGCCATTTCGTCGCACTTGCCGTGCCCGATGCGGGCCGCTTTGTCGTTGAGCGGCACGGTGAGTTTGTTCTGGTCGTCGGGTGCCAGTGAGGTGACGCCCTTGGTGAGGGCGGTGCCGGTGGGGAAGCTGGAGCGGACCACGGGGCGCAGCCAGCTGGTGGGTCCGTTGAGCAGGGAGCGCACCGTCTGGGTCATGGGGTCGACGCGTTCGCGGACGTAGACGGGGTCGGCGACGGCCATGGGCTGTCCGGAACCGGCGGACGTGGTGTGGGAGGCGAAGTAGTACTTGTTGAGCGACATGTAGTTGCGCTGGAAGTCCGACTTGCCCATGACGACGCCTTGGGGCAGCGAGTCGATGCGCCAGTGTCCGGTCTTCTCGTCGCGCGTGAGGTGCACCGTCTGGTCGTAGTTGCCGGAGGCGGGTGTGTACGACTGCTGGGCGTCGATGGTGGCGACGCGGGTGCCGGTGAGTCGGAACGCGAACTCGTCGCCGTCCTCCCTGCCGCCCGAGCGGTCGGCCTGGGTGCCCGGCCCGTCGGCGAGGACGGTGGTGGACCGTTCGGGTTCCCACTGCTGCGCGGCGCCGGCGGTGAGGTACTGGCGGGCGGTCGAGTAGCCGGGGTCGTCGCTGGTCAGGGCTTCGAGGAAGCCCTGGACGATTTCGGCGGGCGGTGCGTCGTCGCGGGGTGGCAGGGCGAAGACCCGTACCTGGGTCTCCTGGCGGGGGGTGGATTCCACGCCGCGCAGGTCGCCGCTGTCGGGCATCGAGGCGCATCCCGCCAGAAGTACGACGCCACAGACGGCGTACGCCGTCCCGCGCACCGGCGTGCGCCGGCGGCCCCCCTCGCGGTCAGCGCCCACGAAATGCCTCCCCATGCTGGTCCGCGCCGTCGGTTTCCCGGTCCGCCGCGCCGGGTGCTGCGTCACCGTGTGTCTTGTCCCTGGTCGGCGGGTCCTGGGGGCGTGCGCCGGAGGCGGGCCGGGGTACGACGCGTGCGCCGTTCCCGGGCAGTGCCGTCGGGTCGGCGGTGGGGGCCGTGGTGCCCTGCCGGGGTGTGAGGGGTGCCCGGCCGGGGGATCGCCGCTCGTCGGCGGGCTGGACCGGCACGGTGGCGCTCTTCTCGCTTCCGCCGCGCGGCAGGCCGGCTTCGTTGAGTCCGCGGTGGCGGCGGGAGTCCTTGGGTTCCAGGGGTATCGGTGAGCCCCGCAGGGGTTCGTCCGCGGTCCTGGGCAGGGTGAGCCGGAACTGTGAGCCGCCGCCGGGTTCGCCCCAGGCCTGGAGCCAGCCGCCGTGCAGGCGGGCGTCCTCCAGGGCGATGGACAGCCCGAGGCCGGTCCCGCCGGTGGTACGCGCGCGTGCCGGGTCGGCGCGCCAGAAGCGGCTGAACACGCGCGTGGCCTCGCCGGGCTTGAGTCCGACGCCGTAGTCGCGGACGGCGATGGCGACGGCCCCTCCGGCGCTGGCGAGCTTGACGACGACGTCCTTGCCGTCGCCGTGTTCGACGGCGTTGACGACGAGGTTGCGCAGGACGCGTTCCACGCGGCGGGCGTCGGCCTCGGCGACGACGGGCTGCTGGTCGCCGCGGACGCGTATGGACGTGCCCTTGCGTTCGGCGAGGGGTGCGGCTCCGCTGACGACGCGGCGCACGACTTCGCGCAGGTCGACGGGTTCGGCCTCGAGGGCGGCGGCGCCCGCGTCGAAGCGGCTGATCTCCAGCAGGTCGGCGAGCAAGGACTCGAAGCGGTCGAGCTGGTCGGCGAGGAGTTCCGCCGAGCGGGCGGTGACGGGGTCGAAGTCCTCGCGGGCCTCGTGGATGACGTCGGCGGCCATCCGTACGGTCGTCAGGGGTGTGCGCAGTTCGTGCGACACGTCGGACACGAACCGCCGCTGCATCCGTGAGAGGTCCTCCAGTTGCTGGATCTTCAGCTGGAGGTTCTGCGCCATCTTGTTGAAGGCTTCGCCGAGCCGTGCGATGTCGTCCTCGCCGGTGACCTTCATCCGTTCCTGGAGGCGTCCGGCGGAGAGCCGCTCGGCGATCCCGGCGGCCATCCGCACAGGTGTGACGACCTGGCGTACGACGAGCCAGGCGATGGCTCCGAGGAGTACGACGACGAAGAGTCCGGCGGTGGCGAGGGTGCCCCGGACGAGGCTGAGGGACTTCTCCTCCTGGGTGAGCGGGAAGAGGTAGTACAGCTCGTAGGGGTCGCCGTTGGGGTCGTTGACCCGTTTGCCGATGACGAGGGCCGGCTGGGACTCCTTGTCGCTGAGGTAGATGATGCGGGAGTACCTCTGGACGGCGCCGGTGCTGCTGTTGACGCGCTCGCGCAGGACGTCGGGGACGCTCTTGTTGGGGTCGACGGAGCCGGAGGCCCGCGGCCCGCGTCCGCCGCCGCTGTCGTCGCCGGGGGGCAGGGTGACCACGTCGAAGGCGCCCTGGCCGCCGCTGGACAGCGACAGCACGAGTTCGCTCATCCATTCGATGACGTTCTGGGAGGCTCGGCCGTCCGCGCCGTTGCCGCCGTCGGCGGCCGAACCGGCCGCTTCGTCGGCCTTCTGTTTGGCCACGGCGAAGCCGCCGGTGGCCTGGCTCTGGGAGGCCTTGACCTTGGCGTCGAGCAGCCCGTTGCGTACCTGCCCGATGACGACGAAGCCCAGCAGGAGGACGACGCCCAGTGACATCAGCAGGGTCGTGGCGACGACCTTGAGCTGGATGTTGCGTCGCCACAGTCGCATGACGGGCAGGAGCGGCCGGCGTATCCAGCGCAGCAGCAGCCGCAGGACGGGGCTGTTGTGCACGCCGCCCTGGAGGAGCCCGCCGTCGAAGAGGTGCGCGAAGCGCGAGCGCGGTCCCGCCCGCTCCGGGCCGACAGGCCGCTCCGGACGGGCCCCGGACCGGCCGGGGGCCGAAGCGGCACTGTCCCTGGACATGTCAGCTCGGTCCGGCCTTGTAACCGACGCCACGGACGGTCACCACGATCTCCGGCCGTTCCGGGTCCTTCTCGACCTTGGAACGCAGCCGCTGTACGTGCACGTTGACCAGGCGGGTGTCGGCGGCGTGCCGGTAGCCCCAGACCTGCTCGAGGAGCACTTCCCGCGTGAACACCTGCCAGGGCTTGCGGGCCAGCGCGACCAGCAGGTCGAACTCCAGCGGCGTCAGCGCGATCGACTGGCCGTCGCGCTTCACGGAGTGACCGGCCACGTCGATGACGAGGTCACCGATGGTGAGCTGCTCCGGAGCGGGTTCCTCGGACCTCCGCAGCCGCGCCCGGATCCGGGCGACCAGCTCCTTCGGCTTGAACGGTTTCACGATGTAGTCGTCGGCGCCCGATTCGAGGCCCACGACGACGTCGACGGTGTCGCTCTTGGCCGTGAGCATGACGATCGGCACGCCGGACTCCGCCCTGATCAGGCGGCAGACCTCGATGCCGTCCCGTCCGGGCAGCATCAGGTCCAACAGCACCAGATCGGGCTTCGCCTCACGGAAAGCGGCCAGCGCCTTGTCGCCGTCGGCTACGAAAGACGGCTCAAAACCTTCACCACGCAACACGATGCCGAGCATCTCGGCCAGTGCGGTGTCGTCGTCGACGACAAGGACTCGTCCCTTCATAAACGACATCATCCCATTCTCATAACAGTGACAGTGGCGCTGGTGAGCAGGGTCACTGGCCCGTGACGATAGTCGTAGGGAACGGTCACTGTCTGCCCCGGCCCCCGGCATCCCGGTCAGCGCCGCCCCCGAGGCCCCGGCGGAGCCCGTCCGACAGGGCGGCGCGTCCCGCTCAGTCGGTCGTCACCCGCGCCGACCTGGCGCACAGCTCCGCCAGCCCGTCGGCCGTCACCGGCGAGACGACACCCTCCTCCGTGACGATCGCCGTGATCAGCTCGGACGGCGTCACATCGAACGCCGGGTTGTACGCCTGCGTCCCCAGCGGCGCCACGGGATTCCCCCCGCCCACTCCCGACACCGGCGCCTGCGGCGCGGTCATCTCCGTCACCTCGAACCCGGGCCGCTGCTCGACCTCGATGGACGCCCCGTCGGGGGTCTCCATGTCGACCGTCGTCACCGGCGCCACCACGATGAACGGCACATGGTGGTACCGGGCGAGCACCGCGAGCGGATAGCTCCCCACCTTGTTGGCCACCGAGCCGTCGGCCGCGATGCGGTCGGCCCCGATCAGCACGGCGTCGACCTCACCGGCCGCGAACAGCGACCCCGCCGCGTTGTCTGTGAGCAGCGTGTACGCCATCCCTCTGCGCGCCGCCTCGTACGCCGTCAGCCGGGCACCCTGGAGCAGCGGACGCGTCTCGTCCACCCACAGCCGCCGCAGCTGGCCCGCCCGGTGCGCCGCGAGAGCCACCGCGAACGCCGTGCCCTCGCCGCCCGACACCAGCGCGCCGGTGTTGCAGTGGGTGAGGACCCGATGCCCACCGCCGGGCAGCAGTTCGTCGAGGAGCGCGAGCCCGTGCTCGGCCATCCGGGCGCTGGCCTCGGCGTCCTCCCGGTGCAGCTGCCGTGCCGCGGCCAGCGCGGCCCGGGCGCCCTGCTCGGGCCCGCCGCCCTTGACGATCTCCGCCTGGTAGGCGTCGCGGGCCCGGCGCACGCCGACGGACAGGTTCACCGCGGTGGGCCGGGCACCCGCGAGCGCCTCCGCCGCCTCGTCCACGGCGAAGCCTCGCGCGGCGGCGAGCGCGACCCCGTACGCCCCGGCGATCCCGAGCAGCGGCGCCCCGCGCACGGCGAGCGAACCGATCGCCTCCACCAGCGCCGACGCGTCCGTACAGACCAGCTCCACCTCCTCGGCCGGCAGCCTCGTCTGGTCCAGGAGCACCAGCACGGGACCTTCGGGTGGTTCCTCCCAGCGGATCGCGGGTACCTCGGTGGGCCGCTTGTCATCACCGGATTGCGCGTACTGATCAGCCATGCCGTCAGTGTGCCCGTTATCCGGCGGACAATCGAAGGTGTGCAGCCCGGACCGCGGCCGGTCCACCGTGGACCACCCCATGGCACGATGGCTCCCAACCTGCCGCCGCGACCGCGGACGGGCACCGTGAAGGAGCGACGATGAACGACACTCCGGGCTGGGCCTCGCCCGGATCCGCCCCGTCCGACGGACAGGAGCCCGGGACGTCCACATCTCCCGAGCCCGCCGACCGACCCGGCGGCACGCAGCCCGCGGACCAGCCGGCCAAGAAGCCACAGGGCCCCGGCACGCAGTGGTCGCCGCAGCAGCCGCCGCCCGGCCAGTGGTCCGCGCCGACGGGCCCCCCGAACCCGGGCCAGGCCCCTCCGCCACCACGTTCCCGCCCCGTGGATCGGCCGACGCCCGCCCACCCGGCCCCGGCTACGGCCCCACGGGCCCGGGCGGATACGGCGGATACGGTGCTCCCGGCGGCTGGGGCGGTGGCTGGGGCGGCACCCCGCCCGCGGCCAAGCCGGGCGTCATCCCCCTGCGCCCGCTCGGCGTGGGCGAGATCCTCGACGGCGCCGTCTCCACCATGCGCACCTACTGGCGCACAGTCCTGGGCATCTCCCTCACGGTCGCCATCGTCATCGAGGTCATCGTCGTCCTCCTGCAAGGCCTGGTGCTGGACGAATCCGCCGGCACGGCCGCCCTCGGCGACGCGAGCGCCACCGTCGACGAGCAACTCGACGCCATGGGCTCCGTCCTGCTCAACTCCGGTGTCATCTTCCTGGTGAGCCTGGTCGGCACCATCACGGCGACCGCACTCCTCACCGCCGTCACCAGCCGCGCCGTCCTCGGCAAGCCGGTCACCACCGGCGAGGCCTGGCGCGACGCCCGCCCCCAGCTGCTCAAACTGTTCGGCCTGATCCTCCTGCTGCTGGTCATGGTCACCGCCATCGCCGTCGTCTGCGTCCTGCCGGGCGCCCTCCTGGGCGGCGCCGCGGGCGACGCCCTCACGGCCATCGGCAGCATCGGATCGATCCTCGTCGCGGTGTCGCTGCTGGTCCGCTTCTCCCTCGCCCCGCCCGCGCTGATGCTGGAGAAGCAGGGCATCAAGAAGGCCCTGGCCCGATCCGCGAAGCTCGTCCGCGGCTCCTGGTGGCGGGTCTTCGGCATCCAGGTCCTCTCCCTGATCATCGCGAACGTCGTCGCCATGATCATCGCCGTGCCCTTCGCCCTCCTGGGCGCCGCGCTCAGCCCCGGCGGCCTCAGCGCCTTCACGGACGCCGGCGCCGACCTCGGCTGGACCTACCTCGTCGTCAGCGGAATCGGCTCGGTCATCGGCTCCCTGATCACCTTCCCGATCACGGCGGGCGTCGCCGTGCTCCTCTACGTCGACCAGCGCATCCGCCGCGAGGCCCTCGACCTCGACCTGGCCCGCGCCGCCGGCGTCCAGGGCTACGGAACCCCCGGCAGGAGCTGATGCGGTGAGCCTTGCGGGGGGAGTTCTCACAGCGGCACAGGCGGGCCCGCACACGCCGCCACCCGGCACGGCCGACCCGACCCCCGCGGCGCTGTCCGGTGCCGCCGACCGTGCCGTGCACGCCCTGCTGCGGGCGGCCGACGGCTCGCCGCCGTCGTGGGCACGCTCGGACGGCGAACCACCGGTGACCATCCCGCGCGACCCGGCACGCGAGGCGGCCCGCCGCGAGCTGTCCCAGCGGCTGTACCACGAGAACGACCCCAACCTGTTCGAGCGGGCCCTGAACACCTTCTGGGACTGGCTCGAAGACCTGTTCGGCGCCGCCTCGACCGCCGCCCCGGGCGGAGTGCTCGGCCTGCTCGTCATCGTCCTGGCCGTCGTCGCCGTCGTGGCCGCCCTGTGGTGGCGCCTCGGCACCCCCCGCCGCCGACCCTCCTCCGCAGCCGCCCTCTTCGACGACCGCCCCCGCAGCGCCGCCGACCACCGCGCCGCCGCCGAGGCACACGCCGCCCAGCGCCACTGGAACCAGGCCGTCCAGGAACGCATGCGCGCCATCGTCCGCTCCCTGGAGGAACGCGCCCTCCTCGACACCCGCCCCGGCCGCACCGCCGACGAGGCCGCCGCGGAAGCCGGCCACACCCTTCCCGACCACACCGGCCGACTCCGCTCCGCCGCACGCGACTTCGACGACGTCACATACGGCGGCCGCACCGCCACCGAACAGGCGTACCACCGCATCGCCGACCTCGACCGCGACCTGGACAACACCAAGCCCCGACTCACCCACAGCAGCACCCCCAACACCCCCCAGCACACCCGCCAGGGGACCCCATGACCACCGAGGCCACGCCCCCCACCACCTCGGTCTCGCCCACCACCCGCCAGGTGTGGACCCGCTCGCGCGGCATCGTCCTCGCCTTCGTGTGCCTCCTGGCCTGCGCCGCGGTCATCGCCACCCTCCGCTCCGACGCCCGCCACGGCGCCCTCGACCCCCGCTCCGGCGACCCCTACGGCAGCCGCGCCGTCGCCGAACTCCTCGCCGACCACGGCGTCTCCACCCGCGTCGTCACCACCCTGGCCGAGGCACGGACCGCGACGAGCCCCGGCACCACCCTCCTGGTCGCCGCACCCGACCTGCTGACGGAACGCCAGCAGAGACAACTGCGCTCCGCGACAGCCGACTCCGGCGGCCGCACGGTCCTCGTCGCACCCGGCACCTGGTCCGTCGAGACCCTCGCCCCCGGCGTCTCCGCGGACCCCGTCACCAGCCGCGGCTCCACCCTCGACCCCGACTGCACACTGCCCGCCGCACAGAGCGCCGGCAGCGCCGACACCGGCGGCATCCGCTACACCACCACCCACCTCGACGCCGACGAGTGCTACCCCAGCAACCGCCTGGCCACCCTGGTACGCGTCCCGGACACCACCGGCGACGGCGACACCGTCGTCCTCGGCGCGCCCGACATCGTCCACAACGACCGCCTCGACGAGCAGGGCAACGCCTCCCTCGCCCTCCAACTCCTCGGCTCCCGCCCTCATCTCGTCTGGTACCTCCCCTCGCTCTCCGACACCTCCGTCACGGACCAGGACGAGGAGAAGAGCTTCTTCGACCTGATCCCCTCCGGCTGGCTCTGGGGCACCCTGCAACTCTTCGTCGCGGCAGCCCTCGCCGCCCTCTGGCGGGCACGCCGACTCGGCCCCCTCGTGCCCGAAAAACTCCCCGTCGCGATCCGCGCCTCCGAAACCGTCGAAGGCCGCGCCCGCCTCTACCGCAAGGCCAACGCGCGCGACCGCGCGGCCACCGCTCTTCGCTCCACCACCCGCACCCGCCTCGCCCCTCTCGTCGGCGTCCCCGTCACCCAGGCGCACACGCCCGAGACCCTCGTCCCCGCTCTGTCCGCCCGCCTCCACGGAGAAGGACAGCCCCTGCACTCCCTCCTCTTCGGCCCGCCACCCGCCGACGACACGGGCCTGATCGCCCTCGCCGACCACCTCGACGCCCTCGAAAGAGAGGTACGCCGTCCATGATGGACCCGACCACTGACAACGCCGGGAGCACCGGGGACCCGGGCAGCGCCCGCGCCTCCCTGGAAGCCCTGCGCGCCGAGATCGCCAAGGCCGTGGTCGGCCAGGACGCCGCCGTGACCGGTCTCGTCGTCGCCCTCCTCTGCCGCGGACACGTCCTGCTCGAAGGCGTCCCCGGAGTGGCCAAGACGCTGCTCGTCCGCGCCCTCGCCTCCGCACTGGAACTCGACACCAAGCGCGTCCAGTTCACCCCGGACCTCATGCCGAGCGACGTCACCGGCTCCCTCGTCTACGACAGCCGCAGCGCCGAGTTCTCCTTCCAGCCCGGCCCGGTCTTCACCAACCTCCTCCTGGCCGACGAGATCAACCGCACCCCGCCCAAGACCCAGTCCTCCCTCCTCGAAGCCATGGAGGAGCGCCAGGTCACCGTCGACGGCACCCCCCGCCCCCTCCCCGACCCCTTCCTGGTCGCCGCGACCCAGAACCCGGTCGAGTACGAAGGCACCTACCCCCTCCCCGAAGCCCAGCTGGACCGCTTCCTCCTCAAGCTCACCGTCCCCCTCCCCTCCCGCAAGGACGAGATCGACGTCCTCACCCGCCACGCCGAGGGCTTCGACCCCCGCGACCTGCGCGCAGCCGGCGTACGCCCGGTGGCCGGCCCCGCGGACCTGGAAGCCGCCCGCGCCGCGGTCACCAAGACCACCGTCTCCCCCGAGATCACGGCCTACGTCGTCGACATCTGCCGCGCCACACGCGAATCGCCCTCCCTCACCCTCGGCGTCTCCCCACGCGGCGCAACGGCTCTCCTCTCCACCGCCCGTGCCTGGGCCTGGCTGACCGGCCGCGACTACGTCATCCCCGACGACGTCAAAGCCCTCGCCCTCCCCACCCTCCGCCACCGCGTCCAACTCCGCCCCGAGGCCGAGATGGAAGGCGTCACCGCCGACTCGGTCATCACCGCGATCCTCACCCACGTCCCCGTTCCCCGCTGATGGCACTCACCGGACGCACCGCGCTCCTCGCGGCCCTGGGCTCCCTCCCCGTCGGCATCTGGGAGCCCAGCTGGACAGGCATCCTCGCCGTCAACGCCCCCCTCGCCGTCGCCTGCGCCTGCGACTTCGCCCTCGCAGCTCCCGTACGCCACCTGCGCCTGACCCGCTCCGGCGACACCTCGGTACGCCTCGGCGACACGGCGGACGTCACCCTCACGATCACCAACCCCTCCCGCCGCCCCCTGCGCGCCCACCTCCGCGACGCCTGGCCCCCCAGCAGCTGGCAGCCCGGCACGGACATCGCCGCCTCCCGCCACGAGGTCACCGTTCCCGCCGGCGAACGCCGCCGCATCATCACCCGCCTACGCCCCACCCGTCGCGGCGACCGCCAAGCCGACCGCGTCACCATCCGCTCCTACGGCCCCCTACGTCTCTTCTCGCGCCAGGGCACCCACAGGATTCCTTGGTCCGTACGGGTTCTGCCCCCCTTCACCAGCCGCAAGCACCTGCCCTCGAAACTCGCTCGTCTGCGTGAACTCGACGGCCGCACCAGCCTCCTGACCCGCGGCGAAGGCACAGAATTCGACAGCCTGCGCGAGTACGTCCCCGGCGACGACACCCGCTCGATCGACTGGCGCGCCACCGCCCGCCGGACCACGGTCGCCATCCGCACCTGGCGCCCCGAACGCGACCGCCACATCCTGCTGGTCCTGGACACCGGCCGCACCTCCGCGGGCCGGGTCGGCGACGCACCCCGCCTCGACGCCGCCATGGACGCAGCCCTCCTCCTGGCCACCCTGGCATCCCGCGCCGGCGACCGCGTCGACCTCCTCGCCTACGACCGCCGTGTACGCGCCCTCGTCCAAGGCCGCACCGCCCGGGACGTGCTCCCTTCCCTGACCAACGCCATGGCCTCCCTCGAACCGGAACTGGTCGAGACAGACGCCCGCGGCCTCACCGCCACAGCGCTGCGCACAGCCCCCCGCAGCTCGCTGATCGTCCTGCTGACCACTCTCGAGGCCGCCCCGGTCGAGGAGGGCCTCCTCCCGGTCCTCCCGCAGCTGACCCGACGCCACACGGTCCTGGTGGCCTCGGTGGCCGACCCGCACATCGCCCGCATGGCCGCAGCCCGAGGCACCACGGATGCGGTGTACGAAGCAGCGGCGGCAGCCCAGGCCCAGTCGGAACGTCACCGCACCGCGGAGAATCTCCGCCGTCACGGAGTCACGATCGTCGACGCCACCCCGGGCGAGCTCGCACCGGCACTCGCCGATGCCTACCTGGCACTGAAAGCGGCCGGCCGCCTGTAACGCAAAAAGGGCTCCCCAAGGGGAGCCCTACGTCCAACGCCAATCCATGAAACGCGGAAAGCAGAAAACCCCCGTGCCGAAGGCACGGGGGTTTTCTAAAGATTGTTCGGCGGCGTCCTACTCTCCCACAGGGTCCCCCCTGCAGTACCATCGGCGCTGTAAGGCTTAGCTTCCGGGTTCG
>NZ_MPOH02000011.1:641655-695144 GCF_001896135.2 Streptomyces phaeoluteigriseus
GAACGGACGCTTCCTTTGTACTCACCCGAGAGACTCTCTCAGGCTTTCCTCCGGGCGCTTCCCTTCGGTCTTGCGTTTCCGACTCTATCAGACCGTTTCCGATCCGATTTCCTCGGTGCTTTCCAGGTTCCCGCTTTTCTTTCGCGGTTTCCCTTTCCGGCGGTTCCGACTTTATCAGAAGTTCCGGGCCGGTTTGACCAGCCACTCATTTCCGATTCATCGGGGGCGCTTCTGCGGAATCCAGTTCCGAGAGGCTTTATAGATACTAACCCTGCCGCCGACCGGTTCAAGTCCAGTCCAGGCAACTGTTCGAATCTACCTCCCCGCGCGACCCGTGTCAACGGGTCCTGTGGGGCGAAGAGGAGACTAGCAGTTCACCTGCCGTCCATGCACATCAGGCGGCCGTCGGCACCGTGGCGCTGCGTTCGGCCGCTTCGACGTCGCCCGTGTCGCCGGCTCGGGCGGCCCTTCCGCCCAGGACGTAGACGTAGGCGAGGAAGGCCAGCTCGGCCAGGATGCCGATCGTGATGCGGGTCCAGGTGGGGAGGCCCGACGGGGTGACGAAGCCTTCGACGGCTCCTGAGACGAAGAGGACCAGGGTCAGGCCGATGGCCATGCCGAGGGCGGCTCGGCCTTCCTCGGCCAGGGCTGTGCGGCGGGTGCGGGGGCCCGGGTCGATGACGGTCCAGCCGAGCCGTAGACCGGTGCCGGCTGCCACGAAGACCGCGGTCAGTTCGAGCAGGCCGTGTGGGAGCACCAGGCCCAGGAAGGTGTCGAGGCGGCCCGCCGAGGACATCAGGCCGACTCCGATGCCGAGGTTGAGCATGTTCTGGAAGAGGATCCAGAGGACGGGGACGCACAGGAAGACACCCAGGACCAGGCACATCGCGGCGGCCTGGGCGTTGTTCGTCCAGACCTGGGCGGCGAAGGACGCTGCGGGGTGGCTGGAGTAGTACGTCTCGTACTGGCCGCCGGGGCGGGTCAGCGCGTGCAGTTCGTTCGGGGCGGCTATGGAGGACTGGACTTCCGGGTGGGTGCCTATCCACCAGCCCAGGAGCGCCGCGAGCGCGGTGGAGGCGAGCGCGGTGGGGACCCACCAGTTCCGGGAGCGGTAGACCGCGGCGGGGAAGCTCTGGGTGAGGAAGCGGGTGACGTCGTGCCAGGAGGCTCGGCGGGTCCCCGTCACGGCGCTACGCGCGCGTGCCACCAGTTGACTGAGCCGCCCGGTGAGCTGTGGGTCGGGAGCGCTCGACCGGATGAGGGAGAGGTGGGTCGCGGTGCGCTGGTAGAGGGTGACGAGTTCGTCGGCCTCGGTACCCGTGAGGTTGCGGCGGCGCAGCAGGGCGTCGAGGCGGTCCCATTCGGCTCGGTGGGCGGAGACGAAGACGTCGAGGTCCATCGGGGTGCCTGCTCCTCGGCTGTTCGTCGGGGGACCGGTCGGGGTCAGCTTGTCGTACTGCGGCGCGATGTGCCTTCAGCTTGGCAGACTGGCCGGTGTCGGGGCAGGTCAGGGAAGGGACGCGGGTGTGAGTGAGCTGGTGACGGGTGAGGCGGTGGCGCTGGAGCTTCAGCCGGCCAGGCTGCCCAGCAGGGCGCTGGCCACGTTGCTGGATCTGACCGTGGCCCTGGTGGCCTATGTGGCGGTGAGTGTCGCGTTGCTGATGGCGACGGGGTCATTGGACGAGGCGGCGCGGACCGCGGTGTCGATCGCCACGTTCCTGCTGGTCCTGGTGGGCGGTCCGATCGCGGTGGAGACCCTCAGCCATGGGCGCTCGCTCGGGAAGGCGGCGTGCGGGCTGCGGGTGGTGCGGGATGACGGGGGGCCGATCCGGTTCCGGCATGCGCTGGTTCGGGGTGCGCTCGGGGTGGTGGAGATTCTGCTGACGGCCGGTGTGGTGGCGTGTGTCGCCTCGTTGGTGTCGGCTCGGGGGCGTCGGCTGGGCGATGTGTTCGCGGGGACGCTGGTGGTGCGGGAGCGGGTGCCTGCGGCGCGGATGGGTTTCGTGCCGCCTCCTCCGCCGTGGCTGGCCGGGAGGTTCTCCGGGCTCGATCTGTCGGCGGTGCCGGACGGGCTGTGGTTGGCGGTCCGGCAGTACCTGGGGCGGATGAACCAGTTGGATCCGCGGGTGGGGCAGGCGATGGCGGAGCGCCTGGCCGGTGATCTGGCGGAGCGTACGGGGGCCGCCGTGCCGCCGGGTGTGCCGCCGGCCGCGTATTTGGCCGCGGTGGTGCAGGAGCGGCAGGTGCGGGAGGCTCGGCGGACGTTCGGGGCTGGTCCGGTGGCCGGGGAGCGGGCGGCTTGGCCGGGTGGGTCGGTCGGGCCGGTTCCGGGTCGCCGGGTGTGCGGCGGGGTGTGGGGGCGGATCCGGTGGTGCCGGTGGAGCCTCCGTCGGGTGAGCGGCCTGCCACCGGGTTCGTTCCGCCCGCGTAGCGGTCCCCGCGGGGCTGGTGTCAGTCGAATGTCGACGGGGGCGATTCGAGGTCTTCCAGCTCGATGCCGGGCGCCGCGAGGACGACGTCTCCGGTGATGTGCACGCTGTGCTGTTCGCCGGTGTCCAGGGCTGTGACCTGGTATTCGTCCACGGTCAGGGGTCCGTTGTCAGTGGTGTGTGCTTCTCTCTTCAGCAAGGCCCAGGACTGGTCCACGGTGCGCGGGGCGAGGACCGGGTCGGTGAAGGCGACGAGGCGTACGCGGGTCGCGGACGCGGAGGGGGTGAGGCGCAGCAGGCGGGTGGTGGCGATGAGGAACGCGGGGGAGGTGCCGGTGAAGGCGTGGGCGGGGACGTTGCCTTCTGTGGCGTGGCTGCCGGTGGGGTCGGTGCGGACCCAGGTGACGCCCTCGAGGGCTGCGCCGCGTACCTGCCAGTCGCTCGCGTGGAGTTCGAGGCGGAGGGGGCGTCCGAGGGCGTCGAGGGTGAGGTCGACGGAGCCGTGGTGATCACCGGCGGGGGTGGTCAGCCGGGAGACGTAGCGCCAGCCGGAGGGGCCGGGGGCGCACTGGAAGTGCTCGTGGGCGAGGGGGGTGTGATCGTGCGGATCGTGGAGCGAATAGCGGCCGCGGGGCATGGGGGTCCTGGGGTGTGACGGGCTGGTCCGGTCACCTGGGCGTGCCGGGCCGGTGCTGGTGACGGCCGGTCCGGGCGGAGGCCGACGGGGCAGGCCCCCGACACGGGGGTGCGGGGGCCTGTCTCGGAGGACCTGGTGCTGGGGGAGTGCGTTCGTGTACGGACGCGCTCCCCAGCCGGTGGGTCGGGCTCAGTAGCGGTACTGGTCCGACTTGTACGGGCCGTCGACGTCGACGCCGATGTACGAGGCCTGCTCGGGGCGGAGGGTCGTGAGCTTCACGCCGAGGGCGTCCAGGTGGAGACGGGCGACCTTCTCGTCGAGGTGCTTGGGCAGCACGTAGACGTCGGTCGGGTACTCGTCGGGCTTGGTGAACAGCTCGATCTGGGCCAGGGTCTGGTCCGCGAAGGAGTTGGACATGACGAACGACGGGTGACCGGTGGCGTTGCCCAGGTTCAGGAGGCGGCCCTCGGAGAGGACGATGAGCTTCTTGCCGTCGGGGTAGGTCCAGGTGTGGACCTGCGGCTTGATCTCGTCCTTGACGATGCCGGGGGTGTTGGCGAGGCCGGCCATGTCGATCTCGTTGTCGAAGTGGCCGATGTTGCCGACGATGGCCTGGTGCTTCATCTTGGCCATGTCGGAGGCCATGATGATGTCCTTGTTGCCGGTCGTGGTGATGAAGATGTCGGCCTTGTCGACGACCTCGTCGAGGGTCGTGACCTGGTAGCCGTCCATCGCCGCCTGGAGGGCGCAGATGGGGTCGATCTCGGTGATGATGACGCGGGCGCCCTGGCCGCGCAGGGACTCGGCGCAGCCCTTGCCGACGTCGCCGTAGCCGCAGACGACCGCGGTCTTGCCGCCGATGAGGACGTCGGTGGCGCGGTTGATGCCGTCGATCAGGGAGTGGCGGCAGCCGTACTTGTTGTCGAACTTCGACTTGGTGACGGCGTCGTTGACGTTGATCGCGGGGAACAGCAGGACGCCGTCGCGCTGCATTTCGTAAAGGCGGTGGACGCCGGTGGTGGTCTCCTCGGTGACGCCGCGGATCTCGACGCCAGCTGGGTCCACTTCTGCGAGCCGTCGGTGATGGTGCGGTCGAGGAGTTCGAGGACGACGCGGTGTTCGTCGGACTCGGCGGTGTCGACGGAGGGGACCTTGCCGTCCTTCTCGTACTCGACGCCCTTGTGGACGAGCATGGTGGCGTCGCCGCCGTCGTCCAGGATCATGTTGGGGCCGCCGGTGGGGGTGTTCGGCCAGGTCAGCGCCTGCTCCGTGCACCACCAGTACTCCTCCAGCGTCTCGCCCTTCCAGGCGAAGACGGGGACGCCCTGCGGGTTGTCCGGCGTGCCGTTCGGGCCGACGGCGATGGCCGCGGCCGCGTGGTCCTGGGTGGAGAAGATGTTGCAGGAGGCCCAGCGGACCTCGGCGCCGAGGGCGACGAGGGTCTCGATGAGGACGGCGGTCTGCACGGTCATGTGCAGGGAGCCGGTGACGCGGGCGCCTGCGAGGGGCTGGGCCTCGGCGTACTCCCTGCGGATCGACATCAGGCCGGGCATCTCGTGCTCGGCGAGGGTGATCTCCTTGCGGCCGAACTCGGCCAGGGAGAGATCGGCGACCTTGAAGTCCTGCCGGTTGTCGACAGTCGTCATGTGGAGCTGCTCCTCGGGTTGGGAGAGGTCTGGGTGCGGCTGGTCTGCGCGGCGGCGGACACAGGGGTGCCCTCAGGGGGACACAGGCATGCCCGCGTGCGCGCAGCGCAGTCCGTCGGAGGCCCTCTCTCCCTCGGACGGTCCGTGTGGGACCGCCCGACCGCCATCAGCAGCGACGTCTGGCTCCGTTCCAAGCTACACCGGCGGCGGCGGACGGCCCCAGTCCCCCTTCGAACAGATCGCGCCGATCTGGTGGTCCGGTCCGGGAATGGCGGCGGGGCCCGCCGGTGGTCGGCGGGCCCGTCGGGTGAGCCTGGGGTCAGTGTCCGGCCGTGGGGTGGGCCGGGCCGCCGGGGGTGGCTTCGGGGTCGGGGCCCTTGGTGGCCTCGGTCTCGCTGTAGATGTCGGGCTCGAGGTAGATGACGCGGGCGATCGGGACGGCCTGGCGGATGCGCGACTCGGCGGCGTCGATGGCGGCGGCGATCTCGGTGGCGGTGCCGTCGTGCCGTACGGCGATCTTGGCGGCGACGAGCAGTTCCTCGGGGCCGAGGTGGAGCGTGCGCATGTGGATGATGCCGGTGACGGTCGCTCCGTCGACGACCGCGGCCTCGATGTTCTGGATGTCCTCGATGCCGGCCGCCTCGCCGAGCAGCAGCGACTTGGTCTCGGCGGCCAGGACGAGCGCGATGATGATGAGCAGTACGCCGATGCAGAGGGTGCCGATGCCGTCCCAGACGCCGTCGCCGGTGAGCAGTGCGAGGCTTACGCCGCCGAGGGCGAGGACGAGGCCGACGAGTGCGCCGAGGTCCTCCAGGAGGACGACGGGCAGCTCGGGTGCCTTGGCGTGGCGGACGAACTCCTTCCAGGACTTCTTGCCGCGTACGGTGTTGGACTCCTTGATGGCCGTCCGGAAGGAGAAGGTCTCGGCGATGATCGCGAAGACGAGGACGCCGACGGGCCAGTACCAGTGGTCGATCTCGTGCGGGTGCTTGATCTTCTCGTAGCCCTCGTAGATGGCGAACATGCCGCCGACCGAGAAGAGGACGATGGAGACGAGGAAGGCGTAGATGTAGCGCTCGCGGCCGTAGCCGAAGGGGTGTTGCGGGGTGGCCTCGCGCTGGGCCTTCTTGCCGCCGACGAGCAGCAGGGCCTGGTTGCCGGAGTCGGCGAGCGAGTGCACGGACTCGGCGAGCATCGACGACGATCCGCTGAAGAGGAACGCCACGAACTTCGCTACCGCGATCGCGAGGTTGGCGGCGAGTGCCGCAACGATCGCTTTGGTGCCGCCTGACGCGCTCATGTGTCGCGTGGTCCCTTCGTCCTCGGGTCGTTCTCGGGGTCGCCCCCGGGGCGGGTTCGTGTCGCCTCGGGGTCGCCTCGTGCGGGTGCGGGCCGGGCGGTGTGCCGTTTCCGGCTTTGCCCGTCCTTTGCGGTGGGTCATTGTTGCAGCCCGGCCCGTGATGCGTGTGCCCGGACGGGCCGATGCGACGCGTCAGGCGATGACTGTGGCCCTGAAAACGGTGCCGGTTCCGGATACTTCGGCCTTTTCGCCCGCGGGGACGAAGACGGACCGACCGGGTGTCAGGGTGTGCTCGCCGGCCCGTACGGTGCCGGCCGTGCAGAGCAGGATCTGTGGGGTCGTCAGGGTGAGGTCGTGGGCGGGGGCGCCCTCGGGGAGGACGTGGCGGGAGAGGCGGAACTCGTCGATGGGGGTCTCGTAGACCTCCTCACCGTCCGGGGCGGCCTCGGGGCGCAGGACGCCGGGGTCGCCGGACTCGAAGCGGACGATGCGCAGGAGTTCGGGGACGTCGACGTGTTTGGGGGTGAGGCCGCAGCGCAGGACGTTGTCGGAGTTGGCCATGATCTCGACGCCGAGGCCGCTGAGGTAGGCGTGCGGGATGCCGGCGCCGAGGAAGAGGGCCTCACCGGGTTGGAGGCGGACGTGGTTGAGGAGCATCGCCGCGATGACGCCGGGGTCGCCGGGGTAGTGGTGGGCGAGCACGGCGTAGGGGGCGTGGTCGCCGCCGAGGCGGTCGCAGGCGGCGGTGGTGGCGGCGACGGTGCGGGCCATCTCGTCGGGGTCCGCGGTGAGGATCGCCGTCAGGACCTCGCGCAGGGCCGCTTCCTCGGGCTGGGCGTGCAGCAGGTCGACGTACGGCTTGAGGGAGTCGACGCCGAGGGCGTCGAGCAGGTCGGCGGCGCGGGCCGGGTCGCGGAAGCCGCACAGGCCGTCGAACTCGGTGAGGGCGCAGATGAGTTCGGGCTTGTGGTTGGCGTCCTTGTAGTTGCGGTGGGGGGCGTCGATCGGGATGCAGCGGCGCTCCTCGTCGGCGTATCCCTCCTTGGCCTGGGTGAGGTCGGGGTGGACCTGGAGGGAGAGGGGGGCGCCTGCGGCGAGGAGTTTGAGGAGGAAGGGGAGGCGGGGGCCGAACTTGGCGACGGCCTTTTCGCCCAGTTCCCGCTCCGGGGCGGCCTCGATGACCTCGACGAGGGTTCCCCGGCCGGTGCGGGAGGGGGCGCCGGGGTGGGCGCCCATCCACATCTCGGCCTGCGGTTCGCCGGTGGGTTCGACGCCGAGCAGGTGCGGGATGGCGGTGGGGGAACCCCAGGCGTAGGGGCGGATGGTGTTGTCGAGGCGGTCCATCGGGTGTCTGCCTGCCTGTTCTGTCTGTCCTGCGGTCGGCCGCTGCTGTGGGCTGTCCGCGGTCGGCCGTCCGCCGTCCGCGATCGGCTGTCGGCGATCGGCGGTCCGCGGTCGGCGGTCCGCGGTCGGCGTCCGCGGTCGGCTGTCGGCGATCGCTCGTTCGCTCTCGGCGGTCAGTCGGTTGTCTTCGGCGGCCGGCCGGCTGCTGGTGGCTGTCCGGGGCGACGGTCCGTCGCGGCTTCGGGCGCCGCGCGGACGGTCGTCGTCAGATCAGGCTCCCGAGGCGAGCGCCAGGTAAACGGCGGCGAAATCCGTCATGGCGATCAGTTGGGCGAGGGTCACGAGTTCGTCACCGGCCTCCGGTTCCAGCTCGCTGATCGGCGTGTCGTGGCTGAGGGCCAGCTCGCGGGCGGCCGGGGCGGCGGTGAGGCCGCCGATCGGGCGGTCGCGCAGCAGCACCACGCGCGCGTGCAGGGCGGGCGCTTCCTCGACGCGGTCGCGGAAGAAGTCGTCCGGGTCGGCGCTGGCGGCGAGCGGGCCCGCGAGCAGGGCGTTGTGCGCGGCGAGGGCTTCGGGGAGTTCGGCCACGAGGGAGGGGCGGCCGGCGAGTTCGGCGAGCGCTGCGGCGAAGCGGCGGCCCGCGGGGCCGGCCGAGGTGCCCTCCGTCCAGATCACCGGGAGGGAGTCGGCGAGTTCTGCGGCGAGGGTCTTCGCGGGGTTGCTGTAGGTCGCGATGGCCGGACCGCAGCGTTCGGCGATCTGGTCGAGGCGGTCGGCGACCCTCTCGAGTTCCTCGGGCGGGGCGGAGATCAGGGCGATGCGGTCCAGGAGCGCGAGGAGGGGGGTGAGGAGCGCCCACAGGACTCCGGGGGCGGAGGCCGCCACGGGGGGCTGCTCGTCCTGCTCGTACGGGGCGATCGCCATCGGGACGAACAGACCGTGCGCCGCGCCGGCCGCGTCGGCGAGCGGGGAGCCGGCGGGGGCTACGGCGACGACGGTGCAGCCGCGGCGGTACGCCTGCTCGACGAGGAGGGAGAGGCCCGGCTCGCTGCCGTCGGGGGTGGTGACGATGAGGAGGTCCACGGGGCCGGCCCAACCGGGGAGTTCCCAGCGGAGGGCGCCCGCGGCGGGGGCGACGCCGGCCGGCGCGAGGCGGGTGACCGGGCAGGCGGCGCCTGCGAGGGTGCCGAGGAGGTCGGCGACGCAGGTGGCGGCGGCTCCGGGGCCCGCGAGGAGGATCGCGCGCGGGCGGCCGTCCGGTTTCAGCTCGTGCACACCTGCCTCGGTGGCGTGCCGGGCGGCGGTGCGGACGCGGGCGCCTGCCTCGGCCGCTCCGCGCAGGAGGGCGCGGTGGTCCGCCTCGGCCAGGGCCTCCGGCGTGTCGAGCAGCGATTCGTCGAGCATGGCGTCAGGTCTCCGATCGCCTGTGGTCGTCGGTGTGCGGGGGCGCTGCGCGGTCGGCCGCTGGGGTCGCCTCGCGTGCGGGTCACCTCGCGTGCGCGTCGCCCGCTGCGGGTGGCTTCGGCCCGTACGGCGGGGTGGGCGCCGTTACGCGGGGCGGCGGGCCTCGTCGATGAGGAGGACGGGGATGCCGTCGCGGATCGGGTACGCCAGGCCGCAGTCCTGGCCTGTGCAGATCAGCTCGGTGTCCTGCTCCTCGAGGGGGGCGTGGCAGGCCGGGCAGGCGAGGATCTCCAGGAGGCCGGCTTCGAGCGGCATGGGGTGTCCCTTCGAGGTGAGGTCGGGGTGGGGCTGGGGTGGGTGGATGTGCCTGGTCAGGGTACCGCTGGTGGGGGTGGGGTGTGGGGTGGCCAGGTGGGGGGGGGTTTGTCGCCCGCCGCCCTCCTCTTCCCGTCCCTGAAGGGGCCTCTGCCCCTTCAGGACCCCGCCAGGGGCCCGCCCCCTGAACCGCCGATCGGCCTGAACCGCCGATCGGCCTGAACGGCCTCGTCCGCAAACGCCGGACGGGCCGCAGGAGTCCGACTCAGCCCCTGATCAGCGCCAGTACCTCGTCCACGATCTTCCTCATCGTCGCCTCGTCCCGGGCCTCCGCGTTGAGGCGGAGGAGCGGTTCGGTGTTGGAAGGGCGGACGTTGAACCACCAGTCGGGGGTGGTGACCGTGAGGCCGTCCAGTTCGTCGAGGGTGGTGTCGGGGCGGGGGCCGTAGGTGGACCTGATCGTGGCGATGCTGGCCGTCTGGTCGTCGACCGTGGAGTTGATCTCGCCGGAGCCGGCGTAGCGGTCGTACTGGGCGACGAGGGCGGAGAGGGGGGTGTCCTGGCCGCCGAGGGCCGCGAGGACGTGGAGGGCTGCCAGCATGCCGGTGTCGGCGTTCCAGAAGTCCTTGAAGTAGTAGTGGGCGGAGTGTTCGCCGCCGAAGATCGCGCCGGTGCGGGCCATTTCGGCCTTGATGAAGGAGTGGCCGACGCGGGTGCGGACGGGGCTGCCGCCGTTCTCCTTCACGACCTCGGGGACGGTCCACGAGGTGATCAGGTTGTGGATCACCGTGCCCTTGCCGCCGTGGCGGGCGAGTTCGCGGGCGGCGACGAGGGCGGTGATCGCGGACGGGGAGACCGGGTCGCCCTGCTCGTCGATCACGAAGCAGCGGTCGGCGTCGCCGTCGAAGGCGATGCCGAGGTCGGCGCCCTCCTCGCGGACCCGCTTCTGCAGGTCGACGAGGTTGGCGGGGTCGAGGGGGTTGGCCTCGTGGTTGGGGAAGGTGCCGTCCAGCTCGAAGTACATGGGGACGAGGGTCAGGGGCAGGCCCTCGAAGACGGTGGGGACGGTGTGTCCGCCCATGCCGTTGCCCGCGTCCACGACGACCTTCAGGGGGCGGATGGAGGTCACGTCGACAAGGGCGCGGAGGTAGGCCGCGTAGTCCTTCAACGTGTCCGCCCGTGTGATCGTTCCGGGCTGTGCGGCGGGCTCGGGGCCGGTCGACTCCGACCAGGTCTCCACCAGTGCGCGGATCTGGGTGAGGCCGGTGTCCTGGCCGACCGGGGCGGCACCCGCGCGGCACAGCTTGATGCCGTTGTACTGGGCGGGGTTGTGCGAGGCGGTGAACATCGCGCCCGGCAGGTCGAGCGCGCCCGAGGCGTAGTACAGCTGGTCCGTGGAGCACAGGCCGATCTCGGTGACGTGCACGCCGCGGGCTACCGCGCCGCGGGCGAAGGCGCCGGACAGGCCGGGGGACGAGGGGCGCATGTCATGGCCGACGACGATCGCCTCGGCGTCGGTCACCTCGGCGAAGGCGGCTCCGAACAGCTCGGCCAGCGACTCGTCCCACTGATCCGGGACCACCCCGCGTACGTCGTAAGCCTTCACGATCTGAGACAGATCAGCAGCCACGGCCAAACCTTCCTGAAAGTCCTGTCAGTCACCACAAACTACCCGGCGCGACCGACAGACCGCCGAGGGTCCGTCGAGTCCGGCCCCCAGACGTCGCGTGCCGAAACCTCAGGTCGGGGGCGCCAGGGGAAGCATGCGGTCCGGATCCGGCCGTCGCGGCGGACGTCCTGGTGGTGCGGCGGACGAACGGAGGGACCGGGCGGGTCAGTTGTCGGGGGAGCGCAGGACCCGCAGGTGGCCGCGGCGGGCGACCTCCATCGGGTCCGCCCCGCGGCTCGGGCCACCGGCTCCGGCCGCCCGTCCCTGCGGGCGGGCCGCCTCGCGGACGGCGTTGGCGAGCGCTTCCAGGTCGTCGCCGCTGGGTCGGGCGGGGGCCGAACCGTCGAGGAGCCGGACGACTTCCCAGCCGCGCGGGGCGGTGAGGCGCTCGGAGTGCTCGGCGCAGAGGTCGTAGCAGTGAGGTTCGGCGTAGGTGGCGAGCGGGCCGAGGACGGCGGTCGAGTCGGCGTAGACGTACGTCAGCGTCGCGACGGCGGGTCGGCCGCAGGCGGTTCGCGAACAGCGACGTACAGGGCTCACGACGTTGGACGGTACCGCACTCTTGAGCGGGCCGCGACGACTCTCCACCAGGTCACTCCACCGTGTCGTGTTGTGAAACGCCCCACAGGCGACTCCAGTCATACCCCGCTGACCTGCGCGAACACCAGTCCTGAGGGTGAGGAAGGTGTCCGGGTCCGGTCATCGATACGTACAAACACCATCAATTGCCATGAGTTCGGCGGTCTCGGAGAGATACGGAATCGAGCCGGACCTTGGCCGGAATGGTCATCCTTCGACACGTCGACGACATGGGGAGCGGAGCGGTCGGGCGGTGTCCGGGTCGCCGCGTGGAGCCGGGCGGCCGGTGGCGGCGGGGACTACGCTTCAGTAGTGATGGACAGCCCCGTACCGCCCCGTGCCGCAGCCCCCGGCCCCCGTCGTCGTGATCGCCACGGACGGGGCATGCGCGGGCCGATCGCGCCCCCTCAGGTACCGCTGGCCGCGAGCCGTGCCGAGGTGTTCGCGGATCTGGTGCAGGACTCCGTGGACCGGCTGGAGCGGCGGTGGCCGCAGCTCGCCGACATGGACTTCATGGTGCTGGAGGTGCCGCGGCTGGGCGGGGCCGGGGAGCCGTGGAACGACGAGGCGGTTCCGCTGGGCGGCACGATGGCCGCCCGGGACGGACACCGCGCGCGGGTCGTCGTCTACCGGCGGCCGGTGGAGATCCGCACCAAGGGGCGCGACGAGCGGGCCGCGCTGGTGCACGAGATCGTCGTGGAGCAGGTGGCGGAGCTGTTGGGGCTGACTCCGGAGACGGTGGATCCGCGCTACGGGGAGGACTGAGCGGCCCCGGCCCTCCCCCACCGTCTACTTCTGCAGCACCGTCAGGTCCTCGTCCGCCTCCGGGACCGCCACCGTGCCCCGGTCGTCCGGCAGTGTCTGGACCGTGAAGCCGGGGATGCCGCCGTTCGTCGCCGTCAGGGTCCGCGAGGCGTACACGGGGGTGCCGGCCGAGAGGTTCTCCACGGTCAGGGCGTAGGTGCCCTTCAGGCCCGCGGGGACCGGGAGTTGCACGTCCTGGGTGGTGCCCTGCCCGATCGTGTACGTCTTGGAGGCCTCGGTGCCTCCCCCGGTGCCCGCCGACGCGGTGACCTTGACCTTGGCGGTGCCCGTGGGCGCGGTCAGGGAGAGCGTGGTGTCCTTGGCGCCGTTGCCGACGACGGACGCGCGCGCGACGACCGGGCCGGTGGCGGGGATGAACGCGGACTCCTGCTTGTCGCCCTTGCCCCGCACGACGCGTACGGCCGCGACGACCGGCGCCGATCCGTCGGCGGGCGTCAGGACCAGTGAGCCGGCCTCCCCGCGCGTGACGTCACCGAGGTCGACCGCGGTCGTCATGCCGCCCTTGACGTGCAGTGTCTCCTGGCCGGCGGGGGTGATCAGGCCGGTGGGCGAGGCGAGTTGGACCTTGAGGTCGGCGTCGGCGTCGCCGGGCGCGAAGACGACCAGGCGGACCGCGGTGGCGTCCTTGGGGATACCGGGGACGACCAGGGTGCCCGCCGGGTCGGTGGAGGCGGCCAGCCAGTCGCCGCCGAGCTTGTCGTCCAGGGCCTGTACGGCGGCGCCGACCCGGCCGCTGCGGACGTTCACGTGGACGGTCAGGTCGTCCTGCTTCTCGCCGGTGAGGGTGGACAGCAGGATCGGCTCGCTGGAGTGCGCCGGGATCGTCAGGCCCTCGCCGACGGTGGTCGCGACGGCACCGTCCTTGCCGTACAGCTCGATGTCGGCGACGGCCGCGGAGTCGTCGGGGTTGGTGAGATGGACGTAGTCGGTGCGGTCGGCCGCCGTGCTGACGCCCGGGAACCAGAACTCGGTGTCGGGGGCGGTGCACGTCACGCCGAGCAGGCCGCGGCCGTTGCCGGCGGTGACCTGGGTGGTCTGCTGGACCGTCCAGCCGGGGGCGAAGCCGCCCTCGGCGGTGCCCACGAGCGCGGGTCCGTCGGCGCCGGAGGTCTCGCCGGTGACGGGTGTACCGGGCGCCTTGGGGGTCAGGACCGGCTTGGCCGCCGCGGTCTTCTTGTCGTCGGCCGCGTTGTCGTCGGCCGCGTTGTCGTCGGCCGCCTTGTCCGCGTCCGTCTCGTCCGTGGGCGTGCCGTCCTCGGTCGTCTTCCCGTCGTCCTCGGTGGCCGGGTCCGTCGACTCGCGCGGTGCGGACTGGAGTTGGGCCGAGCCGTCGCTCCCGGCGCCCTTGGTGACGGGCGTGAACGACGTGTAGGTCGTCTCGGCGAGGTCGGAGGCGCTGGGCGCCGGGCAGAGCAGGCCGGTGCGCTCCACGGGCAGGACGGCTGCCGCCTCGGCGGTGTCCGCGGCGGGCGCGTCCGGTTCGTTGAGGGTGGCGAATCCGGTGACGGCGGCCAGTGCGACCGTGGCGGCGATCAGGGACAGGGTGGTGCGGTTCACTGCTGGCTCCCGTCGGGGCGCTCGCTGCCGGTGCCGTGGGGGTGCTGCGCCGGGTCGCGGGCGGGGTCGTAGCCGTCCTGCTGGTACGCCGACGGGTCGTAGCCCTGCTGGTACGCCTGGTCGTAGGCGGCGGTGGCCTCGGGGCGGGCCTCGTAGGCGTACGGGTCGTACTGGCCGGCCTGGTAGGGGTCGTACTGCTGGTCGTAGCCGCCCGCGGGGTACTGCTGCGGGGCGTCCTGGTACTGGTCTTGGCCGTAGGCGTCGTACTGGGCGGGCTGGTGGGCCGGCGCCTCCCAGTCGGCGTAGGACTGCTGGTGCGGTACGGCGGCCGGGGTCCGGGGCCGCGGCGGGGACGGGGCCTGCTCGTCCTGGCCGGGGTCCTCGGACTCGGCCTGGGCGCGCAGGCGGCGGGCGCGGCGGCCCTCGCCCTCGACGGCACGGTCGGGGACGGACTGCTCCTCGGGGAGGTCGTCGTCGACGTCGCGGCGGCGGCCGGGCAGGGCGAGGACGACCAGGACGAGGGCGAGGAGGCCCTGTGCCCACAGCCAGGCGGTGTGGCCGAACGGGGCCTCGTAGGTGACGTCCAGCCTGCCGCCGGAGGCGGGGAGCCGGAAGCCCTGGGCCCAGCCGTCGACGGTGGTCCGGGTGAGCGGGCTGCCGTCGAGGGTGGCGGTCCAGCCGTCGGCCGCGGAGTCGGCCAGGCGCAGGATCCGTCCGTCGGCGCCCTCGGGGATCGTGGTGTGGATGTCGACGGGGCCGGCGGCGACCGCGGTGGGGGTGCCCTTGCCGGTGGCGGTGACGATCGCCGCGCGGGAGACCTCCTGGTCGACCCGCCACAGGGCGCTGCCGTCCTGCTGGCTGAGCCGGGACAGGCCGGGTGTGGCGTCCAGGACGCGGGTGACCTCGCGGGGCGCGCCCTTGTGGACGAGGACGTAGCGCACGGCGAACTTGCCGAGCTGGTCGGCCTGGTCGGCGCCGGAGCCGGCGACGAGGTTGGCGACGACCTTGTCGAGCGTGCCGTTGCGGCCGTCGGCCGCGGCGAGTTCGGCGTCGCCCATGCGGGCGCCGGAGCCGCGGACCAGCATGTAGCCGACGTGGGCGGCGGAGTCGCTGTCCAGGACGAGGGTGCGGGCCTGGTCGCGGGTGTTGCTCTCCTCGGCGACGAACGCGGGCACCTGCACGGGGTCGCGGCGCTCCAGGGGGCCGTCGGCGCCGCCGAGCATCCAGCCCGCGGCGACGAGGAGGGGGCCGGCGGCCGAGGCGAAGGCGATGAGGGCGGCGACCGGCTGGCGCCAGCCGAAGCTCTGCTCGGCGACACGCGTGCGTGCGCCGTCGGCGCCCATGAGGGCGGCGGCGAGGAGGGCGATGCCGTAGACGAGGGTGGCGGGGCCGGCCCAGGTGGAGCTGTTGGAGAGGACCGCGAGGACGAGGCCGACCAGGGCGACCGCCCAGGCCGTCCAGATGCCCCGCTGGCGCTCCGTGCGCAGCAGGGCGGCGAGTGCGGCCAGGACGACGCCGATGAGCATCAGTCCGCTGACCGTGCCGGGGCCGCCGGGGCTGATGCCGAGGAGGTCGGTCGCGGAGGCCGCCGAGGGGCCGTACTCCAGGCCGGCCTCGGTGAAGAAGCCGAGCGGGAGCAGCGAGAGCGACCAGGGGGCGAGGACCAGCAGGGGGGTGCCGAGCTGGACCAGGAAGCGCAGGCCGTAGGCGGGGAGGTCGGTGCGGCGCACGGCGAGGACGGCGAGGCCGAGGATCAGCGCCAGGGGCCACACGATCGGGGTGAAGGCCGTGGTGATCGTCAGCAGCAGGGCGTACGCCCAGGTGGCGCGCCAGCTGCCGCGCGTGCCGGAGGAGTTGGCGAGGCCGCTCGCGGCGATGCCCGCGCGGGCGATGAGGGGCAGCAGGATGGCCAGGACCGCGGTGCCGATACGGCCGCCCGCGAGGGCGCCGGTGGCGGCGGGCAGGAAGGCGTAGACGACGGCG
Source organism: Streptomyces phaeoluteigriseus (assembly GCF_001896135.2). GTDB lineage: Bacteria > Actinomycetota > Actinomycetes > Streptomycetales > Streptomycetaceae > Streptomyces > Streptomyces phaeoluteigriseus. The sequence goes on from NZ_MPOH02000011.1 coordinate 657,344, forward strand.
CCCCACGCGCGCAGGAGGCTGGATCCGATGAGCGGGCGGGAGGCGAAGTAGGCGGCGAGGCCCGCCAGTGGCACCGAGCAGACCAGCAGCACGGTGACGGCGAGGCCGGTCGAGCCGAACAGCAGGGAGGCGAACAGGGCGACGATGGCGAGGTACGGCGGGGCGGACGGGGTGCCGCCGGCGCCGACGGGGTGCCAGGCGTCCAGGTAGCGCGACCACAGGTCGGAGGCGTCGGCCGGGGCGGGCAGCAGGGCCCCTCCGGTGAGGGCGCCGCCGCCCAGGAGGTTGCGGCAGGCGACCAGGGAGACGAGCAGCAGCACCAGGAAGAGCACCGGGCCCGGTTTGCGGGCGATGCGCTTGAGCCGGGCGAACTGTTCGATCTCGAGGAAGTCGGCGTCGTCGCCGCCGGGGCCGGACTCGACGGCGCCGCCGTGCCGGCCGGCTCCGGTCGTGGTCTCGGTGTCGGTGGCTCCGAAGAGGTCTCCCGCGACGTGCTCGACGGTGGCCCGCACGGTCGCGCCGGGCGGCGGGAACAGCGGGCGCAGTTCGTCCTTGTCCATCTGGGAGCCGCCGCGGCGGCGTCGCCCGGCGATGATGCGCTCGGGCCGCAGCAGGGTGCCCAGCAGGCCGCGGATCTCGTCGAGGGCCTGTCCGGGGACCTTGCCGACGAGGTTGGCGACGGTCCGCAGGAGGGTGCCGACGACCAGGCGGAACAGGATCCAGGGCAGCAGGGCCGTACGGCTGTTGACGAGGAGGGTGTAGACGGCGCCGGCCTTGTCGACCTTGTGGGGCGAGGCCGTGGTGCGGCCCGCGCAGTCGACGGCGCGCCGCTCGCGGGAGGCTGCCTCGGCGTGCCGGACGACGGCGTCGGGGGCGACGAGGACGCGGTGGCCCGCGGCGTGCGCCCGCCAGCACAGGTCGATGTCGTCGCGCATGAGGGGCAGGCGGCGGTCGAAGCCGCCGAGTTCCTCGAAGACGTCGCGGCGGACGAGCATGCCGGCGGTGGACACGGCCAGTACGGAGCGCACCTGGTCGTGCTGGCCCTGGTCCTGTTCCCGGCGGTCCAGGCCGGTCCAGCGGCGGCCGGAGTGGGCGATGGTGACGCCGACCTCGAGGAGCTGGCGGCGGTCGTACCAGCCGCGGAGCTTGGGGCCGACGACGGCGACGTCGTCACGGCCCAGCTGGGCTTCGTTGTCCACGACGCGCAGCAGTTCGGCCAGGGCCTCGGGCTCGGGCGCGCAGTCGTCGTGCAGCAGCCAGAGCCACTGGACGGGTTCGCCGTGCGGGAGGTCGGGCAGGTCGTAGGCGTCGTCGCGCCAGGTGCGCGTGACGGGGTCCCAGCCGCTCGGGCGCTTCAGGTACGGCAGTTCGTCGGGGGTGAGGACCGGGGCGGTCCGGTTGGCCTCCTCGACGGCCTGGCCGAAGCCGGTGCGCCGGGCGAGGTGCAGGACGCGGTCGGCGCCGAGGGCGTCGGTGACCAGCTGGGCCGAGTCGTCCGCGCTGCCGGTGTCGGCGGCCATGACGGACTGGACGGGACGCTCCTGGCCGAGCAGCCCGGCGAGCGCGTCGGGCAGCCAGCGGGCGCCGTCGTGGGAGACGAGGACCGCGGTCACCACGTGACGCGGGAACTCAGGAGTGGCAGCGTCGCGTTGACCTGCCGTTTGGTGCACGGACATCGAGGTACGGGCCCCGGTTCGGTGGACTGCGGTGGACGCCTGCGCCGCGTGGGGGCGGCGGGGTGTCTCGGACGAGCGCCCACACTATCGGCTGGGCACGACGGCGGCCCGCCGCCTGTGGACAACCCACCTGCGACGGGCCGTTCGAAGCCTCGGGCGAGGCCGTCCTCACACGGCCGCCTTCTTGAGTCGGCGGCGCTCCCGCTCGGACAGGCCGCCCCAGATGCCGAATCTCTCGTCGTTGGCGAGTGCGTACTCGAGGCATTCGGAACGGACCTCACACGCGAGGCAGACCTTCTTTGCCTCGCGGGTGGAGCCGCCCTTCTCGGGGAAGAAGGACTCGGGGTCGGTCTGGGCGCACAGTGCGCGCTCCTGCCAGCCGAGTTCCTCGTCCGCGTCGTCGACGTCGACCAGCAGTTGCTGCACCAGCTCGGTCATGTGCGCCCCTCGCTCTGTCTTTCGCGTCCCCGTGACGTGGCCGTTACCGATGTCGGCTGAACGACACGAGTGAAATTACAAGTGTGCGGCTCCGGGCGAGTCAAGCCGAGATCTGCTATTGGGCCTCTTATTCACTCTGCGGAACCAAGGCCGTGCAGTAAGTGTTCAAATCGGCCTAAACCTTGACAAGCAGAAAAGGCCCCCGAGGACTTCCGCCCCGCACAGCGCCTGTACGGGGGAGGACGCCCCGGGAAGCGATCTCGTTCCGACACGCGACCGGAAGCGAACCGGATCACATGTGGATCACGGGTTCGTGACGGGTCCGCGCGCCCGGCTTGTGCGCCATGTGTCCCGGTGGGGGCATGGACAAACCTTTCGCCTCACAGATGGACCTGATGAGGTGAACCGGTCTCGCATGACGGCTGCCGAGTTGACACCGAGGGTGTGAACCGCTGTCCTTGTGGGCATGCTCGCGAACTTGGCACTCACCTCGACCCGCACCGCCGGGTCCCACGGTGCTGCCCGCGCTCGCTGTAGCTGTTGTTGCTGTTCCAGCTGTTGAGCCTTCCCTCTCGCTCCGGCTGCTCCTGAGTCCGACCGCGACTCGGCTGCCTGTTCCGCGCCCGCACCAGGGCACCCCTCCCGCCCGTGATCCGGGCGGACGGTACGTGACACCCAGCCCCCGCCTCTTCTTCCGCCGAGGAACCACCGCATCCCATGAACAGCGACAGCGACCTCCAGATCGCCGGCGACATCCTCGAAGTCCCGCACCTCCTCCAGGCCCCCCGCGAGCACCCGGCCACCGTCGCCGAGTTCGCCGGCCTGGCCCGTTCCGTGGCCGCCGACCGCTCCCAGTGGGAGCACCTGGTCAAGTACGACGCCACCACCCGCTGGTACCACCGGCTGCGCACCGGCCCCGGCTACGAGGTCTGGCTGCTGTCCTGGGTGCCCGGACAGGGCAGCGGGCTCCACGGCCACGGCCGCTCCTCCGGTGTGCTGACCGTCCTGGAGGGCACGCTGACCGAGCGCACCGAGCGCGGCACGCGCGCGTTGGCGGCGGGCGCGCAGCGCGTGTTCGCTCCCGGGTACGTGCACGAGGTCGTCAACGACTCGCTGGATCCGGCCGTGAGCCTGCACGTCTACTTCCCCGGCCTGACCGAGATGCCGATGCACACGGCGCCGTACTGCGAGGGACGTCCCGTCAGCGCCTGACGCGGCGCCGTGTCCCCCAGCGGGGCGGCCCGTGACCGTTCGCTGTCGCGTGGGGGTGGTCGGTGACCGTGTGACGGGCTGTCGTACCCGCCTGCAAGACTTGGCGCATGCGCATTGTGGTTCTGGCAGGCGGCATCGGTGGTGCCCGGTTCCTGCGCGGTCTGAAGCGGGCCGCGCCGGACGCGGACATCACGGTCATCGGCAACACCGGGGACGACATCCACCTCTTCGGGCTGAAGGTCTGCCCGGACCTCGACACGGTGATGTACACGCTCGGCGGCGGCATCAACGAGGAGCAGGGCTGGGGGCGGACCGACGAGACGTTCCACCTCAAGGAGGAGCTCGCGGCGTACGGCGTGGGGCCCGAGTGGTTCGGGCTGGGCGACCGGGACTTCGCGACGCACATCGTGCGGACCCAGATGATCGGTGCCGGGTATCCGCTCAGCGCGGTCACCGAGGCACTGTGCGACCGGTGGAAACCGGGCGTCCGGCTGATCCCGATGAGCGACGACCGGGTCGAGACGCATGTCGCCGTCGAGGTGGACGGCGAGCGCAAGGCCGTCCACTTCCAGGAGTACTGGGTGCGGCTGCGGGCCTCCGTGCCGGCCGAGGCGATCGTGCCCGTCGGTGCCGAGCAGGCCAAGCCCGCGCCCGGTGTGCTGGAGGCGATCGCGGAGGCGGACGTCGTCCTCTTCCCGCCGTCGAATCCGGTCGTGTCGATCGGCACGATCCTCGCCGTGCCCGGCATCCGCGAGGCGATCGCCGAGGCCGGGGTGCCGGTGGTGGGTCTCTCCCCCATCGTCGGGGGCGCGCCCGTGCGCGGGATGGCGGACAAGGTGCTCGCGGCGGTCGGCGTGGAGTCGACGGCCGCGGCGGTCGCCGAGCACTACGGCTCGGGGCTGCTGGACGGCTGGCTCGTGGACACCGTGGACGCCGGTTGCGCGGAGCGGGTCGAGGCCGCCGGGATCCGCTGCCGGGCCGTCCCGCTGATGATGACGGACGTCGACGCGAGCGCGCGGATGGCCCGCGAGGCCCTGGCGCTGGCCGAGGAGGTGCGGGGCGCGTGAGCACGCAGACCGGTTACCGGGTCTGGGCCGTGGCCGGGCTGCCCGAGGTGCGGGCCGGGGACGACCTCGCCAAGCTGATCGCCGCCGCCGAGCCGGGGCTCGCCGACGGGGACGTCCTGCTGGTGACCTCGAAGATCGTGTCCAAGGCGGAGGGCCGAATCGTCCGGGCGGACGACCGGGAGGCCGCGATCGACGCGGAGACCGTCCGGGTCGTCGCCCGGCGCGGGGCGCTGCGGATCGTCGAGAACCGGCAGGGCCTGGTCATGGCCGCCGCCGGCGTCGACGCCTCCAACACCCCTTCGGGGACCGTGCTGCTGCTGCCCAAGGACCCGGACGCCTCCGCGCGCGTGATCCGCGACGGGCTGCGCGACGCCCTCGGCGTCGAGGTCGGGGTCCTCGTCACCGACACCTTCGGGCGGCCCTGGCGCGCGGGACTCACCGACGTGGCCATCGGCGCCGCGGGCGTACGCGTGCTGGACGACCTGCGGGGTGGCACCGACGCGTACGGCAACCCGCTCAGCGCCACCGTCGTCGCGACGGCGGACGAGCTGGCCGCCGCGGGCGACCTGGTGAAGGGCAAGGCCTCGGGGCTGCCCGTGGCCGTGGTGCGGGGTCTGCCCCATGTCGTGGCCGAAGGCGACGGGGAGGGCGCCCGCGCGATGGTGCGCGGCGCGCGCGACGACATGTTCCGGCTCGGGACGTCCGAGGCGGTACGGCTGGCGGTCACCCAGCGGCGGACCGTGCGGTCCTTCACCGACGAGCCGGTCGACCCCGGCGCGGTACGGCGGGCGGTGGCCGCGGCCGTGACCGCGCCGGCGCCGCACCACACGACGCCGTGGCGGTTCGTACTGCTGGAGTCGGCGGAGTCGAGGGTCCGGCTGCTGGACGCCATGCGGGACGCGTGGATCGAGGATCTGCGGCGGGACGGGAAGTCCGAGGAGTCGATCGCCAGGCGGGTGCGGCGCGGGGACGTTCTGCGCAACGCGCCCTACCTGGTCGTGCCCTGCCTGGTGATGGACGGCTCGCACACCTACGGCGACCCGCGGCGGGACGCGGCCGAGCGGGAGATGTTCGTCGTCGCGACCGGGGCCGGTGTGCAGAACTTCCTCGTCGCGCTGGCCGGGGAGCGGCTGGGGTCGGCGTGGGTGTCGTCGACCATGTTCTGCCGGGACGTCGTCCGGGAGGTGCTGGACCTGCCCGCCGACTGGGACCCCATGGGGGCGGTTGCGGTGGGGCACGCGGCCGAGGAGCCGAAGGCCCGGGGCGCGCGTGAGGTGGAGGGCTTCCTGGCGGTTCGGTGAGAGGCTGGGCCGACAGACCCCGGAGAGACCGGAGACCCCGGACGGGCGAGCACCCCGTCCCACCCAGCTAGGACCTCATTCGTGGCAGGACGATTCGATCCCCGCACCTCGCGTACGACCGTGCGCGGCGGGCAGGTCGCCATGCCCTCCGGAGTGCCCCGGCAGGCGTCCGCGGGCGGGCGGGTGCGGACCTGGGTGCCGGACGGGCCGCTGGATCTCGGGCTGGTGCTGGGTCCGCTGCGGCGCGGGCCCGCCGATCCGACGTTCAGGGCGATGCCCGACGGGTCGGTCTGGCGGGCCAGCCTCACGCCCGGCGGGCCGGGGACCCTGCGGGTCCGCGTCCTGCCCGGTGAGGGCGCCGTGCGGGGAGAGGCCTGGGGGCCGGGGGCCGAGTGGCTGCTGGAGCGGCTGCCCGAGCTGCTCGGGGCCTCCGACGATCCGGACGCCTTCGTACCCCGGCACCGGCTCCTGGCCGTGACCCGGCATCGGCGGCCCGGGCTGCGGCTGCTGCGGACCGGGCTGGTGCTGGAATCGTTGATCCCGTCGATCCTCGAACAGAAGGTCACCACCGACGAGGCCTACCGGGCGTGGCGGCTGCTCGTGCGCAAGTTCGGGGAACCGGCGCCGGGGCCCGCGGCGGGTGGGCGGCTGTGGGTGATGCCGGCGGCCCGGACCTGGGCGCTGATCCCCTCCTGGGAGTGGCATCGGGCCGGGGTCGACAACAAGCGGGCTTCCACGATCGTGCGGGCCGTGCGGGTTGCCGCGCGGTTGGAGGAGGCCGTGCGGATGCCTCCGGCGGAGGCGCGGGGGCGCTTGGAGCTGGTGCCGGGGATCGGGCCCTGGACCTCTGCGGAGGTCGTGCAGCGCAGCCATGGGGCTGCGGACGCGGTGACCGTGGGTGATCTGCATCTGCCGGGGATCGTGGGGTGGGCGTTGGCGGGAGATCGGTTCGCGGACGACGCGGCGATGCTGGCGCTGCTGGAGCCCTATGCGGGGCAGCGGCATCGGGCCGCGCGGCTGATCCTGTTGAGTGGGAAGGCCCCTGCCCGGCGGGCTCCTCGGATGCCTGTGGGGGACATCCGCGGTATTTGAGGCGGAGAGGTGGTGGGGTGCGGGGCGTGGGAGGTTCTCGCCCCGCCGTCCCCGCCGTCCCCGCCGCTCCTTCCGTCCCGAACCCGGGGGCGGTGCGAGGCGTCGGAGGTTTCCGCCCCCGCCGCCCCTTACCGTCCCGAACCCGGGGGCTGCCTGCGCCCCCGGGCCCCGGCTTCGGCCTGAACGGCCTCGCCCCGACGCCGGGCGGGGGACGAGGCCGGACGGGCGTCGAGGCCGTTACTGGTCCGAGGAGAATCTCAGGGACGCTGCCGGGATCCTCGCGTCGCACCACACCCTTGCCCCGTCGCGCAGTTCGTTGTCGGGGCCGATCACCGCGCCGTCGCCGATGACCGTGCCGGTGAGGACCGAGCGTTCGCCCACGCGGGCTCGGGTGCCGATGAGGGAGTCGGTGATGACCGCGCCCGGTTCGATGACCGCGCCGGGCAGGATCGTCGAGCCGAAGACGCGCGCGCCCTCCGCGACGAACGCCCCCTCGCCGACCACCGTGCCGCCGGTCAGCTTCGCGTCGGGGGCGACCATGGCCGTCGGGAGGATCAGGCGGTCGCCGCAGCGGCCGGGGATCGCGGGGGACGGGGCGCGGCCGAGGACCAGGTCCGCCGAGCCCCGGACGAAGGCCGCCGGGGTGCCCAGGTCCAGCCAGTACGTCGAGTCGACCATCCCCTGGAGGTGGGCGCCCGCGGACAGGAGGCCGGGGAAGGTCTCGCGTTCCACCGAGACCGGGCGGCCGGCGGGGATCGTGTCGATGACCGAGCGGCGGAAGACGTACGCGCCCGCGTTGATCTGGTCGGTGACGATCTCCTCGGGGGTCTGGGGTTTCTCCAGGAAGGCCAGGACCCTGCCCGTGTCGTCCGTGGGGACCAGGCCGTACGCCCTCGGGTCGGTCACCTTCGTGAGGTGGAGGGAGACGTCCGCCGACGTCTTCTCGTGGGTGGCCACCAAACGTCCGATGTCCAGGCCGGTGAGGATGTCACCGTTGAAGATCAGTACCGGGTCGTCGGGGCCCGAGTGGAGCCGGGACGCCACGTTGCGGATGGCGCCGCCGGTGCCCAGGGGCTCGTCCTCCGTGACGTACTCGATGTGCAGGCCCAGCGACGAGCCGTCGCCGAAGTACGGTTCGAAGACCTCCGCCAGATAGCTCGTCGCGAGGACGATGTGGTCCACGCCTGCCGCTTTCGCCCGCGCCAGCTGGTGCGTGAGGAACGGCACTCCCGCCGCCCTGACCATGGGTTTGGGCGTGTGCACCGTGAGCGGGCGCAACCGGGTGCCCTTGCCGCCGACCAGGAGGATCGCTTCTGTCACCTTCGTCTCTGCTTCCTGCCGGGACCGGCCGAACTGTCTTTCGGCGGCCAGTGTATGCAGACCTTGGTGCGGCAACTTCGATGGCCGTGCGGTGTTCCACGCGCAGTCCCCCCGACGGCTATGGATGTGCCCCCCACTGGCCGTGCCCTCCGTCCCGCGCCGGATCCCGCCGGGGCCTCCCCAGGCCCCGGGTTCGCGGGTCCGCGACGTCAGCGGCCCTGGTAGTCGGCCGCGGTCGTACGGGCCGAGCCGAGCTTGCCGTAGAGCTGCCGTCCTGGGCATTCCGTGGCGAAGCCGTCCCGGTGTCCGGAGATCACGTTCAGTCGTACGTTCTTACCTTTTCGGTAGAGATTGCCACCACCGGACTTCAGGTATGTCTTTCCTTTCGGATTGGCCCCGAACAATCCCAGCTTCCATGCCGTCAGGCGGGCGATGCCCTTGACCGCGGCGGCGGACGGCTTGGTGGTGGTGAACGTGCCGAGGACGGCGATCCCCATGCTGTCGCTGTTGAAACCGAGGGTGTGGGCGCCCAGGACCGGCTTCGCCACACCCCCCGCGCGGCCCTCGTAGATGTTGCCGCACTTGTCGACGAGGAAGTTGTAGCCGATGTCCCGCCAGCCCATGCTCTTGACGTGGTAGCGGTAGATGCCGCGGATGACGGAGGGGGCCTGCGAGCACTTGTACGTGTTGCCCGAGGCCGTGTGGTGCACGAAGGCCGCCTTGACCTTCTTGGTGTACACGAACGTCTTCTCCCGCAGCTTCTCGTCGGCGCCCCAGCCGCGGCGCGTCACGATGCCCGGGCGGGGGCCGATGTACGGCTTGGCGCGCTGAGCCGTCGTCAGTTCGCCGGAGCGCAGGCCGAGGAGTTCGCGTGCGGTGTCCGCGCGGTCGAGGGCGGGGATCTCGGTGGCGCCGACGGGGGCGAGAGCGGTGTTGGCGGCGGAGGCCCCGGCCGCCTCGACGGTGACGCCGACGCCGGCGGTCCTGCCTTCGGTCAGGTCCGCCGCCGTGCCCGCCGCCTCCTCCGGGACGTCGGCCGGGGCCTGGGCGGTCACGGCCCGGCTGCGGGGCGGGCCCACGGGGGCGTGGGCGGGGTGTTCGGTGGTGCCGCCCTGGTCGACGGTGCTGTGGTCGGTGGTGCCCGAGTCGGCAGTACCCGAGTCGGAGGTGCCCGAGTCGGAGGTGCCCGAGTCGGAGGTGCCCGGGTCGGTGGTGCCCAGGTCGGTGGTGCCCGAGTCGGCAGAACCCGAGTCGGAGGCGCCCGGGTCGACGAGTTCCAGGCGCATCCCCGCGGGGAGTTTCAGGGACGAGGACACGGTGCGGGCGCCGCCCGCGGTGTCCTCCGTACGCTGCTCGGCGTCCGGACTGACGCGGACCTCCACGCCGTCGGACTCCCCCACCCACAGCGGAGCGGTGGCACCGCGGACGTGGCCGGAGGCGCGTTCGGGGGTGTCGGGGTCGGCGCCGTGGTCGGCGTTGTGCGTCTCGACGTCCTGCCAGGCGGACCAGGTGCCGGTGCCCGCGGCGCGGGTGCGGACCTGGACGCGGCCGTGCAGTTCGGCGTCCGGGTCGTCCCAGACCACGCCGAGGAGGGAGAAGGACCGCACGTCTTGGCGGGGCAGGCCCTGTTCGGCTCCCGTGCCGCCGTGGGCACGGTCGCGGGAGAGAGGGGTCAGGGGCAGCGACTGGGTGCTGCCGGCGAGCGGGGCGGCGGAGCCGGCGGGCCGGGCCGCGGCGGGCGCCGCCTGCACGGTCGTCGCCGGACGCGCCGTCACCGCGGTGGCGGGGGGCGTCGAGCGGGAGGGCCAGTGCCGCCGCACAAGTGACGCCGATCGAGGAAGCAAGCAGTCCACGCATGCCACTGATCCTGGACATAGTCATACATTTCTGTCCATCGGGGACTTGACGAGGCGTCGGTGGGCGTTCGGCCGAACCGGTGGCACGGTGGCGGGCGTTCGGCGACGGGCGGCGCGTACGCTGACGCGGGTGAACGCCACTGACCGCACCCCTGCCGACCTGCTGCGTTCCGCGCTCGCCGCGGACCCCGCGCGTCCCCTGGTGACCTTCTACGACGACGCCACGGGCGAACGGGTGGAATTGTCCGTGGCCACCTTCGCCAATTGGGTGGCCAAGACCGCGAACCTCGTCCAGGACGGACTGTCCGCCGAACCCGGCGACCGCGTCGCGCTGCTGCTGCCCGCGCACTGGCAGACGGCCGTGTGGCTGCTCGCGTGTTCCTCGGCCGGGGTCGTCGCGGACGTGGCCGGGGATCCGGCCCGCGCTGACTTCGTCGTGGCCGGGCCCGGCCGGTTCGAGGCGGGGCTGGCGTGCCGGGGCGAGCGGTACGCGCTGTCGCTGGCGCCGCTCGGCCGCCGGTTCGTCCCGGCACCGCCGGAGGGGTACGCCGACTACGCGGTGGACGTGCCGACCCACGGCGACCGTTTCGCGCCGTACGCGCCCGTCGACCCGGAGGAGCCCGCGCTGATCGTGGCCGGCGCGGAGTACACGAGCGCGGAACTGGTGGAGCGCGCCCGCGCCGACGCACCCGCCCTCGGCCTCATGGGCCCCGGCTCCCGGCTCCTGTCGGGCCTGCCGTACGACACCTGGGAGGGCCTCAGCGCCGGCCTGTACGCCCCGCTCGCCACCGGCGGCTCGGTCGTCCTGTGCCGGAACATGGACCAGGCGTCGGAGGAGACCCTGACGAGGCGGATCGACAGCGAACGGGTGACGGCGACGGCACGGTAGCCGGGCCCCCGCATCGCCCATGACCCGCTCCGGCGGCCGATCGCCCCACCCGCGCCGGGCGGGTGAGCGTCCGCCCTGCTCCGAGACACGCATCCCTCCCCCACTCCCCGTTCACCCGTCCAGCCCCTCCCCGCCCGCGCTCCGCCCCCGGGCGCGGCATCGTCGTAGGGACTGCACGGCGTTTTCGTACGGTGAGCGGGAGGGACGGGTGCCGACGTGAGTGGGAGCAACGGGGCGGGCGAACCTCTCGGGCCGGGCGCGGACAGGCCCTCGGGCCGGGGTGGGGCGTCCCGCTCTCGGTGCGGGGCTCGTGCGGCGGCGTCGGCGGCGGCGGTTCGAGGTCGGGGCGGGGGTGGTGGGGCTGCTGGTGGGTGGGGACCGGGGTGGCCGGGTGGGTCGTGTACGCCAAGCTCGACGGGAACATCACGCCGGACGAGGCGGCCGCGGCGGAGCTGGCGCGGTACGCGAAGGAGCGGCCGACCGCGCTGGTGAAGGACGCGCGGAACGTGCTGTTGATCGGTTCGGACTCGCGCGCGGGGGACGGCAACGGCGAGTACGGGCGGGATTCCGGGACCGAGCGGTCGGACACGACGATCCTGTTGCACCTGTCCGCCGGGCGGCGCAGCGCGACGGCCGTGTCGATCCCCCGCGATCTCATGGTGGACGTGCCGGCCTGCCGGCGGCCGGACGGTTCCCGGTCGTCGCCGACGTTCGCGATGTTCAACTACTCGTTCCAGACAGGGGGTTCGGCCTGCACGATCCGGACGGTGGAGAAACTGACGGACATCCGGATCGACCACCACGTCGTCGTCGACTTCCACGGCTTCAAGAAGATGGTCGACGCTCTCGACGGGGTCGAGGTGTGCCTGAAGGAGCCGATCCGCGACAAGGCGGCCAAACTGCGGCTGCCCGCGGGGCGGGTGCGGCTCGACGGCGAGCAGGCCCTCGGCTATGTCCGCGCCCGCAAGACCCTCGGCGACGGCAGCGACACCGACCGGATGGACCGGCAGCAGCGATTCCTCGGGGCGCTCGTCAACAAGGCGCAGAGCAATGACGTCCTGCTGAATCCGGTGAAGCTGTATCCGGTGCTGGACGCGGCCACGTCCTCGCTCACCACCGACCCGGATCTGGCGAGTCTGCGCGGTCTCTACGCACTCGTGCGCGGCCTGCGGGACATTCCCACCGCACAGGTGCGATTCCTGACCGTTCCCCGGGAGTCGTACGTCTACAACGCCAATCGCGACCAACTCGTGGAGCCGGCGGCGGAGAAGCTCTTCGAACGGCTGCGCACGGACGCGCCGGTCTCCGTCACCGGGAAAACGCCGGGGGAGCCCGGGAAGTCGCAGAAGCCGGAGAAGCCGAAGCAGTCGGAGCAGTCGGAGCAGTCGGAGAATTCCACCTCTTCGGAGTCGTCCGATCACGATACGTACGCGTCGCCGAGTCCGTCGGAGCCGACTTTCCGGGGGAACACGGCCGGCGACCACACCTGCGCGTGAGCTGGGCGCACGGTCACGGGTGAAGCGCTTCCCATGCGGGACGGCCGTGGCGAACGCCAGTTCAAGGAAATAGCCCGGATTGACCGGTTGTAGGGACGTGGAATTTGTCACCGTCGTCGCTCTGCGCCGAACTTGGCGGATAGTGTGAGCGATCCGGTGCACCCGGCCTGAGGACCGTTCTGGGGTCGTGCACTGTGTGACCGAGACCCGAGCGCCTTAGAGGGGAAGGGCGCCGCGTGGCCCCGACGGAGGATTCGGACAACCGTGGACGCGCAAGGCCGTGGGCGGGTGGAGAACATCGACCCCGCAGACCAGTGGGTACTCAATCCGGACACCGGTGAATACGAACTGCGACTGACCCCTTCCGCACCGCAGTCGGCGGTGCCCGGGCCTCGTAGGCGTGCCGCCCGTGCGGCGGGCGGCGCACCCGGCCCCGAAGCCGCTTCCGGCAGCCGTACGACGGCTCCGGAACGGGACACCCCGGAGGTGCCGGGGCCGCGCCGGCGACGGGCCGTGCCGGAGGAGCCCCCGCCGGGCAGGCGCGGGCGCCGGCCGGCGAAGAAGTCGAAGGCGAAGAAGGTCCTGCTGTGGACCGGCGGGACCATGGCCTTCGTCCTGGTGGGCACCGCCGGTGCGGCCTACCTCTACCTGGAGCACCTCAACGACAACATCACCTCCGTCTCCGACGACGGCGCGAGCACCGGTGGCTTCAGCAAGGACAAGGCGATCAACCTGCTGGTGATCGGCACCGACAAGCGCACCGGCTCGGGCAACGAGGGCTACGGCGACTCCGGCAGCGTGGGCCACGCCGACACGACGATCCTGCTGCACGTCTCCAAGGACCGGACGAACGCGACCGCGCTCAGCATCCCGCGCGACCTGATCGTGGACATCCCGGACTGCCCGACCGAGCAGGAGGACGGCTCGAGCGAGATCATCAAGGGCACGCAGGGCGTCCGCTTCAACACCAGCCTGGGCCAGGACGGCCGTACGCCCAGCTGCACCATGCGCACGGTGACGGAGCTGACCGGGGTCACCCCGGACAACTTCATGGTGGCCGACTTCAACGCGGTCAAGACGCTGACGACGGCGGTCGACGGCGTCGAGGTGTGTCTGGCCAAGGACATCGACGACCCGGACTCGCACCTGAAGCTGTCGAAGGGCACGCACACCGTCCAGGGCGAGCAGGCACTGGCGTTCCTGCGCACCCGGCACTCGGTGGGCTTCGGCGGCGACCTGAGCCGGATCGCGATCCAGCAGCAGTTCCTCGGTTCGCTGATGCGCAAGCTGAAGTCGAACGACACGCTCACCAGCCCCACCAAGATGATCAAGCTGGCGGAGGCGGGCACGAAGGCGCTCACCGTCGACTCCCAGCTGGACAGCATCACCAAGCTCAAGGACCTCGGCCTGGAGCTGGGCAAGCTCAACACCAAGAACCTGACCTTCACCACCGTGCCCGTCATCGACAACCCGGCCGAGAAGGTCAAGGCGACGGTCGTCCTGAACGAGGCGACGGCGCCCACCGTCTTCCGGATGATCCAGGACGACGTGTCCTTCACCGAGGTGAAGGAGCAGGCGAAGGCGTCGAAGGACGCGGCGGCCGCCACGGCGGCGGCCCGCCTCAAGGGCACCCAGTCCGCGGCCTCCGAGGTGCGGGTGCGGGTCATGAACGGCGGGGCCGAGGGCGGCAGCGCACAGGCCACTCTCAGCTGGCTGCAGAATGATGAGGGCGTGACGAAGTCCGAGAACGCGGGCAACGCCCCGGAGGTACTCAGCAGGACGACGCTCGAGTACGGGCCCGAACAGGCCGACCAGGCCCGCAAGCTCGCCGCCATCATGGGGCTGCCGGGGACGGCGCTGAAGCCGGGCGAGAGCGTCACCAATGCCCAGGGTCTGCCGACGATGACGCTGACGCTGGGCAAGGACTTCAAGGGCGCGGGCGTCTCGCTCACGGCCCCGACGACCGTGCCGGACACGGTCGACAAGTCCACGGCGGACAAGGTCGAGTGCGCCAAGTAGGTAACCCTGCGGGCCCGTCGAGCGTCTGACTTGACGCGGGACGGGCCCGTGTCATGTCAGGCGCGCGAGGGGGAGGGGCGGGGCCAGTGGGGCGGAGCACTGTACGGGGAGCGGTTCCCGGGGCCGAGGACACCACGTCCACGGCGGCGGACGAGGAGAGCGGCGCGGGCGAGGAGAGCAGAACGGGCGAACGCGCCGGAGAAGGTGGCGCGGGCGAAGGCGCCGGCGGCGGAGACGGTTGCCCGGACGGAAGTGACGGCGGCGGAGACGGCGGCGCGGGCGAGAACGGCGGCGGGCGCAGAGCCGGCCGTGGCACGGACCGAAGACGGCGCAGACGGCGCGTGCTGCGCTGGTCGGCGACCGTGCTCGCGTTGGTGATAGTGGGCGGCGCGGGGGCCGGATACCTCTACTACGAGCATCTCAACGCCAACATCAAAAGCGACCGGCTGAACCTGGGCGACGCCAAGGACCGGGCGGCGGAGACCAGGGCCAACGAGGCCGGGCAGAAGGCGCTGAACATCCTGCTGATCGGTTCGGACGCGCGGGACACCGCGGAGAACCAGAAGCTCGGCGGGGCCAGGGACACCTTCAACGGCACGCCCCTCGCCGATGTCCAGATGCTGCTGCACGTCTCCGCGGACCGCAGCAACATGTCGGTGGTGAGCATGCCGCGCGACACCCTGCTCGACATCCCCAAGTGCACGGACCCCGACACCGGCGAGGTGTTCCGGGCCCTCACCCGGGAGATCACCAACTCCTCGCTGGGGCGCGGCGGTCCGGGCTGCACGGTGGCCACCTGGGAGAAGCTCACCGACATCCACATCGACCACTTCATGATGATCGACTTCACCGGTGTGGTGTCGATGGCGGACGCGATCGGCGGCGTCCCGGTGTGTGTGGACGCCAACATCCATTCGCACACCAGCACCGGCAAGGGCTCGGGCCTGAAGCTGGCGAAGGGCACCCACGACATCAAGGGGAAGCAGGCCCTCCAGTGGCTGCGCACCCGCTACGGCTTCGAGGACGACACCGACCTGGCACGCGCCAAGGCGCAGCACATGTACATGAACTCGATGGTCCGTCAGCTGCGTTCGGAGGCGAAGCTGACCAACCCGAACGGGCTGCGCAAGCTCGCCGAGGCCGCCACGCGGGCGATCACGGTCGACGACGGCCTGGACAGCGTCAAGAAGATGTACGACCTGGCGACCGAGCTGCAGAAGGTGCCCACCGAGCGCATCACCATGACGACGATGCCCAACCGGTACGACACCGTCCAGCCCGGCCGGGTGGTGCCCACCGATGACGCCGAGAAGCTGTTCCGGCTGGTGCGCGAGGACATCGCCCTGGACGGCAAGGACGCCGCGAAGGCCACGGCGAGCCCGTCCCCGACGGTCACCGACGCGGCTGCCGCGGACGACGAGATCGCCGTGCAGGTCCGCAACGGGACGTACACCGACAGCCTGGGCGCGGCGCGCGGACGGGCCACCGCGGTGACGGAGGTGCTGGTCGGCAAGGGCTTCACCGCCGCCAAGGCGGACAGCTCGCCGGCCACCGCCGAGAAGACGACGGTGATCCGCTACCCGAGCGCCGACCTCCAGGCGGACGCCCTGCGGGTCGCGAAGGCCCTCGGCGTTCCGGCGGGCCGGGTGAAGCAGTCCACCGAGGTCTCCGGGGTCACGCTCTTCGTGGGCGCGGACTGGCGGTCCGGCACGGCGTACAAGGCGCCGGTGGAGGACGACAGGACGCCCACCTCGGCGGAGACGATGAACGCCGCCGACACCAGCCAGTGCATGCACGTGGACCCGGCCTACACCTGGTAGGCCGGGCCCTTGCGGCGCCCCCGCGGTGCTCAGCGCGAGCTGAGGACCGCCGGACGGCGGGACGCGATGACCTTCCTGGCCAGCGACCTCGGGCTGGTCAGGAAGCCGAAGCCCCACGACATGTGCATGGTGGCGAGGGCCACGGGGATCCGGAGGCGGGCCTTCAGCGGCAGGCCCTTGCCGGCCGGCAGCGAGCCGAGGGCGATCGCCGCGAGGTAACCGCCCGGGATCAGGAAGCCGAGCGGGGTGAGGGCCGCGCCGACCACGGTGCCGGCCGCGATCGCGCAGACGGCGGCCGGCGGGGCCAGGTAGCGCAGGTTGATGGAACCCTCGTGGTAGCGGGCGACGACGTGCCGCCAACGGCCGTAGTCCTTGTACTGCTTGGCGAGCGCCTTGACGCTGGGCCGCGGGCGGTAGGACACCTTCAGCTCCGGCGAGAACCAGATCAGTCCGCCGGCCTCACGGATGCGGAAGTTCAGCTCCCAGTCCTGGGCGCGGATGAACTCCTCGTTGTATCCCCCCTGTTGCTCCAGCGCCTCGCGCCGGAACACGCCGAGGTACACGGTCTCGGCCGGGCCGGCCTGTCCCCCGGTGTGGAAGGCGGCGTTCCCGACGCCGATCTTCGAGGTCATCGCGGCGGCGACCGCGTGCTCCCAGTCGTTCTCGCCCTCGGCGTGCATGATGCCGCCGACGTTCTGCGCGCCGGTCTCCTCCAGGAGCCGTACGGCGGTGGCGATGTAGTTCGGCGAGAGCATGCCGTGCCCGTCGACGCGGACGACGACCGGATGGCGCGAGGCCTTGATCGCGGCGTTCAGGGCGGCGGGCGTACGGCCCGTCGGGTTCGGGACGGTGTGGACGCGCTTGTTCTTGTGGGACGCGGTTTCGGCCACGAGTTCGGCGGCGATCTCGTCCGTGCGGTCCGTGGACGGACCGAGGGCGATCACGACCTCCATCTCGCCGGCGTACTCCTGCGAGAGGATCGCTTGGACTGCTCCGCGCAGATGCCGCTCCTCGTCGAGGACGGGCATGATGACGGACACGGCGGGGAGCTGCACGTCGGACTTCGCGTTCATAGGGACATCACGTTACCGCGAACGGGGGACACGGGTGCGCGCCGCCGGGTGCCCTGCGGCGGGCGGTAGATCGTATCGGCCTACGGTGCTCACGGCTCCCCTCGTACGCCTCGTACGGCCGTCGCCCGGAGGTGACCCGCTTGTCCCCCACCCCGCCCCGGTCCCCCGCCGTCCGCGGCCCGAACTTGTCCGCTGCCGCGGCCAGGCCTCCGGCGCGAGCCGGAGCACCCGTCCGCCGGGACCCGCGCCGCGCACCGCGCCGGCCGGTCCGCCCCGCACCGAGGAAACGTCCCCGCTGGGCCATGCGGGCGACCCTCACGCTGTCGGTCGTCGTGCTGGCCTCCGCCGGGATCGGGCACACCCTGCTCAGCAGCCTCGACTCCGGGATCGCCCGCGTCGATCCCTTCAAGGACATGAAGAACCGCCCGCGGGCCGGTCACGGCATGAACCTGCTCATGGTCGGCACCGACGGCCGTGACCGGATCACCGAGGCCGAACGGCAGCGGTACCGGCTCGGCGGCGCGCCCTGCCACTGCACCGACACGCTGATGATCGTGCACATCTCGGAGGACCGGGACCGGGCGAGCGTGGTCAGCCTGCCGCGCGACTCCTACGCCGAGACGCCCCCGCACACCGACCGGACCACCGGTGAGAAGCACCACGGTCACCCCATCAAGATCAACGCGGCCTATGCGGAGGGCGGCCCGCAGCTCACGGTGCGGACCGTCGAGCACATGACCCGCGTGAAGATCGACCACTACCTGGAGGTCGACTTCACCAGCTTCATGAAGACCGTCGACGTCCTCGGCGGCGTGAAGATCTGCACCGACCGGCGCCTCCAGGACTCCTACACCGGCCTCGACCTCGCCCCCGGCAACCACACCCTGCGGGGCGGCGAGGCCCTCCAGTACGTCCGCTCCCGGCACGCCGACGCCTCCTCCGACCTGGGCCGGATGCAACGCCAGCAGCGGTTCCTGGCGGGGCTGGTCGACCGGGCGACCTCCTCCGGGATCCTGCTGAACCCGCTGAAGTTCCGCGACGTGACGCGGGCGGTGCTCGGCTCGGTCCGGGCCGACCGCGACTTCGGCACCGCCGAGCTGCTCGACCTCGGGCGGGCGATGCGCACCTTCTCCCCCTCCTCCTCGGAGTTCACGACCGTCCCCATCGGGCGGATGGGGTACGCCGTGAAGGGCATCGGCTCGACCGTGAAGTGGGACCCCGTCCGCTCCGAGCGCCTCTTCGAGGCCCTGCGCGACGACAAGCCCCTCGCCACCACGCCACGGGCCCGCGGCAGGGCCGTCCGCGTGGAGGTGGCCCCCCAGCAGATCCGCGTCCAGGTGGAGAACGGCACCCGCACACCCGGCCTGGCCAAGCAGGTCGACGCCGCCCTGCGGGCCACCGGCTTCCGTACGACCGGACAGCCGGCCACGGCCCGCGACGCCTCGGTGCGCCGTACGGTCGTCTCCCACGACCCCCGCTGGGACCGCTCGGCGAGGTCGCTGGCCGCCGCCCTCCCCGGCAGCGAGCTGCGCGCCGTCCCGGGCCTGGGCCCCACCCTGAGGGTCACCGCGGGCGCGGAGGCCCACCAGGTCCGCAAGGTCCGGGCGGACGACCCGGAACGGGGCGAGGCCGAAGTGGTCCGGGGCGACGAGGTCGGCTGCTCCTGAGACCGGGGCGGCGCGACCTCAGTGGTCGAAGCCCTCCGCCACCCGTCGCTCCCGCAGTTCCATGATGGCGCGGCGGCGGGACAGGCGGTGGGTGCGGCGGATCTGCGCCTCCTGGTAGCGGCGGCGGTCACGGTCGGTCTCGGGGAGCACCGGGGGGACGCGGCGGGGCTTGCCGTCGGCGTCGACGGCGGCGAAGACCAGGTAGGCCGAGCCGACCTGGGTGGGCGGCGCCGACTCGTTCCAGCGTTCGGCCAGCACCCGTACGCCGACCTCCATGGAGGTCCGGCCGGTCCAGTTGACCTGGGCCTTCACATGGACGAGGTCACCGACGCGGACCGGCTCCAGGAACGCCATCTCGTCCATGGACGCGGTGACGGCCGGTCCGCCGGAGTGCCGTCCGGCCACCGCCCCCGCCGCGTCGTCGACGAGCTTCATGATCACGCCACCGTGCACCGTGCCCAGGAGGTTGGTGTCGTTGTGGCTCATGATGTGGCTGAGCGTGGTGCGGGACGCGGACGTGGGCTTACCCGGGATGTCCGAGGTGTCCGAGTCCACGGAGGTGACCTGGTCTGTCATGTCCTCCACCTTATGCCGAGGCGGACAAGCCGGGATTTTGTGTCAGGTTGGCAACAGCGGGGCGCTGATTCCTCGACGCCCCTGTATGGGACACGGCGCCGCCCTGCACACTGGGGCCCATGAATGACTGGCCCGAGGGATGGTCCGACAACAACCGCGGCTCCGGGTACGGACACGGCGGCGCGAGCGCACAGCCCGAGGGCGCGCGCGTGATGCGACAGGTCCGCCGCGGTCCGGCCGCCCCGCCGCAGGGCGCGGGCGTCCCGCCGCAGCCGTCGTACGTCGACGGCCACGGATACGGCGGCGGCGACTTCACCAACGCCCGCAACACCGGCTACGACAGCGGCTACAGCTCGGGCGAGGTCTACGGCGGCGGTTCCGACGGGCCGGGCGGCCACGGCACCCGGGCAGCGCGCCCCGCGCCGAACTGGCGGCGCCGGATCAAGTGGACCGCGATCAGTGTCGTGACCGTCCTGGTCGTGACGACCGTCGGGACGTACTTCTGGGCCGACTCCAAGCTGAAGCGCGAGGTCGACCTGTCCAAGGTCATCGACCGGCCCGAGGCGGGCGAGGGCACCAACTTCCTCATCGTCGGCTCCGACAGCCGTGAGGGCATGACCGCCGAGGAGAAGAAGGCGCTGCACACCGGCTCCGCCGACGGCAAGCGCACGGACTCGATGATGATCCTGCACACCGGCTCCAACGGCGACACACTGATCTCGCTGCCCCGCGACTCGGACGTGGAGATCCCCTCGTTCGTGGGCTCGGACTCCGGCAAGCGCTACGAGGGCACGGGCCGGCACACCAAGCTGAACGCGGCGTACGCGGAGGACGGCCCCGAACTGCTCGTCCGCACGGTCGAGTTCAACACCGGGCTGCGCATCGACCACTACGTGGAGATCGGCTTCGCCGGCTTCGCCAGCATCGTGGACGCGGTCGGCGGCGTCGAGATCGACATCCCCCAGGACATCAAGGACACCAAGTCCGGCGCGGACCTCAAGAAGGGCAGGCAGACCCTGAACGGCGAGGAGTCCCTCGCCTTCGTCCGCACCCGGTACGCACTCGCCGGCTCCGACCTCGACCGGACGAAGAACCAGCAGAAGTTCCTCGCCGCGCTCGCCAACCAGGTGGCCACGCCGGGCACGGTCCTCAACCCGTTCAAGCTGTACCCGACCATGAGCGCCGGCCTGGACACCCTGATCGTCGACAAGGACATGGGCCTGTACGACCTGGGGTCGATGTTCTTCGCGATGAAGGGTGTCAACGGCGGCGACGGCACGTCGATGAACATGCCGATCTCCGGGTCCAGCGGCGGCAACCTCGTCTGGGACAAGGCCAAGGTGAAGCAGCTGGTGAGCCAGCTGAAGAACGACGAGAAGGTCACGGTGTCGGGTGGCTGACCGGCCCGCCGCCGCGCGGCCCTTCGACGCGGTCCTGTGTGACGTCGACAACGTGATCCGGCACTTCGACTCCACCCACCTGGAGTCCCTGGAGCGCGTCGCGGGCCTCGCGGAGGGGACCACCAAGAAGGTGGCCTTCTCCCCCGAGGTCGACGGGCCGCTGCTGCTGGGCCGGATCACCGAGCAGGAGTGGGTGGCGTCCATCGCGCGCGGGCTGGCCGGGCTCGTGGACGAGGAGACCGGCTGGGCGCTGGGCACCGCCCTGCTGGAGTCCCCCTTCCGGGCGGACGAGGCCGTGCTGGACCTGCTGCGCCGGGCCCGGGTCCGGGTGCCGCTCGTCCTCGTCACCAACGCCACGCTCGGCCTGGAGCGTGACCTGGAGGCCATGGGCCTGACGGAGCTGGCCGACGACGTCGTCAGCAGTGCCCGCGTCGGCCTCGCCAAGCCGGACCGCCGCATCCTCGAACTGGGCGCGGCACGGGCGGGCGTACGCCCCGACCGCTGCCTGTTCGTCGACGACACCCTGGAGAACATCGTGGCGGCCACCGCCCTCGGCATGACGGCCGTCCACCACCGGACGGCGGCCGACCTGGAGAAGGCGCTGCGGCCGCTGTTCACCTAGGCCCTGGCCGGTCCGTGCACGAGAGTCGCCCCCCGCCCGGAGAACGGGCGGGGGCGACTCTCGTGCGGCGGTGGGGCGTTACGGCAGGTTGCGCGCCATGACGATGCGCTGGACCTGGTTCGTGCCCTCGTAGATCTGCGTGATCTTCGCGTCGCGCATCATCCGCTCGACCGGGTAGTCGCGGGTGTAGCCGTAGCCGCCGAGGAGCTGGACGGCGTCCGTGGTGACCTCCATGGCGACGTCGGAGGCGAAGCACTTGGCCGCCGCGCCCTGGAAGGTGAGGTCGCTGTCGCCGCGCTCGGACTTCGCCGCCGCGGCGTACGTCAGCTGGCGGGCGGCCTCGATCTTCATGGCCATGTCGGCGAGCATGAACTGGATGCCCTGGAAGTCGGCGATCGCCTTGCCGAACTGCTTGCGCTCCCGGACGTAGCCCTTGGCGTAGTCGAAGGCGCCCTGGGCGACGCCGAGGGCCTGGGCGGCGATGGTGATGCGGGTGTGGTCGAGGGTCTTCATCGCGGTGGCGAAGCCGGTGCCCTCGGCGCCGATCATGCGGTCGGCGGGAATGCGGACGTTGTCGAAGTAGACCTCGCGGGTCGGGGAGCCCTTGATGCCGAGCTTCTTCTCCGGGGCGCCGAAGGAGACGCCCGGGTCGGACTTCTCCACGACGAACGCCGAGATGCCCCTGGAGCGCTTCTCCGGGTCGGTGACGGCCAGCACCGTGTAGTACTCGGAGACGCCCGCGTTGGTGATCCAGCGCTTCACACCGTTGAGGATCCAGTGGTCGCCGTCGCGCACCGCGCGGGTCTTCATGCCGGCCGCGTCCGACCCGGCGTCCGGCTCGGAGAGGCAGTACGAGAACATCGCGTCGCCCTTGGCGAGCGGCGCCAGGTACTTCTTCTTCAGGTCCTCGGAGCCGGAGAGGATCACCGGGAGCGAGCCGAGCTTGTTCACGGCCGGGATCAGGGAGGAGGAGACGCAGGTGCGGGCCACCTCCTCGATGACGATGACCGTGGCGAGCGCGTCGGCGCCGGCGCCGCCGTACTCCTCGGGGACGTGCACCGCGTGCAGGTCGCTGGCGACCAGCGCGTCGAGGGCCTCCTGGGGGAAGCGGGCCTCCTCGTCGACCGCTGCGGCGTACGGCGCGATCTTCGCCTCGGCCAGTGAGCGGATGGCGTCCCGGAGCATGTCGTGCTCCTCGGACGGGCGGTACAGGTCGAAGTCAGCCGATCCGGCCAAGGTCTCTCACGCTCCAAGAACGCTGGGTGTGATCTCGCTAATTACCGTTAAGTAACTCAAATTTTAGAGGCCTGCCCACGCGAGTGATACGTGAGCTTGGCGACAGGGCGAACCCACCGGTGAACTGCCCGGTGAGGGGGCGGTGCACGCCCCGACTATGCTCGTTGCGCGCATCCGGTCCCGCCCCGCCCAGTCCAGGAGCACGCATGGCCCTCAAGATCACCGTGATCGGCACCGGTTATCTCGGTGCCACGCACGCCGCGGCCATGGCCGAGCTGGGCTTCGAGGTGCTCGCGCTCGACGTCGTGCGCGAGAAGATCGAGATGCTGGAGCGGGGCGAGACCCCGATGTACGAGCCGGGCCTGGAGGAGCTGCTGCGCCGGCACGTCGCCGGGTTCGAGGGCTCCAGCGGGCGGCTGCGCTTCACCCAGGACTGGGCGGAGGTCGGCGCGTTCGGTGACGTCCACTTCGTCTGCGTGAACACCCCGCAGAAGCACGGCGAGTACGCCTGCGACATGTCGTACGTCGAGTCCGCGATCGCCTCGCTCGCCCCGCATCTGGAGCGGCCCGCGCTGGTGGTGGGCAAGTCGACCGTGCCGGTGGGCTCCGCGGACCGGCTGGCCCGCACGATCACCGAGCTGGCACCGGCCGGCGAGGACGCGGAACTGGCGTGGAACCCGGAGTTCCTGCGGGAGGGCTTCGCCGTGCAGGACACCCTGCACCCGGACCGGATCGTCGTCGGCGTGCGCAGCGAGCGGGCCGAGCGGACCCTGCGGGAGGTGTACGCCCAACCGGTCGGGGAGGGCTCGCCGTTCGTCGTCACCGATTTCCCGACCGCCGAGCTGGTGAAGACCGCCGCGAACTCCTTCCTCGCCACCAAGATCTCCTTCATCAACGCGATGGCCGAGGTCTGCGAGGCCGCCGACGGCGACGTGGCCAAGCTGGCGGAGGCCATCGGGTACGACGACCGGATCGGCAGGAAGTTCCTGCGGGCCGGGATCGGCTTCGGCGGCGGGTGCCTGCCCAAGGACATCCGGGCGTTCATGGCGCGGGCCGGTGAGCTGGGGGCGGACCAGGCGCTGACGTTCCTGCGCGAGATCGACTCGATCAACATGCGCCAGCGCGGGCAGATGGTGGAGCTGGCGCGGCAGGCGCTGGGCGGGGGGCCGTTCCTCGGCAAGCGGGTCGCCGTGCTCGGCGCGACCTTCAAGCCGGACTCGGACGACGTGCGGGACTCGCCGGCGCTGAACGTCGCCGGGCAGATCCACCTCCAGGGCGGCCAGGTGACGGTCTACGACCCGAAGGGCATGGACAACGCCCGCCGCGTCTTCCCGACGCTCGGCTACGCCGACACGGCCCTGGAGGCCGTCCGGGGTGCCGATGTCGTCCTGCATCTGACCGAGTGGCGGGAGTTCCGGGAGCTGGACCCGGCGGCGCTCGGCGAGGTCGCGACCGAACGGCTGATCCTGGACGGGCGCAACGCGCTCGACCCGGTGCTGTGGCGCAAGGCCGGCTGGACGTACCGGGCGATGGGCCGCCCGACCGCCTGAGACGAGGGCGGCGACGGGACGGGGCCGGCCGGCACGCGGGTGACGCCGTTCGGCCGAGGCTCAGTCGGCCGAACCGGCGTCTCCCCGCATTGTGCCGCACGGGGGCCGTGCGTGACGTGTGAACGCCCTGTGGGTGACGCCCCGTGGGCAACCGGTGGGTTAGGGCCACGGCCCGTCCGGGCACTCGGCCGCCCTCTGCGTCCGTCGCACACCCACCGAGGAGGCGCCCCATGGCACCCGCCGTCCGTCTGCGTTCCGTCGTTCTCGACTGCCCCGACCCGCGCGCCCTCGCCGAGTTCTACGCCGCCGTCGTGGGCGGCACCCCCGAGGCCGAGGAGGGCGAAGAGGACTGGTACGTCCTCCGGGTCCCCGGCGGCCCCCGGCTGGCCTTCCAGCGGGTGGAGGGGATGACCCCGCCCGAGTGGCCGCGGGCCGACCGCAACGCGCAGCAGTTCCACCTGGACCTCGACGCCGGTGCCACCTGGGAGGAGGTCGACGCGGCCCACGCGCGCGTGCTGGAGCTGGGGGCGCGACCGCTGGACCTGGAGGACCGGGAGAAGAAGGACTTCCTGGTGTACGCCGACCCGGCGGGGCACCCGTTCTGCCTGTGCCGGATCGAGAACGGTTCGTCCTCGTGAGTCCTTCTAGGTCCCGGCCGGCCGGTTCCTAGCCGTCCAGATCCGTGATGGTCGCCGTCGACGGCTCCCTGCGTTGCTGTGCCGTCTGGGCGGCGAAGTCCGCGGTGCGCAGGACGCGCTGCACGTTTCCCCAGGTCAGCTGGGTGATGTCGGTCTCCGGCCAGCCTCGGCGCAGGAGTTCGGCGATCAGGTGCGGGTAGCCGGCGGCGTCGGCGAGGTCCTGGGGGTGGGCGGCACCGGAGTCGTGGGTGCCGGACAGGCCGACGCAGCCGGGCCCGGCGATCTCGCGGACGTGGTCGAGGTGGTCGGCGACGTCCCCGAGGGTCGGGCCGGTCTGTTCGACGGCCAGCGGCACCATGCACAGGCCCCCGGCGGCGCCGAGGGCGGCGAGGAGGTCGTCGGGCAGGTTTGTCGGGGTGGGGACGCAGCGCGCGGGCGGCGGAGCGGGTGCACAGGACCGGGGTCCTGGAGATGTCGAGGGTCCGGGCGATCGTGGCGTCGGAGGCGCCGGAGAGGTCGGCGAGCACGCCGAGGCGGTTCATCTCGCGCACGACCTCCAGATCCGTACCGCACTCGTACGACATTCCGGTACCGGCCGCATGGGCTCAGCCGTCGAGTGACTCGATCGTCGCGTTGGACGGGCCCCGGGTGGTCCTCAGGTCGCGGGAGACGTCCTCCGCGGCGCCCAGGACGCGGACCGCGTTCCGCCAGGTGAGCTTGGCGAGGTCGGGGTGGGACCAGCCTCGGTCGAGGAGTTCGGCGAGGAGGTTCGGGTAGCCGGAGACGTCGTTCAGGCCCTCGGGGGTGAAGGCCGTGCCGTCGTAGTCGCCGCCGATGCCGAGGTGGTCGATGCCGGCGACCTCGCGCATGTGGTCGAGGTGGTCGGCGACCGTGGCCACGGTGGCGACCGGGCGGGGGTTCGACTCCTCGAAGGCGCGGTGGACCTTCATCGCCTCGGCGGTGGTGTCGAGGTGGTGGAAGCCGTGGGCGCGCATGTTCTCGTCCGCCGCGGCCGTCCAGTCGACCGCCGCCTGGAGCACGAACTTCGGCACGAACGTCACCATCGCGATGCCGCCGTTGGCGGGCAGCCGCTCCAGCACGTCGTCCGGGATGTTGCGCGGGTGGTCGCAGACGGCACGGGAGGAGGAGTGGGAGAAGATCACCGGGGCGGCGGAGACGTCCAGCGCGTCGCGCATCGTCGTCGCCGCCACGTGCGAGAGGTCGACGAGCATGCCCTCGCGGTTCATCTCCCGCACGACCTCGCGGCCGAACGCCGTCAGCCCGCCGGCCTTCGGTACGTCGGTCGCGGAGTCCGCCCAGTCCACGTTGTCGTTGTGGGTGAGCGTCAGGTACCGCACGCCGAGCGCGTACAGACCGCGCAGGGTGCCCAGCGAGTTGGCTATGGAGTGGCCGCCCTCCGCGCCCATGAGCGAGGCGATACGGCCCTCCGCACGCGCCGCTTCCATGTCGGCGGCGGTCAGGGCGGCCCTGAGCGCCTCGGGGTGCCGGTCGATCAGCTGCCGTACGCAGTCGATCTGCTCCAAGGTCGCCGGGACGGCGTCGGGCAGGTCCGAGCGGACGTACACCGACCAGTACTGCGCGCCGACCCCGCCCGCGCGCAGGCGGGGTATGTCGGTGTGCAGGTGGGTGTGCTGGTCGGTGGCGATGTCACGGGCGTCGAGGTCGTAGCGGACCTGTTCGCGCAGCGCCCACGGCAGGTCGTTGTGGCCGTCGACGACCGGGTGGGCGCGCAGCAGTTCCCGGGCCTGCTCCAGGGAGGTCATCGGCGTCACTTCCCGAAGCCGAAGCCACCGCCGGCGCCGCCGCCGTCGACCTTGGCGCGCAGCCGCCTGCCCTTCTCGGTGGCCTGGTCGTTGAGGTCCTGCTGGAACTCGCGCATCCGGGCGAGGAGGTCCTCGTCGTGCGTGGCGAGGATGCGGGCGGCCAGCAGACCGGCGTTGCGGGCGCCGCCGACCGAGACGGTCGCGACGGGGACGCCGGCCGGCATCTGCACGATCGACAGCAGGCTGTCCATGCCGTCGAGGTACTTCAGCGGCACGGGCACGCCGATGACGGGCAGCGGGGTCACGGAGGCCAGCATGCCGGGCAGGTGGGCGGCACCGCCCGCGCCCGCGATGACCACCTTGAGCCCGCGGTCCGCGGCCTGCTCGCCGTAGGCGACCATCTCGCGCGGCATGCGGTGCGCGGAGACGACGTCGACCTCGTACGCGATCTCGAACTCGTCGAGGGCCTGGGCGGCGGCCTCCATGACGGGCCAGTCCGAGTCCGACCCCATCACGATGCCTACAACTGGGCTCATTCGGTGATCGTGCCTCTCAGGTAGCCGGCAGCGTGACGGGCGCGTTCCAGCACGTCGTCGAGGTCGTCGCCGTAGGTGTTCACGTGGCCGACCTTGCGGCCGGGCTTCACGTCCTTGCCGTACATGTGGATCTTCAGCTGGGGGTCGCGGGCCATGCAGTGCAGGTACGCGGAGTACATGTCCGGGTAGTCGCCGCCGAGGACGTTGACCATGACCGTCCATCCGGCGCGCGGGCGCGGGTCGCCGAGGGGGAGGTCGAGGACCGCGCGGACGTGGTTGGCGAACTGCGACGTGATCGCGCCGTCCATCGACCAGTGGCCCGAGTTGTGCGGGCGCATCGCCAGCTCGTTGACGAGGATGCGGCCGTCGCGGGTCTCGAACAGCTCCACGGCGAGGTGGCCGACCACGCCCAGCTCCTTGGCGATGGTCAGCGCCATCTCCTCGGCCTTCAGCGCCAGGCCCCGGTCGAGGCCGGGGGCGGGCGCGATCACCGTGTCGCAGACGCCGTCGACCTGCTGGGACTCGACCACCGGGTAGGCGACGGCCTGGCCGTGCGGGGACCGCACGACATTGGCGGCCAGCTCACGGACGTAGTCGACCTTCTCCTCCGCGAGGACGGGCACGCCCGCGCGGAAGGGTGCGGCGGCCTCGGCCTCGCTGCCGACGACCCAGACACCCTTGCCGTCGTAGCCGCCGCGGACCGTCTTGAGGACGACGGGGAAGCCCGCCCCGCCCTCCGCGGCGAACGCGGCCACGTCGGCCGGATCGGTCACGATGCGGTGCCGAGGGCAGGGGATGCCGATCGCGACGAGCTTCGCGCGCATCACGCCCTTGTCCTGGGCGTGCACGAGCGCGTCCGGGCCCGGGCGGACGGGGATGCCGTCCGCCTCCAGGGCCCTGAGGTGCTCGGTGGGGACGTGCTCGTGATCGAAAGTGATCACGTCACAGCCCCGCGCGAACTCGCGCAGCGTGTCCAGGTCGCGATAGTCGCCGACGACGACATCGCTCACCACCTGGGCCGCGGAATCCTGGGGAGTGTCACTGAGGAGCTTGAACCTGATGCCCAACGGGATGCCCGCCTCGTGTGTCATACGAGCGAGCTGGCCCCCGCCGACCATGCCGACTACCGGGAACGTCACGCCCCTAGGGTATCGGCCACTTCGCACCGGCCGAATCCAGCGCCTGTTTCGCGCCTGTTCCGCGCCCGTTCCGCGGCTCTTACCCAGCTGGGAGGCGTCGCACAGGAAACCCGCGAGGGGGGTGGTTAGCATGGCTGGGTTGACGAAACCGACACCCGGACGGGGGCCTGTACGACCATGGCACATGGTTCCGCTGGTTCCTCGGGGGAGGGACGCCTGCGCAGACTCACCCGTGAGCTGGCCAAGTTCGGCGCGGTGGGCGGGGCGGGACTGCTGGTCAACCTCGGCGTCTTCAACCTCGTGCGGCACGTCACCGATCTCCAGGTGGTGCGGGCGAGCGTCATCGCCACGGTCGTCGCCATCGCCTTCAACTACGTCGGGTTCCGGTACTTCACCTACCGGGACCGGGACAAGGGTGGGCGTACGAAGGAGATGACGCTGTTCCTGCTGTTCAGCGTGGTGGGGCTGGTCATCGAGAACGGGTTGTTGTTCCTGGCGACGTACGGGTTCGGGTGGGACAGTCCGTTGCAGAGCAACGTGTTCAAGTTCATCGGGATCGGGGTCGCCACGTTGTTCCGGTTCTGGTCGTACCGGACGTGGGTGTTCAAGGCGATTCCCCTGCGGGGGGCCGCGGAGGCTCGGGGGGCTGCGGATTCGGCGGCGGCTTCCGCCGGCAAGCAGCGGGTGGGCTGAGGGGGCTTCTCTCGCCCCCGCCGCCCCTTCCCGTCCCGTCCCGGGGCTGCGCCCCCGGACCCCGGTGTGGCCGACGGGGTCGGGGGCGGTGCGCGTGGGTCGGTGCGCAGGGTCCGGGGGCGCGAGTCAGTGCGCGGGGTCTGGGCCTCCGGCCGAGCCCCGCATGTCTCCTCCGGGCGAGCCCCGGATGTCTCCTCCGGCCGAGCCCCGGATGTCTCCTCCGGCCGAGCCCCGGAGGTCCTCCAGCCGAGCCCCGGAGGTTCCCCCAGCCGAGCCCCCGAGGCTTTCCTCCGGTGCGCCCCCGAGGTTCCTCGGACACCGGGTCACCTCACCGTTCGTTCCGCCTCCGGAGGGTGCTTCTTGGGCGGGGGGGTTCTTGACAGGAACAGGCCGAAGACCGGGGGCTTGGTCTGGAGCATCTCCAGGCGGCCTCCGTCGGCTTCCGCCAGGTCGCGGGCTACCGCCAGGCCGATTCCGGTGGAGTTGCGGCCGCTGATCGTGCGCTCGAAGATGCGGGCGCCGAGGTCCGCGGGGACGCCGGGGCCCTCGTCGGTGACCTCGATGACGGCCTGGTTGCCGGTGACGCGGGTGCGCAGGGCGACCGTACCGCCGCCGTGCATCAGCGAGTTCTCGATCAGGGCCGCCAGCACCTGTGCCACCGCGCCCGGTGTGCCCACCGCCTGGAGGTGGCGCTTGCCCGAGCTGACGATCGCGCGCCCCACCCCGCGGTAGGCCGGGCGCCACTCGGCGAGCTGCTGCTGGATCACCTCGTCGAGGTCGAAGGTGACGGCGGAGCCGGTGCGCGGGTCGCGGGAGTTCGTCAGCAGGCGCTGGACGACGTCGGTGAGGCGCTCCACCTGCGTCAGGGCGATGGTGGCCTCTTCCTTCACCGTGTCCGGGTCGTCGGTGAGGGTGATCTCCTCCAGGCGCATGGACAGCGCCGTGAGGGGGGTGCGCAGCTGGTGGGAGGCGTCGGCCGCGAGCCGGCGTTCGGCGGTGAGCATGCGGGCGATGCGCTCGGCGGAGGAGTCCAGCACATCGGCGACCCGGTCCAGCTCGGGGACGCCGTACCGCTTGTGGCGGGGGCGGGGGTCGCCGGAGCCGAGGCGTTCGGCGGTCTCGGCGAGGTCGGTGAGCGGGGAGGAGAGCCGGTTGGCCTGGCGGATGGCGAGGAGGACGGCCGCGATCACCGCGAGCAGCGCCACCAGGCCGATGATGATGAGGGTGCGGCCGACCTCACGGGTCACGGACGAGCGGGGCTCCTCGACGACGACGGTCTCGCCCTCCTCGCCCGTGGCCTCGCCCCGGATGACGTCACCCTCGGGGCGGCTGCCGACGGCGATGGCCTGCCTGCCGGGAATCCGGACCACCGCGTACCGCTCGTTCGTGAGCTGGTCCCGCAGCATGTCCGCGTCGACGGTCCCGGCGCCGAGGATCCGGCTGTCCACGATGCTGGCCAGCCGGGCGGCCTCCAGCTCCACGCGTTCCTGCGCGCTGTTGCTGATCGTGCGCGTCTCGACGATGACGAGGGACACCCCAAACACGGCGATCACGACCAGCACGACGGACAGCGTGGACTGAATCAGACGGCGACGCACAGGGCCCTCCGGGCAGACGACGTACGTGAGGCGGCGGGCCGTCGCCGGCCCACCCGGCGGCGGCCGGCTCCTCGCCCGCTAGCTCTTCTCGAAGCGGAAGCCCACGCCGCGCACCGTGGCGATGTAGCGGGGGTTCGCCGCGTCGTCGCCCAGCTTCTTGCGGAGCCACGAGATGTGCATGTCGAGGGTCTTGGTCGACGACCACCAGGTCGTGTCCCAGACCTCCCGCATCAACTGGTCGCGGGTGACCACCCGGCCCGCGTCGCGCACGAGGACCCGGAGGAGGTCGAACTCCTTGGCGGTGAGCTGGAGCTCCTCCTCGCCCATCCAGGCGCGGTGCGACTCGACGTCGATGCGCACACCGTGGGTGGCGGGCGGCTGCTGGGGTTCGGAGGCGCCGCGCCGCAGCAGGGCCCGGACGCGGGCGAGGAGTTCGGCGAGCCGGAACGGCTTGGTGACGTAGTCGTCGGCGCCCGCGTCCAGCCCGACGACGGTGTCGACCTCGTCGGCGCGCGCGGTGAGGATCAGGATGGGGATGGCATGGCCGTCGGCGCGCAGCCGGCGGGCCACCTCCAGGCCGTCCATGCCGGGGAGCCCGAGGTCCAGCACGACGAGGTCGATGCCGCCCTGCATCCCGGCGTCGAGTGCGGTGGGTCCGTCTTCACGCACCTCGACCTCGTACCCTTCCCGGCGCAGTGCGCGGGCCAGCGGCTCCGAGATGGACGCATCGTCCTCGGCGAGCAGTACACGGGTCATGAGGCGATGGTAGTCCGCGCAGGGCAAGGCCAGTGGTGTGATGCCGCACCGGGTCTCTTACTCGGGGACATGACGGACAACCCGCCCGCAGCAACTCCGTCGATCTTGGTACGGACCTGGGGTCGCGGGATGCCATCCTGGTATGGACCTTGGAAACCTCCCCCTGGTTCCTCCTCGGCCTGTGATCTGCGCCTCAAGTCCTTCCATATCCGGTTCTGTCCTGCCGTATGGTGAAAGGACGCCTGTAGCACGCAGGACCTTTGGCGCTCGACTTGACGCTGAGGGTCTCTTTTGTGTGCGGGCCGGCTCTCCGCCGGCCTTCGAAAGGAAAGACCTGTGGCCGGGCCCCCACTCGCGGGGCGTGGATCCCGGTGGTCGCCGTCCGCCGTTCCGTGACCCGGAGCGGTTTCCCCGTGGGCGTGGGTGGACGGGCCGATCGAGCCGGTGCCGGCCGCCCCAACCGGGCGCGCACGCTCCACCGCGCGTCCCGACCAGCAAGGAACGACCATGGCGTCCAGCCTGACGAAGGACTCGGTCCGTCCGGGAACACCCGGGACCGGGAAGACCTTCTTCGGCCACCCCCGCGGACTGGCCACTCTCTTCATGACCGAGATGTGGGAGAGGTTCTCCTACTACGGCATGAGGGCCCTCCTCCCGCTGTACCTGGTCGCACCGGGCGGCCTGCACCTGAACGCGGGCACCGCGACCGCGATCTACTCCGTGTACGTGTCGCTGGTGTACCTGCTGGCCATGCCCGGCGGCTGGTTCGGCGACCGCGTCTGGGGTCCGCGCAAGACTGTCGCCGTCGCCGGCCTGGTGATCATGCTCGGCCACCTCACGCTGGCCCTGCCGTCCTCCGGGACCTTCTACGCCGGCCTCGGCCTGGTCGCGATCGGCTCCGGTCTGCTGAAGGCCAACATCTCCACGATGGTCGGCCACCTCTACGACGGCCCGGACGACCCGCGCCGCGACGGCGGCTTCACCGTCTTCTACATGGGCATCAACCTCGGTGCCTTCGCCGCGCCGCTGATCATCGGCACCATCGGCGAGAACGTGAACTGGCACTTCGGCTTCGCGCTCGCCGCGCTCGGCATGGCGCTGGGCCTGGTCCAGTTCCTCCTCGGCAGCCGCCACCTGGCCGACCGCTCCAGCGTCGTGCCCAAGCCGCTGTCCGCCGAGGAGAAGGCCGGCACGCTGCGCAAGGCCGCGATCTGGGCCGGCATCGCCGTCGTGGCGTACTCGGTCATCGGCTTCTCCGGCCACTACACGCTGAACTGGATCCTGGTCCCGCTGACCCTGCTCGGTGTGATCATCCCGGTGATGGTGCTGGTCAACATCAAGCGGGACAAGGAACTCGACCGCCCCGAGCAGTCGAAGATGTCCGCGTACATCTGGTTCTTCGTGGCCGCGGCCGTGTTCTGGATGATCTACGACCAGGGCGGCTCGACCCTGTCGATCTTCGCCGACTCCTCCGCCGACAACACCGTCCTCGGCTGGGAGTTCCCGGTCTCCTGGTACCAGTCGGTCAATCCGGTCCTGATCATGGCCCTGGCCCCGGTCTTCGCCTGGTTCTGGCTCGCGCTGAACAAGCGCGGCAAGGAGCCGAGCACGATCGTGAAGTTCGCCTCGGGTCTGGTCCTGGTCGGTGCGTCCTTCTTCCTCTTCCTCGCCCCCCTCTCGATCGCCGACGGCGGTCACAAGGCGGCCGCGATGTGGCTGGTGGCGATCTACTTCGTCCAGACCGTCGGTGAGCTGCTGCTCTCCCCTGTCGGTCTGTCGGTCACCACGAAGATGGCGCCCGCGAAGTACGCCTCGCAGATGATGGGCGTCTGGTTCCTGGCCGTCACCGCCGGTGACGCCACGACCGGTCTGCTCTCCATCGCCGGCGTCGACCTGAACAGGACGGGCATCGTCGCCATGGAGGCCACCCTCGCGGTGGTCGCCGGTGTCGCGGTGTGGATGTACCGCAAGCGCGTCAAGGAACTCATGGGCGACGTCCGCTGACGTCCCCTCCCCCACCGGTTCCCCGAGGGCCGCCGCGACCGGAGTCGCGGCGGCCCTCCGCGCGTTCAGCGGGTCCGCCGGCGCCCCGGCAGATACGTGAACACCGCGCCGCCCAGCAGCACCGCCGTGCCCGCGAGAAGCCCCAGCGCCTTCAGCGCCGCGTGGTCGCCGGCGCCCGTCTCGGCGAGGCCGCCGCTCGTCGACGTACCGCCGCCGGAGGAGGACGAGGAGGAGCCGGAGCCGTTGCCGCCGCCCGAGGCGCCGCTCGCCTGTTCGGCGGTGTCCAGGGTGAGGGAGACCGCAGACCTGTCGGGGGTGCAGGTGGTGGTCGTACCGAGGGCCTCGATGGTGAGCACCCCCGGCGCGAGGGTGGAGGTGCCGGTCGCGCCGGGCTTGTACGTGCCCGTCAGGTCGGGGATCTCGATCGGCGCACCCGACTTGACGGCCTCCTTGTTCGTCGGCCCGGTCACCTTCACCGAGCCCTGGTCCGCGCCGCCGAGGACGATCTGCATCGACGGCTTGACCGAGTCGGCGGGGATGTCGATCGGACTGTCCATCACCGACTTCTTGAACTGCGCGGTGAGGTCGTAGCTCCCGCCGTTCCTCTTCGCGTTGATCTGCACCGGCGAGGTGGCCTTCTTCTCACCGATGGGTGAGGCGCAGGTGTAGGGGACGTCGACGACCTTGCCCGTGAAGTCGGTCTGTCCGCCGCCCCCGGAGGACGAGGGCGAGACGGACGGGGTCGCCGACGGCGACGGCGACGGGGGTGGCGACGACGACGGTGACGGGGACGGGGACTGCGACGGGTCCGGCGAGCCGCTGGAGGAGCCACCGGACGTCACCGTGATGGTCGCGGCCGGCTGCACCGGCTCCGTCGGCGCGCACTTGGTGTCCGTCGACATCGCGTTCACGACGTACGCGTCCGGGGTCAGCGTCACCTGCCCCGCCGCCGTCAGCTTCAGAGTGCCCTTCATCGAGGACAGGACCATCGCGCCGCCCTTGGGGATGGCCGGGTTCTCCCGCGGCCCCCGCATCTCGACGCTCGCGGTCTGTGCGCCGGCCGCCTTGAGCGTGCCGGACGGCTGCACCGAGTTGGCGGGCAGATCGATGATGTCGGGGTTCTTCGAGGCGGCCTGGGTGAACTTCCACCCGATGTCGACGGTGTCGCCGACCTTCGCCGAGGCCGGCGCGGTGATCTCGACCTTCGTGGTGCCGTTGACGTCGGGCAGGCCGATGCCCGCGGGCGGTATGCAGCGGGTGGCGTAGGACACCTCGGCGGCCTGCGCCTGCAAGGCGGCCGGGCCGAGGAGGACGGCGGATCCGCCCGCCAGTACGGCGACGGCGGCGGCCGCCGCTCTCCTGCGCCCGCGGGGTACGGCTCTCTCGCGCTCGCTCACGTCAATCCCTTCCTGCCGGGACTCCTCGGAGCCGTCGGGTTCGTCGGACTCGTCGCAGTCGTCGCAGTCGTCGCAGTGGTGGGAGTCGTCGCAGTGGTGGGAGTCGTCGGACTCCTCGGACGGTCGTCGTGCGGTGCGGAGAGCCGGCCCGCCGGGCCCGGACCGGAGTCCGGGGTGAACCACGGCAGGGTCGGGGTCGGGGGTGACACGGGTGGCTCTTCCGGGGCGGGCGTGCGCCGGGGCGGGCGGGGGATGCGAGCCGTCGGGCGCGGTACCCGGTGCCTGCGCGGGGCGGCCGTACTCCGCCGGATCCCGCTCGGTCGCGGCCGGACGCGGTCCACCACCGCCATGCCGACGCGGAACACCGCCGCCGGCACCACCAGGCAGAGCAGGACCCAGAACAGGGTCACGCCCCAGGGGCGGCGCACGCCCCACGGCTGCTCGGCGAGGACTTTGCCGCCGTACCTCAGGGAGACGGTGTAGTCGCCGTGGGCGCCGCCCGCGAGTTCCACGGGGAGTTCGACGCGGGCCTTCTTCCCGGGAGCGACGGTGCCGCGCCACTGGCGCTCGTCCCACTGCGGCGCGAACACGCCGTGGGCGGTG
Organism: Streptomyces phaeoluteigriseus; assembly: GCF_001896135.2. Classification (GTDB taxonomy): domain Bacteria; phylum Actinomycetota; class Actinomycetes; order Streptomycetales; family Streptomycetaceae; genus Streptomyces; species Streptomyces phaeoluteigriseus. The sequence goes on from NZ_MPOH02000011.1 coordinate 692,802, forward strand.
CCGACCTCGAACACCGGGTCCTTCACCGGCGCGGTGCCGACATTGCCGACCGTGAGGACCAGCGTGCGGGTGGGGGGTGCGCCGAACCAGGTGAGCACTGAGTCGGAGCCCTTCAGCACCGTGTCGGTGAGGACCGACAGCCGTCCGCCCACCGCCTCGGCGGGCAGTGGTTCGACGGCGTGCCCGGCCACCTGGAACACCGCGTCGGCCTGCGCCCTCGCGCCGGTCGCGGTGGCCACGTGCACGACGCAGGGGCACGGCACGGGCGGGTCGGCCACCGGCAGCGCGCGGCTGAAACGGCCGTCGGCGTCGGTGGTGACGGCCCGGCCGTCGGCGTTCGCGCAGGAGTTGGTGCCGCCGATGACGCCCCTCGACGGTTCGGCCTGCCCGCAGATCAGCAGCATCAGCAGTGCGCGGGGCCGCCATCCGCTGCCGGTCACGGTGATCGAACCACCGGTCCCCGCCTGCGACTCGGACAGCTTCACGCCGGGCGTCCCGGCCGCCGAGGCCGACCCCGCCCAGGGCAGCACCAGCAGTGCCAGCACCACCGCCAGCGCCGGAATCCGCACCTTGGCGCTCACGTCGGCTCCACCTCCGTACGCCGTGCCTCGGCCGTCGTACGGCGCCTTCGCCGACGTACGGCCACGGGGGTCACCGCGAGCAGCAGCGCACCGGCCGTCGTTCCGGCCGCCGTACGCCAGGGCACGAACCGGGCCGACGCCGTGCCCGTGGCCCGCGCGCCGCCGGACGCGGTCACCGTCAGCCGGACGGTCACCGCGTCCAGGGCGGGGCGGTCGGGCCAGGGCTCGTCGAGCTTCACCCGGCCGCCCGGCGGCAGGCGCACGGGCAGGGTGCGCGGGGCGCGGTCGAGGACCGTGCCGAGGACCCCGTCGGCGCGCACCGCGAGCCGCGGCACGAGCACCGTCGTGCCCCGGTTGACCAGCTCGTACGTGATCCGGCCCGCGCGTAGGGACACATGCTCGACGGTCAGCGCGGCCAGCCGGGGACCGCCGATCCGCAGCAGCAGCCGTACCGTCGTCTCCCGGCCGTCCGCGGCGCGTACGACGATCGTGGCGGGGCGGTCGCCGGGGGCCGCTTCCGGGGGGACCCTCAGCGTGAAGGGCACCTCGGCGCGGGTACGGGCGGGGACGCGCAGGGCGGTCCCGGCCAGCGCGATCGGCAGGCCGGTGGCGCGCAGCCGGACGGTGAGCGGCCGGGTGCCGCGGTTGGTGACGGCGAGGGTGTCCCGGAGCAGCGCGCCGGGCACGCCCTCCGCGTAGAAGGACGGCCTGCCCCGGCCGGCGGGCGCGGCGGACCACCCGGCGTCGGCGGAGGCGGGCAGGACGGGCAGGACAGGCAGGACGGGCAAGGTCAGCAGCAGGGCACAGGCGGCGGCGTACGGCATCGGCGGCTCCTGGGGGTGAGGTCAGCGCGTCTGGTTCCGCCGGGTCAGCCACAGGGTGCCCGCCGCGCCCGCCAGGAGGGCGGTGCCGCCGAGGGTGGCGAGGGCGATCGCGGAGTCCTCGGGGCCGGTCCGCGGAAGCGCGCCGCCGGCGCGGCGCCGGCGCCGGCGCCGCGCTGCCGCTGTCGTTCTGCGTTCCGCCGCCTGTCGTCGTCCGCCGCCGCCCTCGGCCGTCACGTCGAGCGTGAGCGACGGCGGGGGGCTCTTGGTGGGGGTGCAGGTCGTGGTCGTACCGAGCGCCTTGATGGTGAGCACGCCGGCGGTGAAGGTGACCTTGCCGGTCTTCTTCGGGGTGTACGTGCCACTCAGGTCGTTGATCTTGATGGGGGTGTCGGCCGGGATCGCCTCCTGGTTGGCGGGGCCGCTGACATTCAGGGTGCCGTTGTCGGCGCCGCCGAGCTTGATGGTGGCGCTCGGGTTCATCGCGCCCTTGCCGAGTTCGACGGGGCTGGAGGAGACGCCCTTCTGCCAGGACATGGTGATCTTGTAGGTGCCGCCGCTCTCGACGCCCTTGATGTCGATGGGCGAGACGGCGCTCTTGTCGCCGATGGGCGTCTTGCAGGCGTAGTTGACATCGACGACCTGGGCACTGGCCACGGGGGCGGCCATCCACACCGCCGGTCCGGCCAGGGCCGCGGCAGTCGCGAGCACGGCGGTTGGCTTCCGGTACGACACGGTCCCCTCTTTCCTGACAGGTCGTCGACGGCACCGCTGCTTTCCTGACGGCGCATCAGATAGGGCCGTCAAGGTACGCCCGGCACCGTGAGGAAGGAAGGGGAGCCGCACCCCGGAGTTGTGAGGATCCGACGTGCGGGTGATGAGGGCGGGGCGAGTGCGGTGGGGCCGATGCGGGGCGCGGGGCAGGTGCGGTGGGTACGGAG
>NZ_MPOH02000011.1:695244-728082 GCF_001896135.2 Streptomyces phaeoluteigriseus
GGGCAGGTGCGGTGGGTGATGGCGGCGGGGCGAGGCGGGTGCGGTGAGGCCGATGCGAGGCGCGGGGCCGGTCGGCGGGTAGTGGGGGCGGGCAGGTGCGGTGGCGCGGATGCGGGGAGCGGGGCCGGCCGGCAGGTGATGAGGGCGGCGCAGATGCGGTGAGCGGAGCCGGCCGGCTGGGTGAAGTGCGGTAAGGCTCAGGGAGCCGACTGGGGTCCTCAAGGCAGGCTGAGCCGAGAAGCGGGCACCGTCGGGGCGCCGGCCACTGCCCAGATCGGCACCGGGACAGCCGGTCGAGCCTGCACCGGCCCACACCCGGAAGCGGACCGGACACAGCCGGTCACGCGGAACACCAGCCGCCGCCACGGTGACGAGGCAACCCTCCGCCGCCTACCGTCCTCGTCGCGTAGAAGTCGGCCCAGGCGGGACCGCCGGTCACGCGGAACGCGGGCCACGGTGACGCCGCAACCCTCCACCCGCCGTCCCCGGCGCGTCGGAGTCGACCCAGGCCGTGCCCGCCGGTCAGGCGGAACGCGGGCCACGGTGACGCGGCAGCCCTTCGCCGCCTACCGTCCCCGTCGCGTCAGGGTCGGCTCAGGCCGGGGCGCCCAGTTCCGCCCATACCGTTTTGCCCGCGACGTCCGGGGTGCGTACGACTCCCCAGTCGAGGCAGAGGCGTTGCACGATGAACATGCCGTGGCCGCCGGGGCGGCCCGCGCGGTGGGGGTTGCGGGGGGCCGGCTGACCGGTGCCGCGGTCGGAGACCTCGACGCGGATGACCTTGTTGTCGCAGCTGAGCTGGAGCTGGTCCGGGCCCTCGGCGTGCAGGCAGGCGTTGGTGACCAGCTCGGAGACGACGAGTAGCACGTCCTCGGCGGCGGCCCGTTGGTCGGCGCCCGAGGCGGGCAGCCAGCCCCAGGCGTACAACGCCTGACGGGCGAAGTCGCGGGCGAGGGGGACGACACCGCTCGCGTCGTCGAAGCTCAGTCTGCGGACCTGACGACCCGCCGACGCTCCGGAAGCGCCGCTGGGCTCCGGGCCGCGGTCGCCCGGCGAGTAAGGCCGGGTGGTGCTCATCAGCGCTTCACCTCACCGCTTCACCAGTGCAGAGTTCAAGGCCACGTTCAGTTCGTCGTTCGGTTCATCGTTCGCACGATGGCGGATTCCGGGGCTGCGCGGCACCTCGGGGGTGCCGGAGCCAGTACACACGTCCAGCGGTCTCCGCACGGTCGGTCTGCGCATGCCGCCCTCTCCTCGTGCTGTGCCGCCGACATGTTCAGGTGTCTCCTGCCCGACGGAACGGGCGGAACACCCCTCGTTCGCCCACAGGTGACCACCCTGTCCATCCCGGGTGGGCCGTGGCGCGCGGGAGTGCCGGTCGCGCCCGGCCGCCGGGACGGGGCCGACGGGGCGGGGCCCGGGGTCAGCCGTCGCCGTCACCGTCCGCGAGGGCCGCCTCTACCGTGTCGTGCACGGTGAAGACGGCGTCCGCTCCGGTGATCTCGAACACCCTGGCCACGACGGGCAGCATGCCCGCCAGGTGCACCCCGCCACCCACGGCCTCCGCCTTCAGGCGGGCGCCGAGCAGGACGTTGAGCCCCGTGGAGTCGCAGAACTCCAGCCGTGAGCAGTCCACGACGAGTCGGCTCAACCCCTTGGCGAGGCACTCGTCGAGTGGCTCGCGCAACAGATCGGCCGTGTGGTGGTCCAGCTCACCGGCCGGGGTCACGACGGCGCTCGAGCCCTCTTCCCGCACTTCCACCATGAGCCGGCCAGACTGTGCGCTGCCGACCGTCCCGCGGTCCATGCCGTGTCTCTCCCGAGGTCGTGAGTCCTAGCTGACGCCCCCGAACACTACGCCCTTGATACGCACTCCAACAGCCGAACAATCGCACACAAACGGACATACCATAACAAACCGCACTTGCGATCGGTTGAGTAAAGCGGGTAGGGCTAGAGGGACACACCCAACATGGCCGGCTTTGGAGGCGCCGCACACCGTAGTGCACGCACTGGCTTCGGCAGCCATATGCCGAGAACGATGGAGGACTCATGTCATCCCGGCTCGACGCTCCGCATACCCACAGGGCGACGTCGACACCCCCTCCGGAACAGCTGAATCCCATCGAGCAGAGTGGCGGTCCCCGTGACGCCCTCGCCGGACTCCCGGAGATCCCCCCGTACGACGAGGTCGGACCCGTCGACGCGCGGGCCCTGTCCAAGACCCTCTTCCAGCGACTGGACTCGCTGGAGGAAGGCACGTACGAGTACTCGTACGTACGCAACACGCTCGTCGAACTGAACCTCGCGCTGGTCAAGTTCGCGGCCTCCCGTTTTCGCTCCCGCAGCGAGCCCATGGAGGACATCATCCAGGTCGGCACGATCGGCCTGATCAAAGCGATCGACCGCTTCGAACTCAGTCGTGGTGTGGAGTTCCCCACCTTCGCGATGCCAACCATCGTGGGCGAGATCAAGCGTTTCTTCCGTGACACGTCCTGGTCCGTGCGCGTCCCGCGCCGGCTCCAGGAGCTGCGCCTCGACCTGGCCAAGGCCGGCGACGAACTGGCGCAGCAGCTCGACCGCGCCCCCACCGTGGCCGAGCTGGCGGAGCGCCTCGGCCTCTCCAACGAGGAGGTCGTCGAGGGCATGGCCGCCTCGAACGCGTACACCGCCGCCTCGCTGGACGCCCAGCCGGAGGAGGACGACGCGGAGGGCGCCCTCGCCGACCGCATCGGCTACGAGGACCACGGACTCGAAGGCATCGAGTACGTCGAGTCGTTGAAGCCGATGATCGCCGGACTCCCGCCCCGCGACCGGAAGATCCTCTCGCTGCGCTTCGTCGCCGGGATGACCCAGTCGGAGATCGGCGAGGAACTCGGCATCTCGCAGATGCACGTCTCGCGGCTGCTGTCGCGCACGCTGGTACGGCTGCGCAAGGGCCTGACGCTGGAGGAGTGAGCGCGCCTCCCCCGACGACGGAGGCCGGGGAGTCCCGGAGACCAGTGCGGTCCGTGCCCGGGTGAGCGGTTGGATGCCGCCACCCGGGCACGGCCTTGCCACCTGGGTACGGCCTTGCCACCGGGCCGGAGGCAGGCCCGCCACTCGGGACCGGGCTCCGGATCCGGCAGTGCTCCTCGGTGGACGGCCGCGACGGGCCGACCCTCGCGCCGCTGGACGGGCGGCGCCCACGGCGATGTTGACGGGCCGGGGCGTGTGACGGTCAGGTTGCTGTCCTCATCGTGAGACAAGGCGCTGACCTGGACCGCCGTCCCCCCTTACGCTGTGGCCGCCCTCTGGCCGGCAGTGGGGCCGTCGACCGCCGTGAGGACCCACACCGATGCCCGCTCCCGTCTCCCGCCTCGGCCGGTTCGCCGACCTCCCCGTGCTGTTGGTCGCCGCCGTGTGGGGGTCCAGCTATCTCGCCGCGAAGGGCGTGACCACCGCGGACACCGTGCTGGCGGTGCTCGTGCTGCGGTTCGGCGTGGTGCTTCCGGTGCTGGTGGCCGTCGGGTGGCGTCGGCTGCGGGCGCTGAGCGGCGCACAGTGGCGGGGCGCGGGACTGCTCGGGCTGATCCTCGCCGGGATCTTCCTGCTGGAGACCTACGGGGTGGTGCACACCTCGGCGACCAACGCGGGCCTGATCATCAGCCTGACCATGGTGTTCACACCGCTCGCCGAGAGTTGGGCGCGCGGGGTGCGGCTGCCCGGGGCGTTCCTGGCGGCGGCGGGCCTGTCGGTGGCGGGCGTGGCGCTGCTGACGCAGGGTGCCGGGTTCACCGCTCCGTCGGGGGGCGATCTGCTGATGCTGGGGGCGGCGGCCGCCCGTACCGTGCACGTGCTGGCCATGGCGCGGATGGAGTCCGTGCGCGGGGCGGACGCGTTGTCCCTGACCACCGTCCAACTGGGCGGTGCCGTCGCCGTGTTCACCGTGCTGGTCACCATGCCGGGGACGGGGGCGTCACCGTGGGCCGCCGCGGCGGACTTCGGCGCCGGGGACTGGGCCTGGCTGGTCTACCTCTCCGTGTTCTGCACGCTGTTCGCCTTCTTCGTGCAGATGTGGGCCGTCCGGCGTACGTCGCCGTCCCGGGTCAGCCTGCTGCTGGGCACCGAACCGGTGTGGGCGGCGGCCGTGGGCATCGCACTCGCCGGGGACGGCCGGGATGGCTGGGTCTGGTGGGCGCGGTGCTGGTGCTCGTGGGTACGGCGTGGGGGCGGTCGGTGGCGGACCGGAGGCGGGCGGCCGCGAGCGAGCCCCCTCAGACCACCCGTACGCCCCGCCGCCACACCTCCGAGACGAGCGGTACGCCCGGCCGGTAGGCCAGGTGGACGTGGCTCGGGGCGTCCAGGACGGTCAGGTCGGCGTGGGCGCCGGGGGTCACGCGGCCCACGTCCGTACGGCGCAGGGCCGCCGCGCCGCCCGCCGTGGCCGACCAGACCGCCTCGTCGGGCGTCATCCCCATGTCCCGGACGGCGAGCGCGACGCAGAACGGCACGGACGACGTGAAGGACGAGCCCGGGTTGCAGTCCGTGGACAGGGCCACGGTGACGCCGGCGTCCAGCAGGCGGCGGGCGTCCGGCCACGCGGCCCGGGTGGAGAACTCCGCGCCGGGCAGGAGCGTGGCGACCGTCGCGCTGTTCGCGAGGGCGTCCACGTCGGCGTCGGTGAGGTGGGTGCAGTGGTCCGCGCTGGCCGCGTCCAGTTCGACGGCCAGCTGTACGCCGGGGCCGTGGGAGAGCTGGTTGGCGTGGATGCGGGGGTGCAGGCCCTTGGCCTTTCCGGCGGTGAGGATCGCGCGGGCCTGGTCGCCGTCGAAGGCGCCCTGCTCGCAGAAGACGTCGATCCAGCGGGCGTGCGGGGCGCAGGCGTCGAGCATCTCGCCGGTGACGAGGGCGACGTAGCCGGCCGGGTCGCCGGCGAAGTCCGGGGCCACGATGTGGGCGCCGAGGTAGGTCACCTCGTCGGTGTGGGCGGCTGCGATGCGCAGGGCGCGGGCCTCGTCGGCGACCGTCAGGCCGTAGCCGGACTTCGTCTCGAAGGTGGTCGTGCCCTGGCGCAGGGCCTCGGCGAGGTAGCGGACGAGGTTGCGTTCGAGGTCGTCGTCGCTCGCCGCGCGGGTCGCCGCGACCGTCGTACGGATGCCGCCCGCGGTGTAGGACCGCCCCGACATGCGGGCGTTGAACTCCTGGGTGCGGTCGCCCGCGAAGACGAGGTGCGAGTGGGAGTCGACGAAGCCGGGGAGCACCGCCCGGCCACCGGCGTCGACCCGGTTGTCAGTGGCGGGTGCTTTGCTTGATTCACCGGTCCACGCGACGCGGTCGCCGTCGATGACGACGGCCGCGTCCTGGATCAGACCGAGGGGGGAGCTGTCGCCGAGGGAGGGGTCGTTGGTGACCAGCGTGGCGATGTTGGTGATGACGGTGCTGCTCATCGTGTCCTCGTGGGCGTGGGCGTCGGTGGGTGGTGTCAGGAGGAGCGCAGGGCTTCGACGGCCCGCGCGAGGGCCTGCGGCACGTCCGGTACGAGCGTGTGCGCCCCGTCCCGTACGACGTGCCGCCCGGCGACGACCGTATGCCGTACGTCGGCCGCGGTCGCCGCGAATACGGCCGTCTCGGCGCCCAGTGAGGGCAGTGGGCCCGCTGTCCTGACCGAGTCGAGCGCGATCGTCGTGAAGTCGGCGGCCGTGCCGGTCTCCAGGGTGCCCGCGTCGTCCCGGCCGAGGGCGGCGTGACCGTCGGCGGAGGCGGCCCGCAGCAGGGCGGCGGCCGTCCAGTGCCCCCGGGTCCGGCTGCGCAGCCGCTCGTTCAGCTCCATCGCGCGGGCCTCTTCGAGCAGGTCGATCACGGCGTGGCTGTCGGAGCCGAGGGAGAGCGGGGAGCCGGCCTGCTGCAGGGCGACGGCCGGGCCGATGCCGTCGGCGAGGTCCCGTTCCGTCGTCGGGCACATGCAGGTGCCGGTGCGGGAGCGGCCGAGGAGGGCGATGTCCTCGTCGGTGAGGTGGGTGTTGTGGACGCCCGTGGTGCGCGCGCCGAGGACACCGTGCTCGGCGAGCAGCTGGGTCGGGGTGCGGCCGTGGGCCTCGCGGCAGGCCTTGTTCTCGGCGGTCTGCTCGGACAGGTGGACGTGCAGCGGCGCCCCGCGCTCCTCGGCCCAGCGGGACACGGTCGCCAACTGGGCGGCGGGCACGGCCCGCACGGAGTGGATCGCGGCCCCGATCCGTGCGTGATCCCGTTCCTTGAGAAGTGAACAGCGTTCGGCCCAGGCGTCCGCGTCGCCGTCGGAGAAGCGGAGCTGGTGGGCGTTGGGGGCTTGTCCGAAGCCGGAGGAGAGGTAGGCGGTGTCGAGGAGGGTGATGCGGATACCGGCTTCGGCGGCGGCCTCTATCAGGGCCTCGCCCATCGCGTTGGGGTCGGCGTAGGGGGTGCCGCCGGGCGCGTGGTGCACGTAGTGGAACTCGCCGACGGCCGTGATGCCGGCCAGGGCCATCTCGGCGTACACCGCGCGGGCCAGCTGGTGGTAGGTCTCCGGGGTGAGCCGGTCGGCCACGGAGTACATGACCTCGCGCCAGGTCCAGAAGGTGCCCGAGCCGACCTGCACGGTGCCGCGCAGGGCGCGGTGGAAGGCGTGGCTGTGGGCGTTCGCCAGGCCCGGAAGGGTCAGCCCGCGCAGGATCTCGGCGCCGGGCGGCGGGGCGTCGGCACCCGTGCGGACGGCGGTGATCCGGCCGTCCACGACGTCCAGGGCGACGCCCGGCTCGACGTGGGTGCCGAGCCAGGCGTGTTCCAGCCAGTACGTCCGTGTCCGCTGCGTGGGGGTCACGTGCAGGCCAGCCCTTCCAGTACGTCGGCGAGTGCGAGCACCCCGGCGACGCAGTCGTCCTCGGCCGCGTACTCGGCCGGGGAGTGCGAGACGCCCGTGGGGTTGCGCACGAACAGCATGGCGGTCGGGATGCTCCCGGAGAGGATTCCGGCGTCGTGTCCGGCGCCCGTGCCGAGGACGGGGACCTTGAGGCCGGCGTCGTTGCGGCCGGTGTCCTTGCCCAGGAGGCGGGCGAGTTCGTCGCGCAGGGCGTGGTCGAACTCGACGACGGGCGTGAAGGACTCGCGGACGACGTCCAGGTCGACGCCGTGTGCCGTCGCGTACTCGCGGGCCGCCTTCTCGACGCCGCCGACCACCTGGTCGAGGCTCTGCTGGTCGGCGGCGCGGGAGTCGAGCCAGCCGCGCACCAGGGACGGGACGGCGTTGACGCCGTTGGGCTCGACGGAGATCTTGCCGAAGGTGGCGACGGCACCGGCGAGTCGGGCCTCGCGTCGGGCGGCGAGCACGGTCTCGGCGTACGGCAGCATCGGGTCGCGCCGGTCCACCAGCCGGGTGGTGCCGGCGTGGTTGGCCTCGCCCCGGAAGTCGAACCGCCAGCGGCCGTGCGGCCAGATGGCGCTGGCGATGCCGACCCGGTCGCCGCTGAGGTCGAGGGCTCGGCCCTGTTCGACGTGCAGTTCGACGAAGGCGCCGATCCGGCCGAGTCGTTCCGGGTCCGGGCCGATGGCGTCGGGGTCGTACCCGGCGGCCTCCATGGCTCGCGGCAGGGTGATGCCGTCGCCGTCGGTCAGCCGGTGGGCCTGCTCGACCGTGAGGTGCCCGGCGGTGAGCCGGGAGCCGACACAGGCGAGCCCGAAGCGGGCGCCCTCCTCGTCGCCGAAGTTGACGAGGGCGAGGGGCCTGGCGAACCGCGCTCCCCTGCGGCGCAGTTCGTCGAGCGCGGCGAAGGACGACACGACGCCGAGGGGCCCGTCGAAGGCACCCCCGTCGGGCACCGAGTCGAGATGCGACCCGGTGACGACGGCGTCCCCGGCGGCGGGGTCGCCGAGCCAGGCCCACTGGTTGCCGTTGCGGTCGACCTCGTAGGCCAGCCCGCGCGCCTCGGCCTGGTCCTTGAACCAGGCCCGGCAGTCGGCGTCGGCGGCCGTCCAGGCGTAACGGCGGTAGCCACCGGAGTCGGGGTGCCGTCCGACGGGGCGCAGGTCGCGCCACATCTGCTGGAAGGACACACCGGCCGGACCGGCGCCCGCGCCCGCGCCCACATCCGCACCCGCGCCCGCACCGGGCGGTGAGATCGCGGTCCTGGTCCCGGCCCCGGCCGTGGTCCCGGTCTCCGCCGGACGGCTGCCGCCCGCTTCTGCTCCCGGACGGGTCACGCGTCGTCACCCTCGCGCAGCGGCACCCGCACGCCCCGCTCGTCGGCGACCGACTCCGCGATGTCGTAGCCGGCGTCGACGTGCCGGATGACGCCCATGCCGGGGTCGTTGGTCAGCACGCGGCGGATCTTCTCGCCGGCCAGCTTCGTGCCGTCGGCCACCGTCACCTGGCCGGCGTGGATGGAGCGCCCCATGCCGACGCCGCCGCCGTGGTGGATCGACACCCAGGAGGCGCCCGAGGCCACGTTGACCATGGCGTTCAGCAGCGGCCAGTCGGCGATCGCGTCGGAGCCGTCGAGCATGGCCTCCGTCTCGCGGTAGGGCGAGGCGACGGAACCGGAGTCGAGGTGGTCCCGCCCGATGACCAGCGGTGCGGCCAGCTCGCCGCTCGCCACCATGTCGTTGAACCGCTCGCCGGCCTTGTCGCGCTCGCCGTAGCCGAGCCAGCAGATGCGGGCGGGCAGGCCCTGGAAGTGGACGCGCGCACCGGCCAGCTTGATCCAGCGGGCGAGGGACTCGTTCTCCGGGAAGAGGTCGAGCATCGCCTTGTCGGTCCTGGCGATGTCGGCGGGGTCCCCGGACAGGGCGGCCCAGCGGAAGGGGCCCTTGCCCTCGCAGAACAGCGGGCGGATGTAGGCGGGGACGAAGCCGGGGAAGGCGAACGCCCGCTCGTAGCCCGCGAGTCGGGCCTCGCCGCGGATGGAGTTGCCGTAGTCGAAGACCTCGGCCCCGGCGTCCAGGAAGCCGACCATCGCCTCGACGTGCCGGGCCATCGACTCGCGGGCCCGGGTGGTGAAGCCGGCCGGGTCCTTCGCCGCGGCGTCGGCCATGTCCTCGAACGCGATCCCGGTGGGCAGGTAGGCCAGCGGGTCGTGGGCCGAGGTCTGGTCGGTGACGATGTCGATGGGCGCGCTCATCGCGAGGAGCTGCGGGACCAGGTCCGCGGCGTTGCCGAGGACGCCGATGGAGAGGGGCTTGCGCTGGTCGCGGGCCTCGACGGCGAGCTGGAGGGCGTGCTCCAGGCTGTCGGCCCGCACGTCCAGGTAGCGGTGTTCGATGCGGCGGTCGATGGCGCGCGGGTCGCAGTCGACGCAGATCGCCACGCCGTCGTTCATGGTCACCGCGAGGGGCTGGGCGCCGCCCATGCCGCCGAGGCCGGCCGTCAGCGTGATGGTCCCGGCGAGGGTGCCGCCGAACTGCTTCGCGGCGACGGCGGCGAAGGTCTCGTAGGTGCCCTGGAGGATGCCCTGGGTGCCGATGTAGATCCAGGAACCGGCGGTCATCTGGCCGTACATGGTCAGTCCGAGCTGTTCCAGGCGGCGGAACTCCTCCCAGTTGGCCCAGTCGCCGACGAGGTTGGAGTTGGCGATCAGGACACGCGGGGCCCATTCGTGGGTCTGCATGACGCCGACCGGGCGGCCGGACTGGACGAGCATCGTCTCGTCCTGCTTGAGCGTCCGCAGGGTGCGCACCATCGCGTCGAAGGAGCGCCAGTCGCGGGCCGCCTTGCCGGTGCCGCCGTAGACGACGAGCTTGTCGGGGTGCTCGGCGACCTCGGGGTCGAGGTTGTTCTGCAGCATCCGCAGGGCGGCTTCCTGCTGCCATCCCAGGGCACTCAGTTCCGTACCGCGCGGCGCTCGGACGGGGCGGGGTCCTGACATGGTCTGCCTCCTGGAGGGTGGGCGATCCCGACGGATTGTTGCAGTGGTTATTCACATCCTGACTGGCTGAATATGGCTAGTCAATACACCGAAGGGTCGAGAGGCGGCCAGGAGGAGGTGAGGGAGGGGCGGCGGGGGCAGAAGGGCGCCTCCAACGCGCCTCAGGCGCCTCGGGTGCACCTCAGGCACCTCGGGTGCGCCTCAGGCACCTCGGATGCGCCTCAGGCACCTCGGATGCGCCTTGATGCGCCTCGCACGCACCCCAGGTGCGAGTGAACGCTGGGGACGCACCGGCGGGAGGCCCCACCCGCAGGGCCCATCCATGGCGGCCGGACCCGGGCGCACAGCGGGACTCCGGGGGCGCGCGAAACAGCCCCGCACAACCCTCTCGTCCGCCTTCACCCCCGCGCGCCCTTGACGCGCGCCGTACGACACGGTGTTGAACTGGGCTGAGCCGGGACGAACTGGAGCCTGAATGAGGTCAGTTGACCCACCCTAGTCACCGCCGCGCATGTTCCGCTGGAAAATGCCAGAAGACTCACCGATCGCGCACACGTTGCGTAGCTTCTTCCTCACTCAGCCGAACCGCAGGCAGGAGGGGAGCCAACGGTGCCCGGAATCGACGAGTGTCTACTGGAGGCCATGCGGCTGCCCGGAGCCCGGGGAGCGGCGCTGGTCGACTGGACCAGCGGGCTGGCCCTCGGCAGTGTCGGGGAGTTCCCGGGCGGTGACCACGAGGCCGCGGCGGCCGAGACCGCGGAGGTCGCGCGGCTCACGGCGGAGCAGCGGGCGTTCACGCCCGACGACGGCGGCGAGGGCGCCGATCCCCCGGTCGAGGATCTGATCATCAGCAACCGGGACAGCTATCACGTGCTGCGGTTCGTGCCCACGTCCTTCGACAGCAGCGTGTTCCTGCACGTGTGGCTGGCCCGGTCGGACGGCAATCTCGCGCTGGCCCGGATCCGGCTGGGCGAGATGGCCGGACGGCTGGTGCTGGGGTGATCGTCGTGGACACCACCCCGCCGCCCCGGCTGCCGGTGCGGGACCGGACCGGGGGCCGGGAGCGCGCGGGCGGCGCGGTCTCGCCGATGCTGACCCGGCTCGCCGCCGAGCGGGCCACCGGCGTCCTGGAGCGCGAGCGCGGGGCGCTCTACCTGGTCGAAGGCCGGGTGGTGCACGCCGAGAGCCCCTTCGCCCCGGGCCTCGACGTGCTCCTCCTGACCCACGGCACGCTGGAGCCCGGAGTCTGGTGGGAGGCGGTGGAGCGGTCCGGCGAGGAGCGCGGCGCCGCCCGGCTGCTGCTCGACACCGGCCGGATCGGGCGGGGCGCCCTGGAGGTGTGCCATCTGGGGGCGCTGTACGACGCCGCGTACTTCGCGCTGGCGCCGAGCAGCACTCCGGGCCGCTTCCGGTACGGCGCCGGTCACTGGTTCGGCGCGCTGCGGCCGGTCCCGGTCGACGCGGTGGAGCGGGAGACGCTGCGCCGGCGCGAGCTGCTGGACCGGTTGTGGCCCGATCCGCTGCCCGACAGCGCGCCGCTGCTGCGGGCCGACCCGGCCGCCGACCCGCTGCCGCCGTCCCGGCAGCGCGCGGTACTGGCGCTGGTGGACGGTGTCCGCACGGCGCCGGAGATCGCCCGGGAGCTGGGCCGACCGGCGTTCCCCACGCTGGTGGACGTGCGGCGGCTGGCGGCGGCGGGGCTGGTGACCGCCCGGTTCCCGCCGCCGGTCGCGCAGCCGCCGCCCGCTCTCGCCCTGCCCCAGGTCAACGACCCCGACATCACCTTGCTGAAGAGGCTCAGGGATGCGCTGGAGGCCCTTTGAACGGCAGCGACCGCGCGCCGAGAGGAGCCGGCTGATGGCCGCGCAACCCGAGATACTCGCCGAGCTGCGGCGGCTGCGGGCACGGGTGCCCCAGCTGACCGGGGCGCTCGTGGCCGGCGTGGACGGCCTCGTCCTCGCCCACGACACGCCCGGCGTGGAGGCGGAGGGGATGGCCGCGCTCACCGCGACCTCGCTGGCCGTCGCCGTGCGGCTGGCGGACACCACCGGCCGGGGAGCCTTCCGCGAGCTGCTCGTGCGCGGCGTCCACGGCTACGTCGCGACGTACGCGGCCGGGGAGAGCGCCGTGCTGACCGTGCTCGCGCAGGACCGCGTCAACGTCGGCCGGCTGCACCTGGAGAGCCGCCGGTGCGGCACCCGCGTCGGCGAACTCGTCGACGCCGCAGAGCGGGCGCGTGCCCCGGCCGCTGTCCCGCCTCCTGCCGCTGCCCCGGCCCCCACCAGGACGACCGCCGCCCGGACCAGGAGCGCGCGCACCCCGCGCCTCACGACCACCGAACCGCGTACCGCCACCGAACCGCCTACCGGCACCGAACCCCGTACCACCACCGAAAGCTGAAGGGAAACGAGGACCAGTCATGGCCAACACCGAAACCGCGCTCAAAGAAGCTCTCGCCTCCATCGAGGGCGCCACCGGCGTCGCGCTCGTCGACTACACCAGCGGCATGGCGCTGGGCACGCTCGGCGGCGGCAAGACGTTCGACCTGAACGTCGCCGCCGCGGGCAACACCGACGTGGTGCGCTCCAAGATGCGCACCATGGAGCACCTCGGGCTGAAGGCCCAGATCGAGGACATCCTGATCACGCTGTCCGATCAGTACCACCTGATCCGCCTGATCAGCGGGCGCGGCGGCAACGGTCTCTTCCTCTACCTGGTCCTGGACGGCAAGCGGGCCAACCTGGCGATGGCCCGCCACCAGTTGAAGCGGATCGAGGAGGACCTGGAGGTCTGACCCACCAGGCCCTCCCGCAGATCCACGCGACCCCGGCCCAACAGGCCTGCCAGGCATGACACGCCTACCAGGCCTGCACCGGCCGCGAGCTACACGAGTGCCGCGGTGCGGCGGCGCGCTCCACCCGGAGCCGCGTCGCCCGCCGCGATGCCGGTGCTGCGGTACGACTTGACCGCCTTGCCGGCCGGACGGCCGCCGTTCCCGGCGAGCCAGTCGACGCGCACCCACAGCAGCGCGTCCTCGGCCCGTTCCAGCCGCCCGAGCCAGGCTGCCTTCAGCCGCAGCCCCGTACCGCACCCGGCGAGCAGCAGACCGGCCGCGGCCGGCACCGCGAACGCGCTGCCCAGCGCGGCGGCGAAGGCGAGAAGCAGCCACCAGCGGTGACCACGACGCCAGTTGCGCACCGCCAGTCCGCGGTCCTGGAGCACATCGTGCTTGCTCGCGCGGACGGCGGCACGGGCGAGCGCGGTGTACCGCTTGCGCCGCACGAGTGTCACCACGGCCGCCGCCACGATGAACAGCGCGGCCCCCGCCATCACCCCGATCCGCCGTCCCGTGATCCCGGACGGCAGTACGCCGACACCGGCCGCGAACACTCCGCACCACCACAACGGCGCGGCTCCGGCCCGTACGACGACGGCCACCCGAGCCAGTCCCTGACCTCCGCGTGCCACGTTCCGCCTCCTCGTCGCCTGGATGACTCGCATCCTTTTCCGATCGAGCAGATTAGCGAGCGAACGTGAGACGGCAATGAGAACGGCGCGAGAAGCCCCGAAAACCTGCGCTCACTCCACGAACAGCCCCCGCGCCGCCGCCTTCGCGTCGAACTCCTCCAGCCGGGCCTGCGCGTCGGGCAGGTCGTCGCACATGGCCTCCAGCAGCACCCGGCCGAGCAGCATCGGCGCGCACGCGGTGTCGAAGGCGAGGCCGGTGCCGACGGCGGCCGGCAGCAGCAGGTCGGAGACCTTGGCGACCGGCGCGAACGCGGAGTCGGCGACCGTCACGACGGTCAGCCCGGCCTCCTTGGCGTAGGCGAGGGTGTCGACGACCTCGCGCGGATGGCGGGGCAGCGCGAAGCACAGCAGGGCGGAGGCGCCGGCGCGGACGGCCGCGTCGATCCGGTCGTGGATCATCGTGCCGCCCTCGTGCAGCAGCCGCACGTCCGGGTGGACCTTGGCGGCGAAGTAGGCGAAGCCGTACGCCTGGGAGGCGGCGGCCCGCAGCCCGAGCACCGGCAGCGGCCGGGAAGCCGCGAGCAGCCGTCCCGCCTTGCGCACCGGCCGCGGATCGGCGAGCACCTCGGCAAGGTGGCGGAGGTTCTCGATCTCGGCCTCGACGGCCTGCTGGTACTCGTTGTACGACGCCGAGTCCGCGTTCTGTTCGGCGGGCGCGACCTCGCGCAGGTGCCGGCGCAGGGCCGGGTAGCCGTCGAAGCCGAGGGCGACCGCGAAGCGGGTGACGGAGGGCTGACTGACCCCGGCCAGTTCGGCCAGCTCGACGCTGGACAGGAACGGGACGTCGGCGGCGCGGCGCACCATGCTGTGCGCGATGCGCCGCTGGGTGGGTGTCAGCCGGTGCCCCTCGAAGAGTGCCTGGAGCCGGTTGGCGGGGCTGTCGGCGGACCCCCCGGTTCCGGGCCCCGCGCCGACTTCCGCGCCCGTCTCCGCGCCCGTCTCCGCACCCACGTCCGTACCCGTGTCCCTGTCCGCCCTCATGCCTCGCTCCCCCTCCAGATGTCCGTGAACCGGTCCAGCAGCCGGGCCGCCGCCGTCACGTCGTCCGTGAGCGGCCGGTCGGCCTGGTCCTCGTCGAGCACCGACTCGGCCAGCTCCAGTGCCCGGGCCACCGGTAGCCCGGGCTCGGGCCTGAGGTCGCGCTGGTGCAGCGCCCTTACGGCGGCGACGAGTTCACAGCCGACGACGAGACGGTACGCGCCGCAGACCCGCAGTGTCTGCCGGGCGGCGAGCGAGGCGAAACTGGCCTGCTCCTCGACGCCCCGGGAGAGTACAGCGTGGCCGAGGGAGGCGGGGGCGGAGAAGGCCCGCAGGTCACCGAGGGCGGCTCCGGCGGCGTACTCGAGGATCATCACGCCGGAGGAGGCGGGCTCGAGGTCGGCGAGGAAGGGGCGCAGCCGGGTGTAGGCGGGCTCGTTCAGCGTGGACAGCCGGGAGGTGGACAGCCGCGCCACCTGGGTCACCGCGAGCCGGAAGTGGTCAAGGGCGAGGGCCAGTTGGGCCTGGTAGAAGCCGCCATGGTGGTAGGCGGTGAGGTCCTGGGCGGAGATGAGGGGGTTCTCGGCGGCGGCGTTGATCTCGATGGTGAGCACCTCCTCGAGGGCGTCGGCGGCGTCGTGGGCGGGGCCGTGGATCTGGGGCAGGCAGCGGAAGCCGTAGGGGTCCTGGATCCGTCCGAGGGGCGGGGTGGGCCGTTCGTCGGCGCCGATCAGCCGCCGCATGCGGCGGGCGACCTCGGCGGAGCCGCGGTGCGGCCGGGCCAGGTGGACGGGGGGCGGCGTACGCCTCGTGGGAGCGTCGACGGCGAGGAGGGAGAGGGCGGCGACGACCTGGGTGGCGGCGATGAGGCCGCGCAGTTCGTGCAGGGCGAGGGCGGACTGGCCGAGGGTGAGGGCGTTGCTGCTGATGAGCGCGAGGGCGTCGTTGTTGTCGAGGGGCTGGGGCTGCGGGGCACCGGTTCCGCGCCACGGGTGTTCGCCGACCAGGGCGAGGCCGAGCTGCGCGAGGGCGGCGAGGTCCCCGGTGCCGACGGAGCCGAACTCGTTGACGACGGGGTGGGCGCCGCTCTCCAGCGCCTCGCAGAGGGCGTTGACGACGGTCGGCCGCAGTCCGGCGCCGCCGGCGAGGAGTTGGTTGGCGCGTACGGCGAGCATGGCCCGTACCTGCCGGGCGGGCAGCTCCTCGCCGATGGCGCCGGCGTGGCTGCGCAGCAGCCGGAGGCCGTGTCCGGCGGCCGCCTCGGTGGGCACGTCCTCGTTCCGGTTGGCGCCCACGCCGGTGGACCGGCCGTAGACGCGGCCGGTCGCGGCGATCTGCCGGGCGGCGTCCCAGCTGTCCGTCATCCGCTTCACCGCGTCGGGTGCGGGGGCCGGCCGGGCGGCCCCGTCGGCCAGCCGCACGACGTCCGCGACGCCGAGGCCGAGGCCGTCCAGGACGACGGGGGCGGGTCCTCCGTCGGCCACGGTCTCCGGAGCGTCCACGGTCCGAGATGACATATAACCCCAAACTCCCCGAGATCCGGACGTTCGATCTTGCTCAACGGTCATCCGTCACCTCAGATCAACACCACCCCGTCGACAAGCTATTCACACACCGAGAACTCTGCATGAGGTCATACAGTCGGGCAAGGGACAACTCATGATCCAGTTCGGCGCGGTCCACAAGCGCTTCCCCGACGGCACGACAGCAGTCCGCGCCCTCGCCACCGGCCCGCCCGTGCCGCTCATGGACGAGCCGTTCGGCGGCGCGGTCGACCCGGTGGTGCGCACCCGGCTCCAGGACGAACTGCCGCGACGGCAGAAGGACCCCCACGTGAAGCAGCACGGCCTGGCGGGCCGATCCGTGCGGACGGTCGGCGGGCCCCCGTATCAACAGGGGGGCTAACCCCAGTGCCCGCGCCGTGTCCGCTGCCTACCGTGGACTCAATGACGGGACGGGAGACCACCATGGACGCGCGGGACACCGAGCTGAAGAAGGAACTCAACGCCACTCTGCAGGCCCGCAGGGAACTGGGCGAGGAGTACGAGTCCGCACTCGTGGACTCGTTCCTGGAGAAGGTCGACCAGCGCATCGACGGCGCGGTCGAGCGCCGGGTGCGCCGGCAGTACGCCGAGCAGCAGATGGTGTCGGCCCGCGACGGCCGCTCGGCCGGGGCCACCGACTCCTGGGGCGAGCGCTTCGGCTTCGGGATCGTCTCGCTGGTGCTGGCGGTCCCGCTGTCCGCGATCGGCGCGGGCGTGGCGAACCTGCCGGGCCTCATCGTGACCTGGATGGGCATCGTCGGCATCAACGTCGTCCAGGCGGCCCGGATCAATCCGGCCCTGTTCGGCCGGCGGCCCAAGTCCGCCCGCGGCGGCGACTGGGAGGGCTGACCACCGGCCGGGCCGGCTCAGGCCTGCCGGGTCGGCAGCACCATGACCTGGCGCAGGTTGACGTGCCGGGGCCGGCTGGTGGTGTAGGCGACGACATCGGCCAGCTCCTGCGCCGACAGGCCGCCGATGGACTCGAGCATGTCCCGCACCATGCCGGCCGGCCCGGCGTCGACGTGCGTGAGGAGTTCGGTCTCGGTGAGCCCCGGCTCGATGTTGGTGACCCGGACGTCCCGCGGCCCGAACTCGGTGCGCAGAGCCTGCGAGAGGTAGGTGACGGCGGCCTTGGTGGCGCCGTACACCGCGTAGTCGGGGAACACCAGGTGCGCGGCGACGGACGACACGTTGACCAGGTCGGCCGTGCCGCCCTCGGCGGCCGTGTCGATCAGGTCGGCGGTGAAGGCGCGGATCACCCGCAGGACGCCGGTGACGTTGGTGTCGAGCATCCGCTGCCACTCGTCGGCCCGGCCGTCGGCGACGGGGTGGGCCAGCATGACGCCGGCGTTGTTGACGACCAGGTCGACCCGGCCGTAGGCGTCCCGGATGCGGGCGGCGGCCGCGTCCACCGACGCCTGGTCGGTGACGTCGGCGACCACGGCGAGGGCCTCGCCCCCGTCGGCGCGGATCTTCTCGGCGAGCGCGTCCAGCCGCTCCCCGCGCCGGGCGACCAGCGCGACGCGGGCTCCGTGCGCGGCGAGCAGGACGGCGGTGGCCTCGCCGATGCCACTGGCGGCACCGGTGACGACGGCGGTGCGGCCGGCCAGGTTCTCGTACGGCATGGGGTGCTCCTCGGCAGCTCGGCCGGGGCGTCTCCCCGGCGGCACGCACCACACTGGCCGCCCGCCCCGCGGCTACCCAGGGACGCGCTTTTCCTGGGTCTGGCAGAACCAGGCTGGGACCGGCCCGCTCGCCCGGGCAGGCCCTAGGATCGAACCCATGGACGGGGACCTCGGAGACTTCCTGCGCTCGCGCCGTGCCCGCATCCGGCCCGAGGAGGTCGGCCTGCCCTCGCACGGGCGGCGCCGCGTCCCGGGCCTGCGCCGCGAGGAGGTGGCACAGCTCGCCGGAGTGAGCGTCGACTACTACATCCGCGTCGAACAGGGCCGGGGTCCGAGCGTCAGCGACGCCGTCCTGGACGCCATCGCGCGCGTGCTGCGCCTGGACGAGACCGAGCGCGCCCATCTGCACGCGGTGGCCCGCCCCCGCAGGCAGCGTGGCCGCGCGGCCGCACCCGCGCCCCGGGTCCGTCCCGGTGTGCAGGTCCTGCTCGACGGCATGGACCACTCCCCGGCGTTCGTCATGAACCACCGGATGGACATCCTGGCGTGGAACGCGCTCGCCGACGCGGTGTTCCACTACACGCAGACGTCCCCCGAGGAGCGCAACATCCCCCGGCACGTCTTCCTCGACCCCACCGCGAGCGCTTCTACCCCGAGTGGCACGCGGTCGCCGCGCAGTGCGTCGCCCACCTGCGGGTGCTGGCCGGCCGGCACGCCGACGACCCCGGACTCACCTCGCTGGTCGGCGAACTCTCCCTCAGGAGCGAGGACTTCCGCCGCCTGTGGGCGGACCATCCGGTCGCGGAGTGCGCATACGGCGTGAAGCGCATCCAGCACCCGGTCGCGGGCCTGCTCACCTTCCCGTACGAGACGCTGGCGGTCACCGCCGACCCGGAGCAGACGCTGCTCGTCTACACCCCGGAGCCGGGATCCGAGACGGCGGAGCGGCTGGCGCTGCTGGGGAGTTGGACGTCGCCGACCGTGGGCGCGGATCGCGCCTGAGGCACCTGAGGCATCCGAGGTGACCGAAGGCCGGGGAGAGCCCGGAGAAGGACATGTCGCGGGGACCGCCGCACCCCCCGTTACCGGGGGGCGGGACGACGGCGGTCCCCGCGAGGGACGCGAGCCGGGTCGGGCCAGGCCTTCGCGTCCATGGCGTCGGTGGAGGTCCGGGAGCCGCTCCGGAGGTCCGTGACGCCGTTTCGGTGCCGGTGGGGCGGGGAGCCGCTCCCGCCCTGCCGACATCCACGAATATGCCGGACGCGTGTTAAGCGTGTGCTGCGCGGACGTGACGCGCTCGTACCACTTCCGAGAAGTCCACTCTTTCGGTAGACAAACGGAAGTTCGCCGCCGGTGAGGGCGGTTCACCGCAGGTTTCCCCGGTGTTCCGCCCCCGGACGCCGGAAGCTACTTCACGCCACCCTTGGCCAGAAATGCCAGCAGGTCCTGCCGGCTGACGACACCGGTCGGCTTGCCCTCGACGAGCACGATCGCCGCGTCCGCCGTGCCCAGCACGGACATCAGGTCGCCGACCGGCTCACCGGAGCCGACCTGCGGCAGCGGGGCGGACATGTGCTTCTCCAGCGGGTCCTCCAGTGAGGCCCGCTTGCTGAACAGGGCGTCGAGCAGCTCGCGCTCGACGACGGAGCCGACGACCTCGGCGGCCATCACGTCCGGGTGACCGGCGCCGGGCTTGACCACGGGCATCTGCGAGACGCCGTACTCGCGCAGGACCTCGATGGCCTGCCCGACGGTCTCCTCGGGGTGCATGTGGACGAGGGACGGCATGGCGCCGTGCTGCTTGTCGCTCAGGACGTCGGCGACGCGGGCGCTGGGGCCCTCGTCCTCCAGGAAGCCGTAGTCGGCCATCCACTCGTCGTTGAAGATCTTGCTGAGGTAGCCGCGGCCGCTGTCGGGCAGCAGCACGACGACGACATCGTCGGGACCGAGCCGCTCGGCGACCCGCAGCGCGGCGACGACGGCCATGCCGCAGGAACCGCCCACCAGCAGCCCCTCCTCCTTCGCCAGCCGACGGGTCATCTGGAAGGAGTCCTTGTCGGACACGGCGACGATCTCGTCGGCGACGGTCCGGTCGTAGGCGCTCGGCCAGAAGTCCTCACCGACACCCTCGACGAGGTACGGCCGCCCGGAGCCGCCCGAGTACACGGAACCCTCGGGGTCCGCGCCGACGACCCGCACACGGCCCTCGCTGGCGTCCTTCAGGTAGCGGCCGGTGCCGGAGATGGTGCCGCCCGTGCCCACACCCGTGACGAAGTGGGTGATCCGCCCCTCCGTCTGCTCCCACAGCTCGGGGCCGGTGGAGTGATAGTGCGACAGCGGGTTGTGGGGGTTGGAGTACTGGTCGGGCTTCCACGCGCCGGGCGTCTCACGGACCAGCCGGTCGGAGACGTTGTAGTAGGAGTCCGGGTGTTCGGGGTCCACCGCGGTCGGGCAGACGACGACCTCGGCGCCGTACGCCCGCAGCACGTTGATCTTGTCGGTGCTCACCTTGTCGGGGCACACGAAGATGCACTTGTACCCCTTCTGCTGCGCCACGATGGCCAGCCCGACGCCGGTGTTTCCGCTGGTGGGCTCGACGATCGTGCCACCCGGCCCGAGCGCGCCGCTCTCCTCCGCCGCCTCGATCATGCGCAGGGCGATGCGGTCCTTCACGGAACCGCCCGGGTTGAAGTACTCCACCTTGGCCAGGACGGTCGCCTGGATGCCCTTGGTCACGCTGTTGAGCTTCACCAGCGGGGTGTTGCCGACGAGGCTGATCATCGAGTCGTGGAATTGCACCGTTGTCTCCGGTTGCTTGCAAAACAGTGGTCGTAGTGGTCACGCCAGCCTACGACCCCGGCCGGGACGTTCACTCCCCGTTGAGATTGGCCGACCGTCCGTACGGGGCAAGGAGTGGATGTACGGACACGAGGAGGTGGCGGCGAGGCATGACGAGCATGTCCAGGGCACGAGTGGCCCGACGCATCGCGGCCGGGGCCGCCTACGGCGGCGGCGGCATCGGGCTGGCCGGAGCGGCGGCCGTCGGGCTGGTACTGACGGAGATGCGGCTGGCCCGGCGCCAGGTCGGCAACGGCACACACCCGCACGTCCCCCGGGCGGACGGCCTCTACGGCCGCGTCTACGACTCCCCCGGCCCCGGAGTGGAACCCCTGTACCTGACGCTGCTGGGCGACTCCACGGCGGCGGGCCAGGGCGTGCACCGGGCGGGGCAGACACCGGGCGCGCTGCTGGCCTCGGGGCTCGCGGCGGTCTCCGAGCGGCCGGTGGAGCTGCGGAACGTGGCACTGCCCGGTGCCCGCTCCGACGACCTCGACCGACAGGTCGCGCTCGTCGTGGGCGGCACCGGCCCGGTGCCCGACGTCTGCGTGATCATGATCGGCGCGAACGACGTCACCCACCGCATGCCCCCGACCCGCTCGGTACGTCACCTCTCGGCGGCGGTACGACGGCTGCGCACGGCCGGCGCCGAAGTGGTCGTCGGCACCTGTCCCGACCTCGGCACGATCGAGCCCGTGGGACAGCCCCTGCGATGGCTCGCCAGACGGGCGTCCCGCCAGCTGGCGGCCGCCCAGACGATCGGCGTCGTCGGGCAGGGCGGGCGCACGGTGTCACTGGGCGACCTGCTGGGCCCCGAGTTCGAGGCGAACCCGGGCGAGCTGTTCGGCCCGGACCACTACCACCCCTCGGCGGAGGGCTACGCCACGGCGGCGATGGCGGTCCTGCCGACGGTGTGCGCGGCGCTGGGCCTGTGGCCGGCGGAGGAGGAGCGCCCCGACGTCTCCCGCCGCGAGGGCTTCCTCCCGGTGGCCCGGGCGGCGGCGGAGGCGGCGGCGGAGGCGGGCACGGAGGTCACGGCGGCCATGCCGACCGGCCCAGGGGGCCCTGGGCCCTCCTCAAGCGCGGCGGCGCGCCGCGTCCCGGGCGCAGCCCTCGGCGAGGGGACGGGAGGGGGCGGCGGGAGGGCGAAAAAGCAAGCGCTTGGGAAACTGCGGGCCAGGGTCACACCACCACACCAGTGACCTGGCCCATACGTAGGGGTAACTTCCAGTCAGGTCCCGCCGGGATTGCCACCCGGAAAACCACCCCCGTACGCCAATGGAGCCGTGATGCCCGAAGCCGTCATCGTGTCGACCGCCCGCTCCCCCATCGGCCGCGCCTTCAAGGGCTCCCTCAAGGACCTGCGCCCGGACGACCTCACCGCCACCATCATCCAGGCCGCCCTCGCGAAGGTCCCCGAGCTGGACCCGAGGGACATCGACGACCTGATGCTCGGCTGCGGCCTCCCCGGCGGCGAGCAGGGCAACAACCTCGGCCGCATCGTCGCCGTACAGATGGGCATGGACCACCTGCCCGGCTGCACGGTGACCCGCTACTGCTCCTCGTCCGTCCAGACGAGCCGCATGGCCCTGCACGCCATCAAGGCCGGCGAGGGCGACGTCTTCATCTCGGCCGGCGTCGAGACCGTCTCCCGGTTCGTGAAGGGCAACTCCGACAGCCTGCCCGACACGCACAACCCGTTCTTCGCCGAGGCGGAGGCCCGCACCGCGGCCGTCGCCGAGCAGGAGGGCACCACCTGGCACGACCCGCGCGAGGACGGCGTCGTCCCGGACGCCTACATCTCGATGGGCCAGACCGCCGAGAACCTGGCCCGCCTCAAGGGCGTCACCCGCCAGGAGATGGACGAGTTCGGCGTCCGTTCGCAGAACCTCGCCGAGGAAGCCATCAAGAACGGTTTCTGGGAGCGCGAGATCACCCCGGTCACCACCCCCGACGGCACGGTGGTCAGCAAGGACGACGGCCCGCGCGCCGGCGTCACGATGGAGGGCGTGGCGGGCCTGAAGCCGGTCTTCCGCCCCGACGGCATGGTCACGGCCGCCAACTGCTGCCCCCTGAACGACGGCGCCGCCGCGCTCGTCATCATGAGCGACACGAAGGCCCGCGAGCTGGGTCTCACCCCGCTCGCCCGCATCGTGTCCACCGGTGTCTCCGGTCTCTCCCCCGAGATCATGGGCCTCGGCCCGGTCGACGCGAGCAACCAGGCCCTGCGCCGGGCCGGCCTGACGATCGACGACATCGATCTGGTCGAGATCAACGAGGCGTTCGCCGCCCAGGTGATCCCCTCCTACCGCGACCTCGGCATCCCGCTGGAGAAGCTGAACGTGAACGGCGGCGCGATCGCCGTGGGACACCCGTTCGGCATGACCGGCGCCCGCATCACCGGCACGCTCATCAACTCCCTCCAGTTCCACGACAAGCAGTTCGGCCTGGAGACGATGTGCGTCGGCGGCGGCCAGGGCATGGCGATGGTCATCGAGCGCCTCAGCTGAGTCGCGGGAGTCGCACGGCGGCCCCGTCGGTGACCTCTCGGTAGCCGTCGGGGCACCCAGCGTGAGCAGACGCCCGGAGTCTGGGAAGCACCTGGATTCCGGGCCGTTTTGTGATCCAATCTCCCCCAGGATGTGACCTATCTCCCTCCCAGGAGGGATTTACGCAGCTCAGAGTCGTTTCACCACATGATGCCGGGCCAAATCTCCTGCCCGTTTCGTGACGTTACGCACTGACAGCTGGATAGTCCGCCCTTCAAGCTGATGTAGGAAGTCGGGGGTCGACTTTGAACCGGGAGTACGTCAGTGAGCGCCATGCCGATCGCCTTGCTGGTCACCACGGCCGCCACGGGCGCCGTGGGCGTCGCCGTCCTGCGCACCCTGTTGCAGCTGCGCCGCCAGGTCGCGGCCCTGCACACGCAGCTCGCGGAGACCGCCGGGACCGCCGCCGGGCCGCGCGGTTTCGTTCCGGCCGCCCGCACGACGGCCGACACGGATGAGATACGCGCGGCGGTGGCCGAGGCCCTCGCCGAGGAGCGGGAGCGGGAGCTGGCCGAGGCGCGCGCCTTCTGGGCCGCCCAGGAGGCCCGTGACGCCTCCGACGCGCCCTCACTGCTGGGTCTGCCGGACAGCGAGCTGTTCCTGCCCAGGCAGGCCGATTTCGTCGGTCTGGAGCCGCTCGAGCCGGTGACCGAGCCGTCCGCGGACGCCGACGAGTTCGCCGGGGACTCCCCCGAGCTGGCCGCGGCCCGCCGCAGGCACCCCTCCCACCCGGACTTCGTGCCCGTCCAGTCACCGGTCGTCAACGACCACGAGCGTACGGTGACCGCACTGGAGGAACTCGCCGCCGACCGCGTCGAGCTGACCGATGTGCGGCCCGGCCCGCTCGGCACCCTCGACGTCTACGTCTTCGCCGACGGCACCACCCTGTGCATGACCCCGGGCCACCGGGAGACCGCTGACCGCCTCGCCCAGGCCCTCACGGCCGGCGAGACGCCGTATCTGCTGGGGGGCTCGGGCATCTCGGGCGCGTACGCCCTGACCTTCGCCTGCGGCGAGGAGAGCGTCTACATCCTGGCGGACCGGGTCATAGCCAGCCTCTGACGCGCCCCCGACGGGCGGACCCGACCCCCGGCCCCCGTCCCCTCAGACCCCCGCCCGCTTCTGCGCCTCCTCGACCAGGCGCACGGCCTCGTCGATCTGGCCCTCGTCCGTGAGGACGAGGGCCAAGTCGTGCACGGCCACGGTGATCTGGTCGGCGGCGGCGAACATCCCCGCGTCGGGCATCTCCCGGGGCTCCGCTCCGGGCGCCTCCGCGATCTGGGCGCGCCGGGCGAACTCCCTGGCCAGCCCCAGTGCCTCCGCCGCGGCACCCCGCTGAAGCCGACTCTGCGGAGCCGCCCGCAACCGGTCGGCGAAGTGATCCACGGCCTGCGTCAGACGCTTGGTATCCAGCACGCCGCGAGCGTACGCGCCGTACCGGCACTGTTGCCAACGGGCGAACGCTCAGGCACGGTGACCTGAAGGACCGGCTTACATCCCCTTTGCGTCCGGAGGCGCCGATGTCCCACGTCCTCTCCGAGGAGACCCACCGCAACATGCTCGCCCGCATCCCCCATTGCACCGGTCGTGAAGTCGCCGACTGGCTCCGCACCGTAGAAGAAGGCCCCTCCCTCTTCCGCTTCGAGGAGAAGGTGAGCTGGCTCCGCCACGAGCACAACCTCGCGTACGGCCACGCGAAGGCGATCGTCCACGAGTACGACCTGAGGAGGGCCGCGCGCAAACTCCTGTAGCGCGCGCCTCACGACAGACACCACACCGGACCCGCACACGCCGAAGGGCCCCGGGGTGACCCGGGGCCCTTCGTGGCGTCGGCGCGATCTGCCGAGGCGACTGGCGTCAGTCGCTGCTGTTGAGGATGGACAGGAGTCGCAGGAACTCCAGGTAGATCCACACCAGGGTCAGCGTGAGGCCGAAGGCGGCGAGCCAGGCCTCCTCGCGGGGGGCGCCGTAGGCGATGCCGTCCTCGACCTGCTTGAAGTCCAGGGCGAGGAAGCAGGCACCGAGGATGATGCCGATGACTCCGAACATGATGCCGAGGCCGCCGCTGCGGAAGCCGAGGCCGTCACCGCCGCCGAAGACGCTGAACAGCAGGTTCACCGCCATCAGCAGTACGAAGCCGAGCGCGGCCGCCATCACGAAGCCGTAGAAGCGGCGGTTGACGCGGATCCAGCCCGCCTTGTACGCCACGAGCACGCCGGCGAAGACCGCCATCGTGCCGAGCACGGCCTGGGCGACGACCCCGTCCGCGATGTACGTGGACACCGCGCTGGAGATCACGCCGAGGAAGACGCCCTCGAGGGCGGCGTACGAAAGGATCAGCGCGGGCATCGGACGGCGCTTGAAGGACTGGACGAGCGCCAGCACCATCGCGACCAGTCCGGCGCCGATGGCGATGCCGTAGGACTTGTTGAGGTTCGCCTCGTCGACGGGCAGCAGCAACCAGGACAGCACGGCGGTGACGACCACGGTGCCGAGCGTCGTCGCGGTGCGCGCGACCACGTCGTCCATGGTCATGACGCCGCCGGTGGTGACCGGGGCCTGCGGTGCGCCCTGCTGGGCGTACGGGTTCTGCGCGTAGGGGTTGCCGGTCGGCTGAGCGGACGTGCCGCCCTGCGCGTACGGGTTGCCCTGCTGCGTGCCGACGGCGGGACCCCCGGCCTGCGGCGCGGCGTTGAAGCCCGCGTAGCCGTTGTCGCGGCTGAACCCCCGTCGCGAGAAGACCGGGTTTCTGCTCCTCATTTCACTCCTCCATGGCCACACATGGCCACATAGCGCGGCCTTGGCTCAAGAGTAATAGGTAGGCAAAGGAATGACCCTAGTGCTTGGGGAGGATCTTTCCCTTGCCATGGTCCACAACACGCTACGTCGATCTCTGATTCCCCGCGGTGGCGCACCTCATTCCTGACCAACCCGGTACGCGTCCGGGACCGACCGGTGATCCCCCGCTGACGCCGCCCCTACATCGCCCGTCGCGCGCGGCGCGGCGTCACCCGAAGGGGAAACCCGTGTAGCCCTCGGCCAGGTCGGTCTCGGCGGCCCGGGAGGAGGCGATGCGCTCCAGGCGGGCCAGCTGAAGACGCTCCTCGAAGGGGGAGGCGCCGGGGACCCGGTGCAGGAGGGTCGTCATGTCGTAGGAGAACCGCTCGGCCTGCCAGACCCGGCGCAGGCAGGTCTGCGAGTAGGCGTCCAGCAGCTCCGCCGAACCCGTCTCCCGCTCGTGGACGAGGGCGCGGGCGAAGGTGACGACGTCGCCGACGGCCAGGTTCAGGCCCTTGGCACCGGTCGGCGGCACGATGTGAGCCGCGTCACCGGCCAGGAAGAGGCGGCCGTGCCGCATGGGCTCGTGGACGTAGGAGCGCATGGGGGTGACCGACTTCTGGGTGATCGGGCCGCGCTCCAGCGTCCAGTCGTCGTCGGTCTCGAAGCGGCGCTCCAG
The DNA here is from genome assembly GCF_001896135.2 of Streptomyces phaeoluteigriseus. GTDB lineage: Bacteria > Actinomycetota > Actinomycetes > Streptomycetales > Streptomycetaceae > Streptomyces > Streptomyces phaeoluteigriseus. The sequence continues at coordinate 721,618 of NZ_MPOH02000011.1, forward strand.
CTCGGCCCAGATCTCCTCGTCGCTCCAGGCCTCGGCGTCCGTGCCCTCGGGCACCTGGAGGTAGAGCCGGGACACCACGGGGGAGCGCATGGACAGCAGGGCGAAGCCGCGGTCGTGACGGGCGTAGACCAGCTCGTCGTGCGAGGGCGGCACGTCGGCGAGGACGCCGAGCCAGCCGAAGGGGTACACGCGCTCGAAGCCGCGGGTCAGTTCGGCGGGGATCGCCGTACGGGAGACGCCCCAGAAGCCGTCGCAGCCGACGACGTAGGCGCAGTCGAGGACGCCCTCCCGCCCGTCGTGCCGGAACCGCACGTGGGGGTGGTCGGTGTCGGCGCCCTCGACGGCGAGCGCCTCCGCCTCGAACAGCAGCGGGCCACCCTCCTTCAGCTGGAGGGCGATGAGGTCCTTGCACACCTCGGTCTGGGCGTAGACCGTGACCGACCGGCCTCCGGTGAGGGCGGGGAAGTCGACGCGATGGCGTTTGCGGTCGTAGCGCAGTTCGATCCCGTCGTGGCGCAGGCCCTCACGGTCCAGGCGCTCCCCGGCGCCGGCCGCGCGCAGGACGTCCGCCGTGCCTTGCTCCAGGATCCCGGCGCGCTGGCGCTGCTCGACGTAGCCCCGGTCGCGGCTCTCCAGGACGACGGAGTCGATCCCGGCGTTGCGCAGCAGGCGGGCGAGGAGGAGGCCGGCGGGGCCGGCGCCGATGATGCCGACGGTGGTGCGCATCGGGCGTTCCCTTCAGACGGGCGTCATCGCCACGCGGTGTCCGAGTGACGGAGTACGCGGTGTTCGCGTGGTGAAGTTTCCTTCACTCTTGTCGGACGTGAGTCTGCGCGCGTGTTCACCAGGTGTCAACGGGTCGGACCGGAGGACGTGGGGCGCTCGGTGGAGGACCGGCGAACGACGAGCCGTCACAAGACGGGAGGTGCCCGGAACCGGACTTGAACCGGTACGCCCGCGAGGGGCAGCGAGGTTTAAGCTCGCCGTGTCTGCATTCCACCATCCGGGCAGGCCATGGGCTCCGCGTCGAGGTTCGAGCCTATCGGGAGGCGGCGCGCCAACAGGGGCCGGGCAACCCCATGTTGTCTTATTTTATTGAGGCCTGAGGGAGCATCAGCCCCGGAACTGGCCATCCGCACATGCCAACAGCCTCATCCGCGGCATCGGCCGGTGTACACGGAATGACGGAATTTCACCGTCCGAACGAGGGTGCTCCACCGGTTCTCGACGAACGGCCCCTCAGGGACGCGGGTCATCCCCTGGTATGACACGGCGGCCGGCGGTCACTCCGAAGTCGCCCCTCGGAACCGGAACAGCGGCTGACTACACGGCGCCGGGCGGCCGAGACGATGGTACGGACCCCGAAACGCACAACACCGTCGTCCCGACAGGAGCACCTCCGTGACCACCACGCCCCTCGCCGACCGGACCACCGCCGTGGCCGCACGTGCCACGGATCTCTCGAAGATCTACGGACAGGGCGAGACGCAGGTGGTCGCCCTCGACCGGGTCTCCGTCGATTTCCGGCAGGCCGAGTTCACCGCGATCATGGGCCCCTCCGGCTCCGGCAAGTCCACGCTGATGCACTGCGTGGCGGGGCTGGACACCTTCTCCTCCGGCTCCGTGCGCATCGGCGACACCGAACTGGGCTCCCTGAAGGACAAGCAGCTCACCAAGTTGCGCCGGGACAAGATCGGGTTCATCTTCCAGGCGTTCAACCTGCTGCCCACCCTGAACGCCCTGGAGAACATCACCCTCCCGATGGACATCGCCGGCCGCAAGCCGGACAAGGAGTGGCTGGACAACGTCATCCGGATGGTCGGACTGGCCGACCGGCTGCGCCACCGCCCCTCGCAGCTCTCCGGCGGTCAGCAGCAGCGCGTCGCCGTCGCCCGCGCCCTGGCCTCCCGGCCGGACATCGTCTTCGGTGACGAGCCGACCGGAAACCTCGACTCCCGGTCGGGTGCCGAAGTGCTCGGCTTCCTGCGCAACTCCGTGCGCGAGCTGGGCCAGACGGTCGTCATGGTGACGCACGACCCGGTGGCCGCGGCGTACGCGGACCGGGTCGTGTTCCTCGCGGACGGCCGGATCGTCGACGAGGTGTACGGACCGACCGCCGAGTCCGTGCTCGACCGGATGAAGCAGTTCGACGCCAAGGGCCGCACCAGCTGATCCCCGGTCCGGACGACACGGCCGGGACGGCTGACGGCCCGGCAGGACAGCCCGGCGGGACCGACAGCCCCGGCACGACCGAGAAGAAAAGAACCCATGTTCCGTACCGCCTTGCGCAACGTCCTCGCGCACAAGGCCCGGCTCCTGATGACCGTGCTCGCCGTGATGCTCGGCGTGGCCTTCGTGTCGGGAACCCTGGTCTTCACCAACACCATCTCCGAAGCCTTCCAGAAGAGTTCCGCCAAGGGGTTCGACCAGGTCGACGTCGCCGTCACGGCCGAGTCCCAGGAGGACGAGGGCGACCGCATCGGCCGGACGACCGAGCTGACCCAGGCCCTGCTCGACCGGAGTGCCGAGGTTCCCGGCGCCAAGTCCGCCATCGGCGTGGTCCGCGGTTTCACCGCGATCGCCGACAAGGACGGCAAGCTCGTCGGTGGCGGCTTCCAGTCACAGGGCGGGAACTACTGGGGCGACAAGGACCCCCGGTACACGCTGAAGGAGGGCACCGCCCCGCGGGGTCCCGGCCAGATCGCCCTCGACTCCGAGACCGCCCGGCGGGCCGGTTACGAGGTCGGGGACACCGTGCGCCTCTCGGTGGACGGCCCCGTCCTCAGCCCGGAGATCACCGGCATCTTCACCACCGACGACGGCAACGTCGCCGCGGGCGGCAGCCTCACCCTGTTCGACACGGCCACCGCCCAGCGGTTGTTCGGCAAGACCGGCACGTACGACGAGATCGACGTGAAGGCCGCCGCCGGCACCTCGCAGACCGCGCTGAAGGCCGCCCTCGACAAGGCGCTGCCGAAGGACCTGGTCGAGACCACCACCGGGGAGCAGCTCGCCGAGTACCAGGCGGAGATGATCTCCGCCTCGACCAGCGGACTGCGGCAGGGCCTGCTGGTCTTCGCCGGCATCGCGCTCTTCGTCGGCACCTTCATCATCGCCAACACCTTCACCATGCTGGTCGCCCAGCGCACCAAGGAGCTGGCGCTGCTGCGCGCGGTCGGCGCCTCCCGCCGGCAGGTGACCCGGTCGGTGCTGATCGAGGCGTTCGTGGTCGGTACGGCCGCCGGTGTGACGGGACTGGTCGCCGGCGTCGGCATCGGCGCCGGAATGCGCTCGCTGATGGGCGGCCTGGGCGCGACCGTCCCCGACGGTCCACTGGTCGTCTCGCCCGGCACGGTCGCGACCGCCCTCGTCGTCGGCGTCGTCATCACCATGCTCGCGGCCTGGCTGCCCGGCCGCCGGGCCGCGAAGATCGCGCCGGTCGCCGCGATGAGCAGTGTGCACGCCACGGCGTCCGCCAAGTCGCTGGTACTGCGCAACACCATCGGCGCCCTGCTCTCGGCGGCGGGCATCGCGGTGGTCCTCGCGGCCACCACCATGAGCGGTTCGGACGGCCAGGCCCCCATGGGGCTCGGCGCGGTCCTGCTCGTCATCGGCGTGTTCGTGCTGACCCCGCTGCTGTCCCGGCCGCTGATCGCGGCCGCCTCGCCGGTCCTGCGGATCTTCGGGGTGTCCGGCAAGCTCGCCCGGCAGAACGCGGTGCGCAACCCGCGCCGTACGGCCGCCACGGCCTCCGCGCTGATGGTCGGCCTCACCCTGATCACCGGCATGACGGTGATGGCGGGCAGCCTCCAGAAGTCGATCGACAAGATGGCGTCCACGGCGATCAAGGCCGACTACGTCGTGTCGATGGCCAACGGCAACGAGCTTTCCCCGGACGTCGAGAAGAAGCTCAGGGCGACCGACGGGGTGACCGTCACCAGCCCGCTGCGCAACGCGCCCGCCCGCATCGACGGACGGACCGAGTACGTCACGGGCGTCACCGGTTCCGCCATCGGGGAGCTGACCGACCTCACGCTCGACGACGGCTCCTTCGCGGTCGGCGGCACCAAGGTCGTCGTCGACGACGACACCGCCGCGTCGCACGGCTGGCAGGCCGGTTCGGACTTCACGGTGGCCTACGAGGACGGGAAGAAGCAGCGGCTCACGGTCGCCGGGGTCTACCAGGGCAACGAGATGATCCAGGGCATCATCCTGGACAACACCGCCCTCGCCCCGCACCAGGACGACCCGACCGACATGCAGATCATGGTCAAGACGTCCGGCGGCGCCTCGGACGCGACGAAGGACAGGCTGGAGAAGGCCCTCGGCGCCAACCCGGCCATCAAGGTCCAGAGCAAGCAGGACCTCTCCGACGAGATCGCGCAGATGTTCACGCTGATGCTGAACATGCTCTACGGCCTGCTCGCGATGGCCGTGATCGTCGCGGTGCTCGGCGTCATCAACACGCTGGCCATGTCGGTGTTCGAGCGCTCGCAGGAGATCGGCATGCTGCGGGCCATCGGGTTGGACCGGCGGGCGGTGAAGCGGATGGTGCGGCTGGAGTCGCTCGTCATCGCGCTGTTCGGCGGGGTGCTCGGCATCGGGCTCGGCATGTTCTTCGGCTGGGCGGCCGGTGAGCTGATCGGCACGTCGATGCCGACGTACGAACTCGTCCTGCCGTGGGCCCGGATGGCCGTGTTCCTCGCACTGGCCGCCGCGGTGGGTGTCCTCGCGGCGCTCTGGCCGGCGCGGCGGGCGGCCCGGCTGAACGTGCTGGCGGCCATCAAGTCCGAGTAGGAGCGGGCTGGTCAGGGGCCCCGTCGGGTACGTCGACGGGGCCCCTTGCGCTGTCCGGCGGCCGGCTCAGTTCCAGGTGCGGGAGCGCAGGGGCAGGCCGGAGGCGCCGGAGGGCGGGGTACGGACGGCCAGGACCTGGTTGACACCGATGCGGTGGTGCTCGAAGGCGAGCGCGGAAGCCGCCATGTACAGGCGCCAGACACGGGCCCGGCCCGCACTGGTCAGCTGCACGGCCCGGCTCCAGTCGTCCTCCAGCCGGGACACCCAGCGGCGCAGGGTGAGGGCGTAGTGCTCGCGGATCGACTCCACGTCACGGACCTCGAAGCCGGCCCGTTCGAGCTGGGTGACGGTGGAGCCGAGAGCCGCGAGTTCGCCGTCCGGGAAGACGTAGGCGTCGATGAACTCGTTGATCTCGTAGGCGGTCTCGTCGCGATGGGGGCGGCGGGCGATCTGATGGTTGAGCAGCCGGCCGCCGGGCTTGAGGAGGGCGTGCAGGACGCCTGCGTACTCCAGGTACTTGTCGGCGCCGACATGCTCGGCCATGCCGATGGAGGAGATCGCGTCGTACGGCCCGTCGGCGACGTCCCGGTAGTCCTGGACGCGGATCTCGACGCGGTCGGTGAGGCCGGCGTCCGCGACGCGCTTACGGGCGTACGCCGCCTGCTCCTGGGAGAGGGTGATGCCGACGACGCTCACCTCGTGCTCGCGGGCGGCGTGGATCGCCATCGAGCCCCAGCCGCACCCCACGTCCAGCAGGCGTTGACCCGGCGTCAGCGCGAGCTTGCGGCAGACCAGTTCCAGCTTGTCGCGCTGGGCGTCCTCGAGGGTGCTGTCGGCCGACTCCCAGTAGGCGCAGGAGTACACCATGGACGGGCCGAGGACGATCTCGTAGAAGTCGTTGCCGACGTCGTAGTGGTGGCTGATCGCCCGCCGGTCGGAATGGCGGGTGTGCAGGTGGGTCGTGCGTCTGACCTCCTCGGGGGGCGGGGCGGGCGGCAGTGGGGGTCCGGCGAGCTTCAGCAGACCGCGGACCGCGGCGCGGAAGCCGGGATCGCGCAGGGCCTCGGTGAGGCTGCGGGCGTGGTCGTCGCGGTGCCAGACCTGGCCGGAGATCAGGTCGAGGGCCTGGTAGAGGTCGCCCTCGACGTCCAGGTCACCGGAGACCCAGGCGCGGGCAAGACCCAGCTCACCCGGTTTGAAGAGGAGCCGGCGGATGGCTCTGCGGTTGCGTACGACGAGGGTCGGCGCGTCGGGCGGCCCGGCCAGCGAGCCGTCCCAGGCCCGGACCCGCACCGGGAAAGGCGCTTCCAGCAATTGTCGGACGAGGGCATGGAGCCGCGGCGCGGCGTCTGCCATGGTGCACACCTCCGTGACGGTGATCCCGGATGTCCTTGCACCACGTAAACACCACCGAGGCCGTAACGCAGTCCCCTGCGGGGGTTATGTCGGTGCAAACCATCCGAACCGGTGTGTCGTCCCACCACGGGGCCCCGCCCCGGACCCCGGTCCCACCCACCGACCCGCCCAACACGGCGGGTGACGATCACCCCCACGGGGCTCCGCCCCGGACCCCGGTCCCGCCCACCGACCCACCCCACTCGGCGGGTCGACGATCACCGCCACGGGGCTCCGCCCCGGATCCCGAGGGCCGAACCCCGGACCCCGGAC
>NZ_MPOH02000011.1:728182-767865 GCF_001896135.2 Streptomyces phaeoluteigriseus
CCCCGACCCCGGACCCCGGCCCCGGCTCCCGGCCCCGCTCCCGGAACACGCCGAAGGGGCCGCCCGCACCACGGATGCGGCGGCGCTTCGGGGGTGTTCTCAGTGACCCGAGGTCAGGAGGCCTTGGCCTTTTCCTCGGTCTTCTCGGTCCTCGCGGTCTTCTCCGCCGCCGGCTTGGCCGCTACCGGGGCCGGCTTCGCGGCCTCGTAGAACTCCTCGCGCGGGGACTCCAGCGCGCCGAGGGCGACGACCTCGCGCTTGAGGAACATGCCGAGCGTCCAGTCGGCGAAGACGCGGATCTTGCGGTTCCACGTCGGCATCGCCAGGCCGTGGTAGCCGCGGTGCATGTACCACGCCAGCCGGCCCTTGAGCTTGATCTTCATCTTGCCCATGACGATCATCGCGACGCCCTTGTGGAGGCCGAGGCCCGCCACCGCACCCTTGTTGGAGTGCGCGTACTCCTTCTGCGGGAAGCCCCGCATGCCGGAGATCACGTTGTCGCCGAGGACCTTGGCCTGACGGAGCGCGTGCTGGGCGTTCGGCGGGCACCAGGCGTTCTCGACGCCGGCCTTGCGGGCGGCGACGTCGGGGACCTGGGCGTTGTCGCCGGCGGCCCAGATGTAGTCGGTGCCCTGCACCTGGAGCGTGGCGGCCGTGTCGACGTGACCACGGGGGCCCAGCGGGAGGCCGTAGCGGGCGAGGACCGGGTTCGGCTTGACGCCGGCCGTCCAGACGATCGTGCTGGAGTCGACCTCGAGGCCGTTCTTCAGCACCACGTGGCCGTCGACGCAGGAGTCCATCGAGGTGGAGAGGTAGATCTCCACACCGCGGCTCTCCAGGTGCTCCTTGCCGTAGGCGCCCAGCTTCGGGCCGACCTCGGGGAGGATCTTGTCGGCGGCGTCGACCAGGATGAAGCGCATGTCCTCACGGGACACGTTCTTGTAGTACTTGGCGGCGTCGCGGGCCATGTCCTCGACCTCACCGATGGTCTCCGCACCGGCGAAGCCGCCACCGATGAAGACGAAGGTGAGCGCCTTGCGGCGGATCTCCTCGTCGGTGGTGGAGTCGGCCTTGTCGAGCTGCTCGAGGACGTGGTTGCGCAGGCCGATGGCCTCCTCGATGCCCTTCATGCCGATGCCCTGCTCGGCGAGGCCGGGGATCGGGAAGGTGCGGGAGACCGCGCCGAGGGCGATCACCAGGTAGTCGAAGGGCAGCTCGTACGCCTCGCCGACCAGCGGGGCGATCGTGGCGACCTTGCGGTCCTGGTCGATGGTGGTGACCCGGCCGGTGAGAACCTCCGCCTTGGGCAGCACGCGTCGCAGCGGGACGACGACGTGGCGCGGGGAGATGTTGCCGGCGGCGGTTTCGGGGAGGAAGGGCTGGTAGGTCATGTACGACCGGGGGTCGACGACCGTGACGGTCGCCTCGCCGTAGCGCATCTTCTTCTGGATACGCCGAGCTGCGTACAGGCCTACGTACCCACCGCCTACTACGAGGATCCTGGGACGCTCCGTGGTGCTCATGCCATCGAGTATCCACCCGCTCGAGGGGGGTCGCTCGTGCGCCCCTTCACAAGCTTCCTCGGGGTATGTGCTATCCTCCGCCGCTCACGTGATCCACGTCATGATGCGCGACGGGAACCGGTATGCATCCGGTGCCGTTGTCAATGCCGCGTGAGCTGCCTCTCCGGCGTTCCGGGTGCCGGGTGAGGCCCTTGAAACACACCTCGCGCGACGCTCGCGAAACGTCCGGGCCTTCCGCTTTTGAACGCGTTCACCCGCCTGTCCGGACCCCGGAAGGGTCAACCGGCCCTTCTTCGTCCCCCGACGGGGCCCATTTCCTTGTGAAGAACTTCACGAAGTTTTCCGAGAGGGTGCCGACGAGGGGCGATTCCGAACCGGATCGAGCCCCTCGATCATGCTCAAACGGTGTCCGACCTGCTCAGGAGAGAGTCGACCAGGCGATGCCGTCCAGGATGTCGTGCTCGCTCACCACGACCTCCCGCGCGCCGATCCGGTCCATGACCGACAGCAGGACGAGCGCGCCGGCGCCGATGACGTCGACCCGGCCCGGATGCATCGACGGGACCGCCGCGCGCTGGCGTGGGTGGAGCGCAGCAGCCACTCGGTGATCTCACGGACCCGTTCCCGGGAGACCCGGGAGTGGTGGATGGCCCGCGAGTCGTACGCGGGCAGCTCCTGCGCGATGGCCGAGATCGTCGTGACCGAGCCGGCCAGGCCGACCAGGGTGTGCGCCTCGCGCAGCGGGACCGTGCGCTCGGCGAGGTCGAGGGCCGCCTCGATGTCGGCGCGCATCGCCGCGATCTGCCGCTCCGTGGGCGGGTCGGTGACCGACCCGTCGACGACCAGGTGCCGCTCGGTCATCCGCACGCAGCCGACGTCCACGGAACGTGCCGCGCGCACCTGGTCGTTCCCGACGACGAACTCCGTCGAGCCGCCGCCGATGTCCACGACGAGGTAGGGCTTCGTCAGGTCGTCACGGCCCGTCAGTTCCCTGGTGGCGCCGGTGAAGGAGAACTCCGCCTCCTGATCGCCGGAGATCACCTCGGGTTCGACGCCCAGGATGTCGAGCACGCCGCGCACGAACTCGTCCCGGTTCTCCGCGTCGCGCGAGGCGGAGGTGGCGACGAAGCGCAGCCGCTCCGCGCCGTGCTCCTCGATGGCGGCCGCGTACTCCCGGCACGCGGCGAACGTCCGCTCCAGCGCCTCGGGCGCGAGCCGCCCGGTCCGGTCGACCCCCTGCCCGAGCCGCACGATCGTCATACGGCGGTCCAGCTCGACCAGTTCGCCCGCCTCGGGGTGGGCGTCGGCGACGAGCAGACGGATGGAGTTCGTACCGCAGTCGACGGCGGCGACGCGAGTCATCGGGCGTCTCCCCCGGCCGGCTCGGGGGCGTCGTGGCCCGACCCGTCCTGCGAGGACTCCACCCCCGTCACACACGTCCCCTTGGCCCACCACCGCGGCAGCATGCCCAGCGCCTCGTCCCCGAGCGGGTTCACCCCGGGCCCCGCGGCCAGGGAGTGGGCGACGAGCACGTGCAGACACTTCACCCGGTCCGGCATCCCTCCGGCGCTGGGGAAGTTCTTCAGCTCCTCGATCTCGTCCCGCCGCCGCACGTAGTCCTCGTGCGCCGCGCGGTACGCCGCCGCCAGCTCCGGGTCGGTCCGGAGCCGTTCGGTCATCTCCTTCATCACGCCGTTCGCCTCGAGCGTGCCGATCGCGGAGTTGGCCTTCGGGCACGTCAGGTAGTACAGCGTCGGGAAGGGGGTGCCGTCGGGGAGGCGGGGGGCCGTCTCCACCACGTCCGGCTGGCCGCACGGGCAGCGGTGCGCGATCGCGCGCAGGCCGCGCGGCGGGCGTCCGAGCTGCTGCTTGAAGGCCTCGACGTCGGCGTCGGTGGGCTCGGTGCGGGGAGTGGTCGGCGGGGCGGTTTCCATGCCTGTACGAAAGTCTCTCTGTCAGTTCATCGGTCGCAGTTCATCGGCCGCGGTACATCGGCCGCGGCTCACCGGTCTCGGTTCACCGGTCGGCGGCGGCGTCGGACTTGTCGACGCCGTCCCAGACGTTCGAGTACCAGGGGCGGTCGGCGGCCCCCTGGTCGGCGCGGGACTGCTCGGCGGCGTCGGGGTCGACGACGATGAAACCCGTCTCCCCCGGCATCACGTAGTGCAGGCGCTGCCGGATCTGCTGCTCGGCGTACGCGTCGTCCTGCCAGCGTGCCTTGAGGTCGCGGAGTTCTTCCACCCGCTCGCGGGCCTCCCGCTTCTCGCGCTGGAGATCGGCCATCTCGGCGCGCTGGGAGACGTACTGCCGCATGGGGTAGGCCAGGGCCACGATCAGCGTGCACAGGACGAGCGCGAGGAGGGCCGCTCGGCCGGTGAGGCGGGAGCGGTGGGCCTGACGCTTGGTCTGGGACCGGTAGACCCGGGCCGCTGTCTGTTCGCCGAGCAGCTTGATCCTGGTCGCGGTGGAGAAACGGTCCCGGTCCTTCACGGCCATGTGTCCCCGCCTCCCGTCTCACACGTGCGTACGTCCCCGGACACGGTACGGGACCGGTACGGGGACGTACGTACGACTGGCGCAGGCTTGACCCTCAACGGCTCAGCCCGGCCGGTTCGACTCTGCTCTGCTCGGTTCAGCCCTTGAAGCGCGGGAAGGCGCTGCGGCCGGCGTACACCGCGGCGTCGTCGAGGATCTCCTCGATGCGCAGCAGCTGGTTGTACTTGGCGACGCGGTCCGAGCGGGCCGGGGCGCCGGTCTTGATCTGGCCGCAGTTCACCGCGACGGCGAGGTCGGCGATGGTGACGTCCTCGGTCTCGCCGGAGCGGTGGGACATCATGCACTTGAAGCCGTTGCGCTGGGCCATCTCGACGGCGTCCAGGGTCTCGGTCAGCGAGCCGATCTGGTTGACCTTGACGAGCAGGGCGTTCGCGGAGCCCTCCTCGATGCCGCGGGCCAGGCGCTCCGGGTTGGTGACGAAGAGGTCGTCGCCGACGATCTGGACCTTGTCGCCCAGCTTGTCGGTGATGACCTTCCAGCCCGCCCAGTCGTCCTCGTACAGCGGGTCCTCGATGGAGACCAGCGGGTACGCGGAGACCAGCTCCTCGTAGTACTCGGTCATCTCGGCGGCCGAGCGGGACTTGCCCTCGAACTCGTACTTGCCGTCCTTGTAGAACTCGGACGCGGCGACGTCGAGCGCGAGCGCGATCTGCTCACCGGGGACGTAACCGGCCTGCTTGATGGCCTCGATGATGAGGTCGAGCGCGGCGCGGTTGGACTCCAGGTTCGGGGCGAAGCCGCCCTCGTCGCCCAGGCCGGTGGACAGGCCCTTGGTCTTCAGCACCTTCTTGAGGGTGTGGTAGACCTCGGCGCCCCAGCGCAGGGCCTCGGAGAAGGACTCCGCGCCGATCGGGGCGATCATGAACTCCTGGATGTCCACGTTGGAGTCGGCGTGCGAGCCGCCGTTCAGGATGTTCATCATCGGAACGGGCAGCAGGTGCGCGTTCGGGCCGCCCAGGTAGCGGAAGAGCGGGAGGTCGCTGGCCTCGGAGGCGGCGTGGGCCACGGCGAGCGAGACGCCGAGGATCGCGTTGGCGCCGAGGGAGCCCTTGTTGTCGGTGGCGTCCAGGTCGAACATCGCCTGGTCGATCAGGCGCTGCTCGGTGGCGTCGTAGCCGACCAGCTCGGGGCCGATCTGCTCGATGACGGCCAGGACTGCCTTCTCGACGCCCTTGCCGTGGTAGCGGTTCGGGTCACCGTCGCGGAGCTCGATGGCCTCGAAGGCGCCGGTGGAGGCGCCGGAGGGAACGGCGGCACGACCCGTGCTGCCGTCGTCGAGGCCGACCTCGACCTCGACCGTGGGGTTGCCTCGGGAGTCCAGGATTTCCCGGGCTACGACGACGTCGATGGACGGCACGAGCATCTCCTTCTTGGGATGTGACGCTGGTTGTGCGGGGCGCGTGGGGGCCGTGATGAGCCCCTGGCGAGCCTTGCGACTAGAGCCTAACCGCCTCGGGCGTCGTCGGCCGACCGACCGTCCCGTGGACAGGGAGACGGTACCCATTGTTTCCGGCCGGAACAAAGGGGGTGGCCAACAGAAGGTGGCGAACGGGAAAAGAAAACCCCGCCCCGGTGCGTACGGGGGAACACGCACCGGGGCGGGGTGACCGTGGGGACGGGGCTCCCTCACGAGGCCATCAGCGTGGCGGCCTCGGCTGTGAGGGGGCTGTGGTCCGGCCGGGAGCCGGATGTCACTTCAGGTGCAGCTGCTGACCCGGGTAGATGAGGTCGGCTTCCTGGACGATGTCCTTGTTCAGCTCGAACAGCTTGGCCCAGCCGCCCTTGACGTCGTGCGCCTCGGCGATGGAGCTGAGCGTGTCGCCCTTGACGACCTTGTACTCGCCGTCGCCCTTCTTGACCTTCTTGCCGGTCGGGGTGGTGACCGTCTTCTGGCTCTTGGCGGCCGGGCGCTCGGCGGAGCGGGAGGCGCCCTGCTTCTCGGTGGAGCGCGTGGTGGACTCCGAGGAACCGCTGGAGGAGGAGCCACTGGAGGAGCTGCCGTTGGACGACGAGCCGGTGGAGGCCGAGCCGCCGTTGTACGCGGCGCCGGACAGGCCCACGCCGCAGGACGGCCAGGCGCCCTTGCCCTGGCCCGCGAGGACCTTCTCGGCGATCTGGATCTGCTGGGACTTCGAGGCCTTGTCGGCGGTGGAGGCGTACTGCGTGCCGCCGTACGCGGCCCAGGTGGAGGCCGAGAACTGCAGGCCGCCGTAGTAGCCGTTGCCGGTGTTGATGGACCAGTTGCCGCCGGACTCGCACTGAGCGACCGCGTCCCACTCGGAGGCGGTGGCGGCGGAGGCGTTGCCGGCCGCCATCAGCGGGGCGGCTATGGCGACACCGGTGACACCGGCGAGCGCGGCGACACGGGTGGCCTTGGACGGGCGGCGGTGCTTGCCCTTGCTGGAAAACAGCATGGTGGATCCCCTCACCGACGCCTGCGAGGTGAGCTGTCGGGTTCGGGCCGTGTGAGTTGCCCGGCCGCTCGTCCTCGGGAGCACTGCTCCCTGGGACGTGCGGCTTCACCCCAAGCCGTTCCGGTCAACCGACCGGTCCGGCACCTACCTTGGGTCCCCCGCTCCTGCCTACGGCGCTTGCGCGACGACTGTTCCCGGGCTGCCACTGGCAGGATTCGGCGTTGCGACAGCCGGGGCTCGGGATACCGAGCGATCCTGACGGTAGACACGGGCTCGGCGGAATTTCAAAGACGATCACGCCTTCTGAGACTCATCCCACACTTTCATCAAACCGGACATTCGGTGCGAAGTATGACGTGAACTCCCGCTGCTTTTCCCGTTTTTCCGCCCTATTCGACCGCTGTGTCGAGCGTCTGACCGGCGGTGATGTTGTTCGGGTCGACGCCGATGGCGGCCTTGTTCTCCGCATAGAGCGCACGCCATCCGCCGTCGAGGGCAAGGGAGTCGGCGATGGAGGCCAGCGAGTCGCCCTCGCGGACGACGTAGGTGGCGGCGGCGTGACGGCCGGAGGAGGCGGTGGTGATGCCGTCCGGCGCGGGCGCGACCTCCTCGGCAGTGGTGCCGCGATGACGGCCGGAGGCGAGGGAGCCGGTGTCGACGAGGCTCCAAGAGCCCACCTCCTGCACCGACTTGTCCGAGCCGTTCGCTTCGGGGGTGGCCGTGGGTGAGCTGTCGCCCGACCCCGCGACACTCGCGTCCACATCTGCGGGCGTATCGGACTTCGAGGAGCTGTCCGGCGTACCGGAGGAAGAGGACGAAGGCGACGAGGACGTCGAGTCCGTACCGTCCGGGGACGATTCGGCCGACGGGTCGGCGGAATCCCCCGTGGAGCCCGAGGATTGCGACGGGTCGGTGGAGTCCGACGAACCGGACGAACCCGAAGAACCCTTCGACAGGTCGGACAAGCCGGACGACACGGAGGAGTCGGACGAGTTGTCCGCCACACCGGTGTCCACGCTGCCCGCGCCGTTGGCCTTGGTGAGCCCGGACGTCAGCCCGCAGGTGCCCCACGCGCCGATGCCCTGGTCCGCGAGGACCTTCTGGGCCACCGATATCTGCTGGTTACGGCTGGCCAGGTCGGGGCGCTCGGCGAAGTCGAGGCCGCCGTACGCCTCCCAGTCCTCCTGGCTCAGCGCCAGGCCGCCGTACTCGCCGTTGCCCGTGTCGGCGCTCCAGGAGCCGCCGGACTCGCACTCCGCCACCGTGTCCCACACCGTGCCGTCGGCCGCGCTCGCGCCGGTGGCGCCGAGCAGCGGGATGGCGATCGCGGAGCCGGTCACACCGGCCGCGACAAGGAGGGCCGGAGCCTGGCGGGGGCGCCGGTGACGACCGTTCCCGGAGAGCATGCGGAGGCCTTTCTCGAGACAGCAGTGCCTGCGCGGCGAGTGAAACAGGGGCGCCGCGCTGACAGGTGAACGTATCGGCAGACGATCACTTGTCACAAGTTAGTGCCGCGCAGATCACGTGAAGATCACAGAAGTGAGGAACGGTCACCTTTGCTTCCCACCTTGGCCATATAACGGACGGTCAGCGGACGGCTGCTGCGGGTTCACCGGAAACGGCGGGCGTGAACTCCACGGGCAGCGTGCGCAGTCCGCGCATGATGAGGCCGCCGCGCCACCTCAGGTCGGCCGGGTCCGCGGCGAGTCGCAGATCCGGCAGACGGGTGAGGAGGGTGGCCAGCGCGGTCTGCCCCTCCAGGCGGGCCAGGGGCGCGCCCAGGCAGTAGTGGATGCCGTGGCCGTAACCGAGATGCTGGTTGTCGCGGCGGGAGAGGTCCAGGACGTCCGGGTCGGCGAACCGCTCCGGGTCCCGGTCGGCGGCCGCCAGGACGACGAGGACCGGGTCGCCGGGGGCGATGTCCTGTCCGCCGACGGTGAGGGACTCGGTGGCGAACCGCCAGGTGGCAAGTTCCACCGGGCCGTCGTAGCGCAGGAGTTCCTCCACGCCTGTCGCCAGGAGGCCGCTGTCGCCGGCCGCCAGGGAGTCCTGGAGGCGGGTGCGCTGCTCGGGGTGGTTGAGGAGGGCGTAGGTGCCGTTGCCGATCAGGTTCACGGTCGTCTCGAAACCGGCGAACAGGAGGATGAAGGCCATGGCGGCGGCCTCGTTCTCGGTGAGGTGCTCGCCGTGGTCGGAGGCGCGGATCAGACCGGAGATGAGGTCCTCGCCGGGCGCCGGTTCGGTGGGAAGCGCGGCGCGCTTGCGGTGGATGAGGTCCAGGAGATAGCCGCGCATCTTCTTCACCGACCGCGCGACACCGCCGCGCGGCCCGCCGCCGTGCCGGATCATCATGCCCGCCCAGTCACGGAAGTCGTCCTGGTCCTCGCGGGGGACGCCGAGCAGGTCGCAGATGGCGTGGATGGGGAGCGGGAAGGCGAAGTCGTGGATGAGGTCGGCGGTCCCCTTCTCCGCGAACCGGTCGATGAGTTCGTCCGTCAGCTCCTGGACGCGGGGCGCGAACTCGGCGACGCGACGGGGCGTGAACGCCTTGCTGACGAGTCGTCGCAGCCGGGTGTGGTCCGGCGGGTCGATGTTCAGCAGATGCGTCATCAGCTCGGCGTTGCGCTCACCGGGGATGCCGGTCTTGCCCTTGGCGTGCGCGGGCTCGTCGTGATGCGCCGGGTTCTTGCTGAGCCGCGGGTCGGCCAGCGCCTGCTTGGCATCGGCGTACCGGGTGACCAGCCAGGCCTCCACACCGCTGGGCAGCCGGGTCCGGTGCACGGGCGCGTGCTCACGGAGCCAGGCGTAGGCCGGATAGGGATCGGTGGCGAACTCCCAGGTGAACAGGGCTGGCGCGGACGTCTCGGGCACGGGCTGGTCGGTCACACCCCGACGGTATCCGGGATCGGATCGGCGTCCTGCCGCAGGCCTTGCCCTGCCCGTCCAGGGGGCGGGTTCCGGGTCGGCGGCGAAGGGCCCGGAGACCACCTGGCTCCAGCGGTACGGCATCCCGCCGCAGCGCTCTCCGGCGCGGACGCGCGGCCCGGCCGTGGTCGCCCCGCCCCTCGATGGGACCGGCGGCCCCCGTCGACCCTTGCCGCATCGACGGGCGGGAGTGACCGCGGAGGCGGTCGCGGGGCCGGAGGGTCGCAGGGGGCCCGAGCGCAGCCGCCGCAGCACGGGTGCGGGCCCGAGGCCGGGCCGGGGGAATCGGCAACTCCTGATTCCGCGCGGCCGCCTCCGTCGTCGGCTTCCGGTCTCCGCGAGTTCCCGAGCCCTCCGTATCCGGCAGGCTCCAGGAGCCGCCCCCCTACTCCCCCAGCCCCTCGGCCGCCCGGATCGCGTCTCGGTAGGTCCGGGCCGCTGCTCGCAGGGCCGCCTCCGGGTCGACGCCTTCCGCTTCCGCCCGGGCCGCCAGGGCCAGGAGGTCGTAGCCGAGGCCCTCCGAGGTCGGGAGCGGTACGTCCAGGTGGGCCGAGCGCACTCGCGAGGCGAGTTTCGCGGCCAGGGCGAGGCCCGGCTGGTGGAGGGGGATGCCGTCGGTGACGGACTCGCGGCGCTTCTCGACCGCCTTCGTGCGCAGCCAGTGTTCCTTGACCTCCTCGGGGGTCGCCGCGGTGGCGTCGCCGAAGACGTGCGGGTGGCGGTGGATGAGCTTGGTGACGATGGTGCCGGCCACGTCGTCGACGGAGAACGGGGCCTCCTCGTCCTCCTCGGCGATGCGGGCGTGGAAGACGACCTGGAGGAGGACGTCGCCCAGTTCCTCGCGCAGCTCGTCGCGGTCACCGTCCTCGATGGCCTCGACCAGTTCGTACGCCTCCTCGATGCCGTACTTCGCGAGGCCCTTGTGGGTCTGCTGGGAGGACCAGGGGCATTCGGCGCGGATGCGGTCCATGACCTGGACCAGGTCGAGGAGGCGGGCGCCGGGAAGGTCGTAGGAGGCGGGCAGCAGCTCCAGGTCGGGCATGGACACGCGGCCGGAGCCGGCCAGCCGGGCCAGGCCGTCCGTCAGGGCGGGCTCGCCCTCACCGGTCGCCACCACCACGACCGTGCGGCCGCCGGCGCAGGCGGTGAGCAGCTCCTCGGCGGTCGGGGAGGTCTCCGCCACCTCTATACCGGCCTCCCGCAGATACGGCAGCTGCGGATGGGCGCCGTCCGCGCACAGGACGCGGTCGGCCTCGCGCAGGGCCTGCCAGGCGGGCCAGGACAGCAGGCCGGGGGCGACCCGGTGGCTGGTGGTGAGCAGGACGACACGGCCGGGGGTGGAGCCGCCTTCGGGACTCGTTGCGTTCACTCTCCGAACGTAACGCACCCCGCCGACAGCCCCAGAAGTCATCCACAGGCCGGCCGGGACCGGCGTACGTCAGGCGGTCCGCGGGGGCTGGGACGGCGTCGTCACGTCGCGGACCCAGGGGGTCCTGGCGTCGACGCGGCTGACCTTCTGCACGTCCCAGTCGCCGTAGCGCGGGTTGAGGTCGACGTCGAGGTCCTTGGACGCCTTCGACAGGGCGTTCCAGAACTCGGGCCGACTGGTGTCGGTGCCGAGCCGCGCGGCGAGTTTCTGGGCCTCCAGCTGGAGGCGGAGGTTCTCTTCGAGGCGCTGCGGCGGGATGCCGTACTGCTGGAGCCAGGTGGTCTCCAGGCCCTTCGCGCCGCCCGCCTGCTGTTCCAGGCCGGCCCGCATCGCCTGGACCTCCTTGCGGCTGACGGTGATGCCCGCGTCCTCGGCGGCGCGGTGCAGGACCCGGTCGAGGACCATGCCGTGCAGGGTGTCGCGGGTGAGGGTGCCGGTGCGGGCGATGGCCTGGGCGTACTGGGTTTCGTCGGGGACGGAGGCGCGCTGGGCCTCGCGCACCTCGTTCACCCGGCCCTCCAGCTGCGAGACGGTGATCCGCTGGCCGCCGACGACGGCCGCCGCCCCGGGGTGGGCCTCGTTGCCGCAGGCCGTGAGGAGGGGGCCTGCCGCGACGATCGCGGCGGACAGCAGAAGCGCGGTGCGACGGCGGCGGTGCAAGGAAGCCTCCCGAGGAGATTGTGCGGCGGTGCACAAAGTCTTGCGGTGATCGATGGTAGGCAGTGGTGCGGCTGGGGCCAACCCATTGGACCAACGATTCACCAGGACTTCGGGCACCGCCGCGCCCGCACCCGTACGGGGGTCGGCCCACGAGGGCGACCGGAGCGTCCCAGGCGTTGCGGTCCACGGTGATCGTGTAACCGCCGCGGGTCTCCTTGCTGTTGACCCGTCGAGGTCCGCGCGGCGATCCCGGCTCCGGCGAGGACGGTGGCGCCGGCCACTTTCCAGGTGATGTGTCTGCGCCTTCTGGACTGCCGGTGCTCGGCCATCACCACCCCTTCGGTCGTCCGCGCGCGCACCGCCGGATCCCGGCGTGCGGCGGGTGTCTGTGTGTGAAGCCCCCTGAATCGGACGCACGGTTCCGCGCGCGGGTCCGCGGCCGGTGAACACAGGCCTCGCGCAGGGACAGGATTCGCTCACGTCACAGTAAAGACAGGGAGGTCCGGGCGGGCCGGGCCGTGGCCTAATCTTGCTCTCTGGCTACCTGGGGGGCGACATGACGACAGTGATGACGGATGCGGACAAGCGGCTTGAGGCGGGCTGGTTCCAGCGGATCGGCTGGGTGGCCCTGGCGTGGTTCTCCTTCGGCCTGCTGGCGTGGGTGCCGTTCCTGTACGTGGCGATCCGACGCGGGCGGGTCTCGGACTGGGTCGCCTTCGGCGCGTTCGCGCTGTACGAGTGCGTGACCGTGCCGTGGATGGCGACGGACGACAGCCCGGACGGGGACGGGTACATGGGTCTCGCCATCCTGGTGACGCTGGCGACGGCGGCCTGCATGCTGCTGTGGGCCATGTTCGACAAGCGGATCCCGACGATGCCGGCGATGGCGTACGGGGCGCAGGGGCACTACCAGCAGGGGTACCCGTACGGGCGGTAGCCGCCGATGCCGCCGACACCGCCGAGCCACCGACACCGCGAGCCACCCGCGCCGCCGACGCTCAGGCCGGTGGCGCCGGTCGGAGCGGGTGTCGCAGCCACACGTTGGGCTCGACGTACACCGCGCAGTCGCGGTCCGGCTCGCAGCGCACCGGCACCAGCGCGCCGGGCACCTCGATGTCACCCCGGGTGTCGAAGGGCAGCCCCGTCCAGCGGCGCCACTCCGCGAGCGATCCGGCCACCGTCATCGACGCCGGCGCCACCGCCTCGATGCTCGCCCCGGCTCGGACGCGCACCCGCAGCCACGGGTCGTACGGCAGTCCGTCGTCCCGCACCCGGTGCGCGTACTCGTCGATGGGGGTGTGCGGTTCGAGGTGTTTGGCGTTCGGGCGGACCGGGGCGACGACCTCGGTGAAGCCCTTCGCGCGGGCGCTGTCCCGCATCGCGGCGAGCATCCGCCCGGACAGGCCGAGGCCCTGGGCGTGCGGGGCGACCACGATCGAGATCGCGCCGACCGTGTCGGGCCGCACCCCGTGCCGCAGGTCGGAGAACGCCCACACCAGCACCTGGTCCCAGCCACGGGCGGGCAGTTCTCCCCGGCCGTCGGCACGCAGGGCGAACGGCACGCTGTAGGCGTGCGCGAGGACCTCACCGCGCTCGTCCTGCGCGAACAGCACGTACTGCGGCAGCTCGGTGGGGATCCGCCCGTAGTGGGCGTTGCCCACCGGATCCTGCGTGGCGAACTCCGGCCGGCTGTCGGGCATGTCGAGCACCGGCCCGAGCATCTCGGGCCGCTCGGCGAGGGAGGAGACCGTCACTTCCATGGGAGCACGGTAGGCGGCGGAGCAGCGGTGGGGTACGGAAATTCCCACGTGGCCGCGGGCCCGGTTGCCGAGCGGCCGAGCGGCTGAGCGGCTGAGCGGCTGAGCGGCTGAGCGGCTGAGCGGCTGAGCGGCTGGCCGAACGGCCGAGCGGTGCGCTCAGTTCGCGTGGAAACGTTCCGGCGCCTTCGTCGGGTTGCCGCCCGTCGGGAGTTTCTGGTCGGGGCAGCCGGTGAGGACCTTCTCCATGGCGGCCTTCTCGGCGGCGGTGACCCACAGCTCGTACTTCTTCTTCACCGCGACCTGCGCCGCCACGTACGGGCAGCGGTAGGCCTTGTGGGGCGGCAGCCAGGTCGCCGTGTCGCCGTCCCCCTTGGAACGGTTGGTGCTCGCGTCCACGGCCAGCAGGTTGAGGGGGTCGTTGGCGAAGGCGATGCGCTTGCTCGCGTCCCAGTACTTGGCGCCCTTCTGCCAGGCGTCGGACAGCGCGACGATGTGGTCTATGTCGACCTGACTGCTGCCTCGCCGGTAGGTCACGTCCTTGCCGGAGTAGGGGTCCGAGTCCAGCACGCCGTAGGACACCTTGCAGGTGCCCTCGGTGAACCGGACGCTCTCCAGGTCCCGTTTGAGGATGTCGTCGCGGGTTCCGCAGTCGTTGGAGTCGGTGTCGGCCCAGGCGCTGCCGAACTTGTCCCGGTCGTAACCGGTGCGCGGTGCCCGTCCCTTGACGGTGAGTGACTCGGCGGCCGTGAGGGCCGCTCCCCCGCCCTCGGTCCGGCCGGGTCCGGCGGAGCCGGTGCCGGCGACCTGGTCGGTGCAGCCGGTCATGGCACAGACCAGTACGGCGGCGGTCGCCGCCCCACCCCTCAGACGCTTCACGCGCCCCTCCCCTGCTCGCCCGCTGCCACCCCGCACAGGGCGTTTTCCCCGGTCGGACTCACGTACACCGTAGGCGAGGGGCGCACGGCAGCAGTACGGAAGGTCCGGGCCGACGAGAAGACCGGCGACAAGTACGAGACCCAGGTCGACTCCGGGCAGCAGCAGCTGCACCGGCGGATGGGCATGGACGAGGACCGGCCGCCCGAGCAGCCGTGGCCCGAGCACCGTAGCCACCCGGGCCGTCCGCGGAGCGCGTCAGCCTCCCGCGGACGGCCTCGTCGTGTCCGGTCGTGTCCGTGCCCGGTGCCCTACGACGGCCGACGGCGGCGCCGGTCACCCCAGCACCGTCACCAGGAACTCGCCCACCCAGCCCAGCAGTTCGCGCCCGACCACCGGCTTGCCGCCCATCTTCGCGGGCTTCGGGCGGGGTACGAGGAGCTGGTGCGCGGCCGGCTTGATGACCGACCCCGGATACACGCGCTTGAGCCGCAGCTCCTGCGACTCGCGCAACTCCACCGGCGCGAACCGGATGTTGTTGCCCTGCAGCACGATCTCCCCGACGCCGCACGACCGCGCCAGCATTCGCAGCCCGGCCACCAGCAGCAGATTCTCCACCGGCTCGGGCAACTTGCCGTAGCGGTCCACGAGTTCCTCGCGTACGGCCTTGACGTCGTCCTCGGAGTTGGCCGAGGCGATGGCCCGGTAGGCCTGGAGGCGCAGCCGCTCGCCGGGGGCGTAGTCGTGCGGGACGTGCGCGTCGACGGGCAGCTCGATCTTGACCTCGAGGGGGGCCTCCTCCTCGATCTCCCCGGTCTCCAGCTGGCGCCGGTAGTCCGCGACGGCCTCGCCGACCATGCGGACGTACAGGTCGAAGCCGACGCCCGCGATGTGCCCGGACTGTTCGCCGCCGAGGAGGTTGCCCGCGCCGCGGATCTCCAGGTCCTTCATCGCGACGTACATGCCCGCGCCCATCTCGGTGTGCTGGGCGATGGTCGCGAGGCGCTCGTGGGCCGTCTCCGTGAGCGGCTTCTCCGGCGGGTACAGGAAGTAGGCGTAACCGCGTTCCCGCCCACGGCCCACCCGGCCGCGCAACTGGTGGAGCTGGGACAGGCCGAAGTTGTCGCCGCGTTCGACGATCAGGGTGTTGGCGTTGGAGATGTCGATGCCGGACTCGACGATCGTCGTCGAGACGAGCACGTCGAACCGCTTCTCCCAGAAGTCGACGACGACCTGCTCCAGCGCGGCCTCCGACATCTGGCCGTGCGCGGTGGCGATGCGCGCCTCGGGCACGATCTCGCGCAGCCTCGCCGCCGCCCGGTCGATCGACTCGACCCGGTTGTGGATGTAGAAGACCTGGCCCTCGCGCAGCAGTTCACGGCGGACGGCGGCGCCGATCTGCCTCTCCTCGTACGGCCCGACGAAGGTGAGGACCGGGTGGCGCTCCTCCGGGGGCGTGGTGATCGTCGACATCTCGCGGATGCCCGTCACCGCCATCTCCAGGGTGCGCGGGATGGGCGTGGCCGACATCGTCAGCACGTCGACGTTGGCCCGCAGCTTCTTCAGCTGCTCCTTGTGCTCCACGCCGAAACGCTGCTCCTCGTCGACGATGACCAGGCCCAGGTCCTTGAACCTGGTCTCCGAGGAGAACAGGCGGTGGGTGCCGATGACGACGTCCACGGAACCCTCGCGCAGGCCCTCCAGGACCGCCTTGGCCTCCGTCTCGGACTGGAACCGGGACAGCGCCTTCACCTTCACCGGGAACTGCGCGTACCGCTCGCTGAAGGTGCCGAAGTGCTGCTGCACCAGCAGGGTGGTGGGGACCAGGACGGCGACCTGCTTGCCGTCCTGGACCGCCTTGAAGGCGGCGCGGACGGCGATCTCCGTCTTGCCGTAGCCGACGTCGCCGCAGATCAGACGGTCCATGGGGACCGACTTCTCCATGTCGTCCTTGACCTCGGCGATGGTGGTGAGCTGGTCGGGCGTCTCCACGTACGGGAAGGCGTCCTCCAGCTCGCGCTGCCAGGGGGTGTCCGCGCCGAAGGCGTGCCCGGGGGCGGCCATGCGGGCGCTGTACAGCTTGATCAGGTCGGCGGCGATCTCCTTGACGGCCTTCTTCGCCCGCGCCTTGGTCTTCGTCCAGTCGGCGCCGCCCAGCCGGTGCAGGGTGGGGGCCTCGCCGCCGACATACTTGGTGATCTGCTCCAGCTGGTCGGTGGGGATGTAGAGGCGGTCGCCGGGCTGGCCGCGCTTGGCGGGGGCGTACTCCACGACCAGGTACTCGCGCGTGGCGCTCTGGACCGTGCGCTGCACCATCTCGATGTAGCGGCCCACGCCGTGCTGCTCGTGGACGATGTAGTCGCCCGCCTCCAGGGTGAGCGGGTCGATCGTCTTGCGGCGGCGCGCGGGCATCCTGGCGCCGTCCTTGCCGGCCGCCTTCTGGCCGGTCAGATCGGTCTCCGTCAGGACGACGAGGTCGAGCGCCGGGTCGACGAAGCCGTGGTCGATCGAGCCGCAGGAGACGTGCACCAGGGAGCGGGTCAGCTCGGTCAGGTCGGTGTCCAGGCGGGCCGGGACGCCCTCGTTGCCGAGCACCTCGGCCGTGCGGGCGGCCGTGCCGTGGCCCTCGGTGACGAAGACGACGCGCCGGCCCTCGGCCAGCCAGCCCTTGGTGTCGGCCAGGGCCTTCGCGGTGTCGCCGCGGTACGCCTCGGGGGCGCGCATGCCCAGCTTGAGGGTGTCCGCCTCCAGCTCCAGGTCGGCGGCGAAGGGGGACACCGACCACCACATCATGTCCAGCTCGCGCGCGCGGTCGCGCACGTCGGCGATGGACCACAGGGAGGCCGCGCCCACGTCGATGGGCGCCTCGCCGCCGCCCGCGGTGGCCGCCCAGGACGCCTGGAGGAACTCCTGGCTCGTCGCCACCAGGTCCGAGGCGCGCGTGCGGACCCGCTCCGGGTCGCAGACCACGGCCATCGAGCCCTTGGGCAGCACGTCGAGCAGCAGTTCCATGTCGTCGACCAGGACCGGCGCGAGGGACTCCATGCCCTCCACGGCGATGCCCTCCGCGAGCCTGCCGAGCAGATCGCCCAGCTCGGGGTGCTGCTCGGCGAGGGCACGCGCGCGTGCGCGAACGTCGTCGGTGAGGAGCAGTTCGCGGCAGGGAGGTGCCCACAGGCCGTGTTCGGCGACTTCGAGGGAGCGCTGGTCGGCGACCTTGAAGTAACGGATCTCCTCGACGTCGTCGCCCCAGAACTCGACCCGCAGGGGGTGTTCCTCGGTGGGCGGGAACACGTCCAGGATGCCGCCGCGCACGGCGAACTCGCCACGCTTCTCGACCAGCTCCACGCGCGCGTACGCGGCGGCGGCGAGGGCTTCCACGATCTCGTTCAGGTCGGCGGTCTGACCGCCCCTCAGGGCCACCGGCTCCAGGTCGCCGAGTCCCTTGACCTGCGGCTGGAGCACCGAGCGGACGGGGGCCACGACCACGGAGACCGGGCCGGTCTCGGGGTCGTCGGTGCGGGGGTGGGCCAGGCGGCGCAGGACGGCGAGGCGGCGGCCGACGGTGTCGCTGCGGGGGCTGAGGCGCTCGTGCGGGAGGGTCTCCCAGGAGGGGTACTCCACGACGCCGTCCGGGGGCAGGAGCGTGCGCAGGGCGGCGGCGAGGTCCTCCGTCTCCCGGCCGGTCGCCGTGACCGCGAGGACCGTGCGGGTGGTCTCCCTCGCGAGGGCGGCGATCGTGAAGGGGCGGGCTGCCGGGGGGCCGACGAGGTCGATGTGCATGCGGTTGCCGTCGGCGGCCGCGGAGGTCGCTTCCGCGAGGGCGGGGTCCTTGACTACGGCGTCGAGCAGACCGTGCAGGCTCATGGAGGGGCTTTTCCGTCCGGGGTCAGAGGTGGGTGATGGTCGCGGTGTGTGCGGTGCACGCGGAGCAGCGGTGCGGGCGGGCAACGCGAAGGGCCCGACGCGTGTCACGGGCCGGGGGTGTCCAGGGTACGACGGGGCGGGGCGGTCCGCCCGGGGCTGGATGGTTTCGCCCCCGCCGCCCCTTCCCGACCCGACCCCGGGGGCTGCGCCCCCGGACCCCCTCGTCGGCGCTCCGCGCCTCGTCCTCAAACGCCGGACGGGCTGGGTGACACCGGGCGGTGCCGGGGGGACGAGGCTCCCTCCCGACCCACCGAGCGGGGTCGTGGGTAGGCCCGGGCCGGGGGCCTGGGGCGGCCCCGTGACCGTGGACGACCGGCGGTCCGTGGTGGGCGGGGCGCACGCGGCCCGTGCCGTACACGACCCTCGCATCCCCCCGGGCGGGAGGGCAGCGCCAGCGCCGGCCGCTGGGCGGTCGTGGGGACGGCGTCCTGCGGGCGGTCGGCGGCGGGCCAGTCCCGGCCGCGCAATTGCCAAGGGGACCTCTCGACGCACAGAGTCGGGTGGTGGGTCGGCCCAGGCCGCAGGGGTCCGGGAGCGGAGCCCCGGGCGGGAGGGCAGAGGGCCCTGGCCTCGCAATTGCCGGGGGACGCCTCCCGACCCACCGAGTCGAATGGTGGGTCGGCCCAGGCCGCAGGGGTCCGGGAGCGGAGCCCCGGGCGGGAGAACAGAGGACCCCGGCCTCGCAATCGCGGGAGCCACCTCCCGACCCAAGGGTCGAGTCGCGGGTCGGCTCAAGCCGGGGTCTGGGGGCGGAGCCCTCAGGGCGGGAGAACAGTGGGCGGCCCCGGCGCGCCGGCCCGAACACGACGGAGCCGGCGCGAGGAGCCCCCGTGGCTCCTCGGCGCGGCTTTGCCGGACGGGAGGTCAGTCCGTCGCGATGGCGTTCAGGACGTTCATCCGGCCCGCCCGGAACGCCGGGATCAGCGCGGCGAACAGACCCACGAAGGCCGAGGCGACGAAGACACCGATGATCGTCGGCCACGGGATCTCGAGGACGGTCAGGCCCTCCAGTTCGAGGAGCTGCTGGGCGGTGGCCCCCCAGCCCATGCCCAGGCCGAGGCCGAGCAGTGCGCCGAAGAGGGCGATGACGACCGACTCCAGTCGGATCATGCGGCGCAGCTGCCGGCGCGAGAGGCCGATCGCCCGCATCAGGCCGATCTCCCGGGTGCGCTCGACCACCGACAGGGCCAGCGTGTTCACCACGCCGAGGACCGCCACGATGATCGCGAGTGCCAGGAGGCCGTAGATCAGGTTCAGCATCTGCCCGATCTGGTCCTTGAGGGCTTCCTTGTAGTCGGTCTGGTCGCGGACGGAGTACTGCGGGTAGTCGTGCAGCGCGGACTTCAGCGCGGTGTAGGCGGCTTCCTGCTGCCCTTCCTTCGCCGTGGCGAAGACGAGCTGGTCGAGCGGCATCTTCTCGGCCGGCACGTACTTGGCGACGGTCGAGATGGAGGCGTACATGGCGCCCTTGTCGATGACGACGTCGTCGCTGGTGATCGCGCGGACCGTGAGCGCGGCGGAGGTGCCGTCCTTGAAGGCCACCTGGACCTTCGAGCCGATCGTCAGGCCGTGCTTCTCGGCGAAGCCTTCGAAGACGGACATGGAGTCGGGCTTGTAGGCGTCGGCGAGCCTGCCCGCGACCGTCTCGGTGGTGAGGTCGGTGGCGTAGGTCGGGTCGGCGGCGTTGACGGTCTCGCCCTTGGACGTCTTGCCGTCCGGGGTGGTCAGGTCGGCGTCGAGGATCTTGTACTCGGTGACGCGTTCCATGCCGGGCGTCGACTTGACGGCCTGCACGGCCTGCGGGGTGATGAGCTGGCCGGTGTCGCTCTGGATGATGAAGTCGGTGCCGACGCTCTTGTCGAGCTGGTCGGTGGCGGAGGCCACCATGGAGGAGCCGACCACCGAGAGGCAGGCGACCAGGGCGAGCCCGATCATGAGGGCGGCGCCGGTGGCGCCGGTGCGGCGCGGGTTGCGCAGGGCGTTGCGTTCCGCCATCCGGCCGACGGGGCCGAAGGCCCGCAGGACGACGGTGCCGAGCACCCGGACCAGGCCGCCGGCGAGCAGCGGGCCGATCACCACGAACCCGATCAGGCTGAGCACGACGCCCAGACCGAGCCAGAGGGAGCCTTCGCTCGCCTTGTCGGCGGCGGAGGCGAGGTAGAGGCCGAACACGCCGCCGCCGGTGAGGAGCAGGCCGAGCACGGCCCGTACGACTCCGGCCTTGCCGTCGGCGGGGGCGCCGGCGTCGCGCAGCGCGGCCATCGGGGAGACCTTGCCGGCGCGGCGGGCGGGCAGGTAGGCGGCGAGGACGGTGACGACGACACCGAGGATCAGGCCGATGACCGGGGTCGTCCAGGCCACCGTGAGGTCGTCGGTGGACAGGTTCATGCCGGTCATGCCCATGAGCTTCATCAGGCCGACGGCGATCCCGACGCCCGCGGCGACGCCGAGGACGGAGCCGACGACACCGAGCAGCAGGGCCTCGGCCAGGACCGAGCGGTTGACCTGCTTGCGGCTGGAACCGATGGCCCGCATCAGGCCGATCTCACGGGTGCGCTGGGCGACCAGCATGGAGAAGGTGTTGATGATCAGGAAGATGCCGACGAGGAAGGCGATCCCGGCGAAGCCGAGCATCGCGTACTTCATCACGTCCAGGAACCCGCCGACCTCCTTCTGGTTGGCGTCGGCCGTCTCCTTCGCGGTCTGCACCTTGTAGTCACCGCCGAGCGCGGCCGTGACGTTCTGCTTCAGCCGGTCGTCGCTCACCCCGGCCGCGGCCGTGACGTTGACGTTGGTGAAGACGCCGGACTCACCGACCAGGATGTCCTGGGCGGTTCTGGTGTCGAGGTAGAAGATCGCCGCGCCGGGGTTGGTGATCTGGAAGGCGGCGACGCCGGAGATCTTCGCGGTGTGCGTGCCGACCGCGCTGATCACGCCGATCTCGTCGCCGACCTTCAGGTCGTGCTTGTCGGCGGTGTCCTCGTCGAGCATGATCTGCGCGGAGTTCCGGGGCGCCGCGCCTTCGGTGATCTTCATGGTGCGGGCGTCGTTGGCGTTCCAGTTGCCGACGATGGTGGGGCCGCCGCTGGTGGGCGACAGGCTCTCCTTGTCGGCGTCGACGACGGTCACGGAGGTGGAGAAGACGGTCCCCTCCGCCGACTTCACGCCCTGCGCCTGCTTGACCTTGCCGACGACGTCGGCCGGCATGACCGGCGGCTTGCCGTTGCCCGAGGTCGTCTCACCGGTGTCGGAGGCACCCTTCGCGCTCACCGTCACATCGGAGGAGGTGGCCGCGAACAGCTTGTCGAAGGTGGTGTTCATGGTGTCGGTGAACACCAGCGTCCCGCAGACGAAGGCCACCGAGAGCAGCACGGCCACGGCCGACAGGGCCATCCGCCCCTTGTGCGCGAAGAAGTTGCGCATCGAGGTCTTCATGACGGTCATGACGTGCGCCCCCGGGCGTCGAAGTCCTTCATCCGGTCCAGGACCTGCTCGGCCGTCGGCTGGTGCATCTCGTCGACGATGCGGCCGTCGGCGAGGTACAGGACGCGGTCGGCGTAGGAGGCGGCGACCGGGTCGTGGGTGACCATGACGATGGTCTGGCCGAGTTCGTCCACGGAGCGGCGCAGGAAGCCCAGGACCTCGGCGCGGCCCGCGAGTCGAGGTTTCCGGTCGGCTCGTCGCCGAAGATGATCTCGGGGCGGGCGGCGAGGGCGCGGGCCACGGCGACGCGCTGCTGCTGGCCGCCGGAGAGCTGGGTGGGCCGGTGCTTGAGCCGGTCGGCCAGCCCGACGGTCTCGACGACCTGCTGCAGCCAGGCCTTGTCCGGCTTGCGGCCCGCGATGTCCATGGGCAGCGTGATGTTCTCCAGCGCGTTGAGCGTCGGCAGCAGGTTGAACGCCTGGAAGATGAACCCGATCCGGTCCCGGCGCAGTTGCGTCAGTTTCTTGTCCTTGAGCCCGGTGATCTCGGTCTCGTCCAGGTAGATCTGCCCGGACGTGACGGTGTCCAGGCCGGCGAGGCAGTGCATCAGGGTGGATTTGCCGGACCCCGAGGGGCCCATGATCGCGGTGAAGCGGCCACGGGCGATGTCCACGTCGACGTGGTCGAGGGCGACGACGCGGGTCTCCCCGGACCCGTACGCCTTGACGACCTGCCGCGCCCGAGCGGCAACGGCCGTACGCCCTCCAGTGCCCCCGTGCCTGGGAATGGTCACAGCCGAAGTCACGGTAGATCTCCTATGTCGAAAGCCGGTGGGACGCGCGAGTGGTGCCGCGTCGAGTGGTGCGTCGGTGCGCGGTGTCACGTCTTTGGTGCCACGTCGGTCGGTGCAAGTCGTTCGGTGCCGAGTCGTTCGGCGTCAAGTTGTTCGGCGTCAAGTCGTTCGGTGCTACGTCGAAGAGTCTGTCGGCGCGACCGGGTGCGGCGCGCTGGTGCTCGGGCCCGTCTTCGAGGGGGGTTAACCCCACCTCCGGCCGGTGGGGTTGCCCGCCCCAGCGGCGTAAAGCCAGGTTAAGGAGCGACTCGGCCCCATCTCCTCCTCCGGCAGTACGAACCCTCCCCGAGCCGTAGTACGGAGGTACCCCTAGGGGCTGTCCACCGGTGGGTGGAGTGCTCCTAGGGGTCATGTCCACCCTCCGACCCGGTCAGGCTCCACCCTCCCGTCGCGTCAAGGTCAAGTGGGAAGCTGTCCGCGGCGATAGGTGCAAGGGGCACGGGACACCGGACCCGGGACGGACAGGGGTGGGCATCGGATGGGCGACACCAGACCCGCGACACGGGAAGCCGCAGGGCGGGGCACGGCGGACGGGAAGCGGGGAGCGGTCGTCGCCGCGCTGATGCTGTCCATGGCGCTGGCCGCGCTCGACTCCACCATCGTCTCCACCGCCGTACCGCAGATCGTCGGTGACCTCGGCGGCTTCTCCGTCTTCTCCTGGCTGTTCTCCGGCTATCTGCTCGCCGTCACGGTCACCCTGCCCGTCTACGGCAAGCTCTCCGACACCTTCGGCCGCAAGCCCGTGCTGGTGGCGGCGCGATCCTCTTCCTGCTCGGCTCGCTGCTGTGCGCGCTCGCCTGGAACATGGGCGCGCTGATCGCGTTCCGGGTCGTGCAGGGCCTGGGGGGCGGCGCCTTGCAGGGCACCGTGCAGACCCTGGCCGCCGACCTCTACCCGTTGAAGGAACGCCCGAAGATCCAGGCCAGGCTGTCCACGGTGTGGGCGGTGTCCGCGGTCGCGGGACCGGGTCTGGGCGGGCTGCTGGCGGCGTACGCCGACTGGCGGTGGATCTTCCTCGTCAACCTGCCCATCGGCGCGGTGGCGTTGTGGCTGATCGTGCGTCATCTGCACGAGCCTCGACGAGAGTCGCGGGAGCGCGCGCGGGTCGACTGGGCGGGCGCGCTCGCGGTGTTCGCGACCGGCGGGGTGCTGCTGACCGCGCTGGTGCAGGGCGGGGTGGCCTGGCCCTGGCTGTCGGCGCCGTCGCTCGCCCTGTTCGCCGGGGGCCTCGCCCTGGCCGGCCTCGTCGTGGTCGTCGAACGCCGGGCCGCCGAGCCGATCATCCCGGGCTGGGTGTGGCGCCGCCGTACGATCGCCGCGGTCAACCTCACGCTGGGCGCGCTGGGCCTGCTGATGGTGGCGCCGACGGTGTTCCTGCCGACGTACGCCCAGGCGGTGCTGGACCTGGATCCGGTGACGGCCGGGTTCGTGCTGTCGGTGTGGACGCTGAGCTGGCCCTTGTCGGCGGCCCTCAGTCAGCACGTGTACCGGCGCATCGGCTTCCGCGACACCGCCCTCCTCGGCATCGGCGCGGCGACGCTGATCCTGCTCGCGTTCCCCTTCCTGCCGTATCCGGGCGAGGTCTGGCAGCCGACGCTGCTGATGCTGCTGCTCGGCGCGGCACTCGGCCTGTTCCAACTGCCGCTGCTCGTCGGCGTGCAGTCGACGGTCGGCTGGTCGGAGCGGGGCACCACCACGGCGTCGGTCCTGTTCTGCCGCCAGAGCGGGCAGACGATCGGCGCGGCCCTCTTCGGGGCGGTCGCCAACGGGGTGCTGGCGGCGCGGCTGGGCGGCGCGGGCGACCTGGACTCCGTCGCCCGCGACCTGGACGCGGGTGCCCCGGCCGAGGCGACCCGCCACGCGGTCGCGGACGCCGTGCACGCCGTGTACCTGGGAGCGGCCGGAGCCGCGGCGCTCGCCTTCCTGGTACTGCTGTGCGTGGCCCCACGCCGCTTCCCGGTACTGAGCGAACCGGACGACTGACCCCCCGCCGGCTCACCGCCCGCCGCTCACCGCCCGCCGCTCATCGCCCGCCGCTCACCGCTCACCGCTCACCGCTGATCCTCCGTCAACTCGGGTCACGGTCACCCGACATCCGACAGTCGGCGGTCGGCGGTCGGCGGTCGGCGGTCGGCGCCTTGCCGCCCCCCTCCTCCCGCACCCTCTCCCGCCCCCGTCCCCGCCCGATCCCTCGAAATCGTCAGCGTTAACACGGGTAACACCCCAGCTCGGCGCCCTCGCGGTGAAGGAAGCGCATACCGACCGATCAGTTTGTCGAAACCCTCGCGCCCGCCCGGACCCACCGGTAGCGTGCGTGGCTCGCACCCCCCACCTCCCTGCGGTCCCCTGTCGCGGACCCGAGCCACGCAAGGAGTACGGGATGTCCCACGACCCGTCCCCGCCCCATTTCACCTACCCCTGGCAGCCACCTCTGCCGGTACCCGAACCCGCTCACCGGCAGCCCGCCCATCACGCTCCCCTGGGCCACCACAGCGACCTGCGGCTGCTGCGCACCGCCTACCGGTGGCAGCGGCGCGTCGCCACCCTCACCGCCCTGGGCTACTTCGTCCTCTTCCTCGTCCTGTCCGCGTTCGCCCCGTCCCTGATGACGAGCCGGGTCAGCACGGGCCTCCCCCTCGGCCTCCTCCTCGCGCTGGTCCAACTCCCCGTCACCTGGCTGGCGATCGCGCTCTACGAGACCACCGCCCGCCGCCGCGTCGACCCGCTCGCCGACCGCATCCGCAAGCAGTCCGCACTCGACGCCAGGCGCGAGAGCCGGGGCACCCGCCGCAAGGAGACCGGCCGATGACCGAACTCAACGGTGACGCCCAGACGATGTCCCTCGTCGCCTTCACCGCCGTCGCCACCATCACCCTGCTGCTGTGCGTGATGACCGGCCCCGACCGCGACGACCTCGACGAGTTCTACACCGGCTACCGCTCCCTCTCCCCCCTGCGCAACGGCCTCGCCATCGCCGGCGACTACATCTCCGCCGCCACCGTCCTGGGCACCGGCGGCGTCATCGCCCTCTACGGCCAGGACGGCGTCGTCCTCGCCCTCAGCACCGCCCTTTCGCTGATGCTGCTGATGTTCCTGCTGGCCGAACCCCTGCGCAACGCGGGCCGGTTCACGATGGGCGACGCCCTCGCCCGCCGTATGCCGGGACGCACGGTGCGCATCACGGCGTGCGCGGTGACCATCGCCGCGCTGCTGCCGCTGATGCTGGTGCAGCTCGCCGGAACCGGCCAGCTCATCGCGTTCCTGCTGGGGTTCTCCGGCGACTCGGTGCAGACGGGCTGCATGGTCGGCATGGGCATCCTGATGATCAGTTACGCCATCATCGGCGGCATGAAGGGCACCGCCCTCATCCAGATGCTCAAGATCGTGATGCTGCTGGGCTCCGGCACCGTGATCGCCCTCCTCGTCCTGCACCGCTTCGACTGGAACCCCGGCGCCCTCTTCGACGCGGCGGCCGCGGGCAGCGGGGCGGGCGACGCCTTCCTGCACTCCGGGCTGCAGTTCTCCCACAGCCCCCACCCCGGCCTCGACATGATCAGCACCCAGCTCGCGGTGGTCCTCGGCGGCGCCTGCCTGCCCCACATCACCATGCGCATGTACACCGCCTCCAACGCCCGCGAGGTACGCCGCTCGATGTCCTGGGCGGTGTCGGGCGTGGCCCTGTTCGTGCTGGTCATCACGATCGTCGGGTTCGGCGCCACGGCCCTCATCGGCCGCGCGGCGATCACCGGGGTCGACCCGCAGGGCAACACCGCCTACCTGCTGGGCGCCCGGGCCGCGTTCGGCCAGGACGTGTCCATGGTGGAGACACTGCTGTTCACCACCGTGACGACGTCCATCTTCCTCACCGTCCTGGCCTCGGTCGCCGGCATGATCCTCGCCTGCGCCAACTCGCTCGCCCATGACGTGTTCGCCGCCCGCGCGCGGGACATGACCCCACGCCGCGAAATGCTGATCGCCCGGCTGTCCGCCCTCGCCGTCGGCGTCCCGACCATCCTGCTGGCCGCGCAGGTGCAGCACCGCAGCCTCCAGCCCCTGGTCACCCTCGCCTTCTGCATCGGCGCCTCGGCCCTGGCCCCCGCCCTCGTGTACAGCCTCTTCTGGCGCCGCTACACCCGGACGGGCCTGCTGTGCACCCTCATCGGCGGCACCCTGTCCGTCCTGGTGCTGATGCCGGGCACCAACCTGGTCTCCGGCTCCCCCGTGTCCGCCTTCCCCGACGCCGACTTCAACTGGTTCCCGTACACCACGACCGGCCTGGTCACCGTCCCCCTCGGCTTCGCCCTCGGCTGGCTCGGCACCTTCGCCTCGGGCCGCCGCAAGGCGGAGGAACAACGGCACCAGTACGAGGCCGTGGAGGGCTGGATCCTGGCGGGGGCGGTACGGAGGGGCGACTGAGGGGAGGAGACCGCGGGCGCCTGTTCCGCCGTCGTTCCACCGCTACCGCCGCTATTCCACCGCGCGCCCCGTGAGGGCGCTCAGACTGCCGCGTACGTGATCGATGTGCGCCTGCACGTCGTCCCACCGCTCGCCGTGCTCGCGCAGCACCCGTTCCGTCTCGCGCGCGATGCGTTCCGCACGCGCGCGTGCCTGCGTGAGAAGTTCGGCGGCACGCGCGCGTGCGTCCTCCTGGCACCGGCGGGCGGACTCCTCGGCGTCGGCGAGGGCCCGTTTCGCCTCCGACAGCACCGCCTCGGCGTGCGCCACCCGCCGCGTGTGGTGCGCGTCGAGCGCGGCGGCCCGTTCGGCCTCCTCGCGCTCGGCGGCGGCCCACCGCTCGGCCTGGTCCCTCTCCCGGTCGGCGAGCAGGGCCGCCGTACGCCGGCGCATCTCGCGCAGGGCAGCGAGTGCCTCGCCCCGGTTCTCCTTCACCTCCCGGCGGGCACCGACGCGGATCTCGTCCGCCTCGGCGCGCGCCGCGAGCAGCTTGTGCCGGGCCCGTTCCTCTGCCTCCGCGCGCACCTCGTCGGCCCGCTGCCGCGCCGCAGCACGCACCCCGGCGGCATCCGCCTCGGCCTGCGCGACCTGCTCGCGAGCAGCCCGCCGGGCGCCTTCCCGCACGGCCGCCGCCTCCTCCTGCCCCAGCTGGAAGATGCGCCGGGCACGCTCCCCGAGACCGTCGTACGTCTGTGGCGCCAGCCGGCTCACGGCCTCCCGCAGCCGTACGGCCTCCGCCTCCATGTCCTTGGCGAGCACGGTCAGCCGGGCGGCCCGCTCCCAGGCGGCGTCCCGGTCGGCCGAGAGCGCGGCGGTGTACGCGTCGACCTGTGCGGGCCGGTAACCGCGCCCGCGAACGGTCGTGAACCCGGGTGGTGCCATCGAAGCGCTGATCACCTTGGAACCCCTCTCCACCAGACGGACGCGGAATAGATGATTTCGCGCATATCTTGATGTATCAGGCTTAAGTGTTCATAACGCGACACTCCGCGAACAGGTCACGGTCAGTCGTGACCGGTCACGCACGGGCCAGGCGTCGGCCGGGCATCGGCCAGGCAGACGAAAGGGCCGGACTCCGGTCACCCGACCGGGTCCGGCCCTCACCCGCCAACGGGTCAGCGGGACGTACGCCTCACAGCAGGCCGTCCCACATCTCCTCCAGCAGCACCGACCACCAGCTCTCCGGCGAACCCAGCGCCGCCGGGTCCAGCGCCGCCAACTGCGCCTGGAAGTCGACGGTCCAGCGACCGGCCTGCTCCTGGTTCAGACCGAACCGCAGCCGCCACATCCGCCCCAGCAGCGCGAGGCAGCGCGCGAACTCCGGCAGCCCGCTGTTCACGAACTGCGGCGGCACGGGCGCCGAGCCCGGCCCCGCCTCCACCGGCACGGCGACGATGTTCGCCGTCCCGTACTGCACACAGATCGCCTTGCCGAAGTCGCTGCCCATCACGAGGTACGAGCCCGCGTCCGCCGCCGGCTGCACACCCCGCTCCGCCGCCAGTTCCGCCAGCGTCGGCACGGGCCGTCCCGGCTGGGCCTGCGCCCAGAAGAACGGACCCAGATCCATCGGCAGACCGGCCACCACCAGCGTGTGCGCCACGACCGGCGGCACACCCTGCCGCGACACGGCCGCCTGCTCGAACCGGAACACCCCCGGCCCGAACGCCGCGGCCATCTCCTGCGCGATCGCCTCCGGCGGGATCGGCGGCACCGGCTGGACCGGCTGCAACGGTGCCCGCACCGGAGCGGGACGTGCGGGGCCGTCGGCGACCTGATGCAGCTCACCCTGATGGGCCAGCAGTTGCCGCATCCCCTGCTGCCGGCTCGCATGGTCCGTGCCGTACGGCGCGATGCTCGTGATCCGCGCCTGTGGCCACTGCTCGCGGATCATCCGCGCGCAGTACGCCCCCGGCAGCTCGCACGACTCCAGCTCCGTGTGCAGCTCCAGCACCTGGTCCGGCGGCACGTTCATCGCCCGCAGCTCATGGAAGATCTGCCACTCCGGATGCGGCGTACCCGGCGCCGAACGCCGGATCAGCTGCTGCTCCGACCCGTCGTGCGCCCGGTACCGCAGCACGGCCTGATAGCCCGGCCCGACGGTCGGCTGCCCCTGCTGCGGATACCCGTACACCGGAGGCTGCCCCGGCCCGGGCACACCCGGCGGCGGCATGGCACCGGGCGGCATCCCACCGGGCGGAGCCATCGGGCCCGGCGGCATCGGCGGCTGCGGCGCACGTGGGACGTTCGGCGGCGGCATGCCGGGACCGCCCGGCCCGGCCAGCATCGTCGCGGCATGGTGCGCGGCACCCTGCGCCCCACCGGCCGACCCGTGGAGCCGCCTTGCTGGTCGCGGCATCGGCGATGTCCCCGGCGTTCGGCGCGAGCGAGCGGGCCGAAGCGCCCGGACCGGCCGACGGCTGCGGAACACCGGGCGGCTGCTGACCGCCGTAGGAGGACGCACCCGGCGGAGGCGTGCCCTGCGGCCCGGCCGGTGGCGGCGGTGGCGGAGTCCCCGGGCCACCCGAAGCCGGCGCCGCAGGTGGAGAGGCAGGGGGTGGCGGAGGCGAGGTTGCGGGCGCGTCCTGCCCGTTCGGGTTCTGGAGCGCCGGCGCGACCGTCGTGGACGGAAGCCGGCTGCCACCCGACATCAGGGCCGTCTTGGCGTCCGGCACCGACGTCGGCGGCGGCACGTCGTCGTCATCGGAACCGCTCAGCTGCGGCGCGAACACCGTCACCGGCAGCGGTACGGAACGGTCGTCACCGGAATCGCCGTTGGTGTCCGTACCCGCCCAGGGCGTGGCCCCGGCAGGCGCGGCGGGCGGCGTCGGCACGCCGGCCTGTGTCCGGGGCAGCGACGGATCACCCGCCCCCGGAGCGGAAGCGGAAGCAGAAGCGGGTGACGACGAGGAACCGGCCGCCTCCCCGATCCCCAGCCGGTCCGCCGCCTCCTGCAACCACTCCGGCGGCGACAGGAGGAACGACGTCTGATTCAGATCCACCCGCGCCGCAGCCGCGGCCGCCGGCTCCGGCTCACCCTCCGGACGGCCGTACTCCTCCTCGTACCGGCGGACCACCTCGCCCACCGGCAGCGCCGGCCACAACGTGACCTCACCGCTGTCCCGGGCGAGCACCAACCGCTGACCGCCGCCGTCCGAACGCGGCCCCTCCGCACGGTCCTCGGCCCACACCACGAACCCGAGGCCGAACTCCCGCACCCGCACCTCACGGTGCTGATACGCCGGAACGTCCCCGTTGACCCACTCTTCACCGCGCTCCTGCGCCTGCGCGAACGTCACCATCGCCGGATCACTCCCCCACGTCGACGGACGGAACAGAAGAACCGGCAGCAACGGGAACAACCCGCGCGAAACCACCGTCCACCATCAGATTCGCCACCGTCTCCAACTCGGGCGGCCGCCCGCCAACCGCGACAGGAAGACATCGAAGTCCTCACCGCACGGCAGCAACAACCGCTCCACCCGCTCCGCCGGCGACCACGCCGGATCCACGTCCCGCACATCGTCGTACGCGCAGAACCACACCGAACCGATCCGCTCGCCCTTCACCTTCACGGCCAGCAGACCACCCTGCACGAATCCGACGCCCAGATAGTCCTTGGTCAGATGGTCACGCAGGCACTTGTTCACGTACACCAGATCGTTGACCGCCGCCTCGTCGCGCACCGTGAAGAACGGCTGGTCCACCAGCAGCCCCAACTCCGCGTCCAGGGCCGGCCCCACCGGAGCACAACCACCGGCGGCCTTCAGGAACGTCCGGTACGCACCCGGCAACCGGTACCCGAGGTCCTCCTCGACCCCCTGCACCTGCTGCTCCGACACCGCCACACCCGACTTGGGCAGCCCGAAGTGCGCCGGACGCGTCTCCTGCAACGGGCGCGTCCCACGCTTCGCCTGATCCACCACCGCCGTCACGATCCCACCGTGGTGCCGCAGCAACGCCTTCACCTCGACCGGAACCAACTCCAGCCGACGCGAACCCACCACGTGGTGCCACGTCCAGCCATGCGGCGTCGCCACACTGTCCACCGTGTCCCACAGCTCGTGCCCCGACGCCGACAACGCCGCGTTCGCCGACACGTAGTCCGTCAACCGCAGCTCGTCGACACCGAAACCCTCCGGCGGCT
Organism: Streptomyces phaeoluteigriseus; assembly: GCF_001896135.2. Classification (GTDB taxonomy): domain Bacteria; phylum Actinomycetota; class Actinomycetes; order Streptomycetales; family Streptomycetaceae; genus Streptomyces; species Streptomyces phaeoluteigriseus. The sequence goes on from NZ_MPOH02000011.1 coordinate 759,125, forward strand.
CCGCGATCTCCGCCGCCGCCCGCGCATAGGCCGAGAAGTCCGGGTAACCGCGCTCGTCCACCCGCACCCCCCTCGGGTGACGTGCGGCCCGGACCGGGTCCGGGAAGTGCACGACCTGCCCGGCGTAGGCCGCGTTCGGCGGCGCGGCCTGTCCCCCAGTCTGGCGGCCGGGAGGTGCCCCCAGCCCGAGCCGACCTGTCGTCATGGCGGTTGCCCCCTGCGGCACTCTGGACGGACCCCAGCGACCGGATCCGCACCCGGACCCGACCACCACACTCCGTATCCGACTGTCTCCAACGGTCTCCGACGCGCGTCAACCGCGCGCCAGGAGGTGCCGACAGCCTATGCGGTACGGCGACACCGGTCACCGGCCCTCCACTTCCGTGACCTGCCGTCACCCCGCCGTGACAGCCAGCCCGAACACGGGCGTGTCGCGCCGCCCCAGCTTTCACACACCCCACGCCATTTGGCACTCTGAGTCCTCCGGGGGATGCACGGGAGGGGAATCACGATCATGAACGCCACACAAACGGGACCGCACGCCAGCCGCTCCGGCGACCCCCGCATCGGGTGGAGCAGCGACGAAACCCTCCTCACACCGGTCCTTCGCCACCGCCGCGACGGCATACTCCCCACCATCGCCGCCGCCCTGTCCGTCCGCGGCGCCACCCTCACCGGCACCGCCGCCCGCGGCGACCAACCCCCCGCACTCCACCCGCTCGTCCAGGACTTCCTGGACACCCTGCCCAGCGACCGACGCGACCGCTACACCGGCCGCTGCGCCGAAGCACTCCTCATCTCCCGCCACATCACCGCCGCCGACGCCACCCGCAGCAAACGCGCCGCCCGCAGACCCATGACCAACGGCGAAGCCCGCAAAGCACTCAAACAGGCCAAGCTCACCGCCCGACGCATCCGCGAGGACGGCGACCCCCTGCACGGCAGCTTCGCCGCCCCCTGCCGCGCCTGCACCGCCCTCAGCGCCCACTTCGGCGTCCGTATCGTCGACCCCGCCACCGACGACAGCTGACCTCGACACCCGTACGACTTCGCGCCGACCCATGGCCCCGACGAACGAAGGGCAGATGCACCCCGACCGCACCACCACGCGCTTCCCCGTACCCACCGACGCCGCCCTGCGCGCCGCCGGCTGGCAACCCGGACGCTGGGACATCAAGCAAGCCGAGATCTGGGCCGACACCCTGCGCGAACACACCTCACCGGCCGGCCACCGCCACTCCGTCTTCCCCGCCGCCGTCGAAGCCTGGGCCGAATTCGGCGGCCTCCACATCACCCCCACCGGGCCCGCCGCCAGATCGCCCCCGCCGCCGTCCACCTCGACCCGCTCCACGGCCTCCACCTCGCCCGCACCCTCGCCGACCTCGGCCGCGCCCTCGGCACCGACGTCAGCCCCCTCGGCACCGAGACCGACAGCCACTCCCTCCTCGCCATCGACGCCGAAGGCCGCGTCTACGCCCTCGACCACACCGGCGACTGGTACCTCGGCCCCGACATCGACCAGGCCCTCGGCGCCCTCATCTCCGGCATCGAACCCGTCCGCCTCACCGCGGGCTGACCCCGCACCGAGCCCTACCCCGCCGGAATCACCGCCGACACCCGAAAACCCCCCGCCTCCGTCGGCCCCGACACGAACACCCCACCCAAGGCCACCACCCGCTCCCGCATCCCCACCAGCCCGTTACCCCCCGACGGCAACCGCGCCGACGACGCCGACCCCACCTCCGGCGGCGGCTCGTTCTCCACCTGCATCGCGATCTCCGCCACCCGATGCGCCAACCGCACATACGTCTTCGCACCCGCCGCGTGCTTGTGCACGTTCGTCAACGCCTCCTGCACCACCCGGTACGCCGTCTGCTCGATCTCCGGCGCATACCCCCGCACCTCACCCTCCACCGACAGGTCCACCACCATCCCCGCGGCAGCCGACTGCCCGATCAACACGTCCAGCTCCGACAGACACGGCCCCTCCCCCTCCTCCACCACCCGCGAAGCGCAGCCGCCGCGGCCACCCCCACCACCGCCAACGGCATCGGCGCACCCCGCGCCCCACCCCGTCACCACTGCGCAGCACCCCGAGCATCTCCCGCAACTCGGTCAACGCCTGCCGCCCCATGTCCCCCACCAGCGCCGCGTTGCGCACCGCCTTCTCCGGGTCCTTGCGCGCCACCGCCTGCAGCGCCGCCGCATGCACCACCATCAGGCTCACCCGATGCGCGACCACGTCGTGCATCTCCCGCGCGATCCGCGTCCGCTCCTCGCCCCGCGCCCACTCCGCCCGCTCCTCGGCCCGCTCTGCCAGCAACTGCAACTCCCGCTCAAGACTGTCCGCCCGCTCCCGCAGACTCTCCATCAACCGCCGCCGGGCCCCGACATACAGCCCGAGCAGCACGGGCGGCGCCGTCAGCCCCAGCGACGTCGTCACGGCGGCGAACGGAACGAACCAGTCCCCCAGATCCAGATCCCCCCGCACCATGTCCTGCCGCACCCGCACGAACGTCACGATCAACGTCCCCACCAACTGCATCGCCGCCAGCGACCCGATGATCCGGCGCGGCAGCTCCGACGCGGCGAGCGTGTACAGGCCGACGATGCCCATCAGGAAGCCCATCTGCGCCGGCGTGATGGCGATCGCCACCAGCACCACCGCGATCGGCCACTTCCGCCGCACCAGCAGCACGGACCCGGCGAGCAGCCCGAACAGCATCCCCGCGGCCACCGGAACGCCCGCGTCCCGCGCGAACGGATACCCCTCCAGCGCACACTCCGCGGCGGACAACACCGCGAGACTCCAGTCGAACACCGCACTGCGGCGCCTCGCCCACCACCAAGGCCCTCCCCGAGCCAAGGCGTGCTCTTCCCCCCGTCGTGGTCATGGCTCCCAGCCTACGGGCGTCACCCCCGCCTTTTCCGGCGAGTTTTGCCGACCACTCCCCACCACACCCCATAACCGAACAGCACCGAAACCCGTCGGTATCCCTCGAACGGCTGAACCAGACCCGTTCGACCCCGGAATAGCACATTCCGCCCGGACGGTATGCACGTGGCACTTTCATATGGCAAGTACGTGGAGTTCGAGACCCTACGAGAGCAGGCGATCGCCCTGCGGCGTGCGGGACTCAGCCTTCGGCAGATCCGGGACGAACTTCAGATCCGCAACAAGGAGACCCTCCAGCTGCTCGTCGAGGGGGAGCCTCCTCCGGAGTGGACGAAACGCCCCCGGGCGAAGGACGACCTGCGAGAGAAGGCGCGTGAGCTGCGGCAGCAGGGCTGGACGTACAACCGAATCCAGGCGGAGCTGGGATGTTCCAAAAGCTCGGTGTCGCTCTGGGTACGGGACCTGTCCTCGCCGGAACGCCCACGCCCCACCGACACCTCCGCAGCACGACGCGGAGCGCAGCGTGCGGTCGAGAACCGCACCATGGCACAGGAAGCGCTGACGGCTCAGGCGTGCGCCGAGATCGGCCCGATGACACCCCGCGAATTCTTCCTCGTGGGTGTCGGGCTCTACTGGTCCGAGGGGGCGAAGGCCAAGCCCGGATCGAACCGTCGGGTCATCTTCGTGAACAGCGACCCCGACATGATCAGGGTTTTCGTGTCCTGGCTGGATCTGTTGGGCGTGGAACCGGAGCGCCGACGGTTCTCCGTCGCCATCCACGAGTCGGCAGACGTCCCCGCAGCCGAGGCCTTCTGGGCGGACCAGGTCGGCATCGAGGTCGACGACCTCCTGAAGACGAGCCTCAAGAAGCACAACCCCAAGACGAACCGAACCAACGTCGGCGACACCTACCACGGTTGCCTGCGAGTCGCCGTCCTAAAAAGCGCCGACCTGCACCGTCGCGTCGAAGGCTGGTGGAAGGGAATCGCTGCTGGCACCGTCACGCGACTCCGGTAAGGTCTGACGCACGTTCCCCCGTGGTGTAACCGGCAGCACACTAGATTTTGGATCTAGCAGGACAAGGTTCGAATCCTTGCGGGGGAGCCATGTGCAAGACCCCCTGCGGGCCCTGACAGCACTGTCAGGGCCCGCTCACATGTCTGCCGGGAAACGCCCCGGTATCCTTCGGATGTCCCACCTCTCCACAGCCGAAGGGCAACTCCGTGAGCGCCATTCGCCCGGCAGCCGTCGTCGTTCTCGCAGCGGGTGAGGGCACCCGTATGAAGTCGGCCACACCGAAGGTCCTGCACGACATCTGCGGCCGCAGTCTTGTGGGCCATGTGCTGGCCGCCTCCCGCGAGTTGGACCCCGAGCACCTGGTCGTCGTCGTCGGTCACGCGCGGGAGAAGGTCACCGCGCATCTCGCCGAGGTCGACCCGGCCGTACGGACGGCGGTGCAGGAGGAGCAGAACGGCACCGGGCATGCCGTACGGATGGGGCTGGAGCAGCTCGGTGGGGTCGTGGACGGGACCGTCGTGGTCGTCTGCGGTGACACTCCCCTGCTGACGGGTGCGACTCTCGCGCGGCTCGCCGCCACTCATCAGGCCGACGGGAACGCCGTCACGGTGCTGACGGCCGAGGTGCCGGACGCGACCGGGTACGGGCGGATCGTGCGGGACGAGGTGTCGGGTGCGGTCACGGGGATCGTGGAGCACAAGGACGCGTCGGAGGCGCAGCGGGCCGTCCGGGAGATCAACTCGGGTGTGTTCGCGTTCGACGGGCAGCTCCTGTCGGAGGCGTTGAAGCAGGTCCGTACGGACAACAGTCAGGGTGAGGAGTACCTGACCGATGTGCTGGGGATTCTGCGGGAGGCCGGCCACCGGGTGGGTGCCTCGGTCGCCGGTGATCACCGGGAGATCGCCGGGATCAACAACCGGGTGCAGTTGGCGCAGGCTCGCCGGATCCTGAACGACCGGTTGCTGACCGCCGCGATGCTGGCCGGGGTGACGGTCGTCGACCCGGCCACGACGTGGATCGACGTCGCGGTGACGTTCGAGCAGGACTCGGTGGTGCTTCCCGGGACGCAGCTGCTCGGCGGGACGCATCTGGGCGAGGGTGCCGTGGTGGGTCCGAACAGCCGGCTGAAGGACACGACGGTCGGTGCGGGGGCCCGGGTGGACAACACGGTGTCGGACGGGGCCGAGGTCGGTCCGCAGGCGACCGTGGGGCCGTACGCGTATCTGCGGCCCGGTACACGGCTCGGTGTGAAGTCCAAGGTCGGTACGTACGTGGAGACGAAGAACGCCGTCATCGGCGAGGGCACCAAGGTGCCGCACCTGTCGTACGTGGGTGACGCGACGATCGGTGAGTACAGCAACATCGGTGCGGCCAGTGTGTTCGTGAACTATGACGGAGAGCACAAGCACCACACGACGGTCGGCTCGCACTGCAAGACGGGTTCGGACAACATGTTTGTGGCTCCTGTCACGATCGGGGACGGCGCGTACACCGCCGCCGGGTCCGTGATCACGAAGGACGTGCCGCCCGGTTCGCTGGCCGTGGCCCGTGGTCAGCAGCGGAATATCGAGGGTTGGGTGGCTCGCAAGCGTCCGGGGAGTGCCGCGGCGAAGGCTGCCGAGGCGGCTTCGCAGCAGGGCGAGGGCGAGGACTGACCGGAATCGAGTGCGTCGTACACGGCGTACCGTGATAAGTGCACACCCGCACCCCCACCAGCTGAGACGGCCCGTCGCGCCCAGCGGCGAGGTCTCTCGAAAGCCGGCTGAGACACCTCTGAGGAGACAGTGCTGTGACCGGGATCAAGACGACCGGCGAGAAGAAGATGATGTTCTTCTCCGGCCGCGCCCACCCCGAGCTTGCCGAGGAGGTCGCCCACCAGCTGGGTGTCGGGGTCGTCCCGACGAAGGCCTTCGACTTCGCCAATGGTGAGATCTACGTCCGCTACGAGGAGTCGGCTCGTGGTGCGGACTGCTTCCTGATCCAGAGCCACACGGCTCCGATCAACAAGTGGATCATGGAGCAGTTGATCATGATCGACGCCCTCAAGCGTGCGTCGGCGCGTTCGATCACCGTGATCGTGCCGTTCTACGGCTATGCGCGGCAGGACAAGAAGCACCGTGGTCGTGAGCCGATCTCGGCGCGGCTGATCGCGGACATGATGAAGACGGCGGGTGCGGACCGGATCCTCACCGTCGATCTGCACACGGATCAGATCCAGGGCTTCTTCGACGGTCCGGTGGATCACCTGTTCGCGCTGCCGCTGCTGGCGGACTACGTGGGCAGCAAGGTGGACCGCTCGAAGCTGACGGTCGTGTCGCCGGACGCGGGCCGGGTCCGGGTCGCGGACCGCTGGTGCGACCGTCTGGGCGCGCCGCTGGCGATCGTGCACAAGCGGCGCGACAAGGACGTGGCGAACCAGGTGACGGTCCACGAGGTCGTGGGCGAGGTCAAGGGCCGGGTGTGCGTGCTGGTCGACGACATGATCGACACGGGTGGCACGATCTGTGCCGCGGCGGACGCGCTGTTCGCGCACGGCGCGGAGGACGTCATCGTGACGGCGACGCACGGTGTGCTGTCGGGTCCGGCGGCGGACCGTCTGAAGAACTCGAAGGTGAGCGAGTTCATCTTCACGAACACGCTGCCGACTCCGGGTGAGCTGGAGGTGGACAAGATCACGGTGCTGTCGATCGCGCCGACGATCGCGAACGCGGTGCGTGAGGTGTTCGAGGACGGTTCGGTGACGAGCCTGTTCGACGAGCAGTAGGCGGACACGGGCCTCCCGCTCCGCTCGACCGCCCGCGACCGGAGGTCGCTCAAGGTCAACTTTCCCGCGGCCTCCCCCGCCGAGTAGACTGCCCAGGTTGCTCGGCGAGGGAGGCCGTACACGTGTGTCACGTGGTACGGCGGTCCGTTATCGACGCGCTCTTCGTAGCAGGCCGTTCGTGGCCGGGTGACCCTGTCCGTCGCTGTTTCTACGAGGAGTGATTTCCATGTCCGAGGTAAAGATCGCCGCTGAGTCCCGTACCGAGTTCGGCAAGGGTGCGGCCCGCCGCATCCGTCGTGACAGCAAGGTCCCCGGTGTGCTGTACGGCCACGGTTCGGACCCGATCCACCTGACGCTGCCGGGTCACGAGCTGCTGCTGGCGCTGCGTACGCCGAACGTCCTGATCTCCCTGGACATCGACGGCAAGTCCACCGAGCTGGCGATCCCGAAGTCCGTGCAGCGTGACCCGATCCGCGGTTACCTCGAGCACGTCGACCTTCAGCTGGTCACGCGTGGCGAGAAGGTCAACGTCGAGATCTTCGTGCACACCGAGGGCGAGCTGGCTCCCGGTGGCAACCTGCTGGAGCACGTCCTCAACGCGCTGCCGGTCGAGGCCGAGGCCACGCACATCCCCGAGTCCGTCACCGTGTCCGTCGAGGGTCTGACCGCCGGTGACTCGGTCCTCGCCAAGGACATCCCGCTGCCGTCGGGCACCAAGCTGGGCGTCGACGGTGACACCGTCGTCCTCCAGGTGCTGGCCGCGCAGGCGGAGGAGGCCCCGGCGGGCGAGGGCGAAGAGGCTTCCGCGGAGGCCTGATCCTCACCGTCGTCGTTTGTTCGTCAGCCGCTGTTCCCTCCGGGGGCAGCGGCTGGCGCGTATCGAGGAGACATGGACGTGACGACCGACGCCAATGCCCCCTGGTTGATCGTGGGGTTGGGCAATCCGGGCCCGGAGTACGCGATGAACCGGCACAACGTGGGGTTCATGGTGGCCGATCTGCTGGCCGAGCGGATCGGGGGGAGGTTCAAGGCGGGCGGGGCGGGCGCAGGCGCAGGTCGTGGAGGGGCGGATCGGTCCGCCGGGGCCGGGGAACCGCCGGGTGGTGCTGGCGAAGCCGATGTCGTACATGAACCTGTCGGGTGGGCCGGTGAACGCCCTGCGGGAGTTCTACAAGGTGCCGGTGGCCCATGTGGTGGCGGTCCATGACGAGCTGGACATCGACTACGGCGTGCTGCGGCTCAAGCTGGGTGGCGGCGACAACGGGCACAACGGTCTGAAGTCGATGACGAAGGCGTTCGGCGCGGAGTACCACCGGGTGCGGTTCGGGATCGGCCGGCCGCCGGGGCGGATGCAGGTGGCGGATTTCGTGCTCAAGGATTTCTCGGGGGCGGAGCGCAAGGAGCTGGACTACTTCGTGGACCGGGCGGCGGACGCGGTGGAGTGTCTGGTGATCGACGGTCTGGAGCGGGCGCAGGGCACGTACAACTCGTGAGGCGGGGTCGCGGGTCGCGGGTCGCGGGTCGCGGGTCGCGGAAAGGTACGGACAACTCGCGACTTGTCACCCAGCGAGGTTGACGTGCCGTTCGGGCATGGCCAATGATCCCGGCCATGCCCGCCACCGTCGCCGCCTCCACCTCCCATCGGCGTCCCGCTCGCCGGGGTTCCTCCCGTCGGGCCACGGTGGCCGCGCTGCGGTTCGGGCGGCTGGCGGCGATGGGGCTGGTGGCGTCGCTGATTCTGGTGGCGGGGGTGTCGGGGTCCTGGGGTACGGCGCAGCACGTGATGCTGACGAAGGGCCGGGAGCAGGGCACGATCGAGGTGGCGCGCTGCGGTGCGGACAGGTGCTCGGGGCCGTACACGCCGTTGTCGTCGGGGTCGCAGGCCCGTGCGCGGGTGGTGATCGAGAAGACGGTGGCGGTGCGCACGGGGCAGACGTACTCGGTGGTGATCAAGCCGGGCGGTGACGAGGTCGTACGGTCCGGTCCGGCCGGGGTGTTGTACGCCTGGGTGCCGATGGGCGGTGCGCTGCTGCTGGCGTCGGTGGTGGTCGCGGGTGGGCTGGG
>NZ_MPOH02000011.1:767965-788414 GCF_001896135.2 Streptomyces phaeoluteigriseus
CGTACGACGCGCGAGGCGCCCCCGGTTCTCGGGGGCGCCCTTCGCGCGAGTGCGGGTCAGCCGGTGTTGCGCAGGCCCGCCGCCACGCCGTTGACGGTGAGGAGGAGGGCGCGGGCGAGGAGGGGGTCGGGTTCCTGGCCGGCGGCCACGGCGTCACGCTGACGCTTGAGGAGGGCGACCTGGAGGTAGGAGATGGGGTCCAGGTAGGCGTCGCGGATGGTGAAGGTCTGCTTGAGGACGGGGGTGGCGTCGAGCAGTTCCCGTTCGCCGGTGATCTTGAGGACCTCGGCGACGGTGAGGGCGTGTTCGGCCTTGATGGTGTCGAACACGTGGCGCAGGTCGTCGGGGACGAGGGTGTCGACGTAGTGCTGGGCGATCCGCAGGTCGGTCTTGGCGAGGGTCATCTCGACGTTGGAGACGAAGTTGCGGAAGAAGTGCCACTGGCCGTGCATCTCGTCGAGGACGCTGTCGAGGCCGGCCTCGCGCAGGGCCCTGAGGCCGGAGCCGACGCCGTACCAGCGGGGACGATCTGGCGGGACTGGGTCCAGCCGAAGACCCACGGGATGGCGCGGAGTCCGTCGAGGCCGGCGCCGGAGTCGGGGCGCCGGGAGGGGCGGGAGCCGAGGTGGAGGTCGGCGAGCTGGTCGACGGGGGTGGAGGCGAAGAAGTACGACGGGAGGTCGGGGTCCTCGACGAGCCTGCGGTAGGCGTCGTGGGCGGCGTCGCTGACGAGGTCCATGGCCGCGTCCCAGCGGGCGAGGGCCTCGTCGGACTGGCGGGGTGAGGTGTGCAGGACGGAGGCCTGGAGGGTGGCGGCGACCGTCAGTTCCAGGTTCTCGCGGGCCAGCGACGGGATGAGGTACTTGTCGGAGATGACCTCGCCCTGTTCGGTGACCTTGATCTCGCCTTCCAGGGTGCCCCAGGGCTGGGCGAGGATCGCGTCGTGGGAGGGGCCGCCGCCGCGGCCCACGGTGCCGCCGCGGCCGTGGAAGAGGCGCAGGCGGACGCCGTAGCGGTGCGCCACGTCGCGCAGGCGGCGCTGGGCGCGGTGGATCTCCCACTGGCTGGTGGTGATGCCGCCGAACTTGGAGGAGTCGGAGTAGCCGAGCATGACCTCCTGGACGTCTCCGCGCAGTGCCACCAGACGGCGGTACGACGGGTCGGAGAGCATGTCCTCGAGGATGGTGTCGGCGGCCTTCAGCTCGTCGGTGGTCTCCAGGAGGGGCACGATGCCGATCTTCGCCCAGCCGGCGTGGAGGTCGACGAGGCCGGCCTCGCGGGCGAGGACGGCGGCGGCGAAGACGTCGTCGGCGCCCTGGCACATGGAGATGATGTACGACTCGATGACCTCGGGTCCGAAGACCTCCAGGGCGCGCTTGACGGTGAGGAAGACGCCGAGGGTCTTCTCGCCGGCGGCGTCGACGGGTGCCGGGGTGGGCGCGAGGGGGCGGCGGGAGCGCAGTTCCTTGGCGAGGAGCTTGGTGCGGTACTCGCGGGGCATGTCGGAGTAGCGCCAGGACTCTTCACCGAGGCGGTCGAACAGCTGGCCGAGGGCGTGGTGGTGGGCGTCGGCGTGTTCGCGGACGTCCATGGTGGCGAGCTGGAGGCCGAAGGCGGCCAGGGTCCGGATGGTGCGGTTCATGCGGCCGTCGGCGAAGAGGCCGCCGCGGTGTTCGCGCAGGGAGGTCTGGATGAGGGTGAGGTCGCCGATCAGTTCGCTGGTGCCGAGGTAGTCGCGGCCGGGCTCGTGCGGGATGCCCTTGGCGAGGCGCTGCTTGGTGTTCTCCAGCTTCTGCCGGATGCAGGTGGCCTTGAGCCGGTAGGGCTCCTCGGCGTTGAGGCGCTTGTAGCGGGGGCTGATCTCGGGGAGACGTTCCAGGTCGGTCTGGAGGGAGGCGAGGAGTTCCTCGGTGGCTCCGGTGTAGCGGATGGAGTTGGAGAGGAATCCGCGGAGTTCGTCGATCGTCTCCAGGGCGTCGTTGATGCCGTGTTCGTGCTGGAGGATGAGGACGTCCCAGGTCACCTGGGGGGTGACGTTGGGGTTGCCGTCGCGGTCGCGCCGATCCAGGTGCCGAAGGTGAGGGGGCGGGTCTCGGCGGGGACGGTGACGCCGACGCGTTCGAGTTCGGCGGTGAGGTCCTCGAGGACGTCGCCGACGGCTCCGGCGTGGAGTTCGTCGAGGTAGTAGATGGCGTTGCGGGCCTCGTCGGCGGGCTCGGGGCGGACGACGCGGAGTTCGTCGGTCTGCCAGACGAGGTCGATGTTCTCGGCCAGCCGGGTGTCGTAGCGGCGGCGGTCGGCCTCGATGACGGGGGTCTCCAGGAGCGCGGCGATGCGCCGGAGCTTGTTGAGGACCGACCGGCGTGCGGCTTCGGTGGGGTGCGCCGTGAAGACGGGGCGAACATTGAGGTTGCGGACCGTCTCGCGGATGTGGTCCGGGTCGGCGTCCTTGAGGCGGTCGGCGGTGCGGGCGAGGAGGCCGCCCTCGGCGGCGCGCTTGGCGCGCAGTTCGCGGCCGCGGTGGACCTGCTCGGTGACGTTCGCGAGATGGAAGTACGTGGAGAAGGCGCGGACCAGCTTGGCCGCGGTCTCCAGTTCGGTGCCGCGCAACAGGTCGGCGGCTGCCTCGCCGTCCTCGCGCGTGAGGCGGCGGACCTTTTCGACCAGGTCGAGGAGCTCGGGGCCCTCCTGCCGGACGAGGGTCTCACCGAGGAGGTCACCCAGTCGGCGGATGTCGGCGCGCAGCTCGGGGCTGGTTGTCGTCTGGTCGTCGGCACTGCTCACAGGTGCGGCTCCTTGCAGTGTTGAAGCTCGTCCGGGAGGGAACCCGGAAGTCAGGCCTGGCGGCGGGGCCGCATACGGGTCTGGCATCCGGGAAGAAAACAGAGCGGACCGCGCTGTCCGACCGTCTCCAAGGATAGGTGTCCGGGCGAACGCGCAGACTCGCGGGCTCTTGCCGCCGAGTACCGCGCCGCCATACGTACGAAGCCGTAGGTTACGGAACCGTAGGAAGTGTGGTGCGGTCTCCCGGCCTGGCACCTCTCTCAACCCACGACCCCACAGGGGACGCGCATGACCTCAAGCTCCGACGTGATCGAAGGCCCCTCACCGGCACCCGACGACTCCCCCACCGCCTCCGCCACGCTGGGCGGTGAGCAGAAGCGTTCGATCGAGCAGATCACGCTGCTGCTCTTCATCATCGTGCCCTTCCTGGCCCTGCTGGCGGCGGTGCCGCTGGCCTGGGGCTGGGGTGTGAGCTGGCTGGACCTGGGCCTGCTGGTCTTCTTCTACTACCTCGGGTGCCACGGCATCACCATCGGTTTCCACCGGTACTTCACGCATGGTTCCTTCAAGGCGAAGCGGCCCCTGCGGATCGCGCTGGCGATCATGGGGTCGATGGCGGTGGAGGGCCCGTTGGTCCGCTGGGTGGCGGATCACCGCAAGCACCACAAGTTCTCCGACGCGGAGGGCGACCCGCATTCGCCGTGGCGTTTCGGTGAGACGCTGCCGGCGCTGATGAAGGGCCTGTGGTGGGCGCACATCGCCTGGATGTTCGACGAGGAGCAGACGCCGCAGGACAAGTACGCGCCGGACCTGATCAAGGACCCGGCGCTGCGGGCGATCTCCCGGCAGTTCGTGCTCTGGACGCTGCTCTCACTGTCGCTGCCGGCTCTGATCGGCGGGCTGGTGACGATGTCCTGGTGGGGGGCGTTCACCGGGTTCTTCTGGGGTTCGCTGGTGCGGGTGGCGTTGCTGCACCACGTGACCTGGTCGATCAACTCGATCTGTCATGCGGTGGGCAAGCGGCCGTTCAAGTCGCGGGACCGGTCCGGCAACGTGTGGTGGCTGGCGGTTCTGTCCTGCGGTGAGTCCTGGCACAACCTGCACCATGCCGACCCCACGTCGGCGCGGCACGGCGTGATGCGCGGCCAGTTGGACTCCTCGGCACGGTTCATCCGCTGGTTCGAGATGCTGGGCTGGGCGTACGACGTGCGCTGGCCGTCACGCTCGCGTATCGATTCGCGCCGGAACACGGGCGGGGACGGCTCCCGGCACCGGAAGGTGACCGCCGACGCGGCATGATGGACGCTGTGGCGACCGACTCCAGCAGTACCCCGAGCAATGAGAAGCCGCGGCGAGTGCGTCGCACCCGGATGACCGGTGCGGAGCGTCGCCAGCAGCTGCTGGAGATCGGTCGCACCCTCTTCGCTGCGAAGGGGTTCGAGGGCACCTCGGTGGAGGAGATCGCGGCGAAGGCCGGGGTGTCCAAGCCGATGGTGTACGAGCACTTCGGCGGCAAGGAGGGCCTGTACGCGGTGGTGGTGGACCGTGAGATGCGGCGCCTGCTGGACATGGTGACCAGCTCCCTCACGGCCGGCCACCCGCGCGAGCTGTGCGAGCAGGCGGCGTTCGCCCTCCTGGACTACATCGAGGAGTACACGGACGGTTTCCGCATCCTGGTGCGGGATTCCCCGATCCCGCAGTCGACGGGTTCCTTCGCGTCTCTCATCTCGGACATCGCCACCCAGGTGGAGGACATCCTGGGCCGTGAGTTCAAGAGCCGCGGCTTCGATCCGAAGCTGGCGCCGCTGTACGCGCAGGCGCTGGTGGGGATGGTCGCGCTGACCGGGCAGTGGTGGCTGGACGTGCGGCGGCCGAAGAAGGCGGAGGTCGCGGCACATCTGGTGAACCTGGCGTGGCACGGCCTGGACGGGCTGGAGGCCAAGCCCCACCTGATAGGCCGCCGCAAGAGCTGACGTACGCGCGCGAGGGCCCCCGTCCACGGGACGGGGGCCCTCGTCATGCGGTGCGCTCAGTGCAGTCAGTGCTTGAAGACGTCCTTCGCCTTCTCCTTGGACTGGCGGGCGTCGCCCTTGGCCTGTTCGGCACGTCCCTCGGCCTCGAGGCGTTCGTTGCCCACGGCCCGCCCGGCCGCTTCCTTGGCCTTGCCCTTGGCCTGCTCCATCTTCGCCTTGGACTTCTGCTCGCCTGCCACGATTCACCACTCCCATTGAGATACGGCGTCTTGTCGCACTACTACGGGTGACCCGTACGGCCCGGCTCAAACAGCGAACCGGACGTCGCGGTCGAGCGCGGTCGGCGTCAGGCTCCCTTCCTGGCCACCGTGAACAGGCGGCGGAACGGGAGGACCGTGCCGTACGCGCGGGGCGGGTAGGCCTCGCGGAGCAGGTCGCGGTATTCGGTGACGAAGGTGTCGCGGGCCTCGGGGTCGTCGGCGAGGACGGTCAGGACGGGGCGCAGGCCGGTGCCCTTGGCCCAGTCGAGGACGGGGTCCTCGCCCGCCAGGACGTGGTGGTACGTCGTCGTCCAGACGTCGGTCTCGCAGCCGAGGCGGGCGAGGTGGTCGAGGTAGACCTCGGGGGCGTGGACGGAGTCCTCGGGGCGCAGGACCGCGCCGAGGCGCCCCTTCCAGCGGGGCGTGTTGCCGAGTTCGCGCATGAGGGCGTGCAGGGGCGCGTCGATGTTGTGGGGAACCTGGAAGGCGAGGGTGCCGCCGGGCGCGAGGCCGGCCAGCCAGGCGGGGAAGGAGTCGAGGTGGCCGGGGACCCAGTGGAGGGCGGCGTTGGAGACGATCAGGTCGTACGTCTCGGTGGGCGTCCAGGTCCTGAGGTCGGCGTGGGCGAAGTCGAGGCGCGGGCCGGCGTGCGCCCGGGCTTCGGCGAGCATCCGGTCGGAGTTGTCGTAGCCGGTGACGCGGGCGGTGGGCCAGCGGTCGGTGAGGACGGTGGTGACGTTGCCGGGACCGCAGCCGAGGTCGGCGATGCGGGGCGGGTCGCCGGGCAGGCCCGGGATGCGGGCGAGGAGGTCGGTGAAGGGGCGGGCGCGGTGGCCGGCGTGGCGCAGGTACTGGGCGGGGTCCCAGGTGGGCGTGGGCATGGGGCGGCCTCCTCGTGGTGAAGTCCTCGTCGTCCGGCGGGCGCGGTGTCCGGTGCCGGGTGGGACCACCGTCCCAGGGTGTTTAACTTGACGTCAAGACACTTGACATCAAGAGACTTCACATCGACACAACCACTACACTGATCGTCATGGAGGACGAGGTCGATCGACTGGTCGCAGCGTGGCGCCGGGAGCGCCCGGACCTCGACGTGGAGCCGCTGGAAGTACTCAGCCGGGTGAGCAGGCTGGCCCGGCACCTGGACCGCGCACGCCGTCTGGCGTTCTCCGAGCACCAGTTGGAGCCCTGGGAGTTCGACGTGCTGACGGCGCTCAGGCGCGCCGGTCCGCCGTATCAGCTCTCGCCGGGGCAGTTGCTGACGCAGACGCTGGTCACGTCGGGGACGATGACGAACCGTATCGACCGGCTGGCGAAGAAGGACCTGGTGGAGCGGCTGCCCGATCCGAGCGACCGGCGCGGGGTACTGGTGCGGCTCACGGACGACGGCAAGGACCGCGCCGACCAGGCACTGGCCGGTCTCCTGGAACAGGAGCGGGCGATCCTCGCCGAGCTGTCCCACGCCCAGCGCGGCGAGCTGGCCGCACTGCTACGCCAGCTGACCGCCCCGTTCGACAACATCCCCGGTTAGGTCCGCCGGTCCGACGCCCGCCCGCCGGGCGAGCGCGACCGCCGCGAGCGTGGAGTGCACGCCCAGCTTGCCGAGGACGTTCTGCATGTGGGTGCGGACGGTGTGCGGGGACAGGAACAGCCGCTCGGCGACCGCCTTGCGCCCGAGCCCCGCGACCATGCAGCGCAGCACCTCGCGCTCCCTGGGCGTGAGGGACTCCACGAGCCGCTCGCTCTCGGTGCGGTGCCTGCGCGCGGCGGTCAGCTCCTTGAGCACGCCCGTGAGCAGGGCGGGCGGCAGATGCGTCTCCTCCCGCAGCACCCCGCGCACGACGGTGAGCAGCCGGGACAGCGAGCAGTCCTTCGCCACCCAGCCGGACGCCCCGGCCTGGAGGGCGAGGGCCGCGCGGCGCGGGTCGTCCTTCTCGGCGAGGACGACGATCCGGACGTACGGCTGGCTGACGCGGACGCCGGCGACGAGGGAGAGCCCGTCGACGAGCCCGTCCTCGCCCACCTCCCGCACGGGCACGGCCGGCCGGACGCCGGGCAGGTTCCCGCCCAGGTCGGCGTCGACGAGCAGGACGTCGTAGCGGCGTCCCTCGGCGGCGGCGCGCTCCAGGCTGCGCAGCGCGGCCGGGCCGCTGCCGGCCGCGGAGACGTCGACGTCGGGCTCGGCCGCCAGGGCGGCGGCGAGCGACTCGGCGAAGATACGGTGGTCGTCGACGACCAGAACTCGGATACGGACCACGAAACCCCCTTCCCCAGGCTCCTTCACGGAGCAGGGGATCCCCAGGCGCGGAGAACGACGACCGGCGCGGGCACGACGCCCGGAAGGGGTGTTCGACCGCACGGCCGCCGCCGTGCAGAGAGTGCTACCCCCACCACGGGCGTCGTACCCGGCTGTCTCGCCCCCTGATCAGCACCGGCCCCCACCGGTGCTGTTGAACAGCGTAGGGCTGTGCGCGAGGAGCGGAAGGCGAATGACAGAACTGGCCGTCCCGCGCGTCTATGGTGTGCCGCATGTTTCGTCTTGAGGCAGAAGTCGACAGATCCCGGCGCGATCTGCTCCGCTCCCGGCTGCGCGACACGAACACGGCGGCCTCGCCCGTCCTGCGCGCGCTGCGCGGCACGCCCGCCGAACGCGAGGCGCCGCTGCACGTGTGGGCGTCGGACGACACCGGCGCGCTGGCCGGCGGCCTGGTCGGCCACACCTGGACGACCTGGCTGCACGTCACCTATCTGTGGGTCGACGAACGCCACCGCGGCACCGGCCTGGGCACCCGCCTGCTCGCGAAGGCGGAACGCCTGGCCCGCGACGAACGCGGCTGCCGCCGCTCCCGCGTGGAGACCTGGGACTTCCAGGCCCCGCACTTCTACCGCCGGCAGGGCTACGAGGTGGTGTGCGTGATCGAGGACTACCCGCCGGGCATCACGGAATACACGCTGACGAAACGGCTGGGGTGAGCGGCCTCGAAGCCGTCCGCGTCCGGGGCGCTCTCCCCACGAAGCCGTCAGCCCCGCACGGGGGTGCGGGGCTGACGGCGCCGTCCGACCGGTTCAGCCGAGTCGGCGGGCGCCTGCCGACGGGACCGCTTCGAAGACTCGCGGGGCGGTGAAGCCCGCCGCCGCGAAGGCCTCTTCGACCGCCTTGGTGATGGTGTCGACGTCGGCCGCTTCCGTGAGGACGATCGCCGAGCCGCCGAAGCCGCCGCCCGTCATGCGGGCGCCGAGGGCGCCGCCGGCGAGGGCGGTGTCGACGACGAGGTCCAGTTCGGGGCAGGAGATGCGGAAGTCGTCGCGGAGCGAGGCGTGGCCCTCGACCAGGACCGGGCCGATCGCGCGGGTCTCGCCGGACTTCAGCAGGGACACCACCCGTTCCACCCGCTGGTCCTCCGTCACGACGTGACGGACGAGCCGGCGGACCTCTTCCTCGTCGCCGAGCCGCTCCAGCGCCGCGTCCAGGTCGGCGTAGGGGATGTCGCGCAGGGCGTCGACGCCCAGCAGGGCGGCACCCTTCTCGCAGCCCGCGCGGCGCTTGCCGTACTCGCCGTCGCTGTGGGCGTGCTTGACCTGGGTGTCGACGACGAGCAGGCGCATGCCTTCGGCGGCGAGGTCGAAGGGGATCTGCTTCTGCGAGAGGTCGCGGGTGTCGAGGAACAGGGCGTGGCCGGCCTCGCAGCAGGCGGACGCGGTCTGGTCCATGATCCCGGTGGGGGCGCCGACGTAGACGTTCTCGGCGCGCTGGCACAGGCGGGCGAGCTGCCAGCGCTGGAGGCCCAGCTCGAACAGATCGCCCAGGGCCAGTGCGACGACGACCTCCAGGGCCGCCGACGAGGACAGGCCCGCGCCCGACGGGACCGTCGAGGTGAGGTGGATGTCGGCGCCGGTGACCGGGTGCCCGGCCTCGCGGAGCGCCCAGACCACGCCGGCCGGGTACGCCGTCCAGGCGCGGTCCGACTCGGGGGCGAGGTCGTCCAGCCGCAGCTCGGCGACGCCGTCCTCGACATCCGCCGAGTGCAGGCGCAGACGGCCGTCCGTGCGGCGGGAGACCGCGGCGGTCGCGGTGTGCGGCAGCGCGAAGGGCATCACGAAGCCGTCGTTGTAGTCGGTGTGCTCACCGATGAGGTTGACGCGGCCGGGCGCCGCCCAGACACCCTCGGGCTCGGCCCCGTACAGCTCGACGAAGCCGGCCCTGACCTGCTGCTCTGCCCCCACTTACCGCTCCTTTGCGATCTTCTGCGTGAACTCCCACGCGTCGGCGACGATACCCGCGAGGTCCGCGCGGGACGGGTTCCAGCCGAGCCGCTCGCGGGCGGTGGCCGCCGAGGCGACCAGGACCGCGGGGTCGCCGCCGCGGCGCGGGGCCATGACCTCGGGGATCGGGTGTCCGGTGACCTTGCGGACGGTCTCGACGACCTCGCGGACGGAGAAGCCGTTGCCGTTGCCGAGGTTGCAGATGAGGTGCTCGCCGGGGGTGGCGGCCTCGACGGCGAGGAGGTGGGCCTCGGCCAGGTCTGCGACGTGGATGTAGTCGCGGATGCAGGTGCCGTCCGGCGTCGGGTAGTCGTCGCCGAAGACCGAGATCGCGTCCCGGCGGCCCTGCGCGACCTGGAGCACGAGGGGGATGAGGTGCGACTCGGGCTCGTGCCGCTCGCCCTGCGCGCCGTAGGCGCCGGCCACGTTGAAGTAGCGCAGGGACACCGCGCCGAGCCCGTGGGCGGTGGCCTCGCCGGTGATCATGTGGTCGACGGCGAGCTTGGACGCGCCGTAGGGGGAGGTCGGCGCGGTCGGGTCGGTCTCGGTGATGGGGGTGCTGACCGGCTCGCCGTAGGTCGCGGCGGTGGAGGAGAAGACGAGCCTGCGCACGCCCGCCTCGCGCATGGCGCCGAGGAGGGCCATGGTGCCGCCGACGTTGTTCTCCCAGTACTTCTCGGGCTTCACCACGGACTCGCCGACCTGCGAGAACGCGGCGAAGTGGAGGACCGCGTCGAAGGAGGCGTCCAGCCACTTCCCGGCGTCGCGGATGTCGCCCTCGACGAAGGTGGCGCCCGCCGGGACGCCCTCGCGGAAGCCGGTGGACAGGTTGTCGAGGACGACGACCTCGTGTCCCGCTTCCAGCAGATGCTGGGCGACCACGCTGCCGACGTATCCCGCCCCGCCGGTGACCAAGTACTTGCCGCTCATCAACTCGCTACCTCTCGCAGTCGCTTCGCCGCGTGCTCCGGCGGCACGTCGTTGATGAACACGTTCATGCCGGATTCGGAACCCGCGAGGAACTTCAGCTTGCCGGACGTACGGCGGATGGTGAAAAGCTCGAGGTGCAGCGCGAAGTCGTCGCGGTTGACGCCCTCGAACTCCTCCAGCGCGCCGAACGGCGCCTGGTGCCAGTCCGAGATGTACGGCGTGAGCGGCTGGTCATCCCCGAAGATCCGGTCGAAGCGCCTCAAGAGTTCCAGATAGACCTGGGGGAACTCTGTGCGCGCGTCCTCGTCGAGGCCGAGCAGGTCGGGAACCCGGCGCTTGGGGTACAGGTGCACCTCGTACGGCCAGTGCGCGGCGTACGGCACGAAGGCGACCCAGTGTTCACCCTCCAGGACTACGCGCTCACCGCCGAGTTCACGCTCCAGGACGGCGTCGAAGAGGTTCTCCCCGCCGGTGGCCTCCTTGTGGGCGGCCACCTGGCGCAGCATCAGGGCGGTGCGGGGCGTGGTGAACGGGTAGGCGTAGATCTGCCCGTGCGGGTGACCCAGGGTCACACCGATCTCGGCACCGCGGTTCTCGAAGCAGAACACCTGTTCCACGGAGGGCAGATGCGACAGCTCGGACGTCCGGTCCGTCCACGCGTCCAGGACCAGTCGCGCCTGCTCCTCGGTGAGGTCGGCGAAGGACGCGTTGTGGTCCGAGGTGAAGCAGACCACCTCGCACCGACCGGAGTCGCCGGCCAGCGAGGGGAAACGGTTCTCGAAGACGACCGCGTCGTACGACGAGTCCGGGATCTCGCTCAGCCGGTCGCCCCGCGAGGGGCACAGGGGGCACTCGTCGGCCGGCGGGTGATAGGTGCGCCCCTGCCGGTGCGAGGCGATCGCCACCGAGTCGCCGAGGAGCGGATCCCTGCGTACCTCCGAAGTGGTGACCGTGGGTTCCAGCGGACGCCGGTCCACCGCGTCGCGCACCGCGTCGTCCCGCAGGTCGTAGTAGATGAGCTCACGACCGTCGGCCAGGCGGGTCGAGGTCTTCTTCACCGCGGCTCTCCATCCGTACACCGAGCGAAGCACGTCAGGCTTCGCGTCGAGCGAGGCTCGCTTCTCACCGAGCAGAACAAGCTTCCAACAGAACTAAACACATCGAACCACAAACCTCCACGAGAGTCACCACCACAACCAAACAAAGACCACCAAGCGAAGTGAGCAGTGCATGCGAACCCCCACGTATCTCGCGGCTGAGCTACGCCTTCCGACCAACTGGCTCGACTACACGATCATGGCGATCTACTTCGTGGTCGTCCTCGGCATCGGCTTCGCCGCGCGCCGCTCGGTGAAGACCAGCCTCGACTTCTTCCTCTCGGGCCGCTCCCTGCCCGCCTGGATCACCGGCCTCGCGTTCGTCTCGGCGAACCTGGCGGCCACGGAGATCCTCGGCATGGCCGCCAACAGCGCGCAGTACGGCGCGTACACCGTCCACTGGTACTGGATCGGCGCCATCCCGGCCATGGTCTTCCTCGGCCTGGTGATGATGCCCTTCTACTACGGCTCCAAGGTCCGCTCGGTCCCCGAGTTCCTGCTGCTGCGCTTCGACAAGGGCGCGCACCTGCTCAGCTCGGCCCTGTTCGCCTTCGCCGCCATCCTGATCTCGGGCGTGAACCTGTACGCCCTCGCGATCGTCGTCGAGGCGCTGCTGGGCTGGCCGCAGTGGCTGGCGATCGTGGTCGCCGGCTTCTTCGTCCTGGCGTACATCACGCTGGGCGGTCTGTCGTCGGCGATCTACAACGAGGTGCTCCAGTTCTTCGTGATCCTGGCGGCCCTGATCCCGCTGACGGTGCTGGGCCTGAAGAAGGTCGGCGGCTGGGGCGGTCTGACGGACTCGCTGACGGCGGCCAAGGGCGACAACTTCGTCAGCGCCTGGGGCGGCACCGGCATCGGCAGTGACAACCCGCTGGGCGCGAACTGGCTGACCATCGTCCTGGGCCTCGGCTTCGTGCTCTCCTTCGGCTACTGGACGACGAACTTCGCCGAGGTGCAGCGCGCCCTGTCCGCGAAGAACCTCTCGGCGGCCCAGCGCACCCCGCTGATCGCCGCGTTCCCGAAGATCTTCATCGTCTTCCTGGTGATGATCCCGGGTCTGGTGGCGGCGGTCCTGGTCCCGAAGATCGGCACGGCGGACTCCGACCTCCAGTACAACGACGCGATCCCGTACCTGATGGAACAGCTGCTGCCCAACGGCGTGCTGGGCATCGCGGTGACCGGTCTGCTGGCCGCGTTCATGGCGGGCATGGCGGCGAACGTGTCGTCCTTCAACACGGTGTTCACCAGCGACATCTGGGCGAAGTACGTGGTGAGGGGCCGCGAGGACGCCTACTACGTCCGCTTCGGCCGCCTGATCACGGCGATCGGCGTGATCGCGTCGATCGGGACGGCGTTCCTCGCCTCGTCGTTCTCCAACATCATGAGCTACCTCCAGACGCTGTTCTCCTTCTTCAACGTGCCGATGTTCGTCGTCTTCATCGTCGGCATGTTCTGGAAGCGGGCGTCGATGAAGTCCGGCTTCTGGGGACTGCTCGCGGGCACCACGGCCGCGATGGTCAACTACTTCGTCCTCTACAAGCAGGACATCATCGGCATCCCCACCGACCAGGGCGCCAACTTCGTCTCCGCGATCGCGGGCTTCGTCGCCGGCGCGGTGGTGATGGTGGTGGTGTCCCTGTTCACCGCCCCCAAGCCGGCCGAGGAACTCCAGGGCCTGGTCTACGGCACCGTCTCGCCCGGCAAGGCCGAGCCGGCCGCCGAGGGCGACGACGCCTGGTACCGGCGACCCGCGCTGCTGGGCTGGGGCGCGGTCATCCTCGCCGCCGCCTGCTACATCCCGTTCTCGTTCTAGGCCCGACCGCGGGAGGATGGAAAGACCATGTCCGAGCAATTCGAACCGTCCGAGCGGGCGGAAGCGGCCGAGCGGCTGCGCAAGGCCGGCTACTCCGAGGCCGACGTCCAGCGTGAGGTCTCCGAGCTGGAGGAGAAGTCGGCGACCGCCGCCCGCATCTTCGACCTGCGCCGCATCATCGGCGGCCTGTTCGTCGTCTACGGCGTCATCGTCACCATCGCGGGCCTCACCGACAGCGACGCGGAGATCGCCAAGGCCCAGGGCATCAACATCAACCTGTGGACGGGCCTGGGCATGCTGGCCCTGGGCGTCTTCTTCCTGGTCTGGATGAAACTGCGCCCGTCGGTCCCGCCGGCGCAGCTGCCGCCGGAGGCGCTGGAGCCGAAGGACTGAGCGGGGTCCTTGCGCGGACGGGGCCGGGGTCCGGCCCCGTCCGCATACTGGGCACGGGTCAAGGTGGCTCACCCGCACGCGTGTCGGCAGAGGCGTCAGGAGTCGTCGGCATCGAACAACCGCTCCGCGTCACTCACGTCCATGGCCCGTCGCGCCCAGAGCCTGAGCAGATCCTCGTCGGTGCATGTCTCCACCCGGTGCCGAACCGCGTCGGAGACAGGGACACCCCGCCATTCAAGGATGTTCAGGGTCATCTCGGCGCGCGTCTCAAGACGCCCCTCCTCGCGCACCTGCTCCGCCAACGGGTGCCGCCAGAAGTACTGCATCGCCGTCATCAGGTCCCTCCACATCTGCTGTGCCTGGGGATCCGCCAGGCAGGAGTCGACGAACTGCACGAAGACCGCGGCGGTGTCCGCGTCGAGCGTTTTCAGGGCGGCCACCAGCGATTCCAGTATGCCCGCGACGTGTGGCCCCCGGCCGTGTGTCATCGCCGAAAGCACCGCGAGGGCCGGGTCCTGTTCGGCCTCCGATGCCTTCGCGATCACGGGAACGTTGTCCGGGCCGAGCACGAACGGCCGCACCGTCAGCGACGGGCACCCCCGCACCCCGAGGTGGATGGGCTCGGCCGCCCACCGGGCCGTCGCACTGTTCTGCGTGTGCCCTGGGGCGGCTGGTTCGGCGGCGGGGGCGGCGGCTGGGTCATGGTGTGGGTACCTCGGGAGAACGCTGGGGAAAGCAGGACCGGAAGAGCGGGACCGGAAGAAACAGAACCGGGAGAAACAGAACCGGGAGAAGCGGGACCGGAAAGACGTGGGAGGGCCGGGCGGCGGCGGTGGTGCCGCGCGCGCCGGCCGGAGTCGCTCGCCTCACTTGCCGTAGGCGAGCATCAGCTTCTCCTTCGTGTCGTCGTTGCCCGCCAGCCGGGTGGTGGAGATGTAGAAGCGGCTGTCCGCCCAGGCGAGGTCGCGGGAGAAGAAGCTGTCCTCGAGGTCGATCGTGCTCTCCGGCATCTGGAGCAGCGTCGTGGGCGTGTGGGTGGAACCGGCGGTCGGGATCGACACGACCCGGCCGGCCGCGTCGTACGACGGCTCGACGTAGGCGACGAGGTTGCCGCCCTCGACGCTCACCGGCAGCATCGACTCGTCCACCGGGGACTTCACGCGCCACTTCTCCTTGCCGGTGGCGAGGTCGATCGCGACGATCTCGTTGGCTCCGGTGGTGGCCTCGGTGGGCAGGTAGAGGGTGTTGGCGTCGGCCGCCGTGCCCTCGCAGCCGGTCAGGTTGCGCTGGAGGATGGCCCAGCCGCACTCGGGGGCGAAGTCCTCGTCGACGCCGACCTGCGAACGGAACGTGCCGTCCGGCTTGAGGGTCGAGATGTTCCAGGCGTTCTTGTCCTTGTTGGTGCTGTAGATGACCAGCGGGTCCATGGAGTACGCGCGGGCGACCGTCCAGCCCTTGTCGAACTTCTGGGTCCACCTGACCTTGCCGGTCGCCGGGTCCAACTCCTGCACCTCGTCGTGCTCGTTGGCGCCGGTCGCGTCGCAGGAGGCCACGGAGATCAGCTTGGCGCCGCCCGCGAAGGCGGTCGGGAAGCAGGCGTCGCCGTACTTCTTCTTCTCCCACAGCTGCTTGCCGGTGTTCACGTCGTACGCCGTGCCCGACTGCGAGCGGCCCACCATCAGGGTGTTGCCGGTGACGGACAGTTCGACGGTGATGGCGCTGTCGAACAGCGCGCCGTCGGCGACCGTCCCCGTCCAGCCCTTGGCGCCGGTGTTGAGGTCGATCTGCTGGAGCTGGTTGCACTTGGCGCGGTCGCTGCTGCCGTTCATGTACGCCACGACGACCTTGTCGGTGGCCGTCTTCTGCGGGGTGACCGCGCAGACCTTCTGCGGCAGGGCGATGGTGTCCCAGGCGGGCTTGCCGTCGCCGAC
Source organism: Streptomyces phaeoluteigriseus (assembly GCF_001896135.2). Classification (GTDB taxonomy): domain Bacteria; phylum Actinomycetota; class Actinomycetes; order Streptomycetales; family Streptomycetaceae; genus Streptomyces; species Streptomyces phaeoluteigriseus. The sequence continues at coordinate 783,407 of NZ_MPOH02000011.1, forward strand.
GTTGTACCCCACGACCTCCTTGTACGCGGCCTTCACCGCGGTCTTGGAGGTTATCCACATGCCGGGGGCGTCGGCGCCGGAGGCGGGCGCGTCGGGCGCCTCCTTGTACCAGAGCACCTTGGCCTCGCCGCTCTTGCGGTCGGCGTTGAAGTCCTCGGGGTCCTCGCCGCCGTCGCCTTCGCCGTCACCGGGGTTGACGGGACTGTCGCTCGCCGACGGCTTGCCGTCGTCGCTCGGTCCGGCGACGGGCTCCTTCTTGCCGCCGCCGTCGTCACCGCTCGTGACCGCGAACACCGTCCCGCCGATCACCAGCAGCGCCGCCACCGCGGCGCCGACGGCCAGCGCGGGCTTCCCCTTGAAGGGGTTGCGGGAGCCGGGCCCCGGGGTGCCGGGGGCACCGGGGAACTGGGGCGGCGGGAAGCCGTATCCGGGCTGCTGCCCGTAGGGACCGGCCGGCTGGCCGTACGGCCCCGGCTGCGGCGGCGCTCCGTACGGTCCCGGCGCGCCCGGAGTGCCGTAGGGGCCGCTCGGCTGGGCGTACGGCCCCGGCTGCGGCGGCTGTTGCGGGTAGCCGTAACCGGGCTGCGGAGCCTGCGGCGGCGGGGCGGGCGGGCCCTGCGGCGGCTGCGGCGGCGTCTGCGGTGCGCCGAAGCCACCACCTGGCGGCGGCTGCGGCGGCTGGTCCTGCGGTGCGCCGAAACCACCCTGCGGCGGCTGTTGGTTGGGCGGCTGAGTCATCAGCGTCTCCCCCTCGCTCACTGATTTTTAGCCACGCCCTGAGGCTCGTGACGGTCCCGGACTCGTGCTCAGAAAGTTCTCAGACGGCTCTTTCTATCACCCGGGACCGACAGCGAAGGGGCCCGCGTCCGCCCCTGTTCCCAAGGGAGGACCGGCCCGTGATGGCGCCGTTACGCGCCTTCACGCCCCCTTCACGCGGCGCACGCGCCGTCACCGCGCGCGGGGAGCTGTTCACCGAGCGTGCGGCACGCTCGTGAGACCCCCGCCTCGCCGGAGCGCGTGTTTCGGTCACGCACGTGGGTCACGCATACCGTTCACCACGTCGGTCACGCACACCGTTCACCACGCCGACCACGCACACCGTTCACCACGTCGGTCACGCACGCCGGTTCACGCGTCCTCGGCCAACTCCAGCCAGCGCATCTCGAGTTCCTCGCGCTCCCCGGCCAACCCGCGCAGTTCGGCGTCGAGTTTGGCGACCTTCTCGAAGTCGGTGGCGTTGTCCGCGATCTGCGCGTGCAGCTTGGTCTCCTTCTCGGAGACCCGGTCCAACTGGCGCTCGATCTTCTGGAGTTCCTTCTTGGCGGCGCGCTGGTCGGCGGCGCTCTTCTCGGGCACCGCCTTCTGCGCGACGGGCACCGCGGCGGCCGCGGCCTCCTCCATGCGGAGTCGGCGCTCCAGGTACTCGTCGATGCCGCGCGGCAGCATCCGCAGGGCGGAGTCGCCGAGGAGGGCGAAGACGCGGTCCGTGGTCCGCTCGACGAAGAAGCGGTCGTGGGAGATCACGATCATCGAGCCGGGCCAGCCGTCGAGGAGGTCCTCGAGCTGGGTGAGGGTCTCGATGTCGAGGTCGTTGGTGGGCTCGTCGAGGAAGAGGACGTTGGGCTCGTCCATCAGCAGCCGCAGGATCTGGAGGCGACGGCGCTCACCGCCGGACAGGTCCCCGACCGGCGTCCACTGCTTCTCCTTGCTGAAGCCGAACGTCTCGCACAGCTGCCCGGCGGTCATCTCGCGGCCCTTGCCGAGGTCGACGCGCTCCCGCACCTGCTGAACGGCCTCCAGGACGCGCAGGTTCGGGTCGAGTTCGGAGACCTCCTGGGAGAGGTAGGCGAGCTTGACGGTCCGGCCGACGGCGACCTTCCCGCCGGCCGGCTGGGCCTCGCCCTGGGTGCGGGCGGCGTCGGCCATGGCGCGCAGCAGCGAGGTCTTCCCGGCGCCGTTGACGCCGACCAGGCCGATGCGGTCGCCGGGGCCGAGCTGCCAGGTGACGTGCTTGAGCAGCACCTTGGGGCCCGCCTGGACGGTCACGTCCTCCAGGTCGAATACGGTCTTGCCGAGCCGCGACGACGCGAACTTCATCAGCTCGCTGCTGTCCCGTGGCGGCGGTACGTCCGCGATCAGCTCGTTGGCGGCCTCGACCCGGAAGCGCGGCTTGGACGTCCGCGCGGGCGCCCCGCGGCGCAGCCAGGCCAGCTCCTTGCGGACCAGGTTCTGCCGCTTGACCTCCTCGGTCGCGGCGATCCGCTCCCGCTCCGCGCGGGCGAAGACGTAGTCGGAGTAGCCGCCCTCGTACTCGTGGACGGCGCCGCGCTGCACGTCCCACATGCGGGTGCAGACCTGGTCCAGGAACCAGCGGTCGTGGGTGACGCAGACGAGCGCGGAGCGGCGCTCGCGCAGGTGCCTGGCGAGCCAGGCGATGCCCTCGACGTCGAGGTGGTTGGTCGGCTCGTCGAGGACGATCAGGTCCTGCTCGTCGATCAGCAGCTTCGCCAGCGCGATACGGCGCCGCTCGCCGCCGGACAGCGGTCCGATGACGGTGTCCAGGCCCTGCGGGAAGCCGGGCAGGTCGAGCCCGCCGAACAGTCCCGTCAGGACGTCGCGGATCTTGGAGTTGCCGGCCCACTCGTGGTCGGCCAGGTCGCGGATGACCTCGTGGCGGACGGTGGCGGCGGGGTCCAGGGAGTCGTGCTGCGTGAGCACGCCCATGCGCAGCCCGCCGGAGTGCGTGACCCTGCCGGTGTCCGCCTCCTCCAGCTTGGCGAGCATGCGGATCAGGGTGGTCTTGCCGTCGCCGTTGCGACCGACGACACCGATCCTGTCCCCTTCGGACACGCCGAGCGAGATGCCGTCCAGCAGCGCACGGGTTCCGTACACCTTGCTGACGTTCTCGACATTGACCAGGTTGACGGCCATTTTTCTCCTGCCAGGGGGATCGGTCAGCCTCCCAGCCTAATGCGCGCTGTCGGCCCGCCGATCCCCCCGCAGGTCAGCGGACCGCCGCGTGGACCTTCGTCGAGCAGACCGCGGATCGGACGCGTGGACCCTCAGGACGCGTGGACCCTCAGGACGCGCTGACGACCGTGGCGCCCGGGGCGGGGCCGGACGCCGTGCGCACGCTCCTGCACGTGCCCGACGCCCGCAGCGCCTCCGCGATCCTCTCCGCGGCGGCGGCGTCGCGCGCCAGGAACGCGGTGGTGGGGCCCGAGCCCGAGACGAGGCCCGTGAGCGCGCCGGCCGTCTCCCCCGCGGCGAGGGTGTCGGCGAGTTCGGGGAAGAGGGAGAGGGCGGCGGGCTGGAGGTCGTTGGAGACGGCGGCCGCGAGGGCGTCGGGGTCACCCTTGGCGAGGGCGTCGAGGAGTTCCCGCGAGGCGACCGGCTCGGGGATGTCGAGTCCCTCGGCGAGGCGGTCGAACTCCCGGAACACGGCCGGGGTCGACAGGCCGCGCCCGGCCATCGCGAACACCCAGTGGAAGATCCCGCCGACCTCCAGCTCGGTCAACCGCTCGCCCCGCCCGACACCGAGAGCGGCGCCGCCGACCAGGCTGAACGGTACGTCGCTGCCCAACTCGGCGCAGATCTCCAGCAGTTCCTCGCGGGAGGCGCCGATGCCCCAGAGCGCGTCACAGGCCAGGAGGGCACCCGCGCCGTCCGCGCTGCCGCCCGCCATGCCGCCCGCGACCGGGATGTCCTTGGCGATGTGCAGATGCACGTCCGGGGTACGGCCGTAGCGCTCGGCCAGCGCGATCGCCGCGCGCGCGGCCAGGTTGCCGCGGTCCAGGGGGACCTGGGCGGCCTCCGGGCCCTCGCAGGTCACGCGCAGGGCGTCGGCCGGGGTGACCGTCACCTCGTCGTGGAGGCCGACCGCCAGGAAGACGTTCGCCAGGTCGTGGAAACCGTCCGGGCGGGCGGCACCGACGGCGAGCTGGACGTTGACCTTGGCGGGCACGCGGACGGTGACGACGCTCACTCGGAGTCCTTCTCCTGGTGCTCGGGGTCCTGCGACTGCCGCGCGGAGTCCTGCGACTGCCGCGCCGAGTCGTGCTGCTCGTTCGCGGGGTCGTGCTGCTTGTTCTCGGCGATCCGCGCGAACTCCTCGACGGTCAGGGCCTCTCCGCGGGCCTGCGGGGAGACACCGGCGGCCACCAGCGCGGCCTCGGCCGCCGCCGCGGAACCGGCCCACCCGGCGAGCGCCGCCCGCAGCGTCTTGCGCCGCTGGGCGAACGCCGCGTCGACGACGGCGAAGACCTCGCGCCGGGAGGCGCTCGTCTTCACCGGCTCGGCCCTGCGGACGAGGGAGACGAGGCCGCTGTCGACGTTCGGGGCGGGCCAGAAGACGTTGCGGCCGATCGCGCCGGCGCGCTTGACCTCGGCGTACCAGTTGGCCTTCACGGACGGCACGCCGTACACCTTCGAGCCGGGAGCGGCGGCGAGGCGGTCGGCGACCTCCGACTGGACCATCACGAGGGAGCGCTCGATGGTCGGGAAGGTGCCCAGCATGTGCAGGAGCACGGGCACGGCGACGTTGTACGGCAGGTTCGCCACCAGGGCGGTGGGGGCGGGGCCCGGCAGCTCGGTCACCTGCATGGCGTCGGAGTGCACCAGCGCGAAGCGGTCCGCTCGCTGCGGCATACGGGCGGTGATCGTCGCGGGGAGGGCGCTCGCGAGTACGTCGTCGATCTCGACGGCCGTGACGCGGTCGGCGACCTCCAGCAGCGCGAGTGTGAGGGAGCCGAGGCCCGGGCCCACCTCGACGACCACGTCCTCGGGGTGCACCTGCGCGGTGCGGACGATACGGCGGACCGTGTTCGCGTCGATCACGAAGTTCTGGCCGCGCTGTTTGGTGGGGCGCACGCCGAGGGCTGCCGCGAGTTCACGGATGTCGGCGGGGCCCAGGAGGGCGTCGGGGGTGGGGCTCGTCACGGTGACAAGGGTACGGGGGTGCCGTGGCCACGAATGCCCAGGGCGGCGTGGGTGGGGGCGGGCGCCGGGG
>NZ_MPOH02000011.1:788514-856861 GCF_001896135.2 Streptomyces phaeoluteigriseus
GTCGGGGGTGCGGCCTGCGCCCACCCTCGGCTCCGCTCGAACGGGGCGCCCATCGCCCGGCCGGCGCGCATGGCCGCAGACGACGGCGGGGCGGCCGCAGACGGTGGCGCGGGCCGCAGGCCGGGCGGGTGGCGGAGGACGGTGGGGCGGGCCGCAGACGGCAGCGGGGTGGCCGCAGGCCAGGCGGGTGGTCGTGGACGGGCGGGTGCCCCCGGGCTGGGCAGGTGACCACAGGCGTACCCGGCCCCGCTCGCCGCTGATCCGCTCCGCCGCCTGCTGCACGGCTGTCGATCGACGGTGGCGTGTGCCTGAGGAGGCCGGGCGGGTGACCGCGGACAGTAGCGCGCGGGCCCCAGGCCCAGCGGGGCCCCACGCCCGGCGGCTGGCCCCACGCCAGGCGGAGCAGCGCGTGGTCGTAGGTTGGCGGGAGGTGGGTGGAGGGGCCCGGTGGTTTCAGTTTTGGAGTTTCGGGCCGCAGTGTGGCCAAGGGGCTGCGCCTCGGCGGGTGTAGAGCTTCTTGGCTCGGAAGGTCTGTTCGGAGGCGGGGGCGTCCTGGGGGCGGCCGGTGCCGCCGAGACTGCGCCAGGTGTGGGTGTCGAACTGGTAGAGGCCGCCGTAGGTGCCGGAGGGGTCCACGGCGTCCGGGCGTCCGCCGGACTCGCAGACCGCCAGGGCGTTCCAGTCGAGGTGGTCGGCGCCCCGCGCCGAGACGGGCAGTGCCTTGGTGCCGACCTTGACCACCTGCGCGCGCGGCTCGCGCACGACCTCGGTCCTGATGCGTCTCGGCTTCTGGCGGACGCCGTTGACCGTGCGCAGGGCGTACGTGACCCGCAGCAGCCCCGGTTGTCCGGCCCGCTCCACGACCTCCGTGCCCCGGAACAGCGTGGGGTCCTCGGTGCGACGTACCAGGAACGGGATCGCCTCCTCCCGCACTTCCCTCCCGGCGGTGATCCGCAGGACGGTGATCGTCTGGCCGTCGCGGGGGAAGCTGCCGAGCGCGACGGACGTGGTGTCCTGGCCGCGCAGGGTGATCCCGGCCTCCTCCACGGCCTCGCGCACGGTCGCCGCGTTGGTGCGGACGGTGCGGGCCCGGCCGTCGGCCATGATCGTCACGGCGCGTTCGGTACGGACGTCCAGCGCCAGCCCCTCGCGCCCGATGCGTTGAGAGCGTGAGACGGAGAGGTACGCGCCCTCCGCGCGCACCCCGAGCTGTCTGAGCGCCTCCTCCACGGTGTGGGCCGTCGTCCACACCTCGCTCCGTCGGCCGTCCAGCACGAGCCGGACGGGGCGGCCGTAGCGCACGGCGATCTCGTCGCCGTTGCCGAGGGCCGTGCCGGGGGCGGGCGCCACCACGTCGTGCGCCCCGACCCGCACGCCCTCCTCCGCCAACAGCTCGCTCACGTCGTCGGCGAAGGTGTGCAGGGTGCGCGGCTTGCCGTCGACGGTCAGCTCGATCGCCTTGTCCTTGGCGACGAAGGCGGTGGTGCCGCCCGCGAGGAACGCGACGACCAGCGCCTGGGGCAGCAGGGGGAACAGGGGCAGCAGGCGGCGCATCGGGGAGTCCCAGCGCTCGGACTCGCGCGTCCTGCGTCGGCGTGCGGCCCGGCCGCCCACCCCTTCGTCACCGGCGTACGCCTGGCGGGGCAGTGTCGGCTCTGGCGTCTCCCACGGTGCGTGCGACACGTGCGACGGCGACTCGTGCGCGGGCCGGTAGGTGTCCTCGTACGCCGCCCCCAGAGGTGTGCCCTGCTCCCAGGGGGGCGCGTACACCCCGTACGCGAGGGTCTCCGCGTTGTGGACGTCGACATACGTGCCGTCGGCGCCGTGGGTGAGGGGCTCGGGGTTCTGTGCGTACTGCGCGTCCCGCAGGTGGTGCAAGTTGCTCACGCCGACACGCTCCAGGGGTCCTGGGGTCCAAGGGGTCCGGATCGGGCCCCCAGAACCTAGCGGAGCGACTGTCACTCTCCAAAGCGACGCGACTACCCAGAGTTGTGTTCGGGTCCGGCGCCCACGGCTCAGTAGCCGAAGGCGCGGGCCGTGTTGGCGGCCAGGGCGCCCGCCAGGGTGTCCTCGTCGATGCCGCGCACCGCCGCCATCGCGCGGACCGTGACCGGAACGAGATAGGGGGCGTTGGGCCGTCCGCGGTAGGGCGCCGGGGTGAGGAAGGGCGCATCGGTCTCGACGAGGACCAGCTCCAGCGGGGCCACGGCGAGGGCGTCGCGCAGGTGCTGGGCGTTCTTGAAGGTGACGTTGCCGGCGAAGGACATGAAGTACCCGGCGCGGGCGCAGATCTCCGCCATCTCCGCGTCACCGGAGTAGCAGTGGAAGACGGTCCGCTCGGGGGCGCCCTCCTCCTTCAGCACGCGCAGCACGTCCGCGTGGGCGTCGCGGTCGTGGATGACCAGGGCCTTGCCGTGCCGCTTGGCCATCTCGATGTGGGCGCGGAAGGAGCGCTCCTGGGCGTCCTTGCCCTCGGGGCCGGTGCGGAAGTAGTCGAGGCCGGTCTCGCCGACGCCCTTCACCTGGGGGAGCGCGGCCAGGCGGTCGATCTCGGCGAGCGCCTCGTCGAGCGCCCCTGTGCCTCCGGCCTCGCGCGCTCCCTGCCGGGACCATCCGTCGGGGTCGCCGTGGACGATGCGGGGGGCTTCGTTGGGGTGCAGGGCGACCGCCGCGTGGACGCTGTCGTACGCCGCCGCCGTCTCGGCCGCCCAGCGGGAGCCGGACAGGTCGCAGCCGACCTGGACGACCGTCGTCACGCCGACCGACGCGGCTTTCGCGAGGCCCTCCTCGACGGTGCCGGACTGCATGTCGAGGTGGGTGTGGGAGTCGGCGACCGGTACCCGCAGGGGGGCCGGGAGCGGCGGCGCCGCGTTCTTGTCGGCGTTCGAAGGCATGCCCCGATCCTACGGAAGGCGCACTCCCCCGGTCCGGCCCCCTTCGGCTCAGCTGGCCCGGCGCTGGAAGGGGTGCAGGAGGTCGGACAGGTGCCAGTGGTGCCGGCCCGCCGCCCGCTCCGCCGCGGCCACCGGCGCCCGCACCGGTCGGCCGGAGGCGCGGGGCGGGGCCGGGCGGCGCTGAGCACGGAGGAGACCTGGCCGGCCCGCATGATGCGCACGACGTGCCCGTCGCAGTTCTGGCAGGCGGGGCGGCTCAGCGGGGACGGCACGAGCCGCCCGCTCGCCACGTACTGGACGAACTCGTGCCCCTCCGCATCCGTGTGGTGCTCGATCTCGTACGCCTGTTCCCATGCGTGTCCGCAGCGCATGCAGACGAAGGAGTACGACTCGTGGACGACCGGTATCGCCGCGCTCCGCAGGCCGGTCTGCCCCGTGGTCCCACTGATCCCGCCGATCCCGCCGATCTTGCCGATCCCGCTGGTCTCACTCATGCCGGCTCCTCCGGTCCGTTGGACGCAGGGACGGGTGCCGTCCCTGCGTCCAGTGGACTGCCGAGCCGGGGCGAACGCATCGCGACTGTCGACTGTTGGGGCCGATTTGGGCGTTCCTTGCCGAAGCGGGGCGAGGAGCGGCTCCGGGCTTTGCCGTCGGCGACACTTCTTTACCGCCCGATGGGGTGCACCGCCCGGTGGGATACGCCGCCCGGTGGGGTTCACCGCCGGGAGGATGCACCGGGCGGTCGGGTTCACCGCCGTTGGGGTTCACCGCCGGGGGGATGCACCGGGCGGTCGGGTTCACCCCCGGTGGGATACACCGCCGGGGGGGATACACCGGGCGGTGGGTTTCACCGTCCGACGGAGTTAACCGCCCGGCGGGGGGGATCACCGTCCGCCGGAGTCGACCGCCCGGCGGGATCCACGACCCGACGGAGTCGACCGCCCGGTGGGGATCCACCGCCCGACGGAGTCGACCGCCCGGTGGGGATCACCACTCCACGGGATCACCTCACGCGGTGGCGTTCTTCGCCGCGACGACCGCGTCGAAGACCTCCCGCTTGGGCACCCCGGCCTCCGCCGCCACCGCCGCGATCGCCTCCTTGCGCCGCTCCCCGGCCTCCTCGCGCACCCGCACCCGCCGGACGAGTTCGGCCGCGTCGAGTTCGCCGGGGGCCCGCTCGGGCGCCCCGGTGACGACGACGGTGATCTCGCCGCGCACGCCCTCCGCCGCCCACTCGGCCAGCTCGCCCAGCGGGCCGCGCCTGACCTCCTCGTACGTCTTGGTCAGTTCGCGGCAGACGGCGGCCCGCCGGTCGGTGCCGAACACCTCGGCCATCGCGGCGAGGGTGTCGTCCAGCCTGTGCGGGGCCTCGAAGTACACGAGGGTGCGGCGCTCCTCGGCGACCTCGCGCAGCCGGGACAGCCGCTCCCCCGCCTTGCGCGGCAGGAAGCCCTCGAAGCAGAAGCGGTCGACGGGCAGGCCGGACAGCGCCAGCGCGGTGAGGACGGCGGACGGGCCGGGTACGGCGGTGACCCGGATGTCCTTCTCGACGGCCGCGGCGACCAGCCGGTAGCCGGGGTCGGAGACGGACGGCATCCCGGCGTCGGTCACGAGGAGCACGCGCGCGCCGCCGAGGAGGTGTTCGACCAGATCGGGGGTGCGGGCGGACTCGTTGCCCTCGAAGTAGGAGACGATCCGCCCCCTGGGCGTCACGCCCAGCGCCTGCGTGAGCCGGCGCAGCCTGCGGGTGTCCTCGCGGCGATGACATCGGCGCCGGCCAACTCCTCGGCGAGCCGGGGCGGGGCGTCCGCGATGTCCCCGATGGGAGTGCCTGCAAGGACCAGAGTTCCGGGTGCGACTGTCACGTTTCCATCCTCGCAGGGGGACAGACACGGGACTCCCACAGCCCTGTTCCCTACGATGGCGCGGTGACCAGTACAGCGTCCTCCATGGACTCCATGGACTCCACGGACCACCGGCAGGACCAGGCACCGCTGGACCGACGGCCGGGGTGGCCGTCGCGGCTGCGCCGGTTCGGCTACGCGACGGAGCCGGGCGGCGACGTCCGTGAACGGCTGGTGCCGCCGTTCGCCGAGCCGAGCCCGCGGCTCTGGCAGGCGCTCGGCGTGCCCCCCGGGCTCGCGGACCGGATCACCCGCTGGTCGGGCTGGCTGGGTCCGCTGCTGGTCACGCTGGTGGCGGGCGTGCTGCGGTTCTGGAACCTGGGCAGCCCGAAGAAGGTGATATTCGACGAGACGTACTACGCCAAGGACGCGTGGGCGCTGGTCCACCGCGGCTTCGAGGTCAACTGGGACAAGAACGCCAACGACCTCATCCTCAACAGCGGCGGCCATGTCACGATCCCGACGGACGCGGCGTACGTCGTGCATCCGCCGGTCGGCAAGTACGTCATCGGACTGGGCGAACTGGTCTTCGGGTTCGATCCGTTCGGCTGGCGGTTCATGACGGCGCTGCTCGGGACCCTGTCGGTCTTCCTGCTGTGCCGGATCGGCCGCCGTATCTTCCGCTCCACGTTCCTGGGCTGTCTGGCGGGCGCGCTGATGGCGGTCGACGGGCTGCACTTCGTGATGAGCCGCACCGCGCTGCTCGACGGGGTGCTGATGTTCTTCGTGCTGGCGACCTTCGGCTGTCTGGTCGTCGACCGGGACAGGGCGCGGGCGAGGCTCGCCGCCGCGCTGCCGCCGGACGCGTCCGGCCGGTACCGCCCGGACGCGCACATCGCCGAGACCACGCGGCTGGGTCTGCGCCCGTGGCGCTGGGCGGCGGGCGTGATGCTGGGGCTGGCGATCGGCACGAAGTGGAACGGCCTGTACATCATGGTCGCGTTCTGCCTGATGACGGTGTTGTGGGACGTGGCCGCGCGCCGGGTGGCCGGTGCCCGGCACCCGTACCGGGTGGTGCTGAAGCGGGACACGGGCCTGGCGTTCCTGGCCACCGTGCCGGTCGCGCTGGTCACCTACGTCGTGTCGTGGACGGGCTGGATCCTCTCCTCGGACAGCGGCTCGGGCGGCTACTACCGCAACTGGGCCGCCACCGACGGCAAGGGCGGCGACTGGACCTGGCTGTTCCCGGACTGGCTGCGCAGCCTGTGGCACTACGAGCACGAGGTGTACCAGTTCCACACCCACCTCACCTCTCCGCACACCTACCAGTCGAACCCGTGGAGCTGGCTGGTCCTGGGCCGTCCGGTGTCGTACTTCTACGAGTCCCCGGCGCCCGGCACGGACGGCTGTCCGGTGGACGCGGGCGAGAAGTGCGCGCGGGAGGTGCTGGCGATCGGCACGCCGATGCTGTGGTGGGCGGCCTGCTTCGCGGTGCTGTTCGTGCTGTGGCGCTGGTTCTTCCGCCGCGACTGGCGGGCGGGCGCGATCGTGTGCGGCATCGCGGCCGGGTACCTGCCGTGGTTCCTGTACCAGGAACGCACGATCTTCCTCTTCTACGCCGTCGTCTTCCTGCCGTTCCTGTGCCTGGCGGTGGCGATGATGATCGGGGCGCTGGTCGGCCGGCCGGGATCGAGCGACACCCGACGGGTGGTGGGCGCCACGGGCGCGGGCGTCCTGGTGCTGCTGGTCGCGTGGAACTTCATCTACTTCTGGCCCCTGCACACCGGCACCGCCATCCCGATCGACGACTGGCGTTCACGGATGTGGCTGGACACCTGGGTCTAACGATTCAAACAACTCCCGCCCCGTAGGCCTCTCTTCCGCCTACTGTGAGCCTGAGGGGGGTTTTCTGAACGCGTTCAGAAAGCCTGGAGGCCAACGGGGAGGGATGGCAATGCGCAAGGGGGCCAAGGCGGCGATCGCCGGATCGGTCTTCGCCGTGATGGTGGGCGGGGCCGGGTACGGCGCCTTCAACATCGTCAACGCGCTGAACGGTGACGGCGGCGGCGCACCGGGGTCGAGCGGACCGGCGCCCGTGAAGACCGGGCCGCCCAGCGCCGCCGAGGTGAAGAAGACCAGCGCCGCGTTCTTCGCGGCCTGGGAGCAGGGGCAGGCGGCGAGCGCGGCGGCGCTCACCAACAACGCCGGGAAGGCGGAGCCGCTGCTCACCTCGTACGGCCAGGCCGCGCGCATCACCGGTGTGAGGATCACGCCGGGTACGCCGACCGGGGCCGGCGTGCCGTTCACGGTGAAGGCCACGGTGTCGTACGAGGGGAAGTCCAAGCCGCTCGCCTACAGCAGCCGGCTGACCGTCGTGCGCGGGGTGACCACCGGCAAGGCGCTGGTCGACTGGCAGCCGTCGGTCGTGCATCCCGAGCTGAAGAGCATGGACGACACGCTGGTCACGGGCGAGTCGGCGGCGCCGCCCATCGACGCCGTGGACCGCGACGGCAAGGTCCTGACGAAGGAGAGGTACCCCTCGCTCGGACCGATCCTGAACGAACTGCGCGCCAAGTACGGCGACAAGGCGGGCGGCAAGGCCGGAGTCGAGCTGGCGATCCACCACGCCGCCCCGGAGTCCGCCGACACCCCGCTGCTGACCCTGGCCGAGGGCAGGGCGGGCCGGGTGCCCACCACGCTCCGGGCGAGCGCGCAGGCCGCCGCCGAGAAGGCGGTCATGAAGTACGCCGAGTCGTCGGTGGTGGCCGTCCAGCCGAGCAGCGGTGAGGTGCTGGCGATCGCCAACAACCGCAACGACGGCTGGAACGCCGCCTTCCTGGGGCAGGTGGCACCCGGCTCCACCATGAAGATCGTCAGCGCGGCCACCCTCATCGACAACGGCATCACCACCGCGACCGGCCCGGCACCCTGCCCGGCGGACGCGACCTGGCAGAGCCAGACCTTCCACAACATCAAGAACATGGCCCCGAACGAGAAGGCGACCCTCTCCGAGAGCTTCGCGCGCTCCTGCAACACGGCGTTCGTGAAGTACGCCGACGAGGTGAAGGTCGACTCGCTGACCGACGAGGCCAGGGACCGCTTCGGGATCGGCCTCGACTGGCAGACCGGCATCCCGTCCTTCGACGGCTCCGTCCCGGCCTCCGGCGGACCCGACACCGCGGCCGCCCTGATCGGCCAGGGTCAGATCCAGATGAACCCGCTGAACATGGCGTCGGTGACGGCGACCGCGATCACCGGCGCCTTCCGGCAGCCGGTGATCGTGCCGCAGAGCCTCGACGGCCGGGAACTCGCCCAGGCGCGCGGGCTGCCCGCGAGCACGGCGGAGCAGCTCCGCGCCATGATGAACCGCACCGCGACCAGCGGCACCGCCGCCGAGGTGATGTCGGGACTGAGCGGCCGGATCGGCGCGAAGACCGGGTCGGCGGAGGTCGACGGGAACGCCCGGTCCGACAGCTGGTTCACCGGCTACCGGGGCGACGTGGCCGCCGCGGCGATGGTCCAGGACGGCGGTCACGGCGTCGACGCGGCCGGCCCGATCGTCGCGGCCGTACTGCGATCGGGCGCCTGAGCCGCTCGTTGGGCGTGGGTGACGTCACAGGTGACGTCACCCGCACAGGCGGGGACTCTAGGCTGGGCGCCGTCGTTGGTGTCGGTCAGGGCGGCTCGCACAGCGGTGACCGGACTGACAGCGGTGACAGTGGGGCGAGGCGGCCCCCGTGGAACACGGAGGATCGCGGGCAGTGGGCAAGAGAAGGCGCGTCGCCGAGCGACGGAGCAAGCGGCCGGCCATGGTCGGCGGCATGATCGCCGCCGTCGTCGCAGGTGCCGGCATCGGCGTCTACGCGCTGTACGGCGGTGGTGCGGCGGCCGAGGACGCCTCGGCCGGCGCGGCGAAGAAGCCGGCGGTCCGGACCGGCCCCCTGTCGGCGACCGAGGTCACCACCGCGGCCCGGTCGTTCCTGACGGCCTGGCAGCAGGGCAAGGTCGCCGAGGCCGCCGCGGTCACCGACGACCCGGCGGCGGCCACCGCCCTGCTCACCGGCTACACCAAGGACGCCCGTATCACCGGCGCCACCCTCACGGCGGGCGCGCGCGCGGGCGACAAGGTCCCCTTCGCCGTGAAGGGCACGGTCACCTTCGGCAGGACCAGCAAGCCGGTGGCGTACGACAGCGCGCTGACCGTGGTGCGGCGGGCCGGGGACGGCAAGCCGCTGGTCGACTGGCACGCGTCGGTGGTGCACCCCGACCTCGCCGACGGGGACACGCTGGTGACCGGCGAGGCCGGCGATCCGCCGGTCAAGGCGCTCGACCGCGACGGCGGTGAGCTGACCGCGAAGAAGTACCCGTCTCTGGGCACGGTCCTGGACGGGCTGCGCGAGAAGTACGGCAAGAAGGCCGGCGGTAGAGCGGGCGTCGAGCTGCGGGTGGCGCGCGGCAAGGCGTCGAAGGCGAAGAAGTCCTCCGACAAGACGCTGCTGGAGCTGAGCGAGGGCACCCCGGGCACGGTGAGGACGACGCTGAGCCCGTCCCTCCAGGCCGCCGCCGAGAAGCAGGTGGCGAGCCGCGCGCGGGCGTCGGTCGTGGTCACCCGCGCCTCGACGGGCGAGATCCTCGCGGTCGCCAACAGCAACCCGAACTTCAACACGGCGTTCCAGGGCTCGCTGGCGCCCGGCTCCACGATGAAGGTCATCACCTCCTCGCTGCTCATCGAGAAGGACCTGGCGTCGGCGGACAAGGCCCATCCGTGCCCGAAGTACTTCACGTACGGCGGCTGGAAGTTCCAGAACGACGACGAGTTCGAGATCAAGAACGGCACCTTCAAGGCGAGCTTCGCCCGCTCCTGCAACACGGCCTTCATCAGCCAGGCGGGTGAGCTGGACGACGACAGCCTGACCAAGCAGGCCCAGCAGGTCTTCGGCCTGTCGCTGAACAACTGGGCGATCGGCGTGCCGACCTTCGACGGCGCGGTGCCGGTCCAGTCCGCGGCCCAGATGGCGGCGGAGCTGATCGGTCAGGGCGGGGTGCGGATGAACCCGCTGAACATGGCGTCGGTCGCGGCGACGGTCAGGTCCGGCAGCTTCCACCAGCCGTATCTGGTCGACCCGTCGGTCGACGACCGCACCCTGGCGAAGGCCTCGCGGACGATGTCCGCGGCGACGGTGTCGCAGCTGCGGGAGCTGATGAACTACACGGCCGCCCACGGCACGGCGGCCGAGGCGATGGCCGGGCTCGGCCCGGACTACGGCGCCAAGACGGGCTCCGCGGAGGTCGACGGGCAGAAGGAGCCCAACGGCTGGTTCACCGCCTACCGCGGTGATCTCGCGGCGGCCGGCGTGGTCCAGCAGGGCGGCCACGGCAGCGAGTCGGCGGGACCGATCGTGGCGGCGCTGCTGAAGGCCGGCGGCTGACCGGTCAGTTCACGACCGGCTGCGCCGTGGCCGTGTAGGTGCGGCGCAGGAAGCGCGAGAGCGTCTTGGACTCGAACTGCACGACGGAGACGCCCTGCGCGGAGTGGAACTCGACGACGGCCTGGACGCGTCCGCAGGGCCACACGCGGACCTCTCCGCTGCCGGCCGGGGCGCGCAGGCCCTGTTCCAGTAGGGCGCGGGCGATGGTCCACTCGTGGGTGCCGGGGAGTCCGACGCGCACGGTGCGCGGGTCGTCCTCGGGGTCGTAGCGCAGGACGACGGGGACGGCGGTCTGTTCCTCCTCCACCAGGTCCGCGTCGGTGACGATGTGGGCTCGCGCGTACTGCTCGACTACAGACATCGGCCGCCCTCTCACGGTGCGTGACCTATGTGGAAGCTGTGCGTCCGCTCCCCCTCCAATGTCGCATATTTTGCGGCTCCCGCCCCTTGGAGCGGGCGTATCTCACATGTGCGATACATGGACCTCATCACCGGGCCGCGCGGCGAGCCGTACGAAGACGGACTCGTTCTTGCAACCCATTCGCATTAAGCCACTATCATCGAACGGTGCACGTACCCGACGGATTCATCAACGCCCCGACCTCTGCCGTGACCGGAGTCGTCGCCGCGGGCGCCATCGCCGTGAGCCTGCGCGGAGCGCGCCGCGAACTCGACGAGCGCACCGCCCCGCTGGCCGGCCTGGTGGCCGCGTTCATCTTTGCCGTACAGATGCTCAACTTCCCCGTGGCGGCCGGAACAAGCGGCCATCTTCTCGGCGGGGCGCTGGCCGCGATACTCGTGGGCCCCTTCACCGGGGTCCTGTGTGTCTCCGTGGTGCTGCTGATGCAGGGCATCCTCTTCGCCGACGGCGGCCTGACCGCGCTCGGCGTGAACATCACCAACATGGCCGTCGTGACGACGGTGGTCGCCTACGCCGCCTTCCGCGGCCTGCTGAAGGTGCTGCCGCGCACCCCCCGTTCCGTCACCGCCGCCTCCTTCGTCGCAGCACTGCTGTCCGTGCCGGCCGCGGCCCTCGCCTTCACGCTGATGTACGCGGTCGGCGGCACCACCGACGTGGCGATCGGCAAGGTGGCCACCGCGATGGTCGGAGTGCACGTGCTGATCGGCGTCGGCGAGGCCACGATCACCGCGCTGACCGTCGGCGCCGTCATCGCCGTACGCCCGGATCTCGTGTACGGGGCGCGCGGGATGCGGCAGAAGCTCCAGTTGCGGGTGAACGGCGAACTCGTGGACGTGCCCGCCGCCGAGGAGGCGCGCACGGCGCCCGTCGCGGCACGCACCTCCCGCCGCACGCTGTGGGTGACCGGCCTGGCCACCTCCCTCGTCCTGGCCGGTTTCGTCAGCTTCTACGCCTCCTCGAGTCCGGACGGCCTGGAGAAGGTCGCCGCGGACAAGGGCATCGACGAGAAGACGGAGGAGCACGCCGTGGCGGACTCCCCGCTCGCCGACTACGGCGTCAAGGACGTCACCGACGCCCGGCTGTCCGGCGGGCTGGCGGGCGTCATCGGGGTCGGGGTGACCGTGGTCGCGGGCAGCACCGTGTTCTGGGCGGTCCGCCGGCGCCAGAACACCGACGCGTCCCCGACCACCGTAGAGAACGTCTGACGTGGGGGCGGGGCACGCGCACCGGCTCTACCGGCACGGGCACTCGGCCGTGCACGCCCTGCCGCCGCACACCAAGCTCGCCGCCACGTTCGCCTTCGTCGTGGTCGTGGTGTCGACACCGCGGGAGGCCATGTGGGCGTTCGGCCTGTACGCCGTCCTGCTCGGGGTCGTCGCCTTCCACGCGCGCGTGCCGCCCGGTTTCCTGCTGAAGCGGCTGCTGATCGAGGTGCCGTTCGTGGCCTTCGCCGTGCTGATGCCGTTCGTCGCCGAGGGCGAGCGGGTGGACGTCCTCGGAGTGTCCCTCAGCGTCAACGGGCTGTGGGGCGCCTGGAACGTGCTCGCCAAGGGCACTCTCGGCGTCGCCTCCTCCGTCCTGCTGGCCTCCACCACCGAACTGCGCGAACTCCTTCTCGGCCTGCAGCGCCTCAGACTGCCGCCCCTGCTCGTGCAGATCGCCTCCTTCATGATCCGCTACGGCGATGTCATCACCGACGAGATGCGGCGCATGAGGATCGCGCGGGAGTCACGCGGGTTCGAGGCGAGCGGCGTCAAGCACTGGGGCGTCCTCGCCAAGTCCGCGGGCGCCCTGTTCATCCGCTCCTACGAACGCGGAGAGCGCGTGCACCTGGCCATGGTCAGCCGGGGGTACGCCGGTTCCATGCCGGTGATCGACGAGGTGACCGCCTCGCGCGCGCAGTGGTCCCACGCGCTGACCCTGCCGTTCGCCGCCCTCGTCGTCTGCGTGCTGGGATGGACCCTGTGACTGCTTCCCTCGAGGTCTCGGGCCTCGCCTTCGCCTACCCCGACGGCCACCAGGCCCTGTTCGGCGTGGACTTCTCGATCGCGCGCGGGGAGCGGGTCGCCCTGCTCGGGCCGAACGGCGCCGGCAAGACCACCCTCGTACTGCACCTCAACGGCATCCTCACCGGCGGCACCGGCACGGTGACGGTCGCCGGGCTGCCCGTCGGCAAGCGGCACATGGCGGAGATCCGGCGCAAGGTCGGCATCGTCTTCCAGGACCCCGACGACCAGCTGTTCATGCCGACCGTGCGGGAGGACGTGGCGTTCGGGCCCGCGGCGGCCGGGCTGAGGGGCCCGGAGCTGGAGGAGCGCGTGGACCGGGCGCTCGCGCAGGTCGGCATGGCCGAGTTCAAGAACCGTCCGCCGCACCATCTCTCCTTCGGGCAGCGCCGCCGGGTGGCCGTCGCGACCGTGCTGGCGATGGAGCCGGAGATCCTCGTCCTGGACGAGCCGTCCTCCAACCTCGACCCCGCCTCGCGCCGCGAACTCGCCGACATCCTGCGTTCCCTCGACGTCACGGTCCTCATGGTCACGCACGACCTGCCGTACGCCCTCGAACTGTGCCCGCGGTCCATGATCCTCAGCGAGGGCGTGATCGCGGCGGACGGACGTACGGCCGAACTGCTCGCCGACGACGCGCTGATGCGCGCACACCGGCTGGAGCTGCCGTTCGGTTTCGACCCGCGCTCCGTGACAATGGGTGCGTGACGAACGCGCGCGTGACCCACCAGGACCGGACGGGCGAGGGCTCGCTGTCGCTGGACGAGCAGCTGTGCTTCGCGCTGTACGCCGCCCAGCGCGCGGTGACGGCCGCCTACCGGCCGCTCCTCGACGACCTCGGTCTCACGTACCCGCAGTACCTGGTCCTGCTGGTGCTGTGGGAGCGCGGCGAGACCACGGTCAAGGAGCTGGCGGCGACGCTGCGGCTCGACTACGGCACGGTGTCGCCGCTGCTGAAGCGGCTCGAGGCGGCGGGGCTCGTGCACCGGGAGCGTTCGGTGCGCGACGAGCGTTCGGTGCTCGTCGCCTGCACGGGGCGCGGGGAGGAACTGAAGGGGCGTGCTGAGCGGGTGCCCGGCGCGCTGCTCGCGTCGACGGGGCTCGACATGGCCGAGGTCGCGCGGTTGCGCGAGGAGCTGTGGGAGCTCGCGGAGAGGGCGCACGGGGCCGCGGAACGGGGACGCTGAGCCCTCGGCGGCGCCCGCCGGACCCCCTTCGGCGTTACCCGCGGTTATCACCCCCCTGACAGCCCCGCACCTCCCTACCGGCCGTACCTTGTGCACGATGTAATTGGGCAAGCTCTGGGGGAGGTCCCGCCGTGACCGAAGGCGCCGCCGTCGACACCATCGACACCGCCGACACGATCGACACCCGTCCGACGAAGATCGTGTACGTCGCCGAGGCGACCGCGCACGGCGGCCGGGACGGCTATGTGACCAGCCAGGACGGCCAGATCGAGCTGAAGGTGGCGATGCCGCCGGAACTGGGCGGCGACGGCAACGGCACCAACCCCGAACAGCTCTTCGCGGCCGGCTACAGCTCCTGTTTCCACAACGCGCTGATCCTGGTCGGCAACCGGGCGGGCTTCGACCTCACCGGCTCCACGGTCGCCGCGAAGGTCGGCATCGGCCCCAACAGCACCCAGGGCTACGGCCTCGCGGTCGCCCTCAGCGTCTCGCTGCCCGTGCTCGACGCGGACCTCGCCGGCAAGCTGGTCGCCGCGGCGCACCAGGTCTGCCCGTACTCGAACGCGACACGGGGCAACATCGACGTAACGATCCTCCTGGGCTAGCCGGACACCGGAATCGTCGGCTCCAGGACAGGGTTGTCCTCGAGGTCGCAGGTGAGCGGAGAGGACGTGGGGACGTGGAGGTGCACGGCACGGTGACCGCCGGCTTCGAGCCGGTCAGGGAGGCCTTCGCCCGCAACTTCGAGGCGCTCGGGGAGCGGGGAGCGGCCGTCGCCGTCTACCGGGACGGGCACAAGGTCGTCGACCTGTGGGGCGGCAGCCGGGACGTCGACGGCGGGGCGCCGGACTCGCAGGGCCGGGCGCCCTGGGAGCCGGGCACCGCCCAGATCGTGCGCTCCGCGACGAAGGGCGTCGCCGCCGCCGTACTGCTGATGCTGTGGCAGCGCGGGGAGCTGGATCTGGACGCGCCGGTGGGGGCGTACTGGCCGGAGTACAAGACGGCCGGCAAGGACCGCACCCTCGTGCGGGACGTGCTCGCGCACCGCGCGGGCGTCCCCGTGCTCGACCGGCCGCTGACGCCCGCCGAGGCCGCCGACCCCGACCTCGGGGCGGCGGCGGTCGCCGCGCAGGCGCCGGCCTGGGAGCCGGGCACGGACCACGGCTACCACGCGCAGACGTACAGCTGGCTGACCGGCGAGCTGATCCGGCGGGTCACCGGGCGCAGTGTCGGCGCGTGGATCGCCGACGAGATCGCCGGACCGACCGGGGCCGAGCTGTGGCTCGGTCTGCCGGAGCGCGAGCGGGCGCGCGTGGGGCGCGTGGGGCAGACCGAGCGCCCGCGCAGCCGGGTGCGCTGCGCACCCGGCCGAAGCGGGCCGTCGCCGACGCCTACGCCGACCCCGGCTCCCTCACCCGCCGCGCCTTCGCCGCGATCACCCCGCTGCCCGACGAGAACGACCCGGCGTACCGGGCCGCCGCCCTGCCCGCCTCCAACGGCATCGCCACGGCCGACGGCCTGGCCCGGTTCTACGCCTCGCTGATCGGCGAGGTCGACGGCCACCGCCGCCTGTTCGCCCCGGAGACGGTCGAGGCGGCGCGCCGTGAGCGGTCCGCCGGGGCGGACCGGGTGCTCGTCGTGAACACCCGCTTCGGCCTCGGCCACATGCTGCACGGCAGCGCCTCGCCGCTGCTGTCCCCCGCCTCCTTCGGCCACCCCGGCCGCGGTGGCCCCCTCGGCTTCGCCGACCCTGAGTCGGGCATCGCCTTCGGGTACGTCACCAACGGCTTCCGGTCGAGCGTGACCGCGGACCCGCGGGCACAGGCACTCGTGCGGGCCGTACGGACGGCGACGGCCGCCGCCTGACGGACGGGGCGGGCCTCAGCCCGCTCACACGTGGATCGGGTACGAGGTCCTCCCCGACGCGTCGTCGATCTCCCTGTGGGCCTTCGTCAGCAGTTGCATGGCGATCTCGTTCAGCGCCCGGGCGCCGGCGATCTCCTCGCCGACCCGGGGCTGGTTGGGGTCGACCCGGTGACGGCTGGCCTGCCCGTGGGCCCGGACCTCGGACCCGTCCGGCAACCTGACCAGCGCCGCCGCGCGCGTGTGCTGATCATCCTCCTCGAACTCCAGCTCGACGTGCCATCCGACCGCGGTGTGCGTCGCGGTGTGCGTCATGACGATCACCTCCGGAAACATCTGCTTCCAGGGTGCTCCTCGACGGGCCCGCGCGCACCCACTCGGGTCAGGGCAGCAGGTCCGTGCCGTCGTCCGGTACGTCGATGCCGAAGTCCTCGGCGAGCACTTGGCGCACCTCCGCGTCCCGGGTCAGCTCGCGCTCGGTGACCGTGCCGTCGGCTCGGGTCTCGGTGAGGAGGGCGCCGTCGAGGAGGAGGTGGCGGTCGGGCGTGACGCGCTGGGCGTAGGGGCGGCGGCTGAAGGGCGAGCGGGGGTTGGTGGCGATGTGCCAGTTGATGACCTCGAAGTCGGGGTGCTCGAACGGTTCGAGGGTGAAGGCGTACTGGGCCTGCCAGGGGGCCCGGTCCCCCGCGGCGCGCGTCTCCAGCACCCACAGCTCCAGCGGGCCGCGGTGCGGGGCGTGCACCAGACGGTGCCGGCGGCCCACGGCGCGGAACTCGGTGTCCGGCGTCAGCGGGAGGGGCTCCAGGAGCGCGCCGGGGGCGCCGAAACCGACGTCGGCGAGGTACGGCCGCTGCTCGCCGGGGATCTCGACGAGCAGTGCCATGTGGGTGCGCGGGCGGTCCTCGAACCGTTCGGCGCCGACGACCACGCGGGCCCCGAGCCGCGTCACCCCGAAGCCGAGCGCCTCCAGGACGCCCGCGAAGAGGGTGTTGTGCTCGTAGCAGTAGCCGCCGCGCCGGCTGCCGACGAGCTTGGCGATCAGGTCGGCGGGGGCGAGGGAGGGAGCCGTGCCGCGGACCGGGTCCAGGTTTTCGAAGGGGATGGCGCGCGCGTGGGCCAGGTGCACGGCCTTCAGCGTGGCCACGTCGGCGGACGGGGCGCCGCCCTGGCCGTCCCAGCCGATACGGCGGAAGTAGGCGTCGAGGTCGTGGGGGGTGAACGGGGCGCTGTCGGACATGAGTTCACCGTAGCCACCACCGCTCCGGGCTGCCTCGGACCGGGGTAGGAGAGGGGTCTGGGCCATTGGTCCCGGGCCGCGGAGGCACCGGTGATCCGGCCCGGCCGAAAAGTTGATTGCGGTCGGCGGGGGCGGCCACTACCGTCCTCAGGGTGACTGCCGGGTCGGCCTTGGGCCATGCACGAGTGAGGCGCCCGGCCTCGGCGTGAGCGCGAGGCGGGCCAGAGGCCCGCCGTCCCCTCTCCGCGGCTTCCTTCCGCCCCTCCCTCCCGCCCTCGCGAGGGCACCCCCTGGACACCGAGACCGGAGACCTTCACTCACCATGCCCGCCCAGTCAGCGCTTCCCCAGCTCAACCACCTCGCCGTGCACGCCCATGACCGGCAGCTCTCGGCCGAGTTCCTCGCCGCGATCCTGGGCCTGTCGGTCGGCGCGCCCTTCGGCCCGTTCCTGCCGGTCGACCTCGGCAACGGCGTCACGTTCGACTTCTACGAGATGCGCGACGAGCCGATCCAGTCCCAGCACTACGCGTTCCTCGTGGCGGAGGACCAGTTCGACGCGATGATCGCCCGCCTGGAGGCGGTCGGCGTCACGTACTACGCAGACCCCCGGCACAGCCAACCCGGCCGCACCAACAGCCTGTTCGGCGGCCGGGGCGCGTACTTCCTCGACCCGGACGGCCACAACCTGGAGATCATGACAACGCCGTACGCCCGGCCGTAGGAGGCGGAGGGGCTTCGCCCGCGTCCTCCTCCCCGTGCTGGCCCGGGTGAGGCCGCGCGCACGCAGGGCGGCGCGCCCGGCCCAGGGAGGTAGGGCCGGACGCGCCGCCGTGCGGGGTCGTCGTCAGTGGCGGTCGCCGCCGTGGCCGTGGTGGCGGTCGCCGTTCCAGGAGCGGCCGTCGTGACGGCCGTCGTGACGGCCCTCGTGACGGTCGCCCTGACGGCCCTCGTGACGGTCGCCGTGGCGGGAGCGGCGCTCGCCCCATGAGGCCTCGTCGATCACGCGGTCGCGGTGGTTGCGCAGCGTGGCGGTGTCGGAGTGGTTGTCCCACACGTGGTGGCGACGGTCCTGGAACAGGTCGGTGCGGGTGTCGCGGCCCTCGCCGGTGTGGACGCGGACGGTGGCGCGGGCGGGCAGCCGGTAGCGGTCGATGGTGTAGGTCTCGCCGTCCTCGTCCGACAGCGTCCACCCGGAGAGGTTGACGGCCTGGCGGGTGGTGTTGGTCAGCTCCACCCACTCCTTGTTGAGGGAGGCGTTGGTGCGCCTGTCACGGCCCGGTGCGTCGTACTGCACGGCGCTGATCTCCACGCGCGGCCGGTCCGGCGTGCGGTCGGCGGCGGAGGCCGGCAGCGTCACCGCCCCGAGGACGGCGGCGGCCGCGAGCGAGGCGGCTGCGAGACGGCGGACGGGAACAGGGGTTACGGACACGGGGGGTCTCCTTGGGTGGTGCGGATGACGGCCGGTCGGCCGCGCCACGCACACCTGACCACCGGGACGCGGCCCGGACGCCCGTCCCACGCCCCGCGTTACAGATCGTCCATAAAACGGTGATACTCGCCTGCATCGTCCATCAATGAAGCGAATGCATGCAGAACGGGCATAACCGCCGCTCGGCGGCCCCGCTCGTCCCGCCCGGTTCGCGGCGCTCACCCGAAAGTGCGTCACGACGGCGGGCCCAAGTGCGTCACGACGGCGGGCCCCGTGCGGACGGGGCGTGGAGAGGGCACGGAGAAAGGCCGGTGAGGACGCCCCGTCCCCACGGAGCCCTCACCGGCCGTCCCTCCACCGCGCCCGCTCAGCGCGGCGTCATGCGCGGACCAGTTCCCGGTCCTTGTCCGGGTCGGGGTCCGAGTTCTCGGAGTCGAGGGCCTTGAGTCCCTCGCCCTCGACGTCCACGTTGGGCAGGGCCCGGTCCAGCCACTTCGGGAGCCACCAGGCCTTCTTGCCGAGCAGGGCCAGGACGGCCGGGACGATCGCCATGCGGACGACGAACGCGTCGAAGAACACCGCGATGGCCAGTCCGAAGCCGATCATCTTGATCATCTGCTCGCTGGAGGTGATGAAGCCGCCGAAGACGGCCATCATGATGACCGCGGCGGCCGCCACGACCCGCGAGCTGTGCCGGAACCCGGTGACGATGGCCCGGGCCGGCGTCTCGCCGTGGACGTAGGCCTCCCGCATGCGGGTCACGAGGAAGACCTCGTAGTCCATCGCGAGGCCGAAGACCACGCCGACCATGAAGATCGGCATCATCGACATGATCGGGCCGGTCTCCTCGACTCCCAGCAGGCCGCCGAGCCAGCCCCACTGGAAGACCGCGACGACGGCGCCGAGCGCGGCGAGCACGCTGAGCAGGAAGCCGAGGGCCGCCTTCAGCGGGACCAGGATGGAGCGGAAGACGACGATGAGGAGGAGGAAGGCGAGGCCCACCACCAGACCCAGGTACGGGATCAGCGCGTCGTTGAGCTTCTGCGAGAAGTCGATGTTCATCGCGGTGGTGCCGGTGACCAGGACCTCCGCGCCGGTGTCGGCCTTGATGCCGGCGCCCTCGTCACGGATGGCGTGCACCAGGTCCTCGGTCTGTGTCGAGGACGGCTTGGAGTTCGGTATCACGGTGATCGTCGCGGTGTCGCCGGCCTTGTTGAAGGCGGCCGGGGTGACCGTCACGACGTCCTTGAGGCCCTTGATCCCGTCGGTGACGCTGGTGACCGCGGCCTGCGGGTCGTCGCTCCCCTGGGCGTCGACGACGATCATCAGCGGCCCGTTGAAGCCGGGGCCGAAACCGTCCGACAGCAGGTCGTACGCCCGGCGCTGCGTGGTGGACGTCGGCTGCGAACCGTCGTCGGGCAGTCCCAGCTCCAACTGGGTGGCGGGGACGGCGATCGCCCCGAGACCGACCACGCCGAACAGCAGGACGGCGACCGGGCGGCGGATGACGAAGTTCGCCCAGCGGGTGCCGAGCCCGGCCTTGGCCGCCGCCCGCGGCTTCTCGGACGTGTCGGACTCCTTCCCGGACTCCTGCGACCGCTGGGACTCTTGGGACGGCTGGGACTTCTCGGACCCCTGGGGCTCCTCGCTCCGTGCGGCCCTGCCGGCGCCGCGCGGCCTGCGCTTCTCGCCCGCCGGACGGATCTTCCGGCCCGCGTAGCCGAGCAGTGCCGGGATCATGGTGAGGGCGATGAGGACGGCGACGACGACCGTGCCGGCCGCGGCGAGACCCATCTTGGTCAGCATCGGGACGTTGACGACCGCGAGGCCCGCGAGGGCGATCACGACGGTGAGGCCGGCGAAGACCACGGCCGATCCGGCGGTGCCGGTGGCGCGGCCCGCCGCCTCCTCCCGGTCCCGGCCGTCGGCGAGTTCGCCGCGGTAGCGGGAGACGATGAACAGCGCGTAGTCGATGCCGACCGCGAGGCCGATCATCAGCGCGAGGGTGGAGGTGGTGTCACCGAGGTCGAGCGCGTTGGCGAGGGCGGTGATGGTGGAGACGCCGATGCCGACGCCGATGATCGCCGTCAGGAGCGGGAGTCCGGCCGCGACCAGCGAGCCGAGGGTGATGACGAGGACGACCGCGGCCAGCGCGATGCCGACGATCTCACCGGCGGCTCCCGGCTCGGCCGCCGCCTGGAGGGCGTCGCCGCCGATGTCGACGGTCAGCCCGGCGGCCCGCGCGTCGTCGCCGGCCGCTTCCAGGGCGTCCCTGGTGGAGTCGGCCAGTTCCATGCCCGGGGCGTCGTACTTCACCGACGTGTAGGCGACCGAGCCGTCCTTGCTGACCGCGTCCGTGGTGAACGGGTCGGTGACCGAGACGACCTCGGAGCCGTCGCCCAGTTCCTTGACGGTCTCGGCGACGGTCGCCCTGTGGTCGGCGTCCGTCATCTTCTCGCCCTCGGGCGCCTTGAAGACGATGCGTCCGGTCCCGCCGTCGGCGCTGGCGCCCGGGAACCGCTGTTCCAGCAGGTCGAACGCCTTCTGGGCCTCAGTGCCGGGGATGGAGAAGGAGGTCGTGCCCGGTGTGGGCGCGGAGGCCGCGCCGACGCCGGCGAGCGTCAGCAGGGCGACCCAGATCAGGGCGACGAAGTGCCGTCGCCGGAAAGCGAGCCGGCCGAGTTTGTAGAGGAACGTGGCCACAGGGGCGTACTCCCGCTCATGTCGTGAGGTGGTGGGGGCCGGTGTCGGAATCCCGGCCGGATCAGCGCGCGCCAGAAGGCGTGCGCCCGGCCGGGGTTCCGACACCCGCCCGAGGGCAGGGTTGACCAACCCGCCGGGAGGCAGGGGTGATCGGCCCGACGACGTGAGCGGTGACGTCAGGAGGGGCGGACCGCGGGGACGGTCAGGTGGTGGTGGGGACGCCGAGGGCGGGGAGGACCACGGCGTCGACGTACGAGCGCAGGAACTCCTGCGTGGGAGGCAGACCGTCGATCATGGTGCGGGTGGCGAAGGCGCCGACCAGCATGTGCACGACGTACTCCAGCGCGGGACGGTCGGCCCGCACCTCGCCCCGGTCCACCGCGCGCTGCATGACGCGCCGGAACTCGTCCATCTCCGGCTGGATGAGCAGTTCCTTGAAGGCCCGCATCAGGTCGGGGTTGGAGTGCACCGCCATCGCCAGGGCCCGCATCAGGTCGGAGTTCCGCTCCATCGTGCAGTCGTCCTCGCGGGACATGAACGTATGGAGGTCTCCCCGCAGGGAGCCGGTGTCGACGTCGGCGATACCGCCCGGCTTGTTGTGCCGCATCGCCCGCACGACCAGTTCGGCCTTGCCGCCCCACTGGCGGTAGAGCGTGGCCTTGCTGGACCGGGTGCGGGCGGCGACGGCGTCCATGGTCAGGGCGTCGTAGCCGACCTCGCGGAGCAGGTCGAGCACGGCCGCGTACAACTCGGCCTCGCGCTCGGGCGTGATGCGACTGCGACGCGCCGATGCGACCTCAGCCATGTCACTCACCTTCCGACCTCCGGCACGGACTCGTCCCGTACGCCTTGAACATACCCCGAGAGCCTGCGAAACGAAACCGTTTCGTACGTGTGCTGGCTCACGTCGGTGAAGAACACATAAGTTGCCCTGCCCCCCGTGCCGGAAAAGCATGGAAACGTGACCTACCTGCGCCTGCCCCACCTCAGCGGTGACCAGCTGTGCTTCGTGGCCGAGGACGACCTCTGGCTGGCCCCGCTCGACGGACCCGGCCGCGCCTGGCGGCTCACCGCCGACCGCACCAAAGCCGGCCACCCCCGCTTCTCGCCCGACGGCCGCCAGGTCGCCTACACGAGCTGGCGCAGCCTCGTGCCCGAGATCCACCTGATCCCCGTCGACGGCGGCCCCGGACGGCGGCTCACCTACTGGGGCAGCCCCGACACCCGGGTCTGCGGCTGGACCCCGGACGGCGACATCCTCGCCGTCGCCTCCCACGGCGAGCCCTTCTCCTACTTCACCTGGGCGTACAAGGTCACCCCCGACGGCTCCCCCGGCCGCAAACTGCCCTGGGGCCCCGTCGCCGACCTCCAGGTCGCCGACCTCGACGGCGAACGCCGCACCCTCCTGCTCACCGGCACCCCGCCGCACGAGCCGGCCGCCTGGAAGCGGTACCGGGGCGGCGCCATGGGCCGGCTCTGGCTGCACGGGCAGCGGCTGCTCGCCGACCTGGAGGGCCACCTCGACGCCCCCATGCTCGTCGGCGGCCGGGTCGCCTTCCTCTCCGACCACGAGGGCGTCGGCAACCTCTACTCCTGCGCCCACGACGGCTCCGACCTGCGCCGGCACACCGACCACGACGCCTTCTACGCCCGCAACGCCGCCAGCGACGGCACCCGCGTGGTGTACCAGTGCGCCGGGGACCTGTGGATCGTCGACGACCTGTCCCCCGGCTCCGAGCCGCGCCGGATCGACGTACGGCTGAGCGGCCCCCGGACGGGGCGGCGGGCGTACCAGATCCCGGCCGCGCAGCACGTGGACGGGATCTCGGTGGACGAGACCGGGCGGGCGAGCGCGGTCGTCGTTCGCGGCAGCCTGTACTGGCTCACCCACCGCGACGGGCCCGCGCGGACCATCACCGACACCCCCGGGGTACGGGTCCGGCTCCCGGAGATGCTCGGCTCGGGCGGACAGGTCGCCTATGTGACGGACGCGGAGGGCGAGGACGCCGTCGAGATCGCCCACCTGCCCCGCGCCACCGGCGATCGTGCGCCGCGCCGCCTGGCCTCCGGCGGGCTGGGCCGGGTCCTGGAGATGGTGTCCGACCCGGCGGGCGAACGGCTGGCGATCGCCTCCCACGACGGCCGCCTGCTGCTCGTCACCGTGTCCGACGGGGTGGCCGAGGCGGCCGAGGCGGCCGAGGGGGAGGGGGCGGACGAGGCGGCCGAGGGGGCGGCCGAGGCGCGGAGGAGGGGGCGGCCGCAGCGCGGACGCCGGGAAACCCGACAGCTCCGACCGGAGAGGTCGTCGAGCTGATCCGCTCGGTCAACGGGCCCGTGCGCGATCTCGCCTTCTCACCGGACGGCGCCTGGCTGACCTGGTCGCATCCGGGGATCGGGCGGTCGCTGCGGCAGATCAAGATGGCCCGGATCTCCGGGCGCGGAAAGGGCGACGGACTGGTCGTCGACGTCACGAACGGCCGCTTCGAGGACGAGAACCCGGTCTTCACCCGCGACGGCCGCTATCTCGCCTTCCTCTCCTGGCGCGGCTTCGACCCGGTGTACGACGTCCACACCGGCGACCTCTCCTTCCCCCTCGGCTGCCGGCCCTACCTGGTGCCGCTGAACTCCGCGACCCCCTCCCCCTTCGCCCTGACCCCCGAGGGACGGCCGGCCGCGGGCGGGCTCGACCCGGTCGAGGACGAGGGCGGCGACGGCACGGTGACCGTCGAGGTCGAGGGCCTGGCGAGCCGGGTGACCCCGTTCCCGGTGACCGCCTCCAAGTACTCGGCGCTGTTCCCGGTCGCGGGCGGCGGCCTGGTCTGGCTGCGCTGGCCGATCTCCGGGGCGCTCGGCGAGACCTTCGCCAACCCGGACGACACCAGCGGGCGGCCGACGCTGGAGTACTTCAACCTCGGCAAGGCGAAGAAGTCCGAACTCGTCGGTCACCTCGACTGGTTCGCGGTCAGCGGCGACGGCAGCCGGCTGGTCGTCGTCGACGAGGGCGAGCTGCGCGCGGTGCCCTCCACCGAGTCCGGCGACGTGGACTCCACGGTCTGGATCGACCTGCGCCGCATCCTCCACGAGGTCGACCCGGGCGCCGAGTGGCGGCAGGCCTACGCGGAGGCGGGCCGGCTCATCCGCGCCTACTTCTGGGACCCGGGGATGTGCGGCATCGACTGGGACGCGGTCCTCGACCAGTACCGGCCCCTCGTCGAACGGGTCGCCTCCCCCGACGAGTTCGCCGACCTGCTCCGCGAGGTCCTCGGTGAACTCGGCACCTCCCACGCCTACGTCACCGCCGCCCGCCGCAACGAGGGCCCGCCCCACTACCAGCGCCGGCAGGGCCTCCTCGGCGCCAACCTCGCGTGCCGGGACGGCCGTTGGACGGTCAAGCGGATCCTGCCCGGCGACTCCTCCGACTCCAAGGCACGCTCACCGCTGGCCGGGACCGGCATCCGCGAGGGCGCGGTGCTCACCCATGTCGACGGACGGCCGGTGGACCCGGTCACCGGTCCCTACCCGCTGCTGGCGGGAGCGGGCGGTACGACCGTGGAGCTGACGTTCACCCCCGCCGAGGGCGGGAACGGGCGGGCCCGGCGGGTCGCCGTCCTCCCCCTTCTCGACGAACGGCCACTGCGCTACCAGGACTGGGTCGCCAAACGCCGCGAGGTCGTACGGGAGTTGAGCGGCGGGCGGTGCGGCTATCTGCACATCCCCGACATGGGCGGCTCCGGCTGGGCCCAGTTCAACCGCGACCTGCGGATGGAGGTGTCCCGGCCCGCACTGATCGTGGACGTCCGCGGCAACGCGGGCGGGCACATCAGCGAACTCGTGGTGGAGAAACTGACCCGCACCATCCTCGGCTGGGACCTCACCCGCGACGCCCAGCCCGTGTCGTACGCCTCCAACGCGCCCCGCGGACCCGTCGTCGCCCTAGCCGACGAGGCGACCTCCTCCGACGGCGACATGATCACGGCCGCGTTCAAGCTGCTGAGGCTCGGGCCCGTCGTGGGGCAGCGGACCTGGGGTGGAGTCGTCGGCATGACCGGCCGGCACCAGCTCGGCGACGGGTCGGTCATCACGGTACCGATGAACGCGGCCTGGTTCGACGCGTACGGGTGGTCCGTGGAGAACCACGGCGTCGCCCCCGACCTGGAGGCGCTGCGGACTCCGCTGGACTGGGCGGAGGGGCGGCACGCGCAGCTCGACGACGCGGTTTCGCTGGCGCTGACCCTGCTGGAGACCAACCCGCCGGCGACACCTCCGAGCCTCTCCCACGTCCCGGACCGTTCCCGTCCACGGCTGCCCCCGCGGGGGCACTGAGCGTCACGATCCGGCTGCCCCCGCGAGGGCGTTGAGCGTGCCCCCGCGAGGGCGTTGAGCGTCGCGCTCCGGCCGCGGCCGCACAGTTCCCCGCCCGCCTCGGGGAGTTGCCGGCACCGTCGGCTCGAGTAGGCGCCGGGTGACCATCTGGACGGGCGGCAGGACAACCCACCCCGGGGGCGCGGGGAACTGCGCGACCAGCCACCCACCACCCCGCACCCGACAACGGCCCCCGTCACACAACAAGCGCGGGGTGCCCCCCTTGACGAAGGGCACCCCTCTGCGCTCAAGCCCAGCGGCAGCGTTACCGCATCGCCTCGGGGTCGAAGTCCGCGTCGTAGCGGTCCTCCTCGTCACCGAGCGTGCGCGTGCGCTGCGGGTCCTGCTCACGGCGCTGCGGGTCCTGCTCGCGCTCGCCACGCTGGCGCCCGCGCTCCTTGGCCTGTTCCTTCGTCTCGTCCATCTTCTGCTTGGCCTTGTCCTGCCACTGCTCGGCCTGGTCCTGGAACTTGTCCTTCATACCCATGTGGGTTCACTCCCGAATGAGGGTGAGGGGGATCGGCCCTTGGTCGGGCCTCGACCAGATTCACACGGCAGGACATCCCGCGCATTTCGATCAACTACGCTGCGTAGCGCGTGCCTGTTCGTCGGCCGCGCCCCCCGCTCCGACCAAACCCGTCCGCATCCCGCGCAGCCGGGGCTCGAACCGCCTCATCTCCCGTTGCCCGACGGTCCCGATGAGCGCGGGCAGATAACCGCGGATCCCCTGCATCCCCCGCAGCCACCACTGCCCGTACACGTGCGAGGAGCGCCGTTCCACCCCGGCGACGATCCGGTCCACGGCCGGGCCCAGCGGGTAGGTCTTGTTGGACGGCCAGGGCAGCCGCTGCCTCAACTCCCGCATCACGTCCTCCTGGTCGGCGCCGCGCACCATGTCGGTGTCGGTCCAGGACAGGTAACCGACGCCCACGCGTACGCCCTTGTGGCCGACCTCGGCGCGCAGGCTGTGCGCGTACGCCTCCACGCCCGACTTGGACGCGCAGTACGCCGTCATCATCGGGGCCGGGGTGATCGCCGCGAGGGAGGCGATCTGGAGGAGGTAGCCGCGGCTCTCCATCAGCACCGGCAGGAAGGCGCGGGCCGTGACGGCCGAGCCGATGAGGTTGACCTCGATGACCCGCCGCCACGCGTCCGGGTCGGAGTCGACGAACGGGCCGCCCGAGGCCACGCCCGCGTTGGCGACCACGATGTCCACCTTGCCGAAGCGTTCCTTCACCTCCTGGGCGACGCGGGCCATCGCCACGTGGTCGGTGACGTCGGCGTACCAGTGACCGCTGTCTCCGTGCAGCCGCTCCGCGACCTGCTTGAGCGCGTCCGGCTCCAGGCCGACCAGCGCGACGGTCGCCCCGCGTGCGGAGAGCTTGCGGGCGAGCAGTTCGCCGACGCCCCGCGCGGCACCGGTGACGACCGCGACCTGTCCTTCGAGGCTGACCTTGCTCATGCGCCCTCCTTCTTCATGGATACGTGCGTGGTGACGAGGTCCCGGATCATGCCGGTGACCAGCTCCGGTGCCTCCACCGGCGTCATGTGGCCGAGGCCGGGCAGCTCCGTGAGGCCGACGCAGTGCGGCAGCGCCTCGGCTATCCGGCGGGCGTGCACGGGCGGGGTCATCCGGTCCGCCGAGCCCACCATCACCGCTGCCGGTACCCGCAACTCCCGTACGGCGTGGTCGAGATCGAGCAGGTCGAGGACGTTCGACCAGGCGTGCCGGACCCGGCGGGGGCAGGCGTGCACGATCAGCGCGCAGGCCTCCACCATGTGCGGGGCCGAACCGGCGCCCATCGTGGCGTACTTGAGGATCCGGCGGGCGAGTGGCGTGACCGGGCCGAGGGGCGCCCGCGAACCGAGGATGTGCCCGGTCAGCCAGGTCCGCAGCCGGCCCGGCCGCATCGGTACGACGGTGGACTCGGCGACCAGCCGCGAACTGCCCGTGCTGCACAGCAGGACGGCCGCCGCGTGGTCCCGGAACGCGGGCCGGGCGGACGCGGCCATGATGGTCATGCCGCCCATGGAGTGCCCGGCGATCACGGCCTTCTCGCCCGGCGCGAGGGTCGCGGTGAGTACGGCTTCGAGGTCGTCGGCGAGCAGGTCGGCGGTGCACGCCGGGCTCGCCGGGGTGCGGCCGTGGCCGCGCTGGTCGTAGGCGACGACCCGGTGGTCGGCGGACAGGGCGCGGATCTGTGCCGCCCAGAACGCGGTCGAACAGGTCCAGCCGTGCGCGAGGACGACCGCCGGGGCGTGGTCCGGGCCGTGCACCTCGACGTGCAGTTCGGTGCCGTCGGCGGAGCGGGCGGTCAGGACGCGGGTGGGCGCGGGCGGGGCGTACGGGCCGAGGGCGACGCTGGTCGTCACGCGGTCACCTCCGGCCGCTCGGCCCGGTCCGCCGTCTCCTCGGTGGCCGGGGCGCGCAGGACCTCGTACTCGGCGAGGTCCACCCGCCGGGTCGCACGGCGGAACTCGCTGGTGGTGCCCGGCCAGATGGTGGTGTTGCGGCCGCTCGCGTCCATGTACCAGCTGGTGCAGCCGCCGGTGTTCCACACCGTGCGCCGCATCCGGTCCTGGACCCGCCGGTTCCAGGCGTGCACGGCGCTCGGGCGGGCGTCCAGGGCGGCCCGGCCCCCGAGGACGTCGAGCTGGCGGAGGTAGTCGGCCATGTAGTTCAGCTGGGACTCGATCATGAGGATCATGGAGGAGTTCCCGAGGCCGGTGTTGGGCCCGATGATCGTCATCCAGTTGGGGAACCCGGCCGCGGAAGCGCCGCGCAGCGACTCCATGCCGTCCTTCCAGCTCTCCGCGAGGGTCCGCCCGTCGGCGCCGACGACCCGCTCGGCGATCGGCATGTCCGTGACCCGGAAACCGGTGCCGAAGACGATCGCGTCGACCTCGGCCTCGCTGCCGTCGGCGGCGACCAGGGTGTTCCCGCGGATCTCGCGCAGCCCGCTCGCCACCACGTCCACGTTCGGGCGGGTGAGCGCCGGGTAGTACTCGCTGGACAGCAGGATCCGCTTGCAGCCGATGCGGTAGTCCGGGGTGAGCTTGGCGCGCAGGGCCGGGTCCTTGACCGCGCGGGCCATGTTCCCCTTGGCGAGCCGCTCGACGAAGCCGAGTTCGTTCGGGTGCTTGGTGAAGGCCTGCACCTGGAGTTCGCGGATGCCCCACAGCAGTCCGCGGCGGGCCTGCGCGGTGAACGGCAACCGCTTGTGCAGCCAGCGCTCGGGGCCGCTGATCGCCCGGTCGATGCGGGGCATCACCCACGGCGGGGTGCGCTGGAAGAGGGTGAGGCCGGCGACCTTCGGCTGGATCGCCGGCACGATCTGGATGGCCGAGGCGCCCGTGCCCACCATGGCGACGCGCTTGCCGGTGAGGTCGTAGTCGTGGTCCCAGCGGGCGGAGTGGAAGACCTTGCCCGGGAACGACTCCAGGCCGGGGATCTCGGGGATCTTCGGGTCGGACAGCGGCCCGGTCGCGGAGATCACGACGTCGGCCGAGAGCGATCCGCTCGCGGTCTCGATGTCCCAGCGCAGCTGCTCCGGGTCCCAGGCCACCCGCTTGACCTCGGAGTCGAAGCGGATGTGGGGGCGCAGCCGGAAGACGTCCGCGACATGCTCCAGGTAGGCGCGGATGTGCTCCTGCCCGGAGAAGGTGCGCGGCCAGTCGGGGTTGGGCGCGAAGGAGAAGGAGTACAGGTGGGACGGCACGTCACAGGCGCAACCGGGGTAACTGTTGTCCCGCCAGGTGCCGCCGACACCGCTCGCCCGCTCCAGGACGACGAAGTCGGTGATCCCCTCCCGGCGCAGCCGCACCGCAGCCCCCAGTCCGCCGAACCCCGACCCGATCACCGCCACCCGCACATGCTCGTACTCGGTCATCCCGACGCCTCCCTGCCTCACGACACTGCGACAACTGCGGAATCCACGAATCTGCGACTCTGTGACTCTGCCAGTGAACACTGGCGCAATCGGAGCGTAGAGCAGCTCCGTACTGATGGGTAGGGGCCGGGGGAGGGAAAGTTACCGACGGTACGACATAGGCTTCCCGAGTGACCGACAAGCGGGAGTACCGGACGGAGGAGCTGGCCAGGGAGGCCGGCATCACGGTGCGCACCCTGCGCTTCTACCGCGAGCGCAAACTGCTCGCGCCACCTCGCCGCGAGGGCCGTATCGCCTGGTACGACGACCATCACCTGGCCCGCCTGCGCACGATCGCGGCGCTGCTGGACCGCGGCCACACCCTGACCGGCATCGCCGAACTGGCCGACGCCCTCGACCACGGCCGCGACGTCGCCGACCTGCTCGGCGTGGGCGGCCCCACCGAGGAGGAACCGATCCACCTCACCCCCGAGGAACTCGCCGCCCGCTTCGAGGGCCAGGTCACCCCGGAGAACCTGGCCGCCGCCCTGGACCTCGGCTACCTGGCCACCGACGGCGACGAGATCGTCCACATCAGCCGCCGCCTGCTGGACGTCTCCGCCGCCCTGGTCCGCGAGGGCATCCCCCTGGCGGAGGTCCTCACCGCGGGCGCCCGCGTCCGCGACCACGCCGACGCCCTCGCCGAACTCTTCACCGCCGTGATCCTCCGCCACGCCGGCGAGGAGGCCCTGCCCCGCCTGCGCCCGCTGGCACGCAGCGTGGTGGAGGCGGAGCTGTCCCTGGCGCTGGACCGGCGGTTGCGGCGGGTTCAGAGGTCGTAGACCACCGTGACCGGCGCGTGGTCCGACCACCGCTCGTCATGCGTGGGCGCCCGTTCCACCAGGCCCTTCACGGCCTTGGCCGCCAGACCGGGGGTCGAGACATGAAGGTCGATCCTCCATCCCGAGTCGTTGTCGAACGCCCGCCCCCGGTACGACCACCACGTGTACGGGCCCGGCACGTCCGGGTGCAGGGCGCGGACCACGTCGACGTAGCCGCCCGCCTCGGGGGTGAGGACCTGGGTCAGCCAGTCGCGTTCCTCGGGGAGGAAGCCGGAGTTCCTGGTGTTGGAGCGCCAGTTCTTCAGGTCGGCCTGCTGGTGGGCGATGTTCCAGTCGCCGCAGACCAGGACCTGGCGGCCGTCGGCGGCGGCGCGTTCGCGGAGGGTCTTGAGGTAGGCGAGGAACTCGTCCATGAAACGGACCTTTTCGTCCTGGCGGTCGGTGCCGACCTCACCGGACGGGAGGTAGAGGGAGGCGACCGTCACACCCGGCAGGTCGGCCTCGACGTAACGGCCGCTCGGGTCGAACTCGGTGGAGCCGAAGCCGACGCGGACGGCGTCCGGTTCGCGGCGGGTGTAGAGGGAGACGCCCGCGCGGCCCTTGGCGGCGGCGGGGGCGTGGGTGACGTACCAGCCCTCTGGGGCGCGGACCGTCTCCGGCAGTTGCTGCGGTTCGGCGCGCACCTCCTGGAGGCACAGCACATCGGCGGAGGTGTCGGCGAGCCACTCCACGAAGCCCTTCTTCGCGGCGGCCCGCAGCCCATTCACGTTCACGGAGGTCACGGTCAGCACCCCGGCACGATACCGGCACACTGGACGGGGTCCAGATTCTCCTCCGCCGCCTAGTTATGCATGGATGTGCAGTGAGCAGCATGAACATACGTCGCGTTCCGTTCGACCACCCCGACGCCGTGAAGCTGAACGACGAGGTCCAGGCCGAGTACCACGAGCGCTACGGCGACGGCGGTGACGCCACGGTCCTGGAGCCCGCCGACTTCGATCCGCCGCGCGGCCTGTACCTCATCGCCTACGACGAGCTGGGCCGTCCGGTCGCCACGGGCGGCTGGCGCAGCCAGGACGAGAACGGCGAGGGCAACCAGGACGGCGACGCCGAGCTGAAGCGGATGTTCGTGGTCAGGCAGGCGCGGGGGCGCGGGCTGGCCCGGCGGATGCTCGCGGCGCTGGAGGAGGACGCCCGCGCGGCCGGCCGGCTCCGCATGGTCCTGGAGACCGGCACCGAGCAGCCGGAGGCCATCGCGCTGTACACCTCCAGCGGCTACGCGCCCTGCGCCAAGTTCGGCTACTACCGCTTCCACGACGACAGCCGCTGCTTCGCGAAGCCGCTCAGCGTTTGAGGTGAGCCTGGGCTCTCGGGACCTGCTGTTTGCTGACGGGCCGGTGACGGTCTGCGGCGATGCGCGCTCGTCAGGGCGCTCAGGTCTTTGTCCGCAAGCTGTGGATAAGGGCTTGGAGTCCGGGGGGTGTGGTCGTGAGGGTGATGGTCGGTTCGTCACTCTCACGGAGTTGCAGGGTTTTGGCGGAGGCGGCGATTTCCAGGCAGGCGTTTCCCTCGCCTCCGCCGGAGAACGACGACTTCTGCCAGGTCAGGGATGCGGGCATCCTGCGGCCTTTCCTGTCTAGATCTGCCGCGCCAGGCGGTGGATGAAGTCTTGCGACGCTTCGACAGTGAGCGCCAGGTCTCTCATGCGGTCGAAAAGGACCCGGTACCAGGCGAGTTGTGCTTCGGCGTCGAGGAACAGGACGCCATGCAGGGCGTCGAGCTGGACCGTGTCGAGCTGGGGTACCGCGCCGCCCACGTACATGACGGGGCTGCCGAGTCCTGCGAACCCTTCTGCGTCGTACGTCACGACCCGCACGGAGATGTTGTCGCGATGCGCCAGTTCCAGGATGCGGTCGAGCTGAGCGCGGGCCGCCTTGCGCCCTCCGAAGCGCATGCGGAGCGCGGATTCGTGAATGATCGCTTCCTGGGGGACGCGCGCTTCGGGCTCGATGAGTTGCTGGCGCTGTAACCGGTGCTGGATCTGGAGTTCCCGCTCCGTATCCGTGAGTTGGGGCGCCGAGAGTCCGAATACGGCGCGCATGTAGTCCTCGATCTGGAAGAGGCCGGGGATGTGTACGACCTGGTAGGTGCGGATGTACGTGGCGTGGTGTTCGAGTTCGGCGACATCCAGGAAGCTGGACGCGATGCGGTCTCGGTATGCCTGCCACCAACGTTTGCCGCGCTCATTCGCCATGGCCACCAACGCGTTGGCGAGAAGCTCATCCTCGCAGCCGTAGATCTCCGCGAGGCGAAGTACGCGCCCCTCGCTGATGCCCGCGCGTCCGGCCTCCTGGTGGCTGAGCATCATGTGGTTCGAGCCGATTGCGACGGCAGCCTCTCGCGCGGTCATCCCAGCGCGCTCACGCATCTTGCGCAGTTCAGTGCCAAGCCTGACCTGGCGTGCCGTCGGGTTGCTGCGTTGCGGCATGCGGCCCGTTCCTCATCGGCTCATGAAATCTGACGCCCCATCCTGGCACGCAACCCTTCCGGTGGAAATTCCCGGATGCAGGTTGCGACGGATGCAGGTTGCGCCCTACGTTCCGTAATACATCGACCACGTGCCGCGATGGACCGCAGTAATCCGGCAGCGCACCGCCCTCCGTCATGCCTGGAAGGCGGCAGGCCACCGTGCGGGACCGCAGGACGCAACAGCTCGCGAAGCATGCCAACGCCTTGGAGGTTGCATGAATGCAAAATCGACCCGACCTGTCATTCAGATCCGGACCAGCCCGTTACGCGGCCAATTCCTGCCGCAGCAGCTCCAGTGCCTGACTCGCCCGCGCGCAGAGTTCGGGCAAAACCCGGCCGGTGATGCGAACAACTCGCTGAAGTTGGTGCGGCAGACGGTGAGCGCGCGCGGCGCTGATGGCAGCCGCGAGCCGGTCAGCAGCACCGGTCCGGTCACCACGCAGCAGCAGGACACGGCCTGCTGTGACGTGTTCGATCACCTGCCACTGCGGCGTGATTGCCGAGGTGACGGGGGACTGCTCACCGGCAAGGCGTACGGCCTGATCACTACGTCCGGTGGCGACCAGGCCACGCATCCGGATCTCGTGCAACGCGAAGGGGTTCACCAGCGAGGTGTGCGCGACCTGTTCGAGCAATGCCCGGTTGTCCCGGACCGTCACGTCGAAGAGGGTCCCATCGCCGAGCTCTCCGGCGGCGCGCGCGAGCAGAGTCAGGGCCGAGGCGCGCCCGTCGTCATCAGGTGCGACAGCGACGGCCTCGTGGAGGCGGCCGACGGCGGCTCCGAGCAGTCCGGCCTTGCGCAGCTCGTTCCCGTGCATCCGCAGGGCGTACGAGCACATGTCCGGATCATCCAGGTACCGGGCGATGGCCAGTCCCTGACCGGTCCAGCGGGCGGCGGTGACCAGTCGTTCTTCGGGCAGGACGTGGCCAAGAGCAACGCCCAGTCCGACGCGTGCGCGTGCCAGCAGCGTGAGGAGTTCCCGTTCGGTATGACCGTCGGCGACCTGGGCTTCCAGTCGGGCCGCCAGCGGCCACAACTCGGCGACCGCTGCGGTCGCGTGTCCGCTCTGGCGGACGATCTCCGCGAGCCTGACGGTGGAGTTCCCGAACTGCACCATCGCAACATGGTCCGCGTCGGACGGGTCCGTCACTCCCAGCGCATGGGGCGGCAGGCACAGAGCAGCAGCGATACGGCGGCGAGAGGGCACGTCATCGATGGTGCGGCGTCCGTTCTCAACCATCGAGACGTATGTCTTGTCGTAGCCCAGGAGATCGCCGAGGGCGCCTTGCGAGAGAGAGTGGATCTGCCGGTAGAACCGCAGAATCGGTCCCAGGTCACGGGTGGAGAGGACGGCTTCAGCCTGTGGGGTCGCCCAGTGCCACAGGGTGTGCGGCAGCACAGCCCTCGGAACCGGCAGACGGCCGTCGGCCTCCACCGGGGTCTACCGCCCCGTTTGCTGCTTGTACCAGGCGGCGACCGACGCCTTGTATCCGTCGGGCATCCGAAGGCCGGGAACCTCGTCCACCATGAACAGCCCGACTTCCTTGTGCTCGTGGCTGATAACGGGCGGCACATCCGGAGTCAGGACCGTGCAGCCGTAAGTGACAATCAGGACGTGCCGGTCTGGGATCGGTTGGTACACCCACGCGTCCAACAGCGGCCCGGTGGCAACCTCCCAGCCGGATTCCTCCTCGACTTCCCGAACCACGCACTGCTCGGGGGACTCACCGAGCTCCAGCCGCCCACCGGGCAGTTCCCACTCGTCCCGTTCGTTGCGCAGCAGCAGCACGCGGCCGTCACCGCCCACGGCGACGCCCTTCACGGAGACGGGAAAAGTGTGCGGTGTGTACGTCATGGCGTCCTTCACGGATCGGTGCGATGGCAGAGCCGAGACGTTCGGAACGTAACACGCACCGGGCACCTGACAGCCCCGATCGACCGTCCAACAGGGTTGACAATCTGTCACTTTACGAGGCGGTGCGTGACTCCCGACAGTGAGACCACCTGCCTGGCACACCACGACGGAAGGAACTCTCCGATGACGCGCGTCGTAGTCAAGGCGAAGACGGGCATAGACGCGCTTCCCCTTCCCGGACCGCCCAACATGAGCGCGGTTTCGGCTCCTGTCGACACACTGCACAGCATCGGGTTGGCGCTTGTGGAACAGTTGGCCACCCGGCGCGACGTACTCGACGCCGCTGCCCACGTCATGCACATCACGCCCCACCGGGACAGCGACCCCGACGGCCTCACCGTCATCCGGGACACCGGCCTGCACACCGGACGTGAAGGTTTCGCCGGCCTGAGCAACGGCGAAGTGCTGCCGCACACCGAGCGCTCGAGCGTCTTCGCCCCGCCCCGGCTCATGATGCTGGTCTGCGCCCGACCGGCGATCACCGGCGGCCAGTGCCTGCTCGCCGACGGCCACGCCGTGTACGCCGATCTCGCCGAGCACCACCCGGACGCGTTGGCCGCGCTCAGCGAACCGCGCAGCGCCTTCTTCGGCGGCGGTGACGGACACCTCGGTTCGGTCTTCACCTCGCGTGCGGACGGGCGCCCCCTGATCCGGCTGCGGTGGGACAGCCTGGCCCGGTTCTCGCCGCTTGCCCAGCCCTACCTGCCCGTACTGCGTGCGGCGATCACCCGCCACCAGCGGACGCTGTCGCTCGCCGCCGGCCAGGGTTACATCCTGGACAACACCCGCTGGCTCCATGCCCGTTCCGCATTCACCGGACCCCGCCTGTGCTACCGGGCGCTCGGTGAGCCGAAGGACGTCGGCCCGTGAGCGAATCCCGCAAAGAATGGCGGATGGAGTTCACGCCTCACGAGAGGTGCGTGGGGTTGGTCCGCAGGCAGGTACACCGGACCTTGACCAGGTGGGGCTGTGGCGAGGACGACGTGGACACCGCTGTGCTGGTGTGCAGCGAACTCGCCACGAACGCGGTGCGGTACGCGTACGTGCCCCACCAGAACTTCGAGGTCCGGGTCGGCGTCACCGGCAAGGAGTGCCTGGTCGAGGTTTCCGACGTCAGCGACACGCCACCCCGCGCCGTCGAGCCGGGCCTTGACGCCGAGCACGGCCGGGGCCTCCTGCTGGTCGCCGCACTCGCCGAAGGCGTCGGGCACCGCGAGCGGACACCGGTCGGCAAGACGGTGTGGGCGCGCCTGCTGCTGAACGGATCCCTCTCGTGAAGGCCCGGCTCGCTCTGGCCGCGGCGGTCTGCGCAACGACGTTCCTCACCGTTCTGTCTGTACGAACATGCCGCCCGCGCAGTAGCCCGCGTCCGATACAACTGCTCCTCGAAGCCGAACACTCCTGGCTCGCTCCTTCCTTGCGGGAAGCGGCGACCACCGGGCCGGCTGTCGGTGCCATGACGTACCGATCCGCCCGCCCGCATCAGCCCC
This sequence comes from Streptomyces phaeoluteigriseus, assembly GCF_001896135.2. Taxonomy (GTDB): domain Bacteria; phylum Actinomycetota; class Actinomycetes; order Streptomycetales; family Streptomycetaceae; genus Streptomyces; species Streptomyces phaeoluteigriseus. The sequence goes on from NZ_MPOH02000011.1 coordinate 824,536, forward strand.
AGTTCCAGCCCCCGCGCATCGATCTGGTGAGACGCGTACTGCATCGGCTGCGCGCACTCGACTGAAGGAAGAGGAATGACGACACAGACCGAGTACGAGACCAAGGCCCTGGACATCGACCCGGAGGAAATGGCACAGCGCATCGCGGCTGCCGGAGGTACCCACGTATCCGACCGCGTGATGCGCCGCTATGTCTACGACATCGCACCCGGCGATCTCAGCCGCTGGGTCCGGCTGCGCGACACCGGCAGTGAAGTGACCCTGTGCGTCAAGGAGATCACCTCCGACGCCGTGGACGGAACCCGCGAGACCGAGACGACCGTGGGCGACTTCGACACGGCCAACGCCCTCCTCGGCAGCCTCGGTTTCACCGCGAAGGCGTACCAGGAGAACCGGCGCTCCTCCTGGCTGCTGGACGAAGTCCGGCTGGAGATCGACTCCTGGCCGCTGATCCCGCCGTATCTGGAGATCGAGGGCGACGACGCCGAGCAGGTCTGGGCGGCAGCCAGGCATCTCGGCCTGGACCGCGCAGCGCTGACGAGCCAGAACACCACCGCTGTGTACGCCCGCTACGGCATCGACCTGACCACCATCCCCGACCTGCGCTTCCCCTCTCGCTGACGCTCGACCCCGTGGAAGGCGGCCTTATGCACGGCTCACCCGATCTGCCGGTGGAAATCAGGCCGGACCGCACTCTCCGTGTGAAGGTCATCGACGCGTGCGGGATGGCCTGCACCTTCTGCCACAACGAGGGCACTCCGGTCACCGCCGACAACCACGGTCGTACCGCCGGGGAGTTCACCGGAACCCCCGGACCCACCGGCCGGGTGTCGATCTACCTGCGGACCAACGGGGCCGACTTCCTGCCCGCCCGCATCGAACCCGACACCGACTACGCCCTCGCCCTGGCCGCCATGCGCGGCAGCGTCGACACCGACGAAGTCCACTTCACCGGCGGTGAACCCACCCTCCACCCCAGGCTCTCCGAACTGGTCGCCATCGCCCACCGCCTCGGCCTGACCGTCGGCATCACCTCCAACGGAGAGAACGGGGCCGCCGTCCTCCCCGAATGCGCCGCCGCCGGACTCGACCGCATCAACCTGTCCGTATTCGGCACCACAGCGGAGGAACTGGCCACCGTCCAGGCCGCCCGCTACGCCTCCACCGCCCTCGCCGAACGCAAACTCGCCGCCCTGCACGCCACCGTGGACACCGCGCTGTCCCACGGGGTGAAGGTCTCCGCCAACATCGTCGTCCCCGACCACACCCACATCCCCCGCGTGCTGAGGATCATCGAGACTTACGGCCGCAACGTGAACGTTCGCGTCCTGACCTCCCTGACGGACGGCGACGCCTCCATGACCGCCGTCGAGAACCTCCTGGACCAGCTCGGCGCCCAGCCGGTCCGGCACATCCACACCGCCGGAGCCTCCGGCAGCCGCACCCGCTATCGCCTCCCCGACGGCCACCACCTCGACACCAAGACCATCCGCCCCACCCGCCTGCCCGACACCTGCGCCACCTGCCGCTTCAACAACGACCACGTCTGCCAGGAGGGCTACTACGGCATCCGCCTCTACCGCGCCCAGAACGGCCCGTTCATGGTCGGCGTCTGCATCCAGCGCATGGACCTATGCGTGCCCCTCGGTCAATTCGTCATGAGCACGCTCTGCCGGGAAGTCCAGACCTTCCGCGACGACGAACTCACCCGCCTGACCGCGCTGCACAACAAGACATCTCCCCCTGGCGCCAGGGGGCGCCCGAGGATCACCTGAGGAACGCCAGCACCGCCAGCACCCGACGGTTGGCGTCGTCGGAGACCGGCAGGTCGAGTTTGGCGAAGATGTTCGACGTGTGTTTGATGACGGACCGTTCGGTGATCACCAGGGCCTGGGCGATCGAGGCGTTGGAGCGGCCCTCGGCCATCAGGGCCAGGACCTCCCGTTCGCGCGGGGTGAGTCTGGCGAGGGAGCCTTTGGGGCCGTTGCTGTCCTTGGCGAACAGCTTGGCGACGACGTCGGGGTCCATCGCGGTGCCGCCGTTGGCGACCCGGCGGACGGACTCCACGAACTGGTCGGGGTCGAAGACGCGGTCCTTGAGGAGGTAGCCGATGCCTCCGCTGCCGTCGGCGAGCAGCTCACGCGCGTAGAGCTGCTCGACGTACTGGGAGAGGACCAGCACCGGCAGGCCCGGGACCTGCCTGCGCGCCTGGAGGGCGGCCTGGAGGCCCTCGTCGGTGAAGGTGGGCGGGAGGCGCACGTCGACGACCGCGACGTCGGGCCGCTCGTCGACGAGGGCCCGTAAGAGGCTGGGCCCGTTGTCGACGGCGGCCACGATCTCGAAGTCGTACGCCTCCAGCAGCCTCACCAGGCCGTCACGCAGGAGGAACAGGTCTTCGGCTAGGACAACGCGCAAGGGATCTCCAGGGTGAGGGTGGTGGGTCCGCCCACCGGGCTGTGGACCGCGAGCACTCCGTCGAAGGCGGCCAGCCGGCGCTCGATGCCGCGCAGGCCGGTGCCGCGGGAGGGGTCGGCTCCGCCATGGCCGTCGTCGCTGACCTGGGCGCGGATCCGGCCGTCGGCGTACCAGAGGTCGACGTCGACGTGGGTCGGGGAGGCGTGCTTCGCCGCGTTGGTGAGGATCTCGGAGACGGCGAAGTAGAGGGCGGACTCGACGGGGGCGTCGGCGCGGCCCGGCAGTTCGGCGGTGACGGAGACGTCGAGGGGGCTGTCCAGGGCGAGGGCGCGGACGGCGTCGGCGAGGCCGCGGTCGGCGAGGACCGGCGGGTGGATGCCGCGGATCAGGTCGCGCAGCTCGGTCAGGGCGTTGGCGGAGGCCTTGCGGGTGTCGGCCAGGATCGCGCGGACCGCCTCCGGGTCCTTGGCGAGGAGCTGCTCGGCGACACCGAGGTTCATGCCGAGGGCGACGAGCCGGGCCTGCGCACCGTCGTGCAGGTCCCGCTCGATGCGGCGCAGTTCGGCGGCCGAGCTGCTGACGACCTCGGAGCGGGTGCGGGTGAGGTGCAGGACCTTGCGGGAGGTCTCGGTGGGGGCGAGGAGGGTGCGGGCGAGCCGGGCGTGGGCACGCATCAGGGCGGGCGCCGAGACGAGACCGATCAGCAGGGTCGGGACGCCCAGGCCGAGGGCGTACAGCGCGCTCCGACTGTCGGTCACCTTGACGAACCAGTACCAGTTGTTGCCACCGTTGCCGCTGATGTCCTCCCAGAGCATGGGCATCAGGAGACCGAAGACGCCGAACGCGACCAGGATGAGCGGAAGCAGGACGAGGACGAGGCCGACGACCGGGTTGACCAGCATCCAGGCGAGGTCCCGCCAGGTCGCCGGGTCGGTGAGGATCCACTGGGTGCGGGCCCACCAGCTCTTGAGGCCGCCTTCTCGCGGCGGCTCCGGCAGGTACGGCTCGGGGATGCCGCCCTCCAGGCGGGCGCCGGCCAGCCTGCGGGTGACGTTCACCGTGCCGCGTGCGGCGACCGCGGCCGCCGGGACGAGGAAGAGGCCGATGCCCGCCCCGAGCAGGGAGACCGCGGTGACCAGCACGGAGAAGAGGACGACCTCGACGACGGCCAGGCCGGCCAGCGGAAGTCCGGCGACTGCGGTACGCGCGTCCTTGGCGATATTCATGCCACAACTCCTGGGATCTGGCGGTCCGTTGCCGCCGTACGTGTTACATCCTGGTGCGCCACGTGCCGCCGATCACGGGACCATTGTCCCCTCTCGGGGGGTGTACCTGGGTACCCCTCGGACACCACACAGGGCCATGGGACGCGACGGCCGCGGCGGGTGGAATCGAAGGCATGACGAGCCGAGAGCGAATCCTCATCCTGGTGGCGGCCGTGGTGACCGCCGTCCTGTGCGTGGTGACCCCGGCCGCCGCCGCGGACGGCGTCCGTAAGGGCCCCGGTGCCGGCATCGACGCCGCGAGTGCCGCCACCACGGCGTCCGCGCGGCAGGGCGGGAGCCTGTCCGCGCTGCTGGACGAACTGGTGCCGAAGCAGCTGGCCGACTACCGCGTCCCCGGCGCCTCCGTCGTCGTGGTGGACCGCGACGGCCGGACGCTGACCAAGGGATACGGCCTGGCCGACGTGGAGCGGAAGGTGCGCAGCGACCCGCGGCGCACCGGCTACTTCATGGCCTCCGACGCCAAGCTGTTCACGGCGGTCGCCGTGCTCCAGCAGGTGGAGAAGGGCAGGTTGCGCCTGGACGCCGACGTCAACCGGTACCTGACCGCCTTCAAGGTCGAGAACAGCTACCCCGGTCGGCCGGTGACGGTCCGTCATCTCCTTACGCACACCGCCGGATTCGACACCAGCATCCTCGGCCGCGGCGGCACCTCGCCCGAGCCCGCGGGCGCGCTCGGCGAGAGCCTGGACAAGCACCAGCCGAAGCGGGTACGGCCGCCCGGCGAGGTGGCGAGCTACGACAACTACGGTGTCGCGCTCGCCGGTCACCTGGTCGAACAGGTCACCGACACCCCCTTCGCCACCTACGTCGACCGCGCCATCCTGAACCCCCTCGGCATGACCCGCACCACCTTCGCGCCGCCCGACGCCCGCACCACCGACGCCCTCGCCCTCGGCTACCGGCCCGACGGCGGCCGGCAGCGCGCCGAGGACGGCCAGTACGGCGCCTGGACGCCGACCGGCGCCGGCGCGGTCACCACCGCCGCCGACATGGGCCGCCTGATGAGCGCCCTGCTCGACGACGGCGGCCCGGTCCTCACCCCCGCCTCCACCCGCGCCATGCTGCACCGCCAGTTCGCCAACGACCCCCGGCTGCCCGGCATCGGCTACCTGCTGGAGGAGCGCCGGCGGGCCGGGGAGCGCATGTGGGTGAAGGACGGCGACCTGCCCGGCTTCCACGGCAACCTGGCCCTGCTCCCCGCGTCCGGAATCGGCGTGTACGTCGTCTACAACGGCGACGGCGTCGACGGCAGCGCCTCCTACGCCGGCCAGGAACTGGTGAACCGGGTGGCGGACCGGCTCGGCGACGGCGGCAAGGGCGCCGCGGCCACCCCGTCCGCCGCCACCGAGCGGGGCGAGCCCGCCGGCAGGCCCTCTGCCGGAGCCTCCGCCCGGCTCGCCCAGCGGGACGAGGCCCCGTCCTCCCCCTACTCCGGCTACTACCGCACCACCCGCACCAGCGCCTCCGACCTGACCCGGGTCGCGGCGCTCACCACCTCCGTGCACGTCACCGCCGGTGCCGACGGCGCGCTCACCACGACCGGGCTGGCCCGGGACCCGCGGGTCGGCGAGCAGCACTGGGTGCCGGTCGCGCCGGGCGTCTTCCAGGAGCGCGCCGGGCAGGACCGGATCGCCTTCCGCGACGGCCGGCTGGCCCTCGCCTCCGACCCGACGCAGGTCTTCGAGAAGCTGCCCTGGTACCAGTCGCCGGCCCTGCACCAGCAGGCCCTGCTGGGCGGCCTCGCGGTGCTCGGCGCCGCCCTCCTGCTCCTCCCGCCGGTGGCGTACGTACGACGCCGGAAGGCCAAGGCGCCCGGCGGCCGGCTCGCCTGGACGCTGGCCTGGCTCACCGGCGCGACCCTGGCCACGGCCACCGTGTGCTTCATCCGGCTCACCGGCGACGGCAACGCCCTCAACCGGACCGTCCTCGTCGGCGACTCGCCCCTGCTGACCCTCATCCCCCACCTGGTCGCGGCAGCGGCCGCCACCACCGCCCTGCTGCTGATCTGCACGGTCGTGGCCTGGCGCCGGGGCTGGTGGCCGGTGGCCGGTCGGGTCACCTACACCTGCCACGCCCTCGCGGCGACGGTCGTGGTCGGCCTGGGCGCGGCCTACGGGCTCCTGCCGTAACCCGGCCCGGCCCCGCACAAGGAGCCCGCCGCCGCCCGGGACGGACCCGGACGGCGGCGGGCTCACCGCGTGACGGCGGGGAGAGACGGTCATCCCCGGTCCCGCCAGGAACCCGCGGTCCCGTACTCGCCCGGGCGCCGGCGCCACCACTCAGCCACCGAACGGGCGGCCTCCGTCGACTCGGGGCGGGACTGGGTGAAGGCGTACAGGACGAGGGTGAGGGCGGCCAGCTCGGTCATGTCGGGTTCGCCGGCGGTGACCTCGAAGGTGGGCGCGGGGAGCCCCGCGGGCAGCGGGAGCGCGGGCGGGTCGGTGTACATGCTCGGCTCTCCCGTCAGCCCAGGCCCGCGGCGGCGCGGAGCTTGTCGGCGCGGTCGGTGCGCTCCCACGTGAAGTCGGGCAGCTCGCGCCCGAAGTGGCCGTACGCGGCGGTCCGCGCGTAGATCGGGCGCAGCAGGTCGAGGTCGCGGACGATCGCCGCCGGGCGCAGGTCGAAGACCTCGGCGACGGCGTCCTTGATGCGGTCGACGGCGACCCGGGCGGTGCCGAACGTCTCGACGAACAGACCGACCGGCTCGGCCTTGCCGATCGCGTAGGCGACCTGGAGTTCGCAGCGGTCGGCGAGACCAGAGGCGACGACGTTCTTCGCGACCCAGCGCATCGCGTACGCCGCCGAACGGTCCACCTTGGAGGGGTCCTTGCCGGAGAAGGCGCCGCCGCCGTGCCGGGCCATGCCCCCGTAGGTGTCGACGATGATCTTCCGCCCGGTCAGGCCGGCGTCCCCGGTCGGCCCGCCGATCTCGAACCGGCCGGTCGGGTTGACCAGGACCCGGAAGTCCTCGGTGTCGAGGTCGATGCCACGCTCGCGCAGGGCGGCCAGCTCGGGCTCGATGACGTGCATCCGGATGTCGGGGGCGAGGAAGGTCTCCAGGTCGACGTCGGCGGCGTGCTGCGCGGACACGACGACCGTGTCCAGCCGGACCGGCCGGCTCCCCTGGTACTCGACGGTGACCTGCGTCTTCCCGTCCGGCCGCAGGTAGGGGACGGTGCCGTCCTTCCGCACGGCCGTCAGCCGCTGCGCGAGCCGGTGCGCGAGCGACACCGGCAACGGCATCAGCTCCGGGGTGTCCCGGCAGGCGTACCCGAACATCAGCCCCTGGTCCCCGGCCCCCTGCGCGTCCAGCGGGTCACCGGCCGCGGTGTCGGCGTCCACGCCCCGCGCGATGTCCGGCGACTGCTGCCCCAGGGACACGGAGACCCCGCAGGTGGCCCCGTCGAACCCCTTGACGGAGTGGTCGTACCCGATGTCGAGGATCTGCCGCCGCACCAGCGAGGCCACATCGAAACAGGCGGTGGAGGAAACCTCCCCCGCGAGATGCACCTGCCCGGTGGTGATGAGCGTCTCCACAGCGACCCGCGCGTACGGGTCCTGCGCGAGATGAGCATCAAGAACGGCATCACTGACCCGATCGGCGATCTTGTCAGGATGCCCCTCGGTGACGGATTCGGAGGTGAAGAGGTGTCTCGGTCATGGGTTGGGTGCTCTGGGTGGATGTGGTGGGTGGTGGAGGGACGGCCCCCCGCACGCGCGGCGGCAGGCCATGACCCCCACCCCCCGCACCCTGACGGAAGGCACCCCCCGTGTTCGAGTTCAGCGTGGTCGGCGGCACCACGGCCCGTGAGGTCATCGCCCGCTCCCGTCCCGAGATCGTGCGCGAGGTGCGCTCCACGTACCTGGCCCACGACGACGGCGACTCGGTCAACCCCGACAGCTACTTCCTGCGCTTCCCCGACAAGCCGGACGCCCGCATCATCGCGCTCCCCGCCTACCTGGGCGGCGAGCACGACGTGGCCGGCATCAAGTGGATCGGCTCGTTCCCCCAGAACATCGCCGACGGCATCCCCCGCGCCAGCGCCGCCCTCCTCCTGAACGACTACGCCACCGGCTACCCGTTCGCCCTCCTGGAGGCCTCCCAGATCAGCGCCGCCCGTACGGCCGCCTCCGCGGTCCTGGCCGCCGAGCAACTGTCCGGCTCCCGTACCGCCGGGCATCTGTCGGTGATCGGCGGCGGCATCATCGCCCGCAACATCCTGGAGTTCTTCGCCGCGCAGGGCTGGCAGTTCGGCGGAGTCACCGTCCACGACAAGGTCCCCGAGTACGCCGAGGCCCTCGCCGCCCACTCCGACGACCACCTCGGCTACCGCACGTCGACCACCGCGAGCCTCGAAGTCGCCCTGCTCAAGGCCGACATCGTGGTCTTCGCGACGACGGCGTCGGAGCCGTACGTACTGGACGCGGGCGCCTTCGCCCCCGGCCAGGTCGTCCTGAACATCTCCCTCAGGGACATCGGCCCGGAGCTGATCAACGACGCCTACAACGTCGTCGACGACATCGACCACTGCCTGAAGGCCAACACCTCGCCGCACCTCGCGGAACAGAAGTACGGGCACCGCGACTTCATCACCGGCACCCTCGCCCAGCACATCCGCGGCCAGGTGAGCACCGGCACCGACAAGCCGGTCGTCTTCTCCCCGTTCGGCCTCGGCGTCCTCGACCTCGCGGTGGGCCTGCACGTCTACCGGGAGGCCCGCGCCGCCGGCGAGGCCATCGCCATCGACGGCTTCTTCGGCGAGACGACCCGCTGGCCGACCCACCCGCCCCGGCACGGCTGACCCCCGCACACGCCGGAGCCCCCGCCGACCTCACCGGCAGGGGGCTCCGCGCGTCACACCAGCACATGGCAAGGGGCCCGTTCCTGTGTCAGGAACGGGCCCCTATGCTGCGTGGACCTGTGGGGATTTGAACCCCAGACCCCCTCGATGCGAACGAGGTGCGCTACCAGACTGCGCCACAGGCCCTTGCAACGAGTGAAACTCTAGCATCCCCCTCGGGGTGCTTGGAAATCCGTTCCCCGAGCCCCCGACCACCGTGAATACCGCGTCGCGCTGACACCGTCGCTCACTCGTCGGCGCTCACTCGTTGGCCGCCCGCGGCCGGTCACCGTCCTCGTACTGGTCGAACAGCGGCGTGCGGCCCCGCTCGCGGGAGCGCCGGGCCGACGCCGCGCGCCGCGCGTCGCTGCGCTCGCCGCCCTCCGCCCGTCCCGGGTCCCCGTCCGGCGCGTCCTCCGCGTCGTCCCCGGCGTCGTGGTCGGGTGCCGCGTCCGCCGCTTCCTGCTCCGGCGCGACCGAGCTGGAGCGGGCGGAGCTCCAGGTGTCCGGCGCCCCGAGGTCCACGTCGGAGGTGGCCCGCGGCGCGACCGGCGCGGTCACGTACGTCGGCAGTGGCACCGGCACCGGGTCCCAGCTGTCCCCGTGGCCCGGCCGCCGCTGGCGTTCGCGCTGCTGGTCGACCCACTCGGCGTGGTCGGTCTGCTCGACGAGCGCCCTGCGGTCCGCGGCGAGCGCCACCAGGCCCGGGTCGGTCTCGGCCTCGGGACCCTGGTGCGGCTCCTCTGCGCCGGCGTCGAGGCCGGGGTCGACGGAAGCGGAGGCGTGTGCGGCCGGGGCGGACGCCCGCCGGCGCGGCTGCCGCTCGCGCAGCCGCTGGGCCGCGACCTCGGCCTGCCGGCGGTCCATCTGGTAGGCGAAGCGGCGGCGCTCCTGGGAGCGCAGGTAGGCGATGTATCCGCTGAGCAGGACCGCGGGCACGCCGGGCGCCCACAGGAACGCGAGTCCGCCGACGCCGCGACGATCGCGCCCAGGGTGAAGGCGAGGAAGAGGACGACGGTGGTCCGCCTGCGGCGCGCGAGGACCTTCATGCGCCGGGCGCGCGCGGCGGCCGCCTGCGCCTGCGCGGAAGCGGCGGCGGAGGCCGCCGGCGCGGAGGGCGCGCGCCGCGCGTCCGGCACACGCTGATACGCCGGTACGGCGTCGGACTCCTGCTCAGCCCGGGACGCCTGCTCAGCCCTGGACTCCTGCTCCGCCCTGGTCGCCTGCTCTGCCCTGGTCGCCTGCTCGCGGGCTGCCGCCCTGGCGGACTGCTCGCGGGATTCACAGGCGTCCCGGGCATCGCGGGCGTCCAGGGCCGCCTGGGCATCGCGGGCCGCCTGGGCGACCTGTTCGCGGGTCGGCTCCGGGCGGGCTTGCTCGCGTTCCTGGACCGGCGCCCTGACCTGCGGACGGGCCGGAGGCATGGCGAAGGCCCGGACGTCCACCGAGTCGGTGGCGCCGTCCGGCACGTCGGCGTCGGGCTCCTCCCCCTCCTCGGCGGAGCGCGCCCGCAGGTCCTTGGCGTACCGGCGCTCCATACCCGCCCGTCCGGACAGAAGCCGGATGGCGGTGCTGAAGCGCTCGGTCGGACGGGCCTCGTTCAGCTCGTCCTGCCTACGGAGCCACATCGGCACCAAGTAGGCGGCCCAGGCCCCGACGATGACTGCGTAGATGAGGCCGCTGCTGCTCACGCCTCACACGGTAGAGGGGTTTGCGTGACGCCATCCGCCAATTGAGCCGGTGTGTCGCACGATCCGGCTGATATTTCGAGCTTTTTTTGTGATCGATCCGATCAACAGGCCGCTGGAGCGGTGAATTCAACGCCTCGGACGGTCATCACTCGATCAGTTTCGAACACTTATTCAATTTCCGGGCGTTGCGGGATTCCCGCGGGTGTTCTGCGGGTCACGGGGCGCACTCCGGGGACGGTTGCGCCGCCAGCGGCTCAGCAGGCCCTCCGGCACCTCCTCGGCCGTGAGCGCGAACACGAGATGGTCGCGCCAGGCTCCGTCGATGTGGAGATAACGCGGCCGCAGCCCCTCCTCACGGAATCCGAGTTTCTCCACGACCCGGCGGCTGGGCCCGTTCTCGGGCCGAATGCAGACCTCGATGCGGTGCAGTCCGACCGCACGGAAACAGTGGTCCGTGACCATCGCCAAGGCCGTCGGCATCACCCCGCGGCCGGCCACCGACTCGTCCACCCAGTAGCCGACGTGCCCCGAGCACATGGACCCCCAGGTGATCCCGGCGACCGTCAACTGCCCGACCAGGCGCCCCTGGTACTCGATGACGAACGGCAGCATCCGGCCCGCGTTCGCCTCGGACCGCAGATGGCGGACCATCTGCCGGTACGTCGGCCGGTGCGTGATCGGTCCGCTGGGCGCGGGCGGCGGGATGGTCGCCTCCCAGGGGCGCAGCCAGTCCCGGTTGCGCCGGTTGACCTCGCGCCAGGCCCGCTGGTCGCGCAGCTTTATCGGCCGCAGGACGATGTCGCCCTCCGTCAGTTCGACGGGCCATGACGGGCTGTTCAGCTCGCACCCCCATGACTGGCACCGGGTCTGGTGTGGTCACCACCGCGGAGCTGGTCCACGGCGTGCGCCAGCAGGGGCTCCAGGACGGCCAGCCCGTCCCTGACCCCGCCGGTGGAACCGGGCAGGTTGATGATCAACGTGCGCCGCGCCACTCCGGCCACGCCCCGCGAGAGCACCGCCGTCGGCACCTTGTCGCGGCCGTACGCCCTGATGGCCTCCGCGATGCCGGGCACCTCGTGGTCGATCACCGCGCGGGTCGCCTCGGGTGTGCGGTCGGTGGGCGAGATGCCGGTGCCTCCGGTGGTGACGACCACGTCGTACCCGGCCGCCACGGCGGCGCGCAGGGCGGCCTCCACCGGGTCTCCGTCCGGCACGACCCGCGGACCGTCGACGGTGAAGCCGAAGCCCGTGAGGCCGTCGACGATCAGCGGACCGCCCCGGTCCTCGTAGACCCCGGCCGAGGCCCGGTTGGAGGCCGTCACGACCAGCGCGCGGTACGGACCGGCGCTCACGTCCGGCTCCAGTCGCCCGACTTGCCGCCCGTCTTCTCCTCGACCCGGACGTCGTGATGACCGCTCCCTTGTCGACCGCCTTGACCATGTCGATCACGGTGAGCGCGGCGACGGAGACCGCGGTGAGGGCCTCCATCTCGACGCCCGTGCGATCCGTCGTCCGCACCGTGGCGGTGATCTCCACGGCGTCGTCCGCGACCGACAGGTCCAGTTTCACACCGGAGACCGCCAGGGGGTGACACAGCGGGATGAGATCGGGCGTGCGCTTGGCGCCCATGATGCCCGCGATCCGGGCGGTGGCCAGCGCGTCCCCCTTGGGGACCCCCTCGCCGCGCAGCAGCTCGACCACACGGGGCGAGACGAGGACCCGCCCGCTGGCCCGCGCCGTCCGCGCCGTCACGTCCTTGCCGGACACGTCGACCATGCGGGCGGCGCCGGCCTCGTCGATGTGCGTCAGTCGGTCCTGCACAGGGGGTCCGGGGGTCTTCCCCCGGGAAGGCACAGTCATGGTGGTGTGGCGCTCCCGGTCCGGGCGTGTTGTGCGCGACACGGTACCCCCATGCGCGGGCCCGCTGCGGACCAGGACCGGCTTGCGGACCGCGCACGCGTGTGCGGTCAGCCGAGCAGCACGACCTCGACCTCGGTCCCCGGCTCGACGGACTCCACGTCCTCGGGGACGACGATCAGCGAGTCGGCGTGCGCGAGGGCCGCGACCAGGTGCGAGCCGGCCCCGCCGACCGGGCGCACGGTGCCCTCGGCGCAGGTCGCGCGCAGGAACTGCCTGCGTCCCCGCGGCGAGGTCAGCGCCTTGTCCGTGACGAGCTTCGCGCGCGTGGTGGGCCGGTGGACGTCCTCGAGCCCCATGAGGGCGCGGATCGCGGGCCGCACGAACAGCTCGAAGGAGACGTACGACGACACCGGGTTGCCGGGCAGGGCGAGCAGCGGGGTGTGGTCGGGGCCGATGGAGCCGAAGCCCTGGGGCTTGCCGGGCTGCATGGCGAGCTTGCGGAAGTCGATGCCGCTGCCCGGCTCGTCCTCGTCCCCGACGTGCGACAGCGCTTCCTTGACGACGTCGTACGCCCCGACGCTCACGCCGCCGGTGGTGACCACGAGGTCCGCGCGGACCAGCTGGTCGTCGATGGTGGACCGGAGGGTCTCGGCGTCGTCGGCGACCGCGCCGACCCGGTAGGCGATGGCTCCGGCGTCGCGGGCGGCGGCGGTGAGGGCGAAGCTGTTGGAGTCGTAGATCTGGCCGCTGCGCAGTTCCTCGCCGGGCTGGACGAGTTCGCTGCCCGTGGACAGGACGACCACGCGCGGGCGCGGGCGTACGCGCGCGGTGCCGCGTCCGATGGCGGCGAGCAGGGCGATCTGCGGTGGGCCGAGGACGGTGCCGGCCTCCAGGGCGCGGTCGCCGGCCCGCACGTCGCTGCCCTTCGCGCGCACGTGCGCGCGCGCGTCGGCGGAGCGGTACACGCGGACCTGGCCCGAGGACTGTTCGGGGGCGAGGCTGCGGGCGCGCATCCCGTGGACCGGGCCCTCGCCGAGGCCCCCGTCCGTCCACTCCACGGGCACGACGGCCTCGGCGCCGGGCGGCAGCGGGGCCCCGGTCATGATCCGGGCGGCCTGGCCCGGCCCGACGTGCAGGAGGTCCGCCTGACCCGCGGCGACGTCCCCGACGACCTCCAGGGCGGCCGGGTACTCCTCGCTCGCGCCCGCGACATCCGCGACCCGTACCGCGTACCCGTCCATCGAGCTGTTGTCGAAGGGCGGCAGCGAGACCGGCACCATGACGTCCTCGACCAGGACGCAGCCCTGGGCATCGGGCAGTTGCAGCTCGATGGGTTCCAGGGGGCGGACGGCGGCGAGGATGTCCTCCAGGTGCTCGTCCACCGACCACAGACGGTCCTGGCCGGTGGTGCGGGGCGCGGCGGTGCTCAAGACTGTTGCATCTCCTCGGTGACGTAACGGCGAAGCCAGGACCGGAAGTCCGGTCCCAGGTCTTCACGTTCGCACGCGAGTCTGACAATGGCACGCAGATAGTCGCCGCGGTCGCCTGTGTCATAGCGGCGGCCCTTGAAGACGACGCCGTGCACGGGGCCGCCGGCCTTCTCGTCCTGCGCGAGCTGCTGGAGGGCATCGGTGAGCTGGATCTCGCCGCCGCGGCCGGGCTCGGTCCGGCGCAGTATGTCGAAGATGCCGGGGTCGAGGACGTAGCGCCCGATGATCGCGTAGTTGGACGGGGCGTCCGCCGGGTCCGGCTTCTCCACCAGGCCGGTCACCTTGACGACGTCGCCGTCGTCGTGCTCTCCACGGCCGCGCAGCCGTAGAGGTGGATCTGCGCGGGGGCGACCTCCATGAGCGCGACGACGCTGCCGCCGTGCTGCTCCCGGACCTCGATCATCCGCTGGAGCAGCGGGTCGCGGGGGTCGATCAGGTCGTCGCCGAGCAGGACGGCGAAGGGCTCCTGCCCGACGTGGGGGGCCGCGCACAGCACCGCGTGTCCGAGTCCCTTGGGGTCGCCCTGTCGCACGTAGTGCATGGTCGCCAGATCGCTGGACTGCTGGACCTTCTCCAGGCGGGCTGCGTCGCCCTTCTTCTGAAGTGCCGACTCCAGTTCGTAGTTGCGGTCGAAGTGGTCCTCGAGCGGGCGCTTGTTGCGTCCGGTGATCATGAGGACGTCGTCGAGACCGGCGGAGACGGCCTCCTCGACCACGTACTGGATCGCGGGCTTGTCCACGACCGGCAGCATCTCCTTGGGAGTGGCCTTGGTCGCCGGCAGGAACCGGGTGCCGAGGCCGGCTGCGGGGATGACAGCCTTGCTGATCCTGGGGTGCGACTGAGTCATGTCGGGAACCTTATCCGGTGGCTTTGTGAGGAATCTGTAGCTCCGGTTAATTAATGATCATATGAGCGTATGGGAATCGCGTGGGAGCCACACATGAGCCACACCGAAGGCGGAGCAGAGTCTGACAAACGTATGTTGCGGCGAGAGTTCATCACGGTGAGGAACAGGTTGACGACGGATGACCTGCGAGAAGCCGCCACCTCGCTCGCCGAGCGCGCCCTGGGACTCCCGGAGTTGGCGCGCGCCCGGACCGTGGCGGCGTACGTCTCCGTCGGCAGCGAGCCGGGCACGCTCGCGCTGCTGGACGCGCTGCTGGCGCGGGGCGTGCGCGTCCTGCTCCCCGCGCTGCTGCCGGACAACGACCTCGACTGGGGCGCGTACGCCGGCGAGGGCTCACTCGCGCGCGTCCAACATGGCGGGAAAATGGCCCTGTTCGAGCCCGCGGGCGAGCGGCTGGGGCCGGACGCCGTGACGGACGCCGACGTGGTGCTGCTGCCGGGCCTCGCCGTCGACGCGCGCGGCATGCGCCTCGGCCGCGGCGGCGGATCGTACGACCGGGTGCTGGCGCGGCTGGAACGCGCGGGCGCGCATCCCTCGCTGGTGGTGCTGCTGTACGACGGCGAGGTCGTCGGACACGTCCCCGAGGAGCCGCACGACCGGCCGGTGCACGCCGTCGTCACGCCGTCGGGCGTGCGCCGCTTCACCGCCTGACGGCAGGGCGGCCGCAAGGGCGACAGGGGACGGAAGGGGCCCTCCACGCGCGCGTGGAGGGCCCCTTCGAACTGTTCAGCTGAGCGGCTGTGCGGCTGTGCGGCTGCGGTGTTCAGCCGTTCACGGTTTCAGCACCAGGGTGTCGCTCGTGCTGTCGTCGACCGCCTTCTTGTTGAACGACCAGTCGAGCAGCTCGCCCTTGACCCACTTGTCCGTCTGGTCGGTGTAGTGGGCGCTGAAGGCGTGCCCGGAGGCGCCGGTGAGGTTGATCCACTTCGACTTGTCGAGATCGTCGAGGTTGACCACCATGCGCATCGACGGCACCCACACGACGTCGTAGCCGCCCGCGGCGTTCCAGCCGGTCGCGTTGACCGCCGCCTCGCCGCCCCCGAGCTTCCACGGGCCGCGGTTGAGGATGTTCTGGAGGATGCCGGGGCCGCTCGTGCCCAGGGTCTGGTTCTTCAGGAACAGGCGGTGCAGCCGGCCCCAGCTCCAGGTGTCGATGTCCTTGCCGAGCTTGGCGGTCAGCTCCCAGCGGGCGTCGATCATGGCGCGCTCGAACAGCCGGTCGCGGTCCTTGTCGGCGCCGGGGCGGGTGCCCGCCTCGGGCGTCGTCCACCAGTCGCTGTCCTGCTTCTCCATGAGGTTGCGCACGACCTCGAACCAGCGGTCGCCGCCGTCCGGCTGCGCCTGGTCGCCGTCGCGCTGACCGCATTCGCGGACCTTGTTCTTGTCGTCGACCGGACCCGTGGTGTCGATCGGGTCGACCCACAGGCACTGGCCCTCGACCCGCAGTTCCTTGGGCAGTTTGTGGCCGAAGGCCAGCTTGAGGATGTTGCGCCAGACCGCGTTGAAGTAGGCGGCCGCGGCCGAGTCGGCGTCCTGGGTGCGGTCCCAGCCCTGGAGCAGTTCCTGCGCCTCACGGACGTCCGGGTCGTCCAGGTTGATCTTCAGCAGCGTGGGCACCAGCATGTTGGCGATCTCACTGCTGTTGTCCAGCTGCATCTGGCGCATGTCGTCGGTGGAGACCTTGCCGCCGCCCTTGATCTTCCCCTTGATCAGGTCGGTGATCCGCTGGCTGCGGGTGCCGTAGCCCCAGTCCGTGGTGAGCGTGTAGGGGTACTCGTCCGGGTCGACCACGGCCTGGTTGGCGGTGACGATGTAGCCGCGCTCCGGGTCGTACTCGTAGGGCAGCTCGTCGAAGTCGATGAAACCGGTCCACTTGTTCTTCGACTCCCAGCCCAGGGTCGGGACCCTGCCGTCGAGGCCCTTCGCGCGCGTGGGGATCTTGCCGGGCAGCTGGTAGCCGATGTGGTTCTCGGTGTCGGCGTAGACCAGGTTCTGCGAGGGCACGTCGAAGTCCTCGGCCGCCTTGCGGAAGTCGTCCCAGTCGGCCGCCCGGTCCATGGCGAACACGGCGTCCATGGAGTTGCCGGGCTCCAGCGCGGTCCACTTCAGGGCGACCGCGTAGCCGTCCCCGCGGTCGGGGGCGTCGTCGTCGACGGTGGCCTTCTTGCCGACCTTGACCAGTTCGTCGTCGCGGTCGGACAGCAGGGGCATCCCGTCCTCGGTCTGGCGGACGACGATCTTCTTCGCCGTGCCGCCCGCGACCTTGATGGTCTCCTCGCGCGTGACGAAGGGCTTGACCTTGCCGTCGTAGAGGTAGCCGTCGCCGGAGAGCTTCTCCAGGTAGAGGTCCGTGACGTCGACGCCGGAGTTGGTCATGCCCCAGGAGATGTCCGCGTTGTGGCCGATGATCACGCCGGGCATGCCCGCGAAGGTGTAGCCGGAGACGTCGTACTGGCACTTCGCGGAGACCTTGCGGCAGTGCAGGCCCATCTGGTACCAGACGGACGGCAGCGAGGCCGACAGGTGCGGGTCGTTGGCCAGCAGCGGCTTGCCGGTGATGGTGTGCTCGCCGCCGACGACCCAGGAGTTCGAGCCGATGCCGTTGCCGTTCACGCCGACCGCCGCGGGCAGGTCGTCCAGGACGTCGTAGAGGCCCGCGAGCTGGCTCTCCAGGGCCGAACCGGACGTGTCGGAGGAGGTGCCCGAACCGCCCGTCGTACCGTCCGTGGAGGAGCCGTCCGAGGACGAGCCGTCCGTCGAGGAGCCGTCCGAGGAGTCACTCTCGGACGCGTCGCCGGAGCCGCTGGAACCGTCGGAACCGCCCTGCTCGAACGTCTCGGTCAGCTCGTCGTACTGACCCTCCAAGACGATCGGCTTGTTGCGGTCGTACGGGTACTGCGGGTACAGGTCGGCGATCTGGTGCGGGCCGAGGCGGCTGGTCAGCAGGGCGCGGTCGATCTCGTCCTGCATGTTGCCGCGCAGGTCCCAGGCCATCGCCTTCAGCCAGGAGACCGAGTCGACGGGCGTCCACTCGGCGGGCCGGTAGTCGTTGGTGAACCCGAGGGCCGCGTACTCCAGCGAGATGTCCTCGCCGTCCTTGCCCTGGAGGTAGGCGTTGACGCCCTTGGCGTACGCCTGGAGGTACTTCTTCGTGGAGGACGACAGTTCCTTGTCGTACTCCTCCTCGGCGACGCGGTCCCAGCCGAGGGTGCGCAGGAACTCGTCGTTGTCGACCTGGCTCTTGCCGAACATCTCCGACAGGCGCCCGGACGTCATGTGACGGCGCACGTCCATCTCGTAGAACCGGTCCTGCGCCTGGACGAAGCCCTGCGCCATGAACAGGTCCTCGTCGGAGGAGGCGTAGATCTGCGGGATGCCGTAGCCGTCCCGCTGCACGTCCACCGGCCCGGACAGGCCGTCGAGCGTGATCGAACCCTTGGTCTGCGGGAAGGAGGCGCGGACGGTACTGATGGACCAGTAGCCGCCGTACGCGATGCCTCCGATGATGGCCAGCACCAGGACGAGCACGAAAAGTCGGGCTTTGCGCCCCTTCTTCCTGCCGGACTTGGCGGGCTTGTCGCCCGTTGAGGCGGTGGTGTTGGGGGGCATCGCTGTCCTTGCTGTCCTAACGCGAGCGGCAGGTCGGGCTATGACTATGAATGAACGCTGGAGCAACCATAGGCGCAGGGGTCCGGGCCACTTGACGCGGAGTCGGCAACCAGCGCGTAGGGATGTTCGATCTTCCACCGGCGAGCGTCAAGAAATCGTCAAGAGTTAGGTAAGGTAACGAAGTAATTGGGTCGGGGCGCCACAGCTTCGTGTCCGATGTACATGCGCCCCGCGTGCGAGTCACGCACGCCAGCGAAGGGAACCGCCGCTGACTGTCCACCACCTCAACCAGCTCCTGCTCGTCTGCTCGCTCGTCCTGCTCGTCGCCGTCGCAGCAGTCCGGATCTCCTCGCGCAGCGGGCTCCCCAGCCTGCTCGTCTATCTGGGCATCGGCGTCCTCATGGGCCAGGACGGCATCGGCAACATCCACTTCGACAACGCCGAAATGACCCAGGTCATCGGGTACGCGGCCCTGGTCGTGATCCTGGCCGAGGGCGGCCTCGGCACGAAGTGGAAGGAGATCAGACCCGCCCTGCCCGCCTCCTCGGTGCTGGCGCTGGTCGGGGTCGCCGTGAGCGTCGGCGTCACCGCCACGGCCGCCCACCTCCTGGTCGGGCTGGAATGGCGGCAGGCGCTCATCATCGGCGCGGTGGTGTCGTCCACGGACGCGGCGGCGGTCTTCTCCGTCCTGCGCAAGATCCCGCTCCCCTCCCGCGTGACGGGCACCCTCGAGGCGGAGTCCGGCTTCAACGACGCCCCGGTCGTCATCCTGGTCGTCTCCTTCTCCACCGTCGGCCCGTCGAGCACTGGTACGTGCTGCTGGGCGAGATAGCGCTGGAACTGGTCATCGGGGCCGCCATCGGCATCGCGGTCGGCCTGCTGGGCGCGTGGGGGCTGCGGCACGTGGCCCTGCCCGCCTCCGGCCTCTACCCGATCGCCGTCATGGCGATCGCGGTCACGGCGTACGCGGCGGGCGCGCTGGCACACGGCAGCGGCTTCCTCGCCGTGTACCTCGCGTCCATGGTCATGGGCAACGCCAAACTCCCGCACTGGCCCGCCACCCGCGGCTTCGCCGACGGACTCGGCTGGATCGCCCAGATCGGCATGTTCGTCCTGCTCGGCCTGCTGGTGACCCCGCACGAACTGGGCGACGACGTGCTGCCGGCGCTCATCATCGGCCTGGTGCTGACCATGGTGGCGCGCCCGCTGAGCGTCGTGCTCTGCCTGACCCCGTTCCGGGTGCCGTGGCAGGAGCAGACGCTCATGTCCTGGGCCGGCCTGCGCGGCGCGGTCCCCATCATCCTGGCGACGATCCCCATGGTGAGCGGCATCGAGGGCAGCCGCCGGATCTTCAACATCGTCTTCGTCCTGGTCGTCGTCTACACCCTGATCCAGGGGCCGACGCTGCCCTGGCTGGCCCGCAAGCTGCGCCTCGGCAAGGACGCCGAGGCCGACGACCTCGGCATCGAGTCGGCGCCGCTGGAGCGGCTGCGCGGGCATCTGCTGTCGGTGGGCATCCCCGAGGGCTCCAAGATGCACGGCGTCGAGGTCAACGAGCTGCGGCTGCCCGCCGGGGCCGCCGTCACCCTCGTCGTGCGCGAGGGCACCTCCTTCGTGCCGCTGCCGACGACGGTGCTGCGGCGCGGCGACGAACTCCTCGTCGTCGCCACCGACCCCGTCCGGGACGCGGCCGAGCGGCGGCTGCGCGCCGTCGGGCACGGCGGCAAGCTGGCCGACTGGCTGGGCACGGACGGCGCGGACACGCGTTGATGGTGCGCGCGAACAACGCAGGGGTCGAGGGCGCGCGAAGAGTGCGTGTGAAGAGTGCGCGTGAGAGTGCGCGTGATGAGCACACGCGTCGAGTGCGCGTGATGAGCACACGCGTCGAGCACACGCGTCGAGCACACGCGTCGAGTGCGCGCGTCGAGTGCGCGCGTCGAGTGCACGCGTCGAGTGCACGCGTTAAGCGCACGTTTCGCGGTGTTCACACCTGCGTCATTCGGAGGCGGCCCCGTCCATGGTGCTCACTTTCACAGGTACGGCGTGCGGTGGTCCCTGTACGATGAAGGCACACCTTGATCGAACCAACTCTGCCTGACGCAGAGCTGGCGCGACCGTATGGCGGCCGGAACACCTCCCGTGTGGGCACCGGTATCTACCGCAGTGCGCGCAAGAGGACAGCTCTCGGCGCCGCCCGTACACACGAGGGGCCGCGCTACCAGGCGGCAGAAAGGCACGGGCCGTGGCATCCACGGTCACCTCCGAGCCGTCGAAGGACTCGCCGGCGTCGCCCCGCCCGGGGTACGGACAGCTGCTGCGCACCCGCGGCGCCTGGACGTTCCTGCTGCCCGGCTTCGCCGCGCGCCAGCCGTTCGCCATGCTCACCATCTCCATCGTGCTGCTCGTGCAGCACACCACCGGCTCCTACGGCGTCGCGGGCGCCGTCGCGGCCGTCACCGGCGTCTCCATGGCGCTGTGCGCGCCGTACACCGGCCGTCTCGCCGACCGCTACGGCCAGCGCGCGGTACTGGTCCCCGGCGTCCTGGTGCACTCGCTCTCCGGGCTGGTCCTGACGGCGCTCGCGCTGGGCCACGCCCCGCTGTGGGCGCTGTTCGTGGCGGCCGTGCCCACCGGCGCCTCGGTCCCGCAGGTCGGCCCGATGGTGCGGGCCCGCTGGGGCGTGAGGCTGAAGGGCTCGCCCCTGATGACCACGGCGGCCGCCTTCGAATCCGTCACGGACGAGCTGACCTTCGTGGTCGGCCCGTTGCTGGCGACCGCCCTGTGCACCGCCGTGAACCCGGCCGCCGGCCTGGTGACGGAGGCCTCGCTGACCCTGATCGGCGGTCTGCTGTTCGCCGCGCAGAAGGGCACCCAGCCCTCGGTCGCCGTCGACGGGCACGCGCGCGTGGAGCACGCCTCCGCCCTGGGCATCCCCGGTGTGCGCGTGCTGATCGTGGCCTTCCTCGGCATTGGTTCGGTCTTCGGCGGTATGCAGGTCTCGCTGGCCGCGTTCACCGAGTCGATCGGCGAGCCCGGTCTGAACGGCGTCCTGTACGGCACCTTCGCCGCCGGCAACATGCTCTCCGGCCTGGTCTGCGGCGCCGTCGCCTGGAAGTCGGCGCCCCAGCAGCGGCTGGTCGTCGGGTACGCGGCACTGGCCCTGACGGCGTCCGGCCTGTGGGCGGCCCACTCCGTGCTGCTGCTGGCGGGCCTCGGCCTGCTGGTCGGCATGTGCATCGCGCCCGCGCTGATCACCGGCTACACGCTGGTCGAGGGCCTGGTCCCGGCGGGCGCGCGCACCGAGGCGTTCACCTGGCTCACCGGCGCCGTGGCGCTCGGCCAGGCGGCGGCGGTCACCGCCGCCGGTCAGCTGGAGGACCGCTTCTGGGACGGCGCCGGTTTCCTGGTGCCGCTGGCCGGTACGGTCCTGGCCCTGGGGACCCTGCTGGCGCTGCGTTCGCGGCTGGTGGCGCGGCCTCGGGGCCGTACTGTCGCACGTGGCGTCGGTCACCGCTTGCCGGTCGCAGTGGACTGATCCCGGGGAATGCGTCAGTATGGACCGTCGTTAGCACTCATTGAGTGAGAGTGCCAGGAGGAAGACAGTGCCGACCTACCAGTACCAGTGCACCGAGTGCGGCGAGGGCCTCGAGGCGGTGCAGAAGTTCACCGACGATGCGCTCACCGAGTGCCCCAACTGCGGTGGCCGCCTCAAGAAGGTGTTCTCCGCCGTCGGCATCGTCTTCAAGGGTTCCGGCTTCTACCGGAACGACAGCCGCGGCTCCTCGACGAGCAGCTCGCCGGCCACGTCGCCGTCGAAGTCGCCGGCGGCCTCGGGCACGCCTTCGTCGTCTTCGTCGTCCGCCTCGGACTCGAAGCCGTCCAGCTCCGGAACCTCCGCGGGCAGCTCCGCCGCCTAGCAGGCTTCCCTCCGGGACCCCCGCCGTCGTACGACGGTGGGGTCCTCGGTGTTTCTCCGGCGCCGGTGGGCAGTCCGGGAGCCGCCGAAATCCCGGAGCCGGATCGGGTGCGTGAGCGGCGCCCGCTACTGTGCTGGTCATGGCGAACGCAGAGATCGGTGTAATCGGCGGCTCGGGCTTCTACTCGTTCCTGGACGACGTGACCGAGATCCAGGTGGACACCCCGTACGGGTCGCCCAGCGACTCCCTCTTCCTCGGTGACATCGGCGGCCGGCGGGTCGCCTTCCTGCCCCGGCACGGTCGCGGCCACCATCTGCCGCCCCACCGGATCAACTACCGGGCCAACCTCTGGGCGCTGCGCTCGGTCGGCGTGCGCCAGGTGCTCGGCCCGTGCGCGGTGGGCGGTCTTCGTCCCGAGCACGGCCCGGGCACGCTTCTGGTGCCGGATCAGCTGGTCGACCGGACGAAGTCGCGGCCGGGGACGTACTTCGACGGGCTGCCGCTGCCGGACGGCTCGGTGCCCAACGTGGTGCACGTGTCCCTGGCCGACCCCTACTGCCCCAGCGGACGCTCGGTCGCGCTGAAGGCAGCGCGCGGGCGGGAGTGGGAGCCGGTGGACGGCGGGACGCTCGTCGTGATCGAGGGGCCGCGGTTCTCCACCCGTGCCGAATCGTTGTGGCACCAGGCACAGGGCTGGTCGGTGGTGGGCATGACGGGCCATCCCGAGGCGGCCCTCGCCCGTGAACTCGAACTGTGTTACACGTCGTTGGCCCTGGTCACCGACCTGGACGCGGGTGCCGAGACCGGTGAGGGCGTCTCCCACGAGGAGGTGCTGCGGGTGTTCGCGGCGAACGTGGACCGGATGCGTGGTGTCCTGTTCGACGCGGTGTCCGCGCTTCCGACGACGGGGGAGCGGGACTGTCTGTGCGTGAACGCGCTGGGTGGGCTGAACCCGGGGTTCGACCTGCCGTAGGCGCAGGCGGGACACCGAAGACGGAAGACATCGTTGAACGGAAATCATCGCTCGGGTGAGGGAGTTGTCCACAATCCGGCGGTGGTCCACCGGTTCCGGCGGGCGGCGGCGCGAGGGCTCATCGTGGATGGGCAGGCCCGTCCTCGTCGCTGGTGGTGATCCCGTTGTCCTTTCGTCCCTCCTCTCCCCTCGCCCCCGCCTTCCCGGCCCTTCTCTCTCTTCCCGTGTCTCCGCCTCTCCCCGTCCCTCCCTCCTGCGAGGTCCCGCAGTTCGCTCCGGTACGCGTCCGGGGCGGGCCGCGCCTGCTGCACCGGCTGGTGCGGAACCGGAGGCGGGCTCTCGCGGTGGGTCTCGCGCTCACGGCGGCCGCGCTCGTGGCGGCGGGTCCGCGGGACGGGGATCCGCCTCGCGGACAACCGGGCGAGGGCCCGCATGCCCGCGCGCGGTCATCGGCGCGCGCCCCCGCCGACGGTCCTCGCACCGCCGGGCGGGTGAGGGCGGCGGTGCGGATCACCGACGCCGCGACCGTCCGGCTGCTGCGCCCCGGTGACCGGGTCGACGTCATCGCCGTCGCTCCCGCCGAGCGGGCCGCGGGACCGGACGGCGCGGCCCAGGTGGTCGCTCGCGGTGCCCTCGTGACGAAGGTGCCGGAGACGGCGGCCGGCCCGGTCGGCGTCGGCGAAGAGGGCGAAGAGGGCACTGCCTGGGGCGATGTGGACAGCGGAGACGGCGGCGCGTTGGTCGTGCTGTCCGTGCCCCGGTCCACCGCGACCCGCCTCGCGGGCGCGAGCGCCACGGCCCGGCTGGCGGTGACCCAGTGGTGAGTCCCGTCGCGCACCCTCTGTCCGCTTTGGCGCCAAGCCCCCCTTTCGAGCTACCGAATTGGACACGCCCGCCTCGGGGTGACGTAGGTTGCGGAGCTGTTTGTTCCACAACCTGTACATGTGAGGAGTGTCACCGAGGTGAGCGAAAAGGCGAGCGTCCTGCAAGGCTTCAAAGCCTTCCTGATGCGCGGGAACGTCGTCGATCTGGCAGTCGCGGTGGTGATCGGCGCGGCCTTCACCAACATCGTCAACTCGGTGGTCAAAGGGGTCATCAATCCGCTGATCGGGGCCATCGGGACGAAGAACCTGGACAGTTACCACTCCTGCATCAAGGGACCCTGCACCGGTTCGGGCGACGCCGCCACGGGTGTCCGGATCCTGTGGGGCTCCGTGCTCGGCGCGACGCTGACCTTCGTGATCACGGCGGCCGTCGTCTACTTCCTGATGGTCCTGCCGATGTCGAAGTACCTGGCGAAGATGGAGGCCCGCAGGAAGGCCAAGGAGGGCACGCAGGAGGTCCTGGAGATCACCGAGCTGGAGGTGCTCAAGGAGATCCGCGACGCCCTGGTCGCCCAGCGCGGCTCCGGGCACGGCGAGCGGTAGCGACAGCAGTAGCGGCAGCGGTGGCCGTTGTCGTGGTGGCCGTCCTGTGCGGGGCCCTGTCGGCGGTCGTCCGCCGGGTCCGCCGGGTTCAGATGTGGTGGGGCGGCTTCTCGTCGAGGAAGCGCTTGAGGTCGGCCGCGCTGTCGCCGCCGGCTCCTGGCCGCTCGCCCCACCCGTGGTCCGTGTCGTCCGAGGACTGCCGGTCCAGCGGGTCGTCGAAGATCAGCGCGGCCTTCGGCTCGCGCGGCTCGGGGGCGGCGGGGGTGCTCATGCCTCCAGCGTACGGCCCCGGGTGCGGGCGACGGGGCGAGCCGGGGCACCGGCCTGGGCGCCCCTCGACCGCCGACCGGACCCCGACCTCCCGGACCCGTCGGCGCCCTCCTGAGGTGCCCCTTCGCGCGCGCCCCGCCCTGTCACCCGCCCATGCGCTCCTCGGCAAGAGTTTCCCAGGGTTATCTGCTGTGCTGGGACCCATGACGACCAGTCCCCCTCCGCCGCCTTCCTCCGCCTCTCCCTCCCCGGGCGCACCGACGCACGCCCAGCCGCTGCGCAGGCTCACCGCGCGCGGACGGGGTGAGGCCCACCGTGCCGCCTCCCCGCTGGAGCTGTTCTTCGACCTGTGTTTCGTCGTGGCCATCGCCCAGGCGGGCATGCAGCTGGTGCACGCCGTGGCGGAGTCCCACGCGGGGGAGGGAATCCTCGACTACGCGATGGTCTTCTTCGCCATCTGGTGGGCCTGGATGAACTTCACCTGGTTCGCCTCGGCGTACGACAACGACGACGTCCTCTACCGGGTCGTCACCCTCATACAGATCGCCGGGGTCCTGGTCCTCGCCGCCGGGGTGTCGCGGGCGTTCGAGGACCACGACTTCCTGGCCGTCGTGCTGGGCTACGTGATCATGCGGCTCGCCATGACCGCGCAGTGGCTGCGCGTCGCGAGGTCGAGCGAGGGCCCGGAGAGAACGATGGCGCTGCGGTACGCCGGTGGCGTGGCGCTCTGCCAGGTCGGCTGGCTGGGGCTGCTGTTCGTGCCCGATGGAGGCAAGCCCTGGCTGTTCCTGGTGATGGCGCTGCTGGAGATGTGCGTTCCCGTCCTCGCGGAGAAGGACCACCCGACCTCCTGGCACCCGCACCACATCGCCGAGCGTTACGGCCTGTTCACGATCATCGTGCTCGGCGAGACGATCGCCGCGGCCACGATCGCCGTGAAGGTCGGCATCGACGAGAACGACGCGCTCGACGAACTGCTCCCGATCGCCGCGGGCGGGCTGCTGATCATCTTCTCCGCGTGGTGGATCTACTTCGTGGTGCCCATCCACGGCCGGCTGCGCTCCAGCAAGGAGGCCTTCCAGTGGGGCTACGGCCACTACGTCGTCTTCGCCTCGGCCGCCGCGATCGGCGCGGGCCTGGAGGTGGCCGTCGAGCAGGCGGTCGGCAAGGCGCACCTGACGACGCTCACCGCTTCGGCGGCGGTGACACTGCCGACGGCGCTGTATCTACTGACCGTCTGGGCGCTGCACTCCCGCCACTTCAAGGTGGGCCTCGCCCAGCAGTCCGTGCTTCCGGTCACCGCCCTGCTGGTGATCTGCTGCACCTTCCTCGGTGACTGGGCGGTCCTCGCGGCGGGCCTGGTGTCGGCGCTGGCAGTGGCCACCGGGACGACGCTGACGGCACGCATGGTCGCGCGGAAGAAGTCGCAGCACGGTGCGACGGAGGCGGTGTGAGGGCGGCCGTGCGACGGAGGCGGTGTGAGGGCGGCCGTATGACGGAGGCGGTGTGAGGAAGGGTGCGACAGCCGCCCCGCCGGACGGGGGGCGGGCCAGACTGGGGCCATGACAGTTGACGCTCTGACAGTCGGTGCTCTGACGGATGTCTCGGGGATGCGGGTGGGGCATGCCTCTCGTACCGGTGACGGGTGGCTGACCGGCACCACGGTCGCCTCGCGCCGGAGGGCGGGGCGGTGGCCGCCGTGGATGTGCGCGGCGGTGGCCCCGGTACCAAGGAGACCGACGCCCTCGACCCGCGCAATGTGGTGCAGCGTGTGGACGCGGTCGTGCTGACCGGCGGCAGCGCCTACGGACTCGACGCGGCGTCCGGGGTGATGGCCTGGCTGGAGGAGCGTGGCCGCGGGGTGCCGGTCGGCGCGGACCCCGCGCACGTCGTGCCGGTGGTGCCCGCCGCGTGCGTCTTCGACCTGGGACGGGGCGGCGACTTCCGGGCCCGTCCGGACGCCGCGTTCGGCCGGGCCGCGGTGGAGGCCGCCGCGGCGAGCGCACCCGGCGCCCGGGTGCCGGAGGGGTGTGTGGGCGCCGGGACGGGCGCCGCGGTCGGAGCGATGAAGGGCGGGATCGGTACCGCCGCCATCGTGCTCGACTCAGGCATCACGGTGGCCGCGCTGGTGGTGGCCAACGCGGCGGGCTCGGTCATGGACCCGGAAACGGGCGTGCTGTACGGGGAGTTGTTCCAGGGCCGGGTGGAGTATCCGGAGGAGCGGGTGCACGAGGCCGCCCTGCGGCGCCTGGCGGACAGTGCCGCGGCGAGCGCGCCCCCGCCGCTGAACACGACCCTCGCGGTGGTCGCCACCGACGCGGACCTGACGAAGGCGCAGGCGCAGAAGCTGGCGGGCACGGCGCACGACGGCATCGCCCGTGCCGTACGGCCGGTGCATCTGCTGCACGACGGGGACACGGTGTTCGCACTGGCGACGGGTGCGCGTCCGCTCGGCACCGGCCCTGTCGGCAGCGCGCACCCACTCGCCCTGAACGACGTTCTCGCGGCGGGCGCGGACATGGTGACACGGGCGATCGTGCGGGCGGTACGGGCCGCGGAGCCGGTGACGGAGGCCGGCGGGACCTGGCCGTCGTACGAGGAGCTGTACGGGGGCCGGTAGGCAAGTCGCGTCAGGAGGCGGGTCATTGTCCCGGTTCTGTCACGCGATGGGTTCAGCGGCGGACGGCGGGAACCCCAGCGGCCGTGGTGGTCCTCTTCTCCCACGTACTGGAGCGGATCACGCACAACACACGAAGCTGGAGCAGCCCGTGACAACGCCGAACAAAACAGCGCGGCGCGCACTGGGGGCCTGTGCCGCCCTGGTGGTCGGCGCCCTCACCCTGACCGCCTGCGGTGGCAGCGCCAACGCCGAGGACAAGAACAACAAGGGCGGTGGGGAATCCGCCGGGACGAGGACCGCGAAGATCGTCATCTCGGCCGAGGACGGTTCGACAGGCGCGTCGATCAACAGCACGGGCGTGAAGGTGAGCGACGGCCGGCTGGCCACCGTGAAGATGACGGTGGCGGGGACGCAGCAGGTCGTGGCGGGCTCGCTGGCGGCGGACGGCAGCAGCTGGAAGCCGAAGGAGCAGCTGGAGCGCGGGACGAAGTACGAGATATCGGCGACCGCGAAGGGCGCGGACGGCCGGACGGTGGCGGCCGACTCGGTCTTCACGACGGTGTCCCCGGCGAACAGCTTCATCGGGACGTACACGCCGGACAACGGCACGACGGTCGGTGTCGGGATGCCGGTGTCGTTCACCTTCGACAAGGCCATCGAAGACAAGAAGGCCGTCCAGTCGCACATCACTGTCTCCTCCAGCAGCGGGCAGAAGGTGGTCGGGCACTGGTTCGGGTCGCAGCGGCTCGACTTCCGGCCCGAGGAGTACTGGAAGGCCGGCTCCAAGGTCACGATGAAGATCGACCTGGACGGCGTGCAGGGCGCCAACGGCGTCCACGGCGTGCAGAGGAAGACGGTCACCTTCACCATCGGGCGCTCGCAGGTCTCCACGGTCGACGTCGGCACCCAGACCATGTCGGTGGTGCGGGACGGGACCACCCTGAAGTCCGTCCCGATCTCCTCGGGCAGCGCCCAGCACACGACGTACAACGGCCAGATGGTGATCACGGAGAAGTTCACGCAGACGCGGATGAACAGCCGGACGGTCGGGCTGGGCGGCGAGTACGACATCCCGGACGTGCCGCACGCGATGCGGCTGACGCAGTCCGGGACCTTCATCCACGGCAACTACTGGTACAACAGGGGCAATCCGCCCTTCGGTCGGGAGGGCACCAGCCACGGCTGCGTCGGCCTCGCGGACGCGCGGGGCGCCCAGGGCGACACCCCCGCCAAGTGGTTCTACGACAACTCGCTCGTCGGTGACGTCGTGATCGTCAAGAACTCCCCCGACAAGACGGTCGCCCCGGACAACGGCCTCAACGGGTGGAACCTGGCGTGGAGTGAATGGATCGCGGGGAGCGCGACCTGACCCGTCCGAGCGCCGCCCGTTCCGGCGGGCAGGGCCTCTGACCGGCGGTTCCTGACGGATCATCGGGCCGCGCGGGAACTTCTCGCGCGGCTTCCGCGTTTTCCCCGCGTACGTTTTCTCGGTTCCCGGACATGATGTCCGACCGAGGGGCTACGGTATGCACCCACAAGGTGACATGCAGCAACGCCGGGAGAAACCTTGAGCGTTCCGTACGAGACGGCAGCGCACGAAGCAGCCGAGTCGCCCGAGACTCCGGAGGAGCACCTCGCGCGGCTTCTCGGTCGCGCCCTGAACTCGTTCGAGTTGCCCGACGAATGTGTGAGACGGCTCGACTGTGCGCTGGCGCACGACAGCTCGCTGCACTCCGCGCATCACAGCGCGGGCCTGCATCGGGAGACGTACCGGCACACCTGGCTGCTGTCGGACGGGTCCGCGCTCACCCTGTGGGAGCTGGTCCACAACCCCACCCCGGGCAGCGAGCCGCAGCACGAGGTGTACGTCGACGAGGAGGAGCTGCGGGCCGCCACGGCCCGGCTGCCCCTTCCGGCGGACGCGCCGGACTTCGAACTGCCGGTGCTGGTCCAGCTGGCGCCGATCCCCGCCCCGCGCCATGTGTACGTGCCGGACGACTCGGCGGACCACGCGCGTCGGCTGCTGCGCCGGGCGGAGAACGCGGACCGGCCGGACGCCGACACCGCCGCGCTGCTGGCGTCCGCCTTCGCGCACCAGATCACCCAGGCGTTCGGCCGGCCCTGCCGTGCGGGGCGCATCGGTCTGGGCTACGCGCTGTACGAGCACGCGTTCCTGCTCCGCGACGGCCAGGAGGTCTCCCTGTGGGAGGTCGAGCACACGGCCACCCCCGACGGGCGGCACATGTGCGAGGTGTACCCCACCGAGGAGGCGGCCCGCGAGGCGATGGAGCGGCGGGCGGCCCAGGTCTCCTGAGCCGGGCTCACCCCTGGCGCCCTGGCCGGGGCGTCCGGCGCGGATTCAGCGGTCGCCGTTGAGCCCGCGTACGAGATGCTCGAAGGCGGCCCGCTCCGCGGCGGTCAGTTCGACGGCTTCCTGGTGCGGGCCGGTCCGATGCTGCGGCGGGAGGGCGGGGAGGGTCGGTGGCCGGCCCGGGCCCGGACGGCGTACGTCCGTCTCCGGGCGCTGCACGTGTGCGTCCCGGCGGCGTACGCCCGTGGTCCGGCGTCGTCCGCGCGGCCCCGGGGGTATCGCGTCATGACCCGGGCGCATGGCGCCCAGGGCCGTACGCCGTGTGCGCTGTGCGCCCGTCCAGGAGCCCCACACGCCGGCGCCCGGACGGGCGCGGCGCAGCAGGGCGGTCACCGCGATCAGCCAGGCGGCTCCCGCCAGGGCGAGAGCGACAGCCGCCGGGCCCGTCGGATGGGGGATCGAGAGGTGCTCAGGCATGTCGAACAGTAGACACCGAAGACAGCACAGTCCGGGACTTTCGCCCCGGACCGTGACGTATCTCGCAGGTGGTGCAGGCCCGCCGAAGGACCCGTGCGCTGCGGCCGGTTACGCCGCCACCGGCTGCTTCCTCTCCGCGGCCGCGGCGGCGCTGCCGTCCTCCGCGCCGGGTGCCGCGGCCCCGACGACCGGCTTGCGCAGGCCCTTGAGGACGACGACCAGGGCGGTCGTGACGCACACCCCGGCCGCGATGGCGACCAGGTAGAGGAACGGGTTGCCGATCAGCGGGACCACGAAGATGCCGCCGTGCGGGGCGCGGAGCGTGGCGCCGAACGCCATCGACAGGGCGCCGGTGACCGCGCCGCCCGCCATCGAGGCCGGGATGACCCGCAGCGGGTCCGCCGCGGCGAACGGGATGGCGCCCTCCGAGATGAAGGAGCGCCCAGGACCCAGGCGGCCTTGCCGTTCTCGCGCTCGGTCGGCGTGAAGAGCTTCTTGCGGAGGGTGGTCGCCAGCGCCATGGCCAGCGGCGGGACCATGCCGGCGGCCATCACGGCGGCCATCACCTTCATCGCGGAGTCGCTGGGATCCGCGACGGCGATACCGGCCGTGGCGAAGGCGTACGCGACCTTGTTGACCGGGCCGCCGAGGTCGAAGCACATCATCAGGCCGAGCAGGACGCCCAGCAGGATGGCGTTGGTGCCGGAGAGGCCGGCGAGCCAGTCCGTCATGCCCTTCTGCGCCTCGGCGATCGGCTTGCCGATCACGACGAACATCAGGAAGCCGACGATCAGCGAGGAGATGAGCGGGATCACGACCACCGGCATGATGCCCCGCAGCACCGGCGGGATCCTGACGCGCTGGATCGCGAGGACCACCGCGCCCGCCAGCAGACCGGCGACCAGGCCGCCGAGGAAGCCGGCGGCGATCTGGGAGGAGATCATTCCGCCGACGAACCCGGGGACGAGACCGGGGCGGTCCGCCATGCCGTACGCGATGTATCCGGCGAGGACCGGGATGAGGAAGCCGAAGGCGACCCCGCCGATCTGGAACAGCAGGGCGCCCCAGCTGTCGACCTGGGTCCAGGAGAAGTGCTCCATGACCGAGGGCGCCTTGTTGATCTCCCAGCCGCCGATCGCGAATCCGAGGGCGATCAGCAGACCGCCCGCGGCGACGAACGGGACCATGTAACTGACGCCGGTCATCAGCCACTTGCGGAGCTTGGTGCCGTAGTTGTCACCGGACTCACCGGCCCGCTCGACCGGCGTACCGCCCTTGGCGCCCGCCGTGACCTCGCCGCGCTCGGCCTTGCCGCGCACGTCGGCGATGAGTTCGGCGGGCTTGTTGATGCCGGCCTTCACGCCGACGTCGACCGTCGGCTTTCCGGCGAAGCGGTCCCTGTCGCGTACGGGCACGTCGTGGGCGAAGATCACGCCGTCCGCCGCCGCGATCACCGCCGGGTCGAGCCGGGTGAAACCGGCCGAGCCCTGTGTCTCGACGACGAGTTCGACGCCCGCCTCGCGGCCCGCGTTCTCCAGCGACTCGGCCGCCATGTAGGTGTGGGCGATGCCGGTGGGGCAGGAGGTGACGGCGACGATGCGGAAGGGGGGCGCGTCGGGCGTGGTGGCGGGGGTGGCCGTTGTGACGTCGGCGGAGGCCGCCGCCGACGTCACAACGGTGTCCTGGGGAGCGCTCGCGCTCTTCGCGGGGGCCTCGTCCGGCTCCTCCCCGCGGATCAGCGCCGCCGCGGCCGCCGCGTCTCCCGCCGACCGCAACGCGTCGGTGAACTCGGCGTTCATCAGCTGCCGGGCGAGGGAGGACAGGATCGTCAGGTGGGCGTCGTCCGCTCCGGCCGGGGCGGCGATCAGGAAGATCAGGTCGGCCGGACCGTCCGGCGCGCCGAAGTCGATGCCGGCCGCACTGCGCCCGAAGGCGAGCGTCGGCTCGGTGACATGGGCGCTGCGGCAGTGCGGGATGCCGATGCCGCCGTCGAGGCCGGTGGGCATCTGGGCCTCACGGGCGGCCACGTCGGCGAGGAAACCCTCCAGGTCGGTCACCCGGCCCAGGACCACCATGCGCTCGGCGAGGGACCGCGCCGCTGCTTCCTTGGTGCTGACGGACAGGTCGAGGTCGACCAGTTCCGCGGTGATCATCTCGCTCATCGCGGCTCCTTCGCTCGCGTATCGCCCGGGGGGTGTGCTGGGCGCAAAAGGGGACGGGGGTGCGGTGGGG
>NZ_MPOH02000011.1:856961-962949 GCF_001896135.2 Streptomyces phaeoluteigriseus
AGGCCGTCGGGCCCTGCCCGCCCTGGCAGCGGGGCGGCTCAGGACGCCACGCTGCCCGTGCTGGGCGGCGAGTAAGGGGAACCTCGCCGGGTCCCGGCCGACGTCGTCCGGGCTACCGGTGTGAACGGAGCCGGTGATGTGAACGCCTCGCGCGACGCCGGGCGGGGGTCGGCCGGAGCAACGAGGGACGGCGGCCGCAGTCCGCGACCGGCGCCGACGGGCAGCGGCTGCCACCGCGGCGGACCGTCGGCCGCCGCGGCAGGCGCTGGTGGGCCGGCCGCCCTGACAGGAGCCGCCCGTCAGCCATCGCGGCAGGTGCCGGGCCGTCAGCCATCGCGGCAGGCACTACACCATCAGCCATCGCGGCAGGCGCCAGACCGACAACCACCGCGACAGGTACCGGACCGTCAGCCACCGCCACAGGCACCACACCATCAGCCACCGCCACAGGCGCCGGGCCCGCCGGGTTGCCGGCCCTCCCGACAGGCGCCGGGTGATGGGCCGCGGCAGAGGTCGAGCGGCGGGCCGTGGCAGGAGCCGGGCGGCGGGCCGTGGCAGAGGCCGGGCGGCGGGCCGGGCGGGCCACCGGGTCGAGGGTCATGACACCGGCTCCTTCAGTTCGCGGTCCACCGGCACCTCCGCGGTGACCGTCACCCCCGCCGGGTCCAGGTCGGCCGGGGTCGGCATCACGCTGCCGGGCAGTTGGACGGCGGCCGCGCCGTGTGCGACGGCGGAGGCGAGCGCCTGCGGGCCGCTGCCGCCGGCGATGAGGAATCCGGCGAGGGAGGAGTCCCCCGCCCCCACATTGCTGCGGACGGCGTCGACGTGCGCGGTGGCGAACCAGGTGCCCGCGTCCTCCACGAGGAGCTGCCCGTCGGCGCCCAGACTCGCGAGCACGACGCGTGCGCCCATCTCGCGCAACTCCTCGGCCGCCTTCACGGCGTCGCCCACGGTCGCCAGGGGGCGTCCGACCGCCTCGGCGAGTTCCTCGGCGTTCGGCTTCACGACGTCGGGCCGCTCGCGCAGCGCCTCCGTCAACGCGCGCCCCGAGGTGTCCAGCGCGATCCGCGCGCCCCCGGCGTGCGCCCGCGCGACCACGTCGGCGTACCAGGAGGGCGCGAGCCCGCGGGGCAGGCTGCCGCAGCAGGCGATCCAGTCGGCGTCGCGGGACTGCTCGCGCACGGTCTCCAGGAGCAGTTCCTGCTCCTCCGGGGAGAGTTCGGGACCCGGCGCGTTGATCTTCGTCAGTACCCCGTCGGACTCCGCGAGCGCGATGTTCGAGCGGGTGGCCCCGGCGACCGGGACCGGTGCGACCTCGATGCCCTGCGCGTCGAGCAGATCGGCGACGAGCGCGCCCGGCGCACCACCCAGGGGCAGTACGGCGACCGTGCGCCGTCCGGCGGCCGCGACGGCCCGCGAGACGTTCACGCCCTTGCCGCCCGGGTCCATGCGCTCGCCGGTGGCGCGGATGACCTCGCCGCGGTCGAGGGAGGGGACCTCGTAGGTGCGGTCGAGGGACGGGTTCGGGGTGACGGTGAGGATCATGCGCGTACCACTTCCGTGCCACCGCGCTCGATGGCGGCCGCGTCGTCGGGGCTCAGCCCGCTGTCGGTGATCAGCAGGTCCACGTCGCTCAGGTCGCCGAAGCGGGCGAAGTGCTCCTGGCCGTGCTTGGCGGAGTCGGCGAGCAGGACGACCCGGCGGGCCGCGGCCATCGCCGCCCGCTTCACCGCGGCCTCGGCGAGGTCGGGGGTGGTGAGCCCGTGCTCGGTGGAGAACCCGTTCGCGGCGACGAACAGGACGTCGGCGCGGATCTCGCCGTACGCCCGCAGCGCCCAGGCGTCCACGGCGGCGCGCGTACGGTGCCGTACGCGCCCCCCGATCAGGTGGAGCTGCATGCCGGGGTGGTCGGCGAGACGGGCCGCGATCGGCAGGGAGTGCGTGACCACGGTGAGCGAGGCTTCCAGCGGGAGGGCGGCGGCCAGGCGGGCGACCGTCGTGCCGGCGTCGAGGATCATCGTGCCCTCGGCCGGCAGTTCGGTCAGGGCGGCCTTGGCGATGCGGTCCTTCTCGTCGGCGGAGGTGGACTCACGCTCGGCCAGGTCCGGCTCGAAATCGAGGCGTCCGACCGGTATGGCACCGCCGTGCACGCGACGCACGAGGCCGGCGCGGTCGAGGGCCTTCAGGTCGCGGCGGATCGTCTCCGCCGTGACCTGGAACTCCTCGGCCAGCGACAGCACGTCCACCCGGCCGCCGTCACGGGCGAGCCGCAGGATCTCCTGCTGCCGCTCCGGTGCGTACATGTCCGTTCGCCTCCGACCGTTACCGGGTTTATGCCCGGACCTGTGGTTTCGCCACGGAGGCTACGCCCGGATTTCCGGAAAGTAAACAGGTTCGGACGCGATTCGGGCACGAACGGACTTCCGGCGATGCCCGAGTGCGTCCGGGGACGCCGGAAGGGCCTGTCACCTCGGCAGGTGACAGGCCCTTCCGGCGCCCTTCTCGGTCCCGGCTCAGGAGACGAGTTCCGGCTCCTTCCCGGCTGCCGGCAGTTCCGGCTCCCCCGCACTCTCCACGTGCTGGGCGGGCCGCTTCGGCAGGGCGAACATCAGCAGGAAGATGACGCCCAGCACCGCGGCCACCCAGCCCAGCGCGTACCGGAAGGCGTCCACGAACTCCGGGCCCGTCTCGGCCGGGGTCAGCCGCTCACCGATCCGGCCGAAGAAGACGACGGACACCAGGCCGAGGCCGAGCGCGGTGCCCATCTGCTGCACGGTGTTGATCAGCCCGGACGCCGAACCGGCGTGCTCGCGCGGCACGTCCGACAGCACCGCGTCGGTCAGCGGGGCGACGATCAGCCCCATGCCGGCGCCCATCACCGTGAGCGGCAGGATCATCTGCCAGGGGGCGATGTCGAGGCCGTAGCGCCCGGACTCCCACAGGTAGAGCAGGACACCCGCGGCCATGGTCAGCGCGCCCGCCTGGAGCACCTTGCGGCCGAAGCGCGGAACCAGCTTCTGCACGGAGAGACCGGCGGCCGTCGACACCGCGAGGGAGAACGGGATCCCCGTCAGACCGGCGCGCAGCTCGCCCCAGCCGAGGCCGATCTGCATGTACAGCGTCCAGACCAGGAAGAAGATGCCGAGGCTGATGCCGAACACCGTCTGCACCGCGATGCCCGCGGCGAAGCTCTTCACCCGGAAGAGGGAGAGCTCGATCAGCGGCGAGCCGTCCCGCGCGCCCTTGCGCCGCTCGTACGCCACCAGCGCGCCGAAGACGCCGAACGCGCCGGCCATCGACAGGTAGCCCCACAGCGGCCAGCCCAGCTCACGGCCGCGGGTCAGCGGGTAGAGCAGCATCAGCAGACCGAGCGTCACCAGCGCGACGCCGACCAGGTCGAGCTTGAGCGCCTTCGGCGCACGCGACTCGGTGATGAAGCGGCTGCCGAGGATCAGGGCCGCGATGCCGACCGGCAGGTTGATGAGGAAGATCGGCCGCCAGTCCAGCCCGAACAGGTCCCACTCCATCAGCAGCGCGCCCAGCAGTGGTCCCGAGACCGCGCCCAGGCCGACGACCGCACCGAAGAGCCCGAAGACCTTGCCGCGTTCGTGCGCCGGGAAGGTGGCGTGCACGATCGACAGCACCTGAGGGACCATCAG
This sequence comes from Streptomyces phaeoluteigriseus, assembly GCF_001896135.2. Lineage (GTDB taxonomy): Bacteria > Actinomycetota > Actinomycetes > Streptomycetales > Streptomycetaceae > Streptomyces > Streptomyces phaeoluteigriseus. The sequence goes on from NZ_MPOH02000011.1 coordinate 860,621, forward strand.
CGCCGCCATGCCGCCCTGGAGCAGGCGGGAGGCGACCAGCATCTCCGGGTTCACGGCGAAGCCGCACAGTGCGGAGGCGATGGTGAAACCTCCGATGCCGAGGAGGAACAGCCGTTTGCGGCCGTAGATGTCGCCCAGGCGTCCGCCGGTGATGAGACCCGCGGCGAAGGCGAGCGCGTAACCCGCGGTGATCCATTGGACCTGGCTGTCGGAAGCGCCCGCGTCGCGCCGCATGGACGGGACGGCGATGTTGACGATCGTGACGTCGACGAGGTCCATGAAGGCCGCGGTCATCACGATCGCCAGGGCGAACCACCTGCGGCGGTCGCCCACCGCCCCTGTCGCGGTGGCGGTCGACGAGGCTGCCTGGGCGTCCGCCCCCGCAGGGCGCTCGGGCCGACCGGGATCGGCGGAGAACTGGGTCTCGTTGGAGGTCATGCGAGGACACTAGGACCCCAGTAGGTCAGATCGTGTCCTACTGGTAGGGCATCCTCGAACCCATGACGACGGACACTCCGGCTCGGCTGCTGCAACTCCTCTCCCTCCTCCAGACGCCCCGCGAATGGCCCGGTGGCGAACTCGCGGGCCGCCTCCAGGTGTCCCGCCGCACGGTCCGGCGGGACATCGACCGGCTGCGGGAACTCGGTTATCCCGTCCAGGCGACCAAGGGCTCCGACGGCGGATACCGGCTGGTCGCGGGCAAGGCGATGCCGCCGCTCGTCCTCGACGACGAGGAGGCGGTGGCGATCGCGGTGGGCCTGCGGGCGGGCGCCGGGCACGCCCTGGAGGGCGTCGACGAGGCATCCGTACGGGCCTTGGCGAAGCTGGAGCAGGTGCTGCCGGCCCGGCTGCGCCACCGCGTCGCCACGCTCCAGGCCGCGACCACCCCGCTGACCAGCGGAGACGGGGCCAGCATCGCGCCCGAGACGCTCACCGTCATCGCCTCGACGGTCGCCGGGCACGAGCGGCTGCGGTTCGCCTACCGCGCGAAGGACGGCACCGAGTCGCGCCGCCTGACCGAGCCGTACCGCCTCGTCTCCACCGGCCGCCGCTGGTACCTCGTCGCCTACGACCTCGAACGCGACGACTGGCGCACCTTCCGCGTCGACCGGGTGGGCCAGCCCTTCGCCACCGGAACCCGTTTCGCCCCGCGGGAGGTGCCGCAGGGGGATGCGGCGGAGTACCTGCGCCAGTCGATCCAACGCCGCCAGGAGACCTACGAGTTCGAGGTCACCTTCCAGGCCCCGGCCGAGACCGTCGCCGCCCGGCTCCCGTCCTGGTTCGGCCGTCCGGAGCAGACCCCCGACGGCTGCCGCCTGCGAGCCGTCACCGGCGACCCCCTGGAGTGGCTCGCGGTCCGCCTGGCGATGCTGGGCCACGAGTTCACGGTCCACTCGCCGGAAGAACTGGTGGAGCGGGTACGGGGAGTTGGGGGAACGGCTGGGGAGAGCGGGCGCGGGGGCGGCGTCGGGGTCGGGCGCGGGTTCGGGTTCGGGGTCCGACCGTGTCGCCGGGGCCGCGGAAGCTGGTGCGAACGGTTAGTCGGCCCGGGGCATCACTCGCGCTCCCGCCACTCCATCCCCCGCACCGCTTCCAGGTTCCGCAGGGCGAGTTCCGCCGGGCCGTCGGGACCGTTCGGGGGGCGGTCGGTGGTGGACCAGCTCTCCACGGCGACGCGGACGGCGGCCCCCGCGACCGCCGCGAGGAAACGCTGACGCGGGGTGGGCTCGGCGGGTTGGGCAGGCTCGGCTGACACAACAGGCTCGGCCGACTCGGCAGGTTGAGCCGGCTCGACAGGCTCGGCAACGTTGTCGAGCCCGGCGGCACTCCTGGCCGCCCGCTCCCTGAGCACCTCCCCCAGTGCCCCCTCCGACGCATGGCAGACCTCCGCCCAGACCTTGCCCAGGGCGGGGCTGGTGGAGGCCAGGCGGATGAGGGTACGGACCCACTCCCAGGAGGCCGCCGAGACCCCGACGCCGGGAGTGAGTGTCTGCCGTACCGCGTGTTCCAGGGCGTCGGGCAGGGACAGTTCGGGCGGCGCCTCGCGCACCGCCTCCGCCCAGCGCCGGGCGCCGGCCGCGTAGAGCGGGGCGATCGCCTCCTCCTTGGAGGCGAAGTACCGGTAGAACGTGCGCGGCGCGATGCCGGCCGCCTGGGCGATGTCCTCGGCGCGGGTGGCCTTGAGGCCTCGGCCTGCGAAGAGACCTGCGGCCGCTCGGGCGATCTCCATCCTGGTCGCCGCCTTGCGCCGCTCGGTCAGTGAAGCCGGGGCGGGCGGGCTCGTGGAAGAGGGAGGGGAGGGAGGCGGTGCGGGGGTGGAGCTTGTCACATCGGCAGGCTATGCCCATGTGGCACAATCTGCCATCCAGGCGGCCACCCCGGGGTTCAGGTACGGGGTGGCCCGCCCTTCACCCTGTCCGTACGCCGCCCAGCGGTCGTCGCGGACGCCGACGTGCCGCATGACAGAGGCTGAACGTGCCGCACGACGAAGGCCGACCCGCCGCAAAAGAGGCCGCAAAAAGAGCCGGACCTCGGCGCCGGGGGGGGGAGGCGGCCGAAGTCCGACTCGGAAGGTCCGGCGCCGGGGGGGCGGGATTGCGTCGGGACGTGGTTAAGAGAGATCGTTCATGAGAGGTCGTTCATGGCGATCGTTCATGAGAGTTGTTCATGAGAGGCCGCTCGAACCCCCGTGCCCAGGAGTGTTTTTCCCCCGGGGCCACCGGTTGAAGCGACCTTCTCCGCCATGTTTGCGCGTACTTCCGCCACCCCGCGTACGCCGGTGGCAGACACCGCACCCGTCCGGAACCGCCCCGTGGCGGGTTCCGGCCCGGACGCTGACCCCTCGCGGGCGCGGGGCCCGTCCTACGCCGCCGCCTCGAACCCGGTGTCCCGGGCCAGCTTCTTCAGTTCCAGCAGGGCGTGCTTCTCGATCTGACGGATCCGCTCACGCGTCAGACCGTGTTCCTTGCCGACCTCGGTCAGCGTGCGCTCGCGGCCGTCGTCGATGCCGTACCGCATCTTGATGATGGAGGCCGTGCGCGGGTCGAGGCGGTCGATGAGGCCGTCCAGCTCCTCGCTGCGCAGCAGCGTGAGCACGGACTGCTCGGGCGAGACCGCCGAGGTGTCCTCGAGCAGGTCGCCGAACTGCGTCTCGCCCTGGTCGTCGACCGGCATGTTCAGCGAGACCGGGTCGCGCGCCCAGTCGAGCACGTCGATGACGCGCTCCGGCTTGGAACCCAGCTCGGTGGCGATCTCCAGGGGCTCCGGGTCGCGGCCGTGCTCGCGGTTGAACTCCCGCTGCACGCGGCGGATCCGGCCCAGCTCCTCCACGAGGTGGACGGGCAGCCTGATCGTGCGCGACTGGTCGGCTATGGACCGGGTGATGGCCTGGCGGATCCACCACGTGGCATACGTGGAGAACTTGAAACCCTTGCGGTAGTCGAACTTCTCGACCGCGCGGACCAGGCCGGCGTTGCCCTCCTGGACCAGGTCCAGCAGGGGCAGACCGCTGCGCGGGTACCGGCGGGCGACCGCGACGACCAGCCGCAGGTTGGAACGGATGAAGACGTCCTTGGCGCGCTCTCCCTCGGCGACGAGCGCCTCGAGCTCCTCACGGGAGGCGTCCGCCTTGGACTCCTCGGCCCCGTCGAGGACCTGCCGCGCGAACACACCCGCCTCGATGATCTGCGACAACTCGACTTCCTTGGCGGCGTCGAGCAGAGGCGTGCGTGCGATCTCGTCGAGGTACATGCCGACCAGATCGCGGTCGGCGATCTCTCCGCCGTGAACGCGAGCGCTGCTTGCCGCGCCGGTCTCGCCGGAGGCGGACTGACGACGGGCGACGGCACGGGTTGCCATGCGTGCTCCCTTGCGATGGTGGGGTCAGCGGGTGGTCCTTGGACGCCGGCGCACTGACTCGGGTCCTCCCGGGACTCTCTCGGGACTCTCCTCGGGTGCCCTGCATCCGATGGAAACAACGACTGGAATCAGGACAGAATTCCCAACCCGTCCCCCGATTTTTCTGATCATGCAGTACCCTGTCGGGCCCCAGGAGGAGGACGAATGCCGTCGGAACGTACAGAGGTGCAGGTCAGGCCGGGAATCGAGGGGGATCTTGAAGCCCTCACCGACCTCTACAACCACTACGTACGTGAGACGCCGATCACATTCGATACCGCGATTTTCACTCCGGAGGAGCGCCGCCCTTGGCTGCTCTCCCACCCTGAAGACGGCCCGTACCGGCTGATGGTTGCCACGGACACGGACTCACAGGAAATTCTGGGGTACGCCACTTCCGGCCCCTTCCGCCCGAAACCGGCCTACACGACCTCCGTCGAGGTGACGATCTACCTCCGCCCGGACGCCGCCGGCCGCGGTGTCGGCACGCTCCTCTACAAGTCGCTGTTCGAGGCCCTCTCGGGCGAGGACCTGCATCGCGCGTACGCGGGCATCGCCCAGCCCAACGAAGCGTCCGTGCGGCTGCACGAACGCTTCGGCTTCCGGCACGTGGGCACGTACCGCGAAGTGGGCCGCAAGTTCGGCCGCTACTGGGATGTCGCCTGGTACGAAAGGGACCTGTAGGGGACCAGGTGACGGGTCCTACGGGTCCTGTGCCCTACGGGTCCTGTGTCCTACGGGTCCTGTGTCCTACGGGTCCTACGGGCACGTAACGGGCGAAGGCTAGGGGGCCGCGGGCGAAGCGAAGGGTGCCGCGGTCAGCTGCCGCCGGCGAAGCGAAGGGTGCCGCGGTCAGCCGCGGGCAAGGCAGAGGGTCCCCAGGTCAGCCGAACTGCACCGACCGCTTCGCCATGCCCAGCCAGAACCCGTCGATCACCGACCTCTGCGTGTCCAGCTCGCCGGACACCTCCGCGGCGCCCATGGTGACGAACAGCGGGGCGAAGTGCTCGGTGCGCGGGTGGGCGTACCTGCCCGCGGGGGCCTTGTGCAGGAAGTCCAGCAGGGCGTCCCAGTCCCGGTTCTCCAGCGCGTGCCGCCCCCAGTCGTCGAACTCCGAGGACCAGGTGGGCACTCCCCCGCCGGTGTGCCGTAGCGCGGCCAGGTTGTGGGTGAAGAACCCGGAGCCGACGATGAGCACGCCCTCGTCGCGCAGGGGCGCCAGCTTGCGGCCGATCTCCATGAGCTTCACGGGGTCGAGCGTCGGCATGGAGATCTGGAGGACCGGGATGTCGGCGGCCGGGAACATCTCGACGAGGGGGACGTACGCCCCATGGTCGAGGCCACGGTCGGGGATGTCCTGTACGGGGATTCCAGGGGCGCGCAGCAGCTTGCGCACGCTCTGGGCGAGCGCGGGTGCGCCCGGGGCGTCGTAGCGCACCCGGTAGTAGTGCTCGGGAAAGCCCCAGAAGTCGTAGACCAGGGGGACCGGCTCGACCGCGCCGAGGGCGAGGGGGGCCTCCTCCCAGTGGGCGGAGACCATGAGGATCGCCTTGGGGCGGGGCAGGTCGGCGGACCAGGCGGCGAGCTGACCGGGCCAGACGGGGTCGTCCGCGAGGGGCGGGGCGCCGTGGCTGAGATACAGGGCGGGCATGCGCTCCTGCGGAACGGCACGCTCCTGGGTGACGGCGGGCATGTCGGCAACTCCCTCGGCAGCTCAGTCTGCTTGAACTCTAAATCTTCCACTCCACATCACTGTAGGCGCCACTTGTTTAAAGTTCAAGGATGAAACACGTAGAGTGGACCCCATGACGAAGGCAGCCGCACCCGCTCACGAGCCGCAGTGGCTCACCGCAGAGGAACAGCGCATCTGGCGTTCGTACCTGCACGCCACCACCCTCCTCGAGGATCAGTTGGACCGGCAGCTGCAACGCGACGCCGGCATGCCGCACGTCTACTACGGCCTCCTCGTCAAGCTCGCCGAGTCCCCCCGCCGCCGGCTGCGGATGACCGAGCTGGCGAGGGACGCCAAGATCACCCGCTCCCGCCTCTCGCACGCCATCGCGCGCCTGGAGAAGAACGGCTGGGTACGGCGCGAGGACTGCCCCTCCGACAAGCGCGGCCAGTTCGCCGTACTGACCGACGAGGGCCTCGACGTCCTGACGAACGCGGCGCCGGGCCATGTGACCGCCGTACGCAACGCGCTCTTCGACCGGCTCACCCCGGAACAGCAGAAGTCCCTCGGCGAGATCATGCAGATCGTCGCCGAGGGACTCCAGCCGAACGAAGCGGGTGCCGACCTGCCCTGGCTGCGCTAGCCGCTACAGCCCGGGCAGTACGTCATGTCAGTGGGCGACCACCGGGACCCGGAGGGAGTCCTCGGCGTCCTCGCCCGCGTCGGCGACCGCGCTCATGTCCGGCTTGCCGGCGTTGACGAAGGTCAGGGCGATCGCGGCGGCGACGACCAGGATGCCGACGGCGAACCAGATCGCGCTGGTGTAGCCCTTCACCATGGCCTCCAGCTGGACCAGCTGCTGCTGGGAGCGGGTGCCGGCGTCGCCCATGTGGTCGGCGATGTACGAGGTCGTGGCCGAGGCGGCGATCGTGTTCAGCAGCGCCGTACCGATCGCGCCGCCCACCTGCTGCGAGGTGTTGACCATCGCGGAGGCGACACCCGAGTCGCGCGGCTCGACGCCCTGGGTGGCCAGGGACATGGCCGGCATGAACGCCGTACCCATGCCGAGACCGAGCAGGAGCATCGCCGGCAGCAGCAGGGCCGTGTAGGAGGAACCGATCTCCATCTGGGTCAGCAGCAGCATGCCGAGCGCGGCGACCAGGAAGCCGGGGCCCATCAGCAGCCGGGGTGCGACCCGGGTCATCAGGCGCGTACCGATCTGGGTCGAGCCCGTGATCATGCCCACGATCATCGGAAGGAACGCGAAACCGGTCTTGACCGGCGTGTAGCCCTTCACGATCTGCAGGTAATAGGTCAGGAAGAGGAACAGGCCGAACATCGAGATGATCGCGAGACCGAGCGAGAGGTAGATACCGCCGCGGTTGCGGTCGGTGATCACGCGCAGCGGCAGCAGCGGGGACTTGACCTTCGCCTCGACGACCACGAAGGCCGCCAGCAGCACCACGGACGCGACGAACATGCCGATGGTCACGGCGTCGCTCCAGCCCTCGGACTCGGCGCGGGTGAAGCCGTAGACCAGGGACACCAGGCCGAGGGTCGAGAGTATGACGCCGGGGATGTCGAGCGGGGAGCGGTTGCGGCCGCCCGCGGGCTCACGGATGACGAAGTAGGCACCGGCCGCGGCGACGATCGCGAACGGGATGTTCACGAAGAACGTCCAACGCCAGTTCAGGTACTCGGTGAGGAAACCGCCGAGGATGAGGCCGACCGCGCCACCACCACCGGCGATCGCGCCGTAGATGCCGAACGCCTTGGCGCGCTCCTTGGCGTCCGTGAACATCACGGCGAGCAGGGAGAGCGCGGCGGGCGCGAGCAGCGCGCCGAAGACACCCTGGAGGGCGCGGGAGCCGAACATCATCGCCTCGTTGGTGGCCGCGCCACCGAGCGCCGAGGCGGCGGCGAAGCCGACCAGGCCGAGGACGAAGGTGCGCTTGCGGCCCCAGAGGTCGGCGATACGGCCGCCGAAGAGCAGGAGCCCGCCGAAGGCCAGGGCGTACGCCGTGACGACCCACTGGCGGTTGCCGTCCGAGATCCCCAGGTCCTGCTGGGCGGAGGGCAGGGCGATGTTCACGATGGTCGCGTCGAGAACGACCATCAGCTGGGCGAGCGCGATGAACACGAGCGCTTTCCAGCGAGCCGGATCCGACTGGCGGATGCCGGGAGCCTTGGTGGCTGTGTCAGACATGGAGGTACCCACTTCGGAACTTCGTGACGTTAATGTCATGAATTGGTGAAAGAAAACGGGCGGAGCAAGATGACGACCCGTCGACGGTGACGGCCGCGGGGAGGGGTCCGGAATCGGTTGATCGGGTTCAGCGACGTCGGTGGCAGCGGTGACGACGGCGGCGACGGTGGCGGTCTTCGACCGTCCGCATCGTCTGCATCGGGTCTCGCAGCGTGAAGCCGGAGTCCCGGAGTCGTCCTGCGTGGCTTGTGGTGGTTTGCGGTTTGTTTACATGGCTTGCGTGGCGTTGTGGCTTGCGTGGCTGCCGTGGTGTGGGTGGCGTGTGTGGCTTGCGGTGGCTCAGGCCTGGCGCAGGTCCTCCATGGTCACGGCCGTGCCCGGCAGGACCGACCGGGCCGGGGCCCGCAGTCCGTCCAGGAACAGCTGGAGATGGCGATGGAGGAAGCGGTCGACGCTGGGGCAGGCGGTGCCCGCCGGAGGCCGGCTGAGTTGGGCCACGGCGACCATCAGGTCGCCGTAGCCGACGTCGTCGCGAAGCTGCCCGGCCTGCCGGGCGCGCTCCATGACCTCCTCGACGAGCTGCTCGACCCGCATACGGGCGGCCACGAGATCCGGGTGGTCCTTGTCGAAGGTGCTGGTGACCATCGGGCACAGCGCGCTGACGCGTTCGTCGGCGGCGACGTGCACGAAGCGCTCCAGCGCGCCGAAGGCGTCGCCGGTCTCGGCGAGCGCCTGGGCGGCCGCGTGGGCCGTGCGGTCCATGACGGAGCAGACGACCTCGCGGACAAGGGCGTCCCGGTCGGGGAAGTTGCGGTACACCGTGGCGTTGCCGACACCGGCCCGGCGGGCAATGTCGTCCAGCGGCACCTCGGGGCCGAGTTCGACGAACATCTCGCGGGCGGCGGTGACGATCCGCTCCCGGTTGCGCAGGGCGTCGGCGCGCGGCCGGGGCACCTTGCGCTGCGCGGGGGCGGTTGCGGTCTGCACGGCGTACTCCTCTGATCGATGACGTGACCGGTGGTGCTGGTACTTCTGTCGCTATTGGTACTGCTGGTGCTGCTGGTACTTCTGTCGCTGCTGGTGCTGCTGGCACTTCTGTCGGTACCGGTACTGCTGGTTCCGCTGTCGCTCCCGATCCGGGGACATGGTCCCCGCTTCGCTCGGACACATGGCTAAACGGGGAGACGGTCCCCGGTTATTTCCCGGTGGTCGATTCTTTTCACGTGACCTGGGTCACAAGCGCTCTCACCTCGCCCGCGCCTGCCCACTACCTCCCGGTAACCCACGATCGGCCGCTCCAGCGCGCGCCCCCGCCCGCCCCCGACGAGGGTGATCGAAAGGGTGCAGCCGGTGACGGTGGCTGCCTGGCGCGAAGGGTTCCCGCATGCAGCCGCAGCCTGAGCGACCCGGGGCGGGCCACCATGCCGCGCCTGCGGATCCGCTCCGCCGACACATACGCAGGCGCCGCCGCACGGCCGGCCTCGTCTGCGTCACCGCGCTGACCTTCGCGGTCAGCACCTCGGCCGGCACCGCTCACCTGGCACCGCGTTCCTCCCCGGCCGGCGCGGGCCCGATCTCGCTGGCCCGCTCTCCCGCCCTCGCGCCCTGCCTGATCACCCCGGGGTCCGCCGTCCAGATGTCCGAGGGCGTCCCGACGGCCGGCGGCTACGTCCGCTCCACGGGCACCGTCCGCGCCCTGACCCTGATGATCGACTTCTCGGACGCACCCGGCCGCGGCAAGGCACAGGACCGGTTCCGCGAGTTCTTCCCGCAGACCCGGGAGTGGTTCCGCACCGCGTCCTACGGCCGCCTCGACTACCGCGCCGAGACCCCCGTCCCCGGCTGGCTGCGCATGCCCAAACCGTTTCGCGCGTACGGCATAGAGCGCGGCGCGCCCTTCGACCCCGGCTACCGCGAGCTGGTCCAGGACATCGTGGCCGCCGCCGACCCGACCGTCGACTTCCGGGCGTACGACCTCCTGAACGTGCTGGTCACGCCGAACGCGGGCCCCTCCGCGCTGGACACGGTCCTGTCGGTGACGTTCGCCGGCAACCACGAGGCCCCGGTCGCCGACGGCGTCCCCGTCGCGAACGCGTCCTTCGTCTACTCCCGCCAGGACGACGGCTCCGGCTCCTACGACCGCACCGGCTACCGCGTGCTGCCGCACGAGAACGGCCACGTCTTCGGCCTGCCCGACCTCTACACCCAGGAGGGCGGCGGGGCGGTCGGCCACTGGGACATCATGAGCGAGGACTGGGGCGCCAACAACGACTTCCTCGGCTGGCACAAATGGAAGCTGGGCTGGCTGGACGCCGCCCAGATCGGCTGCGCCGCCGCGCCCGGCACCAGCGAGTACGCCCTCACCCCCCTCGCCGAGCCGGGCGGCCCCAAGCTGGTCTTCGTCCCCCTCAACAGCCGCGCCGGGTACGCCGTGGAGCTGCGCACCCGCGGCGGCAACGACGAGGCCGTGTGCCGCCCCGGCGTCCTCGTCTACAAGGTCGACGCGAACATCGACACCGGCATGGGCCCGGTCACGGTCCACGACTCCCAGCGCGACAGCGGCGGCTGCACACGCAGCCCCAACGTCCACGCCGAGCTGTCGGACGCGCCGCTCGTGCCGGGCGAGACGTTCAAGGACACGGCGCGGGGGGTGCGGATCTCCGTGGTGGCGGCGGACCTGGAGGGGACGTACCGGGTGCGGGTCACCCGGAGGTAGCAGCCGGCAGGGCACCGCGGCGGCCGCACGCCGACCGCCGTACGAGGACGGCCGCACGGGTACGGGCGTACGGGTACGGGCGCACGGGTACGGGCGCACGGGTACGGGCGTACGGGTACGGGCTACGGCTACGGCTACGGCTACGGCTACGGGCGTACCGGCATACGACGACAGACGCACGGGCACGGGCGCACGACGACGGGCGTGGGCGCGGCTACCGTAGGCGACCTGCCGCGACCGCCGTACCGGAGAGACGATGCCCGCCAGGACGACCCCGACCGCCGCCCCGGACAGCCAGGTACCGGAAGAGGCGGTGACGCCGCTGATCCGGGGGGTCGCGGTCCTTGAGGAGCTGACCGCGGCGGGCGGCACGATGAGCGCGAGCGCCCTGGAACGCGCCACCGGTCTGGCCCGTTCCACGGTCGACCGGATCGTGGCGACGCTGGCCCGCATGGAGTACGTCCGTCTCGACGGCCGGGACGCGGTCCTGACCCCGCACGTGATGGAACTCGGCAACGCCTACCTGGCCGCGCTGCGCCTGCCCGCCCTCCTCGGCTCGCGCGCCGACGCCCTGGCCGACGAACTCGACGAGTCGGTGTCGCTGGCGGTCGCCGACCGTGACGGCATCCGCTTCATCCACCAGGCGACCCGGCGCCGCGCGATGTCCCTCAGCTTCCGCATCGGCGACCTGCTCCCGGCCGAACGCACCGCGCCCGGCCCGCTGTTCGCGACGGAATGGACCGACGCGGACTGGACCCGCTGGCGCACCCGCCGGACGACGGACCCGCAGGACCGCGCCTTCCCCGCCGTCCCCCCGGCCCCGCACACCCGCGACCCGGACGAGGGCTTCGTACGCCGGACGGAGCGGGCGGCGGCGGAGGGCTGGTCCCTGGACGATCAGTTGATCGAGCCGGGCCTGGTGGCGGTCTCCGCACCCGTACGGGACCCCCGTACGGGCCGCCTCGCCTGCGTCGCCAACGTCGTCAGCCACACCAGCCGGCACACGGCGGCCGACCTGCGCGACACGCTCCTCCCCCGGCTCCGTACGGCCGTGGCGGAGATGGAGGAGGCCCTGCGCCAGGCCCCGCCCGCCGAACCGGGTCCCCCACCCGCGGGCCTCGCCCTCCGGACGGGTGCGTCGAAGCAGGAACTGGGCCGCGAATTCATCGAGTCCCTGGCCCGCGGGCTGACCGTCCTCACGGCGTTCGGGGAAGGCAGGGAGTCCCTGACCCTGACCGAGGTGGCGAAGGCGACCGGCCTGGCCCGGGCCACGGCCCGCAGAGCCCTGATCACCTACGACCACCTGAACCTGGTGACCCAGACCCCCCACCGCACCTTCACCCTCACCCCCCGCGTCCTGTCCCTCGGCTTCCCCCCACTCGCCGGAACCCCCTCCCCCACCTCGCGGAACCCCACCTACGGGCCCTGACGGACCGCATCCAGGAAACGACCTACCTCGCGGCCCTCACGGAAACGGGCGATGAGATCCAGTGCACGGCCCGGGCGACCGCCCGCCACGTCATGCGCGTCGACATCCGCATCGGTACCCGCCTCCCGGCCACCACCGACACGGCCGTCGGCCGCGTCCTCCTGTCCCACCACGACCACGCCCTGGCGGACGAGGAGTTGGAACACGGCGTCCGCACCCTCGCCGTCCCCATCCACGACCGCACCGGCCACACGATCGCCGCCCTCACCACCTCCACCCACACGGCCCGCCGCACGGCAGAGGACTGCGTCGACACCCTCCTCCCCGCCCTCACCACCACAGCCACCCACATCGAAACGGCCCTCCACACAGCCTCCCGCTTCACACCCGTACCGCTGACCTGACGCCCACACCCCCCAACCGATTCCGGTACGCTGACGCCTGGACCCACACACACGTGGGCCCACGCCTTCGTAGCTCAGGGGATAGAGCACCGCTCTCCTAAAGCGGGTGTCGCAGGTTCGAATCCTGCCGGGGGCACCAGGTCAAAGGCCTACCACTTCCGAATTCTCGGAGGTGGTAGGCCTTTGGCATCTACTTCTGACATCAACAAGACCCGCGCACGGCACGCTGGCCACTCGGCCGCGTCGGGGCGCTGCGCCGGCCCGTGAATCACGCCCGTCTCGATGGTCGTCATGACGTCCAGGACGTCGAGGCGAGCGTCCTAAGTTGCTTCGGGACGAATAGCCCGTGGGCGCAAATCCCGCCACGCCAACAACTGGAACACCAGGTCAGTGACCTCAGTGACCACCACTACTGTCGTTGAAGATCGTCACGGCAGGAAACGACGTGGACCGGACCTCCCTAGTCGCCCAGGGTGATGGTGGTCAGGGCGCGGAAGGCCGAGACGGGAAGGAGCAGGCCTGCCCGCTTGTCGGTGCTGCGGGCCGCGACCAGGCCCGTCAGCGCGCCCGTGCTGGAAAATGCCGGGGCGCCGAACAGGCCGTCGACGAGTTCGCCGGACACGCGCAGCCAGTCTCCCGAGCGGCCCTTGACGTCCAGGAGGCACGAGTACCGCCCCTGCATGGCGTACGCGCTCACCAGGCTCTGCCTCCCGGGTGTATGACGCCAGTCGAAGACCAGCACCTGGTCAGGGAAGGCGACGGGCTCGGCCAGGTGCAGCACCGCGAGGGACGGGCGGACCCCCAGACCATGCGATCCGAATCCGGGGAGGTCACGGATCTCGATCTGCTCGGCCCGGACCCTGAGTTCACCGCTGACGACTTCCATCACGTGCCCCGATGCGCTCGTCCCCAGGGCACGCTCCAGCACCACGCCCGTCGTGATCACCGTCTCGGCGTCGAAGAGCAGGCCGTTACCCACGTGCTCGTCCCCCGCGCACAACCGGACGCTCACCGAGGCGACGAACTCCTCATCCACCTGCCAGGTGTCTGTGACGACACTGACGTCGCCGTGGATGTGCCCGAACTGGTACACCGAGTTCAGAGGTAGTGCGCCGGGAGCGTTCACGACCTCGTTCCGTACGTCGGCAGCGGAGCGGAAGGCCGCACCGGACCCGTCGGGGATGAGAGGCAGAAGCTCCGGCAGCAGAGCGACCTCACCCTCCCGCTGTGCCGTCTCCTCCGCGTCGGCGAGTTGTCGCTCCAGCTGCCCGCAGCGCTCCTCCGCCTGCCGGTGCAGGGCACGTACGCGTTCCAGTTCTGCCTGCAGTTCACGGATCTCCGCCCTCAGCCGTGCGTGTTCGTCGGCCGCATCACCGGACGGGGCACCGGTCACCGGTTCTGTCAGCGGTGACACCGGCATCGCCTGCAGCTCGCGAAAGCGCATCTGAAGGTCACGGATGCGGTGCTCGCGGTCCTGGAGGGTGTCCTCCAGCCAGCGTTCCCGCGCGGCGGCCCGCCGTGCCTCCTGATCGGCTTCCGCGAGCTTCCGTTCCAGCAACTGCACCTTGTGGACCGGACCGTTGCCGGACTGCACCGCGGCGGTGTGCAGCGTACGGAGCATGCCGATGGTTTCCTCCGTCGGTGCGGTTCCCCGTTCCTCGGCGACGTCGTGCAGGAGGTTGAGAACGAACTCCCACGGCGGCAGGCGGCGTCCGCCGAGAAAGCGGGAGACGGCGGAGGAGTCGTACGTGCGACGGGCCGCGTAACGGCGAGTCGAGATCCCCAGGCCCGCGAAGAGATCCCGCAATGCCTGGGCGAGAGCAACCACTTCGGGCGCTAGACCGTCGTCGATCGGCTTCAGTTCGCTCATCGTGCTCCGCCGCCCCGTTCCCGTTCCCGAACTCGTCCCCGTGCCCGTGCCCGTGCCCGTGCCCGTATTCGTATCCGTATCCGGTCCGTATCCAAGCGTGTTGCCGGTTGTCCGGCAGCACTGCTGCATCTGCCGCAGCGCCCCGCCCCTTCGCCAGGGTGGAGGTCCATCGTCACAGGCTTCGATCCACCGGACAGGCCCTCACCATGATCGGGGAATTACCCATGCCTCAGCGCACCAAGCGAATTCAGGATCTCGTCGTCTTCCTCGCAGTACTCGGCGTCGGCGCGCTTCTCGTGCTGCACGGCGTGCCGGCGGAGTCGCTGGCGACGATCACCATCGCCGTATCAGGCCTGTACGCAGCCTGGCGCGGCCACGGCGGCCCTCCGCAGCCGCCGGTCTCTCGGTGACATCCTCCTCCCGACCCCGAGGCGTCCCCCAATCTCTCGTAGGAGGCGGATTTGGTCAGCAACGTGTTGTTACCTCTCAACGTGGATCGAAGGACCAGATCAGCCCGACTTCCTCGTCGGACACCCAAAGGAGCCCCAAGTCCCAGGCATACCGGCTGATCGGTGAGCAGCTCGAGATCTGCTGAGAGAAGTCGAGGGACGCCCCGCCTCCCCGCGTGTTCGTGAAGAATCGAGCCCCGCCGGAAAAGCGCGTGAGAATCACCCTGGCGTGCTTCTCCATCTCAGCCCGCTGTGCGGGAAAACGGGGGTCTCGGGAGACATCAAGATCGAGGGTAGCCAGCAGGACGAGGAGTCGCCCCACCGCGGAACGCGGAATCTCAGTGAGCCGACCTCGCCATTCCGCTGCACCCGCCTCGTCCACGGGCGGAACGACGAAGGGGTGGGCCGGGTCGTCCTCCGTCTCCTCCTCGCCTTCGTCGGGATCGACGGTCCGCCAGGCCCGGGGATCCGCCGTCTCTCTCCGCATGACCGAGGCAACATCGTGAAGCCAGTCGTCCCGCGAACGGGGACCGGCGGCGACGAAGGTGTACCGACGGTCGTACATCTCCACCGCCGACCACCAGGAGTAGGTATCCAGGGGTGTCGGCGGCCCGTTCGCATCGGGCATCGTTCCGTAGTCCATCCAGACCTCACTCATACGGGCATCGAGGTGAACACCAAGTAGGGCGGATCGAGGCTGGGACCACGCATGAGCCGCAGGGAAACGCCCTGGATATCGTGCACCTCCGAAAGCCTGCTGCCGTCATAGGTGACACCCCTGCCGGTTTCGGGTCCGCCGCGCTTCCAGGGCAGCGCTCGGCTGTGTTCTCTTGGCGGCGGCTCTCGGCGAGCGTGAGTCCGTGGTCCAGGCGGCGGACGTCCGTGATCCAGGCGGCGGGGGGCGGGAGGCACGTGCCGTCTCCGACATCGATGCGTGGCGGCAGCGGCCCGTACCGTGTCCTACCGCTCCTGTGCGAACGGGGGCCGACCGGCACGCCCGGGGGGCCGAGTGCCTGAGCCGGGTTCAGGCGTGCGGTTCTTGGCCCTCGCCCGTTCCCTCGTTGCCCGCAGCAGGAGGAAGAGCAGCAGCCCGAGGGGCGAGAGCAGGATCGTGAACGCCAGCAGCGGCCCCATGACCAGCGGATGGATTCCGGTCCGCCGCGCCTCGCCGTACATCCACTGCCCGATCAGCAGGTCCCAGGCGATGATTTGGGCCCAGATCGCGCCCGCGCCGTTCGCTCGCACCATCAGAGCGCGGAACTTGTCGATGTCGGGGTTGGTGACCACGCCCCAGAGTTCCGGGAAGACCGGCAGTGCCATCACGAGATACAGGGCCAGTACCGGCACCACGGTCAGCGGCGACGCGGCAATACGGGCGGTCGGCCCCCACCCCGGCGCGAAGATCATGAGCAGCCAGACGGGCGCCGCCAGCCAGAAGCAGACCTCGAAGAGCAGACCGGTCATGCCACAGGCTCCTTGGTGTCAGAGGCATCGGAAGGCTGGGAGGCGTGGGAAGGGTCGGAGGGCTCGGGAGCCTTGGCGGGCTTGGCGGCCTTGCGAGGCTCGGAAGTGTCGAGCGCCTGACCTGGGCGGCTCCTTGCCGCCCGTTCGGGGTCCGCGGTTCGGAGTGCCCAATGGGCGCCCGCCGCGGTGCCGACGAGGATCAGCCCCGCCGTCGCCGAGGTCGCCCCGTCCGGATGGATCAGCGACTGCCCGCGCAGCGCCTGCCAGGTGAGCGCGGCGAAGACGGCGGCGTACGCACCCGAGGCGACCAGGATCAGGCGCAGCCGAACCCGCTCGGCCCTCAGTCGCGGCACACGCGGCGCCAGGGCAACCAGCGCCATGAGCACCAGCGGAAGCAACTGCAGCGCGTGCATGCCGAAGAAATGCGGAACCCGCAGATCGCCGCCGGTGGTCGACCAGCCGGTCAGCGGCATGGAGGGGCCGCCGTCCGGTACGCCCACGCTGTGGGCGCCCACCACTTTGGAGACCCCACGCTGCTGACCTGGGGCCGGCTGTGTCATCAGGAAGCCGACAGCGGCTCCGGCAAGGGCGAGCACGACACCGGACCGCAGCGCCCAGGCGGACGCACGGTCGGCGAGACGGGTGCGGAACAGGAGTACGGCGATGGCCACGGTGCCGAGCCAGAGGATGACGACGGTGATGGCCATCGCGTTGAACAGCGTTTCGTCAAGGGGCGTTTCGTGGTTGAAGTGGCTGCGTTTCCCGCGCACCACCTGACCGGTGATGATCACCATCTCGACGACGCTCGCCACCGCCACGACGGCACCCGCCCACCAGCCCACTCTCCGTGCACGACGGGTGGGCAGCAGTGACAGCAGCCACGCGAGCGACAGTCCGTACGCCACGAACGAAACCGAGAACTTGAAGGGCTTGAACCAGATCGGTGAGCCCACGAGCTGTCGGTCGTCGACCACGAGCCCCACCCCCGACACGACGGCGAGAACCACCATCGACAGGGCGAACACCACCAGTGGCCGGTGCCATGAACGCCAGAACGGCATACCTGTCTCCTTCGACCCCGCGCAAGCGGATAGTGGCGCTATCCGCTATCTGATAGCGCCACTATCTATCATGGGAGGGCGGGCCGGCAAGCCCGGGAGAGCGAAGCGAGGAGCGAACAGGCCGTGCGCATCAGCGAGTTGAGCCGCAGCACCGGAGTGCCGGTGCCGACGATCAAGTACTACGTCCGAGAAGGGCTCCTCCCGCCCGGCGAGCTGACCAGCCGCAACCAGGCGATATACGACGAGACGCACGAACGCCGGCTGCGACTGATCCGCGCACTGCTCGATGTGGGCGGCCTGAAGGTGGCCGCGATCGCGGAAGTCCTCCGCGCGGTCGACGACCCGGCACGCCCGGTGCACAAGGTGCTCGGCGCGGTGGCGGACCAGCTCGGCACGGCACGCAGCGAGGACGACGACGCGGAGTCCTTGGCCGCCGGCGCCGCCGTCGCGGAGTTGATCGCGCGACGCGGCTGGAGCGCGCACGCGTCGGACCCCGCCGCCAGGGACCTGGCCCGGGCGCTCGCCGCCATGGAACGGGTCGGACACGGGGCGTTCAGGGAACTGCTCGACGACTACGCCGAGGCCGCCGAGTTGGTCGCCCGCGCCGACCTGGGCTACGTGGATCGGCGGGTGGCGGTCGATGACCTGGTGGAAAGCGTGGTGATCGGTACCGTCCTCGGCGCGGCGGTGTTCCACGCGATGCGCCGCCTAGCGCACGTCGACGCGTCGGCGAGGCTGTTCGGGCAGGACACGGCCGCCGATGCCGAACGGAAGGTTGCGGACTAGACACCGGGCCGCCACCCGTCGCCGCGGTCCGGTCGCAGGTGCGCATCCTGGCGAGGGTGCCACGCGATGCCGTTCCGACCTGGAGGGAACGTCCGCTCCCCGATCACCGATCACCGATCACCGATCACCGATCACCGATCACCGAGACGACGGTGCGGGCTTGGACCTGTGGGGGAACCCTGCCTGACAGCACCCTCCGTGACATCGTGGTGAGTCGCCGCGGGGTGCCCTGGCCCGGTCCGCCGTCCGGAGCCGGGTGGGCGTCAGTAGACGATGACCCTCCACCGTTCCACCCACCGCAGCCACGTGCCGCCGGTGCCCCGGACCTGGACGCGGTCGGGTTCCACCTGCCAGGCGGTGCCGTAGAGGGTGGTGTCGGGGAGGTCCACGCGGACGGTGTCCAGGGGTTCCAGGTCGTCGTCGATCGGGCGGGACCAGGTGTGTGCGCAGCGGGCGCAGGTGTAGGCGACGGCCGTGTGGCGGCCCGCCGCCGGCGTCGGGGAGCCGGGGCGGAACGCCTCCGTGCGGCAGCGGGGGCACGGGTCGGCCGTCCGCGTGCCTGTTGTCCGGGACATCCCCCGATCCTTCGGTACGCGGCGGCCGACGGCAACCCGCTTGTCGGACCCCGGGGTCAGCTTCCGGCGGCCATGGAGAGTCGGCGACATCGGAGGGGGATGAGGGCCCGTGGGCGCTTCGGCGACTGAGGCACTCCCGCCCGCACCAGGCTCACGCCCGCCTCGCGTCGTACTCCTCGCGGGCCCGCTCCACCGCCGGCATGCGTTCGTCCACCCACTGGGCCAGGGCGCGGACCTGTTCGGCGGCCTCCCGGCCGAGGGGGGTGAGGGAGTAGTCCACGCGAGGCGGGATCACGGGCTTGGCGTCCCGGTGGATCAGGCCGTCGCGCTCCAGCGTCTGGAGGCTCTGGGTCAGCATCTTCTCGCTGACCTTGCCGATCGCCCGGCGCAGCTCGCTGAAGCGGTACGAGCGGTCCAGCAGCGCGATCAGGATCAGGTTGCCCCAGCGGCTGGTCACGTGCTCCAGGACCAGGCGCTGGGGACACGCGCCGTCGCCGCCCTCACCGCGGACACGGTCCACGAATGTCATCCCGCTTGCCTCCATGGCCGCACCTGCGCCTGCATCCACACCTGCATCCACACCTGTATCCACACCTGTGCCCGCACCCCTACCCGTACCCATGCTCATACCGTACTCGGAGGGCGGTACTTTCTGTGAGTTAGTGCTCCCCGTTCTGTCCGACCCGATGCCGTCGCCCCACCGCCAGGGCCTCGGCACCCCCTGCCACGCCCGCCGCGGTCAGCGCCAGCCCGAGGACGCCCGGATTGACGTATCCGGGGACGGTGTCGCTCGTGAAGTCGCCGCCGCCGGAGGTCTCGCAGACGAAGCGGAGGGGGACGTAGGAAACGGTGTAGTCGACGACGGTCGACGCCCGTTCCTCCTGGCCGGGGGTCACGCAGTCGGACAGTGGGGCGGATTCGGTGCCGCCCTCCGCTGCCTCCACGGCCGCTCCGACGAGGTGCAGCAGGCCCCAGGTGTAGAGCAGGGACGCCACGGCCGCGACAAGCGCTGCGGTGCTGCGGAGCCACACCGTGCGGTCGGCCGCGCGCAGGCCGACGCGGCCGAGGGAGCCTACGGCGTAGCCGGTGAAGGCGAAGGCCGCGACCAGGCCGCCGGGGAAGATCAGGAGGAGCAGAAGCACCATCCGCGGAGTTCAGCAGCCGCATCAGCAGGCGAGCTGTGGCATGGCTCACTTTGCGCGCAACGGGCCCGCTACAGATCTGGTTCGGGGCGCGATCCGAGTGGCGGCGCGTACCGCGTCACGGCGCGTACCGAGTCGGTTCGGGGCGCGATCCGAGTGGCGGCGCGTACCGCGTCACGGCGCGTACCGAGTCGGTTCGGGGCTCGATCCGACTGGCGGCGCGTAATTCACGGCGCGTACCGAGTCGCGACGCAAACCGACTGGCGACGCATGCCGAGTGGGGGCGCATGCCGAATTCCGTTGAGCGATCGCGGCGGCATGGTTACCGTGGCCCGCGTGACGAGCCCAGAGTCCGACAGAGCGGAGCCGCCGGTCGCCCGGCGGCGAGCAGACTCCGACCGGTGACAGGTAGCCGATGACCCGTCGTCGATGA
Organism: Streptomyces phaeoluteigriseus; assembly: GCF_001896135.2. Taxonomy (GTDB): domain Bacteria; phylum Actinomycetota; class Actinomycetes; order Streptomycetales; family Streptomycetaceae; genus Streptomyces; species Streptomyces phaeoluteigriseus. The sequence goes on from NZ_MPOH02000011.1 coordinate 880,725, forward strand.
CCGGTCGCCGTTGAACCCGTGACCGGTGCCCGGTGCCGTGCTGCTCTTCCCGTCTGTGGCGATCCGGCGTGCGGATGTCCTTCGCGTCCTCCGTCCTCCGTCCTCCCTTCACGCCGGAGTCGAGCCTTGCCTCTGTTCGTTCACGTCCTCAGCCTTGCCGTCTTCGCGCAGGGCACCTCCGAGTTCATGCTGTCCGGCCTGGTGCCGGGCATCACCCGCGACCTGTCCGTGCCGACGGGTGCCGCCGCGAGCCTGACCTCCGCGTACGCCGTCGGCATGATCGTCGGCGCACCCGTCATGGCCGCGCTGAGCGCCCGCTGGTCCCGGAGGCGGGCGCTGGCCGGTTTCCTGGCGGCGTTCGTCGTCGTCCATGTCGTCGGCGCTGTCACGGCGAGCTTCTCCCTCTTGTTCGCCACGCGGATCGTCGCCGCGGTCGTCAACGCGGGTTTCCTCGCGGTCGCCATGTCGGTCGCGGTCACCCTGGCGGGGCCGGAGCGACAGGCCAGGGCCACCGCCGTCATGCTGTCCGGGGTGACGCTGTCGTGCGTCGTCGGGGTGCCCGCGGGGGCACTGCTCGGCGAGTGGTCCGGCTGGCGTGCGGCGTTCTGGGCGGTGGCCGCTCTGTGTCTGCCCGCGCTGACGCTGGTGTTCCGGTCGGCGCCGACCGCCGCGGGGACCGCAGCCGCCGTCGATCTCGGTCGGGAGGTACGGGAGTTGCGGTCCGGCCCCGTCCGACAGGCGATGCTTCTGGCCGCTCTGGTCAACGGGGCCACCTTCGCGACCTTCGCCTACCTGGCCGTCATCGCCACGGAGGTCGCCCACCTTCCGGACGGCATGGTTCCCGGGCTGCTCGCCGCGTTCGGCGCGGGCGCCTTCGCCGGGGTCACCGTGGCCGGCCGTACGGGCGACCGGGTGACCCGGCGGGGCCTGCTTCTCGCGCTCGGTGCGCTGCCCTTCGGGTGGGGTGTGCTGGCGGTGGCCGGTACCGAGCCGGTTCCGCTGTTCGCCGTGACCGTCGTGCAGGGCGGGCTGTCGTTCGGTGTCGGGTCACTGTTCGTGCACCGGGTGATGGCCGCCGCCTCCGGCGCGCCCGTGCTGGGCGGGTCGTACGCCACCGTGGCGCTGAACACCGGCGCGTTCCTCGGGCCGTTGCTCGCCGGTCTGGTGACGGCCGTGACGCACGACTACCGGCACGTCGCGTGGGTGAGCGCGGTCTTCGCCGCACTGGCCCTGCTCGCCGCGGTCCGGGCGGTCGCGATCCAGCCATCCACCGGCACGGCCCCCCGCCGTTAGGCTGCCCGCGGTCGAGGTCGAGGTCGCGGTCCGCGCCGTCCCGGTCCAGGCCTCCGCCAAGGCGGCCTCCCGTCGTCAGGCTGCCCGCCGTCGCGGTCCGCGCCATCCCGGTCCGCGCCATCCCGGTCCGGGCCTTCGCGGGTCAGGGCCGTCGGAGTCCGGGCCGTTGCAGTCCGAGCCTCCGCAGTCCGCCCCTCCCGGCCCGACCCCCTCCGCCGCGCCCCCACCCCCACCGTTAGGCACCCCGCATGAGGAAAAGGCCCGTAGGTCCCGCGGATCGCCGCCGTACCGCGCGGGCCCTCACCGCACCGGCACGGGCCGCGCCGCACAGACCCGCGCCGCACCGTCCGGTCCATCGGCCCGCCCGGTGGACCTCGACTTGGCGAGCCGCCGCCAGCGCGCCGACGACGACGGACGTCGAATTGGTGTCGCTGGCGCCGCCGTTCGTCGCTCGCCGGAATGGGCCGCTCGCCGGTATGGCGTGCTCACGTCGCGTCACGCACCTCATTCGGTCGCGTCACGCACCTCGGTGTTCGCGTCACGCACCTCATTGGTTCGTGACGCGGACTTCAACGGGCTTCCGGCATTCCGGAGCGGCCACCGGGAGGCCGCCGCCAGCGTCAGGGTCACCGTGGTCGACGCGGCCGCCATCACGGCCATCGCCGTTGCCGGTGAGGTGAGTTGTGCCACCGTGCCCGCCACGACGGCGCTGACGCCCTGGAGGGTGAGCATCCCGGCCGAGTGCAACCCGAGGGCGTGGCCACTGAGTTCGGCGGGCGTGAGGGCCATCAGGTGCTCCTGCTGGACCAGACTCGCGCCGAAGCCGACCGAGGCGAGCGTGACGCAGAGCGCGGCGACGGGCAGCGGCGGGTGCAGGGGGAAGAGCGCGTACGGGGTGGCCAGGAGCAGCAGGAGCGGGGTCGCCAGGCGGGTGCGGACGGTGGGCGGGAGCAGTCGGCCCACGGCGAGGTCCCCGGCCAGCATGCCCAGCGCCCCGCACGCGAACAGGGTGCCCGCGGCGCCGGGGTCGTACGACACGAAGAGGGCTTCGCAGCCGACGACCAGGCCGTTGGGGAGCCACAGGCCCAGGTAGACCAGGCGGCGTGGGCGCGAGGACCACAGGACGGCGTTGACGCGCCGGGTCTCGGCGGCCGAGGGGCGACCGGCGGCGCGGGGCGGGCGGTCGGTCAGGCCGAGGCGGGCGGTCGCGCTGGCGGTGGCGTGCAGAAGGGTGGCCAGGAGGAGGACGGTGTGCGGGGAGAGGGTCGTGACGAGGGCGCCACCGAGGGCGTAGCCGGTGATCTGCATCAGCCCGCTCATCATGTTGAAGACGGAACGGCCGGGCAGGTAGCCGTCCTCGGGGAGGATCTCGTGGAGCAGCCCCCAGCGGACCCCGCCGCCGAGGGCCGCGATCAGACCCTGCGCGAGGACGACCGCGAAGACGGCCGCGACCGGCAGGCCGGGGACGGCGAGGACGGCCGTGACGGTGGCGAAGGCGAGGGAGAGACCGGCCAGGGCGTCCTCGGTGGGAGGCGGTCGGAGCCCGAGAGGAGGAAGGTCGCGCCGAGGACCTGGGCGAGGGACGGGCCGAACATGCTCACCGCCGACAGCAGTGGGGAGCCCGTCGCGCGGTGGACCAGGGTGCCGAGGGCGAGACCCGCGACCGTGTGGGCGGCGGTGTGGGCGGCGGAGGAGAGCAGGAGCGGGGTGAACTCGGGGGTGCGCGGGAGCTGTCGGTAGCCGGTCATGCGGGGAGTCTCGGGCGGCGCGGGCCCGGTCGTTACTGTTTCGCGGGAGCGCGAAACGTCATGGTGAGGGAGGGCTCCATGGGCTGGTGGCAGGTGAACGCCGACACGCTGGCGGGCAGCCGGTTCGTGGTCTCACCGCTCGCCGAGACCTTCGCCTGTTTGAAGCTGCTGCACGCCGGGGCGGGCGCGCATCCCGGCGAGACGGCGTGGTTGCGGGAGTGGCTGCCCGCCCACCGTGCCCGGCTGGCCGCCGATCCGGTGACCGCCACGCTCGTACGGGCCGGGCTCGGCCGGGACTGGATCGCGGACTTCCTCACCCCCACGCCGAGGGGCGGGGAGAGCTTCGAGGAGGCTGTCGCCCGGGTTCGCGCGGTACGGCCCGCCGATGCCCGCGCCCATCTGCGGACCTCCCTCGCCGGCCCGCTGCCGGGCGTCCTGGAACGTGACGACCTCCCCGAGCGGGCGGCCGACCTGCTGACATGGGTGTGGGAGAGCGCCGTACGGCCCTCCTGGGAGCGGCGGCGCAGGGTGCTGGAGGCGGATGTCGTCGCACGGGTCGCGCAGGTGAGCCGGGGCGGGTGGGCGGCCGTACTGGACTCGTTGCGGCCTGGGACGCGGTGGCTCGGGGAGAGCCGGTTCCAGGTCAATGCGCATGAGTATCCGCCCCGGGAGATCTCCGGCGCGGAGCTGCTGTTCGTGCCGGTGACGCCCAGGGCGGGCTGGGTGTCGTGGGAGGGACGGGAGCGGTACGCCGTCGTCTATCCCTGCACCGGGGTCCTCGCCGCCGATCACCGCGAGCGGGATGTGCCGGCCGCGCTGAGCGCGCTGCTCGGGCCCGGACGGGCGGCCGTTCTCGTCCTGCTGGGGCAGGGCCCGCTGAGCACGACCCAACTGGTCGCGCTGACCGGCCAGGGGCTGGGGTCGGTCGGGCGGCACCTGCGGGTGCTGTGGGACGCGGGGCGGGAGAGGTGCTGGTGCGGCCGGGCCGAGGAAACGGAGACGGGGGAATCGCGCGTCCCGTGGGCGCCGGAAGCGGAAGGACGCGGTGGAAGCGGAAGGACGCGCCGGAAGCAGAGGGACGCGGTGGAACCGGAGACAGCCCCCGCAAGCCTTCCCGTCACCCGGCGGAGCTAGCATCCGGGGATGACTACTGATGCCGGTACTTCCCCCCTCGATGTCGAGATCGGTGCCCTCAAGGGCGGTTCCGCGGACCTCTCGCAGTACGCGGGCCAGGCCGTCCTGATCGTGAACGTGGCCTCCAAGTGCGGCCTGACCCCCCAGTACAACGGCCTGGAGCGGCTTCAGGAGCGGTACGCGGGCCGGGGCTTCACCGTGCTCGGGGTGCCCTGCAACCAGTTCCTCGGGCAGGAGCCCGGCAGCGCCGAGGAGATCGCCGAGTTCTGCTCGGCGACGTACGGCGTCACCTTCCCGCTGACCGAGAAGGCCGAGGTGAACGGGGACGGGCGGCACGCGCTGTACGAGCGGCTCGTCGGGTTCGCCGACGGGGAGGGACACAGCGGGGACATCCGGTGGAACTTCGAGAAGTTCCTCGTCGGCCGGGACGGCACCGTGGTGGCCCGGTTCTCGCCGCAGACCGAGCCGGAGTCGGCCGAGGTCGTCGCCGCCATCGAGAAGCAGCTGGGCTGACCTGCCCGCTTGACCTTGCCCCTGGGGCAGAGCCGAGCGTTCCCTTCGCCGGGCGGAGAAGGCCGCCGCGACGGAGGACGAGGGATCAGGTGGACGACGAGGCGCTGCTCACCATCGGCGCGTTCGCCGCGCGGGCCCGGCTGTCGGCCAAGGCGCTACGGCTGTACGACCGGCTGGGGCTGCTGGCGCCGGCGCAGGTCGACGAGGTGAGCGGTTACCGCTATTACCGCGCCGGCCAGGTGGAACGCGCCCGGCTGGTGGCCATGCTGCGGCAGCTCGACATGCCGCTCGCCCGGATCGCCGAGGTGGTCGACGCGGCGGACGGTGCCGAGGCCGCCGAGCGGCTCGCCGCCTACTGGGCGGGGGTCGAGACGCGGATCGCCGCCCAGCGCACCCTCACCGAGTACCTCCGTGCACGTCTGTCGGGAAGGAACTCCGAGATGTACGGAACGTTCGAGGTCGAGACGGTCGAGGTGCCCGCGCAGGTGGTGATCACCGAGAAGCGGCACGCGCTGGCGGACGAACTGCCCGCCTGGATCGGCGCGTCACTCGGTCGGCTGGAGGAGGCGGCACGGGCCTGCGGGGGCGTCGCCGGGGCGCCGTTCGTCGTCTACCACTCCGAGGTGACGACGGAGAGCGACGGTCCGGTCGAGTCCTGTGTGCCGGTCGCCGACGAGGCGGCGGCGCGGGCCTGGGCGGCCGGGCGGGGACACGGGCGGGAGGTCGCGGTCCTGGTGGAACCGGCGAGGCGGCTCGCCTTCACCCGGATCAGCAAGGCACAGGTCGCGCACCCTCAGATCCTCGCCGCGTTCGAGGCGGTGGAGGCGTGGATGAAGCGGGAGGGCCTGGAGTACGACGGCCCGTGCCGGGAGGTCTACTTCGCCGACTGGGACGCGGCCGGCCCCGCGGACCCGGTGTGCGACGTGGCGTTCCCCGTGCGGTGAGGCGATAGCCCGGGGACAGAAGCCGAGCCCTCTCGGCAAGGACGGCGAGCTCGTCGAGAGGGCCCTTCGGTGCTGCCTGTGAAGTTGTCCTGCCTGTGCAGTAGTCCCGCCTGTGCGGTGGTGCTGCTGTCTGTGCGGTGGTGCTGAATGTGCGGTGGTGCTGTCTGTGGAGTCCCTACGCCTTGACCGATGCGACGAAGAGGTTCCACGCGTCGGCGGGGAAGCCCAGCACGGGCCCGTCCTGGACCTTGGAGTCCCGCACGGCCATCGCCTCGACGATCGGCGACTTGATCTCGACGCACGCGCCGTTGCCGGTCGAGTAGGAGGACTTGGTCCACGCGTCCGTGATGCCCTGACGAATTGCCATTTTTGCTCCGAATTGCCAGATGTGATGAGTTGCTGTCGCCGCACGGAGGGCCTGACTCGGGCCCACAGCACGGTTTCCGCCAACGGTCTTGCTCGGTGGCGTGATCGACGCTACTCGCCAACATCGGTGTACGAAGCGACTATTCACTCGACTGGATGGCATATACCAGGTGAGACTTCCGTCCCGACCGGGTCAGGGTGTACGGTGCCGCACTTCCCGGCCGGGAGGGCCCAGAAGCGCCCTAGGTGTACTTCTTGGCGATATCGGCGATGAACTGGCGGGACTGATCCACGTTCAGGGCCTGCGCCCGCAGGTGCTCGTACATCACGCTGTATTTCTGGACGTCGTTCGGCTTCTCCAGGTACAGGTCGCTGGTGACACCCTCGATGTACACCACGCTGGAATCGGCCGCGTCGGGGAACTCCAGGATCGCGTACTGGCCGTTGAGACCGGGGTGCGCGCCCATGTCGAAGGGGATCACCTGCACGGTGACGTGCGGCAGCCGCGACTGCTCGACGAGATGGTCCAGCTGATCGCGCATCAGGGACTTGTCCCCCACGATCCGGCGCAGCGCGGCCTCGTCCATCACCGTCCACAGGCGCAGCGGGTTCTCCTCCGCGCTGATTCGTTCCTGCCGGCGCATCCGCACCTGCACACGCTTCTCGATCTCGGCCGCCGCGGTCTCCGGCAGCGCCCCCGAGATCAGCGTCTCGGCGTACTGACGGGTCTGCAACAGGCCGGGCACCACCTGCGGGTCGTACACGCGCAGGCTCGCCGCGTCCGTCTCAAGACCGATGTACACGCTGTACGGGACATCGCCGAAGGCATGCCACCAGCCCTGCTGGCGGGAGTCCTTGGCCATCTGCATCAGCGAGTCGACGATCCGCTGGTCCTCCACCTCGTAGACCCCGCACAGGTCGCGCACATCGCGCTGGCTGATGCTGCGTCTGCCGTTCTCGAGGCGGCTGATCTTCGACTGGGACACCAGCAGGCGGTCGGCGACCTGTTCGGCCGTCATGCCCTTGTCCTCGCGGAGCTTGCGTAGCTCCTGGCCCAGCCGGCGTCGTCTGACCGTGGGATTGACATTGGACGTCACGGGACGTGCACCTCCGGCTGCGTGCCTGCAACTGACACTTTGCGTATCTGCTGTTGAGCAGACTGCCACCAAGGTGCTTTCTACCGCTGGAAAACAAGGGATATGCGGGCCCTGCCGGACATGCCGCCCGGACCTGCGAAGCGGACAGGCGGTCCGGACATGCGTCCGCGCGGGGTGGCGGGCGCCGTGCGTCACGGGGACGTACGGCAAAACCACCCCGCGCGGGCCGCGGCGGCTCCCGAACGGGTCTGACGGCCTTGCGGTCTTACGGCCTTACGGCTGCGGTGTCGTGGGACCGCGGCTCAGTGCGCCACGACACGTGCCATGGAGCCTCGGTGCGGTTGCGCCGGAACACCACGGGCGGGTTCCGGAGCCGACCTGCCTCCCGGTCCGCCGGACGGCCGGCCTGGGCCGGGTTACGACGCGGCTGTGCGACCGCGCCGTTCTGGACGTCCATCACGGCGTGCGCCACGAGGCCGCCCATGGGGTCGTGCCTGATCAGGTCCCGCAACCGGGATCGGGACGAGCGTCCCTCGTTCCCCGGGTACAGGTGCTTGCCGAGACCGACCGCATGCGCCAGCGCGGCGAGCGCCGCCGTCCGCGGGTCCGGCGGAACGCCGGTGCGGATGGCAGTGTCCAGCCGGGCCTTGATCTCCCGGCTGATCGCCGTCTCCGTCGCCTGGTAGCGAGTCGTCGGCAGCACTCCGCACATCTGTCCCGCCACGGCATGCACCATGCCGCACCGCTCCAGGTGTGAGAGGTACGTCTGACGGAGCCCCAGTCGGGGTCCGCCTATCCAATGAACCGCCCGTACGGGAGCGCCACGCCTTCGCAGCAACTCCAACGCGCAGTCCAGAGTCGGATCTCCGGTCGGCCGTGGGGACACCACGGCGATACGATCCCCGTCCGGGGCTATCCGTCCGGCCAGCGCCAGCTCCACTAGCTGTGCTCCGGCCAGACCAAGGTCGAGCGACTGCGGCTGTGCAGTGGTACCCGTGGCCGGGTCCAGTGCCAGCAGCAAAAGCTCTTCCGGAATTGTTCTGCGGCTCCTGCCCATCCATGCCTCCCCGCGTGGATGAATGACAGGGTGACCCCTCTCACATTCATCTGTCGAGAGTGCGTGACCGGTTCGTAGTGGAACCAGTAGGTATGTCGTTCTCGTCTACCGCATGAGCCAAGCCCACTACACAGGACACTGGTACACGGTTCGGACACTGTCGTGAGGCGGGCCCGGGTGGCTGGTTCACGGTTTTCGGCAGGCGCGCGGTCGGCGTGCGGCACAGCGAGGAGGCATCGGTGGCGGGCGAGTCCCCCGACAGGTCGAAGCAGCGCGAGTCGTCGGCAGAACCGACGTCGGGGAGCGCGGGAGCGGTTCCCGAGGCACGCGATCCGCGGCTCGCGGTGACACGGGACGGCGACAGCGCGTCCACGGCGTCCTCGGCCGGGTCCCGGGGCGGGGTGGATACGGCGACGCGGGTCTTCTCGGTACGGGAGCTGGCGACCGCCGAATCGGACGACGAGCCGGACGTCGAGGCGGACGACGAGGCAGACGTCACGCCGGCCCTCGAGCCGGACGCGGACCCCGGTGACGGTCCCGCAACGGACGAGCACGCGGACGAGGACGCGGACGAGCCGGAGGGCCCCGCGGAGGCCCACGATGCCGACGAGGCCGCCGAGAGCCCGGAGGAAGCCGCTGAAGGCTCACCGGAGGGCTCCGGAGGGCCGTCGGGGGCCGAGGAAGGCCCGGAGGACGCCGAGAAGGCCCAGGAGGCCGAGGACGCCGAGGCTTCCGAGACGGTGGCCACGGGCGCCGGGGGCCGTGACGATCGGCTGCGCTCGGCCGTGGCCCAGTGGGTCGCCTCGGCGGACGAGAAGCCGGATACGGCATCCGACGAGGCGTCGGACGAGTCCTCGGACGAGGCATCGAGCGATCCTGAGCCGGAGAACCGTTCCGGAAAGTCCGACGGCTCCACGGCCACCGCCCCCGAGGACGCCCCCGCCGAGCGCCCCTCCAAGTCCGCGCCCAAGTGGGCGACGAGCGACGACGAGACGCCCAAGGACTCGGAGGACTCCGAGGCGGACGGCACCGACGACAACGACGCCCCCGAGGGCCGCACGGCCGCCAGGCCCGAGGACCCCCGGGTGGCCACCGCGAGGACGGCGGCCGTCGCCCCCGCGGCACCCGAGGACACCGACGAGGTCAAGGACCCTGAGGACGGCGCGACCGACGAGGCCGAAGCGTCCGACAAGGCCGACGACTCCGAGCCCGACTCCCCCGTCGATCAGCCCACCGCCGTCTTCAAGGCCGTACGGCCGTCCGCCGAGCGTGAGGTCGATCAGCCGACCACCATGCTGAAGCTGGGCGACCTCCCCGAGGCCAAGGCCAAGGCCGAGCCCGCCGACGCGAAGGCCACGAAAGCCGAGCCCGCACCCAAGCCCGCACCCAAGCCCGAGCCGGAGCCCAAGCCCGCGACCGCACCCGAGCCCGAGCCGGCGACCGAGCCCGAGCCGGCGACCGAGCCCGGCGCCGAGAAGCCCGCGGCAGCGAGCGAGCGGACCAGCAGGTTCGTCGCGCTCAAGCCGCTGGACGATTCCGTCGATTCCGCCGACCGGTCGGTGAAGGCCGCCGCCGACCGCACCGCCGTCGTGCCGCAGATCGGCCCCGAGCGGACGACGCAGCAGCCGCTGCCGCCGAAGCCGCCGCTGGACCTGCTGGCCGAGCTGACGAACACCCCGCCGCCTCCGCCGACCCCGCTGCGGACGCTGGGCCGCCGGCTCAAGATCTGGACGCCGCTGGTCCTCCTGCTGGTGGTCGTGTTTGCGATCGCGCAGGCCGTCAGGCCACTGCCGGCGACCGCGCTCACGCTCACCGCGCAGGACTCGTACACCTTCGAGGGCAGCAAGCTTTCCCTGCCCTGGCCGTCCGAGGGTCAGGGCTGGATGGACGTCGACGGCATCGGCACGATGGACAGCTTCGGCGACCAGAAGCCGGTCGCCATCGGCTCGGTGGCCAAGACGATGACCGCGTACGTCGTCCTCCAGGGCCACGCCCTCAAGACGGGCGAGGACGGTCCCGACATCACCGTCGACGCCATCGCGGAGAAGGAGGGCGGCTACAACCAGAGCGGCGAGTCCACCCTCAACTCGGTCAAGGCGGGCGACAAGCTCACGCTCCAGCAGGCCCTCTCGGCGATCATGATCCCGTCGGCGAACAACATCGCCCGGTTGCTGGCCCGCTGGGACGCGGGCTCGGAAGCGGCGTTCGTCGAGAAGATGAACGCCGCCGCCGAGGACCTCGGGATGACGAACACGACGTACACCGACCCCTCCGGGCTGAAGGAGACCACCGTCTCCACGGCCGAGGACCAGGTGAAGCTCGGCAACGCGGTCGTGAAGATCCCGGCTCTCGTGGCGATCACCAGCGCGGCCAGCTGGACGGACCCCTCCGGATACAACTGGCCGAACTACAACGAGCTGCCCTACAAGATCGGCGCGATCGGCATCAAGACCGGCTCCACCAGCGCGGCCGGCGGCAACCTCCTCTTCGCGGCCCGCAAGGAGGTCGGCGGCGAGACGGTCACCGTCGTCGGCGCGGTCCTCGGCCAGCACAAGCCGACCATCCTCAAGACGGCCAACGACGTCAGCAGGAAGGCCCTGACCGCCGCCCAGGACGCGCTGGCCCCGGCGAAGATCCTCAAGAAGGGCGACGTCGTCGGGTACGTGGACGACAAGCTCGGCGGTCACACCCCGGTCGTCGTCACCAAGGACGTCACGGCGGTCGGCTGGGCGGGGCTGACGGTGAAGCTGACGTTCGCCGCCGACGAGGTCCCGCACACGGCGAAGACCGGCACCCAGGTGGGCACGCTCACCGTCGGGGACGGCAGCAGCAGTGCGGTGAAGGTCCCGGTCGCCCTGCAGAGCGAACTCGTCGAGCCGGGCTTCTCGGACAAGCTGACACGCATCGGCTGAGCCGCCGCGCGCACACCGTCCTGGACGCATCCCGCCGGGCAGCCGCTCGGCGGGGTGCGTGCTAGCGTCACGAAACGGGACAGGTCGGCGGTCGCGGCGACGCGGCCGTGAAGCGGTCGCGAACGGGACGCGTCCGAGAGTAGAAGACGGGACACGGGGAGTGCCTTCAGGTGGCCACTGCGGAGCCGACACGCGCCGACGAATCCGGTCCGGACCCGGACACCGGCCGAAGGGCCCGTGTGCCCGCACCCCAGTCCGGTGACCACGACCGCGACACGGACGGCCAGGACCGTGCCACGACCCCGGCATCCCCACCCGCACCCGCACCCGCACCCGACCCTGTCATGAACTCGGTCCCGTACCGGATGCGCGGCTGGCTCCGTCGGCATCTCGTACTCTCGGTGACGGCCCTGTCCGCCGTACTGCACATCGTCTGGTTCTTCGCCTTCGCGAACAGTGGCGGGGACCTCGCCGCGCAGGACGCCTGGGCCGAGTTCGTCGGCCGGCACCCCGACTCCGCGTACAACCTCGCGTGGTACGGCGGCATGCACCCGGTGTCGTACAGCGTGGTCTCGCCGTATCTCATGTCGGTGCTCGGCGTCCGTACGACGATGATGATCGCCGGGACGATCTCCGCGGGGCTGCTGACGCTGATCCTGCTGCGTTGCCGGCCGGTGAGGAACCCGGTGTGGCCCGCGCTCGCGGGGGTGTTCGCGCTGCTGTGCAACGCGGCGTCGGGCCGGGTGACGTTCGGGCTCGGCAACATGTTCGCGCTCGGCGCGGTCGCGGTCGTGTTCTGCTGGCCGCACCGCTGGCGCTACAAGCGGTGGGCGAAGGCACTGTGCGCGGCGCCGCTCGCCGCGCTCGCCACGATGGGGTCGCCGGTGGCGGGCCTCTTCGTGGGGCTGGTCGCGGTCGCGCTGTTCCTCCAGAAGCGGCGGCCCGGCGCGTGGGCGCTGGGGCTGGCCCCGACCGCGGTCGTCGCGGTGTCCGCGTGGGCGTTCCCGTTCTCCGGCACCCAGCCGATGTCGTTCGGTTCGACGGCCCTGCCGCTGCTGTTCTCGGTGCTCGTCTTCGTGCTCGTCCCGCACGACTGGAAGACCGTGCGGATCACGTCGGCGGTCTACGGCCTCGGGGTGCTGGGGGTGTGGCTGATCAGTTCGCAGATCGGGTCCAACATCACCCGGCTCGCCATGCTGTTCTCGGGCGTGGTGCTGATGGCCGCGCTGCCGTTCGCGGTGCCGCGCAGCCGCAAGTGGTACGCGATCGTGGTGTCCTCGCTGGTCTTCGTCGGCTGGATCGGCTACAAGTCGGTCGACGACGTCTACCGGACGACCCCGGCGGCGTCCTGGGCACGTGAGCTGGCGCCGCTGGTCAACGAGTTGCAGGAGGTCGGCGCGGAGAAGGGCCGGGTGGAGGTCGTCCCGGCCCGCTCGCACCGCGAGGCGTCCGCGCTCGCGCCGTACGTCAACCTGGCCCGCGGCTGGAACCGGCAGGCCGACATGGAGCGCAACCCCCTCTTCTACGACGACACCCTGAACTCGGCGAACTACCGCGAGTGGCTCAAGCGGTGGGCCGTGCACTTCGTGGTCGTGCCCAAGGACGAGCCGGACGGGGACGGCGGGCAGCGCGAGCGGGAGCTGGTGCAGCGGGGGCTGCCGTATCTGGAGCAGATCTGGGGCGACGCCAACTGGCAGTTGTTCCGGGTCAGCGCCCCGGCGCCGCTGGCCGAGCCGAACGCGGTCGTGCAGCGGGCGGCGCAGGGCGAGATGACGATCGACGTGCGCAAGGCGGGCCGGGTCCTGATCCGGATCCCGTACTCGCCGTGGCTCAGCGTCGTCGACGCGGAGGGCAAGAGCCTGAAGCCGCCGCAGGAGACGGAGGCGTCCAAGGACCGGGCCGAGGGGGAGCCGAAGACGTACGACAACGTCAACGGCTGTCTCTTCGAGACGGAGGAGGACGCGGACGGCGACCGGTGGACGGTGCTGCTCGCGCCGGAGGCGGGGACGTACCGGCTGGCGGCGCCGTACCAGCTGCCGCGGGGCACTCCGTGCCCGGACGAGCTGAAGGAGTAGCCGGCCGGGGCGCGCCGAAGCTCACCGGAGCCGGTCGACGTACCGGTCCGTGCCCGGCACCGTCGGGATGAACGGGGCCAGGAGTTCCACCCTGCCCAGGCCCGTCTCCGCCACCGCCTCCTCCAGGCCGCTGAAGTGGCGCTCCCAGCAGTCCCTGGGATCCGTCTCCAGGAACCAGAGCAGGGTGAGGCGGGTGTCGACGCCCTCGACCTGCTGGACGTACGTCATGCGGTCGCCGGGCAGGGGGGTCGGGCGGAAGACGGTGACGAGGGCGGCCGGGGAGCCGGCGAGGCGCTTGGGGAGGTGGCGGGTGCGCAGCCACTCCAGGAGGTCGGCGCGCCGCGTCGGGTCCGGGGCGTCGACGACCTGGAGGACGAGGCCGGCGTAGGGGTGGTCCAGGGCGTGGAAGTCGCGGGGGCCCGCCGCGCCGTCGCGGTACGCGGTCGTCTCGTGGTCCTGGAACGCGGTGAAGACGTGGGTGCGGTCCCGGTAGACGCGGGCGTCCCGGTTGAGGCGCTTGTTGATGGCGACCGTCCAGCGCATGTGGTCGTCGTGGCGGCCGTCGGTGATCCAGTACGTGGAGAGGTAGCAGCCCGCCGTGACGGGCCGGGCGACGGCGGACTCCTCGGGGCGGCGCAGGAGCTGGAGGTCGCGGGGGGCGACCCAGCGGCGGCCGGCGTACATCCAGGGCATGGCCATGGCGCCGGCGTAGTAGTGGTCGTCCTCGTACCAGCGGTTGTAGGCGTACTCGTGGCCCGGGTGCGGTTCGACCATGGTGATCAGGGCGTGGCCCGGGTGCACCCCGTAGGGGCCGACGGCGGCCAGTTCGGCGTACGTGTCGCTGTGGGTGTCGGTGCGGGTGTCGGTGCGGGTGTCGGTGCGGTTCGTGCCGTGAGTGTCGCTGCGGGGCTCCTCGCTCATGGGCTCGCCCTTCCTCTTCTCCTTCGCCGGTGGGTCGCCCATACTCTGACGCTCCGTCAGTTGATGCGCCAGGGTCAGGGAGGGTCGTCATGTCACTGCTGGTCGGCAGGACCGTCGTCGTCTCGGGGGTCGGGGCCGGGCTCGGTCACCAGGTCGCCGCGGCCGTCGTACGGGACGGGGGGAACGCCGTGCTGGGGGCGCGGACCGGGGCGAACCTCGCCAGGAGCGCGGCCGGGATCGATCCGGACGGGACGCACACGGCGTACCGGGCGACGGACATCAGGGACGAGGGGCAGTGCGCGGCACTGGCGGGGCTGGCGAGGGAGCGGTTCGGGAGGATCGACGCGGTGGTGCACGTCGCGGCCTGGGACTCCTACTTCGGCGGGCTGGAGGACGCGGACTTCGCCACCTGGCAGTCGGTGCTGGACGTGAACCTGCTGGGCGCGCTGCGGATGACGCGGGCCTGTCTGGGCGGGCTGAAGGAGCGGGGCGGGTCGGTGGTGTTCATCGGGACGCAGTCGGCGGTGGCGGCTCCGACACAGGTGCGGCAGGCGGCGTACGCCGCGTCGAAGGGTGCGCTGACCAGCGCGATGTACTCGCTGGCGCGGGAGTTGGGGCCGCACCGGATCCGGGTGAACACCGTGCTGCCGGGGTGGATGTGGGGGCCGCCGGTGCAGGCGTTCGTGCGGTTCACGGCGGCGACGGAGGACGTGGCGGAGGAGGTCGTGCTGGGGCGGCTCGCGGAGCGGATGGCGTTGCCGGAGCTGGCCACGGACGGGGATGTCGCGGACGCCGCGGTGTTCCTGGCGTCGGACCGGGCGCGCGCGATCACCGGGCAGTCGTTGCTGGTCAACGCCGGGGAGCTGATGCGATGAGTTCATATAGATGAACCAGGACCACCATACCGAATGATTTTGCCTCCCCTTGACCTTACGCCGCCTTGTCGTGTTCACGCGCCAGCACCCACGATGAGCGCCGGGCTGAACCCTGGGAGGACGCACATGAACGGTCTCGACTGGGCCGTGCTCATCGGCTATTTCGGCGTGATGGTCGCCATCGGTGTCTGGTCCCACAAACGGGTCGACAACGTCAGCGACTTCTTCACGGCAGGCGGCAAGATGCCGTGGTGGCTGTCGGGCATCTCGCACCATATGTCGGGCTACAGCGCGGTGATGTTCACCGGGTACGCCGGCATCGCCTACACGTACGGCGTCACCTCCTTCATCACCTGGTCCTTCCCGATCGCCATCGGCATCGCGATCGGCTCCAAGCTGTTCGCGCCCCGGATCAACCGGCTGCGCTCACGGCTGCACGTGGCCTCCCCGCTGGAGTACCTGAAGAACCGGTACGACCTCAAGACGCAGCAGGCGCTGGCCTGGTCCGGGATGCTGCTGAAGATCGTGGACGTGGGCGCCAAGTGGGCGGCGATCGCCACCCTGTTGTCCGTGTTCACCGGCATCTCGCTGAACCAGGGCATCCTCATCACCGGCGCCATCACGGCCGTCTACTGCACCATCGGCGGGCTGTGGGCCGACGCGCTCACCGAGTTGGGGCAGTTCGTCATCCAGCTCCTCGCCGGCGTCGCGATGTTCGTGGCCGTGGTGATGGAACTCGCCGACCGTGACATCGGTTTCCTCGGCGCGTGGGACGAACCGGCCCTCCAGGGCCATGAGAAGCCGCTGGTGGGGCCTTACGGCACGGTGTTCCTGCTGGCGTTCCTCTTCATCAAGCTGTTCGAGTACAACGGCGGCATGCTCAACCAGGCCCAGCGATACATGGCCACCGCCACGCCGAAGGAGGCCGAGCGGTCCGCGCGGTTGTCGGCGGTGCTGTGGCTGGTGTGGCCGCTGGTGCTGTTCTACCCGATGTGGATGTCCCCGCTGCTGGTCGAGTCGCAGAAGCCGGACGGTTCCGACTCCTACGGCCTGATGACCGAACAGCTCCTGCCGCACGGCCTGTTGGGCCTGGTCATCGTCGGGTTCTTCTCCCACACGATGGCGATGTGCTCCTCCGACGCCAACGCCATCGCCGCCGTCTTCACCCGTGACTGCGCGCCGGTGATCTCGGCGCGGGCGCGGGCCTGGAGCGACCGGTCGGGGCTGATCGCGGCCCGCATCGCGACCGTCGTCTTCCTCGGTCTGTCCATGGCGGCGGCCACGCAGGTCAACTCGCCGGCGTTCAAGGACATCATCACCGTCGTCATCAAGTGGGTGGCCGGTCTGATGGGCCCGATGGCGATCCCGATGATGCTCGGTCTGCTGCGGCCGTTCCGCCGCTCGGGTCCGACGGCGGCGCTGGTGAGCTGGTCGATGGGCCTGTTCGCCTTCTGGCTGGTCAACTACCCGATCAACTGGAACGTCGACGGCGGTGTCCCGCTCCAGTACCAGGTGTCCATACCGCTCGCGGTCTCCCTCGTCCTCTACATCCTGATCGGCTTCCTGAAGCCGGAGGACACCCCGGAACGGCTGGCGATCATCGAGCGGATCAACACGGACGGGGGCGGCGGGGCGATGTCGGCGGCGGCCGAGGTCCCCGAGCCGCGGGACTCGGTGCGGACGCCGGTGAAGGACTAGGCACCTCGCGGGTACCGGGCGAGCCAGCCCGGGGACGCGCCCGCCGGGGTGTGCAGGGCGGGACCCTGGGTCATCTCCATCGCGAAGTCGTCCGCCAGTTCCAGGATCGTGGGACGGCCCTCCAGCTCGGCCAGCCAGGCCGGCGGGAGGGCCGTCTCGCCGTGCAGCGCCCCGAGCAGGCCCCCGGCCAGCGCGCCGGTGGCGGCGGAGGGGGCGCCGTGATTGACGGCGAGGCGCAGACCGTGCCGTACGTCCTCGGCGACCAGGGCGCAGTAGACGGCCGCCGCCAGCACGGCCGGGGCCGTCCCCGCCCCGGCCAGTTCCTCCACCCGTGCCGGGCCGGGCATCCCCTGCCGTACGGCACCCAGCGCGTGCCGCAACGCCTCCGACACCGGCTCGTGTCCCGGCCGGGCCGAGAGCAGCGCGAGCGCCCGCTGCACCGCGCCGTCGAGGCTGTCGCCGCGGGCCAGCGCGTGCACGGTGACCGCGTACGCGCCCGCCGTGAGGTATCCGCCGGGGTGGCCGTGGCTCTGCGCCGCGCACTCCACGGCGAGTTGTGCCACCAGCTGCGGCTCCCAGCCGACGAGCAGCCCGAAGGGCGCCGAGCGGGCGGTGGCCTCGGGGCCGGCCTCGCCGGGGCTCTTGGGTGCGTCGAGGGTGCCCATGATGTCGTCGCCGAAGCCGAGGAGCAGGGAGCGGGCGGGGTCGCGGCGCACGTACAGCCACTCCTCGTGGGCCAGCCAGCCGTCGTCCTTGCGGCGCAGGTCGGGCCCCCAGTCGCGCTGGGTGGCGGCCCACCTCAGATACGCCCGGTGCAGATCGGTCGGCGGATACCAGGCACCGGTGTCCCGCCGCACCTGGGCGCGGATCAGCCCGTCCACGCTGAACAGGGTCAGCTGGGTGAGATGCGTGACGGCACCGCGCCGCCCGTAGGCGGGGGCCAGGTCCACGAGCCCCTCGGGCCCGTGCGCCTGCCGTATCTCCTCCAGTCCCAGCCGGTCGACGGCCGCCCCCAGGGCGTCCCCCACGGCCGAGCCGAGCAGTGTGCCCCGCACCCGGCTGCGAAAGTCCTGTTGCTCGGTACGCCCCCAGACGGCCCCACCTGTCGCACCCACCTGGACCTCCCGGGCACCGTCCGTTCACACGACTGCCCAGCACTGTAATCGACCGACAATGGTCGACTCAGGGTGTGGAACGGTATGCGAGGTGTGACCGGAGTGGTCACGAGTGGTCAGTTATCGCCCACCCCGGGGGAGATCTCCCTCGGCGGCGCGAGGTCCCCGGGCCACGGGCACGCACGGAGGTCCCGCGAGGGACCCGCCGCGATTGTGGCTCAATGTGAGTGGCGCTGGACGGACTTGGCGGGGAAGGACACCCCCATGACCTCCACCCCCGCCGCACGCGCCGTCCGTGTCACCGTCACCCTCCTCACCGCGTCCGTCGCGCTCTACACCGCGTTGGTGGCCTTCGGGAACATCACCGACTTCGGGACCAATCAGCAGTTCGTCCGGCATGTTCTGGCCATGGACACGACGTTCAAGGACGACGATCTGATGTGGCGGGCGGTCACCGGGGAAGGGCTGCAGGATGCCGCGTACGTGCTGATCATCGCGTGGGAGACCGTCGCCGCGCTGGTGCTGATCGCCGGGACGTGGTTCTGGGCGCGGCGGGATCCGGGCAGGGCCCGGCAGGTGTCGACGTACGGGCTGCTGATGGTGATGCTGCTGTTCGGGGGCGGCTTCATCGCGATCGGTGGGGAGTGGTTCGCGATGTGGCAGTCGCAGGACTGGAACGGGCTGGACGCGGCGACCCGGGTGTTCGTGTTCAGCGGGGTCGTGCTGCTCGCGCAGTACCTGCCGGCCGAGGGTGAGCGGGTGGGCTGACTGCTGACTACTCGACGACCCTGACGTTCGTTCCTGTCGCGCCGAACGCCCACAGGGCCGCGCCGTCCGCCTTCGGCATGCGGATGCCGCCGTCGGGGCTCCGGAGGCGGGGGGCGGGGAGGAGCCGTCGACCGCGTTGGAGAAGGCGATGTTGACGCCCGACTTCGCGGAGAAGTAGATGATGTGCTCGATCTCCACGCCGTCGGATCCCGTGGTGGCGTCCTTGCGGAGGGACACCATGTAGCTGCCGGAGGCCGGGTCCACGGTGCCCGGCCAGACCGTGAAGGTGCGGCGGGCCTCGTCGTCGGCGTCGACCAGCCAGACCCGGTCCTGACCGAGGGAGTAGACGATACGGCGGCCCGAGCCCGAGCCGTCGGGGACGGGCACGGCCCTGGGGGTCGGGGAGACGGAGGCCGAGGGCTTGGCGTCCGCCGAGGCCGAAGCGGACGGCTTCGCACCGGCCGCCGTCGCCGTCGGGTGCGGGCCCTTCTCGGCCTGCACCGTCAGAGCGCCGACCACGACGATCGCGCCGGCCGTCAGACCGGTGACCCAGGCCCACGAAGGAAGCCGTCGGGCAGGCACGGGCACGCATCTCCTCAGTCTCGGGCCCCCGACACCGGGAGCCCGATCATCGTACTGCGAGGCCCCCCGTCTCCCCGCCGTCAGTCCAGTACCGGAAGCAGCTCCGGCAGGTGGCCGTCGGACGCCCGCGCGGCCCGCTGCCGCTCCTCGGAGACCTCGCCGTACAGGGTGGTGCGCGGCCTCGCCGGCCGGCCGGCCGCCTCGGCCACCTCGATCAGGTCCTTCACCGACTTGTAGGAGCCGTAGGAGGAGCCCGCCATGCGGGAGATCGTCTCCTCCATCAGGGTGCCGCCGAGGTCGTTGGCGCCCGAGCGGAGCATCTCGGCCGCGCCATCGGAGCCCAGTTTCACCCAGCTCGTCTGGATGTTGGGGATGTGCGGGTGGAGCAGGAGGCGCGCCATCGCCGTGACCGCGCGGTTGTCCCGCATGGTCGGGCCGGGCCGCGCGATGCCCGCCAGGTACACCGGCGCGTTGGTGTGGATGAAGGGCAGGGTCACGAACTCGGTGAAACCGCCCGTCCGTTGCTGGATCCCGGCGAGGGTCCGCAGGTGGCCGAGCCAGTGCCGCGGCTGGTCGACATGGCCGTACATCATCGTCGACGAGGAGCGGATGCCCAGCTCGTGGGCGGTCGTGACGACCTCGATCCAGGTCGCCGTCGGCAGCTTGCCCTTGGTGAGGACCCAGCGGACCTCGTCGTCGAGGATCTCCGCCGCCGTACCGGGGATCGAGTCGAGCCCGGCCTCCTTCGCGGCGGTGAGCCACTCGCGGACGGACATCCCGGTGCGGGTGGCGCCGTTGACGACCTCCATCGGCGAGAAGGCGTGGACATGCATGCCGGGCACCCGCTCCTTCACCGCCTTCGCGATGTCGAAGTACGCCGTGCCGGGCAGGTCCGGGTGGATGCCGCCCTGCATGCAGACCTCCACCGCACCCACCTCCCAGGCCTGTTGGGCCCGGTCGGCCACCTGGTCGAGGGAGAGCGTGTAGGCGTCGGCGTCGGTGCGGCGCTGCGCGAAGGCGCAGAAACGGCAGCCGGTGTAGCAGACGTTGGTGAAGTTGATGTTCCGCGTGACGATGTAGGTGACGTCGCGCCGACCACCGACCTGCGGACGTCGTCGGCGACGCGGCAGAGGGCGTCGAGCGCGGGCCCGTCGGCGTGCAGCAGGGCCAGCGCCTCGGCGTCCGTCAGCTTCGTCGGGTCGTCGGCCGCCGTCGCCAGCGCCTGCCGCACGTCCGTGTCGATGCGCTCCGGGACCATGCCGGGGGCGGCGGCCTCCCGCAGGGCGCCCCAGTCGCCGTACACCTCGTCGAAGTCGTCGCGGCGGTCGGACGTACGGCCGTCGGTGTCGATGGTCCGGTGCAGATCCGTACGGCCGGTGGCCTCGAAGGCCTCCTCGGGTTCCTGCCACGGGTGGCCCTCGACGACCGCGTCCGGCAGGGCCAGGCCCGTCTCCGGGTCGGCGAGCGCCCGCACGTGCGGCAGCAGGCGCGGGTCCAGCCAGGGCTCGCCGCGGGTGACGAACTCCGGGTACACGCAGAGCCGTTCGCGCATCTCGAAGCCGGCCGCGGCCGACCGCTCCGCCAGTTCGTCGATCTGCGGCCAGGGGCGTTCGGGGTTGACGTGGTCGATGGTGAGGGGGGACACCCCGCCCCAGTCGTCGATACCGGCGCCGATCAGCCGCTCGTACTCGCTGTCGACCAGGTTGGGCGGGGCCTGGAGGCAGCCGCTGGGGCCCATGATGTGGCGGGCGACGGCCACCGTCGCGACCAGCTCGTCGAGTTCGGCGTCGGGCATGCCGCGCATCGCCGTGTCCGGCTTGGCGCGGAAGTTCTGGATGATCAGTTCCTGGATGCCGTGGTAGGCGCGGGAGACCTTGCGGAGCGCGAACAGCGACTCCGCGCGCTCCTCGTACGTCTCCCCGATGCCGATGAGGATCCCCGAGGTGAAGGGGACCGACGAGCGGCCCGCGTCCTCCAGGACACGCAGCCGTACGGCGGGTTCCTTGTCCGGGGAACCGAAGTGCGGGCCGCCGGGCTCGGACCACAGGCGGGTCGCGGTCGTCTCCAGCATCATGCCCATCGACGGGGCGACCGGCTTGAGCCGCTGGAAGTCCGTCCAGGTCATGACGCCCGGATTGAGGTGCGGGAGCAGGCCCGTCTCCTCCAGGATGCGGATGGAGACGGCCCGGACGTAGGCGATGGTGTCGTCGTAGCCGTGCGCGTCGAGCCATTCGCGCGCCTCCGGCCAGCGGTCCTCGGGCTTGTCACCGAGGGTGATCAGCGCTTCCTTGCAGCCGAGGGCCGCGCCCTTGCGGGCGATGTCGAGCACCTCGTCCGGCGACATGAACATCCCGTGCCCGGCACGCCGCAGCTTGCCGGGGACGGTGACGAACGTGCAGTAGTGGCACTTGTCCCGGCACAGCCTGGTCAGCGGGATGAAGACGCTCTTGGAGTAGGTGATGACGCCGGGGCGACCGGCCGCCTCCAGGCCCGCGTCCCGCACCCGGGCGGCGGACGCGGCCAGGTCGACGAGGTGTTCGCCCCGGGCCTGGAGCAGGACCGCCGCCTCGGAGACGTCGAGGGCGACGCCGTCCCGGGCACGTTTGAGGGCGCGACGCAGCGAGTTCTCGGTGGGGCCGGTTCCGGAGATCGCGGAAGTCGTCATGCTGTGAGCATACGTTCGCGCTGATCAGGACCGACGGGAGCGCCCGAATCGTCCCGGGGGGGGCATGCGTTGCACGCTGTCACTGGCGGAAGGGCGTGTCCGGGGTCACCGGTGTCCTGGGTCTCGGGTGTCCGGGGTCACCGGTGTCCTGGGTCTCGGGTGTCCGGGGTCACCCGTGTCCTGGGTCTCCGGTGTCCTGTGCCACCGATGCCCGGGGTCACCGCGCCGCCCGGGGGCACCGCCGCTCATACCCGGTCGGCACCCGGTGCTACCGGTTGTCCGCCGCGCCGGGCAGGTAGGGGGTGTACTCGTCGAGGGCCCTGAGCACGTCCGCCTCCCCCGCCGGGGGCAGCTGCACCACGACCTCCTCGATGCCCAGTCCGGCGTAGTGCGCGAGCTTGCCCGGCGACGGGTGGACGGCGTACGGCACGATCTGGAGGGCCGCCAGGTCGCGGCCCGCGTCCGCCCACGCCGCGCGCAGGACGGGCAGCGACTCGGACAGGCCCCGCCCGCCGATGGGCAGCCAGCCGTCGGCGTACTCACAGATGTGCGCGAACAGCTTCGGCCCCGCGGCGCCGCCGACGAGGGTGCGGGGGCCGATGACCGGGCCGCGGGGCTTCTGCACGGGCTTGGGGTGGGCGTCGCTGGCCCGCACGCCGCCGAACTCGCCCTCGTACGCGGTGGGTTCCTCGCTCCACAAGGCCCGCATCAACGCCATCCGGTCGCGGACCAGGTCGCGGCGGGTGCGCCACTCCACCCCGTGGTCGGCGGCCTCTTCCACGTTCCAGCCGAAGCCGAGGCCGAAGGTGAAGCGTCCGCCGGAGAGGTGGTCCACGGTCGCGATCTGCTTGGCGAGGTCGATCGGGTCGTGCTGGGCGACGAGGGTGATGCCGGTGCCGAGGCCGAGGCCCTCCGTCACGGCAGCCGCCTGGCCCAGGGCGACGAAGGGGTCGAGGGTACGGCCGTACTCGCGGGGCAGGTCGCCGCCCGCGGGGTACGGGGAGGTGCGCTCTACGGGGATGTGCGTGTGCTCGGGCAGGTAGAGCCCGGCGAAGCCGCGCTGCTCCAGCTCGCGGGCGAGGCGGGTGGGGGTGATCGTCTCGTCGGTGAGGAAGACGGTGACGGCGATGCGCATGGGGGCGGCCTTTCGACGCGGCGGCTCGGGCTGTGCGGCTGGTGCGGCTTCCGGGGTGTGGGCTTCCGGGGTGTGGCTTCCGGGCTGTGCGGCTTCTGGGCGTGTGGCTTCCGAGGTCTGGGGCTTCCGGGCTGTGCGGCTTCCGGGCTGTGCGGCTTCCGGGGTGTGGGCCTTCTGGGTGTGCGGCTCGTCGACGCGCGTGACGTCCTCATCTGTACCGGGAGACGGGCCGCCTGTCCATACCGACCGGTCGGCTTGGAAGGGTGGCGTTTCCGAGGTCTCGCGTACGGGACATCCCGACGTCCACCGATCCCCTCCGCTTTCACGGGAGTTCACGCCCGTCGGGGACAGTGGCGGCCATGTGTGACGACGACGATGTCATCGATGCCGCCAACGATCACGGAATCGCACGCAGAGCCCTGTTCGTGACGGGCGCCGCCACCGCGCTCACCTGGGGAAGCGTGAGCTCCGCGGCGGCCGCCGGCCGTGGACCGGGGACCCGGGAGACCAGGACCGTCCGCGGCACCCTGCCCACCGGGTCGCCCGACTTCGTGTACGTGCCCGTGGAAGTCCCGCCGGGAGTCCGGGAGTTCAGGGTCGCCTACACCTACGACCGGCCGTCCGTGCCCGCCGGGACGCCCGGCAACGCCCTCGACATCGGCCTGTTCGACCAGCGCGGTACCGAACTGGGCGGGAAGGGCTTCCGGGGCTGGTCGGGGGGAGCCCGCACGGAGTTCTTCGTCCGGGCCGACGAGGCCACGCCGGGCTATGTGCCGGGGCCGGTGCGCGAGGGCACCTGGCACATCGCCCTCGGCCCGTACACGGTGGCACCGCAGGGGATGGCGTACGAGCTGACGGTCACGCTGACGTACGGCGAGGCGGCCGAGGCCTCCCGGCCGGTGTACCCGCCGGAGCGGGCCGCGGGGCGGGGCCGGGCCTGGTACCGGGGCGACTGCCACCTCCACTCCTGGTACTCGGACGGCCGCCGCACCCCGGCCGAGATCGGCGCCCTCGCACGGGCGGCGGGGCTGGACTTCATCAACACGTCGGAGCACAACACGCATGCCGGGCACGCCCATTGGGCGGACGTGGCGGGGGACGACCTGCTGGTCATGCTGGGCGAGGAGGTCACCACCCGCAACGGCCACGTGGTCGCCCTGGGGACCGATCCCGGGACCTTCGTGGACTGGCGGTACCGGGCCCGCGACAACCGCTTCGGCCGTTTCGCGCGCCGGATCCGCCAGGCGGGCGGCCTGGTCGTCCCGGCCCACCCGCACGCCACCTGTATCGGCTGCAACTGGAAGTTCGGTTTCGGCGAGGCGGACGCGGTCGAGGTGTGGAACGGCCCCTACACGGCCGACGACGAGGTGTCCCTGGCGGCCTGGGACGCGATGCTGGTGGCGGGCGTGCGCTCGGGCTCGGGTTCCTGGATCCCGGCGATGGGGAACAGCGACGCGCACCGGGACCCGGACGTGGTGGGCCTGCCCCAGACGGTGGTCCTGGCCGAGGACCTGACCCGCGAGGCCGTCCAGGACGGCATCCGCGCCGGCCGCTCGTACGTCGCCGAGTCGTCCGCGCTGTCCCTCTCCTTCACGGCGACGGGCGGCCGGGGCGAACACGCGGGCATCGGCGGACGCCTGCGCACCGGCCCGGACACCCCGGTCACCATCCGCCTGGAGATCACCGGCGCTCCCCGCTGCACGGTCCGCTTCGTGACCGACCAGGGCGTCCTCTTCACCAGCGGCCCCCTGCCGGTGTCGGGGACGGGAGTGGTGGAGTGGCGTACGACGCCGTCGTACGCGGCGTACGTCCGGGCGGAGGTACGGCACGAGGCGGCGGGCCCGCTGCCGGGGGCGCTGGCGGCGTTCACCAACCCGGTGTTCCTGGAGGCGACGGGGTGAGGGGCCGCCACGTTCAGCCCTGCTCGGCGTCGAGTTGGTGGTCCGCCCAGACGTAGCTTTCCGGGAGCAGGTCGGTGACGGGGACCGTGCGCATGCGGTCGCCTTCGCCGACGATGACCTTGAGGGCCGGGAAGTAGTCGAGCATGACCTGACGGCACCGGCCGCACGGCGGAACGACTCCACGGTCGCGGTCGCCCACGGCGACGACGGTGTCCAGTTCGTAGACGCCCTGGGCGGCCGCCGCGCCGATGAGGACCAGCTCGGCGCAGGGACCTCCGGTGAAGTGATAGGCGTTCACCGCGGTGAGGATCCGGCCGTCCCGGGCACGGGCCGCCGCCATGGTGTGGTTGTCGCCGCGGCAGCGCGTGCGGGCCACGTCCGCCGCGGCCTGGACGAGTTCGTGGTCGACGTGAGGGCTCCGCGAGGTCATCGGGCGACGTTGACCTGCCCGGCGAAAACGCGCAAGCGGATTTCGGGTGGGCCGGCCGACGATGTCGGGGTCCAGGTTCCGCAGGACCGACAGGATCGCCTTCCGCCTGGCCTGCCACGGCTCGAAGCGCCACCACGGGTTCCAGGTCACGGTCCGGATCCGCGGCCACCCGTCTTCGCCGCCGGCGCATCCGAGACCATGGCGGCGACAGTCGCAGTCCCTTGCCTGAAGGAGTCGCACCGACGATGTCCCGCCTCGACGACCGCCGCTTCCGCGTCACCACCGCGATCCAGCGCCGCTTGAACCCGCTTCTGCGCCGCCTTCCCTTCCAGACCGTCATCGAGACGACCGGCCGGGTGTCCGGGCTGCCGCGGCACACGCCGGTGGGGGGCCGGCGTATCGGGGACGTCTTCTGGCTGGTGTCGGAGTTCGGGGAGCTGTCCCAGTACGTGCGCAACATCAAGGCCGATCCGCGCGTGCGGGTGCGGATCGGCGGGCGGTGGCACACCGGGACGGCGCGTCTGCTGCCCGACGACGACGCGGCGGCGCGCCTGCGCGGCCTGCCGCGGTTCAACAGCGTGGCGGTGCGGGCCCTGGGGACGAACCTGCTGACGGTGCGGGTGGATCTGGACGGGTGATCAAAAAGTCCGCCCTGTGCAAGATCGGCCCACATGCGCCATGAAGGTCAGTATGATGACGGCATGACGATCAACATGACGATGAGCCTGCCCGACGAGGTGGCGGCCTTCGTGAAGGCCAAGGGCAATGCCTCCGCCTATACGGCCCGCATACTGCGCCGGGAGATGCTGGCCGAGGAGATGGCGAAGTCCGCGCGGGTGCGTGCCGAGGCCGGCATCAGGACAACGGCCGCGGAGCCCGCCGAGAGCGAAGAGGCCACGCTGGAACGGTGGGGACGGGTGGCCGGCCGGTGAAGCGAGGTCACGTCTACGAACTGCGCTTCGCCGGCGGACCCGCGCATGTTCTGGTGATCTCGTCCGACGCCCTCAACGATCAGCACAAGTCGGCCACCTGCGTGCTGATCTATCCGCAGCAGGTTCGCGAGGCCACGCTCGTGGACATCCCCGTGGGTACGCCCTCGGCGGGCACGATCGTGCTGGGCGAGTTCCGCACCCTGTCCGCCACCCGGTTCACCGAGGACCTGGGACCGGTGGAGGAGCGGGTCATGGAGGCCGTCGAGATCGGGCTTCGAGCCGTGCTCGACCTGTAGACCGAAGCCCGAGGCCGGGCAGGCATCTCACCCCGGCCACACGATCGACTGCACCTCGCTGTACGCGTGCAGCGCGTAGGAGCCGACGTCGCGGCCCACCCCGCTCCTCTTGAAGCCGCCGAACGGGGCCTCCATGTTGCGGCCGACCGTGTTGATGCCGACGCCTCCGGCCCGGAGGCGTCGGGCCAGGCGGAAGGCTCTCGCGATGTCGCCGGACCAGACGTAGTCGATGAGGCCGTAGTCGCTGTCGTTGGCCAGGGTGACGCCTTCCTCCTCGTCGTCGAAGGGGATGACGACGACGACCGGGCCGAAGATCTCCTCGCGGGCCACCCGCATGTCGTTCGTGCAGTCGGCGAGGAGGGTGGGCGGGACGTAGAAACCCCGCTCCAGCGGCGGGCGTTCGCCGCCGGCCGTCACCACCGCGCCCTCCTTGCGGCCGAGTTCGACGTAGGACTCCACCCGGTCGCGGTGGGTCGCCGAGATCAACGGGCCGACCACCGTCTCCGGGTCGCGCGGGTCGCCCACCTTCAGGCGGCGGGCGTACGCCGTGAGGCCGTCCACCAGACGTTCGTAGACGCCCCGTTGGGCCAGTACACGGGTCGGGGCGGTGCAGATCTGGCCGCTGTAGAAGGAGAACGTCGTCCCGATGCCGGCCACGGCCGAGCCGATGTCGGCGTCGTCGAGGACCAGGGCCGCGCCCTTCCCGCCGAGTTCCATCAGCTGCCGTTTCATCGACCGGCCGCACACCTCGGCGATGCGCTGCCCGACCGCCGTGGAGCCGGTGAAGCTCACCATGTCGACGTCCGGGGAGGCCACCACCGTCTCGCCCACCTCGACCGAGCGGCCCGAGACCACGTTCACCACCCCGCGCGCACCCCGGCCGCCTCCAGCGCCTCCGCCATCCGGTAGACGGACAGCGGGTCCTGCGGGGCGGGCTTGACCACGACCGTGTTGCCCATCGCGAGCGCCGGGGCGATCTTGCCCGCCGGGTTCGCCCACGGGTTGTTGTACGACGTGACGCAGGCGACGACGCCGACGGGCTGGCGGACGGCCAGCGCGCCCATCACGCCCGCCCGCCCCATCGGCCCGGCCTCGTTGATCTGCGGTTCGATCGCCCACTCGGCGGGCTCCACACGCGCGTACCGCCGGAATCGGGCGGCGCCGACGCCGACCTGCATGGCCCGCGCGGTCGCCGTCGTCGCGCCGGTCTCCGCCCGCGCGAGTTCGGCGTACGGCACGAGGTGGCCGCGGATGACGTCCGCCGCCCGCGCCAGCACCGCCGCCCGCTCACCGGGTGCCGTACGCGACCACGGACCGAAGGCCTCACGGGCCGCGGCGCAGGCCGCCAGCACCTGGTCCCGCGAGGCCTCCGGCGCCCACCCGACCCGCTCCTCGGTCGCCGGATCGGTCACCTCGTAGTGACCCCCGTCCGGCTCCGCCCACCGGCCGCCGACGAACAGCCGCTGGTTCACCGGGTGCCCACCGTCCGCGTCGTCCCCGCCCCGAACGCAGCACCCTTCCCCGGTACCGCACCGGTCACCACGTCGTCCCGGATCGCCGCCACCCCGTTGACCCACACCGCCCGCACGCCGAGCGCCTTGGAGTCCAGCCGCGGACTGTCGCCGGGCAGGTCGTGCACGAGGGTGGCCGGGCCCGCCTCGATCCGCTCCGGGTCGAACAGGACGAGGTCGGCGTGGCAGCCCTCCTCGATCCGGCCCCGCCCGCGCAGCCCGAACAGCCGCGCCGGATCGTCCGTCAGCATCTTCACCGCCTGCTCGAGGCCGACGAGTTTCCGGCCGCGCAGACAGTCCCCGAGGAACCGGGTGGTGTACGGCGCCCCGCACATGCGGTCCAGGTGCGCGCCGGCGTCGGAGCCGCCGAGCAGTACGTCCTCGTGCTGCCAGGTCTCGGCCCGCAGCGACCAGGACGCGGGGTCGTTGTCCGGCGGCATGGGCCACAGGACCGTACGCAGCTCGTCGGCCGCGCAGATCTCCACCAGGCAGGTGAAGGGGTCCTGGCCGCGCTCGGCCGCGATGTCCCTGACGACCCGGCCGGACAGGCCGCGGTTCGCCTCGCTGTAGGTGTCGCCGATGACGTACCGGCCGAAGTTCGCCAGCCGCCGGAAGACTCCCGCCTCCTTGGAGTCCGCGCGCCTGAGCAGCTCCGCCCGGACCTCGGGGTCGCGCAGTCGGGCGATGCGCTCCGGGACCGGCAGGCCGAGGACCGGGCCCCAGCCGGGGATCAGGTTCAGGGCGCAGAAGGTGCCCAGGGACATGTTCATCGGCGTGAGGATCGGCATGGTCAGGGCGACCACCCTGCCGCCCGCCTTCCGGGCCCGCTCGCTCGCCGCGAGCTGTCTGGGCACCCGCTCGGGGACGGCCGCGTCGATGGTGAGGACGTTCCAGTTCAGGGGGCGTCCGGCCGTCGCGCTCAGCTCCGCGAACAGGTCGATCTCGGCGTCGCTGAACTGGTCCAGGCAGCCCGCGGCGATCGCCTCGATCTGCGTGCCCTCGTGCTCGCCGACCGCCTTCGCCAGCGCCAGCAGCTCCGCCGGGCGCGCGTGCCGGGAGGCGACCGGCTGCCCGTCACCGTCCGAGTGGGTGGCGGACTGGGTGGTGGAGAAGCCCCAGGCGCCGGCGTCCATCGCCTCGTGGAGCAGCGCCACGATCCGTGCGAGCTGCTCCTCGCTCGGCTGCCCGCCGACCGCGTCCGGGCCCATCACATACCGCCGCAGCGCGCAATGGCCGACCATGAATCCGGCGTTGACCGCGATCCGCCCCTCCAGGGCGTCGAGATACTCCCCGAACGAATGCCAGCTCCACGGCGCCCCCTCCTCCAGCGCCACCAGTGACATCCCCTCCACCTTGGACATCATCCGCCGGGTGTAGTCGGCGTCCTCGGGGCGGGAGGGGTTCAGCGGGGCGAGGGTGAAGCCGCAGTTCCCGGCGACGACGGTGGTCACCCCGTGGTTCAGGGACGGGGTGGCGTAGGGGTCCCAGAACAGCTGGGCGTCGTAGTGCGTGTGCGGATCGACGAACCCGGGCGTGAGGACCAGCCCGGCGGCGTCCTCGACCGTGCGCGCCGCCTCGGTGACCTTCCCTACGGCGGCGACACGGCCGTCCCGGAGACCGACGTCGGCGATACGGGCCGGCGCCCCCGTCCCGTCGACGACGGTCGCGCCTTTGATGACGTGATCGAGCATGGGGGTGCCTCCTCAACTCCGAGGGCATCGGCATCAGCGGGGATGAACGCCCGTGGGGCTCAGGCGGCGGCCCGACGGAACCGAGTGGTCCGGTGCACGGGGTCCGTGTCGATCTTCGGGATCACGTGCTCCCCGATCAGCCGGATCGTCTGCAGCGTCTCCTCCTTCGGCACCCCGACGGGCAGTCCGAAGCTCAGCTGATCGGCTCCGGCCTGCTCCCACCTCTTGCACTGCCGCAGCACCTCGTCCGGGTCGCCGCAGATCAACAGCTCCTCCTCGACGAGGAGTTCGACGAACTCGGCGGTGTACTCGGGCAGCGTCTCGGGCCAGGCGGGGAACCCCTCGGGACGGGGGAACGTGTCGTGGTACCGGAACACCAGCGACGGCAGGTAGTGCAGTCCGCCGCTCACCGCGATCCGGATCGCCTCGTCGTGCGTCGGGGCGCAGATCGCCGTCGTGGTCACCATCACGTTGTCGTTGACGAAGTCACCGATCGGCTCGGCGTTCACGATCGCCGTCTTGTACTGCTCCAGCACCCACTCCATGTCGGCGACCTTCTGGATGCTGAACCCGAGCACCCCGAGCCCCTTGCGGGCGGCCATCGCGTACGACGGCGGCGAGCCGGCGGCGTACCACATCGCGGGGTGGCTGCTGCCGTAGGGCTTGGGCAGCACCTTCCTGGGCGGGAGCTGCCAGTGCTTGCCCTGGAAACCGACGTACTCGTCCTGGAGCCACATCTTGGGGAACTCGGCGATCGTCTCCTCCCAGATCTCCTTCGTGTGGTTCATGTCGGTGATGCCGGGGAGGAAGCCGAGGATCTCGTGGGAGCCGGCCCCGCGTCCGCTGCCGAACTCGAAGCGGTTGCCAGTGAGATGGTCGAGCATGGCGACCTTCTCGGCGACCTTCACCGGGTGGTTGA
This sequence comes from Streptomyces phaeoluteigriseus, assembly GCF_001896135.2. Lineage (GTDB taxonomy): Bacteria > Actinomycetota > Actinomycetes > Streptomycetales > Streptomycetaceae > Streptomyces > Streptomyces phaeoluteigriseus. The sequence continues at coordinate 911,303 of NZ_MPOH02000011.1, forward strand.
CCTGGGCCAGGGGGTTGAAGATGCCGGAGCCGAGGTGGATGCGTTCGGTGGCGTGGGCCAGGTAGCCGAGGAAGACGTCGTTGGCGGAGAGGTGCGAGTACTCCTCCAGGAAGTGGTGCTCGGACGCCCAGGCGTACTTGAATCCGGACCGGTCCGCCTGGATGACGTACTCGGTCTCCTCCATCAGTGCCTTGTGCTCGGCGAGGGGGTCGGTCTCGGCCCGCTTGCCGACGTATCCCTGTACGAAGAGTCCGAATTCCAAGGAGGTTCACCGTCCCCGGTCCCTAGGTATCTGATGTGGCGTCAGATCGCTGACTGTGGCACCGCCCGCCTGCGGCGTCAATAGCTGACGGATCGTCAGATGACGGTGACCCCGGCGAGCCAGCCCCCGTCGATCACGAACGGCTGGCCGGTGATGTACGACGAGTCCTCGCAGGACAGGAACAGTGCGAGCCGGGCCACCTCCTCCGGGCGTCCCACCCGGCCGAGCGGCACCAGCTTGCGGTACAGCGCGTCCAGGGCCCGCGACGTCTCCTCGGTGTCGGCGTCCGGGTCGAGGTGGGCCGGGTTGGACATCGCCGTGTCGATCGCGCCGGGGCACACGGCGTTGACACGGATGCCGCGCGGGGCCAGCTCCAGCGCGGCGACCCGGGTGAGCCCGACGACGGCGTGCTTGGTGGCGGCGTACGACCCCACGGCCGCCATGCCGGACAGGCCGGTGCAGGAGGCCGTGTTGACGATGGTGCCGCCGTCCGTCAGCTCCGGCGCGACGGTCTTCACGCCGAGGAAGCAGCCGACCTGGTTGACCCGCACCACCTGCATGAACTCGTCCAGCGGGGTGTCGACAAGGGCGTTGAACCGCAGGATGCCCGCGTTGTTGACCAGCCCGTCGATCCGCCCGTACGCCCGCTTCGCCGCCGCCACCGCATCGGCCCAGTCGGCCTCCTCGCCCACGTCGAGATGGACGTACAGGGCCCGCAACTCGGCGGCTAGGGCATGCCCTCGCTCGTCCAGCACGTCCGCCACGACGACCCGCGCGCCCTCCTCGGCGAAGAGCCGCGCCTCCTGCTCCCCCTGCCCGCGCGCCGCACCGGTGACGATGACGACACGTCCGTCCAGCTTTCCCATCGCTCCTCCTTCGGAAGTGGCGACGGCACGGTAGCTGACGCTGCGTCAGCAAAGAAGGGCGGCGGACGGGCGAGGAGGGCCCGTCGGCGGGTGCCGTCCCCCGGCGCACTCACAGCATCGGCGCGACCTCTTCCCCGAAGGCGGCCATCTGGTCGGTGAGTTCGGTACGACTGCGGGAGCGGAAGCGGACCTGGATCTGGTGGACGCCCATCGCCCGGTACTCCCGGAGTGACTCGGCGATCGACTCCGGGGTGCCGTGGAGGGTGCGGCGGCCTACGTCCCAGGCGGGGGTGGAGACGTAGAGGGGTTCGGTGAGGGCGCCGATGGTGAGGGGGGTGTCGCCGCGGAGTCGGCGGAGGCGGTCGATCTGTGCGGGGAGGCGGTCCCTGGGGTCGCCCTGGGGGAGCCAGCCGTCGCCCCTGAGGGCGGCCCGGCGTACGGCCGCGGGTGACGAGCCGCCGACCCAGACGGGGACCCGGGCCTGGGCCGGTCGTGGCCGCTGCCCCAGTGCCTCGAAGTCGTACGCCTTGCCGTGGTGTTCGGGGAACTCCTCGGGGCCGAGCGCGGCGCGCAGGGCGTCGATCGTCTCGTCCAGGAGGGCGCCGCGCTGCCGGAAGTCGACGCCGAGCGCCTCGAACTCCTCCGGTACGTGTCCGGCGCCGACGCCGAGGATCAGCCGGCCGCCGCTGAGGTGGTCGAGGGTGGCGTACTGCTTGGCGGTGAGGAGAGGGTGCCGCAGGCCCACCACGGCGACGTGGCTGAGCAGTCGGACGCGTTCGGTCACGGCGGCGAGGTGGGCGAGGGTGGCGACGGGGTCGTACCAGACCGTGCTCATGGCCCCGGCGAGCCGGCGCGGTACGGCGACGTGGTCGCAGCAGGCGACGTACGCGAACCCGGCGCGGTCGGCGGCACGGGCGACGGCGACCAGGTCGGCCGGGCCCGCGCCGGTCTCCCAGGGCTCGGTGTACAGGGTGGACTGGGACTGGACGGGGAGCTGGATGCCGTACTCCAGGCCGGTCACCGTGTCCCACCGGCCCACAGGCCGTCCGGCGTCAGCCCGAGCAGGTCGATGGCGTTGCCGCGGACGATCCGGTCGACGACGTCGGCGTCCAGGTGGCCCATCTGCGCCTCGCCGACCTCGCGGGACCTGGGCCAGGTGGAGTCGGAGTGGGGGTAGTCCGTCTCGTAGAGCACGTTGCCCACGCCGATGGAGTCCAGGTTGCGCAGCCCGAAGGCGTCGTCGAAGAAGCAGCCGTGGACGTGCTCGGCGAACAGTTCGGACGGCGGGCGGTGGACCTTGTCGGCGACGCCGCCCCAGCCGCGGTTCTCCTCCCAGACGACGTCGGCGCGCTCCAGGATGTAGGGGATCCAGCCGATCTGGCCCTCCGCGTACATGATCTTGAGGTTGGGAAAGCGCTCGAACTTGCCGCTCATCAGCCAGTCGACCATCGAGAAGCAGCAGTTGGCGAAGGTGATGGTGGAGCCGACGGCGGGCGGGGCGTCGGTGGAGGTGGACGGCATGCGGCTCGACGAACCGATGTGCATGGCGATGACGGTGCCCGTCTCGTCGCAGGCGGCGAGGAAGGGGTCCCAGGCGTCGGTGTGGACGGACGGCAGGCCGAGGTGCGGGGGTATCTCGGAGAAGGCGACGGCGCGGACGCCGCGGGCGGCGTTGCGGCGGACCTCGGCGGCGGCCAGTCGGGCGTCCCAGAGGGGGATGAGGGTGAGGGGGATCAGCCGGCCGTGGGCGGCGGGGCCGCACCACTCCTCCACCATCCAGTCGTTGTAGGCGCGCACGCAGAGCAGGCCCAGTTCGTGGTCGGCGGCCTCGGTGAAGGTCTGCCCGCAGAAGCGGGGGAAGGTGGGGAAGCAGACGGCGGACTGGACGTGGTTGACGTCCATGTCGGCGAGGCGGGCGGGGACGTCGTAGGAGCCGGGGCGCATCTGCTCGTAGGTGATCACCTCCAGTCTGATCTCGTCGCGGTCGTAGCCGACGGCGGTGTCGAGGCGGGTCAGGGGCCGGTGCAGGTCCTCGTAGACCCACCAGTCGCCGACCGGGCCCTCGTCGCCGGGCTGTCCCATGACGGGCTTGAAGCGTCCGCCGAGGAAGGTCATCTCGCGCAGCGGGGCGCGGACCGTGCGGGGGCCGGTGTCCAGGTACTTCTTCGGCAGGCGGTCCTGCCAGACCGTGGGGGGTTCGACCGTGTGGTCGTCGACGGAGATGATCTGCGGAAAGCTCTCATGGGTCTCCATGAGGGCACGGTAGCGCCGATCTGACGGTCCGTCAGCAACTGTGTCGGGCGCCTTGGGTGAGCGACTGTGATCGAACGTGCGCGGAGCCGTGTGCCGAGCGTGTCGACTCCCGTGTGCGCAGAGCGTGTGGCGACCGTGTGGACTCCCGTGTCCCGCTCTGTGATCGGCGTCTCGCACGGCTGACGGGCCGGGCAGGGACAGGGCAAACTGACATAGTTGGTCATCATGCCCGGGCGTTTCTTTCGGATCAGCCTGACCCGGAGACGCGGTGCCTGTCTCACGCCGTGAGCGGGGCCTGGTGCGTGCAACTGCAAGGCGGAGGAGGCGTCGACGCGATGGGGGTCCCCCGCGCGAGCGAAGCCGGGCGTGGTGGAGTCGGGAACCACGACGACGCCGCAGCTGTGCGCACCGGGCCCCGCGGCCCCAGGGTGATCCGAAAGAGACGACCGTAGGGGGAGCCCGATGGACGACCGTGTACCGCGCGTGCCGGAGCAGAAGCGTCCCGGCTCCCTCCGGGAGCCGGTGACGCTGCGCTTCGACGTGCTCGGCCCGGTGCGAGCCCGCCGCGGCGAGCAGCCGCTGGCCACCGGCTCCCCCCAGCAACGCGCCCTGCTCGCCGCCCTCCTGCTCCGCGAGGGCCGTACGGCCACCGCCGCCGAGCTGATCGACGCGCTGTGGGGCGAGGAGCCGCCCTCGCAGGCGCTGGCGGCGGTACGGACGTACGCCTCCCGGCTGCGCAAGGTCCTCGATCCGGGCGTCCTGGTGAGCGAGTCCGGCGGATACGCGGTGCGCGGGCTCCGCGAGGGCGCCCTCGACCTGGCGGTGGCGCAGGACTGGGCGGCCGAGGCGGAGAAGGCGAAGGGGGCCGGTGCCCTGGGCCGGGCGCGGGAGCTGCTCAACCGCGCCCTCGGCCTGTGGGACGGCGAGGCGCTGGCCGGCGTACCCGGCCCCTACGCGGAGGCGCAGCGCGTCCGGCTCGAGGAGTGGCGGCTCGGCCTCCTCGAATCCCGTCTCGACATGGACCTGGAGCAGGGCTGCCACGCGGAGGCCGTCTCCGAACTGACCGCGCTGACGGCGGCGTACCCGCTGCGCGAGCGGTTGCGTGAACTGCTGATGCTGGCGCTGTACCGCAGCGGCCGGCAGGCGGAGGCCCTCGCCGTGTACGCCGACACGCGGCGGCTGCTCGCGGAGGAACTGGGCGTCGATCCAAGACCTGGCCTGCGCGAACTCCAGCGCCGCATCCTCCAGGCCGACCCGGACCTCGCGGAGCCCTCCGCACAGCAGGCCGAGCCGAGCCCCGCCCCCGTGCGGCCCGCGCAGCTCCCCGCCACCGTTCCCGACTTCACCGGCCGTTCCTCCTTCGTGACCGAGCTGAGCGAGGTGCTCGCCGGGGCGTCCGGCGACGGCGGCCGCGTCATGGCCGTGTCGGCGCTGGCGGGCATCGGTGGCGTCGGCAAGACGACCCTCGCCGTGCACGTCGCCCACCGGGCCCGACCCGCCTTCCCCGACGGGCAGCTCTACGTCGACCTCCAGGGCGCCGGCTCGCGCTCCGCCGAGCCCGAGACGGTCCTGGGCGCCTTCCTCCGCGCCCTCGGCACCGCCGACTCGGCGATCCCGGACTCCCTGGAGGAACGGGCGGCGCTGTACCGCTCGATGCTCGACGGCCGGCGCGTGCTGGTCCTGCTGGACAACGCCAAGGACGCCGCGCAGGTACGTCCGCTGCTGCCCGGCACGGAGGGCTGCGCGGCCCTCGTCACCTCCCGCGTGCGGATGGTGGACCTGGCCGGGGCCCACCTCGTCGACCTGGACGTGATGTCGCCGGAGGAGGCGCTCGCGCTCTTCACGAGGATCGTCGGCGAGGAGCGGGTCGCCTCGGAGCGTAAGGCCGCGCTGGACGTCGTCGCCGCCTGCGGTTTCCTGCCGCTCGCGATCCGTATCGCCGCGTCCCGGCTGGCTTCCCGGCGCACCTGGACGGTGTCCGTCCTCGCCGCCAAACTCGCCGACGAACGCCGCCGCCTCGACGAACTCCAGGCCGGTGACCTCGCGGTGAAGGCCACCTTCGAGCTGGGCTACGGCCAGCTGGAACCGGCCCAGGCCCGCGCGTTCCGCCTGCTCGGCCTGGCGGACGGCCCCGACATGTCCCTCGCCGCGGCGGCGGCCGTACTCGATCTCGCGCCCGAGGAGACCGAGGACCTGCTGGAGTCCCTGGTCGACACCTCCCTCCTGGAGTCCGCCGCACCGGGCCGCTACCGCTTCCACGACCTGGTCCGCCTCTACGCGCGTGCATGCGCCGAACGCGACGAGTCGTCGCCGGGCGAGCGGGCGGCGGCGATGTCGCGGTTGCTGGACTTCTATCTGGCCACGACGGCCCAGGTGTACGCGATCGAGCACCCCCGCGACCGGCTGGTCGACGACCTGGAGGCCACCAGCTATCCGGGGCTGCGCTTCACCGAAGGGGCGGCGGCCCTCGACTGGCTGTACACGGAGGCGGGGCCGCTGCTGGCCTGCGTACGGCAGGCGGCGGGCACGGCGAGACTCCGCCGGGCCGTCGACCTGCTGTGGGCGGCCAAGGACCTGACCGAGTCGGGAGCCAACTCCCACCAGTACGAGACGGCGGCGCGGGCCACCTGCGACGCCACCAGGGCCATGGGTGACGAGCGAGCGGAGGGCAGGGCGCGCACGGTCCTCAGCGATGTGCTCCTGGTCTCCGGCCGCATCCGGCAGGCGGAGGACGAGGCCAAGGTCGCCATGGCGCTCGCCAGTGCCGCGCACGACGCCACCGCCGTCAGCTGGGTGGCCAACAACCGCGGGCTCATATGCCTGCACCAGAGCCGCTTCGGCGACGGCAAGGTCTTCTTCGACCAGGCCCTCGAAGGTCTGCGGGCCTCGGGCAACCGGCCCTTCGAAGCCACCGCCCTGGGCAATCTCTCACGCGCGTACCTGGGAATGGGCAACACCGACAAGGCCGTCGAGATCGCCCGCCGCGGCCTCGCCGCGCACAGCGAGATCGGCCGGTCGGTACGGCTCGCCAACAGCCACTTCGCGCTGGGGGTCGCGCTGACCCAGGCCGGCCTGCACGCCGAGGCACTGACGGAGTTCTCCGATGCCCTGCGCATCTTCAACGAACACCGGCAGCGGCTGTGGGAGGGCGTCACCAACTTCCGTATCGCACAAGTGCACCTCGCCGCGCGCCGCCCCGCGCAGGCGGCCCAGCACGCCGAACTGGCGCTCACCCTGGGATGCATCGGCGGTGACCGGATGCGGGGGAACGTCCTGACGCTCCTGGGACGTGCCCTGGCCGAGCTGGCGCAGGTGGACCGGGCGCGAGCGTGCTGGCAGGACGCGCTCACCCTCTACGAACAGAGCGGCGCACCCGAGTCGGACGTCGTGCGCGGGCTGCTGACGTGCGCCTCCGCAGGGTGACGGACGCGCTTCTTCCCGGCCGGCCTTGGGCGTTCAGCGTTTGTTTATCCGCACCCGGCACTGTCTTACGCGTCGGACCGTCGCGTCGGGGGGCAGACGGTTCGGCCAGGAGCCGACCAGTTAGTGTGCGGCTCCGAGCGCCCGTCCGGCAGCACTCGGGGGAGCCTCCGGACGGGCGTTCCTCACTCGTCACCACAGCAGAGGAACTCAGTCCCATGACCGACCAGAAGAAGGACGCGCCCGTCTCTCCGCAGAACAACGCGATGCCCACGCCGCCTGCGACGGACGCGACGATCACCACCCTGAACAACGCGATGCCGAGCGAGCCGGCCACGGGCGAGGCCGTCACCACCCTCAACAACGCCATGCCGGCCCCGCCCGCCCTGGACCTGGACGGCGACGGCAAGTAGACCTTCACCACACACGGGGACCGATCGACGCGGCGGCGCGGAGGGGGGCCGCCGCGGTCGAGGTGCGTCCGGCGGGCCGCCAACTCGCAGGACGTAAGCGGTGCTTAACGTTCCGCTCGTCCGGCGCAGCCCAGAGTTCAGAGATCCTTCGGGCTGACGGGGTGTGAACGGGCCTCGCGGGCGGCAACCATTTTGACATGAACCTGTTGCCCGATGGGCGGGCGACAGCCTCATGGAGGTGTGGGATGCACCGCAGACTCGGCACCACTCTTGCCGCCTCGACCCTCTCCCTCGGAGCCGTGTTCGCCACCGCGGCCGCAGCCGAGGCCGCTCCCGCCGACAAGCCCCAGGTCCTCGCGAGCTGGACGCAGACCAGCGCGTCGAGCTACAGCCAGTGGACGGCCGCACGTTCGAACCAGTCCGCCTGGTCCGCGTACGGCTTCAACTGGACGACCGACTACTGCTCCTCCTCGCCGGACAACCCGCTCGGCTTCCCCTTCTCCACGTCCTGCGCCCGGCACGACTTCGGCTACCGCAACTACAAGGCGATCGGCACCTTCGACGCCAACAAGTCCCGGATCGACAGCGCCTTCTACGAAGACCTCAAGCGCGTGTGCAACAACTACAGCGGCGCCACCAGGACGACGTGCAACAGCACGGCCTGGACCTACTACCAGGCCGTCCGCGCCTTCGGCTGAGCACACCGGCGGGGCGCTCCCGGCGGGCGCCCCGCACCGGCCGTGCGGCCCTCGTCAACGCGACCGCGAGCGCAGCTCCCCCTTCACCACCTTGCCGCTCGCGTTGCGCGGCAGTTCGGCCATGAACTCGACCGCTCGCGGCACCTTGTAGTTGGCCATCTCGCGCCGGGACCACGCGATCAGGTCGTCGCCGGTGAGCACGGAACCCTGGCGGCGCACCACGTACGCCTTGCCGACCTCGCCCAGTCGCGTGTCCGGGATGCCGACGACCGCGACGTCGGCCACGTCCGGGTGCAGGCCGAGGAGCTGCTCTATCTCGGCCGGATAGGCGTTGAAGCCGCCGACGATGAACATGTCCTTGAGGCGGTCGGTGATGCGGAGGTTGCCGGCGTCGTCCAGGACGCCCACGTCGCCGGTGCGCAGCCACCCGTCCGGGGTCAGCACCTCGGCGGTGCCCCGCTCGTCCTCGTAGTAGCCGCGCATGACGTTGAAGCCGCGGACCAGGACCTCTCCGGGCTCGCCGGGACCCCGTTCGGCGCCCGTCTCCGAGACGACCCGCACCTCGGTGCCGGGGATCGCCCGGCCGGACGTCGACGCGATGACCGACGGCTCGTCTCCTCGGCGGCACATCGTGACGATGCCGCTCGCCTCGGACAGGCCGTAGGCGGTGAGCACCGTGCCCACGCCCAGCTCGCCGCGCAGCCGCTCCACCAGCCGCAACGGCACGACCGCCGCGCCCGTCACCACGAGCCGCAGCGCGCGGAGGTCGTAGGCGTCCCGCGCCGGGTGGTCGAGCAGCGCCTGGTGCAGGGTCGGCGGGCCGGGCAGCACGGAGACCTGCTCGGAGGCCACGTTCGCCAGCACGGTGTCCACGGTGAACACCGGCTGCGGGATCATCGTCGCGCCCCGCATGAGGCAGGCGATGACGCCCGCCTTGTAGCCGAAGGTGTGGAAGAAGGGGTTCACGATCAGGTAGCGGTCACCGAGGCGCAGGCCGGCCAGCTCGCACCAGATGTCGTACGCCCGCAGCGTCTGCGCGTGGGTGATGACCGCGCCCTTGGGGCGGCCGGTCGTCCCCGAGGTGAAGACGATGTCCGACGGCGACGCGCCGGAGATCCCGGCCGACCACGCCCGCACCTCCGCCGCGCTCACGTCCTCCCCGCTCGCCAGGAAGCCCTTCCAGGTGCAGAAGCCGGTCGGCGCGTCCTCCGAGAGGACCACCACCGTCTCCAGCGCGGGCAGTCCGGGCAGCGGCCCCTCCCCCGGCCCCTCGCCCGCCGCCCGCCGCAGCGAGGCGACGTACGAGGTGCCGAGGAACGTGCCGGTGACGAAGAGGAGTCGCGCGCGGCTGCGGGCCAGGACGTCAGCCGCCTCGCCGCCCTTGAAGCGGGTGTTCAGGGGCACCAGCACCGCCCCGGCCGACACCGCGCCGAGCGCGGCGACCATCCACTCCAGCGAGTTCGGCGCCCAGATCGCGACCCGGTCACCGGCCCGGACGCCGAGCGCGAGGCAGGCGGCGGCCGACCGCTCGACGCGGGCGCCGAGTTCGCCGTACGAGACGCGGGTGCGGCCCTCCACCACCGCCTCGACGTCCGCGTACCGGTGTGCCGCCCACCGGACCAGCTCCGGGATCGTCCCCCACTCCCCGGCACCCTCACCGCGCATGACGACCTCCCACGCCCCATGAGCTGACTGACCGTCAGATTAGCTGTAACCTGACACCCTGTCAGCTCACTCGCCCCCTTGTGGAGGTGACCACCGTGGCCGGTCTCAAGGACGCCACCGCCATCGTCGGCATAGGGCAGACGTCCTTCGCCAAGCACCTCCCCGAGGACGAGAAGACCCTCGCCTGCCGTGCCGTCGTCGCCGCGCTCGACGACGCCGGGATCGCACCCGGCGAGGTCGACGCCCTCGCCTCCTACACGATGGAGGACACGGACGAGGTCGAGCTGGCGAAGGCCGTCGGCTTCGGCGACCTGACCTACTTCGGCCGCGTCCCGTACGGCGGCGGCGGGTCCTGCGCCACCGTCGCCCACCTCGCCACCGCCATCGCCACCGGTCAGGCGACCGTCGGAGTCGCCTGGCGGTCGCGCAAGCGGGGCAGCGGGCCCCGCCCGTGGACGAACACCGCCGTCCAGCTCCCCACTCCGGCCCAGTGGACCCGGCCCTTCGGCCTCCTCCGGCCCGTCGACGAGATCGCGCTGCTCGCCCGCCGCTATATGCACGAGTACGGCGTCACCCGCGACCACCTCTTCGCCGTCGCCCTCGCCTGCCGCAACCGGGCCAACCAGAACCCGGCCGCCGTCATGTACGACCGCCCCCTGACCCGCGAGTCCTACATGACCTCCCGCTGGATCAGCGAGCCCCTCTGCCTCTACGACAACTGCCTGGAGACGGACGGCGCGCTGGCCTGCGTGGTCGTCAGCCGTGAGCGCGCCCGCGACTGCGCCCAGCGGCCCGTCTACGTCCACTCCGCCGCCCAGGGCCTGCCCGCCCAGCACCACGGCATGGTCAACTACTGGACCGACGACCCGCTCACCGGCCCCGCCTGGACCGCCGCCCGACACCTGTGGAAACACGCCGACTTCACCCCGCAGGACGTCGACGTGGCGCAGATCTACGACGCGTTCACGCCCCTGATCCCCCTCTCCCTGGAGGGGTACGGCTTCTGCGGCCGGGGCGAGGGGGGCGCCTTCACCGAGGGCGGCGCCCTGGAGACCGGCGGCCGGCTGCCCCTCAACACCGGCGGCGGCGGGCTCTCCGAGGCCTACGTGCACGGCTTCAACCTCATCACCGAGGGCGTGAAGCAACTGCGCGGCACCGGCACCGCCCAGGTGCCGGGCGCCGCGACCTGTCTCGTCACCGCCGGAGAGGGAGTCCCCACCTCCGCGCTGCTGCTGAGGAGTTGAGATGCTCGAACCGGTCGTGGACACCGACGGCGCCCCCTTCTGGCGGTACGCCGCCCTCGGCGAACTCCGCGTGCAGACCTGCGCCGACTGCCGCGAACCCCGCTTCCCGCCCCGGCCCTGCTGCCCGCACTGCCAGTCCTTCGCCACGACGTGGCGGCTCACCTCGGGACGCGGACGCGTCTGGTCGTACGCCGTCCCGCACCCGCCCCTGCTGCCCGACTACGCCGCCCGGGCGCCGTACAACGTCGTCCTCGTGGAGCTGGACGACGCGCCCCGCATCCGGCTCGTCGGGAACCTGGTCGCCGGGGCCGGCGCGCCGCTCGGCTCGCTCCCCGCCGACCGGGTCCGCATCGGCGCCCACGTGCGGGCGGTGTTCGACGGGCGCGGCCTGCCCCAGTGGGTCCTGGAGCGCCCGTGAGCCTGCGCCTCGCCACCGACCGGGACACCGGCGTCGCCGTCGTCACCCTCGACCGGCCCGAACGCCTCAACGCCATCGACCTCGCGACCGCGCGCGATCTCTCCGAAACGTGGCGGGCGTTGCGGTTCGACGACGCCGTGCGGGCCGTCGTCCTCGCCGGGGCCGGGGAGCGGGCGTTCTGCACGGGCATCGACCGGGACGCCGTCGTGCCGCAGCCCGGATCGCCCTACATGCAGGACGATCCGCTGCTCACCGTCGGGCCCAAGGCCAACGACCTGTGGAAGCCCGTCGTCGCCGCCGTCGAGGGGATGGCCTGCGGAGGCGCCTTCTACCTGCTCGGGGAGTGCGAGTTCGTCGTCGCCGGCGCCGGGGCCGTCTTCTTCGACCCGCACACCACGTACGGCATGGTCAGCGCGTACGAGTCGGTGCTCATGGCGCAGCGCATGCCGTACGGGGAGGTCGCACGGATGATGCTGATGGGGACGGCGGAGCGGATGTCGGCCCGGCGGGCCCACGAGATCGGCCTCGTCTGCGAACTCACGGAGGCGGGACGGGCGGTTGACGCGGCCGTGGCCTGCGCGACCGTCGTCGCCGGGTATCCCACCGCCGCCGTCCAGGGGACCGTCCGGGCCCTGTGGGCGGCGAAGGAGACCTCCCGCGCCGCCGGGTTCGCGCAGGCTCCGCACCTCATCGCGCTGGGCAACCTGCCCGCCGGGCAGCAGGCGGAACTCTTCGCCGGGCGTCGGGCCCAGGGCTTCCGGGTGCGCTGAGGCCGACAGGACCGGGCCAGGTGTCCGGGAGGGCGTGAGGACGGACCGAACCCTTCTTGCTAGCGGCGCTAGACAATCGAGCAGCGATTCCTCTAGCATCGAATCAGAACCTAGCGCCGCTAGGGCAATCCCTGGGGAGGGACCATGCAGGACACACTGGCCGTCATCACGATCGTCGTGGTCGGGCTGATGGTGGGCGTGGAGTTCGCGGTGGCGGCGTTCGTCGAACCGATCTTCAACCGGCTGCCGGACGACGCCAGACTCGCCGCCCACAGCGACGGGGCCCGCCTGCTCGGCCGGATCATGCCGATCTGGTACATGAGTTCGCTCGCCCTCGGCGTGGCGTGGGCCGCGCTGGCGTGGGGCGGCGACGGCGTCTCGCCGGTCGTCGCGGGGGACGTGCTGCTCGTGGTGAGCGTGGTGATGTCGGTCCTGCTGCTGGTGCCGATCAACTCGCGCGCCAGGACCTGGTCGCCGGAGGGCGCTCCCGCGGACTGGAAGCAGCAGGCGAGGCGTTGGAACGTGTACCACTACGTCCGCGTGGGCGTCATCACGCTCGCGTTCGCGCTGTTCGCGGTCGCCCTGGTCTGAGACCGCCCAGCCGGCCCCGACACCCGGCCGGCCGCGAAGCGACGGCCTACGCCGTCCGCGCCGTTCCCGTGCCCTTCTCCGCGTCCAGGGCGTAGACGCAGCGGTCCTTGCTGCAGGCGTAGACGACACCGTCGCGGACCACCGGGGTGCCGGTGATCTCGCCGCCGGTCGCCAGTTTCCAGCGCAGGCGGCCGTCGTCGGCCTTGAGGGTGTAGAGGAGGTGGTCGGTGGAGCCGAAGTGGATGCGGCCCTCGGCCACCGCGGGGGAGCCGACGATGTCGCCGCCCGCCTGGAAGCGCCACTTGGGGGTGCCGGTGACGGCGTCGAGGGTGTAGAGGCCCTTGCCGCTGCCGACGTGGACGTGGCCCGCGGCGACCAGCACCGGGTCGATCGAGGAGCGGGCCTCGGTGGCGATACGCCAGCGGTCGCGGCCGTCGGTGGCGTCGAGGGCGTAGACCGTGCCGAGGTAGTCGGCGAGGTAGATGCCGCCGCCGGTGACCGCGGGGCCGGGGACGAAGGTGGGCGGGGAGAGGAAGACCGCGGGGGCCTCGAAGTGCCAGCGGACCCTGCCGCTCGCCGTGTCGACGGCGAGGACACGGGTGCCGGCCGAGACGTAGACGTAGCCGTCCGGGGCCGCGGTCACCCGGACCGGGACGCCGCTGCAGGAGGCGGAGTCGCCGATGGGGTACGACCATCTTTCCTCGCCGGTACGGGCGTCGAGGGCGCGCAGGCGGGCGTCCTGCCAGACGTAGACGGTGCCGTCATGGAGGGCGGGGCCGGCCTCCGGGGTCTCGAAGTCGGTCTGACAGCCGGTGACCTCCCACAGCTTCCGCCCGGTGGAGGCTTCCCACGCCTGGATGCCGCCCCCGCGGGTGCCGGTGACGACGGTGCCCCGCTCGGCCTTGAGGCAGTACACCCAGGAGTCGGTGGGCAGCCGCCACAGGTCGGTGCCCTCGCGGGCGTCCAGCGCGAACAGGGTGGGCCCGTCGGAGGCGTGCACACGGCCGTCCGCGACCGCCATCGACCAGGCCACGTCACGCGTCTTGAAGCGGCGGCGGCCGGTGGCCACGTCCAGGGCGTGCACCTCGAAGGAGGTGACGTAGACGAGGTCTCCGGCGACGGCCGGGGTGCCCCACACGTCGTTGGACATGCGGAACCGCCAGGGGCGCCAGCCCGCCGGCGTCTCCGCGGGGGCCGGGGGCGCGGCCGTGGCGGCAGGCTCGGCGCCGTTGACGCCGGGGCGGGGCCGGGACCAGGAGGCGACCAGGCCGGGCTCGGGCACGGGACGCCTTGACCGCGGCGGTGGCGCGGACGTCGGCGACCCGCGGGCCTGGCCCGATCGGCACGGCCGCTCCGGCCAGCCGGACGGGACCGGTGTCGGGGGCGCCGACCGCGACGGGCGCCGGCGCCGTACGGGCGGGTACCACCGGGTCGTGCGCGGGCGGCGGCGGTACGGCGGGCCGGGCCATGCCCACGCCACCACCGGCGCCGGGGCTCGCGGGTGCCGCCGACTTGACGGGCAGCCGGCCGCCGCGGCGCGTCTCGATGAGGGCGACAGCCTTCTCGGGCAGCCACGCCGACGCCGTACCGCTGTCGTCGGAGCCGGCGAAGAGGTGCGGGGCCAGTTGGGCCTGGAGGTCGGCGGGGCTGGGCCGGCCGGTGGCCTCCATCTGCATACAGGAGTCGATCAGCGGGCGCAGCTCGTCCGGGAGGCCCGCCAGGTCGGGGCCCTCGCGCAGCAGCATGAAGACCGTCTCGACCGGGTTGGCACCGTGGAACGGGGGGTGTCCGGTGGCCGCGAAGACGAGGGTCGAGCCGAGGGAGAAGACGTCGCTGGCGCCGGTGACGCTGCGCGAGTCCTTGGCCTGCTCGGGGGACATGTAGGCGGGGGTTCCGACGGCGACGTTCGTCATCGTCAGACGCGTGTTCGACACGCCGGACGCGATGCCGAAGTCGATCACCCGGGGGCCGTCCTCGACGACGAGGACGTTGGAGGGCTTCAGGTCACGGTGGACGAGACCGGCACCGTGGATGGACTGGAGTGCCTCCGCGATGCCCGCCGCCAGCCAGCGCACCGCCTGGGCCGGGAGCGGCCCGCAGTCGTTCACTATCTCTTCGAGGGAGGGCGCGGGCACGTAGGCGGTGGCCAGCCACGGCACGGCGGCGCGCGGATCGGCGTCGACGACCGCGGCCGTGTAGAAGCCGGAGACCGCCCGCGCCGCCTCCACCTCGCGGGTGAAGCGGACCCGGAACAGCTGGTCCTCGGCCAGTTCCGTGCGGACCGTCTTGATCGCCACGCGGCGGCCGGAGGCCGAACGCGCGAGATAGACCAGCCCCATGCCGCCGGCCCCCAGCCGTCCCAGCACCTCGAACGGCCCGATCCGCCGCGGATCGTGCTGCGTCAGCTGATCCACCACTTGCCTGCCACCTCCCCGTACGGGCCACGTCACCCATATGTGTACGCGACCCCGTGCAGCGTCTCACCACCGCACCGCCGTGGCGGCACGCACCCTGATTCTTCCTGGCCGGGCGCCCGGTTGCGAACCCCGGAACAATCAGGGTGTCTCATTTCATATATGTGCAATCAGGAGCATGGCCATGCGCCCGCCCCGCGCCCATGCACGCACGCATGCCCCCATACGTACCGCGGACTGAGACGGCTCAGCGCTGCAGCAGCGCGAACGACGCCCCCTGATTGTCGGTGACGACGGCCACCGTTCCGTAGGAGGCGGTGAACGGGCCGGCCTGCACCCGCCCCCCGAGCCGGCTCACCGCGCCGAGCTTCGCCTCGCAGTCCTCGACGCCGAAGTGGACGAGGAAGTGCGGCGGCATGACCTCGGGGAAGACGTCCGAGACCGGCGCCCGCCCGAAGTCGGGCACGGCGTCCGGGCCGAACAGGGCCTCGTGGAAGAGGTGGCCGTAGAAGGTGTTGGCGGTCTCGGTGTCACGGGCGTACAGCTGCGCCCAGGCGAACGCGCCGGGTCTGTGCCGCACCCCGAAGCCGGGGTGACCGCCCGCCTGCCACAGACCGAAGACCGCGCCCTCGGGGTCGGCGGCGAGGGCCGCGACACCCGCCCCGTCGACCGGCGTCGGTGCCGTGACGACCTGCCCGCCGGCCGTCCGGATGCGGCGTACGGTCGCCTCCGCGTCCGGCGTCGCGAAGGAAACCGTCCACACGGTGGGCATCCGGCCGTCCGTCTTGCGGCCGAGGGCGGCGACCGGCGCACCGTCCAGCCGGGCCCACACCGAGGAGCCGTACGCCTCCTCGAAGGCCCACCCGAACAGCTCCCCGTAGAACCGCTTGCCCGCGTCCACGTCGGGGAGCTGCGCGTCCACCCAGCAGGGGACGCCCTCTGCGTACACCGATGCCCTGTTTTCGGCCATACAGCCAAACTAACGGCGGTTCACGCAAGCCGCAGACCAGGCACACCCGCCTCCGGACCCCCGCGCACCCCATTTGCAGTCGGCCGAATCGCGCTCCGATCACCCCTCGGTAAGCTGACGGCATGACAGGACAAGTGCGTACCGTCGACGGCCGCGTGGCCGGTCGGCGCGGGCAGGCGACGCGGCAGAAGTTGCTCGACTGCCTCAGCGAGATGCTCAGCTCCTCTCCCTACCGGGACGTCAAGGTCATCGATGTCGCCCGGAAGGCGGGCACTTCGCCCGCGACCTTCTACCAGTACTTCCCGGACGTCGAGGGCGCCGTCCTGGAGATCGCGGAGCAAATGGCCGCCGAGGGCGCCGGGTTGACCGAGTTGCTGGAGGGGCGGTCCTGGGTCGGCAAGGCCGGCTGGCAGACCGCGCAGGAACTCGTCGACGGGTTCCTGGAGTTCTGGAAGAGGAACGACGCGATCCTCCGCGTCGTCGACCTCGGCGCGGCCGAGGGCGACAAGCGTTTCTACAAACTCCGTATGAAGATCCTGAACACGGTGAACAACTCCCTCTCGGACGCCGTCGCCGAGTTGCAGTCCAAGGGCAAGGTCGACAAGGACGTGAACCCGGGCGCGATCGCCGGTTCGCTGGTCGCGATGCTCGCGGCGGTGGCCTCGCACCAGAAGGGCTTCACGGCGTGGGGCGTCAAGCAGGCTGAACTCAAGCCCAACGTCGCCCTGTTGGTGCACCTGGGCGTCACCGGCAGGAAGCCGACGAAATAGCCCGCGGCAGCCGCGCCGCTCCTTGTTCCCACGCCCCCGTGCTACGTCCCACGTCCTGTCTGGCAGGCGGTGGTTCATCCGGTCGTCCGGATGGGCCGCCGCCTGCCGCGCTGTGCGGGCGCTCGACTCGGAGAGGCGGCTCGGGGACGGCTCGGGGATTTGCCAGAGACGGCGCGCAGACGTGCTTGGAGATGTGCCAGGAGACGGCTCGCCGACGTACCAGAAGACTGCTCGGAGACGGCGCGCAGACGTGCTCGGAGACGTGCCAGGAGACGGCTCACAGACGCGCCCGGAGCGGCGAAGGGTCACGCGCGGGGCGGGTCAGCCCGGCAGGGGCCGGTCGCGCACCACGTGCTTCATCACCAGCGTCGACGTGAGCCGCTGCACACCCGGCAGCGTCGCCAGCCGCTCGTCGTACAGCCGCTGGAAGGCCGCGAGGTCGGCGGTGGCCACCCGCAGCAGGTAGTCCGGCTCCCCGAACAGGCGCTGGGCGTCCAGTACGTGCTCCACCTCGCCGACGGCCCGCTCGAACTCGGCGACCGTGTCCCGGTCCTCCTGCCGCATCGAGACGAAGACCAGCGCCTCGAAGGTCAGCCCGACGGCGGTCGGCTCCACCACCGCCCGGTAGCCGCTGATCGCCCCGGACCGCTCCAGCTCCCGCAGCCGCCGGTGGCAGGGCGAGACGCTCAGCCGCACCCGCGCGGCCAGCTCGGTCACCGTCAGCCGCCCGTCCTGCTGCAACTCGGCAAGAATCTTCCGGTCCACGTCGTCCATGGGGTAGATCTTCCCCCGTTGCGCACCATTTCGTGAAAACTTCGGGAACACCTTCGCCCGTATCGCGCCTAATGTCCCCTCATGGACTCCGCAACCCTGATCTCCTTCCTCGCCGTGGACCTGCTGCTGGTGTGCGTGCCGGGCGCCGACTGGGCGTACGTGATCGCCGCCGGACTGCGCGGCCGCTCGGTGGGGTCGCCGTGACCGGCCTGGTCAGTGGATACGCCCTGCACACGGCGCTGGCCGCGGCGGGCCTCGCGGTCCTCGTCGCGGGATCCCCGGAGCTGCTCACCGCGCTGACGGTGGCGGGGGCGGCGTATCTGGTGTGGCTGGGGTGGAGCGTGCTGCGCCGGCCGGGGGTGCCGCAGGCGGGGGAAGCGGCGGAGCACGACCGGTGGCGGGTCTTTCTGCGGGGCGCCACGATCAGCGGCCTGAACCCCAAGGGCCTGCTGCTCTACCTCTCCGTCCTGCCCCAGTTCCTCGTCACCCGGGACGCGCGCCTGCCGGTCCCGGCGCAGACCGTCACCCTCGGGATGCTGCACATGGCGTGCTGTGCCGCCGTCTACGCGACGGTGGGCGTCCTGGCCCGCCGGCTGCTGGGCGCCCGCCCGGCGGCGGCCCGCGCGGTCACCCGGACGTCGGGGGCGGCGATGCTGGGGATCGGGGCGTTCCTGCTGGTCCAGCGGCTGGCTCTCGGCGGCTGAGCCGGAAGAGGCGGATCTCCCGCTCCACCCGGGCCTGATACGCCGCGTACGGCGGCCAGAAGGCCAGTGCCGCCTTCCAGGCCGCCGCGCGCTCCTCCCCGGTGAGCAGCCGGGCCGTCACCGGGATGTCGACGCCCTCGAAGCTGACCTCGGCGTCCGGATGGGCGAGCAGGTTGGCGGTCCACGCCGGATGACCCGGACGCCCGAAGTTCGAGCCGATCAGGATCCAGCCGCGGCCCCCCTCCTCGGGCATGCAGGCGAGCGGCGTACGCCGGGCCCGCCCGCTGCGGGCTCCGGTCGCGGTGAGGACGAGCCCGGGCAGCAACCGGGCGCTGAGCAGTACCTTTCCCCCGGTGAGGCGGTGGACGGCCCGGTCGAGGGCGGGGACGAGGTGCGGGGCGGCCCTGGCGAAGGCGGGGGTGGCGGAGACCTTCTGGACGAGGCGGACGCCGGGGCGGGGACGCGGGGTTCCCCGGCTGCTCCGGAAGCGGGTCACACCATCACCTCCCTACGGGTGAAGAGGCGGGCCCGGTCGGCCGCGTGGGCGCGCAACCGGTGCGCGGGTCCGAACAGCAACTCGTCGCCGGCGGCACGCTTGAAGTACAGGTGGGCCTCGTGCTCCCAGGTGAAACCGATGCCGCCGTGGAGCTGGATCGCCTCCGCGGCTGCCGTGCGCAGGGCCTCCAGCGCCTGGGCGAGGGCGAGGGCACCGACGCGTTCGTCCCGGCCGGTCGCCCAGGCGGCGTAGTAGGCGGCGGAGCGGGCCGCCTGGAGCCGGACGTAGACGTCGGCGAGCCGGTGCTGGACGGCCTGGAAGGAGCCGATCACCCGCCCGAACTGCTCCCGCTGCCCGACGTACTCCACGGTCCGCTCCAGCGCGCGGTCGGCGGCGCCGACGGCTTCGCAGGCCAGGACGGCGGCGGCCCGGTCGCCGAGCAGGGCGAGATCCTCCGGGACGCTCCGCTCGTCACCGCTTCCCAGCAACTCTGCCCGCACATCGCGCAGTTGGACGTGGCCCAGCGGCCGGGTGGCGTCCAGCGCGGTCTGCCGTACGCGGACGAGCCCTTCGCTCTCCGCCGGGACGAGGAAGAGGAGGGTGCGGGAGCGGACGTATCCCCCGGTGTGTGCGGCGACGAGCAACAGGCCGGCGCTGTGGCCGTCGAGGACCTGGGTCGCCTCGCCGTACAGCCGCCAGGTGCCCGCGACGCGCCGGGCCTGGATGCCTCCGGCCCGGCCGCCACCGGCCCAGTCGCCGTCGTTTCCGCAGGTCAGGGCGAGGGCGGTGGTGAGGGCGGGGCCGGGCACGGCGAAGGTGGCGGTGAGAGTGCCGGCGGCGATCCGCGGGAGGAGCGCGGTGCGCTGGGCCTCGGTGCCGAGGGCGAGGATCAGGGGCGCGGCGAGGACGGAGGTGGCGAGGAGCGGGGAGGGGGCGAGGGTCCGTCCGGTCTCCTCGCAGGCCAGGGCGAGGTCGGCGACGGGGCAGCCGACACCGCCGTACGCCTCCGGGAGGGCGAGGCCCGGCAGGCCGAGGTGGTCGGCGAGGGCGGTCCACAGGGCGGGGTCGTGACCAGCGGGGGTGTCGAGGGCGGCGCGCAGTTCGTGCGGACCGGAGCGCTTGTGGAGCAGTTCGCGCAGCGTGCGGCGGATCTCGTCCTGTTCGGCGGTGAAGCTGGGGTCCATGGACGGAACTCCCCTCGGTATCTGACGGCGCGTCATATTAGGCGGGCACGGCCGGGATTCCCAGACATCCGACACCTGCCGCCGTCCGCCGTGTCTGATGTACCGTCAGATTCATGACGGTGGGGAGACGGAAGGTGGCCGTGGTCGGCGTGGCACTGTCCGACTGCGGCCGGGTGGACGACGCGACGCCGTACGCGCTGCACGCCCAGGCGTCCCGCCGCGCGCTCGCCGACGCGGGTCTCGACCGCTCGCGGATCGACGGCTTCGCCTCGGCCGGGCTCGGCACGCTCGCACCGGTCGAGGTCGCCGACTACCTGGGCCTGCGCCCCACCTGGGTGGACTCCACCTCGGTCGGCGGCTCGACCTGGGAGGTGATGGCGGCGCACGCTGCGGACGCGATCGGGGCGGGTCACGCGAACGCGGTGCTGCTGGCGTACGGCTCGACCGCCCGCGCGGATGTGCGGGCGGGCCGCCGCACGGGCACGTACGCGTTCGGCGCACGGGGTCCGCTCCAGTTCGAGGTGCCCTACGGCCACACCCTGATCGCCAAGTACGCGATGGCGGCCCGCCGCCACATGATCGAACACGGGACGGCCATCGAGCAGCTGGCGGAGGTCGCGGTCCAGGCACGGGCCAACGCGGCCCTGAACCCGGACGCCATGTTCCGCACCCCGCTGACGGTCGACGAGGTCCTGTCCGGCCCGATGATCGCCGACCCGTTCACGAAACTGCACTGCTGCGTCCGCTCCGACGGCGGCGCGGCGGTCCTGCTGGCGGCCGAGGAGTACGTCCCGGACTGCCGTACCGCCCCGGTGTGGATCCTCGGCACCGGCGAGCACGTCTCCCACGCGAGCATGACGGAGTGGGACGACTTCACGGTCACCCCGGCGGCGGTCAGCGGCAGACTCGCCTTCGGTCGGGCGGGGGTGACGCCGGCCGAGATGGACTTCGCGCAGATCTACGACGCGTTCACCTACATGACCCTGGTGACGCTGGAGGACCTCGGCTTCTGCGCCAAGGGCGAGGGCGGGGCGTACGTCGAGAAGGGCCGCCTCCGGGTCGACGGCGGCGACCTCCCGGTCAACACGGACGGCGGCGGCCTGTCCTCCCAACACCCCGGCATGCGAGGCCTGTTCCTCCTGGTGGAGGCGGTACGGCAACTGCGTGGCGAGGCGGGCGCCCGGCAGGTACGCCGCCGCGACGGGGGTCTGCCCCGGCTGGGGGTGGCCTCGGGGACGGGCGGGTGGTTCTGCTCGTCGGGGACGGTGGTGCTGGGGACGTCCTAGGTCACGGCGCGACGTGGAGCGAGGCGGAGCACGTCGCGTGCCGGCGGGCGAGCGGCACCGGTACCCGTGGGGCCTGCGGCGATACGACGGACTCGCCTCGCCGCTTCCCGGGCGGCGACGCCGGTACGCCACCCGTACGAGCCCTGGCGAAGGCTCGTCTTCCACGACGAGGCGGGGCCACGGGCGATGCCGGCGGTCCACAGGGACCGGTGCGGGATGGAGCGGCCCGAGCCGGTGGGCCCTCCGGCCGCGTACCGGGCGCTGCCCTGACCGATACTCGGAGCATGGGAACGGATCTTCACGAGCTGCTGAGGTCGCTGCGGGTGTGGGACCCGGAGGTGACCGAGCTGCCGCCCTTCGACCCGGTGGCGGCTCCCGCCGAGCCGCTGGCACTGTTCACGTCCTGGTTCGCCGAGGCGGTCGCGGCGGGCGAGCGCGAGCCGCACACCACGACCCTGTCGACGGCGGACGACGCCGGCCTGCCCGACGCACGGATCGTCATGCTGCACGGCGCCGACGCGGACGGCTGGTCCTTCGCGACCCACGCGACCAGCCGCAAGGGCCGCCAGCTCGCCGCCCGCCCGTTCGCGGCGCTCACCTTCTACTGGCCCGCACTGGGCCGCCAGGTCCGCCTGCGCGGCCCGGTGGCCGTCGCCCCCGCGTCCGAGGCCCGGGCCGATCTGCACGCCCGCTCGACGGGAGCACTCGCCGCCGCGCTCACCGGACACCAGAGCGAGACCCTGCCCTCACTGGAGACCCTGGCGACCGCGTCGTCCGCCGCCTGGGACGAAGCCGGCTCGAACCCGGCCGCCGAGTCCCCGACCTGGACTCTGTACCGACTCCGCCCGCACGAGGTGGAGTTCTTCCAGGGTGACGCACGGCGGCGGCACGTGCGGGTGGCCTACCGGCGGCGGGAGGAGGGCTGGACGCAGGAGTTGCTGTGGCCGTGAGGCATGGTTTCAGTGGACGGGAGCCGAGATCATTTTCTGAGATCCGTCCTGCCGTCCGGTCGTCGTGAGTGCCGGTTCGACCGGCGGCGCACGGTGAGTGCGCAGGCGAGAACGCCGAGGGCCCAGGCGATCAGAAGGGCACCCCACATCGGCATGTGCACGACGGGGATGAGCAGGCGGATCTCGACGCTCTTGCGGTTCTCGAAGATGAAGACCAGGGCGATCGCGCTGATCAGGACGAACGGTGCGAGGCGACGAACACCGGGGCGGGACAGGAACGGCGTGTGCGCCTTGTGGTCTGCGCCGGTCTGAGCCATGGACTGCCTCTCCGTCACGGGAATTCCTAGGCCAGCAGCTTGGTCTTGGCTTTCTCGAATTCCTCCTGGGAAAGGTCACCCTTGTCCCGGAGCGTGGAGAGCTTGTGCAACTCGTCCA
Source organism: Streptomyces phaeoluteigriseus (assembly GCF_001896135.2). Classification (GTDB taxonomy): domain Bacteria; phylum Actinomycetota; class Actinomycetes; order Streptomycetales; family Streptomycetaceae; genus Streptomyces; species Streptomyces phaeoluteigriseus. The sequence continues at coordinate 933,886 of NZ_MPOH02000011.1, forward strand.
CCGAACCGCTCCCGGATCCCGCCGTCCTCTGGATGTACTGACGGACGGCCTCCTCCTGCTCCCGGGCCTGCTTCACGTCCCTTTCGGCCATGCTCCTACCGCGGACACCGAGATACACGAGGACTCCGAGGTAGGGCAGGACGAGCACGAACACGAGCCATCCCGCTTTGGCCCAGCCACTGAGCGAGTGGTCCCGGAAGATGTCCGTGACGACCTTGAACAGCAGGAAGAACCACATGACCCAAAGGAATAGCCACAGCATCGTCCAGAACAGGTTGAGAAGCGGATAGTCGTCCATCGTTCCCTCCGATCACGGATGTGCTACCTCATTCATACAGCCGGACCAGTGAACCGGCATGTGCAACCAGCGTTGGCGTATCTCGTGCATCCGCGAGAAAGTCGGCGGAGGGAAAGCAACGGAGCCAGCGGAAGCAGACGGAATCCGATGGAGGAACCGAGCCCCCGATCCGTCCGTCGACGGAAAGCAGCCCGGGGAGGCGGACCGGGTGCGGGACATATTGCGGGCCCCCCGGCTATCTGACAGCACTCGCCCTCGTGCTCTCATCGGAATCCCGGTGTCGCTCGCTCGCGGCCTTCTGGTTCCTCGTCGGTCTGCACGAGCTGGAACACGTCCTGTGGGCCGACCTCCCGCACGCTCGGTGTTCTGGTCCCCGTCGTATTTCGCGGGGTCCTGCGGCGGCGCACCGCTGAGCATCATCAAGGACTACATCGAGCACCAGAAGCGCCCGGCATGACCGTCACCACACAGGCGTAGCGATCTCCGGCGCTTCGCGCCTCCAGACCGAGAATCGCATTCCCGCCCGGCCTGAAGGCCAGGATTCCCTGCGAAGAACAAGGGATGGATCGCGGAGCCCACCAGGTCACCCGGGCCCGGCCGGGTCGGGGTCCGTCGCGAGGCGGGCGTGGCAGTGGACGTCGCGCCAGGCGTCCCGGCGGCCGGCCTCCCACATCGCGCCGCGCTGGGTTCCCTCGTAGCGGAACCCGCAGCGCTCGGCGATCCGGCAGGACGCGTCGTGGCCGACGGCGTGGCCCAACTTCAGGCGGTGGAGACCGATTTCGGTGAAGAACCAGTTCGTGGCCAGCCGCAGGGACCGGGCGGCCACGCCTCGGCCGCGCGCCTCGGGCAGCACCCAGTAGCCGACACCGGCGGAACTCTGGACGTGGTCGACGGCGTTCAGGCCGATCTGCCCGAGGATCGTCCCGTCCGCCGCGTCCGTGACGCAGAAGGTCACGGCGGTCCCCGCCGCCATGGCCGCCGCCCTGGCCCGCAGCGACTCCCGCGCACCGGCGGTGTCCGTGATGTCCCGCAGCGGGGTGTTCCAGCGCAGGAACTCGGGGTCGACATGCCCGCGCAGCCACGCGTCGACATCGACGGCGGACTCGGGGTCCCAGACCCGCAGACTGATGCCGTGGCCGTCGAGCACGGGGGCGGGCGGGCCGGCGTACGGCTCCTGGACATCGGTCATCCCGCCATTGAACACCGGCCGCTTCCGGACAGGCGTCGGATCATCGGCCCGCCGGCGTCTCGCGGGGCAGGTGCGGCTCACCGGGTGCGTGGCGTCCGGTCCGGCCTAGGCACGGGGAGGGCGGACCGTCCACGGGTAGCTCTGGCGTTCGAGAGATGCGTACACGTTGCCGGAATCGACCACTCTCGGGTGAATCCCACCGACCTGCGACAACCACGCGGCTACCTCACCGGTCACCCACCTGCACGTCATAGACACCGCAAGTGGACACCCCAGGGGGCCCCGTGAGTCAGCAGTACCCGCAGCAGCCGAACCCGCAGCAGCCCGGCTGGGGCGCGCCCCGACTCCGCCCGGTCACAACGGCCCGCCGTTCCAGCCGCTGCCGCCGAAGAAGTCCAGCACCGGAAAGATCATCGGTCTGGGCTGCGCGGGTGTCATCGGACTGTTCGTCGTGGGGGGCGTCATCAGCGCGATCGCCGGCGGGGGCACCGGCGACGAGTCCGGCGACTCCAACGACCAGCCGGCGGCCTCCACCTCCGCGAACGAACGGCCGACCGCCGAGGCGGACCCCGGCGACAAGTCGGCCAAGACCGCTGAGCCCAAGGAGGAGAAGGCGAAGGTCGTCGTCTTCAAGGTGTGGGGCACCGCCCCCGCCGGCGCCCTGGGTCCCATGGACATCACCTACGGATCGGACAGCGACAGCCGACAGGGGAAGTGGAAGGACGGCAGGTTCGAGGCCACCCTGCCCCTGAACGACGACGCGCTCTACTACACGGTGACCGCTCAGCTGCAGGGCTCCGGAGACATCAACTGCTCCGTCACCGTCGACGGTCACACCGAGAAGGCTCACGCGGCCGGCGGCTACAACATCTGCAACGCCCAGGCCAACTCCGGCCTGCTGGGCGGCTGGGACTAGGGCCCGCGCGGGACAGCGACCTCGAGGAGCCCGGCCGCTCCCGCCCGTACCGATCGCGGCGCCCGCCGTCTTCGTCCACCGGGAGCGGCCCTCCCCCGGGGCAGGTACTCCCGTGCCCGCCGTCTTCGTCCACCGGGAGCAGCCCTCCCCCGGGGCAGGTATCCCGTGCCCGCCGTCTTCGTCCACCGGGAGCGGCCCTCCTCCGGGGCGGGCACTCCCCCGCGGCAGGACCTCGCTCCCACGTCGGCGGGCCGAGGAAAGCTCGACGCGCTCCAGCCGTCACGGGGGACCACGCCGGGCCGCCCTGCCGGCGGGCGGCCGACGCCGATCAGGGTCGCCCGCCCGCCCGGAGGGCGAGCCGGAACACCGGTACCCCCTCCGGGAACGCCACCGCCAGCTCCGCACCCGCCCGTGGCTCGCCCCCGCCCACGAGTTCCGTCGCCATGCGCGGGCCCTCCGCGAGGTCGACGACGGCGGCGACGTACGGCGTTCGCTCGCCGAAGGGGGGCAGGTCGTTGCGGTGGACGACCGACCAGGTGTAGAGCCTCGCCCGGCCGCTCGCCTCCTCCCAGCGCACGTCCTCGCTCCAGCAGTGGGGGCAGAATTCGCGCGGGTAGTGGTGAGCCCGCCCGCACGCCCGGCAGCGTCGGATCAGCAGCCGGCCCCCGGCCGCCGCCTCCCAGTACGCGCGCGTGAAGGCATCGGTCTCCGGGACGTCGTACCGCGAGGTCATCGGAGGCACCGCGGCAGAGCCGCCTCGTCGGAGCCGCCCATCAGAACCACCCCAGCGTGCCGTCCAGCGACCAGCTCTGCCAGGCCATCCCGAACAGCGCGACCACCGAGATCAGCGCCATCATCGCGTTCTGCCCCTGCTCGGCCCAGTCGTGGATCATGAGGGTGAAGTAGAGGAGGTTCAGCAGCAGACCTCCCACCAGGGCGATCGGGGTGAGGAACCCGGCCACGAGGCCCAGGCCGAGCGCAAGCTCCGCGTACACGACGACGTACGCCATCGCACGCGGCCTCGGTGCCACCACCGCCTGGAAGCCGGACCGTACGGCGCTCCAGCGGTGCTCCGCCGCGATGCCCGCCGCCCACGCGATTCCGGTACCGCGCTCGAACCAGCCCTCCCTGTCCTTGTGCCGCCAGCTCTCCAGCCACCACAGGCCGAGCCCGATCCGCAGCACGGCCAGCCATTGCGCGCCGGTGAGCCAGATCGTGTCCATGGATCTGACGGTACGTCAGACAGAGCGGACCGGGAAGACCGCGAGCAGCCACCCTCCAGCGACCTTCCGGCGAGCCCCCATGAGAGAGCTGTGCCCCCGCGGTGAATCTGTGCATCCCCCATGAAGTGGCACAGATTGTTGGCAATTTCGTCGCCAATCTGGATACGTTCGCTCGTGCAAGCCACCCGCATCGAGGGAGTCGAACCGTGAAGCACAGGGCAGTCAAGCGCAGGTCGGTCGTCATGGGCATCGGGGCCACTGCCGGCGTCGCGGCGGTGGGCGGCCTCGCCCTCAGCGCCCGGGCGTCGTCGAGCGCGACCTCGTCCTCGGCCGGGTCCGACCTGGGCGCCCTGGCCTTCGACCCGGACGCCTACACCGAGCTGACGACCACCGTCACGGACACCGCGGGCACGGAGCACTCGGTGACCTACCACTTCTGGAAGGCGATCACCTACGTCGCCAAGCCGGTGGACGAGAAGTACCAGAGCCTCAACGTCAGCGTCCCGGTGAAGGTCGACGGCACCGCGGTGGACGCCACCGACGCGCCGATCCTGTTCGCGAACTCCGTCGGCGGTTACATGCCGTCCTCGGTCGCGGACGCGACGGGGATCGGCGGCGGCTCCGGCGGACCCATGGGTGGTGGCGGCGCGCCCAGCGGCTCGGCCGCCCCGACCGCCGCGCCCAGCCCCTCCGCCTCCAACGCGACCGGCGACACCAACCCCACCGGCGGCGCCCTGAGCACCAACCAGCTGCTGGCCCTGGCCGCCGGGTACGTCGTCGTCGAGCCCGGCGCCCGCGGCCGTACCCTCAAGAACTCCGCCGGCGAGTACTACGGCGTCGCCCCCGCCGCGATCGTCGACCTCAAGGCCGCCGTCCGGTACGTGCGCGCCAACAAGGGCCGCATCCCCGGCAACACCGACCGCATCGTCTCCGCCGGCACCAGCGCGGGCGGCGCCCTGTCCTCGCTGCTCGGCGCGTCCGGCGACAGCCCGATCTACGCCTCGTACCTCAAGGAGATCGGCGCGGCCGACGCCTCCGACGCGATCTTCGCGACCGGTGCCTGGTGCCCGATCACCGACCTGGAGCACGCCGACGGCTCCTACGAGTGGAACTGGGGCACCAACGCCACCTCCGCCGGTACGGTCGTCGACCAGGCGGTGTCGAAGGAGCTGCGGGCGCAGTTCGCGGAGTACCAGGCCACCCTGAAGCTCAAGGGCCTGCGCGGCTTCGGCACGCTCACCGCGCGCAACTACGACGAGTACCTGGTCAAGCAGTACCTGGAGCCGTCGGCCACCACCTACCTCGCCGGCCTGTCGGACTCGGCGCGGGCGACGTACCTCGCCGCCAACACGTTCATCACCTGGAAGAACGGCAAGGCCTCCTTCTCCTGGGCCGACTTCCTCACCCACGTCGCGCCCGCAAGAAGAACGTCCCGTCGTTCGACGCCTTCGACCTGTCGACGGGCGAGAACAACGAGTTCGGCGCGGGCACCACGATCGCCCGGCACTTCACGGCGTACGGCCAGAAGAACGACACGACCGGTCTCACCAACAAGCGGCTCGACAGCGACATCCCCGAGCTGCTGCGGCTGATGAACCCGATGTACCACCTGGTCGACAAGCCCAACTCGGGCCGCAGCAAGCACTGGTGGATCCGGCTCGGCACCAAGGACTCCGACACCTCGCTGACGGTCTCCGCCAACCTCGCCGCCGCCGCGGCCGCCTCGGCGACGACGTGAACCACCTCTACTACTGGGACCAGGGCCACGGCGCCAACACCGACCCGGGCGACTTCATCCAGTGGATCGCCAAGGTGACGGGGCACAAGGCCGCCAAGTAGCCCTCGCCGGGTGACCCCACCGCCGGGCCACCCCCTGAACGGCGGCGTCCGTTTCCCGTCATAAGAATCGACGCCGTCCCCTCGCACGCGGCCCGGCCGCACCTGGGCCCGGCGTCGAGGCATGTGCACGACCAGGTGAGCACACATTGTCCGCAACCAGGTGGCCTACCTCGCCAACCGCACACACCACTCGTGCAGGCGTGATCGATCCGCAACCAATTCCGGTCTTGACCGAGACCCATCAAAGCCGTGCGTGATTACGCTCGCGCTCATGGAAGACTCCGCACCGACGCCCCACCCCTCCGCGAGCACCGCCGCCAACCCGGCCGGCCGACCGGTCTACGTCATCGGCGGCGGCCCCGGCGGCCTCGCCACCGCGTACGCGCTGCGCGCCCAGGGGATACGTGCCGTCGTGGTGGAGAAGTCCGACCGGGTCGGCGCGTCCTGGCGGCGTCACTACGACCGGCTGCACCTGCACACCACCCGGCGCCGCTCGGCCCTGCCCGGCCTGCCGATGCCCCGCCGCTTCGGACGATGGGTGGCCCGCGACGACATGGTGCGGTACCTGGAGAAGTACGCCGAGCACCACGAGCTGGAGGTCGTCACCGGCGTCGAGGTCTCCCGCGTCGAACGGACCCCCGACGGCACCGGCTGGCTGCTGCACGCCTCCGGCGGACGCGAGCTGACCGGCGCGGCGGTCGTCGTCGCCACCGGCTACAACCACACCCCGGCCCTGCCGGACTGGCCCGGCCGATCCACCTTCACCGGCGAACTGACCCACGCCTCCGCCTACCGCAACGGCACCCCCTACGCGGGCCGGGACGTCCTCGTCGTCGGCGTCGGCAACACCGGTGCCGAGATAGCCGTCGACCTCGTGGAGAGCGGCGCCGGGCGGGTACGGCTGGCCGTGCGCACCGTCCCGCACATCGTGCGCCGCTCCACCGCCGGCTGGCCCGCCCAGTACAGCGGCATCCTCGTACGGCGGCTCCCCGTAGGCCTCGTCGACCGGATCTGCCGGGTACTGGCCAAGGTGAGCCTGCCGGACCTGTCGGCGCAGGGGTTGCCGCGCCCCGACACCGGGCTCTACACCCGGGTCCGCGAAGGGGCGATCCCGGTGCAGGACGTCGGCCTGATCGACGCCGTGCGCAAGGGGAGGGTCGAGATCGTGGCCGCCGTGGACGGCTTCGAGGACGGCAAGGTCGTCCTCGCCGACGGCACCCGCGTCCGGCCCGACGCCGTGATCGCCGCCACCGGATACGCCCGCGCCCTGGAAGACCTGGTCGGCCACCTCGACGTCCTCGACCCCCGAGGCAGACCGACCGCCCACGGGCCCCACTCCCCGGCCGCCGCCCCCGGCCTCTACTTCACCGGCTTCACCACCCCCATCAGCGGCACCCTCCGCGAACTGTCGATCGACGCGGGACGCATCGCCAAGGCGGTACGCCGGGAGCTGGCGCGGAACTGAGGGCCGAGGGCTGACGGCTGACGGCTGACGGCTGACGGCTGACGGCTGACGGCTGACGGCTGACGGCTGACGGCTGACGGTACCGGGGGTGGTCCTCTACTCCCCCGGTTGCGGTCCGGTTCCGCCTCTGCGTCCGCTTCGCCCTCCACCTCCGCTCCCACCTCCACCTCCGCTCCCACCTCCGCTCCCACCTCCGCTCCCACCTCCGCCTCCGCTGCCGGGCCGCGGCCGGCCGTCATCGCCCGGCACCCGGCGGCGGATGCCTCGACGGTGACCGTGCCCTCGCTCTCCACACCCGAGACGTCGCACTGGTTCTGAGGGAGCCAGGGGGGGAGCCCAGGGAGCCCCGGGATCCGGGGGGGGGCGGGGAGCCGGAGTACCGAGGAGCCGGAGGATCTCTCCCTCAGGTGAAGCGATCACGACAGCGCGCCCGGCCGATACAGCCCCTTTGCGTCGATTCCGAGCAGCGCCCGGGCCGCAACGGGCACCGAACTCAAGCCAGTTACTCATGCCCACCGCTCCCGGAGCGTTGTCCCGCGCCCCCGCTCACCCCCAGAATGTGAGCCCTGTTCACCTTTCAGGTCGACCCACTCCCATCCACCCCTCTCGCTCTCGAAGCGCTCGAAGCACGACGGAGGACGCACGTGGCACGTGGAAGACAGCTCCCCCTCTCCCGCCGCTCCCTGCTCGGCGGCACCGCCGCCCTCGCCGGGGCCGGCACCCTGGCCGCGACCGCCACGGGTACCGCCTCCGCGGCGACCGCCGCGGCCTCGCGGACCGTGGACGTGGTGATCGTCGGCGGTGGCCTCGCCGGACTCACCGCGGCACGTGATCTCGTCGCGGCCGGGCGGACGGTGGCCGTCCTGGAGGCCCGGGGCCGGGTCGGCGGCCGGGTGCTCGGCCTGGCCCTCCCGAACGGCGGGGTCACCGAGGGCGGCGGCGAGTTCATCGGCCCCACCCAGGACCGCATCAAGGCGCTCGCCGACTCCCTGGGCGTGGCCACCTTCGCCACCTACAACACCGGGAAGAACCTGCTGTACAAGGACGGCAGGAAGACCGCGTACGCCACCGACGGCCTGCTCGGCTCGGTCCCGCCGGTCGACGCGGCCGGACTGGCCAACGCGGCGATCGTCCAGGCCTCGCTGGACGACATGGCCAAGCAGGTGCCGGTCGACGCCCCCTGGACCGCCGCCAAGGCCGCCGAGTGGGACCGGCAGACGTTCGAGTCCTGGCTGCGGGCCAACGCCGTGATCCCGTCGGCCAAGTTCCTCCTCGACGTGGCCTGCACCTCGATCTTCTCGGCCGAACCCCGCGAACTCTCCCTCCTGTTCGTCCTCTTCTACATCGCCGCCGCCGGCAACGAGCAGACCCCCGGCACCCTGGAACGCCTCACCGAGACCGCGAACGGCGCCCAGGAACTGCGCTTCGTCGGCGGCTCCCAGCTGGTGCCGATCAAGCTGGCCGCCACGCTCGGCGACCGCGTCGTGCTGAACGCCCCGGTGCGCACGATCACCCGGTCCGGCAGCTCGTACGTCGTCACGGCCGACGGCGTCACCGTCACCGCCGAGCGGGTCGTGGTCGCCGTACCCCCGCCGCTCGCCGCCCGTATCTCCTACGATCCCCTCCTCCCGGCCGCCGCGACCAGCTCACCCAGCGCCTGCCGATGGCCTCCGTCGGCAAGGCGATCGCCCTCTACGACACCCCCTTCTGGCGGGCCGACGGCCTCAACGGCCAGGTCGTCAGCGACACCGGAGCGGTCAGCTCCACCTTCGACAACTCCCCGCCCGACGCCTCCTACGGCGCGCTGATGGGCTTCATCGAGGCCGACAAGATGCGCGCGCTGGACGCGGCCCCGGCCGACACCGTGAAGGCGGCCGTCCTCGCGGACTTCGCCACCTACTTCGGCGACCGGGCCAAAACCCCCACCTCCTTCGTCCTCCAGCGTTGGAACAACGAGGCGTACACCCGCGGCGGCCCCGTCTCCATCGCCGCGCCCGGCGTCCTGACCCAGTACGGTCCGGCCCTGCGCGAGCCCGTGGGCGGCATCCACTGGGCCGGCACCGAAACCTCCATCCACTGGATGGGCTTCATGGACGGCGCCGTGCGCTCGGGTGAACGGGTCGCGAAGGAGGTGCTGGCCGCGCTGTAGCCACCGCCCCGGCCCGCCGGACACGGCCCGGAGCCGCTCCTCCCACGGTCCCCGGCTCGGCCGACTCCCTCCTCCGGTGCACATCCTCCGTGCACACCCATTCCTGACATCCCGTCAGTTATGTAATCTGACAGAGCGTCAGTTACCAGTCAGTCACAGAGGAGCGGGGCGGACCGATGCTTGGATCAACCCACGGCACCCTCACCACCGACTCCCGCCGGGCCCGGGTTCTCGCGTGCGACGAGCGACCCGGGCCGCCGTCCACGGCCGGCCGCCGATGCGGACGACCGGGACGTCAGCGGACGCCCCCTGTATGCCGAGGTCCCCGATCTGGACCGGCTCTTCCGGCCCGCGTCGGTCGCGGTGATCGGCGCCTCCGACGCCGAAGGACGCCCGAACACCGGTGTCACACGCCAGCTGGTGGGCTGGGCCGAGCGGGTGGGGGCGCGGCTGCACCCGGTGCACCCCACCCGCACCGCCGTCTTCGGCATACCCTGCCGCCCGTCCGTCGCCGACCTGCCCGAACCGGTCGACCTGGCGGTGCTGCTGGTCGCCGACCCGCTGCCGGTGATCGACGAACTCGCCGAGGCGAAGGTGAAGTTCGCCGTCGTCTTCGCCTCCGGCTTCGCGGAGACCGGCGACCAGGGTGCGGCGGCCCAGGAGCGGCTGGCGGCGGCCGTGGCCCGCTCGGGGATTCGGCTGCTGGGTCCCAACACCAACCTCAACGCCTTCGAGCACTTCCGCGACGATCTCGAAGGGCCCGCGATCGCGCTGATCACCCAGTCCGGCCACCAGGGCCGCCCGGTGTTCGCCCTCCAGGAACTCGGCATCCGCCTCTCCCACTGGGCGCCGACCGGCAACGAGGCCGATCTGGAGACCGCCGACTTCCTCTCCTACTTCGCCGAACGCCCCGAGGTCGGCGCCATCGCCTGTTACGTCGAGGGCCTGAAGGACGGCAGGGCCTTTCTGCTCGCCGCCGACCGGGCCGCCCGCCGCGGAGTGCCGGTCGTCGCCGTCAAGGTCGGCCGCACCGAGGCCGGCGCCCGCACCGCCGCCACCCACACCGGCAAGCTGACCGGAGCGGACGACGTGGTGGACGCGGCGATGCGCCAGTACGGCGTGATTCGCGTCGACGGACTCGACGAGCTCCAGGACACGGCCACCCTGCTGGCCCGGGCCAGGCCGCCGCGCGCGGAGGGGGTCGTCGTCTACGCGATCTCGGGCGGCACCGGCGCACATGTCGCCGACCTGGCGACGGCGGCCGGACTGCGGCTCCCCGAACTGTCCGCGGCCCGGCAGGCGGAGCTGCACCAGTGGATACCCGCGTACCTGAACGTCGCCAACCCGGTCGACAACGGCGGTCATCCCGTCGGCGACTGGCGTGGCCGGAAGATCATCGACGCGATTCTGGACGACCCGGAGGTCGGCGTCCTGATCTGTCCGATCAGCGGCCCGTTCCCCCCGCTGAGCGACCGGCTCGTGCGGGACCTGGTGGACGCGGCCGAGCGGACGGACAAGCTGGTGTGCGTGGTGTGGGGGTCGCCGTCGGCACCGAGCCCGCGTACCGGGACGTACTGCTCGGCTCCTCCCGCGTGGCGACCTTCCGCACGGTCGGCAACTGCCTGACCGCCGTGCGCGCCTACCTCGGCCACCACCGCTTCGCGGCGGCCTACCGCTCCCCCTTCGACGAGGCCCCCCGCACCCTGTCGCCGTCCAGCCGCAAGGCGAGGATGCTGATGCACCCAGGTCAGCAGCTGAGCGAGCACGCGGCCAAGCAGTTGCTGCGGGCGTACGGGATCCGGGTGCCGCGCGAGCAGTTGGTGACCAGCGCGGCGGCGGCCGTGCGGGCGGCCGGGCTGGTCGGCTACCCGGTGGTGATGAAGGCGTCCGGCGAGCGCATCGCCCACAAGACCGAACTGGGCCTGGTCAAGGTCGGCCTCACCTCCGCGAGCCAGGTCCGCGACGCCTACCGCGAGCTGACCGACATCGCCCGCTACGAGGGCGTCGACCTGGACGGCGTCCTGGTGTGCCAGATGGTCGAGCCGGGCGTGGAGATGGTCGTGGGCGTCACGCACGACGAGCTGTTCGGGCCGACGGTGACGGTCGGGCTGGGCGGGGTCCTGGTGGAGGTCCTGGGGGACGTGGCCGTGGGCGTGCCTCCCTTCGGGGAGGAGCAGGCCCGCGACATGCTCGCCCAACTGCGCGGGCGGCCCCTGTTGGACGGGGTCAGGGGGCGCCCACCGGCCGACCTGGACGCGCTGGTGGAAGTCGTCCTGCGGGTGCAACGCATGGCGCTGGAGCTGGGGAACGACCTCGCGGAACTCGACATCAACCCCCTGGTGGTCCTGCCGTCGGGACAGGGGGCGGTGGCCCTGGACGCGTTGGCGGTGTGCCGCTGAGCCACGACCGCATGCCGATGCCGCCACAGCTACCACCGCTGCTGCCGCTACTGCCGCTGCCACCGAGCGGAATGAGATGAACATGCCCGATTACCCCCGTGCGTCTCCATTGACCGACAAGCCGGAAAATTCCGTTGAGTCATTGGTACGGCACGCCACTGACAATCACGTCTCGACCTTCACCCTCAACCGCCCCGAATTCCTCAACGCCATCACCCCTGACCTGCGTGAACAGCTGATCGAACTTTTTTCGGAGGCCTCCGCGGACCCGGAGGTGAGGGCGGTCGTCCTGACCGGAACGGGCCGCGGCTTCTGTGCGGGTGCCGACCTGCGGGGCGGCGGAGCGACGGGCGAACGGATCCCCGGCGACGTCGCCCGCACCCTCCGCCGCGGCGCTCAGCGCCTGATCGCAGCCGTCCTCGACTGCGAGAAGCCGGTGATCGCCGCGGTGAACGGCACGGCGGCCGGCCTCGGCGCGCACCTCGCCCTCGCCTGCGATCTCGTCCTGGCCGCCGAACCGGCCCGCTTCATCGAGGTGTTCGTCCGCCGTGGACTCGTCCCCGACGGCGGCGGGGCCTACCTCCTCCCCCGGCTCCTCGGCCCGCAGCGGGCGAAGGAGCTGATGTTCTTCGGCGACGCGCTCACGGCTGCGGACGCCGAACGCCTCGGCCTGGTCAACCGCGTCGTCCCCACCGACGAGTTGGCGAAGACGGCCCGCGCCTGGGCCGACCGCCTCGCCGCCGGCCCCACCCGAGCCCTCGCCCTGACCAAGCACCTCGTCAACACGTCCCTGGACACCGACCGCGCCACCGCCTTCGCCGCCGAGGCCGCCGCCCAGGAGATCAACATGACCACGAAGGACGCCCAGGAGGGCGTGGCCAGCTTCGCGGAACGACGGGAGGCCCGGTTCCGGGGCCGGTGACGGCGCTCAGCCACAGGCACAGGCACAGGCACAGCCACAGCCACAGCACCGTCGTACGTGCCGCCCCGACCGATTCCACGCCACGCCCCGACCCCTTCCCATCTGACGTGTCGTCAGTTTCAATGAGAGACATGATGGGACACGCAGGCGCCGCGGCCGCGGCCGTCCGGCATCTTCGGGCAGGGCCGGTCGAGCCGCTGCCACGCCCGGAGTTGCGCTGCGTCCGTGAGGACGAGCCGGCGCCGGTCGATCAGGGGGAGTTCCGGCGGGTGCTGGGGAACTTCGCGACGGGGCTGACCGTTGTGACAGCACCGGCCACCGCCCCGGGCGAATCCCCCGCCGGCTTCGCCTGCCAGTCCTTCTCCTCCCTCTCGCTCGACCCACCCCTCGTCGCCTTCATGGTCGGCCGTACGTCCACGACCTGGCCGCGGATCGCCGCCGCGGGCGTCTTCTGCGTCAACGTCCTCGGCGCGGGCCAACGCGAGTTGTGCCGTGCCTTCGCCGTCAGCGGCGCCGACAAGTTCGCGGGCGTCGCCCACGACCAGGCCCCGACCTCCGGCGCCCCCCGCCTCACCGGCGTCCTCGCGTGGATGGACTGCACGATCCACGCGGTCCACACCGGCGGTGACCACCTCATCGTCGTGGGCCGCGTGAACGCCCTGGGAGCGGCCGACGGGGACGAGGCGCCGCTGCTGTTCCACCGGGGGCGGTTCGTCTAGTTCTTCCGGTGCTTCCGGTTCTCGGTGCTTCCGGCGATCAAAGCCGGGAACGCCGACAGGGCGGCGTACCCGACGCGGTGTCGGATGTACGCCGCCCTGAGGCCGGACGTGGTGCGGGAGCCCGTGTCGCCATGGTCGTCCTGGTTACTTGGGGTCGCGGTTGAAGAGGGAGGTGGACCAGAGGTAGCCGAGGGCGGAGAGGGCGATGCAGCGTCCGCGGTGATGAGCGTGGACAGGATCTTCACGGCGGTCGTCTTGCCGGCCCCGTTCGGACCGAGCAACGCGAAGACCGTTCCTTGGGGGACGGCCAGGTCGACGCCGTCGAGCACGACCTTGTCGCCGTAGGACTTGCGCAGCCCGTTCGCCGCGATCGCCAAGCTGGTCATGAAGGGGGCTCCTCTTCTACAGGCTGCGGGGTTCTTGCAAGCAGTGGGTTCTCACGAGCCGTCGGTTCTTACGAACTGCGGGGTCTCAGAGACGGCGGGCTTCACGGACCGCGGGGTCTCAGGGACCGCTAGTCCTCGTGGACCGCGGAGTCTCACAGCCCGGGTTCTCACAGGCTCCGGGCCGTGATGTCGCCGTGGGAGACCGTGGCGCGGATGTCGAGTTCGGTGGTGCCGTCGTTCTTGAGGGAGTTGCTGATGCGGCCGTAGCCGGTGCCGGCGTCCAGGGCGGCCGAGACACCGGTGGCGGCGGCGATCGAGATGTTGCCGGACTGGGTGCTGAGCACGACCGTGCCGCGTACGGCCTCCGCGATGCGGATGTCGCCGCGGGCGGTGCTGATCTCCGACGGGCCGTCCAGCCGGCCGATCTCGACGTCGCCGTCGATCGCGGTGAGGCGGACACCCGCCGCCTCGTCGATCTTGATCTGACGGTAGGCGCCGTCGAAGACGACCTCGCCCAGGCGCCCCACCCCGCGAAGCTCGGCGCTCGCGGCCTTGGCCTCGACGCGGGAGCCGGCCGGCAGTTGAACCGTGACCTCCACGGAACCGGAGGGGCCGATCAGCCGACTGCCGGGCGCCGAGGCCGTGATCCGCAGGACACCGTCGGCGTAGACGACGGTGGTCTGCTCGGCGGTCTTGGCGTCGCGGCTCTTGGAGGGATCGACCGGCAGAACCTCGACGGTGGTGTCGGCGCGGTCCGCCGCGATGAGCTGGACGCGTCCGGCGGGGATGTCGAGGACGGCGGAGATCGGGGTGGGGGTGTCGAACTTCTGCATCACGCTCTCCCTGCGACTTGCTGTTTCTGACATCGCAAACGCTACGTTGCGTTCACTGATCACACAACAAGCCCGTTGCATCAAATCGACATCACAGCAGCTCAGATGGATAATATCGTTGCACCCGCGTTCGAAGTTAACGCAACGAAAGCCTCGGTCGTTGCAATAGAATGAAGGTGAACGCTATGCTTGAGGCACCTGAACCACCACAAGCACGAGGGAGACCGTGATGCCGGGAGGCAGACTCACCCAGGCCGAACGCCAGCAGATCGCGTCGGGACTGGCCGACGGCCTCGCCTACGCCGAGATCGCCCGGCAACTCGACCGCCCCACCTCGACGATCACGCGTGAGGTGATGCGCAACGGGGGCCCCACCAGCTACCGCGCCGACCTCGCCCACCGCGCGACCGAGCACCGCACCCACCGCCGCAGGCCCGCCGCGCCCCGCGGGACGCAGGCGCCCTCGCCGGTCGACGGACGCGACATGGAGGCCGTCGCCGCGTTCGAGGAGACGTTCACCACCGTCATGATGGCTTCGGGCATGCCCAAGATGATGTCCCGGGTCATGGCCTGCCTCACCATCACCGACAGCGGCAGTCTCACCGCGGCCGAACTCGCCCAGCGCCTCCAGGTCAGCCCGGCCTCCATCTCGAAGGCGGTCACGTTCCTGGAGAGCCAGGCCTTCGTGCGCCGCGAGCGCGACGAACGCCGCCGCGAGCGCTACATCGTCGACGACGACGTCTGGTACCAGTCCATGGTCGCCAGCGCCCGTTCCACCGCCCAGATCGTCGACATCGCACGCCAGGGCACCAAGGTCCTCGGCCCCCGCACCCCCGCCGCCAACCGCCTCGAGAACGTCGCCCGCTTCCTCGACTTCGTCACCGAAAGCATCACCCGCGCCGCCGAACAGGCCCGCGACATCCTCCACACGTCGGCCGCACCACCCCCGACCGGCACCGACACCGCACCCGCCACCGGCACCGGCACCGGCACCGGCACCGGCACCGGCACCGGCACCGGCACACAACGCCCGGACCACGAATAGACATCCCCGCGTTCAGTCACCGCGTTCAGTCACCTCGCCCAGCCACCGAGTTCAGTCCCCGAGTTCGGTCACCGCGGCCATCGCCCGGCGGGGACGGCCCCACCCCACCCCACCCCCTCCTCGGGCTCAGGCCGCGGCCGGCCGGCGGGCACCCCAGGGACCGTGGGCCTGCGCCGGATGACCAGGGCCATCAGTGCCGCCGCCGCGCACAGCGCTCCCGCGGCGTACCAGACGACGTCGTACGAGCCGAAGGTGTCGCGGGCCACTCCGCCGAGGAAGGCGACCAGGGCCGCGCCGACCTGGTGGGAGGCGAGGACCCAGCCGAAGACGATGGCGCTGTCCTCGCCGTAGTGCTCACGGCACAGGGCCAGGGTGGGCGGGACGGTGGCGACCCAGTCGAGGCCGTAGAAGACGATGAAGAAGATCATCGGGGGGTGCACCGTCGGGGCCAGCAGGATCGGCAGGAAGAGGAGTGAGATGCCTCGGAGTGCGTAGTAGACCGCCAGCAGGCGGCGCGGTTCGAAGCGGTCCGTGAGCCAGCCGGAGGCGATCGTGCCGACCACGTCGAACACGCCGATCACCGCCAGCAGGGAGGCCGCCGCCGTGAGGGGCATGTGGTGGTCGTGGGCGGCCGGCACGAAGTGGGTCTGGATCAGGCCGTTGGTGGAGGCGCCGCAGATCGCGAAGGTCCCGGCCAGCAGCCAGAACGGCCCCGTGCGCACCGCCGAGAACAGCACCGCGACCGTGCGCCGCGCCGCGCCCCGCACCGGGGGCGGTTTGGGCACGAACTCCTTCGCCCCGTACGGCATCTGCCCGACGTCCGCCGGATGGTCGCGCAGCAGCAGCCAGACGAAGGGCACGACCGCGAGGGCGGCCAGAGCGACCGTCACCGCCGCGGGGCGCCAGTCGTACCGCGTGATCATCCAGGACAGCAGCGGCAGGAAGACCAGCTGGCCGGAGGCGGAGGCCGCGGTGAGGATGCCGCTGACCAGGCCGCGACGTTCGGTGAACCAGCGGTTGGTGACCGTCGCGGCGAAGGCGAGCGCCATCGAGCCCGAGCCGAGGCCCACCAGCAGGCCCCAGCACAGCAGCAGTTGCCAGGCCGCCGTCATCCACACCGTCAGGCCGGAGCCGATCGCGATCACGGTCAGCGCGACGGCCACCACCCGGCGGATGCCGAACCGGTCCATCAGCGCCGCCGCGAAGGGCGCGGTGAGCCCGTAGAGGGCGAGGTTGATCGAGACGGCCGCGCCGATCGTGCCGCGCGACCAGCCGAAGTCCTCGTTCAGCGGCTCGATGAGCAGGCCGGGCAGGGAGCGGAAGGCCGCCGCACCGATGATCGTGACGAAGGTGACGGCGGCGACGAACCACGCCCGGTGGATCCGCGGCCGCCGCCTCCCGGCGCGGGGCGCCCCACCGACGGATTCCACCGCGTCCGCCCCCATGTCCGCCACCGCGTCCGCCTTGGGCCCGCCTGTCCGGGGCACGTCTGCCTGAGTCGCGTCTGCCTGAGTCACGTCATAGAGCTTCGGGTCCGCGATCTCCCCGAGCGAGTGGCCCGAAGGACGATGTTCGTTAGGATCGGGCCATGAGCCCTACCGCAGGCTTCCGCCCGCACCGCGTCGTCGTGCTCGCCCTCGACGGCCTGCTCCCTTTCGAGCTGGGCATCCCGCACCGCATCTTCGGCCGTCCGAAGGACTCCGGGGGCCGGCACCTGTACGAGGTCGTCACCTGCTCGGTCCGGCCACCGGGCCCGGTCGAGACGGACGCCGACTTCGCCATCCAGGTCGCGCACGGCCCGGAAGCCCTGGCCACCGCCGACACGGTGATCGTCCCGGCGTCGTACGAACTCGGTCCGGTCTTCGAGGAGGGCGTCCTCACCGACGAGTTGGCCGCCGCCCTCGCCCGCATCCGCCCCGGCACCCGCCTCGCCTCCATCTGCACGGGCGTGTACGTCCTGGCCGCCGCCGGAGTCCTCGACGGCCGCCCCGCGACCACGCACTGGGCCGACGCCGCCCGTCTCCAGCGCCTGTTCCCCAGCGTCAGGGTCGACCCCGACGTCCTCTTCATCGACGACGGCGACGTCCTGACCTCGGCGGGCGTCGCCGCGGGCATCGACCTGTGCCTGCACATGGTGCGCCGCGACCACGGCACGGCCGTCGCCAACGAGGTCGCCCGCCGTACGGTCGTACCGCCGCACCGCGACGGCGGGCAGGCGCAGTACATCGAGCGGCCCGTGCCCGATCCGCAGCTGTCCGGCACGACCGCCGCGCGCGCGTGGGCGCTCGGCCGCCTCCACGAGCCGATCCAGTTGCGGGACATGGCCGCCCAGGAGGCCATGTCGGTACGGACGTTCACGCGCCGCTTCCGCGAGGAGGTGGGTGTCAGCCCCGGCCAGTGGCTCACCCAGCAGCGCGTCGAGCGCGCCCGGCACCTCCTGGAGTCCACCGACCTCTCCGTCGACCAGGTCGCCGGGAACGCCGGCTTCGGCACCGCCCAGTCGATGCGCCAGCACCTGCAGACGGCGCTCGGGGTCACCCCGACGGCCTATCGCCGCACCTTCCGCACCAGAGTCACCGAGGGTGCGGGAACGACCCGGACGACGGGAGTCGTCGAGAGCCGGGACGAGAGTTACGGCGGTGTCGGCGCCCCGCGCTGAACGGGCGGCGTGCCGCGCCTCGCCCCACCGGCCGACGCACAGGAGCACGAGGGCCCCCACCCCGGCCGGGGCCGCCGTGGACGGCGCGACCACGAGGGCGGCGCACACGCCAGGCGGCCGGTCGCCGGGCGACCCGCGCCGGCGGCAGCGCACCTGACCGTGTACCCGGCGGCCGGGGCGTGCGCCGGGCGGGCCTCGCGCGGCGACGGGTCGCGGCGGTCTAGAACGTGAGCACCCCCCGCGCCACCCGCCCCGCCTCCGCGTCCGCCGTCGCCTTCGCGAAGTCCTCCACCGGGTAGGTCCGGGTGACGAGTTCGTCGAGGAGGAGGCGGCCCGTGCGGTACAGCTCGGCGTACAGGGCGACGTCCCTCTGCGGCCGGGCGGCCCCGTAGCGGCAGCCCAGGATCGACTTGTCCAGGAACAGGGAGGAGACGCGGAAGGAGGCCTCGGCGGTCGCGGGCGGCACCCCGAGGAGCACCGCCTGGCCATGCCGGTCGAGCAGGTCGACGGCCTGCCGGATCAGCTCCACCCGTCCGACGCACTCGAAGACATGGTCCGCGCCCGTCGGCAGCACCTCCCGCACGCCCTCGGTGGAGGTCAGGAAGTCGGTGGCCCCGAACCGCCGCGCCACGGCCTCCTTCGCCGGGTTCGCGTCGACGGCCACGATCCGCAGCGCGCCCGCGATCCGCGCGCCCTGGAGCACGTTGAGCCCGATCCCGCCCGTGCCGATGACGACGACGCTGTCCCCACGGTCCACGCGCGCGCGGTTGAGCACCGCCCCCACGCCGGTCAGCACCCCGCAGCCGATCAGCGCGGCGGACGGCAGCGGGATGTCCTTCGGGATGCGCACGGCCTGGACGGCCTTGACGACCGTGCGTTCCGCGAACGCCGAGTTGGACGCGAACTGGTACACCGGCCGACCGCCCCGCGAGAACGGCCGGCCGGGCCGCCCGATGGCCCGCCGGCACATCGTCGGCCGCCCCCGGTCGCACTCCGGGCAGGTCCCGCAGTTGGCGAGCGTGGACAGCGCGACATGGTCCCCGGCCACCACATGCGTGACCCCCGCGCCCACCGCCTCCACCACGCCCGCGCCCTCGTGCCCCAGCACCACCGGCGCCGGGAAGGGAATCGTCCCGTCGATCACCGACAGGTCGCTGTGGCACAGCCCGGCCGCCGACACGGCCACGAGCACCTCCCCCGGCCCCGGCTCCCGTACCTCCAGATCGTCGACGACCTCGGCCCGCTTCCCGTCGAACACCACGCCCCGCATCACGTCCCCCATCCCTTGGGCTGTCTGGGCAGACCGAGCACCCGCTCGGCGATGATCGTGCGCTGGACCTGGTCCGAGCCGCCGTAGATCGTGTCGGCCCGCGAGAACAGGAACAGGTGCTGCGTGTCGTCCAGTTCGTACGGCGCGGAGGGCGACCAGTGCGCCGGCCCCACGCCCGCTTCCGCGCCCCGCACCCGCACCGCCAGCTCCCCGAGCCGCTGGTGCCAGCCCGCCCACAGCAGCTTGGCCACACTGGGCGCGCCGGGCCCGGCCGAACCCCCCAGCGTCCGCAGCGCGTTCCACCGCATGGTCCGCAGCTCCGCCCACAGCCGCACCAGCCCGTCGCGTACGACGGGGTCGTCGGCGGCGCCGGTCTCCACGGCCGTGCGGACCACGCGCCCCAACTCCTCTGCGAAACCGATCTGCTGGGCGAGCGTGGAGACGCCGCGCTCGAAGCCGAGGAGGCTCATGGCGACCCGCCAGCCGTCCCCCTCGGCGCCGACGAGATGCCCGGCACGCGCGCGTGCCCCGTCGAAGAAGACCTCGTTGAAGTCGCTCGTCCCGGTCAGCTGCCGGATCGGCCGCACCTCGATCCGCCCCGGCTGGTCCATCGGCACGAGCAGAAAGCTCAGCCCGTGGTGCCGCACCGACCCCGGATCGGTCCGCGCCAGCACGAAACACCAGTCGGCCTCGTGGGCGAGGGAGGTCCAGATCTTCTGCCCGGTGAGGCGGTACGACCCGTCCGCCACCCGCTCCGCGCGCGTCCGCACACCCGCGAGGTCCGACCCGGCACCGGGCTCGCTGTACCCCTGGCACCACAACTCGGCCCCGGCGGCGATCGGCGGCAGGAACCGCTCCTTCTGCTCCGCCGTGCCATGCGTGAGCAGCGTCGGCGCCAGCAACTTCTCCCCGATGTGCCCGGACCGCGCCGGCGCCCCCGACCGCACGTACTCCTCGGCCCAGACCACCTGCTGGGTGAGAGTCGCCACCCGGTTGCCGTATCCGCCCTCCCCCCAGCCGATCCCGATCCACCCGTCCGCGCCGAGAGCCCGCTCCCAGGCACGACGTTCGCCGGCGTGCGGGACATGCAGACCCAGCCAGTCCCGGGCTTCGCCCCGAAAGGCCTCGTCGAGAGCAGAGAACCCGAACTCCACGGCCACTCCTCCATCAGGGAAGGGACATCTGTCTGGTCCAGGGGCGCGGGGCCGCGTCGCTGTGCGGCTCCGCCGTGGGGCCACGCCCAGCCCTCGCCCACCGCGCCCGGGCGACGACCGTGCCCTCTCACCCCGGCGGCAGCAACGGCATCGGATCCACCCCCACCGACCCCGGCAGCACCTCGGCGATCCGCTCCGGCGTCCACGCGCCGCCCTCCGCGAAAGCCGACCTCAGTTCCCGTGGCTGCGCCCACACCGCGATCTTCGGCCCCGCCACCGTGTACACCTGTCCGGTCACCCCCGCCTCCCGAGCCCGCTCGGACAGCAGGTAGACGACCAGCGCGGCCACGTCCTCCGGCTCCCCGATCTCCGCCAGCTCCATCGGCACCCCGGCCGACATCCGCGTACGGGCGACGGGTGCCACCGCGTTGGCGGTCACGCCGTACTTGTGCATTCCGAGCGCGGCGCTGCGCACGAGCGAGATGATCCCGCCCTTGGCCGCGCTGTAGTTGGCCTGGGAGTACGACCCCTGGTGGCTGCCGCTGGTGAAGCCGATGAGGGTGCCGGAGCGCTGGGCGCGCAGCACCGCCGACGCGGCCCGGAACACCGTGAAGGTGCCTTTGAGGTGGGTGGCGATGACCGGGTCCCACTCGTCCTCGGTCATGTTGAACAGCATCCGCTCGCGCAGGATCCCGGCCACGCACACGACCCCGTCGAGCCGTCCGAAGGCCGACAGGGCGGAGTCGACGACCCGTTGGCCGCCGGCCATGGTCGAGATGTCGTCGGCGACGGCGACGGCCCGGCCGCCGGCGGCCTCGATCTCCTTGACGACGGCCTCGGCTATCTCGCTGGAGGGCGAGCCGCCGTCCACCGAGACGCCGTAGTCGTTGACGACGACGCCCGCTCCCTCGGCCGCCGCGGCGAGCGCCACCGCCCGGCCGATCCCTCGTCCGGCGCCGGTGACGGCGACGGCCTTGCCGGTCAAGAAGTTCCCCACGCCCGGCCCCTTCCCGCAGTTTCTGACGGACCGTTAGATTTTATGTCCCGTCGGATACCCGGCGACAAGCCCCGGGGAGGCACCGAATGGCACTGCCGGTCGAGTTCCACGACATCGCCGAGCGCGTCAACAACTGGGGACGCTGGGGCACCGACGACGAGATCGGCACCCTCAACCTGGTCACCGACGAGGTCGTACGGCGTGCCGCCGCCGAGGTGCGCACCGGGCGCCGCGTCCCGCTCGCGCTGCCGTTGCGGGAGGACGGCGTGCAGACCGGCATGATCCCGGGGCGGGTCAACCCCCTGCACGCGATGGTGCAGATCAACCAGGAGATCTTCGGGCCGGGCACGGTGGCGTGCAGCGACGACGCCGTGACGATGGGCCTCCAGGCGGCCACCCACTGGGACGCGCTGCCGCACGTCTCGCACTCGGGCCGGATCTACAACGGACGTCCGGCCGGCACCGTCACCGCGCACGGCGGCGCCGAGTTCAGCGGCATCGACAAGGCCGGGCACGTCGTCTCGCGCGGGGTGCTCCTGGACGTGGCACGCGCGCGTGGCGTCGAGCGGCTGGACGGCGGACACGCGGTCACCCCGGAGGACCTGGAGGCTGCCGAGGAACTGGCGGGGACGCGGGTGCGGGCGGGCGACATCGTGCTCGTACGGACCGGGCAGATACGGCTCTACCTAGCCGGGGACCGGCAGGCGTACGCGCACCCCTCACCGGGGCTGTCGGTGCGCACGCCGGAGTGGTTCCACGCGCGCGATGTGGCGGCGGTCGCCAACGACACCCTGACGTTCGAGGTGTTCCCGCCCGAGATCGAGGATCTGTGGCTGCCGGTGCACGCGCTGCACCTGGTGGAGATGGGCATGATGCAGGGCCAGAACTGGAATCTCGAAAAGTTGTCCACAGCCTGTGGACAAGAGGAGCGTTACGCGTTCCTGCTCTCCGCGATGCCCGAGCCGTTCGCCGGCGGGACCGGGACGCCGGTGGCACCGGTGGCCGTGCTCTGACGACCCCCTCCCCCGCCGGGCCGCGGGCGGCCAACCACCCCATGGATGACGCCGGATGGTGGCGCGCCGCTGCCCGCCCCGAGCACGGCACCACGCGCCACCATCGACTCGGCGTACCCGCCCCGGCCTCCCCCGGCCCTGAGGGACCCGACGCCGCATCACGACCCACACTCGGCGGGGGTCCCCGTCACCGGAACCCTCGTCGTCCCCTCGCGGCGAATCGCTGACCATAAGCGTGATCAAACGGACACCTGGCGTCAACACCCGATCGGGGATTTGTGAATTACGTCCCATTTGCCATGGGCGCGCACGGAAGCACATCCAGGCGCACCGCCGCCCTCCCCGGCCGGACCGACAGCGCTTTCTGCACCCGTACACCGTGCACCGTGCCCCGCGCGCCGTCCGGAACCGTGTATGCCGGTGCGCCCGTGTGCCGGTGCGCCCGCCTGCCGGTGCGGCTGCGTGCCCGTGTACCGGCCTGCCGGTGCGACTGCGTGCCCGTGTACCGGCCTGCCGGTGCGACTGCGTACCCGTGTACCGGCCTGCCGGTGCGACTGCGTGCCCGTGTGCCCGTGTGCCGTCACACGCCTCGTACGCGAACCCCTCGTAGACCGGCGGCCGGAAGGCACCGGCTCCGCCCTCCACCGTGACGCCACCGTCCGCGGTGACGCCCCTCTCCGCCGCGCCGCCGCACTCCGCCGCGTTTCCGGGGCCGGCACGGTCGACGGGCCGGACGCAGCGGTCGAGTTCGCACCAGATGCGCTTGCCGGGGCCCTCGACACTCCAGCCCCAGCGGTCCGCGAGACCGTCCACGAGGGCGAGGCCACGGCCGCCCGTGGAATCGTCGCCCACACAGCGGGGCACGGGCGCCCGGTCGCTGCTGTCGGCCACCTCCAGCCGGACGGTGGCCTCCCCGGCGCCGGCGCCCGGCAGGGAGAGCCGCAGCACGGCCGGACAGCCGGTGTGCACGACGGCGTTGGTGACCAGTTCGGAGACGAGCAGGATCAGCGTCTCGGCGAGTGGCTCGTCGGCCTCTATCCCGGACCCGACGATGCGCGAACGGGCCCACCGCCGGGCGCGACCCACTTCAGCGGGGTCGGGCCGGATCTCCAGTTGCACTTGAAGCACCTGCACCGCTCACACCATCCGAACCGGCGGACACATGGCCGCGCGCCACGTGAGCCACGCAAGCCACACGAGCACCATGACGACGAGGGCCACGATCGTAGCCATTTTCCGCATGACCAGAACAACGGCCAGGGGCGGAGTGACGGAACGTGATTCCCTTACGAGACAGCTTGGTTGACATACAGTCACCTCAACAAGCGCTTCGGGCATATTCCAGCGCGAAGGAGTACGCGTGCGGCATACTGTGCGACGCTCGTTGCGGCGAGTCGAACAGGCCATGATCCCGCGCCCGCCCGGCCTGCGAGCAGGGGCGCGCACCGTCGGATCCGGCACTGCCCCGCAGGCACCACCGGCACGGCTCGCGCTCGTAGCCACTCGCATCCCACAGAAGGTACCGGAGCAACTCCCCGACTCCGGCCCGTGACGGGTCACGCATCGGCCACAACCACATCTCACGCTGTGTGATCGGTCGATGCCACGATCATCGACACACCTCCCGGCCGACGCCCATCAGTGCAGGCCGACGCCCCTGCGACCCGCTCCGGACAGCAGCTCGCGCGCCAACAGCTCCTCACTCTCCGTGCCGCCCCCGGCACGTCGGGTGCGCACCACGCCCGCTTCAGCACCAGGTGCACCTCCGCCTCCCAGGTGAAACCCATCCCGCCGTACACCTGAAGGCAGTCGCGCGCACCGCGTACGGCGGCCTCGTCGGCGAGGAGCCGGGCCGTCGCGATGTCGGCCGGGTCGGCGGTCACGGCGGCCCCGTAGACGGCGGCCCGCGCGACCTCCACCCGCACCAGCAGCTCCGCGCACAGGTGTTTGACGGCCTGGAAGCCTCCGATCGGCTGGCCGAACTGCTCGCGCGTCCGCGCGTGTTGCACGGCCAGCTCGCACGCGCGCGTGGCGCCACCGAGCTGCTCGGCGGCGGTGAGGAGGACGGCGACGGGGTCGGGGACGGCCTCCGGGCCCGCGGACACGGCAGGCGCCGCGGGGAGCCGGTGCAGCGGCGTCAGCGGATCCACCGACCGCAACGCGACCGCACCCGACCCGGCCACCCCCCTTCCTCCGCCCCCCTCCACCACGTCCGCCTCCGTCAGCCACTCCACCCGGCCGCCGTCGACGGCCGTCACGACCGCTTCGCCGGTCGCGGCGCCCGGGACGCGTCCGGCCGCGAGGTGGGTGGCGATCAGCGGGCCGGGGAGCAGCACCCGGCCCGCCTCCTCGAACGCCAACACGGCCTCGGGCAGGCCGAGTCCCACTCCACCCTCGGACTCCGGCAGCCGCAGCGCGAAGAACCCGGCGTCGCCCAGCGCCCGCCACAGGGCCCGGTCGAGGGCGGGTGGCCGGTCGGCCGCGGCCCGCAGTTCCCGGGGCCCGAAGCGGCGCGCGAGCACCTCCCGCACCCCGTCCCGCAAGGCGCGCTGGTCCCCGCTCAGTTGGAAACGCACGTCATCGCCCCTTCGGCAGCCCCAGGATCCGTTCGCCCACGATGTTCCGCTGGATCTGCGAGGTCCCGGCCGCGATGGTGTACGACAGGGAGGTCAGGCGGTCGAGCACCCAGGGCCGGTCGAGGTCGAGGGCCGCGTCGCCGAGGACGTCGGCGGCGGTGTCGTACAGGTCCTGGCGCGCCTGCGCGTACCTCAGTTTGAAGACCGAACCCGCAAGGCCCGGCACTCCGCCGGAGGCCTCCGCGGCGCTCACGTTCCACTGTGCGAGCCGCCACAGCGCGCGGAACTCGGCGTTGAGCCGGCCGAGCCGGCGGCGCAGCGCGGGATCGTCCCAGCGGCCGTTGTGCCGGGCCTCCTGGGCGAGTTCGCCGAGGACCCGGCGGCAGGCGACCACCTCGCCCGCGAACGCCGTGCCGCGTTCGAAGGACAGCGTCACCATCGTCACCCGCCAGCCGTCGTTCTCCTCCCCGACACGGTGGTCGGCCGGCACCCGCACCTCGTCGAGGAACACCTCGGCGAACTCGGTGGACCCGGCGAGCGTGCGCAGCGGCCGCACGGTGATGCCGGGCGTGTCCATGGGCAGGGCGAGCCAGGTGATCCCGTGGTGCCGGGGCGCCTCCGGGTCGGTGCGCACGAGCAGTTCGCACCAGTCGGCGACCTCGGCGTGCGAGGTCCAGATCTTGGAGCCGGTGACCACGTAGTGGTCGCCGTCGCGCCACGCGCGCGTGCGCAGCGCCGCGAGGTCGGAGCCGGCGCCGGGCTCGCTGAAGCCCTGGCACCAGACCTCCTCGCCGCGCAGGATCGGCGGCAGCCAGCGGGCCCGCTGCGCCTGCGTCCCCTCGGCGGCGACGGTCGGCCCGGCGTGCAGGAGTCCGACGAAGTTGGCGCCCACATAGGGTGCGCCCGCCTTCTCCGTCTCCTCCAGGAAGACGAGCCGGAC
This sequence comes from Streptomyces phaeoluteigriseus, assembly GCF_001896135.2. Classification (GTDB taxonomy): domain Bacteria; phylum Actinomycetota; class Actinomycetes; order Streptomycetales; family Streptomycetaceae; genus Streptomyces; species Streptomyces phaeoluteigriseus. The sequence continues at coordinate 959,878 of NZ_MPOH02000011.1, forward strand.
GCCGGGCGGGGCGTCCCAGTGGACGTGCCCGTACCCGGCGTCGTACAGCATCCGCTGCCAGCCGAGGTCGTACGCCCTGCGTCCCGGCCAGTCGGCGGGGGACGGCCTCGGCGGGAGGGTGGGGAGCGCCTTGCCCAACCACTCCCGCAGCCGGGCCCGGAAGCCCGCCTCCTCGGCGCTGTCCGCGAGGTCCATCAGCGGTCGAGGTCGAGGCCGAGCATGCGGATGGCGTTGCCGCGCATGAGCTTGTGGACGGTCTCGTCGTCGAGGCCCTCGACGTGGTCGAGGGCGACCTCCCTGGTGTGCGGGAAGGTCGAGTCGACGTGCGGGTAGTCGGTCTCGAAGGTGGCGTTGTCGCGCCCGACGACGTCCAGCGAGGCGACCCCGTGCTTGTCGCGGAAGAAGCAGCAGAAGATCTGCCGGTAGTAGTACGTCGACGGCGGCTCGGGGATCAGATCGCGGACGCCGCCCCAGGCGCGGTGCTCCTCCCAGACGTCGTCGGCGCGTTCCAGGGCGTACGGGATCCACCCCATCTGGCCCTCGGAGTAGGCCAGCTTGAGCGTCGGGAACTTCACCAGCACCCCGCTGAAGAGGAAGTCCATCATCGAGGCCATGGCGTTGTTGAAGCTGAGCGCGGCCTGGACGGCGGGCGGGCGTCGGGGGAGGCGGCCGGCATCTGGGACGAGGACCCGATGTGCATGTTGACGACCGTCCCGGTCTCCTGGCAGACCGCGAAGAACGGGTCCCAGTAGCCGGAGTGGATGGACGGCAGGCCCAGGTGGGTGGGGATCTCGGAGAAGGTCACCGCGCGCACCCCGCGGGCGGCGTTGCGCCGGATCTCCGCGACCGCGAGGCCGATGTCCCACAGCGGGATCAGGCACAGCGGGATGAGCCGTCCGCCGCTGTCGCCGCACCACTCCTCGACCATCCAGTCGTTGTAGGCGCGCACGCAGGCGAGGGCGACCTCCTTGTCGTGCGCCTCGGCGAAGGTCTGCCCGCAGAAGCGGGGGAAGGTCGGGAAGCAGAGGCTGCCCTCGACGTGGTTGAGGTCCATGTCCTTCAGCCGCTCGGCGGGGTCCCAGCAGCCGGGCCGCATCTCCGCGCGCGTGATGCCCTCCAGGGTCATCTCGTCCCGGTCGAAGCCGACGGCGGCGATGTTGCGCTTGTACGGGAACCTGAGGTCCTCGTAGATCCACCAGTCGGTGGGCGGGCCGTCCGGATCCATCGTGATCTGGTACTTGCCGCCGACGTAGGCCAGCTCACCGATGCCGGCGGTCAGCGGCTTCGGCCCGCGGTCGCGGTACTTGTGCGGCAGCCAGGTCTCGAAGAGGTGCGCGGGCTCGATGACGTGGTCGTCGACGCTGATGATGCGGGGCAGTTCGGTCATGGGTCCCCTCCGCCGGGCCGACACGGTCCGTTTTTCTGACGGTCCGTCAGGTCAGGTCTACGGGCAGGCTAGCCCCGCACCCCTGGACCGACAAGGCACCCGGCCCTACGCTCTGCCCACGATCTGACTGACCGTCAGCTGAATCAGGGGGTCGCCGTGCCCGACACCGCCATCGCCATCGCCCTCAGCACGTCCCGCACGCTCTGGGACCTGCTCGCCCGCCGCGCCGCGCTCACCCCCGACCGCCCGGTCCTCCTCCAGGGCGACCGCGCGCTGACCTTCGGCGCCCTGCGCGACCGCGCCGAGCGCACCGCGGCGGGCCTGTACGGCATGGGCGTACGCCCCGGCACGGTCGTCGCCTGGCAGCTCCCCACGCGCCCGGAGACGGCCGTCCTGTCCTTCGCCCTGGCCCGCCTGGGCGCCGTACAGACCCCCGTGATCCCCTTCTACCGGGACCGCGAGGTCGGCTTCGCGCTGCGCGAGTCCAAGGCGGAGTTCTTCGCCGTACCGGGCGTGTGGCGCGGCTACGACCACACGGAGATGGCCCGGCGGCTGGGCGCGAAGGGCGTCTTCGAGGCCTACGACGACCTGCCCGAGGGTGACCCGGCGGTACTCCCCGCCCCGCCCACCGAGGGCACCTCCGTGCGCTGGATCTACTGGACCTCGGGCACGACGTCCGACCCCAAGGGCGTCCTGCACACGGACCGCTCCCTCATCGCGGGCGGCGCCTGCCTCGCCCACGCCCTGCGCCTCACGGCCGACGACGTCGGCTCGATGGCCTTCCCGTACGCCCACATCGCCGGCCCGGACTACACGGTGATGCTGCTCCTGTACGGCTTCCCGGCGGTGATGTTCGAGCACTTCGCCCTGCCGGACGCGCTCGCGGAGTACCGCCGGCACGGCGTGACGGTGGCGGGCGGCTCGACGGCGTTCTACTCGATGTTCCTCGCGGAACAGCGCAAGCGGCCGGGTCTCCCGGTGATCCCGACCCTCCGCCTCCTCGCGGGCGGCGGGGCCCCCAAACCCCCCGAGCTGTACCACGCGGTGGTCCACGAGATGGGCGTCCGGCTCACCCACGGCTACGGCATGACCGAGGTCCCGATGATCACGATGGGCTCCCCCGACGACACGGCCGACAACCTGGCGACGACAGAGGGACGCCCCCCGGAGGGCATGGAGATACGGATCGTGGACGGCGAGGTGCGCCTGCGCGGAGAGGCGGTCTGCCAGGGCTACCTCGACCCGGTCCAAACGGCGGAGGCCTTCGACCCGGACGGCTTCCTGCGCACCGGCGACCTGGGCCACGTCACCGACACCGGCCACCTGGTCCTCACCGGCCGCCTCAAGGACGTGATCATCCGCAAGGGCGAGAACATCTCGGCGAAGGAGATAGAAGACCTCCTCCACACCCACCCCGCGGTGGAGGACGTGGCGGTGATCGGCCTACCCGACCCGGAACGGGGCGAGCGCGTGTGCGCGGTGGTGGAACAACGCCGGAGCCCCGGGCAGGAGACCGAGAACCTGACCCTGGCCACGGTGACGGCACACCTGAGAGCGGCGGGCCTGTCGGTCCACAAACTGCCGGAACAACTGGAGGTGGTGGACGCCCTGCCGCGGAACGAGACGCTGAGGAAGGTCCTGAAGTACCGGTTGCGGGAGAGGTATGCGGGGACGGGGGGTTGAGG
>NZ_MPOH02000011.1:963049-1001798 GCF_001896135.2 Streptomyces phaeoluteigriseus
GGGGAGGGACAACGGGGGACCGGAACGTCCCGGCGGGGGCCGGGGAAGGGACACCAGGGGACCGGAACGGTCCCCCGGCCGGGACCGGGGAGGGACACCAGGGGACACCGGAACGGTCCCCCGGCCGGGACCGGGGAGGAATGCGCGCGACGATGCGGCCCCTGCCGGCGCTGGGGGAGAGCGCACGCGACGATGCAGTCTCCGCCAGCTCCGGGAAGGGGTGCGGGGGACGAAGTCCCCGCCGGGGTCCGGGGCGAAGCCCCGCGGCGGTCACCTACTCCGGGACGGTGAAGTACCGGGCGAACGCCGGGACGACCTCCGCCTCCCCCACGACCCCGTCCGCGTCACCGTCCAGCACGGCCGCCGCCCCGCGGGCGACTTCCTCACTCGCCCCCAGCGCCCTCAGCACCCGCACCGCGTCGTCGACCGTGGCCCGCCCGTCGCCGTCCGCGTCCGCGATGTCGAGCGCCGCGTGCAGGAAGGGCCGGGCGATCTCGGCGAACCGCTCGGGGTTGTCGCGGAGCCGCTTGACGGCCCCGCCCACGAACTCGTCGCGGGTGATCCGCTGGTCCCCGTCCCGGTCGGCGATCCCGGCCATGCCCTGCCAGAACGCCTCGGCGCCGGCGTACAGCGCCTGCCCCTTGCCGGACCGGGCCGGCACACCGAACTCGGCGAGCACGGCCTTCGCCGCGGAGGCGAAGTCCACGCGGTCGATGTAGCCGTTGCCGTCCTGGTCGAAGGTGGCGAACCGGGCGGCGATCTTTCGCTCGTACTCGCTGCTCACCATGTCTCTGGGCCGCCTTACGTCATCACGTCGGGTGTGGGTCTTCGCAGGGGAGCGTACGACGCCGGCCACACCCGGGCAGCGGGAAGGTGTCACCTGTGCCAAGAACGAGGGAATTCCGGTACGAGGATGTGGCGGAAGCCGTGACGCGGTGCACCGGAGCCGGTCAGGCGGACAGCGGCTCGGCACCTTCGACGACGGCCTCGGCGACATCGCCGTACACGTCGAAGAGGCGGCGCACGCCGAGCGCGCCCAGGACCCGGTTGACGTGGGAGTCGTCGACCGCGCCACGGGCCGGCAGGATCAGCCGCAGGCGTCCCTGGCAGGAGCGGATCAGCCGCCGGGAGGCGATGAGGACGCCGACCCCGCTGGAGTCGCAGAAATGCACCTCGGAGAGGTCCAGGACGAGACTGTGGCGGCCCTCGGCCACCTCGTCGTGCACCCGTTGACGCAGCACCGGCGACGTCACCAGGTCCAGCTCGCCCGACACGCGGAGCACGGCCCATCCGCCCCGCTCACCGCCGGTCACTTTGATGGTCACCACCACGCCCTTCATCCGCCCGAACGGAAGCCGTCCCTTCGCTTCCTCGCAGCGCGGCTGCCCAGCGGCCGTTCCCCGAAACGCCGGGCGAAAAACAGCAGATAAGAGGAAGAGGCTTGTTTCAGTCGCTATCAGTCCTGTTCGATCGACCCTGATCACACCCCGATCCCACCGCTCCCCGCCCGTCCCCGTCCGCCCTCACTTGATCCAATCCGATCAAGCCTGATCACCGGCAGGGTGGGTACGCGCGCCGGAGACGCCCATATCACCCTCCGCAACACAGGGGGCGCACATTGCAGCAATGGGGCGTGCGTCGTCGGACGTGCCGACTACATTTCGAGGTGACGATGCGCGCAGGCTGGACAGGGACAGGCCCCGGTGGGGGCGCCGGGCACGGGCAGGGCTGAGGGGGCCGCATGGCGAAGAAGGACGCACCGCCCCGCTGGGACCGCAGGATGCAGCAGCGGCTGGCGCGCGGGGAGGCCGCCGCCCTCGGTGAGCTGTACGACCGCTTCGCCTCGCTCGTGCACGGCCTCGCCCATCGCGTGCTGGGCGACGAGCGGGCCGCCGACGGCGTCACCCGCGAGGTCTTCGCGCACGTGTGGGAGCACCCGGACTCCTACGACCCGCGGCAGGGGCCCCTGCGCAGCTGGGTCGCCGCCCTGACCCACCGCCTGGCCGTGCAGCGGCTGCGCGCCACGGAGAGCGCGGCGCTCGCGCTGGGCGGCTCCGGCAGCACCGAGGAACTGGAGGACAAGGTCCGTCACGCCTCGGTCGCCGCCCGCGCCGACTACATCGTCCAGTCGATGCCGACCCCACTGCGCGCCGCCCTGGAGCTGGCGTACTTCCAGCGCCGCGACTACCGCCAGACCGCCGCCGACCTCGGCGTCACCGAGGACGAGGCACGTCGCCGCCTCCGCCTCGGCCTGCAACTGCTCTCCACGGCCCACGACGCCGTCGCCCCCGGCGCCCCGCCCGGACGTTACGGGGGTGCGGCATGACCGACGCGGACCATGTCGGCCCGTACGACGGTGCCGGCGGCGGCTCCGACACCGCACCCGTCGCCCCCGCACCCCTCGCCCCCACACCCGCCGCACCCGGCACCCCTCCGCCTGGAACACCCCGTGCTCAAGGCGCTGTTGGGAGCCTGGGCACTGGCCGCCTGCTCTGCGGAGGAGACCGCCGCCGTCGAGGACCACCTCGGCGACTGCGGGGCCTGCGCCGACGAGGCCCGGCGGCTGCGCGAGGCGGTCGGCCTGCTCCAGCGCCCTGACAGCCTCGACCTGGACCCGGCCCTGCGCACCCGCGTCCTGGAGAGCTGCCTGGACCGGCGCCCGCCGCGCATCCCGGTGCCCGGCTGGGCGATGTCGTACGACGCCGAGACCGCGCGGCTGGACGCGCTGCTCCAGGACTTCGGGGACGCGGAGTGGCACGCGCCCGTGCAGCTGCGCTGGTTCCGCGGCGCGGACGCCACCAGCCGCCGTACGACCGTCGCCGGGGTCATCGCGCACCTGCTGGCGGTGGACGGCCTGGTCGCCGTCGCGCTGGGCCTCGACGATCCGCTGGGACCGGTCACGGGCGGCACGGCGGGCAAGCCGGTGGGATCGCCCGCCGAGCGGACGGAGGCGTTCTGGGACGCCTCGCGCTTCCCGCCCACGCGGTCCGTGCGCGGCCCCTGGCGGGACCAGACCCATGCGCTCGTCCGCACGGCGTCCTTCACCGGTGGGGGTACCTCCCTCGCGAGCGAAGCCGAGCGTGGGGGAGGCCCCGGCACCATGCCGGTGTCGTACGGCGACTTCGAACTGCCGCTGCGGGACGCGCTGGTGGACCGGGCCTTCGAGTGCTGGGTGCACGCCGTGGACATCGCGGAGGCCGTCGACTACCCGTACGAGCCGCCCGCGCCACGCCATCTGCACGCCATGGTCGACCTGGCCGCCCGGATGCTGCCCGGCGCCCTCGCCGAACGCCGCCGCGCGGGACTCACCTCACCGGGCGAGCCCCGGCATCTGGTGACCGCCGGCCGCCCCGGCCGCAGCCTGCGGCTGGAGATCGAGGGGCTGGGCGGCGGCGAGTGGCTCATCCCCCTCGACTCCCCCGCCGCGGTGGGCTCCGCCGACCACGAGGTGGCCCATGTGGCCCTGGACGACGTGGAGTTCTGCCGGCTCGCGGCGGGCCACGTCTCCCCGGAGGAAGCGGCGGCGGGCCAGGTGGGCGACTCCACGGCCATCAGCGACGTCCTGTCCGCGGCGGCGGCCCTGAGCCGGATGTAGGAACCACCGGCACCGCGAGGGGAGGAGCCGCTCAGGCGAAGACGACCGTGCGCCGCCCGTTCAGCAGGATCCGCCGCTCCGCGTGCCACTTCACGGCCCGCGCCAGCGCCTGGCACTCCACGTCCCGCCCGACGGCCACGAGCTGCTCCGGCGTGACGTCGTGCCCGACCCGCTCGACCTCCTGCTCGATGATCGGTCCCTCGTCGAGGTCGGCCGTCACATAGTGCGCCGTCGCGCCGATCAGCTTCACGCCCCGCGCGTGCGCCTGGTGGTACGGCTTCGCGCCCTTGAAGCTCGGCAGGAAGGAGTGGTGGATGTTGATGATCTTCCCGTTGAGCTGCTTGCACAGGTCGTCCGACAGCACCTGCATGTAGCGGGCCAGGACGACCAGTTCGACGCTCTCCTCGCGGACGATCTCCAGCAGCCGCGCCTCGGCCTCGGCCTTGTTGTCCTTGCCCACCGCGATGTGGTGGAAGGGAATGCCGTACGAGCCCACCAGCTCGGCGAAGTCGGTGTGGTTGGACACCACGCCCGCGATCTCCACCGGCAGCGCGCCGGTCCGGGCGCGGAACAGCAGGTCGTTCAGGCAGTGGCCGAACCTGCTGACCATGAGGATGACGCGCATCTTCTCGTCGGCCCGGTTGACCTGCCAGTCCATGTGGAAGGCGTCGCCGATCGCCGCGAAGCTCGCCCGCAGCTTGTCCACGGTCACCGGCGACTCGGCCGAGAAGTGGACGCGCATGAAGAACAGTCCCGTGTCGTGGTCGCCGAACTGCTGACTGTCCTCGATGTTGCAGCCGGTCATGAACAGGTAGCTCGACACGGCGTGCACGATGCCCTGCTTGTCGGGGCAGGACAGCGTGAGGACGTACTGGTCGGCGAGGGTCGCCGTGGCGCGGGTGGACTGCTCACTCATGCAGGACAGGGTCTCATGAGAGGTCACACGCGCAGGAACGCCGTCCGCAGGACGGACTCCGTGTCACCGCCTCGCGCCGTCACTCCTCGGGCGTCACGCCGTCCTCGTCATGATCCGCAGCACCTCGAGCGTGCGCGGCGGGGTGTCCGGCTCCTCGCCGTCGGCCACCGCGAGGCGTACATGGGCGTCGCGCGCCGCCCGCACGGCGTCGGGCCAGCCCTCGTGATCGACGTACGCGGAGACCGGGGCGTCCGGGCCGACCTGGTGCATGATCCGCAGGACGCGCAGCACGGCGGTGTCGACGAGCGCGGCCTCCTGGGAGTCGCGGAAGATCGTGCCGACGTACTTCTCGGCGGACCAGTTGTCGAGCCAGGTGTCCTCGACCAGGCGGTACACGGCGTCGGTGACATCACCGTATCCGTCGACTCCGGCCAGCCAGACGTCCCTCTGGAACACCGGATCGGAGAGCATGTGCAGCGCGGAGCGCACATTGCTGCGCCAGCGCCACCACGGCATGTCGTTGAGTGGCATGCCGCCCATGGTGGAGGAGCGACGGCCGCGACGGGAAGAGTTCTCCGAACCTTGCACGGTCATCGATCGTACGTTTCCCCGTCCCGCCGGCCTCACCAGCCCCCGTAATTCACCTCCGCGTCACCCGGCGTTGACCGTGGGTCACTCTGAGGTTAGTCATGTGGCGGAATCGTGTGTGGACATGACCGGCAGGCGACGCACGCGAAGTACCTTCCTCCCCAGGTCCCTCCGCCCCACCAGGCCATTCAGATCCGCCGCTCTGTCGGCGGGGGTCCTGGTGGCCAGTGCGTCGCTCGCCGCCGGCTGCGGACTCGTCCCCGGGGCCACGGGGGGCTCCGGGGACGACTCGATCGTCGTGATGACCTGGGCGCCCGAGGGCACCGCGGCCACCAACAAGCCCGGCATGCCCGCCTTCGCCCGCGCCTACGCCCGTTGGATCAACGCCAACGGCGGACTGAACGGCCGCACGCTGAAGGTCCTGACCTGCAACGACCACAACGACACCGTGGACGCCGCGAAGTGCGCCCGGCAGGCCGTGAAGGCGAACGCGGTCGCCGTGCTCGGCTCGTACAGCCAGCACTCCGAGTCCTTCCTCCCGCATCTGGAAGGCGCCGGCATTCCCTACATAGGCGGCTACGGCGTCACGAACGACGAGTTCACCAGCCCGCTCTCCTACCCGGTCAACGGCGGCCAGCCCGCGCTGCTGGCGGGCCTCGGCAAGGAACTCGCCGCGGACTGCGGCCGGGTCGCCCTCGTGCGCCCCGACACCATCGCGGGCGACGCCCTGCCCACGATGCTCGACGCCGGACTCACGGCGGGCGGCCACGCCCGGGCCGTGGACCAGCAGGCCGCGGAGGACGCCACCGAGTACTCGGCGCAGGCCGATGCCGCGCTGAAGGCGGCGGCCGTCGAGGACGCGTCCGGCGACAACGCGTCCGGCGAGAACGTGTCCGGCGAGAACGTGTCCGGCGAGAACGTGTCCGGCGAGAACGGCAAGGGGTGTGTGATCCCCGCCCTCGGCGACCGCACCGGCACCTTCATGGACTCCTTCCGGCGCGGCCGCGAGGACTACCCCGCCGTGAGCACCGCCACCGTCCTGGGCAGCGTCGACCAGACGGTCATCAACTCCACCGGCGGCGCGTCCAGCGCCTTCGAGGGGGCGTACGTCACCGGCTGGTACCCGGTGGCGAGCGATCCGCGCTGGGACCCGATGAAGAAGGTGATCAGCGAGAGCGCCTTCTCCGACACCCGGATCGATCCGGCCGACACGGGCGTGCAGACCACCTGGATCGCCTACACCGTGTTCAAGGAGGTCGTGGAGTCGCTCGGTGGCGGCGCGGTGACCGCCGCCACCGTCACCGGCGCCCTCGACGACGGCCTGAAGGTCAGCACGGGCGGGCTCACGCCGACCCTGCGCTGGGGGTTCACCGACCAGCTCGCCTCGATCGGCTTCCCGCGCCTGGTCAACGCCAACGTGACCCTCCAGACCGTGAAGCAGGGCCGCCTCGCGGCGGCCAAGGAGGGCTTCGTCGACGTCACCAGGACGCTCGAGAACGCCGACGTCGACTGAGCCGACGCCGGCCCGCCCTCCCGGCTCACAGCTGCGTCGGCTGCCGCTCGGTCAGGCCGTACGTCTTCGCGATCGCGTTCCACAGCTTGGCGGCCTGCGTCTTCTGGGCGCTGGCCGTGCCGCTGGCGCGGTTGGCCTCCTGCGTCCGGCCCGTGCTGCGGGCCTGGCCCTTCTTGCAGAGCTTGCCCTTGTCCGCGGCCACCTGGTCGGCCCAGGCCGCGTAGTGGTCGTCGGCGGAGGCGGAGGCCTGCCAGGCCTTGGTGAGCGCGGCCGTCAGCGCGGCGTGGTCGGGCAGCTGGTCGACGGTCAGGCCGGACAGCTTCGTCACCAGCCCGGTGCGCTGTTTCGCTGCGTCCCGCAGGTCGGCGGCGGCCTTGGCGAGGTTGCCGCACTTCTTCACGTCGGCCACCGCGGCGATCACCGCCGCCCGGCTGCTGCCGCTGTCCGCGAGGAGCTTGTCCAGGGCGATCGCCTGCTGTTCGGCCGCATCGGCGGACGCCGACGCCGAGCTTTCGGTGGCGGGCGCCGACGCGGCGACGGTCTTGTTGTCGTCGCCCTGGTCGGCACCGCCCTCGTTGGAGAGCAACGCGCCCGCGCCGACCCCGACGACGACGAGAGCCACGCCGATCGCGGCGAGCAGCGGAACCCGCGAGCCGCCGCGGCCACCGCCACGGTCGTCGTCGCGCATCGCGCGTCGTCCGCCGGAACGCCGCCGGGCGGGGTGCGGGCTGCCCCGCGACCGGAGGTATGTACTGCGTGGCGCCCTCGTCGCGTGCCCCGCGACCGGAGGTATGTACTGCGTGGCGCCCTCGTCGCGTGCCCCGCGACGGGAGATGTGTAGGGGGTGGCGCTGTCGTTCATCGGTGGCAGCGGCGCGGCGGGCACGCCGTGGCCGTACGTCGGCGGTGCCGGGGCGCCCTCGGGCGGCAGCGGGCCCGCGCCCCGACCGTGCCCGGATTGCGGTGCGGCACGCCACGCGTCGGGGCCCGTCGGCTGCGGGGTGTCCCACTGCCGGTCCCCTTCCCACTGCTGCGGGTCGGCCTGGGGCGGCCAGGACTGCCCCTGCTGCTGCCCCTGCTGCTCGGGTCCCCAGGGCTGCCCCCAGGTCTGCCCGCCCGTCGGCGGGCCCGCCGACGGCGGAGGCTGCTGCCGGCCGCCGTACTGCTGCTGCCCGGCGTGGGGGTCGTGCCGGGGGCCGTTCGTCGTGCCCGGCAGCAGGGGTTCCCCGCCGTCGGAGGGCAGCACGATGCCTTCGCGCGCGGTCCGCGCCGAGGGCTCCTCGCCCTGTCCACTCTGCGTCACCGGGACTCCTACTGATGGGGGACCTTCGGAATCGTCGGCTCACGCTACCGGGTCCCCGGAACCCCGTGCCACGCAGCTCAGGTCGTGATCTCCTTCCGGTGCCGTGGGTGACGGAACCGGGACGCCGTGCGCTGTATACGCCGTCGATCGTGCGGCGGCGGGCCGTTTCCCGGCCGTTCACGCCACGGCGCCCCGGATGTTCACGCGGCGGGCTGGAGGTCCAGTCGCGCCCCGAACTCCCTGACCACCGGCTCCTCCTGGAACGGCGCCAGCCGCTGCTGGAGATCCTCCAGGTACTCGGCACCCCGGTTGGAGCGGAGCGTCTCCAGCAACTCCACGGCTTTCAGGCCCGTGTTGCAGGCCTGCTCGATCTCCCGCTGCTGCACCTGGGCCGTGGCCAACAGCACATATCCGATGGCCCGCCGGCGGGCCCGGCTCTCCGGATGACCGGCCAGCGACTGCTCCGCGCAGCGCGCCGCCGCCTCGGCCTGCCCGAGGTCGCGGTGACAGTGCGCCAACTCGTCGGCCAAGTAGGCCTCGTCGAAGTGCGCGATCCACGCCGGGTCGTCCCCGGCGGTCGGATCGGCCGCCTCCAGCGCGGCCACGGCCCGCCCGGACGCCACCTGCGCCGCCCGTACGTCGCCCATGAGCGCGTGCCCGCGGGCCTCGGCGGCGTGGAACATCGCCTCCGCGCGCGGAGTCACCCGCCCCCGCGCGCCCTCCTGGGCCGCCCGCGCCAACTGGGCGATCTCGCGCGGGTTTCCGAGCTGGGCGGCGAGGTGGCTCATGGAGGCGGCGAGCACATAGCCGCCGTAGCCGCGGTCGCCCGCCGCCTGGGCGAGGCGCAGGGCCTGGATGTAGTAGCGCTGGGCGAGGCCGGGCTGGCCGGTGTCGACGGCCATGTAGCCCGCCAGTTCGGTCAGCCGGGCCACGGACGCGAAGAGTTCGCGCCCCACCGCCTCCCGGTAGGAGCCGGCGAGCAGGCCGGAGACGACGCTGTTGAGGTAGTGCACGACGACCGGGCGCACATGCCCGCTGCCGTACTGGTGGTCCAGTTCGACGAGTGCCTGGGTCATCGCCCTGACGGCCGCCACGTCGGACAGACCCACCCGGGGACCCGCCGAGCGCGCCACCTGCGCGTCGGGTGAGGAGATCAGCCAGTCGCGGCTGGGTTCGACGAGCGCGGAGGCGGCCACGGACGATCCCGAAAGGAAGTCCCGGCGGCCCACGTCACTGCGCCACAGCTCGCAGACCTGCTCGATGGCCCCCAGTACCGTCGGCGAGAACTGGAGACCGACACCCGACGCGAGGTTCTTGCCGTTGGCCATGCCGATCTCGTCGATCGTGACCGTACGGCCGAGTTTGCGGCCCAGGGCCTCGGCGATGATCGCCGGGGCGCGCCCCCGCGGCTGCTGTCCGCGCAGCCAACGGGCCACGGACGTCTTGTCGTAGCGCAGATCGATACCGTGCTCGGCGCCGCACATGTTCACGCGGCGGGCGAGCCCGGCGTTCGAGCATCCCGCTTCCTGGATGAGCGCCTGCAACCGTTCGTTCGGCTGCCGCGCGACGAGCGGCCTTGCGGCCATGGGCACTACCCCCTGTGGCTGCGGTGCCTTTCCCGCGCACCGAGTTGATGTGTCTTCCACCGAGAAATTCCGGCCGTGAAGATCAATGCCCCGCGGACACGGCGAGAATGCGAGACATGCCAGGATTGCCTTGGTTAAGGCGGAAGCCGCCCCCAGCGTGCCTACCCGCTCCCGCGCTCGTTCCTCCCGCGCGCCCCCACCCATGCACCCGTGCGCCCCGGACGCCGAATCGATGCTCCTCCCCCGCGCACGCGGGCGGGCCGTAACCCCAGGTGATGCCCAGAGTTGTGTTCATCGTGGAAGAGACCATCGCGGGCGCCGAGGCCACCCAGATCCCGAGGCAGCGCGGAGAATCGCTGCTGGAGACCGCTGTTCGCTACGCCGAGGAACGTCACTGGGACGTCTTCCCCGGCACCTGGCTCGAAGCCGTCGACGGGACGCAGCGCTGCTCCTGCGACAACCCGGCGTGTCCGGCACCCGGGGCGCATCCGACCCGGCCCGAGTGGGCGACGCAGGCGACGGGCAGCGCGACCGCCGCGCGGCGCATGTGGCAGAAGCAGCCCACCGCGTCGATCCTGCTCCCGACCGGCCGGACCTTCGACGCGATCTCGGTGCCGGAGACGGCCGGGTTCCTGGCACTGGCCCGGATGGAGCGGATGGAGCTGACGCTGGGTCCCGTCACGTTGACGCCGGACCGGCGGATGCACTTCTTCGTCCTTCCCGGCGCGTCGGTCAAGGTGCCGGATCTCGTACGCAGGGTGGGGTGGACGCTGTCCTCCCTCGACCTCCTCGTGCTGGGCGAGGGGGCGTATGTGGCGGCGCCGCCCACGCGGTTCGGATCGCGGGGGGCCGTGCAGTGGGCCTGCCGGCCGACGCCCGCGAACCGGTGGCTGCCGGACGCGGAGGAGTTGATCTCGCCACTGGCGTACGCGTGCGGGAGGGACCGCTAGCCCGACCTTGTCCGAGGGACGGCGCGGCGCACGCTGAGACCGCCTCGCGCCCCTTCGGGGGACGGCTTACCGCCGTAGGGTTCAGCCATGACGTCCGTGCGCGTACGAAACCTCTGGAAACGGTTCGGGCAGCAGGTGGCCGTCGCCGGAATCGATCTCGATCTGCCCGCGGGGAAGTTCATCGGGCTGGTCGGGCCCAACGGGGCCGGGAAGACCACGACGTTGTCGATGGTCACCGGGCTGCTGCGGCCCGACCAGGGCACGGTGGAGGTCGTCGGGCACGACGTGTGGCGGGACCCGGTCGAGGTGAAGGCACGGATCGGGGTGCTGCCCGAGGGGCTGCGGCTGTTCGAGCGGCTCTCCGGACGCGAACTCCTCGCCTACAGCGGCAGGTTGCGCGGGCTGCCCGGTGCCGAGGTCGACAAGCGGGCCACCCAGCTGCTCGACGTCCTCGACCTCGCCGGCGCCCAGCACAAGCTCGTCGTCGACTACTCGACCGGCATGCGCAAGAAGATCGGGCTCGCCGCCGCGCTGCTGCACAATCCCGAGGTGCTGTTCCTCGACGAGCCGTTCGAGGGCGTGGACCCGGTGTCCGCCCAGATCATCCGCGGGGTGCTGGAGCGGTACACGGCATCCGGCGCCACGGTCGTCTTCTCCTCCCACGTCATGGAGCTGGTCGAGTCGCTGTGCGACTGGGTGGCCGTGATGGCGGCCGGCCGCATCCGGGCCCACGGCACGCTGGAGGAGGTGCGCGGGTCGGCGCCCTCGCTCCAGCGGGCGTTCCTCGAACTCGTCGGCGCCCAGGGCCGGGACACCGGCTCCGATCTCGACTGGCTGGGCGGCGGCGCCCGGTGACCGGGCTGACCTCCACCGTCGTACGGCTGAAGCTGGCGCTGTTGCGCAACGGGCTGCGGCAGTCGGGTGGGCGGCGGGCCGCGTACGTCGCCTCCGCGGTCGTCACCCTGCTGTTCGCCGCGTTGCAGCTGATCGGGCTGATCGCGCTGCGCGGGCACGAGCACGCGGCGTCGCTGGTGGTGCTGCTCGTGGCGGTGCTGGGGCTGGGGTGGGCGGTGATGCCGCTGTTCTTCCCCAGCGGCGACGAGACGCTGGACCCGAGCCGGCTGGTGATGCTGCCGCTGCGGCCCCGGCCGCTGGTGCGGGCGCTGCTGGCGGCCTCGCTGGTGGGCATCGGGCCGCTGTTCACCGTGCTGATACTGGTGGGCTCGGTGATCGCCGTCGCGCACGGCACGTTCGCCTACGTCCTTTCGGTGCTCGCCGTGGTGCTCGGGATGTTGGTGTGCGTGGCGTTCGCGCGGGCCGTGGCCACCGCCAGCATCCGGCTGCTGACCAGCCGCAAGGGCCGGGACCTGGCGGTGCTGAGCGGGCTGGTCGTCGCGATCGGCGCGCAGGTCGTCAACTTCGGCGCGCAGCGGCTGGGTTCGTCGGGGCTCGGGCAGCTCGGTCCGGCGGCGGACGTCCTGGCCTGGGTGCCGCCCGCCTCCGCGGTCGGCGCGGTGGACGCGGCGAGCGAGGGGGCGTACGGCATCGCGGTCGGACGCCTGATGGTGAGCGCGGGGGCGCTGGCGCTGCTGGTGGCACTGTGGGCGCGGACCCTGACCCGGCTGATGACGGCGCCGGACGGCTCCACGCTCCAGGCCGCCGAACCGGCCGCGCGGGACCGGCGGACCTCGGCGGGGCTCGGTCGCCTGCTGCCGGCCGGGCGCACCGGCACGGTCATGGAGCGCAGCCTGCGCTATGTCTGGCGCGATCCCAAGACCAAGGCGGCCTGGGTGACCTCGCTGGCCATCGGCCTGATCGTGCCCGTGTTCAACGCGCTCCAGGGCACCGGCTCGATCTACTTCGCCTGCTTCGCCGCCGGGATGCTCGGCATCCAGATGTACAACCAGTTCGGCCAGGACACCTCCGCCTTCTGGATGGTCGCGCTGACCATCTCCTCGACGCGCGACGCCTACGTCGAACTCCGCGCGCGTGCCCTGGCACTGCTGCTGATCACCCTGCCGTACGCGACGCTGGTGACCGTCCTGACGACGGCCCTGCTCGGCGACTGGGCGCGGCTTCCGGAGGCGCTCGGGCTGTCCTTCGCGCTGCTCGGCGCGATGCTGGCGACCGGCGCCTGGACCTCGGCCCGCTTCCCGTACTCCATCCCGCAGGAGGGCTACAAGAACGTGGCCCCCGGTCAGGCGGGACTGGCGTGGATCGCGATCTTCGGCGGCATGGTGGCCGCCGCCCTGCTGTGCGCCCCGGTCATCGCCCTGGCGATCTGGCTGAACGTCAGCGCGGGTGGCGATCGCTGGAGTTGGATCCTGCTGCCGCTGGGTGCGGCCTACGGGGCCGCGCTCACGGTGCTGGGCCTGCGCCTCGCGGCCCCGCGTACGGCGGCCCGTCTGCCGGAGATCCTGACGGCGGTGAGCAAGGGCTGAGGGGGCTTCCCAGGCCTCCTGAACCTTCCTCTGGGCCCTCTCTGGGCCCTCTGCGTCTTCTCCGCCCCCTGTCCGCCCGTCTCCGCCCCCTGTCCGCCCGCTGCCCCTCCGCTCAGCGCGCGAGCACTCCGTCCAGGAACGGCTCGATCGCCGTGCGCCAGCCCTCCGGCTGGTCGTAGTGGACGAGGTGACCGGCGTGGGCCACCTCCGCGTACTCGCCGCGCGGCAGCACCCGCACCATCTCCTGCGCCTCCGCGCGCCCCAGCTCGCCGTCCAGGCCGCGGACGACCAGGGTGGGGCAGCGGACCTGGGTGAGTTCCTCCCAGTGGGCGTCGTAGACCCAGGTCTCGCGGGACTTCAGCATCTGCTCGGGTTCGAAGACGGGGCGCCAGCCGTCGGGGGACTCCTGCATCACCTCGGCGTAGAACTCGCCGCGCGCCGGGTTGGGCCGCTCCACCCACGGGTCGTCCTCACCGAACCACTTGCGGACGTCGGCGAGGGTGGCGAAGGGAGCGGGCCAGGACTCGAACCAGTCGGCCCACTCGCGCTGCGAGGCCGCGCCGAGGGCGGAGGCCCGCATGTCGCAGATGATCAGACCGGAGACCAGGTCGGGGCGCTTGGCGGCGAGCTGCCAGGCGGTCAGGGCGCCCATGGCGTGGCCGACCAGGACGGCGGGGCCGAGGCCGAGTTGTTCGAGGGCGGCCTCGGCGTCCTCGACGTACGCCTCACGGGTGAAGGCGGCCTTCGGCGGCTTCTCGCTCTGGCCGTGACCCCGCTGGTCGAGGGCGACCGCGCGGTGCCGCTCGGAGAGCCAGCGGGCGGTGGACGCCCAGTGCGAGGCACGGCCCATCAGGCCGTGCAGTAAGAGCACACCGGTGGTGCGCTCGGGTGACGGCGGCCCGGTACCCGCCCCGTTCTCCCCGCTCGGCTCTCCGCCCGTCTCACCGGCCGTCCCGCCGGCCGACTGGGCCGGAATCATGGCTTCCGACCTGTCGTCCGCCGGGTCCTTCTTGGGTGGGTCGCCGAACTCCCAGGCCGCCAGGCGTACGCCGCCGGCCCCGGTCACGTCGATGCGTCGCGCCATAGGTCCTGGCACCCCCCTCGCTCCCGCTCGGACCCCTCGCTCCCGCTCGAGCCGGCCGGTCCGGTCACTCGTCGTGTCTGCCGTCGTACCGCTGTGCCGCTACTTCACCCGCAGGCTATCGAATGCTCATTCGAGAAAACCGGCTTCCGCACGCAACACCCCTCGTTCGAGTGACCCCACTCAAGGAATGATCGCCGCTGCCCCGGGGAGACCTTCAGCGGGAGGCGGACCGCTCGGGGAAACCGGTCCGAGGGGACCGACCTTGAGAGCTCGGGGCTCCAGGTCGGAACAGGGGAGGACAGGCCCCGGCGCCGCGAGGCGCCGGGGCCCTCCCATGGTCTGCGGCACATCGTCCCGCCCCCTCAGGTCATATGCCTCACGCGACAGACTGGCACGCGCAGCGCCGGAGCGCTGCGATTCGACACAGGGAACCACCGATTCGACCGGATCGACAGGATGCCTCATCCACCCCGGCAGCCCCACCGGTTGAACAGCGATCAGCTTTTCGCTCCCGCTCGGTCAACGCTTGGCGACGAACACGTGAGAGGCCACGTCCGCCTCCAGCTCGGCCGCCTCGCCCCCGCTGCCCACCAGCACGCCGCCGGCCGACTCGGTCACGCTCACCACGGAGCCCGGCTGCACACCCGCCCGCCGCAGCGTGTACATCAGCTGCGCGTCCGTCTGGATCGGCTCGCCGATGCGGCGTACGACGACCGTCTTGCCCTCCAGGCCGGGGTCGAGATCGGCGAGCGACACCATGCCCTCGTCCAGGAACGGGTCGGCGATGTCCTTCTCGCCCAGCTCCTCCAGGCCCGGGATGGGGTTGCCGTACGGCGACTCGGTGGGGTGGCGCAGCAGCTCGAGGACCCGGCGCTCGACGGCCTCGCTCATCACGTGCTCCCAGCGGCACGCCTCCGCGTGGACCTGTTCCCACTCCAGACCGATCACGTCGACGAGGAGACACTCGGCCAGCCGGTGCTTGCGCATCACGCGCGTGGCGAGACGGCGGCCCTCGTCGGTCAGCTCCAGGTGCCGGTCGCTGGCCACGGACACCAGGCCGTCGCGCTCCATGCGGGCCACCGTCTGGCTGACCGTCGGACCGCTCTGGTCGAGCCGCTCCGCGATCCGGGCGCGCATGGGGACCACACCTTCCTCCTCCAGCTCGAGGATGGTGCGGAGATACATCTCCGTGGTGTCGATCAGTCCGGACATACGTGCCCCTTGATGAGATTGCCGGAGGCTGGACGGCTCTCCGGCTCGTGCGCTGGCCCTGGCTTCAATTCTGCCGGATACCACTGACAAGCGTGCCGCGCCGTTGAAACGAGGGCGTTACGCCAGGGTTCAAGCCCCTCGACGTCCAACCCCGGACGACCCTGCCACCTTCCCGGGCGGCCGCGCACCTTCGCCGGGAGCGCCGCCGGCCGCGGGGGCGCTCCCCCGGCGGCGCCGGGGACTCCCCCGGGCAGGCCCGGACTTCCCGGCGGTCGCCGGACCACGAAGGCCCCCGGCCTGCCACGTCCGGACCCCCGTCCGCGCCCCGTCGCCGCCGTATTGACAGCGCGCTGGTCCAGACCGCACCGTGATCCGCGACACGGACACGGACACCGGATTCGGCAAAGGGGCCCCCTCGGATGAGTGACCGCACGCCCGCCGCGCAGTTCTTCGACGCCGCGATCGGCCTGTTGCAGCGGGTTCGCGACGAGGAGGCGGCGGCCGTCGAGGCCGCCGGTGTCCTCCTCGCCGACACCGTCGCCTCCGGCGGACGCCTCTTCGCCTTCGGCGCGGGCCACTCCTCGCTCGCCGCGCAGGACATCGTCTACCGCGCGGGCGGCCTGGCCCTGATGAACCTGCTGGCCGTGCCGGGCGTCGTGGGCGTCGACGTCACGCCCGCCACCCTCGGCTCCGCCCTGGAGCGCGTCGACGGCCTGGCGAGCGCCGTCCTGGACACCTCGCCGGTGCGCGCGGGAGACGCCCTGGTGATCGTCTCGCTGTCGGGCCGCAACGCGCTCCCCGTGGAGATGGCCCTCAACGCGCGTGCCCTGGGCGTGAAGGTCATCGGTGTCACCTCGGTGGCGTACGCCACCGAGACGAAGTCCCGGCACGTGTCGGGGACCTTCCTCAAGGATCACTGCGACCTGGTCCTCGACTCGAAGATCGCGGTCGGCGACGCCGAGCTGACCCTCGACACCGTCCCCGCGCCCTTCGCGCCCGCCTCCACCGTCGTCACCGCGGCCCTCCTCCAGGCGGTCATGGCCACGGCGGCCGCCTCTCTCGCGGCACGCGGCATCGAGCCCCCGCTGCTGCGCTCCGGCAACATCGACGGCGGCCACGAGTGGAACGGCCGGATCATGGACGAGTACCGGGACCGGATCTTCTACCGGCACTGAGGAACCGCACCGGGGCGAGGGTCAGGCGCGTGTCAGGCGTCGTCACCGCCTCCGGCGGGACCGGCTGACCCGGTGACCTCGACGAGGTCGGCCAGATCCAGGAGTGCCGCCATGCGGACGGCCACATCCTCGGCGTACGGCGAGTCGAACCGCTCGAAGGCGGTACGGCCCACCGTGCGCAGGAACGTCACGACGCCCAGGGTTCGGCCGCGGCTGCGCAGGACCGCGCACAGCGCGTGCACGGTGTCCTCGGGCCACTGTCGCGCGCGTGCCCACTCGCGCGAGCGGTCCGGCGCCACGCTGCCCGCGGAGGCGCGCACCGAGCCGGCGCGGCCACGCACTGGAGGGCCGGGTGGCCTTCCGTGTACCCCACCGGCAGGCCCGCGTGGCCGGTGAGGACGCTGGGCCCCGGAGCGCCCGAGGGCGTGGCCGCCACCCGCACCAGCCGCGGCGGGGCGTCCGACTCCCCGTCCGCCCTCGGCGGGCCCGCGACACGGTCGATCACGGCGTGGTCGGCGAACCCGGCGAGCGCGAAGTCGAGATGGACCGTCGCCGCCTCCGCCGGGTCCTCGCACTCGGCGGCCGCCCTCGAGGCCCGGTGCAGCTGGTTCGTCCGGAACCGCAGCAGTGCCGCCTCCTGCTCGCTCTGCTTGGCCTCGGTGACGTCCTGGAACAGCCAGCCGACGCCGAGCGGCACCGGCTCCTCGGCGAGCGGCGAGGCCAGCCGCACGAACCCGCTGCGCCAGCAGCGCCGCTTCTCGCCCTCCGGGGTGCGCACGCCCACCCACATCTCGGCGGGCGCGGGCGGGGCGCCCTCGGCGAGGACGTGCGTCAGCGCGTTCTCCAGCTCCTCGACGCCGCGGGTGAGCAGGTCGCCCAGCGGGCGGCCCAGAACCGCCGTACGGCCCGTGCCGAGCGCGCGGGCCGCGTGCGCGTTGACGACGGCGGGGCGCAGGTCGGCGTCGACGAGGACCACGCCCCAGGACGCCTCCTCGAAGAGGGCCTCGCTGAGCGCGATGGAGCGCTCCAGGTCGATCTGGGTGTGCACCTCGCTGAACGCGCAGTACAGCCCGGCGGGCTTGCCGTCGGGGCCGCGGACGGCGGCGGACTGGGTGCGCACGAGGACCCGGCCGCCGTCCTTGGTGAGCAGCGCGAACTCGTGCACCTGCCGGCCGGGCGCCCGCATGGCCGCCATCAGCCGGCCCTCGACCTCCTCGGCGTCCGCCTCGCGCACCGCCCAGCCGGCGAAGCCGGACCTGCCGACCGCCTCCGCGGCGGTCCAGCCGAGGATGCGCTCCGCCTCGCGGTTCCAGTGGGTGACGACGCCGTCGGCGTCGAAGGCGCACAGGGCCGCGTCCATCCCGTCCAGCAGCGCGGCGAGCAGATCCGAGCCGTCCGGACCCTCCGGGCCGGGCCGCTCGGGCTCGTCCGGTCCCAGTTCGTCGGTGGTCCCACTACGGCGGGAAGCACTCACCTGGACCCCCTCAGGTTCGCTCACGTGCCCTCATTCAACTTGAACGTGACGCAGCCCACATATGGTTCCCGCAAGATTGCAGAGGAATCGTCGTACGCCGGTCCCGCCAGGTACGCCTCTCGGTGCCGGCCGCGCCTCGTCGAGCTAGGTCGCGGCCAGCCGCAGGTCGACCCAGACATCGCTCTCGCCGTCCAGCGTGTAGCGCTCCGTCTCGACGAACCCACGCGCCTCGGCGAACCGCAGACCGTCCTCGTTGACGGCCAGCACGCACGTCTCCACGGCGCGGGCGCCCAGCACGCGCGCGTGGGGGAGCCCGTGGTCGTACAGCGCGGTGCCGTGCCCGCGACGGCGGTACGGCGGCAGCACGCGCGCGATGACGGTCGCCACCGCCTCCTCGCCCTCCGGGGGCCGCACCGTCGAGCAGCCGACGAGGACGTCTCCGACGTAGGCGTTGTCCAGGCGGTGGCGGCCGGCACGCGCGCGTGCCTCGTCGAGGGACATGGCGGCCGGGGGCACGATCGCGTTGTGGACGTGCCGCCACTGTTCGAGCATGGCCTCGCCGACGACCGGCGCGATGCGAAGACGAAGATCGGTCACCGCCCCAGGCAATCGCGCGGCCGGGCGGGCGTCAACGGGGTTGCGGGGTCCACCGGTCTCGTGGACGAACGAACCTCTTGCGAAAAACGGTTGATCGGGCGGCGGAACGGTTCTTAAGGTGGCGGCACACGCGAAAGGAGGTGATCCGGTAGATGTGTTATTCCCGGACTCGTGAGGTGACTGCGGGCTAGCGGCCCGCCACCACACCCAGCAGTGGGTGCCGGACCAGCGTGTGCGCGACGCACGCAGCCGGCCAGTTCAACGCAGTCACCCGACCCGCGAGTCGCCGGTAAGTCCGGCCGGCCCTCCCCCGGAGGACCAGACTCGCGGGTCGTCCGCGTGTACGGACCCTTGGCGTCCGGGCCGCCCGTCCGTGGAATCTTCGGCGCGTGATGTGCGCCACTTACGGATTCATGGGCGAGGAGTACTCTGAGCGCATGCTTCCGCTCGTACGACGCCGCCACGTGGACTACGTCCGCGTCACGAGCACGGGCTGTCGACGCTCCCTCTGAGCTGTCCGGCCCCCTTCGCGGTACAGCAGCCGCTCGCGTTCCCCCCTTCCCTGCCCACTTGGCACCCGTGCGCCCGCCCCACCCCGGCGCCCGCGCGGGACCCGTACACCTTGCGGACGCACCATGACGAACACGTCGACGAACCCGTCGTACCAGCAACTGCCGATCATCGATCTCTCCGCCGCCGACCGCGGGCCCCGGGCCCGGGCGCTGTTGCACGCGCAGCTGCACAGCGCCGCGCACGACGTGGGGTTCTTCCAGCTCGTGGGGCACGGGGTGAGCGGGGCGGAGACCGCCGCGCTGACCTCCGCGACCCGGCGGTTCTTCGCCCTGCCCGAGGCCGAGCGGCTCGCGATCGACAACGTGAACTCGCCGCACTTCAGGGGCTACACGCGGACCGGTGACGAGCGGACCGGTGGCCGGCAGGACTGGCGCGACCAGCTGGACATCGGGGCGGAGCGGCCGGCGCGGGTGCCGGGGCCCGGGGAGCCCGCCTACTGGTGGCTGGAGGGGCCCAACCAGTGGCCCGCCGGGCTGCCCGAGCTGCGGGTGGCCGCGCTGCGGTGGGTCGAGCGGCTCAGCGGTGTCGCGCAGAAGCTGCTGCACGAGCTGCTCGCCGCGATCGGAGCGCCCGCGGACTTCTACGACCCGGTGTTCGGCGAGCACGCGCATCCGCATCTGAAGCTGGTGCGCTATCCGGGGAGCGCGGGCGACGGCACCGGTCAGGGGGTGGGCGCCCACAAGGACTACGGGTTCCTGACGCTGCTGCTCCAGGACCAGGTGGGCGGACTCCAGGTGCAGCGCGAGGACGGGCGCTTCCATGACGTGCCGCCGCTGCCGGGGGCCTTCGTCGTCAACCTCGGTGAGCTGCTGGAGGTGGCGACGAACGGCTATCTGCTGGCCACCAACCACCGGGTGGTGTCGCCGCCGAGCGCGGTCGAGCGGTTCTCCGTGCCGTTCTTCTACAACCCCCGGCTGGACGCGCGCGTGGAGCCGCTGCCCTTCCCGCACGCCGGCGCCGCGCCGGGCGTCACCGACGATCCGGCCAACCCGCTGTTCGCGGAGTACGGGTTCAACGAGCTGAAGGGCAAGCTGCGGGCCCATCCGCTGGTCGCCGAGCGGCATCACGCGGAGCTGCTCAGCCCCGCGTGACGGCCGCCGGTTCGGCTCAGCGCGCGATGTCGTCGAAGCCCTCGACGTCGCGCGGGCCCCGGGAGCCGGGGCCGATGTAGCGGGCGGAGGGGCGCACCAGGCGGCCGGTGCGCTTCTGTTCCAGGATGTGCGCCGACCAGCCGGCGGTGCGGGCGCACGTGAACATCGACGTGAACATGTGCGCGGGGACCTCGGCGAAGTCGAGGACGATGGCCGCCCAGAACTCCACGTTGGTCGCCAGGACGCGGTCCGGGCGGCGGGCGTGGAGTTCGGCGAGGGCCGCCTTCTCCAGGGCCTCGGCGATCTCGAAGCGGGGTGCGCCCAGTTCGCGGGCGGTACGGCGCAGCACGCGCGCGCGGGGGTCCTCGGCGCGGTAGACGCGGTGGCCGAAGCCCATGAGGCGTTCGCCCTTGTCGAGGGCCTGCTTGACGTAGGCCTCGGCGTCGCCGGTGCGTTCGATCTCCTCGATCATGCCGAGGACACGGGAGGGGGCGCCGCCGTGCAGCGGGCCGGACATGGCTCCCACGGCGCCGGAGAGGGCGGCGGCGACGTCGGCGCCGGTGGAGGCGATGACGCGGGCCGTGAAGGTGGACGCGTTCATGCCGTGCTCGGCGGCGGACGTCCAGTAGGCGTCGACGGCGGCGACGTGCTTGGGGTCCGGCTCGCCCCGCCAGCGGATCATGAACCGCTCGACGACAGACTGGGCCTTGTCGATCTCGCTCTGCGGGACCATGGGGCGGCCCTGGCCGCGGGCGGACTGGGCGACGTACGACAGCGCCATGACGGCGGCGCGGGCGAGGTCCTCGCGGGCCTGCTCGACGTCGATGTCGAGGAGCGGCTTGAGGCCCCAGACGGGGGCGAGCATGGCGAGCGCGGACTGGACGTCGACGCGGATGTCGCCGGAGTGGACCGGGATGGGGAACGGCTCGGCGGGCGGCAGTCCGGGGTTGAAGGCTCCGTCGACGAGCAGACCCCATACGTTGCCGAAGGAGACGTGGCCGACCAGGTCCTCGATGTCGACGCCCCGGTACCGGAGTGCGCCGCCCTCCTTGTCCGGTTCGGCGATCTCCGTCTCGAACGCGACGACTCCTTCGAGTCCGGGTACGAAGTCGGACATCAGGCGGCTCCTCGTGATGTGTGCGACAGGTGGCGCCGGTGGTTCCGCGGTCCGTGCGGGGACTCGCGGTCCTGGGCGGTCACCCCGGTGATGCCCCGTGCGGTCGGCGGTCACCCCACCGGGGTGGCACCAGCACCATATCCCCGAGTGCCACCTTTGGGGAGTGTCACGGCACTCAGTGCCACCTCGGGGTGGGGAAGGCCCTGCTGCGGAGGGCTCCGGTGCGGCAAGATGACGGCGTGGACCACGCAGAAACCGTCTCTCCCGATCCCGCCTCCATGCGCAAGCAGTACCGGGCGGAGGGCCTCGACGAGGCCGACCTGGCCGCCAGTCCGGTGGCGCAGTTCGCGCGCTGGTTCAAGCAGGCCGCCTCGGAGGCGCACCTGTTCGAGCCGAACGCCATGGTCGTCTCCACGGCGGACGCCCGGGGACGGCCCTCGTCCCGCACGGTGCTGCTGAAGCACTTCGACGAGCAGGGCTTCGTCTTCTACACGAACTTCGACTCCCGCAAGGCCCGCGACCTCGCGGAGAATCCGCACGTCTCCCTGCTGTTCCCGTGGCATCCGATGGCTCGGCAGGTCATCGTGCGGGGTGTGGCGCGGCGCACGGGGCGGGACGAGACGGCGGCGTACTTCCGGACCCGGCCGCACGGCTCGCAGCTCGGCGCGTGGGCGAGCGTGCAGTCCGCGGTGATCGCCTCCCGCGACGACCTCGACGCCTCCTACGCCGAGCTGGCGGCCCGGTATCCGGAGGGTGAGCAGGTGCCGGTGCGCCGCACTGGGGCGGGTTCCGGGTGGCGCCGGAGTCGGTGGAGTTCTGGCAGGGCCGGGAGAACCGGTTGCACGACCGCCTGCGGTACATGGCGGAGGCGGACGGCGGCTGGCGGGTGGAGCGGCTCAGCCCCTGAGGGCGGCTCATCCGGTCCGTCCGGTCCGTCCGGTCCGTCCGGTCCGGCGACCGCACCGGACCGGTCGCTCAGCGGCCGAGGTTCTGTTCGAGCAGGGCCGCCCACTGGGTGACGACCCGGTCGCGGCGGGGGGCGTCGTCGGTGAGCAGGTTGGCGAGGCCGAGGCCGCGGGCCATGTCGAGGAGGCCCTGGACGGTTTCGCGGACGCCGGGCCCGGACTCGTCGGCGCCGAGGAGCTCGACGGCTATGCGGTGCGTCTCGCGACCGACGCGCGCCTCCAGTTCCGTGACGCGTGAGCGGAGCTGTTCCTCGTTGGAGGCGGCGACCCACAGGTGCAGGGCGGCCCGGAAGAGGGGGCCGGTGTACAGGTCGACGAGGGCGGAGACGACGGCACGCCGGTCGCCCGCCGCGCCCTGCGGGAACAGGGCGCGCAGCGCGAGGGAGCGTTCCTCGGCGACGTATTCGACGGCGGCCGTGAAGAGGTCCTCGCGGGTGGGGAAGTGGTGCTGGGCGGCGCCGCGGGAGACACCGGCCCGCTCGGCGACGACGGAGACCGTGGAACCCGCCCAGCCGTGTTCGGCGAGGCAGGCCACGGCGGCTTCCAGGAGCCGCTGCCGGGTGGCCCGGCTGCGGTCCTGCTTGGGGGCGCGGTCGCGGTCGACCGGGCTCACAACACCCATGCGGGTTCCCGTCGTTCGAGAAATGCCGTCATTCCCTCGCGGGCCTGCGGGGAGGCGAACAGTCGGGCGGAGAGCGCGGTGAGATCGGCCGCGTCCCGCTCGAACGCCTCCAGCACCCTAACCGTGAGCAGTCGTTTCGTCTCCGCCAGGCCTTGGGGGGCGGCCTTGCGCAGGCCGTCCAGGACGGGGGCGAGTACGGCGTCGACGTCGTCGGCGGTCGCGGTGAGCAGGCCGATGCGGGCCGCCTCGGGGGCGGCGAAGCGTTCGCCGGTGAGGTAGTAGCGGGACAGGGCGCGGGGGTCGGTGCGCGGGAGGAGCGGAAGGGAGATGACCGCCGGGGCCACGCCGATGCGTACCTCGGTGAAGGCGAACGTCGACGCGGTGGAGGCGGCGGTGATGTCGCAGGCGGCGAGGAGACCGAGGCCGCCGGCGCGGACGTGGCCGGTGACGCGGGCGACGACCGGCTTGGGCAGTTCGACGAGCCGGCGCAGCAGGGCGACGAACGCGTCCGGGGCGGGTGGGTCGCGCAGGTCGGCTCCGGCGCAGAAGGTGCCGCCGGTGTGGGTGAGGACGACCGCCCGGACGTCGGGGTCCTGGGCGCAGTCGGTGAGCGCGTCGGCGAGTGCGGCGACGAGGGGTGCCGAGAGGGCGTTGCGCGTGCCGGTGGCGTCGAGGCTGAGGGTCTCGACGCCGCGCTCACGGGTGCGGCCGATCAGCGAGGTCATGGCTGCTGCTCCCGCTGTCGCCGTCCTGGGTGCCTGCTCCGGTGCGGTCATGGGCGTTCCCGCAGTTCGCGGCGGAGGATCTTCCCGGAGGCCGCGCGCGGGACGGCGTCGAGGAAGGTGACGAGGCGGACGCGTTTGTACGGTGCGACGCGTTCGGCGACGTACATCGCGACCTCCCCCTCGGCGAGGTCGGGGGCGGTCGGCTGGCGGACGACGTAGGCGTGCGGCACCTCGTTGCCGTCGCCGTCGTACTCGCCGACGACGGCGGCGTCGGCGATGCCGGGGTGGGTCAGGAGCAGGGCCTCCAGTTCGGCGGGGGCCACCTGGAAGCCCTTGTACTTGATGAGTTCCTTGACCCGGTCGACGACGAACAGCCAGCCGCCGGCGTCCACGCGGCCGATGTCGCCGGTGTGCAGCCAGCCGTCGCCGTCGATCATGGCGTCGGTGGCGTCGGGGCGGCCCAGGTAGCCCTTCATGACCTGCGGGCCGCGGATGAGGATCTCGCCCGGTTCGCCGACGCCGAGGTCCTTGGCGGGGTCGTCGAGGGAGACGACGCGCATCTCGGTGCCGGCGATCAGCTTGCCGACGGTGCCGGCGGGCGCCTCCCGCATGGCGTCCAGGGGGACGACGTGGGTACCGGGCGACAGTTCCGTCATGCCGTAGGCCTGGCCGACGGGCGGCAGGTTCAGGCGGGCGGAGCAGGCGGCGGCGAGGCCCGCGTCCAGGGGTGCGGCGGCGCTGATGACGTACCGCAGGGACGACAGGTCGTACTGGGCGACCGCCGGGTGTTTGGCGAGGGCGAGGACGATCGGCGGGGCCACGTACAGGCCGGTGATGCGGTGGTTCTGGATGGCCGCGAGGAACGTCGCCAGGTCGAAGCGGGGCAGCACGACGACGGTGGCGCCCTTGCGCAGCGGCGCGTTCATCAGGGCGGTGAGGCCGTAGATGTGGAAGAAGGGGAGAACCGCGAGGATGCGGTCGCCGGGGCCCGCCGTGATCGCCGGTTCGAGCTGGGCGAGGTTGGTGGCGATCTGCCGGTGGGTGAGCATCACGCCCTTGGGGACGCCGGTGGTGCCCGAGGAGTAGGGCAGGGCCGCGACGTCCTCGACGGGGTCGATGACGACCTGCGGCTCGGGAGCGGCGGAGGCGAGCATGTCGATCAGTGAGCGGTGCCCGGAGGCGCTGTCGCAGACGAAGATCTCCTCGACGCCGCCCGCCAGTTCGGCCGCCCGGCGGGCCGTCTCCAGCAGCGGGGAGACGGTGACGATCCAGCGGGCGGCCGAGTCGCCGAGCTGCTTGGCGAACTCCTCGGCGGTGGCGAGGGGGTGCACGGTGGTGACGGTGGCCCCCGCGCGCGTGGCGGCGTAGAACGCGGTCGGGAAGGCCACGGTGTTGGGGCTGTGCAGGGCGAGGACGTCACCCTTGCGGACGCCGGCCTCGGCGAGGGCGGCGGCGATCCGCCGGTGGAACCGGTCCACCTGCTCGTAGGTGAGAGTGGTGCCGTCGGTGCCGTCGACGAGGGCGGGCAGGTCGCCGAACCCGGCGGCGTGGCCCAGCACGGCGTCGTGGATGGGGAGGTCTACGGGCGGGACGTCTGCGTACTCGCTGCGGAACATGGTTCCTCCTCGCTGCCCGGCGGATGACCGGCGGGCGACCGGACGGTCAGTACGACTTGGGCAGGCCCAGGGTCTGGTGGGAGACGTAGTTGAGAATCATCTCCCGGCTCACCGGGGCGATACGAGCCACGCGCGAGGCCGTTATCAGCGAGGCGAGGCCGAACTCGCGGGTGAGGCCGTTGCCCCCGAGGGTGTGCACCGCCTGGTCGACCGCCTTCACGCAGGCCTCCCCGGCGGCGTACTTCGCCATGTTGGCGGCCTCGCCCGCGCCGGCGTCGTCCCCGGCGTCGTACAGATGGGCCGCCTTCTGCATCATCAGGCGGGCCAGTTCGAGGTCGATGTGGGCCTGGGCGAGGGGGTGCGCTATGGCCTGGTGGGCGCCGATGGGGGTTTTCCAGACGGTGCGCTCGCGGGCGTACGCGATTGCCTTGCCGAGGGCGTAGCGGCCCATGCCGATCGCGAAGGCGGCCGTCATGATGCGCTCCGGGTTGAGGCCGGCGAACAGTTGGAGCAGCCCCGCGTCCTCGTCGCCGACGAGTGCCCCGGCGGGCAGCCGTACGTCGTCCAGGACCAGCTCGAACTGCTTCTCCACCGCTTGCAGTTCCATGTCGATGGGCCGCCGGGTGAAGCCGGGGGCGTCGCGCGGGACGATGAACAGGCAGGGCTTGAGGCGGCCTGTGCGGGAGTCTTCCGTGCGGCCGACGATGAGGGTGGCGTCGGCGATGTCCACGCCGGAGACGAACACCTTGCGGCCGGTCAGCAGCCAGTCGCCACTCGCCTCGTCGCGGCGGGCGGTGGTGGTGATGCGGTGGCTGTTGGAGCCGGCGTCGGGCTCGGTGATGCCGAAGGCCATCAGGCGGGAGCCGTCGGCGAGGGCGGGGAGCCACTCCCGCTTCTGGGCGTCCGTGCCGAAGCGGGCGATCACCGTGCCGCAGATGGCCGGGCTGACGATCATCATCAGCAGGGGGGAACCCGCGGTGCCGAGTTCTTCCAGGACGAGGGAGAGTTCGGCGATGCCGCCGCCTCCGCCTCCGTACTCCTCGGGGAGGTTGACGCCGATGTAGCCGAGCTTGGCGGCTTGCTGCCACAGGTCGCCGTTCGTGGAGGCGTGGTGGTCCTTGGCGAAGCCGGATACCGCTGCCCGGAGGGCCTTGTGCTCGTCGGACTCGATCAGGGTGGTCATGGTGGGCTCCTTCGCGTGCGGCTCGTCCGTGGCTGGGCGCGTGGGTCCTGTCGTCCTGGGGCCTGTCGTTCGGATCACGCCGCAGACGCGGGGTCCGGCACTGAACAGCGCTGTCGATTTCCCGCGACCTGATCCAAACGACAGGCCCTAGGGCGTCCGCACCACCGCCAGGAGTGCGTTGACCTCCACCTGCTGTCCCGTCGTCACCGGCAGTGCCGTCAGCGTCCCCGCCGCCGGTGCCGAGATGACGTGTTGCATCTTCATCGCTTCCAGCCACACGATCGGTTCGCCCGCCCGGACACTCGATCCGGTGACGAGGCCGTCCGCGATCTTGACGACCGTGCCGGGCATCGGGGCCAGCAGGGAGCCGGGGGCGCGCTGGTTCTCGGGCTCGGGGAAGCGCGGCAGGGCGGTGAGGGTGGTGGCGTTCACGTGGACGCGGTCGCCGTGGCGGGCCACCTGGAACCTGCGCCGTACGCCGTCCGCCTCCAGGACGACGAGGGCCGCGTCCGCGTGGACGACGTGCACGCCGTCCGCCGTGAGGCCGCTCCGGGTGTGGTGGTAGCGGACCTCGTGTTCCTCGCCCGCCAGGAGGTAGCGGCGGGTCTGCGGCTGGGAGGGCAGGTTGCGCCAGCCGCCGAAGCGGGAGCGGCCGTGGGCCTCGGCCAGGGCCGCCGCCAGCGGGGCGTACGGGTCGGGGGCCGGTGCCGTGAGGGTCGTGAGGTGGCGGTCGTAGAAGCCGGTGTCCATGCGGGCGGAGGTGAACTCCTCGTGCCGCAGGGAGGCGACGAGGAGGTCGCGGTTGGTGACCGGGCCGTGGATGGTCGCCTTCTCCAGGGCGCCCGCGAGGCTGCGGACGGCCTCCGCGCGCGTGGGGGCGTGGGCGACGACCTTGGCGATCATGGGGTCGTAGTGGACGCCGATGGTGTCGCCGTCGCCGAAGCCGGTGTCGAGGCGGACGCCCTCGGGGACGGCAAGGCGGTGCAGGGTGCCGGTCTGGGGGGTCCAGTCGGCCGCCGGGTCCTCGGCGTAGAGGCGGGCCTCGACGGCGTGGCCGCGCGCGCGTGGCGGCTCGGCGGCCAGGGCGTGGCCCTCCGCGACGCGGATCTGCTCCGCCACCAGGTCGATGCCGAAGACGGCCTCCGTGACGGGGTGTTCGACCTGGAGGCGGGTGTTCATCTCCAGGAAGTGGGCGCGGCCGTCGGCGACGAGGAACTCGACGGTTCCGGCTCCGGTGTAGTCCACGGCGCGCGCGGCCCGCACGGCGAGCGTCCGCAGCTCGTCGGCGAGTTCGTCGGAGAGTCCGGGGGCCGGGGCCTCCTCGACGACCTTCTGGTGGCGGCGCTGGAGGGAGCAGTCGCGGGTGCCGAGCGCCCAGACCGTGCCGTGGGTGTCGGCGAGGATCTGCACCTCGACGTGGCGGCCGTTCTCCAGGTAGGGCTCGACGAAGACCTCGCCGTCGCCGAAGGCGCTCGCGGCCTCGGCGCGCGCGCCCTCGAGGGCGGGCTTCAGCTCGGCCGGGCGGCGCACGACGCGCATGCCGCGTCCGCCGCGCCCGCGGCGGCCTTCACCAGGACGGGAAGGTCGGCCTCGGTCACGTCGTCGGCGCGCAGCGGGTCGAGCCCCATGAGCGCCTTCGCCCGCGTCTTGGACGCCATGGCCTCGATCGCCTCGGGCGGCGGCCCGATCCAGACGAGGCCGGCGTCCAGGACGGCGCGGGCGAAGCCGGCGTTCTCGGAGAGGAAGCCGTAGCCGGGGTGCACGGCGTCCGCGCCCGCCGTGACGGCCGCCTTCACGATCAGGTCGGCCCGCAGATACGTCTGTGCGGGAGTGGTGCCCGGCAGCCGTACGGCCGTGTCGGCCACGCGCGTGTGCAGGGCGTTCTCGTCGGCGTCCGAGTGCACGGCGACCGTGCGGATTCCCGACGCACGGCAGGTGCGGAAGACGCGGCAGGCGATCTCGCCGCGGTTGGCGACGAGCACAGAAGTGATCACTGGTAGGTCCCTCACATCCGGAAGACGCCGAATCCGCCCCGCGTGCCCTCGTAGGGGGCGGTGTGGACGGCCGACAGGCACAGGCCGAGGACGGTGCGGGTGTCGCGCGGGTCGATGACACCGTCGTCGTACAGCCGCCCGGACAGGAACATGGGCAGCGACTCGGACTCGATCTGCTGCTCGACCATCGCGCGCAGGGCCGCGTCGCCCTCGTCGTCGTAGGGCAGGCCCTTCGCGGCGGCCGACTGGCGGGCGACGATGGAGAGCACCCCGGCGAGCTGCTGCGGGCCCATCACGGCCGACTTGGCGCTGGGCCAGGCGAACAGGAAGCGGGGGTCGTAGGCGCGCCCGCACATGCCGTAGTGGCCGGCGCCGTACGAGGCGCCCATGAGGACGGAGAGGTGGGGGACCCTGGAGTTGGAGACCGCGTTGATCATCATCGCCCCGTGCTTGATGATGCCGCCCTGCTCGTACTCCCTGCCGACCATGTAGCCGGTGGTGTTGTGCAGGAAGACCAGGGGGATGTCGCGCTGGTTGGCGAGCTGGATGAACTGGGCGGCCTTCTGGGACTCGGCGCTGAACAGCACGCCCTGGGCGTTGGCGAGGATGCCGACCGGGTAGCCGTGCAGGCTCGCCCAGCCGGTGACCAGGCTCGTCCCGTAGAGCGGCTTGAACTCGTCGAAGTCGGAGGCGTCGACGATCCGGGCGATCACCTCGCGCGGGTCGAACGGCACCTTGAGGTCGCCGGGGACGATCCCGAGGAGTTCCTCGGGGTCGTACCTGGGCGGCTCGGCCGGTCCGGGATCGTCGTACGCCTTGCGGTGGTTGAGGCGGGCGACGACCCGCCGGGCCTGGCGCAGGGCGTCCTGTTCGTCGACGGCGAAGTGGTCGGCGAGACCGGACACGCGCGCGTGCATCTCCGCGCCGCCCAGGGACTCGTCGTCGCTCTCCTCACCGGTCGCCATCTTCACCAGCGGCGGCCCGCCCAGGAACACCTTCGCCCGCTCCTTGACCATGATCACGTGGTCGGACATGCCGGGGACGTACGCTCCCCCGGCCGTGGAGTTGCCGAAGACGACGGCGACGGTCGGGATGCCGGCCGCGGACAGCCGGGTCAGGTCCCGGAAGATCGCGCCGCCGGGGATGAAGATCTCCTTCTGCGAGGGCAGGTCGGCGCCGCCGGACTCCACCAGGCTGATGCAGGGCAGCCGGTTGGCGAGCGCGATGTCGTTGGCGCGCAGGGCCTTCTTCAGCGACCACGGGTTGCTGGCGCCGCCGCGCACCGTGGGGTCGTTGGCGGTGATCAGGCACTCGACGCCCTCGACGACCCCGATGCCGGTGACGAGGGAGGCGCCGACCGCGTACTCGCTGCCCCAGGCCGCCAGCGGCGACAGTTCCAGGAACGGGGTGTCGGGGTCGAGGAGCAGCTCGACGCGCTCGCGGGCCAGCAGCTTGCCGCGCCCCCGGTGCCGGGCGACGTACTTCTCGCCACCGCCCGCCAGCGCCTTGGCGTGCTCGGCGTCGAGGTCGGCGAGCTTGGCGAGCATGCTGTCGCGGTGGGCTCGGTGGTCGGGGCCGTGGGGGTCGAGCGCCGACGACAGGACGGTCACAGCAGGTCCTCCGGGATGTCCAGGTGGCGGGAGCGCAGCCATTCGCCGAGCGCCTTGGCCTGCGGGTCGAAGCGGTGCTGCGAGGCGACACCGGCGCCGAGGAGGCCCTCGACGACGAAGTTCAGGGCGCGCAGCCGGGGCAGGACGTGCCGGGTGACGCGCAACCCGTCGCTTTCGGGGACCAGCTCGCGGAACCGGTCGACGGTGAGGGTTTGGGCGAGCCACCGCCAGGCCGCCTCCGACCGCACCCACACGCCCACGTTGGCGTCCCCGCCCTTGTCACCGCTGCGGGCTCCGGCGACGAGCCCGAGGGGCGCCCGTCGCACGGGCCCGGCCGGCGGCGGCGCCGGCAGCGGCGGTGGCGGTACGTCGTCCAGGCCGAGGGTGTCGGCGGCGGGAGGCACGGGGACGCGGCGGCCGTCGGCGAGGACGGCCACGTGGTCCACCTCGCCCCGCGGGACGTACGCGGCCTCGAACACCCCGTAGGGGGCGCCCTTGCCGGGCGGCGCGAGCACGTGGAAGCCGGGATAACTGGCCAGCGCCAGTTCCACGGCCGCGCCGCTGAGCGCCCGCCCGACCACGCTCCGGTCGGGGTCGCGGACGACGAGCCGCAGCAGCGCGCTCGCCGTCTCCTCCGTCCCGGCGTCGGGGCGGTCGGTGCGGACCAGGTCCCAACGGATGTCCTCAGGCCGCGACTTGGCGAACGCGTCCGCCATCTGCCGGCGTACCAGAGCCGCCTTGGCCTCGATGTCGAGGCCGGTCAGCACGAAGACGACCTCGTTGCGGAACCCGCCGATCCGCGTGCGGCCCACCTTGAGGTCCGGCGGCGGGGCCTCGCCGTGTACGCCGTCGATCCGGACGCGGTCGGGGCCGTCCTGGGTGAGCCGTACGGTGTCCAGCCGGGCGGTGACGTCCGGTCCCGCGTACCGGGCGCCGCCCGTCTCGTACAGCAGTTGCGCGGTGACCGTGCCGACGTCGACGAAGCCGCCCGTGCCCGGATGCTTGGTGATGACGCTGCCGCCGTCCGCGTGCAGCTCGGCGAGCGGGAAGCCGGGCCTGCGGACGTCGCCCTCCCCGAAGAAGGCGTAGTTGCCGCCGGTGGCCTGCGTCCCGCACTCCAGGACGTGCCCGGCGACGACGGCTCCCGCGAGCCGGTCGTACTCGGTGGGCCCCCAGCCG
The DNA here is from genome assembly GCF_001896135.2 of Streptomyces phaeoluteigriseus. Classification (GTDB taxonomy): domain Bacteria; phylum Actinomycetota; class Actinomycetes; order Streptomycetales; family Streptomycetaceae; genus Streptomyces; species Streptomyces phaeoluteigriseus. The sequence continues at coordinate 994,158 of NZ_MPOH02000011.1, forward strand.
AAGTGCGCGGCGGCGGGCCCGGTGACCAGGGCCGCGTCCGTCACCCGCCCGGTCACCACGACGTCCGCGCCCTCCCGCAGACAGGCGGCGATGCCGAAGCCGCCGAGGTAGGCGTGCGCGGTGAGGCTGCCGGGATACCGGGGCCCGAGGTCGTCGCCCTCGACATGCGCGACCCGTACGGCGATGCCGAGCCGGTCGGCCAGCGCCCGTACGGCGTCGGCGAGTCCGGCCGGGTCGAGGCCGCCGGCGTTGGTGACGATCCTGACCCCCCGCTCGTGCGCGAGGCCGAGGGTCTCCTCCAACTGGCGCAGGAAGGTGCGGGCGTACCCGGCGGAGGGGTCCTTGAGGCGGTCCCGGCCGAGGATCAGCATGGTCAGCTCGGCGAGGTAGTCGCCGGTGAGGACGTCCAGTTCGCCGCCGGTGAGCATCTCGCGCATCGCGTCGAAGCGGTCGCCGTAGAAGCCGGAGGCGTTGCCGACGCGCAGGGGCCGGGCCGTCACCGGGCGCCTTGCTTCGGCGGGCGGCCGGTGCCGGGCGGCCCCGCGAAGGCCTGGGCGATGTCCAGCCAGCGGTCGGCGTCGGAGCCCTCGGCGTGCAGCGCGAGGTCGGCGCGGTGGGCGCGCTGGGTGACCAGCAGGCAGAAGTCGAGCGCGGGGCCGGTGACGCGCTGGGGGGCGTCCTCGGGACCGTACGTCCACGACTCGCCGGACGGGCTGCGGAGTTCCACCCGGACGGGGTCGGCCGGGGCGGGGAGGCCGTGCACGCCGAAGGCGAAGTCCCGGGTGCGGACGCCGAGGCGGGCGATGTGCCGGATGCGGTCGGTGGGGGCGTGGGTGGCGCCGAGGGCCTCGGCCACGTCCAGACCGTGGGCCCAGGTCTCCATGAGGCGGGCGGTGGCGAGGGAGGCGGCCGCCATCGGGGGGCCGTACCAGGGGAACCGGGCGCCGGCCGGGGCCTCGCGCAGCGCCTCGTCGAGGGCGGCGCGGCCTGTGCGCCAGCGCGCGAGCAGCTCGGCGGGCGGGAGGACGGCGGCTTCCTCGGCGCCCTGGTCGACGAAGGAGTCGGGGGCGGCGAGCGCCTGTTCGACCAGGGTCCGGAACCCGTCCTCGTCCGTGACGGCGAGCAGGGCGGAGCGGTCGGTCCAGGCGAGATGCGCGATCTGGTGGGCGACGGTCCAGCCGGGGGCGGGGGTCGGGAGGCCCCAGCGATCCGGACCGCCCCGGCCACCAGCCGGTCGAGTTCGTCGCTTTCGGCACGCAGGTCGTCGAGCACGGGCGTCGGGTCGGCCATGGGGAGGAGCATGGCAGCGGCCCCAGAAACAATCAAGCATGCTTGCATGATTTATTGGGCGGGAGTGGGACGGGGGCGGGAGTGTCGGCGGATCGGCGGTCGGCGGATCGGCGGTCGGCGAGTCGGCGGTCGGCGAGTCGGCGAGTCGGCGGTCGGCGAGTCGGCGCGGGCAGCGCCCGGTCGGGATACGTGACAGCGGCTGCCGCCTCGTCCCGGCACGCGACCAGGGCCCCGCCCGCCCGACACGCGTGCGAGTGGGGCCGGCGCCGGCCTGGCGATCCGGCCGGGGCCGCTGCTCTGCGCACTGGTGAGCGGGGGCCACCGCCGGCCTGCCTCCCTCACCCGGGACTCCGACCGGGCCATCCGGTCGGGGCCGCTGCCCCCAGCACGGCACGCGAGCGGGGCCGCCGGTCCGCCTCCCTCGCCCCCGACTCCGGGGGGAGATCACCCCGGCCGGCGCGCGTCACCCCGGCCGTCCGCCCCGTACACCCGCGCTCACGGTCACCCGCATGACACCCGGCTCGTCCCGGTCGTCCTGCCGCGGCGACCACGCTGTGCCGCTGCACTACAACGGCCCGGCGATGCTGCGGGGGATCGCGGCGGCCGACGCGCTCGCCGTCGTACCGCCCGGTGGCGCGCGGGCCGGTCAGGAGGCGGAGCTGCTCGATCTTCCGTGGGCCGCAGCGGGAATCGGTGCCTGTTTCACGTGAAACATCCGAAGAGGTCGAGTCATCCGGTTGTTTCACGTGAAACACCCGGATAGGCCAGCTCCGGCTGTTTCACGTGAAACAGTCCGGTGAAACGGCCGGGCTGCCTACCGCGCTGCCTGCCGCCAAGGGCGGGCGCTGCCTGCCGCCCACCGCCCAGACTCCCGACATCCGACTCGCGTCCCGACTCCCGGCCCCCGTTCCGGCACCCCGCTCCTGCCTCACACCTGTTCGGCCACGGCCGTCTTCGCCCGGCTGACCGTGATCACCCGGTCCCCCGCCTGGAGCTGCGTGAGGCGGGCGTCGGCGAAATCCAGAAGGTCCTTGCCGCGGACGACGGCCACGACCAGGTCGCTGGATGCGCGCGGCGACTTGCCCGCCTCCTGCTCGGTGACGGGGCGTTCGATGAGGTCCAGGCCGCTGCCGAGGGTCATGAGGTCCTCCAGGGTCCTGGCCACGGTCGGGCTGACCATGGCGACGCCCAGCAGCCGCCCGGCGGAGCTTGAGCTGGTGATCACGGTGTCAGCGCCGCTCTGCTTGAGCAGCGGCACGTTCTCGTCCTCCCTCGCGGCGACGACGATCGTGGCGCGCCGGTTCAGCTGGCGGGCGGTGAGCGTGACCAGGGCGGCGGTGTCGTCGCGTTGTGGGGCCACGATCACCCGGGAGGCGTGGGCGACCTCGGCCTTGAGGAGCGTCTCCGAGCGGGTGGCGTCCCCGATCACCGACACCAGCCCGTCGTCCCCGGCCGCGTGCGCGGCCTTGCCCTGGACGTCCACGATGACGATCTGGTCCTTGGGGATGCCCTGCCCGACGAGCGTCTCCACCGCGTGCCGGCCCTTGGTGCCGTAGCCGACGACCACGACATGCCGGTGGGTGCGGCTGCGCCAGCGGTGGATGCGGACCTGCTGACGGGTGCGCTCGGTGAGGACTTCGAGGGTGGTGCCGACCAGGATGATCAGGAAGAGCACGCGAAGCGGTGTGATGACGAGGATGTTGATGAGCCGGGCGGAGTCGCTGACCGGGGTGATGTCGCCGTAACCGGTGGTGGAGAGGGTGACGGTGGCGTAATAGGCGGCGTCGAGGAAGTCGAGGCTGCCGTCGGAGTTGTCGTTGTAGCCGTCGCGGTCGAGATAGACGATCAACGTGGTGACCAGCAGCACCAGCAGGCCCAGGGAGAGGCGGCGCAGCACCTGCTGGAGCGGGGGGAGGGCGCTCTGCAAGGGCATCGTGATGGAGCGGCCCGCTCGGCGTCGTCCCGCGCCTCGGCGCGCGAGCGGTACCACAACGACCGCAGGAGAGAGAGACGTCCCGGCCCGGCTGGGTGTCGTTCTTGGTCTCGCATCGCGTGGCCCCCTGTGGTGGTGATCCGATCGGTGGGCACCATGGTTCCCGGCGGAGTCGCACCCGTCAGTACGCGACACCCGTTGCGTACGAGCTTTCGCCCCAGCAACCCGGAGGTCCCCTTGCGCGACCACACTGTCGTCGTCGGCTTCGGCACGAAAGGCCGGTCCGCGATCCGGACCGCCTGCGCGTCGGGGCTGCGGAAGGAGCAGGTCATCGTGATCGACCCCGGCGCCAAGATGATCGAGGCGGCGACGGCCGAGGGCTACGAGGGCGTGGTCGGCGACGGCACCCGCAGTGACGTGCTGCGACGGGCGGAGGTACAGCGGGCCGGCCGGATCATCATCGCGACGGAACGCGACGACACGGCCGTCCTCGTGGCGCTGACGGCCCGCCAGCTCAACCCGCGGGCGAAGATCGTGGCCGCGGTGCGCGAGGAGGAGAACGCGCCGCTGCTGAAGCAGTCCGGCGCCGACGAGGTCATCACCAGTGCGGGAGCGGCCGGGCGGCTCCTCGGACTGTCCGTGCTCAGTCCTGCGGCGGGCCGCGTGATGGAGGACCTCTTGCACCAGGGCAGCGGTCTCGACATCGTGGAACGGCCGGTCACCAAGGCCGAGTCGGGGCGCGCTCCACGTGAGATGGCCGACCTGGTGGTGAGCGTCGTCCGCGGACACCGGGTGCTTGCCTACGACGATCCGGCCGTCGGCGTGCTGGAGTTGACGGACCGCCTGGTCACCATCGTGCGAGTGCCTCCGGAGCCGCCGAAGGCACTGCGCTTCTGAGCCGGGCCACAAGGCCCCTACTTGCGGTTGTACAGCCGCATCGTCACCGGCCCGAAGACCAGCACGAACAGTCCCGCCCACCCCAGCGACCAGGCGACCTCGGCGGCCGGCCAGTCCCCGGCCATCAGCCCGCGCACCGCGGACGCGAGGTGGGTGACGGGGCTGTTGTTGACGAACGCCTGGAGCCAGCCCGGCATGGTCCTCGGATCGACGAACACGTTGGACAGGAAGGTCAGCGGGAAGATCACCATCATGCTGACGCCCATCACCGACTTCTCCGTGCGCAGCAGCAGACCGAACATCGTCCAGATCCACGAGAACGCGAACGAGAAGACGACCAGCAGGGCGATCCCGGCGACGACGCCGAGGAACCCGCCGTCGGGCCGGTAGCCGAGGATCATGCCGACGGTGAGCATCACCACGGACGCGATGGTGTAGCGCAGGGCGTCGCCGAGGAGATAGCCGACCATCGTCGACGGCCGCCAGATCGGCAGTGAACGGAATCGGTCGAAGACGCCCTTCTCGATGTCCGTGTTCACCGAGACGCCCGTGTACATGGTGATCATCACGACCGACATCACCAGGATGCCCGGCAGCAGGAACTGGATGTACTCCTCCGGCGACCCGGCCAGGGCACCCCCGAAGAGGTACGTGTACATCAGCACCATCATGATCGGGAACGCCGTCACGTCGAACAGCTGCTCCGGCACGTGCTTGATCTTGAGGATGGCCCGCCAGCCGAAGGTGAGGGAGGCCGACCAGGCGCTCGGCCGTGGCGGGCGCTCCTTGGCGACCAGCAGGGCCGCGAGGGAGTCGGTGCGGACGGGCGCGAGGTCCTGGGTCTCTTTGGTCGTCACGGTGCTCATGCGGCCACCTCGTTCTTCACGGCGTCGTCCGCCTGGGTGTCGTGTCCGGTGAGGGCGAGGAAGACCTCGTCCAGGCTGGGCTGGCCCAGCGAGAAGTTGTCGACGGTGATGCCGGTCCTGGCCAGCTCACTCAGCGCCCGTGCCGCCTGCTCGGCGGCCGTGTCGCCGGACGCGGCGGCCAGCCGGGCCGTCAGGGCCACCGGGTCGGGGTCCTGCTGTACCTGCGCGTCCAGCACCCTGCTCAGCACCTCCGCGGCCTGCGGACGCTGCTCGGCGTCCCGCAGCCGCAGATGGACGGAGCCGGCGCCCACGGACGCCTTCAGCTCGCCCTTCGTGCCCTCGGCGATCACCTTGCCGCGGTCGATCACGGCGATGCGGGACGCCAGCTGGTCGGCCTCGTCCAGATACTGGGTGGTCAGCAGCACGGTGGTGCCCTGGGCGACCACCGCCCGCACGATGTCCCACACCTGGTTGCGGCTGCGCGGGTCGAGCCCGGTCGTCGGCTCGTCGAGGAAGAGCAGGTCGGGCGTGCTGAGGATGGACGCGGCGATGTCGATACGGCGGCGCATGCCGCCCGAGTAGTGCTTGACCTGCTTCGCGGCCGCGTCGGTGAGCCCGAATGCCTCCAGCAACTGTGCGGCCCGCTCGCGCGCGGGCTTCTTGGCGTGCCCGAGGAGCCGGGCCAGCAGCACCAGGTTCTCCGCGCCGGTGAGGTCCTCGTCCACGGACGCGTACTGCCCGGTGAGGCTGACCAGGCCGCGCACCGCGTCGGCCTCGCGGACGACGTCGTGGCCGAACACGTGGGCCTGGCCGCCGTCGGGCCGCAGGAGGGTGGCGAGCATCTTCACGGTGGTCGTCTTGCCCGCGCCGTTCGGGCCGAGGACGCCGTAGACGGTGCCGGTGGGGACGGCGAGGTCCACGCCGTCCACGGCCCGGGTCTCACCGAACGTCTTCACCAGGCCCGCGGTCTCGATCGCCAGGCCGGCGGTGTGCTGGCTCATGGTGGGGTGTCCTTCCGCGCATTTTGGCTGATGCATGGGGAGACCTTTACCGTCGCGCGAATTCATCGGTCGCGCACAGGATTTTCGCCACGGATCAGCCCAACGACCGAGGAGGCTGCGACCAGCGACCGAGGGGTAGCGTCCCTCACATGCATGCGATCACGATTCCCGAACCCGGTGGTCCCGAGGCGCTGGTGTGGGACGAGGTGCCCGATCCCGTACCCGGCGAGGGCGAGGCCCTGGTCGAGGTGGTGGCCAGTGCCGTCAACCGTGCCGACGTCCTTCAGCGCCAGGGCTTCTACAACCCGCCGCCGGGCGCCTCGCCCTACCCCGGTCTGGAGTGCTCCGGCCGGATCGTCGCGCTCGGCCCCGGCGTCTCCGACTGGGCCGTGGGTGACGAGGTGTGCGCCCTGCTCGCGGGCGGCGGATACGCCGAGAAGGTCGCCGTACCGGCCGGACAACTGCTTCCGGTGCCCGAGGGGGTCGACCTCGTCCGGGCCGCGGCGCTGCCCGAGGTGGCCTGCACGGTCTGGTCGAACGTCTTCATGATCTCCCACCTCCGCCCCGGCGAGACGCTGCTGGTGCACGGCGGCTCCAGCGGCATCGGCACCATGGCGATCCAGTTGGCCAAGGCCGTCGGCGCCAAGGTCGCCGTCACCGCGGGCAGCAAGGAGAAGCTGGAGCGGTGCGCCGAACTGGGCGCGGACATCTTGATCAACTACCGCGAGCAGGACTTCGTCGCCGAGATCAAGCAGGCCACCGACGGTGCCGGCGCCGACGTCATCCTCGACAACATGGGCGCCAAGTACCTGGACCGCAACGTCCAGAGCCTCGCCGTCAACGGCCGGCTGGCGATCATCGGCATGCAGGGCGGCGTCAAGGGCGAGCTGAACATCGGCGCGCTGCTCGGCAAACGTGCCGCGATCAGCGCGACCTCGCTGCGGGCCCGCCCCCTCGGCGAGAAGGCGTCGATCGTGGCCGCCGTACGCGAACACGTCTGGCCGCTGCTCGCCGCCGGCCATGTCCGTCCGGTCGTGGACCGCGAACTCCCGATGAGCGATGCCGCCGCGGCCCACCGTGTCGTCGAGGACAGCGGGCACGTCGGCAAGGTCCTGCTGGTCGCGCGCTGACACGGCGCCGCCGTTCCCGCTAGCCGCGGCGCAGCCGCAGGCCGACGAAGGCGAGGCCGAGGCCCAGGCCGACGAGGACCAGACCGCTGCCGAGGGGCAGGATCCGCAGCATCCGTCCGACGGGCTGTTCCTCGGCGGCGTCGGTCCGCCCCACGGCTTGCGGCGAGGCGGACGGGACGAGCCCGGCCTCGGGTGGCTCCGCGGCCGTCGGCTCCGCGACCGGCACCTCACCGAAGCCCGCTTCCTCGGCGGCGGGCGTCTCCTCGTCGAGAACCTCCACGTCCTCCTGGGGCGCCTCCTCGGTGCGGCCGGGCCGCACCCGCCCCTCCCCGGCCCGGCTGCCGGCCCGATCGGGGCCACCGGAGGACACTGAGGGCGAGGCGGACGAAGCGGAAGAGACGGAAGAGGCGGACGCCGATCCGGCCGGGGAGGTCGATACGGGGGCGTAAGACGGAACCCTGGGATACGACGGGACGCGTTCGTGCTCCGGCCCCCGACCCCCGGCCCCGCCCCCCGACTCCCTC
>NZ_MPOH02000011.1:1001898-1045483 GCF_001896135.2 Streptomyces phaeoluteigriseus
CCTGGGTCCGTACCGCGCCCATGCTTGCGGCGATGACCAGGGCGATCGCCGCGCCTCCATGGTGGACAGGGTCTGGTCGAGGATGAGGAAGCCGGCCGCCGCCGCGAGGGCCGGTTCGAGGCTCATCATGATCGCGAAGGTGGAGGCGGGCAGGCGGCGCAGGGCGAGGAGTTCGAGGGTGTAGGGCAGGACGGAGGACAGGATCGCCACCGCCGCGCCCAGACCGAGCGTCACCGGGTCGAGGAGCTTCGTGCCCGACTCGACGACGCCCAGCGGCAGGAACAGCACCGCGCCCACCGCCATCGCCAGCGCGAGCCCGTCCGCCTGCGGGAAGCGGCGGCCGGTGCGGCCACTGAAGACGATGTACGCCGCCCACATCGCGCCCGCCGTCAGCGCGAACGCCGCGCCCAGTGGGTCCAGGTCACCGACCCCGCCACCGAGCAGGAACACGCCGGCGAGCGCGAGCCCGGCCCACACGAGGTTCAGGGCACGCCGCGAGACCAGGACGGAGAGGGCGAGCGGGCCGAGGACCTCCAGGGTGACCGCGGTCCCCAGGGGGATGCGGTCGACGGCCTGGTAGAAGAGGCCGTTCATCGCGGCCATGGTGATGCCGAAGACGACAACCGTGCCCCAGTCGGCGCGGGAGTACCCGCGCAGCCTGGGCCGGCAGACGACGAGCAGGACGACGGCCGCGACCAGCAGCCGCAGCGCCACGACGCCCAGCGCGCCGGCCCGCGGCATCAGGGTCACCGCGAGCGCGCCGCCGAACTGGACGGACACACCTCCCGCGAGCACCAGCCCGACGGGCCCGAGTGCGCCCCACCGGCCGGGGGCGGGGGCAGGGGCCGTACCGGCCGAGGTGGCGGGCTGCCGGGTCGGCGCGGCGGTTTCGGGGGTGCTCACGGGCGGTCCAGGGGTTCGGTGGGCTCGGTGCCAGGCATGCGTGGCGTGCATCACGATGTACTGTGAAGTCCAGGGTAATGGACTAGGTCAGGAGTGTGAAGCGAATTCGCCACTGTCCGGCGGAGCCAGGTGCAAGGGCCCCGCCCGTCGGCCTCGGCGGCGTGCCAGGGACAGATCCCGTCAGCCCCAGCGGCGTGCCAGGGACAGATCCCGTCAGCCCCAGCGGCGTGCCAGGTAGAGATCCCGTCAGACACCGTCAGATCCCGTCAGACACCGTCGGCCTCAGCGGCGTGCCAGGTACAGGTCGAGCGCCCGATGGAGCACCCGGTTCAGCGGGAAGTCCCACTCGCCGAGGTACTCCGCCGCCTCGCCGCCCGTGCCGACCTTGAAGCGGAGGAGGCCGAGGAGGTGGTCACCGTCCTCCAGGGTGTCAGTGATGCCGCGCAGGTCGTAGACGGCGGCGCCGAGTCCGTGGGCGTCGGACATCATGCGCCACTGCATGGCGTTGTTGGGCTGGACCTCGCGTCGGCGGCTGGTGGAGGCGCCGTAGGAGTACCAGACGTGTTCGCCGACGGTGAGCATGGTGGCCGCGGCCAGGACCTCGCCGTCGTGGTGGGCGAGGTAGAGCCGCATCCGGTCGGGGTGTTCGGCGTTGAGCGCGGTCCACATGCGCCGGAAGTAGGCCAGGGGCCGGGGGATGAAACGGTCCCGTTCGGCGGTCTCGACGTAGAGGCCGTAGAAGGCCGCCAGGTCCGTCTGGTCGCCGCGGACGACCTTGACGCCCGCCTTCTCCGCCTTCTTGATGTTGCGCCGCCACTGCTGGTTGAGGCCGCCCTGGATCTCCTCCAGCGACCGCCCGGCGTACGGGACCTGGAAGACGTACCGCGGCTGTCCGGCCGCGAAGCCGTCCTCGCCGCCCGGCTCGGCCTGCCGCCAGCCGGCGCCGCGCAGCCGTTCGGCGAGGTCGAGGGCGCGCGGTTCGGTGGAGGTGGGTGCGGTGTCCCGCAGCCGCCGGGCGCCCGGATCGGCGATCGCGGCCTTCACGGCGTCGGCACTCCAGCGGCGTACGACGACGGGCGGGCCCATCTTCACGGAGAACGCGCCCCGCGCCCTGAGGTGGGCGAGCATCGGCTTCAGCCAGCGCTCGACGAGGTCCGCCGCGAACCAGTCGACGACCGGCCCCTCGGGCAGATACGCCAGGTACCGCTTCAGCCTCGGCAGCGGCCGCAGCAGCACCAGTCCCGCCCCCACGAGCGCCCCCCGCTCGTCGAACCAGCCGAGGCTCTCCGCCCGCCAGTCCGGCTTCACGTCCCCCCACGCGGGGATCTGCATGTGGCTGACGGAGGGACGCGCCGCGACGAACGCCAGGTGCGCGTCACGGGTGATCGTCTGGACACGCAGGCTCATGCGCGGGGCTCCTTCGGATGACGGTCCGGCCAGCGTAGGAGTCGGCCGCACCCGTCCCGAGGACCGAACGCCCGGCGCGCCCGCGTGTCCGCCACGCGCGCGTGCCGGGTCGGCGTCCTAGCGAGCCGGCGGTGGTCCGGCGTCGGCCCCGCGCCCGTCGGTCGGCCCGTCCGCGAGTCCCTCCGCCAGCACCTCCGCGAGGTGCCGCCCCCGCACGCCCGCGAGTTGTTCGAGCTGGGTCCGGCAGGAGAAGCCGTCCGCGAGGACGACCGCGGACGGGTCCGCCTCGCGAACCGACGGCAGCAGCCGCTCCTCCGCGCAAGCCGCCGACACCTCGAAGTGTCCTTTCTCGAAGCCGAAGTTGCCCGCGAGGCCGCAGCAGCCGCCGCTCAGTTCGCCGTCGAGCCCGGCAGCCTCGCGCAGCCGGCGGTCGGCCGTGTCGCCGAGGACGGCGTGCTGGTGGCAGTGGGTCTGGCCGACGGCGGGACGGTCGAGCCGGGGCGGGCGCCAGCCCGGGGCGTGCCGTTCCAGGGTCTCCGCGAAGGTGAGGACGCGGGCCGCGAGACGGGCCGCGCGCGGGTCGTCGTGCAGCAGTTCGGGCAGGTCGCCGCGCAGGGCGGCGGCACAGCTCGGCTCCAGCACGACGACCGGCGCGTCCGTCTCCAGCACCGGTTCCATCAGGCCGAGGGTGCGGCGCAGCACCACGCGCGCGTGGTCGAGCTGCCCCGTGGAGACGTACGTCAGCCCGCAGCAGACCCGTCCGCGCCGGGCCGTCAGCAGCGCCGCCGCGCTCCTGGACCGCCCGTCCCCGACCGGCCGCCCCCGCATCCGGAGGGTGGGCGGCAGCGCCACGCGCAGCCCGGCCGCCTCCAGTACCCGTACGGCGGCCCGTCCGACGGAGGGCGAGAGGTGTTCGGTGAAGGTGTCGGGCCACAGGACGACGAGGTCACCGGAGCCACCCCCCGGCCCCCGGCCCCGCCACCACCCGCTGAACGTCTCCCGGGCCAGCCGCGGAATGCCCCGCTGCGCGGCGATCCCGCCCACCCGTTTCGCGACCCACGCCAATGGCCGCACCCCCGCCAGCGCGTTGGCGAGCGATGCCGTGCGCGTACGGCTCACCCAGCGCAGCCAGACCGGCAGGCGGCCCATGCTGTAGTGGGCGGCGGGGCGGCGGCGGCCCGCGTAGTGGTGGTGGAGGAACTCCGCCTTGTACGTGGCCATGTCGACCTCGACCGGGCAGTCCGAGCGGCAGCCCTTGCAGGAGAGGCAGAGGTCGAGCGCCTCGCGCACCTCCTCCGACCGCCAGCCGTCGGTGACCACCTCACCGGCGAGCATCTCGTGCAGCAGGCGGGCACGACCGCGCGTGGAGTGCCGTTCCTCGCCCGTGGCCCGGTAGGAGGGGCACATGACGGCGGGCCCGGACGCCGTCGTCGTACGGCATTTGGCGACGCCCACGCAGCGGCGGACGGCGGCCGTGAAGTCGCCGCCGTCACCGGGGTAGCCGAAGGCCACGTCGACGGGTTCGCGGGGCAGGACGGCGAAGCGCAGGCCGGAGTCGAGGGGGGCGGGGCGGACCAGCATCCCGGGGTTGAGGAGGTCGTCGGGGTCCCAGACGGCTTTCGCGCGCTCGAAGAGGGCGACCATCTCGTCGCCGTACATCCGCGGCAGCAGTTCGGCGCGGGCCTGCCCGTCGCCGTGCTCCCCGGACAGCGAACCGCCGTGCGCGACGACCAGGTCGGCCAGTTCCTCCGAGAAGCGACGGAAGCGGCCGACGCCCGCCTCGGTGAGCAGGTCGAAGTCGATGCGGACGTGGATGCAGCCGTCCCCGAAGTGCCCGTACGGCGCGCCGCGCAGGCCGTGCGCGGTCAGCAGGGCGCGGAAGTCCCGCAGATACGCGCCGAGCCGGGCGGGCGGCACCGCGCAGTCCTCCCAGCCGGGCCAGGCCTCGGTGCCGTCCGGCATCCGGGTGGCCGTACCGCTGGCGTCCTCGCGGATGCGCCACAGGGCGCGCTGCCCGGCGCCGTCCGTCACCACGCGCGCGTCCACGGCGTCGGCCGCCCGCACGATCGCCTCCGCACGCGCGCGTGCCTCACCGGCCGAGTCCCCGCCCGTCTCCACGAACAGCCACGCCACGCCGCGCGGCAGCCCCGCCACCGAACGCACCAGGTCGGCGGCCATCCCCTCGACCGTCAGCGGCCTGTACGGCAGCAGCCCCACCGCGGCTTCGGCGGCGGCGCACTCGTCGGCGTACCCGAGCACGGCGAGCGCACGCGCGCGTGGCGCCTCGACGAGATCGACCACCGCCTCCGTGAGCACACCCAGGGTGCCCTCCGAGCCGCAGAACGACCGGGCGACGTCGGCGCCCTTCTCGGGCAGCAGGGCGTCCAGGGCGTATCCGGAGATACGGCGGGGCAGCTCGGGGAACCCGGTGCGCAGCCGCGCCCGCTCACCCTCCACCAGTGCCCGCAGCCCGTCGGGCGCGCCGGCCCACCCCCGCCCGAGCCGCAGCCGCTCCCCGCGCGCGGTGACGACGTCCAGCTCGCGCACACTGTCCGCCGTCGTCCCCCAGGCGACCGAGTGCGAGCCGCAGGAGTTGTTGCCGATCATCCCGCCGAGCGTGCAGCGGCTGTGCGTGGACGGATCGGGTCCGAAGCGGAGCCCGTGCGGGGCGGCTGCCTCCTGGAGCCGGTCGAGCACCAGCCCCGGCTGCACGACGGCCGTCCGGGCGGCGGGATCCAGCGTGACCAGCCGGTTCATGTACCGCGTGAAGTCCAAAACGACACCCGTACCGGTGGCCTGTCCCGCGATCGACGTCCCCCCGCCGCGGGGCACGACCGGCACCCCGTGCGCCCGGCAGACTGCCAACACGGCGGCCACGTCGTCGGCGTCGCGAGGGGCGACGACCCCCAAGGGGACCCGCCGGTAGTTGGACGCGTCCATGGTGACGAGGGCCCGCGAGGTGACATCGAAACCGACATCGCCCCGGACGGCCCCGCGCAGCTCGGCCTCAAGATCCGACATGGGTCAAGCAAACCAGCTCGTACGGCCGTCCGACACGGGACGCCCACTCGCCGTCCTCGTCCCGCATCCGCCCCCCGAACGGCGTCTCATCGGACGGACGACGTTTCGAGCACGTTTCTCCACCGGATACGCTCCCCCCGTGGCTGAGATCCGGATTCCTGCTGACATCAAGCCCGCCGACGGTCGATTCGGCGCGGGCCCCTCCAAGGTGCGGGTGGAGGCGCTGGACGCCCTGGCCGCCACCGGCACGTCGCTCCTCGGCACCTCCCACCGACAGGCCCCGGTCAAGAACCTGGTCGGCCAGGTGCGTGAGGGCATCTCCCAGCTGTTCCAGCTCCCCGAGGGCTACGAGGTGATCCTCGGCAACGGCGGCTCCACCGCCTTCTGGGACATCGCGACGCACGGCCTGATCGAGAACAAGTCGCAGCACCTCACCTTCGGCGAGTTCAGCTCCAAGTTCGCCAAGGCCGCCAAGCTGGCGCCGTGGCTGGCCGAGCCGACGGTCATCTCCTCCGACCCGGGCACGCACCCCGACCCGGAGGCCGAGGCGGGCGTCGACGTGTACGCCTTCACGCACAACGAGACCTCGACCGGTGTCGCCGCCCCGATCAAGCGGGTGGCGGGCGCCGACGAGGGCGCGCTCGTCCTGGTCGACGCGACGTCGGGCGCGGGCGGCCTGCCGGTCGACATCGCCGAGACCGACGTCTACTACTTCGCCCCGCAGAAGTCCTTCGCCTCCGACGGCGGCCTGTGGATCGGCGTGTTCTCCCCGGCCGCGATCGAGCGCGCGGAGCGCGTCCACGCGTCCGGCCGCCACGTCCCGGAGTTCTTCAGCCTCCCCACGGCGATCGACAACTCCCGCAAGAACCAGACGTACAACACGCCGGCGCTCTCCACGCTCTTCCTGCTGAACCAGCAGCTGGAGTGGATCAACGGCCAGGGCGGCCTCGACTGGTCGACGGCCCGCACCAAGGACTCGTCGACCCGCCTGTACGGCTGGGCCGAGGAGTCCAAGCACGCGGCCCCGTTCGTGTCGGACCCCGCCAAGCGCTCCCAGGTCATCGGCACGATCGACTTCACCGACGAGGTGGACGCGGCGGCCGTCGCCAAGGTCCTGCGCGCCAACGGCATCGTCGACACCGAGCCCTACCGCAAGCTCGGCCGCAACCAGCTCCGCGTCGCCATGTTCCCGGCGATCGACCCGGCGGACGTCGAGGCCCTCACGAAGTGCGTCGACTACGTCATCGAGCAGCTGTAGCAGCTCCCGCACGACAGCGAAGGGCGCCCGGTGTAAGCCACACTGGGCGCCCTTAGCCGTACAGGGGCGACGAAGACTCAACGTGCCGTGACGGCCCGGACGATCAGGGTGCCGATGTGGCCGGGCGCCGGAGCGTCGAGCACCTGTGCATCGGCCGAAGCGAACCCGGCCCGCGTCAGCAGGCGCTCCCAAACGGCTGGGCGGTAGCTGTAGCGGTAGGTGAACATAGACCTGCCGGCGAAGCCGCCCTTGTACATGCCTTGCGGACCGTACGCGCCGGGGATGGCCGGAGGCTGCGAAAAAACGAACACCCCGCCCGGGTTGAGCCGCGCCCGCACGAGCGGAAAGAGGCGGCCCGGGTCGGTGAACCATGCGGCACCGAAGATCGAGCAGACGGCGTCGTACGTCTCGCCGGAGGCGGCCAGCCACTCCAGGACCTCGCCACAAGCGAAGACGGCGCCGGTGCCGGCCCACCGCTCGGTGCTCTTCCTCACCATGACCGGGGAAAGGTCGACGCCGTGTGCGGTGATGCCGCGCAGGGCAAGGTGGGCGAGGGCGCGGCCAGTTCCGCAACCGATCTCCAGCACGCTGCGCGGGGCACCGAGCAGTTCCGGACCAGGGCCGTGCCCGGCGTACTGCGTCCACCGGAACACCGGCTCGGCGTCGTCCTTGAAGCGGACTCGGCGTAGGCATCCCATAGTTCGGTCTCAGCGGGGATGTCGTGTGGAACGGGCACAGAACGTGTTCCCTTCGCGGTGAAGGGCGGCCACCCTGCCCTCGGAGGGAGTGCAGGCAGGGATCGACGCCAGGCGGTTCAATGGCTGTCGGGGACCTTGTTGTCGCAAGGCGAGCAGTTCGTGCCGTCGATGGCCCACAGCTCCTCGTCGATGGTGAAGCCGATGGACTTCAGGAAGTCCGCGGTGCGCAGGCACAGGCCGTCGCGGCGACGCTCGATGAATGCCTGCGGGTGTGGAACACGCTGAGAGCATCGGACTCGCGCTGGTCGCGGCGCCGGCCGATGCCTGGGGGTGCCGGCAGGAGCCGTACACGAAATGTGTGTGGGCCCGGTTCCTGCCGGTGGAGGCAGACGCACCGGAGAGGTCCCATGCTCCGGCTGCTTCATGAGGCCGTCGTCCGCCTGCTCACCCGACCCCACTGCGAACCGCCGATGGCCGGCCTCGCGCAGGAGGTCCGCGCACCCGACCCCTACGTCTGGCGGCTCCCGAGCCCCCACGACGCCCGCTGGCGCCGCTGGTCCAGGCGCTCCCGCGCCACCGGCCGCTACCTGCCCTTCCCCCACGACGAAGCCTGCTGGCAGGCCCCGCCCCCACCCGCGCCGCCGTCCTGGCAGACCGGCGACGAGGTGGTGCGGACGTACGTCCGCAACTGCGCCCGCCAGATGGGGCGTTGATCCCGCCGGCGGGACGCACGCCGGTCCGGTCGAGCGGGCGGGCGGGCAGTCCGGAGCGTCAGGGAAAGGCGTCCACCGTGCTGCTCGGGGACCGCGTGACGTCACCCACTGAGCTTCTGGAACCTCCGAACCGCCAGCGGCAGGAAGATCGCCGTCAGCACCACCGGCCACACCCCGGCCATCAGCAGCGCGTGCTGCTCGACCCATGAGTCACCGCCGCCGACCGAGGTACCGAACAGCTCACGGGTGGCCGCGGCCGTGGAGGAGACCGGGTTCCACGCGGCCACGTGGCCCAGCCAGTCGGGCATGAGTCCGGGCGCGACGAAGATGCTGGAGATCATCGTGAGAGGGAAGGCCACCGCGAACAAGCCGCCGGCCGCTTCCGGGTTGGGCACGATCAGGCCGAGCCAGACGCCGATCCAGATCAGCGCGAACCGCAGCCACAGCAGCAGACCGAAGGCGGCCAGGAAGCCCCAACCCCCGTCCGGACGCCACCCCATGGCGAACGCGGTGAGCATCATGATCGCCAGCTCCGCGCAGGCCACGATCAGATCGGTCACCCCGCGCCCGGCGACCACCGCGGAGGAGGCCATCGGCATGGAGCGGAACCGGTCGATGACGCCCTTGGTGGAGTCGTAGACGACGATCGTCGCCGTGTTGATGAAGCCGAACGCCATCGTCATCACGAACATGCCCGGCATCAGGAAGTCCCGGTAGTCCCCGTCTCCGGGCACCCGCATGGCGCTGCCGAAGACATAGCCGTAGAGCAGGACGGAGAGGATGGGGAAGCCCAACTGCCAGGCGATCATCACGGGTTGGCGCTGGTAGGCGGTCAGGCCGCGGCGGACGATGTTCCAGCAGTCGGCGAGCAGCCAGTAGACGCGGCCGTGCGTACGGCCGCGGGTGTCCGCCACGCCCGGATCGACAGCGCTCATACGGCGGCCTCCCTCTTCCGGGACAGCTCCGCGGGGTCCGTACGGTCCGCGCCATCCGTGCGGTGTCCGGTCAGGCGCAGGAACACGTCGTCGAGACTCGGCCTGCGCAGTCCGATGTCCTCGACCCGGACCCCGTCGTCCTGCAGGGTGCGGGCCACCTCGGTGAGAGCCGCCACCCGGTCGGTCACGGGCGCATGCACCCGCAACTCGGTCTCCTGGACCTCGGGTTCGCCGTCGGCGACACGGGCGACGACCTGCACCGCACGCGGGACGTCGGACCGCTCGGCGACCACGACCTCGATCCGGTCGCCCCCGACCCGGCTCTTCAGACCGTCCGGGGTGTCGTCGGCGATGGCCCGTCCCTGGTCGATGACGGTGACGCGGGCCGCCAGCCGGTCGGCCTCCTCCAGATACTGCGTGGTCAGCAGCACGGTCGTGCCGCCCGCGACCAGCGTCCGCACGGCCTCCCACACCTCGCCCCGGCCGCGCGGGTCCAGGCCCGTCGTCGGCTCGTCGAGATAGAGGACGGCCGGGGCGAGGATCATCGAGGCGGCGAGGTCGAGCCGGCGCCGCATGCCGCCGCTGTACTTGCCGACGCCCTTGTCGGCGGCTTCGGTCAGATCGAAGCGCTCCAGCAGTTCGGCGGCCCGCAGCCGCGCCCGCTTCCCGCCGAGATGGAAGAGCCTGCCGAACATCTCCAGGTTCTGCCTACCGGTGAGCACCTCGTCCACGGCCGCGTACTGCCCGGTGAGCCCGATCCGCGCGCGTACCTCGCGCGGCTGCCGGGCCACGTCCAGCCCGGCCACGGTCGCCCGGCCGCCGTCCAGCCGGAGCAGCGTGGCCAGGATGCGTACGGCGGTGGTCTTGCCGGCGCCGTTCGGCCCGAGCAGGCCGTGCACGGTGCCCTCCCGGACGGCCAGGTCGAAGCCGTCGAGTGCGAGTTTGTCGCCGTACCGCTTCCGGAGTCCCTCGGCGCGCACGGCGTATCCGTCCGTCATGTCTCCCCTTCCGATAACTGAGTACACCGTACCCGATTGCGCGTACGCCGTACCCAGTTATCGGGACGGAACTAAGCTGCACGCATGACGAGCGGCACGGAGACCAGCGGCAGCGGCGACATCGGACGCACCCTCGACCTGCTGTGGGACACCGGCAAACGGCCGAGCCGGGGTCCCGGCCGGGGCTGACGCTGGAGCGGATCGTGGAGACCGCCGTCGGGATCGCCGACCGGGAGGGACTCGACGCACTGTCGATGCGCCGGATCGCCACGGAGTTGGGGGCGGGCGCGATGTCCCTCTACCGCTACGTCCCCGGCAAGGCCGAACTGCTCGACCTCATGCTGGACCGCGTCCAGCGCCCCAGCCCCGAGCCGCTCGGCGACGACGGCTGGCGCTCCGCCCTGGAGGCGACGGCGCACGGGACCCTCGCCCTCTACCGCCGCCACACCTGGCTGCTGGAGGTCAACCAGTCCCGCCCGGTCCTCGGCCCGAGCGCCCTGGACGGCATGGAGAAGGTGCTCGCCCGCATCAGGCCCATGGGCCTGTCCGACCCGGAACTGCTCTCGGTGATCATGATGATCGACGGTTACGTCGTCGGGGCCGCGCGCACGCAGGTCTACCAGGAGGAGGCGGAGCGCCGGTCGGGCCTGACGGACGCCCAGTTCTGGGCGGCACAGGCGCCGGTCCTGGAGAAGGCCATGACCAGTGGCAACTACCCCGTCATGGCCTCCCTGTCCGAGGACACCTTCAGTCCCGCCTTCGACCACTTCGGTTTCGGGCTGGAGCGCATCCTGGACGGACTGGAGGTCCTGGTCGAACGGCGTCAGGGCAAGGCCGGCTGAGGCAGGCCCAGCAGGCCGGCCGGAGCAGGCTCAGCGCCTCCGGCGCAGCCGGCCGAGGCCGAACAGGCCCAGACAGACGACCACCACCGCGACCGCGCCCACCTTCACACTGCCGCTCGCCCCCGCGTCCCCGCCCTCGTCGGAGCCCGCCGAACTCCCCCCGCCGGACGGTGACCCGGCCGCCCCGTCGCCCGGCGCGTCCTCCGCCTGCACATCGCTCCCGGCGCCCTCGGTGCCGTACATCAGCTTCGAGCCGTCGGCGGAGAAGGTGACGGACTCGCCCTGGCGCTGCAACGGCACGTCGAGGCGGCCCAGCCGCTCGGGGACGCCGCCGTTCCAGTCGTAGTCGATGCCGCCGAAGTAGCCGCGTACGGCGAGGCGTTCGCCGTCCGGGGAGAGGGCGGCGTCGGTGGCCCACAGCTCGATGGGGGCGACGGGCCGGAAGACGTTCTTCCCGGAGGCGGACAGCTTGGCCGGAGCCTCGTACAGGTGGCCGCCGTCCTCCTTCTTGTCGATGATGTACACGCGCCCCGTCCTGGGGTGGACGAACAGCGACTCGGCGTCACGGGCGCCGTCGGAGTACGTGACGACGTACTGCGTGGCGCGCACGGTCGCGTTCGCCAGCTTCTTCGGCTCGGGCAACTCGTAGATCCACACGTACGGCCAGGTGCCGCCGAGGTTGTCGCCGATGTCACCGACGTAGATCCGGTTGCCGGGGCCGATGGAGATCGCCTCGACGTCGCGCGGGGTGCCGATGCCGGTGAGGGTGAGGCGGGCGACCGTCTTTCCGGTGGAGCCGTCGACGGCGTAGAGGTAGGGGCCGTCGTCGCTGTCGTTGTGCGTCCAGTAGATGCCGGGGTGCTGGCGGGAGGCGGCCAGACCGCTGGACTCGGTGATCCTCGGGTCCTCGATGGTGAAGCTCCGGCCGCCGTCGGCGGCGGAGGCGGGCGCGGCGAGCGCACCCACGAGCAGGGCCCCGGCAAGGAGGGCGAACGGTCGGCGCATGCCCCAAGACTGCCATCCCGCACACCTGTTCCGGGCTCGTGGCCCGGCTCACACCCCACGCGCCACTCCCATCCCTCATGATGAGCGGATGCTCAGGATCATGCCCGTCGGCGACTCGATGACGATCGGCAGCTCGGGCGAGTTCACCTGGCGTCACCGCATGTGGCGGCACCTGTGCGCGACGTACGGCGGCCCGGTCACACTCGTCGGCCCCCGCGAGACGCTGTACGACAAGGCCGCGGACGCCCCCACCTCGAACGCGTACGCCGACCCCGACTTCCCCCGGCACCACCTGGCAGGCTGGGGCGAGGGCTGGCTGCACATGGCGCCGCTCGTCGGCGACGCGGTCCGCGAGTGCCGGGCGGACATCCTGCTGGTCTCGCTCGGCCTGATCGACCTCGGCTTCTACACCGACGCCGAACAGACCGCGGGGAACGTACGCGCCTTCGTGGAACAGGCACGGGCGGCGAACCCCCGGATCGGCATGGTCCTCCTGCCGGTGATCCCCAACATCCGCGCCGCGACCGACGAGCCCTTCGGCGCCCAGGTCGTCCGCTTCAACGAACTCCTGGCGAAGACGGCCGCCGACCTCGACGCGCCGCCCTCCCCCCTCCTCCTCGCCTCGATCCCGGAAGCCTGGGACATCGACGGCGACACCTACGACGGCACCCACCCGAACGCCAACGGCGAACACCGACTGGCCCGCGCCTTCGCGGAGGCGCTGCACCAGGGGTGGGGGCTGGGCGGGGCGTACGAGGGCTGAGACCCTGCGTCCCGCGTGCGCCTTCCGGCGTCCGCGCACCGCCCCGTGCCCTGGTCACCACGAGAGTCGACCTCGGCGGTGCCGTCGACCTGACGGGAACCGTCGTCGACCTCGTCCCCGCCACCGACACGTTCCCCCGTGACCGACCGCCCGCCCTTGCATCGAGCGCACTCGAAGCCGTTGGCTTGTGCTCCATGAAGTACACGCAGCTGGGACGCACCGGACTCAAGGTCAGCCGACTGGTCCTCGGGACCATGAACTTCGGACCGCAGACAGACGAAGCCACCAGCCACACCATCATGGACGCGGCGCTGGACGCGGGGATCAACTTCTTCGACACCGCGAACGTGTACGGCTGGGGTGAGAACAAGGGCCGTACCGAGGAGATCATCGGCAACTGGTTCGCGCAGGGCGGCGAGCGGCGCGACAAGGTCGTGCTCGCCACCAAGATGTACGCGAACATGGCCGCCTCCGACGACGCCTGGCCCAACCACGACAAGCTGTCCGCGCTGAACATCCGGCGGGCGGTGGACGCGTCGCTGAAGCGGCTCCGGACCGACCACATCGACGTCTACCAGTTCCACCACGTCGACCGGAACACTCCCTTCGAGGAGATCTGGCAGGCCATCGACGTGCTCGTGCAGCAGGGCAAGATCCTCTACGTCGGGTCCAGCAACTTCCCCGGCTACAAGATCGCCCAGGCCAACGAGATCGCCGCCCGGCGCGGCGGCACCATCGGCCTCGTCAGCGAGCAGTGCCTCTACAACCTGGCCGAGCGGCGCGCCGAGATGGAGGTCATCCCGGCCGCGCAGGAGTACGGCCTCGGGGTCATCCCCTGGTCGCCGCTGCACGGCGGGCTGCTGGGCGGGGTCATCAAGAAGGAGGTCGAGGGCGGGCGCCGGGCGAGCGGCCGGGCCGCCGACACCCTGGCGAACGCCTCCTCCCGCGCGCAGATCCAGGCGTACGAGGACCTGCTGGAGAAGCACGGTCTGGAGCCCGGCGAGGTCGCCCTGGCCTGGCTGCTCACCCGGCCCGGCGTGACCGGCCCGATCGTCGGCCCGCGCACGGCCGAGCAGCTCGTCTCCGCCGTGCGCGCGGTCGAGCTGGAGCTGGGCGAGGAGCTGCTGGCGGGCCTCGACGAGGTGTTCCCCGGCCCGGGTCCGTCCCCGGAGGCCTTCGCCTGGTAGGCGGGGAGCCTGCGGCAGGGTCGTGGGGCAGCGGTGTGCGGCCGCGTTCGGTCACCTACCGAGCGCCGCCGCCACCGCCACCAGAACGAACATCAGTACGAGCGCACCGGCCATGATCCGGTTCCGGGTCTTCGGGTCCACCCTTCGAGCCTAACCGGCCCCGCCGAGTGCCCAGTGGCCGACCGGCTCATAGTGCGGCTGCTCCCCCGGCACCCCGGACCTCGGCAGGTCGCTGCGCACGAGTGTCAGCTGCCGTACGGTCCACTCGCGGCCGGCGAAGGCGTGCAGCGACTCCACGTACGGACGGGTGTCGAGGGCCTCGCGGCTGCGGGCCACGGTCAGGTGGGCCTTGTAGCGGCGGTGCTCCCCCAGGTCCAGGCCCGCTCTGCGGCCCGCGGCCTCCGCCCGGTCGGCGAGCAGCCGCAGTTCCGCCACCCCGCCCGCCACCCCGGCCCACAGGGCCGCCCGTGCCCGAACTGGCCGCCGCCGCGCAGCGCCAGCGCGAAGGGCGCGGTGCGCCGGGCGGCCCGCTCCAGCCGTGCCGACAGCTCCGGTACGGCCTCCTCGTCGACCTCGCCGTAGAAGGCGAGGGTGAGGTGCCAGCCCGGACTGCCGGTCCAGCGCAGCTGTCCGCGCCGGGCAGTTTCCTCAACGCGGCGACCTCGGCGGCGAGTTCGCAGGTCACGTCCTGCGGGGGCAGCACGGCGGCGAAGAGTCTCATGGGGCCAGTGTGCCTTCCGTCACCGCCCCCCGACGTGAGTCATGCCGCCGGCGCCAGTTCCTTGCGCCGTTCCCTCGGTACGAACCGCAGGGTCGGGCGGCCGTGGTGCCAGCCGACCGCGAGGCGCAGGCCGCCGACGCGGGCCAGGACCAGGCCGACGACCGCCGCCGCGAGCGCGGAGACGGCGCCGCCCGCCGCGAGGCCCGCCCGGACGCCGTACGCGTCGGTGATCCAGCCGGCGATCGGTGCGCCGACCGGGGAGCCGCCGAGGAAGACCATCATGTAGAGGGCCATGACGCGGCCACGCATGGCCGGGTCGGTGCCCATCTGGATGGTGGTGTTCGCGGTCACGTTGACCGTCATGCCGAACATGCCGATCGGCACCATGAGCAGGGCGAACAGCCACAGCGAGGGGGCCGCCGCGGCGACCAGCTCCACCATGCCGAACGCCACGGCCGCCGCGATCAGCACCCGCATCCGGGAGGTCCCGCGGCGGGCCGCGAGGAGCGCCCCGACCAGGGAGCCGACCGCCATCAGGGTGTTGAAGAGGCTGTAGGAGCCCGCGCCCGCGTGGAAGACGTCGTCGGCGAAGGCGGTGAGGTAGACGGGGAAGTTGAAGCCGAAGGTGCCGATGAAGCCGACCAGGACGATCGGCCAGATCAGGTCCGGGCGTCCGGCGACGTAGTGCAGGCCCTCCCGCAGCTGGCCCTTGCCGCGCGGGGCGCGCTGGACGGCGTGCAGTTCGCGGCCGCGCATCAGCAGCAGTCCGGCGATGGGCGCGACGAAGGAGAGGCCGTTGGCGAGGAACGCCCAGCCGGTGCCCACTCCCGTGATCATCAGGCCCGCGACGGCGGGGCCGACGAGCCGTGCGGACTGGAAGTTGGCGGAGTTGAGGCTGACCGCGTTCTGCAGCTGGTCCGGGCCGACCATCTCGGAGACGAAGGACTGGCGGGCCGGGTTGTCCAGGACGGTCGCGAGTCCGACGGCGAAGGCGGCGACGTAGACGTGCCAGACCTCGACGTGACCGGAGAGGGTGAGCAGCGCGAGCGCGACCCCGGTGACGGCCATGGCCACCTGGGTGAAGACGAGGGTGCGGCGCTTGGGCAGGCGGTCGACCAGGACACCGCCGTAGAGGCCGAACAGGAGCATCGGCAGGAACTGCAGGGCCGTCGTGATACCGACGGCGGTGGCGGAGCCGGTGAGGCTGAGCACGAGCCAGTCCTGGGCGATGCGCTGCATCCAGGTGCCGATGTTGGAGACGACCTGGCCGGCGAAGAACAGGCGGTAGTTCCTGACCTTCAGGGAGCTGAACATCGAGGACCTGCGGGTGCCCCCGGGCGGGCCCGGAGGAGAGTCGTGGGTGGTCGGTGCGGGGGCGGAGTCTGCTCCGGGTCCCGTACTCAAAAGGGTCGCCTCCTCGGGAAGTGCTTACAGGTGTGCGAGCTTCTCCAGGACGGGGGCGGCGGCACGCAGCTTCGCCCACTCGTCCTCGTCGAGACCGTCGACCAGGGTGGCCAGGAAGGCGTTCCGCTTGGCGCGGCTCTCCGCGAGCATGGCCTCGGCCCGCTCGGTCTTCGTGACGACCTTCTGGCGGCGGTCCTCGGGATGAGGCTCCAGCCGGACCAGTCCCTTGGCCTCCAGGAGCGCCACGATGCGGGTCATCGACGGCGGCTGTACGTGTTCCTTGCGGGCCAGCTCACCGGGGGTGGCGCTGCCGCACAGGGAAAGGGTGCCCAGCACCGACATCTCGGTGGGGCTCAGTGACTCGTCGACACGCTGGTGCTTGAGCCGACGGGACAACCGCATCACGGCGGAGCGCAGGGAGTTCACGGCGGCAGCGTCGTCGCCATGCGTAAGATCCGGCATGTATTTAGAATAACTCATTACCCTAACTAAGGACCACCCGGGGAGCGCTCGCTTCCCGTGACGCACGCCACTCAACCGCCACATCCCCCGAATATCACTCATACGGGTGGTGCGGGCGCGGAAGGCCACCCGCCGCCCCGGACCGTGCCGCGACCCTCGTAGCCATGGGGACCGACGTGCTCAGCCTGCGGATGGACCACGAACTGCTGGAGCGGCTCCGGCACCATGCCGCCAAACGAGGAATGAGCGTCCAGGACTATGTCGTCCAGACGCTCATTCGCGATGACTTCGACGAACGGTTCCAGACCGCGGTCGAGGAGACGGAGAAGTTCTACGGCCTCACCTGAGCCGCGTGACGCGGCTCAGGTGAGAGAGGGCGCGGCTCAGGTCAGACCCAGGGCCGGCATCAGGTAGTAGAAGGCGAACACTGCCGAGACCACGTACATCGGGACCGGGACCTCCCGGCCGCGTCCGGCCGCCAGGCGCAGGACCGCGAAGGTGATGAAGCCCATGCCGATGCCGTTGGTGATCGAGTAGGTGAACGGCATCATCACCATCGTGACGAAGGCCGGGATCGCGATCGTGTGATCGGCCCAGTCGATCTCCCTGACGGAACCGGCCAGGATCAGGAAGCCGACCGCGAGCAGGGCCGGGGTGGCCGCCTGGGACGGGACCATCGTGGCGACCGGGGTCAGGAACAGCGCCACGGTGAAGAGACCGCCGGTGACGAGGTTCGCGAAGCCGGTGCGGGCGCCCTCGCCGACGCCGGCCGTGGACTCCACGAAGGCGGTGGTGGCGGAGGCGGAGCCGGCGCCACCGGCGGCGACGGCGAGGCCGTCGACGAAGAGGACCTTGTTGATGCCGGGCATCTGGCCCTGCGCGTCGGTCAGCTTGGCCTCGTCGCTGACGCCCATGATCGTGCCCATCGCGTCGAAGAAGCACGACAGCAGCACGGTGAAGACGAAGAGGACGCCGGTCAGTACGCCGACCTTGCCGAAGCCGCCGAAGAGGCTGAACTCGCCGATGAGGCCGAAGTCCGGGGTGGCGACGGGGTTGCCGGGCCACTCCGGGGTGGTCAGACCCCAGGACGGCACGGTGGCGACGGCGTTGATGACCAGCGCGAGGACGGTCGTCGCGACGATCGAGATGAGGATCGCGCCGGGCACCTTGCGGACGATCAGGGCGAGCGTCAGCAGCGCGCCGAGGACGAAGACGAGAACCGGCCAGCCGTTGAGGTGACCGTCGCCGCCGAGCTGGAGCGGGACGGTGGTCTGGGCGACGTCCGGGATACGGGTGACGAAGCCGGAGTCCACGAGGCCGATCAGCATGATGAACAGGCCGATACCGATGCTGATGGCCTTGCGCAGGCCGAAGGGCACGGCGTTCATGACGCGCTCGCGCAGACCGGTCGCCACCAGCAGCATGACCACGAGGCCCGCGAGGACGACCATGCCCATCGCGTCCGGCCACGCCATCCGGGGGGCGAGCTGGAGCGCGACGACGGAGTTCACGCCCAGACCGGCGGCCAGCGCGATCGGCACGTTGCCGATGACGCCCATCAGCAGCGTCGTGAACGCGGCCGTGACGCAGGTGGCGGTGACGAGCTGGCCGTTGTCGAGCTGGTGCCCGTACATGTCCTTCGCGCTGCCCAGGATGATCGGGTTCAGCACGATGATGTAGGCCATCGCGAAGAAGGTGGCGAAGCCGCCCCTGATCTCCCGGGGCAGCGTGCTGCCCCGCTCGGAGATGCGGAAGAAGCGGTCGAGCGCGCCGTGCGCGGGCGTGCCGCCCGGTTCGCCGGGCACGGGAACCTTGGCGGGGGCCGAGGTGGACATGTGGAACCTCATCACCGGCGGACATCCCCCATGCCGCTTTGGTGCTTCCTACGAATGAAAGTGGTCAAAGGCAAACCGTTTCAGTATGAACACATAAATCGGGGAGCACCATCTCCGCGCGTAGACCTGATCGCCTCGTAGGCTGTCCCCCATGGCGAAGTGGATCCCCAAGCACGAGGCGCCGGAGCCCCTGGAGGGCCCCGTGGTCGCCACCATCACCGGCGGCACGATCCTCTGGTTCGCCCTCTTCCTCGTCCAGCTGCCCTTCTACGGCTGGTTCGACGATCACGGCCACCTGTGGTGGCTCTGGACCTGCCTCGCGGGCGGCGCTCTCGGATTCATCGGCATCTGGTACGTCCGCAGGCGCGACGCGGCGATCAAGAGGGGTGCCGCCGAGGGGGAGTAGACGGCACGTAGTACCGGGGCACGACAGCCGTCCTCCCCAGGTCGGATCTTCCGGGCCTCCGGCGGGTGAACGCCCCCGTCCGCACGTACCGTCGATTCCATGACCCATACCGACGCCGCCGCCACCGCCCCGGCCCCCACGGCGACCGGGCTCACCACCGCCGAGGTCGCGGAGCGCGTGGCGCGCGGTCAGGTCAACGACGTACCCGTCCGCAGCAGCCGCTCGGTCGGCGAGATCGTCCGGGCGAACGTCTTCACCCGGTTCAACGCGATCATCGGCGTCCTCTGGGTGATCATGCTGGTCGTCGCGCCGTTCCAGGACAGCCTCTTCGGGTACGTCATCCTCGCCAACACCGGCATCGGCATCATCCAGGAGTGGCGGGCGAAGAAGACCCTCGACTCCCTCGCGGTCATCGGCGAGGCCCGCCCCACCGTCCGGCGCGACGGGGCCGCCGTCACGGTCGGCACCTCCTCCCTCGTCCTGGACGACGTCATCGAGATCGGGCCCGGCGACAAGATCGTCGTGGACGGGGTGTGCGTCGAGGCCGACAGCCTGGAAATCGACGAGTCACTGCTCACCGGCGAGGCGGACCCCGTCGTCAAACGCCCCGGCGACCAGGTGATGTCCGGCAGCTTCGTGGTGGCGGGCGGCGGCGCCTTCCGGGCCACCAAGGTCGGACGCGAGGCGTACGCCGCCCAGCTCGCCGAGGAGGCGTCCCGCTTCACCCTCGTCCACTCCGAGCTGCGCACCGGCATCTCCACGATCCTCAAGTACGTGACGTGGATGATGGTCCCGGCCGCGACCGGCCTGGTCGTCACCCAGCTGTTCGTCAAGGACAACGACCTCAAGGACTCGATCGCGAGGACCGTCGGCGGGATCGTGCCGATGGTCCCGGAGGGCCTCGTCCTGCTCACCTCCGTCGCCTTCGCGATCGGCGTCATCCGGCTCGGCCGCAAGCAGTGCCTCGTCCAGGAACTGCCGGCCATCGAGGGCCTCGCCCGCGTCGACACCGTCTGCCTGGACAAGACCGGCACCCTCACCGAGGGCGGCATGGACGTCACCGAGGTCCACGCCCTCGACGACAGCGACTCCGGGTACGTGCACAAGGTGCTCGGCGCGCTCGGCGAGTCCGACCCGCGGCCCAACACCTCCCTCCGGGCGATCATCGACGCCTACCCGGACACCGAGGACTGGCGCTGCACCGAGGCCCTGCCCTTCTCCTCCGCCCGCAGGTACAGCGGCGCCGCCTTCACCGAGGGCGACGGCGAGAGCAGTACGTGGCTGCTCGGCGCCCCCGACGTGCTCCTCGCCGCCGACGACCCCGCTCTCGCCCAGACCGAGCGGCTCAACGAACAGGGCCTGCGGGTGCTGCTGCTCGCCCGGACCGTCCGCGACCTGGACGACCCCGAGGTGGCCCGCGGCGCCCGCCCCACCGCCCTGGTCGTCCTGGAGCAGCGGCTGCGCCCCGACGCGGCCGACACGCTGCGCTACTTCGCCGAGCAGGACGTCCACGCCAAGGTCATCTCCGGCGACAACGCGGTGTCCGTGGGCGCCGTGGCCGCCAAGCTGGGCCTGGACGGCCGTACGGTCGACGCGCGCGCCCTGCCCGCCGAGCGGGACGCGATGGGCGCGGCGCTCGACGAGGGCACGGTGTTCGGGCGGGTCACCCCGCAGCAGAAACGGGACATGGTCGGCGCGCTCCAGTCCCGCGGGCATACCGTCGCGATGACCGGCGACGGCGTCAACGACGTCCTCGCGCTGAAGGACGCGGACATCGGCGTGGCGATGGGCTCGGGCTCGGAGGCGACGCGGGCGGTCGCGCAGATCGTGCTGCTGAACAACAGCTTCGCCACGCTGCCGTCGGTGGTGGCGGAGGGCCGCCGCGTCATCGGCAACATCACGCGGGTGGCCACGCTGTTCCTGGTGAAGACGGTGTACTCGGTGCTGCTGGCGCTGCTGGTGGTGTGCTGGCAGGTGGAGTACCCGTTCCTGCCCCGCCACCTCACCCTGCTGTCGACGCTGACGATCGGCGTCCCGGCGTTCTTCCTCGCCCTCGCCCCCAACAAGGAGCGCGCCCGGCCCCACTTCGTGCGGCGGGTGATGCGGTACTCGATCCCGGGCGGGGTGCTGGCCGCCGTGGCGACCTTCACGACGTACCTCATCGCACGTCACCACTACACGGGCGAGGGGGCGTTGGAGGCCGAGACGAGCGCGGCGACGCTGACCCTGTTCCTGATCTCGATGTGGGTGCTGGCGATCATCGCCCGGCCCTACACCTGGTGGCGGGTCCTGCTGGTGGCGTCCATGGGCTCGGCCTTCGTGGTCGTGCTGGCGGTGCCGTGGCTCCAGGACTTCTTCGCGCTGAAGCTGATCGGGATGACGATGCCGTGGATCGCGGTGGGCGTCGCGGCGGTCGCGGCGGCCGTCCTGGAGTTCCTGTGGAGGAGGGTCGACCGCCGCGTGGCCGCCTAGCGCTCGGCAGGTACCGGGGAGGCTGAGGTCCCCCGGCCGGCCGCGGGGCGTCGTGGCCGGTCGGGCGGTGACCCGCGCCCCTGGAGGCGCGGGTCACCGCCGTTCGTCAGCGCACGTCGATGTAGTCGCCCGTGGCGTTGGCCGCCGGGGTGGTCGAGGTGCCCGCGAAGCTGTAGCGGAAGTAGCCGTCCGCGGTCGCCTTGACGGTCGTCTTCAGGGTCTTGATGGTCTTGACCGTGGTGTAGGTGCTGCTGCCCTTCTTGCGGAACTGCAGCTTCACCGGCTGGGTGGAGTAACCGTGGTACTGGTTGTCCTCCCAGTTGGCGCGGGACAGCTTGCCGGTGACGGTGATGGTGGCGCCCTTGCGCACCGGCTCCGGGGCGGCGTTGACGGTGAGCTTGGAGGCGCGCTGCAGCTTGGCGAGCGTCAGGGCGTCGCCCTCGGCGTAACCGACCTTGCTCCAGTCGATGCTGTCGTCGCTGTACGGGTCCTGGTCGTTCCAGTCGTACGCGTACCCGAGCGCCTTGAAGCTGGTGGCGTCGGAGTTCAGCAGGTCACCGTCGGCCGGACGGATGTCGATGGTGTTCTTGCAGTTGGCCACCGTCGCGGAGACGTTGGTGCAGGTCGGCCAGTCGTCGCCCCACAGGATGTTGGTGGGGTTGCTGAGCGCCCCGCGGTACAGCAGGACGTCCAGCTCGAAGTCCTCGGCGCTGAGGTCGATGTCCGCGGCGTGGGTGACCCGGAAGGACACGGGGGCCGTCACCTTGCCGGTGGTCCCGACGACGATCGGCTTGCCGTTGTTGACGCTCACGCCGGAGAACTTGAGGTCCAGGGCGTAGGGAGCGGCCGCGGTGGTGGAACCGGTGAACGCGGTCTTGCCTGCGGCGGCGCGGTGCGCGGCCTGGAAGAGGTCGGCCTTGCTCGGCGCGCCGTCGGCGGCGTTCGCGGCAGGCACGGCCAGCGCGGAAAGGGCCAGGGCGCCGGAGACGGCGGCCACGGTGGCACGGATGCGCATGCATTCCCCTCGATGGAGAAAGGGGCCCTGACGGTCGTCGTTCCCTACGGCTCGTCTTCACACAGGGCCAAATGATCACGGAGCCTGTTGGCTCATGTGATGAGATGCCCGACGGATGTGAAGGGTTGTACGAAGTCGGGGAAATTTCCCGCGTGTTTGGTCCGGCCCTCTCCCGGGCGCCCCGGTGAATCCGGTGCGCCCGGGCCCGTGAGGGTCACGTCGTCGTGTCGGAGGGCACGTCGTCGTCGAAGGGCCACGACGTGGCCTCAGTCGAACCAGCGGTCCCGTGCCAGCTCGTCCGTCCTGGACGGGTCCTCCATCAGGGCCGCCACCTCGAAGCGGCGGGGCCACTGGCCGGCCGCCCAGGCCAGGCCGGCGGCGACGCCCTCCAGGGTGGAGGCGTGCAGGACGCCGTCGTCGGTCAGGCGCCAGTCGATCTCCACGCCGTCGACGACGAGTTCCTCGTGCTCGACGTAGGTGACGGGGGTGCGCGGGCCGAGGAGGACGCGTACCGGGCCGGGGACCTCGTGCTCGGTGCCCTCGGAGTGGATCTCGCCCGTCACGGACTCGCTGAGCCGGCGGACCTGGAACAGTTCGGCCAGCCCGGCGGCCCGCGTCGGCCGTACGGGGAGCAGCGGGACGCCCTCCGTGAAGGGCAGCAGGTCGGGGGAGTCGACGACGACCGCGTCGGCCGCGTCCACGACCTCGACCCGGCCGTCGACGACGGCCCGCAGCTCGTCCGGCAGGGTCACCTGTTCCGGGTCCAGCTCGGCCAACGCGCTGTACAGCCCGTGCAGTTGGCCGGCACCCACCGGGCGGTCCGGATCCGCGAGGCGGTCGAGGAGTTCGGCGGCGCCGCCGGGCTCGTCCAGCAGGGCGGCCACCGAGGTCCGTACGCCCAGGGCGCGCAGGACCTGCTCGTCGTCGAAGCCGGCCGCGTCGCCTGGTCGTACAGGCCGTGCAGGAGGGGGTCGCCGCCCGCCGCCAGCAGGCCCGCGGGGCGGCGGCCGTCGAGGACGGGGTGACCGCGCAACCACCAGGCGGTGTAGGGACGTACGACCTCGTGGGTGCCGTCCGGCAGGAGGATCCGGACCGGCTGGGTGAGGGCGTCGCGCAGGGGCGGCCGGGCGAGCAGGGCGAGCGCCCGGGGCCAGTGGTCGTCGTCCACGAGGTCGAGGTCGCGGACGGCGACCAGCTCGGTGGCGACCGGCGGTACGGGCGTGTCCGGGAAGCGGTCGAGGATGTCCTCGGCCCACACGTCCACGGCGTCCAGCAGTCCGGCGTCGTCCGGTTCGGCGAAGTCGCCCTCCCGGGGCTCCAGTTCGTCCGGATCCAGGACGACGTCCGTGGCGCGCACGAGCGCGAAGTCCGCGAGGACGCCGCAGGCGGCGAGGGGCTGTTCGCCCCACTTCTCGGCCAGCTCGGAGTCCACGCGGGCGAGTTCGCCCTCGCGGACGACCTGGGCGAACGGGCTGCCGGGCAGGACGAGTTCACCGGCCGGCGTCGGCTCCCCCTCCTCGTCGGGCAGGGCGAGGGCGCCCAGCCAGGGCTCCTCTCCGGGTTCCAGCCCCGCGTCGCGGACGAGAGCGAGGACGGTGTCGGCCAGTTCCTCGGCGTCCGGGGTGCCCTGGTCGTCCCAGGCACCGCCGTCGTCGTCCAGGGACGCGGCCACGGCCGCCCGCACCTGCGGGGTCGTCAGCACCGCTCGCGGCGTCGCGGGCAGGGCGCCCAGCTTCTCCAGCAGCGGATGCGCGGCGTCCGGGTGGGCCACCTTCAGGCCCAGCCGGGCGAGGACGTCGGCGTCGAGACGGGCCGCGTCCGAGGTCGGCAGCAGCACCTGCCGGGGGCCGATCGTCGTCCGGCCGTCGGCCAGGGGCACGGGCAGCCCGGAGAGCCGCTCGGGATCCACCCCGGCGAGGCTCTCGTAGAGCCGGTACCACCACTGCGGGTCCTTCTCCAGCCCGGCCAGCCGGTCGACCGCGTCGGCCAGCGGCACCCGCGCCACCCCGAGCGTGCGCAGCTCCACCCGGCGCTCCAGCCCGGCGGGCAACAGCGTCTGCAACACCTCGGCGAGCACCCGTACGGTGTCCGCGCCCGCGCCCTCGACGACCTCGGCGTCCCGGGGCCGCAGCGCCTCGGGCAGCGCGTCCTCGTCCTCGCCCTCCACCGGCTCGGCGGCGGGCGGCAGGAACGCCGTGCGCGGCAGCCGCTCCAGGATCGCCTGCCGCAGCGCGCCGTCCAGCTCCCCCTTGCCCAGCGGGCCCGGCACCAGGTCGATGATCCCGGCGGTCACCGGGCGCCAGCCCGCCAGCAGCCCGGCGTACGCGTCCGCCGCCCGCTGCACCAGATGGTCGGTGAGCGGGCCGGGCGCCGCGTGCCGCCGGGTCGTGTCGAGGGGGAAGGAGGCGATCAGCAGCGCGGGCACCCCGAGGGGCTCGTCGCTGGGCGTGGGGGCGTGCACGACGGGGCTGGTGCGGGGCCGGACCGGGGACCCGTCCGCGTCGACCGGTACGGCCCAGGTCACCGACCAGTGGGGCCGCAGCCGCTCCTCCACCGGCCGGTCCGCGAGCAGGTCGGGGGTGAGCGGCCCGTGCGCGGCGGCGATCCGCCACCGGGTCGTCCCCTCCCGCGTGTCCGTCACGACCGTGAGGGCGCCGTCGGTCTCCCGGCGCAGGGTGCGGGGCGCCGCGTCCCCGACCTCGATCACGACCTCCTCCAGGCCCGGCAGGGCGAGGATGAGGGCGTCGTCCACGGCGGTGAGCAGCCGTTCCGCGAGATCGGCGGCGGCGGCGTCGCGCAGGGGCAGGATGACGGCCGTGTCGTAGGGCTCCGGGGCCGTGCCCTCGGCGGCGAAGGGCAGCCGCAGCAGCGGCACATGGCCCTCCCGGCGGCGGACCTCGTCACCCAGGCCCGGACTGTGCCGGGCGGTCTCCGAGGCCAGCACGCGGGCCTCCGCGAGGGACCAGCGGACACCGCCGTGCCGACCGACGACGGCGGGCTCGTCGGTCACCGCGAGGACGGCGGCGAAACCGACGCCGAAGCGGCCGATCGCCGACTGTGCGGCCGCCTGGGTGGCCTCGCGTTTCGCGGAGGCGCGGAGGGTGGAGAGCGACTCGACGCCCGCGGCGTCCAGCGGGGCGCCCGTGTTCGCGGCGACCAGGACCCCCTCACGCAGGGTCAGGCGCAGCCGGCCGGGCGCGCCCGCGCGGGCGGCGGCGTCGGCGGCGTTCTGCGCCAGCTCCACGACCAGGCGGTCACGGTAGCCGCCGAGGACCAGATCCTCCTCGGCGTTCGCGTCCTCCCGGAAACGGGCGGGACTCGTGGCCCAGGCGTCCAGCACCCCGCGCCGCAACCGGGCTGTCCCGAACGGATCGGCCCCCTCGGCCGCCGGTCGCACGAACTTGCTCACGTCGGTTCACTCTCCTCATCGCCGTGAGCTCGAAGGTACCGCGAGCGGCCGGCTCCGCCGGTTCCGCACCACGAGGGGCCGGCCCCCTCCAGCCCCACCCCCTGGCCCCCGCGTCCGGGTGGCTCAGCCCGTCCGGCGCCTGAGGACGAGGCCGTTCAGGCCGACAGCGGGGGTCTGGGGGCGCAGCCCTCAGGGTCGGGACGGGAAGGGGCGGCGGGGGCGAACAACCCCCTACGAGTGCCCACCGACCCCTACGAGTGCCCCAGCTCCGCCGACTCCTCGTCCGGCACCGCGGGAACGGACCCGGAGTCCGGCGCCGGCCGCAGCGGGAAGGGGTCCACCCGGTTCTCGTCGATCACCGGCTGCGCGGGCCGGGGCGGCTTGGGCATGACCGCCGCCTCCGAGTGCCCCCCACAGCCGTACGCCAGCGACACCACACGCCCGTCGGCCGGCGAGAACTCGTTGGCGCAGACCCCGAACGCCTGCCCCAGGGAACCACCGATCGGCGTCAGGAAGCCACAGCTGACGCAGGACGCCGGCGCCGCCTGGGCCATCGGGGTCTTCGCCCCGAACGCCTCGTCCCACCGGTCCGCGGCGGTGTGCAGGCCGTACCGCGACAGGACGCGCGCCCGCCGCATCCCCAGCTCCTCCGCGACCGCGGGGATGGACCCGCGGGCCGGGACGGCCGGCAGCTTCGCGGGCGGGGCGGCCGTGACCTCGGCGTCCTCCGCCTCGACCAGCTCGGCCATCTCCTCCGAGAAGGGCGAGTTGGGCGGCGGGACCTCCTCGCCGGTGTAGCCCGGCTCCAGACGGAGGTCGTCGGCTTCCGTGGGAAGGAGGTCGCCGGGGCCCATGTCGCCGGGCCGGAGGCGCTCGCTCCACGGGACCCATTCGGGGGCCAGCACCGCGTCCGGACCGGGCAGCAGCACCACCTCGTCCAGCGTCACGGTTTTCGCCCGCGAGGCCCGCGCGACGGTCACCGCCCAGCGCCAGCCCCGGTAGCCCAGTTCCCTGCACTGGAAGAAGTGCGTCACCACCCGGTCACCCTCGGACAGGACGCCTACGTGCTCCCCGACCACGCCGGGCGCGGCGGCCTCCTCTGCCGCCGCGCGGGCGAGGTCGACGGCCTCGGCGCACAGGCGGTCGGGGGTGCGGCTTCGCGTGGTCGCTGCGCTCACAGGTATCGCTTCTCTCCTACGCCGTCACTCGGGTGCGGTTGCCACCGGCGGCGGAGCGGACGGAGCGGACCAGTGGGCCGCGTCGACGTCAGCGTCCGATCGCGCTCGGGCGCACCTGTGCCATCCATTGTGGGGGATGGCTGAGATACGCACGCTACCTGTTCGCGGCCGCTCATCCCACACCGACGGTGCTTCTACGGCACTCCGCGCCGAGTTTCCGCGCACTCGTCCCCCCTGCCGACCCCGGCTCCGGGCGGTCCACGAGCCGCCCCGAGCCGCCCCGAGCCGTCCACGAGCCGAATGCGCACGCCCATACGTGCGGTATCCACGCTAGATACGGGTTTCTCGGGGCACTATGGCGGAGTGGCAACCGCGAGGACACCCCAGGGCGCCACCGGGACAGGTGGGGCGAAGGGCGACAAGGGGAGGGGCCGGGTGAGCGGTTCGGGCCGGATGAACGGGTCCGTCCGCGCGGTCGGCCGTGCCCTTCACCTGCCCTTCACCGGAACCGCCCGTGGCATCCGCAAGGCGACGCACGCGCACGGCGCGGGCGAGTCCGGCCTCGGCAAACTGATCGAGCTGCACGCCGTGAACGGCGCGGGCGACGTGATGATCACCATCGCGCTCGCGTCGACCGTGTTCTTCTCGGTCCCCACCGACGAGGCCCGCGGCCGGGTGGCCCTCTACCTCGCCATCACGATGGCCCCCTTCACCCTCCTCGCCCCGGTCATCGGCCCCCTCCTCGACAAGCTGCCGCACGGCCGCCGCGCGGCGATGGCGGGCGCCATGGCCGCGCGGGCGCTGCTCGCCCTGGTGCTGTCCGGCGCGGTCGTCACCGGCAGCATCGAGCTGTATCCGGCCGCACTCGGCGTCCTGGTGGCGTCGAAGGCGTACGGCGTGGTCAGAAGCGCCGTCGTGCCACGTCTGCTGCCACCACGCTTCTCACTGGTGAAGGCCAACTCCCGGGTCACCCTGGGCGGCCTCCTGGCCACCGGCCTGGCCGCGCCCGTGGGCGGTGGCCTCCAGCTCCTCGGCCCGCGCTTTCCGCTCTACGGCGCCTTCGTGATCTTCGTGGCGGGTACGTTCCTGTCCTTCTCCCTGCCACCCAAGGTCGACTCCTCCAAGGGCGAGGACCGGGCCCTGCTCGCGTCCGACGAGCAGCATCTGCACGGCCCGCACATCCGCCCGGTCAAGCGTCCCGGCCTCCGGACGGTCGGCAGTGCGGTCATCCACGCCCTGGGCGCCAACGCGTCGCTGCGCTGGCTGTCCGGGTTCCTGACGTTCTTCCTGGCGTTCCTGCTGCGCGAGCACCCGATGACGGGGCAGAGCGCGGCGGTGTCGCTGGGCATCGTGGCCGTCTCGGCGGGCGTCGGCAACGCGCTGGGCACCTCCGTGGGCGCGGCCCTGCGCTCACGCGCCCCGGAACTGATCATCGTGACCGTGGTCGCGGTGGTCCTGGGCGCGGCGATCACGGCGGCGATCTTCTTCGGGGCGTTCCTGGTGGCGTGCCTGGCGGCCGTCGCGGGCTTCTCGCAGGCACTGTCCAAGCTGTCCCTGGACGCGCTGATCCAGCGGGACGTGCCGGAGCTGGTGCGCACCTCGGCGTTCGCCCGCTCGGAGACGATGCTGCAGATGTCCTGGGTGGTCGGGGGCGCGATCGGCATCCTGATGCCGCTGAACGGCTCCCTCGGGCTCTCCGTGGCCGCCGTGGTCATCGCCACCGGCTGGGCGACCACCGCCCGGAGCCTGATCGGCTCCGCCCGGCAGGGCGGCTCCCCTCGGACGAAGGTCGCCTGACCGAGGGTGGCTTCCGGGTGGGGTGTCGGTGGGCGCGGGCGACCGTGCACACGGGGTGGCTGCGGTGTCCCGTGGGGCCGGGCCGGTGGCTTTCGGTTCGGGGCGGCTGCTGCCTGGCGGGGCGGGGGCGGTGAGGCGCTGTGTCCGGCCGGGGCCCGTCCCCGCCCCACCAACACAGTCGGCACCCGGTGCGCGGTCGTCCGCGCACGGCCGGCCCGCCGGCCGGCCCGCCCCTGGCGGAGGTGGCCCCAGCGGCCCGGCCCGACACAGTGGCCGCCCCCGCCGGAACACGTCCGCCCGGGGCCGCCCCGATACAGGCGCCGCCCCGGACGACGGTGGCCCGCCCGGCCCCGACCGGCACGCCGGCCCGCCCCTGGCGAGGGTGGCCCGGCCCTGTGGGCGGGAGCCCGCGTGGCGTAACCCGTGGTCGCGCCGCACCCCACGTAGAGGGACCGCTGACCGTGCCCGATAGCCTTCGCCCCATGACCTCGATGCGATCCGTTGTGCGACGCCGCCGCGCCGTCGCCGCCGCCGGCGCCGTTTCCGCCGGACTGCTCGTCCTGTCGGCGTGCGACAAGCCGACTCCGCTGTCCACGATCACCGTCGGCTCCTCCTCGGTCAGCTCCGAGGCCACCTGCGGCGGTGAGGACGGCGTCCTCGAGCAGGCCGAGCTGGCGAAGTGCCTGGCCGACAAGGACGTCAAGTCCATCAGCGTCGACCCGGACGAGACCGTCCGCTTCGGTGTCGACCCGGACGTCGCCGACCAGCGCTGGACGATCCTGATGAACGGCCAGCCGCTCACCGAGGACAGCAGCAAGACCTACCGCACCATCCCGGGCAGCGTCTTCTTCAACGCCCAGTACGGCGCCCAGGGCGACTCGACCCTGGTCACCATCAAGGCGGGCGACGGCAAGAAGGACAGCCAGGCCGCGACCGGCCTGTGGTCGTTCCAGCTGAAGAAGGACGACTGACCACGTCCTCCGCCCGCGTCCTCGTGGCCACCGCGGTCCCCGCCGAACGGGACGCGGTGGCACGGGCGTTCCCGGAGCCGGGCCGCCCGACGCCCCTGCCGGGAGTGACGCTGCACCGCACCGGCACGGCGTACGACCTCCTCGCCGCCGGCGTCGGCCCCGCCCTCGCCGCCGCGTCCGTCTCCGCCGCCCTCACCGCCGCCGCCCTGGAGGGCACGCCGTACGGCCTCGTCGTCTCGGCCGGTATCGGCGGCGGGTTCCTTCCCGAAGCGCCCGTCGGCGCCGTGGTCCTCGCCGACACGATCGTCGCCGCCGACCTGGGCGCGGAGACCGCGGACGGCTTCCTGCCGGTCACCGAGCTGGGCTTCGGCACCGTCACCCACCGTCCACCGCGGTCCCTCGTACGGCAGGCCGTGGCCGCCACCGGTGCCCGAGCCGGCGCCGTCCTGACCGTCTCCACGGTCACCGGCACCGCCGCACGGGCCGCCGAACTGCGCGCCCGCCACCCGCGGGCCCTCGCCGAGGCCATGGAGGGCTTCGGCGTCGCCGAGGCCGCCGCCGCGCACGGCGTGCCCGTGCTGGAGATCCGCGCGGTCTCCAACCCGGTGGGCCCCCGTGACCGCGCCGCCTGGCGCATCGGGGAGGCCCTGGAGGCCCTGACGACGGCGTTCGGGAAGCTCGCACCCGTACTGGAGAGTTGGAACCGACATGAGCACCGACATGACCAGTGACCAGCCGTTGCGGATCGCCTACTCCCCCTGCCCGAACGACACCTTCGTCTTCGACGCCCTGGCCCACGGCCGCGTCCCCGGCGCGCCCGCGCTCGACGTGACGTTCGCGGACATCGACATCACCAACGGCATGGCCGAGCGCGGCGAGCACGACGTGCTGAAGGTGTCGTACGCCGTGCTGCCGTACGTCCTCGACGAGTGGGCGCTGCTGCCCTGCGGAGGTGCGCTGGGGCGGGGCTGCGGGCCGTTGGTGCTGACCAAGGAGGCCGGGCTCGACCTCACCGGCCGTACCGTCGCCGTGCCGAGCGAGCGGTCCACGGCGTACCTGCTGTTCCGGCTCTGGGCGGCCGACACGCTCCCCGGCGGGGTCGGCGAGATCGTGGTCATGCCGTTCCACGAGATCATGCCGGCCGTGCGGGACGGGAAGGTGGACGCGGGCCTGGTCATCCACGAGGCGCGCTTCACGTACCGGAACTACGGGCTGCACAGGCTGGCGGACATGGGCGAGCACTGGGAGTCCACGACCGGGCTGCCGATCCCGCTCGGCGCGATCATCGCGAAGCGGTCCCTCGGCACGGCGGTGCTGACCGGCCTCGCCGACCGCATCCGCGCCTCCGTGCGCGCCGCCTGGGAGGCCCCCGAGGTCTCCCGCCCGTACGTCATGGAACACGCCCAGGAAATGGACCCGGCCGTCGCCGACCAGCACATCGGGCTGTACGTCAACGAGTTCACGGCCGACCTCGGCGAGGACGGCTACGCGGCCGTACGCGGACTGCTCACGCGCGCGGCGGCCGAGGGACTGGTACCGCCCCTCGGCCCGCGGTCACTCGATTTCCCGTGAGCCGGGTCGACGCCCGCGCGTCAGACGTCCAACTGGTCGGCGACCGCGCGCAGCAGGCCCGCGATCTTCTTGCCGGAGGTCTTCTCGGGGTAACGGCCCTTCTCCAGCATCGGCGTGATGTTCTCGAGGAGGGTCGTCAGATCCTGGACGATCGAGGCCAGTTCGTCGGGCTTCTTGCGCTGGGCAGCCGCGACCGAGGGCGTCGGGTCGAGGACCACGACGGAGAGCGCCTGGTCACCGCGCTGTCCGGCCACGACGCCGAACTCCACGCGCTGACCGGGCTTGAGCGTCTCGACTCCGGCGGGGAGGACCGAGGAATGGACGAAGACGTCACCGCCGTCGTCACGGGAGAGAAAGCCGAAGCCCTTCTCACTGTTGAACCACTTGACCTTGCCGGTGGGCACGTCTGTCCTCGTCCTCGTACTCGTCGGAAAACTGCAGGGGAAACGGGTCTTGATAACACCGCGGCGGGTCGACCTCGACCCGCCGCTACCAAGGCTAATGGTCTTCGCCCGGGTGACAAGACGTCCCCCGGTTGTTCCTGTGCGCTGGGAACTACCCTGGTCGGGTGCGTGACAAAACCCAAACGAATTCCGCCGCGCCCGGTGACCGACTGATCCGTGCCGGTGCCATCGTGTTCTTCATCGGCGCCCTGGCCACACTGGTCACCGTGGCCCCGCTGTTCCTCGACGCGACGCCCTTTCCGACGTACATGTTCGGCCTGAGCATGCTCATGGGCGTCGGATTCCTGATCGCGGGCGCGGGGGTGTTGCAGTCCGTCGCGGCCGGACGCCGGCAGGCGCGCGGCGAGCGGTAGCCGCCGGGCGGTGGCCGCCGGTCAGGCCGCCCCGGCGGCCACGTGCTCCGTGAGCCAGGCCGGGAAGTGCGTCAGGTCCGCCAGCACGACGTCCGCGCCGGCCGCGCGCAGGTCGTCCGCGCTGCACGGGCCCGTCGGCACGGCCACCGACAGCGCGCCGGCGGTGCGGGCGCCGCGGACGTCCCCGACGTGGTCGCCCACGTACACACTCGCACCGTGCTCGCGCAGCGCCACCGCCTTCTGCTCCGCCCACAGGTTGCCGATGACGGCGTCCGCCTCGATGCCGAGATGCGTCAGGTGCAGCTCGGCGTTCGGTTCCCACTTCGCGGTGACCACGATCGCCCGGCCGCCGGCCGCCTGTACGGCCTCGATCGCCTCCCGGGCGCCGGACATCGCGGCGGTGCGGGTGACGGCGTACTCCGGGTAGATCTCCCGGTACAGGTCCGCCATCACCGCGACCCGCTCCGCCGGGAACCACCGCGCCATCTCGTCCTCCAGCGGCGGCCCCAGCCTGGTCACCACCAGATCGGCGTCGATGTACGTCCCGCTCCTGGCGGCCAGTTCCACGTAGGTGGCGTGGATGCCGGGGCGGGAGTCGATGAGGGTCATGTCGAGATCGAAGCCGACGACGGGGGCGGCGGAGCGCGCGGAGAGCATGTCCCCATTGTGCCGAGGCGGGGGAGGACGGCGTTCCCGCCCCGGCCCGCCCCCTGTCCCCGCGACCTGTGCCCACCGTCCCGCTGCCTGTCCCGCTACCTGTCCCGCTGGGACCGCCAGACCAGGAACAGGGCCGAGGCCACCGCCGCCCCCCGCAGCACCCACGGCCAGGTCTGCGCCAGTGCCTCGTTCATGTGGCCCTCGGGGATCGGGGTGCCCCAGCGGCCGGCCGTGCGGCCCCACAGCCAGACCAGGCCCCCGGTGACCGCGAGGCCGGGGAGGACGAAGACCGCCCACTTCCTCTCCCCCTCGGACAGCCGCCGCGACACGTAGGCGATGGCCCAGCCGACGAACAGCGCGATCCACGTCCCGGTCACCGCGCCCGCGACCAGGCAGGCGGCGGCCAGGAGCAGCAGCGGGTTGCTCCAGCGGCCACCGCGCAGCGGGGGAAGGAAGCGGCGCCGACGGGCGGCGGGCCCCTCCGCGTCGGACTCCGGCACCAGCTCCACCGGCTCCGTCTTCGCCGCCGGAGGCCTCGGCGGCCTCAGCATGTCCGCGATCTCCACGCCGCCGACGAACCCCGGCACCTCCTCCCCCACCCCGAACGGGCTCGCCTCGCGGCCCCACCAGTCCGGGATCTCCCCGACGTCGCCCAGTTCGTGCGCGCCCGCGCGGTGCGGCGGCGACGGGATGTCCGGGGCCGCGGGCGCGTCGGGACGCGGCCGGGGGCGGGGCACGACCCGCCGCAGCCCCTTGGGGCGGCGCCCGGCGTCCGGCGGCGGCTCCTGCTTCCGCTGGACGGGCACCGCGGCGGGCGGGGCCTGCGGGGCGGGGGCGCCACGGGTGCCGCCCGCCGCCGCGACGATGTCGTCGGGGCTGCCGAGCCGGTCGAGGATGCGGCGGACGGCGGCCGGGCTGTCGATGGGCGCCTTGGCACGGCGCCGGTCGATCTCGTTGCGCAGTTCGGACACGAGCCGCATGCGTGTGGCCGACGACAGCTGCCGTTGCTGCGCCACGTCGCCGACGCGGCTCAGATACTCGTAGACGACCTGATCGCTTTCGATACCCACGAAGTCCCCTCCGGGGCCGGTGCCTTGGATACCCCGCGATACGACGTTAGCGCAGGGTGGGCCCCCGCCCCGGCGTTCACGACGGCTCGCACACGCGGGGGTTCTCCACCTCCGAGCAGAGTCGGTTGCCGTATTCGCGCAGGACGTCCCTGCCGCCCTGCTCGGTGAGGTAGGTCAGGAAGGCGGCGGCGATGGAGCCGGCGGGGGGTTCGCCGTAGGTGTAGGCCAACTCGGTCTGCCAGTAGGGGTAGTCGCCGTTCTCGACGCCGTCGAGGGAGGCCTGCTGGCCGGCGATGGTGATCTGGACGAGGTTCTCGTCGTCCTCGGCCCGCTTCTCGGCGTGGGTGACCTCGCTGTAGCCGAGGCCGCCGGCGGTCCCGGACACGGTCTCCAGCATGCTTTCGGTGCCGCCGACCTCGCAGACGCCGTACGTGTCGTCGTCGAGGGCGGTGCAGTCGTCGACGGTGGCCCGTGGCGGCCGGCTGTCGTCGCCCTCCTTCGCGGACAGGACGCGCTGGACGAGGGCGCTGCGGGTGCCGGAGCCGACGTGCCGGTTGACGAGGTGGACGGGCACGTCGGCGCCGTTGAGCTGCGACCAGTTGGTGATCTTCCCGGCGTAGAGGTCGCGGATCTGGCCGACGGTGAGGTTCTCGACGCCCGCGTCCCGGTTGACGACGAGGGCGAACACCGAGTAGGCGACGGTCCGGTAGAGGGCGCGGGGGTGTTTGCCGGAGGCGACGCCGTCGGTGAACGTGATGTGGTCGCCGAGGCCCTCGCCGACCTCGACGCCCGCCTCCTGGCCGGCCTTCTCCAGGTCGGCGAGTCCGGCTCCGCTGCCGTCGAAGGTGCCCTCGCCGACGGGGATGCTGACGTCCTTGCCGGCGCAGGCCTCCTCGTAGCGGGCGGCGGCCTCGCGGACGGCGGGCGCGAAGGCGGTGGAGCCGTTGAGGTGGAGGGTGCCGCCGACGCAGTCCAGGGGTGCCCGGTCCGAGGGCAGGAGCAGGGTGATGGCGCCCTGCACGACGACGGCCGCCGCCAGCAGGCCGATGCCTATCCAGGCGGGGCGGGAGGCGAAGACATGGCTCTCGGTCTTGGCCACCGAGAGTCTGACGAACCGGGCCAGCGGGTCGTACCAGCGGCGGTGGGCGCCGACGGCGCCGCGGAAGACGGGCCGGGGGAAGGGCTCGCCGGTGTGGTCCTCGCTCCAGCGTTCGAGGACGACCAGCACCTTGTACTCGGCGCGCAGGGGCAGTTTGACCTTCGGCAGCCGGATGACGCCGGTGAGGGACTCGGCGTTGTTGTCGAAGCCGAAGCCGGGCACGGCGACGAAGCCGGGCGCGTCCTGGCGCTCGCGGACGAAGGACTCGCGCAGGTCGTCCTGGCTGAGTTCGGTGACGACGAGGCCCGCGACATGGCGGCGCCGGAAGGTGACCCGGATGCCGCAGGGGTCGTCGCTGGGGGTCAGGTAGTCGATGTCGTCGATCAGGGCGGAGCCGGCGTTCTCGATGCGCAGCAGCACGAAGGAGGGGTCCTTCA
Organism: Streptomyces phaeoluteigriseus; assembly: GCF_001896135.2. GTDB lineage: Bacteria > Actinomycetota > Actinomycetes > Streptomycetales > Streptomycetaceae > Streptomyces > Streptomyces phaeoluteigriseus. Next base: position 1,036,951 of record NZ_MPOH02000011.1, read on the forward strand.
GCCGGTGGCCGTTCAGCTGCATGTCCCGCAGCACACCGGCGTACGGCGACTGGGTCGCGTGCTCGGCCAGCGTGTCCATCTGCACCCGGTAGCCGAGCCGTTTGCGGCCGACGACGGCGAACTCCCACAGGAAGCCGAGGGAGGGGATCGCGATGCTGAGGACAGCGACCCACTCGTTGAAGTCCAGGTCCACCCAGGATCCCCCGATCCCCTTGTGCCGCCATGTGGTTGACAGGGAGCCAAGGGTGACGAGTGCGGGCGGAGTGCTGCCAGGGCTGCGGCGTTCCGCCGGAGGAAGTTCATTCCGAGGTCACCGGGGAAACGTCCCGTTCGCCTGCCGTGCACCTGGCACGCGGGTTCCCGGTCCCGGCGGCGGCCCCTCGCCGGGCCCGCCACCCGCTACCGTTGAGCGGATGAGCAGCGACGAGAAGCCCTCGGCCCCGCGTTCCCTCGCGGAGGCGCTCCGTGCCCGGGACGACGCGTCCCTGGCCGCGCTCCTGCGCGCCCGCCCCGACCTCGTCACCCCGGTCCCCACCGACCTCACCCAGCTCGCCACCCGTGCGGGGACGCGGGCGTCGGTGGTGCGCGCCCTGGAGCACCTGGACCGGTTCACGCTCCAGACGGCGGAGGCGCTGGCCGTGGCGGCGGAACCGGCGGCGTACGAGGAGTTGCTGGGGCTGATGGCCGGGGACGCGCGGGACGCGGCCGTCGTCGCCGCCCTCCCCGGGGCCGTGGCCGTGCTGCGCGAGCAGGCGCTGGTCTGGGGCGACGACGACCGGCTGCGGCTGGTCCGCACCGCCCGCGAGCTGCTCGCCCCGTCACCGCAGCACCCCTCGCCGACCGGACTGGGCCCGTCCGTGCGGGAGGCCACGGCGGGCATGTCGCCGGGCCGGATCCAGGAGATCGTGACGGCGGCCGGACTGCCGTCCACCCATGACGCGGTCTCGGCGGTCACCGCGCTGGCCTCACTGTTCGGCGACCGGCGGAGGATGGGCGCGCTGCTCGCCGAGGCCCCCGCCGAGTCCCTGGAGGTCCTGGACCGGCTGGTGTGGGGGCCGCCGTACGGGCAGGTGACCGCGGATCCGGCGGCCCGGCTGCGCTGGCTGCTGGACCGGGGGCTGCTGCTGCCCACCGCGCCCGGCACGGTCGTGATGCCGCGCGAGGTCGCCCTGCATCTGCGGGGCGGCCACGCCCATCGCGCGCCCGAGCCGGTGCCGCCCGCCGTGGAGGCGGCCGCGACCCGCCCGCCCCAGGTCGTGGACGCGGCGGCGGCCGGGCAGGCGTACACCGCGCTGGCGACCGTGGAGGAACTGCTGAAGGACTGGGACGAGGGCGGTCCCGCGGTACTGCGCGCGGGCGGGCTGAGCCAGCGGGACCTGAAGCGGACGGCCGTCGCCCTCGACGTGTCGGAGCCGATGGCCGCGTTCTGGGTGGAGCTGGCGTACGCCGCCGGGCTGATCGCCTCGGACGGCGAGGCCGACGAGCGGTACGCGGCCACCCCGTTCTTCGACGAGTGGCTGGAGCGCCCCGCCGCCGAACAGTGGGTCCGGCTGGCGGAGGCCTGGCTGGCGGGGACCCGGACACCGGGGCTGATCGGCGGGCGGGACGCGAAGGAGCGGACCCTGTCCGCGCTCGGGCCGGGCCTGGACCGCTCGGCCGCCCCGGAGGTACGCCGCCGGGTGCTGGCGCTGCTGGCGGGACTCCCGGAGGGCACCGCGCCGACCGCCGAGTCGGTGCTCGCCCGGCTGGCCTGGGAACGCCCGCTGCGCGGCCCGCAGCGCGACGACGACCTCCGCTCCCGGCTCGCCCGCTGGACCCTGTCGGAGGCGGAGCTGCTCGGCATCACGGGCAGGGGCGCCCTGTCGTCCCAGGCCCGGGCCCTCATCGGCGCGGCGGCACACCCGCACGGCCCGGTCACCGACCGGGGCACCGGCTCCCCGCAGGGCCCCGGCGACAAGCTGCCCTTCCATCACCACACCGCGCCCGCGCACGCCCCCGGCCCGCTCTCCCCCGCCGAGCAGGCCGTCGCCTCCGCCTCCGCCGTACGCCTTCTCGCGCCGTTGCTGCCCGAGCCGCTGGACCATGTGCTGCTCCAGGCGGACCTGACGGCGGTGGCGCCCGGCCCGCTGCACCGGCCGCTCGCCGACGTACTGGGTGTGCTCGCCGACGTCGAGTCGAAGGGCGGGGCGACCGTCTACCGCTTCACACCCGGTTCCGTACGCCGTGCTCTGGACGCCGGCCGTACCGCCTCCGACCTGCACGCCTTCCTCGCGGAGCACTCCCGTACGCCGGTGCCGCAGCCGCTGACGTACCTGATCGACGACGTGGCCCGCCGGCACGGGCACCTCCGGGTGGGCGCGGCCTCGGCGTACGTCCGCTGCGACGACGACGCGATGCTGAACGAGATCCTCGCCGACAAGCGTGCCGACGCCCTGCGGCTGCGCCGCCTCGCGCCGACCGTGCTGGCGGCCCAGGCCGACCCGGCGGCCCTGCTCGACGGGCTGCGCGCGATGGGGTTCGCGCCGGCCGCCGAGTCCGCCGAGGGCGATGTCCTGATCACCCGCGCCGACGCCCACCGCAGCCCGCCCCGCACGGCCCCGGAACCCGTCCCGGAGGGTCCGCCCGTCCCCGACGGCACTCTCCTCACGGCCGCGATCCGGGCGATCCGCGCCGGTGACCTGGCGTCCACGGCCCCCCGCAAACCGGCCGACGACGGCGCGGTTCAGGCGCCCGGCGCACTCCCGCGCACCTCCCCCGCGGACACCCTCGCCACCGTGCAGGCGGCCGTCCTCACCGGCGAGGCCGTGTGGATCGGCTACGTCAACGCCGAGGGGTCCGCCAGCCAGCGCGTCATCGCCCCGGTCCGGGTGGAGGGCGGCTTCGTGACGGCGTACGACCACACGGCGGACGAGGTCAGGACGTATCCGCTGCACCGGATCACGGGAGTGGCGGAACTGGCGGACGACGAGGCCTAGGTGTATTGACCCGCAGCGTTGTTCACACGGTTGATCGGTGGCCGGCCGCCGAGTGCGGTGTGGCTCGCTCCCGGTGACCCGGGCGTGCCAGTCGATCTCCGCCGGGTCGGGGGCGAGGTCGCCGGTGACGACCGCTTCGTGGACGCAGAGCCAGTCGGGGCCGATCGCTCCCCGGCGCAGGAACGTGAACGCGAACCGGACCGCCGGTGCCCGCGCGCCGAGTCCTCGGCCGGCTCACGGGCGGCGGCCCGCTCGTAGGACTCGCCGGCCTCGGCGCCTCCGCCGAGCAGCCGGTTGTACCGGCCGGGGGAACCGGGAACGGTCTCCGGCCGGGGGAACCGGGACACGGTCTCCGGCCGCCGGTGCGCCAGGATCCGGCCGTCCGCGTCCCGGCGGACGGTGGTCGCGACGCGGTGCGGCCGGCCGTTGCTGACGGCCTCACCGCGGTCCACCACCCCGATCGCCCGGTCCCGCTCGTCGACCCGGTCCACCCGCTCACCCGTGGCTGTCATGAAGGCCACCCCGCGCACCCCCGCCCCCGTCGTGGCCGGTAGGGCACACTGGACGTTTGGCCGCGTTCCACGGCCGTGAGGGAAAGGGTGCCCCGCGTGAATGGTCCACTCATCGTCCAGTCCGACAAGACCCTGCTCTTGGAGGTCGACCACGAGCGGGCCGACGCGTGCCGCCGGGCCATCGCGCCGTTCGCGGAACTGGAGCGGGCGCCCGAGCACATCCACACCTACCGGCTGACCCCGCTGGGCCTGTGGAACGCGCGCGCCGCCGGTCACGACGCCGAGCAGGTGGTGGACGCGCTGGTGGAGTTCAGCCGGTATCCGGTGCCGCACGCGCTGCTGGTGGACATCGCCGAGACGATGGACCGCTACGGACGGCTGACGCTCAGCAAGCATCCCGCGCACGGTCTCGTGCTGACCACCACGGACCGGCCGGTGCTGGAGGAGATCCTGCGGTCCAAGCGGGTCGCCCCGCTGGTCGGGACCCGGATCGACCCCGACACGGTCGCCGTGCACCCCTCCGAGCGCGGGCAGATCAAGCAGACCCTGCTGAAGCTGGGCTGGCCGGCCGAGGACCTCGCGGGGTACGTCGACGGCGAGGCGCATCCCATCGAGCTGGCCGAGGACGGCTGGGCGCTGCGGCCGTACCAGAGGCAGGCCGTGGAGAACTTCTGGCACGGCGGGTCCGGGGTCGTGGTCCTGCCCTGCGGCGCCGGGAAGACGCTGGTCGGGGCCGGGTCGATGGCGCAGGCCAAGGCGACCACGCTGATCCTCGTCACCAACACCGTCTCCGCCCGGCAGTGGAAGCACGAGCTGATCAAGCGGACGTCGCTGACCGAGGAGGAGATCGGCGAGTACAGCGGGACGCGGAAGGAGATCCGGCCCGTCACCATCGCCACCTACCAGGTGCTGACGACCAGGCGGAAGGGCGTCTACCCGCACCTGGAGCTGTTCGACTCCCGCGACTGGGGGCTGATCGTCTACGACGAGGTGCACCTGCTGCCGGCGCCGGTCTTCAAGTTCACGGCCGACCTCCAGGCGCGGCGGCGGCTGGGTCTCACGGCCACGCTGGTGCGCGAGGACGGCCGCGAGTCGGACGTCTTCTCCCTCATCGGGCCCAAGCGGTTCGACGCCCCGTGGAAGGAGATCGAGGCGCAGGGCTACATCGCGCCCGCGGACTGTGTCGAGGTCCGCGTCAACCTCACGGACGCCGAGCGCCTCGCCTACGCGACCGCCGAGGCCGAGGAGAAGTACCGCTTCTGCGCCACCACCGAGACCAAGCGGAAGGTGACGGAGGCGATCGTGCGCCGGTTCGCCGGACAGCAGATCCTCGTCATCGGGCAGTACATCGACCAGCTCGACGAGCTGGGGGAGCATCTGAACGCGCCGGTCATCAAGGGCGAGACGTCCAACGCCCAGCGGGAGAAGCTGTTCGAGTCGTTCCGGCAGGGCGAGATCAGCGTGCTGGTGGTGTCGAAGGTCGCGAACTTCTCGATCGACCTGCCGGAGGCGACGGTCGCCATCCAGGTCTCGGGCACCTTCGGCTCGCGCCAGGAGGAGGCCCAGCGGCTGGGACGGGTGCTGCGGCCGAAGGCGGACGGCCACCAGGCCCACTTCTACTCGGTCGTCGCCCGCGACACGCTGGACCAGGACTTCGCCGCCCACCGGCAGCGCTTCCTCGCCGAACAGGGCTACGCCTACCGGATCATGGACGCGACCGAACTGCTGGCGGAGGAGGCCTGACCCGTCACGTGAGGGGGTCCGTCACGTGAGGGGGTCATCCGTCACGGTGAGGTGTCCGTCACGGTGAGGGGATCGTGCACACCAGGGCGATCACCAGCACCGGCGGGGCGACGGTGGCGATGGCGGCCCAGCGGCGCAGGTTCCGGTGACGGACCTTGCGGGGCAGCGACCAGGCGGTGACGAGCGCGGCGAGCGAGAGCACGCCGCCGAAGACGATCGTGCCGTAGATCAGGTACAGCCAGGTCGTGAGCGCCGTCGGGCAGTCGGTGCCGCAGCTGTCGGTGGCCATCACGGACAGTCCGCCGAGGAAGAGGGCGGCGGGTCCGAGGACCGCCAGCAGCACCGTGGCGACCAGCGGGGCGGTCGAGGTCCGGTGGTCGTGGTCGTCGGGACCGGGCATCGGGTAGGGGGCGTGCCGTAGTACGGCGGGCCCGGCCGGGTCGGCCGGCTCGGCTGGGAGTACGGCCCGTGCCGCGGCGTCGTCATACCCCGAGTGAACCGCCGGGCGGCGCGGGCGGGCATCGGCGCGGGTACTCATCCGGGCGCCGCGCGTACTCAGACGCGGCGGGACCGGCGGGTCGCCCAGCAGGGACGGCCGGGCGCCGGGGAGTCGGCGAGGTGGGCTACCTGCGGCGGACGCCCATCTCCTCGCCGTACTCGCCGAGGACGACCACGTCGAAGGCAGCGCCCAGATAGACGCGTATCGCGTGCAGGGCGTCGCCGAGGCGGTGGTGGTGGGTGCCGGAGACGGAGGTCGCGCCGGACGGACGGCCCGGGGCGGGGGCTGGGGTGAAGGTCGCTGCGCTCATGACTCCATGGTGCGATAGGGGACATAAGGGTGGCATCGGTCTCAGGAGCCAGTTCGGGTGGTCCGGGTGTCCTCCCGCAGAGGGAGCGGTTCCTCCGGGGACAGGGGGGCACAGGGGGGCTCGTCCCCTAGGGGACGGCAGCGGTCCGGAGGGGAGGACGGAGCGAGGAGCGGGAGGGCGGAACGAGGACGAGGGACGGGAAAACCCGTTGGCCTCCCGGCGCCCCCTGGTTCTAGAATCTCCGCTCTTGCCCGCCTCCGCATGGAGCGCCGCCGCCCGGACGGAAACCGGTCGGCTTCCCGCAGTCACCCCTTTCCGCAGGCCCGGAGGCACCCCCTTGTCCACGCCCGTGTCCGCTGACGACCCGCTCTCCCGTGAGCGCTCCCACCTCGCCTCCTCCCGTGCCGCGCTGCGCGCCATGCGCGAGGACGTCCAGTCCCTCGACATCAGGGACGTCACCGCGAACTGGGTCAACGCGCAGATCCTGGAACGCCAGATCGGGGACCGCATCAAGGCGCTCGCCGACCTCAGCCACACCCCGCTGTTCTTCGGCCGGCTGGACTACCTCCACGCGCCCGGCGCCGACCGGGCCGAGGGCGCGGAAGGGGAACGCTTCTACATCGGGCGCCGGCACGTCCACGACCAGGACGGCGACCCGATGGTCATCGACTGGCGCGCGCCGGTCTCGCAGCCGTTCTACCGGGCCTCGAAGAAGGACCCGATGGACGTGGGCCTCCGGCGCCGCTTCGGGTACACCGGCGGTGACCTCACCGCGTACGAGGACGAGCACCTCTCCGACCCGGCCGAGGCGGCCACCACCAGCAAGCTGCTCCAGCGGGAGATCGAGCGGCCGCGTGTCGGCCCGATGCGGGACATCGTCGCCACCATCCAGCCCGAGCAGGACGAGATCGTCCGCAGCGGGCTGAGCGGCTCGGTGTGCGTCCAGGGCGGCCCCGGCACCGGGAAGACGGCCGTCGGTCTGCACCGGGTGGCGTATCTGCTGTACGCCCACCGCGAGCGGCTCGCCCGCACCGGCACGCTGGTCATCGGGCCGAACCGGTCCTTCCTCCACTACATCGAGCAGGTGCTGCCCGCGCTCGGCGAGTTGGCGGTCCGCCAGGCCACCGTCGACGACCTCGTCGCGCAGGTCGAGGTGCGGGGCACGGACGAGGCCCCCGCGGCGGTCGTCAAGGGCGACGCGCGGATGGCCGAGGTGCTGCGGCGGGCGCTGTACTCCCACGTCACCCTGCCGACCGAGCCGGTCGTCGTCGTGCGCGGATCACGCCGCTGGCGGGTCCCGGCGTACGAACTGGAGGGTCTCGTGCGCGAGTTGCTCGCCCGCGACATCCGCTACGGCGCCGCCCGCGACGCCCTCCCGCAGCGCGTCGCGCATGCCGTGCTGGTGCAGATGGAGCGGGCCGGGGAGGCGCCCGACGACCGGGTGCAGGACGCGGTGGCGCGCAACAGCGCCGTCAAGGCGGCCGTGAAGGCGGTCTGGCCGCCCGTCGATCCGGCGAAGCTGGTGCTGCGGCTGCTCACGGACCCGGAGTTCCTCGCGGAGCACGCGGAGGGCATCCTCACCGGGGACGAGCAGAAGACGATCCTGTGGGCCAGGCCGGCACGGTCGGTGAAATCCGCCAGGTGGTCCGCCGCGGACGCGGTGCTGATCGACGAGGCGACCGACCTCGTGGAGCGCACGCACTCCCTGGGCCATGTGGTCCTGGACGAGGCGCAGGATCTGTCTCCCATGCAGTACCGGGCGGTCGGCCGCCGCTGCAGCACCGGCAGCGCGACCGTCCTGGGCGACCTGGCGCAGGGCACCACGCCCTGGGCGACGCGGAGTTGGCAGGAGGCCCTCGCACACCTCGGCAAGGCCGACGCGGTGATCGAGGAACTCACGGCCGGTTTCCGCGTCCCGACGGACGTGATCACCTACGCCTCCCGGCTGCTGCCCCACATCGCACCGGGCCTGACACCGGTCGCCTCGGTCCGCGAGAACCCCGGCTTCTTCGAGGTCCGCGCGGTGTCGGAGGACGCCGACGTCATCTCCGCCTGCGAGGAGTTGCTGCACAACGAGGGGTCGACGGGCCTCATCGCGGCCGACGCCCGTGTGCCCGTCCTCGCCGGGGCGCTCACGGCGGCGGGGATCGCCTTCCTGGCCCCCGGCGAGGAGACCACCCGGGAAACCCGCCTGACCCTGGTCCCCGCCTCCCTGGCCAAGGGCCTGGAGTACGACTACGTGGTCCTGGACGAGCCGAGCGCGGTGGTGGACGCGGAGCCCGACGAACGGACCGGGCTGCGACGGCTGTACGTGGCGCTGACGCGTGCGGTGTCGGGGCTGGTGGTGACACACGCCACCGGCCTGCCGCCCCAACTGACCTGACCCAGCCGCCCGGGGCGATGGGAGGGACGGGGCGGCACCCCCCTCACCGCCGGGCCGCGCGCCCCACCCCACGCCGCGGCCCACCCGTCACCCCCCGTCCAACACCCGCCG
>NZ_MPOH02000011.1:1045583-1113072 GCF_001896135.2 Streptomyces phaeoluteigriseus
GCCCCGGACCCCCTCCCCTACGCCGACGACCTCCTGCGCCGCTGGCAGGAGCCGCAGCGCCGCTACCACACGGTCACCCACCTCACCGCGGTCCTCGACCGGATCGACACGCTTCGGGAGCACGCCGACGACCCGGACGTCGTCCGGCTGGCCGCCTGGTTCCACGACGCGGTGTACCTGCCCGACCGCTCCGAGAACGAGGACCGCTCCGCCCGCCTCGCCGAGCGCGCGCTGCCCGAGGCAGGCCTGCCGGAGGCGAAGACCGCCGAGGTGGCCCGCCTGGTCCGGCTCACCGTCTCCCACGACCCGGCCGCCGACGACCACGACGGCCAGGTGCTGTGCGACGCCGACCTCGCGATCCTCGCCGCGCCGCCGTCGGCGTACGCCGCCTACGCGGCGGAGATCCGCGAGGAGTACCACTTCGTCCCGAACGACGCCTTCCGCGAGGGCCGGGCCGCCGTACTGCGCCATCTCCTCGGCCTGTCCCGCCTGTTCCGCACCCCGCACGGGGCGAGGGAGTGGGAGGCGACCGCCCGCTACAACATGCGCGCGGAACTGGAACTGCTGTCGATCTGACCCCCGCGCCCGCCTAGGCTCACGTCATGCGCGCATGGGGCGGGGATCAGGTGGCGGAGGCCGTCGCGAGCAGCGTGGAGCTGCTGCGGACGGTGACGGACAAGGACTGGACCGGCGTGAAGGCCGGCCGACTGGACTGGACCTGCCGGCAGACGGCGGAGCACATGGCGGGCGATCTCCTCGCCTACGCCGGGCAGTTGGCGGGCCGCGCGCAGACGGCGTACGCCCCCTTCGAACTCGGCTTCGACGAGGGCACCGACCAGGCGGGAGTCCTGGACGTCATCGAGACCACCGGCGCCCTGCTCACCGCCACCGTCCGCACCACCCCGCCGCGGGTCCGCGCCTTCCACCCGTACCCCTTCCGCAGCGCGAACCGCGAGGGCTTCGCGGCGATGGGCATCGCCGAGGTCCTCCTGCACACCCATGACATCGCCGAGGGCCTGGGCCTGGCCTACGAACCGCCGGCCGAGCTGTGCGCATCCGTCCTCACCCGGATCTTCCCGCACGTCCGGCCCGGCCCCGAGCCCTGGCCGACGCTGCTGTGGGCGACCGGCCGCGGCGATCTGCCCGGCCGCGCCCCGGTCACCGAATGGCGCTGGAACAACAACCTGGTCCTGCCGACCGAGCGCCTCACCCTCGAAGGCATCACCCCGGCCGCCGCCGCCGACCTGGTCGCGGGCGGCGACGGCGGCTTCGTCTGGCTCGGCGACGCCCCCTTCGAGGGCACCCGGGACGTCGCCGCCGCCCTGCTCAAGGCGTACGACGACGGGGTGCACCGGCCCGAGTTCGGGGCGCTCGTGCTCGTCCGGCGGGAGGACGGCCGGGCCGTCGGCAGCCTGGTCCTCCACGGGATGCCCGACGAGGAGGGCCGCACCGAGATCGGCTACGACCTCGTGGAACCCGCCCGAGGCCACGGCTACGCGACCGAGGCGCTGACCGCCCTCGCGGACTGGGCGCTCGCGCGGGACGACGTACACCTGCTGTACGCGGCGGTGGAGGAGGCGAACTCCCCGTCGCAAGGCGTCCTGACGCGCGCCGGGTTCACACGGGCCGACGTGACGCGGGAGACCCTCCTGGAGGACGAGACGCTACGGCTCTACACGCGCCGGGGGTGACACCCGCCCGCTACGCCCGTCGCCGCCCCTTCGGCCGTCGCAGTCCCGACGCCGTCAGCAGCCGCACCACCTCACGGCTGCTGACCTCCACCGCGCCGGCCGCGACCACGTCCGGGTACCGGTGGGAGGGAATGTCGTAGTGGTCGCGTTCGAACGCGCGCCGGGGCACGCCCAACCCGTCGGCGAAGACGTGCAGTTCGTCGAAGGAGACGTCGCTGACGAGGTGGGACCACATCCGGCCGTGGCCCGGCCAGTCGGGTGGGTCGATGTAGACCGTCACGCGCGCCTCACCGCGAGCCCGCCCCGCCGGACGCCGTCCCCAGTGAGCCGACCGCCGCGACCTTCACACCCGCCTTGTGGCACACCCAGTGCGGGTCGGGCCCCAGTTCGGGCTCGACCTCCAGGGCGTGCGGGTCGCCCGAGCCGCACACCGGGCAGATGGGCCAGCGGCCGTGCCGCTCCAGCAGGGCGTCCTGCACGTCCTGCGCCACCAGTCCGGCCACGAAGCTCACGCCGTCCGGCCACTGCTCGACCCACCAGCGCCGCTGCGTCACGGACTCCTCGACCATGGACACGACGTCCGCCGCGGCCACCTCGCCCGCGGCCAGGTCGGCGATGACGCGGGCACGCGCGGCGTGCAACGCCTGTTCCAGAGCACTGACGGGAGTGGGGGAGGGGGTGCGGGAAGCGTTGTGGGAGGGGTTGTGGGAGGGATCCATGCACCCATTGTGCGCACTCTTGACCGTGACACGAGCCGAAAATACCTTTCATGGGTGCCCCAGGACGTGAAGGAAGTTTTCGGCGGCGCTCTCGCCGCCAAGGTCCGCGCGCTCGCCCCCTCCATGACGCGCTCGATGCAGCGCGTCGCCGAGACCGTCGCGGGGGACCCCGCCGGCTGCGCGGCGCTCACCGTCACGCGCCTCGCGGAACGCACCGGCACCAGCGAGGCCACCGTCGTCCGCACCGCCCGCCTCCTCGGCTACCCCGGCTACCGCGACCTGCGGCTCGCCCTCGCCGGACTCGCGGCCCAGCAGCAGTCCGGCCGCGCGCCCGCCATCACCACCGACATCGCCGTCGACGACCCGATCGCGGACGTCGTCGCCAAGCTCGCCCACGACGAGCGGCAGACCCTCGCCGACACCGCCGCCGGACTCGACACGGTGCAGCTCGGCGCGGCGGTGGCGCGCTGGCCACCGCCCGCAGGACCGACGTCTACGGCGTCGGGGCGTCCGGGCTCGTCGCCCAGGACCTCGTGCAGAAACTGCTGCGGATAGGTCTCATGGCCCACGCCCACAGCGACCCGCACCTCGCGGTGACGAACGCGGTGCAGTTGCGGGCGGGTGACGTGGCCGTCGCGATCACGCACTCCGGGTCGACGCGGGACGTCATCGAACCCCTGCGGGTCGCCTTCGAGCGGGGCGCCACGACCGTGGCCATCACCGGACGGCCGGGCGGCGCGGTCGCGCAGTACGCCGACCAGGTGCTGACGACGTCCACGGCACGGGAGAGCGAGTTGCGGCCGGCGCGATGTCGTCCCGGACCAGCCAGTTGCTCGTGGTGGACTGCCTGTTCGTGGGGGTGGCGCAGCGGACGTACGACACGGCGGCGCCGGCGCTGGCCGCGAGTTACGAGGCGCTGGCTCATCGGCACCGCTAGGCCGTGGGGCTGATTGTTCGCGGACACGTGCGGCGCGCCGCGGTGGCCGGCCACGCCCCACTCGGCGCAGCCGCGTACGAATACAGTCCCGCGCCCCTGAGGTGTGCACGGAACCCGCGGTATGCGCTGAACCCGCGGTATGCACTGAACCCGCGTCGAAAGGGCCGCGTCTCATGACCTCCGCTTCCACTCCGCACGACCTGCGCTCCCAGCTCGAGAGCCTCACCACCGAGGCCTTCCGGCCGGAACTCGCCGAGATCGACCGGCTGCCCACCCTCGACATCGCCCGGCTCATGAACGGGGAGGACGCCGGCGTGGCCGGGGCCGTGGCCGCGCGGTTGCCCGAGATCGCCGGTGCCGTCGACGCGATCGCCGCGCGGATGGGGCGGGGCGGACGGCTGGTGTACGCCGGGGCGGGGACGGCCGGCCGGCTCGGGGTGCTGGACGCGTCCGAGTGTCCGCCGACCTTCAACACGGCCCCGGGCCAGGTCGTCGGGCTCATCGCGGGCGGGCCGCGGGCGATGGTGACCTCCGTCGAGGGTGCCGAGGACTCGCGGGAACTGGCGCGGGCGGACCTGGCCGATCTCGCGCTGACCGCCGAGGACACGGTCGTCGGGATCTCCGCCTCGGGGCGCACGCCGTACGCGATCGGCGCGGTGGAGTACGCGCGTTCGCTGGGTGCGCTGACCGTCGGGCTGGCCTGCAACCCGGGCAGTGCGCTGGCCGGGGCCGCCGAGCACGGCATCGAGGTCGTCGTCGGGCCCGAGCTGCTCACCGGGTCGACCCGGCTGAAGGCGGGCACGGCACAGAAGCTGGTGTTGAACATGCTGTCGACGATCACGATGATCCGGCTGGGCAAGACGTACGGGAACCTGATGGTCGACGTGCGGGCCACGAACGAGAAGCTGCGGGCCCGCTCGCGGCGGATCGTCTCCCTCGCGACCGGCGCGGACGACGAGGAGATCGAGCGGGCCCTCGCGGCCACCGGCGGTGAGGTGAAGGACGCGATCCTCGTGCTGCTCGCCGGGGTGGACGGGCCGTCGGCAGCCCGCCTTCTGGAGGAGTCCGGCGGTCATCTGCGTGCCGCGCTCGCCGCCACGCGCCCCTGAGCCGCACGCTCAGCAGGTGCCTACCGATTCCCGTGCCACCGCCGCCGCGCTGCTGCCCCTGGTCGGCGGCCCCGCGAACGTCCTCTCCGTCGCCCACTGCATGACCCGGCTGAGGCTGGGCCTCGCCGATCCGTCACGGGCGGACGAGGAGGCGCTGCGCGCCGTCCCCGGGGTGCTGGGCCTCGTCGTGGACGGCGGGTCGTACCAGGTGGTGCTCGGGCCGGGGGTCGTGGGGACGGTGACGGCGGCCTTCGAGGAGCTGGTCGGCCGGTCGACGGTGGCGGGTGAACTGGCCGCGCTGGGCGCGGAGTTGAAGGGCGAGCGACAGCGGCGCAATGCCACGCCCGTCAAGACCGCCCTGCGCCGCCTCGCCGCCGTCTTCGTCCCCCTCATCCCCGCCCTGATCGGCTGCGGGATCCTCGCGGGCGTCAACGGGCTGCTGCTGAACGCCGGCCTGCTGCCGTGGCTGACGCCCGCGCTGGCCGCCGTGGCGTCCGGGTTCATGGCGCTGATCGCGGTGTTCGTCGGCGTCAACACGGCGAAGGAGTTCGGCGGCACGCCCGTGCTGGGCGGGGCGGTGGCGGCGATCGTGGTATATCCGGGCGTCGCGAAGGTCACCCCGTTCGGGGTGACCCTCGCCCCCGGCCAGGGCGGGGTCCTCGGCGCACTGGCGGCGGCCCTGCTGGCGACGTACGTGGAGAAGTGGTGCCGGGGCCGGGTCCCGGCGGCCCTCGACGTGCTGCTGACCCCGACCCTGACGGTCCTCGTCGCGGGCCTGGCCACGCTGTACGGCCTGATGTGGGCGGCCGGTGCGGTGTCGACGGCGATCGGCACCGCGGCGGACTGGCTGCTGACCACGACGGGCGCGTTCGCCGGGCTGGTCCTCGGCGGGCTGTTCCTGCCGCTGGTGATGCTGGGCCTGCACCAGGCCCTCATCCCCATCCACACCACGCTCATCGAACAGCAGGGCCACACCGTGCTGCTGCCGATCCTGGCGATGGCGGGCGCGGGCCAGGTCGGCGCGGCCCTCGCGGTCTACGTCCGGCTGCGCCACGACACCTCGCTGCGCACGACGATCAGGTCGGCGCTGCCGGCGGGCCTGCTGGGCGTCGGCGAACCCCTCATCTACGGCGTCTCCCTCCCGCTGGGCCGCCCCTTCCTCACCGCCTGCGTGGGCGGGGCGGCCGGCGGGGCCTTCGTCGGCTTCTTCGCGATGCTCGGCGACCAGGTCGGCGCGACGGCGATCGGGCCGTCCGGCTGGGCCCTGTTCCCCCTGCTGGCCGGCGACCGGGGCTGGGGCACCCTGCTCGCGATCTACGCGGGCGGGCTGCTGACCGGGTACGCGGTCGGCTTCGCCGCGACCTACGTCTTCGGCGTCACCGACCGCGTCATCGCCGCCGCCGGCTCCGGCCGCCCGGCCCCTGACCCGTCCGGTGGCCCGACGCCTGACCCGTCCGGTGGCCCGGCCCATGACCCGTCCGGTGGCCCGACGCCTTCGCGATCCGGATGACGAGCGCGCCGGGTCCTGATCGGCACCTGGCCGCCGTCCGGGAATCCGCTCGCGGGATGGCTCGTCACGGCTCGTACGGGGGGTTGTCGGTGGTGTGTGCGACGGTTGAGTCGGCGGTGTCCGCACCGTCGAACACTCAGGCCGGAGGAAAGCCCGCCGCGGGAACGGAGACGCTCGTCATGAACCATGCCCAGCTCACCCACCTGGGGCGTGCCCTGCGGCTGCTCGGTGAGCACGGGGACGCCCTGACCGCCGACACCCCGGACGCCAGACTCCACGAGGTCAGGTCGGACCTGCGGCGCGCCCTGGAGCTGCTGGAGGAGGGCGCCTCGGCCGCCCCCACCACACGGTGCGCCGAGCACCCCAACGGTCCCGTGGACGAGGCGGCCCCCGACCTGTGCCTGCTGTGCGAGACCCGGCGGCGGGCGGCCCGGCGGGCCGAGTTCGACGGCCCCGCCCCACAGGCACCGCACCCCACCGCCCCCTCCCGCTACGGCACCCGGGGCGACCGCCCGCAGCCCCAGCAGCGCTGGCTGCCGGAACTGTGGACCGGCCAGGAATGGCAGCTGTGCGGCACCCCGAGGCGCGACCGCCACGAGGCGGAGAGATACCTCGCCGCCCTGCGCCGGGGCTCCCGCCCCGCCATGGCCTACCGCCTGGTGCACGAGTTCACCGACTACGAGGTGCTGCGCGTCTGGGGCACCCCGGTGAAGGTCGACATCGAGCCCATGGGCAACGTCTAGGCCAGGCCCTGCCGGGCGGCGACGGCACTGGCGAAGCTGGTGCCCAGGGACCGCATCTGGGTGTTGAGGCTGTTGGCCGAGCCGGTCCGGGAGGGGTCCACCGCGCCCGTGATCGGGGCGGGCAGGGCGCCGTGGGTGAAGCCGATGCCGGCGGCGATCACGCGGGACACCAGGACGAGGTGCCAGACCTCGCTCATGAGCACGATGTCGAGGCCGTAGCCGGCGGCGACGATCAGCGAGCCGATCATCAGGGTGACCTCGGGGCCCTTGGCCTAGGTGATGCCGGCGGAGACCGCGGACACGACCATCACGACCAGACCCTGCGGGGCGAGCACCAGGCCGGCGGTGAGGCGACGACGCCGAGGGCGGCGGAGGTCCAGAGGGGGCGCCCATCAGGGACGACGCGCAGGGGAAAAGAAAACTTCCCTCCTTCCCCCCTGCCCCGACACACAGGAGCCGTCCGCCAGACCGACGGCTCAGCTCATCCCGGCCCAGCCGGCCCCAGCCGCCCGGCCGCCGGTCCCAGCCGGTCTCAGCTGAGGGTCTTCAGCGCCGCCGTGTCGTACGGCTTCAGCTCGTCGAAGCGGCCGGCCAGGATCTTGGCGGCCCACTCCGGGTCCTGGAGCAGCGCGCGGCCGACGGCCACCATGTCGAACTCGTCGCGCTCCAGCCGGTCGAGGAGGTCGTCGAGGTTCCTGACCGCGGAACCCTGGCCCTGGAAGGCCTTGATGAAGTCGCCGTCGAGGCCGACCGAGCCGACGGTGATGGTGGGCCGCCCGGTCAGCTTCTTCGTCCAGCCCGCGAGATTGAGGTCGGAGCCGTCGAACTCCGGGACCCAGTAGCGACGGGTGGAGGCGTGGAAGGCGTCGACACCGGCCGCGGCGAGCGGGGCGAGGATGGCCTCCAGCTCCTCGGGGGTCTCGGCGAGGCGCGCGTCGTAGGCCTCCTGCTTCCACTGCGAGTAGCGGAAGATGACCGGGAACTCCGCGGACACCGTCTGCCGCACGGCGGCGACGATCTCCGCCGCGAACCTGGTACGGGCGACCGCGTCACCGCCGTAGGCGTCGGTGCGGCGGTTGGTGCCCGCCCACAGGAACTGGTCGACGAGGTAGCCGTGGGCGCCGTGGATCTCCACGCCGTCGAAGCCGATGCGCTCCGCGGCCGCGGCGGCCTCGGCGAACGCGCCGATGACGTCGTCCAGGTCGCGCTGGGTCATCACCTTGCCGGTGCCCTCGGTGCCGTCCGGGCGCACGCCGGAGGGGCCGACGGCGGGGGCGTCCGCGACGGGCGGCTCACCCTGGTTGCGCACCATGCCGATGTGCCACAGCTGCGGCACGATCGTCCCGCCGCCCGCGTGCACGGCCTCGGCGACCTTCGCCCACCCGGCCAGCTGCTCCTCGCCGTGGAACCGCGGCACCCGGTCGCTCTGCCCGGCCGAGTCGTGGCCGACGTACGTGCCCTCCGTGACGATGAGACCGACACCGGCGGCGGCGCGCCGGCCGTAGTACGACGCCACGTTCTCACCGGGGATGCCGCCGGGCGAGAACATGCGGGTCATGGGCGCCATGGCGATGCGGTTGGGGACGGTCAGGCCGTTGAGGGAGACGGGACGCGCGAGGATCTCGGCGGCGCGGGAGGCGGCGGGGGTGGCAGTCACGACAGGGGCTCCTCGGGGACGCGGTGGGCATCGAGCGATGGGACATTCCGGACGGTATGTGCACATGCAAGAACCGCCCTCTCCCGTCAACCGCACACCCCGCCCCGGCCATTCCGCGCCTCCCCCACAACCGCTGTGATCCGGGCCACCCCGGCCCGGCGGCCACTACGCGCACCGCAGGCACCGGGGCCGGGAGAACGACCGAGGGCGGCACCCCCCGCCTCAGCAGGGAGTGCCGCCCTCGGTGGAAAACCGAGCTTGATCAGCGATCAGGCTCAGAAGTCCATGTCACCGCCCGGCATGCCGCCGCCGGCCGGGGCAGCGCCCGCCTTCTCCGGCTTGTCAGCGATGACGGCCTCGGTGGTGAGGAACAGCGCGGCGATCGACGCGGCGTTCTGCAGCGCGGAGCGCGTCACCTTCGCCGGGTCGATGATGCCCTCGGCGATCATGTCGACGTACTCACCGGTCGCGGCGTTCAGGCCGTGGCCGACGGGCAGGTTGCGCACCTTCTCGACGATGACGCCACCCTCGAGACCACCGTTGACGGCGATCTGCTTGAGCGGGGCCTCCAGGGCGAGCTTCACGGCGTTGGCGCCGGTCGCCTCGTCACCCTCGAGGTCGAGCTTCTCGAAGACCGAGGTGGCCTGGAGCAGGGCCACGCCACCACCGGCGACGATGCCCTCCTCGACGGCCGCCTTCGCGTTGCGAACGGCGTCCTCGATGCGGTGCTTGCGCTCCTTGAGCTCCACCTCGGTGGCGGCGCCGGCCTTGATGACGGCCACGCCGCCGGCCAGCTTCGCCAGACGCTCCTGGAGCTTCTCGCGGTCGTAGTCCGAGTCGCTGTTCTCGATCTCGGCGCGGATCTGGTTGACCCGGCCCGCGACCTGCTCCGAGGAGCCGGACCCGTCGACGATGGTGGTCTCGTCCTTGGTGATGACGACCTTGCGGGCCTTGCCGAGCAGGTCCAGGGAGGTGTTCTCGAGCTTGAGACCGACCTCCTCGGAGATGACCTCGCCACCGGTGAGGATGGCGATGTCGTTCAGCATCGCCTTGCGGCGGTCGCCGAAGCCCGGGGCCTTGACCGCGACGGACTTGAAGGTGCCGCGGATCTTGTTGACGACCAGGGTCGACAGGGCCTCGCCCTCGACGTCCTCGGCGATGATCAGCAGCGGCTTGCCCGACTGCATGACCTTCTCCAGGAGCGGGAGCAGGTCCTTGACGTTGGCGATCTTGGAGTTCGCGATCAGGATGTACGGGTCGTCGAGGACGGCCTCCATACGCTCCATGTCGGTCGCGAAGTACGCCGAGATGTAGCCCTTGTCGAAGCGCATACCCTCGGTCAGCTCGAGTTCGAGACCGAAGGTCTGCGACTCCTCGACGGTGATGACGCCTTCCTTGCCGACCTTGTCCATGGCCTCGGCGATGAGCTCGCCGATCTGGGTGTCGGCGGCGGAGATGGAGGCCGTCGAAGCGATCTGCTCCTTGGTCTCGACATCCTTCGCCTGCTCGAGGAGGGCGCCGGAGACGGCCTCGACGGCCTTCTCGATGCCGCGCTTCAGAGCCATCGGGTTGGCGCCGGCCGCCACGTTGCGCAGGCCCTCGCGGACCAGCGCCTGGGCGAGGACGGTCGCGGTGGTCGTACCGTCACCGGCGACGTCGTCCGTCTTCTTGGCGACTTCCTTGACCAGCTCGGCGCCGATCTTCTCGTACGGGTCCTCGAGCTCGATCTCCTTGGCGATGGAGACACCATCGTTGGTGATCGTGGGGGCGCCCCACTTCTTCTCGAGGACGACGTTGCGGCCCTTGGGGCCGAGCGTCACCTTCACGGCGTCCGCGAGCTGGTTCATGCCGCGCTCGAGGCCGCGCCGCGCCTCCTCGTCGAACGCGATGATCTTGGCCATGTGAAGTGGTCCCTCCAGGACTGGGGGTGATTCCTTCGGACCGCGCCCGCGCCCGCGACGGACGGCTCGCCTGCCCTGTGGTTCCTTGCCCCACCTGGCCTGCGGGCCTCACCGACCCGGTCCTTCGTTGTCACTCTCACCATCAGAGTGCTAACGCCAATGATTAGCACTCGACCCGTCCGAGTGCAAGGTGCGCCCGCGCAGCGGGCTCGTCGAGGCGTGGTGGTCGGGCGACGGGCGGGCGCGGGCCGATCCGCAGGATCCGCAGGTGAACGCAGGGCCACGCGGGCCGAGCGGGCCGCGCGAGGCACCACGGGTGACGGAGGAAGACGGCGGACGACTCCGAACGACTGCGGACGACGGAGGACGACGGAGGACGACGGAAGACGACGGAGGACGACTCCGAACGACTGCGGACGACTGCGGACGACTGCGGACATGGCGAAGGGCCCGCACCCAGGAGGTGCGAGCCCTTCGCGGACAGAACAGAAGAACGTCGCTGCAAGTCGGCGCGTGCTTCAGCCGGTCGCGAGCCGGACCATGTCCGCCTGCGGCCCCTTCTGACCCTGCGAGATCTCGAAATCGACCCGCTGGCCCTCTTCCAGGGTGCGGTATCCGTCCATCTGGATCGCGCTGTAGTGGACGAAAACATCCGCACCACCGTCGACCGCGATGAAGCCGTACCCCTTCTCCGCGTTGAACCACTTGACGGTGCCCTGAGCCATGCCTAACTCCCCTATTACTGGCCCTTGCACAGACCCGCACTTCGCGGATCCGGGTCAGACCTCACCCCCCAAGTTCGTTGGGGGCGTGCGCCGGAACGCGTCGACCGCGGCCGAATGTATCTGTCCAACTGCCGTCTGCAACAGGTCAATCGGACGAGAATTCTGGACGCGAACGGTCCGGAGAAGAGTGAGGATTCACCCGAGTTCAGGGCAAGTCGGGCCCCACAAAGGGAATGAAAGGCGCAAAACACATGCACACTTTGGCTACTTCTCATCGCCCGCAACGGCGGAACTCATATGCGGCCGGCATGCAATGGGCGACGCGTTCCCCAACTGTACCGCGCTCAACCACACTGAATTGCCCCCTCCGCTTCTCTCACGGAGGGGGCAATTATCCATTAGCGGCTCCGCCGCGGGGATGAACTCTCGGTAATTACCGTTACCGACGGTTACTACCGGCGGGTACTGAACACCGGTCAGCCTCCGGCCACGGCCGGGATGATGGAGACGCCGGCGCCGTCGGGGGTCGCCGTCTCCAGCCCCTTCTCGAAGCGGACGTCGTCGTCGTTGACGTACACGTTGACGAACCGGCGCAGCTTGCCCTGGTCGTCGAGAACGCGCGCGGCGATGCCCGTGTGGTTCTTCTCCAGGTCGGCGATGATCTCGCCGAGGGTCGTGCCCTCGGCCGGGACCTCGGCCTTGCCACCGGTGTAGGTGCGCAGGATGGTCGGGATGCGGACGGTCACGCTCATGCGAGGCCAGCCTCTCGGAAGGAGTCCAGGTTCGGACGGATGGTGGCGGTGAGGCCGGTACCGGCCACCGCGTCGAGGGTCTTGAGGCCGTCCCCGGTGTTGAGCACGACCGTGGTCTTCGTCGGGTCGAGGAGACCGTTCTCGATCAGCTTCCTCGTCACACCCACCGTCACGCCACCGGCGGTCTCCGCGAAGATGCCCTCGGTCCGCGCCAGCAGCTTGATCGCGTCGACCACCTGCTCGTCGTTCACGTCCTCCACCGCCCCACCGGTACGGCGCGCGATGTCCAGGACGTACGGCCCGTCCGCAGGGTTGCCGATGGCGAGGGACTTGGCGATGGTGTTCGGCTTCTGCGGCCGGACGACCTCGTGGCCGGCCTTGTAGGCGACGGACACCGGCGAGCAGCCCTCGGCCTGCGCACCGAAGATCTTGTACGGCCTGTCCTCGACGAGACCGAGCTTGATCAGCTCCTGGAGCCCCTTGTCGATCTTCGTGAGCTGCGAGCCGGAGGCGATCGGCACGACGAGCTGGTCGGGCAGCCGCCAGCCGAGCTGCTCGCAGATCTCGTACGCCAGCGTCTTTGAGCCCTCTGCGTAGTACGGCCGCAGGTTGACGTTGACGAAGCCCCAGCCCTCGCCGGCCGGGTCGCCGATCAGCTCGGAGCAGAAGCGGTTCACGTCGTCGTAGTTGCCCTCGATGCCGACGAGTTCGCCGCCGTAGATCGCGGCCATGACGATCTTGCCCTGCTCCAGGTCGTGCGGGATGAACACGCAGGAGCGGAAGCCGGCGCGGGCGGCCGCGGCGCCGACGGCACCGGCCAGGTTGCCCGTGGACGAGCAGGAGAGGGTCGTGAAGCCGAAGGCGCGCGCGGCCTCGATGGCCTGGGCGACGACGCGGTCCTTGAAGGAGTGCGTCGGGTTGCCGGAGTCGTCCTTGACGAACAGCTTGCCGGGGTCGACGCCCAGCTCACGGGCCAGGTTGTCGGCCTGGACGAGCTTGGTCCAGCCGGGGTTGATGTTCGGCTTCTCCGCCACGTCGGCCGGGACGGGCAGCAGCGGCGCATAGCGCCAGATGTTCGCGGGGCCCGCCTCGATGCGCTTGCGCAGCTCCTCGGTGTCGTAGGCCGAGAAGTCGTAGGCGATCTCGAGCGGGCCGAAACACTCTTCGCAGGCGAAGACCGGGCCGAGCGGCACGCGGTGTCCGCACTCGCGGCAGGAGAGCGCCGCGGCGGGACCGAGGTCGACGGAGTCTGTGGTGCTTGCAACTGTCTGCGCAGCCATGTGAGGCGAGGCCCTTCCTCATCTTCCTCACGACGCATCTCGCCGTGAGACGGATTTGGCACCTTCCCTAGCCGGGAGCCTCGCCACAACGACGTGACAAGACCGGCTGGAGGGTTGCCGGGGCTTCATCGGGCCGTATCCCTCTGCCCCTCTGGATGAGCGGTATGAAGTTGTCAGTGGTGGAACAGCGGCGACCTCGGACATGCGATGGTCATCCGCGTTGTTCAAGACTGTAACCGAAGGCCAGGACAGTTGAGATAGACGTCCGAACCGCGAGATGGATCACACCGTCACCCCCCGTGCACCTGGTGTGATCACGACAGTGAGGAGCCGCAGACCGTGCTGAAAGAAGCTGAAGCCTGGCTGGCCACCCGCTCCTGGTCCGTGACCGACCGCCCGTTGCACCGCATCCTGGCCGCGAAACGTGCCTCGGGTCAGACGGTCTCCGTGGTGCTGCCCGCCCTGAACGAACAGGAGACGGTCGGTGACATCGTCGCGGTCATCCGCCACGACCTGATGCAGCAGGTCCCGCTGGTCGACGAGATCGTCGTCGTCGACTCGGGCTCCACGGACCGTACGTCCGAGGTCGCCGCGGCGGCCGGGGCACGGGTCGTGCACCGCGACGACATCCTCCCCCGGATACCGGCCGTGCCCGGCAAGGGCGAGGTGCTGTGGCGGTCGTTGCTCGTCACGACCGGGGACATCGTCTGTTTCATCGACGCCGACCTCAAGGAGTTCTCCTCCGACTTCGTCTCCGGCATCGTGGGCCCGCTGCTCACCGACCCCGGGGTGGATCTGGTCAAGGCCATGTACGACCGCCCGCTGGGCGCCGAGGCGAACTCGTTCGCCTCCGGCAGGACCGCGGGCCAGGGCGGCCGGGTCACCGAACTCATGGCCCGCCCGCTGCTCAACATGCACTGGCCGCAGCTGGCCGGCTTCGTGCAGCCGCTCGGCGGCGAGTACGCGGCCCGGCGCAGCCTGCTGGAACAGCTCCCGTTCCCCGTCGGCTACGGCGTGGAGCTGGGCATGCTGGTCGACGCCCTGCACCTGGTGGGCCTGGACGCCCTCGCCCAGGTCGACGTCGGGGTGCGCAAGCACCGCCACCAGGACGGGCAGGCGCTCGGCCGGATGGCGGCGGCGATCTACCGCACCGCGCAGCTCCGGCTGGCCCGCGGGCACATGATCCGCCCCGTCCTCACCCAGTTCGAGCGGAGCACGGACGGCTTCGAGCCGCGCACCTACTCCGTGGACACCGAGGAACGTCCGCCGATGGCGGAGATCGCGGAGTACGCGGAACGCAAGGTCGCGTAGCGGGCGGGCCGTGCGCGGCGCCGCGTGCCGGCACACCGCGTGGGGCGGCGCGCAACACGGTCCGGGCGCCGTATACGGCCGGATATGACCCGGCCACGGACCGCATCCGTACGTTTGAGCGTTTCCGGACCGGGCTAGGTTGTGGCGTATGTCTTCCACGCGTGATGCTGCTGCTCAGGGTGCTCAGGTGCTGGTCGCGTCCAACCGCGGCCCGGTCTCCTACGAGGTGCGCGAGGACGGTTCGCTGCACGCCAAGCGGGGCGGCGGCGGACTGGTCTCGGGCCTGTCGGCGATCGGTCCGGACGCGGACGCCCTGTGGGTGTGCTCGGCGCTGACCGACGGCGACCGCGAGGCGGTGCGGCGCGGGGTCGGCGAGGACGGCGTCCGGATGCTCGACATCCCGGCCGACGTGCACGCCGACGCGTACAACGGCGTCGCCAACTCCGTGCTCTGGTTCATCCACCACCTGCTGTACCAGACCCCGCTGGAGCCGGTCTTCGACGCGGAGTTCCGGCGCCAGTGGGCGTCGTACGAGACCTACAACCACGCGTTCGCGGAGGCGCTGGCCGAGGAGGCGGCGGAGGGCGCGGCGGTCCTCGTGCAGGACTACCACCTGTGTCTGGTCCCCGGCATGCTCCGCGAGCTGCGCCCCGACCTGCGCATCGGCCACTTCTCGCACACGCCGTGGGCGCCGGTGGACTACTTCGCGCTGCTCCCCACGGACATCCGCGCGCAACTGCTGCGCGGCATGCTCGGCGCGGATCGGCTCGGCTTCCTGACCAGGCGCTGGGCGGACGCGTTCACCGCCTGCTGCACGGAGTTCGTGGGCGGCCTGGGCAGCACCGAGATCGGCGTCCACGGCCTCGGCGCCGACGCCGACTTCCTGCGCGCCCGCTCCCACGAGTCCGACGTCGAGGAGCGCATCGCCGCCCTCCGCGAGGAGATCGGCGAGGGCCGCAGAACCATCGTGCGCGTCGACCGGACCGAGCTGTCGAAGAATATCGTGCGCGGTCTGCTCGCCTACCGGCAGCTCCTCGACGACCGCCCCGAGTGGCGCGAACGCGTCGTCCACGTGGCGTTCGCCTACCCCTCCCGCCAGGACCTCGCCGTCTACCGCGACTACACGGCCGAGGTGCAGCGCGTCGCGGGGGAGATCAACGAGCGGTACGGCACACCCGGCTGGACCCCGGTCGTCCTGCACGTCAAGGACGACTTCGCCCGCTCCCTGGCCGCGTACCGCCTCGCCGACGTGGCCCTGGTCAACCCCGTCCGGGACGGCATGAACCTGGTCGCCAAGGAGGTCCCGGTCGTCTCCGACCAGGGCTGCGCGCTGGTGCTGTCTCGGGAGGCCGGGGCGTACTGGGAGCTGGGCGAGGACGCCATCGTGGTCAACCCCTACGACGTCCTGGAGACCGCCCGCGCCCTCCACGAGGCGCTCACCATGGCACCGGAGGAGCGGGCGGCGCGCGCCAAGAGGCTCACGGAGGCCGCGACCGCGCTGCCCCCGGCCCGGTGGTTCCTGGAGCAGCTACAGGCCCTCCAGGCCCTCCGGTGAAACTGACCGACGAGCCCCCGCAGCCCCCACCACCCCACGTGCGGGCACCCCAGATCCCCGGCGCGACTGACCGAGGAGCGCCCACAGGCCATGCAAACCCGCCGGCCGTTCTCCACGGAGGACGCGTCGGCTTCTCCCCACCGCCACCACCAGCCGACCCTCAGGGCCCCGGCCCAACTGACCGACGGGCGCCCACAGGTCACCCAATCCCGCCGGGACCCCTGCCACCCCCAGCCGAGACCCCAGGCCCCCAACCCAACGAACCCGGCGGTCCGACACCACCTGCCCACACCACCGGCCCAACTGGCCAGCGAGCGCCCACAAACCCCACCACCCCCGACGGGACCGGCCGACCCGCGGCTCAGCAAGAACCCGGCGCATCACGACGAGCCCGCGCACGCCAAGGGCAAGACCGGCATCCCCGCCGGACCGTCAACGCCAGCCATCCCACCGCATACCCGTCACCCCAGCCGACCCGACAGCGCCCGCAACAGCCCTACGACCCCCGCGGGACCGTCGACGACCAGGTCCGCGCGGGCCGACAGCTCGGTCACCTCGGAGCTGCCGCTGGCCACCAGCAGACCGGGTACGCCGTCGGAGCGGAGCTTCTCCACGGCGGCGAAGGCGGGCAGGTCACCGAGGTCGTCACCGGCGTAGAGCACCGCCTCGGCGCCGATCTCACGGACGTACTCCGTCAGGGCCACGCCCTTGTCCACGCCGGGCGGCCGCAGCTCCAGCACCATCCGGCCCGGCTCGACGATCAGCCCGTGCCGGGATGCGAGGTCGGCGAGCGGCCGGCGCAGCGCCTCGAACGCGGCCTGCGGGTCCGCCGCCCGGCGCGTGTGCACGGCGACGGCCCGCCCCTTCTCCTCGACCCAGGTCCCCGGCCCCGCCCCGGCAGCCTCCAGCACGGCGGGCAGTTCCGCCCGTACGGCCGCGACACCCGGGTGCGGGGCGGGCGCGGAAACGGTCCCGGTGCGGGCGTCCCACCGCTCGGCCCCGTAATGCCCGAGCACTGCGAGCCGCTCCAGCCCCGCCACCCCGGCGAAGCCCCCGTTCCGCACGGCCACCGCGGCGGGCCGGCCGGTCACCACGGCGACGGAGGCCACCTTCGGCGCCAGCCGCGCAAGCACGGGCAGAGCATCCGGATGCGCCCGGGCGTCCTCCGGATTCTCCACGATCGGCGCGAGCGTCCCGTCGAAGTCGAGCCCGACGAGGGTGCCGCCCGGCTTGGCCAGGATCGCGGCGAGCGCCTCGCGGCCGTGGGGGGGTGGTGGGGGTGGGGGAGGTGAGGGTCCGTGGGGTGCGTCTCGTAGGTGCCCATACCGCTGACCATAGCCAACGCCGGTACCTGTCGGCCCGGCCGGCCGCACCCGGCCCATCCGGGGGGGGCACCCCCTCCGGGGGAGTTCGAGGACGAGGCCCCTTAAGGGCCGACAGCGGGGCTCTGGGGGCGCAGCCCCCGGGACGGCACCCCTACCGACCCGCACAACGACCCGCACAACGACCCCGCAGACTCACCGCTCCGCCCGGCGGGCCTCCCGCACGCGTCGCAGCCGATTGACCGTCACCGGATCATGCGCCAACGCCCTCGCGTCATCCAGCAGCGCGTTCAGCAGCTGGTAGTACCGCACGGGCGACAGATCCAGCTCCTCCCGGATCGCCCGTTCCTTCGCACCGGGCCCCGAGAACCCGCGCCGCTCGAGGGCGAGGATGTCCCGCTCCCTCGCCCCGAGCCCGTCTTCATCCGCTGCCCGTTCCATGCCCCGCACGCTAACGCAACGGCACGCGACCCGGCTCGAGCCGGCGGAACCGGTACCGCCTCCTCAGCCGGCGGAGCCGCTCTCCGCGGTCGTGGCCGTCGTCTGGAGCTGGCCCAGCACCCCCGCCGGGCTGCCGCCGGGCTGCACGGCCTGCCCGATCCGCTTCTTCACGTCCGCGCTGACCGCCGCCCAGGAGGTGCGCCCCACCGGGTACAGCTCGGAGACCGGCAGCTGGTCGAGGAAGGGCTTGAGGTCGGCGTCCTGGGAGGCGGCGGTCATGGTCTCGGAGGCGGAGTTGGTGACGGGCAGCAGGTCGTACTCACGGGAGAAGGCGAGGACGTTCTTCTCGCTGTAGACGAAGTTCAGGAAGTCCTTGATCTGCTCGGCGTGCCCGTTCTGCTTGAACGCGGTCATCCAGTCGGCGACGCCCATGGAGACCTTGGTCGGCCCGTCGACGCCGGGCATCGGGACCATGCCGAACTCGACGCCCTTCTCGGCTGCCGCCTTCATCAGCGAGGGGTGCCCGTTGAGCATGCCGACCTGCCCGGCGGCGAACGCGGCGAAGGCGTCGGCCCGGTTGAGCCTGCCGGGCGCGACCGGCCCGGTGAGGTCCTTGCCGACCAGCTCGTTCTTCAGCCAGGTGAAGGTGTGGACGTTCTCGGTGGAGTCGAGGCTGTAGCCGGTGGCGGTCTCGGTGTAGCCGCCTCCGCCGCTGAGCAGCCACTGCATGGTCTCGGCCTGGGCCTCCTCCGGGCCGAGGGGCAGGGCGTACGGGTACTTCACGCCGTCCGCCTTCAGCTCGGCCGCGTCCTCGGCCAGCTCGGACCAGGTGGTCGGCGCGGTGAGGCCGGCCTTGGCGAAGAGGGTCTTGTTGTAGAACAGCAGCCGCGTGGAGGAGGCGAACGGCATGCCGTACTGCACGCCGCGCACCTCACCGGCGTCGGCGAGCTGGGGCACGAAGTCGGCCTGGACGGGGATGGAGAGGACGTCGCCCGCCTTGTACAGGAGATCCTCGGCGGCGTAGTCGGAGTAGGCGCCGATCTGCGCCATGTCGGGGGCCTTGCCCGCGTCGACGAGCTCCTTGACCTCGCGGTCGACGTCGTTCCAGGAGTGGACGGTCACCTCGACGGTGACGCCCGGGTGGTCCTTCTCGTAGGCCTCGACGAGGTCGGCCCAGTACTTCTTGGAACTGTTGGCGCCGCTGTCGCCGTAGTCGGCGGCGACGAGCCTCAGGGTGACGTCGCCGGAGTCGCCGCTGAGCCCGCATCCGGCGAGGACCGCCGTCATGCCCAGTGCGGATGCCACCGCGATCGGTCCCGACTTCGCTGCCCGCCGCTGCACTGTGCTCTCCTGCTCCCCTGACGGCCGTGCCGTGTGCTCACACGATCCACACATAAATGCTCCGACCATTGAAACCGCTATCCGGATCAAGGTCTACACCACGCAAGTGGACTAGACCTCTTGCGGGTCCTCGGGCCACACTGTCTCCGTGAGACACGTCATCGCCCTGGATGTGGGCGGCACCGGGATGAAGGCCGCCCTCGTCGGGGCGGACGGCGCGCTGCTGCACCGGGCCCGCCGGGCCACCGGCCGCGAACGCGGCCCCGACGAGGTCGTCGCCGGCATCCTCGACTTCGCCGCCGAGCTGCGCGCGTACGGCGTCGGGCGCCTCGGCGAGAGCGCCGCCGCGGCGGGGGTCGCGGTCCCGGGCATCGTCGACGAGGCGAACGGCATCGCCGTCTACGCCGCCAACCTCGGCTGGCGCGACGTCGACCTGCGGCGGCTGCTCACCGGCCGGCTCGGCGGCATCCCGGTGGCCCTCGGGCACGACGTCCGCACCGGAGGACTCGCGGAGGGGCGTATCGGCGCGGGTCAGGGCGCCGACCGCTTCCTCTTCGTGGCCCTCGGCACGGGCATCGCGGGCGCCATCGGTGTGGACGGCCGGGTGGAGGCGGGCGCGCACGGCTTCGCGGGCGAGATCGGCCACATCGTCGTACGCCCCGGTGGGACGCACTGCCCCTGCGGACAGCACGGCTGTTTGGAGCGGTTCGCGTCGGCGGCGGCGGTCGGCGAGGCGTGGGCGGCGGCCTGCGGGGACCCGGAGGCGGACGCCGCGGACTGCGCCAAGGCCGTCACGTCCGGGGACCCGAACGCCGTCCGGATCTGGCAGCAGGCCGTCGACGCACTCGCCGACGGCCTGGTCACCGCCCTCACCCTGCTGGACCCGCGCACTCTCATCATCGGTGGCGGCCTGGCCGAGGCGGGGGAAACCTTGTTCACACCGCTGCGGAACGCCGTCCGCCGGCGGGTCACCTTCCAGAGACTCCCGGAGATCGTCCCAGCGGCGCTGGGCGACACAGCCGGATGCCGGGGCGCAGGACTACTGGCCTGGGACCTGCTCGACACCACATCTACGACGCCGGAGGAACCCACGTGACGGCAACCCCCTCAGGGGCGCGGGACGCGACATCATGCGGCTCCGCCGCGGGGGCGCGACCAGCCACACACGGCCCGCAGCCCGCAACCGGCGAGGCGCCTCTCGTCCTCGCCGGCGCCAGGGTGGTACTCCCCACCGGCACGGTGCCCGACGGCCGCGTCACCGTCGACGGCACGAAGATCGCCGCGGACACCGACACCGCCTACGGGAACGTCATCGACGTGACGGGCCACTGGCTGGTGCCCGGTTTCGTCGACCTGCACAACCACGGCGGCGGCGGAGCCTCCTTCTCCGGCACCGCCGAAGACGTGCAGAAGGCCATCCGCGCCCACCGCCACCACGGCACCACCACCCTCGTCGCGTCCACCGTCACCGAGGAGATGGACGTCCTGGTCCGCCAGGCCGGCCTGCTGAGCGAGCTGGCCGAGCAGGGCGACCTGGCCGGCATCCACTTCGAGGGCCCGTTCATCTCCCCGTGCCGCAAGGGCGCCCACTCGGAGGGGCTGCTGCGCGACCCGGATCCGGCGGAGGTGCGCAAGCTGATCGACGCGGCGCGCGGCAGGGCGAGGATGGTCACGCTGGCGACCGAGCTGCCGGGCGGCATCGACTCCGTACGGCTGCTGGCCGAGCACGGGGTGATCGCGGCCGTCGGCCACACGGATGCCACGTACGAGCAGACGGTGGAGGCGATCGAGGCGGGGGCGACCGTCGCCACCCACCTCTTCAACGCGATGCCGCCGCTCGGGCACCGTGCGCCGGGCCCGATCGCCGCGCTGCTGGAGGACGAGCGGGTGACGGTCGAGCTGATCAACGACGGCGTCCATCTGCACCCGGCCGCGCTGGAGCTGGCGTTCCATCGGGCGGGGGCGGGCCGTGTCGCGTTCATCACGGACGCGATGGACGCGGCGGGCATCGGTGACGGCCGCTACATGCTCGGCCCGCTGGAGGTCGAGGTCAGTGAGGGCGTGGCCCGGCTGGTGGAGGGCGGTTCGATCGCCGGCTCCACGCTGACGCTGGACCGGGCGTTCAAGCGGGCGGTGACGGTGGACCGGCTGCCGGTGGAGGACGTGGTCGCGGCCCTGTCCGCGAACCCGGCCCGGCTGCTGGGCATGGACGACCGGGTGGGCTCCCTGGAGCCGGGCAAGGACGCCGATCTGGTGCTGCTGGACGAGAACTTCGACCTCAAGGGCGTGATGCGGCAGGGGATTTGGGTGGTGGAACCCCAACTGGCCTGAAACGGCCACCCCTGGAGAGCGCGTGCGGAGACGGTGGCCGACCCCGGGACTGGGCCGGCCGCCGTCTCTTTGGCATGATCAGGACGTCCGGAAGGACGGATTCACGCGAACAGCAGGCGCACGCCGGCGATCGGGGAAGGTCGGGCCAGGTGATTCTCACGGTCACGGTGAACACCGCTCTCGACGTCACCTACCGCGTCCCGGCCCTGCTCCCGCACGCCACGCACCGGGTGACCGAGGTGGCGGAACGCCCCGGCGGCAAGGGACTGAACGTGGCACGCGTCCTGGCCGCCCTCGGGCACGAGGTGACGGTCACCGGTTTCGCGGGCGGCCCCACCGGCCGAGTCGTGCGCGAGCGGCTCACCGGTGTGACCGACGCGCTCGTCCCCTGCGCCGCCCCGACCCGCCGTACCCTCGCCGTCGTCGACGAACGCAGCGGCGACGCCACGCAGTTCAACGAACCCGGCCCGGTCATCACCCCGGCCGAGTGGTCCGCGTTCCAGGAGACGTACGAGGGTCTGGTGGCCGGCGCCGACGCGGTGGCCCTGTGCGGCAGCCTGCCGCCGGGGGTGCCGGTGGGCGCGTACGCGGGTCTGGTGCGCACCGCGCGGGCCGCGGGTGTGCCGGTGCTGCTGGACACCAGCGGTGAGGCGCTGCGCCGCGCGGTCGCGGCGCGCCCCGATCTGATCAAGCCGAACGCCGATGAGCTGGCCGAGCTGACCGGTTCGCACGAGCCGTTGCGCGCGACGCAGGACGCCCGTCGGCGCGGCGCCCGCTCGGTGGTGGCGTCCCTGGGCCCGCAGGGCCTGGTCGCGGCGACCCCGGAGGGCCGCTGGCGGGCCACCCCGCCGGCCCGGCTGCGCGGCAACCCGACGGGCGCCGGGGACGCGGTGTCCGCCGGCCTCCTGTCGGGCCTGGTCGAACATCTCCCCTGGCCCCGCACCCTGGCCCGAGCGGTCGCCCTGTCCGCGGCGACGGTCCTGTCCCCTACGGCCGGTGATTTCGACCGGGCCGCCTACGAGGAACTGGTGGGCAGGGTGGCGGTGACCGGGGAGGTCACCGCCGCCTGACCGAGGTCACTCCTCGACCTGGCCCTTCTTCAGCCAGAACTGGTCCAGGAGGACATTGCACTTGTCGCCGGCCTCACAGGACAGGCTGACGGTGTTGGTGCCCTTGGTGAGGGTGGGCCAGGCGAAGGTGGTGGTCCAGCCCTTCGCAAAGTCGCCGTCGGCGGCCTTCGCGTAGTTCTTCATGCTGAGCGGCTGGCCGAACTTCTTGCCGTTGACCGTGAGGGTCATCGACTGGTCGTCGCCCGCGGTGCTGTAGTGCGCGAACAGCGTGTACGCGCCGTCCTCGGGGATGCCGTCGACGCTCCAGGTGACGGAGTTGCCGACCTGGTTCAGGGCGACGTAGATGCCGCCGTCCGCCTGGGCGCCCTGGACGTCGGAGGCCAGGGCGGCGGCGCCGCCGAGGCGCAGGGCCTTGGCGTCGACCTCGGGCAGCTCGACCTCGTCCTCGGCGTCGCCGCTGCTGGAGGCGCTGGGCGAGGCGCTCTGGGAGACGGTGGGCGAGGAGGAGACGTCGTCGCCGGCCTTGTTGTCGTCGCCGGAGTCGCCGCCCGCCATCGCCACGGCGATGCCGATGACGACGGCGGCGACCACCGCGACCGCGCCGATCAGCAGCCCCTTGGTGTTGGGACCGCGCCCCCGGCCGCCGCCGGTCCCCTGCTGCCGGTTGCCGGTGAGCGTGCCACCGCCGCCGGAGAAGCTCTCGGGACCGGCGTGGTTGCCGTTCGGCCGGCCGTACGCACCCTGCTGGGGCGGCACCGCCTGCTGCCCGTACTGCGCGGTCTGCTGCTGGCCGTACTGGCGCTCGCCCACCGGGCGGACCCGGTTGACCGACGGGTATCCGTAGCCACCGCCGGACGGAGGCTGCGCTCCGTTGGCCTGGCCGTCGGCGTAGAGGTAGCCGAACGGGTCGTCGTCCTCGGGCGTACTCGCGCCGTTGTTGCCGGGCGTCATCCCTTCGTACTCCTCAACAGGTGCGGGGCGGATGCGGTCCGCGTATCCCTACGCGTCCATACGTGCGGAGAAGTGCGAGCCTACCCGCTCCGGACCCGCCGAACGGGTGACTCGGATCGCATCGTTTGGGGGTACAGGCCGCTGACCTGGTGATCATCCAGCGCGTCGGTGCTGTTTGGGACGAGATCGTTTCTCTACGTACATCCGCTCGTCGGCGGACTTCAACACCTCGTCCGCGGTCATCCCGCAGTGTGCCCAGCCGATGCCGAAGCTGGCGCCCACCCGGACGGCCCGGCCCTCGGCGCGGATCGGCTGGATGATCTCGTTGCGCAGGCGTACGGCGAGGTCCTGGGCGTCGGCGCTGCCGAGGCCGTCGGCGAGGATCACGAACTCGTCGCCACCGAGCCGGGCGACGGTGTCGCCGTCGCGGACGCCGCCGGACAGCCTGCGGGCGACCTCGATGAGAACCGCGTCACCGGCGTTGTGCCCGAACCGGTCGTTGATCGACTTGAAGCCGTCGAGGTCGCAGAAGAGGACGGCGAGCCCCTTGGTGCCGTCGTCGCGGGCGCCCTCCTCGGGGGCGACGGTGTGCACGTGGTGGTCGTAGGCCTCGAAACTCTCCGCGCTCTCCGCGCCGTCGGTCCGGAAGTCGAAGCCGTGCCCGTTGGTGTCGAAGGCGGGGTGGCCCTGGGCGTCCATCGCGTCGACGGCGGCGGGGTGCGTGGACTGCGGGCGCCGGCAGAGCCGGGAGGCGAGGCGCGAGCGCAGCTCGGCGGAGTTCGGCAGGCCCGTGAGGGAGTCGTGGGAGGCGCGGTGCGCGAGCTGGAGCTCGCGGCGCTTGCGGTCCTCTATGTCCTCGACGTGGGTGAGGAGGAAGCGGGGTCCGTCGGCGGCGTCGGCGACCACGGAGTTGCGCAGCGACACCCAGAGGTACGTCCCGTCGCGGCGGCCGAGGCGCAGTTCGGCCCGTCCGCCCTCGGCGGAGGTCCGCAGCAGGGTGCCTATGTCCTCGGGGTGGACGAGGTCGGAGAAGGAGTACCGGCGCATCGCGGAGGCGGGGCGGCCCAGCAGGCGGCACAGGGCGTCGTTGGTGCGCAGGATCCGGCCGTGCTGGTCGCCGCCCATCTCGGCGATGGCCATGCCGGAGGGGGCGTACTCGAAGGCCTGGCGGAAGCTTTCCTCGCTGGCGCGCAGGGCCTGCTGTTCGCGTTCCAGGCGGACCAGGGCGCGCTGCATGTTGGCCCGCAGACGCGCGTTGCTGATCGCGATGGCGGCCTGGAAGGTGTACATCTGGAGGGCCTCGCGGCCCCAGGCACCGGGCCGTCGGCCGTTGCGCGGGCGGTCCACGGAGAGGACGCCGATGAGTTCGCCGCAGGCGCCGTTGCCGCCGGGGGCGGCGGGCGTGTACATGGGGGCGAACAGCCGGTCGGAGGGGTGCCACTCGTCCTCGAAGCGGGGCGCGGGCCCGTCCGTGTACCACTGGGGGACGTCGTCGTCGTCGAGGATCCAGCCCTCGGTGTGGGGTATGAAGATCAAGTCGCCCCAGGTCTCGCCCATGCTCAGCCGCCGCTCCCAGGACTCGCGGGAGCCGACCCGGCCGGTGATGAGGGCCTCGGCGGCGGGGTTCCCGGCGAAGGCGGCGACGACGAGGTCGCCGTCGGGTCGGACGAGGTTGACGCACGCCAGTTCGTATCCCAGGGCGGTCACGACGCCGTTGGCGACCGTCTGCAGCGTGTCGGCCAGGCTGCGGGCCGTGTTCATGTCGGCCATGACCTGGTGCAGTTGTCGCAGGGACGCAAGACGGACGTAAGGCTCCGACTCGGCCTCCATGCTCGCCCTCCCCCCGAGACTTCGCAGCGAATCAAGGGTTGTCTTCGGCGTAACGTCGTTTCTGTCGTTGCGCATGTCGTTGGGTCTGTACCTGTGACACCTCCGCCACTGAATCACAGCGCGCTGCCCACTCGGTACACAGGGTCAACAATTCCCCCCGCTTGTGACTCAAGTCACATAGGAACATGAGCAATTGCGCGGGGTTTCTGCATTTTCCCGGTTCGTTTACTGAGCGTATGACTCCCCTGCCGGAGAGCGTACGGGAATCGGTCGGTCCGGGGACCTACGACCGCCCTCGGGCGAAGGTCCGATGCGGGGCGGCGGCCCGGGGACTAGCGTGCGGAGCGTGCCTCCCGACCCAGTGAAGACCTCACCCACCGTGCCCGCCCAGGCCCGCCCCTCCGGGCATGCTGTGGGGGTGAGCAACGACGAGTTCCGTGCCGCCATGTCCCGGCTGGCCGGCGGCGTGGTCCTGGTGACCGCGCAGGAGGCCCCGCTGGACCCGGACGACCCGGGATCGCCGGAGGGCGAGAACGCCGGGATGACGGCCACGGCGTTCCTGTCCGTCTCCCTGGAACCGCCCCTGGTGCTGGTCAGCCTGCGCACGGGCTCCCGGATGGACGACCTGATCGACGAGCAGCCCCTGTGGGGGGTGTCGGTGCTGTCGGAGAGCCAGCGGCACATCGCCGGACGCTTCGCGATGAAGGGCCGGCTCAGCGACCGGCTCCTCTTCGAGGACATCCCGTACACCCGCGGCGAGACCACCGGCGCCCCCCTGGTCGGCGGCGCGCTGGCCACCCTGGAGTGCCGTACCGAGCAGCGGGTGGAGGCCGGGGACCACACCCTGGTGATCGGCCGGGTGCTGACCGCGCACGTGCCGAGCACGGAGGGCGGACCCCTGCTCTATTTCAAGGGCCGTTACCGCCACCTGAACTGAACGGCAATTCAGTGGCCACGCGCTGAACCCTCTTCCTAGGCTGCCCGCATGACGACCCCCTCGGCGACTTCCACCGTCCGTCTCGAAGAAATAACCCCCGCAAATCTGGAAGCCGCTCTCGGCATTCGGGTCCTGCCCGAGCAGGAATTCGCGGTCTCGCCCGTGGTGAAGTCGCTCGCCGAGGCCTATGTGCATCCCGGGGTCGCCTGGCCGCGCCTGATCGTCGACGGCGAGCGCCCCGTCGGCTTCCTGATGGCCTTCCTCGACATCGACTGGCGCGGCGACGGCAGCCTGATCCGCTCCGGCCTGTGGCGGCTGAACATCGCCGCCGGCGAGCAGGGCCGCGGCTACGGCCGTTTCGCCGTCGAGTCCGTCGCCGACCGGATCCGCCGCCGCGGCGGGAAGGAGCTGTACGTCACCTGGCACCCCGGGGACCACGGCCCCGAGGGCTTCTACCGCGGCCTGGGCTTCCGTGACACGGGGGAGCGGAGCGAGGGCGAGACGGTGGGGGTGCTGGCACTGGAGCGTGTACGAGCGTGAAGGCGGCAGAGGGCTGCCGGATTCCGGGGCGGCCGGTCGTCAGCTCGGAACGGCCCGTTGTCAGCTTCTGGGAGGGCGCGTCGTCGGCTCAGTCAGCTTCCAGGACGGCCCGTGTCCCTCACCCTCACCCTCATCCCCAGTCCCGCCCCGTCCTCCCCCGCTTCGTGTCCGACCGCTGCTTCTTCTGCCGCAGCCGGCGTTCGTTGATCCCGCGCGGGACACGGGTGGGGCGGCGCGGTTTGGGCGGCGGAGCCGTGGCCTCGGCGAGCAGGGCGGCCAGGCGTACGGCGGCGGTCTCGCGGTTGCGCCACTGGGAGCGGTGCTCGGAGGCACGGACGGAGACGACGCCGTCGACCAGGCGCCCGGCGAGCCGCTCCAGCGCGCGCTCCTTCCACACCTCGGGCAGTGCCTCGGTGCGCGCCAGGTCGAAGCGCAGCTCCACCTGCGAGTCGCTGGTGTTGACGTGCTGCCCGCCGGGCCCCGAGGACCGCGAGAAACGCCACACCAGCTCGGCCTCGGGAAGGGAGACGGAGCCTCTGATGACATGGGGACCGGACATGCCGTACATGTTCCCTCGCCTGACCCGTCCACGTCACGCGAATTAGGGTTTGGCAAAGAAAGTAAAGACACGGGGAACCTTGAGCGCCCCTCGCGGCGTTCATAGGGGTAGCTGTAGCTTCGTGCCCGTCACAGAACTAGGGAAGGACTCCCCACAATGGCTGTAAGCCTGTCCAAGGGTGGCAACGTCTCGCTCACCAAGGAGGCTCCGGGCCTGACCGCCGTCACCGTGGGCCTGGGCTGGGACGTCCGCACCACCACCGGCACGGACTTCGACCTCGACGCCTCGGCGATCGCGGTCAACCCGGAGGGCAAGGTCTACTCCGACGCCCACTTCGTCTTCTTCAACAACAAGCAGACGCCGGACCAGACCATCGTCCACACCGGTGACAACCGCACGGGCGAGGGCGCGGGCGACGACGAGGCGATCAACGTCAACCTCGCCGGCCTCCCGGCCGATGTCGACAAGATCGTCTTCCCGGTCTCGATCTACGACGCGGAGAACCGCTCGCAGAACTTCGGCCAGGTCCGCAACGCGTACATCCGCATCCTCAACCAGGCCGGTGGCGCCGAGATCGCGCGCTACGACCTGTCGGAGGACGCGGCCACCGAGACGGCCATGGTCTTCGGCGAGCTGTACCGCAACGGCGCCGAGTGGAAGTTCCGCGCCGTGGGCCAGGGTTACGCCTCGGGCCTCGTGGGCATCGCCCAGGACTTCGGCGTCAACGTCTGAGTCCCGCTCACCCCTCACCGGAGCCCCCGCCCACTCGGCCGGGGGCTCCGCTGTCGTACGGCGGCGAGGACCCACCCTGATGCGGCCCAGAAGTCCCGGAGTCGCGCCACCGGCACGGGACGAGGCGGTCGGGACGAGGCGGTCGGGACGATGTGATCGGTACTCGGTGATCGGTACTCGGTGATCGGTACGCGGCTCGGCCGTGCCGCTCAGCCAGCCTGAGCCCTGATGGCGAGTCCGTCGCTCTTCTCTCCCCGGACGGAACGACTAGGGAACAGCGACCGCCGCCCTCGGCGCGGCGGCCAGCCGCAGGCCGACCTCCACGAGGGTCCAACCGAGGCGGGTCCGGAGGTCCCGAGGGTCCCGAGGGCGCCGGGCCACGGCCGCGAGACGGTACGCGTCGGCTTCGGCGCGGAGGTCGGCGGCGCGGACGTGGTGCGGGGCGAGGTGTGTCTCGGAGTGCATCGGCTGTGGCCTCTCATTCCGTGGTGAGGGGGAATGCGCGGGTATGGATGCGTACCTGAGCGGTGTCGGCGTCGCCCTCTTCGGTGACCCGGTCGCGGTAGGTGTCGACGAGCGCGTGCATCTTCTCGACGAGTTCCCGGGTGAGTTCGGGCGTCAGCCGTAGCGTCGCGCTGCTCATGTCCCAGGTGCGGTTCCACTCCTCCGGCCATGCGTGGCGGTTGCCGAGCCATGTCGACAGGTCCCGCCCCTGGGCGGTCGCGACCTCGTGGAGATACGTGTCGGCGGCCCCGCGTACGTCCGGGTTGGGGTCCATGAGCAGGGCGTCGTCGAAGCTCAGGCCCTGGTGGGCCGCCTTCCACCACCGCTCCCGGCCCTTGCCCCGCTCGGGGGCGTCCTCGATGAAGCCGTGGGCGGCGAGCTGTCGCAGGTGGTAGCTGGTGGCCCCGCTGGACTCGCCCAGCCTGGCGGCGAGTTGGGACGCGGTGGCCGGACCGCCGAAGCGCAGGGCGTCCAGCAGCTGCATGCGCAGGGGATGCGCGAGCCCACGCAGGGAGCGGGCGTCGAGGCTGCGGACCTGGGGGTCCTGGGGCTCGTTCATGCGTAGAGAGTAGCGATCCAAAGGAATCGTTGCAACGCCTTCTTTGCAATGAGTCCTTTGTAGGGCGCGGAGGTGGGTCCGGAGTGTCCTCACATCCGCCGGGCAGGGGGCCGCCCACGACCACCAACCCTGCGAAGCCATGCGGTCACGCCACTAGCCTGCCCCCATGCGCCTCGACCCGCTCCGCCTCACTCCCGACCACGACATTCCCGCTCCCCTGCTCGCCGAACTCACCGCGCTCTACGCCTCGGACCGGGAGTTCCAGGCGCTCAGCGGTGACTTTCCGGACCCCGACGACATCCGGCCCGAGCAGGTGGCCAGGGCGTTGGCGGACGAGCTGGCCGATCCGGGGGCGGAGGTGCTGCTGGCGCGCGGCGGCGGGCGGCTCGTCGGGGTGGTCGTGACGCTGGCGCGGCACCCCGACCCGGACGATCCGGACCCGTGGATCGGGCTGCTGCTGGTCGACGCGGCCGTGCGGGGGCAGGGGTACGGGCGTCGGATCGCCGAGGCCGTGGAGGCACGGTTCCGTGCGGCGGGACGCGGTGGCGTACGGCTCGCCGTCCTGGACACCAACCCCAGGGGACTCGCCTTCTGGACGGCCCTCGGCTACGAGGTGACCGGGCACCGGCCCGACCTCCGGCTCGGCCGCCCCTGCGCCGTACTGCGCAAGAGCCTGCGCACCCCGCGCCGCGCGGCCCGCGTCGCCGTGGTGGACCCGGCCGGCGCGGTCCTCCTCTTCCGGTACGACAACGTCGAGGTGGGCGTGCACTGGGCGCTGCCCGGTGGCGGACTCGACGAGGGCGAGTCCCCGCGCGAAGGCGCCCTGCGGGAGCTGGCCGAGGAGACGGGGTGGACGGACCTGGAGCCGGAGGCGCTGCTGCACACCTGGGAGCACGACTTCACCCACGGGGGCATCCCCGTCCACCAGCACGAGCACATCTACGTCACCCCGGGCCCGCGCCGGGAACCCGCCGGGCCCGACCTGGCCGCCGCCCATGCCACCGACGGCATCCTCACCTGGCGCTGGTGGACCCGCGAGGAACTGGCCGAGGAGGCGGAGCCGGTGTGGCCGGAGGGCCTCGCCGGGCTGCTCGACGCGTGGGAGGCCTCCCGCCGGCCTCGGTGACGGCGGGTCAGGGGCGCTCCGGCCTGCCCTTCCCGTACAGCCAGTCGCGCCAGATCGGCTCGAGGTCCTTGTCCGGGGCCCGCTCCTCCACATACGCCGTGAAGTCGGCGGTGTCGGCGTTGCCATGGCGGTGGGCGGCGGTCCAGCCCTGGACGAGATCGTGGAAGGCGTCGTCGCCGACGGCCTGCCGGAGCTTGTGGACGACCATCGCGCCGCGCTGGTACACCGGGTCGGCGGAGACGTCCGCGGCGCCGGTGGGCCTCGCGGGCGGGAAGTCCCAGAGGTCCTCGTAGGTGTCCTCGCCGTGCTCGTACAGCTCGGTGAAGGTCTCCTCGGCGGTGGGGCCGCCCTCGTCCTCCGTCCACAGCCACTCGGCGTAGGTCGCGAACCCCTCGTTGAGCCACATGTCCCGCCAGGTGCGGGGGGTGACGGAGTTGCCGAACCACTGGTGGGCGAGTTCGTGGACGAGGAGTTCGATCCCGGGGGCGCCGGGGAAGACCGGACGGTTCTGGGTCTCCAGCGCGTACTCGGAGTCGCGCGGGCGGTCGACGATCGCGCCGGTGGAGGAGAAGGGGTACGGGCCGAAGTTGTACGCC
Organism: Streptomyces phaeoluteigriseus; assembly: GCF_001896135.2. Classification (GTDB taxonomy): domain Bacteria; phylum Actinomycetota; class Actinomycetes; order Streptomycetales; family Streptomycetaceae; genus Streptomyces; species Streptomyces phaeoluteigriseus. Next base: position 1,076,313 of record NZ_MPOH02000011.1, read on the forward strand.
GCCCACTCCATGACCTCGGGCAGCCGGGCCAGCGCGGTGCGGCTCGCGGCGGCCTGGGTGGGGTCGACGGCGACGTACACCGGCACCCCGTCCCCGGTGGTGGAGCGGGTGACGGTGTAGCGGCCGATCGCGAGCGTGGCGACATGGCTCGCCATGGGTTCGGCGGTGTGCCAGGCGAACGTCGTACGGCCGCCGGCGGTCCGCTCGCTCCTCAACTCCCCGTTGGACACGGCCGTCAGGCCCTGCGGCACGGTGACCTCGATGTCGTAGGACGCCTTGTCGCCGGGGTGGTGGTTGCCGGGGAACCAGGCCATGGAACCGGTCGGTTCGCCCAAGGCGAGCGCCCCGTCGACGGTCCTGAGCCAGCCCTCCTTCGAGCCGTCCGGGTCGGTGATCGTCTCCGGGCGGCCGGAGTAGCGCACGGCGACCTCGAAGGTCTCGCCCTCGCCGAGGCGGTCCTCGGGGCGCACGGTCAGCTCCTGCCCGACGCGGTCGAAGGACGCCGCCCTGCCCTCGACGGTGACCTTCTCGACCGTCATGCCCAACAGGTCGAGGTCGAAGGCGGAGAGGGCATCGGTGGCGCGGGCGGTGAGACGGGCGGTGCCGGACAGACGGCGGACCGTGGGGTCGTAGGCGAGGGCCAGGTCGTAGTGGCGGACGTCGTAACCGCCGTTGCCCGCCTGCGGGAAGTACGGGTCGCCGACACCCGGGGCGCCGGCGTCGCCCTGTCCGCCCCCGTCGCAACCGGCGAGGGTGAGCGGCAGGGCGAGGCTCCAGACGACGGCCACGGCGACGGCCCTGACAAGGCGCGCGGATCGGGACATGCCAGCGATCTTAGGCACGAGCGGACCAGGACATGCCAGCGTTCTCAGGCACGAGCGGACCAGGACATGTCACGGATCGAGCGCTGCGCGGGTCGGAAGAGGCCAGAGCCCCGGGCACTGAACGAGCCTGCACGGACCAAGGCCCCGAGCACCGCACGAGCCCGAACACACCAGAGCCCCGAGCACCCGCCCCAGCCCCAGCTCCAGCTCCAGCTCCAGCTCCAGCTCCAACACACCAGAGCCCCGAGCACCGCCCGAACCCCAACACACCAGGGCTCCAGGAGCCGTGCAGGCCGGGACAGGTCAGGGATCTCGGAGAGCGCCCGCCCCCGCGGAGCCGTGACACCATCACCTACGTGCTCGACATCGGCTACGCCCTCTCCAACCGCTTCCCCGACCCCCCGCAGACCGACTACCGCCGCGCGGACGTCCGCGCGCTGCGGCACGACCTGTTCTGCGGGGACGTCTACCTCGCCGACACCAAGGCGGACCGGGAGCTGTCCACAGCCTGGGGATGGGTTCCGGTGCTCGACTTCGCGTGGGCGCTGTGCGACATCGTGGAGCAGCTCGACCAGGACCCGAAGGGCTCCCGCGCCTCCCGCCCTCAGCACGCGGAACTGGACTTCACCGAGTCCAGCGACCGCATGCTCTTCGAGCGCCGCTTCGGCTGGGTCGACATCGAGGCCGACTGGATGCCGGCCGAGGAACCCCCGCTGAACTTCTCCTACGCCGAGCTGCGCCGCGAGGCCCGCGACTTCCTGCACGACCTGATCGCCGACCTGGTCGACCTGCACGACGACCTGGGCGAGAACCCGGCGATCTGGACCCTCCAGGCCCGCTTCCCCCGGCTGCGCTGAGGCCCCCGTCCGGCGAGCCCGATCGGCCTCCGCCTCGGCCGACCCGCCAGCGACCCGCCTCAGCCGACCCGCGTCGGCCGCACCGCCCCACCGAGCACCACGAGATCCTCCGCCGCCGTCCCGTACGGCAGGTCTCCCCCGGCCGGTAGTGGAACCCCGTCGTCAGGCGCGGCGCGTGCAGGCCGTCGAAGTAGCCGGGGCAGGAGTCGTGGTCAAGCAGGAGTCGTGGTCAAGCAGGAGTCGTGGTCAAGCAGGAGTCGTGGTCAAGGCGGAGCACACCGTCCTCGTGGACGAGCATCACGAGGACGTCCGAGTCGAAGACGTACGTCCCCACCGCCGGTGCCGCGAGCAGTCTGCCCAGCCCTGCCGCGAGGTCGAGCGCCGAGGTGTCCGGGTCCGGGAGGACGACGGTGTGCCCCGGCCCCACCGGCAGTGCGTACCCGGTGATGCCCTCCTCCGCCGGCAGCGGCACCGCTTCGGCGCACGGGCGTGCCACCAGCACGTTTCCGTAGAACGTCCCCCTCCGTCTCAGTCCTCCACCCTGATTCCCAGCTCAGCGGCCAGGACCGGTGCCAGATCCAGTAGTTGGGCCGTGCTGATCACCGCGCCGGACAGCCGGTCCAGGCCGCCCGCGATGCCCAGTTCCGTCGCGCCGCGCAGGTCCGCGTCCGTCAGTGTCGCCGCCGTGAAGTCGGCCGACTTCAGAGCACAGTCCACGAACTCCACGCGCTCCAGGCGGGCACCCCCGAAGTCCGGCTCGACCAGCACACAGCCCTGGAAGACGACGTCCCGCAGCCGGGCCTGACGCAGATTCAGGTAGTCGATCTTGCCGCCACGGATCAGGACCCGCTCCAGGACCGCCCCGTGCATCTGCGTCCCGCCCAGGCGGGCATCGACCAGCTCGACATCGCGCAGGGTCGACTCGGCCATGTTCGTGCCGACCCCGCGGATGCCGGTGAGCACCGAGTCGAGCAGGCGGGCGTGGTGCAGCCGCGTCCCGTCCAGCACGCAGGCGGACAGCGCGCAGTCCATGAAGCGGGCGCCCCCGCCGTCCTGCCCGGACAGGTCTCTCTCCCGGAACTCCACCCCGTCGTAGTCCCCGTCGGGCTCCAGGCCCCCGCCGTCGTACGGCTCGAGCGGCGGCAGCCGCACCTCCGGCCGCCGCGCGCCCTTCACCCGGCTGCCACTGCCCGCGGCCGCCCTCGCCCTGCCCCCGCCACCCGCACCCGTCCTCGCCATTCCCCCATGCTGCACCCCACCACTGACAATCCCGCTGACCTGCGCGAACACCCGCCATGTCACACATCCCGGCCCACCAGCGGTCGTATCCGGCGAAGGCGCCGGACATCAGCCGGCCAGACATCCGACCCGACACGAGCCGACCCAACCCAACCCAACTCAACTCAACCGGACCCGACCCGACCCGAAGGAGAGTCCATGCGTCACATCACCGTGATCGGCGGTGGCTTCGCCGGCCTCACCGCCGCCATCGCCGCCACCGAGGCGGGCGCGAAAGTCACCCTGCACGAGGCCCACCACACCCTCGGCGGACGGGCCCGCACCGCCGACGGCCCCTACCGGACCAATGAGGGCCCGCACGCCCTGTACAACGGCGGCCCGCACTGGACCTGGCTCCGGCAGCGCGACCTCATCGGAGCGCTCGCCCCGCTCCCGCCCCTGGAAGCCGCCCGGCTGCGCCTGCACCACCGGGGCGCCCTGCGCCGCACCCCGCCGCTCGCCATGCTCAAGCTGCTGCGCGCCGGCGTCCGCCGCCCCGCGCCCGTCGACGTCGACTTCCTGACGTGGGCGACCGAGCTGGCCGGTGAGGAGGGCGCCCGCGCCGCCGCCCACTACTCCGCCGTCGCCCTCTTCCACCACGACCCCGGCGCGCTGTCCGCCGCGTTCGTGCAGGAACGCCTGCGCCGCGCCACCAAACTGCCGCCCGAGGCGCACTACCCGCGCGGCGGCTGGGGCGCCCTCATCGACCGGATGGCCGCCCGCGCCTGGAACCTCGGGGTGCGGATGGAGACCCTCTCCCGTGTCGACACCCTTCCCACCGACACCCCGGTGATCGTCGCGACCTCCCTCGACGCCGCCCGTCACCTGCTCCGGGACGACTCCCTGACCTGGCCGAGCGGCCGTACCGTCCTGCTCGACCTCGCCGTACGCAGCAGGCGCGGCGACGCCTTCGCCGTCTCCGACCTGGACGCGCCCGGCTGGATCGAGCGGTTCTCCGCGCAGGACCGCACACTCGCCCCGGCCGGTGAGCAGCTGATCCAGGGACAGATCCCGATCGGTCCCGGCGAGACCCGGGCGGTGGGCGTCGCCCGTGCCGAGCACCTCCTCGACCTGGGCTTCCCCGGCTGGCGCGAGCGGGTGACCTGGCGTAGGGAAGCGGTCGCGGCGGGCCGTACGGGCGCGGTCGACCTGCCGGGCACCAGCTGGCGGGACCGCCCGGCCGTCGAACGCGGCGACGGCGTCTATCTGGCGGGCGACCAGGTGGCCTCGCCGGGCGTGCTGTCGGAGGTCTCCTTCACCAGCGCCCTGACGGCCGTCTCCCTCGCCCTCGGCCGCAACACCCTTGACCTCAAGCAGGCTTGAGGTCACAGAGTGGGCGCACAGCACCACGCGACGCGACGCGACGCGACGCGACGCGACGCGACGCGACGCGACGCGACGACAAGACTCACGCGAACGTGAACGTGAACGCGAACGCGAACGCGCACCAGCACCAGCACCAGCACCAGCACCAGCGACTATGGGGGACCCCGATGCACGCCATACGCCTGCACTCCTTCGGCCCGGCCGAGAACCTCACCCACGAAGAGGTCGAGGACCCCCTCCCGGCGCCGGGCCAGGTCCGTATCGCCGTCCGGGCGGCCGGTGTGCACCTGTTGGACACCGCCCTGCGCGAGGGCCATCAGGGCCCGCAGCAGCAGCCGACGGTACTGCCGACCGTCCCCGGCCGTGAGGTCGCCGGGGTCGTCGAGTCCCTCGGCGAGGGCGTGGACGGCGGATGGCTCGGCAGACGTGTCGTGGCCCACCTCGGCTTCGCGCCCGGAGGCTACGCCGAACTCGCCGTCACCGACGTCGACCGCCTCCACGAGATCCCGGCGAACCTGGACGCCGCCCAGGCGGTCGCGATGATCGGCACGGGCCGTACGGCGCTGGGGATCGCCCAGTTCGCCGAGCTGGGCCCCGACGCGGTGGCCGTCGTCCCGGCCGCGGCGGGCGGCATCGGCACCCTGCTCGTGCAGTACGCGAAGAACGCGGGCGCCACGGTCGTCGGTCTCGCGGGCGGACCCGAGAAGACGGCCCTCGTCCGGGAGAACGGCGCCGACCTCGCCGTCGACTACGGGGACCCGTCCTGGCCGGGGAAGGTCCGCGCCTTCCTGGGCGGCCGTCCCGCCACCGTCGTCTTCGACGGCGTCGGCGGCGAGGTCGCCCGCGAGGCGGTGGCGCTGCTCGGCCCCGGCGGCACGCACCTCGTCTTCGGCTGGTCGGCGGAGGGCATCAAGGACGGCAAGGGCTACTTCGTGGACGGCGTCTCACAGTCGGTCCTCGGCCCGGTGATGCTGGAGAAGGCGGGCGGTCTGCGCCCCCTGGAACTGCGCGCCCTCACCGAGGCCGCCACCGGCCGCCTCACCCCGTCCGTCCACCGCTTCCCCCTGCGCGAGGCGGCCGCCGCCCACCGCGCCCTGGAGACCCGCCGCACGACCGGCAAGGTCGTCCTGGAGCCCTGACGCGGCCCGGTAGCCCTGACGCGGCCCGGTTCCGCTCAACGCGGGCTCAGTGCCGCCCGGCCACCCGGTCCGCCACCCGCGCCAGCCGTGACGACCCCGCGCTGTGGTTCTCCGTCTCCCGGCGGTCCGCGGCGCGGTAGGTCGCGTACATGCCCTGCACGCCCAGCCAGCGCAGCGGCTCCGGCTCCCACCGGCGGACCCTGTGGCCGACCCACGGCAATTCCGTGAGGGGCGTCCGCCCGGCCTGCCCGGAGTCCTGCTGGACCAGGTCGCACAGGGTGCGCCCGGCGAGGTTGGCGGTGGCGACGCCCGAGCCGACGTAGCCGCCCGCCCAGCCGAGCCCCGTCGTACGGTCCAGGGTGACCGTCGCGCACCAGTCGCGCGGCACGCCCAGCACCCCCGACCAGGCGTGCGCGACCCGTACGCCGGCCAGCGCGGGGAAGAAACCGACGAGGATCTCGCGCAGCGCCTCGACGGTCGCCTCCTGCGTCCGCCCGTCGTGATCCGTCCGGGACCCGAAGCGGTACGGCACCCCGCGCCCGCCCAGCGCGATCCGCCCGTCGGCGGTGCGCTGCGCGTACATGTAGGCGTGCGCCATGTCGCCCAGCGTCTCCCGGCCGTCCCAGCCGACGGCCGCCCACTGCTCGTCGGTCAGCGGCTCGGTGGCGATCATCGAGGAGTTCATGGGCAGCCAGGTCCGCCGCTGGCCCTTCAGCGAGGCCGTGAACCCCTCGGTGCACCGCAGCACGTACGACGCCCGCACGGTCCCGTACGGCGTCACCGCGTGCCCCGCCCGGATCTCGGTGACCGGCGTCGACTCGTGCACCACGACGCCCAGCGCCTCCACGGCCGCCGCCAGCCCCTTCACCAGCTTCACCGGATGCACCCGCGCCCCGTGCGGGGTCCACGTCGAACCGACCGCGCCGGCCACCCGGATCCGCTGGGCGGTCTCCCGCGCGCCGTACAGCTCACGGTCCTGCTCGCCGTACGCCAGTTCCTGCGCGTGGAACGCCTTCAGCCGCGCCAACTGCGCCGGGGTGCGGGCCACTTCGAGGACCCCGCCGCGATGCACGTCGGCATCGATCGACTCGGCCCCGGTCACCCGGATCACCTCGGTGACGGTGTCGTTCATCGCCCGCTGGAGCCGTACGGCGGCGTCCCGGCCGTGGAGTTTCGCGTACCGGTCGCGGCCCGCGATGCCGTTGTAGAGCCAGCCGCCGTTGCGCCCGGAGGCGCCGTAACCGCAGAACCGCTGCTCCAGGACGGTGATCCGGAGGAAGGGCGCGGCCTTCTTCAGGTAGTACGCCGTCCACAGGCCCGTGTAGCCGCCGCCGACGATCGCGACGTCCGCGGACGCGTCACCGGAGAGTGGCTCCCGCACCGCGGGGAGGCCGTCGTCCGCGTACCAGTAGGAGATCCCGCCGTTCACGACACCGCTGCTCATGACCGGACGCTAACCCGCCCGGGCGGCCCCTGTCTCCTACGGATTCCGTCGTCCCGCAGGGCCATTGACCAGCGACGCGCGCCGGTACCGTCCGCCGGGCCCTGTTTGATCGTCGAATACGGCGACGTCCGCCGACGTTGCTGTCACAGGCTGCCGTCAGCGCGCGAGAACGCCCCGGGGCCGCTACTGGCGGTGGCGCCGCGTGCTCTGTCGCGGTGGCAGGGTCAGCGTGATCTGCCGGACGAGTTGCTGGAAGCAGGCGAGGGAGGCCAGGGCGGGCAGGCAGGCTCCGGCGATACCGGTGAAGGTCCAGTCGGCCTGAGCCACACACAGCATCATCGCGACGGAGGAGAAGAGCAGGACGATGAACCACGAATGCACGGCTCGTCGCTGATGCAGGGCAGTCCGAAGGATGGAGAGAGAGGCAACCATCCAGGGGCCGTACACGAGAAGAGGCCACCAGGGGACCATGGCGCCTCCCGGTCCGGACGGGATGTTCTGCAGAGGCCTGTAGGCCGCCATGCCGCCGAAGACGCTGACCATCGCCACGATGACGGCGACGAGCGCGACGATGACGAAGCTGCCGGTCTGCAGCCACTTGAGCCGGGCTCTTCGCTCATGGATCTTCCGATGTCCGGCAGAGGAGCGTCGGGTGGGTGGCAACTGAGCGGTGATCTGCGCGAGGCCCTCCATCGGCTCGGTGAAGCCGACGCCGGATGCGGGCTCGCTGCGCGGTGGCGGGATCCTGGACGTCTGGTCCGCTGGAACAGCCTCCTGCAGGAGGTAGGCAAGTTCCTCGACCGGGTCCCAGCCCGCGTCGGGTGCGGTCAGGGGAACGCCGGAGTGCACACTGCCGGCATGCCCCCCGTTCGAGCCGGTACCCGGCCCGTAGGAGTACGCGTCGGAGTACCACTCACGCTGCGCAAAGGAAGGATCCGCAAAGTCATGATTCATGAAAATACGTCCCCGTCACGCGCTGCACGCGACGGCCGGAGTTTTCCTGGCCGTTCCATCGCGAATTGAGTTCCTCCTGGATTTCCTCCAGCAGGGCGAGGAACTCGCGAAGCAACGGCTCGGTGACCTGGCGTTCGACCCGCGCATCACCCCTGGCCGTGGCACCCTGTGCCGTGAGCGCCGACGAGTATGCCGCACCAGGCATGAAAGTGTATTTGCCCACCGTCAGATCACCGACCGCAGGCAGATTATCCGTCCTCGCCTTGCGTTGAGGCAGACCATGGGACCTTGCTTTCGCCATATTCCGCTAACGCAGCCGTCCCCCCTCCAGATGCGCGGCAAACGAGTGACCCCGCGCAGACGGAAAATCCGAGAAGAGTGGCGAGCAGTTTTTCTTCTCGAATCCACTCGCGGCATAAATAGGATTCACCGCCGACAAATTGGATGAATAGTTTCGGCGGCACGAACCAGCCTGCGTGGATCTGATCAGCGCAGCCCACGACAACGACGAAGCCTCCTCGGCTCCGGCGGTTGCGGCCGGCACGACCGCCTGCCGTGACGAACTGATCAGCCGTAACGCCGTCCGGCCGGTTCCGGCGCCCCGAATCGAGCCGTGGGCACCACACCCTGGTCGCTGGACGAGACCCGTTCGGCTGATGTGTATGGTCCCCGCTCCGTCGGCAGCGTCCACGGCAGGCGGACCGTCGCGCGGCGGCCGGCATGGACAGGCACGAGAGAACGTGTACACGCACGTGAGCCAGACGACCGGCGGGAAGCCATGGCCCACATGGACCGCCTGCTCAAACGACGCCAGCCGACGTGCCTGAGAGACTGACGGCGGGTCGAAGGCACGCTCACCCGAGGGGGACCGAGATGGGGACGGGGCTGGTCGGGTTCGGAGTCCTGGGGCTGGCGCTGATAGTCGCGGCCATCACCTGGACCGTCCTGGGAATACACGCTCTGCTGCTCGGCCGTATGCCCGGCCGACGGCTGCCCCGACTGGTGCGACAGCCCAGATTGTGGGGGGCCGGGGCCCTGCTCGTGCCGCTGAGCGCGAATCTGGAGTCCCCGTCGCTGTTGGCACTCAGTGTCGGATTCATCGCGCTGGGGCACGTCGTCAAGCCGACGGGGTGACCCCTGCCCCCGGCACCGAGAGGCGACTGCCGTCGAGAACTGCCGTCGAGAACTGCCGTCGACGCCCCCGCGATCCAAGATCGTGGGGGCGTTGTCCCTGGCCGGGCGTGGAGCCCCCTGTCGGATTCGAACCGACGACCTTCGCTTTACAAGAGCGGTGCTCTACCACTGAGCTAAGGAGGCGTGCGCGTCCGCGGACGCGCCCGAGCAGTGTACCCAGGTCGCCGGGGGCCCCTGTCGAGAGTTTCCGCGAAGTTCACATGCCTCCGGGTACTGACAGATCAGGCGAACGCCAGGTACCGTCCAGATCCGGTTCACTCATGTGGACTACACCTTCCCGGGCCCTGTCCGGGACGGCTCACCACCTTCCTACAACGGATCGTCCGGCACGTTCCTGCCGGTAGAAGGGGGCCCATCACCATGGCCACTGTCACGTTCGACAAGGCGACCCGGATCTACCCGGGTTCCACCAAGCCCGCCGTCGACGCACTCGAGATCGACATCGAGGACGGCGAGTTCCTCGTCCTGGTCGGCCCGTCGGGCTGCGGCAAGTCCACCTCGCTCCGCATGCTCGCGGGGCTCGAGGACGTGAACGGCGGTGCCATCCGCATCGGTGACCGCGACGTCACGCACCTGCCGCCGAAGGACCGGGACATCGCCATGGTGTTCCAGAACTACGCGCTCTACCCGCACATGACCGTCGCCGACAACATGGGCTTCGCGCTCAAGATCGCCGGCGTCAACAAGGCGGAGATCCGGCAGAAGGTCGAGGAGGCCGCGAAGATCCTCGACCTCAGCGAGTACCTCGACCGCAAGCCGAAGGCGCTCTCCGGCGGTCAGCGCCAGCGTGTCGCGATGGGCCGCGCCATCGTGCGTGAGCCGCAGGTCTTCCTCATGGACGAGCCGCTGTCCAACCTGGACGCCAAGCTCCGTGTGTCGACACGTACGCAGATCGCCTCGCTCCAGCGCCGCCTCGGCATCACCACCGTGTACGTCACCCACGACCAGGTCGAGGCCCTGACCATGGGCGACCGGGTGGCCGTCCTCAAGGACGGTCTGCTCCAGCAGGTCGACACCCCGCGCAACATGTACGACCGCCCGGCGAACCTCTTCGTGGCCGGCTTCATCGGCTCCCCCGCGATGAACCTCGTCGAGGTCCCGATCACCGACGGCGGCGTGAAGTTCGGCAAGTCGGTCGTGCCGGTCCAGCGTGACGCGCTCTCCGCCGCCACCGACAAGACGGTCACCGTCGGCGTCCGCCCCGAGCACTTCGACGTGGCCGGCCCCGACACCGAGCAGGGCCTCGCGGTCGTCGTGAACGTGGTCGAGGAACTGGGCTCCGACGCCTTCGTGTACGGCACCGCCACGGTCGGCTCCGAGAGCAAGGACCTCGTCGTCCGCGTCGGCGGCCGCAACGTCCCGGAGAAGGGCAGCACGCTGCACGTCGTGCCGCGCGCCGGCGAGACCCACGTGTTCTCGACCTCCACGGGCGCGCGCCTCTCCGACTGACGTCTGCCGACCGGCCTCCCCGACCGGCCCGTCCGACGAAGAAGGGCCCCGCGGCAGCCACCGCGGGGCCCTTCTCGCGTCTGTTCCTCCGGGAGACCGAAAACCCCGGCACAACGGGCGTTTCGAGCGTGAACGTCAACGCCCTACCCAAAAAGACGCACTCCTTCATCCCCCGACCGGGTGACTGAATGTCGCCAAATCATTACCCCGCGCTACCCTCACACGCGTGAAGCACTCCGTGAAGCACTCCGCCACTCCACCGTCGCGACGCGGCCAGGGCCCCGCCCGACGGATCGGCCGCTCGCTCGCCCTCGTCCTGCCCGTCGTCATGGTGCTCTCGGGAACCCTCGCGGTCACCCGGGTCAACTGGTCGGGGAACCCATCGGATTCGGTGCTCACCGCCTCCGACGTCTCCACCGCCCACCGCACCGCGGACGGCACCGCGAAGGCCCCGCAGGACGTCCTGCGCGACCAGCTGCTGACCGAACTCCAGGAGAAGGACCCGGGGACCGCCCTGACCCATCTCCAGGCCGCCGTGAACGGAAGGCCGTCCCTGGCCGAGCACTGCACCTCCATCGCCCGCGCCCTGGGCCGCGCCGCCGTCCGCATCTACGGCCCCTCACGCGCCCAGTCGTACGCCCGCCCGGTGTGCGACACGTCCTTCGCCTCGGGCGTCCTGGCGGCGCACAGCTAGGGCCTGTCGTTCGGATCAGGTCGCAGGAAATCGACGGCGCTGTTCAGTGCCGGTGAGCGGGGTCCGGTGCGTGCGGCCGCAAGGCGGAGGAGGGCGTCGACGCGGAGCGTCGGCAACCGACGACAACGCGGCGGATGCGCGTGCCGGACCCCGCGTCTGCGACGTGATCCAAACGACAGGCCTTAGGGCGTTGAAGGCCCCCAGGGGACCCTCTCGACGGGAACGGGCCGCCGCGTACAGTTCGGGCATGACCGATCCGCGCGCCGCGTCCCGACCCACGCAAGCCGTCATCCTGGCCGGTGGCCAAGGGTCCCGGCTGCGTCCCTACACCGACGACCGGCCCAAGCCGATGGTCGAGATCCCCGGGACGGGGACGCCGATCATCGGCCACCAGCTGGGCTGGCTCGCCGAGGAGGGCGTGACCGACGTCGTGGTCTCCTGCGGCCACCTCGCCGACGTCCTGCAGAACTGGCTCAGCTCCGCCGACCTCCCCCTGAAGGTCACCACGGTCGTCGAGACCGAACCCCTCGGCCGCGGTGGCGGCCTGCGGTACGCGGCCGCCCACCTCCCCCACCCGGAGCGGCCTGGTACGCCACCAACGGCGACATCTGGACCCGCTTCTCGCTGCGCGACATGGCGGACTTCCACACCGAGCGGGACGCCGTCGCCACCCTCGCGCTGGCCAGGCCGCGCATCCCGTGGGGCGCCGTGCAGACGGACGGCTTCGGCCACATCACCGACTTCATCGAGGCCCCGCCCACGACGTACGAGATCAACGCCGGCGTCTACGTGTTCTCCCCGGAGTTCGCCGGGCGGCTGCCCGAGCGCGGGGACCACGAGCGGACCACGTTCCCTCATCTGGCCCGCGAGCGGCGGCTGGCGGGGTTCCCGATCCCGCAGGGCGCGTACTGGCGCGCGATCGACACCGCGAAGGACCTCACGGAGGCGGCCAAGGAGCTGGCGGCACTGGGCCGCTGACGCACCGACAGGCCTCCAGGACGACACCACACAGACCTCCACGACGACGGGCCCCGCTCGCTTCCACAAGCGAGCGGGGCCCCGTCGTCGTACGGGCGGAGTGGTTCAGCCCAGCAGGCCGCCGACCAGGCCCGGGCGGTCGGCCGACGGGGAGCCGCCGTCCGAGCCGCCGGTGGAGCCGGAGCCGCCGGAGCCGCCGGTGCCGCCGGAGGTGGGTCCCGAGCTGGTGCTGGGGGCCTCCTCGACCGGGCTGGACTGCTCCGGCGGGGCCTCGCCGCCGGTGCCCTGGGTCTGGCTGGGGCCGCTCGTGGCGGTCTCGGTGTCCCGGGTGGCGCCCGGAGCCGACTCCTCGTCCCGGGTCGGGGCCTCGGACGTGCTGCCCCGGGTCGGCGAGGTGGACGCGGACGGCGTCCTGCTCGGCCGGCGCCCGTCGGACTCCTCGGGGAGCGGGGAGCCGGGCAGTTCGTTGCGCGGCGCCTCACCCGGACCCGGCACGACGACGCGGTCGGAGTCGCGGACGGCACCGCCGAGGAGCGAGCCGGTGAGCAGGGTGAGCCCGACGACGATCGCGGTGACGAGGGTGCCGCGGCGCAGCACGTAACGGCGCAGCTCCCACAGGTCGGACCGGGGGCCGAGCCGCCGCCAGGCACCGGCCGCGAGGCGGCCGTCGACGGAGTAGACGGGGGCGCCGGCGATGATCAGCGGCGACCAGGCGGCGAGGTAGATGATGTCGGGCGTCTCGTAGACGGGGACGGTCTTCCAGCTGACGGTGAGGATGAGCGCGGCGGAGAGCATGGCGCCGAAGCCGGCGGCGATCCGCTGCCAGCAGCCCAGGACCGTGAGGACGCCCACGACGACCTGGAGGAAGGCGATGACGAGGCCGGAGCCGACGGGGTGGTGCAGGGCGAACTGGTGCAGCGGCTCGGCGACTTCCCACGGGTGCAGGGTGTTGAGCCACTTCACCATGGAGCCGCGCTTGCCGCCGTCGAAGTAGACGGGGTCGCACAGCTTGCCCATGCCGGCGTAGATGGAGATGAAACCGAGGAGGATCCGCAGCGGGAGCAGCACGACGCCGAGGTTCATCCGGCGGCCGGGGTAGTAGGCGTGCCGGGCCGGGTCACCGGCGTGCCGTCTGCCGCGCGAGCCGGCGTCCGCCGTGGCGGCGGCCTCCGCGAACTCCTCGAGCCTGCCGTCGTCGTAGTCCGGTCGGCCGTGACCGGGCTCGCCGTAGCCGGGCTGGTCGTAACCGGGCTCGTCGTAGGCGCTGCCGACGGTGCGCATCTGCGGCAGGATCCGCTGCGCGCCGTCGCCGTGAGTGCGCTGGGCGCCGACGAGCGGGGTTTCCAGGGTCTGCACGGTGAGGTCGCCGCCGTAGCCGTCGTCGATCCCGACACGGGGGATGACCTGGGTGGCTCCGGCGTCGACGGCGGGCGGTTCGCCGTGGCCGACGCTGCCTGCCCGTACGGCCTGGAGCAGCCGGTGGGCCCCGGTGTCGTCCGGCGCGGACCGGCCGCTCCACACGACCGGCCGACGACGGGCGGCATCGGTCCCGGCGACGGGGATGCGCGCGGTGTCCTCGGCTGCGCTCGCGTGCCGGGCGACCCGCGGGGATTGACTGCGCCGTGCCGACGCCCCCAACTGCACGCGGAAACTCGCGTGATTGACGATGATCTGCGCCGGGTCGCTCGGCACCTTCACCATGCTCAGCGCGGGAGCGTCGTCGAAGCCCGACGAGAGGTCCCCCGTGGGTGTGCGGGGTGTTCTGGTGTCCACACTCATCTAACCGAGTGATGTGTGTTTTGGACACTGCCTTGACCCGCCGGATCTGTCCGGACAGCGTCAAGGTTGTCCGACGCGCCGGATATCCCCCGTACGGGTGAGCTGACGGACGGGCGTTCGACCCGCCTGTCCGTCAGCTCCGCGCGGCCTCAGGCCCGGTGGCGGGCCGCCTCGTACAGGACGATCCCCGCCGCCACACCGGCGTTGAGCGACTCCGCGCCGCCCGGCATGGAGATCCGTACCCGGTGGTCACAGGTCTCGCCGACCAGACGGGACAGGCCCTTGCCCTCGCTGCCCACGACGATGACGACCGGACCGCTCAGGGCCGCCAGGTCACCGACCTCGGCCTCGCCGTCGGCGGCCAGACCGACGATCGTCATACCGGCCTTCTTGTACGCCTCCAGGGCGCGGGTGAGGTTCGTGGCGCGGGCCACCGGAGTACGGGCGGCCGCACCGGCGGACGTCTTCCAGGCACCGGCGGTCATGCCGGCCGCGCGACGCTCGGGGACGACGACGCCGTGGCCGCCGAAGGCGGAGACCGAGCGGACGACGGCACCGAGGTTGCGCGGGTCGGTCACGCCGTCGAGGGCGACGATCAGCGGGTCCTCACCGGCGTCGTAGGCGGCGTTCGCCAGGTCCTCGGGGTGCGCGTACTCGTACGGCGGGACCTGGAGGACCAGGCCCTGGTGGTTGAGGCCGTTGGTCATGCGGTCCAGCTCGGGGCGCGGGGCCTCCATGAGGTTGATGCCGCCGCGCTCGGCCGCGAGCTGGAGCGCCTCGCGCACCCGCTCGTCGTTGTCGATGAACTGCTGGACGTACAGGGTGGAGGCGGGCACGCCGCCGCGCAGCGCCTCGACGACCGGGTTACGGCCGACGACCAGCTCGGACGGCGACCTGCCGGCCCGGCCGCGCGGCGCCGGACGGCGCGCGGTCTGCTTGGCCTTCGAGGTGGCGAGGCGGTTCTTCTTGTGCCCCTTGCGCATCTCGGCGGGCGGGGTCGGACCCTTGCCCTCCAGGCCCCGGCGCCGCTGGCCGCCACTGCCGACCTGCGCGCCCTTCTTGCCGGACATGCGGCGGTTGTTGGCTGCCATGACCTACCCGTCTGTCGTGAAGCGTGTGTGCGTACGTAATGCAGTGTGCCGCCCGGACACCCGGGCGCACAATCGATCAAGAATGCATCAAGAATCGATCAGGAGGGCGCTCAGCGTGGGCCGAGCGTCCAGCGCGGCCCCTGGGGGCCGTCCTCGATGGTCAGCCCCGACTGGTTGAGCTGGTCGCGGATGGCGTCCGCGGTGGCCCAGTCCTTGCGACCGCGGGCCGCCTCCCGCTGGTCGAGGACCATGCGGACGAGGGTGTCGACGACGCCGTGCAGATCCTCGCCCCGGTCGTTCTCCCCGGCCCAGTGCGGGTCGAGGGGGTCCAGGCCGAGGACGCCGAGCATGGCGCGCACCTCGGCGAGGCGGGCCACCGCGGCTTCCTTGTCGTCGGCGGCGAGGGCGGAGTTGCCCTGCCGGACGGTGGTGTGCACGATGGCCAGCGCCTGGGGGACGCCCAGGTCGTCGTCCATCGCCTCGGCGAAGGCGGGCGGCACCTCGGCGGCGGGCTCGACGGCTCCGCCGGCCTTCTCGACGACGCGCTGCACGAAGCCCTCGATCCGCGCGAACGCCGACTCGGCCTCGCGCAGGGCCTCCTCGCTGTACTCGATCATCGAGCGGTAGTGCGGGGTGCCCAGGTAGTAGCGCAGCACGATCGGGCGCCACTGCTTGACCATCTCGGAGACCAGCACGCTGTTCCCGAGCGACTTGGACATCTTCTCGCCGCTCATCGTGACCCAGGCGTTGTGCACCCAGTACCGCGCGAACTCGTCGCCGTAGGCCTTCGCCTGGGCGATCTCGTTCTCGTGGTGGGGGAAGATCAGGTCCAGGCCGCCGCCGTGGATGTCGAAGGCGGGGCCCAGGTACTTGTGGGCCATCGCCGAGCACTCCAGGTGCCAGCCGGGACGGCCGCGGCCCCACGGCGTCTCCCAGTCGGGCTCGCCCGGCTTGGTGGCCTTCCACATCGCGAAGTCACGCGGGTCGCGCTTGCCGGTGATGCCCTCCTCGGTCGGCTGGCGCAGGTCGTCGATGTCCTGGTTGGACAGCGCCAGATAGCCGGGGAAGGAACGCACGTCGAAGTAGACGCTGCCGTCGGCCTCGTAGGCGTGGCCGCGCTCGATGAGCCCGCGCATCATCTCGATCATCTCCGGGACGTGCCCGGTGGCCCTCGGCTCGTACGTCGGCGGGAGGCAGCCGAGGGCGCGGTAGCCGTCCTCGAAGGCGCGCTCGTTCTCGTACCCGATGGACCACCAGGGGCGGCCCTGGTCACGCGACTTGGCGATGATCTTGTCGTCGATGTCGGTGACGTTGCGGATGAACGTGACGTCGTAGCCGCGGTGGGCGAACCAGCGGCGCATGATGTCGAAGTTCAGGCCGGACCGGATGTGCCCGATGTGCGGGGCCGCCTGCACGGTGGCACCACACAGGTAGATCGAGACACAACCCGGCGTGAGCGGGGCGAAGTCACGAATCTGCCGGGCGCTGGTGTCGTACAGGCGAATAGTCACCACTCCAGGGTAGTGGGCGTGGGCGAGTGCCCGGCACCTTCCACCGGTTTGGCCGCACGGGGTCCGGGTGCCGGTGGGGACCCGCGGTTCACGCCCCCGCGACCGGAATTCGCTCCCCCGCGGTCACGCCCTCAGCCCTGTCGCACCACCAGCGCCGTCGCCACGGCCATCAGGCCCTCGTCCCGGCCGGGGAATCCCAGCCCGTCCGTCGTGGCGCCCGACACCGACACCGGGGCTCCCGCCGCCTCGGAGAGGATCTTCTGCGCCTCGTCGCGGCGCTTGCCGATCTTGGGGCGGGGGCCGACGACCTGGACGGCGATGTTGCCGACGACGAAGCCGGCCGCGCGGACGATCCGGGCCGCCTCCGTCAGCAGGGTCACGCCCGAGGCACCGGACCACTCGGGGCGGCCGGTGCCGAAGTGCTGCCCGAGGTCACCGAGCCCGGCGGCGGAGAACAGCGCGTTGCACGCGGCGTGCGCGACGACGTCCGCGTCGGAGTGACCGGCCAGGCCCGGCCCCTCCCCCTCCCACCTCAGGCCCGCGCACCACAGCTCGCGGCCCTCCTCGAAGGCGTGGATGTCGGTGCCGATGCCGACCTGGGGCAGCACGGGGGGCACCGCGGTGGCCTCAGAAGCCATCGTTGAGCCTCCTGCGGGCGAGGACCGCCTCCGCGAGGACCAGGTCCAGCGGGCGGGTGACCTTGAAGGCCTCCTCGTGACCGGGGACGACCACGACGGTCAGGCCGAGCCGCTCGACCATGCCGGCGTCGTCGGTGACCTCGTCGGTGACCGTCTCGTGCGCGCGCACGAGCGTGGCCCGGTCGAAGCCCTGCGGCGTCTGCACGGCCCGCAGCCGCGCCCGTTCGGGCGTGGCCACGACCGGTTCGGGCCCGCCGGGGACCGCGGCCGGTTCGACCTCCTTGACGGTGTCGGCGAGCGGCAGCGCCGGTACGACCGCCGGGGCGCCCTCGCGGACCGCCTCGATGACGGCGTCGACGGTGTCGACGGGCACGAGCGGCCGGGCGGCGTCGTGCACGAGGACGATGTCGTGGCCGGGGGGCAGCGCGTCCAGGCCGAGCTTCACCGACTCCTGGCGGGTCTCACCGCCGGGGACGACGACGAAGTCGGTGCGGTCGGGCAGCGCGTGCGCGTCGAGCAGCGACTTGACCTCGGCGGCGCCGTCCGGCGGGGCCACCACGACCACGAGGGAGACGGCGCGGGAGGCGGCGAGGGCGCGCACCGCGTGGATCAGCATGGGGGTCCCGCCCAGCGTGCGGAGCGCCTTGGGGGCGCCCGGACCGAGGCGTACGCCCCGGCCGGCGGCCGGGATCACCGCGGCCGCGCGGACGGGGGGCGGGGCGGGAAGCGAATCGTCAGACATCGGTTCCTGTCAGGTTTGTGTGCTCGGCCTACGTGGGTACGGAGACAGCGTGCCTGGCTCGACGCCTTGACCGGACCCTTCCGTGAACCCGGTGGAGGCAGCAACGACCCGGCACGCGAGGGCTTCGGGGACCGTTTCCGCTTCGGTGCTGCTCCCGAGGTGAACACGCACCGGCCTGCGTATAGGTATACGCGGTACAGGTGCGCGCGGGCACACGCGTCGGCGTCCGGGCATGAACATGCCGCAGCGCCCGGCGACGGGGATACGTCATCGGGCACCGCGGCATTTTCACTGCGCTGAGCGAGCTGAGGCCGGCGGGTCTCGGCGTCAGGACGCGAGGACCTCGTCGAGGAGCGCCTCGGCCTTGTCCTCGTTCGTGTTCTCCGCGAGCGCGAGTTCGCTCACCAGAATCTGGCGGGCCTTGGCGAGCATGCGCTTCTCACCGGCGGAGAGTCCGCGCTCACGCTCACGACGCCACAGGTCACGCACGACTTCCGCGACCTTGATGACATCGCCGGAGGCGAGCTTCTCCAGATTTGCCTTGTAACGACGCGACCAGTTCGTGGGCTCCTCGGCATACGGCGCGCGCAGTACCTCGAAGACCCGGTCCAGCCCGTCCTGACCGACCACATCACGCACGCCCACGAACTCCGCATTGTCCGCTGGCACACGCACCGTCAGGTCACCCTGGGCGACCTTCAGCACCAAGTAGGTCTTGTCCACGCCTTTGATCTGGCGAGTTTCGATAGCCTCGATCAGCGCGGCCCCGTGATGGGGATAGACCACGGTGTCGCCAACCTTGAACGTCATGTGACAGGTACCCCTTCCGTGGCTATCCAGAGTAACACGGAAACTGCGGGTTCTGAATGGCGTTTTCGCAGGTCAGGGCATATCTCGGGGCTTGACAACAGCAACAGGAACGTGCTGCGACCGGGCGACGGAACCAGGTATTCGCAGGTCGGAGCGGCTCTCCATGGGGGGTGAAACACGCACGTCACGTACGCTCGGAGGCCCCTCCAAGTGCCCGAACATCCCCAAATGTCCGCTTCCAGGTGTGCGACTTCCGCTACTCCGTTCGGTGCCCGGAGTCGGATCCTGGCCGTTTCGGGAATTGATCACACGGCCGGCCGAACAGGCGGTGATCAATTCCCGCGGCGACCGCGCATTCCTTCACGGAAAATCCCCGGGGCCCGGTGAGCGGCGCTTATGTGAATGCACGACCACGTGTCGGCGATCGGTGTCCCGGCGACCGGCGGAAGCCAATGTGTCTCATGGGCCAATGTGACTCACGGGTCACTTGTGGCTGCCGGGACGCCGTCGAGGGACTGCGGAGACAGTTGTGACCGGTGTGACGAGACACGTCCCGCGTCACCTCTCACGGCGACCGATGAGAGCCCGGAACGCCCGAGAGGCGGGTCGGGTGCGGCGGCGCGGGAACGGCTCGGTAACCTGAGGCCGCTGACAGACCCTTAGGGCGGCTTTATCCAAGGAGAGCTGCCCCTGCGTTCCCAAGGAGTTGCCGCCGCCGTGAGCAGCAGCCTTCGACGCGGCGCCCTCGCCGCGTCCGCCCTCGTGTTTTCGATCGCCACGCTCGCCGCGTGCGGAGCCGGCAACGATGCCCAGTCGCTGGAGATCAAGCCCGACAACGCCGCTACGAGCGTCGGCGACATCAAGCTCCAGAACGTCGTCGTCATCACCCAGCCCGACCCGGAGTCCACGGGCCCCGCCGCGATCGCCGCGACCGTCTTCAACAACGGCAGCGAGCCGCAGACGCTGGACTCCATCACCGTGGACGGCGTCGACGGCACCGCCGAGATCAAGCCCGCGAAGGGCGGCGGCAAGCTGACCGTCCCGCCCGGCGGCTCGGTCGTGATCGGCGGTGAGAACAACGCCACCGCCACCCTCCCCAGCAGCGGTGAGGCGGTGCAGGACGGCAACGCGCAGAAGGTCACCTTCACCTTCAGCGAGACCGGCGAGGTCAGCCTGCGCGCCTTCGTCGTGCCCGCCGAGCACTACTTCACCGAGTGGGGCCCCAGCGCCGTCCCGAGCGCCCCGGCCGAGTCCGGCTCCGAGTCTCCGTCCGCGGGCGAATCGGCCTCCGGGACGCCGGATGGCGAGGGCGAGGGTGCCGAGGGCGAGGGTGCCGAGGAGGCTTCCCCGAGCGACACGGCCTCCGCGAGCGCCTCGCAGTCGGAGACGGCCGGCCACTGAGCGCCGTACGCCACTGCCTCCCACGCAGGCACGTGCGCACGTACGAGGAAGGGGCGCACCCCGCGCGGGGTGCCGCCCCTTCCTCGTACGTCACCGCCCCTTCGCGGCGTAGGGTTTACGGCTCGTACTCGTCACCGGGACCACTCACCGTGACCAGGTGACGGAGGAGCACCGGCGTCCGGCTCGAGCACCGTCCCCGACGCACCTCTCGCACCGCCGCGCGGGCTGCGGAGTGCCGCGCCGGGCCCCGCCCACCGGCCCGCCGGGTCGGCTTACGGCTCGAACTTGTAGCCGAGACCGCGCACCGTGACCAGGTACCGGGGGGCACCGGGGTCGGGCTCGATCTTCGCGCGCAGGCGCTTGACGTGGACGTCGAGGGTCTTGGTGTCGCCGACGTAGTCGCGCCCCAGACGCGGTCGATGAGCTGCATGCGGGTCAGGACGCGGCCCGCGTTGCGCAGCAGCATCTCCAGGAGGTCGAACTCCTTGAGGGGGAGGTCGACCTTGGAGCCGGAGACGGTGACGACGTGACGGTCGACGTCCATGCGGACCGGACCGGCCTCCAGGGCCGCCGGGGCGACCTCCTCGGGCTCGCCGCGGCGGCGGAGCACCGCGCGGATGCGGGCCACCAGTTCGCGGGAGGAGAACGGCTTGGTGACGTAGTCGTCGGCTCCTATTTCGAGGCCGACCACCTTGTCGATCTCGCTGTCCTTGGCCGTCACCATGATCACGGGGACGTTGGAGCGGCCGCGCAGCTGGCGGCAGACCTCCGTGCCGGGCAGGCCCGGCAGCATGAGGTCGAGAAGCACGAGGTCGGCGCCGTTGCGCTCGAACTCGTCGAGTCCATCGGGACCTGTGGTCGCGACAGCGACCTCGAAGCCCTCCTTGCGGAGCATGTATGACAGGGCGTCGGAGAAGGACTCCTCGTCCTCGACGACGAGCACTCGGGTCACGGAAGGACCTCCGGGGCGGAAAGCGTCTGGTACGCGGCTGAGTCGGGGGGTGAGGCATGGGGGGTGCCGGCGGCGGACCGCCCTCCACGTCGTCGTCGAGGTCGGGGTGCTGCTGGGCGCGGTCACGGGCGGCGCCCGCCTCCGGCAGTCGCAGCGTGAACGTGGAGCCCTGTCCCTCTGCGCTCCACACCGTGACCTCCCCGCCGTGCGAGGCGGCCACGTGTTTGACGATCGCCAGCCCGAGACCCGTGCCGCCGGTGGCACGGGAGCGGGCGGGGTCGACTCGGTAGAAGCGCTCGAAGATACGCTCCTTGTCCTTGTCCGAGATGCCGATGCCCTGGTCGGTCACGGCGATCTCGATCAGTTCCCCGCCGTGCACGGTCACCCTGCGGGCGGCGATGCCGACGCGGGTGCGGGCGGGTGAGTAGTTGACGGCGTTCTCCACCAGGTTGCCGAGGGCCGCGGCCAGCTGACCGCGATTGCCCCAGATCCGCAGGTCGGCGGTGCCGTCCGGCCGTCCCCCGCCTCCGGTCTGCTCGAGCCCTTCGGGTGCCCCCACGTTCGCGGCCATGGTGATCTGTTTGGCGCCGGCCTGGTGCCGGCAGCGGTCGACGGCCTCGGCGACGAGTTCGTCGACGCGGACCGGTTCGGCGTCCTCCAGCGGATCGTCGTTCTGCACCCGGGAGAGGTCGATGAGTTCCTGGACCAGGTTGGTCAGGCGGGTCGCCTCGATCTGCATCCGGCCGGCGAAGCGCTCCACCGCCTCGGGGTCTTCGGAAGCGTCCATGACAGCTTCGGACAGCAGGGAGAGGGCCCCGACCGGGGTCTTCAGCTCGTGGCTGACGTTCGCGACGAAGTCGCGGCGGACGGCCTCGATGCGTCGGGCCTCGGTGAGGTCCTCGACGAGCAGGAGGACGAGCCGGGAGCCCAGCGGGGCCACCCGGGCCGACACCGCCAGGGCTTCGCCCCGGCCGGTGCCGCGCCGGGGCAGGTCCAGCTCGACCTGGCGTATCTCTCCGTCGCGTCTGGTGTCCCGCGCCATCAGGAGCATCGGTTCGACGGCGAGCTTGCCGCCACGGACCAGCCCGAGGGCGTACGCGGCGGAGCTGGCCTTGACTACGGCGTCGGTCTCGTCGAGGACGACGGCCGAGGAGCGGAGCACGGACAGAACGGTGTCCACGCCCGGCGGAAGCACGGGATCGGTGTGCAAGGAGGTCCTGGTGGGTCGGTTCTGGTCGCGTTCGCTCCAACGGAACGCCAGCATGGCGATGACGCCGGTGAGCACCCCGGCGATCGCTGCCGCTGCGGCGACCGCCGCGTTCACGTCCATGCCTCCAGGTTAGGCATGCGATACGTCCTGGCCACAGCCATCGAGGTGGGACCTCGAACACTCGTCGCCCAGAGTTCACCTTGGAGCCAGGGGTGGTTCATTTGAGGGGACGGAATCCGACGCGTACGGGGCGGACCGTGGCACCGTGGGGTTCGCAGCGCCGGTTCCATGGCCGGGCCCGGCCCCCGGAACCCCGGAAGAACCACGTAGGAGAGGGAACCCTGATGCGGGACGCGTACCACGAGGAACTGGACTCCATCGGCGACGGTCTGGTGGAGATGGCCCGGCTGGTGGGGTCGGCGATCGGGCGCGCCACGACCGCCATGCTCGATGCCGACCTGAAGCTGGCCGAAAGCGTGATCGAGGCCGACAAGAAGGTCGACGAACTGCAGCACGACCTCGAGGCGCGGGCCATAGCGCTGCTCGCGCGCCAGCAGCCGGTGGCGACCGACCTGCGCATCGTCGTCACGTCGCTGCGCATGTCGGCCGACCTGGAGCGCTCCGGCGACCTCGCCCAGCACGTGGCGAAGCTGGCCCGGCTGCGCTTCCCCGAGCGGGCGGTGCCGCACGACCTGCACGCCACCATCCTGGAGATGGGGCAGCTCGCGCAGCGCCTGATGGCCAAGGCGGCCGAGGTGATCATCACCAAGGACGTCGACCTCGCGCTCCAGCTGGAGACCGACGACGACGAGATGGACCTGCTGCACCGCACGCTCTTCCAGCACCTGATCGACGACCGCTGGAAGCACGGCATCGAGACGGCCGTGGACGTGACCCTGCTCGGCCGCTACTACGAGCGTTTCGCCGACCACGCGGTGGCGGTCGCCAAGCGCGTCGTGTTCCTGGTGACGGGCGAACACGCGGACAACCTCCAGCAGGACCTGCCGTCGGAGATCCCGCCGGTCACGGGGGCTGAGGGGGCGTAGTCCGGCGCCGGTGGCGGGCGGGGGCGTGGTCCGGCGTGGTCCGTCCCCGCCGGGGCGGGCCGGGGGCGCGTCGGAGCCTCCGTGCGCCGTTGATGCGCCCGCCCGAACGGGCATGAAATGGGCACAGGCGCTCCTGCCTCCAGGCCTCCAGGAGGAACCCATGGCCGAAGCCCCCAGCAAGCCCGACCCCACCCAGGAACGCCCGACCGAGCAGCCCGCCGAGATCAGAAGCCTGCCCATGGTCGCGGCGTGCGGCTGCGGCTCGGGCTGCGGCTGCGGCTGCCAGTCGGGCAACCCCTGCCAGTGCGGCTGAGACGCTACGCCGAGAGGGGCCCGACGCGGAGACGCGTCGGGCCCCTCTTCTCATGGCGCGTCCTCCTGCCGCGCGGACCCCTGCACAGGGGCGCAGCATGGAGACAGCAACCGCAACCGCAACCGCAACCGCAACCGCAACCGCAACCGCAACCGCAACCGCAGGCAGGCTCCCGCATGGCGTGCCTGCATGAGAAAGGGGATGCGGTCATGACCATGTTCATGGACGTCCACCACGGCATGAAGGGCATCACCGCCGACCAGCTCCACCAGGCCCACCAGGCCGACCTCGCGATCGAGTCGGAAGAAGGCGTGCACTTCGAACGCGCCTGGGCGGACCCGGAGTCCGGCACCGTCTACTGCCTCTCCGAGGCCCCCTCCGCGGACGCGGTCCAGCGCATCCACGAACGCGCGGGCCACAAGGCGGACGAGGTCCACCCGGTACCGCTGTCGGTATGAGCGACGAGACGCGAATGCCCCCGCCCCGCGCGGTCTGCGCAGGCCGGGGGCATGATCACGATGGTTACTTCTTCTTGCCCTGGTTCTTGACCGCCTCGATCGCCGCCGCTGCCGCGGCCGGGTCGAGGTAGGTGCCGCCCGGGGTGAGCGGCTTGAAGTCGGTGTCCAGTTCGTAGGAGAGGGGGATGCCCGTCGGGATGTTCAGGCCCGCGATGTCGGCGTCGGAGATGCCGTCGAGGTGCTTGACCAGGGCGCGGAGCGAGTTGCCGTGGGCGGCGACCAGGACCGTGCGGCCGGTGAGGAGGTCGGGGACGATGGCGTCGAACCAGTACGGCAGCATGCGGACGACGACGTCCTTGAGGCACTCCGTCCGGGGGCGCAGCTCGGGCGGCAGGGTCGCGTAACGCGCGTCGTCGAACTGCGAGTACTCCGCGTCGCGGGCGAGCGGCGGCGGCGGGGTGTCGTACGAGCGGCGCCAGAGCATGAACTGCTCCTCGCCGAACTCGGCGAGCGTCTGGGCCTTGTCCTTGCCCTGGAGGGCGCCGTAGTGACGCTCGTTCAGACGCCAGGAGCGGTGGACCGGGATCCAGAGGCGGTCGGCGGCCTCGAGGGCCAGCTGCGCGGTGCGGATGGCGCGCTTCTGGAGGGACGTGTGGACCACGTCGGGCAGCAGGCCGGCGTCCTTGAGCAGCTCACCGCCGCGGACCGCCTCCTTCTCGCCCTTCTCGTTGAGGTTGACGTCCACCCAGCCGGTGAACAGGTTCTTAGCGTTCCACTCGCTCTCGCCGTGGCGGAGGAGGATCAGCTTGTACGGTGCGTCGGCCATGGCTATGAGCGTAATCCAAGGTTTTGGGGGCCTGCGCCCGGTGCCCGAGGAGCGGACGGAGGAGCGGACCTGCGGCGGTCGGTTGACGGGATCTGTTAATTGAGTGGTCGACGTCGCCGACCCCCTCGTAAGTTCTAGGCACCGCCTGCGCCGCTTACATCCGGGGGATCTGTCATGTCGTCCGTCGTCTCCGTCAGATCCTTCCGGCGTGCCGCCCGGGAGACCGTCTCCGGGCTGCCGCGCGAGTTCTGGTGGCTGTGGACCAGCACCCTGGTGAACCGGCTCGGCGCCTTCGTCGCCACCTTCATGGCGCTGTATCTGACCCTCGACCGCGGCTACTCCGCCTCCTACGCCGGTCTCGTGGCGGCGCTGCACGGGCTGGGCGGGGTCGTCTCGTCCCTCGCCGGCGGGGTGATGGCCGACCGGCTCGGGCGGCGGCCCACGATGCTCGTCGCACAGACCGGCACCGCGCTGTCCGTGGCGGCTCTCGGCTTCGTGCACCACCCGCTCGCCATCGCCGGTGTCGCATTCCTCGTCGGCGTGGCCTCCAACGCCTCCCGGCCCGCGGTGCAGGCGATGATGGCCGACATCGTGCCGCCCGAGGACCGGGTCCGGGCGTTCTCCCTCAACTACTGGGCCATCAACCTCGGCTTCGCCATCTCCTCGATGGGCGCGGGGTTCATCGCCGAGTTCAGCTATCTCGCCGGGTTCCTGATCGAGGCCGGTATGACGCTGGCCTGCGCGATCGTCGTGTTCCTCAAGGTTCCCGAGTCCCGCCCGGAGCGGGGCGGCAAGGGCGGCACGGGCGCCGAGGAGGACGCCGTCGGGCTGGGGACCGTACTGCGCGACCGGCGGTTCATGGGGGTGGTCGGGCTGTCCTTCCTGGTGGCCTTCGTCTTCCAGCAGGGGGCGGTCGGCCTGCCGGTGGCGATGGGCGCGGCCGGCTTCACCCCGGCCGACTACGGCATGGCGATCGCCGTCAACGGCGTCCTGATCGTCGCGCTCCAGATCCCCGTCACCCGGTTCATCCAGCACCGCGATCCCGGCCGGCTGCTGGTGATCTCGTCGGTCCTCGCGGGGTACGGCTTCGGGCTCACCGCGTTCGCCGGTTCGGTCGGCGTGTTCGCGCTGACGGTCTGCGTGTGGACCCTCGCCGAGATCGTCAACGCGCCGACCCAGACCGGCCTCGTGGTCCGCCTCTCCCCCGTCCACGGCCGCGGTCGCTACCAGGGCATGTACTCCATGTCGTGGGCGGTCGCCGCGCTCACCGCCCCGCTGACGTCCGGTGTCGTCATCGACCGGTACGGCGCGGAGTGGCTGTGGGGCCTGTGCGCGGTCGTCGGGACGGTGGCGGGTGTCGGGTACGCGGTGCTGATGCGGGGCCTGCCGCCGGAGGAGGCCCCGGCCGAGCGCCCGGCGGCGGCCAAGGCGGACGTGCAGGTCGCACGGCTGCCTGACCCGGCGCCGCGCCCAGGCCCCTCACGGACGCGTCGGTGAGCCTCCCTCACGGCTTCACCGATGCGTCGGTGAGCCTCCCTCACGGCCTCACCGATGCGTAAGTGAGCCTCCACTCACGGCCTCACCGATGCACCACTGAGCCTGCCCTCACGGATGCATCCGCGCCCCCTTCAGCACCTTGTCCACCGCGTTCCGCGGCCCGTACACCGCGAGTCCCACCAGGTCGAGGGCGTCCGTCGGCACGGCCCGTACCGCCGCGCGGTTGTCGCGGTCGTTGCCGGTGGTGAAGAGGTCGCCGGTGAACACCGCGCGCGGGAGGGACCGGGAGAGCACGCGCGCGTGGGCCGCCGTCAACGTCTCCTTGGTGCCCTCGAAGACCAGCACGGGCTGGCGGAACATCGGCAGGTAGGGGACGCCGTCCGCGTCCTCGTACGGCTCCCCGATCACCTCGGGCACCTCCGTGCCCAGGCCGCTGACCAGGAACGCGGTGACGTTCAGGCGCTGCCAGGTCTCGAGGTCCTCGCGCAGCAGGACGGCGATCTTCGTGTCGAAGCGGAGGGGTTCAGTGCTCATGCCACGAGACTGCCGTCCGGCGTACGACGGCGTCTTGTACGTTCTTTGCATGGCCGCTTCCCGCCCGGCCCCGCGGCCGACCGCCGATGTCTGCGCCTGGCGCCCGCAGGTGCCGGGTGTCGTGGAGGTCTTCCACGCGCACTTCACCGGGTACGCCTATCCGATGCACGTGCACGAGGCGTGGACGCTGCTCATCGTCGACGACGGGGCCGTACGGTACGACCTCGACCGGCACGAGCACGGCACCCCGCACGACACGGTGTCGCTGTTGCCGCCGCACGTGCCGCACAACGGCTCCGCCGTCACCCCGGACGGTTTCCGCAAGCGGGTGCTGTACCTCGACGCGAGCGTGCTCGGCGAGGAGCTGATCGGGCCGGCGGTGGACGGGCCCGATCTGCGGGATCCGGTGCTGCGGCGGCGGGTGGGCCAGCTGCACGGCGCGCTGTCCCGGCCCGGCGACGAGTTGGAGGCCGACAGCCGGCTGACGTTCATCGGCGAGCGGTTGCGCGGCCTGCTGCGGCCGGGTCAGGCCGTACGGCCGCAGCATCGCGACCCCGTGCTGGCGCGCCGGTTGCGGGAGTTGCTCGACGCGCGCGTGACGGAGGGGCTGACGCTCGACACGGCGGCCGGGCTGCTCCAGGCGCATCCGGCGCATCTGGTGCGGGCGTTCAGCGGGGCGTACGGCATCGCCCCGCACCGGTATCTGACCGCCCGCCGGGTGGACCGGGCCCGTCGGCTGCTGCTCGACGGGCTGCCGGCGGGCGACGTGGCGGTGGCCGCGGGCTTCTACGACCAGGCGCATCTCACCCGGCACTTCCGCAGGTTGGTGGGGGTGACGCCGGGGCGGTACGGCTCCGCGCCCGCCCCGGCGGCTGCCGCTACCTGACGTCGACGTAGTCGCCGGCCGCGGAGGCGCCACCGGTCGTGGCGGTCTCACCGAAGGTCCAGCGCCAGTAGCCGTCGGCGTTCGCGGTGACCGTGGTCCGCAGGTGGCCCGCCGAGTCGGCGTTGACGATCCTGACGGTGGAGTAGGTGCTCGTGCCCGCCTTGCGGAACTGGAGTTTCGCCGCCTTGCCGCCGTAGCCGACGTAGGCGTGCTTGACCCAGTCCGCGCGGGTGAGGCGGCCGGTGACGGTGAGGGTCTTGCCCTTGACGACCGGTTCCGGGGAGGCGTTGGCGGTGGCCTTCGCTCCGCGCTTGATCTGCGTGCTGCCGAGGCCGGTCAGGTATTCCTGGCTCTTGAGGCGGTCGTCCGCCGTCCAGACCATCGCGTTGAAGGCGACCTTCCAGGTGGTGGCGTCACCGTTGGAGTCCAGGCGGTACGGCGGGTCGATGAAGAAGTCGCCCGTGCAGTTCGCGGCGCGCGAGCCGTCCTCGTTGCAGGTGATGAGACCCATCCAGATGCCGCCGCTGACGAAGCCCTTGGCGGCGGTGGTGTCGTGGCGGTGGAGGAAGGGGTTCGCGTCGATCGTGGCGAGCGAGTGGCCCGCGGGCCAGGTCACGCGGAAGCTGACGCCGGGGCGTACTTCCTGGGTGGTGCCGACGACGATGGGCCTGCCGCCGTTGACGACCACGTCGGACACCGTGATGCCGGTGTCCGCCGCCTCCGCGGCCGGTGCGGTGAACGCCGTCAGGGCGAGCGCTCCCGCGACCGCGGCCACGGTGGTGGATCTGCCTGCGCGCATGCGCGACCTCTTTCTCCGGTGGGGATCAGGTCGCGGCAGGCTAACAGCAGGTCAGCAGGGGTCTACTCGCTGGGTCGTTGGGTCAGGTTGCGGAACGCGTCGAGGTTGCGGGTCGACTCGCCGCGGGAGACGCGCCAGGCGTACTCCTTGCGGATCGCGGAGGCGAACCCCAGCTCCAGCAGGGTGTTGAAGGCGCCGTCGGCGGCCTCCAGCACCTGGCCGAGGAGCCGGTCGGTGTCCTCCGGCGTGACCGTGGAGAGCGGGAGGCGGGCGGTGACGTAGACGTCGCCGAGGGGGTCGACGGCGTAGCTCACGCCGTACAGCTTGAGGTTGCGCTCCAGGAGCCAGCGGTGGACGCCCGCCTCGTTCTCGTCGGGGTGACGGATGACGAAGGCGTTCAGCGACAGGGAATGGCGGCCGACGATCAGGGAGACGGTCGTCCTCAGCTTGCGGGTGCCGGGAAGCTGGACGACGTAGTTGCCGGGCTCGGGGCTCTCCCACTCCAGCTCGGCGTCCTTCAGGACGTCCTCGACGACCCGCGCGGCACTCTGCTCGCCGTCGCTCCTGCCCGCACCACCGATGTTGGCCTCACCCATGCTGGGAGCGTACGTGACGGCGGTGGGACTGTACGGCGGCCGTGTAGACGTCGGCGGTGGCGGCGGCCGCCGTGTCCCAGCCGAAGGACTGCGCGTGCCGGGCGGCGGCCGCGCCCATGCGTGCGGGCAGCTCCGGGTGGTCGGCGAGTTGTGCGAGCACGCGCGCGTAGCGGGCCGGTTCGTGGCCCTGCACCAGGAAGCCGGTCTCGCCGTCGCGGACGGCCACCGGCAGCCCGCCGACCGAGGCCGCGAGCACGGGGGTGCCGGTGGCCTGGGCCTCTATGGCGACCAGCCCGAACGACTCGCTGTACGAGGGCACGACGAGGACGGACGCGGCCCGGAACCAGTCCGCGAGCTGGTCCTGCCCGACGGGCGGACGGAACCGTACGACGTCGGAGATGCCGAGGCGGGCGGCGAGCTTCTGGAGGCCCTCCGGCTTGGCGAGACCGCTGCCGCTGGGGCCGCCGACGACCGGCACGACCAGCTTGGACCGCAGGTCGGGGCGCTGGTCGAGGAGGACGGCGACGGCGCGCAGCAGCACGTCGGGGGCCTTGAGCGGCTGGATACGGCCGGCGAACAGCGGGATCAGGGCGTCCTGCGGGAGGTCCAGGCGAGCGCGGGCGGCGGCGCGGCCGTCGGCCGGGCGGAAGCGGTCGAGGTTGACTCCGGGGTGGACGACGGCGATCTTGCCGGGTTCGGCGCCGTAGTGCCGGGCGAGTTCGTCGGCCTCCTCCGCGGTGTTGGCGATGAGGCGGTCGGCGGCGGCGACGATCTGCATCTCGCCGATGACGCGGGCGGCGGGCTCGGGGGTGTCGCCGTCGGCGAGGTTGGCGTTCTTGACCTTGGCCATGGTGTGCATGGCGTGCACCAGGGGGGTGCCCCAGCGCTGGGCGGCGAGCCAGCCGACGTGGCCGGAGAGCCAGTAGTGCGAGTGGACGAGGTCGTAGTGGCCGGGGCGGTGGCCGGCCCAGGCCTGCATCACGCCGTGCGTGAAGGCGCAGAGCTGCGCGGGCAGCTCCTCCTTGGCGAGGCCCTCGTAGGGGCCGGCGTCGATGTGCCGGACGAGGACGCCGGGCGCCAGCTCGACGGTGGGCGGGAGGCCGCCGGTGGTGGCCCGCGTGAAGATCTCGACCTCGATGTTGATCGCCGCGAGGCGCTGGGCCAGCTCCACGATGTATACGTTCATGCCGCCGGCGTCGCCGGTACCGGGCTGGTGCAGGGGTGAGGTGTGCACGGAGAGCATGGCGACACGCCGGGGACGGCGGTGCAGTCGCAGTCGTGGGGGTGCCGCCGAAGAGCGACGCCCGAGCCTGCTGACGTACTGGCTCACGTGGCGTTTCCTCCTTGCTGCGGGCATGCCGGACGGAGGGTGTGGGGCGCCCTCCAAGGGGGTCCAACGCGGGAACCAGGCATTCCCATTCCGTACGGATGTGCGGCGGGGCGGTTTTTGCCTGGTCATTACCGTTTGTCGCTCAACCGTTCGAGGGCGGAGGGCGTCCGGGGCGCCTGTGGCCGGTGGGGCTTCCCCCGCCGGGTACCGCCTACGCTCGTGGGCATGTCCCCCCGCACGCCGCCCCTCCCCCACTCCCGGCTTCGCCCGAGCGGGGGGACCCCCGTCGTGGGCACGGTCACGCGCGGGACCACCAACCCCAACCGGCTGCGCCGCATGGACCGCTGGATCGTCGCGGTCCACGGCGCCGAGCTGCGCCGCGCCGCCGACCCCGTCGCCGTCGACCTCGGCTACGGCGCCGCGCCCTGGACGGCCGTCGAGCTGCTGTCCCGGCTGCGGTCCGTCGCCCCGCACACGCGCGTGGTGGGCGTGGAGATCGAACCGGCCCGGGTCACCGCGGCGAAGCCGTACGAACGCGATGGCCTCGCCTTCCGGCACGGCGGCTTCGAGGTCCCGGTGACACGGCCGCCGCACCTCATCCGCGCCGCCAACGTGCTGCGCCAGTACGACGAGGACCAGGTCGCCGCGGTCTGGGAGCGGCTGTGCGCCCGGCTCGCCCCCGCCGACCCCGCGCGAGGGTCACGGGGCGGACTGCTCGTCGAGGGGACGTGCGACGAGATCGGGCGGCGGCACGTGTGGGTGGCGCTCGGCCCGGAGGGCCCGCGCACGGTCACCTTCGCGACCCGGCTGGGGTCGCTGGAGCGCCCCTCGGACCTGGCGGAACGGCTCCCGAAGGCGCTGATCCACCGCAATGTGCCCGGCGAACCGGTGCACGCCTTCCTGCGCGACTTCGACCGCGCCTGGGCCGCTGCCGCGCCGTACGCCTCCTACGGCGCCCGCCAGCGATGGATCCGCACGGCGCGGGCCCTCACCGCCGACTGGCCGGTGACGGACGGGCCGGTGCGGTGGCGGCAGGGGGAAGTGACCGTGACGTGGGGGGCGTTGGCGCCTCGCGGGTAGCGACCAGGAAGCGTGCCCGGTGTGGGGAGCGGGTTCGGGGCTGGGTGAGCGGTGCGCATATGGAACCGGGTGCGGAACCCGGGTGCCGAACGTGGGTGCGGAACCCGCCTGCGGAACCCGCGTGCAGGGCAGCCGCAAGTGCCGAACGCGGATGGATCCTCTCCCCCGGAGACGCCTCGTTCCCCTCCGGCACCTCCAACCGCTCCCGCTCCCGCTCCCGGTCCCGCTCCCGCTCCCGCTCCCGCTCCCGGTCCCGGTCCCGGTCCCGGTCTCGGTCCCGGTCTCGGTCCCGGTCTCGGTCTCGGGAACGATCCCCGTGAGGCGTTCGTCACAGAGAAGGGGAGATCGTCATGTCGGGGTGGGGGCGAAGGGAAGGACTACCTCTGTCGTTTTCCGTCGTGGCGTGGCACGATCCCCCGGGCGACCGTAAGTTACTGACGGTAAATCAGCTTTGGGGGACGTTATGGGTACGGGCAAGCGCAGCCTGCTCGCGGCGGCCGTGACCGTGGTCTGCGCGGTCACCGTCCTGGCGGTGCCGGGCACGGCGTTCGCGAGTCCCAGCCCCACGCCGGCCCCGTCGACGGCACCGACGACGGCCCCCGACCTGACGGCACCGCCCGCGACCAACGAGGACCTCGAAGCGGTCCGCGAGAAGCTCGACGAGCTGTACCACGACGCGGCCGTCGCCACCGACGCCTACAACGCGGCCGAGGAGCAGGCGAAGAAGCAGTCCGCGGCGCTGGTCGAACTGGCGAAGAAGATCGTCGCGGGCCGCGAGAAGCTGGACGACCTGAAGGACCGCGCCGGCGCCGCGGCCCGCTCCCAGTACCGCGGCGGCGGCCTCCCCGACGAAGCACAACTGCTGCTCAGCGACGACCCGGGCGACTTCCTCGACGGCGCGGGCCGGGTGATCCAGGGTCAGCGGGCCACCAAGGGCCTGCTCGGCGAAATGACCCGCACCCAGGAGGACTTGGAGCAGTACACCAAGGACGCCTCCGCCCAGTGGCAGAGACTGGAGAACAACCGCAAGGCCAAGGCCACCGCCCAGCAGAAGATCGAGAAGCAGATCGCGGCGGCCGAGAAGCTCGAGTCCACGCTGGAGAAGGAGGAGAAGGAGCGCCTCGCCCGGCTCCAGGAACAGGCCGCGCAGAAGGCGCAGACCGCGTGGCTGGACACCGGGATACTCGACGGCGCCACCACCGGCGAGGCCACCGCGCAAGGCGCGCGGGCCGTCCGGTACGCCACCGCGCAGATCGGCAAGCCGTACGTGTGGGGCGCCGAGGGGCCGGACACCTTCGACTGCTCCGGCCTGACCTCCCAGGCCTGGGCGGGCGCCGGCGTCGCCATCCCGCGCACCTCGCAGGAGCAGTGGCGGCAGCTGAAGCAGGTCGCCGTCAAGGACATGCGCCCCGGTGACCTGATCATCTACTTCGACGACGCCAGCCATGTCGCGATGTACGTCGGCGACGGCACGATGGTCCACGCCCCCCGCCCCGGCCGGACGGTCACCCTCGCGGGGGCGGGCTCGATGCCGATCCTCGGCGTGGTGCGGCCCGGCGCGTAGGGCACCGGGTGGGTGGCCGCGTGCGACGGCGGGCGGTCGCCGAACCCGACGTACGGCCCGCGTGACCACGGCCACGTGACGCGCGGCACGCTCTCTCGGCGCCAAACCCGTACGGACGTGACCTTCGTCATCCCGGCTCCCGTACCGCCCTGCCCAAGTGCGGTACGGATCGCGGCATATGACGCCGGCCAGAGATCGAGCGACGTGCCGTACACCATTCCGCTGCGGCGCCTTCTGCCGCTATGGTCCCCGTCGGTGGGTCGAGGTCCCTCGTCCCCGCCATGCCCTCGGGGGGAGGGAAGGAACCCGAAACGATGCCCGTACCCGTACCGCGGCAGAGAGCGATCCCGGCCGTGGAGTGTGGTCAGGCGCAGGCCGCGCCCGCAGGCGGGGGTCCCCTCACCGAAGGGACCCCGCGCACGGACGACCGGACCGACGATCGCAGGGAAGCGACGGTCGAGAACAACGCCACGCCCGGCGACGGCGTCCCCCACGACGTGACCGCCGCCCACACCAACCTCACACTGCTGCTGATCGAGGACGACCCCACGGCCGCCCCGATCGTGCCCGACCTGCTCGACTCGGCCGGCAAGCCGATCCGGATGCGCACCGCCCGCAACCTCACCGAGGCCGAGCGGCTGCTCACCGACGACGTCCACTGCATCCTGCTGGACCTCGCCCTGCCGGCGCCCGGCCGCGCCGCCGGCGACGACGAGCTGGCCGTACTCCGGCATGTCCTGGAACTGGCACCCCGGCACGCCGTCCTCGCGCTCACCGCGTCCGGTGACGCCGAGCGCGGCGCGGAGGCGGTGCGCGTCGGCGCCCAGGACTACCTGTTCCGTGACGAGCTGGACGGACGGCTGCTGAGCCGCGCCATCCGCTACGCCGTCGAGCGCAAGCGGTCGGACACCGCCGAGCGGCGGCTCGCCGAGGGCAGGCTGCGCGCACAGGAGAACGCCCGCCTGGAGCGCGGCCTGCTGCCGACGCCCCTGCTGGAGGGCTCCCCGCTGCGCTTCGCCGCCCGCTACCGCCCCGGCCGCTCACGCGCGCTGCTCGGCGGCGACTTCTACGACACCGTCCGCACCCCGGACGGCACCGTCCACGCGATGATCGGCGACGTCTGCGGGCACGGCCCGGACGAGGCGGCGCTCGGCGTGGAGCTGCGGATCGCCTGGCGGGCGCTGACGCTGGCCGGGCTCTGCGGTGACCAGCTGCTGAGCACACTCCAGCAGGTGCTGGAGCACGAGCGCGACGACGACGAGATCTTCGCGACGCTGTGCACGGTGGACATCGCGCCCGACGGCCGGCGGGCCGGCCTGTGCCTGGCCGGTCATCCGGCGCCGCTGATCGCCCGCCCCGACCGGCCGGCCCGGCTGCTGCCGTACGACAACAACGGCCCCGCGCTGGGGCTGCTGCCGGGCGCCCGCTGGCCGCGGATGCAGGTCGAGCTGGGTGCCGAGTGGAGCCTGATGCTCTACACCGACGGGCTGATAGAGGGCCGCATCGGCGAGGGCCGGGAGCGGCTGGGCCAGGACGGCATGGTGGAGATGATCCGCCGCCAGCTCGCGGACGGACTGACCGGCGAGGATCTGCTGCGGGCAGCGGTCAACGAGGTACGCGACCTGAACGGCGGCGAGCTGACGGACGACGTGGCGGTGGTCCTGCTGGACCGGGTGCCGTAGACGCCGGGAAGGCCTGACGGGGTCGGCCGGGGCTAGCGTCCTCCGTTGTACGGCCCGTACGGTCCGTCGCTGCTGGAGCCGCCGCCTCTGCTGCGGCCGCCGCCCGGCAGGGAGCGCAGGGCGGGCCGGACGTCGACCATGTACACGATGCTCGCGATCAGGCCGATGATCGGCAGGAACGACAGGATGGGAAAGATCAGGCTCACCACGAAGGCGATCCCGAGAATGATCATCCAGAACGGCTTGGTCTTCTTGTCCGCGGCCCGGAAGCCGTCCTCGCGGCGGATGGCCGCGTCGAACAGAGCGAAGCCGCTGAACACGATCAGGGCCACGCTCAGCAGAGACATGAACCCCGCGAAACCTTCCATCAGCACTACGTCCACCACCCGACTCGGCACGTCATGGCTCGTCCTTACGCGGTCACCGTACCCGCAACCGCGCCCGCGCTACCCGTACAACGGGCCGGGCACTCCCCGAGTGCCCGGCCCGTCGCCGTTTCCGGATCCGTACCGTCGTCCGTACCGGGATCCGTACCCTGTGTCCCCCGCCGGTCTCACTCGGCCGCAGGAGTCGTCTTCTTCGCGGGGGCCTTGCGCGCGGCCGGGGCCTTCTTGGCCGGGGCCTTCTTCGCCTCGGCGTCGGCCACGGCGGTCTTCGGCTCGTCCTTGACCAGGACCGGCTCCGGCTCGGCCTCGGCCGCGGGCTCGACCCTGCCCTCGACGGCGATGGCCAGTTCCTCGATGTCCTCGGCGGCCTCGCCGCGCCAGGTCTTCACGGCCTGCTCGCCGTGCTCGGCGACCTTCTCGTAGGTCTCACGGGCCTTGACGGCGTACTCGGCGGCGACGCCGACGCTGCGCAGCGCGATGTCCTGGGCGGACTCGCCGATCTTCTTCAGGTCGGCGTCGAGCGTGGTGCCGATCTTCTTGATGTCGCCGTCGAGGGAGGAGATGAACTCGGTGACCTTCGTCTGGAGCGTCTCCTGCGCCTCCTTCGCCTTCGCGCCGGCCTCCTTGGCGCGGGTGGCGGCCCTCTCCTGGACGACCTTCGGGTCGGTGTTGCGGACGGCCTCGAAGCGGGCGGGCGCCTCGGTGCGCAGCTGCTCCACCAGGCCCGGCACCTTCTTCGCCTGCTGCAGAGCCAGGTCGGCGGTGCCGGCGGCGAAGTAGAGCGGAGTGGGGTCGCTGAGGGTCTTGCGCAGGTCGTCGCTGATGGCCATGGTGATGGTCCTCCCGTATTCGCGTGCGTCGTGTTCGTCGTGTTCGTCGATGTCGGTTGGTGCGGGTCCGCAGTCGGGCGGCCGGTCCCCTGGTCCGGTCAACCGGCCGTCTGCTGCGGATCGGCGTCGGCGCCGCCGACCGTGCGGATGCCGGGTACGGCGTCCTCGCTCGTCCGGGCGTCCACCGCGCCGTCGCCGCCCACGAACCCGTTCTCCTTGCGGAAGGACTCGTAGATCTGGAGCAGCACCTGCTTCTGCTGCTCGGTCAGCGTGGGATCGGCGAGGACGACGGCCCGCGTCCCGACGTCGTCCCGGTCGCGCTCGGCATCGAGGATGCCGGCCCGGACGTACAACGTCTCGGCGGAGATCCGCAGCGCCTTGGCGACCTGCTGCAGCACCTCCGCGCTCGGCTTGCGCAGCCCTCGCTCGATCTGGCTCAGGTACGGATTGGACACCCCGGCGGCGTCGGCGAGCTGCCGCAGCGAGAGCTGGGCGTTCCGCCGCTGCTCGCGCAGATACTCACCGAGATTGCCGACGTTGAGCGATGCCATGCCTCCACAGTGCCCCACCCCCGCTAACAATTGCAAGCACCCGCTTGCAAAAGTGCGCTGCGCCACGCGGAAGACCACCCCGATCCGCCCACGGGCCGTCCACCCCCCGCC
>NZ_MPOH02000011.1:1113172-1156050 GCF_001896135.2 Streptomyces phaeoluteigriseus
GCCCCCCCGCCCGCACGACGTCAGGGACGCCGCGCGACGAAGACGAACTCCCTGCCCGGCCGGTCGGGAGCGTCGCGTACGTCCTCCACCGCATACCCCTGCGCCGCCAGCTCCACCTCGATCTCCCGCCGCTCGCGGAAGCGCAGCGTGGAGTCCGACGTCAGCACCTGCCCGTCCGCGGCGAACACATACGTCCAGCGGAACGTCACCAGCGGCCCGCTCACCCCGGTCACCTCGACCCAGCTCTCGACGGTGCCCACGCCGGGGACATCCGTCACGCCGTACGACGCCTCGCGGTTCCACTCCTCCCACGCGCGCCTTGCCGGATCCCGGGTCTCGAACACCAGGTGCCCGCCGGGGCGCAGTGCTTCGTAGGCGCCGCGCAGGGTCTCCTGCCACATCCGTGGATCGGCGACGGCCTGGGCGACGTTCGCCGTCATGGTCGCCAGGTCCACCCGCAGCGGCGGGAGCGTCGTCGCATCGCCGCAGATCCAGCGCACTCGTTCGCCGCCCGGCTTGCCGCGGGCCACGTCGATCGACGCCTGGGCGGGATCGACCCCGACGACCTCGATCCCGCGATGAGCCAGCAGGAGCGCGAACACCCCGGTCCCGCAGCCGATGTCCAGCACCCGCCGCGCCCCGAACTCCCCCACCATCCGGACGTACGCGTCGAGGTCACCGCGATCGGGGTCGAGCGGGTCATAGACCGCGGCGAGGCGCGGATGCCCGAAACACTCGTCAGCCATGGGCCGAGCGTAGAGGCGGGGCCGCACCCGGACGACCGGCCGCACACGACCGACGGCCTGTCCGTGAGGGACGCGGACTCGGCCTGCGCCTCCCGGCCCGCATCCCCGCCTCACCGGTTGGTCGGCGGCCGTGGTTCGGAGGTGGCCGGCCGGTCGTGGGTGGGTGTCCCTGGTGGGGGTGGGTGTCCTGGTGGGGGTGGCCGCTCGTCGTCAGTGGCCGCTCGCCGTCAGTGGCCGCTCGCCGTCAGTGGCCGCTCGTCGTCAGTGGCCGCTCGTTGTCAGTGGCCGCTCGTTGTCAGTGGCTCGCGCGAGGATGCGGCACATGCTCACCGATGACTGGCAACTCACCGAAGACGTCGACGAATTCCTCGCCCGGGCCGGAGAGTTCCTGCGCTCGCGCCCCGCCCTGCACACCACGGCGCTGTCGACGACCGAGAAGCTGCGGACCCGGGGCACCGAGGGCGCCGTGTTCGGGCGGCTGGAGCGAGGGGGCGAGGTCGGCGCCACCTTCTACCGCTTCCCGGCCCGCGGCCTGAGCGTCACCTCCCTCACTCCCGAGCAGGCCGACGCCCTCGCCGCCCACCTGGTCGCCCTCGGCCACTCGCTGCCGTGGGTCACCGCGGACCACAGCACCGCCACCGCCTTCGCCGAAGCGTGGCAGCGGCGCACGGGCGCGACGCCGACGCCCCGCGTCCGGCTCCACCTGTACCGCCTCGGCACGCTCACGCCGCCCGAGCCGGCCCCCGCGGGCCGGGGCCGGCTCGTGGGGACGCGGGAACACGAGCATCTGATGGGCTGGTGCCGTGAGTTCGCCGCGGACGTCGGAGAGGACGTCACCATCGACGCCGACTCCTGGGCCGACACCCGCTTCGCCGAGAAGCGCTACACGTACTGGGAGACCCCGGACGGTACGCCCGTCTCCATGGCGGGTGTGAACCCGCTGGTCGGCGGCCAGGTCCGGGTGGACCCCGTCTACACCCCGGCCCACCTGCGCGGCCGCGGCTACGCGGGTGCCGTGACGGTCGAGGTGAGCCGGGCCGCACTGGCCGCGGGCGCCAAGGAGGTCGTGCTGTACACGAACGCGGCCAATCCCACGAGCAACGCCCTCTACCAGCGCCTCGGGTACGTCAGGGTCACCGACTTCGTCGTGTACGACTTCACGTGAGCCAGGCCTTGACCGCCTCGAAGTCCCCCTGAGTCAGGCCCCGCCGCGGGTCGACGCGGTGCAGCAGCGCCGGGGCCGGGTGGTCGGCGGCGACGTACTCCCGGTCGGCGGGGGTGATCTCGTCGTCGAGCCAGACGAAGGGGCGGCCCGCCGCCCAGGACAGCACGGGCCGCGTCTTCCAGTGGACGCCGGGGACGGGCGGGCCCTCTTCCAGGTCCAGCACCGGCAGCGGCGGCAGGCCCAGCCACGGGCCGACGACCGTGTTCGCGTCCTCGCCCCAGGTCGTCGCCCACACCAGGTCGCAGCCGAGGGCGAGCAGCCGGGGGCCGAGGGCCGGATCCAGGCGGGGGAGCAGGGGGTGGGCGGCGGGCGGGCCGTACAGCGGGTGGGGGTCGGGGCCGCCGAACGGGATCAGCGGGCCGTCCACGTCGAGGAAGAGCAGCATCGGACGCCAGGATGCCCCGCCTCACCCCTCCCACGGAAGCGCGCGCCCGTGCACCACGTCCAGGCGGGACACCGCGCGGGTCAGGACGACGTACAGGCGGTTCAGGCCGCGTTGCTCCGCCTCCGCGATCGCCGCCGGTTCGACGGCGACGACATGGTCGTACTCGAGGCCCTTGACGAGGGTCGCCGGGACGACCGTCAGGCGGGGGTCGGTGTCGAGGCCCGCCGTGGTGAGCGCGTGGCGGATGCGCGGGGTGTCCGCGTCGGCGGTGACGACGCCGACGGAGCCCTCGTGGGTGAGGGCGTCGCGTACGACGGACACGACCGCGGCGGGGAGGTCGCCGTCGACCCGCCGGACGCGGAGCATGCCGTCGCGGCGCAGGGACCGGGCGGGCGGTACGTCGGTGCCGAGGCGGGTGAGGAGCCGGTTGGCGAGGGCGAGGACGGCGCCGGGGACGCGGAAGCCGATGGTCAGCGGGACCACGCCCGCCTCGGGTTTGCCCAGGTGGGCGAGTTGGACGGGCCAGGAGCGCGCGGCCCATGGTGTGGTGCCCTGCGCCAGGTCGCCGAGG
Organism: Streptomyces phaeoluteigriseus; assembly: GCF_001896135.2. GTDB lineage: Bacteria > Actinomycetota > Actinomycetes > Streptomycetales > Streptomycetaceae > Streptomyces > Streptomyces phaeoluteigriseus. The sequence continues at coordinate 1,116,100 of NZ_MPOH02000011.1, forward strand.
ACCGTCAGGGAACCGAACGGCACCCGGCGGGCGATGGCGCGGCACTCCATCGGGGAGAGGTCCTGCGCCTCGTCGACGACGACATGGCCGTACCCCGGCGGACGGGCCAGCAGGCCAGCGACCTCGTCGAGGAGGACGAGGTCGGCGGCCGACCAGCGTGCGGAGCGGTACGAGCGCGGCGGGCGGATCCAGCACAGGGCTTCGCGCTCGCCGGGGTCGAGGAGGCCCTCGGTGGCCCGCGCCGGCTCGGCGTGGCCGCTGAGGAGCGCGGCGACGATTTCCTCGGGTCGCACCCTGGGCCATACGGCGTCCAGGCAGGCGCTCACCGGACGGGACCGTTCCGTGCGGCGCAGCCAGGCGGCCGGGCGGGTCCCGCCGTGCCGTTCGGCCCGTTCCTGGAGGCGTCGCGCGATCCGGCCGCGCACCCGCTCGCGCCCGACGTCGTACGGCGGCTGCTCCGCGAGCACGTCCGTGACGATCCGCGCGACCTCGTCGCCGGTGAGCCGCCAGCGGGAGGAGCCCTCCGTCACGGTGAGGTCCTCCGCGGCGGCGGCGTTCACCCGTGCGTACAGGGCCCGGCGCAGCACCTCCGCCATCCGGGCGTCGTGCTTGACGGCGGCCGTCGGCTCGGGATCGGTGCCGGTGACCGGGTGGCGGGCGATCTCGTCGGAGAGCGTCGACTGCCGTACGCCGGTCTCGCCGAGGGAGGGCAGCACCTCGGCGATGTAGGAGAGGAAGGCGCGGTGGGGGCCGAGGACGAGCAGTCCGCCGCGGCGGACGCGCTGGGGGTGGGTGTAGAGGAGGTAGGCGGCCCGGTGCAGGCCCACAGCGGTCTTGCCGGTGCCGGGGGCGCCCTGCACGCACACCGAGGCGGACGGCTCCGCGCGGACGAGGTCGTCCTGTTCGGGCTGGATGGTGGCGGCGATGTCCCGCATGGGACCGACGCGGGGCCGTTCGATCTCGCGGGCGACCAGGTCGCTCTCCCGGGACTCGCCGCGGCCGAGGTGTTCGTCCTCCAGGCCGGTGAGGTCGGCGGAGTCGCCCCGGCTGCCGGGCGCCCAGCCGAACCGGCGGCGGACGGCGACGCCCTGCGGGTCGCGAGAGCTGGCCTGGTAGAAGGCGCGGGAGACGGGCGCGCGCCAGTCGACGACGAGGGGCGGGACGCGGTGCGTCGCTGATGCGGCCCGGCGGGGTGCTCGCTGATGCGGACCCGGCCGATGTGGTGGGTTAGGCCGGCGTGTTCGCCGCCGGTTCCCTCGGCGAAGTCGAGCCGGCCGAAGAAGAGGGGCCCGTCGGGCAGTTCGTGCAGGGCCTTGGCCTGGCTGCGCAGCCGGTGCCCGAGGACTTCGGCGTCGGCACCGGAGGCGGAGACGTCCTCGCCGGTGACGACCTGGAGGCGGGCGCCCGCGCGCATCGCGGCGAGCGCGGCACGGCAGGCGTCGTGGTGGGCGCGTTCCCGGCGGAGGGAGTCATGGAGGGGGTCGGCGGGTTCTTTCGCGGCGGGGTCGGGTGACGTCATACGGACGAGGCTACCCGAATAGCGTTACTGAGTTACATTTATTACCGTGCCTCATATGAGGTTCGAGCGTGGTATCGACAGCCCGCTCCCCCGTCCGCAGCATGGTTCCGGGATCCCGCTCCCCCGTCCGCAGCATGGTTCCGGGATCCCGCTCCCCGTCCTCAGCATGGTTCCGGGATCCCGCTCCCGACCCTCACGCCAGCTCCGGGAGTCCCGCCGCCAGCGCCGCGAACGCCCGTTCCGCCGCCGCCGTCGCCACCGGCCGTACGTCCGCCGCCCGCTCCCCCGCCTCGATCCGCCGCCAGTTCTCCTGGGCGAGGATCCGCCGGACGGCGACGATCTGCCCGGCCGCGAGCCGCGCGTCGAGGTCGCGGCCGAGCACCTCCGCCAGCGCGGCCTCCGACCGCTCCAGGTAGGCGTGGAGGCGCGCGACCAGGGCGGGGGTGCCGTAGAGGAGGGCGCAGAAGGAGCGGACCTCGGGGTGGTCGTTCACACCGGTGATCGGGTCGGACGCGGCGATCCCGTCGAGGAAGTTCCGGCGCAGGGCGGCCAGCGGCGCGACCCCCTCCGCCCGCGCCGCGACGACCACCTCGGCGGCCTCCCGCTCGTGGTCGGCGAAGCGGTGCAGGACCAGGTCCTCCTTCGCCGGGAAGTACCGGAACAGCGTCGGCTTGGAGATCTCGGCCGCGGCGGCGACCTCCGCGACCGACACCGCGTCGAAGCCCCGCTCGACGAAGAGCCGGACGGCGATGTCCGACACCTCCTGGTACATCCGCCGCCTCTTGCGCTCGCGCAGTCCGGTCTCACTCATGGGGCGAGCCTACGGCCGACCGGGGGAGTCCGATTTGACCTCAACTCGGGTTGAGGTCCGAGCCTGTGAATGCACACGCATCCGGTTCACGGCGGGGAGTTGTCATGCGAGCGGTACAGGTGAAGGCGTTCGGCGGACCGGAGGTCCTGGAGACGGCCGACCTGCCCGACCCGGTCCCCGGACCCGGCGAGGTCCTGATCGAGGTGGACCACGTGGACACGATCTTCGTGGAGACCCAGATCCGCGCGGGCTGGGGACGCGAACACTTCGACACCGAGCCGCCGTACGTCCCCGGCGGCGGTGTCTCCGGCACGGTCGCCGGGGTCGGCGCGGGGGTGGCCGACGGCTGGCTGGGCCGGCGGGTGACGTCGTTCGTGCGGGGCGGCTACGCCGAGCGGGCGACCGCCGCCGTCAGCTCCCTCAGCCCGGTCCCGGACGGCCTCGACCTGCGCACTGCCGTGGCCCTGGTGCACGACGGGGTGACCGCGCAGGGCGTCCTCGACGTCACGGACGTCCGCGCGGGCGACCGGGTCCTGATCCTGGGCGCCTCGGGCGGGATGGGAACCCTGCTGGTGCAGTCGGCGAAGGCGCGCGGCGCCCGGGTCGTCGCCTGCGTGCGCGGTGAACGCAAGGCCGCGCTGGTGCGGGACCTGGGCGCGGACGCGGTCGTCGACATCTCGGCCGAGGAGTGGCCCGAGACGGCACGGGCGGCCCTCGGCGGCTCCGGCGCCGATGTCGTCCTCGACGGTGTCGGGGGCGAACCGGGCGCCCGGGCCTTCGCGTTGACCGCAGACGGCGGGCGCTTCTCCGCCCACGGCGCCCCGACCGGCGGCTTCGCCCCCGTGGACCCCGAGGAGGCGAAGCAACGGGACATCACCCTCTTCGGCATCGCCGACGTCCAGTTCGACGAGTCCGACGTACGGCGGCTGCGGACGGCCGCCCTCCAGGAGGCCGCGGCCGGACGACTGCGGGTGGTGGTGGGCCGGGTCTTCCCGCTGACGGAGGCGGCAGCCGCACACACCGCGGTCGAGGGACGGCAGCTCGTCGGGAAGGTGCTCCTGAAGGCGTGAGCCACCGCCGACGCGGGAGCCACGAAGGGGCCCGCTACGCCAACGCCCGTGCCAGGAAGGGGTTCGCGGTCGCCGGCAGGGGCAGGCCCAGGGAGGCGGTCGCGGCGGCGAGGGTCTCGGAGTAGGAGTCGACGGCGCGGCGGACGTTGGGCGCGTCGAGGCCCGCGCCGGTCCGCAGCCGGTCGAGGTCGATGTAGGCCGAGCGGACGATCTCGAGCCACCGGTAGACCCGCCAGTCCGCCCGCCAGTCCCGCGTGTACTCCGCCGGGAGCCTGCTCTCCCAGCGCGAGAACATGCGCTGTCGGATCTCCGGTCGGGTCGGCGTCAGATGCATGTGCCGGACCAGGTCGTACAGGGGGTCGCCGACGAGGGCCATCTCCCAGTCGATGAGGGTGAGCGCCAGCTCGTCGTCGCGCCGGACCAGGTTCCACGGGTTGAGGTCGCCGTGCAGCAGGGCGGGCTCCCGGCGGCTCAGCCGGTGCCGGGACAGGAGCTGGCGCAGCCGCTCGTCGTCGGGCAGGCCGAGGGTCCGGGCGAGTCGCAGGGACTCCTTCGGCAGGCTGCGCACCAGGCCGACCAGCTGTTCCGTGAGCCATCGGTGGAAGTCGACCCGGTCGGCACCCGGCTCGACCAGGCCGTGGTCGACCGTGCTGAGTTCGCACAGCTGGTCGACGAGGGCGTCCGCCTCGTGCGGGAGCAGTCCGTGCACCGGGTGCCTGGGCGGCCCGACGTAGGTGTGGATCGCGAACGGCTCGTTGGGGTAGCTCTCGCCCAGCGCGAGGACCCGTGGTGCGGCGACCTTCGCCCCGGACCGCTGGATGGCCTCCAGGACGGTGTGCTCGCTCAGGTAGCTCGGCTCCCGCCGGGTGACGTTCGGCAGCTTGCGCCGTACGACCACGGGGGCCCCCGGATTCCCGGCCCAGACCACGGAGTTGAGGTGCGCGGTGCCCTTGAACACGCGGTCGGCCGGGGCCGCGCCCTCCGCCAGCAGGGCCTCGCGGACGGCGGCCGCGGGGAAGCCGTCACGCTCGGGCAGCCGGGGGTCCGGCCGCCAGACGTAGGCCTTGGCGGCCCAGGAGCGGCCGCTGACGTCGCCGCGTGACGCCAGCCACCGGAAGAGGGCGCCCTCGATCTCGCCGGGTGACGGGACGCTCCTCAGCCGCAGTGGTTCCGCCGCCGCCTCCAGGGCCCGGCCCACCTCCGCGGTCACCTCGTCCAGGCTCTGCTGGGTGAAGGGGCCCTGGACCGCGCGCGCGGCCCGCATGATGTCCGGGTAGACGGACTGCGCCCGCTCGAAGTCGAGGTAGTGCCGCAGGTCCCGGGAGAGGCCGTTGACCGCGGCCGGGCGGTAGCGCCCCATGGCCCGCGCCCACGCCTCGATCACCTCCGGCCACTGGAAGGCGGGGTACCGCATCCGCACCAGGTGGGTGGCGAGTTCGTGCAGCGGATCGCCGTAGGTGGCCAGTTCCCAGTCGACGCAGACGAGCGGCGGGGAACCGTCGTAGGACATGATCAGGTTGTCCCGGTGCAGGTCCGCGTGGAGCAGGCTGTACGGCCGCCGCGCCATCGGGGGGATCCGGTCGGCGAGGCCCAGCAGGGCGTCCTCGGGGATGCCCAGCGCCTTGAAGAGGCCGCCGAACCGCTCCCAGCCGGGGCGGCGGATCTGCCGGTCGGCGAGGCGGGCGAGGGTCTTCAGGAAGCCCTGGCTGTCGGTGTGGTTGCTCGGCCAGTCGGCCGGCAGGGGCGGCAGGGCCGACCGGCGCACCTCGGTCATCCGGCACAGCAGCTCGGCCAGTGCCTCTGTCAGCAGGGCGTCCACGGGCTTGCCGTTCCCGCAGACGGCGGAGAGCGGGACGCGTCCACATAGCTGTGGACGGCGAAGTCCGGCCGTCTGACCAGGCACTCGGGCACATGGGGAAGGACCGCGTGGACCGCGTCGAGGATCGCGGCCTCGTCCCGCCAGGTCCTGATCACCACCGGCAGCGCGTCGGCGCGCGGAATCCGCACGGTCGCCGGCGTCCCGGCCGCCCGCCCCAGCAGCGCCGCGACGTCCTCCGGCAACGGCAGCACGTGGTTGCGGTTGTGGTGTCCGCTGGTCGCCGGAGTGGACGCGGCGACCGCCACGAACCGCCGGAGCAGGGCGTCCGACGGGTCACCGGGTCGAACCCCGAGAAGGCCCCGGGGAACGAAGGGCTCGACCACTGGCCGCTCCGGTTGCTCACGCTCGATCGGATGGGTAGGGCAAACGTTAAGTGCCGCAAGGGCTACGAACGAACGGGAGCGGCGGCGAAGTGGCCGAACGGGTGGTCCGGAGCTTCGTCCGCGCCGGATCGTCCGGGACAGGCTGTTCGCCCTCTCCCACGGATCGCCGTCTCCTACGGATGGGTGGGAGGGCTCCCCGCGCGGTCCGGGCATGCTAGCGCACGCCTGCGGCCTACTGGTGAAGACGGCTCAGACCTGACCGGCCACGCCTGACGGGCTGCGCCCGACTGACTCAGGCCCGGCTGACGGATGCCCGGCCGGCCCTGCGCCGCGCCGCTGACTGAGGCACGGCTGGCCCCGCCCCGCCGACTCAGGCCCGACCGGCCCCGCACGGCCGACTCAGACCCGGCTGACGGAGACCCGGCCCGGCCCACCCCCACTGGCCCCACCCCGCCGACTCAAGCCTGCCGGGCTCAAGCCTGCCGGGCTCAAGCCTGCCGGGCTCAAGCCTGACTCCGGACCGCCTTCAGGACCGGCTCCAGCGAGTCCACCACGTTCGTCGCGCCCGCGTCCCTGAGCAGTTGCTCCTTCTTCCTGTTGCGTGCGTAGCCGAGGAAGGGGACGCCGGCCTGGCGGGCGGCGGCGCAGTCCGACGGGGTGTCGCCGATCATCAGTGCGGCGGACGGGGCCGCGCCGACCGCGCGCAGGGCCCGGTTCAGGCAGTCCGGATCGGGCTTGAGGAGGCGCAGATCGCGGGTGCGGCCGTAGACGTGGGGGACGAAGCAGGAGGTGAGGCCGCGGCTCGTCAGATACGTGGTCACGACGCGCGGGGAGTTGTTCGTCGTGATGGCCAGGCGGCGGCCCACCGCCGTCAGGGTGCGGATCAGCGGGTCCGCCCAGGCCGTGGGCATCGCCGAGGCGGTGGCCTTCAGTTCCTCCTGGGTGAGACGCTCCTCCAGCTCCGCGACCAGATCGCTGCCGGGGTGGCGCAGATCCACCGCGCGCAGGACGGCATGGGGGTCGGGAGACTCCCGCTCGCCCTCCGTCAGCAGTCCGCGCAGACCCTGCACCTCCAGCCATTCCACCAGGCCGACGGCCACCCGCTCCGCCGAGTGCCCGGCGAACAGCCGACAGATCGGCCCGTCGAAGTCCCAGAGGACCACGCGGGCGGGCGCGAGCAGTGGGCGCAGCGCCAGAATTCTGTCGTTCTCGGTCTCGGATGCCACCTGTTCGGTCTGCGTCGTATCAGAAGTCACTAAGAGAGTGTCAGGTCCGAGGTGATGGTTTCCCAGAGGGCGTCGAACCACTTCTGGGATTCGTCCACGAAGACGCCGTCACGCGCGCCGGTCGCCTTCTCGAAGGAGAACAGGAGCGACTCGGTGCCCAGCACGTCGTACATGTCGAGGACTCCGTCGTCCGTGGACTCCTCGCGCCGCATGACCATGTAGTACGCCATCAGCGCCTCCTGTCCGTTGAGGAGGTACAGCTTCACCGGCGGGGTGAAGGGCAGTGCCCGGAAGGACACGCTCACGTCGATGCCGTGCGAGCGCAGGGTGAGCAGGTTGTGGCGCAGGACCTGCCCCTGGGCGTTGCGCATCGCCAGCCAGCGCTCGTGGACCGGGTCGCCGCTGCCGCGGGCGTCGACCGGGACCGGGAAGGCGAGGTCGATGTCGCGGGACGGCAGCAGGATGCGGACGTCGATCCGCTGCGGGCGGAGGCTGCCGCCGTGGATCAGCCGGACGGGTTCGCTGAGGGCAGGGATGAGGCTCTCGGCGGTGAGGCAGGCCGCGTCGATGCGGACGTGCTGGGCCGAGAAGGCCGCGGTCAGCCGCGAGGCCAGGGCCACCATCGTGGGCTGGGGTTCGTCCCGGGCCGACGCCTGCTCCGCGATGCGCGGCGGGCTGCCCTTGCTCACATTGGTGAGGAGACCGTCGTCCTGGAGCGCGCGCAGGGCCTGGCGCACGGCACCGCGCTCGACACCGAACTCGTCGGCGAGTTCGGCCTGCGTGGGCAGCCGGTCACCCGCCCTGAGTTCCCCGGCACGGATGCGTTCGCGCAGGACATCGGCGATCTCCTGCGGCGAAAGCCTTCGGCTGCCGTTCACGGCCACGTTCTCCTGGGTCACGACCAAACGCTACAACTTCGATCCATCTGGCGGGAGTTGCCTTGAAGTTGTTTAGCAGTTGTCACCAAGTGGGGACAACATAGTTGAAGTTGGTTGCCAACTTTACAGAGTTGGCGAAGGTTCCGCCCCGCACCTCCCCCGCGCTTCCCGCCTCCGAAGGGAGGAACACCATGCCCGCCCTCGCCATCCTCTCCGTCGTCCTCGAACAGACCGTCCAGTGGAAGTACGGCACCGCCGGGACCATCGGTCTGCTCCTGCTCACCGTCGGCATCAGGTCCAGGCGGCCCACCCTCAGCTCCGCGGGCGCCGTGATCCTCGCCCTCCTGGTCACCGGGCCCGCCCTCAGCTCGTGAGCACGAGGTCCGAACTGATGGTCTCCCACAGGGCGTCGAACCACAGCAGCGACTGCTCCACGAACGTCGTGTCCCGCGCTCCGGCGCCCTGCGCGAAGGCGAACAGCACCGAGCGGGTGCCCTCGGCGTCGTACATCTCCAACTGCTCCTGGTCGACCTGCTGCTCGTGCCGCTTGACCGTGTAGTAGGCGAACAGCGCTTCCGTCCCGTTGAGGAGGTAGAGCTTGACCGGTGGGGTGAAGGGCAGTGCGCGGAAGCTGACCCGGACGTCGATGCCGTGCGTGGCGCGCAGGGTGAGCAGGTTGTGCCGCAGCACCTGGCCCTGCGCGTTGCGGTGGGCCAGCCAGTGCCGTCGCAGCCGCTCGGCCGACGAGCCGTCCACCGCCGTCGGGAAGGCCAGGTCGATGTCGCGGGACGGCAGCAGGACCCGGACGTCGATCTTGGCCGGTTTCAGCTCCCCCGAGTGGATCCGGCGCAACGGCTCCCCGATCGCCAGCGTGAGCGACACGGCGGTCAGACACAGGGCGTCGATCTCCACGTGAGGGGCCGCGAATGCCTCGGCGATGCGCGGGGTCAGCGCCGCCATCGTGGGCTGCGGCGAGGCTCCGGGGCCGGTCAGGAGGGCGCCGGCGCCCAGATCGGGAGCGACCGTCGCCGGCGCGCCTTTGGAGACGTTGGTGAGCAGGTGCTCCGACTGGAGGATGCGCAGGGCCTGGCGGACGGCCCCGCGCTCGACACCGAACTCCTCCGCGAGCCTGGCCTGGGTGGGCATGCGCTCACCCGGCCGCAGCACCCCGGTCCTGATCCGGGCGCGCAGCTCGTCGGCCACGTCACGGGGGGACCGCTGCGGTCGCGGCGACCGCTCCGGCGGCTTCTGCCCATTGACGGAGGCATGTTCCGGCTCCACGGCCAAACACTACAACTTCCCGCCATCTTGCGGCAGTTCAAGGAGAGATGGTTATAGGCCGCTTCCAAGCGGACATAAGTACAGTGAAGTTGGTCGCCAACTTCCACAACATGGTCAAACTTTCAGACGGTTGGCCAGGCGAGTTCCCTTCCGGAGGGGAGCCGGGAGCCCGCACGGCCGACACCGACGCACAGTCACAACTTCACAGCGCCGCACAGCCACAACTGAACAGCCGTACCGGCACAGCCACAACTGAACAGCTACGGATGAACAACCGCACGGCAAGTAGGAAATCGGGAAGGCGGGAAGCGGAAGGAGCGCTCAGAACATGTCCGGGCACCAAGGGCGCCTGGGCGTGCGCAGCAGGGCGTCGGCCTCCAGGGCGGCGCCCGCTCGTTCCTCTCCGAGCCGTCCCAGCGCCGCCAGCCGCGGCGCCGACTCGTCGCCCAGCCAGAGCGAGGCCAGCGTGGCCACGTCCAGGGTGAGGTCGGCGCCGCGGCCGGTCGGCGTGCAGGACGCCCCGTCGGGGCCGGCCTCCAGCATGAATCGGCCCCCGGTGAACCCGGCGCGGTCGGCCACCTCCAGCACCAGCGCCCCCGTCCCGCCGTACGTGCGCGCCTCCAGGGCCCGTACGACGTCCAGGATCCGCACCCACAGCCAGTCCGTCTGCGTGGTGATGCTCGCCGCCCGCGGGTCCGGCAGGAAGTACGGGAGGAGGTCGTCGGGAGAGCGGGCGCCCGACTTGACCCGCACCACCCAGTCGATCGAGCAGAGGTAGCGCCACAGGGCGCGTTCCGCGGCCGGGGTCGTGGCGATCAGCCACTCGACCGTCGCCGTGTTCAGCGGCTGCTTGGCGTCGCCCCAGTGGTCGTCCGCCTTGTAGGAGACCAGCCCCTGCAGCTCGCCGTCCGCCGAGCGATAGGCGACGTAGAACGCCTCGCTCCACTCCCCGTACGCGCGCAGCACGCCGGTGTCCGTCTCCCACCACACGTCGGTACGGCTGACCGCGCCCGGCTGGCCGCGGCGCAGCCGCTCGTGCAGTTCGGGGCCGGTCTTGCGGACCTCCTCCGGCTCGACGAAGTCGATACGGCCGCCGTCCTCGGGGCCCGGCCAGTGCGGGTCGAGACCGGTGCGGGGCACGTCGATCGTCCACTCGGCGGCGCTGGTCGCCGGGCCGAAGCCGTATCGGCCGTAGATGCGGTACTCGGCGGCGATGAGGGTGGCCACGACGTCGCCGCGGTCCTTCGCGGCGGTCAGGTCCTCGCTCATCAGGCGGGTGAGGATGCCGCGGCGGCGGTGGGTGGGGAGGACGGCGACGTTGGATATGGCGTCGGCGGGGACCGGGGTGCCGCCGACCGCCGTCAGCTCCTGCGGGAAGGAGCGGAAGGTCGCCACGCAGGAGCCGGCGTCGAAGGCGCCGTAGGTGCGGGAGCCGACGTGGGCCGTGCGGCGGGCGGCGACGTCGGCGTCCGTGACGGTGGGAGGGCGGAGGAAGCCGGTCTTCGCGGCGCGCATCCAGGCGGGGAGTTCGGCGTCGGTGATCCGGCGGACGTCCATGTCGGCGGGGGTGGTGGTCATGAAGCCACGGTAGGCGGGGTGGGGCGGGAGCCGCGGGGGATTTTTTCCGCCCGCCGGGAGCCGCGGGGGATTTTTTCCCCGCCCCCGCCACCCCTTCCCGTCCCGAACCCGGGGACCGCGCCCCCAGGCCCCCACTGTCGGCCTCCGGTCTCGTCCCAGGACACCGGAGGCCGGACGCCGGAGGCCGGACGCCTGACACCTGACACCGGACGCGCCGGGGATTCACACCAGGAGGTCGTCCACCTGGGCTTCGCCGTCCCGGTAGCGGCGGGTGATCTCCTTGCCGCACTTGTCCGCCGTGTGCTGGAGGTGCTGGCGGCAGCGGGAGACCCGGTGTTCGTAGCCGATGAGGCGGGCCATCCCCTCGTGGAGTTCCGGGTCGGTGCGGGCGCCCAGGTCGGAGAGTTCGACCTCGGAGAGCATCTCCGACGCCAGGCGCCGGTACTCCTCGCTCTGCGGGGTGCCCAGCGTGACGTGCCGGGCGGAGGAACGGTACCGGGCCGGGGCGTCGGTGAGGATCTCCGGAAGACGGTCCACCACGGACGCCGCCCCGGCAGGAGAACGCCGGGCCAGTTCCGCGCGCAGGATGTCGATACGGCCCTGGAGCAGCCGTCGTACGTAACTGAGGTCGGCCTCGTCGCGCTGGGCGTCCCGGCGCAGGGTGCGCAGTTCGGGCAGGCTCAGCCGGGCCAGGTCGTGCGCGGGCGGTTCCGTCGGCAGCGGACACGGTGGACTCTCCGTGCGCTGCACGGGCGGACGCTGGGTGGTCAGGCCCAGCTGCCCGGTACTCGGTGTGCTCATGTGCTCTACCGTCCCCTCGACCGGCGTGTGGGAAGCATCGTGCCACCCCAAGTGGTCCCAATGTGACCGAGTGCCCCCGAACGGCCCAGATGGTGGCGTAAGGATCAAAAAAGAAGCCCCTGCGGGGGTGTGCCGGCCGCACGGCATGATGGGGCGCATGCGTGCAGTGGTGCAGAGAGTGGACGGGGCGAGCGTCGTCGTGGACGGCGAGACCGTGGGGTCGATCGAGGGCGAGGGGCTGTGCGTCCTCGTCGGGGTCACCCACGAGGACACCAAGGAGAAGGCCGCCCAGCTGGCCCGCAAACTGTGGTCGGTCCGCATGCTGAGCGAGGAGCGGTCGTGCAGCGACATCGACGCCCCGCTCCTCGTCATCAGCCAGTTCACGCTCTACGGCGACGCCCGCAAGGGCCGCCGCCCCACCTGGAACGCGGCCGCCCCCGGCGATGTCGCCGAGCCGCTCGTAAACGAGGTGGTCGCCCGGTTGCGCGCGCTGGGCGCGACGGTGGCGACGGGCCGTTTCGGCGCGCGGATGCGGGTGTCCCTGACGAACGACGGCCCGTTCACCGTCCTGATCGAGATGTAGCCGGAGGGCTACGGCTCGACCACGGCCTCCTGGGCAGCGGCCGTGTTGTCGGCGAGCAGCGGGGCGTCCAGCGGGACGTTCCGCTTCACCAGCGCCAGCGCCACCGGGCCCAGTTCGTGGTGGCGTACGGAGGTGGTGATGACGCCGATCTTGCGGCTGTCGGGACCCTCGTCGGCGCGGCGCAGTTCGGTCCCGGCGGGCGGCAGGTACACCTCGCTGCCGTCGAGGTGCAGGAAGACCAGCCGGCGCGGGGGCTTGCCGAGGTTCTGCACGCGGGCGACGGTCTCCTGACCGCGGTAGCAGCCCTTCTGGAGGTGCACCGCGGTGTCGATCCAGCCCAGCTCGTGCGGGATGGTGCGGTGGTCGGTCTCGAAGCCGAGGCGGGGCCGGTGCTGCTCGACGCGCAGGGCCTCGTAGGCGAGGAGCCCGGCGGCGGGGCCGGACCGAGCGGCGTACGACTCCAGGTCCGCGCGCGGCAGGAACAGATCACGGCCGTACGCCGTCTCGCGGACGACGACGCCCTCGGGGACCTCGGTGATCGAACCGGCGGGCAGGTGGACGAGCGCGATGTCGGCCGTCCGGTCGGTGACCTCGACCCGGTAGAAGAACTTCATCGACTCCAGGTACGCGATCAGCGCGTCCTGGGTGCCGGGCTCGACGTGGGCCCAGACGGTCGTGCCGTCGTCCACCAGGTAGAGCGCGTGCTCGATGTGGCCGTTGGCGGAGAGGATCAGCGCCTCGGTGGCCCGGCCCGTGGGCAGGTCGCTGACGTGCTGGGTGAGCAGGAGGTGCAGCCAGCTGAGCCGGTCGTCGCCGGAGACGGTGACGATTCCGCGGTGCGAGAGGTCGACGAAGCCGGTGCCTTCGGCGAGGGCTCGCTGCTCGCGGAACAGGTCGCCGTAGTGGGCGGCGACGCCTTCGTCCACACCCTCGGCGGGAACGGCGCCGGGCAGGGACAGCAGAGGGCTCTTCATGGGACAAGCCTACGACTCGGTGGTCGAACTCCTCGCAGTCGAGCCCGTCGTCGCACCCCTCGCGGCCTCGGCCGCGCAGTCCTTGCAGCGGCCGAAGATGGCGAAGTGCTTCATGTCGGTGTCGAAGCCGAAGGTCGCCCGGAGCTTGGCCGTGAACTCGGCGGCCACGCCCACGTCCGCCTCGATCACGTTGCCGCAGTCGCGGCAGACCAGGTGGATGTGGTGGTGCCGGTCGGCGAGGTGGTACGTCGGCGCGCCGTGCCCGAGGTGGGCATGGCTGACCAGCCCCAGCTCCTCCAGCAGCTCCAGCGTCCGGTAGACGGTGGAAATGTTGACCCCCGACGCCGTCTTCCTCACTTCCACGAGGATGTCGTCGGGGGTCGCGTGCTCCAGGGTGTCCACGGCTTCGAGGACGAGTTGCCGCTGCGGGGTCAGGCGGTAGCCGCGCTGCCGCAGATCGCTCTTCCAGTCGATGCTCACCACACCGACGAGTCTAGGGCCTCTCGTTCGGATCGGGCCGGGCTCACGGGCCCGCGCCCGAACGGCAGACCTACTTGAAGAAGGCGATGCCGTCGTCCGGCATGTCGTCCGGGAGGGCCTTCGCCCAGCGTTCCACTTCCTCCGGGGTGACGACCTTCTTGAGGTGGGCCGACAGGTAGGGACGCAGCTCGACCTCGGGGGTCTGCTTCTCGCCGACCCACATCAGGTCACTGTTGACGTAGCCGTACAGACGCTTGCCGCCCGTGTAGGGGCCGGAGGCCGCCGTGCGGGCCACCGCGTCCGTGACCAGGTCGATCTGGGGCTTCTTGTGGGCCAGCTCGCCGTACCAGATCTCGACGACGCCGTGGTCGCGGACCATCGTCACCTCGACCTTGCGGTCGGCGTCGATCCGCCAGAAGCCGTACTCGGACTCCAGGGGGCGGACCTTGTTGCCGTCCTGGTCCAGCACCCAGGTGTGGGAGCGGTACTCCAGGAAGTCCCGTCCGTCGTGCGTGAAGGTGGCCTCCTGCCCGAAGTTGCACTTCTCGGAGCCGGGGAAGTCGTGCACGCCCGCGCCCGCCCAGCTGCCCAGCAGGAAGGCGAGGGGGACGAGGTCCTTGTGCAGGTCGGACGGGATCTCGATCATCGGTGGCACTTCCTAGACGTCGGTCAGCGCTGGCCCTGGTACAGCTTCTTCACGGTCAGCCCGGCGAAGGCGAGGACGCCGACGCAGACCAGGACCAGCAGGGCTTCGAAGAAGATCTCCACGGGTGCTCCTCGGATGAGCGTGCTTCGGGGTACGTACGACTCGGGATACGTACAACAGGGCCGGGCCCCAGCTTACGCGGCCGGGGACCGGCCCTCCTTGTGAGGTACACCCTCGCGGGCGTCAGCCCAGCAGCCGGCTCTGCAACGAGACCGTCTGCTGGAAGGGGACGGCCGCGGCGGTGCCCTGGCGGTGGACCATGCCGTCCCCGGTGCCGGGGAGGCCCGGCTGTCGGTGGCGTCCTCGTCGTCCGCCCGGTACGGGTCGTTGTCGCTGTGTCCGTCGACCGGAAGGGTCTCCCCCTGCCGGAACTTCACCAGGCGGCTCTCCACGGTGTACGACTCGCCCTCGGCCCAGCCGTGTGTGCGCGCTTCACGGATGACTCATGGTCAGCTCAGGGAGTGGTCGTGATGTTGATTACGATTCGGGCATGGCGAAGAAGCTCGTGATCAAGGTGACGGCCGGGGCCGATGCCCCCGAACGGTGTTCTCAGGCGTTCACGGTGGCGGCGGTGGCCGTGGCCAGCGGTGTGGAGGTCTCCCTGTGGCTGACCGGGGAGTCCGCGTGGTTCGCGCTGCCGGGCCGGGCCGCCGAGTTCGAGCTGCCGCACGCCGCCCCGCTGCCGGACCTGCTCGACTCACTCCTGCTCGGCGGCCGGGTCACGCTGTGCACGCAGTGCGCGGCCCGGCGGGACATCACCGAGAAGGACGTCCTGGAGGGCGTACGGATCGCCGGGGCGCAGGTGTTCGTGCAGGAGGCACTGGCCGACGAGACGCAGGCGCTCGTCTACTGAGCCTCAACTCGGCTCACCGGCATCCGTCGCGCCCTGCTCAGGCGTCTCCGCCCACAGGCAGAACGGGTGGCCCGAGGGGTCGATCAGCACCCGTACGTCCTCCTGGGGCTGGTACTCCGCGAGTCGCGCGCCCTGGGCGACGGCCCGTCCCGTCTCCGCCTCCAGGTCGTCCACCTCGATGTCGAGGTGCAGCATCATCTGCTGCTCACCGGGTCTGCGGGTGGGCCAGACGGGCGGGACGTAACCGGGTTCGGTCTCGAAGGCGAGCGCCGTGCCGGGGGTTCCGGGCGGCGGGCCGATGAGGACCCAGTCGACCTCGTCGGCACGCACCTCGTACCCGAGCAGACGCATGTAGAACCCGGCCAGCTCGTGCGCGTCGTGCGCGTCGAGCACCACGGTGGACAACCTCGCGGAGGACATGCCCACCTTCCTACTGGTGCCGCTTCTTCCCGTCCAGCTCGTCCCACCAGTCGTCCGACTTCGGATCGCCGGACGGGTCGTCCCACCACCGGTCCTCGGGCCCGCGCCGGTTGGCGACCACGGCGGCGAGCGGCGGGATGACCATCGCCACCACGCACATCCCGACGGCCACGGGAACCGACCAGAGCCGTACGACTGCCCAGGCCAGGACGAACAGCGCGACGCAGGTGCCCATCATCGCGAAGTAGGCGTGCCGACGGCGGGCGTACATGTGTCCAGGGTAGGTCGGACAGGAGCGTCCGGCACGGGTCGAACAGAAGTCGGAAGGGTCGGACAGGCCGAAGGGCCGCACCTCAGGTGTCCAACCCGAGAGGTACGGCCCTTCGGCCGGCTGCGTCCGACTGCGCCCGTCCGGCGCCCGTCGGTCCGTCCGCATCCGTGTCAGACGGCGATCGCGACCTCCGCGAGGCCGCCCTGCTGGGCGACGACCGTGCGGTCGGCGGTGCCGCCGGGCACGAGGGCGCGGACGGTCCAGGTGCCTTCGGCCGCGTAGAAGCGGAACTGTCCGGTGGCGGAGGTGGGGACCTCCGCGGTGAACTCGCCGGTCGAGTCGAGCAGACGGACGTAGCCCGTCACCGGCTCGCCGTCGCGGGTCACCTGACCCTGGATGGTGGTCTCACCGGGCTTGATCGTCGAGGCGTCCGGGCCGCCGGCCTTCGCTCCGCACATGTCTTCTCCAGAGGGGGTCTGACCAGAAGGTCGGGTCGGTGGGGTTACTTGTTGGCGCCGAGCTCGATCGGCACGCCGACGAGGGAGCCGTACTCGGTCCACGAGCCGTCGTAGTTCTTGACGTTCTCGACGCCGAGCAGCTCGTGCAGCACGAACCAGGTCAGGGCCGAGCGCTCACCGATGCGGCAGTAGGCGATCGTGTCCTTGGCCAGGTCGACCTGCTCGTCGGCGTAGAGGGCCTTCAGCTCGTCGTCCGACTTGAAGGTGCCGTCGTCGTTGGCGTTCTTCGACCACGGGATGTTGCGGGCGCTCGGGACGTGGCCCGGACGCTGCGACTGCTCCTGCGGAAGGTGGGCCGGGGCGAGCAGCTTGCCGGAGAACTCGTCGGGCGACCGGACGTCGACCAGGTTCTGCGTGCCGATGGCCGCCACGACGTCGTCGCGGAAGGCGCGGATGGCGCTGTTCTGCGGCTTCGCCCTGTAGGTGGTCGCCGGGCGCTCGGGCACCTCTTCGACCAGCTCGCGGGCGTCCAGCTCCCACTTCTTGCGGCCGCCGTCGAGAAGCTTGACGTTCTCGTGGCCGTACAGCTTGAAGTACCAGTAGGCGTAGGACGCGAACCAGTTGTTGTTGCCGCCGTACAGGATCACCAGGGTGTCGTTGCCGATGCCCTTCGCCGACAGGAGCTTCTCGAAGCCCTCCTGGTCGATGAAGTCACGGCGGACCGGGTCCTGGAGGTCCTGGGTCCAGTCGATCCGGATCGCGTTCTTGATGTGGTTCTTCTCGTACGCGGACGTGTCCTCGTCGACCTCGACGATGGCGATGTCCGGGTTGTCGAGGTTTGCCTCGACCCAGTCGGCGTCGACCAGGACGTCGCTGCGGCTCATGCTCGTTCTCCTCCGGGGCAGTTACGGCGGGGGTGCAAGAAAGGAGGGTGCGCGGCCGGGTCTCGCCGGCGGCCGACGCACGGACGCCCTCGAAGGAGGGCGTCGGGAGGGCGCGGAAGGCCGGCTGGGCTTCCGCTCAGACAGGGCGACAGAGCATGGCGGCGACGCGGCACAGGTCTACTGCCCGCCGCTTCGTGAGATCCGCCTGTCGCTGCTTCATGCGGTCGATCGTAGGGACGTAGGGGTGGACGTGTCACCAACGCTCCGCATGGTGAGACGCGATCGTCCGAATAATGGGACACAGAGAAGCGCCCGGGCCGTCGTCGTACGGCTTCCGGGCGCTCGTGTCCGTCTGTGTCCGTCACCATATCTGCGCTGCGGACGGCGGCGTCTCGTCTGTCGGACACCCGCCGTCCACCGGAGGCGGTCCTACCCGGCGAGGCGGACGTCGGAACCCTTCACCGCGATCTCCACGCCGGTCTTCGCGGCCTCGACCTTGTCGAGCTGGATGCCGCCGGGCAGGTCGTCGATCTTCTGCTCGAAGTCGGTGATGCCGCGCACCTCGTCCTCGGCGACCTGGAACGGGCCGAAGCTGGGCAGCGAGTCGGCGTGCACCCGGACCGTGTCGCCCTCGGCGGTGACCGTGCTCAGCACCGAGACGGGCTGCGGCAGCTTGGCGCCGCCGACGCTCACCTCGACGGTGACCTTGATCTTGCCGTTGCCGCCGTCGGAGAGACCGATGACCCGGGCCGAGGCCGGGCCGACCTCGGTCGGCTCGGACTTGGCGGTCTTCAACAGCTCCGCGTAGCTGATGGACGCGGTGCCGGTGGCGCTGGCCGCGGTGGCCGAGCTGTAGTCACCGGAGAACTCGACGCCCCTCATGTTCGCATCGAGGTCGTCGATGCGGATCTTCTGCCCCTCGGCACCGGCCACGGCCTCGTAGTCGTCGATGCCGACCTCGACGTCGTCCAGCTCGCCGCCGACGACCTGGGTCAGGAACGGGAAGCCCTTGATCGACACGTCCGGGGTGGCCGCGAGGCCCTCGTTCGCCCGTAGCTTGTCCGCGACCTCGCCCTCGGCGAAGTTCACGGCGAGGCGGTCGGCGAGCACGAACAGGCCGCCCAGGACCACGACGACGACCAGCAGTATTCGAAGCGCTCGCATGCGGTTGTTCCCCCACCCGGATGGTCGGACAGTCATATGACCACTCACGGTAACTCCGGACGCGGAGAGTGGCCGGAGTTTGTCGATCACCTGTGACACAGGCGACCGTCCGCCTCTTACCCGAGCGCCCGTCCCAGCACGTACACCGCAGGTGCCGCGGCGGCCAGCGGCAGGGCGACGCCCGCCGTGAAGTGCACGAAACGCGACGGGTAGTCGTAGCTCGCCACCCGGTGGCCGATCAGCGCGCAGACCGCCGCGCCCGCGCCGAGCAGCGCGCCCTTCGCGCCCAGTCCGGTCATCCCGCCGACCGCGATGCCCGCACCCGCCGCGGCGAGCAGCGCGACGACCACCGAGGCGGGGGTCGGCAGCGGCAGCGCGCGGGCCAGCACGGCGACGGCGACCGCGGCGGCGCCGACCGTCACCGCGTCCGGGTCGGCCCCGAGGTGGCCGGTGGCGAGGATCGCCAGCGCGGCCGAGGTGACCGTCGCCATCAGGCCGTACATGCGCTCGTCGGGGTCGGCGTGCGAGCGGAGCTGGAGGACGAGGCAGAGCAGGACCCAGACGCCGAGGCTGCCCAGGATCGCGGCCGGCGCGTTCTCCCGGCCGGCCACGAGGAGCGCCACGTCGGAGACCAGCGCGCCGAGGAAGGCCAGCGCGATGCCCTGCCGGGCCGGCCACATGCCGTTCAGCCGGAACCAGCCGGCCGCCGTGACGGCCTGGAGCACGACGAGCGGCACGACCAGCGCGTACGTGCCGATCGCCGCCGTACCGGACAGGAGCAGGCCGAGGAGCGCGGTGAGCGCGGCGGGCTGCATCCCGGGTTCGATGACCGGCGAACGGCCTTCGAGACGGGCCCGCTGGGCGTCGGTGATGCGCGCGTTGCCGGCCATGGTGGCCGGCCCGTAGGCCGGCCCCCCGGCCTCGCCCTCGGGCATCGCCTCGGGCGTCACCTCGGGGGCGACGGGGGCGGGAGCGGCGGCGTGGCCGGCCTGTCGCCCGTACGGAACCTGTTGCCCGTAGGACGCCTGGTACTGCCCCTGCTGCGCGGACCCGTGCTGCTGGTGCTCAGCCTGCTGGTACCGGGGCTCCTGGTACCGAGGCTGCTGGTACGCGGGTGCCTGCTGCTGCCAGGCCGGGGCCTCGCCCGTCTGCGGCGGCAGGTACGCCGTCTCCGCCGGGTCCGCCGCCGTGACGGGCGGCTGGACGCTGGTCTCCCAGGTCTGGCCCTGCCACTGCTGGGTGTGCTGGAGGTGGGCCTGCGGGTCCTCGTACCCGTACGGCTGCTGCCGGGCGGGCCAGTCCTGCTGCGGGGGCTGCTGCTGCGGGGGCTGCTGCTGATACGGGTCGTACCCCTGCGGGTACTGCCCCTCGTACGGCTGGTCGGTCATCTCACCCTCCTGCGAACGGCGGGAGCACCTCGACCGTGCCGCCGTCGGCCAGCCGTACCGTCTCATGTCCGCGGGTGCCCACGGGGTCACCGTCGACGAGGAACGAGCATCGCTGCAGGACACGCACGAGTTCGCCGGGGTGTCGCTCCCGCGCGGCCTGGAGCGCCTCGGCGAGGGTGGCCGCGTCGTGCGGCTCCTCGGCGACGCCGGCCGCGGCCTTGGCGGCCGCCCAGTAGCGCACCGTGACCTTTGCCATCTCGTCCCTCGGTCGGTGTTCGGTCGGTCAGTCACTTCTGCTTCGGTGGTCGACACGTCTGCGGTGGTCGACAGGGTTCAGGCTAGCCCGCCCGTGCGGCCGTCCAGGCACCGATGCGCGTCAGGAGGTCGTCGGTGGCGGCGTGCTCGGCGTGACCCATGCCGTGCTCCACCCAGAGTTCGCCGTGGTCACCCGCGGCCTCGGCCAGCATCCTGGGGTGGTCGAGGGGGAAGTAGCCGTCGCTGTCGCCGTGGACCAGCAGCAGGGGTGTGGGCGCGATCCTCGGGACCGCCTCCACGGGGGAGAGCGGGACCGGGTTCCATTCACGGTGGTGGATGCGGGTGCGGAAGCCGTAGCGGCCGACCACGCGGCCCGCGGGGCGGGTGACCAGCCAGTGCAGCCGGCGCATCGGAGCCGTACCCCGGTAGTACCAGCGGGCGGGGGCACTGACGGAGACCACCGCGTCGACCGTGCCGGTGTGCAGGGCCGCGTGCCGCAGCACCACCGAGCCGCCCATCGAGAAGCCGATCGTGGCCACGCGCGCGTGCCCGAGCCGGCGGGCCCAGGCGACGGCCGCGTCCAGGTCGAGGACCTCGCGGTCGCCGACGGTGGAGCGCCCGCCGGAACGGCCGTGCCCGCGGAAGGAGAACGTGACGACGGCCCCGTGCCGGGCGAGTGCCGACGCGATCCGGCGTATGTGCGGGCGGTCCACGTCGCCGGTGAATCCATGGGCCACGACGAACACCAGGTCACGAGCGGGTGGCGCGGAGGCGTCGTATACGACCGCACCAGGGTCGTATACGGAATCGATGGAAATACCGTCGGCCGTGGGCAGAAACGTCCGCAATGGTCTGCCCGTGACCGTCTCAGTGGTCGGACGAACGGTGGAACATGCCACATGACCTGCCTGACCGTTGCTCATGTGGGCTATTCTGCTGGGCAGAGGACTCGGGCAGCGTAGCCCCCGGGTCCTTTTGTGCTTTCGGAAGCGTTGTATACGCAGTGGGAAACCGCAGGTGTACGGGCCCCGGGACGCGCAGAGCAGTGCCGCAGTGCCGCAAACGTCCTCGCAGGGACCGAGGAGGAACCAGACGTATGAGTTCTCTGCTGCTCCTGACCAACGCCCTCCAGCCGTCGACGGAGGTGCTGCCCGCGCTCGGCCTGCTGCTGCACAACGTGCGGGTGGCCCCGGCGGAAGGCCCCGCTCTCGTCGACACCCCCGGTGCCGACGTCATCCTGATCGACGGACGCCGTGACCTCCCGCAGGTCCGCAGCCTGTGCCAGCTGCTGCGCTCCACCGGCCCCGGCTGTCCGCTCATCCTGGTCGTCACCGAGGGCGGCCTCGCCGCCGTCACCGCCGACTGGGGCATCGACGACGTCCTGCTCGACACCGCCGGACCGGCGGAGGTCGAGGCGCGGCTGCGGCTGGCGATGGGGCGGCAGCAGATCGTCAACGACGACTCCCCCATGGAGATCCGCAACGGCGACCTGTCGGTCGACGAGGCGACCTACTCCGCGAAGCTCAAGGGCCGGGTCCTCGACCTCACCTTCAAGGAGTTCGAACTCCTGAAGTACCTCGCGCAGCACCCGGGCCGTGTCTTCACCCGCGCCCAGTTGCTCCAGGAGGTCTGGGGCTACGACTACTTCGGCGGCACCCGGACGGTCGACGTGCACGTACGACGGCTGCGCGCCAAGCTCGGCCCGGAGCACGAGTCGCTGATCGGAACCGTCCGCAACGTCGGTTATCGATTCGTTACTCCCGAGAAGATCGACCGTACCGCCGAAGAGGCCAAGGCCAAGACGGACCGGGCAAACACGGAGGATGCGGACAACGCGCCACCCGTGGGTGCCGAGGAGATCTCCGCGGAGGCATAGCCGCCGCTCAGGCCGGGCGTCACTCCCGCACAGGGAAGCTGCGAGACGCCCTGCCCAGGGCGGATCCATCCGCGTAGACTCCGCGCGTGGCCAAGGTAACCAGGGATGACGTGGCACGGCTGGCGGGGACGTCCACCGCTGTCGTCAGCTATGTCATCAACAACGGACCCCGGCCGGTTGCCCCGGCCACGCGCGAGCGTGTTCTCGCAGCGATCAAGGAACTGAGTTACCGCCCCGACCGGGTCGCCCAGGCGATGGCATCGCGGCGCACCGACCTCATAGGCCTGATCGTGCCGGACGCGCGCCAGCCCTTCTTCGGGGAGATGGCGCACGCGGTCGAACAGGCCGCCTCCGAGCGCGGGAAAATGGTGCTGGTCGGCAACTCCGACTACATCGGCGAGCGCGAGGTCCACTATCTGCGCGCCTTCCTGGGCATGCGGGTGTCCGGCCTGATCCTCGTCAGCCACGCGCTGAACGACAACGCCGCAGCCGAGATCGACGCCTGGGACGCCCGCGTGGTGCTGCTGCACGAGCGGCCCGAGGCCATCGACGACGTCGCCGTCGTCACCGACGACCTGGGCGGCGCCCAGCTCGCCGTACGCCACCTCCTGGAGCACGGCTACGACTACGTCGCCTGTGTGGGCGGCACCGCGGACACGCCCTCCGTCGGCGACCCGGTGTCCGACCACGTCGAGGGCTGGCGGCGGGCCATGACCGAGGCCGGCATCCCCACCGAGGGCCGGCTCTTCGAGGCCCCCTACAACCGTTACGACGCCTACAAGGTGGGCCTCGACCTGCTGTCGGGCCCAGACCGGCCGCCGGCCGTCTTCTGCTCCACCGACGACCAGGCGATCGGCCTCCTGCGGGCGGCCCGCGAGCTGCGCATCGACGTGCCGGGCGAACTGGGGGTGGCCGGCTTCGACGACATCAAGGAGGCCGCGCTCGCCGACCCGCCGCTGACCACGGTCGCCTCCGACCGCTCGGCGATGGCCCGCTCGGCCGTCGACCTGGTCCTCGACGACGGCCTGCGGGTCGCGGGCTCGCGCCGCGAGCGGCTCAAGGTGTTCCCGTCCCGGCTGGTGGTCCGCCGCTCCTGCGGCTGCGAGTGAGCCCGTACGAGGCCTCCAGCCACGCTGGACGAGCCTCCGGCCAGGTCGCATGAGGGTTCTCTGAGAGCGGCCGGTCCCGTGCGGGAAGCATCTTCATATCGGGCGTACGAGGTTCTGCCGGGCTTCTCAGGGAGCACTCAGGCAGCTCTCATGGTCGGGCGGAAAGCTCTGTTCCATGACCGAGAGCATCCGCCGCAGCGGCGAGTACGAGAACCACGAGAACCCGTACCAGGGCGCCCCGCAGCACGCTTCCGCCCCCGTGAACCCGGAGTGGCCGCCCCCGCCGGCGTACCGGCCGGCCGCGCCGCAGCCCGCCGAGCCGACCGCCGTACCGCGGACGCCGGCCCAGCCCGGCGCCGCCTGGGGCACCACGACCGCCGGTGACGGCAACGGCGGCGGGACCGCTCTCCTGACCCGCCTGGCCGCCGAGCCGGCACCCGTTCCCCCCGAGGAAGCGTGCCAGGCGCGGCCCGACGGCGCTGCTCGCCGCCGTGGCGATCGTCGCCGCGGCGATCGGCGGCGGCACCGCCTACGGCATCCAGGAGCTGACCGGCGAGAACCAGGTGGTCGCCTCCTCCACCACGACCAGCGTGGTCCCGTCCAGCAAGACCGGTGACGTAGCCAGCATCGCCGCCGCCGTCAGCCCGAGCGTCGTCGAGATCAACGCCACCCTCGGCAGCGGCTCCTCGACCGGCTCCGGCGTGATCATCACGAGTGACGGCGAGATCCTCACCAACAACCACGTCATCTCCGGCGCCTCCTCGATCAAGGTGTCGACCAGCGACGGCAAGGAGTACACCGCCAAGGTCGTCGGCACCGACAGCAAGAAGGACCTGGCGCTGATCAAGCTGGAGAACGCCTCCGGCCTCAAGACGGCCACCCTCGGCAACTCCGACGGCGTCGAGGTGGGCGACACGGTCGTGGCGATCGGCTCCCCCGAGGGCCTGACCGGCACGGTGACCAGCGGCATCGTCTCCGCCCTCGACCGGGACGTGACGGTCTCGACCGACGAGAGCCAGGGCCGGCAGCAACAGCAGCAGGGCGGAAACTGGCCGTTCGAGTTCGGCGGCCAGGAGTTCAACGGCGACACCGGCTCGTCCACCACGACGTACAAGGCGCTCCAGACGGACGCCTCCCTCAACCCCGGCAACTCCGGCGGCGCCCTGATCGACGCCAACGGCAACATCATCGGCATCAACTCCGCGATGTACTCCGCCGCCGACGCCACCTCCTCCACCGCCGGCAGCGTCGGCCTCGGCTTCGCCATCCCGATCAACACCGTCAAGGCCGACCTCGCGACCCTGCGGGCCGGCGGCTCCGACAGCTGAACCACCTTCCAGCGCTCAGGGAGTACGTCATGATCAAGCAGGTTCCGCACACGGTGACCGGCGTCGGCGCGGCCGACCTCGCCCTGGCCCTCCACGTGGCGTACGAGCTGCACGCCCCGACGGCGCCGCCCCGGGCCCCCGAGGTCGCCGCCCCGCACCTGATGGGCCTGCGCACCAGCGCCGCCCGCCCCCACCGTCGCAAGGTGCCGCTGAGCCGGCTCACTACGATGCGAGGCTGAGAGCGTGACCGCCCGCAGCACCCCGCCGCCCCACCGCACCTGAGGAATCCACGCATGAGCCCCGCCGAAGGCGACCGTGACACCCAGCGCATCCTGATCGTCGACGACGAGCCGGCGGTGCGCGAAGCACTCCAGCGCAGCCTCGCCTTCGAGGGCTACGACACGGAGGTCGCCGTGGACGGCGCGGACGCCCTGGAGAAGGCGACCCTCTACCGGCCCGACCTGGTCGTCCTCGACATCCAGATGCCCCGTATGGACGGCCTCACCGCCGCCCGCCGCATCCGCGGGGCCGGGGACACCACCCCGATCCTCATGCTGACCGCCCGCGACACCGTCGCGACCGCGTCACCGGGCTCGACGCGGGCGCCGACGACTACCTGGTCAAGCCGTTCGAACTGGACGAGCTGTTCGCCCGCGTACGGGCCCTGCTGCGGCGCAGCTCCTACGCCGCGGCGGCCGGCGCCGACCCCGACGACGAGGCGCTCACCTTCGCCGACCTGCGCATGGACCTCGCCACCCGTGAGGTGACCCGCGCCGGGCGGGCCGTGGAGCTGACCCGGACCGAGTTCACCCTCCTGGAGATGTTCCTCGCGCACCCGCGCCAGGTCCTCACCCGCGAGCAGATCCTCAAGGCCGTGTGGGGCTTCGACTTCGAGCCCTCGTCCAACTCCCTCGACGTCTACGTCATGTACCTGCGCCGCAAGACGGAGGCAGGCGGCGAACCGCGCCTCGTGCACACCGTGCGGGGCGTGGGGTACGTGTTGCGGCAGGGCGGCGCGGAGTGAAAAGGGCTCTACGACGGTTGCGGACCCTTCCGATCCGGGCCCGGCTGTCGATGCTGGTCGCCGCGGCGGTGGCGTTCGCGGTGGCGGCGGTCTCGGTGACGTGCTGGTTCATCGTGCAGGGGAAGTTGTACGAGCAGGTCGACGCCGACCTGAAGAAGATGGTGGCGCAGCCGAGGCTCGAGGACCAGATCGAGAACGTTCTCAGGACGTGCCCGCAGGACACACAACCCAACAAGTCGTTCTTGGGGAACAGCTACTTCCAGGTGGTGACGGAAGACGACACGGTCTGCGTCAACTCGTTCTCCGCGGGCAAGGTGAAGGTCTCCGCCACCGACCGGAAGGTCATCGCGAACGCGGACGACACCGCCGACGGCGTCTTCTACGACAGCACGGCCGAGAACGGCGAGGCCGTACGGGTGCTGACACTGCCCGTGCAGACCACCGACGGGCCGGTGGCACTGGTCCTCGCCACCCCCCTCAAGAGCACCGAGAAGACCCTCAACGAACTCGCCCTCATCCTCCTCCTCGTCTCCGGGATCGGAGTCCTCGGCGCCGGTGCCGCGGGGCTGGCCGTCGCCCGCGCGGGCCTGCGGCCCGTGGACAAGCTGACCGAGGCCGTCGAGCACGTGGCCCGCACCGACGACCTGGGCATCCGCATCCCCGTGGCGGAGGACGCCGAGGACGAGGTGGCCCGCCTCTCCCGCTCCTTCAACTCGATGACGGCCTCCCTGGCCAACTCCCGCGCCCTGCAACAGCAGCTGATCGCGGACGCGGGTCACGAACTCCGTACTCCCCTCACCTCCCTCCGCACCAACATCGAACTGCTCAGCCGCAGCGAGGAGACGGGCCGCCCCATCCCGGAGGCGGACCGCAAGGCACTCCTCGCGTCGGTGAAGGCCCAGATGACCGAGCTGGCCGCGCTGATCGGCGACTTGCAGGAACTGTCCCGCTCGGACGCCCAGCGGGGTGAGCGCGTCCAGGTGGTCTCCCTGGAGGACACCGTGGAGTCGGCCCTGCGCAGGGCGCGGCTGCGCGGCCCGGAGCTGACGATCACGGCCGCACTGGATCCCTGGTACGTCCGGGCGGAGCCGGCCGCGCTGGAACGGGCGGTGGTCAACGTCCTGGACAACGCGGTGAAGTTCAGCCCGCGGGGCGGTTCCGTCGAGGTCGGTCTCGCCGACGGTGTCCTGACCGTCCGCGACCACGGCCCCGGCATCCCCGAGGACGAACTCCCGCACGTCTTCGACCGGTTCTGGCGTTCCCCGAGCGCGAGGCCCTCCCCGGCTCGGGCCTCGGCCTGTCGATCGTCGCGCGTACGGTCCAGCAGGCGGGCGGCGAGATCACGGTGGCCCGCGCGGAGGGCGACGGCACGCTGGTGACCGTACGGCTGCCGGGGGCGCCGACCCCTCCGCCCGAGCTGCCGTAGGACATTGCGGCCGTACTCCCCGCGAACGGCGGTGGTTCGGCAACCTTTCCGCCGTGGGCGGCGACCACCCGGTGACCCACACCTCTTCCGGGTGGTCCCCCTCCCACGGAACGGAACCCCACACATGACCGACATCCGTCGAAAGCCCCGGCACCGCAGGCGCAGGACCGCCGTGGCGGTGGGCGTACCCCTCGCCCTCACGGCCGCCGGCACCCTCGCCTACGGCACGGACCTCGGAGTGTTCGGCGCGGACGCGCAGGCCGGCGCGTCCGCCGCCACCGCGGCGCCCGCCTGGGCGACCGCGACCGCCGACGGTTTCGCCTCCGTCGACTCGCTCGGGCAGAACGGGACGTACGGCGGGCGGGACGGCAGGACCGTCACCGTGAAGACGCTCGCCGATCTGGAGAAGTACGCGACGGCCGCCGAACCGTACGTCATCGTCGTGGCGGCGACGATCGACATGAACCCGGTCGGCAAGGAGATCAAGGTCGCCTCCGACAAGACGATCGTGGGTTCCGGGACCTCCGGACAGATCGTCGGCGGCGGGTTCTTCCTCGGCCCCGGCGTCCACAACGTGATCATCCGGAACCTGACCATCCGGGACGCGTACCAGGGGATCTGGAACGACAAGGACCACGACTTCGACGCGATCCAGATGGACGGGGCGCATCACGTCTGGATCGACCACAACGATCTGCGGCACATGGCCGACGGGCTCATCGACGTCCGCAAGGACAGCACCAACGTCACCGTGTCCTGGAACAAGCTGAGCGACAACAACAAGACGTTCGGCATCGGCTGGACCACGAACGTCGTCACCGACATCACGATCCACCACAACTGGTTCCGCGAGACGGAGCAGCGCAACCCGTCCACGGACAACGCCGCCCACGCCCACCTCTACAACAACTTCCTGGAGGACGCGGCCGGCACCACGATCAAGTCGTCGTACGGCAACTACTCGCGCGGCGGGACGAAGATGGTCCTGGAGAACTCCTACTTCCAGGGCATGAACAACCCGGTCACCAGGGACAGCACCGCGACGATCGTCCAGAGGGGCAACACCTTCGTCGGGACGAGCGGGCGCAACGAGAGCGGCGGCACCGCCTTCGACCCGAAGTCCTTCTACGCCTACACCCTCGACAAGACCGCCGACGTGCCCGCGCTCCTCAGGTCGGGCGTGGGCCCGCGCGGTTCCATCGGTACGACGGCGGCCACGACCGCCACCACCAAAGCCGCCGCCGCCACGACGCTCACCGTCGCCGCCGACGGCTCCGGGCAGTACAGGACCGTGCAGGCCGCCGTGAACGCCGTACCGGCGAACAACCCCTCGCGCGTCGTCATCTCCGTGAAGCCGGGGACGTACCGCGAGGTCGTCAAGGTCCCGTCCAACAAGCCGCACGTCACCATCCAGGGCTCGGGCGCGAGCCGCAAGGACACCGTCATCGTCTACGGGAACGCGGCGGGCATGACCAAGCCCGACGGATCCGGTACGTACGGCACGCCCGGCAGCGCCACGATGTCCGTGCAGTCGGACGACTCGCAGGTCCGCAACCTCACCGTCACCAACGACTTCGACGAGTCCAAGCACCAGGACATCGCCAACCAGGCGGTCGCGCTGCTGACGCAGGCCGACAGGATCGTCCTGGACGGTGTGATCGTCAACGGTGACCAGGACACCCTGGAGCTGGAGACCGCCGCCAAGGACAAGCTCGGCCGCGTCTACATCAGCAACTCCTACATCACCGGCAACGTCGACTTCATCTTCGGGCGGGCGACGGTCGTCGTCGACAAGTCCGTCATCACGCTGAAGAAGCGGTGGAACGGCACCTCGGCCGGGTACGTCACCGCGCCGAGCACCCCGGCCAACCGCAAGGGCATCCTCATCAACCGGTCCGCGATCAACGGTGACGTGACCGCGGGTTCCTTCTTCCTCGGCCGCAACTGGCACCCGGGCGGCGACACCACCGTCGACCCGCAGGCCACCGTCCGCGACACCACGCTCAGCGCCGCGATCAAGTCCACCCCGTGGTCGGACATGGGCGGCTTCTCCTGGAAGGACGACCGCTTCGCCGAGTACCGCAACACCGGCGCGGGCGCGGGCACCGCAAGCAGCAACCGCCCCCACCTGACGGACACCCAGGCCGCCGACCAGGAAGTCACGGACTGGCTGGGCGACTGGACGCCGTCGGCTTCCTGACCTCTCCCCGGGATCAGCCACACCGGGCGCATGCCGAATCGGAAGCGGAACCGGTGTGGCTGCCGGGACGGGCCATCTGATGCGGCACGGGGCCGAAGTCAAGGGCGTCACAGCCTCCCTGGACATCGCCCGATCTCGCTGTCGTCGCCCGTCGCCACGGCGAGCAGGAGTGAGGAGCCGGTGGCGGCCACGGCATCGACCCGACCGCCGGTCACTGAGACGGCCGCCCCGGCGTCGGTGTCCCTCAGCGTCGCGTTCACCACGCCCGATGAACCCGACGTGCCCGACGTGCCCACGATCACCGCGTGTCCTCCCGGGCAGGCAAGGCCCTCCACATTCATGCCGCTCGGCACACTCACCGGCGTCACCTTCCCCGTCGTCAACACGTGAATGTGCCTCCTGAAGGAGCACAACCGGGACCGTGGATGACGCAAGCCGGTTCGAACCGGTCCCGGTGAGCTCTGCGGACCTTCCTCACACCCGCAGCACCAACGTGTCCTCCGCCCTCCCCGTCGGCGCCCCCTGCGCGGGACCCAGCAGCCGCGTGTACGGCCCGCCCCGCGCGGCCAGTTCGGCGTGTGTGCCTGTCTCGGCCAGGCGGCCGTCGTCCACGACCAGGATGTGGTCGGCGTCCGGGGCGAGGGTGAGGTCGTGGGTGATGAGGATGGTGGTGCGGTGGGACATCAGGCGGCGGAGGGGATTCATGATCTGGCGGGCGGCGACGGCGTCGAGGCCGGCTGTGGGTTCGTCGAGGATCAGGACCGGGGCGGCGCGGAGCATCGCGCGGGCGATGGTGATGCGCTTCTGCTGGCCGCCGGAGAGGGCTGCCGTGCCGGGGGCGATCCGGGTGTCGTAGCCCTCGGGGAGCGCGGCGATGAAGGCGTGCGCGGCGGCGGCACGGGCGACGCGTTCGATGTCCTCGTCGGTCGCGCCGGGGCGTCCGCACTCGATGTTCTCGCGGATGGTGCCGTTGAGGATCAGGGTCTCCTGGGGAAGGAGGGCCACCTGTTCGCGGAGGAAGGCCAGGGGTACGTCGGCCAGCGGGACGCCGTCCAGGGTGATCACGCCTGCCGAGGGGTCGTAGAAGCGGGTGAGGAGTTTGGACAGGGTCGACTTTCCGGCGCCGCTCGCGCCGGTGACGAGGACCAGTTCGCCGGGGGACGCGGTGAAGGTCACCTCGTCGAGTGATCGGCGGGTCGCGCCCGGGTAGCGGAACGACACTCCGTGGAAGCCGACCCAGCCCTGGACCGGCCAGGCTCGGACCGGGGCGGCGGGGTCCTTCACCGACGGCTCCGCGTCGAGGACCTCGTTCAGGCGTTGCGCGCCCGCGGTCGCGGCGGTGAGGGTGAGGCCGAGTTGGCCGAGGCTGCGGACCGGGGGGTAGAGGTAGCCGATGAAGGCGGCGAAGGCGAGGAGTTGGCCCAGGGTCATGCGGCCGGCGGAGATCTCCCAGACGCCCAGACCGATGACCGTGAGCACGCAGAGGGTTTCGACCACTTCCACGAACTGCTCGTACATCTCGCTCAGCCGGGCGCCGCGCACCGATGCCTTCATCCACGCGCGGGCCTCGCGGTCGAGGCGCTGTGCCTCGTCACCCTGCCGGTTGTACGCCTGGGTCAGCACGATGTTTCCGAGGGACTCCTCGACCACCGACGTGATCGCGCCGTCGGCGACCCGCTCGTCCTGGGAGGCCTCCTTGACGCGGCCGGTGAAGCGGCGGGCGGCGAGGAGGAAGAGGGGTGCGAGGACGAAGGTGACGAGGGCCAGGTCCCAGCGGAGCCAGAAGGCGGCGGCCGCGTAGAAGACGGCGGAGAAGGCGGCCGACACCGTGCCCACGACGCCGGACACCACCATCTGTTCTATGGCCTCCACGTCCCCGGTGAGGCGCTCGACCAGGTCTCCCTGGCGATGCCTCTGGAAGAAGTGCGGGGGGAGGTCCTGGACGTGCCGGAAGACGCCTGCCCGTAGACGCAGGACGAATCTCTCGGCGGTCCAGGTCGCGAGGGAGTTGCCGAGGTAGCCGACCAGCGCACCCAGCACCGCCACGGCCAGCCAGGCGCCGGCCGGGCCCCAGAAGGCGTCGAGCGAGCCTGCCTCCAGGGCGTTGTCGGTCAGCTCCGCGAACAGCAGGATCGAGGCGGTCTCGGCGAGCGCGGACACCACCACGCAGGCGATGATCGCCAGCAGCCACCTGCGGTCGCCGCGGGTCAGCGGCCAGAAGCGGCGGAAGGCCTCACGGACTTCCCTCATGGTCGACCACTCCCTTTCTGTACGGAACGACGGTCATGCGGTACGGAACGGTGGACATGGCCGAGGCGGGGCCCCCGGCGCGAGTCGTGCTCGCCCACCGGTGGCCCCGCCTCGTGGCGTCCTGGCGTCTCAGCCCTTGTTGGAGACGGGGCGGCGCTTCGGGGTGACCTTCTTCGCGGCCTTCTTCTTGGGCGCCGGGGCGGCCTTGCGGGTCTTCTTCACGGGGGTGACCTTGTGGAAGCTCATGACGGTCGTTCCTTTCGGCTGCAATTACCTTTGAATTGATTTGATTTACTTAGGCGTACGCCTTGGAAACGGTCTTACCGACCGCCCCGTCAGCCCTTGCCGGAGACAGGGCGACGCTTCGGAGTGACCTTCTTCGCGGCCTTCTTCTTGGGCGCCGGGGCGGCCTTGCGGGTCTTCTTGGCCGGGGAAATCTTGTGGAAGCTCATCGGGCTCTCCTTCGCGTTGTTTGCTTCTGTGTCGTTCGCTTTCGACATGGAAAACACTACGGGACACGAGAGCCGGAAAAAGCCAATTCCGCTTAGACCTGCATTAATTGGAGCTGAGACGTATTTTCAGGCGGCGCGGGGAACCAAGTGGGGGCTTACACAGGTTTTAGTACGCGCAAGGGCCTTGATCACGCGTGCGCATACGCAGGGAGTTGCCCGCTCGCAAACGCGCAGAGGCGGCCGCGTCGGTGACGCGGCCGCCTCTGCGGTGGGATGACCTCCAAGGCCCCCAGGGTCCCCGGGCTCCGAGAGTCCCGAGGATCCCGAGGGTTACTGCACGATCGTGATCCGGTTCGTCACCGGCGGCGCGATCGGGGCGGTGGCCGAGGAGTTGGCCAGCAGGTACTGCTCCAGGGCGGTCAGGTCGTCGAGGCCGACGAGGTCGTTCGTGCCCTGGCCCAGGGTGGTGAAGCCGTCGCCGCCGCCCGCGAGGAAGCTGTTCGTCGCGACGCGGTAGGTGGCGGACGGGTCGATGGCGGCGCCGTTCAGCTTGATGGAGTCCGTGACGACACGGTCCGCGCCGGCCTTCGTCAGGTCCAGCGTGTACGTCAGGTTCGCCGACGGCTGGAGGATCTTCGGCGCGCTCGCGTTCGACCCGCTCACCTGCTCCTTGAGCACCTGGATCAGCTGGGTGCCGGTGAAGTCCTGGAGGTTCACGGTGTTGGCGAACGGCTGGACGGTGAAGCCCTCGGCGTAGGTGACCACGCCGTCGCCCTCAGCGCCCTTGGCCGCGTAGGTCAGACCGGCCCGCACGCCACCCGGGTTCATCAGGGCGAGGTCCGCCTCCGCGTCCAGCTCCTTGCCGTACCAGAGCTGCGCGTCCGCGATCAGGTCGCCCATCGGGGACTCGGTGCCCGTGTTGGGGACGTCGGCGGAGATGTGGCCGATCGCTCGGTTGCCGATGGGCGCCGCGAGGGTGTTCCACTTGCTGATCAGCTCGGTCATGTCCGTCGCCTTGGGGACGGTCCGGGTGACCACGTGGTTCGCCGACTTCACCGCCGTACGGGCGATGTCACCGGTGAAGCGGTCGTACGTCAGCGTGGTGTCCGTGTACAGACGGCCGAAGGAGGCCGCCGAGGTCACCGTGCGCGGCTTGCCCGACGGGTCGTTGATCGTGCAGGCGTACGCCGCGTGCGTGTGACCCGTGACCAGGGCGTCCACCGACGGCGAGATGTTCTTCGCGATGTCGACGATCGGGCCGGAGATGCCGTCCCCGGCGCCCGGCGAGTCGCAGTTGTAGTTGTACGAGGTGGAGGCGGGCAGGCCGCCCTCGTGGATCAGCGCCACGATCGACTTCACGCCCTGGCGCTGCAGCTCCTTGGCGTACTTGTTGATCGTCTCGACCTCGTCCTTGAACTTCAGGCCCTTGACGCCCTCCGCGGAGACGATGCCCGGCGTGTCCTCCAGGGTCACGCCGATGAAGCCGACCTTGACGTCCTTCTTCTTCCAGACCCAGTACGGCTTCAGGATCGGCTTCCCGGACTTCTCGCCCAGGACGTTCGCCGCGAGGTACGGGAAGTCGGCGCCGCCGAACTCCTCGTCCGTGTAGCAGCCGTCCGTCGGGTGGCAGCCGCCCTTCTGCAGGCGGGCCAGCTCCTTGGCGCCCTCGTCGAACTCGTGGTTGCCCACCGAGGTGACGTCCAGGTCCAGCTTGTTGAGCGCCTCGATGGTGGGCTCGTCGTGGAACAGGCCGGAGATCAGCGGGGAGGCGCCGACCATGTCACCGCCGGCCGCGGTGATGGAGTACTTGTTGCCCTCGCGCGCCTGGCGCAGGTGCGTGGCCAGGTACTCCACGCCGCCCGCGTCGATCGTCTTCGTCGTGCCGTCGGCCTGAAGCTCGGTGACCCGGCCGGAGGAACCGCTCGGCGGCTCGAGGTTGCCGTGCAGGTCGTTGAACGACAGCAACTGCACGTCCTGGTAACGGCTCGGCAGCGGCTTTCCGTGGTTGCTGTCGTGCGCACCCGCCGGCAGCGCGGCGACCAGTGCTCCGGCGGTGGCCAGACCGGCGGCCGCCGCGAGCAGCCCGTACGTACGGCGTCTGCGGCTCGGATGCGAGTGGGAAGTGGCTGGCATGCGCCCCCCTGTGGTGTCTGCCCTGTGGTGTCTGCTGTGGTGTCGACGTCCTCGGGCCTGGGGAGGCCCCGTGAGGCGTCTGAGGCAGTGGCCCCGTCGGGCCGCAGCCTAGAGTCAACGCGCGTAGCGCGACAGGGGGTTCCTGGTTACATCCTGGTTTCCCTTTGCCTTCCGGGGGCCTTCCCCGTGGCTGACGGTGGCCTTCCACCTGGCTTCCGCGTGGCTGATGGTCGCCTTCCACCTGGCTTCCACTCGGCGTCCGCTCCGCGTCCCGCCCCCGCTTCCCCTCCCCGCCGCCACTGGTTCCCCGCCCTCATCGCACTGGTTCCCCGTCCTCATCGCCGCTGGTCTCCCTCCTCTTCGCCGCTGGTCTCCCTCCCCATCGCCGCTGGCTCCCCGCCTCCGTCGCCGCTGGTTCCCCCGCCCCCCTTTGCGGACGGCTCACCGTCGCCTTTCCCCTCCCCTCTCCCGATGCCGCCACTTTGCGGAGCCCGCCCTTTACCCTCGTACGCATGACCAGCGACGACCCCGCATCGGCACCCGGCTCCCGTTCCATCGAGAAACTCTCCGCGCTCTCCCCCGCACAGACCGAGGCCGTCCTCGACCTGCTCGCGGAGGCCGCCCACAGCGACGGTCGGCAGGCGGTGTCCGAACAGGGCCGGCTGCAACTGCGGGGTGGCCCCCGCGAGGGCGTCTCCCATCTGCTGCTCTCCGCGGGCGACGAACTCGTCGCCTACGCCCAGCTGGAGGACACCGACCCCGTCGAGGCCCCGGCCGCCGAGCTGGTCGTCCACCCCGCGCACCGCGGGCACGGGCACGGCCGGGCACTCGGCTCCGCCCTGCTCGCCGCCTCCGGCAAACGGCTGCGGGTGTGGGCCCACGGCGGCCACTCCGCCGCCCGGCACCTCGCCCAGGTACTGGGCCTTTCGCTGTTCCGCGAACTGCGCCAGATGCGGCGGCCGTTGGCCGACCTCGACCTGCCCGAGCCGGTGTTCCCCGAGGGGGTGACCGTCCGCACCTTCGTCCCCGGTCAGGACGACGGGGCCTGGCTGGCCGTCAACGCCGCCGCCTTCGCCCACCACCCCGAACAGGGCTCCCTCACCCAGCGCGACCTCGACGACCGCAAGGCCCAGCCCTGGTTCGACCCCGCCGGCTTCTTCCTCGCCTTCCGCGAGGACCGGCTCATCGGCTTCCACTGGACGAAGGTCCACGCCGAGGAGGGGATCGGCGAGGTGTACGTCCTCGGTGTCGCCCCCGGTGCGCAGGGCGGCGGCCTCGGCAAGTCCCTCACCACGATCGGCCTGCGGCACCTCGCGGCCCAGGCGCTGCCCACCGCCATGCTCTACGTCGACGCCGACAACAAGGCGGCGGTGTCGGTCTACGAGCGTCTGGGGTTCGTCACCTACGAGACGGACCTGATGTACCGGACGGAGACCTGAGGTCGCAGCCCCGTCCTCACAGTCCCCCGGACGGGCTCAGGCGCACTGACCGGCGTCTCAGCGGCTCCGGCGTGCACAGCGCCGTCGACGCCAGCGTCACCGCCAGGACCAACGCCCATCTCACGTGGGTCTCCTCCCACCAGCGGTCCGCCGGCAGCGTCAGCAGTCCCCACCGCGCCGGGACGAGCACGGCCACCGCGGCCGCCGCGCCGAGCCATGCCGCCGCTCGCTTGCCCACCTCGGCGCCGTCGGTGAAGCGCACGGCGGCGGTCGCGAGGGCGATGGCGAAGGTGGCCGTCGCCAGGGCCTCCAGGGTGACCGGGACGAGGGGCGGGCGGGTCGGTCCGGGCAGCAGAATCAGGGCCGCCGCCCACCACAGGGCCAGCAGCGGGGCCGCCAGCGCGAGGCGCAGGCCGGCTCGGTAGGGACGGCCGAGCGGGCTCGCGACGGTGGTGTGCCGGGCCGGGTCGTCGAGCAGGAAGGCCAGGCCGATCCCGCCGGTCAACGCGGTCACCCGCAGCACCGTCAGTCCCAGTTCCTCCCCCGGTGCCTGGTCCGGCAGCCGTGTACTCGCCGCGAACAGCAGGCCCAGGCCACCGCCCGCGGTCAACGCCGCCCAGGGCAGTGACCGCCACACCGGCGGGGCGAGGGACCGCAGCAGGGCTCGGGTACAGCGGGTGGGGACGCGACCGGTGGCGAGGGTGACGCCGCGGCCGGCGGTGACGGTCGGGCCGTGACTGTCGGAGCGGGTAGGGCCGTAGGCGTAGGAGGGGGGCGGGCCGTCGCTGTGGGAGGGGGTCGGGCGGCCGGATGCGGGGCCCTCAGCCCCGGCCGCGTCTCCTACTCGTCGCACGACTCCACCCCCTGCGGCACCGCGACGCCCAGCAGCTTCGCCGCCTCGGCCGTCGACGTCCGCGCGGACGTCAGCTCCGACCAGTGCTTCTTGACCAGGGCGGTGATCTCCGCGCGGGGCCGGGCGAGCAGCTCGCCGACGACCGCCGTCTGGTGGGACGTCAGACTCAGCCCGTTGGTGGGGGCGAGGACAAGGCCGGAGCCGGTGGTGCTGTCGTCCAGCCGCACGTCCCGGAACGTGGCCATCGGCGTGGGGTCGGTGCCCAGCACCAGCCACATGATGGTCACCGCGCGGGCGTCGCACATGGCCCGCGTCGTCGCGTCCTCGGTGCCCGCCACGAGGACGGTGGCGGCTCCCACCGCGAACTCGGGGACACGGTTGCCGCCCCAGCGGGTGCCGACGGTCACCACGCCCGGTGTGGCGGAGGGGTTCAGCGCGGAGTCGACCTCTATGCCGCCGCTGGTGTCGATGCGCTGACGCACCGTCACAGATGCCTCGGTCGCGCTGCCGCCGGCCGCGGACCGGACCCGCTCGACGACCGCCGCCCAGTCGTCCCGCACGCCCTTCCACTCGGGGAAGGCGCAGTACGTCGATCCGTCGTGCTCCGTGCACGACTGGACCTTCTGCGGGGTCGTGGACGCCGTCTTGCGTGCCGCCTCCAGGGCCGCCGTGTCGCGTGTGAACTGGCCGATCGCACCGGCGGCGGTGACCGCGAGGGCGAGGGCGGTCGCCGCCTTGACGCCGCGGGTGCGGCCGCCGGACAGCAGCAGGGCCGCACAGGTCAGCGCGGCGCACAGGCCCAGCAGATAGAGCGCATGCCAGGCGGCCGGACGGCCGAGGAGGTCGCTGGGGACCGGGTCGCCGCCGGAGA
This sequence comes from Streptomyces phaeoluteigriseus, assembly GCF_001896135.2. GTDB lineage: Bacteria > Actinomycetota > Actinomycetes > Streptomycetales > Streptomycetaceae > Streptomyces > Streptomyces phaeoluteigriseus. The sequence goes on from NZ_MPOH02000011.1 coordinate 1,152,863, forward strand.
TGCCGGAGAAGACCATCGGGGAGAGCCAGCCGACCTGTGGTTCGTCCGACTCGGAGACGTCGGTGGCGAGGACCATGAGCAGATACGCGGCGACCACGAAGAGCATGGGCGCGAAGGGCATGGGCACGAGCCGGGCCAGCAGGACGCCGGTGATGCCGGCCATCAGGACGACCAGGGGTCCCACGGCCAGCTCGCCGACAGAACCGTGACCGATCGCGCCGGGCTTCAGGGCCTCCCGGGTGAACTCGCCCGCGACGACGACCGCGGTGAGCACCGCGAGCGGCACCGTGGAGAGCACGTGCGCGAGGACGCGGCGCCAGGGCTCCATGGCCATGACGTCGAACTGCTGGACCGTGCCGTGCTTGCGCGAACGCAGGGCGGCGGCGTTGCTGCAGACGAGCAGGGCGACGGCGAGGAACAGCGGGGCCGTCTGCGTGTTGCGGTCGACCGTGTTGAGCACGGGGTAGTCGCTCATGCCGTCCTGGAACGTCAGCCGCGCGGTGGTGAAGCCGACGTAGAGGAGGAGGAAGACCAGTACCGGGATCTGGAGGAGGAGTTCGCGGGCCTCGAAGCGGGCCAGGGCGAGCACGGCGCCGGTGCGGCTGCCGGGGCCCTGGGTCTCCGGGAGCCCGGGGGCGGAGTCCGTGACTGTCGTGATCGTGGCGCTCATGCGGTCACCGTCCGGCTCTCGCTGTCGAGGGTGAGCAGATAGCCGTCCTCCAGGGTGGGTTCGAGCAGGTGGGCGCCCTCCGGCGGGTCTCCGACGTTGCGGAAGGTGCCGGTGCCGGTGCGCCAGCCGGCCAGGGCGGCCGGGTCCCGCTCCGCGCTGCTCCAGACGCGGCCGGCCGCGCGTGCGGTCAGTTCGGCGGGGGTTCCCTCGAAGCGGACGCGGCCCTGGGCGAGGACCACGACCCGGTGGCAGAGCATCGCCACGTCCTCGGTCTGGTGGGTGGAGAGCAGGACCGTGCGCCCCTCGCCGGCCTCGGCGATCAGTCCGCGGAAGCGCATGCGCTGTTCCGGGTCGAGGCCGACGGTCGGTTCGTCCAGGACGAGGAAGCCGGGGTCGCCGACGAGCGCGGCGGCCAGCGCGACACGCTGCCGCATGCCGCCGGACAGCCGCTTGATCCGCTTGCCCCGCACGTCCGCGAGATCGACGGCGTCCAGCACGCGCCGCACCTCGCGGTGCCGGGCCGCACGGTCGGTCAGTTCCTTCAGGATCGCCACGTAGTCGACGAACGCGAAGGCCGTGAAGTCCGGGTGGAAGCCGGGCGTCTGCGGCAGATAGCCGAGCGCGCGGCGCAGGGCCAGGCGGCCGGCCGAGGTACCGGGGTCGTGGCCCAGGGCGGTGAACTCGCCCCGGTCCGGCGGTACGGCTGTGGCGAGCACCCGCAACAGGGTGGTCTTTCCGGCGCCGTTGGGGCCGAGCAGGCCGGTCACGCCTCGCGTCAGCCGCAGCGAGACGCCGTCCAGGGCGTGGGTGCCGCCGTAGCGCAGGGACAGGCCGGTGGCCGTCACGGTGGTGGGCGGGGTGGTCATGCGGGGCTCCTGGGGTTCCGGTCGGTGGGCGCTGGCGGGCGGGGGCGTCATACGGCGCCGCCGTCCACGAAGCCGCCCGCGGGACGCGTGTCGAAACGGTCCCGGGTCTGGTAGAGCAGGACGGTGGCGAGAGCCGCTATGGCCGCCGCGGCCGACTGCCCGGCCGCCGTGAAGGGCACGAGCGTGGAGTGGGAGTGCGCCTGTGACTGCGCCACCACCAGCAGCGTCAGCCAGGCGCCGCCCACCAGGCCGGGCGCGAGGACCGGACCCAGCCGAGGGGTCAGCGCCAGGCCGGTCGCGGTCAGGGCGACCGCTGGCAGCAGCCAGGTCAGGGCCAGCAGCCCGTACTCCGGCAGGGCGAGGGTGGCAAGGCCGTTGAACGCGAGGCCCGCGGTCAGCACCGCGACCGTCCGGATCATCAGCAGCCGGAAGCCGTGCATCGGGGCGACGACAGCCATCTCGTACGACGGGTCGAGGGCCGGCCCGTACGACAGGGCGACCCCGCCGAGCGGGAGGAGCGGGGCGAGGGCGAGGAACAGCGCGGGCCGGTCCACCAGGTGCACGGCCAGGACCGTCATCACCAGCAGGGACAGCACCGCCAGCAACCACGACCGGCGCAGCACCGGGGTGGCCGTCAGGAGCCGGGCGGTGTGGTCGGCCACACCGAGCCGCACCAGCAGCCGCTCGACCAGGCTCGGCCGGGGCGCGTCCAGCTCGGCGTCCAGCCGCTCCCAGGCTTCGTCCAGCGCGACCGGGTCGGCCGCCCCGGCGAGCCGCGACCGGCACTGGGCGCACCCCGTGAGGTGCGTGTCGGCGGACCACAGCAGGGGGGCCGCCAACTCGCCCCGCGCGTAGGCCCGCAGGTCCTCGTCCGCCACGTGCCACGTCATGCCAGGACCTCCTTCACTCTGCCGGCCTCCACGCATCCGCGCGGGCGCCCTTCCGTCACGTACCGCCTCATGCCAGCGCCTCCCGCAGTTGCTTGCGGGCCCGCTGGGCCCGCGTCTTGACCGTGCCCGGGGGGATGCCGAGCAGGACGGCGGCCTCCCGGGTGGTGAGTCCGTCGATGACGGTGGCCTGGAGGACCGCCCGCAACTCCGGTGAGAGGCGGGTGAGGGCACCGGCGAGGTCCCCGTGCTCCACTCCCGCGAGCACCCGCTCCTCCGCCGAGGCCTCGTCGCGATGGCGCAGCCGGGCCAGCGCCTGGCGCAGCCGCCCCCGTGCCCCGTCACCGCGCACGGCGTCGACGAGGCGACGGGAACCGATGCGCCACAGCCAGCCGGCCGCGTCCTCGGAGTGGCCCTCCGCACGGAAGCGGGCGGTACCGCGCCACACCGCGAGGAACGTGTCCTGGACGACGTCGTCGACTATCGCGGCGTCGGCGCAGCGGCTGCGCATGCGCGCGGTCAGCCACGGCGCGTATCGCCGGTACAGCTCCTCGAAGGCGTGACGGTCCCCGTCTGCCGCGATGGCCCGCAGCAGCTCCCCGTCGCTTCTCGTTTCGCTCACATCCCCTCATCGGACGAGCCCCGCCGATCGGTTCACGATTCGGCACCCGAATTTTTTCGCCCCCTCGCCCCACCACCGACCTCGCCCCACTACGCGGCCTCACCCCACCGCTCACCGCCCAGTGACCGCCGCCCACCCCCCAC
>NZ_MPOH02000011.1:1156150-1186119 GCF_001896135.2 Streptomyces phaeoluteigriseus
GTCGGGAGGGGGGGTGTCGTCAACGTCAGGGATCACGGAGGGGAACGTATGCGCGAGTTCCGGGTCTGGTGCGGGCGTTGCCCGATCATGGACGGGGATGGGGAATTCAGGGCCGATCGATGGGCAGCGCTTGGCGCACGCCAGGGCTGCCCTTGACGTGCGCGGCAGAAGCGGGCGATCGGCTCGACCCGAGCGTCCGCCCCGGTGTTCGCCCGGGTGACGACGAGACAGGGGCCGACCGGGGCGGCTCGTGCGGAGCGCGTCGGTTGTACGGGCTTCGGCGGGGGAAGCTCATAGACTGACGCGGGCGGTAATCCGCGTGGGCGAGGGGCGGTTGACGGTGCGTAAGGCATGGATCCTGGCGGGTGCCGCGACTGCGGCGGGGCTCAGCTTCGTGATGCTGCTCGTCATCGGCGTGTACATCATCGCCGGGAACCTCACCAACGGTGTCGGCGGCAGGAGCGTCGGGCTGGCCAAGGGCGCCGTGCCGGCCGCGTACCAGGCGCTCGTGCAGAAGTGGGGAAACCTCTGCGCCGCGATCGACCCCGCGCTGCTCGCCGCCCAGCTCTACCAGGAGAGCGGATTCAACCCGAATGCCAAGAGTCCGGCGAAAGCCCAGGGAATAGCGCAATTCATCCCCGGCACCTGGGCGACGCACGGCATCGACGGCGACGGGGACGGCGACCGTGACGTCTGGGATCCGAATGACGCGATTCCGTCGGCCGCGACGTACGACTGCGAGCTGGCCTCGTACGTCAAGAAGGTGCCCGGCGACCCCACCCACAACATGCTCGCGTCGTACAACGCGGGGGCCTACGCGGTCATCAAGTACGGGGGTGTGCCGCCGTACCGGGAGACCCAGAACTACGTGAAGACGATCACCACGCTGGCGAAGAGCTTCGCCGCGCCCGTCACCCGGGTCGATCCGTCCGAGCAGGCCGCCGGGGCCATCTACTTCGCGCAGAAGAAGCTGGGGACGCCGTATCTGTGGGGTGGCAACGGCACGCCTGAGCAGGGCGGACGCTTCGACTGTTCGGGGTTGACCAAGGCGGCCTACGAGAGTGTCGGGATCACCCTGCCCCGGGTCGCCAACGATCAGTACAACGCCGGGCCGCACCCCTCACGGGACCAGCTGCTGCCGGGCGACCTGGTGTTCTTCTCGACCGATCCCAACAACTCCCGGGCCATCGACCACGTCGGCATCTACGTCGGCGGCGGGTACATGATCGACGCGCCCCGTACGGGGGCCGTCATCCGGTTCGACCCGATCGACACCCGCAAGTACTTCGGTGCCACGCGGGTCACCGAAGATGGCGCGAAAGCGCTCCCCACGGGTGTCTGAACCGGACGGCAACCGGCCCGCTGAGCTGCGGTGATGTATCTCTCTTCGATAACGTCTGCGTGATCATTCGGTGGAGAGTGGAACGTATCAACGGGAGTCATGCGTTCCTGTTGACGTAGCCGGGCAACGCGCGGATCTACGACCACGGGGGTGTGGGGACGAGCGGCGTGCGTGAGGCACGCCGGGCAGCAACGACGAAGGGGCCGCAGCACCATGGCTGGACTCGCCGCATCCGGGTCGAACCCCGACGTCGACCTGCTCTATGACATCAACGGCCTCGCGAAGGACGCCCCGCACTGGCTGGACCGGACCGTCGAGTTCGTCGGCGAGTACGGGCTGCTGCTGGCGATGGTGCTGCTCGTGGTCTGGTGCTGGTGGACTGTACGGCGGCGGCCCGCGTCGGCCGAGGAGGCCGCCTCGGCCGTGGCCGCGCTGGTGTGGGCGCCGTTGGCCGCCGGACTCGCGGTGCTGGTGAACGTGCCGATACGGGGGTTCGTGGAGCGGCCCCGGCCCTTCCTCGACCACCAGGGGCTCGAGGTCCTCGTCTCCGGCAAGACCGACTACTCCTTCGTGAGCGACCACGCGACCATCACCATGGCGATGGGGGTCGCGCTGTTCGTCGCCAACCGGAGGTTCGGGCTCGTGGGGATCGGGCTGGGGCTGCTGGAAGGGTTCTGCCGGGTGTACATGGGAGTGCACTATCCGACCGACGTGGTCGGGGGGTTCGCGCTCGGCACGGCTGTGGCGTTGCTGTTGTCGCCGGTCGCTTCGATGCTGCTCACCCCTGTGATGAAGGCGGTCGAGGGGTCGGGTTGGGCGGGGTGGGCCGTGCGGGGGCGCTCCGCTCGGGCGGGCGGTCGGGACGCGGACACGGTGGTGTCGGGGGCTCGGGTGGAGTCGGCCTCCGCTGAGGAGCGGGACCTGGCCGCCTAGGGTTCGTACGGCCCTGCGCCTGGGGGTTGAGCTGGGCCCGGGGGCCGGTGGGACAGGGCTACAGGGACTGTGCGTAGGTGAAGAAGTCGGTGGGGTCGTACCGGTGCTTCACCTGGGTCAGGTGCGGGAGCGCCGGGCCGTAGTACGCCTTTTTCCAGGTGGGGAGGGTGGGGTCGGCGTAGTTCTGGTAGGCGGCCCCCGAGGCGTGCGGGGTCATGGAGTGGTGGGCCGTCGTCAGCCAGGACTGCGCTGACGTGCCCGTGGTGCCCGCTCGCCAGGACACGAGGTACTGGGCCAGCATCCGGGAGCGGCGGTGGACGAAGGCCGTGGCCGTGTGGGAGACGCGGTTGACCGCGCCGCCGAGGGCGGTGAGCGCGATGCTGCCCGAGCCGCCGCGGACGGTCCCCATCTGCTGGAGCAGGGTCCGGATGCCGGCCGGCGAGAGGGAGCGGTCGAAGAAGTCGGAGCGGGCCGCGTACGTCTCGCGGCCCAGTGCGCCTCGTGGGGAGCGGCCGGGGGTCGAGCCGGGCAGATGGCACTGGGCGTCGGTGGCGAAGGACGAGCAGCCGGCGTAGATCTCCATGGCGTCCTCGTAGGACCGGCGGCGCAGTGACACGCTCGTCGCCGGGGCGCCCACGCGGTCCGCGAGGCGGTCGACGGCGTTCTGGAGCCGGCCGTAGGTGCCGATGCTGAAGGCGGAGACGGAGATCTTCGGGGTGCCGCCGGGCGTGCTCGTCAGGTGGAGGGCGGACCAGATCTCGTCCGGCTGGGTGGGGCCCCATTCCTGCCAGGCCTTCACCACGGCCGCGGCCCTCGACCATGGCCAGGAGAGCCGGCCGGTCACCGCCTGGGGGGCGGGGTGGGTGGTGAAGTGGAGTTCCGTGACGACGCCGAAGTTGCCGTTGCCGGCTCCGCGCAGCGCCCAGAACAGGTCCTTGTGCTGTGTGGCGTCGGCGGTGAGCTGCTTGCCGTCCGCGGTGACGATCGTCGCCCGCGTGAGGCTGTCGCAGGTCAGGCCGTACGCGCGGGAGACCACGCCGTGGCCGCCGCCCAGGACCAGGCCGGAGACGCCGACCGTGGGGCAGGAGCCGGCCGGGATCGTCACGCCCTTGGCGGCGAGCGCACGGTAGACGTCGATCAGTTTGGCGCCGGCGCCGACGACGGCGGAGGTGCCGCTCGCGCGAACCCGGTTCAGCCGGGAGACGTCGAGGATCAGCCGGCCATCGCCCGAGGACCAGCCGCCGTAGGAGTGGCCGCCGTTGCGGATGGCGACCTTGGTGCCGTGGGCGCGGGCGTACGCCAGGGCCGTACGGATGTCGTCGGTGTGGGCGACGTAGGCGACCGCGGCCGGGCGCAGGGTGTCGAAGCGGGTGTTGTACAACTGCCGGGCCGCCGTCCAGGAGGCGTCGCCGGGGCGGATGAGGGGGCCGTCGAGGGAGCGGCCCAGGGCGGCCCAGTTCGCGGCGGCCGCGGCGCCCGTGGTCCGCAGCGGGATCTTGCCGTCCGCGGTTCCGGAGGCGCCCGGGCCCGCGGATGCGGTCGCGGAGGAGCCGCCGCTGCCGTCCGACCGGCACGCGGCCGTCGCGACTGCCGCGACCGCGGCCGTGCCGCCTGCGATGAACGTACGCCGTTGCATGTCTGACCGCCCTGTGCCTTCCGTCGGCTTCACGGAACGAGACGGGGCCGTCGGCCCGGGGGTTCCCGTGAGGGGGGAACGGAACGGGGTCAGTCGTGGGTGTGGCCCGCGGCGTCCGCTCTGGCCAGGCTTCTCGCCCTGCGTGCCGGGCCGCGCCAGCCGCAGGTGCAGCGGGCCAGGCAGAAGGGGCCGTGTTCGACGGTCGTGGTGGTGTGGGCTGCCCCGTCGCCGGGGGAGGAGGCCGAACGGTCCTGCTGAGTCACGGTGTCAACGGTACCCAGCTCCGGCACGAACGACTCGTATGCCCACTGCAAGCCTTCCGCCACGCGTGACGGGGGCCGCCCACCCGTCGTTATCGGGAACGACAGGGCGCCCGTCACGGACGAACCGGCTGGGGGTAGACAGCGATGGCTCAGCGGCAGCAGCGGTGGTGGGGCACGGCGGTCGTCGCGGGGCTGGTGGCCGGGGTCTGTGCGGGTGCCGCCGGGTGCGCCGGTCCCGGGGTCGAGGTCGGGGCCGCGGACGACCGGGCCGCCGACCCGGTCGAGACGCTGCGCCGGGCGGCCGACGCGCTGGTGGCGGCGGGCAGTTCGAAGGCCCGGACGTCGATGGAGATGGCCACCGGCGGGACCCGCGTGACGATCCGCGGCGAGGGCGTCTACGACTACCGCCGGCAGCTCGGGCGGTTGAAGGTGGTGCTCCCGCAGGATCCGGCCGGGACCACCGAGCACCGGCCCATCATGGAACTCCTCGCGCCCGGGGCGCTGTTCATGAAGAACCGGGGGGCGGGCGTGCCCGCCGACAAATGGGTGCGGGTGGACACGGCGACGCTGTCCGACGGGAACCTGGTGACCGGCGGCGCCACCGATCCGTACGCCGCGGCCGAGGTGCTGCGCGGGACGCGGAGCGCCACCTATGTGGGCCGGAGCGAGTTGGCGGGGACCGAGGTGCGGCACTACCGCGGCACCGCCGACCTCGCCGTGGCCGCGAAGGGCGCCTCGGCGGGGGGCCGGGACGCGCTGGGCGCGGCGGCGAAAGGGTTCGCCACGGCCCAGGTCCCGTTCGACGTCTACCTCGACGACGAGGGGCGCATCCGCAAGGTCCGGCACCGGTTCAGCTTCGTCAACGGCCGGCAGAAGGAGGCCGTCGCGGTCGCCTCGACGACGCTGCTGTACGACTTCGGGCTCCCCGTCGACGTACGGCTGCCGGCGTCGGCGGACATCTACGCCGGGCGGATCGCCGAGGAGTGAACCGGGGTGGCGCGGAGGAGCGACCGGGTCGTGATGGTGTGGTGGGGGCTGGATTCGGCCATGGAAACCGGTATGAGGACTAGCCCGTCCGTGCCATGCGCGGTCTGTACGCCGCTCCCTACTCTAGGAAGTCGGTGACGGCAGGGACGAGGTGATGCGCGTGGCTCCGGTCGGCGGTACGGCGGTTCAGGACCACGTGGCCCTCGCCGAGATCGAACTGTGCGGGGAGCTGATCATCGCGGCCTCCGCCGCAGAGGACCGGCTCAGCCTGGAGAGCATCGACGAGGTGCTGAGGGTGGCCGAGGAGCGCGAGGCCCGCGCCGGATGACGGGCGGGCCTTCTGCCGACGGTCTCCCGTCGGATGACGGCCGGGCCTTCCCGACGGTCTCCTGCCGGATGAGGACGGGCTTCCGCCGACGGCCGCCCGTCCGATGACGGGCGGGCCCACTCCCGACGGTCTCCCGTCGATGCGGCAGGTCAGGTCCGCAGCAGGCGGCCGATGGCCTTCGTGGCCTCCTCCACCTTCGCGTCGATCTCGTCGCCGCCCTTGACGGCCGCGTCGGCGACGCAGTGGCGCAGGTGCTCCTCCAGCAGTTGAAGCGCGAAGGACTGCAGCGCCTTGGTGGAGGCGGACACCTGGGTGAGTATGTCGATGCAGTAGGTGTCCTCCTCGACCATGCGCTGGAGGCCCCGGATCTGCCCCTCGATGCGGCGCAGGCGCTTGAGGTGCTCGTCCTTCTGCTTGTGGTAGCCGTGCACACCGCGGTCGTGGTCGGTCACGACCTCTTCGGTGGCCGCCCCGGCCTCGGTGGTCGTCATCGTTGTCCTCCAGACATATACCCCTACTGGGTATATCGTACCGAACTTTGCCGGGTATAGGGCCTGTGGCCGCCGCTGTCGGCGGCCTGTGGACTGGACCACCGGGCGGCCCCGCTGCCGGTCGCCGCATTTGATGGGCGACACTGGTGGGCGGCCCATTAGCCGTGGCCGGATGATGCGCCTAGCATCAGCCTGACCGAAACCGATGCATCCTGAGGACCCCACGTGCGCTTTCGTCTGACCCCCAGGGAGACGAGCTTCTACGACATGTTCGCCGCGTCCGCGGACAACATCGTCACGGGCTCGAAACTCCTCATGGAACTGCTCGGGGCGGACACCGCCGGCCGGGCTGAGATCGCAGAGCGTATGAGGGCCGCGGAACACGCCGGTGACGACGCCACGCACGCGATCTTCCACCAGCTGAACTCCTCCTTCATCACGCCGTTCGACCGCGAGGACATCTACAACCTCGCGTCGTCCCTCGACGACATCATGGACTTCATGGAGGAGGCCGTCGACCTCGTCGTCCTCTACAACGTCGAGGAACTGCCCAAGGGCGTCGAGCAGCAGATCGAGGTGCTGGCGCGGGCGGCCGAGCTGACCGCCGAGGCCATGCCGAACCTGCGGACCATGTCCAACCTCACCGAGTACTGGATCGAGGTCAACCGGCTGGAGAACCAGGCCGACCAGATCCACCGCAAGCTGCTCGCCCACCTCTTCAACGGCAAGTACGAAGCGATCGAGGTGCTGAAGCTCAAGCAGATCGTGGACGTGCTGGAGGAGGCCGCGGACGCGTTCGAGCACGTGGCGAACACCGTGGAGACCATCGCGGTCAAGGAGTCCTGACCTCTTCATGGACACCTTCGCTCTGGTCGCGACCATCGCGGTCGCGCTCTTCTTCACGTACACGAACGGCTTCCACGACTCGGCGAACGCGATCGCGACGTCCGTGTCGACGCGGGCGCTGACGCCGCGGGCGGCGCTGGCGATGGCCGCGGTGATGAACCTCGCCGGTGCCTTCCTCGGCTCCGGGGTCGCCAAGACCGTCAGCGAGGGGCTGATCGAGACGCCCGAGGGATCGCAGGGGATGGGGATCCTCTTCGCGGCGCTGGTCGGCGCGATCACCTGGAACCTCGTCACCTGGTACTTCGGCCTGCCGTCCTCGTCCTCGCACGCGCTGTTCGGCGGCATGGTGGGCGCGGCGCTGGCCGGCGGGACGCAGGTCCACTGGGACGGGGTGCTGGAGAAGGTCGTCATCCCGATGTTCGTGTCACCGGTGGTCGGTCTGCTGGCCGGCTACCTGGTGATGACGGCCATCATGTGGATCTTCCGGCGTGCCAATCCGCACAAGGCCAAGCGGGGCTTCCGTATCGCGCAGACGGTGTCGGCGGCCGGTATGGCGCTCGGCCATGGTCTCCAGGACGCGCAGAAGACGATGGGCATCGTGGTGATGGCGCTGGTCATCGCCGATGTCGAGGACTACGGCGACCCGATCCCGGTGTGGGTGAAGATCGTGTGCGCCGTGATGCTGTCGCTGGGCACCTACGCGGGCGGCTGGCGCATCATGCGCACGCTCGGCCGCAAGATCATCGAGTTGGACCCGCCGCAGGGCTTCGCGGCCGAGACGACCGGCGCCTCGATCATGTTCATCTCCGCGTTCCTCTTCAAGGCGCCGATCTCGACGACGCACGTCATCACCTCGGCGATCATGGGTGTGGGCGCGACCAAGCGGATCAACGCCGTGCGGTGGGGTGTCGCCAAGAACATCGTGCTCGGGTGGTTCATCACCATGCCGGCGGCGGCGGTCGTCGCGGCCTGCGCCTTCTGGGTCGTCAGGCTGGTGTTTCTGTAGAGGGCGCTTGCGTCCTGCGGGCGGACGGCGACGTCTGCCCCCCCCACAACGCGCGAGCCCGCCCCCCGGGAGCCGGGGGGCGGGCTCTTCTGCGTCCTCGCGGTGGCACCGCCATGCAGCACCGCGAGGGGTCTGGGCGGTCTAGCCGAAGCGGCCCGAGATGTAGTCCTCGGTGGCCTGGACCGACGGGTTGGAGAAGATGCGCTCCGTGTCGTCGATCTCGATCAGCCGGCCGGGCTGGCCGACGGCCGACAGGTTGAAGAAGGCCGTGCGGTCGGAGACCCGCGCCGCCTGCTGCATGTTGTGCGTCACGATGACGATCGTGAAGCGTTCCTTCAGCTCGCCGATCAGGTCCTCGATGGCGAGGGTGGAGATCGGGTCGAGCGCGGAGCAGGGCTCGTCCATCAGCAGGACGTTCGGCTCCACCGCGATCGCCCGCGCGATGCACAGACGCTGCTGCTGGCCGCCGGAGAGGCCCGAGCCCGGCTTGTTCAGGCGGTCCTTCACCTCGTTCCAGAGGTTCGCGCCCTTGAGGGACTTCTCCACGACGTCCTGCAGCTCGTTCTTCTTGTAGCTGCCGTTCAGCCGCAGGCCCGCCGCCACGTTGTCGAAGATCGACATCGTGGGGAAGGGGTTCGGGCGCTGGAACACCATGCCGACCTCGCGCCGCACGGACACCGGGTCGATGCCGTGGCCGTACAGGTCCTCGTCGTCGAGGAGCACCTTGCCCTCGACGCGGCCACCGGAGGTGACCTCGTGCATGCGGTTCAGCGTGCGCAGGAACGTCGACTTGCCGCAGCCGGACGGGCCGATGAACGCCGTCACCGAGCGCGGCTCGACGGTCATCGAGATGTCCTCGATCGCCTTGTGGGAGCCGTAGTACGCGGTCAGTCCGCTTACGTCGATTCGCTTGGCCATGTCTTCTACTTCACTTCCGGAGTCGGTCGCTGTGGGGTCGCCGTCAGCGACGGTCTTCGGGGCCTTCCAGCGGGCGATGCCGCGGGCCACCATGTTGAGGATCATCACGAAGGCGATCAGCGTGAGCGAAGCCGCCCAGGCACGGTCGTACGCCGCCTGCGAACCCGCGCTCTGCGAGTACTGCTGGTAGATGTACAGCGGCAGGGACGCCTGCGCGCCCTCGAACGGGTTCGTGTTGATGAACGGGTTGCCGAAGACGAGGAGCAGGACGGGAGCGGTCTCACCCGCGATGCGGGCGACGGCCAGCATGACGCCGGTGATGATGCCGCCGATGGAGGTCGGGACGACCACCTTCAGGATCGTGCGCCACTTGGGGATGCCCAGTGCGAGGGAGGCCTCGCGCAGCTCGTTGGGGACGAGCTTGAGCATCTCCTCCGTAGAGCGTACGACGACCGGCATCATCAGGATGGCCAGCGCCAGCGAGCCCGCGAAGCCGAAGGGCTGCATGTCGAACATCAGCATGAGGCTGAGGATGAACAGGCCCGCGACGATCGACGGGATGCCCGTCATGACGTCCACGAAGAAGGTGACGGCGCGCGCGAGGTTCCCGCGCCCGTACTCCACCAGGTAGATCGCGGTGAGGATGCCGATCGGGGCGCCGATCAGGGTGGCGAGGCCGACCTGCTCCAGGCTGCCGATGATGGCGTGGTAGATGCCGCCGCCGGTCTCGGAGTCGGCGACGACGCCCATGGAGTGGGTCAGGAAGTAGACGTCCAGGACCTTCGTGCCGCGCTGCACGGTCGCCCAGATCAGCGAGGCGAGCGGCACGATGGCGATCAGGAAGGCGACCCAGACGAGGGCGGTGGCGATGCGGTCCTTGGCCTGGCGGCGGCCCTCGACGCGGGCGGCGATGCCGAAGGTGGCGAGCAGGAAGACGAGGCCGGCGATCAGGCCCCACTGGGCGCGGCTGTCGAGGCCCGCGGCCAGGCCGATGCCCACGGCCAGGGCGATCGAACCGGCCGCGATGGCCCAGGGGGACCACTTCGGCAGGCTGGCGCCGCGCAGGGTGCTGGGGCGCTTGTCGTTGACGACGGCGTGGCTCATGCGTTGGCCCCCGAGTACTCACTGCGGCGGGCGATGATCGCGCGGGCCGCGCCGTTGACCAGCAGGGTGATGACGAACAGGACCAGACCGGAGGCGATGAGCGCGTCCCGGCCGAATTCCGACGCCTCGTTGAACTTGCTGGCGATGTTCTGGGCGAAGGTGCCGCCGCCCGGGTTGAGCAGGCTGGCGTGGATGTCGAAGTCGGGGGAGAGGACCGTGGCGACGGCCATCGTCTCGCCGAGGGCCCGGCCGAGGCCGAGCATCGACGCGGAGATCACACCGGAGCGGCCGAACGGCAGCACGGACATCCGGACGACCTCCCAGCGCGTGGCGCCGAGGGCCAGGGCGGCCTCCTCGTGCATCTGCGGGACCTGCCGGAAGACCTCGCGGCTGACGTTGGTGATGATCGGCAGGATCATGATCGCCAGGAGGATGCCGACGGTGAGCATCGAGCGCGGAGCGCCCTGGTCCCAGGAGAAGATCCCGGTCCAGCCCAGGTATTCGTCCAGCCAGCCGAAGAGGCCGTCCATCTGCGGTACGAGGATCAGGGCGCCCCACAGGCCGTACACGATGGACGGTACGGCGGCGAGCAGGTCGATCACGTACGAGATCGGGCTGCGCAGCCTGCGCGGGGCGTAGTGGGTGAGGAACAGCGCGATGGCCACGGCGATCGGGACCGCGAGGACCATGGCGATCACCGAGGAGACCACGGTGCCGAAGGCGAGCACGGCGATGCCGAACTTCGGCGGGATCAGGCCGGTGTTCCACTCGAAGGCGGTGAGGAAGTTCGCGTCGTCCTTGCTGATGGCCAGCGACGCCCGGTACGCGAGGAAGCCCGCGATCGCGGCCATGATCGCGAGCAGCAGGATGCCCGACCCGCGGGAGAGACCGAGGAAGATCCGGTCGCCGGGTCGGGTGGCGCCGCGCGCCGCGCGCTTCTGCTCGGTCGGGGTGGGCGGGACGGTGGGAGGAGGCGCTTGGTCTGTCTTCTGTGTCGATATGTCCATTGGGGTTCTCCGGTCTGCGGAGCCGCTCGTGGGTGAGCGGCTCGGGCGGGGCCGGGTGTGCGTGCGGCCCCTGGCGGCGGTGCACCGGACCGCACCTTCAGATCAGCTCAGGCCCTCGATGGTGGTGCGGACCTTGGTGATGATGGAGTCGGGGATCGGCGCGTAGTCGATGCCCGAGAGGATGCCCTGGCCCTGCTCGCTGGCCAGGTACCGCAGGAAGGCCTTGGTGGCCGGCAGGGTCTCGGCCTTGTTGCCCTTGTCGCAGGCGATCTCGTACGTCACCAGGGTGATCGGGTACGCGCCCTCGGCCTTGGTGGTGTAGTCGAGCTTCAGCGCCAGGTCGTTGCCCGTGCCGACGACCTTGGCGGCCGCGACGGCCTTGGTGGCGCCGTCGGAGGAGGCCTTGACCGGGGCGGCGGCACCCGTGTCCAGGGCGACGGTGCCGAGACCGTCCTTGGCGTACGACAGCTCCATGTAGCCGATGGCGCCGTTGGTCTGCTTGACGCCCTGGGCCACGCCGGAGGAACCGGCCGCGGACTGGCCGCCCTTGGCCTGCCAGGCCTTGCCGCCCTCGTACTTCCAGTCGTTCGGGGCGGCGGCGATCAGGTACTTGGTGAAGTTGTCCGTGGTGCCGGACTCGTCCGAGCGGTGGTACGGCTGGATCTGGAGGTCGGGAAGCTTCGCGTCGGGGTTGAGCTTCGCGATGGCCGCGTCGTTCCAGTTCTTGATCTTGCCGTCGAAGATCTTCGCCATGGTCGGCGCGTCCAGGACGAGGTTCTCGACACCGGACAGGTTGTACGCGACGGCGATCGGGCCGGCCACCATCGGCAGGTTGATGCCCTGGCCGCCGGAGCAGACCTGCTTGGAGGCGGTGACCTCTTCCGGCTTCAGCGCGGAGTCGGAGCCGGCGAAGGCGACCGTGCCCTGCGTGAAGGCCGTGATACCGGCGCCGGAACCGGAGCCCTTGTAGTTGACCTGGACCCCGTTGCAGGCCTGGGTGAAGTTCTTGACCCAGGCGTCGATCGCGTTCTTCTGCGCGGAGGAGCCGTCGGCGAGGAGCTGGCCCTTGGCGTCGTCACACTTGATGTCACTGGCGCCCGTGGCGGCGGCCGAGCTGCCGCCGCCGCTCTTGGAGCCGGTGTCGTCGGAGCCGCACGCCGTGAGGGCCAGGGCGCCGGAGACGGCGAGAGCACCGAGGGTGAGGGCCCGCCGGTTCATGCGCTGAAGCTTCACTTGAGGAAAATCCTTCCAATAGCCGCCGTCCTGAATCCGGCGGCGTGCGAAGACTGTGGCGGCACGAGCGCTTCCCTGAAGTCGCGCACCGCACCGTGTAAGGCCGAAATTAGGCAGAACAGGTGAAGCCGCCTATGGGCCTAAATGAACGCGGGGTGAACCCCTGGAGGCGGTGTGGTTAGGTCACGGAACGCTCACGTCGAGGACACAGGGTGATTCCGGCCGGAGTCCGGACTATGTCAGGTGTGCAGCGGTCAGCAGCGCGTCCACGAGGGCCCTGTCCCTCGGCTGGGTGAGGCGCTCGCGGGCGGCCGCCGGGGGCAGCCAGAGCAGCCGGTCCACCTCGTCGTTCGGGGTGAAACGGCCGGGCCCGGCCTCGGCCGCCCAGTAGCGGACCTCCTTGGGGCGGTCCTGGACGACATAGCGGACGGCCTGCAGGTAGGGGCCCGGGTGCGCCGCGTACCCCGTCTCCTCGGCCACCTCGCGGACGGCGCATGCCAGCCAGTCCTCGCCGTGCTCGAGCTTGCCCTTGGGGTGCGACCAGTCGTCGTACTTCGGCCGGTGGACCAGGCATATCTCCAGCTCACCGCCGGACGGCGACCGGCGCCACAGGACGCAGCCGGCTGCCCGGACGGCAGCCCCGACGACGGTCTCGTCGGGACTGCCTTCGGGTCTGCCGTGCGGAGTGCCTCCGGGACCGCCGTGTGGAGTGCCGTGTGGAGTGCTCACCGGTCACCGCCTATCCGTGGGGCCGTATACGAACGCCGGCGTGCGGGCTACGACGTGCCCGTGCCGATGGTCTGCTTCTGCCACGAACGCTGGAACGCGTAACGGGCCGCCTCCACCTCGTGCCGCTGGTCCGCGTGCAGCACGCCGAGCGCGTAGGCCGTCGCCGGGGCGATGCGTGGCGTACGGGCCGCCTGGGCCGCCGCGGCCGCCGCCTCCGAGGCGTCGCGGTGACGGTCGAGGGCCTGGCCCGCCGAGAGCAGCCGGACGTCCAGCGGGGCGTCGCTCCCGTGCAGGACCTCCAGGGCGTACCGGTGCAGCCGCAGCAGGAGCCGGACCTGGTGCCAGGGCGCGTCCTGCGGGTGCGGGGCGGGGTCCGGGGACAGGCCGTGGATCAGCGCCTCAGCGTTGTACGGATGGCCCGCGGTCACCAGGGGCAGCGCGGCCACCGCGTCCGTGAGCCGCTCCTCGGCCGCGGTGGCGAGGGGGCGCGGGTCGGTGGTGGCGGCATGCGGCGCGAGGGGGACCTCGCTGGCCAGGACGGCGACCTTGTCCGCGACGGCGTGGAAGCGGGAGGAACCGAGGGCCTGGAGGGCGGTGGAGTGGGCCCGGGTGCGGGCGAGGGTGAGCTGACGGTCGAGGAGGGCGCCCGCCTTCGCCGCGCCCACGGTGAGATTGCCGCGGTCGGGGGTGGGGCGGGGGGGCGGTGGTCGTCGCCTCTGCGGGGCGGTCCTCTGGGATGCGGATGCGGATGTGGGCGCGGATGTGGGTACCGCGGGTGCGGCGGTGGTGGTGGGCGCGGCGGCGGATACGGCCGTTCCTGAGCCCGTTCCTGTGCCACTTCCCGTCCCCGTCCCCGTCCCCGAAATCTGCGTCGGTACCGTCGTCGCGCCCGACAGCCGGTGCAGCGCCAGCAGCAGCCGGTCCAGGCGGGACTCGCAGGCGTGCTCCAGTGCCAACGTGCCCGACAGCCAGGCCAGTTCGGGCCGGATCTCCTCGGACCAGCCGGGGTCGAGCAGCGGGCGGAACGTATGCAGACTGCCGCTGATCCGGCGGGCCGAGCGGCGCAGGGCGCGCGCCGCGGCGACGGCGTCCGCCGTGCCGCCGCCCGAGCCGTTCGGCCCGCCGCCGGTCTCCCGGTGCAGGCGCAGCGCACGGAGGAACTCGGTTGCCTGGCCCCGGAGATAACCCGCGAGGGCCTCTCCGGTCACGGGCAGGGCGGCGGGGGCGGCCGCGGAATCCGTCAGGTCATGGTGTTGCTGTGCCACGCCGGCGCCTCCGGGCGTCTATGAGCATCTCCTGGACGTTGCGCAGGGGTTGGCCGTCCGCGTCGGTCGCGTGCCGGGTCCACTCGCCGTCCGGGCCGAGGTGCCAGGAGGCGGTCGCGTCCGACATACCGGTCTCCAACAGCCGGTTCAGGGCCGCGCGGTGGGCCGGGTCGACGACCCTGACCAGTGCCTCGATACGACGGTCGAGGTTGCGGTGCATCATGTCGGCGCTGCCGATCCACACCTCGGGTTCGCCGCCGTTGCCGAAGCCGAACACCCGGGAGTGCTCCAGGAAGCGGCCGAGTACCGAACGTACCCGGATGTTCTCCGACAGGCCCGGCACGCCCGGCCGTACGGCGCAGATGCCGCGGACCCAGACGTCGACCGAGACACCGGCCTGCGACGCCCGGTACAGGGCGTCGATGATCGCCTCGTCCACCATCGAGTTGACCTTGATGCGGACGTGGGCGGGGCGTCCGGCGCGGTGGTGCTGGACCTCCTTGTTGATGCGCGAGATCAGGCCGTCGCGCAGGGACTTGGGGGCGACCAGCAGCCGGCGGTACGTCTCGCGGCGGGAGTAGCCGGAGAGCCGGTTGAAGAGGTCGGAGAGGTCCGCGCCGACCTGCGGGTCGGCCGTGAGGAGGCCGAGGTCCTCGTACAGCCGGGCCGTCTTCGGGTGGTAGTTGCCGGTGCCGACGTGGCTGTAACGCCGTAGCGTCTCGCCCTCCTGACGGACCACCAGGGACAGCTTGCAGTGGGTCTTCAGACCGACGAGGCCGTAGACGACGTGACAGCCGGCCTCCTCCAGCTTGCGCGCCCACTTGATGTTGGCGTGCTCGTCGAAGCGGGCCTTGATCTCCACCAGGACGAGGACCTGCTTGCCGGACTCGGCGGCGTCGATGAGCGCGTCGACTATCGGGGAGTCGCCGGAGGTCCGGTACAGGGTCTGCTTGATCGCGAGGACGTCCGGGTCGTCGGCCGCCTGCTGGAGGAACGCCTGCACGGAGGTCGAGAACGAGTCGTACGGGTGGTGCAGCAGCACGTCACGGTTGCGCAGCGCGGCGAAGATGTCGGGCTCGGACGCCGACTCCACCTCCGCCAGGTCGCGGTGGACGCCCGCGATGAACTTGCGGTACTTCAGCTCCGGCCGGTCGAGGCGGTGGATGCGGAAGAGGCCCGTGAGGTCCAGCGGGCCCGGCAGCGGGTACACCTCGGCCTCGCTGATCTTCAGCTCGCGCACCAGCAGGTCGAGCACCTCGCGGTCGATGGACTCCTCGACCTCCAGGCGCACCGGCGGTCCGAAGCGGCGCCGCATGAGTTCCTTCTCCAGGGCCTGGAGGAGGTTCTCGGCGTCGTCCTCCTCGACCTCGAGGTCCTCGTTGCGGGTGAGGCGGAAGGCGTGGCTCTCCAGCACCTCCATGCCCGGGAACAGCTCCTCCAGGTGGGCGGCGATGACGTCCTCGACGGGGACGTACCGGCCCGGGGAGCACTCCAGGAAGCGGGACAGCAGCGGCGGCACCTTCACGCGCGCGAAGTGCTTGTGCCCGCTGACCGGGTTGCGCACGATCACCGCGAGGTTCAGGGAGAGACCCGAGATGTACGGGAAGGGGTGCGCCGGGTCGACCGCCAGGGGCGTCAGGACCGGGAAGATCTGGTGCCGGAACAGCGTGAAGAGGCGGGCCTGCTCCTTCTCCGCCAGCTCGCTCCAGCGGACCAGGTGGATGCCCTCCTCCGCGAGGGCGGGGGCGACGTCCTCGTGGTAGCAGGCGGCGTGCCGGGCCATCAGCTCGCGGGAGCGGGCCCAGATCATCTCCAGCACCTCACGGGGCTGGAGGCCGGAGGCGGAGCGGGTGGCGACGCCGGTGGCGATACGGCGCTTGAGTCCGGCCACCCGGACCATGAAGAACTCGTCGAGGTTGCTCGCGAAGATGGCGAGGAAGTTGGCCCGCTCGAGCAGGGGCGTGTTCGGGTCCTCGGCGAGTTCGAGAACCCGCTCGTTGAACGCCAGCCAGCTGCGCTCCCGGTCGAGGAAGCGGCCCTGCGGCAGCTGGGGCCCGTCGTACGGCGACTCCTCGTATCCGTCGAGGTCGGCGTCGATGTCGGGTTCCAGATCGGATACCGCGGCGGCCACCGAGTGCGGGCGGTGCGCGGCTATGGAGCCCACGGAGGGCTGCTCGTGCTGGACCTTGGCCTGGGAGTTCGACTGGCTCATGGACCCATTCTTCCGCGCCGACGGCGACACAGGCGCGTCGGAACGTGCGCGGGGGAGCGCGGTGGCGTTCCCGTCGAGGCGTTTGTCCTCGGGGGGAGGCGAAGGCTCGGGCACGGCACGGTTCATTGGCTGAGCGTCGCAAGGTCGTCTGAACCAATGGTTACGGAGACATGGCGTGCGGGATATCGGGGGGCGGCTCGCGGGGGTGGGGGCGCTTCGTGCGGCCGGCTCCCGTACGACTTCGGGCCCGGTACGTCCTCTCCCCCCGTGGAGGGACGACCGGGCCCGTGCTGGTGGAGCCCCCGGGCGGGTCAGGCCGTGCGGTGTCGCAGGAGGCGGAAGGACACGGCGGTGGCCGCGGCGGCGACGGCCAGGAGGATGCCCGTCTCCACCAGGTGCAGGGGCCAGAAATGGGACTCCGGGTGGTAGGTGGCGTAGTAGCCGGTGACACCGAGGTCGTCCAGGCAGCGCCGCGTCTCCCCGGCGGTGCCGTCGCAGCCCCAGTGGTTCACCCGCGGGGCGGGGCTGCCGTGGACCAGCGCGCCCTGGTCCACCTGCCAGGCCCTGTCCGGGGCGTGGACCTCCTCGGTCGCCGAGGTCCGGGTCCGGGCAGGCCACAGGGAGGTGCGGAAGTGCACCAGGACCTGGGCGAGCAGCCAGGTCAGGGTGGCGGAGACGGCCAGCGCGGGCAGGCCCCGGCGCGTCAGGAGCGCGGTGAGCGTGCCCAGGGCCAGGGCGCACAGGGCGTAGGCGACGGCGGCCGGGCCGAGGGCCACGAACACGCCGTCGCCCATCCAATCGGTACCGATCAGGACCCGGTTGGGCTTCCAGGCCCAGCGGAACACCAGGACCGAGGCGGTGACGCCCAGGGTCACGGCGAGTGCCGCGCCGGCCAGCTTGGCGGTCAGCCAGCGGGCCGGGGTGATGCCCTGCGACCAGGCGAGACGGGCGGTGCCGTTCTCCAGTTCGCGGCCGATCAGCGCGCCGCCCGCGAAGGCGGCCACGGCGACGAAGGCGTTGGCGGTCAGGGCGGCGATCCCGTCCATCGGCGCGCTGTAGCCGAGGACGCCGACGCTCATGTCGCACCAGTCCCGGGTCGACCGGTCGCAGGCCTCCTGCTTGGCGCGCGCCTCGTCGGCGGTGACCTCGGTGAGCCACACCAGCCAGCCCGTCAGCCCCAGCACGGCCAGACCCCAGACGAGGAGGGCGGCGCGGTGCAGTCGCAGGACGGTGCGGGCGACGCCCCAGCGGGCGCCGGTGGCGTCCCCGGCCACCTCGGGCCTCCGGGGCACGCGCGCGGTGGCCACGGCGGTCATACGGCGGCCTCCTGGGGCACGCGCGTGGTGGTGGCTGCGCTGTTACGGGTGGTGAGGGCGGGGCTGTTACGGGTGGTGATGGCGGCGCACATGCGCGCGGTGAGGGCGGCGCTGTTGCGCATGGTGATGCCGGCGCTCATACGGCGGCCTCCTCGCGCGTGGGCGCCGGGTCGGGCGTCGGGGTGGGGCTCGGGGTGCGTGTCGTTGCCGTGGACCGCCGCAGCAGGGCGAACGCGGTGACGGTGAGCCCGGCGGCGACGGCCAGGAGGAGGGCGGTCGTGGTCAGCTGGAGGGGCCAGTAATGGGACTCGGGGTGGTACTCCCTGTAGAAGCCGGTGGCGTCGAGCTTGGCGTACATCTCGGCGCAGCCCTCGACGAACGTCGGCCCGCAACCGGGATCGGCGATATGGGCGCCGTGGGCGGTGACCAGGCCGGAGTCGACCTCGACACCCTCCATGACGTACCCGGTGTCGAGGCCGGTGACGCGGGTGACGGTCGGCCACAGATGCGGCATGGCCAGGTCGGCCGCGACCCGCAGGACGACGGTGAAGCCCAGTCCGGCGACCAGCGCGGGCAGCGTACGGCGCCACAGCAGGCCCGCGAGGGCACCCGCGGCGAGGCCGGCCAGCGCGAGGGCGACCGTGGTGGGCCCGTTGGCGTGCAGGGTGGGGGAGTCGTGCCAGGACTTGGAGGTGCCGATGCGGTTCCGGTTCGCCGACCAGGCCAGGTGGTGCAGCAGCACCAGCAGGCCGGTGCCGACGGCGACCAGGGCGGCGGGGGCGGCCAGTTTGGCGGCCAGCCAGCGGGTCGGGGAGAGACCCGTCGTCCAGGCGAGGTGGGCGGTGCCGCTCTCCATCTCGCGGCCGACGAGGGCGGCGCCGGCCCAGGCGGCGACGAGGAAGGGCAGCCCGATCACGGCGAACGTGGTGTACGTGTACACGTCCCGGTACCGGATGATCGCGTCCTGGTCGTAACCGCACGGCCCGTCCTCGACGCAGGCGCGGTACTGCCGCCAGCCGTCGGCCGCCGCGTCACCGAGCGGGCCCCACATCGCCAGCAGGGTGAGGGTGAGGACGGCGACGAGAGCGGCCCAGACGGCCAGTCCGGGACGGTGCAGGCGCAGCAGCCAGGGCAGCAGCCGGGGCCGCGGGGTGGTGGACGAGGGGTGTCGGTGGGGTTCATACGGCGGCCTCCTCCGGGTGGGCGGGGGGTGAGGGGGGCCGCCTGGGGGTTGCGGAGGTAGGCGAGGACCAGGTCCTCCAGGGACGGTGCCGTGGGACGCCAGTGGTCGGCGACCGGACCCGAGGGGCGCAGGAGGGCGGTGAGCTGACGGCCGGTGACGCGGGACTCGACGACCGTGTGCGCGTCGAGTGCGCCGGCTTCCAGGGAATCCGCGGGTGCGCTCACGCGCGCGTGGGCGGCCAGCAGTTCGTCGATCTCACCGGCCAGGCGGACCCCGCCGCCCCCGATCAGCAGCAGGTGGTCGCAGGAGTCCTCCAGCTCGGCGACCACGTGCGAGGACATCACGATCGTGGTGCCGTGCTGCGCGGCCTGTGCCATCAGGGTGCCCATCAGCTCGTGCCGGGCCAGCGGGTCGAGGTCGGCCATCGGCTCGTCCAGGAGGAGCAGCTCCGGCCGCTTGCCGAGGGCCAGGGCGAGCGCGACACGGGTGCGCTGACCGCCGGAGAGCGTGCGGATGCGGGCCTTGGGGTCCAGCTCGCCCGCGGAAACGATCCGCTCGGCGGTGGCGGCGTCCCAGCGCGCCGGGTTGAGGTCGGCGCCCACGAGCAGCGTCTCGGCGACCGTGAGCTGCGGGTACAGCGGCTTGTCCTGGGCGACGTAACCGACACGCGCGCGTGCGGACGCCGGGTCCGTGCCGAGGACGGTGACCGACCCCTCGGTGGGGGCCAGCAGGCCGGCGGCGAGGGCGAGGAGCGTGGACTTGCCCGCGCCGTTGGGCCCGACGACGGCGCAGACGCGCCCGACGGGCAGCCGGAACGCGCACGCGCGCAGCGCCCAGCTGTCGCGCCGGCCGAAGCGCTTGCCGAGCGCGGTTGCCGCCATGGCGGTGTCGGTCATGAAGGGTCCCCCTGGAAGTGCTTGTCGTGGGTGGTGGGGTCGTGGGTGGTGGGGTGAGGTCGGCCGGAGGCGGGTCCGGAGGGGTCGGTGGGGTTGATGGGATCGGTGGGTTGAGTGAGCTTTGTGGATCCGGTGTGGTCGGCGGGGTTGTTGCGGGCGGTGCGAGCGGCGCGGGCGGCGGCCGGCTCGCCGCGGTCGTCCGTGAAGTGCTCGTCCAGTACGGCGGTGAAGAGCGCGCTCACGTCGTCCCGGTCGAGGCCTGCCGCGTGGGCCCGGCCCGCCCACTCGTCCAACTCGGTGCGCAGGGGAGAGTCGGCGGGGGCGGTGCTCAGCGCGCGCCGGACGAAGGTGCCCACCCCGCGCCGGGCCTCGACCAAGCCGTCGCGTTCCAGCTCCCGGTAGGCCTTGAGCACGGTGTTGGGGTTGATGGCGGTGGCCTCGACCACCTCACGAGCCGTCGGCAGTTTGTCGCCGGGGCGCAGCATGCCCAGGCGCAGGGCCTGCTTGGTCTGCTGGACGATCTGGACGTAGGTGGCCACGCCGCTGTGCCGGTCGATGCGGTATTCCACCACTCGACAACCACCCTTTCACTAATTGAGTAGTGAAAGGGTGGTGGAAGAGGGCTGGGTAAGTCAAGCCGTCCGGCGTCGCTGGTGGTCACTGGGGGGCACTGGGCGGTGGGCGGTGGGTGGTGCTGGCGGCGCTACTGGGCGGTGGGCACCCACCGCTCCCGCTCCCGCCACCTCCCGTCCCACTACCGCCGCCGCGGCCCTGCGGGAGCTGGCCGCCGGCAACCGCCGTTGGCGCACCTTCCGCGAGCGGCACCCGGACGAATCCCCGACCGTCCGGCAGAGCCTGACGCAGGGCCAGCACCCCTACGCCGTCGTCCTCGGCTGCATCGACTCCCGCGTCCCGCCCGAGCTGGTCTTCGACCAGGGCCTCGGCGACCTGATGACCGTCCGCACTGCCGGGGAGGTCCTGGACGAGGCGGTCCTCGGCAGCGTCGCGTACGGCGTGCTGGAGCTGGGCATACCCCTGGTCCTGGTGCTCGGTCACCAGTCCTGCGGTGCCGTGCGCGCGGCGGTCGAGGCGGACCTGTCCGGCGAGCGGCTGCCCGCCCACATCCAGTACCTGGCCGACCAGATACGTCCGGTCATCGACCGCGGTGAGGAGGGCGACGCCCGCATCGACGCCACCATCGACGCGAACGTCCTGGCCGTCCGCTCCCGGCTCGCCGCCGAACCCGACCTCGCCGCGAAGATCACGGCCGGGAAACTGGTCGTAGCGGGCGCCCGCTACGAGCTGACGACCCAGACCGTGCACCGCCTCGCCTGACCCCCCCCCCGCTCCTCTTGCGGGCGGAGGCCGCCTCCCGGTACGACACCGCGGCCTCCGCCCGCGGACGACGTTGTACGAGATGTCGTCCGCGGCACCCCCTCCTCGTGTCCCCCGGTACCCCTACGACCTCCTCGAAGCCGTTGCCCCCCACGGGCTCCCGCTGCTTCCCCCGCCGAGGCCGGGAGGAAGTCCCGCTCGCCCTTCCACATCCCCTAGGGGCGCTTCCCGCCCCGGTATCCGGGCGGGGGCGAGCGCACCCCGCCCTGCGGGGCAATGGGCTGCGGTGACGAGGAGATCGCGGCGCGGACTGCGGACGACGGACGCCGTAGCCGAGTGGCTGCCCGCGAGCCCGCCGTCGCCCCTGCGGAGTCCCACGAAGATGAGAGCCGGGTCAGACCCCGCTATCGTCCACGGAGTCGTAGAGGCCCCGTGCGGAAGGCATCTCCCGTGACCGACATTCCCGCCGACCTGACGTGGGTGCGCGCCGCCCCGCCGGAGGCGACCGGCCCCGGCCCCTGGATCGAGATCGCCTTCGGCGAGGGCGACGACGAAGAGGCCCCCGTCTACCTCCGCGAGACCAGCGACCCGGACAACGTGGTCACCACGAACCGCCGCAAGTGGGACGCGTTCGTCCTGGGAGTGCAGGCAGGGGAGTTCGACCACTTCGTGGAGGGCGTGGAGGGCGTGGAGAACGTGGAGGACGGGGAGCACGCCGAGGGCTCGGCGCAAGCGCACGGCGACCCCGCGAACACCGTCTGACATGAGGTCAGAGACGGTCCTCACAGCGAGCCCTGAGCCCGCCTCCCGTACACCGTCAGTCATGAGAACATCGAAGCGGGCCTTCACCCGACCAGTCGTCAGAAACGGCACTCGGCCGTGAAGTGGGACAACGACGGAACCACACGACAGGTTCCGCTCCGACCTCATTGCCCGGCGTGACCTCCCGTGATACACAGAGTGACGAGTGCGAGCTATTCGTACGAATTCCGCCCGTCAATGACGCCAAGTCGACATACGAAGGCGGCGTTGTCGGCGACAATGAGTGCTGACCTCTGCACACCGCAGGGGCCTCTCGGAACTACCCACCAGGGGCGGTGACTTACATGCTCTTTGCGGCCGACAAGGGAGACATCAACACCATCATCGGCGGGATCGCTCCGGACTGGGGCCCCTTCGGCAGCCTGGGCAACGAGGCCAAGGTGATGATCGAGGTGGTGATGGCCATCGCCATCCTGCTCTGTCTCGGAATCGCGATCTGGGGCGCCGCCAAGCAGCGCATCGGCGCGACGGCCCTGCGCGACACGTTCAGCGCGGAGCAGGGCAAGGGCCTCATCATCGCCGGGCTGACGGGCGTCTTCATCATCGGGTCCCTCGGCACCCTGTTCACGATCGTGTACGGCATGGCCGTGTAGCGGGCGTCGCCGACCCCCAGTTCGCTCCGGGCACGCCCGGCCCTCTCCACCCCACCCACCCGTCGTGCCCACCGGCTGAGGTTGCGTTTCCCTGATGTCGAGTCACCACACCGCGCCCGCGCGGGAACCAGCACGGCTACCGTCGTACTACTACGTGTTCCGGTACGGCAGCGAGGGGGCGTACACGGCATGAGTCCCGGAGACGAACACGACTACGGCGAGCCGGCGGGCACCCGCATGCGCCTCCCCGAAGCCGACCCCTACGGCGGCGCCCGGCGCCCCGCCCGCTCGTCCTCGCGAAGCATGGTCATGGCGGCCGGCGTCGTCGTCCTCCTCATCGCCGCGATCGCCTTCGCGAACCGCGGAGGAGACGATTCCCCTTCCACCGCGGCCACGGGCGGGACCAACGCCGACCAGCCGAAGACCTCGTCGACGGCGGCGAGCGGGACGAAGCCGGTGGACGGAAAGAGCGCGGGGATCCCCTCGGGGTACGCCCGCGATGGGCAGGGCGCCCAGAGCGCGGCTGCCAACTACACCGTGGTCCTGGGTTCGGCGGAGATGTTCAACACCGCCCGGCGGCACCAGATCGTCGACACCGTGTACACACCCGACGTCGCCGCAGTACGCCAGTCCTCCCTGGACGCTGTGTACTCAAACGAGACGTTTCTGAACAACATCGGCCTCGACAAGGACGGCACGGCACCGAACGGCCAGGTCTTCGTCTCCCGGATCGCTCCGGTGGGCACCAAGATCACGGCGTACAGCGTGAACGCGGCCACCGTCGAGGTCTGGTACACCTCGCTGTTCGGCCTCTCGGGCGAAGCGTCGACCAACCCCGTGTCCGAGAGCTGGTACACCAACATCTTCCAGCTCAAGTGGATCGGCAACGACTGGAAGGTCGCCGACTTCCAGCAGAAGGACGGGCCCGTTCCGGTCGGGCGCGACCAGAAGGCCTCCACCGCCGACGACATGACGAAGGCCGTCGAGGAGTACGGAGGGTTCACGTATGCGCGCTAAGCACCTCCCCTTGAAGCTGACGGCTGCCGTCCTAGCCGCTCAGACCACCGCGGTGCTGCTGGCGAGCCGTGCCTTCGCCGCGACGCCCAGCCCCAGCCCGACTCCCTCGCCGTCGGTGTCCTCATCGCCGAGCAACAGCACCTGCGACCTCATCCGCGGCCCAGCCGAGGAGTACTGCGAAAAGGGCAACACCCCCTCCGGCACCACCACCCCCGGCGTCTCCGACACCCTCGACCCCCTCTCCTCGCTGGCCAAGGGCTGTGCCGAAGCCGCCGCCTGGACCGTCGAGAAGCTCAGCGTGGCCGTGCAGGACACCGCGAACGTCGACTTCACCAACGCCCGGTTCCTCCAGCAGTACGCCGTCGTGTTCGCCGCGTCGACCGTCCTGACCCTCCTGCTGTGGCTGCTGGCCGTCGCCAAGCGGGCGGTCCGCGGAGTCCCCCTCACCACCGCCATCGGCGAAGCCGTCGGCTTCCTCTGGCTCACCGTCCTCGCCTCCGCCTTCACCCCGCTGATCCTCTACACGGTCGTCTCGGCCACCGACGGCATCAGCGAGGTCCTGGCGAAGACGACCGGCGGCCAGACCGACACCTACTTCGGCACCTTCTCCGCCGCACTGGAGAAGGGCGAGGACATCGGCGGCGGCCCGATCATGCTGATCGTGGTCTCCCTGGTGTCCATCCTCGCCGCCGGCGTCCTGTGGCTGGAGCTGGTCCTCAGGGCCGCCCTGCTCTACGTCGGCGCCCTGCTCGGCACCGTCGTCTACGCCGGCCTCGTCGACAAGAACCTGTGGGGCCACGTCCGCCGCTGGGCCGGCATCATGATCGCCGTCATCCTGGTCAAGCCGGTCATCGTGATCGTCCTCGGCCTGGCCGGCGCACTCTCCGCCGACGACGGCCCGAACGCCTTCGGCGCCGTCGTCTCCGGCCTCTCCATCATCCTGCTGGCCATCTTCGCCAGCGCGATGATCTACCGTTTCGTGCCCGGCTTCGGCGACGAGATCGCGAACTCGCGCAACAACCGCATCATGCAGGGCGCCGAAGGCAAGGCCGCGGCCGTCATCAGCTCCCCCGCGACCCTCGTCGCCCAGGGCATCAAGACACACAGCACCCGAGCCGACAACAACGGCGGCGGCGGGTCCTCCTCCAGCGGCCAGCGCCCGGCCAACCAGGCCGCCGGCGGCGTGGCCGCGCACAGCTCGCGCAGCTCGAGCGGAGGCGGCGGATCTGTCCCCTCCGCCGCACCCGCGCCCCGCGCGAGCAGCCCGGTGAACACCCCGCACGCAGGCAACACCCGCAACAGCAGTACCAACCGCACGGGAGGTGAAGGGCGTTGACGACCGAGTCCCACGTGTCCCACGTGGTCACGCCCCGCCGTACATATCTGATCGGCCGCGCCCGGCCGAACGCGATCGTCGGCCGCAACCGCGAGTCCGGCGAGATCGCGCTCATCGTCGTCGGCGCGTTCCTCGGCATGATGTGCGGGCTCCTCGTCCCCGTCCTGACCCTGCGGATCGTGCTGCTCGCCGGCTTCCCGATGATCGCGCTGGCCGCCGTGTACGTGCCGTACAAGCACCGCACGTTCTACAAGTGGTTCGAGATCAACCGCAGCTACAAGCGCACCCTGCGCCGGGGCACGGTCTACCGCTCGGCCGCCATGGAGGCGGGCACCCGGATCGACGGCCAGGAGATCGAGGTCGGCCCGCCGCCCGGCATCGGCCGCATCAACTGGCTCGCCGCCCCCTTCGGCCCCGACGAGATCGCCGTACTGCTGCACGCCGACCGCCGTACGGTCACCGCGGCCATCGAGATCGAGGGGCCTGGCGTCGGCCTGCGCGACAGCGAGGACCAGGAAGCCCTCGTCGACCGCTTCGGCACCCTCCTCAAGCACGTGGCCAACGGCGACGGCTTCGTCACCCGCCTCCAGATGCTCGCCCGCACCCTCCCGGCCGACCCCGACGCCCACGCCAAGGACGTCTCCCAGCGCGGCGACGACAAGGCCCTGCCGTGGCTCCAGTCGTCGTACGAGCAGCTCCAGTCGATGGTGTCGACGAGCAGCGAGCAGCACCGCGCCTACCTGGTCGCCTGTATGCACTTCACGCGCGAACTGGCCGCCGAGGCCAACGCCATGGCCCGCGCCGCCCGCCCGCAGAACGGCCGCAGGCTGGACCGCGACGCCGGTCTCGCCGTCGTCATGGCCCGCGAGCTGACCGACATCTGCTCCCGCCTCCAGGAGGCGGACATCCGTGTCCGCCAGCCCCTCGGCCAGGGCCGTCTGTCGTCGCTGATCCACTCCATGTACGACCCGGACCACCCCATCGACCACATCCAGGCGATGACCCGCCGCAACGCCTGGCCGGCCGAGCTGGACGCCATGGAGCCCACCTACCTCAAGGCGAAGACCCGCGAGTCCTCCACCCGCGCCCCCTGGTGCCATGCCACCGCCTGGGTGAAGGAGTGGCCGATGACACCCGTGGGCGTCAACTTCCTGGCCCCGCTCCTCGTCCACACCCCGGACGTCATCCGAACGGTCGCCGTGACGATGGATCTCGAGCCCACCGAGGTGGCCATCGAACGCATGCTGACCGAAAAGACGAACGACGAGGCGGAGGCGAGCCGCGCCGCCAAGATGAACCGCACGGTGGACCCGCGCGACGTGGCCGCGCACTCCCGCATCGACCAGCGCGGCGAGGACCTCGCGAGCGGCGCGGCGGGCGTCAACCTCGTCGGCTACATCACCGTCTCCTCCCGCAACCCGGAGGCACTGGCCCGCGACAAGCGGACGATAAGGGCGTCCGCGGGCAAGTCGTACCTCAAGCTGGAGTGGTGCGACCGAGAGCACCACCGCGCGTTCGTGAACACCCTCCCGTTCGCCACCGGCATCCGAAGGTAGGGGCTTTACATGCGGGACCCGATGTCCGTCGTCACCGACGCCTTCACGTCCTTCCTCTTCGGCAAGGTCGAGACGACCCGTCTGCCCGTGCGCACCTCCACCGGCCAGGCCCAGGCGGTCTACCTCCCGACCGCCGCCCCCGGCCTCGGCGACTCGGGCGTGATCATCGGCCGCGAGGTCTACTCGGGCAAGGGCTACATCTACGACCCCTTCCAGCTGTACGGCCAGCAGCTCCCGGCCCCGCACTGGCTGGTCCTCGGCGAGTCCGGAAACGGCAAGTCGGCCCTGGAGAAGACGTACGTCCTGCGCCAGCTCCGCTTCCGCGACCGCCAGGTCTGCGTCCTGGACGCCCAGGGCGAGGACGGCGTCGGCGAATGGAACCTCATCGCGCAGGCGCTGGGTATAACTCCCATCCGCCTGGACCCGACGGCCGCGCTGGACCTCGGCATCCGTCTCAACCCGCTGGACCCGTCGATCACCACGACGGGCCAGCTGGCGCTGCTGCGCACCATCATCGAGGTCGCGATGGGCCACGGCCTGGACGAACGCTCCGGCTTCGCCCTCAAGGTCGCCCACGCCTACGTCAACGAGACGATCGTCGAACGCCAGCCGGTGCTCACCGACATCGTCGAGCAGCTACGGCACCCCGAGCCGGAGTCCGCCGAGGCGATGAACGTCGCCATAGACGACGTACGGGCGTGGGGCCTGGACGTGGCGCTCGTCCTGGACCGTCTCGTCGACGGTGACCTGCGCGGCATGTTCGACGGCCCGACCACGGTCGGCATCGACCTGGACGCCCCGCTCATCGTCTTCGACCTGTCCCACATCGACCGCAACTCCATCGCCATGCCGATCCTCATGGCGATCGTCGGCGTGTGGCTGGAGCACACCTGGATCCGCCCCGACCGGAAGAAGCGCATCTTCCTGGTCGAGGAGGCCTGGCACATCATCAACAGCCCGTTCGTGGCCCAGCTGTTCCAGCGGCTGCTGAAGTTCGGCCGCCGCCTCGGCCTGTCCTTCGTCGCGGTCGTCCACCACCTGTCCGACGTGGTCGACGGCGCGGCGGCGAAGGAAGCGGCCGCCATCCTCAAGATGGCCTCGACGCGGACGATCTACGCCCAGAAGGCGGACGAGGCGAGGGCGACCGGCCGCGTGCTCGGCCTGCCCCGGTGGGCGGTGGAGATCATCCCCACCCTCACCCCGGGCATCGCGGTGTGGGACGTCAACGGGAATGTCCAGGTCGTCAAACACCTGATCACCGACACGGAACGCCCGCTGGTCTTCACCGACCGGGCGATGACCCAGTCGTCCGCCGACCTGGCCGAGGACGACGCGCTGCGCGCCGCCGAGCTGGAACAGGAACAACGGGCGGCGGCCTTCATGGAACAGCACCTGCCCGACTTGGACGGCTCGTCCGAGTCGACGGTGGCGTAGGGCACAGGGGGACGCGATGAGACCGGGTGACGACCGCGGCCGGGACCAGGGAGGCATCCCGGACGGCCTGCTGCTCGGACTCCTCGCGTTCCTGCTGGGCATGACGCTGCTGGTGTGGACGGCGACGGGCCTCGCGGCCCTCTTCGCCCACGGCTCCTGGCCGGCCGGCGTCACCTTCCCCCGTACCCCCCTGGCCATGCGCCACCTGGTCGGCCAACCGCACGACCTCCCCGGAGCGTGGCCCGACGCCGACCCGTCGGTCCTCTCCGGCTACGGCCTCTTCTGGGGCCTGTTCATCGGCCAGGTGATGATCCTCCTGGTCCTCACCGTGTTCACCCTCGGCACGGTGGCGAGATGGCGGGCGGTACGGGCTGGGAGGCGGGCCGCCCCCACCACGAGGTGCCGGC
Organism: Streptomyces phaeoluteigriseus; assembly: GCF_001896135.2. Taxonomy (GTDB): domain Bacteria; phylum Actinomycetota; class Actinomycetes; order Streptomycetales; family Streptomycetaceae; genus Streptomyces; species Streptomyces phaeoluteigriseus. The sequence continues at coordinate 1,184,346 of NZ_MPOH02000011.1, forward strand.
ACCGGTGCCCCACGACGTGCCCGTCCCCAGGACGGAACCCCAGCCGGAACCCCCGGCGCCCGTCTCCCTCCCGAAGCCCGAACCGGCGATCGTCCGGGAAGCACCCCGCCCCGAAGGCCCGGTCCTGTACGCCCCGCCCGAGACCCGCCACACCGCCGCGGCCCAGGCCATGCGCGACGCGGAGGGCGCCGTCCTGGTCGTCACCTCCCACCCGGCCCTCTGGCAGGACACCAAGGACGCCCGAGCCAAACTCGGCCCGGTCCTCCTCTACGACCCCACCCACCTCTGCGACACCCCGGCCCGCCTCCACTGGTCCCCCACCGCGGGCTGCGAGGACAAGGCGACGGCGGCAGCCAGGGCGACGGCCCTGCTCACCCCCGTACGTCCCACCGCCCGCCTGGACCAGGCCGTCACCGAGACCGCCGAGACGCTCCTGCGCAGCTATCTGCACGCCGCCGCCATCGACGGCCGCACCGTCCGCCACGTCCACCGCTGGTCCCAGGGCACCGGCGTCCAGGAAGCGGTCCGCACCCTCCGGACGAATCCGAAGGCGGCGGCGGGCTCCGCGGGCGAACTCGAAGCCGCCCTCACCGCCCACCCCGAACGCCGGGACATCGCCCAGGAACTGACGACCCGAGCCCTGTCCGCGCTCTCCACGGTGAACATCCGCGAGGCCTGCACACCCAACCGGACTGACGCCCTCGCCTTGGATTCCTTCGTCAACGAAGGGGGAACGCTTTATGTGGTCGGTGAATCCATCGAGGACCCGAGGACGCGTCCCGGCGCGATGCCCCTCCTCACGGCTCTCGTCTCAAGCGTGGTCGAGCGCGGCCGGCGCATGGCCGAACGGTCATCCTCCGGTCGGCTCGACCCACCACTGACCCTCATCCTGGACGACGTCGCGGCCGTGGCCCCGCTCGCCCAGCTGCCCGACCTCCTGGCCGACGGCCGCGACGACGGCCTGCCCACCCTGGCCCTGCTCCGCTCCCGCGAACAGGCCAGAACCCGTTGGCCCCACCACGAACTGCCGGTGTGACACCTACGGCCGCTCGAGGACGTACTCCAGTTCCCGGCTGTCGGAGTCCCCGCCCAGCGACACGACCACCCCGCTCGGCAGGAACCCGGCCCTGCGGTAGAAGGTCCGCGCCCGCCCGTTGTCCTCGTGCACGATGAGCCGCACCCGCTCCAGCCCGCGCGACCACGCCCACTCCAGCCCGGCGTCGAACAGCACCTCGGTGAGCCCGATCCCGCGGAACTCGCCCCGCACGAACACCCCGACGACATGCCCCTGCCGCTGTTCGACCGGGAACCCCGCCCAGTCCTTGGTGCCGGCCTCCTCGACCAGCACGGTCAGCGTCGCGACCCACTCTCCGCCGGGCCCTTCGGCGATGATCTGCTGAGCCTCGCCGACCCCCTCGGCCGCTCCCGCCGTCCGCTCCTGCCAGAAGGAGTCGGGCTTCGCCAGTGCCTCCTCGTACGTCTCCAGGAAGGCGAGGTGCGCGACCGGGTCCCGCAACGCCAGGAGCCGCAGCTCCTTCGCAGCCGGCCATTCCTCGGCACGCACGGACCTGATCAGGTAACTCATGGGGCCACCGTAGTACCCGGCTACCGGCCCGCTCATCCGAATTAGTGCGCGCCGAACAGGCGGCAAACGCAGGAAACCCCCGTGCCGAAGGCACGGGGGTTTCCTAAAGATTGTTCGGCGGCGTCCTACTCTCCCACAGGGTCCCCCCTGCAGTACCATCGGCGCTGTAAGGCTTAGCTTCCGGGTTCG
>NZ_MPOH02000011.1:1186219-1188856 GCF_001896135.2 Streptomyces phaeoluteigriseus
CTCCCACCGGCCCCCGGTACCCCCTCCCCCGCGGCGTCGCCCTCCCTGCCGATCGGCCGAGAGGTGGCGGCAGGGCGCTGGAAGCGCTGGGGCCGGAGTAGACGGGCGCCGGCGCCACGGTGACCGCCCCCCCACCCGTACGCACTCCCACCGGCCCCGGTAGCCCCTCCCGCGCGCGTCGGCCTCCCTGCCGATCGGCCGAGGGGTGACCGGCACGGCACTGGAAGCGCTGACGCGGAGTAGACGGGCGCCGGCGCCACGGTGACCGCCCCCCACCCGTACGCAATCCCACCGGCCCGACCCACCCCCTCCGGCGCCCGTAAAATCGACCCCACTGTGTCTGATTCGCTGAGTACCCCAGAACCTCCCAGGCCCGCCCCCGGTGATCATCACCCCGGCGAGTCCGTCCGCCGTACCCGCGCCAAGGGCGAGCCGCGCTTCCCCGACGGTCCGAGGGCCGATCCCGCGGGGTCGCATTTCGAGCGGCGGATCAGGAGTTTCCAGCCGCGCCGCAGCCGGGTGACCGCCGGACAGGCCGACGCGCTCCAGCGGCTGTGGGCGAAGTGGGGCCTGGACATCGACGGACACGGCGTCGACCTGGCCGACCTGTTCGGCAACGACAACTCGGTCGTCCTGGAGATCGGCTTCGGTATGGGCGAGGCGACCGCCCAGATGGCCGCCGCCGACCCGGAGACGAACATCCTCGCCGTGGACGTCCACACCCCCGGCCAGGGCAATCTCCTCAACCTGGCGGAGCAGACCGGCCTGAAGAACGTCCGCGTGGCCAACGGCGACGCGATCATCCTGCTGCGCGAGATGCTCCCCCCGGACTCCCTCGACGGCCTGCGCGTCTACTTCCCCGACCCCTGGCCCAAGAAGCGCCATCACAAGCGGCGCCTCATCCAGCCGGAGTTCCTCAGCCTGGCCGCGACCCGGCTGAGACCGGGCGCGCTCGTGCACTGCGCGACCGACTGGGAGCCGTACGCGGAGCAGATGCTCGAGGTGCTCACCGCGCACCCCTGCTTCGCCAACACCCGGGCGGACGGCGGTTTCGCGCCGCGTCCCGACTTCCGGCCACTCACCCGTTTCGAGGGACAGGGGCTGGACAAGGGTCATGTGGTGAACGACCTGCTCTTCCGCCGCGTACAGCACGAGGGTCGCCGGGATCACTGAGCAGCCATACGGGATCACTGACCAGCCGTAATTGCCTCCACCACCGTCCTCTCCCTCGTTAGGGTCGATGCCGTGGCCACCAGTTCCCCGTTCCCACCGCTTCCCCCGCACCCGCCGCAGCCCGGCGGCCCGGCCGAGGGCGGTGTGCTGCGGCACGCGCACTGGTGGCAGCACAAGTGGGTCCGTTACGGGGCGCTGATCACACTGCTCGTCCTGTCGGGGCTGGTGATCCTCGCCCTGGTCCGTGAGCAGACGGGCACGGAGGGGTTCCTGGTCGGACTGGGCCTCGCGGTGCTTCCCGTCCCCCTCCTCATAGCCGCCTTCCGCTGGCTCGACCGGGTGGAGCCCGGCCCCTGGCGGAATCTGGTGTTCACCTTCGCCTGGGGCGCGTGCGCGGCGGCGCTGATAGCGATCGTCGCGAACAGCTTCGCGGTCCGCTGGATAGCGACGGCGACGGCCGACCCCGCCCACGCCGACACCCTGGGCGCGACGGTCATCGCGCCCGTCGTCGAGGAGTCCGCCAAGGCGGCGGCCATCCTCCTCGTGTTCCTGTTCCGCAGGCGGGACTTCACCGGAATCGTCGACGGGGTGGTGATAGCCGGGGTCACCGCCACCGGCTTCGCGTTCACCGAGAACATCCTCTACCTCGGCAACGCCTTCGGCACCGACCAGCTCACCGGGGACGGCGGCATCGCCTCCGTCACCGTCGCGACGTTCTTCGTGCGCGTGATCATGTCGCCGTTCGCACACCCCCTGTTCACGGTCCTGACCGGCCTCGGCTTCGGCATCGCCGCACTGTCCGGCGAACGCCAGCGCGTGCGACGCGTGGTGCTCCCCCTGTGCGGCCTGTTGCTCGCGATGCTCATGCACGCCCTGTGGAACGGCTCGGCGACCTTCGGCGACTGGGGCTTCTTCGCCGTGTACGGGGCCTTCATGGTGCCGGCGTTCGGAGTGCTGACCTGGCTGGTGGTGTGGACGCGCCAGCGCGAGCTGGGCACCGTGCGCGACGAGTTGCCCGCGTACACGGCCGCCGGCTGGCTCAGCCCGGCCGAGCCGTACGCCCTCGGCTCGATGCGGGCGCGCAGGGTGGCCCGGCAGTACGCCCGCCGGCATCTGGGCAGGCCGGCGGCGCGGACGGTCGCTCAGTACGAGGCCTACGCCACGTCCCTCGCGTTCCTGCGGCACCGCGGGCGGAACGGGCGGGGCGGCGCCGACTTCGTCGTACGGGAGCGGGAGTTGTTGAACGAGCTGTGGCGGCGCAGGGAGGTGGCCCGGCCCGCGCTGGAGCACGCGTCCCGACTGACCGCGCCCCTGCCGGTGTACGGGGCGTACGGGATGCACGGGGGGTACGGAGGGTACGGGTATCCCATGGGGGCGGTGCCCTCGCAGCCCGGGTACTACGGGTACCCCGGGTACGCCTCACCCCAGCCGCAGGCCTCGTACACCCCGTACCCCCAGCCCGCC
>NZ_MPOH02000011.1:1188956-1236757 GCF_001896135.2 Streptomyces phaeoluteigriseus
CACGACCGCCCCGTACCCCCAGCCCTCCTACCCCCACCCGCACCAGTCCTGAGCGCCGTACGAGCCGTCACGCCGTACGACCCATCACGTCGAACGACCCGTCACGTCGAACGACCCGTCACGTCGAACGACCCGTCACGCCGTACGACTCGTACCCGCTAGGCGGATGCCTCCGCTAGGCGGATGCCTCCGTGAGGCGGCTGATCTCCGTCTCCGTCAGCTCCAGGTCGGCCACCGCCAGCAGGGCCGGCAGCTGGTCGACCGTGCGGGCCGAGGCGATCGGCACGGCGACCGTCGGCCGGGCGGCGAGCCAGGCCAGGGCCACCGTGGCGACCTCGGCGTCATGGGCGCGGGCGACCTCGTCGAGGACGGTCAGCACCTTCTGCCCCCGCTCGGTCGCCAGGTGCTTGGCGGCGCCCTGGGCACGGGCGCTGTCCACCGTGGCACCAGGGCGGTACTTGCCGGTGAGGAAGCCGGACGCGAGCGCGTAGTAGGGCACGGCGGCGAGGCCGGAGGCGGCGACGAGGTCCTGGAGTTCGCCCTCGTAGGTGTCGCGGGAGACCAGGTTGTAGTGGGGCTGGAGTGCCACGTACCGGGCGAGACCCTCGCGGTCGGAGAACTCCAGGGAGGCCCGCAGGCGTTCCGGTGTGATGTTGGATGCGGCGATGTGCCGCACCTTGCCCGCCTTCACCAGGTCGTCGAGCGCGCCGACGATCTCCTCGACGGGCACCTCCGGCTTGTCGAAGTGGGTGTAGTAGAGGTCGATGCGGTCGATGCCCAGGCGCCGCAGCGAGGCGTCGGCGGCGGCCTTGATGGTGGCCGCGCTCAGCCCCTGGTGGTCGGGGTGCTGGCTCACCTTGGTCGCGATCACGACGTCGTCGCGGTTGCCGCGGGCCTTCACCCAGTTGCCGATGATGGTCTCGGACTCGCCGCCGCTGTTGCCCGCGACCCACGAGGAGTAGGAGTCGGCGGTGTCGACGAAGTTGCCGCCGGCGGCCGTGTAGGCGTCGAGGACGGCGAAGGAGTTCGCCTCGTCCGCGGTCCAGCCGAACACGTTGCCGCCGAGGGCGAGCGGGAAGACCTCCAGGCCGGAGGAGCCGAGCTTGCGCAGAGAAGTCATGGTCGATGACAACACCCTGGCCGGAGGCGCGCATTCCGCGCCTCGGTCAGGGTTCACGAATATCCGGGAAACATCCGGGCGTAGACCTCACCGACCCCCGTGACACTTCCCGGAAGACCTCAGGGTGACCGGACAAGGCCCCCTGGGAGGAATCTCAGGGGTTGAGCCCCTTGTCCCGCAGCCAGGCGGCCGGGTCGATGCCGGTGCTGCTGCCGCCCGGGTGGACCTCCATGTGGAGGTGCGCCCCGGTGACGTTGCCCGTGGCGCCGACGCGGCCGATGACGTCGCCGGTGGCGACCTTCTGGCCGATGCTGACGCTGATCGAGGACTGGTGGGCGTACCAGATCTCGGTGCCGTCGTCGAGGGTGAGCACGGTCTTGTACCCGTACGACCCGTCATAGCCGGCGGCGGTGATGGTGCCGCTGTGCACGGCCTTGATGAGGGTGCCGGTGGGGGCGGCGAAGTCGAGGCCCGTGTGGTACCCGGAGGACCAGTAGGCGCCGGCCTGACCGAAGGTCGAGGTGATCGTGTACGAGGAGGTCGGCAGCGTGTACTGCTTGGCCAGCTCGGCGAGGCGCTCGGCCTCCGCCTTCTTGGCGGCTTCCTCGGCGGCCTTCTTCTTGGCGGCTTCGGCCTTGGCCGCGGCCTCCTTCTCGGCCTTCGCGGCGGCGTCGGCGGCGGCCTTGGCCGCGGCGGCCTCGGCGGCTTCCTGGGCCTTGGTCTCGAGCTGGGTCTGCTGCGACTCGACCTGCGCCATGATCCGGTTGCGCAGCGCCTCACCGGCGTCGGCACCGCTGTCGGCACTCTCGGCGGCGACGGTCTCGGCCCCGAAGGTGCTGAGCGCGGGCGCCGCCGTCTCCTCGGAGGTGTCGTCGTCCGAGATGAGGGAACCCACTGAGGGAAGGTCCGGAAGGGAGATGGAGACCGGCGCCTTGCCGGTGTTGGCGCTGGCCATGCCCGCGCCGCCGACGGCGGCTATGACACCGACGCCGAGAACGGTGGAGCTGCGGGCGAGCCCGCCGCGCTGCTTGGCGACGCGGTGCTTGCCGCGCACCGGGCGAATGGAGTCCGCGGTGGGGTTCCACTCCTCCCAGGGGCCCTCATCGGTGCGGTACGTGCCGTAGCCGAAGGTCTGCTGGGCGGGCACGGTGGGGGCTTCTGGGACAGGCCGGTTGGACGCCACGCGGGCGTGCTCCTTTCCTTCCGTCGCCTACCGGGTTAGCTGACGGGTTCGGAGCGGGAAGGTCTCCTACGCGCGTATACCGGCCGTGACTGTACGGCGGCTTCCGCGTGATTCACCCCAAGTTGGTGGTTCCCCGGTTCCCTTGCGGGATTCGACGCGTGCGCGCGGAGCCGACTCTTGTGACGGCTGGGACGACCGCGCTGCGTTATCGAACGTTAATAGACCCGGGGGCGGGATTCCAAGCCGTTCTGCTTGATCAACAACATTTCTGGCCTGGACTTTCGGCCCACGACCGGTGAAAAACGGGCGAGTTGACCACCGGTCGGACGCCCCACAGGAGTCACCCGCGTTTTGATGGTGACTCAGATGTTATGCACAGGGCTCCGACGCGATCACGGACGGTGACACCAATGCCGGCCCGAACGCACCTGGGGCCGGAATCCCATGATCAGGATTCCGGCCCCAGGCCTTGAGTAGCGGGGACAGGATTTGAACCTGCGACCTCTGGGTTATGAGCCCAGCGAGCTACCGAGCTGCTCCACCCCGCGTCGGTGTGACACCAGTCTACGCCATGCGGGGGACGCTCAGAACCACGGCCGGACCCGGGGGGCCGCGCAGGGGGTCCGTCAGAGCAGGTGACCGTTCGGCGCCTTCGCCTGCACCTCGTACTGCGGAAGTACGACGACGTCCGCACCCGCGGCGGCGAGCAGGCCGCTCCCGTCGGCGTCGGTGACGAAGGTGTCCGGCTCCCGCCAGGCCGTCACGACCCGGCGCACGCCCGCGTCGAGGATGAGGCGGGCGCACGGAGCCGGCCGGGAGGAACGCCGGGCGCAGGGTTCCAGGCTGCTGTAGACGGTCGCGCCGGCCAGCCGGGGGTCGGCGGGGTCGATCCTGGCGAGGGCGGCCTCCTCGGCGTGGACGACGGGATCACCCGCCTCCCGGGAGTGGCCGCGCGCCAGCTCCGTGCCGTCGGCCGCCACCACGACCGCGCCGACACTGAACGCGGTCCGCGAGGGCGGGCAGAGGGCGGCCAGCTCGCAGGCCAGGGCCAGCCAGTGCCGGTCGGCGGCGGCGGGGAGCGGGCCGGTGCCGGGTGCGGTGGGCTCGTACGACATGAGGACCACGTCCTCGATACGCCGTGTCCCGATCAGCCGCAGGCGGCCACCCTGATAGCCCCCGGGGCCGAAAAGCCGGGGTGCGTCCGGGTCACCCACGAACAACGGGGCCATGACGAGCTGGAGTTCGTCGGCGAGGCCCGCCTGGAGGAGCTGGGTGTGGACCGTGCCGCCGCCCTCGACCATGAGACGCCGTACGCCCCGTACGTCGTGGAGGTGTTCCAGGAGCCGGCGCCAGTCGAGGCCGGGGCCCAGCGGGACGACGTCGGCCGCGCGGCCCAGGCCGAGGGCCCGGGCGCGGTCCGCGCCGGCGTCCGTCGTGCAGAGGACCTTGTCGCCGCCGGTGTGCCAGAACTGCGCCCCCGGGTCCAGCTCCCCGGTACCGCTGACCGTCACCTTGAGGGGGTACTCCGGCTTGCCCGCGGCCACCCGGGCGGCGCGGCGGACGGGCGAGTTGACCAGCAGGCGCGGGTTGTCGGCGCGGATCGTGCCGGCCCCGACCAGGATGGCGTCGACCGAGGCCCGTACTTCGTCCACCCGGTCGAAGTCGGCCGGGCCGGACAGCAGCAGCCGGTCGGGGGCCGGTGTCGTCGAGGTAGCCGTCGAGGGAGACGGCGGCGGACAGCAGGACGTACGGGTACGGCATCGGCGCGGGTCTCTCCGGGATCAGGGTGGGGTAGGCCGGGATCAGGGTCGGATCGGATCGGGCGGGTCGGGTCGGACGGGTGCTGGAGGTCGGACGGGTGCCGGGGGTCGAACGGCGAAGCCGGGACGGGTGGTGAGGCTCGCACCGCGGGGCTTGGTTCAAGTTTGAAACAAACCTACACTGGAGGCATGACGACCCGCTGGCTCACCCCCGAGGAGCAGCGCGCCTGGCGCGCCTACATCGCCGGATACCTCCTCCTGGAGGACGCGATCGACCGGCAGCTCCAGCAGGAGGCCGGCATGCCTCACGCCTATTACTCCATCCTCGCCAACCTCTCCGAGGCGCCGGAGCGGCGGCTGCGCATGACCGACCTGGCGGAGCGGCTGAAGGCGACCCGCAGCAGACTGACGTACGCGGTGACGCGGCTGGAGAAGGACGGGCTGGTGCGGCGCGAGGACTGCGAGTGGGACAGGCGGGGGAGCGTCGCGGTCCTGACGGACGAGGGCATGGCGACCCTGGAGAACGCGGCGCCCGGTCATGTGGACACCGTACGCAGCGTGCTGTTCGACCGCCTCACACCCGAGCAGGTGGGACAGCTCGAGGAGATCTTCACTCAGGTCGCGCGGGGCCTCCAGGGAGACGGCGGCGATGCCGCAGCCGAGGATCTGCCGTGGCGCCGGCGTTCCTCGCCCTGCTCCGGGACGCCGTGACCACGCCACCGTGAGCCGCGGCATAATTCCGTTGCTTCAAATTTAAAGCATGGAGTAGGGTCACGACCGTAGATCTGCTTCAAATCTGAAGCAGAAACCCGGATCCGGAGACCCGTATGCCCGACACCCCCGCCGCCACCCAGCGTGCCCGCGTCCGGGTACCGCTGCGCTTCCACGACGGCTACTCGGTCGACGCCGAACTCGTCACCTTCCACGGACTCGCGGACGGCCAGGAGCACGTCGCCGTCGTCCTCGGCGAACCCGGCCCCGTCCCCCTCGTCCGGCTGCACTCCGAGTGCCTGACCGGCGACGTCTTCGGCTCCGCCCGCTGCGACTGCGGCCCGCAGCTGCGCGAGGCGGTCGAGCGCATCGCGGACCGCGGCGGGATCCTGCTCTACCTGCGCCAGGAGGGCCGCGGCATCGGCCTCTACAACAAGCTCGACGCGTACGCCCTCCAGGACCGGGGTCTCGACACCTACGAGGCGAACGCCGCCCTCGGGCTGCCGGAGGACGCCCGCGACTACACCGCCGCCGCCCAGATGCTGCGCGCCCTGGACATCACGGAACTCGACCTGCTGTCCAACAACCCCGACAAGGCCGAGCAGCTCCGCGGGTTGGGCATCGGCGTCCGGGAGCGCGTGCCCACCGGCGTCTTCACGACCCCGCACAACGTGCGCTACCTGCGCGCCAAGGTCCTGACGACCCAGCACACGCTGCCACTGGCCGACCTGACGGAGTTGACGGAGCTGACGGAAATGGCCGAACTGACAGACGTCACCGGACTCAGCGCGAGCTGAGGGCGAACGGCCCGTCCAGCGCCGCCCACTGGAGCAGCATGATGGTCTTCGCGTCGGCGATCCCGCCCGTGCGGATCAGGGCGAGCGCCTCGGTGAACGGCAGTTCCACGACCGCGATGTCCTCCCCCTCCGCCGCGACGCCGGCGCTCTCCGCTCCGGGTGCCGAGCCGTCGTAGGGGGCGGCGAAGAAGCTCAGGCGTTCGGTGACCGAGCCGGGGCTCATGAAGGCGTCGAGGACGTGCTCGACCTCGTGGACGGCCCGGCCGGTCTCCTCCACGGCCTCGCGGCGGATCGCCTCCCTCGGGTCGTCGCCGTCCAGCAGTCCGGCCGCGGTCTCCAGCAGCATGCCGTCGGGGTGGCCGTTGACGTAGGCCGGCAGCCGGAACTGACGGGTCAGCAGGACCGTACGCCGGTCGGGGTCGTAGAGCAGGATGGTGGCGCCGTCGCCGCGGTCGTAGGTCTCGCGCCGCTCGCGGCTCCAGTGGCCGTCGCCGTGCCGGTAGTCGAAGGTGGTGCGGCGCAGCACGGACCAGTCGCAGGCGAGCACCTCGACGTCGACGACGCGCACGCGCGCGTTGCCCGTCAGGTCGCGGCCCTGGCGGTCCAGCCCGGTACGGCCGCGGGGGTCGGGGACGTCGATGCCGGGCCGGCCGGTCGGGGCGGTCATCGGGTGCCGCCGGGGGCCGGTACGTCGGCGAGGTCCGTGTAGACGTCCTTGCCGTGCGCGCGGGCCCGTTCGACCATCCGGTCCGCGCCCTGCGAGGGGCCGCCGATCCGCAGGACGGCGTCGCAGCGGTCGAGGAGGCGTTCGGCGACGGGGTGGAAGAGCTCCTCGAAGAGCGGGTCGCCGGGGCCGGTGCTGCCCGCCGACTCCAGCAGGGGCAGCGCCAGGGCCTCGCCGGTGACCGGTAGGTGCCCAGCGCGGTACAGGGTGAGGGCGGTGTCGTTCATGGCCCGTACGTTCGCGGTGAGCTTCGCGGGGTCTCGCCGGTGCCCGCGCCGGTACGGGCCGGCGACGAGGATCATCAGGGGCGGGTGGTTCACGGGGTTCACTCCTCGGGCAGGGTGGCGGACTGACGGACCGGCGGTGTGCGCGGGTCCCGGCGGTGTGCGCGCGTCCCGGCGGTGTGCGCGCGTCCCGGCGGCCGTTCTCAGACCAGCAGCGTCTCGACGCCGGCCTCGCCCAGGGCGCGGAGGGTCTCCGGGCCCGCGGGGTGGGTGCCGGGTTCGGCCGCGGCGGTGTCGGTGACGAAGGTGTGGACGGCGTCGAGCGGGGCGACCCGGTTGAAGGCGCGCACGCCCAGCTTGGTCGCGTCGGCCACGGCGACCGTGCGGTCCGCCTGACCGAGCCCCGCCCGCTTCACGGCCGCGTCGTCGAGGGAGAACTCCGACCAGCCGTGCCCGGCGTGCACCCCGCCGATGGACATCACGAACAGGTCGAAGGCGAGGGACTCCAGGGTGCGCAGCGCGAGCGGCCCCACCAGGGACCGCTCACCGGGCCGCGAGCGGCCGCCGACGACCAGCAGCTCGATGCCCGGCCGGTCGGCCAGCCGTACCGCCGCCTGGAGACTGAGCACCGCGACGGTCAAGGGGCCGCGCGCGGCGAGGTGTTCGGCCAGGTGCGCGGTGGTGGTCCCGGCGTCCAGCAGCACCCGCGAGCCGGGTTCCACCAGACCGGCGACCGCCGCGCCCAGCCGGTCCTTGGTCGCGCCCTGCCACGCCTCCCGCGCGTCGAAGCCGGCGCCCTCCTCACGGGCCCGCGCCGGTACGGCCCCGCCGTGCACCCGGCGTACCAGGCCCTGTTTCTCCAGCGCGTCGAGGTCACGGCGCACGGTCATCTCGGACACCCCGAGCCGTTGCGCGAGTTCGGCGACGGAGACCTGCCCCACGGCTCCCTGGACGAGCCGCAGGGTCAGATCTAGGCGGTTGGCGATACCCATGAGAGCAGTTCTATCACTGTCATGTGAGAACGCACATCAATTTGTTCGCCCCGACGGCTCCGCGACCGTGCGTCCGGCTCCACGGCGGTATGTCACCACTCCACGGCCGTGCGTCCACGCCGTCCGATACGGCCGCGACAGCGCCAGCGCCACCCGCCGCCGTACAACCCATCGGCCCCGGTGAGAGTCAGCCTGGGCATGACACGCTTGTTCACGACGACCCGCCGTACCCGGCGCGCGCTCGTACCCGTACTCGCCGCCTCCGCCCTGCTGACCCTCGGCACGGCGGGCCCCGCGGCCGCCGACAGCGACCAGCTCTGGACGTACTCCGACCCCTACGAGCTGATCCTGCCCGGCGCGTACGAGGACGGGTCCGCGCCCGAGCGGACCGTCGCGCTCCAGGTCTCCCACGACAACATCGCGAACCCGGTCGGCACCGGACACCTGACCGTGGACGCCGGCGAGCTCGCCGCCTTCGTGAAGATCACCTGGCCCGCCAACTGCGCGGCCGACACCTCCGTCACGGCCGTCTGCGACATCCCCTCGCTCACCGGCACCGACCGGGTGACAGCCGCCGAACTCCAGGTCAGCGCGCTGCCGGACGCCCCTGACGGCGCCGTGGGCACCCTGCGCTACACCGCCGTCGCCGGCGACCTGACGTCCTACCCGGGCGAGACCCGGGTGACCGTCGGCAACGGCCCGGACCTGGCCCTGAGCCAGTCCCCCCGGCAGGACGGCGTCACGCCGGGCACCCTGATCAGCGCCCCCGCCACCCTCTCCAACAACGGCAACCGCACCGCCGAGGGCGTCCTGCTGCGCCTGTCCGCCTCCCGCGGCCTCGCGTACACCGAGCGGCCCGCGAACTGCGAGTACCTGGACACGGAGGTCAGCACCCAGGCGCTGTGCGTCCTCGACGAGACGCTCGCCCCCGGCGACTCGATCACCCTGGCCAACCCCCTGAAGGCCCGCCGGAACGCCCTGTACGAGCGCTACGACTACTCCGTCGAGCCCTACTCGGCCGAGGCCCTGGAAGCGGCCCGCGCCGGCCGGACGTACACGCCGGGCACGGGGGCCGAGCTGGACCCGGCCCCCGCGCAGACGCCCCGTACGGCCACCGCCACGGCCGCCGTCCCCGACCTGGACCCCCAGGACAACTCCCGCTCCGTCATCATCCACGCCACCAACACCGCCGACCTCAAGCTGAACGGCAGCCGGGTCGAGGGCGCGGTCGGCGAGACCGTACGGGCCGACATCACCGTCAAGAACCGGGGCCCCGCCTGGGTCGCCTCACTCGGCGCCGGCGAGCCCGTGGCCACGGTCGACGTCCGCATCCCGGCCGGCGCGACCGTCACCGCCCGCCCCGACGACTGCTACGCCCTGACCGCGGACGGCGAGTGGGTCGAGGAGCAGCTCGGTGCCCCGCGCTACCGCTGCACCACCCCGATCTACCTGAACGAACGGGCCACCCACACCTTCCCCTTCGACCTCCGCATCGACAGCGCGACCCGGTCCGCCGCACCGGTCACCATCGACAACGACCAGCACGAGCCCCCGATCCGCGCCTACGACCCCGACCTGACCAACAACTCGGCCAGGATCGTCGTCAACGGCTGACCGGGCCCGAATGCGGCCCCGTTCTCCACCAGGAGGGCGGGGCCGCTTTCACGCGTCCGAGGCGTCCTGCGGCGTACTTCCCGGCTACTCGCGGTCGGCGTCCGCCGGTTCCGGTGCGGGCGAGACCGTACGGGGAGCGGTGACCGGGGAGGTGCGGGAGCGGAGGGACGGCGTACGCTCCCGCATCCCGTCGACCGGAGGAACCGCTGTGCCGTACCGCACGGCATCGCCGCCGAGACCGCACTGTGGGACGCCTTCGCGGAGTCGGCGTTCCAAGACGACGCACAGCCGTCGTTCTGCTGGACCCAGTACACCGGCCACGGGCCCGGGCCGAGTTGCTCGGCCGAGAAGTGGGCACCGCTCGGTGTGCGGATCGAGCAGGGGGAGATCCTTCACCGACCCATCGCGACTCTTCCCTCTCGTGCGGCAGCACCTGGTCCCGGGCGGGGTGTGGGGGCGGCACCTGCCGCGGGCCGGTTTCGCCGCGGCGGAGGCGACCGTGGTGGACGCTCCGAAGGCGGGGCACATCGGCACGCTGATCGTGCGCGCGAGCGCCTGAGCGCGAGCTCCGGACAACGCATGAGCCCCCACCTCAGAACACTCTGACGTGGGGGCTCTTCCGTAGGCCCTGTGGGACTCGAACCCACAACCAATGGATTAAAAGTCCACTGCTCTGCCAATTGAGCTAAGGGCCCAGGCGATGTTGCCTCCCCGAGCATAGCGGGAGGTGGCCGTGTCGCCGATCGGGTATCGGGACACGGCCGTGCCGGGTGGCGGGAGATCGGTCACGGATCGACCGGTTCGGCCGTCACCCCCGCTTCCGGGGACGTGGCCGGCGAAGTCGTCGGAGGCGCCGCCGATCCGGGGGCGGTCTCCGTGGCCGTGGGCTTGAGGAACCAGTGCCGGGCCGAGGCGAACCACCAGACGGCGGCGAAGCCGAGGACGACCAGGACGGCGACCGGGGCGTAGTTGAAGGTCTCGGAGGTCACCGGGGAGACCTGGGGGAGCATGAACAGGACGGTGATGACGCCCACCCAGATGACGGACACCACGCCGATCGCCCGGGACCAGCGGCCCAGGTGCCACGGCCCGCGGGCGAAGTCGTCGCCCTTGCGCAGCCGCAGCAGGGTCGGGATGACGTAGGCGATGTAGAGGCCGATGACCGCGATGGAGGTGACGGCCGCGTACGCCGTGACATTGATCAGGTAGGGCAGGCCCAGCAGCAGTGCGCCGCCGGCCGCGAGCCAGACCGCCGCGACGGGCGTGCGGGTGCGGGGGCTGACGGTGCGCCAGAGGTGCGAGAAGGGCAGGGCGCCGTCGCGGGAGAAGGCGTAGATCATGCGGCTGTTGGCGGTGACGGACGCCATCCCGCAGAACAGCTGGGCGCCGATCACGACGAGCAGCAGCAGTTTGCCCGCCGTGGCGCCGAGCGCGTCGAGGAGGATCTGGGCGGGCGGGGCGCCGGTCGGGGAGCCGAGGGCGCCGTCGTAGGACTGGATGGCGAAGGTGAAGCCGAGGAGCAGGACGAAGCCGGCGATCCACGAGGTCCAGATGGACCGCACGATGCCCTTGGGGCCCGCGGTGGACGCGTCGTGCGTCTCCTCGGTCATGTGGGCGGAGGCGTCGTAGCCGGTGAAGGTGTACTGGGCCATCAGCAGGCCGAGGGCGACCACGTAGACGCCGCTGCCCCAGCCGGTGTTGTTCACGAACTCGCCGAAGACGAAGGACGCCGACTGGTGGTCGTCCGGGACGAAGGTCAGCGCGCCGACGATCACGGCGACACCGACGACGTGCCACCACACGCTCACGCTGTTGAGGAGGGCGACGATCCGCACCCCGAAGGTGTTGAGCAGGCCGTGCAGCACCAGGATGCCCGCGAACAGCAGGATCGTGCGGCCCGGCGTGACCTCGAAGTCGAACTGGAGATTGAGGTAGGCGCCGAGGAAGGACGCGGCACCGAAGTCGATGCCGGCCGTCACGGCGACCTGCCCGAGCACGTTGAACCAGCCCGTGAACCAGGCCCAGGCGGCGGCGCTGCGGGGCGGCGCCAGCCGGTGGGCCCAGAAGTACAGGCCGGCCGAGGTGGGGTAGGCGGAGCAGATCTCGGCCATCGACAGCCCGACGAACAGGGTCATCAGGCCGACCGCGACCCAGCCCCAGGTGATCACGGCGGGGCCGCCGGTGTTCATGCCGAACAGGTAGAGGGTCAGGCAGCCCGACAGGACCGAGATGATCGTGAAGGAGACCGCGTAGTTGGAGAACGCCGACATACGGCGCGCGAGGACCTGCGTGTATCCGAGCTGGGCCAGCCGTTCCTCGTCCGAGAGCCCAGTCGCCTTGCCGTCATCTGTCATGCCCCCAGCAATTCCCTCACCGGGGGCGTGACACACGTCACAACTTGGCCAGAAAGAACCCCTGCGGATCCCGGAGCTAGAAGAGGCCCTTGTAGCCCTGCCAGCCGCCGGCGATCTTCACCCGCGGGGAGAATGAGCCCCTGCCTGTCCCGGGGATCCGGTACAGCACCCCCGCGGTGTCCCGCGCCACGAGGTCGGCCTTCCCGTCCCCGGTGATGTCCCCCACACCGACGAGCACGTTGTAGGGGGCACCCCAGTTGGCGTACAGCTTCACGCGCCCGGAGAAGGTCCCCCTACCCGTCCCGTAGTACCGGTACAGGTTGTTCGCCCTGTCCTGCGCGACGAGGTCCCCGATGCCGTCCCCGTTCAAATCCCCCGCCCCGACGACCTTCTTGTACGTCTTCCAGTTGTCGTACAGCTTCACGCCGGAGGCCAGCCGTCCCGTGCTCGTGCCCTTGTAGAGGTACACCGCACCGGTGGCCGCCTTGCGGGCGATCAGGTCGGGCCGGCCGTCCCCACTGACGTCACCGGGAGCGGTGAGGACGTCGAACGTGTTCCAGCCGGTACCGAGCGACAGCCGGCCGCCCGAGGGGATGTACGACGCACCGCAGTGGCCCGTGTAGCGGCGCAGTTCGCCGGTCGGCATCCGGACCAGCATCTCGGCGCACCGGTCACCGGTCAGGTCGCCGAAGGGAATCGCCACGGTCCCGGCGGGCCAGCCGCCGCCGGACGTCTTCCAGTCGAAGGTGCCCTTGCCGTGGGTGTAGTGCAGGCTCAGGACCCCCGACGCGTTCAGCGTGACCAGCTCGCCGTAGCTGTGGCCGCCCTGGTCGTGATGGCCCTGCCGGCCACCGCTGAGCCCGATCGCACCGCCCGTGGTGTACGTGCCCGTACCCTCGGTCGCCGTGGCCGTCAGACTCCACGTGAAACGGCCGTTGTACGGGATGGCGCCCGCGTCCGTCCTGCCGTTCCAGTGGGCGTCCGGCGCGGTACCGGCGCCGCTCCGGGTGTGCACGAGGCGGCCCTGGGCGTCCTTCACGGTGAAGGTCCAGGCGGCCGGCTTGCTCAGCTGCCAGGTGCTGTTCCACCAGTCGTCCCTGATGTGCACGGAACCGTCGTCGACCTCGGACTCGATCACCGCCAGCGGCTGTGAGGGCACCCCGCTCGGCACCACGTGCACGGTGCTTGCCGCGTCCACGTACGCGATGTCCCCGCCGAACTTGTCGACGGACCAGGTCTGCCGCCGCTGGTCGGCGGTGTTCCCGGCCGGCAGATCGGCGATCTCGCGGGCCGCGGCCGCCGTACCGGTGCGGAAGTCGGTCAGCGTCAGCTTCCCGGCCGCCCGGTCGTGCCGGACCAGGTAGCCGTCGCCGACGAGAACCGGCCCCGGCTCCACGGTGACGTTCTTCCTCGCCGTACGGTCGAACACTCCCGCCGCGCCCGTGGGACCGCAGTTCCAGTAGACCCAACGGCCCACCACCTGAAGCTCCTTGACCGTGCAGGGGGCGCCGGTGGCCAGCGTCTCGACGGTCTTCTTCTGCTCCAGGTCGTACCCGGTGACCGTGCCGTTGCCGGAGCCCGGCGCGTAGAGCCGCGAGCCCCAGACGGAGGCGGCGGTGACGGGACGGGTCAGACGCACCTGCTGCACGCGGTACGGCTGCACGGCGTCGACGTACTGCTTGCCGGTCGAGGCTGCCTCGTACACGAAGTAGCGGCCGGTCGTGTCGACGTACCTGCCGCCGGTGACGAGGGGTTCGGAGCCGGAGTGGTAGGTGTCGCGGGCCGTCCAGATCTGGGCGCGCTCCTTGCCGCCGTACTCCTCGGAGTTGCCGAAGAAGACGCCCACGTTCCCGTTCCCGGCCGCCCGCAGCGGCACGCACGTGCCGGCGTCGCAGGGGGTGCGCGTCACGTGCGCGCCGGTCGCGTACTCGCCCGCGTAGGCGCGCACCTCGCGCCCGCCCACCGTGGTCCCGTCGGCCGAGACCGGTCGGTTGGTGACGTACGGGTCGCCGTTCGGCGCTCGCTCCACCGTGGTCAGGACACCGCCGGCGAAGTCGATCCCCCACACGCCGCCCGTGCTCAGCGGCAAGGGTGTGGTGTCCGCGGCGGCCGGGCCCGCGGTGGTCAGCAAGCCCGCGCCGAGGGCGACGAGGCTCGCGAAAGTGAGTGTGATCCGGGCACGCCGGGCCAAGGGTCCCTCCCCAGGGAAAAGCCGGAACGGCATGGCGGCGGCGGTTTTCCCCCTCCGGCCGCTCTGTCCATGCCAAGCCAGCGAATGCTAACAACCGGCGCACGCACGGCGGTAGGGAAATAGGGCCCCGCCGACACGGGAAGGGCCCGTACGACCGAAGTCGTACGGGCCCTTCCCGATGCGAACCACAGATGCGGCCGGTGCTCGGTCGGCGTTCAGCCGACGGAGCCGACGTCAGCCGAGCCGACGTCAGCCGTTGCGCTTCCAGCGCGGCTTGTCGTCGCGGCGGCCGAAGGAGCCGGTGCCGGTGCCGGTACCGGTGCCACGGTGGTCGTCGCGGCGGGCGGCCGGACGCTCGTGGCCGCCGGCGCGGAAGCCGGTGCCCGGACGGTCGTCACGGCGGTCACGGTTGAACGGACGGTCGCTGCCCCGGTGTCCACCGCGCTCGCCGCCGGAGCGGAAGCCGCCACGGTCGTCACGGCGCTCGAAGGAACGGCCACCGCGGTCGTCACGGTCACGGTTGAAGCCACCGCGGTCGGCGCCACGGTCGCCACCGCGGTCACCACGGTCGTCACGGTTGAACGCGGGACGGCCACCGCGGTCGTCGCGACGCTCGAAGGAACGGCCACCACGGTCGTCACGGTTGAACGCGGGACGGCCACCGCGGTCGTCACGGTCACGGTTGAAGCCACCGCGGTCACCGCCACGGTCACCGCGGTCGTCCCGACGCTCGCGACGCTCGTACGACGACGAACTCGCCGGACGCTCCTCGCGGACGGGACGGTCGGCGTCGCGCGCGGCGGGCTGCGCCGGCACGGACACCTCGGTCACGGCCTCCGCCACGACGGACGTGGTCTCGCCGGTGCCGGCCACCGCGGCCTGCGCCTCGGCGATCGCCGTCTCCGGGTCCTCACCACGCTCGCGGGCGACCCGCGCGACTAGGCGGTCGGCCTCCTCGCGCAGCTCGTTCGCACGCCGCTGCGCGCGCTCCAGCTCCTTGGTCAGCTCGGCGACCTCACGCTCGGCCTGCTGCGCGGCGTTGCCCGCGGACTCGGCCTGGACCTCGGTCATCGACCGGGCGCCGGTGATCTCGGCGACCTCGGGCTCGAAGGCCGTACCGCCCTGGATGATGTGACGCCCGGCGTCGACGCCCGCGTCCTCCATCATGCGGAAGATCTGGCGGCGCTGATGCGGCAGCGACAGCGAGACGACGGTGCCGGTGCGGCCGGCGCGGGCCGTACGGCCGGCGCGGTGCAGGTAGTCCTTGTGGTCGCCGGCCGGGTCCACGTTCAGGACCAGGTCGATGCCGTCGACGTGGATGCCGCGCGCGGCGACGTCGGTGGCGACGAGCGCGTTGACGTAGCCCTTCTTGAAGTCCTCGAGCACGCGGGTGCGGGCGCCCTGCGTCATGCCGCCGTGCAGCGCGTCGGCCTTCACACCGGAGTCGCAGAGCTGCTCGGCGATGCGGTCGGCGCCCAGCTGGGTGCGGACGAAGATGATGGTGCGGCCCTTGCGGGAGGCGATCGCGGCGGTGACCGGCGCCTTGTCCTTGGGCTTCACGATCAGGATGTGGTGCGACATGGTCGTGACGTTGCCCTGGGCGCTGTCGACCTCGTGCGTGACCGGGTTGTGCAGGTAGCGCTTGACCAGCGTGGAGATCTCGTTCTCCATCGTGGCCGAGAACAGCATCCGCTGACCGCCCTGCGGGACCTGGTCGAGCAGCTCGGTGACCTCGGGCAGGAAGCCCAGGTCCGACATCTGGTCGGCCTCGTCGAGGACGGTGACCTTGACGTTCTCCAGGGAGCAGGCGCCGCGGTTGATGATGTCGCGCAGTCGGCCCGGCGTGGCGACGAGGACGTCGACGCCGCGCTCGAGGGCGTAGATCTGGTTGCTCATCGACGTACCGCCGCAGACGACCTTCATCTTCAGGCCGAGGACGTCGCCGTACGGCTGGAGCGCGTCGGCGACCTGCATCGCCAGCTCACGGGTCGGGGTGAGGATGACGGCGCGCGGCTTGCGCTTCTCGGTGTGGCCGCCGGCCAGCGTGGTCAGCGTCGGCAGACCGAAGGAGAGGGTCTTGCCGGAGCCCGTGCGGCCGCGGCCGAGGATGTCCTTGCCCGCCATGGCGTCCGGGATGGTCGCCACCTGGATCGGGAAGGGGGAGGTCACGCCGTTCTGGGTGAGCTTGCGCACGACGCTCTCGGGGAGACCGAGGTCGGTGAAGGTCAGCTCGGGCGCCTTGTCGGCCGCGGCCTCGTCGGCGTCAGCGGTCCCGACGGCGTCGGTGGCCCGGACGGCTTCGACGGTCTCCACGGCGTCGACGGTCGCGGTGACCTCGACGGCCTCGACCGCCTCGCTGTTCTCGGACACGACGGCGTGATCAGTACTGGAAATGGACATGCGAATGCGAAACCTTCCGGAGTCTCGTCGGCACGCGCCCGTCAACTCCGTGTTCGCATTCGACCGCCTCAATGCGGTCCGTCACGGTAAGGGAGAGTACGCGCCACACGGCGCGCTCTGTTGTGGCGCCGGGCAAATGGGTTCAAACGATCTACCACCATACGCACCCTGTACCCCTTGAGGCAAACCGGTCTGCGTAGACGTGGGTCGCACACCACTGTACGGCATCTACACCGGTGCTCCGGCCTCCGGCGCCGGTTCCCGCTCGACCAGCTGCGGCACCGGCTCCGCGTCCGCCGACGAGGACGGCTCGGCCACCGTCGGCTCGGGAGAGGGCGACGCCGGGGGCTCCGGCGAGGCCGGCGGCTCCGGGTCCGCGGAACGCGTCGGCGACGGCTCCTCCTCCGGCGGGTGCGGCATCCCCGGCCGCTCGCTCCGGTCCGGCTCCGGCCCCTCGGGGGCCCCCGCGCTGTGCCCCGCCGACGGCGGGGCCGTAGGGGATCGGGACCCGTCCGGCCCGCCCTTCTTCCCGCCCTTGCCGTCCCGGTGCCCGCCGCCCGCGTCCTCGCCCGACCAGCCCCCGCCCGCCTGACCGCCGGACCCGCCGTCCGGCCCGTCACCACCGTGCTCGCCCGCCGAGTGCGAGGGCTGGGCCCGGCCCCGCTCCTCGTCACCCACGCTCATGCAACCGGCGGCCGCGGCGACGGCCAGGACCGTGACGGCCAGGCGAACGGGTACGTACAAGGGGCGCACGGGCCACCTCCGGGGGCAGACGCAGGAGTCAACCTCCCCAACTCCCGCCGCCCGCAGGAGGACACGCGCCCCGCGGCGCCGGCTCAGCCGTACCCGAGCGCGTGCAGCCGGGCGTCGTCGATCCCGAAGTGGTGAGCGATCTCATGCACGACGGTCACCTCGGTCTCCTCGACCACCTCCTCCCGCGACTCGCACATACGCAGCGTCGGCCCCCGGTAGATCGTGATCCGGTCCGGCAGCACCCCCGCGTACCACTCGCCGCGATCCGTCAGCGGGGTCCCCTCGTACAGCCCGAGCAGCTCCGGATCGTCCGCCGGCGGTTCGTCCTCGACGAACACCGCGACGTTGTCCATCAGCCGCGTCAACTCCGGCGGAATCCGGTCCAGGGCCTCGGCGACCAGTTCCTCGAACTCCTCGCGCGTCATTTCCAGCACGGGGCCATTCTCCGGTACGACAGCGCCGTACGGCGGGTACGTCCGCATGTCCGGGCGCACACGTGGGCATACGCGACCAATGGCCCGCGTCCGCGTCCCCGCCGCAGTCCTGAACGCCCTGAACCGCTTCCGCACCACCCGCCGATCCGAGAGCCCCGTCCCCGAACTCGCCGCCCGGCCCCGCCCCTGGGCCCGCGCCCTCGGCCTCACCACGGTCGTCCTGCTGGGCGCCTGGCTCGGGCTGCTCGTGGTCGGGAACGTCCGCGTGCCCGTCGGCCCGATGAACACCACGATGACCCTGCGCCCCGCCCTCGACGGCGGCACCAAGATCAACATCTCCCCGCTCGGCGCCCTCCACCTGGACAGCCACATCGCCCCCGTCCGCCTGGACGTGAACGTCGACCAGCTCGACCCCGACCGCTCCCAGGCCCTCGTCGACCACCCCGAACGCCTCTCCGGACTCCAGGACGAGGTCACCGCGGACATCGAACACGGCACCCTCGACCTCGCCGTGCGCTCCTGCGTCGCCGTCGTGGCCGGCGCCACCGCCCTCGGCCTCGCCGTCTACCGCCGGCCCGCCGCGCCCTCGGCGCAGGCGGCCTCGCCCTGGCCCTGCTCGCCGCCTCCGGCGTCACCGCCTACGCCACCTGGAACCCCAAGTCGGTCCTCGAACCCCGCTTCTCGGGCCTGCTCTCCTCCGCCCCCTCCGTCGTCGGCAACGCGCGCAACATCGTCACCGAGTTCGACGTCTACCAGCAGGAACTGGCCCGCCTGGTCACCAACGTGACCAAGCTCTACGACGTCACCTCGACCCTCCCCGCCTACCAGCCCGACCCCACCACCGTGCGCGTCCTGCACGTCTCCGACATCCACCTCAACCCCGCGAGCTGGAAGATCATCGCCTCGCTGGTGGAGCAGTACAAGGTCGACGTGATCGTCGACTCCGGCGACACCATGGACCACGGCACGGCCGCCGAGAACGGCTTCCTCGACCCCATCCCCGACCTCGGCGCCCCCTACGTCTGGGTCCGCGGCAACCACGACTCCACGACCACCCAGGCCTACCTGGAGAACATGAAGAACGTCCACGTCCTGGACGACGGCCGCGCCGTGACCCTCGCGGGACTGCGCTTCGCCGGCATCGGCGACCCCCAGTTCACCCCCGACCGCTCCACCGTCCCGGACGCCGAGGGGACCCAGGAGGCCGCGGGCGACCGCCTCGCGGACGCGCTCCGCGCCCAGCGGGCCGCGGGCACCCCGGTGGACGTGGCCATCGCCCACGAGCCCGCCGCGGCCCGCCGGACCGACGGCGAGGTCCCGATGGTGCTGGCCGGCCACGTCCACCACACCGAGATGGAGATCCTCGAGAAGGGCACCCGGCTGCGCGTCGAGGGCTCCACCGGCGGCAGTGGACTGCGAGCCGTCGAGGGCAAGTACCCCGACCCCATCGAGGCGTCGATCCTCTACTTCGACCGCGACTCCCGCCGCCTGCAGGCCTGGGACGAGATCAGACTCGGCGGCCTGGGCCTGACGACGGCCGAGGTCAGCCGCCACCTCCCGAAGGAGAACCAGCCGGGCGCCTCCCCGACGCCCACCCCGTCCACCCCCGCGCCCACCCCGTCCACGCCGACCTCCGGGACCCCGCAACCGGGCTCCCGCACGCCCTCCGGCTCCCGCTCCTAAACCGTTTTGGCGATACCTCCCGCCATCCCATATGCTTCTCACGTCCCCGACGCGCTGCGAAGCGCCCAGGCGGGCCGATAGCCCTCATCGTCTAGCGGCCTAGGACGCCGCCCTTTCAAGGCGGTAGCACGGGTTCGAATCCCGTTGGGGGCACGCAACACCGTGTGCGACACTGTCGTACACAGCTTGGTCCTGTGGAGCAGTTTGGAGTGCTCGCCACCCTGTCAAGGTGGAGGCCGCGGGTTCAAATCCCGTCAGGACCGCTGGAGTTCCTCGTGAACTCCGTGGCTGGGTAGCTCAGTTGGTACGAGCGATCGCCTGAAAAGCGATAGGTCGCCGGTTCGACCCCGGCCCCAGCCACCACATCGAACAGGGCCCCGATCTCCGGATCGGGGCCCTGTTCGTGTTCCCGCGACAGCGCCGAACGGGCCGCCCGAGCCGACGCCGGCAAAAGCACTCGCCACGTTTTTCCGCGGGATGAGATCCTGGATCCCGTATGTCTACGCACCCTGCCCCCGCCCTCGGCGTTCTCGCCCCCCGTCTGGCCGAGCTGTCCCTGCGTGATGCGCACCGGCTCGGGCGCAGGCTCGAAGGCGCGCGCAAGATCCGCAACCCGGAGGCCCGGGCCGCCGTCCTCGCCGAGATCGAGGCGGAGGTCGCGACCGCCGAGGAGCGGATGGGCGCGCGGCGCACCCGTCTGCCCGCCGTCACCTATCCCGAGCAGCTGCCGGTCAGCCAGAAGAAGGACGTGATCGCGGAGGCGATCCGCGATCACCAGGTCGTGATCGTCGCCGGTGAGACCGGGTCCGGCAAGACGACGCAGATCCCGAAGATCTGTCTGGAGCTGGGCCGGGGCGTCCGCGGCATGATCGGGCACACCCAGCCGCGCCGGATCGCCGCCCGGACGGTGGCCGAGCGGGTCGCCGAGGAGCTGCGGTCGCCGCTCGGCGAGGCCGTCGGCTGGAAGGTGCGCTTCACCGACCAGGTGAACCCGGACGCCACCTTCGTGAAGCTGATGACGGACGGCATCCTGCTCGCGGAGATCCAGACCGACCGCGAGCTGCGCGCCTACGACACGATCATCATCGACGAGGCCCACGAGCGGTCCCTCAACATCGACTTCCTGCTGGGCTACCTCGCCCAGCTGCTGCCGAGGCGCCCGGACCTGAAGGTCGTCATCACCTCGGCCACCATCGACCCCGAGCGGTTCTCCCGGCACTTCGGTGAGGCGCCGATCATCGAGGTCAGCGGGCGGACATACCCCGTGGAGGTGCGTTACCGGCCGCTTCTGGAGGAGGAGTCCGAGGACGCCGACCGCGACCAGATCACCGCGATCACCGACGCCGTCGAGGAGCTGATGGGGGAGGGGAAGGGCGACATCCTGGTCTTCCTCTCCGGTGAGCGGGAGATCCGGGACACCGCGGACGCGCTGGAGAAGAAGCAGTACCCCCGCGCCGGAGGCGCTCATTGGCAGGGTACGGAGGTGCTGCCGCTGTACGCCCGCCTCTCGCACGCCGAGCAGCACCGGGTGTTCCAGCAGCACACCGGGCGCAGGATCGTTCTCGCGACCAACGTCGCCGAGACCTCGCTTACCGTCCCGGGCATCAAGTACGTCATCGACCCCGGGTTCGCCCGGATCAGCCGGTACAGCCATCGCACCAAGGTGCAGCGGCTGCCCATCGAGGCGATCTCGCAGGCCAGCGCCAACCAGCGCAAGGGCCGCTGCGGCCGAACCTCCGACGGCATCTGCATCCGCCTGTACAGCGAGGAGGACTTCCTCGCCCGGCCCGAGTTCACCGACGCGGAGATCCTGCGGACCAACCTGGCGAGCGTCATCCTCCAGATGACCGCGGCCGGGCTCGGGGACATCGAGAAGTTCCCGTTCATCGACCCGCCGGACCACCGCAACATCCGGGACGGCGTGCAGCTCCTCCAGGAGCTGGGGGCGCTCGACCCGACGCAGAAGGACCCGCGCAGACGGCTCACGGACACCGGCCGCAAGCTGGCCCAGCTGCCCGTCGACCCGCGGCTGGCCCGGATGGTCCTGGAGGCCGAGAAGAACGGCTGTGCCCGCGAGGTCATGGTGATAGCCGCCGCGCTGTCCATCCAGGACCCGCGCGAGCGCCCGGCCGACAAGCAGACCCAGGCCGACCAGCAGCACGCCCGCTTCAAGGACGAGACCAGCGACTTCCTCGCCTACCTCAACCTGTGGCGGTACATCCGCGAGCAGCAGAAGGAGCGCGGCTCGTCGTCGTTCCGCCGGATGTGCAAGCAGGAGTACCTGAACTTCCTGCGCATCCGCGAATGGCAGGACATCTACTCGCAGTTGCGGACCGTCGCCAAGCAGCTCGGCATTCACCTCGAAGAGCGGGACGCCGCCGGCGACAGCATCCACGTGTCGCTCCTCGCCGGCCTGCTCTCCCACATCGGGATGAAGGACGTCAAGGACGGCAACAAGAACGAGTACCTGGGCGCGCGGAGCGCCAAGTTCGCGCTCTTCCCGGGGTCGGCTCTGTTCAAGAAGCAGCCCCGGTTCGTCATGTCGGCGGAGCTGGTGGAGACGAGCCGCCTCTGGGCGCGCGTCAACGCCAAGATCGAGCCCGAGTGGGTCGAGCCGCTCGCCGAGCACCTCCTGAAGCGGACGTACAGCGAGCCGCACTGGGAGAAGGACCAGGCCGCGGTGATGGCGCTGGAGAAGGTCACGCTGTACGGCGTGCCGATCATCGCCCAGCGCAAGGTGAACTACGGGCGGATCGACCCGGAGGTCTCCCGCGAGCTGTTCATCCGCAACGCCCTCGTCGAGGGCGACTGGCGCACCCACCACAAGTTCTTCGCCGACAATCGCAGACTCCTCAGCGAGGTCGAGGAGTTGGAGCACCGGGCCGCGCCGGACGATCGTCGTCGACGACGAGACGCTGTACGACTTCTACGACCAGCGGGTGCCCGACCACGTCGTGTCCGGCGCCCACTTCGACTCCTGGTGGAAGCGCAAGCGGCACGAGCAGCCCGACTTCCTGGACTTCGAGCGGGAGATGCTCATCCGGGAGTCCGCCGGGACGGTCACCAAGGACGACTACCCGGACACCTGGCGGCAGGGTCCGCTGAAGTTGCGGGTCACCTACCAGTTCGAGCCGGGGGCGGACGCGGACGGCGTGACCGTCCACATCCCGCTCCAGGTACTCAACCAGGTCACGGACGAGGGCTTCGACTGGCAGATCCCGGGCCTGCGCGAGGAGGTCGTCACCGAGCTGATCCGTTCCCTGCCGAAGCCGATCCGCCGCAACTACGTGCCGGCGCCGAACTTCGCGCGGCGGTTCCTGGACCAGGCGGTGCCCTTGCGGGAGCCGCTGACCGTGGCGATGGCCCGCGACCTCAAGAGGATGGTCGGCGTCCCCTTCGAGGCCGAGGACTTCGACTGGTCCCGCCTCCCCGACCACTTGAAGATCACCTTCCGGATCGTCGACGAGCGGCGCCGCAAGCTGGCCGAGGACAAGGACCTGGAGGCGCTGAAGCTGCGGCTGAAGCCCAAGGCCCGCCAGGCCATCTCCCAGGCAGCCGCGGCCATCGCCGAACGGGAGGGCGGCGAGTCGCTGGAGCGCTCCGGGCTGACCGACTGGACGATCGGCACGCTCACCCGCGTCTTCGAGACCCGCCGGGCCGGCCAGCCGGTGAAGGCGTACCCGGCGCTGGTCGACGACGGCGACACCGTCTCCGTCCGCCTCTTCGACACGGAGGAGGAGCAGGCCGAGGCGATGTGGAAGGGCACCCGCAGGCTGATCCTGCGCAACATCCCGGTCAACCCGGCGAAGTTCGCGTCCGAGAAGCTGACGAACGCCCACAAGCTCGCCCTGTCCGCGAATCCGCACGGTTCCATCCAGGCGTTGTTCGACGACTGCGCGATGGCCGCGGCGGACAAGCTGATCGGCGACTTCGGCGGGCCGGCGTGGGACGAGGAGTCGTACCGCAAGCTGTACGACAAGGTGCGGGCGGAGATCGTCGACACGACCGTGCGGACGGTCGGGCAGGTGCAGCAGGTCCTGGCGGCCTGGCAGTCCTGTGAGCGCCGCCTGAAGGGCGTACGCAGCCCCTCGCTGCTGGCGAACCTGACGGACGTGCGCAAGCAGCTGGACGCGCTCGTACGGCCCGGTTTCGTGACGCGGGCGGGGCTGCGCCGGATGCCGGACCTGATGCGGTACCTCGTGGCCGCGGACCGGCGCCTCCAGCAGATGCCCACCAACGCCCAGCGGGACACCGCCCGCATGGAGAAGGTCCACGAGATGCAGGACGAGTACGCCTGGCTGCTGGAGCAACTGCCCCAGGGCCGCCCGGTGCCGTCCTCGGTCCTGGACATCCGCTGGATGATCGAGGAGCTGCGGGTCAGCTACTTCGCCCACGCGCTGGGCACGGCGTACCCCGTCTCGGACAAGCGGATCGTGAAGGCGATCGACGCCGCCGCACCGTGACGCTGCCCGCACGGAGGGTGAGTTCGACCAGGCAGGCCACCCTCCTGTAGAGTCTGGTCTCGCAGCACAGCGCAACACAATGTGCCGCAAAACCTGGTCCTGTGGAGCAGTTTGGAGTGCTCGCCACCCTGTCAAGGTGGAGGCCGCGGGTTCAAATCCCGTCAGGACCGCAGAATGAAGAAGGCTCGTACCCACTGGGTGCGGGCCTTCTTCGCTTTCCCCGCCCGCTCGCCATTCCGTCAAGGCCGCGCAGAGGAGCCCGAACCGGGCAGCTTCGGGCTCCTCTGCGCGGCCTTGACGGCGTCACATTCGGCCGGTACCCCAGAAGTTCAGGGATCCGCATCCCGCGGGCTGCACCGGAGGTGGCGTATGGCGGCGTCGGCTGGGCACGAGACGCGGGCGTTGCTCCGCGCGCATCTGTCGGCCGCTTCGTCCCTCCGGCATCTGACCCGCCACTGCCCCGTCTGCCGCCGTCTTCAGCGGCTGGTGACCGACGGCACCCCTCAGGCCGCCGAGGAGCCCATGGGGGCGCCACGCGAGGCCGACGAGGACGAACAGCCGTACACGGCCTGACCCTTGACGGTTCCAATAGCGCACACGTGTCGGCGGCAACAAGGCCAGTGGCATGTGACGGGTGTCACCGCATGAGTTTCGGAAAGATGGGTTCTTACCCTCTACCTACAACTGGTCAATTTAATATGTGCAATTGCACTGCTCCGCAGGACGTGCCCACGGCTCCCCCAGAGGCTGCCCACAGCGGATCCGACAGCCCTCCACAGGGCGCCCCACACTTCGACAAGGGCGCGCAACGGAGACCGCCGGCAGGGCCCCAGGCACACAAAAAAGATCGCGCCGGACTCGGCGGAGTCCAGCGCGATCGACGACGCACCGTGTGGGCTACGGGCCTGTTGGGGCAGGACCCGCGTCGCTTGGAGCCAGGGTTCGGACATCTCGGCAGATTGGGGGACCTGCGGTGTTGTTGCCCGGTTGTTCAGTTGCTCAGGCTTCGCTGCGCTGCTGCGGAATACCCGCGAGCAGTGCGCGAACCTCAGCCTCGCGGTAACGGCGGTGTCCGCCGAGCGTGCGGATCGACGTGAGCTTGCCGGCCTTGGCCCACCGTGTGACCGTCTTCGGGTCCACGCGGAACATCGTGGCTACCTCAGCCGGGGTCAGCAGCGGCTCAGCATCAGGGGTGCGAGCGGTCATGAGCGGCCTCCTCGGGAGAACCGAACCTTCTCGGTTCTTTCCTCTAAATTCTGCACCTTGACCCGCGTTGCCCGAAATGGCGGACGCGAGTCGAGTCGGTTATAGGACGAACGGCTTGTCCTCGGCACTACAACTACACCATCCGTCCAGCCGCGTCGGCCAAACCGATGGAATTGCCCCCCAGGTGTTCATCGGCGACGGAAGCCGATGGACCGGGCCATAGCGGACAGTCACGCCAGTGTGACGATCAGTCACACGGCGATCAGGAGTCATCAGACCCCCCAAAGCGTGCAATGCTGAGATTCCCCCCACAGTGGAGCACAAGTGGACGGAGGAGCCCTCCCCGGACTCCTTGTCCTATTTTGGCACGAGGAGGGGCAAGCGGCGCAAGGGCCGCGTACGTGCGGTCCGTCACCCTTGACACAAAAGCCCGGATCGAGACCTACGCCCCGTCAGTTCCGTGAAGTGCGCTGACCGTACGCTGTTCGAGGGCATATGACCGTGACGCAGATCACGATGGAATCGTCTGTCGCCTCTGTCACACCGTCAGTTGGCCGAGCGCCGGTCCCGTACGGCCCGCCAGCGCTCCGCGAGCCGGGCGTACGCCTCGCCCGCCGCGGGGCCGTCACCGCGCCGCAGGGCGCCGATGCCGGCGGCGACATCGGCCGCCGAGTGATCGCCCTCCAGGTCGCCGGCCGGCAGGACGTGGACGAGCCCGCCGTAGTCCAGTTCCACCAGCGAACGCGGATGGAACTCCTCCAGCCAGCGCCCCACGTCCACCAGGCCGTCGATGAGCGGCCCCTCGTCCATGGCGTCCTTGAGGGCGCGCAGGCCCCGCGCCACCCGGCGGCGGGCCTGCACCATCGGCGTGCGGTAGCGCAGCACGGGGGCCTGTTCGGCGGTCCCCTTCTCGTACTCGCGCTCCTCCTCGGAGAGGAGCACGAACCAGTGCAGCGGGATCTGCCAGGTCGCCGTGCGGATCCAGGGGCGGGCGTCGGGGTTGCGGACCAGCCAGCGCTCGTAGTCCTGGGCGGCCTGGAGGCGGACCAGGGGCGGCACGGCCGCGTCCAGGACCGGTCCGGGCAGTTCGCCGCCCAGCTCCCCCAGGGCCTGCCAGCCGCGCAGCCGGGTCCGCCAGGGGCACACGCAGACGACGCCGTCCACATCCGTCACGAACGCGTCGCCGCTCTCGTGCACCGGCACGGCGACCGGCGGGGTGGGCAGCAGATCGGCCAGCGAGCGGCGCAGCTCGTCCTGGCAGGTGGGGCGGTCGGAGCGGCGGGCGTAGCCCGCCCAGTGGCTGCGCTCGGGCTCCGGGAAGGCGGCCAGCGGCTCGTACACGCGCAGATAGGCCGCGTACGGGACGATCACCGAGGACACCTGGGACACGCCTGCTCCCTCCCCCCTGGGCCGACCGGGAAACCTTCCGGGGCATCTGGTGAGGCGTCCGGAAAACATGCAAATCGTCGCACGGCCGTACTCCGCGAGGAGGTGATCCGCAACACGACGCGTTCGGCGGGCGGTGCAGGCTCTACGCTCATCCCACAGGCCCCGCCACCCGTACGGGAGCCCCCGTCCCGACCGCCGCTAGTCACCCAGGAGTCACCACAGTGACCGACGTATCCGGCGCCCCTGATCATGTGCTGCAGACCCTGTTCCGCTCGGACCAGGGTGGTCATGAGCAAGTCGTGCTCTGCCAGGACCGTGCCAGCGGTCTGAAGGCCGTCATCGCCCTCCACTCCACCGCCCTGGGCCCCGCCCTGGGCGGCACGCGCTTCTACCCGTACGCCTCCGAGGAGGAGGCCGTCGCCGACGCGCTGAACCTCGCGCGCGGGATGTCGTACAAGAACGCCATGGCCGGGCTGGACCACGGCGGCGGCAAGGCCGTGATCATCGGCGATCCCGAAGTGATCAAGACCGAACAGCTGCTGCTCGCGTACGGCCGTTTCGTGGCCTCGCTCGGTGGGCGGTACGTGACCGCCTGCGACGTCGGCACCTATGTCGCCGACATGGACGTCGTGGCCCGCGAGTGCCGCTGGACGACCGGGCGCTCGCCGGAGAACGGCGGCGCGGGCGACTCGTCGGTGCTCACCGCCTTCGGCGTCTACCAGGGCATGCGGGCCAGCGCCCAGCATCTGTGGGGCGACCCGTCGCTGCGGGGCCGCAAGGTCGGCGTCGCGGGCGTCGGCAAGGTCGGCCACCACCTGGTGCAGCACCTGCGGGACGAGGGCGCCGAGGTCGTGATCACGGACGTGCGCGAGGACGCCGTACGCCGGATCCTGGACGGACACCCCGAGGGTGTGACGGCGGTGGCGGACACCGAGGCGCTGATCCGGACCGAGGGGCTCGACATCTACGCCCCGTGCGCACTGGGCGGGGCGCTGAACGACGACTCCGTGCCGGTGCTGAGTGCGCGGATCGTGTGCGGAGCGGCCAACAACCAGCTCGCCCACGCGGGCGTCGAGAAGGACCTCGCCGACCGCGGGATCCTCTACGCGCCGGACTACGTGGTGAACGCCGGCGGGGTCATCCAGGTCGCCGACGAGCTGCACGGGTTCGACTTCGAACGGTGCAGGACCAAGGCCGCGAAGATCTTCGACACCACGCTGGCCATATTCGCACGTGCGAAGACGGACGGAATTCCGCCGGCCGCGGCGGCCGACCGGATCGCCGAACAGCGCATGCACGAGGCGGCTCGGGGGCGCGGCTGGTGACCCTGTTCGGTACCTGCCGGAGGAAAGTTCGAGAGAACTCTCACTCTTCCCGGCGGGTCGCCCGCCAATAAGTGGTTAAAATCGCCACTGACCAGCGAGGACAGGGCGCCTCGAAGGTTCTGTGCACACGCGCGTGCTACGGGCGACGTACCGTATGGGTTCGGGCTCAGGTACCGTGGAAGCCCTACGGACCGGCCTCTCCGCGGAGAGTCCGTTCCGGACCATGAACGCGTGTCAAGACTCTGGGGCCGTCGAGCCCCGTCGTTGAGGGGGTCGAGCCATGGGGCGCGGCCGGGCCAAGGCCAAGCAAGCGAAGGTCGCCCGCCAGCTGAAGTACAACAGCGGCGGGACTGATCTCTCACGCCTGGCCGAAGAGCTGGGCGCATCGCCATCGAACATTCCGCCGAACGGCGAGCCGTTCGAGGACGATGACGATGAGCAGGACGACGACCCGTACGCACGGTACGCCGAGCTGTACGGGGACGACGACGAGGACGAGGACGAGGACTCCTCGCACCAACACCGTCGCGGCGCTTGACCTTGCTTCGAGCACTCACCCGGTCGGTGACTTCGGTCACCGACCGGGTCTTGTGCTGCGCACAGGGTTCCAGCCCGCGTACGGGTCTCAGCCGGCGTAGTCCCCGACCAGGGCCGCACCACTCGTGTGCTCCCCGCGGTCGGTGATCTCGCCCGCGACCCATGCCTCGACCCCGCGGTCGGCCAGCGTGGTCAGCGCCACGTCCGCCGACTCCTCCGGGACGATGGCGATCATGCCCACGCCCATGTTCAGGGTCTTCTCCAGCTCCAGCCGCTCGACCCGGCCGGTCCGGCCGACGAGGTCGAAGATCGGGGCCGGGGTCCACGTGGAGCGGTCCACGATCGCGTGCAGCCCGTCGGGGATGACGCGGGCCAGGTTGGCCGCGAGTCCGCCTCCGGTCACGTGCGAGAAGGCGTGGACGTCCGTCGTGCGGGTGAGTGCCAGGCAGTCCAGCGAGTAGATCTTCGTCGGCTCCAGCAGCTCCTCGCCGAGGGTGCGGCCGAGCTCCTCGACGCGCGCGTCCAGGGACAGGCCGGCCTGGTTCAGGAGCACGTGGCGGACCAGCGAGTACCCGTTGGAGTGAAGACCGGAGGCCGCCATGGCGATCACCGCGTCCCCCGAACGGATGCGGTCGGGGCCCAGCAGGCGGTCGGCCTCCACCACGCCCGTGCCGGCGCCGCGACATCGAAGTCGTCCGCGCCCAGCAGGCCGGGGTGTTCGGCCGTCTCGCCGCCGACCAGGGCGCAGCCGGCCAGGACACAGCCTTCGGCGATGCCCTTGACGATGGCGGCGACTCGCTCGGGGTGGACCTTGCCGACACAGATGTAGTCGGTCATGAACAGCGGCTCGGCGCCGCACACCACGATGTCGTCCATGACCATGGCGACCAGGTCGTGGCCGATGGTGTCGTAGACGCCCATCTGACGGGCGACGTCGACCTTGGTGCCGACGCCGTCGGTGGCGGAGGCGAGCAGGGGGCGCTCGTAGTGCTTGAGGGCGGAGGCGTCGAAGAGGCCGGCGAAACCGCCGAGGCCGCCGAGGACCTCGGGGCGCTGCGTCTTCTTCACCCACTCCTTCATGAGTTCCACGGCGCGGTCGCCCGCTTCGATGTCGACACCTGCTGTTTTGTAGGACGCCGCTGCGTGGCTGGCACCAGTTGTCTCAGACATGGGAAGTGAGAACTTTCGTGTCGTACGGCAGGTATGACGGGACCGATTACGGGCGGCGGATCGCGTCGGCCGCTGCCGTCGCGGCCGGGCCGGCGGCCAGCTCCGTCTCCAGGAGCTGCTTGCCGAGCAGCTCGGGGTCGGGCAGATCCATCGGGTACTCGCCGTCGAAGCAGGCGCGGCAGAGGTTCGGCTTGGCGATGGTGGTCGCCTCGATCATGCCGTCGATGGAGATGTACGCCAGGGAGTCGGCGCCGAGCGAGGTGCCGATCTCCTCGATCGACATGCCGTTGGCGATCAGCTCGGCGCGGGTGGCGAAGTCGATGCCGAAGAAGCAGGGCCACTTCACGGGCGGCGAGGAGATCCGGATGTGGACCTCGGCGGCGCCGGCCTCGCGGAGCATCCGGACCAGGGCCCGCTGGGTGTTGCCGCGCACGATCGAGTCGTCGACGACGACCAGGCGCTTGCCCTTGATGACTTCCTTGAGCGGGTTCAGCTTCAGACGGATACCGAGCTGGCGGATGGTCTGCGAGGGCTGGATGAAGGTCCGGCCCACGTAGGCGTTCTTGACCAGGCCGGCGCCGAAGGGGATGCCGGAGGCTTCCGCGTAGCCGATGGCGGCCGGGGTGCCGGACTCCGGGGTCGCTATGACCAGGTCGGCCTCGGCGGGGGCTTCCTTGGCGAGTTTCCGGCCCATCTCCACACGGGAGAGGTACACGTTCCGGCCGGCGATGTCGGTGTCCGGGCGGGCCAGGTAGACGTACTCGAAGATGCAGCCCTTGGGCTTCGCTTCCGCGAATCGCGAGGTCCGGAGCCCGTTCTCGTCGATGGCGACGAACTCGCCCGGCTCTATCTCGCGGACATACGCGGCGCCGCAGATGTCGAGGGCGGCGGACTCCGAGGCGACGACCCAGCCGCGCTCCAGCCGGCCGAGGACCAGCGGGCGGATGCCCTGCGGGTCGCGGGCGGCGTACAGGGTGTGCTCGTCCATGAAGACGAGCGAGAAGGCGCCGCGGACCTGCGGGAGGACCGAGTGGGCGGCCTCCTCGATGGTCAGGGGCTTGCCGTCCTCGTCGACCTGGGCCGCGAGGAGCGCGGTGAGCAGGTCGGTGTCGTTGGTCGCCGCGACGCGCGGAGTGCGGCCGCCCTCCTGCTTGGGCAGGTCGGCGACCATCTCGGCGAGCTGGGCGGTGTTGACCAGGTTTCCGTTGTGCCCGAGCGCGATGGAACCGTGCGCGGTGGCGCGGAACGTCGGCTGGGCGTTCTCCCACACGGAGGCGCCGGTGGTCGAGTAGCGGGCGTGACCGACCGCGATATGACCCTGGAGCGAACCGAGCGAGGTCTCGTCGAAGACCTGGGAGACGAGGCCCATGTCCTTGAAGACGAGGATCTGAGAGCCGTTGCTGACCGCGATTCCCGCGGATTCCTGGCCTCGATGCTGGAGGGCGTAGAGCCCGAAGTAAGTGAGCTTGGCGACCTCTTCACCGGGGGCCCAGACCCCGAAGACGCCGCAAGCGTCCTGGGGGCCCTTCTCGCCGGGGAGCAGATCATGACTGAGTCGACCGTCACCACGTGGCACATCATCGAGTGTAGGCGAGATCGACCACTGGTCCGAATTGGGGATACTCGCGAGTAACTCGATCTTGAGTGCCCCGAGGCCACCACGATCGGCTCATATCCGCAGGTCAGACCACGATTATGGTGATCGACTCGCCGGACGGCGGCACCTCGTCGGCCTCCGTCCGGCCGCTCGCTCCGGGGGCATGAGTGAGCTGTCGCACACCAGGGGGCATCCGCCGCGTCAGGACATGAGCGGCAGCAGCTCCGCGAGGTCCGCCCGCTCCCCGCTCGCGGCGACCTTCGCCTCCTCGACGGCCGCCTTCCAGGTGAGGCGCCCGGACGCCAGCCGGACCCAGGTCAGCGGGTCGGTCTCGACGACGTTGGGCGGGGTGCCACGGGTGTGCCGGGGCCCTTCGACGCACTGCACGACGGCGTACGGCGGGATCCGCACCTCGGTGGAGCCGCCGGGCGCCTTGACGGCCAGGGCGTCGGCCAACAGCCGGGTGGCGGCGGCGAGGGCCTGGCGGTCGTGGGGGATGTCCAGGCCGGGGACGGCCGCGTTCAGGTCGTCGGTGTGGACGACGAGTTCGACGGTGCGGGTGACCAGGTAGTCGGCCAGCGGCAGCGCACCGGCGTTCGTCTCCAGCAGCCGGGAGCCCGGATGGGTGTCGAGCTGTGCGACGAGGCCCTGCTCCACGCCCGTGAGGTAGGCGTCCAGGTCCGGGTGCTCCGCGGACAGCCGCCGGGTGAAGGCGTCGATGGCCGGGGCGCTCACGGATGTCGCGAACGGCCAGTCGAGCAGCGTGGCGTCCGGCTTCGCCGGCTCCGGCAGATCGAGCGACCGCCCGACCGCCGTGACGGCCATCCCGATGTGCGCGACCAGTTCCCGTACGGTCCACTCCCCCAGCCGCGTCGGCAGCGCGAGCTGCTCGGGGGTGAGAGTGCGGACGGCTTCCCGCACGTTGCCGAGCTGGGCGAGCACGGCGGTGCGGATCTTGGCGGGGTCATAGGCGCGGGGGCGCTTCTTGGCCGGTGACATGCCAAGCAGCCTAGGCGGCGGGAGCGGGAGGGGAGGCCGGCTCCGTGAGTTCGCCGGAGCGGGAGGGGAGGCCGGTTCAGACGCCCCGATGCCGGTCCGCCCAGCCCGGCTCCGCCGGAGACGCGGAGAGCCCCCGCCCGGGAGCGCGTGGGGCGCGCTTCCGGGCGGGGGCTTCGGCGTCGTACGGGCTGGGGCGGTTACGCGAGCAGCGCCGGGATCGTCTCCTCGTGCGCGGTGCGCAGTTCGGTCAGCGGCAGGGCGAACTCGCCCTGGACGTCGACCGTGTCACCGTCGACGACACCGATGCGGGTGGCCGGCAGGCCGCGGGCGCCGCACATGTCGGTGAAGCGGAGTTCCTCCGAGCGCGGGACGGCGACGACCGCGCGGCCCGCCGACTCCGAGAAGAGGAAGGTGAACGCGTCCAGGCCGTCCGGGACGACCAGGCGGGCGCCCTTGTCGCCGAGCAGCGCCGACTCGACGACGGCCTGGATCAGACCGCCGTCGGACAGGTCGTGCGCGGCGTCGATCATGCCGTCGCGGGAGGCGGAGATCAGGATCTCGGCGAGCAGCCGCTCGCGCTCCAGGTCGACCTTCGGCGGCAGCCCGCCGAGGTGGTCGTGGATCACCTGGGACCAGGCCGAGCCGCCGAACTCCTCACGGGTGTCGCCGAGGAGATACAGCAGCTGGCCCTCCTCCCCGAAGGCGACCGGGGTACGCCGGGCCACGTCGTCGATGACGCCCAGGACCGCGACGACCGGGGTCGGGTGGATGGCCACCTCGCCGGTCTGGTTGTAGAGGGAGACGTTGCCGCCGGTCACCGGGGTGCCGAGCTGCTGGCAGGCGTCGGCGAGCCCGCGGATGGCCTCCGCGAACTGCCACATGACGGCCGGGTCCTCGGGGGAGCCGAAGTTCAGGCAGTCGGAGACGGCGAGCGGCTTGGCGCCGGTCGTCGCCACGTTGCGGTAGGCCTCCGAGAGCGCCAGCTGCGCGCCCGCGTACGGGTCGAGCTTGGCGTACCGGCCGTTGCCGTCGGTCGCGATGGCGACGCCGAGGCCGCTCTCCTCGTCGATGCGGATCATGCCCGAGTCCTCGGGCTGGGCCAGCACCGTGTTGCCCTGCACGAAGTGGTCGTACTGGGAGGTGATCCACTTCTTGGAGGCCTGGTTCGGGGAGGACACCAGCTTCAGGACCTGGTCCTTCAGCTCCTCGCCCGTGGCCGGCCTGGGCAGCTTGTTCGCGTCGTCGGCCTGGAGGGCGTCCTGCCAGTCCGGGCGGGCGTACGGGCGCTCGTAGACCGGGCCGTCATGGGCGACCGTGCGCGGGTCGACGTCGACGATCTTGCCGCCGTGCCAGTAGATCTCCAGGCGGTCGCCGTCGGTCACCTCACCGATGACGGTGGCGATGACGTCCCACTTGTCGCAGATCTCCAGGAAGCGGTCGACCTTCTCCGGCTCGACGACCGCGCACATGCGTTCCTGCGACTCGCTCATGAGGATCTCCTCGGGCGAGAGCGTGGAGTCGCGCAGCGGTACGTCGTCCAGCGTCACGCGCATGCCGCCGGAGCCGTTGGACGCCAGCTCGCTCGTCGCGCAGGACAGGCCCGCCGCGCCCAGGTCCTGGATGCCGACGACCAGCTTCTCGGCGAAGGCCTCCAGGGTGCACTCGATGAGGAGCTTCTCCTGGAACGGGTCGCCGACCTGGACGGCCGGACGTTTCGACGGCTTGGCGTCGTCGAAGGTCTCCGAGGCCAGGATGGAGGCGCCGCCGATGCCGTCGCCGCCGGTCCGGGCGCCGTACAGGATGACCTTGTTGCCCGCGCCGGACGCCTTCGCGAGGTGGATGTCCTCGTGCCGCATCACGCCGATGGCACCGGCGTTGACCAGCGGGTTGCCCTGGTAGCAGGCGTCGAAGACGACCTCGCCGCCGATGTTGGGCAGGCCCAGGCAGTTGCCGTAGCCGCCGATGCCGGCGACGACGCCGGGAAGGACGCGCTTGGTGTCGGGGTGGTCGGCCGCGCCGAAGCGCAGCGGGTCGACCACGGCAACCGGGCGCGCGCCCATCGCGATGATGTCGCGGACGATGCCGCCGACACCGGTCGCGGCGCCCTGGTAGGGCTCGACGTACGACGGGTGGTTGTGCGACTCGACCTTGAAGGTGACGGCGTAGCCCTGGCCGACGTCCACCACGCCCGCGTTCTCGCCGATGCCCACGAGCAGGGCGTCGGACTGGGGGGCCTTCTCGCCGAACTGGCGGAGGTGGACCTTGGAGGACTTGTACGAGCAGTGCTCGGACCACATGACCGAGTACATGGCGAGTTCGGCACCGGTCGGGCGGCGGCCGAGGATCTCCACCACCCGCTCGTACTCGTCCTTCTTCAGACCGAGTTCGGCCCAGGGCAGCTCGACGTCGGGGGTAGCGGCCGCGTGCTCGACCGTGTCCAGAGGCGTCCGGCTCATGCGTTGACCAGCTTCTTGAGGATCGAGGTGAAGAAGGGGAGGCCGTCGGTGCGGCCGGAGCCGATGAGCGGCTCGACGGCGTGCTCCGGGTGCGGCATGAGGCCTACGACGTTCCCGGCCTCGTTGCTGATGCCGGCGATGTCACGGAGCGAACCGTTGGGGTTCAGGTCCAGGTAGCGGAAGGCGACCCGGCCCTCGGCCTCGAGCTTGTCGAGGGTGTACTCGTCGGCGACGTAGCGGCCGTCCATGTTCTTCAGCGGGATGTGGATCTCCTGGCCGGCCGAGTAGTCGGTCGTCCAGGCGGTGTCCGCGTTCTCCACCCGCAGTTTCTGGTCGCGGCAGATGAAGTGGAGGTGGTCGTTGCCGAGCATCGCGCCCGGGAGGAGGTGGGCTTCGGTGAGGATCTGGAAGCCGTTGCAGATGCCGAGGACCGGCAGTCCGGCCTTCGCCTGCTCGATGAGGGGCTCCATCACCGGCGAGAAGCGCGCGATGGCACCGGCGCGCAGATAGTCGCCGTAGGAGAAACCACCGCACAGCACCACGGCGTCGACCTGGTGGAGGTCCTTGTCCTTGTGCCAGAGAGCGACGGGCTCGGCGCCCGCGAGTCGGATCGCGCGCTGGGTGTCCCGGTCGTCCAGGCTGCCCGGGAAAGTGACGACGCCAATACGAGCGGTCACTTCACGGCCTCCGCGACTTCCTCCACCTTGACGGTGAAGTCCTCGATCACGGTGTTGGCGAGGAAGGATTCCGCAAGATCGTGGATGCGGGCGAGCGCGGCCTCGTCGACCGGGCCGTCAACTTCCAGTTCGAATCGCTTTCCCTGACGTACGTCCGAGATGCCTTCGAAACCCAGCCGCGGCAGTGCGCGCTGCACCGCCTGGCCCTGGGGGTCGAGGATCTCCGGCTTGAGCATGACGTCGACTACGACGCGTGCCACTGGCACTCCCGGTGTTGTGGTGCTGAGCAGGTTCCTGCGTGTGTCTTCAGACTACCCGTACAAAATTTCTACGCGGGTAGAGTTGTAGGAAACTACGTGAGCGTGATCACGATCGGGTACCGGATCGGGTGACGGAGCAGGCAGTTCACGAAAAATTACGGGAAAGATCCGTGATGCGTCCCGGCTGCCTATTGCGCCCGCCCGTCTCCCACCCCCACCCTCAATCGAAGTCGCTCACGCTCCCTCGTGATTCCTGAGACACGCTGAGAGATTTAGTCGGGCTTCACATTCGATTGCCGGGCACTGTACAAATGAAATGGCATTAGCCGATACTTTGCCCCATAACTAGCGGACAGTCGACATCTCCGTGGCGTCTTGGCACGTCATCGCAGAGCTGTCGCACGAAGGGACCGATATTCGTGGCGCAGAAGGTCGTGGTCACTCTCTTTGACGACATCGACGGCTCGGAAGCGGCGGAGACGATCGCCTTCGGACTCGACGGCAGGTCGTACGAGATCGACCTGAATGAAGCCAATGCCAGGAAACTCCGTAAGGCGCTCGCGCCCTACGTGGACGCCGGCCGCAAGCGGTCGAGGTCCGGCAAGGCGTACAAGCAGACGGAGGTCGCCCCCGACCCGGCGGCGGTCCGGGCCTGGGCCCAGGCCAACAAGCTGGACGTGCCGGCGCGCGGACGCATTCCCAAGAAGGTGTACGAGGCGTTCGCCGAGGCGCAGTGAACCCGCGGGGGCGCCCTTGCCTGTCGGTCCGGTCCGGGCTGACGGTCCGGGCTGACGGATCGGGGTGGCCTGGCGGATCGGGGTGGCGGCCTGGCGGTTCGATCCGGTCGTGAGCGTTCGTCCGGTCGTGAGCGCGGGTCCGGTCCCGAGCGCGGGTCCGGTCCCGAGCGCGGGTCCGGTCGCGAACACCGGCCGGTACGGGCTCCGCGTGGTGCCCCGGGGTCCGTCAGCGGGCCCCGGGGGCAACCGACTTGCGCTACCCCCCACATGGTCGGCTAATGTCTGGAGCACGCCAGCGGGGCGGGGCCGAAAAGCCCAGCTCACAGAGGTCGTGCGGGTGTAGTTCAGTAGTAGAACATCCCCCTTCCAGGGGGAAGGCGCAGTGTGCAATTCCTGTCACCCGCTCTGCATCGCCGTCCCGATCACACGTGTGGATCAGGTAGGCTGGTGCCCGCGCCGACCGGTGAAAGCCAGTCGGATGCAATGCGGACGTAGCTCAGTTGGTAGAGCGCAACCTTGCCAAGGTTGAGGTCGCGAGTTCGAGCCTCGTCGTCCGCTCCACTTCGAAGGCCCCGGTCACCGACCGGGGCCTTCGGCGTATGCCCCTTTCCCGCTTCCCCGGCCTGCCTTCTCTCTCCGTTCTGACATTTGTCATACGGAGCGATGACAACGCGCACTGCCGTCGGTGGCCCGCGGCCGGGACGCTGGGGGCATGGAAGCCAGGGACACGAATGAACACGTGATCGAGGTCACCGACCTCCGGCGTGTGTACGGGGGCGGGTTCGAGGCGGTCCGCGGGATCTCCTTCCACGTCGGACGCGGGGAGGTCTTCGCGCTGCTCGGCACCAACGGCGCCGGCAAGACCTCCACGGTCGAACTGCTCGAGGGACTCGAGCGGCCCGACGGCGGACGGGTGCGGATCCTCGGCCACGATCCGTACACCGAGCGGGCCGCCGTACGCCCGCGGACCGGCGTGATGCTCCAGGAGGGCGGCTTCCCGTCCGAGCTGAGCGTCGCCGAGACCGCGCGGATGTGGGCGGGCTGTGTCAGCGGGGCCCGGCCGGTCGCGGAGGCGCTGGCGCTGGTCGGGCTCGCCGGGAAGGCCGGCGTGCGGGTCAAGCAGTTGTCCGGGGGTGAGCGGCGGCGGCTCGATCTGGCGCTCGCGCTGCTCGGGGAGCCGGAGGTGCTGTTCCTCGACGAGCCGACCACCGGGCTGGACGCCGAGGGCCGGCGCGACACCTGGGACCTGGTGCGCGCCCTGCGGGACGCCGGGACGACGGTGCTGCTGACCACGCACTACCTGGAAGAGGCGGAGGGCCTCGCCGACCGGCTGGCCATCCTGCACAAGGGCCGGATCGCGGTCTCCGGGACCCCCGCCGAGGTGACGGCCGAGCAGCCGTCCCGGATCTCCTTCCGGCTGCCCGACGGGTACTTCGTGGGCGACCTGCCGCCGCTGGACGCGCTCGGCGTGTGCGACCACGAGATCGACGGCCGTCAGGTGCGGCTGCGGACCCGGGAGTTGCAGCGGACGGCCACCGCGCTGCTGGTGTGGGCCGAGTCGGCCGGGGTGGAACTGCGGGGGCTCGACCTGCGGTCGGCCTCGCTGGAGGAGGCGTTCCTGGGCATCGCCCGGGAGGCCTCGGAGAAGAACGAGGGGGTCGCGGCATGAGCGGCGGTACGGTCACCAGGTCTCCGGAGGGCTCGGTCAGGGGTGCGGTGACCACTCCCATGAGCCGGATGTCCGCCCTCGCCCGCGCCGAACTCACGCTGCTCGGGCGCAGCAAGGCCACCATCATCGCGGCCGTTCTGGTGCCCCTGGGGCTGCCGTTCAGCCTGCGGCCCGTGGTGGACGACATGAACGTCGAGGACTCCGGGCTCAGCGTCGGGCTGGTGCTGCTGCCCGCCGCGATCGGGTTCTCACTGCTGTTCGGGGTGTACTCGGCGCTCACCGGCATCTACACCGCCCGGCGCGAGGAACTCGTGCTGAAGCGGCTGCGCACCGGCGAACTGCGGGACACCGAGGTCGTCGCCGGGTCCGCGCTGCCGGTGTTCGCCATGGGGCTGGTGCAGTGCCTGGTGCTGGCGGTGGGCTGTACGGCCTTCCTCGACGTGCCCGCCCCCGAGGCGCCCCACCTCGCCGTACTGGGAGTGCTGTTGGGCCTCGTGATGTGCT
Source organism: Streptomyces phaeoluteigriseus (assembly GCF_001896135.2). GTDB lineage: Bacteria > Actinomycetota > Actinomycetes > Streptomycetales > Streptomycetaceae > Streptomyces > Streptomyces phaeoluteigriseus. The sequence goes on from NZ_MPOH02000011.1 coordinate 1,226,886, forward strand.
CGGCGCTGGGAGCGGTCACCGCGAGTGTGACGCGGACCGTGGAGAGCGCGCAGGTGACGACCATGCCGTTCGTGCTGGTGTCGATGGTCGCCTCCGGGGTGGCCGTCCCGCTGGAGCTGATGCCCGACCGGGTCGCCTCCGGCCTCGAACTGCTGCCGCTGAGCCCGGTCATCACCCTGGTTCGCGGCGGGTGGAGCGGCGACCTCTCGGCGTACGAGGCCCTGGGTGCGCTGGCGACCGCGCTGGCCTGGACCGTGCTCGCGGTGTTTGCTGTACGGCGGTGGTTCCGGTGGGAGCCGCGGCGCTGACGGAGCCGGGCGACGGGGGAGAGACACGGATGCGCGGGGCGGTACGGGAAGAGGCGGGTCCGCGCGGGCGGCGCGACACCGACTTTCGCGCGGAACTGCGGGGGGCGGGTGGCTGGTGGCGGCGGAAGAGTTCGACGGCGAAGGTCGAGACCTACACGCGGTGGTCGTTCCACTTCTTCGCCCTGGCCGAGTTCGCGTCGGTGGGGGTGCCGTTCGGCAGCGGGGTGTGGCAGGGGCCGGTGCTGTGGCTGCCGCTGATCATGGCCGCGCACTGCGCGCTGTCCGCGGTGACGGCCTCGCGGGCGCTGGACTGGACGCGTGGCAGGCGGCCCCGGCCGGTGCGGCTCATGGTGGCGTTCGCCCTCCTCACCGCTGCCGTCGCGGCCGTCGCGCTGTGGACCGCGGAACACGGTCCGGGTGGCGAGGAGGTCGACACCGCCGCGGGCGGGGTCTTCGGCGTCGCCCTGATCTTCGCCGCGTGCGTCACCACGCTCGGTGTCCGCGGCTGGCGGCAGGCGCTCGCCGTCGTCGCCGGTTACGCCGCGGCCGCCGGCGCCCTGGCGCTGCTCCTCGGCGCGCCCGCCCCGGCCGTCCTGGTCTCGGTGGCGGCGGTGCTGCTCGGCGGCGGGTTCATGGCCACCACCTCGGTGTTCTCGGTCTGGCTGCTCGACACCGTCTACCGGCTCGACGAGGCCCGCGAGACCCGGGCCCGGCTCGCCGTCGCCGAGGAGCGGCTGCGGTTCGGCCGGGACCTGCACGACGTGATGGGCCGGAACCTGGCGGTGATCGCCCTCAAGAGCGAGCTGGCCGTGCAACTCGCCCGCCGGGGGCGCCCCGAGGCGGTCGAGCAGATGATCGAGGTCCAGCGGATCGCGCGGGAGTCCCAGCGGGAGGTACGCGATGTCGTACGCGGTTACCGGGAGGCCGACCTGGGGGTCGAACTCCTCGGCGCCCAAGGGGTGTTGACGGCTGCCGGGATCGAGTGCGAGGTGCGTGGAGAGGTCGCGGGCTGCCCGCCGAGGTGCAGTCGGCGCTCGGCTGGGTGGTGCGGGAGACGACCACGAACGTGCTGCGGCACGGGAACGCGGGGCGGTGTGCGGTGCAGGTGCGGGCGACGGGTGGAAAGGTCGTGCTGACGGTGGAGAACGACGGGGCGGACGGCGAGGGGGCGGACGGCGAGGGGTCCAGGGCCGTGGCCGGCGCGGACGGCGGCGGATCGGGCGGCCTCGGATCGGCCGGTCCTGGGCTGACCGGTCCTGGGCTGACCGGTCCTGGGTCGGTCGGTGGCGGGCCGGTCGGTGGCGGGTCCGGGCTGGCCGGGCTGGCGGAGCGGCTGGGGAAGGTGGGCGGAACGCTGGAGGCGGGGATCGCCGGGGCCGGTGTCTTCCGGGTGGTGGCTGAGGTGCCGCTGGTCGTGGAGGACTCCGTGGCGAGCGAGGTCCTCTCATGAGCGGCGTGGTGCGGGTGCTGCTCGCCGACGACGAGCACCTGATCCGGGGTGCGCTGACCGCGCTGCTCTCCCTGGAGGACGATCTGGTGATCGTCGCCGAGGCCGCCACCGGACCCGAGGCCCTGGCGATGGCGCTGGCGCACCGGCCGGACGTGGCCGTCCTGGATCTGCAGATGCCGGGCGCCGACGGTGTGAAGGTGGCCACATCGCTGCGCACCGAACTGCCCGGCTGCCAAGCCCTGATCGTCACCAGCCACGGGCGCCCCGGGCACTTGAAACGGGCGCTTGCGGCGGGTGTGCGCGGGTTCGTCCCGAAGACGGTGAGCGCACAGCGGCTCGCGGAGATCATCCGGACCGTGCACGCCGGAAACCGTTACGTCGACCCGGAGTTGGCCGCCGACGCGATCGCCGCCGGGGACTCCCCGCTGACCTCGCGCGAGGCGGAGGTGCTCGAACTCGCCGCCGACGGGGCGCCCGTCACGGAGATCGCGGAGCGGGCCGCGCTGTCGCCGGGGACCGTGCGCAACTATCTCTCCTCGGCCGTCTCCAAGCTGGGGGCCGAGAACCGTCACGCGGCGGTACGTCTCGCACGTGAGCGGGGTTGGGTATAGTTGCTCTCGCGCCACGGCGCACTGCGGACGTAGCTCAGTTGGTAGAGCGCAACCTTGCCAAGGTTGAGGTCGCGAGTTCGAGCCTCGTCGTCCGCTCTGGAAACAAGCCCCCCGGTCTCGGCCGGGGGGCTTTTCCGTGTCCGTCCTACGACCAGCTCGTGCCCGTCAGTAGCTCGTAGGCCTCGATGTACTTGGCGCGGGTCGCGTCGACGACCTCCTGCGGCAGCTCCGGCGGCGGCTGCTCGCTCGCCCGGTCCCAGCCGGACGCCTGTGAGGTCAGCCAGTCCCGTACGAACTGCTTGTCGTACGAGGGCTGCGCGCGGCCCGGCTGCCAGGTGTCGGCCGGCCAGAAGCGGGAGGAGTCCGGGGTGAGGACCTCGTCGGCGATGACGAGCGTGTCGCCCTCGAAGCCGAACTCGAACTTCGTGTCGGCGAGGATGATGCCCCGGTCGCGGGCGATGTCCCGGGCCCGGCCGTAGACGGCGAGGGTCGCCTGGCGCAGCCGGGCGGCGGTGTCGGCGCCGACCTGGCGGGCGACCTCCTCGTAGGAGACGTTCTCGTCGTGGTCGCCGACCGCGGCCTTGGTGGCCGGGGTGAAGATCGGGGCCGGCAGCTCGGAGCCGTCGACCAGGCCTTCGGGGAGGGCGAGGCCGCAGACCGTGCGGGACTCCTTGTACTCGGCCAGGCCGGAGCCGGTGAGATAGCCGCGGGCCACGCACTCGACGGGGACCATCTCCAGCGACTTGCAGACGAGGGTGCGGCCGGCCCAGTCGGCGGGGGCACCGGCGGGCAGCTCCGTGCTCAGGACGTGGTGCGGGACCAGGTCGGCGAGCTGGTCGAACCACCACAGGGAGAGCTGCGTCAGGACGCGGCCCTTGTCGGGGATCTCGGTGGGCAGGACCCAGTCGAAGGCGGAGATGCGGTCGCTGGCGACCATCACGAGGTCGCCGGCCTCGTTCTGGTACAGCTCGCGCACCTTGCCGGTGTGCAGATGCACCAGGCCCGGCACCTCCAGGGGCTCGGGCTTCTCTACGAATCCGGACACGGTTCCTCCCCGTGGTCTGCATCAAAATGGGGGGCCCGCAGGGCTCGAATGGGTGCGGTGGGAGACGGGCGGGCCTGGTGGCTCGATTGTCCCGTACATCGGGATTGGCCGGGGACAGCGGGGTCGGGGCATGGCCGCGGCTGGGTCGGCGGGTGTCAGTCGCGCTTGCAGATGCGGTCGAGGAGGTTCGCCGTGGCGCGCTGGACGCGGGGGTCCACATGGCCGGGGCGGTCCAGGGCCGGGGACCAGGCGAAGGTGCCGGAGGCGAAGACCAGGGCGCCGGAGGGGGCGCGGTAGAGGGAGGTCTCCTGGTGGCGCTTGGCGCCCCGGCCGTCGGTGTACGGGGAGTGGGCGAGGAGGGTGCGTTCCTCGTGGGGTGGCAGGGGGGTGCGCGGGAAGTAGCGGTCGGCCTCGCCCGCGACCAGGCCGTCGATGCCGTCGCCCTCGTGCGCGCCGGTCGCCTCCCACAGCCAGTGGCCGGCGTTGCGGACGATCAGGGGGTGGGGTTCGGGGACCCGGCCCGCGTACTGGATGCCCAGCAGTTGCTGTTCGGCGCGGTCGGTCTCGCGCCAGAGGGCGGGCCGGCCGGGGCCTTTGCGTTTGCGGCAGGTCAGCAGGCGGCCGGGGACGCCGGACGGGGAAGGGCCCAGCTCCACCTGCCAGTACAGGGTGTTGGCGGAGAGGAAGACGAGCGAGGTGCCGCTGTCGCGGGCGAGTTCCACGGTGCGGCGCATGGCCGTCGACCAGTACTCGTCATGGCCGGGGAAGACCAGGCCGCGGTAGCGGGTGGGCTGGACGTGTCCGGCGTGCAGGTCGCCGGCGTCGGCATAGGCGAGGTCGTAGCCGTAGCGCTCGGCCCAGCGGATGAAGTCGTAGGCGTGGCCGACGTGCAGGGGGAGGCCCGCGCCCGCGTACGGCCGGTCGAAGGAGACGGTCGTCGCGGCGTCGGCCTCGCCGAGGAGGCGGCCGTCCTCGTCCCAGGCGTGGTAGAGGCTGGCGCCCGTGCGGCCGTCCTCCGGGTAGAGGTTGTAGGCCTGCCAGGTGATGTCGGGGAGCAGCACCAGGAGGTCGGCGGGGCGGTCGTCGCGGACGGTGAACGGGATGTGGGAGCGGTAGCCGTCGGCGGTGGTGAGGACGGCGACGTACGCCCCGACGTTCCAGTACGAGGGCACCTGGAGGCGCCAGGAGAGCCACCAGTGGTGGCACGAGACCGCGCGGTCGGCGGTCAGGGGTGGGGGCTGGACTATGCCGGAGAGACGGGGACTGGTGGTGATCTTGGCCGCGCCGTCGCCGTCGTAGTGGCCGATGCGGTAGATGTCGACGCTGAATTCCTGGGGCGGGTCGACCGTGATGCGGAAGTCGACGGCCTCGCCCGGGGCGACCGCGCCGGTGGACGCGAAGCCCTTGATCTGGCGGCGGACGTCGTCGGCGGAGCGGGGGCCTCCGGTGGAGCGGGGGGACGGGGATCCGGGCGGTCGCGTCCGGGGTGGGGGCGGGGACCGGGTCGACGTACCAGGGGACGACCTGGCCGGTGTCGTCGAAGTAGGTCTCACTGCCGCGCAGCCACGGGAGGGGCCCCTGGCCGAAGGGATCCGTCACGGCGTGCGCCAGCGCTCCCGATTCCCATCGGCGTATCTGCTTGTGTCCCATGGTGCTTCCCTCCCTCTGACCCCCGTGTTGCCGGTGCGTGTGGTGCGGCTGCGCACGCCCGGCCGGTTGCGGGCATCCGCCCCGCGGCCTGAGCGTTCGGGTGCGCTGGTTCCGTCGTGTCGCGCCCGTGGCCTGTGGTGATGGGACAGTTCTTGTGTTTGTCCTATGTCGCCAGCGCTTGCCATGGGCGGGATCGGTCCCAGCACATCACATAACGCGCGCGGACAGTCACACTTCGTTGCGAATTGGCTGAAAGTGGAACTAAGTGCTCCGCAGGGTCCGCGACGGCGGGCTGAGCGGGTGGCGGGCGTCCTCCGTCGGCTGGGCCGCCTCAGCCGAGTCGTACCGGCTTCTCCGGGCGTATGCCCACCTCCACCAGCCAGGTGCGCAGGGGGATCGCGTCGCCGTCCTCGACCAGGCTGAGCACGCGGGGCGTCAGGTCGGTCACCCGCTCGCCGTCGAGCAGGAGGGTGGGGCCGTCGAGCCAGTCGAGGCCCGGGGTGGCGCCCACGGTGTCCATCGCGGCGCAGCAGACCATCGCCGTGACGTGGTCGGCGAGGAGTTCGCGGTCGGTGCGCGGGGGCTGCAGCGGGAAGAGGGGGAGCGCGCGGTCGTCCCAGAGCGCCGCCTCGGGCCCCTGGCCGGCCGGCGGCCCGCCCGGCCCCGTCGGCATGGCCTCGGCCTCCTCGCGGGCGACCGCGGCCCCGAGCCGGGTGGCCAGGGCCGCACTGCGCGGGTTCTGGGGGAGATCGTCGTCCTCCTCCTCGTCGCCGAAGGAAGTGCGGGAGGCGGGGGAGGCGGGGTGAGGACCCGGTTCTCCGTCCCCGGCGGGACCCTGGTCGGTCAGGTGGTTCAGTACCCGGGCCAGGGTGGGGCCGTCGGCGGCCGGGGTGGTGCGGCGGACGCCCAGGACGTCCAGGACGCGGTGGAGACGGGCCGCGTCGGTGCGCCACTTAGAGCGTCCGCCGATAGGCCGAGATGGCATGGGGGTGGGCACGGCGGGTGCGGCTTTCGTTGATCATGGAGTTCCTGAACCTCCAGCCACTACCCTGCGTAACGAATCTTCGCTGCCTCAACCTGCCAGTTGCGCCAAATAGGCCCTACCGGCGGACGCTCTTACGGTCGACGACCTCGTCCGGATACTCCTGCCAGGCGACCGGGGACCAGTCGGGACCGGTCTCGGCGGGGCCGCCGTGGAAGAGGCGGGCGGCGAGGAGGGACGTGGCCTCGTCGACGCGCCGGGCTCCTCGAGCAGATCGCAGGCGGGGCGCTCGCCCAGCCGGGAGGTGAAGCCCTCGGCCAGCCGGTCGCGCCGGGACAGCTCGGTGAGGGCGGCGACCACCCCCGCGTCCAGACGGGAGGGCCAGCGGCCCATCCGCCAGGCGGGCAGCGCCACGCGCGTGAGGAGCCGGTCCCAGCCGGCGTACGCCAGCCCGACCTGTTCCTGGGCGACGATCCGCACCCCGTAGTCCACGGACTGGGCCCGCTCGGCCGCCGCGGCGGCCACCCCCCGCTCCATCTCCGCGGCGTGCACCTGGCAGCTCCGCAGCAGCAGGCGGACGACCCAGCCGATGCCCACGCAGAGCAGACGGACGGCGGGGTTGCGGTCACGGTCGGCCGCCGCGGCCACGGCGGCGTCCAGCCCGCGCACGAAACGCCGGGCCGCCGCTATGTCCGGGTGCGCCGACGGGCCCGTACCGGCGACGACCGGCGCGAGGACGGCGCGCAGCTCACCCACCCGCATCCACCACAGGAAGGGGGAGCCGATGACGAGGACCGGCGCCGTCGTCGTACGGCGGTGGGGGTGGTGGCCGGGGCCGGATATCTCGTCGTGCGCGCGGGGCGGGGGGCGGGCCGTGGGCCGGGTGGGTGCGGTCCTCCAGCCAGCTGTCGCAGTCCGGGGTGAGCGCTATCGCGGAGGGCGCGGGGACGTCGAGGCGGTCGGCGAGGTCGCGCACCAGCCGGTACAGATCGGGGGCCGCGCTCTCGGCGATCGCGACCGTGGGGGTGACGGCGGGCCGGGCCCGCGCGACGACCAGGGCGATCACCCCGGCGGCGAGCAGCACCAGGACCGCGAAGACGGACGTCACCCAGCGGGCGATGTCCCAGCCGTGGCCCGTGAAGTGGCCGCTGGAACCGCCCGCGAGCAGGATCACCGCCGCCGCGGCGGGCAGCAGCGCGACCGCCAGCGCCCGGCCGCGGATCCGCAGCACCGCCAGCGCCCTCGCCCGCGCGCCCTGTGCGCGCGCCTCCACTCCGATACCGGTCACGCGGGACCTCACCCCCTCCCCTCAGTGCAGGCCGTCCTGGCTCTCCTGGTCTTGCTCACTCCCCCACTGTGGCACCCGCCACTGACACCGCAATGCCGGTGGGCCAAGTGCCGGAACGCTTGCGCCGCACCCTAGTTGGCACGTCGGCCTCCGTCAGGCGGTTGGAACAGCGCTCACTCGATGGAATGGCTTTGGGGAAAGGTGGATGACTGTGGGCAAAGAACAGGCCCCGAGTTCGATGGGCGTTCCCATCCTGAACCCGGGGCCGGAAAGTGCCTGCTGGGGGCCGTGTGGTCCCTGAGGGAGGTGCTCCCTGGGACACGTGCACCGTGCGGGCAGTGTGCTCTGAGGGTTACGCCTCCGCCGCCGCCTTCGCGGCGATGTCCGTACGGTGCTGAGAGCCGTCGAGGCCGATCCGCGCGACCGCCCGGTACGCCCTTTCCCGTGCCTGCGCGAGGTCCTCGCCGGTCGCCGTGACGGACAGGACGCGGCCGCCCGCGCTGACCACCGCGTCGCCGTCCCGCCGGGTGCCGGCGTGCAGGACGTACGCGTGCGGGGCGTCCTCGGCGGCCACCTCGTCGAGGCCGCTGATCGGGTCGCCGGTGCGCGGGGTGCCGGGGTAGTTGTGCGAGGCCACGACCACGGTGACGGCCGCCTCGTCGCTCCAGCGCAGGGGCGGCAGGTCGGCGAGGTTGCCGGTGGCGGCGGCCATCAGGAGGCCGGCCAGCGGCGTCCTCAGGCGGGCCAGGACGACCTGCGTCTCGGGGTCACCGAAGCGGGCGTTGAACTCGATCACCCGCACGCCCCGGCCGGTGATCGCGAGCCCGGCGTAGAGCAGACCCGAGAACGGGGTGCCGCGGCGGCGCAACTCGTCGACGGTCGGCTGCAGGACGGTCTCCATGACCTCGTCGACCAGCTTGGGATCGGCCCAGGGCAGCGGGGAGTACGCGCCCATGCCGCCGGTGTTCGGGCCTTCGTCGCCGTCGAGGGCACGCTTGAAGTCCTGGGCGGGCCGGAGCGGGACGACCGTCTCGCCGTCGGTGACGGCGAACAGGGACACCTCGGGGCCGTCGAGGAACTCCTCGATGACCACGCGCTCGCAGCCGGCGGCGTGCGCCTTCGCGGCCTCCAGGTCGTCGGTCACGACGACGCCCTTGCCGGCGGCCAGACCGTCGTCCTTGACGACGTACGGCGGTCCGAAGGCGTCGAGGGCCGTGGCGGCCTCGGCGGGCGTGGTGCACACGTAGGAGCGGGCGGTCGGCACGCCGGCCGCGGCCATCACGTCCTTCGCGAACGCCTTCGAGCCCTCCAGCTGCGCGGCCTCCTTGGAGGGGCCGAACACCGGGATACCCGCCTCACGCACGGCGTCGGCGACCCCGGCGACCAGCGGTGCCTCCGGACCGACGATCACGAGCTGCGCGCCCAGCTCGGTGGCCAGCGCGGATACGGCCTTGCCGTCCAGGGCGTCGACCGGGTGCAGCTCGGCGACCTCGCCGATGCCGGCGTTGCCGGGGGCGCAGTGCAGAGCGGTGACCGTGGGGTCGAGGGACAGTGAGCGGCACAGGGCGTGTTCGCGGGCGCCGCTGCCGATGACGAGGACGTTCACGGGGCCAGCCTAACGGCCAGGCCGTGCGTGCTTTGTGCGGGCTTCCGAAGGGCGGCGGGCGGGGCGTTCGTAGGTTCCGCCGAAGCGAGGCTGCGAGCTGGGCAGATGCCCTCCCGGGCAGGTGCCGACCGGGCGGCCTGGTGCCGCTTGCCGGGCGTAGGGCGTCGCCCGCTACTCGTTGGTGAACTCCTCGACCACGGTCGCCCCCAGCTCACGCACGATCAGTTCGTGCCCGGAGAGGGCCGACTCGTTGAGGTCGGGGTCGTCGTCCTCGGGGATGTCGTCCTCCGCGGAGACGTGTTCCCGGGCCGGGGACTGGGGTCTCGGGGAGGCGTGGGCGGAGGCCTGCGGCTGGGCCGACCGGGCCTGCGGTGGGCCGGGGGGAGCGGAGGAGTGCGCCTGGGGGCCGTCGTGCCGCCGCCCGTACCGGCGCCGGGGGCGCCGCCGCCGTAGCCACCGCCCCCGGTGTTCGCCCCGCCGGGGCCGGGCGAAGCGGGAGGACCGCCGAAGCCGCCGGACGGTGGGGGTGCGGAGCCGCCGCCGGACGGGTCGACGAGCGCGTCGATCTTCCACTGGACGTTGAACAGCTCGGCCAGCGCCTGCCGCAGCACGTCCTCGCTGCCGCTGCTGACGAAGTTGTCGCGGGCGCCGGAGTTGACGAAGGCGATCTGGAGGGTGGTGCCGTCGAAGCCGGCCACCTGGGCGTTCTGGCTGAGGAGGATCCAGGTGAAGCGACGGCGGTTCTTGACCGCCTCCAGGATGTTGGGCCAGAGCGTGCGGGGGTCGAGACGCCGGCGGGGGAGCGTAGGCCCCGGCCGCCGGGGCTGCCGCGGGGCGGCCGGGCGTCATCGGGGTGGGGGCCGTGCGCGGCCGGCCTGTTCGGAGGTCACCGGAGGGCGTCCGACCGCCCCCGCGGGGTGGGGGCGGCGCCG
>NZ_MPOH02000011.1:1236857-1331267 GCF_001896135.2 Streptomyces phaeoluteigriseus
GCCTGGGGCGCCGGTGTGGCTCGGGGCCGCCGCGGGGCCGCGTACCGCCGCGCGGGCGGCTGCCGCGCCGACGCCCGGTGGGACGGGGGCGCCGGTCGGGGCCGGGGCGGCCACCGCGTGTGCCTCGGGTCCGGGGACGTAGCCGACGGCGGGCATTCCGGCCGGGGCCGCGCCCGCGGAGAAGTTCACGCCGCGCTCGATCCGGTCGAGGCGGGCCATGACGGAACGCTCGTCGCCGTAGGCGGCCGGGAGCAGTACGCGGGCGCAGATCAGCTCGAGCTGGAGGCGGGGCGAGTGGGCGCCGCGCATCTCGGTGAGGCCCTGGTTGACGAGGTCGGCGGCGCGGCTCAGCTCGGCGGCGCCGAAGACGCCCGCCTGGGCCTGCATCCGCTCGATGACGTCGGAGGGGGCGTCGATGAGCCCCTTCTCCGCGGCGTCCGGGACGGCGGCGAGGATGACGAGGTCGCGCAACCGCTCCAGCAGGTCGGCGACGAACCGCCGCGGGTCGTTGCCCCCCTCGATGATCCGGTCCACGACCTCGAAGGCGGCGGCCCCGTCACCGGTCGCGAACGACTCGACGACGGAGTCGAGCAGCGAGCCGTCCGTGTACCCGAGGAGGGAGGTCGCCATGGCGTATGTCACACCGGCCTCGCCCGCGCCCGCGAGGAGCTGGTCCATGACGGACATGGAGTCACGCACGGAGCCGGCGCCGGAGCGCACGACGAGCGGCAGGACCCCCTCCTCGACCGGGATGTTCTCCTTCTGGCACACCTCGCCGAGGTACTCCCGCAGCGTCCCCGGCGGCACGAGCCGGAAGGGGTAGTGGTGGGTCCGGGACCGGATGGTGCCGATGACCTTCTCGGGCTCGGTGGTGGCGAAGATGAACTTGAGATGCTCCGGCGGCTCCTCGACCACCTTGAGCAGCGCGTTGAAACCGGCCGACGTGACCATGTGGGCCTCGTCGATGATGTAGATCTTGTAACGGCTGCCCGCGGGCCCGAAGAAGGCCTTTTCCCGCAGGTCACGGGCGTCGTCCACACCACCGTGCGAAGCGGCGTCGATCTCGATGACGTCGATGGAACCCGGGCCCGTACGCGCCAGGTCCTGACACGACTGGCACTCGCCGCACGGCGTGGGCGTGGGGCCCTTCTCGCAGTTCAGGCATCGGGCCAGGATGCGCGCGCTGGTCGTCTTGCCACATCCGCGCGGCCCGCTGAACAGGTACGCGTGATTGACCCGGTTGTTCCGCAGCGCCTGCTGCAACGGGTCGGTGACATGCTCCTGCCCGATGACCTCGGCGAACGACTCCGGGCGATAGCGGCGGTACAGCGCGAGAGACGACACGCATACGAGGTTATAGGCGCCCACCGACAACCGGCCCCGCCCCGGAACGCAAGCGCCCCCCACGCACCCGCCAGAGCCGACCTACCCTTGCTGCCTTCCGGCCCTGGGGGAGTTCAGTCAGATAGCGCCGCGTGAGGGGCTGCGCCAACAGTACCCGATGGCGGCCGGGGGGAACGAGTTCGCGAGCACTCCTCAACGTCTTGTATTGTTTGCCGCGGAGGATTCGCCTAGTGGCCTAGGGCGCACGCTTGGAAAGCGTGTTGGGGGCAACCCCTCACGAGTTCGAATCTCGTATCCTCCGCCAGTGCCTCACCGGGCACGATGTCGAAGGGCCCCACCTCAGGGTGGGGCCCTTCGTCGTTGTCCTCAGACCTCGTTGTCCTGGTTTCTGTCCACAGCGGGTGTCTCCGGGGTCCCCCGGATCGCATCGGCGATCTTCCGGGCGACGTCCTTGAGCAGGGCGTCCGGCACGTGGAGGTACCGGGCCCGCATGCTCGCGGAGGTGCCCGGCTCCCACCCCCAACGGCGTGGACGAAGAGGCAGTCGCCGCCCTGAGCCGCCAGCAGGTGTCGCGCCCTGAGGAGCTTCGGCATCGAACGCAGTCATGCCCCGGCATCCGTCGATGCCTGATTCACCCATCACGGGTTGGCCTGCGGCGACTCTGGTCTCGGCGGATCCACGCGGATCTGTCCATGGTCCCGGGACGATGTCGCGGTCATAGCCCGATCATCCGGACCTTGCTCCCGCACAGCCGGGTCATGTCATCGACATCCGACGTGAGGATGGCGACCGGGCCAGGCTGACGCAAGGCCGCTTCCGCGACGGTGGCGTCGATCGCGTACTTGTGTCCGTGCAGACCGGCGCCCTTGAGCAGTTGGGCCGCCGCCTTGGCCGCTGCCTCCGTGATCGGCTCCACCTTGACCCGGGAGAGCGCCCGTGGGGACCTCCGGTGCCGCCCCTCACGGCAGCAGGCGTTGTTCCTTCGCCACCGATACCGCTCCTGAGCGGGTGTCGACGCCGAGTTTGTCGTAGATGCGGCGGAGGTGGGTCTTCACGGTGGTCTCGCTGATGAACAGGGCTCGGGCGATGTCTCGGTTGGGGAGGCCTCGGGAGAGCTGGGCGAGGATGTCCCGTTCCCGGGGGGTGAGGGTGGGGCGGGGGCTGCGCAGGTGGGAGAGGACGCGGCCGGCGACGGGGGCGGAGAGGGACGGGCGGCCCTGGGCGGCGGCGTGGAGGGCGGTGAAGAGGTCCTCGGGGCGTTCGGCCTTCAGGAGGTAGCCGGTGGCGCCGGCTTCCACGGCTCGGGTGACGTCGGCGTCCGTGTCGTACGTGGTGAGGACCAGGACGTGCGGGGCGGGGTTCCCGGCGCGCAGGCGGCGGGTGGTCTCGACGCCGTCGATGCCCTCGCCCAGCTGGAGGTCCATCAGGACGACGTCGGGACGCAGTCTGCGCGCCAGCGCGAGGGCCTCCTCGCCGCTGCCCGCCTCACCGACCACCTCGATGTCCGGGGCGCTGCCGAGCAGGGCCAGCAGGCCGGCCCGTACGACGGCGTGGTCGTCGCAGACCAGGATGCGGATCGGGGTCATCTCGGCTCCAGGGGGATCGACGCCGACAGGGCCGTGCCCTCGCCGGGGGACGACTCGATCGTGAGGGTGCCGCCCAGCTGGCGGAGGCGGGCCCGGATCGCGGGCAGGCCGTGCCCGCGGACGCCGGTGGGGTCGGCGGTGGTGGCCGGTACGTCGAAGCCCTGGCCGTCGTCCGTCACGTCCAGCACAATCTGGTCGTCCAGGCAGGTCAGGGTCAGGGCCGCCGTGGTCGCGCCGGCGTGTTCGCGGACGTTGGCCAGGGCGCCCTGGGCGATGCGGAGCAGGGCGGACTCGACCGGGGCGGGGAGCGGCACGGACGGCGTGCCCTCCGTGTGGACCCGGACGGTGAGGGCGGGGGTCGTGTCGCGGTCGGCCAGGGCCCGCAGGGCCGCTTCCAGGCCGCCGCCGTCCGCGAGGTCGGCCGGGGTCAGGTCGTGGACGAAGCGGCGGGCCTCGGCGAGGCTGCGTTCGGCGATCGTGGCCGCGGTGCGCACGTGGTCGCGGGCCGTTCCGGGCGAGGTGTCCCAGAGGCGGTCCGCGGCCTGGAGCAGCATGCGCTGGCTGGACAGGCCCTGGGCGAGGGTGTCGTGGATCTCGCGGGCGAGGCGTTCGCGTTCGGCGAGGGTGCCCTCGCGACGTTCGGTGGCGGCCAGTTCGCGGCGGGTGCTGACCAGGTCGTCGATCAGGGCGTCCCGGCGGGCCGACTGGCGGCGCATCACGACGAACACGGTCGTGGCGACGGCGGCCACGGCCGGGGGCGCCAGCAGGACGTTGGGGTCCGGCCAGCCCGCCAGCCTCAGCTGGGCCACGACCGTGAGGGCGGTGAGCAATACGACCAGGGGGATCGCGGCGCCGGGCGCGAGGCTGCGCAGACCGGCGTAGAAGAGGGGGACCGCACACCACGCGAAGCTCGGGGCGAGCAGGACCAGCACCGCCCACGCGGCGACCGTGGGGCCGAGCCAGGCCAGGCGCGTGAGGCGGGCGCCGAGGGCCGGGCCGAGGACGTACAGCACCGCGAGGAGGGCGGAGAGGGCGATGATCCACGGGGTGCGGGGGTCGGCGGCGTGGCGGGCCAGGTAGCGGGCCAGGGAGGCGGCCAGGAGGACGAAGAAGGCCGCGTGCATGACGAGGGCGAGGATGCGGGTCTCGTCCCGGTCGCCCGGCCGGCTTCCCTCGGCGCGGTTACTCGTCGTCGTCACCCTCTTTCACCTTTCCCGCCTGTCTCAGGCGCCTCTGAACTGGGCAAACACCTCCATTGTCGCCCGCCACGGGGGTGCGGGGGTCGTCCGATCGGACGACCCCGGGGACGACCGGACCGTCGACCCGGATCGGCCGGTCCCGGCCACAGGATGGATTCCGGGGGACGCTCCGGCGCTCCCGCCCCACTCCACGCGACTCCACTCCACGCGACTCCACTCCACTCAGGAAGGCCGAACCAGCCATGCGTCACACCCGCGCCCGCCGCACCTCCCGCAACCGTCTCCTCACCGGCGGAGCCGTCCTCGCCGTCCTGACCGCCGGAGGCCTCGGCACGGTGGCCGCCAACGCCGCCGACTCCCCCGCCCAGGCATCCGCCACGACGGCCGCCGTCTCCGGTCCCGCCAGGGGTGAGCTGACGAGGACCACGCATCTCACCCTCACCGCCGCGACCGAGGCCGCGCAGGCCGCGGTGGACGCCGCCGAGAGGGAGAACCAGCACGTGTCCGTGGCCGTCGTCGACCGGAACGGCAACACCCTCGTCACCCTGCGCGGCGACGGCGCCGGCCCGCAGTCGTACGAGTCCGCCGAGCGCAAGGCCTTCACCGCGGTCTCCTGGAACGCGCCCACGTCCGAGCTGGCGGAGCGGCTGAAGCAGGCGCCGAACCTCAAGGACATCCCGGGCACGCTGTTCCTCGGCGGCGGCGCCCCCGTCACCGCGCAGGGCGCCCCGGTCGCGGGCATCGGCGTCGCGGGCGCGCCCTCGGGCGACCTGGACGAGAAGTTCGCGCGGGCGGGCGTCGCGGCCCTCGGCCGCTGACCCGAGCGCCACTGGCCCCGGCTGTATCGACCCGCCGGCTTCGGCGCCGCCGACCGGAGCGTCGCTGGCCCGAGCGTCGTTGGCCAGAGCGCCGCCGACCAGAGCGCCGCCGACCAGAGCGTCGTTGGCCCGAGCGCCGCCGACCCGCCCGTTCAGCCTGCGGCGCCCGTAGCCTGCGGCGCTCGTTCAGCCTGCGGCGCCCTCAGCGCGTGATGCGTACCGACTTCGTCTCCGTCACCTGGTCGATCTCCGAGGCCCGCACGGTCACGCTCATCTCCCAGGTGCCGGGGAGGGGCAGGTTGACGGCGTCGGCGGCCCAGTAGCCGCCCCGGTCGGTGATCCTCGCGTCGAGCGGGCCGATGTCCTGGCCGGGGAGGCTGAAGGACATGCGGAGTTCGGGCACGGTGGCGAAGCCGCCGTCGGGGCCGTAGACCACGGCCTGCACCGAGTTCTCGCCGACCCGCCCCGGGTCGAGGGTGATCTGCACGGTGCCCCGGGCGCCGGGGGCACCGGGGGCGCTCATGTCGAAGGGAACCGTGGTCACGGAGGCGACGGGCAGCCCGACCGACTGCTCGGACGTCGCCGCCTCCGCCTGTGCCCGGCCGGGCAGGGTGCCCGTGAGCACGGTCGTGAGACCGAGTACGACGACGGAGACCGCGACCTCCGCGAGGACGGACCGGCGCAGGGCACGGCGATGCGCGTGCTCGGCCGGGGTGAGGGGCGGACCGTCACCGGACCGGGGCCCGCCGGGCAGGGAGGGGCCGTCCGCGGGTGTCCGAGCGGCGACCCCCGCCTTCGCCGGAGCACCGACCCCTGCCGCCACCTTCACCTTCGCCCCTGCCATCGCTTCGTTCTCCTCGCCCTCCGGCACCTGCGCCTCCTTCGAGTCCGTCCCGCCGGTCCCGTCCGTCCTGTCCGTCCCGTCCGCGTGTTTCGCCTCCGTTCTCACCAGCCGCCCCGTCCACTGCCGCGACCACGCGCCCGCCAGGAGCAGCAGGCCCACCGCCACCAGCTTGGCGAGCAGGGTCCGGCCGTACGTCGTGTCCGTGAGGGCGTCGAGGGTGCCGAGGCCGCGCAGGCCTGGTAGACGCCGTCACCGCGAGGACGGTGACCGAGGTGGTGGCGAGCCGGGAGAAGCGGGCGGCCACGGCGGCCGGGAGGGAGCCGTGCCGGAGCAGGGTGAGCAGGGCGGTGAGGCCGCCGAGCCACACCGCCATGGCGACCAGGTGCAGCACCGAGGAGGCCATCGCGGCGGGGACCTGGATGCCGGCCGACGCGTGCTCGGCGGCGGCCCAGGTCAGGGCGAGGCCCACGGCCAGGGCGGTGCCGGTGACGAGGGTCGCCCGGGTGGGCCGGGGCCGGCCGCGCTGCCGGAGCAGCAGGGCGCCGGCCGCGACCAGCAGGAGCAGCCGGGCGGCCAGGGCGATGCCGGGGCGGTCGGAGAGGGTCCGGGTGAGGCCGGAGGGGTCGAGTGCCTGGGCGGGGCCGGCGCCGGTCTCGTAGGGGGCGCGCAGCAGGAGCAGCAGGACCGTCGACGCGGTGAACGTCCACCAGCCGGCCACGAGGAGCCCGCGCAGCGGGCGGACGTCCGGGGGGCGGCACAGGGCGACGAAGGCGGCCGTACCGATGAGCAGGGCGGCGGCACCGTACGCCAGATAGCGGCCGAGTTTGTGCAGTCCGGCGACGGCCGGGTCCTCGACGGGGCCGCTGGGGACGGTGGCCAGGGTCGGGGAGGGGGCGCCGATCGAGAAGGTGAACGCGCCCGCGATGGGGTGGCTGTCCGCCGACACGACCCGCCAGGCCACCGTGAAGGTGCCGGTGTCGAGCTTCGCGGGGAGGGTGACGCGGGCGGTGTCGGACCGGCCGTCGGCGTGCTGTGCCTCGCCCGTCCCGACGCGCCCGTTGTCGGGGCCGAAGACGCGGAAGGTGTCGTCGATGAGGCCGACGGACTCGGTGAAGGTCAGGGTGATGCTGCGGGGAGCGGTCTTGAGGACGGCCCCGTCGGCGGGGTCGGCGCCGCGGAGGGCGGCGTGCGCGGACGCCTGGCCCGCGCCCCCGAGGAGGAGCAGGACGAGCGTGGTGCCCAGCAGCACCAGCGCCCGAAGCCGCCGGGTGCTCCCGCCCGCACCGCTCCGCCGTCCGCCGTCGCGCCCTGCGTTCACGTCACCGCTCCGTATGTCGGACTCCCCTGCTCGGGGATACGTACGGACCGCGGGCCGGTCCTGCTCACCACGCCGGCCGTGCCGACACTCCGCCGTCCACCACCAGATCGTGCCCGGTGATCCAGGAGGAGAGCGGGGAGGCGAGGAAGACGCAGGCGTCGCCCACGTCCTCGGGGCGGCCGAGCCGGCCGACGGCGACCGCCTCACGCCAGCGCCGTACGCCCTCGGGCCAGGCCTCGGCCAGGCCGTCCCGTTCGATCAGGCCGGGCGAGACGGAGTTGACGCGGATGCCGTGGGGGCCGTACTCGCGGGCCGCCGCGCGGGCGTGCAGGACGACCGCCGCTTTGGAGGCGGCGTAGTGGGCGTGACCCTCGCCGGGCGTCGCCGCCTCCACCGAGGCGATGTGGGTGATCGTGCCGCCGCGCTGGCCGCGCATGACCTCGGCGGCGGCCTGGGTGCAGGCGAAGACGCTGGTCAGGTTGGTGTCGACGACCTCCCGCCAGTCGGCCGCCGTCATGCCGGGCAGGGGCTGCACGGGCTGTACGCCCGCGTTGTTGACGAGGCTGGTCAGCCGTCCCCCGCCACCTCCCCCGGCCCACTCGGCGGCTTCCCGGACGAGTAGCCGGCATTCCTCCTCGGCCCTCAGATCGGCCTGGAGGACGACGGCCCGGCCGCCCGCCGCCACGATGTCCGCGGCGACGGCCCGGGCCGCCTCCACCGCCGTACGGCAGTGCAGTGCCACCGCCGCGCCCTCCTCGGCGAAGCGCAGCGCGATGCCTCGGCCGAGGCCGCCGCCCGCGCCTGTGATCAGGGCCGTCCGGCCCGTCAGCAGGGTCATGGACGGCACAGTTCCGCGATCTCGGCGGCCCGGTCCGGGTGACGCGCCGTGAGGGTGGCCGCGTCGCCGTGTTCGTAGCCCGCGTAGGTGAAGCCGGGGGCCATGGTGCAGCCGAAGAAGGCCCAGGCTCCGCCGGACGTCACCCGCGCGCCCATCCAGGTGCGCGCGGGGACGGTGAGCTGCGGGTGCTGTCCGCCGAGGACGTCCGGGCCGAGGACGGCCGTGCGGGAGGTGCCGTCGGGGGCGAGGAGCAGCAGTTCCAGCGGGTCGCCGAGGTAGAAGTGCCAGACCTCGTCGCCGGGGAGGCGGTGCAGGGCCGAGAAGTCGTCCGCGGTGAGCAGGGCGACTATCGCGGACCCGGCGGGGGTGCCGTCCGGGAGTGGGGGGCCGCTCCAGGTACGGCGGAACAGGCCGCCCTCGCGGGGGATCGGCTCCATGCCGTAGTGCGCGACGAGGTCCTCGGGGGTCACCCGGGGAAGGCTACCTCCCGCCTGAGGAACGCGAGTTGGGCCGTCTTCTCCGGCAGGTACACGTCCGGCAGGTCGATCTCCGGGAGGGTGACGACCGGTCCCGGTTCGAAGCCGTGGCGGAGGAAGCGGGCCAGGGCCTTCTCGTTGCGCACGTCGGGGTCGACCACGACCCGCCGCCGGTCCCTCCCCACCAGCACGTACGAAGTGAAGGCGCGCAGCAGCGCCGCGGACCAGCCCGGCCGCGCGCCCCGCTCCCCGGCGGCGCGATCAGCACATGGACGCCGATGTCCCCGGGCTCGACCTCGTAGCACTCGCTGACGCGGTCCTCCGACGGCTCGTACGTCTGGAGTACGGCGACGGGCTCGCCGTCCAGCTCGACGAGGTAGGCGTGGTGGCTGTCGAGGCCGGCCATGTGGGCGTAGATCTCGGCGACCTGGTCCCGCGTCAGGCCGTTCATGCCCCAGAACACGGCGCGTTCCTCGCTCACCCAGCCGTGCACGACCTCCGCGTCGGCCTCGGCGTCGAGGGGCCGGATACGGACGGTGCCGAAGCCCTCGGTCTTCTCCTCGTGGACGTACGGGTCAGTCATCGCTCTCCTTCGTCAGGCGCGCCCAGTCGGTGACGACCGGGGCCAGCTCGCCCGTGAGCCAGAGGGGGAGCTGGTCGTGGTGGTGGGGGCTGTCGGGGTGGCCGGAGGCGCCGTGGGGCACGATCCAGCGGCTGTCCTCGCGGCGGGCCAGGTCCCAGACGTAGCGGGCGGCCGGGCCGCGGGCGGCCAGGTCGGTCCAGCCGGGCACGGCCGAGGTGCACAGGACGCAGTCGTGGTCGCCGGAGAGGGCGGGAGCCTCCTGGGAGGGGTCGGGCAGGGCGCGCCAGGGGGCGAGGCGGTGGGTGTCGCCCCAGCGGGCGGCCGGCTGCCCGGCGACCTCTTCGAGGGCTTCCTTCACGAGTTCCGGCCGGTCGATGCCGTACAGATCCTCGGCGCGCAGGAGGTGTTCGAGGGCGAAGCCGATGCGCGGGAGGAGGGCCAGCCAGGGGAGGAGGACCTCGGGGTAGGCGGGCGGGGCGGTGAGGGCGGCGAAGGCGGGCTCGGCGGCGAGGCGGCGCACGAGCGCGCTGCGCACGGCCGCGAACCGCGCCGCGTCCCGACTGTCCGCGTCCATACGGCGGTCCCAGCGCAGGAGTCGGTCGCGCAGGTCGCGGCCCCCGCGGTGAGGCCGTCGAGGGCGGCCAGGTGGTCCAGCAGGGGTGCGGCGGAGGCGAGGTGGGTGTCGGTGTGGATGGCGGACATGTCGGACGAGGCCCACTTCCGGCGCTCGTCGAGCAGCGCGCGGATGCGGTCGGCGCGGTGCGGCGGGGCGAACTCGACGCCCAGCCCGGCGGCCGGTCCGCGCTGGTTGGCCATGACGGCGACGCCGTCGGTGAGTCCGGCGCGGGGCATCTCGTGCCAGCCGGTCCACTCGTGGCCGGGTTCCCAGGCGGGGACCAGGCGGGTGCGGTTGGCCCGCGCGCGTTCGGGGACGCGGCCCGCGACCCGGTGCAGCAGGCCACCCTCGGTGTCGGCGGCCTGGACGACGTTGACCGGCTCGACCCAGACGTCGAAGGCGCGGTCGACGTCGGCGACCCGGCGCGCCCGCAGGAGGGGGAGCAGGGCGGAGAAGCCGAGGTCGCCGGTGACGCGGGGCGGGTAGCGCAGGGCGAGGGCGAGCGGGGTGCCGTCGTCGGTGCCGTCCGGGTTCCCGTCGTCGAGGCCCTCGGGGCCGCCCGCGACGACCGGGCCGCGCTCGGTCTCCAGCACCTCCACCTCGACGGTCTCCTCCCCCGCCACCCGGACGAGTTCGGTGTGCCGGGCGACCCGCCGCCAGCTGCCGTCCGGGCCGAGGGCCTCGACGCCGGCGCCGGTGCGGCGCAGGCGTTCACGGTAGAGGTCCTGGTAGTCGGCCATGGCGTTGGTGATGGCCCAGGCGACCGTGCCGGTGTGCCCGAAGTGGGCGATGCCGGGGATGCCGGGCACGGCGAGTCCGACGACGTCGAACTCGTCGCAGGCCAGTCTGATCTGCTGGTAGACGCCGGGGTCCTCGATGAAGCGGTGCGGGTCGCCGGCGATGACGGCCTGCCCGGTGACCGTGCGTTCGCCGCAGACCAGCCAGCCGTTGCTGCCGGAGGTGCCGGGCCCGTCGGCGGCGAACAGGCCGACGGCGTCCTCGCCGAGGTGGCGGGCGGCCTCCTCGCGCCACAGCTTGGCGGGGAAGCCGGCGAAGAGGATGTGGGTGGAGAGCCAGACGGCCAGCGGGGTCCAGGGCTCCCAGCGGCCGGGGGCGAGGCCGACGCGCTCGAACTCGGGGGTCACGCGCAGGCCCGCGTTGACGCCGTCGACGTACGCCCGTACCCAGTCGGCGGTCTCGGGGTCGCGCTCCTCCAGGGTGGTGAAGCAGCGGCGGGCGGTGTCGTCCAGGCGGACGCGGCGGACGAAGCGGTCCCAGGGGAGGGACTCGGGGCCGAGGAAGGACGCCGAGGTGCCCTGCGCGCGGTGCCGCTCGATCTCCAGCTGCCAGGCGCGGTCGTGGGCCGTGACCCGGCCCTGGAGGCGGGCGAGGGCGCGGGCGCTGCCGGCCCGCAGGTGCGGGATGCCCCAGGCGTCCCGGTAGACCTCCCCTTTGTCCTCCTCCGCCTTTTCTCCCTCCGCCTGCCGGGCGGCTCCGTCCGTCTCGCTCGTCACCCTGCGACCCCTCTGACCTTTAGGTTAGGCTCACCTAATTAATCGGTGCAGGAATCGTACGCGAGAGGTGAAGAGGCATGGCGCAGGGGAGGGGTTGGGAGGGCGCGGTGCTCAAATTGATGCGGGCGAAGGATTTCACCCTCACCGTGACCGGAGCCGAGCAGGTCACCCCGGAGTACCGGAGGCTGCACCTCACCGACGGCGGGCTGCTCGCCGCGACCGGCGTCCACCCCACGATGTGGGTACGGCTGTGGTTCACCAACGCGGGCAAACCGCACCAGCGGGCCTACACACTGGTCGACCCCGACCCCGCCGCCGGCACCTTCTCCCTGGAGTTCGCCCTGCACGAGGGCGCCGCCAGCGACTGGGCGCGGGCAGCGAAGCCCGGTGACACCATCGAGGCCACCGTCCAGGGCACGGGCTTCGCCGAACCCGCCCCGGCCCCCTCCCACATCCTCGCGATCGGCGACCCGGCCTCGCTCCCCGCGATCAACTCCCTCCTCGACGCCCTCGACTCCGCCCCGGCCACCATCTGGTTCGAGGGCGGCGGGGACGACCTCCCCTTCCGCACCGACCCGGCTCGGCACGACCTCCGCCGCACCCCCCGCACGGAACTGATCGACCGGGTGAGGACCGAGCTGCCCGCCCTCCTGGCGGCCACCGCGGACCCGTACGTCTGGATCGCCTGCGACACCCGGACCACCCGCGCCCTGTCGGCGTACGTCCGCAAGGACCTGGCGGTCCCGAAGGAGCGGACGCACGCGCTGGGGTACTGGCGGGCCGAATGACGGGCCGGACGTTCCGGACCGTCTGACGGCGAGGGTGACGAGCGGGGCGGATGACGAGCGGGGCGGATGACGGGCTGGACGGTCCGACAGCGAGGGTGACGGGCAGGCCGAGCGGGGCGGATGACGGGCCGGTCGGCCCGACAGCGAGGGTGACGGGCGGGGCGGAACGGGGCCGGGCCCCGGGGCGGGCCGGAACGGAGGCCGGGCCGCTCCGCGCCGCCCGGGAGACGGCCGTACGGCTGCGGGCGGCGCCGCTGCTGGAGCGGGTGGACGCCCTCATCCGGCGCGGCCGGCTCGCGCCCGCGCCGCCCGGCCGGGAGGGACCGGCGGCCCTCACGGCCCGTGAGCGGGACGTCCTGCGGCTGCTCGGCCTGGGCCGCAGCAACCGTCAGATCGGCGAGGAACTGTTCATCAGCGGGAAGACGGCCAGCGTCCACGTCTCCAACATCCTGGCGAAGCTGAGCGCGTCCAGCCGTACGGAGGCGGTGGCTGTCGCCCATCGGGAGGGGCTGCTGGAGCCGGGGGCGGGGGCCTCGGGCTGAGGTCGGGCGGCCCCCGGGGGGAACGCCTCCGCTCCGCCGTCCGTTCTCCCCGCAAGGCTCCGTGAGGGTCGGGCCGGGACAGCGGGGCGGCGGGATGAGCGAGTTGGTTGCCGGGGCCAATGTGGCGCTGCCGGAGGGTGCCCTGGCCGTCCGGGTGTCGGGCCCCTTCGATGTGTGCGCGCTGGTCACGGACGACAGCGGCAAGGTGGGCGGGGACGGCGACTTCGTGTTCTACAACCAGCCGACGGCGCCGGGGGCCGGGCTGCGGGGCGGCACGCTCACGCTGGAGCCGGCGCGGCTGCGGGCCGGGGCGACCCGGGTCACGGTGGTCGTCAGCGCGGTCGAGCCGGGCACCTCGCCGGGCGGACTGCCCGCGCCCACGCTCCAGGTCACCGACCGGCAGGGCCGTCCGCTCGCCCGGTTCACACCCCCGCCCGCCCGGCAGGAGACGGTCCTGCTGCTCGCGGAGGTGTACCGGCGCGGCGACGTCTGGAAGCTGCGGGCACTGGGGCAGGGGTACGCGGACGGACTGGCCGGGCTGGCCCGGGACTTCGGGGTGGAGGTCGCCGACGAAGGGACCGCCGCCCAGGGGTCTCCCGCGCCCCGAACCGCTGCCGCGCCGGCGCCCGCATCCGTTCGCGCCCCCGATCCGGAGGGGCTTTGGGGACCGGTCAACTCCGCTCGTGCCGGGGCCGGGTCACCGCCCGTCTCGCTGGACGCCCGGCTGGTCTCGGCGGCCCGCGCCCACGTCACCGCGATGGCCGCGGCCGGCCGGCTGGGCACCATGGGCGCCGACGGCGTCTCCGTCCACCAGCGCGTCACGGCCGCCGGCTTCCGCTACCTCGCCGTGGGCGAACACCTGGTCTCCGGTCCCCGCACCCCGGCCGAGTTCCTCGGGTACTGCCTGCGCACCGACCAGGCCCGGCGCACCCTGCACGATCCGGCGTTCACCCACGCCGGCCTGGCCCGGGCGGAGGACGGCCGCACCGGTGACGTCCTGTGGACGGCCCTGTGGGCGAGCCCGCTGACACCGGCCGGGCTGGCGGGGACCGAGGCGGAGGTCGTCGACCGCACCAACCGGGAGCGGGCGCGGGCGGGACTGCGGCCGCTCGCCGTCGATCCGCTGCTCGCCACCGCCGCCCGGGCGCACAGCGCGGACATGGTCGCCCGTTCCTTCTACTCGCACACCTCGCCCGAGGGCGGCCGCCGTGGGACCGCGCCGCCGCCGCGGGTTCGGCGCGGCGGACGATCGGCGAGAACATCGCCTGCGGCCAGCGCTCCCCGGCCGAGGCGGTGGAGGGCTGGATGAACAGCCCCGGCCACCGCGCCAACATCCTCGAGCCCGACTTCACCCACATCGGCGTCGGCTTCGCGGGCGGCGGTCCGTCCGGGACGTACTGGACCCAACTCTTCGGCGCCTGACGCCCGATGGCCCCCGCCCGCCCGCTTCGGCCCGCCGAGTGATCTGCGCCTCACAGGCAACCCGGCCCGCCGTACGCACGTCTTGACCGGCGACACCACAGAGCATCCGGTGACGCCCGCCCCGGCCACCCCACGGCCGGGGCACATTCCGGGCGCACTATACACGCCATGTATACACATAGCGTATACATGGTGGCCGAAAGGAATCGATGTACGGCAAGGCTTCCGCCCCCGAGTATCAGGGCGCCCTCACCACCCTGTCCGTGAACTCCTCCCTGGTCGACGTACTGGCCGCCGGCACCGAGCGGTTGGCGGCCGCCGAGCGGGCCGGGGAGCGTGCCGAGGTGGCCCGCTCCGGGCTCGCCGTCGCCGAGGCCCACCGTCGGCTGGGCCAGGTGCGGGAGGCGGACCTGGCCTGGAAGGCGAGCTATCGCGCGGCCCGGGACGCGGGCGACGTGGCGGCGATGGCGTGGGCCCTGTGGAGCGGCGGCACACTGGCCCGGCAGCGGGGCGCCTTCCCGCTGGCCCGACGGCTGCTGGGGCTGGCGGCCGACCTCGGCGAGCGCGGCGGGGACGTCGTCGTCCGCGGGTACTCGCTGGCCGGGCTCGCGGAGACCGGCCGTATCCAGGGGGACTACGAGGCCGTCGGCCGGCTGCACGAGCAACTGCTCGCCGAGGCCCGCCGGCGCGGCGAGGCGCGGCACACGGTGTGGGCGCTGGAGGGCATCGCGCAGATGCACCGCAACTCCGGGGATCTCGACACCGCTCACGCCCTGTTCGAGGAGGCGGCCGAGATCTCGGCGCGCGCCGACGACCGGCGGGGACACGCCTGGGCGCTGCGCGGCCTGGCCGACGTGGTCTCGACACGGGACGGCGACACCGAGCGCGCCCTCGCGCTGCTGTCCGAGGCGGAGACGACCTGCCGTGCGATGAACCTCACCGGAGCGCTGGCCTACAACCACAAGATGCGCGGCAACGTCCTGTACCGCGCCGCCCGTTACGCCGAGGCCCGGGACCTCTACGAACGGGCCCTCGCCGAGTTCGGCGCGATGAGCGAGCCGCGCGGGAAGGCCCTCGCCCGGCTCGGGCTCGCCAAGTCGCTGGCCCGCCTGGGCCGCGACCGCTCCGAGACGGCCAAGGAACTGACGGCCCTGGCCGGTGAGTTGGAGCGGATCGGGCTGCGGCACGCGCGGGAGATGGTGGGCCGGGCCGAAGAGGAACTGGGCATCGGGACGGACCCGGCCGGTCCGCGCGGCGAGACCGCGGAGGCCGTACGGTGACGCCCCTGTCCACCACGTTCTCCACGGGGTTCCCCCCGGCCGCGGCGGACCCCGCCGCGGCCTCGGCGGTGCGTCCGACTCCACCGGTCGCGCCGGCCGTTCTCGACCGCTGCCGCGCGCTGGTGCGGCCCGCGCTGGCCGAGGCGGTCGGCCGGCTGCATCCGTGGGTGGGAGAGATGGCCGCGTACTCCCTCGGCTGGTGCGAGGTCGGCGGAGCCCCTGCCGCCGCGTCCGGTGGGAAGGGGCTGCGGCAGGCCCTCGCCGTGCTCGGCGCGGAGGCGGCGGGGGCGCCCGCGCGGGCCGGTGTCGCCGCGGCCGTCTCCGTCGAACTCGTGCACACCTTCTCCCTGCTGCACGACGACATCATGGACGGCGACCCCACGCGAAGGAGCCGCCCCACCGTCTGGAAGGCCTACGGCACGGGACCCGCGGTCCTCGCGGGCGACGCCCTGTTCGCGCTGGCCGTGGAGACGCTCGCCGCGGCCCCGGGCGGCGCGGGCGGCGTACGGCTGCTGTCCGGGGCGCTCGCCGAGCTGGTGCACGGGCAGGCCGACGACCTGCTGTTCGCCGCGCGGCCCTGGTCGGGGCCCGAGCGGGTGCGGCCGGAGGCGTACCGGGCGATGGCCGAGGGCAAGACCGGCTCACTGCTGGGTTGCGCCGTCGCGCTGGGCGCCGTGCTCGGCGGTGCCCCGGAGGCGACCGTCATCGCCCTGGACCGGGCCGGGCGGCATCTGGGGATCGCCTTCCAGGTGGTCGACGACCTGCTGGGGATCTGGGGTGATCCGGCCGTGACCGGCAAGCCCGTCCACGGCGACCTGCGCGCGGGCAGGAAGACGTTCCCGGTGCTGGCGGCACTGGAGTCCCCCGCACCGGCGGCCCGACGCCTGGCCCGGCTGCTGGAGTCGGGGGGCGACCCGGCCGAGGCGGCCGTACTGGTCGAGGAGGCCGGGGGCCGGACGGCGGCGCTCGCCGAGGCGCGCCGACAGGTGTCCGCCGTGGAGTCGGCGCTCGCCGGGGTGCCGCTGCGGACGCGGGCCGCGGGCGACCTGCGGTCGCTGCTCGACTTCCTGGTGCGGCGCGACCTCTGACCACCGTCCGGACCCGGTTGACCTGGGCCACCGACGCGCGACAGGGTGCAAAGAGCGCGCGGCACAGCGCGCGGGAAAGGTGGTCGTCTTGATCGGCATCACGGACATCGAAGCCGCGGCGGAGCGGATCGCCGGGCACGTCGTCCGCACCCCGACCCTCCCGAGTCCCGGACTCTCCGGGCTGCTCGGCGTCCCCGTCACCGTGAAGCTGGAGCTGCTCCAGCGGACCGGCTCCTTCAAGGCGCGCGGGGCGGCGGCGAAACTGCTCTCGCTGGGCGAGGCGGAGCGCGCGGCCGGGGTGGTGGCGGTGAGCGGCGGCAACCACGGGATCGCGGTGGCGGTCATGGCCGCCGCCCTCGACGTGAAGGCCACGGTCGTGATGCCGCGTTCGGCGCCCGCCCGTGCCATCGAGATCGCCGAGGAGGCGGGCGCGTCGGTGCGGCTGACGGACGGGATGGGCAGTGCCTTCTCGCTCGTGAACGACCTGCGGGACGAAGGGCTGACGCTGGTCCACCCGTTCGACGACCCGGTGGTGATCGCCGGGCAGGGCACGGTCGGCCTGGAGTTCGCGCGGGACGCCGACGAGCTGACGGACGTCCTGGTCAGCGTCGGGGGCGGCGGGCTGATCTCGGGTGTCGCCACGGCCCTGCGGGCGCTACGGCCGCAGGTGCGGATCTGGGGTGTGGAGACCGAGGGCGCGGAGGCGATGGCGGAGGCGCTCAAGGCCGGCGGTCCGGTGCCGGTGGAGGTGTCGTCCATCTCCACCACGCTGAGCGCGCCGGCCGTCGCACCGCTGACGTACGAGCATGTCGCGGCGTTGGTGGGCGAGGTGCTCGTGGTGCCGGACCGGGAGGCCGTACGGGGCTGTCTGGAGCTGGCCGAGCACGCCAAGGTGTGGACCGAGCCGGCCGCCGGATGTCTGCTGCCGGCCGCCCGGCGGGTCGTGGAGCGGGTGGGCCCGGACGCCCGGCTGGGGCTGGTGGTCTGCGGGGGCAACGCGTCGGCCGTGGACATGGCGTCCTGGGTCGAGCGTTTCGGACTGCGCTGACGTTTCGGTGTGCGCGGGGCCGAGGAAAACGCCCGCGGCGGCCGTAGTCCTGGAATGGACCGACGCCCGTCGCGGGCGATTCCGTGGCCGCCCGGCAGCCGTTTACCGCTGGTTACACCCCTGGACGGCCCGAAGCAATTTCCTTTCCTCGCACATTTGATCGGCTTTCTCGCCGCCATTTTTGAATGAAAGACAGAAATCACGGCGGAGTTGCGGATCTCTTGAACGCACACCCTCTCGATCGCCGTACCACTGGGAAAGGTGAGCAGCCGGGGTTTCAGCGAGGGATGACCATGGTCAAGGCGCACGTCTCCGAGCACGAGTTGGTCGCCGGTCGGTACCGGCTCCTCGACGTCGTCCACCGCGAGACGAACCGCGTCGGCTGGTACGGCGAGTACGCCGACGACTCGGCCGGCACCCGCCCGTGTCTGATCACCCGGATCGGGCTGCCCACGGGCCTCGGCGAGGAGGACGCGCACCGGGCCGCCGAGCGCGTCGTACGGATGTCCGAGACGATGGCCCGGGTGTGCCCCGGCCGGGTCGCCACGGTCCTCGACGCCCTCGCTGAGACGGGGTCCCTGTGGACCGTGACCGAGTGGATCGACGGCCTCCCCCTGGGCCAACTGATCGAGCAGCGGCGCGTGTTCCCGCACGCCCGCGCCGCGCGCATCGGGCTGGAGCTGCTCGACGTGCTGGAGGTCGCGCACGGCCAGGGCATCACCCACGGCGAGCTGAGCCCCGGTCAGGTGTTCGTGCGGGCACACGGCCCGGTCGTCGTCACCGGCTTCGGCCTCGCGGGCGTGGCCCTGGCTCCCCGCCTCGCGGCCCCGTCGTACGCCTCCCCCGAGCAGGCGCGGGACGAGCGGATCGGGCCTGCGGCGGATCTGTGGGCGGTGGGCGCGATCCTCTACACGATGGTCGAGGGCCGGCCGCCGTACCGGGACCGGGACCGGCCGGAGGCCACGCTGAAGGGCGTGGACCGGCTGCCGTTGCGCACTCCGCTGCGGGCCGGTCCGCTAGGACCCGCCATCCAGGGCCTGCTGCGCAAGGACTCGCGGGAGCGGATGACCCGGCCGGCGGTGCGCCACAGCCTCGCCCGCGTCCTGGACGAGGACACGCACGGGGTGCCCGAGCCCCGACTGCGGCGCGCGTACGCCGTCGAGCGGGTCGCCGGTCGGGGGTGGAACGGGCGGGCCGTGGCGGGCGGGACCGCGCTGGCCGTGATCGCCATGACGGTCGCCGTCCTGGCCGCGACGGGCCAGTTGCCCGGGACCGAGAGCACGTCGTCGGACAGCGCGCGGACCCGCCCGACCGCGCCCAGCGCCCCGCCCGGCGAGGACCGCGCCGACGAAGTCACGGACGTGCCCGACGCCGGCCCCGAGCCCGCCGGCCGCGTCCTCACCGCCCGCGGCCTCCGCCGGCCCCACCCCGACCTCGGCCCCGACTCCCACTGCCGCCTCCCCGTCGGCCACCGCCGGGGCCCTGCCGGCCGGCTTCCGGGTGTTCCGGGCGCAGGAGGGCTTCTCCGTCGCCCTCCCCGAGGACTGGAGCCGGCTGGACACCTCGCGCACCGGGGACCTCGCCTACCGGGTCACGTTCGGCGCCGAGGGCGATCCGCGCACCCTCGCGGTCACCTACAGCGAACGCGTCGGCCCGGACCCGGTGGCGGTCTGGCGCGACGACGTGGAGCCGGGCCTGCGCCGGGCCGACGGGTTCGCGCGCATCGGGGCGATCGAGGCGACGACGTACCGGGGCTACGAGGCGGCCGACATGGAATGGGTCGTCGACGTCGACGGCACCCGGGTACGCACCTTCGGCCGCGGCTTCCTCCTCGGCGACCACCGGGGCTTCTCCCTGCGCTGGACGACCCCCGCGGCCGACTGGGACGAACCCGCCAACGACCGGGCCCTGGACACCTTCCTGAGCACCTTCCGGCCGGGTTCGCCCTGAGCCGTCCCCCTCGGAGGCCGGCGAACCGGGCCGCCGGTCGTGCGGAACGACGGAGCGCCGGACCCCGGCCGGGGCCGAGGGCCTGTCGTTCGGATCGGGCCACAGGAAATCGACTGTGCTGTTCAGCGCGGTGAGCGGGGCCTGGTGCGTGCAACCGCGAGGCGAAGGAGGGCGTCGACGCGGAGCGTCGGCGAGTGACGACAACGCGGCAGATGTGCGTGACGGGCCCCGCGTCTGCGGCGTGATCCAAACGACAGGCCCCAGCTAGGACCGCGGCGCGCGCCGCATGTGCAGGGAGCCGCCGTGCAGGGGCTGTGTGGCCCAGCGGGCGGTGAAGGTCCTGGCAGGGAGGGAGCAGGTCACCCGGAGCCGGTGCGGGGTCTCCAGGAAGGCCAGGTCCACGGCGAGGGTGTCGCCGTCGCTCCAGCCGCCGCTCGCCGCGACGGGCACGGGTTCCTCGGTCACGGTCCAGCCGCCGGGGCCCAGGCGCGGTGCGAGGCGCTCGTCGCCCTCGGCGAGGGTCAGTGTCCAACCGTCCCCGTCCGCCGTGACGCGCACGCCGGTGAGGCTCGGCTGGTCGGCGCAGACACCGCCGTCCGGAGTGAAGGCGGTCCCCGACCATGCGCGCGGGCGGTCCGGCGGGGCGGGCTTGCCCGGGGCGGGCGGGAGTGCGAGGCGGGTGAGGCGGTCGGCGAGGGCCGCGTCGGCGTCCTGGCGACCGGACAGCGGGGCCGGGCGGAACGCCGGCAGGAGGTGCTCCCAGACGAGGTCCAGCAGGCCCTGCATGTCGGGGGTCGCCGCGGTCGTGGCGATGACGGCGTCGTGCTCGGGCAGGACGAGGCAGAACTGGCCGTAGGCTCCGTCGCCGCGGTAGCCGTGCCGGGAGCGCCAGAACTGGAAGCCGTACCCGCAATCCCAGTCCTGCCGGTCGGTGTCGCCCATGGCGCCCGCCGTCGGGATGTGCTCGCGGGTCGCCTGCGCGATCCACTCCCGCGGCAGCAGCCGCCGCCCGTCCGCCTCGCCCTCGCGCAGGTACAGCCGGCCCAGCCGGGCGATCGCGTCGGTGGTGCCGTGCAGGCCGCTGAAGCCCAGCTCCCGGCCGGTCCGGTCGGTCAGCCAGGCGACCTCGCCGAAACCGAGCGGGTCCAGCAACCGGGGCCGTAGGTAGGCGGTGAGGGACTGACCGGTGACGCGCTGGACGATCGCGGCGAGGGTGTAGGTGGCGGGCTGGTTGTACGCGAACACCGTGCCCGGATCGCGGTCCGGCGGCAGCAGCAGGAAGCCGCGGACGAGGTCGTCGCGGTCGAGCGCGCGGGCCCGGTCCAGGGTCTCGGCCTCGTGTCCGCTCGCCATCGACGCCACGTGCCGCACCCGCATCGCGCGGCTGCGCGGGTCGGTGATGTCGGCGTCGAACTCCGGGAAGTACGAGATCACCGGGTCGTCCAGCCCGATCAGCCCCTCGGCGACGGCGAACCCGGCGGCCGTCGAGGTGAAGCTCTTGCTGAGGGAGTACAGCAGGTGGAGGCGGTCGGGCGTGTACGGCGCCCACCAGCCGGCGGCGACGACATGGTCGTGCCGCAGGACCATGAGGCTGTGTGGCTCGATGGCGTCGGCCGCGTCGACGGCGTCGAGGAAGGCGAGGACGCCCGAGGCGTCGACGCCCTGGGCGGACGGGGTGCTGTCAGGCAGTGGACGGGCGCTCATGTCCGCATCCTTCCCCGAATGCCGGGCGGACGGCGAGGGAGGTCCGGGCTTTTTCCGGTCCCGCCCGCGGCCGGTTTCCTGCCCCGTTCCCCGGGGACCCGTCACACATGGTGCGAATCGGATACACGATGATGACCGAACAGGCCGGCCCTCGTGACCTGGTCGACCACGTGGTGCGGGCCGAGGAAGCCGGTTTCGACTTCTCGGTGACCTCGGACCACTACTTTCCGTGGCTGCGGTCACAGGGCCACTCCCCCTACGCGTGGAGCGTGTTGGGCGCCGCCGCCCAGGCCACCTCGCGCATTCCGCTGATGACGTACGTGACCTGCCCGACGGTCCGCTACCACCCGGCGGTCGTGGCGCAGAAGGCCGCCACCATGCAGCTGCTGTCCGAGGGGCGCTTCCGGCTGGGGCTCGGCTCCGGGGAGAACCTCAACGAGCACGTGGTGGGCGGTGGCTGGCCGGCCGTGGACGTGCGGCACGAGATGCTCGAGGAGGCCGTGGAGATCATCCGGGCGCTCTTCGAGGGCGGCCACGTGACGCATCACGGCACACACTTCGACGTCGACTCGGCCCGGCTGTGGGACCTGCCCGACGCGCCGCCCGAGATCGGCATCGCCGTCTCCGGGGAGCAGTCGTGCGCGCTCGCGGGGCGCCTCGCCGACCTGGTGATCGCCACCGAGCCGAAGGCCGGGCTGCTGGACGCCTTCGACCGGCACGGCGGATCGGGCAAGCCGCGCGTGGGCCAGCTGCCGGTCTCCTACGACCCCGACCGGGACACGGCGGTGAAACGGGCACACGCCCAGTTCCGCTGGTTCGGCAACGGCTGGAAGGTGAACGCCGAGCTGCCGCATCCGGACTCCTTCGAGTCGGCGACCCAGTTCGTCACCCCGGACGACGTGGCCGCGTCCATCCCGTGCGGCGACGACCCGGACGCCTTCGTCGAGGCGGTCCGTCCGTACGCGGAGGCCGGCTTCACGGAGATCGCCCTGGTGCAGATCGGGGGCGACACGCAGCCGGCGTATCTGGACTGGTCGGAGAAGACGCTGCTGCCCGCCCTGCGCGACGCGTTCGGCTGACTCCCCCCGGCCCCCCACCGGCGTGACGGGTTACGGGCGGCGCCCACCTGCCTGTCCTAGGCTGCGGGAACCGCGCATCCCGTTCCGGGGCGTGCGGTTCCCGCAGTCTGCACAGGAGAGTCATCCGTGACCGTAGCGATCGACCCGTCCGAGACGTCCGCCGCGGCGGCGTCCCCCGCTCCGCTGTCCGACCTCGTGGCGCGCGACGCCCGCGAGTTCGGCGTGTACGCGCGGACCGGTGGCTGGGCCTTCGGGCTGATGGTGGCGCGCAGCGTCCGGCCGGGCGGGCAGAGCGCGCAGGAGACGCCGAAGGTGTCGGCGAAGGAGTTCGCCGAACTGGCCGGCTGCTCCGCGGAGCGCGTCATGCGTCACTACAAGGCCTGGGACCGGGCCGCCGACGACGGTCTCGTCCCGCACTTCGAGGAACTGGCGCCGGGACAGGAGGTCGAGCTGCCGGACGCCGACGTATGGCTGACCTACTACGTGTCGCGCTCCAGCGCCTCCTCCGAGCGCGGCACCGCGATCGCCGAGGCCGCCGAGGCCGAGGGCATCCGGCCGACCAAGGCGCTGGAGGTGGCCGAGAACCCGACGGCCCTGCGCGCGGCGATCCTCGCCGACCCGTCGACCGCGCGGGCGGCGCGTGCCGCGCTCCTGGACCGCATCAAGGAGGACCCGGAGCTGCAGAGCGAGCTGGCGCGGGACGTGGTGCGCACCGACGACCTCAAGAAGGCCGTCGCCAGCGAGAGCCGCTCCGCGGACCGGATCGGCTACGTCCGTCAGATCGCCGAGTCGGGTCGGATCAAGACGCCCGCCGGGCAGACCGTGGACGCGCCCGCCGACCTGCGCCAGGAGGCCGAGCGGCACCTGTCCCTGCTCGACGAGCTGGAGGAGGGCGAGGACTCCGGTGAGTGGGCGACGGAGGCGTACGACACGCTGAAGACCCTCGTCGTGGAGGCCGTGGAGGCCGACCCCGAGCTGCGGGTGCAGGAGCGGCGCACGAAGTTCTACAGCGGTCTCCAGAAGGCGACGAAGGTGTTCGAGGAGCTGACCTTCGACGACGCGCAGGACTTCTACGAGGACGACATGGTCAAGCAGCTGGAGGAACTCCAGCAGGCGATCGGCGGCTGCATCGCGGCCCTGCGCGGGGCCCGCGCCACGGACTGAGCCGTGCGCGCCGGGCGGCGGACGGGCGGCCGTACCAGTGGCCCGCCCGCCCGCCGCCGCGGGAAGTGGACCTCTCAGCGGGACGAGTAGCGGCGCCGGGTCCACAGGGGAACCCCGAACCAGAACACCAGGTACCACACGAGCACCCCGGTCACCAGGTACGGCACATAGCCGTCGTGGGTGGCCACCCGCAGTATCAGCAGCAGTGCCGAGGTCATCGTGGCGAGCAGCAGCATCAGCCCGACGAACGTCATCCGGGAGGCCCAGGTGACCGCCTGCGACTTCACCCGCCGCCCGGAGACCAGCCGGTGCAGGGAGACCGGGCCGATGAGGGCGCCCGTCGCGCAGGCGCCCAGCACCACCGTGACGATGTAGATGGCCCGGTCGACGTCCTCGAGGCTCGCGTAGCGCGGGGTGAAGACGACCGTGAGCAGGAAGCCGAAGAGGATCTGGACGCCTGTCTGGGCGACCCGGACCTCCTGGATCAGCTCCCCCCACATCCGGTCGGCCCGCTCCTCCTCGGTCTCGTTGCGACCTCTGCGACGCTCGTCCCCCACTGCGGTGGCCACGTGTCCTCCCCGGTTCGATTACGTGTTCTCACCGGCGTGTACCCGCTGATCGGCGTTTTTCTCCGGCTGATCGCGGGCCGGACTACCAGCGGCCCTCGACCTGCTCCTTGATCCGCCGCTCGTAGAGGTCCCGGATCGCGGCCAGGGTCTCCTCGGACAGCTCGGGCAGGCGGGCGGCGGCCGCGTTGGCGCGGGCCTGCTCGGGCGAGCGGGCGCCGGGGATCACCGTGGTCACGCCGGGCTGCTGGACGATCCAGCGCAGCGCCAGCTGGGCCGGGGTGCAGCCCTCGGGGGCGAGGGCGGAGAACTCGGCGGCGGCCTCGACGCCGGTGGCGTAGTCGACGCCGGAGAACGTCTCGCCCTGGTCGAAGGACTCGCCGTGCCGGTTGTAGGTGCGGTGGTCGTTCTCCGGGAAGACGGTGTCCTTGGTGTACTTGCCGGACAGCAGGCCGGAGGCGAGCGGAACGCGCGCGATGATGCCGACGCCGGCCTCGCGGGCCGCCGGGAGGACCTCGTACAGCGGCTTCATGCGGAACGGGTTGAGGATGATCTGCACGCTGGCCACACCCGGCCGGGCGATCGCCGTGAGGGCCTCGGCGCAGGTCTCCACGCTGACGCCGTAGTGGGCGATGCGCTCCTCCTCCACCAGGGTGTCGAGGGCGTCGAAGACCTCGTCCGTGGAGTAGACGGGGGTGGGCGGGCAGTGCAGCTGCACGAGGTCGATGCGGTCGACGCCGAGGTTGCGGCGGGAGCGGTCGTTCCAGGCGCGGAAGTTGTCGAGAACGTAGTTCTCGGGGATCTGGTCCACGCGGCGGCCCATCTTCGTGGCGACCAGTACATGCAGGTCGGGCCGTCCGCCGAGGAAGCCGGCGATGGTCTGCTCGCTGCGGCCGTCGCCGTACACGTCGGCGGTGTCGAAGAAGGTGACGCCCGACTCGGCGGCCGCCTCCAGCACCGCCAGCGCCTCCTTGTCGTCGACGTCGCCCCAGTCGGCGCCCAGTTGCCAGGTGCCGAGACCGATGACGGATGCGTGCTGACCAGACCTGCCGAATTCGCGCTCGTCCATGGGGGCAGTCTGTCATCGTTCCGGCCGGGCGCGGAACCGCCCGGTCCGGCCCGCCACCTGCGGTTCGTCCACGCGGCGGCCGGCCGGTCGGATCCGCCCGCACCGTGGCCGCGGCGGTCGGCGATCTCCTCGGTGCGGGCCCTTCCCCGCTCGGCCGGGCGGTCCGCTACTTCCGGGAGGCCGGGGTCCCGGCCTGCGCGGTTCTCGCGGTCTGTGCGCTCTGCGCGGTCCTGGCGAGCCTCGGTCCGAGCCAGCGCTTGAGCCTGCGCATGGACTCCAGCCGCCCGGCGGCCTTGTCGAGCCGGTAGTACAGCTGGGGCGGGACGTACGGCAGCAGGGGCGAGTGGCGCTGCCCGAGCAGGGCGAACATCTGCTCCGGCGGCAGGTCGATGTAGCGGGCGAGGTTCTCGTACCACTGGGCGCTGTGGCGGGCGGCGCTCTGCGGGGTCAGCAGGGCCGCCGTACGGTCGCGCTCGTAGCGGGCGAGGGCCTGCGGCAGGACGGGGCACTCCCGCAGGGCGTCGGCGAGGGCGAAGGCGTCCTCCAGGGCGAGGGTGGTTCGCGCCGCATGGAGTAGTGGGTGGTGTGGGCGGCGTCGCCGAGGAGGACGACGTTGTCCCGGTACCAGGTGCGGTTGGTGAGGGTGCGGAAGGTCAGCCAGGGGGCGCCGCCGTCGCCGGAGGCGCGGCCGATCAGGGGGTGGCCGTCGAGGATGTGCGCGAAGAGTCCCTCCAGCCGTGCCGTTCCGTCCGCGTCGTTCGCCCGGTCGAGGCCGAGACCGGTCCGGGTTTCGGGGGCGCATTCGATGACGCAGGTGCTCCGATCGGCGCTGAACGGATAGCCGTAGCACCAGATCCAGCCGTGGCCGGTCTCCACGAAGGCGAAGGTGAAGGAGTCGAAGACCTTGGTGGTGCCGAGCCAGACGTAGGGGTTGCGGCCGGGCGTGAGCGCGGCGCCGAAGTGCTGTGCGTGACGGGTGCGCAGGGCGCTGTGCACGCCGTCGGCCGCGACGACCAGGTCCGCCTCGGGCAGTTCGTCGGGCGTGATCTCGCGCTCGAACTCCAGGCGTACGCCGAGTGCGCGGGCGCGTGCGGTGAGGATCTCCAGCAGTTTGTGGCGGCCGATGCCGTGGCCCGCGTCGCCGGGCTGACGGGTCACCAGGTCCCGTACGTGCGCGACCCCCTGGTTCCAGCGCACCGAGTGCTCCTCCACGGCGCGCGCCGACTCGGGGTCGCGGGCGTGGAGTTCGTCGAGGAGACCGCGCCAGTACGTGACGCCCCAGCCGTAGGTCGAGCCCTCCGGGTCGCGTTCGTGGACGGTGATGTCGTGGGACGGGTCCTGCCGCTTGAGCAGGATGGAGAGATACAGGCCGGCGGGCCCGCCGCCGACGCAGGCGACCTTCACGCACACCCCCAGAAATGACGAACTGTGGCTGATTGACGACGCACAGTAGCAGCGGGCGGGGGTGGTCACGGTGGGCCCTTCTTCGTAATTCCGTCACTTTCTCCACGTGAGCCACACCACTGGCGGAGCCGTCGCCCGCCAGAGATCACCGAAAGGGCCCCTTCCAGGGCAAGGAATTGCCCGTTCCGCTCGACGGGGCCCGCACCGGAGAGCAAGATCATCTTCATTTAAGATTGCACGGCTTGTTATCGATTGTCCGGATCGCAGCCAACCCGTTCCGTGGGATTTCTCCCGCCCTCCGGTCGGCCGATAGGCATGCGGGGTCGTCAACCGAACGCACCCCAGGAGGTCCCGCATGCCGGAACTCAGCCGACGTCGCGCACTCACCACCGCGGCCGCCCTCGCCGCGGCCGCCACCGCCACCGGCACGGCCGCGGCGCACTCCATGCACGCCACCCCGTCCGACTCCCCAAACTCCCCCGGTTCCCCGGCCTCGTTCGACGAGGTCTACAAGGGACGCCGGATACAGGGCCGGCCCGCTGCCGGGGGCGGGCACCACGGCGGCGGTCACCACGGCGGTGGCTACGCGGTGTTCGTCGACGGTGTGGAGCTGCACGTGATGCGCAACGCCGACGGCAGCTGGATCAGCGTGGTCAGTCACTACGCCCCGGTGCCGTCCCCGCGGGCCGCCGCCCGCGCCGCGGTCGACGAACTGCAGGGCGCACGGCTACTGCCGTTCCCCACCAACTGACCGACCAGCAAGCACACTTGGAGCACCACGCACATGACCGTCCGCAAGAACCAGGCGTCCCTGACCGCCGACGAGAAGCGCCGTTTCGTCGCCGCCCTCCTCGAACTCAAGCGCAGCGGCCGCTACGACGCCTTCGTCACCACGCACAACGCGTTCATCATCGGCGACACCGACAACGGCGAGCGCACCGGCCACCGTTCACCGTCCTTCCTCCCCTGGCACCGCAGATTCCTGCTGGAGTTCGAGCGGGCGCTCCAGTCGGTGGACGCATCGGTGGCGCTGCCCTACTGGGACTGGTCCGTCGACCGGTCGCCGCGATCCTCGCTGTGGGCGCCGGACTTCCTCGGCGGCACCGGGCGCAGCCGGGACGGGCAGGTGACGGACGGCCCGTTCGCCGCTTCTTCCGGCAACTGGCCGATCACGGTGCGGGTCGACGGGCGGACGTTTCTGCGGCGCGCGCTCGGAACCGGCGTGCGTGAGCTGCCGACGCGGGCCGAGGTCGACTCGGTGCTGGCGATGTCGACGTACGACATGGCGCCGTGGAACAGCGGGTCGGACGGTTTCCGCAACCATCTGGAGGGGTGGCGGGGCGTCAACCTGCACAACCGGGTGCACGTCTGGGTCGGCGGCCAGATGGCCACCGGGGTCTCCCCCAACGACCCGGTGTTCTGGCTGCACCACGCCTACATAGACAAGCTGTGGGCGGAGTGGCAGCGCCGGCACCCGCAGGCCGGGTATCTCCCGGCGGCGGGGACGCCGGACGTGGTGGACCTGCGCGAGACCATGAAGCCGTGGAACGACACCACTCCGGCCGACCTGCTCGACCACACCCCGCACTACACCTTCGACACCGCCTGACAGAAGCCGGGTTGGCCGCCGAGGCCTCGGGTACCCGGGTGCCACGTACCCGAGGAGAACGAGGAGGAGACCGACCGTGACGCAGGTCGAGGAATCCATCGAGGTCGGTGTCCCGGTGCACACCGCCTACAACCAGTGGACGCAGTTCGAGACGTTCCCCGAGTTCATGGACGGGGTGGAGCGCGTCGAACAGCGCTCCGACACACTCACCCACTGGGTCACCGACGTGAACGGGGTGCACCGGGAGTTCGACGCGGAGATCACCGAGCAGATCCCGGACGAGCGGGTCGCCTGGACGACGGTGAGCGGCGAGGCCCGGCAGTCCGGCGTGGTGACCTTCCACCGGCTCGACGACGAGCACACGAAGGTGATGCTCCAGATGGCCTTCGAGCCGGAGGGCCTCGCCGAGACCGTCGGCGACAAACTCGGCTTCGTGAAGCGGCAGACCAAGGGCGATCTCCAGCGCTTCAAGAAGTTCATCGAGGAGCGCGGCCTCGAGACCGGCGGCTGGCGCGGCGCGGTCGTCTGACCGGCGCCACCGCCTCGGCCCGTACGGCAGCCGTACGGGCCGAGGTCACCCGGCGGCCGCGGTACGGCACTCCGGGTGGCCCCAGCCCTGATCGTTCTTGGCGATCGGCTCGCCCTGCGCGTAGGGGCGCCCGCACACGCAGCGGCCGGGGAACTTGGCCTTGATCGTGCGGGCGGACGAACCGCCGGGCCGCCGGGCCGAATTGCCCCCGGTGGCCCCTCCGGCGCCGTTCCCGCCGTTGCCTTGCGGCGTACTGCGGCCTTCGCCGGGACGTCGGGGGGCCGACGGCGGCTCGGGCGAACCGAGGGCGCTGCCCGCCGGCTCCTGCACGATCGCCGCCTGACTGGCGGCCCGGTCCGCGAAGTCGTTCAGCCTGTCGCCGTCGACCTGGTGGGCGGGCACGTAACGGAACTCGACCGTGCGGCCGCCGAGCAGTTCGTCGATGCGCACGACCAACTCCCGGTTGGCGACCGGCTTGCCAGCGGCGGTCTTCCAGCCGTTGCGCTTCCAGCCGGGCAGCCAGGTGGTGACGGCCTTCATGGCGTACTGCGAGTCCATGCGGATCTCCAGCGGTACGTCGGCGTCGACGGCCGCCAGCAGGCGTTCCAGGGCGGTGAGTTCGGCGACGTTGTTGGTGGCCCTGCCGAGCGGACCCGCCTCCCAGCGGGCCGGGGCCTCGGAGGCGTCGGAGATCACCCAGGCCCAGCCCGCAGGACCGGGGTTTCCCTTCGAGGCCCCGTCGCACGCGGCCACCACTCGTTCACGCATGCGCACGATCATGCCATGGCCCGGCGGTGCGCCCGCCCAGGCCTAGACGACGTCCCTGGTCTGCGGCATCTCGCCCTCGGTGGTGGTGACGTCGATCACCGAGAAGTCCGCCCCCTGCGGGTCGGTGAGGGCGGCGAACCGGCCGAACGGCGTACCCATCGGGCCCAACCTGAGCCGGCCGCCGAGTTCGGTGGCCTTGGCGACGGCCTCGTCGCAGTCGGGGACGGTGAAGTAGACGTTGACGTAGGACGGGACCTGGGGCGGGAAGTCGTCGCCCATCTCCATCCGGCCGAGGACGGGGTCCTCGCCCAGGTCGTAGAGGCGGAAGTCGCCCCCCTCGTCCTCCATCTGCTTCTGTCCGTACCCGTAGACGGCGGAGAAGAAGGTGTCGGCCTTCTCCGGCTCGCGGGTGAAGACCTCCGCCCAGGCGTACGCGCCGGGCACGCCCATCGCGTCGAAGCCCTCGTGGCTGCCCGCCTGCCACACGCCGAACACGGCGCCACCGGGTTCGCGGGCCAGGCACATGGTGCCGAACTCGCCGACCCGCATCGGCCCCATCAGCACCTCGCCGCCGTTCTCGCGGATCCTCGCCGCGGTGCCGGCGGCGTCCTCGGCGGCGAGATAGAGGCACCAGGCGGACTGGCCCTCCTGTCCGGGCATCGGCGGTACGACGGCGGCGACCGCCTTGCCGTCCGCGTAGGCCTGGGTGTAGTTGCCGTACTCCGACGACGACTCGCCGAAGGTCCAGCCGAGGACGTCGCCGTAGAAGCGCTTGGCCCCTTCCACGTCACTGAACATCGCGTCGGCCCAGCAAGGGGTTCCCTCGGGTTGCACGGCCATGGTCGCGGCCCTTTCCGGTGAGAGCTGTCGGGTGTCCGGTTCCTCACGCTAGTCACCCGGCCGACCCGTCGCGCGCCGAGCATCGGCCAGGCCCTATGTGCCGCCGGGCGGACCGTCCTCCGTGTCCTTCGGGGTCCTGCCGTAGGGGGCCTCGCCCGCGGTGAGGTGCTCCAGGACCTCGACCAGTTCCTGACAGGCCTGTTCCACCGAGCGGCGCGTGTTGCGCTGTTCGGTGATGACGGCCGAGAGCAGCAGGGCGGTCAGGGCCATCGTGCCGTTGAAGGCCTGGAGTTTGCTCATGACCTCGACGCGGGTCAGCCCGGCGAAGGGGCCCACCCCGTCGGTGGCCGCGACGGTGGCCAGGACCGAGGTGACCAGGGCGCACAGCATGCTGCCGGCGAGCTGGAAGCGCAGGGCCGTCCAGATCAGCAGCGGGTAGACGAGGAAGAGCAGGCTGACGTGGCTGTTGGTGGCCAGGGGGATGAGCGCGAGGGCGATGACGGCCAGGCTCACGGCCTCCTTCCAGCGGGTAAGGGGCGGCGGTCGGCGGGCGGCGTGCACGACGAGCAGGACGGGCGTGACGATGAGGACGCCCATCGCGTCGCCGACCCACCAGGCCAGCCAGACGGGCCAGAAGGCGTGTGCGGGCAGCTGGTCGGTGATGAAGAGGACGCCGACGCCCACCGTCGAGCTGAGCAGCATCGCGGTCAGCGCCCCGAGGAACACCAGGGCGAGACCGTCGCGTAGGCGGGCGAGGTCGTTGCGGAAGCCCACCCTGCGCAGCATGAGGTAGGCGCAGACGGGGGCTGCGGTGTTGCCCGCCAGGTTGAAGACGACGGACGGGCTGAGCGAGGTGAGCGACAGGATGACGAGCAGCGCCCCGAGGGCGATGCCCGCCCAGCAGCGGAGCCCCAGGATCAGCAGGCAGGCCACGGCGACGCCCGAGGGCGGCCAGATGGGGGTGAAGATCGCGCCCTCGACGACGAGCTGACGCAGCAGGCCCAGCTTTCCGGCCGCGTAGTAGCCGACCGCGACCGCCGCCGTCTCCGCGGCGAGGACGGCCGGCCGACGCAGATCGCTGGTGCCCACCACAGCAGCCATCAGACACCGGGCCGGTGCCGACGGCGAGGCGGGAGGCGGACGGACCGGCCCTATGGCTGAACGGGTCGCCGCATCGACCAGGGCCCCGCCGGTCCCCTACCCGGCGCACGTGCCGGGTCGACCAGGGCCCCGCCGGTCTCTACCCGGCGCGCGTGGCGCAGTGCCCCGACGTGCGCGTCGACCGGGACGGCCGCTCGGCCCCATGGCTGTACGGGCCCGCCTCCTCGACCAGGGCTCCGCCCGCCCCCTACCCGGCCGTGCCCGACGACCAGCACGGCGCTCGGCCTCATGGCGGTAGGGGCCGCCGCCTCGACCCGGGCCCCGCCGTCCCCTACCCGGCGCGCGTGCTGTCGTGCCCGACGACCAGGACGGCCGCGTCGTCCTCGTGCCCGACGACCACGATCACCGCTCGGCCCCACAGCCGCACGGGCCGCCACCTCGACCAAGGCCCCGCCGTCCCCTACCCGGCGCGCGTGCCGTCGTGCCCGACGACCAGGACGGCCGCGTCGTCCTCGTGCCCGACGCGCTCGGCGCCCTTCATCACGGCGGTGGCGAGGGCATGGGCCTCCAGGCCGGCGACTGCGGCGATGCCCGCGAGGCGCACCACCTGGTCCAGGCCCTCCTCGACGCTCATCGACGGCCCTTCCACGACGCCGTCGGTGAGCAGCACGAACACCCCGCCCTGGGTGAGCCGGTAGCGGGTGACCGGGTACTCCATCCCCTCCTGGACGCCGAGCGGTGGTCCGCCCTCGTCCTCGGCCACGCCGGACCTGCCGTCCGCGGTGGCCCACACGCACGGGATGTGACCGGCCCGGGCGCTCTCCAGTACGCCGGTCGCCGGGTCGAGGCGCATGAAGGTGCAGGTGGCGAAGAGTTCACCGCCGAGGGAGATCAGCAGATCGTTGGTCAGGGCGAGGAGTTCACCGGGCTCGCTGGTGACGGAGGCGAGGGCGCGCAGGCCGACGCGGACCTGGCCCATGAAGGCGGTCGCCTCGATGTTGTGGCCCTGGACGTCACCGATGGACAGGGCGATACGGCCGTCGGACATCCGGAAGGCGTCGTACCAGTCACCGCCCACGTTGAGGCCGTGGAACGCAGGCGCGTAGCGGACGGCGATCCGGTAGCCGGACGCGGTGGGCAGGTCCCTGGGGAGCATGCCGCGCTGGAGGGCGATGGCCAGTTCGACGCGGGAACGTTGCAGCTCCGCCCGTTCGCGCGCCTGGGCGGTGAGCGAACCGAGCCTGGCCAGCAGCTCGTCGCCGTCGTCCATCGGGCGCTTGCGGGACATGGCCTCACTCCGGAGAGGACGGTACCCCCTTCGGGGCGAACCTCGCGTTTTACGTTTACTGGATGATACCGACATATCCATCAACGCTGACGGTCCGGAACCGTCCGGGGCAATGACCAGGGGACCGGTCGTGGTCGTGGCTCGCAGGCGTGCGCGCACGGCCTGCGGCGGCTTCCACGCCGGGTGCACGAGAGGCGCAAGCCGGTCCGGGCTGCCATCGAGGGCCGGAGCGGGAGGGACGGGACGTGTGGCTGCGGCTCCCGGTCCGGGCTGCCATCGAGGGCCGGAGCGGGAGGGACGGCACATGTGGCCGGGGCTCGGGCGACGGCGCGTTCCGCTCGCTGCACCGTCGCCCGATGCCGCAGCACGAGGCTGCGTGGGCCTGTGCGTCAGCCGCCGAGGGCCGTCATCACCACGTCCCTGGCCTCCTCCTGCACCTGGCGCAGGTGGTCGGGGCCCAGGAACGACTCGCCGTAGATCTTGTACACGTCCTCCGTGCCGGAGGGGCGGGCCGCGAACCAGGCGTTCTCGGTGGTCACCTTGATGCCGCCGATGGCCGCGCCGTTGCCGGGTGCCTCGGTGAGGACGCCGGTGACCGGTTCCCCCGCCAGGGTGTCCGCGGTGACCTGCGCGGGCGAGAGCTTGGCGAGCAGGGCCTTCTCCTCGCGGGTGGCGGGCGCGTCGATACGGGCGTACGCCGGCTCACCGAAACGTGCCGTCAGGGCCGCGTAGTGCTCCGACGGCGTCTTTCCGGTGACGGCGGTGATCTCGGAAGCGAGCAGCGCCAGGATGATGCCGTCCTTGTCGGTGGTCCACACCGAGCCGTCGCGGCGCAGGAAGGACGCGCCTGCCGACTCCTCCCCGCCGAAGCCGAGCGAACCGTCGACCAGTCCGTCCACGAACCACTTGAAGCCGACGGGCACCTCGACGAGACGGCGGCCCAGGTCGGCGGCCACCCGGTCGATCATGGAGGACGACACCAGGGTCTTGCCGATCCCGGTACCGGCCGGCCACTGCTCGCGGTGGGCGTAGAGGTAGGAGATGGCGGCGGCCAGGTAGTGGTTGGGGTTCATCAGGCCCGCGTCCGGGGTGACGATGCCGTGCCGGTCGGCGTCGGCGTCGTTGCCCGTGGCGATGTCGAACCGGTCTCGCCGGCCGATGAGCGAGGCCATCGCGTACGGCGACGAGCAGTCCATGCGGATCTTGCCGTCCCAGTCCAGCGTCATGAACCGCCAGGTGGGGTCCGTGAGCGGGTTGACCACGGTCAGGTCGAGACGGTGCTCCTCGGCGATCCGGCCCCAGTAGGCGACCGAGGCCCCGCCGAGCGGATCGGCGCCGATGCGGACGCCCGCGGCGCGGATCGCGTCCAGGTCCAGGACGGCCGGCAGATCGGCGACGTAGGCACCGAGGAAGTCGTGACGGCCGGTGCCGGGGGCGGCGAGCGCCTTGCGGTAGGGGACGCGGCGTACGTCCTTCAGGCCGGCCGCGATGATCTCGTTGGCGCGGTCCTGGATCCAGGAGGTGGCGTCGGAGCCCGCCGGGCCGCCGCTGGGCGGGTTGTACTTGAACCCGCCGTCACCGGGCGGGTTGTGCGAGGGGGTGACGACCACGCCGTCCGCGAGGCCCGTGGTCCGGCCCCGGTTGTGGACGAGGATGGCGTGCGAGACGGCCGGGGTCGGCGTGTAGCCGTCGGCACTGTCGATGAGCACGCTCACGTCGTTGGCGGCGAACACCTCCAGCGCCGTGACCCGGGCGGGCTCGGACAGGGCGTGGCTGTCGGCGCCCAGGAAGAGGGGGCCGTCGGTGCCCTGCGCGCCGCGGTACTCGCAGATGGCCTGGCTGGTCGCCGCGATGTGGTCCTCGTTGAACGCCGTGTTCAGGGAGGAGCCGCGGTGCCCGGACGTGCCGAACGCCACCCGCTGCGCCGGGTCGGCGGGGTCGGGGTGCAGCGCGTAGTACGCGGTGACCAGTCGGGCCACGTCGACGAGGTCCTCGGGGCCGGCCGGCGACCCGCTCGTTCGTGCTGCATGGTCCGTTCCTCCGCATAGGTTGATCCGTCGCTCGCCG
The DNA here is from genome assembly GCF_001896135.2 of Streptomyces phaeoluteigriseus. Taxonomy (GTDB): domain Bacteria; phylum Actinomycetota; class Actinomycetes; order Streptomycetales; family Streptomycetaceae; genus Streptomyces; species Streptomyces phaeoluteigriseus. The sequence goes on from NZ_MPOH02000011.1 coordinate 1,271,300, forward strand.
TCTTATCTTTCCTCGTCAGGAGGCCGGTCCGCGAGGGGGCCCCGGTCCGCGGCGGGGGGCGGGGCGGCGCGCGGGGCGGCGCGGATCAGTGTCCCGAACCGTGCCGGCCGCCGAGCTGGTCACGGTGGCGGGGGTCGCCCAGGAACCTGTCCACGTCGAAGACGGGAGCCGACCGCACCTCGTCCTTCGTCCGGGAGACCTGCACGATGCGGGCCTCGTGGTCGATGCCCATGACGGAGTCCGCCGGGAGCACCACGTCCTTGCCGAGGAACCAGATCCCGGTGTGCACCACCATGTGCAGCCGGCCGAGGTCCTTGGTGTACTTGCTGACCTTGCCCACATGGCCGTCCGTGCCGTCCACCTGGTATCCGGTCAGGTCGTCGTCCGGCGTGTGCCCGGCGGTCGGGACGCTGTGCCCTCGGTACTCGCTCACGGTGTCCTCCATGGGGTTTGTTTCTGCGCTCTGCGCTTCTGTGCTGTGTGCTGTGTGCTCTGTGCCGTGTGCTTCTGTGCTGTGTGCTTCTGCGTGTGCCCGGTGTGGCTCGCGGCAGGCGTTTCGGAGAACGGCTTCGCTGTTTTCGCCCGCTCTGCTCGCGTGAGCGATTCGGCAACGGTTGCCGAAGTTTCCGCCGAGGCGTTTCCGGAAGCGGTTCCCCGCGTCTCCCGTTCTCCCGCGGCCGGGATCAGACGTCGGAGTCGATGCCGGTGACCGCCGCCGGCCCCAGCGGGGCGTCGCTCTCGTCCAGGCCGGACTCGCGCAGGGCCGACTGAGCGAGCAGTCGTGCGCTCTCCTCTGCGTGCGGCGCGGTGTCCGCCTCCACGGTGAGCCGGATGGTGAACGTGTCGTCGTCGTTCAGCGAGAGGGTGTCGAGGTCCTCGCTGTTCCCCATCTGCGTGCGGTGCGGGTCGGCCGGACTCAGGGAGCGGCTGATCCGGGACCGGGTGTCCGCGTCGACGTCGGTGGTGAAGGTGCCGGGAACGCTGATCACGTAGGTCGTCATGACGATCCTTTCCTGGGTTCTCTCCCGCCTACCCCGACTCCCCGCAGCCATGGGAAAAAGCGGCGGAACCCGCCGGATGGCGGGGCGTTGCGCGGAGGTCGAGCCACACCTGACAGGTGCCGGCCGGGGCGGTGCCCATGACGCGGCGAGCGGCCGGGACGGCTCCCGTGACGCGGCGAGCGGCCGGGCCGTCGCCGCCCTGGCCGATCACCGCGATCCCGCCCCTGCCCGCCTCTCGCCACGCCCACTCACGCTGGCCACTTCGACACTTCGACCCTTCGACGTCACCGTGCCCGTCACCGTCCTCACCGCCCCTGTCCCCGCCGTCCCCCCGTCCCCCGTCCCCTTCATCGACGCCGCCTCCCGGAGCGGCTCGACCTGCCGTGCACCTGGGGCCTCCTGCCCTCCGGGGCGACCGCTTCATCGGTCCCGACCGGTACGGCATTCCCGGCCCGCGCACCGCCGAGCCGTCCCTGACCGTCACCGGGCGGTCCGGCGACGCCCCCGCTGGTCCGGAGAGGACGCGGGGGGAGACGGCGTCCGGGACACCGCCGCCTCGACCGCGGGAGCCGCACCTTCCGACCGCCCGCGCACACGCCCGAGCGGCCGCCCCGGCACATCGGGGCGGCCCGCTCCACGCGGTCGGCGGGGCCGGGCCCGCGCTCGGTTTCAGCGTCTGCGGCCGCGCGCCGACCAGCCCGCGCCGATCCCGCCGAGACGGAGGGCGAGCAGGGTCAGACCGAGCAGCATGATGTTGGTGGAGGTGAAGGTGTCGTTGGTCGAGATCTCCGCCGCGTTGATCAGGAAGGCGATGAAGAACCCCACCGCCGCGATGATGGCCAGCACGATGTGCGTCCCTTCGGGGGCAATTGGGTGCGGGTGGTGTCGTGGGATGCGGAGGTCGGCTCGTCGGGGTCGGTCGCCTTCCTGATGCCCCGTCCGGGCCGGGACACCGCGAACCACGCGGAACCCCACGGAGGTCGTACGGGTGTCTGAGTAGGCGTACTCAGGCGCGGTCGCCGTGCCGCCACCAGACTGGGCCCACTCACCCTCCCCGACCGGAAAGGGCCCTCCGTGCTGACCCGTGCCGCCTCCGTCCTGGTGCCCTTGTTCGGACGCCTGACCGTGACCAGCGAACTCAGGATGCGCCTCTCCGCGGGGACCATCTTCGCGGCGAACCACGACTCCCTGGCCGACCCCGCGGTCGTGCTGGCCGCGCTGCGCGGGCTCGGCGTGGAGCCGGTGGTGATGGCGACCGCGGGGCTCTGGCGGGTGCCCGTGCTCGGGCGGGCTCTGGCCCGCGAGGGCCATATCCCCGTCCACCGCCGCTCGGCACGCGCCGCGTACGCCCTCGACGCCGCCGCCGATGCCCTCGCCGGGGGACGGCACGTCCTGCTCTACGGCGAGGGCGGGCTGCCGGACCGCAGGGACGCCGCGCCCGGCCCGCCGGAGGCGTTCCGCACCGGACTGGCCCGGCTGGCGCAGGTCTCCGGCGCGCTGGTGGTGCCGGTGGGTCACGCCGGTGCCCGGCGGATCACCTCGGGCTCGACCGCCAAGCAGCTGGCGGGCGCCCTCACCGCCCCGGTACGCCGTCCCCGCTGCCACGTCCACGTCGGCGCCCCGCAACGACTCCCCGCGGAGGCCCACACCGGCACGGTGGCCGCCCGCACCGCCGTCACGGTCGCCTGGCGCACGGCGGCCCGAGCGGTGGGCGAACGGGACGTGGAACTGCGGCTGGTGTAGGGAGCGATCCCGGCGGACCCGGGGCGGGGGCTCAGGTCGCCGAGTCCGCGGCCGCCGGCGACGTGCGCCTCGCCTCACGCGCCCGAGTCGCCGCACGCGCCGCGGATGGCGCCCCGGCCAGGGGCATCGCCGACCGCCCTCCCCTACCACCCCCGGGAACCGTGCCGCCGCGGGCAGGGCGTCCCCAGCCCGCCGACGGCACCTCCGCCCCCTCGACCTCAGCTCTCCCGCCGACCGCCCCCCGGCGGTGGCGCCGTGCTGTCGCGCAGGACCAGGCGAGTGGGGACCAGGGTCGTGCCGCGTTGGGGGCCGTCGCGGCGCATCTTGCGGAGTACGGCCTGCACGCAGAGACGGCCGACCTCGGCGAAATCCTGGTGGAGGGTGGTCAGCGGGGGCAGGAAGGAGCCCGCCTCGGGGATGTCGTCGAAGCCGATCACGCTGACGTCCTCGGGGACGCGCCGGCCGCGCTCGTGCAGGGCGCGCAGCAGGCCGAGGGCCATCTGGTCGTTGGCCGCGAAAACGGCGGTGCAGTCCTCTTGGGCGGCGAGTTCTAGACCGGCGTGGTAGCCGGATTCGGCCGACCAGTCGCCGCGGACGACGGGCGGCGTGGGGCGGCCCGCGTCGGTGAGTGCTCCGCGCCAGGCGTCGGCGCGGCGCTGGGCGGCGAAGGAGTCCTCGGGCCCCGCGAGGTGATACACCGTCAGGTGGCCCAGGTCCAGGAGGTGTTGGACGGCCGTGCGGGTGCCGCCGGACTGGTCGGTGTCGACGACGGTGTAGTGGCTGCCGGCGTCGGAGTCGACGACCACGACCTGGACGTGCGGCGGCAGGGTGACGGTCGCCGCGTCCAGCAGGTGGACCTCCATGATGACGATGACCGCGTCGACGGCGAGTTCCTCGAGGCGGGAGAACGCGCCGCGCACCTCGTCCGTCGTGGGCACGGCGACCGGCAGCAGCGTCACCGCGTACCCCTCGGCGGCGGCGGAGGTCGCGATGGCTTCCAGGGTGCGTACGTTGCCGGTCGTGGACAGCGTGAAGGTGATCACGCCTATGGTGCGGAACTCTCCGCGCTTGAGGGCGCGGGCCGCGCTGTTGGGCCGGTAGCCCAGCTCCTTCATGGCGGCGAGCACCTGCTGCCGGGTTTCCTCGTTCACACCGGCGTAACCGTTGGAGACCCGGGACACCGTCTGCGAGGACACCCCGGCGAGGCGTGCCACGTCCGCCATCGAGGCGGTGGTGCGGCCCCGGCCGCGAGCCCGGCGTACCGCGCCGTCCGGGCCTTGAGCACCCCCGGCCGGGCCCATGGCCGTCCCGGTTCCGTTCGCCGGGGCTCTTTCAGCCATCTCCACGCGTTGCCCCCATCTTTCTGTCGCCGTAGCTTTCAGGGTCTCCGCAGATGACCCTTGACCATGGTTATCGGGGCAGTGTAGACATGCCGCCATCAGATGTTTACGTAAACATAACAGCCCACCGCCTCTTCGCGGTGGCTGATGTTTGCGTAAACATCGTGGCGGTGCGCACGGCACGTCGGCGCGACACCGCGGGTTCCAGGACTGGATGAGCGAGGAACGACATGACGACGCTGCAACCGCCGGTGGCCGCCGAGCCGCGGCCGGCGCCCCCTCCGGCGAACCGGGACCGCCGCTCCTGGATGGGCTGGGGCTTCATCGGTCCCTTCGTGGCCGTATTCGCCCTGGTCTTCCTGGCCCCGATCGCGTATTCGATCTACCTCAGCCTCTTCCGTGACCAGCTCATCGGCGGCACGCAGTTCGTCGGCTTCGACAACTACACGCAGGCGCTGAAGGACGACCAGTTCTGGGGCGCGCTCGGGCGGGTGTCGCTGTTCCTGGCCATCCAGGTGCCGATCATGCTGGGCATCGCCCTGCTGGTGGCGCTGGCGCTGGACAGCGGCCGGCTCTACGGCAAGAGCTTCTTCCGCATCACGATCTTCCTGCCGTACGCGGTGCCCGCCGTGGTCGCCACCCTCATGTGGGGCTTCATGTACGGCACGAAGTACGGCCTGGTCGGTGACGTCAACGAGGCGTTCGGCGTCTCGCTGCCCGACCCGCTCTCCCCCGACCTGGTGCTGGCGTCGATCGGCAACATCGTCACCTGGGAGTTCGTCGGCTACAACATGCTGATCTTCTACTCGGCGCTGCGCGTCATCCCGCACTCGCTGTACGAGGCGGCGGAGATCGACGGCGCCGGACAGATCCGCGTGATCACGGCGATCAAGTTGCCCGCCATCCGGGGCGCCCTCGTCATCGCGACGATCTTCTCGATCATCGGCAGCTTCCAGCTGTTCAACGAGCCGAACATCCTGCGGCCGCTGGCCCGCAACGCCATCACCACCGACTACACGCCGAACTTCTACACGTACTCGCTGTCCTTCAACGGCCAGCAGCACAACTACTCCGCGACGGTGGCCATCATCATGGGCCTGATCACGATGGTGATCGCCTACGTCGTGCAGCTGCGCGGCATGCGCAAGGGAGCGTGACCCGATGAGCAGCCCTCTCACCACCGCCTCCCCGTCCGTACCCGCGAAGACCTCAGGTCCCGGCCGGAACACCCCGCGGCTGCGCAAGCCGGGCAAGCCCTCCGCCGGAAAGCCCAGGCGCAGCGTGCTGCTGACGGTGCTGACCTCGCTGATCGTCATCTACACCGTCGTACCGCTGATCTGGCTGGCCATCAACGCCACCAAGACGCAGACGGGTCTGGCCGACTCGTCCGGGATGTGGTTCGCCGACGACTTCGCGCTGTGGGACAACATCCGTGACACGTTCACCTACGACGACGGCGTGTTCACGCGCTGGCTGCTGAACACCCTGATGTACGTGGTGCTGGGCGCCGGCGGGGCCACCTTCCTCGCGGTGCTCGGCGGTTACGCGCTGGCGAAGTTCGACTTCCCCGGCAAGCGCGGCATCTTCGCCACGGTCATCGGCGCGGTCGCGGTCCCCGGTACGGCCCTGGCGGTGCCCACCTTCCTGATGTTCAGCAAGATGGGTCTGACCGACACCCCGTGGGCCGTGATCATCCCCTCGCTGGTCTCGCCGTTCGGCCTGTACCTGATGTGGGTGTTCGCCACCGAGGCGATCCCCACCGAACTGCTCGAGGCCGCCCGCATCGACGGGGCCGGCGAGGCGCGGATCTTCTTCACCGTCGCCCTGCCGCTGCTCGCCCCGGGCATCGTGACGGTGCTGCTGTTCACCACGGTCGCCACCTGGAACAACTACTTCCTGCCGCTGATCATGCTCAAGGACTCGGACTGGTATCCGCTGACGCTCGGACTGAGCGTGTGGAACTCCCAGGCCGAGACCATCGGCGGCGACGTCATCTTCAACCTGGTGATCACCGGTTCGCTGCTCACCATCCTGCCGCTCATCGCCGCGTTCCTGCTGCTCCAGAAGTACTGGCAGTCGGGTCTCGCCGCGGGCAGCGTCAAGGAGTGACCCCTCGGCCCAGCGGCCGTCCCCTCAGCCCCACACCGCGCACCACCACCCTCACCCCGTCCCGCCCACGAAGAAGTGGAAGCACCTCCATGCGCAGAAAGACCAGCCGCCTGCTTCGCGGCATCGCCCTCCTGTCCACGCTCGCCCTGGGCGCCACCGCCTGCGGCGGCTCGGACGACGACTCCGCCGGCAAGGCGGTCTCCGCCTCGGACATCCAGGCGGCCCTGAAGAAGGGCGGCACGGTGACGGTGTGGTCCTGGGAGCCCACGCTGAAGACGGTCGCCGCCGACTTCCAGAAGAAGTACCCGAAGGTCAAGATCAACCTCGTCAGCGAGCGGTCCGGCGACAAGCACTACACCGCGCTGTCGAACGCGATCTCGGCCGAGAAGGGCGTCCCGGACGTCGCGCAGGTCGAGTACTTCGCGGTGAGCCAGTACGCCCTCACCAAGGGCCTCTCGGACCTGGCCCCCTTCGGCGCCGACAAGCTGGCGTCCAAGTACACGCCGGGTCCGTGGAACGCCGTCAGCGAGGACAAGGCGGTCTACGGCCTGCCGATGGACTCCGGCCCCATGGCGATGTTCTACAACAAGAAGGTCTTCGACAAGTACAAGATCGCCGTCCCCACCACGTGGGACGAGTACGTCGATGCCGCGCGGGCCCTGCACAAGGCCGACCCCAAGGTCTACATCGCCAACGACGCCGGTGACGCGGGCTTCACCACCAGCATGCTGTGGCAGGCCGGTTCGCGGCCCTACCAGGTCGACGGCACCAACGTGAAGATCGACTTCGCCGACGCGGGTGCCAAGAAGTACACGGACACCTGGCAGAAGCTCATCGACGAGAAGCTCGTCTCGCCGATCAACGGCTGGACCGACGACTGGTACAAGGGCCTGGGCGACGGCACCATCGCCACACTGACCAGCGGCGCCTGGATGCCCGCCAACTTCGCCACCGGTGTGCCGAACGCGGCCGGCGACTGGCGCGCGGCCCCCATGCCGGCGTGGACCAAGGGCGAGAAGGCCAGCGCGGAGAACGGCGGCAGCTCGCTGACCCTGCCCTCGCTCGGCAAGAACAAGGAACTCGCGTACGCCTTCGTCGAGTACGCGAACTCCGGTGACGGCGTGCAGACCCGCGTCAAGCAGGGTGCCTTCCCGGCGACCACGGCGGAGCTGCAGTCCTCCGAGTTCCAGAGCACCAAGTTCGAGTACTTCGGTGGCCAGGAGGCGAACAAGATCTTCGCCGACTCCGCCGCGAACGTCGCCGACGACTGGTCGTACCTGCCGTTCCAGCAGTACGCCAACTCGATCTTCAACGACACCGTGGGCAAGGCCTACGTCTCCGGCACGAAGCTGTCGGACGGTCTGAAGTCGTGGCAGGACGCCTCGGTGAAGTACGGCGAGGAGCAGGGCTTCACCGTCGAGAAGTAGGACAGCGACAGACGATGGGCGGCGCGGGCGATGTCCGCGCCGCCCCGTGCACCACACCCCGGAAGGACCGCCATGATTTCCACCCTCCACTCCCGCCGCCGCGGGGCGGACGGTGACCCCGCCCCGCGTCTGGCCTACGGCGCCGACTACAACCCCGAGCAGTGGCCCCGGGACGTGTGGGAGGAGGACGTACGGCTGATGCGCGAGGCCGGCGTCACCGTGGTGTCCGTGGCGATCTTCTCCTGGGCCCGGATCCAGCCGGACCGGGACACCTGGGACTTCGGCTGGCTCGACGAGGTCATGGACCTTCTGCACGCGGGCGGCATCGGCGTCGACCTGGCCACCGCGACCGCCTCCCCGCCGCCCTGGCTGACCACCGCCCACCCGGAGATCCTGCCGGTGACGGCGAGCGGCGAGACGGTGTGGCCGGGTGCCCGCCAGCACTGGCGGCCCACCTCCCCCGTCTTCCGCGAGCACGCCCTGCGGCTGGTGCGCGAGCTGGCGTCCCGGTACAAGGACCACCCCGCGCTGGTGGCCTGGCACATCTCCAACGAGCTGGGCTGCCACAACGTCTACGACTACTCCGACGACGCGGCCCGCGCCTTCCGCGGCTGGCTGCGCGCCCGCTACGGCACGCTGGAGGCCCTCAACCACGCGTGGGGCACGGCGTTCTGGTCGCAGCGCTACAGCGACTGGGAGCAGATCCTGCCGCCTCGGCTGGCCGCCTCGCACCCCAACCCGACGCAGCAGCTGGACTTCAAGCGCTTCTCCTCCGACGCGCTGAAGGACCACCTGCGCGCGGAGCGGGAGGTCCTCCGCGAGATCACCCCGGACGTGCCGGTCACCACCAACTTCATGGTGATGGGCAACACCAAGGGCATGAACTACCCGGACTGGGCCGCCGAGATCGACTTCGTCTCCAACGACCACTACGTGCACCCCGGACCGCAGGACCGCGACGAGCTGTCGTTCTCCGCGAATCTGACGAGCGGCATCTCCGGCGGGCGGCCCTGGTTCCTGATGGAGCACTCCACCAGCGCCGTGAACTGGCAGCCGGTCAACGTGGCCAAGCGGCCCGGCGACCTCGCCCGCGACGCGCTGCTGCACGTGGCGCACGGCGCGGACGCGGTCTGCTACTTCCAGTGGCGGCAGTCGGCGGCCGGCGCCGAGAAGTACCACTCGGCGATGGTCCCGCACGCCGGCGCGGACAGCGACCTGTTCCGGGCCGTGACCGCGCTCGGCGACACCCTCAGGACTCTCGCGCCGGTGGCCGGGACCGAGCGGGAGACCGCCCGGGTCGGCATCCTGTACGACTGGGAGTCGTGGTGGGCCAGCGAGCAGGACTCGCACCCCACCTCCCTGCTCGACTACCGGCAGGAGGCGCTCGACTGGTACTCGGCGCTCCTCGCCCTCGGCGTCCGCGCCGACCTCGTCACCACCCGCGCCGACCTCTCCCGCCACCAGGTGCTGATCGCCCCGGTGCTGCACGTGGTGCCCGCCGAGCTGGCCAAGGAGCTGACCCGGTACACCGAGCGGGGCGGCCACCTGATCACCACGTACTTCTCCGGCGTGGTCGACGAGAACGACCACGTCTGGCTGGGCGGCTATCCGGGGGCCCTGCGCGAGCTGCTCGGCATCCGGGTCGAGGAGTTCGGGCCGCTGCGGGCCGGGGAGAGCGTGGAGCTGGACGACGGGGCCACGGGCACCCTGTGGACCGACCAGATCACCGCCGCCGACGCCGACACGCAGATCCTGGCCCGCTACCGCACCGGTGTGCAGGCCGGCCGCCCCGCCGTCACCCGCCGTCGCACGGGCGAGGGTTCGGCGTCCTACGTCTCCACCCGCCTCGGCGTCGACGGGCTCGTGTCCCTGCTGCCGCGGCTGCTGGAGCCCGCCGGGGTCGGCAGCGAGCTTCCCGAGGAGGCCCGCGGCCGGGTCGAACTGACCGTCCGCCGCGGGGACTCGGGGCGGTTCCTGTTCCTGGTCAACCGGACCGACGACACCGTGCCCGTCACCGGACTCGCCGGGGAGGTCCTGGTCGGCACGGACGGCACGGACGGCACCGACGGTGCTCTGGTCCTCGGGCCGCGCCAGGTCGCCGTACTGCACCAGCCCGCGGGCTGAGGCGGAGCGCCGGCCGGGGCATGCCGCCCGCCGAGGCCGGCGCGCACACCTCCCCGCCCCGCACGACTCCTCGGCACGGCACGCAGCCGTGCGAGGGCCATCCCCTCCCGCCCCCTCGGCGGGAGGGGCCCACGCAGCGACCGCACCGCAGTTGGGAGAACAGATGGCACGCCGTACCCGCACCGGACGGACCCTCGGGGCCGCCGGACTGACCGCTCTGGCCACAGCAGGCGCCCTGCTCGCCGTTCCGGCGCAGGCCGAGGCCGCCGCGTCCGTCACCGTGCAGCCGGACCCGTCGTACCAGCAGGAGAAGTTCGAGGGCTGGGGCACCAGTCTCGTCTGGTTCGCCAACGCGACCGGCGACTATCCGCCGGAGATACGCGAGAAGCTGGCGCGGCTCCTCTTCGGCGACGACGGGCTGGCGCTCAACATCGCCCGGTACAACATCGGCGGCGGCAACGCCCCGGACGTCAAGGACTACCTGCGCGCCGGCGGTGCGGTCGAGGGCTGGTGGAAGGCGCCCGCGGGCACCACCCGCACGGACACCGACTGGTGGAGCGCCGACGACCCGGCGGACTGGAACAAGGACGCCGACGCCGGCCAGCGCTGGTGGGTCGACCGGATCAAGGACGACATCGACCACTGGGAGACGTTCAGCAACTCCCCGCCGTGGTTCATGACCGTCAGCGGCTATGTCTCCGGCGGGTTCGACTCCAGTGCGGAGCAGTTGAAGCCGGAGTCCGTCGACGACTTCGCCGCCTACGTGGCGGGGGCGACCAAACTGCTGGAGAAGGCCGAGGGCATCAAGGTCGACACGGTCGACCCGTTCAACGAGCCGAACACCAACTACTGGGGCACCCGTCTCGGTGCGGACGGCCAGCCGGTCGGCGGCCGTCAGGAGGGTGCCCACATCGGCCCCGAGATGCAGCAGAAGGTCCTCGCCGCCCTGGCGCCGGCGCTGAAGAAGGCCAAGGTCAAGGCCGAGATCTCGGCGATGGACGAGACCAACCCGGGCATCTTCGCGACCAACTGGAACGCCTACTCGCAGGCCTCCCGCGACCTCGTCGACCAGATGAACGTCCACACCTACGGCACCGGGCAGCGCACCACCGTCCGGGACCTGGCCAAGGCCGCCGACAAGCCGCTGTGGATGAGCGAGGTCGAGGGCGACTGGGGCGACGGCCAGAGCTTCACCGACATGCGGCCGGGTCTCGGTCTCGCCCAGCAGATGGTGAACGACCTGCGCGAACTCGAGCCCAGCGCCTGGGTGTTCTGGCAGCCGGTCGAGGACCTCGACAACATGAGGCCGGGCGGTGAATCGGCGAAGGGCGGCAACTGGGGCAGCATCCAGCTCCCGTTCAGCTGCACCTCGACGGACACCCTCGAGTCCTGCCCGATCCACACCAACACCAAGTTCGACACCGCGCGCAACTTCACGCACTTCATCAAGCCCGGCGACAAGCTGATCAAGGTGGACGACACCTCCAGCGCCGCCGCCGTCACCGCGGACGGCAAGGGCGCCTCACTCGTCCACGTCAACAGCACGACCGAGGCCCGCACCGTCACGATCGACCTGTCGAAGTTCCGCAAGGTCGGTAAGAACGCGACCGTCACGCCGGTGGTCACCAGCGCCGACGGCAAGCTCCAGCCGCAGGCGCCGATCGCGGTCAGCGACCGCCGGGCCACCTTCACCGTGCCCGCCCAGTCGGTGACCTCCTTCGCCGTCAGGGGCGTGTCCGGTGTCGCCAAGGACGCCCCGCTGATCCGCAAGGGCCACACCTACACGCTGACCGGCGTGCAGAGCGGCAAGGCGGTCACCGTCGCCGCGAACGGCACCAGCCTGGTGATCGGCACCGGCAACGGCACCGCGGCCCAGCAGTGGCAGCTCGACGCCCGGTACGGCGGGACCGGCGCCCGCCAGCGGTACGTGTTCGCCAACCCGGCCGAGGGCAAGCGGCTGGCCGTCCGCGACAACGTGCCCGTGGTCGAGCCCGACACGGGCGAGCGCGACCCGGCCACCGAGTGGGTCATGTCGACCACCGGTGACGGCACCTGGACCCTGGTGAACCCGGCCACCAGCCGGGTCCTGGAGGTGGGCGGCCAGGCGACGAACGAGGGCGCCGCCGTCACGACCTGGCAGCCCAACTCCGGCTCCAACCAGCGCTGGAGGGTGACGGACGTGACGGACGTGACGGACGCGTCGTAGCGTCCGGTCCGGCAGTCCGAAGGCCCGCGCGCACCGTGTCGTCCACGGTGCGGGCGCGGGCCTCGCCGCGTCGGGTGCTCCGACCGTCAGGTGCGCAGCGCCTTGCGCGCGTCGCCGCGCGTGGCGGCCCGCCACAGCTGCGGCAGCTCCCGTTCCCGGCCGGCGGCCCCGGCCTGCTCCCGGCCGTACAGCAGGCCCCAGGTGAACCCGGGTTCGCCGACCCGGTGGGCGGCGACGGCCTGGCGGCGCAGGGTCTCGCGGGCCACGACGCTGTCGTGGTGGTCTCCGAGCGCCTCCTGCACGGCCTTGACGCGCTTGGCGAGGCGTTTCGCGGCACCGCCGAGGGCGGGCCGGGCCACCTCGGCCGCGTACCGGACGCGCTTGGCTCCCTTGCGGGCCTCGTGGAAGGCGGCGTCGCGCTCCGGCCCCGCAGGCGTCCGCAGCGCGCGCTCGACGCGGTGGGCGAGGCGGTCGTGTTCCTTCAGAAGGGCCCGGGGCAGCACCTTGGCCGGCTTCCTGGCGGCCTTCGCACGCAGCGGCGGGTGGGTGGTGAGCCGGTCCAGGGCTTCCAGGAGGGCCACGTAGCGGGGCGAGGACAGCGCCGCGAGGGTGCGGTCGCGGGCCTCGGACGAGCGGGCGGCGTCCCATGCCTGGAGGCGGGCGGAGACCGGGCCGAGGACGAGTTCGCCGGGAAGAGCGTCGACGCCGCCGCGCAACCGTGCCAGCAGTACCTCCTGGTCCCGTTCGGCGCCCAGCTCGCCGCCGAGCCACTTCAGCTCCGCCCGGACCGGCTCGGTGACCTCCCGGTCGAGGAGCGGGCGGTAGGAGCGCAGGCAGCTGCGCAGCCGACGGCAGGCGACGCGCATCTGGTGGACCGAGTCCGGCAGGCCGCGTCGTACGGCCGGATCGAGGTCCACGACGGCACGGGCCTGTCGGGTCAGGTAGGCGAGCACGTGCTCGCCGGCGGTGCCGGACGCGGTGCCGCACGCTGTGCCGACGGGTCGCGGCGCGGCGGGCACCGTGCCGGGCGTGGTTTCGCTCAGGGCGCGGGCCGCCTTGGACGGGGCGTCCGAGCGGGTGAAACCCTCCTTGCCGAGCGCCTTCTCGACGCGTTTGAGGACGGTGGGGGCGGTGTCCTCGGTGACCGCTTCGACCTCCAGCTCCGTCCAGGCGGCGTGGCCGTGGTCGCCGCGCAGCGAGTCCGCGCGGACCCGGTCGAGGGTCAGCTCGGCGAGGAGGCCGCCGTCGGCGTCGACCAGTTCCCGCACGGTCCGTTCGGTGCGCAGGCGCACCACCGGTTCGAGGCGGGCGCCGCGGGTCCGGGAGAGCGCCAGGTCACGCAGGCCCTCCGGAATGTCGTGCGGGTTTCCGCGATCGTGCGTCCCGAGGGGTACGCGGATCTCCTCGCGGGTGTCCTCGCCGAGCGGCAGTTTCAGGTGCCAGCCGGCGTCGGGGCCGCCCTCGCGGCGGCGCAGGGTCGCGGAGGCGCGGAGCAGGCGCAGGTCAGCGGTGTCGTAGTACACCGCGTCCAGGTCGTGGGCGCCCCCGTCCACGAGTGACCAGTCCTTGCCCGAGCCGGTCAGTCCTGGCAGGCGTGGGGCGTCGCCCGATGCCGGCACCTCGTATTTCCGTTCCGTCTCCCGCGTCGACTGCGTCATGTCTACCTGGTTGACACTCTGCGCCGGATCAAACGCCCGGAGCGCCGGCCGGCACGGGACCCGGCAGGTCGACGGCGTGCCGCGCGGGCACGGTGGCCGGGACGCGCTCCAGCACACCGCCCGCGAAGACGTCGTACAGGGGCAGTGTCTCCAGGTGGACGTAGCCGATGTGGCAGTCGCAGACGGCCAGCGGGCAGGCGCGGGGACGCAGTGCCGCGCGGTAGGAGCCGTCGTAGAGGTTGCCGAGCGGGGCGGGGACGAAGTGGCAGCGGCGGACGGTGCCCTCGCCGTCGACGGAGACCACCGAGTCACCGGTGCGGCAGGGCAGGCCGGCGCTGGTGTGCGGGTGGCGGCTGTAAGGGAACAGCGGGTCGAGGTCCGTCCACCGGGCGGCGTCGGCGTCGCTGTAGGTGTGGCCCTCGGCGGCGTTGATCCACAGGTACACGTGCTCGGGGAGGTCGGTGCGCAGCCGGCGGGCCGCGTCGAGGTGTTCGGGCAGGCCGACGACGCCGACGCTGAAGCGGATGCCGCGCGCGGTGAGGTCGCGGCACTTGGTGAGGAAGCGGTCGTAGGGGGTCTGGCCGGGGTGGTAGGTGCACCACAGGGCGAGGGTGTCGGGGTCGGCCTCGGCGAGCCAGTCGGTGCGGCAGCTCAGGTTGGTCTGGATGGCGACCCGGCGGACGTGCGGGAGGCGGGACAGGTCGGCGAGGGTTCGCCGGTACCAGGAGCGGACCAGGCCCTCGCCCCAGGGGGTGAACAGCAGGGAGAGACGGTCGTCGGTCTGCCGTGCGGCCCAGTCGGCGAAGCGGTCCAGGGCGTCGCGGTCGGCGCGCAGTTGGGCACCGGTGTCGCGCCGCTTCGCGAACGGGCAGTAGGGGCAGTCGTAGTCGCAGGAGGCGAGGGGGCCGCGGTAGAGCAGTGTCAGGTCCATGACGGGCGGTCACTTCCTCTCGTAGGCGGCCATGGCGGCCCGCACGGCCGGGGAGAACAGGCCGGGGCCGATCGCGTCGGAGTGGGCGAGGCCCTCCGGGGTGAGCCGGAGGACGGCCGGGTCGTCGGCCAGCCAGCCGTGCTCGGCGAGGCGCTCCAGTTCGGGGCCGAAGTCGTCGGCGGGGGCGGCGCCGAAGCGGGCCCGGTAGTCGTCGGTGCGCAGGCCGTCGGCCTGGAGGAGGGACTGGAGGAGGTGGCGGCGGCGCGCCTCCTGGGCGTCCATGGCGTGGCCGACCTCGGCGTGGGAGAAGTCGGCGGTCGTGACGTAGTCGTCGATGATCGCGCGGATCTCGTGCATGTCGACGGCGTAGTCGAAGGAGTAGTGCAGGCGGGCCGTGTAGGAACGGGCGCCGCAGCCGAGGCCGATCATGCCGTCGGTCTGGCAGGCGTAGTCGTCGGCGCCCTGGGAGGGGGCGTCCGCGCGGCGGAACATGCGCATGGACTGCTGGGTGTAGCCGTGCGCGAGGAGGTGGTCGCGGCCCGCCCGGTACAGGCGCAGCCGCTGCTCGTCCCAGTCGGGGTCGGGGCCGGTCCGGCGGCGGTCGAGGCCGGTGAGGGGGCGGATGTACAGCGGGTAGAGGTACAGCTCCTCGGGGCGCCAGTCGAGGGCCGCGTCCAGTGAGTGGCGCCAGGTGTCCTCGGTCTGGCCGTCGATGCCGTAGATGAGGTCGATGTTGAGGACCGGTACGCGGGCGTCGCGGACGCGGCCGAGGGCGGCCTCGACATCGGCGCGGCGCTGCGGGCGTACGGCGGCACGGGCCTCGGAGTCGATGAAGCTCTGCACGCCGAGGCTGAGCCGGGTGGCACCGCGCCCGGCCAGGACGGCGAGCCGGTCGGCGGTGGCGGTGGCGGGCGAGGCCTCGACGGACAGCGGGACCGCGCGCAGGTCGGCGCCCATGCGGTGCTCGGCGATGTCGCAGAGGCGGTCCAGTTCGGCGGCGGTGAGGAAGGTGGGGGTGCCGCCGCCGAAGGCCGCGGTGGCGAAGCGGACCTCGTCGCTGTCCCCGAGCGCCGCGCGTACGGCGTCCGCCTGGCGTTCGAGCGCGTCGAGGTAGGCGCCGGTCAGGCCGTCGGGTGCGCCGATGCGGGTGAAGAGGTTGCAGAAGCCGCAGCGGACCTCGCAGAACGGGATGTGCAGATAGAGGGAGAGGGCGTCCTTCGGTTCGGCCGCCCACAGGGTGCTCAGCGGGGGGCGGTCGGGGAGCGTGCGGTAGGCGGTCTTGTGCGGGTAGGCGTAGACGTAGTGCTGGTAGGGGCTGGGGCGGGTGGTCGGCTCGGCGCTGGTCGGCTCGGCGCTGGTCGGCTCGGCGCTGGTCGGCTCGGCGGTGGTCATCGGGTGGCCGTCCGTCGGGACGGGGTGCGGGGTCGGGTGCCGGGTCGGCTGTGGGGTCGGGTGCCGGGTCGAGGACGAAATGGGCGTAGGGCACGGTCCACACGGACTCGTGGCCGAGGCGGTGGCCCGTGTAGCCGTCGTCGCCGTAGGCGGTGCCGTGGTCGGAGCAGACGATCGCGAAGCAGCGGCGCCGACTGCTCGCCGCCGCGAACAGCCGCCCGATGTGCCGGTCGACGTACTCCAGCGCGGCGGCGTGCGTCTCGCGGGTGTCGCCGGACTCGCGGGTCGCGCCGGGCAGGTGGAACCAGTTCGGCTGGTGCAGCGCGGAGACGTTGACGAACAGGAACAGGCGCTGTTCGGCCGGGAGTTCGCGTACGACGCGTTCGGCGCGGGCCACCTGGTTCTCGAAGGAGTGGGGCGAGGTGACGCCGAACTCCGTCTCCCAGTGGGACTCGTGGAAGAGGCCGGGCAGCACCGAGCCCAGCGGGCCCTGCTTGTTGAAGAACCCCACTCCCCCGACGCACACGGTGTGGTAGCCCGCCTTCGCCAGGCCGGACACCAGGTCGGGGGTGTCGTGGACGAAGGTTTTGTCGGCGGTGGTCTCGCTGCCGGCGAAGCTCGCGGCGAACAGGCGTGGGTGCGGTCCGGGGGCGGCCGGGGTGGGCAGGAAGCCGGCGAAGATCGCCTGGTGGGAGGCGTAGGTGAAGCTGCCGGGGGCGTGCCGCTTCTCCCAGCGGCCGCCGGGGAGGTGGCGGGCGAGGTTCGGCAGGC
Organism: Streptomyces phaeoluteigriseus; assembly: GCF_001896135.2. Classification (GTDB taxonomy): domain Bacteria; phylum Actinomycetota; class Actinomycetes; order Streptomycetales; family Streptomycetaceae; genus Streptomyces; species Streptomyces phaeoluteigriseus. The sequence goes on from NZ_MPOH02000011.1 coordinate 1,288,002, forward strand.
GGCCGGCGGCGGCGAGTTCGGCGGCGACGTCGTGGCGCAGGGTGTCGAGGGTGACGAGCAGGAGGTCGTGGCTGCCCACCACCTCGTTCATGTCCGGTCCGTCTGCGTCCGGCTGGTTCCTGTCCCGCTCGATCATGTCCGGTCCGTCTGCGTCCGGCTGGTTCCTGTCCGGCTGGATCATGTCCGGCTCACGCATGAGGTGTTCCTGTTCTGTGCCGGGCGTGGGCGCCGCCCAGGGCTGCGGCCACCTGGGTGGCGTAGGTGTCGAGGCCCTCGGCGCCGCTGCCGGGGAGGCCGGTGAGCCGGGGCAGCAGGTCGCCGAAGGCGTTGACCTCTCCGACGGCGGATCTGCGCCAGTCGACGGCCGGCAGCAGGTCGACGCCCACGCAGAGGGTGCGCGGGAAGCAGGCGGCCGCCCGTTCGCACACGTCCAGCAGGTCGGACCAGCGGGCGCCCGCCGCCTCGACGGCCTGCCGGGCCGTGTCGAGGTCGCCGCGGCTGCCGCCGAGGTGGAGGTTCGTCAGGGGCGAGCTGCTGGTACGGACCACCGCGTGGGTGCCCGGCCGGCCACGACGACGACCCGCAGGTCGGCGGCGCGGCCCCGCTGGGAGGCCTTCGGCAGCCAGCGCTCCAGGTGCAGGCCGTCGGGGGCGAGCGCGTCGACGATGGTCGCGATGTCCCGCTCGTCCTCGTAGCGACGCACCCTGAGCGAGTTGAACAGGCTGCCGTCGGCGGTGAGTTCCACCGAGGTGGTGGCCCTGATCCGCCCCGGTCCGCCCGTCTCCACGGCCAGCACCCCCGACGCGGACGAACCGTGCGCGGGCTTGACGAACAACCGCGGCATCCGGTGCTCCCGCATCAGCGCCCGTACGTCGTCCCAGCCGCGCACCGTGGCGGCCGACGGACCCGAGGTGGGCGAGGCGGGAACCGGTACACCGGCCGAGTGGAGGACGGCGTGGCAGCGCCGCTTGTCGAACAGCACGGGAAGGTCGTCCGGGTCGTCGAGCCGGACGCCGCCGCGCAGTCCGGCGAGCGCGGCGGTGAACCCGGCGTACCAGCGGGCCGAGCCCTCGACCCGGGTGGGGTCGCCGGTGCCGCGCAGCAGCCGGTCGACCTGCGTGTTCTCCCCCGGTGAGTCGATCCGGACGATCTCCTCGGGGCCGAACTCGGCCCGCCCGCGCGAAGGACGTCCGTCCAGGCGACGACGCGCGGAGCGGGGAGTCCGGCCGCGAGCACGGCCTCCGCGAAGAGGGTGACGCGACGGTTCTCGGGGTTGCCGACGACCGCGAAGCGCGGCCGCCGACGGGGGGCGGGCCGCTGCACGGCGTCCTGTCGTGAGGTGTTCGCGGTCAGGGGGTGTTCACTCCCCCACGGCCACGTACCGCCACACCGTGCCGTCGTCTTCCTGTTCCTCGTCGGCGTCGTCGCGGTCCAGGTCCACCTCGACGCCCTCGGTCTCGATGGTCCGGCGGATCCGGTCCTGGAGAGCCTCGCTGAGGTAGTGGTGGTGCAGGTCGAGCTTCTTCAGATGGGTGAGCGGCTGTCCGGCGAGGAGCGCGGCGGCGCCCTCGTCGGTGAGGATGCCCATGGACAGGTCCAGGACCTCCAGGCGGGCGACCACCGGCGCGGAGGCCACCGCGGCGGCGACGGCGTCCTGCATCTCGCTGTTGCGCAGCGCCAGGTGGCGCAGGCGCGGCAGGCGGGCACCGGACAGGATCGGCTCCAGGTCGGCGGCCTCGCTGTCGCCGCCGTAGTCCGGGGTGCCCAGCCACAGGTCGAGGTGCTCCAGCGCGGGCAGGTCGCTGGCGCCGACCCCGCGCACGACCTCGGCGGGCAGGCCGCCGGCCTCCATGGTGAGCCGGCGCAGGGCGCGGTGCTCCAGCGCGGGGAAGCGCAGTCCCGAGCCGCCACGGACGCCGAACTCCTCCAGGTCCGGGTAGGCGACGAGGAGGGGGGTCAGGTCGGTCTGGTTGATCCAGGAGATCTCGCACTCCTCGACGACCATGTCCCCGACGAACAGCGCCCGCAGCGCGGGAAAGCGCTCCCGGGCCGCCACCAGCGCCGCGACGACGGACGAGGGATCACTGTCGTACGCCTCCTCCCAGGCGCCGACGATCAGCGCGCGCACCCGGGTCGTGTCGACGGCTTCGCAGAAGCGGGCGAAGGCCTGCGTCCACTCCTCCTCCGCGTCGTACACGCCACCGCTGATCCGCCAGGCGAAGGCGTCCGGCTCGGGCAGGTCGTCGGTCCGCGCGTCGGGGCCCGGGAAGTTGTAGGCGGGCAGCCGGTACAGCGCGTCGAGGTGGTCACCGATCGTCATGCGGCTGCTCCTGTGGAGGAAGAGGGTGCGTTGCGTGTGACCGCAGTTCTACCAACAGGCACTGACAGGGCCGGTGGCGGGGCGGCGGTCGGGCCCTGCGCCGGGGCCGTTGTCAGTGGGTGCCCCTACGGTCTGCGCCATGAGTCCGGTGCGGTCCCGCGCCGGTGGGAGGGAGGGCCGTTCGTGTACCGGCAGGGAGACGTACTGATCGTTCCGGTGGCCGAGGGGGCCGTGCCCGCGCATGTCGCCGCCGCGCCGAGGGAGCCTCGTGACCGGCGGGGCCGGCTGGTGCTTGCGCTGGGCGAGGTGACCGGGCACGCCCACGCGGTCGTCGGACCGGGGGAACTGGTGCGGGAGCCGGGGCCGTTCGGCCCGATGTTGCTGCACCTGCCGCAGGGCGGCCAGGTGGTGCACGAGGAGCATGCGGTGATCTCCCTGCCCAAGGGGTGGTTCCGGGTGATCCGGCAGCGGGAGTACGTGCCGGGGTCCGTGCGGATCGTGGCGGACTGAGCGGGGTGGCGGCGAAGATGACGGAGGAGCGGATGGCAGGCACGGACGGTACGAGCGCGACCGGTCCGCGGGGCACGGACGGTACGAGCGCAGCCGGACCGCGGGACACGGCCGTCGGGGACGTCGGGTTGTGGCGCGCGTGCGCGGCGGCGGCCGTCCCCGCCGATCGGGTGGCCGCCGAGGCCGGTGTCCGGCGCGCCTACCGGCGGGCCGGTCTGGCGGAGCCGGAGCGGGTGCTGTGGGCCGCCTCCCCGCGCGAGGCGGTCACGCTGATACGCGCGCTGGACGACCCGGGACCCAGTGTCCGGGAGGCGGTCCGCACGGCCCCCTGGGCACGCGAACGGGCTCGGCTGCACGCCGAGTTGGGGCCCGCCGGCTGGGCGGCGCACTGGGCGGCGACGGGTGGCCGCCTGTGGGAGACCACGCAGGTGCTCGTCGAGCGGATCCGGCGCGGCGTGCTGGACGAGATGACCGACGGGACGGGGACAGCGGGGGCGGGGCCGGGGACTGGGACCGCGGCTCGGACCGGGGCTGGGACCGGGACCGGCACGGGGACAGGGACTGAGGCTCGGACCGGGGCTGGGACCGGGACCGGCACGGGGACAGGGACTGAGGCTCGGACCGGTGCGGGGACCGGTGGCCGGGCCGCCGAGGCCGAGTTGCGGCTGCTCCTGCTGGACGCCGTGCTCGGGCAGCACGACGCGCCGTGGCTCGCCGCGTTCCCCACCGACCGGGAGCCGCTCGACGGGCTGGCCGCGGTGTGCCGCAACGCCGGCTGGTGGTGGCCCTTCGCCAGGGTCGCGGTGGTGTGTGAACGCCCCGTCGCCCTGCACCGCGACGAGGCGGGCCGCCTGGACCGCGGGGACGGCCCGGCACTGGCCTACCCCGACGGTTTCGCCCTGTACGCCTGGCGTGGCATGCCGGTCCCCGCCGCGTTCCTCGCGGAGCTGACCGCTCTGACACCGGACCGGATCCGGGCCGAGGAGAACGCCGAGCTGCGCCGGGTGATGCTGGAGCACTACGGCTACGACCGCTATCTCGCCGACTCCGGCGCACGGCCGCTGCACCGGGACGAGACGGGCACCCTGTGGCGGATCGACCTGGACGGCGACGAGCCGGTGGTGATGGTGGAGGTCCTCAACTCCACACCGGAACCGGACGGCACCCGGCGCACCTACTGGCTGCGGGTGCCGCCGTCGACCCGGACGGCCCGCGAGGGGGTCGCCTGGACGTTCGGACTGCGACCGGACGTGTACGCGCCGGTGCGCGAGACCTGACGACAGGGCGCGGGCCCGCTCCACCGGGCGGGCGCGCGGGCGTCATCCTCCGAACACCCTCCGGACACAGCGGTGCCCGCGGCGAGTCGGCCTCGGTACCGGCAGGTCCGACCGGGGCCTCGCACCGCCCAAGGCCCCGGCTCAGCCCTCGGCGGAACGGGCCAGGACGTCCGTGACCTGCCGGTGGACGACCTCCCTGGCCTCTGCGGGCAGGGCGCCGAACTCCGTGCGGTCCAGGGTGCCCAGCGCCTCCTCGGGGCCGGCCCCGCACGGGACGCTCTCGTTGAGCACCTCGTAGCCGTCGCGGGCGGCGACCCGCAGCAGCCTGCGACCGTCGCCGTCGGCGTGGACGGCGGTCGCCACGACGAAGGGCGGCGGGCCGCCCGCGTCCGCGGGAACCTTGTGGTATCCGCTCACGACGGGTTCACGCCAGCGCAGGCCGAGCAGGAGATGCCGCTTGGCCACGACCTCGGCGAGGTCGGTCTCGTACACCCGGTCGGTCTCGAGCACCGTGGCCCGCGCGTCCAGGACGAGGGCGGCGGGCAGCAGACAACGCAGGGTGCTGCCGACGATGTTGCCGCCGACGGTGGCGGTCCTCCGTACGGCTCCGGTGCCGACGGTGGAGGCGGCCCGGCGCAACACCTCCGGCACCTCGGCGTCGATGCGGTGCAGCACCACGGCCGCGCCGAGCGTCCCGCGCCCGACCGCGTTGGCCGCGGGCAAGTCACGCAGGGACATGGCCAGTTCGGGGAAACCGTCCCGCTGCCAGGTGGCCCACACGAGAGTGGCCCCGCCTATCGGTACAGCACCCTCAGCGAGGCATTCCTGCGCTTCGGACATGGAGGTGGGAAGACGCAACAACACGGCGACCGACCTGCCTTCCCGGGGAAGTTGGCGGTGCGGACCGACGCCTCCGCCATGTGATCACTGGCAGAGCGCATTCTGCCCACGCCTCTGGGGGCGCGTACAGGGCTCACTGACGCGCTGTGTGCGCCCCTCGTGTGGGTGGCGACCGTGGGTGGCAGCCGTGGCCCCGTGGGCGCCGGCCGTCGGTACCGGCCGTCGGTACCGGCGCGCAAAATCCGTTGCGGCCCGTGTCTCCTCCCCGGACCCTGCCTTCATGTCCTACGTCCTTCGTTCGGCCACGCTCGCCGACGCACCCGCCGTCACCGACCTGCTCAACGCGGTCGACCTGATCGAGATCGGCCGTCCCGAGACGGACCTGCACACCGTCGAGGCCGATCTGAAGCACCCGGAGACGGACCTCGCCCAGGACTCCTGGCTCGCCTTCGACGGGGATCGACTGGTGGCCTACGGCCTGCTGTGGGACGAGTCGTCCGGCGAGCGCGTGGACATCGACCACTACGTCCTGCCCGAGCACCAGCAGGCCGGCCGGCTCCTGTTGGAGGCGATGGAGGCCAGGGCGCTGCGCAAGGCCGTCGAGAACGGTTGCGCGCGAGCGGTGGTCCATCTGCACCTCAACGTGCGGCCCACCCTCGACACCGAGGTGATCCGCGGTCGCGGCTGGTCCGTCGTACGGCGTTACCACGTGCTGCGCCGCCCCCTGGACCGGGCCGCGGACCTCGCGCCCGTGCCGCCCGCGGGCGTGCGGGTGCGGGCCTGCGCCGACGAGGCCGACCGCAGGCGGGTGCACGAGCTGTACCAGGCGAGCTTCGCCGGGCACTTCGACTTCCAGCCGCGCGGCTACGAGCAGTGGCTGCACGACGTCGACGCGCAGGGCCTTGACTGGTCACTGGTGTGGATCGCCGCCACGGACGGACTCGGCGACACCGGTTTCCTGCTGGCGCGCGACGACCGTGAGGCCATGGCCTGGATCCGCAGCATCGGTGTGGTGCGCGAGGCCCGCGGCCGGGGTCTCGCCGGACTGCTGCTGCGGCACGCCTTCGCGGCCTTCGCCGCGCGGGGCCGGGACACGGTGGGCCTGGGGGTGGACACCTCGAACACCACCGGCGCACCCGAGCTGTACGCGCGCAACGGGATGACCGTGCACTACGCCGTCGACACGTGGGAGGCGGTACTGACGTGAGCGCGTCTCCCCTCCGTCCGGTTCAGTCCCCGAGGGCCAGCCAGGGCCGCGGGTCGGCGTAGTAGCCGTCGTGGACGACCTCGAAGTGCAGGTGCGGGCCGGTGGACAGGCCCGTCGAGCCGACCCTGCCGATCGGGGTGCCGGTCCGCACGCTCTGCCCGGCGGCGACGCCGAGGACGGAGAGGTGGCTGTAGGTGGTCTCCAGCCGTTTGCCGTCGATGGTGCCGTGGTCGATGACGATGCGGTTGCCGTACGCCCTGGTCATGGCCGCGAAGACGACCCGGCCGTCGCGGGCGGCCGCGACCTGCGCTCCCTGCGGCGCGCCGAAGTCCACTCCGGTGTGCAGCTTGGTCACGCCGGTGAGGGGGTGCTGGCGGGAGCCGTAGGGGGAGGTGATGAGGAGGGTGGTCACGGGTGGGGCCAGGATCGCGTCGGCGGGGCCGCCGCCGGCCGGAGTCTCACGGTCGAACGCCTCGTAGCGCGGGAGGAGTCGCTTCACCTCGGCGAGGTAGGTCCGGGCCCCGGCGGGCACGCGGCCGGCCGCGGCGACCTCCCGGCCGCCCACGGCGAACGCGGCGAGGGTGAGGTCCACCAGGTCGCCGGTGACGGTGCCGTCGGTCCTGAGGTCGGTGACCTCCCCGGCGAGGGCACAGTCCTGGCGACCGAGCGCCATGATGGCGTCGGCGGGGTCGCGGGGCGAGGAGTTCCCGTTGCCGTCGTCGTCCTTGCCCCAGGTCCGCCACTCCGCGTCCGTGAATCCGGCGATGCCCTGCTCGCCGGAGAGCCGGCCGGTGTCGTCCCGCCAGCCGGAGAGCTGGTCGATCTGCGCGGCGAGCACGGACGGCGTGACCACGGTGCATCCGGCCGCGGCCTTGCGCAGCCACGGCACGTAGGTCTCGTTCACCCCCGGCACGGTGACCTGCTGCCCGTCCGCCCCCGGTGTCCGGTCGGAGGGCAGCCCACCGGTCAGCGCGAGGAACCCGGCCACCCCGGACAGGGTGAGCAGACCGGGCAGCACCAGGAAGGTGAAGGCTCCGGGGCCACGTCTGCGGGGGCGGGGGGTGGACTGCGGCGGCGGGGGTTGCGGCGGCGCGGACTGCGGCGGGGTGAGGGCGGCCGGATCTGCGGCGACACCGGGAGACCGCTCCCCCGCCGAGCCCTCCTCCGGGCGCTCCGGGCGCGTCTCGACGGCCCCGCTCTCGCTCATGCGACGGGCCGTCGGGGGGAGTTGCTCGTGCTCACGGGCGGACGCTAGCGCGGGGAGCGGACGGAGTCATCGGACGGGGAGGCAGAGGCGGATGTTCCCAGGGGCAGACCTGGTGCGTCCGGGCGGGCGCCGTGGGGGACGGGGAAGCCGGGTGCCGGTGACGTGGGCGGTATCCGGGCCGGGGTGGGCGGGCCCGGTGCCGGGACGGACGAGAGCGCTGCCGGGGCGGTGCGGGCGGGCCGGTGACGGCGGGCCAGCCACAGCACGGCGGCGGTGTACAGGGCGACTCCGGTCAGGTCGAGGGCGACGAGTTCCCAGGGCGCGTCGGCGGCGGTGTCGTCGCTCTCGAGGCCGTCGACGACGAAGGCCGCGGCGGCGAAGGCGAAGAGGTTGTTGACGGCGTGCAGCCCGATGGCCGCCTCCAGCCCGCCGGTACGCACGGTCAGCCAGCCCGCGACGGCCCCGAAGACCACCAGGTCGGCGAAGCCCCAGGGGGTGCCCCAGCCGTGGGCGGCGGCGAACAGCACCGCCTGGGGCACGATCGCCGGCCAGGGTGAGCGCAGGAAGGCGCCGACGGCCTGGATGAGCCAGCCACGGAAGGCGTACTCCTCGGCCGCCGCCTGAAGGGGCACCAGCACGACCAGCATGGCCAGGGCCGGCCCGAAGACCGCCCAGCCCGCCCACTGTTGCTCCGGCCCGTCCTGCGCGGGCAGCAGGAGCATCGCCCCGGTGGTCAGGGCGAGGATCGGCAGCGCCACGAGCAGGCACCGGCCGAGCCACCGCCACCGCAGTCCGCCCGTCACGGAGGAGACCGTGCCGGCCGGGCGGCGGCCGATCCAGCGGACCGCGAGCAGCACGAGGGGGATGGCGACGGCGAGCATCGTCAGATCGACGGCGGTGGTCGTCACCGGGCCGAACTCCACGGTTCCGTCCGGGCCTTCACGGTAGCCCCGGGCCACTCCCACGGCGGAGACGAGGACGTAGAGCAACCCGACCGTCACCGTGTACGTCACCGCCACGAACAGCGTGCCCAGCACGGGCCGCCACCATCGGTGACGTGCCGAGATCCGGGCCAGCCGGTGATAGCCGAGCGGTTCGGCGGGCAGGCCCGGCGGCGGGGCGGGAAGGAATCCGGGGAAGTACGGTGCGGTGGCGGACGGGTTCGTCATGGCGGCAAGCCTCGCCGACCGCCCGTCCCCGGTCATCGGTCCGGCGCAGGAAGGGCACCTCCATCGCAGGGTGGAGAGCGGCTTCGTACCGGGGGGGGGCGGGTGCAGCCCGGTCGTGGCGCGACCTACGCTCGCTGCTACATGGAGACGATACGCAACTGGGTGCTCCCCGCCCTGCTCGCTGCCGGACAGCTCGCCTGGCTGGGGACCGGCGCGGAACTGGCCGGCGAGGAGGTGCCCGGGTCGCCCGGCTCGCCGCCGTCCTGGCCGCCCTGGCCGTCGAGACCGTCGCGCTGGGCCGTCGGCGGCAGGCGCCGGTCCGGACCCTGGCCTGGACGCTCGGCACGCTCGTCCTCGGCCAAGTAGTTTGGCAGGACGGCTACTTCGGGCTCGGTGCGCTGGTCTCGCTGTACTCGGTCGCCGTCCGCCGGCCCGTGCCCGTGACCCTCCGCGCGGTCGCCGCGGTCGTGGCCGCCGAGTGGCTGCTGTCGCTCGTCCATGTCGGGATACGGCCGGCGCTCGCCACCGAATGGGCGCTCGGCGCGCTGGTGTACGTGGCGTGCGCGGGGCTCGGCGAAGCCCGCCGCCAGTGGGTCGGAGGGCGGGCGGCCGCGGCCCGTCGGCTGGCAGGCGCGCAGGAGACGCGGCGGCGTGCGGCCGAGACCGAACGGCGGCGCCTGGCCCGCGAGTTGCACGACGTGAGCGCCCACCATCTGACCTCCGTCGTCATCACCGCCGACGCCGCCCGCCGACTGGGCGACCGCAGACCCGAGTTGACGGCGGAGGCACTGTCGTTCGCGGAGCGCACCGGCATCGAGACGCTGACCACGCTGCGGCGGCTCGTCGGGCTGATGCGGGACGCCGACGGCGCCGACACCCGTCCGATGACCGCGCGCATCGAGGAACTCATGGCCGGGTTCGGTCGGTTGGGGAGGCCGATAGATGCCGATCTCCCCGACGACCTGGCCGGTCCGGCGGCGGAGGCCGTGTACGGCATCGTCCGCGAGGCGCTCACCAACGCCCTGCGTCACGCGCCGGGTTGTGCCACGCACGTGGGCGTCCGGCGCGGGGTCGGCCTCCTTGAGCTGACCGTTGACAACGCTCCGCCGCGCGGCAGCGTGACGTCCGGGGCGGGCGGTCTCGGATCGGGCCGCGGGCTCGTGGGGATGCGGGAGCGGGCGGCGGCCGTCGGCGGGGAGCTGACGGCCGGACCGCGGCCGGACGGCGGCTGGCGGGTCCGGGCCACTCTCCCCGACCTCACCGGGCCCTGGGACCCGCCCGGGGGAACGGACCGGCCGGGGCTGCTGCGGGAGCAGCGGCTGGCCGATCCGGCCCTGGTGTTCGCCGGAGCGGTGCTGCCTCTGGCGTTCGCCCTGGTCGTCGCGGAGGACTGGACGGCCGCGAGCCTGCGCGGCGCGCTGCCCGGTCTACTCGTCCTGGCCGCGCTGCTGACCGTCCACGCGCTGCCGCTGCTGTGGCGGCGGCGCGCCCCCTGGGCGGCTCTCCTCGGGGTGCTGGCCACGTCCTGGCTGTGGCCGTCGGCGGTCGTCCTGGGTGTCATACCGGCGCGGGTGTCCGAATTCCTCGACGCGGGAGCCCTCACGGAGCTGCTGGCCGTGTACGCGATCGGGGTCTACGGCGGTGGCGCCGACCGTACCTGGCCGGCCTGGGTTCTGTCGGCGGTGTCGCTCTCCTCGGTTCTGGTGGTCACGGCCGCCGCCGAGGGCAGTCTGACGGGGGCGGGCTCGGTACGGCTCACCGCCGTGATGCTGTTCCTGCTGCTGGTCGTCATGGCGGCCGCGGCGCTGGCGGCCCTGTGGGGGGCCGGGCTGGCCGTGCGCCGCCGGCGCCTGCGGATGCTGGCCGTCGACGACCACGAGCTGACCACCTGGCTGTGGCACGCGGAGCGGGCGGCGGACGCCGAACGGTGGCGGCTGGCGGCGAAGTTGCGCGACGCGGTGCTGAGGCACACGTCCGCCGTGGTCGAACACGCCCGGCAGGGGCGGCTGGAGGAGGTGGCCGCCGAGGCCCGCTCGGCGCTGGCCGCCATGCGCGAACTCCTGCACGGCCTGAACGCGTCGGAGCGACGGGGCGGGGAGGAGTAGGCACGCCTCGCACCGCTTCTCACCGCCTCCCGAGGCACCGCAATGCCGCTGCCGCCCCCCGTCCGGCACGGGAGCGGTCACCGCGTCCACCGCGAGGATGCCCGCGTGGAGGTCGGCACGGCTGCCCCGGGTGGGGTACTCGTCCGCGACACAGGCCCCGGGCTCTCGGTCCCCTGACCGTCCGCGCCGTACGCCTGTGCCCCTCCGCTGCGTGGTCCCCACGAACCGGCCGGTATCGTGACCGTGTTGCTGTCGGTCCGGGGAAGTCCGGGCCCGTTCAGGAGGTGGCCCCGTCGTCACGCGTGTGATGGTCGTCGACGACCAGGCGGTGGTCCGTGCCGGATTCGCCGCCATCGTGGACGCCGAGCCCGATCTGACCGTGGTCGCCGAGGCCGGTGACGGGGCGTCGGCCGTGGCGCTGGCCGCCGACGAGCGACCCGACCTGGTGCTGATGGACATCCGCATGCCCGGCATGGACGGCCTCACCGCGACCCGTCTCGTCACCGCGGCGCCGAACGGCCCGCGGGTGCTGGTGCTGACCACCTTCGACCTGGACGCCTACGTGTACGAGGCGTTGCGCGCCGGGGCGTCCGGGTTCCTGCTCAAGGACGCCCATCCCGAGGATCTGCTGTCCGCGATCCGGGTCGTGGCCGCCGGGGAGGGCATCCTGGCCCCGACCGTGACCCGCAGGCTGATCGACACCTTCGCGCAGGGTGCGCCCCGGCCGCCCTCCGTCACCGGTTCGCTGTCCACGCTCACGCCCCGTGAGAAGGAGGTCCTGCTGCATATCGCGGCGGGGCTGGCCAACGCCGAGATCGGTGCCGCGCTCGGGGTGACCACGGGCACGGTGAAGACCCATGTGAACGCCCTGCTGTCCAAGTTGGGGCTGCGCGACCGGGTGCAGGCGACGATCCTGGCGTACGAGAGCGGGCTGGTCCGGCCGAGCGGCACCTCCGAGGCGTAGGGCTGTCCGTGGTCCCTGCTAGAAAGGGCGCCCCGGCCGGCACCACGTCGGCCGTCGTGCGAGCCGGAGGCTCTTGAGCATGGACCACATAGCGGAACTGCACGGCCTGCCCGTCCACCACTTCCCGGCCCCGGGGCAGGACGCGGGGACGTTACCGGCGGCGGAGACGGTCGCCTGGCGGCTGTCCGCGGACGAGGACCGGGGCGGTGAGTCGTTCGAGGAGGGCTGGGAGCGCTTCCTGCACACCGTGGACCCCGCGCGGGTGCGGGCCCTGGTGCTGGGGGTCGGCGCCTACGGCAGCGAATTGGACGCCGCCGATCCCGCGACGACGGCGAAACTGCTCGCCGACGCCGCCGGCCGCCTGACCGGGCTGGAGGCCCTCTACCTCGCCGACCTCACCTTCGAGGAGTGCGAGCTGTCCTGGATCGTCCAGGGCGACGTGACCCCGATCCTCGCCGCCTACCCGCGGCTCGAGGAACTCGCGGTGCGCGGATCGAACGGCGGGTTCGACGGCGAGCCGGGGCTGGACTTCGCCCCGATCCGTCACGAGCGTCTGCGCACACTGCGGTTCGAGAACGGAGGTCTGCCCTCCTCGGTGGCCCGCGGTGTCGCCGCCTCGGATCTGCCCGCGCTGGAACGGCTGGACATGTGGCTCGGCACGGAGGACTACGGCCGTTCCGCCTCCGTCGCCGATCTCGCGCCCGTCCTGGACGGCGGCCGGCTGCCGCCCTGCGCGACCTGGGCCTGCGCAACGCGGACATCCAGGACGAGATCGCCGCGGCCGTCGCGGCCGCTCCCGTCGTGGCCCGGCTCTCCACGCTGCGGCTGAGCCTGGGCACCCTCGGCGACGCCGGCGCCGAGGCGCTGCTCGGCGGCCAGCCCCTGACGCACCTGGCGGAACTCGACCTCCACCACCACTACCTGTCCGAGCCGATGACGGGCCGCCTGCGTGAGGCGCTGGAGCCGTCCGGCGTGCGGGTCGACCTCGACGACCGCCAGAGGGCGGACGCCGAGGGCCACGGGCGGTACGTGTCAGCCGGGGAGTGACCGGCTGCCGGCCGGGGCGGACCGCGCCCGCCCCGGCCGGCTCAGCCCACCTCGACGAGCAGGTCGCCGCCCTCCACCTGCTGGATCCGGTTGATGGCCAGCCGGTTGACCCGGCCGCCCTGCGGGGCGGTGATGGTGGCCTCCATCTTCATCGCCTCGATGGTGGCGACCGTGGCGCCCGCCGCCACCTCGTCACCCTCGGCGACCGCCAGCGTCACCACACCCGCGAACGGCGCCGCGACATGGCCGGGCTTGGACCGGTCGGCCTTCTCGGTGACCGGGAGGTCGGAGGCCGCCGCCTGGTCGCGCACCTGGATCGGCCTGAGCTGGCCGTTCAGGGAGGACATCACGGTGCGCATGCCGCGCTCGTCGGCCTCGCCCACGGCCTGGAGTTCGATCAGCAGCCGCACGCCGGGTTCGAGGTCGACGGCGTACTCCTTGCCCGGGCGCAGTCCGTAGAAGAAGTCCTTGCTGTCCAGGACGCTGGTGTCGCCGTAGGCCTGGCGGTGGGTGTCGAAGTCGCGGGTCGGGCCGGGGAACAGCAGCCGGTTGAGGGTGACGCGGCGGGCCTTCTCCAGGCCCTCCCGGTCCTCGGTGGTCAGCTCGGTGACGGGCTTGGCCGCGGCGCGGCCCTGGAGGGCCTTGGTGCGGAACGGCTCGGGCCAGCCGCCGGGCGGGGTGCCCAGTTCGCCGCGCAGGAACCCGATGACCGAGTCCGGGATGTCGTACGTGTCGGGGTCGGCCTCGAAGTCCTGCGGGGACACGCCCGCGCCGACCAGGTGCAGGGCGAGGTCGCCGACCACCTTGGACGACGGGGTGACCTTCACCAGCCGGCCGAGGATGCGGTCGGCGGCGGCGTACATCGCCTCGATGTCCTCGAACCGGTCGCCGAGGCCGAGCGCGACGGCCTGGGTGCGCAGGTTGGACAGCTGTCCGCCGGGGATCTCGTGGTGGTAGACGCGGCCGGTGGGCGAGGCGAGGCCCGCCTCGAAGGGGGCGTAGATCCTGCGGACGCCCTCCCAGTACGGCTCCAGGTCGCCGACGGCCTGGAGGTCGAGGCCGGTGGTGCGGTCGGAGTGGTCGGTCGCGGCGACGAGCGCCGACAGCGAGGGCTGGGAGGTCGTCCCGGCCATGGAGGCCACGGCACCGTCGACGGCGTCCACGCCGGCCTGGATCGCGGCGAGGTAGGTGGCGAGCTGGCCGCCCGCGGTGTCGTGGGTGTGCAGGTGCACCGGCAGGCCGAACTCGCGGCGCAGCGCGGAGACGAGGGTGGCGGCGGCGGGGGCCCGCAGCAGACCCGCCATGTCCTTGACGGCCAGGACGTGGGCGCCGGCCTCGACGATCTGCTCGGCCAGGCGCAGGTAGTAGTCGAGGGTGTAGAGGCGTTCGTTCGGGTCCGACAGGTCGGAGGTGTAGCAGAGGGCGACCTCGGCCACGGCGGTGCCCGTCGCGCGTACGGCGTCGATGGCGGGACGCATCTGGCCGACGTCGTTGAGGGCGTCGAAGATGCGGAAGATGTCGATGCCGGTGGCGGCGGCCTCCTGCACGAAGGCGTCGGTGACCTCGGTCGGGTACGGGGTGTAGCCGACGGTGTTGCGGCCGCGCAGCAGCATCTGGAGGCAGATGTTGGGGACGGCCTCGCGCAGGGCGGCCAGCCGTTCCCAGGGGTCCTCGGCGAGGAACCGCAGGGCGACGTCGTAGGTGGCGCCGCCCCAGCACTCCAGGGAGAGCAGTTCGGGCAGGGTCTGGGCGACGGCCGGGGCGGCGGCGAGGAGGTCCTTGGTGCGCACGCGGGTGGCGAGGAGCGACTGGTGTGCGTCGCGGAAGGTGGTGTCGGTGACGCCGAGCGTCGGCGATTCGCGCAGCCAGCGGGCGAAGCCCTCGGGGCCGAGGCCGACCAGTCGCTGCCGGGAGCCGGCGGGCGGCTCGGTGGCGGGCAGCGGGGGCAGCTTGGTCGTGGGGTCGATCAGGTCGGGCCGCTCGCCGTGCGGCTTGTTCACGGTGACGTCGGCGAGGTAGGTGAGCAGCTTGGTGCCGCGGTCGGCGGAGTGGCGGGCGGTCAGCAGGTGCGGGCGCTCCTCGATGAACGAGGTGGTGACCCGCCCGGCCTGGAAGTCGGGGTCGCCAGGACGGCCTGGAGGAACGGGATGTTGGTGGCCACGCCGCGGATGCGGAACTCGGCGACCGCACGCCGGGCGCGGTTGATGGCGGTCGGGAAGTCCCGGCCCCGGCAGGTGAGTTTGACCAGCATCGAGTCGAAGTGGGCGCTGATGTCCGTACCGGCGTGGGTGGTTCCACCGTCGAGGCGGATGCCGGAGCCGCCCGGGGAGCGGTAGGCGCTGATGCGGCCGGTGTCGGGACGGAATCCGTTGGCGGGGTCCTCGGTGGTGATACGGCACTGGAGGGCCGCGCCGCGCAGGGTGACCGTGTCCTGGGACAGGCCGAGGTCGGCGAGGGTCTGGCCGGAGGCGATGCGCAGCTGGGCCTGGACCAGGTCGACGTCGGTGACCTCCTCGGTGACCGTGTGCTCGACCTGGATGCGCGGGTTCATCTCGATGAAGACGTGGTTGCCGTCGCGGTCGAGGAGGAACTCGACGGTGCCGGCGTTGCGGTAGCCGATTTCGCGGGCGAAGCGGACGGCGTCGGCGCAGATCCGGTCGCGCAGTTCCGGGGCCAGGTTCGGGGCGGGCGCAGCTCGATCACCTTCTGGTGGCGGCGCTGGACGGAACAGTCGCGTTCGAAGAGGTGGATGACGTTGCCCTCGCCGTCGGCGAGGATCTGCACCTCGATGTGGCGGGGGTCGACGACGGCCTTCTCCAGGAAGACGGTGGGGTCGCCGAACGCGGACGCCGCCTCCCTGGACGCGGCCTCGATGGACTCGCGCAGCTGGGCGGGGTCCTCCACGCGCCGCATGCCGCGTCCGCCGCCGCCCGCGACCGCCTTGACGAAGACGGGGAAGCCGACGGTCTCGGCGGCCCGGACCAGTTCGTCGATGTCGTTGGAGGGCTGCGAGGAACCGAGGACCGGTACGCCGGCGGCACGGGCGGCGGCGACCGCGCGGGCCTTGTTGCCGGTCAGCTCCAGGGTGCGGGCGTCGGGCCCGACGAAGGTGATGCCGGCCTCCTCGCAGGCCCGGGCCAGTTCGGGGTTCTCGGAGAGGAACCCGTAACCGGGGTACACGGCGTCCGCGCCCGCCCGGCGCGCCGCGCCGACGATCTCCTCCACGGACAGGTACGCCCGGACCGGGTGGCCCGGTTCCCCGATCTCGTAGGCCTCGTCGGCCTTCAGCCGGTGCAGCGAGTTGCGGTCCTCGTGCGGGAACACCGCGACGGTGCGCGCGCCCAGCTCGTAGCCGGCGCGGAACGCCCGGATCGCGATCTCACCACGGTTGGCGACCAGCACCTTGCGGAACATCCTGGATCCCTTCAGCCTGCCGGTGACGGGACCATGGTGTCGGTGCCGTCACCGGAGTGCCATGTGAGTCGGGCCACTCTGCCTCACGTTTCCCCCGTTTCCGGGCGAGCCGTGTGGTCGGGATGACCGGCGGTTCGGCGTGCCTCCTTCAGTTCCGCCTCGTAGAGGTGGTCCCTGCCCTCGGCCAGCTCGTCCACGGCAGCCCGCTCCAGTCGTCTGAACGGCTCGTAGTACGAGCGGTCGTAGGCCTCGACGATCTGGAACGTCCAGTGGCCGGGGATGACGTTGCGGCCGAGGATCTCGGTGGAGACCCTCTCGGCCCACTCCTCGTGCCCGGCCCGGCGCAGCAGGGTGACCGCCTCGTCCAGTTGGAGGTCGGCGGTGCCGGTCAACTGGTGGAAGCCGTAGAGGTGGCCTCTGGCCCGCTCCGTCGTCTCCAGCGCCTTCGACAGCGCGCCCAGGGCCTCCACGGTGTCGCGGCTCACCCCTTCGGGACGGCGGTGGTCTCGGTCGGGTCCGTCTTCGTGCGTGTGCATGATCTCCCCTGTCCCCCGACCGACGGCATGCCCGGTCCGGTCCGGGTCGTCGGACTCCCGCTGCGGGCCTCGCCGGCCCCGCGCGGGTCAGCCGGTGGCCAGCTTCCGCAGTCCGTCCGGGGTTCCGTTGAACCGGTCGTGGTCGCCGACGGTGGGTCCGGTGGAGGTGTACTGCCAGAAGGTGTGGCGGGGCCAGCCGGCCGGAAGGGTGCCCGGCGTCGAGGCGTACCGCGCGATCCACAGCGGGTTCGTGGCGCCGAATCCGGCGTGGTTGCCGGTGCACTGCGTCCACCAGTTGGTGGCGGTGTAGATGACGGCGTCGCGGCCGGTGCGGGCCCTGTACCGGGCGAGGAAGTCCGCGATCCAGGAGACCATCGAGGCCCGGCTCCTGCCGAAGCAGGCGTCGCCGTACGGGTTCCACTCGATGTCGAGGACGCCCGGCAGGGTGGTGCCGTCAGCGGTCCAGCCGCCGCCGTGGTCGACGAAGTAGTCGGCCTGTGCGGCGCCGCCGCTCGTGTCGGGGGTCGCGAAGTGGTAGGCGCCGCGGATCATGCCGACGGCGCGGGAGCCGCTGTACTGCCGGCCGTGGTAGGGGTTGGTGTAGTAGGTCCCCTCGGTGGCCTTGACGTAGGCCCAGGTCACTCCGGAGGCCCACAGGGTGGGCCAGGCGACCTCGCCCTGGTGGCTGGAGACGTCGACGCCTTCGGGCTGGGTGGCCGCCCGGGTGTCGGGGGAGCCGGTCCGGCCGTCGTGGAGGGCGACGCCCATGCCCATGTGGGCGGTGCCGCGGGCCGGGGTGCCGGCTGACTCGCCGGGGGACGGCGGGGATATGGGCTGGTGCGTGGACAGGAGTATGGACAGGGCGACCGGCAGTCCGGTCGCGTAGAGACGCATGCGGCCGAACGCCGCTGTCATGGGGCTTGGCATGCCTCCCATCTGATGTGCTGTCGCGGATGCCCGCACCTTTTCGTCCCCCCGTCGGCCGCACCCCCCGGGCGGCAGGACCCGGGGGGTGGGAGCACGACGCGGGGAGGGCCGGCGGGGCGGCCGGCCGGTTCAGTGCCGGTCGGCATCCAGTAGCGTCTGCAAATGGACCATGCAGGGGGTGCAGTGGCGGTCGGTGGTGTGCGTGGCCGTCGCGCCGGTGGCGGAGACATCCGTGCCGCACAGGCTCGTCCCCTGGTGCGGGACCACCACATGCCACACATGCTCACCGCCACCCGACGCGAGGCCCACCTTCATCTCGTACACGGCTCGTCCCTTCTGTCGGGCGTGCCTCCAGAAGACCGTGCGGGCCGCCCCGCGTCCCGTCGGGGCGGGCCATTCGGGGGAGGCGGTAGCCCGACCGCCACACCCGGGTGGCCGGCCGGGGCGGGCCGTGGCACAGTGCCCCGCCCACCGGCCGGGCCGGCCCGAGGTCAGGCGCGGGACTCGCGGTGGACGGTGAGGGCGGCCACCTCGAAGGACATCTCGGTCACCTCCGGGTCGGGCGGCGGGTGGTAACGGCCCGCGCACGCCGAGAGGTTGACGATGAGATAGGCGGACCAGCGCCGGCCGACGCCACGCCGGTCGGCGAAGACCACCGTGCCGTTCAGGGACCACACGACGTTGCGGGCGCCGAACTCGACGGCGAGGTCGATCCAGCCGCCGGGACCGACCGCGTCGTCGCGGACATAGCGGTGGGCGCTCCGGACGTGGTTGGAGAGTTCCAGCAGGTCCGGATTGTCGGGGTGGTACTCGAAGACGTCGATCTCCTGGTCGCCGTCGCGCCAGGTCCAGATGGCGGGCCAGGCTCCGGTCTCGACGGGCAGCCGCACCCGGGCCTCGAGCCGGTCGCCGGTGCGGGCCATGAAGCCCTCGTCGCTGCCTTCGGTGGTGAGCAGCCCCGCGTCCCAGAGGCCGTCGGCCCGCCGGGTGGCCCGGAAGGTGCCGGTTCTCGAGTACGCGGGATCCGCCACCAGGTGGTCGAGTTTGTTGTCGTCGGGGTTGATGGGCCCACCATCGGGATAGGCCCACGAGCGGCCCGCCACCCACTGGTGGGTCGAAGTGAAGTCGGCTCTGAAACAGACGTCGGTCACCGGCGTGCTCCTCACCCTCGCGCGTCCCCTCGCAGAGGGTCTGCCCTTTGCACTCGCACGCATACGGGCGTGGCCCGTACGCCACTCGGGTGAGGGACCCGGTGTCGTACAGGCGCTCGACTCCCGTACGGGCGAACGGGGCTGCGAGCCGAGGCGCCAACGGTCCTCCGAGCGGCGGGCGTTGCCCTCACTTGCCCTCGTTCGACCTGTCGGACATTGTTCGAGATCTATTGACGCCGTACCGATCCCCGTTTGACACTCTCGCAACACCACGTCACACAGCGGAAACGGCGGGCCGATATGACGCACACCCCACGACGTCGTAGCCACGCGAGACGGTGGGCGGCCCGCCTCGCCGGACTGACCGCCGCCTCCCTGCTCCTGGGTCTCACCGGCACCGCGGGTCCCGCCCAGGCTGCCGAGGCGGCCGACGTCACGGACGGACTCGTCCTGCGGTACACGCTCGACGGGCCAGCCGGTGTCACCGACTCCTCCGGGCACGGCCGCGACGGCACCGTCCAGGGCACCGCCGACTGGTCGACCGCCGGCCAGGGACTCGCCTTCAACGGCTCGGACACCTACGTCAAGCTGCCGAACGACGTGCTGAAGGGCCTGGACTCGGTCTCCGTCTCGATGGACGTACTCATCGACGCGGCCCAGAGCACGCCGTACTTCCTCTACGGCTTCGGCAACTCCAGCGGCGGCAACGGAAACGGTTACCTCTTCGCCACCGGCAACCCCCTGCGCACGTCCGTCGCGACCGGCAACTGGTCGACCGAGCAGACCACCAGGCCCGCCGACGCGCACAACCTGACCCGCGCGGTGTGGAAGCACCTCACGTACACCCAGACCGGCAGCACCGGTGTGCTCTACGAGGACGGGGTGGAGGTGGCCCGCAACACGGCGGTCACCATCACCCCCGGCGCCATCGGTTCCGGCACCACGACCGCCAACGCGATAGGCAGGTCGGTGTACTCCGGCGACAAACTGTTCAAGGGCCGGATGCGCGACTTCCGCGTGTACGACCGGGCACTGGCCGGCTCCGAGGTCGAGCAGCTCGCGCTCCCCGTGGCCGTGCGGGGCGTCGCCGACGACAAGGCGGCCCTCAGCCTCGGCGACACCGACGGCGTCACCGCCGACCTCACGCTGCCGAGGACCGGCACGGCCGGCGGCTCGGCCATCGGCTGGAAGAGCGACAACCCCTCCGTGGTGTCGGACTCCGGCGCGGTGAACCGCCCCGCCGCCGGTGAACCGGACGGCCGGGCCACGCTCACCGCGACCCTGCGCAAGGGGACCGTCAGCGACACCAAGACCTTCGAGGTCACGGTCCCGGCGGCCTTCGACGACAGGACCGCCACCGAACAGGCCGCCGGGACACTCACCGTGCGCAACCTCGACGACGTACGCGGCAACCTCACGCTGCCCGCCACGGGCGCCTACGGCACGAAGGTCACCTGGTCCTCCGCGAAGCCGGCCGTCGTCTCCGCCGAGGGCGTGGTCCAGCGTCCCGCGCACGGCGAGGGCGCCACCACGGCCGTACTGACCGCCACCGTCACCAAGGGCACGGCCGTCACGACCCGCGACTTCACCGCCGAGGTACCCGAACTGCCCACGCGGCAGGATCTCGAGGGCTACCTGTTCAGCTACTTCACCGGTGAGGGCACCGCGAGCGGCGAGCAGGTCCACTTCGCCCTCAGCAAGGGCAACGACCCCCTGAAGTGGCGGGAGTTGAACGACGGCGCCCCCGTCCTGACGTCCACACTGGGCGAGCAGGGCCTGCGCGACCCGTTCATCATCCGCTCCCCCGAGGGCGACAAGTTCTACCAGATCGCCACGGACCTGCGGATCTACGGCAACGGTGACTGGGACGCCTCCCAGCGCACCGGCAGCAGGTCCATCATGGTGTGGGAGTCCACCGACCTGGTGAACTGGACGGACCAGCGCCTGGTCAAGGTGTCCCCGGACAGCGCCGGCAACACCTGGGCCCCGGAGGCCTATTACGACGAGAGGCTCGGCGCGTACGTGGTCTTCTGGGCGTCGAAGCTGTACGCCGACGCGGACCACTCCGGCGACACCTACAACCGCATGATGTACGCGACCACCCGCGACTTCCACACGTTCAGCGAGCCCGAGGTGTGGATCGACCGCGGCTACTCGGTCATCGACTCCACGGTGATCCGGCACGACGGCACGTACTACCGGCTGTCCAAGGACGAGCGGAACAACTCCTCCTCCACGCCCAACAGCAAGTTCGTCTTCGAGGAGAAGAGCGACTCGCTCCTGGACACCTCCTGGACGGCGGTCGCCGAGGGCATCGGCAAGGGCGCGATGAACGCCGCGGAAGGGCCACTGGTGTTCAAGTCGAACACCGAGGAGAAGTGGTACGCGTTCCTCGACGAGTTCGGCGGGCGCGGCTACATCCCCTTCGAGACGACCGACCTCGACTCCGGCGTGTGGACCCCGTCCGCCGGCTACGACCTCCCCTCCCGGCCCCGGCACGGCACGGTCCTGCCCGTCACCAGGGCCGAGTACGACCGGATACTGAAGGCCTACCAGCCGGACCAACTCGTGGAGAGCGTCGAGGACATCGAGGTCGCGACCCGCACCGGTGACGCCCCGGTGCTGCCCGCCACCGTCGTGGCCCGGTACGCCGACGGCGTCGAGCGGCCGGTCCCGGTCACCTGGGAGCCCGTCCCCGCGTCGGCGTACGGGCAGCCCGGCACCTTCACCGTGAAGGGCAGCCTGCCCGACGGCTCCACGACCGGGGTCCGCGCCGAGGTCACGGTCTCCGAGAAGGGCCCGGCCGTGCCCGCCGACCTCGTCCTGCACTACGGCTTCGACGAGACCGGCGGCAGCGTCGCCCGCGACTCCAGCGGCCACGGCCTCCACGGCACCTACGTCCGCACGCCCGACTTCGGGACCGGCGTGGACGGCGGCTCGTTCTCGATGTCCGGCGCCCCGGCCACCTCGCCGTACGTGAAGATCCCGGGCGGGGTGCTGAAGAACGCCGACAGTGTCACGGTGTCCACGTACGCCAAGTGGAAGGGCGGCGCCAACTGGCAGTGGCTGTTCGGCCTCGGCCCGGACAACAACAGGTACCTCTTCGCCAGCCCCTCCAACGGCTCCTCCAAGCTGTACTCCGCGATCACCGCGGCCAGTTGGTCGGCCGAGCAGAAGCTGACGGCGGGCTCGCAGCTCCCCCCCGGCGAGTGGAAGCACGTCACCGTCACCCTCGACGGCGCGTCCGGCACGGCGGTCCTCTACGTGGACGGCGTCGAGGCGGCCCGCACGAGCGGCGTCAGCGTCAAGCCGTCCGAGCTGTACGACGCGGCGAAGGACCACAGCGGTTACATCGGCCGCTCCCTGTACGACGGCGACCCCTACTTCGGCGGCGAGGTCGACGACTTCCGCGTCTACGACCGGGCCCTGTCGGCGACCGAGGTCCTGGAACTGGCCGGCAACACCACGGGCATCGCGCGGGCGGCCCACCCCGACCTGAAGGTGGACGCGCTCGTCGACGACGCGGGCGGCAGGATCACCCTGCCGCTGACAGAGGGCGCCGATCTCACGGCCCTGGCACCGGAGTTCACCCTCGCGCACGGCGCGGCGATCAGCCCCGCCTCGGGCAGCGTCCAGGACTTCACCCGGCCGGTGACGTACGAGGTGACCGGCTCCGACGGCGCGAAGCGCACCTGGACCGTGTCGGCGCTCATCATGCGCAGCCCGGTGCTGCCGGGGCTCAACGCCGACCCGAACATCGTGCGGTTCGGCGACACCTTCTACCTGTACCCGACCACCGACGGTTTCGCGGGCTGGAGCGGTACGCAGTTCAAGGCGTACTCCTCCACCGACCTGGTCCACTGGAAGGACCACGGCGTGATCCTCGACCTGGGGCCTGACGTGTCGTGGGCGGACAGCAGGGCCTGGGCGCCGACGATGGCGGAGAAGGACGGGAAGTACTACTTCTACTTCTCCGCGGACGCGAACATCGGTGTCGCCGTCTCCGACTCGCCGACCGGACCGTTCAAGGACCCGCTGGGCAAGCCGCTGCTGAAGGCCGGCCAGTACAGCGGCCAGATGATCGACCCGGCGGTCTTCACCGACGACGACGGCCGCTCCTACCTGTACTTCGGCAACGGCCGCGGATACGTCGTGCCGCTCAACGAGGACATGACGTCCTTCGACGCGGCGAAGCTCCAGGACATCACCCCCAGCGGCTACAACGAGGGCTCCTTCGTCATCGAGCGCGAGGGCACCTACTACTTCATGTGGTCGGAGAACGACACACGGGACGAGAACTACCGCGTCGCCTACGCGACCGGCCCCTCCCCCACCGGCCCGTGGACCAAGCGGGGCGTGATCCTCGAGAAGGACCTCGCCCTGGGCGTCAAGGGCCCCGGCCACCACTCGGTCGTCCAGGTCCCCAACAGCGACGACTGGTACATCGCCTACCACCGCTTCGCCCTTCCCGGCGGTGACGGATCCCATCGCGAGACGACCGTCGACAGGCTGCGGTTCGACGCCGAAGGCCTGATCAGGAAGGTCGTCCCCACCCTCACCAGCGTCGACCCCGTGACCGTCGTGCACGCCGGTCCCGACGCGGCCGGCAAGGAGGGCGACGCGATCGCCCTGAGCGGGACCGTCTCCGGGGCGGGCAGCCCCCGGTGGACGGTCGAGGCGGGCGCGCCCTGCGCCGTCGCCGACACCGGCGCGGCGCGTACGACGCTCACCTGCACGGACGACGGCACCTTCCGGGTCACCGTGACCGGCGGCGGCAGCAGCGACTCGGCCACGGTCACCGTCGCCAACGCGGCCCCGGCGATCACGTCCGCGGCCGGCCCCGTGTCACCGGTGAGCGTCCGTCAGCGGGCCCTCGTCACCGTCGGCTTCACCGACCCGGGCACCTCCGACCACCACAGCTGCGCGATCGACTTCGACGACGGAACGAAGCCGGTGCCGGGCACGGTCACCGACACGGGCTGCCGGGCCGCCCACACCTACACCGCGGCGGGCATCCACCGCCCGGTCGTGACCGTCACGGACGACGACGGCGCCTCGGACAGCACGACGCTCCCCGAGCTGATCGTGTACGACCGTGCCGCGGGCCCCGTGGCCGGCGCGGGCCTCGTCGCCTCCCCCGCCGGGGCCTACCCGGCCGACGCGACGCTCGCCGGCAAGGCGGCCTTCTCCCTGGCCGCCGGCTACCGCACCGGCGCCGCCACTCCGACCGGCCGGGTCACTCTCGACTTCGGCCCGGCCCGGCTGAAGTTCCGCTCCGCCGGGCTCGACTGGCTGGTGGTCACGGGTTCCCGGGCCGTCCTCGAGGGCTCCGGCACCGTCGACGGCACGGCGGGCTACGCCTTCCGCGTCACCGCCACGGACGCGCCGGACACCTTCCGCATCAGGATCTGGAAGAAGTCCACGGGCGCCGTCGTCCACGAACCGACCGGCGCGGCGAAGGTGACCGGCGCCCTCACGGTCGGCACCCGGCACCGCTAGGGCCTGTCGTTCGGATCAGGTCGCAGGAAGTCGACAGCGCCGTTCAGTGCCGGTGAGCGGGGTCTGGTGCGTGCAGCCGCAAGGCGGAGGAGGTAGTCGACGCGGAGCGTCGGCGAGTGACGACAACGCGGCAGATGGCGTGCCGGACCCCGCGTCTGCAGTGTGATCCGAACGACAGGCCCTCGGCCGCCGCTCTCCGACCAGCACCGGGTCCGCCCGGGCAGAGCGGGCCGCTCCACCGCATCCGACAGCGGTGGAGCGGCCCGTTCGCGTCAGCCGGCCGTCAGCAGCGCCTCCAGTGCCGTCGCGGTCTCCGGGTGACCGGCGAGCAGCTCCGCGCCCCGCGGGGCGGCCGCCTCGGGGCTCGCCCAGCCGCCGTCGCAGCCGAGCAGCTCCGCCAGCGCGTCGCAGGTGGCCGGATGCGCGGCGAGGAGGGCGACGCCCTGGGGCGCGCCGATGGCCTGTCGCGGCCGGAGGGCCGGGATCTCCTGGGGGGCGCGCCACGGCGGCACCCAGGAGTCCAGCTCCGCCAGCCGCGCCGGGAAGACCCGGCCCGCCTCACGGATCAGCAGCGGGGCCAGCTCCGCGCCGCCCGCCCGCAGGCTGGTGATCAGCGTCGGCAGCCAGGGCAGCAGGACCGGGTCGGGAAGCCGCGCGAAGGCGTTCGACACGGCCTCCACGACGAGGTCGGCCAGTCCCGGCACCGGCTCCAGCGCGTGCACGAACCCGCTGAGATAGCGCGGGTAGGCGGGCACCACCAGCGGATTGCCGAGCAGTCCCTCGCAGCGGGCCCGCAGGTCCGCCCGGGACAGCGTGCCCAGGTGCGTCTGCGCCGCCCACAAGAGCGCCGTACGGGACGGCTCCTGCGGGTGGGACTGGGCGAGGGCCAGCTCCAGTTGCGTACGGTCGCAGCCCAGGGACAGGGCGAGGCCCTCCATGCTGAAGAGGAAGCCCAGCATGGCCGCCACCTGCCGGACGGTGGCGTCCTCGTCGGTGAACGCCGTCGGCAGCAGCGTGCAGTAGTGCGCGTAGCCGGTCTTGACGAAGGACTCGATCCAGGGCGGCAGGACCGGCTCGCCGGTGCGGTAGTACGCCAGCAGGCGGCGGACGCGGCGCAGCACCTCGGGGGCGCCGTCCACACTGCGCTCGCCCGCGAGGACCTCCAGGGCGCGGGTGCCCAGCTCGTCGGCGAGGCGTCGGCTGCGCAGATGGAGGATGGCGTCCTCGACGGCCTCCAGGACCTGCGCCGTCGTGGCCCGCGGGGCGTACGCGGCACGCCGCAGCCGCTGTTCCAGGACCTGCTCGATGCTGACGCCCTCGTAGCCCAGCTCGATCAGCGCGCGCTGGTGGGTGCCGAGGGCCAGGTCCCAGGACTCCTGGATCGCGCGCTCCCCGAGGCGCCGGTCGCCCATGATCGGCCGGGCGGCGCCGTGCGGCAGCAGCCGCCGCAGCATCCACAGCACGTCCGAGCAGCGCTCCAGCTCCGGCCGGCCGGCGATGTCCAGCAGGGCGCGCTGTACGCCGCGCTGCTGGAGCTTCAGGTCGAGCGGGGCGAGCCGGTCGTGGACGTCCCGGGCGAGGGGCGGCAGCGCGTCGTACCCGACCTGGCCGATCCGGTCGCCACCCATCATGATCTCGACGAGCCGCGCGACATCGCGCCGCCCCGGCACGGCCTCCTTCTCGATGCAGGTGACGGCCGCGTCCTGGAAGTCGTACGGCGTCGGGCGGACCCGGTCGCGCATCCCGGCCAGCAGGATCGACGTCTCGAACACGGCGATGGCGTCGGCCGTGGAGGCGAGGTAGCCGCCCCGCCGGGCGGCCCGCACGATCTCCACGGACCAGCCGAGCAGTTCGGCCTCGTCGAGGGGGTCGAGGACGGGCGGCCGCTGGAGGAACCCGGTGAGCCGGTCGGCGGGCGGGAGCGCGGCGGCGGGCAGCGCGGGCACGGCCGCCTTCCTCGGCCCGCTGCTCTTCTTCGTGCCGGCCTGTCCCTCCAGGCGGTAGGGCCGCACTCCGGTGCGCTTGAGGTTCTTCGCCCATTCCGTCGCGGCGATGGACACCGACCCGGCGGCGAGGCCGAACTGCGCCTCGATCGCGGCGTGGCTGGAGGGGATGAGTCCGTGCCGCCACTTGGTGGGGGTGGGCGCGCTGATGACGAAGGTGTCGCTGCCCCCGACGCCGAACTCCGCCACGCGGCTGGCCGCGTGGAAGGCGCCGCAGACGTAGAGGCAGTCGGCGGGGTCGGTGCCGGTGGCCGCGAGGTGCTCGCGCATCCGCGTCCACATGTACCGCTCACGGTCCTCGTCGATCCGGACCCGGCGCTGGTCGCCGGGTGCCAGGCGCCGGAAGAGGCTGCCGATGAGCAGCATGACCTGGCGGTAGGTGTCGTGGTCGCTGCCGCCGAGGGGCAGTTCGACGTACTGGTGCCACCACTCCGACCAGTGCCGCACGCGGCCGTGGCGCAGGAGGTGCTCCTCCAGTTCGGCGAAGCGGGGGCGCAGGTCGCCGATCTCGACGCCGACCGCGTCGCCGTGCAGGGCGCTCTCCTCGTCGGCGGGCGGGGCGTCCGGTCCGGTGTCCGCGGCGGGCGGGGTCTCCCACTGGAAGACGTGGTCCGAGGACCGGTCGACGAGGACGAGGTCGACGCCGGGGGTGTCGAGGGCGTATGCGATCGCCTGGTACTCGGCGGAGGCCTCGGTGACCGGCGCGACGACGGACAGCGGCGCCCAGTCCGCCGGGAAGCCCTCGATCTCCGACGCGAACGCCTGCACCGCCACGGGGAGGCGGCAGTTGCGCAGTTCGGTGAGGAGGGGCGCCATGTCCTCGCACAGCTCCAGGTAGACCACCTTCGGCTGCTTCTCGCGGAGCCGGCGGGCCATGGCGAGCGCCGAGGCCGGGGAGTGGTGACAGACCGGGAAGATCTCCAGCGGCTCGCGCACCGCCCGCTCGACGTCGTCGACGATGCCCCGCAGGATGCCTTCGAGGGCGCCGGGCCCGTCAGCGAACGCCGTGGCGGCGTCCTGGAGTTGGCCGCGCAGCGCGGTGAACGTGCCCTCGGGCGGGGTGCTCATGAGAGGGTCGCGATCGCGTCGCGGCCGCCCTCCAGGAACTCCGGCCAGGAGCCCCCCTCTTCCTTGCTGCGCGGCTCGACGACACCGTGCAGGTACTTGTTGAGGATCGCGAGGTCCTCCGGTTCGCGGCGGGCGAGGGAGCCGACCAGGGAGGAGGCGAGGGTGTGTGCGGTCAGGGCGCGCTCGCCGAAGAAGTTGCTGTGCAGGATGGCGTCCTCCAGCACGCCGATCTGCTCGGCCGTGGACAGCGCGGACTCCAGCTTCTCGTCGTCGCCGGCCGCCGCCGCGGAGGCGGCGCGCAGGTCGGCGAAGCTCTGGAGCAGCACGTCCAGCAAAGTGGGCGGGACGTCCAGTTCGATCTGGTGGCGGCGCAGCAGTTCCTCGGTGCGGAAGCGGACGATCTCCGCCTCGCTCTTCTTGTTCGTCACGACCGGGATGCGGACGAAGTTGAAGCGCCGCTTGAGCGCGGAGGACAGGTCGTTGACTCCCCGGTCACGGCTGTTGGCGGTGGCGATGACGGAGAAGCCCGGCTGGGCGAAAACGATGTTGTCGCTGTCGAGTTCGGGCACGGAGATGTACTTCTCCGACAGGATGGAGATCAGCGCGTCCTGGACGTCACTGGTGGAGCGGGTGAGTTCCTCGACGCGGCCGATCGTGCCGGTCTCCATCGCCGTCATGATCGGTGACGGGATCATCGACTCGCGGGACTGGCCCTTGGCGATCACCATGGAGACGTTCCACGAGTACTTGATGTGGTCCTCGGTGGTGCCGGCCGTGCCCTGCACGACCTGGGTGGAGTTGCGGCAGATCGCGGCGGCCAGCAGCTCGGCCAGCCAGCTCTTGCCGGTGCCGGGGTCGCCGATGAGCAGCAGACCGCGGTCGGAGGCCAGGGTGACGATGGCCCGCTCGACGATGCTGCGGTCGCCGAACCACTTCTGCGAGACGTCCCGGTCGAGACCGTCGGCGCGCTCGGAACCGAGGACGAACAGCCGGACCATCTTCGGCGACAGCCGCCAGGAGAACGGCTTGGGGCCGTCGTCGACCGACTCCAGCCAGTCCAGTTCCTCGGCGTACTTGATCTCGGCGGGGGCGCGCAACAGGTCGGACATCGACATGCCTTTCTACGGAAGGGCGAGAAGCAGGTGGAGAAGGAGAAAGAGGGAGAGCGAGAGGGCGCGGGCGTCTCAGGTGAGGAACGTCTTCAGCTCGTGCACGAGCTTGCGTATGTGGCCGGAGAGCACCGGCGTGCCGAGGTCCTTGAAGCGTTCCCTGAACCAGGGGTTGACGCTGCCGCGGCCCGAGCTGGTCACCGAACCGACGGGAATGAACTTGACCCCGGAGCGGTGCAGGGCGGCCATGCTGTCGTAGAGGGGCTCACCGCGCCACTCGTAGAAATCGGAGATCCACACCACGACGGTGTTGCGCGGTTCGGCGATCTTCGGCTGGGCCAGGGCCATGGCGACGGTGCCGTCCGTGCCGCCGCCGAGGTTGGTGCGCAGCAGGGTCTCGAAGGGGTCGCGCACCCAGGGGGTGAGGTCGAGCGCCTGCGTGTCGTACGCGATGAGGTGGACGTCGACCTTGGGCAGCCCGGCGAAGATCGAGGCGAGGATGGTGCAGTTGACCATGGAGTCGACCATCGAGCCCGACTGGTCCACCACGACGACGAGCCGCTGCGGTGTCGTCCTGCGGGCGGTGTGCCGGTAGTAGAGGCGGTCGACGTAGAGCCGCTCCTCCTCCGGACTGTAGTTGGTGAGGTTCTTCCAGATGGTGCGATCGAGGTCGAGGTTGCGGAACACCCGCTTCGGCGGGACGGACCGGTCGATGGCGCCGACCGTGGCCTTCTCGACCTGGGTGCGCAGCACTTCGGCGACCTCGTCGACGAACCGGCGGATCAGCGCCTTGGCGTTGGCGAGGGCGACGCCGGACAGGTTGTTCTTGTCCCGCAGCAGTTGCTCGATGAGCGACATGCTCGGGGTGAGCCGGGCGGCGAGCGCGGGATCGGCGAGCACCTCGCGCAGGTGCATCCGCTTGACCAGGTCGCCTTCGAGGGCACCGAGTTCGGGTCCGATCTGCGGGATGAGCCGGCTGAGGTCGGGTGTCCCGCCGTTGCCACCCGAGCCGGTCGGGCTGACGCCCCGGCCGCCGCCCGCCCGACCGCCGCGCAGGTCGCCGGGTGTGCAGCCGAGCGCCCGCTCCAGCCAGCCCGCGTCGGACTGCCAGCGCGCCAGCTGACCGGCGCTGACGGCTCCGGTGCCGGTGGAGAAGACGTTGAGCAGCACCTTGGAGACGAGGGCGGCGCGCCGCACCTCGGCCGGGCGGTCGCGGATGTCGCCGTCATCGGTTTCGGGCCGTCCTCCGGCTTCGGCCTGTGTTCCGGCTTCGGGCCGTGTTTCGGCTTCGGCCTGTGTTCCGGCTTCGGGCCGTGTTTCGGCTTCGGGCCGTGCTCCGGCTTGGGGCCGTGTTTCGGCTTCGGGCCCTGATCCGGCTTCGGGCCGTGCTCCGACCTCGGGCTGTGTTCCGGGCTCGGGCCGTGCTCCGGCCTCGGGCCGTGCTCCGGCCTCGGGCTGTGTTCCGGCTTCGGCTTCGGGGACCATCAGGCCGTCGAACTCGGCGGCCAGTTCCGGGTGGCGCTGCACGATGGAGTCGACGGAGGCTCCCGGGTCCAGCAGCGCGGGCGGCAGCCCGATGTCCTCGACGACCGCGAGGCTGGCGGACTCCAGCGCGGTCTGCTCCTCCGGGTCGAAGAGGCGGGCGAGGAGCCGCCAGTAGAGGACCTGTCGGCGGTTGTCGTGGGGCTCGGCCTCGGTGGCGTGCTCGACCGCGTGCACGACATCGGTCTCGGGCTCGTTCATTTGCGCAGCAGCCTTCCCGCCCGCTCCCGCAGGACGGTCACGGCGTCCGTGGCGGCCTTCTCCGCCTTGACGCCGGTCTTGTCGGTGGTGCCTCCCGCCCAGGCGCCCGCCTGGAGGGCCACGGTCCTCCTGCGCACCGTGGTCTCCACGGCGAGCGGCTGGACGTGGAACTCGCCGTCGTCCCAGCGCAGCAGGCCGATGCAGGCACTGGAGGCGGCCACCGCCTCGGGGGTGAGCGGACCGGCGGCCGGGATGCGGTCGGTGTCCACGGCGAGGGAGTGTCGGGCGAAGTCGAGGATGAGCGGGGAACCGGCGTCCTGCCGGGTGGCGTAGCCCTCCAGGAACACCGGTTCGGCGAGGCGTGCGGTGTGGCGGTCCAGGGGCGCGGTGGGCGGGGCCGTGGCGGCCGGGAGGGCGACGCGTGCGGTGGCGAAGGCGTCGGCGGGTTCGCCGGCACGGGCCCGCTGGTCCTCCCAGATCAGGTCGCCCTCCTCGGTGAGGGGCATGTCGGTCAGCTGCATGGACCGGCCTTCGCCGAGGGCCGTGAGCAGCGGCAGGTGCGGCCGCAGCAGCTGCCAGACGCCGGCCGCGACGACGGTGTCCGGCTTGGGCACGGAGACGCTCGCCCGTACCAGGCGGGGCGCGCCGCCGTCCGCGGGCTCGAACACCGCGTGGACCTGTGCCTGGGCGGCCGTCGCGTGCTCGTGCAGGTCGATGCCGAGGGGAAGCAGGCGGCCGGTGGCGGGGGCGGTCGGCCGGGGTGCGGCGGCCCCGGGCCGGGTCAGGAGCAGGGCGCGCGCCCACAGGTCTCCCCAGCGGCGGGCCGGGAAGCGGTCCAGGGAGGCGCCGGGGCAGGAGGCGGCGAGCTCGGCGGCGAAGCCGTCGAGCAGGGTGGCCAGTCGGCGCAGGGCGGGGTCGGGCAGCATCGCGGAGACGATCTGTGCGGCCGAGCCGACGAGTTCGTGGTCGATGCCCTGCCAGCCGGCGCGGGCCAGGTCGGCGAGCCAGGTCCGGGCGGCCAGGAGCAGATTGACGGTCTGCCGCCCGTCCGGAGCCGCTGCCGTCGCCTCGCCGCGGGCGCGGCCGGTGCTTTCGTCGGCGCGGGCCGTCAGGGCGTCGTGCGCCGCGCCCAGCAGCGCGGTGCGGGCGGCGGCGAGGGCGACGAGGTGGTCCTCGCCCGCGGCTCCGGCCGCGACCTTCTCGACGGCTTCCGCGACCCGGGCGGCCAGCGGCGAACCGGCCACGGCACGGGCGAGTTCCGTCAGGTCGGCGACGCGGGCGGGCTGCGGACGCAGCAGGCCCGCGACGAGTGCCCGGTCGAAGGCGTCGACCGCCGCGAGGGCCTCGCCGAGTCCGTCGACGGGCGTGGTCAGCGGGTCCGCGCGCCGCTCCTGCGTGGCGGCGGGCTCGGCCGCGCGCGGGGGTTCTGGGGCGTCGGCCGCCGTCCTGGTGGGCGGGAACCACTGCATCTCGGGCAACGGAGCGGTGGTGGGCTCGAGTTCCAGGTAGGCGAGGTGCCGCAGGAACCGGCTGAAGACGGAGGCCGCGGCGGTCTTGCCGTCGGCCGGGGCGGGCCGGGTGGCGGTCATGGCGTCGGTGATGCCGGGGACCGTCGCCTCCCCGCCGGCCGGCTCGACGCGCAGATAGCGGGCGACGCGCTCGGCGCCGTACTGGAGGACGGCCTCGGTGATCAGGGCGCGGATGTGGTTGCAGAACGAACCCCGGGCACCGCCGCAGGGACGGTTGTTGTTGGTGCTGCACGCGAACGCGTAGGTCCCGGCGGCCACCGAGGAGACGTACACGCGCTCGATGTCCGAGCCGCTGGACACGACGCCCTGGAGGCGTCCGTCGGCCAGTTCGACGAAGGGGACCTTGGCGAGTTTGCGGGGCCGCGCGGGCGGCACCACCCGGGCCGTGCTCGACTTCTCCCAGTCCGACAACGCACCATCTCCTTTGCAGCACGAAGCCCGGTCGCGCCAGGTCGGCGCAGCGCAGGGGGGCTGTCGCACCGGAGTCGGTGCGACAAGAACGAAGCTACCGGTGACCACTGACAACGCCCGTCGCCGTGGTGTGCCTCGCCCGCGACAGCGGATGCACGGTCGACACCACCTCGCCGTACCTGCCGAAGCACCTTGCCGAAGTCCCTTGTCGAGGCGTCCTGGCACGGCGGGGGTCGAGGCCACCCGGCCGCGGGTCCGGCGTCCCGGTGGTGGTCCCACCCGACCGACCGGAGCGGGAGGCGCAGCCCCTGGCCTCATCTGCGAGGTCCTGTCAATCGGGCTGCGCGGCGCCGGACTTCCCGGCGGTGCGCGTCGGCGAGAGCGAGCGCGGCGATCGCGGGCACGGGGCTGAGCCGTAGGGCACCAGTCGCCGGATCGACGTGCCGCTCACCGTCGGTGGTGCGTGCCCACAGGGCACCGGCAGCGAGAACGGCGAGAAGGAGCGTGCCGTCCGAGTCAGGCCGGCGCCTCTGTCCGTGAGGGCCACGGCCGTCGTGGTCGGGTCACTCGTCGACGCGGCCGGCCTCTTCCGTCGCCTGCGACGTGGACCGGACACGGGCGACGGCAGCCGCGACCTGTTCCCGTACGGCCTGCGGTGGCGGGTCTCCCTCCACGGCGCCGACGAGGTCGTGGGCGAGGTGGTGCAGCTTGGTGTTGCTGTGCTGGGAGGCGTCGACCAGGACTCGCCAGGCGTCCTGCGCGCTCAGCGCGAAGGAGGCCATGAGGATGCCGCGGGCGAGGTCGATCACCGGGCGGGTCTGCATGGCCCGCCGCAGTTGGACGACCTCGACACGCAGGTCGTGTTCCCCGCCACGGTCTTCCGGCGGAACAGGGAGGGGGGTGTCGTCGCCACGGTGGGGACCGGGTTCGGTGCCGGCGAACAGGGGGGCGGTGCCGGTCAGGTCGAGCAGCCGTTCGACCACGGGGGCGGCCGAGCGGATGACGACCGGCGTGCCCTGCCGCAGGCCGCGCTCGTGCAGTTCGAGCAGCACGTTCAGGGCGGAGCAGTCGCAGAACGTGACCCCGCCGAGATCCAGGTCCACCGCACCGACGGCCGCGGCCAGCGCCGCCCGCAGGGCGTGCTCCAGCTGCTCGGCGCGTCCCAGGTCCAGCTCACCGCGGATCTCCACGGCCACCCGCTCGCCGACCACGCGCAGGGCGATCTCGGGCAGCGGCCGGGTGTGCGGCGGCGCACCGCCCGCCCCGGCCCGCAAGCCGCAGGCCGCCCCCGCGTCGCGTTCCGCGTCGTACGCAGGCTCTGCCATGACCGCCTCCCCGGTCACTCTCCTCACCGTCCCAGGCTCACGCCGATACCCGTCATACGTCAACTGATACACGAAATTCAGTTCTGGCGTTTGTTTACGTGAATGACAGGCCCTACCATGACCCCATGGAAGGAGTGCCCGAACCGCACACCGGATGGACGTTCCTGACGAACCATGCCCGCGTGCTGGCGGTCATCGCGGACAACCAGACCGCCCGGATCCGAGACATCGCCGCACACTGCCGGCTGACGGAACGTGCCGTCCAGAAGATCATCGCCGACCTCGAGCAGGACGGCTACCTGTCCCACACCCGGGAGGGGCGCGGCAACACCTACCGGATCGAACCGGACAAGGTGCTGCGCCACCCGGCCGAGGCGGGACTGACGGTGGCGGCCCTGCTCTCACTGCTCGCCCAGGACGAGGCGGACCGCACCCCGCCCCGAACCGGAGGCCGACGGAGGCGTGCGCGCGCCGGACCAGCGACGCGACCACGACGGCCGGGCGTACCGGTCAAGTCGGGCCGGTCCAAACATGGTTGCGGCGAAGAGAGACCAAGGTCACGAATACGTATCGGACATTTAACGCTTGAATCTTCACACCAGTCACACAAGTTGGCTAGGTTGACGCAAGGCCGCACGACCGACTCCGGCGAACCCCGCCGGCCGCGCGACCTCCGCCGAGTCCGTGACAGCAGTGCCGCGGCCGGAGCCGGGACCGTCCACCCCGGGGTGAGATGCTCGACCGCCCCACAGGGCGGGGAGCGCGGGAGTACCTTGCTGCAAGGACCGCTCCCGAATCCACCGCCCACTCGGCCGGCGGAGTACGGAAGGAGTACGTCTTCCATGGCGACGGATCGCACCACGCTCCCCCCAGGGACAGGTTCCGCACGCATCGAGGACGCCGGCACACCGAGCCGCGCGGAGATCCAGCAGCGGGTCAGCGCCCTGTACGACCGGGCCGAGAGCGACACCGGCACCTTCAACGCCACCCGCGCCAGATCGGGCAGGGGCGGTCGCCGGACCGTCACCTCGGTCGCCAACAGCGGGCGGCCGGCGGCCGATCCCTCGCTGGAGGCCGTGACCCGTCAGTGGTTCGAGATGGCGCGCAGCCGGGTCGGACCGACCACTCCCGCCAACCTGCCCGCCGTGCCCGACCGTCCGGCACTCGCCGCGCGCCCCGCGGAGCACGCCTGAACTGCCGTCCGGCGGAGCCGTCCGGGAGCCGGAGGCGGGCGGCAGGCCTGCACCGGAGCTGACCGGGCGGGCCGTGGCCGCGCTGCCGGCGGCCATCGAGGCCCCGCCACGGGAGCCCAGGGCGCTGATGCCGGCCCCGGCCTCCGCCTCCCTCTCCACCTCGGCCCCCTCCTCCGCCCCGGCCGCGCCGCAGGCGTTCCTGCGCAGCGGCAAGGAGAGGATCGGGCGCAAGCTCGCCGCCGCCCGCGAGGTGCTGGCCCGCGCCGTCCCGCAGGCCACGCCGTCGCTGCCCGCGATCGAGTCGTGGCCGGTCGAGCAGACCTGGGACACCGGGCCGCAGCAGGCCCACCGTCCGGAGACGGACACCTGGGCGGGACAGCAGGCCCACCGTCCGGAGACGGACACCTGGGCGGGACAGCACGCCGACACCGGCAGCACGGCCCTCACGTCGACCGGCCAGCACGCCGTTCTCGCCATGGCCGGGACCGGCTTCCCCCTGCCCACGCCGGACTCCGGCCTCCTCTCGTACGACTCCCCCGCCCCCGCGACCGGCTTCGCCGTGTCCTCGTACGACTTCCCTGCCCCCACCTCCGGCTTCGCCGTGCCCCAACCCCCGATCACGCCGCCCTCGAACGCCTTCCCGGAGCCGGAGAACGGCCTCCTGGCGGCCAGTTACGGCGACCTGCTCGCGCCCACGGCGGGGATCACCGCCCCGACCGTCCCGCCCCAGCCGGTCCACGCCACGCTCCCGACGCCCGAACCCGCCTTCACTGTGCCCGAGTTCCCTCTGCCCGCCCCCGAACTGGGCCTGCCACTGCCGGAGTTCACGCTCCCCGACCGCCCCCGCCCCTGCCCCCGCTCCCGCCCCGCTCGGCCTCACCACCCACGCGACGGGAGCCGGGTACCTCGGCAAGGCGGACAAGGCCCTCGCCTTCGCCCGCGCCCAGATCGGGCGGCCCTGCGTGACGGGTGCCACGGGGCCGGAGTCGTACGACTGCGCGAGCCTCACCCAGGCCGCCTGGCGGGCCGCGGGGGTGACGCTGCCGCGGACGGCACTCGACCAGGCGCGGGCCTTCCCCCGGGTCACCCTGGAGGATCTGCG
The DNA here is from genome assembly GCF_001896135.2 of Streptomyces phaeoluteigriseus. GTDB lineage: Bacteria > Actinomycetota > Actinomycetes > Streptomycetales > Streptomycetaceae > Streptomyces > Streptomyces phaeoluteigriseus. The sequence goes on from NZ_MPOH02000011.1 coordinate 1,323,658, forward strand.
CCCCGGCGACCTCGTCTTCTTCTTCGACGACCTGAGCCACACCGGTCTGTGCACGGGCGACGGCAGGATGATCCACGCCCCGGGCCCCGGTGCCGCCATCCGCGAGGAGTCGGTCCACGCCCTGGGCGAGGGCGCACTGCGCGGAGCGGTACGGCCCGCCTGACGCCGCCCGCCCCGCTCACCCGCCCGCCCCGGTCACCCGGTCACGCGGTCACCCGGTGTGACGAAAATCGCTCAACGCGCGGCCGAGTTCGCCCGCATCTGCCCTCGGCGAGCGTTGTTGTAGGCGCGCAGAAGATGCTTCGAGACCGCGCACGGCACGGCGTCGAAGTGGCACTGCCGGCAGGTGCGGGCGTGCTCCTCGTAGGTGGCGCGGGCCTGTTGCAGGGCTTCCTCGGGCGAGGTCATCGGGGGTCCTCCGAAGGGAACGACGGTCGCGGGGCCTTGGCTACCGGCCAGTAGCCCCACCTCAGAAGGAGAGTGGATCATGTTACTGACGGTAGTGGAAACTCGGATTCCGGCCGCTTCCGGGAACCCGCCCGCGGCACCGCACCCCGGCCCTACACTGAGGCGCCGTCAGGGCCGCGCGTGCGCGGGACCCGCCCACCACCACGGGAGGCCGGCGTGACCGACGAGGACGAGAAGCGGCGCGCGGCGGCGGTGTTCGACGCGCTGGGATCCGCGTACGAGAAGGCGTTCGCGCACGCGGAGGCCCATCACCGCTCGCTGGAGTGGCTGCTCGGGCGGCTCGCGCCGGGCAGCCGGGTGCTGGACGTGGGCAGCGGGACGGGCCGGCCGACGGCCGAGACCCTGGTGGGCGCCGGGCACGACGTGCTGGGCGTCGACGTCTCCCCCGTCATGGTCGCCCTCGCCGCCCGGCAGGTCCCCGACGCGGCGTTCCGGTGCGTGGACGTGCGTGAACTGCCGCTGGAGAATGGCTCGTTCCACGCGGTCTGCGTGTACTTCTCACTGCTCCAGATGGACCGGGCCCAGCAGCGCGCTCTGGTCGGCCGGCTGGCGCGGGCCCTGCTGCCGGGCGGCAGCCTCGTCCTCGCCACCGTGCCGCTGGACGTGGAGGGCGTGGACGCGGTGTTCATGGGGCAGCCGGTGCGGGTCACCAGCTTCGCCCGCGACGATCTCGTCGAGATGGTGACGGGGGCGGGGCTGACGGTGCTCGCCGAGGAGAACCTGCTGTTCACCCCCGACCACCCCGAGGCCGTACCCGAGCCCCACGTCTTCCTCCACTGCGGACGGGAGTAGCCGGGGCCGGTCGCGGCTCAGCGTCCCGTCCTCAGCCCGTCCAGCCGGGCCGCAGCCGCCAGGACCAGGGCCGCCGACCCCGTCCCGAGGAGCGCGCCCGCCACGACGTCGCCCGGGTAGTGCACGCCGGTGTGGACGCGCGAGTAGCCGACCGCGCAGGCGAGCAGGCCCAGCGGGACGGCGGCGACCGGGAAGGCCGGTCCGACGGCTGCCGCGAAGGCGACGGCCGACGCGGTGTGCCCGGACGGGAACGACGCCGAGTCCGGCATCGGCACGTGCCGGCCCGGGAACGGCGAGTCGACGGCGCGGTGCGGGCGCGGACGGCGGACGAGGCGTTTGCCGAGCAGGTTGGCGCTGGCCGAGGCCACACCGACGGCCGCGACGCCCAGGACGGCCCCGCGCCGGGCCCGGCCGCCGCTCAGCGCGAGCACCCCGGCGACGGCGAAGGACAGCTTGGAGTGGTCCGCCGCCGCGGACAGCCGGCGCAGGGCGGTGTCCAGGGTGGGTGTCCTGGTCATGGTGACCGTCTCGTACAGGGCCTGGTCCAGGGTGGCGAGGTCGCGGACCAGGTGCGGCATGCGGACGCGTGGCTCGGTTCGGTGGTCAGACATCGTGCGTCTCCTGGGTCGTTCGGGTGTCGGTGCGGCCGAGTGCGAGGGCGACGATGCGCCGCCAGTCGACGGTCGGCGGCGCGTAGGGGGCGCCCGGACGGTGGTGGGGCACCCGGACCCGGAGCGCGCGGGGCCGCAGCGTGCACACGACCGGCACCGGCAGGTCGAGCGCCTCGCCGTCCACGGCCACCGGGATGTGGCCCTCGGAAGCCTCCACGGTGACCCGGCGGGACGTCACGGAGGTGATCCCGCTGGCGCGTTCGCCGAGCAGGACCAGTTCGGCGGCCTGCCCCGGGCCTTCCACGCGGACGCCGATCACCCCGAGCTGTCCGGTGTCCAGACGGGGGCGGCGCCCGCCCCCGAGCGGGTCGGCGCGGGCGTAGGGGTTGTTGCTGACGAGGAGGGCCTGCGGGGCGTACAGGTGGGTGTCGTCGGTGTGGACGTCGAGGACGGTGCCGCCCTCGCCCGCCAGCAGGTCGGGCAGGTGCTCCAGGGCGGTGGCGGCCTTGGCGTCGCGGTACTCGGGGCTCTGCACTATCTCCGCGTACGCCCCGAAGGACACCGTGTTGACGAAGGGGCGGCCGCCCACGTCGCCGAGGTCGACGCGGAGTTCCACCCCGTTGGTGAGGGCTTCGAGGCTGTGCACCGGGTCGGCGCGGTCCAGGCCGAGGTCCATGGCGAAGTGGTTGCGGGTCCCGGCGGCGATGACCAGGAAGGGCAGTCCGTGGTCGGCGGCCACGGAGGCCACCAGCGCCTGGGTGCCGTCGCCGCCCGCGACGCCGAGCAGGTCGGCGCCGTCGGCCACGGCCTGCCGGGCCACCTCCACGGGGTCGGGGTAGGTGTCCGGGCCGAGCACGATCACGCGGGCGCCGAGCGCCTCGGCGCGCTTGACGAGGTCGAACCTCTCGACCTTGCCGCCGCCCGACCGCACGTTCATCAGCAGCACCGGGCGCTTCGGGGGCGGTGCCTTGCGGGTGTGCATGCCGCGCGGACGGCGCAGACTGCGCAGCGCCGAGCGGGCCGAGGCGAGCGCCGCGGCCCACAGGGCGAGTGCGCCGACGGCCACGACCCACAGGCCGGAGGCGGCGTAGAGCACCATGACCCCCACGGGTGCGGCCACGGCCAGCAGGCCGCCCAGCAGCCGGGCACCGCCGCGGTGCGCCAGCATCCACCAGACGCCGGCCCCGGCCAGCGCGAGCCCGGCGAACCCGGTGAGCAGGATCAGCCAACCGCCGGAGTCGAGGAGGCCCGAGAAGACGACGGCGGCGCAGCCCGCGACCAGCGCCAGGGCCAGCCGCGCCCAGCCGCGGGCTCGGCCGATCCCGCCGGACGGGCGGTTCGTACCCGCCGTTCTCTTCGTGCGTGTCTCGTTCACCCTGCGCCCGCCATGGTCCGAGGTCCCCCTGTTCCGCGTGGCCTGCGCCATCGCCTACCCGTCCGCTCGGACTGCCCGGTACCGCCTCCTGCGTCCATCGTGGGGACGGCGGGGCGGCTCGGCATCCCGGACGGGCGATCGGTCAATTGTCCATGCCGCAGCAGCCGCTCGCGCCCGGGGTCCCGTAAGCCGTGTCGAGACGGCAGAAACACGACGCCTCGACGGGTACGTCCGCCAGCGCCGCGGCGAACTTCAGCTGCTGGGCGACGATCCGCGCCTCGCCGTCCTTGCCCAGCCGGACGAGACATTCGTGGAGACCGTGCAGGGACCAGACGTTGCCGGGGTGCTGGGAGGGACGCGGCAGCGAGTCGTCGAGGCCCAGGTCGGCGCGGTAGACGGCCTCCGCCTCGGCGATCCGGCCCTGTTCGAGCAGCAGGGCGCCGTAGGCGTGCCGGGTGGGCTGCATCCAGCCCCAGGGCTCGTCGTAGGGAAGGCTGTCGTCGAGTTCGATCGAGCGTTCCAGGGCGGCGAAGGCGGCCTCGTGCCGGCCCTTGCGGTACTCCAGTTCGCCGTCGAGCATGGCGGCGGCGATGGCGAGGATGTCCGCGCAGGTGTTGTTGAACAGCATGCGGGTCTGCGGGACCCGGGCGGCGGCGGCCCGGAACAGCGTCCGCTCAGCCTCCGCCTCGGGGACGCGGCCGGTCGCGGAGAGGGCGACGCCGCGGGCGTAGTGCCGCATCGCGGTCGTCGTGCTGTACAGCCGCGGGTCGGCGGGCTCCGGAAGAGTCAGGATGTCGGCCCAGCGGCCGAAGCGGATCAGCACGTGGACCCGCATCGCGAGGAAGGCCTCCAGCCAGTCCGCCATGGGCGGGCTCTCCACGCGCAGCAGTTCCTCCGGCAGGCACTCCTCGAGCCGGGCGGCGGCCTCCAGGGCTACCTGCGACCGGCCGAGGAACATCGCGCCGTAGATCCTGAAATGGTGGTTGTGGGCACGGTAGAGGGTGTAGAAGTTCATCGCGCCGGCCCGGGCCACGTACTTCTCGTCGGCGGCGATGGCCCGCGTGTTGTCCGACACCACCGCCCGGTAGTCGCCGCACAGCACCTCCAGGTGCGAGGGCATGTGCTGGAGGTGGCCGGCGTCCGGCACGAGGTCGCGCAGGCGGTCGGCGGCGGTCAGGGCGGTCTCGGGAGTCGGGGACATCTCCATCAGGTGGACGTGGAAGTGCAGCAGGCCGGGGTGGCGGGCGCCGGCCTCCGTGGCGAGCGCCGCGTCGAGCACGGACCGCGCCTCGTGGGTGCGGGCGCCCTCGGCCGGTTCGCCGGTGCGCAGGTCCCACAGCTGCCAGGGCGTGAGGTTCATCAGGGCGTCGGCGTACAGGGCGGCCACGTCGAGGTCGTCGGGGGCGAGGGCGTGGACGGCGGCCATGGCGTCGGCGTAGGGCTCGTTCCACACCGAGCAGTCCTCGGCGGGCCGTTCCTGCGGGTAGCGGGCGCGCAGGGCGCCGATGAGGGCGCGTTCGACGGGAGTGCCGTGTACGGCCTTCCCGTGGGCGAGTTCCACGGCCGCGTGGGTGCGCTCCACGGTCCGTGCGAGGTCCTGGTCGTCGAAGAACTCCCAGGGCTTGTTGTAGTTGGGGCCGAGCGCGTAGGCGATGCCCCAGTGGGCCATCGCGCAGTCGGGGTCGGCGCGGGCGGCGCGCTCGAAGCAGGCGACCGCCTCCTCGTGGTGGAAGGCGTACGACCAGACCAGGCCGCGGTCGAACCAGCGCTGGGCCTCGGCGGAGGAGGTGGTGACCGTGCGGCGGTGGCTGCCGAGGTCGTAGTACTCCGGATCGGTGTCCGTGCCCGGATCGCTGGGCGTGTGCTGCATGGGGCTCCCCTCGTCGCGCGGTCGCCCCGCCGGTCCGGGGCCGGTGCCGCCCGGAGTGACCTGTGCGGTCACTCCGAGCGACATATACCCGTGCGGCCCGGTGGCGGGGCGGCCTCTCGCGTCAGGAAGCACCCGTTCGTGCCCTTGCGCGGCGGTTGCCTCGGCGGGAACTCGCTTACGTACGCTTCGCCGACCGGCGCAGGATGACGAACCCGCCGATCAGCAGCAGCGCGCCGGCTGCCGCCGGCCACAGGTCGGCGCCGGTCTCGGCCAGGCCGCCCTGGGCCTGCGGTGCGGGCACTACGGACGGCGTGTCACCCGTGTCCGCCGCGACCGGGCTCTGGTCCGGGCTCCCGTCCGGGGCCGCCGTCGCGGGGGTGCCGATCTCGCCCTTGGCGCCGGTGTCCTGGGCGGGGGTCTCCGCCGCGGGCTTGGTCGACTTGGCGCTCGGCTTCGTGTAGACGCGGGGCTCGGCGGTGCGGGGGGTGTCGGCGGAGCCGGCGCCGCCCGCGGCGGGCTCGGTCGAGGGCTCCGCGGGGTTCTGGGCCGGGGGCTGCTGCTGGCCGTCGTCCTGGCCCTGGTCCTGGCCCTGGTCCTGGCCCTGGTCCTGGCCGGGCTGGTCCGCGCCACCGCCGTTGTCACCGCCGGCGTTGTCACCACCGCCGCCGTTGTCGGCACCGCCGCCGTTGTCACCACCGGCGTCGTCACCACCACCGCCGCCGTTGTCGCCGCCGCCACCGTTGCCGCCGGCGCCGCAGGTGCGGCCCTCGTTGATGCAGGCGACCATCTCGTTCATCAGGTCCTCGTCGAAGACGTTGATGAAGTCACCGTGGTCGGTGACCGGCTTGTGCAGTTGCTCGGGGAAGGAGTCCACCGCGAACAGCGGTGTCGTACGGCCGCCGTCCTGAAGGCTCGGCGCGTCGACGTCGTAGACGATGCGCTGCACCAGCTGCGGGATGGCCTTGAAGCCGGCCGGGCAGCTGCCGTCCGCCGCCGCGAACGCCACGTGCGTGCGGTGGTTGGCGCTGTCGATGTTGTTGCCGTCCCAGCAGCTCTGGAAGCGGAACGAGCGCACCACGTCGCTGCCGGCCGGGCAGACCGGGTACTTGTCCTTCAACTGCCGGTCCTCGAAGCCGGTGCAGCTCCAGGAGGCGTTGGCGTTGGCCGTGCCGTTGACGAACGCCTTGGCGTCGCCGGTGATGATGCGCAGCAGCCGGGGCATGGCCGTGACCTCGGAGCGCGGGTTGCCCACGAAGGTCATGGTGACCTCCTTGGGCGTGACGATCTCGCCCGCGTTGCCCTCGACGCCGCCGCCGGGCGACTGTGCGTCCTGCTCCTGGGTGCCGTTCTGCAGCCGCAGCACGGGCCAGAAGTACGAAGACCTGTCTCCCTGGTCGACGCAGGTGGTCTCGCCGTTCGCGAGGTCGTCGTCCGAGGCGAAGGCGTCGTTGGCCTGGTTGCCGACGTAGTCGTGGAAGTGGTGGGCGCCGTTGGTGACGCCCGGCGCGACGATCACGTTGTCGGAGTTGAACAGGCCGTTGGCGTTGACTCCGCAGCTGGTGGCGAAGGTGCCCTTGGAGGGGCCGGCACCGGGGTCGGCCGCCTGCTGGGAGGGCTGCACGGTCGTGATGTCGACGAAGTCGGCGGCCACGGGGCCGTTGCCCGCCTGCCCGCCGTTGCCTTCGCCGCCTCCGTCGTCCTGCTGGCCGTCGCCTTCGCCGCCGTCCTGCTGCCCGTCTCCGCCTTGCTGACCGTCTCCGCCCTGCTGGCCGTCTCCCTGGTTCTGGCCGTCTCCGCCGTCGCCCCCGGCTTCCTCGCCCGCGTTGTCGTCGGCGGTGCGCAGGGTGCAGGCGGCGAGGTCGGAGAGGCCCTCCGGTCGGTCTGCCACGCGGTCGATGGCGATGCCGATGCGCTCGATGGTCGCGGCGCGCTTCTCCTTCAACGGGTTCATCACCGCGTTGTCGGCGAAGCCGGCGTCGTCGCGCACGGCCTGGGCCGAATTCTGCAGTTGCTGGTAGGCCGCGGCGATCTGCTGGTCGAGCAGGGCGAGTTCGCGGTCCACCTCCTCGCCCGCGGCGTCCGGAACCGAGGTCAGCCGACTGCCCACGTCCGGACAGTCGATCGTGACGGAACCAGAGGTCCAGGGCCCTTGGTCGTCCTCGGTGGCGGAGGCGTAGACATTCGCGGCCATCAACCCCCCGCCGCCGAGCATCAGCGCGACCGCGGCGAACGTCGCTCGTCGTCCGCCCGTCGGGCGCCTGCGCCTTGTGTGTCCCACGAAGTGCTCCAAAACGTCGTCGGCGGCCAGGACATGAGATCCCCACGGCTCAATACGCGGCCGGAGCGAGGAGTGTTCAACCGCCCCACGGATTCTTGGAAGTTTCTCAGACATCCAGGTTTACCGGGGCGTCGGCCCTGGATGACGGGCTCTCGGCGGCGGGCGGGGCGGGCGGTCCGCCGTGTCCGGGACGGCCACGGCACCGTCCGGCGCCGG
>NZ_MPOH02000012.1:0-26666 GCF_001896135.2 Streptomyces phaeoluteigriseus
CCGCCCCGACCTGGGCGGACGCGGCGGGAGAGGGCCGGTCTGTGGGGAGGTCCCGCCCGCGCAAGAGCGCGGACCACGCGGGCGATGGGTTCGCGCCAGATTGGAAGACGGCTGTTTTCGGCCGGTCCCCGCGCGGTCCCAAGCGGCTGCCTGATACACCCGGTTCGGCGGCATACGGCCGATCCGAGGGCGACCCGCCGCCGTGGCCAGGGAGCCGGGGACGGCGGGACGGGCGCGACGGCCGTCCGTCCGATCGGCCGTGCGTCGATCCCGGCCGACGGTTGGCGTGTGTCTCCGCCGTTTTCGCCCGCGCGGTGATCGGCCTTTCGCTTCCTTCCGGGCGCTGGAAGCGGCGCATTGAATCCGGTGCGCCGTCACCCTGCTGGTGTGCCGTGTTCCCCCGGGACGGATCAGGGCACATGGCCCTGGTGCGCGAGGAGCGTAGTCGGCTGCCCTTCGAAACAGCCGCTGACAAGGGGTGGGGGAGATGGTTCGGGTTCTCGTGGTGCACGAAGAGGAACTGCTGCGTTCGGCATTGGTGCAACTGCTCAGATCCGACGACGCGTTGGAGGTCTCGTCCATGTCCCCCCGCGCCGACGTACCCGATCACGACGTGTTACCGACGGACGTGTGTGTCGTGGACGGCGAGTGTCTGCACGGGCCGGGGGAAGCGCACGACGCGTCGTTCCGGGCGCGGTGCGGAGACCGGCTCGTCGTCCTGACCACCCTCCGGCGTCCGGGCGTACTGCGCAGGGCGTTCGAGGGCGGTGCGCTCGGGCTGGTCGACAAGAACGCCCCGGCCCAGCGACTGATCACGGCGGTGCACACGGTGGCCAAAGGTGAGCGCTTCCTCGACGCGGCCCTGAGCGTGGCCCTGCTCGAAGGTGCGGTCATGCCCCTCACCGCACGCGAGCTGAGCGTGCTGTCCCTGGCCGCCCAGGGGTCGCCGATGCCCGAGATCGCGGCCCGTCTGCATCTGTCCCGGGGGACCGTCCGCAACTACATGGCCACGGCGATCCGGAAAGTGGGCGCCCGTAACCGGGTCGACGCGATACGCATCGTCCAGAACGCCGGCTGGACGTGACGAACCGTCCGGTGCGGTGACCGTGCCCGCACGGCGTACCGCGTTCAGGCCTCTCGGTGGGAACCGTCGTTCCAGTGGCCCGTCAGGTCACGGTAGAGCGATGAACGGGCCAGCACCTCCTCGTGCTTGCCGCACACCGCCTGCACGCCGTCCAGTACCAGCACCCGGTCGGCCCGGACGGCCGACGACAGACGATGCGCCACGACCAGCAGCGTCCCCGGCCGCCGTGCGAGCGCCTCCTCCGCCTGTGCCTCGGCGGCCGGGTCCAGGTGACAGGTGGCCTCGTCGAGCAGCAGCAGGGGTGCGGGTGACAGATACGCGCGCGCCAGGGCGATCAACTGTCGTTCAGCCGGGGACAGTTCGCCGGGTCGCACGGGGCCGTCGAGCCCGCCCAGACGAGCGACGAGCGACCGCAGGCCGAGGGCCCGGACGGTTGCGTCGAGATCCGCCCCGGTCGCGTCCGGACGCAGATACGCGAGGTTGTCGCCCACGGTGCCGGAGAAGACGTAGGCCTCCTGCGGGACCAGCACGCGCAGTGCGGTGAGGTCGGCGACAGCGCACGCGGTCACCGAGCGTCCGGCCACGCGTATCTCGCCGCCGCTGGGCGCGAGCGTCCCCGCGACCAGGCGGGTGAGCGTCGATTTCCCGATGCCGCTCGGTCCGACGACCGCGAGGTGCTCACCCGCGGCGACGCACAGGTCCAGCGAGTCGAGGACCGGCTCGGCGCGCACGCCGTAGGACAGGGTCACGGACCGAAGCTCGACCGACGCGGTCGGCCGTTCGTGCGCGGGGAGCCGCGTGCGTCGGTCGGGGCGGGACGCGGCAGGTCCGCCACCGCCGGGGACGAGCCGCGGCCCCCGATGGCCGGTGCCGGTGCCGGTGCCACCGCCGGGGGACCGACGTCAGCCGTTGACCCGACGTCGGTCACGCTGAGGGGGGTCACGGGCTGGCCCGCCGGGGGCGGGGGCTTCGGTCGCGTGCCGTGCGTGAACGTCGGCGATGGCGCGGGGCCGACGATCCGGTCCAGGACGACCAGTAGCCGGGCCCCCGCAGCGCCGAGCGCGGTCATCAGCGTGTGCACGGCCGGTAGCAGTGACTGGACGAGGTAGGTGAAAGCGCCCAGCAGCGCGCCCGCCGTCACGCCCCGTCCGCGTAGCCACGGCACCGCCGCCAGCAGGGTCAGCACGGGCAGGTGACCCGCGACACCGAGCGCCGCCGTGCGCACCGCCGCCCAGCCGGCCAGGACACGGGACGCCGCGGCGGCACCGGCGACCAGGTCCGCGCCGTGTCGCGCCGTCTCGGGGCCGGTCCCGCAGGCCGTGAGATCGCGCAACGCGGCCCGGGCCCGGGCCGCGTGGTCGCCCAGCGCCTCGTCGGCCGCCAGGGCGCGTCGTTGGGCCGCCGCCATGGGCCGTAGCGTGGCCAGGAACAGTGCCAGGCCGCCGAGCAGCGGCGGCAGAACCACCACGACCAGGGCCGGGTGCAGGGAGAACAGCCCGATGAGCGCTCCGGCGGCGGTGAAGACGAACGAACGCAGGGTGAGAACCAGACCGGCGAAGCTGTCCCGGGCGATCTCGACCTGGTTCGTCAGCCGGGAGACGGCCGCCCGGTCCGTGCCACCGGGCGCGTCGAGGGCCTGGGCCATGGACCGGTCGACGGCACGCCGCACCAGGCCGTCGCGCAGCGGCTCCGTCAGCCCTGCCAACTCGGCGAAGACACCCCGGATCACCGGAGCGCCGAGCAGCACCGCGACCAGGGCGACCGCGAGCCACGACAGCCCCTTGCGTGTGTCACCGGCGAGAAACCCCTGGTCGACGGAGTGGGCGACGCCGTAGCCCACGAGGAATGCCTGCACCGCCTCCGCCAGTGACCAGACCGCGAGCCGCGCCAGCACCGCCCGGCGGCGCACCAGGAAGCGACGGGCGGGCGGCGCGATCCGGCGCAGTGCCCCGGACCCGTCGTCCGCGTGGTGCGTACGGCCGTCCCCGGCGCGGCTCACGGGCGTGCCCCTTCGGCTTCGGGCAGTTGCGCGGGCCTCTCGCCCGGCGTCGAGGCCGCGTTGCCGCCGACGCCGAAGACCGCCCGGTAGTCGGCCACGTTCCACAGGTCGCGGTGCGACGCGACGGCCCGCACCCTTCCGCCCTCCAGCCAGATCACCAGATCCGCCCGGCCCGCGACCGACGGCCGGTGGGCGACGACCACCCGCGTCCCGGGGCGCGGCGATCGGCGCAGCGCCCGGTCCACCTCGTGCTCCGTGGCCGTGTCCAGGCTGGACGTCGCGTCGTCCATGATCAACAGCCGTCCGGCGTGCGCGAACGCCCGGGCCAGCCCGAGGCGCTGGTACTCGCCGCCCGAAAGCGGTGCCGCGGGCAACGGGGTGTCGTAACCGCGCGGCAGCCGGCGTACGAAGCCGTCGGCGCCCGCGGCGCGGGCGGCTTGCCGTACCTGCTCGCGCGAGACCGGCCGCAGCCCGGTGGCGATCGCATCGGCGACCGTCCCCTCACCCAGCGCCGGACGCTCGAAGGCGAAGGCGACCTCGGCGCGCAACGCCTCGCGGGTCAGCCGGTCGAGGCGGACCCCGTCGAGCAGCACCTGTCCCTCGTCGGGGTCGGTCAGCCGCCCCGCAACGGCCGCCAGGAGGGACTTCCCCGCCCCGCTGCGGCCGACCACCGCGGCGGTGGTGCCACCCGGTATCCGCACGCCGTCGGCGCGCAGCACTTCCCTGCCGTCGCGTACCACCCGCACACCGCGCAGTTCGAGGTCGCCCGGGCCGTCCGGCGGCAGGTGCCGCGTCCCGTAGGCCAGCGCGGGCATCCGTTCCAGCGCCAGGGTCCGGCTCCGCGCCTCACGACCCCGTACGACCGCGCCCAGCAGTGACGCGGCACTGCCGACGCCGGCCGTCAGCTGTGCGTAGCGGCAGGCGGCGAGCAGACCGCCCACGCTCAGGGCGCCCGACGCCAGACGCAGACCTCCGACGGCCGTGGCTGCCAGGATCAGCAGCGGCACGAGGACGCCGCTTCGGCCCAGCGCCCGTCCGTGCAGTGCCCACATGCGCCGGCCCAGGGTCGCCAGCTCCGTCAACGGTGCGAGGATGCGCTCGCGTTCACGGGCGCCGGTCCCCGCGGCGGCGATCGTCGCCGTGCCATCCAGAGCCTCCAGCAGCCGGGACGCGATCTGTGCCTGGGTGTGCTGGTAGGCGGCCACCGACGCGCCGGTGTCGCGGGTGAACGTCCGCAGCACCAGCGCCAGGGCGGGCAGCCCCGCCAGCACACACGCCGCCACCCACACGTCGACGACGGCCAGCGCGGCGAGTGCGCCCGCCGGGGGTGATCAGCGCGGCCGCCAGAGCCGCCCGGGCCGCCGGGCCGCTGCCCGCGTCGGCGGCGTTGAGGGTCAGGCGGGTCCCGACGTCCCCCGGGGTGTAGGGGCGCGCGCGTTCCGGTACGGCGCCCAGCAGCCCGGCGAAGGCGCGGGAGCGGATGGCAGCCGTCCAACCGGCGTTGCAGCGGCCGGTGAACAGCGAGGTGAGGCTGTCGAGCAGCATCTCGCCGACGAGCAGGCCGGCGCTGAGCGTCAGCCAGTGTCCCGCGTCACCGTCGCGCAGCAGGAGATCGAGTGTGCGGCCGAGCACGAAGGGCTGGGCCACCGCGGCCACCGCCGCCCCGACCGAGGCCAGCAGCACCAGCAGTTCCGACGCACGCCCCGGCTTCACGCCGTCGGCTCCGTCACCCGCGGCGGGCACGTGCCCTGCCCGCGGCTCGGTCGTCACCACCCCACGAACCCCCTTCGATCCGCCCCACGTGCCAGGACACCGGTCGCGCACCCGGTGGGGTACGTGGCACAGGTGTCCGCGAACGCAGGCACCGGTGCCCCGGGCAAGGCCCGAGGCACCGGTGCCGAGCAGCGTTGATCACCGCGTCGCCGCGGCGGTCGGCTCGGGCGTCAGTTACAGGTCGTGACGCTGAGGCTGCTGTCGCCGCAGAGCAGAAGGCTCGCGCGGCTGCCGGTCTCGACGTCCCCCATGGCCTCTTCCTTCGGGGTTTCCATCGACTGCAGGTCAAACAGGTTCATGACATTGTCCCTTCGTGTGGCAACGGGTTCTGTTCTTTCATCACGACCCCTGGCGGGGCCGAGTCAGGGGCCGCTGCCCGGTGGGCGGCGGCGGAAGGAACGGCAGCCCGGCGGGCGGGTCGCCGTGGACGGAGGCGACGGCCAGCAGGCATCCGGCCGTTCCCGTGGAAAGGTCCATGGAAAGGCGCATCATCTGCTCACCCGGGAAGGCCAGCCGGCCGCCATAGGACATGGCGTGCCAGGACAGCGCGTCGATCTGGCGCCGGAGGGCCTCGGGCCCGGTGCCGGGTCCCGTGGCCGTGGTGCGGCCGAGATACAGCACCATTCCGGACACACCCCGGTAGAGACCCGGCTGGGCGTAGAACATGGCCTGCGCGGCTGCCACGATCTCGTTCCTCGCCCGCGCGAACTCGTCGTCGTCCCGGTGCGCCAGGTAGTCGTCGAGGACCATGCCGATGCCCACGCTGCCCGCACCCAGGTAGGGCATGGTGCGCCACCCCTCGTCGACCTGCAGCGCGCCGCCCGCGCCCCGGACGCAACGGGCCAGGTCCCGGCGGAGCGCGTCGCCCGCGAGATCGAGCAGCGCGGAGTCCCCGGTGCGTTCGTAGAGCCGAAGGAAGAGCAGAGCGCTGCCCGCCGCGCCGTGCAGCAGGCCCGCGCGGGGCCGGGCGTCCCGCTCCCGGCCGGCACGCCGCGAGCGGTCAGCTCGACGCAGCGCAGGGCCGCCGAGCGCAGCGCGGGCTCTCCGGTGGTGGCGGCCAGCGAGTCCAGGGCGAGGCCCAGCCCCGCGGTGCCGCTGTGCAGGTCAGGGGCCAGGTGGTCGAACGGCTGCTCGAGGAGCAGGTCGGCCAGGTCGAGGGCGCGGTCGCGATGGCCGAGGTACTCCAGTGTCCAGGCGATCCCGGCGAGCCCGTCGTGGAAGCCGAGCGGCATGCCCGACGGTGCCTGCTTGGTCCGCTCCAGGAGCCACTGTTCCCCGTCCTCACTGCGTTCCGCGCCGCTCTCGGCCAGGGCGTACAGCACCCCCGCCGCGCCGTGGCCGAAGGCCAGCCCGCCGCCCGCCGTGGCGAACTGCGCGATGTCGCCGGGGAAGAGACGGTCGGTGCGGGACGGCGTCGCGGACGCGTGGATCGCCGCGGCCATCGACTCCCGGCTGAGCGGCCAGTCGCCGGGCCGGACCGGCACCAGCGGCTCGGCCGTCACCCGCGCCGCGGGCACGCCGACGGTACGGGGTACGTCCGTGATCTCGTCGACCGCCGCGTCCAGGAAAGCGCGGTCCACCGGGAACTGACTCGCCACCACGTCGGCGAGATGCGCCGCCTTGCGCCGGTCCAACGCGAGAAGGCTGGTGAGCGGGAGGAACAGCGCCAGCCGCAGACAGGCCAGCGCGTACCGGTCCACCGCCACCCCGCGCCGGTCGGAAGGCGCCACGAACCCCGGGTTCGCGACGGTCTGCCGGCCGGGTTCGTCGATCTGGTGCGCCGCCTCGAAGTCCAGGAGGGTGACGCTGCCGTCCTCCCGGAGCATGATGTTGAACAGATGCAGGTCGTTGAAGACCACGCCCCGCGCGTGGACCTCCTCGACGGCCCGCTCGACCCGGGCGTGGACATCGAGGGCCCAGGCGGTGTACTCGGCCAGCCGCTGCTCACCCGGGTCGGCCTCGATGAGCGGATGCCGGCGAGCGAAGAACGTGTTGAGCGGTTTGCCGTCGATGTACTCCAGCACGAGGAAATGGTGTTCCCCGACGGTCAGGTGATCGAGCACCTCGGGTGTGCAGTCGAGGCCCGACAGACGTTCCAGCGCCCGGCGTTCGCGGTGCAGCCGGGTCACGGCGTCGGCACCGTCGGCTGCCAGCCCGGCGTGCGGACGGGCCTCCTTGAGGACGACCTGCCCGCCGGTGCGGGTGTCACGGGCGAGGTAGACACCGCCGCCGTTGGAGAAGTGCAGTGCGGAATCGATGGTGTAGGGGAGGTCGGCCACGGTCACCGCGGAGCGGGCGTCCAGGTGCGGACGCAGGAAGGCGGGCACACTCACCCAGTCCGGCACCCGGAACACCGGACCGCGGAGGTCGGGCACCAGGACACCGTCGGGACCGGTCACGGCCGGCCGCAGCTCGCCGCTCGCGTCGTAGCAGTTGCGGCGGGTGAAGCCGCCGTACCGGACGTGCACGGGGCCGTCGCCGATCCGCAGGTCACTGAGGATGTGCGGACCGGGCTCGCCGGCCAGCAGAGCCGACAGCTCGCCCGTGATCTGTTCGAACCGCGCCTCGTCCGCCGGGTACACCGTGATGAACTTGCCGCTGCCGGCGCGGTCCGCGTACTTGGCGTTGCGCTGGTGCAGCAGATACCGGCTGGGGACGAACTTGAAGGCCGTGCCGCCGGCGACGCAGTACCGCCACACGCGTTCCAGCACGGACTCGGCGTTGTCGAGACAGGCGGAGACATGGATCTTCCAGCCCTGGTCGGGCAGATCCGCGTCCACCGGACGCAGGGCCAGCCAGTCCCCGCTCTCGTTGCGCTGCCATCCAGCCGGGACGGGCAACGAAGCAGCGGCGTACCGGGACCGTCCGGAGCCGTTCCGGACCACCGTGCGGTGCGGAGCGTCGTAGAAGTACGGGTCCGCGTCGCAGTACACGGCATAGCCCTTGTTCACGCCTTCTCCCTCCCACCGATCGCTGACAGGTGAGACGTTGTCACGCGCTCGACGGGCGGGCACAGTTGCCGCTGTCATCAATCCAACGTGCGGAACGCACGGGTAACTTGCGGGAGGGGCCCTACCGTCGGCAGGAGCGCACGCCGTGCCGGCGCTCGGACCGCCGCCTGGCCAATGGCCTCTCCAACGCCCGTGCCCTCCGGGCGTCCGCCGCTCGGAGGTCCGCGCATCCGCTGCCGCACGCCGGTCCCACCGATCCGCGTCGATGGAGCCGGGGGCATCGACCTGCTTGGCGGGCCGGTGCGTGTCTGTCACTCGACAGCCGGGCCCGTCCCGCGGATCGAAGTAGGCGGTGGAAAGCCCGTCACGATGGCACCGATGCCGCTCATTTCCCCTCTGTTCAGTTGGCTGGACTCATCTTGCACAGTGAGTGCTCGACCACATCGACCCAGGGGGACGAGACCCATGACCACTCCACAAGGCATACCGAGACGCTTCGGACGGCTCACAGCCGTCGGAGCCGCGCTGACAGCGTTCATGGTCGCCGTGACGGGAACGGCGATCCAGGCGGCGGCCTCGCCGAAGACGACGGAGAAGCCGCCCGTGCCGTCGCTCACCTGGACCGACTGCCAGGGCGGCTTCGAGTGCGCGAACGCCGACGTGCCGCTCGACTACCGCAAGCCGCAAGGCAAGACCATCACCCTGGCGGTGGTCCGGAAGAAGGCCGCGGACCAGACGAAGCGCAAGGGCACGCTCTTCATGCAGCCCGGCGGGCCCGGCAACTCCGGCGTGGACTTCGTACGGAACAACCACGCGACCCTGCCGGCCGCACTCCGCGACTCGTTCGACGTCTTCGGCTACGACGTCCGTGGCGTCGGCCGCAGTTCTGCGCTGACCTGCTTCGACGACGCGCGGTACACGAGGGCCGTCACCGAGGCCAAGGGCGTGCCCGGCCCGGACGCCTTCGAGCCCGCGCTGCGTGAGGCCGCCGCATTCGACCAGGCCTGCGTCGACAACGCGGGCGAGCTGCTGCCCCACGTCGGCACCGAATACGTCGCCCGGGACATCGACCTTTTGCGGGAGGCGCTCGGTGAGCAGCAACTCACCTACTACGGACGCTCGTTCGGCTCGTACATCGGGACCGTCTACGCCGCCATGTTCCCGAAACGGGTGCGGGCCCTGACTCTCGACGGCGCGTACGACCCCGTGCACTACGCCAACCGCCCGTACGCCTACGACCGGCCGCAGTACCTGGCACTGGACGGCGCGATGAGCCGCTTCCTCGACTGGTGCGCCGCCGACCAGAGCACCTGCGGGTTCGGCGACGGCAACCCGCGCGCGGCGTTCGAGAAGCTCAAGGCCGACCTGGACGCCAACCCCGTACCGACCGCGAACGGCGGCCAGGCCAACGGCTACACGCTGGTCTACCGGCTGATGTTCAACATCAACGAGGGCAAGGTCATCTGGCCCACGCTCGGCGCGCAACTGCGCAAGGCCCAGCTGCGGGACAACACGTCCTTCCTGCTGCGTCCGCCCTCCCCGGCCAGCTTCGACTTCCTGGGCCCGAACGTGGCCGTCGAGTGCGTCGACCGGGACTACCCGCGCGACCTGCGCCGGCTGGAGCGGAACGTCGCGGCCAACGCGAAGGCGGCACCGCTGCTCGGCCCGGCGATGGCGTACGGCCCTCCCACGTACGACCACCAGCACGCCACCGCCTGCGTCCAGTGGCCCGGCGAGCGCGTCAGCCGCTACGACGGCTCCTACCGGGCGAAGGGATCGGCGCCGATCCTCGTCCTCGGCACCACCGGCGACCCCGACACCCCGTACGGGGACGCGGTGGCACTGTCCCGCCGGCTCGACAACGCCTCGCTGCTCACCTTCCGGGCCGAGGGGCACACCGCGTTCGGCCGCAGCGCCTGCGCGACGGACGCGGTCGTCGCCTACCTGGTGGATCTCGAGGTCCCGGCCTCCGGCACGACCTGCGCGGACGAGACGCAGCCACCGTCCTCCACGCCGAAGGCGGCCCCGCCCGGCACGACGCTCGGCGAACTCCGTAACGGCGTCGACGAGCGCGTCGAGCGCATAGGCGCTGTGAGCTGACGTAGCCGCACCGACCCCGGGGGCGCCGACCGCCGAAGGCGGGCGCCCCGGGATCGGGGGCGGGATCGGGGCGGGATCGGGGCGGGCGGGCGGTCACCGAGCAGGTGGCCGCCCGTCCGCCCGCGCGTCGCCCGCGAGCTGCACGACGTGGTCGCCCATCACCTGGTCCTCGCAGGCCTTCCAGGCGGGCGCGGTGGCCCGCCGACCGCTCTCCCGCCCGGAGGAGGCGTCCCGGATCGTCACCGACCTGACGGGAACGACAGCCTCGACCTGGACGAACCCAGGGCCGCGGTCGGCCTGTTGCGTCGGGAGGGGGGTGACGACACGGCGGACCACACCCGGTCCACGTCCCCGCACACGAAGCCGCGACTGCCCGACTACCGGCGCCGGCAGCCTCGTTGCAGGTGGCGGGGGTCCACGTCAGCCTCCGTACCGGGGGTGAGCCGAGTTTGCCGGCTGCGGGCGCGGACCTCACGGCGTACCTGATCGTGCGGGAGGCTCTCACCAACGTCACCAAGCACGCCGGGCCCGGCGGCGCCGAGGTGCGGCTCGTCCACACCGACGATCACCTGTCGGTCGGTGTCACCGACGACGACGGCGCGGTCGCCCGCCGGGTCGGGCACCCGTCCCCTGGCGGAGAGGGCTACGGACTCATCGGCATGCGGGAGCGGGCGCGTTCGGCGGGCGGGTCCGGGCGGGGTACCGGCCCTGGTGCGGCATCGAGGTCGTCACCGAACCTGCCGCTGGGATCGGACACCATGCGGGAGACGGGAAAGCCAGGGAAGCCGGGGGGCCGGGGAACGCCGGAGAAGCCGGAGAAACAGAACGAGTCCCACCCCGCCTGAAGCGGGATGGGACTCGTCCACCGGAGCGCCGGGCAGGCCTTGCACCTGCACCTCCCCACAGGAAGTGGGGCGTCTTTCCTTGGACCACCGACGCAGAACCGATTCACCGTTGTGGTGGCGACCAGCTCAAGATCAATGGTACACACGGCCCCGCCTCCCGCCAACTCGGCTCGGAGGAGGATCCGTCAGCCCATCTCGTCGACGTCCAGATCCGGTCCGACGACCAGCGTGACGACCCCCGCCTGCGCGTCCGCCGCCGCGGCCGACCGCGCCTTGGGCAGCCGTGAGGAGAGCACCGCGGCCTGCTTCTCCAGACCGGCCGGGAAGCCGACGGACGTACTCGACACCGTCTCGGGGGCGTTGCCCGTACCGCTCACGGTGAAGCCCATCGTGCGCAGCTTCTCGGCGACGGCCGCGGCGCGCCCCGACTGTCCCGTGCCGTTGAGGACCCGGACCCTCACCTGGGACGCGTACACGAGGTTCTTCGCCGCCGCCTGCAACTGGGCCTTGGTCATCTCCTTGTCCCTGGCCAGGGAGGTGAAGAGGTCGGCGGCCTGCGGGTACTGCCAGACGACGTTGGCCTTGTCCGTCGGGACGTCCGCCTCACGCGGGTAGTTGGGCACGGTGAGGAAGGCCAGCCGGTCGCTGGGGATGCCCTTGAGTTCGTTGGCCAGCCCGTAGATCTGCTTGATGCCCGCCAGGTCCGGGTCCGTGGTCAGCGACTTGGTGGCGGACTGGAGGAAGCCGTACAGGGCGTCGGGACTGGCCAGCTTCGACTGGGCCTTCTCCGCGAGGGCGTTCATGAACTCCTGCTGGCGGCCGATGCGGCCGATGTCGGAGCCGTCCCCGACGCCGTAGCGCACGCGGACGTAGCCCAGGGCCTTCTCGCCGTCGACGTTCTGGCAGCCGGCGTCCATCTCCAGCTGGGCCTTGTCGGACTTGATGGGCTCCGTCGGGCAGACCTCGATGCCGCCGAGCGCGTCGACCATGCCCTTGAAGCCGGAGAAGTCGACCGACATGAAGTGGTCGATGCGCAGGCCGGTGTGGGCCTCGACGGTCTTGATGCTGCACGCGGCGGCCCCGGCGACCTCGCCGCCGCTGCCGCCGATCGCGAACGCCTCGTTGATCTTGGCCTTGTGCGGGTCGGAAACCTTGCCGTCGCCCATCTCGCAGGCGGGTATGTCCACCCAGGAGTCGCGCGGGAAGGACACCACCGCGGCCCACTTCCGGTTGGCCGGTATGTGCAGCACCATCAGCGTGTCCGACTGCATGGTGGACAGATCCTTGCCGTACTTGGCGTTCGCGCCGTCCCGGCTGTCGGAGCCGACGACCATGATGTTCTTCGAGCCGGGGCTGAGGTTCTCGGGCCGGTCGCCGCCCAGCTTGTCGTCCACGGCGGCGGAGTCGATGTTGTTGTTCAGGTCGTTGTAGACCCACGCGCCGACACCGCCGACGCCGAGGACCACCACGGAGGTGACTCCGGCACCCCAGGCGAGGAACCGCCCGCGCCGGGTGAGGCGCGTGCCGCCGGGTCCACCCCGGCCGCCGCCGCTCTGCCTGGCCCTGCTTCCGCGGCCGGCCGCCTCCACCGGAGTACGTCCACGCCTTCTCGTCCCGCTCACCGGCGCTCGCCTCCGCCTCGGCCGTTCTTCACCCCGTACACCGTGCCTGGATCTTCGGCATCGCTGGTCACGGCCGAACGTCGGAACCCTACATGCGTCAAGTAATACGTCCGAAAAGCTCAGCCGACTCAAGAGACGGCCCGAGCCCCGCAAGGGTTGCCCTGTGTGTGCCGTTCTCGTCAGGTCGCCGCCGGGCACCGGTGGCCGTTGCCCGGCAGGCCCATCGAGTGCAGCCGGGGTTCACCGGTTGCCGGGACGGCGAACACGAACAGGGCGGAGGTCGCGGGCACGCGCAGGCCACGCCGGCCGTCGAAGGTGTGGGCGGCGCGACCTCCCAGGGGCAGCCGGACCGGTCCAGCGCGGCGACGACGTCCGCCTCGGTCGGCTCGCCGGGGAACGCGCGGGTGTACGTGGGCAGTTCGACGGTCTCCGTCCACGTCCGGACCGTCACGAGCCGCACCTGGCGGCACCGGCGGACGAGGACCTCCAGGTCGCCGTACCCGAAGAGGCGGGGCCGGCGCCTGCTCCGGAGCATCTGCCGGGGCTCACCGGGGGCCGCGGTGACGTCGTCCCAGGACGCGTCGACGTGGACGGGCCCAGGCGGGCGGTCCGGGCGACGGAGGCAAGCAGCTCGGTGAGCATCACGGGCGGAGCGTCGCAGCAGGTCAGGGCCGCTGTCCAGCCGTATCGCCCCCGCGGTGGGCGTCACCCACCGCGTGGGCGGGAGGGTTACGGGGCGTCGATCAGGTCCACCGGGGGGGACCGAGACCGTCCGGGCGCCGGGGGTGCCGGCGAGGACGACCTTGCGGAGGGAGACGTTGTTCTTGTGGTCGGTCTCCTGGAGGCGGTTGGCCGGGTTGGCGATGACCTGGATGTGGTAGGTGCCGTTCGGCAGGTCGGTGATGTCGAAGGACTGGCCGGGACGGTACTGGGTGTACGTGTCACCGGAGCCGACGTCGAGGACCTCCCGCACGGAGATGGAGTTCTGCTGGCCGCACGCGGTCGACAGATCGGTGTTGTACGGGTGCCAGTTGGCGTTCTTCACCGTGTAGTCCACGGCGTCCGTGTTGGCGAGGCAGAACGCCTCCTTGCCGCTGCGGACCTCCTTGGACTGGTCCTCGCTGAGCAGCCGGTAGCTGGCGAAGTCGGTGAAGTGCCAGTGCTCGTGGCCGATGCGCGGGTCCCACTCCATGGTGCCGGTGGGGGTGTAGCCGACCTGCTTGCCGTCGGCGTCGTAGAAGTACTGGTAGGCGTCCATGAGGTCCTCGCCGGGGCTGCGGAAGCCGTCGACGACGAGCGGGGCCGGACCGGCGTTCCACACGTTCGCGCTGAACGCGAGGTAGTCCTTGCCCGGTACGTCGCCGTCCTCGCCGTCGGTGACGGTGATGTCCCAGGCCGGCAGGGACCGCAGGTCGGGCTTCGGCACGTTCGCCGGGACGCTCGCGCGGCCGGTGGGAGCCTTGGCGTTCGCCTTCAGCGCGGGCGCGATCCGGGAGCCGTCGGTGTGCCCGGCGCCGTCGCCGAGATGGTGGGCGAGACCCCGGTCCTCGAGCGCGTGGGAGAGGGCGGGCGGGGTGGGGGCGTCGGCGCCGCGGGGCCCGTAGTGGTGCCCGGCCCCGTGCCCGCCGGAGGCGTGAGCCGCGTGGCCCCCGTGTGCGGAGGACCGCAATCCCGCACCGGCGCCCCCCTCGCCGTCGCTCTGCTCCCGGACGGTCACCTTGATGCTCGGCCGCTCGTCGGGGATGCCGAACAGATCGCGGTACTTCTTCGCGACGGCCACCTGGGCGGTGTACTCGCCCGCCGGGAGGTCGACGCGCTCGTCGTAGTCGACGGTGGAGGAGTTGGCCGCCCAGCCCTTCTCGACGCCCCACACCGAGCCCAGGGTGAACGGGTTGGTGGGACAGCTCTGCGGATAGTGCGAGGTGGCCGGGGCGTCCGGACGGATGCGCCCGGAGGCGTTGTTGGGGCAGAAGGTGCCCTTGGTGGCGGCCACCTCCTTCCCGGCGGCATCCTTGACGGACACCTCGAGGAAGCCGGGCAGCCCGCTGAAGTCCTGCACCAGCCCGGCGGGCAGCGTCTTGGTCTTCACCTTCGTCCCGTCCCGCAGGATCTGCTGGGCGACGACGGGCGTCTTGTACGACGCGCGCGTCACCTTGAACTCCAACGGCGCGTTCTCGACCTGGACGTAGGTGCCCAGGTCCAGGAAGACGCCGGGCGGCTCCCCCTCCCAGTTCCACCGGTCGAGCGTCACGGACTTCGACGCGGCGATCAGCTTGAGCTGCGGCACACCGGGCTTGGCGGCCTGCGGTGCCGCGCCGGCGCCGGGAGCGGCCCCGGCGACGCGACGACGGCAAGCGCGGCCCCCGCGGCGAACGCCGCACGCTTGAGATTCCTGCGGTCTGGCTGACTGGTCATCGGTTCCTCGTCTGCGAGTGCCATGGTCAGTGGCATCGGACTGGACAGCCCGCGGACCCACCCACCGTTCGAACGCACCCCATGCGTCCCGGGAGAGCCTGTGAGCACCCTGTGAGAGAGGTAAACCCGTTACGGGGGTTGCCTGTTGACCCCAACTTCACCCGAACCGACACCCTCCGGCCCACCCGAACCGACACCCTCCGGCCCACCCGGCCCGACACCTCCGGCCACCCGGCCCGACCCGAACTGCCCGCCGCGCCCGACGGTCTCGCCCGTCCGGACCGTCTCGCCCGTCCCGACCGACCCGCCCGTCCCGGTGGCGAGCAGCAGCTCGTCGAGGAACTCGCCCATCGCCCGGGCCCGGGAGGGCAGCACGCCCTCCCGGACCAAGCCGCGGCGTTCGGCGCGCGCCATAGCATCGCGGGTATGGACGAGTGGGGGTTGCGGCCCGCCGGTCCGGCCGATGTCGACGATGTCGCCGAGTTGCGGGCCGTGGTGTTGCGGGGGGACCTGGAGCGGCTCGGGCGGTTCGACGAGTCGCGGGTGCGCGGGCGGCTGCGGGACGGGTTCGTGCCCGCGTACACGCGGGTCATCGAGGTCGGTGGCGTGTTCGCCGGGTGTGTGGCGGTGCGGCCGGGGGCGGACGGGCACTGGCTGGAGCATTTCTACCTCGCGCCGCACGTCCAGGGGCGGGGCATCGGCTCGGCCGTTCTCGGCCGGCTGCTGGGTGAGGCCGACCGCGGCTCGGTCCGGCTGCGTCTCAACGTCCTACAGGGCAGTGCGGCCCGGCGGTTGTACGAGCGGCACGGGTTCGTGGTGGAGCGGGAGGACCCGGTGGACGTGTTCCTGGTGCGGGAACCCGTCGCGGGGCCGGGCTGACGGTACCGAACTGCTCTGCGGCTCCGACCCCGTCCGAGTGCCTGGGGGCGCATTCGGCCTGCCGGTGCCGCCGCGGTCGTCATCATGATCCGGTGTCCCAGCTCCTGCGTGTCCTTGTCGGTGCGCTTCTCGTCGCCGTCGCTCTGGTCGCCTGGCCCGCCTGTGTGCCCTTGGGGGGCGGGCCGGCGGTGCCCGCGGGCGCGTTCGGGGCCTATGTCGGGTACGACGCCGTCGGGGTGCGGCGGATCGCGGGACTGGACGGGTGGGTGGGGGCGGCGACGCCTCGGGTCGGGCGGGCGTACCTGCCCGGGGACCGGTGGAGCAACATCGAGGGGGCGCCCGGGTATCTGGAGTACTGGGCGCGGTGGCGGACGCCCGCGCGGACCGGATGTTCGTACTGAACGTGCCGATGCTGGAGCGCACCGAGGAGCGTCTGCCCGACGACGTCGTCCGCGAGGAGCTGCGCAGGGGTGCGCGCGGTGAGTACGACGGCCACTTCCGGGCGCTCGGGCGGCGGCTGGTCGGGCTCGGGGTGCCGGACAGTGTGCTCGTCGTCGGCTGGGAGATGAACGGCATCACCTACACCCACCGCTGCGGGCCCGACCCCGGCGCCTGGAAGGCGTACTGGACGCGGATCGTGACGGCGCTGCGGTCGGTGGCGGGGCAGCGGTTCCGGTTCGAGTTCACGCCGAGCCGGGGGCTGGACGCCGTCCCCTGGACCGACTGCTACCCCGGCGACACCCACGTCGACATCATCGGCATGGACGCCTACGACCAGCCCGAGGGCATGTCCTTCGAGGAGCAGGTCGACGAGCCGTACGGGCTGGCGGCGCACGTGCGGTTCGCGGCGGAGCACGGCAAGCCGGTGTCGTACCCGGAGTGGGGGTTGTTCCGGAACGGGGACAACGCCGCCTATATGCGGGGCATGCTCGGTTGGTTCGCCCGGCAGCGACCGCTGTACCAGACCATCACCGACTACTGCCCGCACGGCGTGTGGCGCTGCCGGGACAACCCACGGGCGTCGGCCGTCTACCGGGCGGCGGTGTCCCGGTGAGGACAGGTTCCGTCCGGCGCGGCAGCGCTCCGGTGGACGATTGATCCGTCCGGCACGGCGGCGCCCCCCTGACGGCAGGTCCGTCCAGCGCCACAGCGCCCCCATGAGGACAGGTCGGTCCGTCCAGCGCCACAGCGCCCCGGTGACGGCAGGTCCGCCCGGCACGGCGGCGTCCCCCTGACGGCAAGCCCGTCCAACGCGACAGCGCCCCCGTGACGGCAGGTCCGTTCGGCTGAACCGTCCGCGCGTCGTCGCGCCCGTCGCCACCCCCGGTCCGATGATCCCGAAATGCGACGAGAACACCACGCGCGCCTCCCGCGGATGTGTTTCGCTCCCGCGCGAAAGCCCTCGGCCTGCCTCCCGTCCGCCCTGGCGGCCGTATGGATCGCGGGCATGCTGGTCGTGCTCGCCGCGGTGCCCGCCGGGGCCGGGAGCGACGCGTTCCGCAAGGAGACCAAGCGCACCGTCCGGGCCCACGAGAAGGCCCGCACCCACGTCGACCGGCTCCGCGCCAAGAACGCCGGTGCCACCGAGGTCAGATCCGCCGAACGCCGCCGCAAGGCCATCCGGGCGGGGCTGTGGGACGCGCTGTGGTCGGTGGCCCGCGACGCCGGTGATCCCGTCGCCGTCGACCCGTCCGGACGCGCCGGCCGCTGCCCGGCCGCGCGCGCCCGCGCCCGCAGCCGCGCACCCGAACGCCGTGACGCGGTCTGGACGGCGCCGATCCACCGCTACCGGCTCTCCGCCGGCTACGCGGCCCGCGGCTCCCGCTGGGCCCACCGCCACACCGGCCAGGACTTCGCCGTGCCCACCGGGACGCCCGTGTACGCCGTCGGCCCCGGCACCGTCCGCGCGACGACCTGCGGCGACGGCTTCGGCAACCAGGTCATCGTGCGGCACCCCGACGGCTATTTCACGCAGTACGCCCACCTGTCCCGCATCGACGTCCGCAAGGGCGGGCGGGTCGCGGCCGGACAACGCCTCGGCCTCGCCGGCTCGACCGGCAACACCACCGGCCCCCATCTCCACTTCGAGGTACGGATCACGCCGTACATGGGGTCCGCGGTGTCACCCCTGCCGTGGCTGCGGAGGAAGTCGGTCCAGGTCGGCGGCTGACCGCCCTCGGCGATGTCCGGGAGGGGGTGCCGCGCCGAGCTGGGGCTGCCCCCACCGGTCGGGGTGCCGGGCACCTGCCATGCCGTATGACAGCCGTGCGGGAACGGGCCGCCGACCAACCCCCCGCACCTCCCGATCCCCATGGGCCGGCATGACCAGGCCGCCCGCCCGCCCGCGCCGGGCGCGCACACGGCTCCGCCGGAGATCCGTACACGGTCCCGGGGCCGGACCGGCCGCCGTCCGGACGTACGCAGCCCGTAGGCAGGGCCGGAGAGCTACGGCCCCGCCACCGCCGGGATCTCCCTCCGGGAGGTGCCTGCCGCCCGGCTCGGCGAGGACGTGTTCGACGTGGGCGTCGCCCGTGCGCGGGATGAGGTACCCCGGGGCGGCCGGGTCCTGCCGGGGCCGGGGTCGGCTCACCGCGCCGTCGGTCGGTACACCGCCAGCGCCCAGATCACGAACACGTCGATCGCGATCACGACGACCGACCAGATCGGGGCGTAGGGGAGGAACAGGAATTGGAGGACGAGGCTGACGGAGGCCAGGAGGATGCCGGTGACCCGGGCCCAGGCCGCGCCCTTGAGGACGCCCCAGCCCGCCGCGGCCGCGACGAGGCCGACGATCAGCAGGATCCAGCCCCAGCCGGTCAGGTTGATCTTGTAGACGTAGTCGCCGATCCGCCCGTACACGTCGTCCTCGGCGATCGCGGCGATGCCCTGGAGGACGGCGAGGATGCCGTTGACCAGCATCAGCACGCCCGCGAAGGTGACTCCGCCGGCGGCCAGGCCGTCCCCGGCGTGCGGTCCCGGGAACCGGTTCCCCGAGCCGGACGGGCCGGTGCCCTGATGGGACGGGTCCCAGACGGGCGAGCCCTGGGGATTCCTGGACTGCGACGCGTCACTCATGGCCGTACCCCGCCTCTCTGTCGGATGCTCCCGCTCCCCCGACCATCTGTCCGGGTGACGGCCACCACCACGGGAACTAGACCGTGCGGGTGAGCCGGCGTACGCGGACCGGGGGCCGGCCTGCACTGGAGGGGCGCCCTCGCGGGGGAGGCCCGTGCGGGAGAGGCCCGTGCGGGGTCAGGCCCGTGCGGGAGAGGCCCTTGTGGGGTCAGGCCACGACCGCCAGTTCGTGCGGGGTGCCGTTCAGGCGGCGGCCGGCCTCGTCCGTGCAGGTCACGATGTCCTCGATGCGCACGCCGAAGCGGCCGGGGAGGTAGAGGCCCGGCTCGATGGAGAAGCACATGCCGGGAACGAGGGGCTGCGCCTCGCCCTCCACCAGGTAGGGCGGCTCGTGGGTGGTGACGCCGATGCCGTGGCCGGTCCGGTGGACGAAGTACTCGCCGTACCCTGCGTCGGCGATGAGCGCGCGGGCCACCCGGTCGATCTCCTGGCAGGGCACGCCGGGCCGTACCGCTTCGAACGCCGCCTGCTGGGCGGTTCGCACGAGGTCGTGGATCCGGCGTTCCTCGTCGGTGGGCGGGCCGACGTGGACCGTGCGGGTGGTCTCGGAGCCGTAGCCGTCCTTGAGGCCGCCGAGGTCGAGGACCACCATGTCGCCGTCCCGGATGACCCGTTCCCCCGCCTCGTGGTGGGGGTTCGCCCCGTTGGGGCCGGAGCCGACGACCCTGAAGTCGACCTGGCTGTGGCCGTGTTCACGCAACAGCCGGGCCAGGTCGGCGGCGACCTCCGTCTCACGGCGGCCCGCGAACCGTACGGCCAGCAGGTCCTCGTACGTCGCGTCCGCCGCCGCTCCCGCCGCCGCGAGCAGGGCGATCTCGTGCTCGTCCTTGACCGCGCGGAGCATGGGCAGCGCGGTGGTGAGGGCGCGGTAGGCGGTGAGGGGGAGAGCCTCCTGGAGGCCGAGGAGGTGCAGGGCCCAGGCCGTGTCGGAGACGCCGTAGCGGCCGTGCGGGCGGAGCAGGCCGGCCGCGGCGGCGTACGGGTCCTGGCCGTCGCGCCAGTCGGTGACGCGGACCGCGCCCGCGCCGGGGGCCGCCTCCGCGTCGGGGCGTTCCAGGGCGGGGACCAGGAGGTGGGGCTCGGTCTCGGGGGTGAGGACGAGGAGGGTGAGGCGTTCGGTGACCGCGGTGGGCCGGTAGCCGCACAGCCGGAACAGGTCGGGACCGGGGGTGACGAGCACCCCGGAGAGCCCGGCCGCGACCGCCTCGCGGGCGGCGCGGGCCATGCGCTCGGCGTAGTCGTCCCGTGTGGCTGCCCACTCGGCCGCTTCGGCTGCCTCGTCGCTCATCTCGCGCCACCTCGTCCCGTCGGTCCCCGTCCATTGGAGCGGGTGGGGTTGGCGGGTGCGGGACGGTGTACCGCCGTCCGGGTGGCGGCCCCGGGCGGCTCCGGGGCTGCCTCCGGGCCCGGCACAGGCCCGCCTCCGGGCATGCCACAGACCCGGCACAAGCCCGCTCCCGGACCCGGCACAGGCCCCCGGGCATGCCACGGACCCGGCACGGGCCTGCCCCCGGGCATGCCACGGACCCGGCACAGGCCCGCCCCCGGGCCTGCCACGGACCCACCTCCGGACCCGGGATGTGCCCGCCCCGGACCCGGCACCCGTGCCTACGTCGCGGCGGGGACGTCCCGCTCGCTCACGTCGACCTTCAGGTGCGCCGACAGGGCCCGCAGGAGGTCGGGGGCGTCGAAGAGGGCGCCGGCGGAGACGACGCCGACGGCCTTGGTGCGGCCGGTGAGGATGCGCTCGACCGCCTCGACGACGAGCGGGGCGGTGACGGCGTAGATGTCCCGGCCGTGCGCCACGGCCCGCCGCTCCCCGGTGCCGGAGCGGACGACGACGTCGACGAGGAAGGTCTGCGCGGACCGGCCGCGCTCGTCGACGGCGGTCGGTGCCGGGGTGTCCGGGGACGCCAGTTCCCTGGCCGCCTCCAGGGCCATCGCGGTGCGCACCTCGGGGATGCCCAGATGGCTGGGGAGGGTGACGACGTCTGCCATGGTGAACTCGTCGACGACGGTCCGCCGGCCCAGCGGGGCGGGGAACTCCCATTCCAGCAGTGGCTGTTCGTCGTGGTGGTACTCCAGCTTCCCGCCCGTGTGGCGAACGCGGCGGCCGTCGCGGCGTTCGCTGGAGACCTTGCCCGCGGCGCGCGTGCCGGGGGTGGGGTGCCAGCCGCTGAGGCCGTAGACCACGCGCGCCTCGTCGGCCTCCGTCCAGTCGCCCATGGCCGTGGTGGCGAGCAGGTCGCCGAGGCCGCCGAAGAACGCCATCGCGGGCAGGATCACCGCTCCCTGGGCGCGGGCGCGGTCCCCGTACCGCTCGAAGGTGTCGACGTTGGCCTCGATCTCCGCCGCCACGTCGACGTAGGGGATGCCGGTGCGCAGGGCGGCCTCGATGATGGGCCCGGCGGTGGTGGCGAACGGCCCGGCGGCGTTGACGACCGCCGCCGCACCGGCCAGCGCGCGGTCGAGCGAGGCCGGGTCCTCGGCGGAAGCCGGACGGACGTCGAGTCCGGCGGGTGCCGAGGCCGCCAGTTCCCGCAGCTTGCCGGCGTCCCGTCCGGAGAGCACCGGGACGAGGCCGCGGTCCAGCAGCTCCGCCACCACGAACCGCCCGGTGTGCCCGTACGCCCCGAACACCGTCACCGTCTGACCCGATGCCATCGCTCTCCCCGTTCCTCACGTCGTGCTCTGCCGTGCCCACATCCTCGGCCGTGGGGTGGCCGGCGCACGAGTGTCCGGAACGACACGCCCCGTACACTTCCGGACATGGACACCGGGGGAACCGGGCGGACCGGCGGCGGCACTGTCGCGCTGGCCGTCACCGAGGGCATGCTGCACTTCGAACTCTCCGTCGCCCACGAGGTGTTCGGCTTCGCACCCGTCGACGTGACCGTCCCCTGGTACGAGGTCTCGGTGTGCGGCACGGAGGCCGTACGGGTCGGCCGGTTCCGGCTGGAGCCCGACGAGGGTCTCGACCGGCTGCCGTACGCCGATCTCGTGATCGTCCCCGGCTGGGCGGACGTCGACGTGGCCCCGCCCGCCGACCTGGTCGACGCGGTGCGGGCCGCCCACGAGGCCGGTGCCCGCGTGGCCTCCCTGTGCACTGGCGCGTTCGTGCTGGCCGCGGCCGGTCTCCTGGACGGCAGGCGGGCCACGACCCACTGGGCCCACACCGATGTCCTCGCGGCCCGCCATCCGGCGGTCGAGGTGGACCCGGACGTCCTCTACGTCGACAACGGGACCGTCCTCACCTCCGCCGGCAAGGCCGCCGCGCTCGACCTGTGCCTGCACCTGGTCCGCCTCGACCATGGCTCCTCGGTGGCGAACTCCGTCGCCCGCCGGCTGGTCGTACCGCCCCACCGGGCGGGTGGGCAGGCCCAGTTCGTCGCCGCGCCGGTCCCCGACCGGGACGACCATCCCCTGTCCGCGCTGCTCCCCTGGATCGTCGACCGGCTCGACCGGCCGCTCACCGTGGAGGACCTGGCCCGCCAGGCGCGGATGAGTTCCCGCCACCTCGGCCGCCACTTCCGTACGGCGACCGGCACCAGCCCTCTCCAGTGGCTCCTGACCCAACGCATCCGCCGCGCACAGGAGTTGCTCGAAACCACGGACCGCAGCGTCGAGGCGATCGCCGAGGCCACCGGCATGGGCACGGCGGCGACCCTGCGGCGCCACTTCAACCGCGCGATCGGCGTCCCGCCGGACTCCTACCGGCGTACGTTCCGGCACACGGCCCGGCCTGCGCTCCCCGGAGGGGACGCGGGTCGCTCCTCCTGATGCCGGGACTTCCGGACTGCGGGACTTCGGGACTGCGGGACTTCGGGACTGCGGGACTTCGGGGGCCGCCCGGTCGACGCGGCGCCCGCCGGGACCTTCCGCCCGGTCAGAGCCCTGCGGGTACCGCCGGGAAGGTGACCTTGGTGAGTTCCTCCGACACCGTCCACAGGCGCCGCGCCACCACCGGGTCGCTCGCCGCGGCCGTACGTCCCACCAGTGTCGGGCCGCCGCGCATCTCCCCCGTGCCGTCGGGGCCGACGTAGCTCGCGCCGGGGAGGTCCGCCGTCGCCGCGTACAGGGTGGGCAGGGCGCCCGCCCGGTCGTCCTGGGCGAGGAACCTGTTGCCGAGGCGCATCAAGGCGCGGGCGACGGGGTTCGCCGTGTGGCTCTGGAGGTTGGTGGCCGCGTATCCGGGGTGGGCGGCCAGGGCGCGGACGCGGGAGCCGGCCTCCGTGAGGCGGCGCTGGAGTTCGAGGGTGAAGAGCAGGTTGGCCAGCTTGGACTGGGCGTAGGCGGCGCGCGGGGTGTAGCCCGCGTCCAGGTCGAGGTCGTCGAAGCGGATCGTGGCGCCGCCCCAGCGATGCGCGCCGGAGGAGACGGTGACGACGCGGTCGGTGACGTACGGCAGGAGCAGGTTCGTCAGCGCGAAGTGACCGAGGTGGTTGGTGCCGAACTGCATCTCGAAACCGTCCCGCGTGCGTCGCTGCGGGAGCATCATCACGCCGGCGTTGTTGATCAGCAGGTCCAGCGGGCGGCCCTGCCAGGCGTCCGCGAACTCGCGTACGGAGGACAGGTCGGCCAGGTCGAGGCGGCGCACCTCCGTGCTGCCGGTGAGGGTCGCCGCCGCCGTACGGCCGCGGTCCAGGTCCCGTACGGCGAACACGACGTGCGCGCCCGCGCGGGTCAGGGCGTCCGCGGTGGTGAGGCCGATGCCGCTGTTGGCGCCGGTGACGACGGCCGTGAGGCCGGTGAGGTCGGGGAGGCGGGTCGCGTTCCATCGCTTGTTCTCGTCAGTTGCCATGGCCCCAATGTAGACGCCGCCAACAATGCTGGCAATGCCTACAATGATGACGCCGCCAACAAAAGTGGCAGCGTCAACATCGGGATACGATGACCCCCATGCCCGAAAGCCGCCCCTACCACCACGGTGACCTGCGCGCCGCCCTCCTGGAGAGCGCCGAGCGCACCCTGCGGGAGAAGGGCGTCGGCTCCCTGTCCCTGCGCGAACTGGCCCGCGAGACCGGCGTCAGCCATGCGGCCCCCGGCCGTCACTTCAAGGACAAGCAGGCCCTCCTCGACGCCCTCGCCCTGGCCGGCTACGACCGGATGGCCAAGGCCATGGACGCCGCCCACGACCCCGCGCTCCCGCTCCAGCCCCGCCTCGCGGCCCTCGCCCGCGCCTACCTCACCTTCGCCACCGAGAACGCCGAACTCCTGGCGTTGATGTACGCCCGCAAGCACGACCCCGAGGCCACCGAGCAGATGGCCGCGGGGGTGGACCGTGCGGTGGGCGCCTTCGAGCGGGTGATCGCGGACGCACAGCGGCAGGGCGAGGTCATCGAGGGTGACCCGCAACAACTCACCCTCTTCGCGGGCGCCGCACTCCACGGCATGGCCGCGCTGACGGCAGGCGGCATGCTCGACGAGACGACGGTCCTCGCCATGACCGACGACCTGGTCCACGTCCTGCTGCACGGGCTCACACCCCGCTGAGGCCGCGCACCCGGCCCGATCGACCCCCACTGCGGGAACCTGCCGCGATGGCGGAGGGGCGGCAGCCGATCTTGTAACTGCCCAAGAACGCATGACACTTGTCATCCACACTGATGACGGACCACATGGGTCACGGGCCCTTCCGGCCCCAAGACTCACACCATGACCACACAAGGCAGCACCCGGCGGCAGCTGATGACCACCGCGGGCGCCCTGGCAGCAGCGCTCACCGTCCTGCGCCCGCACTCGGCCGCCGCGTCCCCCGCGCCGGCCACCCCGGGCCGCGCGCCGACGTCCGACGCGGCGAGGCCGGAGCCGCCCCAACGGCTCGTGCTGCCCCGGCCGACCGGGCGGTACCCCATCGGCACCCACACGCTGCGCCTCGTGGACCGCTCCCGCCGCGACCCGTGGGTGTCCTCACGGCCGTTCCGGGAGTTCGTGATCCAGATCTGGTACCCGGCCCACCGGACGACGGGCGGCCGGCGCCGTGCGCCCTGGATGACCCCTGCCGCGGCCCGCCACTTCCAGAACTCCGGCCTGCTGCCCACCGGCTATGTACTCCTCCCCACCACCCACGCCACGCCGGGCACGCCCGCACGGCCGGCCGGCGGCCGCAGTCCCGTGATCCTCTACTCGCACGGCCACGGCCAACACCGCAGCTCCAGCCTGTCCCTCGTCGAGGATCTGGCAAGCCACGGCTATGTGGTCGTCACCATCGACCACACCTACGACGCGGGCCAGGTGGAGTTTCCCGGCGGACGGGTCGAGACGTACGCCATGCCCGAACTGACGCCGACCCTGCCGCCCGCCGAAGGGCAGCGCATCATCGGCAAGGCCGTCCGCGTGCGGGTCGCCGACGTCGGCCACACCCTCGCGGAGCTGGAACGACTGATCCGGTGCGGTTCACCCGGCCTCCCCGCCGGCCTGCGGGACGTCATGGACCTGACGCGCACCGCCATGTTCGGCCACTCACTCGGCGGCGCCACCGCGGCCGAGGCCATGTGCGCGGGGCTGCCGATCGCGGCCGGGGCCAACCTCGACGGGAGCCTGTTCGGCGAGGTCGTCACACGCGGCCTGGACAAGCCGCTCCTGCTGCTCGGAGCCGACCGCCCCGACGACGCCACATGGCAGGACACCTGGCCCCACCTGCGCGGCTGGCGCCGCTTCCTGCGGCTGACCGGCTCCGAGCACTTCTCCTTCACCGACTACGAGACGCTCCTCCCCCAGGCCGCGGCCCGGCTCGGTGCGACTCCCGAGCAGATCGCCGCGTTCCTCGGCCCGTTGGAATGGCGCCGCTCCCTCGCCGTGCAACGCGAAGCCCTGCTGGCGTTCTTCGGCCTCCACCTCCTCGGCCACCCCGCCCCCCTCCTGACCGGTCCCACAGCCCCATACCCAGAACTGGTCTTCCGCCGGCCGGTGGGCTCGTAGGGGAAGAGTTGGCAGATCCGGGCCACTGTCGGCCTCGGCAATGCCTGGCGTAAGCCGCTGGAGCTGGCCCACCTCCTGTCCGCCTGCGAGAAGGCCGGCATCGCCTACGTGCCGTACTTCCCGCTCGTTGGCGGCGCCACCGACCTCTGCGGCCACCGCTCACCAAGGTCGCGGACCGGCACGGGGCGACGGTCTCCCGGATCGCCCTCGCCTGGCTGCTCGCGGCGTCCCCCACCACCCTGGCCATCCCCGGCACGGGCTCCCTGACCCACCTGAAGGAGAACGTCGCGGCGGGTTCGATCCCCCTCACCGACGAGGCCTGGCCGACCTCGGCCGACCTCGGCGGGCGGCTCAGTCAGCGGTGAAGAGGTCGGCGGCGCTGGTCGCGTGAACCGCTCGCTCCGACCAGCGGATGAGCTGGGCGAGATCGGTGCAGGCCTCGACACGTGCACGGACGTCATCCGGGACGTCGATGTCTCGCACGCGCAGGATGCGGAGGGTTACCTCGGCGAGCGCCTCAGCGCGTCCTTCCTCGCGTCCTTCCTCGCGTCCTTCTTCGCGTCCTTCTTCGCGAACTTCCTCAGCGAGCGGGTGCCGCCAGAAGTACTGGATCGCCGTCATCATGTCCCTCCACATCTTCCGAGCCTGGGTGTCCGCCAGGCACGAGTCGACGAACTGCACGAAGACCGCGGCGCTGTCACGGTCGATGGTCCGCAGGGCGGCTGCCAGCGATTCCAGTATGGCGGGAGCTTGCCGCCCCCGGCCATGAGTCATGGCCGACAGCACCGCAAGGGGTACGTCTCGCTCAGCCTCCGATGCCTTCGCAATCACGGGCACGTTGTCCGGCCCGAGGACGAACGGACGTACCGTCAGCGACGGGCACCCCCGCACCCCGAGGTGGATGGGCTCGGCCGCCCACCGGGCCGTCGCACTGTTCTGCGT
>NZ_MPOH02000012.1:26766-60647 GCF_001896135.2 Streptomyces phaeoluteigriseus
CGACGAGCCCGGCGGGCGGACCGCGCCCGGACCGCGAGAGGTGCTCCGCACGGACCTCGCCACGCCCGGCGCCACACCCGAGACCTCCCCGTCGACCTCCCCCTCCCCGTCGGCGTCCCCGTCCGCCTCGGCGTCGCCCAGCCCGAGCGCCTCACCGAGCCCCAGCCCGTCCAAGAGCACGCCGGCCGCCGCGAAGACGCCCGCGCCGAGGCCCGCCACGTCACGCACACCGGTGGCGCAGGCGGCTCCGACCGACACCGGGGCGCAGGTGATCGCCCTGGTCAACAAGGAGCGGGCGGCGGCAGGTTGCGGACCGCTCACCGATGACGCGAAGCTGCGGAACGCCGCGCGGGAACACTCCGAGGACATGGCCGCCCGCGACTTCTTCGACCACACCAACCCGGACGGCGCCGACCCGGGACAGCGCATCACCGCCGCGGGCTACCGCTGGTCCACCTACGGGGAGAACATAGCCAAGGGCCAGCAGAGCGCCGCGTCGGTCATGACGTCCTGGATGAACAGCCCCGGACACCGTGCCAACATCCTCAACTGCGACTTCAAGAACATCGGCGTGGGCATCCACGACGCCGGCGGCGGCCCCTGGTGGACGCAGAACTTCGGCGCCAAGCTGTGAGCAGCCGCCGTACCGCCCGGCGGGCCCGGTCGCCGGCCCGCTGCCGGCGGACGCGGTGGCGCAGGTGCGGCACCCGGTCGCCCTGGACCACCCGGTACGGATCCTCCAGGAGAAGCGGCGCCCGCGCCGGGCCGAAGTACCGCCTGCCCGAGCCGAACACCGCCGGCACGACGTCCATCGCCACCTCTTCCACCAGGCCGAGCGCGAAGGCCTGCCCGCCGACGTCACCCGCCGACACGACGACGGCGCGGTCCCCGGCCGGCTCCCTGGCCGTGGCGACCGCCCGGGTCACGTCGTCGACGAAGTGGTACGGCGCCCCGGGGGACCAGCCCTCGGGCTTCGGCCGGTGCGGCACCACGACGATGTGCCCGCCCGCCGGCGGTGACCCCTCCCAGCCGTCGGTGAGGTCGAACACCCGCCGTCCGATCACCGTCGACCCGATGTCCGTCCACAAGGGATCCAGGTGGTCGGCCGACGCCTACGACACCATCGCGCCGCCGCCGAGCGCGACCTCGCCGTTGGAGAGCCAGTCGAACAGCGGGCCCGCCTGGTCGTCCGCGTCGGGCGACGAAGCCGGCGGGTTTGCGCGCGTACCGGCCCCGCACGCGCCGGAACTCGTCGCGGGCTCAGCCGGCCGCCTCGCTCCCGATGAGGAAGACCTGCGCCCGGTTCCCACCGGTGGCACACCGCTCCGCCATGGCCGCCGCTCCCGGCTCCGCGGCCGCTCCGCGCATCCCCAGGCACAGCCCGTCGTCCAGGGCCGGGCGAAGCCGCCACTGTCCTGACCCGCCCGCGCGTTCGATGCGGAACAGCTGGGCCGACCCGCCCGCCCGGCAGTCGTCCCACGGCTCCAACGTGTCGCGGTACGCCCCGTCGGTGAGGACGGTGAGACACCCGGTGCCGAGCTGCGGATGCCGCCACTGGATGCGGTACAGCCGGTCGTTCCGCCGCTCCAGGTACGTCCGCGGAGGCACCGCCTGGTCGCAGGGCCGCTGCACCGCGACCGTCTTGGACCGGTCGGCGCCGGTCATCCGGACGTCCCCCTCGGTCAGGCACAGGCTCGGCGCCCGCACGGGACGGATGCGGGAGTAGCCGGCGGGCGGCCCGGGGCCGGTGGCCGCGGCCGTCGACTCCGCCGAGGACGGGCTGCCCGTCTCCTTGCCGGCGGGCGCGTCGTCGTCCTCCGGCAGCAGCACCATCGCGGCCACGACCAGCAGGGCGACCGCGCAGAGCGAGGCCAGCGCGGCCGGCGACGCGGCCCACACCCGCCCGCGCCCGGCCGGAGCGCGCCGACGACGGCGTACGGGATCCCCGTCCGGTACGTCCGCCGCGGCGACGTTCTCCGGCTCGTCCCGCGGGGTTTCGTCCCCCGCCGAGGCGAGCCGCTCACGGGCGGCCAGCCAGCGGGGCAGGTCCGCTTCGGCGTCGCAGGCCCGGACCAGCGCGGTGACCAGTTCGGCGCGGGGCAGCGCCTCCCGCCGCAGCACATCGGCCACCGTGCTGCGCGCCAGGACGTCGCCGCGTCCGGCGGCCCGCTGTTCGAGCTGGCGGTACGTCAGACCGCTGCCGTCCTTCAACTGCCGCAGCAGGGCGACGTACGCGGACGCGGTACGTGCCTCGCCCGGGTTCGATCCCCCCGAGATCGTCATGCCGTCATTGTCGTCACAGCGGTCCCGTCCGGCAACGAGGGTCCCGGCCACATCCGGGGCTGTCCGGACCGGCCGTCCGGCGGCCGTCCGACCAGCCCGGACAGGTAAGGCGCTGTCCCGGACAGGGCAGGCGCTTGCCGGACAGCATCCGTCCGCCCAGGCTCGGTTGCTGTCGCCGGGACCGGGCCCACGGGGGTGGACCGGTCGGCGGCATCCCACCGACGTACAGCGACGACAAGGAGTCCGGCATGCGCATCGACAGCCTGCGTGCCCGCATCACCCCGCTCGCCCTCACGGCGGCCCTCCTCGGCGGTGTCACCACCACCTCCGCCATGACCGCACCGCAGGCCCACGCGGCGGGCGGCGGCCACTACCTGTACTTCAAGAAGAACTCGGCCGACCCGATCAACTCCCGGCTGTACCTGATGAAGAGCGTGCCCAACGCGGCGGACAGGACCGTCGCCTCCTACCGAGCCGGCTCCGGCAACGGCAGCAAGAACCCGTGCGCCACCGCCAGGGGCTGGCTTCCCAACGGCAAGTACGCCGTGGAGTTCCACCGCACGAACTTCGACGGCATCATCAACGGCTATGTCATCAAGGTGTCCGACAAGCGGTGCAAGAACAACGGCGCGAGCGGCACCAAGCGCACGGAACTCTTCGTGCACAGTGAGATGAAGCCGAACGGCGGGCAGGGCCGGATCGAGTCGGAGCGCTGGGACGGCCCGAGCGACTACTACTCCAACGGCTGCGTCAAGCTGAAGCCGGCCGACATCAAGAACCTGTTCGGCAAGGCGGGCCGCCTCGGCTGGCCGAAGACGCTCACGGTCAAGTAGGCGGTCCGGCCGCCCCGCGCGACCGCGCACACGGCACGTCCCGCCCGGACCCCCGGGCGGGACGTGCCCGCGTCCGGGTCGATCCGGGGGAGACGGAAGAAGGCGATGAGCCCGGCATGGGCCGGCCGACCGTGGGACGGCCCATGGGGCACACGGGATCAGAGCTGGCCGGAGGCCGAGATCGTGATCTTCGCGGAGGTGGAGCCGCTCTGCGAGCCGAGGGCCTCGATCTTCCGCACCAGTTCCATGCTGGTGTCGTCGGCGACCTCGCCGAACACCACGTGCTTGCCGTCCAGCCAGCCGGTCACGACCGTGGTGATGAAGAACTGCGAGCCGTTGCTGTTCGGGCCGGCGTTGGCCATGGACAGCAGGCCGGGCCGGTCGTGCTTGAGGGTGAAGTTCTCGTCGGCGAACTTCTCGCCGTAGATGCTCTTGCCGCCCGTACCGTCGCCGCGCGTGAAGTCGCCGCCCTGGAGCATGAAGGCGGGGATCACGCGGTGGAAGGAGGAACCGGCGTAGCCGAAGCCCTTCTCGCCCGTGGCCAGCGCGCGGAAGTTCTCCGCGGTCTTCGGCACGACGTCGTCGAACAGGTTGAAGTTGATGCGCCCGGCGGGCTCGTTGTTGATGGTGATGTCGAAATAGACCTTGGTCGTCATGCCCCCATCCTGCACGCTCCGGCGACGGCTGCCGAATCCAGCCCCCCGTGTCGGACGGAACGGCGTCGCGGACGACGCCGTGTTCATGGACGTGAACGTGTAGTGCGGGTGCATTCCGCGCCGTATGGCGTCGGCCCACCCGAAGGGCGTGGCCGTCATGGCGGGCGCACACATGTCCGGCACCTTCGTGTCCCGCCTAGCCTCCAGCCGTCGGACTTCTCGCCCCCTGGAGGCCCCTTCATGGCCCTGTTTCCCGGCACCGCCCCGCCGACTCGGCCGACGAGGCGACGCACCGCCCTCGGCGCCGTCGCCCTGGCCGCCGCCGCGGCCCTGTTGCCCTCACCCGCGGACGTGGACGCCGCCGCGGCCCTCGGCTCCGCCGACGGTCACTGCGCGGGCCTCGCCCGCCTTCGGGTACCGGGCGCGGCACACCAGCAGGCCGACTGTGTGGCCGAGTTGACCACGGCGGGCACCGTCGCCTCCGGCCACACCGACCCGGCCGACTGGGCCGGACTGACCCCCAAGGGCCTGACCGTTCCCAGCGGAGTGCCCGGAATCCAGGTCGACGGCTACTTCCCCGACACCTCCACCACCAACACCAACCACGGCTGGAACCACGACGCCCAGTTCGTCGTCCGGCTGCCCGACCGCTGGAACGGCGGCCTCGTCGTGGCCGGCACCCCCGGCAACCGCGAGCAGTACGCCAACGACCGTGCCGTCGCCGACTGGGTGCTCGCCCGCGGCTACGCCTACGCCGCCACCGACAAGGGCAACACCGGGCTCGCCTTCCACCGCGACGGCAGCCGTCCCGGCGACGCCGTCGCCGAATGGAACACCCGGCTCACCCAGCTCACCCGCGCCGCCCGCACGGTGGTCGCCCAGCGCTACCACCGGCCGCCCGCGCGCACCCTGGCCACCGGGATGTCCAACGGCGGCTACCTCGTGCGCTGGCAGCTCGAGAACCACCCGGAGCTGTACGACGGGGGAGTGGACTGGGAGGGCACGCTCTGGCGGGCCGAAGGCCCCAACCTGTTCACCTTCCTGCCGTCGGCCCTGCGCCACTACCCGGCCTACGCCGCGGGCGGTCCCACCGCCGGGCAGGCGCGGGCGCGACTGCACCGGGCGGGTTTCCCGGCCGGCTCCGAGTTCCTGTGGCCGTTCCACCACCAGGTCTACTGGGACCTGACCCAGCGCATCTACCGTGAGGAGTTCGACCCCGCCTTCGACGGTGCCGTCGAGGCGGGCACGCCGTACTGCGCACCGGGTTCGGTCCCGGGCTGCGACGCCGGCTACGACTATCCGGCGCGCCCCGCCGAGGTACCCGCGGCGGTGGAGCGCATCGCGCTGACGGGCCGTATCGGCAAGCCTCTGATCACGATCCACGGCACGCTCGACGTGCTGCTGCCCATCGGCCGGGACTCCGACGTCTACGCCCGGATGGTCCGGGACGCGGGCCGCGCCGGCCTGCACCGCTACTACCGCGTCGAGGACGGCACGCACACCGACGCCCTGGTCGACGGCTTCCCCGACCGGCTCCGTCCCCTGCTGCCCTGTCACCGCTCGGCCTTCACGGCCCTGGAGACCTGGCTCGCCACGGGCAACCGGCCGCCCGCGAGCCGTACCGTCGCGCGACCGGCGGGCGCCGACGCGGCCACCCTGCTCAGCTCCTGCCCCCTCGACGGCTGACCGGCGCCCGGCCGGGGAAGCCCCGCCCCCGGCTCAGTCGGCGAGGACGCCGTCCATCTGGCCGACCGCCTCCTTGAGGCCCTCCTCCATGCCCATGGTGATCAGCTGGTCCATCTGCTCGCGGGACTCGAAGGCGGACCGGAGCTCCATGCGCGTACCGCCGTCGTGCTCCGTCAGCCGCATGCTCACCGTGGAGGTGGGCATCGTGGGGTCGGGAGTGCCGTCCTGGTCGGCGAAGCCGTCGGTGAAGTCCAGGGACGTGGGCGGCACGACCGAGGTGACGCGCCACCAGCCGTGGTGCTTGTCGCCCTCGGGGCCCGTCATGAAGTAGGTGACCTCGCCGCCGAGGGTCAGGTCGTGGTTCTCGACGGTCGCCGGGTAGGTCGGCGGCCCCCACCAGCGCTCCAGCCGGCGGGGGTCGGCCCACAGCTGCCACACCTGCTCGGCCGGTGCGGCGAAGTCGGCCGTCAGGGTGAGGGTGAGGCTGTCGAAGTCCTTGTCCACGCTGGTCACGGTCATGGGTCCGGTCCTTTCCTCGGATCGTGCTCTGCGGTGCGTGCTCTCCGGTGCTCTTCGGTGTGGTGCGTATCAGGGCTCCCGCGTCGGCGGTTCCCGCTCGAGCAGGGAGGACATGCGTTCCACCCTGCCCCGCCAATGTGCTTCCAGCTCGTCGAGGGCCCGCCGTGCCCGCGCCAGGGCGTCGGGCTCGGTGCGGACGAGCTGCTCGCGTCCGCTGCGCCGCTTGGACACCAGTCCGGCCTGTTCCAACACCGTCACGTGTTTCTGTACCGCGGCGAAGCTCATCGGGTACTCCGCGGCCAGTCGCGACACCGACAGGTCGCCGCGAGCGCAGCGGCGCAGGACGTCCCGGCGGGTCGGGTCCGACAGGGCGTGGAAGAGGCGGTTCAGGCCTCCGTCATCCGCATCATCTACAACCATTTGGTTGTATGTTAGTCCCTCTCACCTCTCGTGTAAACCGTCTCCCCCACGCTGCGGGGTGTGCGCGCCACGGCCCGGCGGGAGAAGTCGTCCCGTCGGCGAGCGTGACAAACGGGGCGGAGCGGCCGTTGAACCTCCCATGGAACATGCCCTCTCCACAGCGGCCCCGCCGAAGCCGAACGACCGTGCAAGCTCGTGGTTGTGTGCTCGTCACGACCGCGGTCCGACGGCCGGACGGAGTCGCCGATGACCGGGAGCAGGCGGGAACACCGCCTGGAATTCGAGGGGTTCACGTATCTCTGCCGGGTCGCCGAGTCGCCCGACCCGGTCACCGGGCCGCTCGTCGTGATCGGCGGCATGATGCAGGACCGCGGTTCCTGGGCCCACTACGAGAAGCTGCTGCTCGGACACGCCTCGCTGGTGACCGTGGAACTTCCCGGCTTCGGCGCGGCCGACCCGCTTCCCGCCGCGCACGGCTACGACTTCCTCGCCGCCGCCCTGCGCCACCTGCTCGTCGAACTCGACCTCCGCGACGCCAACCTGCTCGGCACGTGTTACGGCGGCGCGATCGCCCTGCGCTGCGCCCAGCGGTACCCGCAGCACGTGTCCCGGCTGCTGCTCGGCGCGATGACGGGACGGCTGCCGCAGAACTACCTGGGCATGATCCCGCAGTGGCGGGCGATGGTGGCGGAGGACCGGCGCGACGAACTCGCCGACAGCCTGATGGCGACGTTCGTGAAGCCGCCCGACCGGCGCATCCCGCGTCACTCCGCCGTGTGGCGGATGCTCAGCCACCAGTTCCGCACGCAGAGCGGTCAGGATCTCGCCAAGGCGTGCGACCACAACGCCCGCATGCTGCTCCACGAGTGGTACGAGCCGATCGCCCTCGACGTCCCCGCGGTGGTCTACACGGGCGAACAGGACCACCTCACCACGCCGGACCAGGGGCAGCGGCTGGCCCGCGAACTGGGCGCCCCCTTCGCGACGT
Organism: Streptomyces phaeoluteigriseus; assembly: GCF_001896135.2. GTDB lineage: Bacteria > Actinomycetota > Actinomycetes > Streptomycetales > Streptomycetaceae > Streptomyces > Streptomyces phaeoluteigriseus. Next base: position 34,152 of record NZ_MPOH02000012.1, read on the forward strand.
TCCGCGATGCCGACCACATGTTCACCCTGGAGCAGGACGTCGCCCACGCCGACCTCATCCTCCGGTTCTGCACCGGCCGGCCCCTGACGGGCCTTCCCTACCTCAGCCTCCTGGAGCACCCCGCCGACGCGGCCGCCGTCTGACGTGTGCCACCGCCTCCCGGCCCGCCGTACCGGGGGCGGCGGACGGCCGCCGCCCCCACCCGGTGCCGACGCCGTCGAGTCGGCCTCTAGGGTGCCGTCATGACCTCGCGCGACTACCTCTCCGACCTGTTCTCACTGGACGGCCTGACCGCCCTGGTCACCGGCGGCAGCTCCGGCATCGGCCGGGCCATCGCCGGGGCGCTCGCCCGAGCCGGCGCGAGCGTGGTCGTCGTAGCCCGCAAGGAGTCCGAACTCGCCGCCACTGTCGACGAGTTGACGGCCGGCGGTGCCCGGGCGGCCTGGGTGAGCGGCGACCTCGGCACCCGCGACGGGGTGCGTACGGCGGCGGAGGGCGCGGCCGCGGTGTTCGGCGAGCCCGACATCCTCGTCAACAGCGCCGGGATCAATCTGCGTCCACCCATGAGCGAGCTGGACGAGGACGTGTGGGACGCCACGATGGCGGTGAACCTGGAGGCGCCCTACCTGCTGGGCCGCAGGTTCGGGCCCGGCATGGCCGAGCGGGGCTACGGGCGGATCATCCACGTCACCTCGCAGCAGGCACACCGGGCGTTCGTGAACAGCGGTGCCTACGGCGTCTCCAAGGGGGCGCTGGAGTCCCTGGCCCGCTCACAGGCCGAGGCATGGTCGCCGTACGGCGTCACCTGCAACACGCTGGTGCCCGGCTTCGTCATGACCCCGCTGAACACGCGCCTGTCCTCCGACCCGGAGAAGGTGGCGGCGCTGGCGGCGCGCACCATGGTCGGGCGCAACGGGCTGGCCGACGACTTCGCCGGAGCCGCGGTGTTCCTGGCGGGCCGCTCCTCCGGGTATGTCACCGGGCAGTCGGTCTTCGTGGACGGTGGGTTCTCGGTCCACTGAGCGGTGGATCCGGGTGACAGGGCCCGGCCCTGTCCCCGTTTCGGGCCCGGCCCCGTCCCGGTTTCGGGCCCGGATGCGGGCAGGGCGAAGGCCGACCCGGCGCGCGGGGCGCCGGGCCGGCCTTTCCGTGCTGACGGACGACGCGGTCAGTCCGTGCCGAACTCCATCGCGGCGCGGTCCAGCAGCTCGTCGTCCTCGGAGATCTCGCCGCGTGAGGCGATGGCCTCGGCGCCGCCCTGCGGCATGTCCGGCATGGTGCCGATCAGGCCCGTGGCGGCGGCCTGCGAGGCGCCCATGGCGGGGCTCCCGGTGCCGATCAGGCCGAGTCCGACGTACTGCTCCAGCTTGGCGCGCGAGTCGGCGATGTCGAGGTTGCGCATGGTGAGCTGGCCGATCCGGTCCACCGGACCGAACGCGGAGTCCTCGGTGCGCTCCATCGACAGCTTGTCCGGGTGGTAGCTGAACGCCGGGCCCGTGGTGTCGAGGAGCGAGTAGTCCTCACCGCGCCGCAGCCGCAGGGTGACCTCCCCGGTGACCGCCGAGCCGACCCAGCGCTGCAACGACTCCCGGATCATCAGCGCCTGCGGGTCCAGCCAGCGGCCCTCGTACATCAGGCGGCCCAGCCGACGGCCCTCGGCGTGGTACTGGGCGATGGTGTCCTCGTTGTGGATGGCGTTGACGAGGCGCTCGTACGCCGCGTGCAGCAGGGCCATGCCGGGCGCCTCGTAGATGCCGCGGCTCTTGGCCTCGATGATCCGGTTCTCGATCTGGTCCGACATGCCGAGGCCGTGCCGGCCGCCGATGGCGTTCGCCTCGATGACCAGGTCCACGGGGGAGGCGAACTCCTTGCCGTTGATCGTCACCGGGCGGCCCTGGTCGAAGCCGATGGTCACGTCCTCGCTGGGGATCTCGACCGTCGGGTCCCAGAACCGCACGCCCATGATCGGCTCGACGGTCTCCACGCCCGTGTCCAGGTGCTCCAGGGTCTTCGCCTCGTGGGTGGCACCCCAGATGTTGGCGTCGGTGGAGTACGCCTTCTCCGTGCTGTCGCGGTAGGGGAGGTCGTGGGCGACGAGCCACTCCGACATCTCCTTGCGGCCGCCCAGCTCGGTCACGAAGTCCGCGTCCAGCCAGGGCTTGTAGATCCGCAGGTGGGGGTTGGCGAGCAGCCCGTAGCGGTAGAACCGCTCGATGTCGTTGCCCTTGAACGTCGAGCCGTCGCCCCAGATCTGCACGTCGTCCTCGAGCATCGCCCGGACCAGGAGCGTGCCGGTGACCGCGCGGCCCAGGGGCGTGGTGTTGAAGTAGGCGCGTCCGCCCGAGCGGATGTGGAACGCCCCGCAGGTGAGTGCGGCCAGGCCCTCCTCGACCAGCGCCGCGCGGCAGTCGACGAGACGCGCGATCTCGGCGCCGTACGTCTTGGCACGGCCGGGCACCGACGCGATGTCGGGCTCGTCGTACTGGCCGATGTCGGCGGTGTAGGTGCAGGGGACGGCGCCCTTGTCGCGCATCCACGCGACCGCGACGGACGTGTCGAGGCCGCCCGAGAAGGCGATGCCGACGCGCTCGCCGGTGGGAAGGGAGGTGAGGACCTTGGACATAGGAAGAGTATGCAGCATCTCGCATGATCATGCAAAGAGGGTTTCTTCGCCCATCGATGATCGAAGTACGGCGCCGCGTCAGGACCCTCCGTCGGTGTCCGCCTCGGTGTCGGTCTCGTCGTCCCTCTCGCCCTCCGCCTGGGACGGGGTCGGGTGGTCCGGCGTGGGCGTGCCGGTCCTGTTCGGGGTGTCGGCTTTGTCGGGCTCGCCCTCGGCCTGGCTGGGGGTGTGGTCGGTCATGAGAAGGCGCTCCTCGGTGTTGGTGTCGGGGGTACGGCCCGGGTGCCCCGGCGGCTCCCCGGCCAATCGCCCCGGCGGGGCGGGAGGGGGTGTGCGAGGACCTGGAGGAGACCGTCAGCGGCGTCCGGCCCGGCGCCGCCCCGGAAACCGGCCACGATCCTCCGGGCCAATCGGTATCGATGGGGAGGCCCGGTGATCGTCGCCCGGTAATCTGGCAGGCGTGCAGGCCCCCCGTCTCCGTCGCGTCGCCGTCCTCGTCCTGGAAGGGGCCAAACCGCTGGACGTGGGCATCCCCGCGCAGGTGTTCACGACCCGCGCGAGCATGCCGTACGAGGTACGGGTCTGCGGTGCGGCACCCGGGCTGGTGACCGGCGGAGACGGACTGTCGTACCACGTCGCGGACGGGCTCGACGCCCTCGAATGGGCCGACATCGTCTTCATCCCCGGCTACCGGTTCCCCGACCGCGACGACCCGCCGCGGGCCGTCGTCGACGCGCTGATCGCCGCCCACGGCCACGGCGCCCGGCTCGCCGCCATCTCCACGGGCGCCTTCGCGCTCGCCGCCACCGGCCTCCTCGACGGCAGGCGCGCCACGACGCACTGGCACTACACACGGGCCCTGGCGGCCCGGCACCCGCTGGTACGGGTCGACGAGAACGTCCTCTTCGTCGACGAGGGCAGCGTGCTGACCTCGGCCGGCGCCGCCTCCGGCATCGACCTGTGCCTGCACGTCCTGCGCGGCGACCTCGGGGTGGCCGCGTCCAATCACACGGCCCGGCGCCTCGTCGCGGCCCCCTACCGCAGCGGCGGCCAGGCGCAGTACGTGCCACGCAGCGTGCCCGAGCCGCTCGGCGAGCGCTTCGCCGCCACCCGTGAGTGGGCGCTGCGCCGCCTCGGCGCCTCGCTCACCCTCACCGTGCTCGCCCGGCACGCGGCGGTGTCGCCCCGTACCTTCTCGCGGCGTTTCGTCGAGGACACCGGGTACACGCCGATGCAGTGGGTGATGCGCGCCCGTATCGACGCGGCCCGTGAACTGCTGGAACGCTCCGAACGGGGTGTCGAGCAGATCGCCGCCGATGTCGGCCTGGGCACCGGCGCGAATCTGCGGACGCACTTCCAGCGCATCCTCGGCACCACCCCGAGCGAGTACCGGCGCACCTTCACCCACGGCGAATAGTCCGTCCCGGCCCGTCGACCGAGCGCACGCCCGCGCGTGGCGCGATCCTTTCGAACCGTGGCGATCCCGCCGCTGTCCCGGCCGTGGACAGCGCGCGAACCTGGGGAGGCGAACGGAAGGGACACCACACATGACTCGCATCGCCATCAACGGATTCGGCCGCATCGGACGCAACGTGCTGCGTGCGCTGCTGGAGCGTGACACCGACCTCGAGGTCGTCGCCGTCAACGACCTCACCGAGCCCGCCACCCTCGCCCGGCTGCTCGCCTTCGACTCGACGGCCGGCCGCCTCGGCCGCCCGGTGAGCGCCGACGGCGACACCCTCGTCGTCGACGGCCGTCGCATCAAGGTGCTCGCCGAGCGGGAGCCGGCGCAGCTGCCGTGGGGCGCACTCGGCGTGGACATCGTCCTGGAGGCGACCGGCCGCTTCACGTCGGCGAAGGCCGCGCGCGCCCACCTGGACGCGGGTGCGAAGAAGGTGCTCGTCAGCGCGCCGTCGGACGGCGCCGACGTGACGCTCGCGTTCGGCGTCAACACCGACGCGTACGACCCGGACCTGCACACCATCGTCTCGAACGCCTCCTGCACGACCAACGCGCTCGCACCGCTGGCCGCGGTCCTCGACGACCTCGCGGGCATCGAGCACGGCTTCATGACCACCGTGCACGCGTACACCCAGGAGCAGAACCTCCAGGACGGTCCGCACCGCGACCCGCGCCGCGCCCGCGCCGCCGGTGTCAACATCGTGCCGACCACCACGGGCGCCGCCAAGGCGATCGGGCTGGTCCTGCCGAACCTCGAGGGCAAGCTCTCGGGCGACTCGATCCGTGTGCCCGTCCCGGTGGGCTCGATCGTGGAACTCAACACGACCGTGGCGCGCGACGTGACCCGTGACGACGTGCTGGCGGCCTACCGTGCCGCCGCCGAGGGCCCCCTCGCGGGCGTCCTCGAGTACTCGGAGGACGCGCTCGTCTCGGCCGACATCACGGGCAACCCGGCTTCGTCGATCTTCGACTCGGCCCTCACGCGCGTCGACGGCCGCCACATCAAGGTGGTCGCCTGGTACGACAACGAGTGGGGCTTCTCCAACCGGGTGATCGACACCCTCGGTCTGCTCGCCGCCACCACCGCCTGACCGACGCCGCGTTCCCCCGCCTTCGCCGGCGTGTCCTGGCCCGCGCCACCAGCTGTCGTCACCAGCCCGTCCTGAGCAGGTGGTTGAGCAGCAGGGCCAGGACCGCCTGGGCGCCCAGCCAGGCGCGCGGGCGGGACAGGAACGCGCAGGCCGGGAGCAGCCACATCGCGAACGGCAGCCAGATGCGTTCCGTCTCCGCCTTGCTCATGCCGGACAGGTCGGCGACCAGCAGGGCGAGCAGCGCGGCGGCCGTGAGCAGGACGAGTCGGGCCTCGGTGGCGGGACGGTCCAGGTCGCCGGGGGTGGTGAGAGCCGCTCCGGGGTGCCGCAGCAGCACCGCGCCGGCCCGTCTCAGGCCCGCGGTCGCCGCCAGGCCGATGATGAGGACCGTGCAGGCGAGGTTGGCCCATACCCAGTAGCCGTACGGGCGGACCCCGCCCGCCCCCTGGTGGTAGCGCGTGACGAGCAGGCGGTACGCCTCCCACCAGTCGAACCCGGCCAGCGTGAACGCCGTCGGCACGACCGCGAGTCCGGCCAGCAGCGGCACGAGCAGCAGTGCGGGGCGCTCTCGGACACGCCGACGGCCGAGCAGCAGCACCGCCGCGCCGACGACGGCGAACAGGGTGAGGCCGTAGGAGAGGTAGCAGGTCAGGCCGAACAGGAGGCCGGAGCCCGCCGCCCATCCGATCGAGCGGCGGAGCGACCGGCAGGTGACGGCGAGGGCCAGCAGGGTCACGGACCAGGCGGCGACGGCCGCGAAGTACGCGTCGGCCGAGGTGCCCATCCACACCGCCGCCGGGGCCAGCACCAGGAACGGGGCGGCCCGCCGCGCGAGCCCCTCGCCGGCCAGGGCCCGCACCGCCACCAGCACCGCCACACAGGCCGTCGCGCCGACCGTGAGGCACCAGGCCCCGGCCCAGCCGCCACCGCTCAGGCCGGCCCGGTCGAGCAGGACGAAGGTGAGGGTGGCGGCCGGGGGATGGCCGGCGACGTGTGCGGGCCAGTTGTCGGGCGACTCGAGGAGGATGTGCCCGCTGAAATCGCGCAGTGCGGCCGGGATGTCGGGGAAGCGGTCGACGACCCGGAGGTACTCGTGGCGCGTGGTGAGCCGGCCGGCGACGCCCCGCTGCCAGCCGTCGATCAGGGCGAGCGAGAGGATCCACACCGTCGCCGTGCCCCAGGCCGCCGCGAGCAGCCCACGCCAGGGCAGACGGGCCGCCACGGTGGGGCCGTAGGCCACGCAGGCCGCCGCCGGCAGGATGGCCGCCGGAGTGCCGGGGCCCACGTGGGGTTCCCAACTCGCCAGCAACGGAGGCCAGTCGACGAACAGGGTGCGGCGGGTGTGCTGGATGTGGCGGCCGACCAGGACGGCCGCGGTCACCAGCACGACGGCCGCGCCGACGACGTACAGATCGAGGCGGTTGCCGCTGGGACCGGATCCGGAGCCGTGGTCGGAGTCGGGGGAGCCGGGCCCGGCGGAGCGTGGGGTGCGAGTCACACCGGCACGCTAGGCCGCGCGGCCCGCGCCGGGACGCCCGCGGCGCCGGACGTCAGCGTTTCGTCATGGGCGCGTGCCCGTTCCCCGGGCTGCGCGGGCCTACGGTCGGGCCATGCGAGACGATTCCCGGCTTCCCTCCGCGCCCGGTTTCTGGCGCAGTCCCCTGCGCGGCCCCTGGTTCACCTCGGTGCTGGGGCTGGTCCTGCTGGTCGGCATCACCGTGCTGTTCGTGACGGGCCTGCTCTCGTACGCGGCCTACAACCCGGACCTGGCGTCGGTCAACGACAAGACCCCGGACAAGGGGATTCTCGGCTTCTACCTCTTCGCCTGGCCGACGAACCCGTACTGGCTGTACCGGCTGAACCAGGGCGTCCACGTCACCCTCGGCATCACCCTGATCCCGGTCCTGCTGGCCAAGCTGTGGTCCGTGGTGCCGAGGCTGTTCGCGCTGCCGCCGGCCCGCTCGCTCGCGCACGCCCTGGAGCGCGTCTCCCTGCTGCTCCTGGTCGGGGGAGCGCTGTTCGAGTTCGTCACGGGAGTGCTCAACGTCCAGCTCGAGTACGTGTTCCCCGGCTCCTTCTACCCGTTGCACTTCTACGGCGCGTGGGTGTTCTTCGCCGCGTTCACCGCCCACGCCGCCCTGAAGACACCGGCTGCGGTACGCAACCTGCGCGGCCTGCGGAAGGAGCGGGAACCGGTTGCCGAAACGGAGCCGGCCGCCGAGCCGGGAACGCTGGTCTCCCCCCCGGCCCGACACCCCCACCGTCTCCCGGCGCGGCGCGCTGGCGTTCGTGGGCGGCGGCTCGCTGCTGCTGTTCCTGACGACGGCCGGGCAGAGCGCCGACGGGCTGCTGCGGCGCACGGCCCTGCTCGCACCGCGCGGCGGACCGGACCCGGGCACCGGGCCCAACGGCTTCCAGATCAACAAGACGGCCCGGTACGCGGGCATCCGCACGGCCGAGACGAGCCGGGAGGCGTGGCGGCTCGTCGTCACCGGCCGCACGGGCACCGTCCGCCTCGGCCGGGACGACCTCCTGCGACTCCCGCTGCACAGCGCGTCGTTGCCCATCGCCTGCGTCGAGGGCTGGTCGACGTCCGACCAGTGGTGGCGCGGTGTGCGGCTGCTCGACCTCGCGGCCCTCGTCGGCCACGACGACCCGCCGGACGTGTTCGTCGAGTCGCTCCAGCGGCGCGGAGCCTTCCGGCACGCCGCCCTGCGCGCCAACCAGGTGGCCGATCCGCGCTCCCTGCTCGCCCTGTACGTCAACGGCGAGGAACTCTCCCCCGACCACGGCCACCCGGCACGGGTCATCGTGCCCGCCGCGCCCGGTGTGCTCAACACCAAGTGGGTGGCCCGGATGACGTTCGGAGACCTGTGATGAGCCCGAGGCGACGACGGATCCCCCTCGGGAGTCCCCTTCACCTCCTCCTGACAGCCTGCTCGTTCGCGCTGGCCGGCTATGCGGGCGTACGGCTGCTCGCCGATGACTGGTTCGGCGTGGCCCTGTGGTTCGTGGGGGCGGCGCTGTTGCACGACCTGGTGCTGCTGCCCCTGTACGCGAGTGCGGACCGGGCTCTCGTCCGAGGGCTGCGTGTGGCCGGCCGCGGTGAGTGGATCCCGTACGTCCGTGTCCCGGCCGCCCTGTCCGGACTGCTTCTGCTGGTGTGGTTCCCGCTGATCAGCGGGAGCGTGGCCCGGCGTTACCGCTCGGCCACCGGCCTCTCGGCGGACGGTTTCGCGGCCCGCTGGCTGCTGATCACCGCCGTGCTCTTCGGCGCCTCGGCCCTGCTGCTGGCGGTGCGGCTGCGCAGGGCGACGAAGCAACGGCCGCCCGCCGCCCACTGATCGACGGCACCCCAGCCCGCCCGGTCCGCGTACCGGGACAGGGCCGGGGTGCCCAGCCGCGCCCACGGGAACGGGGTACCGGTGCCTCCCCGGGCCTCGGTGGCGTCGACGACCTGCACCTCGGCGCGTTCGTCGACGTCCACCGGCAGGGTCTCGGCGATGAGCAGCCCGCCGGGGGAGAGGAGCCGGGCCGAGCGGTCCAGCAGAGCGCGCGGATCACCGCCGATGCCGACATTGCCGTCCATGAGCAGGACGGTGCCCCACCGGCCCTCGCCGGGCAGCGGCTCGAAGACCGAGCGCCGCAACGCCTGGCCGCCGAGCCGGACGGTCTGCTCGACGGCCGCCTCGCTCACATCGATCCCGAGCGCGGTACGGCCCCGGGCGGCGAGTTCCGCCGCCAGCCGCCCCGGCCCGCAGCCGACGTCCAGCACGGCGCCCTCGCACCGGTCCAGTACGTCCAGGTCCACCCGGTCGGGTCGCGCGCACCAGCGCTCCACCTCCAGGGGCAGCAGCCAGCCGTCCGCGCGGCGCAGGAACAGCGGGCCGCGACCGGCCCGCAGGGCGGTGGAGTACGGGTCGGCGGCGGCCCAGGGGACGGCGGTCGCCTCCCGCGTCCTCATCGGTGCGCCGCCTCGGACCGGGCCAGCCGGGCGGCGAACCGGCCGTGCGGGGCCAGCGCGGCGACGGCGCGGGCGTCGCAGGCGTCGTCGACGTCCCGCAGGCGCGGCAGATCACCCACCCGCAGCCCGGCGGCGACGAGTCGCTCCCGCTGGACGGCCCCGGTGAACGGTGTCGACATGGGCACGCCCCGCAGCAGCGCGGGATCCGGCTCGGCGAGCCCCAGGGCCCAGAAGCCGCCGTCCTCGGCGGGCCCGAACCAGGCGTCGCAGCCGGTGAAGTCCACCGTCAGCAGCTCCGGCGTCACCTGCGGGGTGTCCATGCCGATGAGCAGCGCGGGCCCGTCGCAGCGGGCGAAGGCGTCCGCCAGCCGTTCGTCGAGGCCTCCCGCGCACTGCGGCACGACGTCGAAGCCGGGCGGCAGCCACGGTCCGGGCGCGCCGTCCAGCACGAGGAGCCGCCGGGCGGCCGGAGCGGCGGCCACGGCGGCGAGGGTGTCCGCGAGGGAGGCCGCCGCGAGCGCCGCCGCCTCACCCGGGGTGAAGGGAGGGGTGAGCCGTGTCTTGACCCGGCCGGCAGCGGCTCCTTGGCGATGACGAGGAGCGTGGTCACCGGCGTCGGCGTGTTCACCGTGGGATCCCTTCGCGGGCGGGAACGTCGTTGAGGACGCGGCTCATGTCCCGTACCGCCTGCCAGGTGCCGCGCCAGGTGCCCGTGACCTTCGAGGCGCCGGTGCGGGGGAGGTAGGGGACGTCGTGCTCGGTGATCCGCCAGCCCGCGTCGGCCGCGCGCACCACCATCTCCAGCGGATAGCCGCTGCGCCGGTCGGTCAGGCCGAGGCCGAGCAGCGCCTCGCGGCGGGCGGCCCGCAGCGGGCCCAGGTCGTGCAGGGGCAGACCGGTGCGGCGGCGCAGCAGGCGGGCCAGGGCGACATTGCCGGCCCGGGCGTGCGCGGGCCAGCTGCCGCGGCCGTGCGGGCGCCGCCGGCCGAGCACCAGATCGGCCTCGCCCGCGCGCACCTCCTGCACGAACGGCTCCAGCAGGGCCGGATCGAGCGAGGCGTCGCAGTCGCAGAAGCACACCACGTCGGCGGTGGCGGCGGTCAGCCCGGCATGGCAGGCCGCGCCGAAGCCCCGGCGCGGCTCATGGACGACGGTCGCGCCGAGCCCCCGGGCGATCTCCGCCGAACCGTCGGTGGAGCCGTTGTCGACGACGAGCGCGCGCCAGCCGGCCGGGATCCTGGCCAGGACCCAGGGCAGGGCGTCGGCCTCGTCGAGACAGGGGAGGACGACATCGACGCCGCCCTGCGGCGATGGTGAGATGGTCACGCCGTTCACCCTACGAACGTGAACCGGGCAAAACGGACTTCGGCTCCTTACGAAACGCGGACGTCGATGCCGGCGGCACGCCCTCGGCCCCCGTCGGCGACGCGGTGGTGCGAGGCTGAGGGCATGCAGCAGCCGTTCGAGTCCCCGCAGGCAGGGCCCACCGCCGGGCCCCGGCCGGGCACCGCCGCCCGCGTCCTGGTCGTCGACGACGACCCCACGGTCGCCGAGGTCGTCACCGGCTACCTCGACCGGGCCGGTTACACCGTCGACCGGGCCGACGACGGCCCCACCGCCCTGGCCCGCGCCGCCGCCCACTGGCCGGACCTGGTGGTGCTGGACCTGATGCTGCCCGGCATGGACGGCCTGGAGGTCTGCCGCAGGCTGCGCGGCCACGGGCCCGTCCCGGTCGTCATGCTCACCGCCCGGGGCGACGAGGACGACCGCATCCTCGGCCTGGAGGTGGGCGCCGACGACTACGTCACCAAGCCCTTCAGCCCCCGCGAACTGGTCCTGCGGGTGGAGTCCGTGCTGCGCCGCGCGCGGCCCGCCACCGTGACGCCCCCGCTGAGCGCGGCCGGCCTGACGGTCGACCCCGCCGCCCGCCGCGCCACCAAGAGCGGCACCGAACTCGCGCTCACCCTCCGCGAGTTCGACCTCCTCGCGTTCTTCCTGCGGCATCCGGGAAGGGCGTTCGGCCGCGAGGACCTGATGCGGCAGGTGTGGGGCTGGGACTTCGGCGACCTGTCCACCGTCACCGTCCACGTCCGCAGACTGCGCGGCAAGGTGGAGGACGACCCGGCACGCCCTTGCCTGATCCAGACGGTGTGGGGCGTGGGCTACCGGTTCGACCCCCGGGGCCAGGAGGCCGGCTGACCATGCGCGACACCCTTCTCATCGCCCTGTACGCCTTCGCCGGTGCCGCCGCCTCCGGGCTGGTCGGAGCGGCCGTGCTGCGCCCGATCCGGCGTCGCTCGCTCACCGCCTCGCTCGCCGTGGTCGCCGCGGTGGGGGTGGTCGCGATGCTCGCGGGCACCCTCGCCGTCGCGTGGGCGATGTTCCTGTCCCCGCACGACCTCACCGTGGTGACGACCGTGGTGGCGATGGCGGCCGTGGTCTCCCTCGCGACCGCGCTGCTCCTCGGCCGCTGGGTCGTCGCGCGCAGCCGCGAACTCGCCTTCGCGGCCCGCTCCTTCGGCGACGGCGGCGCCTTCGCCGTCCCGGCGGGACCGACGACCGCCGAACTGAACGCCCTGAGCCGTGAATTGGCGTCGACCAGCGCCCGACTCGCCGAATCCCGCGACCGCGAAAGGGCGTTGGAGACCTCCCGGCGTGAACTGGTCGCCTGGATCTCCCACGACCTGCGCACCCCCCTCGCGGGTCTGCGCGCCATGTCGGAGGCGCTGGAGGACGGGGTCGCCGCCGACCCCGGCCGCTACCTGAGGCAGATCCGCACCGAGGTCGAACGCCTCAACGAGATGGTCGGCGACCTCTTCGAACTCTCCCGCATCCACGCCGGCACCCTCCCGCTCACCCCCTCCCGGATGTCCCTCTACGACCTCGTCGGCGACGCCCTCGCGGGCGCCGACGCCCTCGCCCGCCAGCACGGGGTACGTCTCGTCGGCCACGCCGTGGAGCCGGTGCCGGTGGAGGTCGACGGCAAGGAGATGAGCCGCGTCCTGGGCAACCTCCTGGTGAACGCGATCCGGCGGACCCCGGCCGACGGCACGGTCGCGGTGGCCGCCCAACGCTCGGCGGAGGGGGTGGTGGTGTCCGTGACCGACGGCTGCGGCGGCATCCCCGAGGAGGACCTGGCGCGCGTCTTCGACACCGGCTGGCGCGGCACGCACGCGCGCACCCCGCCGGCCGGCGCGGGTCTGGGCCTGGCCATCGTCCGGGGCATCGTGGAAGCGCACCAGGGGCGCGCCACCGTACGCAACATCCCGGGCGGATGCCGCTTCGAGGTGACGCTGCCCGCGGTGCCGTGAACGGCCGGGCCCCCCGGGCGGCTCAGGCCTCCCGGAGCCCTGCCAGCGCGAACTCCCGCATCCCTTCCCCGAATCCGACCTGCGGCCGCCAGCCCAGCTCGGCCCGCAGCCGCGCGGAGTCCGCGGTGATGTGCCGCACGTCGCCCAGCCGGTACCCGCCGGTGACCACGGGTTCGGGACCGCCGTGGGCGGCGGCCAGCGCACGGGCCATCTCGCCCACCGTGTGCGGCTCGCCGCTGCCGGTGTTGTACGCCGTCAGCACGCCGGCCCGGTTCCGCGCCTCCAGCGCGGCCAGGTTCGCCGTGGCCACGTCCCGCACGTGCACGAAGTCCCGCCGCTGCCGGCCGTCCTCGAAGACGCGCGGAGCCTCGCCCCGGGCGAGCGCGGAACGGAAGAAGGAGGCCACACCGGCGTACGGGGTGTCGCGGGGCATCCCCGGCCCGTACACGTTGTGGTAGCGCAGCGACACCGCCGAACCGCCGGTGGAGCGCGCCCACGCGGCGGCCAGGTGCTCCTGCGCGAGCTTGGTCGTCGCGTACACGTTGCGCGGATCGGGCGGGGCGTCCTCGCCGACCAGGCCGGGGGAGAGGTCCCGCCCGCAGGATGGGCAGAGCGGCTCGTACCGGCCCGCGTCGAGGTCGGCGACGGCCCGTGGACCCGGCCGCACGACACCGTGGCGCGCGCACTCGTAGCGCCCCTCGCCGTACACGACCATCGACCCGGCCAGTACGAGACGCGGTACGCCCGCGCCGGCCATGGCGGCGAGCAGCACGGCCGTCCCCAGGTCGTTGCGGGAGACGTACTCCGCCGCGTCGGCGACCCCGTTGCCGAGACCGACCATCGCCGCCTGATGACAGACGGCGTCGACACCGGCGAGGGCGCCGACCACGGCCGCCGGATCGCGGACGTCCGCGGCAGGGTCCTCCCTCACGTCGAACACGAGCGGTTCGTGTCCGCGCGCCCGCAGGGCGTCGACCACATGGGACCCGATGAACCCGGCACCGCCGGTGACCAGTACACGCATACACCCACGCTAGGACCGCGAACCCGCCGCGCGCCGTGACCCGCCCGGCACGTCATCACTCCGTAAGACCGGGGCGGGCGGGGTGCCCGGGCGTCGTTGTCAGTGCCGCGCGGCATGGTGTCCGGATGATGATCGCGGATGACGAACAGCGTGGCGGGACGGCCGGACTCGCGCGCACGCCCGGTGTCGTCGAACTGCTGGAGAACACGGACTGGGCGAGTCTGGCGCATGCCTACGGGCCGGCCGAGGACACCCCGGCCCACCTGGTCCACCTCCTCGACGAGGACCCGCGCCGGCAGGCCGAGGCGCTGGGCATGCTGGACATGTCCGTGCTGCACCAGGGGTCCCTGTACAGCGCCACGCCTGCGGCCATGCTCTTCATCGCGGCGGTCCTGCCGCACCCCCCCCGGACCCTGGCCGTGCACGAGAGCTACCACCCCTGGGACGACCGGACCCGCCCCCTGCGCGCCGCCCTGCTGGAATTCCTCGGCCTGTTCGCCGAGTCGGCCGCGTACGGCGAGGAGCCGGGGGGTGGGGGTGATCGTGATGGTGGGGTGCCGGCCGGTGGGGGCGATGGCGTGGCGTCGGGCCGTGGGGGCGATGGCGTGCCGGCCGGTGGGGGTGATGGCGTGCCGCTGGTCGGTGGGGGTGATGGTGTGGTGCCGGTCGGTGGTCGCGATGGCGTGGTGCCGGGGGGCGAGCCGCCCGGCGATCACCGTCCATGCGGGCGACGGCAACGCCGTGACCCGTGCCGGCCCGGTACCACGTCCCGGCGTGCCTGCCCTACGCCTGCGGTCAGGTGTCGGTGGGAGTGAGGACCGCCTGGAGCAGGGCGCCGTAACGCGAGATCAGTTCCGCGCGGTCGGTACGCAGGAGGGCTTCGTCCCGGGCGACCCACAGGGTGTGCAGGAGGCCCGCGGCCAGGGCGGCCGCGAGGCGCGCGCGGACGTCGGAGTCGGGTCCGGAGATGCGGCCGCGCAACGGCCGGACGAGGACCTGTTCGTGCGTGGCCTGCAGACGCTCCTGGATCTGCGGCTCGTTGCTGCCACGCACCAGGGCCAGGAAGATGCCCCTGGCGGAGCCGTCGAGGCCGACGAGGAGTTCGACGAGCCGTTCGCCCAACCGCTCCAGCGGCACGTCGAGGAGGGGTTCGTCGTCGATCGTCAGGTGCATAGTCTCCAGGAACAGGAGTTCCTTGCTCTTGAAGTGGCGGATCACCAGGGCGGGGTCGGTGTCGGCCTCCGCGGCGATCTGTCGGACGGTGGTCCTGGCGAAACCCCGCTGCTGGAACAGTCGGGTGGCGGCGGAGTGGATGGCCTCGCGTGTCGTCGCGGCGGATCCCGTCTGCAACATCGCGCCAGGATAGGCGGTGCCGACCCGGCGCGTGGGCCGTCGCCGGCTTCGACGGCACGAAAGCGCCACCGGGCGGAGCGCCGCCCGCGGTGTTCCGCGGCACAGTCACACCACAGTCACACCACGGCCGGAGCACGGCCGGAGCACGGGCTGCCGGAGCACGGGCTGCTCGGCGGTCGGCAATCGGGCGAGGAACAGCTTGAGGAAGCGGTTGAGGGAAGGGTTTGGTAGGCGGTTCAAGAACTTCGGTCAACTATGTTGACTCGGCTGTCGGGCGCCTGCACATTACCTATGGGTAGAACCACCAGGTAACCGTGCAACCCCACTTCACGGTCGTCGGCGTGCGTTCGTGCGCACGTACGGGCCGCCGGCACCCTTCCTCCGCTCGAGCCGCTGAATCCTCGCGTCCCGTACGCCTGCCGGGCATCGCTGTGCCCGTTTCCGTCGCGTCCGAACTCCCGAGAATCGAGAGCACATGCCGAAGTCCGCCCTGCGCCATGTCATGACCGCGTCACTCGCAGCGGTCGGTGCGCTGGCACTCAGCCTCACCGGGGCCCCCGCACAGGCCGCCACACCCCTCGACTACGCGGCCCTCGGTGACAGCTACAGCGCCGGTTCGGGGGTCCTTCCCGTGGACCTCACGAACCTGCTGTGTCTGCGATCCACGGTCAACTACCCGCACGTCATCGCCTCCAGGACCGGTGCCCGCCTCAAGGACGTGACCTGCGGCGCCGCCCAGACCAAGGACTTCACCCAGTCCCAGTACCCGGGCGTGGCCCCCCAGGTGAACGCCCTCGACGCGGGCACCGACCTGGTCACGCTGACCATCGGCGGCAACGACAACGGAACCTTCATCAACGCCGTGACGGCCTGCGCCGCCGCGGGTGTCCTCAGCGGCGGCCGGGGCAGCCCCTGCAAGGACTCCAACGGCACGAGCTTCGACGACGAGATCGACGCGAGCACCTATCCCGCGCTCAAGGCCGCCCTCGGCAGCGTCCGCGCCAAGGCCCCCAACGCCCGTGTGGCGGTGCTGGGTTACCCCTGGATCACACCCGCCACCGCCGATCCGTCCTGCTTCGTGAAACTGCCGATCGCCTCCGGCGACGTGCCCTACCTGCGCGGCATCCAGGCCCACCTCAACGCCGTCGTCCGGCGGGCCGCGGAGGAAACCGGCTCCGTCTACGTCGACTTCAGCCGGGTGTCCGACGGCCACGACGCGTGCAAGCCCGTGGGCACCCGGTGGATCGAACCCCTCGTCTTCGGCAACAGCGTCGTCCCGGTCCACCCCAACGCCCTCGGCGAGCGGCGCATGGCCGACCAGGCCATGAAGGTCCTCGGACTCGGCTGACCGGAGGGCCGGCGGCCGAACAGCCCGCCGGCCCTGACCGTCACCGCCGGCCCTGACCGTCACCGCCGGCCCTGACCGTCACCGCCCGCGCCGGGCACCGTCACCGCCGCCAGCGGACACCGTCACGGCCGTCACCGGGGGGCTGGCGGGCGCCTGTTGCGAGACGGGCGCGTCCCCGGCCCGCTGGACGCAGCCGCTGCGCGCGTTCCCCTGTCCTGCTGCGACGGACGGGTGGCGCACCTGCCCGACCTCGCACACCCAGCAGGGGCGCCCACACCCGGCCACGCCGGAAGTTCTCCGCACCCTCCCCCACCCTCTCCAGCGGGTGCCCTCAGCGGCCTGCCGGTCCGCCCTCCGGGCTGATCAGGGCGGCGACGGGAAGGTGGTCGCTACCGGTGGCCGGCAGGGTGCGCAGGTGGCTCACCCGCGCCGATCGGGCCATCACCTGGTCGATCCGCGCCAGTGGGAAGGAGGCGGGGAACGTGAAGGCGAAACCCCTTTCCGCCGATCTCATCCGTGAGGTCACAGGCTCCAACCCCCGGTCGTCCACGGTGCCGTTGAGGTCCCCCAGCAGGATCACCGTCCTCCGTGCCTCCGCCTCGACGGCCCGTCCCAGCAGACCGGCGCTCTCGTCCCGCCACGAGGAGGCCAGGCCGCTCGCCCGCACGCGGACCGAGGGCAGGTGCGCGACGTACACCGCGATCTCGCCGTGCGGTGTGCGGACCACCGCCCGCAGCGCACGACTCCAGTCCTGCGTGATTGCCCGGGGTTTGATGTCCAACGGCCCCGCTTCGGTGAGCGGATGCTTCGACCAGAGTCCGACGGTGCCATGAACGCTCCGGTACGGGTATCGCGCGGCGAGCGTCCGCTCGTAGACCGGCAGTGCCGAGGGCACCAGTTCCTCGAGGGCGATGAGGTCGGGCTCGACGTCGGCCAGGGCGCGGGCCGTACCCGCGGGGTCGCCGTTCTCGTCGCTGACGTTGTGCTGCACCACGACCAGGTCACGCGGGCCCGGCGCCGGCCGGGGCAGCAACAGCCCGCCGTAGAGGTGCGTCCACAGAGCCGCCGGCAGGAGCAGGGCCACCAGCGCCGCGGCGGACCGGCGCAGCAGCGCCAGGCCGAGCAGCGTCACGACCACCAGACCGAGCCACGGCAGGAACGACTCCAGCAGACTGCCCAGCCCGCCCATGAAGCGGGGCAGTGTCCGGTGGAACGCCAGGAGTGCCGCCGTCGCCACCGCGGACACGGCGAGCACCCGTCCGTGTGGCATGGCAACCCCCTGGCAGCGGTGACCGGTTGGTTCCGAGCTGTCGATCATCGTACTCGGGAGGCATCGGCGCGGTCGGGCGCCGCCTCCTCGGCGTGGTCCATACCAAACTCTTGACATGGGCATTGCTCACTTCTTAAATCAGCTAGTGAACTAAGCAGCCCCCCACCGCCCCATGCTGCGCCGACCGGCTGAACCTGTCCGCACCCACTGCCCGCCTGTCCTTGTTGGCATGTGCATGCTCGCTCGCCGGTCTCCGTGTCATGCCCGATGAAGGGAGAGTCATGGACTCCCCGCGCTTTTCCCGGCGCCTGCTGTGGTCGCTCGCACCACTCCTCGCCTTCGCGTCACTGTCCACCGGGCTCGCGCAGGGCGCGTCCCCGTCCGCGCGGGCGGCCGCCGCACCCGCCGTCGCCGAAGCCCGGGCGCAGCCGTCACCTTCTCCGACGAGTTCGACGGGCCCGCGGGCGCCGCCGTGGACGCCGCCAAGTGGCAGACCGAGACCGGCGACAACGTCAACAACCACGAGCGGCAGTACTACACGGCCGGCAACCGCAACGCGGCCCTGGACGGACAGGGTCACCTGGTGATCACCGCCCGCCGTGAGAACCCGGGCAACTACCAGTGCTGGTACGGCCGGTGCGAGTACACCTCCGCCCGGCTGAACACGGCAGGCAGGTTCACCACGACGTACGGGCGTGTCGAGGCCCGGATGAAGGTTCCGCGCGGGCAGGGCATGTGGCCCGCGTTCTGGATGCTCGGCAACGACATCGGCCAGGTCGGCTGGCCCAACTCGGGCGAGATCGACGTCATGGAGAACGTGGGCTTCGAGCCGTCCACCGTGCACGGCACCCTGCACGGGCCCGGCTACTCCGGCTCCGGCGGCATCGGCGCCGGATACACGCTCCCCGGCGGACAGGCCTTCGCCGACGCCTTCCACACCTTCGCCGTCGACTGGAGCCCGAACGCGATCACCTGGTCCGTCGACGGCACGGTCTACCAGCGGCGCACCCCCGCCGACCTGGGCGGCCGGCAGTGGGTCTTCGACAAGCCCTTCTTCCTCGTCCTCAACCTGGCCGTCGGCGGTTACTGGCCCGGCGACCCCGACGGCAGCACCGTCTTCCCCCAGCAGCTCCTGGTCGACTACGTCCGTGTCAGCACCGACACCGGCCAGCCGGGCGGCAGCGGCCCGATCACCGGCGTCGGCGGCAAGTGCGTCGACGTGGCCGGGGCCAACAGCGCCAACGGCACGCCGGTACAGCTCTACGACTGCAACGGCACCGCCGCCCAGCAGTGGACCGTCGGCGGCGACGGCACGATCCGCGCGCTCGGCAAATGCCTGGACGTGGCCTCCGGCGGCACGGCCGACGGCACCCTCGTCCAGCTCTGGGACTGCAACGGCACGGCCGCCCAGCAGTGGCGTCCCCGCCGCGCGGGACATCGTCAACCCGCAGGCCGACAAGTGCCTGGACGCGTCCGGCGGCAGCTCCGCCAACGGCACCCGGCTACACATCTGGACCTGCACCGGAGCCGTCAACCAGAAGTGGACGGTGACCCGTTGACGAGCGGCCCTCCGCAGCGGCGGGTCTGATCCGGACCCGAGTCCGACCCGTCCTCCTTCCGCCACTCCGCACGGGCAGGCGACAGCGCCGCCCGTGCGGTGGCGCGGATCTCGTCGGCAGCCGGGGGGGCCTCGGCGGCACGGGCGAGGACGACGGACTCGACCACGCGGCTGAACCGGGCGATACCGTCCGGTCTTCGGTGGCGAGCAGCGGCGAAGTCCCGTACCCCGTGGGCGTAGGCGTAGGCGCGGTGGGCCCCGGCGTCACCGCTGTCACGGGCCAAGCCCGCGGCGGGCCCCGGGGTGGGCAGCCGGTAGCCGCGTAGTCCCGGTGCCGGGGGACGGGTGTGCGTCGATCAGGGCTGCTGGGCTTCCTCGCGGCACGTCGTCGCCGCGCTCACCGGCGACGCCCCGACCGACCGCGTCCGGAGCAGTGGGCCGTCCGTGCCGCGCGGGGCGCCTACCCCCGCGGCGCGGTGGACAGGTCACCACCGACGAGTCGTCTCCCTGAACTGACCGACTGCGACGCCCGCGGCCCGGTGGGCTTCCCCAGGGCCTTCGGCGTGCACCGGCCGGGTAAGTAGCCGCAGCTCAGAAGGCTGCAGGACGCAGTGACGCAGTGACGCAGTGACGCAATGACGCAGAATGGCGTGCGCAGGTGGTGCCGTCGTCGGCGCCGACCTGCTGCCCGCCGCCCGAGCCGTCTTCGTCCTGCTGCCGCCCGGTGTGGTCGTACGCGTCTCCACCGACCTGAGCCGCTTCTACGGCGCCCACCTCGCGGGTCCCGTGATCACGCAGGCCGCGCCCGGTGCCGGAAGTCCGGCACCGGGCGCGGTGTGGGGGAGGGACCGGCCGACCCCTGTCACCAGGGAGCGGCTCGGTGTCAGTAGACGCTTCGCCGGGCCGCCGCCGACGCGCCGTTCGGCGTGCCGGTGATCGTGAACTGTGAGCCCGGTTCGATGAGTACGTCGCCCTGGGCCGAGCCGGTGATCGTGACGTTGGACAGGGTGGCGCTGCCTCGGGCGCCGCTCATCGCGAGGATGCCCGAGCCGTTGGTGGACCGGTCGATGCGGACGTCGGTGATCTTCACGCCCGGCATCGCGCCGCCGCCCGTCTTGAACTGGATGCCGTCGTAGGTCGAGTCGTGGATCTCGGTGTCCCGGATGGTGACGCCCGGGATGTCCTGGCCCTGCGCGAAGAGGGTGATGGCGCCGAACTCCTGCGCCTCGCTCCAGAACGCGCCGCCCGTGCGGTGCAGGGCGTTGCCCGCGATCAGGGTCTGCCCGGAGAAGGGCAGCGGATCGTGGTCGGTGGCCAGCATGATGCCCGGGTAGTTCATGGTGTCGGCGATGACGTTGTTCTCGATCGTGTTTCCGTACCCGCCGTACACCGCGATTCCGTTGGCCCGCCAGGGTAGTTGGACGGTGTTGTTGCGGAAGCGGTTGTCGTGGCCGACGTCCACCGCGGTGTCCTTCACGTACTTGCTGGCCCAGACCGCGAGCGCGTCGTCGCCGGTGTTGCGGAAGGAGGAGTTGTAGACGGTGGAGTTGCGGGTGCCGTTGGCGAAGTTGACGCCGTCGGCGTATGTGTTGCGGATACGGACGCCGGTGAACTCCAGCCCGTCACCGGGGCCCCACAGTTCGGGGATGTTGGAGTAGTCCCGGCCGGCCCACACGCCGACGTTGGCGTGCTCGATCCATACGTTGGTGATCTTCGTGCCCTTGCCGAAGCGGCCGTTGAGGCCGACGCCGCCCTCGTGGTTGCCGTCGCCGCCGCGGATGGTGCCCGAGCCGAAGATGGCGATGCCGGAGATCTGCGTGTTGTGGTCGATGTCGAAACCGAAGTTGCCCTCGTGCGGGTGGTTGATGCCGCCCGCCTCGTGCGGCGGGGTCAGCGTGTACAGCTGGGAGTGCCACATGCCGGCGCCGCGGACGGTGACGTCCCGGATGCCCACCTGGTTGAACTGGCCGCGGTTGAGCGGGTCGTCGGTGAGGATCTTCTGTTCCTGCCGCCACTGCCCGGCCGGGATCCACACGCAGGTGATCTGACCGTTCTGGTCCGCGGTGACCGCGCGCTGGAGGGCGTCGGTGTCGTCGAGCCCGTCGTTGGGGACGGCACCGTACTCGGTGATCGAGGTGCAGGCGGCCGGCTTCGCGGCCGGGGGCGCCACCTGCTCCAGGTCGACCAGGTCGATGATCTGGAAGGCGGCGGAGTCGCCCGCGTCCCGCTGGAGGCGGAACGTGGTGCCCGCCGGATACGTCTGCGACAGCAGCGCGTGGGACTCGTCGAACAGGCGCCGGGCGTCGCCGCCGGGCCGGTTGGTCAGCCCCTCGGGGTCGTCGGTGCTGCCGTACAGCCAGCTGTGCTTCGACGACAGGGTCAGCTTCCGCACGAAGCTGCCGTCGGCGTAGAGGCTGATCGTGGCGTCCGCGCCGCCGCCGGTGGCGGAGTCCGGGACGGAGTTGCGCACCACGATGGAGTTGGCCGCGTTGGTGGAGGTGAACTCCACGTACTGGCCGGTGGAGCTGAGGCGGACCGACTTGCGCCCCGAGGACTCGGTGGCGAAGTTCGTGTGCCCGAAGGTCCGCTTGGCGTCGGCCGTCAGCAGCGTGCCCGAGTAGCGGCCCGCCTCCGCCTCGTACTCGGTGTGGGGGACGGCGGCGCCGCGCCCGACGACCAGGGACTTCGCGAGCACGTTGTTGTTCTCGTCGGTCTCGGTGACGACCCCCGTGGCGTCGGCGGTCGCGGTGAGGGTGGCTCCGCCGGCGGTCGCCGTCCAGGTGCCGCTGATCGGCACGTTCACCGTGGCGTCCGGAGCCACCTGGCCCGTGGTGCCGTTCAGGGTGGTCGAGCCCGCCTGGACCCGGGTCACCGAACCGGCGGGCGCGCGGTGGTCCCGCGGTTGTGCACGGCGACGGTGAAGGTGACGGGAGCGCCGACGGCCGGGTTGGCCGGACTGGTGCTGATGGAGCGCACCTCCAGGTCCGGTCCGGGGGCCCGGGCGACGACCAGCCGGTTCGCGGCGGCACGGCTGTTGTTGGAGTCGTCCAGTTCGGCGACGGTGCCACGCGGGTCGACGACGGCCGACACGGCGTAACTGCCCGCCGGACGTGTGCCGGTGCCCACGCCGACGGTGGCGGAGGCGCCCGGGTCGAGTGCCGGGACGGCGCCGCTGCCCGCTACCGTGCCCTCGACGCTCGCCTCCACGGTGGTGGCGGCGGAGCGTGCGGTGCCGGCGTTGCGGACGGTGGCCCTGACGGTGACCGGGTCCCGTTCGCTGGGCGCGGCGGGCGTCCAGTCCAGGGTCGTGACCGTCAGGTCGGGGGCGGGTGCCGCGGTGCCGACGACCTGGAACTCGGCGACCTGACCGCCGGGCGCGCCGGTGTTGGAGGAGAACCGCAGGCGTACGTCGGCCCAGCGACCGCTGACCGGGATGGTCACCGTGTTGCCGCTCGCCGGACTGAAGGCATAGCTCTTCGCGGCGACAAGTGAGATGAAGCCGCTTGCCGACTGCTGGCGGCCCAGGACCTGGATGCCCTGGGTGCGGGCGGCCCACACCGGGGCGGGGTCGAGCTTGACGACCACGGCACTGAGATCGGCGTCGGCACCCAGCTTCACGGTGAGGTCCGCGGGGTGGCCGGCGGCCTCCCAGTAGGTGGCGGTGGAGTCGTCGGTGGCGTTGGCGGCAACGTAGCTCTGCACGGACGAGGTGGCCTCGACGGGCTTGTTGCGGGCCAGGTTGGTGCCGGCCGGCGGCGGCTCGGTGTCGCCGTCCTCGCCGTACACCTCCAGTTCGGAGAGCTGGGCGGCGTTCCAGCCGGTGTTGCCGGAGACGCTGACGCGGACGTACCGGACATCGGCGGGGGAGGCCAGCGCGATAGACACGGTGTTGGCCTGCGCCGGGTCGAACACCCGGACCGCCGAGGCGGCGAGGGTGCCGAACCCGGAGCCGTCGGTGCTGCCCTGGAGGGAGAGGGTCTGGTTGCGGCTCTCCCAGCCCGTGGGGAGTTTCAGTACGACCCGGTCCACGTCGCGGGCCGCGCCGAGGTCGACCTGCACCCACTGCGGGAAGGAGCCCGCGGGGCCTTCCCAGTAGGAGGCCTGGGCGCCGTCGGTGGCGCGGGACGCCGGGTACTCGGTGTGGGAGCCGCCGGCGGTGGCCGGGCGGCCGAGGGCCAGGTTGACGTCAGCGGCGGCCGGCGCGGCCTGGGCGGGGGAGGCGGAAGTGAGCGGCAGCAGTCCCGTCGTGACGAGCCCGGCGATGACGACGCCGGTCAGGGGCCGACGGCTTGGTGGTCTCCATCTCATGAGGTCCTCTGTTCGATCGGTGGCACGGCGAAGGGCGCGGCAGACCGGCGGCGAAGGTGCGGGGAGGAGAGGAGCGGGACGCCCCCGCAGGGGGCGACCCGAGAGCGCGAACACCGGCCGTGCACGCAATTTGAGTCGGACGGTCGATTCTTTGCGGAAACTACGGCACAGGTTTCTAGCGAGTCCCAGGTTTGTCAACGGTCCCGGTAACGGGCGCGGTTGCCGCGCAAACCGCTTGCGCCGCTTGCCCGCCGGCTTGCTTTTCCCGACAGTCGCCATGAAAGTCGCTGTTCGAGGCCCTTCACGGGGTGAAACGGGGAGGGCGGGCAGGCAAGGGGTCTCCGGGCGGAGGACCACGGTCGCGACGGCATCACGCGCGCAGGGCCGCAACCGCAGGGCAGCGCCCAGGGCGTCCCGGACACCCGAGATTCACGCAAATCGCTTGCGTTGCTTGCGCTAGCCTTGCGCTCATGACGCGACGACTTGCTCAGGTAGCCAAGAAGGTTGGGGTCAGCGAGGCCACGGTCAGCCGGGTCCTCAACGGCAAGCCCGGGGTCTCGGACGCCACCCGGCAGTCCGTGCTGACCGCGCTGGACGTGCTCGGCTACGAGCGCCCCACCCAGCTGCGCGGCGAACGCGCCCGCCTGGTGGGCCTGGTCCTGCCCGAACTGCAGAACCCGATCTTCCCGTTGTTCGCCGAGGTCATCGGCGCGGCGCTGGCCCAGCAGGGGCTGACCCCGGTGCTGTGCACCCAGACCAAGGGCGGCGTGTCCGAGGCCGACTACGTCGAGCTGCTGCTCCAGCAGCACGTCTCCGGGGTGGTGTTCGCCGGCGGACTGTTCGCCCAGGCCGACGCCCCGCACGACCACTACCACCAGCTCGCCGAACGGAAGATCCCGGTCGTGCTGATCAACGCCGCCATAGCGGAACTGGACTTCCCCTGCGTCTCCTGCGACGACGCCGTCGCTGTCGAGCAGGCCTGGCGCCACCTGTCCCTGCTGGGCCACGAGCGCATCGGTCTGGTCCTCGGCCCCGGCGACCACGTCCCCTCCGGGCGCAAGCTCACCGCCGCCCGCGCCGCCGCCGAGGCGCCGGCACCACCCTGCCCGACGACCGGGTGGAACGCTCGATGTTCTCCCTGGAGGGCGGCCAGGCCGCCACCACCCGCCTGCTGGAACGCGGTGTCACCGGCATCATCTGCGCCAGCGACCCCCTCGCCCTCGGCGCGATCCGGGCCGCCCGGCGCCGGGGTCTCGCGGTGCCCGGACAGGTGTCCGTCGTCGGCTTCGACGACTCGGCGTTCATGAACTGCATCGAGCCCCCGCTGACGACCGTGCGTCAGCCCATCGAGGCCATGGGCCGGGCCGCCGTTGACCTGTTGTGCGCCCAGATCCAGGGCGGCGAAGTGCCGCCCGGAGAGCTGCTGTTCGAGCCGGAACTGGTGGTCCGCGGCTCGACCGCGCAGGCCCCGAGGGACTGAACGGCACCTGCGACGAGGGCCCGTCACCCGCACGCGTCGTGTCAAGGGCATCGTGCCAGATGTGTCTCCCCGTCCCTCACTTGCCCTGCGGTGCCGGTCACCGATCCGGCTCTGCACACACCTCTGTTAAACAATTACGAAATCCGCGCGGGATATTGCGGCCACTTGTCGACGGTGGTTGAGTGTGCGGCGCCCCACACGCCTCGGCGAGGGGGCGCCTTCCACGTTCATGCCCAAGGGGGACCACCCATGAGAACAGCTCGGTTCCGCCGCACCCGCCGCGCCGGCGCGGTCACCCTCGTCTCCGCTCTCACGCTGACGGCGCTCGCCGCCTGCGGCACGAGCAGCAGCAACGACGGCGACGACAACGGTTCGGGGAACAGCGCGAATTCGGATCCCGCCGCGCCGCTGGACCCCAAGACCAAAGTGACCATCACCATCGACTGCATGCCCCCGGCGGCGAAGGCGGCCGAGCTGAAGGAGTGGAACGAGGACGTCAAGGAGTTCAACAAGACCTACCCCAACGTCACCGTCCAGGGCCGGTCCACCCCGGGCCAGTGCCTGGAGCCGCCCCGCTTCACCGCGATGCTCAAGGCCAAGTCCCAGCCCGATGTGTTCTACACCTACTTCACCGACCTGGCGCAGGTCCTCGACAGCGACGGCGCCCAGGACATCAGCGCCTACGTCAACGACCGGACCGTCCCGCTGCTGAAGGACATCGACCCCGACGTCCTCGGCTCCCTCAAGCAGGACGGCAAGCTCTACGGCCTGCCCACCAGCAACTACCGGATGGGCCTGCTGATCAACCGCAAACTCTTCACCGAGGCCGCTCGACCCGGACACCCCGCCGGCCACCTGGGAGGACGTCCGCGCCGCGGCCAGGAAGATCGCGGCACTCGGCGGTGGCGTCGCCGGGTTCGGCGAGTACAGTGCCGCGAACACCGGCGGCTGGCACTTCACCGCGCAGGTGTACAGCCTCGGCGGTGACGTCGTCGACACCTCGGGCAAGAAGGCCGCCTTCAACGACGCCGTCGGCAAGCAGGTCGCCCAGAACCTCCACGCCATGCGCTGGGAGGACGACTCCATGGGCAAGACCCAGCTGCTGAAGTGGGGCGACCTCCAGAAGCAGATCGCCACCGACAAGCTCGGCATGTTCCTCGCGGCGCCCGACGACGTGACCTACATGGTCCAGCAACTCGGCGCCAAGTACGAGAACTTCGGCATGGGCCCGATCCCCGGCGGCAAGAACACCCTCGCGGGCGGCAACAACTACATGATCAAGAAGGGCATTTCGCCGGACAAGGTCAAGGCCGCCGTCGCCTGGCTCAACTTCAAGTTCACCACCGTCGGCAAGGGCCACTACGACTGGCAGCGCGCCAAGGCCGACGGCCTGCCCGTCGGACTCCCACAGCCCAACCTGTGGCTGAACGAGAGCAAGGCCAAGGACGACGCGGCCCGCAAGCAGTACGCGACCATGCCGGTGGAGAACTTCAAGGCGTTCATGGACAACCCGGTCCCGGGCAAGGCCGAACCGCCGAAGGCCCAGGAGATCTACAAGGTCCTCGACAACGTGATGTCCGGCATCCTCACCAACAAGGACGCCGACATCGACAAGCTCCTGTCGACGGCGGAGACCCAGGTCAACCAGGTCCTCGCCACCCAGTGACCCCGCGCGCGCGCACGGCGCCGCCCGGCCCGCGAGCGC
>NZ_MPOH02000013.1:0-3418 GCF_001896135.2 Streptomyces phaeoluteigriseus
CCGTCGCCGCGTCCCGGGCCTCCGACGGCCCCCGGAGACCGGTGGTGCCGCAGGAGGGTTCCGTGAGCGCCGCCGCACTGCTGTCCCGGGTGCGTGACTGCACCCCCGTCTCGCGCGGCCGCTACCGCACCGATGCCGACGCCCCCGCCACGATCCCGGTGTGCGGAACCGACGGCGCGGTCCACTGGACGGCCGACATGGACATCGACTGCGACGGGCGGCCAGGACCGCACTGCAACAGCACCACCGACCCCACGTTCTCGCCCGCCACCGCCTTCCAGCAGTCCGACGGCCGCCAACTGAGCGCGGAGAGCCTGCCCTTCATCGTCGTACCGGGTGTGAGCGGCATCTGGAACCACCGCGACCACGGAGTGCGCGGCGGGAGCGTCGCGGCCGTCGTGTACCGGGACCGGGTCCACTACGCCGTCGTGGGTGACGTCGGGCCGCGCGAGATCATCGGCGAGGCCTCCTACGCCGCCGCCGAGGCGCTCGGCATCCGTCCCGACCCGCGCGGCGGCGGCGTGGCGTCCGGCGTCACCTACATCGTCTTCAAGGACTCCCGGGCGACCCCCATCGAGAGCCACACGTCGGCCGTCGAGCTGGGGGAGCGGCTGTCGCGGACGTTCGTGACCGCGGCGGTCACGGCGCCGGGGGTTCGCCGGAACGCGGACACGGACGGGTGACCGTGCGCGTCGGGCGGCGGCAACGCATTCCGGCCCTCGTGCGCTCGCCGCGCGACCCGCCGTCAGACCTTCCGGTAGGTGTACGCCTCCCCGGCCGCCGCCTCCACCGCGTCGAGGTCGGCTCCGGCGGACGCCGTGACGACCGCGGCCACCGCGCCCTCCACGAACGGCGCGTCCACCAGGCGCGTGCCCTCGGGGAGTTCACCGCCTTCGGCGAGCAGCGCCTTCACGGTCAGGACCGCGCTCCCGAGGTCGGTAAGGACGGCGACCCCGGCGCCGCGGTCCACCGAGGCGGCGGCGGCGGCGATCAGCTCCGCGCTCGTCCCCAGCTCGCCCGCCTCCGTGCCGCCCGCCGGGGCGACGGGCACGGCGGCGCCGCCGCCGCCCGCGAGACCCCGCGCCAGTTCGGCGACGGAGGCCGCCACCTGAGCGCTGTGCGACACGAGCACGATGCCCACCAGCCCGTCGCCGGCCATGGCCGCGCTCACTCCCCGTTCGCTTCCGCGAGACCCGCGACCAGCAACGCCGCCGAGGTGGCGCCCGGGTCCTGGTGTCCGATGCTGCGCTCGCCCAGATAACTGGCCCGGCCCTTGCGGGCCTGGAGCGGGGTGGTGGCCAGCGCTCCCTGCTCGGCCGCGGCCCGTGCCGCCCCGAAGCCGTCCCCGAGGGCGTCCACGGCGGGCACCAGCGCGTCGATCATCGTCTTGTCGCCCGGCGCGGCCCCGCCCAGTCGCATCACCCCGTCGACGCCCGCGCGAAACGCCTGCGCGAACTCCTCCTCGCTCACCTCGGCCGCGTCCCCGAGCGCCTTGCCGGTGCCGCGCAGCAGCGTGCCGTACAGCGGTCCGGAGGCCCCGCCGACGGTCGAGATGAGCCGGCGTCCGGCGAGGACGAGGACGGCGCCGGGGGTCGTCGGGGGCTCCTTCTCCAGTGCGGCGGCGACGGCGGTGAACCCCCGCTGGAGGTTGCTGCCGTGGTCGGCGTCGCCGATCGGCGAGTCGAGGGCCGTGAGCCGTTCCGCCTCACGGTCGACGGAAGCGGCGGTCGCCGTCATCCAACGGCGGAAGAAGTCGGCGTCGAGCACGGGATCTCCTTGCGTGGTCGGTACGTTGATCTCTTGCCCCACCCGCTCACATGCCCCAGCGCAGCCCCGGCGTCCGTACGGGCGCGTCCCACAGCCTCAGCAGCTCCTCGTCGACCTGGCACAGGGTCACCGAGGCGCCGGCCATGTCGAGGGACGTCACGTAGTTGCCGACGAGCGTACGGGCGACGGCGACCCCCCGCTCGGCGAGCACCCGGTGGACCTCGGCGTTGAAGCCGTACAGCTCCAGCAGGGGCGTCGCGCCCATGCCGTTGACCAGGACGAGGACCGGGTTGCGCGGCGGCAGGTCCTCCAGCACGGCGTGCACGGCCGCGTCGGCGATCCCCCCGGACGTCATCATGGACCGCCGCTCCCGGCCCGGCTCACCGTGGATGCCGATGCCCAGCTCCAGCTCACCCGTGGGCAGATCGAAGGTCGGGCTGCCCTTGGCCGGCGTCGTGACGGCGCTGAGCGCGACCCCGAAGCTGCGCGAGTTCTCGTTGACCTGCCGGGCGATCGCCTCGACCCGCTCCAGCGGCTGGCCCTCGTCGGCGGCGGCCCCCGCGATCTTCTCCACGAACAGCGTCGCGCCGGTGCCGCGCCGCCCTGCGGTGTACAGACTGTCGGTCACCGCCACGTCATCGTTGACCAGCACCTTCGCGACCTGGATGCCCTCGTCCTCGGCGAGTTCGGCCGCCATGTCGAAGTTGAGCACGTCGCCCGTGTAGTTCTTCACGATGAACAGCACCCCCGCCCCGCTGTCCACGGCCGCGGCGGCACGCACCATCTGGTCGGGCACGGGAGAGGTGAACACCTCACCGGGACAGGCCGCCGACAGCATCCCCGGCCCGACGAACCCGCCGTGCAACGGTTCGTGCCCGGACCCGCCCCCGGACACCAGCCCCACCTTCCCCGCCACCGGAGCGTCCCGCCGCACGATCACCCGGTTCTCGACGTCCACGGTCAGTTCGGGATGCGCGGCGGCCATTCCCCGCAGTGCGTCGGCGACCACGGTCTCCGGGACGTTGATCAGCATCTTCATGGGGTACCTCCTGGGAGCGGAGCAGGCATGGTGCGGGACGTGCGCTGGCTCGGTGCCGACGTCGGTGACGTCGGCGTGTTCCTCCTAGCAGTATCGACCTTGGCCAGGCGAAGGTCACGGCCGAGGGCCCCGCGACACGTGGTGCCGGGCGGACCGTCCCCGCCGCGCCGGCGGCTGAACGGGGGCCTTACGGCCGCGTCCCCGCCGTGGCCGACGGCTCACCGGTCTCGTCGCAGCTCGGCGCCCTGGGTGCGTCCTCCGCGTGCCGGGTCAGCGCGCAGACCGTGCGCAGGGCCACCTTCCAGGTGTCGCCCTGCCGGACCGCCGCCCCCGGGCCGCCGGGGTCCAGCGCCCCGCCGTCGCGGCTGAGGGTGTAGCCGACGGTGGCGTCCTGGGACGTCGTGAACGCCACGGAGGTCACCGTGGCACGCAGGCGGCTGCCGAGGCGGTCGGCGAAGAGGTTCTCGATCATCAGGGCGTTCTGGGGTCCGTCCTCGACCACCTCGCTCCGGTCGTCGACGGAGGACTCCGGGGCGAAGAGGGCCGCCCAGGCGGCCCGGACGTCCCGCTCGGCGCCGTCCGGGTCCTCGGGGCGCCGTGCCGGTGGGGGGT
>NZ_MPOH02000013.1:3518-7440 GCF_001896135.2 Streptomyces phaeoluteigriseus
CAGGGGGTGACCCGGTTCGTGGAGCTGGGTCCGGACGGCACCCTGACCGCACTCACCCGACAAGCCCTCGACGACGACCACGACGCCGCGGTCCTGTCCACCCTGCGCCGAGACCGGCCGGAGACCGAGACGCTCGCAAGGGCCGTCGGCACCCTGCACATCTCGGGAGCGCCGGTCGACTGGCAGGCGTACTTCGCCGGAACGGCGCCCGCCCCGTCACCCTGCCGACGTACGCCTTCCAACGGGCGCGGTACTGGATGCGCGCCGACCAGGGTGCCCCCGGCGCGACAGGACCGGGCGACACGGGCCACCCGCTCCTCGGCCACCGGACGGCCGTGGCCCACACCGGCGACCTGCTCTTCACCGCCCGCATCCTGCTCGACACCCACGGCTGGACCGCCGACCACGCGGTCCTCGACACCCCGGTGCTGCCTCCCGCCGCCCTGGTGGAGGCGCTGACCCGGGTGGCCGATCACGGCGACGCCGGTACCCTGCACCGGCTCACCGTGCGCAAGCCCCTGGTCCTCGCCGACGACGGGACGGCGGACCTGCAGATCGTCCTCCACGCCGACGACGGTTCGGGCCGGCGCCCCTTCTCGGTCCATCTCCGCTCCGACGACGCACGGGCCCCGTGGACCCCGCACGCCGACGGCGAACTGGCATCCGGCGATCTGCCGCCCGAGGCCGCATGGCACGGCGTCGATCACGGCGAGGTCCGGCTGCCGGACGCCCTGCTGCCCGACGCCGCCCGCTACGGACTCCACCCGGCACTCGTCGAGGACGCCGTACGCGCCCTCCTCGGCCCGGCCCCGGCGGGCAGCACCCGGATCGCCGGCGAATGGCAGGGCGTGCGCGTGCATGCCACGGGTGCCACCGCACTGCGCGTCCTGGCCGAGCCCGGCGAGGGAGACGCGGTCTCCGTGCGTCTGCTCGACACCGCCGGGCAACCGGTGCTCACGGTCGACCGGCTCACCTTCCGCGACCTGCCCGACGAGGAGTTCGCGCCGACCGGTGGCCGGGCCCTGCCGCTGTACTCCCTGACCTGGCAGCAGCTCGACCCTCCGGCGCCCGCCACCCGCCCCGACGGCTGGGCGGTGATCGGCCCGCAGGACCCGCAGGACCCGCAGGACCGGCAGGACCCGCCCGGCACGGCAGACCTCGACGCGGTCGGGTTCCCGGACGTGCCCGCGCTCGCCGCCGCCGTGCGGGACGGCGCCCCGATCCGGCAGGTCCTCGTCGAGTTCGGCGGCGGGGCCCTGACGCCGCGTCCCGCCGGGCAGGCGCTGACCCTCCTCCAGCAGTGGCTCGCCGAACCGTCGCTGGACGACACGCGCCTGGTCGTCCGCACGCGGGGCGCCGTCGCCGTCGCGGCCGAAGAGGGCGCCGACCCGGACGCGGCCGCCGTCTGGGGACTGCTGAGGTCCGCCCAGGCGGAGGCTCCCGAGCGGATCGTGCTGCTCGACACCGACACCGACGCCGACACCGACACCGACGCCGACACCGACGCCGACGCCGATGTCGCTCCGCTGTCGGCCGCCGCGCTGTCCCACCTGCTGGCCTCCGGCGAACCCCAGGCCGCACTGCGCGCCGGCACCCTGTACGCGCCCCGGCTGCGCCCCGTCCCCCAGGACGCCGCCGCCCCGGAGACCGGGAGGACCGGCGCACCCGACGGGGAGCCGCACGGCACCGTGCTCATGACCGGCGGTGCGGGACGCCTCGCCGACGTGTTCGCCCGCCACCTGGTCGCCGAACACGGAGTACGTCACCTCCTGATGCTGGACGACCGCGCCGACGGCACGTGGCCCGCGCCCCAACTGCTGGCGGATCTGCACGCGTCGGGGGCCGAGGTCACCGCCGTCTCGTGCGACCTCGCCGACCGTGCGGCCCTGCGGGCGGCACTGACCGCGATACCCGGGCACCGTCCGCCGACCATGGTCGTGCACATCGCCGACCCGTCCGACGACACCGCGCTGACCGACCTGACCGCCCAGCGCCTGGACACACAGCTGCGATCCACGGCGGACACGGCCAGGCATCTGCACGAACTCACCCGCGAACTCGACCTCTCCGCCTTCGTCCTGTGCTCCTCCGGCGCGGACACGATCGGCGCACCCGCCCGGGCCGCCGACGCCGCGGCCGCCGCCTACCTCGACGGCCTCGCACACCACCGCACGGCACTCGGCCTCCCCGTCACGTCCCTGGCCCTCGGGCCGTGGGCGCGGCTGGACACCGCCGGTGACACCACGCCCGCCGAAAGGAACGACACCGCCCGCCCCCTCCTGCGCGAGCTGACGGTCCCGGACGCGACGAGCGCCTGCGACGCGGCGCTGCGCACCGGCCCGCCGGCACTGGTCGCCGCTCGGCTGGACGCCACGGCACTGCGCGCCCACACCCACCTGCCCGCCGTACTGAACGACCTGGCCGGGACCGCGGGCCGGACCCGCGCGGCGGGCTCCGACGCCGACGAGTCGGCACTGCGCCTGGAAGGCCTCACCGAGCAGGAGCGGTACCAGGCCGTGCTCGACCTGGTCCGGGCCGAATCGGCCGCGGTGCTCGGTCACGCGGACGCCGCTGCGGTCGCCCCCGACCGGGCCTTCCAGGAACTCGGCTTCGACTCCATGACCGCCGTCGAGCTGCGCAACCGCCTCATCTCGCGGACCGGCATCGCCCTGTCGGCCACGCTCGCCTTCGACCACCCCTCACCCGCGGCGCTCACCGAGCACGTACTGGCACAGCTCCTCCCCGAGCACCAGGCCGCGCCCCACTCACCCCTGGACGCCGAACTGCGTCGGCTGGAAGCCCTGTTGGTGCAGGCACCCGAGGACGCGACGGAGCGCCGCGACATCGTCGTACGGCTCCAGACGCTCCTGTCCCGGCTGACCGAGACCCACGACGAGGAGCCCTCCGCGGACCTGACGGGCCGTATCGAGGAGGCCTCGGCCGAGGAGATCTTCGCCCTCATCGACGACCAACTGGGCGGATCCACCGACTGAGCCGGCAGATCCCCGCCCCTCCGTACACAGAGGAACAAGAGGTTCCCCATGTCCACCATGTCCAACGAAGAGAAACTGCTCGACTACCTGAAGAAGGTGACCGCCGACCTGCAGAAGACCCGTCGGCGGGTCGCCGAGCTGGAGTCGGGCAGGAACGAGCCCATCGCCATCGTCGGTATGGCATGCCGTTTCCCCGGAGCCGAGTCACCGGACGACCTGTGGCAGCTGGTCATGGACGAGACCGACGCCATCTCGGAGTTCCCCACAGACCGCGGCTGGGACCTGGACAACCTCTACGACCCGGATCCCGCCAGGCCCGGCAGGACCCATGTCCGGCACGGCGGATTCCTCAAGGACGCCACCCGGTTCGACGCCGCCTTCTTCGGGATCTCCCCCCGCGAGGCCCTGGCCATGGACCCGCAGCAGCGGCTGGTGCTGGAGACGGCCTGGGAGGCGTTCGAGAGCGCCGGCATCGATCCGGCGGGCCTCAAGGGCACGCGCACCGGCGTGTTCACCGGGCTCGTCGAGCAGAGCTACCTCGGCCTGCCGACCCCCGCCGAGTTCGACGGCTACCTGATGACCAGCATGCTCAGCAGCATGGCTTCGGGCCGCATCGCCTACGTCCTCGGCCTCGAGGGCCCGGCGGTCTCGGTCGACACGGCGTGCTCGTCGTCGCTGACCGCCCTGCACCTCGCCGTGCAGTCACTGCGCTCCGGGGAGTGCACGCTCGCGCTGGCCGGTGCGTCGTACGTGGCCGCGAACCCCGTCGGCCACATCGACTTCTCGCAGCAGCAGGGCCTGGCCGCCGATGGGCGGTGCAAGCCGTTCTCGGCGGCGGCGGACGGCATCGGTTGGTCGGAGGGTGTGGGTCTGCTGTTGGTGGAGCGGTTGTCGGATGCGCGGCGTAATGGGCACCAGGTGTTGGCGGT
>NZ_MPOH02000014.1 GCF_001896135.2 Streptomyces phaeoluteigriseus
GGGTGCGGACGCGGCGGGCGGGGTGGGCGGGGTGCGGGTCCCCAGGTGTTGGGCGAGCGCGCGTGGGGTCCGGAACAGGAACACGTCCCGTGGCGCGATCGGCAGGCCGAGTGCCCTGGCCCGGTTGATCACGGTGATGGCGACGATGCTGTCACCCCCGGCCCGGAAGAAGTCGGTGTCGCTGTCCACGGCCGCGTCGGACAGCGTCTCGGCGAAGATGCCGACGATCGCGGTGAGTACGGAGTCACCCACCGCGTCACTCTCCACGACCGGGGTCTCGTCACGGGTGGCGCGCTCGGTGAGGGCCTCGCGGTCCAGTTTGCCGTTGACCGTGAGCGGGAGGGCGTCGATCGGCAGCACCCGGCCCGGCACCATGTGGACGGGGAGTTTCGCGGACAGCAGGCCGGTGAGGTCACCGGGCACCCGGCCGACGACGTGCGCGACGAGGTGGTCGGCTCCGTCCGCCACGGTGACCGCAGCGTCGACCACACCGTCGAGTTCCCTGACCGCGGACTCCACCTCACCCAACTCGATGCGGAATCCCTTCAGTTGCACCTGGTCGTCGGCGCGCCCCACGAACTCCAGCTCGCCGTCGAGCGTACGGCGGGCGAGGTCGCCCGTGTGGTACATGCGGGAGCCGTCTCCGGCGAACGGGTCCGCCACGAACCGGCCGACGGTGAGCCCCGGCCTGCCCAGGTAGCCGAGCGACACCTGGTCACCGGCGACGTAGATGGCGCCCACGCGGCCGGGCGGCACCGGGCGGAGCCGGTCGTCGAGCAGATGGGTGACCAGACCGGGGATCGGGCCGCCGATCGGGCTGACCTCGTCGCCGGCGCAGAAGTCCTCGTCGGTGAGCACCCGGTGGGTGACATGGACGGTGGTCTCGGTGATGCCGTACATGTTGACCAGCTCGGGCGAGCCGGTACCGTGCCGCTCCACCCACCCGCGCAGCCGCCCGGGGTCCAGCGCCTCGCCCCCGAAGACGATCCGGCGCAGTGCGGGCAGCGGCTCGTCGGCATGCCGGTCCGCCTCGACGAACTGGTGGAACGCCGACGGGGTCTGGTTGAGCACGGTCACTCCGCGCTCGCGGACGAGCCGGTGGAAGTCGACCGGGGAGCGGGTCAGTCCGTACTCCGGCACCAGCAGCTCACCGCCGTGTGCCAGCGCGCCCCACAACTCCCAGACCGCGAAGTCGAAGGAGAAGGAGTGGAACTGGACCCACACGTCATCGGGGCCGAAGCCCATGGCGGGCCCGGTGTTCGCGAGCAGTGTCACCACACTCGAGTGGGGGACGACGACACCCTTGGGCCTGCCGGTCGATCCGGACGTGTAGATCACGTAGGCGGGGTCGTGCCAGGTGACCTCCGCCCCCGACCGGCCTGTTCGCGACGGCGGTTCGTCGCCCTGCACCAGGACGCGGGCCGTGACCCCTGCACGGGTCAGCAGTCGAGTGAACCGGTCCCGCTGCTCACGGTCCACGAGGACGGCCTGCGGGGCGGCGTCGGCGAGGATGTACTCCAGCCGTTCGTCCGGGTACGCCAGGTCCAGCGGTACGTACGCGCCGCCCGCGCTGACGATCGCGACCAGGGCGACGACCTGTTCCAGGGAGCGCGGCACGGCGACGGCGACCAGCTTGCCCGGCCCGACCCCGGCAGCGCGCAGGGCTGACGCCAACTCCTCCTTGGCGCGGTCCAGTTCGCCGTAGGTCAGGGAACGGGTTCCGCCGTCGAGGCCGCACTGGGTGACGGCGGTGGCGGCCGGGTCGCGGTGTGCGGCGGCGTCGAACAGGCCGCCCAGCGTCATCGGGGTGACCGGCGCGGGACGCGCGGCGGGCGCCAGCTCGTCGACCGGGGTGCCGGGTTGGGTGAGCAGGCCGGTGAGGGTCCGGGTGAACGTGCTCAGGAGCTCCTGGGCGCTCGCCTCCCGCAGCAGTTCGCCGTCGTAGATCAAGCCGAAGCGCGGGCGACCCTCGGGTGTGCGCTCCACGACCAGGGTCAACGGGTAGTGCGGAGCCCCCTCGTTGACGATGTCGGTGATGACCAGTGTGTCGTCGGGGCGGCGCAGGGCGTCCACGTCGGTCGCCACGTCGAAGACGACCAGGGTGTCGAAGAGGGGGCCGGTGCCTGCCCGGCGGCCGATCCTGGCCAGGGACACGTGCTGGTGCGCCAGGACCGCGCTCTGGTGTTCCCGGACCGAGGCGAGCAGGTCCCCGGCCGTGCTGGTGGCGGACCAACGGGCCCGCACGG
Organism: Streptomyces phaeoluteigriseus; assembly: GCF_001896135.2. Taxonomy (GTDB): domain Bacteria; phylum Actinomycetota; class Actinomycetes; order Streptomycetales; family Streptomycetaceae; genus Streptomyces; species Streptomyces phaeoluteigriseus. Next base: position 2,247 of record NZ_MPOH02000014.1, read on the forward strand.
GAATGGTGTTGATGAAGAGGCCCACCATGTCCTCGATGCCGGGCACATCCATGTCGCGCCCCGACACCGTGGAACCGAACACCACGTCGCCACTGTGCAGGATGCCGCCCAGGGTGAGGGCCCAGGCACTGTGCACGGCCACGCTCAGCGGCACTCCGGCCGCCCGGGCCGCCGCGTCGATGTCCTCCGCCGGCTCCACCGCCGTGTCGGCGAACCGGTCGGAGGGGGTGTGTCCCTCGGCGACCAGTGCGGGGCCGGGCAGGTCGGCGAGCTGCTCGTGCCACACCCGGTCGCTCTCGTCGTCGTCGCGTTCGGCGAGCCGGCGCACATAGTCGGGGAAGCCGCCGAGCGGATGCACGGTGCCCGGCGCGTGGTACTCGGTGAGCAGCGCGCGGAGCATCGGCGGCACCGACCAGCCGTCGGCGACGATGTGGTGCACGGTCTGCACGAGGACGGTGCGGCCGGAGCCGGCGCGGATGAGCGTGTACCGCATCAGCGGGCCGGTGGCCAGGTCGAATCCGGCGCGGCGGTCCCGCTCGGCGTGGTCGAGGATCTCGGCGTCGGTGATGCCGGGGCGGTCCAGCGTGGTGAACGGGGCCTCCACGCCGCTCTCCAGGACGGAGACCACGCGGCCGTCGGCGAGGGCCACGAACCGGGCGGCCAGGTTCGGGTACAGGGCGAGCAGCCGGGTGGCCGCGGTCGCGAGCCGGTCGGCGTCCACCTCGCCGTCCAGGGTCAGCAGTTGCTGCTCGACGTAGGCGCCCGCGGAGTCGTCGTCGAAGACCGAGTGGAAGTACAGGCCCTCCTGCAGGGGGGTCAGCGGCAGGATGTCCCGCAGCGCCGGGCCGTCCAGGGTGTCGACGTCCGCCTGGGTGAGCGGCACCAGGGGGAAGTCGCTGGGCGAGTGGCCGCCCCCGTCGAGTGCGGCCAGTGCGGTCAGCGCCTCGTGGAAGTAGTCGCCGAGGGTCGTGATGTCCTCTTCGGTGAACAGGCCGTCGGGCCAGGAGATGGTGGTGGCCAGTTCGTAGGCGCCGCTGGGGGCGGGTTCGGCGATCGCGTTGAACTCCAGGGCGCGCGGCAGGCGCATCCGCGGGTCCCGCCTCTCGCCCAACTGGCCTGTGGCGCAGGTGAGTTGCCAGTCGCCGGAGGCGCCGGCGTCGAAGCGCCCCAGGTAGTTGAAGAGCACCTGAGGTGCGGGCGCGTCGAACCGGGTGTCGCCCAGGTGACGCAGGGCGCCGTAGGAGAGGCCGTTGGCCGGCACCCGGGCGAGGTCTTCCTTGACCGCCTTGAGGGCGGCGGCCAGGTGGTCGGGGGCGGTGAGGTCGGCCGCCGCGCCGGGGTCGACGGTCACCGGGAACAGGGTGGTGAACCAGCCCACGGTCCGCGAGAGGTCCGGCTCGAAGCCGGCGTCGTCCGCGACGAACCGTCCTTCGCGGCCGTGGCCCTCCAGTTCGATGTGGGCGAACGTCTGGTCCTGCCCGAGGTCGCGGCGCCAGCGGGCGAGGGTGACGGCGAGCGCGGTGAGCAGTACGTCGTTGACGCCCGCGTGGAACCTCGCGGGTATCTCGCCCAGCAGCGCGGCCGTGGCCTCGGCGCCGACCGAGACGGTCCGCAGCCGCTCCCGCGCGACGGTGTCGGACGCGGACAGCGGGCGTCTTCCCAGCGGCCCGTCCGCTCCCGGCAGGGGGCGCTGGTAGTGGACGCGGTCCGCGTCGAACGCCGTGCGCTCCAGCAGTTGCGTCCAGCGCCGGAACGAGGTGCCGACCGGAGGCAGCTCGATCGGCGCTCCGGAGGTGAGCTGCCGCCAGGCCGTGGCCAGGTCCTCCATCAGGACCCGCCAGGACACACCGTCGATCACCACGTGATGGGCGGCCAGGACGAGTTGCTGTGCCTCGCGGCGCCATACGGCGCGCAGCATCACGCCGCCCGCCGGGTCGAGACCGTCGGTGGCCAGCGTGACGCACTCGTCGAGCGGCCGGTCGCTCTCCTGCCAGTCCGGGACGGCGCCGCCCGCCTCCGGGATGTCGAAGCTCCAGCGGTCTCCGCGCACCAGCCTGGCGCGGAGCATGTCGTGCCGTGCGACCACGGCGCCGAGGATTTTGTCGAGGGCGTCGGCGGTCAGGTCGGCGGGCGTGTTCAACACCACCGACTGCACGAAGCCGTCGATCGCGTCGGTGGTCTCGGCGAGCCACTGCACGATGGGCGATCCGACGACGGACCCGGTCGGGACGTCCGCGTGGTCCACCCGCGCGTTGTCCTCACGGCCGGCCACCGCCGCCAGGGCTCCGACGACGCTGTGGGTGAAGATCTGCCGTGCCGTGACGTGGAGGCCCGCCGCGCGCAGCGCGCTCAACAAGGAGATCGCCAGAATGCTGTCCGCGCCGAGCTGGAAGATGTCCTGGTCGACGCCGACCTCGTCCAGTCGCAGCACCTGGGCGACGGCCGCGCACACCAGGCGTTCGTTCTCCGTGGCGGGCGGCACGATCGAGCCGGTGGCGGTCACCGGCTCCGGAAGCGCGTTCCGGTCGAGCTTGCCGTTCGCGGTGAGCGGGAACTCGGTCATCACGACGATGTGGGCGGGCACCATGTACTCGACCAGGTGCGCGGCGGCCCAGGCCCTGACCTCGTCCGCCCGCAGGTCCTCGCGTCCGGCGGCCGGGATGACGTAGCCGATCAGGTAGCTGCCGCCGGCGGTGTTCTTCCTGGCCACGACACAGGTGTGCCGTACTCCGGGGTGTTCCGCGAGGCCGACCTCGACGTCCTCGATCTCCAGTCGCATGCCGCGGATCTTGATCTGGTTGTCGGCTCGGCCGAGGAAGTCCAGCGATCCGTCGGGGGCGAACCGTGCGAGGTCACCGGTCCGGTAGAGGCGGGACCCGTCGTCGGCGAAGGGGTTCGCCACGAACCGGGACGCCGTCAGGCCGGGCGCGTTGACGTATCCGCGCCCCAGGAGGAACCCGCCCACGTACAGTTCGCCGCCGACCCCGACCGGGACGGGGCGCAGCTCGTCGTCCAGGACGTACAACTGCGTGTTGGGGTTGGCCCTGCCGATCGAGGTGGACAGGCGTTCCGCGGCACCCCGGTAGATGACGTGCGAGACGCCGATGGTCGTCTCGGCCGGGCCGTAGCCGTGGTACATGGGGATGTCGAGCTTGGTGCGGAACCGCTCGTACAGCTCCGGGGTCAGGACCTCTCCGCCGCACCACACGTGCCGCAGGCTGTCGAGGCTGCCGGAGTCGCCCGCGATCTCCAGGAGTACGTCCAGCATGGAGGAGACGAGGTAGGTGAAGGTGACGCGCTGCTCGGCGATCACGCTCAGCAGGTGGTGCGGGTCGCGTTCGCCGCCGGGCCGCAGGACGACGAGTCTGGCACCGGACACCAGCGGCAGGAAGATCTCGTTGATGGAGATGTCGAAGGACAGCGGCGCCTTGAACAGGGACGCGTCGTCGTGGCCGAAGCGCAGGATCTCGTCGACCTGCCACAGCAGGCGTTCGCTGATCGCCTCGTGGCGGATCATCGCGCCCTTGGGCCGGCCGGTCGAGCCTGACGTGAAGATGACGTAGGCCAGGGCGGCACCGGGGACGGTGACGGCCGGAGCCTCGGTGGGGTGGCTGCCGTACCGCCAGTCACCGAGGTCGACGGCCAGGGCTTCCGGCTCGTCCGGGCCGGGCTCGCCCGAGGCGTTGAGCTGTACGACGACCCGGGCGTCCTCGATGACGACGGCGCGGCGGGCGGCGGGCCACTGCGGGTCGAGCGGCACGAAGGCGCAGCCCGCCTGGAGCACGCCGAGCAGTCCGATCACCATGTCGGCGGAGCGGCCCAGCGAGATGCCGACGACCTGTTCGGCGGTGAGTCCGCGTTCGATCAGACGGTGAGCCAACTGAGCCGACCGCTGGGCCACCTGACGGTAGGTCAGGGTGCGGTGCTCGTCGACGACGGCGACGGCGTCGGGCCTGGTGCGCGCCTGTTCTCGGAACAGCTCGACGATGGTCGGGCGGACCCGGTCGGCGTGGGTGTCGTTCCATGCGGCGAGCGCCGCCAGCCGTGCCTGCGGGCCGGCCGGGCCGATGGTGCCGACGGGTCGGTCCGGGAAGTCGGCGAGGTCGTCCAGCGCGAGTTGGGCGTCGGCAAGGGTGACTCCTTCGGGGACGGCGACGCTCCGGCCGTCCGCGCCCGCCTCCCGGCCGCCGGGGCCGTCACCGCCGTTGTCGACCCAGCCGAGGATCTCGGTGAACAGGGTGCCGGGGGTGAGGTCGATGCCGTCGGGGCTCCGGCCCGTCGCCCAGTACGACAGCCCGATGGCACATGCCTCGGCGATGGTCCGGTCGGAGTAGTCACCGGTCCGTCGGCGCACGTCGGCCAGCCGCGTGGCGGAAAGCAGTGCGGGACGAGCGCTCGGTTCCATCATCGAAGACTCAGCTTCCCTTCCACGGAATGAGAGTTGGCCCAAGCTGACTCAGGCGGTGTGCCTAACTGCCTTCTCGCCAGGCCCGCCACAGTCGGGCGTACCGGCCGCCCAGGGCCACCAGTTCCTCGTGGGTGCCCTGCTCCACGACGCGTCCCGCGTCGAGTACGGCGATCCGGTCGGCCGCCATCGCCTGGGTCAGCCGGTGCGCCACGAACAGCGTCGTGCGGCCCGCGCACGCGGCCAGCACGGCCCGCTCCAGCTCGGCGGCGCCCTCGCTGCCGGCCTCCGCGGTCGACTCGTCGAGCACCACCACCGGTGCCCGGCCCAGCACCAGCCGGGCCAGGGCGATCTGGGCGACCTTGGTGACGTCCAGACGCTCGCCGCCCTCGCCGACCGGAGTCGCAAGGCCGTCGGGCAGCGCCTCGACCCATCCGTCGGCGCCGACCGTGCGCAGTGCCTCCATCAGTTCGGCGTCGGTCGCGTCCGGCGCGGCCAGCCGCAGGTCGTCCGCGAGGAAACCGGAGAACACGTGCGTCTCCTGCGTCAGGATGCTCACCAGGGCCCTGGCGGCGGCCTCGTCGAGGTCGGCGAGGTCGGTCGGCCCGATGCGCACCGACCCTGACTGCGGTGTCCCCGTGCCGGCGACGAGCGCGGCCAGCGTCGTCTTGCCCGCGCCCGTCGCCCCGACCAGGGCGAGCGAACCGCCGGCCGGGATCGTCAGGTCGACGTCCCGCAGCACCGGTTCCTCCGTGCCGGGGTAGCGGAAGGTCAGTCCCCGCACGGTCACCGGGTACGAGCCGGCGTCGGCCTGCGTGACCGAGGCGTCGCCGACCAGGCGGTCCGGCGCGGACTCCCCCAGCACGCCGACCAGCCGGGTCAGGCTCGCGCCCGACTTCTGCGCCTCGTCGAAGGTGAACATGATGGCGCCCAGCGGGGTGAACAGCCGGTGGAACAGCAGCGGGGCCGCCGAGACCTCGCCGAGGCTGGCGGCGTCGGCCTCCAGCAGGGCGTACCCCACCACGATGATGAGGACGAGCCCGATGAACTCGGCGCGGTTCTCCCGGCCGACGAACCGGCCGAAGAACCGGAACACCTCGATGCCGAGTTCGCGCACCCGCCACGACTCACGGGTGACCTTCTCCCGGAAGGCGTCCTCGAGGCGGTACGCGCGGACCGTGTCGATCCCGTTGAGGCCGCTGATCAGGGCTTGCGCGCGGTCGGCCTGGGCCACGCGCTGCGTGCGGTAGAGCGGGGCGGACCTGGGGAGGTACCAGCGCAGGGCCAGCGCGTACGCGGGCAGCGCGCCGGCGCCCGCCAGGCCCAGTCGCCAGTCCAGTCCGAACATGCCGAGCGTGGCGATGACGACCAGCACGCCGGCCGAGAACACCGTCGGGACGGCCGTCCGGATGCCCTTGGAGATGACGGCCACGTCGTCGCCGACCCGGGACAGGACGTCTCCCCGGCCGACCTGCTCGATCCGTGCGCTCGGCATCCCGAGCACCGCCCGGACGGCGCCTTCCCGCAGCCGGGCGAGCAGGTCCGCGCCCAGCCTGCCGATCAGGTAGGTCGACACCGCGGTGGCCGCCGCGCCGAGCAGCGCGGCGGCGACCATCAGGGCGCCGACCGTGACGAGGATCGACTGCGGCCTGCCTTCGACGACACCGTCGACGACGCGGCCGAGCAGGAGGACCGGCAGCACCTGGAGTGCCGCCCCGGCCACCGTGGTGAGCACGGTGGCGTCGTCAGCCCCGGCACCTCGCGGCAGTGCGCCGCGACCCACCGGGCGGCCTCACGTCCGGTCGCCGTTCGCAGGGTTGCCGGGACGACGCGCGTCTCGGTGGTGCTCACACCTACTCTGCCGACTTGACGAGTTCGTCGATGGCGTAGGGCATGGACAGCAGGGTGCCCTGGGAGATGGCCGCGCCGACCGCGGGGCCCTCGCTGTCCAGCAGGTAGGACACCTTGCCGTTCTTGACGGCGTCCAGGTTGGTGAACAGCTCGAACTTCTTTAGCGCGTCCGTGTCCGCCTTGTCGTTGATGACGAAGACGCGGTCGACGTCGACCAGGTCGATGCGCTCCGGGGAGAGCTTGGTGTAGAAGCTGCCTTCGGCGACCTTGTCGATCTCGGTCTGGTACGTGAAGCCGATGCCGGTCAGCAGGCGTCCCCGCACGTCGGTGGAGGTGAAGGGTGCGACGGAGTTCTCGTACCAGGACAGCGCCACGGCGGTCTCGTCGGCGAACTCGGGGTGTGCCTTCTTGGCCGCGTCGAGCTTGTCCTGGATGCCCTGCACCAGCTTCTCGCCCTCCTCGGCCTTTCCGAGCGCCTTGGCGATGTGCAGTGCGTTGTCCTGCCAGGGCGCGCTGAACAGCTCCTTCTCGGCCTTGGTACGGCCGACCGTCGGGGCGATCTTGGAGAGCTTGTCGTAGGCGGCCTGGTCGATCTCGGAGTAGACCGCGATGATCAGGTCCGGGCGCAGGGCGGCGATCTTCTCGTAGTTGGGGCCGGTGTCACCGTTCTTCATGATGACCTCGGGCTTGGTGTCGCCCCACTTCTCCTTCACCCAGGGCCACTGGGTGTTGATGTCGGGGCTCTGGCCGGCCGGGTTCGGGTACTGGTCGACCATGCCGACGGGCTTGACGCCGAAGGCCAGGATGGTCTGGTCGTCCGTGTAGCCGACGGAGACGACGCGCTGGGGCGCCTTGCTGATCTCCGTGGATCCGAACGCGTGCTCCACGGTGACCGGGAAGGCGCCGGCGGCGGCAGCGTTCGAGGTGGTGTCGCCCGTCGTGTCCTTGTCCGAGTCGGAACCGCATCCCGCGAGGAGCCCCACTGCGAGCGTCGCGGCCGAAAGCACCGCCGCGAGCCGAAGCCGGGGCTTCCTGAGGGTCGTTCGATGGAGGAACATCCGCAATCCCTTGCTCTCGCACTGTCCGCTGCGCCTTGTTCTCAGGGCAGGCAAACCCTACCGAGAAAAGTGAGGTTAGCCTAGCCTAACTAAAGATCTAACTGCCCTTTTCAGTAACGAAGTTGACGTGGGTGCGGCCGATGGGCACGATCAGCGGCCGGTCCCCCACCGGGTCGTCGATCACCTGTGCGCGCAGCCCGAACGCCTCGTGCAGCAGCTCGGCGGTGATCACGTCCCGCGGATGCCCCTGCGCCAGGATCGAGCCGTCCCGCATCACGATGAGGTTGTCGCTGTAGCGGGTGGCCAGGTTGAGGTCGTGCAGCACCATCACCACGGTGCACCCCGACTCGTGCAGGTCGTCCACCAGATCGAGCACGTCGACCGCGTGCGCCAGATCCAGATAGGTGGTCGGCTCGTCCAGCAGCAGCAGGTCGGTGCCCTGAGCCAGTGTCATCGAGATCCAGACCCGCTGGCGCTGCCCGCCGGACAGCGAGTCGACGGGGCGGTCGGCCAGGTCGGAGACCCCGGTCATGGCCAGCGCACGCTCCACCACGGAGGCGTCGTCCGAGGACCACTGCCGCAGCCAACTCTGGTGCGGGTGACGGCCTCTCGCCACCAGGTCGGACACCGTCAGCCCCTCCGGCGCGACCGGAGCCTGCGGCAGCAGGCCGAGCTTCTTCGCCACGTCCCTCGTCCTGAGCTTGGCGATGTCCTCGCCGTCCAGGACGACCGTCCCGCTGGTCGGCTTGAGCAGTCGGGACAGGGTCCGCAACAGGGTCGACTTCCCGCAGCCGTTGGGGCCGATGATCGTGGTCATGACCCCTGGCGGGATCGCCACGTCGAGATCGTCGATGACGATCCGGCCGCCGTATCCGACCGTGACACCGCTGGCTGCCAGCCTTGCGGTCCCCCCGACCACGGGCTCGATCCCGATGATGTGCTGAGCGACCACAAGGCCCCCTTTTATTTAGGTATGCCTCACCTTTGTACCAGCAACTGGCCCAGGGTCACCGCAGGTTGGCCCGCACCAGCAGATAGACCAGGAAGGGGCCGCCGACCGCCGCGGTGACCACGCCCACCGGAACACTGACGGGCAGCGCCGTGCGGGCGGTCAGGTCCGCGCCGATCAGCAGCAGCGATCCGACGAGGCCGGACGCCACCATCGGTGGCGTCGGACTCCTCGTCAGACGCATCGCCACCTGCGGCGCCACCAGCGCCACGAACGGCACGGGTCCCGCCGCGCTCACCGCCACACCGGCCAGCAGTACGGCGCACAGCAGCAGGAGGGCGCGCACCCTGCCGTACCGGACGCCCAGGCCCGCCGCGACCTCGTCGCCGAAGTGCATCGGCTTGAACTGGAACGCGGCACCCGACACGACGACGAGGAGGACGAGGGTGCACCAGAGCGCCACCCAGACCTCGTGCCACGACCGGTTGTCCAGCGAGCCGACCAGCCAGGCCTGGGCGCGGGCGACGTCCCGGATGTCGGCGGAGACCAGCAGCCAGGTGGTGATCGCCTCCATCACCGCGCTCACCGAGATGCCGATGAGGATGAGCCGGAAGCCGTCGATGCCCCGCCGCCAGGCCAGGAAGTACACCAGCAGGCCCGTCCCGAGGCCGCCCGCGAGGGCCGCCGCCGACACGCCGACGGTGTCCGAGATCGCGGCGGCGGTGCCGCCCGACACCGTCACCAGGAACACCGCGACGGCGCCGGCACCCCCGGTGATCCCGAGAATGTCCGGGCTGGCGAGGGGGTTGCGCGCGATGGACTGGGTGATCGCCCCCGACACCCCCAGCGCGATCCCCACGACGAGCCCGGCCAGGGCACGCGGCATCCGCAGGTCCATGATCACGAACTCGTCGACCTGCTCGCCCCTGCCGAGGAGCGTGGCGATGACGTTGGACAGGCCGATGGGGAAGTCCCCCACGGCGATGGACAGGCAGAACACCAGGAAGGTGGCCGCCGCCAGCAGCAGTGTGACGCCCGCGATCCAGGGCCGCCACACGAACGACACCCGGCCGAGCCGTACGCCCGGCGCCACCGTCTGCTTCACATCGGTCCCGTTCACGCGCTCTTGAACTTTCCGCGCCACACCAGGAACGCGAAGAACGGGGCGCCCAGGAGAGCGACGACGACCCCCGCGTCCAGCTCACCAGGCCGCACCACCAGCCGCCCCACGATGTCGCAGACCAGCAGGACGATGGCGCCGAGGAGGCCCGCGTAGGGCACCAGCCAGCGGTAGTCCGGCCCGGTGAGGTACCGGGCCACATGGGCCACCATCAGGCCGAGGAAGGCGATGGGGCCGGTCGCCGCCGTCGCCGCGCCCGCTAGCAGGGTGATGGCGACGATGCCGACGGTCCGGCTCAGGGCGATGTTCACGCCGAGCCCGCGCGCCACGTCGTCGCCCAGGTTGAGCAGGTTGATGGCGGGCAGGGTGGTCAGGGCCAGCACCAGCCCGAGGACGATGAACGCGGTCACCGGCCGGATGACGTCGAACCCGACACCGGCCAGGGAGCCCGAGTTCCAGAACCGCAGCACGTTCAGCGACTTCTGGTCCGTCAGCGCGACCGCCGTGGTCATCGCGGCGAGGAACACCGTGATCCCCTGTCCGGCCAGCGCCAGCGTCAACGGGTTGCCGGCGCCCCGGCCGAGGCTCGACAGCCCGAACACGACGACACCGGCGACGCCCGCCCCCAGGAAGGCGAACCAGACGTACTGCAGGGGGTCGGATAGCCCGAACACGGCGATCACCGACACGACGGCGAACGAGGCACCGGCGTTCACCCCCAACAGACCCGTGTCGGCGATCGGGTTGCGCGTGTAGCTCTGGATGAGCGCGCCGCCGACGCCCAGAGCGATGCCCGCCACGACGGCCAGCACCGTCCGGGGCACCCGTACGGTCTGCACGATGAGCCTGATCTCGGTGAGCCGCTGGTCGGAGTCCGGGACGGCGAACAGCCCGTGCCACACCTCCGCCGGACTCAGCGCGCGCGCACCGACGGCCAGTGACACGGTCCCCGCGGCCGCGAGGATCACCACCAGCGTGCCCAAACCCACAACCCGCCGCCGACGGGCCTCTGTTGTGCCCCCGGACGGGGGGCGCTCGACTGCGGTCGTGGCCATGACGACGTACGTTATCCCTTTGCCTTCGCGGGGGTTGCACGGTGGTGGCGCCGGTGCGGCTCACCCGGCGGGCGCCGGCGGCCGGGGCGGACTAGCGGGCGGTGTCGGTGACCTTCCGGGCCCCGTGGGAGGACGACTCGACGCTCCGGTCGAGGAGGGAGTCCAGGATCTCGCCGACCCTGATGGCGGTGTTGGACAACAGCGCGGAGGTGATGCCGTGGGTGTGCTCCGTACCGCCCTGGAGGTAGATGCCGCAGTTCAGGTCGGGGTCGGTCGTGATGCGGTAGTCGCGCTCGACGCGGACCCGGCCCTCCTCGTCCCGGAGGCAGCGGTCCGCGACCTCGCCGAGCAGGCCGAGGGGGTCGGCGGGGCTGTACCCGGTGGCGAGGACCACGACGTCCGCGTCGAGGAGCGTCTCCTCGCCGGTGACGAGGGACCGCACCGTGGCACGGACCCCGTGCGGGGTCTCCTTGACGTCGTCGAGCCGGGACACGTTGAGGAAGCGCAGCCGTTCGGTGCCGAGGACCTTCTCCTGGTACGTCTGCCGATAGAGGTCGTCGATGAGGTCGATGTCCACCACGGAGTAGTTGGTGTTGCCGTGGTAGTCCATCAGCCGGCGTTTGACGTTCTCGGGGGCGGCGAAGTAGTCGTCGACCGCCTCGGGGTCGAAGATCCGGTTGGCGAAACTGCTGTCGTCGGCGGGGCTGTAGCCGTAGCGGGAGAACACCGCGCAGATCTCGGCCCCGGGGAACCTGCGGTGCAGGTAGGCGACGTTCTCGGCGGCGCTCTGGCCGGCCCCCACGACGACGAACCGCGAGGGCGACGTACCTTCCAGCCCGTCGACCCTGGCGAGCAGTTCGGAGTTGTGCCAGACGCGGTCGCCGCGTTCCACGCCCTCCGGCATGAGGGGACGCAGACCGGTGCCGATCACGAGGTTGCGGGCCCGGTGGACCTCGAGCCCCTCCCCGGTGCGGACCGTCACCTCCAGGTGGTCCACGGCTCCGTCGCGGACGGCGGGCGCGACGCCGACGACCTCGTGGCCGTAGGAGACCATGTTCTCGACCCTGGCCGCGGCCCACTCGAAGTAGTCGTGGAACTCCACGCGCAGCGGGAAGAGGCTCTTGTGGTTGATGAAGTCGACGAGCCGTCCCTTGCTCTTGAGATAGCAGAGGAAGCTGAACTCACTGGTCGGGTTCCGCAGTGTCACCAGGTCCTTGAGGAAGGACACCTGCATGGTCGCGTCGTCGATCAGCATGCCGCGGTGCCAGCCGAAGTTCGGCTGCTGCTCGAAGAAGTGGGCGGTGACGGCCTCCTGCCGGCCGACGCGTGCGTTGTGCTCGCCGAGTGCGATCGCCATGGCGACATTGGACGGTCCGAAGCCGATACCGATCAGGTCCCGGATCGGTGATGCGTCAACAGGAAGAACCCGTGACATGTCTCTCCCATCGTGCGGGGCAGCCGCCTGTACGGCGTGGGGAAACGCGGGGCGGGCACGCCGACGGAGCGGCCCGCTGAACTTAGGTGAGCCTAAGCTAATCCTGTGTGACTGTCGATAGGACGGAACCCGCGCCCGGGAGCGGGGAGTTCGCCAACTCGTGCGCCCTGTACACCCGTTGAAAACTAAGGTAAGCCTTGCTTTACTGCTCCCGGTCCACCCCCGTCTCGAGGAGGAACCCCCATGCGGGTCGTCATGTTCGGTTACCAGACCTGGGGGCACCGCACCCTGCAAGCCCTCCTGGACTCCGAACACGACGTGGCTCTGGTCGTGACGCACCCCAGGAGCGATCACGCCTACGAGAAGATCTGGAGCGACTCCGTCGCCGATCTGGCCGAGGAGCACGGCGTCCCCGTACTGATCCGCAACCGCCCTGACGACGACGAGCTGTTCGAGCGGCTGAAGGAGGCCGACCCGGACATCATCGTGGCCAACAACTGGCGCACCTGGATCCCCCCTCGCATCTTCGACCTGCCTCGGCACGGCACGCTCAACGTCCACGACTCGCTGCTGCCGAAGTACGCCGGCTTCTCGCCACTGATCTGGGCCCTGATCAACGGCGAGCCCGAAGTAGGCGTCACCGCCCACATGATGAACGACGAGCTGGACGCCGGCGACATCGTCCGGCAGGAAGCGGTCCCGGTCGGACCGACGGACACCACGACCGACCTCTTCCACAAGACGGTCGACCTCATCGCCCCGGTCACCATCGGCGCGCTCGACCTCATCGCCTCCGGACGGACCGAGTTCACCAAGCAGGACCGGTCACGGGCGAGCTTCTTCCACAAGCGCTCCACCGAGGACATCCGCATCGACTGGAACTGGCCGGCCGCGGACCTGGAGCGCCTGGTCCGCGCCCAGTCCGAGCCGTACCCCAGCGCCTTCACCTTCCACAAGGGCAAGCGCCTGGAGATCCTCGCGGCGGTCGTCTCCAAGGCCCGCTACGGCGGTACCCCCGGCCGCATCTTCTACCGCGAGGGCGACGGCGTGGTGATCGTCGCCGGTGCCGAAGCGCGCACCGGCCGCAACCACGGCCTGGCCATCACCCGCGTACGGACCGAGGACGGGCGGGAGTTGGGGGCCACGGAGTACTTCACCTCCATGGGCGGCTATCTGACGAGCCGCCCCTGACGCGCCCCGGCGGGCCCCGCGCGCCCGTCGGTTCATCGGTCGTCGGTCTGTCGGTCCGTCGGTCCGTCGGACGTCGGACGTCGGACCGGAACAGCTCGATCGTCCCTCGTGGTCGCCGAAGCGTCACGACCGGGGCCGACGGGCCCGACCAGGCGAACGCCGACAACGTCGAGCGAGTCGTCATGACGCCGACCGCCCCTCGACCACCGTCCACCGCCCACCGTCCACCGCCCACCGCCCACCGTCCACCGTCCACCGGCCCGACGGCCTCCTCGGTGCTCCCGGTCACGGTCCGGGGACCGCTGTGGCCGTCGAGTCCGCAGCCCGGCGGAGCATCAGGGCGCCCACCGCGGGCAACCGCACCTTCGCCCGGCCGTGGGCGAGCGGCACGGTGGTGCCGCGCACCGCGAGGACGAACTGCGGCACTGCCACGGCCGCCGACTCCCGCAGACCGCCGCGCCCGCCCGCCGGTCAGCTCTCGTCGGGTCGGTTCGATCACCCGACGGAACGGCGACGGCGACGTAAGCTGTGCTCGGCACAGACACGGTGGGGGCGTTCATGCGGGTGGAGAAGGCACGGAGCTGGGGTTCGGCCCTCGATTCGGTCGTGGTGTACGCGCAGGGCGCGCTCTGTCGCCGCCTGGCCCGGGGCAGCGTGCCCCCGGACGGCCGGGTGCGGGTGACGGGACTTCCCCGCTCGCTGGACCCCGGCTCACTGCGGGCCCGCGTCCTCGGTGCCCCGCAAGTGCGTGTCGTCGAGGCCCGGGTGGAGGTCGACGCCGAGCCGCTGGAGGCCGGCGTCCCCGACGCGCTGCGGCGCGAGGTGGAGCGGCTGCACGACGAGTACGCGGCGGCACAGGGGCGCCGGGACCGGCAGGTCAAACTGATCGAGGAGGTCACGGCACTGCACCCGGTGCCGCCGCCCCGCAGGCGCGACGACCCGCACCGCCGCACCCCCGTCGACGCGTGGCTGGAACTCGCCGACTTCGTCGAACAGCGGCTGACGGGCCTGCACGCCCGCCTCGCCGAACTCGACGAGGCGCTGCTCCTCGTCGAGCACGAACTCACCGTCGCCACCGACCGACTCGACCGCGCCTCCACCGACGTGCCCTCGGCGCACGTCGAGACGACGGTCTCCGCCGTCCTCACCCTCGTCGGCGCCACCGGCGACGCGGACGAGGACACGGAACTGGAACTGGAGTACGGGGTGCCGGGCGCCGTGTGGGTGCCGGCCTACCGGCTCACCCACCGTCAGGGCGACGACAGCGGCCACCTGGTGCTGCGCGCCTCGGTCGCCCAGCGCACCGGCGAGGACTGGACGGGCGTACGCGTCGCCCTGTCCACCGCCGATCTGCGGCGCCGCACCGACCTGCCGAGGCTCCGCTCGATCCGCATCGGACGCCGCCAGCCCGCCCCCGTCCCGTCCGGCTGGCGCGAGCCCCCGGCGGGGCTCGCCGACCTGTTCGCCGGGTACGACGCGCCGGGTCCCCGTCCCGCAGCGGCCACCGATCACATGGCCGCGGGGGCCGGCTTCGCCGACACGGCTCCGCCGCCGCTCCCCCCGTCCTACGGCGGCCCACCCGCCATGACAGCCGGGCCCGGCAGCGCCCCCACCGCCCCTCCGGCGCCCGCCGCCTCCGCTCCGATGCCCGGCGGCGCGCTGCCCGACCACGCTCTGCGGACCAGGTCCCGCCCCGGCGGCGCGACCCGTGCCGGCAGGGCGGCGTTCGCCGCCAAGGCACCCGCGGCTCCGGGCCGACCCGCTTCCCCGCCGCCGCCCGCACCGGCGGTCGGGCCGCCGCAGCCCAGCGGCGCCGAACTCGACTACAGCGCCCTGGTGCTGTGCGGCCCCGACGAGCAGGGAGCGCGCCGGGGCCGGCTGTTCCCCGAGTCCTCCTTCGACCCGGTGGCGGCCGAGTACCGGCGCCGCGCCGAGTCGGTGGCCTCGCTGCCGCTGCCCGGTCACGCCGTGCGGCCCCGCGAGTCGGCGGGTTCCTTCGACCACCGCTTCGACGCCGCCGCCCGCGCCGACATCCCGTCGGACGGCACCTGGCACACCGTCACCGTCGCGGAGATCCCGGTCGGACTGCGCACCGAGTACCTGTGCGTGCCGTCCGTGGAACCGACCGTGTACGCCACGCTGGTGCTCTCCAACGCCACCGACCAGGCCCTTTTGGCCGGCCCGGTGGAGGTCACCGTCGACGACGACTTCCTACTGACCGCGTCACTGCCGACCCTCGCGCCCGGCGGTGTGCGCCGGGTGGGACTGGGACCGGCCGAGGGCATCCGGGTCTCCCGGCGTACGAACCTGCGCGAGTCGACGTCCGGCCTGCGCAACAACGTCACCGTGCTCGACCACCGCGTGCACGTGGAGCTGGCCAACCAGCTCGCGAGGCCCGTCACCGTCGAGGTCCGCGAGCTGGTGCCGGTCTCCTCCGAGCCGGACGTCCGGATCGAGGAGCGGGCGGACTGGACGGCACCCGAGGACGGCGCCGGGTCGGAGCACCACGCCCCGGGCACCCGCGTCTGGCGGGCGCCCTGCCCGCCGGTGGCACCGCCGCCCTCGACGGCGGCTACGAGATCCGCATCCCGGCCGGCAAGGCCCTGGTCGGCGGCAACCGCAGGAGCTGACACACCCCATGCCCACCGCCCCGAAGCCGATCGCCCTCCCCGTCACCGCCGTCACCTGCCTGGAGGACCGCGCCCACGTCGAACGGTCCGCCGTGCTCGACCTGCAACCCGGCGTCCAGCGGCTGCGGCTGGGTCCGGTCAGCGCGCTGGCCGTCGACCGCACGCTCCACGCCGAGCTGACCACCGGTCACCCCGCGACCGTGCTCGACGCGCGGATCGTCCGCGAGTGGACGCCGCGCGGCCCGCTGCCGTCCCCCGACGACGACTCCGCTCTCCGCCACCGCGTGCACGCCCTCGAAGAGGAACGCCTCACCGTCGAGCGGCGACGCGACCGGCTGCGGTCCCGTCTCGACCTGCTCGGCCGGCTCGCCGCCGACCTGCTGCGGGAGATCGGCGAAGGCGCCGGCTACGGGGAGACCGAAGGGCACCGCTGGACTCGCGAACTCGACCGGGTGGACGCCGAGCGCGACACCTGCGGCGAGCAACTCCGCGCCGCCGAGGCACGGCTGACCGCCCTCGCCGTCGAACTCGGGGAGGCGCAGCGGGCCATGAACCTCGCGGAGACGGAACCCGCCGAGCTGGTAGGACACATCGAGCTGACGGTGGAGGCCGCCGTCGCCGGTCCGGTGGGGCTGCGTCTGACCCACCTCACTCCCTGCGCGCTGTGGCGGCCCGCCTACCGTGCCGTCCTCGACGGCGACTCCCTGACGCTGGAGACCGACGCGATGGTGTGGCAGCGCACCGGCGAGGACTGGTCGGACGTACGGCTGACGCTGTCGACGGCCCGGTCCGCGCTGGCCGCCGAACCGCCGCGGCTGCGCGAGGACCGGCTGACGCTGAAGGACCGCACCGCGGAGGAGCGCCGCACGGTCGAGGTCGAGCTGCGCGAGCAGGAGATCGGGGACCTCGGGCCGGCCCCCGTGCTGGGCCTGCCCGGGGTCGACGACGGCGGCGAGACACGGGTGCTCAACGCCCCGGCGCCGGTCTCGGTGCCCGCCGACGGCCGCGCCCACCGCGTGCCGCTCTCCGCCTTCACCACGGGCGCGAACAGCGAGTACGCCTGCGCACCCGAGCTGTCCCCCCTGGTCACCCGGGTGGCACGGTTCGACAACCGGTCCGGCCACGCCCTGCTCGCCGGGCCCGTGGACCTGGTCCGCGGCAGCGGATTCACCGGCCGCGGCACGCTGGACTTCACCGCCCCGGGCGCCCCGGTCGAGCTGGCCTTCGGCAGCTGCGACGACTACCGGGTGGTCCGGCACGCGGAGGAGTCCCACGCCTCCCCCGGCCTGACCCAGCGGACCGTGACCACCCACACGGTCCGGCTGCACCTCTCCCGTTTCTCCGCCCCCGCGGAACAGGCCGGACAAACGGTTGCCGTACAGGAACGCATCCCGGTCTCCGAGGTCTCGGCGGTGGAGGTACGGCTGCGCGAGGAAGCCTGCTCCCCCGTGCCCGACACGCTCGACGCGGAGGGCATCGCCCGCTGGAACGTCGTCCTGCCTCCCGGTGGCCGCCGCACGGTCACCCTGGTCTACGAGGTGTCGGCGAGCGCGAAGGTGGCCGGCCTGTGAGGTGTGGGCGCCGCCCACCGCGAAACAGGTGAGTTGCGGACGGACGGGAGACGAACCACTCCCGGCTCCGCCCCGTCGCACGCCACGGAGTCTCCCGACCGGCGTTCCCTCGCCACCGGCGACCTCATGGCCTTCCCCGGCCGGTCACCGAACAGCTCGTCGCGGACCGGTTCGACACGCTCTCGCCTTCCTCTTCACCGGCCTCGCCCCCACCCCACCCCGGCCGACGCCGCCGCACCACCGGGCTGCGCAACGGTCACCCGGGGCCCTGACCGGGACCGCGACGCGGCGCATCCGACGAGAGGGGCCGACGCCCGCGGAGCGGGCTGATCCTGGCGTGCGCCGGAAGCGTCGGCCCCGTACCGCCGTCGGTACGGGGCCGGTCGCTCCGGTGCGGGCGTGACCGCGGGCCGGACACCGATCACTCTGCCGGACGTTACGTTGCAACACCGTTGCACGGTCCCGGATTCGCGGCAGGCCGCGCGGTTCCGTCGTGCGGGTGGTCCACGGCGGTGAGGCCGTCGCCGTGCCCGGCCTGCTCGGAGACTGGTCCGGGGCGGGCACGCACCGGGTGCGGCTGTTCGACGCGCCCGGTCAGGTGGCCGCCGACATGGTCACCGTGACCCCTCCGGGCATCCCCGTGCTCATGCCCGGCGAGAGCATCGGCGCATCCGACGGCCCGCTGCTGCGGTACCTGTCCGCCCTGGAGTCCTTCGACCGCCGTTTCCCCGGATTCGGCAGCGAGACTCACGGCGTGACCAAACTCCTGGGCGGAAACCGACTCCTGCTCACCCCCGTGTGCGCCGAACCCGCCTTCGAGCAGGACGCCGACATCACGTACCCGGACCGCGCGCTGCGGCTGTTCCCCGCCATGTGGCCGATGACCGCGGTGCCCGTGCTCGGTTTCGCCGCGGTCACCGTGCCGGTGCACATCGACGAGGGCCTCCCGTTCAGCGCCCGGTTGATCGGCGGCCGCTTCGAGGAGGACCTCGTGCTCGACGCCGCCCAGGCCATCGAGGACCGGGCCGGGGTGCCGCCGCTCTGGACGTGATCCGGCCCCTCGTCGGCGTCACCGCGGCGGTCCGCACCCCTGCGGCGCGGCCCGTCGTCGGCTTACCCCCGGCGGTCCGCACCCCTGCGGCCCACACCGCGGAGTCCGACCGGTACGCGGGGGCCCGCGTGGGTACTCCGGTCCCATGGCCGGCATCGAACTCCTCAGCGGTGCGTTCAACGACCACGCCGTTCCCGCACGCGGGTACGCCTACGAAGGAGACGGCGAATCGCCTCCGCCGGCATGGAGCGGCATCCCGGACGAGGCGACCGGGCTCGTGCTGTCGTGCGAAGACCCCGACGCGCCGTCGGGCACGTTCGCGCACCGGGTGGTGGTCGGCATCGATCCCCGGAGCGAGGGCACGGAGGCGGCGGGGGAAGCGGGCAAGAGCCCGCCCGCCGGCACCGAACTCGTCAACGGCCACGGCGAACGGGGCCGCGGTGGACCACATCCACCGCAGCTCGGCGACGAGGGGCACCGGTACTTCTTACGCCTCTACGCGCTCGGCGAGCCGTGCGTCCTGCCCGAAGCACCCAGCGCCGACCAGGCCCACCAGGCCGTCGACGACAAGCAACTCGCGAGCGGCACCATCACGGCCCTCCGCCGGCGCTGAGCGACGAGCGGCGCCCACGGCAGGTGACATGTCCCCTTGCCGTGGGCGCCTCGACCCGTCCGTCACCATGAGCCCCGCTCACGCCTGAGTCGGCGCACGACGACGAGGAGATCGGCCGCCGCCAGGCACGCCAGTACCCCGCACACGACGGCGAGGACGATCAGCGGGCCGCGTCCCGGGCTGTCCCCCGGGCCCGAGTCGACGGCCCACACCGCGAAGAGGACCGCCGACACGACGAAGACCGGCACGAAGACGCCCGAGAGGATCAGCCGCAGTCCGAGCGGGCTCCGTGCGGTGGCCGGTTCGGTGCCGGTCCTCGGGAAGCGGCGGCCCGAGCGTGCGCGTCGCGCCCGTTGCTCGCCGTGGCGTCCAGGGTTCGAAGCGCCCATGACGTGTCTCCGCATTGCTCGGGTCTCGCCGGACCGGTCACGTCTCCTCCCGCGCGGGTTCCGTCCGCACGGCCGTGCGGGACTCCCGCGCGTCGCGCAGTCGGTCGTCGCACCAGCGCCTGGCCGTCTCGGCGACGTGTTCCAGGGCGCCGGGTTCTTCGAACAGGTGCGTGGCCTCCGGTACGACGTGCAGGGCGTGCGGGCAGCGCAGCCGCCGGGCCGCTTCCTGGTTCAGCGCCAGCACGTTGTGGTCCCGCCCGCCGACGAGGAGCAGTACCGGGACCGTCACCTGCTCCAGGGCGTCGCCCGCGAGATCGGGCCGCCCGCCGCGGGACACCACGGTCAGTACGCGGTCCGGTCGCTCGGCCGCGGCCACCAGCGCAGCGGCGGCGCCCGTACTGGCACCGAACAGCACGACGGGGAGGCCGCGGGTGTCGGGCTGGGTGTCCAGCCAGTCGACCGTGGCCACGAGCCGTCGGCCCAGGAGCGCGATGTCGAACCGGTGCTCGGCGGTCAACGCGTCGTGCCGCTCCTCCCGTTCGCCGAGCAGATCCATCAGCAGCGTGCCCATCCCGGCGGTGCGCAGTTCGGCGGCCACCATCCGGTTGCGCGGACTGTGCCGGGAACTGCCGCTGCCGTGCGCGAAGAGCACCACGCCCCGCACCGGTGCCGTCACGACCAGGTCACCGGAGAGCGTGACGTCAGCGGTGGGCACCAGAACCATGTCGGAGATCATCGGTATCAGCCTCTTCCCCGTCGGCCGATCGTGCGGATCGCTACGACCCGGATGTCCCCCACCGCGTACCCACCCTGTCGGCGGGAATCCCCTCACGCGTGCGGCTCGGCTCGGTCACCGGTCGGGGGCGTACCGGTAGCGGAGCAGGACGCCGACGCCGTCGGCCGAGGGGACGCGGTCGGGTGGCGGCACGACCAGTTCGGCCCCGGTGCCGTGGGCGGCGTACAGCAGGGCCGCGTCGGCCGGTTCCTCCCGCGGCGAGGTCACGCCGAACGCCTCCAGGTCCGAGGCGGACAGGGCGATCTGCGACGGCTCCGAGCCGAGCCACACGCGCGCGGGCAGCCGGGCCCGGCGGGTGAGCAGCAGGGCGCCGGCCCGTCCCCGTCGCAGGGCGGAGACGGCCGCCGCCAGCCCTTCCGACCTGTGGGGGTGCCGGGCACGCTGGGCCAGGAAGTCCTCCAGTTGCCGCTCGTCCGCCGCGCTCAGACACCCTTCCAGCACCCGGCCCACGTGCTCCTCGAGGAAGGCCGCGCCGACGGCCTCGGGGGTGGTGAGGGAGTCGTCGTCCACCACTGTCACCCGGCTGCGCAGATGGGCGGGGAAGCGGTTGACCAGTACGCCCGACATCCGGACGTCGCCCGGGTGCCGGCACAGCACGATCGACTCGGCGCGGTGCTGCTCGGCGAGGTCGCCCAGCTCCCGGGCGATCCGCGGGGCGGTGCGCTGCCATGCCTCGGCCGGCACCTGGTGACTCAGCCGTTCGTGGGGCGTGACCCTCCCGGTGGGCCATCGCCCGGCCACCGAGACGGCCAGCACATGGTCGCCGGGGACGTCGTTCTGGTCCGCCGCACCTTCCGCACCCGCCGCGGCCCAGGGCCGCTCGCCCGAGCGGGTGAGGGCGACGGCCAGGTACGGGATGTCGGGGGTGCGCTGTACGGCGAGGGGCTCCACGTCGGGCAGGCCGTCGAGCCGGGCCGTGTCCCGCGTGGGCGGCTCGGGCAGCTCCGCCACGAGGACCAGGTGTCCGTGCGCGGCGAAGAGTGCCTGCCCGTGGCGGCCGGGCAGAGCGCGGTCCGTCCCCACGGCCCCGGCCAGGGCGGTGACGGTGGCGGGGTCTGCTCCCTGGTGGAGCAGGGCATCGGTCTGATGCCGCCGGCGACGGTCGATCGCCGCGTCGGGATCGTCGGTGTCCCGGGAGGTGTCGACATAGACGCTGGCCCAGGGGCCGGGTTCGAGGAAGAGGGGATCGAGAAAGGAGAGCTTCATCGCGCTGCTCCTGGGCGAGGTCCGTGGTGGCCGTCGCGGTGAGGTCCCGCGACGTCCCGTACGGGCACGCCGGCCCGCGACGTGCCGCACAGACACGGGTACCCCGAGCGACGTACGGATCGTCGCCGTTTGGGCGCCGACCGGGAGGAAACCCCGGAACAGGAGAGATGACGAGCACGCGCACGCCCGTGCGCACGCGGAGCGGTGCGCGGCAGGCCAGTTGCCGCCCGCCGGTACCCCGGGTATCGAGGGTGCGCATCGGCTCCGGCCCGGTGAGGCCGCGGCAGCGTCGGGGCCGGCTCCCCTGCTCCCTCGGCCGCGGAGGTGACGCAGTCGTAGGGGCAGAGGGACGGACCCGAACGGACCGGATCCGCGGAAGGCAGGTAGCAGGTCATGCGATTCCAGGACCGTCGACAGGCCGGACAGCGACTCGCCGCCCGGCTGCGGGAGTGGTCGGCCGGCGGTGCTCTCGTCGATCCCCTCGTCCTGGCCCTCCCCCGCGGAGGCGTCCCGGTGGCCGCCGAGGTCGCCCGGGCTCTCGGGGCGCCGCTCGACGTCCTCGTGGCCCGGAAGATCTGTGTCCCCGGGCATCCGGAGACCGGCATCGGCGCGATCGTCGGTGATGATCCGCCCCTGTTCGACCTGCGCGCGGTGGAGATGCTGGGCCTGAGCGAGGACCAGCTCGGCGCGGACGTGGCCCGCGAACGCACCGAACTGCGCCGCCGGGAACGGCTGTACCGCGGAGACCGGTCCGCCCCGCGCATCGAGGGCAGGACCGTCATCGTCGTCGACGACGGGCTCGCGACCGGCGCCACGGCGCGTGCGGCTCTGCGCCACCTGCGCCGGCGGGGGCCCGCGCGGCTGATCCTCGCCGTCCCGGTCGGCGCGCCCGAGTCGGCGGCCGAGATGCGCTCGGAGGCCGACGACGTCATCTGCCTCCACCAGCCACCGGATTTCCGGGCGGTCGGCCTGTGGTACGCCGATTTCGACCAGGTCGGCGACGAGGAGGTCGTCCGCACCCTGCACGGACACAGCGCCGCCGCGGGCAGGGGCTGAGCGAAAGGAGCCCGGGTCGATGGAGCGCGGAAAGACGGACGACGGCGAGGCGCAGCGACGCCGGCCGGACCAGGCCCGGTCCTTCATGGGCCGTGGGCCGTTCACCGAGGCCCATGAGCTGGTCTTCCAGGTGTTGACCCGCCTGCAGCGGGAACACCGGGGCGGGGCCGCGCACCTGGAGGAGGTGGCGAGCGCCTCGGGCCTGCCTCCCGAGGAGACCTCCGAACTGCTGCACGACCTGGTGACGGTCCACGGCCTCGCCACCGAACTGGCCGGCTCCGACTCGCCGGACATGGGCCCCCGGTTCGAGGTGAAGCCGCGGATGTGACGCCGAATGGTGGCTCGGGAGCGTGTGAGGCCACCGCCAGGTCGACACCCTCGACGGCACGGGCGCCCGCCGCTCCGTCAACCGGCACGACGTCCCGCGCCTGGCCAAGGGCAACAGCCGCGGCTGTTTCGCTCTCGGGCGACCTCAACACGGTGACGGTGACGGGAAGTTCGTCCACCGCCCTCGTCGACCACCTGACCGTCACCCTCACCCGAGGGCACGCACAAGACGCGTACGTACAAGGCGGACGAGGCCGACGAGGCCGACGAGGCCGACGAGGCCGACGAGGCGGACGAGGCGGACGAGGCCAAGCCGGCAGGCACGGCCGCGCCGCCCTGCTCCCTCGGCCACCGCCGGCACGGCGATCACCGGCATCGGCGGCGAGGCACGGCTACGGCAACACCGCCACGTTGACATCACCGCCGACCGGACCGGCCTGTCCGCGCTGCGCGTCCGGTGCGCCGACGCCGGGCAGGCCGGGACCACCCACTGCCTCCCCGGCCCGGCCGGGAGACGCTGAGGTAGGTGACCACGGCGGTCGTCGGCGATGCGACGCGCACGGCCGGCGTCTCACCCCTGCGAGGCCGGGCCGAACCAGGTGGTCAGGGCGGTCCGGAGGGTGGCGGTGTCGGGCGCGCCACCCGCGGCGGCCGCCCAGGCGACGTGGCCGTCGGGGCGAATGAGGAGCGCGGCGGGAGCGGGGATGTCACCGCCGGCCGGGACGGGCCAGTGGTCGTCCTCGCTCCGAGCCTCGACCAGGTCGACGCGGTCGGTCCAGCCCTCGACGGCCGTCGCCACCTCGGTGCTGCCGCGCAGGTCGAGCAGTACGGGGCGGGCGGTGTGCAGCAGTTCGTGGACGCCGGTGGTGCCGTCCGGCGTCTTGAGGTCGGCGTCCGGGACCCGGCGGCCCGCCAGTGGGTGGTCGCAGCCGACCGGGTACCTGATGTCCAGTGCGGTGAGCATGCCGCGCAGGTACCGGTTGACGTCGTCGAAGACGATGAGGGAGCCGACCACGTCGCGCAGCGCGTCCATCTGGACACCGGGGCGGGCCAGGGCCGCCTGAGCCCGGGTGTTGTGCAGGACGCGCTCCCCGACGGGGTGGCGCTCGGCGTGGTAGGTGTCCAGCAAGCTCTCCGGCGCCCGGCCGCGCACCACCGAGGCGAGCTTCCAGCCGAGGTTGACCGCGTCCTGCACTCCCAGGTTCAGGCCCTGCCCGCCGGCCGGGAAGTGGATGTGCGCCGCGTCGCCCGCGAGCAGCACCCGGCCGTCCCGGTACTGGGCTGCCTGCCGTGCGGCATCGCCGAACCGGGAGATCCACCGGGGGTTGCGCATGCCGAAGTCGGTGCCGGCGAGCCTCACCAGGGACTCCCGGAGCTGCTCGAACGTCGCGGGCTCGTCGCGGTCCGCGACACGGTCGTACTCGGATGTGATCACCCGGTGCCAGCCCGCTTCGAAGGCGATCGCCGAGAAGTCGCCGCCCTGACAGCGTCGTGCCCAGACGTACTCCTCGGGCAGGTCGGGCAGTTCGACGTCGCCGATCAGGGCGGTCATCGTCGCCGGCGTGCCGGGGAAGTCGATGCCCGACAGTTTGCGCACCGTGCTGCGCCCGCCGTCGCAGCCCACGAGGTAGCGGGCGCGCAGCTGGGCGGGCGCCGCGTCCGCCGTACCCAACTCGACCTCCACACCGGCCTCGTCCTGACGGATCCCGCTCACCCCGGACGACCAGCGCACCCGCACGCCCAGCTCGGCGGCCCACTCCTCCAGCAGCCGCTCGATGGCGGACTGCAGGATCATCAGCGGGTAGGGGTGCCTGGACTCGGACTCGTCGAAGTCCAGCCAGAGCCCGGAGAAGTGGCCCACCGGCTGCGGTTCGCCGACCGCCAGGAAGCGGTCCAGGACCCCGCGCTGGTCCAGTACCTCCAGGGTGCGCGAGTGCATCCCGCCGGCTCGCGACTCCCCCGTCCGCTCCGCGAGCCGTTCGACCACCATCACGTCGGCGCCCGCCAGCCGCAGTTCGCAGGCGAGCATCAGGCCCGTCGGCCCGGCGCCCGCGATCACCACGTCCGTGTCCATGCCGGTGTCTCCCACGTCGGATTCCCCCGCTCCCCTGCGCGTCGAACGCCGTTGCGTCACTGCGTCGCATCGCGTCGCGGCCCACTTCCACGTTCACGGAAGTGGATCAGCCGGTCAAGACGACACCGGTGCCGGGACGACGGGGCCGCTGTCGCACCCGCCCGTCCCGCCGGCGGGACAGTCCGCGAGACGCAGGCTCCCCCTGCCGGCGACACGAGTGATCTACGCTGCCGCCGCCGGACCCACCAGTGCGGCACGCAGCCGAGTTCGGACGACTCCCAGGAGCGCGGAATGACGACACGGAAGAGTGCGAGAACCGGCCTGGTCGGTCTGGCGACGGTCGCGATGGCGGCCACCGCCTTCACGGCTCCCGCCCAGGCGTCGCGGGACAACACTCCCGCGGCAGCCGACCACCGGGCGACCCAGCGCGCGATGGACGCGGCCGTGCGGGCCGGTGTCCCCGGCATCACCGCCCAGGTCCGGGACGGCGACGGAGTCTGGAAGTCCGCATCGGGCGTGGGCAACCTGGAGACGGGGGCGCCGCGAGGCAAGAACGACCGGTTCCGCGTCGGCAGCATCACCAACACGTTCGTGGCGACCGTCCTGCTCCAGATGGAGGCGGAGAAGCGACTCAGTCTCGACGACACCGTGGACAGACATCTGCCCGGCCTGGTGAGAGGCAACGGCAACGACGGCAACCGGATGACTGTACGGCAGCTCCTCAACCACACCACCGGCCTGTACGACTACCTCGCCGACGCGGTGTACATCGAGACGTACATGGCGGGCGACGGCTACCTCCAGCACCGGTACGACACCCTGACGCCCGAGAAGCGCCTGACGGTGGCCCTCTCCCACGAGCCGCTGTTCGAGCCCGGTGCCAGGCACTGGTTCTCCCACACCAACGACATCCTGGCCGCGCTGATCATCGAGAGGATCGGTGGCAAGTCGTACGAGGACGAGGTGCGCGACCGCATCATCGAGCCCCTGGGGCTCAAGGCGACGTCCCACCCCGGCACCAGCGTCCACCTCCCTCGGCCGAGCGGCCGCGGCTACGCCAGACTGTTCCCGTCGGCACCGGACCGGATCGACGATGTCACCGAGATGAACGGGTCGCAGGGCTGGGGCGACGGCGACATGATCTCCAGCGCGGATGATCTGAACCGGTTCTACCGGGCCCTGCTGCGAGGGAAGTTGCTGCCACCACGGCAGCTGAAGGCGATGACGACGACCGTCGACAACCCCGATTTCCCGGGCTCGGCCTACGGGCTCGGCATCGAACGGTTCACGACGAGCTGCGGCACCACCTTCTGGTACCACGACGGCGGCATGCTGGGGTGGCTCACCTTGGCCGCCACCACCGAGGACGGCCGCCACCAGATCACGTTCAACTACAACAGCAGCTGGGGAGCGGAGACCGTCCTTCCCATCCTGAACGCCGAGTACTGCGACACGCCTTCCC
Source organism: Streptomyces phaeoluteigriseus (assembly GCF_001896135.2). Taxonomy (GTDB): domain Bacteria; phylum Actinomycetota; class Actinomycetes; order Streptomycetales; family Streptomycetaceae; genus Streptomyces; species Streptomyces phaeoluteigriseus. The sequence continues at coordinate 28,486 of NZ_MPOH02000014.1, forward strand.
TCTGACGCTGGGGCAGGCATCGAAGACGCCCCCGCCTCGACACCAGGACGCCGGCCCGCACCCCCCGTGCGGGCCTCGGCGCTCCGTCTCCCCATAACGCCTGGCACGCATTTCGAAATCCAGCGGATCAGCACCGCCACACCCGCCGGCCCAACAGCCGACAGGAGTCGAACAATTCCGTCGACCGGGTTTGCAGGACTTCCCCCGAGGGGCACCTCACCACAACGGGATGTCCCGCCGACAGGACAGCAATGCGGAATGCGTCGGCGCTTTGGCATTACATGTGATGTGCGGCTAGCCTTCGACGACTTGGCCCCGCGCTCTGTCCACTGACCACTGACCACTGAGGGGTGTGATTTCCGGGTGTTCGTTCCCAGTCACTACCGTGAACCGGACGGTTCATGGATGGCCGACCTGATCCGCGGCAATCCGTTGGCGCTGGCGGTCATCAACGGAAGCGCCGATCTCGGCCCGTTCGCCACGCACCTTCCCGTGATTCCGGATCACCGGACGACCGGCGAATGGCCGGACGACCTGGCGGGTGCCACCCTGTTCGGGCACATGAACAGGGCCAATCCCCACTGGCGGGCGCTCCAGACGGGGGACGTCGTTCTCCTGGCCTTCACGGGGCCGCACGCGTACGTCTCACCGTCGGTCTACGAGGTGACGCCGGCCGCTCCGACGTGGAACTTCACCTCCGTGCATGTGCGCGGCGTGGTGGAGAAGATCGATTCACTCGAGGAAACACTCGAGGTCGTGCGGGCCACCGCACGGTCCTTCGAGGACCGTTTCGGGGCCGACTGGGACCAGTCGGAATCGATCGAATACTTCCGCAGGATAGTTCCTGCCGTCGGCGCGTTCCGGATTTCGGTGACCGGCGCCGAGGGGATGTTCAAACTGAGCCAGGAACAGCCCGCCGAGGTCCGCGAGCGAGTGCAGAAGTCGTTCAGCGGCAGCGAGTGCGGTCGGCATCGCGAGACCGCCGAACTCATGGGCCGACTGCCGCAGACGGGGCCCTGAACGACGGGACGCGAACCTCACCGGTCAGGAGGTGCGAGGCCGTCGGCCACCCGGACGGCATCCCGGCGGGGCCCGGCTCCGGACGGAGTCGGGCCCGCGACCCGCTCTTCCTGGTCAGCCCGTGAGGCAGCGCTGTTGGCCCGCCCCTGCAATGCCGCTTCCCGCCTGTTCCTGGAGCTTCTCCAGAATCTGTTCGGCCGCGCTGTCCAGGGTGTCGAGGACCCACTGCTCCAGCTCCACCCCGGACCGTGCCGCCGCCTTGTGCCACCACTGGAGCCGGCTGTCCGGCACGGCGAGCCGTCGCGTCGCCTCGGCCGTCCGCTGCGCTTCCGGCACTTCGGCCCCGCGTGCGAGACGCATGGCCGTACGCAACTGCTTGGTGCTCCACCCCTGCCGCTCGGCCTGGTCGAGCCATTGCTCCTGCTCCTCGGCCGGCAGGGAAGCGATTTCGGCATGGTGCTGGAAGCTCAGTGCGGGGCGTCGCCGCTTCATGTCGAACCGGCGGGACACCCACGCGTAGTTCCGCAAGGTCTGGTACCGGAGACCGGCGGCACGAACTCCGCGCTCATACCGGTCGCCGTAGTGGTCCTTTCCGTACACCAGCCAGTCGCCGAGCCACCAGGACGAGGAGTTGACGATTCCGGAGAGTTCGCGCCCGGCCGACTCCCAGTTCTCGAAGGTCAGGCCGGCGGGTAACTCCAGACCGACACGCGTCGTGGGGACATGACTCCGCTGTCGGTCTCCTTCGACACCGCCGGCCTCCGGCGGAGCCGTTTCCGCTCTCCTTCGGAATAGCGCAGAATGTGCTGTGCCGGATTTCGACATGAGCAATCCGTCCCCCATTCAACTCGGCTTCACTTCCACTGGTTCGCAGCTGCCGATGCATTTCCCTGACGGCCCGTCCGAGTAGACCTCAACGAAAAGTCCACAGCAAGTACACGGCGCCCCGCCAGTTCATACTTGTCGAAGTCCATACAGCACCGATACGCCCGGGTGCCCATCCGGAAGGGGAAGCTCATGTTCCGGCCTGGGTGGGACGAGGGAAACGTGGCTAGAATTCGACCGACTTCGAGGATCATCGACAGAAGTCAGGAGTTCCCGACCGGCTCCCGGCTCAACGCGATGCAATTCAGCCAATGTACGCTCGCCGGTTGTGCCGCACCAGGATCCGTGCTCGGCTCTGCTGCTGTCGCGCCGATCGGAGTTAGGGGGAATTGCCACATGACCAGTCCCGGCGTAGCCGCGGGTGAGGCATTGCCCGTCGCCACCGGCAGGACAACGTTGGCGGACTTTTCCGACGAGGTCTTCGGCGGTATCCGACGGGTCGACCAACGAAGGTGGGCGCAGGCCTATCTGTCCGGTCTGCTCATCACGCCGGGGAACAAGTCCGTACGCCGCCTGGCGCAGCACGTTTCCACCTCCCCCACCGCCGCCCAGTCGCTCCGCCAGTTCGTGTCCGCCAGTCCCTGGTGCTGGGATTCGGTCATGCGCAAGCTCACCCGCTGGGCCGAGAAGACGTGCACGCCCGCCTCCGCCTGCACGATCCACCGCGTCGTCGTACTCAAGTCCGGCGAGCGATCGGTGGGTGTGCACCGCTACTTCGACCCGGTCACGCGTCGCACCCTCAACTGCCAGCTGGCGGTCGGCGCGTTGCTCTCCTTCGGCTCGGTGCAGGTGCCCGTCGACTGGCGGCTGCACCTGCCCGCGTCATGGACGCAGGAGGCGCAGCCACGCCGGCGCGCACGCATTCCGGACGCCGTGCGGTACCAGCCGCTCGGGGAGCAGATGCTCGATCTCGTGGACGCCCTGACGAGCCGCACGACTCAGCCGTCCGTCCCCCTCGTGACCGACATGAGCGACACCCCCGAGGCGGCTTCCTTCGTGCGCGGGCTCAACCGGCGGGGGCGCGAGTTGGTCGTCGCACTGCCCCCGTATCTGAGGGTGCACCCCGACGAAGAGAGCGCTCCGCGCACCCGCGGACTCGTCGCCGCGGCGGAGTGCGTGTCCTCCGCCCGCGCCGCCGACACCGTCCTGGTCACCGCGGCGGACGAGCGGCAGCGCCACACGCAGGTCCGGTCCGCCCTGGTCCGTCTGCCCGGTGACCGAAAGGCCGGCCCTCCCGACGGCCCCTTCCGTCTCCTCACCGAAGTGACTCCGGACAGTCGCCCCGGACCCGTGTGGATCACCAACGTCACCGACCGGCCCCTCGACGACATCATGTCGTTGGCCACCCTGAGATCGGATGCCGCCGCCTCCATCGACACCATGAAGCGTGACTTCGGCCTCGGTGACTTCGAGGGCCGTTCCTTCCCCGGCTGGTACCACCACGTGGCCCTCGTCTCCGCCGCGTACGCCTACCGGCACCTCGCCGCTCCCCTCCAGCCGGCGCGCCGGGCGGACGAGGCCGGCGGGACCGTGGCTGCGGCTGCGGCTGCGGCTGTGAGGAGACCTTCCGGTGAACTTCGGCACTGGCCTCCCGCATACGAGCGGTAGGGCGATCCGCCGGTGAGTCCGGCCGATCGCCCCGACGCCGACCGGAATCCGGTCGGCGGGGATTCACCGCACTCGCTCCGCGCTTTCGGATTCCGATTCGATTTCCGATTCCGGTCACGCCTGAACGTACTCTCCCCGGCGATGCCGACGTGATGCGGGAAGCACCTCTTGCGGGCGGCGGCTCAACCGGGTGCGGCTGTCCCGTCAACGGGACAGCCGGGCCGGGCGCCCGTATTCGGCGGGGGCCTCAACCCGCCTGGGCCCGCAATTCGAGCGTGCAGCACTTCACACTGCCACCGGCCTTCAGCATCTCGGTCAGGTCGGCTCCGACGGGTGTGTAGCCGCGCTCGCGGAGCTGGGCCGCGAGGCCGACGGCCTGCCGCGGCAGTACGACGTTGCGGCCGTCCGACAGGGCGTTCAGACCGAACACGGCGGCATCTGCCTCGGCGGCCAGGATCGCGTCGGGGAAGCGCTCGGCCAGAATCGCGCGGCTCTGCGGGGAGAACGCCGCCGGGTAGTACATGACTTCTCCCTCCCCGAGCACCGCGAGCGCCGTGTCGAGGTGATACCAGCGCGGGTCGACCAGGGTCAGGCTCACCACGGGGCGGCCGAAGAACTCGCGCACCTCGTCATGGGCGCGCAGGTCGGAGCGGAAGCCGGTGCCGGCCAGGATCTGCCCGTCCGCGTAGAGGAAGTCGCCCTCGCCCTCGTTGACGTACTCGGCCTGCCGGACCTCGGACCAGCCGTCGCGGCGGAACCAGTCGAGGTATGCCTCTGCCTCGTCGACGCGCTGGGCATGCCGGAAGCGGGCGACGAGCACCTTGCCGTCCACCACGATGGCGCCGTTCGCGGCGAACACCATGTCGGGCAGTCCCGGCACCGGCTCGATCAGCCGCACGTCGTGCCCCAGGCCGACGAACATGTCGTGCAGCCGTTTCCACTGGCCCAGAGCGACCTGTGCCGAGGTGGGTCTGCTCGGGTCCATCCACGGATTGATCGAATACGTGACGTCGAAGTGCGTGGGGCGGCACATCAGATAACGCCGCGGCGAGGCGTTTCGGGCGCTGTCCGTGAGCCGTTCCGTGTTTATGTGCGACACCTTGATCCCGTCTTGTCTGCGAAATTCCTGGGACATTGAAGCAATACCCGTACGGAGTCGCGGGCACCACCGCAGACGAAGAACGCGGGGAGGATGCGGTGAACAGCCCGTGCCGGTGGCCGAGTTCATGCGTGGCAATGAGGCTTCCCGTTGTCCCGGCAACAGGACAGTGCCGCGGTTTCGACCATTCGCCGCGGATCGCACGTGCGGCGGGGTCCGCACCCTCGGCGGGCGCGGACCCCGTGAGCCGGTCACGCGAGGGGCGGTTGCCGGTCGGCTTCCTTCAGTACCTGATCGGCGGCGGCGTCCAACGTGGCCATCACCCACTCCCCCAGCTCGGTGCCGGCCTCGGTCGCCGCGGTGTGCCACCACTGGAGGCGACTGTCGGGCACGGCGAGCCGGCGAGTCGTCGCGGCGGCGGCCGTCTGCTCCGGGGTGCCCTCGCGCTGGGCCCGGATGGCGTTGCGCAGTTGCTTCGTGCTCCACTTCATCCGCTCGGCACTGTCGAGCCAGGTCTCCTGTTCGTCGGTGCACAGCGACGCCAGCTCGGCATGGTGCTGGAAGCTGAGCGCGGGCCGTCGCCGGTGCAACTCGAACCGCCGGGAGACCCAGGCGTAGTTGCGCAGCGTCTGGTACTGCAGGCCGGCCGCGTTGATGCCGCGCTCATAGCGGTCCGCGTAGTGGTCCTTGCCGTAGACGAGCCAGTCCCCGAGCCACCAGGACGAGGAGTTGAGCAGCCCGGAGAGCTGACGCCCGGCGCGTTCCCACTCCTCGAAGGCGAGTCCGGTGGGTATGTGCAGTCCCACCTTCGTGGTGAGTACCTGATCGCGCCGTGCCTCCGCCCCGGTGGCTCTTCGCGTTCTGGACACGGCCTCCGTGGTCCTGCCGAACGTGAGCGCCTTGGGATCCTTGCAGTCCTCGACCTGATTCGTCATCACGTCTCCCCGTCAACACGCGTATAACCGGGCGGGTTCGCGGTGGCTCCCCATCGAACACGGAAAGCGTTCACCCATATTCTCCACACGCACACCAAAGGCAGTGGGCACCGCTCGCAGGTGAATACTGCGGACCTGAAAGTACCGGGCATTGCACGGTTTCCGGTTCAGGCCGGGATGGCCAACTGCCGCGCCCCGAGTAGATCCCGACATCGGTGGGAGTTCAAGGATCTTGGCGCCATCGAACACTACTTTGCGGAGTTCGAACACCACTCCGAGTCAATGGTCCAGTCCACTGCCTGCCCTGCTGCACACACGCGCGCAGGGCCGTGGACACCCTGCATCAGCCGTCCCGACACGTCGTGGACACTTCGAGCGTCGCCCCGCCCCGTTGCGCCGGCACCTGGACAGGGCACGCGCGCTCCGCATCCTTGCAGGTCAATCCCTTGGATCCGGGAGAGCCACGCACCACCGCCGACACCAGGGGCGAGGGACCCGCCCCCTGGCGGACCCCGTGGGACCCAGCCGGCGCCCCACCTCCGGTCCCCTCGAGACCGTGTGCCACCACAGGCGCCAGAACAAGCCAGCCAGGCTCAGACTGTGGCACCACACTGGAGCGCGCCCTAGACTCTCTCCCGCAACGCTCAGTAACGTCGGGGGAGTTATTGCTGCATGAACGTGGCTCAATCGGATGCCTCATCGACTGCACGAGACACGACTTACTCCATCGGCTCCGAATTGTCTCTGCATCATTTCAGCAGAACGATCTTCAAGAGCTTACGCCGGACCGATCAGCGCAGATGGGCACACGCCTATCTGAAAGGGCTGCTCGTCACGCCGGGGAAGAAGTCGGTGCGCCGACTCGCCACCGCGATCTCGTGCGACCCGGCCGTCGTGCAGTCACTGCGCCAGTTCGTCAGTCTCAGCCCGTGGGACTTCGACGAGGTCGTGGAGGAACTCACCCGCTGGGTGACGGCCCGTCATCCCGAGCCCGTGTGGTCCATCGGCCGCGCCGTCCTGCCCAAGCGCGGTGACCGGTCGGTGGGTGTGCACCGCTACTTCGACCTGTCCTCGGGCCGCACGCTCAACTGCCAGCTGGGACTGGGCTCCTTCCTGTGCGTGGGCGACACCCAGGTTCCCGTCGACTGGTGCCTGCACCTGTCGAAGGCCTGGACACGGGACTCCGCGCGGCGCAGGGAGGCGCGTATACCGGACTCCGAGCAGTACCAGCCGCTGTGGGCGCACGCGCTCCGGCTCGTCGACCGGTTGTCGGCCCGAACGCGCTCCACGGCCTCGGTCGTCCTCGTCGACATGAGCGACGAACCCGACGTGGGACACCTGTTGCACGGACTCGCCAAGCGCCGGCACGACTTCGTCGTCGCGGTGCCGCCGCACCTGGCCGTGCTGCCCGCCGGCGAGGGCGCCTCGGCAGCGGTGAGCGCGAGGACCCTCGTCTCCGCACAGAGCCCGGAGACGGCCGTCGTCGCCCTGCCCGACGGAGCGCGCCGTGTCACACGCCTGCAGACGTCGCTCGTCCATCTGTCGGGTGGGTCCCCGGGGCGCTGCTCCGGCCCTCCCTACCGGCTGTTCACCGAAGTCGGCCCGGCCCGCGCCCCGGGCCCGCTGTGGCTCACCAGCCTCGCCCACCACTCCCTCGCGGAGATCGGCTCGATCGCCGCGCTGCGGAGCGGGACGACGGCCGTGATCGGTTCCATGGAGCACGACTTCGGCCTGCTGGACTTCGAGGGACGCTCGTTCCCCGGCTGGTATCACCACATGGCCCTCGTCTCCGCCGCGTACACCTACCGGCACCTCCACGAGCTCACCGCTGTGCCGTCCGGCAGCACGGCACAGCGGCTGCCGTAGCGACGCGACACCCGCCCTCCCACCGATCACGGGAGCCGGTTCCGGGTGCGGCCCGCTGCCCCACCGTGCGGGTGGACAACGGAACGCCGGACGACCTGACTTTGGCGTCATCTCATCGCCCGACGCCCTCAGGGGGCCTGGCCGCGTTCCGCCTCCCGTGACCCGGGCGGCGCACGCGTACCCCGGGCCGGTCCACCGCCGGACCGCCTCCTGGAGGCCCTCACCGGGGACGACGTTCCCCCCGGCCGCCCCGCGAGGGCACGGGAGGGGACCTCCCGCACCACGGAAGTGCGCGAACCGCCCACCCGCACGGGGGGCACTTCCCTCTCGGCTGCCGAGGCGACGCCCGCCCATGCGTGACCGATTCCGCTCGCTGTCACACTGAGTTCCCAGGCGGTGCCCGCGCGACCGTCTCGTATTGACACTACTGTGGCACCGCATGGCGTCAGCTTGGAATCACGCCCTGGACCGCGGGGCGACTCCACCGGTTCGCTACCGGCCGGTGACGGAAGGAGCCCGCCCGGTGGGCGACATGAGGCAGACAGCGTCCGGCGTGGTGACGGCGGGTCAGGACCCGCCGCGGCCCCCGGCGGTACGGGCCCGCGCCCCCGGGCCGGGGACGAGACCCCTCCACGAAGCGAGGACCCTCGTTCGGGCCGCCGTACGCACCGGCCCGGCGGCCACAGACATCCCGAAGGCGGCCCGCCATGCCGACGTTCGACACGCCCTCCCCTGTCCGGGTGGTACTCAGCCTGCTGTCCGGCCAGGTCCGGATCGTCGCGAGTGACCGCGCCGAGACGATGGTCGAGGTGTATCCGCGCGACCGCGACGACCAGGACGACGTGCGGACCGCCGAGCGGCTGCGTATCGGTTATGCCGACGGGCTGCTGCGGGTGGACGACCCGGAGCCGGGCGGACACTGCGGCGCGGTCGTGGTGGTGATGGCCGTGCCCACCGGGTCGAGCCTGCACGGCCGGGGTGTGGCGACGGACTTCCTCGGAGTGGGAGAACTGGGCGAGTGCAGACTCCGCACGGGCCTGGGGTGCATCAGGCTCGACCGTACCGGCAGCCTGCGACTGGCCGCCTCCCTCGGTGACATCACGGTCGACCGAGCGGTCGGCACCGTCGAGGCCACGGCGGACCGTGGCGACATCCACCTGGGGCGGGTCGAGGGCATGGTCACGATCAGCGCGAAGGGAGAGGGTGACGCCGCCGTCGGAGAGGTGCGTGGAGTCGCCCGCCTGCATGCCGAGAAGGGTGACGTACGGATCGAGCGGGCGCACGCGGACGTGGAGGCCCGGACGACCCAGGGCGACATCGACATCGGGGAGGTCGTGCGCGGGTCCGTGGTCGCGGCCACCACGTTCGGCGGCATCCGGGTCGGTGTGGCCCGGAGCAGCAGCGCGCGCCTGTCCCTCGACTCCGCCGCGGGCACGGTGTACACGTCCCTCGCACTCCTGGCGGGCGGGGAGCGGGCCGGCGAGGTCGTACGCGTCGCCGGCCGGTCGGTGCCGCGACATCGTGGTGCAGCGATCGGATGTCGCCACGGAATGAGGCCGTGCGCGCCGAGCACCGCGCCCGAGCACGGGGAACGCGAGCACCGCGGACCTTGCACGCGAGCCAAAGCGGTGCCACAATGGCACCAGAGAGGCGCCGTTCTGCGTCACAGTCCGGACGCAAGTTCCCAGTCGCCCCCGAGGCGAAGAGCGGGGCGGCCTTCTTCCCGTCACTGCCGGTAAGCACAAGAGCCGTCGACATCGGAGACCGACGCTCAGCGGCACCACCGGCGAGGTCGGCCACGATCACGGTACCGATGCCGTCCCCGTCGGTTCATCGGTACCGGCCTCACGGGCCCCGGAGAGGAATCCCCCGCTCTCCGGGGCCTGCACTTCTCCACGGGGCAGCCGCACCCACGATGCCGGGCCGCACCGGGCCGGCGATGACGCGGCCCGGCCTGTCGCGACGTCAGGAGGCCGCGCGGATACGGTACTTGATGCGGCCCAGCACATCCCCCATGTCGGCCAGCAGCGCGTGCTCCTCGGCCCTGAGGTAGAAATGTCCACCGGGCAGCACCCGGAGCCGGAAGGCGTCGTGCGTCAGGTCCGCCCAGCCGCGCATCTGCTCCGGGGTCACTTCGGAATCGTCCTCACCGGTGTAGCCGTACACCGGACAGTCGAGCGGGGGCCGGTGGCCACCGGGATAGTCGTCCACCATCCGGTAGTCCGCGCGGACCGCCGGGAGCAGGACCTCCCGCAGGTCGGGTTCCGCGAAGACCGCGGCACGGCTCTCGTCGAAGCGCACGATGTCCGCGACGATCTCCTCGTCGGTGCCGGAGAGCTGCCGCTGGCCGTCCAGCGCATGCGGCGGACGTCTGCCGGACACGAACAGGGCGGCGGGCGGACGCCCCCGCTTCTGGAGGCGCAGGGCCACCTCGTGCGCCACCGAAGCCCCCATGCTGTGTCCGAACAGCACCAGCCGATGCCGCGCCAACTCGCCCAGTGCGTCGGCCACTTCGTCGGCGAGGGCCTCCAGGCCGGCCGGGAACGGATCGCTGAGCCGGTCCTCCCGGCCCGGGTAGCGGACGGCGAGCACACCGACGTCCGACGGCAGTCCCTGGGGCCAGGTGCGGAACGCGCTCGTCCACCCGCCGGCGTGGGCGAAGCAGACGAGCTTCGTCCCGCACCCGTCGTCATCACGGAAGCGGCGCACCCATCGCTCCTCCGCCGGACTCCTCATCGGACATCCGCTTTCCGCGCGCGCCGGGCGACGATCGAGTCGGCGATCTCGCCGCTGCGGACAGCGATGTTCGACAGCAATGAGGAGGTCAGTCCGTGGGTGTGTTCCGTACCGCCCTGAAGATAGATCCCGCACCGCATCTCGGGGTCGGTGACGATGCGGTAGTCCCGCTCCATCCGGTACCGGCCCGCCTCGTCGCGCAGGCAGTGCCGGTCGAGATCGCCGAGCAGGGCTGTGGGCTCCATCCCGTGGTAACCGGTCGCGCAGACGAGAGCGTCGAATTCGAGTTCGCGCACCTCGGCGTCGGGGCCCACCTGAAGGGAGACGCGGGTCTCGACGCCTGCGCGTTTCACCCCGGTGACCCGTGTCAGATTGAGGAACTGAAGGCGTTCGACACCACGGACCTCGTCGTCGTACGACCGGCGGTACAGATCCCGGATCACCTCGTCGTCGACGACGGAGTAGTTCGTGTTGCGGTGGTACCGCCAGAACGCCTCCCGCGTCTGGTCGGTGCCGAAGTAGTAGTCGTCGACGGCCCCGGGATCGAAGATCTGATTGGCGAAGGGGGTGTCGTCCGCGACGGAATAGCCGTAGGACGGGATGACCGCCGACACCTGGGCGTGCGGCAGCTCGTCGTACAGGAACCTGGTGATCTCGGCGGCGCTCTGGCCCGCGCCGACCACCGCCACCCGTCGCAGTTCCGCGGGGTTCATCCGGCGGAACTTCTCCAGGAACTCAGAGCTGTGCCAGACCCGTTCGTCCCGTTCGGTTCCCTCGGGCATGCTCGGCACCAGACCCGTCGAGACCACCACGTTGCGTGCCTCCACCACACGACCGGCCCGGCCGGCGGCGTCCGCCACCTCCAGCCGCAGACGGTCCGACAGCTCGGGAGCGGCACCCGGCAGCAGTCGGATCGACGTCACGTCCGAGCCGTAGGCGATGCGATCGGCCACCCGTGCCTGCGCCCACTCGAGGTACTGGTGGAACTCCTGGCGCGTGGGGAAGAAGTCCTGGTTGTTGACGAACTGCGGGAGCCGCCCCGACGCGTGCAGAAAGGCGACGAAGCTGAAACTGGACGTCGGATTGCGGAAGGTGGCCAGGTCCTTCAGAAAGGAGATCTGCATGGTCGCCGACGGCAGCAGCATGTTGCGGTGCCAGCCGAACGTGGGCTGACGCTCGAAGAAGAGGGAACTGATCTCGTTCCCCTGGTCGTGCGCCCGGCCGTTCTCTCCCCCATTCGCCCGGCCATTGTCCCGGTACTCTTCCAGGGCTATGGCGAGCGACAGGTTGGACGGACCGAAACCGATTCCGACCACGTCGTAGATCTCGTGTTCACGATCACTCATAGAAAATTCTCCCGCTGGCATGGCTGGACGATGCGCTGCCCGCATCTTCGACCGGCAATACTCCGCTCCCAGAAGGACCGACGTCAGGGCGGGCATGAATTTTCATCGGTCGCGCCGCCAACGTAGACCGGCACGGTGAACCATTCAAGTACACCGGACTTTCGGCGAATCCATGGGACCGTGCATTACTGTCCGCGCGGCGACAGTAATGCACACACGTAAGCGCCGGTTTTCCCGCGCTCCCGGTGGACACCTCTCAGAGAACTTCGCCGTTCTTCGTCCTCTTGCGCAGAGCCGGCCTGCTCGACCGGGACAGGTTCTCCCACATGTCCGACAGACCGGCGATCGTGCGCGCCGCGAACAACGTGCGGATGGACACCTCCTGGTTCAACTCCGCCCGGATCAGGCCGACCAGCCTGATCGCCCGCAGCGAGTTGCCACCGGCGTCGAAGAAGTCGTCGTCGATACCCACCCGGTCGACCTCGAGCACGTCGGCGAACGCCTCGGCCAGGACCCGCTCGTTGCGGTTGCGCGGTGCCCGGTACGACCCGTCGTCGAAAGCGGGCTCGGGCAGCGACGCCCGGTCCACCCTTCCGCCCACCGTCACCGGCAGGCGTTCCAGCACCACGAACACGGACGGCACCAGGGCCTCCGGCAACCGTCCCGCGACGAACCGGCGCAGCTCGTCACCCGAGAGGTCGCCCTGGCCGCCGACCGGAACCACATGGGCCACCAGCCGCTGCTGCCCGGAGTCGTCCTCGCCGACGGTCACCACCGACTGCCGCAGCCCGGGGTGCTCGGACAACGCGCTTTCGACCTCGGCCGGTTCGACCCGGACACCCCTCATCTCCACCCGGGGCTCGGCCCGTCCCAGGTATTCGAGCCGGCGTCGCCGCCCCACCGCACCCGGTCCCCGGTCCGGTGCATGAGCCCGCCCGCGGGGCCGAAGGGACAGGGCACGAACCGCTCCGCGGTCCGTCCGGGGCGCCCGGGATAGCCGCGTGCCACGCCGGGGCCGGCCACGTACAGCTCTCCGGCCACGCCGACGGGGACCGGCGCCAGCCCCGGGCCCAGGACGTAGAGGGCGGTGTTGTCCATCGGGCGGCCGATCAGGCCTGCCTGGTGCGTCGGTCCGTCCGCGGCCAGACGGTTGTACGCGGCGAACACGGTCGCTTCCGCCGGACCGTGAGCGGCGACGATCGTCAGCTCGGGGCAGGCCTCCCGCACCCGGCGCACCGCGGCCGCGGACACGCGGTCACCACCGGTCCACACCTCCCGCAGCCCGGCGACGGACTCGGGGCCTTCCGCTGCGACCGCCGAGAACAGGCCCGCGGGCAGCCACACCGTGGAGACCTCGTTCGCCGCCCGCAACCGGGTCAGGGCATCGATGTCCATGTCCCCCGGAGGGGCCACGAGCACCCGGCCGCCGTTCAGCAGAGGCATCCACAGTTCGAAGGGGAGCGCGTCGGAGGTGTGCGGCGAATGCCACAGCACCGTGCGGTGGCCGCCTTCCCGCCAGTGGCGGTCCATGACGAACCGCTCCATGTTCCGGTGCGTCACGGCGACTCCGGTGGCCTCACCGGTCGGGCCGGTGCCGTACATCACAGCCAGCAGGTTGTCCCGACGCGCCGGGCCCGGAACCCCCCGGGCGCCGTCACCGTCACTGTCGTCACCGTCGGCGGTGTTGTCCGACCAGACGTCGTCGAACAGGACCGCCGGGACGTCCAGTTCGGCGGAGAGCGCGGCGGCCGTCGCCGCGTCGATGAGCAGGAGGCGGGCCGAGGCATCGCTGACCACCGGCTTGATCCGCTCCGCCGGGGACGCCGGGTCGATCGGCAGGTACGCTCCGCCCGCTTTCACCACCCCCAGCAGGGCGACGACCAGCTCCACCGATCGGGGCATCGCCACCGCCACGACCGTCTCGGGTCCGACCTGCCGACGCCGCAGCGCCTCGGCCAGCCGGCCCGACCGCTCGTCCAGTTCACGGTAGGAGACCGCCGAGTCCCCGGACACCAGCGCGACGGCATCGGGAGCCTGCTCCACCTGGCGGGCGAACAGCTCCGCAACCGTCAACCCCGGGACCGGCACGCAGGTGTCGTTCGGTGCGGTCAGCACCCGGTCCCGCTCGGCACCGCTCACCACGTCCAGCGCACCGACCGGGAGCTGCGGATCGGCGGCCACCAGGGCACGGATGTACGCGATCAGGTCCTCGCCGACGAAGCGCAGCTCCGCGCGCGAGTACAGGCCCGCCGGGGCGTCGAGCCGGACGAACAGGTCGCTGTCGGCGCTCCCGTCGGTGCACACGCCGATCGACAGTTCGTCGAAGGTCCCGGTGGTCGCGCCGAAGTAGCGCGCCGGAGCGTCGGCGAAGTGGAGTTGCTCCACGAACTCCACGATGTTGAGGACGGCGCCGTAACTGCCCCGACCGCTCAGGACGGTTCCGCTCGCGCGCTGGATGTCGGAGTAGTGGCAGGCGGTGTGCCCGAAGATCTCGTACGTCTCGTCCACCACCGCGTCGGCGATCTCGCCGATGGTCGCGCCGAGCGGAATCCGCATCCGCACCGGTACCACGTTCACCGCCAGACCGGGGGTCCTGCTCGCGGCCCCGCCCCGGTTGCCCACGGCCAGCGAGAGAAGGAACTCCGGACGGTCGCAGCGGTGCCGGAAGTACGTCGCCGCGGCCGCGGTCAGCAGCGACGACATCCACACGCCCAGGGACTTCGCGGTCTCGGTCCAGGCGTCCGCCTCGGCGCGCGGAACGGTCAGCGTACGGCTCACCATGCCGATGGATTCGGCCAGTTCGCCCCAGCGGTCGGCACTGCCCAGCGGTGCGCGGAGCGCGGTCCGCGTCGCGTCGGACAGGGCGACGCGCGGAACCTGCGCGGGCGGCGGCGCATCCGCCAGGTAGTCGCGCCAGAACGCGGTGTCCTCGGTGAACTGCGGGGAGTCGCCGTAGTCCGCCGCTGCGGCGGCGAACGACTCGGCATCCCACGGGTACGCCGGCTCCGGTACCTCCGCCCCCCGCACCAGCGCCGTGTACACCTCGGCGAGGCGCCCCGACAGCAGGCCACCCGCGCCGTACCCGTCCGAGACGAGGTGGTGATAGGTGATCACCACAAGGGAGCGGGCCGCGGCGAGTCTGACCACACCCAGTCGGAACAGCAGGTCGCGCTCCAGGTCGTACCGCTGCCCCACCACGTCGGCCAGCGCTTCGCGCGCCGCCTGCTCGGGATCGGCCTCGGTGCTCAGATCCAGGAAGAACGGCCGCCAGTCACCCAGTTCCCTCGGCACCATCCGCAGTTCGCCGCCGTCGTCGACGAAGCCGAGGCGCAGCACTTCCGCCTCGCCCATCACCTTCAGGAATGCGGATTCCATGATGGCGGCGTCCAGCTCACCGTCCACATCCCACATCGTCATGGCGTGGTTCAGCGTGTCGGGAGACATTTTCTGCGCAAGCCACATCCCTTTATGCGCGGACGACGCACCGAACGAAGGCACACGGATCATCCCCTAAGCGAACAGGCCCGGAAACAGAAGGAATTCACAGATCACTTCCACCCTCACGGAGGTGACTCGGCCGATCAAGACGACGAGGAGCCCGGGCGGGCCATGCCGCCGGCCACCTTGCGGTGTCCCGCCGGCGGGACGGTCCCACGGAGCGCGACGGCGGCTCGCGCGCGGGGAGTCACCGCGGATCGCGTCGGGCCATCGAGGTCACGATGTGGCCCGCGATCAGTCTCGGTGACGGGTACCGCAGCACCAGGTTCGCCCTCAGCTTGAGCCCGGTCGACGCGGCGAGGCGTTTGCTCAGCTCCACCGACAGCAGCGAGTCGAATCCGATCTCCTTGAAGCCCTGGTCCGGGTCGACGGTCGCACCGGAGGGGTGTCCGAGCACGACGGCGACCCGCTCGAGGACATGGTCCAGCACGAGTGCCTCCGCCTCGCCGTCGGGAAGGGCGGAAAGCCTGTCCGACAGGGGGACGAGGCGATCGTCGCCCGCGGGCGACTCCGTGGCGGGCACTTCCGCCGAGACCGCCGCGTGCGTGGAGTTCAGCCAGTACCGCTGCCGCTGGAACGCGTAGGTCGGCAGATCCACCCGCCGGCGCACTCCGAACACGGCCTCCCAGTCCACCTCCCCGCCCCGGACGTGGAGTTGGGCCAGCGACCCGACCACGGCCTCGGCTTCCCCCCGGTCCCGCCGCGCCGACGACAGGACCAGGGCGTCGTCGACCTCCTCGACCATCTCCTGCACCGGAACGGTCAGGACAGGGTGCGGGCTCATCTCGATGAACACCCGGAACCCGTCGTCGACCAGTCGCCGGACCGAAGAGGCGAAGAGGACCTTCTCGCGCAGGTTGTCGTACCAGTAGTCGGCGTTCAGCTCCGCGGTGTCGATCACCTCGCCGAACAGGGTGGAACAGAAGGGCAGCGTCGACGTCTTCGGGCTCAGGTCGGACAGCGGTTCGATCACCTGGTCGCGCACCCGGGCCACCTGATGGGAATGGGACGCGTAGTCGACCGAGATTCTGCGGGCCTGCACACCTTCCGCCTTCATCTTCTCGACGAATTCGTCGAGCGCGTCCGGTTCCCCGGACACCACCACCGAGCGGGGTCCGTTGACGACGGCGATGCTCAGCCGGTCGCTCCACGGAGTCAGACGTGCCTCCACGAGGTCCGCGGACTCCACGACCGACGCCATCCCGCCGTGACCGATCAGACCCACCAGGGCCTTGCTGCGCAGCGCCACGATCTTGGTGGCGTCCCGCAAGGACAACGCACCGCACACGTGGGCGGCCGCTATCTCGCCCTGGCTGTGTCCCACCACCGCGGCCGGTTCCACACCCCAGGACCGCCACATCGCGGCCATGGACACCATCACCGAGAACAGCGCCGGCTGAACCACGTCCACCCGGTCCAGTGCCGGCGCCCCCTCCACGCCGCGCACCACGTCGAGCAGCGACCAGTCGACCCACTCCGTCAGGGCGGCCGCGCACGCGTCGAGCGTCCGCGCGAAGACGGGGAAGGTGTCGTACAACTGCCGGCCCATACCGACCCACTGCGACCCCTGCCCCGGGAACATGAAGACGACACCGCCGAGGTTTCCGGCGACCCCACGCACCACCGCGGCGGACTCGGCCCCGTCGCCCAGCGACGCCAGACCGCTCAGCAACTCCTCCCGGCCGCGGCCCAGCACCACCGCACGATGGTCGAACCGCGCCCGGGACGACACCAGCGACCAGCCGATATCGGCGGCGTCCGCGCCCGGGGCGGCGGCCGCGAAGTCACGCAGCCTGTCCGCCTGCCGCTCCACGGCTGCCGCGTTCCTGCCCGACAGCACCCACGGCACCAGCCCGCCGGCCACCGCCGGGCCCGGACCGCCCTCACCCGCCCGCTCCGACGGCGGTTCCTCTTCGAGGATCACGTGCGCGTTGGTGCCGCTGACTCCGAACGACGACACCCCGGCCCGCCGCGGACCGTCACCTCGGGTCCACTCACGCCCCTCCACGAGCAGTTCGACCGCACCGGAGGACCAGTCCACGTGCGGCGAGGGAGCGTCCACGTGCAAGGTCTTCGGCAGGAACCCGTGGCGCATGGCCATCACCGCCTTGATGACCCCGGCGACCCCGGCGGCGGCCTGGGCGTGACCGATGTTCGACTTCATGGACCCCAGCCAGAGCGGCCTGCCCTCGGCCCGGCCCTGCCCGTACGCCGCCAGCAGGGCACCGGCCTCGATGGGGTCCCCCAGCACGGTTCCGGTGCCGTGGGCCTCGACCAGGTCCACCTCGGAGGCAGCGACCCCCGCGTTCGCCAGCGCCTGCCGGATCACCCTCTCCTGGGCGCGGCCGTTGGGAGCGGTCAGTCCGTTGCTGGCCCCGTCCTGGTTCACCGCGGTACCGCGGACGACCGCCAGCACCGGGTGGCCGTTGCGGCGCGCGTCGGACAGGCGCTCGAGGAGCAGCACACCGACTCCCTCGGCCCAGCCGGTGCCGTCCGCACCGTCCGCGAAGGACCTGCACCGGCCGTCGGCCGACAGGCCGCGCTGCCGGGAGAACTCCACGAAGATCGCGGGCGTCGACATCACCAACGCCCCGCCCGCCAGCGCGAGCGAGCACTCCCCCGCACGCAGTGACTGCACCGCCAGGTGCAGGGCCACCAGGGACGACGAACACGCCGTGTCGACCGACACCGTCGGCCCGGTCAGCCCCAGCTCGTACGCCACCCGGCCGGACGCGACGCTCAGCGCGCTCCCCTGCATCAGGTAGCCCTCCAGCTCGTTGCCGCTCCCCTCCAGGAAGCGCGAGCCGTACTCGGACGAGCTGACTCCGGTGAAGACGCCGACGTCGGTCCCGCGCACCCGCGCGGGGACGATGCCCGCCCGCTCGAAGGCCTCCCACGACGTCTGCAGCAACAGGCGCTGCTGCGGGTCGATCGCCAACGCCTCACGGGGGCTGATGCCGAAGAACTCGGCGTCGAAGTCGGCCACGTCCGTCAGGAACCCTCCGTGACGCACGTACGAGCTGCCGACCGTGTCGGGATCCGGGTCGTACACGTCCCGCCAGCCGCGGTCCGCCGGGAACTCGTCCACGGCGTCCACACCGCCGCGGACCATGTCCCACAGGTCCTCGGGCGATGCCACACCGCCCGGGTAGCGGCAGGCCATGGCGACCACGGCGATCGGCTCGACGCGCCCGGCCTTCAGGGCGTCGTTCTCCTGCCGGAGGCGGTCGCGTTCCTCCAGCAGTGTGCGGAGCGCCCGTTGGACCCGGTCCGCGCCGTCCGCCGCGCGATCCGCGGAGTCGTTCATGGTCACTTGCCCCTCTCATCCAGAGCCAGGTCGACGAGTGCTTCCAGGTTCATGGCCGCCAGTTCGTCCGCACCGGTGTCCGCGTCCGGCGCCTGTCCGTCGGCGTGCGGCCGGGGCGGGCCGGCGCACGCCAGGACCAGCTCCAGGACGCCCGCGCTGCGCAGCCTGTCGATCGGGACGGTCCGCAGCACTTCCCGGATCTCCGCGTCCCCGGCCGAGCCGGCCCGCGCCGCCGGACGCAACAGGCCGAGTACGTGTCGACCCAGTTCCCGTGGCGTCGGGTAGCTGAAGACGAGCGTGGACGGCAGGCGCAGTCCGGTCGCGGAGGCCAGGCGGTTGCACAGTTCGACCGAGGTCAGCGAGTCGAATCCGAGGTGGGTGAACGCCTGGTCGGTGTCGACGGCCGCGCTGGACGGGTGGCCGAGCACGATGGCGACCTGGTCGCGGACCCAGTCGAGGACGGCTGTCTCCGCTTCGCCCTCCGAGAGGGTGAGCAGCCCGGTGGGCAGGCCGTGGGGGCGGCCGTCCCCGGTCGTGCTCGCGCCGCCGCGGAGGGGACGTCCGCCGTCGACGAGGCCGCGCAGGAGGGGCGGCAGCTCGTCACCGGTCTTGTTCCGCAGCACGGAGATGTCCAGGCGGGCCGGGATGAGGACGGGCCTGTCGATCGCGCACGCCGAGTCGAACAGGGCCAGTGCCTCGGGTGTCGGCATCTCGGCGATGCCCATCCGCCGGATCCGGGAGAGGTCGGCCCGGTCCAGGTCCGCGGTCATGCCGCTGGGCTGCTCCCACCAGCCCCAGCACAGCGAGGTGCCGACCAGGCCGGATGCCCGGCGCTGTGCCGCCAGGCCGTCCAGGAAGGCGTTCGCCGCGGCGTAGTTGGCCTGTCCTGCGGTGCCGAGCGTGCCCGCGAAGGCGGAGAACAGGACGAACGCCGTCAGGGTGTGTTCCCTGGTCAGCTCGTGCAGGTTGACCGCACCGCCGACCTTGGCGCGCAGCACACGGTCGAGACTCTCAGCGGTCAGCGACTCCACCGTGCCGTCCGCGAGGGCACCCGCCGCGTGCACGACCGCCGTCAGCGGGTAGTCGTGGGGCAGGTCCGCCAGCAGGTCCGCCACGGCGGCACGGTCCGCGACATCACACTCCACGACTCTGACGACCGCGCCCGCCGCCGCCAGATCCGAGACCAGTTCGGAAGCGCCGTCGGCCGCCGACCCCCGACGGCTCGCCAGCACCAGACTCCGCACACCGTGTTCGGCGACGAGGTGCCGCGCCACCGACGAACCCACGCCGCCGGTCCCGCCGGTCACCAGCACGGTCCCGCCGCCGAAGCCGTCGCCCATCTCGAAGACCAGCTTGCCGATGTGCCGGCCCTGGCTCATCTCGCGGAACGCCTTGCGCGCGTCGCGGATGTTGTGGACGGAGATCGGGTTCAGCCGCACCCGTCCCTCGGCGAACAGCTCCATGACGGCCCGGAACATCTCGTGGAACAGGTCCGGGCCCGCCTCGTAGAGGTCGAAGGCCTGGTAGTCGACTCCGGGATGATCGGCTGCCACCCGCTGGGGATCGCGGATGTCCGTCTTCCCCATCTCGATGAAGCTGCCGCCCTCGGGGAGCAGCGTCAGTGAGGCGTCGACGAACTCGTGCGCGAGGGAGTTGAGAACGACGTCCACTCCGCGACCGCCCGAGGAATCCAGGAACTTCTCCGCGAAGTCCAGATCCCGGGACGATGCCAGGTGCTCGTCGTCCAGTCCCAGTCCGCGCAGGGTGGGCCACTTCGATGGGCTCGCTGTGCCGTACGTCTCGGCTCCGACGTGCTTCGCCAGCTGCACCGCGGCCATCCCGACACCGCCCGCCGCGGCGTGGATGAGGACCCGTTGCCCCTTCTCGAGCTTCTTGAGGTGGAAGAGCGCGTAGTAGGCGGTGAGGTAGGCGCCCGGCACGGACGCCGCCTCGGCGTAGCTCCACCCGTCGGGTACCGGCATCAGCATGCGGTGGTCCGCGACGGCCACGCGGCCGAAGGCTCCGGAGAAGACGCCCATCACCCGGTCTCCCGGTGAAAGGCGTGTCACGTCGTCCGCCACCTCCAGCACGGTTCCGGCGCCCTCACTGCCGAGACCGGCGTCGATGGCCGTTCTGTCCACGAGACCGAGGGCGATCGTGACGTCCCGGAAGTTGAGCCCGGCGGCGTGCACGGAGATGCGGACCTGCCCGCTCCCGAGGGGCTCTGCCACCTCGGGGCAGGGAATCCATGTCAGGTTCTCCAGTGTTCCCCTGGTCGGGATGCCCAGCCGGTGTGCGCCGGCCGCGGGCGGCTCGATCTGGTGGTGCGCGGGGGGTGCCTGCGTGACGCGGGGGGCCAGGCAGGCACCGCCTCGCAGTGCCAGTTGGTCTTCGTCGAGGGTGAGCGCGTCCGGGAAGCGTGCCCAGGACGCTTCGTCGTCGTCGACGTCCACCAGCCGGAACCTGCCGGGGTGTTCTGTCTGGGCGGACCGGATCAGACCCCACACCGACGCGCCGGGCAGGCTTTCGACCCTCTCCCCGCCACCGGTGTCGAGGGCCAGGCGGGTGAGGACCACCAGGGTGGTTCCGGACAGCCGTTCCTCGGCGAGGAACCGCTGGACCCGGTCCAGTACGCGCGTGTCGGTGCTGCCCACCGCGGCGAACGGATCGGAGTCGGCGGCGGCGAGCTCGTCCGGGCACAGGACGAGATGTCGGGGTGTCTCTCCCGAGAGGACATCGTCCAGGGACTCGTGGAACACGACACTCTCGTCACCCGTCCCGCGGAGACGGGCGGCCGGGCCGTTCCTCGCGCCGAGAACGCCCCAGCGTCCGCGGCGGGTCTCCGGCCTGCTCGGTTCGACCGGTCGCCATTCCAGTTCGAACAGCGATGGCTGGTGCCCGCCGCGCACCGACCGCACCTGCTCGGCGCTCGCCGGCCGGAACGTCAAGGCCCCGACGTGAGCGACCTCGCGGCCGTGCTCGTCGGCGATCGCCACGGAGACGACACCCTCGCCGGCCGGGGAGATCCGGACCTTCACGCTCGGGCCGTCGCACTTGCCGACCAGATCCACCTGGGACCACGAGAAGGGCATCCAGCCCTGGTCGCCGTCCACCTCGATGACCGCGCCGGCCACGACCGCGTGCAGCACGGAGTCGATCAGCGCGGGGTGCAGGGCGAACCCGTCGCCGGTCGAGCCCTGGGCGGTCACCGGCAGTGTGGCCATCGCGAAGAGTTCGTCACCGCGCTGCCAGACTTCGCGCAGCCCGCGAAAGGCCGGACCGTATGCGAAACCCGCGTCCGCGAAGGAGTCGTAGAGACCGCCGATGTCGAGCTGCCTGGCCCCGACCGGCGGCCACACGGCAAGTGATGGTGCGTCACCGGTACCCGCCGCCATCCGCGGCGTACTCGGTGTACCCGAAATGTCCGGCGTGCTCGGTGTGCTCGGCGTGCTCGGTGTGCTCGGTCGTGCTCGGCGTGCTCGGTGTGCTCGGCGTGCTCGGCGTGATCCCGAGCGGGGATCCGAGCGGGGCGCAGAGGGCGACGTACCGCTCCAGCGACGTGAGGGCCCCCGTCGGGCGGAACCTGACGCCAGTCGGGGCTCTCGGCATCGCGTGACCTGGAGGCGAGATCAACCGGTGGCGCCGGCCCGGACACGCCACCCGCACGACGGTCACCCGATCCGGTTCTCCCGGGCGCGGGTGGCGGCGAGGGTGCCGAGGAGGGCCAGGGTTCCGGCGCTGGGGGAGCCGGCTCGGCGTGGTGGACGACCAGTTCCTGCCCGGGCGCGGACCGCACGTCCAGGCCCGACGACGTGGACGTCGACGAGATCGTCGTCCGCCCCCGCCCTCGCCCTCGCTGAACCGGACCACCGGTCGGCCCTTCCACACACCGCTCGCCCCTGCCGCGGAGCTTCGCCATGTCCGGTACCTGGCTGATCACGGGCGCCTCCCGAGGCTTCGGCCGGGCCTGCCACGGGCCGCGCTCGAACGCGGCGACCGGTGACACGGCAGTCAGCGTGGAGCGGATCACGTCGGTGGAGTGCTCGCCGCCGTGATCCGGACACCGGGCACACCCTCCTGCGGCGGTTCCGCACGACGGTCGTCCCGAGGAGACCGGCCCAGTGCCCCGGCCGACCACACGCCGCCCTTGCGGGACCGGCGCTCCAGCCCGGCCACGACTTCGACCGCCTCCGCGGCCGCCACCCTCTCGCCGGATCACCTCGAACTCGTGGTCACTGCTTCCCACCCATCAGGCGTGCACGGGTCGGTCGCGCCCCTACCGCTACCGCAACTCGACGCCTGGCCCTGGCCCTGGCCGTGGCCGTGATGGCGCAGTGGTGTGACGAGATGGGTTTGGGGTCGTTCGGGTGGTCTGTCGCAGGTGATGCAACTGGAGACAGGGCAGGCCGCCTCCTGGACACCAAGTGAACGTCGAACGCTGGAGGTTGCATGCAGGAGTGGACGTACTCACCGACCGCGGTGACGGTGCCTCAGTTGATGCTCGACCCCTACCGGTGCGGCTTCGACGCGCATACGGCTCTGGGCGAAGCGGAGACGCAGGGACAGTGGGGGGACGAGGACTGGCGCGTGCCGCCCCAGGCGCGGACCGAGGAGGAGGCGCCGTGGTCCGCTCCCGACCCGGACCCCCGGCAGCCCCTGGCGCTGGCTCCGGCCGACCGCCGCCGGCTCGAACTGCACGCGGCACTCGTCCGAGCGGGAGTCGCGCCCGCGCCCGGAGACCTGCACGCCGTGGCAGTGTTGAGCACCCTCGACGACACCGTCAACGACGCCGTCCGACGCTGGATCGCCGCGTACTGAGCCTGTCGGACAGTGAGCCGCACCGGGTGCCGGAGCGTAGGACACGGGAGGGTCGACCAGGCATCGGCCCTCCCTCCGGGGGCACTTCGCGGTCTCTACGACCGCTGGGTGCACTCCAGGTGTTCGAGGGCGCGGTGGCGGCGAAGGCTCTCTGCGCGGGTGCCTCAGTCGGGGGTCAGGCGGTGCAGCAGAGCACCGCGGGGGGCGGCGATGACCGCGGAGCGGAGCGGGGCGCGATCGCGTCGGCGTCCGAGGGTGCGGGTGAGAGTGCGGGTGAGGGTCCGGTCGTGGGTGCGGGACGGGCGGTGGCCGCGGTCTGCGGGCGGCGTCCTGTGAAGACGGCGAGGCGCAGCACGGCGAAGCGTGCGATACCGGCGAGCGCGGAGGCGGACAGGTAGACGGCCTGCTCGAGCATCGCGCTGGGTGCTGCGACCAGCTGCTGCAGGGCAAGCATTGCCGCGCAGGTCACCGTGTAGGCGGCCGCCGCGGACCCCGCCGACTGTGCGTGCTGGCGCCGGGTCGCCGGCCTGCCCGCGCCGAAGGTGAAGCGGGCGTGCAGTTCGGTGGCGAGGAGCGTGGAGGCCACGGTGATCAATGCGTTGGCCAGCACCCAGGGAATGCACGAGGCGAGGGCTGCCACGGCGAAGCCGGAGGTGAGGCCCACTCCGCCGCCGAGAAGCACGAAGCGGGCGAAGGCGGTGACGGCGCCGGGTGCCGCCCGCCGGCGGCTATGCGCTGTCTCCATGTTCTGACCCCCCATTGATCGCTCGCTTCGCGAACGGGCATCTTTCGGCCCGTGCGGCCTGCCGTTTGATGTTTCCTATGATGGAAACGCTACGTTGCGTTCATGGGTCGCGCAATTCATTTGTTGCGCATGGTGCATGAAACAGCAGGTAGATCCGACGCAATCGTTGCAATGGGATGACGGTAACGCAATGGAGTTGTGCTTCTTCGTTGCAATGCAATGGAAGTGAACGCTAGAGCGGAGACGGGCGCGCCGCCGGCCCCATTCGTGGCGCTAGGCGCACTTGCGGTGCTCGCACGGATGGCGCGTCGTGACGTCCCGTTCCCCGTTCCCCGTTCCCTTTGACCTTGACGCAGTTGTGCGGCGGCCTGGGCGGCGACGATCCGGCCGTTCCGCGCGCCCGTGTCCTGTCGACCCGCCTGCTGAGCCTGCGGGTGCGCGGCGGGACGGGCGACCTGGCCGACCGCCTCAGCCAGGACGGCCGTACCGACGAGGCCGAAGCGGCGTCGAGGTCCGGTGCACCTCGAGCGCGCTCCCGAGACCGGCCAGCCACGTGTCTGCCGACTTGAGGGCGCGAGGCCGGCACCAGGACCCGGGTCGTCCGCAGCGGGGGCCTAATCGCCTTTCGCGTCGGTTCGGCCACGACTAGTGTTCCGGTGCGGTGAGTGATCCACGAGGAGTCGAGGACATGGTCGGTCGTCCGAGCGCGCGTTGACGTTGTGGACCGAGATCGGTCTGTCATCGCGTGCCGGCCCTGTACGTGCGGCACAGCGAGCCTTCTCCTGCCCGAACCGTCGGTACACCTGTGTGCGACGGGTGACGGGCTTCGTTGTCGGCAATCCAAGGGATCCTCGTGCCGTCCGCTTCCTGTGCTGTATCCGCTTCCGGTCGGCCTGTTCCGTCACGTCTGTGGCGGGACGGCGACTTCCGCAGGCTCTGGGTGGGCCAGACGGCCTCCCAACTCGGTGAACACACAACTCTGGTGATGTTGCCGCTCTTCGCCGTCCTGACGCTCGACGCCGGGGCCGGCCAGTTGGGCGTCCTGCGCGCGATGGGGCAGGCACCGATCCTCCTGCTCTCGCTCTTCGTCGGCGCGTGGGTCGACAGGTGGCGGGCCCGCACGGTGATGGTGCTGACGGACGTCGGACGGGCCCTGGCACTGGGCGCCGCCGCCGTGGCAGGCCTCCTCGGCTGGCTCGGACTGCCGGCGCTGTTCGTGGTCGCCTTCGCCGTCGGTGCTCTGTCCGTCTTCTTCGACGTGGCGTATCAGGCGTCTCTCGTACGGCTGGTGAAGCGCGATCAGCTGGTGGGAGGCAACAGTGCGCTCGAGGGCAGTCGGTCCGCGGCGCAGATCGGCGGTCCGGCCCTCGGTGGCGCGTTGGTGTCACTGCTGTCGGCGCCGGTCGCTGCCGCTTCCAGCGCGTTGTTCTTCGCGTTGTCCTTCCTGTCCATCCGGCGGATCCGTCGGAGCGAAGCGCTCCCGAAGGGCCCGGAACGTCCCCCTCGGGTCTGGCGGCGTATCCATGAGGGCCTCCGGTTCGTCGTCGGCGATGCCTCACTGCGGACCGTGTGTCTCGCCTCGGCCGCCTTCCAGTTCTCCCTGGCGGCCGTGATGACCGTCTATCTGCTCTTCCTGCCGCGGGAACTTCACCTGTCGGGCACCGCCGTCGGGCTGGCGCTCGCGGGGACCGGACCGGGTGCGCTCCTGGGCTCGGTGCTGGCCGCCCGCCTGCCGTGCCGGTTCGGGCATGGGGCGGTACTCGTGTCCGCGGCGGTACTCGGCGACGGCGTGTTCCTGTGTGTGCCCGCGCTGCACGGCTCCTCCGCGGTGACGCTGACTGCCCTGCTCGCGGTCAACTTCGTGTTCGGTACGGGCGGCCAGTTGGTGAACGTCACGGTCATGGCTGTCAGGCAGGCCGTCACTCCGGACGGGATGCAAGGCCGGGCGGCCGCGACGATCACGTTCGTCGGCATGGGGCTGACCCCACTCGGCTCCCTGCTCGGCGGACTCCTCGCGGAGGAATGGGGGTTGCGCACCAGCCTCCTCGTGACGGCCGCAGGCATGTTGCTCTCCCCGCTGCTGATGGCCCTGTCCCCGCTCGCACGCCTGGGACGGGCGCTTCCGTCCCCCGCAGGACCCGCCACCGAGTCACGAACTCCCTGAGCCACCGGCAGGCCCGACACCAACGACGGGACCGGGGCGGTCCTGCCGTCCTTTACCCGTGAGGACCCTCCTGGCATGTCCCCGACTGCCGACTGCCGACTGCCGACTGCCGACTGCCGACTGCCGACCGCCGACCGCCGAGTGCCGACCGCCGACCGGACAGCGAAGTGAGAGTGGAGGGCCAGGCGGGCGGCCCGGCTCACCGTGGCTCGGCAGTTCATCCGGCGAGTGAGCCGTTGACCTTGCGGGGCTGAGCGCTGTAGTCGGCGGGCTGGGCATAGCGGCTGGCGAGCGAGTTGCTCAGTGTCCGGCGACGGTGCGGATGCCGCTGCAGAGCAAGTGCAGGGAGCCGGTGTAGAGAGCCGGTGTAGAGAGCGAGTACCTAGGATCGCCGGCATGACACTGCGACCCGTCCAGGTGAACATAAAGGCTCGCGACGACTCGGCGGTCGGCCGGTTCTGGGCGGAGGCGCTCGGCTGGCGTGTTTCCAGCTCGGGACCTGGCGCGACCGCCGTTCAACCCGTCGGCTTCGACTGGCTGGACCCCGTCACCGTATGCGTCGACGTCATTGCCGTACCGGAATCCAAGACGACGACGAAGAACCGAGTGCACCTCGATCTCGCCACCACCTCCGCGGCCCATCAGGCGGAGTTGGTCGAGCGTCTCCGGGCTCTCGGTGCGACGCCCGCCCACGTGGGCCAGGGCGACGTGCCGTGGACCGTCCTCGCCGACCCGGAGGGCAACGAGTTCTGCGTGCTGGAGCCTCGGGAGATCTACCGGGACACCGGGCCGATCGCCCGGATCGTGGTCGACTGCGCGGCTCCGCGGGCCATGGCCCGGTTCTGGGACGAGGCGATGGACTGGCCCCTGCACGAGGTGACTGACGATCGTGCGGTGTGGCGCTCCGCCCAGGGGGTCGGCCCGTACCTCGAGTTCCTCCGCACCGGCGTGAGGACCGTGCCGGACCGCGTCCATCTTGACCTGGTGCCGGAGCCCGGAGACGACAAGGCGGCGGAGGTGGCCCGGCTGAGGGCCCTCGGCGCCACCGACCTCGACCTCGGCCAGGGCGACGTCCCGTGGACGTGCCTGACCGATCCCGAGGGCCACGAGTTCTGCGTCCTCGCCCGGTCCTGACGCGGAGCCTCGACGACACCCCGACACACGTGAGCCGCGGGTGCTCATGCGCCATGATGCCGGGTGAGGTGAGGTGAGGTGAGGTGAGGTGAGCGGTGAGGTGAGATGGGCTGCGGCGTCCGGGTGACCGAGTGCTTGGCCCGGCCCTCGACCCATGTCATCTGCCCCTTCGAGTGCCGGGTTCGGCCGGTGCGGAGGTGGAGTCCGCGCGCCGCCTCGCACGACCTGCCGTGTGTGCGGTGGCCGCACCCGACCTGATCGGGCACAGGATGTCGGGTCCGCCAGGATGCGTACTGCCTAGCGTGGTGATCGTCAGCAGGAAGGAGACCGGCGTGCTGGAGCGGCTCAACGAGAGCATGGAGCACATCGAGCGTCATCTCGACCAGTCCATCGACGTGGCGGAGCTGGCGCGGATCGCGGCTACCTCGGAATACCACCTGAGGCGGATGTTCTCCGCGCTGGCGGGGATGCCGCTGTCGGAGTACGTGCGACGCCGCAGGCTCACTGTCGCTGGTGCTGAGGTACTCGCACGGCGTGAGTCGCTGTTGGAGATCGCGGTCCGCTACGGCTACGGCTCCGGTGAGGCCTTCGCCCGGGCGTTCCGCGCCATGCACGGGGTCGGGCCGGGCGAGGCCCGGCGCAGCGGAGCCGCGCTCGTCTCCCAGCCCCGGTTGGCCTTCCGCCTCACCGTCGAAGGGAACAGCAGTATGCGATATCGCGTAGTGGACAAGCCGGCCTTCTCCGTCGTCGGCCTCAAGGCCCGGGTTCCGCTGGTGCATTCGGGGCCGAACCAGGCGATCATCGATTTCGTCCGCGGCATCGCACCGCAGACGCTGGAGGATCTGGAGAAGCTGTCGGACCAGGAGCCGCAGGGCGTCGTCGCGGTCTGCGACGACCTGGACCCCAGTCGTGCCGAGGGCACCGAACTCGACTACTACCAGGGCGTGATCACGTCAGAAGCCGCCCCCGAGGGCGCGTCCGTCCTGCCTGTCCCGGCCGGGTCCTGGGCCGTCTTCACCACCTCGGGGCCGGCGCCGCAGGCCATCCAGGAGCTGTGGCGGGACGTGTTCACGCAGTGGTTCCCCTCCAACCCGTACCGCAGCCGCCCCGGCCCCGAGATCCTGCGCACCCGCCTGTCACCGGACGGGACCGAAGCCGATGCCGAGTTGTGGCTCCCGGTGGAGCGAGAACAGGGCTGAGGGAAGCGAACACGGGGCTGCGACCGGAACGCGGGACCGGTCGCGGCCCACGCCCCAGGGCGGCCCCCTCTGCCTGACGCAGCCGGAGCGAGCAGGCCGGCGGCCGTGCCGCCGACTGCTCGTGGAGCATCGATCTGCTCCCAGGCCCGCCCGGCCGCCCGCGAGGACGCCGCCGGCCTTCCGCCGCAGCCGCCACCGAGCGGCCAGGACCGAACAACTTGGACATGTTGACAAGCCGACACGCTGACAAGGTGACAGGAGGGTCTACGGACATCGGCCTCCGCACACCGCCAGGGCGACTGCCCATGCAGGGCGATGCAGTGCCGTCAGGGCTTCAGCGGCCTGCACTGCGCTGCACGGCGCTGCCCGGTCCTGCACGGCGCTGCACGGTCATGCATAGCGCCTGCGCGGTTCCGCACGGCCCTGCACAGTCCCGCACGGCCCTCAACGCCCCGGCCTGCCGTGCCCGTAGACCGGCGGCCGGATCGCGGATAGAACTCTGCTGGGAGTCACCGCGTCCGACCAGGTGTTCAACCCGCCGAACAGGCACTCCTCTCCCGTACGACAGCCCCGGCGGCGCCTTGTCAGTGTGACGAGGGCGCCTGTATAACGTTGTAAAAGTCAGGTATGGGACTCGGTGCACCACTCACGGTGACGACCCCGTACCCGCACCGACCACACCGGCCGGGACGCAGTGGAGGGATTGCCGTGCGGGTCAGCCTCAAGGACGTTGCCGCCCACGCGGGGGTCTCCATCAAGACCGTCTCCAACGTGGTGAACAACTACCAGCACGTCACACCAGCGATGCGCGAGCGCGTCCAGCAGTCCATCGACGCGCTCGGCTACCGGCCCAACCTGGCCGCCCGGCACCTGCGCAAGGGACGCACGGGTATCATCGCGCTCGCTCTGCCCGAACTCGGCAACCCCTACTTCGCCGAACTGGCAGCCGTCGTCATCGACGCCGCCGCCGCGCACGACTACATCGTGCTGCTGGACCACACCGGCGGCCGCCGCGAGCAGGAGGTGCTGGTCAGCCAGGGCTTCCGGGCCAGGGTCATCGACGGACTCATCCTCAGCCCCATAGAGCTGGAGGCGGACGACCTACGCGACCGGGCGGAGAACGTACCGCTGGTGCTGCTGGGCGAACGCGACTACGACCTGCCGTACGACCACATCGCCATCGACAACGTGGCCGCGGCCCGCGCCGCCGTCCGGCACCTCATCGACCTCGGACGGCGGGAGGTGGCGTTCATCGGCGCCCGGCGCGGCCACAGTGAGCCCGCCCAACTCCGCGTGCGCGGCTGGCGCGAGGAACTGTCCGCCGCCGGACTCCCGGCCGACGACGGGCTCGTCGCCGCCACCGACGGCTGGGGTCATGCGGACGGGGCGGCGGCCATGGCCCGCATCCTGGAGACCGGACGGCGCCCCGACGCGGTCTTCGCCTACAACGACCCGATGGCCATCGGCGCCATGCGTGTCCTTCACCGGCAAGGGCTGCGCGTGCCCGAGGACATCGCGATCGTGGGTTTCGACGACGTGGTCGAGGGTCGCTTCGGCGCGGTGACGCTCACCTCGGTGTCGCCGGACAAGGAGGCCATCGGCCGGCTCGCGGTCGAGTCGGTGCTCGCTCGGCTCGGCGGGGGTGAGCCACCCGAACCGCGCCGTGTCTGGGCGGACTACCGCCTGGTGCGGCGGGAGAGCACGTTGGGCCGGGCGGCGCCTGGCAGGGACGGGCAGGACTGACCTGTTCGGCGGTGCGTATGCGAACGTGCCGCCGTGCGTCTCTCGGCGGGGACGCCACCTGCGCCGCCGTGCGTCTCCTGGCGGGGACGCCACCTGCGCCGCCGTGCGTCTCCCGGTCGGGTCGCCGGGTCGGTACCGCGGTCGGCGCCGAACAGGCCGACGAGTCGATCGGCCTCGGCCGATCGGGCACGGGCACGGGCAGGGACGATCCACGTCATGAGGTCGCACTCTTCTCGAAGCGTCGTCATCGCTCGGCGCAACCGCGCCTCGAGCGGATGCACTTGATCTGAGCCGCCCGGCGACCTCGGCCGTCGTCGGGTCGAAGTGGCGCGCGATTTACGTCTGTTGGATGTCAGGGGCGCCGTCTCCATGGGGGCGGCGCCCTCCTCTCCAGCGGCGTGTCCGGCCGTGGGGAGATGTCGACTGCCCTCCTGAGCAATCTCGTTGCCGTCGGTGAGAAGGCGGGCGGGTGTGGGTGCCGGTATCGGTTTCCGAGCGCGGCGTGCAGAGCATGCAGAGCGTGCACAGGGGGTTTACAGCTTCCTTCCAACGATGTAAAAACCTCTGTGCGGCGGGTCGAACAGCCATTCCCGCCCGGGGAGAAGCGCCACCCTGCTCGACTTCTGCTCGATTCCTGCTCGATCTCTGCTCGTTCGCCACCTCCCCAGCTCCCTTTCAGCGTCGCCCGGATCGGGGTCACCATGCAGCGCAGCACTCACCGTCGTCGCCTCCTCGCCCGTCCAACGGTCGTCTCCCTGGCAGCCGCAGTGGCATTGACCGCCACCTCCTGTGCGAAGTCGGAGGACGACGCGTCGAGCGCCACCACGTCCTCGGGGGCCGCCGCCGACGCCGAACAGAAGGTCGCCTCGCCCGAGCCGGGCGGCAAGACCTGCACCATCGACGCGTACGGCGCTGAGAAGCTGGACCTGAAGAACGCCACCGTCGGCTTCTCCCAGTCGGAGAAGGAGGCCAACCAGTTCCGTATCGCCGAGACGCAGTCCATCAGGGACGAGGCCAGGAGGCGCGGCGTCAAACTGCTGACGGCCAACGCCCAGTCGCAGTTCTCCAAGCAGATCAGTGACGTGCAGGACCTGCTGGCCAAGGGGGCCGACCTGCTCGTCATCGCCCCGCTGAACTCCGACGGCTGGGACCCGGTCCTCAAGGCCGCCGCCGCCAAGAAGGTCCCCATCGTCACGATCGACCGCAAGATCAACGCCACGGCCTGCAAGGACTACGTCTCCTTCATCGGCTCCGACTTCGTCGAACAGGGCCGGCGCGCCGCCGACCAGATGATCGAGGCGACCGGCGGCAAGGGCGAGGTCGCGATCCTGCTCGGAGCCGCGGGCAACAACGTCACCACCGAGCGCACCAAGGGCTTCAAGGACCGGATCGCGGAGAAGGCGCCGGACCTGAAGGTGGTGTTCGAGCAGACCGGTGACTTCGCCCGCGAGAAGGGCCAGCAGGTCACCGAACAGCTCATCCAGTCCAAGCCCGGCATCAAGGGCATCTACGCCGAGAACGACGAGATGGGCCTGGGCGCGGTGGCGGCGCTGAAGGGTGCGGGCAAGAAGCCGGGCGACGTCGAGATCGTCACGGTGGACGGCACCCGCAACGCCGTCCAGGGCATCGTGGACGGCTGGATCAGCGGCGTCATCGAGTCCAACCCTCGCTTCGGACCGCTGGCCTTCCAGACGCTGGAGACCTTCACCCAGGGTGAGGAAGTCGCCCAGGACATCGTTATCGAGGACGGTGCCTACGACGAGGCCAACGCGCAGAGCGACATCGGCAAGGCGTACTGACGTGCCCCGGGGGCCCGTTGAGCCGGGCCCCCCTTCCGCCCCCCCCCCGCAACCCCTTCCCCGCATCTGGAGGCACAGGTGGCACCCCCCGCCGAAGTCCTCGCCGTCCGCGGACTGAGCAAGACCTTCCCCGGAGTCCGGGCCCTCGACGACCTGGACCTCACCCTGCACGCCGGTGAGGTCCACGCCCTGATCGGCGAGAACGGCGCCGGCAAATCGACCCTCATCAAGCTCCTCACCGGCGTGTACCGGCCCGACGCCGGCGAGATCGCCCTCCACGGCCGCCCGGTCTCCTTCGCCACCCCCTTGGAGGCGCAGAAGGCGGGCATCTCCACCATCTACCAGGAGGTCAACCTCATCCCGCTGCTCAGCGTCGCCCGCAACCTCTTCCTGGGCCGCGAGCCGCGCAACCGGCTCGGCATGCTGGACGTCGCCCGGATGAGCCGGGAGGCCGAACGGACGCTGAGCACCTACGGGGTGCACGTGGACGTCCGCCAACCGCTGCGCACCCTGGGGGTCGGCGCCCAGCAGATGGTTGCCCTGGCACGCGCCGTCGCCACCGACGCGCGGATCGTCATCATGGACGAACCGACCTCCTCCCTCGAACCGCGCGAGGTCGAGACCCTGTTCTCGGTGATCCGGCGCCTGCGCGACGCCGGTATCGCCGTCGTCTACGTCAGCCACCGCCTGGACGAGCTGTATGCCGTGTGCGGCACGGTCACCGTGCTGCGCGACGGCCGACGCGTCCACCACGGCGGACTGGCCGACCTCGACCGGCTCTCCCTGGTGTCGACGATGCTCGGCCGCGATCTCGGAGAGGTCCGCAAGGAGGGGCTGACCAGGTTCACCGGGGATCACGGCCCGGCCGAGGCCGAACCGGTGCTGGAGGCCACGCAACTGGCGGTCCCTCACAAGCTGCACGGTGTCTCCCTGAGCATCCGCCCCGGGGAGGTCGTCGGCCTGGGAGGGCTGCTCGGTTCCGGGCGCACCGAGACGGCCAAGGCCATCGCCGGTGCCCTGCCGCTGCGTTCGGGCAGCGTCACGGTGGCCGGGGTGCCGTTGCGTGGTGGTTCGACGCCGGCGGCCATCCGGGCGGGCATCAGCCTGCTGCCGGAGGACCGCAAGAGCGAGGGCATCGTTCCGGGACTCTCGGTGCGGGACAACATCGCGCTGGCCGTGCTGCCGCGTCTGTCCCGCTTCGGACTGGTCGCCGAAGCCCGCGTGGACGGCATCGTGAACACCTTCGTCGAGCGGCTGCGCATCAAGGCGTCCTCGCCGCACCAGAAGGTGGGGGAACTGTCCGGCGGAAACCAGCAGAAGGTACTGCTCGCGCGGTGGCTCGCGATGAACCCCAGAGTGCTCCTGCTCGACGAGCCGACCCGGGGCATCGACATCGGCGCCAAGGCCGAGGTGCAGAAGCTCGTCGACGAACTGGCCGCCGACGGCCTGGGCGTCCTGCTCATCTCCTCCGACCTGGAGGAACTGATCGAAGGGTCCGACCGCGTGGTCGTACTGAAGGACGGTCGTGTCGTCGGTGAGCTGACCGGTGACGACGTCACCGAGGAGAAGCTCATGCGGACCATCGCCGGGAACGACCCCGTGCGGGACGCTGTCGAGGAGGTGGCCGCCGATGGCTGACGTCACGCTGCGCACCGCCCCGTTGGACAAGGCCCGCGTCCTGCAGTGGCTGCAGACGTACGGCGTCTACGCCGGCGTGGCGGTGCTCCTGATCGTCAACGTCGTCGTCACCCCGTACTTCCTGTCCGCGGAGAACTTCCGCACCCAGGCCGTCCAGGTCGCCCCCGTCATCATCGTGGCCCTCGGCATGGCTCTGGTCATCGGCACCGAGGGCGTCGACCTGTCGGTCGGTGCCGTGATGGCGCTGTCAGCCTCCGTCACCGCCCTCTACCTCGGCTACGGCCTCCTGCCCGCTCTGCTCGTGGTCGCGCTGTTCGCGGCCGTGGTCGGGCTGGCCAACGGAGCGCTGGTGGCACTCGTCGGCGTGCAGCCCATCGTCGCCACCCTGGCCCTGATGGTCGGCGGCCGGGGACTCGCCCTCGTGCTGCTCCCGCAACTGGAGGACCTGCGCAACCCCTCGCTCGCCTCCCTGGGTTCCGGCGACGTCCTGGGCGTCCCGTACCTGATCCTGTTCGCCGCCGTGCTGGCCCTGCTGGTGGCGTTCGTGGTGCGCCGCACCACCTTCGGACGCCAGCTCCTGGCCGTCGGCGACAGCCGTCCCGCGGCGCAGCTCGCCGGCCTGCCGGTGCGCCGCGTGCTGATCGTCGTGTACGTCGTGAGCGCGCTGCTCGCGGCGACCGCGGGCGTGCTGGCCACCGCGCGACTCCAGGCCAGCGACCCGACGTCGCTGGGCAACCTGATGGAACTGTCCGCGATCACCGCGGTGGTGGTCGGCGGCACCCCGCTGACCGGCGGCCGCGTCAACATCGCGGGAACCGTGGCCGGAGCCGTCCTCATCCAGCTCCTGACCGCCACGCTCATCAAGCACGATCTGCCGCCGTCCTGGACACAGATCGCGCAGGCCGTGGTGATCGTCGCCGCGGTGTACGCGGCTCGGGGACGGGGGAAGCGATGACCGCCACCAGGACGGACCCGCCCATGACCACGGCGAGCATCGAGCAGTCACGGGGCGCCGGGCCGGTGGGCTCCGCCCGCTCCGAGCGGCTGAGCGCGCTCGTCCAGCAGCACGGCGCGCTCGCGGTGCTGGTGATCGTCTCCCTGATGGCGTCGTTCTCCTTCGACTCCTTCGCCACCGGCGACAACGTCAGCAACATGGCGACCAGTTCGGCCTTCCTGGCGATCGTCGCCCTGGGCATGACCTTCGTCATCATCACCGGGGGGATCGACCTGTCCGTCGGCTCCCTGTTCGCCCTCGGCGGCGTCCTGGCGGCCTGGGGATCACGCCACGGCACCCTGGTGGGCCTCCTGCTGCCCCTCGCGGTGTGCGGACTGATCGGCGTCGTCAACGGCCTGCTGGTGGCCCGCTCCCGGCTCGCTCCCTTCATCGTCACGCTCGCCGCCATGCTGGGCGCGCGCGGACTGATGCTGGCGCTGACCGACGAGGGCGCCGACACCTTCCTGATCGGCAGGGGCTCGCTCCTCGCCGAACTGGGCCAGGGCACCACCCTCGGGCTGGGCAACCCCGTGTGGATCACGCTCGCGCTGTTCGTCACGGGCGCCGTCGTCCTGCGCCGCACCCGCTTCGGACAGCACGTGTACGCGGTCGGAGGCAACGAGGACGCTGCCGCCCTGATGGGCGCACCGGTGGCCCGCACCAAGATCCTCGTGTACGCCCTGTCCGGTCTGCTGGCCGGACTGGCCGGCGCGCTCAACGCCGCCTGGCTGGCGTCCGGCGTGACCATCCTGGGCAACGGCATGGAACTGGAGGCCATCGCCGCCGTCGTGATCGGCGGCACCCTGCTGACCGGCGGTCTCGGCTACGTCAGCGGCTCGCTCGTCGGCGTCCTGCTGCTGAAGGTGATCCAGAACGTCATCAACCAGATCGGCTCGCTCGACTCCTCCTACCAACAGGTCGTCAGCGGCGCCTTCCTGGCGGTGGTCGTCGTCGCCCAGACATGGCTGGGCCGCAGACGGCAACTGATGTGACAAGCCCCGGAGGGCGGCGGAGTCGCGCTCGGCGCCGCCGCCCCGTCCGGTTCCGGGCGGCCGGACCTACCCCGGCCGCCTGCCGCACGCGCACGTCTCCCACCCCACGAGTCAAGGAGCCACGATGCGTCGAGTACCCGCACACCCGGGGCCGGTGGCCTGGTTGAGACGGCGAGCGCGGTGGGCCACCACCGCGCTCGCCGCGTTCACCATGGCCGGCGCCACGGCCCTGACGGCCACCGGCACGGCGGCCGCCGCCCCACAGGCATGGACGCCCAAGCCCTCACCCATGACCACCCCGTGGACCAACCAGGTCCCCACCGGCACACCCCTGCCGGAATACCCCCGCCCGCAACTGACCCGCCCCGACTGGGCCAACCTCAACGGCATCTGGGACTTCGCGGTCACCTCGGCCGACGCCGGCCAACCCGCGTCGTTCACCGAGCAGATCCGGGTCCCGTTCGTCGCGGAATCCGCGCTCTCCGGCATCCAGCGGAAGATCACGCAGAACGACAAGCTCTGGTACAAGCGCACCTTCACCGTCCCGGCGAACTGGAACGGCCGCCGCCTCCAGCTCAACTTCGGCGCCAGCGACTGGCGTACCACCGTGTGGGTCAACGGCCGCCAGGCCGGCGCCACGCACAGCGGCGGCTACGACGCCTTCTCCCACGACATCACCGACCTGCTGAACGGCGGCACCAACACCCTGGTCGTCTCCGTCTGGGACCCCACCGAGACCGGTAGCCAGGCCGTCGGCAAACAACGGATCCGTGACGTCGCCCCGCACCCCGGCGGCGGAATCTTCTACACGGCCGCGTCCGGCATCTGGCAGACGGTGTGGCTCGAACCGACCGCCCCCGCCCACATCACCCGCCTCGACATGGTCCCGGACCTGGCGAACAACCGACTCAAGGTGACCGTCCGCGGCTCCGGGACGGCGGTCACCAGACCCGCGTCACGGTCTCCACCGGCGGGAGCACGGTGGGCACGGCCACCGGCGCCGTGGGCAGCGAGTTCACCGTGCCGGTCCCCGACCCCCGCCTGTGGACCCCGGACGACCCCTTCCTCTACGACGTGAAGGCCGACCTGCTGTCCGGGACCACGACCGTGGACTCCGTCGGCAGCTACACCGGTATGCGCACGATCGGCCTGGCGAGCGTGGGCGGCCTGCTGCGTCCGGTCCTCAACGGCAGGTTCGTCTTCCAGACCGGCACCCTCGACCAGGGATACTGGCCGGACGGCATCTACACCGCGCCCACCGACGCCGCCCTGCGGTACGACCTGCAGAAGCACAAGGACCTGGGCTTCAACATGGTCCGCAAGCACATCAAGGTCGAGCCCCAGCGCTGGTTCCACCACGCCGACCGCCTCGGCCTGCTGGTCTGGCAGGACATGCCCTCCATGGAGCACACCCCCGACGCCGCCGCCCGCGTGCAGTGGGAGGCGGAGTACGACCGCATCATCGACCAGCACCGCAGCTCCCCGTCGGTGGTGATGTGGGTCAACCAGAACGAGGGCTGGGGCCAGTACGACCAGGCCCGCATCGCCACCGAGGTCAAGGCGTACGACCCCTCCCGTCTGGTCGACAACATGAGCGGCGTCAACTGCTGCGGTTCCGTGGACGGCGGCAACGGCGACGTCGTCGACCACCACGTCTACGTCGGCCCCGGCACCACCGTGCCCAGCGCCACCCGAGCCGCCGTCTTCGGCGAGTTCGGCGGGCTCGGGTACAGGGTCGCCGGCCACGAGTGGTATCCGGGCGGCGGCTTCAGCTACGAGGACCAGCCCAGCCTCACCCACCTCGACAACCGTTTCGTGGGCCTGCTGGACGCCCTGCGCGAGGTGCGCATGCCCCGCGGCCTGTCCGCGTCGGTCTACACGGAGATCACCGACGTCGAGAACGAGGCCAACGGCCTGCTCACCTACGACCGTCAGGTCGTCAAGGTCGACGAGGCCAGGGTGCGGGCGGCCAACCGGGCGCTCATCGACGCCTCTCTGGGCTCGACCGCCCCGGTCACGCTGCCCACCGGCCAGTACGCGTCACTGCGTGTGACCACCCCCGGTCACACCGACCGGTACGCGCGCCACAGGGACGGCGCGGTCTTCACGGAGGCCGTGGGCGGCGGCAGCGACGCCCTGCTGAAGAGTGACGCCACCTGGAAGATCGTCCCGGGGCTGGCCGCCGGCACCTGCTACAGCTTCGAGTCGCGCAACTACCCGGGCGAGTACCTGCGACACCGCCAATCCCGGGTTTACAAGGAGTCCGGCACCGGCGACCTGTTCCGGGCCGATGCCACGTTCTGCCCCGTCCGCGGCGCGAACGGCGGCGTACGGCTGTCGGCGTACAACTTCCCCGAGCAGTACCTGCGCCACTACAACTCGGAGTTGTGGCTGGCCGTCCCGGGCGGTACGCGCGCCTACGACACCCCCGCGCTGTTCACCGAGGACACGACCTGGTCCGTGGAGGCGCCCTGGGCGCCGTGAGGCCGGGGTAGCCGCATCGAGCGGCGGTCCCGGTGGCGGGAGGAGGACCCCCGCCACCGGGACCGCTCGCGTACGCACTGCCGGCTACGGCTTCTCCGCGGTGTGGAGGCCGTTCACCTCCTGCGCGGTGAGGGCCCGGTCGAAGGCGTGGACCTCGTCGACCGCGCCGTTCCAGAAGTCGACGTCCGCACCGTCCCAGTGGGCGCGGCCCACGGTCAGCGGACCGCTGCTCGGATAGGCGGCGCCTCCCGTGGCCGTCGCCGCGAGCTTCCCGTCCACGTACAGCTGGATCTGGTTGGCCGTCACGTCGCGGACACCGACGAGGTGGTACCAGCGGCCCGTTTCAGCGGGAGTCGCCACCTGGGCGCGGCGCTCTCCGGGAGTGCTGAAGGCGAAGGTGCCGTGGCCGTACTGGAGGTAGAACGGGTTGGCCGTGGCGCGGGAGTCCTGGCTGACGGCGGTGGCGTAGTTGCCGGGAACCCGGTCGAGGCGGACCCAGGCGGACACCGAGTAGCTGCCGGTGGTGTCGAGCACCGGCCCCGCGGTCTCGGCGTACTGCTTCTGGCCGTCGAAAGTCAGCGCGCTGCCGCTGACGCCGGGCGTCCAGGAAGCGCCCTCGCGAAGCGTGAGGGGCTGGTCGTTGGGACCCTGGTCCTCGGCGGTGGTGCCGGTGCCCTCGTCCAGGGCCCAGTGCCCGCCGCCCGTCAGCGGCTCGTGCGAGCCGGCGGCGGCGCCGGCGGCGATGACCTTGCGGTTGATCTCCCGCACCCGGGCGGCGTCGACCTTGATCTCGCGACGGTCGTACGTGTAGAGGCCGTTGAGTTCGTTCTCCAGGTCGGTGATCTGCGTGTACACCGAACCGGACAGTTCGGCGCCGGCCTGGGCGAGGTAGAACCGCTCGGTGTTCTCGACGTACTTGCGGGTCAGCTCCTCCTTGGTGGTGACCCCGCTGTAGATCACCGTCGGGGCGCCCGGCCACATGTGGCCCGGGGTGCGCAGGGTGAAGCCGCCGTGCTCACCGTCCATGGCGGCCCGCTCGTCGTCGGGGAAGGGCGGGTCGGTGTTGTTGTAGTCGTGGTGGTCGATGATGTCGCCCTTGCCGGAATCCCCCTTGGAATTGCAGCAGTTGACTCCGCTGTGGGCGTTGACGACGCGGGACGGGTCGGCGGCCTCGACGGACTCCGCGATACGGCCGGTCTCCTCCCGGTTCCACTCACCCCAGCCCTCGTTGAAGACGATCCAGCCGATGACGGAGGGCGAGTCGTGGTGCTGGCGCATCATCTCCCTGCCCTGGTCGACGAACGCCTTCTGGCCCGTCTCGTTGGTGATGTTCCCGGAGACGAAGTCCTGCCAGACCAGGAGGCCGAGCCTGTCGGCGTGGTAGAACCAGCGCGCCGGTTCGACCTTGATGTGCTTGCGGACGGCGTTGAACCCGAGCTTCTTGTGCGCCTTCAGGTCGAAGGCGAGGGCCTCGTCACTGGGCGCGGTGTACAGGCCGTCGGGCCAGAAACCCTGGTCGAGCGTGGCGAGGGAGAAGACCGGCTTGCCGTTGAGGACGAGCTTGTTGTGGCCGCCGACCTTCTCGATGCCGACCTTCCGCATCCCGAAGTAACTGGTGATCCTGTCGGTGGACCGGCCGTCGGTGAGCTTGACGTCCAGGTCGTACAGGTAGGGGTCCTCGGGGCTCCACAGGTGCTGCTCGGCCACGGGCAGGCTCAGTCGCGTGTTGGCCGCGCCGGTGACCTTCCCCACCACCTTGCCGCGGGCGTCGCGGGCGACGGCCTCGACTCGGGCGGCGGGGGAGGCGTCGTCCGAGTCGACCGTCACCGCGAGGGTGCCGGTGTCGACGTCGGGCGTGGTGACGACGTCGTCGATCGAGGCGGCGGCGACGGGCTCCATCCACACGGTCTGCCAGATGCCGGAGGTCTGCGTGTAGAAGATGCCGCCCGGGTTCGTGGACTGCTTGCCCATGGGCTGGTCCGCGCCGCCGGTGTCGGTGACCGTGACCACGATCTCCTGCGGACCGCTGCCCTCGAGCGCGTCGGTGATGTCGGCGCTGAAGGCGTTGTAACCGCCGGTGTGTTCGGCGACCTCGGTGCCGTTGACGTACACCCGCGCCTGGTAGTCCACGGCGCCGAAGTGGAGCTGGAGGCGGTTGGCCTGGCCGCTCCCGCCCACCTTCCAGCTCCTGGGCACGTCGACGAGCCTGCGGTAGATCATGTGGTCCTCGTGCCGTTCCAGCCCGGACAGCTGCGACTCGACCGGGAACGGCACGACGATCTTCTCGTCGAGGTCCTTGCCGAAGACCGGTTCGTCGCCCGGCTCGGCGGCGCTGAACTGCCACGGGCCGTTGAGGTTCTTCCAGTTGCTTCGCACCTGCTGCGGGCGCGGGTACTCCGGCAACGGACGCTTCGTGTCGAGTTCGTCGCCCCACTCGGTGGTCAGGCGGTGGGTGGAGGCGTTCTCCGCATGGCGGATGAGCTTCGGCACGGTCGCGCCGCCGGCCGTCAGGCCGCCCTCGCCGTCGTACGAGACCCTGACCAGCTGGTTCTTCTGGATCGGCGCGGAGAGGGTGACGAGCAGGGAGTTGACGTCACCGGGGTGGGACGCCACCGACTTGACGGGCATGGCGGTGGTGTCGGCCTCGATCTTCAGGTGGTCCCGGACCGCCTGGAGGTTGCCCACCCTGCCGTCGAAGCGCAGGCGCAGGCGCCGCCCGTCCTGGGCGACGGTCGGTTCCACCGGGTACACCTCGAAGTCGTCCGGCGGGGTGAACGCCGACATCGGCACGAGCTGCTTGGACTGTGTCGGCGTCGACCAGCGCAGGAACATGTTGGCTCCGCCGGTGTCCTGGAACATCTCCAGACGGAAGGCGTGCTTCTCACCGGCGGCCAGCCTGACCGCGGCGCTGGTCTGCTCCCGGTCCCAGTCGCCCACCCAGTGGTCGATGACCGGCTCGCCGTCGATGTAGAGCCTGAAGCCGTTGTCGCCGATGGCGTGGAAGGTGTAGTCACCGGTGGCGGGTGCCTCTATCTGTCCCGTCCACCGAGCCGTCGTGTGTTCCGTCCTGCCGGTCAACTCCTCGAAGGTGCTGGTCAGTCCGGAGAAGTTGATCTGCGGATCGAGCAGTGTGCCACCGAGTTCGGCGAAGTCCCGGGCACCGGGCGCCGACATGCTGAAGTACTCGCCCTTCAGACCGTGGGTCTGGACCGCCGCCTGCTCGGCGGCGGGCGCCGACGCGGTGCTCGGCTGCTCCGCGGCCGTCGCGGCGGGCATCAGCCCGATCGGGGGCAGGACCAGGGCGACTGCGGTGAGCAGCGCCCACACTTTGGCTCTCGGGCGGGTGCGGTGTCGTGTCATCGAACCTTTCCTCGCGTAGGGCTGAACCGGACGGGGTGGGCCCGCGCAGCCTTTTCAACGTTGGAAATCCTGTGACAGCGGTATGACAGCACGGCCTCCATGGGCTGTCCAGACCTCACGCACCACTCTGTTGCCTGCCGCCACCGGACGCCGCGGCCGGAGGACGACAGAGGCCCTCGCCCGGAAGCCGTCCCCGTAGCAGAGCGCAGATCCCTGCCGAAGAGACGCCGGGCCCCGGGCCGGGGGTGCTCCGGCGGGGCGAGCCGGAGATGCGGCGGACGAGGTCATGAGCGGCGGACTCCCGGTGGCTGTGAGCCCGCCGGTCGTCCAACGTCCTGAACTCGTCGGGGCGACCCGCTCGAGGGCAAACGGGGTAGCCCGGCGTGCACGATGTCGGCTCAGGTTCGAGTCTGTGGGCATGAGTATCCGACCATGGGTCATCGTGGAGCCGCCGGACGGTCGTGGTCTGCGCCGCGTCACCATCGAGGGCGAGACGGTCGGGAGTGCCTGGTCACCGGCCGAGCTGCGCAGGATACTCGGCCGTCACGGTTACCCCGAGGACATGGATCTTGATGATCCGACATCCATATGCTGGCGCGGGGGTGACAGCAGAACCTGGCCGGACCGAGCCTGGAGAAGGCGCTCCATCACGGCATTCATGACGGCCGGGCTGCTCATGTCCATGGTGTTCAACGCAGTCATCGGCTGGCCGGACGCCTCAGGGGCTCTGACGTTCGCGCAACGGATCACCGGAGTGCTGTTCGTTCTCTCGGGCGTGGTGCTGGGAATTTCGGCGATCGCGGCCCTCGACTACTGGGGAAGACGACAGTTCAGGGCCTCCGGAGCGATTGTCCTGCTCGGGGCAACCATCGTGCTGGCCACCGACGCCCTCCTTCTCCTGCTCTGGTTCGAGGAGCGGGAGTACACGCGCTATCTGCTGGTCTTCCTGCCCGCTCTACCCTGGTCCATATGGGCGCTTTGTATTCTCGTGCGCCAAAAATCATGGAAAGGGATCCCGCAACCAAAAGGCTTTGCGGTGGGGGTGGTCGCCACGGCACTCCTGACAGCTGTCAGCCTCGCCTATTCCACTATGTACCAGCCCGCGGCCGCGCCCATGCACTTCACCCTCAAGGCGGAATTCGGTAAGGCGTGGGAGGATAGGAATGTCGCGTTTGTGCACGTGCCGCTGACGTTGCACATGAAAAACACCGGAGGGATACCGGTATACGTCATCAACGACATTTACACGGTCCGCGGCAGGGGCGCCGCATATTCTTATGGGGAGGAGGATCTGACGGCAGAGTGGCGGAACAGCGTAAGAAAGCGGGGGGCGCGCGACGGGGAGGCCGAACTCTACGTCGACCAACTCACGTACACCACGATAAGCAGCGGCAGGTTCTACGACTCCGGTAATTCGCTCGATGTCGGGCAGGAGTACGTCATGAAGCGCGTGTTTCAGCTTCCCAAGGGGGCCACGTATGACACCGTGAGCGTTGCATTGCAGATCTCTTACATGAGAAAGGACCGGGGGAGGATCGACGTGGACGAGTTCAGGTCCCCCCATCTTTCGTGGAACGAACGTGAGCGCCAACACTGCCCGCCAGCCGTATGCGGAGAGTTTCTCGTGTATCGCGGAAAGGTGCGACACAACAACAATCTCATCAATGTGACGCGCAAGCCACGGTACGTGACCGCAGTCTGGGCTCCTGAGGGCCGGTTCATCTCTTCGATCTCGTCCTTCCCTTTCAATTTCGCCGGCGTGGGCGACTACAGGGAAGAGAGGAGAGAAATGGAGAGATACGGGGCTGCGGGGGCCCGGGCCGATGCAGAGATCTCCGTGGCCGAACTGTTGAGATCCGCCGGGGTGTGACCGGTCTGGCCGATCAGTCGCCGGCCCTCGTGAGCCAGGTGCCCGCTGTCACCCCGAACTCCTCGTCAAGGTACTTGGCCGTCTGCTCGCAGGCGAAGGCGGCGCCGCTCAGATCCCCGAACAGCCTGTCATGCGGTACCAGCTCGGCGAGTTCGGTGATGAGCCGCACGATTTCGAACGGGCCGCGGCTCTGCTCATTGTTACGCAATTGGGCGTGGACCTTGAGCATGTCGTTGCTCATGTCCTCCGCCTTCCAGAAGTCCTTGACGCCTTCGTTCTTCCACTGCGGGGGGACCAGACTGTTCAGTCTCCGCACGAGGGTGGACTCGGGGGTGGACTCGAATATGGCGCTGGTGCAGAAGGCGGCGGCCTTGCCGAGCGACTCCTGCGGGCGTTCCTGAGCGGAGACGGATTGCTGCTGCTGGTCCTTCATGCGGGCGGATTTGTCATCCAGCTCCTTTCTGGCTTCGGACCGCTCGTCCTGCGATGTCCGGGGGTCACTGATCTTCTTCAGCAGCGCACTGACCTGCCGCGTGATGTGCCCGAGCTGTTCTCGTTCCTTCGGCGGGGTCCTTCGGTCCTGCATGATGTCCGGAGAGGAACTGGCCGGCACCAGATTGTTCCGGGTGAACTGCTTCGGGCTCTCACTTTCAGGT
Source organism: Streptomyces phaeoluteigriseus (assembly GCF_001896135.2). Lineage (GTDB taxonomy): Bacteria > Actinomycetota > Actinomycetes > Streptomycetales > Streptomycetaceae > Streptomyces > Streptomyces phaeoluteigriseus. The sequence continues at coordinate 72,382 of NZ_MPOH02000014.1, forward strand.
GCGTTCCGGCTTGCATCCACAGAGCCGGCGTCTGCCCCGTCCTGGCTCCTCTCCGCGGCATAGGTCGTATCCTGAACTATTGCGATCATCTGGGCCCGTACGTCCTGTGGTGTTCGGGGATCGCAGACCATTTCCAGGGTGGATGTGGTCCGCTTGACCACCAGGATGAGCATGGACCGCTCTTCGGTCGGTGTCTCGGGACCGTTGACCGCCTCAAGCGTCGAAGTTCCCTGCCTCACGATCGTGGTCAGCTCTTTCCGTAGCCCGGAAGGTGTTGCAGGGGCACTGATGGCTGCGAGCGCGGTGGACAGACTCTCCGCGGTCTCGACGACTCCCTGCCTGTCCTGCGGCGAAGTCCTCGGATCCTCGACCGTGCCGACGATGGTGATCAGTTCCTCCACGGTCGAAACGAGTTCTTCGGGGACTCGTTCCTTCTCCCTGTTCAGGGCTGCTGTCGCCTTGTCGATTTCTGCCTTCTGCTCCGGCGGGACTTCGGGCGTCTGTCCGTGCGTGTCGCCGGTGTCCGACCCGGTGTCCGACCCGGGGTCCGACGGCTCAGAGGTGTCAGACGTCCTGGGATCAGGCGGATCGCTCGGTTCGGATGACGGTGCGGAGTCCGGTGGCGAGGTGGGTGACGTCGTGGGCTCCGTCGGATCGATCGGCGGGGAAGGGGGAGACGGCGGAGGGGCCGTGGTCCGGGCCGGTACTCCGACATGCCCCCCGCTCAGACGCTCGGAATCTGCTGCGGCGATCGTCAGACCTGTCGGCATCGCGAGTGCTGCGGCCAGAATGGATGCGTTGGCCGCGCGAAGGATGTGTCGCCGGGAAATTCTGGCCATGATGGTTCCAGAAAATCGAGCTTGAAGAACACAGAGTCGATATGAATCCACTCTTCACCCGTCCGGTGCATCCCGCAACGGGAACGCCGGGCTGCAGTGCGACCGGCCCTCGGTCGCTCAGCGCGCCGGGTGACTGCCGGTCAGCTCCGGGGCCGCATCACCCCACGATCATCTGGTCTGCGAAGAGGGAAGGATCTCAGCCTGCCCAGTTCGTGGAGGCCCCAAGCCCTCAAGGCGGATGTCGGGGACCCTGCGCCGTGTGACCACGAGTACCCGGCAAAGGCGATCGCGCACATGACGGCGGACCGGGAGGCCACCGCACAAGCCCCCGCGGATCTCGTCCCGTTCGCCGATCTCAGGAGCTTCTTCACCGGCAACGGCAAGGACTGGGCTCCGCACATCCTCTGGGATCCCTTCACGGGAGCGTTCGCCCAGTTCTTCCCCGCCACGTCCCGCAGCAAAGCCCTGTTCGACGTGGCGGTTGGTACGCGTACCCACCGGGCCGGCAAAGTCGTCATCAAGATCGAGTCCTTGTTCTTCCCGCAACTGCTGCGTGAACGGCGAGGGGTTCGCGAGGCTGGTCGACACTCCCGGCAAGGGCTGGGGCGATCTCCACGCATGGATCGGCTCCTGGGACGTACCGGACGTCTGGCCCATGGGCCGCCCGACGTCCTTGTCCCGCAGTATGTGTCCGGCCGACAAGTGGAGGGCGCAGGGCGGGTGGTAAGCCCATGCCCACGTCCCGGAGAACGGCCACGTCGACCCCGGTTCCTGGCCGGCGTTCGAGTTGCAGCCGACCGGACCGCCCCTAGCTGAGCACCGGATCGAGCCGCACCCTGGTGTGACGTTCTTCCAGGCGGGACGCATGTCGCCCGTCATCGAGGCGATGCACGGTCGGCTCGTCGCCGAGGGCTGCGACCGCTACACGTCCGGCGCCCGTCTCGACGCGTGGGGAGCGGGCGAAGTGAGGTCGTACACCGCCTGGCAGCAGAAGCCGGGTTTCGTGGGAAGTGCCGCCGACGGCGTTCCCGGCCCGTTCAGCCGGGACAGGCTCGAGGTCCCCGATGTCTGAGGCCTCCGAGCAGGGCCCCGGAGCTTCAAGGACCCTGTCGAGCTGATCGTCAGGAACCCCTGACCAGGAGATTTCCGGGTTTGCGGGCGACTCGCATCGGTCGCATGGTGGAAGTAGGACGACCGTGGTCAGGTCGAGTCGGGCGGTGCAGAGGTCAACTGCGCGTGCGACTGCGCGCAGTTGCGAACGTCGTGGCAGTGATCAACTACACCTCGCGTCCGTACGGTGACATCTCGCGCGTTCAACAGGCCGATCCGCATCGTGATCCGACTCCTTGCTGAAAGGAGAAGGACCATGCCTGCTCTGGCGCCGTTCCCAGGAGCGACATTCTTCCACGCGGGACAACGCAGTTCTCTGATCGCCTCGATGGGCAAACGCCTGGTGACGGAAGGGTGCGGCAAGTACCGCACGGGTCCGGGTCCCGAGTGGACGGACGCCGACCGGCAGTCGTACGCCGTCTGGCAACGCAAGTTGGGATTCGAGGGGGCCGAAGCCAATGGCATACCGGGAAAGACCTCCTGGGACCGGCTCCGCGTCCCGATACCGTCACCTGATCCCGGTGGCCGCGTCGCATCCGCCGTACCGGGACACCGCGTCACGACCGCGCACCGGGTGGAAGGTCCGCACTGGAGCCTGGGCTACCACACCGGTGCGGACTACGCCGCCCGGAACGGCACACCATGTGTCGCGGTGCGCAGCGGTTCCATCGTCCGCAACGGACACGACCGCAGTTTCGGCGACTTCCTCGTGCTGCGTGCCGACGGGTTCGACTTCTGGTACTGCCACCTCTCCGAACAGACCGTGAAAGCGGGGCCTGTCAGGGCCGGCCAGAAGATCGGGGAAGTCGGCTCCACCGGAAACTCCACCGGCCCTCATCTCCACTTCGAGAAGCGCCCGGCCGGTGCAGATTCGGATCAGACGTGACACCGACCTGGTAGCCGTCGGAGGAGCCGCGGCGCCCCCAGTTGCGGATGTGTCATGGGGCCGACGGCGGACCGGTGCCGCTAACGGTGATGAGGGCCGTGACGTCGGCCGTCATGTCGGTCGTCATGACGACCCCTCGCGACGACCGTCATGACGGTCGTCGCGGTCGGGACGCTGCCGGTCACGATGGTCGTGTTCGTCGTCGGGGAGGAGTCCGCGTCGATCGAGGTCAGCTCGACACCGGTGTCCTCGAGTGTCACCCAGGCGAGGTCGTCGTCGGCGACACCCTCCCGTCGGCGCTGCACGACCGCCGTGACGCGAGGCGGCGTGGAGGCGGTCGGGTCGTACGAAGGGCCGGTGACACTGACCGTCGGCGGGTCGTCGAGCTTCACCCGCAGTTCCCGGTCGGGCAGGATCCGCAGCAGGTCGGTGCGGACGACTGCGGAGATCTCGGCCCCACTGATGGAATCCGGCTGGTAACGGACCAGAGCGAAACGGGCGAAGGGCAGGCAGGCGTCCCCGGTGTCCACCTCCAGGTCGCAGAACCAGCGGTTGCCCTCCGGGTCGAACTGCGGGGAGAAGCCCAGGCACACCGCGAGCGGCCGTCGTCCTGGCCGGCAAGGCGTACTCGTCCGCGTGATCCACGGTCACCCGCGGCGTCGCCGGACTCGGGCGGTGAATCCGACGAGTCAGTTGACCAGGCGGCCGGCCGCGAGCGCGGAGACAGCCGTGAGGGACTGCCCGGCCCCGGTGTCATGTGGTGTGGCCGTGTTCGTCTGGTGTCCGCGTCGTCGGGTCCGGGCCCCGGTGTCATGTGGTGTGGTCGTGTTCGTCTGGTGTCCGCGTCGTCGGGCCCGGGCCCCGGTGTCGCCTGGTGTGGTCGTGTTCGCCTGGCGTCCGCGTCGCCGACTCCGGGCCCCGGTGTCACGTGGCGCGGCCGACTCCGCCCGGCGCCCGAGTCGTCGACTCCGGGCCGGGCGGCGCGGAAGGCATGGGTGGCAGGCCCGCGGCGATGCCCGGCAGCAGCACGGGCTCCAACCGGACCGACTCCTGTCCGCCCAGATACCGCTCCAGTTCCGGCGGCCGGTACTCCGAGTCGCGGTCGTAGCGCTCCTTGGCGGGCACCGCGAGGAACTCGTTGCCGTCGGGCTCGCCGTCGGCGTTCACCGCCTGGCCGAGCGGCCGGTGCAGGGGGCTGGAGAGTCGGTACATGCCCGTCCGCGAGGTGTGCACCGCGCCCGCGCCGTCCGCCCGTACACGGAAGTCGATACTCCGCTCCGGCTTCATCACCTGCGGCCCGACCGTGCTGAGCACATCAGCACCGAACGCCAGTCCGTATCTGCGGGCCTGGTCGACCATCCACAGCAGGGTGACGTCGGACAGTCCCGCCTCCTTGTATCCGCCGCCGACATCGCAGTGCACCCCGGCGAACCACACCTGCTTCAGCTCCTGGCCCTGCTCGGCGGCGCCGGGCTGCTGGTGCCACAAGGCCGGTTGGAACGCGGAGCGCTGTTCGTCGATGGCCAGTGCGTGGAAGGCCGCCCCGACCCAACTGCTCAGCTCGGTGTCGTGAAACGCCCAGCGGCGGTTGAAACGGTGCACGGACGGCTGCAGCCAGGTGGCGCCCGGAGCCGGGATTCCCAGGGCGCCGACCGTGTCCCACACGCCGATGAAGTGGATCCGCGTCTCGCGTGCGTACGAGCGGCGGAACAGCGTCGCGGTCGCGCCGGTCGGTCGCTCGATCCGATCGCGGTACAGGGCCCAGGCTTCGGGGATCCGGCCGACGTGATCCCGGCGCAGGATCCCGCAGTGGCGCAGCAGTCCCGCCAGGCTGCGTGCCGTGAACGCGCCTCGGCTGAAGCCGAACAGGAACAGCTCGTCGTCGGGCTCGTACGTCTCGACGAGGAACTCGTAGGCGTCGAGGACGTTCCGGGAGAGTCCCACCCCGAACGCGCCCCCACGCAGCCGCTCACGCCGGTGGGTGCCCACGCCGCGGTGGTAGTAGACGCGCTGCTCCTTCCCGGCTTCGGACCCCGGGCGCACGGACAGGGCGACCTTGGCGATGTTGGTCTTGCTCGGTTGGTCGGCGGAGTTCCACGTGCCGTCGCAGCAGACGACCAGACGCTTGGCCATGACCATCCCTCCTCGCATGAGCGTGGAGCGGCCCCTACCACAACCCATGGTTCCACCACTCCGCGAGCCATGCCATACGAGAGCCGCCCACGCCCGTCGCGCATGTGGGGCAAGCGACGCGGGCGGTGATCACAGGGCGCGCCCGACGGGTGCCGACGGGTGCCGGCGGGTGCGGCACGAGTCGACGGTGCGACTGGACCGGGTAGTTGGAAAGTTGGAAAGCCTTGCAGTCGACCGAATGCGACTCTCTTGATTCACTCCGGTCCGCGTGACACACATACGGAGCCAGGACGTCGGGACGGGTCAACCCCGTGAGGGAGAGCCGCGGGTCACCGATGACCGCGGTGTACCACTCCGTCACGCCTCGGTCCGAGGAGGAACGGGCCGTGAGTGAAGCCGACTGCCACACGGGGTCGGCGACCCACAACTGGATCCGTCTCACGCATGGTTGACACCGCGCTTGCCGTTGCCACCGGTCGAGGACGCGCTGGACCGTTTCCAGCTCGCTGCCGAGTCGGTCAGGGAACGCCGGTGCCCACGACGTGGACGGTGCCGGGAGACGAGCGGTCGCGTCCTCGACCGGCGGCAGGCGCTTCCGATCCGGCGTCACCTGGTGACCTCCGGGCCAGGCCAGGCCAGGTCAGGCCCAGCAGCGGGTGCGGAACCACTCGTCGAAGCGCACCATTTGACGTAGGGGGAAACGCGCGGTTCGGGTGCGGCCTCGACCGCGGCACATGCAGACCATCGTCCTCGCATCCGCGGGAGGAGTCGCCATGCCCATGCTGCTCATCAAGGGCTTCTACGACGTCAGGGGCTCGCAACCGGACGGGGACACGGTCCACTTCACGGCTGAGGACCCCGCGGAGTGGGGCCTGGTCGGCGGCGGCCTGGGCCGCGCCGTCGAGCACAGTGTGCTGGGGCGCGCCAAACTTCGGCTGGACGCGGTCGACGCACTCGAGACGCACTACGGCGCCAACCGCGTCCACCAACCGCTGGAGTTCGCCCACGCCGCACGCGACGAACTGTTGAGCTGGCTGGGCTTCACCGAGGTCCAGCGCCGTCCGGACGAGACCGTGACCGCCACGACCCCGGCCACGGTTCCCGGGTTCGTGCTCACCCGTGGCTCCGACGTCCACGGCCGCTGCATCGCCCTGGCAGGCCGCGGAACGGCCCCAGGGGCCAGCGGCCTGGAGATCGACGTCGACCCCACGGTGCTGAGGACGACGGTCAACCACCATCTGGTCACGGCGGGCTTGGTGTACCCGACGTTCTACCGCAGTCTCTTCGCCGGCCTGCGGGTGGAGATGGCCGCCGCGGTCAAGAAGGCCCGGGACGCGGGAGAGGGCCTGTGGCCGAGCGATGTCACCACCACAGGGGCGAAGATCACAGGCCTGGCCTCGTTGACGGACGATGTCGTGCTGCTCCCGAAACTGTTCCGTCGACTGGTGGACTACCTCGCGCTCACCATGCCGCTGACGTGTTTCCCGGCCTTTCTGGCCGGCGCCAGGGACCGCTTCTCCATCCTGTCCACCGGCGAACGGTGCGTCGGCCTCCACCGTGTCGTGGAGACCACGAACGGCCAGACCGTCAGGATGACGCGTCCCCCCGAGGACCTGCTCTTCGAAGACGCCTGACACGGCCTACGACGACGGTGTCGGGAGTTCGAGGCGTGGGCCCGCCGCTCGGCCGACCAGCCCGCCCGCGCGGTCACCACATGGCCTCAGCGATCGGGAGAAGACGGAAGGAACGTGTTCGAGCAGCAGGGATCGCCGTGCGTCGACCCCACGCCCGGCTCACGCCCCGCACCGGGGCGCCGAGGGGATGCGTGGCCGCGCGACGGCCTTCGCCGCGATCGCCGTCGGCGTGGTGACGGTGGAGCGATTCGGAAGGAACAGCCCGCTCAGACAGTTCCGTCGAGGTGCGGCGTCGCCCACTGTCGTCGACGTCTTGCCGTGGTCATGCGAAGCGACGCTCCTCGACGTCCCGCAGTGGTCATGCGAGCTGCGTACGTGTCACGTTGACGAGTGGCTGGGCGAAGAAGCCGCCGTCGCTGAGCCCTTGCTCGATCTGATGCTCTGCTTCGAAGAAGCGGTTGTTGTTCAGGAGGACGCCGCCGAGGAAGGGCATGTGTATGGATCCGGATCCGTCGACGGGGAACGACCCTGAACTCGGGTCGATGGTGCCGTCGGTATTGAGCAGCCTGACGAAGATCGTCTCACCTGGCTGAATGGTGTTCTCGAGGTCCACGAGTGTGGAACTCGGCGTGACATTGACGGTGAGGCTGGAGAGTACTCCGTCGCTGACGAACCTGTCGTGGATCTCGTCGCGGAGATCCGGTTGAAGTGCCTTTCCTGCCGCGACGATCATGTTCAGCGACGGGATGCGCAGCAGGCTGGAGGCGTCGACTGGGTATTCGTGCGAAAACGGTGTCACCGCGCCGGAGGCCTCGCGAACCTCCACGTTGACGACCTCGCCCAGTTCCAGTGAAGTGGTCGACATGACAGCTCCTTGATGCGCTTGTCGGTTGGCTGGGGATTCCCGTCGGTCCGGCCGGCACAGCGAGCGGAACGCGTGACGAGTTCGTCCATGTCGACGGCCCACCTGCGGGATGGAGCCGAGGGACGCCTCCGCAGGCGCAGTGTGCGGCGCACGGGCCGGGATCACGGCCTCGCCACGGTCTGTACCTTCACGGGGCGAGAGGAGGACGAGCGAAGAGCGGATCGTCGGCGACGCCGTCCCGATCCAGCTGTTCTCTCAGGGTCTCGCAGCGTCTGTGGGGCCGCAACCCGGTGTCCACAGCGCCGAGTCCGCCGCCTTCACGCACGCCAGCAGCACCGCGAGGGTCCAGCGGCGACGCAGGACGAACCGCCGTGACCGCGCTCACCCGCCTCGTGGTTCTCCCGGCCGCAGGTGTCCACGGCGCCGGTCGGTCCAGCCGCCGACCGAATGGTCACCGATGCCGGGACGGCGTCGGACACCACCCACGACCGTCGGACACCACCCACGACCGTCGGACACCACCCACGACCTGGCCGGATCGTCCCGAGGCGTTTCGACAGACCTACACTGTGCGGGGAGAACGCGACGGGGGACGGGGCGGGTTGTGGGCATGGGTGTGAGCAATGCGACGGACGGCGAGTCCGCCCTGATCTCGGCGGTTCGGGTCGGGGACACCGCCCTGGTGAAGAGCCTCCTGCAAGAGGACAGTGATCCCGGTGTGCGGGAGGCCGCGTTCTGTCTCGCTGTTCGCACGTACGCCGGGCATATCGCCCAGCTGCTCCTCCAGTACGGCGCGGATGCCGGCCAATGCGGGCCGGACGAGCTGTTGCCGCTGCGCGAGGCGGTCGAATCGGGGTCGCCCGCGCTGGTCGAGGCGCTCCTGGACCACCGGATACGGGGCAGGTATCCCGCGTCCGAGCTGCTGGAGATGCGGGACCTCGCGCGCCACCGGCACGAGGTGGGGGCCGGAGCCGAACTGCGGCGTCGTACGGGCTCAAAGGAAGCGCTCGTCCGGACCCGGGTCCAGGACGACGAGTACTACCACGTCGACGAACTCACCCTCGGGGGGACGTCGGTGCGGGACGGACACGCGGCGATCCTCACGGACCTGGAGGAACTGCTCGGTATCCGCGCCTCGTTCGAGGAGCTGATGGCACGCGCCTTGCACCACCACCAGGACCACACCGCGTGGGGCCGGGCCACCATCCTGCTGGCGCACCGACGCGACCAGGACACCTGGGCGGCTGCCGCGGCTCTGCGTACGCATCCCGGGCCGTCGCACAGGTTGTTCGGTGCCGAGGTGCTGAGACTGACCCATCTCTTCGACGACAGTGACGCGGATGCGTTCGCCGACCCTGCCCTGGACATCTTCACCGACTGGTCGAGGAAGGAGACGGACGTCGCCGTCCTCACCGAGGTGCTGACCGCGCTCGGAGAGCACGCCGATGCGCGCGCCGACGAGGCTCTCCTGGCCCATGCCGGCCACCCCGACGGCGCGGTACGACGCACGGTGGCAGCCGGACTCGGCACCTGGAGCGAACTCCCCGGCTCTTCCGACGGTGTTCGTGAGGCGCTTCTGGTGCTGATGACGGACGCGGACACGGCGGTACGCCGGGAGGCCTGCTTCACGGTCGGACGGAGCAGGGACCGCGCTCCCGTACTCGCCGAGGCGATGGCCGCGCTGCTGGGCGACGAGGACCGTCAGGTACAGGTCGCCGCCGTGATGGGGCTGGCCCTGCACGACGACGAGCGGTGCGTGGAAGCGGCCCGCCGACTCGGCCCGCAGCAGTCCGGCGTCCTTGCCGAGGAGCACCATCTTGACGCGGTGTGGCGCTACGAGTGGCGCCGCGACGGCCGCTGACCCCATCAGGGGGCCACGCTCGCGTCGAAGTCCCCTGCGTCGCGGGAGGCGTACTTCGCCGGTCGGACACCGGGCAAGGGCGTCAGGGAGTGCAGGGCGTGGCGAGGGGCCTGCGGCGAGGAGCCGAACACGGCCGGCATCCCGACCAGGAGCAGACCCCCGGTGGCAGCCAGCGCCCCACCGGCGGGCGCGAGGACCAGGACACCCCAGGACGGTGCCGCTGTGAGCGCATGACACCGACGACGGGGGAGAGGAGGCCCGCGCGTCCCCAGCAGCATGGCGGCCGTATGACCCGGCCCCAGTCCGACCGGCAGCAGCGCGCCGAGGCCGGTCGTCGCCAGCCTCAGGGCGATGCGTTGCTGTTCGTGCGAGTTCGCCCCAGGACGGCCGAGTGCGAGGATTCCCCCCAGGACGGGCCGAGTGCGAGGGTACGTATCCGACCAGTACCGTCATGTCTGCTTTCCCTCCCAGGCACTACCAGGAACTCCGGGCATCCTCAGCGCTCTCGAACACCTCGCTCACGCAGCGGACGTGCGACGAACCGCCGCACCAGCGGCCAGACGAGAACCAGCACGATCACCGTGTAGACCGCGTAGGACACGGGTCCGCCCACCAGTCCCGACAGTTCGCCGCCGGACAGTTGCAGGGAGCGCCGTCCCTGCAGTTCGGCACGCGGGCCGAGGATGACGCCGAGGATCAGTGGCAGCACCGGCAGTCCGAACCGTCGCATCGCGAATCCGAGGAGTCCCAGAATCAGCAGCAGGAACAGGTCCAGGGGCTGCGCGTTGACGGCGTAGGCGCCCATCGACGCGAAGAACAGGATGCCCGCGTACAGATAGGGACGCGGAATGCGCAGCAGTCTCGCCCAGGTCGGCGCCAGCGGCAGATTCAGCAGGAGCAGCAGGAGATTGCCGACGAACAGGCTGGCGATCAGTACCCAGACCAGACTGGCCTCCCGCTCGAACAGCAGCGGACCGGGCTGGATGCCGTACGACTGGAAGGCCGCCAGCATGACCGCCGCGGTGGCGTTCGTCGGCAGCCCGAGGGCCAGCATCGGGACCAGTGTGCCCGCCGCGGAGGCGTTGTTCGCCGCCTCGGGCCCGGCCACACCCTCGATCGCCCCCTTGCCGAACTCCTCCGGGTGCTTGGTCAGCCGCTTCTCCGTCGCGTACGACAGGAAGGTCGGGATCTCCGCGCCGCCGGCCGGAAGCGCACCGAACGGGAAGCCGAACGCGGTACCCCTCAGCCAGGGCTTCCAGGACCGCTTCCAGTCCTTCCTCCCCATCCACGGCCTGCCGACCGGGACGACCTCGACGGGCCTGCGCCGCAGGTGTGCGGCCACCCACAGCGCCTCGCCGACGGCGAAGACGGCGACGGCGACGACGACCACGTCGATGCCGTCGGCCAGCTGAGGGACGCCCAGCGTGAGCCGTTGCTGTCCGGACACCGCGTCGATGCCGACCAGGCCGATCGTCAGGCCCATCAGCAGCGAGACCAGACCGCGGATGCGTGAGGCGCCCAGCACGGACGTGACCGCGATGAAGGAGAGCAGCATCAGGGCGAAGTAGTCCGGCGCGCCCAGGCCGATCGCGAAGTCCACCACGATCGGGGTGACCAGCACCAGCAGCAGGGTGCCGATCGTGCCCGCCACGAAGGAACCGATCGCGGCGGTGGCGAGCGCCTGCGCCGCCCGGCCGGCCTTGGCCATCTTGTTGCCCTCGATGGCCGTCACCACCGAGGAAGACTCGCCGGGGGTGTTCAGCAGGATGGAGGTGGTCGATCCGCCGTACATGCCGCCGTAGAAGATGCCGGCGAACATGATGAACGCCTGTACCGGTTCCATGCCGTAGGTGATGGGCAGCAGCAGGGCCACGGTCATCGCCGGGCCGATGCCCGGCAGCACACCCACCGCGGTGCCGACCAGGACGCCGATCAGCGCCAGCAGCAGGTTCATCGGGGCTATGACGTCCTCGAAGCCCTGCAGGAGGTTGTTCAGGTTGTCCATCACAGGATTCCTTGCAGCACACCGGCCGGGAGGTTCACACCGAGCCCGATCGCGAAGGCGTAGAACGTGGTGAGGGACAGCGTCACCGCGATCAGCAGATTGCGTACGTGGTGCCGGTTCCCGAGGGCGAAGGCCGTTCCCCAGAACAGCAGTGCGCCGCTGATAACCCAGCCGAGCCGTTCGATCAGCACCGCGTTCACCACGAACGCGCCGATCAGCAGCAGCACCGTGCGCCAGTCGATGCCCCGCGACAGGTCGACGTCCTCGCCGGCCTCCGGTTCACCGTGACCGCCCCGGGCCACATCGACCGCGTACAGCACCGCGACCAGCAGGAGCAGTGCGCCCAGGAGCGAGGGGACCGCGCGCGGTCCCACCGGGTCGGTGCTGCTGGTGACGTGCGGGATCCCGAGCCCGTCCACGAGCACCGCGGTGCCCAGCAGGGCGAGGAACGCGCACACACCGTACTGTGCGCGGTCCTTGCCCTGCGGCGGACGGGCGTCCTCGACGCTCCGTTCGTCGGTCGGGGAGGTCATGCCAGTCCGAGCTCTGTCAGCAGGTGGGCGACGGACTTGTCCTGCTCCTTCAGGAAGGAGCCGAACTCGTCGCCGGTGACGAAGGCGTCGGTCCAGCCGCGCTTGGTCAGCTCCGACTTCCACTGCTCCGAGTCGTGCATCTCGGTCAGGGAGTCGATCCAGGTCTTCTTCTGCTCGTCGGTGATCCCGGGAGGGGCGACGATGCCGCGCCAGTTGGTGAAGACCAGATCGATGCCGGAACTCCTGAGCGTGGGGGCGTCCTGCACGGCGTCGATGGGCTCCGCGCTGGTCACCGCCAGCACCCGCAGCTGCCCCGCCTCGATCTGGTCGAGGAACTCGCCGAATCCGCTGGCACCGAAGGCGACCTTGTCGCCCAGGACGGCGGGCAGCAGCTCGCCTCCGCCGTCGTATCCGACGTAGTTGACCTTCTTCGGTTCGATGCCGACGGCCTTCGCCAACTGCATGGGAAGCAGATGGTCCGGCCCGCCCGGTGACGAACCGCCGCCCACGGCCACCTTCCTCGGGTCCTTCTTCCAGGCGGTGACGAGATCGTCGATCGTCTTGTACGGGGAGTCCTTCGACACCACGATCGCGCCCGCCTCCTCGATCAGCTTGGCGATCGGCGTGGTGTCGGTGAGCGTCGCCGCCGACTTCGAGGTGTACGCGGCTCCGACGACGCCCAGCCCCATCTGCATGGCGAGCTTGCCGTTGCCCTTCTCGTTCACCAGGCGCTGCAGGCCCACGGTGCCGCCGGCCCCGGGCAGGTTGTAGACCTGCACCCCGGACGCCACCTCGGCATCCTGCATCACCTGGGCGACGGTCCGGGCGGTGACGTCGTACCCACTGCCCGGGGTGTTCGGCACCATCATCCGAAGACCGGTGACGGGCTTGCCGCTCCCGCTTCCACCCCCGGATTCCTCCTTCTGCGCGGTGGCGCCGCAGGCGCTCACGGCGAGCATCGACACGGTGGCAAGAGCGCCGAGAAATGCGGCTCTGCGAGTTCTCATGGCTCATCTCTTTCGCTCGGGCGAGTCCGGCGCCATGATTGTGCGGTTCCGCGGACAGCCCGTCTGCCTTGTGTGGGCATTGAAGGTTGAGTTCATAGTGGTCGTTACGTCACGCCGCCACACACTCGCCGGTGAGCTGCTGGTATTGCAGCTCGCCATCGTGGTGCTGGTGCTCGCCGCGGTCGCCGCGGTCTCGCTGGCGCAGTCGAAGGCGACGTTCGACCGGGTCGAGGGACGCCGGGTGACCGCCCTCGCCGAGGAGATGGCCGGAAACCCACTGCTGCGCACCCAGCTCCTCCGTCCCGCGCCCGCCGAGACCCTCGCGCCGCTGCTGCAGACCAGGCTGACCCAGTCGAACGTCACCTCCGTCACGGTCGCCGACGAACACGGCGAGATCGTCGCCGCCACCAATCCCACCCTGGTCGGGACGCGGCTGCCGGTGGACGGGCCCGGCGTCGCGAAGGCACGCGGCTGGTCGGGGGAGCTGCCGGTGGACGGGGTCCGTGAACTGGTCGCCCAGGTCCCGGTGCTCCGCGACGACGAGAACCACATCGGCGAGCACCTCGGTACGGTCATGATCGGACGGGCCTCACCGACGGTATGGCAGCGGCTCAGCGGCGCCTCGTCGTATCTGCTCGCCTACCTCGGCATCGCCAGCGTGCTCGGGGTCGCCGGATCATGGCTGCTGGCCCGGCGGATCAAGCGCCAGACCCTCGGTCTCGAACCACGCGAGATCGCGGGCCTCGCCGAGCACCGGGAGGCGATGCTGTTCGGGATCGCCGAGGGCGTGATCGCGCTCGACCCGCAGCTACGGCTCACGCTGGTCAACGAGGTCGGTCACAGACTGCTCGACCTTCCCGAGGGCTGCGTCGGGATGAGCCTGGCCGACCTGGGGATCGAGGGCAGGCTGTACGACGTCCTGGCCGGGACCGGCGGTGAGCACGGTGCCGAGCGGCGTGACGAGGTGGTGGTGAGGCGGGGGCGGGTGCTGGTGATGAACCGGATGGACGTCACCAAGGACGGCCGTCGGCTCGGTTCGGTGACGACGCTGCGGGACCGTACCGAGCTGGCCCAGCTCGAACGCGAACTGGGCTCGTTCCGCAGCAGCACCGAACTGCTGCGCGCGCAGGCCCACGAGTTCTCCAACCAGCTGCACACCATTTCCGGGCTCATCCAGATCGGCGAGCACGACGAGGTCGTACGTTATGTCCGCGCCCTGCGAAAGCACCGTGAGTCGCTCGACCTGACGCTCACCAGCCGGGTCCGCGACCGGGCCGTCGCCGCGCTGCTCATGGCCAAGTCCGCGCTGGCGGCGGAGCGCAGGGTCCAGCTGCGGATCTCGGAACTCACGGCCCTGGACCGCCTGGAGCCGACGGACTCCGCGGACGTGGCGACGGTGCTCGGCAATCTCGTCGACAACGCCCTCGACGCCGCCGCGGCCCCGGAGCACGCGGACGACGCCTGGGTCGAGGTCGAGCTGCGCCAGGACACATCGAGCGTGGAGATCGTGGTGCGTGACTCGGGCCCGGGCGTGGCGCCCGAGCTGGCGCAGGAGGTGTTCTCCCGCGGCTTCACCACAAAGGCCGCGCAGGGCGGCGATCGGGGTATCGGCCTGGCGCTCACCCGGCTGGTCTGCACGCGCAGAGGCGGTGAGGTGTCGGTGGCGCACACACAGCCCGGCGCCACGTTCACCGCCCGGATGTCCGTGGGTCAGCGCACCGATCGTGAGACGGAGGAAGTCCGGTGATCGACGTACTGGTTGTCGAGGACGACTTCATGGTGGCGCGGATCCACCGCGGATTCGTCGACGGTGTCGAGGGCTTCCGCGTGGTCGGATCGGCGGACTGCGGGGAGAAGGCGCTCGCCGCCGCCGCCGAGCTGCAACCCGACCTGGTGCTGCTCGACCTCTATCTGCCCGACATATTCGGACTGGACGTCATCCCCGGACTGCGGATGGTGGCCCAGGACTGCGATGTGCTGGTGATCAGCGCCGCCCGCGAGGCAGAGGCGGTCCGGGGCGCCGTCCGCCAGGGCGTGGTCGACTACCTTCTGAAGCCCTTCGACGCCGACGACCTCAGGGACCGGCTGGAACACTACAGCGCCCGGCGCGGCAATCTGCACGCCGCCGTGGTCAGCGGGCAGGCCGACGTGGACCGCGCGCTGGGGCGGGCGGCGGCATCGACGCTGACGTCCGCTCTGCCGAAGGGCATGAGCGTGGAGACCGCGGAGCTGGTCCGACGCGCACTGCGCGCGGCTGACGGAACGCTGTCCGCGGCCGAGTGCGCGACGAAGGTCGGCATCTCGCGCGTCAGCGCGCGCCGCTACCTCGAATACCTCAGTGTCACGGGCCAGGCGGAGGTGTCGCTGCGCTACGGGCAGGCGGGCCGCCCCGAGCGCCGCTACCACTGGCAGGCCCGATGAGGAGCAGGCGGGGAGGGCGGGGGAGGGCGTGGACGGTCAACTACTTCCCGAGGGAAATCGGTCCTCCGTCAGGGCGGAGCGGTTCACCGTTGGCGGGCACCGGGGGTGGGACAAGGCCCCGTTGTGAACCTCGCCCCACCCCCGGTGTTCCGCCACTGTCAGCGTCTGCGGCCCGACCAACCACTCCCGATCCCCGCGACGTGCAGGGCCAGGAGCATCAGGCCGAGCAGCATGACGTTCGAGGAAGTGAACACATCGTTCGTCGAGATCTCGGCAGCGTTGATCAGGAACGCGATGAAGAAGAGTACTGCTGCGGCTATACCAAGCATGGAGCGGTTCCTCTCGAAAGGGTGAGGCCCGTATGCCCCCGTATCCCTTCGGCAAGCCTCGGCCTGTCAGAGGGAATTGCTGCTGTCCGTCGTCCGGTGCCTGTCCTGGACGGGACCGTCGGACTGTCGGACTGCGGGGTGCCGATAGCGGGCTTCAGTGATCCGGTCGGGGGTGCACGGCGCCCCGGGTGCCCGGGTGCCCGGGTGTCCGGTTCGCCGGAGGCTCGGCCCCGGGGAGAACGGGCCTATGCCGGGGCCGTATCCGTGTCCGAGTCCGTGGAAGTCGTCCGGCGGTTGGTGAACCGGTGCCACCAGTGGCGGCGTCGGGGGTGCACCGCGCGGCCCAGCCGGAGGCCGATCAGAAGGTAACCCAACAGTGCGCCCGTGGTGTTGAGCAGAACGTCGTCGACGTCGAAGGCGCGCCCGGTGATGAGGGCGCCCTGGACGAGTTCGACGAGGATCATCACAAGAGCGGTAGCCGCCGCTACGCGGAGCAGTCCTCGCGTTCGGGGCACCAGTACCGGCAGCAGCACACCGAACGGTATCCCCATCACGATGTTGCCGCCGAGCTGCTTGACCGTGTCACGGGACAAGGGCTGTGCGAGGTAGGCGCGGATGGAGTCACCGGGGCGCAGGTTGCTGTGCGTCAGCTGCACGGAAGCCGCCGAGGGTTCCAGGGTCAGCCGGGCCAGCACCACCGCGAAGGCCACCGCCCCGGCGAAGGCCAACATCATGGCCAGCACCCGGCCGAGCGTGGTCAGGGGAGGTTCTCCGGGGACCCGGTCCCCTGGAGTCCTCGCCGTCTTCTCACGCAAAAACATCCGCGCCATTACGAACTCCCAGCCACCATTGGTTCTGCTTGGACGTTCTGAGTACCCGAGTTGAAGCGGCGCACTTCGCGGCCGCTCCCGCCGGGTCCGTTTCGTGTGCCGGACAGGTTGGCTCGTCGCGACCTTGGCGGACAGCAGCTACCGACGGGGCAACCCTGAGTGTGTCATGCCCGGTCGGTATCGCCGGCGCAGCGCCCGGCTGGTACCGGGTGGTACGAGTCCTCTCGCGGCAGAGGGGTTCGCCCACGTCGTGGAGGTCGTTCTCCGGCCGAGACGGTGTGGGGTGGCGGGCGCCCCGTCGGAGCGAGCGGTCGGTGAGGGTGTGGATGCCTCCGTGGCGGTCCGCTGCTGCCGCTGCCGCTGCTGCCGGGGTGGCCGCGGTGTGCTCGTCCGTACTGGATCCTGCCGTGCGCCACCGCAGGGCCCGCTCCTCCGCACCCAGCTGGAGCCCCTCTCAGGCAAGGCCGAAGACGGCACGTCGTGGGGTGTGGACCGAGACCGGCGACGAGCCCTCGGTCACGACCATTGCCGACGGCGACACACCTCGCTATGTTAATCGAAAATCACATCGGTGAGACAAGGCGCGTCACGCCTTGGCCGCACAACTGGCAGGTCTGCGCAGGCATCTGAATCCATCTGGCCCATCAGGGAAGCAGGTAAGTCAATGGAGAACCTCAGCAGGCGAAAGGCTCTGTCGCTCGGCGTCGCACTCGGCCTCGTGGGCGTGGCGAACCCCGCCTGGGCGTCGACGGGCTCGGTGACCGGAGCCGCCACAGGGACCGGTCCCCAGTGGATCTGGGACGACGCGGCGGATCCCCTGATGGTTTCGATGCTCGACAACGGCCACGTGCCGGCGATCAACTCCGCCTGGGCGTCGTGGGTCAACAACAACGACCCGCTGCCCAGCGGACTGCCGGCCGAATTCGCCGCATACCTGCGGCAGGTCAACCGGCTGCCCTCCTGGGCCGACCCCGTCAAGCTGGCCCGCGCCGCGGACTTCAACCGGCGCAGGGACCTGTACCTCTTCATGCTGTACGGCCTCGGCGGCGGAATCATGAGCACCGTGATTCCGCGCGAGGCCAAGAGCGTCTACTGGTCCGCGGGCGGCGCCGACATGCAGGACCGCGCGGCCAAGACGTTCTCGTTCGGCTACGACCTGTCCCAGCTGGGAGCCTTCAAGCCGACGGGACAGTTCGTCGTCACGGCCAACAAGACGCGTGTGGTGCACGCCGCGGTGCGTCATCTGCTGCCGCAGTCGCCGCACTGGCGGGCGGTCGCCGACGAGACCGTCCCGATCAGCGCCGCCGACATCCTGGTCACCTTCCACAGCCTGGGCACGTACGTCCACCGCAAGCTGCTCGACTGGAGGATCCCGTTCCCGGCCGCGGACCGGGAGGCGTTCCTGCACTCGTGGCAGGTCGCGATCCACCTGCTCGGTGTGCCGTACGAGCACATCCCCCAGACCTGGGCTGCCGCCGAGAAGCAGGCGACACAGGTGCTCGACCCGATCCTCACTCCGTCGACCGAGGGCATCGCACTGGCCGAGGAACTGCTCGGCCTGACCGCACAGATCGACCTCGGCGTCACGCGCGGGTTCCTGAACGAGTTCGTGCGCTACGTCCTCAGCGACGAGGTCGGCGACTGGCTGGGACTGAAACGCGACTACGCGGCGGCGGCCCTGGTCCGCACCGCATGGCCGGCGTACATCCTGTTCCGTGAAGGGCTGTCGCCCGTCATGCCCGGCACCTTCTACATGGTCGACCAGTTCGTGCGCGCCCTGGCCATGCTGTTCCTCAACAAGGGTTCCTCCGGGACCACCACCCCCATCACGATCCCCACCGGAAACAGGGCGGCGGCCTGAGCCTTGGATCCGAGTTCACCCGCCCGCCCCGCGGCAGACGGGCCGAGGGGCGGGCACCGGGGTGACTCCCGCAGGGACCGCCGCACGGCGCGGCCCCTCGTCGCCGCCGGGTTGCCGGGGCCGTTCAGAGACCCAGAGCGCCCAGGACCAGAGCGGTCACGGCCTCGCGGTGGCCAGGACCGTCCTGCCACCGCAGTCTGCGTCCCGCCTCGACCACCACACCGAACCCCGCGTGCACCAGCACCCGGGCCTGGCGCGGGTCCAGCTCCGGACGGGCCTGCCGCAACTGCTGCTCCCAGACGGCGATGTGTTCGCGCTGCGCGAGGACCACGGGCCGCCGCAGGCCGGCCGGCAGGCCGGCCAGCTCGGCCTCGGCCACGCTGTTGAGGTCGGTGTATTCGAAGCTGTAGGCCACATACGTCGCTGCCAGCGCGACGATGGCGTCGTGCGGGCCGGCCACTTCGCGCAGACTCCGCTCCACGCCCTGGGTCAGCAGGCCCGCCGCCTGGAGGCATGCCGCCGCCAGGATGTCGATCTTGCCGGGGTAATGGCGGTAGAGCGCGGACGGGGTCAGTCCCACCGCCTCCGCGATCTGGCCGTTCGTGACGCTGGCGAATCCGTCCCGGGCGAACAGCGGGATGGAGGCCGCGAGGATCTCCGCGCGTCGCGTGCGCGGCACCGGCCGGGTTGGCAGCTCGACGGGGTGCGCGCCCGGCCGGCCCGCCGCGGGATCACTCGCGGCCACGCCCAGGGCGGAGGCGAGCAGCAGCTCCTCGGCCCGGCGTTGGGCTATGGAGGTGCGATGCATGGTGATGGACCCGATCGCGCCGAGAGCCGCCGTGGCCCGCAGGCGCTCGTCAGGCATGGGGTGCTCGCGCTGGACCGCTTCGTCGACCCGCTCGACGAGGCGACCGAACTTCGCCGCGAGACGCCGGCGGTCCTCGCGGTTGAGGTACCGGGCCTCCCATCGGTACACGCCGCCCGACGCGCGGTGGGCGACGGTGATCCGGGTGACGGCGGTGAGCACTTCCGTCAGAGCCGCCCCGGACGGCACCTCGTCGAGCGCGGCGACCAGTCCGTCCACCATGACGTCGGCGCACTCGGCGAACAGCGCGTACTTGTTCGGGAAGTGCCGGTACAGAGCGGCCGCGGAGATGCCCACACCGGCGGCGACCTCCTCCATGGAAGCCGTGTGGTAACCGCGCTCGCTGAAGACCCGTCCGGCCGCCTCGACGATGAGCTGCTTGCGGTTGCGGGGCCGAGCGGCCGTGGTCGGATCGCCGCTCGCGGACGAACGCGCTGATGGGGAGGCGGAGGCCATGCGATCAGTCAATCACACACCGTCAGGAGGCCGGCCTCCCTCGGAGCGGACGGCACACGGCGTGATTCCCGGATCACTTCCCGGGTGATTGCCTGTCCCGTGACGTGTGCGGCTCGCGCCTACTGTCGGCACGGCGGGCGGCGGGCGGCTGACGGCTGACGGCTGACGGCTCTCGGCTCTCGGCTGTCGGCAGGCGGCATTGTGCGGGCGGCTGCCGGTATCGCGGCGGGGAGACGCCGTCGGGCACCGCCGTTCCCCATGCCGGAGCGGCCGGTGTCAGGTGAAGGTGAGGACAGGCTTGACCACGCTGCCGTCCCCCATGGCGGCCACGGCCGCGTCGATGTCCTCGAACGGGAACGTGGTGACCAGCCGGTCGAGCGGGAAGAGGCCTCGCCTGTGCAGGCTGATCAGCTCGGGGAGGAAGCGGCCGGGGTCGGAGTCTCCCTCGATCACCCCGTGGACGCGGACGCCCTTGGCGAGCAGGCCCATCACCTCGAACGTCACCTCGCCGCCGAGGCCGAGGAGGGCGAGTTCGCCGCGCGGGCGCAGCGCCCCGACGGCCCGGCGGGCCATCTCCGGACGGCCGGTGGTCTCGACGACGTGGTGCGCACCACCGCCGGTGAGGTCGCGCAGCGCGGCCACCAGACCGTCCCCGGGGGCCAGGGCCGCCTCGGCGCCGAGCGCGGTGGCCAGGGCACGGCGGGAGGCGATCGGGTCGACGGCCACCACCGGATCGCAGCCCACGGCCACCGCGGCCATCAGCGCGCTCAGGCCGACCCCGCCCGCCCCCAGGACGACCAGCGAGGAACCCGGTTCGGGGCGCAGCCGGTTGAGCACGGTGCCCGCGCCCGTCTGGCCGCCGCAGCCCAGTGGCGCGACGACCGTGGCCGGCAGGTCGGATTCCACCTTGACCACACCGCGTTCGTGGACGACGGCGTGCGTGGCGAAGCTGGACTGGCCGAAGAAGCCGGCGCGGAGCGGTGTGCCGTCGAGAGAGAGCGGAGTGGTGCCGTCGTCGCGTCCACCCGAGAGGTTCCGGGCCCGCGCGGAGTGGCAGTAGGCCGGGTGGCCCGCCGCGCACTGCTCGCAGGCGCCGCAACTGGCGAAGGTGAGACAGACATGGTCCCCCGGCGCGATGCCGGTCACCTCCGCGCCCACCGCCTCGACCCGGCCGGCGCCCTCGTGGCCGAAGACCATCGGGGTGAGCCGCCGGGGCCAGGTGTCCCGCATCGTCAGGTCGGTGTGACAGATCCCGACCGCGGTCATCCGCACCAGCACCTCGTACGGCCGCGGGTCCTCGATGTCCGCGTCCCGGAGGGTGAACGGGGCGCCCGGCGCCTCGGTGACCGCGGCGCGGACGCGCCTCACGAGCCCTGTCCGGCCGATGGGCCCGGGGCCTGGAGAGCGCGCTCGAGGAAGAAGTAGTAGAAGGGGCCCTCCGCGGGGGTCCCCTTGGCGTTCATGATCCCCATCAGCGTGGTGTCGTCCACCCGCTTGAAGTGGTCGAGGACCGGCTGGCCGTCATAGACCATGGTGGCCGTGGCCTCGCCGCGGAACTCGACGGTCCACAGGCTGGCCTCGCCCTTGCCGAGTTCGAGGTTGGAGTACAGCTCGCCCGCGGCGTCGCGGCAGATCAGCGGCTTGACGTCGTGCACGGAGGTGAACGTCTTGCCGTACCAATTGGCCTTGGCCAGCATGCCGTTGAGGGGGTGGCCGGTGCGGAACTCGCCGCCCTTCCACTCACCGAGTATGTCCTCGGGGCGGACGGTGGCCAGCGCCGCCCAGATCTGGTCGAGTTCCGCAGGGCTGACCACGCCGTCCTTCTCCCGTAGCTCCTGGAAGCGGGCGCGGGCCTCGAGCACGTTCATGCGGGTGTCCTCTCGTCGGTGGTGACACGTCGGAGTTGCGATGTCGGGATGTCGTCGACGCGGGGTGCGTCGGGAAACACCGCCCCGACCGCCGCCGGTCGGCGGAGCCCGGAGGGAGCGCGGTGCCCCGCCGCGTCACCGGGAGGCGGGCGGAGCGGAATCCCTCGGGGCGGAGGTCCGCGCGAGGGAGGGGGGTCGGAGGGCGGAGTGCCGTGGGAACGGGAACGGAGGATCGCCGGTGACCGCGCCGGGGTGGCCCACGGTGGAGAGGCTCAGCAGTACGTGGCGTTCGGCCACCTCCTCGGCGGTGAGCGGGCCGTCCTCGCGGAACCAGTTGGCGACCCCCTGACACATGACGAGGACCGAACGCACCGCGTCGGCCGGGATCGGCGTGGTGAAGACGCCCTGGGCGCGGCCCGCCTCGACCGTGTTCAGCAGCATGTGCTCCAGATAGTCGCGCAGGGCGACGTAGCGCGCCCGGTTCTGGGGCTCCAGGCTGCGTATCTCGGTGTCCAGGAAGGCCAGTTGCCGACGGTGGGTCATGTAGAGCACGATCGACTCGACCATGCCACAGAACCGCGCCAGCGGATCGTCCCCGGCCTCCCCGGCCGCGGCTCGGCAGCGGTCCAGGACGTCCTTGATGGACGTCTCCAGCAGCGTGGCCAGCAGAGCCTGCTTGTTCTCGTAGTGGTAGTACAGCGCGGGCACGGTGACGCCGACCCGGCCGGCGATCTCCCGGACCGAAGTGCCGTGGTAGCCCTGCTCGTTGAAGGCGTTCATGGCGTGCATCAGGATCGGGTGCAGGTCGAGCCGTCCATAGGAGCGCCAGTGCTCCGCCGGTGGCGTGGTGTCCTGGCTCGGCTCGGTGTTCAACGGCTCTCCTCGGGACGGGCGGCGATCGACGACATCGTAGGGCCGTGAGCGCGAAACACCTCCTTGCGGCTGCTTAGCGATCGATCAGGAAACCTGGCGTTCGGCGTGCGTCGTGGTGTCACTTCCCCGACAGAGTCCTACAAAAACTGGTGCTGCAGGGGGAGTTGACCGACGGACGCCGCGCTCCTACGTTCTTAGCGAACGCTCAGTAAGTCTCCTATTGGAGGCGATGAGTCCGCCTCGCACCGAGAAGGGAATCCATGAGCCGGCACTCCACCGACCCTCCCGGCCGCGATGTGGCGGGTCCGCTGGACGGCGTACGCGTGGTCGAACTGGCGGG
Source organism: Streptomyces phaeoluteigriseus (assembly GCF_001896135.2). Taxonomy (GTDB): domain Bacteria; phylum Actinomycetota; class Actinomycetes; order Streptomycetales; family Streptomycetaceae; genus Streptomyces; species Streptomyces phaeoluteigriseus. The sequence goes on from NZ_MPOH02000014.1 coordinate 95,098, forward strand.
GATCGGTCCCGGTCCGTTCGCCGCGATGCTCCTCGCCGACCTGGGCGCCGACGTGGTGCGCGTCGACCGCCCCGGCCCCCGGCCGCTCGGCGGCGATCCCGCCCACGACGTGACCAACCGCAACAAGCGCTCCGTCCTGGTCGACCTCAAGTCACCCCGAGGGCCGGAAACGGTGAGGGCGTTGGCGGCGCGCGCCGAGATCCTGGTGGAGGGATACCGCCCCGGAGTCGCCGAGCGGCTCGGGGTCGGCCCCGAGCAGTGCATGGCCGCCAACCCCGCGCTGGTGTACGGCCGGATGACCGGCTGGGGCCAGCGGGGCCCCCTCGCCTCCTGGGCCGGACACGACATCGGCTACATCGCCACCGCCGGCACCCTGTCCATGATCGGCCCGCCGGACGGACCACCCGTCTTCCCCGTCAACCTGCTCGGCGACTACGCCGGCGGTTCCCTCTACCTGACCACCGGCGTCCTCGCCGCGCTGCTCACCGCCCGCGCCACCGGGCGCGGCCAGGTGGTGGACGCCGCGATCGTGGACGGCACCGCACACCTCACCGCCATGTTCTGGGGCATGCTCGCCGAGGGCACCTGGCAGGACGCCCGTGGCCGCAACCTTCTCGACGGCGGCTGTCCCCACTACGGCGTCTACGAGACCGCCGACGGCGGCTGGATGGCGGTCGGCGCCCTGGAACCGCAGTTCTACGCGGTCTTCGTGGGCATCCTGGGCCTGGGTGCCGAGGACCTCCCGGACCGCGCCGACCCGCGCAACTGGCCCGAGCTGCGAGCCGTGTTCAGCAACCGGTTCAAGAGCGCCACCCGCGAGGAGTGGACGGCCGTCTTCGAAGGCACCGACGCCTGCGTCGCACCCGTGCTCTCGCTGCGCGAGGCGGCCGGCCACCGGCACCTGACCGGACGCGGCACCTACACCGAGGCGTACGGCGTGACCCAGCCCCGCCCCCCGCCCCCCCGCTTCTCGGAC
>NZ_MPOH02000015.1:0-91731 GCF_001896135.2 Streptomyces phaeoluteigriseus
GGACGGCGGGATCCGGTCGGCGACCTGGACTTCCGCGTGGCCCGGACGCGGGATCCCGTCGGGCGACCTGGACTTCCGACATACCCCCTAGGGGTATATAGTCGATCCTGACAGGAGGGGCGGACCGCGCTCCTCCGGCAGCGCCCCACGCGACGACACCCGAGGAAGTAGCCATGACTGACCTGAAGAACGTCGGCGTGACCGACGTGCGGAACTCCGGCTCCTGCTGCTCCATCGACGGCTCGTGCCACTCCGGCGGCGCGGCCGACAGCCAGGGCGGTGCGGTCACCACCGTCTACAAGGTGTCCGGCATGACCTGCGGGCACTGCGAGGGCGCGGTCTCGCAGGAGATCTCCGCGCTGGACGGCGTCACCGCTGTCACCGCGGACGCCAGGACCGGTGAGGTGACCGTCGCCTCCACCACCCCGCTCGACGAGGAGGCCGTCCGCGCCGCCGTCGACGAGGCGGGTTACCAGCTCGTCGGCACGGCGTGAGCCCGTCCGGGCCCGGACGGGCCCGGACCACGCGCATTCCTCCCCGCCGCGGCGTGCCGCTCCGCTGATACGGACGCCGTACGTCCCGGCCTTCCCCAGGAGTATCTCCATGACCAGCACGGCTCCCGAGAAGACGCTTCCCGACAGGGCACCCGCGCCCGTCTCCGAGGTCGAGCTCTCCATCGGCGGCATGACCTGCGCCTCCTGCGCGGCCCGCATCGAGAAGAAGCTCAACCGGATCGACGGCGTCACGGCGACCGTCAACTACGCCACCGAGAAGGCGAAGATCTCCTACCCGGCCGCGGTCGGGGTCGCCGACCTCATCAGCACTGTCGAGAAGACCGGCTACACGGCCGCGGAGCCGCCCCCGCCCACTCCCCCGGGCGACGACGCCGCGTACGGAGCGCTCCGCCCGCCGCGGACCACGAGCTGCTCACCCTGCGGCAGCGCCTGTTCGTCTCGCTGGCGCTCTCGGTGCCCGTGGTGCTGATGGCGATGGTGCCGGCCCTGCAGTTCGACAACTGGCAGTGGCTGTCGCTGACACTGGCCGCTCCGGTCGTCGTCTGGGGTGCGTTCCCCTTCCACCGGGCCGCCTGGACGAACGCCCGGCACGGCGCGGCGACCATGGACACGCTGGTGTCGATCGGCACGCTCGCCGCCCTCGGCTGGTCGCTGTGGGCCCTGTTCCTCGGAGACGCCGGCATGCCGGGCATGCGGCACGGCTTCGAGTTCACCATCTCCCGCTCCGACGGCTCGTCCTCCATCTACTTGGAGGCCGCGGCCGGTGTGACGACGTTCATCCTGGCCGGGCGCTATCTGGAGGCAAGGTCCAAGCGCAAGGCCGGCGCGGCGCTGCGGGCACTGCTGGAGCTGGGCGCGAAGGAGGTCGCCGTGCTGCGCGGCGGCACGGAGGTGCGCGTCCCCGTCGCCCAGTTGGCGGTCGGCGACCGCTTCGTCGTACGCCCCGGCGAGAAGATCGCCACCGACGGGACCGTCGTCGAGGGTGCTTCCGCGGTCGACGCCGCCATGCTGACCGGCGAATCCGTACCGGTGGACGTAGGCGTCGGCGACGCCGTGACCGGGGCGACGGTGAACGCCGGTGGCCGACTCGTCGTCGAGGCCACCCGGGTCGGCGCCGACACCCAGCTCGCCCGGATGGCGAGGCTCGTCGAGGACGCCCAGAACGGCAAGGCCGACGTGCAACGCCTCGCCGACCGGATCTCCGGCGTCTTCGTCCCCGCGGTCCTGCTGATCACCGCCGCCACCCTCGGCGCCTGGCTCGGCCTCACGGGTGACACGACCGCCGCCTTCACCGCCGCCGTGGCCGTCCTGATCATCGCCTGCCCGTGCGCCCTGGGCCTCGCGACACCGACCGCGCTCATGGTCGGCACCGGCCGCGGAGCCCAGCTCGGCATCCTCATCAAGGGCCCCGAGGTCCTGGAGAACACCCGCCGGGTCGACACGATCGTCCTCGACAAGACCGGCACCGTCACCACCGGCCGGATGCGGCTCCAGGACGTGTTCACCGCGCCGGGCGTGGACGAGGGCGAACTGCTGCGCCTCGCGGGCGCGTTGGAACACGCCTCCGAGCACCCGATCGCCCGTGCCATCGCGGCCGGCGCCGTGGACCGGACGGGAAGCCTGCCGGTGGCCGAGAACTTCGAGAACGCCGCCGGTCTCGGCGTCCAGGGCGTCGTCGAGGGACACGCGGTGCTCGTCGGCCGCGAGAAGCTCCTGGCGGAGTGGGCCATCGAGCTGCCCGGCGAGCTGGCCGAAGCCAGGGCCGCCGCGGAGGCCGACGGGCGTACGGCGGTCGTCGTGGCCTGGGACGGCGAGGCACGCGGTGTCCTGACCGTCGCGGACGCGGTCAAGGCGACCAGCGCCGAGGCGGTGGCCGGGCTGCGCGTGCTCGGGCTGAGGCCGGTCCTGCTGACCGGGGACAACCGTCTCGTCGCCGAGACGGTCGCCCGGGCCGTCGGCATCGACGAGGTCATCGCCGAGGTACTGCCGCAGGACAAGGTCGACGTCGTCAAGCGACTCCAGGCGGAGGGCCGTACGGTCGCCATGGTCGGCGACGGTGTCAACGACGCCGCCGCCCTCGCCACCGCCGACCTCGGTCTGGCCATGGGCACCGGCACGGACGCGGCGATCGAGGCCGGCGACCTGACCCTCGTACGCGGCGATCTGCGGGTGGCGGCGGACGCGATCCGGCTCTCCCGCAAGACCCTCGCCACCATCAAGGGCAACCTCTTCTGGGCCTTCGGCTACAACATCGCCGCCCTGCCGCTGGCCGCCTTCGGGATGCTCAACCCGATGATCGCCGGCTCCGCGATGGCCTTCTCGTCGGTCTTCGTCGTCACCAACAGTCTGCGCCTGCGCTCGTTCAAGTAGCCCCGCCCCGTCACCACCCCCACGCTCACCCCGACGCACCGCTCAGCGCCGCCCGGCCGCCGTCCGCGCGGCCGGGGCGGCCGGGCGGCGCCTCACGTCGACGGTGGCGGGGTCAGTGCCCCCACGCCACCAGCGATCAATGGGGAACGGCCCCTTCACGGCACGGCCCGCGGCCCTTGGGTACTGTCGGAAAAGCAGATCCAGAACGGCCAGTCACGGAGTCCGGTGTGAAGGCGAGCCGAAACGCACGCGCGGGGGGTGCCCTCGGGCACCTGCTGCTCGTCGTCCTGCTCGCCCTCGGCGTGTTCGCGATGCACGGTGTGGGACATCCCAGCGAGTCGGCCCACGACGCCGGCATGAGCACCACGTCCTCTTCCGCGATGCCCGGTGCCGCTGCTCCGGGCCACATGCCGAGGAGTGCGCCGCACGGCATGGCGGTCGGCGGTCACGCCACGGACGACAAGCCGGATTCGTCGTCCACGCACGAGCCCGCCATGGCCATGGACATGCTGTCGCTGTGCGTGGCGGTGCTGTTCGGCGCGTGCGCGCTCACCGCCCTCGTCAGATCGGCACTCACCCGTCGCCAGGAGTGGTCGGCGGGACTCCTCGCCCAGGTCGCCGCCGTCGCACGACCAAATCCTCCGCCTCGCGGACCCGATCTCACCCGTCTGTCGGTTCTGCGGCTGTAGGCCGAACCCTCTCGCGGACGCGCGTCACGCGCGAGCCCGCGGTTTCGCCTGCGGGCGGTTACGCCTGCGCACACAGCCCACGAACCGACACCACGAGGTGAATCGACCATGACTGCCTTCACGCATGCCCCGCGCCACAAGCCCGTCCGCCGCGCCGCGACCATCGGTCTCGTCGCCGTCGGCGCCCTGTTCCTCTCCGCCTGTGGCGACAACGGCGACGACATGAGCGGCATGGACCACGGCAGCGGCAACAGCTCGGCGACCGCGACCGCGACCGCGTCGGCGGCCGCCGAGGCGGGCTCCACGGGCTTCAACGACACGGACGTCACGTTCGCGCAGATGATGATCCCGCACCACCAGCAGGCCGTGGAGATGGCCCGGCTCGCCGACGGCCGTGCCTCGGACTCCGAGATCAAGGACATCGCGGTGAAGATCGAGCAGGCTCAGGAGCCCGAGATCACGACCATGCAGGGCTGGCTGAAGGACTGGAACGAGCCGACCGCCGCCGCCACCGGATCCATGCACGGCATGGACCACGGCAGCGGCGACGGCATGATGTCCGGCAGGGACATGGAACACCTCAAGGGCATGAAGGGCGCCGAGTTCGACAAGATGTTCGCCGACATGATGATCGAGCATCACAACGGCGCGATCACCATGGCCGGGGCCGAGCAGCGGAACGGCGAGAACGCCGACGCCGTGAAGATGGCGGGCGACATCGTCGAAGGCCAGAAGGCCGAGGTCGAGCAGCTCCAGAGCATCCTCGACCGGCTCTGAGCGCCGCAGGCGCGGCGACGTCCGCCGCGCCGTCCGCACTGCCCACGGCGCCCGCGTCACCCACGTCGCTCACGTCGCCCACGGCGCCCGCGCCGCCCACGTCGCCCAAGCCGACGACCCCTCCCGGTACCAGTCGCCGAAACGTTCGCGGTCGGTGAGGGCGTCCCACTCCGTTCCGCTCACGCGGACACGCGAGCGGCCCGCTGCGGGGCCGGTCGCGACGGCCTCCGTGAGGGTGCGCAGGGCGCCGACGAGGGCGGGGTGGCAGCCCTCTGGGCCGCGGCCGTGCCGGGCCCGCCCGGCTTCGCGGTGGCCCGCTTCGGCCTAGGCGCATCCCAGGCGCGCCTCGGCGTCGCCTCGGCCGGCTTTCGTCACCGCCGTCACCGCCGTCACCGCCGTCACCGCCATCACCGCGCCAGGCAGGGCGGACCACGATGACACCGACCCTGGCCATATACCCCCCAGGGGTATATATTATGTGACTGTGGGACTCGGAGAGACGGGCCGCACTCGAAGGGAATGGGGATGACGGTCATGAACCACACCGCACGCCACACGACGACCGGGCACGACCACGCGACCCACGCGGTCCACGAGGGGCAGCACGGCCACGCGGGCCACGGGACGGACGCGGGGGCAGGGGCATCCTGGGGTACGGCGGTCAAGGCGACCCTGCACTGCCTCACCGGCTGCGCCATCGGCGAGATCCTCGGCATGGTCATCGGCACGGCCCTGATGTGGGGCAACGTGCCCACCATGATCCTGGCGATCACGCTGGCGTTCCTCTTCGGCTACTCGTTCACCCTGTTCGCGGTCATCCGGGCGGGCCTCGGCTTCAAGAGGGCGATCGCGGTCGCGTTCGCCGCCGACACCGTGTCCATCGCCGTGATGGAGACCGTCGACAACGGCATCATCGCCCTCGTCCCCGGCGCGATGGACGCCCACCTCTCCGACGCGCTGTTCTGGTCGGCCCTGCTGGGCGGCTTCGTGGTCGCGTTCCTGGTCACGACGCCGATCAACAAGTGGATGATCGGCCGCGGCAAGGGCCACGCCGTCGTCCACGCCCACCACTGACGATCAGCCGGAGGAGTCCGCACCGTGTCGAGGCGCCCCGAGCCGTCGGGGCGCCTCGACACGTTCCGGTGCCTTGCGTGCCGTAGCGGCCCGGAAGGCAAGGCGCGCGGCCGGCGCGGGAGTTCAGCCGCCCTCGGCGAGAACTTCCGTGCCGGGGGCGCTCATCCGCAGGTTCCAACGACCGCTCCGGCCGGTCAGGTGCACCGCGGACAACGGCGGGACGTCCACGCGCCAGAACGACGACAGCGGAGCGTCCAGCGCACGCAGCACCGCGGCCCGCGCCACGGCCTGTTCCACCACGGCCAGCACCCGTCCCGCGTCCGGCGGCAACGCATCCAGCCAGGCGGCGACCCGGCCGCAGGCGTCCGCAACGGATTCCCCGCCGTGGGGTGCGGCTCCGGGATCCGTCATCCAGACGGCCAGCCCGGCACCGTCACCGGCCGCGACCTCGTCGAGTGTCCGGCCCCGCCAGTCGCCCATGTCCAGGTCCCGCAGCGACGGTTCGACGACGGGGGCGTCCCAGCCCAGGGCATGCGCCGTCCGCCGGCAGCGCTCCGACGGCGCCGTACGGCAGGCGGCCCCGTCGGGCAGGGCTCCGGCGACGGTCGCCGCCACCGCTCGTGCCTGGCGCAACGCCCGCTCGTCGAGGGGGGTGTCGCCGAAGCGCACGTCGCGCTCCGCGGGGGCGGCGGCGCACAGCAGGGTGAGCCGGACGGTCATGACGGTCCCTTCGCCGGATACCGCCGGTGGGCGGTTCATCGTAGGTGGCGTACGCCATGTTGGCCGATGCCCCCGGTGCCCCTACCATCAGGGGCGACAAGGACGACGGCGCCACGGAAGCCGGTGCAAGCCCGGCACGGTCGCGCCACTGTGTGCCGTCCCTCCCCGGAGGTGGCGGTGAGTCAGACCCAACGCCGTCGTCGCGTGCTCCACACGATGCGGGACGCGATGTTCCCGAGGAGGTCTCGCCATGGCGCAGTCCACTGCCGCCCCCACCCCCACCACCCAGACCCTCACCCCGCTGCCGTTGCGGGCGATCGCCCCCTGGGCCGTCTTCGTCGGCGTCCTGATGCTCGTCCTGCTGTACTTCGTCGGCGCCGAGCAGGGCGCCACGTCGCTGGTCTCCGGTGAGGGCGTGCACGAATGGGTGCACGACGCCCGTCACCTCCTCGGCTTCCCCTGCCACTAGACGGGGCGCCCCTCCATGAACTCCACCACCGTACGCACCCTGCTGGTGCGTGGCATGCTCGCCGGCCTGGGCGCCGGCGTGCTCGCCTTCGTCTTCGCCTACTTCGTCGGAGAGGGCTCCGTGGACGCGGCCATCGCGTTCGAGGAGTCCGGCGCCCATGAGCACGGCGAGGAACTGGTCAGCAGGTCCGTCCAGTCGACGGCCGGCCTCGCCACGGGTGTGCTCGTCTTCGGCGTCGCCATCGGCGGCATCGCGGCGCTCGCGTTCTGCTTCGCGCTGGGCCGCATCGGCCGGTTCGGCGCGCGGGCGACCGCCGCGCTGACCGCGCTCGCCGGTTTCCTGCTCGTCTACCTGGTACCGATCCTGAAGTACCCGGCGAACCCGCCGGCCGTCGGCGACCCGGACACTCTCGGCAAGCGCACCAGCCTGTTCGTGCTGATGATCGCCCTGAGCGTGCTGCTGGGTACGGCCGCCGTCCTGCTGGGCCGCAGGCTCGCCCCGGCCTGGGGCAACTGGAACGCCTCCATCGCCGCCGGCACCGCGTTCGTGGTGGTGGTCGGGGTCGCGATGGCGGTCCTGCCATCGGGGGACAACACCCCCAAGGGCTTCCCCGCAACCGACCTCTGGGAGTTCCGCCTGGCCTCGATCGGTATCCAGGCCGTGCTGTGGTCCGCCTTCGGGCTCCTCTTCGGCCACCTGGCCGAACGCGTCCTCGAACCGAGAGCCGTACGCGGCCGGGTCGCCACACTGGTGGCCTGAACAACGACCCCACTCGGCGGGGGCTGCCCGGGGGCGCGCCCGGCAGCCCCCGCGCGCATGTTTTCCACCCGGGTCCGGCAACGGCCCAAGGGGCCCGTCTGGTGACGGCTCGTCCCCTACGACCCCTTCGACCAGCGGCTCGTCGATGACTGGTCCCTCGCACGTGCCGCGCGTCGCCGGTGGCGGGACGGCCTCGGTCTCGAGACGCGCCCAGCCCCCGCTGCACCCTTTCCGCTGACCGGGACAGCCCCGCCGCGGCAGGTGCCGGCGCGGCGGAACGCGCCGCCGCCCACCCGCTCACGCCGGTGCTCGCGCGCGAGGCCGACCGGACAGGCGGACAGGCGGACAGGCGGACAGGCGGAGAGTCGGACAGGGCGACGGCTGAGCGCCCGTCCACCAGCCCCGCTGCTGCATCCGGGTGGATCCGGTGGCGCGGCGGAACCGGAGCCGGGGGCGGCGCAGTCCCTCCCGGCAACCTCTGCACACCATGCAGGAGAGGAATCAGCCCATGGCCCACACCACCACGACGCACCGCCGGCCCTCCTGGGCGAGCGAGGACTTCCCGCTCGCGCCGCCGGACCCCGCCCGGCGTTTCGAGCTGACGCTCGACCCCCGCGACGTGCGCCGCCTGGAACTGCACGCGGCTCTCACCACCGCCGGCATCGCCCCGATGCCCGGCGACCGTGAAGCCATCGACCAGCTCAGCGGGCTCCCCCAGGGCGTCCAGTCGGCGCTGCACCGCTGGCTCACCCACACCCTGACCTGAGCCCCAGGCTCCCGGGACGGCGCTCCTCGATGCGAGGAGGGCCGCCGGTCTCAGTCCGCCGCGCCCACGACGGGGGTCTCACCGTCGCGCGCGGACGGCTGCACCGGCTGGTGGGGCAGGAGCGGTTTGCGGATCAGGAGCAGCGCCGCGTCGTCGTGCAGCCGACCGCCCACATGGGCCAGCAGGTCGTCGTGGAGCGCGGTGAGGGTGCTCGCCGGATTGTCGGTCAATGTGCGTGCCAGCCCTTCGTGGAGGGGGTAGAACTCGCGGTCGCGGTCGCGTGCCTCGGTGACGCCGTCGGTGTAGAGCAGCAGTTGGTCGCCGTCGGTGAACGGCAGCACATGCAGGTCGGGGGTCTGGTCCGTGAGCGCGCGCAGGCCCAGCGGCGGGGCCGGACGCGGCGGATCCACCGGGACGACGTCTCCCACGGCGCGAACCAGCAGCGGGGGCGCGTGTCCGCAGTTCACCACCTCCAGTTGTCCTGGGCGCGGGTGTCCGGCGACCACGGCGGTGACGAAGTCGTCGCGTCCGAGGTTGCGCGCCAGGCTGCGTTCGATCCGGTCGACCACGGCCAGGAGGTCGGGTTCGTCGTGGGCGGCCTCCCGGAAGACGCCGAGCACCAGCGCGGCGGTGCCCACGGCCGGCAACCCCTTGCCCCGCACATCGCCGACGATCAGCCGGACGCCGTACGGGGTGGACACCAGGGCGTAGAGATCGCCGCCGATGCGGGCCTCGGCCGCGGCGGCGCTGTAGCGGACGGCGACCTGGAACGGGCCGACCGTCGGCGGCACCGGCACCAGCAGCGCGTGCTGGGCGGTCTCCGCCACGGAGCGGACGGCGGCGAGGACCCGTTCCCGGCGTCCGCGCAGCACGCTGGCCAGGCCGCTCGCCAGGGTGACGGCCACCAGGACGGACAGCACGGCGGCCAGCTCGGGGCCCGGAACGCCGTGCCGCATGCCGTGGACGACGCCGAACGCCGCGGCGAGCAGTCCGACGCACAGGACACCGCGCGGGCCGTTGGTGGTGGCAGCCAGCGCGGGTCCGGCCGCCAGCAGCGGCAGCCACATCGCCCCGGCTCCGCCGACGAGGTCCACGGCCAGCACGACGACGGCCACGAGCAGCACGGGCAGCACTGCCGTCCCGGCGGCCGACCGCGCGGCGGCCCGCCTGACCGCCGACGCCCAGCGAAAGCCCGTCCGGCTTCTGAAGCGCCGCCCGGGCCGGTGGCCGTCACGGCGGTCTATGGCCTCACTCATGGTGTGTCCGCAGTCCTCATCTGTGCACGGGGGATCGCCCCTGAAACGCCTGTTTCATCCAGGAATACGGGTTCGATCCGGGTGCCACAAGGAGCACGTTTTCAGATAGTGAGCGACAGGCCCCTGGTCACGCGGTTCGCGGTCGGGATGAGCCGCTCCCGGATCTCCCGCAGCCGGGACAGCCGGTCCACCGGCAGGGACACCCCGAGCGAGCCGAGCGTGTCACCGCTGTAGACCGGCACCGCCACGCAGACCGTGCCGAGGGCGTACTCCTCCATGTCGGTGACGGCCGGTGCCATCGGCGCGGAGTCCAGGCGCCGCAGCAGCTCGGGGGAACTGGTGATCGTCCGCGGAGTGAGGTCGGAGAGGTGGTGGCGCGAGAGGTAGTCCCGGCGGGCCTCGTCGTCCAGTTCGCGCAGGACGGACTTGCCGAGCGCGGTGGCGTGGCCGGCGTCCTCGAATCCCACCCAGAGGTCGACCCGCGGGGCCCGGGGGCCGTCGACGATCTCGGCGACGCGGATCTCGCCCTCCTCGTAGAAGGTGAGGTAGGCGGCGGTCGCCAGCTCGTCCCGCAGAGCGGCGAGCGCGGGCCGGACCCGGCTGAGCAGTGCCTGACCGCGGCCCGTCGAGCGCAGCGTCTGGATCTTGTCGCCCATGATGAAGCCGCCGTCCTGAAGCTTGCGCACGTATCCGTCGTGGACCAGCGTTCGCAGCAGGTGGTAGGCGGTGGCCAGGGGCAGGCCCGTCTCGCGCGCCAACTGTTTCGCCGGGGCGCCGTTCTCGTGCGCGCCGACCGCCTCCAGCAGGCGGAAGGCCCGCTGGACGGACGTGATCAGCGTCGGGCCGCCCTGCTCACCCATGCGTACAGCCTGCGTCAGGCACCCGTAACGGGCAAGGCAGGCGGAAGACGTGCCCGTTTCGGGGCACCCGGTGCGCATGAACGACACGAACGCTGCGAACGACACGAACGGTACGGGCGCGGGACGTGCCTCCCCGCCCGAGGAGCGCCACACCGTGGAGCGGCTGGTTCCGGTCTGGCTCGCGGAGACCGAGCGGCACGATCCGGCCGCGGCCCGCGAGGCCGGGGCCGGGTGGGAGCGGGGTTCCCTCTCGGCCCACGCCGCCCAGGACCTCGCCACCTGGGTCACCGCGCGGGTCACCGACACGGGCTTCAACGAGGACGAGGGCCCGCGCGTCGACGGTCCGGCCCGGATCACCCCGGCCGACAAGGACGCCGTGCACCGCTGGCTGGCGCGGCAGGGCCACCGGATCTGAGGCCGGTCCCACCGGGCACCCGGTGTCGGGAGCGTTTCGCCGGGTACTCGGACATCTCGCCGTGAGGATCCTTCGGACCGGCTCGCCGGACGCGCCGGGCGACGGACCGAACAGGAAAGGGGGAGCAATGACGCAGCACGCGGACGACGACGCCCTCGGCCGGGCCCCGGGCTTCGCGGAACTGCGGCTGGCGACGGGGGACCCGGGTTCCGGCCCGCCGAGCGACGTCCTCGCGCAGGATCTGCCGCTGGACCGCAATCAGGCGATCCTCCAGGCCACCAAGCAGGTGGGTTCGATCCTGAAGCGCGAGGGGCACCTGTTCGCCCTGGCGGGCAGCGTCGCCGTCTACGCCCATGGCGGCACCCAGAACCTCCAGCACGACGTCGACTTCGCCATCCGTCCGGAGGACGCGGACGCCGTCGCCGAGACCCTGCGGGAGGCGGGGCTCGAGGTGTACGAGCCGCCGGAGGACTGGCTGTTGAAGGCCAGCTGCCTCGGCCAGCAGGTCGACCTGATCTTCGAGCTGGCCCGTCAGCCGGTCACTACGGACTTGCTGGAGCGGGCGGAGCGGCTCTCCGTCGACTCGGTCTTCATGCCGGTCCTGGCGCCGACCGACCTGGTGAGCAGCCTGGTCGCCGCGTTCTCCGAGCACCACTGCGACTTCGGGGCGGTCCTGCCGATCGCTCGCCAGCTGCGGGAGAAGGTCGACTGGGACCGGGTGCGCCGCGCCTTCGGCGACGAGCCGATGCCGGACGCGTTCTTCTACTTCCTGGAACGGCTGGACGTCATCGCGCCGAAGCCGAAGGAGGACCGGCGATGAGGCCTTTCGCGCAGCCCGCGAGCGGCGGTGCCCAACGGCCCGCCGGGAGCAGCGGTGACACCGACGACGCCGGGCACATCGAGTACCGCGTCGCCCATCTGCGCGACCGGCTCGCCGCCGAGGAGCTGGCCGAGCTGGGCGTGCGAGCCGAGGTGCGGGCCGGATCGGTGGTGGTGAGCGGCACGGTGCCCTCGGCGGAGTGCCGCGAGGTGCTGCTGCGGACCGTCCACGAGGAACTGGCGGGGCTCGCCGTGCACACCGACGTCGTGGTGGCGGAGACCGCCTCCCCCGACCATGCGGAGGACCTGCCATGATCCGTGTCGCCGCCGTCGGGGACATCCACATGGGCCCCGACAGCCAGGGCCTGCTCCGGCCCGCCTTCGACACCCTGGACGAGTGCGCCGACCTGTTGCTGCTGGCGGGCGACCTGACCCGGCACGGCACGCCGGAGGAGGCGCGGGTGGTGGCCCGGGAGGTGCGCGGACTGCCGGTGCCGGTGGTCGCGGTCCTGGGCAACCACGACCACCACGACGAGCAGCCCGAGAAGGTCACCGGCATTCTCCAGGAGGCGGGGGTGACCGTCCTGGAGGGCGAGGGGACCGTCGTGGAGTGCGCGGGGAGTCGCGTCGGCATCGCCGGCACCAAGGGCTTCTGCGGCGGGTTCGTCGGCCGCAGCGCCGGGGAGTTCGGGGAACCGCTGATGAAGGAGTTCGTCCGCTACACGCGGCGCAGCGCGGACGCGTTGCACGGCGCCCTGGAGGACCTCGGCCGGGACGGCTGCGACGTGCGGATCGCGCTCACCCACTTCTCCCCCGTCGCCGACACCCTCGCCGGTGAGCCGCCGGAGATCTACCCGTTCCTCGGCAGCTATCTGCTGGCCGAGGCCATCGACACGGCCGGCGCCGACCTCTCCGTCCACGGACACGCCCACATGGGCACCGAGCACGGGATGACGGCCGGCGGGGTCCGGGTGCGGAACGTGGCCCAGCCGGTGATCCGGCGCGCGTTCAACGTGTACCAGCTGCACGCGGCCTGACCCGGAGGCTCACCCACCGATCCCGCGCCCGGCGGCTCACCCGCCGCCCAAACCCCGGTCGGCCTCTCTTCGGTTGCGCGGGGAGCATCCTGTTGCGCGCGGTCCGTGCCGAGGCACGGGCCGCTGCGGGCTCGCGCCGTGGCGCTGCCACGTTCAGGTGAAGATCACCACGGATCGCCGCACCGGCCCCACGCCCGCCCGTATGCAGGGCACATGGACAATCTCCACGGCTCCGACGCATCCGACGAACCCCGCTCACTGTCCCGCCGGCACTTCACCGCCACCGCCACCGCCGGTACGGCCACCGCGGCGCTGCTCGCTACGGCGCCCGGCGCGACCGCCGCGCCAGCGGCCCTGCCGCGGCAGGCCCGGCCGCGGTCCACCGCCGACTGGGCCACCTGCCTGGCCGTCGCACGGGCCCTGCTGGTGGTCGACGAACAGGACGAGCCGCTCGTCCCCGGCTACCAGAAGATCCTCGGCGGGGGGCTGCCCCGCACCGGGGCGAGGACCGGGACGAGAACCGCGAAGAAGGTCCTCGTCGTCGGCGCGGGACCCGCCGGCCTCGTGGCCGCGTGGCTGCTGAAGCGGGCCGGGCACCACGTCACGCTCGTGGAGGCCAACGGCAACCGTGTCGGGGGCCGGGTCAAGACCTTCCGCACCGGCGGGCACGAGAAGGCGCCCCAGGCGTTCGCCGACGCCCGCCAGTACGCGGAGGCGGGTGCCATGCGCATCCCCGGCAGTCATCCGCTGGTGATGAGCCTGATCGACCAGCTCGACGTGGAGCGGCGCCCGTTCCACCTCGTGGACGTCGACGGCCAGGGCAAGCCCGTCAACAACGCCTGGCTGCACGTCAACGGCGTCCGCGTGCGCCGCTCCGCGTACGCGAGGTCGCCGCGGAGGATCAACCGGTCGTTCGGAGTGCCGAGGAAATACTGGGACACGCCCTCCTCGACGATCCTGCGCGAAGTCCTGGACCCGGTCCGCGACGAGTTCAGCACGGTCGGCCCGGACGGCAAGCGCGTCGACAAACCGATGCCGGAGCGGGTGCGGGGCTGGGCGCGCGTCGTGCAGCGGTTCGGCGACTGGTCGATGTACCGCTTCCTGACCGAGGAGGCCGGTCTCGACGAGCGCACCATCGATCTGATCGGCACCCTGGAGAACCTCACCTCGCGGCTGCCGCTCTCCTTCATCCACAGCTTCATCAGCGCCTCGCTGATCAGCCCGGACACCGCGTTCTGGGAGCTGGTCGGCGGTACGGCGACGCTGCCGGACGCGCTGCTGCGGGAGGTGTCCGACGTGCTGCGCCTCGACCGGCGTGCCACCCGCATCGAGTACTGGTCGCCGGACCGGACCGGCACGGACGACACCCCGCACGTCCGTGCGGACGGCCCGCACGTGTGGATCGACACCGTGTCCGAGGGCCGTGACGGCACGGTGGTGCGCGAGCAGTTCACCGGCGACGTCGCGATCGTCACCGTGCCGTTCTCGGGTCTGCGCCAGGTGCAGGTCAGCCCGCTGATGTCGTACAGGAAGCGGCGGGCCGTGGCCGAGCTGCACTACGACAGCGCGACCAAGGTGCTGCTGGAGTTCAGCCGGCGCTGGTGGGAGTTCACGGAGGCCGACTGGAAGCGGGAGCTGGACGCCGTACGGGCGGGGCTGTACGACGAGTACCGGGCGGGGAAGGCCCCGGCCGACGGGAGTCTGCTCGGGGTGCATCCTTCCGTGCCGCCGGGGCACATCACGGCGGGGCAGCGGGTGCACTACGCCGCCAACCGGTGGGTGGGCCGGGACCAGCCGGAAGCGGTGGACATCGTCGGCGGAGCCTCCGTCTCGGACAACTCCAACCGCTTCATGATCAACCCGTCCCACCCGGTGGAGGGCAGCCGGGGCGGTGTCGTCCTCGCCTCCTACAGCTGGGCCGACGACGCCTCCCGCTGGGACTCCCTCGACGACGACGCCCGCTACCCGCACGCCCTGCGGGGACTCCAGCAGGTCTACGGCCGGCGCGTCGAGGTCTTCTACACGGGCGCCGGCCGCACCCAGAGCTGGCTGCGGGACCCCTACGCCTACGGGGAGGCGTCCGTCCTGCTCCCCGGCCAGCACACGGAACTGCTCACCGCGATCCGCTCCCCCGAGGGGCCGCTGCACTTCGCGGGCGACCACACCTCGGTCAAGCCGTCCTGGATCGAGGGCGCCGTGGAGTCAGCGGTACGGGCGGCGCTGGAGGTGCACCAGGGGTAGGGACGACCCTTCACCGTAGTTTTTGAACACGTTCAAATATCGGGTAGGCTCCCCTTCGGACGAGGGACGTGCAGGACACGAGGGAGGGGAGCCTCACGATGAAGATCGTCATACCCGGCGGGACCGGACAGGTGGGTACGGTGCTGCGCCGGGCGCTCACCGCGGCCGGACACGAGGTCGTGGTGCTGAGCAGGCGCCCGGCACGGCCCGGCGACCTGGCCTGGGACGGCAGGACCACCGGGCCCTGGACGGACGCCGTCGACGGCAGTGACGTCGTGATCAACCTGGCCGGGCGCAGCGTCAGCTGCCGCTACACCCCGGGCAACCTACGGGAGATGATGGACTCGCGGGTGGACTCCGCCCGGGTCGTCGGCGAGGCGATCGTCGGGGCCGCCCGGCCGCCCCGGCTCTGGCTCCAGATGAGCACCGCCACCCTCTACGCCCACCGCTTCGACGCACCCAACGACGAGGCGACGGGAATCGTCGGAGGTGCCGAGCCCGACGTCCCCGGCTACTGGTCCTACAGCGTCGACATCGCCAGGAACTGGGAGCGGGAGCAGGAGGAGGCCGACACCCCGCACACCCGCAAGGTCGCCCTGCGGTCGGCCATGGTGATGAGCCCCGACCGGGGCGGGGTCTTCGACGTGCTGTCGAAGCTGACCCGCCTCGGCCTCGGCGGTCCGGTCGCCGGCGGCGCGCAGTACGTCTCCTGGATCCATGACCGCGACTTCGTGCGCGCGGTCCGTTTCCTGATCGACCGGGAGGACCTCGCCGGGCCCGTGAACCTCGCGGCCCCGGCACCGCTGCCGCACCGCGCGTTCATGCGCGCGCTGCGGGGCGCGTGGGGCGTCCCGGTGGGCCTCCCGGCGACGAGATCGATGGCCGCGCTGGGCGCCTTCGCCCTCCGCTCGGACACGGAACTCCTGCTCAAGAGCCGCCGTGTCGTCCCCGGCCGCCTGCTCGAGGCGGGCTTCGCCTTCGACCACCCCCAATGGCCGGAAGCGGCGAGGGACCTGGTGCGGCGGAGGCGGGGCGGGGCCGAGGTCGCCCCGGGGGAAAGCGCGGGGGCCGCGCGGACGTGATACGGGGGACGCGTCCGCGCGGCTGCTGTGGGGGTGTCAGCTCGTCGCGCGGACGGCTGTGCGGATCAGGTCCGCGACCTCCTTCGGCCGGGACACCGCGACGGCGTGCGAGGCGCCCTCGATCTCGACGACCGTCGCGTCGGCACGCTTGGCGCCGAAGCGCTCGACCTCGGGGTTGATGGCGTTGTCCGCGCCGGCGATCAGCGCCCAGGACGGCTTGGTCCTCCAGGCGGCCGCGGCAGCGGTCTCCTCGAACGCGGCGGCGGCCAGCGGGCGCTGGGCGGCGGCGAGGACCTTGGTGATCTCGGCCGGCACATCGGCGGCGAACACCGACGGGAAGGCGTCCTCGGCGATGGTGACCTCGGCGGCGGGCTCGCCGCCCGGCACCGGGTACGTCCACTGCTTCAGGTTGCTGACCAGCGGGGACAGCGGGAAGCGGCCCTGGAGCTCGCCGAGGCTCTCGCCCTCCTCCAGGACGTAGGCGGCGACGTACACGAGGCCGACGACGTTCTCCGTGACGCCGGCCACGGTGATGAGGGCACCGCCGTAGGAGTGGCCGACCAGGACGACGGGACCGTCGATCTGGGCGGCGACGGAGGCGACGTACGCCGCGTCGGAGGCCAGGCCGCGCAGCGGGTTCGGCGGGGCGATCACGGGGATGCCGTCGCGCTGGAGTTCGGCGATGACACCGGACCAGCCGGCCGCGTCCGCGAACGCGCCGTGGACGAGGAGGACGGTGGGAGTGGTGCTCATGTGGTGTGTCTCCTCGGATCAGGCGGCGTGCAGGGCGGCGCGGAGCGTGCCGACGGCCTGGGTGATGGCGGCTTCGGCGGCGTGCGTCCCGCGCAGGGCGTTGAGCATGACGAAGTCGTGGACGATGCCCTGGTAGCGGACGGCGGTGACGGGGACGCCGGCCTGGCGGAGCTTGTTGGCGTAGGCCTCGCCCTCGTCGCGCAGGACGTCGGCCTCGCCGGTGATGACCAGGGCCGGGGGCAGCCCGGTGAGCTGCTCGGTGGTGGCCCGCAGCGGGGACGCGGTGATCTGGGCGCGCTCGGCCTCGTCGGTCGTGTACTGGTCCCAGAACCACTGCATGCCGTCGCGGCGCAGGAAGTAGCCGGTGGCGAACTGGTGGTAGGAACCGGTGTCGAAGTTCGCGTCGGTCACCGGGTAGAACAGCACCTGCTGCACCAGCGGCACATCGCCGCGTTCCTTGGCCATCAGGGTGAGGGCGGCGGTCATGTTGCCGCCGACGGAGTCGCCCGCGGCGGCGATGCGGGTGGCGTCCAGACCCTTGGTGGCGCCCTGTTCGACGATCCAGCGGGCGACGGCGTAGTTCTGCTCGATGGCGACGGGGTAGCGGGCCTCGGGCGAGAGGTCGTACTCGGGGAAGACGACGGCCGCACCGGCGCCGACGGCGAGTTCGCGCACGAGCCGGTCGTGGGTGTGGGCGTTGCCGAAGACCCAGCCCGCGCCGTGGATGTAGAGGATGACGGGCAGGGTGCCCTGGCTGCCGGCGGGCTTGACGACGCGGGCGCGGACACTGCCCGTGGGACCGCCCGAGACGGTGATCCACTCCTCGTCGACGGCGGGCTTGTCGATCTCGCCGGACTGCACCTCGTCGACGGCCTTGCGTCCCTCGGCCGGTGCCAGGTCGAACAGATACGGCGGGTTCGCGGTGGCCTCCACGAACGCCTGGGCGGCGGGCTCCAGCACCGGCGCGGCCGGCTCGACGACGTCGGACATGAGAATCTCCTGCTGTTGACGGTGTGCGTTGTGCTGCCCGGTCACGCTAGACACGCTTCGCGACCGGGCATGGTCCGCGCGCGCACCCTCAGTGTGCTCAGAGCGCACGGCATGTCGTGCGGCCCGGATCCGGCCGAGTCGTCGGCGTGGCGAGCGCGAGCGCGGTCCGCCCGGCGGACGGGCTTGTGGGAACTCGGCAGGGGTGCAACGGGTCGACGGTGCCGGTCGGCGGCTGCCTCGGCAGGCCGCCGATCACGGGAGAGCCGGGGAAGCGGAGCCGTCAGCCCCGGCCCGCGCTGTCCCGCCACTCGCGGGGGGACATGCCGTAGGCGGTGCGGAAGACGCGGCTGAAGTGCGTGGCGCTGGTGAAGCCCCACCGGCCCGCGACGGCGGCGATGGTGCGGCTTCGGCGGTCCTGGCGCAGCAGGTCGCGGCGGCACTCCTCCAGGCGGCGGCGCAGGATCCAGCGGCCGAGGGTGGTGCCCTCCTGCTGGAACAGCTTGTGCAGGTAGCGCACGGAGATGTGGTGGGCGCGGGCGAGGGTCTCCGGGGAGAGGTCCGGTTCGGTCAGGTGCAGTTCGACGTGCTCCAGGATGCGGGCCAGCACCGGTGGTGGCTGGCCGTCCGAGGGGCCCTCCGTGTCACTGCCGAGCCGTTCGGCGACAAGGGTCGCCAGGAGGTTCACGGCGTTCCCGGCGAGCATGTCGCCGACCGGCGGCCGGGCCCGGGCCGCGGTGCGGGCCAGGTCGGACAGCAGCGGTGAGAGCAGCGCGCCGAGCCGGGAGGTCCGGGCGACCGGCGTGCGGGTGATCCGGCCGGCGTCGGCGGGGGTGATGCCCAGCAGGTCGGCCGGCATCAGGAAGACCGTGGCACGGAACCGCTCGGGGAAGTCCAGGGCGGGCGGCCGGTGGGCGTCGTAGAAGCAGATGTCGCCGGGGGCGAGGCACACGCTCACCGGGTCGGTGTCCGGCGGGCGGGTGGCGCTGCGCAGTCCCACGAAGAGGTACTCGCCCGCCTCCCGTGCGTAGGGCCGGTGCTCCGGCTGCGGTGCCCGCTCGCCCGGCAGCCGGCCGGGGCCGGTCTCGACGGTCATGATCTCGACGCCCAGGGGCGTCCTGCGGATGGGTGCGTCGATGGTGCTGGTGGTGGACATCTTCCGCCGTTGCCTCCTGAGCGAGCGACTGTCGGTCTCGTCGCCCGGACCGTAGGCCGCAGGGTGTGCAAAAAGAGTGACAACGCGGTGACAACGGCCGGGACAACGGCCGGGCGCGTCACCTGCGAGGCGCTTCGGCGGCGAAGGCCCGCAGCAGGCGGTGCAGGGTGTAGCGGCCGGGCGTGTGCTCGGTGATCAGGTGGGTTTCGGCGAGTTCGGCGAGGAGTCGGCGGGCCCCGCGGACCGGTAGCCCGGTGAGCGCCGCCGCCGACGCCGGGGTGAGGTCGGGCCCCGCGTGGCGGGGCAGGAGCCGGAACAGCCGGGCGGCCTGCGGTGACAGCAGCCGGTAGGAACCCAGGAAGGCGGCGCGGACGTCGGCCGTGCCGCCGCCGGCGAAGGCGTCCAGGGTGCCTTCCGTCTCGCGCAGGTAGGCGGCGGTGTCCGTGAGGGGGATCTCGCGGTGGGCGGCGGCCCGCAGGGCGACGGCGGTCAGCGCGAGGGGCAGTCGGCCGCTCCGAAGGAGGATCTCGTCGACGGCCACGGGTTCGGCCGCGGTCCGGTCGGCACCGATCAGCCGGGCCAGCATCTCGCGCGCGTCCTCGGCCGGGGGCGGCTCCAGGCGCAGTGGGCGGGCGCCCGAGGCGATCAGGCCGGGCAGGGCGTGGCGGCTGGTGACCAGGGCCAGGCAGCCGGGTGCGGCGGGCAGCAGCGGACGCAGTTGTTCCGTGCCTGCCGCGTCGTCGAGGACCACGAGGACGCGCCGGGCGGCCAGCAGGGTGCGGTACAGGCCGGTCAGGGCCGCCGCCCCGGTCGGCATCCGGGCCGCGGACACGCCGAGGGCGGTGAGCAGGGCGCGCAGCGCCTCCTCGGGTTCGGCGGCGGGCCCGGCCGGGTCGCTGCCGCGCAGCGCGACGTACAGGCGCCCGTCGGGGAAACGGCCGGCGGCCCGGTGCGCCCAGTGCACGGCGAGGGCGGTCTTGCCGACGCCCGCCATGCCGCCGATCCATACGGCCGCCGGGGTGGCGACGGTCCCGTCGACCGCGTCCCGGGTCGCCGTCAGCCACCCAAGCTCGGCCTTCCGGCCGGTGAAGCCGTGGATGTCGGGGGGCAGGCCGGTGTGCCCCGTGGGTGCCGTCCGCTCCGGTACGGCGAGGGCGGCACC
Source organism: Streptomyces phaeoluteigriseus (assembly GCF_001896135.2). Classification (GTDB taxonomy): domain Bacteria; phylum Actinomycetota; class Actinomycetes; order Streptomycetales; family Streptomycetaceae; genus Streptomyces; species Streptomyces phaeoluteigriseus. The sequence goes on from NZ_MPOH02000015.1 coordinate 19,908, forward strand.
CGGCGCCCTGTCGTCGCCCCGCGGGGCCGCGGCGACACCCGACCCGGCGACCCGTGCGACCGGAGTCTCCCGGGCGAGGTCCACCCGTGGCCCGCCGTCAGCCGGCCCACGTCCTGGCGCAGCACGCGCGTGTGCGCGCCGCCAGTTCGGCGCCGGGGGTGGTGCCGAGTTCGGCGGCCAGTCGGCGGCGCACGTCCTCGTACGCCGTGAGGGCCTCCGCCTGGAGGCCGCAGGCGGCGAGGGAGAGGATCAGCCGGGCGTGCAGGGGTTCGTCGAGCGGATCGAGGGCGGTGGCCCGGCGCAGTGCGGGCAGGACCTGGGCGGTCCTGCCGCTGAGCAGGGCGGCGTCGCCCGCCAGCCGGGCCGTCCGCAGGAGTTCGCGGCAGACGTCGGTGAACCGGACGTGCTCGCGCGCGGCGGCCGCGACGCCCATCGCCACCGGACCGCGCCACTGTGCCAGGGCATCGGTGAAACGCAGCGCCGCCGTCTCGGCCCGCCCGGTGACGGCCGCCCGTACGCCCTGCCGGGTCAGTTCACGAAAGCGCAGCAGGTCGACCTCGTCCGGGGTCACGTCCAGCAGGTAGCCGCCGGGGCGGCGCAGCAGTCGTCGGCCGGGGGCGCGGGGCGGCAGTTCCGGTTCCAGGAGGCGTCGTAGCGCGCCGATGTACCGGCGCACCACGTTCAGCGCGCTGGCGGGCGGCTGTCCCGGCCAGAGCAGGTCGAGCAGTTCGCCGGTCGGCACCGGGCGGCCCTCATGGGCCAGGAGCAGGGCGAGGAGCGCGCGTTGCTGCGGGAACCCGAGGTCGAGTTCGGCTCCGTCGCGGCACACCCGGACCGGTCCGAGCAGCTCGAACCGCAGCACCGGGCCCCGTGCCTCCGGGCGGGCGGGGTCAGCAGACATCGGCATGTCCGTCGCGTCCGGTCAGCCGGGCACGGACCCGCTCGGCGTCGGGGTGGGCCAGGGCGCTGAGGAGACGGAGGGCGTCGGTCCAGGCGGCGCGGGCGCTGTCCTCGTCGCCCATGGCGCGGTGGGTGTCGCCGAGCCGGGCGAGGATGTCGGCCTCCGCGTAGGGCGCGCCGAGGTCGCGGAGGAGGGCGAGGGCGTTGCGGTAGGCGAGGAGGGCCTGTGGGTGGCGGCCCAGGTGCTGGTGGGCGTAGCCGATGCTGTCCCAGGTGACCGCCTGGCCGTAGCGGTCGCCGAGGTCCTGGAGCATGGTCAGGGCCTCGAAGCAGTGCGTCAGGGCCTGCCGGTGGTCGCCGAGCCGGGCGTGGTACCAGCCGACCGAGTTCAGGACGCTGGCCTGCGCGGCCCGGTCGCCGAGCGCGCGGAACAGGGCGAGGGCGAGTTGGTTGTGGCGCAGCGCTCCGGGCAGGTCGCCGCGCTGCTCGCTCTCCCAGCCGAGGCTGCGGTGGGTGTGCGCGCGGCCGATGTCGTCGCCCAGCCGGGTGAAGAGTTCCAGGGCCTCTTCGAGGCGGGGCACGGACCGGTCGTGGAGGCCGAGCCGGCCTTCGATGCGCCCGAGTCCGCGCAGTCCGCGCGCCTCCAGAGCGGGTTCGGCGAGCCGTCGGGCGGCGTCGAGGGCGGTGCGCTGGACGGTGAGCCCGTCGTGCCAGTGGCCGCGCCGGTCGAAGAACGGTTCCAGGGACCAGGCCAGATGGCAGGCGAGACGTTCCTGCCCGGTGGCGGCGGCGGTGTCGACGGCGGCGAGGAGCACCGCGTGCTCGGCGGTGAGCCAGCCCAGGGCCCGGTCGTCGTCGGCGAGCGGTTCGGGGCGTACGCCGTCGGGTGCGGGCGGCGGGGGCAGCGGGTCGGCGTGGGGGACGAGCAACCGGTCGGCGGCGTGGGCGGTGTGCAGGTAGTGGTGGTACAGCCGGTGCAGGGCCGCCCGCTGTTCGTCCTGGGTGTGCCGTTCGTCGAGGAGTTCGCCGGCGTGGGCGCGGAGCAGGTCGTGGAAGGCGTGCCGGCCGGGGCTGTGCTCGGTGACGAGGTGCAGGCCGGTCAGTTCGGCCAGCAGCGGCCGGGTCCGGCGCGCCGGCAGCCCGGCCAGGGCGGCGGCGGCGGCCGGCAGGGTGAAGTCGGGGCCCGGGTGCAGGGCGAGCAGCCGGAACAGCCGGGCGGCGGCGTCGGAGATCTGCCGGGAGGACCAGGAGAAGACGGTGCCGACGTCCACGGAGGCGTCGGAGCGGGCGAACGCGTCGAGGCTGCCGTGGGCCTCGCGCAGTTCGGCGGCGACGGCGGAGAGCGGGAAGTGGGGGTGGGCGGCGGCGCGGGCGGCGACACAGGCGAGCGCGAGGGGCAGACCGGCGCAGAGTGCGGTGATCTCGTCGGCGCGCCCGGTTCGGCCCCGACGCGTGCGGCGCCCAGGCGTCGGACCAGGAGGTCGCGCGCCTGCGCGGTGTCGAAGGGCCGCAGCGTCAGGGAGTGGGCGCCGTGCGCGGCGACCAGCCCGGACAGGGCGTCGCGGCTGGTGACGAGGGTGAGGCAGCCGGGCGAGCCGGGCAGCAGCGGCCGTACGTGGTCGCTGTCGCGGGCGTTGTCCAGGACGAGGAGGATCCGCCGCCCGGCCAGCACGCCGCGGTAGAGGGCGGCCTGCGCGTCCACGCCGTGCGGTATCCGGTCGGGCGGTACGCCGAGCGCGTCCAGGAAGCCGCGGACGGCCTCGCCCGCCTCCATGACGGCGCCGGAGGGGTCGTAGCCGCGCAGGTTGACGTAGAGCTGCCCGTCGGGGAAGCGGTCGGCGACGCGGTGGGCCCAGTGCACGGCGAGGGTGGTCTTGCCGACGCCGGCCATGCCGCCGATGGCGCTGATCACCACGGTGTGGGACGCGGGGGCCGCGCCGCCCGACAGGGCGAGCATCTCGTCGAGTTCGCCATCCCGGCCGGTGAACGCCGGGATGTCGTGCGGGAGTTGGGCGGGCACCGGGAAGGAGGAGAGACCGGCGGGGGCGCCCTCGCGGGCCGGCGCGTGGGGTTCGTCGGTCTCCGTGAGCGGGGCGCCGGCCGCCGTCGCGGCTCCCCCGGCCTCGCCGGGCCTCCCCCGCAGCACGGTCTCCCGGGCCTCCCGCAGTTCCGCGCCGGGGTCGATCCCCAGCTCCCCGGCGAGCCGGGTCCGCACGGCGTCGTACACGCCGAGGGCCTCGGAGCGGTGGCCCGCCGCCGCGAGGGTGAGGATCAGGCCGGCCTGTACGGGTTCGTCCAGGGGGTGTTCGGCGGCGGCCCGGCGCAGTTCGGGAAGGACGGTCCCGGGGAGTCCGGCGCGCAGGGCGGCATCGGCCGCTTCACGCACGGCGGCGACGCGTTCGCGGTCCACCGCGTCGAACGCCGGACGGGCGCGGGCCCGCGCGGGAAGCCCGGCGGCGACCGGCCCCCGCCACAGGGAGAGCGCCTCGGTGAACAGCCCGAGCGCGTGCGCGGGCGACTCCCGCGGGGTCCGCTGCCCGGCCTCCCGCAGCGCGCGGAACCGGATCAGGTCCAGAAAGTCACCCTCTGTCACGAGCCGGTAGCCGCCCGCGTCCCGCACCAGCCGGTGGCTCTCCGCGCGGGCGGGGAGGCCGGGCTCCAGCAGCCGCCGCAGTGAACCCACGTGCCGGCGGACCACGTTGACCGCGCTGGGGGGCGGGTCGGTTCCCCAGAGGGTGTCGACGATCTCGTCCATACCGACCGGCTGGCCCGCCCTGACCAGCAGCAGCGCGAGGAGGGCCCGCTCCTGCGGCGCGCCCAGCTCCAGCTCCGTGTCCCCTCGACGCACCCTCACGGGCCCCAGAACCGCAAACCGCACGGACTCCAGCGGCACCTCTTCCCCCTCCGGTCTCACTCCCCGGAGGCCGACCCTACGTCACGGTCGGGGTTACCGAGAGTCAGGGCCGCTCGGGTGGATCATGCCGACCGCGCGCGGGCCAGGGCGGCCGACAGTGCCTGGTGGATCTCGTCGGGGAGCCAGCGGCAGTGGGCGCCCTGCACCACGTACTCGGCGACCTCGCGCAGCTTGGTGTTGGTCCGCTGGGAGATCTCCAGCAGGACCTCCCAGCCCTGCTCGGGGCGCAGCCGGCCGACGGCGACGACCACCCCGATCGCCTGGTCGATCACGGCGTGGGAGGCGATGGCCTGCCGCAGCTGGGCCACCTCCTCCTGCAGGGCCGCGACCCGCGCCTCGACGTCCTCCTCCGCAGCCATGCCGCAATCCCCCGTCCTTCTCCCCGCCGAGGACCGGCGAAGCCGCGGGCCCCGCCGGTGTGTCACGTGCCGTCCTTCCCAGCCTGCACACAAAGGACCGGGAGCGCCGCACGCAGAACGAACAACATCGCCGGGCCCGGTCCGGAAAACGCATGCGCACCGGGATGCGGGGAAAGCGGGCGAAGCGGGCGAACGTCGGTCCGGGGGCCTCCCGGCCCGCAGAGCGCGGTGCAGACCGACCCATCGGACGAAGGTTTCATGGACACGCTGTTCTTCGACAGTGACGACCTCGGCCTGACCGAGGACTTCCTCAGCCGGGCCTACTCCAGCATGCAGATCGGCAGCGACGATCCGGGGACCGTCCGGACGCGCATCAGCCGCGCCGCGATGCCCTCGGTGAGCGTCGACGAACTCGACCTCGGCTTCGAGATGAGCTACTCCGTCACGCCGCTGGGCCGGATCTGTCTGTGCCTCGTCCACGAGGGCACCATCCAGGACCACACCTTCGACGGTGTGACGGACGCCTTCGGGCCGGGCGACGTGGTGTCGTTCGCCCCGCCGGAGCTGCCGTACTCGGGGCGGATCTGCCACGCCCGCTACAACATCACCATGCTGGACACCGATCTGCTCACCCAGGTGGCCGCCGGCGCCCCGGGCCGCGTGCCGGGACCGGTGCGGCTGACCGGTCACCGGCCGCACTCCCCTGCCGCGGCCCTCCGGCTGCGGCAGACCGTCGGCTACGTCCGCGACCATGTGCTGGCCTCACCGGGCCTCGCCGACCAGCCGCTCGTCGCCTCCACGGCCGCCCAGCACCTGGCGGCGGGCGTACTCGCCACGTTCCCCAACACTGCGCTCACCGATCCCACCGCGACCGACCGCAACGACGCCCGGCCGGCGACACTGCGCCGCGCGCTGGCCTACATCGACGACCACGCCGGCGAACCGGTCACGGTCGCCGACATCGCCGCGGCCGCGCACGTCACCGTGCGGGGCCTCCAGTACACGTTCCGGCGGCACCTCGACACCACGCCGCTGGCGCACCTGCGCCGGGTCCGGCTCGCCCACGCCCACGACGACCTGCGGGCCGCGGACCCGCTCGACGGCACCACGGTCACCGACGTCGCGGCCCGCTGGGGCTTCTTCCACCCCGGCCGCTTCGCCACCCTGTACCGCTCGGCGTACGGCCGTCCCCCGCACCGCACACTGGCCGGTTAGCCGGGGCTCATCCGGCGTCCGGGGCGACCACGACGTTCCCCCGCTCGTCGAGGGTGCGGGTGCTCCCGTACGTGTCCCACTCGTCGCCGACGATCTCGGGGACCTTCCCCTGGGGGCAGCGGACGCAGCCCCCAGGGGGCTCCTCCTCGTTCGGGACGCCGGTGCCGCCGGTGCCGCCCACCGCCGGCACCGGGTGCTCGCCGCCGCCGCACATCGCCTCCTCGATGCGGAGGGAGCAGCCGGTCGGGACCGCTGCGGTCACCCCGGCCACCGGCAGCAGGGCCGAGGCGGCAGCGCCGCAGGCGCGGGACGGACGACCGGCCGCGCCGGGCCGAGGCGGATCGCGCCGCCGAGGGGCGGGGCGCGGAGACGGGGGCCGCACCCGACGGGTCATACGGACGGCCGGCTCCTGCTCGGCTCCTCGATGACTCGACGAGGGCTCGCCGACGGGTACGGCGGCTGGTACGGCCGGCCTGCGCGAGCCGAGCGGATCGCTCATGAGGTACGACTGCTCAGGTGTGCCGACGCGGCTACTCGACTTCAGGGGCTCGTCACGTCAGCGCCGCGCGGACGGCCAGGCGGGGAGCGCGATGGGTCAGAGCAGCGGCGGACAGGCCGATCAGCGCGCCGGCGGCGACGTCGGTGGGGTAGTGCGCGCCGGTGTGCACCCGTTCGCAGGCCACCAGCACCGCGGGCACCGCGCAGAGCGCGCCGGCCACGGGCCAGACCCCGGCGACGGCGGCGGTGAAGCCGACGGCGGCCGCCGTGTGCCCGGAGGGGAAGGAGGAGGAGTCGGGCCGGTCGTGGACCTCCTCGTTCGGGATCCACTCCTTCGGTGGCCGGCGCCGCTCCCAGAGATGCTTGAGCACGCCGTTGGACACCGCTTCCGCCACGGCCATGCTCGCCAGGCCCGCCGCGGCGGCCCGGCGTCCCCGCCACCCTCCTGCCGAGGCCATCAGGAAGGCGGCGCCCCACCAGAGTTTGGTGTGCTGCGCCGCCTCCTCCACCGCCGGCAGCCCCCGCCGCACGCCGGTCCACGGCCATGAGGCCACCCACTGGGTGAGCCGCCGGTCGCCGTCCCTGAGATCGTTCCGCATGCTCATGACCTGCGCCTGCCCCACCCGGCCGGTCCCTAACGCGGAGGTCACCGGGCGGCTCCCCCACGCCCTCACGTCATACGGCGCTGGTCCTCCTCGCTCCAGGCGCGGGTGTCCCGGGGCGGCACGTAGGGTTCCTCGTCCGGCGGCATTCCGCCCGCGACGGCCCGCTGACGGGCCAGCTCGGCGTCGAACTCCAGGCCGAGCAGAATGGCGATGTTGCTGATCCACAGCCACACCAGGAACACGATGACGCCGGCGAGTGTGCCGTAGGTCTTGTTGTACGAGGCGAAGTTGGCCACGTAGAAGGCGAAGCCGGCCGAGGCGATCAGCCAGATCAGCAGGGCCAGCACACTGCCCGGGGTGATCCACCGGAAGCCGCGGCCCTTCACGTTCGGGGTCGCCCAGTACAGCAGCGCGATCATGATGATGACGAGTACGACCAGGACCGGCCACTTGGCGATCGACCAGACCGTCAGGGCGGTGTCGCCGATGCCGAGCGCCGTGCCGGCCCGGCGTGCGAGGTCACCGGTGAACACCACGATCAGGGCGCTGATCACGGCCAGCACCAGCAGCAGCACCGTCACGCCCACGCGGACCGGCAGCACCTTCCACACGGGCCGGCCCTCCGGCACGTCGTACACGGCGTTCGCGCTGCGGATGAAGGCGGCGACGTAGCCGGAGGCCGACCAGACGGCCAGCACGATACCGACGATCGCCATGATCGAGCCGATGCCGCCCCGGCCCTGGAGCTGGGTGACCGCGTCGCTGAGGATGTCCCGGGCCGACCCCGGGGCCAGTTTCTGGAGGTTCTTCAGGACCTCGTCGGTCGCCGACTTGCCGGCGATGCCGAGCAGTGACACCAGGACCAGCAGGGCGGGGAACAGCGCCAGCACCCCGTAGTAGGTCAGGGCGGCGGCGCGGTCGGTGAGTTCGTCGTCCTTGAACTCCTTGACCGTGCCCTTCAGCACCGCCAGCCAGGAACGCTTGGGGAGCCCGGTAGGTTCGTCCGGCGCCCTGCGCTCCACCTGCTCGTCCGGTCCGGTTCTCGATGTCCGTGCCATAGCGACGGAGTAACCCCGGCGGCCCGTTCCATGCGCTTTTCCGGGACTTCTGTCACAGCCGGTACAGGTTCCCGGCCGCTGGGGGTAGCAGTGCCCCTGTGTGTGTCTCGTGTGCAGTTCCCGTGAGGGTCGCGGCCCCGCGCGCCGCCTCCCACCTCCGGGAGGTGCCGGTGCGGCCGGTGACGCGGTCCGCCGGTCAGGCCGTACGACTGCCGGAATCCGGGACCCCGTCGTGGGCCCGTGCCGTCGCCGCGTCGCAGAACGCGTCGAGCCCCTCCAGCAGCGCGACCCGCTTCCCCGCGGGCATCCCGGCCAGCACCGCCCGCAGCTCCGCCTCCCGGCGCTCCCGGAGGTCGGCGAGGAAGGCCCGGCCGCGGCCGCTGAGGCGCAGCCGCAGCTCACGCCGGTCGGTGGGGCTCACCACCCGCTCCACGAATCCGGCCGCCTGGAGCCGGTCGCACAGCCGGCTCGTCGACGGCGGGCTGGAGGCCAGGGAGTCGGCGAGGGTGCGCAGGTTGATGCCCTCCTGGTGCTCCAGGACGAACAGCACGCGCAACTGGGAGGCGGACGCGGGCGCCGTCGAGGCCCGCCCCCACAGCACTTCCAGCAGTTCCGCGGCCGTCGCGGTCACCCGTGCGACCTCGTCGGGTTCCGGGCGATGGCGGAAGGCAGTCACGGTCACACTCTCGCAGACACTGGGACGACCGCCAGCGTACTGGCGCTCCCCCGGTCCCCCAGGACCTCGAAGCCGCGGCGCCGCACGGGCGCCCGCGGGACACCCCCGGCCGGCGGTCCGGCCACAGAGCGAAGGATCGGTGCAACTCCCGTCGTGGTATCTCCCGTCACCCACAGATTCGCCACCGCCGAACGCGCCCTGCGGACGGCGGCACCGCACGAGCTGGTCGACGCCGTCCGCCGGACCCTGGACGAGCAGTACGCGGCGGTCGCCGTCGAACTGCTCATGGCCGACTACGGCCTCACCGTGCTGCAACCGGTCTCCGGCCCGCCCGGCCGGGAGCCCCTGTCGGTGTACGACAGCGCGGCCGGCCGGGCCTTCGGCGCGCAGGAGCCCTACGTCGAGCCGGCCGACGGCGGGCGGGTGCGGGCGCATCTGCCGGTCACGGTGCGCGGCGACCGGCTCGGCGTGCTGTCGGTGACGCTGCCCGGAGACGGCGAGGTGCCCGAGGTGCTGGGCGAACTGTCGGAGATCGCGCAGGTGCTCGGGCACGAGGTGGTGGTGGCCGACCGCGCCACCGACCTGTACCTGCGGGCCCGGCGCAGGGACCGGCTCACCCTGGCCGCCGAGATGCAGTGGCAGCTCCTCCCCGCCCGCTCCCGCACCTGCCCCGAGTACGCGCTCGGCGCACAGCTGGAGCCCGCCTACGCCGTCCACGGCGACAGCTTCGACTGGTCCGCGACGGCCGACCGGCTCACCCTGTACGTCAGCAACGGCATGGGCGAGGGCACGGAGGCGGCCCTGTTGACGAACCTGGCGGTCAACGCGCTGCGCAACGCCCGGCGGGCCGGCCTCCCGATCGCCGACCAGGCCGCGCTGGCCGACCAGGCGGTGCACGCCCACTACGGCGGCCGCCGCTATCTGTCCGTGCTGATGCTGGACGTCGAACTCGCCACGGGCCGGGCCCAGGTGGTGGACGCCGGCTCACCGCGGCTGCTGCGGCTGCGGGAGGGCACCGTCGAACGGGTCGACTTCGAGGCCCAGTTGCCGCTGGGCATGTTCGAGGAGACCGACTACGTGCCGCAGCCGTTCCGGGTGGAGCCCGGTGACCGGCTGGTCCTCGTCAGCGACGGCGTCCACGCGGTCGCCTCGCCCGGCGGGGAGGTGTACGGGGACGCCGCCCTGGCACGGGCGATCTCCTCGACCCGGCTGCTGCCGGCGGCCGAGGTCCCGCGGGCCGTGCTGCGCGAACTGAGGGGCCACCGCGGTGGATCCGTGGCGGAGGACGACGCGCTGGTGGTGTGCCTGGACTGGCACGGCCGCTGACCGGCGCCCGCGTACGTGATCGGCTACGAGGGCGGCTTCACCGTCACCACGAACGGCACCGGCGCCGGGCCGGAGGCCGATCGCCCGGCGGGCGCCCCGGTCTTCGGTGCCGCCGGCGTCGTGTGCCGCGCCGACCGGGGATTCCACGTCCCGGACTCGTCCTGTCGGTCCGGAGGCGGCGCTTCGGCGTCTGCGGCCGTCTGTCATTCTGTCGCCGTGCACCAGCCCGCCTCCGTGACGCCCGACGCCCCCGAATCCATCAGGTTGCCGTTGCTGACCCAGCAGTGGCTCGACCTCTGCTTCGTCCACTGGGAGGTGGCACCGGAGACGGTGGCGGGGCTGCTGCCGCCGGGCACCGTTCCCGACGTGCACGAGGGGTCGACGTACGTCGGTCTCGTCGCCTTCCGGATGCACCGGGTGGGCTGGCTGCGGCTGCCCGGGGTGCCGTACCTCGGGTCGTTCCCGGAGACCAACGTGCGGCTGTACTCGGTGGACGGGCACGGGCGGCGCGGAGTGGTGTTCCGGTCGATGGACGCGGCGCGGCTGATCCCCGTGGTGATGGGACGCGTCGGCTTCCGGCTGCCGTATCTGTGGTCGCGGATGCGGGTGCGCGCGGACGGCGACACCGTCGCGTACACGAGTTCGCGCCGGTGGCCGGGGCCGCGCGGTGCGTCGAGCCGGATCGTGGTGCGCCGGGGTGAGCGCATCGAGGAGCCCACGGAGCTGGAGCACTTCCTCACCGCCCGCTGGGGGATGCACAACGCGTTCTTCGGCGGCGCCGCCTACCTGCCCAACGACCATCCGCGCTGGCCCCTGTACCGGGCGGAGCTGCTCGTCTGCGAGGAGGACCTGGTCGCCGCGGCCGGACTGCCGGCGCCCGCGGGGGCGCCGGTCAGCGTCCTGTACTCGCCGGGCGTGCCGGTGCGGCTGGGCCGCCCGGCCCGCCCGGCGGGAATCCCCACCCCCTGACATCCGTCAGGGACGCGTTGTTGCCCCCAGACGTGCCGTGGTCTCCGTCAGGGAGACGTGAAGGGGTGTTGAGGGGCGGCCAGGAGCTGCTGCGCAGGGCCCTGCTCGACCAGTTCTCCCGCTTCCAGTACGGCGATGCGGTGGGCGAGGCGTGCGGTGTCCAGGTCGTGGGTGATGAGGACGAGGGCGAGGTCGTCACCGTCGCTCAGGAGGCCGGCCAGGAGGTCGAGGATGCCGCGCCGGGTGACCGTGTCGAGGCCGGAGGTGATCTCGTCGCAGATGAGGACGCGGGGCCGGGCGAGCAGGGCGCGGGCGAGGGCGGCCCGCTGGAGTTCGCCGCCGGACAGGGCGCCGGGCGGGCGGTGGGCGAGATCCTCCGGCAGGCCCAGACGGGCCAGCGTCGTCAACGCCTGTTCGACAGCGGCGTGTTCGTCGGCGCCACGCAGCCGGACCGCCGTGCGGGCGACCTGCGCGAGGACGGGACGGAACTCGTCGAACGCGGCGCGGGCGTCCTGGAAGACGTACTGCACGGCGGCGAGCCGGTCCCGGTCGCGGCGTCGCAGACTGCGCGGGAGGGCCGCCCCGTCGAGCAGGATCTCGCCGGTGTGGTCGCGGTGCAGCCCGGCCAGGCAGCGGGCCAAAGTGGTCTTGCCGCTGCCCGACCGGCCGACGACGGCGAGGCACTCTCCGGCGCCCAGGGTGAGGTGCGGAGCGCGCAGCACCGTGGTGGTGCCGTGCACGGCGGTCAGGTCGCGGACGGTCAGCACGGGCCGGGCGACGCCGGCGCCGGTGTCCCGCGGCGGGTCGGCCCGGTGTTCGGCGAGGAGCCTGCGGGTCCACTCGTGCCGGGGCGCGAGCCACAGGCGTTCGGCCGGGCCGGACTCCACGACCCGGCCGGCACGCATCACCAGGACCTCGTCGGCGAGGGCGCGAACCACGTCCAGGTCGTGGCTGAGCAGGACGACCGCGATGCCCCCGGCCGCGACCGCCGCGAGCTGCTCGACGATCCGGCTCTTGGTCAGCGCGTCCTGGCCGGTGGTGGGTTCGTCGGCGACGACGACCCGCGCGCCGAGCAGCAGGGCCTGGGCGAGCACGACCCGCTGCTGCTGGCCACCGGAGAGCTGATGCGGGTAGCGGCGCAGCAGGGCCGCCCCGTCGGCGAGTTGGGCGTCGCGCAGGGCCCGCAGGACCCGTTCGCGGACGGCCGTACGGCGTTCGGCGCGCGGCAGGTGGCGTACCTGGGGGCGGGCGATGTCGCGCAGGAGGGCGCCGACGCGGCGGGCCGGGTTGAGGACGGCGGCGGGGTGCTGGGGCACGTATCCGACCGGCCCGTCGCCGGGGCGGCTCACCTCCCCCGTGACACGGGCGCCGGGCGGGTACTCGCCCAGCAGTGCGAGGCCGGTCGTGGTCTTGCCGCTGCCGGAGGCCCCGACCAGGGCGGTCACCCGGCCGGGCGGCACGCGCAGGCTCACCCCGTCGACGATGGCCCGTCCGTCGATCTCGACGCGCAGATCGCGGATCTGTGCCGCGGGGGCGGTCTCGCCGGTCCTCGGTGCCGGCTGGTGGCTCACGGACGTCGTCCCTTCCGTCGCGGGGTCTTCTCCAGGGCGGCGTCGAAGACCAGGTTCGTGCCCGTCGTCAGGGCCACGATCAGCAGGGCGGGCACCACGACCGCCCAGGGCTGCACGAACAGTCCGGTGCGGTTGCGGTCGACCATGACCGCCCAGTCGGCGGCGTCCGGCGCGACGCCCACGCCGAGGAAGGCGGCCGTGGACACCAGATACAGCACGCCGGTCAGCCGGATTCCGGCGTCGGCGGCGAGGGTGCGCAGGGTGGCCCGGCCGACGTAGCCCACGGCGATGCGCCACCAGGTCTCGCCCTGCATGCGCAGCGCCTCGACCGCGGGACGGGCGGCGGCCTCGCCCGCCGCGCCCGCACGATGCGGGCCGCGTCGGGCACGTTCACCATGGCGACGAGCAGGGCGAGTCCGGTCGCTCCCGGCGAGAACACGGACGCCACGAGCAGGATCAGCAGCAGCGACGGTACGGCGAGCAGCACGTCCAGCGGCCGCATCAGCAGCTCCTCCAGACGCCGTACGTGGGTGAGCGCGGCGGTCAGTCCCACGGGCAGCGCGACCAGATAGGCCAGGGCGGTCGCGGCGAGGGCGGTCAGCACGACCGTACGGCCGCCGTGCAGGACCTGCCGCCAGACGTCCCGGCCGACGAAGTCGGTGCCGAGCGGCGGGTGACCGTCACCGAGGGCGAAGGACAGGGAGCGGGGGCCGGGTTCGCCGGCGAACAGGGGCCCAGGAGGGCGAGGCCGAGCGGGACGGCGACGACCGTGAGGCGAGGGCGAAGCGGCTGCGGGTCATGCCGCCACCGCCGCGCGGGGTGTCAGCCGGTGTGCCACCAGGTCGGCGCCCAGGTTGAGGACGACGGTCAGCACGCCGAAGACCACGGCCAGCCCCTGCACGACCGGTACGTCCCGTTCGGCGACGGCGTTGAGCAGGACCGTGCCGAGGCCCGGGATGACGAACAGCGCCTCGACGACGATGACCCCGCACAGCAGCCAGTCGGCGGTACGGGCCAGTTGCTGCACGGCCGGGGCGAGGGCGTTGGGCAGGGCGTGGGCGTAGCGGACGCGGGCGCCGGGGACGCCGCAGCGGCGGGCGTGGGCGGCGTAGGGCGCGGCGAGGGCGTCGACCATGCCGGCCCGGACCAGGCGGGACAGCGAGCAGACCGGCCGGGAGAGCAGGACGAGCACCGGCAGGACCAGGACGGCGGGGTGGGCGAGCAGGTCGGTGCCGTGGCCGACGGCGGTCGGCGGCAGCCAGGCCAGCTTCAGCGCGACGACCGTCACCAGCAGGACCCCGAGGGCGAACTCGGGGACCGCGTACACCGCGAGGGTGACGGAGCTGACCAGTCGGTCCACCAGCCGCCCTTCGTGGCGGGCGGCGAGCACGCCCAGGCCGAGGCCGAGCGGGACCAGCAGGGCCAGGGTGAGGGAGGCCAGCAGCAGGGTCGGCCCGAAACCGTCGCCGAGGTACTGGGACACCGGGCGGCCGGAGGCCAGGGAGGTGCCGAAGTCGCCGCGCGTCAGACCCGCGGCCCAGTCCGCGAGCCGCTCGTACGCGGGCCGGTCGAGGTCCATCGCCTCGCGGATGGCGGCGATGCGCGCGGGGTCGGGCTGGTCGCCGGCGAGGGCGACGGCCGCGTCGCCCGGCAGCGCCTCGGTGAGCGCGAAGACCAGCAGCACGACGGCCACGGTCTGCGCGGCGCCGAGGAGCAGCCGCCGGGCGACGAACGAGCGCAGGCCGCTCGTCCTCGGACTCTCCGTCACGCCAGCCAGACCTTGTCGAAGCGGGCCCAGTCGAGCGTGTTGGCGGGCGCCTCGGTCTCGACTCCCTTCACGGTGCGGGCCGTTCCGATGATCCAGTCGGCGAACCCCCAGATCAGGAAGCCGCCCTCGGCGTACAAGCGGCGCTGCATGCGCTCGTAGACGGCGGCTCGGGCGGTCTTGTCGCGGGTGGCCTGCGCCTGCTGGTAGAGAGCGTCGAAGTCCTTGTGCTGCCACTTGGTGGCGTTGGTGGTGGAGTCGGTGAGCAGGCGCTGCGAGATGTGCGCCTCGATGGGCATGGCGCCGGAGCGGTAGCAGCTCAGGGTGCCGTTGTCGAGGATGTCGCTCCAGTAGGAGTCCTTGCTGCCCACCTTCACGTCGACGGTGACCCCCGCCTGCGCGGCCTGGTCGCGGAAGATGCCGGCGGCCTCGGTGAAGCCGGCGGCGACGGCCGAGGTGTCCAGGGTGACCTTCAGTTTCTCGGCACCGGCCTGCTTCAGCAGGGCGCGGGCCCTGTCGAGTTCCTGGGCGCGCTGCGGGAGACCGTCGGCGTAGTACTCGTAGCCCTTGCCGAACAGGTCGTTGCCGACGACGCCCGCGCCGGACAGGGCGCCGTCGACGAGTTCCTGGCGGTCGGCGATGAGGAAGAAGGCCTCGCGCACCCGCTTGTCGTCGAAGGGGGCGCGGTCGGTCTTCATGCAGAACGCCTGCATGGCGCTGCCCCGCAGCCGCACGATCTCGATCTGCCCCTTGCCCTCGTGGGCGCGGGCGGTGGTCGGGGCGAGTTCGTGGGCGTATTCGATCTGGCCGCCGAGGAGGGCGTTGACACGGGCCGACTCCTCGTTGACGACGACGAGTTCCAGCTCGTCGAGGTGCGGGGCGCCGTCCCAGTAGGCGTCGTTGCGGCGGAAGACGGCGGAGCGGCCCGGCGCGAAGGAGACGAACCGGAAGGGCCCGGAGCCGATCGGCTTCCTGTCGAAGTCGGTGGCGTTCTCGGGGACGATGTACGCGCCGAACGCGGCGAGCACGTTGGGGAACTCGGCCGTCGGCCGCTTGAGCACGAACTCGACGACCCGCTCGCCGGCGGCGCGGCTCGCGTCGAGGTCGATGGGCTCCAGGGACGCCTTCGCGCGGTACGCCTGCTTCGGGTCGGCGATACGGCGGTAGCTGTACAGGACGTCCTTGGCGGTGACCGGCCTGCCGTCGTGGAAGGTGGCCTGGCGCAGGGTGACCTTCCAGCGGGCGAGGGTCTTGTCGGGCTCCCACGACGCGGCGAGGCGGGGCCGCGCGGCGAGGTCGGCGCCGTAGTCGGCGAGCTTGTCGTAGAGGGCCTTGGCGCGGGCGGCGTCGGCGAACAGGTTGGCCAGGTGCGGGTCGAGGGTCTCGCTCGCGCCGCCGCCGGCGAACGCGGCGCGCAGCCGCCCGCCCTTGCCGGGCTTGCCGTCACCACTGTCGGCCGGGTCGTCGCCGGTGCCGTCGCCGCAGCCGACGAGGGCGAGGGCGGCGGCCCAGGCGCCGGCGGCGAGGAAGCCGCGTCGGCGCAGGCCGGAGAAACGTTCGTCATGCATGGCTGTTTCCTTGGGGTGGGGTGGGGTGGGATGAGGTGGAGCGGAGTCGACTGGGGTGCTGACGGGTCAGGGAGTGGCGGTCAGGCGGGCCACGAGGTGCAGGCGGTCCCCGTCGGCCGTGGTGTTGGGCGATTGGCCCTCCCGCCACGGGGGTCGGGTGCGCGGGCCGGGGCCGTCGTGGAGTTCGAGGACCTCGAAACCGTGTGCGGCGAGGAAGTGCCGCAGCTCCTGTGGGAACAACAGCCGCCAGGCGGAGTGCTGTTCGACCGGGGGCGTGCCGTCATCGGCGGTCCATACGCGGATACGGCGCAGCAGCTGGGCGTCGCGGTCGACAAACAGGTTGGTCTTGGAACGGTAGTTGACGTCCCGCCAGGTGAAGAAGTCGACCTTCGGGGTGTCCAGGAGGTCCGTACGGCCCAGGAAGTAGGCCCCGTTGCGCATCTCCGCGACCAGCAGCCCGCCGGGCGTGAGGGCCTGGCGGCAGGAGGCGAGGAAGCCGTCGAGCTGGTCGTTGGTGTGGCAGTACAGCAGGGAGCTGTCCAGGCAGACCACCGCGTCGAAGGCGGCCCGGCCCAGGTCGAAGCCGTGCAGGTCGGCTCGCAGGTAGGTCGGCCCGCGGTGGTGGGCGCGGGCGTGACCGAGCATCGCCTCGGAGAGGTCGGCGCCGGTCACCGTACGGCCCGCCCCGTGCAGGTGGGCGGCGTCGCGGCCGGTGCCGCAGCCCATGTCGAGGACGCGCGGACCGGCGTCGTGGTGGCGCAGGCGGCTCTCGGCCCAGCGTCCGGCGAGCCGGCCGGGGTCGGGGAAACGGGCCTCGTAGAGGGCGGGGTTGTCGGTGAGGAGGTTTCCGCCGGTGTGGACGGTCACGCGTTGCTCCTCTCGTCGGCCGGAGCGGCTGAAGTGACCGGAGCGGCCGGGGCGGCTGAAGTGACCGGAGCGGCCGAAGCGGCCGAAGCGGCTGGAGCGGTCGAGGCAGTCGCAGGCGCCGGGTCATCCGGGCCGGTCACTCCGGCCCGGTCGGGCACCGGACCTCCGGGCAGCGCCCCGCGCCGCTGCAGCCACGCCATCCCGGCCGCCGATGCGGTCCCGAACACGGCGCAGCACACCCACGGCAGCCACTCGGCGCCGATCCGGTCGCCCGTGTCCATCGCCCATCCGACGACCGTGTTGCCGATGGCGGCGGCGACGCCCGAGACGACGTAGAAGATCCCGAAGTAGGTGCCGGTCAGCTCGGGGCGGCCGAAGCCGGGGATCAGTTCCATGACGAACGGCGAGGCGATCATGATGCCGATATGGAGCAGCAGGGCGCCGAGCAGCACGGGCACGGCGACCGGCCATCCCTCGGACGACGATCCGGCGACCGCCGCCGGGGGCAGGAACGCAAGGCCCATCAGGGTGAGCCCGGCCGCGATCCACCGGGCCCGGTGGCCCCGGGACTTGAGGGCGCGGGTGACGCGCAGCTGGAGCGCCAGGTTGGCGAGGGTGCCGACGAGGAGGACGAGACCTGCCGCGCCGTCCCAGCCGGTGGCCTGCCGGGCGCCGTCGGGCAGCAGCAGGTAGAGCTGGTTCTCCAGGGTGAACATGCCGACCATGGCGAGGGCGAAGCCGAGGAAGGCCCGGTTGCCGGCCACCTCGCGCCAGTCCGCGAGCACGCTGCCCTCGCTGGGCGGCACCTTCCGCGCGGGCAGCACGAGCGCCTGCGCCACGGTGAGGACGGCGAAAATGCCGGCGGCGGTCAGCGCGGAGGCACGGAAGTCGACGAGGAGGAGGGCGCTGCCGAGCAGCGGGCCGATCAGGGCGCCGGTGGTGGCGAACACGTTGAACAGGGCGAACGCCTCCGCCTTGCGCTCCCCCGCCTCCTGGGAGAGGTACGTGCGCACGGCCGGGTTGAACAGGGCGCCCGCCAGTCCGCTCAGCACCGACGCGGCGAGCAGCACGGGCAGCCCGTCGCCCAGCGCGAACAGCGCGAACCCGACCGTCCGCAGGGCGCACCCGGCGATGATCACGCCCCGCGCGCCGAGCCGGTCGGCCGCGGAGCCGCCGATGAGGAACAGGCCCTGCTGGCTGAGGTTGCGCACGCCGAGGACGATGCCGACGACGGCCGCCGACATGCCCAGGTTCTCGCCGAGGTGGACGGCGAGGTAGGGGATGAGGAGGTAGAAGCCGGTGTTGACGCCGAGCTGGTTGACCAGCAGGAGGCGGACGGCGACCGGGAAGCCGCGGATCTCACGCCAGGTCCGCACGCGTCACCCCCAGGCCCGGCCGGTCGCTCGCGCGGACGAAGCCGTCGGCGCCGCCGATGCCGCTCCACGGGTCGTCGGCGAGGAGCAGGTGTCCGTCCAGGTCGGTCCAGCGGGCGCGGTCGGCGAGGTGGACGGCGGGCGCGAGGCCCAGGCTGCTGGCGGTGAGGCAGCCCAGCATCAACGCGGTGCCGCTGCCCTCGATCGCCGCGGCGATGCGCAGGGCCGCGTGGACGCCGCCGCACTTGGCGAGCTTGACGTTGACACCGTGCACGCGTCCGGCGAGACGGCGGGCGTCCTCCAGGCCGACGGCGTCCTCGTCGGCGATGACGGGCAGCGGTGACCGCTCGGCGAGGGCGGCCAGCGTCTCCGGGTCGCCGGGGGCGAGGGGCTGTTCGACGGCCTCGACGCCGAGTTCCGCGTAGCGGGGCAGGAGCTTGTCGGCCTCGCGGAGCGTCCAGGCCCCGTTGGGGTCGAGAAGGAGCCGTACACGGGGGGCCGCGTCGCGCACGACGCGGACGCGTTCCACGTCGTCCTCGGGGTCGGGGCTGCCCGCCTTCACCTTCAGGACCTGGAAGCCGCTCGCGGCGAGCCGGCGGGCCTCCCCCGCCGCATGGGTGAGCGAGGTGATGCCGAGGGTGCGGGCGGTGGCGGCCACGGGCGGCGCGGGCGCGCCGAGGAGCCGGTGGACGGGAGCGTGCGCGCGCTTGCCCACGAGGTCGAGCAGCGCGGCCTCGACGGCGGCGGTCACGGCCGGCGGCGAAGCGGGGGCGTCGTGGCGCAGGGCCTCCAGGGCGCTCTCCGGGTCGGCGAACCGGCCCAGGTCGACGTCGGCGAGGAGGCGTTGCAGCGTGTCGGTGTCGAGGCCGTAGTACACGCTGGTGACGGCCTCGCCGTGGCCGCGCAGTCCGTCGTGCTCGACGGTCAGCCACAGGGCGTCGCGGGCGGCCATGGTGGAGCGGGAGATCCGCAGCGGCTCGGCGAGGACGAGGCGTACGGTGCGCAGGCTGGTCCTCACCGGTTGCCCTCCCCGCCGTGGAGGGCACCGAGCGGGTCGGTGACCCGGGTGCAGCGCGCCCAGCCGGTCGCCTCGACGGTGTGCGGGTGCGGTATCTCCACGGGCCGGGTGGCCGCGGTGGCGGGGTCGACGCCGTGCGCGGCGGTGAAGTCGTCGTCGTAGACGGTGCCGAGGTAGCGGTGCGGGCCGTCCGGGAAGACGGTCGCGACGACCGCGCCGGGGTGCACACGGGCCGCCCAGGCGGAGACGCGGGCGACCGCGCCGGTGCTCCAGCCGCCGGTGACGAAGCTGCCGCGGGCGAGTCTGCGGCAGCTGTCGACGGCCTCTGCGGGGCCGATCCAGTGGACCTCGTCGAAGGCGTCGTAGGCGACGTTGCGCGGGTGGATGCTGCTGCCTAGGCCGCGCATCAGACGGGGGCGGGCGGGCTGGCCGAAGATGGTGGAGCCGGTGGCGTCGACGCCGATCAGCCGCAGCGCGGGCCAGTGGCGGCGCAGCGGTCCGACGACGCCCGCGCTGTGTCCGCCGGTGCCGACGCTGCACACCAGGATGTCCAGGTGGTCGAGCTGGGTGGCGAGTTCGGCGGCGAGGGAGGCGTAACCGGCGGTGTTGTCGGGGTTGTTGTACTGGTCGGGCCAGTAGGCGCCGGGGAGTTCGGCGAGGAGTTCACGGAGCCGGGCGAGGCGGGCGGCCTGCCAGCCGCCCTGGAGGGCGGGGCGGTCGGCGATCTCCAGGCGCACGCCGTGGGCACGCAGCAACTGCCGCATCGACTGCTCCAGTTCACGGTCGCCGACCAGCACGACCGGATGGCCGAGGGCCTGCCCGGCGAAGGCCAGGCCGATGCCGAGGGTGCCGGAGGTGGACTCCACCACCGGGGCGCCGGGCCGCAGTTCGCCACGTTCACGGGCGCCGAGCAGCATGGACACCGCGGCCCGCGCCTTCATCCCGCCGGCCGAGAGCGCCTCGAGCTTGGCCCAGAACCCGGGGTGGGCGCCGGGCAGGTCGGCGGTGACACGCACCACTGGCGTACGGCCGAGCAGCGCGAGCAGTTCGCGGCGCGCGTCGGGGAGGACGGCGGTCGTGGTCATCGCGCGCCTCCCGGGCAGCCGTAGCGGTGGACGGTTCCTGGTCCGCCGTCGAGCCAGAAGAAGGGGTAGGGCTCGGCGCACACGGCGCTCACCCCGTGGCCGAGGAGGCGGGGCAGGACGGCGCTGCCGGTCTGGGCGAACGCGACCAGTTGCTTGCCATGGCTCGCCGCGTGCCGGCGCAGGGGTTCGAAGGTGCCGTTGCCGAGGGTCATGCCGGAGACGAGCAGGGCGTCGCAGCGGCCGGCGGCGGCGAGCGCGTCGGTGAGGACGGGCTCGCCCCACTCGGTGGTGCCGCCCTTGAGGTCGCTCGGCAGGTAGCGCAGACCGCGGGAACGAAGCGCTTCGAGGAGGGAGTTGACGACGCCGACGACGAGGACCGTCGCCCCGGCCGGCAGGTCGAGCAGTTCGACGACGGCACGGGCGCGGACGCGGGACTTCTCCAGGGAGGATCCGGCGGGCAGCGGGACCGGGAGGGCGCCGTGCTCGGGGGTGTGCGGGGTGATGTGCAGGAGGTAGGCGTCGAGGGCCGCGACCCGCACCGGCAGCAGGGGGTGCCGCAGGAGGTGGGCCACGTCGGCGCCGACGCAGTCGTCGAGCGCGCTGTCCGGCAGTTCTCCGGGTTCGACGGCGCAGGAGCCGACGGCCTCGGCGAGGCGCAGGCTGAGCACCTCGTTGCGGTAACCGGTCTCGCGCCCCTCGTGGTGTACGGCCTGGCGGGTGGTGAAGGCGACGGCGATCCGCAGCGTGGCCGGGTCGGGGCCGAGGGCGCCGGCCCGGACGCGGTCGACGAGATCGTCGTAGGCGTGGAAGGTCGCGGTGGCGGTCATCGGACGACCAGTCCCGAGCGCAGCCCGCAGAGCAGGTCCTCGACGCGGGCGCGGGCGCCGGGGCCGCGGGTGTCGGCGGTCA
This sequence comes from Streptomyces phaeoluteigriseus, assembly GCF_001896135.2. Taxonomy (GTDB): domain Bacteria; phylum Actinomycetota; class Actinomycetes; order Streptomycetales; family Streptomycetaceae; genus Streptomyces; species Streptomyces phaeoluteigriseus. Next base: position 40,584 of record NZ_MPOH02000015.1, read on the forward strand.
TGACGTGCCCCAGGTATTCGTTGTTGCTGCCCGCCGCCTTCACGGCCCGCCCGGGTACGGCGAGTTCGACCTCCAGCACGCCGTCCGCGTCCCGTACGCCGCTGCCGTCGAGCGCTTCGAGGGTGCCGGCGCGCTCCGGGACGAGGAAGCCGATCGCGGCGCTGCGCACCCCGGTGTCGGTGCGCCGCAGGTCGGGCGCGCGGCCGAGGGCGACGTCCACGAAGGCGGCGGCGAGGTCGACGCCGGTGACATGGCGCACCAGTTCGGTGATGCGGTTTCCGGCCGGGCGGGGGTTGACCTCGACGACGCGCGGCCCGGCGGAGGTCAGCTTGATCTCGGTGTGCGCCACGACCCCGTCGGTCAGACCGAGGGCCTTGAGCGCGCTCAGCGCGGTCTGTTCGGCGGCCTCGGTGTCGGCGGGCGTCAGGTCGGCGGGGAACATGTGGCCGGTCTCGATGAAGGCGGGCGCCCCGCCGACGCTCTTGTCGGTCACGCCGACCACATGGACCGCGCCCGCGTGCGACACCGTCTCGACGCTCACCTCGGGCCCGTCCAGCAGTTCCTCCAGCAGGACGGCGGGCGACCGCCTCTGCCCACGGGCGTTCACCGGGAAGCCGGCCATCGCCCTTACGGCGTCGGCGAGTTGGCGTTCGTCGTCAACGCGGCGCACGTACATGCCGGCGCACAGGTCGACCGGCTTGACGACCAGCGGGTAACCGATCTCCCGGGCGGACCGGGCGAGGTCGGCCCACTCCTCGTGCAGGGCGAAGCGGGGGCCGGGCACCGCGGCCTCGGCGAGGACGCGCCGGGTGGCGTCCTTGCGGCAGGCGTTCCCGACCGCTTCGGGGCCGGGGCCGGGCAGGCCGAGGCGGTCGGCGATCCGGGCCACGGCCGGCAGGTAGTAGTCGCAGGAGGTGAGGACGCCGTCGAAGCGCAGTGCCGCGTGCAGCCGCTCGGCCTCGGGGAGCAGGGTGTCGACGTCGTTGGTCTCCGCCGTGATCACGTTGCGGGCGCCGAGCAGCGGGTGTGCCGTCCCCTCGGGGGCCGAGCGCAGGTAGTGGTGGAGGTCGCGGGTGAGGAAGGTGAACGTGTGCCCGCCCTCCCGGATCGCCCGGGGCAACAGCCTGCTCATCGATCCGACCCAGCTCTCGACCATCAACAGATGAGCCACGATTCCCCTTTTCGAGCGGCGAGTTCAGGCGCGCCAGGGCAGCCCGGCGAACCCTCGCCGGAGGGGAGGATGCCGGGCTGCGCGCACCCACACGCTATCGATAACCATTTTCATTTGCCACCCCCTTTCGCACTCCGTTCCGCAGGACGCACGCCGGAGGGCCGGGACGAGGCCGTCCCGGCCCTCCGCGCCGTTCACCGCCGACGGTCAGCAGGTGCGGCCGGTGTAGTAGGCGCCCTGGATCTCACCGGCCGAGCCCAGCCAGGTCTTGCCCGGCGCGACGCACCGCTCGTAGTCGGGCGCCCACGCCACCTCCACCTTGACGATCACGCGCGACCCGTCGGAGGTGCAGTGGTTGTAGTAGGCGTCGGACCCGGTCTCGTAGAAGCCGCAGGGGTCGGCGGCCGCGGGGCTCGCGGTGACGGCGGTCACCGCACCCAGGGACGCGAGAACGAGAGCGGCGGAAGCGAGGGTGCTAAGCACCGTACGAGGAACACGCACAGCGGAACTCCTTGAGGAAGGGTCGTGGAAAGGCCTGCGCCAGCATCACGGTGCGCTCCCCCGCCGGATCGGACGTCGCGTCCGTTTCACCCAGCGAATCGATTCATCGCTGGGCCGAAGGGGTGGTCCCGCCGCACATCGGGCATGATCGGGCGAACGGGGGGATCAGTGCCCGCCTCCTCTGTCAGCCGCGCATCGGCGCCCGTAGACTGACAAGTCACCGAAGTTCGGGCGCTGTTGATGGGGGAGGACAGCCATGTCCGGGGATCCGTACGGCATGCAGAACCACAGTTTCCACCTGCCACCGATGCCGTCGGGGCCGCCACCGGCCCCGCCCGCGCCGCCGGACGGCGCGCGGGCCGTCGCGGTCGCGGTGCTCAACCTGAGCGGCCTGGGGCTCGGGTACGCGCTGCTGCGCCGCTGGGTGCTGATGCTGCTGTGCTGGACCGCCACCGCCGTACTGCTGCTCGTGGCCCTGCCGGCCGACCCGGACGGCGTCCCGGTGGCGGCTCTCCTGCTGTACGCCGTCTTCCTCGCCGGTGCCGCGGCGCACGGCGCGCTCGTCGGCTTGCGCTCGCGCACGGCCGTGCTGCAACAAGCGCCCGTGGCGCTGCTGTTGGGCCTGGTTCTGCTCGCCGTACCGGCCGGTGGTGTCGTGCTGTACGACGACGCGCGGGAGGAGGCGACGGAGCAGATGCTCCTCGACCGGCTCGACGAGGCCGACAAGCTGGTCACCGCGTCCGGCAAGCAGGACTTCAGCAGCGGCAAGGCCGGCTACCGACAAGCGCTGAAGACCTACGAGGACCTCAGATCCGACCACCCCGACTCGCGGGCGGCCGAGCGGGTGCCGACCCGGATGAAGACCTTCTACACCACGGTCGCCGCCCCCTACGAGGACGCCGACTACTGCACGGCCATAGCGCCCCTCACCTATCTGCGCACCGTCCCCGAGGACATGCCGGCCACGGACCTCGGGAACCTGGAGAAGTGGCCCGACGACCGACTGGCCACGTCCCTGTACGAGTGCGCCTCGCGGGGCCTCTCCTCCGACCAGTCCACCTGGGCGGCGCAGTTCGGCGAACTGCTCACCACCTTCCCCGACTCCGACCAGGCCGCCAAGGTGCAGCCGGCCGTGGCCGCCGCCGTCACCCGCGAGGTCAAGGGCCTCTCCGGAGCCGAACCCTGCACGGCCGTCGAGCGGCTCAAGGACCTCGGCTCCCGCATCGCGGACCTGCCGGGCGACGAGGCGGGCATCGAGACCGCCCTCACCGCGGACGCCGGGCGCGCCACGAGCAGCGCCGACTCGGGCATGTACACCTGCGGGGTGGACCAGTACCGGGACGGTGACTTCGAGGCCGCGCAGACGACGATGAACGAGTACGTCTCGGCGCACAGGACCGCCAAGAACGCGGCCCGCGCGAAGAAGATAGCGATCGGGGCGGAGATCGCCCAGACCCTGCCGGCCGCGGGCAGGACCCTGCCCACGACGCGGTCCGGCGGCAGCATCTCCGTCACGGTGAAGAACGACAGCCCCGACCAGGTCACCGTCCTCTACACCGGCCCGGTGACGGGCAGCCTCACCCTCAAGGGCTGCGGCAGCTGCAAGGCGTACTCCCTGTCCAGCACCCTCAACCCCTCGTTCGAGCCGTGCAGCGGCAGCAAGAACTACCCGCAGCGCACGATCAGCCTGCCGCCGGGCACCACCTACTTCGTGCACAAGTCGACGTCGGGCTCCGTCTCCACCCCGGCCACGGACACCGCGAAGCTGGAGTCCGGCTACATCTACACGGAGTGCGCCTACACGACCGCAAGTCTGGGTTCGGGCATCTGAGAAGCCGGAACCGGCCCCGAGGGCCGTCGACCGCCGCCGGACCGTGTCACAACGGCTCACCGGGGCGGGCGGCGGCCCTCGCGCGCACCAGGTCCACGGCCGCCGTGGCCGCTTTGGCGGCGCAGGGTCAGGTGGGTGAAGCCTGAGCCGCCGTTCGTCGTGCGGGGCATGCATGAGAGTCCCGGCCGTCCCGGCCGCACCGGCCGAGTCGGCGGACACGACGTGCTGGAGACACATCATGAACCAAAGAACCGACCAACCGGGCGGCGCGATCCACAGGGTCCCCGTCCTGATCGTCGGCGGCTCCCTCGTGGGCCTGTCGACCTCACTGTTCCTGGGCCGGCTGGGGGTGCGGCACACCCTGGTGGAGCGCCACTCCGGAACCTCCCACCACCCTCGCGGACGCGGCAACAACGTCCGCACGATGGAGCTGTTCCGGGTGGCCGGCGTCGAGCCGGCGATCCATCGGGCCGCGGCCACCCTGGCCGACAACCACGGCATCCTCCAGGCCCGCGACCTGGTCGGCGACCCGGGCGAGTGGCTGGTCAAGGACATCGACCCGGGCGGCGGGCTGGCCCGCTTCAGCCCGAGTTCCTGGTGCCTGTGCAGCCAGAACGACCTGGAGCCGGTCCTGCTCGACCACGCCACCGGACTCGGCGGCGACCTGCGGTACTCCACCGAACTGCTGTCGTTCGACACCGACGCCGACGGTGTCACCGCGCTGGTCAAGAGCCGGGACACGGGCGAGCACACCAAGATCCGCGCCGACTACCTGGTCGCCGCCGACGGCCCCCGCAGCCCCGTCCGCGAGCAGCTCGGCATCGGCCAGAGCGGCCCCGGCGAGCTGTTCAGCAATGTCAGCATCACCTTCCGGTCCCGCCTCCTCGCCGACGTGGTGGGCGAGCGCCGGTTCATCGTCTGCTACCTCACGAGCCCCGACGGCGACGGCGCGCTGCTGCCCGTGGACAACCGGGAGAACTGGGTCTTCCACGCCCCCTGGCACCCCGAACGCGGGGAGACGCTGGAGGACTTCACCGACGAGCGCTGCGCGGAGCACATCCGCCGCGCGGTCGGCCGGGCCGACCTGGACATCGAGATCACCGGCCGGGCGCCCTGGCACGCCGCCCAGCGCGTGGCGCGCGGCTACCGCTCGGGACGCGTCCTGCTCGCGGGCGACTCGGCCCACGAGATGTCCCCCACCGGCGCCTTCGGCTCCAACACCGGCATCCAGGACGCGCACAACCTGGCGTGGAAGCTGGCGGCGGTGCTCGGTGGCTGGGCGGGGCACGGGCTGCTGGACTCCTACGACCTCGAACGCCGTCCGGTGGCGGAGGCGACCAGTGCCCGCGCCGCCGTCCGTTCGGCCGAGCACAGCCACCCCGGTTTCGCCCCGCCGGCGGGCGGGGGCGGGGGTGCGCCCGGAGGGGGGCCGCAGCGCGGCATCCTCAACGTGGCCCTCGGCTACCGCTACCCGCAGGGCGCCGTCGTCGGCACCGACCCCACCGCGCCGGTCGTCCCGGAGAAACTCGCCCTGAACGGCGAACCCGGCACCCGTGCGCCCCACCTCTGGGTCCGCCACGAGGGCAGGCGGCTCTCCACGCTCGACCTGTACGAGCGGTCCCTGGTCCTCCTGAGCGACGGCGACAGCGACGGCGACAGCGACAGCGACGCCGGAGCCCGCGCCGACGGGCCGAGCGGATGGCACGAGGCCGCCGTCCGCCTCGCCGCCGAACTGTCCGTCCCGCTGGTGTCGTACCGGGTGGGAGCGGGGCCCGACGCCGAGTTGGTGCCCGAGGACGGAGCGGACTGGCGGGAGCGCCACGGCACGGCGCACGGCGGTGCCGTCCTGGTGCGGCCCGACGGGTTCGTCGCCTGGCGCTCGCCCGGCCCCGTCCCGGAGGCCGAAGGCGTGCTGCGGCGCGTCCTGACCACGGTGCTGGCGCTGACCTGACCGGTCGTCGGATGCCGTACGGCGTCCGCGGGGCCTGTGCCGGCCACCCCTCGGGGAGGCCGGCACAGGCCCTTCGGCATTCCCCCGGGTGCCGCCCTCCCTCACCCGGCTGAGCGCCTTGAGTGGTGGAAGTGCGCGGGGTGACTGACGGTGGATCACGTCGGGGTCGGGTCACCTCAGCTGACGAACCGCCAGCTGCCCGGCCGACGGAAGGACCCACATATGCGCTCAGCACGCATGATCCTGGCCACCGCGGCGGCCTCGGCCGCCCTCGCACTCGCCGCGCCCGGCGCGTACGCGGCGGGCGGTGACTGGGAGCACGAGGACTCCTCCTACAGCAAGGAGCAGGACAACGGGAGCAAGCACGACGCGCCGCGCGGTGGAATGCACACGGGTGGCGGTGCGCTGACCTCGGTCACGGCGGACGACTGGGGCACCGCGCGTGACCCGAAGCACGACCCGGAGACGTACAAGAAGGACAGCGAGCACGGCAAGGACTCCTCCTGGAGCAAGGACGGCGAGGAGAAGGAGAAGGAGTCCTGGAGCGGCGAGGAGAAGCCGCGCGGCGGCGTGCACACCGGCGGCGGCGCGCTCGACGCGCCCACCGCCACCGCGGGCGGCATCGCCGTCCTGGCCGTCGCCGCGACCGGCCTGTACGCCGCGCGCCGCAAGAAGTCGGCAAACGGCCTGGCCTGATCCATGCCGGGCGACATAGCAGCCGTGGCCGCCACCTCAGCTCCATGTGGCGGCCCGGCTCGCTTTCCGCCCCTCTCCCGCCGCCGTGTACCAGCTAGTGAGGTCACCTCAGATGGCTGTCCACTCCTCCGCCTCCGACTCCTCCTCCGCCGACGGGCAGGCGCCGGCCGGCAGCCCCGCCGGGGGCTGACCATGCTGTGCGCCGGGGCGCTGCTGCTGCTGGCGGTGCGCCTGCTCGGCGACGGCACCCCGCAGACCGGCGCGCCCAGTCCCCCGCCCGACGCGCGCTCCGCCCCACGGACCGCCGCACCCGCCTCGCCCGACGCCCGGCCGGTCGCGGAGCACCTGCCACGGTCCAGCCCCGTGCGCCTGCTCATCCCGAAGATCTCCGTCGACGCCCCCTTCACCGACCTCGCCCTCGGCGCCAACGGACAGCTCCAGGCCCCTCCGCCGCACAACACCAACCTCGTCGGCTGGTACGCCAAGGGCGCCTCCCCCGGTGAGACGGGCACCGCGATCATCGCCGGGCACGTCGACACCGCCACCTCCGCCGCCGTCTTCGCCGAACTGGCACAACTGAAGAAGGGCGACGTCTTCCGCGTGCGGCGGGCCGACGGACGTGCGCCCGTCTTCGTGGTCGACAGCGTGGAGACGTTCGACAAGGACCGCTTCCCCAGCCGGCGGGTGTATGCCGACACCCCCGACGCCCAGGTGCGCCTCATCACCTGCGCCGGGGACTACGACCGCACGGTCAAGGACTACACGGAGAACCTCGTCGTCTTCGCGCACCTCAGGTGACGCGACCTCACACGGACGAGGGGAGCAGGTCACCCGCGTAGTCCCTCCCGGTCGCGCACCGGTCTGGACCGCCACAGGATCGAGGCACGCTCCCTTCGCTTCACCGCATCCGAGGCTCCGCCTCGCTCCCCGAAGGAGATCTCCCACGATGACCACCACGTCCGCCCCCGTCTCGGAATCGCTGACACGCCAGGTGTCGCAGCGCGTCTCCCAGTCCGTCTTCGACGGCTCCCACCTCCGGGTCGTCCTTCTGGTGGACGTCTACGACGGAGCCCAGCAGCAGTTCCTGGAGGCGTACGAGCAGCTCTGCAACCAGGTCGCGTCGGTCCCCGGACACGTCAGCGACCAGTTGTGCCAGTCGATCGAGAACCCCTCCCAGTGGCTCATCACCAGCGAGTGGGAGAGTGCCCCGCCGTTCCTCACCTGGGTCAACAGCGAGGAGCACGTCCGGATGGTGGAGCCGCTGCACAGCTGCGTGCGCGACACCCGGTCGCTGCGGTTCCACGTCGTCCGCGAGACCGGCGGCCCCGCCGCGCACGCCGAGCCCGGCGAGCGCCGGCTCCAGTCGTCCCCCCGGATCGGCGACGGCGTGATCCGGCACGCGCTCACCTTCACGGTCAAGCCGGGCAGTGAGGAGGCCGTCGCGAAGATCCTCGCCGACTACGCCTCGCCCGAACCCCGGGTCGACGACACGACCCGGCTGATCCGCACCTCCCTCTTCATGCACGGCAACCGCGTCGTGCGGGCCATCGAGGTGAGGGGCGACCTGCTCGCCGCGCTGCGGCACGTCGCCCGGCAGCCCGAGGTGCGGGCCGTCGAGGAGGCCATCAACCCCCATCTGGAGCACGACCGGGACCTCGACGACCCCGAGTCGGCCCGGGTCTTCTTCACCCGCGCCGCACTGCCGGCCGTCCACCACGTGACGGCGGGCGAGACGAAGGCGGACGCCGTACGGCACGCGCTGTACTACCCGGCGCGCGACGGCGGCGGTCTGCGGCTGGCCCAACTCCTCTCCCAGCAGGACGAGAAGGCGGCGGACGACCCGCGCAGCCCGGTGCTGCGCAGCACGATCTTCCAACGCGACGACGTCGTGGTGCGTCTGGTCGACGTACGCGGCGGGGACACCGATCCCGCTCAGGTGCTCGGTCTGACGGACCGGGCCCGGGCGGCCCAGGTGACGGCCCTGCTGGACGCCGACGCGCTGGGTGTGGACGCCTCCGCGCTGAGCGACGGGGCGGCCGCCCGGCTCCTCACGCTCGCCCGCATGGAACTCGTCACCGACCGCCGCTCGCCCGACGCCTGAGCCGTCCGGCAGGCGGGGCGCCGGTCGCCCACGCCGACACAGCACACGAAACGGAGCAACGTCGTGATCACATCCCGTCCCAGAATCGTGGACCTCAGCGAGGTCGAGCCCAACACCCGGCGTGGCGGTGACCTGCGCGCCATGCTCACGCCCATCACGTCCGGTGCCACCAGCGGCTTCATGGGCGTGGCCATCGTCCAGCCGGGTGACCGCATCGGTGAGCACTACCACCCGTACTCCGAGGAGTTCGTGTACGTCGTGTGCGGGCAGCTGGAGGTCGACCTCGACGGCGAACCGCATCCGCTCCGGCCCGAGCAGGGGCTGATGATCCCGATGCACATGCGGCACCGGTTCCGCAATGTGGGCAAGGTGGAGGCGCGCCTCGTCTTCCACCTGGGTCCGCTGGCGCCGAGCCCGCCGCTCGGGCACGTCGACACGGAGGAGACCGAGCCCGCCTCCGTCGCGGCGGAGGGCGCCCACGCCGGTGCGGTGCGAACGGCCGAGCGACAGCAGGCCGGGTCATGAACCGGCGGGTGGCGGTCACCGGCATAGGAGTCGTCGCCCCCGGCGGGATAGGCGTGCCCGCGTTCTGGGACCAGCTGTCCCACGGGCGTACCGCGACACGGGGCATCACCTTCTTCGACCCGACGGGTCTGCGGTCGCGGATCGCGGCCGAGTGCGACTTCGACCCGGCGGCGCACGGGCTGGACGCGGAGCAGATCGCCCGGTGCGACCGGTACATCCAGTTCGCCCTGGTGGCCGGGGAGGAGGCGGTCCGGGACTCCGGTCTCGACCTCGGCCGGGAGAACCCCTGGCGGGTCGGGGTGTCGCTGGGTACCGCGGTCGGCGGAACCACCCGGCTGGAGCAGGACTACGTGCTGGTCAGCCACGGCGGCCAGCGCTGGGACGTGGACCCCGACCGGGCCCGGCCGCATCTGCACCGCGCGTTCTCCCCCAGCACGCTGGCCTCCACGGTGGCGGAGCGGTTCGAGGCGCGTGGGCCGGTGCAGACGGTGTCGACGGGCTGCACCTCCGGGCTCGACGCCGTCGGGTACGCCTTCCACACCATCGAGGAGGGCCGGGCCGACGTCTGCATCGCCGGCGCCTCGGACTCGCCGATCTCCCCGATCACCATGGCCTGCTTCGACGCCATCAAGGCCACGTCGTGCAACAACGACGATCCGGCGCACGCCTCGCGTCCCTTCGACGCCAACCGTGACGGCTTCGTCATGGGCGAGGGCGGTGCGGTGCTCGTCCTGGAGGAACTGGAGCACGCCAGGGCCCGCGGTGCGCACGTCTACTGCGAGCTGGGCGGCTACGCGACCTTCGGCAACGCGTACCACATGACTGGTCTGACCAGCGAGGGCCTGGAGATGGCGCGGGCCATCGAGGACGCCCTCGACCACGCCAGGGTCGACCCCACGGCGGTCGACTACGTCAACGCGCACGGCTCGGGAACCAAGCAGAACGACCGGCACGAGACCGCCGCCGTGAAGCGGACCCTGGGGCAGCACGCGTATGACACGCCCATGAGTTCCATCAAGTCCATGGTGGGGCACTCCCTGGGCGCGATCGGCGCGATCGAGGTCGTCGCCTGTGTGCTGGCCCTGGCCCACCAGGTGGTGCCGCCCACCGCGAACTACGAGACCCCGGACCCCGAGTGCGACCTGGACTACGTGCCGCGTGACGCGCGCGAGCGGAAGCTGAACAGCGTGCTCTCCGTGGGCAGCGGCTTCGGCGGATTCCAGTCGGCGGTGGTCCTGAACCGGCCGAGGGAGAGGGAAAGATGACCGAACCCCATCCGAGGCGCGCCGCCGTCACCGGTATCGGTGTGGTCGCGCCCAACGGAGCCAGCACCGAGTCCTTCTGGAAGTCCACCCAGGAGGGCCTCAGCGCCCTCGGCCCGGTCACCCGCGAGGGCTGTGAGCACCTGCCGCTGCGGGTGGCGGGCGAAGTGCGGGCGTTCGAGCCGTCGGCGGCGGTCGAGGAGCGTTACGTCGTCCAGACCGACCGGTTCACGCACTTCGCGCTGGCCGCGACCGACCTCGCGCTGGAGGACGCCCGCCTCGGGCAGGCCGACACCGGCGACGCGCCGTACTCCGTCGGCGTGGTCACCGCGGCCGGTTCCGGCGGCGGCGAGTTCGGCCAGCGGGAGCTCCAACGCCTGTGGGGCAAGGGCAGCCGCTTCGTCGGGCCGTACCAGTCGATCGCCTGGTTCTACGCCGCCAGCACCGGCCAGGTCTCCATCCGGCGCGGCTTCAAGGGGCCCTGCTCGGTCGTCGCCTCCGACGAGGCGGGCGGACTGGACGCCCTGGCGCACGCGGCGCGGGCGGTACGGCGCGGCACCGACGTGATCGTGGCCGGCGCGACCGAGGCGCCGCTCGCCCCCTACTCGGTGGTCTGCCAGCTCGGGTACGAGGAGCTGAGCACCTGCGAGGACCCGGAGCGCGCCTACCGCCCCTTCACGGACGGGGCCTGCGGGTTCGTCCCGGCCGAAGGCGGCGCCATGTTCGTCGTCGAGGAGGAGTCGGTGGCCCGGGAGCGCGGCGCGCGGGTGCGGGCCACGCTCGCCGGGCACGCGGCGACCTTCACCGGCGCCTCCCGCTGGGAGCAGTCCAGGGAGGGCCTCGCGGAAGCCGTCCGCGCGGCCCTGGCGGACGCCGGCTGTGCGCCGGAGGAGATCGACGTGGTCTTCGCCGACGCGCTCGGTGTGCCGGCGGCGGACCGTGCCGAGGCGCTGGCCATCACCGACGCCCTCGGCGCGCACGGCGGGCGGGTGCCGGTCACCGCGCCGAAGACCGGGTTCGGGCGGGGCTACTGCGCGGCGCCGGTGCTGGACAGCGCGGCGGCGGTGCTCGCCATGGAGCACGGCCTGATCCCGCCCACCCCGCACGTCTTCGACGTCTGCCACGACCTCGACCTCGTGACCGGCCGGGCCCGCCCCGCCGAACTGCGCACGGCGCTGGTGCTCAGCCGGGGACTCATGGGGTCGAACTCGGCGCTGGTGCTGCGGCACGGCGCCGCCGGCGCCTCGTGACGGGGCACGGCACAAGGGGTGCAGAACCAGCAAGAGGAACAGCGCACAAGAGGAACAGAGCAAAGGAGAGGGACCGCATGAGTGACCGCATCACGGTCGAGGAACTGGCCGAACTGATGAAGAAGTCCGCGGGCGTCACCGTCGCCTCGGACGACCTCCAGCGGCAGTACGACATCGGGTTCGACGCCCTCGGCATCGACTCGCTCGGACTGCTCGGCATCGTGGGCGAGCTGGAGAACCGCTACGGCACGCCGATGCCCCCGGACGCGGAGCGCAGCAAGACGCCCCGGCAGTTCCTCGACCAAGTCAACAGTGCTCTCCTGGCAGGGGCGTGACATGTCCGCACACACCGAGAACGAGATCGTCATCGCCGCCCCGCTCGACCTGGTCTGGGACATGACCAACGACGTGGCGAACTGGCCGCAGCTGTTCACCGAGTACGCCTCGGCCGAGATCCTGCGGCAGGAGGGCGAGAAGACCACCTTCCGGCTCACCATGCACCCCGACGAGAACGGCAAGGTGTGGAGCTGGGTCTCCGAGCGTGAGGCGGACCGCGACACGCTCACCGTGCGGGCCCGCCGCGTCGAGACCGGACCGTTCGCCTTCATGAACATCCGGTGGCACTACGAGGAGGTGCCGCAGGGCACCCGGATGGTGTGGACCCAGGACTTCGAGATGAAGCCCGACGCTCCCGTGGACGACGCCTGGATGACCGACAACATCAATCGGAACTCCAAGGTCCAGATGGCCCTGATCCGGGACCGCATCGAGCAGGCGGCCACGGAGCACCGGCCCGTGCCGAGCCTGGCCGACTGAGCCGGACGGAGGACGGATGACGCACCAGAGCCTGATCGTCGCCCGGATGGCCCCGGGGTCCGCCCCGGACATCGCGAAGCTGTTCGAGGAGTCGGACCGTGGGGAGCTGCCGCACCTCATCGGTGTCTCCCGGCGCAGTCTCTTCCAGTTCGACGACGTGTACCTGCATCTCATCGAGTCCGAGCAGGACCCGGGGCCCGCGATCGCCAAGGCGGTCGGGCACCCCGAGTTCCGGGACATCAGCGAGCGGCTGACCGCGTACGTCAGCGCCTACGACCCCGCGACCTGGCGGTCGCCGAAGGACGCGATGGCGCACTGCTTCTACCGCTGGGAGCGGAGTCCCACGGCCTGAGAAGCCGGTGGTCCGGGGGTGTCACGCGGGCACGGTGCAGTCGAACGCGTGCAGGTAGGGGTTGACCGGCCGGATGTCGTCGATGACCAGGCCCGCCCCGGTCAGCCGGCCCACCATGCTCTCGGTGGTGTGCTTCGCGCCGCCCACGTTGAGGAGCAGCAGCAGGTCCATCGCGGTGCTGAAGCGCATCGAGGGCGAGTCGTCGACGAGGTTCTCGATGACGACGACCCGTGCGCCGGGCCCGCCGGCCGCCATGACGTTGCGCAGCGTCCTGGCGGTGCTGTCGTCGTCCCACTCCAGGATGTTCTTGATGATGTACACATCGGCCTGGACGGGGATGGCCTCGCGGCAGTCGCCGGGCACGATACGCATCCGGTCCGCGAGCGCGCCGCCCGGACGCAGCCGCGGGTCGGCGTTCTCCACCACGCGGGGCAGGTCGAGCAGCGTCCCGTGGAGTGTGGGGTACTTCTCCAGCAGGCTGGCCACCACATGCCCCTGGCCGCCGCCGATGTCGGCGACGGAGGCGCTCCCCGACAGGTCGAGGAGCTGGGCGACGTCCCGTGCGGACTGCGCGCTGGACGTGGTCATCGCGCGGTTGAAGACGAGGGCGGATTCGGGCGCGTCCTCGTTGAGGTAGGTGAAGAACTCCTTGCCGTACAGGTCCTGGACGACGTTGTGGCCGGTGCGCACGGCCTCGTCGAGCTTGGGCCAGGCGTCCCAGGTCCACGGCTCGGTGCACCACAGGGTGATGTAGCGCAGGCTGTGCGGATCGTCCTCGCGCAGCAGGCGGGACATCTCGGTGTGCGCGAAGGTTCCGTCGCCCTGTTCGGCGAAGACGCCGTAGCAGGACATGGCCCGCAACAGCCGTCGCAGGGGCTTGGGTTCGGTCTTCACCGCGGCCGCGAGGTCCTCCACGGCCATGGGGCTGTCCCCGAGGGCGTCGGCGATGCCCAGGCGGGCCGTCGCGCGGAGGGCGGCGGCACAGGCCGCCCCGAACACCAGCTCCCGCAGCCGCATGGACGGCGCCGGGGCAGTTTCTGCGGTCGTCATGTGCCGCCTTTCTCTTTCGTCGTGTTCACGGGTGGATACGACCGGTCAGCACAGGCCCGCGGGCCTGGACACCTGGCAGGTGTTGGCCTCGAAGGTGTTGGCCTTGGCGGTCTCCTGGTCGACGAGGTCGGCCGGGGAGTTTCCGCTCAGTTCGTTGTCGCTGATCCGGTTCCGCTCGCTGGACGTGCCGACGAAGCTCTTGAACAGCACGATGCCGCCGGACAGCGGGGACTTGCCGGCGTTGTCCCGGATGACGTTCTGCGTGATCAGGGTGTCCTCGGTGCCGGTCAGGACGATGCCGGAGCCCTGGAGGGCGTCGAGCCGCGCGGTCTTGGGGCAGGACTTGTTGTTGCGCACGATGCGGTTCTCGGCGACGGTCACCTTGCCGGCCCTGGGCTTGTTCTCGTCGCCGACGAGGAACACTCCCGCGCAGTTGCCGGTGAGGTGGTTGCCGGCGACGGTGAGGTTGCGCAGCCGGCGCACGGTGACGCCGATCCGGTTGCCCTCCAGCCGGTTGCGCTCGACGAGCGTGCCGTCGGTGTCGGTGGCGCCCTTCTCGGCGCTGATGGTGTTGGCGAGGAAGAGGCCCGCGTCGCCGTTGTCCCGGGCGGTGTTGCCGCGGAACACACCGCGGACCGACCCTTCCTGGGCGATGCCCCACACCCCGTTCTTCACCGCGGTGACATTGCGCACGGTCAGACCGTCGGTGGCGACGGCGTACACACCACTGCGGGTGAAGCCGGTGACGGTGAGGGAGGCGAGGGTGACGCCCTCGACCTTGTGCTTGTCCGTCCCGACCACGCAGACGCCGTTGCGCCCACGGCGCAGGTGCCGGCGGCCTTGGCGGCCGGTTCGATCACGACGCCCCGGCCCACGCCGCGCAGGGTGAGTCCGGGTGTGGTCACGGTGACGCTCTCCCGGTACGTGCCCGGGGTGATCAGCACCGTGTCGCCGGACGCCGCGGCGTCCACGGCCTTCTGGATGGACTGTCCCTCGTGGACCACATGGGTCGTGTGACCGGCGGACGCCGGAGCGGCGCCGAGGCTCGCCCCCACGACAGTGGCGGTGCACGCGAGATACACGAAATGGCATTTCTTCATATTCCGGACGATATGCGCGTCAGGTCGGTGGCCCGGCGATATCGGCCGTCCGGTGGCGTGTTGCGGGACGCCCGGTCGTCCGCGTACCTCCAGGGCACCCGCGCGGACCGACGGGCCGTCGCCGGTACACCGCGCTACTCTGCGCAGATCTGTCCGTTTTGCCCTTTCCTGGAGGTGGTCATGGCCTCGCGCCTCAACCCGTACATCAGCTTCGGCGGCAACGCCCGGCAGGCGATGGAGTTCTACAAGGACGTCTTCGGCGGCACCCTGGCCCTCAACACCTACGGGGAGTCGGGACAGCAGGACACGCCGGAGGCCGACCAGATCATGCACGCGATGCTGGAGACCCCCAGCGGCTTCACCCTGATGGGCGCGGACACCCCGCCCGGGATGAACGTCACGCAGGGCGACAACTTCTCCGTCAGCCTCAGCGGCGACGACGACGCCGAGCTGCGCGGCTACTGGGAGAAGCTGTCCGCCGGCGGCTCGGTGGCCGTCCCGCTGGAGAGGCAGATGTGGGGCGACGTGTTCGGCATGTGCACCGACCGCTTCGGCGTCCCCTGGATGGTGAACATCAGCGAGCCCCAAGCCTGACCGGAGTGGCCCGGCGCCGTCATCGTCGGCCTCGGCCCGACCCGACGTAGCGTGGCGCGCACAGCGCGGCCGGCACCAGCGGGGCCGAGGCTCACGACGGTCGACTCGATGGTGGCGCGATGTGTTGGAGTGCGACGGCCGATCTGGTGGCGGGCGCCGGGGTCACCGGCGTCGGACTGGCGTGTGTGACGCGGGTGCGCGATGTGCGGGACCTGCCGCTCGCCGCGCTGCCGCTCCTGCTCGGCGCCCATCAGCTCGTCGAGGCGATGGTCTGGGACGCGGGCGGCGGCAGCGGGCCCGCCACCGTCGTCTGGGCCGTCATCGCGCTGCCGTTGCTGGCGGTGTGGGTGCCCGCGGGAGTGTGGTGCGCCGCCCCGCCGCACGCCGGACGCCGGCTGGGCGCCGTTCTCGCGGTCGGCGTCGCGACCGCCGCGGGACTCGCGTACGGGCTGGCCGTCGGCCCCGTCACCGCCCAGATCCGGGGACACACGATCGGCTATGTGACCGACCTGTCCCACCCCGTACTCCTCGTCACGGGCTACCTCCTGGCCACGGTGGGCTCCTTGCTGCTGTCCGGCGACCGGCGGCTGCTGACGCTGGGCGTCTTCGTCGCGGTGGGCGCGCTGGTCTGCTGGACCCTGTGGCGGCTGGAGTTCGTCTCCACCTGGTGTGCGTTCGCGGCCGTGTGCTCGGTGCTCCTGCTCGGGTGGGTCCGCGCCCGGCCCGCCCCTCGGTGAGCGTGAGCACGGATCCGGCCGCCCCGAGCCGGACGGCCGTCTGCTCGAACCCCGCCCCGCCGCAGGGCGATCCGGCCTCGCGCCCGGCGGCGTAGGGTAGGGCCCCGCAGGCGCTTCTACGGACAGCGCCGGGGACCGCGGGCGATCACTCCCGCCCCCGCTGGTCAAACCCCTTGCGCCACATGTGCCATACTCGGCGCCGCTTATAGCAAGATCTGACCGGGGGGGTCCACCTGCACGCCATAGCCCTGGACGCCCCCTATCTGGACACGGACGCGGACCAGCTCTGCTTCTCGCTGGACCTGGACGAGCGGCCGGCCCTCGCCGAGCACGAGACGACCGTGGGCGGGCTCGACGTACGCCTGCGGCTGCTCGGCGCCTCGCACCAGGTCTTCGCCGGCCCCGTACGGGAGACCGTGGCGTGCCTGCTGGGCTCCGTGAAGGGTCTGCCCACGACGTTCACCCGCCAACTGCCCGGCTGGAGCTACGACTTCACGGCCGAAACCCGGCGGCTGGACCCCGCGAGCTTCGGCGACCGGGTGGCGGAGATCCGTCGTGAGGTCGCCGCGAACCCCGACAGTCTGTGCGGGATCTTCCCCGGTTCACCGGACGCGCTGACGGCCGTCGTCGTCGAGACCGCCGAAGGGCCTCCCCGCGGCGGGCTGGTCTGGCGCACCTGGCACACGTATCCGCAGCACGGCCAGATCGTATCGACGTACACACGGCTGGAGGCCCGATGAAGAGCGCCCGACTCGTCCGCGCGGCGGTGGCGGCCGTGCTGGCCGTGGCCCTGCTCGCCGCCTGCTCCTCCGACGACGGCAACGACGGGGTGCCCCGCGGCTGGATCCGCGACAAGTACACCGAGAGCGGCGCGGACTGGGTCGTCGCGGGCAAGTCCCCGACCCAGGTCGCCGACGCCATCCACGGCCACCGCCAGGCGCTCGACCGCGCGTCCGGCGAGAGCATGCAGTTCCTGCGCTACGGCGACGACATGGTCACCGTGTCGCCGTACCGGAGCGGCAGCCGGATCGAGATCGAGGACTACCGCAACGGCTATCACCGGCACAGCCGGCACCTCACGTACTGGCCCGACCCGGACAGCGACAGCTTCCGCGGCGGCGGCCCCGGCGAAGGCAAGTGACACCCGGCGGACCTGCCCCACGTGTGACTCACCACCAGACCCTGACGACGCCGTCAAGAAAGGCAACACAGTGACCGAGATCTTCGAGTCGACGGGCGAGGCCCTGCTCTACGGAGTCGTGGGCCTGGCCGTGATGGCCGTCGGCTTCATCGCCCTCGACCTCGTCACGCCCGGCAAGCTGTTCCACGTGGTCTGGGTGGACCGCAACCGCGGCGCGGCCGTCCTGCTGGGCAGCCAGTCGATCGCCGTCGGCCTCGTCGTCATGGAGGCCATCCGGGCCAGCGAGTCCGAACAAGGCCTCGGGTACGGACTGTTGAGCACGCTCCTCTACGGCCTCGCCGGAGTGCTGGTGATGACGCTGGTCGGCATCGTGATCGGGCACCTCACGCCGGGCCGGATGGGCGAGGTCGCCCTCGACGACAGCAGCGACGGCCGCCCGCACCCGGCCGCCTGGGTGCAGGCCGGGATGTACCTCGGCACCGCCCTCATGGTCGGCGCGGCACTGTCATAAGCACCGCACCCGTGAGCACCACCGCACTTCGGGGCCGCGACACCCCGGCGCCCTCCCGCCCCCCGGCCGTCCGGTACACCCGGGGGGCGCGCTTCCTCCTGCTGCTCGCCGTCTTCCTCTGCGCCGCCTGCGGCCTCGTCTACGAGCTGGCGCTCACCGCGCTGGGCAGCTACCTCATCGGCAACTCCGTCCTGCAGACCTCCGTGGTCATCTCCGTGATGGTCTTCGCGATGGGCCTCGGCTCGCTCGCCGCCAAACCGCTGCGCCGCCGCGCGGTCGGCGCCTTCGCACTCGTCGAGGGCGCTCTCGCACTCGTCGGCGGGCTGTCCGTGCTGGTGCTATACGCCGCGTTCGCCTGGCTCCAGCTCTACACCCCGGCGATGATCGTGATCACGCTGGTGGTGGGCCTCCTGATCGGGGCCGAGATCCCGCTGCTGATGACACTGCTGCAACGGATCCGGCGGCAGGAGGCGGGCAGCGCCGTCGCCGACATGTTCGCCGTCGACTACATCGGGGCACTGGTCGGCGGGCTGTGCTTCCCGCTGCTGCTCCTGCCGACGTTCGGACAGCTGCGGGGCGCGCTGGTGGTCGGCGCGGTCAACGCGGTGGCCGGCGTCCTCGTGGTCCTGTTCATCTTCCGCAGGCAGACCCGGCGTTTCGTCCAGGTCGGCCTCCTGTCCGGGGTGAGCGCCGTACTGGCCGTGCTCGGCACGGCGTACGTGCTCGCGGACGACCTGGAGGTCACCGCGCGCCAGCAGATGTACCGGGACCCGATCGTGCACGCCGAGACGACGCCGTACCAGGACATCGTCGTCACCCGCGCCACCGCCTTCACCGGCGGTGACGACACGCGCCTCTTCCTCAACGGCGACCTCCAGTTCAGCTCCGTCGACGAGTACCGCTACCACGAGTCGCTCGTCCACCCCGCGCTGTCCGCACGGCGCGACGAGGTGCTGATCCTGGGCGGCGGTGACGGCCTCGCCCTGCGCGAGGTCCTGCGGTACGACGACGTACGCCAGGTGACGCTCGTCGAGCTGGACCCGGCGATGACGAAGCTCGCCCGCGACTTCGAGCCGCTGCGCGAGCTGAACGACCGGGCGTTCGCCGACCCGAGGGTCCAGGTGGTCAACGCCGACGCGTTCAACTGGCTGCGCACCGCCCGGCAGCGGTACGACGCGGTGATCATCGACTTCCCCGACCCGGACACGGCCGCGCTGGCCAAGCTGTACTCGGTGGAGTTCTACACCCTGCTCGGCCAGGTCCTGACGCCGCGGAGCCAGGTCGTGGTGCAGAGCGGGTCGCCGTTCTTCGCGCCGAAGACGTTCTGGTCGATCGCGGCGACCGTCGAGACGGCCGGGTACACGACCACCGAGTTCCAGGTGGACGTGCCGAGCTTCGGCAACTGGGGTTTCGTGCTGGCCACCCGCGGCGGCACCACTCCCCCGGCGCTGCGACTGGCGCCCGAGGCCCCGCGCCTGCGCTACCTGGACGACTCGGTCCTGACGGCGGCCACGGTGTTCCCCGTCGACCGCCGCCGCGAGGACGTACGGCCGAGCACGCTTATGGAGCCGACGGTCCTGGAGTACGTGCTCGACGAGTGGAAGAACTACTGAGCCCACTACTGAGCCCGCCGGGCGGAGCCGTGGTGGGGCCGTGGTGGCGCCGGCTCCGCCCGGGGCGGTCACGGTCAGCCGATGAGGTCGGCGACCAGGACGGCGAACTCGTCGGGGGTGGCCAGGCGCACACCGAGGGACTCCGCCTTGGCGCGCTTGGAGCCGGCGCCCTCCCCGGCGACGACCAGGCTGGTCTTCCTGGAGACGCTGGAGGAGGAGCGGCCGCCCGCGCGCTCGACGAGTTCGTTCATCTCGTTGCGGCTGAGCTTCTCCAGCGGGCCCGTCATCGCACCGGTGACCACCACCGTCATCCCGGCCAGCGGCCCGCCGGCCGACGCGGGGGACTCGCCGACCTGGGCGGGTTCGGCGGGTTCGGCGGTCTCCTCGGCCGCGGGGGCGGGCGGCGTGGCGCCGGGCTCGGTCATGTTGACGCCCGCCGCGGCCAGCTTGTCGATGAGCGGGGCGAGTTCGGCCAGCTCCGCCACGATGGACGGGGCCTTCTCGGTGCCGATGCCGTCCACCCGCCGGATCGCTTCCGCGTCGGCGGCGCGCAGATGGTCCATGGTGGCGAAGTGGCGTGCGATACGGCGGGACATGGAGCGCCCGGTACCGCGCACGCCGAGCGCGCACAGCACCCGCGCCAGCGGTCGGCCCTTGGCCGTGGCGAGCGCGGCGAGGAGTTTGTCGGTGCTGGTCTCGCCCATCCGGTCCAGGCCGAGGAGCTGCTCACGGGTGAGGGTGAACAGGTCGGCGAGATCGGCGACCAGGCCCGCCTCGACGAGTTGCACGACGCGGGTGTGGCCGAGGCCCTCGATGTCGAGCTGGTCGCGACCGGCTGCGTAGGAGAGGGAGGCGACGAGGTGGCAGTTGCGGCCGTTCTCGCAGCGCCAGCGCTGCTCGCCGGTGTCGATGGCCGATCCGCAGCGCGGGCAGGCCTCGGGGAAGACGATCGGCTGTTCCGCGCCGGTGCGCAGGTGGGCGACCGGCGCCTCGATGCGGGGGATGACGTCACCGGCCCGGTGCACCATGACGTGGTCGCCGAGGCGCAGGTCGCGGCGGGTGATGTCGGCCGGATTGTGGAGGGTGGCGTAGGTGATGGTGGAGCCGTCGATCTCCACCGGGGCGAGGACGGCCCGGGGCGCGATGATGCCGGTGCGGCCCACGTTCCACTCCACCTCCAGGAGCCGGGTGATCTTCTCGACGGCCGGCAGCTTGTAGGCGATCGCCCAGCGCGGGGCTCTGGAGCCGGATCCGGCGGCCTGCTGGTCGGCGGCCAGATCGGCCTTGACGACGATCCCGTCGATCCCGAACGGCAGCGCGGGGCGCAGTGCGGCGATCTCCCGCACCCGGGCGAGGACGTCCTCCACGGTGTCCGCGGTGACGCCGGGCACGGCCGTCGCGGCGGTCGTGTTCACGCCGAGCCCCGCGGCGCGGGCCATCAGGTCGCTGTGCGCGGCCTCGCCGAGGGCGGCGGCGAGGCCCGGCTCGGTGTCGGTGAGGGGCAGCAGCCCGTAACCGAAGAAGGTCATCGGCACGGTGTAGGCGCGGTCCTTGGCGCGCAGGGTGCCCGCGGCGGCGTTGCGCGGGTTGGCGAAGGGCTGGCCGCCGTGCGCGGTGCGGACTTCGTTGGCGTGCTCGAACTGGGCGGTCGTCATGAGGACTTCGCCACGCACCTCCACGGTGACCGGCTCGGTCAGCCGCTCGGGCAGGCCCTCGACGGTGCCGGCGGCATGCGTGACGTCCTCGCCGGCCGTCCCGTCGCCCCGCGTGATCAGCCGGGTCAGACGGCCCCCGGTGTAGCGGGCCGCGATCGCGAGGCCGTCCAGCTTCGGTTCGACGCTGTACCGCTCCGCCTCGTGGCCGACGCGCCCGGCCAGTGACGCGGCCCAGGCGGTGAACTCCTCCGGCGAGAACACGTTGTCCAGGCTGAGCATCGCGACCGTGTGCGGGACGTCGCCCTCCACGGCGCCGCCGGCCACCTTGCCGGTCGGCGATTCGGGCAGTACGTCCTCGGGATGAGCGGCCTCCCAGGCCGCGACACCCCGCACCAGCCGGTCGTAGGCGTCGTCGTCCAGCACCGAGGTGCCCCCGGTGTAGTAGGCGGCGGACGCCTGCACGGCGTCCTCGACCGCCTGCGCGTAGGCGGCGGCGTCCACGATGTGTGCGGCAGGTGTCGTCATACCCGTCATCCTGCCTCCCACCACTGACAACGCCCTTCGGGCGAGGCCGGACAGCGCACGGCGAGGAGTTGGACGTCCTCGGGCAGGCCGCCCGGCCCGCCGGGGAACAGCCGAGCTGTGCCGCCGGCGTGCGGGAGGCACACCAGGCGGTGGCACACCAGGCGGTGGCACACCAGACCGTGGCACACCAGGCGAGGGCGGGGGCGGGCGGTGCGGCCCCGGTGGACGCGCAGCCAGCGGTCGGCAGAGGGCCGGGGGCCCACCGACGTGGCCTGCCACTCCCCCGACGATGACGCCCCTGGCGACGCGGCCCGCACGCCCGGCCAAGGTCAGCGCCGCTGTGTCGTCCGCCGCACGGTCATCGCCCGGGGCCGCCCGGCGGCACGTCACGCGGGGGTGAGAGCCTCGTCCTTGCTCACTGTGCCCACCTCTCGCCCGGTCCGCCCCAGACCCCTCAAGAATGTTTGATATTCAACTATGACTCGACGGATCTTCATCGACAAGCAGAGCCCCAAGGCCTACCACGCACTCCTCCAGACCTCCGAGGCCGTGCGCGCGACAGCCGCCGAGGCGGGCCTGGAGCGCACCGTCATCGAACTCGTCAATCTGCGTGTCTCGCAGCTCAACGGCTGCGCCTTCTGCCTCGACCTGCACACCAAGGCCGCCCTGCGCGCGGGCGACTCGCCCCGGCGGCTGGGCGTGCTCGCCGCCTGGCGGGACACCCAGCTGTTCAGCCCGCTCGAGCGCGCCGCCCTGGCGCTGGCGGAGGCGACCACCCTCCCGGCCGACGCCGCCGCGCAGGAGGCCGCGTACACCGACGCCCGGGAGGCCCTCACCGAGGACCAGATCTCGGCGGTGGTCTGGGTGGCGGTCACCATCAACGCCTTCAACCGGGTGTCCATCATGAGCAAGCACCCGGTGCGCTGACAGGAAGGTCAGCGCACCACACCGCGGCGAGCCTCGTCGGTCCGGTCCCCCACCGTCAGGGCGTCCTTGACGAACACGAGGCCGTCACTGTCCGCCAGGTGGGCCGGATCCAGCGGGGCGTAGCCGAACCAGGGGGAGACGCGGGGCGCGGGACGGGTGTCGCCGAGGGCGGCGGCCAGCCGGGCGGCGTCGACGAGGCAGCGGTCCTCCGGCAGCGCGTACAGGAGCCCTTCGACCGTGTCCGGCCCCGGGGTGTCCACTCCCTGGTGCCGGATCGTACCGAGGGCCGTGGCCAGGAAGGCGTACTCGTCGCCCAGGCGGGCGTTCACGATCGCGCCCGCACTCCACCACTCCAGCGGCATCCCGCCCATCCGCACCGTGCTCTTCTCCCGCTGGAGATGGGAGTTGTGGGCGTGCACCAGTACCCGGCCCCGTTCGGCGAGGGCGAGGAGGTTCTCGGCCATCATCAGGTCCCGCAGGCCGACCAGCCGGCTCAGCCGGCTCGGTGAGGGGTCGGCCATCCAGTAGTGGTAGCGCAGCAGGCCGGTGGCCGTACGCCCGTACAGACGCGCCCGGTCCCGTTCGTCCCGCGAGTCCGCCGCGATCAGGTGCGGTGTCTGCGCGTCCGACAGCGCCACCATGTCGTCGGCCAGCAGCCGCAGTTCCCTGGCCTGCGCCGACCTCCCGACGGACCGGGCCGGGTCCCACATCGCGCCGGGCTCGGTCCACCGGTCGTCGGAGCCGAGGAGGTGGTCGAGTGTCTCCGCGGTGCAGGGCAGGAGGTCCGGGTCCACGCGGGCCGCGAGGTAGCCGTGCAGGGCGGTGAGGGACTGCCGGGGGCTCGCGGCGGCGGCCGTCTCCAAGGGGCCGTCGAAGCCGGCGAAGCGGACCTGTCCGGACGCGGGCCTGCCTTCGTTGTGGGCGCGCATCCAGCGCACGAGTGCGCGGTTGGCCGCGGAGGTGCCCCAGCCGTGGCTGAACCCGCGTTCCATGACCTCGTCGAGGGTGCCCGTGCCGGAGGTGACGTACTCGTCCACGAGCAGGCCCGTCACGCAGTCGCTCTCGATGGCGATCGTCCGGTAGCCCTCCTGCTCGACGAGCTGCCGGAAGAGGTCGTTGCGCAGTTCGAGGAGCGTGTCCTCGCCGTGGGTGGGCTCGCCCAGGGCGAGCAGCCGGGGCAGGGCCGGGAGCAGCTCCCTGACGGCGGCGGCCTCGACGGCCCGCACGGTGTCCTTGATGTCGGTAACCATGGCTTCAACGCTATCTTTGAACCTTCGGTGGAAACTTTCGCGCGACTTCGGCGGAGTCATGGGGCGGAACCTTCAAAGCAGTGAGCGGCTCAGGCCGGTCGACCTGGCTCGCGCGCACGGTCTGTCCACCCAGGCGGTCAGGAACTACGAGGAGGCCGGCATCCTCCCGGCCGCCGAGCGCACCGCCCACGGCTACCGCGCCTACACGCCGCTCCACGCGCGGGCCCTGGGCGCCTTCCTCGCCCTGGTGCCCGGCCACGGCCACCGGACGGCGGCATCGATCATGCGGGCGGTGAACGAGGGCGCGAACGACGAGGCGTTCCACCTCGTCGACGAGAGCCACGCCCAGCTCCTGGAGGACCGGCGGACCCTCCGGGCCGTGGAGAACGCCCTGCGTGACCTGGAACCCGACACCACGCGGTCCTCGCCGCCGGGCACCTCCGCCCGGAAGGCACCGTCCGACGCCTTCGCCCGGAAGACACCGTCCGACGCCTTCGTCCGGAACACACCGTCCGGCACCTTCATCGGGCCGCTGGCGCACCAGCTCGGCGTCCGCTCCGCCACGCTCCGCAAGTGGGAGCGCGCCGGGCTGGTGCTCCCCCGCCGCGACCCCCGGACCGGGTACCGCGTCTTCGACGAGGCCGACGTACGGGACGCCCGACTGGCCCGCCAACTCCGGCGCGGCGGCTATCCGTTGGAGCAGATCGCCCCGCTGATCGCCCAGGTGCGGTCGGCCGGCGGCCTCCAGCCGCTGGAGGCCGCGTTGACCGACTGGCGTGCCCGGCTGTCCGCCCGCGGCCGGGCGATGCTGACCGGGGCGGCCGAACTGGAGGCGTACCTCCGCGCTCGCGGATGAGCCGTCGACAGCCGCTCGCTCCACGCCGTCGCCCGCGGACGCGTGGCTCCGGAGCGCGGCTCCGTGCTTGCATACGGCGGTGACCTCCGCCCCCTCCGCATCCCCCGCCCTCACCATCCGGCCCCGTACGCCGGCCGACCTGGACGCCTGTGTGAGCGCCCTCGCGCTGGTGCACGCGCACAGCGGCTACCCCGTCGACTGGCCCGCCCAGCCCGCCGCCTGGCTCAGCCCGCCGCTTCTCCTGGCGGCCTGGGTGGCAGAGCGGGACGGACGGATCGTCGGGCACGCGGCGCTGTGCCGGGGCGAGGACGGCGACGCCGCGCCGCGGTTGTGGGCCGCCCGCGGCGGCACCGTGCCGGCGGTCTGTGTCAACCGGCTGTTCGTGGCGCCCGAGGCGCGCGGACTCGGCGGCGGGGCGGCCCTCATGGAGCGGGCCGTCGGGGAGGCCCGGTCGCGCGGGCTGCACCCGGTGCTCGACGTGGTGGCCGCCGACCCGGCCGCGGTCTTCTACGCCCGGCTCGGCTGGCAGGACCTGGGCCTCGTGGACCAGCGATGGGGCCCCGACCAGGTGGTTTCCCTGCGCTGCTTCGCCGCGCCGGTGTCCGTGGAGCGGACCGGCTAGCACGTAACCGGGCACCGTAGGACCCGGACTGACGGGACAACACCCGGATTCGTGCCTTTTCTCACCCGTTCTCGTGGTGTTGACGCCCGCCTCGCCGCAGTCCTCCCCCGACTGCGTGAGAAAGTTGCCGCCTACACGAGACCAGGGGGGTATGTGACACCGAGTCAAGGACGGTCCCGCACGCGCAGAGCGTCGCTGACGCTTCTCACGGCACTCGGCACGCTGGCCGGTGCGGCCCTGACGGTGGCGGCACCGGCCGGCGCGGCGACGGGGACCACCCTCGCGGCCGGCGTGGTGTACCGGCAGTACGACCTGACGGCGGGGGCCGGCGTGACGCACGCGCACGTGATCGCCGTCGACCTGACCAACACCCGCGTACGTCTGGGCCTGCTGCATCCGGGGAAGGTCGCGTCCCGCGCCACCATCACCCGGCAGGCCACCGCCCAGAAGGCCGTCGCCGGCGTCAACGGCGACTTCTTCAACATCACCGAGACGCAGCATCCGGGCGTCGCCGCGACCGGCGCGAGCGT
Source organism: Streptomyces phaeoluteigriseus (assembly GCF_001896135.2). Classification (GTDB taxonomy): domain Bacteria; phylum Actinomycetota; class Actinomycetes; order Streptomycetales; family Streptomycetaceae; genus Streptomyces; species Streptomyces phaeoluteigriseus. The sequence continues at coordinate 66,151 of NZ_MPOH02000015.1, forward strand.
GGGTCCGGCGATCGCGAACGGCAGGGTGCTCAAGGCCGCCGTCCCGACGGGTCAGCGGTTCGGCCCCGAACTGCCGCCGGGCACGGACACCGACGACGTGCTCGGGGTGAGTGCTGACGGGCGGGCCCGGCTGGACAGCCTGGCCCTGACCGGCACGGTCACCAGCCTCGGCCGGCGGTTGCGCTGCGCGGGCTCAACCAGTACGCGCTGGCGGAGAACTCCGTCGCGCGTACACGTCCGACTGGGGCGGCGTCTCGCGGGCGCGGGCCGCCTGCGGCACCGACAGCGAACGGGCCGCGCCGTGCAGCACGAGAACGTACGAGGTGACGGTGGAACAGGGCCGGGTGGTGTCGGCGTCGGCCACGCCGGGCAGCGGCACCATCGCGGCGGGCACGACGGTGCTCGTCGGCCGGGAGGCGGGCGCGCAGTACCTGAAGACCCTGGTCAAGGGGGATCGGGTGGCGGTGCGGTACGGCCTGGCGGCCGCCTCGCAGCGCGCCTACCGCTTCGCCCTGGGCGGCTACCCGGTGCTCACCGGCGGGAAGCCGCTGCCGGGCCTCGACACGCGGACCTCGGCGGTACGCACCGCGGTGGGCATCGCGAACGGCGGACGGCGCGTGCTGCTGTTCGCGGTCGACGGCGCGCCCGCGTACCGCAGCGGGCTGACCATCGCCGAGGTCGCGGCCGCCCTCAGGAGCCTCGGTGCGACCGAGGGCTTCAGTCTGGACGGCGGCGGTTCCTCGACCCTGGTGGCCCGCGCGCCGGGCGCGGCCAAGGTGTCGGTGCGCAACCACCCGTCCGACGGCACGGAACGTGCCGTGCCGAACGGCATCGGGGTGTTCACCCGGTGACCCGTGCCCGCGGGGGGCCGTTCGGCCGGTGACTCCGCGGGGGCCTCACGGCCGCAGACTGCTGACGAGGTCGGCGGTCGCCGTGAGGCCGCTGTGGATGGTGGGGGCCATGCTCGTGCCGGCCAGGAAGAAGCCGAGCAGCAGGCAGACCAGCGCGTGCGAGACCTTCAGCCCGCCGCTGCGCAGGAAGATCACCGCCAGGATCAGCAGCAACAGCACCACGGAAATGGAAACGGCCACGTCAACCTCCTCCGCCACGTCCGCTTTCGCGGCATTCGGCCGCAAGTGTGGCGTAGCGGAGGGTTCGTCCGTGCGGCTGACCTGTCCTCCGAACGAGTGGTTCCCGAATCGGTCGCGGAACCCGCGGGGCAACCGGCCGGGCTGACGGTCCCGGTCACGGGCGCGACCGGCCGGGCTGACGGCCCCGGTCACGGGGGCGACCGGCCCGGCGATCGGTCCCGGGTTACGCCGTCCCGCGGGCGTCGAGGAAGGCCTCCAGGCCGGCCAGGTCGTCGGTGTTGAGGTAGTCGACACCGGCGTCGAGCAGTTCGCCCCACAACGCGTCCCGGGCGGGGCCCGCCAGGTCCGGCGTGGCCCAGAAGCGCACCTTCTGGCCGCGGTCGTGCGCCTCCCGGACGATGGCGCGCAGCTTCTGCCGCTCCGCCTCGGGGAAGGCTCCGACGCCGAGCCAGGTGAAGTTGAGCGTCCAGTTGTCGCTGATCAGGGAGGCGAAGGAGCCGTCGGTGCGGCCGAGGTCGGCGAGGCGGCCGTCGTAGAAGGCGCGGCGGACGGTCTGTGCCGTCATCGGCACCCGGGCCGCGCGGTCGCCGGAGACGACGGCGGTGACCGGGCCGCGGCGCACCCGGCCGTGGTCGTAGGTGGTGAAGAGGTGCTTGTAGCGGCGCAGTTGACGGTCGAGTTCGAGATACGTCGACGCGCCCTCGGACTTGATGTCGATCAGCAGTTGCAGCGGGGTGCGCGAACGCGGGTGGACGGTACCGCCGTTGGCCTTCACCCGGGCGGCGAGCGGGGCGAGGTAGAGGGACTCGAGGGTGCGGGCGGGGTCGAGGTCCACCGGGTCGTGCGCGACGAGCAGTTGGCCGCCGACGAGGAAGATGTCGGCCTCGACGCTGCCGAAGCGGTGGTCCAGGGCGTCGAACAGGGGGCGGGGGTGCTCGTAGTCGTTGTGGGCGTGGGCGTGCCACAACGGTCGCGGGCGGTGCTTGTGTTCACCGGCGAAGGCGCTGCCGGCGGGCGGCGCGAGCACTGCCGTGAGGGCGGCGCCGACCGTGGTGAGGGCTCTGCGGCGGGTGATGAGGGCCATGCTCTGCCTCCCTGTGGGACGGGTCTGAACCACAGGGAGTATGAGTCCGGCCGGGCCGCGATGAACCTGTACATGCCAGTAGTTGGCCGGACTGCCGTCGGGTGTTCACTCCTTCCGCGCGAGCGCACGGAAAAGCCCGCCCCAGGTGGGGCGGGCTTCACCGAGGGACCGTCAGGGAGCCCGCAGGTCGACGAGTTCGGCCAGGGCGTCGCGGTGGGCGCCAGCCGTGCCGTAGGCGATCGAGTCGGCCTTCGCGCGCTTCAGGTACAGATGGGCCGGGTGCTCCCAGGTCATCCCGAGGCCGCCGTGCAACTGGACCGCCTCCTCGGCGGCGTGGACGGCGACGGACGCCGCGTACGCCTGGGCCACGGCGACCGCCACGTCGATGTCCTCGCCGGTGGTGAGCGCGTCCGCCGCGCCTCGGGCGGCGGCCCGCAGATTGACGACCTCCAGCCACAGCTGGGCCAGCCGGTGCTTGAGCGCCTGGAAGCCGCCGACGGGCCGGTTGAACTGCTTTCGGTCCTTCAGATAGCGCACGGTCTCGGTCAACGCCCATTCCGCGACGCCGAGTTGCTCGGAGGCGAGCAGTCCGGCACCTGCGCGCAGGGCCCGGCGCACGGCCGGTGCGGCGTCTCCGAGCCGGTGGCCGGTCGCCCCGGCGAGGTGACGGTGGCGAGCGGCCGGGTCAGGTCGAGGGAGACCTGCGGGGTGACGGTCGCGGCGGCGGCGTCGACCGCGTACAGCCCGCCGTCGTCCGCGGGCACGAGCAGCAGGCCGGCGAAGGCCGCGTCGGCGATGCCGGTCAGCTCCCCGTGCAGGGTGCCGTCCTCCAGCCGTACGGCCGGGAAGGCGGCGCCCGGCGCGGTGTGCAGCCCGACGGCGAGGGCGGCGACCGTCGTGCCCTGCGACAGCCGGCCGAGCAGGTCGTCGGCGAGGGAGGTCTCCCCACTCGAGCCGAGCCCGGAGCGGGGGAAGGCGAGCAGCGCCTCGGTGGCGACGACCGCGCTCGTCAGGTACGGAACGGGGGCGACCGCGCGGCCCAGTTCCTCGAGGACGACGGCGGCCTCCCGGTGGGTGGCGCCCTGGCCGCCCAGTTCCTCGGACACCAGCAGCCCGGCGAGGCCCATCTTGTCGGTGAGGGCCCTCCACAGCCGGAGGTCGTGCGGGGCGTCCGACTCGGTGCGGGCGATCACGCCGGCCGCGTCGGAGTGGTCGCCGAGCAGATCGCGGACCGCGGCGCGGAGCGCCTCTTCCTCCTCGGTGTAGAGCAGATCCGTCATCGGGCCAGGTCCTTCCAGGCGACGTCCTTGTCGGTGCGCGGCTCGGTGGGCAGCCCCAGGACGCGCTCGGCGACGATGTTCAGCAGGACCTCGGTGGTCCCGCCCTCGATGCTGTTGCCCTTGGAACGCAGGTAGCGGTAACCCGCCTCGCGGCCGGTGAAGTCGACGTGGTCGGGCCGGCGCATGGTCCAGTCGTCGTACAACAGGCCCCCCTCGCCCAGGAGTTCCACCTCCAGGCCACTGATCTCCTGGTTGAGGCGGGCGAAGGCGAGCTTCATGCCGGCGCCCTCGGGTCCGGGCTGGCCGGCGACGAGTTGCTGGCGCAACCGCTCGGCGGTGAGGCGGGAGACCTCGGCCTCCACCCACAGCTTCAGCAGCCGCTGGTGCAGGTCGTGGGTGCGCAGGTCGGGACGCTCGCGCCAGGTCCTGGCGGCGGGGCCGATCATGCCGCCCTCGCGGGGCAGCCGCATGCCGCCGATGGCGACGCGTTCGTTGTTGAGCGTGGTCTGCGCGACCCGCCAGCCGTCGCCGACCTCGCCGAGGCGGTGGGCGTCGGGGATGCGGACGCCGGTGAGGAAGACCTCGTTGAACTCGGCCTCGCCGGTGATCTGCCGCAGCGGTCGGACCTCGACGCCGGGGTCGGTCATGTCGCACACGAAGTACGTGATGCCGCGGTGCTTGGGCACGTGCGGGTCGGTGCGGGCGATGAGGATGGCCCAGCGGGCGACATGGGCGCTGGACGTCCACACCTTCTGCCCGTCGACGATCCAGTCCTCGCCCTCCTGGACGGCCCGGGTGCCGAGGGCGGCCAGGTCGGAGCCGGCGCCGGGCTCGCTGAACAGCTGGCACCAGACCTCCTCGCCCGTCCACAGGGGCCGCAGGAAGCGCCGCTTCTGCTCCTCGGTGCCGTACTGGAGGATCGTCGGCGCGGCCATGCCCAGGCCGATGCCGATGCGCCGGGGATCGTTGTCGGGGGCGCCCGCGGCCTCCAGCTCGGCGTCCACGACGGCCTGGAGGGAGCGCGGGGCACCGAGTCCGCCGAGCCCCTCGGGGTAGTGCACCCAGGCCAGGCCGGCGTCGAAGCGGGCCTTGAGGAAGTCGAGTCGGTCGGTGCCGGCCGGCGGGTGCGCGGCCAGCAACTCGGCTGTGCGGCGCCGGAGTTCGGCTGCGTCGATCATACGGCGGCTCCGTTCTGCGGTACGACGGCGACCCGGCCGGTGGTGACACCGTCGGCGACCCGCTGGACGGCGGCGGCGGCCCCGTCCAGCGGTACGCGCTCGCTCACCAGCGGCAGAATCGCGCCACGGGCGGCCAGGTCGGTGAGCTGCTCGTGGCAGTGCTGGACCAGCTTCGGGTTCCTGGTGTTGTACAGGCCCCAGTGCAGGCCGAGGATCGAGTAGTTCTTCACCAGGGCGTGGTTGAGCGCGGGGCTGGGGATCGTCCCGCTCGCGAAGCCGACGACCACGATCCGGCCCTCGAAGGCGACGACCTTGGTGGACTGGGTGTAGGCCTCGCCGCCGACCGGGTCGTAGATCACGTCGGCGCCCCGGCCGCCGGTGGCCTCCTTGACGGCGCCGACCACGTCCTCGGCGCGCCGGTCGACCACCACGTCGCAGCCCAGCTCGCGGGCGACGGCCGCCTTGTCGGACCCGCCGACGACCCCGATCACGGTGGCGCCGGCGGCCTTGCCGAGCTGTACGGCGGCGCTGCCGACCCCACCCGCCGCGGCGTGCACGAGGAGCGTCTCACCGGCCTCCAGGCGGGCCCGGCGGTGCAGGCCGAACCAGCCCGTCTGGTAGCCGATGTGCAGCGCGGCGGCTCGGCGTCGTCCAGCGAGTCCGGAGCGGGCAGCACAGCGGCGGCGTCCGCGACGGCGTACTCGGCGAATCCGCCGTGGGGCAGCGCCGGGGTGGCGATCACGCGGCGGCCGTCCTCGGTCTCGCCGCAGATCTCCACGCCCGGCGTGAACGGCAGCGGCGGCCTGACCTGGTAGTGGCCGCGGACCATCAGCGCGTCCGGGAAGTTGATGTTCGCGGCGCGCACCCTGAGCAGGATCTGGCCGTCGCCCGGCGTGGGCCGCTCGACGTCCGAGAGCCGCATCACCTCGCTCGGCTCACCGTTCTCGTGCACCTGCCATGCCTGCATGCGGAGCCTCCACGGACTACGTCGTCTGACCGGGGTCGATCGCATACTAAGCGGTCGCTTGCCAATCAGGGAACAGTCGGCGGGCAAGAGCCCCGCGCCGTGCGCGTCGGATGCGTCACGCTCCCTTGGGCCGCGCTCGCACGTGCATCCGCTCCCCCTGCGGCCCGAACAGGCTGAGGAACTCCACCGGCCCCTCCCCCGTCGACCCGAACCAGTGCGGCACCCGCGTGTCGAACTCGGCGGCCTCCCCCGCCGACAGCACCACGTCGTGCTCGCCCAGCACCAGGCGCAGCCGCCCGGACAGCACGTACAGCCACTCGTATCCCTCGTGCGTGCGCGGGTCCGGGTCGAGCGTGCGCTGCGGTTCGAGCACCTTGAACGCCTGGAGGCCGCCGGGCTGGCGGGTCAGCGGCCAGTGGGTGCGGCCGTAACGGACGATCGGCTGCGCCCGGACCCGCGGGTCGCGCACCGAGGGGGCGCCCACCAGTTCGTCGAGCGCCACCTCGTGGGCCCGCGCGATCGGCAACAGCAGCTCCAGGCTGGGCTTGCGCAGTCCCGACTCCAGCCGGGACAGGGTGCTCACCGAGATGCCGGTCGCCTCGGAGAGCCCCGCCAGCGTGGCGCCGCGCTCCTTGCGGATCCGGCGCAGCCGGGGCCCGACCTCGGCGAGCACCGTGTCCATGTCGTCGTCGATGCCGTCGCCCGCGCCCTCGGCCCTGCCGTCGTCGTTCATGGACCCATTGCAGTTTCGGCAAACGTGTTTGTCAATGCGGCAGTGGTCGCGCGACGGTCGGACGTGGAGGTGGTCAGACATGACCGAGAACACCGCGCGTGCGGACAGCTATGAAGTGATCGTCGTCGGCGGCGGCGCCGCGGGCCTGTCCGCGGGCCTGGTGCTGGGCCGGGCCCGGCGCCGCACCCTGGTCGTGGACGCGGGCGAGCCGCGCAACGCGCCCGCCGCCCACATGCAGGGCTACCTGTCGCGGGACGGCATGTCCCCGGCCGAGTTCCTGGCGACCGGACGGGAGGAGATCGCCCGGTACGGCGTGGAGTTGGTCCGGGACCGGGCGGTCGACGCCGTGCGGGACGAGGGTTTCACGGTGACGCTCGCGGGCGGGCGGACCGTGCGGGCCCGGCAGCTCGTCGTCGCCACCGGCCTCAGGGACGAGCTGCCCCCGGTCGGGGGCCTCGCCGAGCGGTTCGGGCGGGACGTCCTGCACTGCCCGTACTGCCACGGCTGGGAGGTCCGCGACCAGGCCTTCGGGGTGCTCGCCACCAGCCCGACGAGCGTGCACCAGGCGCTGATCGTGACCCAGTGGTCGAAGGACGTGACGCTGTTCCTGCACACGGTCACCGAGGCGGAGCTGTCCGACGAGGATCTGCGCCGGCTCGCCGCGGCCGGTGTCCAGGTGGTCCCCGGCGAGGTGGCCGGGCTGGTCGTCGAGGAGGACCGGCTCACCGGCGTCCGCCTGGGAGACGGGACCGTGCACGCCCGCGAGGCGCTGTTCGTGGCACCCAGGGCGGTGCCGCGGACCGACCTCCTGGCGCGGCTGGGCGCCGAGATGACCGAGACACCCTTCGGCGTCTATCCCGTGGTGGACGGCCGGGGCCTGACCACCGTGCCGGGCCTGTGGGCGGCGGGCAACGCCTCCGGCTTCGCCGAGCAGGTGGTCAACGCGGCGAGCCGCGGCTACCGGGCGGGCGCCGCGATCAACGCGGAACTGCTGATGGGTGATCTCGACGCCGCCGTCCAGGTGCGGTCGTCGGTCCAGGTGTAGTCGTCCCGTCGGCGTTGCACCATGGCTGCATGCTGTTGACCCGGCTCGCCGATGTGTCCCGGGAGGTCGCCGCCACCTCGGCGCGCTCCCGCAAGATCGCCCTGCTCGCCGCCCTGTTCCGGGACGCGGAGGCGGAGGACGTGCCGATCGTGATCCCGTATCTGGCCGGACGGCTCCCGCAGGGGCGGCTCGGCGTCGGCTGGAAGGTGCTGAGCCGCCCGGTCGCCCCGGCCGCCGAGCCGACGCTCACCGTGCGCGAGGTGGACGCCCGGCTCACCGCGCTGGGCGGGTTGTCGGGCCCCGGCTCGCAGGCCGAACGGGCCCGGCTGGTGGGTGAGTTGATGGGCTCGGCGACCGAGGACGAGCAGCGCTTCCTGATCGCCCTGATCACCGGCGAGGTCCGGCAGGGCGCCCTGGACGCGGTGGCGGTGGAGGGCCTCGCGGAGGCGACCGCCGCTCCCCCGGCGGACGTGCGGCGGGCGGTGATGCTGGCCGGCTCGCTCCAGACGGTGGCCCAGGCACTGCTCAGGGACGGGCCGCCGGCACTGGAACGGTTCCGGCTCACCGTCGGCCGCCCGGTCCTGCCGATGCTCGCGCACACCGCGTCCTCCGTGGCGGAGGCCGTCGGCAAGCTGGGCGCCTGCGCGGTGGAGGAGAAGCTGGACGGCATCCGCGTCCAGGTCCACCGGGACGGCGACACCGTACGGGTCTACACCCGCACCCTCGAGGACATCACCGACCGGTTGCCCGAACTCACCTCGGCGGCGATGGAGTTGAACGGCGAGCGGTTCATCCTGGACGGCGAGGTCATCGCCCTCGACGACTCCGGCCGGCCCCGTTCCTTCCAGGAGACGGCGGGCCGCGTCGGCTCCCGGGTGGACGTGGCCACGGCCGCCGCGGCGGTCCCCGTCTCCCCCGTCTTCTTCGACGCGCTGTCGGTGGACGGCCGGGACCTGCTCGACCTGCCCTTCTTCGAGCGGCACACGGAGCTGGCCCGGCTGGTGCCCGAGCCGACGCGGGTGCGCCGGACGGTTCTGGCGGGCGAGGCGGACCTCCAGGCGGCCGAGGACTTCCTGGAGGAAACGCTGGCCCGGGGGCATGAGGGCGTGGTCGTGAAGTCCCTCGACGCCCCCTACAGCGCGGGCAGGCGCGGCGCGTCCTGGCTGAAGTTCAAGCCCGTCCACACGCTCGACCTGGTGGTCCTGGCCGCCGAGTGGGGCCACGGCCGGCGCACCGGCAAGCTGTCCAACCTCCACCTCGGCGCCCGCACCGCCGACGGCGGCTTCGCCATGCTCGGCAAGACCTTCAAGGGCATGACCGACGCCATGCTGACCTGGCAGACCGACCGCCTCCAGGACCTGGCCGTCGGGGACGACGGCTGGGTGGTGACCGTACGGCCCGCACTCGTCGTGGAGATCGCCTACGACGGCCTCCAGCGCTCCACCCGCTACCCGGCCGGCGTCACCCTCCGCTTCGCCCGCGTGGTCCGCTACCGCGAGGACAAGCGCCCGGAGGAGGCGGACACGGTGGAGACACTGCTCGCCGCGCACCCGGAGGTTCGGCCGTGACGGCGCGGCGCAGCGCGGGTCTGCTGTTGTTCCGGCACACCGCCGACGGTACGGAGGTGCTGCTGGGGCACATGGGCGGTCCGTACTTCGCGAAGAAGGACGCCGGTGCCTGGACCGTCCCGAAGGGTGAGTACGAGCCCGACGAGCCGGCCTGGGAGGCCGCCCGCCGCGAGTTCCGGGAGGAGCTGGGGGTGGCGCCGCCGGACGGTGAGGCGTTCTGGCTGGGGGAGGTCCGGCAGACCAACGGCAAGACCGTGACGGCCTGGGCGATCGAGGCGGACCTCGATCCGGCGGTGATCGATCCCGGCACCTTCGTCATGGAATGGCCGCCGCGGTCCGGGCGGACGCGGGAGTTCCCCGAACTGGACCGGGTGGCCTGGTACGGGCTGGACCGGGCGCGCGAGCTGATCGTGACGGCACAGGCCGCGTTTCTGGACCGGCTGGCGGAGCACTCGGGCTGAGCGGACGCGCACGCGTTGCGGGGCCCACCGCGACGCGCGAAGGTCGAAGCACAGCCAGCACTCCAGGAGGTCGGTCATGCCCATCGCGACGGTGAACCCGGCGAACGGCGAGACGCTCAAGACGTACGAGGCCATGGACGAGGAGGAGCTCGAACGCCGGCTCCGGCTCGCCGAGGCCACGTTCCGCACGTACCGCACGACGGCGTTCGCCGACCGCGCCCGGCTGCTGAACCGGGCCGCCGACCTCCTCGACGAGGACGGGGCGGAGATCGCCCGGGTGATGACCACCGAGATGGGCAAGCCGGTGAAGCAGGCGCGCGCCGAGGCAGCGAAGTGCGCCAAGGCGATGCGTTGGTACGCCGAGCACGCGGCGGAACTCCTCGCCGACGAGCGGCCCGCCGAGTCGGACGTCAAGGACTCCGGCGCCTTCCACGCCCTGGTCCGCTACCGGCCGCTGGGCCCGGTGCTCGCGGTGATGCCGTGGAACTTCCCGCTGTGGCAGGTCGTCCGCTTCGCCGCGCCCGCGCTGATGGCGGGCAACGTCGGTCTGCTCAAGCACGCCTCGAACGTCCCGCAGACCGCCCTCTACCTGGAGGACCTCTTCCACCGGGCCGGCTTCACCGAGGGCTGCTTCCAGACCCTGCTGATCGGCTCGGGCGCGGTCGACGAGATCCTGCGCGACGAGCGGATCAGGGCGGCCACCCTGACCGGCAGCGAGCCCGCGGGCCGCGCGGTCGCCTCCACCGCCGGCGAGATGGTCAAGAAGACGGTGCTGGAGCTGGGCGGCAGCGACCCCTTCGTCGTCATGCCCTCCGCGGACGTCGACCGGGCCGCCGAGGTCGCGGTGACCGCGCGCGTGCAGAACAACGGACAGTCGTGCATCGCCGCCAAGCGGTTCATCGTCCACTCGGACGTGTACGACCGCTTCGCCGAACGCTTCACCGAAGGGATGAAGGCGCTGAAGGTGGGCGACCCGCTGGAGGAGGAGACGGAGGTCGGCCCCCTCGCGAGCGAGCGGGGCCGCGCCGACCTGGAGGAACTGGTCGACGACGCCCGGCGCAGCGGCGCCACGGTGCTGTGCGGGGGCGAACGTCCCGACGGGCCCGGCTGGTACTACCCGCCGACCGTCATCGCCGGCATCGACCGCGAGATGCGCATCCACCGCGAGGAGGCCTTCGGGCCGGTGGCGACCCTGTACCGGGCGGCCGACCTGGACGAGGCGGTGCTCATCGCCAACGACTCCCCCTTCGGCCTGAGTTCCAACGTATGGACCCGTGAGGCGGCCGAGGTGGACCGTTTCGTACGGGATCTGGAGGCCGGCGGGGTGTACGTCAACGGGATGACCGCGTCCCATCCGGCGTTCCCGTTCGGCGGGGTGAAGCGGTCCGGGTACGGGCGTGAGCTGTCCGGGCACGGAATCCGGGAGTTCTGCAACATCACCACGGTTTGGCACGGTGCGTGAGCGCCGCGCGGCTACGATCCCGGTTGTGAACCGCGAAGTGACTCTGCCTCTGATCGTCGATGACCGCGGGACCCTCCAGGTGGCCGCGGCCGACGTGAGCAAGCTGCTCCGCACGTTGGGCGGCCGGTGGCTGCATCTCGTCGAGGCCGGGGCGGAGGGACTGGACGAGGACACGGTCGCCGCGCTGACCATCGAACTCGCGAAGCTGGCCGACCGCATCGATGTGGCGTGCATCGCGCACAGCAGCGGCGGGGCGCCGTAGGGCCGGTCGTTCGGATCACGCCGCAGCCGCGGGGTCCGGCACGCGCATCCGCCGCGTTGTCGTCGGTTGCCGACGCTCCGCGTCGACGCCCTCCTCCGCCTCGCAGCCGCACGCACCAGACCCCGCTCACCGGCACTGAACAGCGCCGTCGACTTCCTGCGACCTGATCCAAACGACAGGCGCCAGGCGTCCGGGAACGCGGCGAACCGTGCGATGCGGTCCGCCGACCCGCGGACCGCCTCGCATGGTTCCCGCTTCCGGCGGCTACCGGATCGGCATCCCCGACAGGGTCCGCGCGATCACCAGTCGCTGGATCTCGCTCGTGCCCTCGAAGATCGTGTAGATCGCGCTGTCGCGGTGCATCCGCTCCACCGGGTACTCCCGCGTGTAGCCGTTGCCGCCGAGGATCTGGACGGCCTGCGCCGTCACCGTCTTCGCCGTCTCGCTGGCGTACAGCTTGGACATGGAGCCCTCGGCCGCGGTGAACGGCCGGCCGTTGACCGCCATCCACGACGCGCGCCACACCAGCAGCCGCGCCGCGTCGATCTGCGTGCGCATGTCCGCGAGCTGGAAGGCGACACCCTGGTTGTCGATGATCGGGCGGCCGAACTGCTCGCGCGTCTTCGCGTAGTCCAGGGCGACCTCGTACGCCGCGCGGGCCGTACCGACGGCCATGGCGCCGACCGCCGGCCGCGAGGCCTCGAACGTCGCCATCGCGGCGTTCTTCACCCTCTCACCGCCGCCCGCCCTGGCCCGCTCGCGCGCCCGTGCCAGCCGCTCGTCGAGCTTCTGCTTGCCACCGAGGAGGCAGGAGCCGGGAACGCGCACGTTGTCGAGGATCACCTCGGCGGTGTGCGAGGCGCGGATGCCGTGCTTCTTGAACTTCTGGCCCTGGGCGAGACCGGGCGTGCCCGGCGGGACGATGAAGGAGGCGTGCCCCTTGGAGCCCAGGTCGGGGTCGACGACCGCGACGACCACGTGAACGTTGGCGATGCCGCCGTTGGTCGCCCAGGTCTTCGTGCCGTTGATCACCCACTCGTCCTTGGCCTCGTCGTACACGGCACGGGTGCGCATGGAGGCGACGTCGGAGCCGGCGTCGGGCTCGGAGGAGCAGAAGGCGGCGACCTTGACGTCGGCCGGGTCGCCGTACATCTGGGGGATCCAGGTGCCGATCTGTTCCTCGGTGCCGTTGGCGAGGACGCCGACGGCGGCGAGGCCGGTGCCGACGATGGAGAGGGCGATGCCCGCGTCTCCCCAGAACAGCTCTTCCATCGCCATCGGGATGCCGAGACCCGTAGGGTCGAAGTACTGCTGGGCGTAGAAGTCGAGGGAGTAGATGCCCACCTTCGCGGCCTCCTGGATGACCGGCCAGGGAGTCTCCTCACGCTCGTCCCATTCGGCGGCCGCGGGGCGGATGACATCGGCCGCGAAGCCGTGCAGCCAGTCCCGGACCTCCTTCTGTTCGTCGTTGAGCTCCATGGTGAACTCGGCCATGTCCCCTCCAGCGGCGGAACGTGCGTGTTACTAGCGGTAACGCGAGTCTGTTACCGGTCGGTAGGAAAAGTCAACTCCTGAGGTCGGCTCGGCAGCCCGTTCGATGTCGAGTCACCGTCAGGTGTTAGTTTGCGCAGGCGTCACCGAATCAGCACGGGTGGGGAGAGCACATGGACACCACGCAGCGGACCGAGCAGCAGAGGTCCGCCGACCGCCGACGGCGCGAGCTGCTGGAGGCCGCCGACAGAGTGGTGCTCCGAGACGGGCCCCAGGCCTCCATGAACGCCATCGCGGCGGAGGCCGGCATCACCAAGCCGATCCTCTACCGCCACTTCGGCGACAAGGGCGGACTCTACGCCGCTCTCGCCAAGCGGCACACCGACGCGCTGCTCGCCTCGCTGCGGGCCGCGCTGGACGCTCCCGCCGAGCGCCGGGAGCGGGTCGAGGCCACGCTGGACACCTACCTCGCGGCCATCGAGGCCCGCCCTCAGGTCTACCGCTTCCTGATGCACCCGTCGGACGGCGCCCCCGGCGAGCAGGGCTTCGACGTCGGCAAGCACTCGGCTCCCGTGCTGCGGCGGATGGGCGAGGAGCTGGCCCAGGTCATCGAGGAGCGCCTGGACCTCGGACCCGGGACCCAGCAGCTCGCCCGCGTCTGGGGGCACGGGATCGTCGGGATGATGCACGCGGCCGGGGACTGGTGGCTGGGCGAACGGCCCTGCTCCCGCGCCGAGCTGGTGCGCGGCCTCGCCGACCTGCTGTGGGGCCGCCTCGCGGCGGCGGGCGACAAGGTGGGCGGTCCCGGCTTCTGACCGGGGCCCCCGCGCACGGGTACCTCCGCTCACCGGTACGCCCGCTCAGCCGCTCCAGGGAGCCCGCCTCACCTGGCGCATCAGCCGTCTCCCGCGCCAGCCGTGGACGCGGTCCGCGTACACCCGCCCCTCCAGGTGGTCGCACTCGTGCTGCAAGCATCTGGCAAAGAATCCCGTGCCGTGGACCGTGACCGGCTCGCCCGCCACCGTGAAACCCTCGACCAGCGCGTGGTCGTGGCGTTCCGTCCCCGCTTCCAGGCCCGGCAGGGACAGACAGCCCTCCGGGCCGCGGATCACCACTCCGTCCACGTCCACCAGGCGTGGGTTCACGAGATGGCCCAGGTGGCGGACGTCCTCGTCGTCGGGGCAGTCGTAGACGAACACCCGCAAGGACTCCCCGACCTGGTTCGCGGCGAGGCCCACGCCCCGCGCCGCGTACATCGTGGCGAAGAGGTCCTCGACGAGGCGGGCCAGTTCCGGACCGAACTCGGTGACCTCCGCGCAGGGTTGCCGCAGGACCGGATCGCCGAGCAGGGTGAGGGGCCGGACGCGCCCGTGGGCGCCCGGGATGGAACCTTGTCGCATGGCGGCAAGGGTACGGTCCTTTCTGACACGCGCATGCCGTGCGCAGCGTGAGACGGTGCCGGGATTCGGGCCTGCGAATGGATCTCGATAGGCTGACCACCTACCACGTTGCCGTCAGGCTTCAGGCGCGGCGCGTACGCAAGGAGGATCGAGAACTGATGGCAGGCAACTCGGACCCGCTCACGCCGCGGGCCAAGATCGCCGTGACCGCGGGCAAGGCGGTCGCTGCGGCATCGCGTGCCGCGGGACGCGGCAGCGGTTCGGTGATCGGCGGCCGGGTGGCGCTGAGGCTCGACCCCGACCTCCTTGCCCGGCTCGCCCAGAACCTGGACGTCATCCTCGTCTCGGCGACCAACGGCAAGACCACGACCACCCGTCTCATCGCGGAGGCCCTGCGGGCCGCGGGCCCGGTCGTGTCCAACGCGCTCGGCGCGAACATGCCCGCCGGCATCACCTCGGCACTCGCGGGCGGCTCGGACGCCAAGTACGCCGTGATCGAGGTCGACGAGAAGTACCTCGCCGGTGTCGCCCGCGACACCGCCCCCAAGTGCATCGCGCTGCTCAACCTCTCCCGCGACCAGCTGGACCGAGCCGCCGAGACCCGCATGCTCGCCGAGAACTGGCGCGAGGGACTGGCCGGTTCCAAGGCCGTCGTCATCGCCAACGCGGACGACCCGCTGGTGGTGTGGGCCGCGTCCTCCTCCCCCAACGTGATCTGGGTCGCAGCCGGGCAGATGTGGAAGGACGACGCCTGGTCCTGCCCGTCCTGCGGCGGTGTCATGCAGCGCCCCGGCGACGACTGGTTCTGCGGCGAGTGCGGCTTCCGGCGGCCGACGCCGAGCTGGGCGCTCTCCGGCGACCACGTCCTCGACCCGCACGGCTCCGCCTGGCCGATCCACCTCCAGCTGCCGGGCCGCGCCAACAAGGCCAACGCCGCCTCCTCGGCCGCCGTCGCCGCCGTCTTCGGCGTGCCGCCGCAGGTCGCGCTGGAGCGGATGTACCAGGTGCAGGCCGTCGCCGGACGCTACGACGTCGTCCAGTTCATGCAGCGCGACCTGCGGCTGCTGCTGGCGAAGAACCCGGCGGGCTGGCTCGAGACGTTCAGCCTGATCGATCCGCCGCCCACGCCGGTCATCCTCTCGGTGAACGCGCGCGGCGCCGACGGCACCGACACCTCCTGGCTGTGGGACGTCGACTACACCCGGCTGACCGGCCACCCGATCTTCGTCGTCGGCGACCGCAAGCTGGACCTCGCGGTGCGCCTGGAGGTCGCCAACCAGCACTTCCAGGTGTGCGAGAACGTCGACCAGGCCGTGCAGCTGGCGCCGCCCGGCCGTATCGAGGTCATCGCGAACTACACCGCCTTCCAGGACCTGCGCCGCCGCGTCGGCAACTGACCCGAGGAACCTTCACGTGATGAGTGACAACCAACTGCGGGTCGTCTGGATCTACCCGGACCTGCTCAGCACCTACGGCGACCAGGGCAACGTCCTGGTCGTGGAGCGGCGGGCGCGGCAACGCGGGCTCGACGTGGCCCGGCTGGACGTGCGCAGCGACCAGCCGATCCCCACCTCCGGGGACATCTACCTGATCGGCGGCGGTGAGGACCGTCCGCAGCGGCTCGCCGCCGAGCGGCTGCGCCGTGACGGGCACCTGTACCAGGCGGTGCAGAACGGCGCGATCGTGTTCGCGGTGTGCGCGGGCTACCAGATCCTGGGCCACGAGTTCGTCAACGACCTCGGTCAGCGCGAGCCCGGCCTCGGCCTGCTGGACGTCACCACGACCCGCGGTGAGGGCGAGCGGTGCGTCGGCGACGTCCTCGCGGACATCGACCCGCGCCTCGGGCTGCCCTCGCTCACCGGCTTCGAGAACCACCAGGGCATCACCCATCTCGGCCCGACCGCCCGCCCGCTCGCCCGCGTCCAGATCGGCAAGGGCAACGGCACCGGCGACGGCACCGAGGGCGCGTACAACGACACCGTCTTCGGCACCTACATGCACGGTCCGGTGCTGGCCCGCAACCCGCTCATCGCGGACCTGCTGCTGAAGCTGGCGCTCGATGTGAACGCGCTCCCGCCGACCGACGACCGCTGGTACGAGGCCCTGCGAAACGAGCGCATCGCGTCCGCGCAGCAGCCCGCCTAGCAGGCCCGGCGGGACAGCCCGCGTGACCTGTGTGTTCACCCGATCTTCGGGTTGCCGTCAGCAGCCCGGATGACGGTACGTCCGCACAGGTGAGCGGGCACGTCCAGCAGGCGGACGTGTCCTTCGGCCCCGCCCCCTCCTGCCGCTAGGGTGGCGGGGATCGAGCCGGACAACGCGGTCCGGATCCGGCCCACGTGGAGAAGGTTGTTCGGGCTATGCGCATTGGTGTCCTCACGTCCGGCGGCGACTGCCCCGGCCTGAACGCCGTCATCCGGTCCGTCGTGCACCGCGCCGTCGTGGACCACGGCGACGAGGTCATCGGCTTCCGGGACGGCTGGAAGGGCCTCCTGGAATGCGACTACCTCAAGCTCGACCTCGACGCGGTGGGCGGCATCCTCGCCCGCGGCGGCACGATCCTCGGCTCCTCCCGCGTCCAGCCCTCGCAGCTGCGGGACGGCGTGGAGCGGGCCCGGGGACACGTCGAGGAACTCGGCCTCGACGCCGTCATCCCGATCGGCGGTGAGGGCACGCTCAAGGCGGCCCGGCTGATGTCGGACAGCGGCCTGCCCATCGTGGGCGTGCCGAAGACCATCGACAACGACATCGCCGTCACCGACGTCACCTTCGGCTTCGACACGGCCGTGGGCGTCGCCACCGAGGCGCTCGACCGGCTCAAGACCACCGCCGAGTCCCATCAGCGGGTCCTCGTCGTGGAGGTCATGGGGCGGCACACCGGCTGGATAGCGCTGCACTCCGGCATGGCGGCCGGCGCCCACGCCATCGTCGTCCCGGAGCGCCCCTTCGACATCGAGGAGCTGGCCCGGCGGGTCGGCGAGCGGTTCGAGGCGGGGAAGCGGTTCGCCATCGTCGTCGTGGCGGAGGGGGCCAAGCCGGCGCCCGGCTCCATGGCCTTCGACGAGGGCGGCAAGGACATCTACGGGCACGAGCGGTTCGCCGGCATCGCCCGGCAGCTCTCCATCGAGCTGGAGCAGCGGCTCGGCAAGGAGGCCCGGCCGGTGATCCTCGGGCATGTCCAGCGGGGTGGCACGCCCACCGCGTACGACCGTGTGCTCGCCACCCGGTTCGGGTGGCACGCGGTGGAGGCCGTGCACCGGGGCGAGTTCGGCAGGATGACGGCCCTGCGGGGGACGGACATCGTGATGGTGGAACTGGCGGAGGCCGTCGAAACGCTGAAGACGGTGCCCGAGGACCGCTACGCCGAAGCGGAGTGCGTGCTGTAGCCGTCCGGGCTCCCGGTGGGTGCCCCCCGAGTCCGCCCCCGGTGACATGAGTCGCCGGGGGCGGTTCTAGTCTTGGGGCGCAGGAACCGTACAACCCCCCACGAATCAGGAGCCGGCGGATGGATCACAGCGGGCACGGCATGACCATGGATCTGCCGCCGTTCACGCTGGGGCGGGGTCTTCAGTGGTCACCGGACCCGTTCTTCCTCGTCGCCTGTCTGGCCGCGCTGGGGCTGTACGCGTGGGGTGTCGTCCGGCTGCGGCGGCGCGGGGACGCGTGGTCCGCGGGGCGGACGGTGGCGTACGTCGTCGGCGTGCTGACGATCGTGCTGGTGATGTGCACGAAGCTGAACGACTACGGCATGGTCATGTTCAGCGTGCACATGGTGCAGCACATGGTGATCAGCATGCTGTCGCCGATCCTGATCCTGCTCGGCGCCCCCGTCACCCTGGCGCTGCGCGCCCTGCCCACCGCGGGCAAGGGCCGCAAGGGGCCGCGTGAGCTGCTGCTGATGCTGCTGCACAGCTGGTACATGCGGATCGTCACGCACCCCGCGTTCACCATTCCGCTGTTCATCGCGAGTCTGTACGCGCTGTACTTCACGCCTGTCTTCGACTTCCTGATGGGTTCGGACCTCGGGCACGCGGCGATGATGGTGCACTTCCTCGCCGTGGGTGTGGTGTTCTTCTGGCCGATCATGGGCGTCGACCCGGGGCCGAACCGGCCCGGCTACCTGATGCGCATGCTGGAGCTGTTCGCCGGGATGCCGTTCCACGCGTTCTTCGGCATCGCGCTGATGATGGCGTCCACGCCGATGGTGAAGACGTTCGAGAACCCGCCCGCCTCCCTCGGCATCGACGCCCTGGCCGACCAGAACGCGGCCGGCGGTATCGCCTGGGCGTTCAGCGAGATCCCGTCGGTGCTGGTGCTGATCGCGCTGCTGTTCCAGTGGTACGGCTCCGAGCAGCGGCAGGCCAAGCGCCAGGACCGGGCCGCCGACCGGGACGGTGACAAGGAGCTGGAGGCCTACAACGCCTACCTGTCCTCGCTGAGCGGACGCCGTTGACGGGACGCCGTTGAGCGTTCGCCAGGGCTGAAGGACCGGAACCAGGGCACCATGGAGGGGGACACACCCTGTGGGGGGTGTGCCGGAGGAGGGTGTCGCGATGCCCGGTTCCATGAACGGTTCGGCGGACGGTTCCACGAGGACCATGGGGGTGCTCACCATCGGCGGCCTCGTCGTGGTGACCGCCTACACGGTGGCGCTCGGCAGCAACGGCTGGCTGTGGTTCGGCTGGGTCGTGCTCGGGCTGATCACGCTCGCGATGGTCGCCACACGCACGACGTGAGCGACAGGAGCGACTGAGCGACGGGCGGCTCACCCCGGGGTGAGGCGGGCCGCCGAGTGGACGCCCGGCTGGTACTTCGGCAGCCGGGCGCTGATCCTCATGCCCGCGCCGGGGGCGGTCTCGATGACGAGGCCGTGGTCGTCGCCGTACACCTGGCGGAGCCGGTCGTCGACGTTGGACAGGCCGATGCCGCCGGACGGGCTGACCTCACCGGCCAGGATGCGGCGCAGCAGGGCCGGGTCCATGCCCGCGCCGTCGTCCTCGATGACGACCAGGGCCTCGGCGCCGGCGTCCTGCGCGGTGATCTGGATGTGGCACTTGTCGGCCTTGCCCTCGAGGCCGTGCTTGACGGCGTTCTCCACCAGTGGCTGGAGGCAGAGGAAGGGCAGGGCCACCGGGAGGACCTCCGGGGCTATCTGGAGGGTGACGGAGAGCCGGTCGCCGAAGCGGGCCCGGACCAGCGCCAGATAGTGGTCGATGGCGTGCAGCTCGTCGGCGAGGGTGGTGAAGTCGCCGTGCCGGCGGAACGAGTAGCGGGTGAAGTCGGCGAACTCCAGGAGCAGCTCCCGGGCCCGCTCCGGGTCGGTGCGGACGAACGAGGCGATCACGGCGAGCGAGTTGAAGATGAAGTGCGGGGAGATCTGGGCGCGCAGGGCTTTGATCTCGGCCTCGATGAGGCGGGTGCGGGAGTCGTCGAGGTCGGCCAGCTCCAGTTGGACGCTCACCCAGCGGGCCACCTCTCCCGCGGCCCGGACCAGCACGGCCGACTCGCGGGGCGCGCACACGACGAGGGCGCCGTGCACCCGGTCGTCGACGGTGAGCGGGGTGAGCACCGCCCAGCGGAGCGGGCAGTCGGGGGCGTCGCAGGTGAGCGGGAAGGCCTCGCCGCGGCCGGTGTCCAGCGGGCCGGACAGCCGGGCCATGATCTCCGTACGGTGGTGGGCGCCCACGCCGTCCCAGGCCAGGAGCTGTTCGCGGTCCGTCAGGCAGAGGGCGTCCGTGCCGAGCAGGGTGCGCAGCCGGCCGGCGGACTTGCGGGCCGTCTCCTCGGTGAGGCCGGCCCGCAGGGGCGGGGCGGCGAGGGAGGCGGTGTGCAGGGTCTGGAAGGTGGCGTGCTCGACGGGGGTGCCCAGGTCGCCGAGGCTCTGCGGGCGGGCGGTGCGCCGGCCCAGCCAGAAGCCGACGGCGAGGCAGGGGAGGATCGCGATGCACAGGCCCGCGAGGAAGCCGCTCATGCCTTGACCTCCGCCGCCCGCAGCTCCTCCGGCAGATGGAAGCGGGCCAGGATCGACGCCGTACCGGCCGGGACGCGGCCCGGGGTCGCCAGGGACACCACGATCATGGTGAGGAAGCCCAGCGGGACCGACCACAGGGCGGGCCAGGCCAGCAGGGCGTGCAGGCCGCCCGTGACGGGCAGCCCCGCCATCGTCGCGGCGACGGCGACGAAGGCCGAGCCGCCGCCCACGAGCATCCCGGCGGCGCGCCCGGCGGGGTCAGCCGGCGCCACCAGATGCCGAGGACGAGCAGCGGGCAGAACGAGGACGCGGACACCGCGAAGGCGAGCCCCACCGCGTCGGCCACCGGCAGCCCGCCCACCAGCAGGCTCGCGGCGAGCGGTACGGCCATGGCGAGACCGGTGCCCAGCCGGAAGTGCCGTACGCCGCGGGCGGGCAGGACGTCCTGGGTGAGGACGCCCGCGACGGCCATGGTCAGACCCGACGCGGTGGACAGGAACGCCGCGAAGGCGCCGCCCGCGAGCAGCGCGCCGAGCAGGTCGCCGCCGAGGCCGCCGATCATCCGGTCGGGCAGCAGCAGGACGGCGGCGTCGGCGTCGCCGGTCAGGGCGAGTTCCGGGGCGTAGAGGCGGCCGAGGGCGCCGTAGACGGGCGGCAGCAGGTAGAAGGCGCCGATCAGGGCGAGGACGGCGACGGTGGTGCGGCGGGCGGCGACTCCGTGTGGGCTGGTGTAGAAGCGGACGACGACGTGCGGCAGGCCCATCGTGCCGAGGAAGGTGGCGAGGATCAGGCCGTACGTCGCGTACAGGGGGCGCTCCTCGCGGCCCGCGGCGAGGGTGGTGGACATGCCGCCGTTGCTGCCGCGCTCGGCGGTGGGGACGGGGGTGCCCGGGGTGAAGGTGAGGCGGGCGCCCCGTTCGATGCGGTGGGTGCCGGCGGGGAGGCGCACGGCGGCCGATCGTGCCGGTGGCCGTCGACCGTGCCGGTCACCGTCACGGTCAGGGGCCGGTCCAGCTTGAGGTCGAGGGTGGTGTCGACGCGGACGGCCCGCTGGTCGCGGAAGGCGGGCGGCTCCTCGAAGACGTGCCGGGGCGCGCCGTCGGCCTGCCAGGCGAGGACCAGGAAGAGGGCGGGGACGAGGAGAGCGGTGAGCTTGAGCCAGTACTGGAAGGCCTGCACGAAGGTGATGCTGCGCATGCCGCCGGCGGCGACGGTCGCGGTGACGACGACGGCGACGATCAGTCCGCCGAGGGAGTCGGGCGCCCCGGTCAGCACCGTCAGGGTGAGTCCGGCGCCCTGGAGCTGGGGCAGCAGGTAGAGCCAGCCGACACCGACGACGAAGGCGCCCGCGAGCCGCCGTACCGCCTGGGAGGCGAGGCGGGCCTCGGCGAAGTCGGGGAGGGTGTAGGCGCCGGAGCGGCGCAGCGGGGCGGCGACGAAGAGGAGCAGGACCAGGTAGCCGGCGGTGTAGCCGACCGGGTACCAGAGCATGTCCGGTCCCTGCACGAGGACCAGTCCGGCGATGCCGAGGAAGGAGGCCGCGGAGAGGTACTCGCCGCTGATGGCGGCCGCGTTGAGGCGGGGGCCGACGGTGCGGGAGGCGACGTAGAAGTCGGAGGTCGTGCGGGAGATGCGCAGGCCGAAGGCGCCGACGAGGACGGTCGCCACGACGACCAGGGCGACGGCGGGCACGGCGAACGTGGAGTTCATCGGTCCTCGACCAGGCGCACGAGGTCGCGTTCGTTGCGTTCGGCGCGGCGGACGTACCAGCGGGCGAGCAGCACCAGTGGGGCGTACAGGCCGAAGCCGAGGACCGCCCACTCCAGGCGGCGGGCGTCGGGCATCGCCGCGAACAGCAGGGGCAGCGGGCCGACCAGGAGGACGAGGACGGCGAACACGGCGAGGGCGGCCCGCAGTTGGGTGCGCATCAGGGAGCGGACGTAGGTGTGGCCGAGGGTGGTCTGCTCGTCGATCTCGGCGCGCGGGCGGTAGTAGCCGGAGGAAGTGGGGTACCGCCGCGCGGGAGGGAGCGGCGGGGCGGGCCGGTGACGACGACGCGGCGCTCGGCGGGGTCCTGCTGGGGCACCGTCACGGCCTCCTCATCAGCAGGTCCCGCAGTTCACGGGCGTGGCGGCGGCTGACCTGGAGTTCCTCGCCGCCGACGACCACGCTGACGGTGCCGGCGTCCAGGCGGAGTTCGCCTATGTGGCGCAGGGCGACGAGGTGGCGGCGGTGGATGCGGACGAAGCCGCGGGCTCGCCAGCGTTCCTCCAGGGTGGACAGCGGGATGCGCACGAGGTGGCTGCCGCGGTCGGTGTGCAGGCGGGCGTAGTCGCCCTGGGCCTCGACGTGGGTGATGTCGTCGACGGGGACGAACCGGGTCACCCCGCCCAGCTCGACGGGTATCTGGTCGGGGTCGGGCTCGTGGACGGGGATGCGGGGGGTGGTGCCGCGCAGTTCGGCGGCGCGGCGGACGGCCTCGGCGAGGCGTTCCTTGCGGACCGGTTTGAGGACGTAGTCGACGGCCTTCAGATCGAAGGCCTGGACGGCGAAATCCTCGTGGGCGGTGACGAAGACGACCAGGGGCGGGCGGGCGAAGCCGGTGAGCAGCCGGGCCAGGTCGAGGCCGTCGAGGCCGGGCATCTGGATGTCGAGGAAGACGACGTCGATGGCCTCCGGGCCGTCGGGGCCGGACTCCAGGGCCCTGTTGATCCGGCGCAGCGCCTCCGTCGCGTCACCGGCGCCCTCCGCGCTCCCTATCCGGGGATCCGCGGTGAGCAGGTACAGCAGCTCCTCCAGCGAGGGGCGTTCGTCGTCGACGGCGAGGGCACGCAGCATGAAGGTGGAGTGTAGGGGCGATCCGTACGGCTGGACATGTACCGGGGTGCGGACGTATCCGCTGGATACAGTGCCCGCATGAACAGCGGCCCCGCCCCTTTCGACGAACTCGACCGGAAGATCCTCACCGCGCTGATGGCGAACGCCAGAACGAGCTTCGCCGAGATCGGCACGGCGATCGGGCTGTCGGCCACGGCGGTCAAACGCCGGGTGGACCGGCTGCGGGACAGCGGGGTGATCACCGGGTTCACGGCGACGGTGCAGCCGTCGGCGATGGGCTGGCGCACGGAGGCGTACGTGGAGGTGTACTGCGAGGGTGCGGCGCGCCGCGGCGGCTCGCGGAGGTGGTGCGCAACCATCCGGAGATCACCGCGGCGATGACGGTGACCGGCGGTGCGGACGCGCTGCTGCATGTGCGGGCGCGGGACGTGGGGCACTTCGAGGAGGTGCTGGAACGCATCCGGGTGGAGCCGTTCATCCGCAAGACGATCAGTGTGATGGTGCTGTCCCACCTGCTGCCCGACAGCCCGGAGGCGGGCGCCACCCACGCGGCCCCGAACGCCGACCCGACTGACGCATCAGACGTGCGTTGACCGGACTGAAGACGCAGCATTCCTGCGTCAACACGCAAGCCTTCTTGCTTGTCGGGCGTCCCCGTCGCTTCCTACCGTGGTGTCAACCCCAAGTCGACAGCGCAGGAAAAGCGGAGGAACCCCTCTGTGACCGTCAGCCGTGTGCCGAGCCCTCGGCGCTTCCTCGTCTGTGAACCCAGACATTTCGCCGTGCAGTACGCGATCAATCCCTGGATGCGTCCCGACTCCCCCGTCGACATCGACCTGGCGCACGAGCAGTGGCAGGCGCTGATCCGCGCCTACCGTGCGCACGGCCACACCGTCGACACCGTCGAGCCCGCCCCCGGGCTGCCCGACATGGTCTTCGCCGCGAACTCCGCGGTCGTCGTCGGCGGCCGCGTCTTCGGCTCCCTCTTCCACGCGCCCGAGCGGCGCGCCGAATCCAGCCACTACGACTCCTGGTTCAAGACGGCGGGCTTCGACGTCCACCGGCCCGAGTCCGTCTGCGAGGGCGAGGGCGACCTGGTGTGGACCGGCCGGTACATGCTGGCCGGCACCGGGTTCCGTACGACCCGGGAGGCGCACCGGGAGGTGCAGGAGTTCTTCGGGCACCCGGTGGTCAGCCTGACCCTGGTGGACCCGCACTTCTACCACCTGGACACGGCGCTGTTCGTCCTCGACGGCCGGCCCGACGGAAACATCGCGTACTACCCGGAGGCGTTCTCGCCCGGCAGCCGCGAGGTGCTCGCCCGGCTCTACCCGGACGCGGTCCTCGCCACCCGCGACGACGCGATGACGTTCGGGCTGAACTCCGTCTCCGACGGCCGCAACGTCTTCATCGCGCCGCGTGCCGAGGCGCTCGCCGGCCGGCTCGCCGACCGCGGCTATGTCCCCGTCCCCGTCGACCTCTCGGAGTTCCAGAAGGCCGGAGGTGGCATCAAGTGCTGCACCCAGGAGATCCGTTCATGACCGCACCCGCCCGTACGCGCACGTCCGCCGACCTGATCCGGGCCGAGGAGCCCGTCCTCGCGCACAACTACCACCCGCTGCCCGTGGTCGTCGCGCGCGCGGAGGGGACGTGGGTGGAGGACGTCGAGGGCCGCCGCTACCTCGACATGCTGGCCGGATACTCGGCGCTCAACTTCGGGCACCGGCACCCCGCACTGGTCGAGGCGGCGCACCGGCAGCTCGACCGGCTGACGCTCACCTCCCGCGCCTTCCACAACGACCGGCTAGCCGAGTTCGCGGAACGGCTCGCCGCGCTGACCGGGCTCGACATGGTGCTGCCCATGAACACGGGCGCCGAGGCCGTCGAGAGCGCGATCAAGGTGGCCCGGAAGTGGGCCTACGAGGTGAAGGGGGTGCCGGCCGACCGGGCGACGATCGTGGTCGCCGCGGACAACTTCCACGGCCGTACGACGACGATCGTCAGCTTCTCGACGGACGAGACGGCGCGTGCCGGGTTCGGGCCGTTCATGCCGGGGTTCCGGATCGTGCCCTACAACGACCTGGCGGCGCTGGAGGCGGCCGTCGACGAGACGACGGCCGCCGTGCTGATCGAGCCCATCCAGGGTGAGGCGGGGGTCGTGATCCCCGACGACGGCTATCTGGCCGGGGTGCGGGAGCTGACCCGGCGCCGGGGCTGCCTCTTCGTCGCGGACGAGATCCAGTCCGGGCTCGGCCGTACCGGCCGGACGCTGGCCGTCGAGCACGAGGGGGTCGTGCCCGACGTGCTGTTGCTCGGCAAGGCGCTGGGCGGCGGGATCGTGCCGGTGTCCGCCGTCGTGGCGCGGCGGGACGTGCTGGCCGTGCTGCGGCCCGGGTCGCACGGGTCGACGTTCGGCGGGAATCCGCTCGCGGCGGCGGTGGGGACGGCGGTGGTGTCGCTCCTGGAGACCGGTGAGTTCCAGGCACGGGCGCTCGCTCGGCGGTGTCCTGCGGGACGGGCTGACCGGGCTGGTCGGCCGGGGTGTCGTCGGGTTCCGCGCGCGCGGGCTGTGGGCCGGGGTCGACGTGGACCCGGCGGTCGGGACCGGCCGCGCAATCGGGGAACGGCTGCTGGCGGAGGGCGTCCTGGTGAAGGACACCCACGGCTCGACCATCCGCCTGGCCCCGCCCCTGACGATCACGGAGGAGGAGCTGGGGATGGCGCTGGGGGCGCTGGGGAGGGTGGTGGGG
>NZ_MPOH02000015.1:91831-170271 GCF_001896135.2 Streptomyces phaeoluteigriseus
CCGCCCCGACCCCCGGCCCCGGCCGCCAGGCGGTCACCGCCTACGCCCCGGGCGCGCTGCTGGCCCTGTACACCGACGGCCTGGTGGAACGGCGGCGCGAGGACATCGACACCGGCCTCGCCCGCCTCGCCGACTCCCTCACCCGGCACCGGGAGGCGGACCCTGAGGACCTCGCGGACGCCGTCCTGCTGGAGCTGCTGCCGTCCGGGGGCGCGACCGACGACACCGCCCTGGTCATCGTGCGGCTGTGAGAACCGACGGGCTGCGGCGCGGTTCGCGACGTCGCCGCGCGCGGGTTCCGGCCGAACCGGGCCCCGCCTAGACTTGCGTCCCAGACACGCCGGTTGACCTGCTGGAACACGGCGGTTGAGCCGATCCGCCGGATTGAGGAGCCACCCGTTGTTCTACTACCTCCTGAAATACGTGGTGCTGGGACCGCTGCTGCGCATGGTGTTCCGGCCCCGCATCGAGGGACTCGAACATGTGCCGGCGGCCGGAGCCGCGATCATCGCGGGCAACCACCTGTCGTTCTCCGACCACTTCCTGATGCCGGCGATCCTCAAGCGGCGCATCACGTTCCTCGCCAAGGCCGAGTACTTCACGGGCCCCGGCCTCAAGGGCCGGCTGACGGCGGCCTTCTTCCGCAGCGCGGGGCAGATCCCGGTCGACCGCTCCGGCAAGGACGCGGGCCAGGCCGCCATCCGTGAGGGTCTCGGCGTCCTGAGCAAGGACGAGCTGCTCGGCATCTACCCGGAGGGCACCCGCTCGCACGACGGCCGCCTCTACAAGGGCAAGGTCGGTGTCGCGGTGATGGCCCTGCGGGCCGAGGTGCCCGTCGTGCCCTGCGCGATGATCGGCACCTTCGAGGCCCAGCCGCCCGGCAAGAAGATCCCGAAGATCCACCCCGTGACGATCCGCTTCGGCGAGCCCCTCGACTTCTCCCGCTACGCCGGCATGGAGGGTGAGAAGGCGATCCTGCGCGCGATCACCGACGAGATCATGTACGCGATCCTGGCGCTGTCGGGGCAGGAGTACGTCGACCGGTACGCGGCCGAGGTCAAGGCGGAGGAAGCGGCGGCTGCGAAGGAGAGGGCACGCAGGTTCCCCCGGTTGCCGAGGCGTTGACGCCGGACGGACGAGGGGCAGGACGGTACGACAGCGCAGTGGTACGGGTGAGGGGCGGCCGGGTCGATCCGGCCGCCCCTCACCGTCGTGTCAGCCGCTGCTCACGGCTTGGGCGTGGCGTGCGGGGCGCAGGTCACGTCCGCGGTGTCCAGCCCGCCCGTGAGGAGGTAGGTGTCCACGCGGGTGTTGACGCAGGAGTTGGCCAGGCCGGTGACGCCGTGGGAGCCCGCGTCCTTCTCGGTGATCAGGCGTGAGCCCTTGAAGCGCTCGTGGAGTTCGACGGCGCCCCCGTAGGGCGTGGCGGCGTCCCGCTCGGCCTGCACGATGAGCACGGGAGGCAGGTTCTTGTGGCTCTTGACGTTCACCGGGGTCTGCTGCTTGACCGGCCAGGTGGCGCACGGCAGGTTCATCCAGGCGTTGGCCCAGGTCATGAACGGGTGGTCCTTGTGCAGACGCGTGTTGTCGCGGTCCCACTTGGTCCAGCTGGTGGGCCACTTGGCGTCGGCGCACTCGACGGCCGTGTAGACGGCGTTGCCGTTCTCGGCGCTGGCGTTGCCCGCCGTGTCCGACAGGTCGGGGGCGGCGGCGTCGACGAGGGCCTGGGTGTCCCCGGCGACGTACTTGCTGAAGACGGTGGCGACCGGGACCCACGAGGAGTCGTAGTAGGGGGCGCTCTGGAAGAAGGAGACCAGCTCGGCGGGGCCGACGACGCCGCCGAGGGGGCTCTTCTTGGCGGTGGCGCGCAGGTCGAGCCACTTGGCCTGGACGGCGGCGCGGGTGGTGCCGAGGTGGAAGGTCGCGTCGTTGGCGGCGACCCAGTCCTGCCAGTCCTTCCAACGGCCCTCGAAGGCGACGTCCTGGTCGAGGTTGGCCTGGTACCAGATCTTCTCGCGCGAGGGGTTCACCACGCTGTCGACGACCATGCGGCGCACGTGCCCCGGGAACAGGGTGCCGTAGACGGCGCCGAGGTAGGTGCCGTAGGAGACGCCGAGGAAGTTCAGCTTCTTCTCGCCGAGGGCGGCGCGGATGACGTCGAGGTCGCGCGCGGTGTTCGGCGTGGTCATGTACGGCAGCATGTCGCCGCTGCGCTCGTAGCAGCCCTCGGCGTACTCGCGGGCGAGCCCCCGCTGGGCGCGCTTGTCGGCCTCGCTGTCCGGGACCGGGTCTGCCTTGGGCGCCTTGACGAACTCCTGCGGGTCCACGCAGGAGATGGGCGCCGAGTGGCCGACACCGCGCGGGTCGAAGCCCACGAAGTCGTAGGCCTTGGCGATGTTGGCCCAGACGGGGGCCTTGGTGGTGACCCGGCGCGGGAAGCGCAGACCGGAGCCGCCGGGGCCGCCCGGGTTGTAGACGAGGGCGCCCTGGCGCTCCTCCTCGGTCCCCGTGTTGCCGATGCGGTCGACGGCGATCCGGATCTGCCTGCCGTCGGGCTTGGCGTAGTCGAGCGGCACGGTCACATAGCCGCACTGGATGGGCTTCTCCAGCCCCCAGTCGGCCGGACAGTCCTGCCAGTCGATGCCGGCCTTCGCGGCCCGCTCCGCGGCGATCGCGGCGCCGCGCATCTCGCGGTCCCGGCCCGACCGGTCACCGGTCGCGCTGGCGGTCGGTGCCATGACGGCGCCGGCGACCAGCGTCGCGGCGACGAGTGCGCCGGCCGAGCCGAGCGCCGCCGTCCGCCTGGTCGGTCGTATGCCCTTCAAGTGGACCCTCCCCGTATGTCGGTTCGTCAGTTCTCGGTTCCAGAACGTCGGTACGGGGATACTCGCCGCTGTGAGGTCTCTGAGGACAGGTGTCGTCGACCTTCTTTGCCAATCCGATAACCGGACAGTCACGTCCCGCTCACCGGATGAACGGTGGGCCAGGTATGGGTCAGGTCAGGGACTCGAGAGCCTCGTCCAGAACGCGCCGCAGTCGCAGACCGTCCGGTGCGACCGCGGTGACCAGGGCCGCGGGCCCGGCCAGCGGCACGAGCGTGGCGCTCTCGCCCAGCATCCGGGCGGTGACGGGTTCGGCGGCGAACTCCGGCCCTACGACGACGATCTGCCCCACGGCACGATGTCCCGCGAGGACGGCGGGCCCGTCCCAGCCGCCGGGGGCCCCGGCCCGCAGCCGAGTTCCTGGTCGAGGACCGCGCGCCCGCCGACCCGGATGACGAGCCGGCTGGTGAGGCGGCCGGGTTCCTCGCCCACCCGGCCGAGCACCTGCTCCTCGCGCAGGACCAGCCGGGCGCCGGGGGCGAGGTCGGCACGGGTGGTGACGTACAGGTCGCTGCCCCGCGCGGAGATCAACTGCTCGGGAAGCCAGTGCAGTTCGCCGCCGTCGGCGACATCGAGCCGCACGGCGTAGTGGGCCTCGTCCTTGACCTGGCCGGGCAGGGCGATGGTGGCGGCGGCCGAGCCGACGCGCAGCCGGGCGCCGCTCCCGACGTCGGCCTCGACGGCGAAGCGGTCGCCGCCGAGGGGCCCGCTCATCGCGCCGACCAGCATGACGCGGGCCTCGCCGGCGTCACCGCGGGTCCGCCGCAGCGCGAGCGGCCCGTCGCTCTCCAGCACGGGCAGGGCGGTGCCCCCGCGGCCGTCCTCGCGGGCCCGGATCCGCGCGGTGGCGTGCACACCGCTCATGTCACGCCGTCCACGCGGCGAGCTGTTCCCGCACCCACACGGCGACCTCCCGGACCCCGTCCTCACTTCTCAACGACTGGAACACGACGGGCAGTTCGGCCCGCTGTGCCTTGGCGTCGGCGGCCATCCGGGCCAGGTCGGAGCCGACGTACGGCGCGAGGTCCGTCTTGTTGACGACGAGGAGGTCGGCCGTGGTGACGCCGGGCCCGCCCTTGCGGGGGATGTCGTCCCCGCCGGCGACGTCGATGACGAAGATCTGCGCGTCCACGAGCCCTTTGGAGAAGGTGGCGGTCAGGTTGTCCCCACCGGACTCGACGAGCACGAGATCCAGCGGCCCGACCTCGTCCTCCAGGTCCTCCACCGCTTCGAGGTTGGCGGAGATGTCGTCCCGGATGGCGGTGTGCGGGCAGGCCCCCGTCTCGACGGCCGTGATCCGCTCGGGCGGCAGCACGGCCTCCCGCAACAGGAATTCGGCGTCCTCACGGGTGTAGATGTCGTTGGTGACGACGGCCAACGAGAACTCGTCGCGCAAGGCCCGGCAGAGCGCGGCGACGGTGGCGGTCTTCCCTGACCCCACGGGCCCCCCGAGCCCCACCCGAAGTGCCCGACGAGCCCCGTCGGCGCGACGAGCGTCGGCACTGACGGCGGAGGGCCCGTGAGGGGAATGGTCAAGATGCATGACGGCTCCTTCTGTAACCAGCTGGACATTTCCAGCCTGTCCGGCGTTCGGGGACGAGACCGTTCAGGCCGACGGGGCGTCCCGTACCCGGGGGCGCACCCCCCCGGGTACGGGACGGGAGGGGGCGGCGGGGGCGAGACCCTCAGGACGCGAACAACCGCACACCCCACCCCGCATGCGCCTCCGCCCCGATCTCCAACAACGGCGCGGACGCCGAAGGCAGCACACCGGCCCCCTCCCCCGGCACCCGCAGCCCGGCGACGACCGCCCGATCGACGACCCGGTCCACCTCCGGAGCGACCCGCGCCAGCACAGCGGTGGCCTCGAACGGATCAAGACTCAGCAGCCGCACCACCGCGGACGCCGACCCGCTCACACTCTCGTACGCCGCGCAGTACGCCGCGTCCGCAGCACCGAGCCCGGCCGCACGGGCCGTCAGTCCGAGCACCACCGGCTGATGCGCCCCCTTGGGGAACTCCCGTGCGAGAGAGTCCAGTTCGGCATCCGGCCAGGTTGCCCGTGCCGCCCGCATCAGCTGCCGTCCGAGCCGGCGCGGCGGCCACCCGCAGCGGCGGGGGAGGGCGTCCGGCGCGTCGGCGGCGGCGTCCGAGTTCGACGGGGTCGGCGCGGCCGCCGCGGCAGCGGCCAGCGCCGCCGCCACGAGTCCGGCCGTGTGCAGCCGGCCCCGGCAGAAGGCCTCCAGGCTCGCCGCGTCGGTGATCCGCCCCGCCTTGACGGCCTCCTCCGCCCCGCCGGAGTGTGCGTGCCCACCGGCGGGGAAGCGGCCGTCGGCCAGGACGAGAAGCGCCGCCCCGCTCATCGGAGACTCACCGGCAGGGTCGTCAAGAAGCTCGTCGGGCAGATCGTGCGGCAGCTCGTCGGAAGACTCTTCGGGCGGCTCATCAGAAGAGGAAGTAGCGCTGGGCCATGGGCAGTTCGGCCGCCGGTGTCGCCTCGACCAGCTCGCCGTCGATGCGCACGGCGAAGCTGTCGGGGTCGACCTCGACCCGCGGGCGGGCGTCGTTCTCCCGCATGTCGGCCTTGGTCACGCCCCGCGTGGAGTCGATGGCGAGGAACTTCTTGCCGAGCTGGAGGCGTTCCGGCAGCCCGTCCTCGATCGCCAGCGGTGCGACGAAGTTGAAGGAGTTGGCGGCCGGCGACCGCCCGATCGCCCCGAACATGGGACGCGGCAGGATCGGCTGCGGGGTGGGGATGGACGCGTTGGCGTCACCCATCTGCGCGTACGCGATCTGCCCGCCCTTGATGACGAGGTGCGGCTTGACGCCGAAGAACGCCGGTTCCCACAGGACGAGGTCGGCCAGCTTGCCGGTCTCGACGGAGCCGATCTCCCGCGCCAGGCCCTGCGCCAGCGCGGGGTTGATCGTGTACTTGGCGATGTAACGGCGTACCCGGTGGTTGTCGGCGTGGCCGTCGCCGGGCAGTGCGCCCCGGCGTCGCTTCATCACATGCGCCGTCTGCCAGGTCCGCAGGATCACCTCGCCGACCCGGCCCATCGCCTGGGCGTCGGAGGAGATGATCGAGATGGCGCCGAGGTCGTGGAGGATGTCCTCCGCGCCGATCGTGGAGGGCCGGATCCGGGACTCGGCGAAGGCGAGGTCCTCCGGCACCGCCGGGTTCAGGTGGTGGCACACCATCAGCATGTCGAGGTGTTCCTCGGCGGTGTTGACGGTGTACGGCCGGGTCGGGTTCGTCGAACTCGGCAGCACGTGCGGCTGGGAGACGACGGTCATGATGTCCGGCGCATGCCCGCCGCCCGCACCCTCGGTGTGGTAGGCGTGGATGCCGCGCCCGGCGATCGCCGCGAGCGTGTCGCCCACGAACCCGGCCTCGTTCAGCGTGTCCGTGTGGATGGCGACCTGGATGCCGGTGCGGTCGGCGACCGTGAGGGAGGCGTCGATGACGGCCGGGGTGGAGCCCCAGTCCTCGTGCAGTTTGAGACCCAGCGCGCCACCCCTGATCTGGGAGAGCATCGCCTCGTGGGAGACGGTGTTGCCCTTGCCGAGGAAGCCGATGTTGAGCGGGTACTGCTCCATCGACTCCAACATGCGGGCGAGGTGCCAGGGGCCCGGCGTGACGGTCGTCGCCTTCGAGCCCTCGGCCGGCCCGGTACCGCCGCCGACCAGGGTGGTCACGCCCGAGGACAGCGCCTCGTCGGCGATCTGGGGGCAGATGAAGTGGACGTGCGCGTCGACCGCGCCGGCCGTGAGGATCCGTCCGTTGCCCGCGATGACCTCGGTCTCCGGCCCGAGCACCAGGTCGGGGTGGACACCGTCCATGGTGTCCGGGTTGCCGGCCTTGCCGATACCGGTGATGCGGCCGTCGCGGATGCCGACGTCGGCCTTGACGACGCCCCAGTGGTCGATGACGACGGCACCGGTGATCACGGTGTCCGGCGTGCCCTCCGCGCGGTGGCACGGGCCTGGCCCATCGACTCGCGGATGACCTTGCCACCGCCGAACACGGCCTCGTCCCCGGCGAGACCGGGTCCGCCGCAACGGTCCTCCTCGATCTCGACGAGCAGATCGGTGTCGGCGAGCCGGATGCGGTCCCCGGTGGTCGGGCCGAACAGGTCGGCGTACGCGGCACGCGAGATCTCAGGCATCGAGGGCACCTCCGGTCTCCCCGCGCAGTCCGGGCACGATCCGGGCGCCGGCGAGCGGTACGAGTTCGACGTCGACGGGGATCCCGGGCTCGAAGCGCACGGCGGTGCCGGCGGCGACGTTCAGCCGCTTGCCACGCGCGGCGGCGCGGTCGAACTCCAGGCCGGGGTTGGCCTCGGCGAAGTGGTAGTGGGAGCCGACCTGGACGGGCCGGTCGGCGGCGTTGAGGACGGTGAGCCGGGTGACCTCACGGCCCGCGTTGTAGACGATCGGGTCCGAGGCGAACAGGAACTCTCCGGGAATCATGGAGGCCCCCTCAGACGATCGGGTCGTGGACGGTGACGAGCTTGGTGCCGTCCGGGAAGGTCGCCTCGACCTGGACGTCGTGGATCATCTCGGGGATGCCCTCCATGACGTCGTCGCGGGTGAGCAGCTTGCGGCCGGAGGCCATCAGCTCGGCGACGGTACGGCCGTCCCGCGCGCCCTCGAGGATGTGCGCCGTGACGAGGGCGACGGCCTCGGGGTGGTTGAGCTTGAGCCCACGGGCCCGGCGCTTCTCGGCGACGTCGGCCGCCACGTGGATCAGCAGCCTCTCCTGCTCGTGCGGGGTCAGTTGCACGTCCCACCTCACATCCTCGCTCCGGACCGTGCGGGGCCCGGTTGCCGCGGCCATCCGGCAAAGTGCCTGGTGGCGTGGAGGGGCAGGCTAGTTGGACCGCGTTTCGACGACGTTAACCAAGCTGTGATCCCGCAGGCGGCTCGGCCGGCACGCTCATCAGGGCGCGCAGGCCGTCGCGCAGGATGTCGACGGGGGCCGGGCCGAAGAGGGCCTGCTGGGCGATGAAGCCCGTCACGGCGGCGATCATCGTGCGGGCGACGTGGTCCGGGGCGATGTCCGCGCGCATCCGGCCGGACTTCTGGTAGCCCTCGACGATGCGCCCCCAGGCCGCGCGCACCGAGTCGTACCCCTCGCGCAGGACGGCCGCCAGTTGCGCGTTGCGGGGGATCTCCGACCACGCCTGCACGACCAGGCGGGGGAAGGCGGGCACACCGTCGACGGTCAGGGACTCCCGGGTGGCGAGGGTGCGGCCGAGGACCGAGGCCACCAGAAGGTCGGGGGGCGGCGGCGGGCTCTGCCGGGCGGCCTCGTCGAATGCCGCGCGGACCTCGCCGAGCACTTCGGAGACGATCGCGGCGATCAGTTCCTCCTTGCCGCTGAAGTAGCGGTACACCGCTCCGGCCGAGAGGTCGGCCTCCTTGAGCACGTCCTGCATGGACGTGGCGTGGAAGCCGTTGCGGGCGAAGCAGAGCGCGGCGGCGTCGAGGATCTGCCGACGGCGGGCGTCGAGGTGGGCCTGGGATACGCGTGCCATGGTCCCCAACTTAAAACGAACGTTCCTTCTTGACAAGCGGCGCTGACGCGGCGCACGGTGGTGTTCTCACCAAAACGAACGATCCTTCTTTTTGACTCTTCCCGACGGCTCCCCCGGAGGAACCCATGTCCGCCGCTTCCGCCCCCGGTCCCACCAGTCCCCCCGCCCGGCGCGTCATCGCGGTCGTCGTCCTCGTCCCGCTCCTCGCCGGGCTGGCCCTGTGGGCGTTCGCGTGGCCCGCCGCGCGCACCGCGCCCCGCGACCTGCCGCTCGGCGTGGCCGGCCCGCCCGCCGCCACGGCGGGCATCGAGGAGAGGCTGTCGCGGCAGGAGGGCGCCTTCGAGATCCACCGCTACGCCGACGCGGCCGCCGCCCGCGCCGCCGTCGAGGACCGGACCGTATACGGCGCCGTGGTCGTGACCGCCC
This sequence comes from Streptomyces phaeoluteigriseus, assembly GCF_001896135.2. Taxonomy (GTDB): domain Bacteria; phylum Actinomycetota; class Actinomycetes; order Streptomycetales; family Streptomycetaceae; genus Streptomyces; species Streptomyces phaeoluteigriseus. The sequence goes on from NZ_MPOH02000015.1 coordinate 100,677, forward strand.
GGGGCCCCGAACTGCTGACGGCCTCGGCCGCGAGCCCGGTCGTCGCCCAGTTGTTGCAGCAGGCGGTGACTGGGCAGGCCGCCGCCGACGAGGGTCAGGTGCGGATCGTGGACGTCGTCGCCGCACCGGCCGCGGATCCGCGCGGCGCCGCGCTCAACGCGAGCGTGCTGCCGCTGGCGATCGCCGGTATCGCGGCGGGCGCGGCGGTGACCCTGCTCGGGCTCCGCGGGGTCCGCGCCGCGCTCGCGCTCGTCGGGGCGGCGGCCCTGGTGGGCGTGGTCGCCGCGGCGCTCGCGGACAGTTGGCTCGGCGTGCTCACCGGCGACTGGTGGGCGGAGGCGGCGACCCTCGTCCTGTCGACGCTGGCGGTGGGCGCGTCCGTGGCCGGGTGCGCGGCCCTTCTCGGCCCGGCGGGCATCGGGGCGATGGCGTTCCTGGTGATGTTCCTCGGCAACCCCTTCTCCGGGGCTGCCTCGGCGCCGCAGATGCTGCCCGAGCCGGCCGGGGCGATCGGCCAGTGGCTGCCGCCGGGCGCGGGGAGCACGCTGCTGCGCTCCGTGGCCTTCTTCGACGGCGCGGCGGCGACCGGACCGGCCCTGACCCTGACCTGGTGGGCGGCGCTGGGCCTCGGGGCGGTCATGCTGGGCGACGCCCTCAAGAAGCGGCGGCAGGGAGCCGAACCGGCCTCGGATCCCCAGCCCGCGCTGGTGGGCTGACCCGCGCCCCTCCCGGCCCCAGCGCGCCAGGGGCCGACCGTGCGCCTCCACCGTGACGGACGGGGGGCGCACGGCCTTTTGGCACGGCCTTTTGGCGCGGCCTTTCGGCGCCCTGGAGAGCGGCTAGGAGGGATCGGGCCCGCGGTGTTCCGCCGCGATCCCGAACCGCTGCCGTTCGCGGGAAGCGGACGCCACCTCGCGGACGGCCGGGACGGAGCCGACCACCTGCTCCCCGGCCGAGACCTCCAGCGCGTCCAGCGCGTCGAGTCGCTCCAGGTCGGGGGCGGAGACGAGGGCCACGAGGGGCTTGCCGTGGCGCGTCACGACGACGCGCTCGCCGCCGTACACCACCCGGTTGATCAGGTCGGCGAGTTCAGCCCTGGCTTGCGTCACCGGAATCTCGTAGGCCATGACCCCATTCTAACGTCACGTACGTCCTGTACATTTTTCACAGACGCTGAAGAAGGGGCCTCCCATGACCCGACCGTCCGCCCGCCCGGGTCCGCCCGGGTCCGCCCGACGCACGAGCACGGGACACCCCACCCCGGACCCCTGCGCGAAGCTCCTGGAGGAGCGGATCGCCCTCCGGCTCAGGCACCGGGAGCACCGCGTCCCGGGCCAAGACGTCTCCCCGTACGTCACGGTCGGTGCGCCCGGCGCGGTCCCGCTCGCGGCGGACACACCGGGCAGGCGGTCCGCTCCGCCGGGCGCCCGGGCGGTGCTCCGCGGGGCCGCGCCGCCCGAGCCGGTCGAGGGCCTGACGAGCGACCTGGCCGGCCGGGCGCAGGAGCCGGCCCTGACCCGGTCCCGGTCCCGGTCCCGGTCCCGGTCCCGCCTGGAGGAGACGCTCGTACGGCGCACCGGGCGCGATCCCGGGCAGGTGAGCGCCGGCATCGCGCGGGACCTGGTCCTCGACGCAGGGGAGGCCGTGGAGTACGGCCCGGTGGACCGCGTCGTGCCTCGCGGGCGCGGGGTCACCGGCGGCGCACCGGACGCGGGGTGAGCCGGCGATGCTTCCCGACCTGCCGCCGCTGCCCGCGCTGACCCACGCCGAAGCCGAGCTGATCGACCGTTACCTGGAGGTGGTCGACCTGGTCGGCCGTATCAACCCCGCCCGGCACGGCGACACCTACGGCGGACTGCGGGCCGCCCAGGCGCTGGTGAGCCGGGCGACCGCACTGCGGGACGCGCTGACGCTGATGCATCAGCGGGGCGAGAGCGAACTGCACGCGCCGACACTCGCGCGGGCGCTGCGCGTGCTCGACGGGGAGCGCCGCACGGCGCGCGTCACGGTGCCGCCGCTCTCCGACAGTTGACCCTCGTCCGTCCGGTCCGGGCGGTCGGCGCCGCGGGCGCGACGTCCGGACCACGACTCAAACGGACCGAATGGCGTACCCCTGTTCGGAGTACGGGTGGCTGCCTTTTCCGACCCCCAGAAGTTGCGCGGAGCGGGGAGGAAATGGGCGGAATCCAGGGTTCCTGTGCTGGTCGGAGGCCTTGTGGCACCTTGACACCTGATCGAACATCAGGGTGTCCACCCGAACGGGTGAGTGGTGAGTAACCCCACAAATCCCCGGTTCCGTTGGGATTTTCGGACATCGGTGAGCCAAGATCCCTGACTGACGACAAGCCCCCGCCACAAGCGGCGGGGCGGTCCGGGCGGACGCCGAGTCCTGCCGCCGCCCGGATGCCCGAGTCGACAGAAGTGCATCGGCAGGAGTGGAGGACCCGAGCAAGACGGGTCGCCGGACCGGATCGTCCCCGAAGGGGGAGGCGCCGGGCCGAGCAGCCCTTGGGGTGAAGCCGCATCAGCGGCCGGGCAACTTCGCCAGCCCGAATCCGACAGGTCATCCTTCACAGGCGGCTGACGAAGGGTTGCGCATGACTGCGCTCAATCGTGTCCCGTCGCTCATGGCCCGGGCCGGTACGGCCTCGGCGTTCGCCATCGCCGCCGTGGGCGGCTCGATCGTGGTTCCAGGTGTCGCCTCCGACGCGGCGGCCGCCACGCCGGCGACGAAGGCACTTCAGATCGCGGCCTCCAAGAAGGGCTCCCCGTACCGGTACGGGGCCGCCGGACCGACCAGGTTCGACTGCTCCGGGCTGACGCTGTACTCGTTCAAGAAGGCGGGCAAGAAGCTGCCGCGCACCGCCGCCCAGCAGTACAACAAGACGCGCCACATCTCCGCCGGCAGCCGCAAGGCCGGGGACCTGGTGTTCTTCCACTCGGGGTCGAACGTCTACCACGTCGGGATCTACGCCGGTAAGGGCAAGATCTGGCACTCCCCGAAGACCGGGGACGTGGTGCGGCTCCAGAAGATCTGGACCAAGAGCGTCTGGTACGGCCGGGTCAAGTGACCTCCCGGGGCGGTGGCGGCGTCCTGACGCGCCGCCACCGCCCCGGGATCCACTCGTGGCCCCCTACGAGCACTCCGTGGGTCCGGTCCGCTCCTGGGGCCCCTCAGGGCTCCTGGGGCCCCTCAGGGCTCCTGGGGCCCCACCACCGTCACCGGCTCCACGCGCCCGGCGGGACCGGACGGCTCCGCGGGGAGGGTCCAGGGCAGCTCGATGAAGACGGTCTTGCCGCCCTCGCGCGTGGGGCGGACCCGGAGCCGACCGCCGCACTCGGCGGTCAGCCATCTGATGATCACCATGCCTCGGCCGTTGTCCTGCTGGACGGCGGCCGGCAGTCGTTGGGGGAAGCGCGGGTGGCTGTCGGTGACGCCGATGTGCAGCCGCTCGTCACGGTCGAGGACGAGGTCCACCGTGAAGGTGGGTGACTGCCCGAAGGTGTGCTGAACGGCGTTGGTGGCGAGTTCGGAGACGATCAGCCGGATGGTGTCGGCCAGCTCGGCGGCGGCCGGGAGGCCCCACTGCGCGAGGGTGTCGAGCACGTGGTTGCGGGCCGTGGACACCGAGGCGGGATCGCTCGGCAGAGTGACGGATGCTTCCAGGTGGTCTGCCATGGCGACGTCGTCCCCTTCCCACGGGACCGGAGCCCGACGCGGCGCGGATGGTTCGAGTACGGTCCCGGACTGGTGCTTCGTCGCCAGAGTGCCATCACCACGCCGGTCACGGGTGGCGATCCACCAAGATGTGCATATATCTGTCGCTCGATGCGGTGAACTCTGCTACGCCGGAGCGCATTTGGGCGGCCTGGAAGGAGTAGGGAGGATCCCATGCAGCACGGTCCCGCGGTGCGCCGCCGGAAACTGGGCGCCGAACTCCGGGCGTTGCGGTCCCGCGCGGGGCTCACCAGTGGCCAGGCGGCCCGGCTCGTGGGCTGGCACCAGTCGAAGGTGAGCCGGATCGAGACCGGCACCAGCAGTACGAAACCGGCCGATGTGCGGTTACTCCTCGATGCCTACGGTGTGGACGACTCCCAACTGCGCGAACTGATGCTGGCGTTGGCCGGCTCGGTCGAGGGGGACGGCCGGGAGCACTGGTGGCACGCCTATCGCGGGGTCCTGCCGCCCACCTACCGGGACTTCATCAGCCTGGAGTCGCAGGCGAGCGCGATGCGCACCCTGGAGACGACCGTCGTGCCGGGCCTGTTGCAGACCCCCGCGTACGCCCGAGCGGTGACCCGGGCCGCGGTGGAGGGCCTGGACGAGGACCGGCTGGACACGCTGGTGGAGGTGCGGCTGGCCAGGCAGGACGTGCTGCGGGCCCGGCCGCCGCTGGAGATGGACGCGGTGCTCGACGAGGCGGTGCTGCGGCGGGAGGTGGGCGGTCCCGAGGTCATGGCCCAGCAGTTGGAGCGGCTGGTGGAGGCGGCGCGGCTGCCCCAGGTCAGGCTCCAGGTACTGCCGTTCAGCGCCGGAGCCCACATCGGCGTCACCGGCCCTTTCGTAATCTTCTCATTTTCGAGCACTTCTGATCTGGATGTGGTCGTTCTCGACCACTTGACGAGTAGCCTCTATCTCGAACGGAAAGAAGACCTCCAGGCCTACACCGAGGCCTTCAACGCCCTTCGGGCACACGCTCTTTCGCCCGGGGACTCACTGGATTACCTCGCCGCGACAGGTGACGGCGCGTAAGGAGGCACCATGACCGCACTGCCTCGGAACGTTCCTTCCAGCACCGATCCGCCCGGTCTCCCTGACCCGCCGGGTCTGCGGTGGCTGCGCAGCAGCTACAGCACGGGAGCCAACAACTGCGTCGAGACGGCCCGCCCGGACCTCGGACCGTGGGCCGGTCTGCTCGCCGTACGCGACTCCAAGGACCCGGCCCGACCCGCCCTGCTCTTCTCCCCCGAGAGCTGGACGCACTTCACGGCCGCGTTCCGCTGACCCCTGCCGGACGACCAGCCACCGTCTCCGGGCGCACGGCCGTGTCACGCCGACTCATGGTCGTGTCGCGCCGATGACCCGTACAGCGCCTTCGATCTGTCCCTCGCCGAGGTCCGCGCGGGCGGTCAGCCTCAGGCGTGAGATGCCGTCGGGCACGGAAGGAGGACGGAAGCAGCCCACGGCCAGCCCTGCCGACCGGCAGTCCGCCGCCCAGCGCACGGCCCCCTCCGGGGACGGAGCCCGCACGGAGACGACCGCGGCGTCCGGACGCACCGCTTCCAGACCTGCGGCCGTCAGGCGTGCGTGCAGTTCCCCCGCGACGGCACGCGCGCGTGCCGCGCGTTCCGGCTCGCGGCGCAGCAGCGTCAGGGCCGCCAGGGCCGCGCCCGCCGCCGCCGGGGCGAGGCCCGTGTCGAAGATGAACGTCCGGGCCGCGTTGACCAGGTGGTCGATCACGCGCGCGGGGCCGAGCACGGCGCCGCCCTGGCTGCCCAGCGACTTGGACAGCGTGACCGTGACCACCACGTCCTCGGCGCCCGCCAGTCCCGCCGCGTGCGGGGCGCCGCGGCCTCCGTCGCCGAGGACGCCGAGGCCGTGGGCGTCGTCGACGACCAGCCCGGCGCCGTACTCCCGGCAGGCCCGGGCGAGGGCGGCCAGTGGGGCCGCGTCCCCGTCGACGGAGAAGACCGTGTCGGAGACCGCCACGGCCGCGCCCCCGTCCCACGTGTCCAGCGCCTTGCGCACGGCGTCCGGGTCGGCGTGCGTGACGACCTGCGTCGTCCCGCGGGCCAGCCGGCAGCCGTCGATGAGCGAGGCGTGGTTGCCCGCGTCGGAGACGATCAGGGAGCCGTGCGGGGCCAGCGCGGTGACCGCGGCGAGGTTGGCGGCGTAACCGGAGGAGAAGACCAGGGCCGCCTCGAACCCGCAGAAGTCGGCCAGCTCCCGCTCCAGCTCGGCGTGGAGTTCGGTGGTGCCGGTGACGAGCCGGGAGCCGGTGGCGCCTGCGCCCCAGGTCCGCGCGGCCCGCGCCGCGCCCTCGGTGACCTCGGGGTGCCGGGCCAGGCCCAGGTAGTCGTTGCTCGCGAGGTCCAGGAGCGGCGAGTCGGCCGGACGGGGGCGCAGGGTCCGTACGAGTCCGGCGCTCCGGCGCAGCTGCGCCTGCTCGTCGATCCAGCCGAACGCCATGGCTCGTCCTCCGGGAAATTTGTAGGCAGTGGACAGACACTAGCCGCACGGCGCGTATCCCATGGTGTGGCAATACCCACACCTCGAATGGCCTCTGTTGTACGAACTCTCCCTGGCCCGGAAACGGTCGGTAGGACAGGATCGGTTCTCATGGACCTGCTGAACACGCTGGTGGACAAGGGGCTTCGGCGCGAGCTGCCGACCCGCGAAGAGGCGTTGGCCGTCCTGGCCACGTCCGACGACGACCTGCTCGACGTGGTGGCCGCGGCCGGAAAGGTGCGCCGCCACTGGTTCGGGCGACGAGTGAAACTCAACTACCTCGTCAACCTGAAGTCGGGCCTGTGCCCGGAGGACTGCTCCTACTGCTCCCAGCGACTCGGCTCCACCGCCGGGATCCTGAAGTACACCTGGCTCAAGCCCGACGAGGCCTCGCGGGCCGCCGCCGCTGGACTGGCCGGGGGCGCCAAGCGCGTCTGTCTGGTGGCGTCCGGGCGCGGCCCGACCGACCGGGACGTCGACCGGGTCTCCGAGACCATCAAGGCGATCAAGGACCAGAACGAGAGCGTCGAGGTGTGCGCCTGCCTGGGCCTGCTCTCCGACGGCCAGGCGGAGCGGCTGCGCGAGGCGGGCGCGGACGCCTACAACCACAACCTGAACACGTCCGAGGAGACGTACGCGGACATCACGACCACCCACACGTACGCCGACCGGGTGGACACGGTACGCAAGGCGCACGCGGCGGGGCTGTCCGCGTGCTCGGGGCTGATCGCCGGCATGGGCGAGTCGGACGAGGACCTGGTCGACGTCGTCTACTCGCTGCGCCGACTGGACCCGGACTCCGTCCCGGTGAACTTCCTGATCCCGGTCGAGGGCACCCCGCTGGCCAAGGAGTGGAACCTCACCCCGCAGCGCTGCCTGCGGATCCTGGCCATGGTGCGGTTCGTCTGCCCGGACGTGGAGGTGCGCATCGCGGGCGGCCGTGAGGTCCACCTGCGCTCGATGCAGCCGCTCGCCCTGAACCTGGCCAACTCCATCTTCCTCGGCGACTACCTCACCACCGAGGGCCAGGCCGGTCAGGCCGACCTCGACATGATCGCGGACGCCGGGTTCGAGGTGGAGGGCGCGGGCGAGGTGACCCTGCCGGAGCACCGGGCGAGTGCGGGCTGCGGGTCCCACGAGGCCGCCGGTGGCTGCGGTTCCCACGACAGCGGCGGCGCCTGTGGTTCGCACGGGAGCGGCGGCGTCTGCGGGTCGGTTCCCGCCCCGCAGCCGAACGAGGCCCGTACGGACCTGGTCGCCGTCCGTCGCCGGGGCGCCGGTACGGACCTCGCTCCCAATGCCTGAGGGGGCCGTGTCCGAGCTGCTGGACCTGGACCGGCGGCACGTGTGGCACCCGTACGGTCCGATGCCGGGCCGGGTGGACCCGCTCGTCGTGGAGTCGGCGAGCGGGGTGCGGCTGCGGCTCGCGGACGGCTCGGAGCTGGTCGACGGCATGTCGTCCTGGTGGTCCGCGATCCACGGCTACAACCACCCGGTGCTCAACGAGGCGGCGCGGGCCCAGCTCGGGCGGATGAGTCATGTGATGTTCGGCGGGCTCACCCACGAGCCCGCCGTACGGCTGGCGAAGCTGCTTGTCGACATGTCGCCCGATGGACTGGAGCATGTGTTCCTCACCGACTCGGGGTCGGTGTCGGTCGAGGTCGCGGTCAAGATGTGCCTCCAGTACTGGCGCTCGCTGGGCCGCCCTCGCAAGCAGCGGCTGCTGACCTGGCGCGGTGGCTATCACGGCGACACCTGGCAGCCGATGTCCGTCTGCGACCCCGAGGGCGGGATGCACGACCTGTGGACCGGGGTCCTGCCCCGGCAGGTCTTCGTCGGCCCGCCCCCCGCGGAGTACGACGAGACGTACGCGCGTGAGCTGCGCGCGGCGATCGGGCGGCACGCCGACGAACTGGCCGCGGTGATCGTGGAGCCGGTGGTGCAGGGTGCGGGCGGGATGCGGTTCCACTCCCCCGCGTATCTGACGGTGCTGCGCGAGGCGTGCGACGCGCACGACGTGCTGCTGGTCCTCGACGAGATCGCGACCGGTTTCGGGCGGACGGGCGCGCTGTTCGCCGCGGATCATGCCGGGGTGACCCCGGATGTGATGTGCGTCGGCAAGGCACTGACCGGCGGTTACCTGACCATGGCGGCGACGCTGTGCACGGAGCGGGTCGCCGACGGCATCTCGCGGGGCGAGGTGCCGGTGCTGGCCCACGGTCCGACGTTCATGGGCAACCCGCTGGCCGCGGCGGTCGCCTGCGCCTCGATCGAGCTGCTCCTCGGGCAGGACTGGCTCGCCGAGGTCCGCCGGATCGAGGCGGGACTGCGGCAGGGGCTCGCTCCGGCCGCCGACCTGCCGGGCGTGAAGGACGTACGTGTGTTCGGCGCCATCGGCGTCGTCCAGCTCGACCACGCCGTGGACATGAAGGCCGCCACGGAGGCCGCCGTGCGCGAGGGCGTCTGGCTGCGGCCGTTCCGCGACCTCGTCTACACGATGCCGCCGTTCGTCACCGGCGACGAGGACGTGGCGCGTATCGCGCGTGCGGTGTGTGCGGCGGTACGGGAGGGATGAACATGCCGATCCTGATGATCACGGGGACGGGCACGGAGGTCGGCAAGACCGTCACGACCGCGGCCGTCGCCGCCTCCGCGCTCGCGGCGGGCCGCTCGGTGGCCGTGCTCAAGGCCGCGCAGACCGGTGTACGGCCGGACGAGCGCGGTGACGCGGACGAGGTCGCGCGGCTGGCGGGCGCTGTCACCACCGCCGAACTCGCCCGCTACCCCGAGCCGTTGGCGCCGGCGACGGCGGCGCTGCGGGCGGGGATGGTGCCCGTGCGCCCGCGTGAGGTCGCCGACGCGGCGGCCAAGCTGGCCGCCGAGCACGATCTGGTCCTCGTCGAGGGGGCCGGCGGGCTCCTGGTGCGGTTCGACGAGGCGGGCGGCACGCTGGCCGACGCCGCGGAGCTGCTGCGGGCGCCGGTGCTCGTGGTGGCCTCGGCGGGTCTGGGCACGCTCAACACGACCGACCTGACGGCCCGTGAACTGCGCTCGCGCGGACTCGAGTTGCTGGGTGTCGTGATCGGGTCCTGGCCCGACTCCCCCGATCTGGCGATGCGGTGCAACGTCACCGACCTGCCCGACATCGCGGGGGCTCCGCTGCTCGGCGCGCTGCCCGCCGGTTCGGGGTCGCTTCCGCCGGCCGAGTTCCGTACGGCCGCGCCCGGTTGGCTCGCGTCACGGCTGGACGGGACGTGGGAGGCGGAGACGTTCCGGCGCCGGACGGAGCCCGAGAGGTGGAGGTGGTCCCCGAAGCCGTAGGAGCGCCGGGGCGTTTCGTCGGGTCGCGGACCCGGCGAGCCCGGCGCTGGGGCCTGTCGTTCGGATCGGGCCACAGGACATCGACGGTGCTGTTCACCGCGGTGAGCGGGGCCTGGCGCGATCCGAACGACAGGCCCTACTCCCCGCCCTCGGCCAGCAGTCGGACGAGTTCGATGCGGGAACGGATGCCCAGGCGGTTGAAGACACCGCGCAGGTGGTGGTCGATGGTGCGGGGGCTGAGGGCCAGGCGGGCGGCGATCTCTCGGTTCGTCGCGCCCTCGGCGGCCATGAGGGCGACCCGTAGCTGCTGGGCGGTCAGGCTCGCCCGGGGGGCGTCCCGGGCGCGCGGCCGGTGGCGGCGGGGGCGCCGAGGGCGCGGAGTTCGGCGCGGGCCCGGTCGGCGCAGTGCGGGGCACCGAAGGACTCGAAGGCCTCCAAGGCGCTGTGCAGCCGCTCGCGGGCCTCGGTCCGGCGGCGCAGCCTGCGCAGGGCGCCGCCGAACAGCAGCTCGGTGCGGGCGCGTTCGACGGCGCGCGTGCCCTGCGCGTGCAGACCGAGGGCGATGCGGTAGTGCTCGACGGCGTCGGCGCCCGAGGTGAGCAGTGCCCGGCAGCGGGCGCTGAGGGCCAGGTCGTCGGGGCTGCGGACGGCGCGTGCCCAGCGGTCGTACTCGGCGTGCGCGACGCGGGCCACGCGGGTGTCGCCGGTGTGGACCGCGGCCTCCACGTAGTGCGGGGTGGCCAGGTGGCGGATCGCCCGGTGCCCGTGGCCGGGGCCGGCTCCGGCGAGGGCACGCAGCCGGGCCGCGGCGGCGTCGTGGCGGCCGTGGCCGAGGTCGAGGAGGGCGAGCGCCCACTGGGCGAGGGCGGCGGGCAGACCGAGGCCGTGCGCGAGGGCGTACGAGCGGGCGGCCGCGGCCCGTTCACGGCACAGGTCGACGTCGCCGGCGAGGGCCGCGAACATCGCGAGGGCGGCCTGGAGGTGACAGGCCCCGCTGTCCTGGCCGGTGGCCCGGGCCTGGTGCAGCGCGTCCAGGACGGTGGCCTCGGCGGCGCGGGGGCGGCCGGTCCAGAAGTCGGCGTAGGCGCGGAACTCCGCCGCCTGGGAGACGGGCGGCACGAGTCCGCGCGCGCGGGCCGCGGCGGCCGACCGGTGGGTGGCGGTGGCGGCGCGGGGATGGTCCCCCAGCATCAGGGCGGCGATCCCGGCGTGCAGCAGGAGGGTGGGGTCGCCACCGGGACCGCACCGTCCGGCGGTCGCCCCCAGCAGGTCCCGGGCGTCCGCGTACCGTCCTTCGACGGCCGCCGCGAGTCCGCCGAGCACCCCCGGCGGCTCGATCCCGAGGCGTCCGGCGAGGCGTACGGCCTCGCGGCAGCGGTGCAGGTCGCCGGTGTAGACGGCGGCTTCGGTGGCGCGGGCGAGGAGGTGTCCGGCGCGCTCCTCGGACCGCGCCGAGGGTCTCGCGCCCGCCGCCTGGGCCGCGCCCGCCGTCAGCGCGTCGAAGGCCTCCCCGGCGTGTCCGGTGCGCAGGGCGAGCACGCCGTGCAGGGGCTCGGCATGGGTGCGGGCCGCCAGGACGCGGGCCCGGTCGCCGTCGCCCGTGTCCCAGGCGTCGACGGCGGCCCGCGCCAGCAGCCCGGAGCGGTCGCGGGGGTCCGGGGTGAGGGCGGCGGCGCGTTCGGTCAGGGCGCCCGACAGCGCAGGGTCGCCGGCGTCGCGGGCCCGGGTCGCCGCCGCCGCCAGTTCCGCCGCGAGCCGTCCGCTGGGGCCGAGGGCGCCCGCGCCCCGGTGCCAGGACCGGCGGGCCGTCTCGCCCGAGCCGTGCAGGACGCGGGCGAGCAGCCGGTGGACGTCGCGCCGGTCGGCCGGGCCCGCCGACTCGTAGGCGGCGATGCGGGTCCAGGGGTCGGCGAAGCGCACTCCGCCGGCCGCGGCGTGGGCGAGTCCGGCCGTCTCGGCGGACTCCAGGCAGCGGGTGTCGAGGCGGGCGGCGGCGACGGCGCGCAGGAAGGCATGGGTGGCGACCGGGTACTGGTCGGCGGCGGCGAGCAGGAGCAGCAGCCGGGTGTCGTCGGGCAGGGTCCGCAGCGCGCGGCGCCGGGAGCGCAGCAACTCGGGTGCGAGGTCGGCGGGTTCGACGGGCAGCGGGTCCAGGCCGGCGGCCTGCCGTTCGGTGAGCCGCGCCGCGAGACCGGCGGCGGCGCGCGGGTCGCCGTACACCAGGCGCAGGACCCTGACCCGGACGCGCTCGGGGAGCGCCGAGGCCGGGCGCGGCCACGCGTCGGCGAGCGACGGTGGCGAAGTGCCCGCGAGAGGTGGGGGGTTCACCGGAATCACCACGGAAATGACGTTACCGATGGGTTACTTGAACCGTAAAGACCGGCGATTACACCGATGCGGCGCGCGTAGACCCCGCCGGACACTCCTGACAACCCCACCCGTTTCAGGAGGCATCATGCAGCGCGGCAGGCGTCGCATCGCCGCGGTCCTCTCGGCCGTGGTCACTTCGCTCCTTCTGGCACTCTCCTTCTCCGCTCCCCCCGCACACGCGGCGACGCGCGATCCGGTCGTCCTCGTCCACGGCATCAGCAGTTCCGCGAGCAGTTGGGACGACTGGGTCGCGAACTTCAGGGCGGACGGCTACACGGCCGTCGAGCTGGACGCGTGGTCGTACAGCTGGTCCCAGTCGAACGTCACCACCGCCCGGCAACTGGCGACCGAGATCCAGAACGTGCTGGCGCGCACCGGCGCGAGCAAGGTGGACCTCGTGGTGCACTCCATGGGCGCGCTCAGCTCCCGCTACTACCTCAAGAACCTCGGCGGTACGGCGTACGTGGACGACTTCGTCTCCGTCGCCGGCACCAACCACGGCACGTCGACCGCCTCGCTGTGCGCGTGGCTGTACACCTCGTGCGCGGAGATGCAGCCCGGCAGCTCGTTCCTCACCGCGCTGAACTCCGGCGACGAGACGCCGGGCAGCGTGACGTACGCGAGCTACTGGTCGAACTGCGACGAGGCGATCAATCCGGATTCCTCGGCGCTGCTGAGCGGGGCGACCAACGTCGGCGTCGGGTGTGTGTCGCACACGGACACCAACAACGACCCCGGCATCTACGAGCAGGTGCACGCGTTCGTCCAGTGACACCGGTGTGCGGCGGCGGGAGTGCGACGGGCCCGTACGGGGGAGGATCCCGGTAGGCCCGTCCTGCCCGGGAGGTCGCCATGCCACTACGGTCCACCGGCTCCGGCAAGGTGGCCGGTGACCCCGTCCACCACCCGCTGTTCGCGCGCTGCTACGCCCGGGTGAGCGTGGCCGCGGAGACCCGCGGGGGCCTGGCCGCACTGCGCGGCCGGCTGGTCGCGGGGCTCTCCGGCCGCGTGATCGAGATCGGCGCGGGCAACGGCCTGAACTTCGCGCACTACCCGCGAACGGTCTCCGAGGTCGTCGCGATCGAGCCGGAGCGGCTGCTGCGCACGCTGGCGGTGCAGGCCGCCCTGCGGGCCGAGGTGCCGGTGGATGTCGCGCCGGGCGCGGCCGAGGCCCTGCCGGTCAAGAGCGAGGCATTCGACGCCGTGGTGCTCTCGCTGGTCCTGTGCAGCGTGCGGGACCTGCCGCGGGCCCTCTCCGAGGTACGGCGCGTGCTGCGGCCCGGTGGCGAGGTGCGGTTCCTGGAGCACGGTACGGGCGGCGGCCCGGCGATGGCCTTCACCCAGCGCGCCCTGGACCGGACGGTGTGGCCGCTCGTCAGCGGCGGCTGCCACCTCTCCCGCGACCCGGTGGGCGCCCTGCGCGAGGCCGGGTTCGAACTCGGTCCGTACCGGAGGCTGCTGGTACCGGAGAAGGGCCCGGTCCTGCCGTCGTCGTACTGCAGGCTGGGCACGGCCTGGCGGCCGGTCACCGACGGGACGCGCGGTTAGGGGCTGTCGGCGAGGCGGTTCACTCGCTCCACCGGCGCAGTTCCCGCGTGATGTCGTGCACCGACGCCTCGCCGGTCTTGACCAGCCGGGCCAGGTCGCGGACCTGCTCGGGGGAGGTCACGACCTTCGCTCCGCTCGCCACCAGGTAGGCGTAGGCGACGGCGCAGGCGAAGAGGGCGTTCGAGCGCTCGAGCGCCGGGACGTGCAGCAGGAGCTGGAGGAGTGAGGCCGCGCGGGCGTGCGGCGAGTCGTACACGAGGACGTCGAAGATCCGGGCGTCATGGCGTGCCACCGCCGCCACCAGTGCTCCCCAGTCGGTGACCTGGGGGTCTCCGGGTGTCTTCTGTTCGGCGATCATCAGGAGCCATGCGAGGTCGATCGTGAGGTCGCTCAAGGGGTCAGCGGCGACCTTCGTGGGTGCCGCCCTCGCCTGCGGCGCCGAACTCCTCCGCGAAGACGTTCTCGTACTGCTTCATGAAGTCGGCGGCGGCCTCGACGAAGGTGTGACCCGCCTCGCCGGCGTCCTGCCTGACCAGTTCCTCGATGTAGCGGTTCACGCTCATGCCGCGCGCGGTGGCGCGTTCGCGGGCGGCCTTGGCCGTGCCCTCGTCCACGCGGACGTTCAGCTGGGTCTTCGCCATACCTCGAAGCTAGCGCCGAACCGCTAGCATGGGCAAGGGCGGACTCGCGCCGAAAAGGGATACCGGGTGTGCGCCCGGTCACACTACGCTCGGCCGGGACAACGACACGGCACGTCCACGCGAGCGAGGAGGCAGCCTTGTCCACACCTGCTGCGCAGCACGCCCCCGGTCTGGCCTCCGCCGAGGACCTGGCGGCCCGCGCCCGGGGTCTGACGAAGGCGTACGGCTCGGGTGAGACGACGGTGCTCGCCCTGGACTCGGTGGACGTGGACATCGTCCGCGGTCGCTTCACCGCGGTCATGGGGCCGTCGGGCTCCGGGAAGTCCACCCTGATGCACTGCCTGGCCGGACTCGACACCGTCTCCGCCGGACAGGTGTGGCTGGGCGACACCGAGATCACGGGGCTGAAGGAGCGCGAGCTGACCCGGCTCCGGCGGGACCGGATCGGGTTCATGTTCCAGTCGTTCAATCTCATCCCGACGCTCAACGCGGTCGAGAACATCACCCTGCCGATGGACATCGCCGGCCAGAAGCCGGACCAGAGGTGGCTGGACCAGGTGATCGACACACTCGGCCTGCGCGACCGCCTCGAGCACCGGCCGTCCCAGCTCTCCGGCGGGCAGCAGCAGCGCGTGGCGTGTGCCCGCGCGCTCGCCTCCCGCCCGGAGCTGATCTTCGCCGACGAGCCGACCGGCAACCTGGACTCGCGCGCCGGTCTGGAGGTCCTCGCGTTCCTGCGCCAGGCGGTGGACGACCTGGGCCAGACCGTCGTCATGGTCACCCACGACCCCGGCGCCGCCACCCACTCCGACCTCGTGCTCTTCCTCGCCGACGGGCGGCTGGTGGACGAGATGGAACGACCCACGGCAGCAGCGGTGCTGGAGCGCATGAAGCGCTTCGACCTGATCCGCGCCCAGGCGGGCGCGGCCCCCGAGGAGGACTGAGCAGGTGCTGAGGGCGACACTGAGGAGCTTCCTCGCGCACAAGGGGCGGCTGCTGCTCTCGGCCCTCGCCGTCGTGCTGTCGGTGGCGTTCGTCGCGGGCAGCCTGATCTTCTCAGACACGGTCGCTCGCACCTTCGACCGCCTGTTCGCGTCCACCTCGGCCGACGTGACCGTGGAACCGCGGGACGACCTCGAGGCCTCGGTGCCGACCGGCGCCGTCCAGACCGTGCCCACCTCCCTCACCGGCCGGGTGGCCGCCGTCGACGGGGTCGCCTCGGCACACGCCGACGTGAGCGTGGAGAACATCACCGTCGTCGACAGCGCGAACAGGTCCGTCGGACCGACCACCGGCGCGCCCACCATCGCCACCGACTGGTACGTCACCGACCGCAGCCCGGTGGAACTGACCTCCGGACGCGTCCCGCGCGGCGCGGGCGAGGCCGTCCTCGACGCCGACACCGCCGACAGGAAGGACGTGCGGACCGGTGACACGCTGACCGTGCTGGCCCAGCCGGGCTCGTTCCGGGTCGAGGTCGTCGGCATCGCCACCTTCAAGACCACCAACCCCGGCAGCGCCCTCGTCTTCCTCGACCCCGAGATCGCCGCGACCCGGCTGCTGGGCTCCGCGGACCTGGCCACGAGCATCTCCGTGGAGGCGGCGAACGGGGTGACCGACGAGGAGCTGAAGCCCCGGGTGGCCGCCGCGCTCGGCTCCGGGCCCTACGACGTGCGCACCGCCGACGAACAGGCCACGTCGGCGGCGGAGGACCTCGGCGGCTTCCTCGACGTCATCAAGTACGTGATGCTCGGATTCGCCGGGATCGCCGTGCTGGTGGGCGTCTTCCTGATCGTCAACACGTTCTCGATGCTGATCGCGCAGCGCACCCGGGAGCTCGGCCTGCTGCGCGCCCTGGGCGCCGACCGCCGCCAGGTGCGGCGCTCGGTCCTCACCGAGGCCGTGCTGCTCGGCCTGGTCGGCTCGACCGTGGGCCTCGCGGCCGGCATCGGCATGGCGGCGGGCCTGATCCGCCTCATGAGCGCCTTCGGTATGAACCTCGACACCGCCGAGATGGTCATCGGCTGGGTCACCCCCGTCTCGGCGTACGTGGTCGGCGTCGGCGTCACCTTCGTGGCCGCCTACCTCCCGGCCCGCCGCGCGGCCACGGTGTCTCCGATGGCGGCCCTGGCGGACGCGGACGTGGCCGGGGTGGGACGGCCACTGAAGGTGCGCGCGGTGGTCGGGGCCGCACTCGGCACCCTGGGCGTGGCCGCCCTGGTGGGCTGCGCGACCGCGTCGGAGACGGCGTCCGCCGCCTCCCTGCTGGGTCTCGGTGTCGTCCTCACCCTGATCGCGACGGTCGTCGCGGGCCCGCTGCTCGTCCGCCCGGTGATCCGGGTGCTCGGCGGGGCCTTCCCGGCGCTGTTCGGGTCGATCGGCCGGATGAGCCAGCGCAACGCCCTGCGCAACCCGCGCCGCACCGGCGCGACCGCCGCCGCGCTGATGGTGGGGCTCGCGCTGGTGGGCGGCATGTCGGTGGCGAGCGCCTCGATGTCGAAGTCCTTCGACCAGCAGATCGACGACACCCTCGGCGCCGACTTCGTCATCCAGAACACCAACCTCATCCCCTTCTCCCGGGAGGTCACCGACCGGGTCCGCGACACCGACGGCGTGGGCCTCGTCGTACGGCAGCGGTTCGCGCCGGTCGCCGTACGGCTGCCCGACGGCCGGCGGATCAGGACCACGGCCGCCGGATACGACAGCCAGGTCGACGAGGTCGCCCATGTGACGTACGCGCGCGGGAACACGGCCGCCGCGCTGGCCGACGGGGCGATCGCCATGGACGTCGACTTCGCCGAGGAGCACGGCGTACGGGTCGGCAGTGTGCTCCCCGTCCAGTTCCCCGGTGAGCGGACCGCGTCGTTCCGGGTGGGTGCGCTCACGACCAGGACGCCGCCGAGGGCTTCGGCATGCAGGGCGGCCTGTTCTTCGGCATCGGGACCGTCGAGAAGTACGTGCCGGGCGGGCAGGACTCCGCGCTGTACGTCAACGCGGCCGCCGGCACGGACGCGGACCGGCTCAGGTCCCGGCTGGAACGGACCCTCGACCCCTACCCGCAGGTGCAGGCGCGCGACCAGGCCGACTACAAGGACCTGGTGCACGACCAGATCGCCGTGCTGCTGTACCTCGTGTACGCGCTGCTCGGCCTGGCGATCGTGATCGCGGTGCTCGGCGTGGTCAACACCCTCGCCCTGTCGGTCGTCGAGCGGACCCGGGAGATCGGCCTGCTGCGAGCGATCGGGCTGTCCCGGCGGCAGTTGCGCCGGATGATCCGGCTGGAGTCGGTGGTGATCGCGGTGTTCGGCGCGGTCCTGGGGCTGGCGCTGGGGCTGGTGTGGGGGGTGTGCACCCAGCAGGTGCTGGCCCTGCAGGGCATGAAGGCACTGGCGATCCCGTGGACCACGATCGTCGCGGTCGTCGTCGGCTCGGCGGTGGTCGGTGTGGTGGCGGCGCTGCTGCCGGCGCTGCGGGCCTCGCGGATGAACGTGCTGGCGGCCATCGCGCACGAGTGAGGGAAGCGCGGCGGAGACCCGGGGGGCGCCGCCCGGTCAGGGCCGGGGGGTGCCGCCACGTCGTGTGCGTGGCCGGTCCCCGACCGGCGCCGCGGCCGCCCGGGGTGGAGATGGCGGGGCGGACGCGGCGGTCGTCCGGATGATGGAATCCCGCGCCGCGGTGTGCCGAGCGTGGTGGGATCGGCCCATGTCTGATCTGCGCATACGGGCCGCGACGCCCGACGACCTGGACACCGTGCTGGCCTTCTGGAAGACGGCCGCCGAAGGCACGAGCATCAGCGACGACCGGGAGGGCGTGGAGCGGCTCGTCGCCCGCGACCCGGGCGCGCTGATCCTGGCGGAGCGCGGCGGCGAGCTGGTGGGCACGGTGATCGCCGGGTTCGACGGCTGGCGCTGCCACCTCTACCGACTGGCGGCGCATCCGGCGTACCGCCGCCAGGGCATCGGCTCGGCGCTGCTCGCCGCCGCGGAGGAACGGTTCGTCGGGCTCGGTGGTCGGCGCGCCGACGCCATGGTGCTGACGCGCAACGAGACCGCCCACCATGCCTGGCGGGCGGCGGGGTACACGCCGGAGGAGAAGTGGCGGCGCTGGGTGAAGCCGCTCACCGGCTGAACCGGGAGCGGGTCTGTCGCCCTTTGCCGATCCTTTACCATTGGGGGGCCTACGGACCATACGGTCCCTCTCACCCGTACTGTTCCGTCATCGGTTCACCGACTTCACGAAAGGTGTGAGCGTCCGCCCATGGGCGAGCCTCCCAGTATCCGACATCGCGCGATCCACCCTGCCCTGTCCGATCATGGGACGGAGGTGAACCGGTGATGGAACTGCTCCTGCTGTTGGTGGCGATCCTGCTGTCGCTCGCGTGCGGTGCCTTCGTCGCCGCGGAGTTCTCGCTGACCACGGTCGAACGCGGCGAACTGGAGCGGGCCGTGGAGCGCGGCGAGCGCGGCGCGGCCGGCGCCCTCAAGGCCGTCCGCAATCTCACCTTCCAGCTCTCCGGCGCCCAGCTCGGCATCACCGTCACCAACCTGGTCGTCGGCATGCTCGCCGAACCCTCGATCGCCAAGCTGATCTCCGGCCCGCTGAGGTCCCTGGGTCTGTCGGACGCGGCGGCGAGTTCGACCGCCCTGGTGCTGGGCACGGCACTGTCCACGGTGTTCCTGATGGTCGTCGGCGAACTGGTGCCGAAGAACTGGGCCATCTCCGCCCCGCTGGTCATGGCCAAGCGGGTGGGCAACGCGCAGCGCTGGTTCAGCGCCGCCTTCCGGCCCTTCATCAGTCACCTCAACAACACCGCCAACCTGGTGGTACGCCGGTTCGGCCTGGAGCCCGCCGAGGAGCTGGCCTCCGCCCGCGGCCCCCAGGAGCTGGCGGCGCTGGCCCGGCACTCGGCCCGGCAGGGCGCCCTGGAGGCGGACACCGCCGAGCTGTTCGTGCGCACGCTGAACCTGGCCGACCTCACCGCGGAGAACGTGATGACCCCGCGCGTGCAGGTGATCGCCCTCGACGCCCAGGCGACCTGCGAGGACGTGGCGAACGCGACCCGGGCGACGGGCCTGTCCCGCTTCCCGGTGTACCGCGGCGGCCTGGACACCGTCGTCGGCACCGCGCACATCAAGGACGTCCTGGCCGTGCCGGCGGAGCACCGCGCGCGCGTGCCCGTCGCCGAGCTGATGCGCGAACCCCTGCTGGTCCCCGAGTCCCTGACCGTGGACCGCCTCCTCGACCGGCTCTCCGGCAAGCGGACGATGGCCGTGGTCATCGACGAGTACGGCGGTACGGCGGGCGTGGCGACACTGGAGGACATCGTCGAGGAGGTCGTCGGCGAGGTCCGTGACGAGCACGACCCGCACGAGACTCCCGACCTGGCCCGCGCGGGCACCGACGACGAGGGCCGCCAGACGTACTCGGCCGACGGCGCCGCCCGCACCGACCAGCTCGCACGCGTGGGACTGAACGCCCCCGAGGGCCCCTACGAGACCCTCGCCGGTCTCGTCGCCACCGAGCTGGGCCGTATCCCGGCCGTCGGCGACAGCGTGGACGTGGCCGGCTGGCGCATGGACGTCGTCGACGCCTCCGGGCGCCGGGCCGCGCGCGTCCTGCTGCACGCCCCGCTCGTCAAGAACCCCGTGGAAGGAGCCGACCGGTGACCGCCGTCCAACTGCTCATCGGCCTGGCGACCCTGGTCGTCAACGCCTTCTTCGTCGGCGCGGAGTTCGCGCTGATCTCGGTACGCCGCTCCCAGATCGAGCCGTACGCCGAGCAGGGCGACCGGCGCGGCAAGAGCGTGCTGTGGGGTCTGGAGCACGTGTCGGCGCTGCTGGCGGCCGCCCAGCTCGGCATCACCCTGTGCACCCTGGTCCTCGGTGTGGTCGCCGAACCGGCGATCGAGCACCTGCTGGAGCCGGCGTTCCACGCGATCGGCGTCCCCGAGGGCGCGGGCCATGTGGTGTCGTTCGTGATCGCGCTCAGCCTGGCGACGTATCTGCACATGCTGCTCGGCGAGATGGTGCCGAAGAACATCGCGCTCGCCGAGCCGGTGCGCAGCGCGCTGCTGCTGGGCCCGCCGCTGGTCGCGCTGTCCCGCGCGCTGCGGCCGGTGATCTTCACCATCAACGCCTTCGCCAACGGTCTGCTGAAGCTGTTGCGGGTCGAGACGAAGGACGAGGTCACGGCCACGTTCTCGGACGCGGAACTGGCGCAGATCGTGCGGGACGCCGGCGAGGCGGGCCTGCTCGACGACCGCGCCCAGGAGCGGCTGCACGACGCCCTGGAGCTGGGCCGGCGCCCGGTGCGGGATGTCGTCCTGCCACTGGAACGCGTCGTCTACGCGCGCGTGGGCGTCACCCCGGAGGAGCTGGAACGGTTGGGCGCCGAGTCCGGTTTCTCCCGCTTCCCCGTGGTGGACGAGGGGCGCCGGATCGTCGGCTACCTGCATGTGAAGGACGCGCTGGACGCCTCGCCGCGGGACGAGCCGTTCCGGGTGCGGGACCTGCGGCCCATCGCCCGGGTGCGGGAGACGACTCCGCTGGACGACGTGCTCACCGCGATGCGCGGCAGCCGCACCCATCTGGCGGCCGCGCTCGGCTCCGACGGGCGGCTCGCCGGGCTGGTCACCATGGAGGACGTGCTGCGGGAGCTGTTCGGGCAGCGGGCCTGAGACCGGCGGCGGGGGGGTGACCGACCGCTGGGTATGGCGGGCGGGTTAGCATCTCTGACGCCATGCAGACGAACACCACTCCCCCTTACTCCAGCCTGGTCGCGGTCGGCGACTCCTTCACCGAGGGCATGTCGGACCTGCTGCCCGACGGCACCTACCGCGGCTGGGCGGACCTCCTCGCGGGCCGGATGGCCGCGCACACCCCCGGCTTCCGCTACGCCAACCTGGCGGTGCGCGGCAAGCTGATCGGCCAGATCGTCGAGGAGCAGGTGCCGGTCGCGGCCACCATGGGCGCCGACGTCATCACCCTGGTCGGCGGCCTGAACGACACCCTGCGCCCCAAGTGCGACATGGTCCGGGTGCGCGACCTGCTGACGGAGGCCGTGGAGCGGCTCGCCCCCTCCTGCAAGCAGCTCGTGTTGATGCGCAGCCCCGGCCGGCAGGGCCCCGTCCTCGCACGGTTCCGGCCGCGCATGGAGGAGCTGTTCGCCTGCGTCGACGGCCTCGCCGCCCGGCACGGCGCGCTGGTCGTCGACCTGTACGGCGCCCCGTCCCTGGGCGACCCGCGGATGTGGGACGTGGACCGGCTGCACCTGACGGCCGAGGGGCACCGCCGGATCGCCGAGGCCGTCTGGCAGGGTCTCGGTTACGACCCCGAGGACACCGGCTGGCACGAGCCGATGCCCGCGACCGTGCCGCCCGCCTGGGTCGCCCGCCGGGTGGCCGACGCCCGGTTCGCCCGGCGGTATCTGCTGCCCTGGATAGCCCGCCGCCTCACCGGCCGCTCCTCGGGCGACGGCCTCCCCCCGAAGCGCCCCGACCTGCTGCCGTACGAGGGACCGCGGCGGTAGCCGGGCGTGACCCGGGTCTCCCGCGGCGGTAGCCGTGCGTGACCCGGGTCTCGTAGGTTCCGCCGAACAGGGCCATGGCGCTGGCCTGCACGAATCGCCAGTAGAATCCGTACCCGTGACTTCCGCTCCCGCCAAGCCCCGCATCCCCAATGTTCTCGCCGGACGCTACGCCTCCGCCGAGCTGGCCACGCTCTGGTCGCCCGAGCAGAAGGTGAAGCTGGAGCGTCAGCTCTGGCTCGCCGTGCTGCGGGCCCAGAAGGACCTCGGGATCGAGGTGCCGGAGTCGGCGATCGCCGACTACGAGCGTGTTCTCGACCAGGTCGACCTGGCCTCCATCGCCGAGCGCGAGAAGGTCACCCGGCACGATGTGAAGGCGCGGATCGAGGAGTTCAACGACCTCGCCGGGCACGAGCAGGTCCACAAGGGCATGACGTCCCGCGACCTCACGGAGAACGTCGAGCAGCTCCAGATGCGGCTGTCCCTGGAGCTGGTCCGCGACCGTACGGTGGCGGTGCTGGCCCGGCTGGGCAAGCTGGCCGGCGAGCACGCCGAGCTGGTCATGGCCGGCCGCTCGCACAACGTGGCCGCGCAGGCCACCACCCTGGGCAAGCGGTTCGCGACCGCGGCCGACGAGCTGCTCGTGGCGTACGGCCGGGTCGAGGAGCTGCTCGGCCGCTACCCGCTGCGCGGCATCAAGGGGCCGGTCGGCACCGCCCAGGACATGCTCGACCTGCTCGGCGGCGACGCTGCCAAGCTCGCGGAGCTGGAGCAGCGGATCGCCACGCACCTCGGCTTCTCGCAGGCGTTCACCTCGGTCGGCCAGGTCTACCCGCGCTCGCTGGACTACGAGGTCGTGACCTCGCTGGTGCAGCTGGCGGCGGCGCCGTCCTCGCTCGCCAGGACGATCCGGCTGATGGCCGGGCACGAGCTGGTGACCGAGGGCTTCAAGCCGGGCCAGGTCGGCTCCTCCGCGATGCCGCACAAGATGAACACGCGGTCCTGCGAGCGGGTCAACGGCCTGATGGTCGTCCTGCGTGGTTATGCCTCGATGACCGGTGAGCTGGCGGGCGACCAGTGGAACGAGGGCGATGTGTCCTGCTCGGTGGTGCGCCGGGTCGCGCTGCCGGACGCGTTCTTCGCGCTCGACGGTCTGCTGGAGACGTTCCTGACGGTGCTCGACGAGTTCGGTGCCTTCCCGGCCGTCGTCGCCCGTGAGCTGGACCGCTACCTGCCGTTCCTCGCCACCACCAAGGTCCTGATGGGCGCGGTGCGGGCGGGCGTCGGCCGGGAGCTGGCGCACGAGGCGATCAAGGAGAACGCCGTGGCCTGCGCGCTGGCGATGCGCGAGCAGGGCGCCGAGCGCAACGAACTGCTGGACAAGCTCGCCGCCGACGGGCGCATCCCGCTGGACCGCGCGCAGCTCGACGCCCTGATGGCCGACAAGCTGTCCTTCACGGGCGCCGCAGCCGACCAGGTGGCCATCGTCGTCGGCCGCATCGAGGAGATCGTGAAGCAGCGGCCGGAGGCCGCCGGTTACACCCCGGGGGCGATCCTCTGACCCGCTTCACCCAGGCGGAACTGGAGGCCGCCCGCGACCGTCTCGTGCCGGACGTCGTCGCGGGCGGCCTCCGCGTGCTGTTCTGCGGCATCAATCCGGGCCTGATGACTGCGGCGACCGGCCACCACTTCGCGCGGCCGGGCAACCGCTTCTGGCCGGTGCTGCACCTGTCCGGTTTCACCCCCCGGCTGCTGAAGCCGGAGGAGCAGGGGGAGCTGCCGTCCTACGGCCTCGGCATCACCAACGTGGTGGCGCGGGCGAGTGCGCGGGCCGATGAGCTGACGGCCGAGGAGTACCGCGAGGGTGGCCGGCTGCTCCGGGAGAAGGTGGTCCGGCTGAGGCCCCGCTGGCTGGCGGTGGTGGGCGTGACCGCCTACCGGGTGGCGTTCGACGAACGTACGGCCCGGGTGGGCCCGCAGGAGCGGCTGATCGGGGACACCCGCGTGTGGGTGCTGCCGAATCCGAGTGGGCTCAACGCGCATTGGACGGCGGCGACGATGGCGGAGGAGTTCGCTCGGCTGCGGGTGGCGGCCGAGGACTGACGCCGGGCCGCTGTGCGGTGCGGTCAGGGCGGGTCGGTGTCGGTGACGAGCAGGAGGAGCCGGACCTCGTCGTCCTGGTCGAGGTCGGCCACGCCGAGGGCGGCCCAGCGGCCCTGCTCGGGCAGCTCCCAGAGGTGGACGTCCCCCACGAGCAGGCTGAGCCGGGCCCACGGCTCGGGTATCTCCTCGTGCGCGGTGCGCAGCCGGACCGTCTGGAGACCGACGCGGTACGGCTCTCCCCAACGCTCGGTCAGTTTCCCCGCCAGGGCCTCCATGTCGTCGCGGAACCGCTCGACCTCGGCGAGGCGCAGCGCCGGGTCCGCCACCCGCAGGCCGTGGCTCGCCGCTAAGGGCGCGAGATGGAACCCCGGACCGCCCTCGCCGACGTCCGACGTGCTGTCCTGCGCGGGAAACCCCCGGGAGGACAGCACGTCCGCGAGAGCGAGGTACTTCTCCATGTCCATGAGATCCAGTAAACCCGCCGCCACTGACAATTGGCGCCGCGTCAGGGAGCGGGCCCGTTCAGGCGTCCCGGCGCCGTATCCGCCACGCTCCCGCCGCGAGGGCCGCTGCCGTCCACAGGGCGGTCACCGTCAGGCCGGTCCACGGCCCCAGCGAGCCGTCCCACGTTCCGTGCAGGGCGACTTGGCCCGCCCGGTCCGGTAGGAAGTCGGCGACGGAGCCGGACATGTCGCCGACCACGAAGGACACGATCAGCAGGAACGGGATGAGGATGCCGAGCGTGGCCGCCCCGCTGCGCAGAACGGCCGTCAGACCGGCGGCGAGGAGGGCCATCAGCGTGAGGTAGAGCCCGCAGCCGACGGACGCGCGCAGTCCTTCGGCCGTGCCGAACCCCTCGGCCCGCCCGCCGAGCGCCGCACGGCCCACGGCCCAGGTCAGCAGGCCGGTGACCAGGCCGACGACGAGGACGGGCAGGGCGATCGCCGTGGCCTTCGCGGCGAACCAGCGGCCGCGGCGCGGCACCGCGGCCAGGGACACGCGCAGTGCGCCGCCCTGGAACTCGGCCGCCATCGCCGTCGTCCCGAAGGCCACCGCCGCGACCTGGCCGAAGCTGACGCCGAAGAAGGCGGAGAACAGCGGGTCGGCGTCCGCGCCGTCCGTGTCGGCCACGGCGAGCAGGGAGAAGGCGACGGTGGCGAGGAGGATCCCGCACAAGGTGGCGGCCTGTGACCGCAGCGAACTGATCTTGATCCACTCGGCGTGGAGTGCGGGCGAGAATCCCATGTCAGGCCTCCTGGGGAGCGGCCGCGAACTCGGCTTCGGCGGTGGTCAGGTCGAGGTAGGCCTGCTCCAGCGTGCCTTCCTCGGCGGTCAGTTCGAGCAGTGGGAGGCCGGCCTCGGACGCGAGGCGGCCGATGTCGTCCACGCGCGCGTGGTCCACCGTCCAGTGCCCGTCGTCGTGGGCCACCGCCTCGTGACCGTGTCGGGCGAGAGCCTTCTCCAGGGCGGCGGGGTCGGAGGTGCGGACCCGGACGCGGGGCCGTACGCGCGCGTCGATGAAGTCCCGCATGGGGGTGTCGGCCAGCAGTCGGCCCCGGCCGAGGACGACGAGCTGGTCGGCGAAGGAGGCCGTCTCGTTCATGAGGTGGCTGGAGACCAGGACGGTGCGTCCCTCGCCCGCGAGGCGGCGCAGCAGCCCGCGGATCCAGACGATGCCCTCGGGGTCGAGGCCGTTCGAGGGCTCGTCGAGCAGCACCACCTCGGGGTCGCCGAGCAGGGCGGCGGCGATGCCCAGCCGCTGCCGCATGCCGAGCGAGTACGTCTTCACGCGGCGGCGCGCGGCCGGCGCGAGCCCGGTCTCCTCGAGCACCTCGTCGACCCGGCGGACGGGGATGCGGTTGCTCGCGGCGAGGGCCCGCAGATGGTCGCGGCCGGTGCGGGAGCCGTGCGGGGCCTGCGCGTCGAGCAACGCCCCGACGTGGCGCAGGGGTTCGGCAGCGTGGCGTAGGGGCGGCCGCCGACCGTGGCGCTGCCCGAGGTGGGCCGGTCGAGGCCGAGGACGAGGCGCAGCGTGGTGGACTTGCCGGCGCCGTTGGGGCCGAGGAAGCCGGTGACGCGGCCGGGCAGGACACGGAAGGTGAGCCGGTCCACGGCCCGCCGGGGGCCGAACTCCTTGGTGAGGTCACGGACGTCGATGCTGGTCATGGGACCACGGTGGCCGCCGGACCCGGTGGCGGGCCTCCCCCGCCGGTGGGGTCCGTCTCCCCCGCCCGGGGGAGACCGGTTGTCGGTGGTGCCTGTCACGATGGCCGCATGGGCCGATTCCTGCGCCCGCTGCTGCGGGGGACGACGTACACGCGACTGGTGCACCTGTGGGTGCCGATGCTGGTCGTGAGCGTCTGGCTGTTCATCGACATGTCGAAGCCGTGGGTTCCCGCGGTGGCCCTGATCCCGCTCGGGCTGATCCCCGCGGTGCGCACGGGTGAGGGGGTGCAGGCGCAGTTGCTGCTGTCTCCGGGCGTGCGGGATCCGGGGTTCTCCGTGGCTCCGGCGACGGCCTGGCGGGACCGGCTGCGCACGGTGCTGTGGCTGGAAGCGCGGATGGCACTCGGGGTCGTGACCAGCATCGCCTGTGTGTGGCTGCCGATCCTCGCCTACCTGCTGGCCGGCCTCGCGGGCGGGCGCGTGCCCCACGACGTCCCGGTGCTCGCCGATGCGACGCCGCACTGGTGGTACGCCCTGCTGGTGCCGCTGCCCCTCCTCGCCTGGTACGGAATCGTCGTCGGGCTCGGCGAGGCGGTCACCGCGCTCGCGCGACGGCTGCTCGGTCCCTCGGCGGGCGAGCGGCTCGCGGCCCTGGAGGAGCGCACCGAGCAGCTGCTGGAGCGCAACCGCATCGCCCACGAGCTGCACGACTCCATCGGGCACGCCCTGACGGTGGCCGTGGTGCAGGCGGGCGCGGCGCGGGCGGCGGGCGACCCGGCGTTCACCGATCGGGCGCTCGCCGCGATCGAGGAGACCGGCCGGACCGCGCTGGAGGACCTGGAGCGCGTCCTGGGGGTGCTGCGTGAGGCGGAGCGGCCGGTGAGCGGCCGGCCGACGCTGGCCGAGGCGGACCGGCTGCTGGAGTCGGCTCGCGCGTCGGGCGCGAAGGTGGACGCCGAGCTGGCCGGGGCGCTGGAGAGCGTGCCGGGTCCGGTGTCCCGCGAGGGCTACCGCATCCTCCAGGAGGCCCTGACCAACGCGCTGCGGCACGCGGGATCCGTTCCGGTCCTGGTCAGGATCGAGGTCGCCGCGGGCGTGCTCAGCCTGGAGGTCCGCAATCCGCTGACCGCGCACATGTCCGCCCCGGTCCGGGGCAGCGGACTGCGGGGCATCCACGAGCGGGCCGCGCTGCTCGGCGGGCGGGCGTCGACCGGCCCGGACCAGGGCGACTGGCAGGTGCGTGCGGAGCTGCCGCTGCGCTGATCTACGCTGACCCGATGCCGATCACCGTGCTCCTCGTCGACGACGAACCGCTGGTGCGCGCCGGGCTGCGGGCCGTGCTGGAGACGCAGCCCGACATCGAGGTCGTCGGGGAGGCCGCGGACGGGGCCGCGGTGATCCCGCTGGTGCGCCGGCTGCGGCCCGACGTGGTCGCCATGGACGTACGGATGCCGTTGATGGACGGGATCGAGGCCACGCGCGCGGTGCTGCGGACGGTCGACGGGCCGCCGCGGATCCTCGTCGTGACGACCTTCGAGAACGACGAGTACGTGTACGAGGCGCTGCGCGCGGGCGCGGACGGGTTCCTCCTGAAGCGGGCCCGGCCCGCCGAGATCGTGCACGCCGTACGGCTGGTGGCCGAGGGCGAGTCGCTCCTGTTCCCGGCGTCGGTCCGGCGGTTGGCCGCCTCGTACGGCGACGGGCCGGGGAACCGGGCGGCGCGCGACCTGCTGGAGCGGGCGCGGCTGACCGAGCGGGAGGCCGAGGTGCTGCGGCTGATGGCCCGTGGACTGTCCAACGCGGAGATAGCCGCGCGGCTGGTCGTCGGCACGGAGACCGTCAAGTCGCATGTGAGCGGGGTGCTGGCGAAGCTGGGGGCCCGCGATCGCACGCAGGCGGTGATCACGGCGTACGAGTCGGGGTTCGTCTCGGCGGGCCGGACCGGCACGTGAAGCCGGCCGGTGCGCGGTCCGCGCTCGCCGGGGTGCCCCGCGCCGAGTACGATCCGCCCCACACGCGCGAGAGCTGGGAGGACGGACGTTGGGGCGGCTGACCGGCGGGGATCCCTCGCTGCTGCGAAGGATCAATTCCGCGGTGGTGCTGCACGCTCTGCGTGCCACCGACTGCGCGACGCTCACGGAGATCACCCGGGTGACCGGGCTGTCCCGGCCGACCGTCGAGGGGGTCGTCGAGGACCTGATAGCGGCCGGACTCGTCGTCGAGAAGGCCGCCGAGGAGGGGGCCGCCCGGCGGCAGGGGCGTCCGGCACGCCGGTTCCGGTTCCGGGCCGAGGCCGGTCATCTGCTGGGCCTGGAGATCGGGGCGCACCGGGTGGCCGTCCTGCTGGCCGACCTGGACGGGCGGGTGCTCGGCGCGCAGGCCAAGGACGTCGACGAGACGGCGCCCGCCGACGAGCGGCTCGAACGGCTGCGGACAGCGGTCGCCGAGCTGCTGCGGCGGGCCGGGGTCCCCCGCAGTTCCCTGCGGGCCGTCGGCGTCGGCGCGCCGGGCATCGTGGAGGCGGACGGGACCGTACGGCTGGGCACCGCGCTGCCCGAGTGGACGGGGCTGCGGCTGGGCGAGCGGCTCAGCCGTTCCTTCAAGTGCCCGGTGCTGGTGGAGAACGACGCCAACGCCGCGGCCGTGGCCGAGCACTGGAAGGGCTCCGCCACCGAGTCCGACGACGTCGTGTTCGTGCTGGCGGGGCTGAGCCCGGGCGCGGGTTCGCTGATCGGCGGGCGGCTGCACCGCGGGTACGGCGGGGCGGCCGGGGAGATCGGCGCGCTGCACCTGCTGGGGCGCGGGGTGACTCCGGAAACGCTGCTGTCCACGACGGACGAGCCGCTGCATCCGCTGGACGAGCAGGCGGTCGCCGAGGTGTTCACGCAGGCACGCAAGGGCGACCGGCGGGCGCGGGCTGCCGTGGATCGCTTCATCCAGCGCCTGGTGCACGACGTGGCCGCGCTGGTCCTTGCCCTCGACCCCGAGCTGGTCGTGATCGGCGGCTGGGCGGCGGGCCTGGACGGTGTCCTGGAGCCGCTGCGGCGGGAGTTGGCGCGCTACTGTCTGCGCCCGCCGAAGGTGGCCCTGTCCCTGCTCGGTGAGGCGGCCGTGGCGACCGGGGCCCTGCGCCTGGCGCTCGACCACGTCGAGGAGCAGCTCTTCGCGGTGGAGGGCACGGTGACGGGCCGCGCGTGAGGCGCGCACCGCGGCCGGGGAACGCGGGCGCGCCCCGGAATGTCTCCGGGGCGCGTTCGTGCGTGCGGTCGGTGGCCGGTGCAGGCCGTTCAGGGAGCCTGCCGTGCGGTCACCGGGCGGTCAGGACGCCTGGCGTTCCGGGCCGTGGTGGATCTCCACGTTGCCCGAGGCGCCGAAGGTCAGGCGGCAGGTGTCCGCCCGGTAGGTGGCCAGGGAGAGTGCCGCGGTGCGGCCCCGCGTGAAGAAGCGGGTGGTGACGACGAGGACGGGCGCGCCGGGCAGCCGGTCGAGTTCCCTCGCGTCGTCGGCGCGGGCCGAGCCCAGCTCCACCGCGCGGTCCTGGCCCTCCAGCTCCAGTCGCTCGAGTTCGCGCAGTACCGCACGCGCGCGTGCCGTACCGGACGGGGTGTCGATCGCGGTCAGGTCGGGTACCGACGACCGCGGGACGTAGAGCAGTTCGGCGGCGACGGGCTGGCCGTGGGAGACCCGCGAGCGGCGCACGATGTGCACGGCCTCGTCGCGGTCGGTGCCGAGCGCGTCGGCGACGGCCGGCGGCGGGGCGCGACCGCGCAGTCGACGGGCTGCCAGGCGTCCTCGGACGCGCCGGGCCAGGCCTGCTGTTCGGCGCCGACGTCGACGCCCACCCGGGGCGGCGCGACGGTCGTGCCGACGCCGCGGCGGCGCTGGAGCCGCCCTTCCAGTTCGAGCTGCTCCAGGGCCTGCCGGAGCGTGGCGCGGGCGACGCCGAAGCGCGCGGCCAGGTCCCGCTCGTTGGGCAGGATCTCGCCCACGGTGAACTCCGAGTCCAGTGCCTCGCTGAGCACGGTCCTCAGATGCCAGTACTTCGGTTCCGGTACCGATTCCAGTTGCGTGGTCCCCACCCTGTCCTCCGCAATCGCCGTGGTACGGCGGCGTTTTCGCGCCCTTGTTTATTAAAGGTTGTTGTACTTCTCTGCGACCATAGGACGGCCCCCACCCTTGGTCAAGACCAATCCTCGAACCCCGGCGGAGCGGACAGGCGTCCGACAGCGAAGGGTTCACGGGACGTTCGTACTCGCCGCCTCCGGTGGCACCACGGCGAAGCCCCCGTCGCGCCGTCGACGGGGGCTTCGGGGCCGGAGGGACCTACGCGGCCAGCGCGCGCAGCTTGTCGGGGTTGCGGACGACGTAGACGGTCCGGATGTGGCCGTCGGCGACGTCGAGCTGGAGGACGCTGTCCGGTGTGCCCCCGGACAGGAGCAGGAGGGCGGGGCCGCCGTTGAGTTCGAGGACGCGGACGGACAGGTCGGGCACGCTCCTGCGGGTCACGCCGACGAGGAAGCGGCCCACGTGGTCGGCGCTCTCCAGGACCCGCAGCGGCGCCTTCGACCTGCCGCCGCTGTCGCCGACGAGCCGCACGTCGGGCGCGAGCAGGTCCAGCAGCCCTTCGAGGTCGCCCTCCGCCGCGGCGGCGAGGAACCGTTCGGTCAGTTCGCGGCGCTGGACGGGGTCGACGTCGTAGCGGGGCCGGCGTTCGTCGACGTGCCGGCGGGCGCGGCCGGCGAGCTGGCGGACCGCGGACTCGGACCGGTCGAGGACGGCCGCGATGTCGGCGTGCGGGTAGCCGAAGGCCTCCCGCAGCACGAACACCGCGCGTTCCAGTGGGGACAGCGACTCCAGCACGACGAGGACGGCGAGGGAGACGGAGTCGGCGAGGACGGCGCGTTCGGCGGTGTCCTGGACGGTGTCGCCGAAGTCGGTGACGTACGGCTCGGGCAGCCAGGGGCCGACGTAGGCCTCGTTGCGGGCCTTGATGCGGGCCAGCCGGTCCAGGGCGAGGTGGGTGACGACGCGGACCAGGTAGGCGCGGGGTTCGCGGACGTCGCCCCGGTCGGCGGCGGCCCAGCGCAGCCAGGCGTCCTGGACCACGTCCTCCGCGTCGGCGACGCGTCCGAGCATGCGGTAGGCGACGCCCAGCAGCAGCGAGCGGTGCTCCTCGAAGACGTCGGTGATGGTGTCTGCGGTCACCCCGCCATCCCATCCCGGGGCCCGGGGCCGTGTCCAGACGGCGGGCCGACCGGGGGCTACCCGTCGGTAGCAATTGCTGACAAGCTGTCTGCGCGACCGGCCGCCGGCCCGCCCCGCCGCCGTCGGCCCGTACCGCGTCCGCCTGTTCAGACGAGGAGCACTCCGATGTCCGCCACCGTCTCGTTCCCGGTCCCCACCCCCGACGGGCCACGGCCCGTCACCGTCTCCTACGCGCGCGTGGGCCGCGGTGAGCCGCTGCTCCTGCTGCACGGCATCGGGCATCACCGGCAGGCCTGGGACCCCGTGGTGGACATCCTGGCCACCGAGCGCGACGTGATCACGGTGGACCTGCCCGGCTTCGGCGCCTCCCCGTCCCTGCCCGACGGGCTGAACTACGACCTGGCCACGACGACCGCGGTGTTCTCCGCCTTCTGCGAGGCCCTGGAGCTGGACCGCCCCCACGTCGGGGGCAACTCGCTGGGCGGTCTGCTGGCCCTGGAACTGGGCCGGGAAAAGCACGTACGGTCCGTCACCGCCCTGTCCCCGGCCGGTTTCTGGTCGGAGACCGAGCGGCGCTACGCCTTCGGGGTGCTCCTGACGATGCGGCGGCTCTCCCAGCGGATGCCGCCGCCGCTGGTGGAGCGGCTGTCACGGTCGGCGGCCGGCCGGACCGCCCTCACCAGCACCATCTACGCCCGGCCGACGCGCCGTTCACCCGAGGCCGTGGTCGCCGAGACGCTGGCGCTGGCCGGGGCCACCGGGTTCGACCAGACCCTTCGGTCCGGCGGCTCCGTCCGGTTCACCGACGACATCCCGGGCATCCCGGTCACGGTCGCCTGGGGCAGCCGCGACATGATCCTGCTGCGCCGCCAGGGCGTCCGCGCCAAGCAGATCATCCCCCGCGCACGTCTGGTGCGGCTGCCCGGCTGCGGGCACTGCCCGATGAACGACGACCCCGCGCTCGTCGCGCGCGTGCTGCTCGACGGCAGCCGCTGAGACACCCCGGGAGCGGCTCAACACCCCCGCGCCCAGAGCGACTCCGGCACCGACGAGGGCGCTGCCGGCGGCCTGCGCCGGGCCGTAGGAGCCCGTTCCGACGAGCGGGGCGGTGCAGGCGGCGGCGACCGGGATGAGACCGGAGAACAGCGTGGCGCGCTCCGCGCCGATCCGCTGCATGCCCATGTACCAGCACACGAAGCCGATGACGGTGACGACGACCGCCTGCCACAGCAGCGCGGCCGTCTCACCGGCGTCCGGCCGGCGCAGCCACCCGCCGCCGTCCAGGACCAGCCCCACCGCCGTGGACTCGACGGCGGCCAGCCCGCACACGGTGGCCGACAGCAGCCGCGGGCCCAGGGGCCGCAGCACGGGCACGGCCAGTACCGCGAACCCGACCTCGCCGCCCAGCGCGCACACCGAGTAGGCGAGGCCCGCGCCGTCCGTCCGGCCCCAGCCCTGCACGGTGAGCGCGCCGACCGCGACCAGTGACGCGCCGTAGAGGACCGTACGGCGCGGGCGGCGCCCCTCCAGGAGCGGCACGAGGACCGCGACGACAACGGGCGCGCAGCCCACCAGGACGCCCGGGACGGCCGGTTCGGCGGAGCGTTCGGCGGCCAGGACGGCCAGGTTGAAGCCGACCATGCCGACGGCCGCGAGCAGGGCCAGACGGGCCCACTGGCGGGAGGTGAGTGCGCGCAGGCGGGGCAGGGCGCCCGCACCGGCCAGCGGCACGAGCAGCAGGCACGCGAGGCCGTAACGCAGGGCCTGGCCGCCCGCGTACGGGTAGGCGCCCAGGACGCTGTTGGCGGTGAAGGACGCTCCGACGAGGACGCAGGCGAGCGCGGCGAGGAGGGAGCCGCGGGTGGTGGTGACGTTCATGACCGTGACGCTAGGAAGCACGGCGGCCCGGTTTAAGGTCCACTTCCATGACGTCATCGGGGACCAATTCCGGCGCGAACGCCGTATCCGCCGCGTGGGAGGTGCTGTTGCCCGCCGCCTCCGCCGCTCCCCGCGCGCGTGGCCGCACCCTCCAGGCGGCCCTGCGCGAGGCGGTCCGCTCGGGGCGGCTCGGCGCAGGGCACCCGGCTGCCGTCGAGCCGGGACCTCGCGGCCGACCTCGGGGTGTCGCGTGGGCTGGTCACCGAGGCGTACGAGCAGTTGACGGCCGAGGGGTACCTGCGCAGCGGGCGCGGGGCCGGGACCTGGGTGGGCGGGGCCGTGCGCGCCGCGCCGCCCCGCGCGCGTGACCTCGCACCGCGCTCACCCGGCGCGCGCGCCGACTTCGTGGCGGGGACGCCGGATCTGTCGCTGTTCCCGCGGGCCGCCTGGTCCGCGGCGCAGCGCGGGGTGCTGGCCGAGCTGCCCCACCACGAGCTGGGCTATCCCGACCCGCGCGGGCTGCCCCGGCTGCGCACCGCGCTGGCCGCGCTGCTGGCCCGGCGGCGGGGTGTGGTCGCCGACCCGGACCGGCTCGTGGTCGTCTCCGGCGTGGCCCAGGCGACGGCCCTGATCGGTCTGGTGCTCCACGCGCGCGGGATCGACGCCGTCGGCGTGGAGGACCCCGGCAGCCCGCAGCACAGCGCCCTGTACGCGGCGTCGGGCGTCACCGCCGTACCTCTCCCCCTCGACGAGGAGGGGCTCGCCCTCGGACCGCTGGAGGCCTCGGGCGTACGGTCCGTGGTGACGACGCCTGCGCACCAGTTCCCCACGGGCATCGCCTACTCGGCGCGGCGGCGCACCCGGCTGCTCGACTGGGCGCGGTCCGTGGACGGTTTCGTGCTGGAGGACGACTACGACGGCGACTTCCGCTACGACCGTGCTCCCGTGGGCGCGTTGCAGGGCCTGGACCCGGAACGGGTGGCGTACACGGGGTCGGTGAGCAAGTCCCTCGCTCCGGGGCTGCGGCTCGGCTGGCTGCTCGTGCCCGAGGCGCTGGCCGACGAGGTCGTCGAGCGCAAGCGGACCCTGGACCTGGGCCACCCGGCCCTGGACCAGGCACTGTTCGCCCGTTTCGTGGAGCGCGGCGACTACGACCGTCAGCTGCGCCGCTGCCAACGTGCCTACCGCGACCGGCGCGACGCCCTCGTGGCGGCGCTCGGGGAGCACTTCCCCGGCACCCGCGTGACCGGGATCGCCGCCGGACTCCACGTCATCGCGGCGCTCCCGGGCCGCTACGGCCCCGAGGCCGGGTTCGCCGAACGGGCGTCGGCGGCGGGCGTGGCCGTCCGCACCCTGCCGGAGTACAGCCACGCGGACAGCACCGCCGGGCCCGAGGTGCGGCTGGTCCTCGGGTACGCGCACCTGTCCCCGGCACGGCTCCGGGAAGGCGTGCGCCTCCTGGCTGAGGCCGTGCGGGCGGGGTGACGGCGGGGGCCCGCGAGGTGGCGCTCCGGTCGTCGGCTCGTCAGTCCGCGGCGGGGCGGGCTGTACGGGCGAGGCCGCGAGGTGGCACATCCCGTCGATCGACCGCGGGAGGGCGGGGCCGGGCGGGCGGAGGCCGCGAGGTGGCACCTCCGGTTCGTCGACCAGGGCGCGGCCGGAACCACGAGGGCAGCGACCACCACGCCCCACCCCCGGTTGGTCGACCGGACCGGGGCACGGCGGGGCCCTCGTGGTGGCGCGTCCAGTTGTTCATCCGTGGTTTGCGTGTGCGCTGCGGGGTGCCAGTAGTTGTGACGGTGCACACCGGCAGGTTCCCGTTCCAGGAGGCCCACCCATGTCACATCGTCCACTGCCCGGGCGCCGCAGCGTCCTGCGTGGCTCGCTCGCCGCGTCCGCCGCTCTGACCCTGCCCGTCGGACTCGGCGCGGCGCCCGCCCTCGCCCTGTCGGGGCGGCCCGGCGCGGGGTGGGGCGTACAGACCGGGGACGTGACCGCGGACTCCGGGCTGCTGTGGGTCCGCTCCGACCGGCCGGCACGGATGATCGTCGAGACGTCGGCGACGGAGTCGTTCCGCAATCCGCGCCGCTGGCGCGGTCCGCTGCTCGGTGCCGGTACGGACTTCACCGGCACCACCCGGCTGCACGGGCTGCCGTCCGGCCAGGAGATCCACTACCGCGTGCTGCTGGCCGACCCTGAGGACCCGCGCCGTACCGGCGAGCCGGTGACCGGCTCCTTCCGTACCGTGTCCTCACGGCGGCGCGACGGCGTCCGATTCGTCTGGTCGGGCGACCTGGCCGGACAGGGCTGGGGCATCAACCCGGAGCTGGGCGGTTACCGGATCTACGACGCGATGGCCGCGCTCGACCCGGACTTCTTCCTGTGCAGCGGGGACAACATCTACGCGGACGGCCCGATCAGTGAGACCGTCGCGCTGCCCGGCGGGCGGACCTGGCGGAACGTCACCACCGAGGAGAAGGCGAAGGTGGCCGAGACGCTGGCGGAGTTCCGCGGCAACTTCCGCTACAACCTGCTGGACGAGAACCTGCGGGCCTTCAACGCGCGCGTGCCCTCCATCATCCAGTGGGACGACCACGAGGTCACCAACAACTGGTACCCGGGCGAGATCCTCACCGACGCGCGGTACACCGAGAAGAGCGTCGACGTGCTGGCCGCCCGCGCCCGGCAGGCGTTCTCGGAGTACTTCCCGATCTCGACGCTGCGCCGCCCGCACGGCCGGGTCCACCGGGTGCAGCACCACGGCCCGCTGCTGGACGTGTTCGTCCTGGACATGCGCACCTACCGGAACGCCAACTCCCCCGACGACCAGAGCACCGACGCCCAGGGAATCCTCGGCGAGGAGCAGTTGGCGTGGCTCAAGCGGGAGCTGTCCCGCTCCCGGGCGGTGTGGAAGGTGATCGCCTCCGACATGCCGCTCGGTCTCGTCGTCCCGGACACCGGCGACGGCAAGCCGAACATCGAGGCGGTCGCCCAGGGCGACCCGGGCGCGCCACTCGGCCGTGAACTCCAGATCGCCGAACTGCTGCGGTTCGTCAAGCACCGCCGGATCACCGGCACGGTGTGGCTGACGGCCGACGTGCACTACACCTCGGCCCAGCACTACGACCCGTCGCGGGCCGCGTTCAAGGACTTCGCCCCGTTCTGGGAGTTCGTCTCCGGGCCGCTCAACGCGGGCGCCTTCCCGGCGAACACGCTGGACGGCACCTTCGGCCCGGACCGGGTCTTCGTCAAGGCCCCCACCACCGCCAACGTCTCCCCGGCCGACGGTTACCAGTTCTTCGGCGAGGTCGACATCGACGGCGACAGCGGGGAGCTGACCGTGCGGCTGCGCGAGCAGGACGGCACCGTGCTGTTCACCAAGGCGCTCCAGCCCGGCCGGGTCGGTCAGTGATCTCCCGGGCCTGAACTCCCTTATTCTGTAAGGGCTCCGCGCACCGGCGTCATCCCCCGGTGCGCGGCGCTCCCGGCCGTGCCGAGGCCCGAGGAACGTAGAAGAATCAATAAAAAGGACATATGCATCCTTTACCCATCAGTCACAAGCCGTTCGTGATCACGCAACACCGTTCCTTCACAGTGGCGGCATGACTCGAGACATGTCTGATGTGACGCGGGCGAAGCACGGCCGCCCGGTGCACCACTGGCGGCGGGACGTCGTGGAGCTCGCCGCCCTGTTCACAGCGGTGGCGGTGGCCGACATGGTCGCCAACCTCGTCGGGCACGGCCCGGACGGCCCACGACTGCTGGCCATCTCCGCGGCGGCCCTGGTCGCCACGGCCGGATTCCACGTCTGGTGGTCACGACGCCACGGCCACGCACCACCCACCGGTGATACCGATGCCCGGCCGCCCTCCACCGAGGCGCAGGCCGGGCCGTCCGGACTCCCCGACGGCGTCGCGCAGGGAAGCACCCTGTGGCGGATGCGGACGACGGTGAAGGACGCGCCGGGATCGCTGGCCGCGCTGTGCACGGCGCTGGCGGAGCACCGCGTCGACATCCTGAGCCTCCAGACGCACCCGCTGGGCGAGGACACCGTGGACGAGTTCCTGCTGCGGGCGCCCGGTTCGCTCGTGGCGGCCGGGATCAGCCGGGCCGTGGCGCTGGCGGGCGGCTCCCGCACCTGGATCGAGCGGGCCGACGCCCACGACCTGGTCGACGCCCCGACCCGGATCCTGGGGCTGGCCACCCGGACCGCGCTGGACGCCGCCGAACTGCCCCTGGCCCTGCGCCAGTTGCTCGGCCGCTGCACGATCCGCTCACTGCCCGCCGCGGTGCGCGGCGGAGGACGCGGACCGGACGGCGTGCCGGTGGAAGGGGTCCTGGAGGACACCGTGATGCGCCTGCGGGCGCCGGAAGGCGGAGTGATCACCGTGGAGCGGCCGTACCTGCCGTTCACCCCCACCGAGTTCGCGCGGGCGCGGGCCCTGGTGGAGCTGGACGCCCGGCTGGGCCCCCGCGTACCGCCGGGTCAGGACGTGCTGACGCTGCCGGAGGGCAACGCCATCACCGTGCGCCGGGCCGACCCCGCCGACCTGGAGGCGGCGAAGGCGATGCACGAGCGCTGCTCGTCGCGCACCCTGGGCATGCGCTACCACGGGCCGGTCGGTGACGCCGACCGCTATCTCAACCACCTGCTCAGCCCGCGCTTCGGCCGCACGCTCGCCGTGCAGACGCCCTCGGGACGCATCGTCGGCCTCGGCCACCTGCTGTGGGACGGCGACGAGACGGAGGTCGCGCTGCTCGTCGAGGACCAGTGGCAGCGGCGTGGCATCGGCGCCGAACTGCTCGGCCGGCTGGTCGCGATGGCCGTCGAGGCGGACTGCGCGAGCGTGTACGCGGTGACGCAGGCCTCCAACACCGGCATGGTCGCCGCCATGCGCGGCCTGGGTCTCCCCCTCGACTACCAGATCGAGGAGGGCACGCTCGTCATCACGGCCCGGCTGGACACGGCCGCGGCCGGCACGGCTCCGGCGTACGGGCGGCACGGGGAGCGGACCGTCCGCGACTGAGCCGTACGCCCGCCTCGTGGAGGCCACCGACCCCGAAGGGCCCGGCGACGCGCATGTCGCCGGGCCCTTCGGGCCGTCACGGGCAGCCGCACGTCACCTCACGGCGAGCGAGGCCCCGTTCAGCGCGCCGTCCAGATCCGCCCACAGGTCGTCGACGTCCTCGAGGCCCACCGACATCCGCAGCAGCCGGTCGCTCACCCCCGCGCCCCTGCGCTCCTCCGCGTCCACGATGCGGTGGCTGATGGACGCCGGGTGCTGGATGAGCGTGTCGACGCTGCCGAGGCTCACGGCCGGAGTGATCAGGCGTACGCCGGCGATCACCTCGTGCGGGTCGCCGTGCACCTCGAAGGCCACCATCGCGCCGCCGATCCGCGGATAGTGCACGCGAGCGACGCGCGGGTCGGCGGTCAGGCGGCGGACCAGTTCGGCGGCGGTCGCGGAGGCCGCGCGCACCCGGACCGGAAGCGTCGCGAGGCCCCTCAGCAGCAGGTAGCCGGCCAGCGGGTGCAGCACCCCGCCGGTGGCGAAACGTATCTGCCGCAGCCGTCCGGCCAACTCCTCGTCGCAGGCCACCACGCCCCCCAGGACGTCACCGTGGCCGCCGAGGTACTTCGTGGCACTGTGCAGCACCAGCCGCGCGCCCTGCTCGGC
The DNA here is from genome assembly GCF_001896135.2 of Streptomyces phaeoluteigriseus. Lineage (GTDB taxonomy): Bacteria > Actinomycetota > Actinomycetes > Streptomycetales > Streptomycetaceae > Streptomyces > Streptomyces phaeoluteigriseus. The sequence continues at coordinate 139,340 of NZ_MPOH02000015.1, forward strand.
GGGGCGTTGCAGCACCGGCGTGGCGAAGGTGTTGTCGGCGAGCAGCGGCACCGAGCCGCAGGAGTGCGCGACCGCCCGCAGATCCACCTCGGCGAGGGTCGGGTTGGCGGGCGACTCGACCATGACGAGGCCCGTGTCCGGGCGCAGCGCGTCCGCGATGCCTGCCGGGTCGGTCCAGGTGACCTCGGAACCGAGCAGCCCGGCGGTCAGCAGGTGGTCGCTGCACCCGTACAGCGGACGGACCGCGACCACGTGCCGCAGGCCCAGTGAGGCGCGGGCCAGCAGCACCGCGCTCAGCGCGGCCATGCCACTGGCGAACGCGACCGCGCTCCCGGTGCCCTCCAGCCGGGCCACCGCGGTCTCGAAGCGGGCGACGGTCGGGTTGCCGAGCCGGCCGTAGACCGGCGGGCCCTCCGGTTCGGCGCCGGTCGCCGCGAACGCGTCGATGCGGGCGGCCTCCGCCCGACTGTCGTAGGAGGGATAGGTGGTGGACAGGTCGATCGGCGGGGCGTGCAGGCCCTGCCGGGCCAGGTCGTCCCGACCGGCGTGCACGGCCTCGGTGGCCAGTGCGCGGGGCGCTCCGGACATGCGTACGCCGTCGTACGCGTGCGTGCCCGCGGAATCGGACATGGGTACCCCGTCGTACGCGTGCGTGCCCGCAGAATCGGACATGCGTACGCCGTCGTACGCGTGCGTGCCCGCGGAATCCGGGTGCGCCTGTGTGCTCGCTGAGGTTGAGTCCATGGACGGCAGGGTGAACAACGGGCGGGTCCAGCGGGAGGAAGGCCGTGCTACGTTCGGCCGATGGCCGAATCCGTCGTACTCGACCCGGTGGACCTCCAACTGCTGCGGCTGCTCCAGAACGACGCCCGGACGACCTACCGCGATCTCGCCGCGCAGGTCGGGCTGGCGCCGTCGACCTGCCTGGACCGGGTGACGCGGCTGCGCCGCTCCGGCGTGATCCTCGGCAACCGGCTGCGGCTCGATCCGGCCAAGCTGGGGCGCGGACTCCAGGCGCTGCTGTCCGTGCAGGTGAGACCGCACCGGCGGGAGCTGGTCGGCCCCTTCGTGGAGCGCATCCGGGGACTGCCGGAGGCACTGACGGTCTTCCACCTGACCGGGCCCGACGACTACCTCGTCCACGTCGCCGTCGCCGACATGACCGACCTCCAGCGGCTGGTCCTGGACGAGTTCACGGCACACCGGGAGGTGGCCCGGGTGGAGACGCGGCTCATCTTCCAGCAGTGGGACTGCGGTCCGCTGCTGCCGCCGACCGCTTCGGGACAAACGCCGTGACGGGCGGCACCGCCCCGTACGAGGATGGTGCCCATGTCACAGACCAACAGCCCGCTGCCCCGTGAGGTCGCCGACGCCTACGTCGACGACCTCATCGCCCTCGACCCGGTGACCGGCACCTTCCTCGGTGTGCGCGAGAGTTCCAGCCGTCTGCCCGACTTCTCGCCGGCGGGCCAGGAAGCGCGCGCGCAGCTCGCGCGCGACACCCTCGCCAAGCTCGACGAGGCGGAACACGCGCCCGGCGCGGACAGTGACATCGAGCGCCGGTGCGCACGCCTGCTGCGCGAGCGCCTCACCGCCCAGCTCGCCGTCCACGACGCCGACGAGGGCCTGCGCGAGGTCAGCAACCTGACCTCGCCGGCCCATCACGTGCGCGAGGTGTTCACCGTGACGCCCACGGAGACCGACGCGGACTGGGCGGCGATCGCCGAGCGGCTGCGCGCGGTGCCGGCGGCGCTGGCGGGTTACCGGGAGTCCCTGGCACTCGGTCTGGAACGCGAGCTGTACGGACCTCCCCGCCCGGCCGCCACCTTCGTCGGACAGCTCACCGAATGGACGGACACCGACGGCTCGGGCCGCGGCTGGTTCGAGGACTTCGTCTCGGCCGGCCCCGAGGCGCTGCGCGCCGAACTGGACGCGGCGGCCCGGACCGCGAACGCCGCCCTCGCCGAGCTGCGGGACTGGATGCGGGACGTGTACGTGCCGGCCGTGGACGGCGCCCCGGACACCGTCGGACGGGAGCGCTACGCCCGCTGGTCGCGCTACTACAACGGCACCGACCTGGACCTCGACGAGGCGTACGCCTACGGCTGGGCCGAGTACCACCGGATCCTCGCCGAGATGCGGCAGGAGGCGGAGAAGATCCTGCCGGGCGCCGCGACACCGTGGGTGGCGCTCGCCCACCTCGACGAGCACGGCAAGCACATCGAGGGCGTCGACGCGGTCCGTGACTGGCTCCAGGGCCTCATGGACCAGGCGATCGACGCGCTGGACGGCACCCACTTCGAACTCGCCGAGCCGGTACGCGAGGTCGAGTCGCGCGTCGCGCCGCCCGGCGGCGCAGCGGCCCCCTACTACACGCCTCCGTCCGAGGACTTCTCCCGCCCCGGCCGCACCTGGCTGCCGACGATGGGCCTGACCCGCTTCCCGGTCTACGACCTCGTCTCCACCTGGTACCACGAGGGCGTCCCCGGACATCACCTCCAGCTCGCCCAGTGGACCTACGTGGCCAAGGACCTCTCCCGCTACCAGGCCACCCTGGGAGGGGTCAGCGCCAACGTGGAGGGCTGGGCGCTGTACGCGGAACGCCTGATGGACGAACTGGGCTTCCTCACGGACGCCGAGCAGCGGCTCGGCTACCTGGACGCTCAGATGCTGCGTGCCGTGCGCGTCATCATCGACATCGGCATGCACGCGGAGCTGGAGATCCCGGCCGACTCCCCGTACCGTCCGGGCGAGCGCTGGACGCCGGAGCTGGCCGAGGAGTTCTTCAACGCGCACAGCAGCCGCCCCGGGGACTACGTGGCGAGCGAGCTGACCCGCTATCTGAGCATCCCCGGCCAGGCGATCGGCTACAAGCTCGGCGAACGCGCCTGGCTGCTCGGCCGCGAGCGGGCCCGTGAGCGCCACGGCGACGCCTTCGACCTCAAGGCGTGGCACATGGCGGCCCTTTCGCAGGGATCGCTGGGACTGGACGACCTGGTGGACGAGCTGGCGCAGCTCTGACGAGCGGGCGGCGGGACGCGTCGTCGGTTTTCGGCGGTGTGCTGGTGGCTCGGGGGCGGTGTACCGGTGGCTCGGGGACGGGGAAGGGCGTGCCGGCCCGGTAAGGGGCGTGCCGGCTTCGGGGGCGTCCGGGGAGGGCTGAGCCGGCGGGCAGCTACCCCGGGGGACCCGGGGTGGCCTGGGGAGGCTGGCTCGGCTGGGGGTTACCCCGGGCAACCGGAGGGGAGCTGGCCCGGAGAAGGCTGACCCGACTGAGGGCTACCCCGGGAGGGTTAAGTCGGGGAGGACCAACCCGCGGGACCCGGAGGGGAGCTGGCCCGGGGAGGGCTGACCCGGGGACCCGGAGGGGAGCTAACCCGGGGAGGACTAACCCGTGGACCCGGAGGGCTGACCCGGGGACCCGCGGAGGTCTGCCCCAGGAACCCGGGAAGGGCTGGCCCAGGGAACCGGGAAGGGCTGACCCGGGGGACCCGGAAGGAAGCTGACCCGGGGCGCGGGCGGGCCGGGGCGGCGGCTCCGCTGGGATCGGCGTGGTCCTCGCTCGGCCCCGCCGCCCCTTCCCGTCCCTCACCCGGGGGCGCCGCCGCGCCCCCGGTGGGGCCGAAACAGCGCGCTCGCTGGTCAGCAACCGCATTCCGCCGTTTCCGCCGGCGAGGTGAGCGGGTCGGCGTCGCGCCGCTCGGAGCCCTGCCAGGTCTCGAACGCGAAGCCCTCGCGCGCCCAGTACTCGAAGCCGCCGAGCATCTCCTTGACCTGGTAGCCGAGTTCGGCGAGCGCGAGGGCGGCGCGGGTGGCGCCGTTGCAGCCGGGTCCCCAGCAGTACGTCACCACCGGCACGTCCTTGTCGAGGAGTTGGCCGGCCTGCTCGGCGATGAGCGCGGTCGGCAGGTGGACGGCGCCGGGGATGTGGCCCTGGTCCCAGGACTCGGTGGAGCGGGAGTCCAGGACGGCGAAGCCGGGGTCGCCGCCGGCCTCCAGCGCGGCGGCCACGTCGGAGACGTCGGCGTGGAAGACGAGCGAGGCCCGGAAGAAGGCGGCGGCGTCGGACGGGGCGGCGGGGGCGAACCGCAGGACGCGGTCGGCGGCGGGCGTGGTGACGTTCGGGGCGGCGGAGCTGGTGGCGGTCATCCGAGGGCCTCTCTGCGTGGTGGCGATGACCAGAAATCTACGGCCGCGGACGGCCCGACTGAAGGTGCGTTCCCCGGCATGGATCTTGCCGGGCCGGGGATTCCCCTGGTATTCCTCGGGGATGACCGTGTTTTCCCCGGACGCCACCGACTGGCGCATCCTCGAGGTTCTCCAGCGTGAGGGCCGGGCCAGTTTCGCCGATCTGGCGCGGGCCGTGTCGATGTCCGCCAGCGCGGTCACCGAGCGGGTGCGGCGGCTGGAGGAGGCGGGCGTCATCCAGGGGTACGCGGCGGTCGTGGCCCCGGAGCGGCTGGGCCTGTCGATCCTGGCGTTCGTGCGGCTGCGCTACCCCAACGGCAACTACAAGCCCTTCCACGACCTGGTGGCGGTGACGCCCGAGATCCTGGAGGCGCACCACGTCACGGGCGACGACTGCTTCGTCATCAAGGTCGCCGCCCGCTCCATGCGGCACCTGGAGGAGCTGACGGGCAAGATCGGCGCCCTGGGGTCGGTGACGACCAGCGTCGTCTACTCCTCGCCCCTGCCCCGGCGCCCGCTCGGTCACTGACCGCGCTGCCGCACCACCGAGCCGGACCGTCCCTTCACGATCTCCAACTGGGCGTGGATGCGCCGCCGCAGATCTGCGACATGGCTGACGATGCCCACGCTGCGGTCGCGTTCGCGCAGGGAGTCGAGGACGTCGAGGACCTCGTCGAGCGTCTGGTCGTCGAGGCTGCCGAACCCCTCGTCGATGAAGAGGGTGTCCAGCCGGACCCCGCCCGCCTCGTCGGTGACGACGTCCGCGAGACCGAGCGCGAGGGCGAGGGAGGCGAAGAAGGTCTCGCCGCCGGACAGCGTGGCCGTGTCCCGCTCGCGTCCGGTCCAGGCGTCGACCACGTGCAGCCCGAGCCCGCTGCGGCCGCGCCCGGCCCGGTCGTCGGAGTGCACGAGGGTGTAGCGCCCGGACGACATGCGCTGGAGGCGGACGGTCGCGGCGGCGGCCACCTGTTCCAGGCGAGCGGCCAGCACGTACGCCTCCAGGCGCATCTTGCGCTCGTTGTCCGCCGAGGTGCCCGCCGTGAGGCCGGCCATGCGGGCCACCCGGTCGTACTCCTCACGCAGCGGCGCGAGCCGCCGTACGGCGTCGGCCGCGCGCGCGGAGAGGCGGTCGAGTTCGGCGCAGCGGCGGGCGGCCTCGTCCTGGACGGAGGCGGCCCGGCGCAGCCGTTCGGCGGCCCGGCCGGCCTCCTGTTCGGCCGCGGCGAGGTCGACGGCGGGCCGCTGGGCGGCGGCCATGGTATCGGGCTCGGCGAGGACGGCCCGCACGGCGGCCTCCTCGGACTGCCAGGCGTCCAGGCGGTGTTGCAGTTCTCGGTGGGCCGCCTCGTCGAGGAGGGCGTCGGCGGCGGCCTGCGGGGTGTCGAAGCCGGCCCGGAAGGCGGCTCGTCGAGGCGTCCGTCGGCGGCCTTGAGGCGGCCGGCGCTCTCCTCGGCGGCGCGGGCGGCCTCCGCCGCGTCGGTGAGCCGGGCGGCCTGCCGCTCCAACTGCTCGGCGCGCGCGGACACGCTCCGGGCGCTGCCCCGCGCCTCGGCCAACTCCTCCTCCAGTGCGGCGCGTTCGCGCTCCAGCCGCTCACGGTGGCCCACCCGGGAGGCGGCCCTGACGGCGGCCTCCCGCTGGGCGGCGGTGCGGCGCTCGTGCTCCTGTTCGGCGCGCCGCAACTCCTCGCGCGCGGGGTGCAGCGCGGAGGCCTCCCGGCGGGCCAGGCCGTACGCGCTCTCCACCTCCTCCGCCTCGGCGGCGAGTCGGTCGGTGGGTGCGTCACCGGCCTCGGCACGGGCGGCGGCGAGGTTCTCCCGGACGCGTCCGAGGTCGCGCTCGGCTTCCTCGCGGTCCTGCTCCGCGCGCTGGTAGGCGGCGAGGGCCCGCTCCTCCGCCTCGCGGTCGACGTGTCCGGCGACCTTGCGGGCCGGGGCGGGGTGGTCGGTGCCGCCACAGACGGCACAGGGTTCGCCGTCGCGCAGGGTGGCGGCCAGCTCGGCGGCGATGCCGTTGAGCCGCTGCTCCTTGAGGTCGAGCCAGTGGTCGCGGGCCGCCAGCGCCCGCTCACCGGCGGCGAGGGCCTGCCGCTGGGCGTCGTCGCTGTCGCGGTCGAGCTGGTCGCGCAGCCGGGCCGCGGTCAGGCGACGCCGGGCGGGTTCGCGTTGCCCGGCGAGCTGTTCGGCGCGGGTCGCGGCCTCCTGCGCGGACTCGACCCGCTCCTGGAGCGCGGCACGGGCCGTCTCCCAGTCCGCGAGCCAGCCCTCTGTCTCCGCCAGTACATCCTCGTCGGCGCGTTCCTGCCGGTCCAGGTCGGTGCGCTCGGCGAGCAGTCCGGCCAGCCGTCGCTCACCGCGGCGGGCCGACTCCAGCCCGCCCAGCTCCTCCGCGGCCCGTCGGGCGGCGGTGGCCAGCCCGGCCGCGCCGGCGTCGGCGTACTCCTCCGGCAGCAGCCCGGCGGCGCGCGTGCCTCGGCGGCGGCGTCCTGCGGTGCTCCGCGTCGGCGGCCTCCCGCAGTTCCAGGGCCGGCGCCACCGCCTCCGCCTTGCGCGCCCGCTCCATCCTCGCCTGCGTCTCCCGGTGCGCCCCGGCCCGCTCCTCCAGCAGCCGGGCCCGCTCCCGCGCCTCGGCGAACCGCCGCTGCAACCGGCCGAGTTCGCGTACGTCGGCCAGCGCGCGCTCGGCGGCGGCCTGGGCGGACTCGGCGGCCAGGCGGCCGCACTCGGCGATCGTGAGCTGCTCACGGGCGGTGCCGCGGGCCACGGCGGCGGCGGTCAGCACGGCCTCGGCCAGGCCCGGTTCGCCCGGCGCCAGCTCGGGCAGCTCCATGGCGTCGCCGGCGGCCTGCTGCATGCGGTGCGCGTCGGCCAGGAGGGCCGTGTCGCCCTCGCGCACGCGTGCCTCGGCCGAACGCCGGCGCTCGGCGAGCCGCTTCTCGACCTCGGCGAAGCGCTGGGTGTCGAAGAGGCGGCCGAGCAGTCGGCCGCGCGCCTCGGCGTCGGCGCGCAGGAACCGCGCGAAGTCGCCCTGGGGCAGCAGCACGACCTGGCAGAACTGCTCGCGGCTCATGCCGAGCAGCTGGGTGATCTCCTCGCCGATCTCCTGGTGAGAGCGGCTGAGGTCCTTCCAGACCCCCGCGACGGCGTCGTACTCGCGCAGCCAGCTCTGGGCCTTGTCGACGGTGGTGCCGGGACGGCCGCGCTTCTTGGGGCGCTCCCAAGGCGGCTGCCGGGTGACCTCCAACCGCCTTTCCGCGACGGTGAGTTCGAGAGTGACCTCGGTACGGACGCCGGGAGCTGCGTGGTCGCTGCGCAGGGTCAGCCCCTGCGCGCTCTGCCGGGCGCCCGGGACGGAGCCGTAGAGCGCGTAGCACACGGCGTCCAGGACGGAGGTCTTGCCCGCGCCCGTGGGCCCGTGCAGCAGAAAGAGCCCGGCGGCGGACAGCTCGTCGAAGTCGACGCTCTGGCTACCGCCGAAGGGCCCGAAGGCGGTGAGATCGAGCCGGTGCAGCCTCATCGAGCGTCCCCCCGGTGGTCGTCGGTCAGAGGTCCCGGAACCGGGAGCGGATCGTGGGCAGACGCCCCTGGGACACGGAGCGGATTACGGTCGGCCGCCACCGAGACGCGGAGCGGATTGTGGTCGGACGCCACCGAGACGCAAAGCGGATTGTGGTCGGACGCCACCGAGACGGGATGAGGAACGTGGTCGGACACCACCGCGGCCCGGAACCCGTCGTCAGCACACGCCCCCAAGACGGAGAGCGCAACGTGACCTGACGCCTCCCCGGCCCGGAACCCGTTGTCAGCAGACACCCCCGCAACCAGGAGTGCGCCGGGGCCGCGCGAACCCGCGGCCGGGCAGCCCGGTCCCGGCGCCACCCCGACGGCCTTCCCCCGCCTCACCGCGGCACCTCCCGCACCGTGCCGTCCGCGCGCACCGCGTCGAAGGCGTCCCGCAGCACGTCCTGTTCGCGCGTGTCGGGGCCCGCACCGCGCACGTGTGCCACGAAGTCCTCGGCGATCTCCTGGTCGGTGCGGCCCGCGAGGCGCCGGGCGTAGGACACGTCCGGGTCGGCCGGGGTGCGCTCGGGGTCGAAGACGAGGCTGAGGGTGTGCGGGAAGCGTTCGGTGAGGCGGGCCATCGGGTCGGCCGGGCGCACGGCGTCGGTGAGGGTCGCCTCCACCCACGCCCCCTCGTACCGGTCGAGCCCCGGCTCGGCGAGCAGGTCCTCCAGTGTGCCGCGCAGCCGGGCCAGCTCGCGGGGGACGGGGCAGTCGATCCGCTCGGCGGCGACCCTTCCGTCGGCGTCGAGGTCGACGAGCCACATGGTCTTGCGGTGGTCGGCCTCCGAGAAGGAGTACGGCAGCGGCGAGCCGGAGTAGCGCACGCGCTCGGTGAGGGTCTGGCAGCCGTGCAAATGCCCGAGCGCCACGTAGTCGACGCCGTCGAAGACACCGGCGGGCACCGAGGCGACCCCGCCGACGGTGATGTCCCGCTCGCTCTCGCTGGGCCGGCCGCCGGTGACGAAGGCATGCGCGAGGACGACCGAGCGGGTCCCCCGCGGGCGCTCCGCCAGGTCGGCGCGCACCCGGTCCATGGCGGCGGCTAGCACGGCCTCGTGCCCGGCCTTCTCCACCCCGAACTCGTCCTTCACCAGGGCGGGTTCGAGATAGGGCAACCCGTAGAAGGCGACGTCGCCGAAGCCGTCCCGCAGGATCACCGGGGTGCCGGCCGCGGCCGGGTCGGTCCGCAGATGGACGCCCGCGCGGCCGATCAGTGCGGCACCCACGCCGAGCCGCCGCGCGGAGTCGTGGTTCCCGGAGATCATCACCGTGGGCACGCCCAGATCGGCGAGGCGGTGCAGGGCGTCGTCGAACAGCTCGACGGCGGCGAGCGGCGGCACCGCCCGGTCGTACACGTCCCCCGACACGACCACGGCGTCGACCTCGCGCTCGCGCACGGCGGCGACGAGGTGGCCGATGAATCCGGCCTGGGCACCGAGCATGTTCACGCGGTGAAACGCCCGGCCGAGATGCCAGTCGGAAGTGTGCAGGAGCCTCATGATCCCCGAGCGTAACGGGAGGGTCCGACAGCACGTGCGGTTACTCCCGTAAGTCCGGTTCCAGCCACCCTTTTTGTCTGATAAGTTGCTCTTTGTTTCATCATTCCAGGCCAGTAGGGCGGTCGGTTCGGCGACTTTCGGTCAATGTGAGAGGAAGCACTCCGTACTGCTCGCCCGCCCCCTAAATTTGCTCACCTGTTTTGGTGGGGACACGGGGGAACGGCATGGATCCGGTGACAGCCGTCGCGGCGGCAGGAGTGGCGCTCGTGGTGAAGGGCGCGCTCGAGACGGCAGGACAGGAGGCCGGCCGGTCCGGCTGGAACGGCGGGGCGCGTCTCGTGGAGCGGATCCGCGCGCGCTTCCGGGGCAACCCCGAGGCGGAGGACGCCCTGGACCGGGTGACCACCGCCCCCGACGACGAGAGCGCCCAGCAGGACCTGGAGCGGCAGCTCGCCGCCCAGATGCTCCTCGACGCGGGCTTCGAGACGGAGATCCGGCGCATGGTCGACGAGGCCGTCGCGGCACAGGGCCGGTCCGGCGCGCAGATCAGCGCCGCGCTCATCAAGAACGCCCAGGTGTTCAACGGCAAGGTCGAGGTCCAGGGGAACTGGACGACGTCGTAGGGCCCCACCCGCCGGAGGCGCGACAGGCGCGCGTCGCGCGGGCCGCGATCGTGACCCGCTGGTGCGGGCGGGAGCCGTACGGGGAGCCCGCGCGGCCGGACCGTGTTCGGCCGGCACCGCGCGCGTGGACGAGCGGCGCGCGGTTCCGCCCCGCAGTTACGAGGACCTGAGAGCAGATCATGAGTGAGGACATCTCCACCGAGGGCCCCCGCGCCGGGGGCCGGCCCGGGGAGCGCTCCGGCGGACCGCCGCGGGAGGCGGTGGGACCCGAGCGGGACTCCGCCAAGGACGCCAAGAAGGCCAAGGACGGCTCGCCGCCGCCCGGCACGAGGGACACGCCGGACGAGGACAGGGACGGCGGGGCGGCCGTCGACGAGCCGCGCACCCCCGTCGACGAACGGGACGGCCCGGTCAGCGAGCAGGACGCCCTGCGCTCCCTCGTCGGGGGCGGCGGTCACGAGGACCCCGAGCGGAAGGAAGCGCTGCGGGCGGGGGCGATCGCCGACGAGATCGCCCGCCGGCTCAACGCCGACGCCTCCGGCACCCGGATCGGCACGCTGGCCCTGTTCAACGAGACGGTCAGCTTCGGCGGCGGCTTCCACGCGGGCGGCGCGCGCGCCCCGAACCGGGGCCGGGCGGAGCGTCCGTGGTCGCCCTCGACCCGACCGAACTCGCCGCCCACACCGAGCTGTTCGTGCAGCCCGACGGGTACGAGGAGGCCGTGGACGCCCTGCGCGAGCGACGGCTGCTGGTCCTCACCGGCCCGCCCGGCAGCGGACGCGAGGCCGCCGCCGTGAACCTGCTCGGGGAGGCACTGGCGATCGACGGGAGCGGTGCCGGAGGCTGCCACCGGCTGCTGATGCCGTCGGCGGTGCTGGAGCCCGGCTGGGCGCCGCCGGTGAAGCACTCCGGCTATCTCGCTGTGCTCGACGACGGCCCGGCCGCGGTGGAGGGGTTCACCTCCGCGTTCGGCGGCGGAGGTGCCCGGAGCGTCGCCCAGTGGACCGCCGTCGTCGCCGCCCTGCGCGACTCCGACAGCCTGCTGGTGCTGACCGGCGGACACGACCTGGAGGTGCTCGCCGCCGGGCCGGGCGGCGAGCACCTCGCCCGCCATCCGCTCACGCCCGTCGATCCGGTGGCCGTCGTGGAGCGGCGCGTCCTCGGCCACGGCGGCAGCCCGGACGCCCACGCCGACCTGCACGCGCTGCTGGAACGTACCGGCGCCGCCCTCGCCCTGCGCGAGCAGCCCGCGGTCCGCAACGCCGCCCGCCTCGCCTCCGTCATCAGCGCGGACGGCGACATGGTGGCCGAGGTGGCCCGGCTGCGTGATCCCAGCGAGCAGGTGCGTGCCTGGTTCAACCGCTTCCGCGAACCCGAGGCGGTGGCGTTCGCACTCGCCGCGGCCGTCCTGGAGGACAGCGGTTACCTCACGGTCGCGGACGCCGCCGTGAAACTGCGCGCCGCACTCGCGCAGCCCGAACTCGCCCCGCCGGACCTCCGGTTCGGTGACCGGCTCGGTCACGAGCAGCAGTGGATCGAGCTGTACCTGCCCCCCGGCGCGGGCCTCGCCGCCGGTCCGCCCCGGGTGCGCTTCCGCGGCGGGTTGCTGGCCCAGACCATCCTCGGCTACGCGTGGAACGCGCTCGACGGACGCCGCGAGGCCGTACTGGACTGGCTGCGCCGCCTGTTGAGCCACCCCGACCTGGAGGTGCGCGCCCGCGCCGCGGTCGCCGCGGGTGTGCTGGCCCTCGCCGACCCCCAGTACGCCGTCCACCGCTTCCTGACCGGCTGGGCGGGCAGCACCTCCTGGCCCCTGCGGCAGGCCGCCGCCACCGCGCTGGGCGTCGCGGGCAGCCGCCCGGAGACGGCCGACGCCGTGTGGAGCCTGCTGCACCACTGGGCGCGGGGCGGATCCTCCGCCCAGCAGCGGCGGCTCGCGGGCACCGCGGCCAACACCGTGGGCGGACTGCTCGGCCGGACCGCGCCCGAGCGGGCCGTGGCCGTGCTGCACGACGCGCTGGACCGCGGCGACGACTGGGGCACCCTGCCCGCGGTCGCCTGGGGCGGCGTCCACCTCGTCGAGCAGGGACAGACGGCGCCCCTGCTCGACGCCTACCTGGCATGGTCCGAGCCGCAGGACCTGTCCCCGCTGGTCGTCAAGACGCTGTCCGCCTTCGTGTTCGCGGTGTCGCGCCCCTACGAACCGCCGGTCACCGGCCCCACGTCGCCCCCGTCGGGCGGCGTGCGCGTCCCGGCCGTACCCGTCCTGCTGAGCGAACTGCCGCGGCACCACGAACGGCTCGCGGAGCTGTGGGCCCGGGCCCTCGCGCGCCGGCCCGTGCAGGACACCGCCCTCGAAGCCCTCCACGAGTGGATCGACACGTATGCCGACCGCTGCCCCGGCGCGCTCGACGCCATCGCCCAGCTTCTGGCCTCCGTCGCCCGCCGGCCCGGGCGTCACCGCGAGCGGCTGGAGTGGTGGCTCGACAAGTGGGCGCGCGACCGCGACCACCCCTCGAAGAACGCCGCCCGCCTGCGGCGCGCCCTCGACCACGGCCGGTGACCGCCAGGCCCCGGGGCGACCCGCCGACGGCGTCCACGACCGGCACGACGAACACCACGGCCGAACACCACGGCCGAACACCACGGCCGAACGGCACCGCCGGAAAGCGACAGAGAAACGAAGAAGTACAGAGAAGCAGAGCGAAGAGAAGAGAAAGGGGGCGACATGGAGGAACAGACCTACGATCCGGTTCTCGGCAGTGAGGACCTGCCCAAGTGGCGTCTGACGAACCCGCTGCGGCCACCGGCGCCCGGCCGGGCCCTGGTCCTCGTCCGGGACAGCGGACCCTCGCTGACGATCCGCAACGGCGAGGAGATCCCGTCGTCCCGCTTCGGGACGTACCGCAGCGTCTTCACGGTCGACATGACCGAGCACCGCCTGATCCTCGACATCCCCCTGCTCAGCCGCGATCCCACGTTCTCCTTCCGCAGCCGGGTCGACCTGGTGTGCAAGGTCGCCGACCCCGCCGAGGTGGTCGGCCGCGGCATCCGCGACATGAGCGGCGCGCTGTACGGCCATCTGCGCAGGACACTGCGTTCGGTCGCCCGCGACTACGACATCGCCGAGTTCCACGAGGCCGAGCGGGCGCTCAACACGGCGCTGGCCGGGTTCGGCGGGGACGACGCCATCCGGCTGCGCAACGTACAGATAGAACTGCTCGTCGACGAGGACGAGATCGTCGCGAGCGGACGCGAGTTCCGCGACGTCGTACGGGAGACCCGGCTGGACGGCATGCGGCGCCGGCGCCACCTGGACATGATCCGGGAGGAGGGCGTCGACGGCCTGATCGCCGACATCATGGAGAAGGAGGGCCCGCGCGCCGCCCTCGCCTGGATCGAGAAGGGCGAGGCGGAGAAGCGGGAGGTCCGGCGCGAGGTCATGCGCATGGTCCTGGAGCGGGGCGACGCCGACCGGGAGCCCTTCGAGCAGGCGGAGCTGGAACGCGCCGTGCTGGAGGAGGTACTGCGCGACGGCGACGGGCTGTTCGAGACCGCCACCCGGCGTGGCCGGCTCCGCGGCAGCCTGGCCCGAGCCCTGGAGCCCGGCACCGCCGAGGACGACGAACGCGCGCCGCTCACGGGCGAGGTGGTGAAGGAGGGGCGGTACGACGACACCCGGCGGCCGCCCGAGCCGGCGCCCCGAGAGGATCGGCCGGCCAGGCCCCGGCCCCGGATCACCGGCGGCGCCCCGGCCCGGCCCCGGTTCGGCGGGCCGCCGACGACGAACCACTGCCGGACACCGGAGTCTCCGGCGGCACGGGTGCCGCCGGCGGCACCGGGGATCGCCACGACGACCGGTGGCGCACCGGCGACGGTGGGGCGGGCGCCCGTCCCGGGGACCGGCCCGGCACGCCGCACCTCTGCGGCCCGCTACCCCGACGACGGGCCGTCCACGGGCGGTCCGGCGCCGGACGAGCGGCGGCGCACCGGCGACGACGCCGCTGACAGGGGCCGTACCCCGGAAGGTGGCCGGTCCTCCGAGGGCGGCCGGGGCGAGGACGCCGGGCCCCGGGTCAGCCGGGTCCGCGGGACGGCCAAGCGGCCCCGCGGGGGCGGCAGCGGCACGCACGACGGGGAGCGACGATGACCGACCATGACCGCGCGGCACGGTACCCGGCCCCGGCCGGACCGCCTCTCGGCCCGCCCGGCTACCCGGCGCGCCCGGCCGGTGGCCCACCGCCGTCCCCCTGGCCGCCGGCATCGACACCGCAGGCTCCGGCTCCGCCGCCGTCCGGCCCGGTCGCCGCGGACGGATCGCGCGCACGGACCCCGGGGGATCCCCGTGAGGCCGCGCAGCGCTCCGTGCCGCAGCGGATCTGGTGCGAGGACCGGGAAGGGCTTCAGGCGCTCTCGGTGTGGACCGAGCAGGTGCCGGGCCGCGGAGAGGACGCCGAACCCTTCGTCGCACACCACCTGACCGGCACCCGGGGACTGCTCGCGGTCTTCGACGGTTCCGGCGCGCCGGTGCCGCACCCGTCTGGCAGGCGCCCGACGGGACCCAGCGCACCAGCGCCTGGGTCGGCGCCCGGGTGGCCCGGCTGGCCACCGACTGCTGGTTCCGCGACGTGGCGACCCGTGACGCGGAGGTCACGCCGGAAACCCTGCGCGAGTACCTGGAGTACTTCCTGGCGGCGGCACCGCAGCGCCGCAGCAAGATCGGCGGGACCATGCGCCGCCAACTGCCCACCACCCTGGCCGCCGTGCACTACACCGTGCCTGCGTCGGGGGACGAACAGCGGCTGGAGCTGCACTCGTTGTGGGCCGGTGACTCCCGTGCGTACGTCCTGCGCCCCGACACCGGGCTGCACGTGCTGACCCGCGACCACACCAGGGAGAGCGACGCCCTCGAACTCCTGCGCTCCGACCCGCCGATGACCAACCTGGTCTGTGCCGACCGGGAGTTCGTGATCGACAGCCACCGGCTGGAGTACCCACTGCCCTGCGTCGTACTGGCCGCCTCCGACGGGTTCTTCGGCTATGTGCACACGCCGGCCGACTTCGAGTGGGTGCTGCTGCGCACCCTGCTCGAGGCGGGCTCCGTCGACGAGTGGGCCGACCGGATCCGCCGCGAGGTCGTGGGGTACACGGCGGACGACGCGTCCCTGGCCCTCGTCGCCTTCGGCTACCGCGACTTCGCGAGCCTGCGCACCCGGTTCGCCGACCGGCTCACGTACCTGCACGACCGCTACGTACGCACCCGGCCCCACGGGCTGGACCGGTTCTCCCCCGCACCCGAGGCGGGCACGGCCTCCGCGGCGCCGGACGGCGCGGGCCTCCCGGCCCGCGTCCGCGAGTGGCAGGACACCACCTGGCACGCCTACCGCGCCGGATACGAGACCCACCTGCCCCCCGCACCCGAGGAGCGCGCATGAAGAAGGGCGATGTCATCGGGGGCTACCGCATCACCAGCGAGCCCACGAACGCCAACGGCGGCAAATGCGTCTGGGCGTTCGCCGAGAAGGACGGCGGCCAGTACTTCGTCAAACGGTTCCTGGAGCCCAAGCGGCCCCGCGACGACGACACGAGGGACACTCCGAGTCTGCGCATCCGCCGCCAGCTCGCCCGTGAGTTCGAGGAGCGGCACCGGACGATCATGAAGCGGCTGCGCCCGGACGCGCGCGGCGGCGGCAACCTCGTGCTCGCCACCGACTTCTTCCACGAGGGCAGCACGTACTACAAGGTCACCGAGCGGATCGACACGTCCAGCCTGGAGAAGCCCCAGAGTCTCGAGCCCCGGCAGAAGATGGTGCTGCTCAAGACGCTCGGGATGAGCCTGAAGCAGCTCCACGACATCGGCATCGTGCACGGCGACCTCAAACCCCTGAACGTACTGGTTCAGAAGCGGGACGGCGCCGCCTTCCACACCGCGAAACTGATCGACTTCGACGATTCCTACGTCGCCGGGGACCCGCCGGGACCGGAGGAGATAGCCGGCGACTCGCTGTACGGGGCTCCCGAGTGGCGCCGTTACATGCGGGACGACGGATCCGTCGGCGGGGAGCAACTGACCTGCGCGGTGGACGTGTTCGCGCTGGGCCTGATGACCCACCTGTACCTGACGGGCGAACTCCCGCACCACGACAAGCGGTACGGCTCTCCGGCCGACGCGGTCGACGCGGGCGAGCAGCTCGAGCTGGACATCCGGCTCTCGGACACGATGCTCGGACTGGTCCGCTCGATGACCGGGCGGGCTCCGGCGGGCCGGCCGCGCATGGCGACGTTCCTCAAGACGCTGTCCGACCCGAGCGTGTGTGCCCTGCAGCACCGGCGCCCGGGCAGCACCCGGCCCTCGACGGCCACCCGGCCGAAGTCCGGCGGCGCGGCGGGCGGCCGGACGCCGTCCCCGCACACCACCAAATCCTCTGGTGCCACCACGTCCTCCGACACCACGACGTCGTCCGGTACCACGCCCTCCGGCACCAAGGCGTCGTCCGGCACCACGTCCTCCGGCGCGACGGCGTCTTCGGGCACCGGGCCGCGGACCAGCCGGATCAAGTCCACGATGAGGTCGGCGGGACGTCCGGGCGGGAGCGGTGGAGCACCCCGTGTCCCCAGGCCCGCGACGGAACCCGGTCGGCCGCCCGCGGCCACGGACGACAGACCCGCCACGCCGCCGACCGCGCCGGACTCCCCGCCGCCCGCCCGCCCCGCGAGTCCGCCGCCGTCGGGCGATGTCCCCGCGCCACGCGCCTCCCGCGTCCGGATCAACCTCGGCGACCGCAGGCGCGACCGCGACCGCGGCTCTTCGTGACCTCGTCCCCCACCCGCCCGCACCACCCAGGAGACTCCGCATGAGCAACATCGAGCAGTACCAGGGCAACCTCCAGTACGCCGTGGACATCGTGCTGTGCATCGACGCGACCGGCAGCATGTTCCCCGTCCTCGACACCGTCAAGAACAGCGCACTGCAGTTCCACGACCGGCTCAACGACGTGATGGCCAAGAAGGGCAAGGCGATCAGCCAGCTCCGCCTCAAGGTCATCGCCTTCCGCGACTTCGGCGACAACGCCTCCGACGCCATCGAGCAGACCGACTTCCTGCATCTGCCCGGCCAGGCACGGGACTTCGAGGGCTTCGTGCGCGGCATCGACGCGGGCGGCGGCGGTGACATCCCCGAGTCGGGTCTGGAGGCGCTGGCCCTGGCGATCAACTCGCCCTGGGAGACGGGTCTGGACCGCAGGCGCCACGTCATCGTGATGTTCACGGACGCCCCGGCCCACCCGCTGGGCACGGTGGGCGTCTCCGCCCCGTCCTACCCGGCACAGATCCCGCGCAGCCTCGACGACCTGTTCGAGCAGTGGGGGTACGCGCGCAGCCAGACGGCCGTGATGGAGCAGTCGGCGAAGCGGCTGGTGCTGTTCGCGCCGGACCTCGCCCCCTGGTCCGACCCGATCGCCGAGGAGTGGGACCTCACGCTGCACTTCGCGTCCAAGGCGGGCGAAGGTCTGGAGGAGTTCGAGATGGACGAGATCATCGAGACGATCGCGAACAGCCTGTGAAGCTCGACTGGCCCGAGTTCCAGCTGCACTGCCAGGACGACGGCCATCTCGTCTTCCTGTGGCGCCAGTACGGCATCGTCGAGTCCAACGTGAAGCACTGCACCCGCATCCAGCTGGTCCCCCAGGGCCCGGACGGTCTGTCCCAGTGGCTGTTCCACCTGCGGTTCCCCGCAGGGCCCACCCCCGGCCTCCTCATCGCCCGGGTGGACGTCCCGGCGGACCGGTTGCAGGAGGCGGAGGAGTACACCGACCTGCTGCGACGGCGCTACGCCGTACCGGAGCAGCAGGCGAAGACGGAGGGCGCGGAGGAGACGGAGCACGCGGAGCGCGCGGAGGACTCGGAGGAAGCGGCCGAGGAGACCGGACTGCAGCGGGTTCCCCTGGACTCCCGGGAGTGGCTCGTGGCGCCCGCGGGAGCGGCGTCGGAGGAACTCTTCGGGGCCGTCCTGGCCCACGTCGCCGGCGACTGACCACACAGAGACGAGAGGGAGGGGGTACGGAGGTGGCGGCATCGGCCAACTGGCAGTGCGCGGACTGCGACACGTTCAACGACCCGGGAGACGCGTCCTGCGACGGCTGCGGTGGGACCCGGCGCAGCACCCGGAGCAGCCCGGGAACGCGCACGCCGTCCAGCACCCCGTCGTCCCCTCGGTCCTCGCCACCGAAGCCCCCTGCCGCCGCCCGCCCCAGGCCGGCAGCCGCGGACGGGCCGAAGTCCGGTGCGAAACCGTCCACGAAGACGCCCGCCGGATCCACCGGGAGGCCCGCCGCGAAGCGGCCCGGCACCTCCGGTCCGCCCGCCTCCTGGCAGTGCTCGCTGTGCGACACGAACAACGCGCGTACGGACCTGTCCTGCATCGCGTGCGGCACCGCCTGGAAGGCCGCGGCGAGGAAGCCCCCGCCGAAGCCGCCGTCCGCCACGAAGTCCTCGACGACCGCGAAGGCCTCGAAACCGTCGGCCTCCTCCCCCTCCTCCTCGGCCGGCGCACCGGCGCGAAGAAGACCACCACCCCCCGCCGGACGCCGCCCCGCAAGCCCGCCCCGAAACCGGCGTCGGCCGCCTCCTCGACGCCCCGGACGACTCCGAGGGCGGCGGGCCGCTCCGGCACGAGCCGTACCCGCCGCGAGGAGGCGGTCTTCTTCCCGTCGGCCCCCACCACGGGATACCGGCCCACGGCGACGCCCGCCTCACCCACCCCCGCCACCCCCCGCCCCCACCGGTCGCCGGCCCCGGCCGGCGTATGTGCCGCCGCCCCGTCCCGCGGCGCCGGCGCCCGCCAAGAAGAAGTCCGGCTGCTCCAGCGGCTGCTTGGGGCTCGTCGTGGTCTTCGGTCTGCTCTCGCTGGCCGGCCGGGCGTGCGACAGCTTCGACAGCGGCGACTCGTCGAAGGACGACGCACGGACCGTCCGGTCCACCCCCTGCCCCGAGCGCATCGCCGCGCGACTGCCCGGCGGAGCGGACGCCGAGCTGGTGGAGGCCTTCCGCACGAAGAACAAGCAGATCACCCTGTGCCGTACGGCGTCGGGCTCGCTCTACTACTTCGGCGAGTTCAGCGACCGGCGCGAGCAGGGCATCGCCATGAAGGCGGAGGAGACCGGCGACGGTTACACGGCGCGCAACGACCCGTACCGCTACGAGGTGCACGACGGGGTCGTCACCATCTACCAGTCCGGCAGGCAGATCGGCGAGGAGAGTCTCACCCCGGAACCGTCGCCCTCCTGAGCGGGGGCGTACCGCAAGCCGCCCTCACGCGTCGCCGTACGCCTCCCCGCCCACCTCGAACCCCGCCGTCCCCGCCGTCGCGTCCGCGAGCCAGGCGCGGAAGGCGTCGACCTCGGTGTCCGGGAGGCCGATCTCGATCGTGACCGCCTCGCCGTAGCGGACGTCACGGACGTCACGTCCGGTGGAGCGCAGGTCGTTCTGGACCTTGCCGGCCCGCTGGTGGTCGACCGTCACCCTGGCCAGCCGGAAACGGCGGCGGGTGATCGTGCCGAGGGTGTCCAGGGCCTCGCCGACGGCGCCGCCGTACGCGCGGATGAGACCGCCGGCGCCGAGCTTGACCCCGCCGTAGTAGCGGGTGACGACGGCGACGACGTACCGCATGTCCCGGCGCAGCAGCATCTGGAGCATCGGGACGCCCGCGGTGCCGCCGGGTTCGCCGTCGTCGCTCGCCTTCTGGACGGAGGCGTCGGCGCCGATGACGTAGGCCCAGCAGTTGTGGGTGGCGTCGGCGTGCTCCTTGCGGACGGCCGCGAGGAACGCCTGGGCCTCCTGTTCGGTGGCCGCCGGGGCGAGCGCGCACAGGAAGCGGGAGCGGTTGACCTCGGTCTCGTGGACGCCCCGGCGGGCGACGGTGCGGTACTCGTCCTGCATCGGCCCAGCCTATGCCGTCGCCGGTGCCGCCTCAGCCGCCGTCCTTGCGACCCCGGGGCACGGCCGTCCAGGTCAGCAGGGCCGCGCCCGGGGCCAGGTCGGCCCAGGTGGGCGCGTGCCAGGCCAGGACCGCGACGGCGGAGGTCGGGAACTTCACCCGGACCGGCTCCAGGGCGTCGTCGAGCGAGTCCCCGGCCAGGTCGAGGACGAGTTCCTGGAGGCCGGGGTTGTGTCCGACCAGGAGCAGGGTGCGGACCTCGGCGGGCGTCTCTCGGGCCACGGCCAGCAGCTCGGGTACGTCGGCGGCGTACACGCGCGGGTCGTACCGGACCGGCGGCGGGGTCTCCCACTCGGCCGAGGCCAGCTCCCAGGTCCGGCGGGCGCGTACGGCGGTGGAGCACAGGGCGAGGTCCGGGAGACAGTCCGCGTCGGCCAGCGCGCGGCCGACGGCCGGGGCGTCGCGCAGGCCGCGCGGGGCGAGGGGCCGCTCGTGGTCGGGCACGCTCTGCGGCCAGGCCGACTTGGCGTGCCGCAGGACGACCAGCCGGCGCGGCGGCCCGGCCGAGGCGCTCACCTCGGGGCTCATGCCGGGGCTCACATCGCGGCTCATGCCGGGGCTCCCACGTCGCGGGTGAGTTCGAGGCCGACGAGTCGGTCGGCGTAGGCGTACGTCTCGAAGCGGGCGCCGTCCGGGAGCCGGGGCCCGGCCTCCTCCACCGAGCGCAGCACGCGCAGCACCGCGGGCAGGTCCAGGTCGTCCTCCCAGGCGGTCCGCAGTTGCCCGCGCAGGTCGTCGGGGACCGGGCGGGACGGGCTCCGCGCCCAGCCGGCGACGGCCCGGCGCCAGCGGGCGAGGGTGGTGGCGGCCTTGTCCAGCGCGGCCGGGTCGAGCATGGCGGGTGCGCGGTGGTGGTGGGAGAGCAGGGCGAGGCGGAGCGCGGCGGGTTCCGGGGCCGCGCCGGCGCGGGCGTCCGGCCGCACGGCCGCGACCGGGACCCACACGCCCTCCCCCGCCGCCGTCTCGGCGCCGTCCTCCGCCGCCACGTGTACGGCCTGGGCCTCGCCGAATCCGCCGGAGAGGTCCCGGGCGTCCTCGAAGGGGCGGACGCCGAGCGTCGTGGCGGCGGCCCGCAGCTCCGCCTGCTCGCGTTCGCCGGTCAGCACGGGCAGGACGGACGTACCGCCGAGTTCCAGGACCCGGACGACGAGGTCGGCCACGAGGAGGACCCGGAGCGTTCCGGTGCCGTACCCCGAGGCGTGGGCCTCGACGCGGGTCAGGCCACGGCGGACGGGGGCGGCGACGACGGGCTCGCCGGTTCGGGCGTCGATGATGCGCAGCACGCGCCCGAGCGTAGGCGGACCGAGCCCCTCGCGCAGTCCCGGGTGCGGAATCGGTGCGGCCCGTCCGATGTTGAGCGGATGGACGCCGTTCGGCGTCGTGCGATGTCCGTCCACCGAAGGAGGCCGCCGTGTACGGCGACGAGGCAACGATCCGCAGGATTCTCACCGAGCTGGGTGACACCTGGGCGGTGGTGGGGCTGTCCACGAACCCGCGGCGGGCGGCCTACGGCGTCGCCGAGGTGCTCCAGCGCTTCGGCAAGCGGGTCGTGCCCGTCCATCCGAAGGCGGAGACGGTGCACGGGGAGCGGGGGTACGCCTCGCTCGCGGACATCCCCTTCGACGTGGACGTGGTGGACGTCTTCGTCAACAGCGATCTGGCGGGGGCCGTCGCGGACGAGGCGGTCGCCAAGGGCGCGAAGGCGGTCTGGTTCCAGCTCGGCGTGGTCGACGAGGCGGCCTACGCCCGCACCCGGGCCGCCGGAGCGGAGATGGTGATGGACCGCTGCCCGGCGATCGAGATCCCCCGGCTGGGCTGATCGGGTGACCGCTCCGGGCCCCTGACACCCCCCGAAGGGGCCTCCATAATGTGCGGGTGACCACCACCTCCCCCCACCCCAACTCCCCCGTCCCTTCTCATGTTCCGGTCGTCGTCGTGGGCGCCGGCCCGGCCGGTCTGACCGTCGCCAACATCCTGCGGGCCGCCCACCTCGACTGCGTGGTGCTGGAGGCGGAGAGCCGCGGGTTCATCGAGGGCAACCCGCGCGCGGGCGTCCTGGAGGAGTGGGCGGTGCGCGGCCTGCGGCAACGCGGCCTGGCCGAAACCCTGTCGGAGCGGGCTCAGCTGCACACCGCGTGCGAGTTCCGCTTCGGCGGCGAGAGCTACCGTTTCCCCTATGGCGACCTGACAGGCCGTCATCACTTCGTCTACCCGCAGCCGTTGCTGGTGACGGACCTCGTGCGGGAGTACGTCGACGGGCGAGACGGCGACGCCCGCTTCTCGGTGCGCGACGTCGAGCTGCACGATCTCGAAACGGACCGCCCCTCGGTGTCGTACACCTGCCCGCGGACGGGTCAACGACGGTTGCTGCTCTGTGACTTCGTCGTCGGGGCGGACGGGGCACGCGGGGTGAGCCGGGCCGCGGTGCCGCCGGACAGGGCGCGGATCGCCCGGCACGACTACGGCATCGGCTGGCTGGCGCTGCTCGCGGAGGCGCCGCCGTCCTCCGACTGCGTGCTGTTCGGCATCCATCCCGACGGGTTCGCCGGGCACATGCCCCGCAGCCCCGAGGTGACCCGGTACTACCTCCAGTGTCCGCCCGGCGACGACCCGCACAACTGGTCGCACGACCGCGTCTGGACGGAGCTGCACGAGCGTCTCGGGGCCGCGGGCGCACCGCCGCTGACGGAGGGTCCGCTGATCGAGAGACGCGTGCTCGACATGCACGACTACGTGGTCGAGCCGATGACGTACGGGCGGCTGTTCCTGGCCGGGGACGCGGCGCACCTGGTCGCGCCGATCGCCGCGAAGGGCATGAACCTGGCTCTGCACGACGCGTTCCTGCTCGGCGACGCGCTGGTCGGGTATCTGACCGGGGGCGACGGCGGCGGCCTGGACGACTACTCCGAGACGTGCCTGCGGAGGGTGTGGGACTACCAGGAGTTCTCGCACTGGCTGTCCGAGGTCTACCACGGCACCTCGACGGGCGACCCCTTCCGGGCGGGCACCAGCCTCGCCCGGCTGCGCCGCCTGTTCACCTCTCCGGCCGCCGCGGGAGCCTTCGCGGAGCAGTACCTGGGGGCGGCGGAGCACTACTGACGGGCGGGGCGGGTGACGTCGGCGCGGCTCAGACGGCGACGCCCAGCCCCTCCAGCACGACGGCTCCGGGCAGTTCGGCGAAGGCCTTGCCGGGCACCAGCAGCTTGCCGCGCCGGCGCCCGCTGCCGACGAGGACGTACGGCAGGTCGACGACGGCGGAGTCCACCAACACCGGCCAGGCGGCGGGAAGTCCGACGGGGGTGATGCCGCCGTACTCCATGCCGGTCTCCCCCACCGCCGTGTCCATCGCGGCGAACGAGGCCTTGCGGGCGCCGAGTTGGCGGCGCACCACGCCGTTGACGTCGACACGGGTGGTGGAGAGCACGACACACGCGGCAAGGGTGGTCCCGCCGCCTCGCTTGCCCGCGACGACCACGCAGTTGGCCGACTGCTCCAGCAGTTCCCGCCCGTAGTGCTCGACGAAGACGGCCGTGTCGGCCCACTCGGGGTCGGTGTCGACGTAGACGATCTGGTCGGCGGGGACGCTGCCGCTCCAGTTGCGCACGGCGTCGGCGACCGGGCCGGTCAGTTCGTCGAGGCAGTCGGGTGCGGGGCCGGCGGTGTCGAAGTGTCCGATGGGTGCTTCCATGGCCGCACGCTAACAGTCGCGCGGCGCCGGTCGGCGGGGCGTCTCAGTGCACGGGCGGCACCGACACGGTGAGCACCATCTCGGTCGGGATCTCCCCCTGGTTGCCGTAGGTGTGGGCCGCGTCGGCCTCGAAGGTGACGCTCGCGCCGGCCGGGACGCGGTACTCGGTGCCCTCGACGGTCAGGGTCAGTTCACCGGCGGTGACGTGGGCGATCTCGACCGTGCCGACCGGGTGCGGGTCGGATCCGCTGCTCTCGCCGGGCATCAGCCGCCAGTCCCACATCTCCAGCGGGCCGGGCGCCTCGGCGCCGGCGAGGAGCCTGCTGTAGCTGCCGGCCTCGGTGTGCCACAGCCGGACCACCTGGCCGGCGGGGACGACGCGGACCTTGGGGCCCTGTTCGTAGTCGAGGAGGGTGGTGATGCTGATGCCGAGGGCGTCGCCGATCTTGACGACGGTGCCGATGCTGGGGTTGGTGCGGGCCTGTTCGATCTGGATCAGCATGCCGCGGCTGACTCCGGCGCGGGCCGCGAGCGTGTCGAGGGTGAAGCCGCGCTCGGTGCGCCAGCGCTTGACATTGCGCGCCAGGGACTGGGTCAGCAGGTCGAGATCCGACACGTTCCGTCCAATTCCCCCTGCTCCGGGCGATACCCGGAGTCCAATATTCTGGATGACAGGGTCTATTAACCTGCACTACGGTGTAGTGCACCCGATCGTGCACCGAACTGTACTGCGAGGACCCGGTGACAGCACTCTTCGCCCTGGCCACGAGCCTCCTGTGGGGCCTGGCCGACTTCGGCGGCGGGCTGCTCACGCGCCGCGCGCCCGCGCTCACCGTCGTCGTGGTCTCCCAGTCCATCGCGGCGGTCGTGCTGGGCGGCGTCGTCGTGGCCACCGGGGCCTGGAGCGAGGCCGGGCCGCGGCTGTGGTTCGCCGTCGCGGCCGGGCTGGTGGGCCCGGTCGCCCTGCTGTCCTTCTACAAGGCGCTCGCGCTCGGCCCGATGGGCGTCGTCTCCCCGCTCGCCACGCTCGGCGTGGCCGTCCCGGTCTCCGTGGGGCTCCTCCTCGGCGAACGCCCGGAATGGACCCAGGCCGCGGGCATCGCGGTCGCGGTCGTCGGCGTCGTCCTCGCGGGCGGCCCCCAGGTGAGGGGCGCGGCGGTGCAGCGGCAGGCCGTCCTCCTCACCCTGGTCGCGGCCCTCGGCTTCGGCACGGTGTTCGTCCTGATCGCGGAGGCGTCGACCACGGTCACCGGGCTCTTCCTGGCCCTGTTCGTGCAGCGCGTCACCAATGTGCTCACGGGCGGCGCCGCCCTGTACGCCGCCGTGCGCCGGGGCGCCCCCGCGCTCCCCGAGCGCGGCCTGCCGTGGAACGTGCTCCCCGCGTACGCCTTCGTCGGCCTCGCCGATGTCGCCGCGAACGGCACCTACGCGATCGCCGCCCAGCACGGTCCGGTCACCGTGGCCGCCGTGCTGGCCTCGCTCTACCCGGTGGTGACCTCCCTGGCCGCCCGCGGCTTCCTGCGGGAACGCCTGCGCCCGGTCCAGGCGGCGGGGGCGGGTCTTGCGCTGGTGGGGACCCTGCTGCTGGCGACGGGCTGAGCGGCGGGTCGGATTCGCCGCTCGGTCCCACCGCTCAGGTCACCGCTCCGGTTCCAGCTCCGCCAGTCTCGCCGCCGACTCCTCGTCCAGGCCCGACAGCGCGACCAGTTGGTCGGAGGTGACCCCGTCGGGGATCGGCACCGGGGCCGGGGTACGCAGCGGCGGCTGCCAGCCGTCGCCGGGAGTCCACCGCCGTACGACCCGGGCGGGCGCCCCCGCCACCACGGCGTGGTCGGGCACCGTGCCGCGCACCACCGCGCCGGCCGCGACGACGACGTTCCGCCCGACCCGCGCCCCCGGCAGGATCACCGCACCGGTGCCGATCCAGCAGCCGGAGCCGATCTCCACCGGCTCCATCCGCGGCCACTGCTTGCCGATCGGCTGGTGCGGATCATCGTAGGAGTGGTTGGTGGAGGTGACGTAGACGTACGGCCCGAAGTAGCAGTCGCTGCCGATGGTGACCGTCGTGTCGGCGATGACGTGGCTGCCACGGCCCAGGACGACGCCGTCCCCCATCCGCAGGATCGGGTCCGGGCCGAGGTCGAGGTCCGGCATCAGACCCGCCGTCAGCGTGACCTGCTCGCCCACGATGCAGTGCGCTCCGAGGTGGATCCAGGGCTCGCCGAACACCGTGCCGAGCGGGAACGCGAGCCGGGTGCCGGAGCCGATCGAACCGAAGCGGAGGCCGCCGGGATGTTCGGCGGTGACGGAACCGGTGCGCTGCACCCAGGCCCAGCCCGCGTGGACGGCCCGCTGGGCGAGGCGGCGACGCCAGGACGAGAACGTGTTCTTGCGCTTCGGCACCCGCTCACCGTACTCAGCGCGCGCCGACGCCAGGACGCCACAACCCTGTGATCTTCACCCCACCGGGTGGCGTACGGTGCGGGGGAACGACGGACACGAGGAGACGGTGATGACGCACAAGGCGCTGATCGTGGGCATCGGCGGCAGGGAACCGAAGGTCGACGAGGAGGCGTTCGTGGCGCCGACGTCCTCCGTCATCGGTGACGTGACGCTGGCCGCGGGCGCGAGCGTCTGGTACGGCGCCGTGCTGCGCGGTGACGTCGAGCGGATCTCCGTCGGGGCGCGGAGCAACATCCAGGACAACTGCACGCTGCACGCCGACCCCGGCTTCCCCGTGACCATCGGCGAGCGGGTCTCCGTCGGCCACAATGCGGTCGTCCACGGGGCGAGCGTCGGCGACGACTGTCTGATCGGGATGGGGGCGACCGTGCTCAACGGCGCGGTGATCGGGGCCGGTTCGCTGGTCGCCGCCCAGGCCCTGGTGCCGCAGGGGATGGAGGTGCCGCCGGGTTCGCTCGTCGCGGGGGTGCCGGCGAGGATCAGGCGGGAGCTGACGCAGGAGGAGCGGCAGGGCGTCACGCTGAACGGCACGCTGTACGCCGACCTGGCCAAGGCCCACGGCGAGATCCACGAGTAGGCCGGCACCGCGCGAGGGTGGCGTGCGGCCGTGACCTACTCGGCAGCCGCCATCGCCGCGGGCTCGGCCTCTGCCCCGGACTCTGCCTCGCTCTTGTGCGCGGCGCTCTTCGCCTTGCGCTTCAGGACGATCATCGAGGTGAGGCCGATGAGCACGGCCACCACCAGGCCCAGCCAGGAGAACCGCTTCAGCCAGGACTCCGCGACGACGCCCACGTAGTAGATGACGGCCGTCGTCCCGCCCGCCCAGACGATGCCGCCGAACAGGTTGGCGATGAAGAACTTCCAGTACGGCATGTGCAGTACGCCCGCGAGCGGCCCGGCGAAGATCCGCAGCAGCGCGATGAAGCGGCCGAAGAAGACGGCCCACACGCCCCACTTCTCGAAGGACCGCTCCGCCGTGGCGATGTGCCCCTCGCTGAAGTGCCGGGGGAACTTCTTGCCCAGCCAGGCCAGCATCGGACGGCCGCCCCTGCGCCCGATGGCGTAGCCGAGGGAGTCGCCGATCACCGCGCCCGCGACGGCGCAGGTGCCGAGGATGACGGGGTTGATGTCACCGTGCTGCGAGGCGAGCAGCGCCGAGGAGACGAGGATGATCTCGCCCGGCAACGGGATGCCCAGGCTCTCCAGTCCGATGACCAGGCCCACCAGCGCGTAGATGGCGACCGGGGGTACGGCCTCGAGCCATTCCTGGACGTGCACCGCCGGTTCCTCCCGTTCGAGTCCTGCTTCCGGGCGCGCCGCCGACGGGCGCACGCCGGGAAGCCTACCGGGTCGGCCGAGGCGCCCGATCCGCCGTCGAGGCACGGTGGCACGTCCTGGTCGCCACGGGTTGCCGGCGGTGGTGGGGCACGGTGGCCGGTCCTGGTCGTCACCGTTGCGTGCCTTTGCCGCAGGGGACGCCGGACCGTTCAGCCGGCGAGCGTCGCGGTCGCGGCCGTGACGACGGCGCCCGTGCCCCGGTCGACGCCGCCGAGCACCTCGCCCACCACCTCCACCGGGCCGGGGAGGGAGGGGACGGCCGGGACGACGGGCTCCGGCTCCTCCTCGCAGCAGTCGACCTGCGCGAACCGTTTCTCGTACTCGGGGCCGGGCGCGGGCTCGGCCGGAGGCGCGGACCCGTCGGGAGCGGGAGCGGTGGCGCTGCCCTCCGGTCGCGGAGGCCGTGACAGCCGCTCCTCGCCCGGGGCCCCGGACGATCCTCCCCCCGTACCCCGCTCACCTTGAGTGGTGTCCCGCTCGGCATCCGGCGTCATGTCGAACGCCCAGCGCTGGCCCGCCGTGCCGTCCCGTCCCGTGACGGTGACGTCGGTCCGCGACCGGCCCGTGCCGGGCGCGACCACCAGGCCCTCACCGCCGCGCCGCAGCAGCAGTTCCCCCCGGACCGTCAGGTCGAAGAAGACGTTTTGGGAGTGCACCACGCATCCGGCCAGGGCGACCGTCCCGCGTCCGGGGTCGGCGGCCAGGCAGAGGGCCGGGGCGGCGGCACTGCGCAGCACTCCGTCGTCCTGGTACGACCACTGCTGGGACGCCGCCGAGGAGCAGGCCGCGAGGACGGCGGCCGCCCCGGCCTCGGTCCGGCCGCCCTCGGTGTCGAGGCAGAGCCCGCCGGCCGTGGCACGCAGTCGGCCGCGGGCGACCTCGACGGGGTTCGTGGCGGAGGCGGCGGCCGAGGAGGGGCGGCTGGACGCGGGGTCGTCCCCGGGGGCCGGGCCGGTGCCGGTGTCCGTGGCGCCGGTGCCGCCGACGGGCGCGCCCCAGGTGGCACCGGAGCCGGGGACAGCGTTGTCACCGGACCAGCCGCGGGTCACCAGCACGGTCGCGAGCAGGGCGAGGGAGGTCAGGCCGACGCCCACCAGCACGGTCCGGGAGCGAAGGCCCGGCAGGACCAGCAGACCGGCCGAGTTCGTACGGTGCCGGCCGGTGCCGCCGGGCGGACGGGTTGCGGCCGGCGAGGCCGCCGCCGTCGCCTCCGCTGAAGGCGCGCGTCCGGGGCGGGAGTCGAGATACCGGCGGGCGCCCCAACCGAGGACGGTCTCGGTGAGCAGTACGTCCAGTCCGCCGTCGAAGTGACTGAGTTGTTCGGCGGCGTGCCGGCAGTAACGGCACCGCGCGAGATGGTCGCGGACATCGGGCAGCAGGGTTCCGCCGCGACGCAGGGGAACATCGAGAAGGCGGTTGTAGAAACGGCATTCGTTCGACGGGGCGAGTTCCCGGTGGGCGCGTACGCAACCGGTCCGGAATTGTTCCCGCGCCCGTTCCCGTCCGGCCGTGGCGGTGACGGTGTCCACGCCCAGCAGAAGGGCGGGTATGGACAGGGGTTCCGCCTCCACCTCCGTATGCCACAGAAGGCATTGGGAAGCGGCGGGCAAGTTGTGGAAAGCGCGTTCGGCGAGTTGGCGCCTTTCGGCGGTGACGGGCCGGGCGGCGCGCAGGCCGCGGCCACCGACGGTTTTGCGCAACTCCGGCAGCACGGCCACGACTCCGTCCGCGCCGGCCCACTCGCGGACCATGTCGCGTACGGCGACGAGGAGTTGTGGCCTCAGCGCGCCACCTGGGCGCCCCCCGGCCAGGCGTCCGAACACCTCGTGGAAGGCGGCGGCGGTCACCAGCGGCGCTGCCCCTCCGGTGTCGGCCAGGCAGACGGTGGCGTAGTCGTGGGCCGCGCGCCAGTGCCGGGCGAGGAGCAGGGCGACGGCACGGCGGTGACCGCTGGCCGTGCCCAGCCGGGCGGCGAGGTCGCGGTCGGAATTCCCGGGGGTCCATCCGGGGCGGGGCGGGTAGGGCGGGCGTGGGGGGGTTCGGGGACTGCACGGAACCGGTTCCTTCCGATTCGGCGAACGGCACACGAATACGCGTCCGTCGGAAAGCAGGTGCCTGATTGGTGCGTACTTCTGGTCCGACCAGGTGCGTTGCCCTGATCGACCGGCCCGGGGGAGGCTCACCTTCGCACACGCGACTCACAGGTAACAAGAAGTTCGCGTGACTGAAGTTCACCATGCGGGCTGCGCAGATTAGTTACCGCCGGTATCCGCACCCCTATTCGAAATTCACCGGGTCGACAGCACCGACTTGTGTGCGGGGAAAGCCGGATGCCACACGAAATCTCCGGGTTCCCGCCCGGGACTTCCGGCCCTGCCCCGCCCACAGGTGTCTCAGATGCGCCTCTCGGGAAACTCCCATCCCCGTGGTCCAGCATGATCGCCATGAACGCCCCCCACCCTTCCTCCCCTCTCGCGTCCACGCCCGCGGCCGTCCCCGCCGTCCGCAAGGCGGTCGTTCCCGCGGCCGGGCTCGGCACCCGGTTCCTGCCCGCGACGAAGGCGACGCCGAAGGAGATGCTCCCGGTCGTCGACAAGCCGGCCATCCAGTACGTCGTCGAGGAGGCCGCCGCGGCCGGTCTGGACGACGTGCTGATGGTCACCGGCCGGCACAAGCGGGCCATCGAGGACCACTTCGACCACGCCTTCGAACTCGAACAGGCCCTCGCGGCCAAGGGCGACACCGTGCGGCTGGACGCGGTGCGCGATCCGGCCCGGCTCGCGGACATCCACCACATCCGCCAGGGCGACCCGCTCGGCCTCGGTCACGCCGTGCTGTGCGCCCGCAACCACGTGGGCGACCAGCCGTTCGCCGTCCTCCTCGGCGACGACCTCATCGACCCGCGCGACGCCCTGCTCAGTCGCATGCTGGAGGTCCGCGACCGGTACGCCGGCAGCGTGGTCGCCCTGATGGAGGTCCCGCCGGAGCAGGTCCACCTCTACGGCTGCGCGGCCGTGGAGCCGACCGGGCAGGACGGCGTCGTACGGGTCACGGGACTGGTGGAGAAGCCCGCGCCCGAGGACGCGCCGAGCCGGTACGCGGTCATCGGGCGGTACGTCCTCGACCCCGCCGTCTTCGACGTCCTGGAACACACGGCACCCGGCCGCGGCGGCGAGATCCAGCTCACCGACGCCCTCCAGGAACTGGCCGCGATCGGCACGGTGCACGGCGTCGTCTTCTCCGGCCGCCGCTACGACACCGGTGACAAGGCCGACTACCTGCGCACGGTGGTCCGCCTGGCCTGCGACCGGGCCGACCTCGGCCCCGAGTTCGTGGCCTGGCTCAAGGAGTTCGTGGCAGGGCTGTCGGATACCGGGACGACGGGCCGCGAGCGGTCGGCGGCCTGAGGGCGGGGGCACCGGCGCGTGGGTGAGCGTGCGGCGGGCCGAGCACACGCTGCCGGCGGCACCGCGGTACGGGGAAGCCGGGCGGTTCCGGGAGGCGGTTCACGGGGCGGAGGCGAAGGGGCACCCCGAGGGACGCTAGCCGAGCGGCACCGGGCGGTCGGGGGGCGGG
>NZ_MPOH02000015.1:170371-203204 GCF_001896135.2 Streptomyces phaeoluteigriseus
GACGTGAACCGAGCGGCGCCCGGCGGTCGGGGGCGGGTGACGGAGAGAAGGGGCACTCCGAGGGACGCGGGCAGAGCGGCGCCCGGCGGTCGGGGGGGCGGTTGACGGAGAGAAGGGGCTCCCCTAGGGACGCGAGCCGAGCGGCGCCCGGCAGCCTCCGGGCACCGAGTCGCCGACGTCACGGAAGGCACGCTCCCCGGCCGCCCGAGCACACGGCACGACCGGCGCCACGGAGCACGGGCGTGCCACGGCTCGGCTCGCGACTGCGGCTGCGACTGCGACTCCGGCTGCGGCCACCATCCGGCCCGCCGACGACGCCCGAGGACTCCCGACCACTCCCGAAGACGCCCGACGACACCCGTCCACGCCCCTCGGCCCAGAACCGAAGAGCGGCTGCCCCGGGGCAGCCGTGGCCGCGCCGCGGCCCCTCGTCCGAGACCCGTCCGCTCAGCCGTTGGGCCGCAGGGTCCACACCACCGTCATCTCGCCCGTCACGGCCCCGTCCGCGCGGCGGATCTCGATCGCGACCGGGAACTCCGGCCGCTCCCCCCGCGTCGAGTTCGGCGACGACCTCGGCGGCCGGGCGCCCGAGGGTGGCCGTCGCGGTGACGGCGCCCATCGCGAGCTTGCGGTAACCGATCTCGGCACGGACGGCGAGCGGCACGGCCCGCGACAGCTGGTCCCCGAAGGCGGCGAGCACGATGGCACCGCTCGCGGACTCGCCGAGCGTGAACATCGCCCCGGCGTGCGGCCCGCCCACGTGGTTGTGGAACGCCCCCTGATCCGGCAGAGCCACCACGGCCTTCTCCGGCCTGGTCTCGAGGAACTCGAGGTTCAGCGTCCGGGCCATGGGCACGGTGGCGGCGAGCATCTCGCCGATGGACATCTGGTCTGCGCTCATGCCGGGATGTTACCCATGAGTAGTGTCCGCTGGCCAGAGGGCCGCGAGGGCCGGTCCTCGCCGGACAGGGAGCGCCACGGCCCGTTCGGTACGGCACTGACGAGGGGCGGTGACCTGTTCGTGTCATGCACGGCACTAGGGTTTCTGGCCATGTGGCCAGGACAGCAGCCGCCCGGGGGAGAGCAGAACCCGCAGGCGCAGAACAACCCGTACCAGCAGCCGGGATACCAGCAGCCGAATCCGTATCAGCAGCCCGGTTTCCAGCAGCAGACCAACCCCTACCCGCAGACGCCCCAGTGGGGCACGCCGGGTGTCCCGGGGACCCCTCAGCCCGGCGGTGGCGGCAACCGGACGAAGGTGATCGCCATCGTGGCGGCCGCGGCCGTCGTCGTGGCCGCCGGTGTCACCGGATTCCTGGTGCTGGGCGGCGACGACGAGAAGCCGGAGGCCAAGGGCAAGGCCAGTGCGAGCCCGTCGGTGTCCGCCGAGCCGAGCGACTCGGCCTCCGCCTCGTCCGGCGGCGACAACCCGCGCGGCACCGAGACCGAGAAGCCGACCGTCGCGGGCTGGAAGGTCGTCGTGAACCCCAAGTGGGGCATCGCCTTCGACGTGCCCGCCGACTGGGAGGTCCAGTCTCCGGGCCTGAGCCAGGGATTCGAGTGGGAGGACAAGGAGCAGCCCGACGGCTACGACGCGATCATCCAGTCGGCCACGGCCGAGTACAAGTCCAAGTGGTGCACGTCCGACGACGACAAGGACGGCAAGACCGACGACACCGCGCTGGCCATGGTCGGCAGCAAGGGTGCCGAAGGGGCCAAGAACACCGACGAGATCGCCCTCAACACGCCCGCCTGGTGGGTGTTCGGCGGCTACACCGAGCCGGACCGCAAGAGCATCACCACCGACAAGAAGGCCACCCCCTTCACCACCGCCTCGGGCATCACCGGCAGCTACGCGTGGGCGCAGTCCACGAACACGCCCCAGAAGGGCAAGTGCGACAGCGACGGCAAGGCGATCACCTTCGGCTTCAAGAACTCCGACAACGACTACGTGTCGTGGAACCTGTACGGCGCCAAGGGCGTCAAGGACGAACTGCCCAAGGCGACCATCATGCAGATCCTCGCCACGGTACGGCTGCACGGGGAGCCGACCGGGGGCTGAGACCTCACCGCCCGCACGCCCGGTCCGTCGACAGGCCCGATCATCGGTTTGGCAGATCGACGGCCGGGCGGGGATAGTCGGCCGGTGACCTCAGCCGCCGATCCCCGACCCCGCCTGCGCAGACCCTCCTGGGTAGGCCGCAACTACAGCCTGCTGACGGCTGCCGCGTTCGTCACGAACCTCGGCAGCCACGGGGCCCTCATCGCCGCCGCGTTCGCCGTCCTGGAGAACGGCGGCGACGGCGGCGACGTCGGTCTGGTGGCGGCGGCCCGCACCCTGCCGCTCGTGCTGTTCCTGCTGATCGGCGGCGCGATCGCCGACCGGCTGCCGCGGCACCGGGTGATGGTCGCGGCCAACGCCCTCAACTGCCTGTCGCAGGCCGCGTTCGCCGCGCTCGTCCTGACCGGTGAGCCGCGGCTGTGGCAGATGATGCTGCTGACCGCCCTCGGCGGCACCGGCCAGGCGTTCTTCAGCCCGGCCGCCGAGGGCATGCTGATGTCCTCGGTACAGGGCGAGCAGGTCGGCCGGGCTTTCGCGGTGTTCCGGATGGCGATGCAGGGAGCCGGCGTCGGTGGCGCGGCCCTCGGCGGCGCCATGGTCGCGGTGATCGGACCGGGCTGGGTCCTCGCGGCGGACGCCGCCGCCTTCGCCGTCGCCGGGTCGCTGCGCGCGTTCCTCGACGTGGGGCACATCCCGGCACGCGAGCAGGGCGGCGGCCTGCTCGCCGATCTGCGCGAGGGCTGGCGGGAGTTCAGCGGCCGCCCGTGGCTGTGGGGCATCGTGCTCCAGTTCTCGATCGCCAACGCCGTCGTCGGAGCCGCCGACGCGGTCTACGGCCCTCTCGTCGCCCGGGACCACCTGGGCGGGGCGGGCCCCTGGGGTCTCGCCCTCGGCTTCTTCGGCGCGGGCACGGTGGCCGGCGCGCTGCTGATGACCCGCTGGAAACCGCGCCGCCTGCTCTTCGTCGGCACCCTCTGCGTGTTCCCGCTGGCGCTGCCCTCGGCGGCCCTCGCCGTGCCGGTGCCGGTCGGCCTGCTGTGCGCGGTGATGTTCCTGACCGGCATCACCCTGGAGGTGTTCGGCGTGTCCTGGATGACCGCCCTCCACCAGGAGATCCCGGAGGACAAGCTCTCCCGCGTCTCGGCCTACGACTGGTTCGGCTCGGTCGCCCTGGTCCCCCTGGCCATGGCCCTGGCGGGCCCCTCGGAGTCCCTCTTCGGCCGCACGGCGTCCCTGTGGGGCTGTGCCGTCCTGGTCGTCGTGGTCACCGCGGCGGTCCTGTGCGTACCGGACGTACGCAACCTGACCCGCCGCACGAAGCCGGTGGCCGGACACCCGGCGGTCGCCGCCCCCGCCGGAACCCGCACGGAGCCGGCCACGACGGCGGCCGTGTCGCCTCCTCCGCCCCAGGCCGCTCCGGCCACGACGAAGCCGGACGGGGGCCGCGGCACCCTCGGCTGAGAGGCGCGCGCCCGCTCCCCCGATCCCGGCCACCCCGCCCGCCCCGCCCCGGTACGGGCGGGCGGGCCGCGCTCCCGCCACCCGGCGCGGCCGTCTCGGACGCGGTCCAGCTCACCCGATCCCGAACGCCCCCGTCGGCGGGACCGGTGAGGGGACCGCCTCCCCCTCGGTCACCGGGCGGGCGTCGCCGATGAACTCGCGCAGGGCCGGCCCGTGTTCGACGCGGGCGGGGAAGGCGTCGGAGGCTGTACGGCGGGCCAGGGGCGGGACGTCGAGGGGGTGACGGGAGGCGACGAGGACGGCGTTGCCGAAGCGTCGGCCGCGCAGGACCGCGGGTTCGGCGATGACCGCGAGATGCTCGAACACCTCGGCGAAGGTGGCGAGTTGGGAACGCAGGAAGGCGAACGGGGCAGCGTCCGCGAGGTTGGCCAGGTAGACGCCGTCCGCGCGCAGGACCCGTCCGGCCTCGCGGGCGTAGGACAGGGTCGTCAGGTGGGCGGGGACGCGGGAGCCGCCGAAGACGTCGGCCACGAGCACGTCGGCGGAGGCGGTCGGGGCCTTCTCCAGCCAGGCCCGCGCGTCGGCCGCGTGCGGGGTGATGCCGGTGCCGGCCGGGACCGGCAGGTGCTGCGCCACGAGGTCCAGCAGGCCCCGGTCGGCCTCCACGACGTCCTGCCGGGAACCCGGCCGGGTCGCGGCCAGGTACCGGGGCAGGGTGAACGCCCCGCCGCCGAGGTGCAGCACGTCCAGCGGCCGGCCGTCCTCGGCCACGGTGTCCAGGACGTGCCCGAGCCGCCGGGCGTACTCGAACTCCAGGTGCGTGGGCTCGTCCAGATCGACGTACGACTGCGGCGCCCCGTCGACCGTCAACAGCCATGCCCGCTCCCGGTCGACGTCGGGCATTAGCTTGGCGGTGCCGTGGTCGACGGCTCGGATGACGGGTATGGAGTCGTTCACGCTGACATTGTGCCCGCGAGCCTGGCGGGGCCCGGCCCCGCAGGCCGAGGGGGGCACGGCGGGCGGAGGCGGAGACATCGGAGACGTCCCCCGCTCCCGCCGCAGGGGGCTCCACCCCGCAGGAGGCCCGACCCCGCAGACGGCTCAGCCCCACAGAGGACTCAGCCCCGTCAAGGGCTGGGCCCCGCAGGGGGACGGCCCCGCAGGGGGTACGGCCACAGGAGGCTCAGCCCCACGGAGGGCTCAGCCCCGCAGGGGGATACGGCCCCACAGCGGGCTCGGCCCCATAGAAGGCTCCGCCCCACAGAGACTCAGCCCCGCAGGAACGCGAGGCACCCACAGACGCCAGTCCCGCACAGCGCAAGGCGCGCCCGCGCGCGAGGCACCGCGAGACCGGTTCCGCACCGGTCCCGCGGCCTCCACGCGCGTGTGTCCGGCCGCCGTCACTCCACGGCGGTCACCGTTCCCGCCGCGACGGTCCGGCCGCCCTCGCGGACGGCGAAGCCGAGGCCGGGCTCCAGGGGCACCTCGCGGCCCAGCTCGACGGTCATGGCGACCGTGTCACCCGGCCGCGCGACCGCGACGTCCCCGAGGTCGACGTCCCCGACCACGTCCGCCGTGCGGATGTAGAACTGCGGCCGGTACCCCGTGGAGACGGGCGTCGAGCGCCCGCCCTCCCGCGTCGACAGCACGTACACCCGCGCCGTGAAACGCCGGCTGGGCAGCACGCTCCCCGGCGCGGCCACCACGTGCCCGCGCCGTACGGCGTCCCGCGGCACGCCCCGCAACAGCAGCGCCACGTTGTCCCCGGCCTGCGCCTCCTCCATCGGCTTGCCGAAGGTCTCCAGGCCGGTCACCACCGACTCGACGCCGGCGCCGAGCACGTCGACGCGGTCACCGACCCGGACCGTGCCCCGCTCCACCGCACCGGTGACGACCGTGCCGCGCCCGGTGATGGTGAGCACGTTCTCCACGGGCAGCAGGAACGGCGCGTCCACATACCGCTCGGGCATCGGCACATAGGTGTCCACCGCGTCGAGCAGCGCGTCGATCGACGCCGCCCAGCGCGGGTAGCCCTCCAGCGCCCTGAGTCCCGAGACCCGTACGACGGGCGCGGAGTCACCGCCGTAGCCGTGCGCGGTGAGCAGGTCGCGGACCTCCAGCTCGACGAGGTCGATCAGCTCCTCGTCGCCCGCGTCGGCCTTGTTGAGCGCGACGACGATGTGGTCGACGCCCACCTGACGGGCGAGAAGGACGTGTTCGGCGGTCTGCGGCATGATCCCGTCGAGCGCGGAGACGACGAGGATCGCCCCGTCGAGCTGTGCGGCGCCGGTCACCATGTTCTTGATGTAGTCGGCGTGACCCGGCATGTCGACGTGCGCGTAGTGCCGGGTGTCGGTCTCGTACTCGACGTGCGCGATGTTGATGGTGATGCCGCGCGCCGCCTCCTCGGGGGCGCGGTCGATGCGGTCGAACGGCACGAAGGTGCCGGCCCCGCGCTCGGCGAGGACCTTGGTGATGGCGGCGGTGAGCGTGGTCTTGCCGTGGTCGACGTGACCCATGGTGCCGATGTTCAGGTGTGGTTTCGTGCGCACGTAAGCCGTCTTGGGCATGGCGATACCTCGAAGCCTCTCGGAGGGTGCTGTGTGACGGCCCCGGCGGCGACGGACGCGCCGGCCGGGACGGGGACCCCGAGGGACTCGCCGACCCTCCCCCTGCGGGGTCCGCCGGTCGATCCGGAGAGGGTCAGCTTCGGGCGCCGTCGACAGCGGCCACGAGAACGGGAACGGCAGCCTTCGGCGCATCCGCGACTGCGGATGCCGCGAGGAGGAAGGCGTACCGGAACATGGGTCGATGGTCGCCGACAGGGGAACCGGTGTCGAACGGTTTTCCCAGGCGGCCAGGCGGCCAGGCGCCCAGGCGGCCGAGCTACGCCCCGATGTTCTTCAGCGCCTCGCGCACGGTCAGCGGGGCGAAGCGTCCCCGTTCGCGGCCGAGGAAGGCGCGGACGGCGTCCGGGTCCGTCTTGGCGTACTCGCGCAGGCACCAGCCGATCGCCTTGCGGACGAAGAAGTCGGGGTGGCCGGACTGGCGCAGGCAGTAGCCGAAGAGACGGTCGGCGTCGGTGCGGTCCTTGTATCCGAGCTGGTGCAGCAGGGCGGTGCGGGCGACCCACAGGTCGTCGTCGGCGATCCAGGTGTCCATCTCCGCGGTGAGGCGCGGGTCGGCGGCGACGAGGGGGCCGACGACGTGGACGGCGAGCAGGTCGACGGTGTCCCACCAGGAGACCGTGGTGATGAGCCGGCGGGCGACGGGCAGGAACGCGGAGGAGCACCGTCCGGCGTACCGGCGCAGGTAGTCCACGGCGAAGTAGTGGTACTCGCGCTCCGACAGCGCCCAGCAGCGCAGGCCGACCGCCGTGCAGTCGGCCTCGCCGGGACGGGGCAGACCGGCGAGGACGGACCGGGACAGGGCCCGGCGTTCGGGTGTGGGGATGCCCAGGAAGGGCGCCACGTCCTTCATGTACGCGCGCATGGCCGTCGCCCTCGCGGGATCGGCCGCGGCGGCGTACGCGGCGGTCAGCCGCTCCAGGACGGTGTCGGCGAGAGCACTCGGCGGTACCTCCGCCGATTCCGCTCCGGTCACGGTCATGAGACGAACCATACGGCGATCACACATGTCCGTCGGTTAGTGTCGCCGGATGCTCGATGCCCACACCCGCTCTGGGGGCACCGCCACGGCCTCTCCCCGGGCCACCGCCACTGAGCTGGTCGTCCCCGTACCGCTCGCCCCCTTGTCACCGGCCCCCCTGCCCGTCGTCGCACCGGCGTCGGCGTCGACGTCGGCGTCGGCTGGGTCCGCCGCGCGCTGCACGAGAGCGCTGCTCTCGCCGTGGGCGCGGTTCTCGCTGCTGGTCGCGCTGCTCGTGGCGGCCGCGTCGAGCGTGCTGCTCTTCGAACCGCAGCGACTGCTCTCGGACGGCTGGCCACCTCACCTGGGCGGTGTCGCCGCCGCGACGGTGTTCGCGGTGGCGTACGGACTGTGCACGGTGGCGTTCGTGCCGCGGCCGTTGCTGAACCTGGCCGCGGGAGCGCTGTTCGGCTCGCAGCTGGGCATCGGCGCGGCGGTGGCGGGCACGGTGCTGGGCGCCGGGCTCGCCTTCGGGCTCGGCCGGATCCTCGGCCAGGACGCGCTGCGGCCCCTGCTGCGGGGGCGGCTCCTGCAGGCGGCGGACGGCCAGTTGAGCCGGCACGGGCTGCGGTCGATGCTGGCGGCGCGGCTGTTCCCGGGGGTGCCGTTCTGGGCGGCGAACTACTGCGCCGCCGTCTCGCGCATGGGCTGGCTGCCGTTCCTGGCCGCGACCGCGCTCGGTTCGATCCCCAACACGGCCGCGTACGTGGTCGCCGGGTCGTCCGCCTCGTCCCCGACCTCGCCGCTCTTCCTGGTCTCGATGGCGGCCATCGGCCTGCCCGCGGCGGTGGGCGCGGTGGTGGCCTGGCGCAAACGCCACCACCTGCGCCGCCGCTGACGCCCCCTGAGGCGGCCTGGCGTGCGTCGGACGCCTTCTGACGGACCCGCCCTGCGTCAGGCGCCTCCGGGAGGCCCGCCCTCCTTCACACGCCTTCGAGGATCATCGCGTTGGCGAGGCCGCCCGCCTCACACATCGTCTGGAGGGCGTAGCGGGCGCCGCGTTCGCGCATGGTGTGGACCAGGGTGGTCGTCAGCCGTGTGCCGCTCGCGCCCAGCGGGTGGCCGAGGGCGATCGCGCCGCCGTGCACGTTGACCTTGCCTAGGTCGGCGCCGGTCTCCTGCGCCCAGGCGAGTACGACGCTGGAGAAGGCCTCGTTGACCTCGAACAGGTCGATGTCGTCCAGGCGCAGATCCGCCCGGCGCAGCACCTTCTCGGTGGCCGGGACGACGCCGGTGAGCATCAGCAGCGGGTCGGAGCCGGTGACGGCGAAGCTGTGCAGCCGGGCCAGCGGACGCAGGCCGAGCCGGGCGGCGGTCTCGCCGGAGGTGATCAGCACGGCCGAGGCACCGTCGTTGACCGGGCTGGCGTTGCCCGCGGTGACGTTCCACTCGATCTGCGGGAAGCGCTCCGCGTAGGCGGGGTCGTGGTAGGCGGGCCGGAGCCCCGCCAGTACGTCCAGGGTGCTGTCCGGGCGGACGCACTCGTCGCGCGAGACGCCGTCCAGGGGCGCGACCTCGGCGTCGAAGAGGCCCCGCTGCCAGGCCTCGGCGGCCTTGCGGTGGGAGGAGACGGCGAAGGAGTCCATCTGCTCGCGCGTGATCGACCACTTCGCGGAGATGAGTTCGGCGCTGATGCCCTGCGGGACCAGTCCTTCGGGGTAGCGCTCGGCGACGCCGGGGCCGAAGGGGTCCTTGCCGGGCGGCACGTTGGACCACATCGGCACGCGGCTCATCGACTCCACGCCGCAGGCCACGACGAGGTCGTAGGCGCCGGAGATGACGCCCTGCGCCGCGAAGTGCACGGCCTGCTGGGAGGAGCCGCACTGCCGGTCGACCGTGGTCGCGGGCACCGACTCCGGGAAACCCGCCGACAGGGCGGCGTAGCGGGTGGTGTTCATGGCCTGCTCGCCGACCTGGTCGACGGTGCCGCCGATGACGTCGTCGATGAGCGCCGGGTCGACGCCGGAGCGCTCGACGAGGGTGCGCAGGGTGTGGGCGAGGAGTTCGACGGGGTGGACGTGCGCGAGGGAACCGTTCGGCTTGCCCTTGCCGATCGGGGTGCGTACGGCTTCGACGATGACTGCGTCACGCATGTGCGGGCCTCCTTGGCCGCCGGGCGGTGGCTGTCCGCCGGGCGCGGCGATTACCGGTGAGTAGGAAATCCGAACTCACCATAGCGCCGCGAGTTGGAAAATCAAACCCTCCTCTAGACTGAACGGCATGGCCGCCTCCACCAAAGACCCGCGTCCCTGCTCCATCGCCGACGCCCTGGCGCTCGTCGGCGAGAAGTACTCCCTGCTCGTCCTGCGGGAGGTGTGCCTGGGCAACGGCCGCTTCGACCAGCTCGTACGCAACATCGGCGCCCCGCGCGACATCCTGGCCACCCGTCTGCGGCGGCTCGTGGACGCGGGGATCCTGACCAAGCGCGTCTACAGCGAGCGCCCGCAGCGCTTCGAGTACCGGCCCACACAGGCGGGGCTCGAACTCGAGCCGGTCCTGCTGACCCTCATGGCGTGGGGCGACCGCCACCTGCGCCCGGACGACGACCGCCCCATGGTGGTCGAGCACATCTGCGGCAACGAGATGCTCCCCGTGGTCACCTGCGCGGCCTGCGGCGCCCCGGTCCACCACGAGGACCTCGCCGCCCACCCCCAGACCCCGGGCTGGACGGTGACCGGCCCGACAGCCGCGTAGGCCTTCGGTCCACATGGCTGACGTACGGTCGACCGCCGAGCGCGGTGTCGTGGTCCGGCCCGGTCCGGACGGTCCGGGGCACCACAGAAGCCGCAGACACTGCGAGCACCGCACCAACCACGGACAGCGCAGGCACCGCAGGCACGGCAGGCACCGCAGGCACCGCCGAGCGGAGGATCGGTCCCGGCCGCCGCCGCACCCACCCGCCCCCACTCACCAGGGGTGCGCCTCCAGGTACTCGTCGATCTCCTTCCGCTCCCAGGCGCCGTCCGCGACGACCACCCGGTAGCGGCGGGTGAGGGTGTCGCCGGGGGCCAGCTCCAGTTCGTCGTGGAAGGCCCAGGAGGGGGCGATGCCGGCGAAGGGCTCGTTGCGGACGAACCAGTGTGCGGGGTGGGCCCCCGCGTCGCCGGAGTGATCGTTCTCGGGGGCGTGCGCGAAGACGACCGTGGCGTGACCGTCGGTGCCGTCGTGCTCCCCGGACAACGCGAGCCAGGGGCCCTGCGTCCCCATCAGGCCGGGCCCCTCCCCTTCGGGGCCGATGATCCGGCCGTCACGGAAGGCGCGCGGGCCGCGCCAGAACAGGCCCGTATAGCCGGCCATCTCCCGCCCGGCGGTGGTCGGACTGCCGAACCGCAGCGGCTCCTCCCGGCGGTTGGTGATCGCGCTGGACCAGGTCAGCGCCCAGGAACCGGCGGCCCGGTCCACGTCGTGCACCTCGATCCGGCGCCGCTCCTCGGCCCACAGCTCCCCGCCGTGCGGATGCCAGGTCAGCCGTTCGGCGACGACCACGCGGTCACCGTCGGCCGTGACCTCGTCGAAGCCGACGTGCGCCATCGAGCCGACGCGTTCCGGGAGTTCGAGATACCCCTCGCCGTGGACGTAGCTGTTGCCGCCCCACAGGTTCGCGCCCGACAGGTGCGAGGCGGTCAGCGACAGCCCCTTGTGCCAGCGGTGGTCGTTGGGCCGGTAGTCGGTGACGACAGCGCCCGCGAGGGTGCGCAGCGGGTGGATGTACGGCTTCGGCGCCTCCCAGGCGGCCTCGGGCCGGTAGACGTACGCGAGCAGTTCGACGCCGCCGGGGGCGGTCACGGTGATGCGGTCGCCGTGGGCGTGGACGAGACGCAGCCCGGTCATGCCGAGACCTCCCGGCTGCCGACGGACGAACCGGTGGACTGGGTGTTGGACACGTCTGCGGACACGCCGGTGGACTCGGCAGGGGACCCGTCCGGGGACACGCCGGTGGACACGTGTCGGCACACGCCGGTGGACCCGACGGCGGTCGCGGCGGCGGGTGTCCAGCCGGGAGCGCCCCCGTGCAGGGCCGTGTAGAACGGGTCACCGGGCCCGATCTCTCCCCGCTTCACCGTCACGTCCGTGAACGCCGACTTGTACAGGGCGCTGATCAGTTCCAGGCTGGTGCGCCCGTCGGCGCCGCTGGTGCGCGGCCGTTCCCCCGCCCGCATGGCGGCGACGAGCCCCCGCAGCTGGGCCAGGTGCGAGCTGGGCACGTCCGAGCCGAAGTCCTGCCACGCGGCGGCCCGTTCCGCGGGGACGTCCCGGGCCGGGGTGATCTGCCAGTTCGCGTTGCTGTGGCCGTAGAGATGGGTCAACTCCACCGTCGCGTGCTCGCAGTCGATGCGGATCCGGCTGACCTCGTCGGGGCTGAGAACGCTGTTCACGATCGTGGCCATGGCGCCGTTCTCGAACCGGACCAGGGCGGTGGACACGTCCTCGGTCTCCACGTCGTGGACGAGCCGGCCGGCCATGGCCCGCACCTCGCTCCACGGTCCGAGCAGGTCGAGCAGGAGGTCCATCTGATGGATGCCATGGCCCATCGCGGGGCCGCCGCCCTCGGTCTGCCAGCGTCCCCGCCAGGGAACGGCGTAGTAGGCGGTGTCGCGGTACCAGGTCGTCTGGCAGTGCGCGACGAGCGGCCGCCCCATCGCCTGCTCGGCGAGCAGCCGCCGTACGTGATCGGAACCGGACCCGAAGCGGTGCTGGAAGACGATCGCGGCGTACGGCCCGCTCCCGGCCCCCTCCTCGGCGGCCACGGCGTCGTAGTCGGCGAGGGTCGGCACGGGCGGCTTCTCGCACCACACCCAGGCGCCGGCGCGCAGCGCGGCCACGCTCTGCTCGCGGTGCAGGGTCGGCGGGGTGCAGATCGTCACCAGGTCGGGGCGCTGCTCCGCGAGCATGCGCTCCAGGTCCGTGTAGGCGTGCGGAATCCCGCCCTCCGCGCAGAAGGCCCCGACCGCGTCGGCATCGACGTCGACGGCCGCGACGACCTCGGTCTCGCCCTCCGCCGCGAGCTGTGCGAGCGCGGGCAGGTGGGAGCCTCGGGCGATGGCACCGGTGCCGATGACGGCGGCACGGATCCGGCGTCCGGCGAGCGGAGGGGATGGGGACATGGGCGTGATCAGCACTCCTCCGACGAACGACCCGAATGGCGGGAGAGACCGCGGCACACCTCGGCGACCGAAATAGCAAGCGCTTTCCCTCGGCAGCAACGTAAGCGGCGGCCCCCTGGCCGGTCAACACATACGCCCTGTTCCACCGGCGTGCACGCCTCCGCTGCGCCACCTCCATCGAAACCCCTGTGCCGGGCCTGTCCCCCGGGGGCGCTACGCTGCCTTCGAACACACCCACTTGATCACCGCGCGCGGCGGCCCGCCGTGTTCGCCTGCCCTCCCCGATCGGCACTTGGACTCCGTAACCTCATGTCTTGGTTTGAATCACTCATCCTCGGACTCGTCCAGGGGCTGACCGAGTTCCTCCCCGTCTCCTCCAGCGCGCACCTGCGGCTGACCGCGGCCTTCTCGGGCTGGGAGGACCCCGGAGCCGCCTTCACGGCGATCACGCAGATCGGTACGGAAGCCGCGGTACTGATCTATTTCCGCAAGGACATCGGGCGGATCATCTCCGC
Organism: Streptomyces phaeoluteigriseus; assembly: GCF_001896135.2. Lineage (GTDB taxonomy): Bacteria > Actinomycetota > Actinomycetes > Streptomycetales > Streptomycetaceae > Streptomyces > Streptomyces phaeoluteigriseus. The sequence goes on from NZ_MPOH02000015.1 coordinate 183,163, forward strand.
CTGGTCCCGGTCGCTCTTCGACAAGACGATGCGCAAGGACCACGACGCCCAGATGGGCTGGCTGGTGATCGTCGGCTCGATCCCGATCGGTGTGCTCGGCGTCACGCTCAAGGACCAGATCGAGGGACCGTTCCGCGACCTGCGGATCACCGCCACGATGCTCGTCGTCGTCGGCATCATCATCGGCATCGCCGACCGGCTGGCCGCCCGCGACGAGAACGGCGGCCGGCACCGGGCACCCAAGCAGCGCAAGAACCTCGAGAACCTGAGCGTCAAGGACGGCCTGATCTTCGGCCTCTGCCAGGCCTGCGCCCTCGTCCCGGGCGTCTCCCGCTCCGGCGCCACGATCAGCGGCGGCCTGTTCATGGGCTACAAGCGCGAGTCGGCGGCCCGCTACTCGTTCCTGCTCGCCATCCCGGCGGTGCTGGCCTCCGGCGTCTTCGAGCTGAAGGACGCCATGGAGGGCGGCCACGTGGCCTGGGGGCCGACGGGGTTCGCGACGGTGATCGCGTTCGTGACCGGATATGCCGTCATCGCCTGGTTCATGAAATTCATCAGCACCAAGTCGTTCATGCCGTTCGTGTACTACCGCGTGATCCTCGGCATCGTGATCATCGCCCTCGTCGCGACGGGCGTGCTGAGCCCGCACGCGGCGGAGTCGGCGGGCTGATCCCGCCCCCGCGGCGGCAGTCCCCCCGCGGTCCGCACCCCCGCGCCGACCAGGACCGAGCGGCGCGGGGCACACCGGGGGGACTACTCCGCCGCCACGATCCGGTCGACCGCCGCCGTCACCAGCTGTTCGCGCTCCGCCTCCGTGAAGACGTCCGGAAGGGTGAGCTGTTCGACGATCAGCCAGTTCAGGGCGAGCATCAGCAGCTTGACGGCCGTCGCGTCCCCCGGGAGTCCCGAGGCCTGGTGGTACGCGACGTTGGCGTCGACGTCGGCCCGGACCCGCTCGGTGAGGACCTTGCGCAGTTCGGGGCGCCGGGTGGCTTCGAGGCGCAGTTCGAGCAGCGCGAGGTAGCCGGTACGGAATGAGGCGATACGGCCGACCAGTTCACGCATCAGCGCCGCGTAGGTCTCCCGGTCCCGGCCGGCGGCCTGCTGGCGGGCGATCGTGGCCTCGTCGGGCTGGAGCCGCTCATAGACCCGGGCGCCCGCCTGGGTGAGCAGGTCGTCGCGGTTGGTGAAGTAGTTGGACGCGGTACCGGCGGGCACGGCGGCCTCGGCGTCCACCGCCCGGAACGTCAGCCCCCGGGCCCCTTCCCTGGCCAGCACCTCGATCGCGGCATCGACGAGGGCGGCGCGCCGCTCGTCATTCCGTCTCACCATTGACACCACTCCAGTTGTAGTACTGCCTCCATACCACTACGAAGAGAGTACTGCGTATGGAGTTATCCATGATGCCGAAGCTCGTGCACCAGGTCGCCGTCACGCTCGACGGCCGCATCGCCGGCCCCCGTGGCGAGGACGACTTCTTCCCCCAGGGCGACTAGCGGCAGACAGCCGCCCACACATCCTGGATGACCGCGCTGCACCCGGAGACCCTCCCGACGGCCGCCCGCGCGGCCGTCGGCGTCGTCGACGCGCCCAACCGGCACTTCGGACACCGTCGTCATGGGCCGTGGAACCTACCGCCCCTCCCTCGACCACGGGATCACCAGTCCGTACGCGCACCTGCGCCAGTACGTGGTCGGCAGCACGCCCGCCCACGACGTCGACCCGGCCGTCACCGTCGTCGACGACCCGCTCGCCCTCGTCCGGCAACTCAAGCGCGAAGAGGGCACCGGCTCGGACATCCGGCTCCGCGGCGGCGGCAGGCTCGCCGGCGCCCTTCTGCCCGAGATCGACGAACTGGTCCTCAAGAGCTACCCGGTGGTCGCCGGCACGGGCATCCCGGTCTTCGACTCCGCCTTCGATCCACCGTCTTCCACGTCGCCGAGCGCACCGCCTTCCCCGACGGCGTCACCGTCACCCGCCTCACCCGCGCCCGGCAGCGGACGGCTCCCCGACCGGACGCGGCCCGAGCGGTGCACGCCGGCCGTGACCAAGTCCATAGGGTTTGCGTAGCCGTCCGGTAGCGCAGTGTCAGTGCTTGCCCCTAGGCTGTTGCGCATGTCCCCGAGTTCTTCAGCCTTTGGTTCCGCGCGGTCTGCTGCCGAGTTGAACGAGCAGATCCGGGCGCTGTGGCTGCGCGCCGGTGGCACCCTGTCGGCCCAGGAGCGGGCGGAGTACGAGCTGTTGGTGGTGGAGTGGGCCGCGGCGATCCGCGGCGAGGTGGTGAAGGCGGCCTGAGGCCACCCCGGTCCCCGCTCCCCCGCTCACAGCGACCCGGACCATCGCCTCAGCGTCCGGCTCAACACCTCTGTCCGGCCGTCGGCTTGGCGCGCACGTCCAGCCCGCGCACGCCATTCCCGAACCCTCACCCGCCGCCCTGAACCGCTACGACGGCACCACGGCCCCGGCGTCCGCCCCCGACTCCTCGCTGGGGTCGCTGAGTTGCTCCCGCACGTAGTTCCAGATCACCGCGAGCACCGCCGCGATCGGTACGGCGAGCAGGCTGCCGACGATCCCGGCGAGGCTGCCGCCGAGGGTGACCGCCAGCAGGACCACCGCCGCGTGCAGCCCGAGCCCCCGGCTCTGGATCATCGGCTGGAAGACGTTGCCCTCGAGCTGCTGCACCACGATGATGATGGCCAGCACGAGCAGCGCGTCGGTCAGACCGTTGGAGACCAGCGCGATGAGGACGGCGACGAACCCGGCGAACAGCGCGCCGATGATCGGCACGAACGCGGAGACGAAGGTCAGCACCGCCAGCGGAAGCACCAGCGGGACGTCCAGGATCCACAGGCCGAGGCCGATCAGCACCGCGTCGAGCAGACCGACGAGCGCCTGCGACCGCACGAACGCGCCCAGCGTGTCCCAGCTGCGCGCGGCCACCGTCGGGACGTCCGCGGCGAACCGGCCGGGCAGCTGACGGGCGAGCCACGGCAGAAAGCGCGGGCCGTCCTTGAGGAAGAAGAACATCAGGAAGATGGCAAGGACGGCGGTGACCAGGCCGTTGACCACCGTGCTCACTCCCGAGACGACGGTGGTGACCATGTTCCCGAGGCCGTCCTGGGCGCGGGCGACCGCGCTGTCGAGAGCCTTCGTGATCTCGGCGTCGCCGATGTTCAACGGCGGCCCGGCAGCCCATTCGCGCACTCTCTGGAGACCTTCGACCACGCCGTCGGTCAACTCCCCCGACTGGGAGGCCACCGGCACCGCGATCAGCGCCACGATGCCCGCGGCGACCAGGAGGAACAGCACGGTCACCAACGCCGCGGCGAGGGCCGGCGGCCAGCCGTGCCGGCGCAGGAAGCGCGTCGGGGGCCAGGTCAGGGTGGTGATGAGCAGGCCGACGACGAGCGGCCAGACGATCGACCACATCTGCCCCAACAGCCATAGCGCGGCCCAGAGCCCCACGAGGAGCAGCAACAACTCGACGGCTATACGTGCCGATGCGCGGAGCGCGGCGCGGGTCCTCGTGGAACTCAACGTGGCAGACATGAGGGACACCCTATGGGTACGCCGGTCATGGACACGCACAGCCCGGTCGCTGTTCAGAGGGTCTGTCCGCGGTTTGCCGCACTGATCGGCCGGACATACCCGCACGGCCCTTGGCGGCACGCCCGCGATGCCCAACACTCGGGCCATGACGCAGCGTGTGGAGCTCGCCGCCGTGATGGACCGTCTGGCCGTCGACGGTCTGATCACCGACTACGCGGTCGCCGTCGACGACGGCGACTGGGCGGCCTACCGGGAGTTGTTCACTCCGGACGGGCGGGCGGACTACCGCTCGGCCGGCGGGATCGAGGGAGAGGTGGGAAAGGTCGCCGCGTGGCTCGAGGAGAGCATGCGGCTGTTCTCGATGCGCCAGCATCTGATCGTCAACCGCAGAGTGCGCTTCGGGGTGCTGGACCAGGACCGGGGCGACTTCGCCCGGGTCCAGGCCGACTATGTGAACCCCATGCGGCTGGCCGCCGACGAGGGGCCCGCCACGGCCCCGGACTTCGTGTGCGGCGGCCGGTACGCCTTCGAGTTGCTGCGGACGGAGGACGGCTGGCGGGTGCGCGAGGTGGTGGTGCGGGAGAAGTGGCGCCGTCAGCCCGGCCAGGTCGGCTCCGGCTGACCGGACCGCGCCCCGGCCGCCGGAGGCCATCTGGTCGGAGATCACCCCGGGCGCGCACACTTGAGTGACCACGGGGTAGGGAGGTGCCGTATGAAGACCTTCGGTCACTGGCTCTCCTCCCCGTGGCGGCGCTCGGTCGTCGCGGCCCTCGCGGGCGCGTTGCCCGTACCCGCCTACCCGGCCCCCGGCCTGTGGTGGTGGGCGTACGCCGCGCTGATCCCCTGGCTCCTGCTGGTGCGTTCGGCGCCGACGGGGAAGCGGGCGCTGTACGACGGATGGGCCGGCGGGTTCGGCTTCATGCTGGCGATGCACGTGTGGCTGCTGCCGAGCCTGCACGTCTTCACGCTGGTCCTCGCCGCCCTGCTGGGCGCCCTGTGGGCGCCGTGGGGCGGGCTGGTGCGCGGTTTCCTCGGCGGGGTGCCCTCGCGGGGGCGGGCCGGGGCCGCTCTGCTGGTGGTGCCCTCGGGATGGCTGGCCGTGGAGCTGGTCCGTTCCTGGCAGGGCCTGGGCGGGCCGTGGGGCGTGCTCGGGGCCAGTCAGTGGCAGGTGGAGCCGGCGCTGCGGCTGGCGTCGGTCGGCGGGGTGTGGCTGCTGAGCTTCCTGGTGGTGGCCGTCAATGTCGCCCTCGCCCTGCTCGTCGCGGTTCCGGCGCACCGGGTGGCCCGGCCGTCGGCCGGGCTCGGTGGCGACGCGCCGCGGCGTCGGCCGCGTGGGTGTGGTCGCCGCGGCCGGACGCGACGGGCAGGCGCGGATAGCCGTCGTGCAGGCCGGTGTCGTCGACGGGCCCGACCGCCGTTTCGACCGCGAGGAACAACTGACCCGCCGACTCGTCGGGCAGGACGTCGACCTGATCGTCTGGGGCGAGAGCAGCGTCGGCCACGACTCGGCGACCGGCCCGACCTGGCCCGCCGCCTCGCGGAGCTGTCGCGCGCGACCGGCGCCGACATCCTGGTCAACGTGGACGCCCGCCGCTCCGACCGGCCCGGCATCTACAAGAGTTCCATCCTGGTCGGACCCGACGGACCGACCGGAGACCGGTACGACAAGATGCGACTGGTGCCCTTCGGTGAGTACGTCCCCGCCCGCTCACTGCTGGGCTGGGCCACGTCCGTGGGCAAGGCGGCCGGCGAGGACCGGCGGCGCGGCACGGAGCAGGTCGTGATGAACGCCGGGCCCGGTCTGCGCATCGGGCCGATGGTGTGTTTCGAGACCGCGTTCCCCGACATGAGCCGCCACCTCGTCGAGGACGGCATCGACGTCCTGGTCGCCGAGTCGTCCACGTCGACGTTCCAGAACAGCTGGGCTCCCGCCCAGCACGCCTCGCTGGGCGCCCTGCGGGCCGCGGAGACCGGCCGCCCCTTCGTGCACGCGACGCTGACGGGGGTCTCCGCGGTGTACGACGGGAGCGGCGGGCGGATCGGCCCGTGGCTGGGGACCGACGCGAGCACCACGGCCGTCTACGAGGTGCCGCTCACCGGCGGTGTCACCCCGTACGTCCGCTTCGGCGACTGGCCGGTCCACGCGGCCCTGCTGGTCCTCGCGGGGCTCGGCCTGGTGGCGGGGGCGCGGGCGGTCAGGCCGCGCCGGAACGCTCCCGCACCGCTCGGACCACCCGCTCGCACAGTTCGTGAGTCGCCAGCGCGTCGCGGGCACTGAGCGTCCTTCCCGCTCGGACGGCGTCGAGAAAGGCCAGCACGGCCTGCTCGATGCCGCGCTGGCGGGCCACCGGCACCCAGTCGCCGCGCCGCCGCACGGTCGGCTGCCCCTTGTGGTCGATCACCTCGGAGAGGTTGACGACCTGGCGCTTGGTGTCCTGGCCGGACACCTCCAGGATCTCCTCGTTGGACCCGCTGAGCCGGTTCATCACCCCGAGCGCGGTGAAGCCGTCCCCGGCGAGCTGGAGGACGACGTGGTGCAGCAGCCCGTCCTCGACGCGGGCCCGCACGGTCACGTCGTCGACCGGTCCCGGCGCGAGGAAGCGCAGGGTGTCGACGACGTGGATGAAGTCGTCGAGGATCATCGCGCGCGGTTCCTCGGGCAGCCCCACACGGTTCTTCTGCATCAGGATCAGCTCGCGCGGGTGGTCGGCGCACTGCGCGTATCCGGGGGCGTGACGCCGGTTGAAGCCGACGGCCAGGCTCGTCCCGCGTTCCTCCGCGAGCGCCACGAGCCGTTCGGAGTCGGCGAGTTCGTACGCCAGCGGCTTGTCCACGTAGGTCGGCACGCCCGCCTCCAGGAGCCGGGTGACGATCTCCGGGTGGGCGGCGGTGGGGGCGTGCACGAAGGCGGCGTCCAGGCCTTCGGCGAGGAGCGCGTCGAGGTCGCGGTGGCGTTGTCCGGCCGGCAGACGCAACGCGCCGGCGACCCGGTCTAGAGTGGCCGGGGTGCGCGTCTGGAGATGGAGTTCGATCCCGGGCAGCGCGCCGAGCACCGGCAGGTACGCCTTCTGCGCGATGTCACCGAGTCCGATGCAGCCGACCTTCACTGGGGCTCCTTCACTGCTGGTCCGCGCCTGCCTGCTCGGCAGCATACGGGGCCTGCGGCGGCCGCCAGCCGACGATCCCGTCGAACCCCCGCAGCAGCAGCCCCGGCCCCGCCGCCGACAAGGCCACGAGCCCCGCGTTGCGTACGGCGACGGCGACCGGGTTGGCCGTCAGGCTGACGCGGGAAGCCCTGACGGCCTGCCGGGTGACGGACGTCGTACGGGGCAGGCGGGCGGCCGTGTACGCGGGGAGGTCGGTGTGGTGGTGGGCCAGGACGACGGCGTCCTCGATGGCCTGGTTGCCGCCCTGGGCGAGCCTCGGGGGCATCGCGTGGGCGGCGTCACCGAGGAGGACGACGCGGCCCTGGTGGAAGGCGGGCAGGGGCCGGGCGAGGTGGTGCACGTCGTGGCGCAGGACGTCCTCGGGGCGGGCCGCGGCGAGGATGTCGGGGACGGGACGGTGCCAGTCGCCGAAGCGGCGCAGCAGTTCGGCCCGCTCGTCGGGCGCACGCCCGCCCGCCGGGACGGTGGCCGCGGCGTAGGAGTAGACGCGGCCGTCCTTGAGCGGGTGCGTACCCCAGATGCTGCCCCGCCCCCACGTCTCCTGCGAGGCGCACTCCACGTCGGGTACATCGATCACGAGGCGCCAGGCGGTGAAGCCGGTGTAGACCGGGCCGGGGTGGTCCGGGAACAGGGTCCGGCGTACGGCGGAGTGGATGCCGTCGGCGGCGACCACCAGGTCGGCCTCCAGCTCCGCGTCGGGGGTGGTCACGCGGGCCGGGCGGCCCGCGTCGCCCGGGTCGGCGAGTGTGGCGGGCGAGCCGGTGCGGACGGTGTCCGGCGGCAGCAGGGCGATGAGCGCGTCCACGAGGGCCGCGCGGTGCAGCAGAAGCATCGGTCCGCCGAAGCGGGCGCTCGCCGCGTCCGCACGGGTGCGGAAGAGCCGGCGGCCGTGCGGGGTGCGGACACCGCCGTCGCCGAGCGGGGCACCGAGGTCGCGGATCCGGTCGCCGGCTCCGATCACGTCGAGGGCGCGCAGGGCGTTGGGGCTGAGGGACAGCGCCGCGCCGACGGGTTCGACCGAGCCGGCCCGCTCGAGAACGGTCACCTCCCAGCCGCGCCGCAGCAGTGCCGCGGCGGCGGTCAGCCCGCCGATCCCGCCTCCGACGACGACGGCCCGCGCCGGTTTCCCCTGTGCCATGTCTCCCCCTCGGCCCGACTCGGTCTGCCTCGACTCTAGTGATCGGACGCGGGCGCCTTCCGTACGGGTCTCCTCACCGAAACCGGCCCGGCCTCCCCCAGGTCGGGCCGGACACCCCGCGACCCGACCGCGAACCGCCCACACCGACCCGCGCACACCGACGCCGAGCCCGTCACCATCCCTGACGATCAGACACGGGCACCTCCCGCACAGCTCTCCTCGCCGACGCCGACGCCAGCCCGGCCTCCTCCGGGTCGGCCTGGACGCACCGCGACCCGGCCGCGGACTGCCCTCATCGCGCGCGTGCCCTGATGCCGGGCTCGTCCTCACCGCGCCGCCGACCGAGGCGATCTCCCGACGTCGGCTGCGGCCGGGGCCCCGCCGACGCGCACGCCGGTCCAGAAGGCCCCGTCGGCCGAGCACACGGTGAGCGCCGTCGATCCGGCCCGGTCGCCGCCGCGGCCCGGACGGCATCTCGCCGTCGTCGAGCCGCAACGGCCCAGCGCGGGCGGGCCGACGGGGCTCGCTGCGCGGGATGCGCGGGCGGTCGGCGTGGCGCGCGGCGCCGTTGTCGGTTCCGCGGGAGATGCCGGAAGACGGCGGGGCCCCGGCACACCGGGTGGCGGCCCCGCCGGGGCCCCACCCGGTCCCCCTTTCCCGGCGGAGGTCGCCCACGCGGAAAACACGTGGTGACGGCAGGCCGGGGTGGGCGACCATGCGGGGATGACGACGCAGCGCACCGAGCCCGCCCAGAACGCCGACGATCGCACCATGCTGGAGGGCTGGCTGGACTACCACCGGCAGACCCTGGCGTGGAAGTGCGAGGGCCTCACCGACGCCCAGCTCCGCACCGCTTCCGTGCCGCCGTCCGAGCTGTCGCTGATGGGGCTGGTGCGGCACATGGCGGACGTGGAGCGCGGCTGGTTCCGCAGGGTCCTGGTGGACGACGACCCGGGCCCGATCTTCTACACCGACGAGGACCGCGACGGCGAGTTCCACCTCACGGAGGACGACACCTGGCAGGAGGCGTACGCCGCCTGGCAGGCGGAGATCGACATCGCCCGCCGCAACGCGGCCGACTTCGGGCTGGACGAACTCTCCCGCGGCACGAGCCGGCACACCGGAGACCCGTTCACCCTGCGCTGGATCTACACCCACATGATCGAGGAGTACGCGCGCCACAACGGCCACGCCGACCTGCTGCGCGAGTGCGTCGACGGCGTCACCGGAGACTGACGCCACGTCACCCCGGGCCACCGCGCCTCCTCCCCAGGGGGTGCGAGATCACCCGTGCGGGGCATCCTCCGCTTGTCCGCCATGCCTCGATGGGTTGGAGCCAGCAGAGTGGCGCGAGTGCAGCGAACGACGACTACCGCAACGCTTCTGGTGACCGTGGCCGTCTCGGCCCTCGCCGGATGCGTGACCGTCCAGCACCCTCCCGTGCCCGGCCCGCCCGCGGCCCCGGCCCATCCGTCGGTGCCCCGGTCCGACGGGCGGCGGGACACAGGTGGTGCAGGCACCGGCCCAGGAGGCGCTGGAGATGGTGGGGCCGGAGCGCGGGCGGGATTCGAAGGCCTCGGCACCGCCGCGGCGGACCGCGGCGCCGGCCCCCGGACAGCCCCCGTCCGCCCACTCGCGCCCGCCGGGCCCGGCACACCCCGGACCCGCCCGGCCGGAACGCCGTCGCCCCGCACAGCCCTTCGTCGAGATTCCCGACGTGAAGGAGGAGGTGCGTGGCCACACCGATGTGTGCACCCTCGGCAAGAAGTACGGGGGCTGGCGGGCGGGCAGCCCGGAGGCCGTGATCTGCGAGGGCGCGTACGGCCGTTGAGACACCTCGGCGCCTCTTGCGCCCCGGCCGGCCGCCTGCTCACTCGGCTGCTCGGCCACTCGGCTACTCGGAGCGGAGGTGGTCCAGCCCGCCCTCTCCCAGCCGCAGCTCCATCCGGCTGATGGCCGCCCGCACACCGTCGCCGTAGGTGTCGTCACGCAGTCCACGGGCCGCTCTGCGCGCCTTGCGCACATGGGTGCGGGCGGCTTCCGTGCGGCCGAGTTTGACGTAGTCCGCGGCGAGGTTGAGGTGGAGCGAGGGGTACAGGGCCCGCACCGCGGGCGCCCGCTCGTGTTCCTCCGCCGCGGTCAGCGCCCGCAGGTCCCAGGCCAGTTCGTCGAACGGGTCGTCCTGGGTGTCGGCGAGGTAGTGGGCGACGGTGCAGCGGTGCAGCGGGTCGCCCTCCTCGCCCAGCTCCGTCCACAGCTCCAGCAGGCGGCGCCGGGCCTCCTCCCGGTCTCCCCCGTGGTGCAGCATCACGAGCTGCCCGATCCGGGTCAGTACCGCATCCGGCGCCGGCTGTTCCTGCCGATGCTCCGCCACGAGCCCTCCTTGCGTTGTTGCGACGACGCTAACCGCAGGCACCGGAGATCCCGGTCAGGCGGCACCGGGCCGGTCCGGCGAGGGAGCGGCCCGGTGAGAGTCAGGTCGGGTGAGCGTCAGGCCAGGTCGGGGACCGTCCAGTCGATCGGCTCGTGGCCCTGCCGGGCCACCGCCTCGTTGATCTGCGTGAACGGGCGGGAGCCGAAGAACTTCTTCGCCGACAGCGGGGAGGGGTGCGCGCCCTTCACCACCACGTGCCGGGTCTCGTCGATCAGGGGCAGCTTCTTCTGCGCGTAGTTGCCCCACAGGACGAAGACCGCCGGGTCGGGCCGCTCGGCCACCGCGCGGATCACCGCGTCGGTGAACCTCTCCCAGCCCTTGCCCTTGTGCGAGTTGGCCTCACCGGCACGGACCGTGAGGACCGCGTTGAGCAGCAGCACCCCCTGCCGGGCCCACGGCATCAGATAGCCGTTGTCCGGGACGGGGGTGTCCAGTTCGGCGTGCATCTCCTTGTAGATGTTGCGCAGCGACGGGGGGATCTTCACGCCGGGCCGCACCGAGAAGCACAGGCCGTGCCCCTGGCCCTCGCCGTGGTACGGGTCCTGGCCGAGGATCAGGACCTTCACCCGCTCGTACGGCGTCGCGTCGAGCGCGGCGAAGACCTCCTCGCGCGGCGGGTAGACAGGACCCTTCGCTCGCTCCTCCTCGACGAACTCCGTCAGCTCCTTGAAGTAGGGCTGCTGCAGTTCGTCGCCCAGGACCCCGCGCCAGGTCTCGGGCAGCATGGCGATGTCGGTCACGTCAACGTCCTCCGTCGTGCGGTCACTTCCAGGCCACAGAACCTACAGGTGACCACTGACAACGGGGGCCGCGGTGCGTCTACCAGCTGGTCTTGCGGGACAGCTCCCACATCATCATGATCGTCGAGGGGTCCAGCGCCCGCTCCCCGCCGGAGACGTCCTCGTTGGCGGCGATGTACTGCTTGCCCTGCCACAGCGGCAGCAGCCGGGCGTCGTCGACGAGGATCTGCTGGGCCTCCTGGAAGTCCTTCACCACGTTGGCGCGGTCGCTCTCCTCGCGGGAGCGGGGCAGCAGCACCTGGGTGATCTGCTTCGCCGGGTAGGGCGTGCCGAGCGCGTTCTGCTCGCCGACGAACGGGGCGATGAAGTTGTCGGCGTCGGGGAAGTCGGGGGCCCAGCCGCGTCCGAAGACCGGGTACTCGCCCTTCTGGTAGCCCACCACGTAGGTCTTCCAGGGGCGGCTCTTGAGGGTGACCTCGAACAGGCCCGAGGCCTCCAGCTGGGCCTTGATCTCCTTGAACTCCAGGGCGGTGTCGGAGCCGTAGCGGTCGTTGGTGTACCAGAGGGTGAGGGGCACCGGGTCGGTGATGCCGTCGTCGGCGAGGATCGCGCGGGCCTTGTCCGGGTCGGGGTCGCCGAAGTCGTCGAAGAAGCCGGTGGTGTGGCCGGTGAGGCCCTTGGGGACCATCGAGTACAGCGGGTCGACGGTGTCCTTGTAGACCTTGTGGGCGATCGCGGCCCGGTCGATGACCTGGGCGACGGCCCGGCGTACGGCGATCTTGGCGGACCACGGGTCCTTCGGGTTGAACACCAGGTAGTTGATGTTGCTGGCGGCGCCCTCGACGAGCTGCAGGCCCTCGTTCTCGTCGCCCTTGTTCTCCAGGGTGACGATGTCGTCGGCGGCGAGGCCCTGGTAGGTGATGTCGATCTGCTTGCCCCGCAGGGCCTTGACCATCTCGCCGGAGTCCTGGAAGTAGCGGATGGTCACCGCGTCGTTCTTGCGGTCGGCGGAGCCCTCGTAGCGGTCGTTGCGGACGAGTTCCGCCCGGTCGTTCTCCTTGAAGCTCTTCAGTGCGTACGGCCCGGAGCCCACGAGGCCGTCGGCGTCCTCGCGCAACGCGTTGGCCGGGTAGTCGTCGGGGGCGACCAGGGACATGCCCGGGGTGGCGAGCACGAACGGGAAGGTGGCGTCGGCCTTGTTGAGCCGGAAGACGACCTCGCGGTCGCCGACGGCCTCGACCCGGTCGAGGCTGCCGAGCAGTCCCGCGGGGCCGGTGGGCGCGTTGATCGCCAGGATCCGGTCGAAGGTGTGCTTCACGGCCTGCGCGTCGAGCTTGTCCCCGTCGGAGAAGGCGAGGCCCTCGCGCAGTTTGCAGCGGTATGTCCGGCTGGTGCTGTCGCTGAACTCGCAGCTGGCGGCGTCGGGCTGCGGCTCCGTCGCGCCGTTCGGGTACGACAGCAGCGTCTGGTAGACGTTGCGGAACAGCTCCCAGGAGCCGTCCCAGGCGGCGGCCGGGTCCAGCGTGCTGGGGGCGCTGGTGGTGCCCACGACGATCGGCCCGGCATCGTCGGAGCCTTCCTCTCCCAGGAGGCTGCATCCGGCCACCAGGGATATGGACACGATCGCCGCGACCTGCTGCAAGGATCGGTTCCGGTTGAACACGCGCACGCTCCTCGATCTGCCATGCCAAGGGTTGGCAGACCATACCGCAGCGACACGCCGACTGAACCCGCCCCCTGCGTCACGTTATGGATCACTTGAGCGGTGACGACGTTGTCATGACCCTGTGCGACGGCTGTAGACGACACGGGCGCCGCTTCCGGTTGCGGAAGCGCGCCCGTGTCCCCTGCGCGGCGGGGGCGTCGTCAGGCCACGCCGGCGTTGAGGAACATGCCGCCGTCGACGACGAGCGTCTGACCGGTGACCCAGTCCGACTGCTCCGAGGTGAGGAACGCGGCGGCGCCCCCGATGTCGGAGGGCACACCGAGCCGGGCCAGCGGGTAGGCGGCGGCCGCCTCGGCCTCCCGGCCCTCGTACAGGGCCTGCGCGAACCTGGTCTTCACCACGGCCGGGGCGATGGCGTTGACCCGTACCTTCGGCGCGAACTCGTGCGCCAGCTGCTGGGTCAGATTGATCATCGCGGCCTTGCTGACGCCGTACGCGCCGATGAAGGGCGAGGGCGCGAGGCCCGCCACGGAGGCGATGTTGACGATCGCGCCCCCGTTGTCCTTCTGCCAGGCGTGCCAGGTGCGCTGGGCGAAGCCGAGCGCCGAGATCACGTTGGTCTCGAACACCTTGCGCGCCACGTCGAGGTCGAGGTCGGCGATCGGCCCGAACACCGGGTTCGTGCCGGCGTTGTTGACCAGGTGGTCGACGCGGCCGAAGGCCTCCATCGTCCGCTCGACGGCGATCGCCTGGTGGGCCTCGTCGTGGGCCTTCCCGGCGACGCCGATGACGCGGTCGGCACCGAGCTTCTCGACGGCCTCCTTGAGGGCGTCCTCGTTCCGGCCGGTGATGCAGACCCGGTCGCCGCGGGCGACGAGCGCTTCGGCGACGCCGTAGCCGATGCCGCGGCTGGCGCCCGTGACGAGGGCGACCCTGCCGGAGAGTGCGGGCAGTTCAGTCATGTCGGTGATCCCTGGTCTAGTTGAGCGGTCCGCCGGCGACGTACAGCACCTGGCCGGAGACGAAGCCGGCGGCCTCGCCCGTGAAGAAGGCGATCGCGTTGGCGATGTCGTCGGGCTCACCGACGCGCGCCACCGGGATCTGGGTGGCGGCGGCGGCCTTGAACTCCTCGAAGCCCATGCCGATGCGGGCGGCCGTCGCGGCCGTCATGTCGGTGGCGATGAAGCCGGGGGCGACGGCGTTGGCGGTGATGCCGAACTTGCCCAGCTCGAAGGCGAGGGTCTTGGTGAAGCCCTGGAGACCGGCCTTGGCGGCGGAGTAGTTGGCCTGGCCCCGGTTGCCGAGCGCGGAGGACGAGGAGAGGTTGACGATCCGGCCGAAGCCGGCGTCGACCATGTGCTTCTGGACCGCCTTGGTCACCAGGAACGAACCGCGCAGGTGCACGTTGAGCACCGTGTCCCAGTCGGAGGCGCTCATCTTGAACAGCAGGTTGTCGCGGAGCACTCCCGCGTTGTTGACGAGGATCGTCGGGGCGCCCAGCTCCGCGACGACGCGCGCGATGGCCGCCTCGACCTGGGCCTCGTCGGAGACGTCGGCGCCGACCGCGATCGCCCGGCCGCCCGCCGCGGTGATCTTCTCGACGGTGTCCTTGCAGGCGGCCTCGTCGAGGTCGATCACCGCGACCGCGCGGCCCTCTGCGGCCAGCCGTACGGCGGTGGCGGCACCGATGCCGCGCGCCGCGCCCGTGACTACTGCGACCCGCTGCTCTGTGGTGGACATGGTTGCTTCTCCTCGCCCTCGAGAATGTACGTCCGTGTGGTGAGCGACCGTCCTGATCACCGTCGACTCGGTGAGCGACCGCTTAGTACCTTCGGCAGACGTGACGCTAGAAGCCTTGGCACCCGGTGTCAACGCCACACGAGGGCGGTGTGATTCATCACCCGGCCCGTCACCTCACCAGGAGGTCCAGCAGACGGTCGGTGTCGGCCGCCGGATCGGTGGTGAGGCCGGTGTGCACGGGCCCCGGCTGGACGACCGTCGAGCGGGGCGCGATCAGCCAGCGGAAGCGCCGCCCGGCGTCGTCGTGCGCCGCCTGTCCGGCCGCCTCGCCACCGCCGCACACGTCCTCCACCGCGCGCAGCGCGGCGCGCACCCCGGCCACGTCCGCCGCCGGGTCCAGCGCCAGCAGCCGGCCCTCGTCGAGGTGGGTGCGGGCGCCGACGTAGCCCCGGGCCCGGCAGTAGACGAGCACGCCGGCGTTGATGCACTCGCCGCGCTCGACGCGGGGCACGATCCGCAGCAGGGCGTACTCGTAGACGTCCCGCTCGTTGGCCTCGCTGGCCCTGATGATGTGGCGCTCGTTCACTCGGTCCCCTTGATGCGTTCGTGGATGACGGCGGCGCGCGTGAGGAGGGGCGCCGCGTAGGCACGCCGGAGCGCGTCCGGGGTGTCGAAGCCCGGTTCGCCGGTCAGCCAGGCGTCGGGGATCTCGGCGGTGACCTCGTCCAGGAGGCCGGCGGTGATCTGGGGCGCCAGTTCGGCCGCGGCTGCCGCGATGTCCGGGCGGAAACGGGCGAGGGCGTGGTCCGAGGCGTCGTAGGGGCGAGCCGCGGAGGCCTCGGCGGAGGGCCAGTTGTGATGCCAGATCATGGTGGCGCCGTGGTCGATGAGCCACAGGTCGCCGCGGTGCATCAGCAGGTTGGGGTTGCGCCAGGAGCGGTCGACGTTGTTGACCAGCGCGTCGAACCAGACGATCCGCCCGGCCTCCGCGGGGTCGACCGGGAAGGCGAGCGGGTCGAAGCCGATGGCTCCGGACAGGAAGTCCATGCCGAGGTTGGTGCCGCCGCTGGACCTGAGCAGGTCCTGCACCTGCTGGTCGGGTTCGCCCAGACCCAGCACGGAGTCCAGCTCCACGGTGACCAGGCGTGGAACCCTCAGACCCAGGCGGCGGGCGAGTTCACCGCAGACCACCTCCGCGACGAGCGTCTTGCGGCCCTGCCCGGCTCCGGTGAACTTCAGGACGTAGGCGGCGAGGTCGTCGGCCTCGACGAGACCCGGCAGCGAGCCGCCCTCACGCAGGGGCGTGATGAAACGGGTCGCGATGACTTCCTTGAGCATCGCCCCAGGCTACTGGGGTCGCGAGGGCCCTCGGCGGCGGATCGACAGCTCCGCGACAGCCGTGGCTTACGCCCCGCTCATCTCGAACGGGTCAGGATCTCGGCACTGTCCGAACCGGCTCGACGGCCGCTGAACAGGCGGCGCCCGGGACCCGTACCTCTCGGCAGATCATCCGACCTCCCCCGAAGGGAACCCAGCATGACCAGCGCATCGTTCCAGTCCACCTCGGGACCCGCCCGCCGCACGGTCGTGGCGGCCGCCGGAGTCGCCGGGCTCGCCGTCGCGCTGACCGCGTGCGGAGGATCCGACGACGACGCGTCGGGTTCGGCGGAATCGTCCGGCTCCGCGGGCTCGACCGGCGGTTCCGAGTCCGCGAGCACCGGCGGCGGGGCCGCTGCGGGTGCGGCCCTGACGACCACCGCGGACATCCCCGAGGGCGGCGGGAAGGTCTTCGACGACCAGAAGGTGGTCGTGGTGCAGCCGACGGCGGGCGAGTTCAAGGCGTACTCGGCGGTGTGCACCCACTCGGGCTGCGCGGTCAAGAGCATCGCCGACGGGGTCATCAACTGCCCCTGTCACAACAGCAACTTCTCCGTCACCGACGGCAGCGTGAAGAGCGGCCCGGCGACGAAACCGCTGCCCGAGGTCCAGATCACCGTGAGCGGTGACTCGATCACTCTGGCCTGAGACGACCGCCCCGCCGGGCGAAGCCCGCCAGGACCTCGTCCGTGGTCGCGACCGTGGCGACCAGGGCGAGGGTGTGGCGGATCATCGCGGGGGTGTAGTCCGACGGCACCCCCGCGACGGCGTCGGCCGGGACGAGGGCCGTGTAACCGCGGTTGACCGCGTCGAAGACGGCGTTCGGGATCGCCACGTTGGCGGAGACACCGGCGACGACCAGTGTGCGGCAGCCGAGGTTGCGCAGCAGGGCGTCGACGTCCGTGCCCTGGATAGGCGACAGACCGTGCAGCCGTCGTACGACGAAGTCCTCGTCCGTGACCTCGATCGGAGGCGCGACCTGGACGGCGGCGGTGCCGGTCAGTTGTCGGACCGGGAGGCGTTCGGCGGCGCGGAACAGGCGCGCGTTGCGGTTGGCTCCCCGGCCGTCGGGACGTCGTTCGGCGACGGCGTGGATCACCTGGACCCCGCTCCCGTGGGCGCCGGCCACCAGCCGGGCGACGTTGGCGAGGGCACCCGACGAGCGTGCCGCGCGGGCGAGTTCGGGCAGGGCCGCGTCCGGGCCCACGACGCCCCGCTGGCACTCCACCGTGAGCAGGACGGTGTGGCGGGGGTCGAGCAGATCACCGAGGTGCGCGGACGACGGCATGGCTTCCCCTGGGGCCGGTGCGGGTCGGATCGGCCGAGGGTAGCCACCGTTGCGCGAGCAGGGAAGAGGACTCATCCTGTGCGGGCCGTCCTTTTTTGACGTGATGTCAGGGATTCCCTGGCACGACGTGAGAGAAGCGAAGAGAGAAGAGGGCTGGATGACCGTCACGCAGCGCAGGGGCCGGAAGATCATGATGTCGCCGGGCGAGGTGAGCGCGTTCCTCACCACCCAGCGCACCTGCCGGGTGGCCACCGTGTCCGCCGACGGCGCCCCGCACGTGAGCGCCCTGTGGTTCCTGTGGGACGGCTCAGCGCTGTGGCTGTACTCCGTGGTGCGCAGCAGACGCTGGGCCGACCTGCGCCGGGACCCACGGGTCGCGATCGTGATCGACACGGGCGAGGAGTACGACTCGCTGCGCGGCGTGGAGCTGTCCGGCACCGTGGAGTTCGTGGGCGAGATCCCGCGCACCGGGGAGCTGTGCGCCGAACTCGACTCGGTGGAGACGCTGTTCGCCCGCAAGAACTTCGGCCTGGACGCGATGCCGCACGACGGACGGCACGCGTGGGCGCGGCTGCGCCCGGAGAAGATCGTGTCGTGGGACTTCCGCAAGCTGGGCGAACTGTAGGCACTCGGGTCGGCCCAGGTCGCCGTCAGCCGACGGTGTCCGAGGCCGACTTCAGCGCCCTGACCGCCGCCCTGATCGACGGGCGGCGGTCGGCGTCCGCCCGCCACACGGCGTAGACGTGCCGCCGCAGCCGCTGGCGGAGCGGGACGATGACGATCCCCTCTGGCACCGGGTGCCGTCCGAGCAACGGGACGACGCACACGCCCAATCCGGCGGCCACCAGCCCGAGTTGGGTGTGCGTCTCGGCCGCGCGGTGACCGACGATCGGCTCGACGCCCCGCGAGCGGAGCGTGAACATCAGCCACTCGTGACAGAACTCGCCGTCGCCCCAGGTGATCCACTCGTCACCGGCGAACTCCCCGAGGTCCACCTCGTCCCGGCCCGAGAGCGGATGCCCGGCCGGCATCGCCACGTCGGCGGGGTCGTCCAGGAGCGGCGCCTTGACCAGCCCGTCCGGCACCGGCATCGGCTTGTTGTACCAGTCCAGGACGACGGCGAGGTCGAGGTCGCCGCGGATGACTCCGGCGATGCCGTGCTCCGGCTCCAGTTCGCAGGAGCGCACGCGCAGCCCGGGGTGCTCCTTGCGCAGACCGGCGAGCGCGGTGGGGAACAGCCCGCGCGCGGCGGTCGGGAACGCCGACAGCCTCAACTCCCCCACCACCTGCCCGCGCTGGGCCTCCAGGTCGGACTGGGCCAGCTCGACGTGCGACAGGATGCGGGCGGCGTGGTCGGCGAGCAGCCGGCCCGCGTCCGTGAGCCGCACGCCCCGCCCGTTCTTGGCGAGGAGCTGCTGGCCGACCTCCCGCTCCAGCTTGGCCAGCTGCTGCGAGACGGCCGAGGTGGTGATGTGCAGCCCCGCGGCGGCACCGCTGACCGAGCCGTGCCGGGCGAGGGCGTCGAGGGTGCGAAGGCGCTCCAGGTTCAACATGTAAGTGATGCTACGAGATATCGCTCGCCAATTCTCGCTTGTGCTACGAGGTGATGTCGGAGACGGTGATGACCATGACCACCGCCACCTCCACCACCGCCTCCGCCGCCGCTTCCACCACCGCCTCCACGGACAGCACCGGTTCCCCGTCCACGTCCGCGGCCACGCGGCCGTCGGCCGGCTCCCGGCGCCCCCTCGATTGGCGCCTGCGCTTCGGGTTCCTCTCGCTGATCTGGGGCTTCAGCTTCCTGCTCATCAAGGTGGGCACGGAGAGCTATGCGCCGTTCCAGGTCACCCTCGGCCGGTTGGCGTTCGGGACGGCGGTGCTGGCGGTCGCCATCGCGGTCAAGCGCGAGCGGCTGCCGCGCGGGGCCCGCACCTGGGCCCATCTGACCGTCGCCGCCCTCCTGCTGAACGCGCTGCCGTTCTCCCTGTTCGCCTACGCGGAACTGACGATCCCGTCCACCCTGGCGGGCATCTGCAACGCGACCTCGCCGCTGTGGGGCATGGCTCTCTCCGTGGTGGCCCTCTCCGAGGACCGGCCCACCCGGGTCAGGGTCGCGGGCCTGGGCCTCGGCTTCCTCGGCGTGCTGACGGTCCTCGGCGCCTGGCAGGGGTTCAGCGGACTGGACGCCCGCGGCACGGCCCTGGCACTGCTGGCCTCGCTGAGCTACCCGGTCGGCTGGATCTACCTGCGCCGCACGCTCGCCGGCAGCGGCCGCTCGCCGCTGTCGATGACCGGCGCGCAGCTGTTCCTCGCCACGCTCCAACTCGCCGTGGTCACGCCGCTGTTCACCACGCTCCCGACCCGCTTCCCGGTCCTGCCGCTGCTGGCGATCGCGGCCCTGGGCGCCCTCGGCACCGGACTGGCCCTCCTCATCCAGTACGGCCTGGTCGCCGAGGTCGGTCCGACGACGGCCCAGATGGTCACGTACTTCATCCCGGTGATCGCGACGGCCGCGGGCGTGGCCCTCCTCGGCGAGTCCCTGACCTGGTCGACACCGGTGGGCGCGGTGATCGTCCTGGCGGGAGCGGCACTGACCCAGCTCCGGGACCGGGCGTAGCCACGGACTCGGGGCACGCCGGGCAGGGGCGCACCAGCGGGGACACGGGGAAGGGCACCACCAGGTACGAAGGACCCGGCCCAGTGCCACCGCATCCCCCCACCCGCGCCGGCCGACGACGGGCGACCCGGGGGGACGGCCCTCACGACGGCGACGCCGTCCCACCACCACAGCCACGGCAACCCAGCACCGCGGACCGACCCCCGAAACCGCCCCACCCCTGCGATTGGCCCCCGGCAGTGCTGAGGTGTGGGGCACCTCGCGGCTCAGGTCCGCCGCCATGCCGCGGAGCAGGGGTACACGTTCGCCGGGCCGGTGGCCGTTCA
>NZ_MPOH02000015.1:203304-289410 GCF_001896135.2 Streptomyces phaeoluteigriseus
ATCCACCACGGTCACGGCGCCGGCCCAACAGCGGCCGGACCGATCACCGAGACCGTCCCGCCCCGCCCCTCCGCGACGGCGACCCCGCCTACACCAACCCCCGCCCACCTCCCACACGCACCGCAGAGGCCACCGCGTCCGCCAGTGGGCCCACCTCGTCCTGCGCGAGCGTCGAGACGGTGATCCGGATACCGGGCGGAGCCCCCAGCCGGAATCGGGCACCGGGGGCGACCGCCCACCCCGCGTGCAGCAGCCGGGCCACCGCCCCGGTCTCGTCGGGTACCGGGATCCACACGTTCATCCCGCTGCGGCCACGCGCCTCGACCCCCCGCTCGGCCAGCGCGGCGATCAGCGCGTCCCGGCGGGTCCGGTACGCCCCTGCGACCGCCGCGGTGTCCACCGCGCCGTCGGCCCACAGCCGCGCCACGGCCCGCTGGGTGATCCGGCTGACCCAGCCGGGCCCGAGGCGCTGCCGTCCGCGGACGCGGTCGAGGGTGACCTCGTCACCGGTGAGGACGGCGAGCCGCAGGTCGGGGCCGTAGGCCTTGGCGACCGAGCGGACGAAGGCCCAGTGCCTGGTGACTCCCGCGAGGGGGTGCAGGGGCAGGTCCACGATCCGGTGACCGTGGTCGTCCTCGATGAGCAGCGTGCCCGGATGCCGGCGCAGCACGGCCCTCAGGGCACGCGCGCGTGCGGCGCCCACTGCGGCGCCCGTCGGGTTCTGCGCGCGGTCGGTCACGATCAGAGCGCGGGCACCGCCCTCCAGGGCACGGTCCACGTCCTTTGGCAAGGGCCCGTCGTCGTCGACGCCGACCGGGACCGTGCGCAGCCCGAGCGCCGGGACGAGGTCGAGGAGCGAGCCCCAGCCGGGATCCTCCAGGGCCACCGTGTCGCCGGGCTTGAGGTGCGCGGCGAGCACCCGCTCGATGGCGTCCAGCGCACCGGAGGTGACGGCCACCGGCCCGGCCGGAACCCCGTCGGCGTCCAGCTCGGCGCGGGCCGTCCGCGCCAGTTCGGGCTCGACCGGCTCGTGTCCGTACAGGACCGGGTCCCGGTCGCCCTGCGCGGCGGCCCAGGCGAAGGCCGGCCCGAGCGGCGGCAGCAGCGCGGTGTCCGGGTTGCCCGCCGAGGCGTCCCGCACACCCGCCGGGACCTCCACCCGGATGAACTCGCGCCCGGTCGTGGCCGGCCTGGACCGCACTCTGCTGCCCCGCCGGCCGTCGGTCTCGATCACCCCACGCTCGCGCAGGGTGCGGTAGGCGGCCGCGACGGTGTTCGGGTTCACCCCCAGCCGCTCGGCCAACTCCCGCATCGGGGGCAGCGGTTGGCCGGGCGCCAGCTCACCGGCGCCCACCGCCTGCTCGACGCTCGCGGAAATGTCGGCTGCGCGCCGACCCGTGATCCGATACTCTCCTAGCACAAAGACAATTATGCACTAGTGCAATGGAGAACGCCATGCAGGGGACCACGCAGTCGCAGGGGACCGCACAGCCGACGACGCCCGCCGCCTACACCCCGACCGACCGCACGGTCCCCACCCGGTCCGCGCAGAAGGCGTCCTACGACAAGGACCTGGTGCACGCGATACTGGACGAGGGTTACGTCTGCCACCTGGGCTTCGTCCGCGACGGCGCGCCGGTCGTGCTGCCGACGCTCTACGGCCGGGTCGGCGAGACGCTCTACGTCCACGGTTCGACGGGCTCGCGCCCGCTGCGGATGACCGGGCAGGCCGACCCGGGGCTGCCGGTGTGCCTGACGGTGACGCATGTCGACGGACTGGTCCTGGCCCGCTCGGCCTTCCACCACTCGATCAACTACCGCTCCGTCGTGGTGCACGGCCTCGCCCACGACGTCACCGACCCGCAGGAGAAGCTCGCGGCGCTGGACGCCCTGGTCGACCACGTCGTCCCCGGCCGTGCCGCCGACTCCCGGCCCGCCAACCGGAAGGAGCTGGCCGCCACCGCGGTCATCCGCATCGACCTGGACGAGGTCTCGGCGAAGACCCGCACCGGCGGGGTGAACGAGGAGCCCGAGGACCTCACCCTCCCCCACTGGGCCGGCGTCGTCCCCCTCCACAAGGGCTACGGCACACCGGTCCCCGAGGCCGACCTCCTCCCCGGCACCGGCCTCCCCGCCTACCTCGGGATGCTGTGATGCTGATCCACCCCTGGGACGCGCCCCACGACGACGCCGAGTGGCAGCACTGGCTGGCCGGCCGCGACTTCGGGCAGCTCGCCGTCAACGGCCTGCCCGGTGACCCTCCGTGGGTGCAGCCCCTGCACTTCGCCTACGACGCCGGACGCGGCGAGGCCGTCACCCACCTGGCCCGGCCGAACCCCCTGTGGGCGGCGCTGGAGGCCCACCCGGAGGTCGTGCTGAGCGTGGTCGACGACTACGTGTACGTTCCCGGCCCCTGGCAGGCGCCGCCACGGACCCCGCCCGAGCACGGCACCCCGACGAGCTTCTACGCGGCCGTCCAACTGCGCTGCACGGCCCACCTGGTCGACGACCCGGAGGCCAAGGCCGACTTGCTGAACCGGCAGATGGCCCACTTCCAGCCGGAGGGCGGCTCCGCCCGGGTCGCGGCGGGCGAGGTGCCGTACGGCCGTCTGCTCTCCGGTATCCGGGGGATCCGGCTCGAAGTGACGGGCGTACGGGCCAAGTTCAAGTACGCGAGCCACCGGCCCGCCGAGACCCGGGAGCGCATCGCGGCGGGCCTCGCGGCACGCGGCGGTCCTGGGGACGCCGCGGCCCGCGAGCACCTCCTGCGACGCGGGACCGGGACCTGACCGCACGGCGGCGACGCGCTCTGCGCAGCCGCCGGGCCCGGCTCGGTCGGGGGTGGTTCGGTCGGGGGTGGTTCGGTCGGAGGGCTCCGTCGGTCGGAGGGCTCGGGTCGGGGGGCTAGGTCCGGGAAGCCGCTTCAGGCCGCCGTCCCGCGGGCGGACAGCTCCCTTTCGGGGCTGCCGGCGGCCACCGGCTCCCCCGAGCCCTTGGCGGGGGTGGACGACTGGGCGATGAACGCGCCCAGCAGGACGATCGCGCCCCCGACGATCTGCGGCGCCGAGAGGTGCTCGCCGAGCAGGACCCAGGCCAGGACGGTCGCGATGACCGCCTCCAGACAGGCCACGACACCCGCGACCTGCGGGGACAGCCGGCGCACCGAGACCACGCCGGTGACGTACGCGACGACCGTCGCGATCAGCACGATCCAGCCGAGCAGCAGCCAGGCCGGGACGTCGTTGCCGTCCATCGCGGCCGAGCGCGCGAGCACCGACCAGTCCATGCCCCAGGGGCGGGCGACGGCCGTGAGGACGACCGCGCCGACGAGGAGGCCGTAGGCGATCACGCCGAGCGGGTCGGGGGCGTCGTCGCCGGAGTCGCTGCCCTGGTCGGACAGGACGAAGTAGCCGACCTGGCAACAGGCGGCCGCCAGCGCGAGGGCCAGGCCGAGGGCGTCGAAGCCGAGCCCCGACCACACCTCGACGACACAGGCGAGCCCGCCCACCGCGAGGACCACTCCGAGCGCGGCGGCCCGTGTCACCGGCCGCCGCTGCACGAACCGCACCCAGCCGAGCACGAGCGCGGGCGCCAGGTACTCGACGAGCAGGGCGACCCCGACCGGGATGCGGGAGATGGAGGCGAAGTAGAACGCCTGGACGCCGGCCACGCCGAGCAGTCCGAACCCGGCGAGCAGCGCGAGGCGGCGGCGCACCAGCGCGCGGTGGCGCACCGCCAGGGGCAGCATCACCAGGGCCGCGCCGGTCACCCGCAGCCACACCACGTGCAGCGGGTCCAGTCCCGCCTCGATCAGCGGTTTCGCCGCCACTCCGGACCCGCCGAAGGCGATGGCCGATCCGATCGCCAGAGAGAGCCCGATGCCCTTTCCGCGACTGACCTGACTGCTCACAGACGTATGCACCGGCACATGATGACAGGCGACGACATGACCGTCATCCCTGTTGACACCTGTCTCAGCGGCTGGACGGGAGGGTCACCGGCCCGGTCAGGGCGCGTCGTCCTCCTCCGCGAACCCGGCGTACCCGTCGTACCCGCCGACGGCGACCTCGATCCGGGCGCACACGTCCAGGGGGTCGACGCCGGCCCGGGCCAGCACCTCGACGGCCCGGGCCCGCGGGTCGGCCAGGATCGCGGCGAGCAGATCGACTCCGCGGGCGATGTCGCCGCAGGAGGGCCGACCTGCGTCCGGGACCTGCGGTCCGGGGCGCCCGGCGGCCCGTAGGCGCGCGTGCCGCAGCGCGGCGGAGGCGAGGGGCGAGAAGCCCTCGACGGTCGTGACGACGGGCAGGGCGCCGGAGTCCTCCACGCCGCCCTGCCAGCGCAGGCCGTAGCCGATGCTGCGCTGGACGAGATAGCCGAAGAGGCGGGCGAGCTGCGGGCCGCCGTCGAAGGCGCGCGCACCTCAGGGTCGTTCTCCAGGAGGGAGTGCAGCAGGTGCGCGGTGTCGATCTGCCGGTCGCCGTCCCGCACGGCCCGCCGGCGCGCGCCCTCGACCGCCGCCACCAGCTCGGCACTGAGCCCGGCGTCGTCGTCCATGGCCCCGGACGCGTGGTCGCGAACCGGCTGCCGGGGGATACGGGGTTGCACATCTCCCACCCCATCAGTCCCGGCCGACGGGGTCATCCCCGGCGGGAACCATCTTCACATCCCACACAGAGCGGACGACCGCAGCCGGAATCTCCTCCTTACGGATGAGATCAGGCCGTTCTCGCCTCAAGGGCGCGCGCCACCTGGCCTCGCGCCCCGGGGCAACCGCGGGCGCCCGCCGTCACGCCCCACGGTCATGGAGAGCGGGTGCCGGCTGGTGGCTCTGGCCGGGGCCGACGGCAGGCGGTACGTGTACCGGGGTGTACGCCCCGGGGGACGCGCTGGCCGCCGATCTGTTCTGGGAGGTGTGGCACTGTCACGACGAGGGGCCGTTCCCCCGCGCGTGGGACCTGTTCGACGCGGCGGAGATCCGGCGGGCGAGCCGGTCCGGCAGTCGGCAGCATTCCTGACGGTCCGTCAGTCTTGTGTGTTCGCGCCGCTGCGGCTACGTTCGCGCGGCACGGCAGCCCGAGTCGCCGGACACGAAGAGGTGGTCGCATGGCCGAAGTCAGCGCGGAGGCACGCATCCAGGCACCGGCCGGGCAGGTCTGGGCGCAGCTCACGGACTGGTCCGCGTACGGGGAGTGGAACGCGACCCACACCGACTTCCCGCAGGGTGGCCCGAAGACGCTGGAGGTGGGCGCGACCTTCCGGGAGAACATGAAGCTGATGGGCTTCCCGGCCGAGGTCGAGTGGACCGTGGAGGAACTGGAACCGGCCCGGGTACTGGCCATCCGGGGCAGGGGTCCGATGGCGGTGACCCTCCTGACCCGCTACACGCTGACGCCCGACGGCGACGCCACCGGTGTACGGATCGACGGCGAGTTCACGGGCGCCGCCGTGTCGCTCATGGCGGGCAGGCTCAAGGACTCGGCTACGGCCGCACTCGACGAGTCACTGCGCAAGCTGGCCGGCCTGACCTCGACGACGGCCTGAGCGGGGCCGCCCGCTCCGCGTGCGACAGCACGGCGGAAGGCGCCCCGCCGGATCGGCGGGGCGCCTCCGCTGCGTGCCGGCCGACCGTGACTTCCTCGCGCCCGCCGTGCCGTACGGCGGTCAGTCCTCGTCGGCGAGGATCAGGTACAGCTTCTTGCGGGCGTCGTTGACGACCGTGAGCGCCTTCTCGCGCTGCTCCTTGCTGCCGGTCTTCCAGACCTGCCCGAAGGCCTCCATCAGACCGAAGCCGGCCTGCCGGACCTCCCCGAGGGCCTCCCAGTCGACCCCGCGGGAGGCTTCCTGCCAGGGAGCCTCGGGGCCCTCCTCGGCCGCCGTACGGCCCGCGTCCGTGAGCGAGAACAGCTTCTTGCCGCCCTCCGACGCACTGCTGATCAGGCCCTCGTCCTCCAGCAACTGGAGGGTGGGGTACACCGAGCCGGGGCTCGGCTTCCACGCGCCGCCGCTGCGCTCGGCGATCTCCTGGATCATCTCGTAGCCGTGCATCGGCCGGTCCTTCAGCAGGGCCAGGATCGAGGCCCGCACGTCACCGCGCCGCGCCCTCCCCCTGGGTCCGCCCCGTCCTCGACCGCCCCAGGGTCCCGGCCCGAAGCCGGGCCCGAAGCCGCCACCGGGACCACCGGGGCCGAATCCGGGTCCGCCCGGCCCACCCGGTCCGAAAGGCCCGAAAGCCGCCCGCGTCCCGCCGAAGCCACCCCGGCCGCGCCGGGAGAAGCCGTCCTGTCCATGTCCACGCTCGTATCCGTGGGTACGCATCGCCATCACTCCATTCATTCGGTCGTTGATCGATCGCGATGCTTCAACGATATATCGGTAACGTTGGGATGGCAAAGGCACCTGCTTGTGGCCCGTGCCCGGTTCGGCAGGCTGTCCCGGTGACGTCGACGTCCAGGTCCACCGCGACCGCGTCCGGCTGGTCCTCGCCGTCCGGACGCCCTTTTGCCGGACCGGCAACATCAATGGCGTGACCGGGCGCCGATGGGCGACGGTGGGCCCGTGACCGACAACAACACGCCAGGATCGCCCTCGCCCGAGTCCGACATCCCCTCCTTGCCTGCCGACGGATACCTCGGAGACCACGCGGTGCGTGCGGAGTGGGACAACCGGTACGCCGACCGACAACAGCTGTGGAGCGGCCGGCCCAACGGCGCGCTCGTGGCGGAGGTCGCCGGGCTCACACCCGGTCGGGTGCTCGACGTCGGCTGCGGCGAGGGCGCGGACGCCGTCTGGCTCGCGCGCGCCGGCTGGGACGTGACCGCGCTCGAGGTCTCGGGGGTGGCGTTGGAGCGGGCCGCCGGGCACGCGCGGGACGCCGGCCTGACCGTTCGCTGGGTACACGCCGCACTGACGGAGGCGCCGCTCCCGCCGGCCTCCTTCGACCTGGTGTCCGCGCAGTACCCGGCCCTGCTGCGCACCCCCGACGCCGCGGCCGAGCGAGCGCTGCTCGCCGCCGTCGCGCCCGGCGGCGTGCTGCTGCTCGTCCACCACGCGGGGATGGACACCGAGCAGGCGCACGACAGCGGCTTCGACCCGGCTGACTACGTCTGGCCCTCGATGGTCGCCGCTCTGCTCGACGACGACTGGGAGGTGGAGGTGGACGAGCAGCGGCCACGCGTGGCGCCCGACGGCGGGGCCGGCGCGCACCACACAGACGACCTGGTGCTGCGGGCGCGTCGGCTGCGCTGAGCGCCCCTCCGCTCGCAGCGACCCGGTGGCCTGGCGGGCCCCGGCTTCGAGGACAGCTGGTCAGGGGCGGCCGTCACAGGTCACCCCGGCGGATCACACCAGGGCGGGCTTCCGCGGGGCGAAGGGGTACATCTCGTCGCCCTCGGGCTGGACCACGCCGTAGGTGCCCTCGGGAACGGCGTTCCAGGCGCCGGGGAGGTCGCCGAGGGGCTCGGACACGATGAGGCGGGTTTCGGCGGAGACCTCCCGCAGGAACGCCATGTCGGGGTGGAGGGCGCGCAGGGTGTCCACCCGGGTGCTGTAGAACAGCGAGCGCGAGTCCTTCTGGCTGGAGTAGCGGAAAGCCCACAGCCGCTCTCCCTCGGTCACGGCGAGCGTCATCTGGAGCGGGAACTCCACCCCGTGCTCATGGCCGGTCCGCTCCACAAGGCCCGCCATCCGGGCTACGGCACCCGGCGGGTCCTCCTCCAGGCCGAAGGTGAGAGCCAGATAGAACATCATCTCGGAGTCCGTCGAGCCCTCCATGTCGAGGAACAGCTCCGGGTCGACGGCCAGCGCGAGATCCCGCCGTATCCGCTGGAAATCGGCGATCGCGCCGTTGTGCATCCACATCCAGCGGCCGTGCCGGAACGGATGGCAGTTGGTCTGCTGCACCGCCGAGCCGGTCGAGGCGCGGATGTGGGCGAAGAAGAGAGGGGACCTGACATGGCCGGCGATCTCCCGCAGATTGCGGTTGCTCCACGCCGGGCCGATGTCACGGACGATCGCCGGGGTCCGCAGGTCCGGCCCGTACCAGCCGACGCCGAAGCCGTCGCCGTTGGTGGTCTCGACACCCATCCGGGAGTGCAGGCTCTGGTCGATCAGTGAGTGCGTCGGCTTGTAGAGGATCGTCTCCAGCAGGACGGGCGTGCCCGAGTAGGCGAGCCATCGGCACATCGTGCGCCGCCTTCCTGGCCGTGTTGACGCACGCGGGCGGGCTGGGGACGTCCACCCGCGCGCGAAGGATCGCTGGCGCGGATCGTCAGCGCAGCGAGGCCGTTTCCGACCGCGACACGCACAGGCCCCAGATGACGAATCCGGCGAAGGCGATCGTCACGACGGACCAGACCGGGTAGTACGGCAGCGAAAGGAAGTTGGCGATGACGATGAGTGCCGCGATGGCCACCCCGGCGACGCGGGCCCACATCGCTCCCCGGAAGAGTCCCAGGCTGACGAGCACGGCCACCACGCCGAGTGCCAGATGGATCCAGCCCCAGCCGGTGAGGTCGAACTCGAAGACATAGCTGCGGGTCGTGACGAAGACGTCGTCCTCGGCGATGCCCATGATGCCGCGGAAGATGTCCAGGATCCCGGAGAGCATGAGGATCACGGCGGCGAAGACCGTGAGACCCTCTGCCCAGTGCTGCTTGGCGCTCCCGGTGTGCGAAGTGTGAGTCGTGCTCATACCGTCGCCTCGATTCGGTGTCGTGGGTGATCAGCGGCCGAAGGCGGACACGGAGGCCACGGGCCGGGCCGCCGCGATCGGCTCCTTCACGCGCTGCGCGCTGCGCCACGCGACGATCCGGATCGCCCGCCCTCCGCGAAGCCCGGTCATGGCGCTCACCGGCACTTCTCGTCAGGTCTTGGGCAACGCTCACTCCAGCATCCCAGCGACCCGGCGTGTGCGCGCGGCGGAGAGGCGGGGCGACGGCGCGACGGCGGGCGCCGACTCCGCGAGGCGGGTCAGGCCGTCCGGCGGAGGCGGCCGGCCCCCGTCGGCCCGCCGGCCGTCCCCGCCTCGCGGAGTCGGCGGCCTCGCCGGGTGAGCCCCCAGGGCTTGAGGATCGACACGACGGTCATGAAGAGGTAGGCGGACAGGGACACGACCGGTCCGAACAGGACGTCACCGGCGTCGGGGAGGGCCTCGCCCTCGGCCACGGCGGTGACCGCCGCGTTCACGCCGGGGCGCAGGGCGAGGACGGTGGCCGTGGCGGTGGCCAGGGTCAGCCAGAACTTGGTGTACACCCAGCGGTGCCGCGCGAGTCCCCACGCAGTGCCCAGCGACAGCACGAGGCCGCTGAGCAGCGTGAGGGCCGCGACGGGCAGCAGCAACCAGTCCGCGAAGAGCTTCATGGCCCGGACGGACGCCTCGACGGTCGCCGCGGATCCGGTGGTGGTCGCGGCGGTCCCGAGCGCGAGCAGCCCGAGGGTGAGCCCGAGCCAGCTCGCGGAGGCGGCGACATGGACGACGAGGGAGGCCCGGCGCACCGGGCGGGTCAGCTTCACGGCCACCACGCTGCCGGTCGGCGCCGCCCGGGGCGTCCCACGGCGGGAGTAACCCGGCGTACCGGCGCGGGCGTACGGCGACAGCGGCCCGGCCGCGAGGCCGGCGCCGACCAGGTTGCCGGCGAGTCCGCGGACCGCGTCGGCGGTCGCCGAGGCGGCCCGCACCGGAGCGATCCTGGACTGTCCTCCCTGTCCCTGCCCTGTCCCTGCCCCTGTCCCCTGTCCCCTGTCCCCTGGCCTCTCCCCTGTCCCCCTGCCCCTGCTCCCTGTCCCTGTCCCTGTCCCTGTCCCTCGGGGCCGATGGCTCCTATGACGGACCGTTCCATCTCGTCGCGCCCGCGCGGGTCCACGACCGTCGCCCAGCCGGTGTGCGCGAGCTGCAGCCGCCGCTGCCGGGCCGCCTGGCACCCGCGGCCGGGCCCCTCCCCGACTCACGCCCCGCAGAGGCTCACGCGCCCCGTCCCACCTTCTCCCGGTACCACGGAGCCGCGTCCGCGAGGCGGCTCAGCGGGCCGGGGCCCGGTGGTTGGGCCGTCAGTTCCCAGATCTCGTCGGCGCGGTACCAGTGGTCGCGGCCGACCAGGGTGAACTGCCGTTCCGACACCGGCCGGGGGTGGACCGCAGGCGCTCCAGACAGGTGGACCACGGCCAGTCGGCGGCCGGGCGGGGCGGCAGCACGCCGTGCCGCGCCAGCTCCGCCAGCAGGTCGCCGACGCGCACGGGGTCGGGGTGACCCACGTGGTACACGCCGGGCGGCACCCACCGGGGGCCGGTGGCGACGGCGGCGATCAGGCGGGCGAGGTCGCCGACGTCGACCATCGACAGCAGGGCCCGCCCGCCGTCCCACCCGGCCGGCACCCGCTCGACCAGTTCCCGCAGGCCGGGCACGGTCCAGCGGTCCCCGGCCCCGAGGACCAGCCCCGGCCGCAGAACGACCGCGCCGGCCTCCCGGGCGTACGCCTCACCGGCCAGCCGGGTCCGGCTCACGGCGGAGACCGGCTCGGCGGGTATCTCGTCCACGGTGATGCCCCGGTGGGGGCCGCGCCGTACACCGCGGCGTCGACAGGTGCACGACGCGGCGGACGCCGGCCCGCCGGGCCTCGGCCATGAGCGCGCGGGTGGCGTCGACGTTGACCGCCTGGCACAGCCGCTCGTCCCCGCCGATGTACGAGGCGAGGTGGACGACCGCCCGCGCGCCCTCGCACAGACCGCGCACCGCGTCCGGGTCGGTCAGATCGCCGCGCACCCACTCGACGGACCCGGCCTTCACGTCATCGCCGGGCCTGACCCTCACCATGTCGTCGGACCCGGCTTTCAGCACGCCACCGGACCTGTCCGTCTGCACGTCGCCGGAGACCGTGCGGACCAGGGCGCGCACGCCTGCTCCCCGGCCGCCGTCCGTCAGCGCGCCGAGCGCGCGGGACCCGATGAAGCCGGTCGCGCCCGTCAGTACGACCGGGCCCTCCTCGCTCCTTGCCGTGCTGCCGTTCAGGGAGATGTCCTTCCGCTCCTCGCGGCGCCCGCCGGTGTCGGCCGCCTTCACCGCGATCAACGTCCGGGCGGGCGCGGCCGGTTCCCGGCCGGTCCACGACTCGCCGATTGGCCTTGGCCCGCCGCCGCTCCGACCGCCTACCGTCACCGCATGCGGATTCGAATCGTCGATGCCTTCACCGACCGTCCCTTCGCCGGGAACCCGGCCGGGGTCCTGCTGCTCGACACCTTCCCGGGTGACGATCGGCTCCAGAACGTGGCCCTCGAGGTCAACCACGCCGAGACGGCGTTCACGCATCCGCTGCCGCCGGGCGGCGAGGCCGACTGGGCACTGCGCTGGTTCACTCCCGTCACCGAGGTGGCGATGTGCGGTCACGCCACGCTCGCCACCGCGCACGTCCTGCACAGCACGGGCGCCCACGCGGGGCCCGTGCGGTTCGCGACCCGCAGCGGGGTGCTCGTCGCGACGCCCGCCGAGGACGGTTCGATCACCCTGGACTTCCCGACCGCCCCGCTCACCCGCGTGGAGATCCCGGAGGGGGTCGCCGAGGCCCTGGGCGCCGAACCGCTCACGGTCTTCGACACCGGTCCGAACGTCGGCGACCTGCTGGTCGAACTCGCCGACGAGAAGACCGTCCGTGCCCTGCGCCCCGACCACAAGGCCCTGTGCGCCCACTCCGCACGCGGCATCATCGCGACCGCCCGCGCCGAGCGCCCCGGCCTGGGCCACGACTTCGTCTCCCGCTGCTTCTTCCCGAACGTCGGCATCGACGAGGACCCGGTCACCGGCAGCGCCCACACGGCGCTGGCCCCGTTCTGGTCGGAGCGCCTCGGCCGCGCCGAGCTGACCGGTCTCCAGGCCTCGCCGCGCTCCGGCCACGTCCGGACCGAACTGCGCGGCGAGCGGACCCTGTTGAAAGGCCGCGCGGTCACCGTCATCGAGGGTGACCTGCTGGCGTAGCCGACCTCGGGCAGGGGGACGTACGGCTTCTGCTCATGCCGTGGGCAGCCAGTCCACCTTGCCCGCCAGCAGCGCGTACCCGACGAACGCCCCGATGTCGAGGAGGGAGTGCGCGACGACCAGGGGTCCCACCCGGCCCCAGCGCCGGTACAGGTGGACGAACACCAGGCCCATCACCATGTTGCCGATGAACCCGCCGATGCCCTGGTAGAGGTGGTACGAGCCGCGCAGGGCGGAACTGGCCATCAGCGCGCCGACCGGGGTCCACCCCAGCTGGCCGAGGCGGCGCAGCAGGTAGCCGACGACGATGACCTCTTCCAGGATCGCGTTCTGGAGCGCGGAAAGGATCAGCACCGGGTACTTCCACCACACGTCGGGCAGTGCCTCGGGGACCACCGTGAGGTTGAATCCCAGGCCACGGGCCGCGAGGTAGAAGGCGATGCCCGAGCTGCCGATGACCGCGGCGATCGCGGCGCCGCGGCTGAGGTCGGGCCAGGGGCGGGTGCGGTCGAAGCCGAGGATGCGCAGGCCGTGGCCCTCCCGCAGCAGGAAGTGCGCGACGAGCGCGACCGGGACGAGCGAGCTGGCGATCCCGAACAGCTGCCAGGCGAGGTCGAGCCAGGGGCGGCCCGGCGCGGCCGAGGCGTTGAGGGTCGCCGCCTGGTCCTTGAGACCGCCCGGCTTCGTCACCGATCCGACGAAACTGATCAGGGCGGACACCCCGCTCGCCCCGAGCGAGACGCCCAGGACGAGCAGTGTCTCGTCCCGGAGGATCCGTCGGGAGAACTTCTCCTGCGGAAAAGAATCAGCCACCTACCGGGCCTCCACCTTCACACCTGCCGCACCGCTGTCGGACGTCACAGCTTGCCCGATCCGTGCCACGCGACCGGCGGCGACCCCCTCTCCGCCCGGAGAACCCGGGCGGGGGAACCGCGGTGGCTCTCACGCCGTGGGAACGGGCTCCGGCAGTCCGACCGGCCAGGTGTGCGCCGGCTCCCCCCGGTGGCTCAGTTCCGCGTACCGCCGGGTCGTCGCCGCCAGCGCCGCGTCCCGCGACAGTCCGGCCTCCAGCGCGCGATGGAAGGTCTCCACCTGCCAGCTCGCCCCGTTGGTCCGGCGACGGCACCGCTCCTCGATGACTCCCAGGTACAGATCGCGGTCGGCCGGCTCCACCCCCCACGCGTCCAGCCCTGCCTCGGCAAGCGGCAGCAGCTCGTCGCGTACGAGGCTCACCGCGTCGACCTCCGCGACGCCCCCCAGCCGGCCGCGGCGGGGCCAGTGCAGGCGGGCGTCGATGCCGTACCGGCAGGCGGCGTCGAAGTTGGCGGCGGCGGTCTCGAAGGGCATCCGGGTCCACACGGGCCGTGACTCCTCGGCCAGGGCGCGGACCACGCCGTAGTAGAAGGCCGCGTTGGCGACGACATCGGTGACGGTGGGGCCGGCGGGCAGGACACGGTTCTCCACCCGCAGGTGCGGGACGCCGTCGGCGATGCCGTAGACGGGACGGTTCCAGCGGTAGACGGTCCCGTTGTGCAGGACCAGTTCGGCGAGTTTGGGGGCGTCGCCCGCGGCGAGGGCCTCGTGGGGGTCCTCGTCGTCGCAGATGGGCAGCAGCGCGGGGAAGTAGCGCAGGTTCTCCTCGAACAGCTCGTACGCGGAGCTGATCCAGCGCTCGCCGAACCAGGTCCGCGGGCGCACGCCCTGTGCCTGGAGTTCCGGCGGCCGGGTGTCGGTGGCCTGCTGGAACAGCGGGGGCCGGGACTCCCGCCACAGTTCGCGGCCGAAGAGGAACGGCGAGTTGGCGCCGATGGCGATCTGGGCGGCGGCGACGGCCTGCGCGGCGTTCCACACGTCGGCGAAGCGGTCCGGCGTGACCTGGAGATGCAGTTGCACGGAGGTGCAGGCGGCTTCGGGGACGATCGACTTCGAGGTGCAGGAGAGGTGCTCGACGCCGTCGATGTCGAGGGTGAACTCCTCGCCGCGGGCGGCCACGATCTGATCGTTGAGGAGGGTGTAGCGGTCGACGTCGGAAAGGTTGGAGGAGACCAGGTCGTCACGGTCGAGAGTCGGCAGAATACCGATCATCACGATTCCCGCGTCGACCTCCCCCGCCTTTCGGTGGGCATATGCCAGGGACGTACGGAGTTCCTCCGCGAGCCGGTCGAAAACCCGCCCGCCCAACCGGTGTGGAGCTATGTTCACTTCCAGGTTGAACATGGCCAGTTCTGTTTGGAAATCTCGGCTGGCGATCCGCTCCAGCACTTCCCCGTTCAACATTTTCGGCAGACCGTCCGCGCCCGCGAGATTCAGCTCGATCTCCAGCCCCATGAGATTCTTGGGCCGGTCGAAGCTCTGCTGGGCCAGAAGCCGCTCCAGCACCGTCAGGCACTGCCGCAGCTTGTCGCGGTAGCGCTGACGATCGGACAGGTCGAACGCGCCTGCCACGACCTTCTCCCCCATCGGGCGTCCCTCCTCGCGTGGCGGTCCGAGGATCCGGCCGCCGGTGTCCCGGGGTCAGGGTGGATGATGCCCAGCCCCGTCGATCGATAACGTCACCTACCCGGCACGGCACCCGCTACTCTGACCGAAGTCGCCACGAGTGACCGGAGGCACATTCACCGGGCATGCGGCGAAGGGCAGATTCACGAACTCGGCATCTCGTGAAAAACGCCGACGGGAATAGGCCGACCGCCGCACCTGCATATCCTGTGGTCATCGAGCCGCACGCCGCTCTGAATCGGGATGATTCACACGTATCGGCGTCCGAATGGAAGCTTGCCGAGTGTCCAGGAAGCGGCTAGACGAAACACAGTCTGAACACGTGTCGTATAAACTCCGCGAACAAGGCGGAGAAGGTGGACACCGCCGCGGTCGAAGGAGCCTGTCGTCGTCTACGAGACGGACGGCAGGCCACAGGCGCACCCCTGTTCCCAGACCCCGGCCCCTGCCTCTCCGACCTCACCCTGAGAGCTGACAGCGCCGTCCGCCCCACCCACGCCCTCGTGCCACCGTGCCTGTCGAATGAGAGGCGACCCACCATGCCGCTGCATGTCCCCCCGGCTCCCGCGCCCGCCCTGCGCTCCGTCCTCACGGCACTCGGTTCCCCCACAGCGGTCCGCGAGGCGAGGACTTCCTCCCTGCGCACCGCCCAGGGACCCGTCTCCCCCGAACTCCCGCTGCCCGTCCACGTCCTCGACCGGATCACCCCGGAGGGGATGTCCGCGACCAGGCTGGCCGGCTGGCGCTTCCTGATCCGCGGCGGCGACCGGACTCTGGCCGCGGCCGAGACCCGGCTGACCCCGGACGGCTGGGCCTTCTCGCACTTCTTCGAGGGCCCGTACCTCGCCTCCACCGAGCTGGCACTGCGCCAGGCCGAGTCCACGACACAGCCGTACCAGGCGCGCCTGCTGTCCCTGCCCAGCCTGTACATGCTCACGCTGTGGCTGCACGGCGACTGCACCTCGGACGGCACCACCGGCCATCCGGCGGCGACCGACCTGCTGGTGCCGCTGGCCCCGGCACCGCCCGGCATCGCCGCGCACCACCCGCACCGGGTCGCCGAACTGCTGCCGGTCCTCACCCTCCGGGTGACCCGGCCGCCCCTCCTCGGCTCGCCCGCCTGACACATCCGCCCGTACCCCCGCCACCGCGGCCCCCGGTGGCGGGGTACGGTGCGATGCGGTGCCGGGCGGTCCGGACGCAACGGCCCATGCCGACTAGCCCCATTCGGTCAGCCGAAACCACCCGAACTGACGGTGTGGTGGGAATGAACCGCTCGCGCGGGTGATGCGTCATGAACCTGTGAGGAGCGGTGTCGCGAAATCCCTGCGGATCGACGTCCATGGGGCAACACTGGGTTCCGACCGACTTATCACAACGGGGGGCGGCCATGAACGACGTTTCACGCCGCGAGACAGACACAACACACCTTCCACACACCACGCCAGAGCGAGAGATCCCCTCCATGTGCCAGCACCAGCCACCGTGCCCGACAGCCGACTCCGCCGACCGGGAATCCGCCCGCCTCGCGGCGCACCACCCGGAACAGGGCTGGAGCCTGCTGTGCAACGGCGTCCTGCTCTTCGAGGACACCGGCGAGATCCTCCCCGACGGCCGGATCATCGCACCGCACCGCCCGCTGGCCGGCGGCCGGATCGTCACGGCTGCCTGAGCACCACGCACCGCCTGATCAGGGCACCTTGTGAGACCACCTGATCGGCACGCCTGAGCAGCACCGCCTCGGCACCACCCGGACGGCACCGACGACACGCCGTCCACCGAACCGAGGGGCCGGACCGCAGCCGCCGCTGCGCGCCGGCCCCGACGCACGTCCGAGGGCACTCACTCCCCGTGACCCCGCGGTTTCCCTCCTGCCCTCTCTTCCCACAGACCCTCGATTTCCGTAAGACTCCTGGAAGTTCCGGAGCACGGGTCGGGCGAATTCCGGAGCACGGATCGGGCGAACAGGGGTGGGCACAGTGGCGGCGGACGAGACGGCACCCGCGCCCCGGGGCAAGGTCACCATCACCGAGATCGCCCGCCGGGCCGGGGTCTCCGTACCGACCGTGTCACGGGTGGTGAACGGCCGCTCCGACGTATCCCCCGCGACCCGCGCCCGCGTCGAGGACCTGCTGCGTCTGCACGGATACCGCAAGCGCCCCGCCGCCCTCCCGTCCCGTGCCGCGCTGCTCGACCTGGTCTTCAACGACCTCGACTCGCCCTGGGCCGTGGAGATCATCCGCGGGGTCGAGGAGGCCGCGCACGCCGCCGGGGCCGGCACGGTGGTGTCCGCGATCCACGGCCGCTCGGGCGACGCGCGGGAGTGGATGCGCAATCTGCGGGCCCGCGCCTCCGACGGCGTCATCCTCGTCACCTCGGCCCTGGAACCGCCGCTGCACGAGCAGTTGCGCATCCTGGGCGTCCCCCTGGTGGTCGTCGACCCGATGGGCTCGCCCGCCTTCGACACGCCCACGATCGGCGCCGCCAACTGGTCGGGGGGCCTGGCCGCCACCGAGCACCTGCTCTCCCTCGGCCACCGCAGGATCGGCCTGATCGCCGGGCCGCCGCGGCTGCTGTGCTCGCGCGCCCGCTTCGACGGCTACCGGGCGGCCCTCGAGGCGGCCGGCGTCGCCATCGACGCATCCCTGGTCGTGCCCGGCGACTTCCACCCCGAGTCCGGCTTCACCGGCTGCAACACCCTGCTCGATCTGCCGGAGCCGCCGACCGCGTTGTTCGCGGCCAGCGACCAGATGGCGCTCGGCGCGATCGAGGCACTGCGCCGGCGCGGCCTGCGCGTCCCGGAGGACATGAGCGTGGTCGGCTTCGACGACCTGCCCGAAGTCCGCTGGTCCGCCCCGCCGTTGACGACGATCCGGCAGCCCCTCGCCGACATGGGCCAGCTCGCCGTCCGTACGGTCCTGCGCCTTGCCCGCGGCGAACGGCCTGACTCACCACGGGTGGAACTGGGCACGGAGCTGGTGGTGCGCGCCAGCACCGCACCACCGGCTCCCGTCCTCTGACTCGGCCCCGCCGGTCGGCTGTCGCCTCGACGCCCTGCTCCAGCGCCTCTGCTCCAACGTTCCGCTCCAGCGCCTCTGCTCCAACGTTCCGCTCCAGCGCCTCTGCTCCAACGTTCCGCTTCGACGCCTCTGCTCCCACGTTCCGCTTCAGCGCCTCTGCTCCCACGTTCCGCTTCAGCGCCTCTGCTTCAGCGCCTCTGCTTCAGCGCCTCGCGGATCGCGTAGTACGCCGGCTTCGGCGCGAGCTGCTCGTCCCACGGCAGGGCCGCCCCCTCGCCCGGGAAGAACGCGGGGATCCACGAGTACTTGTCCGTGTAGTCCCAGATGGTGATCCCGACACACCGCCGCACCGCGAGGCACGACTCGGTCATGTCCCGGTACCAGTCGGCCTGTCGGGCGAGCTTCTCCTCGGTGGCGGGCAGCTCCATCCGCACGTCGACCTCGGTGAGCGCGGTGTCCAGGCCGAGGCGGGAGAAGCGGCGGAGGTTGTCCTCCAGGCTCGTCGGATAGCCGTACTGGAGGGCGAGGTGGGCCTGGAGGCCGAAGCCGTGCAGCGGAACACCTTGCGCCTTCAGCTCCTTGGCGAGGACGTAGTAGGCGTCGCTCTTGGGGCCGACGGCCTCGACGTTGTAGTCGTTGAGGTAGAGCCTGGCCCTGGGGTCGGCCTGGTGGGCCCAGCGCAGGGCGTCGGCGATGTAGCCGGGGCCGAGCGTCTTGTAGAAGATCGTCTCCCGGTAGGTGCCGTCCTCGTTGAACGCCTCGTTGACGACGTCCCAGGCGTAGACCTTGCCGCGGTAGTGGCGGACCTCGGTCTGGATGTGGTTCTTCAGGACGGCCCGCAGCTCGGGGGCCGTCCACTCCCGGTCGGTGAGCCAGCCGGGCAGCTGGCTGTGCCAGACGAGGGTGTGGGCACGGACCTTCTGCCTATTGGCGCGGGCGAGGTCCACGATCTCGTCGCCGGCGGAGAAGTCGAAGACGCCCTGCTGGGGCTCGGTGGCGTACCACTTCATGCCGTTGCCGGGGGTGATCATGTCGAACTCGTCGCCGAGGATCTTCGTGTAGGGGGCGTCGGTCAGTTCGGGGTTGTCGGTGGCGCTGCCGAAGTAGCGGCCGTGGCGCTCGGCGAGGTCGGCGAGCGTCCGGGGCTTCTCGTGCGCCTGTGCGGTCGGTCCGGTGGCGACACCGGCGCTGACCAGGACGGCGGCGAGGACTCCGGCGAGTCCGAGGCGGGTACGGGAGGTGCGGGGCATGGTGCGACTCCTCACGATGGGTGGTGTCGTAGGGCCTGCCGTCACATGTCCGCCGGCCGGGCGGACGGCGGACATGTGACGACGGGGCCCAGGGCCGTGCGCCGCGGGCGCGCGCCTCATCCCTTCGTGGCGCCGGCGGTGAGGCCGCCGACGAGCTGGCGCTCGGCGACGGAGTAGAAGGCCAGGGCGGGGACCATGGCGAGGACGAGATACGCGAAGACGCGGGCGTACTCGGCCGAGTACTGGCCCTGGAACTGCTGCACGCCGATGGGGATCGTCCACCAGGTGGAGTCGGTGAACACCAGCAGCGGCAGGAAGAAGTTGTTCCAGCTGCCCACCACCGCCAGCACGGAGACCGTGCCGAGGGCGGGGCGGGCCATGGGCAGCAGGATCCGCCAGAAGAAGCCGAGGGGGCCGCAGCCGTCGAGGGTGGCCGCCTCCTCCAGCTCGGCCGGGATCTCCCGGAAGAAGCCGCGCAGGATGACGATGGTCATCGGCAGCCCGAAGGCGGCCTGCGGCAGGATCACCCCGAGCGGGTTGTCCAGCAGCCCGAGCTGGCGCAGCAGCAGGAACAGCGGGAGGGCCGCCACCGCGAAGGGGAACATCAGCCCCATCGTGAACAGGGTGAACAGCGCCTCCCGGCCGCGGAAGGCGAACCGGGCGAAGGAGAACGCGGCGAGCGCGGACACCGCGACCACGACCACCGTCGTACCGATCGCGATGAGGGTGCTGCTGCCGACGAGCTGCCAGAAGGCGCCGGTGCGAAGGATGTCGGTGTAGTTGGAGGTCAGCCACGAGTCGGGCAGGCCGATGGGGTTGCGGGACAGCTCGTCGGTCGACTTGAAGCCGGACAGGACGGCGTAGACGAGGGGGACGGCCATCGCCGCGCCGACGGCGACGAGGACGAGGTGCAGCGGAAGGGTACGGCCGGTCTTGCGGTCGCTCATGAGCCGCCTCCTCTCAGGGTCGTGGTGGCCCCCTCCAGATCGCGGCGGAGGACGAACCTCTGGTAGGCGAGGGCGAAGACGAGGCTGATGGCGAACATGGCCACACTGATCGCGCTGGCGTAGCCGACCTGGTAGCGCTTGAAGCCGTACTGGAACATGGTCACGGCCATCGTTTCGGAGTGGTGGTCGGGGCCGCCCGCGGTGGTGACCCAGACCAGGTCGAACAGCTGGACCGAGCCGATGACGGACAGGAACACGCTGATCCGCAGGGTCGGTGCGAGCAGCGGCAGGGTGACATGGCGGAAGCGCTGCCAGGGGCCGGCGCCGTCGATGAGCGCGGCCTCCGTCAACTCCGCC
Organism: Streptomyces phaeoluteigriseus; assembly: GCF_001896135.2. Classification (GTDB taxonomy): domain Bacteria; phylum Actinomycetota; class Actinomycetes; order Streptomycetales; family Streptomycetaceae; genus Streptomyces; species Streptomyces phaeoluteigriseus. The sequence goes on from NZ_MPOH02000015.1 coordinate 223,343, forward strand.
GGGATGGACTGGAGTCCGGCCAGGTAGAGCATCATGTGGAAGCCGAAGTACTTCCACGTCATGACGAGGAAGAGGGTGGCCATGACGGTGGACGGGTCGGCGAACCACTCCCCGCCCAGCCCGTCCAGACCGACCGCGCCGAGCACATGGTCGGCAAGACCCTGGTCGGGCGCGAAGATCATGGCGAAGAGCACGCCGGTGATCGCCTCGGAGAGGATGTACGGCGCGAAGAACAGCATCCGGTAGACGGCCCGGCCGCGGATGCGCTGGTTGAGCGCGACCGCCAGGGCGAGCGCGAACGGCAGCTGGACCACGAGCGAGAAGACGACCAGGACCAGGCAGCGCCACAGGTCACCGAGGAAGACGGGGTCGTCCAGGAGGCGGGTGAAGTTGTCGAGGCCCGTGTAGTCCTCGGGCATGCCGAAGCCGCCCCAGCGGAAGAACGAGGCGTAGAGCGCGAACAGCATCGGCAACAGCACCAGCACGCCGAACAGCATCAGGGCGGGCACCTGGAAGGCGACGGCGGTGAGCCAGTGGCGTGTGCGCCGTCGGCCCCGTCCCCGGGCCGCTTCCGCGGGCGGGGGCGGGGCACCGGCGTCCGGGCCGCTGCGCTTGTCCGGAAGGTAGGTCGAGGTCATCGCGGGCTACTGCTCTTCCTTCGCGACCTTGGTGATCGACTGGGCGACCTGTGCGGGTGACTTGGAGCCGGCGATGAGTGCGGCGACGCTGTCGTTGATCTCCTGGCCGAGGGCCGGCGCGTACGCCTGGTCGAGGTAGAGCTGGAAGCCGGTGGCGGCCTTCAACTGGGCCTGTACGGCCTTGAGGTTGGGGTCGGTGAGCGCGCTCTCGGCGGCGGGCACCACGGGCAGCACGCCGGTCTTCTCGACCAGTGCCCTGTCGGTGGTGGCGGAGGCGAAGAACTTCAGGAAGTCGACGGCTTCCTGCGGGGCATCGGCGCGCAGGGCGTGCCCGCCGCCTCCGCCGAACACCTCGGTGAGCCTGCCCGCCCGCCCTCGACCTCGGGGAACGGGAAGAACCCGAGGTCGGCACCGAGTCCCTTGCCGGCGTCCGCCTCCACCACCGGCGCCCACTGGCCCATGAGTTCCATCGCGGCCTTGCCGTTGCCCACGGTGGCGGCCTGCCCGGTGGGGCTGGAGTAGGCGGCGCCGAGGAAGCCCTTCTGGAACGGCTGAAGGTCCACCAGGTCCTGGAGGTGCTGCCCCGCTCGGACGAAGCCGTCCCCGGTGAAGTCCTTGTCCGCGTCGGCCTTCTGGAGGGCGTCGACCCCGGCGGTGCGCATCGCGAGGTAGGCCCAGTAGTACATGCCTGGCCACTTCTCCTTGCCGGCCAGGGCGATCGGGGTGATGCCCGCGGTCTTCAACTTCCCTACGGCGTCGAGGAAGCCGCTCCAGGTGGTGGGCGGCTGGCTGACGCGGCCTGCTCGAAGAGGGCCTTGTTGTACCAGAACCCGATCATGCCGATGTCGAAGGGAATGCCGTAGGCCTTGTCGCCCAGCAGGTACGGCTCCTTGGCGACCGGCAGCAGACCGTCCGCCCAGTCCTTGGTGCGGTCGGTGAGGTCCTCGACGAGTCCGGCGTCGACCTGCTGCTGGAGAACGCCGCCGCCCCAGGTGTGGAAGATGTCGGGCAGTTTCCCGGAGGCGGTCAGCGCGGTCATCTTCGACTTGTAGGCGTCGTTCTCCAGTTGGACGATCTTGACCTTCACCTTGGGGTTCTGGGCCTCGAACTGGCCAGGCCCGCCCAGACGTCCTTGGTCGGCTGGTGGTGGAGATGTTCCACCACTCGATGGTGGTCGTCCCCGACGATCCTCCGTCCGAGTCGCCGCCGCAGGCGCTCAGCGCCGTCATGCCAAGACCGGCCGCGGCGGAGGCCGCCAGGAAGCCTCGTCGGGAGAGTCCCGGGTCGCCCATGATGCGCTCCTTGGGGTACGGAACAGCCCCCACGGCCGTCCCTGTTATCGAAAGTTTCGGTGGCAATCCAGAAAGCTTCGCTGCTGCCGCACCCTAGAGACAGCCCTGGAGGGGTGGCAACCCCTTGAACACAGAGAAATCTCCGCACTTCCGTCAGACAGGCGACAGATCGAACCGCCCGAAACATTCGGCCTACCTGACGAACATTACGGAGCGGACTGTAGAGGTCCGTCCGGGAGCGGACAAGACCGCGCGTCGGCTCCCCTGACAGAGCGGAAACGCCCACTCCGCCGGCGATCAGGCCCCGGGCGCCGCCGTCGGCGGACCATCCGTCTCGACACCGGGGCAGGCGCCGACTGAACCGTCCACACCGTCCACCACCGTCACGACACCGGGCGGGCGCCGACTGAACCGTCCACCATCCGTCTCGACATCACCGGGCAGGCGCCGAGGCAGCCCACCGATGACACCGCGTAGCCACTCCCGCCCGGCTCCACCGAACCCGACCGTCGCCGAAACCTCTCGAACCATCGCTTTCTCGCCCATCACCACTCACCACCTAGGTCTTAACGGAAGCTTGACGCCGTCAGGCCCGAGATTCGTGGGCCCAAGCGTCACTCTCCGCTTACGCTGATGCCGCCGTCCGCGTGATGGCCGGAAACCACGGGTCGATCGACCACACGCAGAGCGCACATCAGGAGCCCGCACGATGGCCACCACCGAGCACCCGTCACCCGGTCGTCTGCGCGCGTGGATGCTGGAGGGCCTGTCCGACATGGGCAAGGGCGGCGGCCACCAGGGTCCGCACGCCGTACCGGAACCCGCCCACAAGGGCCGGCCCTGGTACCGGGTGATGTGCCTGACCGGCGTCGACTACTTCTCGACCCTCGGCTATCAGCCGGGCATCGCCGCCCTCGCGGCCGGCCTGCTCTCACCGGTCGCCACGATCGTGCTGGTGGTCGTCACCCTGGCCGGCGCCCTGCCGGTCTACCGCCGGGTCGCCGAGGAGAGCCCGCACGGCGAGGGCTCGATCTCCATGCTGGAGCGGCTGCTGTCCTTCTGGAAGGGCAAGCTGTTCGTCCTGACGCTGCTCGGCTTCGCCGCCACCGACTTCCTGATCACCATCACGCTGTCCGCGGCGGACGCCTCGACCCACCTCGTCGAGAACCCGCACCTGACGGACGCGCTGCACGACAAGCAGGTGCTGATCACCCTCATCCTGGTGGCGCTGCTCGGCGCGGTCTTCCTCAAGGGCTTCCTGGAGGCGATCGGCGTCGCCGTCGCCCTGGTCGGCGTCTACCTCGCGCTGAACGCGGTCGTCGTGGCGGTCGGCCTGTGGCACGTGGCCACCGAGGCCCATGTCGTCACCGACTGGTCGAACGCCCTGACCGCCGAGCACGGGAACGTCTTCGTGATGGTCGGCGTCGCCCTGATCGTCTTCCCGAAGCTCGCCCTCGGCCTCTCCGGCTTCGAGACCGGCGTCGCCGTCATGCCGCACGTCAAGGGCGACCCCGGAGACACCGAGGAGCGGCCGACCGGCCGTATCCGCGACACCAAGAAGCTGCTCACCGTCGCCGCCCTCATCATGAGCTGCTTCCTGATCGCCACCAGCTTCATCACCACCCTGCTCATCCCGGAGAAGGAGTTCGAGCCCGGCGGCGCCGCCAACGGCCGCGCGCTCGCCTTCCTCGCGCACGACTATCTGGGCAACATATTCGGCACCGTCTACGACGTCTCCACGATCGCCATCCTGTGGTTCGCCGGCGCCTCCGCGATGGCCGGCCTGCTCAACCTGATGCCCCGCTATCTGCCGCGGTACGGCATGGCCCCGCACTGGGCCCGCGCCGTGCGGCCCATGGTCATCGTCTTCACCCTGATCGCCTTCCTGGTCACCTGGATCTTCGACGCCGACGTCGACGCCCAGGGCGGCGCCTACGCGACCGGTGTGCTGGTGCTGATCAGTTCCGCCGCGATCGCCGTGACCATCGCCGCCCACAAGGCCGGACAGCGCAAGGCGACGATCGGCTTCGCCGTCATCTCGGCGGTGTTCCTCTACACGACGGTCGTCAACGTCATCGAACGCCCCGACGGCGTCAAGATCGGCGCCTGCTTCATCGCCGGCATCATCCTCGTCTCCCTCCTGTCCCGACTGGCCCGCGCCTTCGAGCTGCGCGTGACGAGCGTGACCCTCGACCCCCTGGCGGAACGCTTCGTCCGGGACATGGCCAGCCGGAAGATCCGGTTCATCGCCAACGAGCCCGACCAGCGCGACAGGGCCGAATACCGCGACAAGATCGAGCAGATCCGGCAGGACAACGACGTCCCCGAGCAGGAGGACTTCGTCTTCGTCGAGGTGACGGTCCTGGACCCCTCCGAGTTCGAGGCCGGTCTGACCGTACGCGGTGAAGTCCTGCACAGCCGCTACCGCGTCCTGACGCTGGAGTCCTCCTCCATCCCCAACGCCCTGGCCGCGCTGCTGCTGCACGTCCGTGACACCACCGGCCGCACCCCGCACATCTACTTCGAGTGGACCGAGGGCAACCCCTTCGCCAACTTCCTGCGCTTCTTCCTCTTCGGCCAGGGCGAGGTCGCTCCGGTCACCCGTGAGGTCCTGCGCGAAGCGGAACGGGACCGCACCCGCCGCCCCCGCGTCCACGCGGGCTGACACCCCGGCCGACGACCTCGGCAGAACGACGGGGCCCGTGCACGGGCCCGCTGCGGGAAGTCGCCGAGAAACCCGAGTCGCCATCGCCGTCGCCGACCCCGCCCGGACAGCTCCTGTCGCGGCGCCGCGCTGTCGCTCCGCCGGGCAGCCCCAGCCGGGCCCCGGGCTCTCCTGTGCGGCGCAGACCGGTCGGCGACCATGCCCGTGGAGTCGCCGCGGGTACCGCGGTGCGCCGGTCCACCGCGGGTACCGCGGTGCGCCGGTCCAGCCGGTCCGCCGGCCAGTGCCGCCGGTCCTGGCCCCCGCGCCCACCCGTCACCGCCCCGGACCTGGGGCTGGCGACAGCGGCCGTGGAGCCGCCACCGGAGCCACCGTGGGCCGGTTCACCCCGGCCGACCGGGTCCCACCTGACACCCGGACCCGGACCCTCCACCCGCCTGCCCCTATCGTGACCGGCATGCAGTCCTACACCATCGGCCAGGCCGCGCGCCTGCTCGGCGTGAGCCCCGACACCGCACGCCGCTGGGCGGACGCGGGCCGGGTGCCGACGCACCGCGACGACACCGGACGCCGCCTCATCGACGGCAAGGACCTCGCCGCGTTCTCCGTCGAACTCGCCGGGTCGGGCGGCGAGGAGGGGGGCGCCTCCTACACCTCGGCCCGCAACGCGTTCCCCGGCATCGTCACCGCGATCAAGCTGGGCGACGTCGCAGCCCAGGTCGACATCCAGGCGGGCCCGCACCGCCTCGTCTCCCTCCTGACCCGCGAGGCGGTCGAGGAACTCGGCCTGGAGGTCGGCATGGAGGCCACGGCCCGGGTGAAGTCGACCAACGTCCACATCGACCGCTCCTGAGAGGCACCTCGGCCAAGAGCGCTTCGGCCAAGACCACCTCGGCCAGGAGCGGCGCGGTCACCGGCACCACAGCCGACAGTGCCGCACATGCATACCTCCAGCCGCCATCCCAGCCGCTCATGCGAAGCCACAGGGGGACTATGCCTCGCAGATGCGGCAGTATCATCGCGGCAGGGTCCGTTCGAGGGACCGTGACGACCGAGGAGTGCACCGTGACGACCCGAACCGCCCGCCCGGCCCGCCTTCAGGTGACGGGCGCGGGAGTCGCCGCGCTGCTGGTGCTGAGCGCCTGCAACTCCTCCGACGGCACCTCCTCCGGGGCCGGCTCCTCCGCGTCGGGTCCGGCGAAGGTGTCCGGCACGGTGACCGTCTTCGCGGCGGCCTCCCTCCAGGAGAGCTTCACGGCCCTGGGGAAGAAGTTCGAGAAGGCGTACCCCGGCACGGAGGTCGAGTTCAGCTTCGGCGGCAGCGACACCCTCGCCGCGAGCATCGTCAGCGGCGCCCCTGCCGACGTGTTCGCCGCCGCCAGCACCAAGACCATGACGATCGTGACGGACGCGAAGGACAACGCCTCCCCTCCCCTCACCTTCGCCCGCAACCAGCTGGAGATCGCCACCCTGCCGGGCAACCCCGACAAGGTCACCTCTCTCAAGGACCTCACGCGGTCCGGCCTCAAGGTCGTCCTGTGCGACAGGACCGTCCCGTGCGGCGCCGCCGCCCAGAAGGCCCTCGACGCGAGCGGCCTGCGGCTCACCCCGGTCTCCTACGAGCAGGACGTCAAGAGCGCCCTGACCAAGGTGGAGCTGAAGGAGGCCGACGCCGCGGTGGTGTACAGGACCGATGTGCGCGCGGCGGGTGACAAGGTGGACGGCGTGGACTTCCCCGAGTCGGCCGACGCCGTCAACGACTACCCCATCGCCCCCCTCGAGAACGCCCGGAACGCCGAGGCGGCGAAGGCCTTCGTCGCCCTCGTGCGCTCCGCCGAGGGGCAGAGGGCCCTGACCGAGGCCGGGTTCCTGAAGCCGTGACGCCCCCCGCCCCCGACACCCGCAAGGGCGGCCGGCGGCCGGGCCCGATCCGCACCGGCGTCCCCTTCGCCCTCCTGTTGCCCGCCCTGCTGGGCCTGGCCTTTCTGCTGCTGCCCCTGGTCGCCCTGCTCGTCCGGGCGCCGTGGCACAGCCTGCCCGAGCAGCTGACCAGCCCCGAGGTCTGGCAGGCCCTGCGGCTGTCCCTGGTCTGCGCCACGTCGGCGACCGCGTTGAGCCTGGTGATCGGCGTGCCGCTGGCATGGCTGCTGGCCCGCACCGACTTCCCCGGCCGCGGTCTCGTCCGCGCCCTGGTGACGCTCCCGCTGGTCCTGCCCCCGGTCGTGGGCGGTGTGGCCCTTCTGCTCGCCCTCGGCCGCAACGGCGTGGTCGGGCAGTGGCTGGACGCCTGGTTCGGCATCACCCTCCCGTTCACCACGACCGGCGTCGTGCTCGCGGAGACGTTCGTGGCCATGCCGTTCCTCGTCATCAGCGTCGAGGGCACGCTGCGCGCCGCCGACCCGCGCTACGAGGAGGCCGCCACCACCCTGGGCGCCTCCCGCTTCACCGCGTTCCGCCGGGTCACGCTGCCCCTGATCGCGCCGGGCATCGCGGCGGGCGCCGTACTGGCCTGGGCACGCGCCCTGGGCGAGTTCGGGGCGACGATCACCTTCGCGGGCAACTTCCCGGGCCGCACGCAGACGATGCCGCTCGCCGTCTACCTCGCCCTCCAGAGCGACCCGGAGGCCGCCATCGCCCTCAGCCTGGTGCTGCTGGCCGTCTCCATCGCCGTGCTGGCGGGCCTGCGCGACCGCTGGATGACCGCGTCATGAGCACCCCCGACGGCATCCCGCCGGACAGCGCCGAGGGCCTCGACTCCCACGTCGTGGTCGACCGGGACGCCTTCCGCCTCGACATCACGCTGAGCGCCGCCCCCGGCGAGGTCGTGGCCCTGCTCGGCCCGAACGGCGCCGGCAAGACGACGGCCCTGCGCGCCCTCGCCGGCCTCGTCCCGCTCACCGGCGGCCACCTCCGTCTGGACGGCGACGCGTTGGAGCGTACGCCGCCGGAGTCCCGCCCGGTCGGCGTGGTCTTCCAGGACTACCTGCTGTTCCCGCACCTGAGCGCCCTCGACAATGTGGCGTTCGGTCCGCGCTGCCACGGCGCGAGCAAGGCCGAGGCACGTTCCCAGGCGGCCGGGTGGCTGGAGCGGATGGGCCTCGCCGAGCACGCGGGCGCCAGGCCCCGCAGTCTGTCCGGCGGCCAGGCCCAGCGGGTCGCCCTGGCCCGCGCCCTCGCCACACATCCCCGGCTGCTCCTGCTCGACGAACCCCTCGCCGCCCTGGACGCCCGCACCCGCCTGGAGGTACGCGCCCAACTCCGCCGCCACCTGGCCGAGTTCGAGGCGGTCGCCGTCCTCGTCACGCACGACCCGCTGGACGCCATGGTCCTCGCGGACCGCCTGGTCGTCGTCGAGCACGGCACGGTCGTACAGCAGGGCGCCCCCTCCGACATCGCCCGGCACCCGCGCACGGACTACATCGCCCAACTCGTCGGCCTGAACCTCTACCGCGGCCGGGCCGACGGCCACACCGTCCACCTCGACACGGGCCCCTCGCTCACCACCACGGAGATCCTCTCCGGGCCGGCCTTCGTCGCCTTCCCGCCCAGCGCGGTCACCCTCCACCGCGACCGCCCCACCGGCTCCAGCGCCCGCAACCTCTGGCGCTGCGAGGTCGCGGGCCTGGAGACCCACGGCGACCAGATCCGCGCCGACCTCACCGGCGAACTCCCCCTGGCCGCCGACCTCACCACGGTCGCCGCCGCCGAACTCGACCTGCATCCGGGCGCCCCGGTGTGGGCGACGGTCAAGGCGGCCCAGACACACGCCTACCCCGCCTGAACCACCCCCCGGCGCGCCGGAGGGTCCCCCGCCCTGACCGGACGGGGACCCTCGATGACGTACGGCTGCCGGATCAGTCCTCGTACGCGTCCAGCGGCGGGCAGGAGCAGACCAGGTTGCGGTCGCCGTAGGCCTGGTCGATCCGGCGCACCGGCGGCCAGTACTTGTCGGCGGCGGACACCCCGGCCGGGAAGACGGCCTCCTCGCGCGAGTACGCGTGCTCCCACTCCCCGCCCAGCGCGGCGGCGGTGTGCGGAGCGTTCCGCAGGGGGTTGTCCTCGGCGGGCCACTCGCCGGCCCCGACCTTCTCGATCTCCCCGCGGATCGCGATCATCGCCTCGCAGAACCGGTCCAGCTCGGCCAGGTCCTCGGACTCGGTCGGCTCGATCATGAGCGTCCCGGCCACCGGGAACGACATCGTCGGCGCGTGGAAGCCGTAGTCGATGAGCCGCTTGGCCACGTCGTCCACGCTGACACCGGTGGCCTTCGTCAGCGGACGCAGGTCGATGATGCACTCGTGCGCGACCAGCCCGCCGGGGCCGGTGTAGAGCACCGGGTAGTGCGGTTCGAGCCGCTTGGCGACATAGTTGGCGGACAGCACGGCCACCTGCGTGGCCCGCTTCAGCCCTTCACCGCCCATGAGCCGCACATAGGCCCACGAGATCGGCAGGATCCCCGCGGAGCCCCACGGCGCGGCCGAGATCGGTCCCACGCCCGTCGCGGGCCCGGCCTCCGGCTGGAGCGGGTGGTTCGGCAGATACGGCGCCAGGTGCGACCGTACGGCCACCGGGCCGACGCCCGGACCGCCGCCGCCGTGCGGGATGCAGAACGTCTTGTGCAGGTTCAGGTGCGAGACGTCGCCACCGAAGTGCCCGGGCTTGGCGAGCCCGACGAGCGCGTTGAGGTTGGCGCCGTCGACGTACACCTGACCGCCGGCCTCGTGCACCTGCGCGCAGATGTCGGCGACATGCTCCTCGAACACCCCGTGCGTCGACGGGTAGGTGATCATCAGCACCGCCAGCTCGTCCCGGTGCTTCTCGATCTTCGCCCGCAGGTCCTCGACGTCGATCTCGCCGTCGTCGGCGGTCTTCACGACGACGACCTTCATCCCGGCCATCACGGCGCTCGCGGCGTTGGTGCCGTGCGCGGACGACGGAATCAGACACACGGTCCGCTGCTCGTCCCCGTTGGCCCGGTGGTATCCGCGTACGGCGAGCAGTCCGGCGAACTCGCCCTGCGACCCGGCGTTGGGCTGGAGGGACACCTTGTCGTACCCGGTGACCTCGGCGAGCCGCTCCTCCAGCTCATGGATGAGCGTCAGGTAGCCCCGCGCCTGCTCGGCGGGCGAGAAGGGGTGCAGCTGCCCGAACTCGGGCCAGGTGACCGGCTCCATCTCGGTGGTCGCGTTGAGTTTCATCGTGCAGGAGCCCAGCGGGATCATGCCCCGGTCGAGCGCGTAGTCACGGTCGGCCAGCCTGCGCAGGTAGCGGAGCATGGCGGTCTCGGAGCGGTGCTGGTGGAAGACGGGGTGGGTGAGGATCTCGTCGCCGCGCAGCAGCCCGGCGGGCAGGGTGTCCTCCGTGACCGCGTCGAGGGCCTCGATCTCACCCTCGACCCCGAAGGCCCGCCAGACAGCGGTGACCTGGGCCCGCCCGGTGGTCTCGTCGCAGGCGATCGACACGTGGTCGGCATCGACGAGGCGCAGGTTGACGCCGTTTCCCCGAGCTGCGGCGACGGCCTCGGCGGCCTTCGCGGGCACCCGCACGGTCAGCGTGTCGAAGTAGGAGCCGTGCACGACCTCGACGCCACCGGCGGTGAGCCCGGCGGCCAGGGTGGAGGCGTAGCGGTGGGTGCGCCGCGCGATCGCCCGAAGCCCGTCGGGCCCGTGGTACACGGCGTACATGCCGGCCATGACGGCGAGCAGCACCTGCGCCGTACAGATGTTGCTGGTCGCCTTCTCCCGGCGGATGTGCTGCTCACGCGTCTGCAACGCCAGCCGGTACGCCCTGTTGCCGTCCACGTCGACGGACACGCCCACGAGCCGTCCGGGCAGGCTGCGCGCGAACTTCTCGTGGACCGCCATGTATCCGGCGTGCGGTCCGCCGAAGCCCATCGGCACCCCGAACCGCTGCGTTGTCCCGACGGCTATGTCCGCGCCCAGCTCACCGGGCGAGGTCAGCAGCGTCAGCGCCAGCAGATCGGCGGCGACGGTGACGAGCGCCCCCAGTTCGTGCGCCTGCTCGATGACCGGCTTGAGGTCGCGTACGGCTCCGGAGGCGCCCGGGTACTGGATCAGCACGCCGTTGATCTCCCGCGCGGCGATGTCGGCCGGGATTCCGTCGCTGAGGTCGGCGACGACGACCTCGACGCCGGTCGGCTCGGCGCGGGTCTCGATGACGGCGATGGTCTGCGGCAGCGCGTCCGCGTCGATCAGGAAGAGGCCCTTCTTGTTCTTCCCCATGCGTCGTGACAGGGCCATCGCCTCGGCCGCCGCCGTGCCCTCGTCGAGCAGCGAGGCACCGGAGGTCGGCAGCCCGGTCAGGTCGGCGACCATGGTCTGGAAGTTCAGCAGCGCCTCGAGCCGGCCCTGCGAGATCTCCGGCTGGTACGGCGTGTAGGCCGTGTACCAGGCCGGGTTCTCCATGACGTTGCGCAGGATGACCGGCGGGGTGAAGGTGCCGTAGTAGCCGAGCCCGATCATCGGGTCCAGGACCTGGTTGCGGTCGGCCAGCGACCGCAGTTCGGCCAGCACCTCGGCCTCGGTCCGCGCGCCGGGCAGGTCCAGCGTGTCGGCGTTCTTGATCACATCGGGGACGGCGGCGGCGGTGAGCTCGTCCAGGGAGCCGTAGCCGACCTGCGCGAGCATCTTGGCCCGCGCCTCCTGGTCGGGCCCGATGTGGCGCTGCTCGAAAGGAATTCCCTGTTCGAGGTCGGAGAGCGGAATGCGATGGGCGGTCATTGCGGAGGCCTCCTGGTCAGACACGACCTTCGAGGGGCACCACTGGCGGGTACCCGGACGGCCTCCCCCTCTGTCATCTCAACCTGAGAGCTTCACCGGCCGCCCGAGAGCGACCGGCTTTCCCCGTCGGTGAGAGCGGAGGCCGTCGACGCCGTCGACACCCGCCCTGCTTTCCAGAGTGACCTCGTCCGTGCGGTACGTGAGCCTGAGAGATTCCGGGGAGGAGTTGCTCCTTCGGCGCCTCCGAAGATCTCCGGAGGACTCTCCCGCGCGGGGTCAGCAGCCGCTGCCAGACTACCAGCGAGGTCAACGATGCCTCCTGTCGAGTGGCCGCCGCCCCCGTTGTGCTCTTTCGTAGTGCTTACGGATGAGTTTGCGACCAAGTGGAGGGGTCCCGTGCAGACCGACATCGATCCGCGCAACCTGATCGGCCGCAAGGCGTGCGACCGCAACGGCACCAAGATCGGCACCATCGACGAGGTCTACCTCGACGACGCGACCGGCGTGCCGGAGTGGGCTGCCATACGCACCGGCTGTTCAGCAGGGACGCCTTCGTCCCCCTGGAGCCCAGCGAACTGATCGAGGGCACCCTCCATGTCCCCTTCGACCGCGCCCTGATCAGGGACGCCCCGGACTTCGGCGTGGGCCGCCACCTCTCCCCCGATCAGGAACTCCAGCTCTACCACCACTACGGTCTCGATGTGGCCGAGCCTCCCCCGCTCCCGGACCGGGACTTCGGCAGGCTGGCGGGCACCGAGGAGACCTGAGCGGACCGGCCGCATGCCTCGATCAACGCCCCGAGGAGTCCCCGTGGGTCGTGGAGGGGCCGGGCCCCGCCGGTGACGACGCGGCGTGTGCCGCCGTCGACGGGATCGGTGCGCGCCCAGTCGACCGGGCCGATGCCTACCTCGATCTCCAGACCGGAGGCGGTGATGTGCCGCCATTCGATGACGGGCCCCCAGGCCCGGTTCCGGATCACCTCACCCAGGGCGAGTTCGCGCGCCAGGACCCCGTCATGGGCGTACCGGCCCGGCTCGGTCGTCAGCACGACGAGATCGACATCCGAGTCCGCTCGCGCGGCACCCCGCGCCCAGGAGCCGACGAGCAGCACCCCGCCGACGTCCTCGCGCCCGGCGGCCCATCCGGTGACCCGCTCGATCACCGCCCGCACCTCGTCACACCGCTCCGCCGAGACCTCTGCCGGCTCCGCCCGCACCTCCTCGTCCGCCACCCGGTCCCCCGCTTCTCCTCGTCCGCCACCGCCCGCACCAGCTCGCCCCCACCCGTCCCCCGCACCCCCCCGCACCTCCTCATCCGCCACCGGCTCCGCCCGCACCTCCTCGTCCCCCACCGCACACCAGCTCGCTCGCTCCCGTCACCGGCTGTTTCCCGGCCGCGCCACGGGCACGTCGCCGGTCTTGTCCACGGCCGACGGCTCGTCCGGTCTTCGCCGCACCAGCGGCAGCGGATCCGCCGGCTCCAGAGCGGGGTCGTCGATCCGGAACGTCCGCACCCGGCCCACCTCCGACTCGGGTGTCTCGAACCGCACGGTGACCCGTCCCAGCCCGCTGCCCTGCACCCACCCGTGGCCCAGCTCGGCGTGCCGCACGTCGAGCCCCGGCCGCCACCGGTGCTCCACGGGCGGCACCTCCGCCGTGACGGGCTCCTCCGCCACCTCGTCCTCGGGCCCTTCCGCCCGCACCTCCTCCGCCGCCTGCGCGAACAGGTCCTCCTGCGTGAAATCGGCGAGCCCGCTCACCCCGACCCCGAGCAGCCGCACCCCGCCCGTCGTGTCCACGGAGTCCAGCAGCCTTGCCGCAGCCTCCCGCACCACCACCGGATCGTCCGTGGGCCCCCGCAGAGTCTCGGACCGGGTGAGCGTGGAGAAGTCGTACCGCCTCACCTTCAGCACGATGGTCCGCCCCGACAGACCCGCCCCGCGCAGCCGCCGCACGCACCGGTCGGCCAGCCGCCGCACCTCCAGCTCCACCCGGAGGCGGTCGTGGATGTCCACGTCATAGGTGTCCTCCACCGACACCGACTTCGTCTCCCGCTCGGCCACCACGGGCCGGTCGTCACGGGCCAGCGCCATGGCGTGCAGCGCGTGCCCGTGCGCCTTGCCCAGCAGCCGGACCAGCTCGTCCTCCCCGGCCTCGGCCATCTCCTCCACCGTGCTGATCCCGGCCCGCCGCAGGTGGTCGCCGGTCGCCGGTCCGACCCCCGGCAGCGTCCGTACGGACATCGGCGCGAGCAGGGCCCGCTCGGTTCCCGGCTCGATCAGCACCAGGCCGTCAGGCTTGGCCTGCTCGGAGGCGATCTTGGCGAGCATCTTCGAGGCGGCCAGCCCCACCGACCCGGTGAGCCCCGTGGCCGCCCGTATGTCCGCGCGCAGCCGCGCCCCGGCCAGCCGCGCCGACTCGCTGTCCCAGGCCGCCTCCCCGGCCTCCAGGTCCACGAACGCCTCGTCCAGGCTGAGCGGCTCCACCAGCGGCGACAGGGCCCGCAGGAGCGACATGACCTGGTCGCTGATCTGGCGGTAGAACGCGCCCCGCGGATACAGGTAGGCGGCGTTCGGGGCGAGCCGGCGTGCCTGGGCCATGGGCATCGCCGAATGCACCCCGAAGATCCGTGCCTCGTACGAGGCGGTCGCCACCACCCCGCGCGCCCGAGGCCGCCCACCACCACCGCCTTCCCACGCAGACTCGGCTTGGACGCCTGCTCCGCCTGAGCGAAGAAGGCATCCATGTCGAGATGCAGGATGGTGGGCGCGTTTCTCACATTTCCGATGCTGCACCACGCCACTGACAATGACGTCGGGCGGCCGCCGCGAGGCGCCGGTGAGGGCGTCAGACCGCCCTGTTGCGCCGACGCGCCAGCTCATCGGCCGGATTGGGCCCGACGAGCGTCTCCCCGGTGTCGACGCGCTCCCCGTGCAACTGCGACAGCGCGCTCTCGACATCGCGCCACACCACGCCGACAGCGATCCCGAAAATGCCCTGCCCGCCCTGGAGCAGCGCGTGCACCTCGTCCGGCGAGCCGCACTCGTAGACCGTGGCGCCGTCGCTCATCAGCGTCATCCGCTCCAGGTCGCTGAAGCCCCGCTCACGCAGGTGCTGGACGGCCGTGCGGATGTTCTGGAGCGAGACCCCGGTGTCCAGGAACCGCTTGACGATCTTGAGGACCACCACGTCCCGGAAGCTGTACAGGCGCTGCGTCCCGGAACCGTGGGCCGGCCGCACGCTCGGCTCGACCAGCCCCGTGCGCGCCCAGTAGTCCAGTTGCCGATAGGTGATGCCGGCGGCCGCACAGGCCGTCGGCCCCCGGTAGCCGATCTCCTCGGACGCCATGGACGTCGCCCCTCCGCTGCTCGGCACGGCCGCCGGTCGCTGCGGAGCGTGATCGGCCGCGCCTCCGTGATGGGGGTACCCCCCGCTCGAGCGGAGTCGAGAGCTTGGGGGAGGGTACGGACCGCTCCCCCCGACACCGAGTCCGGGGGCACCCCCAACCGTACCGTCGCCGCTGCTTCTCACGCCGACCTCCGTCCTTGACCTGCCTTCTCGACGGTAGGCAGTCACCAGGGGTGCGTCAACGATCGCCACACTCGGCACGCCGAGTGATAATCACCCTAGGAGTGGTTTCCCGCGCTCCACCGCGGGGAAAGGCTAGCCGAATGCGCTCAGCGGAAGCCGCAGGACGCTCTCACGCGCCGCTGGCAATTGCCGGAAACGGAGCCGGCGGGCCCGTCTGACCAAACCCGCCTCCCGACGGCTACTGGTTGCTGCTGCCGAAGTCCTCGGGCGAGATCTGGTCGAGGAACTCGCGGAACTTCTCCACCTCGTCCTCCTGCTCGTCCGGGATCGCGATCCCCGCGTCGTCGAGCACCGTGTCGCTGCCGTAGATCGGCGTCCCCGTACGCAGGGCCAGCGCTATGGCGTCGGACGGCCGCGCGCTCACCTCGACCCCGCTGGCGAAGACCAACTCGGCGTAGAAGACGCCCTCCCGCAGGTCGGTGATGCGCACTTCGCTGAGCTCCTGGCCGACGGCCTCCAGCACGTCCTTGAACAGGTCGTGGGTCAGCGGCCGCGCCGGAGCCATGCCCTGCTGGGCGAAGGCGATCGCCGTCGCCTCCCCCGGCCCGATCCAGATGGGGAGGTAACGGTCGCCTCCCACCTCACGCAGCAGCACGATCGGTTGGTTGGAGGGCATCTCGACCCGGACACCTACGACATCGAGCTCGTTCACACAGCAACCCTAGGCCGTGCTCGGGACGTTTGGGTAGTCGGGCCGGGAACGGGTGAGCGATCCGGGCGACCGGAACCGTCCCCTCAGGGCAGGCGCACTCCCAGCGCGGTCCCCACCAGCGCCGCGTGCAACCTGGCCGTGAGCCCCGCCAGCTCCTTCGTGCGGGCCTCCGCATGCGCCCGCGTCTGCGGGTTGCGGTGCCGCCGGAGCGGCGCGACCACCTGGTCCACGAGCCCCGCCTCACGGTCGGCCGCGGCCTTCATCAGCCGCAGATGCCGGGGTTCGATCCCGAACCGCCCCAGCTCGGAGACGAGCGCGGCCACGGTGACCGCCTCGGCGTCGTAGACACCGTCCTCCAGTGGAACGACGAGCCCGTACGACTCCCACTCCTGGAGTTCCCGCTCGTCGATCCCGGCGGCCGCCAGCAGCTCGGACCGCCCGATCCGGGCGGCCGTGGGCGCGTCGGACGGCTCCGGTGCCGCCTGCCCGTCCCGCTGCCGGCCCACCGTCGGCAGCACCGCCGCCTCACCGCGCTCCATGGCGTCCAGATGCTCCCGGATCACCTTGAGCGGCAGATAGTGGTCCCGCTGCATCCTCAGCACATGGCCGAGGCGCTCGACATCCTCCGAGCTGAACTTGCGATACCCCGACGGGGTCCGGCGCGGCTCGACGAGCCCCTCCGACTCCAGGAAGCGGATCTTGGAGATGGTGACTTCGGGGAACTCGTCGCGCAGCACGTTCAGCACTGTGCCGATGCTCATCGCACCACCGTCGACTGCGGCGGCGCCGGGTCCGGCACCGCCCCTCGGTGTTCGCAGCATGGGCCTTCCCTGGGGGTTCCCCCGGACCGGGTCCGGGGGCGGGTCAGTAGCCTCGCTGGCTCGCGTAGAAGACCAGCCGGTACTTGCCGATCTGCACCTCGTCACCGTTCGACAGAGGGACCTCGTCGATCCGCTCACGGTTGACGTACGTGCCGTTCAGGCTGCCGACGTCGGCCACCGTGAACGAACCGTCCTGGCGACGCCGGAACTCCACATGGCGACGCGAGACCGTCACGTCGTCCAGGAAGATGTCGCTCTGCGGGTGCCGCCCGGCCGTCGTCAGGTCGCCGTCCAGCAGGAAGCGGCTGCCCGAGTTGGGGCCGCGCCGCACGACCAGCAGGGCCGACCCCAGCGGCAGCGCGTCGACCGCGGCCTGGGCCTCGGGTGAGAGCGCCGGCAACTGGGTCTGTCCGGTGGTCTCGGAGTCGTAGGCCTCGAGACCGGAGATGGAGATGGTGGAGGTCGTCTCGGACGGCCGCTCGGGCGTCAGGCCCGGCCTCAGCGGCGCGCCGCAGTTGGAACAGAAACGGCTGTTCTCCGCGTTGCGGTTACCGCACCTCGTACACACCAGGGCCGACATAGGGGAAAACCCTCCACCCGTACTTGAGGTTGACGGTTGTCCGAAACCTATGCCGCCGGACTGTGCAGGGTCAACCGACGCCCCGCCCTGGCCTCCGGAAATGTCACCGCCCGGACCAGCCACCTGGTCCCGGAACAGCGGCCGCTGGCCCTCCGCGTCGGGCTGTGCGCGGTGACGGGCGGTCGCGTTGTCACCGCTGCCCTCTCGCGCGCTCTTGCCGAACAACTTCGCAAACAACTTCACGGGCGATTCCCCTTGACCGAAACAGACCCGCCCGTGGGGCAGGACGAACCCTGACTGATTAGACCGGCCGACCCGGACATCTTCACAACGTCCGTAGCCACCAGACAGTTTCCACCACGCACCACCCGATCGGTGCGCCGACCCCCCGCAACCTCATGCCCCTGCCGGACAACCCCCATGCACCGCCGGTTCACTGCGAGGACGACCGAGCGTAGTCAGGCTGCTCCGCTGCTCGCAAGGCGTCCACGACGATCTTGGTCGATCGCTCCACGGACACGGTGGCCTGCTCCTTCTCAAGAGTCTGCACCACGCCTCCAGGGATGTTGAGAGCCGGTTCGAGGTCCTGCGGCTTGCCGATGACCTTGAAACGATAGGGCGCGTTGATCTTGTTCCCGTCGACCCGCACGCTCGTGCCTGATTCCGTCAGATAGGTGCCGGCGACGACCCGGACGCCGTTCACCTGGATCGCCTCCGCACCCGCCGCGCGCAGCTCCTGGATCGCGTCGAGCAGCATGTTCGCCTCGACCGTCCCCTTCGTGTCCTCGATCGTCATGGTGATGCCGGGCCCCTGAGCGGCGACCGTGCCCGCCAGGATGCCGAGTTGCTTCTCCTTCTCGACCGTCTGCTTTCGGGCCTCCTCGGCCTGGTCGGAGCTGTTCTCCAGCTCCTGCCGCTGCTGCTCGAGACCCTGCTTCTCGTCCTCAAGACGCTGACTGCGGTCATCCAGTTCATCGAGGATGCGCACAAGATCCTCCTGGCGCGCACCACGCAGGGCGTTGCCGCTGTCGCTGTTGGACGCGACCTGCACCGCCAGACCGAAACCGAGGCCGAACAGCAACAGCGCGACGATGAGTTGGGCCCGGCTCACCCGGAGCGGCCACAGGCCCTGCACCAGCCGCTGTCGGCCGGTCAGCGCGGGCTCACCGCTCTCCTCGCCCCGCTGCGCGCGCGAGGCGGCCGCGGGAACCTCCTGGGGCAGTTCTCTGCGCAGCCTGGTCGTGGGCGTCTCGTCCCGCGGAGTCCCGTCCGGCTGGTTCGCGTCCTGGTCGCTCATCGCCGTCACGCCCGGAAGACGTGCCGGCGAATCGCCGCGGCGTTGGAGAAGATCCGGATGCCGAGCACGACCACCACACCCGTGGACAGCTGGGCACCGACGCCCAACTTGTCGCCCAGGAACACGATCAGCGCGGCCACGACCACGTTGGACAGGAACGACACGACGAACACCTTGTCGTCGAAGATGCCGTCGAGCATGGCCCGCAGACCCCCGAACACGGCGTCCAGCGCCGCCACGACGGCGATCGGCAGATACGGCTCGACGACGGCCGGAACCTCGGGCCGGACCAAGAGGCCGGCCACGACTCCCACGACGAGGCCCAGTACGGCGATCACGATGTGCCCTTCTCAGTTCTCGGCTGTGCTGTACGTACGATCACACTCGGTGCCGCGGGCAACCGGAGGTCCTCCTCCACCGAGATGGCGGTCCGGATCCCGAAGTTCTCCTGGAGAGCGTTGAGGTACAACCCGTCGGAGCTGTCCTGGAACCGGGTGCTCAGCTTCTTCCCGTCCCCCACCGCGAGCACCGTGTACGGCGGTACCAGAGGCTTGTTGTCGACCAGTATCGCGTCGCCCGCGGCCCTGATCGCCGACAGCGCCGTCAGCCGCTGCCCGTTGACGGAGACGGCCTCGGCACCTGACGCCCACAGTCCGTTGACCACGCGCTGCATGTCCCGGTCGCGGACCCGCCCGGTGTCGGAGAAGCCGGAAGTCTCGCGCGGATCGCCGTCGCCGCCCGTGGAGGCCTCCTCGGCGTCGTCCACGACCAGCTTCACCCCGGGCCCGTGCACCTCGACGGCGCCCGCGAGCATCCCCACCAGCTCCGCCTTGTCACCCCCGCCGCTCTCGCGGAGCGCCTCCCGCTGCCGCGCGCTCACGTCCTCGCGCAGTTCGTCGACGGTGTCCTCGAGCTTGTCCGCCGCTTCGGTCTCGCCGTCGATCCGGTCGATCAGCTCCTCGCGCTCCTTGGCCACCACCGGGGCGGCGATCCGCGCTCGGCCGCCCCCACGGTGACCAGGAGCGCCGCGAGCAGCAGGCCGGCGGCCAGCCCCAGCTTGGACCGGAGTGTCCTGGGCAGTCCGCCGACGCCCTCGGCCTGCTTCCGGGCGGCGGCCTCGGCATAGCCGTCGTCGAGGCTGTGGTCCATGACGTTGGTGAGCAGCGACATGGACGCGTCCGGGCGCGACGCGCGCGCGGGTGTGCTCCGAACGGGGGGCTGCTGCGGCATGCCGCACATCGTCGCACGTCGCGCCCGCTACCTCCGAATGGCCCCACAGGCGTGCCGGACAGGCCTCCTTGAGGACACCTGTCCGGCACGCGCGCGTGGTAGGCGCTTCAGCGCCCCGCGCTGTCCACGACCGCCGCCCACTCGTCCAGCAGTGCCTGCGCGGAGGCGTCGTCGGGGCCCTCCGCCCACAGGTGCGTGACCGCCTCGGACGGGTCCGGCAGCACCATGACCCAGCGTCCGTCCTTCTCCACCACCCGGACGCCGTCCGTGGTGTCCACGAAACGGTCGCCGGCCGCCTCGACGACCCGCCGCATCACCAGACCCTTGACGGCCCACGGCGTGGCCAGATCCCGCTTCAGGACATGCGCCCGAGGAATCCGCGCGTCGATCTGGCTCAGCGTGAGCTGCGTCCGGGCCACGAGCCCGATCAACCGCACGAAGGCCGCCGTACCGTCGAAGACGCTGCTGAACTCGGGGACGATGAAGCCGCCCTTGCCGTCCCCGCCGAAGATGGTCGACTCGTCCCGGCCGACCCGGGTCAGGTCGTCGGGCGAGGTCGTCGTCCACTCCACCTGCGTGCCGTGATAGGCCGCCACCTGCTCGGCGATCCGTGTCGTGGTCACCGGCAGGGCCACCCGCCCGCTGCGCCGCTCGGCGGCCACCAGGTCGAGCAGGACCAGCAGCGCCCGGTCGTCCTCGATGATCCTGCCCTTCTCGTCGACGAGAGAGAGCCGTTCGCCCACCGGGTCGAACCGCACACCGAACGCGGCCCGCGACGAGGCCACGATCTCCCCGAGCCGCACGAGCCCGGAACGCCTCTGGTCACCGGTCTCGGTCGGCCGTGCCTCGTTCAGGCCGGGATTGACGGTCAGTGAGTCGACCCCGAGCTTTCCGAGCAGGCTGGGCAGGACGAGACCGGCACTGCCGTTCGAGGCGTCAACGACGACCTTCAGTCCGGACTCGGCGATCCCCGTCGTGTCCACGTTCCGCAGCAGCGACCCGGTGTACGAGTCGAAGACGCTGGCAGGGAAATGCAGGTCCCCGATCTCTCCCGGGAACGCCCGCCGGTACTCCTGCCGCGCGAACACTCGGTCCAGCTTCCGCTGACTGCCCTGCGACAGATCGGCACCCTGCCCGTCGAAGAACATGATGTCCACGGAATCCGGCACCCCTGGCGAAGTCCGGATCATGATCCCGCCGGCACTTCCCCGCGCGGTCTGCTGCCGCGCCACGGGCAACGGCACATTCTCCAGATCGCGTACGTCGATGGCGCTGGCCTGCAACGCGGAGATCACCGCCCGCTTCAGCGCCCGCGCACCACGTGAGTGGTCACGGGCCGTGGTGACGGTGGACCCCTTCTTGAGCGTGGTGGCGTAGGCCCCGGCGAGGCGCACGGCAAGCTCCGGGGTGATCTCGACGTTCAGGATGCCCGAGACGCCCCGCGCACCGAAGAGGTGCGCCTGGCCCCGCGACTCCCAGATCACCGAGGTGTTGACGAACGCGCCGGCCTCGATGGTCTTGAACGGGTAGACCCGCACATTGCCCTGAACGATCGATTCTTCACCGATCAGGCATTCGTCACCGATGACGGCGCCGTCCTCGATCCGGGCGGCTCTCATGATGTCGGTGTTCTTCCCGACGACACAGCCGCGCAGATTGCTGTGCTGTCCCACGTACACGTTGTCGTGCACGACGGCCTTGTGCAGAAAGGCCCCGCTCTTGACGACGACGTTAGACCCGATGACGCTGTGTTCGCGGATTTCCGCGCCGGCCTCCACCTTGGCGTAGTCCCCGATGTAGAGGGGTCCACGGAGAACGGCGTCCGGGTGCACCTCGGCGCCCTCGGCCACCCACACACCCGGCGAGATCTCGAAGCCGTCGAGTTCGACGTCGACCTTGCCTTCCAGCACGTCGGCCTGGGCCTTCACATAGCTCTCGTGGGTGCCGACGTCCTCCCAGTAGCCCTCGGCGATGTAGCCGAAGATCGGCTTGCCTTCCTTCATCAGCTGCGGGAAGACGTCGCCCGACCAGTCCACGGGGACATCGGCCTCGACGTAGTCGAAGACCTCGGGCTCCATGACGTAGATACCGGTGTTCACGGTGTCCGAGAAGACCTGGCCCCAGGTCGGCTTCTCCAGGAAGCGCTCGACCTTGCCCTCCTCGTCGACGATCGTGATGCCGAATTCCAGAGGATTGGGCACCCGCGTCAGACAGACGGTGACCAGTGCTCCCTTTTCCTTGTGGAAGCGGATCAGGTCGGTGAGGTCGAAGTCGGTGAGTGCGTCGCCGGAAATGACGAGGAAGGCGTCGTCCTTCAGCGCTTCCTCTGCGTTCTTGACGCTTCCCGCGGTACCGAGTGGCTTCTCCTCGTTGGCATAGCTGAGCTCCATGCCGAGCTCCTCGCCGTCACCGAAGTAGTTCTTGACCAGTGAGGCCAGGAACTGGACGGTGACGACGGTCTCATTGAGCCCATGCCTTTTGAGCAGCCTCAGAACGTGCTCCATGATCGGCCGGTTGGCGACCGGCAGGAGCGGCTTGGGCATGCTTGAGGTCATGGGACGAAGGCGTGTGCCTTCGCCTCCGGCCATCACGACGGCCTTCATGTCGGAAGCGTCCTCCTTGAAGAGACGACGGTCTAGCCGACTTCACCCGTCAAGATTGTCCCGCACTTCTCTGTAACGGGCCATCGAGCCACGGTTGACCGCCAATAGGCTCGGCGAGATCAGTCGGCCATGGCGTCCGCACGGACAAGGCGGCGGACCTGTACCACGTAGAGGACTCCTGCCCACCAATAGAGCGTTGTACCCCATCCCGCGAACGCCCATCCGAAAATCGCAGCGAGTGACGCGAGCCATCCACTTCCGTCACTGAGCAGCAGGAGCGGGAACGCGCACATCAGGTTGAAGGTGGCCGCCTTCCCGAGGAAGTTCACCTGGGGCGGCGGATAGCCGTGCCGCCTGAGGATGCCCACCATCACCAGCAGCAGCAGTTCTCGTGCAAGCAGTAGACCGGTCAGCCAGAGCGGGAGAATCTCCCGCCAGGTGAGGCCGAGCAGAGTCGAGAGAATGTAGAGCCGGTCCGCGGCCGGGTCGAGGAGCCGGCCCAGGCTGCTGATCTGGTTCCAGCGCCGGGCGAGCTTGCCGTCCAGGTAGTCGGTGATCCCGCTCAGGGCCAGCACGAGCAGAGCCCAGCCGTCGCTCTGCGGGCCGCCGAACTCAGGCCTGAGAATCAGCCACAGGAACAGGGGTACGCCGAGGAGACGCGCCATGCTGAGGATGTTGGGGATGGTGAGGACCCGGTCGGTCTGCACACGGGTCTCTTGGACCTCCAC
Organism: Streptomyces phaeoluteigriseus; assembly: GCF_001896135.2. Taxonomy (GTDB): domain Bacteria; phylum Actinomycetota; class Actinomycetes; order Streptomycetales; family Streptomycetaceae; genus Streptomyces; species Streptomyces phaeoluteigriseus. The sequence goes on from NZ_MPOH02000015.1 coordinate 246,179, forward strand.
CCGGGGGCCTCCAGTAGAAAACGAGCCAACGATGCCCCCTGACCTTACCTCAACGCAAAAAAGCTCCGGCTCTCGGGCTGTGTGCCCAAGAGCCGGAGCTCAAAAAGGAGTTCGGCGGCGTCCTACTCTCCCACAGGGTCCCCCCTGCAGTACCATCGGCGCTGTAAGGCTTAGCTTCCGGGTTCGGAACGGACGCTTCCTTTGTACTCACCCGAGAGACTCTCTCAGGCTTTCCTCCGGGCGCTTCCCTTCGGTCTTGCGTTCCCAACTCTACCAGCGATTTTCCGTCTCCCTGACCACCGTCCCGCAGGCATGCGGAATGATGATCCAGAGTTAGGATCTGATCAGTTGGGTGCTGCTCGGTTAGGCACGCTTACTTGCGTCGCTCACCCTTAAGCAGGAGTACGACTGTACACGGGGCCGCAGAGCGCTTGCAAATCGATTAGGGTAGTGGTCTAGACCACGGATCGTGATCACTCGTGCGGAACCGGTACTTCATCTGACATACCCTGCCTGCACAGTGCGCCGTCCGGGACTGGTAGCGACGGCCCATCTACATCTCCACCCCTGGGAGGCTTCCCATGACCACCGTGACGTCCCCGTTGGCAGGACGCACCATCGGACTGGCAGCAGTGCCCGATCCGGTCTTCTCCGGCGCCATGGTCGGCCCCGGCACGGCCATCGACCCGGTCCGCGAGCCGTCCGAGGCCGTGGCACCCGTGGACGGAGTCATCGTCTCCCTGCATCCGCATGCCTTCGTCGTCGTCGACGCGGAGGGGCACGGCGTGCTCACTCACCTCGGCATCGACACCGTCCAGCTGAACGGCGAGGGCTTCGAGCTCCTCGTGAACAAGGGTGACACCGTGACGCGCGGACAGGGCATCGTCCGGTGGAACCCGGTCGCGGTCGAGGAGGCCGGCAAGTCCCCGGTGTGCCCCGTCGTGGCCCTGGAGGCCACGGCCGACGCCCTCGGCGAACTCCGTGAAGACGGCGACGTGAAGACGGGCGACGTCCTCTTCTCCTGGCGTTGAGCCGACGCCGTCACCTGGACGACGGCATGCAGGGACAACCACCATCGCGGCGGCGGGACCCCGCCGCACTATCGGAGACGGGTGAGATGGAGACAACGCTGCGAGGCGTCGGTGTGAGCCACGGTGTGGCGATCGGCGAGGTTCGGCACATGGGAACGGCGGTCCTCGAACCGCCCGCCAAGCAGATCGCGCCTGAGGAGGCGGAGCGGGAACAGGGGCGCGCCCGTCAGGCCGTGGATGCTGTGGCAGCCGATCTGATGGCGCGCGGCAACCTGGCCGGGGGCGAGGCCCAGGCGGTGCTCGAGGCCCAGGCCATGATGGCCCAGGACCCGGAACTGATGGCGGACGTGGACAGGCGTATCGCCGTCGGCAGTACGGCCGAGCGTGCTGTGTACGACGCGTTCGCCGCATACCGCGAGCTTCTGGCGAATGCCGGGGAGTACCTCGCCGGTCGCGTGGCCGACCTCGACGACGTGCGGAATCGTATCGTCGCCCGTCTGCTGGGCGTTCCGATGCCGGGTGTCCCGGACAGCGACGAGCCGTATGTGCTGGTCGCGCGGGATCTCGCGCCGGCCGACACCGCGCTGCTGGACCCGACGCTGGTGCTCGGTTTCGTGACCGAGGAAGGCGGGCCGACCAGCCACAGCGCGATTCTGGCGCGTGCGCTGGGCGTGCCGGCGGTCGTGGCGCTGCCGGGTGCCGGTGAGCTTGCCGAGGGGACGGTCATCGCCGTCGACGGAAGCACGGGCGAGGTCTTCGTGGACCCGACCGAGGACAAGAAGGCGCAGCTGGAGGCGTCGGCCGCGGAGCGGAAGGCGGCGCTGTCCGCCTCCACCGGGCCGGGTGCCACCGCCGACGGTCACAAGGTGCCGCTGCTGGCGAACGTCGGCGGGCCGGCCGATGTGCCGGCCGCTGTCGAAGCCGGCGCGGAGGGGGTCGGCCTCTTCCGTACCGAGTTCCTCTTCCTCGACGACAGCACGAAGGCTCCGTCGGAGGAGAAGCAGGTCACGGCGTACCGGCAGGTGCTGGAGGCATTCCCCGAGGGGCGTGTCGTGGTGCGGGTGCTGGATGCCGGTGCGGACAAGCCGCTGGACTTCCTGACCCCGTCGGACGAGCCGAATCCGGCGCTGGGCGTGCGCGGTCTGCGGACCCTTCTCGACCACCCCGACGTGCTGAGCACCCAGCTGTCCGCACTGGCCAAGGCTGCCGAAGGCCTCCCGGTGCACCTCGAGGTGATGGCCCCGATGGTCGCCGACCGTGCCGACGCGAAGGCGTTCGCGGACGCGTGCCGTGCGGCCGGACTGCGGGCGAAGTTCGGCGCGATGGTGGAGATCCCGTCGGCCGCTCTGCGGGCGCGCTCGATTCTGCAGGAGGTGGAGTTCCTGTCCCTGGGGACGAACGACCTCGCGCAGTACACCTTTGCCGCGGACCGTCAGGTGGGCGCGGTGTCACGGCTCCAGGATCCGTGGCAGCCCGCGCTGCTCGACCTGGTCGCGCTGTCCGCCGAAGCGGCGAAGGCCGAGGGCAAGAGCTGTGGTGTCTGCGGTGAGGCCGCGGCCGACCCGCTGCTCGCGTGTGTGCTGACGGGCCTGGGTGTCACCTCCCTGTCGATGGGGTCGGCGTCGATTCCGTATGTGCGGGCGACGCTGGCGAAGTACACGCTCGCGCAGTGCGAGCGGGCCGCGGCGGCCGCTCGTGCGACCGACAGCGCCGAGGACGCGCGCGCGGCGGCGCAGGCGGTGTTCTCCGGCGAGTAGTCGGGCCGTGCCGGTGTTCGGCCGGTCAGGAGGGGCGCTCCGCCTTCGCGGTGGAGCGCCCCTCCGGCGTGTCAGTGGTGGTGGCCCGGGGCCGGCCCCTGCTGTCCGTCCTGGGTGAGGTCGGGCGGTACGCCGTAGTCGACGCCGGACTCGGGTGCGATGAGGTCGCCCGATTCGACGTCGGTGCAGTAGGCGTCGAAGACCTCGCCGGCGGTCAGCGGTTCCAGTCCTCCGCGGCGCAGCCGCCAACCGTAGATCCGGTCGGGGGCGTCGGCGGAGCTGGTGCGCATGACCAGGCCGCCGGGGCCCCGGGTGGCGACGCCGAGCGCGAGGACGGTCGTGAACTCGAGGGCCTCGGCCTCGTCGAGCGGGGTGGTGCCGTCCGCTGCCTCGTCCGCGTGGAGAACGGCGACCAGGGTCTCGGGTGTGCCGGTGACGCTGCAGACGAGGTGGCGGTTGCCTGGCGGTGCGGTGTCGAGGATGCGGGCGACGAGGTCGGAGGCCTGAGCGAAGGCCGCCCGGCCGATGTCCTCGCCACAGGTCGCGCAGGCGCCGAGGCGGGCGAGGAGGGTGGCCGCGTACTCCCAGGTCGCTTGCCGGACGGCTTCGTCGACCAGGGCGGGCACCAGGTCGGCCAGTGGCTGGCCCTCGTACGGGAGGGTGGGGCCGGTGGTGGCGAGTTCGGCCGTGAAGCGGGTGCGGTGGGCGGGGTTGTCGGGGTCGAGGCCCTTGGCCGCGCAGAAGTCGGCGTACTCCTGCGGGTCGAAGAGGGCGACGGTGGTGTGCGTGCCCTGGAGCGCGCGCGTTTTGAGGAGGTCTTCCACCTGTCGGAGGTAGGTGGTGTGGTCGTCGAAGGTGAAGGTGCGGTAGCGGCGCATGGCGCGGAAGTCGTGTTCGTCGGTGAGCAGGCCGATGGTGCCGGCGATCTCACGGCGCAGGACGCGTCGCATGCTCCGATGGTCGGTGCGTGCCGCCATGGTTCCCCCTGTGTGTGCACGGTCGATCGATGCTCACTCACAGTAACCAGCGGCACTGACAATGCGCCCTGAGCTGGACCTTTGTGCTCGTCAGGATCGTTTGCGGGCGAGGTTCTCGTAGAAGTGCAGCAGCTCGAGGTTGTCGATGGAGCCCGGGTTGACCGCCTTTTCCAGGGGGGTGCCCTGGAGGAGGCGCTTGACCGGGACCTCGATGCGCTTTCCGGTGAGGGTGTGCGGGACTCCGGGGACCTCGATGACCTCGTCGGGGACGTGGCGCGGGGAAAGTTCCTCGCGAATGGTCTGCTTGATGCGGTCGAGAAGCGCCTGGTCGAGGACGGCTCCCGGGGTCAGGTGGACGAAGAGCGGCATCCAGTAACCGCCGTCGGGCTGTTCGATGCCGATGACCAGGGATTCCCTGATCTCGGGCAGGCGCTCGACGGCTTCGTAGATGTCGGCGGACCCCATGCGGACGCCCTGCCGGTTGAGCGTGGAGTCGGATCGGCCGTGGATGACGACGGAGCCGCGTGAGGTGAGGGTGATCCAGTCGCCGTGCCGCCATGCGCCGGGGTAGGTGTCGAAGTAGCTGTCGTGGTACCGGCTGCCGTCGGGGTCGTTCCAGAAGTACACCGGCATCGACGGCATGGGGTTGGTGACGACGAGTTCGCCGACCTCGTCGATGACGGGCCGGCCGCTCGGGTCCCAGGCCTGGAGGTCGGTGCCTAGGCAGGGTGCCTGGAGTTCTCCGGTGTACACGGGGAGGGTCGGGACGGCTCCCGCGAAGCAGGAGCAGACGTCCGTGCCGCCACTGACGGAAGCGATCCACAGATCCTCGCGGACCTCGTCGTGCAGCCAGCGGAAGCCGTCGGGCGGCAGGGGCGAGCCTGTGGTGGCGACGCAGCGGACCGTGGAGAGGTCGAAGTCGCGGGCCGGGTGCACGTCGGCCTTGCGGCAGGCCATGACGTAGGCGGCCGAGGTGCCGTAGAGCGTGGCTCCGGTGCGCTCGGCGATGCGCCACTGCGCGGCGGTGTCGGGGTAGCCGGGGCTGCCGTCGTAGAGGACGACCGTCGTGCCGGTGAGGAGGCCGGAGACGAGGAAGTTCCACATCATCCAGCCGGTCGAGGTGTACCAGAAGAAGCGATCCTCGGGGCCCAGGTCGCAGTGCAGGCCGAGTTGCTTGAGGTGTTCGAGGAGGATGCCGCCCTGGGACTGGACGATGGCCTTGGGCAGGCCTGTCGTGCCGGAGGAGTAGAGCACCCACAGGGGGTGGTCGAAGGGGACCTGTTCGAAGGCGGGTTCCTGGTCCGCGGCGGTCAGGGCCGACCAGTCCAAGGCTCCCTCGGGTGTCTCGGTGCCCAGGAGGGGGATGTGGACGACTGCGCGCAGGCTGGGCAGTTCGCCGCGGAGTTCGGCGACGACGTCGCGGCGGTCGTGCTCCTTGCCGCCGTAGCGGTAGCCGTCGACGGTGAAGAGGACGACCGGCTCGACCTGCTGGAAGCGGTCGAGGACGCTGCGGGCGCCGAAGTCGGGGGCACAGGAGGTCCAGACGCCGCCGACGGCTGCCGTGGCGAGGAGGGCGACGACGGCCTGGGGGATGTTCGGCACGTAGGCGCTGACCCGGTCACCGGGGCGGACGCCGAGGCGGCGCAGTTCGGCGGCGAGGGAGCCGACCTGGCGACGCAGTTCGGCCCAGGTCACCGGCTGGGGTTCGTGGGACTCGTCGACGTACAGGAGGGCCGGTTCGTCCGCGCGGGTGGTGGCGGCGCGCAGGGCGTGCTCGGCGTAGTTCAGGGTGGCGCCGGGGAACCACTGGGCGCCGGGCATGGCACGGTCGGCCAGCACGCGCGTGCAGGGGGTCGAGAACCGTACGTCGAACCACTCCGTGACGGCTGTCCAGAACGTTTCCAGTTCGGCGACGGACCAGCGGTGCAGGGCCGGATAGCCACCTTCGGAGGGGGCTCCGTGGCGTTCGGCGGCCCAGGTCTGGAACCTGGTGACCTGGGCCTCGGCGAGGCGCTGCGGATCGGGCCGCCAGAGCGGCTCGGGGTTCACGGTCGACATGGGGCGGCTCCCGGACTGTGCGCGTCGTGTGCGTCGCGCGCGCACGCGCTGGGGTGTGCGCGTGACGCGGCTGACACGGACGATGCCATGTGATCGACTTACACACCAGGGTGTGCCCCACACAGTCCGTGTCGTGAAGATGTGGGTCGAGCACAGGTGAACGGCAGTTGAACGACACGCGCGCGCGGTTCGCTCAGTGACAGGGTGAGCAGCATGAACGGTCGTGACCTGGTGCGTTCGATGAGGGTGATCGGTTCTGCGGGGGCCGCACAGAGGTTGCTCACCGTGGGAGCAGCATGGCGTCGGCGGCGTGCCGACGCCATGGCACTGCCGGCGCGGGGTGCCGAGCGCGCGCGGGTGCCGGGGCTGGTGCAGGACGTGGAGCCGGGGCCCGGTGGCGGGACGATCCGTTTCAGCCGGTCGGAACTGATGATCCGGGTGGCGGTGAACGGGGCCGTCTTCTGGGGCTGGGACGGGGTCGGCCCCGAGCCGTCGTACGCGCTGGGCGGACGCTGTCCTGAGGCCGATCCCCGGGCGGTGCTGGAGCCGGACAAGGACGGCGGCTGGCGGGTGGTGGCGGAGCGGGTGACGGTCGTGGTCTCGCGGCACGGGGCGATCGAGGTGCGGACGCCGGGTGGTGTCGCCCTGCGGCGCGATCTGCCGCCGCGGTGGTGGGAGTCGGCGGGCTGCGGTCCGGGGCGGTGGATGCAGCGGTCGGAGGTGGCTGCGGACGCGCGCTTCTTCGGGCTGGGCGGACGGGCGTCCGGGCCCCGTCTGCGTGCGGGGACGTACCGGCTGTGGAACACCGATCCGGGGCGGGCGTTCGGCCGGTGCGACGATCCGCTGTACCTGACGATGCCGGCGCACCTCGTGGTGGCCGACGCGGCCACGCATCTGGCGTTCCACGACACGTCGTGGGACGGCTCTGTGAAGCTGAGGGAGGGCGAGGAGGGGGCCGGTTCCGGGCACGACGGGCCGGGACGTCCGAGCTGCGGATGGACGGCGGCCCGTTGCGCTGCTGGGTGATGGTGGGGACCCCCGCGCGCGTGCTGCTCACCTGGGCCTCCCTCACCGGTGCCCCGGCGCTGCCGCCCGCCTGGGCGCTCGGGCACCACCACGCGGGGGGTTTCGGCGGCGAGCAGGAGGTGCGTCGTGTGGTGGCCGGTCACCAGGAGCGCGGCCTGCCGCTCGACGCGGTCCATCTGGGCGCCGACCACTTGGACGACCGTCAGGTGTTCACCGTCGACCAGGAGCGTTTCGCGAAGCTGCCGGTGCTGGCCGAGGAGCTGCGGCGCGACGGTGTCCGCCTGGTGTCGATCGTCGACCCAGCGGTACGCGCCTCGCCGGGTGGCGCGGTCCACGACAGCGGGGTCGCCGAGGACGCGTTCGTCCGGGAGGCCTCGGGGCGGCTCGTGGAGGGCGTGGTGCGGGCGGCAGGTCGGTGTATCCGGACTTCACGCACGCGCGCGTGCGGCGATGGTGGGGCGGGCTCTACGCCGAGGGGATCGCGCAGGGCTTCTCGGGCTTTTGGCACCACATGAACGAGCCGACGTCGTTCACCGCCTTCGGGGAGGCGACGCTCCCCCGGTCTGCGCGGCACGCTCTGGAGGGTCGCGGTGGCGATCATCGTGAGGCGCACAACGTGTACGGGCTGTGCATGGCCCAGGCGGGCTACGAGGGGCTGCGGGAGCTGCTTCCCGGGGAGCGCCCGTTCGTGCTCTCGCGCTCCGGCTGGGCGGGGCTGCAGCGCTACGGGGGCACCTGGTTCGGTGACGTCGCCCGGGGTGGCCGGGGTTGCGGGCGTCCCTGTCGCTGGTGTTGGGGCTCGGGCTGTGCGGGGTGCCGTACTCGGGGCCGGACGTGGGAGGTTCCGACGGCGGCTCCTCTCCGGAGTTGTATCTGCGGTGGCTCCAGCTCGGCGCGTACCTGCCGCTGTTCCGTACGCATGCGGGTCCCCGGGCGGGGCGCAGGGAGCCGTGGGTGTTCGGGCCCGAGGTGCTGGAGCACGCGCGCGTGGCGCTGGTCGAGCGTCGGCGGCTGCTGCCGTACTTCCTGACGCTGGCGCATCTGGCCCGGCGGACGGGGGCTCCGTACGTGCGGCCGCTGTGGTGGGGTGCCCCGGAGGACCGGGCGTTGCGCGACTGTGAGGACGCGTTCCTGCTCGGTGACTGTCTCCTGGTGGCTCCGGTGCTGGACGCGGGCGTGGACAGGCGGGCGGTGCGGTTGCCGCGAGGGCTCTGGTACGACACGGCGACGGGGAAGCCGTACGAGGGGCCGGGGCAGGTGCTCGTCGACGCGCCTCTGGGGCGGATACCGGTGCTCGCGCGCGCGGGCGCGGTGGTGCCGGTGCGCGGGGAGGACGGCGGTCTGGAGCTGGAGGTGTGGGCGCCTGCCCGGGGACGGACGGGGGGCGGGCTGGTGGTGCGGGACGCGGGCGACGGCTGGGAGGAGCCCGAGATCGAGCGGTACGTCGCACGCTGGGACGGCGTCCGGGGGGTCGTCGTGGAGCGGGAGGGTGAGGACGGCGTGCGGGAGCCGTCCTACCCCGTGCGCGTACGCGGGCTCGGTGGGTCGGCTCAGATGTAGCGGCCCTCGAAGAACGCCCGGACGGCGATCGTGTGCAGCGGGAAGGCCAGTTCCTCCGGCCTGTGCAGGAGGTGCCAGCCTTCCGTCTCGTCGGTGGTGGCCGAGGTCGGCAGGCGGTCCGCGGGGCGCTCCGGCAGGAGTCCGAACAGCAGGAGGTGGCCGTCGGGCGAGCTCATCGCGTCGGCGAGGCGTACGTCGCGGCTCGCGGCCTCGATGCCCGTCTCTTCGTGGAGTTCCCGCACGACGGCCTGCTTCCACTCCTCACGGTGGTCGATGTAGCCGCCGGGCAGGGCGACGCCTCCGCGCGCGGGGGCGATGGTTCGGGTGATGACGACGAGGGCGGTGCCCTTCGCGTCGTACACGGGCTGGAGGGCGATCGCGACCGGCAGAGGGTTGCGGTAGGCGACGGTGGCGCAGGCCGGGCAGGTGCGGGGCCAGCCGGTGGCGCTCTCTCCATAAGGCGCTCCGCAGCCCGAACAGTGGGAGTCGGGCACGAAGTTGTAAGTGGAGTGCTGAGTTTCGGACACGCGCGGACTGTATCCGATCAGAGGCGGACGTCGTGCGCGGGTGGCTCAGGGGGCTGTGGTGAGGGATCTGGCGGAGACGGGGAAGTCGAAGTAGGTGTCGGGGTGGGGTTCGGGTTTGAAGGTGTAGTGCCACCACTCCTCGGCGAGGTTGACGAAGCCCTGCTCCTCCAGTGCGCTCTTCAGGAGGAGCCGGTTGGCCCTCTGTTCGCCCTGGATACGCGGGTCGAGGGTGTGGCTAAGGGTGTCGAAGCAGTCGAACCCGGTGCCCATGTCGACGGAGTTGTCCGGGAAGCGCTGCTGTTGTGGCGCGAAGCAGGGCACGAGGGGTTCCCCGGGGACGTACGGCCTGGTCCGTCGGACCGGCAGCCTGACGAGTGTGACGTCCAGGGTCGAGCCGCGGCTGTGGCCGGATTTCTCGGCGATGTAACCGTCCTCGAACAGGCGGGTCTTGTCGACGTTCGGATAGAACTCCCCCTTCGTCGCCTGGTCGCCGAGGTCCTCGGCCCATCGGACGAAGTGGTTCACCGCGCGCTGGGGGCGGTAGCAGTCGTACACCTTGAGCGTGTAGCCCTGGCGCAGGAGTTTCGTCTGGGCCCTGTGCAGAGCCTCGGCGGCGGGCCGGGTGAGGATGCACAGCGGCCGGCGGTAGCCGTCGACGGGTTCGCCGACGAAGTTGTGCGGGGTGAAGTAGCGGATCTCCTGGAGGATCGTCCGGTCCACGGTCCGCAGGGCTACGAAGTCCGCCGGGGCCTTGGGCTCGGTGTCCGCGCGGGCCGTGGCGGACGCGGTGGTCACGGCCAGGAGGGCGGCGAGGGCGGTGACGACGCCGCGTACCGCGCTGGAGAATCGTGTCATGTCCCCTGCATCTATCAGGTCCAGGTTCCGTTCGGGAAGACGATCGCATGCGGTCCGCCCGCACAAGCCGCACTCCCTGCCCATTTCCCGGTGAGCGTGCCACACTCCTGACGTTCCGTCAGATAACGTGCCGGGGAGGGACTGTGCCACGTACACGCACACCTGTGGTCGCGGGGTGGTTCAGCGGCGAGGGGGACGACTTCAGGCTGCTCGGGACGCGCTGTACACGGTGCGCCTCGGTCTTCTTCCCCCGTGAGGACAGCCGCTGCCGCAATCCGGGCTGCGCGGGAGACGACCTGGAGGAGATCCCCCTGTCGCGGCGCGGACACGTCTGGTCGTACACGGACAGCCGCTACCGGCCTCCATCACCCTATGTGACCGATGCGGAACTTCCGTGGGAGCCGTACGCGTTGATCGCTGTGGAGCTGGAGTCCGAGCGGATGGTGGTGCTGGGACAGGCGGTTCCCGGGGTCACCGTCGCCGATCTGGCGGTGGGCATGGAGGTGGAGGTCGTTCCCGGCGTGCTCGGTGAAGACGCGGAGACCACCTGGACGACCTGGTTTTGGCGGCCGACGGGGGTGAGGGCATGACGACGGAGGTGGCGGTGCTCGGCGTGGGCATGCACCCCTGGGGCAAGTGGGGGCGCGGCTTCGTCGAGTACGGCGTGGTGGCGGCGCGCGCGGCACTGGCCGACGCCGGCCTGGACTGGCGGGACATCGGCTCGATCGTGGGCGCGGACACAGTGCGTGGCGGTTACCCCGGATATGTCGCCGGGGCGACCTTCGCCAAGGCCCTGGGCTGGCAGGGCGCCCGGGTGACGAGCGTGTACGCGGCGTGCGCCTCCGGCGCCCAGGCGATCGACGCGGCGCGCGGGCAGATCCTCGCCGGTCTGTCGGACGTCGTGCTCGTCGTGGGGGCGGATGCCGCGCCCAAGGGGTTCTTCCGGCCCGCGGGCGGCGACCGGCCGGACGACCCTGACTGGTTGCGGTTCCGGGTGCTCGGCGCGACGAATCCGACGTACTTCGGGCTGTACGCGCGTCGGCGCATGGCGGTGCACGGGGACACGGCCGAGGACTTCGCCCAGGTCAAGGTGAAGAACTCCGCCATGGGCGCGCTGAACCGTTACGCGCGCTACCGCAAGCGGGTCACCGCCGACGAGGTCGCCGCCTCCGCCGTGGTCTCCGATCCGCTGCGGCTGCTCGACATCTGCGCGACCTCGGACGGCGGGGCGGCCCTGGTGCTCTCCAGCCTGGAGTTCGCGCGGCGGCACGGGGCGGCGGACCCGGTGCGGATCCGCGCGGTGTCCACGGTCACGCCACGTTATCCCCATACCGTGCTGGACCTGCCGGACATCGCCACCGACTCCGCGGCGGCGATGGAGCCGGCCGGGCAGGCGTTCCGGGCGTCGATCGCCACGGCCGCCTACGAGGAGGCCGGGATCGGGCCCGAGGACATCTCCCTGGCCGAGGTTTACGACCTGTCCACCGCTCTGGAGTTGCAGTGGTACGAGGATCTCGCCCTGTGTGCGCAGGGTGACGGCGCCAAGCTGCTGCGGGAGGGCGTCACGGCGCTGGGCGGTCGTGTACCGGTGAACGTGAGCGGCGGGCTGGCCTCGTTCGGGGAAGCGGTTCCCGCCCAGGCACTCGCCCAGGTCTGCGAGGTGACCTGGCAGTTGAGAGGTCGGGCGGGCGAACGTCAGGTGGCCGACGCGCGCGTGGGCATCACCGCGAACCAGGGGCTGTTCGGGCACGGCTCGGCGGTGGTCGCGGTGAGGTGAGGTGAGGTGACGGTCGTTGCCCGCCGGAGGGCCGTGGGCGAGCCAGGAGGACAAGCCGTCGCCGTACCCCGGTCCCTCCGTGCGCTTCGTACGGTGTGTGACCAGCTCGGAAGCCTGCGTGAACGTCTTATGAACTGGGCCTGGGCAGACGTCGGTAGCGCCATCATGCTGCCGTGCGCTCATGGACGGATACTCTCCGCTTCGCCTTCCAGCCGGTGGTCAATCTGGCCACCGGAGCGGTGGCGGGGCTGGAGATACTCGCCCGCCCGGAGAGCGGCGACATTCTTGCGCAGGCCCGGCGGGACCCCGAACTCGACAGCCGGGTGGCCGTCTTGGCGATCCGGTCCGCGGTGCTCAGGGAGACGCTGCTGCCGCTGCATGTCAACGTGTTCGCCGGCACTCTGGCCGATCTCGGCGGGCTCACCCCGTTGTACGACGCGGTGCGCGAGGCGGGCCGGCTGCCGTGGGAGGTGACGCTCGACGTCGTGCCGCCGTACACCCACGTGCCGCAGCCCGCGCTGCTGGAGGCGCTGGCCGGACTGCGGGAGCAGGGCTTCCGGATCAGCGCGGACGGCGTCGGCGACGGGGACCTTCCGCTGCGGCTGCTGACGGACATCGCGCCCGACCTGGTGAAACTCGATGCGTCCCTGCTGACCCGACCGGCGGCGGTACGGGCGATGCGGACGCTGTGCGACGAACTGGGGGCGTTGTTGGGGGTCGAGGGGGTGGAGACCGAGTTGCAGTGCGCGACGGCGCTGTCGGCCGGTGCGCAGCTCGCCCAGGGGGAGCTGTTCGCGCCTCCGGCCCGACTGCCCGCGGCGGACGTCTACCTGCCTCCGCGCTCCCCCGACGGCGTCTCGGCGCCCCGTTCGGGCCCGTCGGTGCGGGAGTTCGTGCGGCCGGCGGCGCTCCTGCCCGCGACCGCCTCCGCCGGTCAGGTCCGGGCGCTGCTGACCGGCTCGCCCGACGTGTCCGGGGTGCTGCTCGTGGACCGCGCGGGGGTGCCTGTCCGCTCACTGCACCGCTCGCGCTTCCTGCTGTCGATGTCGGCCCGCTACGGACACGCCCTGTACACCGACCGGCCCGCGGCCAAGCTCGGTGATCCGCCCCGGGCGGTCGGCATCGACGCCACGGCGTGGGAGGTGCTGGACGTGGTCGCGGACGGCGACCGGGACCGCACCTCCGACGATGTCGCCGTCGTCGACCGCCACGGGCGGTGCGTGGGCGTCGTCCGGCTGGCCGACCTCGTGCGGGCGCTCGCCGAGTCCCGGGTCGAGGAGGCGGCGGGGCTCAATCCGCTGACGCGGCTGCCCGGTTCGGACGCGATCACCGGTGAGGTGGACCGGCGCATCGCGGACGGCCGGTCCTTCGCCCTGAGCTGGCTGGACGTCGACCACTTCAAACAGGTCAACGACGGCGTCGGGTTCGCCGCCGGCGACGAGTTGATCCGCGCGGTGGGGCGGGCGCTTCAGTTCGCGGCATCCGGCAACACGCGCGTGGGACACATCGGCGGGGACGACTTCCTGGTCCTGACCGATCCGGAGGGCTTGGCTCCGCTGGCTGCCTCGGTGCTGGACGCGCCCTGGTCGGCGGGTGGCCTTCCGGTCACGCTGTCGCTGGCCACGGTCCTGTGCGTGCCGGGCGGCGTCACGGATCACCGTCAGGCTGCGGCCTGTCTGGCCCCGCTCAAGAAGGCCGCGAAGGCGCTGCGCGGGGCCAGTTGGGTGCTGGGGCAGGCGGGACTGCCGGGGCACGAGGTCCGGCGAGGGGTGTCGTCGGTCGCGGCAGCGGGTTCGGTGGGGGCCGAGCCAGGCGCGGGCTGAGGGGCCTTCAGGGCGAAGGGGAGGTCCGCCGGGCGGCCTGCGGGGGGCCTCAGTGGGCCTCCTGCCTGTCCGGAGGAACGCGCCGGAGCGACGGGGCCACGGCGGACGTCCGTCCGGGCCAGGGTCGTCGTCAGGGCTCCGAGGGCCGCCGTGTAGGGCCTCCCTCACTTCTCACATGACGGTGGCAAGCTCCCGTGACGTCACGCGTGCGGAGTCCGGCGGGATACCGGCCGTTGCGCGGACCTTCCGTACCCGCGCTCCCCAACCATTGCCGTCGCCCTCCTTGACGCTCCCTGGACGCCGGTGAACACTTCCCGTTGTCGGCCGACATCGCCGTACATTCTCGGCGTATCCAGGCGTAGCGCAACAAGGGCTCCATGCCCTCACGGCCTCCTGTCCCCAGGGCGATCCGGCTTCGACGGCACGCTCGTCACGGACGCCGGGCGGGGCGCGGGACCTCCCTGCCCTGGCTGGAGCAGCCACGGGAACCGCACCCTGCACGGAGCGCCGGGGTCATCCCCCGGGCCGGGCCCAGGAGCCGCCATGAGCAACGCGGACATACTCGTCGGCGAGACCACCGGTACCGCCGTTCTCATCCTGTTCGGCGCCGGCGTCTGCGCCGCCGTCACGCTCGGACACTCCAAGGCGCGGGCCTCGGGGTGAGCCGTGATCGCCTTCGGCTGGGGGTTCGGTGTGCCGACGGGGGCGTACACCGCTGCGCCGCTGTCCGGCGGGCATCTCGATCCGGCCGTCACCCTCGGGATCGCGGTCGACACGGGCGCATGGGGCAGGGTCTGGGTCCATCTCCTCGGCCAGATGCTCGGCGCCGTGATCGGTGCCGTGATCGGTGCCGTCCTCGCGTACCTGGTCCACCTGGCCCAGTTCCAGGCGAACGTACGGCAGACCGGCACCACCGAGGAGCCGACACCGACCCTCGGCGTCTTCTCGACCATCCCCGAGATCCGGAATCCGGTCGCCAACCTGATCACCGAGATCATCCCGACGATCGCGCTCGTCCTGCCGATCCTCGCCTTCGGTCTGACGAAGGGGCTCGGCGAGTCCGGCACCCTCGTGCTGATCGTGTCCCTGCTCGTCGTGGGGATCGGCCTCTCGCTCGGCGGGCCGACCGGCTACGCCGTCAACCCGGCACGGGATCCCGGTCCACGCATCGTGCACACGTTCCTGCCCGTCCCGAACACGGGCACTTCCGACCGGGGCCACGCCTGGATCCCCGTCGTCGGTCCGCTGATCGGCGGAGTGCTCTCGGGCCTTCTCCACAACGTCGCCTTCTGAACCCAGCCCAAGGGGTAGCCATGACGGACAACGCCGAGAAGTACGTCGCCGCGATCGACCAGGGCACCACCTCCAGCCGCTGCATGATCTTCGACCGCGACGGCGCCGTCGTCGCCGTCGACCAGCGCGAGCACCGGCAGATCTTCCCCAGGCCCGGCTGGGTGGAACACGACGCCACCGAGATCTGGTCCAAGGTGCAGGCGGTGGTCGCCGGGGCGATCGCCCGGGCCGGCCTGCGCGCGGACCGGATCAGCGCGCTCGGCATCACCAACCAGCGTGAGACGACCGTGTTGTGGGACCGGGCCACGGGCAAGCCCGTGCACAACGCGATCGTGTGGCAGGACACCCGGACCGCCGCGCTCTGCAGAGAACTGGGCGGCACCGACGGGCAGGACCGCTTCCGCGAGCAGACCGGGCTTCCCCTGGCGAGCTACTTCTCGGGCCCCAAGGCGGCCTGGCTGCTCGACAACGTGCCCGGCCTCAGGAACCGCGCCGAGCGCGGCGAGATCGCCTTCGGAACGATCGACTCCTGGCTCATCTGGAACCTCACCGGCGGCGTCGACGGCGGCCGACATGTGACGGACGTGACGAACGCCGGGCGCACCATGCTGATGAACCTGGAGACGCTCCAGTGGGACGCCTCCATCCTCGCCGCGATGAACGTGCCCGAGGCGGTCCTGCCGGAGATCAGGTCCTCCGCCGAGATCTACGGCACGGCGGTGGGCCGACTCTCCGGTGTGCCGGTCGCCTCGGCGCTGGGCGACCAGCAGGCGGCGGTGTTCGGGCAGGCCTGCTACGACGTGGGGACGGCGAAGAACACGTACGGGACGGGCAGCTTCCTGCTGCTCAACACCGGCACCCGGCCGGTGCCGTCGAAGAACGGGCTGCTGACGACGATGGGGTACAAGATCGGCGGGGAGGCGGCGGTCTACTGTCTGGAGGGTTCGATCGCCATAACGGGCGCGCTCGTTCAGTGGTTCCGCGACCAGCTCGGCATCATCCGCACGGCGGACGAGATCGAGACGCTGGCGGCGAGCGTCGACGACAACGGCGGCGCGTACATCGTGCCCGCGTTCTCCGGCCTGTTCGCTCCCTACTGGCGCTCCGACGCGCGCGGAGTCGTCACCGGGCTCACCCGGTACGTCACGAAGGCACATCTCGCGCGTGCCGTACTGGAGGCGACGAGCTGGCAGACGCGTGAGGTCGTCGACGCGATGTACCAGGACTCCGGGGTGCGGATCACCACGTTGAAGGTGGACGGGGGCATGACGAAGAACAACCTGCTCATGCAGCACCAGGCGGACGTCCTCGGGGTGCCCGTGATCCGGCCCCGGGTCTCCGAGACGACCTGCCTGGGCGCGGCATACGCGGCCGGGCTGGCCACGGGTGTCTGGAACGACCTCGACGAACTGAAGACCCACTGGCAAAAGGACGCCGAGTGGACGCCGACGATGGAGGCGTCGGTCCGGGACCGCGAGTACCGCAACTGGCGCAAGGCCGTGGAGAAGAGCTTCGGGTGGCTGGAGGACGGCCAGGGATAGCCCGGGCCCGCCACGCGCGCGTGCGTCTCCTTGAGCCGCGGCCCGTACCCCGGTCGGCGGGGGTACGGGCCGTGCGCGCGGCTCAGGTGGTGACGGTCTGCCGGCGGCCGGCGTCGTGGTCCATGGCGTGCTGGACGACACCGACCAGTACGTCCTTCACCGAACTCCGGTCGCGGGCGTCGCACAGCAGCACCGGTACGGCCTCGTCGAGGTCGAGGGCGCGACGTACGTCCTCGACGGGGTAACGGGCCGCTTCCTCGAAGCAGTTGACGCCGATGAGGAAGGGGATGGAACGCCGTTCGAAGTAGTCGACTGCGGCGAAGCAGTCCTCCAGGCGGCGGGTGTCGGCGAGCACGATCGCACCGAGGGCACCTTCGGACAACTCGTCCCACATGAACCAGAACCGCTCTTGTCCGGGCGTACCGAACAGGTACAGCACCAGGTCCTCGCGCAGGGTGATGCGGCCGAAGTCCATCGCGACGGTGGTCGTGTGCTTGCGCTCGACGCCCGTGGTGTCGTCGACCGGCCGGCCCGCCTCGGTGAGGAACTCCTCGGTGCGCAGCGGCCTGATCTCGCTGACGGCACCGACGAGGGTCGTCTTGCCCACGCCGAATCCGCCTGCCACCAGGATCTTGAGCGTGACGGGCTCGACCGGGGGCTTGCCGCGCTCAGAACGCCCGAAGATCATCGGTTGCTTCTCCTGCTCGATGGGGTCGTGGGCGGTGGACCGTAGCCGCCGCCGGGGTCTCGATGACGTGGACGTCGCCGGGGCCGACGTCCACGCAGCCGCTGTCGCTGCCGCCGCGTTCGACGACGGTGCCGTCGGCGCGTGCCGCCATGCCGTACGGCGGGACACGGCGGCGCCGGGAGAGGGTGGAGACGGTCATGGGCTCCAGGAACCGGATCCCGCCGACGATGTGCGTGAAGATGCCGCCCCGGTCCACCCAGAACTGCCTGCCTGTCACGTCCTCACCCCGCTTCCGCGCTGCTCACAACGCTCGGAGGCCGTCGATCACGTCGCGCAGAACACTCTCGTCCGGCAGCTCGGCCGGGGGTACGGGCCTGTTCACATGGACGAATTCGGCGTTCACGAGATCTCCGACAAGGACCCGCACCACGCCGATGGGCAGGTCGAGTCCGGCGGCCAGTTCGGCGACCGACTGGGGGGCGTCCCGGCACAGGTCCACGATGTCGACGTGCTCCGGGGACAGCGCGAGGTCCGCGTCCGGGTCGTCGGCGTGGGGTTCGGCCACGACGACCGCGATCAGGTCGAGACGGTGCTGGACCGCACTGGTGGTGCGGCCCCGCGTCATGGCGTACGGACGGACGACCGGTCCGGCCTCGTCGTCGAACCAGTGGCTTCTTCCCTGACCGTCTGTCCTCATACCATCCCACTACCCGCCCGAGGGCAGATCGGTGCGCGGGGCAGTACCCAGATGTGCGCCGACCCGCTTCACCAGGAGCGTCATCTCGTAGGCCACCAGTCCGACGTCCGAGTCGGCGTCCGCGAGGACGGCGAGGCAGCTGCCGTCACCGGCGGCGGTGACGAACAGGAAGGCCTCGTCCAGCTCGACGACGGTCTGGCGGACGCTGCCGGCCTCGAAGTGGCGGCCGACGCCCTTGGCCAGGCTGTGGAAGCCGGAGGCGACGGCGGCCAGGTGCTCGCTGTCCTCCCGGGTCAGGTCCTGGGACGCTCCGGTCGCCAGGCCGTCGCCGGAGAGCACGACGGCCTTGCGGATGCCGGCGACGCGGTCGACGAGGTCGTCGAGAAGCCAGTTCAGTTGGCCGTTGTCGGTCGTGGTGTGGCCGGTCGTCTTCGGTGCGGTCATCGACCGTCCCCCTTGTTCTTTGGTGATGGTGCCGTGCCGCTGTGGGCATCGTCGTCCGCGGTGTTCTCCGCACGGCCGCGCTGCCAGCCCCGCTGGAGGGAGGCCATGCGGCTGCGGACCTCGTCGGCGTCCCGGTCAGCGGGTTCCGAGCGGTCCTCGGCGGGTCGCTCGGGGCCCTGGCGCAGCTGTGGGGCCAGGTTCGCCTGCCGTACGCGGCGGGGCAGGGCGCCCGTACCCGAGCCGGTGTCATGGGGCGCGCTGCCGGACGTGCCGGTGGGGCCCTCAGGGCCGCCCGGGGCCGGCTCCGCGCCGCGGTGGGGCGCGTCGCGCGTGAGGTCGGCCGTCTCCTCGCCCCGGCCGGACGGCCGGCTGCGGGTCGGCAGGGCCGGTGGCTGCGACGGCTGTTCGGCGGCATCGCCGTCGCCGGAGCGCTCGGCGGAACCGGTGCTCCGGGGAATCTGGGGCGTCGCGCCGCGGCGGCGGGAAGGCAGCGGGGCCGGGCCGTCCTGCTCCGGGCGGCGACCGGTCGGCCACGACGGGACCTCCTCGCCCGCCTCCGCGCGACGGGACCGCTGGTCGGTGACCGGGCGACCGTGCGAGCTGACCAGCTTCGGCGTCCGTCGGCTGGGCAGGGGCACGGGATCGGCGGGGTCGCCCGTCGCGGGAAGGTCCGGTTCGTTGCGGAGGTCGGACAGCCGGCGGCGCGGCTCGACGGGGTCGGCAGCCGGCCCGTCCTGCGTGCGGGTGAGGGACCGGCCCGGACGGAACAGGCCGCCCCGCTCACCACTGTCGTCGTCCAGCGGGACCGCGAAGCCGGCGAAGGCGTCCAGGTCGACCGGGGCCTCCAGCTCGACCGCCCGTCCAGCAGCGCGGGCGGGCCGGGGAGCGGCACCGGTGTCTGGGCGAGCGCGGACCTGCGGCTCCTGGCGGGCTCGGTCTCCTTCGGAGGCCGGGGGCGGTCGAGCCGGAAGCCGATGCCGTTCGTGTCGGGGACATCGTCGGTGAGGAGCGCGTCGGGGATGAAGATGACCGCGGTCGTGCCGCCGTACGGGGAGGGCTGAAGGGAGACGCGGACGTTCTGCCGCTGGGCCAGCCTGCTGACCACGAACAGGCCCAGCCGGTCGGTGTCGGACAGTTCGAACTCGGGCGTCTCGGCGAGCCGGAGGTTGGCGTCCAGGAGCGCCTCGGGCGCCATGCCGAGGCCACGGTCGTGGATCTCGAGGGTGAAGCCGTTGGCGACCCGGTCACCGAGGACCTGGACGGCGGTGTGCGGCGGGGAGAACACCGTGGCGTTCTCCAGGAGTTCGGCCACGAGGTGCGTGAGGTCCGCGACAGCCGGACCGGTGACGGCGACGCGCGGGAGGCGCCGGACCTCGATGCGCTCGTAGTCCTCCACCTCGGCGACGGCGGCGCGCACGATGTCCATCAGCTGGATGGGCTTGCGCCACTGCCGGGAGGGGGCTGCGCCCGAGAGGATCACCAGGCCCTCGGCGTGCCGCCGCATGCGGGTGGTGAGGTGGTCGAGGCGGAAGAGGTCGGCGAGTTCCTCGGTGTCCTCGGTGCGGCGCTCCATGGTGTCGAGCAGGGTGAGCTGCTTGTGCAGCAGGACCTGGCTGCGGCGGGCGAGGTTGACGAAGACCTCGGAGACGCCCGAGCGCAGCTCGGCCTGTCGGACGGCGGCCTCGACCGCGGCGCGCTGGAGGGTGTTGAGGGCCTGGCCGACCTCGCCGATCTCGTTCTTGTCGTACTCCAGCCGCGGAGCCTCGGTCTCGACGTCGATCTGTTCGCCCGCGGAGAGTCGGCGCATGACGCTGGGCAGCCGGACGCCGGACGCCTCGTGGGCCTCCAGGCGCAGTTGGCGCAGGTCGCGGATGAGCCCACGGCCGATGCGCACGGACAGCACGAGGGAGACGAGCAGGGCGATGAGGCCGAAGACGCCGGCCACGACCGCCTTGACGATCACCTCGATCGCCACGGGGCGGACGCGGTCCTGGTAGCGGTCGTTGGCCTGTTCGTCCAGGTTGCCGAGTTCGTCGAGGACGTTCGCGGCCGCGATGTCCCAGGTCTTGGCGGTGACCCCGCGGGGCATCTTGCCGGGCTGTGTGGAGACGACCGCCTGTTCCGCCGTGCGCAGGGGGGCGGTGGTGCCGTTCTTCCAGAAGCGCTCGTAGCGTTCGCGCTCCGCGACGGGCAGTTGGGCGAGGCTGATGTCGTAGACGACGTCGCGCTGGGCCTCTAGATCGGAGATGGCACGGATCTCGTCGCGGGTGACCCGGCCCACGACCAGGGCGGAGCCGAGCAGGGCGTCCTCCTGGGAGAGCAGCTCGCGGGCGCGGGCGACGCTGACGAGGGCCCGGTACTGCTTGTCCATCTCCACGCTGTCGACGACGTCCAGTGTGGCGAGCAGGGTGTAGCAGGGGTCGATCAGGCGGTTGTAGAGATCCAGCGCCTGGGCGCGGGTCACGGTCCCCTCCTCGACGCCTCGGCGCAGGGAGTCGAGGCCGTCGAAGGCGTCGAGGACCGCTGTCAGGCTCTCGCTGTCGTCCTGGTCCAGCACCTCGTGTACGTCGGGGTCCTTGGCGTTGGTGCGGATCTCCGCGAGCGCCTCGTCCGTGGCGGTCCGGGTGCGGCGCAGAGCGGACAGCGCGTCGGAGGCGCGGGGGTCGGCGAGGTAGACGAGGGTCTGGCGGCGTTCCTGCTGGGCGATTCGGACGGTGTCCTCGACGGGGTAGCCGACCTTCTCCACGAGATTCGACACCGTGAACAGGCGGCTTGCCTCGCGGCCCGTGAGCACCGTGGCGAAGCCCCAGAGGGCGGTCAGGGACACCAGTGGCACGAGCAGCAGCGCCACGATCTTCCGGCGGATCGACTTCCCGCGAAAGCGCATGGACTCCCCCAGCTCGAACCCCCACCGGCAGGGGGTACGCATGTGCGTCAACAAACGGCGCGAGCCTACTACCGACGCGCGGTCAACTCGAAGAGGCGTCCGGAATCTGAACGTCCGCATAACCGTCGGTGCAGGGGGAGTTGTCCGCCCATTGCGGGAGATTGCCTCCCGGAACCAGGGCATCCGAGTGTTGCCGGATCCGATCGGCGTCGTGGAGGAGTTGGCCAGAATTTTTCGCAGTTCGGGAATCTTCAGGGCGGGTCGGTCGTCCTACTCATTGGGAATTGGGGGCGGAATCGGCCACACGTGCCGCATGCCGCACCTGGGCGGCGTAAAAGAGCGCAAGCCGGGCAGCCGTTGAGGGGCCGGTTCTTGGAGCCGGGGGCAAGCAGTCTGCCGGCGGTGGGGAGTGACACGTTGATGGGCACGGCGGAGCGGCGCAAGGCGCCCGAGGACGGCACGGCTGCGCGCAGTACGGCATTGCGCGAACCCGAAGCACCGGATCGCGGCATTCCGGCGCAGGGGCGCAGCCTGACGAGGCGGAGTGGTCTGCCGGCGGCCGGGGCGGCTGTCGGCGACACGGCCGAGGGCACGGCCCGGGGCACCGGTCGAACCGGGGCGGCCGAGCACGTCGGCGCGTCTCGCACCAACCAGGAACAGGCCGTGTACCGGCCGTTGTGGGTGGAGGAGCCGGCCCGTCGGCGTCGGCTTCCGGACCCGGTCCGCAGGTCGGCGGTGCGGGCGGTGCTCTTCATCGCCGTGACACTGCTTCAGGCCATGGTCGCCTTCCTGTGCACGCTGGCCGGATCCTGGCTGGCGCTACCCATGGTCATCAGCAGCGTGATCAGCACTGTGGTGGCCACCTGGGGGGCACTGGACGTCTGGGTGACCCGCCAGGTGTGGAACCAGCGCAACGGCGTCGTGTCGACGCCGAGCAGCACCGCGCGAGCATTGCGCCGCGAGCGTCGCCGGGCACGTCGGCAGGAGCGGACCGCCGAGCGCGCGCAGGAGCGGATACGTCGGCGGAGCGGCGCCGGCCAGCTGTCCCACTCCTGAAACCTGGGACAGGTCTCCCGAGACACGCCGCTCAGCGCGCCGGCCACACCGGTCTCGCTCCCGAGGTGTCCGCGCGGGCAGTCGGTCATGCCGCCCCTGGCCTCGTCCGTCCCTCCTCTGCCGCCAGTGCGCGCCGTGCCCGCATGAAGGGGCGTGGACGGTCGACGGAGAGCACGGCGGTCGTGCGGCCGTCGCGTTCGTACAGGGCGGGGAAGCCACCGTCGGCGCGGGAGCGCTGCCGGTGGTCAAGGGGGTCGAAGGGCTGCGCGTCGCGGACGGGTCGGTCATGCCCGACCTGGTCGCGGTCAATCCGTGCATCACGACGATGGTGATCGGCGAGAAGTGCGCGGATCTCCTGCGGGAGGACGCGCGGACGGTCCAGGGGCGGGGGAACTGCGTGACCGGCCAGGGTCGGGGCGGCAGTTCCCCCTGCCGTGCGGCTACGGGGCGCTCGGCGCCGCGCGCCTGTACATCCGGGTCGCCGTGATCTCGCTGTGCCCCGCTTCGCCGGAGGAGGCCTGTGGCAGCCCCGGGCGCAGGTGTTCCTCCACGCTGATGTACTTCAGGCCGGCCCGGAGGTCGGCGTCGTTGCGCAGGCGGATGACCAGCGGGAACTCGGCCAGTGCCGTCGTGTCGAAGAGGCCCGTGGTGTAGAGGAGCTGCACGCCGAGGGCGTCCGAGACCGCGCGCTGGAGTTCCAGAAGGTAGGTCGCGTTGGCCCGGCCGATGGGGTTGTCGAGGAACAGCGTGCCGGCGTAACGGTGCTTGTCGCGGCCCCGGTCGTTGCTCCTGAGGGCCGCCATCGTGCAGTACAGGGCGATGGCCGCGGTGAGGAGCTGGCCGCCGGAGAAGACGTCGCCCATCTGCCCGACGGGCACCCGCTCGGCGCGCAGCACGGCGTCCGGCTTGAGGATCTCGACGGCGACGCCCTTGGGCTGAAGGGCCGCGCCGACGCCCCGCAGCAGCAGGGACATGCCGTCGCGCCGCAGGTCGGAGTTCTTCTTGACGGCGGCGCGGGTGGCCTCGTCGACGACCTCGCCGAGCCGCTCGGTGAGCGTGGCCTGGTCGGGCTCCTCGAAGCGGATGCGCAGGAACTCCTGCCCGGACCACTCGCCGAGTCCCTCGGGCAGCCGGGACAGCCGCTGGGCGGAGCGCAGGGTGGCGAGAGCCGACTCCACGAGACCGCGCAGCCGGTCCACGATCGAGTCGCGGTTGCGCTCCAGCTGCTCCAACTCGTCCGTCAGGACGCGGAGCCGGGGCGCGAAGGCGTCCGCCCACTTCTGGGCGTGCTCGGGCAGCGCGGCGGCCGGCAGTTCGCGGATCTGCTGCCGTGCGGGGGTGCGCACCTGCTCGTACCGGGTGGAGTTGGCGTGCCGGACGAGGGTGTCGCTCGCCTCGCGGACGGCGGCCTCGGCGGCGGACAGGTCGGCGGCGCAGCCGCGCAGCGACCGTCGGGCCTCGGCCGCGGACTGGCGGGCCTCCTCCAGGGTGCCGGGGTAGGGCTCCGACGCCTCCTGTTCCTCCTCGGGGATGTGCTCGCGCAGCAGGTCGCGGAGCATGGCGGCGATCTCGTCGAAGCCGCCGGCCGCGTCCTCGGCGGCGCGGTGGGCGTCCCGCAGCTCGGCGTGTGCCTCCCTGGCCCGGGCCAACGCCTCGGTGCGGGAGGCGAGTTCGGTGGTGGCGGTGCGCAGCAGGGCCTGCGCGTGGTCGGCGTCGCGCGGCTGGAGCTCCTCGGGCAGTTCGGTGTGGGCGTCGCCGTCCTCCGGCGCGTGCCGTTCCGCCTCGCCGCGCAGCCGGCCGAGCTGCTCGCTCGCGGTGGACACGCGCGTCTCCAGGAGCTGGACCAGCTCCTCCGCGCGGGCGGAGGCGGCCTGCCGGGACGGTCCGTCGGAGCCGTCCGGTGACTGGAGCAACTGCTCCGCGCGCGTGCGGACCTTGTTGCTCAGCCGGTCCAGTTCCGCCAGGGCCGCGCTCTCGTCGCCTTCCGCCCGGGCCTGTTCGGCCCGCAGGTCGGCGCCGACGCCGACCTTCTCGTACAGCTGGGAGGCGGCCCGGTAGGCCTCCCGCAGGGCGGGCAGGGACGCCTTCGGCGCGCCCGGCTCGTCCTCCGGTACGTCATCGGGGGCGCCGGCGATCTCGGAGCGCTCGGCGCGCAGCGCACGCGCGGTGCGGCGGGAGTCGTCGGCGGCGCGCTGGGCGGCACGGCGGTCCTCGTCGGCGGCGCGGGCGCGCTCCAGGCAGGCCTGGGCGCGCGCCTCGGACTCGGCGGCCTCGTCGGCGAGTTCACGCAGCTTGACCTGCCAGCCGGCGCGCTCGCGCAGCCGGAAGGCGAGCCCGGCGAGGGCGTCGGCGGCGCGCCGGGCCTTCTGGGCGGTCTCCTGCCGCTCGTCGCGCACCTGCGCGGCCTCGGCGGCCGCCTCGTCGGCCTCCGCGCGCACGGTCCGTGCCTCGGCCAGCTCGGCCTCGGACTCCTCGGCGAACGCGCGCGCCTCCTCGGCGGCCCGCGCCAGTTCGGTGAGCCGCCCGGCCGCAGCCGGTGCGCCAGGAGGAGAGCCGCGCCGCCAGTTCCCGGTCCTTGCCGAGGCGGGCCGCGAGCCGGCGGATCTCCTCGTCCCGCTCCGTGGCCCGCGCGCGCAGCGTCTGCCGTTCCTCGTCGGCGGCGTGTTCGTCGTGCATGGCCGGGTTCGGCGGTACGAGGAAGACGTCACCGCTGTCGGTGCCGGGGGCCGGGGTGGGGGCGAGGAGGGCGGCGGCGGTGCCGACGGCCACGGCGGACCGGGGCAGCAGGGCGGCCTCGCCGAGCGCTTCACGCGCGCGTGCGTGCGAGTCGGGGTCGGTGATGATCACACCGTCGACCAGTTCCGGCCGGGCGGCGAGGACCCGCGCGTGGTCGACGGGGTCGACGGCCTGGGCGAGGTAGCGCCAGCCGGGCAGGGCGGGGATGCCGTGCTCGCCGAGGTACTCCACGGTGGCGAGCACGTCCGGGCCCGGCGGCAGCAGTCCGCCGTCGCCGAGCGCACCGAGGATGCGGGCGTCGTCGGCGGCGGCGGTCCGCAGCTCGAACAGCTGCCGCTCGGCGGAGGAGACCGTGTCGTCGAGCAGTTCGCGCAGCTCGTCGGCGTAGCGGTCGAGGTCCTCGGGCGTGAGTCCGGTGCCCTCGGCCTCGTCCTCCTGGCGCGGCTGCGGGATGATCCGCGGGGTCGAGGCACCGGTCACGCTCAGCAGTTCGGCCAGCCGCTCCTCGCCCGCTAGGGCCTCGGCGAGCCGGCGCTCGGCCTCGTACGACCGCGCCGCGCCCGTCGCCGCGTCGGCCGCGCGGGCCGCGGTCAGTTCGGCGCGGGACTCGGCGGAAGCGGCCTCGCGCGCGTGCTCGGCGGCCTTGCGCGAGACCTCCCGGGCGGTGTCCCAGGCTGCGACAGCGCTCTTCTCGGCGTCGCTGGCGGCGAGGGCCGCGCGCGCGGGGTCGGCGTCGGGCGCGCTGTCGTCCAGCCAGCCGGCGCGCACCGCTTCGGCGGTCTCCTGCTCGACCTCGGCGAGGCGCTGGCGCAGGTGTCCTGCCTCGCTGCGGGCGCGCTGTGCCTCGGTGGCGGCGGACGTGGCGTCGCGGTGCGCGGCCTCGCCGACCTCCTGGAGGGCCGCGGAGCGTTCCTCCTCCTCGTTGGCGAGGGTCTCGGCGTTTCCGGCGGCACCGTGCAGGGCGCGGACGAGGTCGACGGCGGCCTTGGCGCGGGCCGCGAGCGCCGGGGCGGCGTCCCGCTCGGCCTCCTGGATGGCGGCGGACACCCGGGCCACCCGGTCGGCGGCGGCGCGCTGGCGCAGGGAGACCTCGGCGGCCTGCCAGGCGGCGTGCAGGGTGCGTGCCTCGGCGAGTTCGCGTTTCTGCGCGGCGGCCGACTTCTCGGCGGCGGCGAGCGCCAGCGAGGCGTGCCGGAAGGCGAGTTCGGCGGCGATCAGCGCGCTGCGCTCGCGGGCGCTCTCGGAGTGGGTGACGGCGTAGGCGGCGGCCGTGACCCGTTGGGCCAGGTCGGCGGCGCGGGTGCGCTCCCGCAGGCCGCGCGCGGACAGTCTGCGGGCGAGGGTGCGGTTGCGGCGCTCGGCCCCGGTGTGGATGTCCCGCGCGCGTGCCCGGGCGTCGGCGGCCTGGACGATCCGCCCGAGCAGGTCCACCGAGCCGGCGGTGAAGTCCCGTTCGGCGATCAACTCGGCGCGTCGGCCCAGTTTGTTGCCGAAGCCGCTGACGAGGTCGGCGAGACCGTCGGTGTCCCGCGTGTCCGTCACCGCGCGCAGCAGCAGGTCGGTGAAGTCGGAGTCCTTCTTGACCGCGAAGAGGCCGGCCGCCTCGCCCTCGTCGGCGTTCATCTCGCGCTGGTACCGGAAGAGTTCGGGGTCCAGGCCCAGCTCGCCGAGGTGCTCGATCCACCGGTCGTGGATCTCCTCCCAGTGCACCTCCAGGTGCGGATACGCCTTGCCCGCGTCGGTGAGCGCGTCCCGGAAGCCCTTCATCGTGCGCCGCCGGCCCTGCGCGCCCGACTGGCCCTCGGCGGACGGCCGTACGGCGGTGGACTCGGCGACGGGGAGGTTGTCCAGGGTGAGCCCGGGGCCGGGCCGGAAGGAGTACCAGGCCTCGGCGAACTTCCGCGGGTCGTTGGACACCTGACGGCCGCGCCACTCGCTGACCTTGCCGACGACCACGCACTCGCCGGTCAGCACGTGCTGCCACTCCAACGCCACATGGCCGCAGTCGTCGGCGAGCAGGAACTTGCGCAGGACGCCGGAGCTGGCGCCGCCGAGGGTGTTGCGGTGGCCCGGCAGCATCACCGAGAAGATCAGCTTGAGCAGGACGGACTTGCCGCCGCCGTTCTCCAGGAACAGCACGCCCGCGGGTGCGGGCCGGCGCGGCGGGCCGACGGGCTCGTCCTCGAAGAACTCCGCCTGCGTGGGGGCGGGATCGGGCACGACCTCACCCACGCCCCGCAGGTCAAGCACGGTGTCGGCGTAGCGCGCACCGGCAGGCCCGATCGAGTAGAGGCGGACCCGGGACAGCTCGTACATGGCGGACTCTCGTAAGTCTTCGGAAGATGCGGTTGATCGGTGTATCGGTGGGTCGGTGTATCGGTGGGTCGGTGTATCGGTGTATCGGCTTCGGGATCCGGGAGCTTCTGGGTCTCCGCGGAGTTTCCGGAGGCCCTGGGAGGCTCCCGGAGGCTCCGGACGCCCCTGGGGGCTTCAGGAGTGGAACGGCAGTCCGGCGTCGGCGACCAGTTCCAGGGCGTCGGACTCCTCGGGGGGCAACAGCGTCGGCCTGCCGTCGGTGACCGGGACGACGCCCAGTTCCAGCAGCTCGGCCAGGGCCGCGCTGCCCGCCATGTCCCGGACCTGGAGCTGGTAGCGGGCGGTGGTCCGGTACGTACCGCCGCTGTCGTCGCCGGTGCGCTGGAGGAAGCCGGAGTCGGTGAGGAACGCGACGGCCTTGCCGACGATGCCGGTCGTCGAACCGGCGAGCCGGCGGGCGTCCTTGGTGGCACCGGCGGCGCTGCGTCTGGCCCAGATCCGCCAGGCCGCCTCCAGGCCCGGCGCGTCGGTCGCGGGGTCGGTGTTCTCGCCCTGCTGCTCCGCCCGCTCCTCCAGACGGCGGCAGGCCTGGCGCACGAAGGCGTCGACGCCGTTGACGCTGACCCGGCCGATGTAGCCGTCGTCGGCCAGGTCCTCGGGCCGGGGGAAGGCCATGGCGGCGACGGCGAGGTGCGCGAGGCCGTGCAGGAACCGGTCTCCGGAGTCGGCGGACGTACGACGGGCGTACTCGCCCATGCGGACGGCGAACACCGAGTCCTCCGCGGCGGTGACGGCCATCCCCGCGCGCGGGGACACCTCCAGCACGATCAGGCCCAGGCCGGTGGCCACGGCGTCCGCGAGCCGCGCGAAAGGCGGGTCCTCGCGGTAGCGCCGCAGCAGGTCCGCGTACTCCTGGTCGCGCGCGGGCTGAAGTCTGGGCTGGAGGCCGAAGGAGACGAGCCGCGCCGCGTCGGCGGCGTCGGCGGGGGTGACGACGGCGGAGGCCGGCGCGGCGGCCTCGGGTTCACTCCGGTCGACGTGCTCGGTCACGGTGTCGGCTCCTTGCTGCGGTGGTGCTCGTGCTTGCGATTCCGGGTCCGGCTCATGCTGCTTCCGTCCGGTCCGCGGCCATCCCCGCCGCGTCCAGCATCGCCATGCCCACTATCAGGTCGGCCCCGCCGAACTCCGGATCGTCCAGTTCGGTCCCGTCGTCCACGGCGAACAACAGCTTCTCCTCGCCCTGCCGGTAGGCGGTGCCGACCGCCGGGCTGGCCGCGTGCACCGCCAGCAGCGCCACCAGGTAGGGAAGTTCGGGATCTCGCCCGCGTGCCTCCGCGAGGAGCCCCGAGAGCCGCCGCGGCGCGTCCGCGGGCAGGTCCAGCAGTTCCCTCGCGGCGGCCAGCTGCTCCTCGCTGAAGCGGCTGTCGTCGGGCGTCGCGATGAGGTCCGGCTCCGGCATCTCCGCGCCGAGGTTCTCCCGCTCCACCGGCGGCGTCAGCAGCAGGTCGACCAGGTCGCCCACCCGCACGGACGCCGGTGTCCGCAGTCCCGTCCCGCGCGCGAAGAACGCGTCGGTGACCCGGACCGCCTGTTCCAGCGGCAACGGCAGCAGGGGCGCGACGAGATGGCCGTAGAGGTCCGTCCCCGAGGAGGTCATGGGGGTGGCGAAGGCCTGCCGGTCCTGCTCGGCGCGGAACAGCGGTCCGGCCTCCAGCAGCCGGGCCTGCAACTGCGTGTGGCGGCGGATGCAGTCCTTGACGATGTCGACGAGTTCGGCGGCCCGTCGTTTGTTCTCCGCGTCCTCGATCTCGTCGCGGGCCCTGCGGATGTTGGTGAGGATCGCGTTCTCGTGGCGGTAGCGGTCGGCGACGTGGTCGAGGGCCTCGGCGATCATGTCGGGCACGGCGTTGAGCCAGTCCACCGCGCGGACGTTGCGCCGGGTCGCCTCCAGAGCCCTGCGCAGCGTTTCCGAGTACTGCACGGTCCGGTAGCGGGCCTGTTCGGCGGCAAGTTGGGCGTCGGCCAGGCGACCGCGGCGGACGAGCACCTCGAGTTTGACCTCGGCGGCGATCTGCGCGCTGGTGACGTCGGTGTCGAGGGCGCCCACGAGGACGTTGACCGCCTCGTCCGTCGTACGGAGGTAGACCGTGCCGCCGTATCCGGGGACCTCCTCGATCAGCTTGAAGTCGTAGTCGCGGCGGACGTACGTGCCGTCCGGGGTGAAGGTGCCGTACACCGCGCGAAAGCCGCGGTCGACGCTGCCGACGTTGATCAGGTTCTCCAGGACCCACCTTGCGACGCGCTCGTGCTCCTCGGCCTGCCGCCCGGGGGCCTGCGCGGCGATGCGCGGGATCAGGCGGGCGACTATCTGGTCGTGGTCGGCGCCGGTGTCGAAGTCCATGTTCAGGGTGACCAGGTCGATCGCCGCGAGGGCGATCTCCGCCATGCCGTAGACCGAGTACTCGCCGGCGAGGTTGGCCTTGCGTGCGTCGAGGTCGTGGATCGGTGCGGTGCAGGCGAGCGCGCGCAGCCGCCGCGCCAGTCCCTCGTCGGCGGCCGGGCCCGGCGCGGGGCGCGGCCCCGCGCTGAGCTGGGGCGGAACACGGTCCGTCGATGCAGGCGAAGTCACGCTGCACAGACTAGGTCCTCGGTCTGACATCGACCCAAACGACGCAGAAGCGACCCACGTCACAGCGGCGCGAGACCCCCGGCAGGCCGCCCGGGAGGTTCAGCCGGAATCCGGCGGGGCGCCTCGGCCGTGCCCGCGAGAGCCGCGGCGGGAAGTCTCAGCCGCCGGAGGGATCGTCGCCCACCCGCCGCCGGTACACCTCGACGATCCGTTCCCTTGAGTCGGCCAGATACACCGCGAGCAGTTCCTCCGCCTCCACCCTGTCGCCGGCCTCGAGCGCCCGGAGGATCTGCCGGTTGCGGGCGAGGTAGGGCTCGTGCAGCCGGCGCGGGTCGTCGACGACGTGGAAGGCGAGGCGCAGTTCGGCGAAGACGCTGCGCATCAGCTCGTCGGTGCGCTCGCTGCCAGCGAGGGCGACCAGTTCCCGGTGGAAGTGGATGTTGGCGGTACCCAACGCTTTCCAGTCACCTTCGCGCGCTGCCCGCTGCCCCTCCTCCACGGCCTCGGTGAGGTTGCCCAGCGCGTACGGCGGCTGCCCCAGGCCGCGCACGACGGCGCACTCGACGAGGGTGCGCGTGCGGTAGATGTCCTCGACGTCCTCGACGGTCAGGACCCTGACGAACACCCCCCTGTTCAGTTCGTGGACCAGCAGGCGCTCGTGGGTGAGCAGCCGGAACGCCTCGCGCAGCGTGTTGCGGGACACGCCGAGAGCACCGCCGATGCTGTCCTCCGACAGCCGGGTCCCCGGCGGGAAATAGCCCTCCGCGATACGGCTTCTGAGGATGTCCGCGACACGTTCCGCCGTGCTGGTGCGGCCCAGGAGGGCGCGGTCGTCGGACAGCCCCGCCAGCTGCTCTGCCATGCCGGAATTCAACCGCAGACACGAGAACGAAACAACAGGGGTATTGAGGGATCGTTCAACGATCCTCTACCTTGCTGAGTACCTTGCTCGGCTCAGCACCATCCCGCACGGCACGGCTCAGTCCCCAGCACCCTCCGTCATCCCACTGCGAGGTGCCCATGAGCACGACCCCTCCACCACAGGCCCCCTCCACCGACACCCATCCCCCGGCAACCGAACAGGCGTCCTCCGACGGCGCGTTGGGCTGGTTGCGCACCCTGGGACCGCGCGGGCGCCGCGCCTTCGCCGGGGCCTTCGGCGGCTACGCCCTGGACTCCTACGACTACTTCACGCTGCCGCTCAGCATGGTCGCGCTGGCCGCCTACTTCGGCCTGGACAGCGGCCAGACCGGCCTGTTCACCACCGTCACGCTGGTCGCCTCCGCGGTCGGCGGCGCCCTCGCGGGTGTCCTGGCCGACCGGATCGGCCGGGTCAAGGCCCTGATGATCACGGTCATCACCTACGCCGTCTTCACCGTGGCCTGCGGCTTCGCGACCACCTACGAGACGCTGCTGCTCTTCCGCGCCCTCCAGGGTCTCGGCTTCGGCGGCGAGTGGGCCGTCGGGGCGATCCTGGTCGCCGAGTACGCGAGCGCGAAGCACCGGGGCCGCACCCTGGGTGCGATCCAGAGTTCCTGGGCCGTCGGCTGGGGCCTGGCGGCGATCATGTACACGCTCGTCTTCTCGTTCTTCGGCGACGACGTGGCCTGGCGCGTGATGTTCTGGACGGGCGCCCTGCCCGCCCTGCTCGTGGTGTGGATGCGGCGCCGCGTGCAGGACGCGCCGACGGCGGTCGCCGCGCGCGAGCGCAACGCCGGCAAGGGCTCCTTCGCGGCGATCTTCCGGGGCCGCCTGCTGCGCACGACGATCTTCGCGGGCCTGCTCTCCACAGGCGTCCAGGGCGGCTACTACACGCTGGCGACCTGGGTGCCGACGTACCTCAAGAGCGAGCGCGGTCTGTCGGTGGTCAACACGGGCGGCTATCTGACGTTCCTGATCTCCGGCGCCTTCCTCGGCTATCTGACCGGCGGGCACCTCACCGACCGGCTGGGCCGGCGCCGCAACATCTGGCTGTTCGCCCTGCTGTCGGCGGTCTGCATCCTGGCGTACGCCAACATCCCCAGCGGCGCGGACACCCTGCTGCTGATCCTCGGATTCCCGCTCGGCTTCTGCATGTCGGCCATCTTCAGCGGCTTCGGGTCCTACCTGAGCGAGCTGTACCCGACGGCCGTGCGCGGGACGGGGCAGGGCTTCACGTACAACACCGGGCGTGCCGTCGGCGCCGTCTTCCCCACCACGGTCGGCTTCCTCGCCGACAGCTGGGGCGTGGGCGGGGCCCTGGTCTTCGGCGCGATCGGGTACGGCATCGCGGCCCTGGCGCTGCTGGGGCTGCCGGAGACGCGTGGAAGGGAACTGGAGTGAAGCGCCCGATCATCGTGCAGGACCGCCCTGTGACCCTCGTCGACGAGCACGCGCGCGCGTGGAGCCCGAGCACCGCCCGGTCCCGCTTCCGGGAGGGCCTGACCGGCCCCACGGCGGGTGTCGCCGCGGGCCACACCCAGGTCAACCTGATCTCGGTGCCGGCGGACTGGGCGTACGACATGCTCCTGTTCTGCCAGCGCAACCCCAAGCCCTGCCCCGTCCTCGACGTCACCGACGCCGGCTCCTGGACGACCGTGCTGGCCGAGGGCGCGGACCTGCGCACCGACCTGCCGCGCTACCGGGTGTGGCGGGACGGCGAGCTGGTGGACGAGCCGACGGACGTGCGCGGGTACTGGCGGGACGACCTGGTGTCGTTCCTCATCGGGTGCAGCTTCACGTTCGAGTGGGCGCTGTCCGGGGCCGGTGTACCGATCCGCCATGTCGAACAGGGGCGTAACGTACCGATGTACGTGACGGGCCGCCCGTGCCGTCCGGCGGGACGGCTGCACGGCCCGCTGGTGGTGTCCATGCGGCCGGTGCCGCCGGAGCACCTGGCGGCGGCGATCCGGGAGAGCAGTCTGCTCCCGGCGGTGCACGGCAGCCCCGTACACTGCGGCGATCCGTCGGGACTGGGCATCGACGACCTCCGACGCCCCGACTTCGGGGAGCCGGTGGACGCCGAACCGGACGACATCCCGGTGTTCTGGGCCTGCGGTGTGACCCCGCAGGCCGCGGTGATGGCCTCCCGCCCGCCGTTCGCCCTCACCCACGCACCGGGACAGATGTTCCTGACCGACGCCCGTGACGAGCAGTACCG
This sequence comes from Streptomyces phaeoluteigriseus, assembly GCF_001896135.2. Lineage (GTDB taxonomy): Bacteria > Actinomycetota > Actinomycetes > Streptomycetales > Streptomycetaceae > Streptomyces > Streptomyces phaeoluteigriseus. Next base: position 278,996 of record NZ_MPOH02000015.1, read on the forward strand.
CGTGGCCTGACCAGGAGAGAGCATGATCGATCTCAACGCCGACCTCGGCGAGGGCTTCGGCCGCTGGCGGCTGACCGACGACGAGCAACTGCTGTCCGTCGTCACCAGCGCCAACGTGGCCTGCGGCTTCCACGCCGGGGACGCGGTCACCATGCGGCGGGTGTGCGACCTGGCGGCCGCACGGGGCGTGACGATCGGCGCGCAGGTCTCCTACCGCGACCTCGCCGGGTTCGGGCGGCGCGCGATGGACGTGCCGTCCGCCGAACTGGCCGCCGAGGTGGCCTACCAGATCGGCGCCCTGGAGGTCTTCGCGCGCGCGGCGGGCGCCCGGGTGGCCTACGTCAAGCCGCACGGCGCGCTCTACAACCGGGTCGTGCACGACCCCGAGCAGGCCGCGGCGGTCATCGACGGCGTGCTCCTCGCCGACGCGACACTGCCCGTGCTCGGGCTTCCCGGCTCGCGCCTGCTGGAACGGGCCGGGAAGGCGGGGCTGCCGGCCGTCACGGAGGCGTTCGCGGACCGCGCCTACACCGAGGAGGGCACCCTCGTGCCCCGCGGCCAGGACGGGGCCGTGATCAGCGACCCCGACGCCGTCGTCGAGCGCTCGCTCGGCATGGCCCGGCTGGGCGAGGTCACGTCGCGCACGGGGGTGCGCATCGAGGTACGCGCACGTTCCCTCTGCCTGCACGGCGACACGCCCGGCGCGGTGGAGCTGGCCCGCCGGGTCCGGCGGCGGCTGGAGGAATCCGGGGTGCGCGTGGAGGCGTTCGCATGAGGGCGCTGCCCGTGGGCGAGGACGCCCTGCTCGTCGAGGTGGCCTCCGGCGAGGACGTCCAGGCCCTCCACGCCGAACTGCTGCGCCGCCGCGCGGAGGGCTCACTGACCGTCCGCGAGATCGTTCCGGCGGCGCGTACGGTCCTCCTCGACGGCCTCGCCGACCCGGCCCGCTGGACCGCCGAACTGACGAGCGCCACGGTGCCGCCCGCTCCCCCGCGAACGGGCGAGGTGATCGAGCTGCCGGTGCGCTACGACGGCCCCGACCTCGCCGACGTCGCCGCCCACTGGGGCGTGTCCGCCCAGGAGGTGGCCCGCATCCACACGGCCACCGAGTTCCGCGTCGCGTTCTGCGGCTTCGCGCCCGGCTTCGGCTACCTCACCGGCCTGCCGCCGCGCTACGACGTCCCACGCCGGGCGACCCCGCGCACCGCCGTTCCGGCCGGGTCGGTGGCATTGGCGGGCCCCTACACGGGGGTCTACCCGCGCGCCTCACCGGGCGGCTGGCAGCTGATCGGCTCCACACGCGCCGTGCTGTGGGACCCCGCGCGCGTGCCGGCCGCGCTGCTGACACCGGGCACGCGCGTGCGCTTCGTCCCGGTGGACCGGGCAGGTGCGGCGTGACGGGCCCCATGCCGACGCCGCTGCCGCTGCCGCTGGCCCACGCCTACGGCAGGAGCGCCTGCGCGTCCGACGCACGGCACCCGTCAGCGTGCGCCGCCCTGCAGAGCACGCGGCGCACACCCGGCCACGCCGCCCGGGGAACCCGCGTCCGGGGGAGCACCGTATGACCGACCGGGAGAGCACCGTATGACCGACCGCGCGCTCGTCGTCGTACGCGCCGGGGCGCTCACCACCGTGCAGGACCGGGGCCGTCCCGGTCACGCCCACCTCGGGGTGCCGCGCTCCGGTGCCCTGGACGCGCCCGCGGCGGCCCTCGGCAACCGCCTGGTCGGTAACCCGCCCGAGGCCGCCGTCCTGGAGACGACGCTCACCGGCTGTGCCGTACGTGTGCGTTCCGCGGTCACCGTGGCCGTCGCCGGCGCTCCTTGCCGGGTCACCGTGGACGGCCGGCCGGCCGCCTGGGGAGCACCCGTGCTGGTGGCCGCGGGGGCAGTCCTGGACGTCGGTCCGGCCGTCTCCGGGGTACGGAGCTATGTGGCCGTGGCCGGCGGCATCGCCGTCGACCCCGTCCTCGGCAGCCGCTCGACGGACCTCCTGTCGGGACTCGGTCCGGCACCGCTGGCTGACCGCATGGTCCTGCATCTCGGGCGTGCGCGCTTCGCGCCCGCGCGCGTGGACGTCGCCCCGCAGCCCGCGCCTCCAGCGGAACTGGTCCTCCGGATCACGCCGGGTCCGCGTGACGACTGGTTCACACCGGACGCGGTCCGGCTGTTCACCTCGGGGGTGTACCGCGTGTCCGCGGCGAGCAACCGCATCGGGCTGCGCACCGAAGGACCCGCCCTGCAACGGGCGGTGACGGGCGAACTCGCCAGCGAGGGGATGGTCCTGGGCGCCGTGCAGGTCCCGCCCGACGGCAGACCGGTGGTCTTCCTGGCGGACCATCCGACCACCGGGGGGTACCCGGTGATCGGGGTGGTCCGCCCCTCCGACCTCCCGTCCGCCGCGCAGGCGCACCGGGCGTCCCGGTCCGCTTCGTGGCCGTACGCCGTCGCTGACGCACTGTCGCGCGGCGTCGCTAGGCCACGTCCGGCTGCCGCTGCGACACCGACAGGGCGGCCAGAGCCGCCGACACCGCGGCGGAGGTACGCAGGTCGAGGCGGGCGCTCGTGCCCCGCGCGCGATGACGCATCTCGTCGACGGCCAGGGCCAGCAGCTGCGGCACCAGGTCGGTGCACCTGCGGGCCACCCAGCCGGTGCCGGCCGTCGCCAGCCACCACAGGCCGGCCGACCTCGTGGGCACCGGGGACTGCGGCTCGGGTGAAGGAGCCGGCCCGGTCGCGAGCCCCGCCCCGGCCAGCAGCGCGTGGAAGCGCACGGCCAGTTGTCGGTGGCCCCGCTCGCCGGGGTGGAGCCGGTCCGCGCTCCACATCGCGCGGTCCGTCAGCCACGCGCCCTCCGACGCGTGCAGGTGGACGGCGCCGTAGCGGTCGGAGAGCGCGTGGACGACAGCGTTGACGGCGCGCTGCCGCCGGGCGAGCGGGCGGGCGAGGGCGCCGGGCAGCCCGAGCATCGCGCCGGGGTCGGGCAGACACGCGGTGAGGAGCACCGCGCCCTGCTCGGCGACCGCGCCGTACACCGTGTCGAGGCGGGCGGCGACGGCGTGGATGTCGAAGGTGCAGCGCAGGGTGTCGTTGACGCCCACGAGGACGGAGACGATGTCGGGGCGCAGCGCCAGCGCGTCGGGAAGCTGCCGCTCCGCCACGTCCCGCGTCTGCGCCCCGCTGACCGCGAGGTTGGTGAACTCCACGGCCGCATCCGGCCCCACGGTGAGTCCGCCGGCGAGCAGCGCGGCCCAGCCGCGCCACACCGCACCGACCGGGTCGCCGACGCCCTCGGTGAGCGAATCCCCGAGGCCCACGAAACGGACGGGTCTCATCCCAGCCCTCCGGCGACGACGGGACGGGACGGTACCGTCCCGTCGTGCACGTCGGGACGGACCGCTGGCGCCGCCCCACCCACGTCGGAACGGACCGGCAGCGCCGCCCCACCCACATCAGAACCAACCGGCAGCGCCGCCCCACCCGCACGTCGGAACCGAACCGGCAGCGCCGCCCCACCCGCGTCGGAACGAACCCGTTCCGTCCCCTCGCCCGCGTCAGAACGAACCCGTTCCGTCCCATCGTCCGCGTCTGAGCGGGCCAACACCGTCCCACCCCCCACGCCGGAAAGAGCCGCCGCCGTCCAGTCGTCGCCCACCCCAGAGGGAAACGCCCCCGTCCTGTCGTCGCCCACCCCCGGGCCACTCAACACCCCCGCGTCATGCGCCGCCAGGAACGCCTTCACCGCCGTCCCCCACCCGAAGCATTCCGCACGCCCGCGTGCGCCTCGCGCCGCTCGACCGGCGGCCGCTCCAGCAGCGCCTCCACCGCGTCCGCGAACGCGTCCCCGTGGTCCGCCGCGGTCGTCCCCGCGGCACCGATCACCTCGGGCAGTGCCGAGGAGGCGCTGGCGACCACGGGTGTGCCGCAGGCCATGGCCTCCAGCGCGGCGAGCCCGAACGTCTCCGCGGGCCCCGGTGCCAGACACACGTCGGCGGAGGCCTGGAGTGCGCCCAGCAGGCCGCGGTCGGAGACATGCCCCAGGAAGACGACCGGCAGCCCGCGGTCCCGTGCCCGCTGTTCGAGCCGGCCCCGCAGCGGCCCGTCCCCGGCCACGACCAGCACCGCGCGCGTGCCGCGGCGCACCAGGGACTCCAGCGCGTCCAGCGCCGTACCGGGGCGTTTCTCCACGGACAGGCGGGTGCACGTCACGAGCAGCATCTGGTCGTCGCGGGCGTACCGGGCCCGCAGTCCCGTGTCGGCCAGCGTGGGGTGGCGTTCGGTCAGGTCGACGCCGAGCGGCGCCCGCACCACGTTCCGGGCGCCGATCCGCACGAACTCCCGCTCGGCGTACTCGGTCGTGCAGACCACGCGCGCGTAGGTGTGCGCCGTACGGATGTTGAGCGAGTCGGCGGCCCGCCGGGCTGCCCCCTCGGACAGACCCCACGTGCGCAGCACCCCGTCGGCGTCTCGTGGGAGACCATCACGGCGGGCACCCGGGCGCGCCGCGCCCACTTGCCGGTCCAGCGCAGCGTCGTACGGTCGGAGACTTCCAGGCGGTCCGGTGCCAGGTGCGCGAGCAGGCCGGCGACGCGCCGCTTGTCGGTGAGGACGCGGTAGCCGCCGGTGCCGGGCAGCAGGGGTCCGGGCAGGGTGATCACCCTGCCCTGTTCGGTGTCGCGGTCGCTCGCCCGGTCGCCGGGCACGACCAGGACCGGTTCGTGTCCGGCGGCGCGATAGCCCTTGCCCAGCTCGCGCAGCGCCGTGCGCAGTCCGCCCGATGCGGGTGCGACGAAGTTGGCGAGACGGACGATGCGCAGCGGCCCGGCGCTCATGCGGCCACCACCAGGCGGCGCGCGGCGAGCACATCGCCGTAGTGGCCGATCAGCTGGTCACCGACGGCGGCCCAGGTGCGGCCCTCGACCATGGCCCGTCCGGCGTCCCCGTAGGCCGTCCGGCGGGCGGGGTCGGCGGCCAGGGCGGCGACCGCGTCACGCACGGCGCCGGCGTCGCGCGGCGGGACGAGCAGCCCGCTGCGCCCGTGGGCGACCAGGTCCAGCGGTCCGCCGGCGGCGGGCGCGACGACCGGGACACCGCTCGCCATGGCCTCCTGCACCGTCTGGCAGAACGTCTCGAAGGGGCCGGTGTGCGTGAAGACGTCCAGCGAGGCGAAGATGCGGGCGAGTTCGTCACCGGTGCGGCGGCCGAGGAAGACGGCGCCCGGAAGCGCCTCGTCCAGTCCCGGCCGGCTGGGCCCGTCGCCCACCACCACGACCCGCACGCCGTCCAGACCGCAGACGCCGGCGAGGAGTTCGACCTGCTTCTCCGGGGCGAGCCGCCCGACGTAGCCGACGATCACCTCGCCGTTCGGCGCGAGTTCACGGCGCAGCGCGTCATCGCGGAGGTCGGGGCGGAACCGGACGGTGTCCACGCCTCGTGGCCACAGCTTGACCCGGGGCACGGCGTGCGTGCCGAGGTCGTGCAGGGCGGCGCTGGAGGGGGCGAGGGTGAGGTCGGCGGCGGCGTGCACGGAGCGGATGCGGCGCCAGGCGCCGCCTCGCCCGCGTGTACGTAGGTGCGGGCGTAGCCGGCCAGGTCGGTCTGGTAGACGGCGACGGCGGGGATGCCGAGCCGGGCGGCGGCTGCCATGCCGCGCACGCCGAGGATGAAGGGGCTGGCCAGGTGGACCATGTCGGCCCGGTGTTCGACGAGGGCCGCGGCGACGCGCCGGCTGGGGAGGGCGACGCGGACCTGGGGATAGCCCGGGAGCGGGAGGGAGGGGACACGGATGACGGGACAGGGCGCCTCGGCGTCCGGCCCGGGACCGGCCGCGGTGGCCGGTGCGACGACTAGCGGAAGGTGACCGCGATCTACGAGGTGCCGGGCGGTCTGGAGCGCGCAGTGGGCCACGCCGTTCACGTCGGGGGGAAAGGATTCGGTCACGATGACGACACGCATACGGGTGTTGTCGCCTCGCTGGACGTGGACGCGTCAACGTGGATCTTTCCGGACGACAAACGTCCCATGAGCGTTGCGCTGCACGCCCGAGCGGGTCAGACGGCGGCCATGCCCGTCCGACCCGCGGGTCACCCGCCGTTCACCCGGCGGGTACGCCTCTGCCGTCGATCACATCGCTGAGGCGGCGTCCGGTCCGATCCGGCCGCGTACGGCCGTCTGGACCTCGTCCTCCTCGGCCGGGTCGGCGGCGAGGCGGCGGAGCCGCTCCACGACCCGGGCGTCGCCGGTCTCGGCGTGCCGGGCGGCGATCTCGCGGGTGGTCTCCTCGCAGTCCCACAAGCACTCGACGGCGAAGCCGGCGGCGAAGGAGGGGTCGGTGACGGCGAGCGCGCGGGCGCAGCGCCCGCGCAGATGGGACGAGGCGGTCTCGCGGTAGATGTGGCGCAGCACCGGGGCGGCGCAGGCGATGCCCAGCCGTCCGGCGCCGTCGACCAGGGTCCACAGGGTCGGCGCGTCGCAGCCCTCACCGCGCACGGCCTCGCGCAGGGCGTCGAGGACCAGGTCGCGGTCACGGCCGGTGCCCCGGCAGGCGAGCACCCGCCCGGCGGCGGCCCCGAGGGCGTCGGGCCGGTGGACCCAGCCGCGGGCCCGGTCGACCGCGGCGATGCTGCGCATGCGTTCGAAGGCGTCGACGGCGGCCTCCACGACGACGCTGCCGCCCGTCGCCACGGCCTGTTCGATCAGGTCGGGGGCCTGGGGGTCGTCGTGATCGGCGAGATAGCGAAGGGCGGTGCACCGGGCTCCATCGGTGCCGTCCTGTGCGGCCTGGACGATCTCCGCGCGGTCCTCGGGCCCGGCCACGGCGGTGAGGCAGCGGGCGGCGGGGACATGGAGCGCGGCACCCCGTTCGATGCCTTGCTGGGCCCATTCGAAGACGGCCCGCACGCTCCAGCCGGGGCGGGGCCCGGTGGGACTCATCTGCCGCTGCCAGCGGTCGAAGCAGCCGGCTTCCTGGGCGGCACGCACGCGTGCGGAGACGTACTCGCGGGGATCCTCGGCCCACAGCCGCCAGGGCCGTGGCTCGAAAGCGTCCCGTACGACGGCGGCGAGTTCGGCCTCGCCCTCGGCGTCGGTGCCGAACCGCGCGAGCACGGGTGCGGCGAGGGCCCGCAGGCCGGCGTCGTCGTCGCGCAGGGCGAGTTCGTCGAGGGCCCAGGCCCAGTTGGAGCCCGACGCGGCGTATCTGCGGAGCAGGTCGAGGGCGTCCCGCCTGCCGTAGGAGGCGAGGTGGCCGAGGACGGCCAGGGACAGGCCCGTGCGGCTCTCCTCGGTGTCGAAGGCGTCCTCGACGTCGAAGAGGTGCGCCTCGATCTCGTCGAGTCCGCCGTTGAGGTCGACGTAGAGACGGGCGTAGTAGAGGGAGCGGTTCTCCACCTGCCAGTCGTGGCGCGGATCGCGCAGCACACAGTGGTCGAGTGCCGCGAGCGCCTCGGAGCGGGGGGCGGTGAGCGCGTGCAGTGTGCCGTCGCCGCGGCCCCGCTGGAGCAGGCCGAGCAGCGTGCCGCTGGGCGCTATGAACGGATCGAACATGGGAAACAGCCTCACATCAAGCGTCGACGCAACCGGGGACGTGCATTACCTGGCCGCGTGACAACACGTCGGGGCGCCCGCCGTTTCCTGCTTGCTGTAAGCCATCTTCCTCTGCCTCTCGTCGGTGGCCCATGCGGACCGCATCACGGCCCGCGCGGTGCGGCAGCACCTGCCCGGCCATCGCGTCCGTGAATCACGTCGTCATGATGACTCGGCAGCTCAGCCTGCCGCGACCGAAATTTCCGGCGGCCCCGTACCGCCTCCCCCGTGGTCGTCGTTTTACCTGGTCAGGAACTGTGTTCCGCCCGCTGGGGAACTCCGGCTCATAGCATGCCGAACAGCTCCAGAAGCTCTGTCTTGCCGAACATGCGGGCCGTGTCGGCGGCCGAGGGGGTGCCCGCGGCCGGGTCGGCGCCGGCCTCCAGGAGCGCCTTGATGACGTCCGTCTCCCCCTTGAAGACCGCCCCGGCGAGCGGGGTCTGGCCCCGGTCGTTGATCCGGTCCGCCTCGGCTCCCCGGGCCAGCAGCGCCCGGACCGCCTCGGCGTGGCCGTGGTAGGCGGCGAGCATCACGAGCGAGTCGCCGCGGTCGTTGGTGAGGTTGGCCGGCACGCCCGCGTCGAGGTAGGCCACGAGCGCCTCGGTCTGTCCCCGGCGGGCAAGATCGAAGATCTTGGTCGCCAGTTCCACGACCTCGGGGTCGGGGACTTCGGTCATCGCCGGACCGCCTCTCGTTGCAACCGTTCAGGTGAATCGCCAGGGTACTGGCTCCCCGGACACATGTCGGGACCCGCCGGAGGCAACGATCACGGCGGGACGCGTTCACCGCAACTCTCCCGCCTCGCACGGCCCGACAGGATCGCCACCGTTCGGGGGAAATCCCACGAATTTCACCCAGTTGCACCTTTTATCGTATGGATACATCCTGTGAGCCTGGAAGTACTCATGGTGACTGTCCCCCGCGAACCAGGAGAACAGAAATGATCCTGTCCATCTCAGGCGTGGTCCTGCTCGGCATCATCGTCTTCCTCTTCTTCCGAAAGGACGGGCTCAAGGCGTCGCACGGCGTCGTCTGCGCCCTGTTCGGCTTCTACCTGGCGAGTACGGCCATCGCCCCGAGCATCAAGGCCGGGGGCGAGAGCCTGGCCAGCCTCCTCGGCGGCATCAAGTTCTGACGCCGCCTCTCCCCGCCGTCCGTCCCTTCCGTACGCACCTCCAGGAGACAGCAGTGGCCCGGCGCCCCCTTCCCCGCATCCTGAGCACAGGCAGCGCGCAGATCGCCCGGAGCCGGGAGCTGGCCCGGACGGCGGCCGACAGCGCCACCGACATCCTCCACCCACTGATCACGGTCACCCGCGGTCTGCGCCGGCTGGCCTCGGCCGGGCGGCGCAAGTGGGCCGAGACCCCCAAGGACAGGCGTGGGCCGCTGCTGTTCCTGGTGGCCTCGGTGGTCCTTGTCGTGGCGCTCGTACCGTACGGTCCGCTGCTCGCCGTCGTCACCGTGATGGCGGCAGCCGCCTGGCAGGGCCGGGACCGCACCCCACCGGCTCCCGACGGCCCCGACGAGTCGCAGATCCAGCGGCTCCAGGCGCTGTACGACGCCCTGGTGCCGTACTTCTCCACGGCGGAGGACCCTTCTCCCCTCTACGCCCACGGCGGCGAGTGGGAGAAGGCCTTCCCGTCGTACGAGTTCGACGGCCCGGGCCGATCACCAGCTGGAGATCCGCTACCCCGCGTACTTCCCGGACGGCGAGCCCGAGGCACGCGCGCGTGTCGAGCACCTGCTCGCGGCCAAGTCCGGCCGGGGCCGCGAGTACCACTTCGCCTGGGACGAGGAGGCAACGCGCTCACCGTGTCGGTGCTCGCCCCGCTCCCCACCGATCTCGCCGCCCAGCGCTTCGTGACCGCGCCCGGCGAGACCGTCCTCGGCTTCACCGACCCCTCCCAGGTCCAGCGCACGCTCCCCCTCACCCACGGCGAGGAGCAGCGCGACGTCCCACCCGTCGTGTGGCGCACCGGCATCCGCTCCACCGAGCCACACCTCCTGGCGGTCGGTCAGCCAGGCAGCGGCACCTCGACCCTGCTGCGCTCGATCGCCCTCCAGGCGCTGCGCCACGGCGACGTCCTGGTCCTCGACGGCGGCGGCACCGGCGAGTACGCCTGCCTGACCGGCCGGGACGGTGTGCTGGGCGTCGAGGTCGGGCTCGCCGGAGCGCTGGCCAGCCTGGAGTGGGCGGCGCACGAGACCGAGCGCCGCCTGATCGCCGCCAACCGCGCCCGGCAGGAGGGCCACCCCCCGCCGGACGACACCAGGCGCCCCCTGTGGATCCTGCTCGACCGTCCCACGGCGTTCACCCACCTCGCCGACGCAGACGGCCGCAAGGATCCGCAGGCGCTCCTCCAGGTTCCCCTCCGTCACGGCCGCGCCGCCCAGGTGACGGTGGTGGTGGCCGAACAGTTCGACAGCCTCGACACACTGAGCGACGCCGTACGACAGCACACGCGCGCGCGGGTCGTCCTCGGGCCCGCCCCGGCCAGGCTGCTGGAGGCGGTCCTGGGCGTCCGCCCGCACACCACTGCCGCCGAGCACGTTCCACCCGGGCGCGGGTACGCCCGGCTGGGCACCGGCCCGGCACACCGACTCCAGGTGCCGGCCACTCCGGACCCGTACGACGACGCCACCAGCGACGCGCACCGGCAGGCGGTGCTGGACCTGCTGCCGCCCCGGACGACCCCGGCGGACGGCGAGAACCTGCCGGTGCCGGCCGAGGCCGTGGCGGCGGAGAGTTCCTAACAGGACCTGCCGCACGAACCCGCCGCAAAGCCCCGACTGACCAGCCACGGGCGGGTGATCACCCACCCGCCCACCCCC
>NZ_MPOH02000015.1:289510-305167 GCF_001896135.2 Streptomyces phaeoluteigriseus
GGGCGGGTGATCCACCCACCCCGCCCACCCCCTCAGGCGACGAACGTGCGAGGGCTCTCCGCGCCCGCGGTCCCCCCCGCTCTCCACGATCCGGGCCGCCGCGGCCAGTCGGGCCGCCGCCTCCTCCGCGACCGCGCCCCCCACGGTGAACGGCAGCCGCACATATCCCTCGAAGGCGCCGTCGACGCCGAACCGGGGCCCTGACGGCACCCTTACCCCGACGCGCTCCCCCGCCTCGGCCAGCCGCGACCCGGACAGCCCGCCGGCCCGCACCCACAGCGTCAGCCCGCCGTTCGGCACGGCGAACTCCCACTCCGGCAGCTCCCGGCGCACCGCCGCGACCAGCGCGTCCCGGTTGCCCCTGGCCTGTTCGCGCCGCAGTTCCACGGTCTGCTCCCAGCCCCCGGTGCTGAACAGCCAGTTCACGGCCAGCTGCTCCAGGACCGGCGTGCCGAGGTCGGCGTAGGCGCGGGCCGCGACCAGGCTGCGGATCACGTCGGGGGCGGCCCGGACCCAGCCGATGCGCATGCCGGCCCAGAAGGCCTTGCTGGCCGAGCCCACGGTGATCACGGTCGACCGGCCGGGTCGAAGCCGCACACCGGACGGGGCATCTCGACGTCGTCGAGCCACAGCTCGGTCATCGTCTCGTCGGCGACCAGCACGGTCCCGGCCGACCGGGCCGCCTCGACGAGGCGGCGCCGCTGGTCCTCGTCGGCGAGCGCGCCGGTCGGGTTGTGGAAGTCGGCGACCACATAGGCGATGCGTGGCGCGGCCTCGCGCAGGACCTGCCGCCAGCGGTCCATGTCCCACCCGGCGAGCCCCTCGGCCATCGCCACGGGCACCAGCCGGGCGCCCGCCTCCCGCATCAGCTGGAGGATGTTGGCGTACGACGGTGATTCGACGGCGATCCGCTCGCCGCGGCCGCCGAAGAGATGACAGATCGCGTCGATGGCGCCCATCGCACCCGTGGTGACCATGATCTGCTCGGGCATGGTCGGGATCCCGCGCCGGGTGTACCGCTCGGCGATCATCGCGCGCAGGGCGGGCAGACCGGCCGGATAGTCACCGTGCGTGTGGGCGTACGGGGGCAGTTCCTCCAGCGCGCCCTGGACGGCCCGGGTGAGCCACGGTTCGGGGGCCGGGAGGGCGGCACAGCCCAGGTCGATCACCGAGCCGAGGGCCTCGGGCGGCAGGGGTTCGAGCCCGCGCGCGGGCACCGGGTTACCCGCGGGGACGGACGTCCAGCTGCCGGCCCCCCGCCGGGACTCCAGGAACCCTTCCGCGCGCAGCGCCTCGTAGGCGGCGGCGACGGTGGTGCGGCTCACGGACAGGGCGAGGGCCAGTTCGCGTTCGGCGGGGAGCCGTGCGGCGACGGGGACGCGCCCTTCCAGGACGAGCAGCCGGACGCCGTCGGCGAGCGCACGGTAGGCGGGCGGGCGGCGGGTGCCGGGGCCGGCGGGCCGGTCCTGCTGGGAGGTGAGGAGCCGCGCGAGCTGCGCGGCCCCCACCGCGGAGGTCCACTGCGCCATGGATATCAGTCCACCTTCCCGGGATTGGCCATGGATGACCGTTCCTTCCACGCCACAGAGTGACATGCGCAAGGCCACTACCACCACCAGGGGTCCACTTGTCCGCGCCGCCTCCGCCGACCGTCCCGTCCGTCCCGCCGGTCCCGAGCGGCCCGCCGAGCGGCGGCCTCTCCCGCCGCCTCACGCAGCTCTACGCCGGGCTCGCGCTGTACGGCGCCAGCTCCGCCCTCCTCGTGCGGGCGGGCCTCGGCGTGGAGCCCTGGAACGTGCTCCACCAGGGGCTCGCCGAACGGAGCGGTCTGTCCATCGGCGTCGTGTCGATCATCGTGGGCGCCGCCGTGCTGCTGTTGTGGATCCCGCTGCGCCAGCGCCCGGGCCTCGGCACCGTCTCCAACGTCTTCGTCGTCGGTCTCGCCATGGACGGCACGCTCGCCCTGGTCCCCGAGGCGCACGGTCTGGCCGTGCGGGTGCCGCTGCTGGTGGCGGGCATCGTCCTCAACGGCGCGGCCACCGGCCTCTACATAGCGGCGTCCTTCGGAGCGGGACCGCGCGACGGGCTGATGACGGGGCTGCACCGGCGCACCGGGCGCTCGATCCGCCTGATGCGGACGGCCGTCGAGATCACGGTCGTGGCGACCGGCTTCGCCCTCGGCGGCACCATCGGCGTCGGCACACTGCTGTACGCCCTGTCGATCGGACCGCTCGCCCAGCTCTTCCTCCGGGTGTTCGCCGTGCCCCCGGCATCCGGCGGCAGCACGGTCGTTGCCACCGGGTCACCGCAGGGGGCGATACTTCGTCCGTGAGCACCCTCATACGCCACCCGTACCTCGACCATCCGGGCCCCATCCCGTTCGCCCACCGCGGCGGGGCCGCCGACGGTCTGGAGAACACCGTGGCGCAGTTCCGGCGCGCGGTCGAGGCGGGCTACCGCTACATCGAGACGGACGTGCACGCCACGCGGGACGGCAAACTCGTCGCCTTCCACGACGCGACGCTGGACCGGCTGACCGACGGCGCGGGCCGCATCGCCGATCTGCCGTGGGCGGACATACGGCACGCGCGCGTGGCGGGCAAGGAGCCGGTCCCGCTGTTCGAGGAACTTCTGGAGGCCTTCCCCGAGGTCCGCTGGAACGTCGACATGAAGGCCGAACCGGCGCTCCACCCGCTCCTCAACCTCATCGGGCGCACCAACGCCTGGGACCGGGTCTGCGTCGGCTCCTTCTCCGAGGCCCGCGTCGTGCGCGCCCGGCGGCTGGCCGGCCCTCGCCTGGCCACGTCGTACGGCACCCGGGGGGTGCTGAACCTGCGGCTGCGGTCCTGGGGGGTGCCCGCGGCGCTGCGCCGGTCGGCGGTCGCCGCCCAGGTGCCGGAGACCCAGTCGGGCATCCAGGTCGTGGACAGCCGCTTCGTGCGTTCCGCCCACGCGCGCGGGCTCCAGGTGCACGTGTGGACGATCAACGAGGCGGATCGGATGCACCGGCTCCTGGACCTGGGGGTGGATGGCATCATGACCGATCACATCGACACGTTGCGCCAGGTCATGGAGGACCGGGGCGTCTGGGTCTGACCCCGGTCACCTCCCCCCCTCGGCGGCCCGCGCGCGACATCCTGGGCGGGGAGGCGAGGGCGCGGGTGGGCACGGAATCCGTGCGGACGGAGACGTCCGACGACGCCGCCGGGCGACGGCGCGAGCAGCGTGGCTGGTACTTCTACGACTGGGCGTGCTCCGTCTACTCGACGAGCGTGCTCACGGTGTTCCTCGGCCCGTATCTGACGTCGGTCGCCAAGGAGGCCGCCGACCCCGCCGGCTATGTGCATCCCCTGGGCATCCCGGTCCGCGCGGGCTCCTTCTTCGCCTACTCGGTGTCCCTGTCGGTGATCGCGGCCGTCCTGGTGATGCCGCTGGTGGGCGCGGCCGCCGACCGCACCGGCCGCAAGAAGCCGTTCCTCGCGGTCGCCGCCTACACCGGGGCCGCCGCCACGACGGGCATGTTCTTCCTGTCCGGCGACCGCTATCTGCTGGGCGGTGTGCTGCTCGTGGTCGCGAACGCGGCCCAGTCCGTCGCGATGATGCTCTACAACTCCTACCTGCCCCAGATCGCCCCGCCCGAGGAACGCGACGCGGTGTCCTCACGCGGCTGGGCCTTCGGATACGCGGCGGGCTCCCTGGTCCTGGTGGTCAACCTGGTCCTCTACCTCGCCCACGACTCCTTCGGCGTCCCGGAGTCCACGGCCGTACGGATCTGCCTGGCCTCGGCGGGCCTGTGGTGGGGAGGCTTCACCCTGATCCCACTGCTGCGGCTGCGCGACCGGCCGCCGGCGGTCGGCTCCGCGGTGCGCGAGGCGGCCGTCCCCGGCCTGCGCCGGCTCGTGGCGACCTACCGGGACATGCGCCGCCACCCGCTGACCCTCGCCTTCCTGCTGGCCTATCTGGTCTACAACGACGGCATCCAGACGGTGATCTCCCAGGCCTCGGTCTACGGCTCCGAGGAACTCGGCCTCAGCCAGTCCACCCTCATCGCCGCCGTCCTGCTGGTCCAGGTCCTGGCTGTCGCGGGCGCCCTGACGATGGGGCGGCTGTCGCTGAGGTACGGCGCGAAACGCACGATCCTCGGCTCGCTGGTGGCCTGGACGCTCACCCTGGCCGTCGGCTACTTCCTCCCGTCCGGCGCGCGGCGGGCTTCTTCCTGCTGGCGGCGGCGATCGGCCTGGTCCTCGGCGGCAGTCAGGCCCTGTCGCGCTCCCTCTTCTCCCACCTCGTCCCGCCCGGCAAGGAGGCCGAGTACTTCTCCGCGTACGAGGTGAGCGACCGCGGGACGAGCTGGCTCGGCCCGCTGGTGTTCGGGATCACCTACCAGGTGACCGGAAGCTACCGGGACGCGATCATCTCGCTGGTGATCTTCTTCGTGGTCGGTTTCCTGCTGCTCGCGCGGGTACCCGTGCGGCAGGCGATCACCGACGCGGGCAATCCCGTACCCGAAAGGATTTAGCACTCAAGGCGAAAGGGCGGTAGTGTACGCGTTTGGCCTGCCAGGCGTACCGTTACTGCGTGTCAAAGATGCCGAAACCCTGGGTGACATCTCCTATCAGATGTGACAAACCGGGCGCCGGTGGGTACTGCATTGGTTGACAAGGCTGCGGCTACGACGGCGACGCACGACCCGGAACGGGACTCCGAACGGGAATCTTTACCGCCGACCGGACGTTGACCGGATGACGACGACAGCGACACCTGTCCTGTGGGCGACAAGCCCGGGAGGCACGATTCATGAGTGAGCGAGCTCTTCGCGGCACGCGCCTCGTGGTGACCAGCTACGAGACGGACCGCGGCATCGACCTGGCCCCCCGCCAGGCCGTGGAGTACGCATGCGAGAAGGGGCACCGCTTTGAAATGCCCTTCTCGGTGGAGGCGGAGATCCCGCCGGAGTGGGAGTGCAAGGTCTGCGGAGCGCCTGCGCTCCTCGTGGACGGCGACGGCCCTGAGGAGAAGAAGGCCAAGCCCGCGCGTACGCACTGGGACATGCTGATGGAGCGGCGGACCCGCGAGGAACTCGAAGAGGTCCTCGAGGAACGGCTGGCCGTTCTGCGTTCCGGGGCGATGAACCTCGCGGTTCATCCCCGGGACAGCCGCAAGTCCGCATAGTCCTGCGGAGCTGGGGCTGGTTTACAGCGCACGAAAAATGACCGCGGGCGCCGTACGTGACATCACGGTACGTGACATCACGTACGGCGCCCGCGGTCTTCGTGTGTCCACGGCGTCGTGGGACCGGCCGGTTCACGGGGTCAGCGGAGGACGCTGTTCCTGCCGGCCCTCGCCGCGCTCGTCGTGCTTGATCACCTCGCCCTGGACCACCCTTCCGTCCGGGCGGTGCATACGGGCCTGCTGGAAGGCGTCGCCCAGGGTGCCGGGGGTGGCCGCGCGCAGCTTGCGGTCGACCGTGCGTTCCGCGTAGCTGCCGACGGCCTTCTGGACCGGCGGGAGGAGCAGCAGCAGGCCCAGCGCGTCGGAGGCGAGGCCCGGGATCATCAGGAGGAGGCCGCCGAGCATCATCAGGCCGTTGCCCCCGCCCGAGGAGGGGGGTGTGCCGCGCTGGAGCGCCTCGTTGAGGTTCTGGAAGGCGCGCCGTCCCGCCCGCTTGATGACCACCGAGCCGAGCAGGAACCCGGCGAGCAGCAGCAGGAAGACGGTGAATCCGCTGCTCGCTCCGGCGACCACGGTCAGCAGCCAGATCTCCAGCACCAGCCACGCGACGAGCCCCAGCGGCAGGAACGTCCGCAGGCGGGAGCGCCGGGGCCGGGCGTTGCGGTGCGTGGGAGTCTGAGCGCCAGTCGTCATGTCCCCAGTGTGCCTGGCCCCGGCTCAGTGCGGCATAAGGGGCCGATCAGCGGTTTCTGTGGGATGCCGTCGGGGGGGAGTGGGGTGGCCCGGGCTACGACGGCTGCTGCGGAGGAGACGGCGCGGGAGAAGACGGTGACGGCGAGGAGGGCGCCGGGGCGGACTTCGGCTGCTCCTGCGCGCCCGTCCGGCCCGCGATCTTTCCGACCCGCTCTCCCACGCCCCAGGCGGTGACCCGCCACAGGGCCTCCACGAGGATGTCGCGGCTCATCTTGGAGTCGCCCAGCTCGCGCTCGACGAAGGTGATGGGGACCTCGACGACGTGGTAGCCGGCCTTGACCGCCCGGCGGGCGAGGTCGACCTGGAAGCAGTACCCCTGGGAGGCGACCTCGTCGAGGCCGAGGCCTTCGAGGGTCTCGCGCCGGAAGGCGCGGTAGCCGCCGGTGATGTCGCGCAGCGGGAGGTCCAGCGCCAGGCGCGAGTAGAGGCTGCCGCCGCGGGAGATGATCTCGCGGGACCTCGGCCAGTTCACGACCCGGCCGCCCGGCACCCACCGGGAGCCCAGCACGAGGTCGGCACCTTTGAGGGCGGTGAGCAGGCGGGGCAGTTCCTCGGGCTGGTGGGAGCCGTCGGCGTCCATCTCGACCAGGACGCCGTAGCCGTGCTCCATGCCCCAGTGGAAGCCCGCGAGGTAGGCGGCGCCGAGGCCCTCCTTGCCCTTGCGGTGCAGCACCTGGACGTGGTCGTCCGTGGCGGCCAGTTCGTCGGCGAGTTTGCCGGTGCCGTCGGGGCTGTTGTCGTCGGCCACGAGGACGTGCGCCTCGGGGACGGCCTCGCGCACCCGGCCGACGATGCTCTTGATGTTCTCCGCCTCGTTGAAGGTCGGAATGATCACCAACGCCGTGCCGAGCGGACCGAACTTCCTCCCCCGGTCCTGTGCCGCGCGGGTCGCGTCGCCGTCGTTCACTGCTGCCCCTTCGTGTCCGTACGCAGGGGACCACCATAGTGGCCACCGCCTGCGGTGGCGTGACGGGACGTTCGTATGGTGGTGTCGTTTCCACAAGAGCGGGGTAAGAATGCGCTTTTGGGCTTGTATGGCCAAGCGTACCGCCGGGGGCAGTGCCCCCGCGGTCCTGCGGATGGGGGCCCGGCGCCCTTCGGGCCGACCTGGGACCCGCCGGCTGCGGGTCGACCTGAAGCCGTTGTCTACTGAGCGTCCGGGCCCACCCGGGTCACACCTCCCCGACCGGCCGGAACGTTCCCTCGCCCTGCTGCGGCGCTGAGCCTGGCTCCCAGTGGCGGTGCGCCGGTGCGGCACACCGTCCCTGACCCAGCGGCGCCCCGGCGAGTGCGCGGACGTTCCCCGGTGGGGCGTCCGGTGGTGGACCCGGCCGAACCTACCGGCCCCCCGCGGTCGGCTGTCAACAGCCGTTCGACCTGCGACTCTTCGGGTAACGCGCTGGTCAGCGGGCGGTCGGCGGCTCTCGCGGGACGCCGCGCGGACGGGTGATCTTCCGTGCCGCGTCCCGGCAATCACTCGCCCGGCCGTACGAACACCGACCGGCCGCCGACCACCGTGCGCAGGCACACGGGCAGCTCCGTGCCGGGCGTCAGGTCGGGCAGGCCGGGGGTGCCGGAGCGGGGGTCGGTGGACCAGCGGGCGACCCGGTCGTCGGGGGCCTGCACGACGAGCGCGCCGGTGCGCCAGACGGCGTAGTCGGCGGGTGCGCCCGGCACCAGCACACCCGCGTCGTCGCGGCCGACGGCGCGCCAGCCGCCGCGGGTGTGGGCGGTGAAGGCGGCGCGTACGGAGATCCGGTGTCCGGGGGTGCGGTGGAAGGCGGCGGCGCGGACCGTGCCCCACGGGTCCAGGGGGGTGACGGGGCTGTCGGAGCCGAAGGCGAGCGGGACGCCGGAGCGCAGCAGGGCCGCGAAGGGGTTGAGGCCGCTGGCCCGCTCGGCGCCCAGGCGCTGGGCGTACATGCCGTCCTCGCCGCCCCACAGGGCGTCGAAGGCGGGCTGGACGGAGGCGGTGAGGCCCAGTTCGGCGAAGGCGGCGATCGTCTCGGGGGTGAGCATCTCGGCGTGCTCGACTCGGTGCCGGGCGGCACGCACGCGAGCCAGGCCGACCTTCTCCGCCGCCGCGCGCACCCCCTCGACGACGTCGGTGACGGCGGCGTCGCCGATGGCGTGGAAGCCCGCCTGGAGGCCGGCCTCGGTGCAGGCCGTGACATGCGCCGCGACGGCGGCGGCGTCCAGGTAGGCGGTGCCGGTGTGGGCGGCGTCGGTGTACGGCTCGTGCAGGCAGGCGGTGTGCGAGCCGAGGGCGCCGTCGACGAAGAGGTCCCCGGCCGCGCCGAGGGCGCCCAGCTCACGGGCCTTGTCGACGTCCTGCTCCGCCCAGTAGCCGACGACCCGCGGGCCGGGCTCCTCGGCGGCCAGCCGCAGCAGGGCGGTGAAGTCGTCCTCGGAGGAGATCTCGGGGCCGGCGCACTCGTGGACCGAGCCGATGCCGAGCGAGGCGGCGTGCGCGAGGGCGGCCCGCTGGGCCTCGGCGCGCTGGACCGGGGTCACCGCTGCGAACGCGGCGGCGCGGACGGCGTGGTGGGCGTCGGCGGTGAGCGGCCCGTCCGCCGCGCGGAGGCCGGGGGTCAGGTCGAGCAGGGCGGTGGTGACGACCGCCGAGTGCACGTCGATCCGGGACAGGTAGAGGGGCCGTCCGCCGGTGGCCTCGTCCAGTTCGGCCCGTGTCGGGGGGCGGCCGCCGGGCCAGCGCGAGGCGTCCCAGCCGTGGCCGAGGAGGACCTTGTCCCGTGGTCGGGCCGCGGCGAAGTCCCGGACCCGGGCGAGAGCCGCCTCCAGGTCGGGCGCGGTCGACAGGTCGAGGCCGGTCAGAGCGAGACCCGTGGACGTGGTGTGGACGTGCGCGTCGGTGAACGCGGGAGTGACCAGGGCGCCGTCCAGGTCGACCACCTCGTCGACGCCGTCCGCGAAGGCGTCGGCCGCGCCCTCGGAGCCGACCCAGGCGACCTGGCCGCGCTCGACGACCATCGCGGTCGCGAACGGGTCGGCGGGGCTGTGGACCTCTCCTCGGCGGAGCAGGACGGTCTGCGGGTCGGGCGCGCGCTCACTCATGGGACCAGTTTCGCGCCTCGCCCGGCCGGCCGACGCGGGGGTCCCCCGGTACCGGGGGCCGTCCGGTGCGGCGGCTGTCAGATCCGGGGCGGGCGGGCCTCGTACGGGGTGGACAGCACGACCGTGGTGCGCGTGGAGACACCCGCGAGGGCACGCAGCCGTCCCAGCAGTTCCTCGAGTTCGTGCGGGGTGCCCACCCGCACCTTGAGGATGTAGTTCTCGTCGCCGGCCACGCTGTGGCAGGCCTCGATCTCGGGCACCCCGGAGAGCCGGTCGGCGATGTCGTCGGGTGCGCTGGGGTCGAACGGTTTCACCGAGATGAAGGCGGTCAGGGGCAGTCCGACGGCCTCGGCGTCGACGACGGCCGCGTAGCCCCGGATGACGCCGCGCTGTTCCAGCCGGCGCACCCGCTGGTGCACGGCCGATGTGGACAGGCCCGTGGCCTTGCCCAGGTCGGTGTAACTCATCCGCCCGTCCTTGACGAGCAGCTGCACGATCTGTCGGTCCAGCTCCTCCATGGCGCAAGAACTTACAGGGCGCGTGATCTCTTCGTATACGTATACAGCCCAGGTCATACCGGTTCGTGATGTGGCGGACCGTACGAGTTGATCGGCACCTGCGATTGGCATGTGACGAACGCCACAGGCCGCGTCAAGTCTTCGTGATGCTCTCGTGATTACCGCCGAGACGGGGTGGGAAGTGCTTGCTGTGGTCGAGGCCGCAGCGCCTGAACGGCCCAGCCCGAGGGGGAGAATCCCATGCAGAGTCTTAAGCGCCCTGGTCGTACCGCGCCCAAGCGGTTCCGGCCCACCGTCGTCGAGTCCGAGCCGGAGGGCGTCGAACCCGACGGCTTCGACGGTCCGGACGGCTTCGACGACGAGAACGGCGACCACGCCGACGAGTTCGACGCGTACGACACCTTCGAGATGTACCGGGTGATCTGCCCGGACTGCGCGCAGCCCATCGCCCTGCTCGCCGACGAGGAGATCCTGCCGGAGCACGCGCTGTGCGCTTCGCCGTGGAACCCCTTCGGGCTCACCGTCTGCGCCGGCACCGGCCGTACGGCGGCCGAGGCCCGTCCCGCCGACGAGTCGGTGGAGCCCCAGGAGCAGGAGACGGCACTGCTGTTGACGCTCCCCCAAGGCCTGAACTGGCGTACACAGCCCTTCTCGCACGTGGGCGGGCCCGCCTCGCGCCCGATGCGCGTACCGGCGATGCGCCGGTACGCCGCCTGAGCGCCTCCACCCCACTCCCGCAGCTGCCCTGCGCCATGGCCCGCAGCCCGGCCGTGGCGCAGGTCCAGCGTGCCCGTGGGCGGCCAAGTGTGGCTGTGCGGCGCGTAGTTGACGGTACGTCGTGAGGCGGCCACGGAGTCGGGGCGGGTGCGGGCCACCTGCCGAACTCACACACGAGGGTCCGGGCCGTGACCTGGTGTCGCACGCTCGCGTTGCCCTGGTATGACCCTCACCTATCCGGCGCCAGGGCGTCACCGTCAGCTGTTCACCCCCGGCTCCGCAGAATCGGTTCCGCCGGCTCCGCCGCCACTCCCGCAGGACCCGCCGATCTACCGCGACATGATGCGCATCTGGGCCGACGGGGGCCGCACCCTGCCCGGCCGGCGGGACCCGGAGTGGGTGCGGCTCGCGGCGCCGCCGGTGCGGCCGGGTCAGTTCAGCGGGTCTCCGGCCCCAGCAGATGACGGGCGATGACCATGCGCTGGATCTGGTTGGTGCCCTCGACGATCTGCAGGACCTTGGCCTCGCGCAGATAGCGCTCGACGGGAAAGTCCGCGGTGTAGCCGTATCCACCGAGCACCTGGACGGCGTCGGTGGTGACCTGCATCGCCGCGTCGGTGCAGTGCAGTTTGGCCATGGCCGCCTGCCGGACGAACGGCCGGCCCGCGTCCCGCAGCCGTGCCGCCGCGAGATACAGGGCCCGGCCCGACTCGACCCGGGTCGCCATGTCGGCGAGCAGGAAGCGCAGCCCCTGGAAGTCGGCGATCGGCCGCCCGAACTGCCGCCGCACGGTGGCGTGGGCGACGGCCTCGTCCAGGGCGGCCCGCGCGACGCCGACCGCGCAGGCGGCGATGCCCAGCCGTCCGGAGTCGAGTGCGGCGAGGGCGATCGCGAAGCCCTGGCCCTCCTCGCCGATGCGCAGCGCGTCGGGGATCCGGACGCCGTCGAAGTGGACCTGGGCGGTGGGCGAGCCCTTGAGCCCCATCTTCCGCTCCGGCGGCGCGGCGCTCAGCCCCTCGGCGTCGCCCGGCACCAGGAACGCCGTGATCCCGCGGGCGCCCTCACCGCCGGTGCGCGCCATGACGGTGTAGAAGTCGGCGATGCCACCGTGGGTGGTCCAGGCCTTGGTCCCGTCGATGATCCAGCCGTCGCCGTCCCGGACGGCCCGGGTGCGCAGCGCGGCCGCGTCCGAGCCCGAGGTGGGCTCGGAGAGGCAGTACGCGCCGAGCTGCCCGCCGCCGAGCATGGCGGGCAGGTGGGCGGTCCGCTGCTCCTCGGTGCCGTGGGCGGCGAGGGCGTAGGTGGCCAGGGTGTGCACGCTGACACCGAGTCCGACGGTGAGGCGGGCTGCGGCCAGTTCCTCGACGACCTGGAGGTAGATCTCGTAGGGCTGGTCGCCGCCCCCGTATGCGGAGGGGTACGGCAGGCCGAGGAGGCCCGCTTCCGACAGGAGGGTGAACAGCTCGCGCGGGAAGCGTCCGGCGTCCTCCTCCTCGGCGGCTTCCGGGACGATCTCGCGGCGGGCGATGTCCTCGACGAGGGCGAGCAGGTCGCGGGCCTCGTCGGTGGGCAGGAGGCGGTCCACGACGGGTGGGACACGGTCGGTCATGGCACCCCTCTCCTTCCCCGGCCGGCCGGCGGCCGGGCGCTGTGAGTATGCCCGCGGGAGAAGGACGCCGCACGGCAGAACCGGACCGGATTGGTCCGCACCATTGACCCAACTGGTCTAGTCCTCCTACGCTCTCGACACCGCGTTACCGCGTTCATGCCAATCGGCGCGCGCTCCCCTCTCCCCCACGAGGTGACACCCGATGCAGCACTCCGCCCACCGCCGCTCCCGCTTCCGGGCGCTCGTCGCCGCCGCCTGTACGGCCGTGCTCGGCGCGGGCCTGCTCGCCGGCGCGGGCACCGCCACCGCCACCGACGCCGCCGCCCCGTCCACGCGGGTGGCCGCCGGGTCCAAGGTCCTCGGCTACTTCACGGAATGGGGCACCTACGACCGCAAGTACCTCGTCCGGAACATCGAGACGTCCGGCTCGGCGGCGAAGCTCACCCACATCAACTACGCCTTCGGCAACGTCACCGGCGGCAAGTGCGCGATGGGCGACGCCTACGCCGCCACCGACCGCACCCACACCGCCGCCGAGTCCGTGGACGGGGTCGCCGACACCTGGGACCAGCCGCTGCGCGGCAACTTCAACCAGCTGCGCGAGCTGAAGAAGAAGCACCCGGGCCTCAAGGTCCTGTGGTCCTTCGGCGGTTGGACCTGGTCGGGCGGCTTCGGCGAGGCGTCCCGGAACCCGGCCGCGTTCGCCCAGTCGTGCTACGACCTGGTCGAGAACTCCAAGTGGGCCGACGTCTTCGACGGCATCGACATCGACTGGGAGTACCCGAACACCTGCGGCGCCACCTGTGACACCAGCGGCCGGGCGGCCTTCAAGAACCTCATGCAGGCGCTGCGCGCGAAGTTCGGCACCGGGAACCTCGTCACGGCCGCCATCACCGCCGACGCCACCGCGGGCGGCAAGATCGACGCGGCGGACTACGCGGGCGCGGCGCAGTACGTCGACTGGTACAACCCGATGACGTACGACTACTTCGGCGCCTGGGACGCGACCGGACCGACGGCCCCGCACTCGCCGCTGCACTCCTACTCCGGGATCCCGAAGGCGAACACCTACACCTCGGCGACCATCGCCAAGCTCAAGGGCCTCGGCATCCCCGCCTCCAAGCTGCTGCTGGGTATCGGCTTCTACGGGCGCGGCTGGACCGGGGTCACCCAGTCGGCACCGGGCGGCACCGCGACGGCCCGGCCGCGGGGACGTACGAGCAGGGCATCGAGGACTACAAGGTGCTCAGGACCAAGTGCCCGGCGACGGGCACGGTGGGCGGGACGGCGTACGCCAAGTGCGGCAACAACTGGTGGAGTTACGACACCCCGGCGACCGTCGCGACGAAGATGACGTACAAGAACCAGCAGGGTCTGGGCGGGACCTTCTTCTGGGAGCTGAGCGGGGACACGGCCGGCGGTGAGCTGATCAAGGCCATCAACTAGCCGGTCCCGCGAGGGCACTCGGGGCGGAGGACCACGAGCCTTCGCCCCGAGGGCGGTTCAGGCCTCGCGCCGGGCCGGCTTCGGGGCCGGGAAGGCGGGGTCGAGTTCCTCGACGGCGCGCAGGGCACCGCCCAGGGTCTTCACCAGGAGGTCGCGCATGGTCTCGCGGGAGAGGTCGGGGCGGTCGATCCAGTCGAGGGTGGCGCCCTCGACGCTGCACACCCAGGACAGCAGGCTCATGCGGGGCAGTGCCGGGATGTCGCTGTGGCCGTACGCCCCTTCGGCGATGGTGGCCACGATCGCCTCGCGGACCTCGTCCCGGATGGCGTGCACCTCGGTGTCGAAGCCGACGCCACCGCTGACGATGGTGCGGTACGCGGCCTGGTGGTGCTCGGCGAAGCGCAGATAGCCGTCGATCGTGCGGTGGACCCGGTCCACCCGGGGCAGTTCGCTGCCGCTCGCCGCGAAGGAGACCAGGTCTGCGACGGAGTCCTGGATGATCGCCAGGTAGTAGCCGCGCTTGGACTGGAAGTAGTAGTAGATCAGTCCCTTGGCCACGTGCGCCTGCCGGGCGATGTCGTCCATGGAGAGCGCGTCGTAGGACGTGTCGGCGAACAACCTGCGCCCGATGGCGATGAGTTCGGCGCGACGCGCCAGTGAGCGCTCGGTGCCTCGCGCCCGGGGACGGGACGCGTCACGCTGCTGGCTGATATTCAATGTCGACCCTGGTCTCCAACGGTCGGCGGGACGACGTCAGTATGTCAGGTCGAACGTGGGTCAGGTCACAGCGGTCGCGGGCCGCCGGCAGCGCTCCCGCACCGGTGTCAGACCAGGCCCAGCTGGGTCACGAGCATCGCCACGACGACGACCAGGATCCATCCCATGACGTGTTCGAGGATCTTCGGACCGTCGTCCTTGGGCCCGCCGGTACGGGCGCGGGCGGCGGTGACGGCGGCGGCGTGTGCGGTCATGGTGTCTCGCTGACGGTCGGGTGCGCGGTGGACGGCGGACTTCCGCCGGTCCGTCCACCTTGCCACCGTGCGGGGCTTTTGCGGCCGAGAGCTTCCTCACACACCGACGGCCCCCGGTCGCGCCGGGGGCCGTGACCGCAGGCGGGTTCAGCGCACGCCGACCGCCGCGAGCGCCCTGCGCTGGAGCGGGCTCGGACGTGCCGGGAAGTAGAGGTAGCAGACGCCTCCGGTGCCGGACGCGACCTTGCCGCTCGCGTTGTAGCGCTTGGTCCGCAGCCAGATGTTCTCGAACTCCCGCCGCCGGTAGACGCGTCGTACCGCCTCGTTGCTCGGCGAGGCCGGGTCGTTGGCGATCACGTCGCCGTCCGCGGTGAAGCCGATCACGGTCATCAGATGCCCGGAGGTGCCGTACCCCGCGCCCGTCAGCTCCTCCTTCAGGAAGGACTGGGAGGTGATGGCCGGGATGCCCGCCGCGATGAGGGTCTCCAGGTCGGTCAGGGAGGTGAGCCGGGTCACCACCCCTTGGAGGTCCTTGAAGGTGGCGGCGTAGGCGGCGTTGAACGGCCAGTTGCCGCACCCCTTGTACTGGTGGTCGAACGTGTACCGGGCCGCGTGGCACACCTGCGGGTCGGCGTACGCGGGGTCGACCCAGGCCAGTTGTCCTGGCGTGAGGCGGCCGCCCCAGTACTCGATGATCATCTGCGAGGAGGTGGGGCTGCACCAGGCCTCGCCGCCGTTGTCGTACTCCGGGTACTGGCCGGCGTGGATCTCCTGCGAGTAGCGCGGGACGACCAGCTCCTGCGCGAGGCCGGGCACCGACGCCGGAACGGTGAAGCGGTCCGGTACGTCGGAGCCCATCGCTCCCACCCGCCACACGGTGGGGGTGAGTTTCGTGCCGGGCCTGCGGTACAGGGTCAGGCGCAGCCGGTACGACGTCAGGCGCGGGCCGGTCGCGGCGTCGTCGACGGCGAGGGTGTCCGTCCACACGGTGCTCCTGCCGTCGGTCTGGTCGTCGACGGAGGTCCGCTTGATGTCCTGGTCGCCGGAAGCCCATCGGCCCATCACGTACCAGGGGGTGTCCGTGCCGTCGGAGTAGGCGGCCTTCAGTTCGATCTGGAGCCAGGTGCCGGCCGGGGTGCTCGCGTTCCAGGAGGCGATCGCCTCGGTGGCGGGGACCGCGAGACGGTGGACGGGGGACGTCCAGGTCGCGTACTCCCAGGCGGCGGTGGTGCCGGTGTGCGGGTCGGTGTGGTCGGTGGTGCCGGCCGGGGTCGCGAGGACCAGGCCGGGCCGGACGCCGGCGACGGCCCGGGTGCCCACGGCGGTGCCGGAACGCCAGTCGGTGTACGTGGTCCAGGAGTGGTGGTCCACGGGGCGGGCCGGGACCACGTCGGGC
>NZ_MPOH02000015.1:305267-417320 GCF_001896135.2 Streptomyces phaeoluteigriseus
GCCAGCGGGCGCCGCGGCCGGGCCCGCGGGCCGCGGACCGGCGGCCTCGGCCGTCGCGGGGCCGCGGCCACCCGCCACGGCTGCGACGACCGCGGCGGCCAGGAGTGACCTGCGCGACGGCTGATCGGTTCGGTCGGAGAGCCGGTCGGCTCTGCTGGACGGCTGTTCGGCTCTGCTCATGAGCGGAAGACCCCCAAGGTGTCCGAGTCGGAGCGGGTCCGGCGTGCGGTGTGGGCCAACTATGGCGGGAGGTGGGCGGACCTGCCAGCACCTCCGCCCGTGCCACGCCCGGAAATATTGGTCTGGTCCACTGGCGTGACCTGCGGGAGGGTGAACTCGCGCCACTAGACTTGCCAGCCCCACCGCCGCGACCACCGCCCGCACCCCCACCACCGCGATCACCGAGACCGCCGAGATCCGTCAGGAACCGCCATCCGCCAGCTCGCCTCCCGGCTCCGCCGCCTGCCGCCGTCCTGCGGCCCGGTCCGCCTGATCGGCGTCGACGGGCACGCCGGATCGGGAAAGTCCACGTTCGCGGAGCGGCTGGCCGAGGAACTGGGCGGGGCACCGATGGTGCACCTGGACGACCTCGCGACCCACGACGAGTTGTTCGCGTGGACCGGGCGGCTGCTGACCCAGGTGCTCGAGCCGCTCGCCCGGGGCGGGACGGCGCACTACGCCCCCTACGACTGGCGCACCCGTCGCTTCGGCCCGTCCCGGCCGCTCCCCCCGGCTCCCGTGATGGTGATCGAGGGCGTCGGCGCCGGCCGCCGCGCCCTGCGGCCGTTCCTGGCGCAGCTGCTGTGGATGGAGTTGCCCCACGAGGAGGCCTGGGCCCGCGGGCGGTTCCGGGACGGGGAGGAACAGCGGGAGTTCTGGGACGGATGGGTCGAGGCGGAGGCACGACATTTCGCCGAAGACCCGTCGCGGCCGTACGCGCACGGGTTGGTACGGCAGTTGCCCAAGGGGTACGAGGTGTTCCCGGGGCCCGAGGGAACGCGCTGAGCGCACCACCGCGTCACACAGCGTGAGCGACCACCCTCGGTGTGGTGAAACTGTGAAGGGCCTTGCGTTTGAACTTCGCCAAGTGCTCCAACTCGGCTTGACCGGGGGCCCGTACAGGACTTACGTTCTCAATGCGCGGCCTCAGGGGCCGCCCGCAGTCGCGAAGCCCCCGGTTGTTCCCCCGTGATCGGGGGCTTCGTTCTGCCCTCACGCCCCCGTTCGCGCCGGTTTACGGACGCGCCGTGGTGCCGACAGTTCACCCAGGGTCACCACCCGGCGGTGCGCCCCCTCTGCTCCCACCTCGTCAAACGGGCTGTGCCGCACCCTTCGGCGGGGTGCTCCCCCGCAGGTACGATGCCCTCGGTGCGACCTACGGACGACTGCTGCGCGCACCTGGCAACTCCGGTCCGCGGCACAGCCGTTGGACCATGGCAGCCGAAGGGCTCCGCCCGGCGGCATACCGACGCCGACGGGGCACGGTTTGTGGGGGACGTGATGGACTTCGGCACCCAGGGCCCCGAGGCCCCGGCCGACCTCGCCTGGCTACGAGGCGTGGACGCCTACACCGTGGGCGCGTATCCGCAGGCGGAGGAGGAGTTCCGCACCGCGGTGCGGATCGATCCCGGCATGGCCGACGGCTGGCTCGGGCTGCACGCGCTGCGCGTCGACACGACGACGGCGCTGCTCAGGATGTTCCGGCACCGCGACCGCTTCGGCGAACAGCGCACCCGGCACCGCCGAACGCTCAACTCCTGGTACTGGCTGGGCTGGTGGGTGCAACCCGTGCTGGAGAGCCCCCGCGACCTGCTGCTCGCGCACGCATCGCACTGGCTGGACGGCCGGCACGTGCCCGAGCTGGACCGGGCGCTCGCGGGTCTGCCGCCCGTCGACACCGACCACCAGGTCCGCTTCCTGCACGCCTGCCGCGCCTACCTGGTCAAGGACTGGGAGCAGCTCGTCCGGCACACCGACCCGCTCCTCGACGACCCCCTCCTCGGCATCGAGGCCGGTCTGTTCGGCGGCATGGCCCGGGTCCGGCTGGAGATGTACGGGCAGGCCGAGCCGCTGCTCTCGACCGCGCTGATGCGCTGCCGCAGCGAACAGCCGCAGCGCAAGGAGCTGCGGTACTGGCTGGCCCGCGCGCACGAGGGCACCGGCCGTTCCGCCGCCGCGCTCCCCCTGTACCGGGCCGTGCACCGCGTCGACCCCGCCTTCATGGACACCTCGGCCCGGCTCGCCGCGATCTCCGAGGGCGACGGCTACGACGACACCGCCGACCTCGCGGCCATCACGCTGAGCGGTGTCGGGCAGGACGTCGGGGACGGGCCGGACGTCCTGGACCCGCTGTTCGGCACCGAGGGCCGGGACCTCAAGCTGACCGAGCCGGCCGACCTGCCGCCCGTCGGTCCCGTCCCTACGGTGCCCGACCCGGCCGTACGCGAGAAGACCGTGGTGTCCACGGTCCTGCCGGCCGGCCCCACCGACCCGGTGTTACTGGAGGAGGCGCTCGCCGAGCTGGAGCGCATGGTGGGCCTGGAGCCGGTGAAACGGCAGGTCAAGGCGCTGTCGGCACAGCTGAACATGGCTCGGCTGCGGGCCGGGCAGGGCCTCCCGGTCCAGCCGCCGAAACGGCACTTCGTGTTCTCCGGCCCGTCCGGCACCGGCAAGACCACGGTGGCGCGCATCCTCGGCCGCGTCTTCTACGCCCTCGGCCTGCTCGGCGGCGACCACCTGGTGGAGGCCCAGCGGGCCGACCTCGTCGGCGAGTACCTGGGCCAGACGGCCGTGAAGGCCAACGAACTGATCGACTCCGCGTTGGGCGGCGTCCTCTTCGTCGACGAGGCCTACTCCCTGTCCAACTCCGGCTACGGCAAGGGCGACGCGTACGGCGACGAGGCCCTCCAGGTGCTGCTGAAGCGGGCCGAGGACAACCGCGACCACCTGGTGGTGATCCTGGCCGGCTATCCGGAGGGCATGGACCGCCTCCTCGCGGCGAACCCGGGACTCTCCTCCCGCTTCACGACCCGCGTCGACTTCCCGTCGTACCGTCCGCTCGAACTCACGTCGATCGGTGAGGTGCTCGCGGCGGACAACGGTGACGCGTGGGACGAGGAGGCGCTGGACGAGCTGCGGTCGATCGCCGGGCACGTGGTGGACCAGGGGTGGATCGACGAGCTGGGCAACGGACGCTTCCTGCGGACCCTGTACGAGAAGAGCTGCGCCTACCGGGACCTGCGGCTGTCGACGTATCCAGGGACGCTGACCCGGGACGACTTGTCGACACTACGACTGCCGGACCTGATGCAGGCGTACGGCGAGGTGCTGTCGGGACGGGGGCCGCAGGACCCGGCCTAGGGCATGTCGTTCGGATCGGGCCGCAGGAAGTCGACGGCGCTGTTCAGTGCCGGTGAGCGGGGTCCGGTGCGTGCGGCCGCAAGGCGGAGGAGGGCGTCGACGTGGAGCGTCGGCAACCGACGGCAACGCGGCAGATGCGCGTGCCGGACCCCGCGTCTGCGACGTGATCCGAACGACAGGCCATGGGCGTGCTCGGCGGACGGGCCGGGGCGAGCGGACGTACACGTCTCACCCGCCCCGGCGACCCGATCGCCTAGGTCGCCATCACCACCTCGGGATAGTCCCGGTGCGCGGGGTCCGTCACCTCGCCGACCAGCAGCTCCAGGACGTCCTCGAGCGCGACCAGGCCGAGCACCCTGCCCGAGGCGTCGGCGACCTGCGCCAGGTGGGTCGCCGCCCGCCGCATCACCGTCAGCGCGTCGTCCAGCGGCAGTTCGGAGCGGAGCGTCGTCATCGGACGCCACACCTGCTGCGGCACCGCCCGCTCGGACTCCTCCAGGTCGAGGACGTCCTTCACATGCAGGTAGCCCATGAAGGCGCCGTTCTCCGCGGCGACGGGGAAGCGGGAGTAACCGGTGCGGGCGGTGAGGCCGACGATCTGCCCCGGCGTGACCGACGGCGGGACCGTCACCAGCGACTCGCGCTTCAGCAGGACGTCCGTGACCGGGCGGGAGCCCAGCTCCAGCGCGTCCTCCAGCCGCTCCTGCTCCTCGGGATCGAGGAGGCCGGCCTGACCGGAGTCCTCCACCAGCCGGTTGAGCTGCTCACTGGTGAAGACGGCCTCGACCTCGTCCCTGGGCTCGACGTCGAAGAGGCGCAGGATGCCCTGGGCGCAGGCGCCGAGGGCGACGGTGATCGGCCGGCAGAGTCGGGCGAAGGCGACCAGGCCGGGGCTTAGCCACAGCGCGGCCTTCTCCGGGGCCGCCAGGGCCAGGTTCTTCGGGACCATCTCGCCGATGACGAGGTGGAAGAAGACGACGGCCGCCAGGGCGATGACGTAACCCAGCGGGTGGATCATGCCGTGCGGCAGGTGGATCCACTCGAAGACCGGCTCCAGCAACTGTGCCACCGTCGGTTCGGCGACCGCGCCCAGGGTCAGGGAGCACACGGTGATGCCGAACTGGGCGGCGGCCATCATCTGGGGAAGGTGTTCCAGGCCGTGGAGGACCTGGCGGGACCGCGTGGTGCCGAGCGGTTCGATCTGGCTGCGGCGGACGGACACCAGGGCGAACTCGGCGCCGACGAAGAATCCGTTCGCGAGCACGAGCAGGCCGGCGAAGGCGAGTTGGAGCACGCTCATCGGGCGTCCTCCACGACCGCTCCGGTACGGACGATCCTGACCCGCTCGGCCCGGTAGTGGCCCACGCGGCGGACCGACAGCCGCCAGCCGGGCAGCTCGGCCCGGTCACCGACGGCCGGGATGCGGCCGAGAGAATCGGCGACGAGCCCGGCGACCGTCTCGTAGGGCCCCTCGGGCACGTCGAGGCCTGTACGCCGGAGGGTGTCGACCCGGCAGCTGCCGTCGACGTCCCAGGCGGGCCTGCCGTCCTCGGGCGGGGCGGTGGCCAGTTCGGGGATGTCCAGGCCGTCGTGCTCGTCGCGGACCTCGCCGACGATCTCCTCGACGATGTCCTCCAGCGTCACCACACCGGCGGTGCCGCCGTACTCGTCGACGACGACGGCGATGGGCTGCTCGCTGCGCAGCCGGGCCAGCAGGGGCCGCACGGGCAGGGTCTCGGGGACCAGCAGGGCCGGACGGGCGATCCGGCCGAGCGGGGTGCGCAACCGGTCGTGGACGGGGACGGCCAGGGCGTCCTTGAGGTGGACCATGCCGACGATCTCGTCGATCTTCTCGCGGTAGACGGGGAAACGGGACAGGCCGGTGGCCCGGGTCAGGTTGACCACGTCCTCGGCGGTGGCCGACGCCTGGAGGGCGCTGACCTTCACGCGTGGCGTCATCACGTGCTGCGCGGTCAGCTCGGCCAGCGACAGGGTCCGCACGAAGAGGTCGGCCGTGTCCTGCTCGAGTGTGCCGGCCCGGGCGGAGTGCCGGGCCAGGGAGACGAGCTCACCAGGGGTGCGGGCGGAGGCCAGCTCCTCGGTGGGCTCGACGCCCAGCGCGCGCACGAGCCGGTTGGCGACGGCGTTGAGCCCGGCGATGACCGGCCGGAACAGGCGGGCGAACGCGTGCTGCGGGCCGGCGACGAACCGCGCGACCTGGAGGGGCTTGGAGACCGCCCAGTTCTTCGGCACGAGTTCACCGACCACCATCTGCACGGCGGAGGCCAGCAGCATGCCGATGACGACGGCCACACCGGAGACGGCGCCCCCGGGTACGCGGACCGCGGTGAGGGGACCGCCGAGCAGCTCGGCGAGCGCCGGTTGGGCGAGCATGCCGACGACGAGGGAGGTGATGGTGATGCCGAGCTGTGTGCCGGAGAGCTGGAAGGACAGCTCCTTCAGCGACTCGACGACCGTACGGGCTCGTCGGTCGCCCTCGGCGGCGGCCTTCTCGGCTTCCTGTCGCTCGACGGTGACGAGGCCGAACTCGGCGGCCACGAAGAAACCGTTGGCGAGGATGAGCAGGAACGCGGCTGCCAGGAGCAGCAGGGGGATGGTCATGGTGCCGCCGCCTCCACGTCGGAGGGGGCGGCGCAGGTACTACAGGACGAACCGTCCATCGCCGGAGAGGGTCACTCCTCGGGTAGCAGGACCCCCCGCGCGCCCGGCAGGGCACGACGGGGGTGGAGGCGCGAAGGGGAACGTCTCCGGCACCAGATTAATCAAGACAGCGGGTCCGGCGGCAGGGTGGACGCCCCCGAGTCACCCCTGACAATGCGCGGAGTCAGCCCTGACGTGCTCCGGGTCAGCCCTGATCCTGCTCTGACCGGTGAACGGACCGGGCCTCCACGAGGCTGCGCAGGGCGCGCGCATGGGCGATGGCCTGCTGCTTGTCGATGCCGGGCTGGATGCCGAGCGCGGGCAGGCTGGTGCCGTCGCTGAGGTCGAGGAAGACCCAGGGGTCGCCCGCCCGCAGGTTCACCCTGAGGATCTCGGCCCATTCCAGGCGCCGTCTGCTCGCGATGTTCACCACGGTGACGCCCGAGTCGTCGGCGACGACCCTGACCCGGGCCAGCTGGGCGGGCACCCAGAAGCAGAGGGCGCCGGTGAAGACGAAACTGAGCCGCTCCCCCGGGCCGAGCTGCTCCAGCAGCAGGGCGACGGCGGAGATGACGACGAAGAGCGCCACTCCGGCCGAGAGCAGCACCGCGCGGGTGCGGGTCGGCCGGAAGGTGACGGGGAGCGTGGGCTGGTCGGACATCTTCCCGGAGTTCTCAGAGTCGGCAGGCGTGGATGGCCGTGGTGAGGATGGCGCGGGCGCCGATGTCGTACAGGTCGTCCATGATCCGCTGGGCCTCCTTGGCGGGGACCATGGCACGGACGGCGACCCAGCCCTCGTTGTGCAGCGGGGAGACCGTCGGCGACTCCAGGCCGGGGGTCAGCGCGACCGCCTTCTCGAGCTGCTCGACGCGGCAGTCGTAGTCCATCATCACGTAGGTCCGGGCCACCAGGACGCCCTGGAGGCGGCGCAGGAACTGCCGCACCTTGGGGTCCTCGCCGTCGGCGCCGGTCCGGCGGATGACGACGGCCTCGGACTTCATGATCGGCTCGCCGATGACCTCGAGGCCCGCGTTGCGCAGGGAGGTGCCGGTCTCGACGACGTCGGCGATGACCTCGGCGACGCCCAGCTCGATGGCGGTCTCGACGGCGCCGTCCAGGTGGACGACGGAGGCGTCGATGCCGTGGTCGGCGAGGTGCCCCGCGACGATGCCCTCGTAGGAGGTGGCGATCGTCATGCCCTTGAGGTCCTTGACGCCGCCGGCCGTGCCCGGCTTGGTGGCGAAGCGGAAGGTGGAGCGGGCGAAGCCGAGCGGGAGGATCTCCTCGGCGTCGGCTGCGGAGTCGATGAGCAGGTCGCGGCCGGTGATGCCGATGTCGAGGCGGCCGGAGGAGACGTAGATCGCGATGTCGCGGGGGCGGAGGTAGAAGAACTCGACCTCGTTCTCCGGGTCGACGATCCGCAGTTCCTTGGATTCGCGGCGCTGCAGGTAGCCGGCCTCATGGAGCATCTCCCCCGCAGGTCCGGACAGGGAACCCTTGTTGGGGATGGCGATGCGCAGCATGAGGTCGGCTTCCTTCGCGTGGTGGTGATCGGGGGGATGTGCGGGGCTCAGAGGTGGGCGTAGACGTCGTCCAGCGAGATGCCGCGGGCGACCATCATCACCTGGACGTGGTACAGCAGCTGCGAGATCTCCTCGGCTGCCGCCTCCTTGCCCTCGTACTCGGCGGCCATCCAGACCTCGGCGGCCTCTTCGACGACCTTCTTGCCGATGGCATGGACCCCCTTCCCGACCAGTTCTGCGGTGCGGGAAGTGGCGGGGTCGCCGTTGGCGGCCTTCTGCTGGAGCTCGGTGAACAGCTCCTCGAACGTCTTCTTGGACATGGTGATCCCACCCTAGCCGTTGTGCCGGCCTGCCTACCGCCAGGGTTCGGATACTGAGCGGAGGGTGGCCGCGGTCGCGACCGCCGCGGTCACCGCCTCGTGTCCCTTGTCCTCGCGGGAGCCCTCGATGCCGGCCCGGTCCAGGGCCTGTTCCTCGGTGTCGCAGGTGAGGACGCCCATGCCGACGGGGACTCCGGTGTCGACGGAGACCTGGGTCAGGCCCTGGGTGACGCCCTGGCACACGTACTCGAAGTGCGGGGTGCCGCCGCGGATGACGACACCGAGGGCGACGATCGCGTCGTAGCCGCGGCCCGCGAGGACCTTGGCGACGACCGGCAGTTCCCAGCTGCCGGGGACCCGGAGCAGGGTCGGCTCGTCGATGCCCAGGTCGTGCAGGGCGCGCAGGGCGCCGTCGACCAGTCCGTCCATCACCTTCTCGTGCCACTGTGCCGCGATGACGGCGACCCGGAGGTCACCCACATTGCGTACGGACAGTTCCGGTGCACCCTTGCCGCTCACGTCTCTCCTTAGTGCTGTGCTTACTGGTTGCCGCAGGGGGACACGGGGGCCGTGTCCAGCCAGGGCAGGTCGTGTCCCATCCGGTCCCGCTTGGTGCGCAGGTAGCGGATGTTGTGCTCGCCCGCCTGGACGGGCATCGGTTCGCGGGCGGCGACCTCGACGCCGTGCCGGGTGAGCGCGTCGGACTTCTCGGGGTTGTTCGTCATCAGACGTACGCTGCGCACGCCCAGGTCGTCGAGGATCTGGGCGCCGGCCGCGTAGTCCCGGGCGTCGGCGGGCAGACCCAGCTCCAGGTTGGCGTCGAGGGTGTCCCGGCCGCGCTCCTGGAGTTCGTACGCCCGCAGCTTGGACAGCAGGCCGATGCCCCGGCCCTCGTGGCCGCGCAGGTAGACGACGACGCCCCGCCCCTCGGTCTGGATCCGCTCCAGGGCGGTGTCGAGCTGGGGGCCGCAGTCGCAGCGCGCGGAGCCGAAGACGTCCCCGGTGAGGCACTCGGAGTGGACGCGGACCAGGACGTCCTTGCCGTCGCCGATCTCGCCGTGCACGAGGGCGACATGCTCGACGCCGTCGACGGTGGAGCGGTAGCCGTACGCGGTGAAGGTGCCGTGGACGGTGGGCAGGCGGGTCTCGGCCTCGCGGCGGACGGTCGGCTCGGCGGTGCGGCGGTAGGCGATCAGGTCCTCGATGGAGATGATCGTCAGGCCGTGCTTGCGGGCGAACGGGATCAGCTCGGGCAGGCGCAGCATGCGGCCGTCCTCGCCGGCGATCTCGACGATCGCGCCGGCCGGGCGCAGGCCCGCGAGCCGGGCGAGGTCGACGGCGGCCTCGGTGTGTCCGTTGCGGACGAGGACGCCGCCGGGCCTGGCGCGCAGCGGGAAGACATGGCCGGGGCGGACGAGGTCGGTGGGCTCGGCGGTGCCGTCGGCCAGGAGCCGCAGGGTGGTGGCGCGGTCGGCGGCGGAGATGCCGGTGGTCACGCCGTGCTCGGCGGAGGCGTCGACGGAGACGGTGAACGCCGTCTTCATCGACTCGGTGTTGTCCGCGACCATCTGCGGGAGTTCGAGCCGGTCCAGTTCGTCGCCCTCCATGGGGGCGCAGATCAGACCGCGGCACTCGCTCATCATGAAGGCGACGATCTCGGGGGTGGCCTTCTCGGCGGCGATGACGAGGTCGCCCTCGTTCTCGCGGTCCTCGTCGTCGACGACCACGACGGGGCGGCCGGCGGCGATGTCGGCGATGGCCTGCTCGACCGGGTCGAGCGCGAAGTCCTCGACGCCGTCGGTGGTGTAGAGGATGGGTGCCGTGCTCATGCGGGCGCTCCTTCCAGAGCGGGCCGCGAACCCCTGCGGGAGCGCAGCCACCAGTCGCGCATGCCCCACAGGACGAGCGCGCCGTAGATGACGTAGACGAAGCCGGAGAAGGCGTAGCCGTTGGCGAAGTTCAGCGGGACGCCGACGAGGTCGACGAGCAGCCAGGCGAACCAGAACTCGACCATCCCCCTGGCCTGGGCGTACATGGCGACGACGGTGCCGACGAAGATGTAGGCGTCGGGCCAGGGGTCCCAGGACAGGCTCGGGTGGGCCTTGAAGAGGAGGGCCACGGCGACCGTGCCGGCGGCGGCGGCGCCGGCCATGGCCGCGCGCTCGCGCCAGGTGGCGAAGCGCGGGGTGATGTGGCCGTCGGCGGACCCGCTCCGGTCGCGGTTCCACTGCCACCAGCCGTAGAGGGCGACGGTCATGACGACCGCCTGCTTGCCGGCGCTGCCGGTCAGGTGGCCGAAGAAGGCGCCGAACAGGATGAGGCCGGAGAGGAACTGGACGGGCCAGCTCCAGATGGACCGGCGCCAGCCGAGCAAGAGGCCGGCCAGGCCGAAGATGTTGCCGATCATGTCCGACCAGAGGATGTGCTGGTCGAAGAGGACGAAGGCCTCGGAGTTCAGCGAGTTCACTTCGCCGCTCCCGGAGTGGCGGCCATCAGCCGCTCCACGTACTTGGCGACGATGTCGACCTCGAGGTTGACCGGGTCGCCGGGCTGCTTCAGACCGAGGGTGGTCAGGTCCAGGGTGGTGGGGATGAGGCTGACGGTGAAGTGGTCCTGGCCGGCTTCGACGACGGTGAGGCTGATGCCGTCGACGGTGATGGAGCCCTTCTCGACGACGTACCGGGCGAGGTCGGCGGGGAGCGCGACCTTGACGATCTCCCAGTGCTCGGAGGGCGTGCGCTCCAGCACCTGTCCGGTGCCGTCGACGTGTCCCTGCACGATGTGGCCGCCGAGGCGCGCGCCGACGGCCGTGGGCCGTTCGAGGTTGACGCGGGAGCCGACGGTGAGGGCGCCGAGGCTGGAACGCTTCAGGGTCTCCGCCATGACGTCGGCGGTGAACTCGTCGCCCTCGTGCTCGACGACGGTGAGACAGACCCCGTTCACGGCGATGGAGTCGCCGTGCTTGGCGCCGTCGGTGACGACGGGGCCGCGCAGCCGGAAACGGGAGGCGTCGCCGAGGTTCTCGACGGCGGTGACCTCACCCAGTTCTTCGACGATTCCGGTGAACACTTCCCGGGTCCTCCTGCCTCGTTAGGGCACGGACTCCGGGGCCTGTCGAAGACGACAGAATGAAACGAGCGAGGACAACGGGGGCGACGCCGGACAGACTCGTCCGCGGACGAGTACGTATACGGCGGCACGCACGAATGCCTGCCCGCCGCGCACTGCCTCCCATCCGGACTTTAACCGTCGGTCCAGGAATTTCACCTGGTCAACCGGCCGCTGGAAGCGACCGGGTCGCGGACTGTAACCGCCGGTTCGGACTTTCACCGACCCCGGAGTGCGCTGCTGTAGGTACAGGGCCAGTGTGCCACGCCCGGTACTCGTCCATGCGGGTGAAGTCTGTGGGGTGGCTCACAGGGGGTGTCCATGGACATCTCGGACGGACCCCGGGGGCCCCAACTCGCCGCGCGCACAGCCCTCTTCGAATTGGTCCATACCTATTGACGCACTGGTCTAGTCCTCTCTAGGGTCTGCGCAACTTCCGTGGAGAGGAACCGACTGTGCTGTCCCCCTCACGACACCGGGCGAGACCCGTGCTGCTCGCCGCCGCGGCGGCCGTCGCGGGTCTACTGCTCGCCGGGCTCCCGGCCACCGTCTCGAACGCCGCCGACCAGGGCTCCTGCCGCCCCGACGGGCTGTACGGGACGCCAGGCGTGGACGTCCCCTACTGCTCGGTCTACGACACTGCCGGCCGGGAGAAGATGGGCGCCGACCACCAGCGCCGGGTGATCGGCTACTTCACCGGCTGGCGCACCGGCAAGGACGGCACGCCCGCCTACCTGGTCCCGGACATCCCCTGGGACAAGGTCACCCACCTCAACTACGCCTTCGCGCACGTCGACGGGGCCAACAAGCTCTCCGTGGGCGCGGACGGCGCCGCCAACGCGGCGACCGGGATGACCTGGCCGGGCGTGGCCGGCGCCGAGATGGACCCGGCACTCCCCTACCAGGGCCATTTCAACCTGCTCAACAAGTTCAAGAAGCAGCACCCGGACGTCAAGACGCTCATCTCCGTGGGCGGCTGGGCGGAGACCGGCGGCTATTTCGCCGCCGACGGCTCCCGGGTGAACTCCGGCGGCTTCTACTCCATGGCCACGAACGCGGACGGCTCGGTCAACCGGGCCGGCATCGACACCTTCGCGGATTCCGCCGTCGACTTCATCAGGAAGTACGGCTTCAACGGCGTCGACATCGACTACGAGTACCCGACGACCATGAAGGACGCGGGCAACCCGCTCGACTGGTCCCTCTCCAACGCCCGCCGCTCCGGCCTGGTCAAGGGCTATGCGGCACTGATGAAGAGCCTGCGCGAGAAGCTCGACCGCGCGGGTTCGGCGGACGGCCGACACTATCTGCTGTCGGTGGCCGCGCCCTCGTCGGGATACCTGCTGCGCGGCATGGAGACCTTCCAGGTCCAGAAGTACCTGGACTACGTCAACATCATGTCGTACGACCTGCACGGCGCCTGGAACGAGTACGTCGGTCCGAACGCCTCCCTCTTCGACGACGGCAAGGACGCCGAACTCGCCGCGGCGGGGGTGTACTCGACGTCCCAGTACGGCGGGATCGGCTACCTCAACACCGACTGGGCCTACCACTACTTCCGCGGGTCGATGCCGGCCGGCCGGATCAACATCGGACTCCCCTACTACACGAGGGGATTCAAGAACGTGACCGGCGGGACCGACGGGCTGTGGGGCAGAGCGGCCACGACCACCTGTCCGGCCGGGTCGGGGCTCACCAGGTGCGGGGACGGTGCCGTCGGCATCGACAACCTCTGGCACGACCTGGACACCGCCGGCCGGGAGGCGCCCGCGGGCTCCAACCCGATGTGGCACGCGAAGAATCTGGAGAAGGGCGTCGTCGGCGACTACGTCACGCGGTACGGCTTCCCGGCGGACACCCGGCTGACCGGCACCTACGCCCGCAAGTACGACGCCACGCTGGTCGCGCCCTGGCTGTGGAACGCCGAGAAGAAGGTGTTCCTGTCCACCGAGGACGAGCAGTCCGTCGCCGCCAAGGCCGACTACGTCGTCGACCAGGGCATCGGCGGCACGATGGTGTGGGAGCTGGCCGGCGACTACGGCTGGAACGCGGCCAAGGGGCAGTACGAGCCGGGGTCGACGCTGACCTCCGCCATGTACGAGAAGTTCAGGTCCGCCTCGCCGTACGGCGCGAAGCGGTCGACGGTGGCACTGCCGACGGAGGCGCTGAAGATCGACGTGGAGTTCGGGCAGTTCCCGCTCGGCGACTCCAACTACCCGATCAGCCCCAAGCTGAAGATCACCAACAACACGTCCACGACCCTGCCCGGCGGCACGGAGTTCCGCTTCGACTACGGCACGTCGGCGCCCGGCAACGCCAAGGACCAGTCGGGCTGGGGCACTTCGGTGATCAGCAGCGATCACACGGGGAGCAACGTCGGCGGCCTCAAGGGCGACCACCACCGGGTCTCGCTGAAGCTGCCCGCCTGGCAGACGCTGGCGCCGGGGGCGTCGACGGAGGTGGACTTCGTGTACCACCTGCCGGTGTCGACGCCGTCGAACTGGACGGTGACCTTCGGCGGACGGACGTACGCGCTGGCCGGTGACCTGGCGCGGGGCACGACGGTGGTCGAGCCGGGCGCGAGCCCGGGGCCGTCGACGTCCGCGAGTCCGAGCCCGAGCACCGGTCCGAGTTCCAGCCCGAGCGCCTCCCCGTCCCCCTCCGGCGGGACCGGGCAGTGCACCGCGCCGGCCTGGACCGCGACGACGGAGTACGCCGGCGAGAGCAAGGTGTCCCACAAGGGGCACGGCTGGCGCGCCAAGTGGTGGACCAAGGGCGAGGAGCCCGGCACCACCGGTGAATGGGGGGTGTGGCAGGACCTCGGGTCCTGCTGAACCCGTAAGACCGGCCCGGCGGCGGTGACGACGGCCCTTGCCCGCCGCCGGGCCTCTCCATGGGCGCGACCGCCCACGGAAAGTCAGTGGCCCCCGAACAACTCCGCCTGGGCGGACTCCCGTGCCGTCAGCAGCGCCCCGCGCAGGACCGCGGCGCCGCCCAGGAGACTCGGGCGCACCTGGGTGGGGAGCGGCGCCATCCGCCGCAGCCGGTCCGCCACCCGGGTCGCGAGCGTCTCGCCGCCGGCCTGGCCGACCTCCCCGCCGAGGACCACGCATCCGGGGTCGAGGACGGCCACGACGGAGGCGACGCCGATGGCGAGCCGGTCGGCGAGGGCGTCGAGGAAGCGGCCGGAGGCGTCGTCCAGGCCACTGCCGGGAGCGCCGTCGGGGGTGCCGTCGGGGGTGTCGCCCGCGCGTCCGTCGCCCGTGCCACCGCCGCCCGTACCAGGCCCGCCGCGGCCGGCTCGCCGGGCACCGGCTCCCGGGCCGGTCCCAGCCCGTGCTCCCGTGCCAGCGCGGCGACCGCCGCCGAGCCCGCCAGGGAGTGGAAGCCGCCCTCGCAGTCCGTGGCCGACGGCAGACCGGTGGTCCCGGGCACCGGCAGGAAGCCGATCTCGCCGGTGCCGCCGGAGGCTCCCCGGCGCAGGGCGCCGTCCAGGACGACGGCCGCGCCCGTGCCGTGGCCCAGCCAGAGCAGCACGAAGGTGTCCCGGTCGACGGCGGCACCCTCGCGCTGTTCGGCCAGGGCGGCGAGGTTGGTCTCGTTCTCCACCGTCACGCGGGCCTCGGGGAGCCGTTCCTGGAGGGCTGCCACCAGGCGGCGGTGCCAGGCCGGCAGGCCGGAGGAGTCGCGCAGTTCGCCGGTGGCGGGGTCGATCAGGCCGGGCGCGCCGATGCCGAGGGTGTGCAGCCGGCCGGCTCCGGACTCCTTCAGCGCCCGCTCGACGAGGGTCACCGCCTGCTCCACCGCGGGTCCAGTGCCGATGTCGCCGCCGATCGGCACGGACGCCTCGGCGAGCACCCGCCCGACCAGGTCGGAGACCAGCACGGCGACGCCCTCGGTGCGCACGTCCAGCGCGGCCAGATGGGCGCGGCCCGTGACGATGCCGTACAGCCGGGCGTTCGGGCCGCGTCGCTGCTCCCCCGCCTCGCCGACGACCTCGATCAGGCCGGCGGCGGTGAGGCGTTCGACGAGGTCGGCGACGGTGGGCCGGGACAGACCGGTGAGCTGTTTCAACCGCCCCGCCGTCAACGGGCCTTCGTCCTGGAGGAGCCGCAGGGCGAGCCGGTCGTTGATGGCCCGGGCGGTGCTCGGGGATGCGGGCATGCGCGGAATCCTCCCATGGGCGCCGGAGCGTCGCGCCGGACCGGCCTCTATTTATCAGGCAGGGTCCCTGATAGTTTACGCAGGCGCCGCGGGAACGCGGTCACGCACGGCACCGCGCCGGGCGGCACACTGGCGAGGAGGGGCCCCAGGAATGAGCGCAGTGACCTACGCACCGTCGGAGCTACGGCGGGCCCGGTACGCCGTGGCCGCCGTGTTCGCCGTGCACGGCGCGGTCACCGGTTCCTTCGCCACGCGGGTGCCGTGGATCCAGGACCACGCCTCCGTGGGCGCCGGCCGGCTCGGCTTCGCCCTCGCCTTCACGGCGTTCGGCGCCGCCTGCGCGATGCCGCTGGCGAGCCGGATCACCCACCGCTTCGGCAGCCGCTCGGCCCTGCGCGGACTGCTCGTGCTGTGGACGCTGGCCCTCGTCTTGCCCTCGCTGGCGCCGAACATGCTCACCCTGTGCCTGGCGATGTTCGTCTACGGCGCCACCGCCGGCATGGCCGATGTGGCGATGAACGCCCTCGGCGTCGAGGTCGAGCAGCGGCTCGACAAGTCGATCATGTCGGGCCTGCACGGCATGTGGAGCGCGGGCGCGCTGGTCGGCTCGGCGGGCGGAACGCTCGCCGCGCATCTGGGCACGGACGCGCGCCTGCACCATGTGCTGGCGGCCGCCGCCCTCACCGTGCTCGGCCTGCTGGCCTGCAGGTGGGTGCTCGACCTGCGGCCCACCGAGGACGAGGAGGCCCCGCCGCGCTTCACTCTGCCGCCGCGCTCGGCGCTGCTGATCGGCGCGGTCGGTTTCTGCGCGGTGTTCGCGGAGGGCGCCAGCCTGGACTGGTCGGCGGTCTACCTGGAGGACCACCTCGGCACCTCGGCCGGTCTCGCGGCGGCCTGTACGACCGGCTTCATGCTCACCATGGCGGTGGCCCGGATCGTGGGGGACGCGGTGGTGAACCGGTTCGGCACGGTCCGCACGGTCCGTACGGGCGGTGTGCTGGCCACCGCCGGCGGGCTGCTGATCGTGGTGGCGGATCACCCGGTGGCGGCGATGGGCGGATTCGGGATGATGGGCCTCGGCATCGCCGTGGTGGTCCCGCTGTGCTTCGCGGCGGCCGGACACAGCGGCCCCAATCCCAGCCAGGCCATCGCGGGTGTCGCGACGATCACCTACACCTCCGGGCTGATCGCGCCGAGCCTGATCGGCGGGGTCGCGCAGGCGACCAGCCTGATGGTGTCGTTCGGCGTGGTGACGGTCCTGGCGTTCGGGCTCGTCCTGTTCGCCGGCGTGCTGCGCGGCGGCGAGCGTACGTCCGTGAAGGTCGGCCCCCCGGACGCCGCGGTGCCCGGCCCGCGCTCCTGAGGGCTCGCAGCCCTCTTGGCCACCAGGGCCTCATAGCCGATACGCGGTTGCCGCACGGCGGTGCGGGCGGCACCGGCGGCGGCTCGGTCCCCACGCGGCGCACGCCGCGCCCGGGACACCCGCCCCGCCCTAAGCGGTCGCTCACCCTCCGGTTTCGCGGGAGAATGGGCCGGCGTCCGCCCGCACACGGGCCGGACATCCGCCCCGCACGAACGAAAGCGAAACCCCACCATGGATCTCGGCGTCCGCTGGAAACTGCACGGCGACGGACGCACGCCGGAGCCCGGAGCGGTGGTCCGCCCCGACGAGCGGCTCTCCTGGCCCCGCACGGCCGGCCTGGGCGCGCAGCACGTGGTGGCCATGTTCGGGGCGTCCTTCGTGGCACCCGTCCTCATGGGCCTGGACCCCAACCTGGCCATCATGATGTCGGGCGTCGCGACCATGATCTTCCTGCTCGCGACCCGCGGCCGGGTGCCCAGCTATCTCGGCTGCTCCCTCTCCTTCGTGGGCGTCGCCGCGGTCATCCGCGCACAGGGCGGCACCAGCGCCACCGTCACCGGCGCGGTCCTCGTCGTGGGTGTCGCGCTGTTCCTGGTGGGCCTGGCCGTGCAGCGGTTCGGCGCCCGGATCATCCACGCCGCGATGCCGCCGGTCGTGACGGGCGCGGTCGTGATGCTGATCGGCTTCAACCTCGCCCCGGTCACCGCCTCCACCTACTGGCCGCAGGACCAGTGGACGGCCCTCCTGGTCATGCTGTTCACCGGCCTGGCGGTGGTCTGCCTGCGGGGATTCTGGTCCCGCATCGCGATCTTCCTCGGCCTGGTCCTCGGCTACGCCATCTCCTGGGTGTTCGACCGGATCTTCGGCCGGATCCACTCGGCGGACGCGAGCGGCGAGGTCACCGACCACTGGCGGCTGGACCTCTCCGCCGTGGGCCGGGCCGACTGGATCGGCCTGCCGTCCTTCCACGGCCCGAGCTTCGAGTGGTCGGCGATCCTGGTCGCGCTCCCCGTCGTCATCGCGCTGGTCGCGGAGAACGCCGGGCACGTCAAGGCGGTCGGCGAGATGACGGGCGACCCGCTGGACGACAAGCTGGGCACGGCGATCTCGGCCGACGGCATCGGCTCGGTGCTGTCCACGGCGGTCGGGGGCCCGCCCAACACCACGTACTCCGAGAACATCGGCGTGATGGCCGCGACCCGCGTCTACTCCACGGCCGCCTACTGGGCCGCGGCCGGCTTCGCGCTCCTGTTCGGACTGTGCCCCAAGTTCGGCGCGGTGGTGGCCGCCATCCCGGGCGGCGTCCTCGGCGGCATCACGGTCATCCTGTACGGCATGATCGGCCTGCTCGGCGCCCAGATCTGGCTCAACGCCGGGGTCGACCTGCGCAACCCGCTGAACCTGGTCCCGGCCGCCGCGGGCATCATCATCGGCGTCGGGAACGTCACCATGGAGTTCACGGACACCTTCTCCCTCAGCGGTATCGCGCTGGGCACGCTGGTCGTCATCACCGGGTACCACGCCCTGCGCGCCTTCGCCCCGGCCCACCTCAAGACGCAGTCGCCGCTCCTGGACGAGGGCACCAGCTCCTACGACGAGGCCGGCTCGTAGGCGTACGGCGAGCCGCGGTCGGCGGCGCCCGCTCCCGCGCGAGGGATCCGTTCCCCCGTTCCGGGGAAGCACAGGTCCCGCGGGCCCGCGGGACCGCGTCGGGCTGCGACCCTTCCTGCATGCCGCACTTGCAACAGTTCGTCCCTCCCCTCGAGACGTCCGTCGACGGGGTGCTCTCCCGAATGCGCGCCCTCGACGCGGCCCTCCCGCCACGGGACGGGATCGCCGTCTTCAACCGCGTCTATCTCGCCGTGACGGAGGAGGTGGTCCGGCACATCGACACCGGCCGCTTCCCCGACGCCCGGGCCGCGGTCACGCTCGACGTACGGTTCGCGCAGCGCTACCTCGCCGCCGTCGACGCCGCCACGGCCGACCACCGCCCGCCGGCCTGCTGGCGCCCGCTGTTCCAGCTCCGCCGCCATCCGGGCGTACGACCGCTGCAGTTCGCGCTCGCCGGCATCAACGCCCATATCGGGCACGACCTGGTGCTCGCCATCGTGGACGCCTGTCAGCGCCTCGGCTGCGAACCGGCCGACCTGGAGGACGAGTTCGACCGGGTGGGCGATGTGCTCGTGGCGTTGGAGGAGCGCGTCCGCGAGGACCTGATGCCGGGCCCCGACCTGCTCCAGATCGCCGATCCGCTGACCCACCTGCTCGGCTCCTGGAGCCTGGAGCGGG
The DNA here is from genome assembly GCF_001896135.2 of Streptomyces phaeoluteigriseus. GTDB lineage: Bacteria > Actinomycetota > Actinomycetes > Streptomycetales > Streptomycetaceae > Streptomyces > Streptomyces phaeoluteigriseus. The sequence continues at coordinate 324,056 of NZ_MPOH02000015.1, forward strand.
CCCGCGAGGCCACCTGGTCCGCGGCCCGCGCCCTGTGGGCCTTGCGCCGTCTCCCGGACGTCGCCGGGGAGTTCACCGACCGCCTCGACGCGGCGGTCGGCTTCGCGGGCCGCATGATGCTGACCCCGATGACGGACTGGCCGGGCGGCGCGGTCGTACCCCGGCTCTGAGGCCGGGAGCCGGGGTACGGGCCGGAGGCCGCGGGGTCAGGGCCGGAGGCCGCGGGCTCAGGGCCGGAGGCCTCGGGGTCAGGGCCGGAGGCCTCGGGTACGGGCCGGAGGCCGCGGGGTCAGGGCCGGACGGGCCTCAGTCCTCCGGCAGTTCGACCGGGGCGATCTCGTCGTACACGTCACCGGGGCCGGGGTTGGTCGCGTCCGTCGCGCCGCCGAGGTGGTGCATCACGCCCCAGACCGCGTTGAGGGCGGTCTGGACGGCGCCCTCGGCCCAGCCGGCGGTCCAGGATATGTCGTCGCCGGCGAGGAAGATGCCCCGCTTGTCCTCGGGCAGCCGGTCCTGCATGAAGTGGGTGAACAGGCGCCGCTGGTAGCGGTAGTGGCCGGGCAGGTTGGCCTTGAACGCGCCCATGAAGTAGGGCTCGTTCTCCCAGGAGACGGTCACCGGGTTGCCGATGACGTGCTTCCTGATGTCGACCTTCGGATAGATCTCGCCGAGCGACTTCAGCATGACCTCCATCCGCTCGTTCGCGGACAACGGCAGCCACTTCAGGCTGTCGTCGCACCAGGTGTAGGACAGGCAGATGACGGCGGGCCGGTCCGGTCCGTCGTCGAGGAGGTAGGTGCCGCGGGTCATGCGGTCGGTGAGCGTCATCGACATGACGTCGCGGCCGGTCTCCTCGTCCTTGTCCAGCCAGAACGGCCGGTCGACGGGCACGAACAGCTTGCTCGACTCCATGTAGTGGGTGCGCTCGATCGCCGTCCAGTGGTCGATCGGGAAGAGCGAGTCGTCGCAGGCGATCTTCGACAGCAGCATCCAGGACTGCGCGGTGAAGATCGCGGCCCGGTAGGTGCGGATGTCGCCGTTCGCGTCGGTGACGGTGATCCGGTTGCCCGCGGTGCGGTTGAGGCGGGTCACGGCCGGACGGGGCTCGCCACCCTCGTGCAGGCTCGCGAGCGAGGTGCCGTAGGGCCAGTGGACGATCTTCTCCGGCTCGCGCTCCCACAGTCGCAGCGGCAGTTGCTGGGAGCCGCCGACGATGCCGCGGTGGTGGTCGTCGGCCTCGCTGTAGACGACGCGGAGGATCTCCAGGATGGAGTTGGGGAAGTCGGTGTCCCAGCCGCCGGTGCCGAAGCCGACCTGGCCGAAGATCTCGCGGTGGCGGAAGGACCGGAAGGCCTCGGAGTCGCAGAGGAAGCCGTAGAAGGTCTGGTTGTCGAGCTTCTCGACGAGCTTCGCCCAGATCTCGCGGATGCGCGGCACATCGCGCTCACGCATGGCCTGGTTCATGTCCGAGAAGTCCGCGCCTTCTTCGAGGCACTTGTTCCAGGCGGCGGCGACGTCCCGGTAGACCTGCGGCAGGTCGTCGACCGTCTCGGCGTAGTGCGACTCGCCCTTGAGGTCGACGACCGTCGAGGGCGTGACCTCGGCGAGGGGGTTGGGGAACGGCCGGGTCTCCAGGCCCACGAGGTCGATGTAGTGCTGGAGCGCCGTGGAGGAGGGCGGGAAGCGCATCGCGCCCATCTCGGCGGTCAGCGAGGGGTCGCAGCCGTCGAAGCCAACGGTGCGCAGGCGCCCGCCGATCCGGTCGGCCTCGTACACGACCGGCTTGAGACCCATCTTCATCAGCTCGTACGCGGCGACGATCCCGGACAGTCCACCGCCGATCACGGCGACCTCCGTGCCGTGCTCGGTGGCCGGGAGTTGGCCGAGCCCCGCCGGGTGGGCGAGGAAGTCGTCGTAGGCGTAGGGGAAGTCCGGGCCGAACATGGTGATCGGCGGCTGCTGCTCGTCTGCGTGCTCGACGGCGTTGGGCACGGTGGACGTCATGGGGTGCGGACTCCTTGCGGCAACGAAGAAAGGGGGTGGAGGGGAGAGCGGGTTCAGACCAGGGACCCGTAGAGGCCGGGGCGGCGGTCCTTCAGATACGGGTTCGCCTCTCGGGAGGCGGCCACGAACGCGGGATCGGCGTCGGCGAACACGAGTTCCTCGTCGCGTCCGGCGCGGGCTCGGGCGACACCGTCGGGACCGGCCAGCGTGGAGAGCCCGACGAACTCGAACTCCCCTTCCACACCGACCCGGTTGACGTAGGCGACGTACATCTGGTTCTCGAAGGCGCGCACCGGGATCATCGACTCGGCGACGAACTGGAAGGGGTGCATCTGCGCCGTCGGCACCGCCAGGAGGCCGGTGCCGGCCAGGGCGTGGGCGCGGACGTTCTCCGGGAACTCGACGTCGTAGCAGATCATGAGGCCGACGGTCAGGCCGCCCAGCTGGGCCTGGACGACGGGCTGGTCGCCGGGCGTGAAGTGGTCGCGCTCGAAGCAGCCGAAGAGGTGGGTCTTGCGGTAGTTCGCGAGGCGGACGCCGTCGGCGGAGATCAGCTGGGCGGAGTTGTACACCGCCTCGCCGTCACGCTCCGGGTATCCGTAGGCGACCGCGAGGCCGTGCCGCCCGGCGAGGTCGGCGACCGCGTCCGCGGAGTCACCGTCGGCGGGTTCGGCGAGGTGGGCGATGTCGTCGCCGATCGCATAGCCGGTGAGGAACATCTCCGGCGCGACGAGCAGCCCGGCACCCGCGGCGGCGGCGCGGCCCGCGGCCTCGTCGAGGACCTTGAGGTTCTCGACGACCGAGCCGGGCCGGCCGGAGCTCTGGAGCAGGGCGATACGCATGCGTGTTCCTCACCGGAAGCGGAAGGGTGTGGGTGACATCTAGACGGTACGGTCGCTGACCAGCACGGACAAGGAGAAGCCGTTGCGCGCTGGTGAGCGGTTCGTTGCGTGCGCGGGGCGCGGGGCGGCGATTCGTTGCGCCGCCCCGCGCCCGCCGTCATCGCCGCAGGACGGCCGGCAGGGCGACCAGGGGGACGATCACCAGATAGGGCACCGCGAGCAGGGCGAAGGCGGTGCCGTGCGTGGTCGTCGAGGCGAGCTGGGCGTAGGTGACGTACACGGTGATCGTGGCGAGTTCGGTGCCGAGGCCCGCGACCGAGGTGAGGGTGGCCCGGCCGGTGCTCTCGATGCGCTGCTGGAGGCGGGCGTCGGCCAGCACGGTCGCCAGCTGGAAGCCGCCGAAGGCCCCGGCCACCAGGGCCAGGCCCGCCGTCGTGCCGGTGCCCGCGCCGGTGGCCAGGGCGAGCGCGGAGGCCGTGAGCAGCGCGGCGAAGCCCCTGCGGCCCAGGCGTTCGGCCGGTCCGGCCAGCAGGCTTCCGGCGGTGACACCGGCCCAGACCATCATCAGCAGGTAGGGGATCGCCGCGTCGGGGGCGCCGGTGTCCCGTGCCAGCAGCGGGGTGTACTCGTCGAGGGCGCCCCAGACGGCGGCGACGGCCGGGACGAGCAGCAGGGCGCCGCGCACGGAGCGGTCGCGGCGGGCCTCGGCGAGACCGGCCCGCAGGGTCACCGCCCAGCCGGCGCCGCCCGGTGCGGCTGTGGCGGGGCCTCGGTGCTCGGGGAAGCGGGTCGCGGTCGCGGCGCAGAGCAGACAGGCCAGCACGCTGGCCGCGCCGAGCGCCGGATAGCCGTACGCCGCGAACACCGGTCCGGCCAGGGCCATCGCCGTCATCACCGCGACCTGCCCGGCCGCCTGGGCCCGGCCCATGATCCGGGCGTACCGGTCGGCCGCGCCGAGCCGCTCCAGTTCCTCGTAGACCAGTGCTTCCAGCGCGCCCGAGCCCAGCGCGCCGCGCACGCCCCACAACACGAAGCCGGCGGCGAAGGCCCAGTACGACGGGATGAGCACCCACAGGGCGAAGCCGGCCGCGCCCAGCAGCGGTCCCAGCCACAGCAGCAGGCGGCGCGAGACGCGTCCGCCCAGGCCCCGGAGGGGACCTCCAGCAGGACGCCGGTCGCCGACCAGAGGATGAACAGCGAGGACATCTGCCCGACGGACAGCCCGGTGTCGGCGAACAGCAGCGCGTACACGGGGTAGAGCAGGACGAACTCGTCCAGGAACGAATAGCCGTACAGCGTGGCCGTGAGCCGCCGTACGCCGGGCGCGTCGACGGGCACACGTGCAGGTGAGAGAGTCATGAGGCCTTCCCGCAGGGACGTTTCGGACACCGGGGGTACGGCGTCCGAGGCGGCCCTCGGGAGGCACGGCTGGTGGATCAATGTCGCCAGGTCATGGCATAGAGGTTAGACCCGGGATCGGCTCGTTCACCAGCTCTTCGCGGAGCCTGAACCGGAGCCGGAGCCTGAACGGGAGTCGGAGTCGGAGTCGGAGCCGGAGCCTGAACCGGAGTCGGAGCCTGATCCGGCTCCGGAGCCGGATCCGGCGGCGCTCAGGTCGGCGAGCCGGACGAGAAGCGGCGCAGCAGCGGGGAGAGCACCAGCACGGACTTCGTGCGCTCGACGAAGGGCTCCCCCGCGATCCGCTCCAGGACGCGCTCGAAGTGACGCATGTCGGCGGCGAAGACCTGGGCGATCGCGTCCGCCTCCCCGGTGACGGTGGAGGCGGCCACGACTTCCTGGTAGCGCTCCAGGCCCCGCTGGATGGTCTCCGGCGAGGTGTTGCGCCGGCAGTAGATCTCGACGTACCCCTCGGTCTCCCAGCCCAGGGCCGCCGGGTCGACGCGGACCGTGAAGCCGGTGATGGCCCCGGTGGCGCGCAGCCGGTCCACACGCCGTTTCACGGCGGGCGCGGAGAGGCCGACGAGCTGCCCGATGTCCGCGTAGGAGCGGCGGGCGTCCTCGGCGAGGGCGTGCACGATGCGTTCGTCGAGATCGTTCAGCACTGCGGGTCGTTCACTTCACTTCGGATGACGCGAGGCGGGAGCGGCGATGGCCGTAGAGGAAGTAGACCACGAGCCCGACCGCCATCCAGACACCGAAGACCACCCAGGTGACGGCGGACAGGCTGCCCATCATCCAGAGGCAGAAGGCGAGGCCCAGCGCGGGCAGCAGCGGCGACAGCGGGACGCGGAAGGTGCGGGGCATCTCCGGGCGGGTCCGGCGCAGCACCACGACGGCCACGTTGACCAGCGCGAAGGCGAAGAGGGTGCCGATGCTGGTGGCGTCGGCCAGCTGGCCCAGCGGCACGGCGGCCGCCAGGACACCGCAGAACAGGGAGACGATCAGCGTGTTGGCGCGGGGCGCGCCGGTCTTCGGGTGGACGCGGGAGAACACCTTGGGCACCAGCCCGTCCCGGGACATCGCGAAGAGGATGCGGGTCTGGCCGTACAGGACGGTCAGGACGACGCTCGCGATGGCGATGACCGCGCAGAACGCCAGCAGGGTGCCCCAGAACGTCTGGCCGGTGACGTCGCGCATGATCTGGGCGAGTGCGGCCTCCGAGTCGGTGAAGTCCCGCCAGGGCCTGGCGCCCACGGCGACGGCGGCGACGAGGACGTACAGCGCGGTCACGATGACCAGGGACAGCATGATCGCGCGGGGCAGGTCGCGCTGCGCGTTCGTCGCCTCCTCACCGGCGGTGGAGGCGGCGTCGAAGCCGATGTACGAGAAGAAGAGCGTGGCCCCGGCGGCGCTGACGCCGGCCATGCCGAGCGGCATGAAGTCGTCGTAGTTGCCGGAGCGGAAGCCCTGGACGCCGATGGCGCAGAACAGCACCAGCGCGGCGATCTTCACGACGACCATGACGGTGTTGGCACGGGCCGACTCGCGGGCGCCGCCGAGCAGGAACGTCATCGCCAGCAGGACCACGATCAGCGCGGGCAGGTTGAAGACACCGCCGTCGCCGGGCGGGGCGGACAGCGCGGCGGGGATGGTCACACCGATCGTGCCGTCGAGCAGCTCGTTGAGGTACTCGCCCCAGCCGACCGCGACGGCGGCGACCGACACGCCGTACTCCAGCACCAGACACCAGCCGCACACCCAGGCGATCAACTCGCCCATCGTTGCGTACGCATACGAGTAGGAGGAGCCGGCGACCGGGATGGTGCCCGCCAGTTCGGCGTAGGACAGGGCCGAGAAGAGCGCCGTGAGTCCGGCGATCACGAAGGACAGCGTGACGGCGGGCCCGGCCTTGGGGACCGCCTCGCCGAGGACGACGAAGATGCCCGTGCCGAGCGTCGCGCCGATGCTGATCATGGTGAGCTGCCACAGCCCGAGGGAGCGCCGCAGGGACCCTCCCTCACCCTGGCCCCCCTCGGCAACCAGGCGTTCCACGGGCTTGCGCCGCATGAGGCGCGCGCCGAGCCCGGGGGGTGCGGGGACGGTCCGACTGCGCTGGTGCGGGGGTGCGCCTTGGTCGAGCACGCGCTGACTCCTTTGTCGCTGCCGAGCGGAGCGACGGGGACCGGCGGCACCCCTGCGTGAACAGGAACCCACCGAGCGGGGTCCCCGCCACACCTTGTACAGCGCACGACCTTACGAGGGGGAGCGTTGCCGGTGTAATGCAGCAACCTTGCGCGTATCCGCAAGATCGTTGCGTCTATCGCACCGGGGTGCCTATTCATTGCGCGGTGACGGCCGCGCACGTCGGGGGCGCCTCGGGAGGCGTACGGGGCGTACGTCATGGTGCTCGTCCGCGGCGCACGTTCGGGGTCACGTCGCCAGCCCGGCTCGTCCGGAGGCACGTCAGGGGCGCGAAAAGAAACCGCGGGCCCGGCCACAGCCGGACCCGCGGGCACTCCCCGACGGAACGGTCAGTTCCAGCTGGCGTGCAGGGGCTGGCCCTCCGCGTAACCGGCCGCGCTCTGGATGCCGACGACGGCCTTCTCGGCGAACTCCTCCAGGGAGGCGGCACCCGCGTAGGTGCAGGAGGAGCGGACGCCCGCGATGACCGAGTCGATCAGGTCCTCGACGCCCGGACGGGCCGGGTCCAGGAACATGCGGGAGGTGGAGATGCCCTCCTCGAAGAGCGCCTTGCGGGCGCGGTCGTACGCCGACTCCTCGGAGGTGCGGTTGCGCACCGCGCGCGCGGACGCCATGCCGAACGACTCCTTGTAGAGCCGCCCGCTCGCGTCCTGCTGGAGGTCGCCCGGGGACTCGTAGGTGCCCGCGAACCAGGAGCCGATCATCACGTTGGACGCGCCGGCGGCGAGGGCCATGGCCACGTCGCGCGGGTGGCGGACACCGCCGTCGGCCCACACGTGCTTGCCGTACTTCTTGGCCTCGGCCGCGCACTCCAGGACCGCGGAGAACTGCGGGCGGCCCACGCCGGTCATCATGCGGGTGGTGCACATGGCGCCGGGGCCCACGCCGACCTTGATGATGTCGGCGCCGGCGTCGATCAGGTCCTTGACGCCCTCGGCGGAGACGATGTTCCCGGCGACGATCGGGACCTGCGGGTCGAGGTCGCGCACCAGCCTGATGGCGTTGAGCATCGACTCCTGGTGGCCGTGGGCCGTGTCGATGACGAGGGTGTCGACGCCCGCGTCCAGCAGCAGCTTCGCCTTCTCCGCGAAGTCGCCGTTGATGCCGACGGCGGCGGCGATCCGCAGCCTGCCCCGCGCGTCGGTGGCGGGCGTGTACAGCGTGGCGCGCAGCGCGCCCTTGCGGGTGAGGATGCCGGCGAGCCTGCCGTCCGCGTCGACGGCGGGGGCGTAGCGCCGGTTGGCCGCGTCGAGGGTGTTGAAGGCCTCGCGGGGGTCGATGTCCGCGTCGAGCAGCAGCAGGTCCTTGGACATGACCTCGGTGAGCTGCGTGAAGCGGTCGACGCCGTTGAGGTCCGCGTCGGTGACGACGCCGACCGGGCGGTCGTCGCCGTCCACCACGACGCCGGCGTTGTGCGCGCGCTTGGGCAGCAGGGACAGCGCGTCGGCGACGGTCTGGTGCGGGGCGAGCACGATCGGGGTGTCCAGCACGAGGTGGCGGCTCTTGACCCAGGAGATGACGTCGGTGACGACGTCGATCGGGATGTCCTGGGGGATCACCACGAGCCCGCCGCGCCGTGCCACGGTCTCGGCCATCCGGCGCCCGGCGACGGCGGTCATGTTGGCGACGACCAGCGGGATCGTGGTGCCCGTGCCGTCGGGGGAGTTGAGGTCCACGCCCAGACGCGACCCGACCGCACTGCGGCTCGGCACCATGAAGACGTCGTCGTACGTGAGGTCGTAGGCGGGCTGGATGTCGTTGAGGAAACGCACGTGCTGCACATCCCAGTCGATCAGAGGTGACCCCCGGACCGGCCGGTCAGGGGGCAGAGCACGTACTTCATTGTCCCACGAGAGCCGTCACTCCCGGCCCGGGACGATCGTCCAGGCTGGTCAGGAGGGTGTTCGGAGGAACATCCGAGGGATGCCCACGGCGCCCGCCGACGAGCGCCCCTCCCGCCGGCAGGCGCCCCGCGGCGCCCACCGGTCAGGTGCCCGCGACGCCTCCGAGGGCGAGCGCCACCGACAGCGCGGGGGTCCGGTCCACCGCCTGCGCGAACACGTCCTCGGCGACCGCCCACTCCTGCGCGTTCTCCCGCGCGTACGGCCGCCAGCCCCGTACGACGACGAGCAGCCCCCGTTCCGTGCCCTCGGCGGGCCAGACGCCGGGGTCGGACAGGCAGTCGGCCAGTGCGTCCCAGTTGCGCCCGAACCATTCGGGCAGGTCCAGGGCACGGGCGGCACGGTCCATCAGGCCGGCCTTGTCCGTGACCCCGTCGAGGTCCAGCGTGACCACGTGCTGCGTCATCCCAGTACCGCCCTCAACGAGTCGTAGTGATCATCGGTGTAGTAGATCTCGCCGCCCCGCCCGGTGACAACGCGCCGGGCCTCGCGGTCGCGCGAGCCCCGCGTGGGCCGGTGGACTCGTGGTGGCAGCCCCGCTCGTGCCGGGGGCGGCAACCCCTCGACGTTCCCGAAGACGGCGCCGTCCTGGGCGTACGGAGGGAAGGGCCCGCCCGCGTCGGTGCGGTCCTGGGTCCGCCGGGCCTCGGCCGGCGGCTCGGAGACCCCGACGGTGACCGTGCCGTCCGACCGGGACGGTCAGCAGGAGCACTCGGTCGCCGCGCGGGCCCGGCAGCGGCGCGAGCAGGCATGCGGGAAGACCGGCGGGGCGGGAGAGCACACGGGGGACGTACTGCGGCAGCATCCGTCGGTGCTGTCACGGCCGTCCCCTCATGACCTTTTGTCCGGGCCGGTCAGACCCCGTCGGGGTCCGCCCGGTTCAGGGCGGGCCTGGGCGGCGGGCCCGCCGTCATCAGATAGTCCGCGGCCGAGGTGTCCGTCACCAGGCTGGTGACGAGCCCCGAGCGCAGCACCGCGTCGATGGCGCCCGCCTTGCGCTGGCCGCCCGCGATCGCGACGACCTCGGGGATACGGCGGAGCTGGTCCGCCTTGACGGTGATGCACCGCTCACCGAGGTCCCGGCCGACCCGGCGCCCCTCGGAGTCGAAGAGGTGCGCGGACATCTCGGCGGCGACCCCGAGCGAGGCGTAGTGCGCCCGCTCCTCGTCGCTGAGCATGTCGTGCACCGTCGAGATGCCCGGCTCCCAGGAGCCGATGGAGACACAGGCGACCGTGACCTTGTCGAAGTACTCGAAGGCCCGGGCGATCCCGGTCTGGTGGCGCAGCGCGATCGCGGTGGCCGCGTCCGGCAGCAGCATCGGCGCGTAGATGGGGTGCGCGTCACCGCCGGACACCTGCGCGGCACGGCGGACGGCCTCGACCGAGCCGCGCTCGGCGGTCCCGGCGTCGTACACGCCCGTCAGCTGCACCACCGTGCAGGGCGGCAGCCGGTCCAGCGCCGCCGCCATGTGAATGGTGGACCGGCCCCAGGCCAGGCCCAGGACGTCCCCCTCGTTCAGCAGCTCGCCGAGCAGGTCGGCGGCCACCTCCCCCAGGTTCTCGGGGTCGGGCGACTCCTCGGCATCGGCCGGGGACTCGACCACCACGGCGTGCCTGAGGCCGTACCTGGCGCGGAGCGCGTCGGAGCGCTCGGCGTCCAGTTCGGCCGGCACACGGATCTCGATCCGTACGAGATCCCGTTCGAGGGCGGTTTCCAGGACCCTGGCCACCTTGAAGCGGCTGACGCCGAACTCCTCGGCGATCTGGATCTTGGATTTGCCCTCGAGGTAGAAGCGGCGGGCCATGGCCGCCGCCTGGACCAGCTCAGCGGGCCCCATCCGCATGGCTGACCGGCCCGCCGACATACCCGACACGGCGATCTCCTCACTGCTGTTCACACTCTGGATACGCCGTTCATCCTCGCAGATGCGGCACACTTGATCAGTCCCGATGAAAGCCGTTCACGTAGCTGTGGCTCAGTGGTCGCACGCCCAGGACGCCTTGGCGGTCGCCGCGTCCGCCTGCGCGCGCAGCGCGCGGACCGCCTCGGCCGGATCCTCGGCCCCGTACACCGCCGAACCCGCCACGAAGACGTCCGCGCCCGCCTCCGCGCAGCGCTCGATCGTCGACGCCGAGACACCCCCGTCGACCTGGAGCCACAGCTCCAGTCCGTGCTTGCCGATCAGCTCCCGGGTGCGGCGGATCTTCGGAAGCATGATGTCGAGAAAGGCCTGGCCGCCGAAGCCCGGCTCGACGGTCATGATCAGCAGCATGTCCAGCTCGGGCAGCAGATCCTCGTACGGCTCGATCGGCGTCGCCGGCTTCAGCGCCATGGACGCGCGGGCGCCCTTCGCGCGGATCTCGCGGGCCAGCCGCACCGGCGCAGCGGCCGCCTCGACATGGAAGGTCACGGACGAGGCACCCGCCTCGACGTACTGCGGGGCCCAGCGATCGGGGGCCTCGATCATCAGATGGCAGTCCAGCGGGGTGTCCGTCGCGCGGGCCAGCGACTCCACGATCGGCACGCCGAGCGTGAGGTTCGGGACGAAATGGTTGTCCATGACGTCGACGTGGAGCCAGTCGGCTCGGCGACCGCCTGGGCCTCGTCCGCGAGGCGGGCGAAGTCGGCGGACAGGATGCTGGGGTTGATCTGCGCGGCCATGCCCCAAGCCTGCCATGCCCTCCGGGCGTTGGTGGCATCGGTCCCGAACGGATATCGGGCTCCGTACGGCGCGGGCCGCCGGCGCGGCCGCACGAAGCAGGCGCCCTCGCCGCGCGGGCCCGCGGTCAGCCGGTGCGCCGGATGATCGCCAGGTACATCGCGTCGGTCCCGTGCACATGCGGCCAGAGCTGGATGTCGGGGCCGTCGCCGAGGGCGGGTACGCCCGGGAGGAGGGGCCGGGCGTCGACGAGTTCGGTCTCCGGGAACTGCTTGAGCAGGTCGGCGACGACGGCCCGGGTCTCGGCGAGATGGGGCGAACAGGTGGCGTACCCGACGACGCCCCCGACCCGTACGGACTCCAGGGCGGTCCGCAGCAGCCCGCGCTGCAGGGGCGCGAAGCCGTCCAGGTCCTCCGTCTTGCGCCGCCAGCGCGCCTCGGGCCGCCGGCGCAGGGCGCCGAGTCCGGTGCAGGGCACGTCCATCAGCACCCGGTCGAAGGTGCCGGGCCGCCACGGCGGCCGCGTCCCGTCGGCGGTGATGACCTGGTAGGGCCCGGGGTTGCCGTCGAGCGCCTTGGCCACGAGCCGGGCCCGGTGCGGCTGCTTCTCCGAGGCCAGCAGCACGGCCCCGCGCTCGGCGGCGAGCGCCGCCAGCAGCGCGGCCTTGCCGCCGGGCCCGGCGCATCCGTCGAGCCAGTGGGCGTCGGACCCCTCCAGGGGCGCGTTGGCGAGTGCCAGCGCCACCAGTTGGCTCCCCTCGTCCTGCACGCCCGCGCGCCCGGACCGCACGGCGTCGATCGCGCCGGGCTCGCCGCCCTCGGTGAGCCGCACCGCGTACGGCGACCAGCGTCCGGCGACGGCGGCCTCCTCGCCCAGCAGCTCATCGGTGGTGGACCGTCCGGGCCGGGCGACCAGGGTCACCTCGGGCCGCTCGTTGTCGGCCGCCAGCAGCTCCTCGATGCCGGCCCGGCCGCCGCCGAGGGAGTCCCACAGCGCGGAGACGATCCAGCGCGGGTGCGAGTGGACGAGGGCGAGATGGTCCTCGGGGTCGTCCTCGTAGGGCGGCGCGATCTTCTCGGTCCAGGTGTCGAAGTCGTGCTGGGCGACCTTGCGCAGCACGGCGTTGACGAACTTGGCCCGCCCGTCGCCCAGCACCACCCGCGCCAGCTCGACGGAGGCGGACACGGCGGCGTGCGTCGGGATGCGCGTCCCGAGCAGCTGGTGCACCCCGAGGCTGAGCACGTCGAGCACGGGCGGATCGACCTCCCGCAGCGGCCGGTCGACACACGCGGCGACGATCGCGTCGTACGTCCCCTGCCGCCGCAGCGTCCCGTACACCAGCTCGGTGGCGAGGGCGGCGTCCCGCCCGTCGAAGTCCCCGCTCGCCCGCGCCTTGCGCAGCAGCGGCGGAAGCACGAGGTTGGCGTAGGCGTCCCGCTCGTCCACGGCCCGCAGCACCTCGAAGGCGAGGAAGCGGACGGGGTCCTTCTTGGGCCGACGGTGGGGCTTGCCGGGGGTGCGGGGACGGCTGGGCTGCTCGCTCACGAAAAAGGTGCTCCGGATTGCGGGATGAAGGTACGCCCAGCCTACGACGGGCGGGCCGGCCCCGGTGCAGGAGCGTCGCTCCCGCCCCGGCTACTCCCCCGCCGGCTCCCCGGCCCGCTCACCGTCCGCGATGCGCACCCCGCGGGCCCAGTCGGCCGCCCGCATCGGCTTCTTGCCCTGCGCCTGCACCCACAGCAGCTCGACGGCGTACGAGCCGGTGCCGACGTGCACGCTGTTCTTGCCGACGGCCAACTCGCCCGGCGCGAGGTCGTCGCGCCCCGGCGTGGTCCGCACCTGGATGAGCTTGAGCCGCTCACCCCGGAACGTCGTCCAGGCACCGGGCGCGGGCGTGCACCCGCGCACCACGCGGTCGACGCGCATCGCCGGAGCGGTCCAGTCGACCTGGGCGTCCTCGACGGAGATCTTCGGGGCGAGCGTGATGCCGTCCTGCGGCTGGGGTACGGCCTTCAGCGTGCCGTCCTCGATGCCGTCCATGGTGGCCGCGAGCAGCCCGGCGCCCGCGAAGGCCAGCCGGGTCAGCAGGTCACCGCTGGTGTCGGTGGGCCGGATCTCCTCCGTCACCGTGCCGTAGACGGGCCCGGAGTCGAGCCCTTCCTCGATGAGGAACGTGGAGGCGCCGGTGATCTCGTCTCCCGCCATGACGGCGTGCTGCACCGGCGCGGCCCCCCGCCAGGCGGGCAGCAGCGAGAAGTGCAGGTTGACCCAGCCACGGGCCGGGATGTCGAGCGCCGCCCTCGGCAGCAGGGCGCCGTAGGCGACGACGGGACAGCAGTCCGGCGCGATCTCCCCGAGCCGGGCCAGGAACTCCGGCTCCCGCGGCCGGGCGGGCTTCAGCACCTCGATCCCGGCCTCCTCCGCGCGCTGGGCCACGGGAGAGGCGACCAGCCTGCGCCCCCGGCCCGCCTGCGCGTCGGGGCGCGTGACGACGGCGGCCACCTCGTGCCGCCCGGAGGCGAGCAGGGCGTCCAGAGCGGGAACGGCGACCTCGGGGGTACCGGCGAAGACGAGCTTCATGAGTGGGCACGGGCCTCTCGAAGGAAACGGACGACGGGCGACGCACAAGTTTATTGCGCGAGAGGGAAGAGCCGCCGACGGCGCCTGGCACCCGCGGGAGAGGTTCACTCCGTGTCCGACCGACCGGGCGGTGCGCGGACGGGAGACGAGAACGGCGGGGGCCGGAGGCCCGGCCGACACCCCCGCCGGGGGCGTACGCATATGCCCATACGCCCCCACACCGTGACCAGCGGAGCGCAACCGCGTTGGTCAAGACAGAGTTGACCACACCGGACCGCGCCCACCGCGGCCCGCCCCTTTTCTCTTCAACGCCGGTTCGAGAGGCTTGTTCATGGCCGACCACGCAACCCACGACGCCCAGGCCCGGGCCAGCCTGCAATTGCTGGTGCGGGACATCGAGCGGGTCCGCCGGCAGGTGGACGCACTGCGCACGCTCACCGCCCAGTTGGGCAACGTCTACCGCCCGCGCCGCTCCGGCCCGTCCACGGGCTTCGTCGTCTACGGACGCGCCCCCGCCCCGACGGTCCGCCTCGCCCAGGAACTGCGGGACAGCGTCGAGACCCTGGTCACCGCGGCGGTGGACTTCGACCGCTCGCTCGGCTTCTCGTGGGACGCGGTGGGCTCCGCGCTCGGCGTCACCAAGCAGGCGGTCCACCGCCGCTACGGCGCCCGCCGGGCCGCCCCTCAGACGATCGCGGCCACCGCCACCGCCACGGTCACCGCCACGGACACCGACCACACGTCGGCGGAGGCTCCGGTCCCCCGCACGGTCAATGTGGGCGCCGGCATCTCCGTGGTGCCCACGGTCCCCGCGGCCCGCTCGATGCCGACGCAGCCGACGGGGGGCAGCAAGTCCCTGCGCGAGGAGGCCAGACCGACGGCCTTCCCCGGTCCGCGGAACGGCTGACGGCGCTCCGCCCCGCTGCCCTCTCGGACGCACTCCCGAGGGGGCAGACGCGTGTCCGCACTGTGTGCCCCATGCGCACGTCCGCGCTGTCGGTCCCAGGCGCACGTCCGCGCGGTCGGCCCGAGGCGCACGTCCGCGCGGTCGGCCCGAGGCGCACGTCCGCGCGGTCGGCCCCAGGCTGAGGCGGCCGCACGGGAGGGCTTCGAAGGAAACCCGCCACCGCGGCACGCCTCCCTCCCGCGCTCACCCGATGTCCGGCGGATCGACCCGCACCCACACCGCTCCCGAGGCGCCGTCGCCCCGAGAGGCCGCCGCACCGCCCCGCGCGGCCATCCGCGCGGCCTGTGCCGTCTTGAGCGCCGCGGCCAGGGCGGCACCCCTCCCCGGCGGCACCCGGATCAGCGCCCGCTCCCACCGCTCGCCGGGCGGCGGCGCCCCCGGCCTCCGGGTCCGCCCCGCGGGAGTGACCGGCAGCGGGACGGGCCCCAGCACCTCGGCCTCCCTGGGCAGCTCCACAGAGCCCAGGAACGCGGCCAGCGCCTCTCCCGTCCCCGCGACGGCCGCCATCCGCGACACCGGCGGAAAGCCCAGCTCCGCCCGCTCCGCCAGCTCCCGCACGGCGTGTCCGACAGGGTCCCACCGCACCAGTGCCTGTACCGGCCGCAGGGTCGGTTCGGCGACGACGACGACGGTCCCCCCGTCGCCCTGCGGCCGTACCAGTGAGGCGGCCGCGATCCAACGTCGCAGCGCGTCCTCCCCGGCCCGCAGGTCGGGCCGCCCGACCATGGCCCAGCCGTCCAGCAGCAGGGCCGCCGCGTACCCGCCCTCGGCGACGGGCTCGGCTCCCGGCGTGCTCACGACCAGCGCGGGCGTGCCCGGTACGGTGTCCAGCACCTGCTCCCGCCCGGAGGTGCGCACCGGAACGGCGGGGAACGCCCGGCCCAGTTCCTCGGCCGTACGCCGCGCGCCGACGACCTGCGCGCGCAGCTTGAAACCCCCGCACTCCGGGCAGTGCCAGGCGTTCTCCTCGCGTCCGCACCAGCCGCACCACAGCGACCCGCTGTCGCGCGCCTCCAGGGGCCCGGAACAGTGCCGGCACCGGGCGGGTGCCCGGCAGGCGGCGCACGCCATGCGCGGCACATAGCCGCGCCGCGGGACCTGCACGAGCACGGGCCCGTGCCGCAGTCCTTCACGGACGGCCTGCCAGGCGAGGCTGGGCAGCCGGGCGGCCCGTGCCGCCTCGTCCCGGGCGAGATCCTGGTCCCCCACGGTCCGCACCAGCGGCACCGCCCGGCGCACCTGCTCCCGGCCGGCGACCAGGGGCCGCGCCCACCCGCTCTCGACGAGCTGCGCGCCCTCGACGGTGCAGCTCCAGCCCCCCATCAGAAAGCCGCACCCGTCCTGCGCCGCCCGCAGCAGCAGCACATCGCGCGCGTGCGGCTGGGGGGCGTGCTGCTCGCTGTGGCTGTCGTCCCCGTCGTCCCACACGGCCACCAGCCCGAGGTCACGCACCGGGGCGAACATGGCGGCCCGCGTCCCGACGACCGCCCGCACGCTGCCGCGCCGCACGGCGAGCCACTCCCGGTACCGCTTCTCCGGCCCTGCGTCGGCGGTGAGCAGCGCGTGCCGCCCCTCCCCCAGCAGAGCCGTCAGAGCGCCGTCCACACGCGCGGCGGCCCGCCCGTCCGGTACGACGACGAGGGCCCCGCGCCCCGAGGCCAGCGTGGCGGCGACGGCCCGGGCCAGTTCCTCACTCCACTCGGGACCCGGCAGGGCGTTCCACACGGCCCGTGGGGCCCCTCCCGAGGCAAGCGCGTCGAGGAACGCGCCCCCGTGCTCGTAACGCCCCCAGGACCCCGGCTGAGGGGCCTGCGGCGGGGGAAGCGGCGCGGGCGAGGGCCGCTGCTCGGCCCGAGCGCTGCGCGGCGGCACGGCCAGCTGAAGGACGTCCGCCAGACTCCCCGCGTACCGGTCGGCGACGGCCCGCGCCAGCCCGAGCAGTTCCGGGCCGAGCACGGGTTCGGGCGACACGACCTGGGCGAGGGCGGCCAGCGGCCCGGCGTAGTCCGACTCGGCGAGGCGCTCGACGAGGAACCCGTCGATCAGCCCCGCCTCACGGCGCCCCTCACGCACCCGTCCGCGCCCGGCCCCGAACCGCACCCGCACCCGCACCCCCGGCTGGGCGTCAGCGTCCAGCTCGGCGGGCACCGCGTAGTCGAAGTAGCGGTCGAGGTGCAGGACTCCCTTGTCCACGAGCACCCGCGCGACCGGCAGTCGCTCGGCCAGCGCGGCTCCCCGCCAGGTCCGGGGCTTCGCCCGCGGCGCCTTGGCCTGCCGCACGGTCTCCCGGAGAAGCGCGAGCTGCTCCGGCGGCGCCCCGTCGCCGCCACCGCCCCCCTGCTGCCCGTTCTCGCTGCTCACGCTTGCATTCATACCAAACGCCACTGACAAAGGCCCGCGCCGAAAGCCCACCCCCTGCGACGCCCGTCCGCGGGGGCCGGGCCGCGCAACGCCGAGGCCCGGCCTCCCTGAAGAAGCCGGGCCCGGTGTGTGCGTCGCGGTCGGGACTCAGAGCCCCGCCGCCTCCTTGAGCGCGTCCACGCGGTCCGTGCGCTCCCACGTGAAGTCGGGCAGCTCGCGGCCGAAGTGGCCGTAGGCGGCGGTCTGGGCGTAGATCGGGCGGAGCAGGTCGAGATCGCGGATGATCGCGGCCGGGCGGAGGTCGAAGACCTCGTCGATGGCCTTCTCGATCTTCTCGGGGTCGATCTTGTGCGTGCCGAAGGTCTCGACGAACAGACCGACCGGCTCGGCCTTGCCGATCGCGTAGGCGACCTGGACCTCGCAGCGCGCGGCCAGGCCGGCGGCGACGACGTTCTTCGCGACCCAGCGCATGGCGTAGGCGGCGGAGCGGTCGACCTTGGACGGGTCCTTGCCGGAGAAGGCACCGCCGCCGTGGCGGGCCATGCCGCCGTAGGTGTCGATGATGATCTTGCGGCCGGTCAGTCCGGCGTCGCCCATCGGGCCGCCGATCTCGAAGCGGCCGGTGGGGTTGACCAGCAGGCGGTAGTTCTCGGTGTCGAGCTTGATGCCGTCGTCCAGCAGCGCCTTCAGCTCCGGCTCCACGACGAACTCGCGGATGTCGGGCGCGAGCAGCGAGTCGAGGTCGATGTCGGACGCGTGCTGCGAGGAGACGACGACCGTGTCCAGCCGCACCGCCTTGTCGCCGTCGTACTCGATGGTGACCTGGGTCTTGCCGTCGGGGCGCAGGTAGGGGATGGTCCCGTTCTTGCGGACGTCCGAGAGGCGCTTCGACAGGCGGTGGGCCAGGAAGATCGGGAGCGGCATCAGCGTCGGCGTCTCGTCGGACGCGTAGCCGAACATCAGGCCCTGGTCGCCGGCGCCCTGGCGGTCCAGCTCGTCCTCGTCGCCCTCGACCCGGGTCTCGTACGCCGTGTCGACGCCCTGGGCGATGTCCGGGGACTGCGCGCCGATCGACACCGAGACGCCGCAGGAGGCGCCGTCGAAGCCCTTCTTCGAGGAGTCGTAGCCGATCTCCAGGATCTTGTCCCGGACGAGCTGCGGGATCGGCGCGTACGCCTTGGTGGTGACCTCGCCGGCGACGTGCACCAGTCCGGTCGTGATCAGGGTTTCCACGGCGACCCGGGAAGCCGGGTCCTCGCGCAGAAGCGCGTCGAGGATGGTGTCGCTGATCTGGTCAGCGATCTTGTCGGGGTGACCCTCGGTCACGGACTCCGAGGTGAACAGGCGACGGGACACAACGCTCCCTGGGGTTGCAGCGGCTGCTGGCTCATCATGGGCGGACGCGACGGGAGCTGCGCCCGGCGTCGTCCGACAACAGTTTATCGGTCGCGCTTCACCACCGGCCCACCTGTCTCGCCTCTCGGGAGCCCTGTGACCTGCGGCACAGGCATTCTGCCCAATGCGGACCGCTGTTGGCCAGGGGCGCACACCCGAATGGGCAAGGTCGGGAAACCGTGACGCGCATCAAACAATCACTCCAGCCGCCGCGTCACCAAGTCCCACACGATTTCGGCCAGGGCTTCCTTGGGGCCGTGCGGGACCGGGGTCTCGCTGCCGTCGGCGCCCAGCACGACCGCCTCGTTCTCCTCGGAGCCGAAGGTCTTGCGCTCCCCCACCTCGTTGACCACCAGCAGGTCGCAGCCCTTGCGCCGGAGCTTCGCCCGGCCGTTGGCCAGCACGTCGTCGGTCTCGGCGGCGAAGCCGACGCGACCTGGCCGGGGCGGGCACGCTCGGCGGAGATCTCCGCGAGGATGTCCGGATTTCGCAGGAGAACAATGGGGTCCGGCTCCTGCCCGTCCTTCTTCTTGATCTTGCCCGCGGCGTAGTGCGCGGGCCGGAAGTCGGCGACCGCGGCGGCCATGACCACCGCGTCGGCGTCGGCCGCCGCCTTGAGCACCGCCTCCCGAAGCTGCACGGCGGTGCCGACCGGGACGACATCGACGCCGGCGGGATCGGGCAGCGCGGCGTTGGCCGCGACGAGCGTGACGCGGGGCGCCGCGGGCGGCGGCGGTACGGGCGAGGGCGTAGCCCTGCTTGCCGGAGGAGCGGTTGCCGAGGAAGCGGACGGGGTCGAGGGGCTCGCGGGTGCCGCCCGCGCTGACGACCACATGCCGTCCGGCCAGGTCCGGTTCCCGTACGCCTCGGGCCAGGACGCGTCGGCAGACCTCGAAGATCTCGGCGGGGTCGGGCAGCCGGCCCTTGCCGGTGTCGACGCCGGTGAGCCGGCCGACGGCCGGTTCGACGACGACGGCACCGCGGCGGCGCAGCGTCGCCACGTTCTCCTGGGTGGCCGGGTGCTCCCACATCTCGGTGTGCATCGCCGGGGCGAAGACGACCGGACAGCGGGCGGTGAGCAGGGTGTTCGTCAGCAGGTCGTCGGCCAGGCCGTGGGCGGCCCTGGCGAGCACGTCGGCCGTGGCGGGGGCGACGACGACCAGGTCGGCGTGCTGGCCGATGCGGACGTGCGGGACCTCGTGGACGTCGTCCCAGACCTCGGTGGAGACCGGGTGGCCGGAGAGGGCGGACCAGGTGGCCGCGCCGACGAAGTGCAGGGCGGAGGCGGTGGGGACGACGCGCACGTCGTGGCCCGACTCGGTCAGTCTGCGCAGCAGCTCGCAGGCCTTGTACGCGGCGATGCCGCCACTGACCCCCAGTACGACCTTGGGTTTGTCCACCGTCTCTCCCCGGACCTCGGCGCAACGTACGCCGCGGCTCCCCGGCGTACGAGTCCATCACACACCACAGGCCCGGCAGTCGCGCTGCCGGGCCTGTGGAAAAACTGACTGCAAGCTGAAAATACTACTGAGCCGGGCCCTCGATGGCCTCCGACGTCAGCAGACCCGCGTTGATCTCGCGAAGCGCGATCGAGAGCGGCTTCTCGTGGACGTGGGTGTCGACGAGCGGACCGACGTACTCGAGGAGGCCCTCGCCGAGCTGCGAGTAGTACGCGTTGATCTGGCGGGCCCGCTTGGCCGCGTAGATCACGAGGCTGTACTTCGAGTCGGTGGCCTCGAGGAGCTCGTCGATCGGCGGGTTGATGATGCCCTCGGGAGCGGAGATGGAAGAGGACACGCTCTACCTTCCGATAGATGGGAAAAGACGGGCGGTGATCACATGGTTCCGATCACACGACATCCATCAAGGCTAGCAGCTCGCGCGCCACGTCCTCGACGGAGGTGTTGACCAGGGTCTCGTCGAACTCCGGCTCGGCCGCCAGTTCGATCTTTGCCGCGTCCAGACGGCGTGCGATCACCTCGGGCGGCTCGGTGCCGCGGCCGGTGAGCCTGCGCA
Source organism: Streptomyces phaeoluteigriseus (assembly GCF_001896135.2). Lineage (GTDB taxonomy): Bacteria > Actinomycetota > Actinomycetes > Streptomycetales > Streptomycetaceae > Streptomyces > Streptomyces phaeoluteigriseus. Next base: position 344,386 of record NZ_MPOH02000015.1, read on the forward strand.
CCAACTCCTCCCAGGAGGGCGGAGCCAGGAACACCAGCTGGGCCTCGGGCATGGAGCCGCGGACCTGCCGGGCGCCCTGGAGGTCGATCTCCAGGAGGACGGGCTCACCCGCCTCCAGTCGCTCCAGCACGGCGGCACGCGGCGTCCCGTAGCGGTTGCCGGCGAACTCGGCCCACTCCAGCAGCTCGCCGTTGGCGATCAGCTTGTCCATCTCGTCGTCGGTGACGAAGAAATAGTGGACACCGTGGTGCTCGCCGGGGCGGGGCCTGCGGGTCGTCGCCGACACCGAGAGCCAGACCTCGGGGTGTTCTTTGCGCATATGAGCGACGACCGTGCTCTTGCCGACCCCGGAGGGGCCGGAGAGCACGGTCAGCCGCGGACGTGCGTCCGGGGGTTCGGGGGTCGTCCCCCGGGGTGTTACAGCCATGCAGCGATTATTCCAGCAGTCTCACCGTGCCCGGGACGCACTGCCCGGGGCACTGCGGACTCACTTGGCCGTGTCGCCGAACTCACGCTCCAGGGAGGCGATCTGGTTGGAGCCGAGACCGCGCACCCGGCGGCTCTCGGAGATGCCGAGTCGCTCCATGATCTGCTTGGCGCGGACCTTGCCCACGCCCGGCAGGGACTCCAGGAGTGCGGAGACCTTCATCTTGCCGACGACGTCATTCTCCTGGCCCTGCTTGATCACCTCGTGAAGAGAGGCGCCGGAGTGCTTGAGTCGATTCTTGACCTCGGCCCGCTCCCGGCGAGCCGCGGCGGCCTTTTCGAGCGCGGCTGCGCGCTGTTCGGGGGTAAGGGGCGGAAGAGCCACGCCTACGTCACCTCGGATGTCGAACTGTCGGATACGGACCGGTGAGGAACCTAGTCGCCCCTCACCTGGGGAGCTACGAGCAACACGCTTGCCCGTTCACCCTCCGCTCGGAGACTAGCGGCCAACACCGCCAGAGTCAGCGAGAACAGCGGAAAAGTCCTGGTCAGCCTTAGTCAGGACGGACATTAAAGACAAAATGCCCCGGATTTGAGGATGTATTCAGGCTCAAGTCCGTCCGCGCCGTCCGACAGAGGTCCCGGTCGGACGGCCGACGGCGTTCAGGCGGCTTCGACCGCGGCCCGGACCTGTTGCGCGAATCGATCCGCGGCGTCACGCAGCGCTACGACATCGGGGCCGTGCCGCAGCACTCCGCGGCTGACGTTCGGCACGACGTTGCGCACAGCGGCCCCGAAGACGTGCGGCAGGTCCGCCGGGGTGGCTCCCTGGGCTCCGATGCCGGGCGCGAGGATCGGCCCGTTGATGTCGAGGTCGTACGTCGACAGGTCACCGAGCGTGGCACCGACGACCGCGCCGAAGGAGCCCAGCGGCTCCTCCCCGGTGTTCTCGGCGGCCAGGTGCGCCAGCATGGTCGCGCCGACGCTGCGACCGTCCGCGCGCACCGCGTGCTGGACCTCGCCGCCCTCCGGGTTGGAGGTCAGCGCCAGCACGAACAGTCCGGTGCCGCTCTCGCGCGCGAGCGCCACGGCGGGCGAGAGCGAGCCGTAGCCGAGGTACGGCGAGACGGTCAGCGCGTCCGAGAAGAGCGGCGCGTCCTTGCACAGGAAGGACTCGGCGTAGGCGGCCATGGTCGAGCCGATGTCGCCGCGCTTGGCGTCCATCACGACCAGGGCGCCGGCCGCCCGCGCCTCCTCCACCGACCTCTCCAGGACGGCCACCCCGCGCGAGCCGAACCGCTCGAAGAAGGCACTCTGCGGCTTCAGGACGGCGACGCGGTCGGCCAGGGCCTCGACGACCGTGCGGCTGAACCGTTCCAGACCGGCGACGGTGTCGTCCAGGCCCCACTCGGCGAGCAGCGAGGCGTGCGGGTCGATGCCGACGCACAGGGCGCCGCGCTCGTCCATGGCACGGCGCAGACGGGCGCCGAAGGGTTCCAGGGTCATACCGTCTTCCTCACGTCGGCGCCGACCGCGTCGGCCAGGGTGGCGTACGGGCTGGTGCGCAGGCGGGCGGCGAGCCCCTTGTGGATCACGCGGGCCCAGAAGGGCCCCTCGTAGACGAAGGCGCTGTAGCCCTGGACGAGGGTGGCGCCGGCGAGGATGCGCTCCCAGGCGTCCTCGGCGGTCTCGACGCCGCCGACGCCCACCAGGGTGATGCGGTCGCCCACGCGCGCGTAGAGGCGCCGCAGCACCTCCAGGGAGCGTGCCTTGAGCGGCGCTCCCGACAGGCCGCCGGCCTCCTTCACCAGGGTGGGTGGCGATGTCAGACCGAGGCCCTCGCGCGCGATGGTGGTGTTCGTGGCGATGATCCCGTCCAGACCCAGCTCCACGGCGAGGTCGGCGACGGCGTCCACGTCCTCGTCGGCGAGGTCGGGGGCGATCTTCACCAGCAGCGGCACACGCCGGTGGGCGACGGTACGGACGGCGGCCTCGCGCACGGCGCTCAGCAGGGGCCGCAGCGCCTCCGTGGCCTGGAGGTCGCGCAGCCCGGGGGTGTTCGGGGAGGAGACGTTGACGACCAGGTAGTCGGCGTACGGCGCGAGCCGCTCTGCCGACTTGACGTAGTCGGCGACCGCCTCCGCCTCGGGGACGGCCTTGGTCTTGCCGATGTTGACGCCCACGACGGTCCGGAAGACGGGCTCGCGGGAGGCCAGGCGCGCGGCGACGGTCAGCGAGCCTTCGTTGTTGAAGCCCATGCGGTTGATCAGCGCCCGGTCGGAGACGAGGCGGAACAGCCGCGTCTTGGGGTTGCCGGGCTGCGCCTCCCCCGTGACCGTGCCGATCTCGACATGGTCGAAGCCGACCATCGCCATGCCGTCGACGGCGACCGCGTTCTTGTCGAAGCCGGCGGCCAGCCCGAACGGGCCGTGCATGCGCAGGCCGAAGGCCTCGGTACGCAGTTCCTTGTGGCGGGGGGCGAGGGCCGCCGCGACGAACGTGCGCAGCACCGGGATCCGGGCGGCGAGCCCGATCCAGCGGAAGGCCAGGTGGTGGGCCTTCTCCGGATCCATCCGGGAGAAGACCAGGCGGAAGAAGAGCTTGTACATCACTGTGTCCTCACACGAAGGGGGACACCGTTTCCGGTGTCCCCCTCGGGGCTGCTAGTCGCGGGCCGCGGTCAGACGCTCGGCGTGTTCCTGGAGGGAACACACCCCCACGTCGCCGTGGGTGAGGGCGTCGATGCCCTGGACGGCGGCGGCGAGCGCCTGGACCGTGGTCAGGCAGGGCACCGAGCGCGCCACCGCCGCCGTACGGATGTCGTAGCCGTCGAGGCGGCCACCGGTGCCGTACGGGGTGTTGACGATGAGGTCGACCCGGCCGTCGTGGATCAGCTGGACGATGGTCTTCTCGCCGTTCGGGCCCACGCCCTCGGACTGCTTGCGCACGACGGTGGCGTTGATGCCGTTGCGCCTGAGGACCTCGGCGGTGCCGGAGGTCGCGAGCAGCTCGAAACCGTGGGCGACCAGCTCGCGCGCCGGGAAGATCATCGAGCGCTTGTCGCGGTTGGCGACCGAGATGAACGCGCGGCCCTTGGTGGGCAGCGGGCCGTAGGCGCCCGCCTGCGACTTGGCGTACGCCGTGCCGAAGACGGAGTCGATGCCCATGACCTCGCCGGTGGAGCGCATCTCCGGGCCCAGGACCGTGTCGACGCCGCGGCCGGAGGTGTCGCGGAAGCGGGTCCACGGCATCACGGCCTCCTTGACGGAGATCGGCGCGTCCAGCGGCAGTTCGCCGCCGTCACCGGTCGCCGGGAGCAGTCCCTCGGCGCGCAGCTCGGCGATGGTCGAGCCCAGGGAGATCCGGGCGGCGGCCTTCGCCAGTGGCACCGCGGTCGCCTTCGAGGTGAAGGGGACGGTGCGGGACGCGCGCGGGTTGGCTTCCAGGACGTAGAGGATGTCGCCGGCCATCGCGAACTGGATGTTGATCAGACCGCGGACGCCCACCCCGCGCGCGATGGCCTCGGTGGAGGCCGCAGGCGCTTGATGTCGAAGCCGCCCAGGGTGATCGGGGGCAGGGCGCACGCCGAGTCGCCGGAGTGGATGCCGGCCTCCTCGATGTGCTCCATGACACCGCCCAGGTACAGCTCCTCGCCGTCGTAGAGGGCGTCGACGTCGATCTCGATGGCGTCGTCGAGGAAGCGGTCGACGAGGACCGGCCGGGTGGGGCTGATCTCGGTCGACTCGGCGATGTAGGAGGACAGCCGGGTCTCGTCGTAGACGATCTCCATGCCGCGTCCGCCGAGGACGTACGACGGCCGGACGAGGACCGGATAGCCGATCTCGTCGGCGATGGCCTTGGCCCCGGCGAAGGTGGTGGCGGTGCCGTGCTTCGGGGCCGGCAGTCCGGCCTCGGCGAGGACGCGTCCGAAGGCACCACGGTCCTCGGCCGCGTGGATGGCCTCGGGGGGCGTGCCGACGATCGGTACGCCGTTGTCCTTGAGCGCCTGGGCCAGGCCCAGCGGGGTCTGGCCGCCGAGCTGGACGATCACACCGGCGATCGGACCGGCCTGCGCCTCCACGTGGACGATCTCCAGCACGTCCTCGAGGGTCAGCGGCTCGAAGTACAGGCGGTCGGAGGTGTCGTAGTCGGTGGAGACGGTCTCCGGGTTGCAGTTGACCATCACCGTCTCGTACCCGGCGGCGGACAGCGCGAAGGAGGCGTGGACGCAGGAGTAGTCGAACTCGATGCCCTGGCCGATGCGGTTCGGGCCGGAGCCCAGGATGATGACGGCCGGCTTCTCGCGCGGCGCGACCTCGCTCTCCTCGTCGTAGGAGGAGTAGAAGTACGGCGTCTTCGCGGCGAACTCGGCGGCGCAGGTGTCGACCGTCTTGTAGACCGGGCGGATGCCCAGCGCGTGCCGGACCTCGCGGACGACGTCCTCGCGCAGGCCGCGGATCTCGGCGATCTGCTGGTCGGAGAAGCCGTGCCGCTTGGCCTCGGCGAGCAGGTCGACGTCGAGGCGGTCGGCGGCGGCCAGGTCGTCGGCGACCTCCTTGATCAGGAACAGCTGGTCGACGAACCAGGGGTCGATCTTCGTGTACGCGAAGACCTCCTCGGGGGTGGCGCCCGCGCGGATGGCCTGCATGACGGTGTTGATCCGGCCGTCGGTGGGACGGACGGCCTCCGTCAGGAGCCGCTGCTTGTCGCCGGGGTCGCCGACGAACGTGAACTGGCTGCCCTTCTTCTCCAGCGAGCGCAGCGCCTTCTGGAAGGCCTCGGTGAAGTTGCGGCCGATGGCCATGGCCTCGCCGACGGACTTCATGGTGGTCGTCAGCGTCGAGTCCGCGCTCGGGAACTTCTCGAAGGCGAAGCGGGGGGCCTTGACGACCACGTAGTCGAGCGTGGGCTCGAAGGAGGCCGGAGTCTCCTTGGTGATGTCGTTGGGGATCTCGTCGAGGGTGTAGCCGACGGCGAGCTTCGCCGCGATCTTGGCGATCGGGAAGCCGGTCGCCTTGGAGGCCAGCGCCGACGAACGCGACACCCGCGGGTTCATCTCGATGACGATGACCCGGCCGTCCTCGGGGTTCACCGCGAACTGGATGTTGCAGCCGCCGGTGTCCACGCCGACCTCGCGGATCACGGCGATGCCGATGTCGCGCAGGGTCTGGTACTCGCGGTCGGTCAGCGTCATCGCGGGCGCGACGGTGATCGAGTCGCCGGTGTGCACGCCCATGGGGTCGAAGTTCTCGATGGAGCAGACGACCACCACGTTGTCGTGCTTGTCGCGCATCAGCTCCAGCTCGTACTCCTTCCAGCCGAGGATGGACTCCTCGAGGAGCACCTCGGTGGTCGGCGAGAGCGTGAGGCCCTGGCCGGCGATGCGGCGCAGCTCCTCCTCGTCGTGGGCGAAGCCGGAGCCGGCGCCACCCATGGTGAAGGAGGGACGGACGACGACCGGGTAGCCGCCGAGCGTGTCGACGCCGGCGACGACCTCGTCCATGGTGTGGCAGATGACGGAGCGGGCGGACTCGCCGTGCCCGATCTTGCGGCGGACCTCCGCCACGACGTCCTTGAACTGGTCGCGGTCCTCGCCCTTGTGGATGGCCTCCACGTTGGCGCCGATCAGCTCGACGCCGTACTTCTCCAGGACGCCGTTCTCGGACAGCGAGATGGCCGTGTTGAGGGCCGTCTGGCCGCCCAGGGTGGGCAGCAGGGCGTCCGGCCGCTCCTTGGCGATGATCTTCTCGACGAACTCGGGGGTGATCGGCTCGACGTAGGTGGCGTCGGCGATCTCCGGGTCGGTCATGATCGTCGCCGGGTTGGAGTTGACGAGGATCACGCGCAGGCCCTCGGCCCGCAGGACGCGGCACGCCTGGGTGCCGGAGTAGTCGAACTCGGCGGCCTGTCCGATGACGATCGGGCCGGAGCCGATGACCAGGACGGACTGGATATCGGTGCGCTTAGGCACGCTGGCCCTCCATCAGGGAAACGAAGCGGTCGAACAGGTAGGCGGCGTCGTGCGGGCCCGCTGCCGCTTCGGGGTGGTACTGGACGGAGAAGGCCGGCTGGTCGAGCAGCTGGAGCCCCTCCACGACGTCGTCGTTGAGACAGACGTGGGACACCTCGGCGCGGCCGAACGCGGTGTCGCTGACCTTGTCGAGCGGCGCGTCCACGGCGAATCCGTGGTTGTGCGCGGTGACCTCGACCTTGCCGGTCGTACGGTCCTGGACCGGCTGGTTGATGCCGCGGTGGCCGTACTTCAGCTTGTAGGTGCCGAAGCCGAGGGCGCGGCCGAGGATCTGGTTGCCGAAGCAGATGCCGAACAGGGGCGTCCGGCGCTCCAGCACCTCGGTCATCAGCGCCACGGGACCGTCGGCGGTGGCCGGGTCGCCCGGACCGTTGGAGAAGAACACGCCGTCGGGACCGACCGCGTACACCTCGTCGGCCGTGGCCGTCGCGGGCAGCACATGCACCTCGATGCCGCGCTCGGCCATCCGGTGCGGGGTCATGCCCTTGATGCCGAGGTCGATGGCGGCGACGGTGAACCGCTTCTCGCCGACCGCCGGGACGACGTACGCCTCCCGGGTGGCGACCTCCTCGTAGAGGCTCGCGCCCTTCATGTGCGGCTGGGCCTGCACGCGCGCGAGCAGCTCGGGCTCGGCGGCGATCGCCTCGCCGGAGAAGATGCCGGCCCGCATGGAGCCGCGCTCGCGCAGGTGGCGGGTGAGGGCGCGGGTGTCGATGCCGGAGATGCCGACGACGCCCTGTCCGGCCAGCGCGTCGTCCAGGGAGCGGGTGGACCGCCAGTTGGACGGCACACGCGCGGGGTCACGCACGACGTAGCCGGAGACCCAGATGCGGCCCGACTCGTCGTCCTCGTCGTTCCAGCCGGTGTTGCCGATCTGCGGGGCGGTCGCCACGACGATCTGGCGGTCGTAGGAGGGATCGGTCAGGGTCTCCTGGTAACCGGTCATGCCGGTGGAGAACACCGCTTCGCCGAAGGTCTCCCCCACGGCCCCATAGGCACGGCCGCGGAAGATCCGGCCGTCCTCCAGGACGAGTACGGCGGGAGCTTTCGCGGCTCCCCTGGTGGAGGTCGTCATCGTGCGCCTTCCGTTTCCCTCTTGTTGATCATGGAGTTGATGGTGTCGACCCACTCGGTGTGCTCGGCCGCGTGGTCCGAGCGGAACCCGGAGTCGATCAGCCTGCCGCCGTGCTCCCAGGTCACCAGGAGCAGTCCGCCCTCGGCGAGGACCTTGCCGGCGATGCCCTTGCCGAGCACCGCCTCGCGCAGCGCGCCGGCCGGGACGAAGAAGTCGCTCGCGCCGGGGCGTACGACGTCCAGGCCCGCGTCCGTCAGGGTCAGCTCGACCCGACTGCGGGTGCCCAGGCCGTGCGCGACGATGCGGTCGAGCCACTGCCCGGCGGTGGTGGAGCCGTGGTAGCGGCCGCTCATCGTCAGTCTCGCCGCACCGGGGTCGGACGGCATTCCGGCCGGCGGCGGCTTGCCGTCGCCGTCGAGGGTGGTGGCGGGCGACGGGCGGGTGGGCAGCTCCGGCAGGTCGCTCTGGAGCGTGCCGCGCCACTTCCAGCCCTCGCGCATCAGCCAGTAGACGAGCGCGACGAAGAGGCCGAGGCCGACGACCCAGCCGATACGGGCGCCCAGTCGGTCACTTCGGCCGATTCCTTCTGGGCCGCGAGCAGGATTACAGGTGTCACGTGAGCTTCCCGTCGACGAGCGTGGCCTTGCCCCGGAGCCAGGTGTGCGTCACACGGCCCGGCAGCTCACGCCCCGCGTACGGGGTGTTCCGGCTGCGCGAGGCGAAGCCCGCGGGGTCCACCGACCCACGGTATGCCGTGTCGACGAGCGTGAGGTTGGCGGGCTCACCAGCCGAGACGGGGCGTCCGTGGCCCCCGGCCCGCCCGATGCGGGCGGGCGTGGACGACATCCGGTCGGCGACCCCCGCCCAGTCCAGCAGGCCCGTCTCCACCATCGTCTCCTGGACCACCGACAGCGCGGTCTCCAGGCCGACCATGCCCATGGCGGCGGCGGCCCACTCGCAGTCCTTGTCCTCGTGCGGGTGCGGGGCGTGGTCGGTGGCGACGATGTCGATCGTGCCGTCGGCGAGCGCCTCGCGCAGGGCGTGCACGTCACGCTCGGTGCGCAGCGGCGGGTTCACCTTGTAGACCGGGTCGTAGGAGCGCACCAGCTCGTCGGTGAGGAGGAGGTGGTGCGGGGTGACCTCGGCGGTGACGTCGATGCCGCGGGACTTGGCCCAGCGGACGATCTCGACGGACCCTGCGGTCGACAGGTGGCAGATGTGGACGCGGGAGCCGACGTGCTCGGCGAGCAGCACGTCCCGCGCGATGATCGACTCCTCGGCGACGGCCGGCCAGCCCCCGAGCCCCAGCTCGGCGGAGACGACGCCCTCGTTCATCTGGGCGCCCTCGGTCAGCCGCGGCTCCTGCGCGTGCTGGGCGACGACCCCGCCGAAGGCCTTCACGTACTCCAGGGCGCGGCGCATCATCACGGCGTCGTCGACGCACTTGCCGTCGTCGGAGAAGACGGTGACCCCGGCGGCCGACTCGTGCATGGCGCCCAGCTCGGCGAGCTTCCTGCCCTCCAGGCCGACGGTGACGGCGCCGATGGGCTGCACATCGCAGTAGCCGTGCTCCCTGCCCAGCCGCCAGACCTGCTCGACGACGCCGGCGGTGTCCGCGACGGGGAAGGTGTTGGCCATGGCGAACACGGCCGTGAAGCCGCCGCTGGCGGCAGCCCGGGTACCGGTCAGGACGGTCTCGGAGTCCTCGCGGCCCGGCTCGCGCAGATGGGTGTGCAGGTCGACGAGGCCCGGCAGCAGCACCTTGCCGTCGGCCTCGACGACCTCGGCGCCCTCGGCGGACAGCCCGCTGCCGACGGCCTCGACGACCTCGCCGTCGATCAGCACGTCCTGGGGCTCGCCGCCGAGCACCCGCGCACCACGGATCAGGATCTTGCTCATGGTCGTTACTTCTCCTCGGTGGTACGGGCGTGGGCGACGGCGGGTTCGTTCCCGCCCAGGAGCAGGTACAGGACGGCCATCCGGATCGACACTCCGTTGGCGACCTGTTCGACGACGGTGCAGCGGTCGGAGTCGGCGACCGCTGCGGTGATCTCCATGCCGCGGACCATCGGGCCGGGGTGCATCACGATGGCGTGTTCGGGCATCCGCGCCATCCGGTCGCCGTCGAGGCCGTAACGCCGTGAGTACTCGCGCTCGGTGGGGAAGAACGCGGCGTTCATCCGCTCCCGCTGGACGCGCAGCATCATCACCGCGTCGGACTTGGGCAGCGTGCTGTCGAGGTCGTACGACACCTCGCAGGGCCAGGTCTCGACGCCGACCGGCACCAGGGTGGGCGGGGCGACGAGGGTGACCTCGGCACCGAGCGTGTGCAGCAGGTCGACGTTGGAGCGGGCGACCCGGCTGTGCAGGACGTCGCCGACGATGGTGATGCGCTTGCCGGACAGGTCCCGGCCGAGCCCGGTGTCCCGGCCGACGAGCCTGCGGCGCATGGTGAAGGCGTCCAGCAGGGCCTGGGTGGGGTGCTGGTGGGTGCCGTCACCGGCGTTGATGACGGCGGCGTCGATCCAGCCGGAGGTGGCGAGGCGGTACGGCGCTCCGGAGGCGCCGTGCCGGATGACGACGGCGTCGACGCCCATGGCCTCCAGGGTCTGGGCGGTGTCCTTCAGGGACTCGCCCTTGGAGACGCTGGAGCCCTTGGCGGAGAAGTTGATGACGTCCGCGGACAGGCGCTTCTCGGCGGCCTCGAAGGAGATCCGGGTCCTGGTGGAGTCCTCGAAGAACAGGTTGACGATCGTGCGGCCGCGCAGGGTCGGCAGCTTCTTGATGGGCCGGTCCGCCACCCGGGCCATCTCCTCGGCGGTGTCGAGAACATGGACGGCGTCGTCGCGGGAGAGGTCGGCGGCCGAGATGAGATGACGCTGCATCTGTCAGGCTCCGTAAGACATGAGGGAGTTTTCGGGCATGCGGGCGCGTGGGGACACGCACTCGGGGGCGTACGTCGGAGTGCTAGTGCTGTGCGCCCGGGGCGGTCTGCTTGACACCGAGCAGCACGGTGTCGCGACCGTCCTCCTCGGCCAGCTGGACCTTGACCGTCTCCCGCAGTGACGTGGGGAGGTTCTTGCCGACGTAGTCGGCGCGGATGGGCAGTTCGCGGTGGCCGCGGTCGACGAGGACCGCGAGCTGCACCGCGCGGGGGCGCCCGATGTCGTTCAGGGCGTCGAGGGCGGCGCGGATGGTCCGGCCGGAGAAGAGCACGTCGTCGACGAGGACGACCAGCTTGCCGTCGATCCCGTCGCCGGGGATCTCGGTGCGGGCCAGCGCACGCGGCGGGTGCATGCGCAGGTCGTCGCGGTACATGGTGATGTCGAGGGAACCGACGGGGATCTTGCGGTCGGTGATCTGCTCGAGCTTGGCGGCGAGCCGGCGGCCGAGGAAGACGCCCCGGGTCGGAATGCCGAGGAGCACCACGTCGTCGGCGCCCTTGGCGCGTTCGACGATCTCGTGGGCGATGCGGGTCAGCACCCGCGCGATGTCGGGGCCTTCGAGAACGGGCCGCGCATCGGACTCCCGCGGTTCCTGCCGCGCGTCCCGCGGATCCTGCGAGCCCTGCGTGTGCTGAGGGCCCTGCGCGTGCTGAGAGCCTTGCGAGTCCCGCTTGTCCTGCTTGTCCTGCTTGTCCATATGAAACGGACCTCCTTCTCCGCCTCACGGGACGGACCTTAAAGGACGTCGGATTTGCGCCATCCACGGTAGCAGGCCGGGAGGGCGCCCCCGTTCACCCTATTGGCTCAATCGGCCACGGATACCACGGAAGAGTCGGTGTGGACCATTCGGCTTGACGCAGAAGAATCACGCTGCGTAACCTCACAGTGAGTTACCAGCCGCGCGGCATGGAAACCCAACCCAGTCGCGTCGACCCAGTGCCGGGGAGCTATATGTCCAGCGAATACGCCAAACAGCTCGGGGCCAAGCTCCGGGCGATCCGCACCCAGCAGGGCCTTTCCCTCCACGGTGTCGAGGAGAAGTCCCAGGGACGCTGGAAGGCGGTCGTGGTCGGTTCGTACGAGCGCGGCGACCGCGCCGTGACCGTGCAGCGCCTTGCGGAGCTGGCCGATTTCTACGGTGTCCCCGTGCAGGAACTGCTTCCGGGCACCACTCCGGGCGGGGCCGCCGAGCCGCCGCCGAAGCTGGTGCTGGACCTGGAGCGGCTGGCCCATGTGCCGGTCGAGAAGGCCGGTCCCCTCCAGCGGTACGCGGCCACGATCCAGTCGCAGCGCGGCGACTACAACGGCAAGGTGCTCTCGATCCGCCAGGACGACCTGCGCACGCTCGCCGTCATCTACGACCAGTCGCCCTCGGTCCTGACCGAGCAGCTGATCAGCTGGGGCGTGCTGGACGCGGACGCGCGTCGCGCGGTCTCCCACGAGGAGGGCTGAGCGCTAGCGGCGACTCAGCAGAAACGTACCGCCGGGGCGGCCGGACCGAGAGGTCCTGGCCGCCCGGCGGCTTTCTGCGGGCCTGTGGGGCCTCGGGGGCTCCCCCGGGACACCCGAGGGACCGGGAATGCCGGAGGGCCCGTGGACGTGCTGTCCACGGGCCCTCCGGCGTTGGCGGTACTACCTCTCACGCCTCCCGGCGCAGCGAGGGCTTGAGTTCCTTGAACCGGCCGAGCAGGCCGTTCACGAACGAGGGCGACTCGTCCGTGGAGAACTCCTTCGCCAGCTGCACCATCTCGTCGAGGACGACGGCGTCCGGGGTCTCGTCGACCCAGATCAGCTCGTACGCGCCGAGCCGCAGGATGTTGCGGTCGACCACCGGCATCCGGTCGAGCGTCCAGCCGACCGAGTACTGCGAGATCAGCTCGTCGATGCGCCGCTCGTGCTCGGCGTACCCCTCGACCAGCTGCATCGTGTACTCGCTCACCGGAGGCTGCCGGGTGTCGGCCCGGGAGAGCCGGATCCAGTCCGCGAGGACCGTCAGGACATCGGCGCCGCGCTGGTCGCCCTCGAAGAGGATCTGGAAGGCGCGCTTACGGGCCGTGTTGCGGGCAGCCACGGTTAGCTGTTCACCCGGCCGAGGTAGTCGCTCGTACGGGTGTCGACCTTGATCTTCTCACCGGTGGTGATGAAGAGCGGGACCTGGATCTGGTGACCGGTCTCGAGGGTCGCGGGCTTGGTGCCACCGGTGGAGCGGTCACCCTGGAGACCGGGCTCGGTCTCCTGGACGACGAGTTCGACGGCGGCCGGCAGGTCGACGAAGAGCACTTCGCCCTCGTGCTGCGCGACGGTGGCCGTGAAGCCCTCGATCAGGAAGTTGGCGGCGTCGCCGACAGCCTTGCGGTCGACCATGAGCTGGTCGTAGGTCTCCATGTCCATGAAGACGAAGTACTCGCCGTCCATGTAGGAGAACTGCATGTCGCGCTTGTCGACAGTGGCCGTCTCGACCTTGACGCCGGCGTTGAAGGTCTTGTCGACCACCTTGCCGGACAGCACGTTCTTGAGCTTGGTGCGCACGAAGGCCGGGCCCTTGCCGGGCTTGACGTGCTGGAACTCGACGACGGACCAGAGCTGGCCGCCTTCGAGCTTGAGCACCAGGCCGTTCTTGAGGTCGTTCGTGGAAGCCACGGTTGCGGAATCTCCTGGACTGACGTGGACGACCCCGGGGGCACGCACCTGCCTATAGTGCGAGCAGCTCCTTGGTCGTGATGGTGAGTAGCTCGGGTCCGCCGTCCGCCTCGGGGCGTACGACGAGCGTGTCATCGATCCGGACACCGCCCCGGCCCGGGAGGTGGACCCCCGGTTCGACGGTGACCGGCACGCAAGCGTCCAGTTTACCCATGGCCGCGGGACCCAACTGCGGGTCCTCCTCGATTTCGAGCCCCACACCGTGTCCGGTCAGTGCCGAAAGGCCCTCGGCGTACCCCGCGGAGTCCAGCACCTGGCGTGCGGCACGGTCCACGTCACGGTACGCGGCACCGGGTACCAGACTCTCGCGTCCGGCCCGCTGAGCGGCGAAGACGAGGTCGTACAGCTCGATCTGCCAGTCCGCGGGAGAGGTCCCGATGACGAACGTACGGCCGATCTCGCAGCGGTAGCCGCGGTACGTCGCCCCAAGACAGACGGAGAGGAAATCGCCCTCCTCCACGCGACGGTCGGTGGGCCGGTGCCCGCGCCGCCCCGAGTTCGGGCCCGTTCCGACGGAGGTGGTGAAGGCGGGGCCGTCGGCGCCGTGGTCGACGAGGCGGCGCTCCAGCTCCAGGGCCAGGTGGCGTTCGGTGCGGCCCACCAGGATGGACTCCAGCAGCTCGCCCAGGGCCTGGTCGGCGATCTCGGCACCGATGCGCAGACAGGAGATCTCCTCCTCGTCCTTGACGACCCGCAGCTGCTCGACGGCTCCGCCCAGGTCGGCGAGGCGCAGCCGGGGCGCGACGGACCGCAGGGCGCGATGACGGGCCACCGTGAGGTGGTGTTCCTCGACCGCCACGGAGTCGCCACCGCGGTCCATGAGGAAGCCCGCGGCGGCCACGGCGGGGTCGCCTCCGGAGTGGGACAGGACCCGGACCTTCAGGGCCTCGTCGGGCCGGCCCTCGTGGGGCCGGTCGTCGGGCGGGCCTGTGCAGACGAGGAGGTCCTCGTCCGCGCCCAGCAGCAGGACGGCGCCCTGGGGCGACGCACCCGCGAGGTATCTCACATTGGCGGGGCGGGAGATCAGCGCGCTCGCGCTGCCGCCGGCGCTGCATCGTTCCCTCAGCCGTTTGCGGCGAGCCGCGTACACCTCTGACATGAGTCGAGCGTAGGAGGAATGACCGGTTTGTGCCGGTTGGGCTGCGCCGAGAGGGGTGGACGGGAGGAGACAGCCCGCCCGAGACGGCTCTCCTTCCCCGGCCGCCACGCCCTCGGATCACCAGCTCGGTGGGCTCGCTATCGCCCTGGCCAGTACGTCGTCCAGGATGCGTGCCGTGGTCGGGACGTCGAGCTGGGAGTTGTCGATGATCGGGAGGCCGGAGCCGTACCAGCCGGCCATGCGGCCGTGGATGCGGGCGACCTCCTCGTCGGCGAGGCGGCGGTTGCCCGAGCGTTCCGCGTTGCGTTCGAGGACGACTTCCAGGCCGGGGAGCAGGACGACCGGGAGCAGACCCGGCCCGACGTGCCGCTTCCAGCCACCGAGTCCCACGGCCGGGCGGTCGGGGAAGATCGCGTCGTCCAGGATGCACGAGATGCCGTTGGCCAGGAAGTTGCGGGCGGCGAAGCCGCAGGTGCGGCGGGCCAGGCGGTACTGCGCCTCGGAGTGGTCGTTCCAGCCGGACTGGGGGTCGGCGAAGCCGGAGCGGACCCATTCACGGACGTCGTCGAGGCTGATGTGGGCGGTGGGCACCCGGCGGTGGTCGGCCCAGAACTTGGCGACGCTGGTCTTTCCCGCGCCGGCCGGGCCGATGAGCAGCACCGCGAGCGTCGTGGCCGTCGGGTCGGTGGCCGCCGGCGCGGGAGGCGCGCTCGGCATCCCGACGGGGCCGCCGGGGGGCAGCGGGACATGCCCGGTGACCTCACCGCCCGCCGGAGCGTGCCACGGGGGCGGAGAGTGCGGCGGAGCCGGGGGGTGCTGGAGGGGCCTGCGGCGCGGGCTGGCGCGGGCCCGAGGGCGGCCGGGCACGGGAGCGGGCTGGGGGGTGCCGCCCGGGCTGGTGCGGTCCCGGGTGTTGCGCGGCCGGCGACCAGCCGACGGCCGGTCCGTGCCCCGGCTGATGGGGCGGCGGCAGCGGAGAACCCACTGCGTGCTGCATCCGGTGCCACTCCGTCTCGTACAGGCGATTGACGCTGGCAGCGAGGGTGCGGCCCCTCACTTCCCACCGAACGGTACCGCCCCCCTGCCGTCCTTTGGTGAACGGCCGGGGGCGGTGTGAAGTGCCCGGTGCGCAAGGCGAATCGGACGGATGGGACCCCTGCGGACTTACTCGGCCACCTCGCCGTACGCGGCGAGCAGGACCGCCGGGTCGGGGCCTTCCAGGACGGTGGGCTTGGCCAGCCCGTCGAGGACGATGAAGCGCAGGAGGTCGCCGCGGGACTTCTTGTCGACCTTCATGTTCTCCAGCAGCCTGGGCCACTGGTCGTAGCGGTAGTGCAGCGGCAGCCCCACCGACTCCAGGACGGTGCGGTGGCGGTCGGCCGTGGCGTCGTCCAGCCGGCCGGCCAGGCGGCCCAGCTCGGCGGCGAAGTGCAGGCCGACCGAGACGGCGGCGCCGTGCCGCCACTTGTAGCGCTCGTTCTTCTCGATGGCGTGGGCGAGCGTGTGGCCGTAGTTGAGGATCTCCCGCAGGCCCGACTCCCTGAGGTCGGAGGAGACGACGTCCGCCTTGACCCGGATCGAGCGTTCGATCAGCTCCGCCGTGTGCGGGCCGGCCGGGGTGCGGGCGGCCTCGGGGTCGGCCTCGATGAGGTCGAGGATCACCGGGTCGGCGATGAAGCCGGCCTTGATGACCTCGGCGAGCCCGGAGACGTAGTCGTTGGCCGGCAGGGAGTCCAGCGCGGCCAGGTCGCAGAGCACGCCGGCCGGGGGGTGGAAGGCGCCGACGAGGTTCTTGCCCTCGGCGGTGTTGATGCCGGTCTTGCCGCCGACGGCCGCGTCCACCATGGCGAGCACGGTGGTCGGGATGGCGATCCAGCGCACCCCGCGCAGCCAGGTCCCGGCCACGAACCCGGCGAGATCGGTCGTCGAGCCGCCGCCGACGCCCACCACGACGTCCGTGCGGGTGAACCCGGACTGGCCGAGCGCCTTCCAGCAGTAGGCGGCGACCTCGGCGGTCTTGGCCTCCTCCGCGTTGGGCACCTGGATGGCGACCGCCTCGAAGCCCTGTTCGGCCAGGTCGGCGCGGAGCGCCTCCCCGGTGTCGGCGAGCGCCTCGGGGTGGATCACGGCGACCCGCTTGGCGCGGTCGCCGATCAGCCCGGCCAGCTCACCGAGGAGCTGACGCCCCACCAGCACCTCGTACGACTCGGAGCCGGCGCTGCCGCCGACCCGGATCCTTGTCACCTGGCTCGCCATGACGTCCTCCGGCCGGGGGTCCGGGAGTTGCCCCCCGGTCGATGCGGTCAACTCCAACGCGTCCAGTGCCGCCTGCGTGACCTCTTCGGGCGTACGGCCGTCCGTCGGCACGACCACCGTGGCGACCCCCTCGTACAGGTGCCGGCGGGCCTCCATCAGCTCGCGCCACTGCTTGCGCGGGTTGACGGCGAGCAGCGGACGGGCCGCGTTGAGGCCGGTGCGCTTCACGGCCTCCTCGACGTCCATCGAGAGGTAGACCACACGCTGCCCGGCCAGCAGGCCGCGCGTCTCCTCGTCGAGGATCGAGCCGCCGCCGAGCGCCAGGACGCCGTCGTGCTCGGCGAGCGCGCGCAGCACGGCCGCCTTCTCCACGGCGCGGAAGGCGGGCTCGCCCTCCTCGACGAAGATGTCGGCGATGGCTCGGCCCTGTCCGGCGACGATGTCGTCGTCGGTGTCCCGGTAGGCGACGCCGAGCCGGTCGGCCAGCTGCTGCCCGACGGTGGACTTGCCGACGCCCATCGGCCCGACCAGGACGACCAGCGGCCCGCTCATCGGATCGGGAGGTGGTCGAGGTACGACCGCACGTTGCGGCGGGTCTCGGCGACGCTGTCGCCGCCGAACTTCTCCGCGACGGCGTCCGCGAGGACGAGCGCGACCATCGCCTCGGCGACGATGCCGGCCGCCGGGACCGCGCAGACGTCGGAGCGCTGGTGGTGGGCCTGCGTCGCCTCGCCGGTGGCCACGTCCACCGTCCGCAGGGCGCGGGGCACGGTGGCGATCGGCTTCATGGCCGCGCGCACCCGCAGCAGCTCGCCGGTGGACAGACCGCCCTCGGTGCCGCCGGCCCTGCCGGAGGTGCGCCGGATGCCCTCGGGGGTGCTGACGATCTCGTCGTGCGCCTGCGAACCGGGCACGCGCGCGAGGCCGAAGCCGTCGCCGACCTCGACGCCCTTGATCGCCTGGATGCCCATGAGGGCACCGGCCAGCCGGGCGTCCAGCTTGCGGTCCCAGTGCACGTGCGAACCCAGGCCCACCGGCACGTCGTACGCGAGCACCTCGACGACGCCACCGAGGGTGTCACCGTCCTTGTGGGCCTGGTCGATCTCCGCGACCATCGCCTTCGACGCGTCCGCGTCCAGGCACCGCACCGGGTCGGCGTCCAGCTTCTCGACGTCGGCGGGGGTGGGGTACACGCCGTACGGCGCCTTGGCCGCGGCGATCTCCACGACGTGCGACACGATCTCGATGCCGGCCGTCTCCTTCAGGTACGACCGGGCGACGGCGCCCAGGGCGACGCGGGCGGCCGTCTCGCGCGCGGAGGCTCGCTCCAGGATCGGGCGGGCCTCGTCGAAGCCGTACTTCTGCATGCCGGCCAGGTCGGCGTGGCCGGGGCGGGGGCGGGTCAGCGGCGCGTTGCGGGCGAGCCCGGCGAGCACCTCGGGGTCGACCGGGTCGGCCGCCATGATCTGGTCCCACTTCGGCCACTCGGTGTTGCCCACCATGACCGCGACCGGGGAACCGAGGGTGAGTCCGTGACGGACACCGCCGAGGAAGGTCACCTCGTCCCGCTCGAACTTCATCCGCGCACCGCGCCCATAGCCGAGCCGGCGCCTCGCCAGATGGTCCGCCACCATGTCCGTGGTGATCGGCACGCCGGCGGGAAGGCCCTCCAGCGTCGCCACGAGTGCGGGACCGTGGGACTCCCCCGCGGTCAGCCAGCGCAACCTGCTCAACGGTGCTCCTCAGTCCTCGCGCCTGGTACTGCCCCGCGTACGCGCGTCCTCGCGTACGGCAACGGCGCGACCGGGTGCGCGACCCTGGTCCGCCACCCCCGATCCTCCCACGTCCGCGACACGGAACCGGCCGCCGGTCCATCTGGCGGACGGCCCCCCGGTCCCGGGTCCGACGATCCCGCTACCGGCGGGAGGCGAGCGCGTGCTCTCCCGCTTTGCGCATCGCGTCCACGGGGGCCGGGGCGCGCCCGGTCATCTGCTCCACCTGGAGCACCGCTTGGTGCACCAGCAGATCGAGGCCACTGACGACGGCGCCGCCGAACATCGACCAGCGGGCGGCCAGTTCGGTCGGCCAGGGGTCGTACAGCACGTCGAAGAGGGTGGTGGGCCGCTCCGGTACGGCGGTGGCGAGCGCGTCGGTGGTGCCGGCGGGCGTGGTGGCGATCACCAGCGGCGCGCGCAGTGCCTCGGCCGCGTCGTCCCAGTCGGCCGTACGGACGTCGACGTCGAGGCGCTCGCCCCACTGCCGCATCTCGGCGGCTCGGGCCCCGCTGCGCACATAGACCACGACCTCGCCGACGCAGACGCGGGACATCGCGGCCAGCGCCGAGGAGGCGGTGGCGCCGGCGCCCAGGATCGCGGCCGAGTCCACCTGCTCGACGCCGTGCTCGCGCAGGGCGGCGACCATGCCGGGGATGTCGGTGTTGTCGCCGACGCGGCGGCCGTCCTCGGTGAACACCAGCGTGTTGACCGCCTCGACGGAGGCCGCCGTCTCGCTGACCTCGTCCAGCAGGGGGATCACCGCGCGCTTGAGCGGCATGGTCAGCGACAGCCCCGCCCACTCGGCCCCGAGCCCCTCGACGAAGGAGGGCAGGGCCGCCTCGTCCACGTCGAAGCGGTCGTACGTCCACTCCGTGAGGTCCAGCGCCTGGTAGGCGGCGCGGTGCAGCACCGGGGAGAGGGAGTGCGCGACGGGGCTGCCGAGCACCGCGGCCCGGTGTCGGGAGGCGTGCTCGCCCCTGGTGATGTCGGTCATGACCTCAGTTACCGGCGCTCTCGTTGAACTTGTCCTTGAGCCGTTCGAATTCCGCGTAGGTCTTGGCGAACTCCGTCTTGTTCTCGCCGTCGGTCGCCACGAAGTAGATCCAGCCGTCGTTCGTCGGATTCAGCGCCGCCGTGAGTGCCTCGGCCCCCGGGTTTCCGATCGGTCCCGGCGGAAGGCCCTTCTGCGTGTACG
This sequence comes from Streptomyces phaeoluteigriseus, assembly GCF_001896135.2. Lineage (GTDB taxonomy): Bacteria > Actinomycetota > Actinomycetes > Streptomycetales > Streptomycetaceae > Streptomyces > Streptomyces phaeoluteigriseus. Next base: position 363,888 of record NZ_MPOH02000015.1, read on the forward strand.
TGTTGTACGGGTCCTGGTTGCTGTTGATCTCGGACTCGCTGATGTGGATGTTGCTCTCGTTCTTCAGGTAGTTGAAGGTCGAGTCGAACTGGAGCAGCTGGTTGGTCTCGGTGTTCGTCGGCTTGAGACGGTTGTAGATGACCTCCGCCATCTTGCGGAAGTCGTCGTGCGTCTTGCCCTCCGCCTGGACCAGGCTGGCGACCGTGATGACCTGGAGCGGGTTCTGCAGTTTCAGCGTCTCGGCCTTGGCGTCGAGGTCGTACTTGCCGTAGGCCGCGTCGGCCGCCCCGACCATCTCCTTGAGCACCGAGGCGGGCTTCATGCCCTTGGCCGCGGGATAGGTGCCCGGGAAGAGGAAGCCCTCCAGCGGGTCCTTGATGTCACCGCCGACGTTCGCCCAGTCGGGCAGGCCGAGGCTCTCGAAGTCCTTCTCGGCGACGTCCCTGGTGGTGCCCGCGGTGAGGCCGAGCTTGGTGTCGATCAGCTTGTAGACGGAGATGTTCCGCTGGCCGGGTGTGACCACCACGTTGGCCTGGCTCTTGGGGTCGAGCATCATCTCCACGGCGCTCTTCGCGGACATCTCCTTCTTGAGGATGTACGCGCCGGCCTGGATCTTGTCCCCGTCGCTGCTCGTGAAGGCGGACACGAAGGCGTCGACGCTCTTCACGACACCGGCGTCCTTCAGCCTGCGTCCGATCTCGACGCCGCCCGCGCCCTTGGGGATCTCGATGCTGACGGTCTGGCTGTTGCCGGCGCCCGCGTAGTCCGGCGCCGCGCCGTAACGATTCTGGTAGAACTGGTAGCCGAAATAGGTGACGCCGCCGAGACCGCCGCCGAACACCAGCAGGACGACCAGGCAGGCGCAGCCGTTGCGGCTCTTCTTGTCCTTCTTGGCGCCCTTGCCCCCGCGTCCGCGGCGGTCGCCGCGCCCCTCCGGCTCGTCGTCCTCCTCGTCGTCCGCCCCGCCGCCCGCGAAGAAGGCGTGCTCGCCCTGGTCGGGACCTGGGTCCCAGTCGGGCTGCTCGGCCTCCGGCTCGGGGCGCCTGCGGGCGGGCGGCTCCGGCGGCGGATACGCCTCCGGGGTGCCGTAGAAGTCGGGCTGCTCGGCACCGTAGGCCGCGGCCTGCTGGCCGTAGGGGTCACCGGGGTCGGCGGCGTACGGGACGTGCGCGTGGGTGCCGGTGCCGTCCCAGCCGCCCTCGTTGTAGGCCTGCTGGTTCGGCTGGCCGTACTGCTGCCCCTGGCCGGCGTACTGCTGCTGGTCGTAGGACTGCTGGTACTGCTGCTGGTCGTAGGGCGGCTGGGACCCGTCGTTGTTCCAGTCGCCGTACTCCTGCTGCGGCTGCTGCTGCGGGTGCTGGTGCTGCGGCTGGCCGCCGTAGGCAGGCTGATGGCCGGTGTGGTCCTGCTGCCCTTCCCATCCGACGTCCCCGTACAACGGGTCCTCCGGATGCCACGGTTCGGAGCCTGGGCCCCGGCCATACTCAGTCATCTATCCCCTAGAGCCGCGAGGCGGCGGTCGCGCGGCTGGTGGGCCCGGCTACCCTTCCGCCTCTTTCTGTGCGGTCGCTGTTCGAAGACCACCGCATCGCGCGGAACGTTACCGTATCGCGATCAGATGACCACTTCGACGCCCTCGCCCGGTGCCGAGCCTGACACCCGTTCGGATTCCAGGGCCTGCTGAAGGATGATCACAGCGGCGGCCTGGTCGATGACGGAACGTCCCTTCTTGGACTTCACGCCCGAGGCGCGCAGGCCCTGACCGGCCGTCACCGTCGTCATCCGCTCGTCGAGCAGCCGGACCGGGACCGGTGCGATGCCCTTGGCCAGCTCCTGGGCGAAGGCGCGCACCTTGACCGCGGCCGGGCCCTCGCCCCCCTTGAGGGAGCGAGGGAGCCCGACGACGACCTCGATCGGCTCGTACTCCTCGACGAGTTGCCCGAGTCGTCGGTGGGCCGCCGGGACGTCACGGCCGGGGACCGTCTCCACCGGGGTGGCGAGGATCCCGTCGGGGTCGCACGAGGCGACCCCGATCCGCGCGTCCCCGACGTCGATCGCGAGGCGGCGGCCCTTCCTCATCGGACGGCTCACTTGGCCGAATCCGCCACGAGTCGCTCGACGGCGTCGACGGCCTCGCCGACGGCGGCCGGGTTCTGGCCGCCGCCCTGGGCGACGTCGGGCTTGCCGCCACCGCCGCCGCCGAGGGTCTTGGCGGCCGTACGGACCAGGTCGCCGGCCTTGAGGCCGCGCTCGCGGGCGGCGTCGTTGGTGGCGATGACCGTGAGCGGCTTGCCGTTGTTCACCGTGAACAGGGCGACCACGGCGGCCCGTCCGCCCTGGATGCGGCCGCGCACGTCGAGAACCAGCCGGCGCAGGTCGTCCGGCGTGGTGCCGTCCGGCACCTGGCCGGTGACGACGGCGACCCCGCGGATGTCCTTGGCGGACTCCACGAGACCGGCGGCGGCCTGGAGGACCTTCTCGGCGCGGAACTTCTCGATCTCCTTCTCGGCGTCCTTCAGCTTGCCGAGCATGGCGGAGACCTTCTCCGGAAGCTCCTCCGGGCGGCCCTTGATCAGCTCCTGGAGCTGGGCGACGACCGTGTGCTCACGGGCGAGGAAGTTGTAGGCGTCGACACCCACGAGGGCCTCGATCCGGCGCACACCCGAGCCGATCGACGACTCGCCGAGCAGCTTCACCAGGCCCAGCTGGGCGGTGTTGTGCACGTGGGTGCCGCCGCACAGCTCCTTGGAGAAGTCGCCGATGGTCACGACGCGCACCCGCTCGCCGTACTTCTCGCCGAACTCGGCGATGGCGCCCTGCTTCTTGGCCTCGTCGAGGCTCAGGATCTCGGCGTGCACGTCAAGATCGCGGGCGAGGATCTCGTTGATCTTCTGCTCGACGTCGGTCATGACGGTCGTCGGGACGGCGGACGGGGAACCGAAGTCGAAGCGGAAGCGGCCGGGCTGGTTCTCGGAACCGGCCTGGGCGGCCGTCGGGCCGAGAGCGTCGCGCAGGGCCTGGTGCGTGAGGTGCGTGGCCGAGTGGGCGCGGGCGATGGCCGTACGGCGACGGCCGTCGATCGAGGCGTGGGCCTTGGCCCCGACGGTCACCTCGCCGAACTGGACGACGCCCTTGTGGACGTACACGCCCGGGACCGGCTTCTGGGTGTCGCGGACCTCGACGACGGCACCGGTGTCGACCTTGATACGGCCGGTGTCGCCGATCTGGCCGCCGCCCTCGGCGTAGAACGGGGTGCGGTCCAGGACGATCTCGACCTCGTCGCCCTCGGTGGCGGCCGGGGAGGAGACGCCGTCGACGAGGATGCCGACGATCGTGGTCTCGCCCTCGGTGTCGGTGTAGCCGATGAAGTCGGTCTCACCGGCCTTGTCGGCGATCTCGCGGTAGGCACCGACACCGGCGTGGCCGGTCTTCTTGGCCTGGGCGTCGGCCTTGGCCTGGTCCCGCTGCTGCTTCATCAGGCGGCGGAAGCCGTCCTCGTCCACGGAAAGGCCCTGCTCGGCGGCCATTTCGAGGGTGAGGTCGATGGGGAAGCCCCAGGTGTCGTGGAGCAGGAAGGCCTTGTCGCCGGCGAGGACCCCGCCGCCGGACTGCTTGGTCTCGGTGATGGCCGTGTCGAGGATGTTGGTGCCGGCCTTGAGCGTCTTGAGGAAGGCGTTCTCCTCGGCGACGGCGACCTTCTCGATGCGCTCGCGGTCGGTGACCAGCTCGGGGTACTGCTGGCCCATCATGGCGATGACGGTGTCGATGAGGTCCTTGACGACCGGGCCGGTGGCGCCGAGCAGGCGCATGTTGCGGATGGCGCGGCGCATGATGCGGCGCAGGACGTAACCGCGGCCCTCGTTGCCGGGGGTCACGCCGTCGCCGATGAGCATCACCGAGGTGCGCATGTGGTCGGTGACCACGCGCAGGGAGACGTCCGAGTCGTGGGCGTCGCCGTACTCGACGCCGGTCAGCTCGGTGGCCTTCCTGATGACGGCCATGGAGGTGTCGATCTCGTACATGTTCTGCACGCCCTGCAGAATCATGGCGAGGCGCTCCATGCCGAGGCCCGTGTCGATGTTCTGGCTCGGCAGGTCGCCCAGGATCTCGAAGTTGTCCTTGCCGATGCCCTCGCCGCGCTCGTACTGCATGAAGACGAGGTTCCAGATCTCCACGTACCGCTCGTCGTTGACGGCGGGGCCGCCCTCGACGCCGAACTCGGGGCCGCGGTCGTAGTTGATCTCGGAACAGGGGCCGCAGGGGCCGGGGACGCCCATGGACCAGTAGTTGTCCTTCATGCCGAGGCGCTGGATGCGTTCCGTCGGCACTCCGACGACCTCGTGCCAGATGCGCTCGGCCTCGTCGTCGTCCTTGTAGACGGTGATCCAGAGCTTCTCCGGCTCCAGGCCGTAACCACCCTTGTCCTGGGGCGTGGTGAGCAGCTCCCAGGCGTACTTGATGGCGCCTTCCTTGAAGTAGTCGCCGAAGGAGAAGTTGCCGCACATCTGGAAGAACGTGCCGTGACGGGTGGTCTTGCCGACCTCTTCGATGTCGGGCGTGCGCACGCACTTCTGCACGCTGGTGGCGCGCTGGAAGGGCGGCTTGACCTCACCCAGGAAGTAGGGCTTGAAGGGCACCATGCCGGCCGGGACGAGGAGCAGAGTCGGGTCGTCCGCGATGAGCGACGCCGAAGGGACGACGGTGTGCCCGCGCTCCTCGAAGAAGCTCAGCCAGCGGCGGCGGATCTCGGCCGACTCCATCAGTGGTCCTCATTCCGGTTGTACGAGTCCGTCGTGTCGTCGACGTACTTCGGCTTGCTGGGGTTGTTCTCGATGGCGGGGTACCGCCGGGGCGCGGGGAGTTCGGGGTTCGCGTGGAGGCCGAGCGCGTCTCCCAGTTCGGCCTCCCGCTGGGCCATGTTGTCGCGGACGTCGAGCGCGAAGCCGACCGCGCGGTCCTTGAGGCGCGCTCCCGTCTCGAGGGCCTTGTTGGCCGCGGTCGCGGCGAGGCTCTCGGGGGTCAGCTGCCTCAGCTTGCGGTTGACCTTGGTGGTGGCCCAGACACCGGCGGCGACACCGGTGGAGAACCAGAAGGTACGACGGAACATCGCTTGGGTCTCAGTCCTTCTTCCGCTTGCCCCACCGCGGGGCCGGTACGGTCCGGCCCACGATCACGGTGCGTCGGGGCGCCTTGGCGGGCACGTCTTCCTTGCGGCCGCCGAGGGCCCGGCGTACGCCGTAGCCGAAGGCGGCCACCTTCACCAGGGGTCCGCCGAAGGTGGAGGCGACCGTGGTGGAGAGCGCGGAGGCGTTCGAGGTGACCTCCTGGACGTCCGAGGCGATCGCGTCGACCCGGTCGATCTGGGTCTGTGCCGAGCGGACCGCCGCGGACGCGTCGGCCAGCAGCGGAACAGCCCTGTCGGTCACGTCCGCGACCAGCTTGGTGGTCGCCCTGAGCGTCTGGGCCAGTCTCGCCAGCGCGACGGCGAGGAAGGAGACCAGGATCGCCCAGAACACGGCCACCAGGATGCCGGCCACCTCTCCACCGGACACTGCGCACCCGCTCCCTGAAACGTGCCTGTACATCGGAAAAGTTGTGCACCGAGCCTATCGCGCCGCCGGTACCGGTCCGAACCGGATTAACGGGCGGCGCGGACCGCGCCGCCGCGGCGCTCCCGGACATGCGCGAACCCGCCGCCCCGCCCGCCCGGAAGGGCTGGGGGGACGGCGGGTTCGGACACAGAGGTCCTACGGCCGCGGAAGGATCAGCGGGCGTAGTACTCGACGACCAGCTGCTCGTCGCAGATGACCGGGATCTCCTTGCGGTTCGGCTCGCGGTCCAGGCGGAAGGCCAGGGCGCGGAGGTTCACCTGGAGGTAGCGCGGGGTCTCGCCGTCGGGGGCGAAGCCACCCTCACGGGCGACCGCGAAGAGGGTCTTCTCGCGGCTGCGCTCGCGGACCATCACGACGTCGTCGGGACGGACGCGGAACGAGGGCTTGTCGACCTTCTGGCCGTTGACCTCGATGTGGCCGTGGACGACCATCTGGCGGGCCTGGTAGATCGTGCGGGCGATGCCCGAACGCAGGACCAGCGCGTCGAGGCGACGCTCCAGCTCGATGATCAGGGCCTCACCGGTCTTGCCCTGGACCTTGGAGGCACGCTCGTAGGCGCGGACGAGCTGGCGCTCGGACACGTCGTACTGGGCGCGCAGACGCTGCTTCTCGAGCAGACGGACCTTGTAGTCCGAGTTCTGCTTGCGGCCGCGGCCGTGCTCACCCGGCGGGTAGGGGCGGGCCTCGAAGTACTTGACGGCCTTCGGGGTCAGCGCGATGCCGAGGGCACGCGACTTCTTGACCTTGGGACGGGGCTGGTTAGCCACGATCTCTCACTTTCGAAAATTTTCGGCTTGTCAGAGTCGAGGGAGGTCGCATCCGCAGCCGGGGAAACCCGTCGGGTCCGCGTGGGACCTGTCGGGCAGCCGCTCCCCTGGTCTGGGCACATACGTGCAGCACGCGAGTGGCCCACCGACCTGTACCGGAACCCCGGTTGGTGGTGGGCTGCCCGCGACACCTTCGAAGGTGCGCGACGCTCCTGGAGCCGGCCCGAAAGCGACCGGGCTCCGGCTGACTGTCCCGTTCTGACAGCACAGGACGCAGCACTTCGGACGAGTTTACAGGGTGCTCAGTCCCGCTTGCGACCGAGGTGCTTCCTGGTCCACTCCACGGCGTCCGCGTACCGCGCCTCCGCGCCGTGCCGGGTCGGCTCGTAGTACTCGCGGTCCTTGATGGCGTCCGGGGCGTACTGCTGGCCGGCGATGCCCTCGGGCAGGTCGTGCGGGTAGACGTACCCCTGCGCGTGCCCCAGCTTGGCGGCCCCCTTGTAGTGCCCGTCCCGCAGATGCGCCGGCACGGGTCCGGCCAGCCCCTTGCGCACGTCGGCCAGGGCGGCGCCTATCGCGGTCGTCGCGGCGTTCGACTTGGGGGCGAGGGCCAGGGCGATCGTGGCGTGGCTGAGGGTGAGGGCGGCCTCCGGGAAGCCGATCATGGCGACGGCCTGGGCGGCGGCGACCGCGATCGGCAGGGCGCCCGGGTCGGCCAGGCCGATGTCCTCGCTGGCGGAGATCATCAGGCGGCGGGCGATGAACCGGGGGTCCTCGCCGGCCTCGATCATGCGGGCCAGGTAGTGCAGGGCCGCGTCGACGTCGGAGCCGCGGATCGACTTGATCAGGGCGCTGGCCACGTCGTAGTGCTGGTCGCCGTCGCGGTCGTACTTCACGGCGGCCCGGTCGACCGTCTCCTCCAGGGTGGCGAGGGCGATCTCCGTCTCGCCCTTGTCCAGGGCGGCCCCGGCGGCGGCCTCCAGGGCGGTGAGGGCGCGGCGGGCGTCACCTCCGGCGATGCGCAGGAGGTGGGCCTCGGTGTCCTCGGGGAGGGCGACGGCGCCCTTGAGGCCGCGCTCGTCGGTGACGGCCCGCCGCAGCAGGCCCCGCAGGTCGTCGTCGGTGAGGGGTTCGAGGGTGAGGAGGAGGGAGCGGGAGAGCAGCGGTGAGATGACGGAGAAGAACGGGTTCTCCGTGGTGGCCGCGATCAGGGTGACCCAGCGGTTCTCGACGGCGGGCAGGAGGGAGTCCTGCTGCGCCTTGCTGAAGCGGTGGATCTCGTCGAGGAAGAGGACGGTCTCCTTGCCGTAGCCACCGGCGGCGCGGCGGGCGCCGTCGATGACGGCACGGACCTCCTTGACACCGGCGGTGATCGCCGACAGTTCGACGAAGCGGGCGTCGGTGGCCTTGGAGACGACGTAGGCCAGCGTGGTCTTGCCGGTTCCGGGCGGCCCCCAGAGGATCACCGAGGACGGACCGGCCGGGCCCTTGGCGCTCTCGCCGACCAGGCGTCGCAGCGGTGAGCCCGGCTTCAGCAGGTGCTGCTGGCCCACCACCTCGTCGAGGGTGCGCGGGCGCATCCGGACGGCCAGGGGGCTCCCGGCGGGGTCCTTCTCCTGGCGTTCTTCGGCTGCGGCGGTGAACAGATCGGGCTCCACGCTGAAACCCTAGTTCACCGCACCGACAATCCCCACGGCCGCCGGGAGGCCCGGCCCGGAAGGGGTCAGCTGGTCCAGAAGTCCCACCAGCGGGTCAGGACGAGCATGCCGATGATGCCGACGTGCAGCACGGGCAGGACCCAGGTGAACTCGCCGAAGAAGCTCTTGAGCCAGCGGGGGGCGGGCAGGAAGCCGTTGCGGATGTTGAACGAGGTCACGTACCAGAACATGAGGATCGTGGCGACCCAGGCCAGGGAGCACCACAGGCACAGGGCGTTGATCCGGTACAGGGACTGGAACATCAGCCAGGCGCAGAAGACCACTCCGAAGAGGGTGCCGGCGTTGAAGGTGAGCCAGTACCAGCGCGGGAAGCGGGCGCCGGCGAGCAGGCTGACGCCCACGCCGACGACGATGCCGTAGGTGACGAGACCGAGCATCGGGTTGGGGAAGCCGAAGACCGAGGCCTGGTCGCTCTCCATGACGCTGCCGCAGGAGACGACGGGGTTGAGGCTGCACCCGGGGGTGAAGGTCTTGCCCTCGACCTTGGCCTCGAGGAGCTTGAACTTGTCGATCGTGATGACCCACGCGGCGAGCAGTCCGGCCGCGCCGGTGATCATCAGCAACAGGGCCAGCGCCCGGCTGCCGCCGGCCGTCCTCGGCGCGGCCGATCCGGCGCGCTGCGGCTCGGGCTCCGCGGAGACGTCCTTGACTGTCGTCTTGCTCATCACGCCGATTCCGTCACTTGAGACCTGGACCTTCTTCGGGCAGGGCCATTGTGCCGCACACGCGCGTGTGCACACCGTTCACTCCACATAAGGATGAAGGTGAGACCTGGTGCGCGCGTTCGGTTCCGGACAGCCGCCGGACCCGGCACCGCGCGGGAGCCCGGACGCCGCAAGGGCGCCGCACATCCCTGGAGATGTACGGCGCCCCGCGCGCGTGTGCTCAGCCGAGCCGTGACTCCAGCTCCGCCACGATCTCGTTGACGCCGACCGCCGTCTGCTCACCGGACTGCATGTCCTTGAGCTGGACGACGCCCTCGGCGAGGTCGCGCTCGCCGGCGACGATCGTGTAGCGGGCGCCGCTGCGGTTGGCGCTCTTCATCGCGCCCTTGAGGCCCTTGCCGCCGTAGGAGAAGTCGGCGGCGACGCCGAGCTTGCGCAGTTCGGTGACCTTCGTGAAGAGGACGCGGCGGGCCTCCTCGCCGAGGGGTACGGCGTAGACGCTGGTGGAGGCGGGGAGCCGCAGTTCCACGCCCTCCGCCTCCAGCGCCAGGACGGTGCGGTCGACGCCGAGGGCCCAGCCGACGGACGGCAGCGCGGGGCCGCCGATCATCTCGGACAGGCCGTCGTAGCGTCCGCCGCCGCCCACCGCGGACTGCGAGCCGAGACCGTCGTGGACGAACTCGAAGGTGGTGCGGGTGTAGTAGTCCAGGCCGCGGACCAGCTTCGCGTCGTCCTCGAAGGCCACGCCCGCCGCCGTGATCAGCTCACGGACCTCCTCGTGGTACGCCTTGCAGGCGTCGCAGAGGTAGTCGCGCAGCAGCGGGGCGCCGGTCAACTGCTTCTGGACGTCCCCGCGCTTGTCGTCGAGGACCCTCAGCGGGTTGATCTCCGCGCGGCGGAGCGTCTCCTCGTCGAGGTCCAGGCCGCGCAGGAAGCTCTGCAGTGCCTCCCGGTACACCGGACGGCACTCCTTGTCGCCCAGGCTGTTGAGCAGGATGCGGAAGTTCCTGAGCCCCAGGGAGCGGTAGGCCTGGTCGGCGAGGATGATCAGCTCGGCGTCCAGCGCCGGGTCCTCGGCACCGATCGCCTCGGCGCCGACCTGGGAGAAGTGGCGGTAACGGCCCTTCTGCGGGCGCTCGTAGCGGTAGTACGAGCCGGAGTACCAGAGCTTGACCGGGAGGTTGCCCGTCTTGTGGAGGTTGGCCTCCAGGGCGGCGCGCAGCACGGACGCCGTGCCCTCGGGCCGCAGGGCCAGCCGGTCGCCGCCCTTGGTCTCGAAGGCGTACATCTCCTTGGTCACGATGTCGGTGGACTCGCCGACACCGCGCGCGAACAGCTCGACGTTCTCGAAGCCCGGCGTCTCGATGTAGCCGTAGCCGGAGTTGCGCAGCGGGGCGGCGATCGCCTCGCGGACGGCCAGGTAGACAGCACTGTCCGGCGGGATCAGGTCGTACGTGCCCTTGGGGGCCTGGAAGGTACTCACGGGGGTCTCGTCACATTCCTCGTCGGGGAGCCTCGGAGGCTCCCTGGCCGGCCGCCACCTGCCGCAGGTACGGGTTGGTGGCGCGTTCCTGGCCGATGGTCGTGTGCTCGTTGTGACCGGGCAGCACCACGGTGGAGTCGTCGAGCGGAAGGACCACGCGGGCCAACGACTCGAGCATGTCGTCCATGGAGCCACCGGGCATGTCGGTGCGTCCGATGGAGCCGGCGAACAGCAGGTCGCCCGAGAACAGGACGGACGGGACGTCCGCGATCTCGGGCATCCGGAAGGTCACCGACCCCCTGGTATGGCCCGGCGCGTGCGCGACGGAGAACTCCAGACCCGCCAGTTGCAGTTTCGCGCCGTCGGTCAGCTCACGGACGTCGTCCGGCTCCCCCACGGTCAGCTCGCCCAGCAGCGGCATGCCGATGGACCGGCCGAGCCCCTTCTCGGGGTCGCGCATCATGAACCGGTCCTCGGGGTGGATCCAGGCCGGGACGTCGTGCGCCCCGCAGACCGGGACGACCGAGGCCACGTGGTCGAGATGGCCGTGGGTGAGGACGACGGCGACGGGCTTGAGCCGATGCTTCCTGAGCGTCTCCTCGACTCCGGGGGCCGCCTGGTGGCCCGGGTCGATGATCACGCACTCCTCACCGGCGGCGGGGGCGACGAGATAACAGTTCGTCCCCCAGGCCCCGGCGGGGAACCCGGCAATGAGCACGATCGTCCTTCGTTTGTGTCGATACGGGTGGCTTGCGAGCGGCTGCGCCTGTGGTCAGAGCCTACCGGCGCTGCCGTTTCCTCAGCGAACCCATATACGGTACGGGGCACACGCAGGCGGTCGGCTCACTGGGCGCACGCGTACCGGTGGACATACGAGACGCATGAGGAGAGAACCCGGTGGTCACCCAGGAACAGCGCAAGCGTCAGCTCGCCCGGGAGAAGTTCTTGCGGCAGCAGCAGCGCCGTACGGCCTCGCGACGCAAGGCCCGCGCGCGCAACGCGGTGATCGCGTCGGTCCTCGGCGTGATCCTGGTGGGCAGTCTGGCGCTGTACACGACCGGCGTCCTCAAGGACGACGACAAGACGAACGCCGCCTCGGAGGCGACCCCGTCGCCCTCGCCGAGCGCCGTCAAGGACCCGTGCGAGAAGCCCGCCGAGGGCGCGGTCAAGACGCAGACGTGGAAGAAGGAGCCGGCGGTCACGATCGACAAGTCGGCGAAGTACACGATGAAGCTGGCCACGACCTGCGGTGACATAGACGTCGCGCTCAAGACGTCGGCGGCCCCGCACACCGTGAACTCGTTCAACTTCCTCGCCGGCAAAGGCTACTTCGACCACACCAAGTGCCACCGGCTCACCACCAACGGCATCTTCGTGCTCCAGTGCGGCGACCCGACGGGCAGCGGCAGCGGCGGCCCCGGCTACACCATTCCGGACGAGAACCTGAAGGACTCGAGCCTCAAGGCGAACGTCTATCCGGCCGGCACGGTCGCGATGGCCAACACCAGCCAGCCCAACAGCGGCGGCAGCCAGTTCTTCCTCGTCTACGAGGACAGCCAGCTCCCGCCGAGCTACACACCGTTCGGTACGGTTTCCGAGGCCGGCATGGCCGTTCTCAAGAAGATCGCGGGCGCGGGCGAGAACACGGGCGCCGGTGACGGTGCCCCGAACGCGACCGTGGTGATCGACAAGGCGACGGTCACCAAGTCCTGATGACAGGGCGGTCAACCGCCCAATTTCGGTCGTGCTGGATGCGGACAGGCGACCCGCCGGTCGCCTATGTTGGCCGTGACGAAACTGTGGACGATGCCCAGGGGCGCCGAAGCCCCTCGGAGGCATCATGTGGAGGAGGCGCTGTGAGCAGCGACCCGTGGGGCCGCGTCGACGAGACGGGGACCGTGTACGTGCGTACGGCCGACGGTGAGCAGGTCGTCGGTTCCTGGCAGGCCGGCTCCCCTGACGAGGCGCTGGCCTACTTCGAGCGCAAGTACGAGGGCCTGGTTGTCGAGATCGGCCTCCTCGAGAAGCGAGTGCGGACCACCGACCTGTCCGCGAAGGACGCCCAGGTCGCCATCGACCACATTCGCGCGCAGGTGGACGCGCATCACGCGGTCGGCGATCTGGACGCCCTGCGGACCCGGCTGGACAAGCTGGTGGCGACGGTCGAGGCGCGCCGCGAGGAGCGCAAGCAGCAGCGGGCCAAGCAGTCCGACGAGGCCCGCAAGGCCAAGGAGGACCTGGTCACGGAGGCGGAGCAGCTGGCTCAGTCCGACCAGTGGCGGGCGGCCGGTGAGCGGCTGCGGGCGCTGGTGGACATCTGGAAGGGTCTGCCGCGCCTGGACCGGAAGTCGGACGACGAGCTGTGGCACCGGTTCTCGCACGCCCGCTCGGCGTTTTCCAAGCGCCGCAAGGCCCACTTCGCACAGCTCGACGCGCAGCGCGAGGAGGCCCGCCGGGTCAAGGAGCGGCTGGTCGCCGAGGCCGAGGCGCTGTCCAGCTCGACGGACTGGGGCCCGACGGCCGCGCGCTACCGCGACCTGATGACCGAGTGGAAGTCGGCGGGCCGCGCCCAGCGCGAGCACGAGGATGACCTGTGGAACCGCTTCCGCGGTGCCCAGGACGTCTTCTTCGCCGCCCGCAGCTCGGTCTTCGCGGAGCGCGACGCCGAGCAGACGGAGAACCTGAAGCTGAAGGAGGAGCTGGCCGAGGAGGCCGAGAAGATCCTCCCGATCACGGATCTGAAGGCGGCGCGGGCCGCGTTCCGCTCGGTCAACGAGCGGTGGGAGGCCATCGGCCATGTGCCTCGCGACGCCCGGCCGAAGGTCGAGGGCCGGATGCACACGGTGGAGCGGGCGATCCAGGAGGCCGAGGAGGCCGAGTGGCGGCGGAGCAACCCGGAGGCACGCGCGCGTGCCGAGGGTCTGACCGGTCAGCTCCAGGCGGCTGTGGACAAGCTCCGCGCCCAGATCGAGCAGGCGCGCGCCCAGGGCAACGGTTCCAGGGCCGACAAGCTGGAGCGTGAGCTGGAGGGCCGTCAGGCGCTGCTGGACCAGGCACTCAAGGGTCTTCAGGAGTTCGGCGGCTGACACCGCCTGTCGGAAGCGGCCTCGCGGCCCGGCTGTGGGAGACCACGGCCGGGCGTTCGGCGTTCTCCGCCCGGAGCGTCGGGCGTCGCCCCGGGCCTCAGGCCGGGCCGCCCCGTTCCCCGATGTCCAGAGCGTGCTTGAGGACCTCGCAGGCCTGGAGGTGGTTGCCGGACTCCTGGAGCAGGTCGGCGAGGCGTCGGCAGACCAGGACGGCCTCCGGGCCGTACACCTTGTGGACCTGCTGGAAGGCGAGTTCGAGGACTTCGATGGCGTCCTTGACCTGGCCTGTCTCGGCGAGGAGTTCGGAGAGTTCGAGCTGGACGGTGAGCAGGTCGCCCTGGGCGCCGGCGGTCTGCTGTTCCTGGAGGGCGAGCCGCAGGACGGGCAGGGCGTCGCGGGTGTTGCCCTCGGCGCGCAGCAGCCGGGCCACGGCGAGGCCGGTGGAGACCATGGCGGCGCGGACGTCGGCGGCCAGCACCGGGCCCGCCGGGGTCGTGCGGCGGGCCGCGCGGGACTTGTTGCGGGCCAGCGGCAGCCGTCCGACGCCGTTCTCCTGGGAGTGCTGGGGCAGTGGCCGGTTCTTGGCGCGCAGGCGTTCCAGCAGGACGCGGTAGAGCGTGTCGAGGTCGATCAGCTCGGGGCCGTCCTCTACGCCGTGCCGCAGGACGGTGAGGAGTTCGCCGGTGAAGGCGGTGTAGCGCTCACCGTCGGGGGCCAGGGCGATCCGGTCACGGGGTGAGGCGGTCAGGACGTACGCCCCGTCCACGGCGGCCTCGGCGGCGAGGACGTCGCTGCCGGACAGGGCTCGGGCGGCGCGGCCGCTGAAGCAGCAGTCCAGGACGACGACCTTGCGGCGGGCGCGGGCGGAGCGCAGGGCGGTGCGCAGGTGCTGGTAGGCGACGGCGGTGTAGCCGAGGTGTTCGCGGGAGTCACCGAGGGCGAGGTAGAGGTCGGCGGAGTCGGCGTCGCGCATGCCGTGCCCGGCGAAGTACACCAGCAGCGTGTCGGTGGCCTCCTCGCTCGCCCGGTAGACGGGGTCGAGGATGGTCTGCGGGCTCAGCGGATCGGTGACGACGGTGCAGTGCTGAACGGGCAGCCCCCACACGGTGGCGTCGCACAGCTCGGCGGCGAGGTCGACGACGCCGGCCTCGACGGCGGGGAGCTGGGGCAGGTGGCGGTAGGAGGCGGTGCCGATGAGCACGGCCCGCGAGCGCGCCGGGTCAGGCAGTGCCGTCATCGCCTCCGGCTTCCCTCGGTGCGGGTGGTAGGCGATGGAGGAGGGCCGACTCGATCGCCTCGACCAGCAGGTCGAAGGGAGATCTCCTTCTCCCGCACCAAGCCCCTCAGGGCACTCGATGTCGATGTCCACGGCTACGCCTCCTCCTCTTCCTTCATGTCCTTGTTGTACGTCGTTGTCCTTGCGGTTGAACTCGACTGCGGCGTGCCGTCGAGGAGGGCCACGAAGCGTCGTACGGTCTCTTCGTCGCGGGCCGCCTGGGCGGTGAGCTGGACCTCCACGCCGCCGCGGCGCAGGGTGACGGCCGGGGCCCGGCGCAGGGAGGTCTGCCACTGGAGGACGGAGACCACGAGGGCGGCCGCGGACAGTCCGCCGGAGACGGCGAACTGGAGCATGTCGAAGCCGGGGCCCATGCCGCCCGCCGGGGGCGGCGGGGCCGCGGCGAGGCCGGCCCGCACGCCGACGCTCTCGTCCGCGCGCAGCCAGCGCAGCAGGGAGCGCAGGTCGTCCTCGGTGCCGGTGGCGTCCAGGGAGGCCGAGATCCCCAGGCCGGGGTCAGTCATCGTGTCCGTCCGTTCGTCGGGCCAGGCGTCTGTTGACGCGGGAGAAGAGTTCGATCGCGTCGCGCCCGGCGTCGAGCCTTGCCAGGCAGACCGCGTGCCAGTACTGGCTGGTGAGGGTCGTCGGATGGTCGGGGCCGAGCGTGGAGAGGCAGACCGGGACGACGACCGCCAGCATCTGCGCCGCCTCCTGGAGCCGGCCGCGCTGCACCAGGTTGACCGCCTCGCGCTGCCGGGACAGGGCGCTCTGCGGGGTCATGCTGCCGAGCACGATCCTGCGGGTGGTGTCGCTGAGGGTGACGGGCCGGAAGGGGTCCTGTGGTGCGTCCCGCGGCGACGGCAGGACGGCCGCCTCGTCCCACAGGTACTCGGGCGCCTCCTCGTCCGGGTCGGCGGTTTCGGGGAAACGCTGGACCGCCCGGGCGTCCCGTACGGCGTCCTCGCGTGCCCGGCCGGTAGCCAGGCCGGCCAGGGCCTCCGTGCCGCCGTAGGTCAGGGGCAGGAGGACGTCACGGACGGTCTCGGCGTCCTGGCGGCGGAGTACGGGGTCCTGCCGGCACAGGTCGTCGACCAGTCGGCACAGGTCCTCGGGGCAGTCCCAGCGGCTCCCGGTGAGCGGGGGGACGCCTTCGCCGAGGGCCCGTTCCATGATGGCGCCGAAGTCGACGGTGGGGCCGAAGGGCAGCTCGCCGGTGATCATGAGGTACATGCAGACGCCGAGGCCGTACCAGTCGGCGGCGCGCTCCGGCAGGACGCCTCGCATGGCCTCGGGCGCCATGAACTGCGGGGTGCCCACGAGGGCACCGGTGCGGGTGATGGCGGCCTCGCCGGCCAGCCGGGCCAGGCCGAAGTCCTGGAGGACGACACGTCCGCTGCGGGTGATGCCGACGTTGGTGGGCTTGACGTCGCGGTGCAGGACCCCGGCCGCGTGCGCGGCCTCCAGGGCCTCCGCCATGCCGAACGCCACCGTGCACACCACGGACGTGGGCAGTCGTCCCGCGGCCGACACCAGACCGGCCAGGGTCGTGCCGTCGAGCACCTGCATCACGAGGTAGGGGGTGCCGTCGTGCACCCCGCTGTCGTAGAGGGTGACGACGCCGGGGTGGTCGATGCGGGCGAGGGCGCGGGCCTCACGCCGGAAGCGGTCCCATGCCTCACTGTCCCCGGCCAGCCCCTCGACGGCGGTGAGCATCTTCACGGCGACGCGGCGGTCGAGCCGGGTGTCCTCCGCCTCGTGCACGACACCCATGCCGCCGCGGCCGAGGAAGCGGACGGGGCGGTAGCGCCCGGCGACCAGGACGGGCACCGCGGGCGGCGACGCCTCCACCGAGGCGTCCGGCCGGCCGTCCACCGACGGCGCCCCGCCCGCTAATCCGTCCCGTCCAGGACCGCCCATGCCACTCCCCCGTCCCCGTCGGCTCCTGCCGTCCGTCCCGTAGGTTACGGCCTTCGCGCCGACGTCACCCGGTAGACGTCGTAGACGCCCTCGACCCCGCGGACGGCCTTCAGGACGTGTCCCAGGTGCTTGGGGTCGCCCATCTCGAAGGTGAAGCGGGAGGTGGCGACGCGGTCGCGGGAGGTCTGGACGGCCGCCGAGAGAATGTTGACGTGTTGGTCGGACAGGACCCGCGTGACGTCCGAGAGGAGTCGCGAGCGGTCCAGCGCCTCGACCTGTATGGCCACCAGGAAGACCGAGGACTGGGTGGGCGCCCACTCGACCTCGAGGATGCGCTCGGGCTCACGGGACAGCGAGTCGACGTTGACGCAGTCGGTGCGGTGCACCGACACTCCGCTGCCGCGCGTGACGAAGCCCATGATCGGGTCGCCGGGGACGGGCGTACAACAGCGGGCCAGCTTCACCCACACGTCGTCGACGCCCTTGACCACGACACCCGGGTCGTTGCTGGTGCGGCGCTTGCGACCGCGGGAGGGGACCGTCTCGTCGATCTCCTCGCTCGCGGCCTCCTCGCCGCCGAGGGCCTGCACCAGCTTCTGCACGACGTTCTGCGCGGCGACATGTCCCTCGCCGATCGCGGCGTACAGCGAGGAGATGTCCGGGTAGCGCATCTCGTGCGCGAGCGTGACCAGCGAGTCGCCGGTGAGGATGCGCTGGATCGGCAGGTTCTGCTTGCGCATCGCGCGGGCGATGGCGTCCTTGCCCTGCTCGATCGCCTCGTCGCGGCGCTCCTTGGAGAACCACGCGCGGATCTTGTTGCGGGCGCGCGGTGACTTGACGAAGCCGAGCCAGTCGCGGGACGGGCCGGCGCCGGCCGCCTTGGAGGTGAAGACCTCCACCAGGTCGCCGTTGTCCAGGGTCGACTCCAGCGGTACGAGCCTGCCGTTGACCCGTGCTCCTATAGTCCGGTGGCCGACCTCCGTGTGGACCGCGTAGGCGAAGTCCACCGGCGTCGCCCCGGCCGGGAGCGCGATCACGTCGCCCTTCGGCGTGAAGACGAAGACCTCGTTGCGGGACAGGTCGAAGCGCAGGGACTCCAGGAACTCGCTCGGGTCCTCGGTCTCCTTCTGCCAGTCCAGGAGTTGCCGCAGCCACGCCATGTCGTTGAGGTGGTCGTCCTTGCCCTTGCCGGACGACTTGGGCGCGTCGCTGCGGACCTTGGAGGCACCGGCGACGGCCTCCTGCTTGTACTTCCAGTGCGCGGCGATGCCGTACTCGGCACGGCGGTGCATGTCGAAGGTGCGGATCTGGAGTTCGACCGGCTTGCCGTTGGGGCCGATGACCGTCGTGTGCAGCGACTGGTACATGTTGAACTTGGGCATCGCGATGTAGTCCTTGAACCGGCCGGGGACCGGGTTCCATCGCGCGTGCACGGTGCCGAGGGCCGCGTAGCAGTCGCGGACGGTGTCCACGAGCACGCGGATGCCCACCAGGTCGTAGATCTCCGCGAAGTCACGGCCGCGGACGATCATCTTCTGGTAGACGCTGTAGTAGTGCTTCGGGCGGCCGGTGACGGTCGCCTTGATGCGGGCCGCGCGCAGATCGGCCTGGACCTCGTCGGTCACTATGGCCAGGTACTCGTCACGCTTCGGTGCCCTTTCGGCCACCAGCCGGACGATCTCGTCGTACATCTTGGGGTAGAGGATCGCGAAGGCGAGGTCCTCCAGTTCCCACTTGATGGTGTTCATGCCCAGGCGATGGGCGAGCGGCGCGTAGATCTCGAGGGTCTCGCGCGCCTTCTTCTCCTGCTTCTCGCGCTTGAGATAGCGCATGGTGCGCATGTTGTGCAGGCGGTCGGCCAACTTGATGACCAGGACCCGCGGGTCCTTGGCCATGGCGACGACCATCTTGCGGACGGTCTCGGCCTGCGCGGCCTCGCCGAACTTGACCTTGTCGAGCTTGGTGACGCCGTCGACGAGGAGGGCGACCACGTCGCCGAAGTCGCGGCGCAGATCGTCCAGGCCGTACTCGGTGTCCTCGACGGTGTCGTGCAGCAGGCCCGCCATGAGGGTGGCCGGATCCATGCCCAGCTCGGCGAGGATCGTCGTCACCGCGAGCGGGTGCGTGATGTACGGGTCGCCGCTCTTGCGCTTCTGCCCGCGGTGCCAGCGCTCGGCGACCTGGTACGCCTTCTCGATCTGGCGCAGGGTCGCGGTCTCGATCTTCGGGTCGTTGCTGCGCACTATCCGCAGCAGCGGTTCCAGGACCGGGTTGTACGGGTTCACGCGCTGGACGCCGAGGCGGGCCAGGCGGGCGCGGACGCGGTTGGAGGAGCCGGAGCGGGCGGACGGCTGAGCGGCGGCCGGGCGGGCGGCAGGCGTGGCGGCCTGGCGGGCCCCGGACGCGGCGGCGGGGCTCTCGGGCGCGGACGGCTTGGGGCGGGGCTGCTCGGCCGGCTGCTCGACGGGGGCGGAGCGGTCGTGCTCGACCGGCCCGCGGGCGTCGTTCTGCGCTTGCGACGCGGGCGTGGCCGCGGGCTCCGAGGCGGACTCGGGCTTGGCGGCGGTCAGGTGCTGGGCCTCGTCTGGCAAGAGGGCTCCTCGTGCGCGATCCGGGTGCCCCGGTCAGGCTCCGGAGCACCCATCGTAGCGATCCCCGGCTCCGGCATCGCCTCCAGACCGGTGTGAGAGCGGTCTAGTCGTTCAACACGAGGGGCGGGCACCGGAATTCCTCCGGGCCCGCCCGCTTGCCGTACGACGGTTCTCGTGCGCGTGCCGGTCATGCGCCACGGCGTTGTCAGACCGTGAGCAGTGCCTCCAGCGGCGCTCCGGCCAGGGCCGCCTCCAGGCGGGGCCGGCCGTCGAGGAAGCCCAGCTCCATGAGGACGGCGACGCCCGCGACCTGGGCGCCCGCACGGTGGATGAGCTGGATCGACGCCTCGGCGGTGCCGCCGGTGGCGAGGACGTCGTCGACGATCAGCACGCGGTCGTCGGCGGTCAGGTCCTCGGCGTGGATCTCGATCTCGGCCGAGCCGTACTCCAGGTCGTAGGCCTGGGCGAGGGTGGCTCCGGGGAGCTTGCCCGCCTTGCGCACGGGGACGAAGCCGAGGCCGGCCCGGACGGCGACGGGGGCTCCGAGGATGAAGCCCCGCGCCTCCAGACCGACGACCTTGGTGGCGCCGGTGCGCTCGGCGATCTCCGCGAGCGCTTCGGTGAGCGCGCCGAACGCCGCCGGGTCCGCGAGCAGCGGCGTGATGTCCTTGAACATCACGCCCGGCTCCGGGTAGTCGGCCACGTCACGGATGCGGCTGAGCAGCAGCGTCGTGATGTCGGTGGTCTCGGTCATCGGCGCTTCCCCGAGGGACGGCCGCGACCACGGGTGCGGGCCGCGGGCTGGGTGCGCGGACCGACGACCGCCGTCTCGACGTCCTCCGGGTCCTCGTCAGGCCCCTCGTAGCCGTACGACGGCGTGGGGTCCTCGTCGGCGGGCGACTGGGCACGCTTGGCGAGGACGCGCTTCCTCAGGGCCTTGACCTGCGGCTCGAGTTCCTTGAGGTCGGCGACGAGCGGGGTGGCGATGAAGATCGAGGAGTAGGCACCGGCGGCCAGGCCGACGAACAGCGACAGTGAGATGTCGTTGAGCGTGCCCGCCCCGAGGAAGCCGCCGCCGATGAACAGCAGGCCCGCGACCGGGAGCAGCGCGACCACCGTGGTGTTGATGGAACGCACCAGGGTGCCGTTGATCGAGCGGTTGGCGATCTCGCTGTAGGTGAAGCGGGTCTGCTTCGTGAGGTCCTTCGTCTGTTCCTTGAGGGAGTCGAAGACGACGACCGTGTCGTACAGGGAGTATCCGAGAATGGTCAGCAGACCGATCACCGTGCCCGGCGTGACCTCGAAGCCGACGAGGGCGTAGATGCCGACGGTGATGGTGATGTCGTGGATCAGGGCGATGAGGGCCGCGATGGCCATCCGCCACTCGAAGGCGATCGCCAGATAGATCACGACCAGCACCATGAAGATCGCCAGGCCCTGCCAGGCCTTGTTGGCGATCTGGTCACCCCAGCTGGGACCGACCAGGTCGGCCGCGATCGACTCCGGGTTGACCTTGAAGTCCTTGGCCAGCTCGTCCTTGACCGTGTCGGACTGCTTGGTGTCCATGCCGGCGATCTGGATCCGCACCGAGCCGTCGCCGAGCTTCTGCACGACCGCTTCGTGGCCCGACGCCTCCTCGGCGGCGGTCTGCGCCTGCGAGATGGAGATGGAGCCGTTCTTCTCGGTGGTGAAGACGGCACCGCCCTGGAAGTCGATGCCCATGTTCAGGCCGCGCACCGCCAGGCCGACGATGGCCGTGATGGTGATCAGGATCGAGATGCCGTACCAGATCTTGCGGTGACCGATGAAGTCGTAGCTGATCTCACCACGGTGGAGTCGGGCGCCGAGGTTGCCGAGTTTCGACATCGCTCACGCCTCCTTCGTCTCGACGGGACCGGCGGCAGCACCGGAGGGACGGCGGGTGCGGCGCAGCGGCGCCTTGGCGCCGAGGCTCTTCGGGTCGAGGCCGGACCACTTGTGGCCGCTCGCGAAGAACTTGCGGCGTGCCATCAGCGTCATCAGCGGCTTGGTGAAGAAGAAGACCACGACCACGTCGAGGACGGTGGTCAGACCGAGCGTGAACGCGAAGCCCTGGACCTTGCCGACGGTGACCAGGAACAGCACCGCGGCGGCGAGGAACGACACGAAGTCGGAGACCAGGATGGTGCGCCGCGCGCGCGGCCAGGCCCGCTCGACCGCGGGGCGCAGGGAGCGGCCCTCGCGGATCTCGTCCCGGACCCGTTCGAAGTAGACGATGAACGAGTCCGCCGTGATGCCGATGGCGACGATGGCACCGCAGACGGCCGGCAGGTTGAGCGCGAAGTGGATGGTCGGGCCGAGCAGCGACATGATCACGTACGTCAGCGCGGCGGAGACCAGCAGCGAGGCGATCGCGATGAGCGACAGGCCGCGGTAGTAGGCCACGAGGTAGATGATCACGAGGGCGAGGCCGATGGCGCCCGCGAGGAGACCCGCGCGGAGCTGGTCACCGCCGAGCGCGGCGGTCACCGTCTGGACGCTCGACTCCTCGAAGCTGAGCGGGAGAGCACCGTACGACAGCATGTTCGCGAGGCCCTGGGCCTCCTCCTGCGTGAAGCTGCCGGAGATCTGGGCCTGGCCGCCGGCGATGGAGGAGCTGACGTACGGGCTGGAGACGACCTCGCCGTCGAGGACGATGCCGAACTGGTTCTGCGGCTGCTGGTTCTGGGCGAGCTGGCCCGTGATGTCCGCGAACTTCTTCGCGCCCTTGGAGTTGAAGTCCATGGTGACCTGCCAGCCGGCGGCGGTCTGCGTGTCGTAGACGGCCTGGGCCTTGTCGACCTCGGTGCCGTCGACGCGGCCGGGCCGAGCAGGTACTTGTACCAGGCGCCGTCGATCTGGCCGCAGGCCACGGTCGCGTCGGCGGGCTTGACGCCCTCGCCGAGCACGGCGCGCTGCTTCTCCTTGGTGCAGTCCAGGGCGGTGTACTTCGCCTGGAGCGCGGCCTCGTCGGCCGCCGGCGCGGACGCCGAGGGGCTGGCGGAGGCGGACGCGCTCGCGGAGGGTGAGGGCGTGGAGTCGGCCTTCAGCGCGTCGGTGACGGCACGACCCTGGGAGGTGGCGGAGGCCGACGGGGAGGCGGAGGAGGAGGCCGTACCACCCGCGGAGGCACTGGTGGAGGGGCTCGGAGAGGCGGCCGGGGAGCCACTGGCCGACGGGCTCGGCGAGGCGCTCGCGGCGGGGCCGCTGGGCTCGCTGGCCAGGACCGGGCGGAAGTACAGCTTGGCGGTGGTGCCGACCTGTTCCCGGGCTTCCTTGGAGTTGATGCCCTTGGGGATGTTCACGATGATGTTGCGGTCGCCCTGGGTCTGCACCTCCGCCTCGGAGACGCCAAGCCCGTTGACACGGCGGTTCATGATCTCGACCGCGGTGTCCATGTTGGCCTTGTTGATCGCGGACCCTTGGTCGGCCTTCGCCTGGAGCGTGATGCTCGTACCGCCGGCAAGGTCGATGCCGAGACGCGGAGTCGTGTGGCCGGAGAGGAACATGCCTCCGGTGAGCCCCACGATGGCGATCAGGATCAGGGCCAGCGAGCGCCACGGCTTGCTCTGGGCACTCGCGCTCCGGCCCTTTTTAGGTGCTGCCACCTTCTCGTACTCCCTCTCGGGCCGCCTCGCGCCGGGTCAGCGCGGCAACGGCCATGACATGGTGTCGGGATCCCCTAGGTGCGAGATTGCGCGCGCCCGGGGCACGCGGGACGGACCCGCGTGCCCCGGGTCGTGGCTACTTCTTCGCGTCGGAGTCGCCGCCGGTCTTCTTCGGCTCTTCGTCGGCCTCGGCCGTCTTCTCCTCGGCGGTCTTCTTCGGCTCCTCGTCGGCCTCGGCCGCGTCCTTCTTGCCGAGGTCGACGGGCTGGTCGCCGGAGGCGGCGTCGGCGGCCCCGTCGGTCTCGGTGAGGGAGGAGGCGTCGTCGGGGACGACGTCGGCGTCGGACTTCAGGTCGTGCTCGATGCCGTGGACGATGCGGTTGTACTCGTCGTCCGTCAGGACGGCACCGATCGAGTTCTTCGCGAAGAGCAGGTCCACACCCGGGCCGGCGTCGAGGAGGACCGTGTCCTCACTGACCTCCTTGACCGTCGCGTACATGCCCCCGATGGTGCGGACACCGCTTCCGGGCTGCATCTGGTTGCGCATGTCCACGGCCTGCTGCTGCTTCTTCTTCGCCGACCGGGTCATCAGGAACATGGCCCCGATGAGCACGATGAACGGGAGGATGGTCACGAGACTCACGGGTCGGTACTTCCTTCACGCGACCGCGATGGTGAGCGGCCTGATGGTTGGGGGTATGCGCGCTGCCTACAAGGGCAGCATCGGCGGAGTCTAAGCGAGTCCGCGTGCAGTGAACAACGCTCAGCATGGCACCAGGGTTCCTGGCACCGCCATGGCCTCGTCCGATCCCGGACGGATGCCGGCGTCGTCACGCCCCGAACAGGTCCTGTTGTCCGTTTCCCGCCGTGGCGGGGCGGGGCGGGGTCAGGCCGAGGTGGGTCCAGGCGGCGGGGGTCGCGACCCGGCCGCGGGGCGTGCGGGCGAGCAGGCCCTCGCGGACGAGGAAGGGTTCGGCGACCTCCTCCACGGTCTCGCGCTCCTCCCCCACCGCGACGGCGAGCGTGGACAGGCCGACCGGTCCGCCGCCGAACAGCTTCAGCAGGGCCTGGAGGACCGCGCGGTCGAGGCGGTCGAGGCCGCGGGCGTCGACCTCGTAGACCTTCAGCGCGGCCTCCGCGATCTCGCGGGTGATCACGCCGTCCGCCTTGACCTGCGCGTAGTCACGGACGCGGCGCAGCAGGCGGTTGGCGATGCGGGGCGTGCCCCGGGAACGGCCGGCGATCTCGGCGGCGCCGGCGGTGTCGATCTCGACGTCGAGGAGGTTGGCCGAGCGGTGGATCACCCGCTCCAGCTCGGCCGGCTCGTAGAACTCCATGTGCGCGGTGAAACCGAAGCGGTCGCGCAGCGGGGGCGGCAGCAGACCCGCGCGCGTGGTGGCGCCGACCAGGGTGAACGGGGGCAGTTCCAGGGGGATGGCGGTGGCGCCGGGGCCCTTGCCCACGATGACGTCGACGCGGAAGTCCTCCATCGCCATGTAGAGCATCTCCTCGGCGGGCCGGGACATGCGGTGGATCTCGTCGAGGAAGAGGACCTCGCCCTCCTGGAGGGAGGAGAGGATCGCGGCGAGGTCGCCCGCGTGCTGGATGGCGGGGCCGCTGGTGATGCGGATCGGGGCGCCCATCTCGGCGGCGATGATCATCGAAAGGGTGGTCTTGCCGAGGCCGGGTGCGCCGGAGAGCAGCACGTGGTCGGCGGTCGCACCTCGCGCGCGTGCGGCGCGCAGGACGAGGTCGAGCTGCTCGCGGACCTTCTCCTGGCCGATGAACTCGCCCAGGTCCTTGGGGCGCAGGGCGGCCTCGACCGCCTGGTCCTCGCCGTCGGCGACAGAGCCCACCAGCGCTCCGCGGCGGGACCGGCGAGCCCCTCGTCGGCGGTCGCGTCGGTCGGGTCGTCCCAGTTCATGTGGTGTGCCTCGGGGATGTAGGGGGTCAGCGGGCTCGGTTGAGGGTCTGCAGCGCCGCCTTCAGGAGCTGACCGACCTGGGGCGTGCCCCCGGCGCCTCGGCCTGCGGTGCCACGGCGGCGACGGCCTCCTCGGCCTCGCGGGTCGCGTAGCCGAGGCCGATCAGGGCGGCGTGCAGCTGGTCGCGCCAGCCCTGGGTGACGGGCGTGCCCACGGCGGGGGCGCCGACCGGCGCGCCGAGGCGGTCCTTCAGCTCCAGCAGGAGCTTCTGGGCGCCCTTCTTGCCGATGCCGGGGACGGCGACGAGGGCCTTCTCGTCACCGGTGGCGACGGCTCTGCGCAGCGTGTCCGGCGAGTGGACCGCCAGCATGGCCTGGGCGAGGCGGGGGCCGACCCCGCTCGCGGTCTGGAGCAGCTCGAAGACCTGGCGCTCGTCGTCGTCGGCGAAGCCGTACAGGGTGAGGGAGTCCTCGCGGACGACCAGGGAGGTGGCCAGTTTCGCCGGCCGCCCCACGCGCAGGCCGGAGAGCGTGTTCGGCGAGCACTGGACGGCGATGCCGATGCCGCCCACCTCGACCACCGCGGAGTCCGGGGCGAGGGCGGCGACCGGTCCGCTCACGAAGGCGATCATCCCGTACGGCCTTTCGATGTGTGCAGGGCGACGGCCTGCTGGAGTCGGTTCTGCGCGGGAGCGCGCCAGATGTGGCAGATGGCGAGGGCGAGGGCGTCGGCGGCGTCGGCGGGCCTGGGCGGCGCGCTCAGACGCAGCAGACGGGTCACCATGGCACCGACCTGGGCCTTGTCGGCGCGGCCGCTGCCGGTGACGGCCGCCTTGACCTCGCTGGGCGTGTGCAGGGCGACGGGGATGCCGCGGCGGGCGGCGCACAGCATGGCGACGGCGCTGGCCTGGGCGGTGCCCATGACCGTGCGCACGTTGTGCTGGCTGAACACCCGCTCGACGCCACGAATTCGGGCCGGTGCTCGTCCAGCCACTGCTCGATGCCCTGCTCCACGGCGACGAGGCGCTGCCCCAACTCGGCGTCCGCGGGCGTCCGGACGACACCGACGCCGAGCATCGTGAGCGGCCGGCCCGCGACGCCCTCGACGACGCCCACACCGCATCGCGTGAGGCCGGGGTCCACCCCGAGTACGCGCACGTGCCCTCCCCTCGTGATCTCGTCATCCGGTGATCTCTGACGGTCGTCAGGCTATCCGCTGCCACCGACAACGACGTCGGGCCGGTAGGACGTGTCCCACCGGCCCGACGAATCCGCTCGGTTCGCGGTCGCGCTACGCGTCGACCTTCTCCATGACCTCGTCGCTGACGTCGAAGTTGGCGAAGACGTTCTGCACGTCGTCGCTGTCCTCGAGCGCGTCGATCAGCTTGAAGATCTTCCTGGCGCCCTCCTCGTCCAGCTCGACCTGCATGGTCGGGACGAAGTTGGCGTCGGCGGAGTCGTAGTCGATGCCGGCGTCCTGGAGGGCGGTGCGGACCGCGACCAGGTCGGTGGCCTCGCTGATGACCTCGAAGGACTCCCCGAGGTCATTGACCTCTTCGGCGCCCGCGTCCAGGACGGCGCCGAGCACGTCGTCCTCGGTCAGCTCGCCCTTGGGGACGATGACGACGCCCTTGCGGTGGAAGAGGTACGACACCGAACCCGGGTCGGCCATGGAGCCGCCGTTGCGGGTCATGGCGACGCGGACGTCGGAGGCGGCACGGTTGCGGTTGTCGGTGAGGCACTCGATGAGCACCGCGACGCCGTTCGGGCCGTAGCCCTCGTACATGATCGTCTCGTAGTCGGCACCGCCGGCCTCAAGGCCACCGCCGCGCTTGACCGCGGAGTCGATGTTCTTGTTCGGTACCGACGACTTCTTCGCCTTCTGGATGGCGTCGTAGAGCGTCGGATTGCCGTCGATGTCGACGCCGCCCATGCGCGCCGCGACCTCGATGTTCTTGATCAGCTTCGCGAAGAGCTTGCCGCGCTTGGCGTCGATCACGGCCTTCTTGTGCTTCGTCGTGGCCCATTTAGAGTGGCCGGACATCTGCCTGTCTCCTTCGCGTAACCCATCTCTGCATGAACGCCAGAGATCCTACAAGGACTCCGGTGTCCGGTAGGCGCGCACCATGTCCACGAACAGGGCGTGCACGCGGTGGTCGCCCGTCAGCTCCGGGTGGAACGACGTGGCCAGCGCGTTCCCCTGGCGGACGGCGACGATGTGACCCTGGTGCTCGGCCAGCACCTCGGCGCGGGCACCGACCGACTCGACCCAGGGGGCGCGAATGAAGACGCCCTCCACAGGATCGCCCTCGACGCCCTTGATGTCGACGGCTGCTTCGAAGGACTCGTTCTGCCGTCCGAAGGCGTTGCGGCGCACGATCATGTCGATGCCGCCGACGGTCTCCTGGCCCGAGCGCGGGTCGAGGATCTTGTCGGCGAGCAGGATCAGGCCGGCGCAGGTGCCGTAGACGGGCAGACCGGCCCGCACGCGCGCGCGCAGGGGCTCCAGTACGCCGAAGAGGACGGCCAGCTTGGAGATGGTGGTGGACTCGCCGCCGGGGATGACCAGGCCGTCGACCTCGGCGAGTTCCTCGGGGCGCCTGACCGGCCTGGCCACGGCGTCGGCCGCGGCCAGGGCGATGAGGTGCTCCCGTACGTCGCCCTGGAGGGCCAGGACGCCGATGACAGGTGCGTCGCTCACGTGACTACCAGCCGCGGTTGGCGTAGCGCTCGGTCTCGGGGAGCGTGTCGCAGTTGATGCCGACCATGGCCTCGCCGAGGTTGCGGGACGCGTCCGCGATGATCTTCGGGTCGTCGTAGAAGGTGGTCGCCTTCACGATGGCGGCGGCGCGCTTGGCCGGGTCGCCGGACTTGAAGATGCCGGAGCCGACGAAGACGCCCTCGGCGCCGAGCTGGCGCATCAGGGCGGCGTCGGCGGGGGTGGCCACGCCACCGGCGGAGAACAGCACGACCGGCAGCTTGCCCAGCTCGGCGACCTCCTTGACCAGCTCGTACGGGGCGCGCAGGTCCTTGGCGGCGGCGTACAGCTCGTTGTTGTCGTAGCCGCGGAGCCTGGCGATCTCGTTCTTGATCTGGCGCAGGTGGCGGACCGCCTCGACGACGTTGCCGGTACCGGCCTCGCCCTTGGAGCGGATCATCGCGGCGCCCTCGGCGATGCGGCGCAGGGCCTCGCCCAGGTTGGTGGCGCCGCAGACGAACGGCGTGGTGAAGGCGAACTTGTCGCTGTGGTTGACCTCGTCGGCCGGGGTGAGGACCTCGGACTCGTCGATGTAGTCCACGCCGAGGGACTGGAGGACCTGGGCCTCGACGAAGTGGCCGATGCGGGACTTGGCCATGACCGGGATGGAGACCGCCTCGATGATCTCCTCGATCATGTTCGGGTCCGACATCCGGGCCACGCCACCGTCCTTGCGGATGTCGGCGGGAACCCGCTCCAGGGCCATGACGGCGACGGCGCCCGCGTCCTCGGCGATCTTCGCCTGTTCCGCGTTGACGACGTCCATGATCACGCCGCCCTTGAGCTGCTCGGCCATGCCGCGCTTCACGCGCGCGGTGCCGGTCTCGGGGGCCTGGTTCTGGGTGCTGGACACGGGTTGACCTCACTGAAGGGAAAGAGGGTTTTCTACCGCACTGAGGAAACGCGAGTGGACCAGTCCACAGCAAGGGCCAATGGGAAGCCGGTGGATCCTTTTCGGCCGGGGTCTGGCGCGGCTCCCTCCGGCCGTGTCGCCTGCCGGTCGCCTTCCACGTCGCTTCCGCGCCTCTTGCCATGTCGCTTTCCACGTCGCTTCGGTGCCTCTTGCCGTGTCGCTTCCCGCGTCGCTTCGGTGCCTCTCGCCGTGTCGCTCTGCGGCGGGTCGGCGGGCCCGGTCGCGGGTCACCGGCGGGACGGAGGTCAGAGTCTGCGCGGGCTGACGCACACGACCTCCTCGCGGGGCCTGAGCGCCGGCGCCGCCGGCGCCGGGGCCGCGCCACGCCGGGCGAACTCCAGGACCATGCGCGGCCGGTCGCTGGTGCCACGCCGGGCGAACTCCGGGACGGCACGCGGCCGTCGCCGGGGCCGCGCGGCGCGGGGTGGACCCCGGGACGGTGCGCGGCCGGGCGGGCCTGACCCAGGCCGGCGGGCCGGCGACCGCCACGGTCGGCGGGGGCAGCACTCGGCGGTGCGGGTGAAGTCGGAACCGTCCCGCCCACGCGACGGGCACGCTCAGGCGACCACCGGCGTCGTGCCCCCGGTGGTCACGACCGCGAACGGCCGATGAGCACGGCGGGCGGCTCGTCGTCCATCTCGAAGGCCATCGGGAACGGGGCGTGGCCGGCCAGCCGGAACCAGCGCACCTTGCGGTGCTCGCGCAGCCTGCGGGCACCGCCCACCGCGTCGTTGTGGAAGCGGCGGGCCATGGGCACCCGCAGGACGGCCTCCGTCAGCTCGTGCGCCGCGGCCTCTCCCCCGGGCGCCTCACGGACGGCCTCCAGCTGCTGTACGTCCGCGAAGACCGCCCGCAGCGCCTGGCTCAGGTCGCTCTCGGCGACCTCCCGCTGCTCCTCCTCGGCCTGCCGGGCGGCGTGCGCGGCCTCGTACAGCACGATCGAGGCGGCCGGGTCGAGCACGCCCGAGGTGGCCAGTTCCTGGGCCACGGACGCCCTGCGCAGCAGTTGCGCGTCCAGTGCGGCGCGGGCGGCGTCGATACGGGCGTGCAGCCGGTCCAGGCGTCCCGCCGTCCAGCTCAGGTAGAGGCCGATGGCGACGAGGAGGACGAGGATCCAGATGAGGGTTGCGGTCACGGGCCGCAAGGCTAGTCGCTCCGCGGGCTCGGCCGGGATGCCTCCCGTGGCCGTCTGCCGGGACCTGCCGCCCGCGCGCGGGCCAACCCCTCCGGCGCCGGACGGACCCTGTCCTCGAACTACCTGAGCAGGCACCCCTGGACGAACTACCCGAGCAGGCACCCCGGGGCGGGCCGGCTCACCCGGCCGGTGCCGTCACGTCTGCCCCGCGTCAGTCCCGGGCCAGGCCGAAGCGTGCCCGCAGGCCCGGGGAGCCTCTGTCGTCCGCCGCCACGGCCGCCGCGCCCGCCGTCACGGTCTCGTACACGGAGAGGATGTCCGCGCCGACCGTCGACCAGTCGAAGCGCCGGACATGGGCGCTTCCGCGGGCGCGCAGGCCGGCCCGCCGCTCTGGGTCGCCGAGCAGCCGTACGGCCGCCTCGGCCAGCGCGTCCGGGTCCTCGTTGGTGAACAGATCGCCCGCGCCGCCCTGGTCGAGCACCTGGGCGAAGGCGTCGAGGTCGGAGGCGAGCACCGGGGCCCCCGCCGACATGGCCTCGACCAGGACGATGCCGAAGCTCTCGCCACCGGTGTTGGGGGCGACGTACAGGTCGATGCTGCGCAGGAAGCGGGCCTTGTCCTCGTCACTGACCATGCCGAGGAACTCCACCCGGGAGCGCAGTTCCTTCGGGAGGTTGCCGACGGCCTCCTCCTCGTCGCCCCGTCCGGCCACCAGCAGCCGCGCGTCGGGACACTCGGCGAAGATCTTCGGCAGAGCGGCCATCAGCACCGGCAGGCCCTTGCGGGGCTCGTCGATGCGGCCGACGAAGCCGATCGTCCCGCCCTGCCACTCGGGGTTGGGCTCGGCGCGGGCGAAGAAGTCGACGTCGACGCCGTTGGGGATGACCACGGCGTCCCCTCCGAGGTGTTCCACCAGGGTGCGGCGGGCGTACTCGCTCACCGCGATCCGCGCGCTGATCTTCTCCAGGGCGGCCTGGAGGATCGAGTAGGCGGCGATCATCGCGCGCGAGCGCGGGTTCGACGTGTGGAAGGTCGCCACGATCGGGCCCTGCGCCGCCCAGCAGGTCAGCAGCCCGAGCGACGGCGAGGTCGGTTCGTGGATGTGGACCACGTCGAAGGCGCCGTCGTGCAGCCAGCGGCGTACCCGGGCGGCGCTCAGGAAGCCGAAGTTCAGCCGGGCCACCGAGCCGTTGTACGGCACCGGGACGGCACGGCCGGCCGAGACGACGTACGTCGGGAGCGGGGTGTCGTCGTCGGCGGGAGCGAGGACGGACACCTCGTGGCCGAGCCGGATGAAGTACTCGGCGAGGTCGCGGATGTGGAACTGGACGCCACCGGGCACGTCCCAGGAATAGGGGCAGACGATGCCGATTCTCACTCGGGTCCCTTCGCGGGTTCGAGATCGGCGAGCCACAGCCGCTGGAGCATGTGCCAGTCCTCCGGATGTTCGGCGATCCCCGTGGCGAAGACGTCTGCCAGCGCCTGTGTCATGACAGACGTCCGCTCGGCCCGCGTGCCTGACTCGGGTACCGGGATCGGGGGATGGATGCGGCCCCGCATGACGGGCGAGTCGTCGTACCAGAGCGTGGCGGACAGCAGCAGTGCGCCGGTCTGCTGGGCGAGCAGGGCCGGTCCGCCGGGCATGCGCGCGGTGGCACCGAAGAACTCGACCTCGACGCCGGACGCGGACAGGTCGCGGTCGGCGACCAGACAGACCAGGCCGCCGTCGCGCAGCCGCCGGGCGAGGGTGCCGAAGGCGGTGCCGCCGTTGTGCGGCAGGACCTCCATGCCGAGGCCCTCGCGGTAGGCGACGAAGCGGTCGTAGAGCGTCTCGGGCTTGAGGCGTTCGGCGACCGTGGTGAACGGGAGGCCCAGTGCGGTGGTGGCCCAGGCACCGGCAAGGTCCCAGTTGGCCAGGTGCGGCAGCGCGAGGACGACGCCCTTGCCGGCCGCGAGGCCGTCGGTGAGGTGGTGCAGGCCCTCGGGCTCGAACCCGGACGCGACCCGCTCCGGGCTCCAGGCGGGCAGGCGGAACGACTCCATCCAGTAGCGCAGGTAGGAGCGCATGCCCGCGCGCGACAGTTCGGCCAGCCGTTCCGGGCTCGCGTCCGGCACCACGCGCGCGTAGTTGCTCTCCAGCCGCTGCACGCCCTTGCCGCGCCGCTTCCAGGCGAGGTCGGCGAGGGAACGGCCGAGGCGGACCGCCACCGGCTCGGGGAGCCTCTTGACGGTGCTCCAGCCGAGCCCGTACAGCCCGTCGGTCAGCTGGTCACGTGCGCTCACTGGGCCGCCTCACGCCCCTCGGACGACTGCCGGCCCGCCGCGGTCTCCGCGTCGGCCTCCGCCGCCTCGCGCCGGACGGTGACGACCCGCTGGATCAGCGTGACCACGCTGCCGACGGCGACGAGCCACAGGGCGACCGGCAGCAGGTACTGGATCCCCGGCACGCCGAACGCGTGCAGGCCCGCGAGCCCGGCCGCGACCAGCGACACCACGAGCCGCTCGGCGCGCTCGACGAGCCCGTTGACCGCGACGGGCAGCCCGATCGACTCGCCGCGCGCCTTGGTGTACGACACGACCTGGCCGCTGGCCAGGCAGAAGATCGAGACGGCGCACAGGACGTTGTCGTCGCCGTGGCCCGCGTACCAGAGGGCGAAGCCGCCGAAGATCGCGCCGTCGGCGACCCGGTCGAGCGTGGAGTCCAGGAAGGCGCCCCAGCGGCTGGAGCGGCCGAGCTGGCGGGCCATGTTGCCGTCGACGAGGTCGGAGAACACGAACAGCGTGATCACGACCGTGCCCCAGAAGAACTCGCCCATGGGGTAGAAGACCAGCGCGCCCGCGACCACTCCGGCGGTGCCGACAAGCGTGACCGTGTCGGGGCTCACGCCCCGGCGGATGAGAAACGCGGCGAACGGTGTGAGGACACGCGTGAAGAATGCACGCGCGTACTTGTTCAGCATGGCCTTCCCGAAGGTTGTATGGCCGCGCGGCCCCTGCTGGCCGCCGGCTGGCCCATCGTAGCCACGCGCGTGGGTGTACGACCGCCGGGCACCCGGGCCCGGTGTCAGGGCCCGGCCGCATCCGGGTCACGGCGGGGTCGTGCGCCCGGTCCGCGCCCCGGCCGTGTGTGTGGCCTCGTCGCGTCCTTCGTATGGACGCACCGTGACGGGAGTGGAAAGCTCGAAGGACCGCGGGCGCCGCCGGAGCCGCCACCGCACGCGGAGCCGCCGTGTCCGCGCCCCGATGACCTCACCGTGCACGGGAGGCAGAGAAATGGGCGACAAGGCGAACACACATCCCGGAGCCGCCGGCAGGGCTACGGCGGCCGACCACCCCGCGTCCGTACGCAATGTGGTGCTGGTCGGCCACTCCGGATCGGGCAAGACGACCTTGGTGGAGGCTCTCGCGCTGACGGCGGGGGCGGTGAACCGGGCGGGCCGTGTGGAGGACGGCGGCACCGTCTCCGACTACGACGACATCGAGCACCGTCAGCAACGCTCGGTGCAGCTCTCCCTGGTGCCTGTCGAATGGGACGGCATCAAGATCAATCTCCTCGACACCCCCGGGTACGCCGACTTCGTCGGGGAGCTGAGGGCCGGTCTGCGTGCTGCGGACGCGGCCCTCTTCGTCGTCTCGGCCTCGGACGGCGTGGACGGTTCGACGCGCATGGTGTGGGAGGAGTGCGCGGCCGTCGGCATGCCCCGCGCGATCGTCGTCACGCATCTGGAGGCCGCGCGCGCGGACTTCGAGGAGATGACGCGGATCTGCGCGCAGGCCTTCGGCGGCGACGACCCCGACGCCGTGCTGCCGCTGTACCTGCCGCTGCACGGCCCGCAGGCGCCGGACGGGCACGCGCCCGTGACGGGACTGACCGGGCTGCTGTCGCGGAAGCTGTTCGACTACGCCTCCGGCGAGCGCAAGGAGTCCGAGCCGGGCGAGGACGAGCTGCCCGGGATCGAGGAGGCCCGCGACCGGCTGATCGAGGGGATCATCGCCGAGAGCGAGGACGAGACCCTCAT
Source organism: Streptomyces phaeoluteigriseus (assembly GCF_001896135.2). Lineage (GTDB taxonomy): Bacteria > Actinomycetota > Actinomycetes > Streptomycetales > Streptomycetaceae > Streptomyces > Streptomyces phaeoluteigriseus. The sequence goes on from NZ_MPOH02000015.1 coordinate 397,377, forward strand.
GGACCGCTATCTCGGCGGTGAGCAGATCGACGTGAAGACGCTGATCGAGGACCTGGAGCGGGCCGTGGCGCGCGGCACGTTCTTCCCCGTCCTGGCCGCGGCCCCGGCCGCCGAGGGCGCCCGGCAGGGCATCGGCACCGTCGAGCTGCTCGAACTGGTCACCAGGGGTTTCCCGACGCCGCTGGAGCGCGAGGCGCCCCGCGTCACCACGGTCGGCGGCGAGCCACGCGCGCTGGACCTGTGCGATCCGGACGGACCGCTGGTCGCGGAGGTCGTGAAGACGGCCTCCGACCCGTACGTCGGCCGGGTCTCGCTGGTTCGTGTGTTCTCCGGCACCCTGCGCCCTGACCAGACCGTCCACGTGTCCGGCCACGGGCTCACCGACCGCGGCCACGAGGACCACGACGTCGACGAACGCGTCGGGGCCCTCTCCTCGCCCTTCGGCAAGCAGCAGCGGGCGCTGACGCACTGCATCGCGGGCGACCTCGCGTGCGTGGCGAAGCTGAGCCGCGCGGAGACCGGCGACACGCTCTCCGCCAAGGACGACCCGCTGCTGATGGAGCCGTGGCAGATGCCCGACCCGCTGCTTCCGCTGGCCATCCGGGCGCACAGCAAGGCCGACGAGGACAAACTCTCGCAGGGGCTGTCCCGGCTGGTCGCCGAGGACCCGACGATGCGGTTGGAACAGAACCAGGGCACCCACCAGGTGGTGCTGTGGTGCCTGGGAGAGGCCCACGCGGACGTCGCCTTGGAGCGGCTGCGCAGCCGCTACGGCGTGCAGGTCGACGTCGTCCCGCACAGGGTCGCCCTCCGCGAGACGTTCGCCGCGAAGTCGTCCGGGCGTGGACGGCACGTCAAGCAGTCCGGCGGGCACGGACAGTTCGCCATCTGCGAGATCGAGGTGGAGCCGCTGCCGGGCGGATCGGGCATCGAGTTCGTGGACAAGGTCGTGGGCGGCGCGGTGCCGCGCCAGTTCATCCCCTCCGTCGAGAAGGGCGTACGGGCGCAGGCCGTCAAGGGCGTCGCCGCGGGCCATCCGCTCGTCGACGTCCGGGTGACCCTGGTCGACGGCAAGGCGCACTCGGTGGACTCCTCCGACGCCGCGTTCCAGACGGCCGGGGCGCTCGCGCTGCGCGAGGCGGCGGCGGGCGCGACGATCCATCTGCTGGAGCCGGTGGCGGAGGTGGGGGTGCTGGTCGGCGACGAGTACGTGGGCGCCGTGATGAGCGACCTGTCGGGGCGGCGCGGCCGGGTGCTGGGCACCGAGCAGACGAGCGGTGGTCGCACGCTGGTGCGCGCCGAGGTGCCCGAGATCGAGATCGGCCGGTACGCGGTCGACCTGCGCTCCCTCTCGCACGGCACGGCCCGCTTCCACCGCGCGTACGCCCGGCACGAACCGATGCCGGCGCAGGTGGCCGAGCGGATCCGCCAACAGGAGCGGGACGGCTAGGGGTTGGTGCGCGGTCACCCTCAAGTGGCCGCTGTGGAACGAGTTCCTCCGATTCGGCGGGCGGCTTCGGCCGTCCGCCGACGGAAGTCCGTGCCTGGATATACGCTGATGACCTGATCAACAGGTGTGCGAAGTACGGAAGTCGGGAAGGCCGCAGAAGCGACAGTGGCGGCGATCGGGGGCGGGAATGACCGTGGGCAGCGGTTACGCGGACTTCTTCGGGCCACAGGTGCCGCAGCAGGGCGACGGCGGGCAGACGCCGACCGTCGCGCTGGCCTCGGCCGCCTATCGGGACAACCCCGTCGAGGACATCAAGAAGGCCGACAACGAATGGCACCAGTCGACGGTCGGTACCGGCCGCAGCTGGGCCAAGATCTTCCGCCCCAACCTCGGCGAGGCGTTCTCCCAGGCGGTCGTCGACCGCATGCTGGGCGTCGGGCGCAAGCCGCTCATCCAGTCCTTCGGCAGTGACCCGCAGGCGGTCGTCGAGCACTGCCTGGCCGCCAACCGGATCCGCCGCGAGCGCGACCGCAAGCTCACCGGCGTCATGGTCGTGTGCGGTCTGCTGTTCCTGCCCGGCCTCCTGGTGTGGCTGCTGGTGTTCCAGCTCCGGGCCACCATGGTGAAGGCGGACACCAGGCGGGTCTCCGGGCTGGCCACCGGTCTGCTCGTGGCCGTCGGCGCGCTCGCCGCGCTCTTCCTGCTCCGCATGCCGTTCTCCGGCCTGGCCGGGTGGTACGCGCGCGGTGCGGTCGTCGCCCCGGTGGCCGGCTGGTTCCTGGCCAAGCGGATCTGCGAGGGCACGGCGAAGGACCTGCGTGAGCGCTGGGACAGCCTGCTGTCCGGCAGCAGCGTCGGCGCCAAGGTCCCCGAGGCGGTGCCGACCAGTCCCAACCAGACGGCGGCCGAGCAGTTGCGCCAGTCCCTGGCCCGGCTGAGCGCCGAGCAGCAGTCCAACTCCGTCTTCTACGCCGGTCCCAAGGGGATACTCGGCATGGGCACCCGCTGGGGCGCCTGGCACCTCGCGGAGGAACTGACCCCGCTCGACCCCGTCAAGGGCGTCCACGAGTTCCGCAGCTGGACCGTCGTGCGGGCCATCCACGACCAGCTCCAGCTGCTGCACCGGCAGAGCCTGAAGACCGGCGGTTTCCCGCCTCCTTCGGTACGGCACTGGATCGTCACGCCGGTCGGTGAGAACGCGAAGGCGGTGGCCCGCCCGGAGGGCACCGACGTGGAGGCCTACCAGGTCAAGCCCAGGGCCGTGGAGGACATCTGCAACAACCAGCAGTTCGGCGGCGGCGACCGGCACTACCTCGGCGTCCAGTGGCCGCTGTGGGACGGCCAGTTGATCATCACCATGCTGATCACCGTGACCGTGCTGCACGAGACGCTGCGCATCGAGGTCACCGGCCATGCGCTGGGCCCGGTCAACGCCCTGTTCACCAGCAAGCCCGAGGCCCCCACGAAGGAGGTCGCCAAGACCGTCCGGTTCTGGGAGACCCGCAAGATCAGCCTGCCGCTGGTCACCGCCGACGAGGTGGTACGGGTGGCCGCGCGCGCCACGATCAGCTGGTACCCGCCGCTGCTGAACTGGCTCGGCGGCTCCATAGGCCTGCCCGAGCCGTTCGGCCTGCGGCACGCCTGGGCCGACCAGCCGTGGCGGCACCGCTTCATGGCCGACGACGCGCTGCGGGCGGCGACACCGGTGCTGAGGGTGGTGCACTCGGCCGCCTTGCGGGTGCTCAAGGAGCACGACGTGGACACCGAGAAGTTCAGCTCCCGCTCGTCGGCCCTCAGCGGCGCGATCCAGGACCTGACTCCGAAGAAGGCGGACACCTACGACGCGTAGGCCTCCGGCGGGGAGGCGGGGCACCCCCGGGTCCGGGGGTTGGCCGGCCTGCTGGGGGCGGCTGCGCCCCCAGACCTCACGCCACCGGCGTGCACGGCATCGTGTCCTCAGGCGCCGGACGGCATCGTCGTCAGGCGCCGCACGGCCTCGTCCTCGGGCGAGGCCGGCCTGCACGGCCTCGTCCTCAGGCGCCGGACGGCATCGTCGTCAGGCGCCGCACGGCCTCGCCCTCACGCGCCAGCCGGCCTTGTCCTCAGCCGCCGGACGGGCCGATACGGTTCACGAGGTCGGCCACGCCTCCGCCAGCATCTTCCGCGTGTCCGCCAGCAGCTGCGGCAGCACGCGCGTGTGGCCGACCACCGGCATGAAGTTCGTGTCGCCGCCCCAGCGGGGCACGATGTGCTGGTGCAGGTGCGCGGCGATGCCGGCGCCCGCCACCGACCCCTGGTTCATGCCGATGTTGAAGCCCTGGGCGCCCGACGCGGTACGCAGAGCCGTCATGGCCTGCTTGGTCAGTTCGCCCAGCTCCGCCGTCTCCGGCCCGGTCAGGCCGGTGTAGTCGGCCACGTGCCGGTAGGGGACGGTCATCAGGTGGCCGCCGTTGTACGGGTACAGGTTCAGCACCGCGTACACGTGCTCGCCCCGCCGGACCACCAGGCCGTCCTCGTCGGACATCGCCGGGATCGCGCAGAACGGACAGCCGTCGTCGGCTCCGGGGCCCGTGGGCTTGTTCTCGCCCTGGATGTAGGCCATCCGGTGGGGCGTCCACAGGCGCTGGAACGCGTCCTGCGTCCCCACTCCGATCTGCTGCTCCGGCTCACTCGTCATGCCAAGCAGCATATGGCTTCGCCCGTTCGCGGCGTGTCGGCGGGGTGAGCGCGAAAGGCACGCGGGCCAAGCTGTGCCGATGACCGCAGACAGCCCCCTGAACCGCTGGGAACAGCGCACCGAGGTGCCCCTCGCGCTCGCCTCGCTGGCCTACCTGGCGGGGTACGCCGTCCATGTCCTCGCCACCGGCCTGCCCGGCGTCTGGCGTGATCTCTGTCTGGCGGTGACGCTCGCGGCGTGGGCGCTGTTCGCCGTGGACTACGCGGTGCGCTGGCGGCTCAGCGGACAGGGTCCGCGCTTCGTGCGGCGGCACTGGCTGGACACCCTGGTGGTGCTGCTGCCGCTGCTGCGCCCGCTGCGGATCGTGCGGCTCTACGAGGCCGTACTGCGCCGGCACGGGGAGCCACGGCTGTCGCTGCACGCGCGCGTGATCGTCTACGCGGGGGTGTCGACGGTGCTGCTCGGCTTCGCGGGCGCGCTCGCCGTCTACGCCCAGGAACGCGGGGCGCCGGGCACCGAGATGCCCACCTTCGGGGACGCGGTGTGGTGGGCCTGCTCCACCCTGTCCACCGTCGGCTACGGCGACGTGACGCCGGTCACTCCGCTGGGCCGGTTCATCGCGGTCGGCCTGATGGCGTGCGGCCTGGCCCTGCTGGGGGCGGTCACCGGTTCCTTCTCGTCCTGGCTCATCCAGGTCTTCGCGAGCGAGGGCGAGCGGACGGGCCAGGGCGAGCGGACGGGCGAGCAGAAGGACAAGCACGGGGCCGAGCGCGGGGCCGAGGCCGCGGACGGGACGGGGCCCCCGGGAAACTGACCCCCGAGGGCCCCGCGCCCCGCGTCGTACGGATCAGACCTGCGTGCGCTCCTCGACGACCTTCGCGATCTTCGCGATGGCCTCGTCGAGCGGGATGCCGTTCTCCTGCGAACCGTCGCGGTAGCGGAAGGACACCGAGCCGTTCGACATGTCCTCGTCGCCCGCGATGACCATGAAGGGCACCTTCTGCTTCTGGGCGTTGCGGATCTTCTTCTGCATACGGTCGGAGGAGGAGTCGACCTCGACCCGCAGGCCCTGCTTCTTCGCGGCGGCGGCGAACTTCTCCAGGTACTCCACGTGCGCGTCGCCGATCGGGATGCCGACCGCCTGGACCGGGGCCAGCCACGCCGGGAAGGCGCCCGCGTAGTGCTCCAGGAGCACGGCGAAGAACCGCTCGATGGAGCCGAACAGCGCGCGGTGGATCATGACCGGGCGCTGCTTGGAGCCGTCCGGGCCGGTGTACTCGAGGTCGAAGCGCTCCGGCAGGTTGAAGTCGAGCTGGATGGTCGACATCTGCCAGGTGCGGCCGATCGCGTCCTTGGTCTGGACGGAGATCTTCGGGCCGTAGAAGGCGGCGCCCCCCGGGTCGGGCACGAGCGGCAGGCCCTGCTTCTCGGCGACCTCGCGCAGCGTCTCGGTCGCCTCCTCCCAGACCTCGTCCGAGCCGACGAACTTCTCCGGGTCCTTGGTCGACAGCTCCAGGTAGAAGTCGGTCAGGCCGTAGTCGCGCAGCAGGCCGAGGACGAAGGTGAGCGTCTTGTCGAGCTCCTCGGACATCTGTTCGCGAGTGCAGTAGATGTGCGCGTCGTCCTGGGTGAAGCCGCGGGCCCGGGTGAGACCGTGCACGACGCCCGACTTCTCGTACCGGTACACGGTCCCGAACTCGAAGAGGCGCAGCGGCAGTTCACGGTAGGAGCGGCCGCGCGCGTCGAAGATCAGGTTGTGCATCGGGCAGTTCATGGGCTTGAGGTAGTAGTCCACGCCCTCGTCGAGCTGCATGGGCGGGTACATGCCGTCGGCGTACCAGTCCAGGTGGCCCGAGGTCTCGAAGAGCTTCCCCTTCGTCGCGTGCGGGGTGTAGACGAACTCGTAGCCCTCCTCCTCGTGGCGGCGGCGCGAGTAGTCCTCCATGACCCGGCGGACGACGCCGCCCTTGGGGTGGAAGACGGCGAGGCCGGAGCCGATCTGCTCGGGGATGGAGAACAGGTCCAGCTCGCTGCCCAGCTTGCGGTGGTCGCGCTTCTCCGCCTCGGCGAGGAAGTCCAGGTGCGCCTTCAGCTCGTCCTTGGACGGCCAGGCGGTGCCGTAGATGCGCTGGAGCATCGGGTTCTTCTCGCTGCCGCGCCAGTAGGCGGCCGCGTTGCGCATCAGCTTGAACGCCGGAATGAGGCGGGTCGTGGGCAGGTGGGGACCGCGGCAGAGGTCCTTCCAGCACAGCTCGCCGGTCTTCGCGTCCAGGTTGTCGTAGATGGTCAGTTCACCGGCGCCGACCTCGACGTCCGCACCGTCGTCGTGCGAGGCGGAGCCCTTGAGGCCGATCAGCTCCAGCTTGTACGGCTCGTCGGCCAGCTCCTCGCGGGCGGCCTCGTCGGTCACCACACGGCGGGAGAACCGCTGCCCGCGCTTCTGGATCTCCTGCATCTTCTTCTCGACGGCCTTGAGGTCCTCGGGCGTGAACGGCTTCTCGACGTCGAAGTCGTAGTAGAAGCCGTCCTTGACCGGCGGGCCGATGCCCAGCTTGGCCTCGGGGAAGATCTCCTGCACGGCCTGCGCCATGACGTGCGCGGTGGAGTGGCGCAGGATGTTCAGACCGTCCTCGGAGGAGATGTCGACACCCTCCACGGTCACGCCGTCGCGCAGTTCGTGGGCGAGGTCCCTCAGCTCGCCGTCCACGCGTGCGGCGACGATCGAGCGCTCACCGGCGAAGAGGTCGGCGGCCGTGCTGCCCGTCGTCACCGTGCGCTCTTCCCGCTCGGAATCGCGTTGGATGATCACACGGACGTCTGACACCGGTCTCTCCTGACTGAAGGCGGAACGCGGCCCAGATCTCCATCGCCGCGCAATAGGCGATCGTACCGACCCGGGACCGCCCTCCGCGAAATCAGTCCCCTCCGCACGCCTCCTCGAAGACGGCCGTGATCTCCGCGGTCTCCTGGAGCGACTTCATCAGCCGGTCCCGTTCGGCGTCGTCCACCTGCACGGGCACCACATCGCGGGCGCCGGTGAGTCTGCGGAAGCCGCCCCGGCTCTCCAGCCGGCCCTGCACCCGCACCGGCAGCCCGACCAGGTGGGCCTGGCCGGCGATGCGGTAGTCCTCCTCGCCGAGGGTGAGCCGGACGTGCGGGACCTCGACCCCGGCGATCACCCGCAGCCGTACGCCGCCCTCGCCGCGCGGTCCGGACCTGCGCAGCCGGACGACCGTGCCGGTGATCCGCACGGGCACGGAGGGTTCCTCACGCAGATAGCGGGCGCCGCCTCGCGCAGGGCGGGCAGGTCTCCGGGGGAGAACTCGACGGGTTCGGCGGTGGCGGCGCAGTCCTCGGGGACACCGGCGGCGGGGGCCCATGCGACGGCGACCCGAGCTCCCTCGGTGCCGCGGACGAGGGCCACGAGCGCCTCGGTCAGCTCGCGACTGGCACCGGCCTCGACGGCGCTGTCGAAGGCGTCCATGCCGCCGGTGGCGCGCTGGTAGTCGATGGCCTCGCGGACGGCGTACAGCGCCTGGTGGAGACGTACGGCGAGGCGGCGGGCCGTGGCCACGGGGGCGAAGGCGGTCAGGCCGCGGCGTCGGCGGCGGTGCCGACGAGGACGCTCTCCAGCATGGCGCCGGCCGACCGCCGGTGCCGGGCGCCGTAGTAGCCGGCCCGCGCGCGGGTGCGAGCGCGCCGGCGAGGAGCATCTGCCGGCGGCGGCCGCGCAACTGTTCCCCGGCCACCCAGGACGACGGCTCCGGCCCGCCTCGACGGGCCCGGGTCCGGGGTCGTCCCTCCCGAAGGCGGTCAGGCCGCGGCCGTCGGCGGCGGTGCCGACGAGGACGCTCTCCAGCATGCGCCGGCCGACCGCCGGTGCCGGGCGCCGTAGTAGCCGGCCCGCGCGCGGGTGGCGAGCGCGCCGGCGAGGAGCATCTGCCGGGCGGCGCCGCGCAACTGTTCCCCGGCCACCCAGGAGACGGCTCCGGCCGCCTCGACGGGCCCGGTCGGGGTCTCCCGCCACCAGCGGATCTCGTCGCTCGGCACGGCCAGGGCGACCAGCACCTCGCGGGCGGCGGGCGTCTGGAGGCGGGCCAGCGCCAGCAGCGCCTCACCGAGCAGGTCGTCGCTGTCGGGGAAGGCGCGGCTCTCCGGTACGAGCAGGCTGGTACCGCCGCCGCCCGGTCCGGGCGGGGTCCAGCGGCCGTAGCGTCCGGCGGCACCGCCGCGGCGCTGCCAGCCGTGCCGGCGCAGCAGGGCGCCGAGGACGGCCGGGTCGACCTGGGCGGCCTCGGGCGGCCGGTTCCAGGCGGAGTCGACGGGGTGCGGCCGTACCGGCCTCAGGGGCTCCTCCGGTGGGCGGTGGGTCATGGTCTGCCTCCCGTCCCGACCCGCGTCATGATCTCGCACAGCGCCCGGTCGTCGAAGATCCGTGCCGTCGGGATCCGCACGGTGGTCCGGGTCCGGCCGGTGATCGGGTGCCCGGCCAGGTTGACCCAGTAGCAGCAGTGCCGCAGGTCGAGCCGGTCGTGTCCGGCCCTCAGCCACTGGTCCCGCGACCGCGGGACGATCATCACGACGAGGATCTTGTGCACCGAGACCGGGGTGCGGGCGAGCTTGCGCAGGTGGTCGTTGTCGAGCGTGAAGGAGAAGGAGCGCCCCGGCGGGTGGGGCGGGAGCTGGTACGTGGCCTTCAGCTGCACCTTGATGGTCACCTCGTCGTCGACGGTGTGTCCGGGGGCGCTGTGGCTGACGTGCCAGTCGATGCCGTTGTCGGGGAACGGCTGGGACAGCGAACAGCCCGCGGCCGCCGCGACCGCGTGGAGGTAACCGACCTGGAGTGTCTCCATGCACGCCGTGGTGGCGAGTGAGCCGCGATGGGGCCCCGTGCGTTCGGGCAGCAGCCCGCCACGCTCGGGCTGCGCTATCGCCATGACCGGACAGCCTTCCGAGCAAAGAGGAGCCCCGCACCGGGGGCCGGGAGAAATACCGCGTCGCGCCCCTGAACTGGCAGGACCCGTACTCCTGTTGTCTCCTGGCGGCGTACGGCGCAAACAGCCCGGGTATCACCAGACAGGCAGAGGACGGGGCGTCAGCTGTCCTGGGTGAGTGAGGGGTTGTGGTGGTATGACGTGCTGGTACGAGGGGCCGCTGGCGGCCTTCGACACGGAGACGACGGGCGTCGACGTCGAGACCGACCGGATCGTGTCGGCCGCGCTGGTCGTGCAGGACGGGCCGGCCTGCGGCCCAGGGTGAGCCGGTGGCTGGTGAACCCGGGCGTGCCGGTACCCGAAGGGGCGACGGCGGTACACGGCCTGACGGACGATCACCTCCAGCGGAACGGCCGTTGGCCCGCGCCGGTGATGTACGAGATAGCCGAGCTGCTCGGCGAACAGGCGGCGGCCGGACGGCCGCTGGTGGTGATGAACGCGCCGTTCGACCTGACGCTGCTCGACCGGGAGCTGCGCCGGCACCGCGCGTCCTCGCTGGGGCACTGGTTGGAGCCGGCGCCGCTGCGGGTGCTGGACCCACGGGTCCTGGACAAGCACCTGGACCGCTACCGCAAGGGCCGCCGCACGCTCACCGACCTGTGCGGGCACTACGGCGTGACGCTGGCCGACGCGCACGACGCGGCGGCGGACGCGGCCGCCGCACTGGAGGTCGTACGGGCGCTGGGGCGGCGTTTCGCGGCCCGGCTGGAGCGGCTGACCCCCGCCGAGTTGCACACGCTCCAGGCGTCCTGGCACGCGGCGCAGGCCCGGGGGCTCCAGGCGTGGTTCGCGCGCAGCGGCACCCCGGAGACGGTCGACACGTCGTGGCCGCTGCGCCCGGCGATGTCGGCGGCGGCGTGACGAGGACAGCGGCCGACGGGCACGGAAGGGCATGCAAAAGGCCGGTCCGCGTGCTGCGGACCGGCCTTTCCCGGTGGGCGATACTGGTTTCGAACCAGTGACCTCTTCGGTGTGAACGAAGCGCTCTCCCACTGAGCTAATCGCCCGGGAACGCACTGAACAATACAGGTCCCCTCGGGTTTCCTTCAAACCGCTTCGAGATACCGGAGCAGTCCGCGCCGCCCGGCCCGCATCATCAGCCGGTGGTTGGCGCGAAACAGCGGACGTCCCGGCACGGCGAACGTCCTGAGCAGCGGTTTGGTCACCTCGACGACCTGCTCGTACCGGGCGAGGCTCCCGGTGCCGTGCGCGGTGACCGTCCAGCGCGCCCAGCCCTGGATGTCCCCGGTCATCGCGATCTCCAGCACCCCGGCCACCGGGTCTCGTCGCACCTCGCGCCCGGTGAAGGTCATGGCGTACGGCAGGAGCGAGCGGATGGTCATGACGCCGGTGGTGTCGTCGAGCCGGGTCACCTCGCGGACCTGCGGCCACCAGCGGGGATAGTCCTCGGCCCGCTCCAGCGCCGCGTAGACGGCGGCGGACGGCGCGGGCAGCGGCCACCGGCTGAGGAAGCGGTAGTGGTTCCAGTCCATATGCCGAGTGTGCCCGTACACGGACCGGGATCTGAGTACGTCCTGAGTAGCCGCGCTCATGCCGTGCGGCGTGACGCGGGCCACACTCCGTTCCATGACGCACATTCCGCCCCCGGCCGAGGAGCTGCGGCTCCTCGACGCAGAGCTGTGGCAACTGGACGCCCGCCGGGCCCAGTTGCTCGCACGCCGTGCCTGGCTGGTCGCCTCGCTCCAGTCGGCGCGCCCGGTCCGGCCGCCGCTGCCCCCGGCCGCCCCCCGCCCCGAGGCGAGCGCCCCGCGGGTCCAGAACGTGCTCCTGCTGCTCGGCGGCGTGCTGCTCACCATCGCGGCGATCGCGTTCACGCTGGTCAGCTGGGGTCACCTCGGGGTCACCGGGCGGGCCCTGGTGCTGGGCACGGTCACGCTGGCGGTGCTCGCCGCGCCGGTGCCGCTGCTGCGGCGCGGGCTGCGCTCGACGGCGGAGTCGGTGGCCGGTCTCGGCCTGGCGCTGACGGTGCTGGACGCCTACGCCCTGCACGGGGCCGCCCTCACCGACACCGACGGCACGGGCTACGCGGCGGTCGCCGCGGCGGTGCTCGCCGCGCTCTGGACGGCGTACGGCCGCGGTCTCGGCGCACTGCGGCTGCCGCTGCCCGCCGGGCTGGTCGCGGCCCAACTCCCCCTGGTCCTCTGGGCGGTCGCGGCGGGCGCGGATCCGTACGGCGTCGCGACGGCGATGCTGGTGACGGCCGGTCTCGACGCGGTGCTGGCGTTCGGGATGACGGCCGGCGCCGTCCGGGTCACGGTCACGGCCGGTGCGTACGGCCTGGGCGGCTGGGGGGTGCTGGCGGCCGGGTGGCTGTCCTGGACGGCCACCGGTCCGGGCGCGCCGCCCGTGCGGCGGCGCTCCTCACCTTCGCGGCGGTGATCGCTCTGGTGGCCGCCGCGCGGCTGCCGGAGCCGGCCGTCGCGAAGGGCACGGCGCTCGCCGGGGGCCTGCTGCTGGTGGCGGCGGGCGGCGGCCTGCTCCGGGTGTTCCTGTCCGCCGGCTGGGCGGTCCCGGTCCATCTGGCGTTCGGTGTCGCGCTGTTGGCGGCGGTGCGCGCGGACCGGCTCCCCGGGCCCGTGCGGCAGGGTCTCCTGCGGGCCTCCGCCGCGGTGCAGGCGCTCGCGCTGCTGTGGGCCGTACCGCTGGCCGTCGTCACGTTGCTGGGCCCGCTCGGCCGGGTGGAGCGCCCGTGGTCGGGCGAGGTGTCGGACGCCCGCGCCGCGGTCACCGCGCACACGCCGTGGCCGACGTACGCGGGGCAGGCGCTCCTCGTCCTGGTGGCCGTCGCCGGTGTCCTGGCCGCCCTGGCCGTGCGGCGGCACCAGCCCTGGCGTCCGCGGGCGCGGACCGGAGCGCTGCTCCTGGCCTGGGCGGCCTGCCTGGCCCTTCCCTCGGTACTCGAACTGCCCTACACCGTAGCCCTGTTGACGGCGGGCGCCGTGACGGTGGCGGCGGCCTTCCTGCCCACGCCGTGGCTCGCCCTGGCCACCTCGCTCCACATCGCGTTCCTGTCCCTGGCCACGCGGTCGGCGACGCTGACCGTCCTGTCGGCGCTGACCGTGCTGGGCGCGACGGCGGCCCGGTGGCCGCGCCTCACCCCGGTCGCGGCGCCGGCCGCCCTCGGGTACGCCACCACGCTGGCCTGTGCGACGGGTGCCGCGGCGGACTGGCAGCCGCCGCACACGGCGCTGCTCGTCCTCTGCGTGCCCGTGGTCGCGGCCCTGGCCGCCGCCCGGCTCGGCGCGTCACCGGCGACCCTGCCGGTGGAGGCGGCCGGAACCACCGCCGCGGTGCTCGCCCTGGGCCTCGCGGTGACCGACCCGCCGATGCTGGCGACGGTGCTGGCGGGCTGCGGGGTGATCGCCGCGGGCACGGCGGCCCGGCCCGAGCGCCGCGAGGCCGGCTACGCGGCCGCCGTCCTGTTCCTGCTGGCCACCTGGGTCAGGCTCGCCGCCTGGGACGTCACCACCCCGGAGGCGTACACCCTCCCGGTGGCCGTCCCCGCGCTGCTCGTCGGCGCCTGGCGCCGGCACCGCGACCCGCTGACCGGATCCTGGACGGCGTACGGCCCCGGACTCACCGCGGCCCTGCTGCCGAGCCTGGCCTCGGCCTGGAGCGACCCGGAGTGGACGCGCCCGCTGCTGCTGGGCGCGGCGGCCCTGCTGGTCACGCTGCTGGGCGCCCGGCACCGGCTGCGGGCCCCGCTGGTCCTCGGTGGCTCGGTGCTGGTGCTGGACGCCCTGCACGAACTGGCCCCCTATCTCGTCCAGGTGGCCGACGCGCTCCCCCGCTGGGTACCCCCCCGCACTCGCCGGAGTCCTGCTGCTCGCCGTGGGTGCGACGTACGAGCGTCGGATCCGGGACGTCCGGCATGTGCGGGAGGTCCTGGAGAGAATGAACTGAACCGCGGTGAACCGGCCCTCTACGACGGCATCCTGTCGCCGAGGAGGGCCAGGTTCTCGATGGCGGCGAGGCCGTAGAGCGCGGTGTCGTTGGTGGACACCCAGGTGGCCTCGCTGCCCGGCACCAGGGTGGCGGGACCGCTCAGCGCCTCCGTCTTCCAGGGCGCGGACTCCTTGTAGCCGTCGGAGTTGTAGAACTTCTCCCAGGCCCGCTTGGCGAGCTTCTCGTCGCCGGTCTTGACGGCCGCGTACGCGTCGAGGCGCGAGTGGCCCTGGAACAGCAGCAGGGTGCCGAAGTTGGAGCCGTAGCGTGCCGCCTGCTCGGCCTTTGTGGCGTTGAAGTAGCGGCAGTAGTCGAAGTACGCCTCGTTGAACTTCGGCATGTCGACGAGGTGGATCAGCTCGGCGCACAGCTCGTTGAGACCGAAGACGGCCGAGAGGTGCGAGACACCGACGGCCGGCTTGTCGGCGACGGCGAACTTCCCGGTGTCCAGGTCGTAGAGGCCGGTGCCCTGCACGAACCCGTTGGGCTGGGCGGCGATCGTCTCCATGGTGGACAGTACCCGCGCCCTGGCCTTCTCCCACTTGGGGCCCTTGCGCTCCCACTCGGTGAGCCAGGCCGACACCAGACCGCTCCAGTCGGTGCCGAAGCCGATCGACAGGGCGTGCCGGTCGGGGGTGTACGGCTCGGTGCGGATCTTCCGGATCGGGTCCAGGACGAGGAACGTCTCGTCCGAGTCGACGTTGGCGTGCATGAGGTCGCCGACCCGCTCGTCCGCCGTGAGGAAGTAGTAGTAGCGGCGGTACGTCGTGTTGGCGATGCGCTGCTGCTTGGCACTGTCGGCGTAGTGCTGCACGCCGTGCCGGGTGCCGAGGCCCGCCCACTGGCCGAGGTGGTAGACGTCCACCTCACCGGTGTGCCGGGTCATCGCCTCGGCGAAGCGGAAGATGTCCGACCGGCCGCTGCGCAGATACGCGAACCAGAGCCAGAGGTCCGGCGACAGCTCGGAGTTGTCCCAGGCGTAGCCGCCGATGTCGTAGCGCCACTGGTGCCGCACGGTGTCGTACGTGTGCATGATGTCGCCGTAGTCCCAGAAGCCGTACCACCGGCGCTGCTCCACCTGGTCCTTGTAATAGGTGAAGAGGAAGTCGAGGTGGTCCTCGATCTTGGCCTTGGCGGGGGTGGAGCGGTCCGGCTCGGAGTACAGGCCCGGGCCGAAGACCTGCGCCTTGATGAGCTGCCTGGGCGGGGCGGCGAGCTGGGGCAGCACCCGGACGGCCTCGACCTGTTCGGCGAGGGCCGCGGGTGTCGGCGTCGACGCGTTGGCCCAGAAGAGGAGTTCGGAGGTACGGGCGATGCCGTAGGGGGTGCCGAAGCCGGGCTCGTAGTCCTCGTAGGTGATGTTGAGGCCCTCGAGCTGCTCGGGGAAGGTGTCCTGGGCCATGCCGTCGTGGTAGAAGCGCAGGTCCATGGGCTGCGCCTCGGGCGACCAGAGCCAGAGGGTGACCTGGGCCTCGTCGGTCTGGGCGTCACGGATGTCGAGCTGGGCGGGGTGCTTCTCCCAGAAGTCCCGCAGACCGAAGGAGAACCCGCCGCTCACGCCGCCGACGTACCCGAAGCCGGAGGCGCGCCTGCCGCCGCCGGCGCCGATCCAGCCGTGGCCCTTCTTGGTCCGCTTGCGCACGGTGAAGCCGTCCGCGGACAGCTGGGAGAGGGTGTAGTCGCCCCACTCGGGGATGTACTGGAGCCGGGTGGTGACCCGCTGGTCCCAGGTGGCCGGGTCCGGCAGTTTCTCGCCCGCGTACTGGGCCGCCTGGACGGCCGCGCCCGGGTCCCGGCGCAGGCCGGTGATGCCCTTGACGGCCTCGCGCAGCAGACCGGTGCCCTCGCCGCCGATGCGGATGTGACGGTCGTAGGCCTGGTCGCGCATCGGGACGGTGAAGCGCACCCCGAGGCCGCGGATGAAGTCGCCGCCGGCCTTGCCGGGCTCCTGTGTGCCGTCGAAGGTGATGGTGTGCACCATGCGGAAGGAGTCGGCGCCCGCGTAGAAGTAGAGCCGGATGGAGAACGGGAGCCAGCTGCGGCTTCCCTTGCGGTGCTTGCCGTCGATGCGGACGACCGCGCGCACCGGGCCCTCCTGCTCGACGGTGACGGCGTCGACGGCCCCGTCGAAGCGCTCGGTCTTGACCGCGCCCTGGTCCTCGTCCTCGATCTCGGGCTGCCGGATCAGCACCAGGCGGCCGTTCTTGGCGATCTCGGTGGAGCCGCGGGTGACCGACTTGACGAGAGTGGCGCCGGACTTGCCGATCCTCGCGGTGATGACACCGGTCGACACGTCGATGGTGCCGCCGCTCCTGTCGACGGTGACCTTCCTGGCGGGGGCGGCGGGTGTCCCGGCGGCGAGGGTGAGCTTGCCCTCGCCGGAACTCACGGCGTGGGCGGTCCACTTGAGCGATCCGTCCGGCCAGTAGGCGATCGGCCAGGACTGCACGGGGACGGCCTTGCCGCCGGCGTCCGTCAGCGTGAAGGTCTGGTCCTCCCGGTAGGTGCCCATCGGCCAGGGCACCCCGAGCGTGGAGCCGGGGGCGGCGCCGAGGCCGCCGTCCTCGAGCCAGTCCAGGGTGACGGGGTCGGCGTCCGCGGGCGCCGTCCTGGGGGCGGCCTCGCGTCCTTCGCCCCTAGCGCCCAGCTGAACTGGGCGGCGGCTCCGGCGACGGCCGCCGCTTTGAGAAGGGACCTGCGGGGGATGGGGGACATGGCCATTCCTTTCCGTGCGGGTGCGGTGTGGTCAGGGGCAGGTGCGTGGGTCGAGGCGATTCGCGGTGATCAGGGCATGACAGAGCGAGGTGCGGCGCCGAGGCGCCTTTCCGGCGAGGGAGGGGGCCGCCCGTCAGCGGCGCCGGTGACGCTCCTCCACGGCGACGGCGGCCGCGGCGACGGCCCCGAGGACCGGGACCGCCAGCGGCGCGACGAACAAGGCGGACAGGGTGACGACGGCGAGCCCGCAGACGAGCAGGAAGGACCCGGCGGGATCGAGCACGGTCCGCCGCCCGGCACCCGCGAGCAGCGCCCGCCAGGTCGAGTCCGGTGTCCAGAGGGCCGCCGCCCGCAGCAGGGCCACGGCAAGGCCGATCAGCGCGAGGCTGCCGACGGCCCCGACGAACGGTCCACCGGGAAGCCCGGCCCGCGCGGCGAGGACGTCCACCCAGACCGCGGCGGCCGCCACCCACCCGGCGAGCCCGACGGCCCACCCGCCGCGCACGGCCGCCCGGAAGTCCACGACGAACTCCCGCAAGCCGCTGACCCGGTGCGTCGTACGGCGCCGCAGATGCCGTGCGCCGGCGGCGAAGGCCGCGGGGTAGGTGACGACCCCGAGACAGGCCACGGCGATCCAGACTCCGGTGAGCAGACACTCGGCGAAGATCGCGAAGCGCTCACCGAACACGGACTCCCTGCGCGGTGAGCGGTCCTTCACACGCGATTGCGCCATGGTGAACGCCTCAGCCCTTCAGTCCGGAGGTCGCCATACCGTCGATGAGATAGCGCTGGAAGGCCATGAAGAAGGCGATGACCGGCACCAGCGCCACCAGCGACATCGCGATCATGCTGCCGTAGTTGGAGATGCCCTCCTGGTCGCGGAACATCATCAGACCGAGCGAAACCGTGTACTTGGAAGGGGTGTTGAGGTAGATCAACGGCCCCATGAAGTCGTTCCACGCGTTGATGAAGGTGAAGATGGCGCTGGTGATGATGGCGGGGCGGCTCAGCGGCAGCACGATGGACCAGTAGGTCCTCAAGTGACCGCAGCCGTCGAGCTTGGCGGCCTCGTCCAGCTCGCGCGGCAGTCCGCGCATGAACTGCACCATCAGGAAGACGAAGAACGCCTCCGTGGCCAGGAACTTGCCCGCGACGAGCGGGACGAGGGTGTCGATGTAGCCGAGGTTGCGAAACAGCACGTACTGCGGGATGAGCAGCACGTGGTACGGCAGCAGCAGGGTGCCGATCATCAGCGTGAAGAGCAGGTTGCGCCCGACGAACCGGATCTTGGCGAAGGCGTACGCCGTCAGCGAGCTGGAGAGCACCACACCGGCCACGGCCAGGACGGCGTACATCAGCGAGTTGCCGAAGAAGCTGCCGATGGAGATGCCGGAGATGCCGTCGGCCAGCCCGGAGAAGTTCGCCCAGACCGGCTCGGTGGGCAGCAGGTCGATGCTGGCGATGATGTCCTTGCTCGGCTTGAACGAGGCGCCGAACACCCAGATCACCGGGTAGAGGACGACCGCGAGCAGCAGCAGCGCGCCCACGTGCCAGGCGAGGGATCCGGTGCGCCGCCGCTCGTTCTCGGTGCGCGCGGCAGGGGTGGTGACACTGGTCACTTGGCGGCCTCCTCGTAGTGCACCCACTTCTTCTGCGACCAGAACAGGACCGCCGTGACGAGCGCCACCGCGATCACCAGCGTCCAGGCCATCGCGGAGGCGAAGCCCATCTGGGCCTCCTTGAAGCCCTTCTGATACAGGTAACAGGTGTAGACGAGGGTGGCGTCGGCCGGTCCGCACCGGGTGTCGGAGACGACGTACGCCGAACCGAACACCTGGAACGCGTGGATGGACTCCAGCAGCACGTTGAAGAAGAGCACCGGGGAGATCATCGGCAGCGTGATGTTCCAGAACCGCCGGAGGGGGCCGGCCCCGTCCATCTCGGCGGCCTCGTACAGTTCCTGCGGCACCTGCTTGAGCCCGGCCAGGAAGATCACCATCGGCGCGCCGAACTGCCAGATGCTCAGCGCCACCAGGGAGTACAGGACGTAGTCCGGGTTGCCGATCCAGCCGCCGACGTCCACCCCGAAGATCTTCTGCGTACGGTCCACGACGGCGTCGTCGGAGAACAGCGCCCGCCAGACGAAGCCCACGGAGACGCTGGCGCCGATGAGCGACGGCATGTAGAACGCGGCCCGGTACAGGGCCTGCCCGCGCCGCTTCTGCGCGAGCAGCAGCGCCACGCCGAGCGCGAGGAGAAGCTTCAGCGGTGTGGCCACGACGACGTACTTGAGCGTGACCTCCACCGACTTCTGCCAGCGCGGGTCCTGGAACATCGTCGTGAAGTTGTCGAGCCCCACCCACCGGGGCGGCGTGAACAGGTTGTAGCTGGTGAACGCGTAGTACAGCGACGCGATCATCGGCCCCGCCGTGAGGAGGACGAACCCCGCGATCCACGGCGACATGAAGAGATAGCCGGCGAGGTTCTCGCGGCGCCGCCCGCGCCGCCCGGCGTCAGGAGCGGCGGACCGCTTCTTCGCCGGGCGGACGGGCGCTTCCTTGACGAGCGTCATGGTGGTACGTCCCCTCAGCCCGCGAACGCGGCCTTGGCCTCGCTGAACAGCGCCTTCGCGGCGTCGGCCGGCTTGGTCTTGCCCTGGGCGACCTCACCGCCGATGCGCAGGAAGGCGGCTTCGATGACGTCCGCGCCGGACGGATGCGGGGTGATCTTCCCGAGGACGCCGGCCTTGGCGACCTGGTCCTCGTAGGCCGCGACGCCCTGGTTGTTGGGGTCGGTCGGTTTGAAGGCGTCGTACTGCTCGGTGGTCGAGAGAATGCCGCGGTCGTAACCCATGATCTTGCCGGCCTCGGGGTCGTGGACCATGAAGTCGATGAACTGGGCCACTTCCTTGGGGTGCTTGGTCCCCGAGAAGGCGCTCAGCATCAGCGAACCGAGGTACTGACCCGTGTCCTTGCCGTTGGTGGTGGGAATCGGCGCGAGCCCGTAGTCCGACTCGCCCTCGCCCTGGTAGCGGATGGAGAAGTTGTCCCAGGTGAACTCGGACGCGGCGAGGCCCGCCGAGAGACCGGACTTCGGCTTGACCTGCTCGATCTTCTTCGGGTCGGCGACCAGCCCGGACTTCACACGCTTGTAGCCGTCCTCCCACCACTGCGTCAGATCGTCCTCGGTGAAGCCGAGGTCGCTGTCGGTGTAGAAGGCCTTGCCGTTCTGCCGCAGGTACAGGTCATAGAGATACATGATGCTGAAGTAGCCGGTGTCACCCGCGATCTTCAGCTTGTCCTGGATCGTCTGCAGCGCGGTGAAGTACTCGTCCCACGTCCAGCCGAACTTCGCCTCGACGCCCGCCTTCTTGAAGGCCTTGAGGTCGATGACGAGCGCCATGGTGTTGGCACCGACGGGTATGCCCACCTGCTTGTCGTCGACCTGACCATTCGCCAGAACGCCGTTGCGGAAGTTCTCCAGGTTCAGATTCCCGGCGTCCGCCTGCGTCTTGAGATCCATCAGAACACCGCGCTTGTCGTACTTGCGCAGAAAGGTGACCGCATTCTGGAAAACGTCCGGCGGATTCCCGCCGGAGGCCTGGGTCTGGAACTTCTCCCAGAACGCCTCGTAGTCGGTGAATTCGGGCTTGATCTTGATCTTCGGGTACTTCTTCTCGAAGAGTGCGATCGTCTTCTTGATGGCGATGGTGCGCGGCTCGCCACCCCACCACGCGTAACGGATCGTCACCGTTCCGTCCGCGGAAGTCCCGCTGTCGCCCCCACACCCGGTGGTCGCGGCCAGCCCCAGCGTGGCCGCCGTCGCCCCCGCGGCCTTGAGGATCGTTCGCCTCTCAACATTCCTGCTGGTTCGCACAGTCGGGCCCCTCCCGCAGCGTCATTGCCGCTTGCATGAATCGTTTCAAGAAAGCGCTTGCTGGCACAAGGTACGAGGGGGTTGGAGGAGCGTCAATGATTCGGACAGGAATTTCTTCCGAGGCGGGCGCGGAAACGGGGTGCGGGCCGCGGGCGCGAGGCGGCCGACGGTCGGGTGAAGGCGCAGGTGAGGAGCGGGGGTTCGGCCGGTCGGACGGATGATGGGGGGTGGATGTGCGTGGCTGGATTCGGCCGGGAGGGGTGAGG
>NZ_MPOH02000015.1:417420-427279 GCF_001896135.2 Streptomyces phaeoluteigriseus
CGGGCTCGGTGGGTGGTCAGGCGGCGGTGGCCCGGGGGGCCAGGGGCTCTGGCGGAGGGCGGAGGCACAGGTGTGCGGGCGGGCGGTCTGACTGACTGACTGACTGGCTGGCGGGCTGGCGGGCTGGCGGGCTGGACGCAGACCCGCACGGGGCCTACGGCGGCCGGCTCGCCGCCAACCACACGCGCCGACCATCGCCCGGCTCACGCCGGGAACCAGGCCCGCCACCAACGCGTCAGCACTCCTGGGCCGGCCCGGAATCCCCCGCCCTACGCGGAGCCGAACGGCAGCGGCAACCCGCTCTGCCAGCCCCGCGAGCGGGCAGTCGACACGGTGCCGACGCGGGCGGACCCTACGGCGGCCAGCTCCCCGCCGACTGTCGGGCACCCACCGCACGGCTCCGACCATCACCCCAGCTCACACCGGGTGCCAGGTGGACCCGCATGGCCAGGGGCCAGTGTCCGGCTCAGGGTCCAGCAACTCCCGCGGGAGTCACCACCCACCGCAACCACGTCGCTCACGCGGCAGGGGCGCTTCGGCGTCCAGCTCACTGACGCCCCGCTCGGCGCTGACCGCCGGAGTCCGAGGGCGTCCACGTCCGCCTCGGCCGTAGTCCACGTCCTGGCGTGGGACATGGCATCGCGCCGCAGATGCGGACTGCCGAATCCCAGCCCGCCGCCGCCTGGGCGCTTCACGCGCGGCCGAACTTCGGCCCAGCTCGCCGGGATGCCGGCCGTGCCGTCAGAGCGTCGAACGGTGCAGTCGACCCGACCCTCGTTCCCTTGCGGCGGAGCCGAGCAGCGGCCACGCGTCCAGCCCCGCACGGCCCCGCAGCGGACCTGACACCTGGCGTCCGCGCCTAGGGGCACCTCCGGGCAGCCGCGGGACTCTACGCGGCCGTCGACCGCGTCCTGGGCGCCGCACAGGACACGGCGCCCCCGGCCGAGTCCACCCGGCAGCGCGGGTCATCGCGTACCGGCCCCCCAGCCCCCACGATCCGAGGCGGCGCCCCGGCGAGAACACGCCGGCCACCAGCCGCGACGACCAGCCCGAATGCCCCACACCCCTACTCCGCCCAGGACCAGCCGACCAGTTCCTGAACCCGACCCGGACACAAGCCGCCCCGGCCCGCCCCCCTGGCCGAGAACCTCAGGCCGCACAACCCGGCGCTCCCGATCGCCACCCACAGTGACAGTGACAGCCAGTGCCACAGCGACAGCGACAGCGACAGCGACAGCGACAGCGACAGCGACAGCGACCACCATGCGGCACCGGCGGTCCGCCCACCGGACACGGAGAGCGCCCCGACCAGCGCGAACGCCGACGCCATCCGCGATATGGCGGATGGCCGTCGGTCCGGGTGGGCGATACTGGGTTCGAACCAGTGACCTCTTCGGTGTGAACGAAGCGCTCTCCCACTGAGCTAATCGCCCGGGCGCAGGAAGTACATTACCCCATGTCAGCGGGTCGCTGTGACCAGGTCAGGCCACCCCCGCACCCCCGCGGCGGCTCACTGGTCCTCGATCTTCCAGGGCATCACGAGGCCGAACTTCCACACGTAGAAGACCATGATGGCCGCGATGATCACGAGTCCGATCGCGGTCAGGATGATGTTGCGGCGCCTGACCTTCGGGTCCAGGGCGCGCTGCGCCGCCTCGGTGACCTTGCGCTTGGTCCAGCGCAGGACCAACTGGGCCCAGACGAACTCGGTCGCCCAGATCGCCATGCCGCCGAAGATCACGACCCAGCCGGGGCCGGGCAGCGGCAGCATGATGATGCCGGCGACCACGACCGCGAGGCCGACGACGAAAATGCCGACCTGCCAGCTCAGATGCAGGATCCGGCGGGCTTGGATGAACGCCGGAGCCCGGGAACCGAGGGCCTGTTCCTGCTGGTCCGACGCCCTGTCCGACTTCGCGTCGCTCGCCGCCATGGCTACCTCGCCCGGCTCGTGACTCCCCGTATTCATACGGCCAAACCCTACCCGAGAGATTCGAGTCACCGTAATGGTGGTACTTCACGAACGCTCCCTCGGCCGGAAGAGTTACGTAAACACACGCAAAACACGCAGAGGGGTTTACAACGGCACCGTAGGTGGCATGTCGATTTCGCCGACGTGCGAATCCCCGAGCGCACACTGAGCGAAAGGCCCTGGCGCTTATGAACACCACGGTCAGCTGCGAGCTGCACCTGCGCCTCGTTGTGTCGAGCGAGTCATCCCTGCCTGTCCCCGCAGGCCTGCGGTACGACACGGCCGACCCCTACGCCGTGCACGCCACCTTCCACACCGGAGCTGAGGAAACCGTCGAGTGGGTGTTCGCCCGCGATCTCCTCGCGGAGGGCCTGCACCGGCCCACGGGCACCGGCGACGTCCGAGTCTGGCCGTCGCGCAGCCACGGTCAGGGCGTCGTCTGCATCGCCCTGAGCTCTCCGGAGGGAGAGGCCCTGCTCGAGGCCCCGGCGCGGGCCTTGGAATCCTTCCTGAAGCGAACGGACGCGGCTGTGCCCCCGGGCACGGAGCACCGTCACTTCGATCTCGATCAAGAGCTCTCGCACATCCTGGCGGAAAGCTAGGCAGGGGGCTCCCACTCAGCCGCCCGGCGCCGTCCACTCGGGGAGACGGCTCGGGCCCGGACCACAACCGCACAGGCTATGCGCCGGCGCCGCGTCACGGTTCTCCGTGGTGCGGCGTCGCGTGTGCGCCGCGCCTGGCCCGTCGCCCGTCGCCCGTCGCCCTCCTCCCCCGGCCTCGGCGGCAGGGCGGCGTGAACCCGTGCCCCGATCGGCCGTGGCACGACGGCTCGGTACGGCTACCATCGGCCAGCATCGGCGGGCGCCCGCCCGACCCTCCAGGCCAGGGAGCGAAACGTGCTGATCACCCACGACACCCGGTGTGCGCTCGACGCCGTGGTGGATCTGGTGAACACCGCACCGGAGGACGACACCACCCCGGACGCGCTGCCAGATGTCGCCACCCTCGAGGTTTTCGTACGAAAACACGAAATCAGTGATGTCGGTGTGCTCTCCGAGTTCGACCTGTCCGCGGTGCGCAAGGTCCGGGGGCGGTTCGCGCGGATCTTCGCCGCGTCGGACCCCCGCGCCGCCGCCTCGCTCATCAACGAGCTGGTCGCCGCCGCGGGAACCACGCCCCGGCTCACCGACCACGACGGCTACGACTGGCATGTCCACTACTTCGCCCCCGGCGCCTCGATCGCGGACCACCTCGCGGCCGACTGCGGGATGGCTCTGGCCTTCTTCGTGGTGGCCGGGGAGCAGGAGCGGCTGCGGCGCTGCGAGGCTCCGGACTGCCGACGCGCCTTCGTCGATCTCTCCCGCAACCGTTCGCGCCGGTACTGCGACAGCCGCACCTGCGGCAACCGCCTGCACGTGGCCGCCTACCGGGCGCGCCGCAAGGAGGCCGCGGGCTGAGGGCCCGTGGGCCCGTTCTTCGATGCCGACGCGGCCCCGGCGGGTGACGCCGGGGACCGCGGGTACGGCTCAGAGCAGCAGCAGGTCGTGCAGCGAGGCCATGAGCAGCAGACACCCGATCACCGCTAGGAAGATCATCAGCGGTGGCTGGGAAAGGGCGAAGAGGCATCCGCGCGGTTCGTTCTGAGGGGCCGCGGCGTCGCTCTGTGTCGTGTCCAGCATCTCGCGGGCGATGATGACTCAGGTGGCGCACCCCACGCGATCAGCCCGCCCGGATTGAGCGGTACTTCGCCGAATTCCGTGATGTCGGTTTCCAACCTTGATCGCTTCCGCGCGCGGGCGGCCCGACTGTGTCGTTTCCCCCTGGGGCGGGATCACGCCGCGCAAACGCCTCTCAGCCGCGGTGACGCGCCGTCGGCGCCGGGGCCGTCGCCGACCGTCGGCACCGCCTCATATGCCGTGCTTCTTGAGGATGGCCTCGATGTCGCTGAAGTCGTCCGAGGGCGTCGCCCGCGGCGCGGCGGCGGGGCGGGAGGCGGGCCGGACGCCTCTCCCAGGGAGGGGGCCGACGCGGTCGGTGCCACGGCTCCGGCCTCTGCGGAGCGCGCCGCCGCCCTGCGCTCCTTGCGGGTGCCGCCGCCCCTGCGGCGCTCCACCGCGCGGGTCGTAGCGAAGAGCGCCCACGCGCCGCCCAGCACGGCGAAGCCGGCCCAGGCCGTGGGGCTGAACGCGGTGTCCGCGGCCCACTCGACGACTCCGGTCATGACCAGGCCGAGGGGCACCAGCGCATAGGCCACGATCCGGGCGGCCGCCAGGAAGCGCTTGCGGTACGCCGTCACGGCCGCGATGCCCAGGCCGGCCGCGGCCACGGCGGAACACACGGTCTCGGCAATCATCCGGTCCTCCAGACAGGCACACGCGGGCAGGTGCAGTACGGCTCAGCGCCGCGGCGCAGCGGCGCTTCGTCCCCTCCATCCTGCACCTGCGAGGTGCCCACGGGCCATGATTCAGCCGGACATCAGGGACATCTCCGGGTCAGCTCCTCCGAAGGTGCCGGTGGTCGTCGTACGGGCGGTGCGGGACGTCCCGGATTGGGGGGCCGGGACGGGGGCTGGAAGACTGGGGGCATGAGCGACTCCTCCCCCGCGGCCGTCCCGGCGCCCGATCCCGCCCGTCCCGCCGTCGTCCTCGATGTCTGGTGCGAGCTCCAGTGCCCGGACTGCCGTACCGCCCTGGCTGACCTGCGCGCCCTGCGTGAGCGGTACGGCGACCGGCTGGAGCTGCGGCTGCGGCACTTCCCGCTGGAGAAGCACCGGCACTCCTTCGCCGCGGCCCAGGCCGTCGAGGAGGCCGTGGAACAGGGGCAGGGATGGCCGTACGTCGAGGCGGTGCTGGGGCGGGTCGAGGAGCTGGACCGTAGGGGCGAACCCTTCCTGGTCGAGGTGGCGCGGGAACTGGGGCTGGACGCCGAGGAGTTCGACACGGCGCTCATCGACGGGCGGCACATCCTGATCGTCGACGCGGACCAGGCCGAGGGCAAGGCGATCGGCGTCACCGGCACCCCGACGTACGTCATCGGCGGCGAGCGTCTCGACGGCGGCAAGAGCCAGGACGGGCTCCGGGCGCGCGTCGAGGAGATCGCGGACCGGTTGCTGGCCGAGCTGGGCTGAGCGGCTCAGAGCAACGGTTTGTACAGGGAGTACCCCTCCGGCACGTAGCCGAGCGAGTCGTAGAGGCGCTCGGCGGGAGTGTTGCCGGCGAAGACGTTGAGGCCGATGACCGTTTTGCCGGCGGCGATCGACTGGGCCTCGGCCAGCAGCATCAGGGTGCGGCCGTGGCCCCGGCCGCGGAAGGGCTCGTCGGTCTCGACGTCGAAGACGAACGCCTTGTCTTCCGCGAAGGACATCCACAGCGTGCCGACCCGGCTGCCCTCGTGCTCCAGGACGGTGAACAGCATGTCCTCGGTGTGCACGCCCCGCGGCAGTCGGCTGTCCCGCCGCGCCTTGGCCCACGCCTCCTCCTCGGGAACCCCGCGGTCGATCCAGTCCCGCGCGTACTCCACGACTCCCCGCCGGTTCCACGGCCCGAACTCGGCCTCGGTCATGGGTCTGGCCCGGCTGCCGGCGGGCAGTTCGGGCGGGACGGAGCCGAGGGACTTCCGCAATCCGCGGTTGCGGTGGACGTATCCCAGCGCGTGGGCCAGGCGCAGGGCGGCCTCGGCGTCGGCGGGGACCCGGATCTCGATCCTCCGGCAGCCCCAGCCGCGCGCCACCTCCTCGGCGGCGAGCGCGGCCACCGCGCCCCGGCCACGCCTGCGGTCCGCCTCCTCGACGCGCAGATCGTCGACGCGGGCGACCCTCGGACCGAAGTCGGGATGGGTCGAGAGGTGGACCGCGCCCACGGGGCGGCTGTTCACGCACACCTGGAAGTGGCGGGACAACGCCCCGTCGGCGGTGCGCTGGAGCGGCTCGGTCGGCCGCAGGGTCGTGGTCATCACCGGTGTTCTACCCGCTGCCACACCTCAGGTCAGCCGAATAAAAACGGTCCGCGCCGAGCGGAGGTGTCCCGGAGCAGGTCGGCGCGGCCCCCACGGAGCAGGTCGGCGCGGACCCATGGAGCAGGGTCGGCGCGGACTCTACGGATCGAGGTCGTCGCCCGCCCGTTCGGCGAAGATCCGCATCGCCTTGGCGGTCACCGGTCCGGCCGTGCCCGGCAGTTCGCGGTCGTCGACGCGGTGCACGGCCTGGACGTCCCGCAGGGTGGAGGTGAGGAAGACCTCGTCGGCGCGCTCCAGCACGTCCAGCGGGAGGTCGGTCTCCTTCGCGCCGGTCCAGTCGACGGTCAACTCGCGGGTGATGCCCGCGAGGCAGCCGGAGGCGAGCGGCGGAGTGTGGATCTCGCCGTCCAGGACGACGAAGACGTTCGACCCGGTGCCCTCGCAGAGCTGCCCGACCGTGTTGCCGAACAGCGCCTCGGAGGCGCCGTGTCGATGGGCGCGGGCCAGGGCGACGACGTTCTCGGCGTACGACGTCGTCTTCAGGCCGGTGAGTGCGCCGCGTTCGTTGCGGGTCCAGGGGACCGTGATCGTGGCCGTGGAGTCGGGGCGGCGGCTGGTGTCGCCGAGGGCGACGACCAGGGTCGGCCCGTGCTCGCCGCGGTCGGAGCCGAGGGGGCCTCGGCCACCGGTGTAGGTGATGCGCAGCCGGCCGAGCGGCATGGGGTTCGCGTCCAGGACGGCCGCGCAGGCGCGGCGGACCTCGGCGTGGTCGGGCTCGGGCAGGCCGAGGCCGCGCGCGGAGCGGGTCAACCGGTCGAGGTGACGGGTGAGCGCGAACGTCCTGCCGTCCACCGCCTTCACGGTCTCGAACACGCCGTCGCCCACGGTCAGCCCGTGGTCGAGGACGGAGACACGGGCGGATTCCATGTCCTGCAGCCCGCCGTCGAGCCAGATCTTCACGTCAGTCCCTCTCCACTCACCTCGTACGCTCCCGACGCTACCGCGAGCAGTCGGGACGCCTTCAGTTCGGTCTCCCGCCACTCCGCCTCGGGGTCGGAGCCCCAGGTGATGCCGGCCCCGGTGCCGAAGCGCAGGACGCCTGCCGCACGGTCGATCCAGAAGGTGCGTATGCCGACGGCCAGCTCGCCGGTGCCGCGGTCGGCGTCGACCCAGCCGATGCCGCCGCAGTACGGACCGCGCGGCGCCGTCTCCACCTCGTCGATGATCCGCAGGGCGCTGGACTTGGGGGCGCCGGTGACCGAGCCCGGCGGGAACGCCGCGTCGAGCAGCTCGGGCCAGCCGGCGTCCTTGCGCAGCTCGCCGCGGACCGTGGACACGAGGTGGACGAGGCCCGGGTGCTTCTCCACGGCGCACAGGTCGGGCACGGTCACACTGCCGGTGGCGCAGACCCGCCCGATGTCGTTGCGGACCAGGTCCACGATCATCACGTTCTCGGCGTAGTCCTTCTCCAGAAGGTCCGCCTCGGTCCGGCCGGTCCCCTTGATCGGCCCGGACTCCACCGTCCGCCCGTCCCGCCGCAGGAACAGCTCCGGGGACGCGGTGGCGATCTCGACCCCGTGCCCGGGCAGCCGAATCGTTCCGGCGTACGGCGCCGGGTTGCCGCGGGCGAGCAGGGCCGTCAGGGCGTCCACGTCGGCTCCGGAGGGCAGCGGCGCGGACAGGACCCGGCACAGGTTCGCCTGATACACCTCGCCGGACGCGATGTGCTCACGGATCCGGCGCACTCCCGCCGTGTACGCAGTGTGATCGAGGGACGACGTCCAGTCACCGGTCGAGGGCCCGCGCCACTGCCCCGGCGCCGGCGCGGGCACCGGCTCCACTCGTACGTCGGCGAAGCGGGCGCAGACCAGACGGCCCTCGAAATCGGCGGAAACGGCCCAGAAACCCGTGGAATCGAGGGCGGAGGGGTCTTCCGTGACATCGAGGAGGCCGGTGGCGACACGGTCGCCGAAGCGGGCGAGGGGAGGGAGGTCGAGCACGATGTCGAGTCTAGGGCGGGTGTCGCGGGGGCGACCTGGGGACGTCCTGGCAGGGGCCTGAGCAGGTACTCGGTGGAACACAGCGCAGCACGCTGCACAAACGCGTTTTTGTGCTGGCCCCGGAATCCGCTAGAGTTCAACTCGTCGCCGGGCCGCGAGAGCGGGCCGAAACGATAGGCGGACGTAGCTCAGTTGGTAGAGCGCAACCTTGCCAAGGTTGAGGTCGCGAGTTCGAGCCTCGTCGTCCGCTCGAAGGAAGAAGGGGACTTCACGGTCCCCTACACTCCTGGTGGAGTGGCCGAGAGGCGAGGCAACGGCCTGCAAAGCCGTCTACACGGGTTCAAATCCCGTCTCCACCTCCAAGGACGATTAGCTCAGCGGGAGAGCGCTTCCCTGACACGGAAGAGGTCACTGGTTCAATCCCAGTATCGTCCACTGGATCTTCGGATCCCCCGCGCGATTAGCTCAGCGGGAGAGCGCTTCCCTGACACGGAAGAGGTCACTGGTTCAATCCCAGTATCGCGCACGCAGCATCCGCGGCCCCCGGGTCGTGATCACCCCGAGGACGATTAGCTCAGCGGGAGAGCGCTTCCCTGACACGGAAGAGGTCACTGGTTCAATCCCAGTATCGTCCACACACCGGAGCCCCCGGCCGCCAGCGCGGTCGGGGGCTTCTTCGTGCGGCGCCGGGTCAGCTGGAGAAGAGCATGTGTCCGAAGCTCTTGTGACGCTTGTTGCCGTAGTGACCCCCGTGACCGGGGTGGCCGCCGTGACCACCCTGCGGGGCGCCCCAGGCGGGAGCCGGCGGCACGGGAGCGGCCGGGTACCCCTGCGGGGTGGGCGGGGGCGGCGGGGCCTGCTGGGTCCACTGGGACTCCACGCGGGTCAGCGCCTCCAGCTCCCCGTAGTCGAGGAAGATCCCCCTGCAGTTGCTGCACTGCTCGATCTGGACGCCGTTGCGGTTGTACGTGTGCATCGGGGCGTGGCACTTCGGACACTGCATGGTTCGGCTCAACTCCTCGCCGGTCGGTCCTGCTTCGCGTATCACCAGGACAGACTCTGTCCCGCTGCGGTCGGTTGCACCCTACTTCGCCGGGCTCGGCCCCAACTGCGCAGGTGCGGAACTCATTCGGGCACAGGCGTCGGTCAGAGCCCGCTCCACCTCGTCCAGATCCCTGCCCTGGGCGAGGGCCTTGGTCAGGGCGCGCGCCGCGGTCTGGACGGTGAGGGCGCGGGCCGGGACGTCGAGGGCGGGCCAGGGGTCCCCGTCGGCGGGGACTGCGGGGCCGCCCGCATCCCGGTAGGCGGTCAGGAAACGGGTCCACTCGTCGGGCGGGAGCAGACCGCAGGCGTACCAGGCGGCGGGGCGGGCCAGGTCCCAGGCGGGGACGCCGACGCCGAGGTCGTCCACGTCGATGAGGCGCCACGGGCCGTCGGGGGCGGGGTGGCGGACCAACTGGCCGAGGTGGAGGTCGCCGTGGCAGAGGGTCGTGGTGTCCGGCATCGGGGCCTCGGCGCGGGCCCAGGCGGGGAGGTGGCTCCAGGCGCGCAGGACGGCACCGACAGCGGGACGGGGGCCTGCTTCGCGCAGGCGGGCCACGGCGCCGGCCGCCTTGGCGGGTCCTCGCATCGGAGGGAGCGGGGTCGGCGCGGGGGTCCGGTGCAGGCGGGCGAGGAGGCCGCCCGCGGCTTCCCAGGGGGCGGCGTCCGGGTCCTCCGGGTCCACGGGGGTGCCGTACGGCCAGAAGGTGACGAGACGGGCGTCCAGGACGGTGGGGGTCGGGGTGAGCGGGGGCAGGAGGACGGTCGGGGAGGTGGACGGCCGTGGCGGAGGCGGGGGGTGAGGGCGGCGGGGTCCGTGTCCGGGGCGTGGGCCTTGGCGACGGTGTCGGCGTGACGGACGACGGTGGCGTCGGGGCGGTCCGCGAGGGTG
>NZ_MPOH02000015.1:427379-429519 GCF_001896135.2 Streptomyces phaeoluteigriseus
TTCCTGGGGGTGCGGGGCTGCTCCCGCAGGGTACGGGGATGCGTACGCCCGGTGCTTCCGCGATCCGTGGGAGTTCGCCCCCCACCCCTGCCGGCTGCGGTCCCCGGGGACAGCGCCCTCGCAAAGGCGCGGAAGAGGGCAGAGCAATGCCGGCGCAGCTCCCCAGCTGCGCCGGCATTTTTGCCGTCCGCCGCACCCCCGTCCCCACGGGGTTTCATGGATGGATGTCCCCGCCCGGACCGCTCTTCCGGGCCTGGGGTCGCCGCTCAGCGCCCCAGCATCACACCCACGGACGACGCCTGTGTGGCCACTGTCTCCCAGCCGTCGAAGACGACGAGGAGCAGGACCGCCAGGGGAAGGGCCATGACCGTCGCCACCAGGGGGTGGCGGCGGCCCGTACGGCGGGGTCGCTGTGCCGTGTGGGCCATGGTCCCTCTCCTGACCTGTCTCGGTTGTTCCGTGGCAAGCGGCGGGTGTCTGACCTCGGGGGACGAGTGCTGCACCCGCCGCTTGACCTCAAATCTAGGGGTGCGGCGGACAGCGGTCGTCATGCCCTCGTACCGATTGCCGGGCCTCCCGGAGGATGAGCCATGACCTGGGGAGTACTCCCCTGGGTGGAGACGGGGTCCTGGGTCTCAGGGTCTTCCCGGAGGGGTGCCCGGGTCCGGGTCCGCCTTTCCGAGCCGTCCTCGCGTGGCAGGGGCTGCTCGACCGGGCGGGCACCCGGTTCGCCATGAAGCGGGCCGTGGGCACGCCGGTGCCTCCCCCCTGCCTCAACGGCGTGGGGGACCTACAGGGGTGACTTCGCTCACTTCCACCACCCCCCGGCGTACCGCCGTCTCCACCCGGCGGCCCGCTCTGCCGGCCACCACCTCGTGGGTTCGCGTCGGCTCGCCGGCGTCGACGGCCATCTCCACCCGGTCACCCTTCATGGGTCCAATCCCCCTTCTCTGACAGGTGGTTGCGATCCCCCCGACGGTGAAGTGCGCCTGCTCGCAGGCGCACTGACCACTTCTCAAGTCTCCCGCGGGGCACTGACAATCGGTGGGGCCGAGAGGGCGCGGCCTCTGCGCGCGCGGGGCCGTGGAAACGTAAGCTGTGCCACGTCACACGGACCGGGCAGCGGGGATGAACATGGCGATGATGCGCCTGAGGCGCGAGGACCCGCGCGTCGTCGGCTCGTTCAAACTTCACCGACGGCTCGGCGCGGGCGGGATGGGCGTCGTCTACCTGGGCTCCGACAAGAAGGGGCAGCGGGTCGCGCTGAAGGTGATCCGGCCCGATCTGGCCGAGGACCAGGAGTTCCGGTCGCGCTTCGCGCGTGAGGTGTCGGCGGCGCGGCGGATCCGGGGCGGGTGCACCGCCCGGCTGGTCGCGGCGGACCTGGACGCCGACCGGCCGTGGTTCGCCACCCAGTACGTGCCCGGCCCCTCCCTGCACGACAAGGTCGCCGACGACGGTCCCCTCGGGGCATCCGAGCTGGCGTCGATCGGGGCGGCGCTGTCGGAGGGGCTGGTCGCCGTCCACGAGGCCGGAGTGGTGCACCGGGACCTGAAGCCGTCCAACATCCTGCTCTCCCCCAAGGGCCCGCGGATCATCGACTTCGGGATCGCCTGGGCGACGGGGGCGTCGACGCTGACGCACGTCGGTACGGCGGTCGGCTCCCCCGGGTTCCTCGCACCGGAGCAGGTGCGCGGGGCGCTGGTCACCCCGGCCACCGACGTGTTCTCGCTCGGCGCCACCCTGGCGTACGCCTCGACGGCCGACTCCCCCTTCGGGCACGGCAGTTCCGAGGTGATGCTGTACCGCGTGGTGCACGAGGAGCCCCATCTGCAGGGCGTGCCGGACGCCCTGGCCCCGCTGATCCGGGCCTGTCTGGCGAAGGATCCGCAGGAGCGGCCCAGTACGCTCGATCTCTCCCTGCGGCTCAAGGAGATCGCGGCCCGTGAGGCCCACGGCCCGGCCGAGGTGCGGCCGCCCGCTTCGCGTGCCGGTGAGGCCGACCGGCCCACCGGGCGGCTGGCCGACACCGGTTATCCGGAGCGGACGCTGCGGCAGCCGGGTCCGCCTCGCGCGAGGTCAGCGGGGAGTCCCCGGCGGCGATCGCGTCGGCGGCCAACTCCGGGTCGACGTAACGGTT
>NZ_MPOH02000015.1:429619-484315 GCF_001896135.2 Streptomyces phaeoluteigriseus
GGTGCCTCGCGCGGGGGCGGCAACCCGTCGTCGCGCTCGGGGTCCCGGCCGACCCCGGCCGGGCGGAACACGTCCTCCTCGCGCAACACCCGTTCCGGCAGCGGCAGCAGACCCGGGCCGCGCAACGGGAACGGCCGGCCCGCGTCGCGGAACACGGGGACCGGGCGGCGGCCCGCCAATCCGCGGCTGCTGCGGCAGCGACTGTTCGTCTTCGTCGTCGTGACGCTGCTCGTGGCCCTCGGCATCGCGGTCGTCCAGGGCTGCCAGGGTGCGGCCCGGGGACTCGGCGGTGAGAACGGCGTCGTACGGCATCAGCAGCAGGTGGAGCCGGACGTGCGGCAGCAGCGGTCCGGCGGATAGCCGGCCGGGTCGCTACAGCGGCGGACGACCCGTCGCGACCGCGTAGAAGGCGACGGCCGCCGCGGCGCCCACGTTCAGCGAGTCGACGCCGTGGGACATGGGGATGCGGACCCATTCGTCGGCGGCGACCAGGGCCTGGGTGGACAGGCCGCCGCTCTCCGCGCCGAGCATGAGGGCGACCCGGTCCATGGTGTGCGGGGCCGCCTGGTCGAGGCTGCTGGCCTTCTCGTCGGGGGTGAGGGCGAGGAGCGTGAACCCGGCCTCGCGGACCAGGTCGAGGCCCTTCGGCCAGGTGTGCAGGCGGGCGTACGGCACGGAGAAGACCGCGCCCATCGAGACCTTCACGCTGCGGCGGTAGAGGGGGTCGGCGCAGTCCGGGGAGAGCAGGACGGCGTCCATGCCGAGGGCCGCGGCCGAGCGGAAGATCGCGCCGACGTTCGTGTGGTCGTTGACCGCTTCCATGATCACGACGCGGCGCGTGGAGTGCAGGATCTCCGTCGCGGTCGGGAGCGGCTTGCGCTGCATGGAGGCGAGGGCGCCGCGGTGGACGTGGTAGCCGGTGACCCGCTCGGCCAGCTCCGGGCTGACGGCGTAGACCGGGGCCGGAAGCTCGTCGATGACGTCGCGCATGACGTCGACCCACTTGGACGACAGCAGCATCGAGCGCATCTCGTAGCCGGTTTCCTTGGCCCGTCTGATGACCTTCTCGCCCTCGGCGATGAACAGGCCCTCGGCGGGCTCGCGCCTGCGGCGCAGCTCCACGTCGGTCAGGCCGGTGTAGTCACGCAGGCGCGGGTCGTCGGGATCCTCAACGGTGATGAGATCGGCCACAGAGGTGATACTGCCTTGTCCTGAGTTCGGTGCCAACGGCTCGGCACGGGTCTGTTACCGGCGGTTACGCCGACGTTCGCGGGCCGACGGCGACGACCTCGCCGATGACGATGACCGCCGGAGGCCTGACCTCCTGCGTCCGGACCGTCTCGGCGACCGTCTCCAGGGTGGCGTCGACGCGGCGCTGGGCCGCCGTCGTGCCCTCCTGGACGAGGGCGACCGGGGTGTCGGCAGGCTTGCCGTGCGCGATCAGCGTCTCGGCGATCTTACCGATCTTGTCGACGCCCATCAGGACCACCAGCGTGCCGGTCAGCTTGGCGAGGGACGCCCAGTCGACCAGGGAGCGCTCGTCGTCGGGGGCGACATGGCCGCTGACCACGGTGAACTCATGGGCGACCCCGCGGTGGGTGACCGGGATGCCGGCCGCGCCCGGGACCGAGATGGAGCTGGAGATGCCGGGGACGACGGTGCACGCGATGCCTGCCTCGGCGAGGGCCTGGAGTTCCTCCATGCCCCGGCCGAAGACGTACGGGTCGCCGCCCTTGAGCCGGACGACCGACTTCCCCTGTCTGGCGTGCTCGATCAGCGCGTTGTTGATGGCCTCCTGGGCCATGTAGCGCCCGTACGGGATCTTCGCCGCGTCGATCACCTCGACGTGCGGCGGGAGTTCGGCGAGGAGGTCGCGCGGGCCGAGGCGGTCCGCGATGACGACGTCCGCCTCGGCGAGCAGGCGGCGGCCGCGGACGTGATCAGGTCCGGGTCGCCGGGACCGCCGCCGACGAGGGCGACGCCCGCGGTACGGGTGCGGTGATGGGGGGCGACGAGGGTGCCGTCGCGCAGGCCCTCGACCACGGCGTCCCGGACAGCGGCGGTGTGACGGGGGTCGCGGCCCTTGGCGTCCGTGGTGAGTACGGCGACGGTGACGCCCTCGCTGTGGCCCGTCGCGGGGGTCCAGGCGGTGGCCGCGTCGGCGTTGTCGGAGCGTACGCACCACACGCGGTGGCGCTCCGCCTCGGCGGAGGCGGCGGCGTTGGCGTCGGGGTCACTGGTGGCGATCAGGGCGTACCAGGCGTCGGCGAGGTCGCCGAGGGTGTAGACCCGCCGCTCCCAGGTGATCTCGCCCGCGTCCGCCATCGCCTCCACGGAGGGGGTCGCCTCGGGCGATACGAGGAGGACGTCCGCGCCCGCGGCGATCAGGGCCGGCAGGCGTCGTTGGGCGACCTGGCCGCCGCCGATGACGACCACACGGCGGCCGGTGAGGCGGAGGCCTACGGGGTAGGCGGGGTGTTCGGCCATGAGGGGCGGCTCCTCGAACGAGCGGGGTGGGCGCTGCGGCTCTGGAGCAGCCCTGACGTGCGGATTTTAGAGGTGCGTTCAGCCTACGGCGGGGGGGGGCGGATGCAGGAGCGCATGTCCCCCGACCCCGGAGGCGTTTTCTACTTCTCGGTCACGCCCGCCGAGTCGAACGTGGCCACCTCGTGCATCGCCCGCGCCGTGCTCTGGACCAGCGGGAGGGCCAGCAGGGCGCCGGTGCCCTCGCCCAGGCGCAGGTCGAGGTCGACCAGGGGGCGCAGGCCCAGCTTGTTGAGGGCGGCGACATGGCCCGGTTCGGCGCTGCGGTGGCCCGCGATGCAGGCCGCGAGGACCTCGGGCGCGATCGCGCGGGCGACCAGGGCCGCGGCTCCGGCGCTCACACCGTCCAGGATCACGGGCGTACGCAGGGACGCGCCGCCCAGCAGGAGGCCGACCATCGCCGCGTGCTCGAAGCCGCCGACGGCCGCGAGGACGCCGATGGGGTCGGCCGGGTCCGGCTGGTGGACCTCCAGGGCGCGGCGGACGACCTCGGTCTTGCGGGCGAGGGTCTCGTCGTTGATGCCGGTGCCGCGGCCGGTGACCTCGGCCGGGTCGGCGCCCGTGAAGACCGAGATGAGGGCCGCGGACGCGGTGGTGTTCGCGATGCCCATCTCACCCGTGAGAAGCGCCTTGTTGCCGGCCGCCACCAGGTCGCGGGCCGTCTCGATGCCGACCTCGATGGCCTGCTTGGCCTCCTCGCGGGACATCGCGGGGCCCGTCGTCATGTCGGACGTGCCCGCGCGGACCTTGCGCGGCAGCAGGCCGGGAGTCGCGGGGAGGTCGGCCACGACGCCGACGTCCACGACGCAGACCTCGGCGCCCACCTGGTTCGCGAAGGCGTTGCAGACCGCGCCGCCGCCCAGGAAGTTGGCCACCATCTGCGCGGTGACCTCCTGCGGCCAGGGGGTGACGCCCTGGGCGTGCACCCCGTGGTCGCCGGCGAAGATCGCGACGGCCGCGGGCTCCGGGATCGGCGGCGGGCACTGGCGGGACAGGCCGGACAACTGCGCGGAGATGATCTCCAGCATGCCGAGCGCGCCGGCCGGCTTGGTCATGCGCTTCTGCCGCTCCCAGGCCTCGCCGAGCGCCTTGGCGTCCAGCGGGCGGATGCCGGCGACGGTCTCGGCGAGCAGGTCGTGCGGGTCCTCGCCGGGCAGCGCGCGACGGCCGTACGTCTCCTCGTGGACGACCCACGACAGGGGGCGGCGCTTGGCCCAGCCGGCCTGCATCAGCTCGGGCTCGTCCGGGAACTCGTCGACGTAGCCGACGCAGAGGTAGGCGACGACGTCGAGGTGCTCGGGCAGGCCGAGGGCGCGGACCATCTCGCGCTCGTCGAAGAAGCTGACCCAGCCGACGCCGAGACCCTCGGCGCGGGCGGCGAGCCACAGGTTCTCGACGGCGAGCGCGGAGGAGTACGGCGCCATCTGGGGCTGGGTGTGCCGGCCGAGGGTGTGCCGGCCGCCGCGGGTCGGGTCGGCGGTGACGACGATGTTCACCGGGGTGTCGAGGATGGCCTCGATCTTCAGTTCCTTGAACTGCTTCGCCCGGCCCTTGGGCAGGGACTTCGCGTAGGCGTCCCGCTGCCGCATCGCCAGTTCGTGCATCGCGCGCCTGGTGTCGGCGGAGCGGATCACGACGAAGTCCCAGGGCTGCGAATGGCCGACGGAGGGCGCGGTGTGGGCTGCCTCCAGGACCCGCAGCAGCACCTCGTGCGGGATGGGGTCGCTGCGGAAGCCGTTGCGGATGTCCCGGCGCTCGCGCATGACCTTCAGGACGGCCTCGCGCTCGGCGTCGGCGTACGCGGGGGCGGCCGGGCCGGTGGACTCCCGTACCTCTTCCACGACGGCCGTGCCTTCTTCCTGGTCGGCGGCCCTGGTGTCCAGGTCCTCCGGGTTCTGTGCGACGTTCGGGTCGCTCTGCTCGAACTCACGCTCGCCCGGCGTCCCGGCCCGCGCTTCCGGGGCGGCGGAGTCCGCTTCGCGGGGGGCGGGGATGTCCGCCGACCGGGGCGGCGGGGGCGGCGCGACCGGGGTGGTCCCGGGCGCGGGTCGCGGTGGGGACCGCGGCGAAGGCGTCCGCCGTCGGTTCCGGCTGGGCCGCTTCCTCGGCCGCCGCTGCGGGGACGGGGGCGGCGGGCATGTCCGGCGCGGGCTGGGTGGGGTGGACTCCGGGCGCGGGGTACGGCTCGAACTCGGGCTCGTGCTCGTGCTCGGTGGGCAGGGCGCTTTGTACGGGCTCGGCGGGCTCGGCGGGCGATTCCACCGGCGCCGTTTCCGCGGCGGGCAGTTCCGCCGTCGGCTGCTGGGGGGCTGCCTGCTCGGGCTCCGGCTGGTCGTCCGGCTGGTGGAGGGCCATGGGTTCGGCGGCGGGGGCCTCGGGTTCCGGGGCCGGGACTCCGGCAGCCGGGAACGCCTGTGCGGGCGCGATGATCTCCGGAGCGGGAGCGGGAGCCTCCGGAGCGGGAGCGGGAGCCTCCGGGGCCGGTGCCTCGGCCGCGTCCTCCGACGCCTTGGCTGCGACCTCCGGCTGGGGGGCGGTGACCTCCGGCTGGGGGGCAGTGACCTCCGGCTGGGGGGCACTGACTTCCGGCTCGGGGGCACTGACTTCCGGCTCGGGGGCACTGGCCTCCGGCTGGGGGGCAGTGGCCTCCGGCTCGGGGGCAGTGGCCTCCGGCTCGGGGGCAGTGGCCTCCGGCTCGGGCAGCGCGGGGGCCACTTCGTGTGCGGGCGCGGGCGCCGTCGCTGCCGGAGCGGCGGGCGCCTCGGCCGTGGGCGCCTCGGCCGTGGGCGCCACCCCGTACTCGGGTGCCTGGCCCGGATCGGGAGCGGCCTGCGGGACGACCGGCGGAAGGTCAGCTTCCGGAGCGTGCACGGCTACGGCCTCGGGCGTGGGCACACCGGCGGGCTCCTGCGCCTGTACGGGGTCCGGCGCCGGGGCGGCCCCGGGAGTCTCGGCAGTGACGGGTACGGCGGCTGCCGGAGCCTCCGGGGTCTGCGCCCCCTCGGCGACGGGCGCCTCGGGGATCGCGGTCGGCGCCGGAGCCTCGGGGGCCTGGACCGCCTCCGGGGCGGGCACGTCCGCGGGCATCTCCACGGGCTCCTCGGCCGCCTCGACTGCGGGCGCCGGTACCCCTTCGGCGGCGATCGCGTCCGTGTCGGGGGCGGGCGTGGCATCGGGCGCCGCGGTCTCCCGCACGGGCTCGGGGATCTGTGCCACCGGCTCGGGGCCCGGTCCGGGCACGACACCGGCGGGTTCGGCCGGGACCGCCGGTCCCGTCGCCTCGGCGCCCTCACCGGCGTACGCGGGCTCGGCCGCCTCGGGTGCCAGGGGCGTCTGCGTGAGGATCCCCGGCTGCGGCGCACCCGTGTCCGTGTCCGGGTGGGCCATGACCGCCTGGGCCGCGCCCCTCTGCTCGGGCTGCTGCTGGGCCGCCGGAACAACCGTTTCCGCAGGGGCCGCCCCGGCAGCGACCGGCGCCTCTACGGCCGCCTGGGCGCCCCAGGGTGCCGCGCTCTGCGGAGGCATCTCGCGCAGGTGCTGGGCGTCGAGGTACTCGGTTCCGGACGTGGGCGTGCCCGGGTGCCGTACCGGCGCGCCCGCGGGACCGCGGTCGGCGAGGGAGCGGACCGGGCTCGCGGAGGTGTCGGGGATGGGCGGGCCGAGGTGCAGGGGGCGGCGCGTGCCGCGGGCGGCACCGACGGGTTCGGGAGGCGGACGGCGCTGAGGTCTACGGAACCGCTGTCGCGGCCCGCCGTCTCGTGCGGGCCGGGTTCGTGCACCGCCTCGACCACCGGCTCCGGGGCGGGCGGCGCGACTTCGTTGCCCCAGGCGCTCTGGGCGCCGGGCAGCAGCAACAGGTCTTCGTCCTCGGCGGTGGTCTCGGAGAGGTAGGTGTACGCGCCGGGCGCGGGGACGCCCTGCTGATCCACCATGCCTGTGCTCTCCGGCAGTCCCTCGCCCGGGCCCTGGCCGGTGTCGGTCATGCGTACCCCTCGCCCATCGGTTAGTGCTCCTACGACCAGCTCACCCGGAACGGCGCACCGACCGCCCCGTAGTGAAGAACGAGCGTCCGCGCCCAGCGGCACGAACGACCCGCACGAAAAAGACGACAAAGCCATTCAGTGGCATTGTCGCGGTCGTTGCCGCGTCGCGACAGCTTGATCCGCGACGCTCCGCTGTGGACTGCGCCACGTTGCGCGCCCTCAGGTTCTGCCGTACCACACCCACCCCAAAACGGATGCGTTTTCCGGACATTGACCGACGAAAAGCCGGGCGACCGGATGCGGTACGACGATCGGCCAGCCTACCGCGCGCGGTAGGACAACAGGATCACGGGGAGGGCAAACCGGGTCAGGCCGACCGGTCCGGCAGAACCCCGCTGAGCAGGAACGCCACGCTCCGTTCCGTCTCCGTCCAGACCCGGGTGTCGAGTTCGACGGACTGAACGAGGGCGCACTCGACGCGGTATCCGTGCTCGGTCAGGTCGCGGCCGACGAGTTCGGCGGCGTCGCGGGTCATGGCGTGGGTGACGATCCGCTGCGGGCGGCGGTCGGCGACCGCGGAGACCACGGCCGCTCCCCCGCCGGCGACGCGGACGACGTCCGGTTCGGGCAGGTCCTCCAAAACGTGCGGGGCGGTGCCGCGGACGATCTGGAGCTGCACGCCGAAGCGGCGCGCGGCGGCGTCGGTACGGGCGCACGCCTCCATGGCGCGGTCCACGGCGATGACGGCCGCTCCGGCCCGCGCGGCCTCGGTCGCGAAGGCGCCGCTGCCGCAGCCGATGTCCCAGACGAGGTCGCCGACCCGTGGTCCCAGACGGGCGAGTTGGGCGGCCCGGAGCAGTTCGGCCTCCCCCTCGCCCAGTCCGCCGCCGTACTCACCGGCGGGCAGGGTCCAGCCGCGTGGGCCGGTTCCCGGGTCGCGGCCGGCGATCCAGCCGCCGTCGCTCGACGGCGGCACGCCCGCGGTGCCGCCGATGACGATGACGACGTTGGGGTCGCGCCAGGCGTGGTCGGCGGCCTTCTCGGAGGTGACGACGCTGATCTGTTCGCGGTCGGTGCCGAGTTCCTCGCAGACGACGAAGGTCCGGTGGACGCCCTCCATGAGCAGGCCCAGTTCGGCGGGGCCGGCGCCGGGCGAGGTGAGGACGGCGACCTTGGTGTGGGCCCGGCACACGTTCACCGCGCGGCGCAGGGTGCGTCGGTGGGCGACGGTCACCTCGGCGTCGTCCCAGGGCATGCCGGCCCGGGCGAACGCGGCGGCCACGGAGGAGACGGCCGGGACGACCTCGACCTCCAGGCCGAACTCGGGTGCGCGCAGGGTGCGTACGACGCCGAAGAAGCCGGGGTCGCCGTCGGCGAGGACGACCGCCGAGCCGCGGTGGCCGGCGATGCGGCGGGCGGCGAGGGCGACGCTGCCGAGGCGGATGCGCTCGGCGGCGGGGGGCACCTCGGGCAGCGCCAGGTGGTGGGCGGCACCGGCCACGAGGGTGGCGGCGCCCAGGGCCGAACGGGCGGCGGCGGTCAGCGGCGAGCCGTCCCAGCCGATCACCGTGACGCGGTCGGCCATCGTCGTCAGTCTCCCGTGGGTCTACGCGGCTGGCGGGCTTGGTGAGAGTACCTGGTCGCGCGGGGCCGGGCGGGGGCGGTGCGGTGACCCCGGGGTCAGTTCCAGTCGGCGTACGACGGGTAGCCGCCGCTCTCCGTGAGGTGCTCCCCGGCGCCCTCGATGTCCTCCGGGAGCAGGCTCCACACGATGAAGTCGGTGCGCGCCTCGCTCCAGGTGCCGTCGTCGGCGCGGACGCGGGCTATGCAGGCGCCGCGCAGGACGCCCTCGCTGATACAGCCGATCTTCTGGGCGACCTGCTGCGAGGCGGTGTTGTCGGCGGCCGTGCGCAGCTCGATGCGTTCGAGTTTCTGGTCGGTGAGCAGCCACTGGGCGGTGGCGAGCGCGGCCTCGGAGGCATAGCCCTCGCCGCGGGCCCAGGGGGCGATGATGTACGACAGTTCGGTGGACCGTACGTGCCAGTTGGTCTTGCCGAGCTGGATGACGCCGACGAGCCGCTGGGTGAGGAACTCGGTGACGGCGAGGTCGAGTCCGCGTCCGGACGCGCGTTGGGCGGGGGCGTACTCGGAGATCCAGGTGCGGGCGTCGCGCGCGGTGAAGGGGTGGGGGACGGAGGTCCAGGCCGTGACCTGCTCGTCGTTCATCATCTCGGCCAGGGCGGGTACGTCGTCCTCGTCGAGGGGACGCAGCACCAACCGCTCCGTGCTGATGGAGATGCTGGGGAAGGTGCTCGTCATGCGCCGCTCCGTAACCTTCGAAACCGTCAGGGTCCGACCTGGCTGACCGTCAGGCCCGCTGAGCTGTTCAGCATGCAGCATGGAAGCACCGGGTCGCACCACGGGGTCCGCACCTGCCGAAGGCGCGGACGTGGTGCGCGCGGGGTCAGCCGGAGGTGACCGGGAGGACCGAGCCCTGGTACTTGTCCTCGATGAACTTCTTCACCTCGGCGGAGGTGAGGAGCCGTACGAGCTTGCGGACCCGCGGGTCGTCCTCGTCGCCGCGCCTGACGGCGAGGAGGTTGGCGTAGGGGTTGTCCTTCGCCGACTCCAGGAGGACGGCGTCCTTCGTGGGGCTGAGGCCCGCGTCCTGGGCGTAGTTGTTGTTGATGACCGCGGCGGCCACGTCGTCGAGCGAGCGGGGCAGCTGGGCGGGCTCCAGCTCCTTGAACTCGAGGTTCTTCGGGTTCTCGCTGATGTCCGCGGGGGACGCGTCCGCTCCGGCGTCCGCCTCGAGCGTGATGACGCCCTGGGACGCGAGGAGCTTGAGGGCGCGGCCCTCGTTGGTGGTGTCGGCGGGTACGGCGACGGTGGCTCCGTCGGCGAGGTCGCGGACGTCATCGACCTTCTTGGAGTAGACGCCCATGGGCGGCAGGTAGGCCTTGACGACCGACACCAGGTCGGTGCCCTGTGCCTTGTTGAAGTCGTCCAGGTAGGGCTGGTTCTGGTACAGGTTCGCGTCGAGCGAGCCTTCCTGGAGCGCGGTGTTCGGCAGGACGTAGTCCGTGAACTCCTTGATCTCCAGGTCGAGGCCTGCCTGCGCGGCGAGTTCGTCCTTGATGTACGTCAGGACTTCGCCGGCCGGGACAGCGGTGGCGCCGACGACGAGCGTGTCGTCGGCGCCACCGCCGTCACCGGAGCCGGAGCCCGAGCCGGAGCCCGAACCCGAGCCGCAGGCGGCGAGCACGAGGCTCAGGGCCAGGGCCGACCCGGCGACGAGGGTCTTGCGCATGCTGCTCTCCCCCGTGGGGTCGGCGCCTCAGAAGGACGCGATGACGGAGCCGGCGTACTTGTCCTCGATGAACTTCTTGACCTCGGGGGAGGTGAGGAGCTTCGCGAGCTTCTTCACGCGCGGGTCGTCCTCGTTGCCCTCCTTGACGGCGAGGAAGTTGCCGTACGGGTTGTCCGTGGCGGACTCCAGGACGAGGGCGTCCTTCGAGGGCTTGAGGTCGGCCTCGATGGCGTAGTTGCCGTTGATGACGGCGGCGTCCACGTCGTCCAGGGAGCGCGGGGTCTGCGCCGCCTCCAGCTCCTTGAACTTGAGGTTCTTCGGGTTCTCGCTGATGTCGGCCGGGGTCGCCGAGTTGCCCGCGCCCTTCTTGAGCGTGATGAGGCCGTTCGCGGCGAGCAGCTTCAGGGCGCGCGCCTCGTTGACGGTGTCGTTCGGGACGGCGACGGTCGCGCCGCTCTTGAGGTCGTCGACGCTCTTGAACTTGTGGGAGTAGAGGCCGAGCGGCTCCAGGTGGACCGTGACGACGGGCACGACGTGGGTGCCGTTCTTCTGGTTGAAGTCGTCGAGGTAGGGCTGGTTCTGGAAGTAGTTGGCGTCCACCGAGCCGTCCTCGGTCGCCGTGTTCGGCGTGACGTAGTCGGTGAACTCCTTGACCTCCAGGTCGAGGCCCGCGTCCTCGGCCAGGTTGTCCTTCACGAAGGTGAGGATCTCGGCGTGCGGGACGGGGCTGGCGGCGACGACCAGCGGTCCGCTGGTGTCGGCCGCGGCGGACCCGGAGTCCTTGTCCGAGCCGCATGCGCCGAGCCCGAGGGTGAGGGCTCCGGCGGCGAGGACGGCGGTGGTGATTTTGGCGGTGTTACGCACGAAAAGTGCCTTTCCTGAGGTGATACGTCCCCGCTGTGGGTGTGCGGGGAGAACTGAGGGGGCGGTGGGTGGGGTCCGGTTCAGCTCTTCTTCACGGCGTCGGTGGCGACCGTGCCGGGGAAGATTCCGCTCAGCGGCCGGAAGAGGAGGACCGGGCCGCCCTTGCCGGTGCGCCGGTGCAGGGAGCGGGCCGCGAGGTCACCGCCGAACTGGAGCAGGGAGATGACGACGGCCAGGATGGCGACGGTGGTCCACATCAGGCCCGTCTCGAAGCGCTGGTAGCCGTAGCGGATCGCGATGTCGCCCAGGCCGCCCGCGCCGACGGTGCCCGCCATCGCGGAGTAGCCGATCAGGGCGACGACGGTGGTGGTGGCGCCGGAGATCAGGGACGGCAGCGCCTCGGGGACGAGCACGCTGCGGACGATCTTCCAGGTGCTGCCGCCCATGGACTGCACGGCTTCCACCAGCCCGCCGTCCACCTCGCGGACGGACATCTCCACGAGGCGCGCGAAGAAGGGGATCGCCCCGATGGCCAACGGCACGATGGCGGCCTCGCGGCCGATGGTCGTTCCGGTCACCCAGCGGGTGAAGGTCATCAGCGCGACCATCAGGATGATGAACGGCATCGAGCGGGCGATGTTCACGACCTGCCCGATCACCTTGTTGGCGACGACGTTCTGCAGCAGGCCGCCCCGGTCGGTGAGGACGAGGAGGATGCCGAGCGGAAGGCCGCCGGCGACGGCGATGAGCGTGGACCAGCCGACCATGTAGAAGGTGTCCCAACACGCCTGCTCCAGCAGGGGCTGCATCTCGGACCAGGTCACTTGGCACCATCCTTCACCAGCGGGGACCGCTCGGCGGCGGCGCCCGGCACGTCGATCTGAAGACCCTGTTCGCGCAGGAAGCCGATCGGCACCACGTTGTCCTCGTAGCGGCCGGGCAGTTCGATGCGCATCCGGCGACCTGGAGGCCGCCGACGGTGTCGATGGCCGCGCCCAGGATCGAGATGTCGATGTTGTAGGTGCGCGACAACTGGGAGATGACCGGCTGGGTCGCGGCCTCGCCCTGGAAGGTGACGTCGAGGACGGTCCGGTCGTCGCCGGTCGGCTCGCCGCCCACCGGGAAGAGCGCGGCGGCCAGTTCGGAGCCGGGGGTGGCGAGCAGCTCGCTGACCGTGCCGGACTCGACGACGCGGCCCCGCTCCATCAGCGCGGCGGAGTCGCAGATCGACTTCACCACGCCCATCTCGTGGGTGATGAGCAGGACCGTCAGACCCAGCTGGCGGTTCAGGTCGCGCAGCAGCTGGAGGATCGAGCGGGTGGTCTCCGGGTCGAGCGCGCTGGTCGCCTCGTCGGAGAGCAGCACCTTGGGGTCGCCGGCGAGGGCGCGGGCGATGCCGACGCGCTGCTTCTGACCGCCGGAGAGCTGGGCGGGGTAGGCGCCCGCCTTGTCGGCGAGGCCGACGAGGTCGAGCAGTTCGAGCGCCTTGCGGGAGCGTTCCTTCCCCGACCTGCCGAGGATCTCCAGCGGCAGCTCGACGTTGTCCTGCACGGTCCGCGACGACAGCAGGTTGAAGTGCTGGAAGACCATGCCGATACGGCTGCGCGCCTCGCGGAGTTCCCGGCCCGCACGCGGGCCGCGGCCGGCGATGGCGGTGAGGTCCTGGCCGGCGACGGTGACCGTGCCGGAGGTGGGGCGTTCCAGGAGGTTGATGCAGCGGATCAGCGAGGACTTGCCGGCGCCGGACTGGCCGATGACGCCGTACACCTCGCCTTCGCGGACGTGCAGATCGACGCCGTCGAGGGCGGTGACCTCACGGCCGCGCGAGCGGTCGGCCCGATAGATCTTGGTCAGGCCCGTGGTGGTGATCACGTGGGTTTTCCGTCACTGTCGAGTGCGCGGGCGTGGGTGTGCCCGGCACGGGTGCATTCGGTCAGGACGCGACACGGTTCTCGCGGTGGCGATGGAACCGGGGGGAGAACATGTGCGCGGGCGGCGTCTCGTCA
The DNA here is from genome assembly GCF_001896135.2 of Streptomyces phaeoluteigriseus. GTDB lineage: Bacteria > Actinomycetota > Actinomycetes > Streptomycetales > Streptomycetaceae > Streptomyces > Streptomyces phaeoluteigriseus. Next base: position 442,327 of record NZ_MPOH02000015.1, read on the forward strand.
CGTACTCGGGGCGTACGGACGTGCCACGGCGTCTCGCTTCGGGGCGCGAGCTCTGGGTGGTGCGGGGGCCCTCTAGAAGGCGCACATTCGACACATACAACGAGCACCGGGCGTCAGGGTCGCCTCGGTCGCAAAGGTGCGGCTGCTCGTCGTGGTCATGCGATCAGTAAAGCAGACCCACGGTCCTGACAACGCCGATCCGTCCACATGGCGGACAGCCGTGGACAGTGCGCGCACGCATACGGAAGACCGTGTTCCTCCGCCGGTGACCAGTGCGGACAAGGCTGACGGGTCTTCATCGCGGGGTGGTGCCGGGTGCACGGGCGGGGTGGGTTGTGGCCAACGCCACGGTCGTCGTCCGAGCGCCTCCCCGCGGCTCGGGCCCGGCCGCGGAGGGTCCATACGGCCGTAATAAGGTCACTGCATGCTTGATGTCCTGACGCTGGTGACCGGTGTCGCCGCACTGCTGCTGGCCGCCTGGTGCGGTTGGGCGGCCTACCGTGACCAGCCGACGAAGGACTGGCACTTCATCGGGATGGCCGTGGTCTCGGTGCTGGCGCTGGTCCAGCTGGTCGTCGGGATCGTGCACGTGGCGCGGGGCGAGGAGCCGGCGCAGGGCACGACGATCTTCGTGGCGTACCTGCTGGGCGCGTTCTCGTGCGTTCCGGCGGCGGGGTTCATGTCCCTGGGCGAGCGGACCCGGTGGGGTTCGGTGACCGTCGCGGCGGGCGGGGTCGTCCTCGCCGTCCTTCAGGTGCGGCTCCATGACATCTGGGGAGGCTGAGGTGACGGCCGTGGAGGAGAAGCCGGCGCGGCTGATCGGCGGGCCCGGCCTGCTGCTGGTCTGGTTCTACGGCGTGATGGTGGTCGGCGCGGTGTCGCGCTCGGCGTATCAGATCGCGACGGAGTTCGACCGGGCGCCGCTCGCGTACTCGCTGTCCGCGGTGGCCGGTCTGGTGTACGGCTTCATCACGTACTCGCTGGTGCGGGGCGGGGAGACGGCACGCAGGGCGGCGCAGGTGTGCTGCGCCGCCGAGCTGGCGGGTGTGCTGGTCGTGGGCACCTGGACCCTGGTGGACCGTGACGCCTTCCCGGACTCGACCGTGTGGTCGGACTACGGGATGGGGTACGTGTTCATCCCCGTGCTGCTGCCCCTGACCGCTCTCTTCTGGTTGCGGAAGGCGCGTGCGCGGCAGGCCGGCTGAGCCCGGCGTCGCTCAGGCCGTGGTGGCGAACTCGTCGGCCGGCTTCTCCAGGACGATCATCGGGACGCCGTCCGAGCCCTGGGACGTGCCCACCGTCCGGTAGCCGACGCGACGGTACAGGCGGAGGTTGCCCTCGCTGCGATGGCCGGTGAAGAGACGGAACTTGGTGGCACCGCGCTCCCCGGCCAGCGCCGACTCGGCCGCCCGCAGCAGCCTCGCGCCGATGCCGTGGCCCTGGAGGCGGGGGTGGACGCAGAGCCTGCCGATGGAGGCCGCGCCGTCCTCGGTGACCGTGCCGCGGACCGAGCCGACGACCTCCTCGCCCAGCCGCGCCACGTAGACGCAGTCGGAGGCCAGCTCCTGCCGGACGGAGTCCAGGGTCTGGACCAGGGGGGCGATGCGGTAGTTGCCGTACAGCGCCGCCTCGCCCTGGAAGCACAGGTACTGAAGCCTGAAGATCTGCTCGGCATCCTGCTCGGTCGCCACCGAGATGGTCACGCTCATGCCCATATGCGCACGCCTCCCGCTCACCTGATCGCCTGTGGTCCTACACTCCTATCCCCGCACTTCGCGGGCCGCAACCTCCGGCGGGAGCAGACGTCGCAGACATCCCAGACATCGGGAGCGTTCCGGTCCGACACTCCCCTGTGAGATACCCAACTCCCCCGCGATCTCGCGGTACGTGAGGTCCTCCGGCGACAGCAGGGCGTCCAGGAGCCGGGAGCACCGGGCGGGCAGCCGGTGGACGGCGTCGCGCAGCGCGCGGTGGCGGGCGGCGGTGAGGACGGTCTGTTCGGGACCCCGGTCGCCGTCCTCGGCCGGGTCGTCGCCGACGTACCCCCGTTCCCGCCGGGCCGTACGGCGGTTGCGGCGGGACTCGGCCCGGACGGCGCGGCGCAGCCAGCCCTGCGGGTCGACGGGCGGGTTGTCGGTGGCGAGGTGTTCCAGGAGGCGCAGCCAGACGGCCTGTTCGAGGTCGGCGGGCTCGGTTCCGGTGGCGTGCGCCTCGGCGTCGGCCTCCGCGGTGAGCAGCGGGCGCAGGGCGGCGAGCATGTCGTACGTCATGTGCGGCACGACGCGGCCGCCCGGCGGTGAGTTGCCCGGGCGGCCGGTTGTCACCCCAACGGGGTCAGGAGCCGTTGACGAAGTCCTCGCGGGCGAGGCGGCCGGTGTCCGGCTGGTCGGTGAACACGCCGTCGATGCCGGTGGCGAAGTACGCCTTGTAGGCGCCGAAGACGTCGCCGTAGGCGTCCGCGTCGGTGCCCCTGCGGAAGTTCGCGGGCAGGAAGGGGTTCTCGTTGCGCAGGGTGTACGGGTGCAGGATCAGGCCGGCCGCGTGGGCGTCCTTGACCAGGGTGGTCGGCGTGGTGAGGTTGCCGGCCGCGTCCTTGGGGACGACCAGGTCGAGGGTGGGGCCGATGCCCTGCGCGTAGCCGGCGATCTCCCGCAGCCCCTTGGCGGTGACCAGGTCGGCGACCGTGCGCGGGTCGCCGGTCTCGACGAAGTCCCAGGGGCGGGTGGTGGCACCGGAGAGCAGGACGACGAGCGGGTTCCCGACCATCTTGTTCAGGCGCTGGATGCTGGTCGGCTCGAAGGACTGGAGGATGACCGGCGCGTTCCTGCCGTCCTTGCCGTGCTTGCGGAGCAGCCTGGCGACGCGCTCCTCCAGGCTCAGGCCGAGCTTGCGGAAGTAGGTGGGGTGCTTCAGCTCGGGGTAGATCCAGACCTGCTTGCCGCGCTTGCGGGTCTGCTCGTCCTGCCACCTGAGGACTTCCTCGAAGGTGGGGATCTCCCAGCGGCCGTTGTACAGGGTGTTGTGGGGGCGGTTGGCGGGGATGCGCTCGGTCGCGCGCAGCGTCTTCAGCTCGGCGAGGGTGAAGTCCTCGGTGAACCAGCCGGTGGTGGAGACGCCGTCGAGGACCTTGGTGGTCCTGCGGCCGGCGAACTCGGGGTGGCTCGCGACGTCCGTGGTGCCGCCGATCTCCGGTTCGTGGCGGCAGACGAGATGGCCGTCCTTGGTGGGGACGAGGTCGCCGGCCTCGACGATGTCGGCGCCGAGGTCGAGGGCGAGCTGATAGGCGCCGAAGGTGTGTTCGGGCCGGTAGCCGCTGGCGCCGCGGTGGCCGATGATCGTCGGCACGGGCAGGCTCTCGATGCCCTTGCCGCCACGCCGGGCCTCGGTGGCTCTCGCCGTGCCGGAGAGGCCCAGGGTCGTTCCGGCGGCGCCGATCGCGCGGCCGCTCCGAGGAACGCCCGCCGTCCGGTTCCGCTCGCCCGGGTGTTCGAGTGCTGCGACTCCTGTGTACCCATGAGGGTCCTCCTGCCATCGGCTCGTCCCGTGCGCGCCGATCGTAGGTGCGTGGACATGACGGCCGGGAGACCTCGATCCGAACACGCGGGTGACGGTGGATGGCGTGTATCGCACGACGATATGACGGGGCGTCCGATTCGGCGGCGCGGAGCGGGGTAGCCGATCGGTACCGGCCGCGGCCGTGCCCGGCCGGCCGCGCGGAGCAGGTGCGGGACGCACGGCCCCTTCGGGTCGCGCCGGCCGCCACCACGTTCCGCCCGTGTGTCGGGCCCGCGACGGACCGGCCGTACGGGTAAACGTAGGTCAATAGTGCGTAAGACCTCGGTGAACCCGATGTGCGCCGCCCCCGGCGGCGCGAGTATCGTCCTCACCTGCACATACTCATACCGCTATCGGAGGGCCCGTTGTCCCGCTTCGCGCTCATCAAGGCAGTGCTCGGACCGGTCATGCGCCTGATGTTCCGACCCCGGGTCGAAGGCGTGGAGCACATCCCGGGCGACGGTCCGGTCATCCTGGCCGGCAACCACCTCACCTTCATCGACTCGATGATCCTTCCGCTGGTCTGCGACCGGCAGGTCTTCTTCATCGGCAAGGACGAGTACGTCACCGGCAAGGGCCTCAAGGGCCGGCTGATGGCCTGGTTCTTCATCGGTGTCGGCATGATCCCCGTCGACCGCGACGGCGGCAAGGGCGGGGTCGCCGCCCTGATGACCGGGCGCCGGATCCTGGAGGAGGGCCGGGTCTTCGGGATCTACCCCGAGGGCACGCGGTCCCCCGACGGGCGGTTGTACCGGGGCCGTACGGGCATCGCCCGTCTCACCCTGATGACCGGCGCGCCCGTGGTGCCCTTCGCGATGATCGGCACGGACAAGATCCAGCCGGGCGGCTCGGGGATGCCCCGCCCCTCGCAGGTGACGGTCCGCTTCGGTGAGGCGATGGAGTTCTCCCGGTACGAGGGGATGGACCGGGACCGGTACGTACTGCGGGCGGTGACGGATTCCGTGATGACCGAGGTCATGCGACTGTCCGGACAGGAGTACGTGGACATGTACGCGACCAAGGCGAAGGCCGCGTAGGTCTCCGGCGGGGACGGTCGGACGGCCGGGGGGCGCGCCGTGGTCGTGCCCCCCGGCCTCGTCACCCTCAGCGTGAGCTGTCCAGTTTCTGGCCCTTCAGCAGTACCCATGCCGCGCCCGCCGTAGCCAGCAGCACCACGGCGCCCGCGCCCGCCGCCAGACCCAGTCCGCTGACGAAGGCCTCTCGTGCCGACGCCAGCATCTCCTGGGCCGTGGCCGCCGGCATGGCCGAAGCCACCTCGACCGCCCCGCCCAGCGACTCGTGCGCGCCCTCGGGTGTGCCCGGCGGGGACGGGAAGTCGCGGTAGACAGCCGTCACGATCGAGCCCAGTACGGCGATGCCGAGGGCCGCGCCCAGTTCGTACGCCGTCTCCGAGACCGCGGACGCCGACCCCGCCTCCTCCTTCGGAACCGAGGACAGGATCACGTCGGCCGTCACGGTGAACGAGAAGCCGGCACCCACGCCGACGGCCAGCAGGGACGCTCCCAGCAGCGGATAGCCGGTGCTCTCGTCGATCACCGTCAGGGCGGCCAGCGCCAGGCCGATCGCCGCGAGGCCGCCCGACACCACCGCCCGGACCGAGAAACGCCGGGCCGCGTGGCCGGCGACCAGACCGGCCGCCACCGCGCCGACCGCGGCGGGCAGTTCGGCGAGACCCGCCTCGAACGGGCGCCTGCCCTGCACGAGTTGCAGGTACTGGGAGAGGAAGAAGACCAGGCCGGACAGGCCGAGGACGGTCAGCAGGTCGGCCAGGACCGCGCCGCTGAAGCCGCGGTTGCGGAACAGACGCATGTCCAGCAGGGGTACCGGCAGGGTCAGCTGACGGCGGACGAAGCCGTACAGCGCCCCCGCGCCCAGCAGGGCGGCACCCGCGGTGGCCCAGGTGAGGCCGTGGGTGGCGGCCTCCTTGACGGCGTAGACGACCGCGATCATGCCGACGAGGGAGAGCAGGACGCTGACCAGGTCCCAGGGGCCGGGGTTCGGGTTGCGGGACTCGGGCAGGGTCCGGATGCCGACGACGACGAGGACGGCCATCACCGGCAGGTTGATGAGGAAGACCGAGCCCCACCAGAAGTGTTCGAGGAGGAAGCCGCCGACGACCGGGCCGACCGCCGTGCCGGCGGAGGCCGTCGCGCCCCAGATGCCCACGGCCAGACTCCGCTCGCGCGGGTCGTGGAAGAGGTGGCGGATCAGGGCGAGGGTGGCGGGCATCAGGGTGGCGCCGGCCACGCCGAGGAGCGCGCGGGCGGCGATCATCATCTCCGGTGTCGTCGCGTAGGCGTTCAGCACGGATATCGCGCCGAAGGCGGTGGCGCCTACGAGCAGGATGCGCTTGCGGCCGATCCGGTCGCCCAGGCTGCCCATCGAGACGAGCAGACCGGCGATGACGAAGGAGTACACGTCGCCGATCCACAGGAGCTGGGTGCCGGAGGGCTTCAGGTCCTCGCTGATGAACGGGGTCGCCAGGCCGAGTACGGTCGCGTCGACGGCCACCAGCAGTACGGCGAACACGAGGACGGAGAGCGCGAGCCAGCGGCCGGGGCGCTTCACTGCCTCGTCCGGGCCCACCGGCTGCAACGTGCTGGTCATGATTCCTCTCTCCTCAGTGCGCCGCCGAGCAGCAGCTCGACGATCATGTGCGTGAAGTCGTTGCGGGCGACGCGGCCCTCCGTGACCGCCCAGGCGCCGGAGGCCAGCAGGCCGTACAGCGCCTCGGTGAGCCAGGCCGGGGTCAGGTCGATGCGGAACTCGCCGTCGGACTGGCCGCGCCGGAACAGGGCCGCGATGCGGTCGTCGATCCTGGCCCAGCCCGCGTTCTGCTCCTCGCCCTCGAACAGCTGGTTCTCGCTGTAGAGGAAGGCCAGCAGGGCGGCGGCGGGTTCGATCTCGCGGACCAGGCGGCGGACGGCCTCGCTCGCCGGGCCGTCGTCGGGGCGGGCCCGCTCCAGGGCCGCCTCGCACTCCTGGATGCCGAGCGCCTCCAGCGCGCGTACGAGCACGTCGCGTCCGGCGAACTGCCGGTGCAGGGTGGCCCTGCTGATGCCGGCGGCTTGGCGACCTCGTCCATGGTCGCGGTGGATTTCCGGGTCAGCAGGGCCGCGGCACTGCGCAGCACATGGTCACGATCGACAGCCATGAGACAACAGTAACCCATGTGAGACATCAACGTCTCATCGAGAGCGTGTTCGTCTCATACGTGGTCGTTCCGTGGTGATCTCTCAGTGCCAGGGCAGCCGGCCGCGCCGCTCCCAGTACGCGCCCGGCTCCTCCGTCAGCGCGGCGAGCCGGGCCAGCCGGTCCTCGTCGAGGTCGCGACGGCCGCGTGCAGATTGGAGGTGAGCTGGGTGACGGTCGCGGCGCCGGAGAGGACGACCCCGGCCCACGGCTGCCGCAGGATCACCGCGAGGGCGACCGCGTCACAGCCGAGCCCGGCGTCCTCGGCCACCGCCCTGAGGGCGTCCGGCGCGTGCGGCTCCGCCAGACGGCCGTTGGCCATGCCCTCCTTGACGATCACCGTGAGTCCGGCGTCGTGGGCCTCGGCGAGAGCCGGACCGGCCGAGGTCTCCAGGACGTTGTACGTCGACTGGACGGTACGGAAGAGGGGGACGCCGTCGACCTCGACGGCGAGGGCGGCGCGGATGGCGTCGGCCTGGGCGGGGCCGCTGGTGGAGAAGCCGACGGTGAGGCCCCCGGCCGTGGCCTCGGCCAGCTTCGCATGGAGTTCCTTGTCGGTGAGGGCCGGACTGTCGGGGGTCACCGAGTGGATCTGGTAGAGGTCGAGACGGTCGCCGAGCAGGGCGGCCGTCTCGGCGCGCTGCCGCTCGTACGTCGCGACGCCGTGGTCCTTGACCTCGTGCCGCTCGGCGTCCGTGGTCCAGTCGGCGGTGTAGGTGTAGCCCCACTTGCTGCCCACGACGATGTCGTCGAGGCCGGGGCGGGCCGCCAGCCAGTCGGCGAGGAACTCCTCGGAACGGCCGTAGGAACGGGCCACGTCGAAGTAACGGACGCCCTGGGCGTAGGCGGCGTCGAGGAGTTCGTGGGTGCGGGCGCGCAGCGCCTCGACGCTGCGGTCCGCTCCGAGGTCGTGGTCCCGGCCGAGGTTGATGTAGCCGGGGCGGCCGACGGCCGCGAGACCGAGTCCGAGGTGGCAGGTGGGGGTGGTCGCGGTGGCCAGTCGCGCGAAGGGCATCGCGGCTCCGTTCGGTCGGCTCGGGTACGGCTTGCGACCAACGTAACCCGCGATGACCTTCACCTCGGGGCAGGCCCGTACGGTGCTTCGGCGAGTGCGGGCACACGGCGGCGGCTCGCGCGGCGGAGCGCCCACATCGCGGAGCCGCACGCCGGTACGGAACCGCGCCCCTCGCGGGGCGCTGCCCTCAGCCCTTCTTCTTGGCGTTCGCCCACTGGTGCTGGACGGCCACGTCCGCCTTCAGCTCCGCGAGCTGGACGGCGACCGCGCTGGGCGCCGTACCGCCGCGGCCGTCACGGGAGGCGAGGGCGCCGGCGACGTTGAGGACGGAGCGCACCTCGGGGGTGAGGTGGGCGGAGATCTTCGCGAACTGGTCGTCGGTCAGTTCGTCCAGCTCCTTGCCCTCGGCCTCGGCGGCCTTCACGCACTCGCCCGCGACCTCGTGCGCCACCCGGAACGGCACACCCCGCTTGACCAGCCACTCGGCGACGTCGGTGGCGAGGGAGAAGCCGGCCGGGGCCAGTTCCTCCATGCGCTCGCGGTGGACGGTGAGGGTGGCGACCATGCCGGTGAAGGCGGGGAGCAGGACCTCCAGCTGGTCGCAGGAGTCGAAGACCGGCTCCTTGTCCTCCTGGAGGTCGCGGTTGTACGCGAGGGGCAGGGCCTTGAGGGTGGCCAGGAGACCGGTCAGGTTGCCGATCAGCCGGCCGCTCTTGCCGCGCGCCAGCTCCGCGATGTCCGGGTTCTTCTTCTGCGGCATGATCGACGAGCCCGTGGAGAACGCGTCGTGCAGCGTCACGAAGGAGAACTCCTTCGTGTTCCAGATGATGATCTCCTCGGCGATCCGGGAGAGGTTCACGCCGATCATCGCGGTGATGAAGGCGAACTCGGCGACGAAGTCACGGGAGGCCGTGCCGTCGATGGAGTTGCCGACGCTGCCGTGCTCGAAGCCGAGGTCCTCGGCGACCGCCTCGGGGTCCAGGCCGAGCGAGGAGCCCGCGAGGGCTCCCGAGCCGTACGGCGAGACGGCCGTGCGCTCGTCCCACTGACGCAGGCGCTCGGCGTCGCGGGTCAGGGGCTGTACGTGCGCGAGGACGTGGTGGGCGAACAGGATCGGCTGGGCGTGCTGGAGGTGCGTGCGGCCGGGCATCGCCACGTCCGGGTGGGCCTCCGCCAGGCCGATCAGGGCGTCCTGGAGGTCGGCGATCAGAGCGCCGATGATCCGGGCGTGGTCGCGCAGGTACATCCGGAACAGGGTGGCCACCTGGTCGTTGCGGGAGCGGCCGGCCCGGAGCTTGCCACCGAGGTCGGGACCGAGGTGCTCCAGCAGGCCCCGCTCCAGTGCGGTGTGGATGTCCTCGTCGGCGATGGTGCCCACGAGGTCGCCCGAGGCCACGTCGGCCGCCAGCCGGTCGAGGCCCCCGAGCATGCCCGTCAACTCGTCGTCGGTGAGCAGCCCCGCCTTGTGCAGCACGCGCGCGTGGGCGCGCGAACCGGCGATGTCGTAGGGCGCGAGCCGCCAGTCGAAGTGGACGGACGCGGACAGTTTCGCCAGGGCCTCGGCGGGACCGTCGGCGAAACGGCCGCCCCAGAGCCGTACGTCACCGCTGTTGCTGCTCACTCGCGTCGCTCCTCGGGAGGGTGTGGGTGCACTCAGACCATCACAGACTGACTTCTGCATGAGTATGCAGTGTTCTGCATGATTCGTCAATCGAGGCCGAGGGCGGCCCGCACGGTCGAGGTCGCGCGGATCTTTTCGCAACGCCCTTGAACAACAGCAACCGCTTTCCCGTAATTACCGCTGAACGCAGGCGCCGCGTTCGTCCCACCCACTCCTGACCCAAGTGAGGCATCCGCATGTCCAGGGCCCTTCCGAAGTACAACAAGCGTCGTGTGGCGGTCATCGGCGGCGCCGCCGCTCTGGCGCTGACCGGCGCGGTCGTCGTGACCTCCGCTCTCGCCGGGGAGACGGCCGGGAAGAACGGCACGAACGCCCGGACGCTCGCCTCCCCGGGCACGGTCAGCTGCCCGGACGTGGCCTCCCGGCTCCCCGCCATCCCCGCCACCGCCAAGGCCGAGGTCGACCGCAACCTCGCCCTGCTCAACACCCAGATCGCCGAAGCCGACAAGCGCCTCGTCGACACCGTCGGCCAGGGCGGCCCCAACTTCGTCAACAACGCGATCCTCGGCCCCCTCAAGGACAAGCGCGTCGCCACCGTCAACCGCATCGCGACCGCCATCGGCCGCACCGCCGCCAAGCCCCAGGGCCTCAAAGCCCTCGCACCCTGCACGTTGAACAAGTGACGTGACAGGCGCGGTGGCCGCCCCGAAGAACGGCGGCCGGGGCGGCCACCGCGACACCGGATCGCACAATCGCTTAGACATTCGAAAGACTTTCCCGAATAATCGTTAGACATGGGAAAGACTTATGAGCGCATCGACGGCAGACTCCGTACGTTCATCGAGGAGCAGCCCCTGTTCTTCACCGCGACCGCGCCGCTGTCCGGCGACGGCACGGTGAACCTCTCCCCCAAGGGCCTCAAGGGCTCGTTCGCCGTTCTCGACGAACGCACCGTGGCGTACCTCGACTTCGCCGGCTCCAACGCCGAGACGATCGCGCATCTGCGGGAGAACGGCCGGATCACGCTGATGTGGTGTGCGTTCCAGGGCCCGCCCAACATCGTGCGGGTGCACGGCCGTGGTGAACCCGTCTTCCGTGACGACCCCCGCTTCACGGACCTCCTCGCCACGCACTTCCCCGGCTTCGACCCGAGCCCGCACGGGCTGCGGGCGATCATCGTCGTGCACGCCGAACTCGTCCGGGACACCTGCGGATACGCGGTGCCCTTCATGACGTACGACGAGGATCGCGATCTGCACGCGAAGCGGTTCGCGCGGGAGGACGACGAGTCGCTCAGCGCGTACTTCGCGAAGAAGGAGCACATCGCGACGAGCATGGACGGACTGCCCGGACTTCCACTGCCCCTGCGCCCGATTTGACGCTCATGGGTCATGTGTAGAGGTTCAGCGGCACCGGCGGGACCCTCTCGCCGCCGCCCGCCGATCCGGCGGACCCCGAAGCGGGCGAGTTCGAGCGGCTGCCCACCAACTGGATCGCCGACTTCCGGCGCCTGTTCGCCTTCCAGGAGGCGGTGGGTACCGGAGCGGGCCGAACTCCAGGTGCCCGCAGAGCAGTTCAACCTCGCCAAGCGCATCGACACCCTGCTGGTCAACCCGCTCGCCAACCTGCCGCTCGGCTCCTTCGGCGGCGCTGGGCCCGGTGACCTGATCGGCGGACCGCGGGCGGCGGTGCCGCGCACGGTCGGCCCACCCGGCCTGCCGGTGGCGTCACCGCCGCTTAGCGTCTGACCATGAGCCCTCGTGCCCTCGCCACCGCCCTCGTCTGTGCGTCCCTGCTTCTGCTCGGGGCGGCTCCGGGCGGCGGAGGGCCGACGCCCCCACCGCCGCCCCCGCGGTCGTCCCCACCGCCGCTTCCCGCGCGGATGGCGGACACGGGCGGCGGCACCCAGCTGATCACCGCCGTGGCCCCGGACACCGGCGCCACGGCGGGCACGCTCACCTGGTGGGACCTGCGGGGCGGCCGGTGGGTGCGGGCCGGTTCCGCGCCGGCACGGTTCGGCGCGAAGGGGCTGGCCGAGGGAGCCGTACGCCGGCAGGGCACGAACACGACGCCGACCGGCCTGTACGACCTCCCGTTCGCGTTCGGCGTCCAGGCGCCGCCGCGCGGGACGACGTACGTGTACCGTCCCGTGCGCGAGGACTCCTGGTGGTGCCAGGACAACGCGTCCCGCTCCTACAACCGGTGGACCGAGCCGCGTCCGGCCGACTGCCGTGCCGCCGAGTCCGAGCACCTGCTCGCCTACCGGACCCAGTACGCGCACGCGCTGGTGATCGGGTTCAACTACCGCCACCCGGTGCGCGGCCGTGGCGCGGGGATCTTCCTGCACGTCAACGGGCGGGGGGCGACCGCCGGTTGTGTGTCGGTACCGGCGGACGCGATGCGGCGCGTCCTGGCCTGGGCCCGTCCGACGCACCGGCCGCACCTGGCGATCGGGACGGACGGCGGGCGGACGGCGATCACCCGGTACTGAAGCCGTACCGGACGGGGCCGGGCTGAACACTTGGCGGCCGCGGCCCGTATCTGTGGGTCAAGGGTCCGTACCCACGGAGGAACAGTGACCACGACGATCGCCGGCGGCCGTGCCGCCCGCCGCCAGACGATGCGCCGCATCCGTCCGCGCCGCTCCCCGGCCGTCCCGCTGCTGCTCGCCGTCTGGGCGGGCGCCGCGGGCGTGCTGTGGCTGTGGTGGAACAACACCCCGTCCATCTCGGACACCAGCGGCAAGATCCTCAACGCCGGGCGGATCACCGGTCTGCTCGCCGGATACCTGATGGCGCTCGTCGTCCTCCAGATGGCCCGGGTGCCCGCGCTGGAACGCCGGGTCGGCTCGGACCGGGTCGCCCGCTGGCACGCGATGACCGGCCGCTACACGCTCAGCCTCACCTTCGCGCACGTGTTCCTCATCATGTGGGGATACGCGCTCCAGGCCGGCAAGTCGCTCGGCGACATCGTGCAGCAGACCGTCGACTCCGTGAACCAGCTGCCCGACATGGGCAAGGCCGCCATCGGCACCGCCCTGCTGGTGGTCATCGGCCTGTCGTCGATCGGCCCGGTGCGCCGCCGGATGCCGTACGACACCTGGTACCACGTGCATCTGATGACGTACGCGGCGGTGTTCCTGACCTTCTGGCACCAGATCACCACCGGCAACGACTTCGCCGTCGAACCCGCCGCGAAGACCGCGTGGTACGCGCTGTACGGGTCGGTCACCGCGCTGGTCGTCTGGTACCGCATCCTCACCCCGATCCGGCTGAACCTGCGCCACCGCATGTATGTCGAAGCGGTCATCGAGGAGACGCCCGGCATCGTGTCGGTGCTGATCGGCGGGCGCAGGCTGCACCGGATCGGCGCGGAGGCCGGGCAGTTCTTCCGGTGGCGGTTCCTGGCGCCGGGCATGCGGTTCAGCTCCCACCCGTACTCACTGTCGGCGGCCCCCCGCCCCGAGCTGCTGCGCATCACCGTCAAGGCGATCGGCGACCACAGCTCCGCGCTGCGCGGCCTCAAGCCGGGCGTGAAGGTGTGGGCCGAGGGTCCGTACGGCGCGATGACGGCCTCCCGGCGGAGCCAGGGCAAGGTGCTGCTGGTGGCCGGCGGCGTCGGCATCACGCCGATGCGGGCGCTGTTCGAGACGCTGCCCGGCGCGGAAGGAGACATCACGCTCCTCTACCGGGCCAACAGCACGCAGGACCTGGCGCTGTGGGACGAGCTGGCGCAGATCGCCGACGAGCGCGGGGCGCGGCTGATGTACGCGGTCAACAGCCCCGACGGGGAACGCCCCGACATCTCGGCGGAGTCCCTGCAGCGCAAGCTGCCGGACATCGAGGAGCACGACGTCTTCATGTGCGGGCCGGCCGGCTTCGCCCAGAACGTGTACGAGGCACTGCGCGGCGCCGGGGTTCCCGCCCGCCGCATCCACCACGAGTCGTTCGAGATGTGAGCGACGGAAATCCACGCGTCCACGGGAAGCAACACGGGAAGCAACGGGAAACAGGAGCGATGAAGAAAAGCCACCCTCTGCGGCGCGTCGTACTCGCCGGCGCGGCCACCGTGTCCGGGATCGTGCTGCTGCTGTCGCTGAAGCCGTCGTCGGACCCGGGCTCCGCCCAGGCCGCCGGCGCGGCGGCACAGGAAGCGGCTCAGGGCGGGGCCGGAGCGGCCGTGTCCGGGGCGATCACCGGTGACGCCTCTCAGACGCAGTACGGGGCCGTCCAGGTCCGCGTGACCGTCAGCAACGGCAAGATCACCAAGGCGGAGACGGTCCAGGCCCCCAAGGGCGGCCAGAGCGACCAGATCACCGCCGACGCCGTGCCCAAACTCAACCAGGCCGCCCTCACCGCGCAGAGCGCCGACATCGACGCCGTCTCGGGCGCCACCTTCACCAGCGAGGGCTACAAGAAGTCCCTCCAGTCGGCGATCGACAAGATGAAGGCGAGCGCGGGGGCCTCGCAGGGGGCGGCCGGCGCGGCCCCGGTGTCGGGCACCTTCGACGGGGACGCCGCGCAGACGCAGTACGGCGCCGTGCAGGTGCGGATCACCGTCAGCAACAACCAGATCACCAAGGCGGAGACGGTCCAGGCCCCCAAGGGCGGCCAGAGCGACCAGATCACCGCCGACGCCGTACCCAAGCTCAACCAGGCCGTCGTCACCAAGCAGAGCCCCGACATCGACGCCGTCTCCGGGGCGACCTACACCAGCACCGGGTACAAGCAGTCCCTCCAGTCGGCGATCGACAAGGCCAACGCCAGTGCGGGGGCGCAGGGTTCGGGGGCGCAGGAGGGCTCGAAGGCCCCGGAGGCACCGAAGGCGCCCGAGGCCTCGAAGACGCCGGAGGGCTCGGGGAACGCGCAGGCGGGCGGCACCTTCACCGGGGAGGCCGTACAGACGCAGTACGGGACCGTGCAGGTCCGGATCACCGTCAGCGGCGGCAAGATCACCAAGGCGGAGACGGTCCAGGCCCCCAAGGGCGGCCAGAGCGACCAGATCACCGCCGACGCCGTGCCCAAGCTCAACCGGGCCGCCGTGGCAGCCGGCAGCGCCGACATCGACGCCGTCTCCGGCGCCACCTACACCAGTGGCGGCTACAAGGAGTCCCTCCAGTCGGCGCTGGACCAGGCCGGTGGCTGACACGGTGGCCGAATCCTCGCATGCTCCCACCGTGTTGCGGCACGCGGAGGAGGTCATGGGGACCGTCTTCTCCTTCGACGTCCGCGGCGGGGAACCCCGTGCGGTACGGGCGGCCCTCGACGAGGCGGTCGCCGGGCTGCACCGGGTGAACGAGGTGTTCAGCACCTACCGGGAGGACAGTCAGGTCTCCCGGCTCGTACGCGGAGAGCTGACCGTCGACGCGTGCGACCCCGAAGTCGCCGAGGTGCTGGAGCTGGGCGCCGAGGCGGAGCGGGCCAGCGAGGGCTGGTTCAGCATGCGCTACGAGGGCGGTCGGCTCGACCCCACCGGGATCGTCAAGGGGTGGGCGGCCGAGCGGGCGGCGCGGGTGATCGCGGCGGCGGGGGTGAGCGGGGTGAGCGTCAACGGGGGCGGGGACGTCCAGCTGCTGGGCGTGCCCGGTCCGGACCGGCCCTGGCGGATCGGGGTGTCGGACCCGCTGCGGCCCGGTGGGCTGGCGGCGGTGGTCTCGGCGGCGGGGGCGGACGAGCTGGCGGTGGCCACGTCGGGGACGGCGGAGCGGGGGGCGCACATCGTCGACCCCCGCACGGGTCGCTCCGCGGTGACCGACCTCGTCGCCGTGACCGTCGTCGCGCCCCGGCTGACATGGGCGGACTGCTGGGCGACGGCCGCGTTCGCGATGGGTTCGCGGGAGGGTCTCCGGTGGCTGGAGTCACTCCCGGACGTGGAGGCGCTGCTGATCACCGCGGGGGACGAGGTGCGGTGCACAGGGGGGTTGGCGCGGCGGCTGGGCTGAGCGTCGGCTTCAGCTGACCGGTGTCCGGGAGGCGCGAGACCCGGCGCTCCCCGGGTGCCGCCTTCGCCCACCCGTGCCGCCCCAGGCGGCACGCATGCCCGCGGGCTGGGCGGGGTGGGATGCCCGCAGACGGCGGCACCTGGGCGATGCCGGTAACTGCAGCACCCCAGGGGCGCGGGGAACTGCGCGACCAGCCCCCACGCACCCGCACCCTTGAAAGAGGCCGATCCCTCCGACCGGCGGAGCCTCACGTGTTCTGGGCGAGGCGCAGCATGTGGTCCGCCAGGGCCTGACCACCCGTCGGTTCGCGGCTGATCAGCAGGAGCGTGTCGTCGCCGGCGATCGTGCCGAGGATGTCGTGCAGTTCGGCCTGGTCGATCGCCGAGGCGAGGAACTGGGCCGCGCCCGGCGGCGTACGCAGGACCACGAGGTTCGCGGAGGCCTCGGCGGAGATCAGCAGCTCCGCCGACAGGCGCCGCATCCGCTCCTCCTTGGCCGACTCCCCCAGCGGGACCCGTGGCGTACGGAATCCGCCCTCGCTGGGCACCGCGTAGATCAGGTCGCCGTCGTTGTTGCGGATCTTCACCGCGTTCAGCTCGTCGAGATCGCGGGAGAGCGTCGCCTGGGTGACGCTCAGTCCGTCGTCGGCGAGCAGTTTCGCCAGTTGGCTCTGCGAGCGCACGGGCTGCCGGTTGAGGATGTCCACGATCCGGCGGTGGCGGGCGGTGCGGGTCTGCGGCACGGCGGGCCCGTTGCCCACCGGCTGCTCGTGGTCCTGCGCCTGGCTCATCGTCGTCTCATTCCCCGGTTCGTCCGTCCCCGTCTGCTGCCTGGAGGATGCCGGGCAGTGCCTCGAGCAGCGCGTCCACCTCGTCGTCGCCGAGGTTCAGCGGTGGCATCAGCCGTACGACGTCGGGGGCGGGCGCGTTGACCAGGAACCCGGCCTCCTGAGCCGCCTGGCGCACCTGGGGCGCGAGCGGCTCGGTGAGCACGATACCCAGGAGGAGACCCGCGCCCCGGACATAATCGATCAACGGGTGGCCGAGACCCTCGATTCCGTTCCGCAGCTTCTCGCTCTGCCGCTTGACGTTCTCCAGCAGCCCCTCGTTCTCGATGGTGTCGAGGACGGCGAGTCCGGCCGCGCAGGCGACGGGGTTGCCGCCGAACGTCGTGCCGTGCTGGCCGGGCCGGAGCAGTTCGGCGGCCCGGCCGAAGGCGACGGTCGCGCCGAGCGGCAGCCCGCCGCCGAGCTGCTTGGCGAGGGTGACCACGTCGGGCAGGACACCCTCGTGGGCCTGGTACTCGAACCAGTGCCCGGTGCGGCCGATGCCGGTCTGCACCTCGTCGAGGACGAGGAGCGCCCCGGTGGCGGCGGTGATCGCGCGGGCGGCCTTGAGGTAGCCGGCGGGCGGGACGACGACGCCGAGTTCGCCCTGGATCGGTTCGATGACGACGAGCGCGGTCTCGTCGTGACGGCGGCGGCCAGCGCCTGCGCGTCACCGAAGGGGACGTGCGTGACGTCGCCGGGCAGCGGCAGGAAGGGTTCGCGCTTGCCGGCCTGTCCGGTGAGCGCGAGGGCGCCCATCGTACGGCCGTGGAAGGCGCCCTCGGTGGCCACGACGTGGGTGCGCCCGGTCAGCCGGCCGATCTTGAACGCGGCCTCGTTGGCCTCGGCGCCGGAGTTGCAGAAGAAGACCCTGCCCTCGCGGCCGAAGTGCTGGAGGAGCCGTTCGGCGAGGGCCACCGTGGGTTCGGCCATGAAGAAGTTGGAGATGTGGCCGAGGGAGCCGATCTGCCGGGTCACGGCCTCGACGATCGCCGGATGGGCGTGGCCGAGGGCGTTGGTCGCGATGCCGCCGACGAAGTCGAGGTAGCTGTTGCCGTCGGCGTCCCACAGCCGGGTGCCCTCGCCGCGGACCAGGGGCAGCAGCGGGGTGCCGTAGTTGTTCATGAGCGCGCCCTGCCAGCGCGTGGTCAGTTCCTCGTTGCCCGTGACGGCGTTGCTGCTCATGACGACTCCCCCTCTTTCTCGTCGGGCACGACCATCGTGCCGATGCCCTCGTCGGTGAAGATCTCCAGCAGGATCGAGTGCTGGACGCGTCCGTCGATGACGCGGGCGGTGGTGACGCCGCCTCGCACGGCGTGCAGACAGCCCTCCATCTTCGGGACCATGCCGGCCGACAACTCCGGCAGCAGCTTCTCCAGTTGGGAAGCGGTGAGGCGGCTGATCACCTCGTCGGAGTTCGGCCAGTCCTCGTAGAGACCCTCGACGTCCGTGAGGACCATGAGGGTTTCGGCGCCCAGAGCAGCAGCGAGTGCCGCAGCCGCCGTATCAGCATTGACGTTGTAGACATGGTGGTCTTCCTGGCTACGGGCGATCGACGAGACGACCGGGATACGCCCGTCGGCGAGCAGTGCCTCGATCGCGCCCGTGTCGATCGCGGTGATCTCGCCCACCCGCCCGATGTCGACCAGCTCTCCGTCGATCGTGGGCCGGTGCTTTACGGCGGTGATGGTGTGCGCGTCCTCGCCGGTCAGCCCGACGGCGAGCGGGCCGTGCTGGTTGAGCAGTCCGACCAGTTCGCGCTGGACCTGCCCGGCCAGCACCATCCGTACGACGTCCATGGCGTCCTCGGTGGTGACGCGCAGGCCGGCCTTGAACTCGCTGACGATGCCGTGCTTGTCGAGGGCGGCGCTGATCTGGGGGCCGCCGCCGTGCACGACGACGGGCTTGAGGCCGGCGTGGTGCAGGAACACGACGTCCTGCGCGAAGGCGGCTTTCAGGTCCTCGTCGATCATGGCGTTGCCGCCGAACTTGATGACGACCGTCTTGCCGTTGTGCCGGGTCAGCCAGGGCAGCGCCTCGATGAGGATCTGGGCCTTGGGCAGCGCGGTGTGCTTGCGGGTGGTGCTCATGACGAGTACGCGCTGTTCTCGTGGACGTAGTCGGCGGTGAGATCGTTGGTCCAGATGGTGGCGGTCTCGGAGCCGGCCGCGAGGTCGGCGACGATGTGCACCTCGCGGTAGCGCATGTCGACCTTGTCGCGGTCCTCGCCGACGCCGCCGTCCTTGCACACCCAGACGCCGTTGATGGCGACGTTGAGCCGGTCGGGCTCGAAGGCGGCCCTGGTGGTACCGATCGCGGAGAGCACGCGGCCCCAGTTGGGGTCCTCGCCGTGGATGGCGCACTTGAGGAGGTTGTTGCGGGCGATGGAGCGGCCCACCTCGACGGCGTCGTCCTCGCTGGCGGCGTTGACGACCTCGACCTTGATGTCCTTGCTGGCGCCCTCGGCGTCGCGGATGAGCTGCTGGCCCAGGTCGTCGCAGACGGTGCGGACGGCCTCGGCGAACTCGGCGTACTCCGGGGTGACCTCGGAGGCGCCGGAGGCGAGCAGCAGCACGGTGTCGTTGGTCGACATGCAGCCGTCGGAGTCGACGCGGTCGAAGGTGACCTTGGTGGCGGCGCGCAGCGCCTTGTCGAGCGCCTCGCTGTCCAGGTCGGCGTCGGTGGTGAGGACGACCAGCATGGTGGCGAGGCCGGGGGCGAGCATGCCCGCGCCCTTCGCCATGCCGCCGACGGTCCAGCCGTTCCTC
Organism: Streptomyces phaeoluteigriseus; assembly: GCF_001896135.2. GTDB lineage: Bacteria > Actinomycetota > Actinomycetes > Streptomycetales > Streptomycetaceae > Streptomyces > Streptomyces phaeoluteigriseus. The sequence goes on from NZ_MPOH02000015.1 coordinate 461,266, forward strand.
GTCACGACGGCCGTCTTGTGGACGGTGTCGGTGGTCTTGATGGCGATGGCGGCCTTCTCGCCGCCGTGCTCGCTCAGCGCCTCGGCGGCCTTCTCGACCCCGGGGAGCAGCTTGTCCATCGGCAGGAGGAGGCCGATGAGGCCGGTGGAGGCGACGGCGACCTCGCCGGCGCCCAGGCCGAGGACCTCGGCGACCTTCTCGGCGGTGGCGTGCGTGTCCTGGAAGCCCTTCGGTCCCGTGCAGGCGTTGGCGCCGCCGGAGTTGAGGATCACGGCGGAGAGCGCGCCGCCGCGGAGGACCTGCTCGGACCAGAGCACCGGCGCGGCCTTGACGCGGTTGGAGGTGAAGACGCCCGCGGCGGCGCGGCGCGGCCCGGTGTTGACCACGAGGGCCAGGTCCGGGTTGCCGTTCTCCTTGATCCCGGCGGCGATGCCCGCCGCCGTGAATCCCTTGGCTGCCGTGACGCTCACGGTGCGACTCCGATCGTGGAAAGTCCCAGTGCCTCGGGGAGCCCGAGGGCGATGTTCATGCTCTGGACGGCACCGCCCGCGGTGCCCTTGGTCAGGTTGTCGATGGCGCTGATCGCGATGATGCGGCCCACCGCCTCGTCGAAGGCGACCTGCACCTGAACGGCGTTGGAACCGTGGACGGACGCCGTGGCGGGCCACTGGCCCTCGGGCAGCAGGTGGACGAAGGGCTCGTCGGCGAAGGCCTTCTCGTAGGCGGCGCGCACGGACTCGGCGGTGACACCCGCCCTGGCTGCGGCGCTGCACGTGGCGAGGATGCCGCGGGGCATCGGCGCGAGCGTCGGCGTGAAGGAGACGGAGACCCGCTCCCCCGCCGCCGCACTGAGGTTCTGGATCATCTCGGGCGTGTGCCGGTGGCCGCCGCCGACGCCGTACGGCGACATCGACCCCATGACCTCGCTGCCGAGCAGGTGCGGCTTGGCCGCCTTGCCCGCGCCGGAGGTGCCGGAGGCGGCGACGATCACGGCCTCGGGGCCGGCCAGGCCCGCCGCGTACGCCGGGAACAGGGCCAGGGAGACGGCCGTGGGGTAGCAGCCGGGCACCGCGATGCGCTTGGACCCCTCCAGCGCGACGCGGCCGCCCGGCAGTTCGGGGAGGCCGTAGGGCCAGGTTCCGGCGTGCGGGGAGCCGTAGAAGCGCTCCCAGTCGGCGGGGTCCTCGAGCCGGAAGTCGGCGCCCATGTCGATGACGAGGACGTCCGGGCCGAGCTGTTCGGCGACGGCGGCGGACTGTCCGTGCGGGAGGGCGAGGAAGACCACGTCATGCCGACGGCCCTGTCCCGCCAGCACCTCGGGAGTGGTCTCCTGGAGCACGCGGTCGGCCAGGGGAAGGAGGTGCGGCTGGAGGCTTCCCAGCTTCTGTCCCGCGTTGGAGTTGCCGGTGAGGGCACCGATCTCGACCTCGGGGTGCGCGAGGAGCAGGCGCAGCGCCTCGCCGCCCGCGTACCCGCTCGCTCCGGCCACTGCCACACGTACCGTCATGTCCACCCTCCTCTTGGATGGCATGACTATACGTCGCTATGCACGTTTATACAATCCATCCTCCGTCGCACGACCCGACTCCCGCCGTCGCCGGACGGCGGTGAGGACGCCCAGCAGCGCCACGGCCAGCAACGACATACCCCCCACGACCGTGCCCAATCGCAGACCGGGCGGGTGGAAGGTGCAGGTGAGTCGGGTCGAGGAGCCGTCGAGGGGTATGGCGATCAGTCCGTGGTACTTCCCGGCGGGTACGGCGGGGCCGTCGCCCGTGGCGCAGCGCCAGCCGGCGGTCCGGGGCGCCGCGACGACGGCGGTGCCCGTGGCGCCCTCGGGGAGTTCCGCCCGGATCGTGCCGCCCGACACGCTCACCCGGGTGGCGCCGGTGGCCGTGAGTCGCTCGACGGCGGTGTTCAGCCGGGCGGTGTCCAGACAGCCGACGGCGCCGTCCGGGACGGTGCTCGGCTGCTTCGGGGACAGTTCGACGCGCAGGCGTCCGGAGGCGGGGACGGTGCCCAGCCGCTGCATTGCGGCGATCTTGCTGACGGGGTCGGACCGGAACCGCCCGGTCGGAGCGCCTGCGGGGGCATCGGCGAGCCGCGCCGTGCCCGCGAAGTGCGGCGCCCACAGGTACACCTCGCCGCCGGCCGCGCACCGGGCCGTGACCGTCGGCCGGTCCGCGGTGTTCCCCGCGGGGAGCGCGTCGAGGCGTACGCCCGGCCGGTCGCCCTGGGTCCGGCCGGCCGGCTTGCCGTCGCCGGTCCGCACGGTGAGGCGGGGCACGGTGTAGACGCGGGTGCCCAGCAGGAGTTCCTGGTTGCGGTACGGCGACGGCCCGAAGGCGGAGGGGCCGGCTCCGGTGGGCCGTACGGTCACCAGGGGCGGGACCTCCCGCCGGGTCACGGACACTCCGCTGCCGTCCTGCGGGAACCAGTTCTGGTGCGGGTCCGGCGGGGAGTGCACCCGGGCGCCGACGGAGAAGATCACGTCCGTGGCGGCGTTGTCGAGGCTCTGGAGGCTGCGACCGCCCGAGGTCCAGCCGCCGCCCAGCGCGGTGAGCGTGCGGAACAGCACGTCGGAGGTGTGGCTGCTGTAGTACTGGGCACCCTGGCCGCCGACCGTCAGCGGGTCGTTGCCGACGGTCTGCTCCCGGCCCGGGTCGGTCCGGTACCGGGGCCAGCCGTCGGCCTCCGCCACCGCCTCGGCCTGCTCCTGCCGTCGCTGCCCCCAGGGCGCGTAGTCGTCCATGTGCCCGAGTCACAGTCGGGTGGCCACGGCGGCGGTGGCGGTGGCCTCGACGAGCTGCGTACCGACGAGCAGCACCACGGCGCACACGGCCGGCACGCTACGGCGCCCGGTGCCGGAGCCGCGCCCGGCGCCGAGCCGCGCCCGGCGCCCTTGCGGCCGAGCAGGAACAGCCCGCCCAGCGCACCCGCCGCGGCAAGGAGCAGCACCGGCCACGCCAGGGGACGCACCAGGTCGCTGCCGCTCGCGACGGCGGCGATCAGTACGAGCAGCCCGCCCGCCGCGGCCAAGGCGCGCCGGTCGGGCGGGCCGTACGAGAGCGCGTGCCAGGCCGCGATCACCAGCAGCGCGCACACCACGAAGGTCTGCCGGTACGAGCTGCCCTGCGGGGCGGCGAAGGCGTGCCAGAGCAGTTGGGTCGGGCCCCACTGCATCGACAGCGTCACCACGGCCACCAGCAGCGTCCATCCGGCGCGCTCGCGCGCGGGCGCCGACCGGACGAAGGGCAGCGCGAGGGCGAGCAGCAGGGCGGTGGTGCCCACGAAGAGGGCGGGAGAGCCGAAGCTGTACGTCGTCGGCAGCAGGCGGGCCAGCAGGTCCTGGGGGGAAACCGGTGTGAAACCGGTGAACCTGCCCGGCGAGGCGTGGGCACTGCCGAAGTACACGACGGCCACCAGCGGTGCCGCGAGGCCCATGCCCAGGACGGTGGTCAGGCCCGCCCGGCCCGCCGCCGCGAGGCCCTGGCGGCGCGGGAGTCCGGAGAGCCACAGCCGCAGCAGCAGGACGAGACCGGCGGCGAGGGTGGCCATGTAGGCGGTGTAGAAGTTGGCGGTCCAGGCCGCCGCGACGATCCCCACGCCGAGGAACGGACGCCGTCCGGCCAGGGCCCACCCGCCCACCAGGCACAGTAACGGCAGGGCGATGAGGCCGTCGAGCCACATGAGGTTGTACGTGGCGCTCGACACGGTCCAGCCGCACAGGGCGTACGACGCGCCGAGGAGACCCGCCGCCCACCAGCGGCCGGGCCGCAGGGTCGGCAGCAGCCGGGCCATCGCGGCGGCGGCGCAGGCGAGCTTCAGCACGGTGACGACGTACACCGCGAGGTCGATCCGGTCGCGTGGGAACATGCCGACGAGCAGGGCGAACGGGCTGCTGACGTAGGTGGCGAGATCGGGGAGGAAGCTCGCGCCGTAACCGGACTGCCAGTTGAAGAGGACGCCACCGTCGGCCCGGCCGTGCAGCAGGTCCCACAGGTGCGTGTGGAAGGGCAGGTACTGGTTGCCCAGGTCGTTGACGCTCCGGGTGCGGGGGCCGAAGGGATAGCTGCGGGCGACGACGTCGGAGGCGCAGAACGCCGTGACGGTGAGGAGGGCGGCGAGGAGGGGCGCGGACCGCCTCGGGCCGGGCCGCGGCCGTAGGAGCAGCCGGGCGAGGGTGGTCCGCTGCCGGTCGGACGGTGGCTGTGGCTCGGCGGCCGGGCGCGGTCCGGATGTCGAGGGCCGGTCGCCGCCGGGGGCGGCCGGTGTCCTCGGCTCCGGAGAGGTCGTCGACGTCACAGCGTGCCCCCGTCTGGTCGTCGTGCGCCGGGGAGTCACCCCCGTGCCGGTCGATTCGCCGACTTAGACGGGTGGTCATTCCGCATGGTTGTGCCGCACGGCGAAATTGCGGAGGGAATTCCCGGTGCGTCCGCGCGCCTATCACGTATTCCGTTACCGGAAGGGAAACAGGAAATGGCGCGTACCCTCTCCGGGGGCCAACTACTGTCATAGGAAGAGTGGTTGACCCCCTCGAGAATTGCCTTCGGCTACTTCTGCTTGATCCGCAGGAAAGTGACCGAATTCGCCGGGAAGGTGTAGGTGAACCTGTCGGCCACGCCGGTGAAGGTGGACGTCACCGGCGCCACCGGTGTCGCGGTCTCCGAGTTGACCGCGTCGGGCGCGGCGGTCAGCGTGGTCACGCGGGCCCTGGTGGAGACCTTGGCGCCGCCGAGGTCGACGGCCGTACGGGCATCCACCGACTGGGCGTTGACGACCTTGACGATCAGGTCACCCGTCTTCCTGTCCGTGGTGACGACCTGGCGGAACGGCTCGGCCGGCTTGTCGTCGGTGAAGCGTCCCCACTCCTGGCCGTCGAGGTAGAGGGTGACCTGACGGCCCCGCACCTTGATGTCGATGTCGTAGGCGCGGCCCGTCTCGACCCCGCCGGCCTTGGCGAGCAGTGTCGACTTGCCGCCGTCCACGGCCTGTTCGACGGCGGACTGGGTGTTGTTCCAGCCGCCCAGGTTCCACCAGTAGTAGTTGCCGGTGTCCTTGACACCGAAGGCGACGAGGAAGCCTTCCCTGCCGGACTTCTTGGTGGCCTTCACGAGAAGGTCGTAGTCGTGCCAGGCCGGGTCCCCGGCGGAGACCATGGTGTTCTCGGCGGCTTCGTCGGTCTGCACGTACTGCCCGTCCTGGACGCTCCAGCTGCCCCCGCCGGTGTGGGTCCAGCGGGACGCGTCCCCGGAGAAGTCGTCGCTGAGCAGGGTGTTCCCGTCGGCGCCGGTGACCTTCACGTCGTCGTACGCCGCGCTGGTGGCCCAGGTCGAGAGGCCGACCGCGCCGCTGACAGGGCCGCTCACGGCGGGGGTGGAGGTGGCCGTCGAGGGGACCACCCGGTCGCCGACGTTGGTCATGAACAGCTTCTGGACCTCGTAGTTGGCGGAGTTCCAGGAGGCGTGGTTGTTGAACCACACCATGTCCGGGGTCCACTGCACGTAGTCCTCGTTGGCGAACATCGGTGCGTAGGAGGCGAGCTTGACGACGTCCGCGTTGCGTTCGAGGCCGGTCATGTAGGCGGCCTCGGCGAGGCCGTTCCTGAAGGCGTTGCCCTGGGAGGCGTACTCGCCGAGGAAGACCTTGGGCCCGCCGCGGTCGTAGGAGTCGTAGCGGTCGTTGTTCTGGAGGAACCACTGCGGGCTGTTGTAGTAGTGCTCGTCGACCATGGCGACGTTCTCGTCCCGGTTGAGCTGCCAGGCCGTGTCGAAGGTCGAACCGGAGTCGTCCGGACCGGAGTTGGAGACGACGGTGATGTCCGGGTACTCGGCCTCGATGGCCGTCCGGAACTGCTTGAACCGGGCCATGAACTCGACGGGCAGGTTCTCCTCGTTGCCCACGCCCAGGTGGGTGAGGTGGAAGGGCTCGGGATGGCCCATCCGGGCGCGCTTCCTGCCCCAGGTCGAGGTGACGGGGCCGTTGGCGAACTCGATGAGGTCGAGGGTGTCCTGGATGTGCCGCTGGAGCAGGGCGTCGTCGTCGACGGCCCTGTTCTGGCCGCAGCCGGTCACCAGGGCGGGGACGACGGGCAGGGGCATCGCGCCGACGTCCTCGGCGAAGCGGAAGTACTCGTAGTAGCCGAGGCCGTAACTCTGGTTGTAGCCCCAGAAGTTGGCGTTGGTGGCGCGTTCCTCGACCGGGCCGATGGTGTCCTTCCACTGGTAGGCGCGGGCCCGCTGCCAGCCGGAGGCCTCGCTGTAGTCCTGCATGGAGCCGGTGTTGACCAGGCAGCCGCCGGGGAAGCGCAGGAAGCCGGGCTTCAGGGCGGCGACCTTCTCGGCGAGGTCCTTGCGCAGGCCGTTCGACTGGTGCTTGTAGGTGTCGCGCGGGAACAGGGAGACCATGTCGAGGGCGGCGGCGGCCGACGAGGCGACCGTGAGGCGACCGTCGCTGCTGGTGCGGGTCGCCGTGAAGGTGGCCCGGTACTTGGCCCAGCCGCCCTTCGCCGCCACCGTGCGGGCGGTGGCCAGGGTGCCGTCGGCGTCCTGGAGGCCGACGGTGAGCGTGGTGCCGTTCTCGGCGCGGGCCCACACGGAGAAGTCGTACTTCTTGCCCCGCTCGACGCGGACGCCGGTGTTGTAGCCGGCATTCGTGACGGAGGAGCCGGCGCCGAGGGAGAGGTAGGCGCGGTTGCGCTCGTTGAGGCGGCCGGTGTCGTTCAGGACCTGTGCGGTGCCGTCGACCGTCCAGGAGGTCAGCGGGGTGTAGGTCCGGTTGTCGGCGGTGGAGTACTCGAAGGACCGGTTCTGCACGAGTTCGGCGTAGAGACCGCCGTCGGCGGCCCGGTTGATGTCCTCGAAGAAGACGCCGTACATCGTGTCGTCGATCGCGGCGCCCCTGGCGGCGGGGTCGACGGCGATCGTGTAGTCGGTGGCGTCCTCGGCGTGCGCCGGGGCGGGGAGGAGGGCGGTCGCCGTCAGCAGGGCGGTGGCGGTGAGACCGAGTCTCCAGCGGGCGCCGGTGGCGGTGCGGGTGGTGCTGCGTGACATGGATACTCCGCGGCTCTCAGTACACGATGTTCGAGATATCGGACATTGGTCAGCACTTCGAACGGCAAGATAGGGAGGGGGTCGGAGCGCGTCAATGGTTCGCGCAGCAACGGATGTGACGGAGGGCGGCACCCGATGGGTGAGTTCTGGCCAGTGCCGGACACCTTGGCGTTCCTCGCCGGGACCTGGCGGGTCGAGCGATCGGTGCGGGATCTGGCGAGCGGCGCGGAAGGGCGCTTCGAGGGCACGACGGTTTTCGGCCCGCTGGACGGCGGCGGACTGCTGCACGAGGAGTCCGGCACGTTCGTCTGGCAGGGTGTCCCGCGGCCCGCCGAGCGGACCCTGCGTTTCCTTCCCGGGCGGAGGCCGGGCACGGCGGACGTGACGTTCGCCGACGGGCGGCCCTTCCATGACCTGGATCTGACGAGCGGGCGGCATGTGACCGACCACCCGTGCGTCGCGGACCTCTACCGGGGCGAGTTCACCGTGCGGGACGCGGACCGCTGGCGGACGCTCTGGCGGGTGCGCGGCCCCGCGAAGGACCTGGTGCTCAGCACCGGTTACGTGCGCGAGGTCTGAGCCGCGGCCCCCTCGAAGCGCAGGTTCCACCGCCCGCCGGCGCCGGTGACGGTGGTCCTCGACAGCGGGCGCACGTCGAGGTTCCAGTACGTCGACGGCGGCGCCTTGAGCGCGTAGACGAGCGCGGCCCGGATCACGCTCGGCTCGGCGACCGCGACGATCCGGCAGCCGTCCTCCACGGGCCGGGTGTCGAGCCAGCCGCCCACCCGGGAGATGAACGCCAGCAGTGACTCGCCGCCGTGCGCAGCGGACCGCGGGTCGGCCAGCCAGGCGTCCACCGCCGCCGGTTCCCGGGCCATCGCCTCACCCAGGGTGAACCCGCGCCAGCGCCCCATGTCGCAGTCCCGCAGGGCTAGCTGCACGAGCGGGGCGTAGCCGAGCGCGTCCCCGGTGGCGCGGCTGCGCGGGGTCGGCGAGCAGTAGCGCAGCTCGGCGGCGGCCAGCGGCAGCAGATCGCCCGCCGCCCGCTGCACCTCGTCCCAGCCCGCCTGGTCCAGCGGGTGGTCGTCCTCGAAGCGCTCGGTGACCGACGCGGAGCTGCGCGCCGCGGCGACGAACGTGACCCGGAGTGCCATGCGGTGATGGTCGGACGCGCAAGTGGGCAGGTCAAGAGATGCTGTTTGAAAACTTCTCGAAAATCAGCGCCATCCACTGCTCGGGCTTCTCCAGCGCCTCGAAGCCGATCTTCTCGTACACGCCGTGCGCGTCGTGGGTGGCGAGCAGGAGACGGCGCAGGCCGTGCGGGCGCAGGTGGTCCCGGACGGCCGCGACCAGCGAGGTCCCGATGCCCTTGCCCCGCACCGCCGGATCGACGTAGACGTCGCACAGCCAGGCGAAGGTCGCCAGGTCCGTCACCACGCGCGCGTAGGCGACCTGCTCGCCGGACACCGCCTCGTACACCCCGAAGTTCAGCGACCCGGCGACGGCCCGCTCCTGCTTCTCGCGCTCCCGGCCGAGCGCCCAGTAGGCGTCGGTCGACAGCCAGTGGTGCACCCGTGCGACATCGATCCGGTCGGTGTCGGCTGAGATCTCGTAGCCCTCGGCGAGGGGTGGGACGGAGGTCATGGGGGGACCTTCACAGACGACGTGCCCGGTGTCGAACGGATTCCGTGAGCACCTCGTCGCAGGCCGTCCGCAGCCGTCGTACCCCCTCCGCGATCTCCTCGGCGCCCGCGACGGCCGCGAAGCTCAGGCGGATGTGGGAGGCCGGGGGTTCGGCGCTGAAGTAGGGGCGGCCGGGGGTCACGGCGACGCCCGCGCGCAGGGCCGCGGCCGTGAACGCGGGCTCTCCGCCGGAGCCGAAGGCCTGGGAGGTGCCCCCGGTGCCCTCGGGCAGGCGCAGCCAGAGGTGGTAGCCGCCGGACGGGATGTGCGGCAGGGCGAGTTCGGGCAGGTGCAGGGCCAGGGCGCCGCTCAGGAGGTCTCGCCGGTTCCTCAGCTCGGCCGCGACCGCCCGCAGATGGCGCGGCCAGGCAGGCGAGCCGACCAGTTCGAGCGCCGCCTCCTGGAGGGGGCGCGGCACGAAGAAGGTGTCGACGACCTGGATGGCCCGCAGTCGTTCCAGGACCGGGCCGCGGGCGACGAGGGCACTGACCCGGAAGCTCGGCGAGGTCGCCTTGGTGAGCGAACCGACGTACACGACGACGCCGTCGGGGTCGTCGGCGACGAGCGGGCGGGGCAGCGGCCCGGCGTCCTCGTGCGCGAGCCGCCGCACGAAGTCGTCCTCGACGACGAAGGCGCCCGCCTCGCGGGCGATGCGCAGCACCTCACCGCGCCGGGCCGGGGCCAGGACGGCGCCGGTCGGGTTCTGGAACAGCGGCTGACAGACGAAGACCCGGGCGCCGGTCGCGCGGAAGGCGTCGGCGAGCAGCTCCGGCTTCACCCCGTCGGGGTCGACCGGTACCGGTACCGGACGCAGGCCCGCGGACCGGGCGATCGCCAGCATGCCCGGGTACGTCGGCGACTCGACGAGCACGGGGGCGCCGGGCGGGGCCAGGGCGCGCAGGGCGGTGGTGAGCGCGGTCTGGCCGCCGGAGCTGACGAGCACCTCCGCGGCGGTGACCGCGCCGCCGATGGCCCGCCCGAACCACTCACGCAGTTCCGGTAGGCCTTCGACGGGCGGCCGTCCCCAGGCGCCGGGGCGTCGCCCGGCCCGTGACAGGGCCGCCGACATGGCGCGTTCCGGTTGCAGGGAGGGGTGCAGATAGCCGCCGTTGAACTCGATGACGCCGGGCGGCGGAGCGGCGAGGGTGACGGTGACCCCGGATGCGTCCACCGAGCGGGGCACGAGGTCGGCGCCCTCGGCGCTCAGCGCGACCTCCTGCCAGGAGGTGTCGCCGGCCGACGGGGTCGCCGGGCGGGGGCGGGCCCGGAAGGCCCCGGCGCCGGGCCGGGTGACCACCAGCCCTTCGGCAGCGAGCTGCGCGAGGGCCCGCGAGACGGTCACCGGGCTCACCCGGAACCGCTCGACGAGGGCACGGCTCGACGGCAGCTTTCCACCGGGAGAGTAGCGGTCCAGCTCGCTACGCAGTCGCTCTGCCAGTTCGCCCACACTGCTACGCTCATGCATGAAGACACAGAGTAGCGCTACTACCCTCCCCGCGATAGCGGTCACCGCCCCGCGGCCGAGCGGCTTCGGCACCTTGCAGGCCGCTCTCGGCGTCGGCGCCTTCTCCCTCACCTTCCCCGCCACCGCCTGGGGCCTGGAGGGCTTCGGCCCCTGGGCACTGGTCGCCGTCCGCAGCGTGCTGGCCGGGCTCATCGCGGGCGGCTGCCTGCTCGCCCTGCGGGTGCCGCTGCCCGGCCGGCGGCACTGGGCGGGGCTCGCCGTCGTGGCCGCCGGTGTCGTCGTCGGCTTCCCGCTGCTGAGCACCCTCGCCCTGCAGACGTCCTCCACCGCGCACGCGGCCGTCGTGGTCGGTCTGCTGCCCCTGACGACCGCCCTGCTGTCGGCCCTGCGCGTCGGCTCCCGCCCCTCCCGCACCTTCTGGGCCGCGGCGCTGGCCGGCGCGGGCGCGGTGGTCGCCTTCACCGTGCGGCAGAGCGGCGGCGCCCTCACCACGGCCGACGTGTACCTCTTCGGCGCGCTGCTGGTGTGCGCGGCCGGTTACACCGAGGGCGGCCGGCTGGCCCGGGTGATGCCGGGCTGGCAGGTCATCGGCTGGGCGCTGGTGTTCTGTCTGCCGCTGGCCGTGCCCGCCGCGGCCCTCGCCCTCGCCCACGAGCCGGTCCGGCTGACCGCGCACAGTGTGACCGGGCTGCTGTGGGTGGCGGCGGGTTCGCAGTTCCTCGGACTCGTCGTCTGGTACCGGGGCATGGCCGCCATCGGCATCCCCAAGGCCAGCCAGTTGCAGTTGGCCCAGCCCCTGCTCACACTGGTGTGGTCGGTGCTGCTGCTGGGCGAGCACCTCACGCCCGCCGCTCCGCTGACGGCCGCGGCCGTCCTGGTCTGCATCGCCGTCACCCAGCGGGCGCGCGGTTGAAGGGCGGGCACGCGCCGGTTGGGCCGGTGCGGTGCGCCGTAGACTCGAAGTGACGGACTCCAGGACAGGGGCCACAGGACACGGACCGCTGCTCCCGCACACGGTGAGGAGGTCTCACAGATGCGTGCGACCACGGGCGACCAGCTTGTCCAGCACGGCAGGGTGGTCGGGCAACACGACAAGGTCGGCGAGATCGTCGAAGTGCTGGGACGGGAGGGCAACCCTCCCTACCGGGTCCGCTTCGCGGACGGGCACGAGGGCGTGTGCTCGCCGGGACCGGACACCGAGATCCGCCACAGGGGCGAGGAGACACGGTAGTTCGGCAGGTCAGCGCGGGGGTGTCGCCGGCTGCCCGTAGTGGTCGGCGACGACCCGCGCCATCGCGCCGATCCGGTCCGCGCGCAGGTCCTCGGTCGCGAAGAAGACATGGCCGCGGACCTCGGGATGACCGGCCGCCAGGGTGAGGTGCCGGGACAGCTCGGCCGGGTCCTGCCAGGCCGCGGACTGCGTCGGATCGCCCGCCCTGTACAGCGCCTCCCCCAGGTACAGCCTCGTCCTGCTGCCCCGCGCCACCTCCGCCCACCAGGGCACGAGTGCGGCGTAGTCGGCCGCCGGGAGCCCGATGTTCCAGTACAGCTGTGGCACGACGTAGTCGATCCAGCCCTCGCGCACCCAGGTGCGGGAGTCGGCGTGGACGGCGTCGTACGACTGGAGCGCCTGCGTGTCCGAGCCGCGCGGGTCGGTGGAGGCGTTGCGCCACACCCCGAAGGGGCTGATCCCGAACTGTGTGGCGGGCCGGACCGCCTTGATCCGGGCGGCGGTCTCGCGCACCAGCCGGTCGACGTTGTCGCGCCGCCAGGCGGCCCGGTTGGGGAAGGCGCCGCCGTGGGCGTCGTAGGCGGCGTCGTCGTCGAAGGTCTGGCCGGCCACCGGATAGGGGTAGAAGTAGTCGTCGAAGTGCACGGCGTCGACCGGGTACTTCCGCACCGCGTCGAGCATCGCGTCCTGCACGAACGCCCGGACCTGCGGCAGGCCGGGGTTGTAGTAGAGCTTCCCGCCGTACGGCACCACCCAGTCGGGGTGCCTGCGGGCGGGGTGGGAGGCGACGAGCCTGGTCGGGTCGTCGTGGATGGCGACCCGGTAGGGGTTGAACCAGGCGTGCAACTGGAGCCCGCGGGCGTGCGCCTCCGTGACCGCCGTGCCCAGCGGGTCCCAGCCGGGCGCCTTGCCCTGGGTCCCGGTCAGCACCTCCGACCAGGGCTCGTAGGACGAGGGCCACAGGGCGTCCGCGGTGGGCCGAACCTGGAAGATCACGGTGTTGAGGCGGTCGCGGACCGCCAGGTCCAGCCGTCCGAGCAGTTCCGAGCGCTGCTGGGCGGCGGTCAGTCCGGCGCGCGAGGGCCAGTCCCGGTTGGCGACCGTGGCCAGCCATACGCCCCGCATCTGCGCCACGGCCCGCCCGTGCCCACCGGCGGCGCGTCCGGAGGGGACGCGGGCCGCGCCGGCCGCCGCGTCCGTCGTCGTGAACGCCGACAGCGCGCCCAGCGCGAACGCCCGCCGAGTCAGTCGCCCCATCGCGCACATCCCCACATACGCCGCGGATCCGCTCGGTCACGGATCGTCTCCGCGCCCAGCATGCCCGCACCCCGACGATCGATCATCGATACTTGCTAGTAACGTGCACGATCGGAGCAGGCCCCCGGGACCCGGAAGACCTGCGCAGTGACCGGAGTCAGCCAGTGAAAGGGACCGATGTGACCGACATCGAACGCGTCGGAGTGGTGGGCTGCGGCCAGATGGGGGCGGGCATCGCCGAGGTCTGCGCGCGGGCCGGACTCGACGTCAAGGTCGCCGAGACCACCGGCGAGGCCCTGGAGTTCGGCCGCACCCGGCTGTTCAACTCCCTGGCCAAGGCCGCCGAACGCGGCAAGATCAGCGAGGAGGAGCGGGACGCCACCCAGGCGCGCCTCAGCTTCACCACCGACCTCGGCGAGTTCGCCGACCGCGACCTGGTCATCGAGGCCGTCGTGGAGAACGAGCAGGTCAAGACGGAGATCTTCCAGGTCCTGGACCAGGTCGTGACCCGCCCGGACGCCATCCTGGCCTCCAACACCTCCTCCATCCCGCTGGTGAAGCTGGCGGTCGCCACCTCGCGGCCCGACCAGGTCATCGGCATCCACTTCTTCAACCCGGCCCCCGTGCAGCAGCTCGTCGAGCTGATCCCGGCGCTGACCACGTCCGAGGGGACGATCAGCCGCGCGCAACTGTTCGCCGAGAAGACGGTCGGCAAGCACGCCATCCGCGCCCAGGACCGCTCGGGCTTCGTGGTCAACGCGCTGCTGATCCCGTACCTGCTCTCCGCGATCCGGATGTTCGAGACCGGCATCGCCAGCCGCGAGGACATCGACAACGGCATGGAGCTGGGCTGCGCCCACCCGATGGGCCCGCTGAAGCTGTCCGACCTGATCGGCCTCGACACGGTCGCCTCGGTCGCGCAGAGCATGTACGACGAGTACAAGGAGCCGCTGTACGCCGCTCCCCCGCTGCTCCAGCGCATGGTGGACGCGGGCCGGCTGGGCCGCAAGACCGGCTCGGGCTTCTACACCTACGGCTGAGCGCACCCGGCGCCCCGCACGGGCCCGGCACCGCACCCGGTGCCGGGCCCGTGCGCGCCCCGCGGTCGGTTTCAGCGCGCGGTGTCGTGGCCGAGCCGGAGGTGGTGCAGGAGCAGTAAGGCGCCGCCATGTTGGCGGCCGGGACCTCTCCCCGGGCCACCATGTCGGGCACGAGCTTCAGGGGGACCCATTCCCGGCGGTCGGACTCGAAGTCGTCCACCGGATGCCCGACGTACCGGCCCTCCTGCGACCAGTAGATGTGGTGCCGGGCGTCGGTGAGGCCGTTGGCCGGCTCCACGCTCATCAGGTGGTGCAGGGGACCCGGCCGCCAGCCGGTCTCCTCCTCCAGTTCCCTGGCCGCCGCGACGGCGATGTCCTCGCCGTCCTCGACGACGCCCGCGGCGAGTTCCCACCCCCAGCTGTCGGTGATGAAGCGGTGCCGCCACAGCAGGAGCACCTCGTTGGCCCGGTTCACCACGTGGCCACCGCGACGGGCCGCAGCCGTATGAGGAAGTGGTCGAGATGCCGGCCGTCCGGCAGTCCGACATCCGCGAGGTTGACCCTGAACCAGCGGTTTTCATACACAGTTCGTTCGTTCTGTTTCGTCCACTGCACGGTTCTGCCACCTTCCGTCGAGTAGGTGGCAATATCGCAGCAGGAACCGTGGGGCAGCGGTCGCTACAGCGGTACGCGCAGGGCGCCGTCGATGAGTTCCGCCGCCTCCGCCGTGCCCGCGCAGCCGCTGCGCACCAGGTGTTCGCGGACCGCCCGGAGTCTGTCGCGCACGCGCTGGGACTCCATTCCCCGCGCCTGCTCGGCCATCAGCACGGCGGTGGCCACCGCCTTGTCGGCGTCGCCCCGACGCAGTTCGACGGTGCTGAGCATGGCGAGCCGGTGGACCCGGCCCCGGTCGTGGGCCGGCGTGCCGACAGCGGCCTCGGCATGCTCCGCCGCCGCGGTGAGGTCGCCGAGGCACAACAGGGCCTCCGCCACCTGGACGTTGACCAGGCCGGGCTGGACGTAGCCCGTCTCGTCCGGTTCCGTGCCGCGCCGGATGCGTTCGGCGGCGGCCTCGGCACGCCGGATGCACGCCAGGGCGCTCGTGCCGTCGCCGAGATGGGCGTACGCCTTCGCCTGCATCGCGCACAGATCGGAGGCGAGGGCGGGGGTGACGTCCTTGCCGACGGTACGCAGCGCGGCCTCCGCGAAGGCGACGGCCTGCCGGAACTCCCGCAGGAACAGCGCCTGGTTGACCAGCAGCGCGATCACATACGCCCCGAGCCCCCGGTCCCCGCTGGCCTTCGCGAGCCGCAGCGCCTGGTGGAAGTAGCGCTGGGCGAGCCCGTGCGCGTCGGAGTCGTACGCGCAGATGCCGGCGATCGCCACCAACCCGCCGGTGGCCCGGTGCAGTTGGCGGCCCGTCGCGTCGGTGTAGCCGCCGCGCAGCAGGGGGGCCGCCTCCGCGTTGAGGAAACCGACGATGCGGCTGCGGGTCGCGACACCGCCGGCCTTGCGGTACATCTGCTCGTAGTGGGCCCGGGCGGCGCGCAGGGTCCCGATGTCGGCGGAGGTGACCCGGTGCCGGCCGCCGCGCGAGACGTCGACGTCCTCGGGCGGGTTCTCCCACTCCCAGACGGGCATCACGGCGGGCGTGCCGGTGACCGCGGGGGCGCCCAGGACGTGCGGGCGCTGCTGTTCGTCGGAGCGCCACAGGGCGGTGGCCCGCTCGACGAAACCGGACAGCGAGGTGCCGTGCGGGGCCGAGGGTTCGCCGGGCACGCCGAGGCCGATGTCGTCGAGGGTGACGGGCCGGCGCAGCCGGCGGGCGAGCACCTCGCAGATCAGGTCGGGCACCTGTCCGCGCGGACGCTGGCCCTTCAGCCAGCGGGCGACGGCCGTGTGCTCGTAGCGCAGCGCGAGCCCGCGGGCACGGCCCGCCTGGTTCACGTGCGCGGCGAGGCCCGCGTGCGAGATGCCCGCCTCGTCCAGTACCGCGTCGAGCAGGGTGTTGGGCTGCATGAGGTGCCCCCCGGATGGTTCGGTGCCGACGGCGCCACTCACGGTAGCCGGTGCGTCTTCACACGGGGTGTGAACGGAGTACGCGAATCCACAGCGTGCGCGCGCTGTCGCGGAGCGTGCCGGGCCGGTTGACTGAGATGCCTCGCAAGAGGTCGCCGGGCCGTCGGCTCCCCCTCATCAAACGGCGGCCCGGCAGTTCACGCGTCGTCGTCATGTCGTCGTCACGTCGTGGTCGTGTCGGGTCATCGGGAGGTTGTCGCCCGGGGGCGCGTCGTGGCTGGTCGCGGGGTGTGCGCGTTCGTTGCGAAGGACCAGTAGCGCGGCGTCGTCCGTCGGGCTGCCCGCCGTGTGGCGCAGGAGGGCGCCGAAGACCGTGCGCAGGATCTGCTCGGGTGGGACCGGGTCGTCGTAAACCGCCTTGGCCAGGGTCTCCGCCAGCGGGAAGTAGCGGCCCCTCGTGTCCCGCACGTCCTCCGCGCCGTCCGTGTAGAGGACCAGGGACTCACCCCTGCCGAGGTGGCCGCAGGGTGTCGCCGGCAGCTCGGGCGGGAGCGGGAACGGGCCGAGCGGCGGCAGCGGTTCCGAGCGGGCCAGCGGCCCGGCCTCCGTCCCCCGGAGCAGATACGGCCAGGGATGCCCGCAGTTCAGGGCCCGTACGCCGCCCTCCGCGTCGATCTCCAGCAGCAGGACGGTGACGAACTCCTCGGCGACCGGGGTGTCGGGCGGACGGCCGCTCGCGGGATGTTCCTCGCGGTGGCGCTCCCGCAGATGCCGGGCGAGGGCGCGCTCCAGCCGGCGCAGGACGCCGTCCAGCTCCGGCTCGTCGTGCACGGCCTCGCGGAAGCTGCCGAGGAGCGCGGCGACGGTCCCGAGCGCGGGGAGCCCGTGCCCGCGTACGTCGCCCATGACGACCCGCACACCGTGCTCGGTGGCGATGACCTCGTACAGGTCCCCGCCGATGGAGGCGCCGCGGTCCGCGGAGAGCTGTGCCGCGGCCACGTTCAGCCCCTCGACGCGCGGCGGCGGTGGCCGCAGCAGCACGCTCTGGGCGGCCCCGGCGACCCGGCGGGCCTGTCTCAGCTCGCGCAGCAGCGTCTGCCGTACATGCTGGATCAGTCCGGTGCCGACGACGAAGAAGACGGCGCTGGTGACGAGCCTGGCGCCGAGCCCGTCCTGCTGGGCCAGCGGGCAGGTCATCTTGTAGGTGACCGCCGTGGCGCCCCACGCCGTGGGCAACCCCAGCGAGAGGGCCCGGCGCAACGGCCGCCTGATGCCGAACATGTCGGATGGCCCCCCATCTAGGCCCGTACAACGCAGACAGACCGGCCCTGTAAGGCCGGTCTGATTCTGTCGACGTCGTGGCCCGGAGCACCGGATCACCGGGGGGAACTCACCCGAACGGGTGAGATGCCCCTGGGGGGTGCCGGGGCTGCGGCCCCCGCACCCCCCAGGGGGGCCGCGGACGAGCCGCACCCGGCACACGGACTCAGCCGCGCAGCACCGCGCCCGTCCGCTCGCCCGCGAGGGCGACCGCCGCGTCCCGGGCGGCCGACGCCTCGTCGACCGTCAGCGTCCGGTCCCCCGCACGGAAGCGCAGCGCGTACGCGAGCGACTTCCGCCCGTCCCCCAGCTGCTCCGCGTTCTCGTACACGTCGAACAGCCGGATTCCCTCGAGGAGGGCACCGGCGCCCTCGCGCAGCGCGGCCTCGACGTCGGAGTGCGGGACGTACTTGTCGACGACGAGTGCGACGTCCTGCGTGGCGACGGGGAACGTGGAGATGCCCGGCGCTCGGGGCGTGTCGTCGCCGACCTGCTCCAGGACGTCCAGGTCCAGCTCCATGGCCGAGGTACGCGCGGGCAGACCGAGGGCCTTCAGCACGCGCGGGTGCAGCTCTCCGGCATGGCCGACGACCCGCTCGGTGCCGTCGGCGACGACGACCAGCTCGGCGCAGCGGCCCGGATGCCAGGGCCCGTACTGGCCCTTGCGGACGATCAGTTCGGCGCCCGCCTCACCGGCGACCGTCCGCGCCGCCTCGACGGCGTCGGCCCAGTCGGCCGGGCGGCCCTTGCCCCACCAGCCGGCCTGCTCGCGGGCGCCGCGAGGACGGCGGCGACATGGCGCGGCTGCTCGGGAAGCACGGCGTCGATCGCCGCGATCTCCTCGTCGGTCGGTCGCCGGTCGGCCGGCGGCTGCGCGGCGACGCGCTGCTCCTCGCGGGGGAGGAAGACCAGACCGGTCTCGAAGAGGGCCAGGTCGTGCGAGCCGCGGCCGTCGTTGCGCCGCAGGGCGGCGAGCAGGCCCGGCAGCAGCGACGTACGGAGCGCGGGCTCCTCGTCGTTGAGCGGGTTGGTCAGCCTGACGACGCGGCGGGCCGGGTCGTCGGCGTCGAGGCCGAGCTGGTCGAAGACCTGCTCGCCGACGAACGGGTAGTTCGGCGCCTCGACGTAGCCGGCACCGGCCAGCGCGCGGCCGACGCGGCGGTGCAGCCGCTGGCGGTGCGTGAGGCCGCGGCCCGACGGGGGCTTGGGCAGTGTGGACGGCAGGTTCTCGTAACCCTCCAGGCGGATGACCTCCTCGGCGAGGTCGTTGCCCTCGCCGAGGTCGGGACGCCAGGACGGCACGGTGACGATCAGCTCGTCCTGCCCGTACACGTCGCAGCCGATCTCCTGGAGCCGTCGTACGACGGTCTCCCGGCCGTACACGACACCCGCCACCTTGTCGGGGTGGTCGGCGGGGACGGCGATGGTGTGCGGCGCGGACGGGGCGATGACCTCGGTGACCCCGGCCTCTGCGGTACCGCCGGCGAGCAGCACCAGCAGGTCGACCGTGCGCTGCGCCGCCGCCGACGACGCCTGCGGGTCGACACCGCGCTCGAAGCGCTTGGACGCCTCCGAGGACAGCTTGTGGCGGCGGGCCGTCCGGGCGACGGAGACCGCGTCGAAGTGGGCTGCCTCGATGACGACGTCGGTCGTCCCCTCGGATTCCGCGTGGTCGGCGATCTCGGTGTTGGCGCCGCCCATGACACCGGCGAGGCCGATCGGGCCGCGCTCGTCGGTGATGACCAGGTCCTCGGCGTGCAGCGTGCGCTCGACGCCGTCGAGGGTGACGAGCTTCTCGCCCTCGGCCGCGCGGCGGACGCCGATGGTGCCCTGGACGAGGGTGCGGTCGTAGGCGTGCAGGGGCTGGCCGACCTCCATCATCACGTAGTTCGTGACGTCGACGGCGAGCGAGATCGGGCGCATGCCGACCTTCTGGAGCCGTCGCTGGAGCCAGATCGGGGAGCGGGCCTCGGGGCTCAGACCGGTGACGGTGCGCGCGGTGAAGCGGTCGCAGCCGACCGGGTCGGAGACCTGCACCGGGTAGCCGAAGGCGTTCGGTGCGGGCACGTCGAGCAGGGCCGGGTCGCGCAGCGGCAGGCCGTAGGCGATGGCCGTCTCGCGGGCCACGCCGCGGATGGACAGGCAGTCGCCGCGGTTGGCGGTGACGGCGATGTCCAGGACCTCGTCGACCAGTTCGAGCAGCTCGATGGCGTCCCGGCCGACCTCGGTCTCCGGCGGCAGCACGATGATGCCGTGGCTGCCGTCGTCGCCCATGCCCAGCTCGTCGCCGGAGCAGATCATGCCGTGGGACGTCCGGCCGTAGGTCTTGCGGGCGGCGATCGCGAAGTTGCCGGGGAGGACCGCGCCCGGAAGCACGACCACGACCTTGTCGCCGACGGCGAAGTTGCGGGCGCCGCAGACGATCTCCTGCGGCTCACCGGTGCCGTTGGCCCGGCCGACGTCGACGGTGCAGAAGCGGATCGGCTTCTTGAAGCCCTCCAGCTCCTCGATGGTCAGCACCTGGCCGACGACGAGGGGGCCCTTGAGGTCGTGGCCGAGCTGCTCGACGGTCTCGACCTCGAGGCCGGCCGAGATGAGCCTGGCCTGGACGTCACGGCCGGTCTCGGTGGCCGGCAGGTCGACGTACTCCCGCAGCCAGGAAAGCGGGACCCGCATCAGATCTCCATCCCGAACGGCCGGGTGAACCGGACGTCACCCTCGACCATGTCTCGCATGTCTTCGACGTTGTGGCGGAACATCAGCATCCGCTCGATGCCGAACCCGAAGGCGAACCCGCTGTACTTCTCCGGGTCGACGCCGCAGGCGGTCAGCACCTTGGGGTTGACCATGCCGCAGCCGCCCAGCTCGATCCAGCCCTCGCTGGAGCAGGTGCGGCAGGGCCGGTCGGGGTTGCCGACGGACTCGCCGCGGCAGACGTAGCACACCATGTCCATCTCGGCGGACGGCTCGGTGAAGGGGAAGAAGTTCGGGCGCAGCCGGGTCTTCATGCCCTCGCCGAACAGCGACTGGACCATGTGGTCCAGGGTGCCCTTGAGGTCGGCCATGGTCAGGCCCTCGTCCACGGCGAGCAGCTCGACCTGGTGGAAGACGGGCGTGTGCGTGGCGTCCAGCTCGTCGGTGCGGTAGACGCGGCCGGGGCAGATCACGTACACCGGCAGCTCACGGCTGAGCAGCGAGCGGATCTGCACGGGCGAGGTGTGGGTGCGCAGCACGACACCGGACTCGGTGCCGCCGCCGGGGCCCTTCACGAAGAACGTGTCGGCCTCGCCGCGGGCCGGGTGGTCCGGGCCGATGTTCAGGGCGTCGAAGTTGAACCACTCGGCCTCGACCTGCGGGCCCTCGGCGACCTCGTAGCCCATGGCGACGAAGACGTCCTCGATGCGCTCCGAGAGCGTGGTGAGCGGGTGGCGGGCGCCGGCCGGCACGCGGTCGTAGGGCAGTGTGACGTCCACCGCCTCCTCGACCAGGACGCGCGCGTCGCGGTCGGCCTCCAGTTCCTCCTGCCGGGCGGCGAGGCCCTTGTTCACCGCGCCGCGGGCCTGGCCGACGAGCTTGCCGGCGGCGGCCTTCGCGTGCGGGGGCAGTGCGCCGATCTCGCGGTTGGCGAGGGCCAGCGGGGAGGCGCCGCCGGTGTGGGCGACCTTGGCCTCCTGGAGTGCGTCGAGGGAGTCCGCGGCGGCGAAGGCGGCGAGCGCCTCGTCCCGCATGCGCTCGATCTCTTCCGGTTTCAAGGCCTCGACCTCTACAGGGTCGTACGACTTATTCGGTGCCGACATCTCTTCCCGTGCTTCCGATTGGCTGGCTGAAGGTCCCCGTCACCGACTCACTCGGAGGGCCGTCCATGGGACACAAAGGTGCCAAAGGCCGAGTCTAACGGGGTACGGACGAACGGATGCGCCCGCGGGGCTAGGCCAGATAGGCCGGGACCGCCACGGGCAACGTAAATCGGAACTCGGCGCCGCCGCCGGGGGCGCGGCCGACCGTGATGACACCGCCGTGGGCTTCGACGATGCCCTTGACGATGTACAGCCCGAGGCCCGTCCCGCCGCGCTTGCTGCCCCGCCAGAAGCGGGTGAAGACGCGGTTCATGGACTCCTCCGGGATGCCGGTGCCCTCGTCGCTCACGATGACCGACGTGCCGGTGTCCTCCCCTTCGCGGGGGGACCGGGCGGGCGTGACGTCAATGGTGACGGTTCCCTCGCCGTGGCGCACCGCATTTTCGATGAGGTTGCTGAGCACCTGGTCGACCTTGTCCGGGTCGGCCCACAGGGCGGGCAGCGGCTGCTGGATCCGCAGCAGGAACCGGTCGGCGGGCTGGCCTGCGGCGACGTAGGCCTGGATGTGCCGGCCGACGGCGGCGCCCATGTCGACGGGCTGGCGACGCAGCTCCAGCCGGCCCGAGTCGATCCGGGAGATGTCGAGCAGCTCGGCGATGAGCCGGGTGACGCGGTCGGCGTCGGCGTCGACCGTCTCCAGCATCAGCCGCTTCTGGTCGTCGGTGAAGCGCGTCCACTTGGCGAGGAGCGTGGCGGTGAAGCCCTTCACGGAGGTGAGGGGGGAGCGCAGCTCGTGGGCGACGGTGGCGATCAGCTCGGCGTGGCTGCGCTCGGTGCGGCGGCGGGCCTCGGTGTCGCGGAGGGAGACGACGACGCGGCGGACGGGGCCGGTGGGCCCGCTGCGGACGTACCGGGCGGAGGCGAGGACCTCGCGCCCGCCGGGCAGCAGCAGGTTCCGCTCGGGCTGGCCCACCCGGATGGCGAGGCCGCTGTACGGGTCGGTCAGCTGCCACCAGCGCCGGCCTTCGAGGTCCTCCAGCGGCAGGGCCTTGTCGAGCCGCTGCCCGAGTGCTTCGGCGGCGGGGACGGCGGTGATGCGCTCGGCGGCGGCGTTGAAGCAGACGACGTACCCGTGCTCGTCGGCGACGACCAGCCCGTCGGGCAGGTCGTCGGGGTCGATACCGGGTCCGGCGAGGTCACCGGCCGGTCGGGCCCCGGGCGGGCGCTCCGGTCCACTGGCTCCCGGCGCCCTGCTCGTGCCGACACTCATCCCCGTGTCCCACCTCCCAGACGAGGACCCCCGAGCTGGTCACCCTACTAGCTCTCGGTGACGGAGCGGCACCCTCCGGAGGCGCGCTGTGCACGGGCCGACGCGTAGAGACATACGGCCGCGGCGGTCGCGAGGTTCAGACTCTCGGCCTTCCCGTGTATCGGGACGCGCACGACGGCGTCCGCGAGGGCCCTGGTCTCCTCCGGCAGCCCCCAGGCCTCGTTGCCGAAGACCCAGGCCGTGGGGCCGCCCATGGTGCCCTCGTCCAGCTCGTCGTCGAGGTCGTCCTCGCCCGCGCCGTCGGCGGCGAGGATGCGCACGCCGGCGTCCCTGAGGCCTGCGACGGCCCGCTCGACGGGCACGCCGACGGCGACCGGCAGGTGGAAGAGCGAGCCGACCGAGGCGCGTACGGCCTTGGGGTTGTACAGGTCGACGGAGGCGTCGGTGA
The DNA here is from genome assembly GCF_001896135.2 of Streptomyces phaeoluteigriseus. Taxonomy (GTDB): domain Bacteria; phylum Actinomycetota; class Actinomycetes; order Streptomycetales; family Streptomycetaceae; genus Streptomyces; species Streptomyces phaeoluteigriseus. The sequence goes on from NZ_MPOH02000015.1 coordinate 483,848, forward strand.
GGACGACGGCGTCGGCGCCGGCCGCGTCGGCGCAGCGCAGGACGGTGCCGGCGTTGCCGGGGTCGCGGACGTGCGCGAGGACCGCGACGAGCTTCGGACGGGCGGCGAGGATGTCGTCGAAGGGGGTGTCGATGAACCGGCACACGCCCACGAGGCCCTGCGGGGTGACGGTGGTGGAGATGTCCTCGATGACCTGCCCGTCGGCGAGGTGGACGCGGGCGCCGGCCTCCCGGGCCTCGCCGATGATGTCGGCGTGGCGCTCCGCGGCCTCGGGGGTGGCGAAGAGTTCCACGAGGGTGTCCGGGTGCGCGGCCGCCTCCCGTACGGCCTGCGGGCCTTCCGCGAGGACAGCCGCTCCTTCCCCCGGAAGTTCCGCCGCGCGAGGCGCCTGGCGGCGGAGACGCGGGGCGAGCGGGGGAGATGAGGTCGGGGTGGCGGGCATCTTCACCTTCGGTGGGTCGGCGGAAC
>NZ_MPOH02000015.1:484415-490939 GCF_001896135.2 Streptomyces phaeoluteigriseus
ACCGGGGCCGGACGCACTCGGACCCGCAGGCGGGTTCGCCTGCGGGTCGAGTCATGTCACTTCCGGCTCAGCCGGCGCAGCGTCACGCAGCCTTCGGCGCGTTCACGTCCGACGGCAGCGCCTTCTGGGCGACCTCGACGAGCGCGGCGAACGCGGTCGGGTCGTTGACGGCCAGCTCCGCCAGGATCTTGCGGTCGACCTCGATGCTCGCGGCGTTCAGACCCTGGATGAAGCGGTTGTACGTGATGCCGTTGGCGCGGGCAGCGGCGTTGATGCGCTGGATCCACAGCCGACGGAAGTCACCCTTGCGCTTCTTGCGGTCGTTGTAGTTGTAGACCAGCGAGTGGGTGACCTGCTCCTTGGCCTTGCGGTACAGGCGCGAACGCTGACCGCGGTAGCCGGAGGCCGCCTCGAGGATCGCCCGGCGCTTCTTGTGGGCGTTGACTGCCCGCTTGACGCGTGCCACTTTTAACTCCTTGTAGCGGGGCCGTGGTGGGACTCACACGGCCCGGAAACGATTGGGTCCCGGTTCAGACGTACGTACGGCGGCAAGGCGCCCGTACGTCACTTGCCGAGAAGCTTCTTGATCTTCTTGGCGTCGCCCGGGGCCATCTCGGCAGTGCCGGTGAGGCGACGCGTCACGCGCGACGACTTGTGCTCGAGCAGGTGGCGCTTGCCGGCGCGCTCACGGAGCACCTTGCCGGAGCCGGTGATCTTGAAGCGCTTGCTGGCACCGCTGTGCGACTTGTTCTTCGGCATAGCGCCGTTATCTCCTCGTCGGTGGCGCTCCGGTGCCCGGTCGTGAAAACCGGGCACAGGTGGAGCGTCGCTTGTATCGGTTACGTCCTGGGACTGACGCCCTGGGGGGTCACGCCTCGGCGGAGGCCTCGGCGGACCGGGTCTCCGTGGACTCCACGGAACCCTCGGACCCGTCCGACTCCTCGGCGTTCACGGCGTCGGAGTCCGCGGCGTTCTGTGAGCGGCCCGGGTTGGCCTTCGCTTCGGCCTTGCGGGCTTCCTGAGCCTGACGAGCCTCGGCCATCGCCTCGGTCTTCTTCTTGTGCGGACCGAGAACCATGATCATGTTTCGGCCGTCCTGCTTCGGGTTCGACTCGATGAACCCGAGGTCCTGGACGTCCTCCGCGAGACGCTGCAGCAGTCGGTAGCCCAGTTCGGGGCGGGACTGCTCACGACCGCGGAACATGATCGTGATCTTGACCTTGTCGCCCTGCTTGAGGAACCGGACGACGTGACCCTTTTTGGTGTCGTAGTCGTGCGGGTCGATCTTCGGCCGGAGCTTCATCTCCTTGATGACCGTGTGCGCCTGGTTCTTGCGCGCTTCACGGGCCTTCATGGCCGACTCGTACTTGAACTTCCCGTAGTCCATGAGCTTGCACACGGGGGGGCGGGCGGTTGCCGCCACCTCGACCAGGTCCAGGTCGTACTCCTGGGCAAGCTCCAGTGCCTTCGCGAGCGGCACGATGCCGACCTGCTCGCCACTGGGACCGACAAGTCGCACCTCTGGAACGCGAATCCGGTCGTTGATGCGGGGCTCGGCGCTGATGGATCCTCCTCGGTAGCACCACACGGCAGTCTGGCGAACGGCCGCGTAACGTCTGTGTTCGATTGGTTCACAACCACGCCGAAGCACAAAAAATGCCCCAACGATCACACGCGGGGCTCCAAGCACTACCGGAGCACCGCCGCAAGGATCGCGGGGCGCACTACCGGGCGACTCCATCGTCCGTACGGAACGATGGGGGCCGCCTGACCGGGGTGACCCGCCGCCCCGGAGGGTGGTCGGGTGGGAGTTCGGAGCCTCCACTTGTGGGCCGGATCCGCCTGCTTGAAGGGCACGCGTGTCCGACCGGTCGTTACACGAGATTAGCAGCTCGTTCATGCGTGCGCGAATCCGGTGTCTCCCGCCTCCTGCTGTCAAGAGGGCATACGGCGGGCCCTATCGTGTGGGGCATGAGTGAGACCTCCCCCTCGGACAGCCCCGAGCCCTCCGGCACCGCCGGTTTCGACGAGATGACCCGCGACATCGCCGAGGTCCCGGCGGTCGAGGTGATCGTGACGGTCGCCGTCAACCTGATGAGCGCGGCCGCCGTGAAGCTCGGTCTGACCGACGAGGGCGACAAGTACAAGGACCTGGACGAGGCCCGCAAGCTGGTCACCGCCCTCGCCGGCCTGCTGGACGCGAGCACCACCGAGATCAGCTCCTTCCACGCGGCACCACTGCGCGACGGCCTCAAGTCGCTCCAGCTGGCCTTCCGCGAGGCCTCCCTCGTCCCGGACGAGCCGGGCCAGGGTCCGGGCGAGAAGTACACCGGGCCGGTCTACGGCTAGGGAGTTCCGTTCGGATCAGTCGCGTACGTGGAGGGGCTCGCCCGGTGGGGTGGTTCCGGCCGGCAGGAGTGCCAGGTCGAGGCCACGCACCAGGCGGGCCCTCAGTGTTTCGTCGGCGGCGATGCGCCTCGCCACAGCCTGCGCCGCTTCGGCGGGAGCGGCGTCCGGGGCGAGGACGAGGGCGAGGGTGCCGTCGGCCTGGCCGGGCAGCAGGTGGGCGCGCAGGACCGCTGGTTCGGCGGCCACCGCGGCCCGTACCGCCTCGACGACCGCCGGGTCGGCCAGCGGGTCGGTGGTCGTGCGGCCCTCGGCGAGCGCCAGCAGGGCGGACCCGGTCACCTCGAAGGCGACCGGTCCGGCCAGGTCGAGGACGACCGTGTCGGCCTTCTCGTGGGCAGCCGCCCGCAGGGCCTGGTGCAGGGGTACGGCGACCGGGCGGGCCTGCGGGTCCCAGCGGGCGAGGGACGCGGTGGAGGTGAAGGCCGGCAGGGCCGTGCGGTCACCGGCCCTCAGGGTCGGTACGGCCATGTCGCTGGTCTTCTCGCGGCGCAGCCCGTTGGCGTCCTCCTCGACCTCCCCCAGCACGGCGACGACGGGAACGAGCAGCCGGGCTCCCCTGAGCGCCTCCAGCACGGGTGCCACGGCGGTGCGGTCCTCGGCCCAGGCGGCGAGCGCCGCGCTCAGCGCCGGGTCGGCCGAGCCGTCGTCGTCGGAGAAGCCGGGGTCGGGAATGTTCTTGTTCGCCACGGTCACCGACCCTATCGGGGGGAAAATGCTGGGGTTGTGCGGGGCCGGAAACACGGCGGAGACCGCTTTCACAGGTTTCTCAGGCATCCCTGACGTACATCTAACCCGCGTCTAACAGGACGCACAGTCGGCGCCACCAGCATCAGGGACATGGAGTCCTCCAGAGCACGCCACGGCGGCCGCGCTCGTCCCTCCGGTCACCGTCGTCCCCTTCTCCACCGGGCGCTCGTCTCGGTGGCCGTCCTGGGCGCCTCGGCGGCCGGGACCGTCTACGTGACGGCGCAGGCGCACTCGGGCCCTGGCGCCGTGCCGTCGGCGACGCCGACGTCCTCTGCGTCGGCGGGCGGGGAGGTGTCGGTGGAGCCCGTGATCCGGTCCGCGTCGCAGTCCGCGTCTCAGGCGGCGGCGTCCGTGGTGGACCGCGACGCCCTGCTGGCGAAGGCGATGGCGTCGGTGACCGTGCCGGACGGGGCGCGGGTGTCCGTGGCCGTGCTCGACGTGGACTCCGGGGTGAGTGCCGTCTTCGGCACGGGTGCCTTCGACACGGCGAGCATCGTCAAGGTGGACATCCTGGCGACGCTGCTGCTCCAGGCGCAGGACGCCGGCCGGCACCTCACGGCGCGGGAGAAGGCGTACGCGACCGCGATGATCGAGAACAGCGACAACGACTCCGCGACGGCGCTGTGGAACTCCGTGGGCGGCGCGGCCGGGCTGGAGGCGGCGAACGAGCGGTTCGGGCTCACCGGCACCGAGGGCGGCGACGGCGTGCTGTGGGGGCTGACCCGGACCACCGCCGCCGACCAACTGACGCTGCTGCGGCAGGTCTTCGGCGCCGACTCGGAGCTGAGCGAGGCCTCGCGCACGTACCTCCAGGGGCTGATGGGGCAGATCGCGGCGGACCAGCACTGGGGTGTCTCGGCGGCCGCCGACGGTTCCGCGTGGGCCCTGAAGAACGGCTGGCTGCCGCGTACGGCGACGGGGCTGTGGGACGTCAACAGCATCGGGCGGGTGACGTCCGGCGGGCACGACTACCTGGTGGCCGTCCTCTCGGACGGCAACGCGACGCAGGCGAAGGGCATCGCGCTGGTGGAGGCGGCGGCGAAGGCGGCGATGTCGGCGTTCACGGACGCCTGACCGGGCCGGGGCGTCTCGGGGCTCAGAAGGCGTCGTACTGCTGCCGGCGCTCCTCGCGGTCGCCGGTGCGGCGGCCCCGCCACAGGGCCACTGCGGCCACCAGCAGTACTCCCCCGGTGGCGCCCGCGAGCGGGCCGGCCCAGCCCGAGGCGTCGTCGTCGGCGCTCTCCTCGTCCGGGCCGGGACCGAAGTACTCCTCGCCGTACGCCGCCGAGCGCAGGCCTTCGGGCGCGAGGCCGTCGGCGGCCCTGACCGCGGCGGCCGGGTCGATGAAGCCGAAGCCGCGGGAGTCGTCGCGGCCCCCGGTGGGAGAGTTGCGGGCGGTGTCCTCCAGCAGCTTCTTGATCTGCGCCGGGGTCAGGTCCGGGTGGGCGGCCCTGACGAGGGCGACGGCGCCGGAGACGAAGGCCGCGGCGGCCGAGGTGCCCCAGCCCTCGTAGTACTTGTGGTCCGGGTCGGCGATGACGACGTCGACGCCGGGGGCGCTGACCGTGGCGTACCAGCGGCGGGTGGAGAAGGAGGCGCGGGTGCCGTAGCGGTCGACGGCGGTCGCGGCGATGACGCCCGGGTAGGCCGCCGGATAGGAGACGCGGTCGCCCTTCTCGCCGCCGTTGCCGGCCGAGGCGACGCGACCGAGCCCTTCTTCAGCGCGTACTGGACGGCCTCGTCCTCGGCGGGTTCGGGGTGGGCGGAGGCGGAGTCGTCGCCGAGGGAGAGGTTGATGACGTCGGCGCCCTGGTCGGCGGCCCAGCGGATGCCTTCCGCGAGGGCGTTGCCGCGGGTGTTGCGAGCCTTGGTGCGGGAGGGATCGCCGTCCTCCAGGATCACCCGCACGGGGAGGATCTTCGCCTCCGGGGCGATGCCCATGACACCGTCGCCGTTGCCGGAGCCATGGCCGTGACCGGCGATGATGCCGGCCATCGCGGTGCCGTGGCGGGCCCAGGCGCGGTCGCCGGGCCCGGCGCCGAAGCCGACCATGTCCTTGCCGGTCAGGACGTTGCCGTCGAGGTCGGGGTGGTCGGACTCGACGCCGGTGTCCAGGACGGCGACGGTGACGCCCCCGCCCTTGGTGGTCTGCCAGACCTCTTCGGTGTGCAGGGCCTCCAGGGCCCACTGCTTGGCCCGGATGCCGTCCGCGTACGCGGTGGTGGGCGGCACCAGGGCGACCGCGGCGGCCAGCAGACAGCTCAGCACGCCGGCCCGGCGGATTCCGCGACCGCTCATGAGGGTGGCTCCGAAGGCGATACGGCGGCCTTGCGCAGGCCGCGCTCGATGCGGTCGGCGAGGCCCTTCGCCTCGTTGCCCAGGCCCGCCTGGGCAACGGCGGTGGTGGCACCGGACGCGATGGCCTCCACGGCGGACTGCGGGGTGGCGACCGTACGGCCGTCGGCCCAGCCGGAGACGGCGTAGACGACGACGGGGGCGTCGGTGAGGACGGACACCGTCCACGAGGCGCGCTGCCCGTCACCGAAGGCGGCGGCGACCGTGCCCTTCGCGGCGTACGAACGGGGCATCAGGTCGGTGCGGCGGGCCAGGCCTTCCTTGTCGAACCTGGTGTCGAGGGCGCGCATGCCGGCCGCGTCGGCCTTGGTGAACAGCATGCCGACCGTGGTGACGTGGCTGCGGGTGGCGTCGGTGTAGGTCGCGCGCAGCAGACGGGCGCAGCCGACCGGGGCGAGGGCCTTGGCGAGCAGCGGGTCGAAGGCGTCGGCGCAGCCGCTGTCCGGGGCGACGGCGATCCGGGTCCAGGTGCGGTCGGCGCCGCCGGGGCCCGCGCCCTGTCCGTCCAGGGTGGGCGGGAACAGCCGGTCGACCGGCACGTTGTGCCACAGGCCGCCCGCGGTGGCGTAGACACCCGGCTCGCCCGCGTCCGCGGGGCCGCCGAGGAGCCAACTGCCGGTCACCGCACCGCCGATGAGGCCGAGTCCGAGGACCACACAGGCGGCCGCCGCTACGGTGTGCCCGCGCAGTTTCGTCCAGCCCGCCGCGCGTGGGGTGTCGCCGTACCCCTCGGGCCGCGCGAACGTCACGACGGGCCGCGTGGCACCCGGTGCGCCGCCCGGCGTCATCGGGGCACTCCACGACAGCGCCGGATCGGGCCCGGCCTCGGCGGCCGGGGGCGGGGCGTCGAAGTCCGGATGCCGCAGGGGCGTGGCGGGACTCCAGGCGGGCCGCGCGTCCTCCTCCGGGTGCCGCCCGGGAACGGCGGTGGACAGCCCGTCCCGGTGCTGCCCGGGCGCGGGAGCCCAGGTACGCGGGAGCGGCGCCCAGGCGGTACCGGCGGCGGGGGGGAT
>NZ_MPOH02000015.1:491039-609351 GCF_001896135.2 Streptomyces phaeoluteigriseus
GGGGGGGGTCGCCGGGCGCGGGGGGGATCGAGGCGCGGCGTGCTTCCGTGCTCATGCACCCCCCGTTTCCTCGTGCCCGCGCCGTCGTTGTCCTGCGCGGGCCGCTCTCCTCGCCCGGGCGGCCCCGGTGCGGACACGCCGGTCCTTCCTGGGCACGCATACCCGCACGGGCGGACCGGCATCCCGGCACGGGTGCCCGGCCGGAGCGGTCCTCCGTGCGTGCGCGTCACTCTACGGCTTGTTCCTGCGCGAACGGGAACCAGTCCGCGCCCCCGGGGCATCTGCCCGGAACGTCCCCCTACCCTGCGGTAATCGGGTCTGGCAGGCTGCGTCCATGACTGCGCGCGCCGCCGACCGGGCCCGGTACGACCGGGCCACCGCCCATCTCGACGCCCCTCTCGCCATCGTGGACCTGGAGGCATTCGACGCCAACGCGGACGACCTGGTCCGCCGGGCGGGCGGGAAGCCGGTCCGGGTCGCCAGCAAGTCCGTCCGCTGCCGGGCCCTGCTGGAACGCGTCCTGGCGAAGGACGGTTTCGCGGGCATCATGTCCTTCACCCTGGCCGAATCCCTGTGGCTGGCCCGGTCGGGCTTCGACGACGTCCTGCTCGCCTACCCCTCGGCCGACCGCTCCGGCTTCGCGGAACTGGCCGGTGACCCCAAGCTGGCCGCCGCCGTGACCGTGATGGTCGACGACGTCGCCCAGCTCGACCTCATCGACTCCGCGCGCGGCGACGGACACGAAGTGGTGCGGGTCTGCCTGGAGTTGGACACCTCGCTGAGGCTGCTGGGCGGGCGGATGCGGGTGGGCGCGCTGCGCTCCCCGCTGCACTCACCCGCCCAGGTCGCCGACGTGGCACGGGCGGTGGCCCGGCGGCCCGGGTTCCGGCTGGTGGGGATCATGGCCTACGAGGGACACATCGCGGGGGTGGGCGACTCGCTGGCCGGACGGCCCTTCCGGTCCCGTGCGATCCGGCTGATGCAGGCCACCGCCCGCCGCGAACTCGTCGAGCGGCGTGCCGCGGTGGTGCGCGCGGTGCGGGCCGTGGTGCCGGACCTGGAGTTCGTGAACGGCGGCGGCACCGGCAGTGTGCAGCACACCGCCGCGGAGGACGCGGTCACCGAGATCGCGGCGGGCTCGGGCCTGTACGTGCCGCGTCTGTTCGACAACTACACGTCCTTCAGCGGCCGTCCGGCCGCCCTGTTCGCCCAGCCCGTCGTGCGGCGGCCGGGCGTCGGCGTCGTCACCATCCTCGGCGGCGGCTACCCCGCCTCCGGGGCCGCAGGACCCGACCGGCTGCCGGTGCCGTATCTGCCTGAGGGACTGCGCTACGACCCGCAGGAGGGACCCGGTGAGGTGCAGACCCCGCTGCTCGGTTCCCCCGCCGACGATCTGCTGATCGGCGACAAGGTGTGGTTCCGGCACGCGAAGGCCGGTGAGCTGTGCGAGCGGTTCGACGTGCTGCGCCTGGTCGAGGGGGACGCGGTGACGGCGACGGTGCCGACGTACCGGGGCGAGGGGCAGACGTTCCTCTAGACCGCTCAGCGGCGTTCGGCACGTGCGGCGGCGGTCGGCTCACGGCGTCGGTCCGAGGCCGCTGCCGACCCCGCCGCCCGTGTCCGCGTCGCCCACCGGGCGGATGCCCTTGGTGATGCGGTCCATGTCGGCGAGCGGCGGGCCGTCCTGGCCCGCGTCGAAGACGTACCGGACGAGGACGGGGGCCTCGGTGCCGACGGTGGACGGGAAGACCAGGGACTGGACGTAGCCGCCCGGCCCCTCGGCCGTCGTCACCCGCCAGCGGACGTAGTACCCGGCGCGGCCGGCGACCGCGACCGGCCCGGCCGCCACCACCTGGTGCGACTCGATGCCGCCGAAGTGGCTCCGGCCGACGAGGTCGCGGTCGTAGGCGTCGTCGCCGCGTCGGCGATGTCCGCCTCGGCCAGTGCCCTGGGCGAGGTCTCGCTGGTGTCGGTGACGGTGCGGCAGATGACCCGGCCGTGGCGGCAGACCCCTCCGCCCGGACAGTCGTAGGTGCCGTCGGTGGTCATGACGACGTCGGGTTCGGCGACGTGCTCGGGGAGAACCCAGCCCTCGGGCAGCGGGAGGGTGATGCCGTTCAGCTCGTCGACGACGACGGAAGGGTCGGTCGACGGGCTGGCGGACGGGTCGGTGGAGGGTGCGGAGGGGGAGGCGTCCGGGTTCGTCGCGGGCGCCGAGTGGGTGGCGGCCGGCGGGGCCGCGTCGGGTTCGGTGCCGGCGCCGTCGTTCCCGCGCAGCACGACGGCTGCGGTCACGACCGCCGCGACGAGGACGGCCGCGACGACCGTCAGCGCGACGGGCCGGGACCGGCGGCCACCACCGCCACCGCCACCGGACGAGGAGTGGCCTGGACCCGCGGGCGGTCCGAAACCACCGGAAACCGGTGTCACAGCCGGTACCGGCGGTCCGAAGCCCTGCTCCGGCACCACCGGCGCCACCCGCGCGGCCAGGCTCTGCGGGGTGCGCCGGTGGTCGGTCCAGGTCGTGCCGTCCCACCAGCGTTCCTGATGCGGGGCCGTCGGGTCGCCGTACCAGCCGGGCGGGGGCCTCATGCTCATCCCCGCACTGTAGGACGCGGCCTACAGCGGCGTGACGTACGCCCCCGAGATGCCGCCGTCGACCAGGAAGTCGCTGGCGTTGACGAAGGAGGAGTCGTCGCTGGCCAGGAAGGCGACGGCGGCGGCGATCTCGTCGGCCTCGGCGAACCGCCCGACCGGGATGTGCACGAGGCGGCGGGCCGCCCGCTCGGGGTCCTTGGCGAACAGTTCCTGGAGCAACGGGGTGTTGACCGGTCCGGGGCAGAGGGCGTTGACGCGGATGCCCTCCCGTGCGAACTGCACGCCCAGTTCACGGGACATGGCGAGGACGCCGCCCTTGGAGGCCGTGTACGAGATCTGCGATGTGGCGGCGCCCATCCTCGCCACGAAGGACGCCGTGTTGATGATGGAGCCCCTGCCCTGGCGCCGCATGTAGGGGATGGCGGCCTTGCAGCACAGGTAGACGGAGGTGAGGTTGACCTCCTGGACGCGCTTCCAGGCGTCCAGGCCGGTGTCGAGGATGGAGTCGTCGTCGGGAGGTGAGATGCCGGCGTTGTTGAAGGCGATGTCGACGCTGCCGTAGGTGTCGTACGCCGCCTTGAACAGCGCCTCGACCTGGTCGGGGTCGGTGACGTCGACCTTCACGAACAGGCCGCCGACCTCCTCGGCGGCGGCCTTGCCGCGGGGTTCGTCGATGTCGCCGCAGACGACGTGCGCGCCCTCCGAGGCGAGGCGGCGCGCGGTGGCGAGGCCGATGCCGCTGCCCGCCCCGGTGATGACGGCGGTGCGGCCGACGAGCCGACGGCAGATGATCTCTCTGGTCACTGTGCGGGGCCCTCCGTGCTGATGAAGACGTTCTTGGTCTCGGTGAAGGCGGTCAGGGCGTCGGGGCCGAGTTCGCGGCCGATGCCGGACTGCTTGAAACCGCCGAACGGGGTCCAGTAGCGGACGCTGGAGTGGGAGTTGACGGACAGGTTGCCCGCGCGGACGGCCTGCGAGACGCGCAGGGCGCGGCCGACGTCGCGGGTCCAGATGGAGCCGGAGAGGCCGTAGTCGGTGGCGTTGGCGAGTTCGACCGCCTGCGCCTCGTCCTCGAAGGGCAGGACGACGGCGACCGGGCCGAAGACCTCCTCGACGGCCACGCGCGCGCCGGGGTCGACGCCGGTCAGGACGGTGGGCGGGAACCAGAAGCCGGGCCCCTCGGGAGCCTTGCCGCGGATGCCGGCCAGGTCGTCCGTCACGTAGGAACGCACCCTGTCCAGCTGGGCCTTGGAGATCAGCGGCCCCATGTCGGTTCTCTCGTCGGCCGGGTCGCCGACCCTGACCGACTCGACCGCGGGGGCGAGGAGGTCCAGGAAGCGGTCGTAGACGGAGCGCTGGACGAGGATGCGGGTGCGGGCGCAGCAGTCCTGGCCGGAGTTGTCGAGGAAGGACATGGGAGCCGCCGCGGCGGCGGCCTCGATGTCGGCGTCGGCGAAGACGATGTTGGGGCTCTTGCCGCCGAGTTCGAGGGTGACGCGCTTGAGCAGGTCGCTGCCCTTCGCCAGCACCCGTCTGCCCACGGCCGTCGAACCGGTGAAGACGATCTTGGCCACCCCCGGATGCTCGACCAGCGCGTCGCCCGCGACGGGGCCGTGGCCGGGCAGCACCTGGAGGAGATCCTCCGGCAGGCCCGCCGCCAGGGCGAGTTCGGCCAGTCGCAGGGCGGTCAGCGGGGTCGTCTCGGCGGGCTTGAGGATCACCGCGTTGCCGGCGGCGAGTGCCGGGGCGGTGCCCCAGGCCGCGATCGGCATCGGGAAGTTCCAGGGCGCGATGACCCCGACGACGCCCAGCGGTTCGAGGATCGTGATGTCGAGGCCGCCCGGAACCGGGATCTGGCGCCCGGTGAGCCGCTCCACTCCCCCGGCCGCGTAGTCGAGCAGGTCCCGGACGTTGCCCGCCTCCCAGCGGGCGTTGCCGACGGTGTGTCCGGCCTCGCGGACCTCCAGCTGCGCGAGTTCCTCGAGGTGTTCGTCGACCTGGACGGCGAAACGGCGCAGCAGGCGGGCGCGGTCACCGGGCGCCAGGGCGGCCCACCGGACCTGGGCACGGGTGGCCCGTACGACGGCGGCGTGGACGTCGGCCCGGGTGGCGGCGGGGACGGTGGCGACGATCTCTTCGGTGGCCGGATCGAGCACCTGGAGCTGGTCTGACGTGAACGGGTCCGCCGTGAGCGGGTCCGCGGTGAGCGGGTCGGACGTGAGCGGGTCGGACACCAAGGGCCTCACATGCGTTCGAAGGAGCGGCGCAGCTCCCAGTCGGTGACCGCCGCGTCGAAGGCCTCCAGCTCGACGCGGGCCATGTTGCGGTAGTGCGCGACGACCTCGTCGCCGAAGGCGGCCCGCGCGATGGGGCTGTTCTCCCAGAGTTCGGCGGCCTCGCGCAGGGTGGTGGGGACGTGTGCGTAGTCGGCGGAGTAGGCGTTGCCCGTGCAGGGCTCCGGCAGTTCCAGCTTCCGCTCGATGCCGTACAGGCCTGCGGCCACCAGTCCGGCGACGGCGAGGTGCGGGTTGACGTCGCCGCCGGCAGCCGGTTCTCGAAGCGCAGGGAGCGGCCGTGGCCGACGACGCGCAGGGAGCAGGTGCGGTTGTCGTGGCCCCAGGCGACGGCGGTCGGGGCGAAGGAGCCCGGCTGGAACCGCTTGTAGGAGTTGATGTGCGGGGCGTAGAGCAGCGAGAAGTCGCGCAGGGCGGCGAGCTGTCCGGCGAGGAAGTGCCGCATGACCTCCGACATGCCGTCCGGCCCGGCCATCGCGTTGGCGCCGTCGGCGTCGGCGAGGGAGAGGTGGATGTGACAGGAGTTGCCCTCGCGCTCGTTGTACTTCGCCATGAAGGTGAGGGAAACGCCTTCCTGGGAGGCGATCTCCTTGGCACCGGTCTTGTAGATGGCGTGCTGGTCACAGGTGACCAGGGCTTCGTCGTACCGGAATACGATCTCGTGCTGGCCGGGGTTGCACTCGCCCTTGGCGGACTCGACGGTGAGGCCGGCGCCGGCCATGTCGTTGCGCAGGCGGCGCAGCAGGGGCTCGATGCGGCCGGTGCCGAGGATCGAGTAGTCGATGTTGTACTGGTTGGCCGGGGTGAGTCCCCGGTAGTGGGCGTCCCAGGCCTGCTCGTAGGTGTCCTTGAAGACGATGAACTCCAGCTCGGTGCCGACCTGGGCGGTGAGGCCCAGCTCGGCGAGACGCTCCAGCTGGCGGCGCAGGATCTGCCGGGGTGCGGCGGTGACGGGCGAGCCGTCCTCCCAGGCGAGATCGGCGACGAGCATCGCCGTACCGGGGTGCCAGGGCAGGCGGCGCAGGGTGCTCAGGTCGGGGTGCATGGCGAAGTCGCCGTAACCACGCTCCCAGGAGGACATCTCGTAACCGTCCACCGTGTTCATCTCGGTGTCGACGGCGAGGAGGTAGTTGCAGCCCTCGGTGCCGTGTTCGAGGACCTCGTCGAGGAAGAAGCGGGCGGCGAAACGCTTGCCCTGGAGACGCCCTTGCATGTCGGGGAAGGCGAGGACGACAGTGTCGATCTCTCCGCCGGCGACGAGGGCGTGCAGTTCCTCGACGCCGAGCGGGGGTGTGCGGTCTGCCACGGGAGGGCCTCCTCAGGCTTCCTCTGCTGCTACGGCTGTGCCGGACGGCCGGGAGCCATAAGGTATTGCCGGAGACCTTTACTTGGGAAGGGGGCGCGACCGGATGCCGGTGGACGCCGAGGAGGAACCGGCGGACCGGCTCACGCCGGTACTGCGGCCGGTACGCGCCGGGAACGGCTTCGAGGAGGCACTGGAGCAGATCCTCCTGGTGGTGCGGCTGGGTCTGGTGCCCGGCGGGGAGCGGCTCCCTGCCGAACGGGACCTGGCGGAACGGCTCGGGATCAGCCGGGTGACGCTGCGCGAGGTACTGAAGGTGCTCCAGGACCAGGGGCTCGTGGAGTCCCGGCGCGGCCGGTACGGAGGAACGTTCGTGCTGCCGCGCGCTGACGCGGTCGGCGAGGCCGAGCTGCGGCGGCGGATCGCCGAGGTCGACATAGAGGACGTGCTCCGGTTCCGGGAGGTGCTGGAGGTCGGCGCGGCCGGACTGTGCGCGGCGCACGGCCTGACCGGGGAACGGGCGGGACGGCTCCGGGAGGCGCTGGCGCGCACCGAGGACGCCCCGCTCACCGACTACCGCCGCCTCGACACGATGCTGCACCTCACCCTCGCCGAGCTGTGCGGTTCGCCGTCGCTGACGGCGCAGTACGCGGCGGTCCGCGCGACGGTGAACGACCTCCTGGACTGCATCCCGCTGCTGGTACGCAACCTGGAGCACTCCCAGCGCCAGCACACGGCCCTGGTGGAGGCGGTGCTCGACGGGGACGCGGACGGGGCGCGCGAGATGATGCGCGAGCACTGCGCGGGGACGGCCGCGCTGCTGCGGGGCTTCCTCGCCTGACCTGCGGGCGTGTGCAATGGTTCCGGTCAAGTCCATTCAGGGGTCGTCGGGGTGGGAGGGAGGCGGGCATGGCGAACGTGACGGGCAGACCGCTGATCGGTGTCAGTACGTATCTGGAGGCCGGGGCGCGCTGGGGGGTGTGGGAGCTGGAGGCGGCGCTGCTGCCGGCCGGGTATCCGCGGCTCGTGCAGCGGGCGGGCGGACTGGCGGCGATGCTGCCGCCGGACGCCCCCGAGCACGCGGCGTCCGTCGTGGCCCGGCTGGACGGGCTGGTGATCGCGGGTGGGCCCGATGTCGAACCCGGGCGGTACGGGGCCGAGCGGGATCCTCGCACGGGGCCGCCGGCGCGGGAGCGGGACGCCTGGGAACTGGCCCTGATCGAGGCGGCGTTGGGGGCACGGGTGCCACTGCTCGGCATCTGCCGGGGGATGCAGCTGCTGAACGTGGCGCTCGGGGGGACGCTCGTACAGCATCTCTGGGGGCATGCGGAGCTGGTCGGGATGTTCGGGCGGCATCCGGTGAAGCCCGTGCCGGGGACGTTGTACGCCGGGCTCGTGCCCGAGGAGATGTCGGTGCCGACCTTTCACCATCAGGCGGTGGAGCGGTTGGGGGCGGGCTTGGTGGCATGCGCGTATGCGGGCGACGGGCGGTGGAGCGTGACTCCCGTCGGGTGGGCGGGGGTGGGTGCTGGGGGTGCAGTGGCATCCGGAGATGGGGGAGGACCTGCGGGTGATGCGGGGGCTGGTGCGGGCGGCGGGGTAGGTTCGGGGCCTTTTTCGGGGCCTTTTCGGGGCGTTTTTCGCCGCCCCCACCCCGTCCCGTCCCGACCGTGGGGCCTGGGCCGCAGAACCAGACCCCGCTTCGGCCTGAACGGCCTCGTCCGGCGTCTCCCCAGGAGGGAGACCCCGGAGCCGGAGGTGCTGCGCCGCCCTAACCCCGCGTCAGCGACAGCAGGTCCCGGGCCGGGCCCGTGGGGCGGTGGCCCGTGGGCCAGACCGCTCGCAGGTCTCGGGCCAGGCGGACTCCGTCGACCGGGACGGACACGAGGCGTCGTCGGCCCAGTTCCTCCCCCACCGCCAGTTCGCTCAGGACCGCCGGCCCGGCGCCGCTGACCGCCGCCGCTTTCACCGCCGTCGTCGAGGACAGTTCGATCAGGGGGCGGGCCAGCCCTCCGAGGGCCGCGTCGAGGACCTGGCGCGTGCCGGAGCCCTCCTCCCGGAGGATCAGCGGCGTCGAGGCCAGCTCCTGCGCCGACAGGGCCCGCCGGCGCCGTGCCCACGGATGTGCCGGTGCGGCGACGACGATCAGCCGGTCGTGGGCGATGACCGTCGAGTCCAGGCCCGCCGGCACGTTGAGCCCCTCGACGAAGCCGAGGTCGGCCTCCCCGGAGAGCAGCCGCTCCGCGACCACCGTCGAGTTGCCCGCGAGCAGCGACACCGCCGTGTCCGGCCGTTGCGCGCGCAGCGCGAGGAGCCAACCGGGCAGCAGGTACTCGGCGATGGTCATGCTCGCCGCGACCCGCAGCCGCGAGTCACGGCGGTCGCGCAGCGCCTGCGCGCCCGCGTCGAAGGCCGCCGCCGCGTCGACGATCCGCCGCGCCCAGTCGGTGACCAGCGCACCGGCGTCGGTGAGCCGGGATCCGCGCGGTGAACGGTCGACGAGGGCCACGCCGAGCTGGCGTTCCATGGAACGGACGCGGCTGCTCGCGGCGGGCTGGGTGATGCCCAGTTCCCGGGCCGCCGCTCCCAGGCTGCCGAGCCGGGCCACGGCCAGCAGGAGTTCCAGGGCGCCGAGATCGGGGACCCGGTGCGCGATCGAGCCGCCGGGCCTGTCCCCCAGGGGCTCGTGCGTCGTCTCGTCGCTGGTCATAAGGTCAGCTTATGCCCCCATAGAGCCATCGTCCCTGGTCGGGGCCGCGTCGGGGCGGGACGGTGGAGTCATGGTCACCGCAGCCCCGCCCCTGTACGTCGCGAGCCCAGGGCCACGCCCGCGTGCCACAGCCGTCCGTCATCTCGGACCGAACTGGTACGCGACGGTGATGGGCACCGCTGTGGTGGCGACGGCGGGCGCGGCACTGCCCGTCCGTGTTCCGGGGCTGCGCCCGGCCTGCGCGGCCGTCTGGCTCCTCTCCCTCGCGCTCCTGTCCGCGCTGCTCGCCGCCAGGACCCTGCACTGGCGTCACCACCGCGACCGGGCCCGCGCCCATGTCCTGGACCCGGCGACGGTCCCGTTCTACGGCTGCCTGGCGATGGCGCTGGTCGCGGTCGGCGGCGGAAGCCTCGCCGTGGGCCGGGACTGGATCGGCACCGACGCCGCCGTCGCCCTCGACGCCGTGCTGTTCTGCGCCGGTACCGCGGTGGGGCTGGCGGCGGCCGTCGCCGTCCCGTACCTCATGGCCGTACACCACAGGGTCGAGCCGGGGCAGGCCACGCCCGTGTGGCTGCTGCCGCTGGTCGCGCCCATGGTGTCGGCCGCGGCGGGCCCGCCTGGTGCCGTATCTGCCGGCCGGGCAGGCCCGCGAGACGCTGCTGTTCGGGTGCTTCGCGCTGTTCGGGCTGAGCCTGCTCGCCACGCTGGTGATGCTGCCGGTCGTCTTCGCCCGGCTGGTCACCCGCGGGCCGCTGCCCCTCGCCCTGACGCCGACCCTGTTCCTGGTGCTGGGGCCGCTCGGGCAGTCGACGACGGCCGTGGGCACGTTCGCGGAGGTCGCGCCCGCAGTGGTGTCCGCGCCGGACAGCCGTGGGTTCGCCGTCCTCGCCGTCCTGTACGGGGTGCCCGTCATGGGGTTCGCGCTGCTGTGGCTGTGCCTCGCCACCGCCCATGTGATGCGGGCCCGCCGGCACGGGATGGGCTTCGCGATGACGTGGTGGGCGTTCACCTTCCCCGTCGGCACCTGCGTGACCGGCGCCGAGGCTCTGGCCCGGCACACGGGACTCGTCGCGTACGAGGCGCTGGCCACCGGGCTGTACGTCGTGCTGGTGGCCGCCTGGGCCGTCGTCGCCGCGCTCACCGTACGGGGGCTGCTCAGCGGTGAGCTGCTCGCAGCGCCCCGGCCAGTACCTGTGGCGCCTCGGCCAGCGACGGCCCGTACCACGTCAGGTGCCGGCCGCTGACGAGTGCGCACGGCAGGCCGGGAAAGGCCTCCGGGCCGTCCTCGGCGGTGAAGCGGTAGGGCTCGTCGGGGAGGACGACCAGGTCCGGGGCCGCCGCCCGCAGCTCGTCCAGGGCGACCTTGGGGTAGCGGTCCTGGTGGGCCGCGTACCGGTGGTCCACGCCGAGGCGGGACAGGACGTCCCCGGCGAAGGTGTCGCGGCCCAGCACCATCCACGGGCGGCGCCAGACGGGTACGACGGCCGTCCGGCGCCGGTCCGGCTCCAGGGCGCCCCAGACCTCCTCCGCCTCGTCCAGCCAGCGGGGGCGTGAGCGGGCGCCGCATGCCTCCAGCACCCGTGCCAGCTCCCGGAAGGCCTGCGGCACGTCCCGCACCTCGGTCACCAGCACCTCGATGCCGGCGTCCCGCAGGGCGGCGAGATCGGGCTCGCGGTTCTCCTCCTCGTTGGCGATCACCAGGTCGGGCGCGAGCGCGGCGATCCGGTCGGTGGCGGGGTTCTTGGTGCCTCCCACGCGGATCACGTCCAGGTCCGGCGGATGGGAGCACCAGTCGGTGGCGCCGGCCAGGACGCCGGGCAGCGACACGGCCACCGCTTCGGTCAGCGAGGGCACCAGGGAGACGGCCCGCACTACCGCTTGCGGTCCCGGACCGCCTCGATGTGCTCCGCCACGGCGACGACCACGATCCGGGTGTCCGGCACGGTGGCGCGCCAGCGGTGGCGGACCCCGCCGGTGAGGTAGAGGGTGTCGCCGCGGCCCAGGCGGTAGGCCCGGCCCTCGGCCTCGATCTCCACCGCGCCGTCGGCGACGTACATCAACTGGTCGTTGCGGTACTGGAACTCGCGGCCGGCCTCGTGGTCGCCGGTGAACTCGGAGGCGTGCATCTGGTGGTGGCCGCGGACCAGTGAGCGGGAGCGCGGGTCGGGGCGGCCTCGGCGATCTCGGCGCGCACGACGTCGACGCTGCACGCCGGGTCGGCTGCGGCCAGGAGTTCGACGGCCGTGGTGCGCAGGGCGTCGGCGACCTTCTCCAGGGAGCCGGTGCTGGGCCGCGCCCGGTCGTTCTCGATCTGGCTCAGGAACGGGACCGACAGGCCGCTGCGCTCGGCCACGACGGCGAGCGTGAGGTCCAGGGACCGGCGCCGCCGCCGGACGGCAGCGCCCACCCGGAGGGGCTGTTCTTTGTGGTCGCCCATCGCTCCGGCTCCCTCCTACGCTCGTCGGTCCGACTACCGAGTGCCCCATCGCGGGCGCCCGTCCTCTGATGAGTTCTCTGCACCCTACGCATGTTCGGCAAACCGTTTCACGAGCCCGTGACATCGAGGACATCGGGCGTCACACACGAACCCACGGTTCACGCCAGTCGATCATCCGCGCGCGGGCCGGTCCCTCGTGTTCTCCGGTTCAATGCCCGGAAGCCTTGGGGTGTTCCCGTGCCGTTTCCGGAGACGATCGGGCAGGTCGCGCGGCCGACGCGGCCGGGCGACGGCGCGCCGGGCCGGGGGCGGGAGTGGCGCTGTGTGGTTGGCCGGATCCTTGTCGTGCGAAACGGCGCGCGGGGCGGGCACCGGCGTACGTGTCCCGGACGTACGCCGGTGCCCGCCCCGGGTAGGGCGGTCGTGGTGCTGTCAGGTCACCCGGCCGCCCCGCTCTTCTCCCCGGCGCCGTCGACCGGTGCCCACCTGTCGAGCAGGCCGGGGTTGTCCTTCAGCCAGGTGCGGACGGCGTCCTGTTCCCTGCCCTTGCCGGACTTCTGGATCTGCGCCTCCAGACCGGTGAGCTGCCGCTCGGTCATGGAGAAGTCCTTCAGCCAGGCGCCGACCTCGGGGTGGTCGGCGGCGAAGCCGTTGCGGGACAGCGTGTGCACGCCGTCACCCGCGCCCCAGGCGCCCTCGGGGTCCTTCAGCTTCTTCAGGTCGTACTCGCTGTACGCCCAGTGCGGCGACCACAGCGTGACGACGATCGGGTCCTTCCTGGCGTACGCCCGCTTCAGCTCGGCGAGCATCGCCGGGGTGGAGCCGTCGACGACCCGGTAGCCGTCGAGTCCGTACTGCTTGACGACCTTGTCCTTGAGCAGGCCCATCATTCCGGCGCTGGGCTCGATGCCGGTGATCCTCCCGCCGAACTCGGCCGACCTGGCCCTGAGATCCGCGAGGGTGTTCACGTCCTTCATGTACGACGGGACGCTCAGCTCCAGGGAGGTGGGGCCGTACCACTTGCCGAGGTCGTCGAGCTGCTTGCCGTACTTCTTCCAGTACTCGGCGTGCGTGGTGGGCAGCCAGGAGTCGGTCTGGAAATCGATCTGTCCGGTGGCGAGGCCGGTGTAGAGGGGGGCGGCGGCGTACTGGGTGGTCTTCACCTCGAAGCCGCGCTGCTCCAGGAGTTCCTTCCACAGGTAGGTGGAGGCGATCCCCTCGTCCCAGGGGATGTAGCCGATGGTGATCTCCTCGCCCTTGCCGACGTCCGTGGCGGAGGCCCCGGCGGTGCCCGGGTTGGAGCCGAAGACGCCCATGCCGCCGGCGACGAGCGCGAGGACGACCACGCCGACCACGGCCACGGCCGGGCGGGGACGGTGGCTCCACACGGTGGGGCGGACCTTCGCGGCGGCTCGCCGGCCCAGCGGGGAGATGCGGGTGCCGAGGGCACCGGTCATGCGGTCGAGGTAGATGGCGAGGACCACGATGCCGAGGCCCGCCTCGAAGCCGAGACCGATGTCGAGCCGGCCGATGGCCTCGTTGACGGAGCCACCGAGTCCGCCGGTGCCGACCATGCCGGCGATGACGACCATCGACAGGCCGAGCATGATCACCTGGTTGACGCCCGCCATGATCGTGGGCAGGGCGAGGGGCAGCTGGACCCGCAGCAGGGTGTCGCGGGGCTTCGTACCGAAGGCCTCCGCGGCCTCGACGAGTTCGGGGTCGACCTGGCGGATGCCGAGTTCGGTCATGCGCACGCCGGGGGCCAGCGCGAAGATCAGGGTGGCGATCACACCGGCGGGCACGCCCATGCCGAAGAAGAGGATCGCGGGGATCAGCAGGACCATCGACGGCATGGTCTGGAGCAGGTCGAGGACCGGCCGCAGGGTGGCGCTGACGGCCTTGGAGCGGGCCGCCCAGATGCCCAGCGGGACGGAGATCACCAGGGCTATCACGGTGGCGACGATCACCAGGGACAGCGTGGACATCGCCTCCTCCCACAGGTCGAGGGAGTCGATGAGAGCGAACCCGGCGAAGCCGAGGGCGCCCGCGACCAGGCCGCGCAGCCACCAGGCGAGCACGGCGAGGATGCCGGCGAGGAGCAGGGGCTCGGGGGCGGTGAGGACGGCGTCGATGCCGTCGTACATGCCTTCGACGACCCCCTTGACGGCGTCGAACAGCCAGGACAGGTGGGTGACGAGCCAGTCGACGCCGGAGTCGACCCAGTCACCGAGGTGCAGCCTAGGCACGGGCGGTCACCTTCCCCTCGTCGCGCGGGTCGCCGCAGGCGGTGGGCTCCCCGTGTTCGTCGCCGAGGAAGCCGACGAGGCGCCGGCGGGGCACCACTCCGACGAGTTCGCGCCGCGCGTCCAGCACGGCGACCGGGTGGGTCAGGCGGGCGCTCATCGCGCACAGCTCGGTGAAGGGGGTGTCGGGGTTCGCGGTGGCGCAGTCGCAGTCGGCCTCGTCGCCGCGGAGGTCGGTGTCCATGACGGCGGACGCGGTCAGCACGCGGGAGCGGTCGACGTCCTGGATGAAGGAGGCGACGTAGTCGTCGGCCGGGCGCACGAGGATGTCCTCGGCGGTGCCGTTCTGCACGATGCGGCCGTCGCGCATGACGGCGATGCGGTCACCGAGGCGCATGGCCTCGTTGAGGTCGTGGGTGATGAAGACGATCGTCTTCTTCAGGGTCTGCTGGAGCGTGAGGAGCTGGTCCTGCATGTCGCGGCGGATCAGCGGGTCCAGGGCGCTGAAGGACTCGTCCATGAGAAGCAGGTCGGCGTCGGTGGCGAGGGCGCGGGCGAGACCCACGCGCTGCTGCATGCCGCCGGACAGCTCGTCGGGCCAGGACTTCTCCCAGCCGGCCAGGCCGCACAGGCGCAGCGCCTCCGTGGCGCGCTGCTCGCGCTCGGCGCGCGGGACCCCCTGCACGGCGAGGCCGTAACCGGCGTTCTCCAGCACGCTGCGGTGCGGGAAGAGGGCGAAGTGCTGGAAGACCATGCTGATCTTCCTGGCACGGACCTCGCGCAGTTCCCGGTCGCCGAGCGCGGTCAGGTCCTCGCCGTCGAAGAGGACGCGCCCCGCGGTGGGCTCCAGCAGTCCGTTGAGCATGCGCAGCAGGGTGGACTTCCCGGATCCGGACAGGCCCATGACGACGAAGATCTGGCCGGGGTCCACGGTGAAGGAGGCGTCGATCACGGCGGCGGTGGTGCCGTCGGCCCTCAGCTCCTCCCGGTCGGCGCCGCGGCGGAGCCGCTCGACTGCCTCGTCCTGTCGTCTGCCGAACACCTTGTACAGGTGATCGGTTTCTAGCCTGGAGGACACACGTACCTTCTCGGATCGGGGGCAAGGGCGGGAGTGGCGCCGGTGGCCGGGCGTGACCGCCGAGCATCGTTCGCAGTTGAAAGTGCAACCGGCACCGCTCCGGAGCGGCCCCTGCCCCGCCCCTACAGGGGCAAACGTGCAAGTGGGCCAGTTCACAGACCGTTCACACCTGCCACCGGAGTGAATACCGGGGGGTCGGTGTCGGACCGGTGCGGCATGATGCGTGGGGTGACCGGACGACTGATGCTCCTCGACACCGCCTCGCTCTACTTCCGCGCCTACTTCGGCGTCCCCGACTCCGTGAAGGCCCCGGACGGCACCCCGGTGAACGCCGTGCGCGGGCTGCTGGACTTCATCGACCGCCTGGTCAAGGACCACCGGCCCGACGAGCTGGTCGCGTGCATGGACGCCGACTGGCGCCCGCAGTGGCGCGTCGACCTCATCCCCTCCTACAAGGCGCACCGGGTCGCCGAGGAGCACGAGACCGGCCCGGACGAGGAAGAGGTGCCGGACACGCTCTCGCCGCAGGTGCCGGTGATCGAGGCGGTCCTGGACGCGCTCGGCATCGCGCGCGTGGGCGTCGCGGACTACGAGGCGGACGACGTGATCGGCACCTTCACGGCCCACGCGAAGGGCCCGGTCGACATCGTCACCGGGGACCGCGACCTGTACCAGTTGGTGGACGACGCGCGCGGGGTGCGGGTGCTGTACCCGCTCAAGGGCGTCGGCACGCTCCAGACGACGGACGAGGCGTGGCTGCGTGAGAAGTATGGCGTCGACGGGCGGGGGTACGCGGATCTGGCGCTGCTGCGCGGCGACCCGAGCGACGGCCTGCCCGGCGTGCCCGGCATCGGCGAGAAGACGGCGGCCAAGCTGCTGACCGAGTTCGGCGACCTCGCCGGGATCCTGGCCGCCGTCGACGACCCGAAGGCCAAGCTCACGCCCTCGCAGCGCAAGCGGCTCGACGAGGCCCGGCCGTACCTCGCCGTCGCGCCGACGGTGGTGAGGGTCGCCGCCGACGTGCCGCTGCCGGAGGTGTCGACGGGGCTCCCCCGCACGCCGCGGGACCCGGCGGCACTGGAGGAGCTGGCGGAGCGCTGGGGGCTCGGCGGGTCGCTGCAGCGGCTGCTGACGACGCTCGGCGCGTAAGCATTGGTCCCGGGAGCGAACTCCCGGCTTGAGGCGCCACAGGGGGGCGGGATGCTAACTTAGGTAACCCTAACCAACGAGGGCTTGGGAGGCCGTCATGGCAGAACGTCCGGCACGGAAGCCGCGGAAGCCCCATTCCGCGCAGGTCGTCCGCACCGAACGGCTCACCCCGCACATGCAGCGTGTCGTTCTCGGCGGAGAGGGACTGGCCGAGTTCACCGCCGCCACCTGCACCGACCACTACGTGAAACTGCTGTTCGGGCCCGAGGGTGTGACCTACCCGGAGCCCTTCGACCTGGAGCGGATCCGCGCGGATTTCCCCCGCGAGCAGTGGCCGGTGACCCGGACGTACACCGTGCGCCACTGGGACACCGAGCACCGCGAGCTGACCCTGGACTTCGTCCTGCACGGCGACGAGGGCATCGCCGGTCCGTGGGCGGCCCGCGTCCAGCCGGGCGAGACCGTCCGCTTCATGGGCCCCGGCGGCGCCTACGCCCCCGATCCGGCCGCCGACTGGCATCTGCTGGCCGGCGACGAGAGCGCCCTGCCCGCCATCGCGGCGGCACTGGAGTCGCTGCCCGCCGGCGCCGTGGCCCACGCCTTCATCGAGGTCTCCGGCCCCGAGGAGGAGCAGAAGATCGACTCGGAGGTCGGGGTCGTCTGGCTGCACCGCGGCGGGCGTCCGGTCGGTGAGCGGCTCGTGGAGGCCGTCCGCGCGCTGGAGTTCCCCGAGGGCCGGCTGCACGCGTTCGTGCACGGCGAGGCCGCCTGCGTGAAGGAGCTGCGCAGGCTGCTGCGGGTCGAGCTCCAGGTTCCCCGCGAGGACCTGTCGGTCTCCGGGTACTGGCGGCTCGGCCACGACGAGGACGGCTGGCAGGCCGCCAAGCGGGAGTGGAACGCGCGCGTGGAGGCCGAGCAGGAGGCCACGGCACCGGCCGCCTGAGGCCCGTGGACAGCGGCCCGCACCCGTGGGAGCGGGCCGCCTCGTGACTCCGTACGGCCGTGGCGGCATCCCGCGCCGCCCACGGCTGCTCCACCGACTGCCGGTACGACCTGAACGTCCGGATCGGCAGCCGGACCACCACCGCGGCGAACCCCGCAGGCCCGCCGCCACGGACGAGCACCGCGCCCCGGTCGGGGCCACGAAAGGGCATGCCCGGCACCTCCTCACCCGTCCGGAGCGTGCCAACCGGTTTTCACGGCCGCCGTAGGGTGGGTCGCGATGAGACGCCGCACGCCTCCCCCGCCCTCCCCCCTCCCGCAGCGCGAAGGGGTCGATCCGGTGCGGGTCCGGCTGCCGGGCGACGGCCACTGGGCGACCGTGGGCGAGCACCTGGCCGAGCGGTACGGTGCGGCGCGGGCCGAGGACGTGGACAGGATGTTCGCGGCGGGGCTGATCGTCGGGGCCGACGGGCGGGCGGTGCCGGCGGACGCGGCGTACGTGCCGGGGATGTTCGTGTGGTTCCACCGGGACCTGCCCGCGGAGGAGCCGGTGCCGTTCCCGCTGGAGATCGTGTACCGCGACGAACATGTCGTCGTCGCCGACAAGCCGCACTTCCTCGCGACCACGCCACGTGGCAGCCATGTCACCGAGACCGCGCTGGCCCGGCTGCGGCGGGAGCTGGACCTGCCCGCGCTGGGCGCCGCCCACCGCCTCGACCGGCTCACCGCCGGGCTGGTGCTGTTCACCGTGCGCCCCGAGGAGCGCGGCGCCTACCAGACCCTGTTCCGCGACCGCCTGGTCCGCAAGGTGTACGAGGCGGTCGCCCCGTACGATCAGGGGCTCTCCCTGCCGGTGACCGTGCGCAGCCGGATCGTGAAGGAGCGCGGGACGCTGACCGCCCGTGAGGTGCCGGGCGAACCCAACGCGGTCAGCCGGGTCGAACCGGCCGGACACCGGCCGGACGGGCTCGCCCGCTACCGGCTGACCCCGGAGACCGGGCAGACCCATCAGCTGCGGGTGCACATGAGCGCGTTGGGCGTGCCCATCCTCGGCGACCCCCTCTACCCGCAGGTGACCGCCCCCGGACCGGCCGGCGACTTCCGACGCCCGCTGCAACTGCTGGCGCGGGAGCTGGAGTTCACCGATCCGGTCACGGGGGCGGAGCACCGGCTGCGGAGCCGGCGGACGCTGTCCGCCTGGACGTCGTACGACACCTGGGGCGGCGGGCACGACGACCGTCAGTAGCCGCGCCACCAGGCGAGGAAGCGGCGCCAGGCGTTCGGCCGGCGGGACGGTTCCCATGCGGGGGCCGGTTCGGGCGCGGGCCGCGGGGACCGTCGCCGCCGGCCGGGGTTCGCCGGGCGGCGGCAGCCGGGTGGCCAGGGGCGGAGCGACCTGGGCGGCGGCGGACGCCGGCGTGAAGTCGAGACTCACCGGGATGACCGGGCGCGGCGTCGGGAGCGCGCCGTGGGTCGGCCTGACCATGACGTCCTGCTGGGGCTTCGGCTCGAAGCGGACCGGCAGTTCCACGAGGTGCCGCGAGGCGATCGAGGTGGTCCAGCGCAGGTCCTCCTCGGCGCAGGCGAGCTGCACGTCCGGCAGGCGCGTCAGCAGGGCGTCGACGCCCACGTCGGCGATGGCACGGCCGATGTCCTGGCCGGGGCACTCGTGCGGACCGCCGCCGAAGGCCAGGTGGGCGCGGTTGCCCTGCATGTTGGCGGACAGGTCGGGACGGACCCGCGGGTCCACGTTGCCCGGCGCGGGCGCGAAGAGGAGGCCGTCGCCCCGGCGGATGCGCTGCCCGCCCAGCTCGGTGTCCTGCTTGGCGAAGTAGGCGAAGACCGTACTGAACGGCGGCTCGTCCCACAGGGACTGCTCGACCGCCTCCGGCACCGTCATCTGCCCGCCGTTGAGCTGGGCGAGGAACCGCGGGTCGGTGAGGACCATGCGCAGGGCGTTGGAGAGCAGGTTGACCGTGGCCTCGTAGGCGGCGAAGAGGACGAGGCGCAGATGCTCGCGGACCTCGTCGTCGGTCAGTCCCGCCGGGTCCCTGACGAGATGGCTGGTGAAGTCGTCCTGGGGGTCGGCGCGGCGGCGGACGGTGAGCCGGCTCAGTGCCTCCATGACGTAGGTGTGGCTGGCGATCGCGGTCTCGGTGCCCTTGAGCGCGTCCCGGGCGGCCTGGACCATCCGGTCGTCGTACTCCTCGGGCATGCCGATGACGTGGCACATCACGGCCATCGGGAGGTGCTCCGCGAACTGGCCCACCAGCTCGGCCCGGCCGCGCTCGCAGAAGCGGTTGACCAGGCGCTGGGTGGATCGGTAGATGTACCGGCGCACGCTGCGGTCGTCGATGGTCGCCATGGCCGCGGTGACCGCGCCGCGCAGCCGCTTGTGCTCGTCGCCCTCGGCGTGGGAGCAGATGGGCTGCCACGCGATGTGCGGCATGAGCGGGTGGTCGGGCTTGACCGCGCCGTCCAGCAGCGGCGTCCAGATCCGGCTGTCGCGGCTGAACTGGGAGGGAGTGCGCACCAGGTGCATGTTCTCGGCGTGGCCGAGGACCACCCACATGGGCACGTCGTCGTGGAGCAGCACCGGCGCCACCGGGCCGTGCTGTTCGCGCAGTTGCTCGTAGAGGTCGTCCAGGTCCTCCGCGCCGGGCCCGTAGAGCCGGTGCAGTCCGCCGGGGCCACGGCCGTGCGCGGGGCAGCCGGGCGGCGGGTCGAGGGCGAGGTCGTGCGGACCGGTCGTCGTGGGGTGCTCAGGCGTCACTGGGTCGCTCCGAAGGGGGCCGGGAAGGTTCGGAAGGGTCGGGGAAGTCCGAGAGGTCGGGAAGTCCGGGCGGGCCGGGAGGCCGGGAATGGCCGGTCAGGCCGGGGTCCCGGGAGGGGTGAGGGCGGCGCGCGTCAGGTGAGGTTGCCGGCCAGCGCGAGGTCGTGCAGGAAGCGCGTCAGCGTCATCAGCACGTCGCGGCTGGAGGCCCGGCGGCGCACGTCGCACTCCACGATCGGGATCTCGGGCGGCAGGTCGAGGGCGCCCCGCAGGTCGTCGAGCGGGTAACGAGGGCCGTCGGGGAAGGTGTTGACGGCGACCACGAAGGGCACACCGCGTTCCTCGAGCCGGCCCATGGCCTCGAAGCTGACCTCCAGGCGGCGGGTGTCGACCAGGACGACCGCACCGAGGGCGCCCTCGAACAGGCCGTTCCACAGGAACCAGAAACGCTCCTGGCCCGGTGTGCCGAAGAGGTAGAGCACGACCTGGTCCGTGATGCGGATCCGGCCGAAGTCCATCGCCACGGTGGTGGCGGTCTTGGTGTCGGAGCCGTAGTTGTCGTCGACGCCGATACCCGCCTGCGTCATGGTCTCCTCGGTGGTCAGCGGCTTGATCTCGCTGACCGACCCGACCATGGTCGTCTTGCCGACACCGAAGCCGCCCACGATGACGATCTTGGCCGCCGCCGTGGTGGTGTGCGGCAGATGATCCTCGGCGCGTGGGCCGGGGATGGTGTCAGAGCCGTTGAAGTCCATGCATCACCGCTTCGAGGAGGGAACGGTCGGGAAGGTGCTGCCGGACGATCGGGGCGCGCGCCTGCACGAGTTCGGCCGCCAGCATCTCGGTGAGCAGCACCGTCACCACGCTGAACGGCAGGCTGAGGTAGGCCGACACCTCGGCCACCGCCAGCGGGGCCCGGCACATCCGCAGCACCGCCGACTGCTCCGGGGTGGCCGAGGAGGGCGGTTCGGCGCGCGCCACGATTAACGTGACCAGGTCGAGGGGGGCGCGCTCGCCGTCCGGCCCCGTGATGATGTACAGCCGCTCGGGGTTCTTGCCCTCCCCCTCCTTCGGCGGCTGCTGGGACGGTTCCGGGTCGGGGTCGCGCCGCCGGCGTTGCGGAGGCGTCATACGCTCTGCCCTGTGCGGCGCGGCGGACTGGTCAGGTGGGCGCCGATCCGGACGACGAGGTCGCGCATCATGGCGCTCATCCGGCCGGCCTCGCAGCGCACGTCGGCCAGGACCGCGAGATAGGCGTTGGCCCCGGCGGACATCATGTAGAAGTAGCCGCCGTTCAGCTCGATCATGACCAGGTTCATCTCGCCGTCGCTGGACTGGATCTCCTGGGCGACCGCGTTGGCCAGGCTCTGGAGGCCGGCACAGGCGGCGGCGACCCGGTCGGCGGCGTCGGGGTCACCGGCGTAGCGGGCGATGCGCAGTCCGTCGGCCGAGAGCACGACGATCATCTCGATACCCGGAACGCCGTCGTAGAGTTCCTTGAGCAGCCAGTCGAAGTTTTGGCGCTGCTGGATCACGTGAGGTCCCCTTCGTCGTCGGCCTCGGGCTTGGCCTTGTCCTTGAGCAGGTGCAGGTATGCGGTGGGATTGCGGGTGAAGTCGGTCGGGTGGTGCCCCGGAGGGGCCTCCTTCTTCAGGCCCTCCCAGAAGGCCTCGAAGGCCACGCCGGGCTCCTGCCGCTTCACGTCGGGATCGGGTTCCGGCTTCGGCTGCGCGAACGGGTCCGGCTCACCGGCGAGTTCGGCGGCCTGGGCGGCGTACGCCTCGCGGTAGCGCTGGCTGATCGGGATCGTCGTCTTGCTGCGGCGTTGCGGCAGACCCTTGTCGGTCCACTCGGTGACCTCGGGCACCTCGTCGTCCAGGGAGACACCCGCCGGGAACCTCGGGTTGGTGGGGCGACGCTTCTTCGGGGGCCGCTTCGGGCTCTCGACCTCGATGTTGCCCAGGTCGATCTGCGGTACGGCGGTGGCGCCGATGCCGTGGGCGAAGCCGGGCGCCGGGTCGGAGGTGACCATCTCGCTCGGCGCGATCAGTACGGCGCGGACGCCGCCGTAGGCCGAAGTGCGCAGCGACACCTGCATGTTGAACGAGGTGCAGAGCCGGCCGACGACCGCGAGGCCGAGGCGCGGGGTGCCGCCGACGTCCTGGATGTCGACACCGGCCATGGCCTGTTCCAGCATGCGCTCGGCCTTGGCTCGGGCCTCCTCGCTGAGGCTGACGCCGGCGTCCTCGATCTCGATCGCGATGCCGGTCTGCACCTCGACCGCGTTGACGTGCACCTTGCTGGTGGGCGGCGAGTAGCGGGTGGAGTTGTCGAGGAGTTCGGCGAGCGCGTGGATCAGCGGTTCGACGGACAGGCCTCGGATGTTGACCTTGGCGATCGAGTCGAGCTGGATGCGGCGGTACTCCAGGATGCGGGACATGGCGCCGCGCAGCACGCTGTACAGCGGGACCGGCTGGGGCCAGTTGCGGCTGGGGCGACCGCCGCCGAGCACGCCGATGGAGTCGGCGAGACGGCCGATCAGGGCGGTGCCGTGGTCGATGCGCAGGAGGTCGTCGAAGACCTCCGGGTTACGACCGTGGTCCTCCTCCATCTCCCTCAGTTCCGCGGCCTGTTGGTGCACGATGGCCTGGACGCGCCGGGCGACGCTGACGAACGAGCGCTGGGCGGAGTCGCGCAGGGCCTCCTCGTGGTCGACGATCTCGAGGATCCCCTTGACCACCTTCCGCTGGCCCTCGTCGAGCTCGCGGTAGTCGGCGTCCACGTCGGCGAAGTGGAGCATCACCTCGCGGGGCGAGTTCCCGGCGCGCAACCAGGCCACCGCCTGCGGCACGAAGTAGTCGGCGAGCCGCAGGTTCTGCTCCCCCTGGGCGGCGACCCGGCGCTCCAGGTACGCGATCCGGCGTTCCTTCTCGGCGCTCAGTGCCTGCAGTTGACGGCCGCGGCGGGCCGACTCGGCCCCGGCGGCGACCACCAGGAGAGTGGCTACGGCTCCGCAGGCGCCGACGGCGACCTGGGCCGGCACCGCCACCAGGGCGACGGCCGCGCCGGTCGCCGCGGCCATCAGTATCGCCGGCAGCAACACCATGCGCGCGTACGCCAGTTCACGGCGACCGGGTGGGGACTGAACACTCACCATGTGGGCACCCTCTGTAGGGGATCTGTCGGCATCTTCGGGGTATTAGGGAACAAGCGCACGAATTCGCCTCAACTCGGTGCGCCGCGGGCGAGCTTAGTCCGACCGGATCATCGCCGTGTCATATTCGGCAACCGCCTGAAACCACGGCAGCACCTGGAGTAACCTCGGGCGTTTTGCACGCACGGAATCCACTCGCACACTGTGCGTAACGGCGTACGGGCGCGCGAGAACCCTCACCGGGACGGGTGAATCGGAGGGGCGAGGCCGCCGTCAGGCGCCGGCGATGCGCAGCGCCGCGTCGCCGGTGGCGCGGGCGAAGTCCGAGACGGGCCGCCCGGGGCCGGAGCGGTGGACGTGTGCAGCAGTTCGGCGCGCGGCTCCAGCCCACTGTCGCGCCGCTGCGCGGCACGCGACCGGCCGACTCGGCGCCCACTGCTCGTCCCCATGCGTTCGACCTCGCACACGGCACCGGACGACGACCTGGCGAGAGACCAGCGGACGGCGACCTGGGGGGCCGGTACTTTCGGCTCCGCGTGGCCGGTACTTTCGGCTCCGCGTGGCCGGTGCTTTCGTCCCCGCAAGGCCGACGCCCTCAGCTCCACAGGGCCGGTGCTTTCGTCCCCGCAAGGCCCGCACCCTCAGCTCCACACGGCCGGTGCTTTCGTCTCCGGCAGTCGCTGCGCACCGAGGAACGGCTCACCCGCGTCGCGGACCTGCTCCGGCCCGACGCGTACGTCGCCGTGACGGGCGCTCATCTGACCAGGCGGCCGCTGAACCAGCCTGTCCCTGGCCGCCGTACTGGACCGTACGACGACGGCCCCCGTGTACCGTCTGCACGCCCGGACGTCCCCGCCGAAGCCAAGTCTCGTGCACGTGGGCGAGGGAGGCGCGCCGGTCGAGGTGGAGGTCCGGCGTCTCCCGGCGGCGGGCCTGGGCGGGCTGCTGTCCGCCCTCCCCCGTCCGATGGCACCCTGGGCCGCATCACCCTCACCGACGGCGCGGAACTCCCGGGCTTCCTCTGCGAACCGTCGGCTCTGACGGACGCGGAGGACATCACGGAGTACGGAGGGTGGCGGGCGTACCTGGCCCGCTGAGGCGAGCGGGGGGCCTGTTCCGTCGACCGGTCCAGACCGCCCGCCGCCCGCCGCCGCCGACGGCGCGGCGTCTCAGCCCACCGACGAGTACGCCACGACGCCCCGCAACAGCGCGTCGACCGCCTTGCGGGCGTTCTTCGCCACCGACGAACTCTCCGGGGGCGCCGCCGCCGCGATCTGCCCGAGGACGTCGATGACCTGCTTGCACCACCGCACGAAGTCCCCGGCCGGCATCTCGACCTCCCGCAGGACCTCGTCGAGGCCCTTGCCGGAGGCCCACATGTAGGCGGCCCAGGCGAAGCCGAGGTCGGGCTCGCGCTGCCCGACGCCCTCGGTCTGGCTGATCCGGAAGTCCTCCTCCAGGGCGTCCAGCCGACCCCAGATCCGCACCATTTCGCCGAGCGCGGCCTTGGCCCCGCCCGAGGGCAGCTTCGGCGCCAGCGCGTCGTCGCTGCTCCGGGCCTCGAACACCAGCGCCGAGACGCACGCGGCGAGTTCGGCGGGGGTCAGGCCGTCCCACACCCCGGCCCGCAGGCACTCGCTCGCCAGCAGGTCCAACTCGCCGTAGAGCCGGGCCAGCCGCTTGCCGTGCTCGGTGACCTCGTTGCCCCGCAGGTAGTCCAGCTCGGTCAGCAGGGCCACGATCCGGTCGAAGGTGCGGGCGATGGTGTTCGTCCGGCCCTCGATCCGGCGCTCCAGCTGCGAGGTGTCGCGCAGCAGCCGGTAGTAGCGCTCGGCCCAGCGGGCGTGGTCCTCGCGGTCGGAGCAGCCGTGGCAGGGATGGGCGCGCAGCGCGGCGCGCAGGCGGGCGATCTCCCGGTCGTCGGCGGCCTGGGACCGGCCCCTGCGGGAGCGCTCCGGCTCGATGTGCCCGGCCTTGGTGCGCAGCGCGGAGGCGAGGTCCCGGCGGGACTGCGGCGAGCGCGGATTGAACGACTTGGGGATGCGCATCCGCTCCAGCGCCTCGATCGGCACCGGGAAGTCCATCGCGGCCAGCCGCTTGACCTGCCGCTCGGCGGTCAGGACGAGCGGGCGCGGCCCGTCCTGGTGCTCGAAGCCACGATGGCCGTTGGCCCGCCCGGCGGGCAGGCCCGGGTCGAGGACCAGCGCCAGCCCGGCGTACTTGCCGGTGGGCACGTGGATGACGTCGCCCGGCTTCAGCTTCTCCAGCGCCACCGCCGCCTCGGCCCGCCGCTGGGCCGCGCCCTGCTTGGCCAGCTCCGTCTCGCGGTCCTTGAGTTCGCGGCGCAGGCGCGCGTACTCCTCGAAGTCGCCGAGGTGGCAGGTCATGGAGGTCTTGTAGCCCTCCAGGCCCTCCTCGTTGCGCTGCACCTGCCGCGAGATCCCGACGACCGACCGGTCGGCCTGGAACTGCGCGAAGGAGGTCTCCAGCAGCTCGCGCGAACGATGCCGCCCGAACTGCTGCACCAGGTTGACCGCCATGTTGTACGACGGCTTGAAGCTGGAGCGCAGCGGGTACGTGCGGGTGCCCGC
Source organism: Streptomyces phaeoluteigriseus (assembly GCF_001896135.2). GTDB lineage: Bacteria > Actinomycetota > Actinomycetes > Streptomycetales > Streptomycetaceae > Streptomyces > Streptomyces phaeoluteigriseus. Next base: position 516,315 of record NZ_MPOH02000015.1, read on the forward strand.
GAGACCGGCCAGGTGGTCGGGGTTCATGGCGCGCTGCCACAGCACGACGGCGTGGCCCTCGACATCGATGCCGCGTCGGCCCGCACGGCCGGTGAGCTGGGTGTACTCGCCGGGGGTGATGTCGGCGTGCTGTTCGCCGTTCCACTTGACGAGCTTCTCCAGCACCACCGAGCGGGCGGGCATGTTGATGCCGAGCGCGAGGTCTCGGTGGCGAAGACGGCCTTGACCAGTCCGCGCACGAACAGCTCCTCGACGACCTCCTTGAAGGTCGGCAGCATGCCCGCGTGGTGGGCGGCGATGCCCCGCTCCAGGCCCTCCAGCCACTCGTAGTAGCCGAGGACGTGCAGGTCCTCGTCGGGGATGGCGGCGGTGCGCTCCTCCACCAGGGAGCGGACCCGCTCGCGCGCGTCCTCGTCGTTGAGCCGCAGCCCGGCGTACAGGCACTGCTGGACGGCGGCCTCGCAGGCGGCACGGCTGAAGATGAACGTGATCGCGGGCAGCAGGCCTTCGGCGTCGAGCCGCTCGATGACCTCCGGCCGCCCGGGCGTCCACACCCTCGACCGCTGCCTGCGCTCGCGCTCCCGGTCCGCCTCGCGGATGTTCCGGCCACGCTTGCGGTCCTGGTACGACGGCCGGCTGGCCTCCATGCGGGCCAGCCGCGCGAGGTCGGGGTTGACGGCCTTGCGGTGGCCCTCGCCCTCCTCGAACAGGTCGTACATCCGCCGTCCGGCGAGCACGTGCTGGAACAGCGGCACGGGCCGGTGCTCGGAGACGATCACCTCGGTGTCACCGCGCACGGTGTCGAGCCAGTCGCCGAACTCCTCGGCGTTGGACACGGTCGCCGAGAGCGAGATCAGCGTGACCGACTCGGGGAGGTGGATGATCACCTCCTCCCACACGGCGCCCCGGAAGCGGTCGGAGAGGTAGTGCACCTCGTCCATCACCACGTACCCGAGGCCGAGGAGGGTCTGCGAACCGGCGTACAGCATGTTGCGCAGGACCTCGGTGGTCATCACGATCACCGGGGCATCGGAGTTGACGCTGTTGTCGCCGGTGAGCAGGCCGACCTTGTCCGCGCCGTAGCGACGGCACAGGTCGGAGTACTTCTGGTTGGACAGCGCCTTGATGGGTGTCGTGTAGAAGCACTTCTTGCCCTGCTTGAGGGCGAGGTGGACGGCGAACTCGCCGACGATCGTCTTGCCCGAGCCGGTGGGGGCGGCCACCAGGACGCCCTTGCCCGACTCGAGCGCCTGGCAGGCCTCGATCTGGAAGGGGTCGAGGCCGAAGTCGTACATCTCGCGGAAGGAGGCGAGCGCGGTGGCCTGCTCGACAGCACGCTTACGGGCTGCCGCGTACCGCTCGGCCGGTGAGAGGTCCTCTGTCATCGTGCTTTCGAGCGTACCGGGCCGCACTGACAACAGGACGATCATTATCCGGATCCACTGCCGGGAAACCCGCGTCCGCGCAGTTCAGGGCCTCACGATGGCTGCCTCCACGGGGCACAAGGCAAGCGGCCGGGCGCCGCATGGGCGCCCCGGCCGCGAGGGAGATCCGTCCAGTGCTCAGGTCACGTCGTCGTAGCCGTTGACCCGCTCCGCGGTCGCCTGCTCGGGCAGCGCCCGGCTGGGGGCCACGGCCTCGACCTCGCCGATGGCCTCGGGGGTGAGATCCAGCTCGGAGGCCTCGTCGTCGGCGGGGGCCAGGGCGTCCCGGCGGCGCCTGCGGCGGTCGTTCAGCAGGGAGAAGCCGGTCGCGAGGAAATAGAGGATCCAGATCGGCCCGGCGAGAGCCAGCATGGTCAGCGGGTCGGTGCTGGGCGTGGCCACGGCCGCGAAGACCGTGATGCCCATGATCATGCCGCGCCACCAGTTCATCATGCGGCGGCCGGTCAGCGCCCCGGTCAGGTTGAGCATGACCAGCAGGAGGGGCAGCTCGAAGGAGAGGCCGAAGACGAGCACCATGCGGACGATGAGGTCGAGCAGATCGTCCAGCGGAAGCTGGTTGTCCAGATCCGCCGGCGAGAACTCGAGGAGCACCTTCGCCATCGTAGGCAGCGTCTTGTAGGCGAAGAAGGCGCCGCCGAGGAACAGCGGTACACCGGTGCCGACGAAGGCATAGGCGTACTTGCGCTCGTGCTTGTGCAGTCCCGGCGCGACGAAGCCCCACAACTGGTAGAGCCAGACCGGCGACGCGAAGATCACACCCGCCATCAGGGAGACCTTCAGGGCGAGCGTGAACGGGGTCAGCAGGCCGTTCAGCACGATGCGGGCGCAGTTGCCGCTGCTCTGCTGCGCCAGCTCGGAGAAGGTCGAATCGCACCCCACCGCGGTCAGGATCGGGTTCGTGAAGAACTCGATGATGTCCTTGTAGAAGAAGGCGGCGACGATGGTCACGGCGACGATGGCCAGCAACGCCTTCGCGAGCCGGTTGCGCAGCTCACGAAGGTGTTCCGCGAGGGGCATCCGCCCCTCCGGGTCCTTCTCCTTCTTGCGGGCAGACTTGAGCAACCCACGTTCCCATCTCGTGCGGCGGGCCGGAGGTCACCGGCCCTGCGTCAGCGCTTGGTCGAATCCGTGGGCTCGCTGACCGGGCGCGAGCTGGTCACGTCACCGGGGGACGCCTGGATCGTGCGCTGAGCGGGGGGCTGCTCGCCCTCGTTGGGCGGACCGGCCGGGGTGGCCGTGCTGCTGCCCTCGTCCTTCATCGCCTTGGCCTCGCTCTTGAGGATGCGCGCGGACTTGCCGAGCGAGCGCGCCATGTCCGGAAGCTTCTTCGCGCCGAACAGCAGGATGATGACGACGAGGATGAGAATGATCTCGGGGGCGCCGAGCCTTCCGAACATAAGTCTTTACCTTCTCACCGAGGCGGCTGGGTGGGACTGCTGTCCGACCGGCCGGACAGGTGTCCGAGCGATCGTGCTGACAGCGATCGTAACGCTCAGGGGTAAACGTGAGGCAATCCCCGTGCGTACTCCCGGTCCGCGTTCCGGGCCTCGTTCTCCGGACCGCGACCAGCAGCGTACCTGTCCGAACCGCCGGGGCGGGAGGGCGAAGTGACCCAAAACGTGTTCCGCGCGGGACTCACAGGAAGGCCACAGCGGTACTCACACGGAGTCCACAGCCCGGGCCGCGCTCAGGGACGCCCGCTCCAGTTCCTCGGCCGCGCGGTTGATGCGCTGCGCGGAATCCGCCACCTGCCTGCCGAGGCGCTCCGCCTCCAGGAAGACCCGGACGGCGAACACCGCGAGAACGGCGAGACCCAGAAAACCCACGGCTACCGCGAACATCGGCCAGAACATGACGCCGAGCCTAGACCTTGCTACGGCATCTGCAGCCGCAGGGTCCTGACGCCGCCCCCGGTGAGCAGTTCGACGACCCGCTCACCGGCCGGCTTGCGCACGGCGGCACCGCAGTCCGGGCAGGTGAAGGAGTAGAACGTGGTGCGGCTGGAGCCGCCGATGGTCAGGCGCAGCGCGCCCGCGGCGAGTTCGAAACGGCCGCGGCAGTCCGGGCAGCCGGCCCGGAAGACCACCGGGGTCACGCTCCTCATACCCGAGAACGCCGAGGCCACCGAGATGTCCCGCACACCGGACGTCGTCACCGACTCGCTCACAGCTGCTGCTCCCGCCCCTCGATCCGCTCCCGTACCCGCCCGGTGCTCCCACCGAAGGTGTCCGCCGTGCCGCCGTACGCCTCGACGCCCGCGGCCTCCACCCCGTCGTACGCCGCCAGTGCCTCGCGGGCGGCGCGGCGGGCGCTGTCGGCGAGGTCCTGCGGCGAGACGATGCGGCCGTCGCGGCCGAGCCGCAGTGCCAGGCGCCGCAGCGAGGCCGGCTCGGGCGTGCGCACAGTGATGCGCAGTCCGCCGTCGGGCAGTTCGTCGGCGCTGTCGTGCGGGTAGTACTCGGCGACCCAGCGCCCGCCGGGTCCCACCTCGACGACGACCTCCGGGTCCTCCGCGGCGGGCTGGACCAGTCCCTCCGACAGGTCGCGCAGTTCGACCTCGGGCGGCGCGGAGGGCTCGTCGAGGATCTTGATCTCGGCGACCCGGTCGAGGCGGAAGGTGCGGCGCGCCTCGGAGCGGCGGCACCAGGCCTCGACGTACGTGTGCCCGACGCTGACCAGGCGGATGGGGTCGATCTCGCGCTCGGTGACCTCGTCACGGGCGGGCGAGTAGTAGCGGATCCACAGCCGGCGGCGCTCGGAGATCGCCCGGTCGACGTCGGCGAAGACACCGCCCTCGGCCTCGAAGGTCACCGACAGGCGCGAGCTGGCGCCCGCCGCCTCCCCGGCCGCGGTCTCCACCTTGGCGGTGGCCCGCAGCAGCGCCTGGCGGTCGCTCTCGCGCAAGCCCGGCAGGGTCGCCACCGCGCGGGCGGCCACCAGCAGCGCGGTCGCTCGTCGGCGGCCAGCCGCAGCGGCTCGGCGGCGTCCGCGCCGAGGGCGGCCGGGTTGTGCCACCAGATCCGCTCACCGTCGGTGTCGATGTCCAGCAGGTCACCGCCGCGGAAGCTGGTGCCGCACATGGGCAGCACGTCGAGGTCGGAGACCAGCTCGTCCTCGGTGATCCCGAAGGCCCGTGCCACGTCCTCGATGCGCGCTCCGGGACGCTCCCGCAGATACGTCACCAGGGAGAGCATCCGCCGGGTCTGGTCGATCGCGTTCGCCGGCCTGACCGGTTTGCCTGCCACTGTGTTGCTCGCTCCCCCTCAGCCCTTGGCCACGGCGCGCAGCCGGTCCACCACGTCGGCCCGCAGCTCCGCGGGTTCCAGCACCACCACATCCGGCCCGAACTCCACCAGCCAGGCGTCCAGCCCGTGCCCGTACGGAATCTCCAACTCGTCCCAGCCGTCGTCGAGTTCCCGCACCGCGGTGGCCCTCGCCCGCAAGGGGTACCCGGAGCCGCCGCGCAGCCGGATCAGCGCGCTGCGGTCGGCGTTCTCCCCCGCCCAGCTCGCGACGGTCTCACGGACGGTGACGACGTCGGGCACGGGCGCGGTGAACGCCGTGCCGCGCGAGCGCACCTTGCCGGTGATCCGGGAGAGCCGGAAGACGCGCTCGGCGCCCCGGTCACGGTCCCAGCCGGCGAGGTACCAGTGGCCGCGCCAGCACTCCAGCGCCCATGGCTCGACGTGCCGGGGCTCGGGGCGAGCGGCGGTGGCCTTGCGGTAGTCGAAGAGGACGGGCCGGCGGTCGCGGCAGGCCAGCATCAGCGGCTCGAAGGCGGCCTCGTGGACGGGGATGCGCGGCTCCAGAGCACTGTGCGGCTCGTACGGGTCGACGTCCTCGGGCAGTCCGGCCGCGCGCAGCTTCTGGAGAGCACCGCTGGCCGCGCCGGCGAGCCTGGCCTGCTGCCACACCTTGGCGGCCAGGCCCAGGGCGGCGGCCTCCTCGGCGTCGAGGGTGATGGGCGGCAGACGGTTGCTGTCACGGCGGGCGAGGTAGCCGACCTCGCCGTCCAGGCTCTCGACGGTCTCGATGACGAGACCCAGCTCGCGCAGGTCGTCCTTGTCCCGCTCGAACATCCGGTTGAAGGAATCGTCCGAGCCGGCCGCACCCCTGCCCGGACCGAACGCCTCGACGTAGGCCTCGATGGAGTCGCGCAGCTCGCGCTTGCTGAGCGGCCGCCGCGTCCCGAGCAGACACAGCGCCAGGTTCATCAGCCGCTCTGCCTTGGCAATGGCCATCGACGCCCTTCGCCTTTCCTATGGTGCTTCCGACGGATGACCGTACCGCTCCGCGGTGTCCGGGCAAAAGCCGAGGGCCCATGCCCGGACAGGCATGGGCCCCAACTGGTCGAGACCGGTCGTACGACGATCAGACCCCGAGCAGGTCGACCACGAAGATCAGCGTCTCGCCGGGCTTGATCGCCGGCGTCGGGCTCTGGTTGCCGTAGGCGAGGTGGGCCGGGATGGTCAGCTGGCGACGGCCGCCGACCTTCATGCCCTGTACGCCCTGGTCCCAGCCCTTGATGACCCGGCCGCCGCCGAGCGGGAAGCGGAAGGGGGTGCCGCGGTTCCAGCTGGCGTCGAACTCCTCGCCGGTGCTGAAGGCGACACCGACGTAGTGCACGGAGACGGTCTGGCCCGCCTGCGCCACCTCACCGTCGCCCTCCCAGATGTCCTTGATCTCGAGGTCCGCCGGGGGCTCGCCGCCCGGGAAGTCGATCTCGGGCTTCTCGATGCTCACGTCTTACGCTCCTGCTTGTTCGCGGAAAGGCAACAGGCACAGTCTTACATCACGGCGGCGTCACATCTTCGCGAGGATGTCCACCGTGAAGACCATCGTGGAGTCCTTCTCGATGCCGCTGCCGGCCGGCGGCTGGTCGCCGTACCCCAGGTCGGGCGGGATGACGATGACGACGCGGCTGCCGACCTTCCTGCCGGTCAGGCCCTGGCCCCAGCCCTTGACGACCTGCTGGAGCGAGAACGAGGTCAGCGCGGAGTTCTTGTACGTGGAGTCGAACTCCTTGCCGGTGTCCCAGACGACGCCCTTGTACTGCACGAGGACGGTGTTGTCGGCCGCGACCACCTCGCCGTCGCCCTCGATGACGTATTCCGCCACGAGCTTCTTCGGCGGATCGGTCTTGGGGATCTTGACGGAAGGGGCCTTGCCGTCGGTGTTGGTGCCGACCACCGGGACGGCCGCGTCATCCTGCGGCACGTTCTTGCCCTTGGCCGAGCTCCTGGCGTTGAAGGTGTCCTGGATGTCGAACACGAACACCAGCGTGTCGGTGCCCTTGATGCCCGCCTCCGCGTTGCCCTCCTTGCCGAAGCCCCAGGTGGGCGGGACGGCGAACTCCACACGGCTGCCGGTCTTCTTGCCGGTGAGGGCGTAACGCCAGCCCTCCATGGTGCTGCCCTGCGCGATCTGGGCGAGCAGGGGCGCCTTGCGCTCGTAGGAATTGTCCAGGACCTTCCCGGTGTCCCAGATCTGGCCGAGGTAGTGGGCCTGGATGTAGTCGCCCTCCGCGACCGTCTGACCGCCGCCCGCGATGACCGTCCTGACGGCGAGCTGGTCGGAGGGCTCGCCACTGCCCTTGGCGACCGTCGGCTTCTCCCCGAACTTCGTGCCCGCGGTGATCGCCGGCAGCGGGCCGTCGACGATCTTGGGGGCGGGCGCGGCGGAGGGGGCCGAGGCGGAGGGCGACGCACTGCTGTCGACCGCACTCGACGAATCGGACGTGTCGTCGTCCCCGCATCCGGCGAGTGTGACCAGTCCTGCGGGCACGGCGGCGAGAATGAGTGAGCGTCGGCGCACGGTGGGGGCCTCGTAATCGGTTGATCTCGGCTGATGGCGTGCGCGCAACTCTACGGCGTGAGAAGGGCGCCGTACGGGTAACGTACGGCGCCCGTGTTGCGTTCCGGCATTACCGGGGAACGCGTGGCCCGGTCACATACCGGCGATCAGCTTCTCCACCCGGTCGTCCACCGAACGGAACGGGTCCTTGCACAACACGGTGCGCTGTGCCTGGTCGTTGAGCTTGAGATGGACCCAGTCGACGGTGAAGTCCCGCCGCTGTTCCTGCGCCCGGCGGATGAAGTCGCCGCGCAACCGTGCCCGAGTGGTCTGCGGGGGGACCGACTTGCCTTCGAAGATCTTCAAGTCGTTGCAGATCCGGGCGGCTTGGCCCTTGCGTTCCAGCAGGTAGTACAGGCCACGACGGCGGTGGATGTCGTGGTAGGCGAGGTCTATCTGCGCCACGCGCGGGTTCGACATGGTCATGTTGTGCTTGGCCCGGTACCGCTCGATGAGCTTGTACTTCATCACCCAGTCGATCTCGGTGCCGATGCGGTCGAGGTCCTCGGCCTCGATCGCGTCCAGCGTGCGGCCCCACAGCTCCAGGACCTGGTCGACGGTGCCGGTGCGGATGCCACGGCGCTCGACGAAGTCGACGGCCTTGTCGTAGTACTCGCGCTGCACCTCGAGGGCGGAGGCCTCGCGGCCGCTGGCCAGGCGCACCTTGCGCCGACCGGTGATGTCGTGGCTGACCTCGCGGATCGCCCGGATCGGGTTCTCCAGGGTGAGGTCGCGCATCACCGTGCCCGCCTCGATCATGCGCAGCACCAGGTCGGTCGCCCCGACCTTGAGCAGCATGGTCGTCTCGGACATGTTCGAGTCGCCCACGATGACGTGCAGCCGGCGGTAGCGCTCGGCGTCGGCGTGCGGTTCGTCGCGGGTGTTGATGATGGGCCGCGAGCGGGTCGTCGCCGAGGAGACGCCCTCCCAGATGTGCTCGGCCCGCTGACTGACGCAGAAGACGGCCCCGCGGGGCGTCTGGAGCACCTTGCCGGCGCCGCACAGGAGCTGCCGGGTCACCAGGAAGGGGATGAGGATGTCCGCGAGCCGGGAGAACTCCCCGTGCCGGGCCACCAGATAGTTCTCGTGGCAACCGTAGGAGTTGCCCGCCGAGTCGGTGTTGTTCTTGAAGAGGTAGACGTCGCCCGCGATTCCTTCCTCGTGCAGGCGTCGTTCCGCGTCCACCAGGAGTCCTTCGAGAATGCGCTCGCCGGCCTTGTCGTGGGTGACCAGTTCGGTCACGTTGTCACATTCGGGTGTCGCGTATTCCGGATGCGATCCCACGTCGAGATAGAGGCGGGCGCCGTTCCGCAGAAAGACATTGCTGCTTCGGCCCCATGACACGACACGGCGGAAGAGGTATCGCGCCACCTCGTCAGGCGACAGGCGGCGCTGTCCCCTGAACGTGCACGTGACGCCGTACTCGTTCTCCAGCCCGAAAATGCGGCGGTCCATGAGTGAACATTACGCCCGATCCCCTGAACTGAAACGGGGTTCGGCAGCACGGTTTGGATCATTTTCCGACGAAGCCGCGACAAGCCCACTTCCGGCGGGAAGCGCGAGTACCCGCCCCGTGGCCAGCAAAACCACCAGGGCCACGGCACCCGCCGCGCCCGGAACGACGAACCCCCACTGGGCGCCACCCGCCTCGACGACCGGCCCCGCCACCGCCGTTCCCAGCGAGTGGCCGACCGTGAACGTCGTGACCAGCCAGGAGAACGCCTCGGTGACCGTGCCGCGCGGCGCGTGCCGGTCGATGATGACGAAGGCGCAGGCGAGGACGGGCGCGAGGAACACACCGGCGAGCGCCGTGAGCGCCACCATGGCGACCGCGCCCGGGAGCAGCATGAGCGGCAGATAACACACCGCCAGAAACGCCACCAGGACCCGCAGTCGCCGCTCCGGCACCCCCACCCACTGCCGCGCCCCGTACGCGACACCGCCGACGAGCGCGCCGAGGCCCACGGCTGCCATCAGCCAGCCGTACACCACGTCACCGCCGTGGTCGTCGGCGTACGGCACGGCGGCCACCGTGATGGAGCCCAGGGCGATGCCGACGAACAGGAAGGCGCCCAGCAGTACGAGCAGGCCCGGCGAGCGCAGCGCGCCGAGCCAGTGCGCCTCGCGCGGGGCGGAGCGCCACGCGCGCGAGGGCGGCGAGAGGACCACGGTCAGCGCGCCGAGGACGCCGAGCGCGTTGAGGACCAGGAGCGCGGCCTGCGCCGACCAGAGCGAGGTGCACAGCGTCACCAGCAGCGGTCCGACGGCGAACATCACCTCCTGCGCCACCGCGTCCATGGCGTACGCGGTGTGCACCTGGTCCTCCCGTCGCAGCACCGACGGCCACAGCGCCCGCAGGCCGCCCTCCAGGGGCGGGGTGAACAGCCCGGCGGCCGCGACGGAGACGTAGGCGAGCGCGAGCAGGTCGGTGCCGGTGAAGGCGAAGACGGCCATGGCGAGGGCCGCGGCGAGCGCGGCGGGCAACTGCACGCGCGGCTGGCCGCGCAGGTCGACCAGACGGCCGAGCAGGGGCTGGCCGACGGCGTTGGCGACGCCGTACACGGCCGCCAGGGCGCCCGCGAGGGTGTAGCTGCCGCCCTCGGCGCGCACGAAGAGCACGATCGCGATGGCGCCCGTGGCGTTGGGCAGCCGCCCCACGAGAGTGCCGGCGAGCAGCCGGGCAGCGTGTCTCGCCCTGAGGATCTCGAGGTATCCCGCGGCCATGTCCCGCCTCCGTCGGCTCACCCGAGGCGGTCCACCCCGCCCAGGTTTTACGTATAACGTGTCTCGGTCATACGTACCATGTGCGCTGTTCACCCGTCCATACGAAAGAGCAGGCCCACGGTGGCACGAGCCAGCACGCGCCCCACGAGCCGTGACGTCGCCCGGGCCGCGGGGGTGTCCCAGGCCGCCGTCTCGCTCGTCCTCGGCGACAAGTGGCGCGGCCGGGTCTCCGAGGCCACCGCCGAGCGGGTACGCCAGGCCGCCCGGGACCTCGGCTACCGGCCCAACCTGGCCGCCCGCAACCTGCGCCTGGGCCGCACCCGCACGGTCCTCCTCGTCGTTCCGGAGCTGACCACCGAGTTCTTCGCCGGCGTCTACACGGGCGCGGCCCGCCTGGCCGCCGCCCACGGCTTCGGCGTCGTGCTCTACCCCTCCCCCGAAGGCATCGGCCCGGCCCCGGACCCCTTCGCCTCCGCCCCGGCCGCCCTGGACGGTGTGCTGGCCTCGTCCATGGCCGCCGACGCCCTCACCGCCATCCGCGGCGACCAGCTGCCCCTCGTCATGCTCGACAGCGACCCGGCCGGCAGCCTCGGCTCCGCCACCGTCAACCTGGACATCGCCGACGGCGCCCGCCGGATCGCCGACCACCTGCTGGACCTCGGCCACCGGCACTTCCTGCACCTTGCGGCGGACGTGCCGTCCTGGACCTTCGCGGTGCGCGCGCGGGAACTGGCCGGCCGCGTCGCGGCCGTGTCCGGCACCTCCCTGCGGACCGCCCCCACCCCGATGACCATCGAGGGCGCCCTCACGGCGACGGAGGCGGCCCTGGACGCCCCCGGTCCCCCTCCCACCGCCATCGTCTGCGACGACGACAAACTCGCCGCCGGCGTCTACAAGGCCCTCAGGCGGCGCGGACTGCGGGTCCCCGACGACGTCTCCGTCACCGGCGTGGACGACATCGCGCTCGCCGCCGCGCTCGATCCCGAGCTGACGACCGTCCGGCTGGACGCCGAACTCTTCGGGGAACGGGGCATGCGGGCCCTGCTGGCCGTCCTGGAGGGCCGCACGCCCGAGGAGGGGGAGATTCCGGTCGAACTGGTCGTCCGGGGCTCCACGGCCCCGCCCAGGGCCTGAGGAGACGCCTGTGCCCCGGCCGTGGAACCGGCCGGGGCACATCAGGAGCGGGTCGGGCTACTTCTCGTCGGGCTCCTCGGCGCTCTCCGCCTCGGTCGACGCTCCGTCGGTCTCCAGCAGCCGCCCCAGCTGCCCGCCGACGATCCGCTTGAACTTCCGCGACTGCGGCCGCGTACGGTCCAGCACCGCGACCTCCAGGCGCTCGGCGGGGATCTCCCGCTGCGTGCCGTTCGTGTCACGGGAGAGGGCCTGGACGGCGAGCTTCAGGGCCTCGGCGAGGCTCATGCCGTCCTGGTGACGCTGGTCCAGGTAGCTGCTGATCTGTTCGGCGTTGCCACCGACCGCGACCGAGCCGTGCTCGTCCACGATCGACCCGTCGTGCGGCAGCCGGTAGATCTGGTCACCGTCCGGCGTCTCACCGACCTCGGCCACCACCAGCTCCACCTCGTACGGCTTCTCGCCGGCCGAGGAGAAGATGGTGCCCAGCGTCTGGGCGTAGACGTTGGCGAGACCGCGGGCGGTCACGTCGTCACGGTCGTACGTGTAGCCGCGCAGATCGGCGTACCGAACGCCGCCGATGCGCAGGTTCTCGTACTCGTTGTACTTGCCGGCGGCGGCGAAGCCGATCCGGTCGTAGATCTCGCTGAACTTGTGCAGCGCGCGGGACGGGTTCTCGCCGACGAACACGATGCCGTCGGCGTACTGGAGCACGACCAGGCTGCGACCGCGGGCGATGCCCTTGCGCGCGTACTCCGCGCGGTCGGCCATCGCCTGCTGGGGTGAGACATAGAACGGCGTCGACACCGGTTATCCGTCCCTTTCTGTGGAAGTCACTCGATCACCTTGCCAAGGGGGCGGCCGGCTACAGCAGCGCGGCCCGGGGACCGTCCGGCTGCTCGAGACGGCGCGCCAGCACCGAGCGGGCGATCTCGGAGGACTCGTCGTCGGTGAGCCTGCGGAAACCGTCGTCGGTGATCACGGTGACGATGGGGTAGATCCGGCGGGCGACATCGGGACCACCGGTCGCCGAGTCGTCATCTGCCGCGTCGTAGAGCGCCTGGACCACGAGCGTCGTGGCCTCCTCCTCGCTCAGGTCGCGGCGGTACAGCTTCTTCATGGCGCCGCGCGCGAAGACCGAGCCCGAGCCGGTCGCCGCGAAGTTGTGCTCCTCGGAGCGGCCGCCGGTGACGTCGTAGGAGAAGATCCGGCCCCTGTCGCGGTCCACGTCGAACCCGGCGAAGAGCGGGACCACGGCCAGGCCCTGCATGGCCATGCCGAGGTTGGAGCGGATCATCGTCGACAGCCGGTTCGCCTTGCCCTCCAGCGACAGCTGGGCACCCTCGACCTTCTCGAAGTGCTCCAGCTCCAGCTGGAAGAGCTTGACCATCTCGACGGCCAGACCGGCGGTGCCGGCGATCCCGACGGCCGAGTACTCGTCGGCCGGGAAGACCTTCTCGATGTCGCGCTGCGCGATGACGTTGCCCATGGTGGCGCGGCGGTCACCGGCGAGCACCACACCACCGGGGAAGGTCACGGCCACGATCGTCGTCCCGTGCGGCGCCTCGACCACGCCCTGCATGGGCGGAAGTTGCCGGTTGCCGGGCAGCAGGTCCGGCTGGTGGTCGGACAGGAAGTCCATGAAAGAGGCGGATCCGGGCGTCAGGAAGGCTGCTGGCAGACGCCCGATGCCAAGGGAGTTGGCTTCCACGAGGTTCCTTCCGGATAGGCCGAATTCACAGGTGAAGCATCGGTATGCCAGGGACCCTACCCGGCCCGCGGCGGTGATCCACATGTCCCGCGGAACGCATCTCGCGGCACCCCGTCGGGGTGCGAGGACCGGTGAACCCGAAACAGGTGGCGGGCTTACCGGTCACTCACACCCCCGCACGCTTGAACCTTCACTTCGAAGGCAAAGACGGCTTACTGCCCGCCCTTTTGCACGAAGCTTCGCACGAAGTCCTCGGCGTTCTCCTCGAGCACGTCGTCGATCTCGTCCAGCACGGAGTCCACGTCGTCGTTCAGCTTCTCCTGACGCTCCTTGAGGTCCTCCGAGCCCTGCGTCTCGGCCGCCTGCTCCTCGACCTCCTCGGTGGAGCGCGTCGCCTTCTGCTGGCCGCCGCCGGTGTCCTTGGTCGCCATAACCCTCACCCCGCTCAGTTCGCCCGACATGGTCGACAGGTCGGCATCCTGCCGATCGGTGATGATCAGACCCTACAATCCGGGTCCGACATCGGCCCCGCAGTTGTCACAACGTACGGGGGCCACCTCGATGATTCCCGGGCACGGGGATTTCCACCCCGGGCGCCCAGGTGCGGCCGAGTACCCGTTCAGCCGCCCGACAAGACCCTGACCAGGTCTTCCGCGGTGCGGCAGCGGTCCAGCAGCGCCTTGACGTGATTTCGCGTTCCGCGAAGCGGTTCCAGGGTTGGAACGCGCTGGAGGCTGTCGCGGCCCGGCAGATCGAAGATGACCGAGTCCCAGGAGGCCGCGGCGACGTCGTCGGCGTACTGCTCCAGGCACCGGCCGCGGAAGTACGCGCGCGTGTCCTCCGGGGGCTTGCCCACGGCCCGGTCGACCTCCGCCTCGTCCAGGAGCCGCTTCACGCGCCCGCGGGCCACCAGGCGGTTGTAGAGGCCCTTGTCGGGCCGTACGTCGGCGTACTGGAGGTCGACCAGGTGCAGGCGGGCCGCGTCCCAGTCCAGGCTGTCGCGGCGCCGGTAGCCCTCCATCAGTTCGCGCTTGGCCACCCAGTCCAGCTCGCCGGCCAGGCTCATGGGGTCGGTCTCCAGACGCGTGAGGGTGTCCTCCCAGCGCGTCAGGACGTCCTTGGTCTGGTCGTCCGCGTCGGCGCCGTAACGCTCCTCCACGTACTTGCGCGCCAGCTCGAAGTACTCCATCTGCAGCTGGACCGCGGTGAGTGTGCGGCCGCTGCGCAGCGTGACCAGACGCTGCAGGCCGGGGTCGTGCGAGACCTGGTGGAGGGTGCGGACGGGTTGGTCCACCGCCAGGTCGACGTTGATGAAGCCGTCCTCGATCATCGACAGCACCAGGGCCGTGGTGCCGAGCTTGAGATAGGTGGAGATCTCCGAGAGGTTGGCGTCGCCGATGATCACGTGGAGGCGGCGGTACTTCTCGGCGTCGGCGTGCGGCTCGTCGCGGGTGTTGATGATCGGGCGCTTGAGTGTCGTCTCCAGACCGACCTCGACCTCGAAGTAGTCCGCACGCTGGCTGAGCTGGAAGCCGTGCTCGTGCCCGTCCTGGCCGATGCCGACCCGGCCCGCCCCGGTGAAGACCTGGCGGGAGACGAAGAACGGGGTGAGGTGGCGCACGATGTCCGAGAAGGCGGTCTCCCGCTTCATCAGGTAGTTCTCGTGCGTGCCGTAGGAGGCGCCCTTGTTGTCCGTGTTGTTCTTGTAGAGGTGGATCGGCTGGGCGCCCGGGAGCGCCGCGGCACGCTCGGCCGCCTCGGCCATGATCCGCTCGCCCGCCTTGTCCCACAGGACGGCGTCGCGCGGGTTGGTGACCTCGGGCGAGCTGTACTCGGGGTGGGCGTGGTCGACGTAGAGACGGGCGCCGTTGGTGAGGATCACGTTGGCGAGGCCGATGTCCTCGTCGGTGAGCTGGCTGGAGTCGGCGACCTCGCGGGCGAGGTCGAAGCCCCGCGCGTCCCGCAGCGGGTTCTCCTCCTCGAAGTCCCAGCGGGCCCGGCGGGCCCGGTGCATCGCCGCCGCGTAGGCGTTGACGATCTGGGACGAGGTGAGCATGGCATTGGCGTTCGGGTGACCGGGGACGGAGATCCCGTACTCCGTCTCGATGCCCATTACTCGCCGTACGGTCATGCGGCCCTCCTTGCCCGGCGGCACCCTCGGTCGTGGGCGCCGCTCAAGTACCGCGGGTGCTCCGGTGCGTGTGCGGTGCCCGTCCCCGCACTGCGCCCGGCGGTACGCAAGAGCCTAGAACGCCTCTGCGCTGGTGGGGAGATCATTTGCGTCATTGCCTGCTCCAGCCGTGGCCCGAAAAGCAGTCGCTGCGGGTACCCGGAAAGGGCACCCGCAGCCGCCCTGGTTTTACAGGTACTGTCCGGTGTTCGCCACCGTGTCGATGGAGCGTCCGGTGTCGGAACCCTGCTTTCCGGTGATCAGGGTGCGGATGTACACGATCCGCTCGCCCTTCTTTCCGGAGATCCGGGCCCAGTCGTCCGGGTTGGTGGTGTTCGGCAGGTCCTCGTTCTCCTTGAACTCGTCCACGCAGGCCTGGAGGAGGTGGGAGACGCGAAGGCCCTTCTGGTTCTTCTCCAGGAAGTCCTTGATCGCCATTTTCTTGGCGCGGCCCACGATGTTCTCGATCATGGCGCCGGAGTTGAAGTCCTTGAAGTAGAGGACTTCCTTGTCGCCATTGGCGTAGGTGACCTCCAGGAAGCGGTTCTCCTCGGATTCGGCGTACATGTGTTCCACTGCCGTCTGGATCATGCTCTGGACGGTGGTGGTCCGGTCGCCGCCGTGCTCGCCGACGTCGTCGGAGTGCAGCGGCAGACGCTCGGTGAGGTACTTGCCGAAGATGTCCTTGGCCGCTTCGGCGTCCGGACGCTCGATCTTGATCTTCACGTCGAGCCGGCCGGGTCGCAGGATGGCCGGGTCGATCATGTCCTCACGGTTGGAGGCACCGATCACGACCACGTTCTGGAGGCCCTCCACGCCGTCGATCTCGGCGAGCAGCTGCGGGACGATGGTGTTCTCCACGTCCGAGCTGACGCCGGAGCCACGGGTGCGGAACAGCGACTCCATCTCGTCGAAGAAGACGATGACGGGGGTGCCCTCGCTGGCCTTCTCACGAGCACGCTGGAAGACCAGGCGGATCTGCCGCTCGGTCTCGCCGACGTACTTGTTCAGCAGCTCGGGACCCTTGATGTTGAGGAAGAAGCTCTTGCCGGTGGCCTGTCCGGTCACCTCGGCGACCTTCTTGGCCAGCGAGTTGGCGACGGCCTTGGCGATCAGTGTCTTGCCGCATCCGGGGGGCCCGTACAGCAGCACGCCCTTGGGCGGCCGCAGCTCGTGCTCCTTGAACAGGTCGGGGTAGAGGTACGGCAGCTCGACCGCGTCGCGGATGGCCTCGATCTGGCCGCCGAGACCGCCGATCTGCTCGTAGCCGATGTCCGGGACCTCTTCGAGGACGAGTTCCTCGACCTCGCTCTTGGGGACCACCTCGTAGACGTAGCCCGAGCGGGGTTCGAGCAGCAGGGCGTCGCCGGGTCGGATGACGACGTCCAGGAGCGGCTCGGCGAGCCGCACCACCCGCTCCTCGTCGGTGTGTCCCACCACCAGGGCGCGCTCGCCGTCCTCGAGGATCTCCTTGAGGGTGACGATGTCGCCGACGCTCTCGTACTCCATGGCCTCGACCACGTTGAGTGCTTCGTTGAGCATCAGTTCCTGGCCGCGCCGCAGCTCTTCGAGCTCGACGCCGGGGCTGACGTTCACCCGGAGTTTGCGGCCTCCGGTGAAGATGTCGGCGGTGCCGTCCTCGTTCGCCTGAAGGAAGACACCGAAGCCGGCCGGCGGCTGTGCGAGCCGGTCGACTTCCTCTTTGAGGGCCACGATCTGGTCGCGGGCCTCACGGAGCGTGTTTGCCAGTCGCTCGTTCTGGGCGGACACGCCGGCCAGATTGGTCTGCAGCTCGACGATCCGCTCTTCGAGAATCCTCGTGTGTCGCGGAGAGTCGGCGAGCTTGCGTCGCAGGACGGCGATCTCCTGCTCAAGGTAGGCAATCTGCCCGGCGGGGTCGTCGGACCCTCGTCCCGGGCGGATGCCGCGGTTCATGTCGTCGTCGTGGGCTGCCACGGTCCTCACCTCCTCCAAGGGGAGCTGGACGCTTCCAGACCCTACCTGGGTGGGTGTCGATTGAAACCCCTAGATCACAAAGACTCTCGGGGTGTGTCCGATCTTCACCCTTGCGCTCTCCCTCACGCCAGGGGAATACCCACCGAACATGATTGGAAAGCTGCCGGAGGTAGGGTCGAAGTGTTCAACACCCGTCAGAGCCTGCATCGTTCCCGTACGGCTCGGCAAAACATTCGGCAGGAGATATGGGCGTACAGCAGGAAGCCGGGGTCGGCGGCGAGGCGCTGGAGGTCTGGATCGACCAGGATCTCTGTACCGGCGACGGCATCTGCGCGCAGTACGCGCCGGAGGTGTTCGAGCTGGACATCGACGGTCTGGCGTACGTCAAGACCCCGGATGACGAGCTTCTCCAGGGCAAGGGGGCCACGACGCCGGTCCCGCTGCCGCTGCTGACCGACGTGGTGGACTCGGCGCGGGAGTGCCCGGGCGACTGCATCCATGTGCGAAGGGTTTCGGACAGGGTCGAGATCTACGGGCCGGACGCCGAGCCGGACGCCGTGTGACCCGTTGCGCACGCGCTGTGACGACTGTCTGATTTCTCACAACGGCCGGTGACCCGCTTCAGACGCTGTGGGCACAGGCGGGCGTCGAGCGGATGAACGCGTCGTCCTTCCAGCGCCACTTGGCGCTCTCCTTCACGTCCGGGCAGCAACTGGGCACATCGGCCGAGGAGTAGCCCAGGTAGTCGGCGAGGACGGCGCCGTCGTCGACCGACAGGGCGGTGACGGTGCGGCGCTCCTTGGGGTCGACCAGGGTGGCCACGACCCGCGGAGTCCTCGCGTCGGCGGCCTGGGTGAGGACGTAGACCCCGTCGGGCGGGGTGCCCATGGGGGCGTCGCAGTGGACCACGACGACTGTTTCCGGCCTGCCGTCGCCGTCCAGGTCCCCGGAGGCCGTCCGCATCACGAGCGCCTCCACCGGGCCGCACTCGATCGGGAAGTCGACGCCGGTGGTGGCGGGGGCGGCGACGGTCACGGGTGCGGGCGGCGCACCCGGGCCGCTCGCCTGGGCGGCGGTCGCCGGACCGGGCTGGAGCACCGAGGACAGGGCCACGACACCGGCCACGGCGGTGGCCGTCGCGACCCAGTGGATCGGCCGGGTGTGAGTGTGTGCCAGTTCCGGGACGGCGGATTGCTGCACGAGGAGCGTCTCCTGTGAGGGCTGTGCCGGTGGGGTTGGCCTGCATCGTGCCACACGTCACAGTACGGGGGAACAGGGGGTCCGGGATCCCGGACGGCGGCGCGGATGCCGGGCCCAACATGACGACGCCGTGCCCGAGTTCCCGGGGTGTCACGGGAACTCGGGCACGGCGTCGGTTCGTTCGTGCGGCACGGAGCCGCCCGAGGCAGGGCCCGTGGACGACGGGCTCTAGCGGTTGCCTCCGTCGGCGTTGGGACCGGTGTAGTCCTCGCCGTAGGCGCCCTTAGCGGGGCGGCGGCGGCGCATGGGCGGCTCGACACCGTCCGCGAGGCGGCGGGCGGTGAGGAGGAAGCCGGTGTGGCCGATCATCCGGTGGTCCGGGCGGACGGCGAGTCCCTCGACGTGCCAGTTGCGGATCATCGACTCCCAGGAGGTCGGCTCGTTGAAGGAGCCGATCTCGCGGATGGACTCGACGGTCCGCGCGAGCTGGGTGGTGGTCGCCACGTAGCAGCACAGGATGCCGCCGGGGACGAGCGCCTTGGAGACGGCCTCCAGGCACTCCCAGGGGGCGAGCATGTCGAGGATGACGCGGTCGACGTCGGTGTCGCTCAGGTTGTCCTGGAGGTCCCCGACGGTGAGCTCCCAGGCGGGGTGCGGGCCGCCGAAGTAGCGCTCCACGTTCTGCTGGGCGATCTCCGCGAAGTCCTCGCGTCGCTCGTAGCTGTGCAGCATGCCCTGGTCGCCGATCGCGCGCAGCAGGAAGCTGCTGAGCGAGCCGGAGCCCACGCCCGCCTCCACGACGCGCGCGCCGGGGAAGATGTCGGCGAAGGCCAGGATCTGCCCCGCGTCCTTGGGGTAGACCACGGCGGCGCCGCGGGGCATGGACAGGACGTAGTCGGGGAGCAGGGGGCGCAGCGCGAGGTAGGCGACGTTCCCGGTGGTGCGGACAACGCTGCCCTCGGGAGCACCGATCAGTTCGTCGTGCGGGAAGGAACCCTTGTGGGTGTGGAAGTTCTTCCCGGCCTCGAGCGTGAACGTGTAGTGGCGGCCCTTGGGGTCGGTCAGCTGAACCTGGTCCCCGACCTTGAAGGGCCCGCGCCTGCGGGCGGCACCGGTCGGTTCGGACATGTGACCAGCCTACCGGGGTTTGTGAGGGGCGCCGACCAACGGGGCGATGCCTACGAGGGCCTGGCCATGGCCTTCACGAAGGCGCGCTCGACATCGGCCGCGGAGAGGACGCCGTAGATCTCGCCGGTCTCCTCGACCACGAGGTACTCGGTGGCGGGGGTGGCGCGCAGGGCGTCCAGGAGGTCCTCGCCGGCCAGTTCGGCGGAGACGCGCATGCCCTCGGTGAGGTCCTGGGCGAGGCCGCTGACGGCGACCCAGGGGCGGCGGTGCTCGGGTACACCGACGATGGCGGCCTCGCGGACCAGGGAGAGGGGTTCGCCGTGGGCGTCGACGACGACCAGCGCGCGGGCGCCGGCGTCGTTGGCGCGGCGCAGTGCCTCGGAGAGCGGGGTGTTCGTCTCGACCGGGACCGCCCGGCGGGTGAGGTTGCGGGCACGCAGTTCGGGAAGGTGCTCGCGCAGCCGGGCCATGCGCAGGCTGTTTCCGGCGCCGGTCCAGATGATCGCGGCGAGGATGGCGGCGAGCAGGGCGTCCAGGACGGTGTCCATGCCGACGCTGTCCTCGGCCTCGGAGCCGAGCGCCCCGGACTGGGTGAGCAGGGGCAGGCCGATCAGGACGGAGACGGCGAGTGCGCGCCCGACCCAGGCGGCGGCGATGGTGCCGGTCATGGGCCTGCCGGTGATCTTCCAGACGACGGCGCGGAGCATACGGCCGCCGTCGAGCGGCAGTCCCGGCAGGAGGTTGAAGACCGCCACGATGAGGTTGGACACCATCAGCCCCGCCAGCAGGACACCGGGGACGGTGCCGGGCTCGACGGTCTGCATGGCGAGGTAGAAGAGGCCTGCCAGCACCAGGGAGAGGAGCGGGCCGACGAAGGCCAGCACGAACTCGCGGCCGGGGGTCTCGGCCTCCTTCTCGATCTCGGAGACGCCGCCGAAGAACTGGAGCTGGATGCGGCGGACCGGGAGCTTGAAGCGGAGGGCGGCGATGGTGTGCGCCAGCTCGTGGACGAGCACGGACGCGTAGAAGGCGACCGCGAAGAAGAGGGCGACCAGGTAGCGGGCCGCGCCCAGCTCGGGGAGTACGCGGTCGAGCTGTCCGCCGAACACCCAGGTGATCAGGGCGGCGACGAGGAACCAGCTGGGGGCCACGTAGACGGGCACGCCGAAGGGACGTCCCATCAGCAGGCCGCCGCGGGACTCCGGAGGGCGCGGGGGGCGGCGGCCCTTGGCGGGAGGTGGGAGCTTCGCCGAGGGCGGGGGGTGCCGCGGTCGGGGGGTGCTGTGGGCGAGGGGGGCGGTCCGGGTGGAGGTCGGCGGGGTCCGGGGTCCGGTCTGCCGGGTCCGGGGCGCCGGCCGTTTCCGGCTCCTGCCTCTCCGGTTCCTGCCTCTCCGGCTCCTGCCTCCGCGTTTCCTGCCTCCGCGTTTCCTCCCGGTCCGTTTCTCTCGCCGTCTCGTTCGGCGTCTCCTCCGGGGGAGCGTCCTGCTTCCGCGTGAAGGTGTCGGGGGCCTCGGGCCGGGATCTGCCCGGGTGCGGCCGGCGGGGGCGCGGGTGTCGTGCGGCGCTCGGCCGACTCGTCGCTGTCCGGCCGCGGCCGCCCGCTCCCGCCGCTTTCCACCACGGTGTCCCCTCGCTGGTCGCAACTCCCGCTCCTGCCGGGCGGAAGGGTCTGGGACCGATGGTATGCGTCCGCCGGGACGCGTTCTGCCCCGGCACCCCCTGGGATTTCACGGCCGTCGCCCCGTGGCGCGGGCGGAGTGGGCTCACTGTCGGTGGCGGGCCGTAAGGTCTGTGGGCATGGACAGCAGCAGCGAGGGTGTCGCCCGGTCCGGCGACGAGGACGGCGTGGGGAGCCCGCCGCAGGTGGCGGTCGTGGAGCCGGTCGCGGCGGTGGAGGCCGTCGTGGAGAAGGCCGTCACCGCGATAGCGCCCGCCTCGCTCTCGCCCTCGCGCGCCGGCGATTTCATGCAGTGCCCGCTGCTGTACCGGTTCCGGGTGATCGACCGGCTGCCGGAGAAGCCGAGCGCGGCGGCCACCCGGGGCACGCTGGTGCACGCGGTGCTGGAGCGCCTCTTCGACGCGCCGGCCGCCGAGCGGACCGCGCCGCGGGCCAGGTCCCTGGTGCCCGGCCAGTGGGACCGGCTGCGCGAGTCCCGGCCGGAGGTCGTGGAGCTGTTCGCCGACGATCCCGAGGGCGAGCGGCTGTCCGGCTGGCTGGCAGAGGCCGAGCAGCTGGTCGAGCGGTGGTTCACGCTGGAGGACCCGACTCGGCTGGAGCCCGCCGAGCGGGAGCTGTTCGTGGAGACCGAGCTGGAGTCGGGGCTGAGGCTGCGCGGGATCATCGACCGGGTCGACGTGGCCCCCACCGGTGAGGTGCGGATCGTCGACTACAAGACGGGCAAGGCGCCCCGGCCGGAGTACGCGGAGAGCGCCCTGTTCCAGATGAAGTTCTACGCACTGGTCGTCTGGCGGCTGAAGAAGGTGATCCCCCGGCGGCTCCAGCTGGTCTACCTGGGCAGCGGTGACGTGTTGACGTACGACCCGGTGCTCGCCGATCTGGAGCGGGTCGAGCGCAAGCTGCTCGCGCTGTGGGAGGCGATCCGGCTGGCCACGGAGACGGGAGAGTGGCGGCCCCGTCCGACGAAGCTGTGCGGCTGGTGCGACCACCAGGCGCACTGCCCGGAGTTCGGCGGCACTCCCCCGCCGTATCCGCTGCCGGTGCGACCGGCCGGGGGCACGGTCCGCGGGTAGGGCGTCGGTGAGGGCGGCCGAGTCCGGCGGGGTGGCGCAGGGCAGAATGGGGCCGGACTACCGAAGGAGACTTACGTGGCCATCCGCGTCCTACTGGTCGACGACCAGCCGCTGCTGCGTACCGGCTTCCGGATGATTCTGGAGGCGGAGCAGGACCTCGCGGTGGTCGGTGAGGCCGGCGACGGCCTCCAGGCCCTCGACCAGGTGCGGGCCCTGCAGCCCGATGTTGTTCTGATGGACATCCGTATGCCCCGCATGGACGGGGTGGAGGCGACCCGGCAGATCACCGGGCCGGGACGGGACGGTCCGGCGAAGGTGCTGGTGCTGACGACCTTCGACCTCGACGAGTACGTGGTGGAGGCGCTGCGCGCCGGGGCGAGCGGGTTCCTGCTCAAGGACGCCCCCGCCAACGAGCTGGTGCAGGCGATCCGGGTGGTGGCCGCCGGCGAGGCGATGCTGGCGCCGAGCATCACCCGGCGGCTGCTCGACAAGTACGCCACGCATCTGCCCTCGGGCGACGAACCCGTGCCGGACACCCTGCACACGCTCACCGACCGTGAGGTCGAGGTGCTGAAGCTGGTGGCACGGGGCCTGTCGAACGCGGAGATCGCCGCCGACCTGTTCGTCAGCGAGACGACCGTGAAGACGCATGTGGGGCATGTGCTGACCAAGCTGGGCCTGCGGGACCGGGTGCAGGCCGCGGTGTACGCCTACGAGAGCGGGCTGGTGCGTCCCGGAGCGCAGTAGCGGCGGGACTCACCGCGTGGACGGCACGGAGGGCGCCCCTTCCTGACAAGGGGCGCCCTCCGCGTTCGTAGGGGCCTCTCAGCCCTTGTCCAGCTCCCAGAAGCGGAAGACGGTGGAGGCGTCGAGGCAGTTCTCCAGGCCGTAGACGTCCTCGTGGACGACGGCGTACTGCTTGGCCTGCCAGATCGGGAGGACGGGCACCTGCTCGGCCACGATGTCCTGGAGCCGGCCGTAGTCGTCGCCGGTGGCGCCGCGGTCGCTCTGGGCGGCGGTGCGCGGGATGAGCGTGCCGGTGATCGTGCTGGAGGCGTAGTTGTTGCCCAGGACGTTGCCCTCGCCGAAGAAGGGCGCGGTGAAGTTGTCGGGGTCCGGGTAGTCGGGCACCCAGCCCTTGACGTAGACGCCGTACTTGCCGTCGGCGATGTCCTTCTCGTACTGCTGGTACGCCACCGACCTGACGTCGGCGTCGAAGAGGCCACTGGCGTTGAGCTGGGCGGCGATCGCCTTCAGCTCCTGGTCGGTGGCGGGGCCGTAGCGCGAGGGGGTGGACCAGAGGGTCAGCTCGACCTTGCCGGTGATGCCGTCCTCCTCGAGGGCGGCTGCGGCCTCGGTCCGGGAGGGGCTGGCGCCGTAGCGGTCGAAGAAGGCGGTGTTGTGGCCTGCGATACCGGCCGGGATGATCGAGTACAGCGGGTCGGCGGTGCCCTGGTAGACGTCCGCGATGAGGGCCTCGCGGTCGATCAGGTGGGCGATGGCGCGGCGGACGCCGAGCTTGCCGGCGACGGGGTCGTCCATGTTGAAGACCAGGTGCTGGACCTCGGCGCTGCTGCCCTCGACGA
This sequence comes from Streptomyces phaeoluteigriseus, assembly GCF_001896135.2. Taxonomy (GTDB): domain Bacteria; phylum Actinomycetota; class Actinomycetes; order Streptomycetales; family Streptomycetaceae; genus Streptomyces; species Streptomyces phaeoluteigriseus. The sequence continues at coordinate 539,970 of NZ_MPOH02000015.1, forward strand.
CCTCGACGCCCGAACTGTCGTCACCGGCCTCGACGTCGGCGATGTCGGTGGCGGTGAGGCCCCGGTAGGCGATGTCGACCTGGCCGTCGAGAAGGGCCTTCTTCAGGCCGCTCTGGTCGCCGTGGAAGAACTTGAGTACGACGCCGGTGTTCTTGACCTCGGCGGTGCCCTTGTAGTGCTCGTTGACGGAGAAGACGGCCTCGTCCTCGCCGAAGGAGTCCAGCTTGTAGGGGCCGGAGCCGACGGCCTCGCCGTCCTCGCGCAGGCCGTCGGCGTCGTACTGGCGATGGTCGACGATGGAGCCGGCGCCCGAGGCGATCTTGCTGGGGAAGGTGGCGTCGGGGACCTTCAGCCTGAAGACGACCGTCTTCTCGTCCGGCGTCTCGACCTTGTCGAGCGTGGGGAACATGATCGCGGGGCCGGCGTCGTCGTCGATGTCCAGCATGCGGTCGAAGGAGAACTTGACGTCCTCGGAGGTGAGGGCGTCACCGTTGCTGAACTTCAGGCCGTCCCTGAGCGTGCACTCGTAGACCTTGGTCCGTGTGTCGCTGAAGCCGCAGTCCTTCGCGGCGTCCGGCTCGGGTTCGGTGCCGCCCTTGGGGAAGCTCAGCAGGGACTGGAAGACGTTGTTGAACAACAACCAGGAGCCGGGGTCGTAGCCGGACGCCGGGTCGGTGGCCAGGACGTCGTCGGACATTCCCATGACCACGGCGGAGCCGTCGCCGCCGGAGCCGGCCGTCTGCGAGCCGCAGCCGGTCAACAGGCCGGAGGCCAGCCCCGCCACGAGGGGCAGGACCGGCCACTGGTTGCGCTTGTTCACGTGTGTGTGCCTTGTCGTCGTTCTCGTGCTGCCGGGGCCGTCGTCCACGGCCCCGGGGTCGGACGGTCCGTCAGCCGCTGACGCCGCGGGACAGCTCCCACAGCTGGAGGGTGGCGGAGGAGTTCAGCACGTAGGCGGTGCCCGTGACGTCGTCGCGGGAGGCGACGTACTGCTTGCCCTGCCACAGGGGCAGGATCGGGACGTCCTCGGCGACGATGTCCTGAATCTCCGTCAGCGTCTTGCCGGCGGACAGGCGGTCGGCCTCGCGGCGGGACTCCGGGATGAGCTTGTCGATGATCTCGCTGTTCTGGTACGGCGACTTGAGGAAGTTGTCCTTGTCGAGGAACGGCGCGATGTAGCTGTCACCGTCGGCGAAGTCGGGGAACCAGCCCATGCCCCAGACGTCGTACTCGCCCTTGCGCTCGGCCGGGACGAAGGCGTCCCAGGGGGTGCCCTCGATGGAGACGTCGAACAGGCCGCTGTCGTTGAGCTGCTTCTGGAGCAGCTCGAACTCCTTCTTGGTGGCCGGACCGTAGTGGTCGGTCGTGTAGTGCAGCGTCAGCTTCACCGGGGTGGTGATGTCGGCCTTGGTCAGCAGGGTCTTGGCCTTGCCGACGTTGGCGTCGCCGTACTTGTTGAAGAAGGAGTTGGAGTGGCCGGTGACCGAGGCCGGGACCAGCGAGTACAGCGGTTCGGCCTGGGAGCCGTACACGTCGGTGACCAGCTCGCCGCGGTTGACGACCTGGGCCATCGCCTGACGGACCGCCTTGTCCTTCACGGTCGGGGCCGTGGTGTTGAAGGCGAGGTAGCGGATCTCGAGGCCGGCCAGCTCCACGATGTCGACGCTGTCGTCCTTGGAGGAGTCGGAGAGCTTCTCGATCTGCTCGGGCGACATGGTGCGGGTCATCACGTCGATGTCGCCCTTGTCGAGGGCGGTGCCCATCTCGTCGGCGTCCGCGTAGGAGACCATCTCGACCTTGTCGTTCTGCACCTCGAGGGCCCCGTTGTAGTTGGGGTTCTTGGTGAAGACGGCGCTGGTCATCTCGTCGCCGTCGGTCTTGGCCTCGATGGTGTACGGGCCGGAGCCGTCGACCGCGAAGCCGTCGCGGAGCTTGCCCTTCTCGTAGTCGTCGGGGTTGACGATGCCGGCGACCGGGGTCGACAGCTTGAACGGGAAGGTGGCGTCGGCGGTGTTGAGGTGGAAGATGACTTCGTTGTCACCCTTGGCCTCGACGGTGTCGACCGTCGACAGCAGGGCGAAGACGCCCGAATCGGCCTTGAGGGCGCGGGCCCGGTCGATGGAGAACTTGACGTCCTCGGCGGTGATGGCGTCGCCGTTGGCGAACTTCAGGTCCTTGCGGAGCTTGCAGGCGTAGCGCTCGTTGCCGGTGTCGGTGAAGCCACAGCTCTCGGCCGCCTCGGGGACGGGGTCGCCCTCCCCCTTGGGCTGGATCATCAGGGTCTGCACGGTCTGGCGCAGGATGTTCCAGCTGCCGACGTCGTAGGCGTACGCCGGGTCGAGGGGCGCCGGAGCGTCCTTGGTGGCGGTGAACCGGTCGGTGGTGCCCACGACGATGGCGTCGCCGCCGCCGCTGCCGCTGTCGGACCCTCCACAGGCGGCGAGCACGGGCGCGAGCAGACCTGCCACGGCCGGCAGCACCAAAGTCTTGCGGTTCATGCTCGAGTTTCTCCAGAGCTGTCAGGTCCGTGTACGCGGCATGCAGGGGTGTCGCGGCCGATCACGGGGGTAAGGGCGATGTTCTCGCGACGAGATTAGTCCGCACCCGCACGAGGGTTCGCAGCCACCGGAGTTGAAAGTCCATCACGCAGCGAAACCGGGTGTGGACGCACCGAAAACCCGACAGGGGAATGATTCGTGCAGCGTCCCATGAATCGGGACACAAGGGCACGCCCGCACCCCCCGAACGAGGGGGAACGGCACACCGGGCCGCCCCTGTCGAGACCCTTCGGCGTGGCGAAGGTCACAGATTCGCCACGGGTCGCGCGGAGCGGAATTCAGCCGTCTGCGTCGGGGCGAATTCACCGCGTGCACGGGCGTCGAATTCCCGTGCTATCAGCGCTGCACGCTGGGTGAACGGCGCTCGCATTTCTGTCATCAAAAGATCACGGAGATCACGGTTGATCTCCGGGTCGATCATCCGAGCGGCATCAGACCACGCAGGAATGTCAGGTCGACCTGCTCCAGCGAGGGCACGACGGCCCGCCGGGGCGCCGGGGCGATGGGGGCCACGGAGGGTACGGCGACGACCTGGCAGCCCGCCGCCTCGGCCGCGGCGACCCCGGTCGCGGTGTCCTCCACGACGGCACATCTGGCCGGATCCGCACCCAGGCCGGCGGCGGCGAACAGATAGGGGTCGGGGTGCGGCTTGGTGCGCGACACCTCGTCGCCGGCCACCGTCAGCGCGAAGTGCTGGGGCCCCAGCGAGGTGAGGACGCGGTCGATGATGCGCCGGTGCGAGGCCGAGACGAGGGCCGTCGGGATCCGGTGCGCCGCCAGCTCGGCGAGCAGCCGGGCGGCTCCCGGCATCAGGGGCAGGCCCTGTCCGATGCGCTCCTCGAACCCCTGGTTGAGCAGGACGCTGAGTTCGGCGAGGGTGATGTCGGCGCCCGTCGCCTCGATCAGGAACCCGGCACTGCGGCTCATGGGGCCGCCGACCACGACATGGCGCCAGGAGTCGTCGAGGGTGTGGCCGAGCCCGGCGAAGACCTCGGCCTCGACATCCCACCAGAAGCCCTCGGTGTCCACCAGGGTGCCGTCCATGTCGAGGAGCACCGCCTGCAGGGCCGAGCCTTCGGCCGTCCGGGTTCCCAGCGCGGGGACCGTACTGGTCATCCACATACCTCCTTGAGGGACGAGCAGGCCGGTTCGTGGGGGAACCGGCCTTCAGTGGACCGACCAGTGTACGACTTATCCGATCAGTGTGCCGGGCGGGCCGCAGCCCGCCGTGTGGGGGGGCTCACCGTGCGTTGAAGTACTTCGCCTCCGGGTGGTGGATCACGATCGCGTCCGTGGACTGCTCGGGGTGCAGCTGGAACTCCTCGGAGAGATGGACGCCGATCCGCTCGGGCCGCAGCAGGTCGGCGATCTTGGCGCGGTCCTCCAGGTTGGGGCAGGCGCCGTAGCCGAGGGAGAAGCGGGCGCCGCGGTACTTCAGGGCGAACATCTCCTCGATGTCGGCGGGGTCCTCGCCGGCGTAGCCCAGCTCCGAGCGCACGCGCCCGTGCCAGTACTCGGCGAGGGCCTCCGCCAACTGGACCGACAGCCCGTGCAGTTCGAGGTAGTCGCGGTAGGCGTTGGCCTCGAAGAGCTTGGCGGTCTCCTCGCCGATGCGGGAGCCGACGGTGACGACCTGGAGGCCGACCACGTCGGTCTCCCCGGACTCCTCCGGGCGGAAGAAGTCGGCCAGGCACAGCCGGCGGCCGCGGCGCTGGCGGGGGAAGGTGAAGCGGGTCCGCTCGTTGCCCTGCTCGTCCAGGATGATCAGGTCGTCGTCCTTGGACACGCAGGGGAAGTAGCCGTAGACGACGGCGGCTTCGAGCAGGTTGTCGGTCTGGAGCTTGTCCAGCAGCCCGCGCAGCCGCGGCCGGCCCTCCGTCTCCACCAGCTCCTCGTACGTCGGGCCGTCGCCGGTGCGGGCCTGCTTGAGGCCCCACTGGCCCTTGAAGAGGGCGCCCTCGTCCAGCCAGGAGGCGTACTCCTTGAGCTGGATGCCCTTGATCACGCGAGTGTCCCAGAACGGCGGCTCGGGGACGGGGTTGTCGGTGGCGACGTCGGAGCGGACGTGGCCCTCCTCCGGGCGTTCCTCGGCCTCGACGACGGTGGCGCTCGCGCGGACCCGGCGCTGCTTCAGCTCGGGCAGCGCCGCGCCGGGCACGCCCCGCTTGACACCGATGAGGGCGTCCATCAGGCGCAGGCCCTCGAAGGCGTCGCGGGCGTAACGGACCTCGCCCTCGTAGACCTCGTGCAGGTCCTGCTCGACGTAGGAGCGGGTCAGGGCGGCGCGCCGAGGATGACCGGGTAGTCCGCCGCCAGGCCGCGCTGGTTCAGCTCCTGGAGGTTCTCCTTCATGATCACCGTGGACTTGACGAGGAGACCGGACATGCCGATGACGTCGGCGCGGTGCTCCTCGGCGGCCTCGAGGATCGCGGAGACCGGCTGCTTGATGCCGAGGTTGACGACGTTGTAGCCGTTGTTGGTCAGGATGATGTCGACGAGGTTCTTGCCGATGTCGTGGACGTCGCCGCGGACGGTGGCCAGCACGATGGTGCCCTTGCCCTCCTCGCCCTCGACCTTCTCCATGTGGGGTTCGAGATAGGCGACCGCGGCCTTCATGACCTCGGCGGACTGGAGGACGAACGGCAGCTGCATCTGGCCGGAGCCGAACAGCTCGCCGACGACCTTCATGCCGTCCAGGAGGGTCTCGTTGACGATCTCCAGGGCGGGACGGATGCGGAGAGCCGCGTCCAGGTCGGCCTCCAGGCCGTTCTTCTCGCCGTCGATGATGCGGCGCTTGAGGCGCTCGTCCAGGGGCAGGGCGCCAGTTCCTCGGCGCGGCCCGCCTTCAGGGACTTGGTGGTGGCGCCCTCGAACAGGGCCATGAGCTTCTGGAGGGGGTCGTAGCCCTCGCTGCGGCGGTCGTGGATGAGGTCGAGTGCCGTGCCGACCTCTTCCTCGGTGAAGCGGGCGATCGGGAGGATCTTCGACGCGTGGACGATGGCCGAGTCCAGGCCCGCCTTGACGCACTCGTCGAGGAAGACCGAATTGAGCAGGACGCGGGCGGCCGGGTTCAGGCCGAAGGAGATGTTGGACAGGCCCAGCGTGGTCTGGACGTCGGGGTGGCGGCGCTTCAGCTCGCGGATCGCCTCGATGGTGGCGATGCCGTCCTTGCGGGACTCCTCCTGACCGGTACAGATGGTGAAGGTCAGGGTGTCGATGAGGATGTCCTCCTCGCGGATGCCCCAGTTCCCGGTGAGGTCGGCGATCAGCCGCTCGGCGATCGCGACCTTGTGCTCCGGGGTGCGGGCCTGGCCCTCCTCGTCGATGGTGAGGGCGATCAGCGCGGCACCGTGCTCCTGGGCCAGCCGGGTGACCTTGGCGAAGCGGGACTCGGGGCCGTCGCCGTCCTCGTAGTTGACGGAGTTGATGACCGCTCGGCCACCGAGCTTCTCCAGACCGGCCCGCAGGACCTCGACCTCGGTCGAGTCCAGGACGATCGGCAGGGTGGAGGCGGTGGCGAAGCGGCCGGCGAGTTCCTCCATGTCGGCGACGCCGTCGCGGCCGACGTAGTCCACGCACAGGTCCAGCATGTGGGCGCCTTCGCGGATCTGCTCGCGGGCGATCTCCACACAGTCGTCCCAGCGGCCCTCGAGCATGGCCTCACGGAACTTCTTGGAGCCGTTGGCGTTGGTCCGCTCACCGATCGCCATGTACGCGGTGTCCTGGCGGAACGGGACGTTCTGGTAGAGCGAGGCGGCGCCCGCCTCGGGGCGCGGGTCACGCGCGGCGGGGGCGAGGCCGCGGACGCGCTCGACGACCTGGCGCAGGTGCTCGGGGGTGGTGCCGCAGCAGCCACCGATCAGGGAGAGGCCGTAGTCGCGGACGAAGTTCTCCTGGGCGTCCGCCAGCTCGGGGGCCGTCAGCGGGTAACTGGCGCCGTCCTTGCCGAGGACCGGCAGGCCCGCGTTCGGCATGCAGGCCAGCGGGATGCGGGCGTTGCGGGCCAGGTAGCGCAGGTGCTCGCTCATCTCGGCGGGGCCGGTGGCGCAGTTCATGCCGACCATGTCGATGCCGAGCGGCTCCAGGGCCGTCAGGGCGGCGCCGATCTCGGAGCCGAGCAGCATGGTGCCGGTGGTCTCGACGGTCACGGAGACGATCAGCGGCACGTCCAGGCCGGCGTTGCGGCGGGCGCGCTGGGCGCCGAGCACGGCGGCCTTGGTCTGGAGCAGGTCCTGGGTGGTCTCGACGATCAGCGCGTCGGCGCCGCCGGCGATGAGGCCCTCGGCGTTCTCCTGGTAGGCGTCGCGCAGGGTGGTGTAGGCGACGTGTCCTAGGGTGGGCAGCTTGGTGCCGGGGCCGATCGAGCCGAGCACCCAGCGGGTGCGGCCGTCGCGTGCCGCGAAGGAGTCCGCCGTCTCGCGGGCGATGCGGGCGCCCGCCTCGGACAGTTCGTGGACCCGTTCCGGGATGTCGTACTCGGCCATGGCGGCGAAGTTCGCGCCGAAGGTGTTGGTCTCCACGCAGTCCACTCCGGCGGAGAAGTACTCCTCGTGCACCGAGCGCACGATGTCGGGCCGGGTGACGTTCAGGATCTCGTTGCAGCCCTCGAGGTTCTCGAAGTCCTCGAGTGTGGGGTCCTGGGCCTGGAGCATCGTGCCCATGGCTCCGTCGGCCACCACCACCCGGGTGGCGAGGGCCTCGCGGAGCTCGGACACACGGGTCCGGCTGTCGGCGGAAGGGGTCGGCGGCACAGAGGCCATGTATGGGCTCCCTCGGGTGCGACGGCTGTCGGCTTCACGGCGCCCTCCGGTGGCTCCCGGACCGTCCCGCGGGATCGGTCACGGAGCTTCCCGTGGAGGGCGCTCGCCGCCAGGGTAGCCGGGACCGGGGGCTTATGGTCAGGGCGTCCACGGGACGGACCGCGGTGTCGCCGCCGCACCCTCGGCGGCCAATGGCGTGACGCGTATTGACCGACCATTAGCGGGAGGTCGGCATGGACCGGTAGTGTTCGACAATGCCGAACGACGGCAGCACTGGCTGCGCGTGGACGGCCGAGGGGACGGAGGCAGAACGGCGATGGCACGGAACATCCAGTCGCTCGAACGGGCGGCCGCGATGCTGCGACTGCTCGCGGGCGGCGAGCGGCGGCTGGGCCTCTCGGACATCGCCTCGGCCCTGGGCCTGGCCAAGGGTACGGCCCACGGCATTCTGCGCACCCTCCAGCAGGAGGGCTTCGTCGAACAGGACGACGCCTCCGGCCGCTACCAGCTGGGCGCGGAGCTGCTGCGCCTGGGCACCACCTATCTGGACGTGCACGAGCTGCGCGCGCGTGCCCTGGTGTGGACGGACGACCTGGCCCGCTCCAGCGGCGAGAGCGTCCACCTGGGTGTGCTGCACCAGCAGGGCGTGCTGATCGTGCACCACGTGTTCCGGCCCGACGACAGCCGGCAGGTCCTGGAGATCGGGGCCATGCAGCCGCTGCACTCGACGGCCCTGGGCAAGGTGCTGTCGGCCTACGACCCGGTGGCGCACAGCGAGGCCATGGAGGCCGACCGCAAGCCCTTCACGGAACGCACGGTGTGCGAGCTGGAGGACTTCGAGCACCTCCTCGACCTCACGCGCGCGCGTGGGTACGCGGCGGACGTCGAGGAGACCTGGGAGGGTGTCTCCTCCGTCGCCGCGCCCATCCACGACCGGCGGCGCATGCCGGTGGGGGCCGTCGGCATCACCGGCGCCGTGGAGCGCCTGTGCCGGGACGGCGAGGTGCGCCCCGAGCTGATCGCCGCCGTCCGCGACTGCGCCCGCGCGGTGTCGCGCGATCTGGGCGCCGGGCGGTTCTGAGACCCTCGCGGTCACGCACCGGGACGTCGGGACGGCGTTCCGGCTCTCGGCATGCCTGCATGCCCGTTCCGGCTCCCGCCGTGCCCGTTCCGGCTCCCGCGGCACCCGCCACGCCGCTCGGCCCGCCCTGACGTGGACATTCACGCCCCGAGGCACGCTGCACGCGCGTGGGCCGCCGCTCCACCGGGGCCGATCGGGGAGAGCGATCAATAACGATCGTGCTTTCGATAACAGGACTCTTGACGCACCTGTGAAGCCGGAGCAAGACTCCCGTCCATCGGTCGCATTGTCGAACACCTACCGGCAATACGCGCTAGAGTGTGACAACGCCAAGGGCCGGCATCGCTCTCATCCCGAGAGCAGCTCGAACTCCCGGAGGGACCCGGGGTTCGGTCCCCTGGACGAAGGACAAAGGAGTCGCGGGTGTCCAGCTCCGACATCTTCATCGGCGAGACCATAGGTACCGCCATACTCATCCTGCTCGGCGGCGGAGTGTGCGCCGCCGTCACGCTGAAGGCCTCCAAGGCCCGTAACGCCGGCTGGCTCGCCATCACCTTCGGGTGGGGCTTCGCCGTTCTCACGGCGGTCTACACCTCGGCGCCCCTGTCGGGCGCCCATCTGAACCCGGCCGTGACCCTCGCGCTCGCGATCAAGGACGGCGACTGGAAGAACGTCCCGGTCTACTGGGCCGGTCAGCTGGTCGGTGCCGCCATCGGCGCGGCCCTGGTGTGGGTCGCCTACTACGGCCAGTTCCAGGCGCACCTCACCGACAGGGAGATCGTCGGCGGTCCGGGTGCGCAGGACACGACCGCCAAGGCCGTGGAGGCCCGGGAGAAGGGCGCCGGCCCGGTGCTCGGCGTCTTCTCCACCGGCCCGGAGATCCGCAACGTGGTGCAGAACCTCGCCACGGAGATCATCGGCACCGTCGTGCTGGTGCTCGCCGTCCTCACGCAGGGCCTCAACGACAAGGGCAACGGCCTCGGCACCCTGGGCGCGCTGGTCACCGCGCTGGTGGTCGTCTCGATCGGCCTGTCCCTCGGCGGCCCGACCGGCTACGCGATCAACCCGGCCCGTGACCTCGGTCCGCGCATCGTGCACGCGCTTCTGCCCCTGCCCAACAAGGGTGGCTCCGACTGGGGCTACGCCTGGATCCCGGTGGTCGGTCCGCTGATCGGCGGAGCGATCGCAGCAGGCATCTACAACGTCGCGTTCGCTTAGGAACATGGGTTCAGGAACATGAGCTTCACGTTGCCCACCGAGCACGCGCCGTACGTACAGCCCTTCAACCACGGAATCCCCGGGAGCACACTGTGACCGACGCCCACACCGCCGGCCCCTTCATCGCCGCGATCGACCAGGGCACCACCTCCTCGCGCTGCATCGTCTTCGACCGCGACGGCCGGATCGTCTCCGTCGACCAGAAGGAGCACGAGCAGATCTTCCCGAAGCCGGGCTGGGTCGAGCACGACGCGACCGAGATCTGGACGAACGTCGAGGAGGTCGTCGCCTCCGCCATCGCGAAGGCCGGCATCACCCGCGACGACATCAAGGCCATCGGCATCACCAACCAGCGCGAGACCACGCTGCTCTGGGACAAGAACACCGGCGAGCCCGTCCACAACGCCATCGTCTGGCAGGACACCCGCACCGACGCCCTCTGCCGCGAGCTGGGCCGCAACGTCGGCCAGGACCGCTTCCGCCGCGAGACGGGCCTGCCGCTGGCCTCCTACTTCGCCGGTCCGAAGGCCCGCTGGCTGCTCGACAACGTCGAGGGCCTGCGTGAGCGCGCCGAGGCCGGGGACATCCTGTTCGGCACCATGGACAGCTGGGTCATCTGGAACCTGACCGGCGGCGTCAACGGCGGCCGGCACGTCACCGACGTCACCAACGCCTCGCGCACCATGCTGATGAACCTGCACACCCTGGAGTGGGACCCGAAGATCGCCGAGTCCATCGGCGTTCCGCTGGCGATGCTCCCGGAGATCCGCTCCTCGGCCGAGGTCTACGGCGAGATCACCGGCGGCAAGCTGGGCGATCTGCTCGGCGGCATCCCGGTCGCCTCCGCGCTCGGCGACCAGCAGGCGGCCCTGTTCGGCCAGACCTGTTTCGCGGAGGGCGAGGCCAAGTCGACCTACGGCACCGGCACGTTCATGCTGATGAACACCGGCGACAAGATCATCAACTCGTACTCCGGGCTGCTGACCACCGTCGGCTACCGCATCGGTGAGGCCAAGCCGGTCTACGCCCTCGAGGGCTCCATCGCCGTCACCGGTTCGCTGGTGCAGTGGATGCGCGACCAGATGGGCCTGATCTCCACCGCCGCCGAGATCGAGACGCTCGCGCTGTCGGTCGAGGACAACGGCGGCGCGTACTTCGTGCCGGCCTTCTCCGGACTGTTCGCCCCCTACTGGCGTCCGGACGCCCGCGGTGTCATCGCCGGCCTCACCCGGTACGTCACCAAGGCGCACCTCGCGCGCGCCGTCCTGGAGGCGACCGCCTGGCAGACCCGCGAGATCAGCGACGCCATGACCAAGGACTCCGGCGTCGAGCTGGCGGCCCTCAAGGTCGACGGCGGCATGACCTCCAACAACCTGCTGATGCAGACCCTCTCGGACTTCCTGGACGCGCCGGTCGTGCGTCCGATGGTCGCCGAGACGACCTGCCTCGGCGCCGCCTACGCCGCCGGCCTCGCCGTCGGCTTCTGGACCAGCACCGACGACCTGCGCGCCAACTGGCGACGGGCCGCCGAGTGGACCCCCCGCATGGACGCGGAGACCCGCGACCGTGAGTACAAGAGCTGGCTCAAGGCCGTCGAGCGGACCATGGGCTGGCTCGAGGACGAGGAGTAAGAACCGCAATGACCACTGAGTCCACCCTGAAGTCCGTGCCTGCCCTGGGTACGCACCCGGCCTTCGGCTCGAACCCGAGCCGTGCCGAGACCCGGGAGCAGCTCGCCAAGGCGTCGTACGACCTCCTCGTGATCGGCGGCGGCATCCTGGGCATCTCCACCGCCTGGCATGCCGCGCAGTCCGGCCTCAGGGTGGCAGTGGTCGATGCCGGCGACTTCGCCGGCGCCACGTCCTCCGCCTCCTCCAAGCTGCTCCACGGCGGTCTGCGCTACCTGCAGACCGGCGCGGTGAAGCTGGTGGCGGAGAACCACTTCGAGCGCCGTGCGGTGTCCCGCCAGGTGGCCCCCCACCTGGCGAACCCGCTGACCTTCTACCTCCCCGTGTACAAGGGCGGGCCGCACGGCGCGGCGAAGCTCGGAGCGGGCGTCTTCGCCTACTCCGCGCTGTCGGCCTTCGGCGACGGCGTGGGACACCTGCTGTCGCCGGGCAAGGCCCAGCAGGACGTGCCGGAGCTGCGCACCGAGAACCTCAAGGCCGTCGCCGTGTACGGCGACGACCAGATGAACGACGCCCGGATGGCGCTGATGACGGTCCGCGCGGCCGTCGAGGCGGGTGCCGTGGTGCTCAACCACGCCGAGGTGACCGGACTGCGCTTCACCAAGGGCCGGGTGACGGGCGCCGAGCTGCGCGACCGTCTCTCCGGTGACGAGTTCGGCGTCAACGCCCGGCTCGTGCTCAACGCGACCGGGCCGTGGGTGGACCACCTGCGCCGGATGGAGGACCCCGATGCCGCGCCGTCGATCCGTCTGTCGAAGGGCGCGCATCTGGTCCTGAAGCGGACGTCGCCGTGGAAGGCCGCGCTGGCGACCCCGATCGACAAGTACCGGATCACCTTCGCCCTCCCCTGGGAGGACATGCTGCTCCTCGGCACGACCGACGAGGTCTACGAGGGCGACCCGGCGGACGTCGCGGTCACCGAGCAGGACACGGCGCAGATACTCGACGAGGCCGCGTTCTCCATCCGCGACCAGCAGCTCGACCGTGATCTGATCACGTACGCGTTCGCCGGTCTGCGGGTGCTGCCGGGCGTCCCGGCGACACGGCGAAGGCCAAGCGCGAGACCGTGGTGACCGAGGGCAAGGGCGGGATGCTGTCGGTCGCGGGCGGCAAGTGGACGACCTTCCGGCACATCGGGCGGACGGTCATGAAGAAGCTGGAGGCGCTGCCGGGCCACCCGCTCGGTGACGACTTCGAGCCGGTCTCCTCGCTGCCGAAGAGGATGCCGCTGCCGGGTGTCGCCAACCCGCGCGCGGTCGCCCACCGGCTGCTCGTCGACCACCCGGCGCCGGGTCCGCGCATGGCGGCCGACACCGCCAGGCACCTGGCCACACACTACGGTTCGCTGGCCTTCGACATCGCCCGCCTGGCGAACGAGAACCCGGAGCTGGGCGAGCGGGTCCACCCCGACGCCCCGGAGATCTGGGCCCAGGTCGTCTACGCCCGTGACAACGAGTGGGCCGAGACGCAGGACGACGTCCTGCGCCGCCGTACGACCCTGACGATCCGCGGCCTGGCCACGGACGAGGTCCGCGCGAAGGTGCAGGACCTGCTCGACAAGAAGTAGGCGGTACGACGGGACTGCGGGAAAGGGACGGCTCCTCGGGGAGGGGCCGTCCCCTTTCTCGTCGGGAGGCCGGGAGGCCGGGAGGCCGGGAGGCCGGGAGGCCGGGACCGGGAGGGTTTCAGGTCGGTCAGGTTCGTCAGGTCGGCGAAGCCGATGACGCGGCGGACGGTCTCCGTGCCGACGTAGCCGACCGCGTCCGTCCAGACGCGGTTCACCAAGCGGTCGAGACAGGTGTCGACGCGGCTCGGCCGCAGGCGGAGGACCCGGTCTCGAACCCGTCCCAGCAGAGGCGGGGTTGGTCCGCGTGGTCGGAGAGGGCGCCCAGGCGCGGGCACGCTCCGTGGAGTTCGGCGGGGCGACGGCACCCACGTGACCAGCCCCGATCCCAACTCCCGCTGGAGGTCCCGAGTTTCGCCGTCGACTTCCACCACGACGCCACGGCCCTGGGGATTCCTGGCCGTCCGCCGCGTCCTGGGGCCGGCCGCGACGGCGATGACCGCCCTGCGCATCAGCGAGCTGCGACGGGACGTTCTCGAAGCTTGAGTCGGACAGGCCGGGCGCCGGGCCCTGGTGGAGAACTCGTCGTCGGCGAGCTGGAGTTCACCAGGATTCGTGCGGGCCGCCGGCAAGTCGGTGCTCCGCTCCCTCCTCGACGGCCTGTCCGGGCCCACCACTCGCGCCCGCGTCCGACGGGCTCTGAGGCGGGAGGACGCGGTCTAGAGCACCCCCCGCGAGCCCGGGGGGGATCCTGTCGGCGCCGCGCGACCGGGACGCGGAGGCGGAGGCGGAAGCGGAGGCCGCGAGATCGTGGGCGACGGTGCCCATCACGAGCGTGGAGCAGTGGCTGCGGGCGAGCCTTCGAGCGCCTTGCGGCGAAGGGTGTCCGGTGGTGGTGATCGGGGCAGTGATCCGTTCACTGGCCCGTGCAAGGGGGCTGCGGGCGCCCCCGCCGGACGCCGTAAGGTTGGGTGGTCAGGCGAGGGCACGTCGGAAGGAGGCGCTGGGTGATCGAGCTCGAGGGGGTTCCCGAGCTGATCGACCCGGTCATGGTGGCCGCGTTCGAGGGCTGGAACGACGCCGGCGACGCCGCCTCCACCGCGGTCGGGCATCTGGAGCGGGAGTGGAAGGGCGAGGTGTTCGCGGCGCTGGACGCCGAGGACTACTACGACTTCCAGGTGAACCGGCCCACGGTGTGGATCGATGCCGGAGTGCGAAAGATCACGTGGCCGACGACAAGGTTGTCGGTGGTGCGCGTCGGCGGCGAGAAGCCGCGCGACCTCGTGCTCGTGCGCGGCATCGAACCGTCCATGCGCTGGCGCTCGTTCTGCAACGAGCTGCTCGGCTTCGCGCACGAGCTGGGCGTGGAGCTGGTCGTCATCCTGGGCGCCCTGCTGGGCGACACCCCGCACACCCGTCCGGTGCCGATCAGCGGGACCACGTCCGACGCGGACCTGGCCCGGCGGATGGACCTGGAGGAGACCAAGTACGAGGGCCCCACGGGCATCGTCGGCGTCCTCCAGGAGGCGTGCACGCACGCGGGCGTACCGGCGGTCAGCCTCTGGGCGGCCGTACCGCACTACGTGTCGCAGCCGCCCAACCCGAAGGCGACGCTGGCCCTCCTCAACCGGCTGGAGGATCTGATCGACGTGCGCATCCCGTTGGGCGAGCTGCCCGAGGACGCGCGCGCCTGGCAGGTGGGCGTGGACCAGTTGGCCGCGGAGGACAGCGAGGTCGCGGAGTACGTCCAGACGCTGGAGGAGGCCCGCGACACCGCGGAGCTGCCGGAGGCCTCGGGCGAGGCGATCGCCCGGGAGTTCGAGCGGTATCTGCGGCGCCGGGACGGCGGTGGGCCACCCGGCCCCGGCGAGCGGACACGGCCGCCGAAGCCGCCGAGGCCGAGCGGGGAGAGCGCCGACGAGGACGACTCGTCGGACGACTAGGAACCAGGACAGACGGACGGGACGGGGGGCGGTGCGCTCGGCGCACCGCCCCCCGTCCCGTCCGTTCGCTCTCGTATCCGGTCCATGGCGGCCACCACGTCGGGGTCGGTGTCCGGCATCGGCTCCGCGTCGGAGCGCGCGGCCGCTGTCGGCTACAGCGCCACGCCCAGCAGCGCGTCCACCGCCCGGGACACCACGCCGGGCGCCCCGATGTCCGTGCCGCCCCGCTCCTCCTGGAGCGCGGCCCAGCGGTCGACGGCGGCCAGCGCGGCCGGGGCGTCCAGGTCGTTCGTCAGGGCCGCGCGGATCTCGTCCACGAGGGCCTCGGCAGGCGGACCGTCGGGCCGGGAGACGGCCGCGCGCCAGCGCCCGAGCCGGTCCAGGGCGTCCTGGAGCACCTGGTCGGTCCACTCCCAGTCCGCCCGGTAGTGGTGGGCGAGGAGCGTGAGCCGGATCGCGGCGGGGTCGACGCCGTCCCGGCGCAGCCGGGAGACGAAGACGAGGTTGCCCTTGGACTTGGACATCTTCTCGCCGTCCAGCGCCACCATGCCGGCGTGGACGTACGCCTTGGCCATGGGGAACTCGCCGGTGAGGACCTGGGCGTGCGAGGCGCCCATCTCGTGGTGCGGGAAGGCGAGGTCGGAGCCGCCGCCCTGCACGTCGAAGCCCATGCCGAGGTGGTCCAGGGCGATGGCGACGCACTCGATGTGCCAGCCCGGCCGGCCGCGGCCCAGCGAGCCGCCGTCCCAGCTGGGCTCGCCCTCGCGGGCCGCCATCCACAGCATCGGGTCGAGCGGGTTCTTCTTGCCCGGCCGGTCCGGGTCACCGCCGCGCTCCGCCGACAGCAGCCGCATCGCGGCGGCGTCCAGGCCGGACACCCTGCCGAAGTTCGGGTCGGACCGACGGAGAAGTAGACGTCCCCCTCGAGTTCGTAGGCGGCACCGAGGTCCCGCAGCCGCTCGACGAGCGGGACGATGCCTGGTATGGCCTCGACGGCGCCTATGTAGTGCTGCGGCGGCAGCATCCGCAGGGCGGTCATGTCCTCGCGGAAGAGGGCCGTCTCCTTCTCGGCGAGGGCGACCCAGTCGAGGCCGTCCCGCTGCGCGCGTTCGAGGAGCGGATCGTCCACGTCGGTGACGTTCTGGACGTAGTGCACCTGCCGCTTGGTGTCGAGCCACACGCGCTGAACCAGGTCGAACGCGTTGTAGGTCGCCGCGTGACCCATGTGGGTCGCGTCGTACGGCGTGATGCCGCAGACGTAGATACGGGCGACGGGACCGGGGTCGAGGGTGACGAGGCCGCCGGTCGCGGTGTCGTGGATCCTCAGGTCGCGGCCCTGACCAGGCAGGGCGGGGACCTCGGAAGCGGGCCAGGCATGCATGTCATGAGCCTAACCGGAGGGATCTCCCGTATACGAACCGGAGCGGGCCGGATGGCCGGGAAGGCACCCTTGCGCCACTCCGGCCCGCGTGCGGGGCCGCTCGCCCCGACGGGACGGACGGGGCGTGCCTAGACCGGTGGCCAGGGAATGGCCGGCCAGTCCCCGCCGGGCTCCGGGTGCTTGCCGGAGTCCAGCAGCGCGCCGACGCGCGCGCGTGTGGCGTCGATCTCGGCCGGGGTGATGAGGGCGGCCAGGGTGGCGGCCAGCGTCCCGCCCGCCTCCAGGGCGCTCCGGAGGCCCTTGAGCACCTCGACGGCCTCCCCGGTCAGGGGCTCCCCCGCCCAGCCCCACAGGAGGGTGCGGAGCTTGTCCTCGGCGTTGAAGGTGACGCCGTGGTCGATGCCGTACAGCCGCCCGTCGGCGGTGGGCAGCAGATGGCCGCCCTTGCGGTCGGCGTTGTTGACGACCGCGTCGAGGACGGCGAGCCGGCGCAGCCGCTCGTCGTCGGCGTGCACCAGCAGCGCGGTCCGTCCCTCGTCGGCCTCGGCGAAACCGATCGCCTTCCAGCCCGGCCCGGGCTCCTCGGCGTCGAGCAGGGCGAGCAGCTCGGCCTCCGGGGACACCTCGATCCACAGCTGGCACATGCCCTCGCCGTACGGCCCGTCGCGCAGGACGGTGGGCGGGACGAGCCCCCAGCCGGTCGCCTCGGAGACCTCGTACGCGGCGACCTCGCGCTGGGCGAGGGTGCCGTCGGGGAAGTCCCACAGGGGTCTCTCCCCGGCGACCGGTTTGTAGATGCAGGCGGCCTCGCGGCCCTCGTGCGCGACGGTGCAGTACAGGGCCGCGTTGGACGCCTCCCGGATCCGGCCGCGCACGGTCAGCTCGCCCTTCGCGAGCAGGCCGGCGTCGGCCTTGTCGGTGGTCGTCACGCCCCGCGGCGGTATCCGTTCTGGCGCGGACATACGTGTCCTTCCGGGTCGAGCGGCAGACTGCACAGCGGGCACGGCGGCCGGCCGGCGTTGACGACGTCGAGGGCCCGCTTGGCGAAGGCCCGCGCCTGCGCGCCGGTGAGGCGGACCCGCAGCATCGGGGGCCCGTTCTCCTCGTCCTGGAGCAGCCGTTCCTCGGCCTCGGCGAGGTCCTCGTCGGTGTCGGCCTCGAGTTCCACGAGGGCCTGAGCCTCGACGATCATGCGCTGCTCCTCGCCGTCCCAGGCAAGAGCCATCGTGCCGACCCGGAACTCCTCCTCGACCGGGGTGTCGAGGGGGGCGGAGTCGGCGACTTCGGTGGGCACGACGGCGGGCACCGCGGCACTTCCGCCGCTACGGCGTACGACCTCGTCCAGCAGTTCGTCCATGCGCTCGGCGAGCGCGGCGACCTGGGTCTTCTCCAGGGCCACGCTGGTCACCCGGGAGCCGGCCGTGGCCTGGAGGAAGAAGGTACGGCGCCCGGGCAGTCCGACCGTCCCGGCCACGAAGCGGTCCGGGGGGTCGTAGAGGAACACCTGACGGGACACGTCCTGTCTCCATGGGAATCGTGGGTACGGAACGTCCATGCGTGAACGTGCGTATGTGGACCGCTTCACCCTACTGCGGCCGACGATCACGGTGCGCCCGCATCGCCCCCGACGGTGGCGTCCGGCTCCGGGGGCGCCTCGCGCGGCATGAGGGAGGCGAAGTCGCCGGTGTCGCCGAGGCGTACGAGGAAGGGCCGCAGGCGGGTGTAGCGGATCACCGTGACGGAACAGGGTTCGACGGAGATGCGCTGGAAGAGGTCGAGATGCAGCCCGAGCGCGTCGGCCACGAGGGACTTGATGATGTCGCCGTGGGAGCACATGAGGTAGACGGCGTCGGGGCCGTGGTCGCGCTCCACGCGCGCGTTCCACTCGCGCACCGCCTCGGCGGCGCGGGTCTGCATGGCCCGCATGGACTCGCCGCCGGGGAAGGCCGCCGCGGAGGGGTGCGCCTGGACGACCTCCATCAGCGGGTCGTCCGTCAGCTCGGCGAGCTTGCGCCCCGACCAGTCGCCGTAGTGGGCCTCCCCGATCCTCTCGTCGGAGTGGACGGGCAGGTCCGGGCGGGCGTCCAGGAGGGGCCGGATCGTCTCCTGGCAGCGTTGCAGCGGGCTGGCGACGACCTCGGCGATCGGCAGGCCCGCCAGCCGTGCGGGCAGCGCGGCGGCCTGCGCGGCGCCGCGCTCGTCGAGGGCGACACCGGGCGTCCAGCCGGCGAGCACTCCGGAGGTGTTGGCGGTGGACCGTCCGTGCCGGACCAGGATCAGCGTGGGCATGCCGACCAGCGTAGGGGTACTAGTGGGGGCACGGGGACGACTGAAGGGAGAACGCGTTTCGTGATCGTCGACTGCGCCATCTATCGCGACGGGCGCCGGACGGAGGGTCCGCAGGACTTCTCCGACGCGCTGGACGAGGTGCGGGCCGCGGGCGGCTTCGTCTGGATCGGGCTGCACGAGCCCACCGAGAAGGAGTTCGCCCACGTCACGCAGGAGTTCGCGCTGCACCCGCTGGCGGTGGAGGACTCCCTCAAGGCCCACCAGCGGCCCAAGCTGGAGGTGTACGACGACTCGCTGTTCCTGGTGCTGAAGCCGGTCGAGTACGAGCCGGAGAGCGACACGGTGTCCTCCGGCGAGGTCATGGTCTTCCTCGGCGACTCCTTCGTGCTGACCGTCCGGCACGGCGAGGGCGCGCCGCTGGCGGCGGTACGGCAGCGGCTGGAGCACGAGCCGGAGTTGCTGGCGAAGGGACCCACGGCGGTGCTCTACGCGATCGCCGACGCCACCGTCGACCACTACCTGGACGTGGCGGCGGAGTTGCAGACCGACCTGGAGGAGCTGGAGGCGGAGGTGTTCTCGCCGGACGGCGGCGGCTCGCGGAACACGGCGTCCCGGATCTACACCTTCAAGCGGCAGATCCTGGAGTTCCGCCGGGCCACGGTCCCGCTGGCGCCCCCGGTGTCCCGGCTGACCGGCGGCGGTGTGGCCGGGACGGGCCTGCCGTTCGTGAACGACGAGGCGCGGCCCTTCTTCCGTGACGTCGGCGACCATCTCGCGCGTGTGAACGAGTCCGTGGAGGGCCTGGACCGGCTCGTCTCGGACATCCTGTCGGCGCATCTGGCGCAGATGAGCGTCCGGCAGAACGACGACATGCGGAAGATCTCCGCGTGGGCGGCCATGGCGGCGGTCCCCACGATGATCGCCGGGATCTACGGCATGAACTTCGAGCACATGCCCGAGCTGCGCTGGACGTGGTCGTACCCGGTGGTGATCGTGGTCATGGCCGCCCTGGAGGTGGCCCTGTACCGGCTGTTCAAGCGGCGGGGGTGGCTGTAGCTGTAGGGGACACGGGCACCCCGGCGTCCCGGAGGTTCGGCCGGTTCGGCCGGTTAGGCCCGTTCCGCCGGTTGGGCCCGTTCCGCCGGTTCAGCCGGTTCAGCCGGTTCAGCCGGTTCAGCCCTTCGAGCCGTCACCCGCGTGTGGTGGCCCGTCGCTCGGGCGGACTCGGGTCGGTGGCGGCGGAGCCACCCAGGGCGTCCAGGCGTTCGGGCATCCTCAGGGTGACCATGCGGCGCCAGCCCACCAGCCGCTCCCACGCGTAGACGGCGTGGATGCCGACGGCGAGGAGGGCCGCCCTGGGCCGGGACCAGCCGAGGATGCGGCCCATGTGGGACATCACGGCGAGGCTGACGTCGCGGTAGACGCGGATCTCCGCGAGCGCGGCCTCGCGCAGCGTCCGCTGGATGGCGCGGCCGTGCCCCGCGCGCGCGAAGCGCAGCAACTCCTCGTGGCAGTAGGCGAGGTGGTTGTCCTCGTCCTGGGAGATCATCCTGACCGCGCGCCCGAGGTCGGGGTGGTCGCCGAAGTGTCTGCGCAGCAGCTCCATCTGTTCGGAGGCGCGCTGCTCGGTGACCCGGCTGTGGGCGAGGTAGGTGACGATGTCCGGCACGGTCAGCGGCCGGTCGGCCCTGAGCCTGTCGTGGGCGAGGCCGATGCCGCCTCGCTCCAGGAGCATCGTGTAGTCGGTCTCGGGCGGCACGGGGACGGGTTGGAGGCCGCGCTTCTTCAGGAGGGCGTCGAAGATCCGCCCGTGCTTGTCCTCGTCGGCGCCGTGGCGGGTGATCTTGGGCGCGAGGTCACGCTGGTCCGGCGGGACGAGCGCGGCGATCCGGGCGTTCTCCCAGCCGCCCTGCGACTCCCCGCTCGCGGCGATGGAACAGAACAGCCGGAAGGACTCGTCGTCGTCCAGGATCTCCTGGAACAGGCTCTTGGCCGAAAGCATCGTGAGGCACCTCTCCGCATCCCCGGGGATTCCGCAGGTTCCGCAAAGAACGAGTCAAGTGCGGGACAAGAGGCACTGCAACAGCTATGTCGGACAACTACGCCGAAAGGATGACCCGAGAAGCTCGCGCGGGAGGCGTAACCGCACGCTTCCCGGCGCGTTGTTCCCCGTGACGGCCGTGGCGGGGAAGACCCCCGAGCCCCCACCACGGCCGCTGAAATCTCCCCCTACGCCACGAGCGGCCCTACGCCAGTCCGGCCAGCTCCAGCGCTTCCGCACCCGCCCGCAGCGAGGCGAGCCGCTCGTCGAGCGTGAAGCCCGCGGGGGCGAGGGTGAGGGTGGTGACACCGGCCGCCGCATAGGCCTTCATCCGGTCGGCGATCCGCTCCTTGGACCCCAGCAGCGTGGTCCGGTCGATCAGCTCGTGCGGTACGGCGGCCGCGGCACCCTCCTTGTCGCCGCTGAGGTACTTGTCCTGGATCTCGTCGGCGGCCTGCTCGTAACCCATGCGCCGGGCGAGCTGGTTGTAGAAGTTCTGCTTGCGGCTGCCCATCCCGCCGACGTACAGCGCGGTGTAGGGGCGGAAGGTGTCGGCGAGCTGCTCGACGTCCTTGTCGGCGCCCACGGCCAGCGGCAGCGTCGGGCAGACGTCGAAGCCGTCCAGGGTCTTGCCGGCCTTCTCGCGCCCCGCGCGCAGGTGCCTGATCGCGGTGTCCTCGATGTGGTCGGCGGACGGGAAGATCAGCAGGGCGCCGTCGGCGATCTCGCCGGTCTGCTCCAGGTTCTTCGGGCCGATCGCCGCGATGTACAGCGGGATGTGCTCGCGCTCCGGGTGCACGGTCAGCTTGATCGGCTTTCCGGGACCGCCCGGCAGCGGCAGCGTCCAGTGCTCACCCTCGTAGGACAGCCGCTCGCGCGTCATCGCCTTGCGGACGATCTCGACGTACTCGCGCGTACGGGACAGCGGCTTGTCGAACTTGACGCCGTACCAGCCCTCGGAGACCTGCGGGCCGGAGACGCCGAGGCCGAGGCGGAAACGGCCGCCCGACAGCGAGTCGAGGGTGGCGGCGGTCATCGCGGTCATCGCCGGCTGGCGGGCCGGGATCTGGAAGATGGCCGAGCCGACGTCGATCCGCTCGGTCTGGGCGGCGACCCAGGTGAGCACCGTGGCGGCGTCCGAGCCGTACGCCTCGGCGGCCCAGCAGACCGCGTACCCGAGCCGGTCGGCCTCCTGCGCCACGGCCAGGTTGTCCCCGTCCATTCCGGCACCCCAGTAGCCGAGGTTGATACCGAGCTGCATGGCCGATTCCCCTTACTGATCAGTAACGACGCTGTTCCGGAGACACTAGCGCGGGGGCGGCCCCCGGGGGAGCGCGATGTGGCGAGGGTCGCGCCGGCCCAGCGAGGCCCCCGGCCTGCCCGAACCGCTCGCGGCCTGCCCGGAATTCGGTTGTCCACAGGCAACCCACGGCCCAGTTCTGGCCAGTAATCTCGGCATCCATGGAGCAGAGGCATCTCGGCCGCACCGGCCTGCGCGTGTCCCGCATCGGGCTCGGCACCCTGACCTGGGGCCGTGACACCGATGAGCATGATGCCGCGGACCTCTTGAAGACGTTCTGGGAGGCGGGCGGCACCCTCGTCGACACGGCGGACGTGTACGGCGACGGAGAGGCCGAGTATCTCCTGGGGCGGCTCATGGAAGGCCTGGTCCCGCGCCGGGACCTGATCATCTCGACGAAGGCCGGCAGCGTGCCCGACCCGGAGCGGCGCTTCGACGGCTCGCGCGGTCACCTCCTCGCGGCCCTGGACGCCTCGCTCGGCCGCCTCGGCACGGACCACGTGGACGTGTGGCACGTGCACGCCTTCGACCCGGACACCCCGCTGGACGAGACCCTCCAGGCCCTCGACATCGCGGTCGCCAGCGGGCGCGCCCGCTATGCCGGAATCGCCAACTTCTGCGGCTGGCAGCTCGCCAAGGCCGCCACCTGGCAACTCGCCGCACCGGGCGCGCGCACCCGGCTGGCCAGCACCCAGATGGAGTACTCCCTGCTCCAGCGCGGGGTGGAGCGCGAGGTGCTGCCGGCCGCGCTGGACCTGGGCATCGGCCTGCTGCCCTCCTCCCCGCTCGGCAGGGGCGTCCTCACCGGCAAGTACCGGGGCGACGCCCTGCCGCCCGACTCACGCGCCGCCTCGGACCACTTCGCGCCGTTCGTCGAGCCCTACCTCGACGAGACCGCGAGCCGCATCGTGGACGCCGTGGCGACCGCCGCGGACGGACTCGCGGTGTCCCCGCTCCAGATCGCCCTCGCGTGGGTCCGCGACCGGCCCGGAGTGACCGCCCCGATCGTCGGCGCGCGCAACGCGCAGCAGCTCACGGCCGCGTTGTCAGTGGAGGCCCTTAGTCTTCCTGACGAGATCTGCCGGGCGCTCGACGATGTGTCGGCACCCGTGCACCGCTATCCCGATCACGACTGGAGCACGCTGTGAGCACGGAGCCGGAGCCCCCCAGCACCACGGAGAACACCGGGCCGGGCACCCCGGACGACGCCCCGCCCGCCGCGGGCACACCGGAGACCGACCCCGCGGCGGCCACTGCCGAGGAGCCGACGTCCGAGCCCACGGCCGATGAGACCTCGCCGGAGTCCCCGGCGGCCGGCGCCACGGATGCGGAGTCCGCGGCCGACGAGTCCGCCCGGAAGCTGTCCGAGGCCGAGGCGGAACTCGCCGCGCAGAAGCTGGAGCGTGAGCGGATCGAGCGGCGCAAGGCCGAGAAGCAGGGCCCCATCCCCGCCGGGACCAAGCTCAGCGGCAAGGCCGCCGACCTCCTCGCGGCCGTACGGGCCGTGGAGAGCGGGGAGAAGCCCACCGCCACCGTGTTCGCCGATCCGGAACCGGCCCCGCGCCGCGCCGCGGCAGAGCCCGTGCGGCGCCCGCAGCCGATGGCCGCGGAGCCCACCGCCACGGCACCGGCACCCGACACCGTCGAGGCGGTACGGCAGGTGCTGGCCGGTGGCGGTGCGCCCGAGGCGCTGGCCGCTCAGGTCGCCGCGGCTCTCGGCGAGGGCGCCGCCGAGGAGCTGGGCGAGGACCCCTGGCAGTTGTTGCGCGTCCCCGGTGTGCGGCCCGAGCAGGCCGACGGCTTCGCGCGGGCGCTGCTCGGCGCGGAGTGCGCCCCGGACGACGAGCGGCGGGGCCGGGCGGTCACCGTCTGGCTGCTGGAGCAGGCGGCCCTGGCCGGGCACACCGCCCTGGAGCTGCCGGCGCTGACGGCCGCGCTGGCCCAGCGGGGTGTCCCGGACGCGGACGCGGCCGTGCAGAGCACCCTCGCCGAGGGCGAGGCCCTCGCCTTCCAGGACGCCATCGAGGAGCAAGGGGCCGCCCCGGTCAGGGCCACCGGGAACGAGGAGTCCGAGGATTCCGACGGGTCCGACG
The DNA here is from genome assembly GCF_001896135.2 of Streptomyces phaeoluteigriseus. Taxonomy (GTDB): domain Bacteria; phylum Actinomycetota; class Actinomycetes; order Streptomycetales; family Streptomycetaceae; genus Streptomyces; species Streptomyces phaeoluteigriseus. Next base: position 563,886 of record NZ_MPOH02000015.1, read on the forward strand.
AGGAGGAGGCCGGGCCGGTCCGGGTCCTCGTGGGTCTCGAGCGGTACGCGCTCGCCGAGGAGAGCCTCGCCGACGGTCTGGCCCGTGTGGTCAACTCCGTCGCCAAGGAGACCTCGACGCCTTGGGACTCGGCCGCCGCCTCGGCGTCCGGCAGCACGGCGGAGCTGATCCGCGCGGTCGCCGGGCACGGTCTGGTCCTGCACACCGGTGGCGAGGCCGCCCGCGCGGAACCGGCCGCCCTGCTGGCAGCCGCCCGCTCCCTGGGGCTGCGCGCGGTCGCCGCCTGTCACACGCCGGACGGACGGCGGCGCCTGGCGGCACACCTGGACGCGGCGGACGACGCGGACGGCTTCCTCGTCACCCTCCCCGGCCTGCTGTCCGGCGCCGAGGGCCCCGGCCGGGACACCGAGGGCGCCTTCGTCCTCGACCTGCTGATCCTCCTGGACGCCCCGCAGCTGGACGTGGAGACCGCCGCGATGCTCGTGGAGTCACTGCCGGACGGCGCCCGGCTGGTCCTCAGCGGCGACCCGGCGCTGCTCTGGTCGGCCGGGCCCGGCCGGGTCTTCGCCGACCTGCTCGCCGCCCGCGTGTGCCCCCAGGTCGCCTCCCGCACCCCCGATCCGGGACCCCTCGGTGAGCTGGTGTCCGGGGTGGGCATCGGTGAGCTGAACCAGGTCGAGGCGCCCGGCAAGGAGATCGTGATCGTGCCCGTGCGGGACGCGGGCGAGGCCGTGCACCGGACGGTGCAGCTCGTCGCGGACTCCGTGCCGCGGGCCTTCGGCATCCCCGCCGAGCAGACGGTGGTCGTCACCCCGGGCCACGGCGGCGCGGCCGGAACCCGCGCGCTGAACGCCGCGCTCAAGGAGCGCCTCAACCCCGGCCCCGGCCGCTTCGGCGGCTTCGACCCCGGCGACCGGATCGCCTACTCCCCCGTCCCGGGCCGTACGGTGCCGGGCCAGGTGGTGACGGCCGACGCGCAGGGGCTGCACCTGTCCTGTGCCGGTGCCGCCGTGGTCGTACCGAAGGAGCGGGTGGAGCAGTCCGTCCGGCACGGGTGGGCGCTCACGGCGCACCAGGCGGCGGGGAGCCGGTGGCCGGCCGCGGTCGTGGTGCTCCCCGGTGATGCCGCGCAGGTCCTCTCCCGGCCCTGGGTCTACACGGCCTTCAGCCGGGCGGAGCGCCACCTGTCCGTGGTCCACGGGGTCGAGCAGGCACTGGCCGGAGCGGTCGCCGAGGTCACCGCGAAGCCCCGTACCACCCGGTTGCCGGTGCTGCTGCGCACGCAGGTGCCGGCGGCGGGCTGACCGTCCCGCGCGCGCGAACGGCGGCGGTCACGGCGGGGTGTCACTCCCCTGCCGCGGCCGCCGGCGTCCGTGCACGTCCACCGCCTTCGCCGGGGCGTCCGGCGCGGCTCTCCGCCAGGGCCTGTCTTCGGATCAGGTCGCAGGGGAGGTCGACAGCGCTGTTCAGTGCCGGTGAGCGGGGTCTGGTGCGTGCGGCCGCAAGGCGGAGGAGGGCGTCGACGCGGAGCGTCGGCGACGCGGCAGATGCGCGAGCCGGACCCCGCGTCTGCGGCATGATCCGAACGACAGGGCCCTAGCGGTCCACGCGGTCGGTGGCCGACCGCTCCGGGCCCGTTTCCTCGTCCTCGTCGTCCTCTTCCTCCACCAGTTCGTCCTCGGCGTCGTCCTCGTCGTCCTCGAGGTCGTCGTCGAAGACCGAGCTGACGTCGAAGCGGCACACGACCTGCTGCGGGTCCGGCTGCTCGAAGGGGGTCTCCAGCCACTCGCCCGGCTCGGCCGGCTCGTCGGCCGCCAGCACCCACAGGGTGGAGTCGGCCTCCTCCAGGCCGAACTCCTTGTGCCGGGAGGCGATCTCGTCGGGTTCGAACTCGCCGAAGAGCAGGCCCAGCGCGCCGTGGACGGTCCCGGAGGCCTCCGCTTCCGCGCCGTCCTCGAACTCCGCCGCCTCGACCCGCTGGGCCTGCGCCAGCAGTCGCTGCGGTTCCACCACCGCGTAGTCACGGCGGATCAGCACGCTCAGGGCGTTGGGCTCCTCGGGGCCCGCGTAGGGCGGCAGCGAGTCGTCGGCGCCGGGGATCTCGAAGGGGGTGACCTCGTCATAACGGTCGTAGAGCAGCTCGTCGTACGCCTCCGCGGCCGCGGCCAGCTCGTTGAACGCCGCGTAGACGGCCGGGTCGTCCTCACCCGTCCTGCGTTCGACCGCCGCCAGGTGGCGGTCGAGCGCGGTCTTGACCGCCTCGGCGGCGGTGCGTACCTCGGCAGCGGTGGGCTGCGCAGCATCAGACATAGAGCAGACGCTATCCGTACCGGGCCCCAGCCCGCACAATAGATGCGATGCCGGAATACGAATTTGTCGACGTGTACGTTCCGCGCGGTGTCTCCCGCAAGGACGCGACACGTCTGCTGACCGACCATGCGGAGTACGGACACTGGGAGTTGGACCGTCTGAGCCTGCTGCGGGACGGCAGCCGCCGAGTGCGGCTGCGTCGGCGGATCATCCGTCAGGTACGCGCCACGTGGTGAGCTGAACATGACGGAAACGGAGCGGGCCCCGCCGAGGCGGGGCCCGCTCCGTTGTGCGGTGCCAGGGGACGTCACGCCGAGGCGCGCGCCTTGACGTCACACCGAGGCGCGCGCCTTGCGGTACAGGACCGCGCCCGCGAGCAGCGCGCCCGCACCGGCCGGGAGGGCGAGGCCCAGCGGCAGTCCGCTGCCGGTCTGCGCGAGCTGCGGGGAGTGGACGGAGGAGACGCCTGCCGGGGCCACGTGACCGGGCTTGGCGGGCGTGCCCTCGACCTCGGAGCGGCTGGACTTTCCGGGACCGGCCGGCTTGGCGGGGCCCTGGTTGCCCGGAGTCTCCTCCTGGCCGCCGGGAGGCGTGCCGTACTCACGGCCGGGGCCGCTGTCGTTGGCGCAGTCGTTGCCCATGGTCGGGTTGAGGATCCCGACGACGTCGACGCTGTTGCCGCAGACGTTGACCGGCACGTGCACCGGGGCCTGGACGTTGTTGCCGGAGCCGACGCCGGGCGAGTTGGAGGTGGAGCCGGACGCCTGCGCGCCACCCGAGCCGCTGTGCGCGCCGGAGCCGCCCTGCGAGCCGGAGCCGCTGTGGCCGCCGCCGTGTCCGGTGTGGCTGCCGCCGCCGCTCTTGTCGGCGCTGTGGCCCGCGCTGCGGTTGGCACAGGAGTTGCCGACCGACGGGTTGAGGACACCGATGACGTCGACGGTGTTGCCGCAGACGTTGATCGGCACGTGCACCGGGGCCTGGACGTTGTTGCCGGAGCCGACGCCGGGCGAGTTGGAGGCGGAGCCGGACGCGCCGGAGTCGGCGTGGGCGTACCCTCCGGCTGCGGCGATCACCCCCGTCGCCGCCGCCACGGTCATGAGGCCTTTGCGGGTGACCTGTCGCATTACTGAATCCCTGCTTTCGAATCTCGTCCCGAATTGCTCGCATCCTTCCAGCTGCGCGAGGCCTCCGGGTTCTACGGCTTCTTCGGTTTTCTTTTCTCACTCCATCGGCTTTCACGCGAATGAACATGAGAAAAGACCGGTCGCGAGCGCATGGCGCGCGCTCCGGGGCCGACGGTGTGGACGACCCCTCAGCGGGTCGGCGTCACTTGTTGATGCAGACGTTGCCGAAGGCGGGGTTCAGCAGCCCGATCACCGAGATCGTGTTGCCGCAGACGTTCACGGGGACGTGGACGGGCACCTGGATCACGTTGCCGGAGACGACACCCGGGGAGTTCACGGCGGCACCCTGGGCACCCGCATCGGCGACGGCCATGCCCGCACCCGCGAGAACCAGACCACCGGTGGCGGCCGCAGCAGCTACGATCTTCTTGATCATTATTCCTCCTTGTTGGCAATGCGATCCCAAGCAACGGATCGCATCAGCAGTAACGACGAGGAAGTAATGGGGCTACGTGCTTATCGTCGCATTCACTCTTCTCAGTCCCGCCCGCACAGGCTGCCGAATAAAAGGCACGCCGGTCGCTCCGTGGCGGTTGACGTAGACGTTGCCGCGGACGTCGACGTCGACGCTTCCGTTCAGGAGGCGTCGATGAAACGGTCGAGCACGCGGACGCCGAACTGGAGGCCGTCCACCGGCACCCGCTCGTCGACGCCGTGGAACATGCCGGCGAAGTCCAGCTCCGGCGGCAGCTTCAGCGGGGCGAAGCCGAAGCCGCGGATGCCGAGGTCGTCGAAGGACTTGGCGTCGGTCCCGCCGGAGAGCATGTAGGGGATCGCCTTGGCGGTGGGGTCCTCGGCGAGCAGCGCGGACTGCATGGCCTCCACCAGCGGCCCGTCGAAGGAGGTCTCCAGGGCCTTGTCGGAGTGGACGTCCTCGCGGCGCACCTTCGGACCGAGGATCCGGTCGAGGTCGGTCAGGAACTCCTCCTCGTGCCCCGGCAGGAAGCGCCCGTCGACGTGGGCGGTGGCCTCGCCCGGAATGACGTTGACCTTGTAGCCGGCGCCCAGCTGGGTCGGGTTGGCGGTGTTGCTCAGGGTCGCGCCGATCAGCTTGGCGATGCCGCCGAGCCGGGCGAGGGTCGACTCCATGTCCTCGGCGTCCAGCTGGGTGCCCAGCGCGTCGCCCAGCTCGTCGAGGAAGGCCCGGGTGGTCTTGGTGACCCGCACCGGGAACGTGTGGCGGCCCAGCCGGGCCACGGCCTCGGACAGTTCGGTGATCGCGTTGTCCCGGTGGATCATCGAGCCGTGCCCGGCGGTGCCGGCCACGGTCAGCTTCATCCAGTGCATGCCCTTCTCGGCCGTCTGGATCAGGTAGAGCCGCCGCTCCTCGCTCACCGTGAAGGAGAACCCGCCCACCTCGCTGATCGCCTCGGTGACGCCCTCGAAGAGGTCGGGGTGGTGGTCGACCAGGTGCCGGGCGCCGTAGGTGCCGCCGGCCTCCTCGTCGGCGAGGAAGGCCAGGACGATGTCGCGCGGCGGCCTGCGCCCGGAGCGCAGCCGGTCGCGGACGACCGCCAGGGTCATCGCGTCCATGTCCTTCATGTCGACCGCGCCCCGGCCCCATACGCACCCGTCGGCGACCTCGCCGGAGAAGGGGCCGTGGGTCCAGTCGGCCGCGTTGGCCGGGACGACGTCCAGGTGGCCGTGGATGAGCAGCGCGGGCCGGGACGGGTCCGTGCCCTCGATGCGGGCCACGGTGGAGGCGCGCCCCGGGTGCGACTCGTAGATCTGGGGTTCGAGGCCGACCTCGGCGAGCTTCTCGGCGACGTACTCGGCCGCCTTGCGCTCGCCGGGGCCCGAGTGGTCGCCGTAGTTGCTGGTGTCGAACCGGATCAGCTCGCGGCAGAGGTCCACGACCTCGTCCTCGCCGGTGACGCCCCTGGCCGTGTCGTCCGTCGCGCTCACGCTGGTTCCTCCCGCTGTCACTGCTGGTGGTTCCCCTCATCCTCCCCCGCGCCGCCACCCGCACCCAAGACCGGTCCCGGCCCGTCACACGTCGTTCACGCGCGGTGCGACAGCACGGCAGGCGGACGGAGTGCGGGCGGGATGCGGGCGGAGCGCGGCGCAAGGCGCACGGCGGGCGGGATGCGGGGAGTGCGGCGCACGGCAGGCGGGCTGCGGCGGCCTGTGATCGGGCACCCGGGAAAGCCTGGTAATGTTTACGTCGTCGCCGCAGGGGAAACCCGCGCGACAGACACCTTGTCCGGGTGGCGGAATGGCAGACGCGCTAGCTTGAGGTGCTAGTGCCCTTTATCGGGCGTGGGGGTTCAAGTCCCCCCTCGGACACGCGAATTGAGTGAGGGCCCCGACCGTGAGGTCGGGGCCCTCACTCGTTGATGTGGGGCATCTCTCCCCGGCTCGAAGATCACCAGGTCACAGCCTGTCCGAGGTCCCGCGGCGGGCCCCGGACGGCCTACCCGGCTGGCCGGTGGAAGGGGGACGAGCCTAGCGTCGTACTAAAATTTCCGGCTTGTTACGGGCTGGAGCCGGACAACCCCAGGCAGACCTGCGGGCCCGCCAGCGCCCCGGAGGTTTCCGGGCAGGAGAGGCGAGGACCCGATGGCAGCCACAGACGAGAGCAGCGCTCTCGGCCTGCTCGACGAAGAGATCCGCGAACAGCTCGGCGACACCGCACGTTTCTCCGGCGGTCCCGCCGCCTCCCCGCGCACCCTCGTCGACATCCTCGACGCGTCCGTGCGCTCGTACCCGGACGAGCCCGCCCTGGACGACGGCGGCACCTCGCTGACCTACCGGGAACTGGCCGTCCAGGTCGAGCGGCTGCGCCTCCGGCTGGCGGGCGCCGGGGTCGGCCTCGGCGACCGGGTGGGGGTCCGGGTGCCGTCCGGGACCAACGACCTGTACGTCGCGATCCTCGCCGTGCTGGCCGCCGGAGCCGCCTATGTGCCCGTCGACGCCGAGGACCCCGACGAACGGGCCGAGCTGGTCTTCGGGGAGGCCGGGGTCCGGGCCGTCGTGGGGGCCGGGCACGCGCTGACCGTCCACGGCCGCTCCGAGGTGCCCGCCGCGCGGCCCGGTGCCGGGCACGACGCGTGGATCATCTTCACCTCCGGCTCCACCGGGAAGCCCAAGGGCGTCGCCGTCAGCCACCGCAGCGCCGCCGCCTTCGTGGACGCCGAGGCCGCCCTGTTCCTCACCGAGGAGCCGATCGGGCCCGGCGACCGGGTGATGGCGGGGCTGTCCGTCGCCTTCGACGCCTCCTGCGAGGAGATGTGGCTTGCCTGGCGGTACGGCGCCTGCCTGGTGCCGGTGCCTCGTGCGCAGGTCAGGAGTGGTGCCGACCTCGGGCCCTGGCTGGTGGAGCAGGAGATCACCGTCGTCTCGACCGTGCCCACGCTGGCCGCGCTCTGGGAGCCCGAGACCCTCAACGACGTCCGCCTGCTGATCTTCGGCGGCGAGGCCTGCCCGCCCGAGCTGGTGCAGCGGCTGGTGACCGAGGGGCGCGAGGTCTGGAACACGTACGGGCCGACCGAGGCGACCGTGGTGGCCTGTGCCTCGCTGATGAGCGGGGCGGAGCCGATCCGGATCGGGCTGCCGCTGCGGGGCTGGGAGCTGGCCGTCGTGGACGAGGCCGGGGAGCCCGTGCCGATGGGCGGCACCGGTCAGCTGGTGATCGGCGGGGTCGGGCTGGCCCGGTACCTCGACGCCGGGAAGGACGCGGAGAAGTACGCGCCGCTGGAGTCGCTGGGCTGGGAGCGGGCGTACCGCAGCGGTGACCTCGTGAAGGCGGAGCCCGAGGGGCTGGTCTTCCTCGGGCGGGCCGATGAGCAGATCAAGCTCGGCGGGCGCCGGATCGAGCTGGGCGAGGTCGACGCGGCGCTCCAGGCGCTGCCCGGCGTCGCGGGCGCGGCCGCCGCCGTGCGCACCGCGCGCAGCGGCAACCAGCTCCTCGTCGGGTACATCGTCACCCAGGACGGCTGGGACCAGGCCGCGGCCGTGGAGAAGCTCCGCGCCGGGCTGCCCGCCGCGCTCGTGCCGCTGCTCGCGCCGGTGGCCGACCTGCCGACCCGGACGTCGGGCAAGGTCGACCGGGCCGCGCTGCCCTGGCCCCTGGAGGGCCTGGAGACGGGCGGCCCGGCCGAGCCGCTCTACGGCACCGAGGCCTGGCTCGCCGAGCAGTGGACGGCGGTCCTCGGCATTCCGGTCGGCGGCGCCCGTGACGACTTCTTCGCGATCGGCGGCAGCAGCCTGGCCGCCGCGCAGCTCACGACGCGGCTGCGCACCCGGTACCCGAGCGCCGCCGTCCTCGACATCTACCAGCAGCCGACGCTGCGCAAGCTGGCCCGGCACCTGGAGGAGTCCGCGCAGGACGACGGCTCCCGGCGCACGGTCGCGCCGGTGCCGCGGCGCGCGCAGCTGATCCAGGTCCTGCTGCTCCTTCCCCTGTTCACGCTGCTCGGGCTGCGCTGGACGGTGGTCCTGGCCGCCGCGGGCAACGTGCTGCCCGCCTACGGCCGGCTGCCGACCGCCCCCTGGTGGCTGGTGATCGCGGGCGCCTGCTGTTCTTCAGCCCGCCGGGCCGGCTCGCGCTCGGCGCGGGCGGAGCACGGCTGCTGCTGCGCGGGGTGACGCCGGGCCGCCATCCGCGCGGCGGCGGGGTGCATCTGCGGCTGTGGGCCGCCGAGCGGCTCGTCGAGTTCACCGGGGCGGCCTCGCTGACCGGCTCCTGGCTGGAGCGGTACGCCCGTGCCCTGGGCGCCAAGATCGGCCCGGACGTGGATCTGCACGCGCTGCCGCCGGTCACCGGCCTGCTCCGGCTCGGCCGGGGCGCGGCCGTGGAGTCCGAGGTGGACCTCTCCGGGTGGTGGCTGGACGGTGACCGGCTGGAGATCGGCCCGGTCAGGATCGGTGCGCACGCCGTCGTCGGCACCCGCAGCATCCTCTTCCCCGGTGCCCGGGTCGGCAAGCGGGCCGAGGTGGCGCCGGGTTCGGCCGTCACCGGTCAGATCCCGACCGGGCAGCGCTGGGCGGGCGCGCCCGCGGTCAAGCTCGGCAAGGCCAAGCGCAACTGGCCCAAGGAGCGGCCGGCCCGGGGCCGGATCTGGCGGGCGCTGTACGGGGCCGCGGGGGCCGGGTTGACGCTGCTGCCGGTGCTGGCCGCCGGAGCCGCGCTGCTCGTGGTGTACGCCCTCGTCTCGCCCGACGCCCCGCTGCGGGGTGCGGCGCTGGCGCTGGTCCCGGCCACGCTCGCCTACGGGCTGACGTACGCGCTGCTGCTGCTCGTGGCCGTGCGGCTGCTGAGTCTGGGGCTGCGGGAGGGCACGCATCCGACGCACAGCCGGATCGGCTGGCAGGCCTGGACGGTCACGCAGCTGATGGACCGCTCGCGCGAGACGCTCTTCCCGCTGTACGCCGGGCTGGCCACGCCGGTGTGGCTGCGGTTGCTGGGGATGCGGATCGGCAAGGGCGCCGAGGTGTCGACCGTCCTCGCGCTGCCCAGCCTGACCACGGTCGGAGAGGGCGCGTTCCTGGCCGACGACACGCTGACCGCGCCGTACGAGCTGGGTGGCGGCTGGATGCGGATCGGGCGCGCGGAGATCGGGCGGCGGGCCTTCCTCGGGAACTCGGGGATGACCGCGCCGGGGCGGAGCGTGCCGGACGGCGGGCTCGTCGGGGTGCTGTCGGCGACGCCGAAGAAGGCGAAGAAGGGCAGTTCCTACCTGGGGCTGCCGCCGGTGAAGCTGCCGCGGGCGGCGGCCGACGGTGATCAGAGCCGGACGTACGAGCCGCCGGCGCGGCTGCTGTGGGCGCGGGCGCTGGTGGAGCTGTGCCGGATCGTGCCGGTGTTCTGTTCGGCCGGTCTCGCGGTGCTGACCGTGGCGGCGCTGTGCGCGCTGGGGGCGTGGGCACCGCCGCTGTCCGGTCTCGTGCTGCTCGGGGCGGGGGCGCTGGCCGGACTGGTGTCCATGGCCGCCAAGTGGCTGCTGGTCGGGCGGCACCGCAGCGGGGAGCACCCGCTGTGGAGCGGCTTCGTGTGGCGCAACGAGCTGGCGGACACCTTCGTCGAGGTGGTGGCCGTGCCGTGGCTGGCCGGATTCGTGCCGGGTACGCCGGTGCTGTCGGCGTGGCTGCGTGGGCTCGGCGCGCACATCGGCAGGGGCGTGTGGGTGGAGAGCTACTGGCTGCCCGAGACGGACCTGGTGACGCTGGGGGACGCGGCCACGGTGAACCGCGGCTGTGTGCTCCAGACTCACCTCTTCCACGACCGGATCTTGCGGACGGATACTGTGGTCCTCCGTGAGGGTGCCACGCTGGGCCCTGGCGGGATCGTGCTGCCCGGCAGCACGGTCGGGGCCCGGACGACCCTGGGTCCCGCGTCGCTCGTGATGGCCGCGGAGTCCGTCCCGGACGACACCCGCTGGCTCGGAAACCCGATCGAAGCATGGCGTCCCTGAACGCCTGCCACTTCGAACCGGACGACGGCACACCGGCGGGGAGTGGCAGCACGGCGCAGGGAGCGGACGCGGAAGTGGCAGTTCAGCAGGCAGGTGGGCCGGACCCGTACTTCCCGGCCAACGGTGATCCCCGGTATCGGGTGCATCGCTACGAACTCACGCTGGACTACCGGCCCGGGCCGAACCGGCTCTCGGGCACGGCCCGGATCAACGCGATAGCCGGGCGCTCGCCGCTCGCCGAATTCCAGCTCAACCTGGCCGACTTCAAGATCGGCCGGGTCCGGGTCGACGGCCGGCAGACGCACTACACGCATCGCGGCGGCAAGCTGCGGGTCCGGCCCGCCAAGCCGCTGCGGGCCGGGGCCGCGTTCACCGTCGAGGTGCACTGGGCGGGCAACCCCAAGCCGGTCAACAGCCCCTGGGGCGGGATCGGCTGGGAGGAGCTGGGTGACGGGGCGCTGGTGGCGAGCCAGCCCGTCGGGGCGCCGTCGTGGTACCCGTGCAACGACCGGCCCGCCGACAAGGCGTCGTACCAGATCTCGGTCACGACGCCGTCGGCGTACTCGGTGGTGGCGGGCGGCCGGCTGCTGACGCGGACGACGAAGGCGTCGACGACGACCTGGGTGTACGAGCAGTCCGCGCCGACGTCGAGCTATCTAATCGGGTTGTCGATCGGCAAGTACCAGACGGTGCTGCTGGGAGATCCGGGGCTCGGCGGGGTGCCGCAGCACGGGCACATCCCGGCGGACCTGCTGCCGGAGTTCTCGCGGGACTTCGCGCGTCAGCCGGGCATGATGCACCTCTTCCAACAGCTGTTCGGACCCTACCCGTTCGACGAGTACGCGGTCGTGGTGACCGAGGAGGAACTCGATGTCCCCGTCGAGGCACAGGGGTTGTCGTTGTTCGGCGCCAACCACGTGGACGGGGCCCGGGGTTCGGAGCGGCTCGTGGCGCACGAGCTGGCGCACCAGTGGTTCGGCAACAGCGTGTCCATCGCCGACTGGCGGCACATCTGGCTGAACGAGGGCTTCGCCAAGTACGCGGAGTGGCTGTGGTCGGAGCGTTCGGGCGGCCGTACGGCGCAGCAATTGGCCGCCGTCGCGCACCGCTTGCTGTCCACCCTGCCGCAGGACCTGAAGCTGGCGGACCCCGGCCGCAAGTCGATGTTCGACGACCGGCTCTACGAGCGGGGCGGACTCACCGTGCACGCGTTGCGCTGCGCGCTGGGCGACGACGCGTTCTTCCGGATGCTGCGCGCCTGGCTGGGGCTGCACCGCGGCGGCGCGGTCACGACGTCCGCCTTCACGGCCCACGCGGCCCGGTTCGCCACCGAGCCGCTGGACGACCTGTTCGACGCGTGGCTGTACGGGACGGCGCTGCCGCCGCTGCCGCTGTCCGGGACCCGGGCGGCCGTCTAGCAGAATGACGACCATGACGACCCGTTCCTGCCCCTGTGGGCTGCCCGAGCCGTACGAGGGCTGCTGCGGCCGCTTCCTCCTGCCGCCTCGAACAGCCTCGACCGGGGGAACCCCCGCCACTGCCGCCGCGCCGACCGCTGAGGCGCTGATGCGGTCGCGGTACAGCGCCTTCGTGAAGGGCGACGCGGGGTATCTGCTGCGGACCTGGCACCCGCGGACCCGGCCGGGTCGGCTGGACCTGGATCCGGGGATGCGGTGGACGGGACTGGAGATCCTCGACACGGTCGACGGGTCCGCGTTCCACACCACCGGGGTCGTGGAGTTCCGGGCCTCCTACCGGGGCGGCGCGCTGCGGGAGCGGAGCCGCTTCGAACGGGTGGAGGGTGCCTGGGTGTACGTGGACGGGGAGTTCCCGGAGCAGTAGGGGCGCGGGCTACGGCGCCAGGATGTCCAGTTCCTCGAGGGCGCCGACCGTGATCTCGCGGGTCAGCTTCTCGGCGCGGTCCGCGTCGCCCTCGCGGACCGCCTCCGCCAGCCGCACGTGCAGGGTGACGGCGGCCGGGTCGGGGTCCTCGAACATGACCTCGTGGTGGGTGCGGCCCGCGAGGACCTCCGCGACGACGTCGCCGAGGCGGGCGAACATCTCGTTGCCGGAGGCCGTGAGGATCACGCGGTGGAAGGCCACGTCGTGGACGAGGTAGCCCTCCAGCTGGTGGCCGCGTGAGTTGGCCACCATGCCGAGCGCGCACTCGGTCAGCTCGGCGCACTGTTCCGCCGTGGCGTTGCGCGCCGCCAGGCCCGCGGCGACCGGCTCGATCGCCGACCGCAGGACGGTGAGCGAGCGCAGCTGGTGGGGGCGGTCGGCGCCGGCCAGTCGCCAGCGGATGACCTGCGGGTCGTAGACGTTCCACTCGGCCTTCGGGCGTACCGTCACGCCCACCCGGCGGCGGGACTCGACCAGGTGCATCGACTCCAGGACGCGGACCGCCTCGCGCATCACGGAACGGGAGACGTCGAAGCGCTGGGCCAGTTCGTCGGTGCGCAGAACACTGCCCGGCGGGTACTCACCCGCGGTGATGGCGGGGCCGAGGGCATCGAGTACACGGCCGTGCAGACCCCGGCCCAAAGTGGTCATGCACTCAGCGTACGGGGTAGATCACGGAGCCAAAAAGTCAGACTTATTTGTCACAGACTCTTGAATTCGTCGTACCTAATGAGTTTCAGTGTCGTCGACATCAGGTGTCGAGGAAGACAGCGAGGCAGAGATGCGCACCCCCCACGTCGTCGCGGTGATGGGCGTCGCCGGCACGGGCAAGACCACGATCGGTCCCCTGCTCGCCGCCCGGCTCGGCGTTCCCTACGCCGAGGGCGACGACTTCCACCCGCAGGCCAACATCGCCAAGATGTCGGCCGGCACCCCGCTCGACGACGACGACAGGTGGCCGTGGCTCGACGCCATCGGCACCTGGGCTCACGAGCGGGCCGGGCTGGGCGGGGTCGTCAGCTGCTCGGCGCTGAAGCGGTCGTACCGCGACCGGCTCAGGGCCGCCGCGCCCGGGATCGTGTTCGTGCACCTCGCGGGTGACCGGGCGCTGATCGAGGACCGCATGGCGCACCGGCAGGGCCACTTCATGCCGACCGCGCTGCTGGACTCCCAGTTCGCCACGCTCCAGCCGCTCGAAGCGGACGAGACGGGGGCCGCGGTCGACGTGACCGGGACTCCCGAGGAGATCACCGAACGGGCCGCGAAGGCGCTCGACGCCCTCCCCGGCACCCAGCGGTAGCCGCCCCGCCCGGACGGGCGGCGGCGCCCCGGCAGTACCCGTAGTACCTCCGCGGTGGACTCGCACACCGCTCGTACCTCCGTGCCTGGGCAGTACCCGCAGTACCCGCAGTACCCGCAGTACCCGCAGTACCCGCGTTCCCGCAGTTCCTGCCGTACCCGTAGTACCCCTCTCCCCCATCCCCGCATGCGTAAGGGACCCCCGTGACCAGACTCAGCGTCGAGATGCTGGCGGCGGACAGTGTCGAGCCGATCACCTCGGCCGGTCATGCCCAGCTGGGCATCGCCGTGCTGGCGGGCATCGCCTTCATCGTCCTGCTCATCACCAAGTTCAAGCTTCACGCCTTCCTGGCGCTGACCATCGGTTCGCTCGCCCTGGGGGCGTTCGCCGGGGCGCCGCTGGACAAGACGATCGTCAGTTTCACCACCGGTCTCGGCTCCACGGTCGCCAGTGTGGGCGTGCTGATCGCGCTCGGCGCGATCCTCGGCAGGCTGCTCGCCGACTCCGGCGGCGCCGACCAGATCGTCGACACGATCCTCGCCCGGGCGGGTGGCCGCTCGATGCCGTGGGCGATGGTGCTGATCGCCTCGGTGATCGGTCTGCCCCTGTTCTTCGAGGTCGGCGTCGTCCTGATGATCCCCGTCGTGCTGATGGTCGCCAAGCGCGGCAACTACTCGCTGATGCGCATCGGCATCCCGGCACTGGCCGGTCTGTCCGTGATGCACGGGCTGGTCCCGCCGCACCCCGGTCCGCTGGTCGCGATCGACGCCGTGGACGCCAACCTGGGCGTGACCCTCGCACTGGGCGTCCTGGTCGCCATCCCGACGGTGATCATCGCCGGTCCGGTGTTCTCCCGGTTCGCCGCCCGCTGGGTGGACGTGCCCGCCCCGGAGCGCATGATCCCGCAGCGGCCCTCGGAGGACCTGGACCGGCGTCCCGGCTTCGGCGTCACGCTGGTGACGATCCTGCTGCCCGTCGTGATGATGCTGGCCAAGGCGCTCGTCGACATCGTCGTGGACGACCCCGAGAACACCGTGCAGCGCGTGTTCGACGTGGTCGGCTCCCCGCTGATCGCCCTGCTCACCGCCGTCATCGTCGGCATGTTCACCCTCGGCCGGGCGGCCGGCTTCACCAGGGAACGGCTCTCCTCCACCGTGGAGAAGTCCCTCGCCCCCATCGCCGGCATCCTGCTGATCGTCGGCGCGGGCGGCGGCTTCAAGCAGACGCTGATCGACTCCGGCGTGGGCCGGATGGTCCTGGAGATCTCCGAGGACTGGTCGATCCCGGCCCTGCTGCTGGCCTGGCTGATCGCGGTGGCGATCCGGCTGGCGACCGGCTCGGCGACCGTGGCGACGATCTCGGCGGCCGGCCTGGTCGCGCCGCTCGCAGCCGACATGTCGACCGCCCACACCGCTCTGCTGGTCCTGGCGATCGGCGCCGGCTCGCTGTTCTTCAGCCATGTCAACGACGCCGGATTCTGGCTGGTGAAGGAGTACTTCGGCCTCACCGTCGGCCAGAACATCAAGACCTGGTCGATCATGGAGACCCTCATCTCGGTGGTCGCCGGCGCTCTGGTCCTGCTGCTCTCCCTGGTCCTGTAGAGGTACGGGGACGACTCACCCGCTGCTCGACATCAGCGGCCGTACGGCTCTGTCGACCGACTCCGGCCGCGGCATCGGGCCCGCGCCCGCCCGCGGCCTCACGGAGGCCGGCCGCGGGGTGGTCCTGAACGGGCGGGAGGGTGACCGCCTCGCGCACGCGGCCGCCGGCCTGCCCGGCGGCCGGGTGCGCACGGCCGTGTCCGACGTCACCGACAGCGCCTCGCCGGCCGGCACGCGGACGTGGAGATGGCCGGCGGACCGCTCGACATCGTCACGTCCTGAGGCTCGTCACGGCGGTCAGCGGCGCCACAGCGGGTGTTCCCGGTCGGCCCAGTCCGGGCTCACCGAGCCCGTGCGCATGCCGCGGCGGGCCTCCGGATCGCCGAGGGCCATGCCGATGTGGCCGGCCAGGACGACGCCGATGGTCAGGGCCAGCCAGTCGTGCACGAAGGTCGCGCTGGTCCGCCACGTGATCGGAGTGAGGTGGGTGAACCACATCAGCAGCCCGGTCCCGAGCATCACCAGCGTGGCGCCGGCGATCCACGCGGCGTAGACCTTCTGACCCGCGTTGAACTTGCCGGCCGGCCGGGACTCCGCGCGCTCGTCCCGGCGCAGGACCGCGCGCAGCCAGCGGCGGTCGTGCGGACCGAAGCGGTTGAGGTGGCCGAGGTCGGCGCGGAACGCGCGGGAGGCGAGTCCCGCCAGGACGGGGACGGGCAGGGCGAGGCCGGCCCACTCGTGGACGCGGACGACCAGCTCGCGGCGGCCGACGAGCCGCGCGAGTTCGGGGACGTACAGGAAGGCCGCCGTCAGCACGCATACGCCCATGAGCCAGGCGGTCGTGCGGTGGACCCACCGTTCGGCCCGGCTGAAGCGGCGGACCCGGGCGGCGCCGGGCGGGGCGTCAGCTCGTAGGGTCATCGTCCCGCCCGTTCGAACGGCCCACCCAGGCGTCGACGTCGTAGCCGCGCTTCTCCCAGTAGCCGGGCTCCACCTTCTCGGTGACGGTGATACCCGAGAGCCACTTGGCGGACTTGTAGAAGTACATGGGTGCCACGTACAGGCGGACCGGGCCGCCGTGGTCGTGGCCGAGGTCCTCGTCCCGCATGCGCAGGGCGACCAGGACGTCGGAGCGGCGGGCCTGGGCGAGGGTGAGGCTCTCGGTGTAGGCGCCGTCGAAGCAGGTGAAGCGGACGGCGCCGGCCCGCGCCCGCACCCCGGCCGCGTCGAGCAGGACGGACAGCCGTACGCCCTCGAAGGCGGTCTCGGGCACCCGCCAGCCGGTGACGCACTGGACGTCCCTGACCATGCGGGTCCGGGGCAGGGCCCTCAGGTCGGCCAGGGTGTGGGCGGCGGGGCGGTCGACCAGGCCGTCGACGGTGAGACGGTAGGTCTCGGCGTTCTTGTGCGGTACGGAGGAGGTCACCGAGTAGTAGCGGAAGCCGCCCCCGTTGGGGAGCAGCCCGGTGAGGCCGGTGGGGTCCTTGTCGGCGGCGCTGCCCAGGAAGTCCTCCAGGCCGCGCTGGAGGACGGGGGCGGCGACGACGCCGAGGGCGCCCAGGCCGAGCGTGCCGAGGAAGACGCGGCGGCCGACGGGGGTGCCTCGTTCCTCGGGTGATTCCGATGTCACGGGCCCATTCGAGCACTCGGGGCGTGCGCGGGGCCAGGGGTCAGGGGTGGCCGTCAGAATTCCGTCATCACTTCAGGACGCCTCGGTTCACAGGCCCTCCCGCTCCGTTGATGGCCCCTCCCTCTCCGTGCGCGGACCTCGTGTCGCCGAGGGACGCCGTCCTGGCCGCGTGGAAGGCGGCGTGGGGGTCGCGGTCCGGGTACGACCAGGGAGCCGGGGTGACGTGGTCGCCGATGCGGTGGAACAGCGCGGCGGCCTCGGCGGGCCGGCCCTCGCAGAACTTGGCGTGCGCGAGGAAGTTCAGGTCGACCAGGCGGCGCGGGTGTCCGTCGTGCTCCCATTCCAGCCACCAGTCGAAGGCCGCCTTCATCACGTCGGCGGCCCGGGGGTCACGCCAGTGCCGGGCGGTCGTCGGATCGGCGGGGGCGTGGCCGCGGACGGCCAGGGCCCGGTAGCGCTCGGCGTGCGCGACGATCGGGAGGATGGCGAGCGGGGAGTCGGCGGGCGCCTGGTCGGCCGCCCAGGACGCGAAGTCGTAGACCTCGTGCAGCTGGTCCGGGCCGGCGTCGGCGCGGCGCTCGGCGAGCAGGGCGATCATCAGGTGGTGCGCGTGGTGGTGGTCGCGGTGGCGGGCCCGGATCTCCTCGAAGATCCGGACGGCGTCGGCGGTTCCCTCGCGCTCCAGCATCAGCAGGCCGAGCCAGGGCGTGGGGTCGGCCGGTGCGGCCTCGGCGGCGGCCCGGCAGGCCGCGCGGGCGGTGGCCGGGTTCTCCTTGCCGCGCAGGGCTCGCCGGACGTGGGCCAGGGCCAGCAGGACGGCGGCGTCGGCGCAGCCCGGTTCGGCGAGCAGCCACGCGTGGGCCCAGGCAGCGGCGTCGGGATCGAGGGCGAGGACGGTGATCCGGTGTCCTCGCCGGTCCCAGTCGTCACCGGTGCGGGCGAGCAGCGAGCGGGCGGCCTGCCGTCGGGCCTGGGCCGGTGCGGCGCGGGCGCAGGCCAGCTCGATGTCGTCGAGGGCCGGGTCCCCTACCGTCGGGCCAGCGGCCGTCGGGGCAGCGAGCGTCGGGCCGGCGGGCGTCGGGTCGGCGAGCGCGGCCCGGATGGGCGCGGCGTCGACGCGGGCCGCGCCGACGGGCGCTGCGCCGACGGGTCCGGCCGGGCGCTCTTGGCTCCGGGGCGGGGACGGCTGGGATATCGGGGGTGGTGGGGGCACCGCGGGACTTCCTCAGACTTCTCGGTGACGGGCCGGGCAGGGCGCCGCGTACGGCTCGGCGGCGGGCACGTCGTCGGCCCGCAATCGACCGATCACCCTCAGCAAACCCCCGGGCGACACTCACCGTCAAGCGCCGGGGGCACGTGACAGCCGTCAACTGCCCCCCTGTGGCGAGCACTTGACCGGCTCCCACGCAGGTCGCGGCACCGGCGGCGGCACGGATGTGGCGTACGCCATGGCGCGGCCCGCTCCGGTCCCGCAGCATGGCCGCACGGTCGCTCCGCGCCACCCCCGGTGTCCGCCCGCGGCAGGCATCCGGAGCAAGCCACTCCCCCGAAGCACATCGAGGTACGCAGCGTGTCGGTTCTGGTCCTGGTTCTCGCAGTGAGCGCCGCCTGCTGCCTGGGCTTCGGATTCGTCCTCCAGCAGAACGCCGCCCAGAAGGCGCCCCTCGGCGACTTCCTCTCACCCCGGCTGCTGCTCGACCTGGTGCGTGTGCCGCGCTGGCTCGGCGGCATGGGGCTGATGGTGGCCGGCATGGCGCTCGGCGCGATCGCCCTCGGCCGGGGCGAGGTGTCCCTGGTCGAGCCGCTGCTCGCGACGAACCTGCTCTTCGCCCTCGCGCTCTCCCGCCGCCAGACCGGCCAGCCGCTCGGCCGGCAGGGCTGGTCGGGTCTGCTGCTGCTCGCGGGCGGGGTGAGCGCGTTCATCGTGGCGGGCGAGCCGCGCGGCGGTACGGCGGTCTCCGATCCGCTGCGGCACTGGCTGATCATCGGTGGGATGGTCGGACTCGCCCTGCTGCTCACCGCGTACGCCAAACGCTCACGGCTGTCCTCGGGCCCGGTGCTGCTGGCCCTCGCGGCCGGGTTGCTCTACGGCGTCCAGGACGCCCTGACCCGGGTCAGCGGGGAGCGCTTCTCGGACGGCGGCCTCGCCCTGCTGCTCACCGGCTGGCAGCCGTACGCCGTCCTGGTGCTCGGGGTGACCGGCCTGGTGCTGGTGCAGAGCGCCTTCGAGACGGCACCCCTTCGGATGTCGCTGCCCCCGCTGACCGCCGCCCAGCCGCTGGCCGGGATCATCTGCGGGGTGGGCTTCCTCGGGGACCGGCTGCGCACCGACGCGGGCGCGCTGGCCTGGGAGGCGGCGGGACTCGCGGCGCCGTCGTGGGCATCCTGCTGCTCGGGCTGCACCCCGCGATGCCGCAGGGCGCGGCGCCGCGCGAACGGGTGCCCGACCTCCGGCCGCTCTGACCGCCGGCCGCTCCGACCGCGGTCGTACCCCCGTTCTGCCGCCCGGCCGTCCGCCCCTGCTTGGATGGGCGCATGAGCGCTGCTGACGAGATCCTCGACGTCGTCGACGAACACGACCGGGTGGTGGCACAGCTTCCGCGCGGGCGGGTGTACGCCGAGAACCTGCGCCACCGCTGCGTCTTCGTCCGGGCCAGGGACGCCGAGGGCCGCCTCTTCGTCCACCGCCGCACCCCCACCAAGCTGGTCTTCCCCTCGCTCCACGACATGTTCGTCGGCGGGGTGGTCGGCGCGGGCGAGACCTATGACGACGCGGCGCTGCGCGAGGCCGAGGAGGAACTCGGCGTGAGCGGGCTACCGCGTCCGGAGTTCCTCTTCAAGTTCCTCTACGACGGCGGGGCCCGCGGGAGCTGGTGGTCGGCCGTGTACGAGGTGCGCTGCGAGCTGCCGGTGAACCCCCAGGTGGAGGAGGTCGCCTGGCACGCCTTCCTCACCGAGGAGGAGGTGGAGGACCGCCTGAGCGACTGGGAGTGGGTGCCGGACGGACTCGCGGCGTACGAACGGCTCAGGGCGCTCCGGGCGGGCGGCTGAGCGGCGCGTACGTGTCCCGGAGGGGCGGGTAGGGTCCGGCACGTGAGCGAGTTCGTGCGGAACGTCCGGTTGTGGTTCGCGCCCGAAGGGGTCCGGCAGGAGGGGGTGACGCCCGACTACCGGTTCTCGCTGGCCAACGAACGCACGTTCCTGGCCTGGCTGCGGACCGCTCTCGCGCTGATCGGCGGTGGGTTCGCGGTGGACCAGTTCCTGCCGGACCTGCGGTGGGGCTGGCGGGTGGGGCTGGCACTGGCGCTGCTCGCGGCGGGTGTGCTGTGCTCCCTGCGGGCGGTGAACCACTGGGTGCGCTGCGAGCGGGCGATGCGACGGGGCGAGGATCTGCCGGTGTCGCGCTTCCCGGCGCTGCTGGGCGTCGTCGTCGCCGTGGTGGCCGTCGCGATGGTCGTCGTCGTGCTCGTCGGGTGGGAGGGGTGAGCGGCGACCGCGATCCGGGGCTCCAGCCGGAGCGGACCCGGCTCGCCTGGCGGCGTACGACGCTGTCCGGCACCGTCGCCGCCGTGCTGGGCATGAAGGCCGCGCTGCACGGCGGTGCGTCGGCGCCCGCGATCGCTGCCTGCGTGGCGTGCGGCGGGCTCTGGCTGGGCTTCCTCGTCCTCGCCCACCAGCGCATCCGCGTCCTCGCCTCGACGACCGCTCCCCCGGCCCTGCACCCACGGCGTGCCACGGCGGCGGCCCTGTGCACGGTGGCGCTGGCGGTGTGCGCGGCGGCGCTGGTGATCTGACGCCTCCCGCGGCTCGTCGGCGCTCCGGGTCTCACTCCGCCGTCTCGTCCGGCCAGTCCACCGTCACCGTGATCTTTCCGCGGGTGCGGCCCTCCTCGCTGCGCCGGTGGGCGTCCGCCGCGCGTTCCAGGGGGAACGTCTCCGAGACGTGCACCGACACCACCCCCTGTTCGGCCAGTTCCGCCAGCCGGGTGAGGTCCTCGGCGTCGGGGCGGACGAAGACGTAGCGGCCGCCGTAGTCGACGACGTCGCCGTCGGCGATCGACACCAGCCGGCCCTCGGGCGCCAGCAGGTTGGCGGAGGTCCTCAGGGTGTCGCCGCCGATCGTGTCGAAGGCCGCGTCCACGCCCTCGGGAGCCAGCCCGCGCACCCGTTCGGCCAGACCGTCGCCGTAGGTCACGGGCTCGCCGCCCAGGGAGCGCACGAAGTCGTGGTTGGCCTCGCTCGCCGTGCCGATCGCGCGCACGCCGAGATGGCGGGCGAGCTGCACGGCGACGGAGCCGACACCGCCCGCGGCCGCGTGGATCAGCACGGTCTCGCCGCGCCTGACCTGGAGGGCCTTGGTGAGGACCTGGTAGGCGGTGAGGCCGACCAGGGGCAGGCCCGCGGCCTCCTCCCAGGTGAGGTTGCGCGGCTTGCGGGCGAGGGTGCGCACGGGGGCGGCGACGTACTCGGCGAAGGTGCCGCGGGAGAGGAAGTCCTCACGGACGTAGCCGATCACCTCGTCGCCGACCGAGAACTCGCTGACGGCCGCGCCCGGCTGGACGACGACGCCGGAGACGTCCCAGCCGGGCACCACCGGGAAGACGGCTTCGAGGGCGCCGTCGAGATAGCCCGCCCGGCACTTCCAGTCGACGGGGTTGACGGCGGCCGCCCGCACCTTGACCAGCACGGAGTCGGGGCCGACCTTGGGGTCGCGGACCTCGCCGTACTCAAGGACCTCGGGACCGCCGTACCGGCTGTAGCTGATGCCCTTCATGCCACCGACCCTCCGGGGTACTCGCACGCCACGCAAGCCGGACGCCCGGAATGTACCGTTCGCGTGGCAGCCTGTCCGACGTCGTCCCCGTACCCCCGAAGGTGAGCGCCATGACCACCCTTCACCAGGAGCACACAGCACACTCCCACGCGCACGGCCCCGCGTGCGGACACACCGGGGTCCCGCACGGCGACCACGTGGACTACGCGCACGACGGGCACCTGCATCGCGAGCACGGCGGCCACTGGGACGAGTGCGAGCCGGGCGGGCATCTGCCCCACGAGGTACACGAGCACCGGCACGCCGAGGGCTGCGGGCACCCGGGCGTGCGCCACGGCGACCACGTCGACTACCTGCACGACGGGCACCGGCACGCCGAGCACGAGGGGCACTGGGACGACCACTGAACGGGCATGCGCCCGTCCCCCTCGCGGCTCCCCGGGTTCTCCCCGGGGGCGTCGTCCTATCGTGGCTCCGATCACTTTGGGTACACCCTCTGGACGTACATACCGACCGGTCGGCATCATGGTGCGGGTTACCGTCACCCGTCCGTAGGAGCGATGTATGACCCCCGACCACCCGCCCGGACTCGACCTCGACCGGTTGCGCGCCCTGTTCGACCGTGAGCGCCCCGGTCTGGTCGACGGCCCCCTCACCGGCCGGCTGATCGAGGGCGGACGGTCGAACCTCACCTACGCGGTCACCGACGGCGGATCCCGGTGGGTCGTCCGGCGGCCCCCGCTCGGCCACGTCCTGGCCACCGCGCACGACATGAGGCGCGAGCACCGGGTGATCGACGCCCTGCACCCGACCAGTGTGCCGGTGCCGCGTCCCGTGCTGCTGTGCGAGGACGAGGAGGTGCTCGGAGCGCCCTTCTACGTCATGGAGTTCGTCGAGGGCACGCCGTACCGCACGGCCGACCAGCTGGTCCCGCTCGGCCCGCAGCGCACCCGGGGCGCGGTGCTGTCGCTCGTGGACACGCTCGTCGAGCTGCACGCCGTCGACCCGGCCCAGGTCGGCCTCGCGGACTTCGGCCGTCCCGAGGGCTTCCTCGCCCGGCAACTGCGGCGCTGGGGCAAGCAGCTCGACGCCTCCCGCAGCCGTGACCTGGCCGGCATCGACGAACTGCACGCCGCGCTCGGCCGGTCCCTGCCCTCCTCCCCGGCCCCGGCGGTCGTGCACGGCGACTACCGGCTCGACAACGTCCTGATCGGCGAGGACGACACGATCAGGGCGATCCTCGACTGGGAGATGTCGACGCTCGGTGATCCGCTGACCGACCTCGGCCTGCTGGTGATGTACAGCGTGCCGCTGGAGGTCCCTGAGTCGCCCGTCTCGACCACCGCCTCGGCCCCCGGCCACCCGACACCCGCCGAGCTGATCGAGCGGTACGCCGCACGCTCGGGGCGCGATGTGTCGGCCGTCTCCTGGTACACGGCGTTCGCGTGGTTCAAGCTCGCCGTGATCCTCGAGGGCATCCACTACCGCTTCACGCTGGGCCAGACGGTGGGCCCCGGCTTCGACCGCATCGGCGAGCTGGTCCCCGTCTTCATCCACCACGGACTGACCACTCTCCAGGAAGGCTGACGCCATGGACTTCGCGTTCGACGCACGCACGGAGGAACTGCGCGCCAGACTGCTCGCCTTCATGGACGAGTACGTGTACCCGGCCGAGGCGGTCGCCGAGGAGCAGCGCGCCCGGCTCGCCTCGCCGTGGGACACGCCCGCGGTGGTGGAGGAGCTGAAGGCCGAGGCCCGCCGCCAGGGCCTGTGGAACCTCTTCCTGCCCGACGCCGAGTACGGCGCCGGCCTCACCAACCTCCAGTACGCGCCGCTGGCCGAGATCACCGGCCGCTCCCCGCAGCTGGCGCCGACCGCGCTGAACTGTGCCGCGCCGGACACCGGCAACATGGAGGTGCTCTCGCAGTTCGGCAGCGAGCAGCAGAAGAAGCAGTGGCTGGAGCCGCTGCTGTCGGGTGAGATCCGCTCGGCGTTCGCGATGACCGAGCCGGAGGTGGCCTCCTCCGACGCCACGAACATCACCACGCTCATCGAGCGGGACGGCGACGACTACGTCGTCACGGGTCGCAAGTGGTACATCTCGGGGGCGATGAACCCGGACTGCTCGATCTTCATCGTGATGGGCAAGACGGACCCGGACGGCTCCGACATCCGCCGTCAGCAGTCCATGGTGCTGGTGCCCCGGGACACCCCCGGGGTGACCGTCGAGCGGGCGATGAAGGTCTTCGGGTACGAGGACCACTACCACGGCGGCCACGCCGAGGTGGTCTTCGACCACGCGCGCGTGCCGGTGACCAACCTGATCGGCGAGGAGGGCGGCGGCTTCGCCATCGCCCAGGCCCGGCTGGGTCCCGGCCGCATCCACCACTGCATGCGGCTGATCGGTATGGCCGAGCGGGCGATCGAGCTGATGTGCCGCCGGGCCGTCTCGCGTGACGCGTTCGGCAAGGCGCTGGCGCAGCAGGGCGTGGTCCACAACTGGATCGCCGACGCGCGCGTGACGGTCGAACAGCTGCGGCTGCTGGTGCTGAAGACCGCCTGGATGATGGACACGGTGGGCAACCGGGGGGCGCACACCGAGATCCAGTCGATCAAGATCGCGACGCCTCGGGCGGTCGTGGACATCATCGACCGGGCCATCCAGTTGCACGGCGCCGGCGGTGTCAGCCAGGACTTCCCGCTGGCGGAGCTGTACGCCGGGGCGCGGACCCTGATGATCGCGGACGGGCCGGACGAGGTGCACCAGCGGTCGCTGGCGCGGCGGGAGTTGAAGAAGTACGTGTGAGGAGAGGTGAAGGGGCGGCGGGGCTCTCGCCCCCGCCGCCCCTTCACCTGCCGAACCCGGGGGCCGGCGCCCCCGGCCCGCTGTCGGCGCCTCGCGCCGCGTCCTCGAACGCCGGACGGGCTTGCGGCCCTACGGGCGCAGCGCCCGCAGCAGCAGGTCGGCCAGGTGGTCGGCGACCTCCTGGGGGCTCATCGGGCCGTCCGGGCGGTACCAGGTCGACAGGTGGTGCACGGAGCCGAAGTGGTAGTCCACGATCAGGTCGGCCGGGGTCGCCTTCGAGAAGACGCCCTCCCGTTGGCCCTCCTCGATCAGGGCGCGGAAGCGCTCGTGGTAGCGGCGGCGCTCGGCGCGGACCTGCTTGTTCTTCTCGGGGCCGAGGTGGTGCATCGAGCGGAAGAAGATCGACGCGTCGTCGAGGTTGTCGATCGTCGTGACGACCACGTCGGCCGCCGCGCCTCTGAGCCGCTTCTCGATGGGCTCGTCGGCGTTCGCGAAGGCGTCCAGGCGTTCCTGCTGGACGCGCAGCACGCGCGCGTACACCTCGTGCAGGAGGTCGTCCTTGGAGCCGAAGTAGTGGTAGAGCGCCCCCTTGGTGACGCCTGCCGCCTCGACGATCTCCTGGACCGAGGTGCGGTCGTAGCCCTGCTCCGCGAAGAGCCGGGTGGCGGCGGCAAGGAGCCGTTGCGGAACAGGAGCCTCCGCGTCGTCCGTCGTCCTGGGCACTGCCGCCACCTGCCTTCCGTTCGCCTTACTGGCTGTCGTGCGCGCGGGAACGCAGTTCCCGACGGAGGATCTTCCCACTCGCCGTCTTGGGCAAGTCGGCGAGGATCTCCACCTGCCGCGGATATTTGTAGGCGGCCAGTCTCTCCCTGCAGTACACCGCCAGTGCATCCGGGTCCGTGTCGGCCCCCGGACGGAGGCTGATGTACGCCTTCACGGTCTCCCCGCGGTACCCGTCGGGCACCCCGACGACGGCTGCCTCGCGCACCGCCGGGTGGGTGTACAGCACGTCCTCGACCTCACGCGGCCAGACCTTGAAGCCGGACGCGTTGATCATGTCCTTCTTGCGGTCGACGACGTACAGCCAGCCCCGCTCGTCCATGAAACCGATGTCGCCGGTGCGCAGCTCGCCGTCGGGGAAGGTCTCGGCGGTG
This sequence comes from Streptomyces phaeoluteigriseus, assembly GCF_001896135.2. Lineage (GTDB taxonomy): Bacteria > Actinomycetota > Actinomycetes > Streptomycetales > Streptomycetaceae > Streptomyces > Streptomyces phaeoluteigriseus. The sequence continues at coordinate 588,959 of NZ_MPOH02000015.1, forward strand.
GCGTCGGGACGGCGCCAGTAGCCGGGGACCACCTGGGGCCCTCGGACGACGATCTCTCCCTGTTCCCCGAAGGGCACCTCCTCGCCCCGGTCGTCGACGATCCGTACGACCGTGTCGGGGCCGGGCACGCCGACCGCCAGGGTCCCGGAGGCCGGGTCCACGGGCGCCTCCCGGTGGGGCGGCACGGAGGCGCAGGGGGCGCTGCACTCGGTGAGGCCGTAGCCGTTGCGGATGTACGGCCCGAAGCCCGCCCGGAACTTCTCCACCAGGGCCGGCGGCAGCGGGGCGCCGCCGGAGGAGATGTGCACGAAGGAGGAGAAGTGGTCCCGGGTGACGTCCGGGTGGGCGGCCAGCGCCATGAACGCCGTGGAGGGGCCGACCGTGTAGTGCGGGCGGTGCTCGGCGAACGCCTCCAGGACGAGGCCCGCCTCGAACCGGTACGTCAGGACGAGCGTGCCCGCGCTGTTCAGGCAGGCGCCGAGCTGGCAGACCATGCCGGTGATGTGGAACAGCGGCGCGAGCGCGTAGTACACGGGCCCCTCGGGCAGAGGCAGGCCGGTGCTCTGCCGTTCGGCGTTGTACATGATGTTGGCGTGCGTGTTGGTGGCGCCCTTGGGGGCACCGCTGGTGCCGGAGGTGTAGCTGATCAGGGCGGTGTCCGAGGCGGCCGGGTCGCGGTCGGCGGGCGCCGGGTGCCCGGCGCGGGCGACGGCGGTGAGGTCGTCGGCGTCGGAGGCTTGCGGGAGCCGTTCGAAGGTGAGCACCCGCGCGTCGCCGCGCGTCTGGAAGTCCAGCTCGCACGCGGTGAGCACGACCCGCACCGGTGAGTCGGCCGCCGTCTCCCGCAGATACGACTCCCAGGCGCGGTCGGCGCAGACCAGCGCGGCCACCTCACCGTCCCGCAGGACGTGGGCCACCTCCCCCGACTTGTACATGGGATTGACGGGAACGACGGTCAAGCCCGCCTTCCACGCGCCCAGCACGGCGAGCACGAAGTGCGGGGAGTTCTGGAGGAGGACGGCGACCCGGTCGCCCCGCTCCAGGCCGCGGGCCGCCAGATGTCCGGCGACCGAGTCGCTCAGCTCGTCCACCTCGCGGTAGGTGAGCCGGCCGTCGAAGTAGGCGAGGAAGGCGCGCTCCGGGGCCTTCGCGGCGGACCGGCGCAGGGCGTGCACCAGCGAGTCGGCCGGGTCGACGGGGCCGCGCTGGGCCTCGTCGAGCAGATCCAGCCAGGGCTTGGCGGCGTAGCGGGAGACGGTCACTCGGCGGCCTCCCACTTCTGCTGGATGTGGTTCATGGTGGACAGCCACCGGTCCGGGTCCCCGGCCCGCGCCTGGTAGTACCCGGCGACCTCGGGGTGCGGCAGGATCAGGAAGCGGTCCTCGGCGATCCCCGCGAACAGGGCGTCCGCCACGTCCCGCGGCTCGATCGCGGTCGGCTTGAGGACGAGGTCCCCCGCGGTGCCGGTGGCGTCGAGCATGTCGGTGCGGACACCCTGGGGACAGATCGCGTGGACCTTGATCCCACGGTGGCGGTACGTCAGCGACAGCCACTCGGCGAAGGCGTACGCGCCGTGCTTGGTCACGCTGTAGGGCGCGGCACCGATCATGGTGAGCAGCCCGGCGGCGGACACGGTGGAGACGAAACGGCCCGAGCCGCGCTCCAGCCAGTCGGGGATCAGGGCGTCGGCCGCGCGGACATGGGCCATCACGTTGACGTCCCAGGCCAGCGCCCACACCGACTCGCCGGCCGCCTCGGACCCGCCCGAGCCGACACCGGCGTTGGCGCAGTAGATGTCGACGGTGCCGCCGAGTGCCTCGCGTGCGTCGCCGATGATCGCGGAGGCGTCGCCCGGTACGGCGGTCCCGCCGATCTCCTCGGCCACGGTCCTCGCCCGGTCCGCGTCCAGGTCGTTCACGACGACCCGCGCGCCCTCCGCGGCGAAACGCCGGGCGAGCGCGGCCCCGATGCCGCCTCCCGCACCGGTGACGACGACTCCAGCACCTCGAACGGCTTCCACCATCGATCTCCTTCGACCCGGCTCGGACGCACGGCCCTGCTTTCCGGCCGTCAGACTAACCGGTCGGTATGTTTCAGAAAAGGGGAAGCGCAACACCGTTAAGGGGCGCGGGACCGTGTCCGCACGCGGCTCCGCCCACGGAGCGCGATCAGTCACGCACCCCAGGAGCCGGCATGCATCTGCCCAGACGAACCCTGCTCGCGGCCACGGCGGCAGCCGCCGGCCTGCCCGCGACGGCAGCCCCCGCCCAGGCGGCCCGCCGCACCCGGACCGGCTTCGAGCGCCTGCGGGCAGCCGGTTACGCCCAGCTCAGCGGCGAGCGGACCGGCGTCGTCACCAACCCCACCGGCGTCACCCGCGACGTACGCCACATCGTCGACGTCATGCACGCCGACGACCGGGTGGACCTCGTCGCCGTGTTCGGACCCGAGCACGGGTTCCGGGGCACCGCGCAGGCGGGCGGCTCCGAGGGCCGCTACGACGACCCGGCGACCGGTCTGCCCGTCTACGACACCTACCTCAAGAGCGGACAGCGGCTCGCGGACGTGTTCACCGCCTCCGGTGTCGACACGGTCGTCTTCGACATCCAGGACGTCGGCGCCCGGTTCTACACCTACATCTGGACGCTGTACGACTGCATGGTGGCGGCGCGGCTGGCCGGGAAGCAGTTCCTGGTGCTGGACCGGCCGAACCCGGTGACCGGGCGGGCGGCCCTGGGACCCGTGCTGCACCCGGAGTTCGCGACGTTCGTGGGGCGCGAGCCGATCGCGCAGGCGCACGGGATGACGGCGGCGGAGCTGGCCCGGCTGTTCAACGGGGAGTTCCTGGCCGCGCCGGTGGAGCTGGAGACCGTGCCCATGAGCGGGTGGCGGCGGGCGGACTGGTACGACGCCTCGGGTCTGCCATGGGTGCCGGCCAGTCCGAACATGCCGACGCCGGACACGGCCCTGGTGTACGCGGGGACCTGTCTGTTCGAGGGGACGAACCTGTCCGAGGGGCGGGGCACGACCCGCCCGTTCGAACTCCTCGGCGCGGAGGGCGTCGACGGGCGGTGGGCCGCGGCCGTGGGCGGACTCGGGCTGCCCGGTGTGCACTTCAGGGAGGCGTACTTCGCGCCCACCTTCTCCAAGTTCCAGGGGAGGACGGTCGGCGGGGTGCAGATCCACGTGCACGACCGGGACGCCTTCGACCCCGTCCGCACCGGCATCGCCCTCCTGGTGACCGCCAAGCAGGTCTGGAGCGGCTTCGGCTGGCGTGCCGACCACTGGATCGACAAGCTCACGGGCTCGACATGGGTGCGTACGGCGATCGACAAGGGGGCGGGGGTCGACGAGGTGGTGGCGGGCTGGCAGGAGGAGCTGGCCGCGTTCCGGCGGGTGCGGCGGGAGTACCTGCTGTACCGGTGAGCCGGTGAGCGGGGACATCCGGTGAGCGGGTGAGCGGGGACCATCTGGCCTCTCGCACCACGCGTTCGCCGCCCGGCTGCCGCACGACCCGCGCGCGGGCTGCGCGCTCCGGGGGCGGCAGCACCGCATCGACGGCCCGCTCCTGTGCTGTCACCCGCGCACGACACGGCCCTCGGCACGTCCGTCCGCCGGCCTCCCCCACGGCGGGCGACGCGCGGTGCAATCCGCGAGCCGCTCGTGGACGATCTGCTGGGCGCCGGGTGGTGGGCGATGGGCTTCGCGCCCGGACGGCGCGGGTGGTGCCGACGGCGGGCCGCGTCCACCGCGGTCGCGACCCGCCGCCCCCGGCCGTCACCGACCGGCGCCGGCTACCGGTGCGAGGTGAACTCGACCACCTGCTGATAGGTGGGCCGGTTCTGCCAGCTGATGTTGCCGTGCTTGATGCCGCCCAGGGTGCGCTGGACGATCGAGTCGGCACACCACTGGTTGCCCGCCGCGCACAGGGCGTCGCCGGGGTAGACCTGGGCCGCGGTCCGGCCGGCCGCCTCCTTCAGGGTGGTCAGGAGGACGTCGCGGCAGCCGCTGAGGGAGCCGCCGCCGCAGTACTTGCGGCCCAGCGCGCCCTGCACCGGCTCACCGAGGACCGCCCGGATGTCCTTGTCGACATAGCTCCACCAGCCGTACTGGAAGGCGCTTCCGGCGTGTGCGCCGGTGGGGCCGTGCGCGGCCGACGGGGTCTCGTCGACGGGCAGGTTGTTCGTCATGGCGGTGTACAGCGCGGTACCCAGGCCGGGTTCGAACTCCGCCTTCACCAGCAGCGGCCACCAGGCGTCGAGGATACGGATGGCGTCCGCGTTCGCGTACGTCCGCGAACCGGCCGTGGTCTCCGTGCGTCTGCCGCCCGCCGTCAGCCAGGTCTGGAGCTTGGCGACCGCGGCCGAGGCCGTGGGGTCGGTGACCGGGGAACTGTTGAGCACCTTCAGCAGGTCGGGAAGGACGTCCTCGGCACGCAGATCGGCGAGGGCGGCGTCCGCCATCGCCTTCGTCAACGAAGCCCGCGTGACGCCGCCCGCCTGGACCAGTTTCTTCACCCGGTCCTCCAGCAGGTTGCCGCGGTGCACCGAGCCGTTGCCCCACGGCGCGGTCGCGTAGTCCTTGGCCTGCTTGTTGTTCCAGGAGATGTAGTAGTCCTGGTCGATGGAGTTGGGGTGTTCCGAAGCGGGGGTGTACGAGGCCGTGTTGGTCGTCGGGTCCCAGTTCCGCCACTCGTACGCCGGCTGCGCCCAGACCGGGAACTCCGCGTCGACGCCGCTCGCCCGGACCGGGTTGTCGCCGCTGTTGTAGTAGGCGGTGTGCTCGGAGTCGGCGTAGAACCAGTTGAAGGTGTAGTTGATGTGCTGCACCGCGCTCTGGAAGGACTCCGGTCCGGTGACGTGGTCCGGGTCGTTCAGCATCTGGAAGCCGATGATGGAGTCGGCCTCGTGCAGGAACGACGAGCGCAGGGTGGTGTAGGCGACCTTCTTGCCGCCGACGGTCGCGCGGTACTCGACGGGGCCGTACTTGGTGCGCCAGACGCGCATCGTGTACGAACCGGCCGCGGTGCCGTCGGCCGTGGTGGGTTTCCAGGCGTTCTTCTGCTCGATCTTCTCCATCGGCGTGCAGGTGCCGCGGTACAGGTAGTGGAAGTCGTCCTGGCACAGCTCGACCGCGTAGGTGTCGATGATGTCCTGGCCGGAGGTGGTGGCGCTCCACGCGTAGTCCTGGCCGCGACCCAGTTCGACGTACATGCTCAGGCCCGCGAAGGAGGCGCCGCGGGCGCTGATGCCGGGGCCCTGGAGTTCCTGGAGCAGCAGGAGTTGCGGGGCGAAGTAGCCGGTCTGCGGGCCGAAGACGGCCACGGGGTGGCCACTCGCCGTGTGATCGCCGCTCACCAGGAGGGCGTTGGACATGCCGCGCCTGGCGGAGGTCATGGCGGTCCGCGCGGCCTCCGTGGAGGCGCCGGTGGCGCTGGTGCCCACGGCGCTGCCCGTACGGTCGTGAACGAGCGGTTCGGCGACGACCGAGCCGGGGTCGGGCAGGGCCTCGCCCTGCGGGTCCTCCGGCCGGACGGCGTAGGGGAAGCTCTTGCCGTCGTGGAGGGTCATGACGGCCTCGGGGTCGTTGCGCTCGCGGAAGGACTCCCAGATCGCGGTGCCCTGTTCGGCGCCGTACTTCTCCTGCGCGGCGAGCAGCGACATCGCGTTGTTGACCTCCCCGCCGCCGCCCGATCCGAAGAGGGCGCCGATGACCGACGCGAGCGCCACCAGGTCGGTGATCTTGAAGTGGGCGATGCTGCCCGCGTTGGTGATTGAGTCCTTGTGGCCCGTCAGGACGTATTCACCGGGGAAGTAGCGGCCACTGTCGGAGGCGTCGATGTAGGCGTTGACGCCGGCCAGATAGGCGTTGGCGTCGGCCAGGGCCTGTCGGCCGCGGGCGCCGTTGGTGGCGGTCGCCCGGTCGATCTGGGCCTGGAGGTCCGCCTCGGTATAGGGGGCGTGGCGCCAGAACTGCTGTTCCAGGCCCTGATTGGAGGGATCGCCGCCCGCGAAGGAGGTGAGCTGGCCCCGGCCGACGTGCCGGAAGACGTCCATGAGCCACAGGCGGTCCTCGGCTGCCGCATAACCGGCGCCGAACTCGGTGCCGTATCTGGTGGTACCGGTGATGTGCGGTACGCCCGTCTTCTTGTCGCGGACGATCGTGACGTCGCCGCGGCCCGCGGGCCTGACGGTGGAGGCGACTTGATCGGCGGGGACCCCGAAGGACGCGTCGTTGAAGAACGTGTTGATCGTGGAGTTGGTGAGCGTCGTATGGCCCTTGGCCAGGTTCGCGTACGGGCCGAGCTGGTCGGCGGCGTGTGCCGGCTGGGTGCCGAAGGCCTGGTTGAGCAGGATCTGGGCCAGGGTGGCGTTGCCGTTCTGGCCGGGCGGCAGGATGTCCGAACACTGGTTGCCGCAGTAGTCGTTCGCCGCCGTGACCTCGACCGCTGCCGCCGTCCGGGAAAGAGGCGACAAAAGTCCGGCAATCAGGGCGCATATCGAAGCGGTCTTCAGGAACCCGGGGATTCTGCCGGGAGTTCTCAGTCTGTCGAGTGCGGTGCGGGAGGTTCGCCGTGACATCGGCAACTCCTAGCGAGGGGGTGACGGAGAAGTTACCGCCGGTATCCCCGGGATTGAAGATGAACATGCGTCACTTTTTGGAGTCGCCTCGTCCGGCTTATGGACGGCATCGGAAAACGGATGGACCGGAAGGGAGCCGAATCGGGTGTCGATACGTCTATTCGGCGACGTCCGTACGACGACGCCGAAGTGACCGAAGTGCAGGTGCAGATGTGACGGAGGTGCAAGGCGATGGCCGGTTTCCGGAGTCTGGCGAGACAGGTGCGCGACCCGCGGTGCGATCTGGCACTGCGGCGCTACTCGCTCCGCAAGTGCCTTGAACGGTTCGCCCCCTACGGGCACAGGGCGACCTGGGACCATCTGTGCTCCCGTGCCGGGTTCGGTCCCGAGGACCGCTCCCCCGATCCGGCGCGGCTCGTGGCCGCACTGGAGGAGTTGGAGGCGGCGCGGGCGGTATGGCTGGCCTACGAGGTGGAGTTCGCCGACCGCCGCAGGAAGGAGAAGCACGACGGGCTGCGCCGGCCGGGCAGCGTGGACGACTGGCACCGGATGACCTGGGGCGGCTTCGGCGTCGCCTGGTGCGACGACCCGCGGGTCCACCCCCGTGAACCGCTGGCCGAGGTACTGCGTCGGCTGATCGCCGCGCTGGAGCGCGAACCGGGCTCCGGCTGCCCGGTGTGCGGCGGCGAACGGCTCCTGTGGAGGTACGACCTCGACCACGACCCGTCGGCCGGTCCGGTCTGCACGGACTGCGGAATACTCGTCCCGCGCCCCGTGCTCACGCCCGAGGCCCTGGCGTACGCCAGGCGCGGACGGCTGCTCGTGTCGGCCTGATCCGACCCTGGGATCCGAGTGAACGGCGGGGGTGCGCCGGGGATGCCGCACCCCCTGTTTCCTGCCGCCCCGCCCCGCCCCCAGTCGGTGGCGGAGGGTCCGTACCGGTACGGGTGTGCCCGGCGTTCGTCGTAGGGCAGGGCCGGTAGGGCGGCGCGGGTGGCGAGGTCCGGGTGGCCGACGGCACGCAGGCGGGCGGGGCGTGTTCGGCCAGCCACGCCTGGTGCTGAGCGACGACGGCGGACTCGTCGGCACCGTCCCAGCGGAGGAGAGGCGCCTCGTCCCTGATGTACTCGCGGTTCCAGTGGTCCGCGCACACCGCGAGGTGCGCGTCGGCGACGGGACCGGGCTGCCACAGGTCCGGCAGCGGGGTGATCGTGCCGAGGATCCTGGCGCGGATCTCGAACATGTCGTAGACCGGGTAGGGCATGCCGGGAGTCGTCAGGACGTCCTGCCACCATGCGTGCGCGAAGGTCTCCACCGTCGCGGCCTGTCTCGGCGGCCAGGCGCGCCGCGCGACCCTGGCGAGACCCGGGACCACCCAGCCGACACCCTCCGGCGCACCGTCGACCAGGGCGTGCGCGGTCTGGGGCAGCGGACGGCGTACGACGGCGGCGTGATCATCGCAGTGGCCGGGCGCCTCGAAGAAGAACCGCCGCAGCACGTCGAGCGGCACACGCGTGTACGAGGTGCGCGGGTACGCGGTCTCCTCGGGTCGGAAACAGCGCTCACGACCGGTCCCGTCCGGGCCGGCGAAGCCGTTGAAGACCGTGTCCATGTCGGCGAGGGCCCGCGGCAAGGGCGGTGCTGTGCAAGGGAGTTCGCCCCGTCAGGACTCCGCGCGCGGCGTTGCCGCCGGCCCGAAGAAGGTGACGTTACCAGCGGCAATTCGGTCGCTCCACCCGTTTCCCGCGGGGAGAGTTGGGGGCGATGAGACATCCCTGACCGTGCTGGAGGAGCCCCCATGTCGACGCTGCGCGTCACCGCCGAAGTGCTGACCGTCCACGAGCATCCCAACGCCGACGCCCTCGAACTGGCCCAGGTCGGCCTGTACCGGGCCGTCGTCGCCAAGGGCGCCTACCGCACGGGGGAGGCGGCCGTGTACATCCCCGAGCAGTCCGTGCTGCCGGCCGGCCTGATCGAGGAGTTGGGGCTCACCGGGCGCCTGGCGGGCGGCAACGCGGACCGGGTCAAGGCGGTACGGCTGCGGGGCGAGCTGTCGCAGGGGATCGTGTGCCGGCCGAAGGCGCTGGCGGACGTCGACCTCGCGCGGGCGGTGCAGGAGGGGACCGACTTCGCGGAGCGGCTCGGCATCGTCAAATGGGTGCCGCCGATCCCTCCCACGATGAACGGGGAGGTGGAGTCGGCGCCGGATCTGCTGCCCTGGGTCGACATCGAGAACATCCAGCGGTATCCGGACATCTTCACGGCCGGCGAGCCGGTGGTCCTCACCGAGAAGCTGCACGGGTCGGCGTGCCTGGTGACGTACGTCGCCGACGAGGGGCGGCTGTACGTCTCCTCCAAGGGCTTCGGCGCGAAGTCGCTGGCGCTGAAGGAGGATCCGCGGAACCTGTACTGGCGGGCCGTCCGCGGCCACGGTGTCGCCGAGGCGGCGGCCCGACTCGCCGAGCGGCTGGGCGCGCGGCGGGTCGGCATCTTCGGCGAGGTGTACGGCGCGGGGGTGCAGGACCTGACGTACGGCGCCGACGGGCGGCGGGACTCCCTCGGGTACGCGGTGTTCGACGTGTCCGCGGAGATCGGGGGCGCGGTGCGGTGGCTGGACGCGGGGTCCGTGCTGGGGGAGGAACTTCCCTTGGTGCCACGGGTGTTCGAGGGGCCGTACGACAGTGCGCGGGTGCTGGAGCTGGCCGGCGGGCGGGAGACGGTGTCGGGGCGGGGGCTGCACCTTCGCGAGGGGGTGGTGATACGGCCGGCCGTGGAGCGGTACAGCCCGGTGACCGGGGGGCGGGCTGTCGCCAAGGCGGTGAGTGCGGCGTATCTGACGCGGAAGGGTGGGACGGAGTACGAGTGACGGGCTCGGGGGTTGCTTCGGTGACCCGGGGTCGGTGCGGGGTGGGGTAGGTCGCGCGGCCCGGCGCCGGCGGGGTGGCCGCCTGCGCCCACCCCGGCGGGCGGGTCGGCGCAGGCCAGGCGGCCGGCAGGTGGCCGCAGGCCGGGTCGGTCGGCGCAGGCCAGGCGGCCGGCAGGTGGCCGCAAGCCGGGCCGCGGGCAGGTGCCCGCGTCATGGGCGGCAGCCAGGTTGCCGCACCCCGTGTCCGTCGCGTGGGGTGGTGTCAGACGCAGCGGTTCCTTTCCGTGTCCGTGTCCGGAGTGGTCCGGGGCTTTCGTTCCGCTAGCAGGCGGGAGCCTATGATCCGGTCGCCCGAGGTGTCGTTCGGGTTGGAGAGGATGCAGGAGTCGAGCGAGAGGCAGCCGCAGCCGATGCAGTCGGTGAGGTGGTCGCGCAGGCGGTTGAGCTGCTTGATGCGTTCGTCGAGTTCGACCCGCCAGGTCTCCGAGAGGCGGGCCCAGTCCTCGCGGGTCGGGGTGCGTTCCTCGGGGAGTTCGGCGAGGGCCTCGCGGATCGTGGCCAGCGGGATGCCGACACGCTGCGCGGCGCGGACGAAGGCGACCCGGCGGAGCGTGTCACGGGTGTAGCGGCGCTGGTTGCCGACCGTACGCCGACTGCTGATGAGGCCCTTGGACTCGTAGAAGTGCAGGGCGGAGACGGCGGCGCCGCTGCGGGCGGCGACCTGGCCGACGGTGAGTTCGTGGATCGTCTCTGGAATCTTCGGCACCCCTCGGAGCCTACCCATTCCGCCGGACCCCCGGGTCCGTTGACATGACCCCCCGCACCCACCATGCTAAGCAGTCGCTTAGACATTCCGTGAGCGCGAGAGAGGCCGCAGACATGGCAGAGCCGAGGATCTTCACGTCCCCCGACGAGCTGAAGGCGGCGGTGGGCGAGCAGTTGGGGTACACCGACTGGCTGGAGGTCGACCAGAAGCGGATCGACCTGTTCGCCGAGGCCACCGGGGACCACCAGTGGATCCACGTCGATCCCGAGCGCGCGGCCTCCGGCCCGTTCGGGACCACGATCGCGCACGGCTATCTGACCCTGTCGCTGCTGCCGCTGTTCGGTCCCCAGCTGATCGCGGTCGAAGGCGTGAAGATGGGTGTCAACTACGGGACGAACAAGGTCCGTTTCCCCGCGCCCGTCCCGGTCGGCTCGCGGCTGCGCGCCACCGCGGCCGTCTCCGCCGTCGACGACGTCCCCGGCGGCGTCCAGGTCACCATCGCGTTCACCGTGGAGCGCGAGGGCGGGGACAAGCCGGTGTGCGTGGCGGAGTCGGTGTCCCGCTACTACCTCTGAGCGGGGGGCGCGGCGCGGCTACTTCGCCGCGCCCACCATCCGCAGCACGAGGTCGGCGTACAGCGCGCCGACCTCGTCGGGGGTGCGCGGGCCGTCCACGTTGAACCAGCGGGCCACGTCGATGCACAGGGACAGCACCGCGAGGGTGGTCCCGTGCACGTCGATGACGTCGAACTCGCCGCCGGCCACGCCCTCCTCGATGATCCCGCGCACCTCGCCGTCGACCTGGCGGCGCAGCGCGAGGATCTCGGCGCGGGCGTCCGGGCCCAGGGCGTCCAGTTCGTACTGGACGACCCGCGCGGTGGTGCGCCGGCCCGCGTGCCAGCGGACGAAGGAGCTGACGGCCTCCGCGAGCCGGTCCGTCGCACTGCCCTCGGTGCGCGCGGCCGTGCGCAGGATGTCCAGCGCGCGGTCGTGACCGATCCGGCTGATGCGGTGGAGCAGTTCTTCCTTGGTCTTGTAGTGGATGTAGAGCGCGGCCGGGCTCATCCCCGCGCGGCCCGCGATGTCACGGGTCGTCGTCGCGTGGTAGCCGCGCTCGGCGAAGGCCTCCACGGCGGCGACGAGCAGTCGCCGGGCCGCGTCAGGGGTGACCTCTTCCCACGGCTCGGTCTCGCCGCCCGCCGTCTCCTCCGCCGTACTCATCGCTCGTTCGCCCCTCTCGGTACCCGGAGCACCACCATACCGCCGAAGCTGAGCGCCCGCTTAGGGCGCCCGCCCGGGGTTCTCCGCGCTCCAAGCTTCGCAGAGGGGTTCAGAGCTTCTCGAAGGGGCTGTACACGCGGGTTGTGGCGTCCTGCCGGTCCCTGATCACCTTGGCCAGGGTGAAGGCCGAGGTGACGAGGTAGAGGACGGCGATGCCGAGGAAGGCGCGCACCCAGGAGTCGGCGTCCAGACGGTAGATGCCGATGGCGGTCGCCGCCATGGCGACGGCGAAGGACGCGACCGCCTGGCCGTAGAAGGCGGCGGTGTTCTGCTTGACCGGTGTCTCACTCATGGGAGAAGGGTCCGCCGGTGAGGCCCGCGCCACATCCGTCCGGCTACTCAGGACGTACTCAGAACGCCGAGACTCCTGTGAGCGCGCGGCCGATGACCAGTTTCTGGATCTGGCTCGTGCCCTCGTACAGGGTCATCACGCGGGCGTCCCGCAGCAGCTTGCCCGCCGGGTACTCGTCGATGTAGCCGTAGCCGCCGTAGACCTGGAGCGCGTTGTTGGCGGCGCGGACGGCGGCCTCGGAGGCGAAGAGCTTGGCCTTGGAGGACTCGACGGCGAAGGGCAGCCCGCGGTCGACGAGGTCCGCGACCCGCCAGGTCAGCAGGCGGGCGGCGTCCACGTCGACCGCGATGTCGCTGATCAGTTCCTGGACGAGCTGGTGGTGGGCGATGGTCCTGCCGAACTGCTCGCGCTCCCCCGCGTACCGCACGGCCGCGTCCAGGGCGGCCTGGGCTATGCCGACGCAGCCGGCGGCAACCGACATCCGGCCCTTGGCCAGGGCGGACATCGCGACGGAGAACCCCTTGCCCTCCGCGCCGAGCAGCGCGGACGCGGGCACCCGTACGTCCTCCAGCACCAGCTCGGCGGTGGCCTGGCCGCGCAGGCCGAGCTTGCCGTGCAGGGCGCGGCGGGTCAGGCCGGGGGTGCTGGTGGGGACGAGGAAGGCGGAGACGCCCTTGTGGCCGGGGGCGTCCGTGGAGCGGGCGAACAGCAGCACGACGTCGGCCCAGGTGCCGTTGGTGATGAACATCTTCGTGCCGTTGATGACGTACTCGTCGCCCTCGCGGACCGCGCGGGTGGTGAGGTTGCCGGCGTCGGAGCCGGTGCCGGGTTCGGTGAGGCCGAAGCAGCCGAGGTACGCGCCGGAGGTCAGCCCCGGCAGCCAGCGCCGCTTCTGCTCCTCGTCCCCCCAGGCCGCGATCGTCTTGGCGACCAGGCCGAGGGAGACGGAGACGATGCCGCGCACGGAGGAGTCGCCGCGCCCCAGCTCCTCCGTGACCAGGCAGTACGCGAGATGGTCGCCGCCGGAGCCGCCGTACTCCTCGTCGATCGTGAGGCCCAGGAAGCCGACCTCGCCCAGCTTCTTCACGAGGGACCGGTCGACCTCCTCGGCACGGTCCCAGGCGACTGCGTGCGGGGTGACCTCGCGGTCGACGAAGTCCCGGGCGAGCCGCCGTACGGCCTCCTGCTCCTCGCTGAGCCCCAGATGCATGTCGCGTCACCCCACGGAGAATTGAATGCGGATTTAAATTAGCACTGCTAGTTTCTTGGTCGCAGCCCTACTATGTGCGCCATGGCCCGACCGCGCAAGCCCTTGCTGAGCATCGACCGCATCGTCGCGACGGCCCGCGCGCTCGTGGACACGGAGGGCCTCGCGGCGCTCTCCACCCGGCGGCTCGCCGCCGAACTCGGGGTCAGTGGGCCCTCGTTGTACAACCACTTCCGCACGAAGGACGAGATCCTGGAGGCGGTCGCCGACTCGGTGAGCGCCCAGGTCGACCTGTCGATGTTCGAGGACGGCCGGCCGTGGCGGACCGCGCTGCACGACTGGGCGGTCTCCTACCGGGCCGCCCTGCGCGACCATCCGAACATCGTCCCGGTCCTCGCCCGGGGCCCCGGCCGCCGCCCGGCCGCACTGCGGCTGGCGGACGCGGTCTACGGCGCGATGGTCGAAGCGGGCTGGCCGCCCTCGCAGGCCACCTCGATCGGCGCGCTGATGCGGTACTTCATCATGGGCTCCGCGCTCGGCTCGTTCGCCGGCGGATTCGTGGACGACCAGAGCGCCTACGACCCGGCCGACTATCCGCATCTCGGGCAGGCCCACCTGCTGGCCGACCAGCAGGAGAAGGTCGACGAACGGGCCTTCGAGACGGGCCTCGCGGCGCTGCTGGACGGGCTGGCCCAGCAGTACGAGCGGCTCGGGCGCCCGGCGTAGTCCGGGCGCCGACACTTCGGCGCCCGCCGAACCGTCCGTGTCCCATGCTGGAAGCCATGACCACGAGGGATCCCCGCGCCCCGCTGCTGGCCCGGCTGGCCGCGCTGATGGCCGACGAGACCCGCGCCGCGTGTCTGCTGGCGCTGCTCGACGGCCGGGCCTGGACCGCGGGCGAGCTGGCCCGGCACGCGGGTGTGGCCGCCTCGACCCTGAGCGAGCACCTCGGCAGACTCGTCGCGGGCGGGATGCTCGCCGAGGAACGGCAGGGCCGCCACCGGTACGTGCGGCTCGCCGACGCGCGGGTGGCCCAGCTCGTGGAGGACCTGGCCGCCCAGGTCGCCCCCGCCGACGCCGTACGGCCCCGGACCCTGCGGGAGGCGGGCACCGAATCCGCGATGGCACGCGGGCGGACCTGCTACGACCATCTCGCCGGGCGGCTCGGCACCGCCGTCACCGACGCCCTGACCGCGCGCGGGCTACTCGTCCAGGACACCGGGTTCGCGCTCACGGACGCGGGGCTCGGCTGGTTCGCCGGGGCCGGCATCACCCTCGACCGCGGGGGCCGCCGTCCGCTGGCCCGCGGCTGCCTCGACTGGACCGAGCGGCGGCCCCATCTCGCCGGGGTCGCGGGCGCCGCCCTGTGCCGGCACGCCCTCGACACGGGCTGGTGCGAGCGCATCGGCTCCGAGCGGGCGGTACGGGTGACGGCGACGGGCGAGCGGGCACTGGGCGAGCTGCTCGGCATCGACGGGACGGCCCTGCGCTGAGCCGCCGTCCGGAAAGCGCCCGTCCGAAATCCACGAGCCTCCCCTCCCTCCGACTTCCTAGCATCAGGAGCATGATGAACACCGCCCGTCGCCCGGAGCGCCGTACGGAACTGCTCGCCGCCGGTGCGGCCTCGGTCACCGTCGTGCTGTGGGCCTCCGCGTTCGTGTCGATCCGCAGTGCCGGCACCGCGTACTCCCCCGGCGCGCTGGCCCTCGGCCGGCTGCTGGCCGGGGCCCTGACCCTGGGCGTGATCTGCCTCGTACGGCGGGAGGGGCTGCCGCCGCGGTCCACCTGGCGCGGGATCGCGGTCTCGGGGGTGCTGTGGTTCGGCTTCTACATGGTGGCGCTGAACTGGGGCGAGCAGGAGGTGGACGCGGGGACCGCGGCCCTGGTCGTGAACATCGGGCCCCTGCTCATCGCCCTGCTCGGCGCGCGGTTCCTCGGCGACCGGCTGCCACCGCGCCTGCTGGCCGGGATGGCGGTGTCGTTCGCGGGCGCGGTGACGGTCGGGCTGTCGATGTCGGGCGGGGGCGGTTCCTCCCTGCTCGGGGTGGTGCTGTGCCTGCTGGCCGCCGTCGCGTACGCCGGGGGTGTCGTGGCGCAGAAGCCGGCGCTGGGGCAGGCCAGTGCCCTGCAGGCGACGACGTTCGGCTGCCTGGTGGGCGCGGTGATGTGCCTGCCGTTCGCCGGGCAGCTGGTCGGCGACGCCGCCGACGCGCCGGTGTCGGCCACCCTCAACATGGTGTACCTGGGCGTGTTCCCGACCGCGCTCGCCTTCACCACCTGGGCGTACGCGCTGGCCCGGACGACGCCGGCCGGATGGGCGCGACGACGTACGCCGTCCCGTCGCTGGTCGTGCTGATGTCGTGGCTGGCCCTGGGCGAGGTGCCGGGGGTGCTCACGCTGGCGGGCGGGGCACTGTGCCTGGCGGGCGTGGCGGTGTCCCGGTCGCGGGCGGGGGACGCGAGGGCCGCGGCGCCGGAGGAGACGGAGCAGAAGGCGGAGAGGCAGGAGACGGCGCCTCGGCCCGAGGAGGCCGAGACGCCGAAGTGACGGGCACCGCGGCCCTGGACGGTCGCGCTGCCTGCGCCGCGGCCCGGCCCGAGGAGGCCCCGGCGCCGCCCCGGTGAGCCGTCGTGCGCCCGGTGTCAGAAGACGATCAGCGCGCGGCCTCCCTTGCCCGCGAGCATGTTCTCGAAGGCCGCCGGGATGCCCTCCAGGGCGATGTGCTCCGTGACCAGGGAGCCCAGGTCCAGGCGGCCGGCGCGGACGTGTTCGGCCAGGACCGGGAGGTCGCGGGCCGGGTCGCAGTTGCCGTAGACGCAGCCGGAGAGGGTGCGGCCCCAGTGGAACAGTTCCAGGGCGTTGAAGGTGACCTGCTGGTCCTTGCCGCCGATGCCGACGACCGTGGTGCGGCCGCCGCGGCGGGTGGACTCCCAGGCCGTGCGGATGGTGACCGCGCGGCCCACGCACTCCACGGCGACGTCGACGCCCTGCTTGCCGGTGAGGGCGCGGATCTGGCGGGCGGTGTTCTCGGAGGCGACGACGTACTCGGTGGCGCCCGCCGCGCGGGCCAGCTCCTCCTTCTCCGGGGAGACGTCGACGGCGACGATCGTGGAGGCACCCGCGATCCGGGCGGCCTGGAGGGCCGAGAGGCCGACCCCGCCGACGCCGAACACGGCGACCGTCTCGCCCGGCCGGACCTGGGCGGAGTGGTGGACGGCGCCGTAGCCGGTCAGGACCGCGCAGCCGAGGAGGGCCGCGTCGGTGAGCGGGATGCCGTCGGGCAGCGGCAGGGTGCAGGAGACGGGGACGACGGTCTCCTCGGCGAACGCGGCGACGTTCAGGCCGGGGTGGAGGTCGGTGCCGTCGGCGGTACGGGCGTAGACGTCGGCGGAGCCGCTGAGCGCGTTGGCGCACAGCCAGACCTCGCCGAGCGAGCAGGGGTGACAACTGCCGCAGGAGGGTGCCCAGTTGAGGACGACACCGTCGCCGGGCGCGAGGCCGGTGACGCCCTCGCCGACGGATACGACCGTGCCCGCGCCCTCGTGGCCGAGGACGGCCGGGACGGGGACGCGCATGGTGCCGTCGGACAGGGACAGGTCGGAGTGGCAGACCCCGGCGGCGGTGATCCGGACGCGCACCTGGCCGGGTCCGGGGTCGGGCAGCTCGATCTCGGTGATCTCCAGAGGGGCGCCCACGGCGGGAAGGACGGCGGCACGAACCACGGGAAACTCCTCAGAACTGAAGGGACTTGGTCTGGAGGTACTCGGCGAGTCCGTGCGCGCCGAGTTCCCGGCCGACGCCCGACTGCTTGTAACCACCGAAGGGGGCGCGCGGGTTGAAACGGCCGCCGTTGATGTCGACCTGCCCGGTGTCCATCCGGCGGGCGAAGGCCACCGCCTCCGCCTCGTCGCCGGCCCAGACGGCGCCGGCCAGGCCGTAGACCGTGCCGTTGGCGATGCGCAGGGCGTCCGCCTCGTCCTCGTAGCGCAGGATCGACAGGACCGGGCCGAAGATCTCCTCCTGGGCGATCGTCATGTCCGGGGTGACGTCCGCGAAGACGGTCGGGCTGACGAACCAGCCCCGCTCGTGCGGGGTTTCGGTGCCTCCCGCGACGAGGCGGGCGCCCTCGGCGACGCCCGTCTCGATGTAACCGCGCACCCGGGCCTGCTGCTTGGCGTTGACGACGGGGCCGATGCGGTCGCCGTACTTGGCGGCGGCGGTCGCGGCCAGCTCCACGGCCTCGTCGTACCGGTCGCGGTGGACCAGCATCCGGGTCCAGGCGCTGCACGTCTGGCCGGAGTTGGACATCACGTTGGCGACGCCGACGTTGACCGCGCGGGCGAGGTCGGCGCTGGGGAGGATGACGTTGGCGGACTTGCCGCCGAGTTCGAGGGCCACCTTCTTGATCGCGGCCGCGGCCGTCGCGGCGACCTGCCTGCCCACGGCGGTGGAGCCGGTGAAGGAGACCAGGTCGACGCCGGGGTGCTCGGCGAGGGCCTGACCTGCGACCGGGCCGAGGCCCGTGACGAGGTTGAAGACACCGGCCGGGAAGCCGGCCTCGTGGACCGCCTCGGCGAAGAGCTGCGCGACGAGCGGGGTGTCCTCGGCGGGCTTGAGCACGACCGTGCAGCCGGCGGCGAGGGCCGGGGCGGCCTTGGCGACGATCTGGTGCAGCGGGTAGTTCCAGGGCGTGATGGCACCGACCACGCCGACCGGCTCGTGGTGGACGACCGAGTTGCCGACCTTCTCCTCGAAGGAGTGCGTGGCGGCCAGTTCGGCGTAGGAGCCGGCGACCGCGATCGGGACGGCCGCGTGGACGGCCTGCGAGAAGGGCAGTGGAGAGCCGAGTTCGGCGGTGACGGTCTCGGCGATCTCGTCCTTGCGGGCGGCCAGCACGTCCCGGAGGGCGGTCAGGCGCGCGGCGCGCTCGGCGGGCGGAGTCGCGGCCCAGGCCGGGAGGGCGGCACGGGCGGCACGGGCGGCCGCGTCGACGTCCTCGAGTCCGGCGGCCGGGACCCGGCCGATGATCTGTTCGTCCGCCGGATTGACGACCTCGATCACGTCCTGGCCGGCGGCGGGGCGCCAGGCGCCGTCGAGGTAGATGCCGTCGTGTGCCTTCATCGGGTTCCCTCCGGGGCGGTCGTCGTCGTCCGGGCCCTAAACTAGCGCCGATAGTTTTCCGGCACCAGGGGCGTCCGCCGTAAGGCGCACCACTCTGGCACGACAGCCGCCGCGGGCGTCACTCGTCGAGGTCCGGCAGCCGGTCCGGGGCCGGGCAGATCCGCTCGCCGTGCTGGTCGAAGACGAACAGGTGGGCGACGTCGACGAGGAGCGGGACGTGCATGCCGTACCGCAGGTCGAAGTCGGGGGTGGTCCGCACCACCAGGTCGCCGGGCTGGCGGCCGTCCGGGGAGGCCACGGCGGGGCGCTGTTCCGCGGGCTCGTCCAGCGCCACGACCGGCCCGGCCCGCAGGCCGCCCGCCCGCGCCCGCAGCCGGTCCAGCATTCTGGTCTCCCGTCGGCGCCGTCGGACGGGCCGGGCCTGCGGACGCGCCGCCTCCAGGTCCGGTACGACGGCGGGGCGCGAGCCGGTGTTGAAGTGCACGAGCACCTCGTGCCCCTGGAACTCGACGTGCTCCACCAGGCCGGTGATGTGGGTCTCGCCGGGACGCGCCTCGGCGAGGCGGCCGATGCGGACGGCCTCGGAGCGCAGACCGACGATCACCTCGCGGCCCTGCTGGACCCGCAGCAACTTGTGGTCCAGCGACAGCGGTTCGGGCAACCGCAGCGCCTGCTTGCCGAGGCTGATCGTCATCGCCCCGTCGAGGGGGGCACGCACCAGGCCGCGCAGCAGGTTGATGCGGGGAGTGCCGATGAAGGCGGCCACGAAGACGTTGCGGGGCAGGGCGTAGACCGAGCGGGGCGTGTCGACCTGCTGCAGGACACCGCCGCGCAGCACCGCGACCCGGTCGCCGAGGGACATGGCCTCGGACTGGTCGTGCGTGACGTACACCGTGGTCACGCCGAGCTTGCGGGTCAGCGAGGCTATCTCGGCGCGCAACCGGTTGCGGAGCTTGGCGTCCAGGTTGGACAGCGGTTCGTCCATCAGGA
Source organism: Streptomyces phaeoluteigriseus (assembly GCF_001896135.2). Classification (GTDB taxonomy): domain Bacteria; phylum Actinomycetota; class Actinomycetes; order Streptomycetales; family Streptomycetaceae; genus Streptomyces; species Streptomyces phaeoluteigriseus. The sequence continues at coordinate 608,062 of NZ_MPOH02000015.1, forward strand.
AGGCGGACGGGTGGCGGGCGATGGCCCGGCCCATGGCGACACGCTGGCGCTCCCCGCCGGAGAGCTGGCCGGGGTAGCGGTCGAGGAGGTCCTCGATGCCGAGCATCCGTGCGGTGGCGTCCACCCGAGGGCTCGGGTCGGTGCTCGGGGCCTCGATGCGCAGCGGGAATCCGATGTTGTCGCGCCCGGTCATGGTCGGGTAGAGGGCGAAGTTCTGGAAGACCATCGCGATGTCCCGGCCGGACGGCGGCAGATCGTTGGCGTACTCGCCGTCGAGCAGCAACCGCCCGTCCGTGATCTGTTCCAGCCCGGCGATCATCCGCAGCACGGTGGACTTGCCGCAGCCGGAGGGCCCGAGCAGCACGAGGAATTCGCCGGGCGCGATGTCCAGCGACAGCCGGTCCACCACGCGGGCGTCGCTGGCGTAGTAGACCTTGCTCACGTCGTGCAGGGAGATGGCGCGTGTCATGACAGGGGTCCCCGGGGGCTCACGGACCCGCCCGCCGTCCGTCCCGTCCTGGTCGGGGACGGTACGGGCGCCGGGCGGATCCTGGGCGCGTGTGCTCGACAGCCTCCGAAGGGTCGAACGAGGCTGTGAGTCACGGAAGTTAACGGACTGTGCGCGCCCGGGGAAGGGAACCGGCCAGATCCGTGGCTTCGCGGGGCGGGGAACCGCTTGCCATGACCCGCCGCTCAGTGGGCGGGGCCGGCCGGCTCCCGGATCTGGGTGAGGTGGGCGAAGACGACGAGGTTGCCCGAGTAGCCGGATCTGCGGTCGAAGGAGCCGCCGCAGGTGATGAGGCGCAGTTCGGGGCGGCCCCGGTCGCCGTACACCTCCTGGTCGGGGAAGTGGGCCTTCTCGTACTTCTTGATCCGGTCGACCGTGTAGACGGCGGTGCGTCCGTCGGCCCGGCGGATCTCGACGCGGCGGCCCTTGTCGAGTTCGGAGAGACCCGAGAAGACGGCCGGTCCGGTGTCGGTGTCGAGGTGTCCGACGGCGACGGCGGTGCCCGGTCCGCCCGGGGACGGGCCGTCCGCGTACCAGCGACCAGGTCGGGCTCGTCCTCCGGGGGCGCTGGCAGCCTGCGCCTGCTGTCCAGGCGGAGGTCCATGACCGGGGCGTCGAGGTCGAGATAAGGGATCGCCAAGCGGGTCGCGCGCGAACGCGGGAGGACGTGGGTCCCCTTGACGGCGTTCTTGACGGCGTTCTTGACGGCGTTCCCGGGGGTGGGACGGGGGCGGGTCTTCGCCGCCCGGGTGCCACCGCGGCAGGGCGCGGGGCAGCGGCAC
>NZ_MPOH02000015.1:609451-628040 GCF_001896135.2 Streptomyces phaeoluteigriseus
CGCGCCCGCCCCGCCCGGCGCGGGCGCGGCTCCCGTCGCCGACGGAGGCCGCCGGGGACCGGACGGCGACGAGACCGGCCGGGTCGGCCGGGGACGCGACGGTGCCGCCCGCTGCGGCGACTGCCCGGCGCGTGCGGACGACTTCCCCTGCGGGGACGGCCGGGCACGTGCCGGTGCCGCCCCCGGCGTGGGCTGCCGCTTCCCCCGAGGCGGGGGTCGTCGCGGAAGGCGCGCCCACCGGGGGCCGCGCCGGCCCCGACAGGCCGGTCCCGTACCGGGCCTGGTCCGGACGCGACGCGGCGCACCCTCGCGGGAGTTCCCGGAGGGCGTCGGCCCGGCCCCGGGACGTGCCTGCTGGTCGGGGCCTCGCCCGTCCACTCCCCCACCCGCCGAACCGGCGGAGCCGACCGTGAGGACCGCCGTGTCGGCGGGCTCCTCGGCGTGGCCCCACCAGACGGCGCCCGTCACCAGCGTGACGGCCAGGGCGGCCGTCCTCGTCAGGCGGTAGGCGCGCGTCCGGTACCAGGGCCTGCGGATCCGCCTACGCGGCGCCATGCGAGCGGCGGCGCAGCCGGAACCAGGCCGCTCCGCCGACCGCGGCCAGTCCCACCGCCGCGGCACCGGCGACCGGCGTGAACGCGGCGTCGCGGGCCAGACCGCCGCCGCCCGCCGGCGGACCGCCGTTGGGGCCGCCGGGGCCGTTCGGCCGGTCCGGGCAGTCGACCTTGAAGACCTTCTGCTTGCCCGCGCCGCTGCCGCCGACGACGACCCACGTCAGCTTGTACTGCCCGTCGGGCAGCATCAGGTTCTCGGTGACCCCGGCACCGTTGGCGAGGGTGACCGTGCCGGAGAGGGTGGCCGTGGTGCCGGCCTGCGCCGACTGGGGCGCGATGGTCCAGTTGATGCCCTGGGCGACGTCGAAGTTGAAGGCGTCGAGGTAGAACTTGCACACCTTGGGCTGGTTGGCCTGGGCGCTGACGGCGGTGCCCGCCATGTGCACCTTGACGTCTCCGTTGTCCCCGGGGGCCGCGACGGCGGCCGGCGCTCCGAGGAGAACGGCTCCACCGGCGGCGAGGGCCGTCAGTGTGGCGACCCTGCGTGGACGGGACGAGGTCGGCATCAGAGAACCTCCGAGTCAGATGATTTTCATACAAATCGGCTTGCACCTGACTGAATGTCACATTCCGACCCGTGGTTCACGGAAGCACCGCGTGCCGCGCCTCAGATATCGCTCTTACGGCCCAACGGCGACCTGGTACGCCGGACCCCGCCCCCACTCCCCGGGCCACCACCACCGCGCGCCGCCCGCTCCGGCGAGCGCAGCGCCACCCCCGACGACAGCAGCAACAGCCCGCCGAGCATCACGAACGGCGCCGCCACGCCCGCGATCCCGGCGATCAGGCCCGCGGCGGCCGGCGCGGCGACCTGGCCGAGGCGGTTGCCGGTCAGCCGCAGCGCGAGAGCCGTGGACCGGGCGCCGTCCGGCGCGGCCTGGACGACGGTGGTCATGGACAGCGGCTGTCCGACCCCGAGGCAGAAACCGAGCGCCGCGAGCATCACGGCCAGCGCCCACACCGGCACCGGCACCGCGATCCCGGCGCACAGCAGGGCCGCCAGCAGACAGGTCACGGTGAGCAGCGCGGTCCGCCCCACCAGCCGCAGCAGGGGCGTGAGGACCAGGCGGCAGGCGATGGTGGCGGCGGCCCGCAGACTGAGCAGCAGGCCGATCACGGACGGGGCGATGCCCCGGTGCTCGCCGACCACCGGCAGGTAGGCGGTGAGGATGTCGGTCGCGGACAGCACCGAGAGGCTGACGAGGATGCCCGCGGGGACGCCCCGGGCGCGCAGGATGCGTACGACGGGGACGCGGTCACCGCGCGCCGTACGGGACGTGGCGGAGGTGCCGGGGTGTTCGATGCGCCACAGGGAGGTGAACGCGACCGCGGCGCCCGCGCCGGCGACGACGAGGGCGAGCGCGCTGCTGCGGGCCATGTCGGAGCCGTCGATCAGGGTGCCCGCGGCGATCGGGCCGACCAGCTGGCCGAGGGAGGCGCCGATCGTGAAGTGGCCGAAGTTGCGGTCCTGTTCGTGCGGCGCGGACTGACGGGCGACGAGCGACTGGGCGCCGATGACGAAGCAGAGGTGGCCGAGGCCCATGACGCCGCTCCACAGCGCCATCGACCACAGCGAGCCGGCGACGCCGCTCAGCGCGCAGCCGCCGGATATCAGGACCACGCCGAAGGGCAGCAGGGGCGCGCACCGGCCGTGGTCGGTACGGCGCCCCAGCGGGACGGCGGCGAACAGCGGGAGCAGGGCGTACACACCGGCGATGACGCCGACCGCCCGCTCGTCCGCGCCCAGCGCGAGGGCCCGGTAGGAGACGGCGGGCCGGGCCATGGACACCGCCCCCTGCGCGAAGCCGAAGGCGATGACGAGGCGGAGCAGCCAGCCGCGGTTCCCACCGGGCCTCATGGTGTTGTCCTCCGGGGAGAGCGTACGGATCGGGTCACGCGGGTCAGATGATCCCGAACAGCATGCCCGCCGCGAGGATCACCAGGCTGGTCAGGGCGGCCCACTTCACGACGAACCGGGTGTGGTCGCCGAACTCGACCTTGGCCATGCCGACGAGGACGTAGACGGCGGGGACGAGCGGGCTCGACATGTGCAGCGGCTGGCCCACCAGGGAGGCGCGGGCGATCTCCAGCGAGGACACCCCGTGGGCCTGGCCGGCCTCGGCGAGGACGGGCAGGACGCCGAAGTAGAAACCGTCGTTCGACATGAAGTAGGTGAGCGGGATGCTCAGCACGCCGGTGACGAAGGCCATGTGCGGGCCCATGCCGTCGGGGATGTTGTCCACCAGCCAGTTGGCCATGTTGTCGACCATGCCGGTGCCGGTCAGGACGCCGGTGAAGACGGCGGCGGCGAAGACCATGCCGGCGACGTTGAGGACGTTCTCGGCGTGCGCGCCGAGGCGGGCCTTCTGGTCGGGCATGTGCGGGAAGTTGACGGTGAGCGCGAGCGCGGCGCCGAGCAGGAACAGCACCGGGATCGGCAGCAACTCCATGATCATGGCGGTGAGCAGCGTGACCGTGAGGAGCGCGTTGAACCAGTAGAGCTTGGGGCGCAGGGTGGCGCGGTCGGGGTCGAGTCCGGCGAGGCGTTCGTCGTCCTCGGGTTCCTCGGCGGCGGGCTCGTCGACGCCGGTGCGGGCGTCGGCGTCGGCGTCGGTGCCGGAACCCGAACCGCCCGTGGCGGCGGCCGTCTTGCCGGTACCGGTGCCTGACCCGTTCCCCGTGCCGGCGCCGACGAGCACCGTCTCGGTCTCGGCCTTCTCCTCGACCAGGACCTCGTCCAGCGTCAGCACGCCGAGCCGCTTGCGCTCGCGGCGGCCGAGGACGTACGAGAGGGCGAAGACGCCCAGCAGGCCGACGGCCAGGGCCGGGATCATCGGGATGAAGATGTCGCTGGCGTCGAGCTTCAGCGCGGTGGCGGCGCGGGCGGTCGGGCCGCCCCAGGGCAGCGTGTTCATCACGCCGTTGGCCATCGCGGCGACACCGGTCATCACGACCAGGCTCATCTTCAGGCGCTTGTACAGCGGGTACATCGCCGAGACGGTGATCATGAAGGTGGTGGAGCCGTCGCCGTCGAGCGAGACGATCGCGGCGAGGACCGCGGTGCCGACGACGATGCGGAGCGGGTCGGCCTTGCAGAACTTGAGGATGGCCCGCACGATCGGGTCGAACAGGCCGACGTCGATCATCACACCGAAGTAGACGATCGCGAACATGAGCATCGCCGCGGTGGGGGCGAGGCTGGTGACACCGTCGAGGACGTAGTCACCGAGTTCGGCGCCCTTCCCGACGAAGACGCAGAACAGTGCCGGGATCAAGACGAGCGCCGCGATCGGCGACATCTTCTTCAGCATGATCAGGACCAGGAAGGTCGCGATCATGGCGAAGCCGAGGATGGTCAGCATGAATGGATACCTAACGTTCGCCCTTGAACATCCCACCTGAGGGTCGGCGGTGCGTTGACGTTAGGACCGTTCAAACGGTGTTAACAAGACGTTGACGCGCGAGCAATAAGCGCAAAACTCCTGGTCAGGCCAGTGGGCTGAGTTCGACGGGCACTCCGTTGAGGACGGCGTTGCCGGACAGCGGGTCGAGCAGACTGCCGTCGAGGAGCTGGTTGACGTTGACGCCGGGGTCGGTGGAGGCGTGGCTCAGCCGGGTGCCGGGGCGGTCGTGGCCCCAGCCGTGCGGGATGCTGACGACGCCCCGGCGCACGCCGTCGGTCACCTCGGCGGGGGCGGTCACCTCTCCCCCGGCGCCCTTGACCCGCACCGGCTCCCCGTCGCGCAGCCCGAGCCGTTCGGCGTCCTCGGGATGGACCTGCACGGTGCAGCGGTTGGTGCCGCCGGTGAGAGCGGGGACGTTGTGCATCCAGCTGTTGTTGGACCGCAGGTGCCGGCGTCCGACGAGGACGAGGCCGGTGGGGCGCTCGGCCGCCGCCCGCCGCAGCCGCGGGAGGTCGTCGGCGATCGGCCGGGGCAGCAGCTCGATCTTCCCGCTGCGGGTCTTCAGCGGCTGCGGCAGGCGCGGACGCAGCGGTCCGAGGTCGATGCCGTGCGGATGCGCGAGCAGCCGCTCCAGACCCAGGCCTTCGGGGCGTACGCCGAAGCCGTCGCCGTAGGGGCCGAGGCGCAGCATCATGTCGAGCCGGCGCTCGGGGCCGCTCTCGCCGGCGAGCTGTGCCGCGAGGTCCTCGGGGTCCCGGCCGTGCACGGGTGAGTGCGGGTCCTCGACCGCCTTGCCGAGGGTCTGGCCGATGACGAGGTCGTCGACGGCCGAGGGGTCGGCGCCGTGCATGCCGGTGGCGGCCAGGGTCAGCCGGGCGAGGATCTCGCTCTCGGCCATCCTGCCGGGTTCCAGCGGGACGGCGGGGCGGGTGTAGCGGACCTGGTTGCGGACGGCGAGGGTGTTGAACGCGAAGTCGTGGTGCGGGCTCTGGGAGGGCGGGGGCGGAGGCAGGACGACGTCGGCGTTGCGCGAGGTCTCGTTGAGGTACGGGTCGACGCTGACCATGAAGTCGAGCGAGTCGAGCGCCTTGTCGAGCCGGTCGCCGTCGGGCGCGGAGAGCACCGGGTTGGCGGCCACGACGATCAGCGCCCGGACCGGTGTGCCCTCGTCCGTGGCGGTGTCGATCTCCTCGGCGAGCGCGGACAGCGGCAGCTCGCCCTTCGCCTCGGGGTGCCGGCTCACGCGGGAGTGCCAGCGCCCGAGCGCGAAACCCCGGCCGGGACCGGCGGGCCGGGGTGTCCGGTCGGTGGCGGCCTGCGGGAACAGGGCGCCGCCGGGCCGGTCGAGGTTGCCGGTGAGGATGTTGAGGACGTCGACGAGCCAGCTCGCCAAGGTGCCGTGGGGGACGGTGCAGCTGCCGATGCGGCCGTAGACGGCGGCGGTGGGGGCGGCGGCGAGTTCCCGGGCGAGGGTGCGGACGAGGTCGGCGTCCACGTCGCAGGCGGCCGCCACCGACTCCGGGGTGAAGTCCCCTACCGCGTCCCGCAGTTCGTCCATGCCCTGCACGTGCCGGCTCAACTCGCCCAGTTCCACGAGCCCTTCCTCGAACAGGACCTGCGCCGTCGCCGCGAGCAGCAGGGCGTCGGTGCCGGGCCGGATCGCGATGTGCCGGTCGGCGAGCCTGGCGGTGCGGGTGCGGCGCGGGTCGATGACGGTGAGGGTGCCGCCGCGGGCCTTGAGCGCCTTGAGCTTGCCGGGGAAGTCGGGGGCGGTGCACAGACTCCCGTTGGACTCCAGGGGGTTGGCGCCGATGAGGAGCAGGTGGTCGGTGTGGTCCAGGTCGGGCACGGGGATGGCGTTGGCGTCGCCGAAGAGGAGTCCGCTGGAGACGTGCTTGGGCATCTGGTCGACCGTGGAGGCGGTGAAGAGGCTGCGGGTGCCGAGTCCGGCGAGCAGCACCGGCGGGTAGAGGGCGCCGGCCATGGTGTGCACGTTGGGGTTGCCGAGGACCATGCCGACCGCGTGCGGGCCGTGGCGTTCGACGACCGGGCGGAGGCCGGCCGCGACGGCGTCGAAGGCCTCCGTCCAGGTGGCCTCGCGCAGTTCGCCGTCCCGGCGGACGAGGGGGGTGCGCAGTCGGTCGGGGTCGCCGTCGACGGCGCCGAAGGAGGCGCCCTTGGGGCAGATGAACCCGTTGCTGAACACGTCGTCGCGGTCGCCGCGGGCGCTGGTGACCCGGGTTCCCTCGATGGTCAGGGTCAGCCCGCAGGTGGCCTCGCACAGGGGGCAGATTCGCAGGGCGGTGCGGGACACGGGTCCTCCAGGGAAGGCGGCGGCGGTGACGCTCTCTTCCGCCGAGCATACCGACCGGTACGGATGCGAGGGAGGGTCCTGACCCGACGGATCGGCCGGACACCTCAGTCCAGTACGCGTCCCAGGTATGCCCGCAGCAGTTCCCGCGTCTCCTCGATCACCTTCGGATCGCCCTCGGGCGCCATCCGGAAGGCCAGGTGGACGAGGGTGTCCGCGGTCTCCACGGCGATCAGGAAGATGCGCCGCAGGTCCTCGTCGGGGCTGCGCCCGAGATAGTCGGAGAGGAGGTCGGTGAGCCGGTCCGCGACGCGGTGGTTGGGTTCGGCGCGCGAGCCGACCGGGATCTGGTTGCCGAAGTCGACGAGGGAGAACCCGGGCGCGGTGCGCTTCATGCCCAGGTACTCGTCGAGTACGGCGTCCATGGCGGCCCGCCAGTCACCCGGCCGCGCGTCCTTGAGCCGCCCGGTGACGCGCTCGGCGTACCGCTCCAGGTTGCGCTGGGCCAGCGCGTCGGCCATCTGCTTCTTGTTGCCGAAGAAGCGGTAGACGGACCCGATGGGGACGCCGGCGCGCTGGGCCACGGCCCGGGTGCTCAGGGCCTCGTAGCCGACCTCGTCGAGGAGGTCGGCGCAGGCGTCGAGGATTCTGGTCAGCCGTTCGGCGCTGCGTCGCTGCACAGGCGCGCGACGGAGCGATGTCGCGTGGGGCACGGGCTTCATGATGCCTTTCCGCCGCGGTCCGGTGAACCTTGCCCCTCGGTACGGGGAAAGGTGCCCGGTGCACTCAGCGCGGAAGGGGACGACGAGTCCGGCTCGGCCCCGGACCCCTGCTCCGACTCCGACTCCGGCTCCGGCTCCGGCTCCGATGCCGTGATGTCGGCCGTGCTCTCCACCGGCTTCCCGTCGACGGCCCACACCGTGCCGTCGTCCGCGTACAGCCGTGCGGTGACCTGGTGGGTGCCGTGCCCGAGGTAGCCCTCGGGGATGCGGTACGAGGTGTCGCGGAGGTCGGCGACGGGCTGACCGTCGGCGAAGAGCCGGGCGATGCCGCGACCGGGGACCGCCCGCGCCTCGGCGCCGGACGGCGAGAACCGGAAGTCGCGCAGCTTCAGGCGCACGTCCCAGCCGCCCTCGGCGTCCGGCTCCACCTCGAGGGCGACCTGCGGAGCGCCCTTCTCCCCCACCTCCCGGTAGTGCCGCCCGTCGTCGTCCGTGTCGTCGAGCACCTTGCCGACGGGCGAGGACGAGAGCGCGCTCTCCTGCCCCGTCGGCGCGGGCGCGTCATCGGATCCGCAGCCCGCGGATCCGGTCACCAACAGGACACAGACCGCGAGTGCGGGCAGGCTTCCACGACTCCACGACATGCTCGGGAGCGTAGAACACCGGTACGACACAGGGATCCTCCTGGGGTCGGGTTCCCGCCATCGGTGATCGTCATCCGAGAGGAGGACCCGCGTACCCCTTGCGTCCGGGAAACCGCAATCCTACGGTGATACAGAGGAATCGCCGGTCGAGGGAGCACGTATGAACAGCGGGGACGCACGCAGGACGGCAGCGGGGCTGACGTACCTGACGGGATTCGGCAACGAGCACGCCTCCGAGGCGGTGCCCGGCGCCCTGCCCGAGGGGCGCAACTCGCCGCAGCGCGCCCCCCTCGGCCTGTACGCGGAGCAGCTCAGCGGCTCCGCCTTCACCGAGCCGCGCGCCCACAACCGCCGCTCGTGGCTGTACCGCATCCGCCCCTCCGCGGCGCACCCGGCGTTCACCCGCGCGGACAACGGCACCCTGGGCACCGCCCCCTTCACGGACACCGTCCCGGACCCCAACCGGCTGCGCTGGAACCCTCTCCCCGACCCCGCGCCGGGGACGGACTTCCTCCGGGGCCTGTGGACCCTGGGCGGCAACGGCGACGCGGCCCAGCGCGCCGGCATGGCCGTGCACCTGTACCACGCCGACGCCTCCATGGACCGGGTGTTCAGCGACGCCGACGGCGAGCTGCTGATCGTCCCGGAGCGCGGCGGACTGCTGCTGCGCACGGAGTTCGGCCTGCTGCACGCCGAGCCGGGCCACGTGGCCCTGATCCCGCGCGGGGTCCGCTTCCGGGTGGAACTGCTCGACGGGACGGCCCGCGGCTATGTGTGCGAGAACTACGGCGCCCCCTTCCGCCTTCCCGACCTCGGCCCCATCGGTGCCAACGGGCTGGCGAACCCGCGCGACTTCCGCGCGCCCGTCGCCGCGTACGAGGACGTCGAGGGCCCGGTCGAGGTGGTGAACAAGTACTGCGGCAACCTCTGGACGGCCACCTACGACCACTCACCGCTCGATGTCGTCGCCTGGCACGGCAACCACGTCCCGTACGTGTACGACCTGCGCCGCTTCAACGTCATCGGCACGGTCTCGTACGACCACCCGGACCCGTCGGTCTTCACGGTGCTCACGTCCCCGTCCGACACCCCCGGTCTGGCCGGCGTGGACTTCGTGGTCTTCGCGCCGCGCTGGCTGGTGGGCGAGGACACCTTCCGGCCGCCGTACTTCCACCGGAACGTGATGAGCGAGTACATGGGCCTGATCGAGGGGGCCTACGACGCCAAGGCGGAGGGCTTCGTGCCGGGCGGCGGCTCGCTGCACAACATGATGTCGGCGCACGGCCCGGACCGGGAGACCTTCGACCGGGCGAGCGCCGCCGAGCTGGTGCCGCACAAGGTCGACGACGGGCTGGCGTTCATGTTCGAGACGCGGTGGCCGGTCACCCTCACCCCGCAGGCGGCCGGCACGGACCGGCTGCAACGGGGCTACGACGACGTGTGGTCGGGTCTCGAACGCCACTTCCGCCCCTTGCACTGAGGATTCCCGACAGGTACGGATGGCCCCGTGACCTCCTTCGCGCCGGACTCGATCGTCCTGAACCGCAAGCTGCCGCTCTGGTACCAGGTGTCGCAGTCACTGCGCGCCTCGATACTCGGCCGCTCCCCCCGGGACCCCCTGCGGCTGCCCACCGAGGAGCAGTTGGCCGGGCACTACGGGGTGAGCGTGCTGACCATGCGGCAGGCGCTCAAGGAGCTGGAGGACGAGGGGCTGATCACCCGGCACCGCCGCCGCGGCACGTTCATCGAGCCGACGGCCCAGCGGGGCGCCCCGGTACGGCTGCTGGGCTCGGTGGACGCGATCGTGGCCCAGCAGTCGGGCATGGTGACGGAACTCCTCTCGCACGGCGGGGCGGAGGTCCCGGCCGAGGTCGCCGAGTACTTCCCCGACCTGGCGGAGGTGGCGGCGTACCACCGGCTGCGCGGCGACGAGAAGACCGGCGAGCCGACCAACCACGCCCGCAACTACGTCCGTCCGGAACTCGCCGCGTCGATCGACCCGGAGGACCTGCTGCGCTGGCCGATGACGAAGGTGCTGCGGGACGTCGTGGGGGCGGACATCGGCCGGATCACCGACACGGTCGAGGCCCGCCTCGCGGACCCGGAGACCGCCCGGCTGCTCGCGGTGCCGCTGCTGAGCCCGATCCTGCACTACACGGGCGTCACCTACGACAGCGCCGGCCGCCCGCTGGACGTGGCCGTCATCCACTACCGGGGGGACCGTTTCTCCTTCACCGTCACCCTCGACGCCCACTGAGCACGTCGTACGATGCCACGCGTGACGCGCGACGAAGCTCCGCCGCTGGCGGACCTCATGCCGTGGTCCGTCGCACCGCCGCGGCTCGGCCGGGGGTGGCCGATGGACCCCGACCCGGCTTCTCTGAAGGCCCGTTGGGACGCCCTCCTTAAGGCGGAGGGAGCGGACCGCGAGGCCCTGTTCGAGCCGACCCGCTCACGCACCGCGCACACCGCGGTCGGACGACTGCCCGGCAGCGCCGCCGGCACCGGGCGGTTGATCCGGGCCACGGGCCCCTGCCCCGAGCCGGTCCGGGTCCTGGCCGCTCCTTTCGACGAACGGTGGCTCATCCCCGACCACCGGCTGATCGACGCGGCCCGGCCCGAGCTGTGGCGGGTGGCGGACGCGCACCAGGTCTTCGTGGTGGAGTCACCGGACGCCCCGCACCTCCTGGCGACGTCCCTCCTCCCGATGCCGCGCGCCGGCCGGATCCGCCCGCTGTACCGCCGCCCCGACGCGCGGGAACCCAACCTCGCGCCGGGCCTGCTGGACCACCTCGGTCACTCCCGCGACCCGCTGGACTTCCTGGCCTGGGCCCTCGCCACCGTCCGCCCCGACCTCACGGTCCCCCTCACCCGGGACCCCGAACTGTGGTCCCGCGGCGTCGAGCTGGGCCACCGCGTGCTGTGGCTCCTGCGCCGCGACGGCGAACGCCCCAAGCTGCCCGGTGGCCGCCGCCCCTACGTCCGCGCCCCGCTCCCCGTCCTGCCCCTGACCGTCCGCTACGAACGCGACGAGGAGGCCCTCCACCTCGACGAGGGCCGTATCTCGCCGGTCCCCCCGCAGGCCTGGGACTTCGAGGCGGGCGGCGTACGGGTCCTGGAGGAGTGGTTCACGGCCCGTACGGCCTCCGGCGATCCGGGCACCCTGTCCGCCGTCCGCCCGCGGAGCTGGCTCCAGCCCTGGACCTCCGAACTCCTCGAACTGATCACGGTGTTGACCCTGCTGGCCGAACTCCGGCCACAGCAGGACGAGCTGCGGGTGACGGACTCCGTCACGACGGCGGACCTGCGTGCGGCGGGCGTGCTGCCGGTGCCGCGCCGGACCCGCCGCCCGGCCTCGGTCCTGACCCCGGACGAGGAGGGCCCGGAGGGCCAACTGGCCCTCCTGTAGGGGTCCGCGAGGTGCCGCAGGGGGTCACCGCGAGGTGCCGTCAGGGGGTCAGCCCTTGGGCGCGAAAGCGTCGAGCACCCTCTCCAGCGCGAACCGGAAGACCGCCTCCGGATCGATCGGCCCGGGGTCCTCGGAGAACGCCGCGGCCATCCGCGGATACGCGCCGGTGGCGACCTGGCTCCCCAGGTAGCCGATCCGGGCCGCGTTCTCCTGCTCCTCCGACCACGGCAGCGACCGGGTCCGCTCGGCGGTGGCCAGCTCGCTGGCGACGTACATCGTCACGACCCCGTTGAGCATGCCGACGAGCTGCATCTTCATGCCGTACGTCATGTCCAGGGGGTCCAGGCAGGCCAGGCAGTGTTCCAGGTACCGCAGGGCGTTCGGACTGAACCCGTACACCGGCGACATCAGCCGGGGCAGCCACGGGTGCCGGTGCATCAGCTCGCGCGTCTGCCGTCCGACCCGCAGCATGTCGGCCCGCCAGTCGCCGCCGGGCTCCCACAGCTCGTGCTCGCCGCTGACCGCGTCGACCATCAGCTCGTACAGGTCCTCCTTGCGGGGGACGTAGTTGTACAGGGACATGGTGCCGCAGCCCAGCTCGGCCGCGACATGCCGCATGGACACCGCGTCGAGCCCCTCCGCGTCGGCGATCCGCACGGCCGCCGCCGCGATGTCGGCACGCGTGTACGCCGGCCTCGGCCCCCGGCCCGTCCGCTCGGGACGGGCCCAGATCACTTCCGGTACGGCCGCTCGGCCAGCCATCGATCATCACCTCGGCAACCATCGTAGTTACGTACACCGTACGTAATGCGCTATGGTCGGGCCATGACTACTACGTACGCCGTACTTAGTGAGGGGTTGGAGAAGCGTTTCGGCAGGGTGCACGCCCTGCGGGGCCTGGACCTCGCCGTCCCGGAGGGCACGGTCTGCGGGATCCTCGGGCCCAACGGGGCGGGCAAGACGACCGCCGTACGCCTGCTGACGACGCTGCTGCGGCCGGACCGCGGGTCGGCCCGGATCGCCGGGCACGACCTCGTCCGGGAGCCGGCGGCCGTCCGCCGTGTCATCGCCGTCACCGGACAGAACACGACCGTCGACGGCGACCTCACCGGCCGGCAGAACCTGCGCCTGTTCGCCCGGCTGCACCGGGTGCGCGGGCCGGCCGAGCGGACCGACGTGCTGCTGGAGCGCTTCGGCCTGATCGAGGCCGCCGACCGTGCCGCGTCCGGTTACTCGGGCGGGATGCGGCGGCGCCTGGACCTCGCGGCGAGCCTGGTCCGCCGCCCGCGGGTGCTGTTCCTCGACGAGCCGACCACCGGCCTCGACCCCGCCAGCCGCAACGACGTGTGGGCCGCCGTCCGCGAGCTGCGCGACGAGGGCACGACGGTCCTGCTGACCACCCAGCACCTGGAGGAGGCCGACCAGCTCGCCGACGACATCGCCCTGGTGGACCGGGGCCGTGTCGCGCAGACCGGATCGCCCCGGCACCTCAAGGCGCTGGTCGGGTCCTACGCGGAGGCCGTCGTCGCGGACCCGGCCGCCCTCGCGCCGGCGGCGGCCGTCCTCGACCGACTCACCGGCGGCGAGCCCTCGTTCGACCAGGAGCGGACCGCCGTCGGCGCGGTCACCCGCGACAGCACACTCACCCTGCCCCGCCTGGTCCGCGAACTCGACGCCGCGGGCGTGCCGTTGCTCGACGTCACGCTCCGGCCGCCCACCCTGGACGAGGTGTTCCTGCGCCTCACGGACGACCGGCCCGCCGGCGGCACGTGCCGCACCGACGACAGGGAGACCGCCGCATGAGCGCCCTCGCCCACGACGGTTCGGCCATGCTGGGCCGCCAGTTGCTGCGTGTCCGCAACAACCCGGCCCTGGTGATCCTCACCCAGACCATGCCGATCACCATGCTGCTCTTCTTCGGCTACGTCTTCGGCAGCGCGCTGGCGATGCCGGGCGCCGAGTACCGCTCCTTCCTCGTGCCCGGCCTGCTGGTGGCGACCGCCGCCAACGGCGTCATGACCGGCATGTTCCAGGCGGCACAGGACGTCCACCGGGGGGTCACCGACCGCCTGCGCACGCTGCCGGTCAACCGGGCCGCGGTGCCGCTCGGGCAGGCGGTGGCCGACCTCCTCGTCACGGCGGTGGGGACCGTGCCGTTCCTGCTGGTCGGGCTCGCGGTGGGCTGGCGGGTCGAGGGGTCGGCGCCCGCCGCGGCCGGTGCCCTGGGGCTGCTGCTCCTGTTCCGGTTCGCCTGCGTCTGGGCCGGCGTCTTCCTGGGGCTGCTGTCCCGGAGCGAGGAGGCGGCCGGTCAGCTCGGCAGCGCGACCTTCATGCTGCCGCTGCTGTCCAACGCGTACATCCCGACCGGCGACCTGCCGGGCTGGCTGCGCACCCTCGCCGAGTGGAACCCGATCAGCGCGGTGACGACGGCCCTGCGACACCTGTTCGGCAACGCGCCGGTCCCCGAGGGCGCCGCCTGGCCGGTGGCGCATCCGGTGGCGGGGTCACTCGCCTGGTGCGCCCTGCTGATCGCGGTGTTCGCGCCGCTCGCCGTGCGGCGGTACGCGCGGCCATGACAGACCGGGGCCGCGCGGGACATGATCCACCCCATGGACCAGCAGCCCGTGCCCCCGCCCTCGCCCCTGCCCCTGCCCCTCGAAGGGCTCACCGTCGTCGCCGTCGAGCAGGCCGTCGCGGCCCCGTTCGCCACCCGGCAGCTCGCCGACCTCGGCGCCCGGGTGATCAAGGTCGAGCGGATCGACGGGGGCGACTTCGCGCGCGGCTACGACACCGCGGCACGCGGCCTCGCCTCGCACTTCGTGTGGTGCAACCGCGGCAAGGAGTCCATCGCGCTGGACCTGAAGGACCCGCGCGGCCTGGACGTCGTACGCCGGCTGATCGCCGACGCGGACGTGTTCGTGCAGAACCTCGCGCAGGGGGCGGCGACCCGGCTCGGCCTGGACGCGGCCACCCTGTGCGCGGCACACCCGCGCCTGGTCGCCGTCGACATCTCGGGCTACGGCACGTCGGGGCCGTACGCGGACAAGCGGGCGTACGACATGCTCGTGCAGTGCGAGGCGGGGCTGGTGTCGGTGACGGGGACGCCCGCGCACCCGGTGAAGGCGGGCATCCCGGCGGCGGACATCGCGGCGGCCATGTACGCCTTCTCGGGCGTCCTGGCGGCGCTGGTGCGACGCGGGACGACCGGGCGGGGCGGGCCGGTGGAGGTGTCGATGCTGGAGGCGCTCGCCGAGTGGATGGGGCATCCGCTGCACCACGCGATGCACGGCGGTACGGCCCCCGCCCGCACCGGCCTTGCACACGCCGTGATCGCACCCTACGACGCCTATGCGACGGCCGACGGCGGGCGGGTGCTGCTGTCGGTGCAGAACGACCGGGAGTGGCGGCGGCTCGCCGAACAGCTGCTGGAGCGCCCGGAGCTGGGCACCGACCCGGCGTACGCGACGAACGCGGCGCGGGTCGCCGGCCGGGAGCGTACGGACGCGCTGGTGGCGAAGGCGCTGGGCGCGCTGGACGCCGACGAGGCGCTGGCGCGGCTGGAGGCGGCGGGCATCGCGTGCGCGCGTCTGCGGGATCTGCACGAGGTGGCGGAACACCCGCAGCTGGCGGCCCGTGAGCGGTGGCGGGAGGTGGACTCGCCGGTCGGACCGCTGCGGGCGCTGCTGCCACCGATCACGCTGCCGGGCGGGGTGGAGGCACGGATGGGGGCCGTGCCCGCGCTCGGGGAGCACACCGAAGCCCTGCTGCGTGCCGTGGGGATGACGGACGAGGAGATCGCAGCGCTGCGCCGGGACGGTGTGGCCGCCTGAGCGCGGGCCTCAGTGCTTGTTGTTGCTGCCGAACAGCGAACGGCGCAGTCGGCGCAGGGGGGCGAACAGCGAGACCCGGCGGACCCGGGCGCCCCTCGGACTGCGGCGGGCGGGCTCGCGCGAGGTCAGTTCCCGCATGAGGGAGGTCGCCTCGACCGTCTCCCGTTGGGGTATGGCGGGACCCCCGAGCACCGAGAGATGGCGGTCGAGCCGCGAACTGGTCGCGTTGCTCCCGCAGGTGATCGCAGGGACCCTCGCCCTGGTGTGCACTGCTATCTGTTCCATGTCACTCCCCACCCGTACGAGTCCACCCGGCACGGGCAGGGTAACCCTATCGTCCCGACGAGGCACACATGTATCCCGGTCACGGGAATCACCTACCCCGTAAGGGGGTTGACGATCCCTGCGCCGTCACTCTCCGAATCCGAGCGATTTCAGGGCGAGTTGGACAACCGGCTGAGTAGTGGGCTGCGCTGACCCTCCGTCGGGCTCGACGGTCACAGCGAGTGACGCCGACGAGGGATCGAGCCCGGTGGCGACCAAGGGCGTGTCACCGTCGAAGAGGCCGAGGGAGCGCGGTTGCGCGTCGGGGCGCATGACCCACAGCTGGTGCACCTGCCCGCCGGGCAGTCCGTCGTATCCGCTCAACGTGACGACCGCCTCGCCCTCCGCCGCGGAGGCGATCACTCCGATCGTGCGGCCCCGCGCGTCCTTGCCGGTGCTCACGCGGGCGTCCGGAGCTGCGAGAACGTGGGCGATCTCACGTGCCTGGGCCCGCTCGGCGTCCAGCCGGTCCTGGGTGCGCCCGGCCTGGACCGCGAAGAGGGAGGCGACGACCAGGGCGGCGGCGGCCGTCGCCGTGGCGAACGGCACGAACAACGGGCGGCGCGCCCGGGGCGCACGGGAGCGTCCGGGCGGCGGCTGCGTGCCCCAGACGTGCGGTGGCAGTTGAGGCGCACGCTCCCGCGACGGCTCACGTGCGGGCTCCTGCGGCATCGTCCGTACGGCGGCCAGGACCCGGTCGCGCATCGCGGCCGGAGCCGGTGCGGCCGTCGACCAGGCCAGCCGGACGGCGTCCTCGGCCAGGGCGCGCACCTCGGTGGTGCAGCGGTCGCAGCCGCTCAGGTGCTTCTCGAAGCGGCGCCGCTCGCCGGGTTCGAGGGCGTCGAGGGCGTAGGGGGCGGCCAGCGAGTGCAGATCCTCCCGGCGGAGGAATCCAAGGATGCTCATACGGCACCTCCCAGGCAGTGGCGCAGCCGCGTGAGTCCGTCGCGCATCCGGGTCTTGACCGTGCCCAGCGGCAGCGAGAGCCGCTCGGCCACCTCACGGTAGGTGTAGCCGTCGTAGTAGGCGAGGGTGACGGACTGGCGTTGCAGGGCCGTCAGCTTGTCCAGGCAGCGGCGCACCCACTCCCGCTCCAGGCCCGCCTCCACCTCCTCGGTCACCTGGTCGAAGGCGGGGTGGTGGGCCCGCTGGGCCTCGCGCTGCTCGCGCTCGCCGGCCGCCCGGACGCTGCGCACCCGGTCGACGGCGCGGCGGTGGGCGAGGGTGAGGATCCAGGACAGGGCGCTGCCGCGCCGGGGGTCGAACTTGGCGGCGGAGCGCCAGAGTTCGAGCAGTACCTCCTGGGAGACCTCCTCCGACTGCGCCGGGTCCCGGACCACGCGCCGCACCAGTCCGAACACCGGCCCGGACACGAGCCCGTAGAGCCGCTCGAAGGCGTTCTGGTCGCCTCCCGCGACGAGCACCAGCAGTTCGTCGGCCTCCATCCGGTCCCCCTCCCCACGGCCGCACCCCGGCCGTCCCGTCCTACCAGGCACTCGCAACGGACACACCTCCGGCAGTGGTACGGATCAGGGGGGTGAAAACGCGGGTGAGCAGGAAAGAAAAAGTTTTTGGTTTCCGACCAATCCATCCGGCGCTCCCAGTCCGTATCACTGTCCGTCAGACAAGTTGGCACTGAGGACGGACGGCATGACAGCTATCTCCAGGAGCGGATCCGGACGCACGGGCGTCGCGACCCTCATATGCGGGGCGCTGGCCGCCGGGGGGCTCGCAGCCGCCGGCGTCGCCACGCTGGAACCGGGGGAGGCCGCCGCCTCCAGCCACCGGGAGGCCCCGCTGATCTCGGGCACCCCGCAGTACGACAACACCGACGTGTACGCGTTCGTGAGCCCGGACAAGCCGGACACCACGACGATCGTCGCGAACTGGATCCCGTTCGAGGAGCCGGCCGGCGGCCCGAACTTCTTCCCGTTCGCGGAGGACGCCCAGTACGACATCCGCGTCGACAACAACGGTGACGCGCAGGGCGAGCTGGTCTTCCGCTACACCTTCAAGACGCACGTCAAGAACAAGAAGACGTTCCTGTACAACACCGGGGCGGTCGAGAGTCTGGACGACCCCGACCTGAACGTGACGCAGACGTACGACCTCGAGCTGATCAAGCTGAGGAAGGAGAAGGTCGTCCACACGACGAAGCTCGCCGACGACGTGCCGGTGGCGCCGTCGAACGTCGGCAAGGCGTCGATGCCGGACTACGCCAAGCTGCGCAGCCAGGCGGTCTACAAGCTGTCCAACGGCTCGCAGACCTTCGCCGGCCAGGCCGACGATCCGTTCTTCCTCGACCTGCGCGTCTTCGACCTGCTGTACGGCGGGAACCTCTCGGAGGTCGGCAACGACACGCTCAAGGGCTACAACGTCAACTCGATCGCCCTCCAGGTGCCGACGGACCTGATCGCCGAGTCCGAGCACCAGCCGATCGTGGGCATCTGGTCGACCACCCAGCGACGCAACGCGCAGGGCCACTTCGCGCAGGTCTCCCGGCTGGGCAGCCCGCTGGTCAACGAGGTCGTCAACCCCATCAAGGACAAGGACAGGTTCAACGCGTCCGTGCCGAAGGAGGACGGCCAGTTCCTGAAGAACGTCACCAACCCGGAACTGCCGAAGCTCATCGAGGCGATCTACAAGATCAAGGCACCCGCCGAGCCGCGCAACGACCTGGTGGACGTGTTCCTCAAGGGCGTGAAGGGGCTCAACCAGCCTCCGCACGTGACGCCTTCGGAACAGCTGCGCCTCAACACCTCCATCAAGCCGACCGCCTCTCCCAAGCGGCTGGGCGTACTGGACGGTGACAACGCGGGCTTCCCGAACGGGCGTCGGCTCACCGACGACGTGATCGACGCCTCGCTCCAGGTCGTCGAGGGCGAACTCCTCGGCGCGAAGAACGACCTGGGTGACGCGGTCGACAAGAACGACAAGACCTTCGAGAAGGCCTTCCCGTACGTCGCCCTGCCGACCGAGGGCTCACGCGGACCGCTCGCCAAGGGCGTCAGCACGGGCAACGACGTCCGCAACCAGCTCGGCGACGCGCTCCAGCCGGCGGGCACCACGACCGGCACCGACACCACGCTGATCGCCGCCTCGGCGGGCGCCGGCGCGGCCGGCATCCTGCTCATCGGCGGTGGCCTGATGTGGTGGCGCCGGATGAGCGGCGGCGGCGGGCGGCGGGCGCGCCGGGGCTACTAGGCCGCCTGGCCTGCTGCCGGTCCCTTGCCCGGCCCTCAACACGGGCTCGGTACGGGCCTTGGCACGGCCCTTCGTCCGGGCGGGTCGGGGAGAATCCTGCACTCCCCTGCCCGCCCGCCCCACCGAC
>NZ_MPOH02000015.1:628140-683269 GCF_001896135.2 Streptomyces phaeoluteigriseus
TGGCGCGGCCCGCGTACTCATCCCCCACGGCGCGGGCCGCGCCACCCCCACGCACCTGAGCAGGACGATCCACCCCAGGCGACCGAGGAGAGGGCATGTCCCCGCGTACGAACGACGGCGAACCGGAGCGTGAGCGGCCGGCCTCCGGGACCGGGACCGCAGCCCCGGCAGAGGAAACGGCGTCCGGGGAAGCCGCGGGCCCGCCCACGGACCGGCCAGAGGCGACCGACGAGATCGAGGACACCGGGACGATCTTCGCGGAGGGCGCGGAGGGCGCGGACGATGCGGACGGCGCGACCGGTGCCGACGGCGCAGACGGCACGGGCGGCGCGACTGGTGCCGACGGCGCAGACGGTGCGGACGGCGCCGACGGCGCAGAGCATGCGACCGGCGCGGACGGCACGACCAGTGTCGACGGTGTCGACCATGCGACCGGTGCCGACGGTGCGGGGGGCGACCGGGTCGCCGCCGTCCGGCCGGGTCGCCGCCGCGGGCCGCCGCTGGCGGTCCGTGCAGCTCGGGGCCTGCGCCGCGATGCTGGCCGTCGGCCTCACCGCCGGGGCGATCGCGCTCGGCGCGGTGCGGGACGGCGGGGACACTCCCGTCGTCGCGGGCGCCGCGGTCTCCCCGGGTCTGCTCGCGAGCGCCGACCTGAGTACCGGCATCGCCTCGCTCCAGGCCCATCTGCGCGACCAGCCGAGGGACTTCGGCGGCTGGGCCACCCTCGGCCTCGCCTACGTCGAGCAGGCCCGCACCCAGGGTGACCCCTCCCGCTACCCGCAGGCCGAGCAGGCCCTCAGGCGCTCCCTCGCCCTGCGCCCGGACAACGACCAGGCCCTGTCCGGCCGTGCCGCGCTCGCCGCGGCCCGCCACGAGTTCGGCACCGCGCTCGCGTACGCCGACCGGGCCCTGAAGCAGAACCCCTACAACGAACGCGCCCTGTGTTCCCGTATCGACGCGCTCGTCGAGCTGGGCCGGTACGAGGAGGCGGCCGGAGCCGCCCGCACGGCCGACGAACGGCGTCCCGGCATACCGGTGTTCACCCGCTACGCGTACGTCCACGAGCTGCGCGGTGACGTCGGCACCGCCCGCCGGGTCCTGGCCCAGGCCCTGGCCGCCTCGACCACGCCCGGCGACATCGCCTACGTGGCCACACAGCTCGGCCAACTGGCCTGGAACCAGGGCGACGACGACACCGCCCTCACCCACTACGCCCGTGCCCTCGCCGCCGACGAGAACTACCTCCCGGCGCTGGAGGGCCGTGCCCGCGCCCAGGCGGCGAGCGGGCGCCGCGCCGAGGCGATCAAGGGCCTGGAGAACGTGGTCGCCCGCTTCCCGCTGCCCGGTCCTCTCGTCGAACTCGGCGAGCTGTACGAAGCCCGCGGCGGCGAGGGCGACGCGGCGAGGGCCGAGGCCCAGTACCGGCTCGTCGACGCCTGGACGGCGCTCGCCCGTGCCAACGGCGTCAACGCCGACCTCGACACCGCGCTCGCGGCGGCCGACCACGGGGACAAGGCGGCGGCACTGCGCGCGGCCCGCGCCGAGTGGGACCGCCGCCGGACCGTGCACACCGCGGACGCCCTCGCCTGGGCCCTGCACGTCAACGGCAGGGACGCCGAGGCGCTCCGCTACGCCCGGCAGGCCACGGCAACCGGTTACCGCAACGCGGCTCTCCTCTACCACCGGGGCGTGATCGAGGACGCCACGGGCCACCCGGACGACGCCCGCACCCACCTCACCGCGGCCCTGGCGCTCAACCCCGGCTTCTCGGTCCTCGGTGCCCGCGAGGCCCGTGCCGCACTCAAGACGCTGGAGGCGGCCGAGTGACGCTCCGCCGTGTGTCCGCCTCCTGCGCGGCCGTCCTGACGGCCGGGTGCGCGCTCGCCCTGATCCCTTCCGCCAGTGCGAGCGCGCACCCCCTGGGCAACTTCACCGTCAACCGCTACGACGGTCTCGTCGCCGCCCCCGGGCAACTGCGCGTCGACCATGTGGAGGACCTCGCCGAGATCCCGGCGACCCAGGCGAAGCCGGACGTCGAGCGGCTCGGTCTCGCCGAGTGGGCCCGGCGGCGGTGTGCCACGGCCGCCGAGGACAGCCGCCTCACCGTGGACGGCCGTACGGTCGCCCTCGCGGCCGGTGCCGCCACGGCGGACCTGCGGCCCGGTCAGGCGGGGCTCGACACCCTGCGCGTGGAGTGCCGGCTGACCGCTCCGCTGCCCGAGGACGCCTCGGTCTCCCTCTCCTTCCGGAGTGCGGGGGCCTCCTCCGGGCCCGGCTGGCGCGAGATCACCGCGCGCGGCGACCGGACGACGCTCACCGACTCGGACGTACCGCAGGAGTCGTTGTCGGACGAACTCAGCGACTACCCGGCCGAGTTGCTGTCCTCCCCCGCCGACACCCCGGCCGCGTCCCTGCGGGTGCGGCCCGGTGGCCCGGCACTGGCCGAGGCGGACGGCGACGCGCCTGCCGCGTCCGTGCTGCCCCGCGGCGCGGACCGCTGGACGCGGGCCCTGGACAGCCTGGTCGCCCGGCAGCACCTCACCCTCGGCTTCGCCGCGCTGGCCCTGGTCCTCGCGGTCGGCCTCGGCGCGATGCACGCCCTCGCGCCGGGCCACGGCAAGACCCTGATGGCCGCGACGGCGGCCGCCCGCGGCAAACGGGCCCGTCTCAAGGACGTCCTGCCGCTGGCCGCGTCGGTCACCGTCACCCACACCCTCGGCGTGGTCGCCCTCGGCCTCCTGGTCACCGCCGGCTCGGCCGCCGCGCCCTCGGTGGTCGCGTGGCTGGGCCTGGCCAGCGGCGCCCTGGTCCTGTTCGCGGGCGCGACCCTCGTACGACGGGCCTGGCACCACCGGGGCCACGGCCCAGGACACGGACACCCGCACCCCCACCCGCACGAGCCGGTGAAGCCGCCCGCCCGTCGGCCGGCCCTCGTCGGCGCGCCCACGGAGCACGCGCACCAGGCCCACGAGCACCCGCGCGACCACGACCCCGGCCACGATCACGACCACCACGATCATGATCACCATCACGATCACAGTCACGATCACGGGCACATCCACACTCACACCCACGGCGGCGTGCCCCACTCCCACCCCACCGCCCCGACCCTGCGCGGCACGATCCTGCTCGGCTTCGCCGGGGGGCTGGTCCCCAGCCCCTCCGCCGTCGTCGTGCTGGTCGGCGCGGCGGCGCTCGGGCACGCCTGGTTCGGGCTGCTGCTCGTCGTCGCGTACGGGGTCGGGCTGGCGCTCACCCTGACGGCCGCCGGGTTCGCCGTCGTCAGGCTGGGCGCGGGCGCGGCCCGGCTGCTGGACCGGGGACCGCGATGGACCCGCCGTCCCGCCGTGGCGCTGGTCCGCCGCAACCTGCCCCTGTGGTCGGCGCTGGTGGTCGTGGCCCTCGGCGCGGCACTGCTGCTCAAGGGAGCCGCATCCGTACTGGTCTGAGCTACGTTGGGGAGGTATTCACCTGGATGCGAAGGGGGAATGGGGTGCACGGTGACCGAAGAACCGGGCAGTGAGCGTCTGATCGCGGGCCGCTACCGTCTGCTGTCCCCGCTCGGTGAGGGCGGTATGGGCACGGTGTGGCGGGCCCTGGACGAGGTGCTGCACCGTGAGGTCGCCGTCAAGGAGGTCCGTGCCCCGGCCGGGCTGCCGGACTCGGACGTCGAGCGGCTGTACGCCCGGCTGGAGCGTGAGGCCTGGGCCGCGGCCCGGGTCGCGAACCGCAATGTCGTGACGGTGTACGACGTGGCCATGCAGGACGGCCGGCCGTGGATCGTCATGGAGCTGGTGCGCGGCATCTCGCTCGCCGAACTGCTGGACGCGGAAGGCCCGTTGGAACCTGCCCGGGCCGCGCACATCGGAGCCGAGGTGCTGGCCGCGCTGCGGACGGCGCACGAGGTGGGCGTGCTGCACCGCGACGTGAAACCGGCCAACGTGCTGATGTCCAACGACGGCCGCGTGGTGCTCACCGACTTCGGCATCGCCTCCGTCGAGGGCACGTCGGCGCTCACCATGACCGGCGAGGTCATCGGCTCGCCCGAGTTCCTCGCGCCGGAGCGGGCGCTGGGCCGCACACCGGGTCCCGAGTCGGACCTGTGGTCGCTGGGCGTGCTGCTGTACGCGGCGGTCGAGGGCAACTCCCCCTTCCGTCACGACACGCCGTTGAGCACCCTGCGCGCGATCGTCGACGAGGAACTGCCGCCGCCGCGCCGGGCGGGCGCGCTGGCCCCCGTGATCGAGGGGCTGCTGCGCAAGGATCCGGCCGAGCGGGTGCCGGCCGAGGTGGCCGAGCGGGACCTGCGGGTCGTCGCCTCGGGCGGGACCGCCCGGTCCGGCGCGCTCCGGGCGACGTCGCCGTATCCACCGACGGGCGCCGGGCGTCCGGCGGCCTCGCGCACCGAGCCGGTTCCGGCGCCGGTCCCGGACCCGGCCGCGTCCTGGTCGGGCCCGCAGGGGGCCACCGGCCGGACCGGGCCCGGTCGTGACCGGCGTACCGCCGGGGTGCTGATCGCCGGCGTGGCGGCGCTGGCTCTGGCGGTGGGCGGGCTGACGTACGCGCTGCTCGACACGGGGGAGGGCGGGGGGCGACGGCGGCGACGGGGGGTGTCGCCGACGGCCAGTCGCAGGGGGGTGACTCCGTCGGCGACGCCGCGGGAGAGCGAGACCGAGGGGAGCGAGGAGCCCTCGACGAGCGCGAGCCCGAGTGCGGGTGAGAGCGCCACGAGCGAGGCTCCGCCGCAGTCCGTCGCGGTCACGGTCACCGGATCCCACACGGACTACTCGGGGTCCTGCCCGCCGCCGGACGCGGAGGCTCCCACCTTCACGGTGACCATCACGGTGGGCCGGCTGCCCGCACAGGTGTCCTACCGGTGGGTGTCGGAGGAAGGCGGACTCGTGGACTCGGACTGGAGGACGCTGGACCTTCCGGCGGGCGGCGGGAAGTCGGGACAGGACCGGGTGGTCGTGACCACACCCGCCGAGAGCGGGACGTACCGCAACGCGCTCGGTGTCGAGGTGCGTGAGCCGGGTCGTGCGACGTCGAACTCGGTGCCGTTCTCGGTGACGTGCGAGACGGAGGCCCCGTCGGGCGAGGCCTCCCCCTCCGCGTCACCCTCGGAGTGACGGCTCAGGCGGCGCTGTTGAGGACCGGCAGGTAGCCGCCCGACTGCCCGGCGGCGGTCGGGTGGTAGGACTCGCCGATGTTGAGCCAGTTGACGCTGTGCAGCCATGAGCTGCCGGAGCAGATCTCGTGGCCGGTGAAGGTGGTGCGGACGTCGCCGAAGGCGAACCCGTGGGCGGCGGCGCGTTTGGCCAGGGCGGTGTTGAGGTGGTCGGAGGCGTTGTTGATGGCGATGCGCTTGGTCTCGGACAGGCCCAGGCAGGTCGTGCCGACCTTGTAGAAGCGGGGGTAGCCGATGACGACGACGTGGGCGGTGGGCGCCTTGGAGCGGATCGCCGAGTAGACGCTGTCGAGCTTGCCGGGGAGCGTGGAGTCGACGTAGGCGCGGGCGGTGTTGATGCGGCTGACGCAGGTGCTGTCGGAGCCGGTGACGCAGGTGGTCATGACGTCGGCGAAGCCGGCGTCGTTGCCGCCGACGGTGATGGAGACGAGGCCGGTGGACGAGTTGAGCGGGGCGAGCTGCCCGGCGAGAACATCACCCGTTCGAGCGCCCGAGCAAGCGGCGAACGAGAACGAGGTGGGGGTGTGGGCGGCGTTCCAGAGGTACGGAAACGCCTTCGTGCTGCGCTTGCAGTCGCCGCTCGAGCTGATGTAGCCGCCGGCTCCGACGCCTGAGGAGTAGGAGTCACCGAGGGCCACATAGCCTCCCTCCGCGGCGAGTTGGGCTCCGTGCGCCGAGCCCGCCCCGGTGAGGGCGGCGCCGGCGGCGAGGAGGAACGAGCTGACGAAGACGGCAATTCGGGAACGTCTCATGGAACCTCCCTTAGCAGGATCTCTGCCACAACCGTCGTAGCAACTACGCGTGTTGACGGGAAGTGTCCATGCCAAATCTTTTCGGCTTGTCAGGCCATTAATCACCCCACCTTTGTTACGTGGCCATGCCAAATTTGTTGACTGTCCTTCAACACCCTTGTTCTACGCAGGTAGATGGCGGAGGCTTTACCCCGGCCGAGAGCGGCACGCCGCGACGCTCGACGCCGTGTGCGCAAACTCCCGCGCGCACACCCCCACTGACGCGCGCACCACCCCGCGCGCGCCGCCTGAGGAGGACTCCCTCGTAATGGCACACCTTCGCAGCAACAAGGTCCGCGTCTCCGCCGCCGCCACCGTCGCGGCCGCCGCCCTCGTCGGCGGGCTCACCGCGCTTCCCGCCCAGGCCGCCCCGGCCGAGGGCAGGGTCCTCGCGGCCGGCTCCCCCACCGCCGTCAAGGACAGCTACATCGTCACCCTGAAGCAGGACGCCGGCTTCAAGGCGTCCTCGGCGACCGGCAAGGACCTCATCAAGAGCTACGGCGGTGCGGTGAAGAAGACGTTCGGCGCCGCGCTGAACGGCTACACCGCGACCCTGTCCGCCACCGAGGCGAAGAGACTGGCCGCCGACCCGGCGGTCGCCGCGGTGGAGCAGAACCAGACCGTCCACGTGGACGCCACGCAGTCCAACGCCCCCTGGGGCCTGGACCGCATCGACCAGACCTCACTGCCGCTGTCCGGCACCTACACCTACCCGGACACCGCCGGCGGCGGTGTGACGGCCTACGTGATCGACACCGGCGTGCGCATCACGCACTCCCAGATCAGCGGCCGGGCCGTCAACGGCTACGACGCCGTCGACGGCGACAACGTCGCCCAGGACGGCAACGGCCACGGCACCCACGTGGCCACCACGATCGCGGGCACCACGTACGGCGTGGCCAAGAAGGCGAAGATCGTGGCCGTCCGGGTGCTGAACAACGCCGGCTCCGGCACCACGGCCGGTGTGATCGCGGGCATCGACTGGGTGACCGCGAACCACTCCGGCCCCTCGGTCGCCAACATGTCCCTCGGCGGCGGCGTCTCCACCACCCTGGACGCGGCCGTGCGCCGCTCCATAGCCAGCGGCGTCACCTACGCCGTCGCGGCGGGCAACAGCAGCACCACCGCCACCTCGTCGTCCCCGGCCCGGGTCACCGAGGCCATCACGGTCGGCGCCACCACCAGCACCGACGCCAAGGCCAGCTACTCCAACTACGGTTCGGTCCTGGACATCTTCGCCCCCGGCTCGTCCATCACGGCGGGCTGGTACACCAGCGACACCGCCACGAACACCATCTCCGGTACGTCGATGGCGACCCCGCACGTCGCGGGCGCCGCCGCGATCTACCTGGCGGGCCACACCTCGGCCACCCCGGCCCAGGTCGCCACGGCGCTCATCAACGGCTCGACCACCGGCAAGGTCACCAGCGCGGGCACCGGCTCCCCGAACCGTCTGCTGAAGATCGTCCCGTGATCCGGCGCCGCTGACACGGCAACCGGTTCCACCCCGTTCCCCGGAGGCACACACCGCCTCCGGGGAACGTTTGTGTCAGGTCCCTGATCACGAATGTCCGTCTCGCTCACGGGACGACCCGTTGTGTAACGGTCAAACGAACAAAAAGGTGAGGCCTCGTTCCAGGTCTTGCCATACGGGTGTATTCGTCAATACCGTCAGACATCTCACCCGCATCGGACCGTCGGTAAGCGGCTCTAGGGGAGGGCTCAAGGACCGCGATGGATTCCGGCGCGGGGCGCGGTAGGGGGGTGCCGTGCCCGGTGGCCGCACATGGCCGACCGGGTCGTGCCGCGCAGTCGGCTGCCGTCTTCTTCCGGTGACCGGCCAGCTTTGCCAGCTCACCCGGCGTGCGCGGAGAGGTCTTCCGCCGTGCCGAGTCGCAGGGTCCGCGGAGAGGTCTTCCGTCATGCCGTGCGGCCGGGGTGACAAAACAACCCCCCTTTCGAACCGGACTTACATCCGGGCCGCCCGGGGGTGGGCGGTCCACCGGACGAGAGGGACCAGACTCATGAGTTCCGTTCTTCAACCGGCGACACCGGGCCAGGAGCGTCAGGCTCCGTCGACCGCCGGAAAGTACCGGCCCATCTCCTCTCACCTGGCCATCACGCCACCGGTGAGCGTCGTCATCCCGGCGATGAACGAGGCCGAGAACCTTCCTTACGTCTTCAAGACCCTGCCGGACTGGATCCACGAAGTGGTGCTGGTCGACGGCAACTCCACCGACGACACCGTCGCGGTCGCGCGGGACCTGTGGCCCGGCGTCAAGGTCGTCGGACAGCAGGGCCGGGGCAAGGGCGACGCCCTGATCACCGGCTTCGAGGCATGCAGCGGCGACATCATCGTGATGGTCGACGCGGACGGCTCGGCCGACGGCAACGAGATCGTCTCGTACGTCTCCGCCCTCGTCTCGGGCGCGGACTTCGCCAAGGGCTCCCGCTTCGCCAACGGCGGCGGCACAGACGACATGACCTTCATCCGCTGGCTGGGCAACCGCGTCCTGTGCGCCATCGTCAACCGCAAGTTCGGCGCCCGTTACACCGACCTGTGCTACGGCTACAACGCGTTCTGGCGGCACTGCCTGGACAAGATCGAGCTGGACTGCACCGGCTTCGAGGTCGAGACGCTGATGAACATCCGGGTCGTCAAGGCCGGGCTGAAGGTGCAGGAGATCCCCAGCCACGAGTACCTGCGCATCCACGGCGTCAGCAACCTGCGCGCCGTACGCGACGGCCTGCGGGTGCTGCGGGTGATCCTCAGCGAACGGTCCAACCGGCGGGCTCTGCGGCGCGGCGGGCGCCGCTCGCCGATGCTCGACTCGGTCCGGGGAGAGGTGTCTTGAGCACGAGCGACGCCTCGGCCGGTGCTCCCGCCGCTGCCTGCGCGGGGATCGCCGCCGGTGTCCCCGTCCGCGTCTCCGTCGTCGTCTGCGTCTACACCGAGGACCGCTGGGAGGACATCCTCGCGGCGGTCTCCTCGGTGCGCGCGCAGAGCAGGCCGGCGTTGGAGACCCTGCTGGTCGTCGACCACAACCCGGTGCTCCTGGACCGGCTGACGAGGGAGTACCAGGAGGTCGCCGAGGTGCGGGTGCTGCCGAACGCGGGCCCGCGCGGCCTGTCGGCCGGCCGCAACACCGGCATCACGGCCTCCCGCGGCGAGGTCGTCGCCTTCCTCGACGACGACGCCGTCGCCGAAAGCGACTGGCTGAGCCGGTTCGCCGCCGCCTACGACGACCCGCGGGTCATGGCCGTCGGCGGCCGGACCGAGCCGGTGTGGGCGTCCGGGCGGCGGCCCGACTGGTTCCCCGACGAGTTCGACTGGGTGGTGGGCTGCTCCTACCGGGGCCTGCCGGCCGGCCTGGTCCGGGTGCGCAACATCCTCGGTGGCAACGCCTCGTTCCGGCGGACGGCGTTCGACCTCGCGGGCGGTTTCGCCACCGGCATCGGCCGCGACGGCGACAGACGGCCGCTGGGCGGCGAGGAGACCGAGCTGTGCATCCGGCTCAGCCGCGCCAGACCCGAGGCGATCCTGCTCGTCGACGACCGCGCGGTCATCCACCACAAGGTGCCCGAGGCGCGTGAGCGGTTCGCGTACTTCCGCACCCGCACCTACGCCGAGGGCCTGTCCAAGGCGCTCGTCGCCCGCAGTGTCGGCGCCGGCAAGGGCCTGGAGTCCGAACGCCGTTACGCCACACGCGTGTTGCCCGCCGGGGTGGCCCGGGGGTTGCGCGACCAGGTGCTGGCCCGCCGCGGCGGAGCCCGGCGCGCGGGCGCGATCGTCGCCGGGGTGCTCACGGCCGCGGGCGGGTACGTGGTGGGCAGCGTGCGGGCGCGGCGCGACGGGACGACGTTCTCAGTCGTACGGATCGACGCGCCCGCGCAGGCGGACCGGGAAGCCGCCGCATGACGGAGGCGCGGATCCCGATCCTCATGTACCACGCGGTCGCCGCCGACCCGAACGACGCGACGCGTGACCTCTCCGTCTCCCCCCAGGCGTTCGCCGAGCAGATGGCGCTGATCGCCGACCGGGGTCTCACCCCGCTCACCATCGCGGACCTCGCGGCCCGCTGGCGCTCCGGCCGGCCGCTGCCCGCCCTGCCCGTCCTGATCACCTTCGACGACGGCTACGAGGGCGTGCACCGCCACGCCCTGCCCGCCCTGGCCGAGCACGGCTTGTCGGCCACCCTGTTCGTGACCACCGGCTGGCTCCGGGGCGCGTACGACACCGGTGGCGGCCTGGACACCATGCTGGGCTGGCGGCAGGTGCGCGAACTGGCCGACGCGGGCGTCGAGATCGGCGGCCACAGCCACTCCCACCCGCAGCTCGACCAACTCGGCGACAGCGCGCTGCGCGCCGAGCTGACCCGCTGCCGGGACATCGTCGCCGGCGAGCTGGGCGCCCCGCCCGTGTCGTTCGCCTACCCGTACGGCTACTCCAGCAGACGGGTGCGCACCGCCGTACGGGAGAACGGGTTCGCCCAGGCGCTGGCGGTCGGCAACGCTCTGGCCCGGCGCGCGCAGGGGCCGTACGCCCTGCGACGGGTGACCGTGCGGCGCGGCACCGGCGCCGAGGAGTTCGAGCGGCTGCTCGACGGCCGCGCGGTCGCCCGCACCTTCGCGCGCGACCGCGCCCTCACCAAGGGGTACGCGGTGGTCCGCGGGACCCGGCGCTTGCACCGCAGGGCCGTCGGGGCCCTGGTCTGAGCCGGAGGGCGCGGGCGGGGTACGTGGCCGGGGGCCCGCTCGCCCCGGCCGCGCACCCCGGCCCCGCCCCGCCGACCGGACAGATCCGACACACCGGCGCGCAGTGCGGAAACCGGGTGCAGACGGGCCGCCGGTGCCGGATCATGGCGGGCATGTCCGCGCACCCACACGACGCCCTGCCGATGCGGCTCAACGTCGACGACTCCGACTCCCCGTCCGACGTCGTCGACGCGCTGTTCCTCGGCCGCTTCGCGACGGGCGAGCAACCGTACTCGCACGCGGTGAACATCGACCGCGTCCGCTCCGGCGCCAACCTGGTCCCGCCCCACGCGCGCGTGCTGCGCGTCGCCCGCGACGACGACCGCAGCGCCACCCTCGCCGAGGGCGACGGCTGGACGCTGCTGGTCTCCCGCTGGAACCGCGGCGCGGACGTCACCGTCACCGCGACCAGCGCCGAACTCGCCGCGAAGGTCCTCGACGAGGCGACCGACGGCGCGGCGGACGAGCCCGAACCCCAGCCGGAGAACGTGACCATGGGCTTCTGGTACGTCTCCCCGCGGCGCGGCCCGCACCGCACCACCCGCCAGATCTCCGCCGGCACCTGGGACGAGATCCGCCCCAACTACACGGCCCCCGTCGCCGAGGCGATGGACCACCTGATGGGGACGACCCCCGACACCATCGCCGGCCGGCTGCTCCTGCTGCACGGCCCGCCCGGCACCGGCAAGACCTCCGCGCTGCGCACCCTGGCCCGCTCCTGGCGGGACTGGTGCCAGGTCGACTGCGTCCTGGACCCCGAGCGTCTGTTCTCCGACGTCGGCTACCTGATGGACATCGCGATCGGCGAGGAGGACGGCCCCGGCAAGGGCCGCTGGCGGCTGCTCCTGCTGGAGGACTGCGACGAGCTGATCCGCGGCGAGGCCAAGCACACCGCGGGCCAGGCCCTCTCCCGGCTGCTCAACCTCACCGACGGCCTGCTCGGCCAGGGGCGCAACGTCCTGGTCGGGGTGACCACCAACGAGGACCTGGAGCGGCTCCACCCCGCGGTCGTGCGGCCCGGCCGCTGCCTGGCCCGGATCGAGGTCGGCCCGCTGACCCGGCGGGAATCGGTGGACTGGCTCGGCACCGAGGAGGGTGTCGGCCGCGAGGGCGCGACCCTGGCCGAGCTGTACGCACTGCGCCGGGGCACCTCCCCGACCTCGCTGCCGGAGCCCCGCGGCGGAGTCGACGCGGGGCTCTACCTGTAGTGCTTTGATGGAGGCATGACCCTGTTCGTCGGCACGTCGGGCTGGCAGTACAAGGACTGGAGGGGCGTCCTGTACCCGGCCGACGTGCCCGTGCGGCGGTGGCTGGAGGAGTACACGGCGCACTTCGCCACCGTCGAGATCAACAACGCGTTCTACCGGCTGCCCTCGCGGGAGACCTTCACGTCCTGGGCCGAGCGGGTCCCGCCGGACTTCGTCGTCGCGGTCAAGGCGAGCCGCTACCTCACGCACATCAAGCGGCTCCGGGAGCCCGAGGAGCCGGTGCAGCGCCTGATGAGCCACGCGGCCGGGCTCGGCGACCGTCTCGGCCCGGTCCTGCTCCAGCTGCCGCCGACCCTGCGCGCCGACCCGGACCTGCTGGACACCTGCCTCGCCCGCTTCCCCTCCGGGACCCGGGTCGCCGTCGAACCCCGCCACGACTCCTGGTGGACCGCGCGGGTCCGCACGGTCCTGGAGCGCCGGGGCGCCGCCCTGTGCTGGGCCGACGCCCGCTCCCGCCCGGTGACCCCGCTGTGGCGGACCACGGACTGGGGCTACGTCCGCTTCCACCAGGGCCGCGCCCAGCCCTGGCCGCACTACGGCAGACGCGCGCTGGAGACCTGGATCGACCGCATCGCCACGACCTGGCCGGCCGACGCCGACGTGTACGCCTACTTCAACAACGACCCCGGCGGCGCGGCGGTGGAGAACGCGGTCCTGTTCGCCGGACTCGCGGACCGGGCGGGCCTGAGCCCGACGCGGGCGGTCGCGGTGACGGCGGGCTGAGGAGTGGGGGACGCCGGGTCGCGGTGGTCGGTCGGGCCGGTGCGGTCGCGTGTGGTGGTCAGCCGTTGGCTGCCCGTAGGGCGTCCCGGACCGCTGCCAGGGCCTGTTCCTCGTCCAGGCCCAGCCGTCGGGCGCGCTCCGCGTAGGCCTGCGCGGCGGCGGCGAGTTCCCGCTCCGCCGCCGAGCCCGCGGCGGCGACGAACGTGCCGTTGCGCCCGCGGGTCTCGATCACGCCGTCCGTCTCCAGCGCCCGGTAGGCCTTGGCGACCGTGTTCGCCGCCAGGCCCAGTGACTCGGCCAGCCCCCGCACGGTGGGCAGCCGGTAGCCCACGGGCAGCGTTCCCGACCGGGCCTGCTCGGCGATCTGCGCCCTCACCTGTTCGTAAGGCGCGACGCCCTCAACGATGTCGATCTTCAAGGTCACCGCCCGATTGTCCCGCACCCACCGGATAATGGGAGGCATCCCGGCGGGCCGGACGCATAACGTGCGCCGCATGACCGTCATCGTGCGCGATCTGCGCCCCGAGGTGCCGTCGGACGTCGAGGGCTTCGTCCGGGTACGGCGAGCCGCCCTGCCCTTCATGGTGTTCACCCCGGAGTCCGTGGTCCACGACCTCACCCGCACCCACCCCGACGCCCGCTTCCGGCAGCTCCTCGCCGAGGCGGACGGCGAGATCGTCGGCACGGCCCAGGTGGGCCTCGCCCATGACAGCCCGGAGCCCGGCCAGGGCTTCGTCAACGTGTACGTGGATCCCGGGCGCCTGCGCCGCGGGACCGGATCGCTGCTGGCCCGCGTGGGCGAGGAACACCTGGCCGCGCACGGGGCGACACGGGTGCTGGCCTGGGTCCTGGACGAGCCGGACAACCGCGGCTTCGCCGAACGGCGCGGCTACCGGGCGAGCCGCTCCGCCCACTTCCTCCGCCTGGACCTGGTGAACGGCACGCTGCCGCCGCTCCAGGACCCGCCGCCCGGCGTCGAACTGCGCACCGCCGCCGACTTCGCCGACGACCCCCGCCCCTTGTTCGCGCTGGACGCCGAGGCGACCGCGGACGAACCCAGCGACCTCGACGCCGAGTTCACCGACTACGAGGCGTGGCTGGAGGAGACCTGGCGGCACCCGCTGCTCGACCTGGGCCTCACCACGGTCGCCGTCGTCGACGGCCGTCCCGCCGCGTTCACCGCGGCCCGCACGGACGGCGTGACCCGCTACACCACGGGCATGACCGGCACGGCCCGCGCCCACCGCGGCCGGGGCCTGGCCAAACTCGCCAAGAACGCCTCGCTGCACCGCGCCCGCGCCGCGGGGTACCGGGAGGCGTTCACCGGCAACGACACGGGCAACGGCCCGATGCTCGCCGTGAACAAGTGGTTCGGCTACGAGATCTGTGCGACAGAGGTGCGCTATGCCCGTGCAATCGGCTGACCCCGCCCGGCTCGTGGACGTCGTCCTCGTCAAGGGCGGCCGGACGAAGATCCGTTACCCCGCCGAGCTGCTCGCCGACGACGGCACCAGGATCGCCGTCCGCGCCCCCTGGGCGGGCGAGGGCGTACGGGACTTCGGCTTCGTGCGGTTCGAGCCCGGTGACGTCTTCACGGAGTACTACTGGCGCGACCGCTGGTACTCCGTGAAGGAGGTCCGGGGCGCGTCCGGCGCGCTGAAGGGCTGGTACTGCGACATCACCCGCCCGGCGACGCTCACCGGCACCGAGCTGGTCGTCGAGGATCTCGACCTGGACCTGTGGCGCTCCGCCGACGGCGGCGACGTACGGCGGCTGGACGAGGACGAGTTCGCGGAGAGCGGGCTGGCCGAGCGGGACCCGGGGGCGGCGGCCGCCGCGGTGACCGCGCTCGACGAGCTGGAGGTGATCGCCACCGTCGAGGGCGGACTGGAGGCCCTGCTGGAGTGAGTGAACGGACCGGCCGGCGGGCTCACCCCCGGGCGGTCCCTCAGACCGTCGCCACCACCGCGTACCGCTCGTCCGCCACCTCTTCGCCCCACAGCCGCGGGTCGTCCGACAGCCGCTCCACGCGCGTGTGCCCGGCGAGCGGGGTCAGCAGGGCGGTGAGCCGGTCCGCCGGTATGCCGACGGGGCTGACGGTGCCCCACACGCCCTCGACGAGGACGAGCCGGCCTCCGGGGCGCAGCAGGTCGCGCCAGTGCCGCAGGGCGCGGCCGGGGTCGGGCAGGGTCCACAGCACATGCCGTACTAGCACGGTGTCGAAGCGCTCCTCCCCCACCGGGGGTGCCGCCGCGTCACCGACGAGGAACACCGCGTGACGTCCGGCGGGTTTGGTGCGGGCCCGGTCGACCATCGCCGGGGAGAGATCGACGCCGGTGACGCGGTGTCCGCCCTCGGCGGCGAGGAGCGACAGGCTGCCGGTGCCGCAGCCCAGGTCGAGCAGGTCACCGGGCCGGTCCGGAAGCCAGTCGCGCAGCCGGTCCGCCCAGGCCGCGCGCACGTCGGGGTCGCGCAGCCCGTGGTCCGGTTCCTCGTCGAAGGAGGCGGCCCGCGCGTCCCAGTCGACACGCACCGGAGTCGTTCCGTCACGGTGGTTCGTCATACCCGCAAGAGTGACACCCACCACTGACAACCGAATCGTGACAGCCGCCACTGACAGAACGGGTGTCGATGAGGAACTCTCCCTGAACGGGTCTACCTCCGTGAGAACGCGGAACTCGGTGGAACCTGAAGGAGGCAGCCATGCGCCGTACGACCGTGCAGAAGCCCCTGAAGAAGACGGAATCCCGCCGGGTCCGTGAAGAGACCGACGAGCGTCCCGCCGGGCGTCCCGAGGTGCGCAAGGACATCGCCCGCACCTGGTGGCCGGAGGGGTGAGGCCCGCCCACGGCCCCGGTCAGCCGAGCCGTCTGCGGTAGTGGACGCGGTCGTAGGGTCCGTCGACCCGGCGTTCCACGACCTCGTAGCCGTACTTGGCGTAGATCCGCTGGTTCTCCCACATCAGCGCGTTCGTATAGAGCCTGACCTCGCGCAGGCCGAGCGCACGCGCGCGTGCCTCGACGAAGCGCAGCAGCCGCCGCCCCACGCCCGTGCCATGGGCGTCGGGGTGCACGGCGATGCTGTCGAGCAGCAGATGACTCGGGACCTCGTCCACCACGGAGTCCCGGAACTCCTCGACCACCACCAGGCCGACGACGGGATCGCCCGTGACGAACACCTTCCCGGCCGTCACGTCCACGGCGTGATCCGCCTCCATGGGCTGCGGCACGACGCCGATGCGCTCGATGTAGTGCCGGTACGCGGCATCGGTCACGCTCTTCACGGCCGGTACGTCGGCCTCTGTCGCGGGCCGGATCTCGTCGCTGGTCATGCCGCGCACGTTAGCTACCTGATCCCCGTCTCAGCACGTCCTTAAGGGGACCCTAAAGATCGCCGGAGGCGGTCTCCGGCAGGCGTTTTCGGGGTTTCTTGGTTCCGGCACACATCAGCACCGGTTCCGAGGAGATTCCCCATGCCCGCACGCCGCAAGGCCGCCGCCGTCGCCGCCCTGGGCCTGACCCCGCTGGCCCTGACCGCGCTGTCCGCGAACCCCGCGGCCGCACACGGCTCGATGGGCGACCCGGTCAGTCGTGTCGCCCAGTGCTTCGCGGAGGGCCCCGAGAGCCCGGAGTCGGACGCCTGCAAGGCCGCGGTCGCGGCGGGCGGGACGCAGGCGCTGTACGACTGGAACGGCATCCGCATCGGTGACGCCGGCGGCCGGCACCAGGAGCTGATCCCGGACGGCAAGCTGTGCAGCGCGAACAACGCCGCGTTCAAGGGGCTCGACCTGACGCGCGCGGACTGGCCGGCGACGAGCGTGCGCGGCGGGTCGTACACCTTCAAGTACCGGGTGACCGCGCCGCACAAGGGCACCTTCAAGGTGTACGTCACCAAGCCCGGTTACGACCCGGCGCAGCCGCTGGCCTGGTCCGACCTGGATCTGGAGCAGCCGGTGGCGACGGTCACCGACCCGGTCGCGGCAGGCGGCTTCTACTCGTTCTCCGGGGCGCTGCCCGAGCGTTCGGGGCGGCATGTGCTGTACGCGGTGTGGCAGCGCTCGGACAGCCCGGAGGCGTTCTACTCCTGCTCGGACGTCACCTTCGGCGGGGCGGAGAGCGGTTCGGCCGGCGGCTCCGCCCCGGTGCCCTCCTCGCCGTCCTCGCCGTCCTCGCCGTCCTCGCCGTCCGTCCCGTCCGCCTCCGCGCCGTCCGAGGAGCAGATCGAGGACGGTGCCGACAGGTCGACGGTCGAGCACCACGGTCACGGCGACGACGACCCCGCCACCACGACGGACCCGACGTCGGAGGCCACGAAGGGCCCGGCCCCCGCCGAGGCCAACGAGCCGAAGGCGGCCGGGGCCGGTGAGAGCCTCGCCGAGACCGGCGGCGACGGCAGCACGCCGTATCTCGCGGTCGGCGGTGCGGCCGTACTGGCGCTGGGTGCGGGCCTGCTGTTCGCGTCGGTGCGGCGGCGCGCGGTGGGCGGTGGCCGGGGCGGTCACTGACCCCGACGGACTCCGGGGCCTGACCGGCGGCTCAGGCCGGACAGGCCCCGGCACAACCGCCTCCGTCAGCTGAAGACGGAGGCGCAGGTGGTGGCGGTGGCGCGGGCCGGGTCGAGCGCGTTGGCCACCTCGTGGAAGGCGATCCGGTCGGTGAGTCCGAGCAGAGCGTGCTCGGAGAGGTCGAGCGGGCAGAGGTCCTGGATGAGGATGTTCCTGACGTTCGCCCCGCTCAGGTACTGCGTCCGATGCGGTGTCACCACCTCGTCGTAGCGGGTCGCGATGACCGTGTAGCGGACGCCGGGGACGGTGTCGCCACCCTCGTTCAGCTTCGTCATGAAGTCGGAGCCGACGACCTGCTGGGCGAGGGCGGGGGTGGCGGCGGTGAGGAGGTCCTCGGCGCCGGGGAAGAAGGGCAGCAGGTTGGTGAGCCCGGCGAGGGTGGTGCCGTGGTTGTTGGGGGCGATGCCGACGAGGGCGTTCACCTTGGCGGCTCCGCCGAGGAACTTGAGGTAGTAGCGGGGCATCATGCCGCCCTGCGAGTGGCCGACGAGATCGGCCTTGGTGGCGCCGGTCGCGGCGAGCACCCTGTCGACGTAGGCGGACAGTTGCTCCGCCGACCTCTCGATGGGCCCGAGGGCGTGGAAGAAGGGGACTCCGGGCAACTGGCCGTAGTCGAGGGAGAAGACGCAGTACCCGCGGTGCTTCAGATAGGGCGCGAGACCCAGCCAGTTGTCGACGGAGTTGCCGAGGGTGCCGTGGACGAGGACGACGGGGCGGGGGTGCGCGGCGGAGGGCTTGCAGTCGTAGTCGTTCCAGCCACTGCTCGTGGCGGCGGCGGTGGTGGCGTGGGCGGCGGTCGCGGCGGGGACGACAGTGGCCGAGATCGCCAGCAACAGGGCGGCGATCGGTCTGAGCAGGCGTTTCCAGGGCAGCATCGTGCGATCTCCTTGCGGCTCAAGGGAGGTTCGACGGCCTTACGCCTGGTGATCCGGATCACGAGGATGCTGTTCACTCGTCAAGTTACGGGCGAGTAGCTGAACTGTGAAGTTACGCGTCGGTAAAAACTTCCAGTGGTAGTCGGCGACGACCGGGGCACATGACACAGGGTCACCAGGTGGGTCTGAGGGGGCCGTAGGGGGCGATTCGCGCCAAACGGTCACAGAGAACGCGCACCTCTCCCTCCCCGAGGACCTCGACCCACGCCCGTACGGCGTCGGCGGCGGCCTCCTCCGCGGCACGGGTGCACTTCCGGCCACGCTCGGTGAGGACGACCAGCCGGGCCCGCGCGTCCACGGGATGCGCCCGCCGCTCGGCGTACCCCTTGCGGACCAGCTCGTCGACGAGCTGACTGGCCGCCTGCTTGGTGACCCCGAGGTGCGCGGCCAGCTCGGTGACGGTGGCGCCGTCCGGGGCGAGCCGCGCGAAGGCGAAGCCGTAGGCGGGCCGCCCCTCGAACCCGCGGGCCTGAACGCCGTCGTTGATGCGCTGCGTGAGGTCACCGGCGGCGGCGAGCAGGGCGGCGGTCAGGGCCAGGGCTTCGGAGTTCTGCACGCCTGCATTGAAACACCCTTGACGTATTGGTCAAGTTGCTTGACCATCATCACAGCCCAACTAGTCAAGCAGCTTGACCAAATCCTCAGGAGGCACCCATGCCGGTCATCCGCTCCTCCGACGCCGTGACCCACGAGATCCACGGCGCCCGCTTCGTCTCGTACGCCGCTCCCCGCACCGGCAGCAAGGAGCTGGCCGCCTGGCGGGGTGAAATCCCGCCGGGGACGCGGGCTCCCGCGCACACCGTGAGCCGGGAGGAGATCCTCCACGTCCTCGTCGGCGAGCTGGTCCTCACGCTCGACGGCCGCACCGAGCGGGTCGGCACGGGCGACACCGTGATCGTCGGCGCCGGGTCGACCCTGAGCGTCGAGAACCCGACGGATCACACCGCGATCACCTGGGTCACCACCTCCGTCGGCCTGACGGCGGAACTGGCCGACGAACCGTGATCACTCCCCCGTGGGCGAACTGATCCCGTAGGCGAACTGCCCCCGTGGGCGAACTGATCCCGTCGGCGAGCAGCTCGGAGCGTGCCAGTTCCGGCGGCGGCCCGGCCGGTCGCGGCCCTTGTCGTCGCGGGCGGTCCTCCGCCGTACAAGAGCTGGGTGGTGCCCCTCACGCCGCCAGCGCCCCCGGCATCACCGCCCTCGGGCCGAACTTCGCCCGCGCGCGGTCGGCGACCTCCTCGACGCGGCGGGCCTTCTCGTCGGCGGGATCGAAGGTGAGCTGGTGGGAGGCCTGTTCGGCGGGGGTGAGGCCCTCGGCGCGCAGGGCGATCGCGCGGACGCGGGCGCGTTGCAGGCCGAGGGCCTCGTACAGGCCGTACGCGGTCCTCGTCAGGTCCGCCGAGTGCGCGGTCGGCTCCCCCAGGGTGCGGCTGCGGGTGGTGGAGGAGCGGTCGGCGTAGCGGACGGTGAGGGTGAGGGAGCGGCAGACCTTCTCCACGGCGCGCAGCCGGGAGCCCAGTTCCTCGGCGGCCGACAGCAGCGCCCTGCGGTGCCGTCGGGGATCCAACTCGTCCCGGTCGAAGAGGCGATCGGTGGCGAGGAGGGGGGTCCCCCCGCTCGAGCGAAGCCGGAAGTGGGAGACGGCGTTGGGGACGACCCGGCCGCGGTCGACGCCGTTCGCCTTCTCGTGGAGTTCGCGGCCCGCCTTCGCGCCGACCAGCCGCTGGAGGGTGGCGAGCGGCGCGGCGGCGACCCGGCCGAGGGTGTCGAGGCCGTACTCGCACAGGGTGCGGGCGGTCGCGGTGCCGACGCCGGGGAGCGCGGCGACGGGCTTCGCGTCGAGGAACTCCCGTACCCCGTCCTCGGTCACGGCGCAGGTCACTCCGGGCCGGGCGTCCCGCAGCGCCATGCGGGCCAGCATCGGGCCCGGTCCGGCGCCGATCATGCAGTCGACCCCGTGCAGGGCGAGCGACCGCACCCGGATCACGGACGCCAGCTCGACCGCGCTGCGCCCGAAGTACCGCTCGGCGCCCCGCACATCGATCAGCGCCCCGTCCGGTGGCAGCGCCTCGACGACGGGGGTGAACTCCTCCAGGAGGTCGAGCAGCCCCGGCAGGGCGGCCTCGTACATCGGAGGCAGCTGGAAACGTACGCAGAGGATGGTCATCCCGCACTCCCCGGACTCTGGTGCCACAACTTCCTCACTGTCGAAGGCCCTTGCGAGGCCTCCTGGCCCGCGGGGCGCAGATCCGCCCACGGGTGCATCTGATAGCCGGTGGGCAGGTGGATGCGCCGCCCGTGGGCCGGATCGCCGCCCTGCCCGTCCGGGCCTTCCGCTCTCTTCGGGTCTTCCGGTGCGGGCGGCGGTTCCGCGAGCCGTGCCGCGACCTCGTCGAGGCCTCCCTCGGCGCGGAGTTCGACGAGTTCGGCGAGGTTCCAGGCGGCGGCGCCCACCACGCTGAGGCTGCGCGGCCCGCGCCGCTGCACCACTCCGCGCACCAGCAGCAGCCAGGAGTGGAAGACGGTGTGGGCGCAGGCGTCGTGGGAGTCGTCGAAGAAGGCGAGGTCGACCAGCCCGGTGCCGTCGTCCAGGGTGGAGAAGATGACCCGCTTGCCGGAGCGGATCGGCGGGGTCTGGGTGGCCGCCTTGGCGCCCGCGACCAGCACCGTCTCGCCGTGCCGGGTCTCGCGCAGCCGCCGCGCCGACACCACGCCCAGCTCGTTCAGGAACTCCCGGTGGTCGTCCATCAGATTGCGCGAGGCGTCCATCGACAGCACCCCCAGCTCGGCGCTGAGCCGCTCCGCCGAGGAGAGGTCGGGCAGCCCGGCGGGAGCGGTCTTCCGGCCTCCCGCCAGGGGGAGTTGGCCACCGCCTCCGCCCCGCGAGCCCCGGTGGAGCTCCGTGAGATGCAGTTGCAGGTCACGCCGGTTGGCGCCGAAGGCGTCCAACGCACCTACCTGGGCGAGCCGTTGCGCCAGCGGACGGCTGGGCCGGGCCCGTTCCCAGAAGTCGAGCAGCGAGGCGTACGGCTGGCCGTCCGCGATCCGCTTCGCCTCGGCCCCACTGATGCCGTGCACATCGGAGAGGGCGAGCCGCAGCCCCCAGAGGGCCGACGCCCCCGATTCAGACACCAGTTCGATACGGTGGGCGACGCCCGACCGGTTCACGTCCAACGGCAGGACCGGCACCCCGCGCCGCCGCGCGTCCGCCAGCAGCAGCCGCTTCGGGTACATCCCGGGGTCGTGCGTGAGCAGCCCGGCGTAGAAGGCGGCCGGGTGGTGCGCCTTCAGCCAGGCCGACTGGTACGTCGGTACGGCGAAGGCGACCGCGTGCGCCTTGCAGAAGCCGTAGGACCCGAAGGCCTCGACGATCTCCCAGGTCCGCCGGATCGTTTCCGCGTCATAGCCGTTCTCCGCCGCCCGCTGCCCGAACCACACCTTGATCCGCCCCTGCGACTCCGGGTCGGACAGCCCCCGCCGGATCCGGTCGGCCTCGCCGCGCCCGCAACCGGTCATGATCGAGACGATGTCGATGATCTGCTCGTGGAAGACGACGACCCCGTACGTCCCCTTCAGCGGTTCCGCCAGGTCCGGGTGCGGGTAGCGGACGGGCGCCCGCCCGTGCCGCGCCTCGATGAACGGCCGCACCATGTCGGCGGCGACCGGCCCCGGACGGAACAGGGAGATGTCGACGACCAGGTCGTGGAAGGTGGCCGGCTGGAGCCGTCCGACCAGATCGCGTTGCCCCGGCGACTCGATCTGGAAGCAGCCCAGCGTCTCGGTGGAGCGGATGAGCCGGTACGTCGCCGGGTCGCCGGGGGGCACCGCGTCCAGGTCGATCCGCTCCCCCGTCGCGCGCTCCACCTCCGTGACCGCGTGTGCCATCGCCGACTGCATCCGCACCCCGAGCACGTCCAGTTTGAGCAGCCCGAGGTCCTCGACGTCGTCCTTGTCGAACTGCGCCATCGGGAACCCCTCGCCACTGGTCGGCATGACCGGCGTACGGGAGAGGAGGGAGGCGTCGGAGAGCAGGACCCCGCAGGGGTGCATGGCGACTCCGCGCGGGAGGGCGTCGAGGGCCTCGACCAGCTCCCACAGCTTTCCGTACCTCTCCTGCTCCGCCGCGAGCGGCTTCAGCTCGGGCAACTCCGCCAGGGCCGCGCGGGCGTCCCGCGCCCGGATGTGCGGGAAGGACTTGGCGACGCGGTCGATCTCGGCGGGGTCCATGGACAGGGCCGCGCGACGTCCCGGATCGCGTGCCGGACCCGGTACGTCTCCGGCATCGCGACCGTCGCGACCCGCTCGGTGCCGAACCGGCCGATGATCGCGCGGTAGACCTCCAGCCGGCGCGCGGACTCCACGTCGATGTCGATGTCGGGCAGCACCACCCGTTCCCTGGACAGGAAGCGTTCCATCAGCAGCCCGTGCTCGACCGGGTCGGCGTGGGCGATGCCGAGGAGGTGGTTGACCAGCGAGCCCGCGCCGGAGCCGCGCGCGGCGACCCGGATGCCCATGTCCCGTACGTCGTCCACCACCTGGGCGACCGTCAGGAAGTAGGAGGCGAAGCCGTGGTGGGCGATGATGTCCAGCTCGCGGTGCATCCGCTCCCAGTAGTCGCGCCGCCCGCCGTAGCCGCGCCGGACCATTCCCGCCGTCGCCCGCGAGGCCAGCGTCCGCTGGGCGGTGCGGCGGCCGGCGCCGACGAGGTGCGGTTCGGGGAAGTGGACGGTGCCGATGCCGAGGTCGTCCTCCGGGTCGACCAGGCACTCGGCGGCTGCCGCCCGGGTCTGCTCCAGCAGTCGGTGGGCGGTGTCCCGCCGGAAGCCCGCGGCCTCCACGACCCGCTCGGCGGCGCGCAGCATGGCGTCCGGGTCCTTCAGCCAGGCCTCGCCGGAGTCCAGTTCCTTGGCCGGGTCGACGGGCACCAGACGGCGGGCCGCGTCCAGGACGTCGGCGACCGGGCCCTGGCCGGGGTCGGCGTACCGGACGGCGTTGCTGAGCACCGGGCGGATCCGCTGTTCGGCGGCGAACTCCACGGTACGGGCGGCGAGGCGCAGGGAGCCGGGTCCGGTGCCCGTCCGGCCGTGCCAGACGGCCTCCAGGCGCAGGGCGTCGCCATAGGTCTCCCGCCAGGGGACGAGCAGCCGGGCCGCGCGGTCCGGTCGGCCGGCGGCGAGGGCGCGGCCGACGTCGGAGGCGGGTCCGAGCAGTACGGTCAGACCGTCTCCGCGGTTGTCCTCCCAGGTCAGCAGGGGGGTGTCCGGGGCGGTGTGGGCGGCGCTGACGATGCGGCACAGGTCGGCCCAGCCCCGGGCGCCGTCGCGGGCGAGGAAGGTGACACGGGGTGTCGACTCGTCGACGAAGGCGCCTCCGCGGACCGGGGTGCGGCGCCTCTCCTTGCGCACCGGCTCGGGGGCGGCCACCGCCAGGTCCACCCCGAACAGCGGACGTACGCCCGCCTTCGCGCAGGCCTTGGCGAAGCGGACCGTACCGGCGAGGGTGTCGCGGTCGGTGAGGGCGAGGGCGTCCATGCCCCGCTCGCAGGCCCGCTCGGCGAGCCGCTCCGGGTGGGAGGCGCCGTAGCGCAGGGAGAACCCTGAGACGGTGTGCAGATGCGGGAAACCCGGCATACGCACCTCCCGCACTCGTGAGTCCGAACGAGCCCGTCGGGTCCGGGTGCCTCCCGGAAACAGGCTCTCGAACGTTTGTTCCCAACTTGCTCACCCCCACCATAGACCAAATTCCGAACGTATGTACGACATCCGTTCGGACGCCTCCCACCTGCGCAAACGTCCCCGGCACCGGACGGTGGGGGCATGTCACAGGCCGTCGGCGAACCCCACCGTTCCTTCCTCGCGGAGGTGAAGGACGCGGTCACCCCGCGTGCCACCCTGCTGGTCATCGGCGTGCTCGCCCTCCACCTGCTCTTCATCGCCTCCTACGTGGGCGCGTTGCACGAC
Source organism: Streptomyces phaeoluteigriseus (assembly GCF_001896135.2). Classification (GTDB taxonomy): domain Bacteria; phylum Actinomycetota; class Actinomycetes; order Streptomycetales; family Streptomycetaceae; genus Streptomyces; species Streptomyces phaeoluteigriseus. The sequence continues at coordinate 652,328 of NZ_MPOH02000015.1, forward strand.
CCGAAGCCCAAGGACGTGCCCTTCGGCGTCGTCGCGCCAGGACCGGCGGCCGAGCGGACGGTCACCCGGCTGGAGCGGCTCCCGGGCAAGCCGCTGGATCCGCGCACGGTGGCCGACCGGACGACGGCACGCGAGCAGATCCTGGACCGGAAGATCGACGGCGCGCTGGTCGTCGACCAAGCCGGCACCACCGACACCCTCCTGGTCGCCACCGGCGGCGGCCGGGTGCTGGCCACCACCCTGGAGGCACTCACCACCCGCGTGGAGAAGTCCGAGGGCCGCACAGTACGGACCGTCGACGTGGCCCCGGCCGACACCGGCGACGCCAACGGCCTGTCGTCCTTCTATGTGACCGTGGGCTGGTGCGTGGGCGGCTACCTCTGCGCCTCGATCATGACGATCAGCGCGGGCGCCGCCCGTTCCACGCCGAGACGGGCGGTCATCCGGCTCATCGCCATGGTCCTCGTCGCACTCGTCGGCGGACTCGGCGGCGCCCTGATCGTCGGGCCGGTCCTGGGCGCGCTGCCCGGCAGCTTCCCGGCCCTCTGGGGGCTCGGCACCCTGATCATCTTCGCCGTCGGCGCGGCCACGCTCGCCTGCCAGGCCCTCTTCGGACTGGCCGGCATCGGCCTGGTCATCCTGATCGTGGTGATCCTGGGCAACCCGAGCGCGGGCGGCGCCCTCCCGCCCCCGCTGCTCCCGCCCTTCTGGCAGGCGATCGGCCCGGCCCTGCCGCCGGGCGCGGGAACCTGGGCCGCACGCTCGATCGCGTACTTCGAGGGCAACGCCGTCACGGCCGCCCTGCTGGTCCTGTCGGCGTGGGCGGTCGCCGGAACCGCGATCACCCTGCTGGCGACGGCACTGCGCACACGGCGGGCCGCCGCCTAGCCCGCCTCTGCACGACACGCGGGAGTCCCGCCCCTCGCGCGGGGCGGGACTCCTGGTGGCCGAGGGCCGAGCGCCGAAGACCGAAGACCGAGGCCAAGGCCTCAGCCGATCCGGGTGCCCGTCAGCCGATCCGGGTGCCCGTCGCCGACAGCGCCTCCGTCACCGGCTGGAAGAACGTCTCCCCGCCCGAGGTGCAGTCGCCGCTGCCGCCGGAGGTGAGGCCGATCGCGCTGCTGCCCGAGAAGAGGGAGCCGCCGCTGTCACCGGGCTCGGCGCAGACGTCGGTCTGGATGAGGCCGTTGACGATGTCGCCGTTGCCGTAGTTCACGGTGGCGTCCAGGCCGGTGACCGTGCCGTCGTGCACCTGGGTCGTCGAGCCGCTGCGGGTGACCTTCATGCCGACGGTGGCCTCGGCGGCGCCACTGATCGCCTGGGCGGAGCCGTTGTAGAGGTTCACCTCGCTCGGGTGGTCGACCCCGGCCGTGTACTTGACCAGGCCGTAGTCGTCGCCGGGGAAGCTGGAGGTCTCGTTGGTGCCGATCTCGGCGCCGGAGGAGTCCGACCAGGTGGAGACTGACTCGGTGCAGTGACCGGCGGTCAGGAAGTACGGCTCGCCCGCCCTGACCACGTTGAAGCCGAGCGAGCAGCGCCCGCCGCCGCCGGTGATCGCGTCGCCGCCCGCCGCGAGGGGCTTGAACTCCCCCTTGCCGCGCCGGAGTTCCGCCTTGGCGCCGAGCCCCTCGACGACCTCGGTGAGTTCGGCCCACTCGGCGGCGGAGACCGTGCGGTCGGCGGTGACGACGACCTTGTTGGCGGTCGGGTCCGTCACCCAGGCGGTGCCCGGGATGGCCGCGTCCTTCCTCAGCGTCGTACGGGCGCTGGTCAGCTCGGCGAGGGAGTTCTCCACGAGTCTGGCCCGGGCGCCGGCCGCCTCGACGGTCTTCGCGGCGGCCTCGTCGAGCACGTTCACCACGAGGCTCCTGCTCCGCGCGTCGTAGTAGACGCCGGCCGCGTCGGCGCCGAGGTCCTCGCCGAGCGTCGAACCGAGCTTTCCGGCCGCGAGGGCGGAGAGGAGCCGGGGCTCAGGGGTGTCGGGGGTCTCGCTGGCGTTCGCAGTCTGGAAGGTGACTCCCGCGGCCACGAGAGCGGCCACGCCCGCTCCCGTCATGACGGCCCGTCGCCTGGGTATGCGTCGGTGCTGCAACTCGGATCCTCCTGTGGGGGGCGGACCGGACGGCTGTGGGGGCCGTCGCGGCCCGGAAGGCTGGGTTGACGGGCGTTCACTCTTCCGAACCGCACAGGGCGCACACAAGGTCGAACGGAGGACGCGCACAGGGTGAGCACCGCGCGCCCTCCGCACCTTCACCACCCCGGCAGTCAACACGGAAGCATTCGCCGATAGTTCGCTCTGCAAACGCCACGAGGGTCACAGGGACGGCGGGGCGGGCACGCGAGAGCCCCCGCACGCCGATCGCGTGCGGGGGCTCCTGCGGGACGGAAAGGGCTAGAACACGCTGACGCCGTACGCGTTCAGCGCCTCCACCACGGGCTGGAAGAACGTCGTGCCGCCGGTGCTGCAGTTGCCGCTGCCGCCGGAGGTCAGACCGTAGGCCACGCCGTTGCTGCCGTAGAGCGAGCCGCCGGAGTCGCCGCCCTCGGCACAGACGTTGGTCTGGATCATGCCGTAGACGACGTCGCCGCCACCGTAGTTGACGGTCGCGTTGAGCGCGGTGACCCGTCCGCTGTGGGTGCCGGTGGTCGAACCGTCACGGTAGACGGTGGTGCCCACGGTCGGGTTGGCCGCGCGGGTGATGTCCACACCGCCGGCGGTGCCCGCCTTGGCGACCGAGGTGTTGGTGTACCGGACGATGCCGTAGTCGTTCGTCGGGAAGCTCGAGCCCGACGTGGTGCCGAGCGTCGTGGTGTGGGCCGAGTTGGACCACCACGTGCCGGCGCCGTCGGTGCAGTGACCGGCGGTCAGGAAGTAGTAGTTGCCCGCGCTGTCACGGACGTTGAAGCCGAGGGAGCAGCGCCAGCTACTCGCATAGATGGCGTCGCCACCTTGGATGTACTTCTGGAACTTGCCCTCGGTCCGCTTGATCGTCAGGGCGTCGGCGTCACCGCCGGCCTCCTTCTTGATCTTCGCGATCTCGGCCTGCGACACCGTGCTGTCGACGGTGACGACGAGCCGGTTGGTCTTGCTGTCGACCGCCCAGGCCGTGCCCGGGACGTCGGCCTTGAGCACCGAGTTGCCGGCGCTCCTGAGTTCCGCGGCGCTGAAGGGGGTGGTGTCCGCGGCGCTCGCGTGGGGGATGGCGATGGCGGCGGCGGCCACGAGGCCGGTGGAGACGGCGATCAGCCGGGTGCGTCTCGTGATGCCGCTGGTGGCGGTGGTGCGCTTGATCCTCACGTTTCGTTCCCTCCCAGGGGAATTCGGGGGGCCCGCGTGGGGTCGGGGCCCGTGAGGCGCAGTCGGGAGACACAGGTGTCCGGGTTCCGGACACGCCATGCTCCTGACAAGCGCTGAGAGGGAGTATTCGGCCGAACGGCCGGTCGACACAAGGGCACCTTTCGGCCGTCAAACTTTGCACCACCTGTGCGGGCCGGGCACCGACGCCTCGCCGGGGAAGCGGTATGCCGTACGGCGAGAAGCACCCGGTACGGACCAGGACGAGCCGTGCGCGTGTCGTCGGCACCCCGGAACCGGGGGCCTCGCACCTCACCCCCGCACCTTCGGCCACCCGAGCCCCGGGATGTCCGGAAGTCGCCCCTCCGGAACCTCACACCGGTCCCCCCGGAACCTCACACCGGTCCTCCCGCGACCTGCCCGACCGGCCGGGCCAGGCCCAGGTGCTCCCGCAGGGTGCTGCCCGGATAGAAGGTGCGGAACAGACCCCGGTGCTGGAGAAGCGCCACCGTGCCGTTGACCAGCCGCTCCAGATCCCGGCGCGGTTCGACCGGGGTGAGGTGGAAGCCGTCGACGGCACCCTCCCGGTGCCAGGAGGCGATCAGGTCGGCGAGGTCGACGGGACCGCCCCGGTAGAGCGGGCCCCGTGCGCTCGGACGGGGCCCGCCCCCGCCGTGACCGGGATCGGCGGCGTGCTCGCCGTCGCCGAGGTCGATCAGCAGCGCCGCCAGCACCCGCGGGGAATCGGGCGCCCGGCCGAACCCGGCCGCCTCGGACCGCAGTTGCTCGCGCACCGACCGGGCCTGCGCACGGCTCGTCACCGGCGCCAGGACGACGTCGGCGTACCGGGCGGCGGTACGGCGGGCGGGTCCGTCGATGGCGTCGGCCACGCGCACGGGGTGCCACTGCGGGGAAGGCACGGCGTGAAGAGGCGTCTCGCCGCCCGACACGTCGATCCGCCGGCCGGCCCGCCCCCGGCCGACCCGGTCCAGGGCGGCGACCGCGGACTCGACGTCGACGGAACCGGTGTGCGGGCCGGTGACCCTGGGCACCAGGCCGACGCGGTGCGTGGCGGGCGCCGCCCGCGACAGCACGGCCACCGCGTCGAGACCCGGTCCGGGTCCCGCGGGGCGGTCGTCCAGGGTGACGAAGTCGAGCCCGCCACGCTCGGCGAGCCGGATCAGCTCGACGTGGGCACCGACGTCGTACACCCCCGGCAGATCGACGGCGGCCGCCAGATGCGGCAGCCCCCGCACGGACGATGCCGTCATCGCCACACCCGCCTCCCCCGGCACGCGAAGCCGCGGCCCACCGGACCCCGCCTCACAGCACCTTGGAGAGGAACAGCCGCGTCCGCTCCTCCCTCGGCCGCTCCAGCACCTCCGTCGGCGGCCCCTGCTCGACGATCCGGCCGTCGTCCATGAACACGACCGTGTCGGCGACCTCGCGTGCGAAGCCGATCTCGTGCGTGACGACGATCATCGTCCTGCCCTGGAGCGCCAGGTCGCGGATCACGTCGAGGACTTCGCCCACCAGCTCCGGGTCGAGCGCGGACGTCGGCTCGTCGAACAGCAGCAGCCCGGGTTCCAGCGCGAGCGCCCGCGCGATGGCGACCCGCTGCTGCTGACCGCCGGACAGCTGCCTCGGGTAGGCGTCGGCCCTGTCGGCGAGCCCGACCCGCTCGAGCAGCCGGCGCGCCGCCTCCACCGCCTCCCCGCGCGGCCGCTTCAGCGCGGACACCGGTGCCTCGATGACGTTGTCGAGGACGGTGAGGTGCGGGAACAGGTTGAAGTTCTGGAAGACGAACCCGATCCGGGTGCGCCGGCGCAGCACCTCCCGCTCGGGCAGCTCGTACAGCCGGTTGCCGGACCGCCGGTAGCCGACGAGCACGCCGTCCACGGTGATCGCGCCCCGGTCCACCTTCTCCAGGTGGTTGATGGTGCGCAGCAGCGTCGACTTGCCGGAGCCGGAGGGGCCGAGGACGACGGTGACCTCTCCGGCGCGCACCGACAGGTCGATGCCCTTGAGGACCTCCAGCGAGCCGAAGCTCTTGTGGACCGACCTGATGTCGACCATGACACTCATGGCGTGAATCCTTCGTGTGAGGGTGGGTTGACGGGCGCGTGGGTCAGCCGACGGCGGAACAGCCCAGGTCGCGCAGGAAGACCAGGGCGGCCCGCGCGGTGGCGTCGTTCTGCCGGAACGCGGGCCCGCCCGTGCGCGGCCGGGTGAACGCGCCCGGCGTCCGCCCGTCGGTGTGCGGCCCGAGCGCGAAGCGCCGGGGATGCGGCTCACCGTTCCGGTCCAGGATCCGCCCGTCGACACGGTCCACCCGCAGCAGCCCGTCCGGGGTCTCGGCGACGCCCTCCTGGTGCAGTGCGCGCAGCAGCGGGTCCCGGGCGCGCCGGACCGTCGGCCCGGGCAGCCGGGCCTCGACCAGCGCCCGAGCCTCGACCGTGCACCCGGGCACGGTGGGACTCGACGCCCGGAACACGCCGTCCTCGGCCCGTACGGCCATGTCGGCGCCGACGAAGTTCAGCACCCCCGCCCGGGACAGCGCGAGCAGTTGCCGCAGCCGGGGGCCGGGCGGACCGGAGGCCAGGTGGCTGAAGAAGCCGTGCCACCAGGACCCGGTGTCCCCGAGCCGCACGAGTTGCCCGTAGACGGACAGCAGCCCGAGGAAGACGGCCAGGTCGGGACTGTGGCGTGGATCATGACGGCGGCTCAGATCGGCCTCGACGTACGCCCGCAGCCCTTCCTGGAACTCCTCGGAGGACCCGTACCGCACCCCGTCCAGCGGCCGGTCGAGTGCGGCCAGGTCGAGCCGGTCGCCCGGATCGGGCACGGCGGACGCCACGAGGGTCTCCCGCTCGGCGGCGTCCCCGGCGGCGGCGTACTTCTCCTCGAAGTCGGTCCAGGCGATCGCCGTGCGCTCGGGGTGGGCGGCGAACAGCCGGTGGTAGTGGGCGAACCCCAGCTCCTTCTCGACGAGCGGCCACACGTCCCGCCGGAAGTCGAACCCCTGGGGCCTGGCGAGCAGTTCCGCGGTCTCGGCGGAGCCGAGGAACCTCGGCAACGGCGGCCGTTCCCCGCTCCAGTCGTACCCGATCTTCGCGTGGTACGGCACTCCGCGCCGCGAGCCGACGTGCAGCACCGGTTCCCGCCCCGAGGGGACGTAGGTGTCGCCCTCGTAGCGTCCGCCGCGGCCCTCGGTGAGCAGCACCATCAGGTCGACGAAGGCGAGGCCGAAGCCGCGGACCAGGACGGGTTCGCCGGGCCGCAGCGCGGACAGGTCGCTGTCGGCGGTGAAGTCCGGCGGGAGGTGCACCAGCCCGTGCTCGACCGCGTACGCCGTCAACGCCCGCTGCTCGTGGTCGGGTTCCGCGTCGAGATGGCCGAGGGCGAGGACGACGAGGTCGGCCGGGAGCGGCCGGGGGTGGTCCTCCAGCCACACCTGCTGGCGGCCCGCGCGCGGTCCGCCGACCCGCAGGGCGCGGCACGGGTGGTGGTGGACCGTGACGGACGGGGGCAGCGCGGCCACCGCCCGCTCGTGCACCCAGCGCAGATAGCCGCCCTGGAGCTGCCGGTCGGCGAAGGTACGGCCGTCGATGCCGGCCCACTCGTGCAGGGTGGGCCCCTCGCGGACGGGTCCGGCCATGTCCACCGTGTCGTCGGTGAACATGGTGACGTCCTCGGCGTGCGAGTTCATCCACAGCAGCGGTGACTGCGCGGCCCGCCAGACGCGTCCGGCGCCCGGCGGATGGGGGTCGACGAGATGGATGTCGAGGCCCGGACCGCCGTACAGCTCAGGTGCGTTGGCGGCGATCCGCTCGATGAGACCGGTCCCCCGCGGTCCGGCCCCGACGATCACCAGGGAGTGTCTCATCGGGCGCGCTCCGAACCGCGCGCGTAGTACTTCTCCACGTAGTGCTGGCCGACGCCGAGCAGCGAGGTGACGACCGTGTACCAGACGGTGGCCACCATCAGCAGCGGGATCACCTGGTAGGTGCGGTGGTAGACGAGCTGTACCGAGAACAGCAGGTCCTGGACGGCGATGACGCTGACGATGGAGGTGCCCTTGAGGGTGCCGATCAGCATGTTCCCGGCCGGCGGCACGATGGAGCGCATGGCCTGCGGCAGCACGATCCGCCACCAGCGGCGCCACCGGCTGAGCCCGAGCGCCTGCGCGGCCTCGATCTGCCCGCGGTCGACGGAGAGGATCCCGCCACGCACCACCTCGGCCGCGTAGGCGGCCTCGTGCAGGGTGAGTCCGATGATCGCGACGGCGACGGGGGTGAACAGGTTCACCGTCCTCACCCCGAACAGCTGCGGGTACAGCGCCCCGATGTTGAACCACAGCAGCAGCTGCACCAGGATCGGGATCGACCGGAACAGCCAGACGTATCCCCAACTGACCGAACGCAGAACGGGGTTGGCGGACAGCCGGCCCGCGGCGAGCAGCGTGCCGAGGGCGAAGCCGAGCACCATCACCACCGCCGTCAGCCAGAGCGTGAGCCACAGTCCGCGCAACACGGAGTCGGAGGTGAAGTAGTCCGCGACGAGGTCCCAGCGGAACGCCTCGTTGCGCAGGACGGAGTTGACGGCGAGGCCGAGCAGGACCAGGACGGCGGCTGCGGCCGTCCACTGTCCGAGACGGCGGTGCGGGACGATCCGCAGGGCGTCCGCGTGCTCCGGCACGTCCGGTGCGGCGGAGGCTTTGGCGAGGGTGTCGGAAGACATGCGAAGGCTCCGTGACTTCGAGTCGAACACGGGTGGGTGCCTTCACACCGATGCGCCGCGCGGCGCCGTACGGCCGAGCCCCTCAGCGAGGCCGTCCACCGAGAGTACGGCGGCGTTTCCCCCCGCTGTCAAGGTCGTCCACACTGTGAGCCGTACATCTCAAGCCAGTTGACGCACCACCGGATGCCTGTTCCACTTGGCCCATGCATCCACAGCAGTGGCTGGTCACGCGCTCCCACATCGACTTCGGTCGAGTGTGGTCCTCTTCCTGTTGAGCTGACCCCCTGCGTGCCCTGGTTCCAGGGCACCCCTTTTCGCGTTCTCCCCTCCCCCAGCTCTGCCTTCACCCGCGCCCCCTCCCCTCGGCCCGCGCCTCCCTCCTCCCTTTCCGCTGTCTTGGAGACCGCACACGATGCGTACGTCCACGCGCTCACACAGGCGCATTTTCGCCCCCTTTGCCCTGATCACGTCGGTGACCCTGCTGCTCACCGCCTGCGGCTCCGGTTCGGACGGCAGTAGGTCCGGCGGCACGGCCCAGGCCGCCGCCGAGTCCGGCGCGATCCCCACCGAGGACGTCGTGTCCGCCATCCCCAAGGATGTGAAGGCCGCGGCGCTGCTGCCCCCCGGGGTGAGCGGCGTGACCGTCGCCGTGACCGTCGGCGGCACCCCACCGGGCACCAGCTACCTGGACGACGGCAGGACCCTGGCCGGCCAGGACATCGACTTCGCCCAGGCCGTCGCCAAGGTGCTGGGGCTCGAACTGCGCACCCAGAAGGCGAGCTTCGAGGCGATCCTGCCCGCGCTCGGCAGCGGCAAGTACGACGTCGGCATCGGCAACTTCGGCGTCACCACCGAGCGCCTGCGGACCATCGACTTCGTCACCTACATCAACGACGGCCAGGGCTTCGCCACCCGCGAGGACAGCAAGCTCACGAAGGTGACCGACCTGAGGCAACTGTGCGGCCTGAACATCGCCACCGGCGCGGGCACCACGTTCGAGGCCACCCTGGAGGACAACAAGCACGTCTGCGCGGACGCCGGGAAGAAGGCGTACAAGGTACAGACGTACAGCGAGCAGGGCGCGGTCTGGTCGTCGGTCCAGCAGGGCCGCAGCGACGTCGTGATGTCCACCATCAACGGACTGCGCTACGCCGTCGCCCAGCAGGACGGCCTGAAGTTCCTCAACGAGTTCCGCCGTCTCGACGTCGGCTTCGCCTTCGAGAAGGGCACGAAGCTGGCCCCCGCCTTCCGGGCGGCCGTCGACAGACTCATCGCCGACGGCACCTACGCCAGGATCCTCGAGAAGTGGGGCACGACGGGCTCGGCGATCGAGAAGTCGCGGATCTCCCCGCCCGAACTGAAGGACTGAGGACGGTCAGGGGCCGGACCGGGAGGGACCGACCGGAGAAGGGCCGGACCAGAGCCTGTCGTTTGGCTCACGCCGCAGACGCGGGGTCCGGCACGCGCATCTTCCGCGTCGTCGTCGGTTGCCGACGCTCCGCGTCGACACCCTCCTCCGCCTTGCGGCCGCACGCACCGGACCCGCCCACCGGCACTGCACAGCGCCGTCGACTTCCTGCGACCTGATCCGAACGACAGGCCCTAGCAGTCGCAGCCGCAGCCGTCGCAACAGCAGCCGTCGCAGCACTTCCCGCAACAGTCACAGCCCTCGCAGCAGTCATCGCATTCGCAGCGCTGGCACAGACCCTCCTTGGGTTCCCGGGTCCACGGGTCCTCGTACGTGCCGCAGCACATCTGGCACGTACAGGCGAGGCCGGCCCACACCAGGCACCCGGTGAGGAGGCCGCGCCGGTCACGGTGCGGTGGCTGCGGGGGCGGCGGTGGACTGCCGGGACCGGACGGGGCGTACGGGTTGCCCGGCGGCGGCCCGTACAGGTCCGGCCCGTGCTGCTCCACCGTCTGCGCATGTCCGCACGAGACGGTGCCGAAGGCCCGGTCCACCGAGGTGCGCAGCTCGTGCACGAGCAGCACATGGGCGAGCCGGGCGTCCGTGAACTCGGCGTCGCGCAGCGCCAGGCGAATGCCGTGCACGGCGTCGTCGGCGAGCGCCGGGCCTCCACGAGGGAGGTCCCGGTGGCCGTGAGCGGGTTCCAGGCGCCCGAGGCGGCGTCGGTCTCCCGGTCCTCCACCGCGTCGAGGAGATGAGCGAGCCGGCCGAAGAGACGGCCGGCCTCGGCGAGCGGCTGGGCGTTGCCGGGCCGGCCCGCCAGGATCGCGGTGTGCGCGAAGGCCGCGGCGGTGGCCGTCTCGGTCGGCTCGGTGACGGTCAGCAGCGGCGTGCCGGGCCCGGCGAGGCCCTCGATGCCGACCTGCCGGTCCACGGCGTCCACCAGGACCGCCGTGTCGAATCCGACGGCGGACCCGCCGCGCGCACCGGCCCGCCCCCAGCTCGTGGCCACGCGACGCGCGGCCAGGGCGACCGGACGGCGGGCCAGCAGCCCGTCGCCGTCGGCGACATGGTCACGCACCTTGGCGGCGGCCAGCACCAGCGAGACGGCCGCCGCGAGACGGGCCCCCTCACCCTGGGCGACGGACGCGGAGCGCATACCGCGCAGCGGACAGGGTCCGGCCGTACGCCGCCATCCGTCGGCCCGCTCGGCCTGAGCCTCCGTCAGGACCGAGACGAGCAGGCCGTCGTAGTTGGTGACGATCCGCGCGAACTGGCCGTGGTCGCGCCGCAGGGCGAGGCAGAGCCCGCACAGGTGCGCCATCCACTGGGTCTTGAGCCCTTCGCCGAGCCGGTGCCGGCACGGCCTCACTATCCCGAACATGTCTGATCCCCCGTGATTTTCCGTTGATGCCCACGACATCGAGCGGCGTCGACACCGCCATGGGCTGCCGCATCGTATCGACCGATTGTCACGCGGGAATGGCTCGCCCGTTCACCCGTCCGCACCACCGCTCACCCGTACGCCGCGAACAATCATATTTCACTCACAGTCAGCAGCCGTGTAGGTCTCGACCCTTGGGGCACATGGACTCTCGACGGATCGACTGTGCACCAGTACCGTCACAAACCCCCCGCGCGGCGTCTAACCACTTGGCGCGACATCCGCATCATGGACGACCATGGGGAATGCGGAAAGCAAGAATGACCGCTGTGAGAGGAGGCGTCCATGGGATCGGTACGCAAGGCAAGTGCCTGGCTTGGCCTCGTCGACGACAACAACGATGACGAGCGTTACTACGACGACGACTATTCCGAGGGGACCGACTCCGGGGACGCCTGGGTGACCGACCCGCGGGTCAAGGTCGCCAACGACGCGGCCGAGCAGAAGGGCCGCCGGATCGGCACCGTGACCCCGGACAGCTTCCGGGACGCACGGGCGATCGGCGAACTGTTCCGTGACGGCGTCCCGGTCATCATGAACCTCACCGCCATGGAGGCCGGCGACGCCAAGCGCGTCGTCGACTTCGCGGCCGGGCTGATCTTCGGCCTGCGTGGTTCCATCGAGCGGGTCTCGACCCGCGTGTTCCTGCTCAGCCCCGCCAACACCGAGATCGTCAGCGGGGACCCGGCCGCGCACCGCGCGGACGGCTTCTTCAACCAGAGCTGAGGCAGGGCCGCTCGCCGGCCCTGCCCCCTCCCGGGGTCAGCGGAAGGCGTCGAGTCCGGTGAGCGCCTTGCCCAGCACGAGCTGGTGCATCTCGACGGTGCCCTCGTAGGTCAGCACCGACTCCAGGTTGGTCGCGTGCCGCATGACGGGGTATTCGAGGGAGATCCCGTTGGCCCCGAGGATCGTCCGCGCCGTACGGCAGATCTCGATCGCCTCCCGCACGTTGTTGAGCTTGCCGAAACTGACCTGCTCGGGACGCAGGCGGCCGGCGTCCATGCGCCGCCCCAGGTGGTGGGCGAGCAGAATCCCCTTGTGCAGTTCCACCGCCATGTCGGCGAGTTTGGCCTGGGTGAGCTGGAAGCCACCGATCGGCCGCCCGAACTGCTCACGTGACTTCGCGTAGTCGACGGCGGTCTCGAAGCAGGCCCGTGCCGCCCCCATCGCGCCCCAGACGATCCCGTACCGGGCGTGCGACAGACAGCTGAGCGGACCCTTGAGGCCGACGACCTCCGGCAGCACGGCGTCGGCGGGCAGCCGTACGCCGTCCAGCACGAGTTCGCTGGTGACACTGGCCCGCAGGGACCACTTGTGCTTGATCTCGGGCGCGGAGAACCCGGGGGCGTCGGTGGGCACGACGAAGCCCCTGATGCCGTCCTCCGTCCGGGCCCACACCACGGCGACGCCCGCGACGGACCCGTTGGTGATCCACATCTTGCGTCCGTCGAGGACCCAGTCCGAGCCGTCCTTCTTGGCCCGGGTCCGCATGCCGGCCGGATCGGAGCCGTGGTCGGGCTCGGTCAGGCCGAAGCAGCCGATGACCTCGCCGGCGGCCATGCGCGGCAGCCAGGTCTGCTTCTGCTCCTCGCTGCCGAACCGGTGGATGGCGTACATCGCGAGGGAGCCCTGGACGGAGACGAGGGAGCGGATCCCGGAGTCGGCGGCCTCCAGCTCCAGACAGGCCAGCCCGTACTGCACCGCACTGGCCCCGGCGCAGCCGTATCCCGTGAGGGACATGCCGAGCGCTCCGATCCCGCCCAGCTCCCGCGCCAGCTCCCGGATCCCCGGCAGCTCGCCCTTCTCGTACCACTCGGCGACGTACGGCAGCACCCGGTCGCGGCCCAGCCGCGCACCGTGTCCCGCACGGCGAGGTCCTCGTCACTCAGGAGATCGTCGATCCCCAGGGGGTCGGACGGATCGAACGGAGGCAGCACGGACCCCGGGGACGACGACATGATTCCCTCCGAAACCAGAAAACTAGCACCGCTAGTCACGCGACTCCCCCGACGTTACGACGCCCGGCGAACCCCGTCCAGCCCCCACCCACGCCCCACCCCCGCCACGCCCCACTCCTCCGTCCAGCCCTCCACTCCTCGACAAGCGCGCAGAGCCGCCGACGACGCCGAACCCCGCGGCGGTCACGCGCGGTGCCGGGGCGGGAGTCGGCCGGCCGTCAGGCCGATACGCGCGACGGCACGGCTTCGCGCGGCGACGGCAGCTCCACCGCAGCCGCCTCGCACTGCATCTCCCGCGGCAGGCGCAGCGCCATCACCGCGCCGAGCAGCAGCAGCCCCGCGCTCACCATCAGCGTCACATGCAGTCCGTGCACGAAACAGTCCCGCGCCGTCTGCCGCAGGACCTCCCCGGCCGGCCCCCCGAGCCGCCCGGCGACCTGGTAGGCCTCGCCCAGCGAGTTCCCCGCCGCGGCCGACGCCTCGGCCGGCACCCCCGGCACCGACGACAGCCCCGGCGCGTAGGCCGCGTTCATCACACTGCCCAGCAGCGCGATCCCGATCCCGGCGCCCAGCTGGTACGACGTCTCCCCGATCGCCGCCGCCCCGCCCGCCTGCTCCGGCGGAGCCTCGCTCAGCATCGACTCGTACGCCCCGAACAGCGTCGTCTCCAGCCCGAACCCCAGCAACAGGAACCCGGCCAGCAGCAGCCCCGCGTTGTCCGTCCCGCCCATCGAGGTGAGCATGACGACCGCGGCGGCCGTGAGGCAGAACCCGGCGCACACCGTCCGCCGTGGCCCGAAGCGCCGCAGCAGCCGCGCCCCGGCGAGCCCGGCGGCCATCGCCGCGAAGGTCAGCGGCAGCAGTCGCAGGCCCGTCTCCAGCGGGGACAGGTCCAGCACCAGCTGGAGGTACTGCGCCGCGATCAGTTCCAGACCGACCAGCGCCAGCATCGCCAGCACGATGCACCCCACCGCCGTACTGAACGCGGGCCGCGCGAACATCCGCAGGTCCACCAGGGGATGCCGGCGCCGTCGCTGACGCCGTACGAACAACACGATCAGCAGCGCGCCCACCGCCAGCGGCACCAGGGTGAACGGACCCAGTTCGCCACCGCCCAGCCGCTTCACGCCCAGGACGGCGCCGAACAGGCCGGCGGCGGCCATCAGCGCGCCCATGACGTCCCACGGCCCCTCGCCCGAGCCCTTCGACTCGGGCAGCAGCAGCCGCCCCACCGGCAGGCTGACCAGCATCAGGGGGATGTTGACGAGGAAGACCGAGCCCCACCAGAAGTGCTCCAGCAGGAAGCCGCCGAGCAGCGGGCCGACCGCGGCGCCGACCGCGGCCACCGCACTCCAGACGCCGATCGCGAGCGCCCTCTCCCGCCGGTCGGGGAAGACCTGGCGCAGGATCGACAGCGTGGCGGGCATGATCATCGCGCCGCCGACACCGAGCAGCGCCCGCGCGACGATGAGCACCTCGGCGGTGCCGGCGAACGCCGCCATCGCGGAGGCCACGCCGAACAGCATGTAACCGAGCAGCAGGACCCTTCTGCGGCCGACCCGGTCGCCGAGCGTGCCGAAGAGGATCAGCAGCGAGGCGCAGACCAGGGGATAGGTGTCGACGATCCAGAGCAGCTCGATGCCGCCGGGCCGGAGGTCCTCGGTGACGGCGGGCACCGCCACGTGCAGCACGGTCGCGTCGACGGCGACCAGGAGCAGGCTGACGCACAGCACCACCAGTACGACCCAGCGGTTGGCACCGGCCCCGGCCGCCCGACGGCGCAGCCGAACGGCGGCCGTGGTCGTCCCGGACATGAACGTACCTCCCAGAGTTTCCTCGGGTTCGGCGGGCTCGCGGGGTGGGGACTCCCCGGGGCTCGGCCGGAGAGAAGCGGTGGTCTCCGGCCCGCGCAGCGAACGACGAGTGACACGCAGCGTACGCGAGTTCGCGCGTCGTCCACGTGGCGGACCTCTCACAGCCCATGGACAACCATGTGGCGTACGCCACTCCCCTCACGGCCCGTCGCACCCCGGCGCACCCTCCGCTTCCGGGCCCCGCCGATAATCGCTCCGTGACCGATCTCGAGACCCGCGCGGCGCCACCCCGCCCAGCGACCCTGCGCCGGGCGGCCCCCGCCCTCCTGGGGTACGCGGCCGTGCGCGTCCTGGGGCTGCTGGCCCTCGCCGCGTGGAGCGCCGCGCGGGACAAGAGCGCGTACACCTTGTTGACGGCCCGCTGGGATTCCCTGTGGTACGGCCGGGTCGCCGAGCTGGGTTACGGCTACGAGGTGCGTCTGCCGAACGGTGACGTCCACTCCGACCTGGCCTTCTTCCCGCTGCTGCCGTGGCTGGAGCGCCTGGGGGCGGCGGTGACCCCGCTGTCGTACGCCGACGCCGGTTTCGCCGTCTCCCTCTTCGCCTCGCTCGCCGCGGCCTGGGGGATCTTCGCGGTCGCCGACCGCCTGTACGGGCGCCGGGCGGGAGTGTGCGCGGTCCTGCTGTGGGCGGTGCTGCCGGTCGGCATCGTGCAGTCGATGGCGTACAGCGAGTCGCTGTTCACCGCGTTGGCCGCCTGGTCGCTGTACGCGGTCCTCACCGGGCGCTGGGTGGTCGCCGGTCTGCTGGCGTCACTGGCCGGCCTGACCCGCCCGGTGGGACTCGCCGTGGTGGCCGCGGTGTGGGTGGCGGGCGTGGTCTCGTTCGGGCGCGAGCGGAGCACGGCGGACGCGGGGGGCGCTCACGTCGCCTCACGTGCCCTCGGTCTCCTCCTCGCGCCCCTGGGCGCGGCAGGCTACGTCCTCTGGGTCGGCCACCGCACCGGGAAGGGCCCTCTCGGCTATCTCGACGTCCAGGCAGGCTGGCGCAACGGTTTCGACGGCGGTTACGCCTTCGCCCGCTTCATCATGGACAAGTTCACGTCAATTCCGTCGGCCCTCGCCGGCCTGGCCCTGATCATCGGCGTCGCCCTGCTGATCCGGCTGTACGTCGCCGGGGTGCGCGGGCGCCAACCGCTCCCCCTGCTGGTGTACACGGGAACCGTCCTCGCCCTGGCGCTGTGCGCGTCGAGCTACTTCGGCTCGAAGCCGCGGCTGCTGCTGCCCGCCTTCCCCGCGCTGTTCCCCCTCGCCCTGGCCCTCGCCCGGCTGCGGCCCTGGCGATCGGCGCTGGTCGTGGGCGGTGTCGCGGTGGCGTCGGCGCTGTACGGCGCGTGGTGGCTGAACGGCTCGGGTCCGCCCTGACCACTCCGGGCGGCCGGGTGAGCGGACGGGGAATGGCGGCCATGCATTCGGTGAACGCATTCAAAAGTCAGCTAAAACTGCCCTCCGGAATGATCAAAGGAATTGAACGGAACAGCGTTCGGGGATTGCGGATTCCGGTGGAATAAGCGCCCTTCTGAGAGCAATCCCACATCACATCGTCATCACAAAGCCGTGGATTCGGCGGGGAACTGCACTCACCCGCTGTAACGTCGATTGGGTGCGTACCGAACAAAACCTCACCCGTCTGGACCGGGTGTTCGCAAGGCTGGACCGTGAGCCGGAACGGCCGGCCCACATCGACGTGCCGCGGATGAGCAGGCACCGGGTCGCGCTGTTCTCGGCGACCCTGGCCTTCTACCTGGCCATCGTGTGGCTCGTGGTGATCACCTCGTGGCTGGTCCGCCTCGACTGGCAGGTCATGTTCTTCCGGCCGTACCAGCAGTGGTCCGAAATCCACTGGTTCGTCGACTACTACGTGGTCCTCGGCCAGCGCGGCCCCACCGCCGTCATGATCTGCGCCTGGCTCGGCTGGAGATCCTGGCGCCAGCACACCCTGCGGCCGCTGCTCACGCTCGGTGCGTCGCTGCTGCTGCTGAACATCACGGTCGGCGCCGCCAAGATCGGCATGGGCCGTCTCGGCCCTCACTACGCCACCACCATCGGCTCGAACGAGATGGGTCTGGGCGGCGATATATTTCCCAGCGGCCACACCGCCAACGCGGTCGTGACCTGGGGCATCCTGGCGTATCTGGCCTCCACCCCGCGAGCCCGCCGCTGGCTGTCGGCCCTCTCCGCGGTGACCTCGCTCGGCGTCGGTCTCGCCACGGTCTACCTCGGTACGCACTGGCTGAGCGACGTGGTCCTCGGCTGGGCCGCCGGTCTGCTGATCCTGCTGGCACTGCCCTGGTGCGAGCCGCTGATCGCCCGCACCGAGGCCTGGATCTTCACGCTGCGCGACCGCTGGCGCGCCCGCCGCACGGGTACGGCGCCCGCGCCGACCCCGGTCCCGGTGGCCGTGCCGCTCAAGCAGCGCGCCCCGGCCGGCCGGCGACCGGTGCCGCTGTCGTCCCCCGGCCCGCACACGGCCCGCTCGGACCGTGCCCCCGTCACCCCGGTCGGCAGCCGCCGCCCGCCGCACGCGGACCGGCTTGCGCACGGCCCGAACACCCCGCACGGCCCGAACACCCCGGCCGCCCGCCCCTTGAGCGGCGGCTGACCCGCTTCGCGCGGGGCCACCGGTACGCACAGACCCGGCCCCGCGCGCCTCAGCCCTTCCAGGCCCGCGTCACCCGGCCCTCGCGCACCTCGAAGTTCAGCCGCCCCACCCGGTACTCCATGGTGATGATCGTCCCGGGTGCCAGCGAGCGCACCGTCGACCATCCCCGCTCACGGGCGAGCCGCTCGGCCCGGTCGTTCTCGAGGCCGACATATCCGTCCGGACTGTCCTGGGGCTCCGCAGGCGGAGTGGGAATCGGTGCCATACCCGTAACGCTAGGCCGGACCCGCCGTTCCGGGAACCCCGGACGGGAGATGTGGATCACCTCGGTCACACTTCTGTCACAGGACCACGACACGCGTTTGGGTTCTGCCCCATCACACGAACGGGCGGTTCCGTACGCCTTTCGCAGGTATTCGATCGGCATTTCCGCGTGTCGTGCCGACCCCTTCAATTGCCCGGCGAAAACCGGCGAAAAGTTCCCGGAGAACCGCTCCCGGACCTGTTCCATTCCGATTCCGCAGGGTGCAGCAGGAGCCTGACCCTCATAGGAAATACACGGCTTCCCCACACAACCTCCGTACGCTCCCGCCGGGCGGCGCGGGGCGGCGCGAGCATCATGGCGACAGCTCGCCGACACCCGTGCGGTGCGGGCGAAGCGGGGCCCCTGAGGGCTTCGGACGCTCCCCGAAGTGGACGACCTCCCCGGCCCGCCGTCCGGGCACAGCGCTGGCGGAGGAACCACCAGGCGGAGTCGCGTGCACACCGGGCGGCCCCGCCCGGTGTGCACGCCGGACGGGGCGCGGGGCCCGCTCGCGTCAGAAGTTCAGGCGCAGGCCGGGCATGATCAGGTCGGGGTTACCGCCGATGGCCGCCTTGTTCGCGGCGTAGACGCGCTGCCAGGTGGTTCCGTGGCGCGCGGCGATCGTGCCGAGCGTGTCGCCCCTGCGGACGGTGTGCTCCCCGTCGCCACGGGCGGACGTGTCGTGGGAGCCGTGCCCGGTGGAACGCTCGGCGGCGTCGGCCGCCTTCGGGGAGCCGCTCGTGGCCGAACCGTTCGTGGACGAGCCGCTCTTCGTCGACCCGCTCGCGGACGAGCCGCTCTCCGAGGAGCCGCCACCGACCGAACCACCGTCGACCGCGGGAGCGCTGCCGGAGGCCCCGGCGCGTGTCGAGCAGGTCGGCCACGCGCCCCAGCCCTGGGAGCGCTGGACCTTGGTGGCGACGGCGATCTGCTGCTCCCTGGTGGCCCGGTCGGCGGTCGGCGCGTAGGCCGTGCCGCCGTAGGCGCGCCATGTGGACGGGGAGAACTGGAGCCCGCCGTAGTAGCCGTTGCCGGTGTCGATGTGCCAGTTGCCGCCGCTCTCGCACCGGGCGATGCGGTCCCACACTCCGGCGTCCGCCGCGGCGGCGTCTCCGCCGGTGGCCAGCAGTCCGAGGGGGGCGAGAAGCGCCGCCCCGGCGAGGACCGCTGTCGTACGCGCCTTGGCGGCGCGACCGTCGACGCGGGTGTTGTCGGCACATTCGGACATGTGGACCCCTCTCTACGAACCCGGGCTCCCCCTGAGCGGAGCACGACGTCCGCGCGGGAACGCGGTCGTCGTGCTCCGCCCCGTCCGTCGGCGGTGGTGCTGGCGCCGTCCGGCTCTGCGCGGCCGACGGACGTACCCGGGCGGTGCTCGCTGCACACGGCCGAGCAATCTAGGTCTCCGACAGCCCGTTATCAATCAACTCCCGGTCTCCCCAGGCCAGTTCGCCGTTACCGGCGGTATCAGCGAGATCCGGACACCCACTTCATTTCCCGATTTCGGGATTTGTCGACCGCCCTCCCGGCGACCCTGTGCCCCACCTCACACACCCAACCTCCGTGACCCTCTCGTTACTTGACGTTGAGTGGCCGATTCCGCACGTCAGGTGACCCTGCGCGCAGGCCGGTTCGATTCGCTTCGCCGTGCAGCGTGACCCCCACCACAACTCGCCCGTTGTCTTCTGCATGAGCCGGGGAGCCACCCGGCCCGCCCACGCACCGCATCCGAGGGAGTCACCCGTGCCGCGCATGCTCGACGTCAGCGACGAGGTACGCGCCGAGATCGGCGCCGAAGAAGCCGACCGGCTGCTCGCCGGAGAGAACGCCCCGGGCAGTTACGACTGCACGTCCTGCCGCACCCCGGGCGACTCCGAGCACGAGCGCACCAGCACCGTCCTGTTCATCGGGGACGAGACCGCCGTCCTCGCCTTCGCCCACTCCTCCTGCCTGCCCTCCCAGGTCGTCCAGGTCACCGAGGAGCAGCTCCAGGGCGCCGTCCGCTCGATCAGCGGCGACACCGTCGACCTGGACGCCGACAAGGTCGTGCCCGAGCAGGCCGTGCTCGGCGTGACGAGCGGACTCGTCCTGATCGCCGGGGAACTGCACCCGGCCCTGGTCGTGGAGCCGACCGCGCCCATCGTGCGGCCCGGCGCCACCGACATCGGCGACGACTTCCTGCCCCTGCTCATCGAGCAGGGCTTCATGCCGCTGTCCGAGCTGACCGAGGCACCGCCCGTGCAGCACGGCTGGTCCGTGCTGCTGGCGATGGGCCAGCTGCACGCGGTGCTCCAGCCCTCGGTCAACGGCGGCCAGCCGGTGGCCTGGTGGCAGGCCCACCAGCCGTTGCAGGTGACGGAGGGCTGGCGGGCCGCCGCCAACAAGCACCAGCAGGTGCTGATGTTCGCGGCACCGGTGGGGTCGATCGGTCGCCAGCCCAGGGAGGACCTGCTGCGGGACGCGCTGGACAAGGCGGCGGCGAACGGAAAGCTGGTCGGGGCGGCGCTGCCCCTCGCCGGAACCTGAGCCCGGAGGGCGGGGACGCGGCCGTACCGCCGCGCCCCCGAAGGCCGTCCACCGGCCGCATCCCTTGACCTCACGCGTCGTTTGGACATACGTGCACACCTACGACGTTCCCCGCCGCCAGTCCTACCCGATCCCGTCCGCGCGACCGGCCCAGGACTCCCATGGCGGCCCTTCGGCCACGCCGATCTACGACGCGCTCTACGCCGAGTACGTCAAGTCGTTCCGCTCGCTGCCGGGTGACCGCAGCGGCGAGGACGAGCTGGGGTTCACCGCCTTCGGGAACATCCCGTACAGCACGGGGTCGTACTCGGTGCCGCGGCCGGGGTCGTTCAGCAGTTCGTACAGCGCCTACAGCGCGGGCGCGCAGAGCGCCCGGCTCGGACAGCCGTCGCAGGAACAGTCTCAGGCACAGGCACAGGCACAGGCACAGCCTCAGTCGCAGTGGCAGCGGGTCGGCCCGCTGGGGCAGGCCGGGCAGGCCGGCCGGCAGCACACGCCCACCGGGATGCACCACGTCCCGGCTCTGCCCCCGGCACCCCGGCGGAGCGGCTGAGGCAGACAGGCGCAAGGCGTGACACGGCCGGAGGCGAACAGCACGAACCGCGGCGGCTTGGTGCCGGCCTGGGTGCCGAAGAGGATGCGCGGCTGCTTGCCGCCCCGGATCGGGTGCGGGTGGGCCGAGACCAGCTCACCGAGGAAGGCGTTCAGCCGGCCCGTGGGGACGCGGGTCTCCCAGCCGGCCAGGGCGGTCTCGATCGCCGGGACCAGCTTCTCCATGTGCCGTCCGGTGCGCGCCGAGACGTTCACCCGCGGCGCCCACGCCACCTGGGCCAGCTCGGTCTCGATCTCCCGCTCCAGGTAGTAGCGGCGCTCCTCGTCGAGGGTGTCCCACTTGTTGAAGGCGAGGACGAGCGCGCGGCCCGCGTCCACCGCCATGGTGACGATCCGCTGGTCCTGCACGGAGATCGACTCGGAGGCGTCGATCAGGATGACCGCCACCTCGGCCTTCTCCACCGCGGCCGCGGTGCGCAGCGAGGCGTAGTAGTCGGCGCCCTGCTGGAGGTGGACCCGCTTGCGGATGCCGGCCGTGTCGACGAACTTCCAGATGACACCGCCCAGTTCGATCAACTCGTCGACCGGGTCACGGGTGGTGCCCGCGATCTCGTTGACGACGACGCGCTCCTCGCCGGCCACCTTGTTCAGCAGCGAGGACTTGCCGACGTTCGGGCGGCCGATGAGGGCGATGCGGCGGGGGCCGCCGACCGCTGTGCCGAAGGTCTGCTCGGGCGCCTCCGGCAGCGCCTCCAGGACGGCGTCCAGCATGTCGCCGGTGCCGCGGCCGTGCAGTGCGGAGACGGGGTGCGGCTCGCCGAGGCCCAGGGACCACAGGTAGGCCGCGTCCGCCTCGCCGCTCAGGCCGTCCACCTTGTTGGCGGCCAGCACGACGGGCTTGGCGGCCTTGCGCAACAGCCGTACGACCGCCTCGTCGGTGTCGGTCGCGCCGACCTTGGCGTCGACGACGAAGACGACCGCGTCGGCGGCCTCGATCGCGTACTCGGCCTGGGCGGCCACGGAGGCGTCGATGCCGAGGACGTCCTGCTCCCAGCCGCCGGTGTCGACGACCTTGAAGCGGCGGCCCGCCCACTCGGCCTCGTAGGTCACGCGGTCGCGGGTGACGCCCGGCTTGTCCTCGACGACGGCCTCGCGCCGCCCGATGATCCGGTTGACGAGGGTCGACTTGCCGACATTGGGGCGGCCGACGACGGCGAGGACCGGCAGCGGCCCGTGTCCGGCGGCCTCGATCGCTCCCTCGACGTCCTCGATGTCGAAGCCCTCTACCGCGGCGAGCTCCATGAACTCCGCGTACTCGGCGTCGCCGAGTGCCCCGTGGTCGTGCTCGAAGGAGTCCGAGCCGTCGGGCTGGATGTGGTCGTTCATGAAGTCCGTACCTCTGCGTTCATTCGTGGTGATCGGTGGAGCACCCGTTTTCGGCGGTTTGATCCACTACTCAGTGTCGCCCAGCGTCCGCCCGGACGCCCGGCGTTTTCGTTCCGCTGTGCCGCTATCCCGCGTCCGCCGGCCGGCCGGTGAGCCGTCTGGCGTGATCCAGGTGTGCGGCCAGTTGCTTCTGGATGCGCTCGGTGGCCTCGTCCAGCGCCCTGCGCGTACGCCGCCCGCTGCCGTCGCCCGCCTCGAACGGGTCGCCGAAGACGACGTCGACACGGGACCGCAGCGGGGGCAGCCCCTTGAACAACCGTCCGCGCCGCTCGGTGCTTCCCAGTACGGCCACGGGGACGATCGCCGCCCCGCTGCGCACCGCGAAATAGGCGAGCCCCGCGCGCAGTGAGGCGAAGTCGCCCTCGCCCCGCGTGCCCTCCGGAAAGATACCGAGTACGCCGCCGGCCTCCAGCACGCCGAGCGCGCGGGTGATCGCCTTGCGGTCGGTGGTGTCCCGGTCGACCTTGAGCTGCCCGATCCCGGTCAGGAATGGGTCGAGGGGGCCGATGAACGCTTCCTTCTTGATCAGGAAGTGCGTCGGCCGGGGCGCCACGCCCATGACCATCGGCCCGTCGATGTTGTGGGAGTGGTTGACGGCGAAGATCACGGGCCCGGTCGCCGGTACTTTCCAGGCGCCCAGCACCCGCGGCTTCCAGAACCCGTACATCAGGCCGACGCCGATGCGCCGCCCGACCTCCGCGCCCCGCTCCGAGGGCAGTTCTCTCACTTCGCCGCCCGCTTCTCCCCGACGAGGGTGACCACACACTCGATGACCTGGGTCAGCGTCAGCTCGGTGGTGTCCACCTCGACGGCGTCGTCCGCCTTGGCGAGCGGGGAGGTCTTGCGCGAGGAGTCGGCCGCGTCCCGCTTGATCAGCGCCTCGCGGGTGCTCTGCACGTCCGCGCCCTTCAGCTCACCGCTGCGGCGGGCGGCCCGGGCCTCCGGCGAGGCGGTGAGGAAGATCTTCAGATCGGCGTCGGGCAGCACGGTCGTCCCGATGTCACGCCCCTCGACGACGATGCCCCGCTCGGCGGAGGCCGCCAGCGACCGCTGTAGCTCGGTGATCCGCGCCCGCACCTCCGGTACGGCGCTCACCGCACTGACCTTGGAGGTGACCTCCTGGGTGCGGATCGGGCCGGCCACGTCGGTGCCGTCGACCGTGATCGTCGGGTCGGCCGGGTCGGTGCCGGAGACGATCTCGGGCTTCCCGGCGACGGCGGCGATCGCCGTGGGGTCCTCGATGTCGATCCCGTTGCTGACCATCCACCACGTGATCGCCCGGTACTGGGCGCCGGTGTCCAGGTAGCTCAGCCCGAGCTGGGCGGCCACGGCCTTGGACGTGCTCGACTTGCCCGTGCCGGAGGGACCGTCGATGGCGACGATCACGGGCTGGGCGGCGCCGTTTTCCACGGGAGGACACCTTCCTGGTGCGAGGCGGTGGGCTGCAGGACGGGAATGCGCCCCGCACAAGGTTACTGGGTACGGGTCACTCATCCGGCCGACGGCCACCGGGAGGGCCTTTCCCGGTCCCCGCGGCCCCGGCGGCACCCACCCCGACGCCGGGTACCTACTGCCGCAGCGCCCACCCCCGCTCCCGCAGCGCGCGCCCAGCATGTCCACCGCCTTGGGCTCGACCATCAACTGCACCAGGCCCGCCTGCTGTCCCGTCGCGTGCTCGATGCGTACGTCCTCGATGTTGACGCCCGCCCGCCCGGCATCGGCGAAGATGCGGGCGAGCTGCCCCGGCTGGTCGTCGATGAGCACCGCCACGACCTCGTACGCATGCGGAGCGGACCCGTGCTTGCCGGGGACCCGGACCTGACCGGCGTTCCCGCGCCGCAGGACGTCCTCGATGCCGTCGGCGCCCTCGCGGCGCTTGCCCTCGTCGGAGGACTGCAGGGCCCGCAGCGCCCGGACCGTCTCGTCGAGGTCGTCGGCGACGTCGCCGAGCAGGTCGGCGACCGGCCCGGGGTTCGCGGAGAGGATGTCGATCCACATGCGGGGGTCGGAGGCGGCGATCCGGGTGACGTCCCGGATGCCCTGTCCGCACAGCCGTACGGCGGCCTCCTCGGCGTTCTGGAGGCGTGCGGCGACCATGCTGGAGACCAGGTGGGGCATGTGGGAGACGAGCGCCACGGCCCGGTCGTGGGCGTCCGCGTCCATGACCACGGGGACGGCACGGCAGTGCGAGACCAGCTCCAGGGCGAGGTTGAGCACCTCGGTGTCGGTGTCGCGGGTCGGCGTGAGCACCCAGGGGCGGCCCTCGAAGAGGTCGGCGGTCGCGGCCAGCGGCCCGGACTTCTCGCGGCCGGACATGGGGTGGGTGCCGAGGTAGGCCGACAGGTCGAGGCCGAGCGCCTCCAGTTCCCGGCGCGGTCCGCCCTTGACGCTGGCCACGTCGAGGTAGCCGCGGGCCACACCCCGGCGCATGGCGTCGGCGAGCACGGCGGCCACATGGGCGGGCGGGGCGGCGACGACGGCGACGTCGACCGGGCTCTGGGGGGCCTCGTCGATTCCGGCGCCGAGCGCCGCCGCCGTACGGGCCTGCTCGGGGTCGTGGTCCTCCAGGTGGACGACGACGCCCCGCCGGGCGAGGGCGAGGGCCGCGGAGGTGCCGATGAGTCCGGTTCCGATGACGAGGGCGGTTCTCACTGGGCGATGTCCTTGCGCAGGGCGGCCGCGGCGCCGAGGTAGACGTGGTTGATCTCCGAGCGGGGCCGGTCCGACTCGATGTGCGCGAGGAGGCGGACGACCCTGGGCAGGGCGCCCTGGATGTCGAGTTCCTGGGCGCAGATCAGCGGCACGTCGACGATGCCCAGCTTGCGCGCGGCGGCGGCCGGGAAGTCGCTGTGCAGATCGGGTGTGGCGGTGAACCAGATGCTGATCAGGTCGTCGGCGCCGAGGGAGTTGCGCTCCATGACGGCGGTGAGCAGCGCCCCGACCTGCTCGTCCATGTGTCCGGCCTCGTCCCTGTCCAGCTGGACGGCTCCCCGGACCGCTCGTACCGCCACGGCGCTGCTCCTCGCTGACGTAGGTGACGACTTGCTCAGTCGGTGTTCGCCGTCCAGCGTAGTCAGCCCGGACCGGCCCGGAACACGGTGCCCGCCCGCTGAGACGGGTCCCGTACCCGCTCTGCCGCCGTCGGTCACGGTCGGGCGTTCTGTGTCACTCTGTCCTCCGGACCCATCGTCTGCCTCTTCCCCTGCTTCTCGCGCACTTTCGGAGTGACGACATGACCCTTCCCGCCTCTCGCCGGACGGTTCTCCTCGCGACGGGCGCGGCGGCGCTCGCCGTCGGCTGTGGTGATCAGGACGACGGCGGCGACCCCGGTACGTCGTCCTCCTCCCCCGGTCAGGAGCTGGCGAAGACGGCCGACATCCCGGTCGGCGGCGGCAAGATCTTCAAGGACGAGAAGCTCGTGGTGACGCAGCCGACGCAGGGCGACTTCAAGGCCTTCTCGGCGATCTGCACCCATCAGCGCTGCGTGGTGGCGACCGTCGCCGACGGCACCGTCAACTGCGCCTGCCACAGGAGCAGCTTCGACATCGCCGACGGCGCGGTGACGGGCGGCCCGGCGACCGAGCCGCTGCCCGCGCGGCGGATCACGGTGAAGGGCGACGCCATCACGCTGGCGTGAGCGGGCTCAGTGGTCCCACAGCGCCCCGAGGGTGACCAGCTCGCTCCGGTGCTCGATCCGGTCCACCCACTCCGTCGGCCAGGCGTCGGAACCGGCGTACGCGCCCGCGAAGGCGCCGGCCAGGCAGGCGATGGAGTCGGAGTCGCCGGCGGAGCAGGCGGCCCGGCGCAGCGCGGTGACCGGTTCGTCGGGGAAGAGCAGGAAACACAGCAGCCCGGTAACCAGCGCCTCCTCGGCGATCCAGCCCTCCCCGGTGGCCAGGCACGGGTCCGTCTCCGGTGAGGGGCTGCGCAGAGCCTCCTGGAGCCGCTCCAGGACACCCAGGCAGTCGTCCCAGCCCCGCGCGATGAAGTGTTCCGGCGTCGGGTCCTGGGAGCGGGTCCACAGGTCGCCGAGCCAGCGGTGGTGGTAGCGGGTGCGGTTGTCGAGGGCGTAGGACCGCAGCAGCCCGACCAGGCCCGTCGGTTCGGCGCCCTCCGCGAGCAGCCGTACGGCGTGGGCGGTGAGGTCCGAGGCGGCGAGCGCGGTGGGGTGGCCGTGGGTGAGGCCGGACTGGAGCTGGGCGGCACCGGCCCGCTGTTCGTCGCTGAGGCCGGGGGCGAGGCCGAGGGGCGCCACGCGCATGTTGGCGCCGCAGCCCTTGGAACCGATCTGTCCGGCGTCCTGCCACAGCCGCCCGTCGTCCTCCAGCAGGTCGCAGGCGGTCAGGCAGGTCCGGCCGGGGGCGCGGTTGTTCTCGGGCGACCGGTACCAGTCCACGAACTCCTCGCGCAGCGGCCGCTCCAGCCGGTCCGGCACGAGCAGCCCGCGGTCCATGGCCGTACGCAGGGCCCGCGCGACGGCCAGCGTCATCTGGGTGTCGTCGGAGACGAAGGCACGCCTGGGCAGCTCCATCTCCCGCCAGGGCCCGCACTTGGCGAGGATGGAGGGGACGTCGTCGAACTCGGTCGGAAACCCGAGCGCGTCCCCCAGCGCGAGGCCCAGCAGGGCCCCCGTCGCGGCGCGCTTCCTGACGGTCGTGGTGGTCATGCGGAACGTCCTTCCCGGGGCGGTCGCAGCAGGGGTGGGTGCAGGGTGGTGGCGGTGCCCGCGCGGTAGAGGGCGGCCGGTTTGCCGCGGCCTCCGGTCAGTCGCGCGCCGCCGCCGGGGACGGGCTCGACGAAGCCGGGGGTGGCGAGCACCTTGCGGCGGAAGTTGGGCCGGTCCAGGCCGGTGCCCCAGACCGTCTCGTAGACCTGCTGCAGCTCGCCGAGGGTGAACTCGGGCGGACAGAAGGCCGTGGCGAGGCAGGTGTACTCGAGCTTGGCGCCGACCCGGTCGTGGGCGTCGGCGAGGATCCGGTCGTGGTCGAAGGCGAGCGGCTGGGCGCCGTCGTACGGCAGCCAGCGCGCCTGGGCCGCGTCGCCGCCGCCGCGCGGTTCGGGCGCGTCGGGGAGCAGGGCGGCGAAGGCGACGGAGACGACCCGCATCCGGGGGTCGCGGTCGGGTTCGCTGTAGGTGCGCAGTTGTTCCAGGTGGAGTCCGGAGACGTCGGCGAGGCCGGTCTCCTCGGCCAGTTCGCGCCGGGCGGCGGTCTCGGCGGACTCGTTGGGCAGCACGAACCCGCCGGGCAGCGCCCAGTGGCCGAGGTACGGCTCCTGCCCGCGCTCCACGAGCAGGACGTGCAGGGCGCCCGCGCGCAGGGTGAGGACGGCGAGGTCCACGGTGACGGCGAAGGGTTCGAAGGCGTACTTGTCGTAGCCCCGCATCCACCCACCCCCCTTTAATGGTCGTACCGACTATAAACCTGCCCGGTGTCCGGGCACAAGAAAGCGGCCGGCCCGGAAATCCGGAACCGGCCGCTCCCGCAAGGCGCCCTAGAGGTCGACCTCCTGCATCAGCATGCCGACCTCGGTGTTCGACAGCCGGCGCAGCCAGCCCGACTTCTGGTCGCCCAGGGTGATCGGGCCGAAGGCCGTGCGCACCAGCTTGTCGACCGGGAAACCGGCCTCCGCGAGCATCCGGCGCACGATGTGCTTGCGGCCCTCGTGGAGGGTGACCTCGACGAGGTAGTTCTTGCCGGTCTGCTCGACCACCCGGAAGTGGTCCGCCTTCGCGTACCCGTCCTCCAGCTGGATGCCGTCCTTGAGCCGCTTGCCCAGGTCACGCGGGATCGGGCCCACGATGTGCGCGAGGTAGACCTTCTTCACGCCGTACTTGGGGTGCGTCAGCCGGTGTGCCAGCTCACCGTGGTTGGTGAGCAGGATGACGCCCTCGGTCTCGGTGTCGAGCCGCCCGACGTGGAACAGCCGGGTCTCGCGGTTGGTGACGTAGTCGCCGAGGCACTGCCGGCCCTCGTTGTCCTCCATCGTGGAGACGACACCGGCGGGCTTGTTCAGCGAGAAGAACTGGTACGACTGCGTCGCCACGGTCAGGCCGTCGACCTTGACCTCGTCCTTCTCCGGGTCGACCCGCTTGCCCTGCTCCAGGACGATCTCGCCGTTGACCTCGACCCGCGCCTGCTCGATCAGCTCCTCGCAGGCCCGCCGGGAGCCGTAGCCCGCGCGCGCGAGGATCTTCTGGAGCCGCTCGCCCTCCTGCTCGGCGCCCGGGAAGGTCTTGGGCAGCTTGATGTCCTTCTTGTCCGCGTACCGCTCGCGGTTGCGCTCCTCGGCCCGCGTCTCGTACTCGCGCGAGGTCGCCGGGACCGACGGCCCGCGCTGCTGGGGCTTCTTCGGACCGCCCTTGGCACCGCCGCGGCCGCGCCGCCGCGACCCGCCTTCGGACCCTCATGAGACGCGCCGGGGCCCACGTCGTAGCGGCGCTCCTCGGGGCGGGGCCTGCTGGGCCGGCCCGGGGCCTCGCCCTGGCCGCCCCGACCGCCCTGTCCACGGCCCTGACCCTGACCCTGCCCCCGGCCCTGGCCCTGCTTCTGGCCCCTGTTGTTGCCGGCGCCGCGGGGGTTGCCGCGCCCACCGCTCTTGCCGCTACCGCTACCGCTGCTTCGCATCAGATTTCCGTCGTCGTCGTGTCCGTCGTGGGACCGTCGTCCGCATCCGGGGCGTCCGGATCGAACGACGGTACGGCTTCCTGGGTCTCGGCCTCGATCGCCTCCGCCTCCGGGAGGAAGGGCGCGAGCTCCGGGAGCTCGTCCAGACCGCGCAGGCCCATCCGCTCCAGGAAGTAGTTCGTCGTCCTGTACAGGATCGCACCTGTTTCGGGTTCCGTGCCCGCCTCCTCGACCAGACCGCGCTGGAGGAGGGTGCGCATCACGCCGTCGCAGTTCACTCCGCGCACCGCGGAGACCCTGCTGCGGCTGACCGGCTGACGGTAGGCGACCACCGCCAGGGTCTCCAGCGCCGCCTGCGTGAGCCGGGCCTGCTGTCCGTCCAGGACGTACCGTTCGACGGCCGGGGCGTACTCGCCTCGGGTGTAGAACCGCCAGCCGCCCGCGACGAACCGCAGCTCGAAGCCGCGCCCCTGCACGGTGTACTCGTCGGCCAGCTCCCGCAGCGCGTCCGCGACCTGGCGGCGCGGGCGCTCCACGATCTTCGCGAGATGCTCCTCGGTCGCCGGCTCGTCCACGACCATCAGGACGGCCTCCAGGGCGGGCTTGAGGTCGAGGCCGACGACGGTACGCGGCCCGCCCGGCGCCTCTGCGGTGTCCTCGCTCACGACTTCCTCTCCTCCTCGGTCCTCTCCGGCGGCCGGTCGAACTCGTCGGTCACCCTGGGCCGGTCCTCGTCCCCGCCCGTCCAGCGCACCAGCAGTTCCCCGAGGGCGGTCTCCTGGTCCAGGGCGACGGCCTTCTCCCGGTACAGCTCCAGCAGGGCCAGGAACCTCGCCACGACGGTGAGGGTGTCGTCGGTGTCCTCGACGAGTGTGCGGAAGCTGACCTCGCCGAGCTGCCGCAGCCGCGCGACCACGATCGCGGCCTGTTCCCGCACGCTGACCAGGGGGGCGTGGATGTGGTCGACGTAGACCTGCGGCTTGGGCCTCGGCTGCATCGCCTTGACCGCGAGCTTCGCGAAGCCCTCCGCGCCGATGCTGATGACGACCTCGGGCAGCAGCTCGGCGTGGTGCGGCTCCAGGCCGACGGTCCGCGGATAGCGGCGGGCCTCCACCTCCAGCCGCCCGTGGAGGATGTCGGCGATGCGCTTGTACGCGCGGTACTGCAACAGCCGGGCGAAGAGCAGGTCACGGGCCTCGAAGAGGGCCAGGTCCGCCTCGTCCTCGACCTCCGCGGCGGGCAGCAGGCGGGCCGCCTTCAGATCGAGCAGCGTCGCGGCGACGACGAGGAACTCGGTCGTCTGGTCCAGGTCCCAGTCGGGGCCCATCGCCCGGATGTGCCCCATGAACTCGTCGGTGACCTTCGACAGCGCGACCTCGGTGACGTCCAGCTTGTGCCTGGAGATCAACTGGAGCAGCAGGTCGAAGGGCCCCTCGAAATTGGCGAGCCGGACCTTGAAGACGCCGTCGGAGGGCTCGGCGGGGCCGTCGGCGGGGTCGGCGACCGGCACCGGCTCCGGAACGGGCTCCCGGTCCGCAGCGGGCTCTGGCGCGGGCTCCGGCACCCGCTCCCGGTCCGCAACGCGCTCCGGTACGACCGCCTCGGGCTGCTCATCCGGTTCCGGAGGTGCCGCGCCCGGCCCCCGTCCCAGTGCACGCCGACGGCCGGCTGGTGCGCCGGGGCCGGGGGCGGGATCGTTCGAGGTCATGGCCCCCGCAGGCTACCGCTACCGCCCGCGAAGCCGTCGTACGAGGATGCTGGCGTCTCCGCGGCTCTCCAGGTCGGCGAGGACGACGGCGACCGCCTCGCGGACGATGCGCCCGCGGTCGACCGCCAGTCCGTGTTCGCCGCGGAGCACCAGACGGGCGTGCTCCAGGTCCATCAGTTCCTCGGCGGACACGTACACGGTGATCTTCTCGTCGTGCCGCTCCCGGCCGCTGGGCCGACGGGCGGCGGCCCGTCCGCGCTTGCGCGACTGCGCGTCGTTCTGGGCGGCAGAACCTTCCTGCGCGCCCTGACGCGGACCGGAACGTTCCCCGCTGCCCCGGGTACCGCCCTGCTCGGCGCCGGCCGCCGCGTGTTCGGCGCCCTCGCCGTCCCCGCCCTGTGCGGGCACGGCGTGCGGCGCGTTCTCGGCGGAACCGGGCGCCGCACCGTCGCCGTCCCCC
>NZ_MPOH02000015.1:683369-684806 GCF_001896135.2 Streptomyces phaeoluteigriseus
CGCCGTCCCCGCCCTGTGCGGGCACGGCGTGCGGCGCGTTCTCGGCGGAACCGGGCGCCGCACCGTCGCCGTCCCCCGCCGGAGCGGGAACCCGGGCCTCGCCGTTGGCGGGGCGCCGGGGTGCGGACGGCTGGAGCGCCATTCCCCCTGTCGTACGGAAGAGTTCGTCGGCCCCCGGCAGACTCACTCGGCGGGACACCGGGCGAGCACCTCCCTGGCGAGCTGGCGGTAGGCGGCGGCACCGACGGAGTTGGACGCGTAGGTGGTGATCGGCTCACCGGCGACCGTGGTCTCCGGGAAGCGGACCGTGCGCCCGATGACCGTGTGGTAGACGTGGTCGTCGAAGGCCTCGACGACCCGCGCGAGCACCTCACGGCTGTGCACCGTGCGCGAGTCGTACATGGTCGCCAGGATCCCGTCGAGCTCCAGCTCCGGGTTGAGCCGCTCCTGGACCTTCTCGATGGTCTCCGTCAGCAGGGCGACACCGCGCAGCGCGAAGAACTCGCACTCCAGCGGCACGATCACCTTGTGGGCGGCGGTGAGCGCGTTGACGGTGAGCAGGCCGAGCGAGGGCTGACAGTCGATCACGATGTAGTCGTAGTCGTCCATCAGCGGCTTCAGGGCCCGCTGGAGCGTCGACTCGCGCGCGACCTCGGAGACCAGCTGGACCTCGGCGGCGGACAGGTCGATGTTGCTGGGCAGCAGGTCCATGTTGGGGACCGCCGTCTTCAGGAGCACCTCGTCGGCCGACATGCCCCGCTCCATGAGCAGGTTGTAGACCGTGAGGTCGAGCTCCATGGGGTTGACGCCCAGACCGACCGACAGCGCGCCCTGCGGGTCGAAGTCCACGAGCAGTACCCGGCGTCCGTACTCCGCGAGCGCCGCACCCAGGTTGATGGTCGACGTGGTCTTGCCGACGCCGCCCTTCTGGTTGCACATGGCGATGATCGTCGCGGGACCGTGGTTGGTCAGCGGTCCCGGGATCGGGAAGTACGGCAGCGGGCGACCGGTCGGGCCGATGCGCTCGCGGCGCTGGCGGGCAGCGTCGGGCGCGAGGGTGGCCGCGTACTCGGGGTCGGGCTCGTACTCGGCGTCGGGGTCGTAGAAGTGCCCTTCGGGCAGTTCGTCGTAGTCGGCGAAGTGGTTGCGGGGCGCGCCACTTCCGTCGCCGGCCATGGCGTTCACGTGATGGCCATCCATGCTCTGGTGTGCTGACAGAGCCGTGTGGGGGTTCGACTGGCTCTGGTGGGCTGCGAAGGTTCGGACAGCGACGGAGCCGACAGCCTCGATCCCCGTGGAGCCCTGACTCCGCGTAGGCATTCCTGGTTGACCACCCCCGGGAGAAAATGTCGACTCATTCAGAGCGTCCGCCGATAGGCCGAGATGGCATGGGGGTGGGCACGGCGGGTGCGGCTTTCGTTGATCATGGAGTTCCTG
>NZ_MPOH02000015.1:684906-696872 GCF_001896135.2 Streptomyces phaeoluteigriseus
AACCTCCAGCCACTACCCTGCGTAACGAATCTTCGCTGCCTCAACCTGCCAGTTGCGCCAAATAGGCCCTACCGGCGGACGCTCTCACAAGTCGTCTTACCTCCTTGGTGACCAGGAAACTTCTAGACAAGGTCAGCGTGGCACCATGCCGACGGTTGGCGACTCTATGGCGTGTCGGGTGTTCGCAGCAACACAATCCGCCGTACCCGACTCGATGTGTCGACAATGAAACATCCCACTGTCAAGGGCGTACGGCCGTCGCACAGCAGGCTTCACCGGCGCGCGAATCGGTCGAAGGGTTACGTTCGAGGCGAGTTGACCGAGAGCCGCAAAGTGACCATACACACATCGGGCCGGACCTTGTCGGGCAAGGTCGGCCGGTGGTGTGCCATTGACGCGACGTGTTGACGTATCGCCTTTACGGCAAGGTGACTTGCCCGGGCGGGTCAGCCGAGGAGCGTGTCCAGCTCCAGGTGCGCCAGGCCGTGCGCCTCGGCGACCTCGCGGTAAACGACCTGGCCGTCGTGGGTGTTGAGGCCCTTGGCGAGCGCGGGGTCACGGCGCAGGGCCTCGACCCAGCCGTTGTTGGCGAGCGAGACGATGTACGGCAGCGTGGCGTTGGTGAGGGCGTTGGTGGAGGTGTTGGGCACCGCGCCCGGCATGTTGGCGACGCAGTAGAAGACCGAGTTGTGCACCGGGAAGGTCGGCTCGGCGTGGGTGGTGGGGCGGGAGTCCTCGAAGCAACCGCCCTGGTCGATCGCGATGTCGACAAGGACACTCCCGGGCTTCATCCGGGACACCAGCTCGTTGGTGACCAGCTTCGGGGCCTTGGCGCCCGGGATGAGCACGGCGCCGATGACGAGGTCGGCCTCGAGGACGGCCTTCTCCAGCTCGAAGGAGTTGGACATGACGGCCTTGACCCTGGTGCCGAAGATCTTGTCGGCCTCGCGCAGCTTGTTGATGTCACGGTCCAGCAGGGTCACGTCGAAGCCCATGCCGACGGCGATCTGGGTGGCGTTCCAGCCCGACACACCGCCGCCGATGACGACGGCCTTGGCCGGCGTGACGCCGGGGACGCCGCCGGGCAGGACGCCACGGCCGCCGTTGGCACGCATCAGGTGGTAGGCGCCGACCTGCGGGGCCAGACGGCCCGCGACCTCGGACATCGGGGCGAGCAGCGGCAGCGCGCGGTTCGGCAGCTCGACGGTCTCGTAGGCGATCGCGGTGGTGCCGGAGGCGACGAGGGCGTCCGTGCACTCCTTGGACGCGGCCAGGTGCAGGTAGGTGAAGAGGGTCTGGTCCTTGCGGAGGCGGTGGTACTCCTCGGCGACGGGCTCCTTGACCTTCAGCAGCAGGTCGGTGGTGGCCCACACCTCGTCGGCGGTCTCCAGGATCCGCGCCCCGGCGGCGACGTACTCGTCGTCCGTGATCGACGACCCGACACCGGCGTTGCGCTCGATGACGACCTGGTGGCCGTTGCGCACCAGCTCGTGCACGCCGGCGGGGGTGATGGCCACCCGGAACTCGTTGTTCTTGACCTCGCGGGGGATGCCGACCTTCACGTCGATCACGGTCCTTGGCTCAGAGGGTGGGGGAACAGCAACACATACCCGGAGGTAGCGGACGCACCGGGATGCACCGCAGGAGAACGTGCGGCAGAGCCAGTCTAATGAAGGTGTTCCCTCTGTCTAGCCTTTCATTGCATCAATCTTCAGTGGGTGTACTGCGGATTTCGCAGGCGTTAGCTCCGTGTTCCGGCTCCGGATCACGGTCTCCGGGCTCTTCTTCCAGGATGCGCTCGGCCGCGGCCCGGTGCAGACGGGCGGCCGCGGGGTCGCCGAGGTGCTCCAGCGTGTCGGCCAGCCGAAGCCGGAGAGCGGCCTGGAGACGTGTGTCGTCGGCCCGCCGGGCCCACTCCACCGCCTCCTGGCAGGTGCGCAGCGACTCCTCGGGCCGGCCGGCGTACTCCTGCACCCGCGCCAGTTCGCTCAACGCTCGCGCCGCCGCGGCGACATCGCCGTTCTTGCGGTGGCCTGCGGCCGCGGCCCGCCAGCTCCGCTGCGCCTCGCCGTACCGTCCGGCGTAGGTGTGGGCGGTGGCGATCCGGCCGTACAGCCGGGCGGCGTCCGCGCGCTCGTCGCGGGCCTGCCGCTGGGCGAGGGCCCGGCCGAACCAGTCGGCGGCCCGGTCGTAGTCCCCCAGCTCCAGGTGCGCGCCGCCTACGGATTCCATCGCGCGGCCGGTCGCGTACGGGTCGTTCGCCTCCCGTCCGGCGTCCAGTGCGGCCCGGTAGCGCACCAGGGCCTCTGCCGTGCGCCCCGTGCGCGCGTCCACGTCGGCCAGGTTCAGCAGGGCGGCGGCCTTCTCGCGGGGCAGATCGCGCCGCTCGGCCACGCCCAGGACGAGCTGGTGGATGCCGTACAGGTCGGGGGCCGCGCCCTGGGTGCCGAAGTGCGCGACCATCGCCCTGACCAGCTGGGACATCAGGCGCCTGGCCAGCGTGTCCAGATCGCCGTCGGCGACCGCGAGGCGGGCGCAGGCGAGCAGGGCCGGCCGTCGGGCGCGCAACCAGTCGGCGGCGGCGCGCGGGGTGGCGAAGCGCAGGGCGCGGGGCATGCCCTGGAGCTTCTCGCGGGCCTGCGGGTTGTCCGTCTCGGTGATCGCCCGGCAGGACTGGAGCAGCCGTACCGTCCGCTCCAGCATGCGGGCGCGGGCCAGCTGGAGCTCGGCCGGGCGCTCGTGGGTCTCGGCGGCCGCCCGCAGCAGGGGCTGGAGGCAGCCGGGAACCTCGTACTGGGGCTGCGGCGAGGCCACGGTCCGCAGCAGGCCCAGGGCGACGAAGTCGTCCAGGGTGGTGCGGGCGGCGCCGATCGAGCAGCCGGCGAGCGCGGAGGCGGTGTGCGGGTCGACGAGACCGGCCGGGGCCAGGCTGAGCAGTCGCAGTATCCGCGCGGCGACCGGGGGCAGGGTGGCGTGCACGAGCCGGAAGATCCGGCTGAGGGGGGACCCGTCGTCGCCCTCGGCGTGCAGCTGCTTGGCGAGGTCGGCGACCGCCGACTTGGGCCGGGCGGCGAGCCAGCCGCCGGCGAGGATCAGCGCGGCGGGGTGGCCCTGGCAGGCCTCGACGAGGCCTTCGGCGGACCGCGGATCGACGG
Organism: Streptomyces phaeoluteigriseus; assembly: GCF_001896135.2. GTDB lineage: Bacteria > Actinomycetota > Actinomycetes > Streptomycetales > Streptomycetaceae > Streptomyces > Streptomyces phaeoluteigriseus. Next base: position 688,062 of record NZ_MPOH02000015.1, read on the forward strand.
TGATCCGGACCGAGCCGGTGTGGCGGGTGAGCAGGTCGAGGGCGGACTTGGTGTCCAGGCCGCCCAGGGTGCAGGGCCGCACGTCGGAGATGCCGGTGAGCGGGCCCGCCGAGACGGCGACGACCAGGCACTCGGGGGTGTCCGGAAGGAGTGCGTCGACCTGTTCGGCACCGGCCGCGTCGTCGAGCAGGAGCAGTGCGCGCCGGTCGGCGAGGGCCTCGCGCAGAGCGGCCGAAAGGTCGTCCTCGCCGGCGCCGGGCGGGACCGGGCGGCCGAGTGCGGCGAGCAGTTCGCGGGCGGCGCGCTCGACCGGAACGGGCGTGCCGTCCGGTTCGCCGAGCCGGACGCGCAGCACGCCGTCCCGGTAACGCCCGGCGACCTGCCGGACGAACTCCTCGGCCAGTGCCGTACGGCCGGAACCGGGCCGTCCGGCGATGAGGAGCACGCGCGCGCGGGGGGCCTTCTTTCCGGAGAGGGTGTCCAGTCCCGCGCGCTCGATGTCGGCGCGCAGTTCCTTCAACTCCCGGGTACGGCCCAGGAAATGGCCCTCCGTCGCAGCGTGTCCGGACAGCTGCACGCCGTCTGTGTCCACTGCCTGATCCGTCACGGGCCACACTCCCGTCCCACCGCACGCGCAAGCCCGCCGGGACTCCGGATCGGGCGATTCCCGAGCCTAGTTCACGCTCTGCGACGTTCCGTGTGGAGCGCGGCGGTGACGTCCCCCGATCGGATCAGCCGATCGTCACACCGCCCGGGTCGGTGAGAGGTGCGCCGAGGTGGTCACGCCTCGAAGGGACGGGCCGGCCACGGCGCCTGAGCCGGACGCAGCGCGTCGAGCCCCTCGCCGCTCCGGGCGGCGGCCAGCGCCAGGACGCCCACGACGAGGCAGTTGTTGTGCAGCTCGCCGGCGAGCACCCCCCGGACGAGTTCGTCGACCGGCACGCGCGCGTGCTCCATGTCGGCCTCCTCCTCCTCGACCTCGAAGCGCTCGCCGTCGGCCTCCGACAGCCCTCGGGCCAGGAAGATGCGTACGGCCTCGTCGCAGCCGCCCGGGGTGGTGTAGACGTCGGTCAGCACCCGCCAGTCCTCGGCCTTGACGTGCGCCTCCTCGTACAGCTCGCGCTGGGCGGCGTGCAGCGGGTTCTCGCCGGGCACGTCGAGCAGGCCGGCCGGGATCTCCCACAGCTTCTGCCGCACGGGGTGGCGGTACTGCTTGATCAGCAGGACACGGCCCTCGTCGTCGAGGGCGAGGACGGCCACGGACCCGGGGTGGACCTGGTAGTCACGGCGGACGACGGAGCCGTCGGGCATGACCACCTCGTCCGTGCGCACGGAGGTCTTCTTGCCCACGAAGGGTGTCTCCGTCGCCCGGATCTCCCACGCCTGCGCGGTGTCCTTGATCGTCATGCCCTGTCCTTCCACACGTACAAAAGGAAGCCGGCCAGAGGAGAACCGGCCAGATCGAACCGGAAAAAGAGGCCGGGGTGCTCACCTTTGAGGAGAAGCACCCCGGCCACCGTACAGCTGGTGTGTTACTTCGAAGTCTTCCGCTCGACCGCGGCCTTCACCAGCCCGGCGAACAGCGGGTGCGGACGCGTCGGCCGCGAGCGCAGCTCCGGATGGGCCTGCGTGGCGACCAGGTACGGGTGCACGTCACGCGGGTACTCCACGTACTCGACGAGCTTGCCGTCCGGCGAGGTGCCGGAGAACAGGATGCCCGCCTTCTTCTCCAGCTCCGCGCGGTAGGCGTTGTTCACCTCGTAGCGGTGGCGGTGCCGCTCCTCGACGTACTCCTTGCCGTCGTAGACCTCGCGCACGATCGAGCCCTCGGCCAGCTTCGCCGGGTACATGCCCAGCCGCATGGTGCCGCCCATGTCGCCCTCACCCGCGACGATGTCGAGCTGCTCGGCCATCGTCGAGATGACCGGGTGGGCGGTGGCCGGGTCGAACTCGGTGGAGTTCGCGTCCGGGATGTCGAGGAGGTCGCGTGCCGCCTCGATCACGATGCACTGGAGGCCGAGGCACAGCCCGAGCAGCGGGATCCTGTTCTCGCGGGCGTAGCGGATCGCGCCGACCTTGCCGAGCACACCGCGGTCGCCGAAGCCACCGGGGATGCAGACGCCGTCGACGTCGGCGAGCTGCGCCTTGGCGCCCGCCGGGGTCTTGCAGTCGTCCGAGGTGACCCACTTGATCTTGACGCGGGCCTTGTTCGCGAAGCCGCCGGCGCGCAGTGCCTCGGTGACCGAGAGGTAGGCGTCGGGCAGGTCGATGTACTTGCCGACCAGGGCGAGCGTGATCTCGTGGTCGGGGTTGTGGACCCGGTCGAGCAGGTCGTCCCAGGTCGTCCAGTCCACGTCACGGAACGGCAGGTCGAGCTTGCGGACGACATAGGCGTCCAGGCCCTCGCCGTGCACGGTCTTCGGGATGTCGTAGATCGAGCGGGCGTCGGGGCAGGCGACGACGGCGGCCTCGTCGACGTCGCACATCAGCGAGATCTTCCGCTTGATCGCGGTGGGGACCTCGCGGTCGCAGCGCAGCACGATCGCGTCCGGCTGGATACCGATGTTGCGCAGGGCGGCCACGGAGTGCTGGGTGGGCTTGGTCTTCAGCTCGCCCGAGGGACCGATGTAGGGCAGGAGCGAGATGTGAACGACGAAGACGTTGTCCCGGCCGACCTCGTGGCGGACCTGGCGGACGGTCTCCAGGAACGGCAGCGACTCGATGTCGCCGACCGTGCCGCCGACCTCCGTGATCACCACGTCCACCTCGTCCGTCGCCATACGACGGATGCGGTGCTTGATCTCGTTGGTGATGTGCGGGATGACCTGCACGGTGTCGCCCAGGTACTCGCCGCGGCGCTCCTTGGCGATCACGGTCGAGTAGATCTGGCCGGTGGTGACGTTGGCGGAGCCGTCGAGGTCGCGGTCGAGGAAGCGCTCGTAGTGACCGATGTCCAGGTCGGTCTCGGCGCCGTCGTTGGTGACGAACACCTCACCGTGCTGGAAGGGGTTCATCGTGCCGGGGTCGACGTTGAGATACGGGTCGAGCTTCTGCATCACGACGCGCAGGCCCCGCGCCTTGAGCAGCATGCCGAGGCTGGAGGCGGTCAGCCCCTTACCGAGAGAGGAGGCGACACCCCCGGTGACGAAGATGTGCTTGGTCGTCGTGGCGGAGCTGTTTCGGAAAGCAGCGGGCGGCATGGCCAAGAGGGGGCTCCCGTGGTCGCGATCTGGGGGTGCGGAGCGGCTCCCGGAGGCTTTCACCAGCGGTTCGTGCCGGAGATTTCCGGGGGTGCCGTCGCTGCGGTTCGGGGGTTTCGTGCCCACCGGTCCACGGGCTACCAGGGTATCAGCGCCTCGGGGGGATGGCTTCCGACCACGCTCCGCGCACGGTCCGACACCCCGGGGCACGGGCTCACCGGGCCCTCACCCACTGCTCACCCGTTCGGCCCACCCACGTTGTCCGGAGCGGCACGCAGATCATCTACGTGCGTCGTATCCTGCTCGGACACTCGCTGCCGAGCCCGGCCGGCAAGACGGCACACCCCAGCCCGTACCCACCGGAACAATGAGAGCTCGTCAGTTCGTTGAGCAAGAATTGGCGTTTTGCCAACACGGCTGAGCGACTGCTTTGCTTCACCGCTCAACGACGCATTACAACAACTTCCCCCTTGACCGCACCAAGCGACAGCCCCCGCGCGGGGGCCTACGTGGCCGTTCGACTGGAGTTGCACGTGGCCGGGCGCATCGAAGACTACGCACTCATCGGAGACATGCAGACAGCCGCTCTCGTCTGCCGCGACGGGACGGTGGACTGGCTCTGCCTGCCCCGCTTCGACTCCCACGCGATCTTCGCCGGGCTGCTGGGCACCGAGGAGCACGGCTTCTGGCGGCTCGGCCCGGCGCACGCCTCCGACGCCGAGCCACCGCGAGCGGCCCGGCGGAGCTACCGGGGCGACTCACTGATCCTGGAGTCCGAGTGGGACACCCCGCGCGGCACGGTCCGGGTGACCGATTTCATGCCCCCTCGTGACGGCGCCCCGCAGCTGATCCGGATCGTCGAGGGCGTCTCGGGCCGCGTCCCCATGCGCTCGACCCTGCGGATGCGCTTCTCCTACGGCCGGGTCGTGCCGTGGGTGCACAAGCACGAGGGCCGTACGGTCGCCGTCGCCGGCCCCGACTCCGTGTGGTTCGACACAGAGGCCGAGACCTACGGGAAGTCGCTGACGACGTACGCCGACTTCACGGTCGCCCCCGGTGACCGGATCGCGTTCACGATCTCGTGGGAGCCCTCGCACAAGGAGCCGCCCGCGCTGCCGGAACCTGAGCAGTCGCTCCAGGCGACGGAGGACTTCTGGCGCGAGTGGGTCGAGCACTGTACGTACCACGGGCCCTACCGCGAGGCGGTGGTCCGTTCGCTGATCACCCTGAAGGCGCTGACGTACGCCCCCACCGGCGGCATCGTGGCGGCCCCCACCACCTCCCTGCCCGAGGACATCGGCGGCGTCCGCAACTGGGACTACCGCTACACCTGGCTGCGCGACGCGGCCATCACCCTGTCCTCGCTGCTGCGCACCGGCTACCGCGAGGAGGCCCGCGCCTGGCGCGAGTGGCTGCTGCGCGCGGTCGCCGGCGACCCCGAGAACCTCCAGATCATGTACGGCATCGCCGGAGAGCGCGAGCTGGGCGAGGCGGAGCTGGACTGGCTGCCCGGCTACGAGAGCTCCGCCCCGGTCCGGGTGGGCAACGGCGCGGCGCACCAGCTCCAGCTGGACGTGTACGGCGAGGTCACCGAGGCCCTGCACCTGGGCCACATGACCGGGCTGGCCCGCAACGACTACGCCTCGCTGCTCCAGCTGAAGCTGATCCGCTACCTGGAGCGGCACTGGGACGAGCCGGACGAGGGCATCTGGGAGGTGCGCGGCCCGCGCCGCCACTTCGTGCACTCCAAGGTGATGGCCTGGGTGGCGGTGGACCGCACGATCAAGCTGATCGAGTCCGGTGACGCGGACGGCCCGCTGGAGCGCTGGCGCGAGCTGCGCGACGACATCCACCGGGACGTGTGTGAGAAGGGTTACGACAAGGAGCGCAACACCTTCACGCAGTCCTACGGCTCGAAGGAGCTGGACGCGTCCCTGCTGCTCATCCCGCAGATGGGTTTCCTGCCCCCGGACGACAAGCGCGTGATCGGCACCATCGAGGCGATCCAGCGCGAGCTGTCCACGTCGGACGGCTTCATCCTGCGCTATCCGACCGAGGGTGACAGCGAGGGCGTCGACGGCCTCCCCGGCGACGAGGGCGCCTTCCTGGCCTGCTCGTTCTGGATGGCGGACGACCTGGCGATGATCGGCCGGGTGGACGAGGCCCGCAGGCTCTTCGAGAAGCTCCTGGCGCTGCGCAACGACCTGGGCCTCCTCGCCGAGGAGTGGGACCCCCGCCTGAAGCGCCAGGTGGGCAACTTCCCCCAGGCCTTCAGCCACGTCCCCCTCATCGACACGGCCCTGCGCCTGACAGCCTCGGGGGCGTACGGCGGCTGAGGCGCGTCCGCGGCCGGCCGGAAGATGTGGCCGGACCGGGTCCGCGGGTAGCGTCCGCTGCATGGACAGCCGCACGGACCGACGATTCGACAGCCGGGGCGCCGGCATCACCGTGCAACGGGCGCTGGAGCTGCCCGGCCTGCGCAGCGGCCTGCCGGAGATCCTGGCGGGCGCGGAGCGGCTGGGCCGCACGGTGCGCTGGGTGCACGCCGGCGAGGTCCCGAACATCGCCTCCCTGCTCAAGGGCGGCGAACTGCTGCTGACCACCGGCTACGGCCTCGGCACCCGTCCGGCCGAGCAGCGGGCGTTCGTGCGCACCCTGGCCGAGCGGGGCATCGCGGCCCTGGTGATCGAACTGGGCCCGCGCTTCGCCCGGCTGCCCGCGGCACTGGTGGAGACGGCCCGCTCGACCGGTCTGCCGCTGGTGCAGCTGCACCGCGAGGTGCCGTTCGTCGCGGTCACCGAGGAGATCCACACCGAGATCGTCAACGGCCACTACGCGCTGCTCCAGCAGGCGGAGGAGGTGCACCGGCGCTGCACGCAGGCGCTGCTGGGCGGCGGCGGCATCCCCCAGGTACTGGGCATCCTCGCGGACTTCAGCGACAACCCGGTGTTCCTGGAGACCACCGACGGGCAGTTGCTCTACGCGGCCGGGTCGGGCCCGGAGGGGGCGGACCCGGCTCCAGGTGTGGGAGGGGCTGCGCGGCCCGCACAAGGACGCGCCCGCCGATTCGGTGCTGGTGGACGTGCCGGGCGGTGGACCGGGGGCGGGTGCGGTGCGCGCCCGGCTCGCGCTGCTGCCGGTACGCGCGCCGCTCGCGCCGGTGCACCGGATCGCCGCCGAGCGGGCGGCCGGGATCCTCGCGGTGGTGCTGATGCAGGCACGGCAGGAGGAGGAGCTGGCGGCGCGCGGCCGGGGAGACTTCCTCACGGACCTCGCCGAGGGCCGTATCACGGCGGAGGACGCTCCGGCGCAGGCGCGCGTCCTCGGCTTCAAGCCCGGCGACAGCCCGCTGCTGCCGGTCGTCATGCGCCTGGGCGACACGCTCTCCCCGGGTGGCGGCTGGGCGGTGCTGGCGCGGGCGGTCGCGGAGGAACTGGCGTCGGTGGGGGTGCCGGCCCTGCTGGGCGTACGACCGGTGGAGGGCCGGGTGCCGCTGCTGCTGGGTCTGCGCTCGGAGTCGGAGCGATCGGCGGTCGCGGACCGGGTCGCGGCGGCGCTGCGGGCCGGGGTGGAACGGGCCGGGATCCAGCGTCCGGGTGCTCAGCCGCCGGTCGTGGTGGTCGGGGTGGCGGGCGGCTGGGCGGCGGCCTCGGCGGGCCTCAGGCACGCGGCGGAGACGGCGACGGCCGCGCAGGGCCTGTCGGACCGGCCCTGGTACGACGCCCGCCGCCTCGACATCGACCTGCTGCTGTGGCGGCTGCGCGACCATCCCGACCTGGCGGCCTTCGTGGACCGCGCGATCGGTCGGTCCGCGACCACGACCAGCGCTCCAGGCCGCCCCTGCTTCCCACCCTGGAGACCTACCTGGCGCACGCGGGCCGCAAGGCGGAGACGGCCCGCGAGCTGCACCTCAACCGGCAGACGCTGTACAACCGCCTCGCGCGCATCGGCGAGTTGCTGGGCACCGACCTCGACGACCCGCAGACGGTCCTGGCGTTGAGCCTGGCCCTGCGGGCCCGGCGGCTCGTGCCCTGAGGTTTTGCCGCCGGGCGCGTGCCGCCGGCCCGGATCGGCGGCAGGCGTCAGATCATCGGCAGCGGCTGTGTCAACTCGTCGTACACGCTGAGGATTTGGGCGACGGTCTCGTCCTCGCTCGGCCAGGTGGCCGCCTGCCGGATGCCCGACTCCCGGAGCAGCTCGCAGCGTCCGGGGGCCGCGAGGAGGCGTACGACGGCGTCGGCGAAGGCGTCCGCGTCGCCTGGCGGCACGAGTTCGGCCGCGTCGCCGACGAGTTCGCGCACGCCGCCGGTCAGCGCCGCGACGAGCGGCACGCGTGCGTGGAGGGCCTCCTGCGCCAGCACCGAGCGCGACTCCCCGACACCCGGCAGCAGGGCGAGGTCTGCGGCGGCGAGCAGTTCGCTCACGTCGTCCCGCCGCCCGAGGAGCCGGACGGGCAGTGCCTCGTCCTCGATACGGCGCTGGATTTCCGCCCGTAGCGGCCCCTCCCCGGCGACCACGACCAGCGGCACGGGGTCCAGTCGGCCCCACACCCGGGCGGCGTCGAGCAGGACGTCGTAGCCGCGGGGGCGGTCGAGGGAGCCGACCGCCATCAGCAACGGGCGGCCGATCGCGCCGAGTTCGGCCCGCACCTTCGCACGCGGCCGTTCGGGGTCCTCCTCGGCCGTACGGGGGCCGGGAAGTCCCACCGCGGCGAGCCGGGCGTCCCGGGCGCCGGTGCGGCGTGCCCGGTCCACGAGGTCGGAGGTGGTGCCGAGCACCACGGCGGCCGTCCTGGCGACCCGTCGCTCCAGCAACCGCAGCAGATGGGCGCGGGCGCCCTCGGCGTGGGCCCGGTTGTGCCAGGTCACGACGAGCGGGGTGCTCCGCCCGCTGAGAGCGAGCACGGCCCGGAAGGAGGCGTGCAGTCCGTGCGCGTGGACGAGGTCGGCGTCCGTGCAGGCCGCCCGCAGCGCCGCCACGGACGTGGGATCGCTGCTGCGCGGCACGGGCACGTGGTCGGCACCCGCGCCCGTGAAGTTGTGGGCGTGAGCGGACTCGGCGGGGGCGCACACCGTCACCCGCACGCCCCGCGCGACGAGCCCCGCGGCCAGGGAGCGCACATGGGCGCTGCTGGCGGCGTTGCCGCCGCCCAGCACCTGCACGGTGCGCAGCGGCGACTGGCCGTGCGGTGAGTGGCTGCTCACGTGGCCGGGGCTCCCGGTTCGGCGTCGATCGGTCACGAAGGAACGTACAGAAGGGACGCGGGCGGAGGGGTGGACCGCTCGCGCTCCTCCATGTCGTGCGCCCAAGGATGCCAGGACGTACGGGTGTTCCGTGCCGCAGAGCACCCCCGGCCCCGGCAACACGCCCCCGCATATCACCCACACGAGTGAAGGAAGGCGGGGTTCCGTTCGACGGGTGAGCCCGTCGGCGGGTTTCGGTGACGGCCTGCCAGGGGCGGTGAAGGCCCTCCGGAGCCCACGGCGCAGCCGGCCGACGCGCAGGTGGTGGCCCGCCGGCACACCCGGCCGGGCCTCCCGGCGTGTCCGAAGGGACCTGACGCGTGGGTCACGGCCGACCGCGCCGCCCCACGCACACCGGCGCCGCCTCA
>NZ_MPOH02000015.1:696972-712346 GCF_001896135.2 Streptomyces phaeoluteigriseus
CCACCACCGCGGCCGCGTGGCGCCACCAGGCCCGGGCGTCCGCTGCCCACCGCGACCGCAGCCCCCAGCAGCGCGCCCAGCGCGTGCGCCCCGGTGTCACCGAGCATCGCGCGCTCCCCCAGGTCGTCGGGGAGCACCGCCGCCGCGACCCCCGTCGCCACCGCGGCCAGCTCACCGGCGGGCCCCGCCCGCAGCAGCCCCGGCGCACCCAGCGCGAGCACGGCACCGGCGGCCCGTCCGGGCCGTACGTCCACGAGGTTGACGAAGTGCGCCGCCCCGGCGATCACGACACCCGCGAGCAGCCTGTCCAGGGGCCGCTCCTTCAGCAGCGACCCGGCCAGCAGCCCCGCCGCGCAGATCCCGCCCAGCTTGACGGTCCCGCTGGTGACCTCGCCCTGCCGCAGCGCCCCGAGGTGCGCCCGGAAGCCGCGCCGCGGATCACCGGCGCCCACGAGGTCGTCGTACGCCCCGCAGGCCCCGGCGGCGAGGACGGCCCCGGCCACGGCCGGGCGCACCCGTGCCGCCCCGAGCGCGGCCGCCAGGACGGCCGCCGGACCGGCGTACAACTCCACGGTCCGCCCGGCGAAGTTCGTCCGCTCCCAGCGTGCCGGCCCGCCGGCGCCGCCGCCCGCAGAACCGCGGCTCCCGCACGGGTGAGGCCGGCCGCCACGGCGAACGCGGCTCCCCCGCCGCCGCTCCTTCGTATGATCATCGGACCACTGTAGAAAGCCGAACCGGGGCAAGCCGAACACCCGGGAAGCCGAACCCGCGGAACTCGGACCGGGGAAGACGAAGGGCGGGACCGGCCCGTGAGCCGCCGTCCCGCCCTCTCCGCCCGGAACCGTCACGCGTCCGCGCGTGCCGTCTCCAGCAGTTCCTCCGCGTGCGCGCGGGCCGTCTCGGAGTCCTCCTGGCCCGCGAGCATCCGGGACAGCTCCCGGATCCGGTCCTCTCCCTCCAGGACCTTCACGCCGGACCGGGTCACGGACCCGTCGTTGGTCTTCTCGACCAGCAACTGCCGGTCGGCGAAGGCGGCGACCTGCGGCAGGTGCGTGACGACGACGACCTGCGCGGTCTTCGCGAGCCGCGCCAGGCGCCGCCCGATCTCCACCGCGGCCTTGCCGCCCACGCCCGCGTCGACCTCGTCGAAGAGGTACGTCGGCACCGGGTCCGTCCCCGCGAACACGACCTCGACGGCCAGCATCACGCGCGACAGCTCACCGCCGGACGCGCCCTTGGCGATGGGCCGCGGCGGCGCCCCCGGGTGCGGGGCGAGGAGCAGCTCGACCTCGTCGGCACCGGACGGCCCACAGGCGACGGTACGGCCGCCGACCTCCACGCCCAGCGGGTCCTCGTTCTGCCGGATGTCGAACGACACGCGCGCGTGCGGCATCGCCAGCGAGGCCAGCTCGGCGGTCACGGCGGCGGCGAACCGCTCGGCGGCCTCCGTCCGCGCGTCGGTCAGCGCCTGCGCGAGCCCGCTCAGCTCGGCCCGCAGGGCGTCGCGCTCGGCGGTCAGCTCGTCGATGCGCTCGTCGTCGCCGTCCAGTTCGCCGAGCCGCGCGGCGCCGCGTTCGGCCCACTCGAGGACCGCGTCGACGTCCTGGCCGTACTTCCGGGTCAGCCCGGTCAGCGCGGCCCTGCGCTCCTCGACGGCCGCCAGCCGCAGCGGATCGGCGTCGAGGTCGTCGGCGTACCCCGCCAGCTCACCCGCCACATCGCCCAGCAGGATCCCGATCTCCCCGATCCGGTCGGCGAGCGCGGCCAGCGCCGGATCGTGCGACCGCACGGCCTCAAGGGCCCGCTGGGCGCCCGCGACGAGCGTGGCGGCGTCGATGCCCTCGGGGTCCTCGGGGTTGCCCGCCAGGGCTCCGTGGGCGGCCGTGGCGGCCGAGGACAGCGCCTCCGCGTGCCCGAGCCGCTCCGCCTCCTCCGCCAGCTCCGTGTCCTCGCCCGCGCGCGGCTCGACACCGGCGATCTCGTCGAGGCCGTAGCGCAGCATGTCGGCCTCCTGGGCCCGCTCACGCGCGCGCGTGGTGATCTCCTCGAGCCGGCCGGAGACGGTCCGCAGCCGCCGGTAGGCCTCGGTGTACTTGGCGAGCGGCGCGGCGACCGCGTCGCCCGCGTACCGGTCGAGGGCCTGCCGCTGCCGGGACAGCTTGAGCAGCCCCTGCTGGTCGGTCTGTCCGTGCACGGCCACCAGCTCGTCCGCGAGTTCGGCCAGCACCCCGACGGGCACACCCCGCCCGCCGACATGCGCCCGCGACCGCCCTTCGGCGGACACGGTACGACTGATCAGCAGCGCCCCCTCGTCGAGTTCGGCCCCGGCCTCCTCGGCCCGTACGGCCACCGAGCTGCCCGCGGGCACCGTGATCCGCCCCTCCACGACCGCCTTGTCGGCGCCGAGCCGCACGAGCGCGGCGTCGGCGCGCCCGCCCAGCAGCAGCCCGAGGCTGGTGACCACCATGGTCTTGCCCGCGCCCGTCTCACCCGTGACCGCGGTGAAGCCTGGCGACAGCTCGACGACAGCGTCGTCGATGACTCCGAGCGACCGTATCCGCATCTCCTCCAACACGGACACGACCTTACGAGGTCGGGGGGAGGAAGTGCGAGGCACCCCGTCAACCGGACGAGCGGACCTTCCTCCCCGACACCGTACGTACGGTCAGTGCCGGGCCCCGCGCCACCCCGAGACGGGCAGCGCGAACTTGGCCACCAGCCGGTCGGTGAAGGACGCGTGGTGCAGACGGGCCAGCCGCACGGGCACGGCACCGCGCCGCACCTCGACCCGGGCCCCCGGCGGCAGATCGAAGGTCCGCCGGCCGTCGCACCACAGGACCCCCGGCGGAATGTGCGGCAGCAGCTCCACCGCGAGCACCGAGTTCGGCGAGGTCACCAGCGGCTTGGCGAACAGGGCGTGCGCGCTGATCGGCACCATGAGCAACGCCTCGACCTCGGGCCACACCACGGGCCCGCCCGCGGAGAAGGCGTAGGCGGTGGACCCGGTCGGCGTCGACAGCACGATCCCGTCGCAGCCGAAGCCGGTGACCGGCCGCCCGTCGATCTCCAGCACCACCTCGAGCAGCTTCTCCGCGCCGGCCTTCTGCACGGCCGCCTCGTTCAGTGCCCAGTCGGTGTGCACGATGTCCCCGTTGCGGTGCACGACGACGTCGACGGTCATCCGCTCCTCGACCTCGTACGACTTGGTCACCACCCGGTCGACCACCTTGTCGAGGTCGTCCCGCTCGGCCTCCGCGAGGAAGCCGACGCTGCCGAGGTTCACCCCGAGCATCGGCACCCCGGACGCCCGCGCGAACTCCGCGCCCCGCAGCAGGGTCCCGTCACCGCCGAGGACGATGAGCAGCTCACAGCCCTCCAGGCACTGCGGGGTGGCCTCGCAGACCAGCTCCACCTCGTCGGGCAGGGGCAGGTCGGCGGCCTCGTACTCCAGGACGCGCACCCCGATGCCCTCGCGCAGCAGCCCCTTCACCACCAGCTCCGCACTGCGGATCGCGGCGGGGCGCCCGGTGTGGGCCAGGAGGAAAACAGTACGAGCTCGGTTCTGTGTCAACGCGGCCCCTCCGCCACTGCACGGTCAACATCGGCCGGGTTCAGGGCAGGCGCCCCGGCCCGGAGCCACAGGAAGTACTCGACGTTGCCCGAGGGTCCGGGCAGCGGACTGGCGGTGACCCCGTTCACACCGAGTCCCAGGTCCCACGCCTTGTGGGCCACGCCCCGCACCGCCTCGGCCCGCAGCTGCGGGCTGCGCACGACGCCCCCGCTGCCCAGCCGTTCCTTACCCACCTCGAACTGCGGCTTCACCATCATCACCAGGTCCGCGTCCGGCTTGGTGCACCGTGCCAGGGCCGGCAGCACCAGCCCGAGCGGGATGAAGGACAAGTCCCCCACGACTAGATCCACTGGCTCCCCATCGATCGCTTCGAGCGTCAACTCGCGTACGTTCGTACGGTCCTTGACGGTGACGCGTTCATCGCTTCGGAGAGACCAGGCGAGTTGCCCGTAGCCGACGTCGACCGCGACCACGTGCGCGGCCCCCGCCCGCAGCAGCACATCGGTGAAACCGCCGGTGGACGCGCCGGCGTCCAGCGCCCGCCGTCCCTCGACGAGGAGCCCGCGCGGCACGAACGCCTCCAGGGCACCGGCGAGTTTGTGTCCGCCGCGCGACACGTAGTCGGGATCGCTGTCGTCGGTGGAGACGACGATCGCCGCCGCCGTCTCCACCTGTGTGGCGGGCTTGGTGGCGACGGTCTTCCCGACCGAGACCCGCCCCGCGGCGATCAGCTGACCGGCGTGCTCGCGCGAGCGCGCGAGCTTCCGGCGCACCAGCTCCGCGTCCAGACGACGACGTGCGACTCCTGCCACGTTCGGTTCAGCTCCTAGTGCCATACGTCGAGGGGGGCACCGGAGGTCCCGGGCGGGCGTCGAGCGCGGTGAGCGCGTCGCGCAGCCCCCGGTGTACATCCTCGTACACCTCGAGGTGTCCGTCCGTGGCGAGGTGGTCGGCGTCGGCCAGCCGGTCCAGGTGGGCGTCCACCTCCGCGTCGCCGGTGGGCGTGCGGGGCACCTGGAGCGGGGCGGGAGCGGAGGGGTCGTGCTCCTGCTCCCGGGGCGCGGCCGCCGGCTCCGGAACTGTGTCGCTCATGCCCCGACGCTACCCCGAACCGCTGCGGTACCGTCGAGCGCGATGGCCACGATCGAGGAGTGCCGCGCCGCACTCGAGAAGCTCTCGGAGAACATGGGCAGCGCCGAGGGGGACGTCCGGGCTGCCGCCACCCTGGACCGCTCGGTGAGCTGCTGGATCACCGACCTGGACGTCACGTTCGTCGGCCGGATGGCGGGCGGCCGGATCGTGGTGCGGGACACCTTGCAGGGTCCTCCTCGCGAGCGCGCCGGGATCAGGCTGCGGATGACCGGCGACGACCTGGTCGCGCTGGTCGACGGTGAGCTGAACTTCGCGAAGGCGTGGGGTTCGGGGCGGGTGCGGCTGGAGGCAGGCCTCAGGGACCTGCTCCAGCTCAGAAAACTCCTCTGACCGTCAGGCAGTTCCCGCGACCGTCAGGCAGTTCCCGCGACCGCCAGGCAGTTACGGCCACCGTCGGGCAGTTCCCGCGACCGCCAGGCAGTTACGGCGACCGTCAGGCAGTTCCCGCGACCGCGAGACGGTGCCCGCGGCCGTCGGACGTTTCCGCAGCCGCCAGGAGGCTTCCGCGGCCCTCGGCTTCCGCTACCGTCAGGACGCTTCCGTGACCGGCACGCGCGCGCGTGTCTTCCGCGCGGCCGGAACCACCAGCGGCGTGCCCGTCTCCGGGTCGTCGATGACCTGGCAGCGCAGTCCGAACACCTCCTCGACCAGACCGGCCGTGACGACGTCCTCCGGTGCGCCCTGGGCGATGACCGTGCCCTCCTTCAGCGCGATGAGGTGGGTGGCGTACCGGGCGGCGTGGTTGAGGTCGTGCAGGACGGCGACCAAAGTGCGGCCCTGCTCCTCGTGCAGTTCGGCGCACAGGTCGAGGACGTCGATCTGGTGCTGGATGTCGAGGTAGGTGGTCGGCTCGTCGAGCAGGAGCAGCGGGGTCTGCTGGGCGAGGGCCATGGCGATCCACACGCGCTGGCGCTGCCCGCCGGACAGCTCGTCGACGTACCGGTCGGCGAGTTCGGCGACCCCGGTCCGCGCCATGGACTCCTGGACGACCCGCTCGTCGTCGGTCGACCACTGACGCAGGATGCCCTGGTGCGGGTAGCGGCCGCGGCCCACCAGGTCGGCGACTGTGATGCCGTCGGGCGCGATCGAGGACTGCGGCAGCAGGCCCAGCGTGCGGGCGACCTTCTTCGCGGGCATCGACTGGATGACCTGCCCGTCGAGCAGCACCCGGCCCTCGCTCGGCTTCAGCATCCGCGACAGCGCCCGCAGGAGCGTCGACTTGCCGCAGGCGTTGGGGCCGACGATCACGGTGAACGAGTTGTCGGGAATCTCCACCGACAGCTGTTCGGCGATGACCCGCTGGTCGTAGGCGAGGGTGACGTTCTCGGCGGACAGGCGGTTCACGGTGCTCCTTTGGTTGTTCAGCCCGCGGCTGACACGGGGGGTGGCGCTGCTCATATCCGGCCCGCCTTGCGCTCGGTGACCAGCAGCCACAGCAGGTAGACACCGCCGAGCACGCCGGTGACCACGCCCACGGGCAGTTGTCCGTCACCGAACAGCCGCTGCGCGGCCCAGTCGGCGGTGACCAGGAGGGCGGCGCCCATGAACAGGGCGGGCACGAGGTTCGGTCCGGGTGAGCGGGTCAGGCGCCGGGCGAGCTGCGGAGCGGTGAGCGCCACGAAGGCCACGGGTCCCGCGGCGGCGGTGGCGGAGGCGGTGAGCAGCACGGCGCACACCATGAGCAGCAGCCGTACGCGCTCCACCCGCACCCCGAGGGCGTTGGAGACGTCGTCGCCCATCTCCATCATCCGCAGCCCGCGCGCGTTGGCGAGGACGAGCGGGACGAGCACACAGCACAGGACGAGCAGCGGCCAGACCTGCTTCCAGTCCCGGCCGTCGAGCGAACCGGTCATCCACACGACCGCGCGGGCCGCGTCGACGAGGTCGGCCTTGGTGATCAGATAGCCGTTGACCGCGGTCGCGATCGCCGACACGCCGATACCGACGAGGACCAGCCGGTAGCCGTGCACCCCCCGCTTCCAGGCGAGCAGGTAGATGGCGGCGCCGGTGACCAGCCCGCCGATGAGCGCTCCGACGGCGACCTGGTTGGCGGAGCCGGACATCAGCACGATCACCACGAGCGCGCCGGCCGTGGCTCCCTGACCGAGCCCGAGGATGTCCGGACTGCCCAGCGGGTTGCGCGAGACGGCCTGGAACACCGCCCCGCCCAGCCCCAGCGCGGCGCCGACCAGCAGCCCCACGACGACCCTCGGCAGCCGCAGGTCGTTGACGATGAACTCCTGGCCCTCGGTGCCCCTGCCCACGAGCGTCTTCAGTACGTCGCCGGTGGAGATCGGGAAGTCGCCGGTGCCGATCAGCACCACGCTCGCGGCGCACGCGGCCAGCGCCAGCACGACCACGACGACCAGGGAACGCGGGTCCACCCGGAGGGACAGCCCGCCGGGGGTGCGCAGGGCACGGCGGGGTCCACCGGTGCGGGTGGCGCCAGGCGCGGTCCGCGTGGGCTCCGGCGCTGACTTGGATGCGGTCTTCACAGCTGGGCCGTCCTCCGCCGTCGTACGAGAAAGATGAAGACCGGGCCACCGATGATCGCGGTGATGATCCCGACCTGGACCTCCGAGGGGCGGGCGATGACCCGGCCGAGCACGTCGGAGCCCAGCAGCAGAACGGGCGACAGGATCGCCGCGTACGGCATGATCCAGCGCAGGTCGGCCCGGTGAAGGAGCGGACTACGTGCGGGACCATCAGCCCGACGAACACGATCGGCCCGCAGGCGGCGGTCGCGGCCCCGGACAGCACGGTGGCGGCGAGCATGGACAGCGCCCGGGTGCGGTTGAGGTGCGCGCCGAGGGACTTGGCGGTGTCGTCGCCCATGGCCATGGCGTTCAGCGGCCGGGCGAGGGCGAACGCGAGCAGGGTGCCGGCCGCGAGGAAGGGCAGCACCTGCCAGATCATGTCCTCGGTCGCCGAGGTCAGCGAGCCGACCGTCCAGAAGCGCATCCGGGCGAGCGCCGCCTTGTCCATGATCATCACGGCTTGGACGTAGCCGAAGAGCGCGGCGCTGAGCGCGGTACCGGCGAGCGCGAGCCGCACCGGCGTGGCCCCCCGGCTGCCGCCCAGGAACCAGACCAGCGCGCCGACGGTCGCGGCGCCGAAGAACGCGAACCACACATATCCGCTGAGGCTGGTCACGCCGAAGAAGGTGATGGCGGTTACCACGGCGGCCGAGGCGCCCGCGTTGATGCCGAGCAGTCCGGGGTCGGCGAGCGGATTGCGGGTCAGGGCCTGGAGCACGGTTCCGGAGAGCCCCAGTGCGGCGCCGACCAGCAGTCCGAGCACGGTCCGCGACACCCGCTCCCCGACGACGACATCGCCGTACGTCCCGGTGTCCTGGAACAGCCCGTGCCACACCTGGTCGAGGGACAGCTCCTTGGCGCCGATGGCGATGCTCGCCACCGCCACCAGCAGCATCATCGCGAGGGAGACGAGCAACCCAAGGGAGCGTATCGCCCGGCGGGTTGGGGGCGCGGGGGCGGTCTCCGCGCGCTGTTCGGGAACACTGTCGACCAACACGTGGTTAGGTTAGCCTACCCTCCTGCTCTGTCTGGTGTCTTGGGCACGGCTACGCGACGACTGTCACGGGCTGTTGGGCGCGCCACCGCACCCCACACGTCGCGGCAGCGGGCCACGCGGCGGACTCACCACCCCAGCCGAGCCAGCGCCTTCCCCGCGTCCAGCTCGCACGACCCCTCGCCCGCGGCGGTCCAGGCCGCCGCGCACAGCGCCCGCAGCCCGTCCGGGACGGCGCCGTCACCGTCGAGTTCGAGCCGCCCGCCCGCTCGACCGCGCTCGCCCGGGGCGACCCCCGCGCCCGCCGACGCCGTCCATCCCCCGCACCGGAAGCCGCTCCCCTCCGCCACCACCTCCGGCTGCCCCGTCAGCAGGCCGCGCAGATCGGCGTCGACGTACGTCGGCCGGTGCTGCGGCGGCGCCGCGAGGAGCAGCGCGGCGTCGGTCACCCCGGTCAGGACGAGCAGCGAGTCCACCCCGCCGTTGAACGCGCCCTCGATGTCGGTGTCCAGCCGGTCCCCGACCACCAACGGCCGCTCGGCGCCCGTCCGCAGGATCGTCTCCCGGTGCATGGGGGGCAGCGGCTTGCCCGCGACCTGCGGCTCCGCACCGGTCGCGATCCGTACGACCTGCACCGCGGCACCGTTCCCCGGCGCGATCCCCCGCCCACTCGGAATCGTCAGGTCGGTGTTGGACGCGAACCACGGAACCCCGCGCGCGACGGCGTACGACGCCTCGGCGAACCTTCCCCAGGGCAGGTCGGGTCCGCCGTACCCCTGCACCACGGCCGCCGGATCGTCGTCCGCCGACTCGACGGGCTCGAGCCCGCGCTCGCGCAGCGCGACCCGCAGCCCCTCCCCACCGATCACCAGGACCCGCGCACCCTCCGGCACCTGCTCACTGATCAGCCGGGCGACCGCCTGGGCCGAGGTGATGACGTCGTCCGCCCCGGTCGGTATGCCCAGCTCGGTGAGGTGCTCCGCGACGGCGTCGGGCGTGCGCAGCGCGTTGTTGGTGACGTACGCCAGCCGCATCCCGCCCTCGCGCGCGGTCGCCAGCGACTCGACCGCGTGCACGATCGCGTGCCCTCCCGCGTACACCACCCCGTCCAGGTCGAGCAGCGCCGTGTCGTACGCCTCGCTCAGGGCCTGCCCACTGCCCTCGGGCCTCGTCCTGACGCTCCGGCTCATTCCACATCGCTCCTCGTTCGATCGCTTTCCCCGATCATCCCGCATGCCACTGACACACGTACGATGCCGGGATGAACTCAGCAGGTCACTCGGAAGCGACGGCGCCCCGAGGCCTGGAACTCACCCCGTTCCGAGGCCTGCGCTACGACCCCGACCGGGTCGGAAGTCTCGCCGCCGTCACCTCCCCGCCGTACGACGTCGTGGTCCGCCCCGACGGCCTGCACCACCTCCAGGACGCGGATCCGTACAACATCGTCCGGCTGATCCTCCCTCAGGCGACCACGCCGAGCGCCCGCAACGAACAGGCCGCCGACACCCTTGGCCGCTGGCTCGCCGAGGGCGTCCTCACGACCGACCCCGTACCGGCCCTGTACGTCTACGAGCAGCGGCACGCCGACGGCATGCTCCAGCGGGGCCTCATCGGCACCCTGCGGGTCTCCGGGCCCTCGGCCGGCGTCGTCCTCCCCCACGAGGACGTGATGCCGCACATCGTCGCCGACCGCGCGGCCCTCATGCGCGCCACCCGGGCCAACCTCGAACCCCTCCTCCTGACCTACCGCGGCAACGGTACGGCGGCGGAGGTCGTCGAGCGCACCGCCGGCCAGGACCCGCTCCTGTCGACGACCACGGAGGACGGGTTCAGCCACCGCCTCTGGGCGATCACCGAACCCGCCGAGGTGGCCCGCGTCCAGACCGACCTGGCCCGCCACCAGGCCCTCATCGCCGACGGCCACCACCGCTGGGCGACGTACCTGCGTCTACGCGCGGAGCACGGCTCCCCCAGCCCCTGGGACGACGGCCTGGTCCTCCTGGTCGACACCGCCCGTTACCCCCTGCGCGTCCGCGCCATCCACCGCCTCCTGCACGGCCTCCCCGTCACCGAGGCCCTGGCCGCGGTGGATGGCCTGTTCCGCGTCCGGCGTCTCGACGTGCCCCTGCCCCGGGCACTCGACGCCCTCGCGGACGCGACCGCCGAGGGCAACGCCTTCCTGCTGGCCGGCGACGGCGCCTTCCACCTCCTGGACCGCCCGGACCTGGCCCTCCTCGAACGTACGGTCCCCACCGACCGCCCGCAGGCCTGGCGCACCCTGGACGCGACCGTCCTGCACGCCACGCTCCTGGCGCAGGTCTGGCACGTCCCCGAGGACGACCCCACCCGCATCGCCTACATCCACGACACGGCCGCCACGGTCGAGAAGGCCGAACGCGACGCCGGTACGGCCGTGCTGCTGCACCCGGTCCGCGAGGAGGTCGTCCGCGACCTCGCCCGCCAGGGCGTCACCATGCCCCGCAAGTCGACGTCCTTCGGCCCGAAACCGGCCTCGGGCCTGGTCCTGCGCGCACTGGACCTGTGACCCGGAAACCCGACCGGGAGAACGAGAAGGGGCTCGGCCCCGGTATGACACCGGAGCCGAGCCCCTCTTTCCTCACCTAAGCACGCGTGTAGGCACGTCAGTCCTGGTCGTCGTCCTTGCCCTCGACCGGCTGCCCACCCTCGGCGACGACATCCTCGTCGCCGTCCTCGGTCAGCGCGTCCACGAACTCCACGCCGTCCATCTCGGCCAGCCGGTCCGAGGCGTCGGTGGTGCTGTCACGGTCGGCCTCCACGGCCTTCGCGAACCACTCCCGCGCCTCGCCCCTGCGGCCGGCGGCGAGGAGCGCGTCGGCGTAGGCGTACCGCAGTCGCGCGGTCCACGGCTGCACCGAGTTCGACGCCAGCTCGGGGCTCTGGAGCGTCACGATGGCCGCGTCCAGCTGATCCATGTCCCGCCGGGCGCCGGCCGCGACGAGCCGCATCTCCACCTGCCCGGCCTTGTCGAGCTTGTGCACCTCGGGCGCACCGGCCATCTCCAGGGCCTTCTCCGGTCGCCCGAGCCCGCGCTCGCAGTCGGCCATGACGGGCCACAGTTCCACGGACCCGGTCATCCTCCGGGCGGCACGGAACTCGGCCAGCGCCTCGCTGTACTTCTGCGTGGCGTACGCCGCGAACCCGGCCGCCTCCCGTACGGCGGCGACGCGCGAGGCCAGCCGCAGCGCCACCTTCGAGTACGCGTAGGCGTTCTCGGGCTCCTCGTCGATGAGCCGCGCGACCATCACCAGGTTCTTGGCGACGTCCTCCGCGAGCCCCTTGGGCAGGCTCTGCAGCTCCTGCCGCACGTCCTTGTCGATCTCGTCGCCGGTGACGTCCTCGGGGATCGGCAGCCGCTTGATCGGCTCCCGGTCACGGTCCCGGTCGTCACGGAACCGGCCGCCGCCGGCGCCACCGCCACGCCGGTCGTCCCGACGGTCGTCCCGCCCGCCGCGGTCGTCACGGCCTCGGAAGCCACCGGGCCTACCGCCACGGTCGTCACGCCCCTGGAAGCCACCGGGCCGACCACCACGGTCGTCGCGGCCCCGGAACCCGCCGCGATCGCCGCCGCGGTCTCCACCACGCTCGCCACCACGACTGTCGTCACGGCGGACGAAGCCACCGCGGTCGCCGCGGTCGTCGCTTCGACGGTCCGTAGGGCGGTCGTCACGGCGGTCGTCGCGGCGGAACGCGGGACGCTCACCACGGTCGTCACGCCGGAACGGCGGCCGCTCACTCCGGTCATCACGCCGGAACGGCGGCCGCTCACCACGGTCGTCCCGACGCGGCCCACGGTCGCGGTCGTCACGCTGGAACGCCGGACGAGAACCCCGGTCACCCTCACGACGATCGTCACGTCGGCCGTGACCACCGCGGTCACGATCACCCTGACCGGCGCCACGGTTGTCATCACGACGGCCGGCAGTGGGGCGGTCGCCGCGGCTGTCGTCGCGACGGAAGCCGCCACGATCACCACGGTCGTCGCCGCGACGGTCGTCCCGGCGGTCGTCACGCCGTGCGTAACCCCCACCGCCGCCGGCACCTCCGGTTCCGCCACCACGATGGTCGTCGCGCCGGCCGGCAGCGGGACGATCGTTGTCACGACGGAAGCCGCCACGGTCACCGCGGTCGCTGCGGAAGCCTCCGCGCTCGCCACGGTCTCCGCGGTCCCCACTGTCCCGTCGCCGCTGGTCGCGCTCCGGTCGATCGTCGGGAGAGTTGGTGGACATGGGTGACTCCTGTCTTCGGTACCGCAAGTCATTCTCACGCAGCCGGGTACCCGGCGCTTCCTGGAAAAACAAAAGGACCCTTGGTCCCCAGCGTGAACGCTGGGGCAAGGGTCCTTCCAAAGATTGTTCGGCGGCGTCCTACTCTCCCACAGGGTCCCCCCTGCAGTACCATCGGCGCTGTAAGGCTTAGCTTCCGGGTTCGGAACGGACGCTTCCTTTGTACTCACCCGAGAGACTCTCTCAGGCTTTCCTCCGGGCGCTTCCCTTCGGTCTTGCGTTTCCGACTCTATCAGACCGTTTCCGGTCCGAATTCCCTGTCGGCGGGAATTGCCTTGGGCTTTTGGCTTTCGCCTGTCGGCCTTTCGACATTCACTACGTTAGCCGAATCCCTCGCCAGCTCATAATCGAGCTTCGCCGAGTTCGACATGCGGACACGTCGAATTCGACCCCCGCTGAGGGGCGTTGTAGGTAGTGGGTTGGCCGCTTCCGGCTGCAGGCGAATGCCGTACCCGGTTCAAGCGGCTCGGACTACGTTACGCCGATGCCCAAGGGGAGTCAACTTCGGCGGCGACGGGGTGCATGAGCCCGATACGGGCTCACTGTCGGGGCGTCAGCGATCCAGTACCGCCAGGGGTGGACGGCTCCGTCACCGGAGACACCGGTGCGAGGACCGTTGCGTACCTGGTCGGCGGGGACCGGGGTGCCCGTGAGGACGCGGACGGGGGTGTCGCCGGCGGCGCACGCGTCCGTGCCGTCGAGGGCCCGGTCGACGTCCAGGGCCGTGGCCAGGCGGGCGGGGCCTTTGGCCAGTTCCCTGTCGTCACGGGCCGAGAGTCGACGTTTGCGGGCCTGCTCGGCGCCCTCGATCACCTCGCCGGCGCGGAGGAGGACACCGCTCGCCTCGCCCTCCGGGCCACAGACGAGGTTCATGCAGTGCCACATGCCGTAGGTGAAGTAGACGTACACATGTCCCGCCGGGCCGAACATCACGCCGTTGCGGGCCGTGCGGCCGCGGAAGGCGTGGGAGCCCGGGTCGTTCGGGCCGTCGTAGGCCTCGACCTCGGTGAGGCGCAGGGTGATCGGACCGTCCGGGGTGGTGCGCACGACGAGGCGGCCGAGGAGATCAGGGGCGACCTCCAGGACGGGGCGCTCGAAGAAGGTCCTGGACAGGGGCGTACGGTCGGGGGTCGCGATCATGCGCTCCGAGCGTAGTGGAGACGGTCGGTGCGCCGGGGTGGCCGGCCCCCACTCGGCTTGTCTGGGTGGAGCGCGGAACCGGCCCCGGCCGGATTGCGTTGGTAGGGATCAGGGATCCCGTCGTGAAGGTCCGTAAAGGTCGTAGAGGGAGAGTCATGGCGTTCAAGAAGCTGCTCGCGAGTCTCGGAGCCGGTGGGGCCTCGGTCGAGACGGTGCTGACCGAGGTCAACGTCGTTCCGGGTGGCGTGGTGCAGGGAGAGGTGCGGATCCAGGGCGGGTCCGTCAACCAGCAGATCGAGGGGCTGTCGGTCGGGCTTCAGGCCAAGGTCGAGGTGGAGAACGGCGACCAGGAGTACAAGCAGGACATCGAGTTCACCAAGCAGCGTCTGGGCGGGGCCTTCGAACTCCAGGCGAACGCGGTGCACGCCGTGCCGTTCGGGCTGGAGATCCCGTGGGAGACGCCGATCACGATGATCGACGGACAGGCCCTGCGCGGGATGAACATCGGGGTGACCACCGAGCTGGAGATCGCTCGGGCCGTGGACTCCGGTGACCTGGACCCGGTGAACGTGCACCCGCTCCCCGCGCAGAAGGCGATCCTGGACGCCTTCCTCCAGCTCGGCTTCCGCTTCAAGAACGCGGACCTCGAGCGCGGTCACATCCGGGGTACGCGGCAGAAGCTGCCGTTCTACCAGGAGATCGAGTTCTTCCCGCCGGCGCAGTACCGCGGTCTGAACCAGGTCGAGCTGAGCTTCGTGGCCGATGAGCAGGCGATGGACGTCGTGCTGGAGATGGACAAGAAGCCGGGTCTGTTCAGCGAGAGCAGCGACACCTTCCGCTCGTTCAAGGTGGGGCTGAACGACTTCCAGGGGACCGACTGGACGGCGTACCTGAACCAGTGGCTGTCCGAGGTCGGCAGCAAGCGCAACTGGTTCTAGGCTCGGAGCCACTGATTCCCCAACCGATTCGGGAGGTACCGAGGTGACCGAGTTCCAGCGGCGGCCGCTCCCCCACGACTTCCACCCGCCCGTGCCGTCGTTCACGGTGACGAGCGAGGACGTCGAGGAGGGCGCGACGCTCAAGGGCGACCAGGTCCAGGCGGACGGGAACACCTCGCCGCACCTGCGGTGGGAGGGTTTTCCGCCGGAGACCAAGAGCTTCGCGGTGACCTGCTACGACCCGGACGCCCCCACGGGCAGCGGGTTCTGGCACTGGGTGCTGTTCGACATCCCCGCCTCGGTGACCGAGCTTCCCGCGGGTGCGGGCGGCGGCAAGTTCGAAGGCCTGCCCGAAGGCGCCGTACACGCGCGCAACGACTACGGGACCAAGGACTTCGGCGGGGCCGCGCCGCCGCCCGGGGACGGCCCGCACCGGTACGTCTTCACGGTGTACGCGGTGGACCAGGAGAGACTCGGTCCGGATGCCGATGCCTCTCCGGCCGTCGTCGGGTTCAATCTGCGGTTCCACACGATCGCGCGAGCCCAGCTGATCGGTGAGTACGAGAACCCCGCGGCGAGCTGAGGCGCCGCCCGGCTGAGTCAGCTCATCGTTCATTCAACGTTTGCCCGTCCCTGGTCTTGGAAGTGATCAGGGGCGGGCATTTTGTTGCCGGGGGCGCGTGGGAGTCCCCCGCTCGGGAGGCAGCAGATATTGCG
>NZ_MPOH02000015.1:712446-716481 GCF_001896135.2 Streptomyces phaeoluteigriseus
GATGGGACTCCCGCGGGAGCAGCAGATATTGCGTTGTCCATCTCGGCGTGCCCGGCCAGAGTTGACCCCAGCCCGCCAGGGGGTGGGCCGGTGCGCACAGGAGGTGGGCTGGTATGCGGGACACGCTGGTACTGAACGCGAGCTTCGAGCCGCTGTCGACGGTGACGTTGAACCGCGCCGTCGTTCTGGTGCTTCAGGACAAGGCCGTCGTCGAGCAGGCCCACCCCGAACTGCGGATGCGGGGAGTCGAGGTGGACATACCGGCGCCCCGGGTCATCAGGCTGTGCAGGTACGTACGGGTGCCGTTCCGAAGACAAGCCCCGTGGTCGAGGCGGGGTGTACTGGTTCGGGACCGGCACCGGTGCGCGTACTGCGGTCGCCGGGCGACCACCGTGGACCACGTGGTACCGCGCGCTCAGGGTGGTCAGGACTCCTGGCTCAACACGGTCGCGTCGTGCGCGGAGGACAACCACCGTAAGGCGGACCGGACTCCGGACCAGGCGGGGATGCCGTTGCTGCGGCTGCCGTTCGAGCCGACCCCGCAGGACGCGATGCTTCTCGCCCTGGGGCAGGAGGACTTGGCCGCGCTGCCGGAGTGGCTGACCATGGACGCCGCCTAGCGGTTCCTTCGCCGTCCACGGCTCGTAGGTGGCCGTACGCACAGTTCCCCGCGCGTTCCGGGTTCTTGTGTGTCAGTCGACCGACGCGTCCCGTGGTCAGTCGATCGACGGCTTCTCGCGGCGTTCCTTCGGGCTGTCCGAGTTGCCGCCGTTGGAGCCCGAACCGCCGCCCATGCCGCCGAAGTTGCCCATGGCGCCGGACAGGCCCTTGAGGGCGTCGCCGATTTCGCTGGGGACGATCCAGAGCTTGTTGGCGTCGCCCTCGGCGATCTTGGGGAGCATCTGGAGGTACTGGTAGGAGAGAAGCTTCTGGTCCGCGTCGCCGGCGTGGATCGCCTCGAAGACCGTGCGGACGGCCTGGGCTTCGCCCTCGGCGCGCAGGGCGGCGGCCTTGGCCTCGCCCTCGGCCCTGAGGATGGCGGACTGCTTCTCGCCCTCGGCCGTGAGGATCGCGGCCTGGCGGGTGCCTTCGGCGGTGAGGATCGCGGCGCGCTTGTCGCGGTCGGCGCGCATCTGCTTCTCCATCGAGTCCTGGATGGAGGTCGGGGGCTCGATCGCCTTCAGTTCCACGCGGTTGACGCGGATGCCCCACTTGCCGGTGGCCTCGTCGAGGACTCCGCGCAGGGCCGCGTTGATCTCCTCGCGGGAGGTCAGGGTCCGTTCGAGGTCCATGCCACCGATGATGTTGCGCAGGGTGGTGACGGTGAGCTGCTCGATCGCCTGGATGTAGCTGGCGACTTCGTAGGTCGCGGCGCGGGCGTCCGTCACCTGGTAATAGATGACGGTGTCGATGTTGACGACCAGGTTGTCCTGGGTGATCACCGGCTGCGGGGGGAACGGCACGACCTGTTCACGCAGGTCGATGCGGTTGCGGATGGTGTCGATGAACGGAACGACGATGTTGAGGCCCGCGTTGAGCGTCCGCGTGTAGCGGCCGAACCGCTCCACGATCGCGGCGCTCGCCTGCGGGATGACCTGGATCGTCTTGATCAGGGCGATGAAGACCAACACCACCAGGATGATCAGGACGATGATGACCGGTTCCATCGTGCTCCCCGTACCTTTCTCCGCCTCGGCGCTTTCGGAAGATCTTAGGCTTGTCGAAGATCTTGCTGGTCGAGTGTGACAGACCGTCGTCCGGCTCGTGGGCTGTTCTGTTCACTTACGCGGTGCGGGAGTTGCCGAGGTCAGATGATGATCGCCGTGGCCCCCTCGATGTCCACGACATCGACCTCCTGCCCCACGTCGTAGACCCGGTCGGTGTCGAGAGCGCGCGCCGACCAGACTTCTCCGGCGAGCTTGATACGTCCGCCCTTGCCGTCGACCCGTTCCAGCACGACCGCCTGCTTGCCCTTCAACGCGTCCACTCCGCTGGCGAATTGGGGCCGCTGGGCGCTGTGCCGGGCCGCGATGGGCCGTACGACGGCGAGGAGGGCCACGGAGACGGCCACGAAGACGAGTACCTGGGCGACCACGTCGAAGCCGAGGCCTGCCGTGATGGCCGCCGCCACCGCGCCGACCGCGAACATGCCGAACTCCGGCATCGCGGTGACCACCAGCGGGATTCCGAGCGCTGCCGCGCCTACGAGCCACCACACCCACGCGTCGATGTCGTCCACACGTTCATGGTAGGTCCGGCAGGTGTGCCGCCGACAGGGCGCGGACGGGGGCGGTCAGGCGAGCGGCAGTCCCTGGGCCGTCCAGCGGTCGCCGACCTGCTCCACGACGAGGGGGAGGCCGAAGCAGAGGGAGAGGTTGCGGGAGGTCAGTTCGAGTTCGACCGGTCCGGCGGCCAGGACCTTGCCCTGACGGATCATCAGGACGTGCGTGAAGCCGGGGGCGATCTCCTCGACATGGTGCGTGACCATGATCATCGAGGGGGCGATCGGGTCGCGGGCGAGACGGCCGAGGCGGCGGACGAGGTCCTCGCGGCCGCCGAGGTCGAGGCCGGCGGCCGGCTCGTCCAGCAGCAGCAGCTCGGGGTCGGTCATCAGGGCGCGGGCGATCAGGGTGCGCTTGCGCTCGCCCTCGGAGAGGGTGCCGAACTTGCGGTCCAGGTATTCGGTCATGCCGAGGCGGTCGAGGAAGGCACGGGCGCGCTGCTCGTCGATCTCCTCGTAGTCCTCCTGCCAGCTGGCCGTCATGCCGTACGCGGCGGTCAGGACGGTCTGCAGGACGGTCTGGCGCTTGGGAAGCTTGTCGGCCATCGCGATGCCGGCCATGCCGATGCGGGGACGCAGCTCGAAGACGTCGGTGCCGGGCGCGCCGAGGGTCTCGCCGAGGATGGTGGCGGTGCCGGTGCTCGGGTAGAGGTAGCTGGACGCGACGTTCAGCAGGGTCGTCTTGCCGGCTCCGTTGGGGCCGAGGATGACCCAGCGCTCGCCTTCCTTGACCGACCAGGAGACCTGGTCCACCAGAGCCCGGCCCTCGCGGACCACGGATACGTCCTGAAGCTCCAGAACATCGCTCATGAGCGCGTTGTCTCCCCTTGCAGTGTGGCCGGTCTCGGTTGTCGCGTACGCCAGTGGCTCGGACCGCCGCGCGCGGGTGGGCGCGGCCCTCCGGGAAAATCTACGCCACCGGTCGGGGGGACCGTTCCATCGGTCCGGTCCTTAGGCTGGGGGCATGCTCTCGGAACCGCGCTCTGGTCGCCTTGCCGCTTGGGGAAATGCCCTTCTGGCCGGACTTGTCTCTCCGGACGACGCCGTACTGGCCATCGTCGGATCGGACGCCGTGCACCGGGTGGAGGGGCTGCCCGGCGAGTCCGCGCCCGTCGGGCTCACGCTCGCCCTGGGGCGGCTGCGGGCGCTCGGCGTGAGCGGGCTGCGGGTGGCGCTGCCCGCGCCGGGTCATCCGCTGGGGTTGAGCGGGCCGGCGGAGTTCAACGCGCGGGCGCTGGAGGCCGAGGAGGCGGTGGTCTGCCACGGGGCCGCGCTCGGTCTGGTGCCGGAGGTGTACGAGGCCGGGCCCGAGGGTGACGTGCATGTGGAGGTGGTCTGGCACTGCCTCCCGGTGCGGGAGGCTCCGCCGGCGGACGTGCCGTCGCTGGGTGAGGCCGAGCGGGAACTGGCGGAGGCGCTGCGCGACGCTACGGCCGTGCTGTCGCGGTTGGACGTGGCCGGCTCGGGGCCGGTGGCCGAGGCGGCGATCGAGGCGTACCGGGCTCGGGCGGAGCGGGGGCGGGAGATGTTGGCGCCGGGGTATCCGCCGCGGGCGGTGCGGGTGCTGGAGCTTGCGCAGCGGGTGGGGTTGCTGGTGTCGCTGGCGTACGAGAACGGGCACGGGGGTGCGGTGAGCGCGTCGGAGATGGGGGCTCGGGTTGCCGCGTTGCGGCCGGTGGAGCGGACGGGGCGGCGGGCGCAGGTGGCCGCGTACAACGCGTATGTGGAGGAGCGGGGAGCGGTGAGGTTCGGGG
>NZ_MPOH02000015.1:716581-727049 GCF_001896135.2 Streptomyces phaeoluteigriseus
GTGGCCTGAGGGGTGGGCTGGTGCCGGGGTGGGGTGGGTCGCGCTACCCGGCGCTGCCGGAGTGCCGCCCGTGCCCACCCGTGGCGCCCCGGGCGGCACGCATGCCCACGGTCCGAAGGCGGGGCGTGCCGCAGGGCGGGTTCGGGAGGCCGAGCACGCTGACGCTGTTGCCGACGGCGTTGACCGGGATGTGCCCTGTTGCCATTGACCGGGATGTGCACTGTTGCCGACGGCGTTGACCGGGAGGTGCACCGGGGCCTGGACGATCTTGCCCGAGCCGACACCCGGTGAGCGCTCGCCGTGCCTCGGTGCCCCCGTCGGCGACAGCGGGACCCGGTGAGAGGCGCCGGCCGCGTTTGCCGGCGACGGTGAGGGCCGGTGCGGCCTTCCTGCAGACGTTCGTGGGCTACCCGGCGCGGGGGGGCGTGAGCCGATCAACGCCGGACGTTAGTGGGCCACCCGGCCGCGGATCGTGAGCCGATCGACGCGGGAGGGGTGCCGGTGGTACGAGCAGGCCGGCCTCCCCCGGAGTGGGGCCGGGGGAGGCGGAGGGGCTGGGCACTCAGTGGTTGAGGCCCAGGTTGCCGAAGGCCGGGTTCAGCACGCCGATGACGTTGACGCTGTTGCCGACGGCGTTGACCGGGATGTGCACCGGGGCCTAGACGACGTTGCCCGAGCCGACGCCCGGCGAGCGCTCGGCCACACCGTCGGCCGACGCACCGCTGGTGGCGGAGGCCATGCCGGCGCCCGCGGCCATCAGCCCACCGGCCACCATCGTCACGGCCGCTGCCCTCTTCAGGTTCTTCACTTCTGACCCCTCCTGGCGATTGCCGCGGCGATCACCGCGGCACGCACTGGAGAACGCCGGCGACCGGTGAAGGATGCGCCATTCGGGGGACATTCCCACGACGGTATGAATCTCAGACCGGAGGGGACGCGTCCGGACGGGCGGGGCTCAGCCGGCCGCGCCATGGCGTACGGCCCACAGGGCGGCCTGGGTGCGGTCCGCGAGGTCGAGCTTCATCAGGATGTTCGAGACGTGCGTCTTGACGGTCTTCTCGGACAGCACGAGGGCTCGGGCTATCTCCCGGTTGGAGCGGCCGTCCGCTATCAGGGCGAGGACCTCGCGCTCCCGCTCGGTGAGCGAACCTCCTCTCCCCTGGCCGGAGTTGGCCTCCTCCTGGGAGAGGAGAGCGCCGGCGACCTCCGGCTGGAGCAGGATGTGGCCGGCGTGCACCGAGCGGATGGCGCCGGCCAGCGCGTCGGGGTCCACGTCCTTGTAGACGTACCCGGCGGCGCCCGCGCGCAGGGCCGGGACCACCGTGCGCTGCTCGGTGAAGCTGGTGACGATCAGCACGCGCGCGGGGTTGGCCAGTTCCCGGAGTTTGCGCAGGGCCTCCACGCCGTCCATGCCGGGCATCTTGACGTCCATCAGGACGACGTCGGGCTTCAGTTCCTCGGCGCGGGCGACTCCTTCGGCGCCGTCGGCCGCCTCGCCGACGACCTCGATGTCGTCCTGCACCTCCAGGAAGGTGCGCAGGCCCCGGCGGACGACCTGGTGGTCGTCGACGAGCAGCACTTTGATCGTGTCAGCCACCGGGAGCCTCCAATTCGATCGTGGTGCCCTTGCCGGGCACGGATTCCACGGTCAGGCTGCCGCCGATCCCGCCGGCCCGGTCGCGCATGGACACCAGGCCGAGGTGACGGCCGGCCCTGCGGACCGTCGTGGGGTCGAATCCGCTGCCGTCGTCCGTGACGCGCAGGACGGTGTCCGGGCCGCGTTTGTGCAGGGTCACGTCGACGTGTTCCGCGCCGGAGTGGCGCAGCGCGTTGTGCAGGGCCTCCTGGGCGACGCGCAGGAAGGCCTCCTCCTGGGCGGCGGGCAGGGCGCGGACGCCGTGGCCGGTGAAGGTCACGCGTGCGGAGTGGGCGCGGTCCAGGACCTGGATCTGGGTGCGGAGGGTGGCCACCAGGCCGTCCTCGTCGAGGGCGGCGGGGCGCAGCTCGACGACGGCGGCGCGCAGCTCGTCGGCGGCCTCGGCGGCGAGGGCGGCGACCTGCTGGAGTTCGCCCTTGGCACGGGAGGGGTCACGGTCGACGAGGGTGGCGGCGGCCTGGGCGGTCAGGCGCAGGGAGAACAGCTTCTGGCTGACCGCGTCGTGCAGTTCGTGGGCCAGCCGGGAGCGCTCCTCGGCGATGGTGAGTTCGCGGCTGCGCTCGTAGAGACGGGCGTTGGTGAGGGCGATCGCGGCGTGCTGGGCGAGGATCGAGAGCAGTTCCTCGTCGTCCTCGGTGAAGCCGCAGCCGCCCTGCGGCTTCGGGCGCGGGGCGCCTCCCTCCGCGGAGCACCGTTTGTTGGCGAGGAACAGGGCGCCGATGACCTCGTCGCCGTCACGGATGGGCAGGCCCAGGAAGTCGGACATCTCCGGGTGGGCGGACGGCCAGCCCTCGAAGCGGGGGTCCTTGCGCACGTCGGCGAGGCGCTCTGGCTTGGCATCGTGCAGCATCGCGGCCAGGATGCCGTGCTGGCGGGGCAGCGGGCCGATGGCCTTCCACTGTTCCTCGCCGATCCCGTCGACGACGAACTGGGCGAAGCCTCCGTGGTCGTCCGGGACGCCGAGCGCGGCGTACTCCGCGTCGAGCAGCTCGCGGGCCGAGGCGACGATCGTCTTCAGGACGTCGCGCACCTCGAGGTGTCTGCTCATGGCCAGCAGCGCGGAACTGACCGCGGCGAGGCCGGACCGGGGGCCTTGACTCATGCCCTCACGGTACCGGCGGGGTGTGACAGCGGGCATCGGACCTGTGACGCAGCGGGGTACGCCGCAAGGCCTAGGGCCGAGGTCCCCGGTGCCGGGGGCGTACGTCGAAGGGCCCCAGTGGGCCCCGTCCCGCGTCCGAGGCGGCCGGCGCGGTCGCGTTCCTACGGTGAGGGCACCGCCGAGTGGCGGGTCGACGAGGGGACGGTTGTCATGCCGGTTGCGATCATCACGGGGGCCTCGAAGGGGCTGGGGCGGGAACTCGCCGAGGCCCTGGCCGCTCGGGGCTGGGATCTGGTGCTGGACGCGAGGACGGCGCAGGTGCTGAAGGAGACGGCGGCCGCGGTCGCGGAGCACGGGACGAGGGTGGAGGCACTCGCGGGAGACGTGACCGACCCCGCTCACCGGCGCGCGCTGGTGGCGGCCGCCTGGCAGCTCGGCGGGTGCCGGCTGCTGGTGAACAACGCGAGCGCGCTGGGCGCCGAGCCGCTGGTACGGCTGGCGGAGCTGCCCCTGGACGGGCTGCGGCGGGCCCTGGAGGTGAACGTCGTGGCGGCGCTGGGCCTGGTCCAGGAGGCGTTGCCGCTGCTCCGCGCGGCGCAGGACAGCGCGGTGATCACGCTCAGCTCGGACGCTGCGGCCGAGGCCTATGCGACGTGGGGCGGCTACGGGGCGTCGAAGGCCGCCCTCGACCAGCTCGCGGCGGTGCTCGGCGAGGAGGAGCCGGAGCTGCGGGTGTGGGCGGTGGACCCCGGCGACATGGCGACGGACCTGTACGCGGCGGCCGTCCCGGAGGACGACGGGGCGCGGCCCGAGCCGGGCAGCGTGGTGCCGGCGTTTCTGCGGTTGCTGGACGAGCGGCCGCCGAGCGGGCGGTACGCGGCACCGACCCTGCTGGAGGGACGGCGATGACGCTGGCCCTGAGGGTGCCGGCGGAGCTGTCGGCGCGGGTTCCGGCCGAGCAGCGCGGGCAGGGGCGCGACCGGGACTCCGTACGGCTGCTGGTGTCGCGTGGGAGCGAGCCGACGCATCACGGGTTCCGCGAGCTGCCGAGCCTGCTGCGGGCCGGTGATCTGCTGGTGGTGAACACCTCGCCGACGCTGGCCGCCGCCGTGGACGGGCGGATCGGGCACGCGCGCGTGGTGGTGCACTTCTCCACGCTGGGGGACGACGGGCGGTGGGCGGTCGAGCTGCGGGAACCGGACGGGCGGGGCACCACGCGCCCGCGCGCCGCAGAGCCGGCCGGGACGGAGGTGCGGCTGCCCGCGGGGATGCGGCTGGTGCTGGAGGAGGGGCTGGGCGGGCCCGGCGGGCGGTTGTGGTGGGCGCGGGTGACCGCGGGGGCGGTGCCGGGGCTGCTGCGGGAGCACGGGCGGGCCATCCGCTACTCCTACACGGAACGGGACCAGCCGTTGTCGGCGTACCAGACGGTGTTCGCGCTGCCGTCGGCCGACGGCTCGGGGAGCGCGGAGATGCCGAGCGCGGCACGGCCCTTCACGGCACGGCTGGTGGCGGAGCTGGTGAGCCGGGGAGTGCAGTTCGCGCCGGTCACGCTGCACACCGGGGTGGCGTCGGCGGAGGCGCACGAGCCGCCGTATCCGGAGCGGTTCGCGGTGCCGGAGGCGTCGGCCCGGCTGATCAACGCGGCGCGGGCGGGGGCCGGCCGGGTCATCGCCGTGGGGACGACCGCCGTACGGGCCGTGGAGTCGGCGGGGGCCGACGGGGTCGTACGCGCGCGTGCGGGGTGGACGGACCTTGTCGTGACTCCCGAGCGTGGGGTGCGGGTGGTGGACGGGCTGCTGACCGGGCTGCACGAGCCGGAGGCCTCGCATCTGCTGATGCTGGAGGCGGTGGCCGGGCGGGCCGCGATCGACCGTGGGTACGCGGAGGCGCTGCGGGGTCTCTACCTGTGGCACGAGTTCGGGGACGTGCATCTCCTCCTGCCGGAGGAGCCCACTCACAGCCCACTCACACAGTGCATTGCGTCAGCAACTGTTGGTGAGAAAACCTCTGCACCCCTGTGAGCCCGCACATAGGGCGCGCATCACGTACGAAGGGCGATAGGAGTCAAAAGGTACCCCCTTGAACGGGACAGACGACCTGGTCTGTCCCGTTTTGCCCTTCCCGATCCACTACCGGGGTTAGTACGTCACACCTTTGCCTGGGCATTTTGCGGCCGCTAACAATGGCTCTCGTCGCTCAGCGCCGCGGGTTTCTCCCCGCGGCGTTCGTGCCGAAAGCACCCGCCGCCGGACGAAGAGAGCGATCTCCGCGCTATCGAAGAGGTCCCTTCCGCCATGCCCAAGAACACTCACAAGATCGCGATCGCTGGTGTCGCCACGCTCGGTGCCGCCGCCATCGCCTTCACCGTGGTTCCGGCCGACGGTCAGACGACCACCACGGACTCCCTCTCCTCGTCCCGCGTGGCCTACAGCTCCGAGCAGGTGCGTGACGTCAAGGCCACCGTGACCGACCAGCTGGCCGGCGCCAGCCTGAAGGTCGAGGCCATCGAGGCCAAGAAGAAGGCCGCCGCCGACGCGGTGGCCGCGAAGAAGAAGGCCGCCGCCGCTGCCGCGGCGAAGAAGAAGGCGGCCGCCGCCGCTGCCGCCGCGAAGAAGGCCGCCGCCGCGCGCAAGGCCGAAGCCGCCGCCGCGAGCCGGTCGGTGAACCGTCCCGTGGTCAAGCAGGTCGTCGTCAAGAGCTACCCGAACAACCTCGACGGCTGGATCCGCGAGTCTCTCGCCATCATGAAGAAGAAGGGCATCCCGGGCTCCTACCACGGGCTGCACAAGAACATCATCCGCGAGTCCTCGGGCAACCCGAAGGCCATCAACGACTGGGACATCAACGCCATCAACGGCATCCCGTCGAAGGGCCTGCTCCAGGTGATCCCGCCGACCTTCAAGGCATACCACGTCCCCGGCACGTCCTGGAACATCTACGACCCGGTCGCCAACATCACCGCCGCCGCCAACTACGCGGCCGACCGGTACGGCACGATCGACAACGTCAACAGCGCGTACTGAGCGAACCGCCGTACCGAGTCCCACCGAGTCCCACCGGGACCCCCCGCGCGCCGAAGGGCGGCACCCCCGACCGGGGTGCCGCCCTTCGGCCTCGCAGGACCGCTCGCGACTACTTGCGCATGACCTCGGGCTCGTGGCGGCGCAGGAAGCGGGCCACGAAGAAGCCGCAGATCACGCCGAGGACGAGCAGGGCGGCCATGTCCATGCCCCAGGCGCCGACGGTGTGCTCCCACAGCGGGTCGGCTTCGCCGCCGTCCGCGGGCGGACTGATCTTGTTGAAGTCCAGCGTGGCGCCCGCCGCGGCGACCGCCCAGCGCGACGGCATCAGATACGAGAACTGGTTGACGCCGACCGCGCCGTTCAGCGAGAACAGACAGCCGGTGAAGACGACCTGGGTGATCGCGAACATGACCAACAGCGGCATGGTCTTCTCGGCCGTCTTCACCAGCGAGGAGATGATCAGGCCGAACATCATCGAGGTGAAGCCCAGCGCCATGATCGGGATGGACAGCTCGATCATCGTGGCGGTGCCGAGGACCAGGCCCTGCGCCGGGATCTCCCGGCTGGAGAAGCCGATGACGCCGACCAGCAGGCCCTGGAGCACGGTGATCACACCGAGCACGAACACCTTCGACATCAGGTACGCCGAGCGCGACAGGCCGGTCGCGCGCTCCCGCTCGTAGATCACGCGTTCCTTGATCAGCTCGCGGACGGAGTTCGCCGCGCCCGCGAAGCAGGCGCCGACCGCGAGGATCAGCAGGACCGTGGTGGCCGTGCCGTTGGGGATGATCCGCCCGCTCTTGGGGTTGACCGGGTTGGGCAGCAGGCTGTTGCCGGAGTCGATGAGGAGGCTCACCGCGCCCAGGACGGCCGGCAGGATCACCATCAGGCCGAGGAAGCCCTTGTCGGAGACGATCACCGACGTGTAGCGGCGCACCAGCGTGACGAACTGGGACATCCAGCCCTGCGGCTTCGGCGGCTTCATCGCCTGCATGGGCGTCACCGACACGGGCTGCGGCGCGATGGCGTCGATGTCCGCGGCGTACATCTGGTAGTGCTGCGAGCCCTTCCAGCGGCCCGCCCAGTCGTAGTCGCGGTAGTTCTCGAAGGCGGAGAAGACGTCGGCCCAGGTGTCGTAGCCGAAGAAGTTCAGCGCCTCCTCGGGCGGGCCGAAGTAGGCGACACTGCCGCCGGGCGCCATCACGAGCAGCTTGTCGCAGATCGCGAGTTCGGCCACCGAGTGGGTGACCACCAGGACCGTACGGCCGTCGTCGGCGAGACCGCGCAGCAGCTGCATGACGTCGCGGTCCATACCCGGGTCGAGACCCGAGGTCGGCTCGTCGAGGAAGATCAGCGACGGCTTGGTCAGCAGCTCCAGGGCGACCGACACACGCTTGCGCTGGCCGCCGGAGAGGGAGGTGACCTTCTTCTCCTTGTGGATGTCCAGCTTCAGCTCGCGCAGCACCTCGTCGATGCGGGCGTCGCGCTCGGCCGCCGTGGTGTCGGCCGGGAAGCGGAGCTTGGCCGCGTACTTGAGGGCCTTCTTGACGGTCAGTTCCTTGTGCAGGATGTCGTCCTGCGGGACCAGACCGATGCGCTGGCGCAGCTCGGCGAACTGCTTGTAGAGGTTGCGGTTGTCGTAGAGGACGTCGCCCTCGTTGGCGGGCCGGTAGCCGGTGAGCGCCTTGAGCAGGGTGGACTTGCCGGAGCCGGACGGGCCGATGACCGCGATCAGCGACTTCTCCGGGACGCCGAAGGAGACGTCCTTGAGGATCTGCTTGCCGCCGTCGACCGTCACCGTCAGGTGGCGTGCGGAGAAGGAGACCGCACCGGTGTCGACGAACTCCTCGAGCCGGTCGCCCACGATCCGGAACGTCGAGTGACCGACGCCCACGATGTCGGCGGGGCCGAGCAGTTGCGAGCCGCCCTTGGCGATCGGCTGGCCGTTGACGTACGTGCCGTTGTGCGAGCCGAGGTCACGGATCTCCATGCGCCCGTCGGGCGTCGAGTGGAACTCCGCGTGGTTGCGCGAGACCTGGAGGTCGGACACGACCAGGTCGTTCTCCAGGGCGCGGCCGATGCGCATGACGCGGCCGAGGGAGAACTGGTGGAACGTGGTCGGGCTGCGGTCGCCGTAGACCGGCGGCGCCCCCGCGCCGACGCCGGGGCCCTGCTGCTGCGGAATGGACGCGTCGACCTTCTGCGGCGGCTCCCATCCGGGCTGCGGCGCCTGCTGCTGGGGCGGAGTCTGCGGCGCCCAACCCGGGTTGGCGGCCTGAGCGGCGTACGGCTGCTGTGGCTGCTGCTGCGCGACCGCCGCCTGCGCGC
The DNA here is from genome assembly GCF_001896135.2 of Streptomyces phaeoluteigriseus. Lineage (GTDB taxonomy): Bacteria > Actinomycetota > Actinomycetes > Streptomycetales > Streptomycetaceae > Streptomyces > Streptomyces phaeoluteigriseus. The sequence continues at coordinate 724,692 of NZ_MPOH02000015.1, forward strand.
CGGAGAGGTTCAGGCGCGGACCGTCGGTGGCGTTGCCCAGGTGCACCGCCGAGCCGGGTCCGATGTCCACCTGGTGGACGCGCTGGCCCTGTACGAACGTTCCGTTGGTGCTGCCGTGGTCCTCCAGTGTCCAGCCGCGGCCGTTGAAGCTGACCGTGGCGTGACGCCAGGAGACCCTGGCGTCGTCGAGGACGACGTCCCCCCGCGGATCGCGTCCGAGGGTGTATGACCTGGACGGATCGAGCGTCCAGGTGCGTCCGTTCAATTCCAGTACGAGTTCCGGCACTCCATGCCCCACTGAGTAGTCCCCCGAGTTACCCCCATCACAGGGAGTCTAGGGATGTCGAACATCGTCGGGAACTATTTCAGGCCCGGCCCCCTGACCGAAAGTCGGGCCTTGCGAAGAGGCCCTGCGCGGGTCACGCGGTCTCATCGGCCGCTGCCGTTGACGGGGTTGAAACCGGGCCGGAGAGTGGTAAACGCACGCGAGGGGGACGGAAGCGGTGATCTTCACCGCTCCGCGCCGCGGATCGGGGGGTCTGCATGAGTGCCGGCACAAGCATCGGGAACGGCGGGAGCGCGGCGTACGACGAGGGCGTGCCGTGGCTGGACGTGCTGCTGTCCGCGATCGCCGCGGTGAGCTGGGCGTTGATCGGGATGGCGGGGACGGCGGCGCTCGGCCTGCATCTGCTGGGGGCGGACACCGCGGGTTCGCTGGGGCCGATGACGGCGGCGGTCGTGGCCCTCGGGGCGGGCGGGTCCGTGACGCCGTCGGGCGATGTGTCCACGTTCGGTCTGACGGGCGCGGAGGCGCACACTGCCATCGACATCGCGCCACTGGGCGTGAGCCTGGTCGGAGCGCTGCTGCTGTCGTGGTTCTTCCTACGGTCCCTGCGCGCGGCCGGAGTCGTGGTCACGCCGACCGAACTCCTGGCGCGCGCGGGCACGGTGGTCGCGCTGTTCGTGGCCACGCTGGGCGGTCTGGCCTGGGCCGGGCACGATGTCATCACGGTCGACGGCGGGTCGCTGGGGCTGGACGACCTGCCCGGCGGGGATGGCGGGGGCGGCGTCGGGGTCCCCGGGCTGGGCGATCTCGGGGACCTCGGCGGTCTGCTGCCCGACCGGCTCGGGGAGCTGGTCGACGCGCAGGCGGCGGTCGGGTTCACCGTGGACACGGCCGCCACGCTGCTCGGCGGGCTCGTCTGGTCGGCGGCGGTGCTGCTGATCGCCCTGCTGGCCTCGCGCCGTACGCCGCTTCCGCCGGGTTGGGACGTCGTGCACCGGGTGGTACGGCCCGCCGTGTCCGCCGTCGTGACCGTGCTGCTGGTCGCGGTGGCCGCCGGGTTCGCGGCGGCGGCGTACGCGGCGGTCGGTGACGACCACCCGAAGCGGATCGCGGGCGCCGCGCTGCTCGGGGCGCCCAACGGGGTGTGGCTGGGCGTGGACATCGGTCTGTTCGTGCCGTGGGACGGCCATGCGACGGGCGTCCTGACGCGTGTGCTGCCGGATCCGCTCGACGACTTGTTGGGCACCGACACCGATCAGTCGGTGACGCTGGGCCGGCTGGCCGAACTGGACGGCCGGGTATGGCTGTTGGCGGTCGCGGCGGGGGCGATGATGCTGCTGGCGGGGGTGCTCGCGGCGGTGCGGAGCCCGGTGGGTCCGGTGGGTGCGGGCGCGCGGATCCCGGTTCCGGGGTGGCACGGGGTGCGGGTGCCGCGGATCCCCGTTCCGGGGTGGCACGGGGTGCGGGTGACCGCGGATCCCGTTCCGGGGTGGCACGGGAGTGCGGGCTCCGGCCGGTTTCGTCGGGCGGTGCGCGGTGCGGCTGGCGGTCGTGACCGCGCTGGCACTGCCGTTGCTCGCGTGGCTGGCGGACGTGTCCGTCGACGCGTCCCTGTCGGTGCTCGGGTTCGACGCCTTCGGCGCGGGCGTGGAGTTGCACGGGCATCTCGGCATGGCCTCGCTGCTCGGGGCCGCGTGGGGAGCGGGGGCGGGCGCGGCCGGTGCGCTGCTCGCCCGCGCGACCGGGGCGGCGGGAACCTGGGCGGCGGCGTTGGCACTGCGTGACACCGCCGCGGGAGGTGAGCAGGTGGCCCCGGTGCCTGGACCGGTCGGGCAGCGCCCGGACGGCCACGGCCCGGGGCGGACGGCGGAGGGGGCCGGGCAGCTCCGGGGGGCGGACGGCCTCTCGGGGCCGTACGTGCCGGGTGCGCCGTACCGGCCGCCCAACCCGGCGACCAACCCGTATCTGCGGATGCCGGAGGATCAGGGAAAACCGCAGGACACGCGGACCGGGGACGACGATGTGTACGACGCCCCCCACGATGGTGGGCCCCTTGGAACCGCCCGCCCACC
>NZ_MPOH02000015.1:727149-847799 GCF_001896135.2 Streptomyces phaeoluteigriseus
GTCCGGGACCTCCGCGGTCCGGCCCTCCACGGTCTCGGAGGCGGTCACCGGACGACGGGCCCATGCCGCCGCCCCCGCCTCCTCCGCCGCCACCGCCGGACGGGCCGGGCGGGGGCCGGTGAGTCACGGAAGTGTGTGGTGGAGGCAGACGAGCACGGCCAGTGCGACGGCCGCGGCCGGCAACCCCAGCAACGCGAACCGGGCGGCTCGGGCGAGACGGCGGATGCCGGGGGCGAAGTACAGGGGTGTCAGCACGGCCGCGACGCCGCCGACCTGGAACAGGGTGACTCGCGCCCACGCTGACCATTCCCTCATCGGCTGGGCCCAGGCGGCGGAGAGAAGGGTCAGGAGAAGGAGGGGGCCGAACGCGATCAGTGCCGCCCAGCTCCAGAACAACACGGCGAGGGGGAGACACGCGGGCCAGTCGCCGAGGTCGCGGGGCTTGACGTTCCGTCGTACGTTCACGGATCCAGCCTGCGGTCGGCGCCCGGACGGCGGCATGAGTGCGCCTACTCATCCAGGCCGCGCCCGCTACCTACCGCCGCTCCTCGTCGGGCCCGCCTCACGCGAGACACCCTCCGTTCCGTGTCCGCCAGGCGGACCTCGGCGGCGGGAGGCACTGGGTGCCGGATACGGTGGGTACACCATGAGCGCTTCGCAGACCTCGCCGACCTCGCCCTCCGATGTCCCGACTCTCCTTGTCAAGATCTTCGGCAAGGACAGGCCGGGTATCACGGCGGGCCTCTTCGACACCCTCGCCGCCTACTCCGTCGACGTGGTCGACATCGAGCAGGTCGTCACCCGTGGCCGCATGGTGCTGTGCGCGCTCGTGACCGAGCCGCCGCGCGGGCTGGAGGGGGACCTGCGGTCGACCGTCCACAGCTGGGCGGAGTCGATGAAGATGCAGGCCGAGATCATCTCCGGCCTCGGCGACAACCGGCCGCGCGGTCTCGGGCGGTCCCTGGTCACCGTGCTCGGGCATCCGCTCACCGCGGAGGCCACGGCGTCCGTCGCCGCCACGATCACCAAGGTCGGCGGCAACATCGACCGCATCTTCCGGCTCGCGAAGTACCCGGTCACCGCCGTCGAGTTCGCGGTCTCCGGGGTGGAGACCGCGCCACTGCGCACCGCGCTGGTCACCGACGCGGCGGCACTCGGTGTCGACGTCGCCGTGGTGGCCGCGGGTCTGCACCGGCGTGCCCAGCGGCTCGTCGTCATGGACGTCGACTCCACGCTCATCCAGGACGAGGTGATCGAACTCTTCGCGGCGCACGTCGGCTGCGAGAACGAGGTCGCCGAGGTGACCGCCGCGGCGATGCGCGGCGAGCTGGACTTCGAGCAGTCGCTGCACGCGCGGGTGGCGCTGTTGGGGGGACTGGACGCCTCGGTCGTGGACAAGGTGCGCGCCGAGGTGCGGCTGACGCCGGGCGCCCGCACCCTGATCCGTACGCTGAAGCGGCTGGGCTACCAGGTGGGCGTCGTCTCCGGCGGCTTCACCCAGGTCACCGACGACCTCAAGGAACGGCTGGGCCTGGACTTCGCGCAGGCCAACACCCTGGAGATCGTCGACGGGAAGCTGACCGGCCGGGTCACCGGGGAGATCGTGGACCGCGCGGGCAAGGCGCGGCTGCTGCGCAGGTTCGCCGCGGAGGCGGGCGTACCGCTGTCGCAGACGGTGGCGATCGGTGACGGCGCCAATGATCTGGACATGCTGAACGCGGCCGGACTCGGGGTCGCCTTCAACGCCAAGCCGGTGGTGCGCGAGGCCGCGCACACCGCGGTGAACGTGCCGTTCCTGGACACCGTCCTGTATCTGCTGGGCGTCACCCGGGAAGAGGTCGAGGCGGCGGACACGCACGACGACCAGGAGTGACCGAGGACGACCGCGGGGCCCGGCGTGATGCCGGGCCCTCACGCATGCCGTGCCGGTGTCACTCGGACGGCGCCCAGTAGTCGACCAGCGTGGCCGCGCCCGGCTCCAGGGACTTCCAGGAGCCGTCGAAGGCCAGGACGGCGAAGGCGGCGGCGGGGAAGCCGCGGCGGGTCATCCGCTCGCGGGCGTCGTCCTCGGCGGCGCCGGAGAGGATCTCGGCGAGGCCCTCGATGCCCGGGTTGTGGCCCACCAGGACGATGTTGCGCACGTCGTCCTGCATCTCGTTGAGCAGGGCGATCAGCTCGCCGGGAGAGGCCTCGTAGATCCGCTCCTCGTAGACCGTCTTCGGTCGGCGCGGGAACTCGTGGACGGCGAGTTTCCACGTCTCGCGGGTGCGGGTCGCGGTGGAACACAGGGCCAGCTCGACGGGGATGCCGGTGTCGGTCAGCTTGCGTCCGGCGACGGCTGCGTCCTGGCGGCCCCGGTCAGCGAGCGGTCGCTCGTGGTCGGTCACCTGTGGCCAGTCGGCTTTCGCATGCCGGAAGAGGACGATCCTGCGGGATTCTGCGACGCTCATGGCTCCCAGCTTCGCATGAAACAGGCCATGCGGCGCAGGGAGTTGACATGCGCCTTCACCTGAGGTCAGGGCGTGAAGCGTGCAGCCGGGGCGTGATCGACAGCGCTAGCGCGCGACGAGCTGCCGTACGCGGTCGACGAGGTCCGTGATCGCCGGGTCCCCGGAGGCCGCCTGGGCGTCGGACGGGTTCAGTATCAGCGCGAGGAGGGCCACGAAGGCCAGGATCGGCAGGGCCAGCGCCCACCAGGGCAGCCGGACACCGACGCCGCCCGGGGCGGCCGGGAGGGGCCGGGTGTGCGTTGGGGCCGACATGATCGCCTCCGCTGGTCTTCGAGGGGTCCGGGCCGCGTCACGCGGCCACATCTCGAAGGTACGGACCCGGCGGCCCCCGTCCCATCCGGCGATCCACCCACTTGACCCTGACCCTCACCCCCTAGGGGACAGGGGGGTTAACCCCACCGTCCCCACCCGGGGCCGGGCCGCGTCAGGGGGAGGCGATGGTGGCGATGATCCCGATGATCACAAAAATGAGGAGGAACGAGCCGAAGACGAGCAGCATCTTCTTCTGGCCGTCCTTGGGATGCGGGTCGAGCACTGGCATGCGCCCAGTCTCGCACCCGGCGCACGATGCGCTTCCCGCGGGGTCGGCGGGCGAGGAGAGGGCGCACCCTCAGCGGGCGGCCTCGTCCTCCACCGTGCGGTCGCGGCCGGCGAGGACACCCACGGCCATCTGCGGGATCATCAGCGCCGCCATCAGCGCGAGAGGCAGGCCCCAGCCGCCGCTGTGCTGGTAGAGCACGCCCACCAGGAGCGGGCCCGGGATCGACAGCAGGTAGCCGGCGCTCTGCGCGAAGGCCGACAGCTGGGCCACTCCCCCGCCGGTCCTGGCGCGCATCCCGACCAGGGTGAGGGCGAGCGGGAAGGCGCAGTTGGAGACGCCGAGCAGCAGGGCCCAGGCCCAGGCTCCGGCGACGGGCGCGAGGTACAGACCGGCGTACCCGACGAGACCGCACAGGCCGAGGGCTACGACGATGGGGCCCTGGTGCGGCAGCCGGGTCGCCACGCGCGGGATGACGAAGGCCAGCGGCACCCCCATCACCATGGTGACGGCCAGGAGCAGTCCCGCCGTGCTCGCGGGCACGCCCGCGTCGCGGAAGATCTGCGGCATCCAGCCCATGGTGATGTAGGCGGCGGTGGCCTGGAGCCCGAAGAAGACGGCGAGCGCCCAGGCGGTACGGCTGCGGGTGATGCGCAGGACGGCCGGTGCCTCCCCGCGCGCGGAGGCCTGCCCGGCGGGCGTCGTCCCCCGCTCCCGGGCCGCCAGCGGCAGCCACGGCAGTACGGCCGCTGCCGCCAGGCCCGCCCAGACCGCCAGCCCGGTCCGCCAGTCGCCGCCCAGCGCGTCGGTCATGGGCACGGTGACCGCGGCGGCGGCCGAGGTACCGAGGGCGAGGGCCATCGAGTACAGGCCGGTCATGGAACCGACGCGGTCGGGGAACCAGCGTTTGACGATGACCGGCATCAGCACGTTGCTGACGGCGATGCCCATGAGGGCCAGGGCGCTGGCGGCGAGGAAGCCTGCCGTACCGCCCGCGTACGGCCGTACGAGCAGGCCCGCGGTGATGGCGGCCATGCCCGCGCAGACCACCGCGCCGGCGCCGAAACGGCGGGCGAGGCGGGGCGCCATGACGCCGAAGACGGCGAAGCAGAGCGGGGGCACGGAGGTGAGGAGGCCGGCCACGCTGCCGCTCATGCCGAGGCCGTCGCGGACCTCTTCGAGGAGGGCACCGAGGCTGGTGATGGCGGGGCGCAGGTTGAGGGCGGCGAGCACGATGCCGACGACCACCAGGCGGGTCGCCCACGCGCGCGGGACGGGCGGCCGGGGCACCGGGCGTCCCCGGAGGGCCGGGCCCTCGCCGGCCGGCGGGGGTCCCTCGGTCGCGGGGGCCGTGTCGCGCGTGCTCGTGGTGTCCTTGCTCGCCATGCCGCCCATCATAGAATCATGGGATGATTGGTTGTCCATCCCCGGGTGCCCGCTGCCGGTCCGGCCCGTGCGAAGGTGTGCCATGCCCCTGAGCCATCCCCGTCGCTCGGCGCTGTCCGAGCAGGTCATCGCCGCGCTACGCACCCAGATCACCTCGGGCGAGTGGCCGGTGGGCTCGCGCATCCCGACGGAGCCGGAGCTGGTCGGGCAGCTGGGCGTCGCGCGCAACACCGTCCGCGAGGCCGTCCGCGCGCTCGCGCACAACGGCCTGCTGGACATCCGCCAGGGCTCGGGCACCTACGTGGTGGCGACCAGCGAGCTGGCGGGCGTGATGCACCGCCGTTTCGCGGACGCCGACCCGCGGCACATCGCGGAACTGCGCGCCACCCTGGAGTCGGGCGCGGCACGCCTGGCCGCCGAGCGGCGTACGGAGAAGGACCTCAGGCAGCTGGACACGCTGCTGCTGCGTCGCGAGGAGGCGTGGAGGTCGGGGGACGCCGAGGCCTTCGTGACGGCGGACGCGACCTTCCATCTGGCGGTGGTGGCCGCCTCCCACAACGACGCGATGACCGCCATGTACGCCGATCTCGGCGAGGTCCTGCGGGACTGGCTGCGCGCGGACGTCGGCGAGGAGCTGACGCCGGAGACGCACATGGACCACACACGGCTCGTCGACGCGATCCGCGCGGGGGACGCGGAGACGGCGGCCGTGGAGGCGGCGAGCTATCCCTTCCTGTGCCGGCCCGGACGGTTCACACCCGCTGGTGGCTGACCCAGGCCGTGCCGACCTCCTTCCAGCAGCGCCCGGTCAGCAGTACGGTCACGGCGGGTCCCACGTCGGCGGGGGCGCTGTCGGTGTCGAGGTCCCACCAGCGCGCGCACTCGATGTGCAGGCGCACCCGGTCGGTGGCGGCGTGGGGGTTGTGGCAGTAGGCGGTCACCCGGGACCCCACGACGCTGGTCCGGCACTCCGCGGCAGACGGTTCCTCGGGTACGGCGGCGGACCCTGCCGCCGCGCGCGCGTGGGGCAGCGCGTCGTACGGCAGGGACAGGACGAGGCAGACGGCGACGGTCACTGGGGCCACGCTGCGGAACAGGCGCACAAAGGGACCTCCTCGGCCGGGCTGGGGAGGGAAGCGCCTGACGACGCTCACTTCAGAGTGCGGTGCGCGGCTGCTCCGCCGCCCGGCCGGGTACGCCGAACGGGTGACGCCCCGCTCCCCGCGCGAGGCGGGCGGCGGGGCGTCGACGAGCGGGCGGAGGATCAGGCGCCGATGGCGTGCAGTCCGCCGTCCACATGGATGATCTCGCCGGTGGTCTTCGGGAACCAGTCGCTCAGCAGGGCGACGATGCCGCGGCCGGCCGGATCGGGGTCCTTGAGGTCCCACTCGAGCGGGGAGCGGGTGTCCCACACGGCGGCCAGGTCGCCGAAGCCCGGGATGGACTTCGCGGCCATCGAGCCGAGGGGGCCCGCCGAGATGAGGTTGCAGCGGATGTTCTGCTTGCCCAGGTCGCGCGCCATGTAGCGGCTGGTGGCCTCCAGGGCGGCCTTCGCCGGGCCCATCCAGTCGTACTGCGGCCAGGCGTACTGCGCGTCGAAGGTGAGGCCGACGACGGAGCCGCCGTTCTGCATCAGCGGCAGGCAGGCCATGGTGAGCGACTTCAGGGAGAACGCCGAGACGTGCATGGCCGTGGCGACCGACTCGAACGGCGTGTTGAGGAAGTTGCCGCCGAGGGCGTCCTGCGGGGCGAAGCCGATGGAGTGCACGACGCCGTCGAGGCCGCCCAGCTCCTCGCCGACGACGTCGGCCAGCCGGCCCAGGTGCTCGTCGTTGGTCACGTCCAGCTCGATGACCTTGGTGGGCTTGGGCAGCTTCCGGGCGATGCGCTCGGTCAGCGTGGGCCGCGGGAACGCGGTCAGGATGATCTCGGCGCCCTGCTCCTGCGCCAGCTTTGCGGCGTGGAAGGCGATGGAGGACTCCATCAGCACACCGGAGATCAGGACGCGCTTGCCCTCGAGAATTCCGCTCATGGTGATCAGTGACCCATTCCCAGTCCGCCGTCTACGGGGATGACGGCTCCAGTGATGTACGAGGCGTCGTCCGAGGCGAGGAACCGCACCGTCGCGGCGATCTCGTCGGGCTGCGCGTACCGGCCGAGCGGCACCTGCGAGACGATGTTCGCGCGCTGCTCGTCGGTGAGCGCCTGCGTCATGTCGGTGTCGACGAAGCCCGGCGCGACGACGTTGAAGGTGATGTTGCGCGACCCCAGCTCACGGGCGAGGGAACGCGCGAAGCCCACCAGGCCGGCCTTGGAGGCGGCGTAGTTCGCCTGCCCCGCGGAGCCGAGCAGTCCGACCACCGAGGAGATGAGCACGACACGGCCCTTGCGGGCGCGCAGCATGCCGCGGTTGGCGCGCTTGACCACGCGGAAGGTGCCGGTGAGGTTGGTGTCGAGGACCGAGGTGAAGTCCTCCTCGGACATGCGCATCAGGAGCTGGTCCCTGGTGACGCCGGCGTTGGCGATCAGGACCTCGACCGGGCCGTGCTCGGCCTCGATCTCCTTGTAGGCCTGCTCCACCTGCTCGGAGTCGGTGATGTCGCACTTGACGGCCAAGAAGCCGGCCGGCGGCTCCCCCGACCGGTATGTGATCGCGACCTTGTCGCCGGCGTCGGCGAACGCGCGGGCGATGGCGAGGCCGATGCCTCGGTTGCCTCCGGTGACGAGAACCGAGCGGCTCAACGGATCACCCTTTCCGTAGGGGTCTTGACACACCGCCCGAGACCTGACAGGCAAGGCGGCTTCCCTCGAAACCTATCGGTACGCCGACGCCCTCGGACATCAGGGCACCGACAGCGCGTCACGGGACTGGCTGTGGGGTTTCTACAGAAAGTTGCCGGAGCGGGCCGGAAAGCTGTGGTCCGGGGGTCCGCTCGCGCGACATGATCGGAGCCATCACAGGCGACGACCACAGGGAGATACCCAGGTGCCTCACAGCATCGACGAAAGTTTCACGGCGCTGCCGTTGCGGGCCCTCGCCGACGCCGCCCTGGCACGCGCGCGTGCGCTCGGCGCGGACCATGCCGACTTCCGGTTCGAGCGGGTGCGCAGCGCGTCCTGGCGGCTGCGGGACGCCCGGCCCTCCGGGTCGTCGGACACCACCGACCTCGGGTACGCGGTGCGGGTGGTGCACGGCGGGACGTGGGGCTTCGCGTCCGGTGTGGATCTGACGATGGACGCCGCGGCCAAGGTCGCCTCGCAGGCGGTGGCGATGGCGAAGCTGTCCGCGCAGGTGATCAGGGCGGCCGGTTCCGACGAGCGGGTGGAGCTGGCCGACGAACCGGTGCACGCCGACCGCACCTGGATCTCGTCGTACGAGATCGACCCGTTCACGGTGCCCGACGAGGAGAAGGCGGCCCTGCTCGCCGACTGGAGCGCGCGGCTGCTTGCGGCCGACGGGATCAACCATGTCGACGCCTCGCTGCTCACCGTCCACGAGAACAAGTTCTATGCCGACACCGCGGGCACGGTGACCACCCAGCAGCGGGTACGGCTGCACCCGGCGCTGACGGCGGTGGCGGTGGACGAGTCCAGCGGTGAGTTCGACTCGATGCGGACGATCGCGCCGCCGGCCGGGCGCGGCTGGGAGTACCTCACCGGCACCGGCTGGGACTGGGACGAGGAGCTGGAGCGGATCCCGGAGCTGCTCGCCGAGAAGATGCGGGCGCCGAGCGTCGAGCCGGGTCTGTACGACCTGGTGGTCGACCCGTCCAACCTGTGGCTGACCATCCACGAGTCGATCGGGCACGCGACCGAGCTGGACCGGGCCCTCGGCTACGAGGCGGCCTACGCCGGTACCTCCTTCGCCACCTTCGACCAGATCGGCAAGCTGCGGTACGGCTCGGACCTGATGAACGTGACCGGTGACCGCACCGCCGAGCACGGTCTGGCGACCGTCGGCTTCGACGACGAGGGCGTCGAGGCGCAGTCCTGGGACCTGGTCAAGGACGGCACGCTCGTCGGCTACCAGCTGGACCGGCGGATCGCGAAGCTGACCGGGTTCGAGCGCTCCAACGGGTGCGCGTTCGCCGACTCCCCCGGACACGTTCCGGTGCAGCGCATGGCCAACGTGTCCTTGCGGCCGGACCCGGCGGGGATGTCCACCGAGGGCCTGATCGGCAGCGTGGACCGCGGCATCTACGTCGTCGGGGACCGGTCCTGGTCGATCGACATGCAGCGCTACAACTTCCAGTTCACCGGGCAGCGGTTCTTCCGGATCGAGAACGGGCGGATCACCGGGCAGGTCCGGGACGTGGCCTACCAGGCGACGACCACCGACTTCTGGGGCTCCATGGCCGCGGTGGGCGGTCCGCAGACGTACGTCCTGGGCGGCGCCTTCAACTGCGGCAAGGCCCAGCCGGGCCAGGTCGCGGCCGTGTCGCACGGCTGCCCGTCCGCCCTGTTCAAGGGCGTCAACATTTTGAACACCACGCAGGAGGCCGGCCGATGAGCGCCCGTACCGACAAGCCGCACGAGGTCGTGGAGCGCGCGCTGGAGCTGTCGCGGGCCGACGGCTGTGTCGTGATCGCCGACGAGGAGTCCACCGCCAACCTGCGCTGGGCGGGCAACGCGCTGACCACCAACGGCGTCACGCGCGGGCGCACGCTCACCGTGATCGCGACCGTCGACGGCAAGGAGGGCACCGCCTCCGGGGTCGTGTCGCGGTCCGCGGTGACCGCGGACGAGCTGGAGCCGCTGGTGCGGGCCGCCGAGGCCGCCGCGCGCGGTGCCGCGCCCGCCGAGGACGCACAGCCGTTGGTGACGGGCGTGACGCAGTCCCCCGCCTTCACCGAGGCGCCCGTCGAAACCTCCTCCGCGGTCTTCGCCGACTTCGCGCCGGCGCTGGGCGAGGCGTTCGCCCGCGCGCGGGCGGGCGGCCGGGAGTTGTACGGCTTCGCCAATCACGAGCTGGTGTCGACCTACCTGGGGACGTCGACGGGGCTGCGGCTGCGGCACGACCAGCCCACGGGGACGCTGGAGCTGAACGCCAAGTCGCCGGACCGTACGCGTTCGGCGTGGGCGGGCCGCTCGACGCGGGACTTCAAGGACGTCGACCCGGCGGCGCTCGACGCCGAGCTGGCCGTACGGCTGGGCTGGGCGGAGCGGCGGATCGAGCTGCCCGCGGGGCGGTACGAGACGCTGCTGCCGCCGACCGCGGTCGCGGACCTGATGATCTACCAGCTGTGGTCGGCGTCGGGCCGGGACGCGGCCGAGGGGCGGACGGTGTTCTCCACGCCGGGCGGCGGCACGCGTCTCGGCGAGAGGCTGACGGAGCTGCCGCTGACGCTGCGCAGCGACCCGAACGAGCCGGGCCTGGAGTCGGCGCCGTTCGTCGTGGCGCACTCCTCGGGCGGTGACCGGTCGGTGTTCGACAACGGGCTGCCGATCCCGGCCACCGAGTGGATCCGCGGCGGCGAGCTGAGGCAGCTCACCACGAGTCGGCACAGCGCGGCCCTGACCGGTCTGCCGGTGGCTCCCGGTGCCGACAACCTCATCCTGGACGGCGGTTCCGACCGGTCGCTGGACGACATGGTCGCGAGCACCACGCGCGGGCTGCTGCTGACCTGCCTGTGGTACATCCGCGAGGTGGACCCGGCGACGCTGCTGCTGACCGGGCTGACCCGGGACGGCGTCTACCTCGTCGAGGACGGCGAGGTCGTGGGCGAGGTGACCAACTTCCGGTTCAACGAGTCCCCGGTCGACCTGCTGGGCCGGGCCACGGAGGCCGGGCGCACGGAGAAGACGCTGCCGAGGGAGTGGAGCGACTGGTTCACCAGGTCCGCGATGCCCGCGCTCAGGGTGCCGGATTTCAATATGAGCTCTGTCAGTCAGGGCGTATAACCTCGTAGCCGGTGGTCGCTCGACCGCCCGAAGATCTTCAAGGAGATACGAGAACAGTGACGGACATCGTCGACGAGCTGAAGTGGCGGGGGCTGTTCTCCCTGTCCACTGACGAGGACGCATTGCGCAAGGCGCTCGCGGACGGTCCCGTCACGTTCTATTGCGGCTTCGACCCGACCGCGCCGTCCCTGCACGTCGGGCACCTGGTGCAGGTGCTCACCGTGCGCCGGCTCCAGCAGGCCGGGCACCGGCCGCTGGCGCTGGTCGGCGGCGCCACGGGTCTGATCGGCGACCCGCGTCCGACGGCGGAGCGCACGCTGAACGACCCGGAGACGGTCGCCGGCTGGGTCGGCAAGCTGCGTTCCCAGATCGAGCCGTTCCTCTCCTTCGAGGGGGAGAACGCGGCCGTGATGGTCAACAACCTCGACTGGACGGCCGGTCTGTCCGCGATCGAGTTCCTGCGGGACATCGGCAAGCACTTCCGCGTCAACAAGATGCTGACGAAGGACTCCGTGGCCCGCCGCCTGGAGTCCGACCAGGGCATCAGCTACACCGAGTTCAGCTACCAGATCCTCCAGGGCATGGACTTTCTCCAGCTCTACCGGCGCTACGGCTGCACGCTCCAGCAGGGTGGCAGCGACCAGTGGGGCAACCTCACGGCCGGCCTGGACCTGATCCACAGGCTGGAGCCGTCCGCCTCCGTGCACGCGCTGGCGACTCCGCTGATGACGAAGGCGGACGGCACCAAGTTCGGCAAGACCGAGGGCGGCGCCGTCTGGCTCGACCCGGAGATGACGACGCCGTACGCGTTCTACCAGTTCTGGCTGAACGTGGACGACCGGGACATCTCGACGTACCTGCGCATCCTGTCCTTCCGTTCGCGTGAGGAGCTGGGGGAGCTGGAGCGGCAGACCGAGGAGCGCCCGCAGGCGCGTGCAGCGCAGCGCGCGCTGGCCGAGGAGCTGACGACGCTGGTGCACGGCGCCGACCAGACGGCCGCCGTGACCGCCGCGTCCAAGGCCCTCTTCGGGCAGGGGGAGCTGGCGGAACTCGACGAGAGGACGCTGGCCGCGTCCCTGTCCGAGGTGCCACACATCCAGGTCGCCGAGCCGGGCCTCGTGGTCGACCTTTTCGCCGAGGTCGGCCTGGTGGCCAGCAAGTCCGCGGCCCGGCGGACGGTGAAGGAGGGCGGGGCCTACGTGAACAACGTGAAGGTCACCGCCGAGGACGCCGTCCCGGCTGCGGAGGACCTGTTGCACGGGCGCTGGCTGGTGCTGCGGCGGGGCAAGAAGAACCTGGCCGCCGTCGAGGTGACCGGGTCGTAGGCATCCGAAGGGGCGCGTCCGCCGCGCGGGCCGCGGGTTCGGCGGCCGGTCGCGCGTCGGCCCGCGTCCCTTGCGGATTCGGATGCTCAGGTGCGGTGCTTGCGCTTGCCCAGCGTCGCCATGTACAGCATGTCGCCGAAGGCCACGATGACGATCGCGGCGATCAGCTGGAAGATGTGACGACTCCAGTCGATGCCGTTGGTCTCGTCGACTCCGAAGCCCCGGGCGACGGCATTGCCGACGATCGCGCCCAGGATGCCGAAGATGGTGGTCAGCCACAGTGGGCTGTGCTGCTTGCCCGGGATGATCGCCTTCGCGATCAGGCCCAGCACGAATCCCACGATGATCGCCCACAACCAGCCCATGGCTGCCTCCTCGTACGGCTCTACGCCAGCATTGATCTCAGTGTCGGTCCGGCCTCCGTACGCCGCATGTCGGGTGACGCCGTACGCGGTACGGCGGACCTCGTTCGCCCGGACCGGCGGCGACCCGGTTTCGGGGGCGGCCCGGCAGCGGCGTACCGTGGTGGACGGGGCGAGTTCGAGCGGGCGGATGGTGGATTGTGATGCGGAAGCAACACGGCGGCGGCGACGTCCAGGTGTTCCGGATCACCGGGGCACGTCAGGGGCTCCAGGACGATGTGCGGGGCCGGCAGCGGCGGTACGTCATCTCGATGTCGGTGCGTACCGTCGCGGTGATCCTGGCGGCGACGCTGTGGAACGTGGAACGGCATGTTGCGGTGGTGGCGCTGGTCCTGGGCGTGGTCCTGCCGTACGTCGCGGTGGTGATCGCCAATGCCGGGCGGGAGAACGCGCCGGGGCTCCCGTCGACGTTCGTGACCGCTCCCCTGCCGCCGATGATCACTTCCCCGCGCGCGGACGAAGCGGAGGAGCGGGCGGCGCCGGATGAGCCCCTCGCGAAATCCACGCCGGAGGAACCGGCGTCCGCGCGAGAGGAGACCGAGCCCCTTCCGAAGGACACGGAGGCCGGTCCGGCCGAGCGGCGGCCGTGAGCCGGCCGGGCGCCGGGCCCAATAAAAGCTGTAGTTCCAGTGCCGTGGCCCCGGGTCGCCGTGACATACTTCGTACGCGCTCCGCATCCCCCGTCGGAGCGACGGACCGACGCCGGGCAGCTCCCCCCGTGGCTGCTCGGCGTCGCCTTTTTCAGCGCACCTGTGAGACGAACCTGTGAGTGACGAGACCCCGGTCTGCTCCGCGAAGGGCTGCCGCACCGACGCCCTGTGGGTGCTGGCGTGGAACAACCCCAAGATCCACACGCCGGAGCGCCGCAAGACGTGGCTGGCGTGCGAGGAGCATCGGGAGCATCTGTCACAGTTCCTCGGGGTGCGCGGCTTCCTCAAGGACGTGGTCCTGCTGACGGAGTGGGACTCCCCCGAGAGGGCCACCGGCGGAGCCGCCGGTGAGTCCACCGGGCGCTCCGCGCGGGACGGTCAGGGCGGTTCTTCCTAGCCGCCGATCGCCGACATCGGCCGGTCCGGCTGGACGAACGTCGGGTCGTCCAGGCCCGCGCCCGCCTTCTTGCCCCACATCGCCAGGCGCCAGATGCGCGCGATCTCCTCGTCGGGGGCGTCGGAGCGCAGGGCCGCGCGCAGGTCGGTCTCCTCGCGGGCGAAGAGGCAGGTGCGGACCTGTCCGTCGGCCGTGAGGCGGGTGCGGTCGCAGGCCGAGCAGAACGGGCGGGTGACGGAGGCGATGACTCCGACGCGGTGCGGGCCGCCGTCGACGATCCAGCGTTCGGCCGGGGCCGAGCCGCGCTCCCCCGAGCCCTCCTCGGTGAGGTCGAAGCGGGTGCGCAGGGCGGCGAGGATGTCGCCTGCCGTGACCATGCCGTCGCGCTTCCAGCCGTGCTGGGCGTCCAGGGGCATCTGCTCGATGAACCGCAGTTCGTAGTCGTGCTCGACGGCCCAGGCGAGGAGGTCGGGGGCCTCGTCGGCGTTCAGCCCTGGCATCAGGACCGCGTTGACCTTGACCGGGGTCAGGCCCGCGTCCCGGGCGGCCTGGAGGCCTTCGAGGACGTCCTTGTGGCGGTCGCGCCGGGTCAGGGTCTTGAAGACGTCCGGGCGGAGCGTGTCGAGGGAGACATTGACCCGGTCCAGGCCCGCCGCCTTGAGGGCCGACGCCGTGCGCCGGAGGCCGATGCCGTTGGTGGTCAGGGACATCTGGGGGCGCGGGCTCAGGGCCGCGACGCGCTCGACGATGCCGACCAGGCCGGGGCGGAGCAGGGGCTCGCCGCCGGTGAAGCGGACCTCCTCGATGCCGAGGGAGGTGACGGCTATGTCGATCAGGCGGACGATCTCGTCGTCCGTGAGCAGGTCGGGCTTGGCCAGCCACTGCAGGCCCTCTTCGGGCATGCAGTAGGTGCAGCGCAGATTGCACCGGTCGGTGAGTGAGACGCGCAGGTCGGTGGCGACCCGGCCGTAGGTGTCGATGAGCACGTGGGCCCCCTCCCGCGTAGCGGATCGCAAGTCTTCCGTCACCTGTGAGCCTACGTGACCGCACCGACAACCAGGGGGCCCGGTTTCCACGAGGCACGAAGGGGCCGCGTCGTAGGGATCTACGGATCGCCTGCGACGCGGCCCCTTTCGACGGTGTGCGTCAGTGTGCGCCGGTGCCGGTCAGGGACCGGACCTCCAGCTCCGCGTACTTGCCGGTGTCGGCCTTCTCCTTGGTGAGGACGGTGCCGAGGAAGCCCATCAGGAAGCCGAAGGGGATGGAGATGATGCCGGGGTTCTTCAGCGGGAACCAGGCGAAGTCGACGTCGGGGAACATCGCCTTGGGGTCGCCGGAGACCACGGGCGAGAACAGCACCAGGCCGACCGCCACGATCAGGCCGCCGTAGATGGACCACAGGGCGCCCTGGGTGGTGAACCGCTTCCAGAACAGGCTGTAGAGGATGGTCGGCAGGTTGGCGGAGGCGGCGACCGCGAAGGCCAGCGCGACCAGGCCGGCCACGTTGAGGTCGCGTGCGAGGGCGCCCAGGCCGATGGAGACGATGCCGATGAAGACGGTCGCCCAGCGGGCCGCGCGGACCTCCTCCGCGCCGGTCGCCTCTCCCTTGCGGATGACGTTGGCGTAGATGTCGTGCGCGAAGGACGACGAGGACGCGAGGGTGAGGCCGGCGACCACGGCGAGGATCGTCGCGAAGGCCACCGCCGAGATCGTGGCGAGCAGGATGGCGCCCCAGGCCGAGTCGACGCCGCCCAGGTGCAGGGCGAGCAGGGGTGCCGCCGTGTTGCCGGACGGGTTGGACGCGATGATCTCTTCCTGCGAGATCAGGGCGGCGGCGCCGAAGCCGAGCGCGATGGTCATCAGGTAGAAGCTGCCGATGATGCCGATCGCCCAGTTCACGGACTTCCGGGCGGCCTTGGCGTTGGGCACCGTGTAGAAGCGGATCAGGATGTGCGGCAGGCCGGCGGTGCCCAGGACCAGGGCGACGCCCAGGGAGATGAAGTCCAGC
Organism: Streptomyces phaeoluteigriseus; assembly: GCF_001896135.2. Taxonomy (GTDB): domain Bacteria; phylum Actinomycetota; class Actinomycetes; order Streptomycetales; family Streptomycetaceae; genus Streptomyces; species Streptomyces phaeoluteigriseus. Next base: position 742,287 of record NZ_MPOH02000015.1, read on the forward strand.
TTGGAGGTGCCGGTGGCGCCGTACTGGAGGCCCGGTTCCAGGAAGGCCGTGCCCTTGCCGCTGTTCTCGGCGGCGCTGCCGAGCAGGTCGGAGATGTTGAAGTCGAACTTCAGCAGCACCAGGAAGGTGATCAGGAGGGTGCCGGTGATGAGCAGCACCGCCTTGACCATCTGTACCCAGGTGGTTCCCTTCATGCCGCCGATGGAGACGTACACGACCATCAGGAGGCCGACCAGGGCGACGATGGCGATCTTGCCCGCGTCGGAGGTGATGCCGAGCAGCAGGGAGACGAGGACGCCCGCGCCCGCCATCTGGGCCAGCAGGTAGAAGATCGAGACGACGATCGTGGAGGTGCCGGCGGCCGTACGGACCGGGCGCTGGCGCATCCGGTAGGCGAGGACGTCGCCCATCGTGTAGCGGCCGGAGTTGCGCAGCGGCTCGGCCACCAGCAGGAGGGCCACCAGCCAGGCGACCAGGAAGCCGATGGAGTACAGGAAGCCGTCGTAGCCGAAGAGGGCGATGGCGCCGGCGATGCCGAGGAACGAGGCGGCCGACATGTAGTCGCCGGAGACGGCGAGGCCGTTCTGGAAGGCGCTGAACTGGCGTCCGCCCGCGTAGAAGTCGGCCGCGTCCTTGGTCTGGCGGCCCGCCCAGACGGTGATGATGAGCGTCGCCACGACGAACAGGCCGAACAGCGTGATGATGAGCGGCCGGTGCTCGCTGGCCTCGTTGGCCGCGAGGTCGGCGGCGAGAAGAGTCTGCTGTGCGGTCATCATGCGTGGCCCTCCATCCGGGACTTGATCGCCTCGGCCTTGGGGTCGAGCTTCGCGGCGGCGTGCCGCGAGTACCACCAGGCGATGAGGAACGTGGTGAGGAACTGGGCGAGCCCGAACGCCATGGCGACGTTGATGTTGCCGAAGAGCTTGGTGCCCATGAAGTCGCCCGCGTAGTTGGACAGCAGGACGTACAGCAGGTACCAGGCGATGAAGGCGACGGTCAGCGGGAAGGCGAAGCCGCGGTAGGAACGGCGCAGTTCACCGAACTCCGCGCTCTCCTGCACCGCGACGAACTCCTGGGTGGAGGGGAGTTGGGCTGGGGATTTCGAGGGGGGCGGTGTCTCGGTGGCCACGGAGTCTCCTCGCGTTGCGGATGTGGTGGTCAAAGGGGACGGCGGGTGTCCTCGCCGTCCCTGCCCAAGGTCACGGCGGCGCACGACGACGGGTTCAACACCTCGCACGGGTTTCCGAAGCGACCTCGGCAGCTCATGGCCAACGAGCGGCGCCCGCCGTAGGTCATGGCCGGTGAACTCACCTGCCGAAGGTCATTGCTGGGCGACGAGTCGGGGAGATAGTTTCGGGCGAGCACCACCCGTCATGTACCTGTCCAGGCACAACCCGTGTCCGGGCAGGTCTCGCTTCCGGATGATGTGGAGACCCCATGGCTCATCTGCCTTCCAGACGCCGCCTCGCCCTCGCGGTGCCCGTCGTGCTGTCGCTGACCGCCTCCCTCGGCTTCCTGCCGACGGCGGCCTCGGCGGCTCCGGTCACGGCTCCGGCCACCCAGACGGCAACCGCCGGAACGCTGGCGTACGTCGTCAACACCAAGGTGGACCACCGCACGATCGAGTCGGTGAAGAAGGCGATCGCCGCGGCCGACGGCACTGTCGTCGCGACCTACGCGAAGATCGGCGTCATCGTCGTGCACTCGGCGAACCCCGACTTCGGCGCCCAGATACGCGCGGTGCGCGGGGTGCAGTCGGCGGGTGCGACCCGCACCGCGCCGCTGAGTCTCGCGGGAACGACCGACGAGGGCGCCGCGAAGCTGATATCCGCGGCCGAGGCCGCGAAGACGGCGAGCGCGTCCGCCGCGGCGGGCGCGAGCGAGCCCCTCGAGGCCGACCAGTGGGACCTGCGCGCGATCGGCGCCGACAAGGCCGCCGAGATCAACCCGGGCAGCAAGAAGGTGACCGTCGCCGTCATCGACACCGGCGTCGACGACACCCACCCCGATCTCGCCCCGAACTTCTCCGCCGCCCAGTCGGCCAACTGCGTGGGTGGCGTGGCGGACACCGCCGAGGGGGCCTGGCGCCCGTACACCGCGGACGACTACCACGGCACGCACGTGGCCGGTGAGATCGCGGCGGCCCGCAACGGCATCGGCGTGGCCGGTGTGGCGCCCGGCGTGAAGGTGTCCAGCATCAAGGTGAGCGACCCCAAGGACGGTCTCTTCTACCCGGAGAACGTCGTCTGCGCCTTCGTGTTCGCCGCCGACCACGGTGTCGAGATCACGAACAACAGCTACTACGTGGACCCGTGGCTGTACAACTGCATGGACGACCCCGACCAGAAGGCCATCGTCGACGCGGTCAACCGGGCGCAGCTGTACGCCCAGAAGAAGGGCACGCTCAACGTCGCCTCGGCGGGCAACTCCAATCACGACCTGGACTCCGACGCGATCGTCGACTCCTCCAGCCCCGACGACTCCACTCCGGTGACGCGGACGATCGACCCGCACGAGTGCTTCGACGTGCCGACCCAGCTGCCGGGGGTCGTCACGGTGAGCGCGACGGGCGTCAAGGGCACCAAGTCGTACTACTCCACGTACGGTCTGGGCGCGGTCGACGTGGCGGCGCCGGGCGGCGACCGGTACCAGATCCCGGAGACCCCGTCGGCCAACGGCCGCATCCTGTCGACGATGCCGAACAACGCGTACGGCTTCCTCCAGGGCACCTCGATGGCCTCCCCGCACGTGGCCGGGGTGGCCGCGCTGCTGAAGTCGACCCACCCGTGGGCCTCTCCGGCGACGCTCCAGGCGCTGCTCAAGGCGCAGGCCGACAACCCGGGCTGCCCGGCCGAGCCGTACGACGGCAACGGTGACGGTGTGGTGGACGCGACCTGCGAGGGCGGCAAGCGCGTCAACGGCTTCTTCGGCTTCGGCGTGGTGAACGCGCTGCGTGCGGTGAAGTAGCCGGGATGTCCGTGCGTGCGGTGAAATAGCCAGGGTGTCCGTGCGTGCGGTGAAATAGCCGGGACGTCCGTGAAGGCCGGGCGGAGTGATCCGCCCGGCCTTTCGGCGTCTTCGATCGATGTGTGCGGCGAGCACGTCGGATCCGCCGCATGGATTGATTCCATCAATGACGCATAGTGCGGTCATGACCGACATCGAGTTCGCCTGGTCCGCGCTGGGCGGCGATCCCGCCCTCCTGGCGCGCGTGTCGACCGTCGTACGGCGGGGCACGCTCCCGGCCCGGCTTCCGGTACGGGAGCTGGCGCGGGCCTCGGTCGGGGCGTGCACGCTGGCCGCGGCCGAGCTGGGGGCAAGGCGGGCCGGGCTCGCCGAGGTGCCGCGGGTGCGTCTGGACGACGGGGCGGTGGCCACCGCGTTCACCAGTGAGCGGCATCTGCTGGTCGACGGGCGGGCGCCGGTCACGTTCGCGCCGCTGTCACGGTTCTGGCGGACCACCGACGGCTGGGTGCGCGCGCACGCCAACTATCCGCACCACCGCGAACGTCTCCTGCGGGCGCTGGACCTCCCCGACGACCCGGCCGCCGTCGGGGCGGCCCTGGCCGAGCGGTCCGCCCTGGAGGTGGAGGAGACGGTGTACGCCGCCGGAGGCCTGGCCGTCGCGGCGCGTACGCCCGCCGAGTGGGCCGCGCACGAGCAGGCGGCGGCGCTCGCCCGGCGGCCCCTCGTCGAGACCGAGCGCCTCGACAGCGCACGCGCGCGCGTGCTCCCGCCGCTCACCGGCAGTCCCCTGCTGCCCGCCGCCGGGCTGCGCGTCCTGGACCTGACCCGGGTGATCGCGGGCCCGGTCGCCACCCGCACCCTCGCCCTGCTGGGCGCGGACGTGCTCCGCCTCGACGCCCCCCGACTGCCCGAACTGCCCGACCAGCACGCCGACACCGGCTTCGGGAAGCGGTCGGCGACGCTGGACCTCGCCGCCGGCCGACGGACCTTCGAGGAGCTGCTGGCCGCGGCGGACGTCGTCGTCACGGGGTACCGGCCGGGCGCCCTCGACCGGTTCGGGCTGTCGGCCGGGGAGCTGACCGAGCGTCGGCCGGGGCTGGTGGTGGCGCAGTTGTCGGCGTGGGGCGCGTACGGGCCGTGGGCCGGGCGGCGCGGGTTCGACAGCCTGGTGCAGGCCGCCACCGGCATCGCGGCGTCGAGGGCAGCCCGGGACACCCCGGCGTGCTGCCGGCCCAGGCCCTCGACCACGGCACCGGCTACCTGCTGGCGGCGGCCGTCCTGCGGGCCCTCACGGAGCAGTCGTCCGAGGGCTACGGCCGTGTCGTACGGCTGTCGTTGGCGCGGACGGCGGCCTGGCTGACGGACGGCATCGAGCCCGGTGCGGGAGGTAGCGGCGGCGGCCCGCCGCAGTCCTGGCTCGCCGAGACCGACAGCCCGATCGGACGGCTGCGGTACGCGCTGCCGCCGGTGTCCTTCGACGGCGGGCCCGGCGACTGGGCGCGACCGCCGGGTCGCTGGGGAGCGGACCCGGCGGGCTGGGCGTAGACGGGCGGCGCCGACGCGGACGGCATCGAGCCCGCGTGGCGGGCGTCGGCCCGCGCGAGCCGGTGCCGGTGCCGAACGCCCGTGCGCCCACCGCGTCTTCCGTCCGGCTTCGTCCCGCACGCGCGTGTGGTGCGTCCGGCGGTGGGGTGGGAGGCGTGCGTCCGCTGTCAGTGGTGGCCCGTATCCTCATTGACCATGCTCGAAGACCGTACGCCCACAGCGTTCTCCCCCACGGAGTGGCCGACCGCGTATCCCCGGCGATACGCGGTCGTTGACGTGGAGACCACCGGCCTGGCCCGCGACGACCGGATCATCTCCGCCGCCGTCTACCGGCTGGACGCGCGCGGTGAGGTCGAGGACCACTGGTACACGCTGGTGAACCCCGAGCGCGACCCGGGCCCGGTGTGGATCCACGGTCTGACGAGCGAGGCACTGGAGGGCGCGCCCCTCTTCCAGGACGTGGCGCAGGAGTTCGCGGACCGGCTCGACGGCCGGGTGCTGGTCGCGCACAACGCGGTGTTCGACTGGCAGATGATCGCCCGTGAGTACGCGCGCGCGAAGCGCGAGGCCCCGGTGCGGCAGCGGCTGTGCACCATCGCGCTCTCCAAGGAGCTGGCCCTGCCGCTGCCCAACCACAAGCTGGAGTCGCTGGCCGCCCACTTCGGTGTCGTCCAACGGCGGGCGCACCACGCGCTGGACGACGCGCGCGTGCTGGCGGAGGCGTTCCGGCCGAGCCTGCGGGCCGCGGCGGCGGGCGGCGTCCGGCTGCCGCTGCACGAGTGCCGGCCGCTGACGGAGTGGCAGGACCGGCCCGCGCCGCGGATCGGTCAGCAGGCGACCGGCCCCGGCGGCTACCGGCCCACGAGCTGGCGTCCGGCCCGCAAGCGGCCCGCGTGCCCCTACCCGAATCCCGGGCGGTACGAAGACGGCAAAAGCCTCAAACAGGGCATGCGGATCGCGTTCTCCGGGGACACGTCGATCGAGCGCGAGCTGCTGGAGGACCGCGCGACCGAGGCCGGACTGCACGTGGCCACGTCGATCTCCCGGCTGACCAGCCTGCTCGTCACCAACGACCCGGACTCGGGCACCTCCAAGGTGGTCAAGGCCCGCCAGTTCGGCACGCCGGTGGTGGACGAGGCGGCGTTCGGCCAGCTGCTGCGCGATGTCGAGCCGGCCGCGCGGCAGTGACCGTACGGACGGGTGATTGGCGGGCGACTCGCCCGGCACCGTCTGGCCCGCGCCGCGGTGACGGCCCACCCTGTGGCGCATGGCGACATGTGAAGTCTGCGGCAACAACTACGGCATGACCTTCGAGGTGCACGCGCAGGGCGCGGTGCACGTCTTCGACTGCTTCTCCTGTGCGATCCACCGCATGGCACCGATCTGCGAGCACTGCCGGGTGCAGATCATCGGTCAGGGCGTGGAGGTCGAGGGGCAGTGGTTCTGCGGTGCCCACTGCGCCCGCGCGGAGGGAAAGGCGGGCATCGTGGACCGGGTCTGAAGCGGGCCCCCACGCGCGGACACCCCGCGACCGGGAGGTACGGTCGTGGGGTGTACCGCTTCCTTTTGTCCCGGCAGTGGGTGATCATCACGCTCGTCGCCCTCCTCCTGATCCCCACGATGATCAGGCTGGGCATCTGGCAGATGCACCGATACGACGAGCGCACCGCCCGCAATCAGCTGGTGTCCGACGCGCTCACCGCCGACCCCGTACCGGTGGAGCGGCTGACCTCCCCGGGGCACACCGTCGGCACCGGTCAGCGGTACCGGTCCGTGACCGCCGTGGGCCGCTTCGACACCGAGCGGGAGGTCGTCGTCCGGCGGCGCGTCAACGGCGACGAGGAGATCGGTTTCCTCGTCCTGACCCCCTTCGTCCTGACGGACGGCAGGGTGCTGCTGGTCAACCGCGGCTGGATCCCCGCCGACGCCCCCACCCAGACCACGTTCCCCGAGGTCCCCGCGCCGCCCGCCGGGCAGATCACCGTGACCGGGCGGCTGATGCCCGACGAGACGACCGCGGCGAGCGGGATCAAGGACCTCCAGGGGCTGCCGGACCGGCAGGTCATGCTGATCAACAGTGAGCGGGAGGCGCGGCGCCTCGGCGAGCGGGTCCTCGGCGGCTATGTCGCGCAGACGGCGCCCGAACCGAAGAACGGCACCCCCGAGCTGGTCGGCCGGCCCGGCAAGGAGGACGCCGCGCTCAACTACGCCTACGCCATCCAGTGGTGGCTGTTCTCGGCGGGCGTACCGATCGGCTGGGTGGTCCTGGTCCGGCGGGAGACGCGCGACCGCAGGGAGGCCGCCGCCTCGAAGGAGACGGCGGAGACGGCGGAGACGGACCAGCCCGCGGCGGTCTGAGCCACCGCCGGACACCCATCCGCCCGGGGCGTCCCGACCCCGCTCGGCCCCGCCGCCGGGCCGCGGTCGGCCGAACATCCCGCCCCCGTGTCACCCGCCCGGCCCCCGCCCCGATTGCCCTGCCGTATCGCCGGGAACCCGCACCCCGTGCACCCCCGCATCGAGGACTACGCCGTCATCGGCGACGAACAGACCGCGGCCCTGGTCGGCATGGACGGCTCGGTCGACTGGCTGTGCCTGCCCCGCTTCGACTCCGGAGCCTGCTTCGCCCGCCTCCTGGGCGACGAGGGGAACGGCCACTGGCGCATCGCGCCCAAGGACGCCGACGGGCAGTACTGCACCCGCCGCGCCTACCGCCCCGACACCCTCGTCCTGGACACCGAGTGGGAGACGGACGACGGCGCGATCCGCGTCACCGACCTGATGCCGCAGCGGCACGCCGCCCCCGACGTCGTACGCGTCGTCGAGGGACTGCGCGGGCGGGTCACCGTCCGCAGCACGCTGCGGCTGCGCTTCGACTACGGCTGGGTCGTCCCCTGGATGCGCCGGGTCGACGGCCACCGGGTGGCGGTCGCCGGGCCGGACGCGGTCTGGTTCCGCAGCGAGCCGGAGGTGCACACCTGGGGCGAGGACTTCGGCACGCACGCGGAGTTCGCCGTCGCCGCGGGCGAGAAGGTCGCGTTCGTACTGACCTGGCACCCCTCCCACCACGCGCGCCCGCCGCTCATCGACCCGTACGAGGAGCTGCGGGCCAGCGTCGAGGACTGGCGGGCCTGGTCGGCGCGCTGCCGCTACGACGGTCCCCACCGGGACGCCGTGGTCCGCTCACTCATCACCCTCAAGGCCCTCACCTACGAACCGACGGGCGGCATCGCCGCCGCGCTCACCACCTCCCTGCCCGAGGAGGTGGGCGGGGTCCGCAACTGGGACTACCGCTACTGCTGGCTGCGCGACTCCACCCTCACCCTCGGAGCCCTGCTGGCGGCCGGCTACGCGGAGGAGGCCGAGGCCTGGCGGAACTGGCTGCTGCGCGCCGTCGCGGGCGACCCGGCGGACCTGCAGATCATGTACGGGCTCGCGGGCGAGCGCCGGCTGCCCGAGTGCGAGCTGCCGTGGCTGTCCGGCTACGCGGACTCCCGTCCCGTACGCATCGGCAACGGCGCCGTGAGCCAGCTCCAACTGGACGTCTACGGCGAGGTGATGGACTCGCTGTCCCTGGCCCGCACCTCCGGCCTGTCACCCAAGCCGCACATCTGGTCGCTGCAGAGCGCGCTGATGAACTGGCTGTGCGACAACTGGCGGCAGCCCGACGAAGGGCTGTGGGAGGTGCGTGGTGGCCGACGTCAGTTCGTCCACTCCAAGGTGATGGTGTGGGTGGCCGCCGACCGCGCCGTCCGCGCGGTCGAGCGCTACCCGCAGCTCAGCGGTGACGTGGCGAGGTGGCGGGCGCTGCGCGAGGAGGTGCACCGCGAGGTGTGCGAGAAGGGCTACGACCCCGAGCGCAACACCTTCACCCAGCACTACGGATCGCGCGAACTGGACGCCTCCCTGCTGCTCATCCCGCGCGTCGGCTTCCTGCCGCCCGACGACCCGCGGGTGGTCGGCACCGTAGACGCCGTCCGTGAGGAACTCGGGCACAGCGGTCTGCTGCGCCGTTACAGCACCGCCGGGCAGGCCGTCGACGGCCTGCCCGGTGACGAGGGCACCTTCCTGGCGTGCTCCTTCTGGCTGGCGGACGCCCTGCACATGACGGGCCGGACCCAGGAGGCACGGGAGCTGTTCGACCGTCTGGTGGCCCTGGCCAACGACGTGGGGCTGCTGGCCGAGGAGTACGACCCGACGGCCGGCCGCCATCTCGGGAACTACCCGCAGGCGTTCAGCCACATCGGCCTCGTCAACACCGCCCTCACGCTCTACGGGGGCGAGGAGGCAGGATAGGGACCATGGATCTTGGACTGAAGGACCGGGTGTACGTCGTCACCGGGGCCACCCGCGGCCTCGGCAACGCCGCCGCGCGCGAGCTGGTCGCGGACGGCGCGAAGGTGGTCGTCACCGGGCGGGACGAGGAGCGGGCCGCCGAGGCGGCGAAGGCGCTGGGGCCGGACGCGGTCGGGGTGGCCGTCGACAACGCCGACCCCGAGGCGGCCGCGCGGCTGATCGCGACCGCGCGTGAGGCCTTCGGCCGCTTCGACGGGGTGCTGGTGAGCGTGGGCGGGCCGCCGCCCGGGTTCGTGGCGGACACCACGGACGAGCAGTGGCAGACGGCGTTCGAGTCGGTGTTCCTCGGCGCGGTGCGGCTGGCACGGGCGGCCGCCGCCGAACTGAAGGCCGGGGGCGTCATCGGGTTCGTCCTGTCGGGGTCGGTGCACGAGCCGATTCCGGGGCTGACCATTTCCAACGGGCTGCGGCCGGGGCTGGCCGGGTTCGCCAAGTCGCTCTCCGACGAGCTGGGGCCGCGCGGGATCCGCGTGGTGGGACTGCTGCCGGCCCGGATCGACACGGACCGCGTGCGCGAGCTGGACGGGCTGTCGGCCGATCCGGCGGCGACCCGGGCCGCGCACGAGTCCCGGATCCCGCTGCGCCGGTACGGGGCGCCGGAGGAGTTCGGGCGGGTGGCGGCCTTCCTGCTGTCGCCGGCCGCGTCCTATCTGACCGGCATCATGGTTCCGGTGGACGGCGGGATGCGGCACGGGTTCTGAGGACCTCCCCCGGGGCGTCAGCTCACCCGTTCCGCCTTGTGCTTGGCCGTCCTCAGACGGACCTCCGCGGGAAGCGACTCCAGTGCCGCCGACTCGCGCGCGTGCGCCAGGGACTCGTTCGCCAGGTGGTCCAGAGCCACGGCCGGGTCCACATGCGGTTCCAGCAGGAGCCGTACGTGGGCCTCGGGGGCGTCCCTGCGGCCCGTGAGATGGGCGTGGCTGTGGGACACGCCGTCCAGGCGGGACGCGTCGCCGGCCAGGACGCCCTCCAGGGCCCGGCCGCGCAGCAGGGCGCCCGCGCCGTCGCCGGTGTCGACGAGGACCTCGCCGAGCCGGCGACGGCGCAGGACCGCGACCAGCCACCACAGGGCGAGCAGGACCAGCACCGTCAGCACGGCGATGACGACCGGCCACCACCAGCCCTCGTGCCGCCATCGGGTGCGCTCGGCGGTGCTGAGCAGAACGTCGTTTCTGCCGTCGTGGAGCCACCAGGAGGGCGGGTTCGCGCCCAGGCCGACGGCGAGCACGGCGCCGCCGACGGCCAGCAGGACGAGGCCCACCAGTCCCAGAGCCACGCGGTTGACGGTCCTGAGCATCGTCGTCATCCCTTCCGTCCGAGCCGGCGCACCCGCACGGACAGCGCGGGCGGCCGGGCCAGGCCCAGGCCGCGGACGGCGTCGCCGAGCACCGCGTCCAGCTCCGTGCGTACGTCGTCCAGGTCGCGGAAGTGGGAGACCGCGCGCACATCGGCCCGGCGGCGCCCGGCGCGCACGTGGACCGACTGCACACCGGCGACCTCCATGGCCCGGTCGCGCAGCACCAGAGCGGCGGCGCCCCGGTGGAGTCCCGCGCGGACGTCGGGGTGGGGCCGCCGCATCGGCAGGACGTCACGCAGGCCCGGCGTGACGGCCAGGAGGATCAGCCACAGGCCGAGGGCCGCGGCGACGCCCGCGCCGACGAGGACCCAGATGTCGTCCAGCGTCCGTTCGGCGAGCTGCCGCGTCAGCTCCCGGCGGACCCACAGGGCCGACCGGTCGGCGCGCACCGCGGCGACGTCGTACAGGAGGACGCCCGCCAGGGCGGCGAGCAGCAGCGCGACGACGGCCGCCGGCACCCGGCGGGCCGACCAGAAGCGTCCGCTGCCCGGCGCGGGGGCGGGCGCGGGTACGTCGTCCTCGGCCGGCTTGTCGAGGACCGGCAGTCGTTGTGTGGTGCCCTCGGAGCCCAGGGGCTCGCTCATGGCGTCCTCCCGTGTGCCACGCCGTGTTCCGCCGTCAGATGCAGACGTTCGACCTGGACGGCGACTTCCGGCACCTCCATTCCCACCAACGCGCCTACCCGCTCGGTGACATGACGACGCACCGCATGACAGCGCGGACCGATGTCGGTCGGGTAGCCGAGTTCGAGGTGGACGCGGATGTGAGCGGCGTCGTGGTGCACGACCACCGTGGCGTGCGGGCGGGACGCGTCGGGCGGCAGGGGTCCCACCGCCTCGCGCGCGGCCTGCGCGGCGATCTTCGCCACGACCCGGTCGGCGATCCGGGTGGCGCCCCGCTCCCCCGGCGGGACCGCCGTCGAGCGGGCGCCGGGCGCGCCGGTCTTCTCACTCACCGGCGTCACGGACGTCACCGGCGCCGGTCGTCGCGCGTGCGGAAGAAGTCGCCGAGTTCCAGGTCTCCCTCGATGAACCGCCCGACGACGAACCCGACGGCGCCCAGCGCCGCCACCAGCAGGAAGGCCCCGAACCCGCCGAAGTATCCGGCGAAGCCCAGCGCCATACCGGCGATCATGCCCACCACGGCCATGTTCACGGTGCACTCCCCTCAGCGGCCCGGTCGCCCGGTGGCCGACTTGTCACTGGAGCCGGGACTCCGGCTCCTCGTCCTCGTCCTCGGGCAGCTTGACGTCGCTCACCGCGATGTTGACCTCGACCACCTCGAGGCCGGTCATCCGCTCGACGGCCGCGATGACGTTCTCGCGCACGTCCCTGGAGACCTCGGTGATGGACACGCCGTAGTCGACCACGATCTCCAGGTCGAGCGCGGTCTGCACCTCGCCGACCTCGGCCTTGACGCCGCGGGTGACGGACTTCGTGCCGCCCGGCACGCGGTCGCGCACCGCGCCGAAGGTGCGGCTCATGCCGCTGCCCATCGCGTGCACGCCGACCACGTCGCGGGCCGCCAGTCCGGCGATCTTCTCCACGACGCCGTCGGCGATGGTGGTGCGCCCGCGGGACCCCGGGTCCCCGCCGCCGCGCCTGGTCGCCTTCCGCGTCGACAACGGCTCCGAGCCGCTGTCCGGGAGTTGCGTCCTGCTCTGTTCCGTCGTCTCACTCATCGCCGTACGTCCTTTTCGGTCGTCGTCCTTCTGCCACCGTAAGCGCGGTGGGCCGTCTCCGCTCCATCGATGGGGCAGGCTGGAGGAATGACGGCGGACAGATGGACGCGCGCAGTGCGCGAACAGCTCGGATTGGGCAGGCTGCTCCCCCTGGGTGAGCCGCGGGACGGTGCGTGGATCGCGGAGGAGGCGGCGGAGGCGGTGTTGCGCAGAGCGGTACGGGAGCTGCCCGGCGTGCGCCTGGGCGTGCTGCGGATCGCGGTGGCGGACCCTCAGCGGACGTACGAGCCGGTGGTTCCGGCGCCGCCGAGCGCGCTGCCGCCGGGGCCGTTGCGGGTGACGGCGGACTTCGCGGCGGCGGACCTGGAACCGCTGCCCGCGACCGCGTCCCGGCTGCGTACGGCGCTGGCGGTGGCGGCGACGGAGCAACTCGGGCTGGTGGTGGCCGAGGTGGACCTGCGGGTGACGGCGCTGCTCGACGAGGAGACGGGGGACGAGCGGCCGGCACCCGAGCCGGCGTCCGGCCGATCGCCCCGGGCGGCCGGGGCGGCGCGGGAGGGCGACGAGGCGCGGGTCGCCGAGGCCGCGCTCGCGGTGCCCGGGGTGTCCGCGCTGACGGACGTGCTCGGGCGGGCGGTGCGCCTGGAGGAGCGGCAGGACGGGACGGCCGCCCTGCCGCGGCGGCACGCGCGCGTGGAGATCGCGGTCCGAGCGGACCACCGGGCGCTGGAGGTGGCCCGGGAGGTCCGCTCGGCGGTGTCGGACGCGCTGACGGGTCAGCCGACGGTGGCGGTGCTGGTGACCGCGCTGGGCTGAACGCCCCCCACGCCACCCAGGCCACCCAGGCCTACCGGACCCGCAGGACCCGCCGGACCCACGGACCCGCCACCGGCACCGTGCTCACTCTCCGAGGCCGGCCAGGTCCCGCAGGCGGCGGGCCTGGGAGGCGCGCTCGGCCGCCCGCTGCTCGTCGTACGTCCTGTCGCCGACGCCGCGCAGCAGCGTCTTCGTCTCGACGACCGCGTCGCGTGGCGCGGCCAGGATCGCCGCGGCCAGCTCTCCGGCCGTGGCGTCCAGTTCGCTGACGGGCACGGCGACGTTGGCGAGGCCGGTGGCGACCGCCTCCTGGGCGTGGACGAAGCGGCCGGTCAGGCAGATCTCGACGGCACGGCCGTAGCCCACGAGGGAGACGAGGGGGTGCGTGCCGGTGAGGTCCGGTACCAGGCCGAGGCTGGTCTCGCGCATGGCGAACTGCACGTCGTCGGCGACGACGCGCAGGTCACAGGCGAGGGCCAGCTGGAAGCCCGCGCCGATGGCGTGACCCTGGACGGCGGCGATCGACACGAGGTCGTTGCGCCGCCACCAGGTGAAGCCCTCCTGGAACCCGGCGATGGCGGCGTCGAGTTCGGCGTCGCCACTGCGCGCGAGATCGACGAAGGACGGCTCGCCCTCGATCCCCTCGGGCAGGAACATCTGCCGGTCGAGGCCGGCGGAGAAGGACTTGCCCTCGCCGCGCAGCACGACCACACGGACGGAGCCCGGCAGCTGCCGACCGGCTTCGGCCAGCGCGCGCCACATCGCAGGGCTCTGCGCGTTGCGCTTGGCCGGATTGGTCAGCGTCACCGTGGCGAGTGCGTCGTCGACGGTGAGCCGTACGCCGTCCTTGTCGAGCAGGGGAACGAGGTCCTGGTCGGGCGTGGCCATGGGGCGCCTCCGATAAGTGCGGTCAGCTAGCGGTCAGCTAAGTGACTGCACAGTAACCACCCGGCCGATCGGAAGACCGACCGGGTGGTCACCATCGAAGCCGATGGGCCGCCCGGGGTCAGGACGAGGCGGCCTTCTTGCCGCGGGTCGCTCCGCCACGCCCACGAAGCGTGACGCCCGACTCGCTGAGCATCCGGTGCACAAAGCCATACGAGCGGCCGGTCTCCTCGGCCAATGCCCGGATGCTCGCACCGGAGTCGTACTTCTTCTTCAGGTCTGCCGCGAGCTTGTCGCGCGCGGCGCCGGTTACCCGGCTGCCCTTCTTCAGAGTCTCGGCCACCCGTGCCTCCTCATGGGAAGTGCGCTCTGGTCCCCTCATGATCACCCCTCCGGGCCCCGATGGCCACCCATTCGGCAAGGTCCGTGCGACAGGGTTTTGACGACAGGAGCGCGTCCCCACAAACGGAAGATGCAATTCCGGCGATGGGTGTTCGTACGGCCGAACGGGTTCTTCCGTGAAGTGCCAGGTCAGGGACGCACGACGGCCGACCCCTGTCGACGAAGGGGTCGGCCGCGAAATCGATGTATGACACACCTCGATACGAGGAGATCTCACACAGATGATGGATCACCGGTAGGCCGAATGATCCATGCGCCGTTGATCACTCCTCCGATCAGGCCGGTGCGATCAGGCCAGGGCGACGAGGTCCGCGTAGTCGGAGCCCCACAGGTCCTCGACGCCGTCGGGCAGCAGGATGATCCGCTCGGGCTGGAGCGCGTGCACGGCGCCCTCGTCGTGGGTGACGAGGACGACCGCGCCCTTGTAGGTGCGCAGGGCGCCGAGGATCTCCTCGCGGCTGGCCGGGTCGAGGTTGTTCGTGGGCTCGTCGAGGAGCAGCACGTTGGCCGAGGAGACCACGAGGGTGGCCAGCGCCAGCCGGGTCTTCTCGCCGCCGGACAGGACACCGGCCGGCTTGTCGACGTCGTCGCCGGAGAACAGGAACGAGCCGAGCACCTTGCGGACCTCGACGAGGTCGAGGTCGGGGGCCGCGGAGCGCATGTTCTCCAGGACCGAGCGCTCCGGGTCGAGGGTCTCGTGCTCCTGGGCGTAGTAGCCGAGCTTGAGGCCGTGGCCGGGGCGCACCTCGCCCGTGTCGGGCTTCTCCACCCCGCCGAGCAGGCGCAGCAGGGTGGTCTTGCCGGCGCCGTTGAGGCCGAGGATGACGACGCGGGAGCCCTTGTCGATGGCCAGGTCGACGTCGGTGAAGATCTCCAGCGAGCCGTACGACTTCGACAGGCCCTCGGCCATCAGCGGCGTCTTGCCGCAGGGCGCGGGCTCCGGGAAGCGTAGCTTGGCGACCTTGTCGGAGGCCCGTACCGCCTCGAGCCCGGCGAGCAGCCGGTCGGCCCGCTTGGCCATGTTCTGTGCGGCGACCGTCTTGGTGGCCTTGGCGCGCATCTTGTCGGCCTGCGAGTGCAGTGCGGCGGCCTTCTTCTCGGCGTTCTGCCGCTCGCGCTTGCGGCGCTTCTCGTCGGCCTCGCGCTGCTGCTGGTAGAGCTTCCAGCCCATGTTGTAGACGTCGATCTGGGAGCGGTTGGCGTCCAGGTAGAACACCTTGTTGACGACCGTCTCGACCAGCTCGACATCGTGGGAGATGACGATGAAGCCGCCGCGGTAGGTCTTCAGGTAGTCCCGCAGCCAGGCGATCGAGTCGGCGTCCAGGTGGTTCGTCGGCTCGTCGAGTAGCAGGGTGTCCGCGTCGGAGAACAGGATCCGGGCCAGCTCGACCCGGCGGCGCTGACCGCCGGAGAGCGTGTGCAGGGGCTGACCGAGCACCCGGTCGGGCAGGTTGAGCGCGGCGGCGATGGTGGAGGCCTCGGCCTCGGCGGAGTACCCGCCCTTGGTGAGGAACTCAGTCTCCTGGCGCTCGTACTGCCTGAGGGCCTTCTCGCGGGTGGCGCCCGCGCCGTTGGCGATGCGCTGCTCGTTCTCCCGCATCTTGCGGATCAGTACGTCGAGCCCTCGGGCGGAGAGGATGCGGTCGCGGGCGAGGACGTCGAGGTCTCCGGTGCGGGGGTCCTGCGGGAGGTAGCCGACCTCGCCGGAACGGGTGACCTGGCCTCCGGCGGGGATGCCCTCACCGGCGAGGACCTTGGTCAGCGTGGTCTTGCCGGCGCCGTTGCGCCCGACCAGGCCGATGCGGTCGCCCTTGGCGATGCGGAAGGAGGCGTTCTCGATGAGGATGCGGGCACCGGCGCGCAGCTCGATGCCGGAGGCGGAGATCACGGACAGACTCCAGAGCGGGTGGGGGCGGGATGGGCGGCTGAGGACGTTCCCGCCGTCTAATGCGCGAGGAGAATGGCCATGGGGGCCATTCTACCGGGGCAGTGCAAGCACTTTTTCTGTGTGCGGGTGTTCGATCTTCACGGCGGCGCGGTGGCGCGGCGCGGGCGGGGAGCGGGCGGGGCCGGCTCCGCTTGCGGGTGGACAGGCCGGCGGCCCCGTGGGCGAGGTGTGGGAGCGCTGCGCGAGGGTGGTGCGGTCTGCCACATGGCCAGGTGGATTTCGGGGGCGTCGGGCGGCACGGGCTCCGTGCGGGGGTGGGCCGGACGCCGGGGCGGCCGTGGGGGACGGCCGGCGTGCGGGAGCGCTTCCTGGGGCGGGTGCGTCGGACGTCTGGACGCACGGGCAGCGGCCGCGGTGGTTCGCACCTCGGGAGAGCGGAGCGGGCGTCCCGCGTCCCGGTCGCGCGGTGCCCGGTCCGGGGGTGTTGTCGGTGGTCGCTGCCAGACTGGGGGTGAGTGACGGTTTTGTCAGGGATCGCGCTGGGATCACAAGGGAGTGATCGGCATGGCAGGCACGAGCGGTGGGCGTCCCAGCATCTATCCGACGGTGCTGTACCGGGACGCGAAAGCGGCGATCCGCCAGCTGACGGAGGCCTTCGGCTTCTCCGAGCTGTCGGTGTTCGAGGGCGAGGACGGCTCGGTGCTGCACGCCGAGCTGGTGCAGGGCAACGGCGCGGTGATGCTCGGCTCGAAGGGCCGCGGCGGTCTCTTCGACGCGGCGATGAAGGACGCCGGCCCGGCCGGGGTGTACGTCGTCGTGGACGACGTCGACGCCCACCACCGGCGGGCCGTGGAGCACGGCGCTGAGGTCCTGATGCCCCCGACGGACCAGGAGTACGGCTCGCGGGACTACATGGCCCGGGACGTCGAGGGCAACATCTGGAGCTTCGGCACGTACGCGCCCGAGATACAGGGCTGACGCCGGCGCCGGGTTCAGCCCCCGGTGTGGACCTGGAAGGCGGCCCGGCGGACGGCCTTGGCCAGTGCCGGGTCGGGGTGCGCGGCGGCCAGCGCCACCAGGACCTGCACGGTGCGCGGATGCCCGACGGAGCGGACCTCGGCGAGCAGCGCGGGCACGGTCGGCTGGAGCGCGGACTCCAAATGCCGTACCAGCATCGGTGCCTCACCGTGGTCGGCGACGGCCGCGGCGGTGTCGACCCACAGCCAGGTGGCCTCCTCGCGGGTGAGCACCTCGTGGGCGTCCTCGGGGTCCACCCCGTCGTGCTCGGCCAGCCACAGCAGGGCGTACGGCCGCAGGGCGGGCTCCTCGACGACGGCCCGGACGTCGGGCTCGGCGGGGGCGCCGACGACGCGCAGCGCCTCGAAGGCGAGGCCGCGCAGCAGGGCGTCCTCGCCGCGGGCGGCGGCGAGCAGGTCACCGACGGCACTGCCGACGGGACGGGCGGCGAGCCAGGCGCGGTACTCGGCGCGGGCGGCGTTGGGGCGGAGCTGGGCGCAGCCGCGGAGCATCTCCTCGGCGGCGACCTCGATGTTGCCGGCGGGGCTCTGCGCGGCGACGCAGATCTGCTCCAGCTTGACCCAGACCGCCCAGCTGCCGAGCGGTGTGAGGGTGGCGTGGCCGTCGCCGCAGGTGAGAGCGCCCACCGAGGCGAGGGCGTGCAGGGCCCAGTCGAGGAGGGGGGCGAGTTCGGCCGCGCGGGCGGGCTCCGCCGGGTCGGCGTCGGCGGAGGGGCCCTGCGGCCTGGGGCTCGTGGTGCCGCCGTCCTCGGGGCCGTAGGAGACCTCGCAGCGCTCGGTGCGCAGTTCGGTGACGCGCTGGCGCAGCAGGTCGAGGAGCTGGTCCACGGGGACCGGGCCGGCGGACAGCTGGAGGAAGGAGAGCACCTGCGGCATGGCCGAGACGACCTCGGCGACGGCGCCGGGCTCCTGGTCGGCGGGTTCCGGGGTGGCCAGCGACCAGGCGTCGAAGAGGGCGACCCAGCCGCGCAGGACGGCGCTGTCGTCGCGGTTCCAGGCGCGCAGCCGCCAGCCGGGGCGGGCGCTGTCGCCGTGCACCTCGACGAGGCCGGCGAGGCGGGCGGTGTCCCAGTCGGCGCGGACCTGAGCCGTGGTCAGTCCCAGATCCGACGCGGCGCGTTCGGCGGTCGTGGCGGAGAGGGTGGCCTTGCCGTCGTCGGTCGCGGCGTCCCGGCCGGGGCCGAGGGCGCTGTCGGCCCAGCGGGCGACACGAGCCGCGGACGCCAGACCGGAGCGCGCCATTCTGGCCAGCTCCGCCGGGGCGGGAGTGCCCTCCGGCGGGCGGGGTGCGGGGCGGCGGGGGCGCCGCTGGTTCACAGCTGAGGGGGCGGCGGCCAGGGGTCGTGGGCGGACGAGTCGAAGCCTGGAGTCGCGCGGGATACGGGACGTCACGGGTGCAGTCTTCCGGTTGACGGTCCGAAAACCCAAACGGAATGTCACGGCGGGCTACGGGGCTGGCCAACGCACGGGGTTCGGGGAGCGGTGAGGAAGCGTGTTCAGGCCAGCGGTACAGCCTTAAACGGAACCTTGGGGACCGCTCGGGGCACCGGAGGGGCGCGGTGCGCTCCGGTGCCTCACATCAGAGGGGTCAGGAAGCGGCGCAGTGCTTCCTCGTACGCGGCCGGGTCGCGGTTCCACATGGCGGCGTGCGGGGCGTGCGGGACGGGGTGGAGCGTGACCAGTCCGGGGCGGCGGGCGGCGAAGCGGCGGGAGGCCGCCCAGGGGGCCACCTCGTCGTCGGGACCGTGGAAGACCAGGGTCGGTACGGCCGGCCGGGCCGGGTCGGCGACACCGTCGGCGGTGCCGGCGTTCAGGCCGACGCGGCCCTCGGCGGCGCGGACGGCCAGCGGCAGCAGCGGGCCCGGCGTGTGCCGGGCGGAGGCGAGGGCCCGCAGGGTCGCCTGCCAGTCCAGGACCGGAGAGTCCAGCACCAGCCCGGACACGAGGTCGCGCAGCCCGGAGCGGGCGGCGGCGCGCAGGGCCATGGTGGCGCCGGTGGACCAGCCGAACAGGATGATGCGTTCGGCGCCGTAGCGGACGGCGTAGCGCATCGCCGCGTCCAGGTCGCGCCACTCGGTCTCACCGAGGTGGTTGAGGCCGTCCGGGGAGCGGGGCGCGCCCAGGTCGCCGCGGTAGGCGAGGGCGAGGACCGGGAAGCGGCGGCGGTGCAGGAAGCCGGTCAGGTTCAGGGCGTGCTCGCGGGTGGTGCCGAGGCCGTGCACGGCGATCACCCAGGTGCGGCGGGCGCCGGGGACGAACCATGCGGGCAGCGGGCCCAGCTCGCCGGGCACGTCGACGTCGGCGTGGTCGAGGCCGAGCGCGGTGTCCGGGTTGCCGACGTGCAGGTTCGGGGTGAGCCACACCGCGTCGCCGGCGCTCAGGGTGCCGTGGGTGACGCGCTCCAGGCGGCGTACGACCGTGTCGGCGGAGTGCGGGGCGGTGGCCAGGACGGGGCCGACGACCGCGTGGGAGCCGTTTCCCGCGAGGCCGTACGTGCCGGGGCGCAGGGCGGCGAGGTCGCGCGTGAGGGCCACCTGGCCGGCCGCTGTGCCGTGCACGGTGAGCCGGGGTTCGGTGGGCAGGGGGCGGCCGGGTGACGCCTTCAGCGCCGCGTCGCTGGCGAGGCGGCCTACGGCCACGCTCGCCGCGCCGGCGGCGAGGGCGCCGCTGCGGTGACTGCGGTTGCGGTGACTGTGCGCACTGGTCCAGTGTCCTGGCCGATCCCCTTCGCGGCCAGTGGTGGGGTTCAGGGCGTCATGGGCGGCGGGTGCTGGTGGGCGGACCTCGGCTCAGGTCGTCTTTGGCCGTAGCCGCTCAGCTTCTCCCCCACCTGCCTCAGCTGCTCCTCCGTCAGCAGGTTCGGGGTGTGGCCCGGGACCGACGCCGCGGTCAGCCACAGCCGGCACATCCATTCCAGCTGGGCCGTGCGGTCGTAGGCCTGGTCGAGGGTGGAGGCGTAGGTGAGGGTGCCGTGGTTCTGGAGGAGGCAGGCCGTGCGGTCGGTGAGGGCGTCGAGGAGGTTGCGGGCGAGTTCCTCGGTGCCGTAGGTCGCGTAGGGAGCGACGCGGACGGGGCCGCCGAGAGCGCTCGTCATGTAGTGGACGGGCGGGAGTTCGCTCACCAGGGTCGAGACGGCGGTGGCGTGCACGGCGTGGGTGTGGACGACGGCGCGGGCGTCGGTGGTGCGGTGGACGGCGAGGTGCATGGGCAGTTCGCTGGTCGGGACGAGGGTGCCGAGGACCTGGCGGCCGTCGAGGTCGACGCCGGTGACGTCGTCGGGGGTGAGGCGGTCGTAGGGGACGCCCGAGGGGGTGACCAGGACGAGGTCCCCGACGCGGACCGAGACGTTGCCGGAGGTGCCGACGACGAGCCGGTCGGCGACGGTGCGGCGGGCCGTGGCCACGAGCTGTTGCCAGGCGTGTGCGACCTCTTCGTCGTGGAGGTCGTGGGTGTCGCGTCGCTGGTCGGTCATGCCGTGATCCTGCCAGGTGACCAACGTCTCTTTCCCGGCCCTGCGGGCCCCCGAAGACGTGGGCTCGAGACCCCGGCCCGTGCGGCGTCTGGGGCGTCGGGGCGGAGTGGAGCGAGTCCCGCCGATTGTGGACACCGTGACGCCCTGTCCAGTTCACCTTCCGTTCACTCAGGTTACCTACGTTCATCCAGCCAATGACCTCGAACGATTGCCTGGGTAAATGGAAAGCTTCTCGCTGATCCTCGCGATTGTGGTAATAACCGCACTCGTGTTCGATTTCACGAACGGTTTCCACGACACCGCCAACGCGATGGCCACCACCATCTCGACCGGTGCGCTCAAGCCCAAGGTCGCGGTGGCCATGTCCGCCGTACTGAACCTTGTAGGCGCCTTCCTCTCCGTGGAGGTCGCGAACACGATCTCCAAGGGTCTCGTCGACGAGACCGGCATCCGTCCCGAGGTCATCTTCGCCGCGCTGGTCGGCGCGATCCTCTGGAATCTGGCGACCTGGCTGGTCGGGCTCCCGTCCAGCTCCTCGCACGCCCTGATGGGCGGCCTGATCGGCGCCACCATCGCCTCTGCGGGTGTCGGCGCGGTCCACGGTGACGTGCTGGTCACCAAGGTCCTGATCCCGGCGATCGCCGCCCCGATCGTGGCGGGCCTCGCCGCGATGCTCGCGACCCGGCTGTCGTACACGCTGGGCAAGAAGGCCGACGGCAAGGCCGCCGCGAAGGGCTACCGCACCGGCCAGATCGCCTCCGCGGGCCTGGTCTCGCTGGCCCACGGCACCAACGACGCGCAGAAGACGATGGGCATCATCACCCTCGCCCTGGTCGCCGGCGGCGCCGTCGCGCCCGACTCCGACCCGCCGCTGTGGGTCATCCTGTCCGCGGGTCTGGCCATCGCGCTCGGCACCTACTTCGGCGGCTGGCGGATCATCCGCACCATGGGCAAGGGCCTGACCGACCTCGAGCCGCAGCAGGGCTTCGCCGCCCAGACCAGCGCGGCCACCGTCATCCTGGCCTCCTCCCACCTCGGCTTCTCCCTCTCCACCACGCACTCGGTCTCCGGATCGGTGATGGGCGCGGGCCTGGGCCGCAAGGGCGGGGTCGTCCGCTGGTCGACCGCCACCCGGATGTTCGTCGCCTGGGGCCTGACGCTGCCGGCCGCGGCCCTGGTCGCCGCGCTCGCCGAGTACGTGACCGGCTTCGGCAACTGGGGCACGGCGCTCGTCGCGGTGTTCCTCGTCGCCTCCAGCGCCGCGATCTGGAAGATCTCGCGCCGCGAGATCATCGACCACACCAACGTCGTCGACGTGTCCGAGGAGCCGCCCGGTGTGGTGACCGCCGCCATCGCCGCCGTGACCCCGCCCCCGGTGGGCACGGTCACCGAGGACCTGACGGCCACCATCTCCGCCCCCGTGGCGGAATCGGCCCCGCCGGCCACCACCAGCGTCTGAGTCCCGCCCCCACCTGTACGAAGGAAGAAGCAGCATGAAGATCGACTGGGCGGCTCTCGGCTCCGTCTTCGGCGTCAGCCTCGTCATCACCGTGGCCCTCGTGGCCCTGTTCACCCTCGGCATCATGGGCCTCTCCCGCCGCGAGCGGGCCGCGGTCCAGGGCGCCTCCGCCACCCTGGCGGTCACCGGCGCGTACGCGTGCTTCGCGGCGTGCGCCGCGGCGGTGGCGTACGGGATCTCGCTGATCGTCGCCTGACGGACGGCGCACACGCGCGTGGGGCGCGGGACGGATCACCGTCCCGCGCCCCACGCGTGCGTGACGGCCGTGACCGCTGGTGTGTGGGGTTCTGCACACTGTCCCGTCGCAGGTCAACGGCGAGTTGACGGCCGTTCCGGGCACGTGGTGGACTGCCGGAGCCATGTACGGCGACAGAAGAGGAAGCCGGTGTGAATCCGGCGCGGTCCCGCCACTGTCACCGGGGTAGACACCCCCGGGAGCCAGGAACTCTCGTCGCCGGTCTCGTCGAACCAGGGCGTGGACACCCTGAGTGAGGACATATCGCCATGCTCGGCTGCCGTTCGAGGTTCAGCACCAGGTCGTTGCCCGACCCGTCGGCCGGCTGAGCCGGTGGGTGCCGATCGCCGCTACGCGTACGGTGCCGCCGCCGGCCTCCTGGGGGACCTGCTTCTCGGCGATCCGCGCCGGGGGCATCCGGTCGCCGTGTTCGGGCGGGCCGCGACCGGCGTGGAGCGGGTGCTGTGGCGGGACCACCGCGGGTGGGGCGCCCTGTACACCGCCGTGTGCGCCGGTGGCGCCGTGGCCCTCGGGGCCGCCGCCACACGCGCCGTACGCCGCTCCCCCGCCGCCTCCGTCGCGTTGACCGGTGCCGCCGCCTGGGCCGTCGTCGGAGGGACCTCGCTGGTACGGGAGGCCCGGACCATCGGGCGTGCCCTGGAAGCGGGGGACGTCGACGGCGCGCGGGCCCGGCTGCCGCACCTGTGCGGGCGGGACCCGCAGTCCCTGGACGCCGACGGCGTCGCCCGCGCGGTCGTCGAGTCCGTCGCCGAGAACACCTCCGACGCGGTCGTGGGCGCCCTGGTGTGGGGAGCCGTCGGCGGGGTGCCGGGGCTGCTCGGGTTCCGGGCCGTCAACACCCTGGACGCCATGGTGGGTCACCGGTCGCCACGCCACCGCCGGTTCGGGTGGGCCTCCGCCCGGCTGGACGATGTCGCCAGCTGGCCGGGGGCGCGGCTGACCGCCGTACTCGCCGCCGTCGCCGGGGGCGATCCGCGGGGTGCGGTGCGGGCCTGGCGGGCCGACGCGCACCGGCATCCCAGCCCCAACGCCGGTCCCGTGGAGGCGTCGTTCGCCGGTGCCCTGGGGGTGCGCCTCGGCGGGACGCTGTCGTACGGCGGGCGGGTCGAACACCGGCCCGTGCTGAACGGGGAGCGGGGGCGGGCCGTCGTGCCCCAGGACATCGAACGTGCCGCGCGGCTCTCCCGCCGTGTCGGTCTGCTCGCGCTCGGCGTCACCGTCGCCGGGCGCGTCATCACCGCGCGCGTCCTCGCCGCGGGAGCGAAGGGGCGTACGTCATGAGCGGGGGTCTCCTCGTCGCCGGCACGACCTCCGACGCGGGCAAGAGCGTCGTCACGGCCGGGATCTGCCGATGGCTGGTGCGGCAGGGGGTCAAGGTGGCGCCCTTCAAGGCGCAGAACATGTCCCTCAATTCGTTCGTGACCCGTGAGGGTGCCGAGATCGGGCGGGCGCAGGCCATGCAGGCGCAGGCCTGCCGGGTCGAGCCGACCGCGCTGATGAACCCGGTGCTGCTCAAGCCCGGCGGTGAGCGGAGCAGCCAGGTCGTGCTGCTCGGGAAGCCGGTCGGGGAGATGAGCGCGCGCGGCTATCACGGGGGGCGGCAGCAGAAACTCCTGGGAACCGTCCTCGACTGCCTCGCCGAGTTGCGGGGCACGTATGACGCGGTGATCTGTGAGGGGGCGGGGAGTCCCGCCGAGATCAATCTGCGGCGGACCGACATCGTGAACATGGGCATCGCGCGGGGGGCGCGGCTGCCCGTGCTGGTGGTCGGGGACATCGACCGGGGCGGGGTCTTCGCCTCGTTCTTCGGGACCGTCGCGCTGCTCTCGCCGGAGGACCAGGAGCTGGTCGCCGGGTTCCTCGTGAACAAGTTCCGCGGTGACGTCTCGCTGCTGGAGCCGGGCCTGGACATGCTGTACGGGCTGACCGGGCGGCGGACGTACGGCGTGCTGCCGTTCCGGCACGGGCTGGGGATCGACGAGGAGGACGGGCTGCGGGTGTCGCTGCGCGGCACCGTCCGGGAGTCGAACGTCTCCCCGCCCGTCGGGGAGGACGTGCTGCGGGTCGCCGTGTGCGCGGTGCCGCTCATGTCCAACTTCACCGACGTGGACGCGCTGGCCGCCGAACCGGGCGTGGTCGTGCGGTTCGTGGACCGGCCGGAGGAGCTGGCCGACGCCGATCTGGTCGTCGTGCCGGGGACCCGGGGGACGGTCCGGGCGCTGGAGTGGCTGCGGGAGCGGGGGCTGGCGGAAGCGCTGAAGCGCAGAGCCCTCGAAGGCCGGCCGGTGCTCGGCATCTGCGGCGGCTTCCAGGTCCTCGGGGAGCACATCGAGGACGAGGTCGAGAGCCGGCTGGGTCATGTCGACGGGCTCGGCGTCCTTCCCGTCCGGGTGCGGTTCGCCCGCGAGAAGACGCTCACCCGGCCCGTCGGCGAGGCCCTCGGCGAGCACGTCGAGGGGTACGAGATCCATCACGGGGTCGCACAGGTCGAGGGCGGCGAGACGTTCATCTCCGATGGCGGCGGACGCAGCCTGGACGGCTGCCGGGTCGGACAGACCTGGGGCACCCACTGGCACGGCTCACTGGAGTCGGACGGTTTCCGCCGGGCGTTCCTGCGGGAGGTGGCGGCCGCCGCGGGCCGCCGTTTCGTGCCGGCCGCCGACACCTCGTTCGCCGCGCTGCGCGAGGAGCAGCTCGACCGGCTCGGCGACCTCATCGAACAGCACGCGGACACGGACGCGCTGTGGCGGCTCATCGAGTCGGGCGCGCCGCAAGGACTGCCATTCATTCCACCGGGAGCGCCCGCATGAGCACAGTCTTGTTGTTGTCGACCGCCGACACGGATCTGCTGGCGCCCGGGCCGCCACCGGTGCCACGTACCGGATCGGCAATCCGACCCGCGTGGACGTCGCGGAGGAGCTGCCGGGCCTGATCGAGGGCTCGGACGTCGCCGTCGTACGGCTGCTCGGCGGGAAGCGGGCCTGGGAGGACGGGCTCGCCGCGCTCAGGGCGTCCGGCATCCCCACGGTGCTGCTCGGCGGGGAGGCGGTGCCCGACGCGGAGTTGATGGCCGAGTCGTCCGTGCCCGCGGGTGTGGTGGCGGAGGCGCTCAGGTATCTCGTCGAGGGCGGTCCCGCCAACCTCACCGAGCTGGCGCGGTTCCTCTCCGACACCGTGCTGCTGACGGGCGAGGGGTTCGAGGAGCCGCGCAGGATGCCCGGGTACGGCGTCCACGGGGACCGCGTGCTCCAGGACGGCCGTCCGACCGTCGGTGTGCTCTTCTACCGCGCCCATGAACTGAGCGGCAACACCGCGTTCGTGGACACGCTCTGCGACGCGATCGAGGCCACCGGGTCCAACGCCCTCCCGGTGTACTGCGGTTCGCTGCGCGACGCCGACCCCGGCCTGTACGAGATCCTCGGCGCGGCGGACGCCCTGGTCGCCACGGTCCTCGCCGCGGGCGGCACGCACGCCTCGCAGGCCTCGGCCGGCGGCGACGAGGAGGCCTGGGACATCGGGGCCCTCGCCGATCTCGACGTGCCTGTCCTGCAAGGGCTCTGCCTGACCTCGTCCAAGGCCGCCTGGGACGCCTCCGACGCCGCCCTGTCCCCCATGGACGCGGCGATGCAGGTGGCGATCCCGGAGTTCGACGGGCGGCTGATCACGGTCCCCTTCTCCTTCAAGGAGCAGGGCCCGGACGACGTTCCGGTGTACGTCGCCGACCCCGAGCGGGCCGCCCGCGTCGCCGGAATCGCCGTACGGCACGCCCGGTTGAAGCACAAGGCGAACGCCGACAAGAAGCTCGCGCTGGTCTTCACCGCCTACCCGACGAAGCACTCACGGGTCGGCAACGCGGTCGGCCTCGACACGCCCGTCTCGGCCGTCCGGGTGCTGGACGCCCTCGCCGGAGCCGGCTACTCGCTCACCGAGTACCCCGACAACGGTGACGAGT
This sequence comes from Streptomyces phaeoluteigriseus, assembly GCF_001896135.2. Lineage (GTDB taxonomy): Bacteria > Actinomycetota > Actinomycetes > Streptomycetales > Streptomycetaceae > Streptomyces > Streptomyces phaeoluteigriseus. The sequence goes on from NZ_MPOH02000015.1 coordinate 768,420, forward strand.
TGATCCACCGGCTGATCAACGCCGGTGGCCACGACGTCGAATGGCTCACCGAGGAGCAGCTCGCCGCCGCGCCCGCGCGGGTGCCGCTGGCCGACTACCGGGCCTGGTTCGACCGGCTCGACCCCGACCTCAGGCAGGGCATGCTGGACGCGTGGGGCGAGCCGCCGGGCAGCCTCTACGTCGACGGCGACGACATCGTGCTGGCCTCGCTCCAGTTCGGGAACGTCGTCGTGATGATCCAGCCGCCGCGCGGCTTCGGCGAGAACCCCATCGCGATCTACCACGACCCGGACATGCCGCCCTCGCACCACTACATGGCGGCCTACCGGTGGCTGGAGAACAGCTTCGGCGCCGACGCCATCGTCCACATGGGCAAGCACGGCACGATGGAGTGGCTGCCCGGCAAGGGGCTGGGGCTCAGCGGGGGCTGCGCCCCCGACGCGGTACTCGGTGAACTCCCGCTGATCTACCCGTTCATCGTCAACGACCCCGGCGAGGGCACCCAGGCCAAGCGGCGCGGGCACGCCACCGTCGTCGACCACCTGGTGCCGCCGATGGCGCGCGCCGACACCTACGGCGACCTGGCCAAGCTGGAGCAGCTCCTCGACGAGTACGCGCTCGTCTCCGACCTGGACCCGACGAAGGCGCCGGCCGTGCGGGCGCAGATCTGGACGCTGGTGAAGGCGGCCGAGCTGCACCACGACCTGCATGTCGACGACCAGCCGGACGACGAGGCGTTCGACGAGTTCGTCATGCACATCGACGGCTATCTGTGCGAGATCAAGGACGTGCAGATCCGCGACGGCCTCCACATCCTCGGCGGCGGACCGGTCGGCGAACCGCGCGTGAACCTCGTGCTGGCCGTGCTGCGGGCCTCGCAGGTGTGGGGAGGGCAGGCGAACGCGCTGCCCGGTCTGCGGGCCTGCCTCGCGGAGCACTTCGGGCTCGTCGAGAAGGAGCTGCTCGCCGAGCCGGGGGCGCCGGTCAAGGTCCCGGTGGAGCTGACGGACCTCGTCGACGGCCCGTCCGCTCGGCCGCCGACGCGATCGACCTGCTGGAGCAGTTGTGCCGGCGGATCGCGGAGGGCATGGAGGCGCGGGGATGGGCGGTCGGCGAGAGCCGGGCGCTCGTCGGGGAAGTGCTGGGCACCGAACTCCCGGACGCCGTCGCGGTGGTGGAGTTCGCCTGTGCGGAGGTCGTGCCCCGGCTGGAGAGGACCACCGACGAGATCGGTCACATCCTCAAGGCCCTGAACGGCGGTTACGTCCCGGCCGGCCCGTCCGGTTCGCCGACGCGCGGGCTGGTCAACGTCCTGCCGACCGGGCGCAACTTCTACTCGGTCGACCCCAAGGCCATTCCGTCCCGGCTGAGCTGGGAGGTCGGGCAGGCCCTCGCGGACTCGCTCGTGCAGCGCTATCTCCAGGACACCGGCGAGTACCCGAAGTCGGTCGGCCTCACGGTGTGGGGCACGTCCGCCATGCGCACCCAGGGCGACGACATCGCCGAGATCCTGGCGCTGCTGGGCTGCCGCCCGGTGTGGGACGACGCCTCGCGCCGGGTGACCGGCTTCGCGATCGTGCCGGCGGCGGAGCTGGGCCGGCCCCGCATCGATGTGACGGTCCGCATCTCCGGGTTCTTCCGGGACGCGTTCCCGCACGTCGTCGGGCTGATCGACGACGCGGTGCGGGCGGTGGCCGACCTGGACGAGCCCGCCGAGGTGAACTACGTCAAGGCGCACGCCGACGAGGACACCGCCGAGCACGGCGACCGGCGCCGGGCCACGGCCCGCGTCTTCGGCTCCAAGCCGGGCGCGTACGGAGCCGGGCTGCTGCCGCTGATCGACGCCCGCAACTGGCGCTCGGACGCCGACCTCGCCGAGGTGTACGCCGTCTGGGGCGGGTACGCCTACGGCCGCGGGCTCGACGGGCGCGCGGCGCGCGGGGACATGGAGACCGCGTTCAGGCGGATCGCCGTCGCCGCGAAGAACGTCGACACCCGCGAGCACGACCTCGTCGACGCCGACGACTACTTCCAGTACCACGGCGGCATGGTCGCCATGGTGCGCCACCTGACGGGCGCCTCCCCCGAGGCGTACGTCGGCGACTCGGCCACCCCGGACCAGGTGAAGACCCGCACGCTCGGCGAGGAGACCCACCGCGTGTTCCGCGCGCGGGTGGTCAACCCGCGCTGGATGGCGGCCATGCGGCGGCACGGCTACAAGGGGGCCTTCGAGATGGCCGCGACCGTCGACTACCTCTTCGGGTACGACGCCACGGCGGGCGTGGTCGACGACTGGATGTACGAGAAGCTCAGCGCGGAGTACGTCTTCGACCCGGAGAACCGGGACTTCATGAAGAAGTCCAACCCGTGGGCCCTGCGCGGCATCACCGAGCGGCTTCTGGAGGCCGCCGAGCGCGGCCTGTGGGCCGAGCCGGACGCGGACACGATCGAGCGGCTCCGGGCCACCTACCTGGAGCTGGAAGGCGACTTGGAGGGCGACGACAAGTGAGTACCCCGTTCCCGTTCACGGCCGTCGTCGGCCAGGACGACCTGCGGCTCGCGCTGCTGCTGAACGCCGTGTCACCGGCGGTCGGCGGGGTGCTGGTGCGCGGCGAGAAGGGCACCGCCAAGTCGACGGCCGTGCGTGCCCTCTCGGTGCTGCTTCCGGCGGTTCCCGTCGTTTCCGGATGCCGTTTCTCCTGCGATCCCGCCCGTCCCGACCCCGCGTGTCCGGACGGGCCGCACGAGCCCGGTGCGGGGGTGGAACGGCCCGCGCGGATGGTCGAGTTGCCGGTCGGCGCGTCCGAGGACCGGCTCGTGGGGGCGCTGGACATCGAGCGGGCGCTGTCGGAGGGCGTGAAGGCCTTCGAGCCCGGTCTCCTCGCCGACGCGCACCGCGGCATCCTGTACGTCGACGAGGTCAACCTCCTCCACGACCATCTGGTCGACCTGCTGCTGGACGCGGCGGCCATGGGCGCGTCGTACGTCGAGCGCGAGGGTGTCTCGGTACGGCACGCGTCGAAGTTCCTGCTCGTCGGGACCATGAACCCGGAAGAGGGCGAGCTGCGCCCGCAGTTGCTCGACCGGTTCGGCCTGACCGTCGAGGTCGCCGCCTCGCGGGAGCCCGACCAGCGCGTGGAGGTCGTCCGGCGGCGGCTCGCCTACGACGACGACCCGGCCGGTTTCGCCGGGCGGTGGGCGGAGGAGGAGGCTTCCGTACGGGCGCGGATCGTGGCGGCGCGCGAGCTGCTGCCGTCGGTGCTGCTGGGCGACGGGGCGCTGCGGCAGATCGCGGCGACCTGCGCCGCGTTCGAGGTGGACGGCATGCGGGCCGACATCGTGATGGCGCGGACGGCGACGGCGCTTGCGGCCTGGGCCGGGCGGACCGAGGTGCTGGCGGAGGACGTGCGGCAGGCCGCCCTGCTGGCGCTGCCGCACCGGCGGCGCCGTAATCCCTTCGACGCTCCCGGTCTCGACGAGGACAAGCTCGACGAGACGCTGGAGGAGTTCGGCGGCTCCGACGACGAGGACCCCGACCCCGAGGGCGGCCCGGACGGGCCCGGCGGCGGCGGACGGGGGCGGCGGGGAGCCGCCGTCGGAGGGGCCCGAGGCGGTGACACGGGGGCGCGTCCCGAGGCCGGGGACAGCGGTGAGCCGCAGCCCTCGGGCGGCGGCGGTGAGCAGCGGCCCGCGCGTGCCGCCGAGCCCTTCCGGACGAAGGTGCTGAGCGTGCCCGGCCTCGGCGAGGGCACCGCCGGGCGCCGCTCGCGTGCGCGGACCGAGCACGGACGGACCACCGGGGCCCGGCGGCCCCGCGGGGCGCTGACCAAGCTGCACCTGGCGGCGACCGTGCAGGCGGCGGCGCCGCACCAGCGGGCCCGCGGGCGCTCGGGGCGCGGTCTCGTGGTGCGCCGGGACGATCTGCGGCAGGCGACGCGGGAAGGGCGTGAGGGCAATCTCGTGCTGTTCGTCGTCGACGCGTCGGGGTCCATGGCGGCCCGGCAGCGGATGGGTGCGGTCAAGGGTGCCGTGCTGTCGCTGCTGCTCGACGCCTACCAGCGGCGGGACAAGGTGGGACTGGTGACGTTCCGCGGCTCGGCCGCCGAGGTGGCGCTGCCGCCGACCTCGTCGGTGGACGCGGCCGCCGTACGGCTGGAGTCGCTGCCGACCGGGGGGCGGACGCCGCTCGCGGCCGGGCTGCTCAGGGCGCACGACGTACTGCGGGTGGAGCGGCTGCGGGACCCGGCCCGGCGGGCGCTGGTGGTCGTGGTGACGGACGGGCGGGCGACCGGCGGGCCCGAGCCCGTCGCCCTCGCCGGACGGGCGGCCCGGCTGTTCGCGGCCGACGGGGTCGCCTCCGTGGTCGTGGACTGCGAGTCGGGGCCGGTACGGCTGGGGCTCGCCGGGCAGCTCGCGGGTGAGCTGGGCGGCAGCGCCGTCACGCTCGACGAGCTGCGGGCGGACTCGATCGCCGGGCTGGTCAGGGATGTGCAGGGGACTTCGAGGAGGGCCGCGTAATGCCGCAGGGGCAGCCGAGTGTCGTACCGGACGACGGACTGACGACGCGTCAGCGGCGGAACCGGCCGCTGGTGGTCGTGCACACCGGGGTGGGCAAGGGGAAGTCGACCGCGGCGTTCGGGCTCGCTCTGCGGGCCTGGAACCAGGGGTGGCCCATCGGGGTGTTCCAGTTCGTCAAGTCGGCGAAGTGGAAGGTCGGCGAGGAGCGGGCGCTGCGGGTGCTCGGGGACTCCGGGGAGGGCGGGTCCGTCGCCTGGCACAAGATGGGCGAGGGCTGGTCCTGGGTGCAGCGGGACTCCCAGATGGACAACGAGGAGAAGGCCCGCGAGGGCTGGGAGCAGGTCAAGCGGGACCTCGCGGCGCAGACGTACCAGCTGTATGTGCTGGACGAGTTCGCCTACCCGATGCACTGGGGGTGGGTCGACACCGACGAGGTGGTGTCCGTGCTGCGGGAGCGGCCGGGCAACCAGCATGTCGTGATCACCGGGCGGAACGCGCCCGGGAAGCTGGTGGAGTTCGCGGACCTGGTGACCGACATGTCCAAGGTCAAGCACCCCATGGACGTGGGACAGAAGGGGCAGAGGGGCATCGAGTGGTGACGTCCTCCGTCCCGCGGTTGGTCGTCGCCGCGCCCTCCTCGGGCAGCGGCAAGACCACCGTCGCCACGGGGCTGATGGCCGCGCTCGCCGCGCGGGGGCTCGCCGTGTCCCCGCACAAGGTCGGGCCGGACTACATCGACCCCGGGTACCACGCGCTCGCCACCGGGCGGTTGGGGCGCAACCTCGACGCGTACCTGTGCGGTCCCGAGCTGGTCGCCCCGTTGTTCCTGCACGGGGCGCGGGGCTGTGACATCGCCGTCGTCGAGGGTGTGATGGGGCTGTACGACGGGGCCGCGGGGCAGGGTGAACTGGCGTCCACGGCGCAGGTGGCGAAGCTGCTGCGGGCGCCGGTCGTGCTGGTGGTGGACGCCTCGTCGCAGTCGCGGTCGGTGGCGGCGCTGGTGCACGGGTTCGTGTCCTGGGACCCGGAGGTGCGGATCGGGGGCGTCATCCTGAACAAGGTCGCCTCGGACCGGCACGAGGCGCTGCTGCGGGAGGCGTTGGAGTCGGTGGGGGTGCCGGTGCTGGGCGCGCTGCGGCGGGCCGCGCCGGTGGAGACGCCGTCGCGGCACCTGGGGCTGGTGCCGGTGGCCGAGCGGGAGGGCCGGCGCGGTCGCGGCGGTCGCGGCGATGGCCGCGCAGGTCATGGACGGTTGTGATCTGGAGGGGCTGGTGGCGTTGGCCCGGGGGGCCGGCGCGTTGTCGGGTGCGGCCTGGGACGCGGCCGAGGCCGCGGCCTCGGCCACCCAGGACGACCCGGCCCGTTCTGCCGGGGAGCCGGCGCCCGTCGTCGCCGTCGCCGGTGGGGCCGCGTTCACCTTCTCCTATGCCGAGCACGGTGAACTGCTCGCCGCGGCCGGGGCCGACGTCGTGACCTTCGATCCGCTGCGGGACGGGCAACTCCCACCGGGGACGGGCGGGTTGGTCGTCGGGGGTGGCTTTCCCGAGGTGTACGCCGCCGAGTTGTCCGCGAACGAGGGGCTGCGCAAGGAGGTCGCCGCGCTCGTGGAGAGCGGGGCGCCCGTCGCCGCCGAGTGTGCGGGCCTGCTCTATCTGTGCCGGGAGCTGGACGGGCAGCCCATGTGCGGGGTGCTCGACGCCACGGCCCGGATGACCGGGCGGCTCACCCTCGGGTACCGGGACGCCGTCGCCGTGGGCGACAGCGTGCTCGTCCGGGCGGGGACCCGGATGCGGGGGCACGAGTTCCACCGGACCGTCGTCGAGCCGGGCGCCGGGGCGGCTCCCGCCTGGGGGGTCCTCGCTCCCGAGAAGCGGGTCGAGGGCTTTGTGGAACGCGGTGTGCACGCGAGTTATCTGCACACGCACTGGGCGTCGTCGCCCGGTGTGGCCCGTCGGTTCGTGGAGAGGTGCCGGACGTCATGAGCAGCACGCTGATCGGAGTCGGGGTCGGTCCCGGGGACCCGGAGCTGGTGACCGTGAAGGGCGTGAACGCTCTGCGGGCCGCCGACGTGGTCGTCGTACCGGTGATGGCCGCGGCCGATGGAACGGCGACCGGGGAGCGGGGGCGCGCCGAGGCGACCGTGCTCCACTACGTGCCCGGGGAGAAGGTCGTCCGGGTCGTGTTCGCGCTGAACGAGCGGACCGACCGGGCCCGGCGGGAGGCCGCCTGGGACGCCGCCGGGGAGCGGGTGGCGCAGCTGCTCGCGCGGTACGACCGCGTCGCCTTCGCCACCATCGGCGACCCGAACGTGTACTCGACGTTCACGTATCTCGCCCACACCATCGGCGAGCTGGTGCCGGGCACCGTCGTGGAGACCGTGCCCGGGATCACCGCCATGCAGGACCTCGCCGCGCGGTCGGGGGCCGTACTGACCGAGGGGACCGAGCCGTTGACGCTGGTGCCCGTGACGGCGGGGTCGGCCGTGCTGAAGGACGCGCTGGCCGGGCCCGGCACGGTCGTCGCCTACAAGTTCGGCCGGCAGGCCGCCGAGGTCGCCGAGGCGCTGCGGGAGACCGGGCGGCTCGAGGACGCGGTGTGGGGCTCGGCGCTCGGCCTGTCGGAGGAGTCCATCCGCCCCGCCGCCGAACTGGACGGGGAGCCCCTCCCCTACCTCTCGACGCTCATCGCCCCGGCCCGACGCGACGGCGTCCGCGGCGGCAAGCTGTGAGACGACCTGCGGCACGGGGGCGGACCGCCGGGTCCGACGCACGGTCGGTGACGATCTCACCGACCCGGCCCGTCCGCCGACCGACCGTGATCTCGCCCGACCGGGCCCGGAGTCGGCCGGCGGCGGGGTCGTCCGGCGGGGTCCGGCGTCGATCCGCCGCAGCCGTCCTCGACGAATCCCGGCGTCGATCCGCCGCGGGCTCGCCCAGCCGGGCCTGGAGTCGGCCGGCCGCGGGTTCATCCGGCGCGGGCCGGCGTCATTCCGCCGCAGCCTCGCCCGACGAATCCCAGCCCCCCATCACCACCAGCTCACCCGACGAAGCCCAACCCCCCATCACCACCAGCTCACCCGACGAGGCCCAACCCTCAACCACCACGGGCTCACCCGACGAGACCCAGCGCCGATCCACCACGGCCTCGCCCGCCGGAGCCCCACCTCGATCCACCGCGGCCTCGCCCGGTCGGGCCCTGCGTCCGGGGGTCGGCGTTTCACTCCGACAGTCCCACCACCAGCCAGATGAAGGCCGCGCCCGTGATCGTGCACAGGACCGTCGAGCGGGCGGGGTGCTCGTGGTGGGCCTCGGGGAGGATCTCGGCCGCCGCCAGGTAGAGGAGGGCCCCGGCGAAGAAGCCGAGGTAGGCGCCGAGCAGTGGTTCGGGGATGCTGACGAACGCCGTCGAGGCGGCGCCGACGACCGGTGCGGCGGCGTCCGCGAACAGCATGGCGAGGGCCCTGCGGCGGGCGTTCCCGTACAGGCTCGTGATGGTGTACGTGTTGAAGCCGTCCGCGAAGTCGTGGGCGATGACGGCCAGTGCGACGGCCGTGCCCATGCCGCCGCCGACCTGGAAGGCCGCGCCGATCGCGACGCCGTCCATGGCGCTGTGACCGACCATCGCGGCGGCGGCCGTGAGGCCCACCTCGGGGCTGCGGCCGTTGTGTTCGCCGGCGCCGTGCGTGGCCATGGGGGTCCCCCCGCTCGAGCGAAGTCGAGAGTGGGGGAGGTGGGCCAGCAGACGTTCCACCAGATGGGCCAGCAGGAAGCCCGCCACGAAGAGCAGCAGTGCGGCGGGGACGCCGAAGACCTCCGTGCCGGCCGCCTCCAGGGCCTCGGGCAGCAGGTCCAGGCCGACCACACCCAGCATCAGGCCCCCGGCCAGGCCCAGCACCAGATGGCGGCGGTCGGTCACCCGCTGCGCCGTCCAGCCGCCGGCCAACGTCATCAGGAAAGCGCCGAGCGCGACGATCACCGCCATGTGCCCTTCGTAGCGGATCGGGCCCCGGCCGCGCACCTTCGCCACCACCCGTTTCCGACACCGTTTTCCCCACCGTTTCCCACCCCGTGATGAGAGGACCCGAATCCATGGCCGACGCCCCCACCGGCAAGGTGACCTTCGTCGGCGCCGGTCCCGGCGCCGCCGACCTGCTGACGTTCCGTGCCGCGCGCGCCATCGCCGAGGCCGATGTCGTGATCTGGGCCGCGAGCCTGGTCCAGGCGGAGGTCCTGGAGCACGCGCGCGAGGACGCGGAGATCCTCGACTCGGCGACCATGTCCCTGGAGGACGTCGTCGCCGTCTACGAACGGGCCCACCGCGACGGCATCAGGGTGGCCAGGATCCACTCCGGCGACCCCGCCCTGTGGGGCGGTACGCAGGAGCAGGTGGACCGCTGCGACGAGATCGGCATCGACACCGAGATCGTGCCCGGGGTGTCCTCCTTCTCGGCCGTCGCCGCGCTCGCCCGGCGCGAGCTGACGATCCCGGAGGTCGCGCAGTCCGTGATCCTCACCCGGCTCGGCGGCGGCAAGACGCCGATGCCGCCCGGCGAGGAGGTGCGGGAGTTCGCCAAGCACGGCACGACGATGGCCGTCTTCCTGTCGGCCGCGCGCAGCGGGCAGTTGGTGCGGGAGCTGCTGGAGGGCGGTTACCCGACCACGACGCCCGTCGTCATCGCCTATCAGGCGACCTGGCCGGAGGAGCTGGTCGTGCGGTGCACGATCGGCACGCTGGAGGAGACGGTCAAGGAGCACAAGCTCTGGAAGCACACGCTGTTCCTGGTCGGCCCGGCGCTCGCCGCGCACGGCACCCGCTCGCACCTGTACCACCCCGGTCACTTCCACGGCTACCGCAAGGCGGACCCCGAGGCCCGCAGGGCCCTGCGCGAGCGGGGTGCCAGTACGTGAGCCGTCCGATCACCGTGGTCGGCACGGGCACCGGAGCCCCCGTTCCCGCGGGGGCGACGGCGGGGGCGGACCTCGTCGTCGGCGGGCGGCGGCATCTGGACGCCGTGAACCTGCCGGAGGGCGTCGCGCGGATCGTGCTCGGGCCACTGGCGCCCGCGCTCGACGCGATCGGGACGTACGTCGCCGACGAGCGGCGGGTGGTGGTGCTGGCGTCGGGTGACCCCGGGTTCTTCGGGATCGTGCGGGCGCTCGCCGAGCGGTTCGGCGCGGACCGGCTGGAGGTCGTGCCGGGGGTGTCCTCCGTCGCCGCCGCCTTCGCGCGGCTGGGCCTGACCTGGGAGGACGCCGTCGTCGTCAGCGCGCACGGACGGGACCCGCGGACGGCCGTCCAGCTGTGCCGGGCGTATCCGAAGGTGGCCGTGCTGACCGGGCCCGGCGCCGGTCCCGCCGAGCTGGGCGCCGCGCTGGCGCGGACCTCCCCCGGCCGGATGCTCGTCGTCGCGTCAGCGCTGGGCGATCCGGCGCACGAACGCGTGGAGCGGGTCACGCCCGCCGAGGCGGCGGCCCGCGACTGGGGGCCGGCGGTGAGTGTCGTGCTGTGCCTGGACGAGGCGCGGGCGCACGGTCCGGTGCGGACGCTCGCGGGGCCGGCGCGCCGGCCCGCCGGATGGGCTCTGGACGAGGGCGACTTCGCCCACCGCGACTCGATGATCACCAAGTTCGAGGTGCGGGCGCTGGCCCTGGCCCGGCTCGGGCCGCGCCCCGGCGACCTGGTCTGGGACGTGGGCTCGGGTTCGGGTTCGGTGGCCGTGGAGTGCGCGCGGCTGGGCGCCGCCGTCAGCGCCGTGGAGAAGACCGCGGACGGTGTCGGCCGGATCCGCGCCAACGCCGCCGCGCACGAGGTCGACGTCCATGTGGTGCACGGCAGCGCGCCGGACGTGCTCGGCGAACTCGACGACCCCGACGCGGTGTTCGTCGGCGGCGGCGGGCGGGAGCTGCCCGCCGTCGTCGGGGCGTGCGCGCGCGGGCCCGGCGGACCGTGGTCGTCGCGATGGCCGCGCTGGACCGGGTGCCGGCGGCGCGGGCCGCGCTCACCGGCGCCGGGTTCGACGCGGAGGGCGTGCTCCTCCAGTCGTCACGGCTGGCGCCGCTGCCGGGGGATGTGACCCGGCTGGCGGCGACCAACCCCGTTTTCCTGCTGTGGGGGTCCAGAACCCCTTTCCCCGAAGAAGGAGTTGCTCAGTGATCGGCCTCATTTCCGCCACCGCGGCGGGGGCTGCGGCGCGCGACCGGCTGGCCGCGGCGTGGCCGGACCGCACGCGCGTGTACGACGGTCCCGTCGGGGACGCCGTCCGGCGGGCGTTCGCGGAGTGCGAGCAGCTCGTGTGCTTCCTGGCGACGGGCGCGGTGGTACGGCTCGTCGCCCCCCTGCTGTCCGACAAGGCGTCCGACCCGGGAGTGGTCTGCGTCGACGAGGCGGGCCGGTTCGCGGTCCCGCTGGTCGGCGGGCACGCGGGCGGCGCCAACGCACTCGCCCTCGAGGTGGCCGAGTTGCTGGGCGCGGTGCCCGTGGTGACGACGGCGACGGACGCCGTCGGGATCCCCGGTCTGGACACTCTCGGGCTGCCCGTGGAGGGCGATGTCGCGGGCGTGACGCGGGCCCTGCTGGACGGTGAGCCGGTCGCGCTCGACGCGGAGGTGGCGTGGCCCCTGCCGCCGGTGCCGTTCGCCGAGCGGGGCGCCCACACCGTGCGCCTGACGGACCGGGCCGTGGAGCCCGCCGACCGGGAGGTGCTGCTGCGCCCGCCGTCCCTCGTCGTCGGCGTCGGCGCGTCCAGGGGGGCGCCGGTCGAGGAGGTCCTCGACCTGATCGAGGGCACGCTGCGGGACGCGGGACTGTCCCCGCGTAGCGTCGCCGAACTGGCCACCGTGGAGGCCAAGGCGGACGAACCCGGCATCGTGCGGGCCGCCGCGCGGCTCGGGGTGCCCGTGGTGACGTACTCCGCCGAGGAGCTGGCCGGCGTCGAGGTGCCGAACCCGTCCGCCGCGCCGCTCGCCGCCGTCGGCACCCCCTCGGTCGCCGAGGCGGCCGCCCTGGTCCGCGGCGGCGAACTCCTCGTGCCCAAGCGCAAGTCGGCCGGTGTCCCCGCGACGGCGACCTGTGCCGTCGTACGGCGGCCCGGACGCGGCCGGCTCGCGGTGGTCGGGCTCGGACCCGGCGCCCGCGACCTGCTCACCCCGCGCGCGAAGGCCGAGCTGCGGCGGGCCTCGGTGCTCGTCGGGCTCGACCAGTACGTCGACCAGATCCGTGACCTGTTGCGGCCCGGCACCCGGATCCTGGAGTCCGGGCTCGGCGCGGAGGAGGAGCGGGCGCGCACGGCCGTCGCCGAGGCCCGCCGCGGGCACGCCGTCGCGCTGATCGGCAGCGGGGACGCCGGCGTGTACGCGATGGCCTCGCCCGCGCTCGCCGAGGCGTCCGACGACATCGACGTGGTCGGCGTGCCCGGTGTCACGGCCGCGCTGGCCGCCGCCGCGATCCTGGGCGCGCCGCTGGGCCACGACCACGTGTCGATCAGCCTGTCCGACCTGCACACGCCGTGGGAGGTCATCGAGCGGCGGGTGCGGGCGGCCGCCGAGGCGGATCTCGTCGTGACGTTCTACAACCCGCGCAGCCGGGGCCGGGACTGGCAGCTGCCGAAGGCGCTGGCGATCCTCGCCGGACACCGGGAGCCGACGACGCCGGTGGGTGTCGTGCGCAACGCCTCCCGGCCGGACGGGAGCGCGCGGGTGACGACGCTCGCGCTGCTCGACCCGGCGACGGTGGACATGATGACGGTCGTGACGGTGGGCAACACGGCGACCAGGGACATCGCGGGCCGCATGGTGACGCCGCGCGGCTACCGCTGGCAGGAGGAACCCAAGTGAACCGTGTGGTCCACCCGATCGAGCAGGAGTCCTTCCGGCGGCTGCGCGCCCGCCTGGACACCTCGTGCTTCCCGCCGCTGACCCGGGCGGTGGTGGAGCGGGTCATCCACTCCGCCGCCGACCTGGAGTACGCGAGCGACCTCGTCATGGACGAGGACACGTTGGAGAAGGCGCACGCCGCGCTGCACGCCGGGGCGCCGGTCGTCGTGGACGTGGAGATGGTCGCCGCCGGCATCACCCGCCGGGAGACCGTCTGCCGGCTCATGGACGCCGCCGCCGGTCCCGGACTGACCCGTTCGGCGCACGCGGTCCGGCTGGCGTACGAGCAGGTGGGGCCCGGCGCCCTCTGGGTGATCGGCTGTGCGCCGACCGCCCTGGAGGAGCTGCTCACCCTCGACGCCTCCCCCGCGCTCGTCATCGGCCTGCCCGTCGGTTTCGTCGGCGCGGCCGAGTCCAAGGCCGCGTTGCGCGAGAGCGGCCTGCCCGCCGTGAGCAACGTGTCCGAGAAGGGTGGCTCGGCGGTCGCCGCCGCCGCGCTCAACGCCCTGCTGTACACCCCCCTTTCGCATTCCGAGGAGAAACAGTGACCACCCCGCCGCCCGCCCTGCTCATCGCCGGCCACGGCACCCGGGACGATGCCGGAGCCGAGGCGTTCCGCGACTTCGTCCGGGAGTTGGGCCGCCGCCACCCCGAACTGCCCGTCGCGGGCGGCTTCATCGAGCTGTCCCCGCCGCCGCTGGGCGAGGCGGTGACGGAACTGGTGGAGCGCGGCGTACGGCGGTTCGCGGCCGTACCGCTGATGCTGGTGTCCGCCGGGCACGCCAAGGGCGACATCCCGGCGGCGCTGGCCCGCGAGAAGGAGCGGCACCCGGGCATCTCCTACACGTACGGCCGTCCGCTGGGCCCGCACCCGGCGCTCCTCGACGTGCTGGAGCGGCGGCTGGACGAGGCACTGGGCACGGTGGGGCGTACGCCCGAGGACCTGGCCGACGTGACCGTGCTGCTGGTCGGTCGCGGGTCGACGGACCCGGACGCCAACGCCGAGGTGCACAAGGCGGCCCGGCTGCTGTGGGAGGGGCGCGGGTACGCCGGTGTCGAGACGGCGTTCGTGTCGCTCGCGGCGCCGGACGTGCCGAGCGGACTCGACCGGTGCGTGAAGCTCGGTGCGCGGCGGATCGTCGTTCTCCCCTACTTCCTGTTCACCGGGATCCTGCCGGACCGGGTACGGCACCAGACCGAGGGCTGGGCGGCAGCGCACCCGGAGGTCGAGGTGCGGTCGGCGGACGTCATCGGGCCCGAGCCGGAGCTGCTGGACCTGGTGATGGAACGGTACGCGGAGGCCGTCAAGGGCGATCTGCGGATGAACTGCGACTCGTGCGTGTACCGCATCGCGCTGCCCGGCTTCGAGGACAAGGTGGGGCTGCCGCAGCAGCCGCACTTCCACCCCGACGACGAGGGGCACGACCACGGCCACGGCCACCATCACGGAGGGCATGCGCATTCCCATGCACACTGACGGGCACGACCTGCGCCACCACGGTGACGCGGAGGTGCGTGACGATGGTTCGGCGCTGGTGGACCTCGCCGTCAACGTCCGCGCGGACACGCCTCCCGCATGGCTGCGCGAGCGCATCGCCGCGTCCCTGACCGGCCTCGCCGCCTACCCCGACGGTCGGGCCGCGCGGGCGGCGGTCGCCGCGCGGCACCGGCTGCCGGTCGATCGGGTGCTGCTGACGGCGGGGGCGGCGGAGGCGTTCGTGCTGCTCGCCCGCGCCCTGAAGGTCCGTCGACCGGTGGTGGTGCACCCGCAGTTCACCGAGCCGGAGGCGGCTCTGCGGGACGCCGGGCACAGCGTCGACCGGGTGCTGCTGCGGGAGGAGGACGGCTTCCGGCTCGACCCGGCGGCCGTCCCCGAGGACGCCGACCTCGTGGTGATCGGCAATCCGACGAACCCGACGTCGGTGCTGCACCCCGCCGCCACGATCGCCGGGCTCGCCCGGCACGGGCGGACCCTGGTCGTCGACGAGGCGTTCATGGACGCGGTGCCGGGCGAGCGGGAGGCATTGGCCGGGCGCACGGATGTGCCCGGTCTGGTGGTGCTGCGCAGCCTGACGAAGACGTGGGGGCTGGCGGGGCTGCGGATCGGGTACGTCCTCGCCGCGCCGGAGACCATCCGTGAGCTGGAGCGGGCTCAGCCGCTGTGGCCGGTGTCCACGCCCGCGCTGGCGGCGGCGGAGGCGTGCGTGTCGCCTCCGGCGCTGGCCGAGGCGGCGCGTGCGGCGCACCGCGTGGCTACCGATCGGGAGTATCTCCTGGCGGGACTCGCGGAGTTCGCGGATCGGGGGGTGCAGGTGGCCGGCCCGGCGCAGGCGCCGTTCGTGCTGGTGCGGGTGGCTCGGGCGGGGGCGGTCCGGCGGGAGTTGCGTGCCCGCGGGTACGCGGTGCGGCGTGGGGACACGTTTCCCGGGCTCGGGGATGAGTGGCTGCGGATCGCGGTGCGGGATCGAGGGACGGTGGACGGGTTCCTGCGGGCTGTGGGGGCGGGGTGACGCCCGGGGGGGGTGACGCCCCTGGGAGGCGAGGTGGCGCCGGGGGGGCGTGCCTCCGCCCCCGCCGCCCCATTCCGTCCCGACCCTGGGGGCCGCCCCCGGACCCCCTGTCGGCGCTTCGCGCCTCGTCCTCGGACTCGGACTCGGACTCGCCCGGAGGGGGGCACCCCCAGGCGGGCTGATGTACCCGGGACCTCGCCTTTCATCTCACCGAGTCGGGTGGTGGGTGGGCACAGGCCGGGGTCTGGGGCGGAGCCCCAGTGCCTCAGCCGCGGCGCCGCGTCAGGGCCACCGCTCCCCCGCCCGCCGCCAGCAGGGCCACCGCGCCGCCCGCGACGTACGGCGTCATAGAGCTGCCCCCCGTCTCCGCTAGGCCGACCTCCGCGGGGGCGCCCTGTGCCTTGACGTCCCCGACGGGCTCGGCGCTCGACGAAGCCTCCCCGCCGCGCCCCGCCGGCGTCTCGCAGGTCGCCTCGGCGAGGGTCACCGTGCCGGTGACCTCGGCGACGTTGAGGTTCAACGGGTTGATGGAGACGGTGAGTTCGAGGGCTGTCGCGGCGGCCGTACGGGACGTCGTCCCGCGTTCCCCGAGATCCAGCCGGACCTCGCCGACGCCCGGCACCTTCACATCGGTGGGGCCGCCGGCCGACACGGACACCCGCTTGCCGAGGACGGTGACCGCGCCGACCGGGGTGGAGGTGGCGACCGGTGCCTTCCCGGCCTCGCAGACGGCCCGGGAGGAGACGGCTCGATCTCGACGAGGGAGAGGAGAGGCAGACCGGGCACGTGCAGCTCGGCGTGGGCGAGCCGGGCGGAGGCCTCGGCCCTGCCCTTCTCGACCGTGGCCTTCGCCTCGGCCACGTCCGCGCGCAGCACGCTGAAGGGGCGGCCGCCGTCGACGCCGTCCAGTTCGACGGTCAGTGCGGTCTTCTCGGCGCTCCGCGGCGCCCGCACCTCGTTGAGGGAGACGGCGAGGGGCACGTCGACGGTCTTGTCGAGCAGGGCCACGTCGAGGCCGGTGCGCAGCACGACGGCGCCGGCACTCCCCTCGTCGGTCGCGTGCGCGAGGGGCGCGCCGGCCAGCGCCGCGGGACCGGCGGCGAGGGCGGTGGCGGCCAGCACGGTGGCGCAACGGCGTGCGGGCATGCGGAAGTTGTAGCCGTTCAAGGTGTGGGACCCCCAGAGAGGAAGCTTGGGACCTCGAAAGGATGTCGCACCGCCGCCCGTTCGACAGCGCCCTCACACGACTTCACCCCAACGTGGCACACCCGCACACGCCTTCGACGGATTCAGCCCACGATCCGCCCGTTCAGCACCACCCGCGCCGGCGCCGCCAGTACTCGTACGTCCGCTCGGGGGTCCTGGTCGTAGACCGCCAGGTCGGCCGGGGCGCCCTCGTCGAGGGTGGGGCGCCCGAGCCAGGTGCGGGCGGACCAGGTGGTCGCCGCGAGGGCCCGCACCGGGGGGATGCCGGCCTTCACCAGTTCCGCGACCTCCGCGGCGATCAGGCCGTGGGGCAGGGTGCCGCCCGCGTCGGTGCCTGCGTAGACGGGGATGCCGGCGTCGTAGGCGTTGCGGACGGTGTCGTAGCGGCGGGCGTGGAGGCGGCGCATGTGGGCCGACCAGGCCGGGAACTTGGTCTCGCCGCCGGCCGCGAGCTGCGGGAAGGTCGCGATGTTCACCAGGGTCGGGACGATCGCGACGCCGCGGGAGGCGAACAGGGGGATCAGGTCGTCGGTGAGGCCCGTGGCGTGTTCGATGCAGTCGATGCCCGACTCGACCAGGTCGCGCAGGGAGGACTCGGCGAAGCAGTGGGCCGTCACCCGGGCGCCCAGGCGGTGGGCCTCGGCGATCGCCGCCTCGACGGCGTCCCGCGGCCAGCATGCCGTCAGGTCGCCGGCGTCGCGGTCGATCCAGTCGCCGACCAGCTTGACCCAGCCGTCGCCGCGCCGGGCCTCCCGGGCGACGTAGGCGACGAGGTCGTCCGGCTCGATCTCGTGGGCGTAGCCGCGGATGTAGCGACGGGTGCGGGCGATGTGCCGGCCCGCTCGGATGATCTTCGGGAGGTCCTCGCGGTCGTCGACCCAGCGGGTGTCGGAGGGCGAGCCGGCGTCGCGGATCAGCAGGGTCCCGGCGTCGCGGTCCGTGAGCGCCTGCTTCTCGGCGACGTCGGCGTCGACCGGCCCGTGCGCGCCCAGGCCCACATGGCAGTGGGCGTCGACCAGGCCGGGCAGCGCCCAGCCGGTCACCGTGCGGATGTCGCGGGCCCCGGCGGGACGGTCGTAGGAGACACGTCCGTCGATCACCCACAGCTCGTCGCGGACCTGGTCCTCGTCCGGTCCGGCGAGGACCCTGCCCTTCACGTGCAGCACCGTGTCGTCGCTCATGCACGGCACCTTAGACCGACCCTCAGGTGGCCCCGCCGACCTGGTCCGAGGTCTCCTCCTCCACCTCGGCCATCGCCGGGTCGAGGAGGCGGGAGAGGAAGTGGCGGGTGCGTTCGTGGCGGGGGGCGCCGATGACCTGTGCGGGGGTGCCGTCCTCGACGACCAGTCCGCCGTCCATGAAGACGACCCGGTCGGCGACCTCGCGGGCGAAGGTCATCTCGTGGGTGACGACCATCATGGTCATGCCCTCGTTCGCGAGCATGCGCATGACCGCGAGGACGTCACCGACCAGTTCGGGGTCGAGGGCCGACGTGGGCTCGTCGAAGAGCATCGCCTGGGGGCCCATCGCCAGGGCGCGGGCGATCGCCACGCGCTGCTGCTGGCCGCCGGAGAGGGAGGAGGGGTAGGCGGTCGCCTTCTCCGACAGGCCGACCCGCTCCAGGTTCTCGGCGGCGACGCGCGCCGCCTCCGCCTTGCCGCGCCCGAGCACCCGGCGCTGCGGCAGCGTCAGGTTCTCGGTCACCGTCAGATGCGGGAAGAGGTTGAACTGCTGGAAGACCATGCCGATACGGCGCCGGGCGGCGTCGATGTCGACGTCGGGGTCGGTCAGTTCGACGCCGCCGACGATCACCTGCCCCTTGCTGGGTTCCTCCAGGAGGTTCACACAGCGCAGCAGGGTGGACTTGCCGGAGCCGGACGGGCCGATGACGCAGACGACCTCGCCCTGGCCGATCTCCAGGTCGATGCCGCGCAGCACCTCGTTGTCGCCGAACGACTTGTGCAGTCCTCGTACTTCGATCTCCGGTCGGCTCATTTCACGGCCTCCTGGGCCTTCGCCTCCATACGGCGCACGACGAAGCCGAGCGGGATCGTCACCAGCAGGTAGCACAGGCCGGCGACGAGGATGGGTGTGGAGTTGGCGGTCGTACTGGCCAGGTCGCGGCCGTACTTGGACAGTTCGCGTTCCTCCAGGGTGACGCCGAGGAACAGCACCAGCGAGGAGTCCTTGAACAGGAGCACCAGCTCGTTGGTGAGCGGCGGGAGGATGATGCGGAAGGCCTGCGGGATGATGATCGAGATCATGGCGCGGGCGGGTGAGAAGCCCAGCGAACGGGCCGCCTCGATCTGCCCCTTGGGCACCGCCTGGATGCCCGCGCGGATCGTCTCCGCCATGTATGCCGCCGCGACCAGGCCGAGGGCCAGGGCGACCTTGCCGTACGTGCCGCCGATGATCTCCGTGCCCGGGAAGGCCAGTGGCACGGCGACGCCGATGAAGATGAAGATCAGCAGGGCGGGCAGGCCGCGGAAGATCTCGATGTAGATGCCGGCGAGCCAGCGGTAGGGGCCCACGGACGACAGCCGCATCAGCGCGATGACCATGCCGAGGGCCAGTCCGACGGCGAAGCCGGACAGGGTGTACAGCACGGTGTTCTTCAGCGCCAGCGTGATGACGTCCGGGAACATCTGCTCGGCGATGTCCGCCTGCGCGAACTGGTTCTGCAGCCGGTCCCAGTCCGCCGAGGCCGCGAACGCGATCAGGGCGGCGACGAAGACGACGTACTGGACGCCGCGCGACAGCCTGCGCTTGTGGCTTCTCGACAGGCCCTTCCGGCGGGGCGGGGCTTCCGGCTTCGTGGCGTCGCTCATGAGGCGGACGGGGAGGCCGCGGTCGCGTCGTACGGGCCGATCCACTGCTCGTAGAGCTTCTTGTAGGTGCCGTCGGCCCTGGCGTCGGCGATCGCCTTGTTGATCGCCGCCACCAGCTGGGTGTTGCCCTTCTTCACCGTGAAGCCGTACTGCTCACCGGTGTTGAGGTTGTCGACGACCTCGAAGGCGTCGGCGTTCGCCTTGTCCTTCAGCCAGCCCTGGACGACCGGGTAGTCGATGACGACGGCCTTGACCTGGCCGGTGCGCAGGCCGTTGAGGACGGCGTCGGAGGACTCGAAGGAGACCGGGTCGAAGCCCTGCTTGGTCACGTAGTCCTCGCCGGTGGTCTGCGCCTGCGCCCCGAGCTTGACGTTCCCGGACTTGATCTCGGCGAGGGAGTCCACCCCGGCGTCCTTGTTCACCAGGACGGCCTGGGTGGCGTCGAAGTAGGGGTCGGAGAAGTCGACGTTCTTCTTCCGCTCCTCGGTGATGGTCATGCCGGCGGCGGCCAGGTCGCACTCGCCGGAGTTCAGGAAGGCGCCGGTCTTGAAGTTCTCGAACGGCGTGTCCAGGATCTCCTGCTTCACGCCCAGGTCGTCGGCGACCAGGTCGATCACGGAGACGTCGAAGCCCTGCACCTTGCCGTCGATCTCCGACTGGAACGGCGGGTAGGGCAGGTGGGTGCAGGTGGTGAGCTGACCCGCCTTGACCAGCTCCACACCGCCCGCGGCGGTCTTGGAGCCGCTGCCGCCGTCGTCGCTGGAGGTACAGGCGGCCATGAGCATGAGCCCGGCCGTAGCGGTGGTGGCGGCCAGGACACGGGTGCGACGCCCGAGGAGCGTGTTCACGGCGGGCCTTCCTGTGGGAGAACTGTAGCTTCCGATTATAAGGAGAAGTTTGAGGCTCTCAAATCAAACCCTTGGCAGCGGGGTCCGTCGACCTAAGAAGTCGCCGGTCCGGGGTGGCCGGGGTCACGCCGGTTACTCTCGTCACCCTTACCCCGTGAGTGAAGAGAGCACCGCCGTGACCCACCCCTTCCTGGATCTCGCTCCGCTGAGCGCCGCCCGGTTCGCCTCCGTCGAGGACCGGGTGGCACGGCTGCTGGACACCCGGCAGGACGTCGTGATCATGCAGGGCGAGGCGCTGCTGCCGCTGGAGGGCGCGATCCGTGGGACGGCCGGGCCGGGCACGACCGCGCTGAACGTGATCACCGGGCCGTACGGGCAGACCTTCGGCGACTGGCTGCGGGACTGCGGCGCCACGGTGATCGACCTCGCGGTGCCCTTCCACACGGCGGCCACCGCCGATCAGATCCGCGCGGCCTTCACCGAGCACCCGGAGATCGGCTTCGTGTCGCTGGTGCACGCCGAGGCGGCCACCGGCAACACCAACCCGGTCGCGGAGATCGGCGAGGTGGTGAAGGAGCACGACGCGCTGTTCTACCTGGACGCCGTGGCGTCCGTGGGCGCCGAGCCGGTGCTGCCGGACGCGTGGGGCGTGGATCTGTGCGTGATCGGCGCGCAGAAGGCGATGGGCGGTCCGGCAGGCGTGTCGGCGGTGTCGGTGAGCGAGCGGGCGTGGGCCCGGATGGCGGCGAACCCGAAGGCGCCGCGCCGCTCCTACCTCTCGCTGCTCGACTGGAAGGAGCGGTGGCTCGACGGCGGCCGCAAGGCGCTGCCGCACGCTCCGGCTCAACTGGAGATGCTGGCGCTGGAGGCTTGCGTGGAGCGCATCGAGGCGGACGGCCTGGACACCGTGATGGCCAGGCACGCGTCCGCCGCCGCCGCGACCCGCGCGGGTGCGGTGGCGCTGGGGGCCGGGCTGGAGCCGTACGTGCACGAGGCGCGGGAGGCCGCGCCCGTCGCCACGACGCTGAGGGCGCCGGCGGGTGTCGTCGCCTCGGAGCTGGTGGCGCGGGCGCTGGCGAGCGACCCGGCGCTGCCGCTGGCCGCGGGCGGGGGCGCGCTGGCCAAGGAGATGATCCGGGTCAACCACTACGGGGCGGACGCGACGCCGGGCGCGGTCCGCAGCAGCCTGACGGCACTGGGCGCGGCGCTCGCGGAGCGGGGCCTGGACGTGGACCTCGCCGGCGCGCTGCGAGCGGGGGAGCAGGCCTGGCGGTGAGGAGGGCGCCGGGTCGGCGTGATGGCGGGCGGGTCGGCGGGGTCGAGGGGCGGGCCGGTCGGCAGGGTCGCGCTCGTGGCCGAGGGGCAGGGATGGTCGGCCGGGTCGCGCTCGTGGCCGAGGGGCAGGGATGGTCGGCCGGGTCGCACTCGTGGCCGGGGTGTCAGTGGGCCCTGCCATGCTCGCCGCATGACCACTCTCCCGGACGGCCGTCCCGTCCCCCTGATGACCGGTGACGAGCGGGCCATGCTCGACAGCTGGCTCGACTTCCACCGCGCGACGTTGAAGCTGAAGTGCGCGGGCCTGGACGACACCCAGGTCCGGCAGGCCTCGGCCGAGCCCTCCTCCCTCACGCTGCTCGGTCTGGTCCAGCATCTCGCCGAGGTTGAACGGAACTGGTTCCAGCGGGTGTTCGCGGGACTCGACGTACCGCCCGTGTTCGAAAACCCCACCGGGTACGCGCTCAGCCCCGAGCGGGGACTGGGTGAGGCGCTGACGGTGTGGCAGCGGGAGATCGCGCGGGGGCGCGAGCTGACCGCGGGGCGCTCGCTGGACGACACCGGGCGGATCGACGGCGGGCCGGCGGCCGGGGCGGAGGTCAGTCTGCGCTGGGTGCTGATCCACCTCGTCGAGGAGTACGCGCGGCACAACGGCCACGCGGACATTCTGCGGGAGCGTATCGACGGGGCCACCGGAGCCTGAATTCACGGTAATTCCGCAGTTCCTTTCCCCGCCTTTCTCTCACCCTTTCCCAGGATGGGTTTCCCGAGTTCTCCTGCCCGGATCTCCCGGGCCCAAACGCAAAGATTTTTCGAGCACATTACGAGCGCGTGACGCATTGCACAGAGGTAGCGATTTGCCCCGTTTTAGCCGATACAAAACGCCACAAACCGACACCCGACCACGAGGGCATCACCAAACCATCGCCGCCTCTCCATGCATTTTTTAATTTCCCTCGGTAAGTTCAATCCGCATGACTGCCACACAAGCAGACCTGCGGATCGACCGCCCCTCGGCGGCGGACGGGGCCGCTCTCTGGCGTATCGCCAAGGAATCCGGGACTCTCGATCTGAACTCCTCCTACAGCTACCTGCTGTGGTGCCGGGACTTCGCCGGCACCTCGGCGGTGGCGCGCGCCGAGAGCGGCGAACCGGTCGGGTTCGTCACCGGGTACGTCCGTCCCCAGGCACCGGAGACGCTGCTCGTCTGGCAGGTCGCGGTCGACGGCGCGTACCGCGGCCGCGGCCTCGCCGCCACGCTGCTCGACGCGCTGACCGCGCGGGTCGCCGCCGAGCGCCCCCTCACCAGCGTCGAGACCACGATCACGCCGGGCAACACCGCCTCGGAGCGGCTGTTCACCTCCTACGCCGCCCGCCACGGTGCGGACGTCACGCGCGAGGTCCTGTTCGACACGGGACTGTTCCCGGACGGCCCGCACGATCCCGAAGTCCTCTACCGCATCGGCCCGTTGACCTCCGTCTGAGCCTTCCCCGGAGACCCGGCCCCCCACCGCCGACCGCCGCACGACTCCCCCACCGCATCGAGGAGCGTTTTCGCCGTGACCATCACCCAGCCCGACCTCAGCGTGTTCGAGACCCTCGAGTCCGAGGTGCGCAGTTACTGCCGCGGCTGGCCCGTCGTCTTCGACCGGGCGCAGGGCAGCCGGATGTACGACGAGGACGGACACCAGTACCTCGACTTCTTCGCGGGCGCCGGCTCGCTCAACTACGGGCACAACAACCCGGTTCTGAAACGGGCGCTGATCGACTACCTGATGCGCGACGGCGTCACCCACGGGCTCGACATGTCCACCGTCGCCAAGCGGACCTTCCTCCAGACCTTCCAGGATCTGGTGCTGCGGCCGCGCGACCTGCCGTACAAGGTCATGTTCCCGGGCCCGACCGGTACCAACGCCGTGGAGTCCGCGCTGAAGCTGGCCCGGAAGGTGAAGGGGCGCGAGGCGATCGTGTCGTTCACCAACGCCTTCCACGGGATGTCGCTCGGCTCGCTCGCCGTCACCGGGAACGCGTTCAAGCGGGCCGGGGCGGGCGTCCCGCTGGTGCACGGCACGCCGATGCCGTTCGACAACTACTTCGATGGCCAGGTCCCGGACTTCCTGTGGTTCGAGCGGCTCCTGGAGGACCAGGGCTCCGGACTCAACAAGCCGGCCGCCGTGATCGTCGAGACCGTGCAGGGCGAGGGCGGCATCAACGTCGCGCGGCCGGAGTGGCTGCGGGCGCTGGCCGAGCTGTGCGAGCGGCAGGACATGCTGCTGATCGTCGACGACATCCAGATGGGGTGCGGGCGCACCGGTGCCTTCTTCTCGTTCGAGGAGGCGGGCATCACCCCCGACATCGTCACCGTGTCCAAGTCCATCAGCGGCTACGGCCTGCCCATGTCGCTGTGCCTGTTCAAGCCCGAGCTGGACGTGTGGGAGCCGGGCGAGCACAACGGCACCTTCCGCGGCAACAACCCGGCGTTCGTCACGGCCACCGCCGCGCTGGAGACGTACTGGGCCGACGGGTCGGCGATGGAGAAGCAGACCCGCGGGCGCGGTGAGCAGATCGAGCAGGAGCTGATCTCGATCACCGAGGAGAACCTGGCCGACGTCAAGGAGTACCGGGGCCGTGGCCTGGTGTGGGGCCTGGAGTTCCACGAAAAGGCGCGAGCCGGGCGGGTGGCGCGCCGCGCCTTCGAACTCGGGCTGCTGATCGAGACGTCCGGCCCGGAGAGCGAGGTCGTCAAGCTGCTGCCGGCGCTCACCGTGACGCCCGAGGAGCTGGACGAGGGCATGAGCGTCCTCGCCCGCGCCGTGCGGGAGACCGTCGCCGTGCCCGAGACCGCCTGACCTTTCCGGCACACCACCTATCCAGGAGGGATCGCAACACCGTGATCGTCCGTTCGTTCAAGGACATCGAAGGCACCGACCGGCATGTGAGGTCGGCGTCCGGCACCTGGGAGAGCAAGCGCATCGTCCTCGCCAAGGAGAGGGTCGGCTTCTCCCTGCACGAGACGATCCTGTACGCGGGCACGGAGACGTCGATGTGGTACGCGAACCACATCGAGGCCGTCGTCTGCGTGGAGGGCGAGGCCGAACTCACCGACCACGAGACCGGGCTGGCGCACACCATCACGCCCGGGACCATGTACCTCCTCGACGGGCACGAGCGGCACACGCTCCGCGTCAAGGAGGACTTCCGCTGCATCTGCGTGTTCAACCCGCCCGTCACGGGACGGGAGGACCACGACGAGAACGGCGTCTATCCGCTGCTCACCGAGCCCGAGGAGGTGTGACATCCCCATGACCACTGCCACCGGCACCCACGTCACCGATCTCTACCCCAGCCGCGGCGCCACCGAGGTGCGTGTCCCCCGCCAGGACCCGGTCGTCTGGGGCGCCCCGGACGCGCCCGGCCCGTTCGAGCCGCTCGACCTCCAGTCGTTCGAGCGGGACGGCTTCGCCGCCGTCGACCAGCTCCTCACGGACGACGAGGTCGCCGTCCACAAGCGGGAGTTGGACCGGCTGGTGAACGACCCGGCGATCCGGGCCGACGACCGTTCCATCGTCGAACCGAGGACGAAGGAGATCCGGTCCGTCTTCGAGGTGCACCGGATCAGCGAGGTCTTCGCCCGGCTGGTGCGTGACGAGCGGGTCGTCGGGCGGGCCCGGCAGCTCCTCGGCTCGGACGTGTACGTCCACCAGTCACGGATCAACGTCAAGCCCGGCTTCGGCGCCTCCGGCTTCTACTGGCACTCCGACTTCGAGACCTGGCACGCCGAGGACGGTCTGCCCCGGATGCGCACGGTGTCCGTCTCGATCGCGCTGACCGAGAACCACGACACCAACGGCAGCCTGATGATCATGCCGGGTTCGCACAAGACGTTCCTGGGCTGCGCGGGGGCCACGCCGAAGGACAACTACAAGCAGTCGCTCCAGATGCAGGACGCGGGCACGCCCTCCGACGAGGCGCTGACCGAGATGGCGTCCGCGTACGGCATCAAGCTGTTCACGGGCCGGGCCGGGTCGGCGACCTGGTTCGACTGCAACTGCATGCACGGGTCCGGCGACAACATCACGCCGTTCCCGCGCAGCAACGTCTTCATCGTGTTCAACAGCGTGGAGAACGCGGCGGTCGAGCCGTTCGCGGCACCCGTGCGGCGGCCCGAGTTCATCGGAGCGAGGGACTTCACGCCGGTCCGGTGAACCCGGCCGCGGTCCGGGGGGGCGCCCCCGGACGTCACACGGCATCGGCGCCCGCGTCTTCACGCCCGGTGCACCGAGCACTCCCGCCCGGCGCATCCGGCGTGCTCAGCCCGACAGCACGTCCAGCAGCCGGTCCACGTCCGCCGTCGTGTTGAACAGGTGGAAGGACGCGCGCAGGTTGCCCGCGCGGTTGGAGACCTCGATGCCCGCGCGGCTCAACTCCGGCTGCCGGACGCCGAGTCCGGGCACCGAGACGATCGCCGAGCCCGGTGCGGGCACGGGCTCGTGGCCGAGTGTCGCGAGCCCGGCCCGGAACCGGTCGGCGAGGGCGAGGTCGTGGGCCCGTACGGCGGCGACGCCGAGTTCCTCGACGAGATCGAGGGAGCGGCGCAGCCCGGCGTAGGTGAACAGGGCGTGGCTCAGGTCGAACCGCCTTGCGGAGCGGGCGAGTTCGGCGACGGGTCCGTAGCAGCTGTCCCAGGGCGCCTCGGCGGCGACCCATCCCGCCAGTACCGGCGTGAGGTCGCCGAAGTCCTCCGGCACGACGAGGAAGGCGGCCCCGTGCGGGCCGAGCAGCCACTTGAAGGAGACGGAGACGGAGTAGTCGTACGCGTCGGCGTCCATCGGCAGCCAGCCGGCGGACTGGGAGAAGTCGACGTAGGTGCGCGCGCCGTGGGTGCGGGCCGCCTCGCGCAGGGCCGGCAGGTCCGCGATCCGTCCGTCGGCGGACTGGGCGGCGCTCACCGCGACGAGCGCGGTGCCGGGGCGGACGGCCTCGGCGATCCGCTCCAGCGGGACCGCGCGGACCTTGAGGTCGCCGCGGACGTGGAAAGGGTTCAGCACGGACGTGAAGTCGTCCTCCGCGGTGAGGACCTCGGCGCCCGCCGGGAGCGAGGTGGCGATGAGGCCGGTGTGCGCGGCGACCGAGGCGCCGGCCGCGACCCGGGTGACCGGGACGCCGACGAGCCGGGCGTACGCCGCCCGGCTGGCCTCCACGTCCTCGTACAGCGGCGTCAGCGGCCTGCCCTCGGCCCGTAGCAGCGCCGCCTCGTGCAGGGCGGTGACGGTGCGGGCGGGGAGCAGGCCGTTGCTCGCGGTGTTCAGGTAGGTGTTCTTCGGGGCGAACTCGGCGCGGACGAGGGTCTCGAAGGTCTCCATGGCCTCCACTCTGCGGCCCACGGAAGTCGAAGTCCATTGCGAATTCTTACGCGGTTTCCCTAAGGAACGCTTATGGATGGGCCCTCACCTGCACGTTTCAGGACCCCGGCGGGTCAGTGCCGCGGTACGGCGCATCCGTCGGGGCCGCAGGCCTCGGCGTCGCCCTGGTCGACGAGCTCGAGGGGCGAGCGCTCGCCCCAGGCCCGGGTGAGTGCCTGGGCGAAGACCTCGGCGGGCTGGGCGCCGGAGACCCCGTACGTGCGGTCGAGGACGAAGAAGGGGACGCCGTTCGCGCCGAGCCGGGCGGCCTCGGCCTCGTCGGCGCGGACCTCGTCGGCGTAGGCGGCCGGGTCGCGAGGACCTTCCGGGCGGCGTCGGTGTCCAGACCGGCCTCGGCGGCCAGCTCCACGAGCCGCTCGTCGCCCTCGCCGAACAGGGACCGCTCCTCGGCGAAGTTGGCCCGGTACAGGAGCTGGATCAGCTCGTCCTGGCGGCCCTGTTCCTTGGCGAAGTGCAGCAGGCGGTGCATGTCGAAGGTGTTGCCGTGGTCCCGGTCGCGGGTGCGGTAGTCGAGGCCCTCGGCGGCGGCCTGGGCTCCGAGGTTGTCCTCGCCGGCCTGCGCCTGGGCCTCGCTCATGCCGTACTTCTTGGTCAGCATGGCCAGCACGGGCTGGACGTCGCCCTTGGCGCGGCCGGGGTCCAGTTCGAAGGAGCGGTGCACGACCTCGACCTGGTCACGGTGCGGGAAGGCGTCGAGCGCCTTCTCGAAGCGGGCCTTGCCCACGTAGCACCACGGGCAGGCGATGTCGCTCCAGATCTCGACGCGCATGTCTCGGCTCTCTCAGGTATGCGGGTACGGAGACTCCCTCCGCCGAGTATGTGAACGTTCAAAGGATCGGCCTCATTCCCCGCTCGCGGACACCGCGGGAAAGGTGGTGATCGCCGGATACCACGGCCCGCCCGTCGCACCGGTTCCGGAGCGGCCCCGGTCAGCTGCCGTCGCGGAGGTCGTCCGGCCAGCTCGGGCGGAACTCCAGGTGGTCGTACGTGACGACGCAGCCCTGCCCCATCGGCGCCTGCGCCATGAAGCCGACGAGGGCCGCGCCCGTCTCCTTCTCGTCGCCCAGCGTGAACAGCCGGACGAAGACCCAGTGCTCTCCGTCGCGCGAGGCGTGGAAGGCGAAGGCCCGGCCGGTCCGGCTGACCCGCAGCCAGACCGAACTGCCGTCCACGGCGAAGGAGTTGGCGTCGTCGGAGTGGCCGCGGGTGACCACCGTGCAGACGGTGGGCACGTCCGGGGAGTACTCCAGGCACAGCTTGGCCCAGGCCCGTTCGCCGACGTGCACGTACAACACCCCGGCGTCGAAGGCACCGTTGAAGCCGACGGTCACCCGGGCGATGAACTGGAAGTCGCCCTCGGGTGCCCCCAGCAGCCGGGGGGCGTCGGCGGCCGGGTCCAGCGCCTCCCCGGTGGGCGGCACGAACCGGTCCTGGCGGGGACCGCCCCATCCGGTGAGGACCCCGTCCTCGTAGCTCCAGTGCCCGTCGGGCCCGTAGGTGCGCAGTGGGAAGGGGAGTTCGGCGAGTTCGAGGTCCATGCTCAGGGTTTCCCGGATTCCTTCTCGTCGATCGGTGCCGGTCAGCGCTCGAGGTGGTTGTTGAAGCGCCGGGGCAGGCCGAGGGGGTTGTCGTCGCGCAGCTCGGGCGGCAGCAGGGCCTCGGGGGTGTTCTGGTAGGCGACCGGGCGCAGCCAGCGCTCGATGGCCGTACCGCCCACGGAGGTGGAGGTGGAGGTGGTCGCCGGGTAGGGGCCGCCGTGGTGCTGCGCGGGGGCCACGGCCACGCCGGTCGGCCAGCCGTTCACCAGCACGCGGCCCGCGAGCGGGGTGAGTTCGGCGAGGATCTCGGCGCCGCGGCCCTCGCCGGCGGCCTCCTGCGTCGACAGGTGGACGGTGGCGGTGAGGTTGCCGGGGAGCCGGGAGAGCACGGACCGCGCCTGGTCGTCGTCGTCGTAGCGCGCCACCACGGTCACCGGGCCGAAGCACTCCTCCAGGAGCAGGTCGTACGCCCCCTCGTCGGCGAGCCTCCCGGCCGGGACCGTCAGGAAGCCCGCGCTCACGGTGTGCTCGCCGCCCGCTCCGGGCGTGACCGGCGTCTCGACCTCGGGCAGCTGCGCCCGCTCGGCGACACCGGCGAGGAAGTTGTCGCGCATGCGGTGGTCGAGCAGGACGCCCGCGTCCGTGTCGCTGACCGCGTCGGTCAGCGACTTGACGAGGCCGTCACCGGCCGCGCCGGACGGCACGAGGACCAGGCCCGGCTTCACGCAGAACTGTCCGACGCCCAGCGTCATCGAGCCGGCCAGGCCGGTCCCGATGGCCTCCGCGCGCTCGGCGGCGGCGGCCTCGGTCACGACGACCGGGTTGAGCGAGCCCAGCTCGCCGTGGAAGGGGATCGGCACGGGCCGCGCGGCCGCCGCGTCGAACAGCGCGCGACCGCCCCGGATGGACCCGGTGAAACCGGCGGCGGCGATCAGCGGGTGCTTGATCAGCTCGACGCCCGCCTCGAAGCCGTGCACCAGACCGAGCACCTCGACGGGGATGCCGTGCTCGGCGGCGGCCCGGCGGACCACCTTGGCGACCAGCTCGGAGAGGCCCGGGTGGTCGGGGTGGGACTTGACGACGACGGGGTTGCCCGCGGCCAGCGCGCTCGCGGTGTCGCCGCCGACGACGGAGAACGCGAAGGGGAAGTTGGACGCCGAGTAGACGGCGACGACGCCCAGCGGCACCTTGTAGCGGCGCAGGTCCGGCACCGGCGGCGTCGCGGTGTCGTCGGGGTGGTTGATGACGACGTCGAGGAAGGCGCCCTCCTCGACGATGTCGGCGAAGGCGCGCAGCTGGTAGCAGGTGCGGGCGAGTTCGCCGGTCAGCCGGACCGGGCCGAGCGCGGTCTCGGCGTCGGCCACCTCGACGAGCTGTTCGCGGGCCGCCTCGAGCCGGTCCGCCGCGGTGCGCAGGAAGGCCGTGCGGACGGTGCGGTCGGCGAGCGCCGCCCGTGTACCGTGCGCGGCACGGACCACGGAGTCCACCTCCTGGGCCGTGGCCTCGACCGCGACCTGTTCACGCTGCTTCCCGGTTCGGGGGTCGACACTCCAGACTGGTGCTGCTGCCACCGCGGGTCCCTCCACGTTCGTCGCCGCATCGCAATGCCGCTGTACTTACCTCACCACCAGGGACGTTCGATATACTGAACGCTGTCTGTGATGATGAATATGCTGTTGGAGACTATTTCCCGTCGAACGAAGGGGTCAAGGGCGATGTCGGCTGGCGAGACGGGGGGCGGGGCGCAGGTCAAGTCCGCGGTGCGGACGGTTGAACTGCTCGAGTACTTCGCCGGCCGCCCCGGTATGCACTCCCTCGCGTCGGTCCAGGAGGCCGTCGGTTATCCCAAGTCCAGCCTCTACATGCTGCTGCGCACGCTGGTGGAGCTGGGCTGGGTGGAGACGGACGCGACGGGCACGCGGTACGGCATCGGCGTGCGGGCGCTGCTGGTCGGGACCTCCTACATCGACGGCGACGAGGTGGTCGCGGCCGCCCGTCCGACGCTGGACCGGCTGTCGGACGACACCACCGAGACCATCCACCTGGCGCGGCTGGACGGCACCAACGTGGTGTACCTCGCCACCCGCCAGTCGCAGCACTACCTGCGCCCCTTCACCCGGGTCGGCCGCCGGCTGCCGGCCCACTCCACCTCCCTGGGCAAGGCGCTGCTGAGCACCTACAGCGACGAGCAGGTCCGCAAGCTGCTCCCGGAGACGCTGCCCGCGCTGACCGAACACACCATCACCGACCGCGAGAAGCTCATCGAGGAACTGCACCAGGTCCGTGAGCAGGGCTTCGCCGTGGACCGCGAGGAGAACACGCTGGGGCTGCGCTGCTTCGGCGTCGCGATCCCCTACCGCACCCCCGCGCGGGACGCGATCAGCTGCTCGGTGCCGGTGGCCCGGCTCACGCCCGCGCACGAGCAGATGGTGAAGGACGCGTTGTTCGACGCGCGTGACCGGCTGACCCTGGCCACCCGTAGGCTCTGAGGCATGCAGATCGCCCTGCGTCCGGTCCACGACAGCGATCTGCCGGTGTTCTACCGGCAGACGAACGACCCCGAGTCCCTGCGGATGGCCGCGTTCACCCCGAAGGACCCGGCCGACCGGGACGCCTTCGACGCCCACTGGAAACGGATCAGAGCCTCCGCGGCCGTGGTGCGCGCGATCCTGGCCGACGGTGACGTGGTGGGCAGCGCGGCGGTCTACGGCGAACCGGGCGAGCGCGAGGTCACGTACTGGGTCGACCGCGCCTACTGGGGGCGCGGCATCGCCACGGCCGCCCTGGGAGCCCTCCTCGCCGAGGTTCCCGAGCGCCCGCTGTACGCGCGCGCGGCGGACGACAACGCCGGTTCCCGGCGGGTCCTGGAGAAGTGCGGGTTCCGGGTGAGCGCGCGGACCACGGGGTACGCGCACGCGCGCGACGCCGAGATCGACGAGGTCGTCATGGTCCTGGAGGCCTGACCGCCGGGACGACGGCCCGCCGTGACCCGCCCGTCTTACGGTCCCGCGTCCGGTCCCGTCTTCCGGTCCTGCGTCCGGTCCCGCGTCCAATCCCGCTTCTGTCGCGGGCGGCGGTGCGGGCGCAGGCCGTGGGCACGCGCGCGTGCCGGTTCCGCCGGGGCCGGGCGGCTTCATGAAGGCTCGATGAGAAACCGGGCGGACGGGAACGACCGCGCCCATCCCGTTCGTCCTTCCGATCGCGATGAACAAGACGATCAGGCGCGCCTCGGTCTTCGCGCTGCTGCTGGTGTTCTCCCTGCTGATCCGGGCGACATGGGTGCAGTTCTACGAAGGCCGGGCGCTGGCGGACGACAAGGACAACCGGCGCAACGCGATCGAGACGTACGCGGAGCCGCTCGGGAACATCATCGTGGCCGGAAAGTCGGTCACCGGCTCGGCGGCCACGCCGGACAGCGACCTGGAGTACAGACGCACGTACACGGACGGCGAGTTGTACGCCGCGGTGACCGGCTACGCCTCGCAGGCCTACGCCCCGACGCAGTTGGAGGGCATCTACGCCGACCTGCTCAACGGCACGGACACCCGGCTGAAGACCGTGGTGGACTCGGTCACGGGCGAGCGGGCCGACCCGGGCAACGTGATCACCACGATCGACCCGGCCGTGCAGAAGGCGGCGTACGACGCCCTCGGCGACAAGAAGGGCGCGGCCGTCGCGGTCGACCCGGCGACGGGCAGGATCCTCGCGGTGGTGTCGACGCCGTCGTACGACCCGTCCTCGCTCACCGACGCCAACACGGCGGGCACCGCCTGGAAGAAGCTCACCGCGGACGCCGACAAGCCGCTCACCAACAGGGCGCTGCGCCAGCCGCTGCCGCCGGGGTCGACGTTCAAGTTGGTCGTGGCGGCGGCCGCGCTGGAGGAGGGGCTCTACTCGTCCGTGGACGAGAGGACGGACAGCGCCGACCCGTACACCCTGCCCGGCACGACCACGGTGCTGAGCAACGAGAACCCCTCGGCGCCCTGTGAGGACGCCACGATCCGGGTCGCGCTCCAGTACTCCTGCAACAA
This sequence comes from Streptomyces phaeoluteigriseus, assembly GCF_001896135.2. Lineage (GTDB taxonomy): Bacteria > Actinomycetota > Actinomycetes > Streptomycetales > Streptomycetaceae > Streptomyces > Streptomyces phaeoluteigriseus. The sequence continues at coordinate 800,468 of NZ_MPOH02000015.1, forward strand.
CGTCTTCGCGCACATGGCCGTCCAGCTCGGACAGGACAAGCTGCGGGCGACGGCCGAGAGGTTCGGCTTCAACGACGAGACGCAGGACGTGCCGGTGCGGGCCTACCCGAGCGTCTACCCCTCCGGCATGGACGAGTCGTCGACCGCCCTCACCGGCATCGGCCAGTTCGACGTGACCGCCACCCCGCTCCAGATGGCCATGGTGTCGGCAGCCTTGTCCAACGGCGGCAAGCTGGTGTCGCCGCACATGGTCTCGCAGGTCACCGACGGCGACGGGAACGTCCTCACCGACTACGCCGACGAGGCCTCGACCACGCAGGTCGTCAGCTCCGACACCGCCGAGCAGTTGCGGTCGGCGATGCGGACGGTCGTCGAGGACGGCACCGGGACCAACGCCCGTATCGACGGGGCGACGGTCGGCGGCAAGACGGGCACGGCCCAGCACGGCGAGAACAACAGCAAGACGCCGTACGCCTGGTTCACGTCGTACGCCGAGGCCGACGGCAAGGAGGTGGCCGTGGCAGTGGTCGTGGAACAGTCGAACGCGGCCCGCTCGGAGGTGAGCGGCAACGGCCTGGCGGCCCCGGTGGCTAAGGCGATGATGCAGGCGGCGATCGGCTAGCGGGCACGAGGCACTGCGCGACCGGCCACGACGGCGTCGCGGACCGGTCGCGCGGCCAGGCCTACTTGACGCCCAGCACCTGCTCGATCGGGTCGATCGCGAAGTACACGACGAACAGGGCCGAGGCCCCCCACATGAGCCAGTGCACGTCCCGCGCCCTGCCCAGCACCGTCTTGATCACGACGAAGGCGAGGAACCCCGCACCGATGCCGTTGGTGATCGAGTAGGTGAACGGCATGACGGCGATGGTCAGGAAGGCGGGTATGGCGATCTCGTACCTGTCCCAGTCGATGGACTTGACCTGGGTCATCATCAGGAAGCCGACGGCGACCAGCGCGGGTGCCGCCGCCTGGAGCGGGACGATGGTGAGCAGCGGGGTGAGGAACAGGGCGAGGGCGAACAGACCGCCGGTGACCAGGTTGGAGAACCCGGTGCGCGAGCCTTCGCCGACGCCGGCCGCCGACTCGATGTACGAGGTCGCGGAGGACGAGGAGGCCGCGCCGCCCGCGACCGCCGCCGCGCCGTCGATGAGCAGCACGCGGCCCAGGTTGGGCACCTTGCCCTCGTCGTCGAGGAGTTCCGCCTCGGCGCTGACGCCGACGACCGTGCCCATGGTGTCGAAGAAGTCGGACAGGATCAGCGTGAAGACGAGCAGGACGACCGTGATGACGGTGGTCTGACCGAACGCGCCGAACAGACTGAAGTGCCCGACGAGTCCGAAGTCGGGGGTGTCGACGAGCTTGTCGGGCCACGCGGGCGTGGTCAGGCCCCAGGACTTGATGTCGGCGATCGAGTTGATGACGATCGCGAGGAGCGTCATCGTCACGATGCTGATCAGGATGGCGCCCTTGACCTTGCGGGCGAGGAGTCCGATCGTCAGCAGCACGCCGAGGCAGAAGACGAGCATCGGCCACCCGCCGAGGGTGCCGGTGGCGCCGAGCTGAACCGGGACGGTGGTGCCGGCGACGTCGGGGACGCGGCTGACGAAGCCGGCGTCGACGAAGCCGATGAAGGCGATGAACAGCCCGATGCCGACGCTGATCGCCTGCTTCAGCGGTTGCGGGATGGCGTGCATGACGGCCTCGCGCAGGCCGGTGACCACCAGCACGCAGATCAGCAGGCCTTCGAGGACGATCAGGCCCATCGCGTCGTCCCAGCTCATCAGCGGGGCGATCTGGAAGGCGACGACGGCGTTGAGGCCGAGTCCGGCGGCGAGGGCGAGCGGGAGGTTGCCGCCGACGCCCATGACGAACGTCATGACGGCGGCCACCAGGGCGGTGGCGGTGGTCAGTTGGACGGCGTCGAGTTGGTGCCCGAACTTGTCCTTGGCGCTGCCCAGGATGATGGGATTCAGGACAAGGATGTAGGCCATCGTGAAGAACGTGGCGAAGCCGCCGCGTATCTCCCGGCCGAAGGTCGACCCCCGTTCGGAGATCCTGAAGAACCGGTCGACGCTGTTCACCGCCGGGGGCGGGGGACTCGGCCGGTCGGCCACCTTCTGCGTTTCGGACATGACGGACACTCCTCGTGACCTGGTGATCAGTGTGCGGATGCTGGCTGGATTGTTCCTCCGTTGAACCCGGTTCAGGTTTTCACCGTGTTACGGAATCAGGGTTCGGTCCGTCATACGTCGTTCGAACCCCCGTACCGAACAAGCGGTTGATCACTGCTACGCTTCCGGATCTCGCCCCGACCACCTCCCCGGGGCATCCCCATGTCATTCACATGACACGCACAGCATCCACCCCCGTCGGGGTGCAGGTTCCACACCGAGAAGAGGTCACCCGTGGGCACAGTCGTCGACGACGCCGCCTCCGTGGAGTTCCATGCCTTCTTCGAACGCCACCACGCCGAACTGGCCCGGCTCGCCCATCTGTTGACCGGTGAGGCCGACGCGGCCGACGATCTCGCGGCGGACGCGCTGCTCGCGCTCTGGCACCGCTGGGACCGCGTGCGCGCGGCCGATCACCCGGTGGCGTACGCGCGTGGCGTCGTGGCCAATCTGGCCCGCACCCGGATCCGCAGCGCGGTCCGCGAGCGCCGCAGGATCGCCCTGTTCTGGTCGCAGCGCGAGGAGAAGACGGAGAACCCGGACGTCGCGGGCGTGGTGGACGTCCAGTCGGCGCTGCGTAGACTCCCCTTCCGCAAACGGGCCTGCGTGGTGCTGCGGCACGCGTTCGACCTCTCGGAGAAGGACACCGCGCTCGCTCTGGGCGTCTCGGTGGGTACGGTGAAGAGCCAGACCTCGAAGGGAATGGCCGAGTTGCAGAGGCTGCTCGGCGCCCCGGAGGGTTCGCGGAAGGTGCACGCCGTGATGGCGGCGCGCACGGGTGAGGCCGGAGGAAGGGACCGATGACGATGCAGCGGGACGTGCACGGCGAGCTGCGCGCCCGGTTGCACGGGGCGGCCGAGGCGTACGAGCCGAACCGCGAGCGGATCCTCGCCCGGATCGAGCGCGGCATGGTGGAGCAGGAACGGCCCGGCGGTCACCGGTCGACCCGTCCGGCCCTGTGGGGCTGGGCACGGATCGTGAGCGCCACGGCCGCGGTCGCGGGCATGCTCGCGGTCGGCGGCTACGCGGTGGCGTCGGCGGTGAAGGACGACCCGCCGCGGCAGCAGTCGGTCGCCGTCCCACCGCCGCCGGTGGAGTCCCCGGACGCGACGAGCCGCCCGCCGCCTCGCCGAAGGCCACGCCCGGTTCGGGCGGCGGCGGGCAGAACGAGGCCGAGCCCAGCGGTGCGCCGACGAAGTCGGCTCAGGCGAAGCCCTCCGCGTCCGCGCCGGGCCTGCTGCCGGCCGTCGACGACACCGAGGACGGCCCGCTGTGGTCGGACGGCTCGGTGGACCCGCACAGCAACGACTTCTGGGCCCAGAGCAATGTGACGATCAAGGCCTCCGGGCAACTCAGCGAGCTGACCGTGCAGTTGAAGGTGGCGCAGACCGGCGGGGTGTCCTCGGCGGGTGCCTGGCGTTCGCTTCCCGAGGGCGACTTCACGTTCACGGTCGAGGAGAGGGACGACTTCCTGATCTACACCTGGGTGCTCAAGGAGGGCCGTACGGTCCCCGAGGGCGAGTGGGTGTTCGCCGGGCAGTACGACCACGACCGAGGCGGCCGGGACGCCAAGGACGACACCTATGCGGTCGTCGGCGCGGCCGACGGCCAGGAGGGCTCCGTGGGCGGCGACTTCGCGGCCCAGGACGACGACGAGGGCGACTCGTAGAAGCCGTGCGGGGCCGTGGAAGCCGCGGAGAACGCGTGGAGAAGAAAGTTTCGGCGAAGCGGCAACCCTTTCCTCACCGGTGACGACCACAAGGCGCAAGAGTCACCACGCACTTGAGGAATCGGTACATGACTGCTCCAGCAGAACCGCGCGTCCGGCACCGCCGCAGGGTCACCAAGCGGCGCGCGCTGATCGCGGGCTCCGCCGCCTTCGCCATCTCCGGAGCCGCGATCGTCACCACGACGATGCTCTCGTCCGCGGGCGCCGCGTCGACCTGGCCGACGGCCATGGGCAGCAAGGCGGTGTCCTCGACGATCAAGGTCACGGGCACGTACGACGGCAAGCTGACGAAGTTCTCCGGTGCCGGTGAACTGGGCGGCAGCGGCCAGGACGAGGGCCAGGACCCGATCTTCGAACTGGCCGACGGCGCCGTCCTGAAGAACGTGATCATCGGTACGCCGGGCGCCGACGGCGTCCACTGCAAGGGCTCCTGCACGCTCCAGAACGTGTGGTGGCTGGACGTCGGCGAGGACGCCGCCAGCTTCAAGGGCAAGTCCGCCTCGGCGGTGTACAAGGTCATCGGCGGCGGCGCGAAGAACGGCGCGACAAGGTGCTCCAGTTCAACGGCGCCGGCACGCTGACCGTGACCGGCTTCCGGGTGGAGAACTCCGGCAAGCTGGTCCGCTCCTGCGGCAACTGCAAGACGCAGTACAAGCGCACGATCGTGCTGAGCGACATCGACATCGTGGCGCCCCTGAAGACCATCGTCGGCGTCAACGCCAACTACGGCGACACCGCGACCCTGTCGAAGATCCGCATCCAGGGCGACACCAAGAAGAAGACGCAGACCTGCGTCCGCTTCAAGGGCAACAACACCGGCAAGGAGCCCACCGCACTGGGCACCGGCGCCGACGGCAGGACCTGCAAGTTCGCGCCGTCCGACATCACGTACAAGTAGGCGCCCCCTTCTCACGCGGACCTGCCGGCCTGAGCCCCTCTCGGGCCGGCACGGAAGAACGCCCCCGCCGGCGGTCACCGGCGGGGGCGTTCGGCTGCCCGGTCAGTTCATGGTGGAGCCGATCGTGGTGGACCCGGTGGTCAGGAACGTCGTCGCCGGCAGCGCCCCGTCCGCCTCGCGGGCGCCGTACGCCGTCGTCGCGTCCGTCGACCTGAAGGCCGGGGTGCTGACGCCGCCGTCCCAGTTGTTCGCGGCGGACACCGTGGAGGAGCCCAGCTCGGACAGGCCGCCCTTGTTGCCCACGGCGAGGTTGCGGGCCAGGCGGGCCTTGCCGGTCGCGAAGTAGAAGCCGGCCCGCGCGTTGGCGTACGCCGTGTTGCGGTTCAGGACGATCGCGCCGGTGTTGGAGTTCTCGGTGAACCCGTGCAGGGTGTTGTCCCAGGCCGCGTCGTCGTTCACCACGTGCGCGACGACGACGCCTCCGCCGCCCAGCTTGAAGCCGTTGCCGTTGCCCTCGAAGGCGGCGTCGTTCCAGCGGTTCCTGCCGTTGCCGAAGGCCCACGTGTGGTCGATGGTGATCGGTGTGGAGAACTGCCACAGGTCGAGGCCGTCGTCGGAGTTGTCGTGGAGGCGGGCCCCGGTGATCCGGTTGCCCGTCCCGGAGCCGAACTTGACGGCGATGCCGTCCGCGTTCTGCCCGTGTCCGGCGGCGTCGTAGTTGCCGTGGCTGTCGAGGTTCTGCACGAGGTTGCCGACGGTGTTGTCGCCGCGCAGCGTGAAACCGGTGTCTCCGTTGTCGGCGGTGACCAGGTTCCTGAAGACGCCCCCGGTGGAGGACGTGACGACGAAGCCCTGGGCCGGGGAATTGCGGAAGGTGAGGTTCTGCACGGTCCAATAGCTGCCGTGGATCCCGGCGAGCCAGGAGCCGGCCGGCAGCCTGGACCCGTCGATCCTCACCTTCTCGCTGCCGTACGCCTGGAGCGTGATCCGGTTCGTGGCGGTGCCGCTGGCCGTGGACTTCAGGGTGGCCGTCGGGTGGTAGGTGCCGCCGCGGACCTGGATGACGGCGCCCGCGGCGGCGTTCCTCACGGCCGCCTCCAGTTGGGCGGTGGTCGACACGGTGACCGTCGCCGACGCGGCCCGGGCGCCGTCGTTCGTCAGGCCGAGGCAGACGCCGCCCGCCCCTGAGGCGACGGCCACCGCGGCGGCGATCGAGAGGGTGCGCGTCCTGCGGTGGCGTCCGGTGCTCAAACGCACGGGGCGTTCCTTTCCTGAGGGGGAGGGAGAGGAGACGCGCCGGAGGGTCCGCCCGGCCCGTTCCCGCACTCGAGTCGCCGCCATGGCCGGGAAAGGTTGCCGGGCCCCGCGAAAGGAGTCGACACTTTCGCGGTGGTCCGTCCAGGAGGGGATCAGAGGACGCGGTCGAGCCAGGTGAAGACCTCGTCCTGCATGCGGACGGTGAAGACATGGCCGAGGTCGGGCCAGGTCCTCAGGTGCAACCGCTCCTCGGCGTGGCGGGAGCGCCAGACGGCGCGCAGCTTCTCGTGGGCCGCGCGGACGCCGTCGGCGGGGAACAGCGGATCGAGGCCGCCGTCGAAGAAGAGCATCGGCCTGGGTGCGGCGATGCCCGCCACGTCGGGGAAGTCGAGGTGGCGGGAGAGTCCGGGGTGAAGCATGTGGTAGGAGGACTGCCCGCGCAGGGTGTTGTTGCCGGGGACCATCATCTCCCTGAGCCCGGTCATCCAGCAGACGGCGGCCGTGGCGGCGATCTCGTCGGTGAGCGCCGCGGCCTGCCAGGCGCGGAAGGCGCCCATGGAGAAGCCCACGGCCGCGATCCGCCGCCGGTCCACGCGCTCCAGGCGGGCGAGGAAGCCGGCGCGCGGGCGTCCTCGCGGGCCATGAGCCCGGCCAGGGAGGAGCCCAGGTGGAAGAAGTTGCTCGCGAGGGCCTGTTGCTGGTCGTAGGCGAGGGGGCCGCGGTCGCCCCAGCCGAGGGCGTCGGCGACGAGGACGACGTATCCGCGCCGGGCCAGTTCGTCGCCGACGAACCGGCCGCCGAAGCACTTCTCCGTCCAGGCCTGCGCGCAGGCCAGCCGGGTTCCGTCGTACCAGGGCCGGACCAGTTTCTCCTTGCCGATGTCGAACTTCGCGCCATGGTCGTGCAGGAGGAGCACGGCCGGGAAGGGGCCCGGCCCGTGCGGGGTGAGCAGGGCGGCGCGGACGCGTTCGTGGCGGGTGAGCGAGAGTGTCACCAACTCGCCGGTGAATCCGTCCTGTTCGGCCCGCTGCCGGAACTCGGGGGCGTACGGGGTGCCGTCCTCGCGATCGACGAGCAGGGCCTCCTCGACCTTGGCCCGAGCCGCCCGGCGCCAGGCGCAGAAGTCCCGGATCGGGGAGTTTCCCCAGGCGAGCGGGAAGGTGAGGGCGTCCTTGAGGGCGGGGTGGAAGTCGGGCAGCGGACCGTCGGCCACGGCCGCGCGGGCCACACCCGCCTGGCCGGCCGGCAGGGCCGCCCCCGTCCCGGCCACGAACGCCCGCCGGCCCACCGGTTCACGCCCGCGCATACGGCCTCCAGTCCCCCAGATAGGTGCGCCGGGTGTGGACAGCCGCCTCCGCCGGTGTCAGCTGCGGCCGGTTGTCCGGCTCCGAGATCACCGCGCCGGGGCCCGCGTTGCCGTACTCGCGAAAGCGCATGGTCTGCCAGGGGTGGGCCTCCCGCATGTCGGTGTACGGGGCGGCCGGGTCGATGCCGGGGCCGATCCAGGAGTCCCGCACGACGAGCGAGGGCCAGGCGGTCGTCTCGTACGACGGCACCCACGGCCGGGCCAGCTTGTACGCCGCGTCCTCGGCGCCGGAGGTGAACCGGCCGCGGACGGCGAGGAAGCCGTAGGGGTTGGCGCGGGCGGTGGCCGGGGCGAAGACCATGCCCTTCGGGGTGAAGGCGACGTCCCGCCGGAGGGTGTGGAAGCGGCAGTCGTCGAAGACGGCCCGCGCCCGGCCGAAGACGAAGTCGACGTCTCCCTCGATGTGGCAGCGGTGGTAGTACTGCCGGTCGAAGGCGTCCAGGGCGGTGGTGTCCGCGAAGAGGGTGTCCTGGTGGGCGAGGAAGCGGACGTCGTCGAAGCGCGAGCGGTCCCCGGTGACGTAGGCGGCGACCGCCTGGGTGCCGGTGACGCCGGGGTGGTCGGCGCGCAGCCAGTCGTTGGCGAGGGTGAGCCCGCGGACGGTGAGGCCGGGGGCGGCGGAGGTGAAGGTGGCGGAGCCGGCGGTGCCGTACGTGGTGCCGTCGGGCCTCTTCGTGCCGTTGGCGTTGTCGTACACGAGGACGGCCGCGCGCGGGTCGCGGGAGGCGCCGCGCAGGGTCAGGTCCGCCTTGCCGGCGGGGACGGCGACGACCTCGCGGTAGGTGCCGGGGTGCACGACGATCGTCCACCCCGGCCCGGGGACCGCGTCCACCGCGGCCTGGACGGAGTCGCCGGGGCGCACGTGCAGGACACGGCGGCCTCCCATGCCGGGGCCGGCCGCGAGGGCGGGGCCTCCCGTGCCGGGGCCGGCCGCGAGGGCGGGGCTGCCGGTGGCGGCGAGGCCCGCGGTGAGACCGGCCAGGAGGCTGCGCCTGCGCATGTCAGCAGCTCTCCTTCCACGGCGTCCAGTCGCCGAGGTACGCCGTCCGGGTCGCCGACTCGGCCTGCTCGGGGGTGAGTTGGGGCCGGTTCTCCGGGACGGTGATGACCGCGCCGGGTCCGGAGTTGCGATACTCGGCGAACCGCTGGTTCTGCCAGGGGAAGGCGGCCGACATGTTGGTGTAGGGCGCGACCGCGTCGATGCCGGTGCCGAGGTGGCTGTCACGGACGGTGAGCATGGGGCGGGCGGTGGTGTCGGAGCTGGGCACCCAGGGGCGGGCCAGCTTGTAGTGGGCGTCCGGGGCTTCGCTCGTGACCCGGCTCCTGCTCACCAGGTAGCCGCGCGGGTTGGCGCCGGCCGTGGAGGGGGCGAAGACGAAGCCGTAGGGGGCGGCGGCCAGGTCGGTGCGGTCCAGGGTGCGGAAGTGGCAGTGCTCGAAGACCGCGGTGCCCCGGCCGAAGACGAAGTCGACGTCACCCTCGGCGTAGCAGTGGGAGAAGTACTGCCGGGCGAAGGTGCCGAGCGCCGTCGAGTCGGCGTAGAGGGTGTCCTGGTGACCGAGGAAGCGGCAGTGGTGGAACGCGGAGCGGTCGCCCTGGACCTTGATCGCGACGGCCTGGGTGCCGGTGACACCGGGGTGGTCGGCGCGCAGCCAGTCGTTGGCGAAGGTGATCCAGCGGGCGGTGAAGCCGTCGGCCTGCACGGTGGTGGTGGCCGAGCCGGTGGTGCCGTAGGTGCCGCCGCCGGGCTTGGGGGTGCCGGCCGCGTTGTCGTACACGATCACGACGTCGCGGGGGTTCTCGGAGGCGCCGATCCAGGTCGCCTCGGTGCGGGTGATGTCGACCGCGACCGTCTCCCGGTAGGTGCCGGGGGCGAGGACGAGGGTGCGGCCGGTGCCGGTGGCGGCGGTCACGGCGTCCCGGACGCGGGTGTGGTCACCGCGTCCGCGCGCGTCGACGTACAGGGTTCCCGGGGTGAGTCGGGCGGACGGGGAGCCGAAGCGGCCGAAGGGCCGGCGGGGATTCGCCCGGACGGGGCCGGCCGACAGCCCGAGGGCGGCGCCCGCCCCGGCGCTCGCCATGAGGAAGCCCCTTCTCGACAGGGGGAGCTGGACGTGGGACGAGGGCATGCGGGTGCTCCTTGGGCAGCAGACTTTCGCCGGCGCCGGCCCGGCCGGTGACGATGCCGGGGACGGCCTTCGCGGGGTCGACCTGGTACGCAGGGTGGGCGTCCAGCCGCGCCGGACTGGAGGGTCTCGGCGGGGATCTCCGCGTTGTGCACGGCGATCAGGTCGACGGGCTTGCCGTTGACGTGGTTGCCGTCGGCGGTGACCGGCGCCTCGCTCCACTTCTTCAGGGCCTTCGCCGCGCTGACGCCGGCGGGCAGCGTGAACGCGTTGTGCTGGGCGACGAGCTGGGACTCCTTGCCGATGCCGAAGCTGTACGAGTAGGAGGCGTCGGCGACGAAGTGGTTGTTGTAGGAGTCGACCTGACCGAACCGGACCCGGGGCGCGCGCTCCACCAGCTTGGAGAACAGGTTGTGGTGGAAGGTGACCTTCAGTTTGCCCCGGTCGCCCACGGCGGTGGACTCGCTGTCGCTGTTGCCGATGAGGATCGTCTTGTCGTGCTCGGTGAAGACGTTCCAGGAGGCGGTGACGTAGTTCGAGCCGCGGACGATGTCGAGTTCGCCGTCGTGCTGCTGGTAGAGCATGCCGAAGTAGGTCGGCGCGGCGCTGTCGGGGTGGGAGCCGTCGGTGAACGTGTTGTGGTCCAGCCACACGTGCGTGGACCCGTAGACGACGGCGGTGTCGTACTCGGAGTTCCAGTTGCCCTTCGAGCCGTCGGTGGGGTCCCACTGCGGGAAGCAGTCGATGGGGCTCTCGAAGGCGATGTTGCGGATGATCACGTTGTCGACGGCCCTGATCTGGAGGCTGGCGCCCTTGATGCCCGCGTTCCTGCCCACACCGATGATGGTGGTGTTGGCCGGGACGCTGACCTTGATCGCCTTGTCCTGGTTGGCGGCGGAGGTGCGCCGCAGGCCCTCGGGGCTGTCGGCGGGCTCGGCGCTCAGGTCGGTGTCGAGACCCCAGACCTCCGGCGCGTACGCGGCGAGGTAGGCGTCGAAGTCGTAGCCGGGCGCGGCGAAGGCCTCGCATCCCTCGGAGACGGCGTCGATCGTGCCCCTGACCTTGATGATCTTCGGTGCGCTGCCGCCGGCCTCCAGGGCGGACCTGAACTCCGCCCAGGTGGTGACGGTGTACACGTGCTCGGCGTCGGCGGCGGCACCGCCGGTGGTGCCGGTGCCGTACGCGGCCCAGCCGTCGTTGGCCGGCAGGGTCTGCCGGGCGACGTCACGGGGGGAGTGCGCCTGGGCGGTGGTGCCGGTGACCGTCATGGCCAGCGCGGTGCAGCCGACCACGACGGCCGATTTTGTGGCATGCCCATGCCATCTCTGTGCGTTCACTGTGCGGCTCTCTTTCTGGGAAGGAGAAAAGGAGGAGAAGGGGTTATGCGGTGGCCGGGGGCCAGGTGATCCAGGACGGCGGGATCTCCGCGTCGAGCCGTCGCACGTCCCGCGCCGACAGCACCCGGCAGCGCAGCAGCTCGGCGGCGACGAGCCGGCCCAGCGCGATCGCGCCCGGCGGATTGAAGTGCGTGTTGTCCTGCTCGGTGCCGGTCCAGTTGAAGTACTTCTTGGTCTCCTCTACCCCGAGCTTCTGCCACAGTTCCAGCGACAGCGCCTGGAGGTCGAGCAGCGCGACGCCCTCCTCGGCGGCGAGCGCACGCATCGCCGCCGGGTAGTCGCCGTGGGTGGGAAGGGCGTTGCCGCCCGCGTCGAACCGACGGCGCTCCACGGGGGTCGCCAGCACGGGCCGCGCCCCGCGGGAACGGGCGCCGTCGACGTACAGCCGCAGGTGGTCCTGGTACGTCGTCCAGGGCTCGGTGTAGCGGGCCGGGTCGGTGGTCTTCTCGTCGTTGTGCGCGAACTGGATCAGGAGGAAGTCCCCCGGCCGGATCGACGCGAGGATCACGTCGAGGCGCCCCTCGTCGACGAAGCTCTTGGAACTCCGGCCGTTCACGGCGTGATTGGCGACGGGCCGGTCCTTGTGCAGGAAGAACGGCAACGCCATCCCCCAGCCGGTCTCGGGCGCGGCGTCGGCGAACTTCCGGGCGGCGGTGGAGTCACCGGCGAGGTAGAGGGTGCGGGGGCGCTGCGATGCCTGGGCGGTGCCGGTGGCCACGGCCCCGAGCGGGAGGGCGGCGAAGGCCGCGGTGGTGACCTGTCTGCGGGTGAGGGACACGGGGGTGCACCTTTCAACAGCGTTCAACAGGAGGGACACCGCGCCTGACGAGGGGCGCGGGGCGGTACTCAGGTGCGGCTCCGCCGCCGGGGCGGCGGCCGGCCACGGTGAACCCGCGGCCGGCCGCCCACGATCCGGACCGAAGTCCTAGCCCTTCTGTTCCTTCCACTCCGCCTGCGCCGTGTTCAGCTGGTCGGCGAGGGTGTCCAGGAAGTCCTTGGCGCTGAGCTTGCCCAGCAGGACCTTCTGGAAGTTGGGCTCGTTGTCGGACTTGGAGATGGTGCCCCAGTCCGGCAGGTAGTACGGCAGCTGCACGATCGTCGTGGACCCGTCGGACAGCGCCTGCGCGGCCAGCTTGGTCGGCTCCGCCTGGGCGATCCACGGGTCCTTCGCCGCCGCGGTGTTCGACGGCACCTGGCCGGCCGACTCGTTGAACTTCGAGTTCTCCGCGTGCGAGGTGGCGAACTCGATGAACTTCCAGGCGGCTTCCTTGTTCTTCGAGCTCTTGAACAGGCCGAGGCCGTCGACCGGGTTGGACACCTGGACCCGCTTGCCGGAGGAGCCGATCGGCTGCGGAATGCCCCGGAACTTGTCGGCGCCGAACGCCTTCACGTGGTCCTGGTACGAGCCCAGGTTGTGGTTCAGCATGCCGATGGTGCCCGAGTCCCACTGGGCGACCATCTTGGTGAAGTCGTTGTTGAGGTCGGCGGCCGGGGTGACCTTCTTGTAGAGGGCCGCGTACTTCTCCAGCGCCTCGACGTTCTTCGGGTCGTTGACCGTGGTCTTGTCGCCGTCCCAGAACGAGGTGATCCCGCTCTGCCCGTACATCGCGTCCAGCGCCTGGGCGATGGATCCGGCGCCGCCACGGATGGTGTACCCGAACTGGTTCTTGCCGACGTTCGTCAGCTTCTCCGCCGCCGTGTAGAACGCGTCCCAGGTGGTCGGCTCGGCCAGGCCCGCGGCCTTGAACAGGTCGGTGCGGTAGTACAGGACACCGTTGTTGGCGGAGGTCGGGATCGAGTAGAGCGCGTCACCGCCGCCGGCGGCCTTCAGCGACTCGACCATGGCCTCGTTGAGCTTGCCGTTGAGGGAGGACTTGGCGAGGCGGTCGTCCAGCGGCTCGAGAGCGTCCTGGGCCGCGATGCCGGCCGCCATCGACGCCCCGATCCCGCCCACGTCCGGCAGGCCGCCGCCCTGGATGGCGGTGTCGACCTTCGACCCGTACTCGGTGGAGGCGATGCCGACGTACTCGACGTCGATGTCCGGGTTGGCCTTCTCGAAGTCGGCGATGATCTCCTTCCAGATGTCGGTGCGGACACCGCCGTTGTTGTCCCAGAAGAGGATCTTGCCCTTGCCGCTGCCGTCGGCTCCCTTGTCCCCGCCGGCGCCGCTGCCGTCGTCACCGCAGGCGGTGACGGTCAGGGCGAGCGCGGCCCCCAGGGCGACGGCCGTCGCGGCGCGCCTGCTTCTGTGGATGCTGATCTTCATTGGTCGGCTCTCTTCTTCTTGTCTTCTGGATCCAACGGGCTGTGCGGGTACGTGGGGGGCGCGCGGGGTCAGCGGCGGGCGTGGGGAGCCCAGTCGTCGGTGCCCCTGAGGTAGTCGGCGACGGTGTGGGTCCGTGCCTCGGCGTCGGTCATCTGCGGCCGGTCCGCGGTCACGGCCGCGCCGGGGCCGTGGTTGCGGTACTCGGCGAACCGCGCGTCCCGCCACGAGAAGCCGCTCATGTCGGTCCACGGGGCGGCCTTGACCGCGGCGGGCAGCTCGGTGTCGCGGATCAGCACCTGGGCGACCGCGGCGGGTTCACCGCCCGGGTGCCAGGGCCGTCCGAGGTGGAAGGTCCCGGCCGGCGCGTCGCTCACGATCCTGCACCGGGTGATCAGGAACCCGTACGGGTTGCCCGTCCACGTGGAGGCGGCCGTGATGTAGCCGTTGTTGCTGTCGGACCCACGGCTGAGCGCCCGGATCACGGACCGCTCGACGACGGTCGTCGCCCGTCCGTAGACGAAGTCGACGTCGCCCTCGATGAAGGAGTCGCGGACGTAGACCCGGCTGATCACGTCCAGCCTGGGGCTGTCGGTCATCAGCGTGTCCTGGTTGCCCAGGAAGGCCGTGTCCTCGAAGACGATCCGGTCGCCGGTCGTCTTCACCGCCAGCGCCTGCTCGGCGTTCAGCTCGTGGGCGGCCTCGTCGAAGTCGTTGCTGAGGGTGAGGTGGCGGACGGTGACGTCGTCGGCCGCGATCCGGACCGTGGCGCTGCCCGTCGAACCCCCGTACGCCGCAGGCGTGTCGTAGACGATGACGGTGTCGGAACGGTCCTGTCCAGTCCCCTGCAACGAGATCTTCGGCTTGCCCGCCGGGATGAACACCTTCTCCCGGTGGACGCCCGGCGCGACGGCGACGGTGACCGGGACGGAGTTGCCCTGCGGCACGGCGTCGACGGCCGCCTGGACGGTCGGGTAGTCACCCGGCACCTGGAGCGTCACCGCGCTGCCGATCCGCTTCTGCGGTCCGGAGTACCTGGCGACCAGCGCGGGCACGGCCGCCGCCGGGTCCAGCCGGTACGTGTAGAAGTCCCGCGGCTCGAAGGCGGCACCCCACTCGTCGTGCCGGCCCGTGGTGTTCCTCAGGATCGACCCGCGCTGCACCAGCTCGGCGGTGGTGTCGGCCTGGTAGGGGTGCTGGACGTCCCGGTAGTAGCTGTTCTCGATGACCATCTTCGTCCGGCCGCGTGACCAGTTCCCGTAGGTCCACACCGGGTCGCCGGGATCGGCCTGGGCCGTCAGGTGGTTGTTGTAGAGGTGGGCGTAGGCCGCGTTGTCGACGGAGGGGTTGCGCTGTTTGGTGTTGGCGAACAGGTTGTGGTCGACGGTGATCTGCGTCCTGACGTCGGTGGTCCAGCCCAGCCCGAACGTCTTGTTGTTGTTCTCGAACCGGTTGTAGGAGACGGTGATGTACTCGCTGTCCTTGCGGACGTCGAGCTGCCCGTCGCAGATGTTCGAGAAGCGGTTGTGGTCCACCCAGACGTGGTGGACGGTGTCCATCTGGATGCCGTCGAAGTCGGTGCCCTTGCAGTCCCAGTCGCCCTCGACGGCCGAGTCGCGGATCGTCAGGTTGCGGATGATCACGTTGTGGGTGCCGGGGGCCAGGTGCAGTTCCCCGTGCACGATCTCCCCCGTGTCACCGACGCCGATCAGCGTCTTGTCGGAGGCGACGGCGATCTCCGCGCCGAACGGCTCGACCGCGACCGACCCGGCGATCCGGATGACGTACGGCTCCTCGGCCGCGGCGTACGCGGCGAGGGAGGCGTGGTCGGTGACGGTGACGACCTTGCCGCCGGCCCCGCCGGTGGTGCCTCCGGCCAGGGAGGCGAATCCGTGGGCCCGGTCGGACCAGCGCGGCGCGACGACGGTGGCCGTGGCCGGCGCGGAGTGCGCCTCGCCGACCGTGCCGAGGCCCAGCGCGGCGACCAGTCCGGCCACGGCGGCGAGAACGACGCCGGGTCTCGACAAGCGCTTGCTATGGAAGTGCGTCATTGCGGCTCCCAACAGGCTTACGACTGCGGTGGGTTAGAGGTTGCTGATCCGGAAGTGCGTGAACGTGGCCGCCCCGGCCTGTCCCGGTCCGTCGGGTGCGAGGGCGAACAGGCCGAGCAGGGCGCCGACCCACGCCACGGGGTGGCGGTGAAGACGGGGCCCGAGGGGTGCGGGCCGTCGCCGACGTCGTAGGTGAAGCGGCAGCGGGCGCCGGCGCCGATCTCGATGCGCAGGCGGACCTTTCCGTGCGGGGCGGGCCGGGGGGTGGGCCGCGTCCCGTTCCCGCTCGGCGACCGCCTCGGCGAAGCGGTGCACGAGGTGGACCGTGCCGTCGGTGCCGCGTTGCAGCCCGATCCAGGAGAAGGCGTCTCCCAGCACCGCGAGTCCGGCCCGTGCGCCGGGCTCCTCGCCGTGCAGCTCCAGCTCCACTTCGACGGCCGACGGGGTGCCGGGCAGCCGCTGGGTGAGCACGTGGGGCAGTCTGCGCAGGTCGTGCGCGTCGGCCGTACGGACGCAGGACAGGCGCAGGCCGTCGCCGGAGTGCTGGGTGGCCCAGACGTCATGGGGGTCCCCCCGCTCGAGCGAAGCCGAGAGTGGGGGAGGGTTGGCCGTCCACTGCCACTGCCTGCCGAAGCGTCCGCCGGGGAAGTCGTCGTCGGTGGCGGGCGCGGCGGCCGACTGCGGCGGCAGGTCCGGCCTGCGGTGTACGGCGACGGGGGCGCCCTCGTCACCGATCACCGGCCAGCTGTCGCTGCCCCACCGCATGGGCTGGAGGTGCACGACCCTGCCGTAGGCGCCGCGCTGCTGGAAGTGCAGGAACCAGTCCTCGCCGGACGGGGTGCGCACCCAGCCGCCCTGGTGGGGGCCGTTGACCTCGGTGTCCTTCTGCTCCAGGACGATCCGCTCCTCGTAGGGGCCGAAGAAGTCCCGGGCGCGGAAGGCGCCCTGCCAGCCGGTGTCCACTCCCCCGGCCGGGCGAAAATCCAGAACCAGCCGTCGTGCCGGTACAGCTTGGGGCCCTCGAGGGTGAACCAGCCGGGGATGCGGTCCCCGTCGACGATCAGCTTGCCCTCGTCGAGGAGCGAGGTGCCGTCGGGGTGCATCCGGTGGCCGGTGAGGCGGTTCTTGACGCCGGAGCGGGACTTCGCCCAGGCGTGCACCAGGTAGGCCTCGCCGGTCTCCTCGTCCCACAGGGGGCAGGGGTCGATCAGGCCCTTGCCCTGCTTGACCAGGTGCGGCCGGGTCCAAGGACCTCTGATCTCGGGGGCGTTGACCTGGAAGATGCCCTGGTCCGGGTCGCCCCAGAAGATCCAGAAGCGGTCGTCGTGGTGGCGCAGCGCGGGCGCCCACACCCCGCAGTCATGACGCGGGGACCTGAACTCGGCCGCCGGTTCGAGGCGTTCCAGGGCGTGCCCGACCAGGGTCCAGTTGACCAGGTCCCGCGAGTGCAGCAGCGGCAGGCCGGGGGCGCGGCCGAAGCTGGAGGCGGTGAGGTAGAAGTCGTCACCGACGCGCACCACGTCCGGGTCGGACCAGTCGGCGTCGAGGACCGGGTTCGCATACGTCTCGCCAGTCACCGTCTCGTCCGTCGCTGCCTCGTCCGTCACCGTCTCGTCCGTCGCTGCTTCGTCCGTCACTGGGTGACCGCCTTCCGGACGAGGGTGGCCGCTTCGTCGCGGCCGAGGCGGCCGTCGGCGACGACGGTGACGACACGGCGGACGGCGGTGGCGCCCGGCGCGATCGTGAGCCGCTCGGCGGAGGCGAGCGAGGAGCCGACGCCCGGGTACTCGCCGGTGCGCACGAACCAGGGGTCCCGGCGGGTGGCATCGGTGGCGCCCGCGAACACCAGGCTCCAGTCGGTGCCGGTCAGGGCGAGCCAGTCGGCACGCCCGCCGTGCACTTCGGCCTCGCCCTCGGCGTCGGCGGTGAAGACGTCCGGAGCCCGGTCCTCCTTGCGGGCGCGCCAGAAGAAGCCGCCGTAGGCCGCGCCGGGGCGTCCGTTGGTCGCCGGGCTGCCGATGGTCACCGGGTCCGCGGTGCCGTTGGTGAGGGAGAAGGTGAAGTCCAGCGCCCAGGCGGCGTGGGTGAGTTCGGTGGCGGCGACCGTACGGCGCTCGCGCAGCAGCTCGGTTCCGGCGGCCACCCAGCGCAGTTCCTCCACGAACCCGTCGGAGTCGCACAGCTGGAAGCCGACGTGCCGCTGGATGCCGTGGTTGTCGAGTTCGGTCGGACCCCGGTCGCGGACGTAGGTACGGCCGCCCCAGAAGTTGTGTCCCTCGACGTCGGGAACGGCGACACCGACGCCGAGGTGGTGGGTGTGGTCGGCGGGGCTCAGTTCGGTGACCGCCGTGCCGGCCAGGGTGGTGACGGGGTGCAGAAAGGGGCGCGGGGAGAGCCGGGCGGGCAGCTCGGGCCGGGTGAGGTAGCGGCCGACCGGGCGGCCGGCGACACGCAGCACGACGGGTGCGTCGGGTGCCTGTGCCATCAGGTGCTCACCTCTTTCGGATGCGCGGTCGGGGACGCCCAGGCGGCGCCCAGTTCGGAGAAGAGGGCGAGGGTGTCGGCGGCGGCCGCGACCAGCCCGTCGACGCCGGGGACGACCCGGCGGTCCTCACCGGGGAGCCGGTGCCAGGCGTCGTCGGGCAGTTCGAGCGGGTCGGGGGCGACCCGGACGCCTCGACGACCCGCATGAACGCCTCGGTCGCGGCCGGCGGGACCAGCAGGTCGGTGCCGTCGGTGAGGTGGTCGACGAGGTTCTCCAGCAGGTCGGTGCGGCCGTACTCGAACTCCTCGGGGCCGTGGCCGCCGCGCTGGAGCAGGACGCGGTCCTGCTTGTACCAGAAGGTGATCCTCCCCTGGCTGCCGTGGACGACGACGTAGGGGTCGTCGGGGTCCTCGGCGCACAGGGTCGCGGCGACGACGACCGGACGTCCGGCGGCGGTGGTGATCCGGACGCAGGAGGTGTCGTCGGACTCGATGGCGTTGGCGTGCGCCAGCTCGGTCTCGATGCCGGTGACGTCCTCGGCGCGGGTGACGCCGGCCAGTGCCAGGGCGGTGGCGACGGCGTGCGCGAGCGGGTTGGTGAGGGCGCCGTCGATCACGTCGACGCCGTTCATCCGCCGTTTCCCCGCCCACGGCGCGCGCCGGAAGTAGGCCTCCGGGCGGGCCCAGGCGCCGGCCCCGCCGACCCCGGAGATCTCCCCGATCGCCCCGTCGCCGATCATCTCGCGGACCGCGGGCAGGGCGTGCGAGCCCAGCGACTGGAAGCCGATCTGGCAGGCCACGCCCGCCTCGGCGACCCCGTCGGCCATCCTGCGGAACTCCGCGTACGACGGCGCCGGTGGCTTCTCCAGCAGCAGGTGCACACCCTTGCGGGCCGCGGTCAGCGCCAGGTCGGTGTGGGTGGGGATCGGGGTGCAGACCACGGCGATCCGCGCGCCGGTCGCGTCCAGCAGCGCGCCGAAGTCGGCGGACTGCTCGGGCGCGCCGAGGCCCTGCGGAATCTCGTCCGGGGTGAGCGGGGTCAGCTCGCAGATGCCCGCGAGCCGGACGATGCCCTTGTCCTGGAGCCGACGGATGTTGTCCAGGTGCCAGCGGCCGTGGCCGCGCGCACCGGCCAGGACGACCGGGACGCCCGCACCCGCCGGTTCCGGCGTGCTCATCGGTTCGGGGGTGTTCATGGGATCCTCCCTGCGCCCGCGCCGCGTGCCACCTCGCGGTCGGCCACCGCGGCGCTGTCGATCTCTGTGTGCAGGGTAGGTGTCCAGCCGACGTCCGCCGTGAGGTCGCGTTCGCCGCCGCCGTTGTAGGCGTTGTGGATCGTGAGCAGGTCGACGGGGTAGCCGTTGAAGAGGGTGCCGCTCTGGTGCAGGGCGGTGCCGTTCCAGCTCTTGACCAGGTCGGCGACCTCGATGTGGCCGGGGGTGTGGAAGGCGTTGTTCTCGGCGTGGATGCCGGACTCGGTCGACACGCCGATGGAGTACCGGTGGCCGTCGGTGACCTCGTAGCGGTTGTTGTAGAGGTGCACCTGCCCGAAGCGGACGCGGGGCGCGCGCTGGGCGATCGACTCGAACGCGTTGTGGTGCAGGGTGACCCGCAGCCTGCCGCGGTCGCCGGCGACGGTGTCGCCGTTGCCGATGAGGACGGCCTTGTCGTGCCCGGTGAACCGGCTCCAGGACACGGTCACCAGGTCGGAGCCGTTGGTGATGTCCAGCAGGCCGTCGTGGCGCAGGTAGTTGCGGGCGAAGTAGGTGGGTTCGGCCTCGTCGGGATGGCCCTTGTCGGAGGCGGTGACATGGTCGATCCACACGTGCCGCGCGCCGGTCAGCCAGATGTTGTCGTACGCCGTCTTCCAGTCGCCGAGGCCTCCGGTGTTGGGCTGCCAGACGGGGAAGCAGTCGTAGGCGTCGCGCAGGTCGAGGTTGCGGACGATGACGTTCTGCGCGTTCCTGACCTGGAGGCCGGCGCCCTTCAGCACCGCGCCCGGGAGTCCGACGATGGTGGTGTTGGAGCCGACCGACAGCACGACCCGCTCGGCCTGCCGGGCCGCCGACGCCTGGCGGGCCTCTTCCTGCGGGCCGCTCGGCCTGGCGGAACCCCAGGTGCGGGGGTCGTAGGCGGCCAGGTACTTCTTCAGGGAGTAGCCGCCGGTCGTGTAGTCGGCGCAGTCCAGGTGGTCGCCGTCGTCGTCGGTGTTGGCGTCGACGGTCCCGGCGATCCGGATGATCTTCGGGGTGTCACTGCCGTTGTCCAGCGCCCGGACCAGGCCGGCCCGGTCGGTGACGGTGTGGACGTGGTCGTCGTCGGCGGCCGCGCCTCCGGTGGTGCCGGCGCCGTACGACGCCCAGCCGTCGCCCGCGGGCAGGGTGTCGCGGGCGATGTCCCGGACCTCCGCGTGCGCGGGGACACAGAGCAGACCCAACACGCCTGCCATCACGGCGATGTGACGGAACCTCATCCCTTCACCGCCCCCGCGCTGAAGCCGGTGATCAGCCACTTCTGGATGAAGGCGAACACGAGCACCACCGGGACGGCGGCGATGATGCCGCCGGCGGCGAGCGCGCCGAGGTCGACGCTGTCCGCGCTCATCAGGGTGTTGAGGCCGACCGGGATCGTCTGCTTGCTCTGGTTGTTGAGGAACATCAGCGCGAACAGGAAGTGGTTCCAGGAGTGCACGAAGGCGAAGGAACCGACGGCGATCAGGCCGGGCCGCAGCAGCGGCAGCACGACGATGCGGAACGCCGTGAGACGGTTGCAGCCGTCGACCCAGGCCGCCTCCTCCAGGGAGTACGGCACGTTCTTGATGAAGTTGCTGATCAGGATCATCGACAGCGGCAGCTGGAACACCGTCTCGGCGATGATGACGCTGGTCAGCGAGTTGATCATCTGGAGTTCGGCGAAGATCTCGAACAGCGGGACCAGGAGCAGCGCGCCCGGCACGAACTGGGAGCAGAGCAGGGCCAGCATGAAGGCGCGCTTGACCTTGAAGTCGAAGCGGGCCAGGGCGTAGCCGCCGGCCAGCGCGACGAGGGTCGTCATCAGCAGGGTGGCGACGCCGACGAGCAGGCTGTTCTCGAAGTAGGTGCCGAAGCTGCGGTCCGTCCAGACCTTCTCGAAGTGGTCGAAGGTCATCGGCCAGGGCACGAGCGAGGTGGAGCCTGCCGGACGCAGCGCGAACAGCAGGATCCAGTAGAAGGGGATCAGCGTGAAGACGAGGTAGATCGACAGTGGCAGATAGATCTGCCAGCGCGGGGCCTCGTCCCAGGCACGGTTCCTCCCGCCGCGGGGGCGGTGCTCGGATGCGGTGGGGACGCTCACGGGCGTGGGCGCCACCTCGGTGGCCTCCTTGGTGATCACTTGGACTCACTTCCGAACTTGCTCAGCCGCAGGTAGACCATCGAGCAGAAGAGCAGGATCACGAACGCGACGGTGGTCAGGGCGGACGCGTAGCCGAAGTTGTGGGCGTCGACGGAGGTGTTGGCGATGTAGAGGGGCAACGTCGTGGTCTCACCCGCGGGTCCGCCACCGGTCAGCGTGTAGAGCAGGTCGACGTTGTTGAACTCCCACACCGCGCGCAGCAGCGTGGACAGGACGATCGCGTCCTTCAGGTGGGGCAGCGTGATGTGCCAGAACTGCTTGAACCTGCTGGCTCCGTCGACCTCGGCCGCCTCGTAGAGGTCCTTCGAGACGGACTGGAGGTCGGCGAGGATGAGGATCGCGAAGAAGGGGACACCGCGCCACAGGTCGGCGACGATCGCGGCCGGGAACACCGTCGAGGTGTCCGACAGCCAACTGGTGCCGTAGGTGCCGATGCCCATGTCCGCGAGGTAACGGGTGATGCCCGTCTGGGAGTTGTAGAGCAGCACCCAGATCGCGGAGGTCAGCACGCCGGAGACGGCCCAGGGTGAGAAGACCAGCGCGCGGCCGAGCGAGCGGCCCACGAAGGTTTGGTTGACGATGAGCGCCAGCGCCAGTCCGAACATGAGCTGGAGGCCGACCTCGACGAACACCCACTTGGCGCTGAAGGTCAGCGTGTCCCAGAAGATCGGGTCGTCGGTGAAGGCGTGGACGAAGTTGTCGAAGCCCGCGTAGCCGTTGCGCCACGGTTTCGTGGGGTTGTAGTTCTGAAGGCTGTAGTAGAAGACGCTGATGACCGGATAGGCGATGAAGCCCAGCATGAGCAGGGCGGCCGGCGCGATCAGCAGGTACGGCAGTCTGCGCGGCGTGGCGGAGGCACGGCGCCGCCGGGGTGGCGCGGGCGGTTTCGCCACGGCTACGGCTTGGGCCACGACTGTTCTCCGTTTCTGGGTACGTCGTCGTACGTCGTGCGGTGCGTGGTGCGGTGCGCGGTGCGCGGTGGGGCTTGCGTGGTACTCGGCTGGTGCTCGGGTCGTACAGGAAGCGCTTACTCGATGGACAGGGGTCCACGGGGTGGTTCCGCTGTGCGGGTCAGCCCGCGTACGGGTCCCGCACCGTGCCCGGACGGGCCAGGAACTCGAAGTCGCAGCCGGTGTCGGCCTGCGTGATCTGTTCGTTGTAGAGCGCGCCGTAGCCTCGCTCGTACCTGGTGGGCGGTGGCGTCCACTCCGCCCTGCGCCGCTCCAACTCCTCTTCATCCACGTCGAGTTGGAGGGAGCGGGCCTCGACGTCGAGGGTGATGGAGTCACCCGTGCGGACCAGGGCGAGGGGCCCGCCGACGTACGACTCGGGTGCCACGTGCAGCACGCACGTGCCGTAACTCGTGCCGCTCATCCGGGCGTCGGAGATCCGGACCATGTCCCGCACGCCCTGCCTGAGCAGACGGTCGGGGATGGGCAGCATGCCGTACTCGGGCATGCCCGGACCGCCCTTGGGGCCGGCGTTGCGCAGGACCAGCACGGTGTCGGCGGTGATGCCGAGGTCCGGGTCGTCGATGGTCCGCTGCATGGTCCGGTAGTCGTCGAAGACGACGGCGGGGCCGGTGTGCTTGAGCAGGTGCGGCTCGGCGGAGATGTGCTTGATCACCGCGCCGTCCGGGCACAGGTTGCCGCGCAGGACGGCGACCCCGCCCTCGTCGGCGACCGGGTTGTCCCGCGGCCGGATGACGTCGTCGTTGTGCACCTGTGCCCCGTCGAGCTGCTCGCGCATCGTGTCGTACGACACGGTCGGCCGCTCCAGGTGGAGCAGGTCGGTGATGCGGGAGAGGAACCCGGGCAGACCGCCGGCGAAGTGGAAATCCTCCATCAGGTACGTCTGTCCGCCCGGCCGTACGTTGGCGAGCACCGGGACCGTACGGGCGATGCGGTCGAAGTCGTCCAGCGTGAGCTTGACTCCCGACCTGCCCGCCATGGCGATCAGATGGATCACGGCGTTGGTGGAGCCGCCGAGGCCAAGGACGGTCGTCACCGCGTCCTCGAAGGCGTCACGGGTCAGGATGCTCGACAGCCTGCGGTCCCGGTGGACGAGGTCGACGATCGTCATGCCGGCCTTCGCCGCCATCCGGTCGTGCCCCGAGTCCACGGCCGGGATGCTGGAGGCCCCCGGGACGGTGACGCCGAGCGCCTCGGCGGCCGCCGTCAGGGTGGACGCCGTACCCATCGTCATGCAGTGGCCGGGCGAACGCGCGAGGCCGTTCTCCAGCTCGGCCATCTCGCAGTCACCGATCAGGCCGGCCCGCTTGTCGTCCCAGTACTTCCACATGTCGGTGCCGGAGCCGAGGACCTCGTCGCGCCAGTGGCCCGGCAGCATCGGGCCGGCCGGCACGAAGACCGTCGGCAGGTCGGCGCTGGCGGCGCCCATGAGGAGGGCGGGCGTCGTCTTGTCGCAGCCGCCCATCAGGACGGCGCCGTCCACCGGGTACGACCGCAGCAGTTCCTCGGTCTCCATCGCCAGCAGGTTGCGGTAGAGCATCGGGGTCGGCTTCTGGAAGGTCTCGCTCAACGTGGAGACCGGGAACTCCAGCGGGAAACCGCCCGCCTGCCACACGCCCCGCTTGACCGCCTGCGCCCGGTCGCGCAGATGCACATGACAGGGGTTGATGTCCGACCAGGTGTTGAGGATCGCGACGACCGGCTTGCCGAGGTGCTCCTCGGGCAGATAGCCGAGCTGGCGGGTGCGGGCGCGGTGGCTGAAGGAACGCAGTCCCTCCGTGCCGTACCACTGGTGGCTCCGCAGGTCCTCGGGGCGCCTGCGGACGGGCTCGGTCATATGGACCACCCCGCGGCGATCTCGGCGACCTCGGCCCGGTCCGCCTCGGGCAGCGGCCGGCTCGGCGGGCGGACCTCGCGGCGGCACAGTCCGAGGGAGGCGAGGGCCTCCTTGACGACCGTGACGTTGTTGGCGGAGCCGTTGGCCGCGCGCAGCTCCTCGAAGCGGCGGATCTGCTCCCAGACCTTCATCGCGGCCGGGTAGTCGCCGGAGCGCAGCGCCTCGACCATGTTCAGCGAGACGGCCGGGGCGACGTTCACCAGCCCCGAGGTGAAGCCGGTGGCGCCCGCGGAGAAGTAGGAGGGGGCGTACGGCTCGGCGAGTCCGGCCACCCAGACGAACCGTTCGAGCCCCGCGTCGCGGGCGAACGCGGCGAAGCGGGCGGCGTCCGGGACGGCGTACTTCACGCCGATCACGTTCGGGCAGACGTCGGCGAGTTCGGCGAGGCGGGCACCGGCGAGCTGCGCGTTGCGGATGTACGGGACGACGCCCAGCTCGGGCACCGACTCGGCGATGGCCCGGTGGTAGTCGACCCAGCCGCTCTGCGAGACGTAGGGGTGGACGGGCTGGTGGACCATCACCATCCCGGCTCCCAGCTCACGGGCGTGACGGGCGGAGGCGACCGCGGTGGGCACGTCGTGCCCGACGCCGACCAGGATCGCCGCCCGGTCCCGGGCCTCCTCGATCGTCAGCTCGGTCACCAGGCGACGCTCCTCGGGGGTGAGGGCGTAGAACTCGCCGGTGTTGCCGTTGGGGGTGAGGGTCCTGATCCCGCCGTCGAGCAGACGGCGCAGCAGGGCCCGGTGGGCGTCCTGGTCGACGGAGCCGTCCTCGGCGAACGGGGTCACCGGGATGGCCACGACGTCGGCCAGGGCCGCACGCTGGGTCTCGAACGCCACGCTGCTCATTCCTGACCTTCCTCTGTCCGGGCGTCGGGGAACGCTCTCCGTACGAACGACGCGATGTGGGCGTGCAGGGCGCGGGCCGCGCCGTCGGCGTCGCCGTCCAGGGCGAGCCGCAGGATCTCGCGGTGCTCCCCCGCCTCCCGTTCCCACGAGGGCGAGGCGGCCCAGGCGACGGCCGAGACCAGGGCGGCCTGGTCGCGGACCTCGTCGAGCATCCGGCCGAGCAGCGGATTGCCGCACGGCAGGTACAGGGCGCGGTGGAACTCCCGGTTGGCCAGGGAGCGTTCGGCGGTGTCGGTCGCCCCGTCGGCCATGGTGAGCGCCGCGCGGGCGGCGTCCAGGGAGGCGCCGCGCTTCACGGCCCGCTTCAGCGCCTCGGGTTCGAGGAGCAGTCGCACGTCGTAGACCTCGCGCGCCATGTCCGCGTCCACCATGCGCACCGTGACGCCCTTGTACTGGCTCATGACGACCAGTCCGGTGCCGGCCAGGGTCTTGAGCGCCTCGCGCACCGGGGTCTTGGAGACCCCGAACTGCGCGGCCAGTTCGGTCTCGACCAGCGCCTGACCTGGCGTCAGCCGCCCGGTGAGGATGCGGCGTTTGATCTCCTCCAGCACGTACTGCGTGCGGGAGGGGATCGGCGTGGGCACAGAGGTCATGCGCGCCTCTCGGTGTCGCGTATCTGATCTCGCGTATCGCGTCTCATATATGACGTACGAAGTACGACGGCTTGAAGGTAGGAGGGGCCCCGTGTTTCGTCAATGCTTCTGACAAAGGAAGTCGAGGTTGCTTTTTCCCGGCCCCTCAGAGGGAGAAGGTGTCGCCCTCGTGCGCGGCGGCGGTCCGCCCGCCGAAGACCAGGGCGGCGCGGCCGGCCGCGGCCTCCCGGGTGAGGGTGGGCCCCACGTGGGTGATGAGCAGTTCCCGCGCGCCCTTCGCGCAGGCGCCCGCGTCCTCCGGCGTGAGGTGCACGCGCTGTTCGCCTTCGCGATGCGCGTCGAGGTCGGCCTCGCACAGGAACAGGTCCGCGCCCACCGCGAGTTCGGTGAGCGCGTCGCACAGTCCGCTGTCCCCCGAGTAGGCGAGGACGCTGCCCTGGCACTCGGCGCGCAGCCCGTACGCCTCGGTGTCGTGGACCACCGAGCGGGAGGTGAGCCGGAGGTCCCGGTGGCGGACGGTGTGACCGTCGTACAGCGGCCTGAACTCGAGGATTCCGTCCAGGAACCGTACGTCCCGCCGCCCGAGGAAGCCCGCCAGGCGCCCGGCGCAGTCGCGGGGCGCGTACACCGGGATCGGGGCCGGCGGGGTCATGCCGCCGTAGGCGAACGCGTAGGCGGCGGCGAGGAGATCGGCGCTGTGATCGGCGTGCAGATGGGAGATCCAGATCGCGGTGAGCCGACGCGGATCCGTGTGCCGCTGCAACTCCGCGAAGGTACCCGGTCCCGCGTCCACCCATACCTCGGCACCCCCGCCCCGCACGAGATAGCCGGAACAGGGCCGCCCCGGCCCGGGGTGCGGAGAGGCGGTACCGAGGACGGTGAGATGGAGAGGCATGGTCGGGAGAGTACGAGCCACACGGGCGGAACGCGCCAGGGTCACGTCCGGCCACGGTCGCCCGCGCGGGAGCGGCCACGGCGTACGGGTCACGGTGGGCTCCGGGGCGTGAGCCCGCCTGGGGCCACGCCGGGCGGCGGAGCGGGTGCTGGGCGGCCCGGGTCAGGGGGGCCACACCGGGTCACCGGGGCCGGCCCGGAGCCCACCGGGTGACTGCGTCCCGACCCGTCGGCTCCCGCTCACACCGTCCCGCCCGGACCGCACGGCGCGGACGCCGCCCGCGCGGACCGCCCGACCGCCGCCGTCCAGCCCGAACGGCGCCCGCGCGGGTGCCGTGTCCATACAGCCCGAACGGCACCCGCCCGGGTGCCGTCCAACCAGCCCGAACGGCACCACCGCGGGCCGCCCCCCGCCCGGCCGCGCTCCCCCGCTCACCGGAACCGGCACCGGCATCGACACAGGTCACTGCCACCCCCCAACCCGGCCGACCGCCCGAGGTCACACCCCTGCGCGAGTCCAGCCCGGGTCGCGCCCGCTCAGGCCGATCACGCGGTCCAGGAGCGGGGCGTCCGGTGAGACCGGTACCACGGGGCCGAAGATGCCTCCGCCGCCCGTCGGGTCCTCGGCGACCTCCAGGACGAAGGCGTGGCACGCCCGGAGCGCGGGCGGGTCGGGGACGTACTCCTGGCCGGTGGCGCGGGCGAGGTCCCAGCCGTGGACGACCAGTTCGTCGATGGTCACGGCGGCGGCGACCTCGCCGGGCAGGTCGACCCCGCCGGCACGGGTCGTGCCGGTCCAGGCGGCGGGGTCGCGCCAGGCCTCGGCGAGTTCGTCGAGGACGTGGGGCAGTTCCTCGCGCCAGCCGGGGGCGATGTCGGGCACGGCGGTGTCCGGCGGGGTGTCGGTGGTCGGACCGAGATCCTTGCGGGCGGCGTCACGGAAGGCGACGGTGAGACCCGTGAGGTGGCCCAGCAGGTTGCGGACCGCGTACGCGGGGCAGGGGGTCGCGTCCCCGAGCTGCTCGTCCCGCACGCCCGCCACGAGCCGGGCCACGATCCGCGTCTGGGGTCCGAAATCGAGGATCGCCGTGTCGGTGTCGGTGTGGGTGTCGGTGTCGGTGTGGGTGTCGGTGTCGGTCATCTGCCGCTCCTCCGGTGGGTGTCTGAAGGAGAGACCGGTGGGGCGGCACGAACTCATCGCGGGACGGGCGGCGACTTCGCCGCGGTCCCGAACGGCTCCGCGGCCGGCCGTGTCGGCTCAGACCGCGCCGAGCCCCTCGCGGACGTCCTCCAGATCGCCGTCCGATGCCAGTCCGGCATGGTAGAGCCGGATCTCCGTGGCGCCCAGTTCACGCGCGCGTGCCGCGTCCGCGGCGAGCGTGCCGGGGCTGCCGCCCATGCCGGAGACGACGGTGAGGTTGGCGGCGATCACGGCGGATGGGCGGCGCTGTGCGGCGAAGGGTGTCAGGAGGGCGGGTCCGCCCGCGCAGGGGACGACCACACCGTCGGCGACGGACAGGATGTGCGCGGGGTCGACACCCGGGTTGGCGCCCACGTGGAACGACACCGGGTCGGCGTGCAGCAGCACCTGGAAGCCCTCGGGCGCCGCCGCGCGGACGGCCGCGACGGCCTCCTCCTGGAGCGAGCGGGCGGTCGCGTCCCGCCACGCGCGCGTGGCCGCCGCCGGCTCCGTGCCGAGCAGCTTCTCCACTCCGGCCCAGCCCCCGTCGTCCGGCAGCCCCTGCCACACCGGTTCCAGTGCGGTCCGTACGGCCGCCGCAAGGCCGTCGGCGTCCAGGCCCCGCTCGCCGTACCCGGCGCGGCAGGCGGGGCAGAAGCAGAGCGACATGAGGTACTGCCCGGCCTCACCGAGGCCGACCCCGCCGGTCTTGTCGTGGGCGTGCAGATGCTGGAGGCCGTACCAGCCGAGGGACTCCAGTTCGGTGCCGGCCGTGCCGGGCCGTACGGCGGCCTCGGCGGCCAGGTCGACGAGGTACGCGCGCGTGGCGGGCTGGGCGATGCACGGGGCCCACGGGTAGCGGTCGCCGTACGCGTTGACGACGGAGGTGTCCGGGTGCTCGGCGCCCAGGCGGGAGTTGTGCGCGAGGACGACCCAGCTGTGCACCTCCAGACCCGCCTCCGCGAGCGCGGCGGCGGCCTCGCCGTAGGCGTCGCCGGGGGCCCAGTCGCCGGCCGGGTGGGGGCGCAGGGCGCGGCCGTCCCAGCGGCTGTCCACCGGGTACAGCACGGCCGCGTGTTCGGCGGTCACGATGCGGTGGCGGGGGTGGCGCGGGGTGAGGGCGCGGGTGGAGTGGTAGGCGGCGGCCAGGGTGACCTGCCCGACGCCGAGGGCGGCGATGCGGCCCGGGGCCCGCGGGTCGCCGTTGACGTCCCAGGGGTAGACGAACGCCGACGCCTTCACTCGCCCTCCTCCAGCAGCGCGTACCCGCGCTCGACCAGCTGCGCGAGCTGCTTGACATGGTCCTCGCCCGGTTCGTGCAGCGGGGGCCGCACCTCGCCCACGTCGAGGCCGCGCAGCCGCACGCCCGCCTTGACGAGGGAGACCGCGTAGCCGCGCCCCTGCGCGCGCAGTTCGACGAAGGGGCGGTAGAAGCCGTCGAGCAGACGGTGCGCGGTGTCCTCGTCGCCGGTGGCGAGCGCCCGGTGGAAGGCGAGGGCGATCTCGGGGGCGAAGCAGAACACGGCGGACGAGTAGAGGGTGACGCCGATGGCGGCGTAGGCGAGCTGGGTCTGCTCCGCGGTCGGCAGTCCGTTGAAGTAGAGGAAGTCGCCGGGGGCCTCGGTGCGGACGGCGCTGACGATGCGCTGCATGAGGTCGAGGTCGCCGAGCCCGTCCTTGAGCCCGATGATCCCGTCCGTGCGGGCCAGTCCGGCGACCGTGTCGGGGGTGAAGACGGCGTTGTCGCGCTGGTAGACGATCACCGGGAGCGGGGTCGCGCCGGCCACCTCCTGGTAGTGCCGCAGCAGCCCCTCCTGGCCGGCGATCACCAGGTACGGCGGCATCGCGAGCAGCCCGTCCGCGCCGGCGGCGTGCGCGAGGCGCGCGTAACGCACGGCGAGCGCGGTCCCGTAGCCGGTGCCCGCGACGACGGGCACGCGTCCGGCCGTCTCGTCCACCGCCGCGCGCACGCACGTCTCGAACTCCTCGGGGGTGAGCGCGTGGAACTCACCGGTGCCGCAGCAGGCGAAGACCGCCGCCGCCCCGGCCTCGATCCCGCGGCGGATGTGCGCGCGGAAGGCGTCGAGGTCGAGGGAGCCGTCGAGGCCGTAGGCGGTGACGGGGAAGAACAGCGGTCCGGTGGGGACGCGCAGACGTTCGGCGAGCGGGGCTGGCGTCACGGGCTCTCCCTAGGACGACGCGTGCGTTCCTCTGACTGATGTCCACATCTATGAACGAACTCACCCTATGAAGGCCTCCAAGCCCCGGTCAAGCGCACAAACCACCAGACGGGGGCGGATTCGCCGGCTCCGCGAGAGACTTGACGCGGCGGGCGGGAGATCCTTAGCGTGTCCACGCATGTGAATAACGTCCACGCATACGGCCACCGGGCCACTCGCCCACCGCGGCCGGCGCGCCGGTCGCACCCGCCGCCCCCCGTCGCACCCGTTGACCCGTCGCCCCCGACGACCAAGGAGACCCGAGGATGCCCGCTCCGCGCACCGTCCTACTGACCGGCGCCGCCGGAGGCCTCGGCACCCTGATGCGGGAACTGCTCCCCGCGTACGGCTACGAGCTGCGCCTGCTGGACCTGCGCCCGATCGAGGGCGAGCCGGACGCGATCGTCGCGGACCTCGCCGACCGGGACGCCGTGCGCGAGGCCGTACGGGGCGTCGACGCGATCATCCACCTGGCGGGCATCTCCCTGGAAGCCCCCTTCGAGAAGATCCTCGGCGCCAACATCGTCGGCACCCACCACCTGTACGAGGCCGCCCGCGAGGAAGGCGTGCGGCGCATCGTCTTCGCGTCCTCCAACCACGCGGTGGGCTTCACCCCCCGCCCCCAGGGCGACGACCCCCTCATCCCCGTCGAGACCCCGCACCGCCCGGACACCTTCTACGGCCTGTCCAAGGCCTTCGGCGAGGATCTCGCCCAGTTCTACTGGGACAAGCACGGCCTGGAGAGCGTGTCGGTGCGTATCGGCTCCTGCTTCCCGGAGCCCACCAGCGTGCGGATGCTGTCGGTGTGGATGAGCCCCGCCGACGGCGCCCGCCTCTTCCACGCGGCCCTGACCGCCGAGGACGTCGGCCACACCGTCGTCCACGGTTCCTCCGCCAACACCCGGCTGTGGTGGGACCTGACCAGCGCGCGGGCGCTCGGCTACGAGCCGGAGGACGACTCCGAGCCGTGGGCCGAGAAGCTGATCGCCGAGCAGGGCGAGCTGGACCCCGGGAACATCGCGCACGCCCACCTCGGCGGCCACTTCGTCAGCGACCCGCCGATCTGGCCGTACTGACACCACGAGAGCATCACGCGGCGGCGGCGACCGAACGGGCCCGCCCGCCGCCGTGTACGGGCATCCGTGCTGCCCGATCCACCGCCCGGCGCCGCAGCCGTGCAGGTCCGCGGCGGGCACCGCCCGCGGAGAACGGGCACAGACGGACCGTATCGGGCCCGCGACAGGCCTGGTCACCACCCGTACCCCGCTGTAGAACTTCCCCCATGGGCCCCACCGGGCCCGAACGGGCAGGAAGCGAGGTGACGGCATTGACCCCGAGGACGGCGGAGGAGCGCCAGCGGGAGATCGTGCGGGCCGCGCGCGCCACCGGCTCGGTCGACGTCGCCGCGCTCGCCATCGAACTGGGCGTGGCCAAGGAGACCGTGCGGCGGGATCTGCGCGCCCTGGAGGACCACGGCCTGGTGCGCCGCACGCACGGCGGCGCGTATCCCGTGGAGAGCGCCGGTTTCGAGACGACCCTCGCCTTCCGCGCCACCAGTCACGTGCCCGAGAAGCGGCGGATCGCCACCGCGGCGGCCGGACTCCTCGGGGACGCCGAGACGGTCTTCGTCGACGAGGGCTTCACCCCGCAGCTCATCGCCGAGGCACTGCCCCGCGACCGGCCGCTGACCGTGGTCACCGCGTCCCTGCCGGTCGCGGGCGCCCTCGCGGAGACCGGCACCGTGTCCGTCCTGCTGCTGGGCGGCCGGGTCCGGGCCGGCACCCTGGCGACGGTGGACCACTGGACGACCAAGATGCTCGCCGGCTTCGTCGTCGACCTCGCCTACATCGGCGCCAACGGCATCTCCCGGGAACACGGCCTGACCACCCCCGACCCGGCTGTCGGCGAGGTCAAGGCACAGGCGGTGCGGGCCGCGCGCCGCACGGTCTTCGTCGGCGTGCACACCAAGTTCGGCGCGGTCAGCTTCTGCCGGTTCGCCGAGGTCGGCACGCTGGAGGCGATCGTGACGAGCACCCTGCTGCCGGCCCCCGAGGCCCACCGCTACTCCCTGCTGGGTCCGCAGGTCATCCGCGTCTGAAGATCCCACGCGCCGCGAGAGGGCGCGTCCGGAAAGCCGACGCACCACGGGAGTGCGCGTCCGGAAAGCCAACGCACCAAAGGAAGTGCGCGTCCAGAAAACCGACCCACCCCTACCCCCACAACGACATCCCCCTACCCCCTCACGCCTTCGTCTCCCCACACGTCTCCCCATACGTCCAGGAGTGATCCATGCGAACCCCGAGCCGACGGCGGCCCCCGCGAGCCACGCTCGCCCTGGCCGCCGCAGGGACGCTGCTCGCCCCGCTGCTCTCCGGCTGCTGGACCGGGGCCGGCGGGGCCGGATCAGGCGGCGATTCCCTCAACGTCCTCATGGTCAACAACCCGCAGATGACCGATCTGCAGAAACTCACCGCCGCCCACTTCACCAAGGACACCGGCATCAAGGTCAACTTCACCGTCCTGCCGGAGAACGACGTCCGCGACAAGATCAGCCAGGACTTCGCCAACCAGGCGGGCCAGTACGACGTGGCGACCCTGTCCAACTACGAGATACCGATCTACGCCCGCAACGGCTGGCTGCACGAGATGGACTCCTACGTCGCCGAGGACCCCGGCTACGACGAGCGGGACATCCTCGCCCCGATGCGCGAGTCCCTCACCGCCGACGACGGCAGGCGCTACGGCCAGCCCTTCTACGGCGAGTCCTCCTTCCTGATGTACCGCAAGGACGTCTTCGCCAAGGCCGGCCTGACGATGCCCGAGCGCCCCACCTGGACCCAGGTGGCCGAACTGGCCGCGAAGGCCGACGGGGCCGAGCCCGGCATGAAGGGCATCTGTCTGCGCGGACTGCCCGGCTGGGGCGAGGTCATGGCACCGCTCACCACCGTCGTGAACACCTTCGGCGGCACCTGGTTCGACCAGGACTGGAAGGCACGCCTCGACTCCCCCGAGTTCGGGAAGGCGGTGAAGTTCTACGTCGACCTGGTCCGCGAGCACGGCGAGTCCGGCGCCGCCCAGTCCGGTTTCGCCGAGTGCCTCAACAACATGACCCAGGGCAAGGCCGCCATGTGGTACGACGCCACCTCCGCCGCCGGTTCCCTGGAGGCGGCGAACTCCCCGGTCAAGGGGGACATGGGCTACGCCCCCGCCCCCGTGGAGCGGACCCGGACCTCCGGCTGGCTCTACACCTGGGCCTGGGGCATCCAGAAGGCCTCCCGCAACACCGACAAGGCCTGGCAGTTCGTCTCCTGGGCCTCCGGCAAGGAGTACGAGCAACTGGTCGGCGAGGAGATCGGCTGGTCGAACGTCCCCGCCGGCAAGCGCGCCTCGACCTACGCCAACGCCGCCTACCGCGCCGAGGCGTCCGCCTTCCAGGAGCGGACGAAGGAGGCCATCGAGGGCGCCCGTCCCCACGACCCCGGCGTGCAGCCGCGGCCCGCGCCCGGCATCCAGTTCGTCGGCATCCCCGAGTTCACGGACCTCGGCACCAAGGTCTCCCAGGAGATCAGCGCGGCCATCGCCGGACGCCAGTCCGTCGAGTCGGCCCTGAAGAAGGCCCAACGGCTCGCCGAGCGCATCTCCGAGGAGTACGAGGGACGATGACCGCCACGACGACGGCCCCCCTGGCCACCACTCCCGTACCGACCCGGCGTCAGCCCTCCGCCCGGCTGCGCGCCTGGGCCACCCGCGCCCCGCTGCTGCCCGCCCTGATCTTCATGATCGCCGTGACCCAGCTGCCGTTCGTGGCCACGCTGGTGATCTCCTTCTTCGACTGGAACGCCCTCTACCCCGACGCCCGCAGCTTCACCGGCCTCGACAACTACCAGCAGGTGCTCACCGACTCCGACCTGCGCCACTCCGTGTGGACGACGGTCCTGCTGACGGTCGCCGTGGTCCTGGCCAGCCTGGTCCTGGGCCTGGCCCTCGCCCTGCTCCTGGACCGCAGGTTCCGCGGCCGGGGCGTGGTGCGCACCCTCCTCATCGCGCCCTTCCTGGTCGTCCCGGTCGCGGCCGCACTGCTGTGGAAGCACGTCCTCTACAACCCCGAGTACGGGCTGCTGAACGGCCTGTTGCACTACGTCGGCGGCCCGCAGCCGGACTGGATCTCCAGCACCCCGCTGCTCGCGATCGAGGCCTCGCTGGTGTGGCAGTGGACGCCGTTCATGATGCTGATCCTGCTCGCCGGCCTCCAGAGCCGGGACCAGCAGCAGATGGAGGCCGCGCGCGTGGACGGCGCGAGCGACTGGCAGATCTTCCGCTACCTGACGCTCCCGCACCTGCGCCGCTACCTCGAACTGGGCGCCCTGCTCGGCTCGATCTACATCGTGCAGAACTTCGACGCCGTCTTCACGATCACGTCCGGCGGTCTGGGCACCGCCAACCTGCCCTACACCGTCTACCAGAGCTTCTACCAGGCCCACGAGAACGGCCTCGCCTCGGCCGCGGGCGTCCTGGTGGTCATCGGCTCGATCGTCATCGCCACCTTCGCCCTGCGCGTGGTGTCGTCCCTGTTCCGCGAGGAGGTGTCGCGCGCATGAGCGCATCGACCGTACCGGCCCGCCGCAAGGGCGCCGGTCTCGGCCTGCTGGCCTGGCTGGCCGGGATCGTCTTCTTCCTGCCCCTCGCGTGGATGGCGCTGACCTCCTTCCACTCGGAGCAGGACGCGGCGACCAACCCGCCCTCCTTCACCGCCGCCCTGACCCTGGACGGCTACCGCGAGTTCTTCGGCACGGGCGGCGGCGCGAGCCCGTGGCCGGCGCTGGTCAACTCGACGGTGGCGTCGGTCGTCTCGACCCTGTTCGTCCTGCTGCTCGCCCTCCCGGCTGCGTACGCGCTGTCGATCCGCCCGGTGAAGAAGTGGACGGACGTCCTGTTCTTCTTCCTGTCGACGAAGATGCTGCCGGTGGTCGCGGGCCTGCTGCCCATCTACCTGTTCGCCAGGAACACGGGGATGCTCGACAACATCTGGCTCCTGGTCATCCTCTACACCTCCATGAACCTGCCGATCGCGGTGTGGATGATGCAGTCCTTCCTCTCCGAGGTGCCGGTGGCGATCATCGAGGCGGCACGGGTGGACGGGGCGCGGCTGCCGACGATCCTCGCGCGCGTGGTGGCCCCGATCGCCCTTCCCGGAATCGCCGCGACGGCCCTGATCTGCTTCATCTTCAGCTGGAACGAGCTGCTGTTCGCCCGGGTCCTCACCGGGGTCGTCGCCGAGACCGCCCCCGTCTTCCTGACCGGCTTCATCACCAGCCAGGGCCTGTTCCTGGCGAAGGTGTGCGCAGCGTCGCTCGTCATCTCCCTGCCGGTGCTCGCCGCGGGGTTCGCCGCCCAGGACAAACTGGTCCAGGGCCTGTCGTTGGGAGCCGTGAAATGAAGGCCGCCGTCATCGAGTCCGTGGGCCGCGCCGTCGTCACCGAGGTCCCGGACCCGACGCCCGGTCCCCGCGAGGTCGTCGTCGAGGTCGCCGCCTGCGGACTGTGCGGCACCGATCTGCACATCCTCCAGGGCGAGTTCGCCCCCGAGCTGCCGATCGTGCCGGGCCACGAGTTCGCGGGCACGGTGGTCGGGACCGGCACCCAGGTCACCGAGGTGACGGTGGGCGACCGGGTGGCCGTGGACCCGTCCCTGTACTGCCACGAGTGCCGCTACTGCCGTACCGGCCACAACAACCTCTGCGAGCGCTGGGCGGCGATCGGCGTGACGACGGCCGGCGGCGCGGCCCAGTACGCGGTCGCGCCGGTGGCGAACTGCGTCAAGCTGCCCGAACACGTCCGCACCGAGGACGCGGCCCTGGTGGAACCCCTGTCGTGCGCCGTGCGCGGCTACGACGTCCTGCGCTCCCGGCTGGGCGCGCACGTGCTGATCTACGGCTCCGGGACGATGGGCCTGATGATGCTGGAGCTGGCCAAACGCACGGGCGCGGCGAGCGTGGACGTGGTCGACGTGAACCCGGCCCGGCTGGAGACCGCCCGCCGGCTCGGCGTCTCGGCGTCGGCGGTCGACGCGGACGAGCTGGAACGGCCCCGGGGCTGGGACGTGGTCGTGGACGCGACCGGCAACGCGGCGGCGATCCAGGACGGACTGGAGCGGGTCGCCAAGGCCGGTACGTTCCTCCAGTTCGGCGTGGCCGACTACGCGACGCGGGTCAGCATCGACCCGTACCGCATCTACAACCAGGAGATCACCATCACGGGCTCGATGGCCGTCCTCCACAGCTTCGAACGTGCGGCGGAACTGTTCGCGAACGGTGTCCTCGACCCCGAGATCCTCATCAGCGACCGCCTTCCCCTGACCCGCTACCCCGAGGCCCTGGACCAGTTCGCCGCGGGCGTGGGCCGCAAGATCGTGGTGGTGCCGTAGGCCATGACCCGAACGCCGGCCGGATGTCCCGCCGGTCCGGGGGCGCACCCGCTCCCCTCCTCTCGCCCGTCCGGGGGCACACCCGCTCCCCTTCTCTCCCCCGCCCCACCCGAATGGCGAAAGTAAGGGAACGGCAAAACGGCCTCGCTCGTTCACCCGACATGACAGCTATGACCCCCGGCTCGAACATCCCTCTCCCCGTCGCCCGCGTGGCGGTGGACGTCGCCGCCCCCGTGCGCCTCGACGTTTCGGGCCTGCTGCTCACCGCCGACGGCAAGGTGCGCTCCGACGACGACTTCATCTTCTACAACCAGCCGACCGGCCCCGGCGTGACCTACCGCTCCGGCGCCGGCACAGCCCCGGACGCGATCATCGTCGACACCTCCGCGCTGCCCCCGGGCATCGAGAAGATCGTCGTCACCGCGAGCCCGGACGCGGCAGGCCAGACCTTCCAGGGCGTCGAACCGACGGCCACGATCCGCGGCGCCGACGACAACAGCGTCCTGGCCACGTTCACGCCCCCGCGGCTGGGCGCCGAGACGGCCCTGGTGGTCGTGGAGATCTACCTGCGCAACGGCGTCTGGAAGGCCCGAGCGGTCGGCCAGGGCTACGCCAACGGTCTGGCCGGCATCGCCACCGACTTCGGCGTCTCGGTGGAGGAGCCCGCGGCGGCAGCCCCGGCCCAGCCGGTCGCCCCGCCCCCGGCCCACGACGCAGCCTCCGGTCACCCCGCCCGCCTCGCCGATGGCCGCCCCGCCCGCTCCCCCGGCACCGCCCGCCCCCGGCGCCGGGAAGGTCAACCTGGACAAGGGCCGGGTCAGCCTCCAGAAGAACCAGACGGTCTCCCTGGTGAAGGGCGGCAGCCCGCTGCTCTCGCAGGTCAAGATGGGCCTCGGCTGGGAGCCGGCGTACCGCGGCAAGGACATCGACCTGGACGCCTCGGTCATCGCGTACGGCCCTCAGCGCAACCACATCGACAGCTGCTACTTCGGCAAGCTGTCCATCGTCAACGGCGCGATCAAGCACTCCGGCGACAACCTCACCGGTGAGGGCGGTGGCGACGACGAGGTGATCACCGTCGACCTGGGCCGTCTCCCGCAGGAGGTCA
This sequence comes from Streptomyces phaeoluteigriseus, assembly GCF_001896135.2. Taxonomy (GTDB): domain Bacteria; phylum Actinomycetota; class Actinomycetes; order Streptomycetales; family Streptomycetaceae; genus Streptomyces; species Streptomyces phaeoluteigriseus. The sequence goes on from NZ_MPOH02000015.1 coordinate 837,799, forward strand.
CGGGCCTGGTCTTCACGGTCAACTCCTTCTCGGGCCAGAAGTTCACCGAGGTCGCCAAGGCCTACTGCCGGCTCCTGGACGCCGCGACCGGGGAGGAACTGGTCCGCTTCGACCTGACCAGCGCCGAGCCGCAGACGGGCGTGATGATGGCCAAGCTGATCCGCCAGTTCACCGGCGAGTGGGACATGACGGCCATGGGCGACTTCGTGAAGGCCCGCACGGTCCGGAACATGGTGAAGCCGGCGGCACAGTCGCTCTGACCTCCGGGCCGGCCCGGCCCCCGACGACGCGCGCGGCGCCCTCCGGCAGGGGCGCCCACCGCCGACCGTCACCGCTAACCACCACGGCTCACCGCTCTCGGTCACCGCGCGGGGCCGAGTCCCTCCGTCAGCAGCGACACGTACCGGCGGATGCTGCTGCCGTCCCCGTTGGCCAGCTCCGCCGCCGTCGACACCCCGTGCGCCAGCCGCAGCACCTCGACGGGCTCGACGTCCGCGCGCAGGGTCCCCTCCCGCTGCGCCGCCTCCACCAGCCTGGCCGCCGCGCCCTGCACGGTCGTACCGCAGGCGGTGACCGCGGCGAGACTGCCGTCAGTGACGGCGGACCCCATCAGTGCCTTCATGCCGCGCACCTGGATCGTGCCGACGCACAGCTCGTTCAGCCACTCCACCAGCGCCTCACCCGGCGGCAGCCGTGCGGCGAGCACCTCGGCGCGCACGGCGAACGCCTCGATCCGGTCGACGTACGCCGCCTCCAGCAGCGCCTGCCGGGTGGGGAAGTGCCGGTACAGCGTGCCGGAGCCGACCCCCGCCCGCTTGGCGATGTCGTCGAGGGACGCGCCCTCCCCGTGCTCGGCGAAGGCCTCCGCCGCCGCCTTCAGCAACCGCTCGTAGTTGCGGCGAGCGTCCGCACGCATGGGCTTGACCCGCGTCATCCAGTTACTCCTCGCGCACCGGGGCTCTCTCCGTACTTTAGCGAGGACGATCCCGACGCGGTCGGACGGCGGCGGTCCACGCTGCGGACGGCGGCGGCAGAACACGGCCGTACCCGAACACGGCCGTACCGGAACACGGCCGTCCCGGAACACGGCCGTACCCGAACACGGCCGTGTCAGAACAGCGCGCTGTACGCGTTGAGCGCCGGCTGGCCGCCCAGGTGGGCGTAGAGCCGGCCGATCAGGCGCGCTTCTGCCGCTTCCACGGCCCCGTGATCGCCAGCAGGATGCCGGGGTCCTGGATGTTGGCGAACAGGGTCCTGCCGTCGGGGGAGAAGGTGACGCCGGCGAACTCGCTGTACTCGGGCTCCTCCTCGGTGCCGACGTTCAGGTCGTTGCGGGCGATCGGGTAGGTACGGCCGCTGTCGGTGGCACCGAACAGGTGGGAGACGCCCTCGCCGTCCTCGGCGAGGACCAGACCGCCGTAGGGGGAGACGGTGATGTTGTCGGGGCCGTCGTAGGCTCCGTCGGCCGACGGGTCGGGGTTGACGCCGAGGAGCACCTTCAGGGTGAGGGTGCGGCGCTTGGGGTCGTAGAACCAGACCTGGCCGTCGTGCTGGAGGGGGCTCTCGGCGCGGGCGTACGAGGAGACGAGGTACGCGCCGCCGTCACCCCACCACATGCCCTCCAGCTTGCGGGCGCGGGTGACCTCGCCGGCGGCGAACTGCTTGCGCACGGCGACCGACCCGGCGTCGCGGTCGGGGACGTCCACCCAGTCGACGCCGTACACCGTGCCGGTCTTCGTGGCGCGGGAGAGGTCGTCGACGAACTGGCCGCCGGAGTCGAAGCACTTGGGGGCCTGGAGGACGCCGGCGTCGTCGGCGAGGGTGCGGAACCTGCCGCGGCCGTGCTCGAAGCCGCGCGGCGGGGTCCAGCGGAAGAACAGGCCGTTGGGGTTGGAGGCGTCCTCGGTGAGGTAGGCGTGGCCGCGCTTGGGGTCGATGACGACGGCCTCGTGGTCGTAACGGCCGAAGAACTTCAGGGGCTTGGGGTCCCGGTTGGCGCGCCGGTCGCGGGGGTCGACCTCGAAGACGTAGCCGTGGTCCTTGGTCATACCGTTGACCCCGGCCCGGTCTGAGTTCTCCTCGCAGGTCAGCCAGGTGCCCCACGGGGTGCTGCCGCCCGCGCAGTTGGTGGAGGTGCCGGCGATACCGACCCATTCGGCGACCTGGCCGCCGGGGCGGACCTCGACGACCGTGCAGCCGCCCGAGGCGGCCGGGTCGTAGACGAGGCCCTCGGTGAGCGGCACCGGGTGCGTCCAGTTGGCGCGCGGGCCCTTCAGCTCGTGGTTGTTGACGAGGAGGGTGGTGCCGCGCGGGCCCTCGAAGGCGGCCGTGCCGTCGTGGTTGGACGGCGTGGGTTCGCCCGACTCCAGCTTGGTCCTGCCGCTGTAGGTGATGATCCGGTAGTCGAAGCCGGCGGGCAGCGCGAGGATGCCGTCCGGGTCGGGGAGGAGCGGCCCGTAGCCGACTCCGCCGTGGGCCGCCGAGTCCTTGCCCTCGCTGCCGGTGTCCGCCGTCTCGGTGTCCGTGGACGCGAGGGCGTTCGGCGCGCTGGCGAGCGCGCCGACGCTGCCCGCCAGCGCGACACCGGCACCGGTTACCGCGGATTTCCTGGCGAAGTCCCTGCGGGTGAGCGACATGTTGTCTCCTGAGACGCTGGTGTGCCGTGGAGGGTGGCGGACGTCGGCGCAACCGTCTCCCTCGCCCCTGAACACCGGCTGAACGCAGGGCGGCGCCTGGTCAGGCGCCCGGGAAACTACACCCCCGGGCCGGCGCCGCGGACGCGAGGGGCGCGCGGGCCCGCTCACCCGGCCCGCACCCAGCCGCCCGGCTCTCCGCTCTCATCCCTCCCTGCTGCGACTGAACGCAGGGGGCGCCCCGTCAGGCGCCCGGAAACCACACCCCAGGGCCGGCGCCACGGACGCGAGAGGCGCGCGGGCCCGCTCACCCGGCCCGCACCCGGCCGCCCGGCTCTCCGGGCTCATCCCCCCTGCTGCGAGCGCGCCTTGAACGCCGCCTTGCGGGCCTCCTTGGCGATCCGCTTGTCCGGGTGCAGACGTCCCATGGCCTCCAGGACGTCGGCGGTGGCCGGGTGGCCGACCCGCCAGGCCGCCGCGAAGAAGCCGCTGTGCTGCTGCGCGAGTCCCTCGAGGAGGGTCTGGAGTTCCTCGGAGTTGCCCTCGGCGGCCAGTTGGGCGGCGAGGGTGTCGATGGTGAGCCAGTAGACGAGGTCCGCGGAGGGCGGCGGTACGTCGGCGGCGCCCAACTCGCTCAGCCACACCCGGGCGAGCCCGCCGAGTTCGGGGTCGTCGAGGACGTCCCGTACGGCGGGTTCGGCCTGTGCGCCGACGAGGGACAGGGCCTGCTGGCAGCGCAGCCGGCGCAGCGGCGCGCCCTCGTCGGAGCCGCGGGCGGCGGCGAGCAGCTCCTGGGCAGCGGCGAGGGGTTCGCGCCGGTCCAGCCATTGTTGGGTCTCGGCGCGAGCGGCGAGCGGTCCGTACCCGGAGCTGCCGTCGAGGAGGGCGTCGGCGCCCTTGTCGACGAGGTCGCCGACGGCGGGTGCGCCGAAGCCGGCCTCCAGAAGGCGGGCGCGGAGCCCGTAGAGGCCGAGCGGGGTGAGGCGGACCATGCCGTAGCGGGAGACGTCGGTCTCGTCGAGGGGGGCGGCGGGCTCCTCCTCGGGGTCGCCCATGAGGGCCTCGTCGACGGGCTGGTAGGCGACCAGCCCGATCGGCTCCAGGAGCCGGAACTGGTCGTCGAGACGCATCATCGCGTCGGAGATCTGCTCCAGCATGTCGTTGGTGGGCTCGCCCAGGTCGCCGGGGACGATCATGGAGGCGGCGAGGGCGGGCAGCGGGACGGGGCCGTCGCCGGGGCCGTCCTCGGTGACGGTGAGCAGGTAGAGGTTGCCGAGCACGCCGTCGAGGAAGGCGGCCTCGCTCTCGGGGTCCCAGTCCAGCCGGGAGAAGTCGATCTCGCCGCTCTCGTCCATGGCCTCGGCCAGGTCGTCGAGGTCGGGCACGGTCGCGTCGGCGAGGACGGCCTCCAGGGCGGCGAGCCAGACGGTGAGGATGTCGTGCGGGGAGCCGCCGGTGAGCAGGGGCAGGTCCTCGCCCGCGGCGACGGTGCCGGCCTCCTCGTCGGTGACCTCGACGAGCCCGGTGTCCACGGCCACCCGCCAGGCCTCGGCGGCGTGGGCGGCGGCGTCGTCGCCGGTGAGCCCGAGCAGTTCGGCCGCGGCCGGCAGCTGCTCGTGGACGAGTCCGCCGCCCGCGTCGACGCGGGTGTCGGGTCCGGCCCAGCGGGCGAGGCGGGCGGCCCGGGAGAGCAACGGCGTGGACAGCGCGTCGCGCGCCAGCTCCGCTTCGGGGTGCAGCCGCACCGGCGGCAGGGGGGAGCTGTCTGACATCGGCCTGTTCTCCTCGGACGCGTGGTGCCACTCGGTCACCCAGCCTAGACGGGTTTGCGCCCATGCCGTCCGGTTCATCTCCCGGTCAGGTCTCGTACATGGCTCAAACCTTGACAACTGGGCTGGCCAGGCAGGAGATTGACGCGCGTAGAAGTTGGGGGGACAGGTGTTCACTGGTTTCTACGCGCGTCATCCGCGCCCCACGTCTCACCCTCGTCCCGGCGCTCATGTACGTCCCCGGAGGGAACCCCTTGCCTAGCAGGTCTTCCGCGCGGCTCGCCGCGCTCACCGTCGCCGCCGTCTGCTCGGCCGCGTCGGCCGTCGTCGTCGCCTCGCCCGCGCACGCGGACTCGGTGCGCATCCACGACATCCAGGGCACCACCCGCATCTCGCCGTACGCCGGCAAGCAGGTCACGGACGTGACCGGAATCGTCACCGGCGTGCGCACCTACGGCTCGTCCAGGGGTTTCTGGATCCAGGATCCGAACCCGGACGCCGACCCGGCCACCAGTGAGGGCGTCTTCGTCTTCACCAGCTCGGTCCCGAAGGTCGCCGTCGGTGACGCCGTCACCGTCTCCGGCACGATCTCCGAGTACGTCCCGGGCGGCACCTCGTCCGGCAACCAGGCCCTGACGGAGATCGTCCGCCCGACGGTGGCCGTGGTCTCCAACGGCAACGCGGTCCCGGCCGCGACGGTCGTCGACGCCCGGTCGGTGCCGGCGGCCTACGCCCCGGCCGGCGACCCCGCCGCGAACAACTCGGTCAACGCCCTCACCCTGCGGCCCGGCACCTACGCCCTGGACTACTACGAGTCCCTGGAGGGCATGAACGTCCAGGTCGCCGACGTCCGCGTGGTCGGCGCCACCGACCCGTACGCCGAGCTGTGGGTCACGGTGAAGCCGTGGGAGAACCGCAACCGCCGCGGCGGCACGGTCTACGGCTCCTACGACGCCCAGAACACCGGTCGGCTCCAGATCCAGTCGCTCGGCGCGGTCGCCGACTTCCCGGCGGCGAACGTCGGCGACAAGCTGACCGGCACCACGGCGGGCCCGCTGGACTACAACCAGTTCGGCGGTTACACCGTCGTCGCCAACCGGATCGGCACGCTCAAGAGCGCCGGTGTGGAGCGGGAGACGACGCAGAAGCAGAAGAACGGCGAACTGGCGGTCGCGACGTACAACGTCGAGAACCTCGACCCGTCCGACGCCACGTTCGCCGCGCACGCCGCCGCGATCGTGAACAACCTCCAGTCGCCCGACGTCGTGTCCCTGGAGGAGATCCAGGACGACAACGGTGCGACGAACGACGGCACGGTCACCGCCGGCCTGACGGTGGCCAAGCTGATCGACGCGATCGTCGCGGCGGGCGGTCCCCGCTACGACTGGCGCTCGATCGACCCGGCGAACAACACCGACGGCGGTGAGCCGGGCGGGAACATCCGCCAGGTGTTCCTGTTCAACCCGGAGCGCGTCTCCTTCACCGACCGCGCGGGCGGGGACGCCACGACCGCGGCCGGTGTCACCGAGGTGCGCGGCAAGGCGGCCCTGACCGTCTCCCCCGGCCGGATCGACCCGGCGAACGCGGCCTGGAAGTCCAGCCGCAAGCCGCTGGTCGGCGAGTTCGTCTTCCGTGGCCGCACGGTCTTCGTGATCGCCAACCACTTCAACTCCAAGGGCGGCGACCAGGGACTGACCGCGCAGTACCAGCCGGTCGTGCGCAGCTCGGAGACCCAGCGCCACGAGCAGGCGACGCTGGTCAACGCCTTTGTCAAGGACATCCTCGACACCCAGAAGAACGCCGCCGTCATCGCGCTCGGCGACATCAACGACTTCGAGTTCTCCGGGACGACGAAGCTCCTGGAGGGTGACGGCGAGCTGTGGTCGGCGGTCAAGTCGCTGCCCAGGAGCGAGCGTTACTCGTACGTCTACCAGGGCAACAGCCAGGTCCTCGACCAGATCCTGATCAGCCCGTCGATCCGCCGCGGCTGCGACTTCGAGTACGACAGCGTGCACGTCAACTCGGAGTTCAACGACCAGATCAGCGACCACGACCCGCAGGTGCTGCGGTTCAGGCCGTAACCGCGCGATCGCGGCTCAGGGCTGGCTGAACACCCCGTCCAGCCAGCCCTGCCAGGCCAGTTCGTCGGCCTGGGCATCGGCGTCCGGGGCGAAGTCGTGGACGCTGATGCCGACCGGCGCACCCCAGTGGTTGCGCCCGAAGAAGCGGATGAGGGCCTCGTCCGTGCGCAGCCCGATGAAGTACGGATTGCGGAAGTCCAGTACGGCGTCCACGAGTCGCCCCTCGGGGCCGTGGGCCCGCACCCGCTCTTTTTTGTCCAGACGGATTGAGTGTTCGGTGGAGGGGGCGTCGGCGGACGGGCGGGCGGGTGTCCTGGCAGGGGCAAGCGAAGGACCGGCACCCGCAGTGGGGGTGCCGGGTCCAGCTCTGCCGTCTCGCGGGTGCGTCTCGCGGGTGCGTCTCGCGGGTGCGTCTCGCGGGGTGCGTCTCTCGGTGTTCGTCTCGCGACTGTCGTCCAGTATTGAGCGCGACCGAGGGCTGTCGTCTAGCAGCGCGAGGCGCGGCGACGGCCGAACGCCGCTCCGGCGGCCACGATCAGCGCCGCCGCCGCGGCCACGATCACCACCGGTCGCGGGTGCCGCCTCACGTACCCGACCGGTGCGCTCAGCGGCGCCGGGACGGTGCCCTCCGCGCGGGCCGTGTGCCCGGCGTGGGCCGCCTTCTCCTGCACGACGTGCCCGGCGTCCTTCGCCCTCACCTGGACCGTGTGGCCGGCCTGGGCCGCCGAGCTGCGGAGCTGGACCGTCATCGCGCCGGCGCGGTCCTTGAGGTCGGCCGCTCGGGCCTTGGCCCGGCCTCGGAGGTCCGTCCTCGCCGCCAGCTCCTCGACCGTGCTGCCGAGCTGGCTCCTCGTCCGTGCAATCTGCTTGCGCAGCTCCGCTGCGCCGTCCGCGGTCGGCCTGTCCGTCATCGGTGCGCCCTTTCCCTGATCTCCTCGACGTCCGCCTTGACGCTGTCCAGAGCCGCCTCGGGCCTGGGTGGCGTGGCCTGCCGCAGCTGACTGCGGCCGGTGACGCCCAGCACGGCGGCGATCACGAACAGCACCGCCGTCACGATCAGCGCCGCGGCCCAGACCGGCAGCACCAGCGAGAGGGCGGCCACGCCCGTGCCGGCGAGAGCGAGCAGCCCGGCGTACGCGAACGCGCCCGCTGCTCCGAGCATCCCTCCGCCGCGGCCCGCGCGCCGCCCCTTCTCCGCCAGCTCCTCCTTGGCGAGTGCCATCTCCTGCCGGACGAGCCGCGAGAGCTGTTCGCTCGCCTGACCGACGAGTTCTCCGACCGTACGGTGCCCGTCGTGGACGGGCCGGGTCTGCATGGTCCCGGTCACGTGTTCCGCCTCCTCTCGGTTCCGACCCCCCGGGTACCCGCGCGGCCGACGGCTACCCGTGCGGCGCGGAGGGCTCGACCGTCGGTGACGTCTCAGCGTCCCTTATCCGTACCTCGTAGCAGATTTAAGTGGAGCTTCACGATACTGGTGCCGAGACTGCTTCCATGACGAACGCACCCTCCCCCGCCCCTCCCTTCGGCCGCGCGCTCTGTGCGATGGTCACGCCCTTCACCGAATCGGGCGCGCTCGACCTCGACGGGGCGCGGCGGCTCGCCGCCCACCTGGTCGCGGAGGGCTGCGACGGGCTCGTCCTGTCCGGCACGACGGGCGAGTCGCCCACCACCACGGACACCGAGAAGTCGGAACTGGTGCGAGCCGTACGGTCGGCGGTCGGGGACCGGGTCCCGCTGGTCGCGGGCGTGGGCACCGCCGACACCCGGCACACCGTCGAACTCGCCCTCGCCGCCGAGAAGGCGGGCGCCGACGGGGTGCTGGTGGTCAGCCCGTACTACAGCCGGCCGCCGCAGGACGCCCTGGAGGCGCACTTCCGCGAGGTCGCCGACGCTTCCGGGCTACCGGTGCTGCTGTACGACATCCCCGGCCGCACCGGCACCCGTATCGAGCCGGAGACGCTGATCCGGCTGGCCGGCCATCCCCGGATCGTCGGCGTCAAGGACTGCTCCTACGACCTCCTCGGCACCCAGAAGGTGCTCTCCCGCACCGACCTGGCCTACTACGCCGGCTGCGACGAGCAGATCCTCGCGCTGTACGCGGTCGGCGCGGCCGGGTACGTCAGCACCGTCGCCAACGTCGTCCCCCGCCGGCTCCGCGCCGTCCTCGACGCCTTCGACGCCGGTGACACGGGCGGGGCCGCGCTCCTCCAGCGACGCGCCATGGGCCTCATCGAGTCGATGATGGCGTCGGGACTGCCCGGCACGGTCACCGCCAAGGCCCTGCTGGCCGCACTGGGCCTGCCGGCCGGCCCGGTCCGTGCGCCGCTGCGGCCGGCCGACCGCGAGACGACCGACGGGCTGCTGGCGGCGTACTCGGCGTGCGCGGCCGGGTAGTACGGACCCCGGCCCCCGGCAGGGCAATAAGGGCGGTCGGGGACGACCTCCGTGGAATACGCCGAAGCCCGTGCCGCAGTTGTCCGCGGTACGGGCCCCGGTCCTGCCTCGTGATCAGTTGTGGCTGTGCAGGACGTCGTTCAGGCCGCCCCACACCGCGTTGTTCGGGCGGGCCTCCACCGTGCCGGTCACCGAGTTGCGGCGGAACAGGATGTTGGAGGCGCCGGAGAGTTCGCGGGCCTTGACGATCTGGCCGTCCGGCATCGTCACACGGGTGCCGGCGGTGACGTAGAGGCCGGCCTCCACCACGCACTCGTCGCCGAGAGCGATGCCTACACCGGCCTCGGCGCCGATCAGGCAGCGCTCGCCGATGGCGATGATCACGTTGCCGCCGCCGGAGAGCGTGCCCATCGTGGAGGCGCCGCCGCCGATGTCCGAGCCGTCGCCCACGACGACGCCCGCGGAGATACGGCCCTCGACCATCGAGGTGCCGAGCGTGCCGGCGTTGAAGTTCACGAAGCCCTCGTGCATGACCGTCGTGCCCTCGGCGAGGTGCGCGCCCAGGCGGACGCGGTCGGCGTCGGCGATGCGGACGCCCTTCGGGGCCACGTAGTCCGTCATGCGCGGGAACTTGTCGACCGAGGTCACCTGGAGGTGCAGGCCCTCGGCGCGGGCGTTCAGCCGGACCTTCTCGATGTCGTCCACGGCGACCGGGCCGAGGGACGTCCACGCGACGTTGGCGAGCAGGCCGAAGACGCCCTCCAGGCTCTGGCCGTGCGGCTTGACCAGGCGGTGGGAGAGCAGGTGCAGGCGCAGGTACGTGTCGTGCGTGTCGATCGGCTTGTCGTCGAGGGAGCTGATGACCGTGCGGACCGCGACCACTTCGACGCCCCGGCGGGCGTCCGGGCCGATCGCCTTGGCCGCTCCCTCGCCGAGCAGTTCCACGGCCTTCTCGGCGGACAGGCGCTCGGTGCCGGACGGGCCGGGCTCGTCGGTGAGCCGGGGGGCGGGGAACCAGGTGTCGAGAACGGTGCCGTCGGCGGCGAGGGTGGCGAGGCCGGCGGCCGCGGCGCCGGTGGTCGCGAGTCGTGTCGGTCATGGAGGGAAACCTAACCGGCGGGGGC
>NZ_MPOH02000015.1:847899-881869 GCF_001896135.2 Streptomyces phaeoluteigriseus
GGGGAGGGGCGAGGCGGGGACGGCGAGGTTGGTGGGTGAGGGCGCGGAGGGTGGTGGGCAGGGGCGCGGAGGTGAGTGGGTGGGGTCGGCGCCGTGGTGGTGCGTCGAGCCCTCGCCGGTTGGGCGTACTGCCAGGCGCCGCCATGGTCCTACGGGGCAGAGCCGGGCCACGCGACGGAGCTTCGGATGCGCCGAGACGGCCCGCACCCGGCCCGTTCGGCCATCCCCCGGTGCTCGGAAACCCGTTCCCTCGGTGCCGGGGAACCGTTCCCTCGGTGCCGGGGAACCGTTCCCTCGGTGCCGGGGAACCGTTCCCGCGGTGCCGGGGAACCGTTATGGAAACCGCTCACTCAAACGGCTGCTCGGGAGTCACTCGTTCCACTACTGTTTCACCGTTCACACACCGGGCCATCGCAGCCGTGGCCGCCCACTCGGGCGCCGCTGGAGGAACAGCGCATGCCAGACAACAAGTCCCGGCCTCCCCAGGAGCCCCTCTGGGAGCACGGCTGGGCCCCGGACACCTCCCGGGCACCCGGAACGCGACGGCTGTGGCTGGCCGGTGTCCTCGCCGTCGCCACCGTCGTGGCCTGCGTCGCCACCGTCTCCCTCACGGACCGGCCCTCTGACGAGAGGTCAGCCTCCGGAGAAGGGCGGACGACGTCCGACAAGGAGACCTCGTCGGGGCTCATCTCGTTCGCCTCCCCCACGGTGAGCGGGTCGCCCTCGGCTTCCGCCACGCAGAGGGGTGCTTCTCCGTCGGCTTCGGCCTCCTCCTCCGCTTCGCCTTCGCCGAACGGCGGTTCCCCGGCGTCTGCTTCGGCCTCGCCCTCCCCGTCGGCCCCGGCCGCCGGCGGCGGTTCCGATCCGGAGCCCGCGGTCGTGCGGCGCTCGGTGCAGTCCGTCAACCACCCCGACCGTCACTGGCGGGTGGGCGACGGGCGGGTGCGGCTCGAAGTGGCCGGAGGGTCCGAGTTCCGTGCGGACGCCACGTTCACCGTGGTCAAGGGACTTGCCGACGCCTCGTGTCACTCGTTCCGCACGTCCGACGGGACCCATCTGCGCCACCGCGACTTCGTCCTGCGCGCGGAACGCGACGACGGCTCCTCACTGTTCCGGCAGGACGCCACCTTCTGCGCCCGCGCCTCCCACCTCGGCGCGGTCATGCTGGAGTCGGTGAACTATCCGGGGTACTTCCTCCGCCACCAGAACTTCCAGGTGAAGCTGGAGCGGTATGAGCACGGCGGGCAGTACGCCTCCGACTCCGCCTTCCGGCTCGTGGAGGGGCTGGCCTAGGCTGGTCGTTCGGATCACGCCGCAGACGCGGGGTCCGGCACGCGCATCTGCCGCGTTGTCGTCGGTTGCCGACGCTCCGCGGCAACGCCCTCCTCCGCCTTGCGGCCGCACGCACCGACCCCGCTCACCGGCACTGAACAGCGCTGTCGACTTCCCGCGACCTGATCCAAACGACAGGCCCTAGGAGCGCGCCGGAAGAAGACGAAGACAGAGAACGGCGGCGTCCGCAGGGGACGCCGCCGTTCTTGTGCTGCGGGGGTGCCGCGGAATCTCAGACGTTGAAGCCCAGTGCGCGAAGCTGCTCGCGGCCGTCGTCCGTGATCTTGTCCGGGCCCCACGGCGGCATCCAGACCCAGTTGATCCGCAACTCGTTGACCAGGCCGTCCGTGGCGGACTTCGCCTGGTCCTCGATGACGTCCGTCAGCGGACAGGCCGCGGACGTCAGGGTCATGTCGATCGTCGCGATGTTCGCGTCGTCGATGTGGATGCCGTAGATCAGCCCGAGGTTGACGACATCGATGCCCAGTTCGGGGTCGACGACGTCGTACAGCGCCTCGCGGACCTCCTCCTCGGAGGCCGGCTTCATCTCAACGGTCTCGCTCATGCCGTCTTCCTTTCGGCGTCGGCGCCCAGCGCCTGGGCCGTCGCGTCCTTCCACGCCATCCAGCTCAGGAGGGCGCACTTGACCCGTGCCGGGTACTTGGAGACACCGGCGAACGCGACCGCGTCCTCCAGCACCTCCTCCATCGCCTCGTCCGGCTCGACCCGGCCCTTGGACTGCATCAGCTCCAGGAAGGTCTCCTGGATCCTCTGCGCATCGGCCAGGTCCTTGCCGACCAGCAGGTCGTTCAGCACGGAGGCGGAGGCCTGGCTGATCGAACAGCCCTGGCCCTCGTACGAGACGTCGCTGATCGTCGTGCCGTCGTACTTCACCCGCAACGTGATCTCGTCACCGCACGTCGGGTTGACGTGGTGCACCTCGGCATCGCCGTCCCGCAAGCCCCGCCCGTGCGGGTGCTTGTAGTGGTCCAGGATGACTTCCTGGTACATCGAATCCAGCTTCACGGTTTCAGCACGCCCCTCAGCCGAAGAAGTTCCGTACGTGCTCCAGGCCCTCGACCAACGCGTCGATCTCGGCAGGCGTGGAGTACAGGTAGAACGACGCTCGCGTGGTCGCGGGAATTCCGTAGCGCAGGCAGACCGGGCGCGCGCAGTGGTGTCCGACGCGGACCGCGATGCCCTGCTCGTCGAGGACCTGGCCCACGTCGTGCGGGTGGATGTCGCCGAGCGTGAAGGAGATCGCGGCGCCCCGCTCCTCGGCCGTGGCCGGGCCGATGATCCGCAGGCCGGGGACCTCGCCGAGCCGCTTCACCGCGTACTCGGTGACCGCGTGCTCATGGGCGAGGATCTTGTCCATGCCGATCGCGGACAGGTAGTCGATCGCCGCGCCCAGACCGACCGCCTGCGCGATCGGTGGGGTACCCGCCTCGAACTTGTGGGGAGCGGGCGCGTAGGTCGAGGAGTGCATCGACACCGTCTCGATCATCTCGCCGCCGCCCAGGAACGGGGGCAGGTCCTCCAGCAGCTCCTGGCGGCCCCAGAGGACGCCGATGCCGGTCGGACCGCACATCTTGTGGCCGGTGAAGGCCACGAAGTCGGCCTGGAGGGCCTGTACGTCCATCGGCATGTGCGGCGCGGCCTGGGAGGCGTCGATGCACACCAGTGCGCCGACCTCCTGCGCGCGGCGCACTATCGCCTCGACCGGGTTGATCGTGCCCAGGATGTTCGACACCAGCACGAAGGAGACGATCTTCGTCTTCTCGGTGATGATCTCGTCGATGTTGGACAGGTCGAGGCGGCCGTCGTCGGTGAGGCCGAACCACTTCAGCTTCGCGCCCGTGCGCTGGGACAGCAGCTGCCACGGCACGATGTTGGAGTGGTGCTCCATCTCCGTGATGACGATCTCGGTCTCGGCGTCCACGCGGTAGGGCTCGTCGGCCCAGCCCAGCATGTTCGCGACCAGGTTCAGCGACTCGGAGGCGTTCTTGGTGAAGATGACCTCGTCGCGGCTGGGCGCGTTGATGAACTCCGCGACCTTGTCACGCGCACCCTCGTACAGCGCCGTGGCCTCCTCGGCGAGCACATGCACACCGCGGTGGACGTTGGCGTTGTACCGCTCGTAGTACTCGTTGAGGGCGTCCAGCACCTGGCGCGGCTTCTGCGAGGTCGCCGCGTTGTCCAGGTACACGAGCTTCCGGTCGTCGTGGACCATGCGGTCCAGGATCGGGAAGTCCTTGCGGATCGCCTCGGTGTCGAGGAGGCCCGGCAGCTGCGTCACGCTGATGCGCCACCCTTCGTGTAGACCTCGTAGCCCTCGTTCTCCAGCTTGTCGGCCAGCTCGGCGCCGCCGGACTCGACGATCCGGCCCGCGGAGAAGACGTGGACGTAGTCGGGCTTGATGTAGCGCAGGATGCGCGTGTAGTGCGTGATCAGCAGGGTGCCGACCTCACCGGTCTCGCGGACTCGGTTCACGCCCTCGGAGACGACGCGCAGCGCGTCGACGTCCAGGCCGGAGTCCGTCTCGTCGAGGATCGCGACCTTCGGCCGGAGCAGCTCCAGCTGGAGGATCTCGTGGCGCTTCTTCTCACCGCCGGAGAAGCCCTCGTTGACGTTGCGCTCGGCGAAGGCCGGGTCCATGTTGAGGCGCTCCATGGCCTCACGGACCTCCTTCACCCAGGTACGCAGCTTGGGGGCCTCGCCACGGATGGCGGTGGCGGAGGTGCGCAGGAAGTTGGAGACCGAGACGCCGGGGACCTCGACCGGGTACTGCATCGCGAGGAACAGGCCGGCGCGGGCACGCTCGTCGACGGACATCTCCAGGACGTCCTCGCCGTCGAGGGTGACGGTCCCGCCGGTGATCGTGTACTTAGGGTGACCCGCGAGCGAGTAGGCGAGGGTGGACTTGCCCGAGCCGTTGGGGCCCATGATGGCGTGCGTCTCGCCCTGCTTCACGGTCAGGTCGACACCCTTGAGGATCTCCTTCGTGGCGTTGTCGGCCTCGACGGTGACGTGCAGGTCTCGGATTTCAAGCGTTGCCATGGGTGCCTCAGGACTCCTGGGTGAGGGAGACGAGAACGTCGTCCCCTTCGATCTTTACGGGGTATACGGGGACGGGGCGCGTCGCGGGAAGGCCGGACGGCTTGCCGGTGCGGAGGTCGAACGCGGATCCGTGCAGCCAGCACTCGATCTGACAGTCCTCCACCTCGCCCTCGGAGAGCGAGACGTTCGCGTGCGAGCAGATGTCGTGGATGGCGAACACCTCCCCCTCGGTCTGCACGACCGAGACCGGTGTGCCGTCGAGTTCCACCCGTTTGGGGGTGTCCTCCTCCAGCTCGCTCAGTCCACAGGCGCGTACGAAGGCCATCAGAGGGTGGCCTCCAGCTCTGCGTCGATCTTCACGAGGAGGCGCTCCTCGATGTCGTCGACACCGATCTGCTGCACCAGCTCGGCGAAGAAGCCGCGCACCACCAGGCGGCGGGCGTCGTCGGCGGCGATGCCGCGGGCCATCAGGTAGAACAGCTGCTCGTCGTCGAAGCGGCCGGTCGCCGAGGCGTGGCCGGCGCCGACGATCTCGCCGGTCTCGATCTCCAGGTTGGGCACGGAGTCGACGCGGGCACCGTCGGTCAGAACCAGATTGCGGTTCATCTCGTAGGTGTCCGTGCCCTCGGCCGTGGCCTCGATCAGCACGTCGCCGATCCACACCGCGTGCGCCCCGTCGCCCTGGAGGGCGCCCTTGTAGGCGACGTTCGACTTGCAGTGCGGGGTGTTGTGGTCGACGAGGAGACGGTGCTCCTGGTGCTGGCCCGCGTCGGTGAAGTAGAGGCCGAACAGCTCGGCCTCGCCGCCGGTGCCGGCGTACGCGACGCGCGGGTGCAGCCGGACGAGGTCGCCGCCGAAGGTGACCACGAACGACTTGAAGGTCGCGTCCCGGCCGATCAGCGCGTTGTGCTGGCCCACGTGCACGGCCTTGTCGTCCCAGTCCTGGACGGAGACGACGGTCAGCTTGGCGCCGTCCCCGAGGATGTAGTCGACGTTGGCGGCGAGCACGGTGTCGCCAGTGTGGTCGATGACGACGACGGCCTCGGCGAAGGCTCCCAGCTCGATGACCTGGTGCCCGTAGGCGACCCCGCCCTGGCCGTGCACGGCGATGCGGATCGGCTCGGTGAGGACCGTCTCCTTGGGGACGGTGACGACACCGGCCTTCTCGAACGCCGAGTACGCCTGGGCGGCGACGCGGTCCACGGGGGCGCCCGCCCGGCCGAGGCGCGCGTCGTCACGGCCGACGGTCTCCACGACGACGCCCGCCGGGGCGTCGATGTCGATCCTCACACCGTCGCCGGTGGCGACCGCGGTGCCGTCGTGCAGGCCACGCAGCCGCTCCAGCGGGGTGAACCGCCACTCCTCCTCACGGCCGTGCGGGACCGGGAAGTCCGCCACGTCGAAGGAGGGGGGCGCGCTCATGCGCGTCGCGACGGTGGACTCGGCGGCCACCGCGATCTGGCCGGCAGTGGTGGATCCCACCGGTGGGGGTCCCCCCGCCCTAACGGAGTTGAGGGTGGGGGCGTTCTGAGCCTCAGCCATGGCTGTCGGTCTGCTCTCTTCCTACGTCAGAAATCTGGCGACTGCTTCGGGGCGGCGGGTCCTAACCGACCGCGCCTTCCATCTGCAGCTCGATCAGCCGGTTGAGCTCCAGCGCGTACTCCATCGGCAGCTCCTTGGCGATGGGCTCGACGAAGCCGCGCACGATCATGGCCATCGCCTCGAACTCGCTCAGACCACGGCTCATCAGGTAGAAGAGCTGGTCGTCGGAGACCTTGGAGACGGTCGCCTCGTGGCCCATGGACACGTCGTCCTCGCGGACGTCCACGTACGGGTACGTGTCGGAGCGGGAGATGGTGTCCACGAGCAGCGCGTCGCACAGCACGTTGGACTTGGAGCCGTGGGCGCCCTCGCCGATCTCCACCAGACCACGGTAGGAGGTACGGCCGCCACCGCGGGCGACGGACTTCGACACGATGTTGGACGAGGTGTTCGGCGCCATGTGGACCATCTTGGAGCCGGCGTCCTGGTGCTGGCCCTCGCCCGCGAAGGCGATGGACAGGGTCTCGCCCTTGGCGTGCTCGCCCATCAGGTAGACGGCCGGGTACTTCATCGTCACCTTGGAGCCGATGTTGCCGTCGATCCACTCCATGGTCGCGCCCTCGTAGGCGACGGCGCGCTTGGTGACCAGGTTGTAGACGTTGTTCGACCAGTTCTGGATGGTCGTGTAACGGCAGCGGGCGTTCTTCTTGACGATGATCTCGACGACCGCGCTGTGCAGCGAGTCCGACTTGTAGATCGGGGCCGTACAACCCTCGACGTAGTGCACGTAGGCACCCTCGTCGACGATGATCAGGGTCCGCTCGAACTGGCCCATGTTCTCCGTGTTGATGCGGAAGTAGGCCTGGAGCGGGATCTCGACGTGCACGCCCTTCGGCACGTAGATGAAGGAGCCGCCGGACCACACCGCGGTGTTCAGCGACGCGAACTTGTTGTCGCCGACCGGGATGACGGTCCCGAAGTACTCCTTGAACAGCTCCGGGTGCTGCTTCAGGGCGGTGTCGGTGTCGAGGAAGATGACGCCCTGCTCCTCCAGGTCCTCGCGGATCTGGTGGTAGACGACCTCGGACTCGTACTGGGCGGCGACACCGGCGACGAGGCGCTGCTTCTCCGCCTCGGGGATGCCGAGCCTGTCGTACGTGTTCTTGATGTCCTCGGGCAGGTCCTCCCAGGACTCCGCCTGCTTCTCCGTGGAACGCACGAAGTACTTGATGTTGTCGAAGTCGATGCCCGACAGGTCCGAGCCCCAGTTCGGCATGGGCTTCTTCTCGAACAGGCGCAGGCCCTTGAGACGGAGCTTGGTCATCCACTCCGGCTCGTTCTTCTTCGACGAGATGTCGCGGACGACGTCCTCGCTGATGCCGCGCTTCGCAGACGCGCCGGCCGTGTCGGAGTCGGCCCAGCCGTATTCGTACTTACCCAGGCCCTCGAGTTCGGGGTGGGCAGTCTCCGTGGGGAGAGTCATGCGGGGTTCCTCCCGGCCGTGCTTGCAGATGCGATATCAGGGGTGTGATCAGTGCTGTGACCAGCGGTGTGATCAGCAGTATGGGAATTCTTGGGGATGAACGTCGTGCAGACGCCGTCGCCGTGCGCGATCGTCGCCAGTCGCTGGACGTGCGTTCCGAGCAGTTGGGAGAAGATCTCGGTCTCCGCCTCGCACAGCTGCGGGAACTTCTCCGCGACGTGGGCGACGGGGCAGTGGTGCTGGCACAGCTGCTCGCCGACCGGTGCGCTGCGCGCCGTTGCAGCGTACCCGTCCGCACTCAGGGCCTTGGCCAGGGCCTGGGTGCGCTGGTCGGGGGCGGCGGCCTCGACCGCCTCGCGGTACCCGGCGGCCTGTTCGGCGATCCTCGCGCGAGCGAAGGCGACGACGGCCTCGTCCCCGCCGAGCCGCTCCTGGATGAAGCGGAGGGCGTCCGCGGCGAGCTTGTCGTAGGACTGGTCGAAGGCGTCGCGTCCGCAGTCGGTGAGCGCGAAGACCTTCGCGGGACGCCCGCGCGTCCGCGCTCCGTACACCCGCTGCTCACGCGCTTCCACGACGTCGTCGGCGACCAGCGCGTCCAGATGTCGGCGCACGGCCGCCTGGGTGAGCCCCAGTCGTCCGGCCAGCTCGGCGACGGTCGAGGGCCCGTGGTCCAGGATGGAGCGTGCGACGCGGTTGCGCGTGGAGCGCTCACCGGTCGCCAGCTCTTCCTGAGGGGTCCCCGCGGGGGTCACCCGAGCCTCGCCGACGTTTTTCACAACGCCATTGTTGCGTAATTCCTCAGGGGCAGGCAACCCGCGTCCGGATCACCGGTCGGTGCCCTGCGTCACTTAGGTTTACCTAATCTGACCTGCGCGAACGATCTTTGATCGATCAAACCGGTCGCGTCCGCGAGCCCCGTCCGGAAGACTCCGCAACCATGCCCACACCCCCTCCCACCGGCCCTCTTGTCACCCGGGGCACCCTCGCGACCGACCTGCGCGCACTAGGGGTCGAACCCGGCGAAATCCTCCTGGTGCACTCCTCCCTCAGCTCCCTGGGATGGGTCTGTGGAGGGGCTGTCGCAGTCGTCCGGGGACTGCTCGACGCGCTCGGACCGCACGGCACTCTGGTGGTCCCCACCCAGTCAGGCGCCCTCTCGGACCCCTCCCACTGGGAGAACCCGCCGGTCCCCGAGGCCTGGTGGGACACGATCCGGGCCACCATGCCCGCCTACGACCCCCTCGTCACGCCCAGCCTCGGCGTCGGCGTCGTCCCGGAGACCGTACGGACCTGGCCGGGTGCCCTGCGCAGCGCCCACCCCCAGACCTCGTTCGCGGCGCTCGGCCCGCGCGCCGCGGAGGTGACCGCAGGCCACGCCCGCGACTGCCGGCTCGGCGAGCGCAGCCCGCTGGCCAAGCTGGAGGCGCTCGGCGCCCGGGTGCTCCTGCTGGGGGCCGGCTACGACACCTGCACCAGCTTCCACCTGGCCGAGTACCGGATACCGGCACCGCTCGTGGGCGTGGGCCGGCCGGGACCGGCCGGCTGGGAGGTGGTGACCGAGGTGTCGATCGACTCGGACCGGTTCGACGAGCTGGGCCACGACTTCGAACGGGACCGCCCCGTCGTCCGCGCGAAGGTGGGCGCGGCCGACGCCCGGCTGTTCCCGGTGGCGGACGCGGTGGCCTACGCGCAGCGGTGGCTCGCGGTGCACCGCTCGCGCGCGGAGGAGGTCTGAGGCCCGCCCGCCGCGCCCGGGGGCGGTGGCGGCTTCTCGCCCCCGCCGATCCGGGTGCTCGTTCGCGAACCTAGACTCTGGACCCATGCGAAGCGAGCCCGCCCGCCCGTCACCCGACCACCACCCCTCGACGAGGCGCTCGGCGCCGCACCCCCTCATCGAGGTCCGGGCCCTGGTGAAGCGGTACGGCACGAAGACCGCGGTGGACGGCCTCGACCTGGTGGCCGAGGCGGGCGTGACGGCCGTACTCGGCCCCAACGGCGCGGGCAAGACGACGACCGTGGAGTCCTGCGAGGGCTACCGGAAGCCGGACTCCGGCACCGTCCGGGTCCTCGGCCTCGACCCGGTGCGCCAGGCCGCGGAGCTGCGCCCCCGGATCGGTGTGATGCTCCAGTCCGGAGGCGTCTACTCGGGCGCGCGGGCCGACGAGATGCTGCGGCACGTCGCCAGGCTGCACGCGCATCCGCTGGACGTGGACGCGTTGGTCGAGCGGCTGGGGCTGGGCAGCTGCGGCCGGACGACGTACCGGCGGCTGTCGGGGGGCCAGCAGCAGCGCCTCGCGCTGGCGATGGCCGTCGTGGGGCGCCCGGAGCTGGTGTTCCTGGACGAGCCGACCGCCGGTCTCGACCCGCAGGCCCGCCGCGCCACCTGGGACCTGGTCCGTGACCTGCGCGCGGACGGGGTCTCGGTCATCCTGACCACCCACCACATGGACGAGGCCGAGCAGCTCGCCGACGACGTCGCGATCATCGACGCGGGCAAGGTCATCGCGCAGGGCTCCCCGGAGGAGCTGTGCCGCGGCGGCGCCGAGAACACGCTCCGTTTCGGCGGCCGCCCAGGCCTGGACGTGGTCTCCCTGCTCAAGGCGCTGCCCGCCGACAGCGCGGCCGCCGAACTGACGCCGGGCTCCTACCGGATCACCGGCAAGGTCGACCCGCAGATGCTGGCGACGGTGACCTCGTGGTGCGCACAGCACGGGGTGATGCCGGACCGGATCTCGGTGGAGCGGCACACCCTCGAAGACGTCTTTCTGGAACTGACCGGCAAGGAGCTGCGCTCGTGATTCCAACCCGCCAGGAAATCGGCCGGGGGTCCGGGGGTCGCCCCCCGGAAGGGCACAGCCTGGAGCTGACCGGCAAGGAGCTGCGCTCATGACGACCACCGGCACGTACACGCCGAAGCCGGGGGCCGCACCCCTGCCCCGCATGATCAGGGCCCAGGCGGCGCTGGAGACGCGGATGCTGCTGCGCAACGGTGAGCAGTTGCTGCTCACCGTCGTGATCCCGACCCTGCTGCTGGTGCTGTTCAGCTCGGTGGACATCATCGACACGGGCGCCGGCGAGGCCGTCGACTTCCTGACCCCCGGCGTCCTCGCGCTCGCCGTGATGTCGACGGCGTTCACCGGGCAGGCCATCGCGACCGGCTTCGAGCGCCGTTACGGCGTCCTCAAGCGGCTCGCGGCCTCCCCGCTCCCCCGCTGGGGACTGATGACCGCGAAGACGCTTGCCGTGCTGGTCACGGAGGTCCTCCAGATCGTCCTGCTGACGGTGATCGCCTTCGCGCTGGGCTGGTCGCCGCACGGCAACCCGTTCGCCGTCGTGCTGCTGCTGGTCCTCGGCACCGCGGCCTTCTCGGGGCTCGGTCTGCTGATGGCGGGCACGCTGAGGGCGGAGGCCACGCTGGGCGCGGCCAACCTGGTGTTCCTGCTGCTGCTGGTGGGCGGCGGGGTGATCGTGCCGCTGGACGAGTTCCCCTCCGGCGCCCAGGACGTGCTCGCTCTGCTGCCGATCTCGGCGCTGTCGGACGGGCTGCGGGACGTGCTCCAGCACGGGGCCGGGATGCCGTGGGGCGACCTGGGGATCCTCGCCGTGTGGGCGGTCGTCGGCCTGGCCGCCGCCGGCCGGTTCTTCCGGTGGGAATGACCCTCTCCGGGACCCTCGTGAAAGCGTGCACAAGCGGCCCCTTACGATGGACGGCGTGCCGAACGTGACCCGCGCCGACGCCGTAGCAGCCGTGCGCAACCCCCTCGCCTTCATCGCCGAACGCTGGACCCCGGCCCCCCGGACGGTCCAGCGGGCGGCGCTCACCGCGCTCGTGATGTCGGTGGTCATCGTCGTCACCGGCGGAGCCGTACGGCTCACCGGCTCCGGCCTCGGCTGCCCGACCTGGCCCAAGTGCACCGACGACTCGCTCACCACGACCGGCGCGATGGGCCTCCACGGCGCCATCGAGTTCGGCAACCGCCTGCTGACGTACGTGCTGTGCGCCGCGGTGGGCTGGGCGATCATCGCCGCCCGCGCGCAGAAGCCGTACCGGCGCAGCCTCACCCGGCTGGGCTGGGCCCAGTTCTGGGTGGTCATGAGCAACGCCGTGCTCGGCGGCATCGTGGTCCTCGTCGGCCTCAACCCGTACACGGTCGCCGCGCACTTCGTGGCGACCTCGGCGCTCATCGCGATCGCCGTGGTGATGTGGCAGCGCACGCGCGAGGGTGACACGGAGGCCCGTCCGCTGGTCGGGAAGTCGGTGCAGCAGCTCGTCCGGGTGCTCGTCGCGGCCACGGTCCTGCTGATCCTGGTCGGCACGGTGGTGACCGGCGCGGGCCCGCACGCGGGCGACTCCAGCGAGGTCGAGCGGATGCCGCTGGACTGGGAGACCGTCAGCAAGGCGCACGCGGTGCTGGCCTGGATCGTGGTGACGCTGACCTTCGCCCTGTGGTTCGTCCTCAAGGCCGTCGACTCCCCCAGGCTCGCACTGGACCGCACCCGCGACCTCTTCGTGGTCCTCCTCGCCCAGGGCGTCATCGGGTACGTCCAGTACTTCACGGACCTTCCCGAACTTCTGGTCGGCCTGCACATGCTCGGCTCGGCGCTGGTGTGGATCGCGGTCATCCGCGTACTGCTGGCCCTGCGCGAGCGCGCGGAGCCGGCCGTCGACCTGCCGGGCCCCGCGACGGAGGCGACGGTCGGCTCACGCGCGTGACGCGGCGGTAGGCCCGCCGCGCGCCGGCCCGGCCCCGCGGGCCCGGCGCCGTCCGGCCCGTGCGGGAGTCGCTCAGCCGAGCCCGTAGACCCGCCGCGCGTTCCCCGCCGCGAGCAGGCCGGCCACCCGCTGGGCGTCCGGGAGCGACCAGGCGTCCTCGGTCACCCAGCCGCCCAGCACCCGCGCCAGGGCCTCGCGGAACAGGCGGGCGCCGACCACGTGCAGTTCGGGCAGGCCCCGGGCGCCGCTGGAGAAAAGGATCTTGCCGAAGGGGGCCAGCTCCAGGATCTCCGCGAGGACCGTCGCCGCGCGGGCGCGGTGCGGACGAGGGCTGCCCCGGAGTCGGCGTAGACGTGCGGGAAGACGCCCGCGAGGTGGGCGGCGTGCCGGTGGTAGGGGTAGCCGTGCAGCAGGACCAGGTCGGTGCCGAGGCCGGCCGTCGCGCGGACGAAGTCGGTCAGCAGGACGGGGTCGGTGCGGTCGATGCGCAGGCCCGGTTCGCCGAGGCCCGCGTGGAGTTGCAGGGGTCGTCCCGAGGCCACGGCGATCCACAGCAGGTGCCTCAGCAGCACCGGGTCGCTCAGCTCGCCGCCGACCCGGCGTCCGGCGAGCCAGCGGCCCGCGGCGCCCCGGACCTCCCCCGGTCCGGGCGGCTCGGGCGCGAGGGCGAGGCCGTGGCGGACGCCTGCCACGGAGGTGAAGGCCACGGCGGTCGCCGCGGCACCGTGCACCGCCTCGGCGAGGTTGGCGAGGAAGGACTCGACGGTGCCAGAGGTGTCGGCGACCTGCTCGGCGAGGAGTTCCAGCCGCACGATCTCGCGGGCCTCGGCGTCGCCCGCGGCGGCGATCTCCTCGGGGCCGGTGAGGTCGCCGGGCAGGCCGGTGTCGACGAGGTAGGTGGTGATTCCGCTGCCGCGCAGCAGCCTGCGGCCCGACTCCAGTACGCCGAGTTCGCGGCGCCGGGCGAGATAGCGGGCGGGCGGGCAGTGCGGTTCCAGACCGAGCAGCGGGGGGCACCAGCGGCGTACCGCGAAGCCGGTCTGGGTGTCGAACAGCGTGGTGCCGGCCGCCGGCGGGCCCTCGGTGCGGGCCAGCTGGGCCTCGAAGGTGCCGAGGCCCAGTTCCGTTCTCAGGACTCCGTGGCAGTACTGGTCCACCAGGGACGGTGTTTCGATCATCCGGGGCTCCCGCGGCTGGACCGTGTGCTCGGTGTACTCCTCACACGTCCTAACGGGTGAACCCGGCGTCAGGTGTTGCTCAGGTGTTGCGCGGGCCGCCGACCTGGATCCCGGCCATCCGGGACCACTCGTACGGCCCGGTCCTCACCTTGGCGGCGAACTCGCCGTCGAAGTCCTCGTGGACGGTGATCCCGGACTTCTCCACCGCCTTGGCGGCGGTCTCCATGTCGGGCGCCACGAGGTCGCCCCAGCCGCCGTCCTCACCGACGAGCACGATCCGGGCTCCACGCTCGCCCAGGTGGGCGATCTGGCCCTCGGCCCCGCCGTGTTCCTTGGAGAAGGCGCTGATCCGCTTGGCGAGGCGGGCCGCCGTGCGGTCGGCCTTGGCGGCCTGCTTGGCGTCTGCGGTCTCGTCAGCCTGCTTGGTGTCTGCCATGGCCAGGATGCTACCGACGGGTAGATCGAACGGCGACGGCCACGAACAGCAGCGAGACGTAGGTGATGGACCAGTGGAACAGCCGCATCTCCTTCAGCTTCCCGCCCTCGGCCTCGGCCTTCGCGCGGTTCTGGAGCGAGTGCGCCTCCCACAGCCACCAGCCGCCGGCCGCGAGGGCGACCGTGGTGTAGAACCAGCCGGTGTAACCCAGCGGGGTCAGCAGCAGCGAGACGGCGACCATCACCCAGCTGTAGATCACGATCTGCCGGGCGACGACCTTGTTGGAGGCGATGACCGGCAGCATCGGCACGCCCACGCGCGCGTAGTCCTCGCGCACCTTCATGGACAGCGGCCAGTAGTGCGGCGGGGTCCAGAAGAACATGACGAGGAAGAGCACGACCGGCGCCCAGGAGAGGGAGTCGGTGACGGCGGACCAGCCGATGAGGACCGGCATGCAGCCGGCGATGCCGCCCCACACGATGTTCTGCGAGGTGCGGCGCTTGAGGATCATCGTGTAGACGACGACGTAGAAGAGGAGCGCGCCGAGGGCGAGCCAGGCGGACAGCCAGTTGACCGTCAGGCCGAACAGGAGCGTCGAGGCGATCGCGAGACCGATGCCGAAGGCGAGGCACTCGCGGGGGCTGACCATCCCGGTGACCAGCGGCCGCTGCGAGGTGCGGTCCATCAGGGCGTCGATGTCGCGGTCGATGTACATGTTCAGCGCGTTGGCGCCGCCCGCGGAGAGATAGCCGCCCAGACAGGTGAGCAGCACCAGACCGAGGTCCGGCACACCTTGCTGGGCCAAGAACATCACCGGAACCGTGGTGATGAGCAGCAGCTCGATGATCCGCGGCTTGGTCAGCGCCACGAACGCCATGACGCGGGCCCCCACCGGCCGCCGGCTCGGGCTCTGGCTCGTCCCGATAACCCCCGCTGGACGGGATTCAACGGCCGTCACGCACACCCCTGACAGAGACATCCCAGCGAGCCCCACCCATGTGAAGTCGGGGTAAAGGCTCGCGCGTACCACGCCACTGTAGACGTTGCCCATACCCCGGCCTTCGCGGGGGTGCGGTCGTGTTGGGAGGGGCACCTCGGCATCCGTTTCCGCCCTCATGCGGGGGTGCGCTCATCTCTCGCACTGGGGCTCGATTGAGCGGTCAGATGAGCGGCTCCGTATTCATGTGCCGAATGGGACTTCGGCCAGTCGGGAGGCGGATCCCCGGATGGCCCGGCAGTCTGGAATGACTCGAAAAAACGCACGTCCTCACGGGGGTAGGCTCGACAGCGGCCGGTGGTTATCCAGTCACCGGCAGCCGGTGGGCGCGCGCCCGAAGCAACCGGTATTCGACATGTGGAGAGGAGCCCTGACCCAGGGTGAGCACCAAGCCGACCACCACAGACCTCGAGTGGACCGAGTTGGACCAGCGGGCCGTGGACACCGCACGCGTCCTGGCCGCCGACGCCGTACAGAAGGTCGGCAACGGCCATCCCGGTACGGCGATGAGCCTGGCGCCTGCCGCGTACACCCTCTTCCAGAAGGTGATGCGCCACGACCCCGCCGACGCCGACTGGGTCGGCCGCGACCGCTTCGTGCTGTCCGCGGGCCACTCGTCCCTGACCCTCTACACCCAGCTGTACCTGGCCGGTTTCGGCCTGGAGCTGGACGATCTGAAGTCCTTCAGGACGTGGGGCTCGAAGACCCCCGGTCACCCGGAGTACGGGCACACCGTGGGCGTCGAGACCACCACCGGTCCGCTGGGCCAGGGTGTCGCCAACGCGGTGGGCATGGCGATGGCCGCCCGCTACGAGCGCGGTCTGTTCGACCCGGAGGCCCCGCAGGGCGAGTCCCCCTTCGACCACTTCGTCTACTGCATCGCCGGTGACGGCTGCCTCCAGGAGGGCATCTCCGCCGAGGCGTCCTCGCTCGCCGGTCACCAGAGGCTCGGCAACCTCGTGCTGCTGTGGGACGACAACCACATCTCCATCGAGGGCGACACCGAGACGGCCGTCTCCGAGGACACCGTCAAGCGGTACGAGGCGTACGGCTGGCACGTGCAGCGCGTCGCCCCGAAGCCGGACGGCGACCTCGACCCGCACGCCCTGTACGACGCCATCGAGGCGGCGAAGCAGGTCACCGACCGGCCGTCGTTCATCGCGATGCGCTCGATCATCGCCTGGCCGGCCCCGAACGCGCAGAACACCGAGGCCGCGCACGGCTCGGCGCTCGGCGACGACGAGGTCGCGGCCACCAAGCGGGTCCTGGGCTTCGACCCGGAGCAGTCCTTCGAGGTCTCCGACGAGGTCATCGGCCACACCCGGCAGGCCCTGGAGCGCGGTGCCCAGGCGAAGGCGGAGTGGGAGAAGTCCTACCAGCTGTGGCGGGACAACAACCCGGAGCGCGCGGCCGAGTTCGACCGCGTCGCCGCCGCCGAGCTGCCGGCCGGCTGGGAGGAGAAGATCCCGGTCTTCGAGACGGGCAAGGGTGTCGCCACCCGTGCCGCGTCCGGCAAGGTGCTCCAGGCGCTCGGCGCGGTCATCCCCGAGCTGTGGGGCGGCTCCGCCGACCTGGCCGGTTCGAACAACACGACGATCGACAAGACGTCGTCGTTCCTCCCGGCGGACAACCCGCTGCCGGAGGCGAGCCCGTACGGTCGCACGATCCACTTCGGCATCCGCGAGCACTCGATGGCCGCGGAGATGAACGGCATCGCGCTGCACGGCAACACCCGTGTCTACGGCGGTACGTTCCTCGTCTTCTCCGACTACATGCGCAACGCGGTGCGGCTGTCGGCCCTGATGCACCTGCCGGTGACGTACGTGTGGACGCACGACTCCATCGGTCTCGGCGAGGACGGCCCGACGCACCAGCCGGTCGAGCACCTGGCAGCCCTGCGCGCGATCCCCGGCCTGAACGTGGTCCGCCCGGCGGACGCCAACGAGACGGCGATCGCCTGGCGCGAGATCCTCAAGCGCTACACCAAGGTCTTCGGCAAGGGCGCCC
Organism: Streptomyces phaeoluteigriseus; assembly: GCF_001896135.2. Taxonomy (GTDB): domain Bacteria; phylum Actinomycetota; class Actinomycetes; order Streptomycetales; family Streptomycetaceae; genus Streptomyces; species Streptomyces phaeoluteigriseus. The sequence continues at coordinate 864,649 of NZ_MPOH02000015.1, forward strand.
CGCACGGCCTGGTCCTCACCCGCCAGGGCGTGCCGACGTACGAGCCCGACGAGAACGCGGCCAAGGGCGGTTACGTCCTGTTCGAGGCCTCCTTCGGGACGCCCGAGGTGATCCTCCTCGCGACCGGTTCCGAGGTGCATGTGGCCGTCGAGGCGCGCGAGCGGCTCGAAGCCGACGGGGTGCCGACGCGGGTCGTGTCCATGCCGTCCGTGGAGTGGTTCGAGGAGCAGGACCAGGGGTACCGGGAGAGCGTGCTGCCGCCCTCCGTGAAGGCCCGGGTCGCCGTCGAGGCGGGCATCGGTCTCACCTGGCACAAGTACGTCGGGGACGCCGGCCGCATCGTTTCCCTGGAGCACTTCGGTGCTTCGGCCGACGGCAAGGTCCTTTTCCGCGAGTTCGGCTTCACTGCCGAGAACGTGGCCGACAAGGCCCGGGAATCCCTCGCGGCCGCCCAGCGCTGACGCCCACACACGACACGTAGGAGATGTAATTCCATGACAGACGCACTCAAGCGCCTCTCCGAGGAGGGCGTCGCGATCTGGCTGGACGACCTGTCGCGCAAGCGCATCACGTCCGGCAACCTCGCCGAGCTGATGGACCAGCAGCACGTCGTGGGCGTCACCACCAACCCGTCGATCTTCCAGAAGGCGATCTCGCAGGGCGACGGCTACGACCAGCAGCTCTCCGACCTCGCCGCCCGCAGGGTCACCGTCGAAGAGGCGATCCGCATGATCACGACGGCGGACGTCCGTGACGCCGCCGACATCCTGCGCCCGGTCTTCGACGCCACCGGCGGGCAGGACGGCCGGGTGTCGATCGAGGTCGACCCCCGGCTGGCGCACCACACCAAGGCGACGGTCGCCGAGGCCAAGCAGCTGGCCTGGCTGGTCGACCGCCCCAACACGCTGATCAAGATCCCGGCCACCAAGGCGGGTCTGCCGGCCATCACCGAGGTCATCGGCAACGGCATCAGCGTCAACGTCACGCTGATCTTCTCGCTGGAGCGTTACCGCGAGGTCATGGAGGCCTACCTGGCGGGTCTGGAGAAGGCGCAGGCCAAGGGCCTGGACCTGGCCCTGATCCACTCGGTGGCGTCCTTCTTCGTGTCCCGCGTGGACACCGAGATCGACAAGCGGCTCGACGCGCTCGGCACCGACGAGGCCAAGGCCGCCCGCGGCAAGGCCGGCGTCGCCAACGCCCGCCTCGCCTACCAGGCGTACGAGGAGGTCTTCGCGGGTGACCGCTGGAGCGCGCTGGAGAAGGCGGGCGCGAACAAGCAGCGTGCGCTGTGGGCCTCCACCGGCGTGAAGGACCCGGCGTACCGGGACACGATGTACGTGGTCGACCTGGTGGCGCCGAACACGGTGAACACCATGCCGGAGGCGACCCTGTTCGCCACCGAGGACCACGGCGAGGTCACCGGCAACACGGTGGCCGGCAGCTACGAGCAGGCCCGTGCCGAACTCGACGCGGTCGAGAAGCTCGGGATCTCGTACGACGACGTGGTGCAGCTCCTGGAAGACGAGGGCGTCGAGAAGTTCGAGGCGTCCTGGAACGACCTGCTCAAGTCGACCGAGGCGGAGCTCCAGCGCCTCGCCCCTTCGGAGGGCTGAGAATTTGTCGAGCAGCAATCCGCTGCGTGACCCCGCAGACCGACGGCTCCCGCGCATCGCGGGGCCGTCCGGTCTGGTCATCTTCGGTGTCACGGGCGATTTGTCACGTAAAAAGCTGATGCCCGCGGTGTACGACCTCGCCAACCGGGGTCTGCTGCCGCCGGGCTTCTCGCTGGTCGGGTTCGCCCGCCGCGAATGGGCCCACGAGGACTTCGCCCAGGAGGTCCATGACGCGGTGAAGGAACACGCCCGCACCCCCTTCCGCGAGGAGGTCTGGCAGCAGCTCATCCAGGGCATGCGCTTCGTGCAGGGCACCTTCGACGACGACGACGCCTTCGAGCGGCTGCGCTCGACGATCGAGGAACTCGACAAGGCACAGGGCACGGGCGGCAACTTCGCCTTCTACCTGTCGGTGCCCCCGGGTGCCTTCCCGGTGGTCATCCAGCAGCTGAAGAAGCACAACCTGGCGGACCAGCGGGGCGGCTCCTGGCGGCGCGCGGTCATCGAGAAGCCGTTCGGCCACGACCTGAAGTCGGCCGAGGAGCTGAACGCGACGGTCGAGGAGGTCTTCGCCCCCGACCAGGTCTTCCGCATCGACCACTATCTGGGCAAGGAGACCGTCCAGAACATCCTGGCGCTGCGCTTCGCCAACACGATGTTCGAGCCGATCTGGAACCGGTCCTTCGTGGACCACGTCCAGATCACGATGGCCGAGGACATCGGCATCGGCGGCCGGGCCGGCTACTACGACGGCATCGGCGCGGCCCGTGACGTCATCCAGAACCACCTCCTCCAGCTGATGGCGCTGACCGCGATGGAGGAGCCCGCCGCCTTCGACGCGGACGCGCTCGCCGCGGAGAAGACCAAGGTGCTCGGAGCCGTCCGGCTGCCGAAGGACCTGGGCAGCGCCACCGTGCGCGGTCAGTACGCGTCCGGCTGGCAGGGCGGCGCGAAGGCGGTCGGTTACCTCCAGGAGGAGGGCATCGACCCCAAGTCGAAGACCGACACCTACGCGGCGATCAAACTGGAGGTGGACAACCGCCGCTGGGCGGGCGTCCCCTTCTACCTGCGCACCGGCAAGCGTCTGGGCCGCCGGGTCACCGAGATCGCGGTCGTCTTCCAGCGCGCCCCGCACTCCCCCTTCGACCACACGGCCACGGAGGAGCTGGGCAAGAACGCGATCGTCATCCGGGTCCAGCCCGACGAGGGCGTCACGGTCCGCTTCGGCTCCAAGGTCCCCGGCACCTCCATGGAGATCCGGGACGTGTCGATGGACTTCGCCTACGGCGAGTCCTTCACGGAGTCCAGCCCAGAGGCGTACGAGCGGCTGATCCTGGACGTGCTGCTCGGCGACTCGAACCTCTTCCCGCGCACCGAGGAGGTCGAGCTGTCCTGGAAGATCCTCGACCCGATCGAGCAGTACTGGGACGCGAACGGGAAGCCGGCCCAGTACCAGGCCGGTACCTGGGGACCCGTCGAGGCGGACGAGATGCTCGAGCGAGACGGACGGAGCTGGCGCCGGCCATGAAGATAGACCTCACGGACACCACGGCCAGCAAGATCAACAAGGGGCTGGTGCAGGGGCGGCGGGCCATCGGCACGCGGCCGTGGGCATGGTGCTCACCCTGGTCATCGTCACGGACGAGGAGAACGCCTACGACGCGCTCAAGGCCGCGGGCGACGCGTCGCGCGAGCACCCCTCACGCACGCTGGTGGTCATCAAGCGCGTCTCCCGCTCCCCGCGCGACCGCACCAAGTCCCGGCTGGACGCCGAGGTGCGGGTGGGCGCCGAGGCGAGCACCGGCGAGACGGTCGTCCTGCGGCTGTACGGCGAGGTGGCCGACCACGCGCAGTCGGTCGTGCTGCCGCTGCTGCTGCCGGACGCGCCCGTCGTCGTCTGGTGGCCGGTGAACGCGCGCTCGACCCGGCCGCCGACCCGCTCGGCGCGCTGGCCCAGCGCCGTGTCACCGACACCTACGCCGCCGAGCAGCCGGTACGGGATCTCACGGCCCGCGCCAAGACCTACACCCCCGGCGACACCGACCTGTCGTGGACCCGCATCACGCCCTGGCGTTCGATGCTGGCCGCGGCTCTCGACCAGGTCACCTGCGAGGTCGAGTCGGTGGAGGTGGAGGGCGAGGAGTTCAACCCGAGCTGTGAGCTGCTCGCGATGTGGCTCGGCGACCGGCTGGGCGTGCCCGTGCAGCGCTCGCTGTCCGGCGGGCCGGGGCTCACCGCGGTCCGGCTGTCCACGGACTGCGGCCCGATCGTGCTGGACCGGGCCGACGGCTCGCTGGCCACGCTGTCCATCGAGGGGCAGCCCGACCGTGCGGTGGCGCTCCAGCGCCGGGACACGGCCGAGCTGATCGCGGAGGAGCTGCGGCGGCTGGACCCGGACGACACGTACGCGTCGGCGCTGCGGTTCGGGGTGGAGCGGTTGAACACCTCGGACGGTGGGACCGGCCAGGGCTCCGCCGGTGCTCCGGCAGCTTCGGCGGATGCGCCGGAAGCCGTGGCCGACGCCCCGGAAGCCGTGGCCAAAGGAGAAGCCAAAGGAGAACCGGGCGCGGTTCCGACTCCCGTCGAAGCGGCTGTCGAAGTACCCGCGAAGGAATCGACGGCGCCGGCCCCGGTGAAGAAGGCGGCCGCGAAGTGAGTACGCCCCAGCTCGTCGTGCACCACGACAAGGACCTGATGGCCCAGGCCGCCGCGGCCCGTCTGATCACGAAGGTCGTGGACGCGCAGGCCTCCCGCGGTCATGCGTCCCTGGTCCTCACGGGCGGCCGCAACGGCAACGGTCTGCTGGCCGCGCTGGCGGCGGCGCCCGCCCGCGACGCCGTGGACTGGAGCCGGCTCGACCTGTGGTGGGGCGACGAGCGGTTCCTGCCCGAGGGCGACCCGGACCGCAATGTCACACAGGCCCGCGAGGCCCTGCTGGACTCCGTGCCCCTGGACCCGAAGCGCGTGCACGCCATGCCCGCGTCGGACGGCCCCTACGGTTCCGACGTGGAGGCGGCCGCGGCCGGCTACGCGGAGGAACTGGCCCGCGCGGCCGGTCCGGAGACGATGAGATCAACGGCCGGCGCCGCGGGCGGCTCCGTGCCCACCTTCGACGTCCTGATGCTGGGCGTCGGCCCGGACACCCACGTGGCCTCGCTCTTCCCCGAGCTGCCGGCCGTACGGGAGACCGAGCGCACGGTGGTCGGTGTGCGTGGCGCGCCCAAGCCGCCGCCGACCCGCACCACGCTCACGCTCCCGGCGATCCGGGCGGCACGTGAGGTGTGGCTGCTGGCGGCCGGCGAGGACAAGGCGCAGGCGGTGGCCATCGCGCTGTCGGGCGCGGGCGAGATCCAGGCCCCGGCGGCGGGTGCCCGGGGCCGCTCCCGGACCCTGTGGCTGCTGGACTCGGCGGCGGCGTCACAGCTGCCGCGCTCGCTGTATCCGCCGGCCTCGCCGTGATCGCGGTCATCGACGGCATCGACGGATGAGGGCGCGGGGTGTCTTCGGACACCCCGCCGCCCTCACTCGTGGGCCGGTCACTTCACCGAGCCCGCCATCACCCCCTGCACGAAGTGCCGCTGGAACGCGAAGAACACGGCCACCGGCACCACCAGGGACAGGAAGGCCCCCGGTGCGAGGACGTCGATGTTGCTTCCGAACTGCCGTATCTGTGACTGGAGTTGCACGGTCAGCGGCTGCGAGGAGCTGTCCGCGAAGAGCAGGGCGACCAGCATGTCGTTCCACACCCACAGGAACTGGAAGATGGCGAGGCTGGCGAGGGCCGGCCGGCCCACCGGGAGGACCAGGCGGGTGAAGATCCGCCATTCGCTGCCGCCGTCCATCCGGGCCGCCTCCAGCATCTCCTTCGGTATCTCGACGAAGTAGTTGCGCAGCAGGAACACCGCGAACGGCAGCCCGTACGCCACGTGGAAGAGGACGACTCCGGGGATCGTGCCGAACAGGCCCAGCTGGCCGAAGAGTTTGGCGACCGGCAGCAGGCCGATCTGCACCGGCACCACCAACAGCGCGACCACGCCCAGGAAGACGGCCTCGCGGCCGGGGAAGTCGAGCCAGGCGAAGGCGTATCCGGCGAGCGCAGCGAGGACCACGACCAGGACGGTCGTCGGGACCGAGATCAGGACGGTGTTCCAGAACGCCTGGGTCATCCCGGCGTTCTTCAGCAGCTCCGAGTAGTTGTCGAAGGAGAGTTCTCCGGGACTGGCGAAGACCGTCCACCAGCCGCCCTCGGCGGTGTCCTCGGCCGACCGCAGCGAGGACAGGAACAGCCCGGCCAGCGGGGTGACCCAGACCAGGCCGATCACCACGAGGACGGCCTGCACGAGACCGTTGGCGAGCCCGCGCCGTACCGCGTTCATCGCTGACTCCTTCGGAAGCGGCGGACGTTGAAGACCATCGCCGGAACGACGAGCAGCAGGAGCAGCACGCCGAGCGCGCTGCCGAGCCCCTGGTTGTTGCCGCCGCCGAACGACACCAGCCACATCTGCGTCGCCAGGACGGTGGCGTCCTCCTGCACCGGACCGGGCGCGATGATGTAGACGAGGTCGAAGACCTTCATCACGTTGATCACCAGGGTGACGAAGACGACGGTGAGGACGGGTGCCAGCAGCGGGACGGTGATCCGGCGGAAGATCTGCCACTCGTTCGCGCCGTCCATCCGGGCGGCCTCCAGGGCGTCCCGCGGAAGCGTCGAGAGCCCGGCGCCGATCAGCACCATGGAGAAGCCGGTCCAGATCCACAGGTACGCCCCGATGATCGCCGGCGTGACCAGGGCGGGCCCGAGCCAGGAGATCCCGTCGTAGGGCTGCGCGAAGTTGGACGCGGGCAGGCGCAGGGCGTACGAGCCCGCGTCCAGGCCGGTGAAGCGGAAGGAGCCGTCGGAGGCCGTGGTGGTGGTCGCGGCCGTCCGTCCGTCGCGCACCGCCTCGACCTTCATCTGCGGCAGTCCGCTCTCCCGCCGGTCGACCTCGCCCGGTGTCCCTCCCCCGCCGGGCGTGAAGTCGAGGTAGACCACGCCGCGCAGTTCGTCCGGCACGGCCGTGCGGCCGGCGGCCTGGTACGCGGGCCGGGTGCCGGTGGGCAGGTCCTTCGGCGGGACGCCGACCAGCGGCAGGGTCACCGAGTCGCCCGGGGACGCGTTCGCACCGGTCCGGTACGAGCCGTCCGCCGCCAGGGTGAGTCCCTGGCCCTCACGTCCGCGTGCCGTCGGGTACGCCGAGGCGTCCTTGAAGACGTCGTGGACGGAGACGGCGGCGGCGTTCAGGACGCCCTTGTCGGGGTCCTCGTCGTAGGCGAGCCGGAAGATGATGCCGGCGGCCAGGAAGGACACCGCCATCGGCATGAACAGCAGCAGCTTGAAGGCGGTGGCCCAGCGCACCTTCTCCACCAGGACGGCGAGGATCAGGCCGAGGCCGGTGAGCAGGGCGGGCGCCACGACGACCCAGATCGCCGTGTTGCGTACGGCCTTGACGGTGGCCGGGTCGCGGAACATCTCGGTGTAGTTCTCGCCGCCGACGAACCGGGTGCCGGAGGCGTCGAAGAAGCTGCGGCCGACGGAGAACAGCACCGGGTAGACGACGAGGGCGCCCAGCAGGAGCAGCGCGGGGAGGGCGAACAGCAGGGCGACGATCCGTCCCCGCCGGCGCAGGCGCCGCGCGCGGTCGGCGAGGCCGGCGGGCGGTGGTGGAGCCGTCTCTTCGACAAGGGTCGCGGTCATGGCCGGTCAGCCCTTGTAGGCCTTGGCCGCCGCGGCTTCCAGCGCGGCCGCGGTCGCCTTCGGGTCGGACGGGTCGCGCAGGAAGTCCTGGAGCAGCTTCCACTCCCCGGCGCCCTTCGTGCCGCCGAACGCGGCCGGGGCCTGGTCCGACATGTCGAAGCGGACCGAGTCCCCGGCGTCGACGAGGGACTTGGCGGTGGCTCGGGTGACGTCGTCGCCGTACGAGGCGAGGTCGAGCTTCTTGTTCGGGGACAGGAAGCCGCCCGCCTCGGCCCATACGGCGGCGGCCTCGGGGGTGGCCAGGTACTCCAGGAGGGCCATGCCCGCCTTGCTGTTCTTGCCGTCCTTCAGGACGACCGCGGCGTCGCCGCCGCTGACCACGGGGGCCTCGCCGCCGCCGACCGCGGGGAACGGGAAGAAGTTCGCGTCCTTGCCGATCGACTTTCCGAACTGGTCCTTGGCGACGCCGGCCACGAAGTCGCCCTCGTAGACCATGCCCGCCTCGGGCTTCGGGCCGAACACCTTCTCCACGGAGCCCGGGAAGTCGGTGTTCAGGGCGCCCTTCTGGCCGCCCGCCAGCAGTTGCCTGTCCTTGAACAGCTTGCCGAGCGTGGTGAGCGCCTCGACGACGGAGGGGTCGGTCCACTTCAGCTCGTGGGTGGCGAGGGCGTCGTACTTCTCGGGTCCGGCCTGGGAGAGGTAGATGTTCTCGAACCAGTCGGTGAGGGTCCAGCCGTCCTGCCCGGCGACCGCGAAGGCGGCCAGTCCGGAGTCCGAGACGGTGTGTCCGGCCTTCAGCAGGTCGTCGTACGTGGTCGGCGGCTCGACCCCGGCCTGGGCGAGGGCGTCGGGGCTGTACCAGACGGTCGACTTGTGGGCGGCCTTGAAGTAGAGGCCGTAGAGGGTGCCGTCGACGCTGCCGTACGTCTTCCAGACGGGGGCGAAGTTGGTGTCGACGGCCTTCTCGGTGGTGCCGGAGAGCTGCTTGAGCCAGCCGTTCTCCGCGAACTGCTGGAGCACGCCGACCTGCGGGACCATCACCACGTCGGGAGCGTTGCCGCCCTCGATCTTGCTGCCGACGACGGTGGAGACGTTGTCGCCGGTGGACACGAACCGGGTCTTCGCGCCGGTCTTCTCGGCGAACGCGTCCAGCACCTTCTGGAAGTTCTTCTGCTCGCTGCCGGACCAGACGCCGGCGACGGTGACGGTCTGGCCGCCGAGGGCCTTGTCGCCGCCGCCCGCCGAGACGGGGTCGCCCGAGCCGCAGGCGGTGGCGCCGAACGTCAGGGCGAGGGCGGTGCAGCCGGTGAGGAGGGTCGTACGTCGTCGCATCATCGTTGATGTCCCTTCGGGGAGTGGGGAGTTGACGGGAGTCAGAGGTCGCCGAGCCACCAGGCGGAGGTGGAGCCGGGCAGTACGCCGGCCGGGCAGGGACCGCTGGACAACAGGGGCGTGCCGGAGACCGGCGCGGGGGTGGGGGCCGTACCGAAGTTGACGGCGCAGACGAGCCCGTCGCCGCGGGCGAAGGCGAGGACACCGGGCGGGGCGTCCAGCCAGCGCAGCGTGCCCTCACCCAACTGAGGCAGAGCGGAACGGAGTTGTAGGCCGTCGCGGTACAGGTGCCAGAAGGAGCGGGTGTCGGCGAGGGCGCGGTCGGTGGCGTATTCGGCGAAGTAGTCCGGCTGCGGCAGCCATGGCTTGGCGCCCTCGGCGCCGGAGGTGAAGCCGAACGGCGAGGCCTGGCCCGACCACGGCAGCGGGACGCGGCAGCCGTCGCGGATGCGGGCGCGGCTGCCGGTGCGCCGGAAGATCGGGTCGGTGAGTACGTCGTCGGGCAGGTCGACGACCTCGGGCAGCCCGAGTTCCTCGCCCTGGTAGATGTACGCGGCGCCGGGCAGCGCCAGCATCAGCAGGGCGGCGGCGCGGGCGCGGGCGGTGCCGAGTCCGCTGCCTTCGGTGGCGGGTTCGCCGTAGCGGGTGACGGTGCGGACCTGGTCGTGGTTGTTGAGGACCCAGGTGACCGTCGAGCCCGTGCCGGCGATGTCCTCCATGGCCTCGGAGACGACCTTGCGGAAGGCGTCGGCGCTCCAGGGGGCGCTCAGCAGGTCGAAGAAGAAGGCCTGGTGCAGTTCGTCGGGGCGGACGTAGCGGGCGTGTTCGCGTGCGGTGGGCACCGACACCTCGCCGACGAGGAGGCGTTCGCGGCCGTCGCGTGCCGTGTACTCCTCGCAGACCGCCCGCCAGTGCCGCCACACGTCGTGCACCTCGGGCTGGTTCCAGGCTAGCGGGTTGACCGAGTCGCGGGTGCGGGCGTCGGCCTCGGGGTCCGGGGAGTCGGGCAGGTCGGGGTGTTTGAACAGACCGGCGGCGACGTCGATGCGGAAGCCGTCGGCGCCCCGGTCCAGCCAGAAGCGCAGGACCCGGTCGAACTCGGCGGCCACCTCGGGGGTGCGCCAGTTCCAGTCGGGCTGCTCGGGGGTGAACATGTGGAGGTACCACTGGCCGGGCCGCCCGTCCGGCTCGGTCACCCGGCTCCAGGCCGGTCCGCCGAACATGGCGTGCCAGTTGTTGGGCGGCTCGCTTCCGTCGGGGCCGCGGCCGTCGGCGAAGTGGAAGCGGGCGCGGGCGGGGCTGCCGGGCCCGGCGGCGATGGCCTCGCGGAACCAGGGGTGCTCGCTGGAGCAGTGGTTGGGCACGATGTCCAGGAGCACCTTGACGCCGAGCCGCCGGGCGGCCGCCACCAGCAGGTCGAACTCGGCGAGGTCGCCGAAGATCGGGTCGACGTCGCAGTAGTCGGCCACGTCGTAGCCGTGGTCGTGCTGCGGGGAGGGGTAGAAGGGGCTGAGCCAGATCCCGTCCACCCCGAGCTTCTTGAGGTACGGCAGTCCGGACCGGACGCCGGCGAGGTCGCCGACGCCGTCGCCGGTGCTGTCCAGGAAGCTGCGGACGTACACCTGGTAGATCACTGCGTCGCGCCACCAGTGGTGGGCGTCGATGCGCTGGAGACTCACCCCGTTGACCTGTCTGTGCGAGCTGACGTTATGCATGCATGTTAGGTAGGCATGTCGAGAGGAAGTCAACGAGTAGGCAGGAATTACCGAGGAGTTGGTCGGGCAAATAGGGAGATATAGGGGCACGCAAAGGCAAGGTGAGACCGGCGCGTTACCTAACAGGTAACTAGCGCGGGCGCGTCGGGCGCGTGCTTATCGAGAAGGGACGGCCGCGAGTTCGCGCGCCAGTCGGCGCACCGCGGCCTCGGGCGTCCCGTGCCCGGTCATCGCGTCGTGCACCACCGCCTGCACCACCAGGCTCACCTGGTCGTAGCGCGCGCTCTTGGGGCGCGGTGCGGCGGCGAGGACGCTCTCGCGCAGGGTCGGCAGATAGGGGAAGTGCCGGATCAGCGCGGGGTCCTCGTACAGCGCGGCCCGGACCGGCGGCAGGGCGCCACGGGTGAGGACCTGGCGCTGCACCGGTTCGCTGGTGAGGTAGGCGATGAGCCGCGCGGCCGAGTCGGGGTGTTCGGCATGGGAGTTGACGGCCAGGTTGGAGCCGCCCAGGACGCTGGTCCCCGGACCGTCGGGGCCCGGCAGCGGTACGGCGCCGATCCGCCCGGCGACCCGCGAGTTCGGGGCCGAGGCGGCGACGTAGGCGTACGGCCAGTTGCGCAGGAAGAGGAGCCGGCCGTCCTGGAAGGCCTGCTTCGACTCCTCCTCCTTGTACGTCAGCGCCTCCTGGGGTATCCAGCCCTCGCGCACCCCTCGGGCGAGGAACGCGATGCCCTCGCGGGCCCCGGCCGAGTTCACGGTGACGCGGGTCCCCTCGTCACCGAGGATGGTGCCGCCCGCCGAGTAGACGGCCTCGGCCGCGTTGACGGTGAGTCCCTCGTACGGCAGGAACTGGCCGGCGTAGCCGCCGAGTCCGTGCCTGGGGGCGATGGTCCTCGCGGCCCGTTCCAGTTCGGCCCAGGTGCGCGGCGGCGGGACTCCCTCCTCGGCTAGGACGTCCTTGCGGTAGAGGAGGAGTCCGGCGTTCGTGACGTACGGGACGGCGTAGAGCTGTCCGTCGTAGGTCGCCGTGTCCACGACCGGTGGCAGGAAGGTCCTCAGGGGGAAGCGGTCACGGGGCAGCGGACGTATCCAGCCCGCCGCGGCGAACTCCGGTGTCCAGTTGACGTCGATGTTCAGGACGTCGAAGCGGCTGCGGTCGCCGCCGCGCAGGTCGGTCGTCATCTGCGCGTGCGTCTCGTCGGCGGAGTCCGGCAGCTCGACGAGCGTGACCCGCTCACCGGGATGCGTGCGGTTCCAGCCCTCCAGCAGCGGGCCGAGATAACCCGTGAGGTCTCCGGCGGTGGCGAGGGTCAGCGGCCCCCGGCCGTCCGCGCCCCCCTGCTGCGCACCGGCACCCGAGGCGACGTAACCGGTGAGGATCACCACGAGGACGAGGAGGCCCCTACCGGCGGCGTGTATCCACCGCATAGGTTCCTCCCTGTACACCGGCACGGGCGTCCTCGCCCGGTCAGAGGCCATGTATACCTGTTAGGTATGCGCGATACTAGGGCCTGGAGCACATTACGAGGACTAGGAGGACAGCACGCGTGCGCCTTGCCCTCCTGGCTCTTCTCGCGCGCGGCCCCGCCCACGGCTACGAGCTCAAACAGGACCTTGAGCAACTGCTGGGCTCCGCGTACCCTCAGCCGAACGTCGGCCAGATCTACGTCACGCTCGGCCGCCTGGAGAAGACGGGCCTGATCGAGGGCGAAGAGGTCGAGCAGTCGAGCCGTCCCAACAAGAAGATCTACCACCTCACCGACGCCGGACGGGACGAGCTGCGCGCCTGGTACGAGGAGACGGCGGACGAGCCGCGCGTGCGGGACGAGTTCTTCATGAAGCTCGCCCTCGCCCCGCAGACCGGCCTCGCCGACCAGATCGCCCTCATCAACAGACAGCGGCGCCAGTACCTCAACACCATGCGCAGCCTGTCGAAGCTGGCGGCCGCCGAGAACCGCGACAACCGCATCTCCCAGCTGCTGATCGAGGGCGCGATGCTGCACCTGCAGGCCGACCTCGACTGGCTGGAGCGATGCCAGGAAGAGCTGGAGGAACCGGAGTGAGCGACAGCCCCGTTCCCTTGCTGCGCGCCGAGGGCCTGGTCAAGACCCACCACGGCGAGGGCGCCCCGGCGCACGCCGTGCGCGGCGTCGACCTGCGCGTACGCGGCGGCGAGTTCGTGGCGATCACCGGCCCCTCCGGCGCCGGGAAGTCGACCCTGCTGCATCTCCTCGGCGGACTCCAGCGGCCCGACAGCGGCAGCCTCTGGCTGGACGGCGAGCGCACCGACGCCTACAGCGAGTCACGCTGGGCGGTCGAGCGCAGGAAGCGCATCGGCATCGTCTTCCAGTTCTTCAACCTGGTCTCCAACCTGTCCGTCGCCGACAACGTCGAACTGCCCGCCCTGCTAGCCGGCCTCTCCCCCCGGCAGGCGCGCGCCGAGCGGGAGGGACTGCTGGCCGAGCTGGGGCTCGCCGGCAAGGACCGCAGCATGCCGGGCGAGCTGTCCGGCGGCGAGCAACAGCGGGTCGCGCTGGCCCGCGCCCTGGTCAACCGCCCGCCCCTGCTGCTCGCCGACGAACCCGCGGGCAGCCTGGACAGCAAGGGCACCCGCGAGGTGATGCGGCTGCTGTCCCGCTTCCACCAGCGTGGCCAGACCATCGTGCTGGTCACCCATGACGCCCGGCTCGCGAGCGCCGCGGACCGGGTGATCAGCTTCTTCGACGGACGGATAGCCGACGACGCGGAACTCGACGGCACGCCGTCCCGCGGCACCGGCATATCCGGCGTGCTGGAGCTGAAGGACTGACATGCGGGCGTACGACGATCCCCGGAAGGGCTGAGCCGGTGCGAGCGACTGCGCGCTGGGCCCACTCCGATCTGCGCACCCACCGCGGGGAGGCGCTGTTCCTGGTGCTCGCCACGGCGGGCATCGTGGCCTCCCTGCTGCTGGCCACGGCCCTGTTCGGGTACGCCACCAACCCCTGGCAGCGGGTGTTCACCCAGGCGCGCGGCGCGCACGTGTGGCTGCACACCGGACCGACGGCCGCCGCGGACCGGCTCGCCGCACTGGCCGGCGTCGAGTCCGTCGCCGGCCCCTACCCGGTCGCCTCCACCACCGTGACCTCCCGCGGCGCCCGCGCCTCCGTCGAACTGCGCGGCACACCCGAGCTGCCCGCCGTGGGCCGCCCGCTCCTCACCGCCGGTCACTGGCTGGACCCGGCGACCCCCGACGGTGTCGTCCTGGACGGCCGCCTCGCCCGCGCCCTGGTGGCCGAACCCGGCGACACCCTCACCCTGCCCGGCACATCGCGCGCACTGACCGTCCTCGGCATCGCCGACAGCGCCGAACCGCGCTACCGCCCCGGCGACCGGCCCGGCCTCGTCTGGGCGCTCCCCTCCGCCGTGCCGGACCCGGACGGCCAGGTGACCGGCCTGCGGCTGACCGATGCCGACGACACCGACTACGCCGTCCAGCGGGCCGTGACCGTGCTGGGCTCCGGCGCGGTCAGCGAGGTCTCCACCTGGCAGCAGGCCCGTGCCGAGGCCCAGGGCGACAACCGGCTCCTCGGGCAGGTGCTGGGCCTGTTCGGGCTCGGCGCGCTGGTCGCCGCCGGTCTCGCCGTGCACGGGGCGATCGGCACCCGCATCCGCGGCCATCTGCGGGACATCTCCGTGCTGAAGGCGATCGGCTTCACCCCGGGCCAGGTCGTGCGGATCTTCCTGCTCCAGCACATCGCCTACGCACTGCTGGGCGCCACGGCCGCCGCGGCCCTCGTCCAGGCGCTGGGCAGCCATGTCCCGGGGCGGCTGGGGGACGCCGTCGGCGTGTGGCAGAACCTGCCCGGCCATGCCGTGGCGCTGGTCTCGGTACCCGTGGCGGTGGTGCTGTTCATCGGCGCGACCACCGGGCTCGCCGCCTGGCGGGCGGGGCGGGTGCCGCCGGTGCCGGTGCCCCGGCCGGCCGCTCCGGCGGGCGGAAGGCTGTCCGGTGTGGCACGCCGGGCGCTGGGGCTACGGGTGCCGCCCGCGCTGGTCCTGGGCTGGCACACGGCGTTCACCCGGCGGCCGCGCTCCGTGGCGACGGTGGCCCGGCTGGCGCTGCCCCTGCTGCTGATCGTGGTCGCGCTGAGCGCCTGGACCACCATCGACCGCTTCCGCAGCAGCCCCGAGGAGACGGGCCTGCCGGCCGCGCTCACCGTCCACGCCGACGCCGGGCTGTCGGACCGGGACACCCGCGCCCTGCTGGAACGCGACCCGCAGGTCGCCGCCGCCTACCCGGGCGTCGAGGTCGCCGCCCTGGTCCCCGGCCAGACGGCCACGATCGCCCTGCGCGGCCTCGGTACCCGCCAGGACCCCTACCCGTACAGCCTGGTGGAGGGGCGCCCGGCGGACGGCCGGGACGAGGCGGTGGCCGGACAGGGCCTGCTCGACCTGCTCGACGTACGCGTCGGCGACTGGGTGCGGATGACGGTGGGCGAGCAGCCGCAGATCCTGCACATCGTGGGCCGCAGCATCGAACCGGAGAACGCCGGCCGGGTCATCTCCACCTCGCTCGACACCCTCCGCGAGAACGATCCGGGGCTCGGCCCGACGCTGTACCAGCTGCGGTTGCGCCCCGGCGCCGACCCCGGCACGGTGGCCGGGCGGCTGGCCACGGCCGGGGAGGGCCGTCTGGACGTGCACGCCGTGACGAACCCGGCCGACGGGCTCTCCCCGCTGCGCGGGGTGTTCGTGGGCCTGATCGCCGTCCTCGCCCTGATCGGGCTCATCGAGCTGCTGACCACGATCGGCGGCACCGTGCGCGAGGGCGAGCGGGATCTGCTGGCGCTCAAGGCCATCGGTCTGTCGCCCCGCCAGATCACCGCGATCACGGTCACCGCCACCGGCTGTACCGCCCTGGCCGCCGTCCTCGTCGGCACGGCACTGGGCACGCCGCTCGCGCACTGGCTGATCGACGCCCAGGGCAGGTCGAGCGGCATCGGCGCCGGGATCGCGCACGGTCCGTCGCCCGTCCTGCTGCTGCTGTTCGGCGCGGCGGCGGTGCTGGGCGCGACCGCGCTCGCCGCCGTACCGGCGACCCGCGCCGCCCGTCGGCGCCTCGCGGACACGCTCAGCTCGGTGACCTGAGAGCGGTGGGACAGGGTGGTCTGGGAGCGGGGGGACGAGGTGACCTGAGAGCGGTGGGGCGGGGCGGCCAGGACTGACCGGGGCGCCCCGCCCCACCGCGCGAGCTCGTCACTACCGGCCGCGTCACTACCGGCCGCGCAGCTCCCGGTACGTCGCGACGAGGGCCTTCGTCGAGGCGTCCAGGCCGGGGACGTCGGCGCCCTCGGTGAGGGCGGGTTCGACGCGCTTGGCGAGGACCTTGCCGAGTTCGAGGCGTCCAGGCCGGGGACGTCGGCGCCCTCGGTGAGGGCGGGTTCGACGCGCTTGGCGAGGACCTTGCCGAGTTCGACGCCCCACTGGTCGAAGGAGTCGATGTCCCAGATCGCGCCCTGGACGAACACCTTGTGCTCGTAGAGCGCGATGAGCTGGCCGAGCACCGACGGGGTCAGCTCGGCGGCCAGGATCGTGGTCGTGGGGTGGTTGCCACGGAACGTCTTGTGGGCCACCAGCTCCTCCGCCATCCCCTCGGCGCGGACCTCGTCGGGGGTCTTGCCGAAGGCCAGTGCCTGCGTCTGCGCGAAGAAGTTCGCCATCAACAGGTCGTGCTGCGCCCGGAGTTCCTCGCTCAGCTCGCCGACGGGACGGGCGAAGCCGATGAAGTCCGCCGGGATCAGCTTCGTGCCCTGGTGGATCAACTGGTAGTACGCGTGCTGCCCGTTGGTCCCCGGCGTGCCCCAGACCACGGGCCCGGTCTGCCACTCGACGGCCGGCCCGCACGGTCCACGGACTTGCCGTTGGACTCCATGTCGAGCTGCTGGAGATAGGCGGTGAACTTCGACAGGTAGTGGCTGTACGGCAGCACCGCGTGCGACTGCGCGTCGTGGAAGTTGCCGTACCAGACACCCAGCAGGCCCAGCAGCAGCGGGGCGTTGGCCTCCGCGGGCGCGGTGCGGAAGTGCTCGTCGACCAGGTGGAAGCCGTCGAGCATCTCGCGGAAGCGGTCCGCACCGATGGCGATCATCAGGGACAGGCCGATCGCCGAGTCGAACGAGTAGCGACCGCCGACCCAGTCCCAGAACTCGAACATGTTGGCGGTGTCGATGCCGAACCCGGCCACCTTCTCGGCGTTCGTCGACAGCGCGACGAAATGCTTGGCGACGGCGGCCTCGTCACCGAGCGCGGCCAGCAGCCAGGTGCGGGCCGAGGTGGCGTTGGTAATCGTCTCGATCGTGGTGAACGTCTTCGACGCGATGATGAACAGCGTCTCGGCCGGGTCCAGGTCCCGGGTCGCCTCGTGCAGATCGGCACCGTCGACGTTCGACACGAAGCGGACCGTGAGGTCGCGGTCGGTGAACGCCCGCAGTGCCTCGTAGGCCATCGCCGGGCCGAGGTCGGAGCCGCCGATGCCGATGTTGACGACGTTCCTGATGCGCCGGCCGGTGTGGCCGGTCCAGTCACCGGAGCGGACCCGCTCGGCGAAGTCCGCCATCCGGTCGAGCACCGCGTGCACCGCGGGCACGACGTTCTCCCCGTCCACCTCGATCACCGCGTCACGCGCAGCGCGCAACGCGGTGTGCAGGACGGCACGGTCCTCGGTGATGTTGATCCGCTCGCCGCGGAACATGGCGTCCCGGAGCCCGAACACGCCGGTGGCGGCGGCCAGCTCGCGCAACAGCGCGAGGGTCTCATCGGTGATCAGATGCTTGGAATAGTCGATG
>NZ_MPOH02000015.1:881969-912359 GCF_001896135.2 Streptomyces phaeoluteigriseus
ACACGCCGGTGGCGGCGGCCAGCTCGCGCAACAGCGCGAGGGTCTCATCGGTGATCAGATGCTTGGAATAGTCGATGTGCAGGTCACCGACCCGCAGGGTGTACCCGCTGCCCCGCCCGGGGTCACCGGCGAACAGCTCGCGCAGCTGCACCTCGCCGAGTTCCTCACGGTGCTTGGCCAGAGCCGTCCACTCGGGCGTCTGGTTGAGCCTCGTACGGCCGTCTGCGTTCATGTCGGACCCAGCCCTCTTCTCTCACCTGTCCGTGCCGCGCATCTTGTCCCACTGCGGTCCCAACCTAATTGATCAGCGCGTGGCACGAGCTGTCGCAGGACCGACCTGCGGTGCGACAACAGATACGTCCGCACGGACCGGGGGTGTCAGCGCGGGGACGGAGAAGGTGAAGAAGACGGGGCGGAAAGAGAGCGGGGCCCCACAGGGCAGCACGGACGGACCACCCGGCTGCGGCCGCCACGGTTGCGCGGTACACGTGTGGCCAAGTGCCTCTGGGCACCTGGCCGGTACTCAACTCCTAGATCTCGCCCCGCAGTTTGGCGAGGGCTTCGGCGAGGATCGCCTCGCCGTCCGCGTCGCTGCGCCGCTCCCGCACATAGGCGAGGTGCGTCTTGTAGGGCTCGGTGCGCGGCGGGGCCGGGGGGTTGTCCCGGTCCTGGCCGGCCGGGAAGCCGCAGCGCGGGCAGTCCCAGGTATCGGGCACCTGCGCGTCGCTGGCGAAGCTGGGCTGCGTCTCATGCCCGTTGGAGCACCAGAAGGAGATGCGCAGACGCGGCGCGGACTCGCCGCGCTCGGCCTCGCCCATCGGCCCCGCCCCGACCCGGCTTCCTCGGATCGCGTTGCCACTTGCCACGGTCGTAACTCCCTGCGTGATGGTGCCGCGAAGCGAGTCGGCGTTTCGCTTCGCTGCGAGCGCCTCAGTCTACGTAAGGCCCAACGCGCGTCCAGTGATTGGAGCTACATCCCCCCACACGTAGACGCAAGCCCCATGATAGGCCGCGCTCACCGGCGCGTACCGAACATGGGGCCTTACGTACGGAATGTGTGCCTGCGCGAGGCTGATCAGGCGTTCGCCTTCATCAGGAGGCCGAGAACGATGATGACCGCGAACCAGAGCAGACCGACCACCACGGTGATCCGGTCGAGGTTGCGCTCGGCGACCGAAGAGCCGCCGACGGAGGACTGCATGCCGCCACCGAACATGTCGGAGAGACCGCCGCCCTTTCCCTTGTGCATCAGCACCAGCAGCATCAGCAGCAGGCTGAAGACGATCAGGGCGATCGAGAACCCCAAAACCACGGCTGGACCAACTTCCTCGGATTCGGATAACGACGGGGGCACAGCTACCGCGCTGTGCCCCCGCAAGGGTACGACGGATCGCCGCTACCGCATACTCACAGCCCGCTCACTGATCGCGGAAGCGCACGATCTTGACGAACTCCTCGTGGTCCAGCGAGGCGCCCCCGACCAGCGCGCCGTCGATGTCGGCCTGCGCCATGATCTCGGCGACGTTGCCCGACTTCACGGAGCCGCCGTACTGGATGCGGATCTTGTCGGCCACGTCCTGGGAGTACAGATCGGCGAGCTTCCCGCGGATGGCGGCGCAGACCTCCTGCGCGTCGTCGGCGCCGCAGACCTTGCCGGTGCCGATGGCCCACACCGGCTCGTAGGCGATCACGATGGTCTCGGCCTGGTCGGCCGGGACCTCCCGCAGACCGCCCTCGACCTGGGCGAGGGTGTGCGAGACGTGGTTGCCCGCCTCGCGGACGTCCAGTTCCTCGCCGACGCACAGGATCGGGGTGAGGCCGTGCTTGTAAGCGGCCTTGACCTTGGCGTTCACCTGCTCGTCGGTCTCGCCGTGGTACTGCCGGCGCTCGGAGTGGCCGATCGCGACGTAGGTGCACCGCAGCTTGGCGAGCATCGGGCCGGAGATCTCGCCGGTGTAGGCGCCACCGTCGTGCGCGGAGATGTCCTGGGCGCCGTACTTGATCTTGAGCTTGTCGTGCTCGACCAGCGTCTGCACGGAGCGCAGGTCGGTGAAGGGCGGCAGGACGGCGACCTCGACGGCCTCGTAGTCCTTGTCGGCCAGGGCGAAGGCGAGCTTCTGGGTGTGGGCGATGGCCTCGAGATGGTTGAGGTTCATCTTCCAGTTGCCCGCCATCAGCGGCGTACGGGTGCTCATTCGGGGTCAGTCCTCCAGTGCGGCGAGGCCGGGGAGCGTCTTGCCCTCGAGGTATTCGAGGGAGGCGCCGCCGCCGGTCGAGATGTGGCCGAATGCGTTCTCGTCGAAGCCCAGCAGGCGGACGGCCGCGGCGGAGTCGCCACCGCCGACGACCGTGAAGGCCGGGGAGTCGAGGAGGGCCTGGGCGACCGCCTTGGTGCCCTCGGCGTAATCGGGGTGCTCGAAGACGCCCATCGGGCCGTTCCAGAAGACGGTGGCGGCGTCGGCGAGCTTCGAGGCGTACAGCTTGCGGGTCTCGGGGCCGATGTCCAGGCCCAGCTGGTCGGCGGGGATGGCGTCCGCGGCGACGGTGTGGGGGTGCCCCGGCGCCTTGGTCTTCAGGTCCGGGAACTCCGTGGAGGTCACCACGTCGACGGGGAGGACCAGCTCGACGCCGTTCTTCCGCGCCCGCTCGATGTACTCCTGGACGACCGGGATCTGGTCCTCCTGGAGCAGCGAGGCGCCGACCTCGTACCCCTTGGCCTTGAGGAAGGTGAAGACCATGCCGCCGCCGATGAGGAGGCGGTCCGCCTTGCCGAGCAGCTGGTCGATGACGGCGAGCTTGTCGGAGACCTTGGAACCGCCGAGGGCGACGACGTAGGGCCGCTTGACGTCCTCGGTGAGCTTCTTCAGGACACCGACCTCGGTGGCGATGAGGTGACCGGCGGCGTGCGGCAGCCGGGCCGGGAGGTCGAAGACCGACGCGTGCTTGCGGTGCACGGCGCCGAAGCCGTCGCCCACGTACACGTCGGCGAGTTCGGCCAGTCGGTCGGCGAAGGCGCCGCGCTCGGCGTCGTCCTTGGCCGTCTCGCCCGCGTTGAAGCGCAGGTTCTCGACGACGGCGACCTGGCCGTCGGTGAGTCCGGCGACGGTGGAGCGGGCGGAGTCGCCGACCGTGTCGGTCGCGAACGCCACGTCGGTGCCGAGGAGTTCACCCATGCGGGCGGCGGCCGGGGCGAGCGAGAAGGCCGGATCCGGGGCGCCCTTGGGGCGGCCCAGGTGTGAGGCGACGACCACCCTGGCGCCCGCGTCCGCGAGGGCCTTGACGGTCGGGAGCACGGCTCGGATACGGCCGTCGTCGGTGATGGTGCCGCCGTCGAGCGGCACGTTGAGGTCGGCGCGGACGAAGATCCGCTTGCCGGCCACGCCTTCGGTGAGGAGTTCGTCGATCGTCTTCATGTAAGGGGCTCCCGGGAGGGCTCGTGTTGCTCCGTGATCGTAGACAGGGCCGATCCGCACGTGAGTCAGGGCCCGGGCGGCGCGTCCCCGCGCCGTCCGGGCCCTGCCTTCACATCGAGGTGCCTGCTCCGTCGATCAGAGCTGGTTGCCGACGAATTCCGTCAGGTCGACGAGGCGGTTGGAGTAACCCCACTCGTTGTCGTACCAGCCGAGGATCTTCACCGAGTTGCCCTCCTGGACCATGGTCAGGGAGGAGTCGAAGGTGCAGGAGGCCGGGTCGCCGACGATGTCCGAGGAGACGATCGGGTCCTCGGTGTAGGAGAGGTAGCCCTTGAGGTCGCCGTCGTCGGCGGCCTTCTTGAACGCGGCGTTGACCTCGTCCTTGGTGACCTCGCGCTGGAGGGTCACGACCAGGTCGGTGGCCGAGCCGGTCGGGACCGGGACGCGCATCGCGATGCCGTCGAGCTTGCCCTTGAGCTGGGGCAGGACCAGGGCGGTGGCCTTGGCGGCACCCGTCGTGGTCGGGATGATGTTCTCGGCGGCGGCGCGGGCGCGGCGCAGGTCCGAGTGCGGGAAGTCCAGGATCCGCTGGTCGTTGGTGTACGCGTGGACCGTCGTCATCAGACCCTTGACGATGCCGAAGTTCTCGTCGAGGACCTTGGCCATCGGCGCCACACAGTTGGTGGTGCAGGAGGCGTTGGAGATGACGTGGTGGTTGGCCGCGTCGTACTTGTCCTGGTTCACGCCCATCACGATGGTGATGTCCTCGTCCTTGGCCGGAGCCGAGATGAGGACCTTCTTGGCGCCGCCGGCGATGTGCTTCTCGGCGTCGGCCTTCTTGGTGAAGATGCCCGTCGACTCGATCACGATGTCGACGCCGAGGTCGCCCCACGGGATGTCGGCGGGGTTGCGCTCGGACAGGACCTTGATGGTGTGGCCGTCGACGGTGATCGTGTCGGCGGTGTGCGACACCTCGGCCTTCAGGCGGCCCAGGATGGTGTCGTACTTGAGCAGGTGAGCGGTTGTCGCGGTGTCACCCAGGTCGTTGACAGCCACGATCTCGATGTCAGCACCCTGCTCCAGCAGCGCGCGGAAGTAGTTACGACCGATGCGGCCAAAGCCGTTGATGCCTACGCGGATCGTCACGAACCGATCTCCTCGTTGGTACGCCGGCCACGAGGTGCCGGCGAGCTGTATTTGGGATGTCCCCGACCACCCACGACCCTACCTCTCCGAGACCGCCGGAGTGACATCGAGTTGCCCCATACACGGCAGTGCGGCCCGTACCCGCCAGTAGGGGTACGGACCGCCCCGCCCTGAAGGGCCGGTCAGGGCCGATCAGCCGATTCGGTCACGCTGTGTCATGTCGGCTTGATCTCAGCGTGTCGCTCGGTGCCCGGTCGGTGTCAGTCGTCAAGTGAGGCGAGGGCCTTTCCGATGAGCGCGGTGCGGTCGGCCGCGGCGGTGACGTGCTCCAGGCCGAAGCCCAGCAGCACGGTGTCGTCGGTGGTGACCGCTCCGTAGGTCTGGAACAGCGTGCCGGTGCGTGCCCAGTTCTTGAGGACGGCCGGGCTGCCCGGGGGCGGTCCGGCGAGCTGCCAGGCGCCGAGGGAGGTCTCGAAGCCCTCGGTCTGGGTGGCGGTGCCGCCGACGACGAGCGAGGCCTCGTCGGCGAGGACGCCGTGACCGCCGCTGCCCGGGTCGGTGACATAGCTGAACGAGACCTCGACGGACCGGCCGGCATAGGCGCTCAGGTCGAAGTTCACCTGCTGCCAGCCGCTGGAGGCCCCGGTGAGGGCGTTCCAGGAGCCGGTGGTGCCGGTCGCGGTGCACTCGTTCGAGGTCAGGGTGAGGTAGTGGCGGAGCTGGGGGTGCTCCCCGATGTAGTACCCGGCCCCGCATTCGGCGGGTACGGCCGTCGTGGTGGCGCCGCCGGCCTCGGGCAGCGTCGTCCAGTCGTCGGCCCCGACCGTGTGGATCTCGACCAGCGCGTTGTCGTAGCCGGGTTCGGTGTCCCACAGGAGCTGGGTGCGCAGGGCGGGCCGGTCGGCCGCGGTGACGCCGGTGAGGTCGATGGTGCGGGTGAGGCGCTTGTAGGCGTCGTCGGTGTGCACGGCCGCCGCCATGGACGTGCCCGCGTGGGGCCCGTACGGGTTGACGGTCCCGGCGAACTGTCCGGCGCCCTCGCTCGCGAACTGCGGATGCGTGGCGGCGGGCAGCTCGTCGGAGGTGACGCCGTAGGTGCCGGCCCGGTCCAGCGGGTTGCCGGGGGCGCCGGCGAGCAGGCCGCTGTACCCGTCGAGCGCTCCGGAGCCGGTGAAGCCGGTGGCGCCGGGGGTGGACGTACGGGAGTAGGCGCCCAGGTAGTACTGGCTGAAGTCGTTGGACGGGGTGCCGTCGCCTAGGTCGACGCTGCCGCCGGCCAGTTCACCGGCCTCGACGAGCTTGCCGCCCTCGTTGAGGAAGGCGCGCAGTTCCAGCTGGGTCGGGTTGCCGGGGACGCTCGCCCCCGTGTAGTGGACGACCGTGCCGAAGTGGCTCAGCACACCGAGCGCGTCGGGCGCGCCCTGCGCGGCGACGTCCCAGACGATCGCCTTGCGGCCGTTGGCCTTCAGCGCGTCGACGTAGGTCTGCGCCTGTGTGGCGGTCGCGCCCTCCTCGGCCACGACGAGGGTGTCGGCCCGCGGCCGCTCGGCGATCGTGTAGGTGAAGCGCGAGCTGGAGACCTTCTTGCCGCCGCTCGTCTCGCCCGTGAACCACACCTCGACCCTGTCGCCGGGCTCGCCGTCCTGGACCTTCGCCCGGTACTCGTCGTAGTAGAGGTTGTCCTCGCCGCCGAAGGTCTCGCCTCCCTTCCAGGGCCTGAGCGCCTGGTCGTGGGTGCGGCCACCGTTGACGCGATACCTGAGTTCCTTGTCGCGGACCGCCTTGCGTACGACGACGGAGACCTCCTGGTCGGCCCCGCGCGAGTACGACGTGGTGAAGCCGGCCGGGGTGAAGTCGGCGGCGTTCAGGCCTACGGAGGACTTCGGCCGGTCGGGGCGGGCGGCGCTCTCGGCGACGGACAGCGCGAACGGGACGTTCTTCTCGAACTCCTGCTGGATCAGCTTCTCGTCGTCCGGGAAGTTGAACACCGACTGGCAGTCGGCGGCGTTCCACCGGTCGTCCGGGAACAGGTTCGAGATCGTCTGACAGGTCGACATCTCGGGGGTGAACATCGCCGTGCCGTTGACGTTGGAGGCGTGCCCGTCGGCCTCGCCGTTGGTGGTGTACAGCTCGGAGGAGACCTGCGGGAGGTAGCCCGGGACGGCGGAGTTCCCGGGGGTTCCGGCGAGCGCCTCGTAGACGATGTCGTCGGGGGTGTCCGTGGCGACCTGCCAGCCGACGCCGTAGAGGAGGAGTTGGGCCGCGGAGTGGTAGTTGATGCCGTAGACGAAGCCGATGCGCTTCTCGAAGGCGTCCAGTGCCTTGGTCTCGGGCTCGGAGTTCGGACCGCGCCGCGGTAGGTCTGACTGGTGGGGTTGGGGGACGAACCCTCGTCGTCGTAGCCCCACTTGTAGGCGAAGTTGCGGTTGAGGTCCACGCCGTCGCCGGTGCGGATCTCACCGTCGGCGTTGACGTCCCGCAGGTTCTTGCGCCACAGGCGGTTCGCGGAGTCCTGGAAGGTGTAGTCGTAGCCGTCGGGGTTGGCCGACAGGACGAACCACAACTCGGTCGAGTCGACCAGCTTCCTGATGCGCTGGTCGGTCTTGTAGCTGTCGAGATAGTGGTGCATCAGCCGCCGGGTCATCTCCGGGGTGATCCACTCGCGCGCGTGCTGGTTGGACATGTACAGCACCGAGGGCTTGGAGCCGTCCTCGGACTTCCTCGCGTTCTTGGTGAGCTTGAGCGCGAGGATGTCCTGGCCCCGGACCGTCTTGCCGATGGAGACGACCTTGGTGAGGCCGGGGTTCTCCTGGGCGGTGCGCAGGATCTCCTCCTTGAGGCCGCCGCTGCCGCTGTACGGCCGGAAAACACCGTCGGCGGCGGCCTCCACGCGGCTCTCGGCCTTGGCCGAGAGGGTGTGCTCGGTGAGCGGGACGCCCTGCTTCTCCAGCTTCTTCGCCTGGTCGTCGGTGAGATACACCTCGACGGTGGCGGTGCCCTGTTCGGGCGCCCGCTCACTGAGTTCGTGGCCGTCCTGACCGGCCGCCAGCAGCAGGGGTACCTGCTTCTTGGTGACCTCGGCGCGGAACACCTTGACCTCGTCCGCGTCGGACCTGCCGGACGGACTTCCGGACTGTGCCTGGGCGATGGGTGCGATGCTCGCTCCGCCGATCAGGAGCGCGCCGACAGCGAGGATCGATCTCGCTCTACGTCTCATGGACCCCCCTTGCGTGAGTCCGCCACAGCAGCGAACACAGTCAGGCTCATGACTGTTCATGATCGAGTCAAGGGTGCGTCAAGAAGGCGCCGGAAGAGGGAAGTTGCCCTCGGCGCCGGGGTTCGAGGAGTGACCACGCCGGTGCCGACGGCCCTTGGAGGGGGCGTCGCAGGCGTGTCCGTGAACCGTCGGGCGCCGGTGAGGGCGCCGGTATGGGCGCCGGTATGGGCGCCGGTGGGGCGGTCAGCCCACCAGGTTGTCGGCGAGGTCCTCGCTGAGGTTGGCGTCCGTGCCCGGGATGCCCAGGTCGGAGGCCCGCTTGTCGGCCATCGCGAGCAGCCGGCGGATCCGGCCGGCGACAGCGTCCTTGGTCAGCGGCGGGTCGGCGAGCGCGCCCAGCTCCTCCAGGGAGGCCTGCTTGTGGTCCATGCGCAGCCGGCCGGCCGCCGCGAGGTGCTCGGGCACCTCGTCACCGAGGATCTCCAGGGCCCGCTGCACGCGGGCACCGGCGGCGACGGCGGCACGGGCCGACCGGCGCAGGTTGGCGTCGTCGAAGTTGGCGAGACGGTTCGCCGTGGCGCGCACCTCGCGGCGCATCCGGCGCTCCTCCCAGGCCAGCACCGACTCATGGGCGCCGAGGCGGGTGAGCAGCGCGCCGATCGCGTCGCCGTCGCGGACCACGACCCGGTCGACCCCACGCACCTCGCGGGCCTTCGCGGCGATCGACAGCCGTCGGGCCGCGCCGACCAGGGCGAGCGCGGCCTCCGGCCCGGGGCAGGTGACCTCCAGGGAGGAGGACCGGCCGGGCTCGGTGAGCGAGCCGTGCGCCAGGAAGGCCCCGCGCCAGGCCGCCTCCGCGTCACAGGTGGCGCCGGACACCACCTGCGGGGGCAACCCGCGGATGGGGCGCCCGCGGCCGTCCACCAGGCCGGTCTGCCGGGCCAGCTGGTCGCCGCCCGCGACCACCCGTACGACGTAACGCGAGCCGCGGCGCAGACCGCCGGGCGCCATCACGATCAGCTCCGAGCCGTGACCGAAGATCTCCAGAATGTCCCGCTTGAGCCGACGGGCCGCCATCGCCGTGTCCAGCTCCGCCTCGATCACAATGCGCCCGCTCACCAGGTGGAGGCCGCCGGCGAACCGCAGGATGGCGGAGACCTCCGCCTTTCTGCAGCAGGTCCGGGTGACGGGGAGCCGGGAGATCTCGTCCTTCACCGCTGCCGTCATCGCCATGGGCCGATCCTTCCATGCATCCGAAAAATACGGTCGTACGCGGCGGCCAACAGCTCCGGGTCGTGCCTCGGGGTCCCATCGGGCCGGGCCACCGGCGCCAGCTCGACCGCGGCACCGAACCGTTTGGCGGCATCGGTCAGGGAGTCGCGGTCGGGCACGGCGGCCTCGTCGGCCAGCACCACGTCCAGGGCGAGTTTAGGGGCGTGTCGTCCCAAAACCTCCAAATGACGCTGCGGGGAGAAGCCCTCGGTTTCTCCCGGTTGCGGCGCGAGGTTGAGGGAGAGTACCCGGCGGGCCTTGGTCTCGGTGAGCGCGTCCAGCAGTTCGGGTACCAGCAGGTGCGGGATGACCGACGAGAACCAGGAGCCGGGGCCGAGCACCACCCAGTCCGCGTCGAGGACGGCCGCCACCGCCTCCGGGACGGCCGGCGGGTCGGGCGGCACCAGGTGCACGGACTGCACCTCGCCGGTGGTGAGCGCGACGGTCGCCTGCCCGCGCACGGTGTCGACGTCCTCGGGGCGGGCCGGATCGTGCCCCTTGACCAACGCCTGGAGTTCCAGCGGTACGGCGGACATGGGCAGCACGCGCCCGTGCGCGCCGAGCAGCTTGCCGACCAGGTCCAGGGCCTGGACATGGTCGCCGAGCTGCTCCCACAGGGCGACGATCAGCAGATTGCCGACCGCGTGCCCGTTGATCTCGCCCTGCGACTGGAAACGGTGCTGGATGACCCGGGCCCAGGTCTGGCCCCAGTCGTCGTCGCCGCACAGGGCGGCCAGGGCCTTGCGCAGGTCGCCGGGCGGCAGTACACCCAGTTCGTCACGCAGGCGCCCGCTGGAACCGCCGTCGTCGGCCACGGTGACGACGCCGGTGAGGTCGCCGGTGATCCGGCGCAGTGCGGTGAGCGAGGCGGACAGACCCATGCCGCCGCCGAGGGCGACGACCTTGGGCTGGGTGCCACGACGGCGCGGTTTGCCGCCGCGGGCCTCGACCGGCCGGCTCGTGCGCCCTTCGGGCGTCATTCTGCGCAGCCGGCCCAGCCGCGGAGTACGTCCCGTCATTCCCGTCCCATGTCCCGGTGCACGACCACCGTCTCCACGCCCTCGGCCACGAGGCGCGCGGCGAGCTTCTCCGACATCGCGACCGAGCGGTGCTTGCCGCCCGTACAGCCGACCGCGATGGTCACATAGCGCTTGCCCTCCCGGCGGTAGCCCGCGGCGACCATCTGGAGGAGTTCGGCGTACCGGTCGAGGAACTCCTTCGCGCCGGGCTGGTTGAGGACGTACGCGGAGACCTCCTCGTTCAGCCCGGTGAAGGGGCGCAGCTCCGGGACCCAGTGCGGGTTGGGCAGGAAGCGCATGTCCACGACCAGGTCGGCGTCCACGGGGAGGCCGTACTTGAAGCCGAAGGACATCACGGTGGCCCGCAGCTCGGGCTCCGAGTCGCCGGCGAACTGGGCGTCCATCTTGGCGCGCAGCTCGTGCACGTTGAGGCTGGAGGTGTCGATCACCAGGTCGGCGTCGCCGCGCAGTTCGCGCAGCAGTTCGCGCTCGGCGGCGATGCCGTCGACGATGCGGCCGTCGCCCTGGAGGGGGTGCGGGCGGCGCACCGACTCGAAGCGCCGCACCAGGGCGTCGTCGGAGGACTCCAGGAACACGATCCGCCGGGTGACCCCCTTGGCCTCCAGGTCGGCGAGGGACTCGCGGAGGTTGTCGAAGAAGCGGCGGCCTCGTACGTCGACGACGACCGCGATCCTCGCCACGTTGCCCTGGGACCGGGCGCCCAGCTCCACCATGGTGGGGATCAGCGCGGGCGGGAGGTTGTCGACGACGAACCAGCCGAGGTCCTCCAGACACTTTGCGGCCGTCGAGCGGCGGCCCCGGACATGCCGGAGATGATCACCAGCTCGGGGATGGCCGCCTCGGGGATCCCGGGCGGCGTGACGTCGGTACTCACCTGTGCTCCGTCTTCGTGACCTGCGGTGTTCGCGGCGCTGGGGGCGTCCGCGGGGTGCTGGGGCCCGGCCGGGCCGGCGCCCTGCCGGGGGGCCGCCGTGGGCGGCGCCGTGGGCGTGGGTTCTCGCTTCGGCGTGGGGTGTGCGTCGTGCTCGGTCATGTCTCCTGCCCCCGTCGGTCTTCCGGGGCGCCCGCGACCACGGGCTCCCCGGGGGAGCCCGACGTCGTGCCGGACTCCTCCTCATCCATGATCTCTCCGGTCGCCGTGTTCACGGCGGGTGCGGTGGGAGCCGCCCGGGCGAAGGCCGCGACGATCGTCTCGGCCGTCTTGCGGCCTATGCCCGGCACCTCGCAGATCTGGTCGATCGTCGCGGAACGCAGTCTCTTCATCGAACCGAAGTGCTTGATGAGCGTCTGCTTGCGCGTCTCGCCGAGCCCCGGTACGTCGTCCAGCGGGCCGGCGCGGAACCGCTTGGCCCGCTTGGTCCGCTGGTAGGTGATCGCGAAGCGGTGGGCCTCGTCCCGGACCCGCTGGAGCAGGTAGAGGCCCTCGCTGGTGCGGGGCAGGACGACCGGATCGTCGTCGTCCGGCAGCCATACCTCCTCCAGGCGCTTGGCGAGGCCACAGACGGCGATGTCGTCGATACCCAGCTCGTCCAGCGCCCGCTTGGCCGCCGCCACCTGCGGCTGTCCGCCGTCGACGACGACGAGCTGCGGCGGGTAGGCGAACCGCTTGGGACGGCCGTCGTCCTCGGTGAGGCTGCTGACGATCGGGGCATCGGCGGCGTCGGCGTCGGCAAGGAGCTCGGCGGCGCGGTCCGTGGCGTCAGCGGTGCCGGCGCTGCCAGCGGCATCGGCGGCGTCTGTGTCTCCGTCCACCCACTCCCCCGTCCGCTCCTTGTCGGCGAGGTAGCGGCGGAAGCGGCGGGTGATCACCTCGTGCATGGAGCGGACGTCGTCCTGGCCCTCGAAGCCCTTGATCTGGAAGCGGCGGTACTCGCTCTTGCGGGCCAGGCCGTCCTCGAAGACGACCATGGAGGCCACGACGTCTTCGCCCTGGAGGTGCGAGATGTCGTAGCACTCGATCCGCAGCGGGGCGCTGTCCAGGTCGAGGGCCTCGGCGATCTCCTCCAGCGCGCGTGAGCGCGTGGTGAGGTCGGAGGCGCGCTTGGTCTTGTGCAGGACGAGGCTCTGCTGGGCGTTGCGCTCGACGGTCTCCATCAGGGCCCGTTTGTCGCCGCGCTGCGGGATGCGCAGCGAGACGTTGGACCCGCGGCGGGCGGTGAGCCACTCCTGGACCGGCTCCAGCGGGTCGGGCAGGGCGGGGACCAGCACCTCCTTGGGCACCGCGTCGCCGGTCTCCTCGCCGTAGAGCTGTTGCAGGGCGTGCTCGACGAGGGCGCCGGTGGTGATCTCCTCGACCTTGTCGGTGACCCAGCCGCGCTGACCGCGGACGCGTCCACCGCGGACGTGGAAGATCTGGACGGCCGCCTCCAGCTCGTCCTCGGCGACCGCGATCAGGTCGGCGTCGGTCGCGTCGGCGAGCACGACCGCGTTCTTCTCCATGGCCTTCTTCAGGGCCCCTATGTCGTCGCGCAGGCGGGCGGCGCGCTCGTACTCCATCTCGTCGGCCGCCTCCGTCATCTGCTTCTCCAGACGGCGGAGGTAGGTTCCGGTGCGGCCGGTCATGAAGTCACAGAACTCGTCCGCCAGCTCCCAGTGGTCGTCGGGCGAGATCCGGCCGACGCAGGGCGCCGAGCACTTGCCGATGTAACCGAGGAGACAGGGGCGGCCGGTGCGGGAGGCGTTCTTGAAGACGCCGGCCGAGCAGGTGCGGACCGGGAAGACCCGCAGGAGCAGGTCGACGGTGTCCCGGATCGCCCACGCGTGCGCGTAGGGCCCGAAGTACCTGACGCCCTTCTTCTTGTGCCCGCGCATCACCTGCACGCGCGGGAACTCGTCGTTCATCGTCACCGCGAGGTACGGGTAGCTCTTGTCGTCGCGGTACTTGACGTTGAACCGGGGGTCGTACTCCTTGATCCACGAGTACTCCAGCTGGAGCGCCTCGACCTCCGTGGACACCACCGTCCACTCCACGGACGCGGCCGTGGTGACCATCGTGCGGGTGCGCGGGTGGAGGCCCGCCAGGTCCTGGAAGTAGTTCGCCAGGCGCTGGCGCAGGCTTTTCGCCTTTCCGACGTAGATCACCCGGCGGTGCTCGT
Organism: Streptomyces phaeoluteigriseus; assembly: GCF_001896135.2. Taxonomy (GTDB): domain Bacteria; phylum Actinomycetota; class Actinomycetes; order Streptomycetales; family Streptomycetaceae; genus Streptomyces; species Streptomyces phaeoluteigriseus. The sequence continues at coordinate 895,153 of NZ_MPOH02000015.1, forward strand.
CGCGGAATCGGTACACCCCGGGAGAGTCGGGGATCTGTCCCGGCTTGGGGCGGTAGCTGGAGGGGTCGGCCATGTCTCACACCCTACTGGCGCGCGGTGACAGTCCGACGGGGCTGTGGACAACGGCGCGGTGACGTCCGGGGCGGCGGAGGGGACGGCGGCGAGGGCCCCGACTCGGCCACGGCCGCACCGCGTTCCGGCCTCCACTGTTGTCGGGACTGGGTCAACACGCTTCAATGCGGGGGAACTCCGGGCGGTGAACCTCACGCCACGGATGTGAAGGCGCGGCCCCCGCGTCACGGGCGGCCCGGTCACCCGCGCGAACGGTCCGACCAGCCGTCGCGAGCATTCACAGAGAGGCCCCTGCATGCCGCACGCCCCACAGCACGCGGACGTCGACGCGCACACCGTCACGGAGGCCGACGCGGAGGCCGTCTCCGGCGTCACCGCCGCGGAGCTGGACGCCGCCCTGCGGGGCGGCCCCTTCCACGTCGCCCTGCGCGCCGCGATCGCCGCCCGTGGGCTGCCGCTCCAGCGCGTCCAGCACCATCTGTCGCGGCACGGGGTCAAGGTCGGCGTCACGAGCCTGAGCTACTGGCAGCAGGGGGCCCGGCGCCCGCAGCGCCCGGAGTCGCTCCGGGCCGTACGCGCCCTGGAGGAGATCCTCCAGCTGCCGGACGAATCCCTCATCCGGCTGCTCGCGGAGACCGACGGGAAGGCTGCCGCCGGACAGCCGACGGGCCGCACGTACCGCTCGTTCCTGGCGGCCTCGGACGTCCTGGAGAAACTCCTCGTCGAACTGGAGTGCCCCGCGGACGACGGGCTGCACACCCTCGGCCATCATGAGCGGGTCCGCATCGGGGACTGCCGGGAGCTGCTGGAACGAGAGTCGCAGCACATCGTGCGCGCCCACCGCGACGGCGTCGACCGTTTCGTCGCCGTCCACCACGGGGATCCCGGCTGCGCCCCGGAACGCATGAGCGTGCGGGCTCTGGAGAACTGCCGGACCGGCCGCGTCCGCCGGCACCACGACACCGGCGTCCTCGTGGCCGAGTTCCTCTTCGACACCCGCCTGCGCGCGGGCGAGACCTTCCTCTTCGGCTACGCCGTCGAGGACGGCACCGGCGGGGCTTCCCACGAGTACGTCCGCGGCTTCGGCGCCCCGGGCGGCCAGTACGCCCTCCAGGTCCGGTTCGACGAGAACGCGGTGCCGGCGCGCTGCCACCGCTTCACCCGGCACTCCGCGGCGGCTCCGCGCAGCGCCGTCAGGAACTCGCCGTGAGCCGGCACCTCTCGGTGCACCTCGTCGAGCCGCGGGTGCGCTCGGGCATGGTGGGCATCGCGTGGGACTGGGAGTGAGCGGGCGGCCCGCTCACGGGTGAGTGCCGCCCGCAGCGCGGGCGGCCGACGGGTGCCACGGAATGCGGGGGGTTGTGCCGGGGGTTGCGAAGGAGCGTGCGGGGTTGTGTGGACGTGACGGCTTGCGTCAGCGTGTACGTCCGCCGTCCCGTGGTCCGGTGGTCCCGTGGTCCGGCGGTCCGGCGGTCCGGCGGTCCGGCGGGAGTCCACTCCGGACCCGTGGGCCTCGAGAGAGCCATGAGAGCCCTGCCCCAGGAGACCCATGACCTGTGAGCCCCGTGGAACCCTGGGTCACCGACAAGCGAGCGGTGTGCTCACCGAGCCACCGGAGAGAGGAACAGCCCGTGATCGTCGTCGCCGGTGAAGCCCTGATCGACCTGGTACCGCAGGGTTCTGGCGCCCTCGCGGCCCTGCAGCCGGCCCTGGGCGGCGGCCCGTACAACACGGCCGTGGCGCTGGGCCGCCTCGGCTCCCCCACCGCCTTCTGTTCGCGCATCTCCTACGACGCCTTCGGCGAGGCGCTCCTCGACAGACTGCGGGACTCGGGGGTGGACGTGACGGCGGTGCAGCGCGGTCCGGAGCCGACCACCCTCGCGGTCGCCACCCTCGACGGGAACGGCTCGGCCGCCTACTCCTTCCACGTCGAGGGCACCGCCGACCGGCTGTTCACCGCCCCGGCCGGCCTGCCCGCCGGAACCAGGGCGGTGTCCTTCGGTACCTGCTCACTCGTCCTGGAGCCGGGCGCGAGCGCGTACGAGGAGCTGATGCGGACGCGTCGGGGCAGGGCGTGTTCACCGCGCTGGACCCGAACATCCGGCCCGGTCTGATCCCCGACGCCGACGCCTACCGGGCCCGCTTCAAGAGCTGGCTGCCCTCGGTGTCCTTGCTCAAGCTCTCCGAGGAGGACGCCCTGTGGCTGGGCGGCACCCCGCGCGACTGGCTGGCCGCCGGGCCCGCCGCCGTCGTGATCACGCACGGCGGTGACGGACTGACCGCCTTCACCCAGGACGGCTCCGTGTACCCGGTGCCCGGCGAGAAGGTCGACGTCGTGGACACCATCGGCGCCGGCGACACCGTGAACGCGGCGCTGCTGCACGCCCTTTCGGGCCAGGACGCCCTGTCACCGGCGGCCGTCGCGGACCTGGGCCACGACGGCTGGAACCGGCTGCTGCGCTTCGCGGCCCGCGCCGCCGCGGTCACCTGCTCCCGGGCGGGCGCGGAACCGCCGTACGCCGCCGAACTCGGCGAGCTGTGAACGGCGCGCGCCCCGCGGGGAGTCTCCCGCGGGGCGCGCGCCTGCCTGTTCGGCGTCCTACTTCTGTGCCGCCTTCTTAGCGGCAGCCGCCTTCGTCGTGGCCCCGGCGGCCTTCTTCGTCGCCGTGCTGTCGGCGGTCGCCCTGGCGGCGGCCGTCTTCCTCGCCGTGGTCCTGGCGGCGACCGCCTTCTTCGCCGCGTCCTGCGCGGGGCCTTCACCGGCTGCGCGTCGCTGACGCGGTCTCCGAGGACCTCGCGCAGGAACTTGCCGGTGTGGCTGGCCGGGATCCCGGCCACCTCCTCCGGCGTGCCCTCGGCGACGACGATGCCGCCACCCGCGCCGCCCTCGGGACCCATGTCGACGACCCAGTCGGCGGTCTTGATCACATCGAGGTTGTGCTCGATGACGATGACCGTGTTGCCCTTCTCCACGAGGCCGGAGAGGACCTTGAGGAGCTTGCTGATGTCCTCGAAGTGCAGGCCCGTGGTCGGCTCGTCCAGGACGTAGACCGTGCGGCCGGTGGAGCGGCGCTGGAGCTCGCTGGCGAGCTTGACGCGCTGTGCCTCACCGCCGGACAGGGTCGTCGCGGACTGGCCGAGGCGGACGTAGCCGAGGCCGACGTCCTTGAGGGTGTTGAGGTGGCGGGCGATCGCGGGGACGGCCGCGAAGAACTCGGTCGCCTCCTCGATCGGCATGTTCAGGACCTCGGCGATGGACTTGCCCTTGTAGTGGACTTCCAGGGTCTCCCGGTTGTAGCGGGCGCCGTGGCAGACCTCGCACGGGACGTAGACGTCCGGGAGGAAGTTCATCTCGATCTTGATGGTGCCGTCGCCCGCGCAGTTCTCGCAGCGGCCGCCCTTGACGTTGAAGGAGAAGCGGCCGGGCATGTAGCCGCGGACCTTCGCCTCGGTGGTCTCGGCGAACAGCTTGCGGACGTGGTCGAAGACGCCGGTGTAGGTCGCCGGGTTCGACCGCGGGGTGCGGCCGATGGGCGACTGGTCGACGTGTACGACCTTGTCGACGAGGTCGTCGCCGTCCACGCGCGTGTGGCGCCCGGGCACGTTCCTCGCGCCGTTCAGTTCCCTGGCCAGGTGTGTGTACAGGATGTCGTTGACCAGGGTCGACTTGCCGGAGCCGGACACGCCCGTGACCGCGGTGAAGACGCCCAGCGGGAAGGAGACGTCGATGTCCCGCAGGTTGTTCTCCCGGGCGCCGCGCACCGTGAGCTGCCGGGACGGGTCGAGCGGGCGCCGGATGTCGGGCAGCGGGATGGCCTTCTTGCCGGACAGGTAGAGCCCGGTCTGCGACTCCTCGTTGGCGAGCAGTTCCTTGAGGGAGCCGCTGTGCACGACCTTGCCGCCGTGCTCACCCGCGCCGGGGCCGATGTCGACGATCCAGTCGGCGACCTTGATGGTGTCCTCGTCGTGCTCGACGACGATGAGCGTGTTGCCCATGTCGCGCAGCCGGACGAGGGTCTCGATCAGCCGGTGGTTGTCGCGCTGGTGCAGGCCGATGGACGGCTCGTCGAGGACGTACAGCACGCCGACCAGGCCGGAGCCGATCTGGGTGGCCAGGCGGATGCGCTGGGCCTCGCCGCCGGAGAGCGTGCCGGCGGCGCGGTTGAGCGAGAGGTAGTCCAGGCCGACGTCGACGAGGAACCGGAGTCGCTCGTTGACCTCCTTCAGGACGCGCTCTGCGATCTTCTTGTCGCGCGCGTCGAGCTTCAGCGCCCCCAGGAACTCCGCGCAGTCGCTGATCGACATCGCGGCGACCTCGGCGATGGACTTCTCCATGACCGTGACCGCGAGGACGATCGGCTTGAGCCGGGTGCCCTCACAGGTCGGGCAGGGCACCTCGCGCATGTAGCCCTCGAAGCGCTCGCGGCTGGCGTCGCTCTCGGCCTCGCTGTGCCGGCGCTTCACGAACGGAACGGCGCCCTCGAACGGCGTCGTGTACACACGCTCGCGGCCGTACCGGTTGCGGTAGCGGACCTCGATCTGCGTCTTGTGGCCGTGGAGGAGGGCCTTCCTGGCGCGCTGCGGCAGGCCCGCGAACGGGATGTCGGTCCGGAAGCCGAGCGCCTCCGCGAGGGCCCCGATCAGGCGGCCGAAGTAGTCCTTGGTGTGTCCGTGGGACCAGGGGTGGATGGCGCCCTCGTCGAGGGACTTGTCCTCGTCGGGGACGATCAGCTCGGGGTCGACCTCCATGCGCGTGCCGATGCCGGAGCAGTCGGGGCAGGCGCCGAAGGGCGAGTTGAAGGAGAAGGAGCGGGGCTCCAGCTCCTCGAAGGACAGGTCGTCGTAGGCGCAGTACAGGTGCTCGGAGTACATGCGCTCGCGCTCGGGGTCGTCCTCGGGCAGGTCGACGAAGTCGAGCACGACCATGCCGCCGGACAGTCCGAGGGCGGTCTCGACGGAGTCGGTGAGCCGGCGCTTGGCGGACCCCTTCACCGTGAGGCGGTCGATGACCACCTCGATGGTGTGCTTCTCCTGCTTCTTCAGGGTGGGCGGAGTGGAGAGCTGGACGGTCTCGCCGTCCACCCGCGCACGGCTGTAGCCCTTGGTCTGGAGGTCGGCGAACAGGTCGACGAACTCGCCCTTGCGCTCGCGGACCAGCGGTGACAGCACCTGGAAGCGGCTGCCCTCGGGCAGCTCCAGCACCTTGTCGACGATGGCCTGCGGCGACTGGCGCGAGATGGGGCGGCCGCACTCGGGACAGTGCGGCTTGCCGATGCGCGCGAAGAGCAGGCGCAGGTAGTCGTAGACCTCGGTGATGGTGCCGACCGTGGAGCGGGGGTTGCGCGAGGTCGACTTCTGGTCGATGGAGACCGCCGGGGAGAGGCCCTCGATGAAGTCGACGTCCGGCTTGTCCATCTGGCCGAGGAACTGGCGGGCGTACGAGGAGAGGGACTCGACGTAGCGCCGCTGTCCCTCGGCGAAGATCGTGTCGAAGGCCAGCGAGGACTTGCCCGACCCCGACAGGCCCGTGAAGACGATGAGCGAGTCGCGTGGCAGGTCGAGCGAGACATTCTTGAGGTTGTGCTCGCGCGCGCCACGGACGATGAGACGGTCGGCCACGCCGGTCCGCACCTTTCTTGAGAGAAGTGACAGGGGCGGGGCCCCCGTCTTTCCCAGACTAGGGGGAGCCACTGACAACGCCGGTCGGATTCACGGGTTGACAACAATCCCCTGCCATCCAGCATGCCCGACGCCGCCACCGACCTTATAGCACGTACATTCGATTCACGGTGGTTGTCGGCCGCCTTCACCCGAAGGTGTGGCGGAGCTAGGGTCAGCACCATGATTGATCACGCTCATGACCTGGCGTCTGTACGTGCCGCGACGGAGCGGCTGCTCACCGCAGTCGCCGAACTGGACAACGCGTCCGTGACGCAGTCGTCACGCCTGCCCGGCTGGAGCCGCGGTCACGTCCTCGCACATCTGGCCCGAAACGCCGACGCCCTGGTGAACGTCCTCCAGGGCCGTCCCATGTACGTCGACGCAACCCTGCGGGACGCCGACATCGAGCGGGACGCCCCGCGTGCCCTGCACGTCCAGCTCGCGGACCTGCGGGACAGCGCCGCCCGCTTCCAGGAGGCCGGGGCCGCCCCCGCGGACTGGTCGCGCACGGTCGAGCTGCGCAACGGGGTCACCGACTCGGCGGCGAGGGTGCCCTTCCGGCGATGGGCCGAGGTGGAGCTGCACCACGTGGACCTCGGGATCGGCTACGAGCTGGAGGATCTGCCGGAGGAGTTCGTCGTACGGGAGATCGACTTCCTGACGGAACGCTTCGGCGGCCACACCGACGTGCCGCCGACACGCCTCACCGACGGCACGCGCGCGTGGCGCACCGGGCGGGAGGCGGACAGCGCCGAGGTGACCGTCACCGGCTCCGGTGCCGACCTTCTGGGATGGCTGGCCGGGCGCCGTGACGGCTCCCCACTGGCCGTCGACGGCGGGCCGCTGCCGGCCCTCCCGCCGCTATAGGCTGGCGGTCATGACGTACAGCGGAGAGGTGCGGGTCGGCGGCTCGGCGGACGTGCACGAGCTGAAGGACCTGATGATCACCAAGATCGCGGTCGGCCCGATGGGGAACAACGCCTATCTGCTGCGTTGCCGGGCCACGGACGAACAGCTGCTGATCGACGCGGCCGACGACGCACGGACGCTGCTCGGCATGATCGGTGACGACGGCATCGCCTCCGTCGTCACCACTCACCGGCACGGAGATCACTGGCAGGCGCTCGCCGAGGTCGTCGCGGCCACCCGCGCGCGTACGTACGCCGGCCGGGACGACGCCGAGGGCATTCCGGTGCCGACCGACGTCCTGGTCGACGACGGCGACGTGATCCGGGTGGGCCGTGTGCAACTCACCGCGCGCCATCTCGTCGGACACACGCCGGGCTCGATCGCCCTCGTGTACGACGACCCGCACGGGCATCCGCACGTGTTCACGGGCGACTGTCTCTTCCCGGGCGGTGTGGGCAACACCCGCGAGGACCCCGAGGCGTTCGCCCGGCTGATCCAGGACGTCGAGACGAAGATCTTCGACGTCCTCCCGGACGAGACCTGGGTCTATCCGGGACACGGCAACGACACCACCCTGGGCGACGAGCGCCCGCACCTGCCGGAGTGGCACGCGCGCGGGTGGTGAATTCCGCCGCGCGCCCCTGACGTCAGGTGCCTACCGGCTCTCCGCCGCGCGCCCCTGACGTCAAGTGCCTACCGGGCCCTCCATCCGTACCGGCCCTCCATCCGTACCGCCCCTCGGTGCGTGCACGGCACCCCGGGGGCGCGCACAGCCGCACGCGCGCGCCCCGTGTGAAAGCCGTGCACGCGCCGACAGCTCGCGCGCGCTCCCCGTACGCCTGACGGCGCGGTCAACTGGTGGCAGCCCCGCGCGGGACGACGGCTCCGGCGCGGACGGGCCGCCGGTCTCGTTCCCCGCCCTCGACCGGCGCCCCGGCGCGTTCCGGCCCCCGTGTTCACAAGACCGCAACACCCGTTCCCACCATGCGGGAAGACACTTTCGCGACCTCGACAAACACGGCTTTCGCTGCGAGTCTCCCGCCATGCGCCCTGCCCCTCGTACCCTGCGCCGCGCTGTCGCCGGCATCACCGTCGCCCTCCTCGCCGCCGCCGTCGGCTGCGCACCGCAGCCGGAGGAGGAGGCGGCCGCCTCGCCGTCCGGTTCCACCGGAGGCGCCTGCGCCAAGGGCGAGTTGGCCACCAGGACCTCCGGCACGCTGACGATCGCCACCGACGAGCCCGCTTACGAGCCGTGGTTCAAGAACGGCGAGCCCGCGAGTGGTGAGGGCTTCGAGTCGGCGGTGGCGTACGCCGTGGCCGAGCAGCTCGGATACGACAAGAGCGCCGTCGTCTGGCAGAGCGTGCCCTTCAACAAGGCGTTCGCGCCCGGTGCGAAGACCTTCGACTTCGACATCAACCAGGTGTCGATCAGCGAGGAGCGCAGGAAGGCCGTGGACTTCTCGTCCGGCTACTACGACGTGCGCCAGGCCGTCATCGCGCTGAAGGGCTCCAAGGCCGCGAGCGCGAAGAGCATCGCCGACCTCAAGGGCCTCGAACTGGGCGCCCAGGTCGGCACCACCAGCCTCGACTACATCGACGACGTGGTGAAGCCGACCGGGGCCGCTGCTGTCTACGCCAAGAACGACCAGGCCAAGTCCGCGCTGAAGAACGGCCAGGTCGACGCCATCGTCACCGACCTGCCGACCGCCTTCTACATCACCGCCGCCGAGGTCACGGACGCCCGGATCGTCGGGCAGTTCGCGAACAAGGGCGGGACGCCGGAGCAGTTCGGGCTCGTGCTCGACAAGGGCAGCGCGCTCACCTCCTGCGTGACGGACGCCGTGGACACCCTGCGGGAGAACGGCACGCTGGCGAAAATCGAGCAGCGGTGGCTCTCCGACGCCGTCGACGCCCCGGTGCTCAAGTGACGCTGGTGAAGGAGCAGTCTGAGCCGGAGGAAGCCGACGACAAGGGCGGCGCGGACCCTGCGGGCGACGGGTACGTGCCCTCGCCGCGGCGGCTGGAGCGCGAGCGCCACAAGCGCGCGCGTACCCGCCGCGCGACCGCGATCGCCGCCGCCTCCACCCTGGTCACCGGTGCCGTCCTCTACCTGGTCGTGGTGAGCGCGCCCGGCTGGCAGCGCACCAAGGAGACCTTCTTCGACGGGCAGTACGCGCGCGAGGCGTTCCCCAAGGTCCTCGAAGGGCTCTGGCTGAACGTCCGGCTGCTGCTCGTCTGCGGCGCCGCCGTGCTGGTCCTCGGCATGCTCATCGCCGTCGCCCGCACCCTGCGCGGCCCCGTCTTCTTCCCGCTGCGGGTGCTCGCCGCCGCCTACACCGACTTCTTCCGCGGTCTGCCGCTGATCATCAACCTGATGATCGTGGTGCTCGGCGTGCCGGCCCTGCGCCTTCAAGGCGTGACCGTCGACCCGGTCCTGCTCGGCGGTACCGCCCTGACGCTGACGTACTCGGCGTACGTGGCCGAGGTGTTCCGCGCCGGCATCGAGTCCGTCCACCCCTCGCAGCGCGCGGCGGCCCGCTCACTGGGCCTGAACAACCGGCAGGCACTGCGGTACGTCGTGCTGCCCCAGGCCGTCCGCCGTCAGGTGCCGCCGCTGCTGAACGACCTGGTGTCCCTCCAGAAGGACACCGGGCTGGTGTCCATCGGCGGCGCGATCGACGCCGTACGCGCCGCGGACATCATCGCGGGCCGCAGCCTCAACTACACGCCGTACATCGTCGCGGGGCTGGTCTTCGTGGCGCTGACCATCCCCATGACCCGGTTCACGGACTGGGTGACGTCCCGGATGGACCGTCAGCGGGCGCAGGGAGGAACGACATGAGTGATGTGCCCGTGTCCCCCGGAGGCCTCCCCGTCCTGCGGATGGAGGCCGTTCGCAAGACCTTCGGCGACGCGGTCGTCCTGCGGGACGTCGACCTGGAGGTCGCCCCGCACACGGTGACCGCGCTGATCGGCGCCTCCGGCTCCGGCAAGTCCACGCTGCTGCGCTGTGCCAACCTGCTGGAGGACGTGGACGACGGGGCGATCTGGCTGGACGGCGAGGAGATCACCGACCCACGTGCCGACCCGGACGCGGTACGGCGCCGTATCGGCGTGGTCTTCCAGGCGTACAACCTGTTCCCGCACATGACGGTGCTGGAGAACATCACACTCGCTCCTCGCCGGGTGCACGGGGTCGCCCGCGCGGACGCCGAGGAACACGCCAGGGAGCTGCTGGAGCGGCTCGGGCTGGGCGGGAAGGCGGGCGCCTACCCGGACCGGCTCAGCGGCGGCCAGCAGCAGCGGGTCGCCATCGTGCGCGCCCTGGCCGTTCGTCCCCGGCTGCTGCTGCTCGACGAGATCACCGCGGCCCTGGACCCGGAGCTGGTGGGCGAGGTCCTGAACGTGGTGCGTGATCTGAAGGGCGACGGCATGACCATGGTGCTGGCCACGCACGAGATGGGCTTCGCCCGCGAGGTCGCCGACCAGGTCTGCTTCCTGGACGAAGGCGTGGTGCTGGAGCACGGCACCCCCGAGCAGGTCTTCGGCGACCCCCGGCAGGAGCGCACGCGGCGCTTCCTGCGGCGGATCGTGGAGGCCGGACGCCTGTGAGGGACGCCGGTGAGGGCGCCGGTAAGGGGCGCCTGCCAGGAGGCCGGTGCTTACGCGTGGCCGGTGCTCACACGTGGCCGGTGCTCACACGTGGCCGGGCGATCGCGCCCGGCGGGCGCTCAGGTGCTCGCCTGCCCCGCCCCCGCCAGCGCGGCGACACGCTCCACGGCGAACACGTAGCCCTGCACTCCGCAGCCCGCGATGACGCCGTCGGCACGCAGGGAGACGTACGAGTGGTGCCGGAAGGACTCGCGCTGGTGGATGTTGGAGATGTGGACCTCCAGCACCGGCAGTCCGTCGCAGGTGTTGAGCGCGTCGAGAATCGCGATCGACGTGTGCGAGTAGGCACCGGGGTTGATCACGACGGCGCAGTGGTTCCGCCGCGCCTCGTGGATCCAGTCCACCAGCTCGCCCTCGTGGTTGGACTGCCGGAAGTCCACCGTGCCGCCGTGCGCCGCCGCGGCCTTCGCGCAGAGCGCCTCGATGTCGGCGAGCGTGTCGGAGCCGTAGATCTCCGGCTGGCGCTGCCCCAGAAGGTTCAGATTGGGGCCGTTGAGAATCATGATGGGGGCGTTGGCCAGGGTGCGGGGCACGGTTTCCTCCGGTCCGTTCGGCGTGGGGCGGCCCTTCGGACCGCTGCTCGGACCCGGTTTATCACGGTGGCTCGGAGCCGGTTTCATCACGGTGAAATAGCAGGGACCGAAGCCCTAGCCTCGTGGCATGACCACACCGTCGTATCCTCCCAAGCCCTCGCCCGGTGACCGCATAGCCGTCCTCTCGCCGGGCGCCGGCCTCCCGGGACTCTTCCCGGTCCCCCACGAACTGGGCCTGGAGCGGCTGCGCGGGGAGTTCGGCCTCGAGCCGGTCGAGTACCCGACGACCCGCACGATGGGCGCGACGCCGCGGGAGCGGGCCGACGACATCCACGCGGCCTTCGCCGACCCCGACGTCAAGGCGGTCATCGCGACGATCGGCGGCGACGACCAGATCACCGTCCTGCCGCTGCTGGACCGCGAGTTGATCCGGGCCAACCCGAAGCCGTTCTTCGGGACGAGCGACAACACCAATCTGCTCGCCTTCCTGTACAACACAGGAATCGTCGGCTACCACGGCGCGACCGTGATGGTCCAGCTCGGGCGGCCGGTGGCCATGGACGCGCTGACCGCAGACTCCCTGCGGGCGGCCCTGTTCACCTCGGGCGCGTACGAACTGCGGCCCGCCGAGCGCTGGAACGACGTCAACCGCGACTGGGCCGACCCGGCGACCTTCTTGTCGGAACCGGAGACCCGGCCGGGCACCGGCTGGATCTGGCGCAACGCCGACCGGGTGGTCGAGGGCCGTGGCTGGGGCGGCAACCTGGAGATCCTCTCCTGGCTCCTGATGGCCGACCGCGAGATCTCCCACGACCTGTCGGTGTACGACGGCGGCGTGCTGTTCCTGGAGACCTCGGAGGAACTGCCCAGCGGCACGGAGGTCTTCCGGATCCTGCGCACCATGGGCGAGCGCGGTCTCCTCCAGCGGTTCCCCGCGTTCCTGATGGCCCGCGCCAAGACATGGTCCTTCGAACAGCCCAACAATCCCGCCGACGCCGCCCGGTACGCCGCCGAGCAGCGTGAGGCCGTACTGAGCGCGCTCGAGATCTACGCGCCCGACACCCTCGCCGTCTTCGACGTGGACTTCGGCCACACAGACCCGCAACTCGTTCTCCCCTACGGCGGGACGATCCGCGTCGACGGCCCGGAACGGCGCATCACCGTCACCTACTGAGCCCTGCGACACGCGGTCGCGCCACCGTGCGCCCCCGTAACCGTCGGTCACCGTGGGTAGTTGACGCGGCATGCACGACGTACGCACCGTAAGCACCGCGAAGGCGCCCTCCATGCCGCGGCTCGCGGCCGCCTCGCTCGCCGGGACGGCCATCGAGTTCTACGACTTCTTCGTCTACGGGACCGCCGCGGCGCTCGTCCTGGGGCCGCTGTTCTTTCCGACGTTCTCGCCGCTGGCGGGAACACTGGCGGCGTTCGCGACGTTCGGCGTGGGCTTCGTGGCCCGGCCGCTGGGGTCGGTGCTCTTCGGTCACGTCGGGGACCGGCGCGGACGCCGGCCGGTCCTCGTGGTCTCCCTGTTGCTGACGGGCGCCTCGACGGTCGCGGTCGGGTGCGTGCCGACGTACGGCTCGATCGGGGTGGCGGCTCCCGTGCTGCTGCTCGTGCTGCGGTTTCTGCAGGGGCTGGGGCTCGGCGGGGAATGGGGCGGCGCGGTGCTGCTGACGGCGGAGCACGCGCCCGCCGGGCGGCGCGGGCTGTGGTCGAGCTTCCCGCAGGTCGGGCCCGCGGTGGGCTTCCTGCTCGCCAACGGCGTGGTGCTGGCCCTGTCCGCCTCCCTGACCGAGGCGCAGTTCGCGCGGTGGGGCTGGCGGGTGCCCTTCTGGGCGGCGGGCGTGCTGGCGGTGCTCGGGCTGTGGCTGAGGTCGTCGCTGCCCGAGAGCCCTCGGTTCCTGGAGATCGAGGCCCCCGCGCGCGTGCCGCTCGTGGAGGTGGTCCGCTCCCACTGGCGGCTCGTCCTGCTGACCGCCGGCGGACTCGCCGTCGGCTACGCGATCTTCTACGCCGTGACGACCTGGTCGCTCGCCTATGGCACGGAACGGCTCGGTGTGAGCCGGACCGTCATGCTGGCCTGCATCATGGCCGCGGTGGTGGTGAAGGGGGCGTTGACGCCCGTGGCGGCACTGCTCGGCGACCTCTACGGGCGGCGACCGTTGTGTCTGGCCGGCTGCGCCGCCGCCGCGCTGTGGATGTTCCCCCTGGTCGCGCTTCTGGGGACGGGCGAGCCGCTGCCGATGTTCCTGGGGTTCCTCGGTGCCATGCTCGCGTTCGTCACCATGTTCGCCGTCATCGCCGCCTACCTGCCGGAGTTGTACGAGCCGAGGATCCGCTGCACGGGCGCGGCGGTCGGCTACAACCTCGGCGGAGTCCTCGGCGGCGCTCTCACCCCCCTCGCGGCGACGGCGCTGGCCGAGCACTCGGGGCGCGTCCCCTGGGGTGTGGGTGCGTATCTGACGGGCATCGCGCTGCTCAGCCTCGGCTGCTTCGCCCTGCTGCCGGAGACGCGACCGGCGCCGGCGGCGCAGACAGCACCGGAAGCCGCCTCCGGTCCGGGACCGGGACCGGAGGCAGGTGCTGGAGCGGGGGCGGGGGCTGGAGCGGGAGCGGAAGCCGGGGCTGGGGCCGGGGCCGGTGGCCTGGCCGCTACGGATTGATCGCCAGCTCCAGATACGCCGCGAACAGCACGAGATGCACGCCGCCCTGGAGCGGTGTGGCCCTTCCCGGTACGACGGTCAGGGAACTGACGACGACGGTGAGCGCGAGCAGCACCATGTGGGTGGGGCCCAGGCCGAGGACGAGCGGTCCGGAGAGCCACACGGAGGCCAGGGCGACGGCCGGGATGGTCAGGCCGATGCTGGCCATCGCGGAGCCGAGCGCGAGGTTGAGGCTGGTCTGCACCCGGTCACGTCGGGCGGAGCGCAGCGCGGCGATGGTCTCGGGGAGCAGCACGAGCAGCGCGATGATCACTCCGACGACGGCGTGGGGAAGCCCTGCGGCCTCCACGCCGTCCTCGATCGTCGGAGAGACCCCCTTGGCCAGCCCCACCACGCCGATCAGGGCCAGGCCGAGCAGGCTCAGGCTGATCACCGCGGTGCGCGAGGACGGCACGGCGGCGTGGTCGTCCCCGGTGATCACGTCTCCCTGCCGGGTGACCGGCAGGAAGTAGTCGCGGTGCCGGACGGTCTGGGTCGCCACGAACAGGCCGTAGAGGATCAGGGAGGACAGGGCGGCGAAGGTGAGCTGGACGCTGGAGAACTCCGGCCCCGGTTTGCTGGTGGTGAAGGTCGGCAGGACCAGGCTCAGGGTGGCCAGGGTCGCGACGGTCGCCAGGGCGGCGCCGGTGCCCTCGGGGTTGAAGATCGCCGTGCCGTGGCGCAGGGAGGCGACCAGGAGGCTCAGGCCGACGATGCCGTTGCAGGTGATCATCACGGCCGCGAAAACCGTGTCCCTGGCGAGGGTCGAACCCTTGTCGCCGCCGTCCGCCATCAGTGTGACGATCAGCGCGACCTCGATGATCGTCACGGCGACCGCCAGCACCAGGGAGCCGAAGGGTTCGCCGACGCGGTGGGCGACGACCTCGGCATGGTGCACGGCCGCCAGGACGGCTCCCGCGAGGACGACGGTGACCAGCGCGACCACCACCGGAGCGAGGTCACGGCCCCAGGACAGAATCAGCAGGACGACGGCGAGCGCGGGCACGACGGACGTCCAGCGGATCGTGAGCGACCTGAGCCGAGCGATCATGCAGCGATCGTCGCAGAGCGGTTCGGACCGCGCATTCCGGTCTGCGCGAAACGCCGGGAGCGGTGCCCGGCGAATCGCCGCCGCGCACCGCTCCCGAGGCCCTCCCTGCATCGCCCGTGGTCAGACGTCGATGCTGTCCTTCGGGGAGCCTTCGCCGCCGGTCCCCGCCTTCTCGGTCCCCGGCTTCCGGGCCGCCTCGGTCGCCGCCTGCTTCTTCGAGGCCCACAGGCTGGTGATGGTGGTGACGATCAGGACGGAGCAGATGACGCCGAGCGAGACAGGGATGCTGATCTCGGGGACATGGACCCCGGACTCGTGCAGCGCGTGCAGCACCAGCTTCACGCCGATGAAGCCGAGGATGATCGACAGGCCGTAGCTGAGGTGGACCAGCTTCCTCAGCAGGCCGCCGATGAGGAAGTACAGCTGCCTCAGGCCCATCAATGCGAACGCGTTGGCCGTGAACACGATGTACGGGTCCTGCGTCAGGCCGAAGATCGCGGGGATCGAGTCGAGGGCGAAGAGCACGTCGGTGGAGCCGATCGCGAGCATCACGACCAGCATCGGGGTCATGACCCGCTTGCCGTTCTGCTCGATCCACAGCTTGGTGCCGTGGTAGCGGTCGGCGACACCGAACTTGCGCTCGGCGGCCTTGAGCAGCTTGTTCTCCTCGAACTCCTCGTCCTCCTGGTCGGCCCGCGCCTCCTGGATGAGCTTCCAGGCGGTCCAGATGAGGAAGGCGCCGAACAGGTAGAACACCCAGGCGAAGCTGGCGAGGATCGCGGCGCCCGCGGCGATGAAGATCGCCCGCAGAACCAGGGCTATGAGTACGCCGATGAGCAGGACCCGCTGCTGGTACTGCGAGGGGACGGCGAACTTCGCCATGATCAGGACGAAGACGAAGAGGTTGTCGACACTGAGCGACTTCTCGGTGATGAAGCCCGCGAAGAACTCTCCGGCGGGCTCGCCTCCGCCGAAGAGGAACAGGCCGAGCCCGAACAGGGCGGCCAGGACGATCCAGACGACGGTCCAGATACCGGCTTCCTTGATCGACACGTCATGCGGCTTGCGGCCGATGAAGAAGTCGATCGCGATGAGGGCACTCAGGCCCACGATGGTCAGGACCCACAGGGTCAGGGAAACATCCACTGCGCCTCCGGCAGTACGTAACGGCAGGTGATCAGCGTCGTCGCGCTGCCGGAGGTCTCTTCCACCCCGGGTCCCGGCGCACAGCATGCGCACGGGGCCACACGGGCCGACGCCCCGGGATCAGGCCTGATCCGTATTGACGGGTACGCCGCAGCAGACAGGGAGTACTCCCTCCGTGGGAAAAACACTACCCAATTACCAAGGAAAGGTAAAGTGATCGGCAAAAGAAAGACAAAAATACCTGGTCAGAGGCACTTTACGGTTACTTGGCGAACGGGGGAAGCGGATCAGTCGCGCCGGAGGCGGCGGCCCTCGGCGACCTGCGCGAGGACCTGCTGGAGCACCTGACTGCCGGGCGGCAGGAGGGCTGGTTCGTACGTCCAGGCATGCCCGACCCAGGGATCGGCGAGATGGTCGTCCGGAACCGGAGTGAGACGCATCAGCCCGCGCCACAGCGGGTCCAGCAACGGACCGTAACCGGCGGCGTCCTCGCGGTCGGCGACCAACATCAGATGGACCCCGACGGCCGGACCCTCGTCCGCGAGGTAGCGGAGCCGGGTCACGGCACGGTCGTCGAAGCCGTGCGGGAAATCGTTGACCACCAGGAGCTGCTGGGCCGTGTCGAAGTCGGGCGGAAGCGAGTCTGCGGCACCACCGCGCACCGCCATCTGCACCAGGTCGACGTGCTCGGTGAGCCGGGTCAGGAGGTCCGCCACACCGGCCGCGCCCACGGCGGGCGGCGCCGCGAGCACGCCGCTCCGCACCAGCGGGGCGAACGCCTGCGCACCCGAACCGGCCGGATCGACGACATGCACCGTGAACTCGTCGGCGGGATGGACCGCCAGCAGCCGGGCCGTGTGCGCCACGGCCGAGTCCAGCGCGAGCCGGCGCAGCTCGTGGGAGTCCAGGAACGAGCCGTCGGGCGCCCCGGTCCGCCCGCTGTCGATCCACAGACCGCGCTCCAGCGGGAGGCGGATGAGCATGGGGATGCGCAGGCGGTCGCTCTCGGGCAGGTGGAGATCGCCCAGGCGCAGAGCCATGGGCATCTCCATGGGTACGCGGTAGGCGTGCCAGGCCGGGTTGTCCCAGCGCGCGTAGGCCGGGGGCAGCGCCGGCTCGACGACCTCGGCCTCGGCGGCGAGCTGGGCGAGGTCCCGGTCCAGGACCTGCCGGGCCTGGTCGACGAGTTGGGCGTGCTTGGCGCGAGCGGACTCGCGGGCCGCGTCGCCCCGGCCACCTATCCGGCTGCGCGGGTCGGAGAGGACCTCGTCGAGTTCCCTGTCCATCCGGGTGTCGGCGAAGTCGACGGCGCTGCGGTACGCGGCCGTGGCGCGGGCCAGGTCCTCGAACATGCCCCAGACCTGGTTGTACAGCCGCTCCTCCATCGACCAGCCGGTGGCGTCCCCGGCGACCGGCTGCGCGGGCCGGCCGGGCTCTGCCGGGGGTGAGGCGGGCGGG
>NZ_MPOH02000015.1:912459-928422 GCF_001896135.2 Streptomyces phaeoluteigriseus
GTGCGCCCGGGTGGGCGACCCACTCCACTCCGCGGACTCCTGCCGGCTCTCGTCGCTGAGGGTGGCGGCCGCACGACCGGGGTGCCGGCCGAGACCCTGATCTCGAGGCGGGCTTCGGAGAGCGGGTGGTTCTGGCCCCGCACCAGCTCGGCCGTCATCCCCTGTGGTCCCCCTGCGTCGCGTGTCGTGTTGTCGTGTTCCGCTCGCCCGGCCCGGTCTACAGCGCGGGCAGGATCGCCGGCATCAGGTCCTGGAAGGTGCGGCCGTTGGCCGGGGCGCCGAGCGCGGTCATGTTCCAGCCGCTGCCCACCCGGTGCACCTTGGCCATGATCTGTGCCGTGTAGGCGCCGCCGCCCGCGAGCGTGTAGCGCGCCAGCTCCTGGCCGTTGGTCTCGTCGACCAGGCGGCAGAACGCGTTCTGCACCTCCTGGAAGGTCTGGCCGGTGAAGGAGTTCACCGTGAAGACGATCTGGTCGATGTGAACCGGGACGCGGGACAGGTCGACGAGGATCGCCTCGTCGTCGCCGCCCTGGCCGACGCCGCCGACCAGGTTGTCGCCGGTGTGACGGACGGAGCCGTCGTCGCTCACCAGGTGGCGGAAGAAGACGACGTCGACCGGCTGCTTGTCCGCGAAGAGGACGGCGGAGGCGTCGAGGTCGATCTCGCGGGTGCGGGAGCCGAACAGGCCGCGCCGGGGGGCAGCCTGCCAGCCGAGACCCATGCGCACCGCGGTCAGGCTGCCTCCGTCGGCCTTCTGCAGACTGATGGCCTGACCCTTGGTCATGTTGACGGTCACGCGCTGATTCCCCTCTCGGACTGTCCCCTGTTGCCGCGGTCCCCGCGGTTGTCGAAAACCCTACGCAACGGCACTGACAGTGCCGTACCCAGGACCGTACTTCGTTTCGTTCTTGCAACACAGGGCGTACGGCAGCCCGGTCCGCCCGGGCCGTCAGGCCATGCCCGCCTCCTTCATCTGGCGCAGTTCCTTCTTCATCTCGGAGACCTCGTCGCGCAGTCGGGCCGCGACCTCGAACTGGAGGTCCGCGGCGGCCGCCCGCATCCGCGCCGTCATCTCCTCGATCTGCTCGGCGAGTTGGGCCGCGGGACGGTCGGTCGGGACCGTCTCCTTGGCCTTGCCCTTGGCGGACCTGGCCGATGTCGCGCCCTTGGCCGCCTTGCCGAGGGAGGGCACCGGAGCCTTCGTGCCGCCGCCGTCCTTCTTCGCGCGGTAGCCGGAGCCCAGCAGCTGCTCGGTGTCGACCTCCTCGCGCGCGATCTGCGCGACGATGTCGTTGATCTTCTTGCGGAGCGGCTGGGGGTCGATGCCGTGCGCCGTGTTGTAGGCGATCTGCTTCTCGCGGCGGCGGTTGGTCTCCTCGATGGCCCGTTCCATGCCCGGGGTGATCTTGTCGGCGTACATGTGGACCTGGCCGGAGACATTGCGCGCGGCGCGGCCGATGGTCTGGATCAGCGAGGTACCGGAGCGCAGGAAGCCCTCCTTGTCGGCGTCGAGGATCGCCACCAGGGACACCTCGGGCAGGTCGAGTCCCTCCCGCAGGAGGTTGATGCCGACCAGTACGTCGAACTCACCGGCCCGCAGTTCGCGCAGCAGCTCGATACGGCGCAGGGTGTCGACGTCGCTGTGCAGATAGCGCACCTGGATGCCGAGTTCCAGGAAGTAGTCGGTGAGGTCCTCGGACATCTTCTTGGTGAGCGTCGTGACCAGGACGCGCTCGTCCTTCTCGACGCGCGTGCGGATCTCGTGCACCAGGTCGTCGATCTGGCCCTCGGTGGGCTTGACGACGATCTCGGGGTCGATGAGGCCGGTGGGGCGGATGATCTGCTCGACGACGCCGTCCCCGCGGGAGAGTTCGTACTTGCCGGGCGTCGCCGACAGGTAGACGGTCTGCCCGATGCGCTTCTGGAACTCCTCCCACTTCAGGGGGCGGTTGTCGAGGGCGGAGGGCAGCCGGAAGCCGTGGTCGACGAGGGTGCGCTTGCGCGAGGCGTCGCCCTCGTACATGGCGCCGATCTGCGGGACGGTGACATGGGACTCGTCGATGACGAGCAGGAAGTCGTCGGGGAAGTAGTCGATCAGGGTGTTCGGCGGGGAGCCGGGCAGGCGGCCGTCGAAGTGCATCGAGTAGTTCTCCACGCCCGAGCAGCTGCCGATCTGGCGGAGCATCTCGAGGTCGTACGTGGTGCGCATGCGCAGGCGCTGGGCCTCCAGGAGCTTGCCCTGCTTCTCGAGTTCGGTGAGGCGCTCGCCCAGTTCCTTCTCGATGTCGTTGACGGCGCGCTCCAGGCGCTCCGGGCCGGCCACGTAGTGGGTGGCGGGGAAGACGTACAGGTGTTCGTCGTCGCTGATGATCTCGCCGGTGAGCGGGTGGAGGGTGGACAGGGCCTCGATCTCGTCGCCGAACATCTCGATGCGGACGGCCAGTTCCTCGTAGACCGGGAAGATCTCGATGGTGTCGCCGCGGACCCGGAAGGTGCCGCGGGTGAAGGCCGTGTCGTTGCGCGTGTACTGGATGTCCACGAAGCGGCGCAGCAGCTGGTCGCGGTCGATCTCCTCGCCGACCTTGAGGGTGACCATCCGGTCCACGTACTCCTGCGGCGTACCCAGGCCGTAGATGCAGGAGACCGAGGCGACCACGATGACGTCGCGGCGGGTGAGCAGCGAGTTGGTCGCGGAGTGGCGCAGGCGCTCGACCTCCTCGTTGATCGAGGAGTCCTTCTCGATGTAGGTGTCCGACTGCGGGACGTACGCCTCGGGCTGGTAGTAGTCGTAGTACGAGACGAAGTACTCCACCGCGTTGTTCGGCAGGAGCTCGCGGAACTCGTTCGCCAGCTGGGCGGCCAGCGTCTTGTTCGGCGCCATCACGAGCGTGGGGCGCTGGAGCTTCTCGATCATCCACGCGGTCGTGGCGGACTTGCCGGTGCCGGTCGCGCCCAGGAGGACGACGTCCTTCTCACCGGCCTCGACGCGCTTGGCCAGCTCGGCGATGGCCGCCGGCTGGTCACCGCTGGGCTGGTAGGGGCTGACGACCTCGAAAGGCGCCACCGTGCGTTCGATGTGGGAAACGGGCCGCATGCCATCCACCGTACGACCCACCACTGACAATGCGGTCCGATCAGCGGTTCTGCGGGGTCCGGCTCTCGTGGTGGGTCACCTTGCGGCGGGTGCGGAGGCGGGCCAGGCCGGCGGGGTGCGGGGTGTGCGGGTGGGCCGGGACGCCGGGCTTGTGCTCGGCGGGGTTCCAGTCGGGCTTGCCCATGACCATGAGCGGGTCGAACATCACCACGACACCGGCGAGGCAGAGGAAGGCGAGCGGGCCGATCAGCATGGGCGCGAGCAGACCGGCGGGCGAGTCGCCCGCGGACGGCGTACCCGTGGCGTGCAGGTCGACGCTGAGGGCGGCCATGCCCGTGTAGTGCATGCCGGTGACGGCCAGCCCCATGACGAGGCTCGCGCCCACGCTCCACACGAAGCCCCTGACCTGCCCGGCGGCCCACAGGGCGGCGGTCGCGGCGGCCATCGCTATGGCCACGGAGACACCCACGGTGAGGGTGTTGTACTCGAACTTGCCGTCGAAGCGCATGCCGGCCATGCCCAGGTAGTGCATCGACGCGATCCCGAGGCCGGTGATGGTGCCTCCGGTGAACAGCGCGGTGCCGGTGGCGCCCCGGTAGCCGACGATGAAGATCCCGACGCCCACCATGAGGACGGCGACGCCGAGGCTGGCGTAGGTCATGGGCTTGTCGTAGTGGATCGGGGCACCCGCGACCGAGAAGCCCATCATGGCGACGAAGTGCATCGTCCAGATGCCGGAGCCGATCGCGGCCGCGCCCAGGGCGAGCCATCCGGGGCGCCAGGAGTGGGCGACGAGCAGCGCTCTGGTCGTGCAGCGCAGGCCGAGGGCACCGCCGAGGCAGGCCATGAGGTAGGCCACCAGCGGTGTGACGAGTCCGTAGCTGAATCCGTCGACCGTGCCGTGCATGCGCGGTGCCCTTCCGCCCTGTTGCTGGACTGCCTGGAACGCCCCCCACCCAGGACCGCGCGAGCGGTCAGGGTTGACGCAGAGCAGTATGACTGCCACCGGAATGGTCGAACGATTTTCCGGCAAAGAAACACGGCCTTGCCCCAATGTGCCGCACCCGTGAAGCGGTCCCGGCCGTCAAGGTTCATCCGGTCGTCCTCCCGCGAGCACCCGCTGTTGACCCTGCGCTGTCACAGTTGAGCCGTACGTGATCGGCCGACGTGAGGAGTACGTATGCACGCGCGCGCAGTTGCCGCGACGACCACCGCGCTGGTGGGCGTCGTCGCCCTCCTGCTCCCCGTCCATGACGCCCGCGCGGGCATCGTCGGGCAGTCCTCCGTGATCGCCCACCGGGGCGCTTCCTCCCAGGCTCCCGAGAACACCCTCGCGGCCGTCGACGCGGCGGCCGACCTGGGGGTTCGCTGGGTGGAGAACGACGTCCAGCGCACCAAGGACGGCACCCTCGTGGTGATCCACGACGACACCCTCAGCCGGACCACGGACGTCGAGGAGGTCTTTCCGGGGCGGGCCCCGTGGAAGGTGAAGGACTTCACCGCGGCCGAGGTGGCACTGCTCGACGCGGGCAGTTGGTTCGGTCCCGCGTACGCGGGCGCGCGCGTGCCGACGCTCGAGGAGTACGTCCGGCGTGTCGAGCATCACGACCAGAAACTGCTGCTGGAGCTGAAGAAGCCCGAGCTGTACCCGGGGATCGAACAGGAGACCCTCAAGGTGCTCGCCGACGAGGGATGGCTGGACGGGGTGCATCTCGGGGGCCGGCTGATCGTGCAGAGCTTCAGCGCCGACAGTCTGCGGGCCGTCCACGACCTGGAGCCGGCCGTGACGACCGGTCTGCTGGGCAGACCGGCGGTGCGCGACCTGCCCGCGTACGCGGCCTTCGCCGACCTGATCAATCCCTCTTACGTGTCCCTCTCCCCGGGATACGTCTCCGCCGTGCACGCGGTCGCGGGACCGCACGGCGTCCCGCTGAGGATCTTCGTCTGGACCGTCGACGACGCCTCCGTGGCCCGGACGATGGCCGGGTACGGAGTCGACGGCATCATCACCAACAAGCCGGACGTGGTGGCGCGGGCGCTGTACTGGGACTGATACCGCGGCCGGACCCGGGCGTTGTCGGTGGCGGGTCGTACCGTGGGCGCATGGACAGCCATGGGCAGTACGAGCAGCAGGTCGTGTGGACCGTCGTCGACACCGGCATCGGGCCGCTGCTGCTGGCCGCGACCCGCGAGGGCCTGGTCAACGTCGTGTTCCACGCCGACGAAGCCGTGCGCGTGAAGGCGCTCGGCCGTCTATCGGACCGGCTGGGCACGGAGCCCGTCGAGTCGCCCGGCTCCCCGCTGCTGTCCGAGGCGACAAGTCAGGTCCGCGCCTACTTCGCCGGTGAGCGGCACGACTTCGCGCTGCCCCTGGACTGGTCGCTGATCTCCGGCTTCAATCGTCAGGTCCTGCGCGAGCTGGCCTCCGGCGTCCCGTACGGCGCCGTCGTGGGCTACGGCGATCTCGCCAGGCGCGTGGGCCAGCCCGGTGCCGCGCAGGCGGTGGGGATGGCGATGGGCGCCAATCCGCTGCCGGTCGTCGTGCCCTGCCACAGGGTCGTGGAGAGCGACGGCGGGATCGGCGGCTTCGGCGGCGGCCTGGAGGCCAAGCGCAGACTGCTCGCCCTGGAGGGGGTCCTGCCCGAGCCGCTGTTCTGAGCGGCCGTCCGGGCGGGCGGTACGGCAGGGGAGAGACTGCGCCGGCGGCCAACCGTCACCCGCCTGGGCCTGACTCTGGCCCACCTGGTCCACGCCACGCACGCCACGCGCTCGTACGGCCGCGACGGCCCGGCCCGGTGTACGCCGTGACCGCCGTGACCGCCGTGACCGCCGTGACCGCCGTCGAGGGTGCCGCGGGCTCGGTGTCCCGAAGGGCGGGTGACGTCTGAGCGGGGCGGCGCGGGCGTACCGGTGGCCGCGTCAGTCGTAGTGCCGGATCTCGACGATGTTGCCGTCCGGGTCGCGGAAGTAGAGGCTGCGGGTGGCCTCGCCGCGGGCACCGAAGGAGCCGTGCGAGATGTCCGAGACAGGGACGGCGTGCTCGGTCAGGCGCGTGTGAAGCGCGTCGAAGGCGGACCGGGACAGGGCCAGACAGACGTGGTTCACGGGGTGTCCGGCGCTGTCGGCCGCCCCGGGAAGCATCGTCATGCCCTTCACCATGGTCAGCGGCATGAGGTCGAGGAGGGTCCCGTCGTCGATCCGGACGGAGGGGAATGGCTCCTCGCCCGCGGCGAACGCGTCGAGCCGGACGGGTGCCAGGCCGACGATGTTCTCGTAGAAGTCGGCAGCGGCGAGCGGGTCGCGCGCCCACAGGACGACGTGGTCCAGGCGAGGCAGGTTGTCGGTCATGCCCTCCAGGCTGGTGTCGTCCCGCACAGGCCGCAAGGGTTTGACCGGGCGCGCCGCCCGCCAGAGATGAGGGAAGACCGACGGACAGGAGGCGGGCACGTGGTGCTGGTGGTGTCGGAAGAGGTACGGGAGGCGGTCGACGCGCGCCGACCCGTGGTGGCGCTGGAGTCCACGATCATCGCCCACGGGCTGCCACGCCCGCGCAACCTCCAGGTGGCGCGGGAACTGGAGGCGGTGGTGCGCGAGGAGGGCGCCGTACCGGCGACGATCGCCGTGCTGGACGGGCGGCCCCATGTCGGCCTCGACAAGGAGCAGCTGGAGCGGATCGCCAACGAGGACGGGATCCGCAAGCTGGGCCACCGCGATCTGCCGCTCGCCGTCGCCTCGGGGGCGAGCGGGGCGACCACGGTGTCGGCGACCGCGCTGCTGGCCGCGCTGGCCGGGGTGCGCGTGTTCGCGACGGGCGGGCTCGGCGGGGTGCACCGGGAATGGACGGTCACCCAGGACGAGTCGGCCGATCTGGGCCTGCTGGCGCGTACCCGGATCACGGTGGTGTGCGCGGGGGTGAAATCGATCCTGGACGTACCGGCGACGCTTCAGCGGCTGGAGACACTGGGGGTCGCCGTCGCCGGGTACGGCACGGACCGCTTCCCCGGCTTCTACCTGTCCGACTCGGGGCATCCGGTGGACTGGACGCTGGAGAGTCCCGGTCAGGTGGCGGACGTGATGCGGGCACAGGACGCGCTGCTGGTACCGCAGTCGGCTCTGATCGTCGCGAATCCGGTGCCGCAGGAGCAGCAGTTGGATCCCGCGCTGCACGCGCGCGTGCTCGCGGACGCGCTGGAGGTCTGCGCGGCGGAGGAAGTCACCGGTCAGGCCGTCACTCCGTTCCTGCTCGACTACCTGGTCCGCCACACCGACGGCGCGTCCCTGAGCGCCAACCTGGCGGCTGTGCGCGGCAACGTACGGCTGGCGGGGCGGATCGCCTCGGCGTGGGCCGGGGCGTGACCGGCAGTCCGGACGGGCCGGATCACGACGGCGACGGTAAGGGTGCGGACGCCGCTCGCGAACGGCGAGGGGGCGGGGCGCTGCTGGTCGTGGGGGACGTCGTCACGGACGTCGTCACGCGTCACCGGGGCCCGTTGGCCTCGGGGACGGACACGGCCGCGGTGATCCGGACGCTGCCGGGCGGCGCGGGCGCCAACGTGGCGTGCTGGGCGGCCCACCGGGGGTGTGCGGACGTACGGCTGCTCGGCCGGGTGGGCGTGGAGGCGGCGGCCTGGCACGAACGGGAGCTGGTCACCAGCGGGGTACGGCCCCTGCTCGTCGTCGATCCCGAGGCGCCGACCGGCACGGTGATCTGCCTGGTCGACACGGGGGCCGCGGCCGAGCGGACATTCCTCACCGACAGCGGCGCCTCCCTGCGGCTCGACCCCGACGACTGGTCGGACCTGCTGCTCGACGGGGTCGCCCGGCTGCATCTGTCGGGCTATCTGCTGTTCTCCTCGTCGGGGCGTGCGCTGGTGCGGACGGCGTTGGCCTCGGCACGCGCGCGTGGGGTGCCGGTGAGCCTGGATCCGGCGTCGGCGGGGTTCCTGGGGGAACTGGGCGCCGACCGGTTCCTCGCTCTGGTGCGGGGTGTGGACGTGCTGCTGCCCAGCCGGGACGAGGCGTGTCTGCTGACCGGGACCGCCGACGGGGCGGACGCGGCCGCCGAACTCAGCCGGCGCGTGCCGCTGGTGGTGGCGAAACAGGGTGCGGACGGAGCCGTGGTGGCCCGGGACGGCGCCGTCGTCGCCCGCGTCCCCGCTGTCCCGGCGACACCTCGGGACACCACGGGTGCGGGCGACGCCTTCACGGGCGCGTTCCTCGCCGCCCTGCTCACGGGCGCCGAGCCCGCGAAGGCCGCGGTCGAGGGGTGCGCGGCGGGCGCGCTGGCGGTGGAGCGGGTGGGCGGCAGACCGCCGACGCCCACGCGACCGGTGGAGACGAGCCGCGCTCGGTGACGGCACGGCGCCGTCGGTCGTACGCCCCTCGATGACGGCACGGCGCCGTCGGGTGTACGCCCCTCGATGACGGCACGGCGCCGTCGGGTGTACGACAAGTCGGTCGTACTATCGCTTTCTCCCCCACGCCGAGATCATCGGTGCCGTCGCGAGGTCCATGCCGCCGGAGGCGACGTTGGCGAGGTGGAGGTCGATTTCCTCGTCGGTCGCGAGGCCGGCGGCCACGAGGCCGGCGCGGATCTGGCGGACGGTCGCGGATTCCAGGGCTGCGCAGGCGGGCGAGGTGAGGGGGAAGTGTGCGTCGGCCTCGACGCCGTGCAGTCCTGCCTCGCGGAGCAGGCGCGGGAGCTTGCGGCCGTAGGAGAGGTCCGCGCCGCGGTCCTGTAGGAGTTTGCGGAAGCCGTGGCGGAGCCGGTTCGCCAACTGCTGCTCGGGGCCGTGCTCGTCGGGGCAGAGCAGCGGCTGGAGGGCCGGGTCCCCGTCCTCCAACAGGAGCCGTCCCCCCGGCCGCAGGGCCTTGACCATGGAGCGCAGCGCCCGTTCCCGCTCCGGCACATGGACGAGGACGAGCCGGGCGTGGACCAGGTCGAAGCCCTCCGCAGGCGGCTCCTCGGCGCCGACGTCATGCACCCGTACCTCGACCGGCGGGCGGGCGGCCCCGGTCAGTCGCGCGGTGTCGATGTCGGTGGCGAAGACCTTGCCGGTGGGGCCGACCTTCTTCGCCAGCCAGGACACCACCGACGTGCCGCCCGCGCCGACCTCCCAGCACCGCCAGCCAGGGCCCACGCCCAGGCCTTCGAGGTGCCGGAACGTCGTCGGGTCGAAGAGAGTGGCGAAGGCGTCGAAGCGCTCGTCCACCTCGGTCCGCTGGTTGTCGATAAGGTACCGATCGGTTCGCGTCATACGGCGAATCATCCCAGTTGTCCTGGTCTGCCGACGCAGGTGACGCGACCGTGATGCGGTGGCCGAAGGCGGTCCTGGCAGGGTGGGGAAGCCATGGAAGTCCGGCCCGGAGGCAGCCCCCTCAGGCCCGGACCAGGCCCGGACCAGGCCCGGAGGCAGGTTTTCCACAGGCGGGAACAAAGCGGAACACCCCCTTTCCACAGGCCTACCCAGGGTTCTGCGGGAGCCTGGCAGACTGACATGCCAGGGCGTGAGAGCACGCACGGGGGATCCAGCAGGAGGAGGTCCGGATGACCATGGCGGGGAATCTGCGGAAGGTCACTGGCCTGGGCGGGGTCGGCGGCCTGCGCAAGGTGGCGCGCCTGGCCCGCCGGCGGGCGCGGGTCGATCTGAGCCACCCCGCGCGTTCTCCGCTGGGCTCCTCGGTGGTGAACTGCGTGACGTACCGCGAGGGAGCCCGCGCGCCGGTCGGCAGCGACCTCGTCGACACCGTGGAGCTGGTGCGCAAGAGTGGGCACGGTTTCGTCTGGCTCGGTCTCCATGAGCCGACGAACGCGGAGTTCGCGGGCATCGCCGACCTCTTCGACCTGCATCCGCTGGCCGTCGAGGACGCGGTCGAGGCCCACCAGCGCCCGAAGGTGGAGCGGTACGGCGAGACGCTGTTCGCCGTGTTCAAAACGGTCTGCTACGTCGAGCACGAGCAGCTCACTTCGACGAGCGAAGTGGTCGACACCGGCGAGATCATGGTGTTCGTCGGCCAGGACTTCGTCATCACCGTGCGCCACGGACGGCACGGCTCGCTGGGCCCGCTGCGCGAGGAGCTGGAGTCCGATCCCGGCCAGCTCGCCAAGGGGCCTTCGGCGGTGCTGCACGCGGTCGCGGACCACGTGGTCGACGAATACCTCAACGTCATCGACTCCGTCCACGCAGACATCGACCAGGTCGAGACGGACGTCTTCGCGGAGAACGGCGCGCGGGCCGACCCCGGGCGCATCTACCAGCTCAAGCGGGAACTCCTGGAGCTGAAGCGGGCGGTGGTGCCGCTGAGCCGACCCCTCCAGGATCTCGCGGCCCGGCCGATGCGGGTGGTGGACCCCGAGATACAGGCCTACTTCCGGGACGTCTCCGACCATCTGCTGCGCGCCACGGAACAGATCGCCGCCTTCGACGAACTGCTCAACTCGATCCTCCAGGCGCACCTGGCCCAGGTCACCGTCGCGCAGAACGAGGACATGCGGAAGATCACGGCGTGGGCCGCGATCATCGCCGTGCCGACGATGATCTGCGGGGTCTACGGCATGAACTTCGACCACATGCCGGAGCTGCACTGGAAGTACGGCTACGGCATGGCGATCGGGCTGATAACCGTCGCCTGCGTGTCCCTGTACCGCGGCTTCCGGCGCAACGGCTGGCTCTGAGGAGGCTGCTGTCGGCGACCGGCGTCAGGAGCGGGCGGTACCGGTCCTGGCGTAGACGCTCTCGGCCCACGAGGCCATCTGATCGTCGGTCAGGTGCTGGGCGAGGTCGGCCTCGCTGATCATGCCCACCAGGCGCTTGTTCTCGATCACCGGCAGCCGCTTGATCTGGTGGCCCTGCATCTCCTGGAGCACCTCGCTGACATCGGCGTCGGCGTCGACCCAGCGCGGGGTTCCCTTGGCCATCTGACCGGCGGTGACCTTGGCGGGGTCGTGGCCCATGGCCACACAGCCCACGACGATGTCGCGGTCGGTGAGGATGCCGCAGAGCCGTTCGTTCTCGTCGCTGATGGGCAGGGCTCCGACGTTGAGCTCACGCATCAACTGGGCGGCGCGGTCGAGGGTCTCGTGGGCGGGTATCCACTGGGCGCCCCGGTGCATGATCTGTCCGGCGGTGGTCATGGTGTACCTCCTGGTGCGGGACGGCCGGCGCGACGCGGTGTACGCCACCGTCCCGGCGCCCTGCGCTCTCGTGTCCCGACGTCCCATTCTCGCCGGGCCGGTCGCCGACCGCACGTCCGACGGCAGACGGCAGACGGCAGACGGCAGACGGCAGACAGCACTCGGCACTCGGCACTCGGCACTCGGCACTCGGCACTCGGCACTCGGCACTCGGCACTCGGCACTCGGCAGGGTCCGGGGGGCAGGGCACAGGGCGCAAGGCTCAGGCCGAGAACCCGACGACCCTCCGCGGCACGACGCGGATGATCAGGCGTACCTCGTCGTCCTTCTCGGCCGGCGGGTCGATGCCGAGGTACTTGTGGGACAGCTCGTGCGGGAGGCGCTTGTCGTCGTCGGGGAGGATCTCGGCGGTGCCACGGATCTCGACGGAGGTGTAGGGGTTGGCGAGGTCGAAGACCGAGAGGCTGATGCGGGGGTCACGGCGGAGGTTGCGCACCTTCTGCCGTCCGTCGGTGGAGGAGAACAGGACGGTGTCGCCCTCGCGTTTGATCCAGACCACCGAGTTCTGCGGAGCCCCGTCGGGGCCGAGAGTGGCCACGGAGGCGAAGTTCTTGCCATCGAGGAGGGTGCGGACCGAGGCGTCGAGAGAGAGGGGAGCACTGGAAGAGATCGTCATGACAGCACTCTAGTTGCATGCATGTGCATTGAATAGCGGTTTGCGGCACCAACGGTCCACGGGACAGCCGCGATCACCCGTTCCACGCCGGACGCCGGGGATCGTCCGCGCGGACCAGGATGTCGGCCGCGACCGCCGGATCGGTCTCACGGTCGTACCGCTCGAAGGCGGGCAGCGTCCACCGGTCGGCCTCGGGGGTACGGCGGCGCAAGGCGGGCGGTGAGAGGAGGACGTGAACGGTCAGGTCGAAGGGGAACCAGTGGCGGAGCAGAAGAGGGCCGTGCAGCAACAGGAAGCCGCCCGGCGGGAGTTGGACGTAGGAGCTGCGGGTGGCTCGATCGGTGGCCGGGTCCCACAGGTCGGGCAGGATCCGTCCGTCGGCACCGGGTTCGAGTGGGCCGAACACCTCACGCCACAGGGCACCGGTGTCGAACCAGCCGTCGTAGTAGGCCTCGACGTCATGGCGGCCGTACTCCAGGCGGACGGAGGCCGGGCGCAGGAAGCCCTGGGTGTCGACGACGCGGGAGGGGCGGCCGCGTATCCGCAGCGCCTCGGCGACGCGTTCGGCGAGGTCTCCCGGGCTGGCCGCCGGGGCGCCGTCGAAGGCGATGCGAGGCCATGGGCTGCCGTCCTCCGGCTTCAGGTCGAGCAGGCGGTCGGCGAGAAGGTCGCCGAGCCGTTCCCAGGTGATCGCTTCGAGTCGCACACGGCCCATGATGCGACAGGTGCCGCTCCGGACGCGTCGCGCCCGTGGGCACCGCGGGCAGTGCCTGCACGGCGAGCGGCGAGCGGCGAGCAGCGCGGCAAGGGGCGAGCAGGCCCGGCGAGCGGCGAGCAGGTGCTGGATGCCGGGCGAGGCCCGCCGTGTGCGCCGGCCCGAGCCGGAGGTGCGCCCGCGTTGTCGTACGCCGACCGGGGAGGGGGAATGCAGCCGGTATGCAGGTCGTGCCAACTCCGCCGGCCCGTATCGGGCTCGTCGTGATCCAGCCGTCCCGGCGACGCCACTGCGCCGGGTGCCGGCGAGGGCCGCTGTCGATGCTCGTCGTCGAGGGCCGGGTGCCGTACTGCCTCGACTGCGCGGACCTGGGGCATCTGGTGTTCCTGCCGCGCGGTGACACGGCGCTCACGCGCAGGGCGCGGGAGGAGAGCACGCTCTCCGTGGTCGTCGTCCGGTTCAACCGCCGCAAAGGGCGTTACGAGCGGCAGGGCGTCCTCGTCGAGGAGGCGGGGCTGGCGCGGGCGGAGGCGCGCTGCCTGGCGGACGCCGAGGCGCGGCGACGGCGTCGGGTCCGGGATGCCCGGCGCCGGGCGGTACAGGACGCGCGGTTCGCGGAGGCGTTCGCGACGGAGATCCTGCGCCTGTTTCCCGGCTGCCCGCGGGACCGGGCCGACGGAATCGCCGCTCACGCGTCGGCGCGGGGCAGCGGCCGGGTGGGGCGCGGCGCCGCCGGGCGGGCGTTGTCCGAGGGGGCGGTCGTCTCGGCGGTCGTGGCGTCCGTACGGCATCTGGACACCTCGTACGACGCGTTGCTGATGGGCGGAGTGCCGCGGCGGGAGGCGCGGCGGCGGATCGCGGTGGGCGTGGAGACGGTCCGGCGGCTTCTTCCACGACGGCACCTACTCCAGCTTCCGCGACCGGTCCCACGGGCGGCGGCTGGACGTTCGCGTATGCGCCCGAGGCTCTCGACGATGGTGGCCGTCCGCGCAGGCGACTTGACTTGGTGGGGACGGACGGACAGAGGGCGAGGCGGGCGGGTGCCCGGCCGCGTAGGGGAGGACGACGTGATCGAGGGACCGTATTTCGTGCTGGCGGTGCTCGGTGTGCTCGGGACCGGGCTGGTGGCGGGGGTCTTCTGCGGGTTCTCGACCTTCGTGATGAGAGGACTGGCCTCGCTGCCGCCCGCGCAGGGCGTCGCCGCGATGAAGGCGATCAACGTGACGGCGGTGACGCCGGCGTTCATGTTCCTGTTCGTCGGTTCGGCGGTGCTGTGTGCGGTGATCGCGGTGGTGACGCTCGTGCTGTGGCCGGACGAGGGTGCGGTGGAACTGCTGCTGGGCAGCGCGCTGTATCTGTTCGGTTCCTTCGGGGTGACCATGTTCGCGAACGTGCCCCGCAACAACGCGCTGCTCAAGCCCGCCCCGGGCACCGCGGAGGAAACCGCCTACTGGCCGGACTACGTGCGGGAGTGGACGGCCTGGAACCACGTCCGCACGGTGGCCTCGACCGCCGCCGCGCTCGCCTACGTGCTGGCGCTGACGTGACGGCCGGGCACGTGCGCGGCAAGCGCTGTACGGCGCTCTGCGCAGGGCGCGGAGGGGACGTATCGTGGCGGGAAGAGTGCCGCCCGATGAAGCACGGCCCCGTCGCAAGCGCACGCAAGGAAGACGGCCATGGCCGATCCCAAGGGTTTCATGACCACGCCCCGCCAGGAGTGGCCGCGTCGGCCGGCCGGGGAGCGGGTCCGCGACTGGACGAGGTGTACGTCCCCGGCGCGCTGCTCCCCATCATCAGCGAACAGGCCGACCGCTGTATGGACTGCGGGGTCCCGTTCTGCCATGACGCCTGCCCGCTCGGCAACCTGATCCCCGAGTGGAACGACCTGGTCTCCCGTGCGGACTGGCGGGCGGCGAGCGACCGGCTGCACGCGACGAACAACTTCCCCGACTTCACCGGGCGGTTGTGTCCGGCGCCGTGCGAGGCGGGGTGCGTGCTGGCCATCAACCAGCCCGCCGTCACCATCAAGAACGTCGAGGTGGCCATCGCCGACCGGGCCTGGGCGGACGGGCTCACCCCGCCCCGGCCGCCGGACCGGCTGTCCGGGCGGACGGTGGCGGTGATCGGCTCCGGACCCACCGGGCTGGCCGCCGCCCAGCAGCTGACGCGGGCCGGGCACACGGTCGCCGTCTACGAGAAGGACGACCGGATCGGCGGGCTGATGCGGTACGGCATCCCCGAGTTCAAGATGGAGAAGCGGCATCTGGAGCGCCGGATCGAACAGATGCGGGCGGAGGGCACGAAGTTCCGTACGTCGACCACCGTCGGGCGGGACGTGATGGCCGACGATCTACGGACGCGCTACGACGCCGTCGTGATCGCCACCGGAGCGACCGAGTGGCGGGAACTGCACGTCCCAGGACGGGAGTTGACCGGCATCCAGCAGGCGATGGAGTATCTTCCGCTGGCCAACCGGGTGTGTGAAGGCGACCTGGCGCGGTCCCCGATGTCCGCCGCCGGCAAGCACGTCGTCATCGTCGGCGGCGGCGACACGGGCGCCGACTGTCTGGGCACGGCGATCCGCGAGGGCGCCGCGTCCGTCACCCAGCTGGACATCTACGCCCAGCCGGGCGCGGAGCGCGACGAGGACACCGATCCCTGGCCGACGTACCCGAAGATCTACCGGCTGTCCGCAGCGCACGAGGAGGCGCGCGACCTGGGCATCGCGCCGGCCGCCGACGCGGACGCGCGCCTGTTCGCGGCGTCCACGCTCCGCTTCACCGGTGACGAGACCGGGCACGTCCGGGCGCTGCACCTCGTCGAGGTCGACGAGAGACGGCGGCCGGTGGACGGCACCGCACGTGCGCTCCCGGCCGACCTCGTGCTGCTCGCCCTCGGCTTCTCCGGGCCCGACCGGGACGACGGGCTCATCGGACAGCTGGGGGTGGCGCTGGAGCCGCGTGGCACGATCGCACGGGACGCGGACTTCGCGACGAACGTTCCCGGCGTGTACGCCGCCGGGGACGCCGCGCGTGGTCAGTCACTGATCGTGTGGGCGATCGCGGAGGGTCGGGCGGTCGCCGCGGCCGTCGACCGCCATCTGACGGGAAGCTCACGGCTGCCGGCGCCGATCGGACCGTACGACCGTCCGATGAGCGTGTAGGAGAAGGCGTAGCCGATCAGCGTGGAGCAGACGCGTAGCCGATGACCGTGTGGCAGGCACGTAGTCGATGACCGTGTCGCAAGTCGCCGGCCCGGTCGCTCCAGTGCCGCCCAGATGGCTCCCGCCGCCCCCTCAGCGCGGCCTCGTCCCGCGCCCGCCACCCCTCCAGCGCCCCCACATC
>NZ_MPOH02000015.1:928522-976063 GCF_001896135.2 Streptomyces phaeoluteigriseus
CTCACTCGCCGCCACATCCCGCGCCGCCCGCCGCCCCTTCAGCGCCGCTCGTCCGTGCCCGCCACCCTGGCCGTGGCGAGGGCGACCCGGTTCCAGGTGTTGATCGTGCAGATGAGGGCCAGGACCTGGGCGAGTTCCCGCTCGTCGAAACGGGCCGCGGCCTCGGCGTAGACGTCGTCCGGGACACCGCCGTCGGCCACCAGCGTGACCGCTTCCGTCAGCGCCAGGGCGGCCTGCTCCTTCTCGGTGAAGAAGTGCCGGGCCTCCCGCCAGACGGCGACCATGTGCAGGCGGTCCTCGCTCTCACCGGCCTTGCGCGCGTCGTTGGTGTGCATGTGGAGGCAGTACGCGCAGTGGTTCAGGTGGGAGGCGCGGATCTGGATCAGTTCGACGAGGGCGGGGTCGAGTCCCTCGCGGGCGGCGGCGTCGAAGCCGACGAGCGCGCGGTACACCTTGGGGGCGGACTTGGCGAAGTCCGGACGGCTCCTGGCGGCCTCGGCGGCGGCGATCGCGGCGGTGGGCGCCGGGGCGCTCTCGGTCGTCCGGGTGTCGATCATGTTCGTCGTCGTCATGCAGACCAATCTACGAGCCGGAAAGACCCTCTGTAGGGTGCATTTCCATGGAGGAATCATGGGTCAATTCCGCTGAGCGGATCGGTGCCGACCTGCATCTGGAGCTGTCCGCGCCGGGCGGGCGGCGGGCCGCGCTGATCCGGGCGCTGCGCGAGGCCGTGCGCGGCGGGCGGCTCGCTCCGGGCACCCGGCTGCCGCCGTACCGTTCGCTCGCCGCGGATCTCGGGGTCGCGCGCAACACCGTGGCCGACGCCTACGCGGAGTTGGTGGCGGAGGGCTGGCTGACGGCTCGTCAGGGGTCCGGGACGCGGGTCGCCGACCGCATGGAACCCCTGCGACACGCCGCGCGAAGGCCCGTTGAGGCACCTCCACGCGCGCGTGGTCCCCGGCACGACCTCCGGCAGGGCAGCCCGGACACGTCGTCGTTCCCACGTGCGGCTTGGCTGGCGTCCTACCGGCGGGCGCTCCAGCAGGCGCCGAGCGAGGTGTTCGGGCCCGGCGACCCCGCCGGGCGCCGCGAGTTGCGCGAGGCTCTCACCGAGTACCTTGCCCGCGCGCGTGGCGTGCGCACCGAGCCCGACCGCATCGTGATCTGCTCCGGCTTCGCGCACGCGCTGGGACTGCTGTTCGGCGGGGGCGCGAGCGGGGTGCTGCGCGGCCCGCTGGCGGTGGAGGCGTACGGGCTGGGATTCCACCGGGAACTGCTGGCCGCGGCGGGCGTACGGACGGTCCCGCTGCCGCTCGACGAGGACGGGGCGCGCGTGGGTCTGCTGGGGCGCGAGCGGGGGGTGCTGCTCACGCCCGCGCATCAGTTCCCGACCGGCGGGCCGCTGCACGCGAGCCGCCGTGCCGCCGTGATCGCCTGGGCACGCGCGCGTGGCACGGTGGTGCTGGAGGACGACTACGACGGCGAGTTCCGCTACGACCGCAGGCCGGTGGGCGCGCTCCAGGGCCTGGACCCCGAGCGCGTGATCCACGTCGGCTCGGTCAGCAAGAGCCTGTCGCCGGCGCTGCGGCTGGGCTGGATGGTGCTGCCGCAGCGGTACGTCGGCGATGTCCTCGCGGCCAAGGGCGACCGGGAAACCTGGGCGAGCGTCCCGGACCAGCTGGGCCTGGCCGACTTCATCGTCTCCGGGGCCTACGACCGTCATGCGCGGCGCATGCGGCAGCGCTACCGGGGCCGCCGGGACCGTCTGGTCGCGGCGCTCGCCGAGCACGCGCCACGGGTCACGGTCACGGGGGTCGCGGCCGGACTGCACGCGGTGCTGCGGCTGCCGCCGGGTACCGAGTCGGCCACGGTCGAGGCGGCCGTCCGGCAGGGCGTCGCGCTGGACGGCCTGGCGGGCTTCCGGCACCCGGAGGCGGACATGGAGGCGCGGGACGGTCTCGTCGTGGGGTACGCGACGCCGTCCGAGCACGCGTACGGGGCCGCGTTGGACGCGCTGTGCGGCGTGCTGCCGTAGCCCCTGGTGCACGTCCCGCGCCGCGTGTGGTCCTGGACCTGACCGGCAGCGGCAGGAGGCGTCACGCGCGCGTGACGCCTCCGGCACACCACACGCCTACGGCTTGCGTGCCACCGCCCCGTAGCCGGGGATGACGCCGTCCTCCTGGCCCGGCACCGGCTCACCGAGTTCGGGGTGCCACTCGGGCACCACCGCGACCCCGGGTTCGACCAGTTCCAGCCCGTCGAAGAAGCGGCCGAACTCCTCGCGGGAGCGCAGCGCCAGCGTGACGCCCGCCGCCTTGAGCTTCTCGGTGGCCGCCGCGGACTCCTCCGGGGTGAAGTCGGCGGTGGCGTGGGTCATCATCAGGTAGCTGCCCGACGGGACTTCGGCCAGCAGCCGGTCGACGAGTTCGTGCGCCCCGTCCTCGTCGGAGACGAAGTGCAGCAGCGCGATCAACGACAGCGCCACGGGCCGCTCGAAGTCCAGGATCTTCCGGGCGCCTTCGACGATGGTCGCCGGGTCGCGGACGTCCGCCTGGAGGTACTCGGTGACACCCTCGGGCGTGCTGCGCAGCAGGGCGGCCGCGTGGGCCAGCACGATCGGGTCGTTGTCGCAGTACACGACGCGGGCGTCGGGCGCGGCCTGCTGGGCGACCTGGTGGAGGTTCGGCTCGGTGGGGATGCCCGTGCCGATGTCGAGGAACTGCCGGACGCCGTGGCCCGCGAGCCAGCGCGTGGCGCGGTGCATGAACGCCCGGTTGACCCTGGCCATCACCGGGACGCGGGGGTCGAGCGCCAGCATCTGCCGGCCCATCGCCTCGTCCACGGGGTAATTGTCCTTGCCACCGAGGTACCAGTCGTACATCCGTGCGGGATGGGGTTTGCTGGTGTCGATCCCGACGGCGCCGGTGGGGTCCTGCCCGGTCATGAGGAACTCCGTAAGCATGTGACACGAATAATGAGCAAGTCAGCACCAAGATAAGGAAGTTGATTAAAAAGTGCGCAGGGAGAAGGGACAGGCGGGTGGGTTCAGGACAACAGGAAGTCCGCCTCTCCCGCCTTGGCTCCCTCGATGAAGGCCGTCATCTCGTCGGAGGTGTAGATCAGCGCCGGCCCGTCGGGGTCGGTGGACTGACGGACGGCGATCCGGCCGTCGGCGAGCTTCATGGCCTCCAGGCAGTTGCCTCCGTTGCCGCCGCTCCACGGCTTGTGCCAGCCCTCGCTGCCCAGGTCCCTCGCGGGCATGCCGTTGTAGATCCGCTGAGCGCGGCCACGCGGCCTGGTCGGGGACTTGATGCGTTCCATTCACAGCTCCTTGCGGAGATCCCGGAGGATCTCCTTCGTGCGATGTGCCGTAGCGGCCTGCGCCGCCATGCGGTCCATGACCTCGAGGTGGGTCGCCACCTCCGTGCGCGCGTCCAGATAGACGGCGCCGGTCAGGTACTCGCTGTAGACCATGTCCGGAAGTTCGGGCATGGCGAATCGGAACAGCACGAAGGGCCCGTACGTACCGGGGTGCGGCCCCGAGGAGAACGGGGCGACCTGTAGCGTCACGTTGGGCAGCTTCGTGGCGTCGAGCAGTTTGTCGATCTGCGCGCGCATCACCTCCGGGCCGCCCACCGGGCGGCGCAGCACGGTCTCGTCCATGACGACCCACAACCGGGGCGCGTCCTCACGGGTGAGCAGTCCCTGGCGTTGCAGCCGCAGGTCGACGTGGCGCTCGATGTCCTCCGGCCGGGTCTGGCCGATGGCCCCGGACCTCAGTACACCGCGCGCGTAGTCCTCGGTCTGCAGCAGGCCGGGGACGAAGTGCGGTTCGTACTGGCGGATCAGGGCTGCCGCGCCCTCGAGGCTGACGTGCATCGAGAACCAGCCGGGCAGCACGTCGTGGAAACGCTGCCACCAGCCGGGCTTGTTGGCCTCCTCGGCGAGCTGGACGAAGCCCTCGGCCTCCGCGTCGGTGACACCGTAGGCCTTCAGCAGCAGCTGGAGGTAAGGGATCTTGAGCGAGACCTCGGCCATCTCCATACGACGGACCGTGGCGGGTGCGACACGCAGGATGCCGGCGGCTTCCTCACGCTTGAGCCCGGCGCGTTCCCGCAGGTCCAGCAGGCGCCGGCCGAGGACGACCTGCCCCACCGTCGGCGCGGACCGCGGTTCGCTCACGCTCCACCTCCACCAAGAGCCGCCGACGGGTCACTGGGCCCGCCGGCCGGTCACGAAAAGGAATCCCAACAGCCCTACGCGCCATGCGAAGACCTAATTCGAAGAGACGTACGAATAAATACGGATCTTCGGTGATCCCAACTGGCGCCGCTCAACGTGCTGTTGCGAGCAGTGTGCCACGGCCCTTCACCGCGTCACACAGCACTCTGCATTTTTCAGAGTGACACTTGCCAAGTGTTCACGGCGGGGCGATAGTGGCAAGCGTGATTCCGTCCGCGCCCTTAGGAACAGACGCCGCCGCAGGCCACCCCCGAGGTCTCGGTGCCGATGGGGGTATCCCCTCGCGAGCGCATTCGAGCCTGGGGGAGGCAGCGGGCCCCGACCGTGCCGCTGCAGAGCGCCGGTTCCGGTTCGAGCTTGCCGCGCACCCGGGTTCCCCGGCGCGGGCCAGACGCCTGGCCCGGGCCCGGCTGACCGGCTGGTCGGTGTGCGAGGACACCTGCGACACCGCCGCCCTGGTCATATCCGAGCTGGTCACCAACGCCATCGTGCACACCGCGAGCGGCGTGGTCGTCTGCGAGCTGTACGACGGCGGAGACCTCGTGCGCATAGCCGTACGCGACGAGGGCTGCGCTCCCGGTGAGCCGCACCCCTCGCCGCAGCGCCCCGACGAGGAACACGGGCGGGGCCTGTTTCTCGTCGACGCCCTCTGCCACTCCTGGGGCGCCCAGGAGCACGGCCCCGGCCTGCTGGTCTGGGCCGACCTGCCCCGGCAGGCTTCCGCGGAACACCCTGCCGAGCTGCGTGACGACCTCGCCGACACCGACCGGGCCCCGGCGCCGCGTGCCGACCTCGGCTGGGGCGCCCGCCCGAAGCCGGGCCCGGCCGACGGCCCGGACGACGAGGGCGAGGCCCCCGCCGAGCAGGGCGATCACGGCGACGCGGTGCACCGTGGCCCCGGCCCAGGCCCCGTCGAGCAGGTCCCCCGCGCTCACCCCGCGGAAGCCCACCCGTCCGGCCACACGCACCGGCCCCGCCACTCCCCCGCCACCGACGGCCGGGCCGATCCCCGGCCGAGCGGCCCTCTCGGCCGGCTCCCGCGCCTGTCCGACGGCCCTCTGTCCCGCGTGGCGCCGCAGTGGCACCGCGGCCCGGGAACCGGCGGGCCCACCCTCCCGGCCGAGCGCACCGACCACGCCCTCGACACGACGGGCGGGGCGACCGCCTGGCGCCCACATCCCGACGCGGGGGCACCGGCTCTCCCCCCTCGCGACCGGGACACGGCGTGAGGGCCACCCCCGGCCGGATCGGGGTACTCACCCTGGACACGCTGGTCCGTCTGGGGCGCGGCCCGGGCGGCGACACCCCGCGGAGCCCGTCCCGGCTCGCGGTTCCCGAAGGCATGACGGCCCCGCTGGGCTGCGACGCCGTCGCCGTACCGGCCCAGCTGGGGCCACTGGTCATGCCTCGTCTGCCGCGCGTGGGGTGCGTGTACGCCGACGAGGCGCACTGGTGGTGGCTGGTCCCGTCGGACTCCGACTACGCGCTGGAGTGGCCCGCCCCGGCGCAGTACGCCACGGGTGCGATCGTGCCGGACTCCGCGCGGGTCCCCGGCCTCATCCACCGGCCGGACG
Organism: Streptomyces phaeoluteigriseus; assembly: GCF_001896135.2. Taxonomy (GTDB): domain Bacteria; phylum Actinomycetota; class Actinomycetes; order Streptomycetales; family Streptomycetaceae; genus Streptomyces; species Streptomyces phaeoluteigriseus. The sequence continues at coordinate 934,339 of NZ_MPOH02000015.1, forward strand.
GCACGCTCCCGTACACCCCGCCGATCCCGCTCTACCTGGCCCTGTGCCGCCTCACGGACACACCGCCCACCTGGTCACGGCCGATCAGCGCGTGACGCCCGCCCGCGCGCCACGCGCCGGTTGCACAGCCCTGATCGATACACCCGACGCAGCCTCGATCGACACGACCCCGATCGACGCCTGCCGTCATGGACGCCCCCGGGCGCACGCCGGCGCGCGGTGACCGAGCACCTCCCGCGCCCATGCCCTTGGCGGGCTGCGGCCCACCGGGACGACGGAGGCCGGCCGACGTGGTCGGGTGAGGGTGCGCCGAGAGAGTGGTCGCGGATCTGCCGCGCGCCCTGGACACACCGCCGGCCGCGACTTCAGCGGCGGGCACCAGCTGTCCCGCGGTCAGTGGCAGCGGCTGGGGATCACGAGAGCAGCGTATGGGCATGGCCGCATCCTGCTCGTTGAGAAGCCGACGGCAGACGGCGGCTCTGCACGCCTCGGCCGAACTGGAGGTGTTCGTGAGGAACCGCATGGGCCGGGTGCCCGCCTCGAAGCGGGCCGACCGCGGCGTCAGCCGGTGACGTCTCCGCCCCGGACGACCACCAGGAACGTGTCGGTCGCGAGGTCCATGACAACCTCAGCGGCCAGTCCCTCCATGCGCCGCGCCTGCGCGAATTCCTCCGCGGGCCACGACCCACGCGGCCCGCCCGCGGGAAAGCGTTCGAGCACTGTTCGCCCGTTCACCATCTCGCACCTCCGATAAGCGTTGTACTTGTAGGAGTTAACGCTGTTCGGGGGCGGAACGCCTCGGCCAGTGACATGACTGAGACATAGTTGACACAGGTTCACTGCGGAGGGTGAGGTTCCAGTCACCTTCTGAACGCATTGACTACATTCCGCGTCAGAACTCGTACTCGTCGTGACAGCGGATACGGGTACCGTCCGCGGGGGCACCGAGGCTCGACGCCCTTCCCTTCGGCCCCTCCCACCCTCCTGGCGCCCGAGGGCCGTCAGGTCCACCCGCCAGGTCCAGCAGCATGGTCGTCGAGCCGAGCCCGTCGAGCCCGCGCCGTAGGTCGAATAGACGCGGAAGACGCGGTCACCGTCCCGCAAAAAGCAGCTGAGGCCGGACCGCTCCACGAAATGACCGGATTGCTCAAGGGTGACCTCGAAGTCCCGGTTGAAACCGTTGTCGTACGAGGAGTACCAGGGCAGCGTCCGGCCCATGCGCGCCTTGAACGGCAGGATCCTCGGGAAAGGTGCCCGCGAGATCACGGCGAACGGCGTGTCGCGCGCCTTCAGATGGGCGAGGTGGCCGATCTGGTCGAGGAAGGCGGAGCAACTGCGGCAGCCGGCCTCTCATTCGGGCGCGAACATGAAGTGGTGGACGACGGGTTCTGGGGACTCCGGGCTCCTCAGGTGTCGTACTTCTGGATGCGTCGGCCGTGGCCGCGGTCCACCAGTGCGGGCAGGCGCTCGGCCAACTCCTCCACGGTGGCGGGGACGTCGAGAGTGAGCAGCTCGCGGTCGCGCATGAGGATCCGTCCGTCGACGATCGTGGTGCGTACGTCGGAGGATCGGGCGCTGTGGACGAGGGTCGCGGCGAGGTCGTGCACGGGCTGGGTGTGCGGGCCCGTGAGGTCGACGAGGACGATGTCGGCATCCGGCCGGGGGCGATACGGCCGATGCGGTCGCCCAGGCCGACAGCCCGGGCGCTCTGCACGGTGGCGTGGTGCAGGGCTTGACGCGAGGTCAGCCAGCGGGGGTCGCCCTCGGTGGACTTCTGGATGAGCGCGGTGAGCGCCATCGACTCCCAGACGTCGAGGGAGTTGTTGGAGGCGGCACCGTCCGTGGCGAGTCCGACGGGGACGCCGATCTCGCGCAGCGCCCGGATCGGCGTCGTGGTGGGCCAGGCGAACTTCAGGTAGCCGCGGGGCGCGCTCGCCACGGCCGTACGGCCGCGCGCGCGTGCGAGGACGGGAAGGTCGCGTTCCAGGATGCCGGTGCCGTGGGCGAGGAGGACATCGGTGTCGAGGACGCCGGTGCGTTCCAGGACCTCGATCGGGGTGACCCCGTGCCGGGCTAGGCCGGCGTCCGCCTGGGCCCGGTTCTCGGAGGCGTGCAGATGGACGGCCAGGCCGTGGTCGCGGGCGAGTTCGGCGGTCGCGGCGAGGTCGGCGTCGGTGACCGTGTAGGGGGCGTGCGGGGCGAGGGCGGTGGTGATACGGCCGTCGGCGCCGCCACGGCACCGCAGCGCGAACTCCAGCGAGGCTTCGCGGCCCGGTGCACCCTGAGAGGAGAAGTAGGCCTGTCCCAGATGGGCGCGCATGCCGCATTCCTCGACGACGGCGGCGACCGTGTCCATGTGGAAGTAGTGGTCGGCGAAGCAGGTGACGCCGCCGCGGATCATCTCGGCGCAGGCGAGGCGGGCGCCCAGTTCGACGTCCCTCTCGGTGAGGTTGGACTCGACCGGCCAGACGACGTCGTTGAACCACTCCTCGGTGGGCAGGTCCTCGGCGAGGCCGCGCAGGGCGACCATCGGCGCGTGCGTGTGGCAGTTGACCAGCCCCGGCATCGCGACCTGGCCGCGCGCGTCGATCCGTTCGGCGGCCGCGATCGCCGCCGCGTCGGCGGCGGTGGTGACGGCGTCGACCACTCCGTCCCGTACGACGACGGCGGCGTCCTCGCGGAAGGCGATCCGCTCCCGGTCGTCGTGCACGAGGACGGTGCAGTGGGTGATGACGAGATCGGCGGAGTCGTCCCGTTCGGGAGATGACTGCGGTGACGTCCGGGAGGGCGTCGGAGGGGGCGTCATCGCGTCAACCTACGACGCCGTGGTCCCGTCGCGTGAGCCTTGGCGCGCACGGTGTCCGGAACCTTGCGTCCGGCCCTGCGACGGGCCTCGCCGGCCGGTCCTACGACCGCCCGCGCGGGCCGTGGTCACACCGCGACGGCGTGGCCCGTGACACCGGTCGGCAGTCCCACCCGCTCCCGGTGTGCCGCCAGTTCCCCGAGGAGTTCGGTGAGCCGGTCGCTGTGGCGGCGGTCGAGCCGGCCGGTGTCGTCGAGGTGGACGGCGGCTGCGGTGGTCGTGTCGACAAGTCTTTCGAGGAGGGCGGCGACCTCGTCGGTGCCCTCGGTGTGCCGGGCGAGCGCGGGCAGTTCGGCGGCCGAGAGGGCGATGGCGGCGCGAGCCTCGGAAAGTGCCCGGTAGGCCTCGCGGCGCAGCGTCCAGCGGGCGGCGCGGTCGTCGGAGCCGTCCAGTACGTGGACGAGGTAGGCGTGCGCGGCGCCCGCGGCGGACGCGAGCCGGGCGCGTACGTGCCCGCCGCGCTCCCCCGGCATCGGCAGATGCCCGACGACCAGCACGAGCGCACAGGCCAGCAGCGTCTCCCCGATCCGCCCGACGGAGGCCTGGGGCTCCCCGCCGACCATGACCAGCGACAGGACGAGGACGGTGACCACGGCCGTCTGGGCGGCGAAGTGCCGGGTGGAGACGGGTATCAGCGCCCCGCAGACGGCGACCAGCGCCACCAGCCCCTGCGGGTCGGGCAGCACGGCGGCGAAACCGGCGAAGAGCAGCGCTCCGAGGACGGTCCCCGCGGCCCGGCACAGCACGCGTGAGACCAGCGGCCCGAGGTCGGGCTTCACCAGGAAGACGGCGGTGGCGGGCAGCCAGTACCAGTGCGTGTGCTGCCCGTACCAGTGGGAGTGGTGCAGGGCCTGGGCGATGGCGGCGCTGGCGCCGAAGCAGAGGGCGACCCGCAGCCCGTACTCCCGCCCCCCGGCCCCGAAGGCGGTCCGCAGCAGGTCACGGGCGCCGCGCCGCCGTGTGTGCAGGTCGGAGCCGCCGCCCCGGTCGAAGGCGTGGGCGGCCTGGAGCAGGGCGTCGTCGAGGGCGCGCAGCGCGGGCGCGGACCGGGCGGGCGCGGGCAGCGGCCCGGTGGCCGCGCTCTCCCGTACGGCGGCGGGCGAGGCGCGGGGTCCTTCGGCGGCCCGGCCGGTGAGGGGTTCGCCGGCCCAGGCGAGGGCGGTCGCGGCCTCGGCGAGGGGCAGGGCGGCCGCGTACTGGGCGTGTAGCCGGCGTTCGGCCGCGGAACTGGCGTAGCGCCGCAGCCGGGGCCCGGCGAGGGCGTCCTGGGCCTGGTCGAGAGCGGCGGTGAGGGCGGCGCGGCGGGCGGTGGCGTGCTCGGTGCCCGCCGCGTCGAGGAGCGCGGCGACGGCCTCGTAGACGGCGGCTACGGCCGCTCGCTCCCCGTCGAAGCGGAAGTCTCCGGCCGGCGCGCCCGGGGTGGGCAGCGCGAGCCGCAGCACGATCAGCCAGCCGGCGCCGGCGAGGAAGGCGAGGGCCCGCGCCCAGCCGCTGTCGGGCAGCGGCATCCCGGCGCCGATGGCCGCCGCGACGAGGAGCTGGGTCCCGCCCCCGGAGGCGACGGGCCCGATGGCGCTCATGCCGCCGGCCAGGAGGCCCAGGGCGGTGAGGACGAGCGTCAGAGCGACCGCGCCGACATGGTCCCCGGCGTACGTCCCGACGAGGACTCCGGCCGCCCCGGCGACCGCGGGCGCCCCGAGCCGCCGTACCGCGGTGCGGCGGCTGCCGGGTCGGTCGTTGATCCCGGCGAGCATGGCGGCGATGGCGGCGACGACCCCGAGGGAGGTGCGACCGGCGATGACGGCGATGAGCAGCAGCGGCCCCGCGGCGAGCGCGCCACGCACGACGGCGCTCCACGGGACGGGCCCCCGCTGGGCGCGCAGGGCGTGCGCGAGCCAGGGCGGCAGGGCGGGGAGTGTGCGAACGGCAACGGTGGAACGCGGGGACACAAAGCTCCGTTCGGACGAGGGCGGGGTGTGCCTTCGGGCGACGGTGGCCGGGGCTGGTGCTCGGGCTGTGTCTCCACGGTACGGGGCCATCTTGGAGAAGGTGGGACGGCCGCGTTTCGGGAAGGTGACACCTGGCCGATCCGGGGTTCTTTATGAACGCAACTGCCGGGGCGGTCTCCGCGGTGGCCGCGCCTCCTCACGCGCGCGTGGCTGCCGAGGGCCGCGCCTCCTCACGCGCGTGGCTGCCGCGGGCCGCGGCTCCTCACGCGCGCGTGGCTTCGGCCGCCGCCACCGTCTCCTCGAAGAGGACGCGGGCCCGGTCGAGCGCCTGCGCGACGCTGCCGTTGGCGATCTGGGCGATCTGGGCGTCGACGTCTCGCAGTCCGGCCCGCTCCAGCAGCCTCTTCTCGTTCGTCACCCACTCCCCGCGCGCTGCGAGGACGGCGTGCCCGGCCTGCGTGGCGGCGACGGCCAGAGCGCCGGCGGCTTCCGTGCGGCGGTCCCCGTCCGCGTGGTGGGCGGCAGCGTAGGCGAGGGTGGCGTTCGCCGTGCCGTACCAGCGCTCGCACGCCGCCCGGCGGAGCTTGTCGGGGTAGGCGGCCGGGCGCGGCAGCTCTCCGTGCAGCACGCGGTTGATCGCCAGCTCGGCGACGACCAGGTAGCTCGGGATGCCCGCGAGGTGGAACAGCAGCGGTTCCACATGGAACCGGCCCTGCTCCGCCTCCGCCAGTTCGTGGGTGACGACGTCCAGGTCCCGGTAGTGGACGTCCACCCGTCGTCCGTCGATGGTCAGCCACGCGCCGCCGTTGAAGACGCCGCCGCCCCACGCGCCGACCTCGGACACCTCGCCCTCCCAGCCGACGGCCCGGAGGCCGGCCGGGTCGAAGGTGCCCCGGTAGTAGACGGCCAGGTCCCAGTCGCTGTCGGGGCGGTGGGTGCCCTGGGCGCGGGAGCCGCCCAGGGCGACGGCGCGAACGCCGGGCAGGGCGGCCAGCCGGTCGGTGGTGGTGCGGAGGAAGGCTGCGTCCATCTCAGAAGTCCCAGATGTTCCGGTGGCGGTGGCGGGTCGGCGGGTGGTCCAGGTCCCCGGCGACGTCGAGGAGGGCGCCGGGCGGGGCCGCTCGCAGACGGTTGCGGGCGGTCGTGCGGAAGACGGCCAGCGCGGCTCGGGCACGCGACTCGTAGGGGCCGTCGACTCCCGCGTTCAGGGAGCGCGGGTATGTGTGGGCGGTGAAGGCGCACCGGACGGGGACGGGGCGCGGGCGGCGTCCCTCGCGCCGGGCGCGGGCCGACTCCTCGGTGCCGACACGGAGTTGGACGAGGCGGTGCCCGGACCGCAGACCCGCCCAGCGGGTCGACCAGGGGGCCGGGTGGTGGTTTCGGTGTCGGGGGCGGACGTGGTGGACGGTGCGGGACATGGCGGACCTCCCGGGGCCCGCCGGGATTTCCGGCGCGGCCCGCTAGAGCTCCGCCGCCGTGAAACGGCTCGGATGATGTTTGGTGCGCATGGGAGGAAGGGTGCCTCCGCGGCCCGCGCTCGTCCAGCGGTTAATCGCGGCGGGGACCGGGCGGGGCGAGGCGAGGGCGATTGTCAGTGGGGCGCGCTTCAATGGGAGGCGTCGTCACGGAGAGTCACGACGGAAGGGACACGGGGATGGGGACTGTGAGGTTCGCGGAGGACGAGCGGCGGTACGTGTCGTTGGCCGGACTGAGGATGCGGGGCTGGACGGGAGCGCTGGTGCACCGGCTCCTGGGCCCGCCGGACCGGATCAGCGTGGATCCCCGGGCGCGGGCCGCGCCCCAGGTGCGTCTGTATCGCGTGGAGCGGGTGGAGGCGGCGGAGCGCGGCGAGGAGTTCCGGCACGGGCACACACGACGGATACGCGGCGCGGCACCGGCCGGAGGTCGGGAAGCGCTGGACGACCCGGATATCCCGGGGGTCCCGGTGGTCCCGGGGGTCCCGGGGGTCCCAGGTGGCCCAGGTGGCCCAGGTGGCCCAGGTGGCCCAGGTGGCCCAGGTGGCCCAGGTGGCCCAGGTTGCCAAGTCATCCCGGACCTCCCGGATGTCCTGGGTGTCCCGGATGTCCCGGGGGCAGAGGGGCCGTGAGTCGGTCAGTCCCGGCCCGCGCTCCAGGTTCGCCGCTTCGGAACCGGCTTCGCCAGGCTGCCCCGCCCGGCCGTCCGCAGGCCCATCGCCACGAGTGCCTCCACCAGCTTCACTGCCGCGGCCACCCGTCGACGACCGGGAGGCCCAGTTCCTCCCCCAGCGTGCGCTGAGTCCCGTCATCCCGGCGCAGCCGAGGACGAGGACTTCGGCGTTGGGCAGCCGAGGACGAGGACTTCGGCGCCAGGCAGCCGAGGGCGAGGACTTCGGCGTTGGGCAGCCGAGGACGAGGACTTCGGCGCCGGCGTCCCGGGCCCGGTCGGCTGCGGCGAGGAAGGCAGCGACCCTGCGACGGGAGCAGCTCGCCAGCCGCGCCCGGCGCCGGGTCAAGGGATCATCTCCGGCGTACTGCGCCCCGGCGACCGGCTCGTCGAACGCGAGCCGGCCGAGCGGTTCGGCGTCTCCCGCGTCCCGGTCCGTGAGGCCATCCGCGCACGGGGCGGGCCGGTCAGCCCAGTCCCGCTGCCCTCGCCGCCGTGCGCAGCACCTCCCGCAGCATCTCCGGGGTGAGGCGCCCGGTGAAGGTGTTGCGCTGGCTGACGTGGAAGCAGCCGAAGAGGTCCAGGCCGTCGAGCGGCACCCGCACCCCGTGCGCGAAGGCCGGCCGGGGCCGGGGCACGGTCCAGCCCGCTTCGGTGAACGCGGGCAGCGCGGCCTGCCAGCCGAACGCCCCCAGCACGACGGCCGCCCGCAGCGTGGGACGCAGCAGCCGCAGCTCCTGGACCAGCCAGGGCCGACAGGTGTCCCGCTCCCGCGGGGTCGGCTTGTTCGCCGGAGGCGCGCAGTGCACGGGTGAGGTGATCCGCACACCGTGCAGGGCGAGACCGTCGTCGGCGGACACGGAGGTCGGCTGCGAGGCGAGCCCGACGTCGTACAGCGCCTGGTACAGCACGTCGCCGGAACGGTCGCCCGTGAACATGCGCCCCGTGCGATTCCCGCCGTGCGCGGCCGGGGCCAGCCCCACGATCAGCAAGCGCGCATCGGGCGGACCGAACCCCGGCACCGGCCGCCCCCAGTACGTCCAGTCGGCGAAGGCCGCCCGCTTCGTACGGGCCACCTCCTCCCGCCACTCGACCAGCCGGGGACAGGCCCGGCACCCCGCGACCCGCCGGTCCAGGGCGGGAAGCGGGGTCGGGTCCAGAGGTTCGTCGGCGTCCATGGGTCCACGGTAGGGCGGGGCACCGAGGTCACGGGATCAGACCGTCACGGCGTGCGCCGCACCAGCCGCGCCAGGTCCTTCACGGAGTCGCGTCGGGCCCAGGCGATGAGGCCCAGCGGGACCAGCAGGATGAGCGGCGTCGCCGCGTTCTGCCCGTCGAAGGCGACGATCGTCACGACGAACGCCCCCACCATGAGCGCCCCCAGCGACACCGCGGCCACCGACCGGAGCACCGGGACCAGCAGGGCGACCGCGCCCGCCAGTTCCAGGACGCCGATCGCGTACATGCCGGTGTCGCCCCAGCCCAGCTTGTCGAAGCCCTCGGCCGCCGACGGGTGGGCGATCAGCTTCGGCAGTGCGCTGGCGATCCCGTAGAAGAGGGCGAGCAGCACCTCCAGCCCGCGCAGTGCGATGCGGGCCCGCCGGCGCCCGGCGGTCGGCGTCTCGGAACCGGCCGAGGCGGCGGAGGGGGCGGAAGAGGCGGAGGGGAGGGGTGCCGTGATCTCGGCCATGGGGGTCTCCTGGGTAAGCGGTCCGTTGTGCTGTCGGAGAGTCAGACCGCTCCCCCGCCGTGAACTCATCGCTTGCCGCCGCTTTTCATCGCTTCACCGCCCGCACCCAGATCCGGTCCTCCGTCAGATACCGGTCCACCGTCAGCCCCGCCTCCGCCAGCGCCTCCTCGAACTGTTCCCGGGTCAGCGGCCGGGAACGGAAGGTCTGGGTCCATATCGCGTCCGGGAACACGTACTCCGCGCGCACCGAGTCGACGCCGTCGCCGACGGGTTCGGCCGACAGGATCCGGGTGGTGAAGCCGCTCGGGTCGCCCCGCTCCCGGGGCAGATCGGTGTGGTAGTCCTCGCCCTCCCGCTGGATCAGCACATACCCGCCTTCCGCCACATGCCGGACGCAGGTGCCCAGCAGGCCGCGCCGGACCTCCTCGTCCCCGGCGTGGACGAGGAACGACGCCAGCATCACCACGTCGAAGGTCTCGTCCAGGTCCAGGTCCTCGATGGGGCTGCACACCGTGCGCGCTCCTCGCACCCGGTCGAGCATCTCCGCGGACTCGTCCACCGCCGTCACCGTGAAGCCGCGCTCGAGGAGGGGGTGGGTCATGCGGCCGACGCCGCTGCCCAGCTCGAGGATGCGCGCGCCCGCGGGCACGGCGGCGGTGATGATGTCGGGTTCGTCGCCCACCGGAAGGCGGCTGTACAGCTCGACCGCACAGCCGTCCGGGGTGATGGCGCCGGGCCCCGTGCCCTGGTATCCCTCTCGCATTTCAAGCCTCATACCCGCCCAACGGGCCGTGCCGTTACGGCCGTTCCCTCGCCCCGACGGTTCATTCGTTCGAGTGAAGACACTCTTTTCGATGAAGGCGCGCCGGACGCGGAGTAGGCGGAGTACGCGTGCAACGCGAGGAGCCCCCCAGCTCCGGCCGCACCTCGGCCTCGGCCCCACGGGCCCCCGGCCTCCGGCCCTCCTGGAGAACGCCCGAACCGAGGAGTACGTTGCAAGAAGGAGTGGTGATCCGATGCGTACGGGCAGTGAGCCGGTGACAGCGCGCAGTGCACTGAGGATGCGACTGTGGCTGAGTGTGTGGGGGCTGCTCTGGGCGATCTTCGGGGCGGTCGCGTTCGCGCTCGCGGGGCGTCCGGGATGGGTGATCGCCTGCGCGCTGCTGTGGCTGCTGATCACCGTCGACCTGTCGATGATCCTCAAGCACCTGCGGCAGGGACCGCACTATCAGCCGGGCCGTGACATCCCGCCCTACCGGCCGCCGGAGCGGCGCGGCCACTGAGCGCGAGGCCTCAGGACTCGAAGCCTCGCGAGGCCTCAGGACTCGAAGCCTCGCGAGGCCTCAGGACTCGAAGCGTGCCGCCTTCAAATACTGCGGGTTCGGATCCAGTGCGGCGGCCAGCCGGAAGTGCCGCTTGGCCTGGTCGGCGCGGCCCTGCCGCTCGTAGGTGCGGGCGAGCGCGAAATGGGCGAACGCGTTGTCCGGCTCGCGCTCCAGGACGATCGTGAACTCCAGCTCGGCGGGCCGTAGTTGCGCGGCGGCGAAGAAGGCACGCGCGCGCAGCAGCCGGGCGGCGGTGTTCTCGGGATACGCGGCGATGACACCGTCGAGCAGCTTCACCGCGCCCCGCGGATCCCGTGCGGCGAGCAGCTGCTCGGCCGCACGGAAGTCGATGACATGCGTCTCCGGACTGCGTCCGGTCGAACCGCTGGTATCGGGCACGGAAAATTCCTTCCCTCACTCAGAGCGTTCAACGCGCGCGACGAGGGCCCCTATTCCTCGGACCGCGCCCCCGACCCCTCGGCTGTCCGCGCCCGGCGGACCAGCTCGGCCCATACGTCCTTCACCCGTCGCTCCAGGTCAGGCAGCGGTACGTCGTTGTCGACGACGATGTCGGCGATCTGCCGACGCTGCTCGCGGGTCGCCTGGGCGGCCATGCGCGCGCGGGCGTCCTCCTCGGTCATGCCCCGCAGCCGGACGAGCCGGTCGAGTTGGGTGGCGGGGTCGGCGTCGACCACGACCACGAGGTCGTAGAGGGGGGCGAGCCCGTTCTCGGTGAGGAGGGGGACGTCGTGGACGACGACGGCGTCGTCCAGGGCGGCGGTCTCCAGTTCGCGGGAGCGGGCGCCGACGAGGGGATGCACGATCGCGTTGAGCGCGGCCAGCCTGTCGGGGTCGGCGAAGACGATCGAGCCGAGCTTCGGGCGGTCGAGGCTGCCGTCCTCGGCGAGGACGCCCTCCCCGAACGCCTCGACGACCGCCGCGAGACCGGGCGTCCCCGGTGCGACGACCTCGCGCGCGATGCGGTCCGCGTCGATCAGTACGGCGCCGCACACGACGAGCAGCCGGGACACCTCGCTCTTGCCGGCGCCGATCCCACCGGTCAGGCCCACCTTCAACATGACGGCAAGCTTAGGGTCTGCCGCCGGCACAGCCCACGGCAGACCCCAGACGACAGACGACAGATCCCAGGCCCGAGACCGCGGGCTAGGGACCCTGGATCCCCGAGGCGCTCAGCCCTCGCCTTCCCGTTCGGCGAGGAACTTCTCGAACTCCCGCCCGATCTCGTCGGCGGACGGGATGTCGACGGGCTCCGCGAGCATGTTGCCGCGCGTCTCGGCGCCCGCGGCGGCGTCGTACTGGTGCTCCAGGCCCTGGACGAGGGCGGTCAGCTCCTCGTCGCCCTCCTGGACCTGGCGGTCGATCTCGGTCTGCGTGCGGTGCGCGTCCGTGCGCAGGGCGTGCGCGATGCTCGGCAGGACCAGTCCGGTGGCGGCCGTGATGGCCTCCAGAACGGTCAGCGCGGCGTCCGGGTACGCGGAACGCGCGATGTAGTGCGGCACGTGCGCGGCGACGCCCAGGATGTCGTGTCCGGCCTCCATGAGGCGGTACTCGACGAGGGCCTCGGCGCTGCCGGGGACCTGAGCCTCCTCGAAGGGGCTGCGCTGGCCCGGGACGAGGTCGGTGCGGTTGCCGTGCGGGGTGAGGCCCACCGGGCGGGTGTGCGGGACGCCCATCGGGATGCCGTGGAAGTTCACCGACAGGCGGACGCCGAGGCGCTCCACGATCTGCTTAACCGCCACGGCGAAACGCTCCCACTCGACGTCCGGCTCGGGGCCGGACAGCAGCAGGAAGGGTGCTCCGGTGGCGTCCTGGACGAGCCTGACCTCGATGGTCGCTCCTCGTACTCGGTCCACCGGTCGCGCTGGAACGTCAGCAGCGGGCGGCGGGCGCGGTAGTCCACCAGTCGGTCGTGGTCGAAGCGGGCGACGACCTGGTGGGGCAGCGAGTCGAGCAGCCGGTCGACGATCTGGTCACCGGTCTCACCCGCGTCGATGTATCCGTCGAAGTGGTAGAGCATGACAAGTCCGGCCGACTCCTGGGCGAGCGCCATGTCGACGACAGCCAGCCCCTTCGGCTCCCATGCGTACAAACCCTGCGGATCAAGCACTTGGACCGCTCCTCCTCGTGTTCGTACTGCACAACGCCCCGCAGGGCGTGGGCATTCCCGGCCCACGCCCCTGATCAGGTGACTTCGTGCGGCCCCCTCATGACGGCCGCGTCAGGAAGCCGGCACGCGCGCGTGGAGGCCGGTCACGGCCCGGCGTGCGGAGGTGAACGCGCCGTGCTGCCGGGCGTCGGTGCGGCTGAGCCGGTCACCGGCGAAGTGGACGCGTCCGGTGGGCTCGTCGAGCGGCTCGGAGCGAGGGGCGTCGGTCCCGCCGGGCGGGTCGTGCCAGGCGCCTTCGAGGGACGGTGTCTGGCGCCAGTGGTGCGAGAAGGTGGAAGGCGAGTTCGGTGCGGTACTTCGTTCGTAGGCGGCGGTGAGGCCGGTGATGCCGCCTCCGACGACGACGTGGGAGGCCCTGCGGCCGGTGAGATGGAAGCCGCCGGTGCCGGGGGCGCGGAAGGGTGTCCCGTGCGGGGCCGCCTGTGCGGTGGGGGCCAGGCCGAGGGCGCCCATAGTGGCGAACACGGTCCCGACGCCGCCGGTGAGGCCGACGTTCCGCAGATACGTCCGCCGGCTCGTTCCCGACCCGTGCTGAGGCTGCGCCATGGCTGGGCTCCCCTTCGATCCTGAACGAAGACCGGGGAAGCGTCCCAGCGCCGGGTTACGGCCCGTCAGCTACTCATGTATCTCGCACGTTTCTTCCCGCGCGGCTCTGCGGGGAAGGCTCGCCCCAGCGCCCGGGACAGCACTGAGGGCCCGCACCTCGAAAGGTGCGGGCCCTCAGTCATGAGCTAGTGCTCAGTGGGCGTTCAGCTCTGCCCACCGGCCAGCTTCTCGCGGAGCGCGGCAAGCGCCTCGTCCGAAGCGAGGGCACCAGAGGTGTCCGCACCCTCGGAGGAGTACGAGCCACCGCCGCCGCCACCACCGCTACCACCGGACGCGGCCGGAGCGGCAGCCTCGCCGCCCTCGGCTGCAGCGGCAGCGTCGGCCTCGCGGGACTTGATGACCTGCTGCTGGTGCTGCTCGAAGCGCTGCTGCGCCTCGGCGTACTGGGTCTCCCACACCTCACGCTGGGACTCGAAGCCCTCGAGCCAGTCGTTGGTCTCGGGGTCGAAGCCCTCGGGGTAGATGTAGTTGCCCTGGTCGTCGTACGACGCGGCCATGCCGTACAGCGTCGGGTCGAACTCGACCGAGGCCGGGTCGCCACCGAAGGCCTCGTTGGCCTGCTTCAGCGAGAGGCTGATGCGACGGCGCTCGAGGTCGATGTCGATGACCTTGACGAAGATCTCGTCGTTGACCTGGACGACCTGCTCCGGGATCTCCACGTGGCGCTCGGCCAGCTCGGAGATGTGGACCAGACCCTCGATGCCCTCGTCCACGCGGACGAACGCACCGAACGGCACCAGCTTCGTGACCTTGCCGGGCACGACCTGGCCGATCTGGTGGGTGCGGGCGAACTGCTGCCACGGGTCTTCCTGGGTCGCCTTCAGCGACAGGGAGACACGCTCGCGGTCCATGTCCACGTCGAGAACCTCGACGGTGACTTCCTGGCCGACCTCGACAACCTCGGAGGGGTGGTCGATGTGCTTCCAGGAGAGCTCGGAGACGTGCACCAGGCCGTCGACGCCACCCAGGTCCACGAAGGCACCGAAGTTGACGATCGAGGACACGACGCCGGAGCGGACCTGACCCTTCTGGAGGGTGGTGAGGAACGTCTGGCGAACCTCGGACTGGGTCTGCTCCAGCCAGGCACGGCGGGACAGGACCACGTTGTTGCGGTTCTTGTCCAGCTCGATGATCTTGGCCTCGAGCTCCTTGCCCACGTAGGGCTGGAGGTCGCGGACACGGCGCATCTCGACGAGGGAAGCCGGCAGGAAGCCACGGAGGCCGATGTCGAGGATGAGACCACCCTTGACGACCTCGATGACGGTACCGGTGACGATGCCGTCCTCTTCCTTGATCTTCTCGATGGTGCCCCATGCACGCTCGTACTGAGCGCGCTTCTTCGAGAGGATCAGGCGGCCTTCCTTGTCCTCCTTCTGGAGAACGAGGGCCTCGATCTCGTCGCCGACGGCGACCACGTCGTTCGGGTCGACGTCGTGCTTGATCGAGAGCTCGCGGCTCGGGATGACACCTTCGGTCTTGTAACCGATGTCGAGCAGGACCTCGTCCCGGTCGACCTTCACGATGACGCCGTCGACGATGTCGCCGTCGTTGAAGTACTTGATCGTCTCGTCGATCGCGGCGAGGAAAGCTTCCTCGTTACCGATGTCGTTGACCGCAACCTGCGGGGTGGTGGCGGTGGTCTCGGTGCTGCTCGTCATGTGGGAAAGGGCTCCGGTACGGACAGAGAGTCGTAGGTACTGCTTACGCCGGGAGCCCGTTTCGCTCTGCAGAAGGCCGGACAGCCAAGGAAGCGCCTCACCGGAGAACGGCTACGACGCCTCGACAACCGAGGGGACATACATACAGATGCGAGCGCGACCTGCTACGTCTGAGGTGCGCAGGCCCGCAGCGCAACTTGTAGCATACGGGGGCAGCCGAGCAGGGTCAATGCGCGAAGGCGCACACCCGGGGCGGATCGCCCCAATACCGGCACACAACCTCTCTTCCGAGGCCACGCAGGCCGCGGGACGGCCCTCTCGGGAACACCGTGACGGCGCCTCCCGAGGCGGGTTGGACGGAAGAGTACGACGAGGGAGCCGATCATCCAAGAGCCCGTATCGTCCGAGCCGACGTCCGAGCCGGAGGCCACCCGCCGCGCGGCCGGTGTGGCGGAGAGCGCCCGCGCCAACCGCGGCTGGTGGGACCGCAACGCGGACGAGTACCAGATCGAGCACGGCACGTTCCTCGGCGACGACCGCTTCGTGTGGGGTCCCGAGGGCCTGGACGAGGTGGAGGCCGAGCTCCTCGGCCCACCGGAGGACCTGAAGGGGAAGGCGGTCCTGGAGATCGGGGCCGGCGCGGCCCAGTGCGCGCGCTGGCTGGCCGTCCAGGGGGCCCGTCCGGTCGCCCTGGACGTCTCCCACCGCCAGCTCCAGCACGCGCTGCGGATCGGCGCGGCGTTCCCGCTGGTGTGCGCCGACGCGGCCGTCCTGCCGTTCGCGGACGGTTCCTTCGACCTGGCCTGCTCGGCGTACGGGGCGCTGCCCTTCGTCGCCGAGCCGGTGCTGGTCCTGAAGGAGGTGCGCCGGGTGCTGCGGCCGGGCGGGCGTTTCGTCTTCTCGGTGACCCATCCGATCCGCTGGGCCTTCCCGGACGAGCCGGGCCCCGAGGGCCTGTCCGTCGCCTCGTCGTACTTCGACCGCACGCCGTACGTCGAGCAGGACGACGAGGGCCGGGCGGTGTACGTCGAGCACCACCGGACGATCGGCGACCGGGTCCGTGACGTCGTGGCGGGGGGCTTCCGGCTGGTGGACCTCGTCGAGCCGGAGTGGCCGGTCTGGAACACGGCGGAGTGGGGCGGCTGGTCACCGCTGCGCGGCGGTCTGATCCCGGGCACGGCGATCTTCGTCTGCGAGCGGGACTAGTCCGGGCAGCCCCTTCGTCCTTTTCATTGGTCCTAGCACGCACGCACGCGCGTAAAGGCGTGCGTGCGTGCAAGGAGCCGGTACGCGCGTGCGTGGGTACTTCTGTACGCGCGCGTGTCTGGGTGCTTCCCCTGGCGTACGACACTGGGTGGCGTGATCCGTTACGACGCCCTGGACGCGCTGCCCGTACGGGCCGCCCTGCCCGCGCTGCACGACGCCCTGGCCGGGCAGGGGACCGCCGTGCTGGCGGCGCCGCCCGGCACCGGGAAGACGACGCTGGTGCCGCTGGCGCTGGCCGGGCTGGTGGGCGAGGGGCCGGTGCGGCGGGTGGTCGTGGCGGAGCCGCGGCGGATCGCGGCGCGGGCGGCGGCCCGGCGGATGGCGTGGCTGCTCGGTGAGCGGACCGGGGAGAGCGTCGGGTACACGGTGCGCGGCGAGCGCGTCGTCGGGCGGCACACACGCGTGGAGGTCGTCACCACCGGTGTGCTGCTCCAGCGTCTCCAGCGCGACCAGGAGCTGACCGGGGTCGACGTGGTGGTGCTGGACGAGTGCCACGAGCGGCATCTGGACGCGGACACGGCCGCGGCCTTCCTGTGGGACGTGCGCGAGACGCTCCGCCCCGAACTGGGGCTGGTCGCCGCGTCGGCGACGACCGACACGGAGAGCTGGTCCCGGTTGCTGGGCGGTGCGCCGGTGGTCGAGGCCCACGGGTCGTCGTACGACGTCGAGGTGGTGTGGGTGCCTCCGGTCCGGCCGGTACGGCCGCCGCACGGCATGTGGGTGGATCAGGCGCTGCTCGCGCATGTCGCGTCGGTGGTGCGGCGGGCGCTGGAGGAGCGGTCGGGGGACGTGCTGTGCTTCCTGCCGGGGGTCGGGGAGATCGCACGGGTCGCGGGTTGGCTCGGGGACCTGGGCGGGGTGGACGTGCTCCAGGTGCACGGTCGGGCGCCGGCCGCGGTGCAGGACGCGGTGCTGGCTCCGGGGGAGCGTCGCCGGGTGGTCCTGGCGACGTCGGTCGCCGAGTCGTCGCTGACGGTGCCGGGCGTGCGGGTCGTCGTCGACTCGGGACTGGCGCGGGAGCCGCGGGTGGACCACGCGCGCGGGCTGAGCGCGCTGGCGACGGTTCGGGCGTCCCTCGCGGCGGGACGGCAGCGGGCCGGCCGGGCCGGGCGTGAGGCGCCGGGCACGGTGTACCGGTGCTGGGCGGAGGCGGAGAACGCCCGTCTGCCGCGTTTCCCGTCGCCGGAGATCAAGGTGGCCGATCTGACGGCGTTCGCCCTCCAGGCGGCCTGCTGGGGCGATCCCGGGGCGTCCGGGCTCGCGCTGCTGGACCCTCCGCCGGGCGGGGCGTGGCGGCGGCGGGCCGGCTGCTGAGGGCGGTCGGGGCGGTGGATGCGGCGGGCCGGGCCACGGAGCGCGGGGTGCGGCTGACGCGGGCCGGGCTGCACCCGCGGCTGGGCCGGGCGCTGCTCGACGGGGCGTCGCTGATCGGGGCGGAGCGGGCCGCGGAGGTGGTCGCGCTGCTCAGCGAGGAGGCTCCGCGGGAGTACGGCGACGACCTCGCGGCGGCCCTGCGCGCCGCCCGGCGCGGCGGGGACGCGTACGCGGGGCGCTGGCGGACGGAGGTACGGCGGCTGCGGGCCGTGGCGGCGGAGTTCTCCGGCCCGGCGGAGGGGGCCGTCGCGGGTCCTTCCGCACTGGCGCGCGAGGAGGGCCGGGTCGGTGTCGTCGCGGCCCTCGCCTTCCCGGAGCGGGTCGCCAGGGCCGACGGCGGTTCCTGCCTCATGGTGTCCGGGACGCGGGCCGAGGTGCGTGACGGGTCGGCGCTGCGCGGCGCCCCGTGGCTCGCGGTCGCCGTCGCCGACCGGCCCGTCGGCAAGGGGCACGCGCGCGTGCAGCTCGCGGCGGTCGTCGACGAGGAGGTCGCCCGGTTCGCGGCCGGCACGCTGCTCGACACCCGCGAGAAGGTCCACTGGTCCGAGGGGGACGTGGTGGCCCGGCGGGTCGAGCGGCTCGGCGCCGTGGAGCTGGCGGCGCGGCCGCTGCGGGACGCCGACGCCGGACTCGTACGGGAGGCGCTGCTCGAGGGGCTGCGGGAGGAGGGGCCGGGGTTGCTGCGGTGGTCGGCGGAGGCGCGGGTGCTGCGGCAGCGACTGGCTTTCCTGAGGGCGCGTCTCGGGGAGCCGTGGCCGGACGTCTCCGACGCGGCGCTGCACGCGCGCGTGGACGAGTGGCTGGAACCCGAGCTGAGCCGGGCCCGGCGGCGCGGCGACCTGGCGCGGATCGACGCCGGGAAGGCGCTCGCGCGGCTGCTTCCCTGGGCGTCCGGGGAGGCGGCACGGCTGGACGAGCTGGCGCCGGAGCGGATCACGGTGCCGAGCGGGTCCGGAATCCGGATCGACTACGCCGACCCCGGACAGCCGGTGCTGGCGGTGAAGCTCCAGGAGATGTTCGGGCTCCAGGAGTCGCCGCGCGTGGCGGGGGTGCCGCTGCTGGTGCACCTGCTGTCCCCCGCCGGACGGCCCGCCGCCGTGACCGCCGACCTCGCCTCCTTCTGGAAGGACGGCTACAAGGGCGTACGGGCGGAACTGCGGGGCCGCTATCCCAAGCATCCGTGGCCGGAGGACCCGGCCGGTGCCCAGCCGACCCGGCACACCAATGCGCGGCTCAGGCGGTGACCGGTTCGGCGCCGGCGGCGGGGGCCGGCTCCGGGCCGGCCGGGCGACGGCCGCGGGCCTCCAGGTACAGCGCGAGGGCGAGGAGCAGGACGCCGAGGGTGAGGAAGCCCCAGGGCAGGTAGGACGTCATCAGCAGGACCAGGGTGCGGTTGGCGCCGACCAGGTCGACGGTGTGCTCGATGTAGTCCTCGCGCATCTTCACGTGGCCGGCGAAGGCCGTCACCCTGTCGCGGTCGCCGAGGAGGGTGCCGCCGCGCAGTTCCTCCTGGTGGATCTCCTCGCCGTAGACGGGGGCGCCGGTGACGGGTTCGACCCAGAACTTTCGGACGGTGGTGTACCAGCGGGTGGTGCCGGTCCTGGCGACGGTCTCCGGGGTGATGCCGGCGACGGGCATCGTCCTGGGCATGGGGACCTGGGTCCAGGGGATGGTCTGCTCGAAGTAGTAGACCTCCAGGCCGCGGAACCTCTCGGTGCCCTTGTAGTGGATGGGGGCGGTGACACGGGCCTGCGCGTCGAAGTACTCGTAGTCGCGCTTCTCCGTGCGGAAGGGCCATTTGAACTCCAGGCCCTCGCGGCGGACGGGGGTGCCGTCGACCATCTCCCCGGTGGCGTGGACGGGTTCCTGGGTGTGGGCGTCGAAGATGTAGCGCTCGGGGATGCGGGAGACCATCTTGCCGTCGGGGCCCTGGACGTAGGACAGGCCGTCCCAGACGACGACGTCGCGGCCCGCCGTCCGTTCTATCCGCTCCGACTCCTCCACGTTGCCCTTGAGGGTCTGCACGATGGTGACCTTGGGGACGGTGCGGGCGGTCATCGTGCCGTAGTCGAGGAGGGTGGCGTTCCGCGCCTCCAGGACCATGTCCTGGTAGGCGTGGGCGGGGACCTTGGCCAGGCGCGGGAAGGCGTACCAGCGCAGCAGCGGGGACAGTGCCGCGAAGAACACGGCGAGGGCGAGCAGGATCAGGCCGGCCTTGCGGCGCATGTCGGCCTCCCTCCCGGGCGGTTACGGGTGAGCGGGCACTGTCGTCAGCAGGGGTTTCGGGGAGGTCTCGCCGGTCGGGGTGCCCAGGGCGGTGAGGGTGAGGACCAGGGCGAGCGCGAGGGCGAGGCCGGTCGCGGCGGCGATCAGGGCGCGCATACGGGCCTCCCGCGGGGGTCGGAGGTTCCACCGGAACTGATGGGTCGTCAGGTCGGGCACCGTAGCAACGGGCGAGCCAGATGAGAACACGTCGCGCACCACCGACGGCGCCCCGCTCGCGGGAGCGGGGCGCGTCGGCGGCGCCCCCGCTCGCGGGGAGCGGGGCGCCGTCGGTGGTGCGCGACGTGGTGCGGAGTCGCTGCGGGCGTGGTGGCGAGAGGCCGCCGAGGTGGATTACGAGCCGGTCGTCGTCGATTCGGACGGGCTCGGGGAGGTGCTCTCCGAAGGGGTGCCGGAGGGGGTGTCCGACGGGGTCGGCGTGGGCGACGGGGCCGCCGTCACGGTCAGTTCGACCGTGAGGGTGGCGCCGCCCTCGGTGGTGACGCGCAGCAGGAACGTGCCGGCGGTGTCGTCCGCGTACAGCTTCGGGAGCGTCAGCAGGCCGTTCGCGTCCGTGCGGAGGTCCGTCAGGGTGCGGACGGGGTTGCCGGCGGCGTCCTTGAAGTAGGGGCCCTTGTCGTTCGCGGTCGGGTCGTCGGCCGACTTCACGAGCGTGGCGGTGGCCGCGACCTTGTCCGCCGCGGCGCCCTTGTAGGTGGCCTTGACCTCGACCCGGTCGGCGAACTCGCCGCCCGCGACGCAGGTCAGGGCGGCCGAACCGGTGCGGGCCAGGGCGTCGGCGGCACGCGCGGTGACCGTGGCCGAGTAGTTCACGGCCGCGACCGTACGGCCCACGACGGTGGCGCGGACCGTGAAGGCGCCGGTCTTCTCGCCCGCCCGGAGGGTGGGGGCCGTGGCGATGCCCCGGCTGTCGGTGATGACCGCGGCCACGCTCTCGCCGCCCGTGAAGGTGGCGTCGGTGTCGCCGACGATCGTGAAGCGGACCCGGACCTTGGCGACGCCCGTACCGGCCTTGGTCTCGGTGCGGGTGCTGATCCGGTCGCCGAACGCGTCGCCCGCCATGGCGGCGAGCTTCGCCGTGCCCGCGTCCTCCAGGTGGTGGACCGAGTCGGTCGGGGTCGTCGCGGGAGGCGTGGTGGACGGCGGGGTGGTCGCCGGAGGGGGCGTGGCGGGAGGCGTGCTGGGCGGGGTCGTCCGGGGCGGCGTGGGCGACGGGGACGGGGACGGCGAGGTGGTCGTGCCGCCGCCGCTGCTCTCGTCGCTGCGGTTGTCCGGCAGGGTGCCGGTGCCGTCCGGGACCTCGTGCGTGCCCTTGCGGTAGTACTCCAGCCACGACACGACGGTGTTGTAGTAGTCCGTCGAGTTGTTGTAGCTCAGGATCGCGCTGCGCAGGCCGGCGTCGGTGGACATGTCCCAGCTGTAGCGGCACAGGTAGTGACCGGCGGCGAGCGCGGCGTCGTAGATGTTGTTGGGGTCCTTCGCGCCGTCGCCGTTGCCGTCGCGGCCCGCCCACTCCCAGGTGGACGGGATGAACTGCATGGGGCCGACGGCGCGGTCGTGCGTGGTGTCGCCGTCGAAGGCGCCGTTGTCGGTGTCGCTGATGTTGGCGAAGCCGTTGCCGTCGAGGACCGGGCCGAGGATCGCCGAGCGGGTCTTGCCGTCGGCGTCGACGTTTCCGCCGCGGGCGTGGCCGGACTCCACCTTGCCGATGGCGGCGAGGAGTTCCCAGGGCAGGTTGCAGCCGGGCTTGGACCCGGCGAGCGACGCCGCGGCCTTCTTGTAGGCGTCCAGGACGGTCGCGGGGATGCCGGCCTCCGTGCCGCCGGTGGCGACCGGACCTGTGCCGGTGCTCTGGCTCGGCGCCGGGACGGGGCTGTTCAGCGGCGGCAGGTCCGTGTAGTACGGCGAGTTGCCGGTGGCGCTCTCGTCGGCGCCGGTCGCGGAGCCGGTGCCGACGGACGGCGAGTCCGCGGCGGTGCGTCCGCCCGCGCCGTCGGCCGTGACGTCGGGTGCCTGGGAGGCGGCCAGAGCCGCGACCGCCAGTGCGGCCACGGTGGTGTTGACCGCACCCTTGCGCAGCCTGCTGCCGAATTGCGCCGACATGAAGTGAACCCCTCCCGTGGACACTCGAGCGCCCGTCTTCGTCTGTCTAGCCCGTCCCGTGGGACGCCTTGCCTCAATCGTCCCGTGCGGGACGGTCAACCGGCCGCGACGGTCGCGTTCGCGGGCGGTTTGCGCCGATCTGTTCGTTGTCCGACCGCCCCTCGTACGGCGGCGGCCCTGGCGACCCTACGACAACTTCTTTGTGACCGGCACCCGTTCGAGCACCCTGTTCACCACCCCTCCATGTGCCGTGGGGGCGCCGGAGGCATCCCGCATACTGATCGGACCGTCGATGTCCGAGCCGGCCGGTCCGGCAACACCCGCGCCGAGGAGCCTCGTTGCCGTTCACGCTGAGTCACGCGGCGGCCGTGCTGCCCGCCGTGCGCACCGACGGCACCGGCCGCGGACGCCTGGTGCCGGCCGTCCTCGTCGCCGGATCGTTCGCTCCCGACATGACCTACTACGCGGCGAGTGTCCTGTCCGAGGCGATGAAGTTCGGCGATGTCACGCACTCCTTCACCGGCGTCCTCACCGTCGACGTGCTCCTCGCCTGGGCGCTGGTGGGGCTGTGGCTGCTGGTGCGCGAGCCGCTCGTGGCGCTGCTGCCACGGGCACGGCAGGGCCGTACGGCCGTCCTGACGCGCTGCGGGGCGCCACGCGCGCGTGTCCGGCCGTCCACGGTGGCGTGGTGGTACGTCTCCGCGGTCCTCGGCGCGCTGACGCACGTCGTCTGGGACGCCTTCACCCACCTGGACCGGTGGGGCATGCGGATGTTCCCCGTCCTCGGCGAGACGATCGCGGGCTCGCCGCTGTACTGGTACCTCCAGTACGGCGGTTCGGCCGTCGCGGCGGTGGTGATCGCCACGTTCGTCACGCACGCGCTGCGCCGGACCCCCGCCTCGGAGCCGCTCGCGTGCCGGTGCTGTCGGCGCGCGACCGCTGGTGGGCCGCGGCCCTGATCGGCGGCTGCGCCCTGACCGCAGCGGCCCGCCGGGCGCTGCGCTGGTGGGAGTACTGGGGCCCGAGCGCCAAGCCGTACGAACTGATCCCCACCCTGTGCTTCGGGGCGGGGGCGGGACTGTTGCTGGGGGTCCTGCTGTACGCGTGCGGGGTGCGGATGTGGCGGCGGGCGGGAGACGGTCTGCGGCAGCGGGACGAGGTGGGGGTCGGATGAGCCGGGTGGCCCGGTTCACCACGCGCCGAACCGGTCCGCGCCCATTTCGGCGCGCGCCGCGAAAACGCTGATACGGCGTCCCGCGCGCGGCCTCCGCAGTCGGCGCAGGGCGCCGAGGGCGAGGGTCAGGTGGCCGCGGGCACGCTCGGCCCCGAGCCGCCGGACACCGGCCGGGCGGGTGAGGAGGGCGACGGCCCGGCGGCGGAGACGTACGACCGTCTCGCGCACCGCCGTGAGCGGGGTGCCGGGGACGCGGGACGTGGCCGCGCCGGGCGCGAGGGCGGGCAGCGGTCGCCGGTGGGGCGTCCCGTCGTGGCCGGCCGGCGTTTCGGCGGTGGCCGCGGAGTGGACGCGTACAGGGGCCTTCCGGCGGTGAGGCAGGCGTATACCCATGGCCGCATCCTGGCGGGCGCGGACCCGCGAGGGCGCCTTCTCGGGGGCCACGCGGGTGAGGGCCCTCCGGGGGATGGTACGCGGGGTGACGGGGCAGGGTGAGCGACCCGGTGCGTGCCGCGGTGGGAGCGGCACGGGAGCCGCGCGGCGGGCTCCGGGCGGGGATGCGCCGGGCTCCGGCTCCGCGCGGAGACGCTCGGGCTCCGCGCGGAGAAGGGAAAGGGGACCCCGCCGCTGCCGGCGGGGTCCCTTCGGGTCCGTTGGGCTCTGCCCGGGGCTAGTGGGCTGCCGACTCCCAGTCGGGGCCCGCGCCCACCGAGACGTCCAGGGGGGCCCTGAGCTGCACCGCGCCGGCCATCTCGCGGCGGAGCAGTTCCTCCACGGCCGCCCGCTCGCCGGGAGCGATCTCCAGCACGATCTCGTCGTGGACCTGGAGGAGCATCCGGGACGTGAGGCCCGCCTTCTGCAGGGCCGCGTCCACCTTGAGCATGGCGATCTTCACGATGTCCGCCGCAGTGCCCTGGATGGGCGCGTTGAGGGCCATGCGCTCGGCCGCCTCGCGGCGCTGACGGTTGTCGCTGTTGAGGTCGGGGAGGTAGCGGCGGCGCCCGAACAGCGTCGCCGTGTAGCCCGTCGCCCGTGCCTCCTCGACCGCCCGGCGCAGATAGTCCCGTACGCCACCGAAGCGCTCGAAGTAGGCGTCCATCAGGGCGCGGGCCTCCCCCGCCTCGATGTTCAGCTGCTGGGACAGACCGAAAGCCGACAGCCCGTACGCCAGTCCGTACGACATCGCCTTGATCTTGCGGCGCATCTCCGCGTCCACGGCGTCCCGCTCGACGCCGAAGACCTGGGAGGCGGCCGTGGTGTGCAGGTCCTCGCCGGAGGTGAAGGCCTCGATGAGGCCCGCGTCCTCGGAGAGGTGCGCCATCACCCGCAGTTCGATCTGGCTGTAGTCGGCCGTCATCAAGGACTCGAAGCCCTCGCCGACGACGAACCCGCGCCGGATCGCCCGGCCCTCGTCGGTACGGACCGGGATGTTCTGGAGGTTCGGGTCCGTGGACGACAGGCGGCCGGTCGCGGCGACCGTCTGGTTGAACGTGGTGTGGATACGGCCGTCGGCGGCGATCGTCTTGATCAGGCCCTCGACGGTGACGCGGAGTTTGGCCTGCTCACGGTGCCGGAGCATGATCACCGGCAGTTCGTTGTCCGTCTGGGCGGCGAGCCAGGCCAGGGCGTCGGCGTCCGTCGTGTAACCGGTCTTGGTCTTCTTCGTCTTCGGCAGGCCCAGCTCGCCGAAGAGGACCTCCTGGAGCTGCTTGGGCGAGCCGAGGTTGAACTCGTGCCCGGCGGCGGCGTGCGCCTCCTTCACGGCCTGTTGGACGGCGCCCGCGAACATCTGCTCCATGGCCTCCAGATGGGCCCGGTCGGCCGCGATGCCGTGCCGCTCCAGGCGGGCGAGGAGGGCGGAGGTGGGCAGCTCCATGTCCTGGAGCAGATCCGCCGCGCCGACCTCCTCCAGCCGGCCCCGGAAGGCCTCGCCGAGGTCGAGGATCGCGCGGGCCTGCACCATCAGGGCGTCGGCCTCGGCGCTGTCGTCCGAGCCGAAGGCGAGCTGACCGTCGGCCGCGGCGGCGGGGCCAGCTCCCGGCCCAGGTACTCCAGCGACAGCGCGTCCAGGTCGAAGGAGCGGCGGCCCGGCTTGACCAGGTAGGCGGCCAGGGCGGTGTCCATGGAGACACCGGCGACGCTCCAGCCGTGCTCGGCGAAGACCCGCATGGCGCCCTTGGCGTTGTGCAGGACCTTGGGGCGGTCCTCGGCGGCCAGCCAGGCGGCCCACGTGTTCTCGTCGGTCTCGTCCAGCTCCGACGGGTCGAACCAGGCGGCCGGTCCGCCCGCCGCG
The DNA here is from genome assembly GCF_001896135.2 of Streptomyces phaeoluteigriseus. Classification (GTDB taxonomy): domain Bacteria; phylum Actinomycetota; class Actinomycetes; order Streptomycetales; family Streptomycetaceae; genus Streptomyces; species Streptomyces phaeoluteigriseus. The sequence goes on from NZ_MPOH02000015.1 coordinate 959,256, forward strand.
GCGAGCGCGACCTCGGCGACCGAGCCGGTGCCCAGGCCCCAGGTGTCGACGGTGGCCACGCCGAGGGGCTCGGCGCCGTGCTCGGTGAGCCAGCCGGTCAGCTCGCCCGTGCCCAGCACCGTGCCGTCCAGCGCGACGCCGGGTGCGACGACCGGGGCCGCCTCGGCCTCCTGTGCGCCCGGGTCGACGGCGAGCAGCCGCTCGCGCAGCGACGGGTTCCGGATCTCCAGGGTGTCCAGGATCATCGCCACGGCCGTGCGGTCGTACGGGACGCGCTCGAGGTCGAGGACGGTGCCGGGCAGTTCCACGGTGCGGACCATCTCCGTCAGACGGCGGTTGAGCTTGACGGACTCCAGATGGTCGCGGAGGTTCTGCCCGGCCTTGCCCTTGACCTCGTCGACCCGCTCGACCAGGTCCGCGAACGAACCGAACTGGTTGATCCACTTCGCGGCCGTCTTCTCGCCGACGCCCGGGATGCCCGGCAGGTTGTCGGACGGGTCGCCGCGCAGGGCCGCGAAGTCGGGGTACTGGGCGGGCGTCAGGCCGTACTTCTCGACGACCTTCTCCGGGGTGAAGCGGGTCAGCTCGGAGACGCCCTTCGTGGGATACAGCACCGTCGTGTGCTCGCTGACGAGCTGGAAGGAGTCGCGGTCGCCGGTGACGATCAGCACCTCGAAGCCCTCGGCCTCGGCCTGGGTGGCGAGTGTGGCGATCACGTCGTCGGCCTCGAAGCCGTCGATCGCGAACCGTGACACGTGCATCGCGTCGAGCAGCTCACCGATCAGCTCGACCTGCCCCTTGAACTCGTCCGGGGTCTTGGAGCGGTTCGCCTTGTACTCGGTGAACTCCTCGGAGCGCCAGGTCTTGCGGGAGACGTCGAAGGCCACCGCGAAGTGCGTCGGCGCTTCGTCACGCAGGGTGTTGGCCAGCATCGACGCGAAGCCGTAGATCGCGTTCGTCGGCTGGCCGGTCGCGGTGGTGAAGTTCTCCGCGGGCAGCGCGAAGAACGCGCGGTAGGCCAACGAGTGCCCGTCCATGAGCATCAGGCGGGGCCGCTCGGCGCCGGAGGTGTTCTCGGTCTTCTTCGATGCTGTTTCTGCCACGCCCCCGATCCTGCCACGCCCCACTGACACTCCGATCCACGTGTGCCTCGGGCGACTGTGCGGAGCCTCGGGACGGTACGCCGTGCACGGCGTGTGAACACCCCCGCTCGGGCGACGCCCGCAGAGGCCGCACGCCGGGGCCGGGACGGCGCGCCTGGGCCGGGGCCGGGACAGGGCACGGCCGGGCACGGCCGGGTCCGCGGGACCTGCGGGCGCGAGGCGGGACGCAGTGCGGGCGGCACGGGCAGCACAGAGAAGCCCGCAGCGGCAGTCGTGCGCCGGCCCTTCAGCGGGGCGTCGCCGCCGGGCCCCGACCGAAGCGCGACGGCGGCAGCTTCTTCGCAACCGCTCCCGGCTCGGCCGGTCACCCCGGCAGCCCGTCACGCACGGAGCACCGGGCGCCTGGACGCCCAGTCCGTCTCCACGCCCACGGCAGCCCGCACCACCCCCGCAGGCTCCCCACGTCCAGGTCACGGTGGGCCGCCCGCCGGTTTCCGCCAGGTCTCCGGCCGCATCGGCAGCTCGTCACGCAGCAGGCGCTTATCGCCCGCCCCCCCCCCCCGCAACCATTGCTCCCGGCTCCCGGCCGTCCGCGCATCCTTCCTGTCGGTGGCGCGTGCGAGGATCGATGGGAGTGGTCACCCGTGTCAGTGAAGGAGCGCCGCGATGGCAACGAAGCCGCCCAAGGCCGACCCGGTTCAGGACGCGCCGCAGGTCGTCGAGCCGAAGCACGCGGCGGCGGGGCTGCCGGCCATCGGGCACACCTTGCGGATCGCGCAGCGGCAGATGGGTGTGAAGCGGACCGCGCTGACGTTGCTGCGCGTCAATCAGAAGGACGGCTTCGACTGTCCGGGCTGCGCCTGGCCGGAGCCCGAGCACCGGCACGCGGCGGAGTTCTGTGAGAACGGCGCGAAGGCGGTGGCCGAGGAGGCCACCCTGCGCCGCGTCACTCCGGAGTTCTTCGCCGCGCACCCGGTCGCCGACCTGGGCAACAGGAGCGGCTACTGGCTGGGCCAGCAGGGGCGGCTCACGCACCCGATGTACCTGCCCGAGGGCGGCGAGCACTACGAGCCGGTCTCCTGGGAACGTGCCTTCGACATCGTCGCCGAGGAGATGGCCGCCCTGGCCTCCCCCGACGAGGCCGTGTTCTACACCTCGGGCCGCACGAGCAACGAAGCCGCGTTCCTGTACCAGCTGTTCGCGCGCGAGTGGGGCACCAACAACCTGCCCGACTGCTCCAACATGTGTCACGAGTCGTCCGGTTCGGCCCTCATGGAGACCATCGGCGTCGGCAAGGGCAGCGTCCTGCTGGAGGACCTCTACGAGGCCGACCTGATCATCGTCGCCGGGCAGAACCCGGGCACCAACCATCCGCGCATGCTCTCCGCCCTGGAGAAGGCCAAGGCCAACGGCGCGCGGATCATGAGCGTGAACCCGCTGCCCGAGGCGGGCCTGGAGCGCTTCAAGAACCCGCAGACCCCGCAGGGCATGCTCAAGGGCGCCGCCCTCACCGATCTGTTCCTCCAGATCCGCATCGGCGGCGACCAGGCCCTGTTCCGTCTCCTCAACAAGCTGATCCTCGAGACGGAGGGCGCAGTCGACGAGACGTTCGTCGCCGACCACACCCACGGCTACCAGGAGTTCGCCGCGGCCGCCCGCGCCGCCGACTGGGACCGGACGCTCGCCGCGACGGGACTCACGCCCGCCGAGATCGAAGAGGCCCTGCGCATGGTGCTCGCCTCGCAGCGCACCGTCGTGTGCTGGGCGATGGGGCTCACCCAGCACAAGCACTCCGTGGCGACCATCCGCGAGGTGGTCAACTTCCTGCTGCTGCGCGGCAACATCGGCCGTCCGGGCGCGGGCGTGTGCCCGGTGCGCGGTCATTCGAACGTGCAGGGCGACCGCACCATGGGCATCTTCGAGCGCCCGGCACCGGCCTTCCTGGACGCCCTGGAGCGGGAGTTCGGCTTCGCCCCGCCGCGCGAGCACGGCTTCGACGTCGTACGGGCGATCCGGGCGCTGCGCGACGGTGAGGCGAAGGTCTTCTTCGCCATGGGCGGCAACTTCGTGTCCGCCTCCCCCGACACGGAGGTCACCGAGGCGGCCATGCGGCGGGCCCGGCTGACCGTGCACGTGTCGACGAAGCTCAACCGGTCGCATGTCGTCACGGGCGCGCGTGCCCTGATCCTGCCGACGCTCGGCCGTACCGAGCGCGATGTGCAGGACGGCGGTGAGCAGTTCGTGACCGTCGAGGACTCCATGGGCATGGTGCACGCCTCCCGGGGCCGGCTGGAGCCCGCGGGCGGGCGGTTGCTGTCGGAGCCGGCCATCGTGTGCCGGCTGGCGCGCCGGGTGCTGGGCGCGGACAGCCGGGTGCCGTGGGAGGAGTTCGAGAAGGACTACGCGACGATCCGGGACCGCATCGCGCGCGTGATCCCCGGTTTCGAGGACTTCAACGCGCGCGTGGCGCACCCTGGCGGTTTCACGCTGCCGCACGCCCCGCGCGACGAGCGCCGCTTCCCCACGGCCACCGGCAAGGCCAACTTCACGGCCGCGCCGGTCGAGTTCCCGGAGCTGCCCGCCGGTCGCCTGCTGTTGCAGACGCTGCGCTCGCACGACCAGTACAACACCACGATCTACGGTCTGGACGACCGTTATCGGGGCATCAGGAACGGCCGCCGGGTCGTCCTCGTCAATCCCGAGGACGCCGGCACGCTCGGCCTGGCCGACGGTTCGTACGTGGATCTGGTCGGCGAGTGGCGGGACGGGGTGGAGCGGCGGGCGCCCGGCTTCCGGGTGGTGCTCTACCCGACGGCTCGGGGCTGCGCGGCGGCGTACTACCCGGAGACCAACGTCCTGGTGCCGCTGGATGCCACCGCGGACACCAGCAACACCCCGGCCAGCAAGTCCGTCGTCGTCCGTCTGGAACAATCGGCGACCGACTGAGCGTTTGCTCAGTCGGCACGGTCACCGTACCGGTCACGGTCACGCCACTGGTCACGACGAACGGAGCAGGTCCCGATGGGCGAGCAGCAGCACGTGAAGTTCCCGCAAGAGGTCATCGACGAGTACGCGGCGCTCGGCGTCGATCTGCGCGCCCTCTTCTCGGCCGGGCACCTGGGCACCCGCATGGGGGTGCAGATCGTCGAGGCGTCCGCGGAGCGGGTCGTCGGCACGATGCCGGTCGAGGGCAACACCCAGCCCTACGGACTGCTGCACGGCGGCGCCTCGGCGGTGCTCGCGGAGACCCTCGGTTCGGTCGGCGCCATGCTGCACGGCGGCAGCTCCAAGATCGCCGTCGGCGTCGACCTGAACTGCACCCACCACCGCGGCGCCCGCTCCGGCCTGGTCACCGGCGTGGCCACGCCCGTGCACCGGGGCCGGTCCACGGCGACGTACGAGATCGTGATCAGCGACGAGGCGGGGAAGCGGGTGTGCACCGCGCGACTGACGTGCCTGCTGCGGGACATGAACCCCGGCGACGCCGCGCCGGCCGCGAGCTGAGGTCACCGACAGCCCCTCCGCCGACCGCGGTCCGGCCCGTCACCCACCCCCCGTTGCCCACCGGCGCCTTGGCGGCCTAGCGTCGGGGCATGGCAACGGGAGGGCCCCTCTGGCCGGGTGCGGCGCGACGCTTACGCGCGGCACGACGGCCGGGGGCGGCGCGACGGACCGCAACAGAACGTCGGCCCCGGGCCGCGCTGCGGCTGGGAACCGCCCTCGGGGCGGGTGTGCTGGTGGCGGCCTGCGCCGGCGCGGGCGGCGGCTCGGCGGGTGCGCGGAGCACTCCGTCGCCCACCGTCACTCCCCCCGAGGTGCTGTGCGCCCGGATCGTCGCCCACTGGTCGCGCGAGGTGCTGGAGGGCGGCACGTACGGGGACTACCAGTCGATGGGGCTGTCCAACGGCCAGTACGACATCCTGCGGTCGGTCGTGGACGCCGCGCGGGCCGCGAAGAAGCATGAAGGCGCCCGCGCCGCGGACGAGTTGGTCGACCGTCAGTCGCGCGAGGGCTGTGCTTCCCGGTACCGCTCCGGCGGCCCGGGCGGGGGTCCGTGGCAGTGAGCGGCGGCGTCGGCCCGGTCGAGCCGGGCGAGGGCACGCGCGCGTGGGAGGCCGAGGACGCCCCGGAAACCGGCGCTCCGCGCGGCCGGACGGCCTTGCGCCACGGGTGCCACGGATTTCACGGGTGGCACGGATTCCATGGGTGCCTCGGATTCCACGGATTCCACGGGTGTGACGGGCGGCGCCGCCGGGCCCTACTCGGAGCACTGGCGGCCGCCCTCCTCCTGACCGCCGGCGCACTGCTCTGGGCGGCGTGGCCTCAGGAGCGTCAACAGGCCGCGCCGCAGCCACGGTTCCCTTCACAGGTCGTCGAAGTCGAGTATCTGGGGCCGCTGTCGGTGCCGCCGGGCACCCGGCCGCGGACGTTCGCACTGGAAGTGCTGCTCCGTGTGGAGTCGGGTCCGCCCGTCACGGCGACGCGGCTGGCGCAGCCGTACGCCGGGATCTTCCTGACGTCGGCGCCGCGGACACCTTTCCGCACCACGGCGGGTTCCGCGCGCAAGATCGTCATCACGATGCATGTGACGGATTGCGAAAATGTGCCGACGGACGCCGGGCTGCCTTTCCTGGACGTAACGCTGCGTAATGCGCGCGCAATACAGGTCCACAGTTTCATCCTTGGCTCCCGCTATGCCCAGGACCTGTCCCAGGCCCTACAAGTCGCCTGTAGCAACGAATCCGGTAATCACCAAAACGCTTGAGACGCCTGGAGTCACCAGGGCCCGTCCTGCGGATTCTCAGCATGCGGACAGGGCGAATCAGTCTGAATTCCCCGGTTCCACCCCCTCAGTACCGCTCTGCATTACCTCGTGTCATAACAAGAGAGTCACATCATGGGCCAGAGCCTCCTCCGCGTTACCTTCACCCGTTTAGAGTCACGGCCAGTCACCGCGCAGCTGGAATACCCCTTCGGCCACAGCGCTCGACTCGGCCTCTTCCAGGGGGGAGGGCCGCCCAGGGAAAGGACTGGAACGTGCGTCAACGTTCACTTATCGCCATCACCGCCGCGCTGTCCGCGGGAGCACTCACCCTCACCGCCTGCGGCTCGCGCGACAGTGACGACAAGGGCTCCGACAGCGGCGGCACCACCGTCACCATCGGCGTCGACGCCCCGCTGACCGGCGACCTGTCCGCGCTGGGCCTCGGCATCAAGAACTCTGTCGACCTTGCCGCCAAGACGGCCAACAAGGAAAAGTTCGTCGAAGGCGTCACCTTCAAGATCGAGGCACTCGACGACCAGGCGCAGCCCTCCTCGGGCCAGCAGAACGCCACCAAGCTGGTCGCCGACAAGTCCGTCCTCGGCGTGGTCGGCCCGCTGAACTCCTCCGTCGCCGAGTCGATGCAGAAGGTCTTCGACGACGCCAAGCTGGTCGAGGTCTCCCCGGCGAACACCAACCCGGCGCTCACCCAGGGCACCGACTGGCAGAACTCGAAGAAGCGCGTCTACAACTCGTACTTCCGCACCGCGACCACGGACGCCGTGCAGGGCCCGTTCGCCGCCCAGTACCTGTTCAACGACGCGAAGAAGAAGAAGGTCTTCGTCATCGACGACAAGAAGACCTACGGCGCCGGCCTGGCCGCCACCTTCACCGAGGAGTTCAAGAAGCTCGGCGGCGCGGTCGCGGGCACCGAGCACATCAACCCGGACAGCAAGGACTTCTCGGCCATCGCCACGAAGGTCAAGAACTCCGGCGCCGACGTCGTCTACTACGGCGGCGAGTACCCGCAGGCCGGTCCGCTGAGCAAGCAGATCAAGGCCGCGGGCGCCAAGATCCCGGTGGTCGGCGGCGACGGCATCTACAGCGCCGACTTCATCAAGCTGGCCGGCGCCAGCGCCGCCGGCGACCTGGCCACCTCGGTCGCGCGCCGGTCGAGGAACTGCCCTCCGCCAAGGAGTTCGTGGCCAACTACAAGGCCGAGAACTACAAGGAGGCCTACGAGGCCTACGGCGGCTACTCCTACGACTCGGCCTGGGCGATCATCGAGGCCGTGAAGAAGGTCGTCGACGACAACGACGGCAAGCTTCCGGACGACGCCCGCGCCAAGGTCACCGCCGCCATGCAGAACGTCTCCTTCGACGGTGTGACCGGCAAGGTCTCCTTCGACGAGTTCGGTGACGCCACCAACAAGCAGCTCACCGTGTACGCCGTCGAGAACGGTGCCTGGAAGCCGGTCAAGTCCGGCACCTACACCGGCTGACCCACCCGCATCACCTGAGCCGCGCGGGCGCTGTTCCACTGGCGCCCGCGCGGACTCACATCCAGACACATCCGTCGAAATCATCCGAACGTCTCGGAGGACATGCGGTGAACGAACTGCCGCAGCAGCTGGTCAACGGCCTGCTACTGGGATCCATGTACGGGCTGGTCGCCATTGGCTACACGATGGTCTACGGCATCGTCCAGCTCATCAACTTCGCCCACGGCGAGATCTTCATGACGGGCGCCTTCGGGGCTCTCTCCGTCTACCTCTGGGTACTGCCCAACGGCACGACCATGTGGATCGCCCTGCCGCTCATGCTCATCGGCGCCATGCTGGTCGCCTCACTCGTCGCCGTCGGAGCGGAACGGTTCGCCTACCGCCCGCTGCGCGGCGCACCCCGGCTCGCCCCCCTCATCACCGCCATCGGCCTCTCCCTCGCCCTGCAGCAGGCGGTATGGGCCTGGTACCCGGAGGCCACGTCGGCCCGCACCTTCCCCCAGATCGAGGGCGGCCCCTTCCACATCGGCGACGTCACGATCCAGACCGGTGACGTCTTCCTCCTCGCCGCCGCCCCCATCAGCATGGGCGTCCTCGCCTACTTCGTCATGAAGACGCGTACCGGACGCGGCATGCAGGCCACCGCGCAGGACCCGGACACCGCCAAGCTCATGGGCGTCAACACCGACCGCATCATCGTGGTCGCCTTCGCCCTCGGCGCCGCCTTCGCCGCCGTCGGCGGTGTCGCCTACGGCCTCAAGTACGGCCAGATCGACTACCGCATGGGCTTCATCCTCGGCCTCAAGGCCTTCACCGCAGCGGTCCTCGGCGGCATCGGCAACATCTACGGCGCCATGATCGGCGGCGTCGTCCTCGGCATCGCCGAGACCCTCGCCACCGCCTACATCGCCGACATCCCCGGCATGGACCAGTTCGGCAGCCAGTCCTGGGCAGACGTCTGGGCCTTCGTACTTCTCATCCTCGTACTGCTGTTCAGGCCACAGGGCCTGCTCGGCGAGCGCGTCGCGGACAGGGCGTGACACCGATGACCACACAGACCACCGCACCCGGGATCCCGAGCACGCCCGCCTCCGGGCCGGCCACCGGCCTCATCGGCATCCCGCCGCACCTCGGCCGCGCCCTCGCCACCGGCGGCGGCGCCCTCACCGTCGTCTCCGCCTTCCTCGCCTGGACCTGGACGTCCGCCTTCCCCGGCGACCTCACCGTCTACGGCTACCCCGGCGGCCTCCAGGTGCTCGCCCTCATCGGCGGCGCCCTCACCACACTCCTGTGCCTGTCCTCCTACGGCGTGAAGGGGCTGCGCTGGCTCACCCCCGCCGGCGCCGACGGCGCGATCAAGTTCGCCGCCCTCGCCACCTTCGCCACCGTCTGGTACACGGTCCTGGCGATCACCGTCGACCTCGGCGGCGTCGTCAACCTGGAGCCCGGCGGCTTCGTCGCCGCCATCGCCTCGCTGGCCGGTCTCCTCGGCGCTCTCGCCCTCCCCTTCGAGCGGCCCGAGCGCGAACCCCACGACCCGGACGACACCGGCTGGGAACTGTTCCGCCACCGCCTGCGCACCGGCGGGGACATCGCCAAGGCAGCCTTCGCCGGCGGCACCGCCCGCCCGGTCGGCACCCTGCCCTCCTACGCCGAGATCCTGATCATCGTCGCCGTCCTCGGCCTCGGCCTCACCGTCTTCACCTACGGCATCGGCACCGAGTACGACGAACTCTTCATCGGCTTCCTGATCATGGCCGCCTTCGGCTTCGCCGCGCTCAACAAGGCCGGGCTCGTCAGCCAGGCGTCCCAGATCACCGCCCGGCACCAGAACATCACCATCTGCGGCGCCTTCGTCGCGGCGGCGATGTTCCCCTTCACCCAGACCGACGACCAGTACGCCACCGTCGGTGTCTACATCCTGATCTTCGGCACCGTCGCCCTCGGCCTCAACATCGTCGTCGGCCTCGCCGGTCTGCTCGACCTCGGATACGTGGCCTTCCTCGGTGTCGGCGCCTACGCCGCCGCCCTGGTCTCCGGCTCCCCCAGCTCGCCCTTCGACGTGCACTTCCCGTTCTGGGCCGCGGTCCTGGTCGGCGCCGGTGCCTCGCTCGTCTTCGGCGTCCTCATCGGTGCCCCGACCCTCCGGCTGCGCGGCGACTACCTCGCCATCGTCACCCTCGGCTTCGGCGAGATATTCCGCATCACCGCGAACAACCTCGACGGCACCTCGGGACCCGATCTCACCAACGGCTCCAACGGCATCTCCTCCATCCCGAACCTCAACATCCTCGGGTTCGACTTCGGAGCCGAGCACGCCATCGCCGGCTTCACCATCGGCCGGTTCGCCAACTACTTCTTCCTGATGCTCCTCATCACCGCCGTCGTCGTCCTGGTCTTCCGGCGCAGCGGCGACTCGCGCATCGGCCGCGCCTGGGTCGCCATCCGTGAGGACGAGACCGCCGCCCTGGCCATGGGCATCAACGGCTTCCGCGTCAAGCTCATCGCCTTCGCCGTCGGCGCCTCGCTCGCCGGTCTGGCCGGCACCGTCCAGGCCCACGTCACCTACACCGTGACGCCCGAGCAGTACCTGTTCGCCGGCCCCATCCCGCCCAACTCGGCCTTCCTGCTCGCCGCGGTCGTCCTCGGCGGCATGGGCACCATCAGCGGACCCCTCATCGGCGCGGCACTGCTCTTCCTCATCCCCAACAAGCTCCAGTTCCTCGGCGACTACCAGCTCTTCGCCTTCGGTCTCGCACTCATCCTGCTGATGCGCTTCCGCCCTGAGGGCCTCATCCCCAACCGGCGCCGCCAGCTCGAGTTCCACGAGGACGCGGAAGCACCCACCGTCCTCACGAAGGCAGGGGCCTGACCACGATGACCACCACCGACACCACCACCAAGACGGCACCTGTCGGCGAGACCGTCCTCGACGCCCGCGGTGTGACCATGCGCTTCGGCGGCCTCACCGCCGTCCGCGACGTGAACCTCACCGTCAACCGCGGCGAGATCGTCGGTCTGATCGGCCCCAACGGCGCCGGCAAGACCACCTTCTTCAACTGCCTCACCGGCCTCTACATCCCCACCGAGGGAGAGGTCCGCTTCAAGGACAAGGTCCTGCCGCCGCAGTCCTTCAAGGTCACCGCCGCCGGCATCGCCCGCACCTTCCAGAACATCCGCCTGTTCGCCAACATGACGGTCCTGGAGAACGTGCTCGTCGGCCGGCACACGCGCACCAAGGAAGGCTTCTGGTCGGCCATCCTGCGCGGCCCCGGCTTCCACAGGGCCGAGGCGGCCTCCCGGGAACGTGCCATGGAACTCCTGGAGTTCGTCGGCCTCGAGAGCAAGGCCGACCACCTGGCCCGCAACCTCCCCTACGGCGAACAGCGCAAGCTGGAGATCGCCCGGGCCCTGGCCAGCGAGCCCGACCTGCTCCTCCTCGACGAGCCGACCGCCGGCATGAACCCGCAGGAGACGCGGGTGACCGAGGAACTCGTCTTCGCCATCCGCGACCAGGGCATCGCCATCCTGGTCATCGAGCACGACATGCGATTCATCTTCAACCTGTGCGACCGCGTCGCCGTCCTCGTCCAGGGCGAGAAGCTCCTCGAGGGCGACAGCGCCACCGTCCAGGGCGACGAGCGCGTCATCGCCGCCTACCTCGGCGAGCCCTTCGAGGGAGCGCCCGGCGCCGAGGAGGTCGCCGAGGTCGAGGCCGCCGAGGCGCAGGCCGAGACCACGACGGACGCCGCGCCCGGCAAGGAGAACGACCGATGACCGCACTGCTCGAAGTCGAGGACCTCCGGGTCGCCTACGGCAAGATCGAGGCCGTCAAGGGCATCTCGTTCAAGGTCGAGGCCGGCGAGGTCGTCACCCTGATCGGCACCAACGGCGCCGGCAAGACCACCACGCTGCGGACCCTGTCCGGACTGCTCAAGCCGGTCGGCGGCCAGATCAAGTTCAACGGCCGCTCGCTGAAGAAGATCCCCGCCCACAACATCGTCTCGCTCGGACTCGCCCACTCCCCCGAGGGGCGGCACATCTTCCCGCGCATGACGATCGAGGACAACCTGCGGCTCGGCGCGTTCCTGCGCAACGACAAGGCGGGCATCGAGAAGGACATCCAGCGCGCCTACGACCTCTTCGCCATCCTGGGTGAACGTCGCAAGCAGGCCGCGGGCACCCTCTCCGGCGGTGAGCAGCAGATGCTGGCGATGGGCCGCGCGCTCATGTCCCAGCCGAAGCTGCTGATGCTGGACGAGCCGTCGATGGGTCTGTCCCCGATCATGATGCAGAAGATCATGGCGACCATCGTGGAGCTGAAGGCCCAGGGCACGACGATCCTGCTCGTCGAGCAGAACGCCCAGGCGGCGCTGTCCCTGGCCGACCACGGCCATGTCATGGAGATCGGCAAGATCGTGCTCTCGGGCACGGGCCGGGACCTCCTGCACGACGAGTCCGTCCGCAAGGCGTACCTCGGCGAGGACTGAGCCCCACCCCCTACGACGAGGCCCGCGCCCCCGGTCGAACCCGGTCGAACCGGGGGCGCGGGCCTCGTCGTAGGTTCTGGGGTCGGCTAACCCTTGGACGCCTTCTTCTCGTCGGCGTCCTGGATCACGGCCTCGGCGACCTGCTGCATCGACATCCGCCGGTCCATGGACGTCTTCTGGATCCACCGGAACGCGGCAGGCTCGGTCAGTCCGTACTCGGTCTGCAGGATCGACTTCGCCCGGTCGACGAGCTTGCGGGTCTCCAGGCGCAGGGTGAGGTCCGCGACCTCGTTCTCCAGCTCGCGCAGCTCCGTGAAACGGGAGACGGCCATCTCGATCGCCGGGACGACGTCGCTCTTGCTGAAGGGCTTCACCAGGTAGGCCATGGCACCGGCGTCACGGGCGCGCTCGACGAGGTCGCGCTGGGAGAAGGCGGTGAGCATGAGGACGGGCGCGATGCGCTCCTCGGCGATCTTCTCGGCGGCGGAGATGCCGTCCAGCTTGGGCATCTTGACGTCGAGGATGACCAGGTCGGGCTTGTGCTCACGAGCGAGTTCGACGGCCTGCTCGCCGTCACCGGCCTCGCCGACGACGCTGTAGCCCTCCTCCTCCAGCATCTCTTTGAGGTCGAGGCGGATCAGCGCCTCGTCCTCGGCGATGACGACACGGGTCGTCAGCGGAGGCACGTGCGACTTGTCGTCGTCGGGCGCGTCTACGGGCTGGGGCGACTCGGGGGCGGTCACGGGGGCTCCTTGTTACGGGCAGGGGTACAGCTGACAAGAGCCTACCTAGCTGCGGTAAGGTGGGGGCGCGGAGGGGCAAGGGAAACCTTGGATTCCGCGAGCCCCGGTAGCCCAATTGGCAGCAGGCAATGGATTCAAAACCCATACAGTGTCGGTTCGAGTCCGACCCGGGGCACTTTTCCTTGGATTCCAAGGTTGCCCTTTAGAAGCGGATGCTCTCGTTCTCGTGAACATCCGCTTTTCTGCTGGGCGTCGCGGCGATCACTCGGACACTGTGGGCGCATGTACGACGCTCGCATTCCCACCTACTGGGCCCACCTCTTCCCTCAGCACGGCCCCGGCAAGAAGCACGAGCGTCTCATCGCCCTCGAACCCTGGCAGCAGACCATCGTCGACGCCCACCGTTGGGCATGGACATCCACGTAGGCCCCAAGCGCTGAGCACCCCTACTGCGGACTGTCGTCCTCCCCGATGTGGTGCACGCGGACCAGGTTCGTGGAGCCCGACACGCCTGGAGGCGAACCGGCCGTGATCACCACCACGTCACCCTTCCGGCAGCGGCCGTACCTGAGCAGCAGTTCGTCCACCTGGTCGACCATCGCGTCCGTCGAGTCGACATGCGGGCCGAGGAAGGTCTCCACGCCCCAGCTCAGGTTCAGCTGGGAGCGGGTCGCCGGTTCCGGGGTGAAGGCGAGAAGGGGGATCGGGGAGCGGTAGCGGGACAGCCGGCGGGCGGTGTCGCCGGACTGGGTGAAGGCGACCAGGAACTTCGCGCCCAGGAAGTCGCCGATCTCCGCGGCCGCCCTGGCGACGGCGCCGCCCTGGGTGCGGGGCTTGTTGCGTTCGGTGAGGGGCGGGAGGCCGGCCGCGAGGATGTTCTCCTCGGCCGCCTCGACGATCTTCGCCATGGTGCGGACGGTCTCCACCGCGTACTTGCCGACGCTGGTCTCGCCGGAGAGCATCACCGCGTCGGTGCCGTCGATCACCGCGTTGGCGACGTCGGAGGCCTCCGCGCGGGTGGGGCGGGAGTTGTCGATCATCGAGTCGAGCATCTGGGTGGCGACGATCACCGGCTTGGCGTTCCGCCTGGCCAGCTTGATGGCGCGCTTCTGGACGATCGGGACCTGCTCCAGCGGCATCTCGACGCCGAGGTCGCCGCGGGCCACCATGATCCCGTCGAAGGCGGCGACGATGTCGTCGATGTTCTCGACCGCCTGCGGCTTCTCGACCTTGGCGATGACGGGCAGCCGGCGGCCCTCCTCGTCCATGATCCGGTGGACGTCCAGGATGTCCCGGCCGCCGCGGACGAAGGAGAGGGCGATGACGTCGAAGCCGGTGCGCAGGGCCCAGCGCAGGTCCTCCTCGTCCTTCTTGGACAGGGCGGGCACCGAGACCGCGACTCCGGGCAGGTTCAGGCCCTTGTGGTCGGAGATGACGCCGCCTTCGAGGACGCGGGTGTGGACGCGCGGGCCGTCGACCTCGGTGACCTCCAGGCACACCTTGCCGTCGTCGACGAGGATGCGCTCGCCGGCCGAGACGTCCTCGGCGAGTCCGGCGTACGTCGTCCCGCAGATGTGGCGGTCGCCCGGCACGCCTTCCTCGACGGTGACGGTGAAGGCGTCGCCGCGTTCGAGGAGTACGGGTCCTTCCGCGAAGTGGCCGAGGCGGATCTTCGGACCCTGAAGGTCGGCGAGGGCGCCGACGCTGCGGCCGCTCTCGTCGGAGGCCTTGCGTACGTGGCGGTATCGCTCCTCGTGCTCGGCGTGGCCGCCGTGGCTGAGGTTGAAGCGGGCGATGTCCATTCCGGCTTCGACCAGGGATTTGATCCGGTCGTAGGAGTCGGTGGCGGGGCCCAGGGTGCAGACGATTTTCGCTCGGCGCATGAATCGAGCCTAGGGCTTACCGGGCGGTAGCGAATTGGGAGGACATGGCGGCTCAACAACCTTTGGATGAAGGGCCGTTGACAAGTGCCGCATTGTGCGTCCGGCGGCTCCCACGGGCATCCGTACAGCGGCGTGAATTCCCCGAACGGGTGAATTCGCGGGCCGGGTGGGGATCGCGCCTTGCGGTTTCGGGCCGACGGGCTCCGGCGGTACGCCCTCCGCGAGGGCGGCGGGCCAGCTGTGCGTCGGGGGGCCGAGGGCGCCCTCGGTGCCGTGAGCGGCGGGTGTGGCTGACGCCCCGGTCTGGTGGTGCTTGCCTGGGTATGGGAGCGGTGCCGCACGGCTCCGGTCACCAGATCGAAACCTCTGGGGACTGTTGCCGTTTGCCATGGCCGGGTCAGAATCTACGCGCGTTCGTTTGCGCGCGTCCCTTGTCTACGCGCGTCATTGGTCGTTCCCGAGGAGCACAGCATGCCGTTGAACCGCCGGAAGTTCCTGAAGAAGTCCGCCGTGACCGGGGCGGGGGTGGCGATCGCGGGCGCTGTCGCGGCGCCGGCGGCGCAGGCGGCGGAGCCCGGGAAGCCGACCAGGCCGGCCAAGCGGTACTCGCTGACCGTGCTGGGCACGACGGACCTGCACGGGCACGTCTTCAACTGGGACTACTTCAAGGACGCCGAGTACACGGACGCCCAGGGCAACGCGCAGGGCCTGGCGCGCGTCTCGACCCTGGTGAACAGGATCCGCGAGGAGAAGGGCCGGGAGAACACGCTGCTCCTGGACGCCGGCGACACGATCCAGGGCACGCCGCTGACGTACTACTACGCCAAGGTCGACCCGATCACCGCCAAGGGCGGTCCGGTGCACCCGATGGCGCAGGCGATGAACGCGATCGGGTACGACGCGGTGGCGCTCGGCAACCACGAGTTCAACTACGGCATCGAGACGCTCCGCAAGTTCGAGGAGCAGTGCGACTTCCCGCTGCTCGGGGCGAACGCGCTCGACGCCAGGACGCTGAAGCCGGCCTTCCCGCCGTACTTCATGAAGACGTTCCGCGTGAAGGGCGCGCCGCCGGTGAAGGTGGCGGTGCTGGGCCTGACCAACCCGGGCATCGCGATCTGGGACAAGGCGTACGTGCAGGGGAAGCTGACCTTCCCGGGCCTGGAGGAGCAGGCGGCGAAGTGGGTGCCGAAGCTGCGGTCGATGGGCGCGGACGTCGTCGTCGTGTCGGCGCACTCGGGCTCCTCGGGCACGTCGTCGTACGGTGACCAGCTGCCGTACGTCGAGAACTCGGCGGCGCTGGTGGCGCAGCAGGTGCCGGGGATCGACGCGATCCTGGTCGGGCACGCGCACGTGGAGATCCCGGAGCTGAAGGTCGTCAACGCGAAGACCGGGAAGACGGTCGTGCTGTCGGAGCCGCTGGCCTACGCGGAGCGTCTGTCGCTGTTCGACATCGAGCTGGTCTTCGCCAGGGGCCGCTGGAGCGTCGAGTCGGTGGCGGCGTCGGTGGTGAACTCCAACACGGTCGCCGACGACCCGAAGATCACCAAGCTGCTGTCCGACGAGCACGCCAAGGTCGTCGCGTACGTCAACCAGGTGGTCGGCACCGCGACCGAGACGCTGACCACGGTCGAGGCCCGCTACAAGGACGCCCCGATCATCGACCTGATCACCAAGGTCCAGGAGGATGTGGTGAGGGAGGCCCTGGCGGGCACGTCGTACGCGTCGCTGCCGGTGATCGCGCAGGCCTCGCCGTTCTCGCGGACCTCGCAGATCCCGGCGGGCGAGGTGACGATCCGGGACCTGTCGAGCCTGTACGTGTACGACAACACGCTGGTCGCGAAGCTGATGACGGGCGTCCAGCTGCGGGCGTACCTGGAGTACTCGGCGGCGTACTTCGTGCAGACGGCGGCGGACGCGGTCGTGGACGTGGCGAAGCTGACGAACGCCGGTGGCCGTCCGGACTACAACTACGACTACGTCTCGGGGCTGTCGTACGACATCGACATCGCGCAGCCGGCCGGGTCGCGGATCAAGAACCTGGCGTACGACGGGGCGCCGCTGGACGACGCCCGGCAGTTCGTGCTGGCGGTGAACAACTACCGGGCCAACGGTGGTGGCGCCTTCCCGCACGTGGCGTCGGCGCAGGAGCTGTGGGCGGAGTCGACGGAGATCCGGACGCGGATCGCGGAGTGGGTGACGGCGAAGGGTGTGCTGGACCCGAAGGACTTCGCGTCGGTGGACTGGAAGCTGACGCGGAACGGTACGCCGGTGTTCTAGGCGTGGGTGCCGAGGGACGGTGGGGAGGGTCTTCCACCGGTCCCTTTCC
>NZ_MPOH02000015.1:976163-1003566 GCF_001896135.2 Streptomyces phaeoluteigriseus
GGGTCTTCCACCGTCCCTTCGTCTTGGTGTCGCCGGGTCACGGCCGTCGAGGAGCGGGGTGAAGGTCGACGGCCGGCGGGCCGGCGGGACGTGGGGCTGGGGGTCGAGGCCGAAGGTGGTGAAGGCGGTGCGGCGCGGGAGGGGGTAGTTCTCCTTGCCGGTGACGGTGTTGAGGACGGTGGCGCTGCGCCAGGCGGCGAGGCCGAGGTCGGGGGCGCCGACGCCGTGGCTGTGGCGTTCGGCGTTCTGCACGTAGACGTGGCAGCCGGTGCCGGTCACCGATGGGTCGAGGACGAGGCGGAAGTGTTCGTCGACGCGCGGGCGTTCGGCGCTGTCGCGGCGGAGGTAGGGGTCGAGTCCGGCGAGGACGCGGTCCAGCGGGCGTTCGCGGTGGCCGGTGGCGAGGACGACGGCGTCGGTGGTGAGGCGGCTGCGGGTGTTCTGCCGGACGTGTTCGAGGTGGAGTTCGATCTTGGTGGTGGCGATCCGGCCCGCGGTGCGGACGCGGACGCCGGGGATGAGGACGGCGTCGGGCCAGCCGCCGTGCAGAGTCCGGCGGTACAGCTCCTCGTGGATGGCGGCGAGGGTGTCGGCGTCGATGCCCTTGTGGAGTTGCCACTGGGCGGCGACCAGGCGGTCGCGGGCGGATTCGGGCAGGGCGTGGAAGTAGCGGGTGTGGTCGGGGGTGAAGTGTTCGAGGCCGAGCTTGGAGTACTCCATGGGGGCGAAGGCCTCGGTGCGGCCGATCCAGTGGAGGCGTTCGCGGCCGGCGGGGCGGTGTCGCAGGAGGTCGAGGAAGACCTCGGCGCCGGACTGGCCCGAGCCGACGACGGTGACGTGAGGGGCGGCGAGGAGGGCGGCACGGTGGTCGAGGTAGTCGCAGGCGTGCAGGACGGGGACGCCGGGGGCGTCCTTGAGGGGGCGCAACGGGTCGGGGACGTAGGGCTCGGTGCCGATGCCGAGGACGACGTTCCTGGCGTACGTACGGCCGAGGGCCTCGGCCTCGCCGACGGCGTCGAGCCGGGTGAAGTCGACCTCGAAGGCGTCGCGTTCGGGGTTCCAGCGGACGGCGTCGACCTGGTGGCCGAAGTGCAGTGCGGGGAGGCTGTCGGCGACCCAGCGGCAGTAGGCGTCGTACTCGGCGCGGTGGGTGTGGAAGCGTTCGGCGAAGTAGAAGGGGAAGAGGCGCTCGCGGGTTCTGAGGTAGTTGAGGAAGGACCAGGGGCTGGTGGGATCGGCGAGGGTGACGAGGTCGGCGAGGAAGGGCACCTGGACGCGGGCGCCGTCGATGAGGAGGCCGGGGTGCCAGTCGAAGGTGGGGCGCTGCTCGTAGAAGACGGCGTCGAGTTCGGCGAGGGGCTGGGCGAGGGCGGCGAGGGAGAGGTTGCTGGGGCCGATGCCGATGCCGACGAGGTCGCGGGGGGTGTCGGAGGCCGGGTGGGGTGGGGTGTTCATGCGGGGGTGTGTCCTTCCACCAGGTGCAGGAGGGCGGCCAGGTCGTCGGGTCGGGTGTGGGGGTTGAGGAGGGTGGTCTTGAGCCAGAGCCGGCCGTCGGGGCGGGCCCGGCCGAGGACGGCGCGGCCGTCGGTGAGCAGGCGGCGGCGTATCCCCGGCGACGGTCTCGTCGTCGGCGCCCGTGGGGCGGAAGAGGACGGTGCTGAGGGTGGGGGTGTCGTACAGCTCGAAGGCGGGGTCGGCGGTGACGAGGGCGGCGAATGCCTGGGCGTGGGCGCAGACTTCGTCGACGAGGGCGCCTAGGCCGGTGCGGCCGAGGGTCTTGAGGGTGACGGCGATCTTGAGGATGTCCGGGCGGCGGGTGGTGCGCAGGGAGCGGCCGAGGAGGTCGGGGAGGCCGGCCTCGGTGTCGTCGTCGGCGTTGAGGTAGTCGGCGCGCTGGTGGAGGGCGGTGAGGTCACCGGGGTCGCGGACGGCGAGGAGGCCGGCGGCGGCCGGCTGCCAGCCGAGTTTGTGCAGGTCGAGGGTGACGGTGTGGGCGGCGTCGAGGCCGGTGAGCCGGGCGCGGAGGCGGTCGCTGAACAGGAGGCCGCCTCCGTAGGCGGCGTCGATGTGGAGCCGGGCGCCGTGGGCCGAGCAGCGGGCGGCGATGGCGGGGAGGGGGTCGATGAGCCCGGCGTCGGTGGTGCCGGCGGTGGCCGCGACGAGCAGCGGGCCGGGCAGGCGGGCGAGTGCCTCGCCGAGGGCGTGGGGGTCGAGGGTGCCGGCCGGGGTCGGGACGGCGACCGGGTCGGGCAGGCCGAGGAGCCAGGCGGCGCGGGGCAGCGAGTGGTGGGCGTTGGTGCCGTGCACGAGGCGTACGCCGGGGCCGAGCCGCTCGCGGGCCAGCAGGAGGGCGAGGTGGTTGGACTCGGTGCCGCCGGTGGTGATCAGGGCGTCCGCCAGGCCTGTCTCGGCGGCGAGCGCACGGGTGACCAGTGCCTCCAGCTCCGAGGCCGCCGGGGCCTGGTCCCAGGAGTCCAGGGAGGGGTTGAGGACGGAGGCGGCCAGGTCGGCGGCTGCCGCCACGGCGAGCGGCGGGCAGTGCAGATGGGCGGCGCACAGCGGGTGCGCCGGGTCGGCGGAGCCCTCGGCGAGGACCCGGACCAGGGTGTGCGGGGCGGTCGGGTCGCCCCGCTCCGGCAGGACCTCGCCGACGGCCGCGCGCACCCGGGCGGCCACCGGTGCGGTGCCGGTAGACGGCGGTGGGCCGCGGGCAGCGGGCCGCCGCGGGCGCGGGCACCGGCGTCCAGCGCGTCGAGGACCGAGGCGAGCAACGGCCTCAGCGCGTCCGTGCCGTCAGGGCCTGAGGCGAGGGGCGGCGTGCGCATGGGCTCCTCCGGAGGCGGGGAGTCCCAGTTTGTCGGTGGTTGTGCCGACGCGCCCTGGCCGTACGGGTTTTGGACCCGAAAGTGGGAGGGCTAGGGGGTTGCGCCCTCCCTCACACGCAGGGCCCTGGCCAGGTCGTCCAGCTGGTCCGCCAGCTTCCGGCGCAGGGACGGGGTCGGGTCGGCGTCGCGCAGACAGGTTTCGCCCAGGGTCAGGTTCTCGGTGTCGACGGCGTACGCGGGGAAGGCCCAGCGGCCGATGGCGTCCGCGATGGCGGGGCCTCGGCGGGCGGCGACGGTGACCGCGTCCTCGTAGAAGCGGGGCACGTACTGGCGTACCAGGTCGGCCTGTTCGGGCTGCCAGAAGCCCTGGGCGGTGGCGGTGAACAGGTAGTTGGACAGGTCGTCGCTGTCGAACATCGCGGACCAGGCCGTGCGCTTGGCCTCCTCGTCGGGCAGGGCGGCGCGGCAACGGGCGGCGCCTTCGCGGCCGTTGGCGGAGGGGTCGCGGTCCAGCTCGGCGAGGATGGCGGCCTCGTCGGTGGCGCCGAGGACGGCGAGCCGGGCGAGGACGCGCCAGCGCAGGTCGGGGTCGAGTTCGGGGCCGCCGGGGACCGTGCCGTCGGCGAGCCAGGCGGTGAGGGTCTCCGGGTGGGCGGCGACGTCGATGAAGTGGCGTACGGCGATCAGGCGCAGGCCGGGGTGGTCGCCGTCCTCGGTGCGGCGGATGAGGTCGCGGCACAGGGAGGACAGGGTGGCGAGGGCGGCGGGGCGTTCCTCGGGGGTGAGGTAGCGGTCGGCGACCTGGGCGGAGGCGAAGGCGAGGACTCCCTGGGCGAGGGCCAGGTCGGTCTCGCGCGGGAGGTGGACGCGGGCGGTCTCCAGGTAGGCGCCGGGGGCGAGTTCGCCGTCGCGGACGGCGTCGCGCAGGGCGTTCCAGACGACCGTGCGGGTCAGCGGGTCGGGCAGCCGGGACAGGCTCGTGCCGACGGCCTCGGCGGACGCGGCGTCGAAGCGGACCTTGGTGTAGGTGAGGTCGCCGTCGTTGAGCAGGAGCAGCGCGGGGGGCTTGCCGATGGGCTGCGGCGCGCTCTGCGGGACGTCGACGTCGAGGCGTTCGCGCAGGGTGAGGCGGCCCTCGTCGTCGGAGAGGTCGTGGTCGTAGAGGCCCACGGCGATGCGGTGCGGGCGGCTGCCGGTGTGCTCGACGGTGAGGGCGCAGGTGCCGGCCTCGGTGGTGACGGCCGGGGTGAGGGTGTCGACTCCGGTGGTGCGCAGCCAGGCGTCGGCCCAGGCGTGCACGTCGCGCTCGGTGGTGGAGGCGAGGGAGTCGATGAAGTCGGCGAGGCTGGCGTTGCCGAACCGGTGCCGTGCGAAGTGGGTGTTGATGCCGGCGAGGAAGTCCTTCTCGCCGAGCCAGGTCACCAGCTGGCGGAGCGCGGAGGCGCCCTTGGCGTAGGAGATGCCGTCGAAGTTGAGGAGCGCGGAGGCGGTATCCTCGACGTTCTCCGGGGCGACGGGGTGGGTGGAGGGGCGCTGGTCGCGTCGTAGCCCCAAGCCTTGCGGACGACGCCGAACTCGGTCCAGGAGTCGGTGAAGCGGGTCGCCTCGGCGGTGGTCTGGTAGCCCATGTACTCGGCGAAGGACTCGTTCAGCCAGATGTCGTCCCACCACCTGAGGGTGACGAGGTCGCCGAACCACATGTGGGCCATCTCGTGCGCGATGACCATGGCGCGGGTCTGGCGCTCGGTGTCGGTGACGGCGGACCGGTAGACGAAGTCGTCGCGGAAGGTGACGAGGCCGGGGTTCTCCATGGCGCCGGCGTTGAACTCGGGGACGAACGCCTGGTCGTAGGAGTCGAAGGGGTAGGGCTCCTCGAACTTCTCGTGGTAGCGGTCGAAGCACGCGCGCGTGACGTCGAGGATCTCGTCGGCGTCGGCGTCGAGGTGGGGGGCGAGGGAGCGGCGGCAGTGGATGCCGAAGGGCAGGTCGCGGTGTTCGGTGCGCACGGAGTGCCAGGGGCCGGCGGCGACGGCGACGAGGTAGGTGGAGATGAGCGGGGTGGGGGCGGCCGTCCAGCGGCCCTCGCCGAGGTGCTCGGTGATGCCGTTGGCGAGGACGGTCCAGCCTTCGGGGGCCGTCACCGACAGCTCGAAGACGGCCTTCAGGTCGGGCTGGTCGAAGGCGGCGAAGACGCGCTGGACGTCGTCCATGAACATCTGGGTGTAGACGTAGGTCTCGCCGTCGGCGGGGTCGGTGAAGCGGTGCATGCCCTCGCCGGTGCGGGAGTAGCGCATGCTCGCGGTGATCCGCAGTTCGTGTTCGCCGGCGGTGAGGTTCTTCAGGGGCAGCCGGTTGTCGTCCAGGGTTCCCGGGTCGAGGTTCTCGCCGTCGAGGACGACGGAACGCAGTTCGGCCGGCTTCAGCTCGACGAAGGTGTCGGCGCCCGTGCGCGCGGCGAACCGGATCACGGTGAGGGACTCAAAGGTCTCGTCTCCGGTGGTCAGGTCCAGCGCGACGGTGTAGCGGTGGACGTCGAGGAGCTGGGCACGGGTCTGCGCTTCGTCGCGCGTCAGTACGGACATGCAGGCCATGCTGCCCGATGCCGCAGGCCGGGCACAGGGGTGGACCGATACGCGCCGTTTGTCCCCCGCTCGCGCGTGCGCCGGGCCGGGGTCGTCGCGGTGGGTGATTCCGGTCCCGCACCCGCACCGCGCACCGGGGGCTCAGGGAGCCGTGGGGGTCCTCGGGCCGGTCGCGCGGGCCTCGGTGTCGCGCTGGACGGGGACACGGGCGTCCGGCCGTTCGGCGCCCAGGTCCCGCACCCGTTCGCGCAGGGCGCGGGTCTCCTCCTGGAGCGCGAGGTAGCGCTGGTGGGCTTCGTAGAGGTAGCGGACCTTGGTGCGCAGGGCCAGCGGGTCGACCGGTTTCATGACCAGGTCGGCCACGCCGAGGCCGAAGGCGGTGGAGGTCAGTTCCTGGTCGGGGCCGAAGCCGGTGAGGAGGATGACCGGGATGTGCTGGGTCTGCTCCAGGCGCCGCAGGTAGCGGACCACGTCCAGACCGCTGACGCCGGGCATGCGCACGTCGAGCACGAGGAGACCGACGCGGCCGCGCAGCACCTGTTTGAGAGCTTCGTCGCCGCTGGTGGCGCGGGCTATCCGGTGGCCCAGCGGGGCCAGGACGTTCTCCAGCGCGTACAGCGTGTCCTGGTGGTCGTCCACGATGAGGATCCTGGCATCCGGCGGCATGACCGACGTCCCTCCCGCGATGGGACGACCAGCTTATGCCCGAACCCTGACGCGCAGTGCCTGTCGGCTGACGCGCGGTACCCGCCGGCACATGCCTCGGCGGCGTCCGGGTCCGCCGGGCGTGGCGGCGCCGGGCCGGACCCGGACGTGACGCCCGAGGTCAGGCGGGGGTTCCGTGGACGGCGTCCTCGGCGATGCGCTCGTGGTGACGGATCACCTCGCCGATGATGAAATTGAGGAACTTCTCAGCGAACGCCGGGTCCAGCTTCGCGCTCTCGGCGAGGGCGCGCAGGCGGGCGATCTGCCGGGCCTCGCGGGCCGGGTCGGCGGCCGGCAGCTGGTGGCGGGCCTTGAGGTGGCCGACCTGCTGCGTGGCCTTGAAGCGCTCGGCGAGCATGTGGACGACGGCCGCGTCGATGTTGTCGATGCTGTCGCGGAGCCGGGCGAGTTCCTCGACGACGGCGGGGTCGACGTCACCGGTTCCGGTGTTGCTGGTGGTCATGGGCGTTCACCCTAGTGCGTTCCGGTGCGGGGCCCGCGGGCTGCCCGCGACCTGGGAAATCCTGCGGCCCGGTCCTGGTCCGGTGTTCTCCCGCCGGTGCCTCGTAGAGTGGAAGCGGCCAGTGGAAGCGGCTGTACGGCGCCCTGGGGGTACGACGTGGCGAACGGCGGACCGGTCGAGCACGGCTACCCGCACCTGGACACGGTGCGGGACGCCGTCACCGCGCTGTACAGACGGCTTTCCCACGGCTCCGTCCACCAGTTCGCCACCAGTGTGGCCCCGGTGGACGTGGCGTTCTGCGACACCGACGACCTGCATCTCGGGGCGCAGCGGGTGGCGCGGGAGCTGGTGCGGCACTTCCGGCTGCCGGACGCCCGGATGGTCGTCGGGTTCCGGGAGATGGAGCATGCGGCGAACGTCGAACTGACGGCGGGGCCCGAGTACTTCATCGAGCTGAACGACCGGTTCCGTACCCATCGGCGGGACATCGGGGCGGCGTTGGCGCACGAGATCATGCATGTCGTCCTGCACCGCATGGACCTGGCGTTCCCCGGCACCCGCGACAACGAGATCCTCACGGACACGGCCACCACCTATCTGGGCGCCGGATGGCTGCTCCTGGACGCCTACCGGGAGGACGCGTCCTCCTCGCAGAAGCTGGGATATCTGACGCCGGAGGAGTTCGGGTACGTCCTGGCCAAGCGGGCGCTGGTGTTCGGCGAGGACCCGTCGACCTGGTTCACCAGTGCGCAGGCCTACACGGCGTACGTGAAGGGTCGTGAGCGGGCCCTTCTCGACGAGCGGCAGCCGCCGCTGACGGCCGCGGGGTGGGCGGGGCGGCGGCGCTACGCGCGCGACCGGCGGCACGCGCAGGAGGCCCCCGCCTCCGCCGCCGCACCGAGCGCTCCGTACGCCTTCGTGCCGGACGGGCCGGGGCCGCTGCGGGTGACGTTTCCGTGTCCCACCTGCCTACAGCGGATCAGGGTGCCGGTGCGGGGGCGGGTGCGGGCCCGGTGCGGGCTGTGCCGGACGGTGCTGGAGTGCGACACGTAGGCGGATGACCGACCCCGGTACCGGAGTGCGACACGCAGGCGGATGGCGGGGCGCGGTACCGGAGTGCGACAGCCGGGCAGACGGCCATAGGCGGATGGAAGGGCCCCGGTGCTGGAGTGCCGTGGGCCGGTGACGCCCGGTGTGGCCTACGTCCCGTACACCCGCCCCGGCCGCTCGGCGTCGGCCAGCAGTTTGCGTACCCTCTCCCCCGCCTCCCCGGGGCTCCATCGAGCGCCCTTGTCTGCCGTCGGGCCGGGGCGCCAGCCCTCCATGACGGTGATGCGGCCGGCCTCCGTCTCGAAGACGCGGCCGGTGACGCCGTCGCTCGCGGCGGAGCCCAGCCAGACGACCAGGGGTGAGACGTTCTCGGGGGCCATCGCGTCGAAGCCGGTGGCGGGCGCCGCCATGGTGGTGGCGAAGGTGTGTTCCGTCATGCGGGTGCGGGCCGCGGGGGCGATGGCGTTGACCTGGACGCCGTAGCGGGCGAGTTCGGCGGCGGCGACGAGGGTGAGGGCTACGATTCCGGCCTTGGCGGCGCTGTAGTTGCCCTGTCCGACCGAGCCCAGCAGGCCTGCCCCGCTGCCGGTGTTGACGATCCGGGCGTCGGGGGTGCGGCCCGCTCCGGCCTCGGCGCGCCAGTGAGCGGCGGCGTGCCTGAGCGGGAGGAAGTGGCCCTTGAGGTGGACGCGTACGACGGCGTCCCAGTCGTCCTCGTCGAGGTTGACCAGCATCCGGTCGCGCAGGAAGCCGGCGTTGTTGACGAGGGTGTCGAGTCGGCCGTACGTCTCCAGGGCGGTCGCCACCAGGGATGCGGCGCCCTCGCCGGTCGCGATGTCGGCGGCGTGGGCGACGGCGTGGCCGCCCGCGGCGCGGATCTCGTCGGCGACGCGGGCGGCCGGGCTGTCGGGGTCAGGGGTGCCGTCGAGGCCGACGCCGAGGTCGTTGACGACGACCCGGGCGCCCTCGGCGGCGAACGCGAGGGCGTGGGCGCGGCCGAGGCCCCGCCCCGCACCGGTGACGACGACGACCCGGTCCGCGCAGATTCCGCTCATCTCATGGCTCCTTGTCGGTGCGTGCGACGGCAGGTACGACGGCGGGTGGGTCCGCGGGTACGGCGGTGGGTACGGCCGTGGCCGCGTCCAGGAACGCGGGCCGTTCCCCGCCGCCGTGGACGAGGAGGCTCGCCCCACTGATGTAGGCGGCGGCGTCGGAGGCGAGGAAGACGGCGGCGGCGCCGACGTCCGCGGGCTCGGCGAGCCGTCCGAGCGGGACGGTGCGGGAGACGGCGGCGATGCCGTCGGCGTCCCCGTAGTGGAGGTGGGACAGCTCGGTGCGGACCATGCCGACGACGAGCGTGTTGACGCGGACCTCCGGCGCCCATTCCACGGCCATCGAGCGGGCCAGGTGCTCCAGGCCCGCCTTGGCCGCCCCGTACGCGGCCGTGCCGGGCGAGGGGCGGCTGCCGCTGACGCTGCCGATCATCACGATCGAGCCCCGGGCGCGGCGGAGGTGTTCGTGCGCGGCGAGGGACACCGTCAGCGGGGCGAGGAGGTTGAGTTCGAGGACGCGGATGTGCCGTTCGGCGTCGGCCCGGGTGAGCGGACGGTGGGGAGCGCCGCCCGCGTTGTTGACCAGGAGGTCCAGTCGGGGCAGCGCGGTGAGGGCGCGGCGGACGGCGTCGCCGTCGCGCACGTCCAGCGGTATGAACCCGGTTCCCGGGAGGGGGACTTCGGGTGGCCGGCGGGCGCACACGAGGACCTCCGCGCCCGCGGCCACGAGGGAGCGCGCGATCCCGGCGCCCACGCCCCGGGTGCCGCCCGTGACGACGGCGACCTTCCCGTCCAGCTCCATTCGCGCTACCTTCCGCCTAACAAACGTTTGGTGGAAAGGTAGCTGATGCTTCCATGAGTGTCTCCACCTCGTCCCCGGAAAAGGGGATCTCGTTGGTCACCGTCGACGTCCCGCCGGTGAACGCCCTGCCGGTGGACGGCTGGTTCGCGCTGGCCGACGCCGTGCGCGGGGCCGGCCGGGACCCTCGGGTGCGGTGCGTGGTGCTGGCCGCCGAGGGGCGCGGCTTCAACGCGGGCGTGGACATCAAGGAACTCCGGGCGGGGGGTGCGGGCGCGCTCGTCGGCGCGAACCGCGGCTGCTTCGCGGCGTTCGCGGCGGTGTACGAGTGCGAGGTGCCCGTCGTCGCCGCCGTGCAGGGGTTCTGCCTGGGGGGCGGCATCGGCCTGGTGGGGAACGCGGACGCGATCGTGGCGGCCGAGGACGCCGTCTTCGGGCTGCCCGAACTCGACCGGGGTGCCCTCGGCGCGGCCACGCATCTCGCCCGGCTCGTCCCCCAGCACCTCATGCGCGCCCTGTACTACACCTCGCGCACGGCGAGCGCGGCCGAGCTGCACGCGCACGGCTCGGTGTGGCGGGTCGTGCCGCGCGGTGAACTTCGTTCGGCCGCGCTGGAGTTGGCGGGTGAGATCGCCGCCAAGGACGGGGACCTGATCCGTCTCGCCAAGGCCGCCATCAACGGCATCGACCCGGTCGACGTGCGCCGCAGCTACCGCTTCGAGCAGGGCTTCACCTTCGAGGCGAGCGCCCTCGGGGTGGCGGAGCGGGTCCGTGACAGGTTCGGGAAGGAGGGGGCGTAGGTGAGCGACAAGACGATGTCCGCCGACGAGGTGGCCGGCCGGCTGGCCGACGGCATGACCCTCGGCATCGGCGGCTGGGGCTCGCGCCGCAAGCCGATGGCCCTGGTCAGAGCGCTGCTCCGGTCCCAGGTCACGGACCTCACGGTCGTCTCGTACGGCGGTCCTGACGTCGGCATGCTGGTCGCGGCCGGACGGGTGCGCCGGCTGGTCGTCCCGTTCGTCACCCTCGACTCGATCCCGCTGGAGCCGCACTTCCGGGCGGCGCGCGAGCGCGGTGCCGTCGAGCTGA
This sequence comes from Streptomyces phaeoluteigriseus, assembly GCF_001896135.2. Lineage (GTDB taxonomy): Bacteria > Actinomycetota > Actinomycetes > Streptomycetales > Streptomycetaceae > Streptomyces > Streptomyces phaeoluteigriseus. The sequence goes on from NZ_MPOH02000015.1 coordinate 986,729, forward strand.
CGGAGATCGACGAGGCGATGTTCATGTGGGGGCTGCGCGCCGCCGCGAACCGGCTGCCCTTCCTGCCGGTGCGGGCCGGGATCGGCTCGGACGTGCTGCGGGTCAACCCCGGACTCCGGACGGTGACTTCGCCCTACGACGACGGGGAGACGTTCGTGGCCGTGCCGGCGCTGCGCGTGGACGCCGCGCTGGTCCACGTCAACCGTGCCGACCGGCTGGGCGACGGGCAGTACCTGGGCCCCGACCCGTACTTCGACGACCTCTTCTGCGAGGCGGCGGACGCGGCCTACGTCTCCTGCGAACGCATCGTGGACACGGCCGAGTTGACCAAGGACGCGGCCCCGCAGACGCTGCTGGTCAAGCGGCACACGGTGACCGGTGTGGTGGAGGCCCCCAACGGGGCGCACTTCACGTCCTGCGCGCCCGACTACGGGCGGGACGAGGCGTTCCAGAAGACGTACGCGACCACGCCCTGGCCCCAGTTCGCGGAGCGGTACCTGGGCGGCGACGAGCAGGCCTACCGGTCGGCCGCCCGGGTCGGCGTCGGGGAGGGGACATGACGGAGGTGACCCGCGCCGAGTACTGCGTGATCGCCTGCGCCGAGGCCTGGCGGGACGCCGGCGAGGTCCTCGCCTCCCCGATGGGCGTGATCCCCTCCGTCGGCGCCCGCCTCGCCCGCCGCACCTTCGCGCCGGACCTGCTGCTCACCGACGGCGAGGCGCTCCTGGTCGGCCCGGACGGCGCCGTCGAGGGCTGGCTGCCGTACCGGCAGCACCTGGCGCTGGTCACCGGCGGACGGCGGCACGTGATGATGGGGGCGAGCCAGATCGACCGGTACGGCAACCAGAACATCTCGTGCATCGGCGACTGGGCGCGGCCGACACGGCAGTTGCTCGGCGTACGGGGAGCACCGGTCAACACCCTCAACAACCCGACCAGTTACTGGGTCCCGCGGCACTCCCGACGGGTCTTCGTCGAGAAGGTCGACATGGTGTGCGGGGTCGGCTACGACCGTGCGGCCGATGCCCCCTACCACCGCATCCCGCGGGTCGTCTCCGACCTGGGCGTCTTCGACTTCGCCACCCCGGACCGCTCGATGCGGCTGGCCTCCGTGCACCCCGGCGTGACCGTCGCGCAGGTGAGGGAGGCCACCGGGTTCGCGCTCGCGGCCTCGGACGAGGTGCCGTACACCCGTGAACCGAGCGCGCGGGAGCTGGCGCTGATCCGGGACGTCATCGATCCGGCGGGCACGCGGACGCGTGAGGTCGGGCACTGATGGAGACGGCACTGACCCGGCTGGTCGGGGTGCGGCATCCGATCGTGCAGACCGGGATGGGGTGGGTGGCGGGCCCGCGCCTGGTGTCGGCGACGGCGAACGCCGGCGCCCTCGGCATACTGGCGTCGGCGACCATGACCCTCGACCAGTTGCGCGGGGCGGTGCGCGAGGTGAGGTCCCGCACGGACGCGCCCTTCGGCGTCAACCTCCGCGCCGACGCGGCGGACGCCGGTGAGCGGGTGCGGATCATGATCGAGGAGGGCGTACGGGTCGCGTCCTTCGCTCTCGCGCCCTCCGCCGGGCTGATCGCCGAGCTGAAGGAGGCCGGTGTCGTCGTCATCCCGTCCGTGGGGGCCCGCCGGCATGCGGAGAAGGTCGCGGCCTGGGGTGCGGACGCGGTCCTCGTCCAGGGCGGCGAGGGCGGCGGGCACACCGGCGAGGTCGCGACGACCGTGCTCCTGCCGCAGGTCGTGGACGCCGTGGACATCCCCGTCGTCGCGGCAGGGGGGTTCTTCGACGGGCGGGGTCTGGTCGCGGCGCTGGCGTACGGCGCCGCGGGGGTCGCGATGGGCACCCGGTTCCTGCTGACGTCGGACTCGACGGTGCCGGACGCGGTGAAGGCCCGGTACCTGGCGGCGACGGTGCGGGACGTCACCGTGACCCGGGCGGTGGACGGACTGCCGCACCGCATGCTGCGCACCGAACTGGTCGACGCCCTGGAGGGAGCGGGCCGTACGAGATCCCTGGCCCGCGCGGTCCGCCGAGCCGCCGGCTTCCGAAGGCTCTCCGGCCTCACCTGGCCCGCGATGATCCGCGAGGGCATCGTGATGAGACACGGCAGGAACCTGTCCTGGAGCCAGGTCCTGCTCGGCGCCAACACACCGATGCTGCTGCGCGCGTCGATGGTCGAGGGACGTACGGACCTCGGTGTGATGGCCTCGGGCCAGGTGGCCGGGGTGATCGAGGACCTGCCGTCCTGCACCGAGCTGGTGGAGCGCGTGATGCAAGAAGCCAGGAATGTCCTTCGCCTCCTGGACTACTAGGCCGGCCACTTCCTCCGGGACTGGAAGAACCTCACCGCGGACCAGAAGACCGCCTTCCTCGTCGCCGTTGCACGGTTCGCGGCCGACCTCGAGGTCGGCCAAGGCTTCCGGCGTGGCCTGCGAGTCAGGAGGACGCAACACGAAGACGTGTGGGAGATGTCCTGGGCGCCGGACGGCAGGCCGCGTTCCACCACGGCGAACCCGTCCAAGACGGCGCGCCGCATGTCGTCTGGCGCCGAATCGGCACCCACTCGATCTTCGGACGCCCCTGAGCGCTGTCCGACGGCGGGCCGCACGACACTGCCACGACCCGCGCCTCACACCCGTTCGATGATCGTCACGTTCGCCTGACCGCCCCCCTCGCACATCGTCTGCAAGCCGAACCGGCCGCCGGTGCGCTCCAGTTCGTGCAGGAGGGTGGTCATCAGCCGGACGCCGGTGGCGCCCAGGGGGTGACCGAGGGCGATCGCACCGCCGTTGACGTTGACCTTGCCGGGATCCGCGCCGGTCTCCTTCAGCCAGGCCAGGACCACCGGGGCGAAGGCCTCGTTGATCTCGACGAGGTCGATGTCGTCGAGGGACAGGCCGGTCTTCTTCAGCGCGTGGGCGGTGGCCGGTATCGGCGCGGTCAGCATGCGGATGGGGTCCTCGCCGCGCACGGAGAGGTGGTGCACGCGCGCGCGGGGCCGCAACCCGTGTTCCCGCACCGCCCGCTCCGAGGCCAGCAGCATGGCCGCGGCCCCGTCGGAGACCTGCGAGGAACAGGCCGCGGTGACCGTGCCGCCCTCGACGACCGGCTTCAGCGCGGCCATCTTCTCCAGCGAGGTGTCCCGGCGCGGCCCCTCGTCGACGGACACCGCCCGATGGGCCACGATCTCCCGCTCGAAGCGGCCCTCGTCGATCGCCCGCAGTGCCCGCCGGTGGGAGCGCAGCGCGAACTCCTCCTGGTCCCGCCGGGTGATGCCCCACTTCGTGGCGATCATCTCGGCGCCGGCGAACTGGTTGACGGGCCGGTCGCCGTAGCGGGCCCGCCAGCCCTCGCTGCCCGCGAAGGGGCCCTGGGTGAGGCCGAGCGGCTCGGCGGCCTGCCGGGTGGCGAAGGCGATCGGGATCTGCGACATGTTCTGCACGCCGCCCGCGACGACCAGGTCCTGGGTGCCGGACAGCACGGCCTGCGCGGCGAAGTGCACCGCCTGCTGCGAGGACCCGCACTGCCGGTCCACGGTCACGCCCGGCACCTCCTCGGGCAGTCCCGCGGCCAGCCAGCAGGTCCGGGCGATGTCCCCGGCCTGCGGTCCGACGGCGTCGAGGCAGCCGAAGACGACGTCCTCGACGGCGGCCGGATCGATGCCGGACCGCGCCACGAGTTCCCTGAGCACATGGGCGCCGAGGTCGGCCGGGTGGACCCCGGCGAGCCCTCCCCCGCGCCGCCCGACGGGCGTACGGACCGCTTCGACGATATAGGCCTCGGCCATGACGACTCCCCAGACTTCCCATCGGGCTACGTGCGTGCGGGTCAGGTGCGTGCGGGCTACGTGCGTGCGGGTCAGGTGCGTGCGGGTTACGTGCGTGCGGGTTACGTGCGTACGGCGATCCCGTCCAGCACCATCGACAGGTACTGCCGGGCGATCTCATCCGGGCTGTGCTGTCCGCCGGGCCGGTACCAGGAGGCGGCGACCCACACCGTGTCCCGGACGAACCGGTAGGTGAGACGGACGTCGAGGTCGGCCCGGAAGACCCGGGCGGCGACGCCCCGTTCCAGCGTGGACAGCCACGCCTTCTCGAATCTGCGCTGCGACTCGGCGAGGAACGCGAACCGTTCCTGCGCGACGAGCTGCCTGCTCTCCTTCTGGTAGATCGCTACGGCGGCGCGATGCCGGTCGATCTCCCGGAACGATTCGGTGACCAGGGCTTCGAGGGTCTCGCGCGGGCCCAGACCGGCGGCCAGGACAGCGTCGTAGCCGTCCCACAGCTCGTCGAGGAAGGTGCGCAGGATCTCCTCCAGCATCGATTCCTTGGAGTCGAAGTGGTAGTAGAGGCTGCCCGCGAGCATGCCCGCGTGGTCCGCGATCTTGCGGACCGTGGTGGCGTTGTAGCCCTGCTCGGCGAAGACCTCGGCCGCGGTGTCGAGGAGTTCGCCGCGCCGGTCGCGCGCGGCAGCGGTAGCCGCGGCGGGCTCGGCCGCGGTCACCTGGGACTTCTTCTTCGTAGGCACGCGCACATTGTCGCTCCCCGTCTCAGGCCCGCTGTCCGCTGACCGACACGACCTCGCCGGTCAGGTACGAGGAGTAGCCGGACGCGAGGAACACGATCGCGTTGGCGACCTCCCAGGGCTCGGCGTGCCGCCCGAAGGCCTCGCGCGCGGTGAGTTCCTCCAGCAGGCCGGGGGAGGTCACCTTCGCCAGGTGGGGGTGCATGGCCAGGCTCGGCGCGACGGCGTTGACCCGCGTCCCGTAGGCCACGGCCTCGACCGCCGCGCACCGGGTCAGCGCCATGACGCCCGCCTTGGCGGCGGCGTAGTGCGCCTGCCCGGCCTGGGCGCGCCAGCCGAGGACGGAGGCGTTGTTGACGATCACGCCGCCGCCGTCCTGGTCGCGGAAGTGCCGCAGGGCCGCCCGTACGCACCGGAACGTCCCCGTCAGGGTCACGTCCAGCACCCGGGACCACTGCTCGTCACTCATGTCGGCCAGTGCCGAAGTCCCGCCGAGCCCCGCGTTGTTGACGACGACGTCCAGTCGGCCGTGGGCCTCCACGGCCGCGGCGAACAGCCGGCGCACCTGGTCCTCGTCCGTGACGTCGCACGGTGTCGCCGCGACCGCCGCCGCCCCGAACTCGGCGGCCAGCGCGGCCTCGTGCTCCCTGAGCCGCCGGGTGTGCGCGTCGCTGATCAGGACCCGCGCGCCCTCCTCCAGGAAGCGCCGCGCGGTCGCCCCGCCGATGCCCGCGCCGGCCGCGGCGGTGAGCACGGCGGTACGCCCGCTCAGCAGACCGTGTCCCGGCACGTACGAGGGACTCTCGACGTCTGTCATACCGGCACGCTAACCTACCAAACACTTGTTAGGGAAGGTGGTCGGGTCATGGATCTCGGGTTCACGCGGGACGAGCAGGCCTTGCGGGCCGAGGCCCGTGCCTGGCTCGCGGCGCATGTGCCGGCCACACCACTGCCCTCCCTGGAGACCGGGGAGGGCTTCGCCGCGCACCGCGCCTGGGAGGCCGAACTGGCCGCGGGCCGCTGGTCGGTGGTCGACTGGCCGGAGCGGTACGGCGGCCGGGACGCCGGTCTGATCGGCCGGCTGCTCGTCGAGGAGGAGTACTACGCCGCGGGCGCCCCCGGACGCGTCGGGCAGAACGGCGTGAGCCTGCTCGCCCCGACCCTCTTCGCCCACGGCACCGAGGAGCAGCGTGCCCGTGTCCTGCCCCCGATGGCCACCGGCGAGGTGGTCTGGGCGCAGGCCTGGTCGGAGCCGGAGGCCGGTTCGGATCTGGCGTCCCTGCGTTCCCGGGCGGTCCGCGCGGACGGCGGCTGGCTCCTGAGCGGCCAGAAGACCTGGTCCTCGCGGGCCGCCTTCGCCGACCGCGCCTTCGGCCTGTTCCGCAGCGATCCGGACACCCCGAGACCCCATCAGGGACTCACCTACGTCATGTTCGGCCTGCGCGCCCCAGGTGTCACGGTCCGCCCGATCGGCCGGCTGGACGGCAGGCCGGCGTTCGCCGAACTGTTCCTGGACGAGGTGTTCGTGCCCGACGAGGACGTGATCGGCGAGCCCGGCCAGGGCTGGCGGATCGCGATGGCGACCGCGGCCGACGAACGCGGGCTCACGCTCCGCTCCCCCGGCCGCTTCCTGGCGAGCGCCGAGCGGCTGCGGGCCCTCTGGCAGGACCGGGGCCGCCCGGACTGGGCGCGGGAGAAGGTCGCCGACGCCCTGATCGGCGCCCGCGCCTACCAGTTGTTCACGTTCGCGGCGGCCTCCCGGTATCTGACGGGCGTGCCGCTGGGCCCGGAGTCCAGCCTGAACAAGGTCTTCTGGTCCGAGTACGACCTCGCGCTGCACGAGACGGCCCTCGATCTCCTGGACGGCGAAGCCGAGATGGCGGACACCGACTGGGCCGAGCGGTACGTCTTCGCGCTGGCCGGTCCGATCTACGCGGGCACGAACGAGATCCAGCGCGACATCGTCGCCGAGCGCCTGCTCGGCCTGCCGAAGGGACGCCGCTGATGCGCTTCCTCCTCGACCCCGAGCAACGGGACTTCGCCCGCTCCCTGGACGCGCTGCTCACCGCCGCCGGCACGCCCGCCGTGATCCGGGACTGGAGCCGCGGCGAGCACGGGCGCGGGCGGGCGCTGTGGAGCCGTCTCGCCGAGGCCGGGGTGTTCGCGCTGGCGATCCCCGAGGAGTACGAGGGGCTGGGCCTGCGGCCCGTGGAACTGGCGGTGGCCTTCGTCGAGTTGGGGCGCCACGCGGTACCGGGACCACTGGTGGAGACGGTCGCGGCGGCCTCACTGCTGGCCGGCACCGGTCACGCGAAACGGTTCCTGCCCGGTCTCGCCGCCGGGGAGAGCACCGCCACCCTCGCCCGTGAGGGCTCCCTCGCGCTGGACGGGGACGCGGCCACGCACCGCTTCTCCCTCTCCCCCGACGGCCTTCGGCTGGCCCCCGGCCACGGTCCGGTGCGCGGCTCCCTCGACCCGGCCCGCCGCCTCACCCCGCTGTTGCCCGGCGGCGAACTCCTCGGCCCAGCCGCACCGCACGCCCTGGCCCTGGCCCGTCTCACCACCGCCGCACAGGCCCTCGGCGTCGGCCTCGCCCTCCTCGACCGCACGGTCACCTACGTCGGCCGGCGCACCCAGTTCGGGGTGCCCGTCGGGTCGTTCCAGGCGGTGAGGCACCGGCTGGCCGACGCGAAGATCGCGCTGGAGTTCGCCCGCCCCCTCGTCCTCGGCGCCGCCCTCACCATGGCCCCGGCGGACGTGGCCGCCGCGAAGGTCACCGCCTGCGAGGCGGCGTACACCACCGCCCGGACCGCGCTGCATCTGCACGGCGCGATCGGCTACACCGACGAGTACGACCTGTCGCTGTGGCTCACCAAGGCGCGCGCCCTGCGCACCGCCTGGGGCACCCCCGGGGAGTGCCGCGACGACGTCCTCGGAGCGGCCCGACCCGGCGGCCTGCCCAGCGGCCCGACCCAGGGAACCTGACGCAGGCGGTCCGACCCAGCGGCCCGACCCAGGGAACCTGACGCAGGCGGTCCGGCTCAGCGGCCCGACCCAGGGAATCTGACGCAGGCGGTCCGGCTCAGCGGCCTGGGCCCACGATCCCCTGCGCCCGCGCCGCCACCAGCCACTTGGGGAACTCGCCCACGAGACGGTCGTACAGATCCGCGTCCGACACCGCGCGCGGATCGGTGCCCGCGTGGAAGAAGCCGGCGTTGTCGACGGCCCGCTTCTGCGGCACGGGCAGGTCGTCGAGCTTGCGCAGGAAGTCGAATTGCTTGCTGTCCTTGTCCCCGAAGCCGATGAACTGCCAGAACAGCGGCAGCGTCGAGGCCTTGCACAGATAGCGCTCGGCGGCGAGCTTGTTGATCGGACCGCCGTCGGTCTGGAAGACGACGAGGGCGGGCTCGCGGGAACCGCTGTCGAGATGGTGGTCGATGACGGCGTCCATCGCCAGGTGGTAGCTGGTCTTCCCCATGTGCCCGAGACCGGCCACGATCCGGTCCACCCGGCCCTGGTGGTCGGCGAGCGCGATGTCGGAGACGGCGTCCACGTCGGTGGAGAAGAACACCACCGGCACCCGCCCGTCGTCGTCGAGGTGCGCCGACAGACCCAGCACCCGGTCGGCGAGCGCCTGCACACTGCCGTCCTTGTAGTAGGGCTTCATCGAGCCCGAATAGTCCACGACCAGGTAGACGGCGGCCCGCTGCCCGTCCAGACCGTGCTTCGTGAGGGACACCCCGGCGCTCTTGTACAGGCTGACCAGCGCGGGGGCCGTCTCCTGGACCTTGCTGAGACTGATCGCGACCATGGGCCACACCATCCCACACCGGGACATGCGGCGGCGCCTGCCCGGTCGTCCGGTCGGGGACAGTGGGGCAGACGCCGTCTCGGGGGGTGTCCGGGGGCTGGTGGGCCCCCGCCACATCCCGCCCGTACGCCTTTGTACGGGACGCTCGGTGACCGGCCGTCAGACCATCAGGGAACGGTCGGTCGGCCGGATCGGGGCCGGCAGGTCGCTGGCTCCGGTCAGGAAGCGGTCGACGCCGCGGGCGGCCGAGCGGCCCTCCGCGATCGCCCACACGATGAGGGACTGGCCGCGGCCGGCGTCACCGGCGACGTACACGCCCGGCACGTTCGTCCGGAAGTCGGCGTCGCGGGCGATGTTGCCCCGCTCGTCCAGCTCCAGGCCGAACTGCTCGACCAGACCGTTCTCCCGGTCCGTGCCGGTGAAGCCCATGGCGAGGGTCACCAGCTGCGCGGGGATCTTGCGCTCCGTGCCCGGCTTCTGGGTCAACCTGCCCTCGACGAACTCCACCTCGGTGAGGTGCAGCCACTGGACGTTGCCGTCCTCGTCGCCCTCGAAGTGGGTGGTGGAGACGGAGTAGACCCGCTCGCCGCCCTCCTCGTGAGCGCTGGTGACCTTGTAGAGCATCGGGAAGGTCGGCCACGGCTGGGCGACCGGGTTCCGCTCCTCGTTGGGGCGGGGCATGATCTCCAGCTGCGTGACCGAGGCCGCGCCCTGGCGGTGGGCGGTGCCCACGCAGTCCGCGCCGGTGTCGCCACCGCCGATGACCACGACGTGCTTGCCCTCGGCCGAGATGGGGGGCGTCACGAAGTCGCCCTCCTGCACCTTGTTGGCCAGCGGCAGGTACTCCATGGCCTGGTAGACGCCCTTGAGTTCGCGGCCGGGGACCGGGAGGTCACGGGCGGTCGTGGCGCCGGCCGCGATGACGATCGCGTCGTACCGCTTCTTCAGGTCGGTGCCCTTCAGGTCGCGGCCGATCTCGATGCCCGTACGGAAGCGGGTGCCCTCCGCTCGCATCTGCTCGATACGGCGGTTGATGTGCCGCTTCTCCATCTTGAACTCGGGGATGCCGTAGCGGAGGAGACCTCCGACGCGGTCCGCGCGCTCGTAGACGGCGACGGTGTGGCCCGCCCGGGTCAGCTGCTGGGCGGCGGCGAGACCCGCCGGGCCCGAGCCGATGACCGCGACCGTCTTGCCGGACAGCCGCTCCGGGATCTGCGGGGCGACGTCACCGGTCTCCCACGCCTTGTCGATGATCGAGACCTCGACGTTCTTGATGGTGACCGGCGGCTGGTTGATGCCGAGCACACACGCCGACTCGCACGGAGCGGGGCACAGTCGACCCGTGAACTCCGGGAAGTTGTTCGTGGCGTGCAGGCGCTCGGACGCCGCCGACCAGTCCTCGCGGTACGCGAAGTCGTTCCACTCGGGGATCAGGTTCCCCAGCGGACAGCCGTTGTGGCAGAACGGGATGCCGCAGTCCATGCACCGGCTGGCCTGCTTGCCGATGATCGGCAGCAGCGAGCCGGGGACGTAGACCTCGTTCCAGTCCTTGAGGCGCTCCTCGACCGGGCGGGACTTGGCGACCTCGCGGCCGTGGTTGAGAAAGCCCTTGGGATCAGCCATTGGTCGCCGCCTCCATCATCTTCTCGGTGATCTCGGTCTCGGAGAGACGGCTCGCTCGGCGGCGTCCTTGGCGGCGAGCACTGCCTTGTACGTGCTGGGGATGATCTTGCTGAAGCGCTCCACGGAGGCGTCCCAGTCGGCGACCAGCTTCTCGGCGACCGTCGAACCGGTCTCCTCCGCGTGGCGGCGCACCACGTCGTGCAGCCATGCCTTGTCGGTGTCGTCCAGTTCCTCGATGGCGCCGAGGTTGCCGGAGTTGACGTGGTCGCGGTTCAGGTCGATCACATAGGCGACGCCGCCGGACATGCCGGCCGCGAAGTTGCGGCCCGTCTCGCCGAGGACCACCGCGTGACCGCCGGTCATGTACTCGCAGCCGTGGTCGCCCACGCCTTCGGAGACGACCGTCGCGCCGGAGTTGCGGACGCAGAACCGCTCGCCCGTCCGGCCCCGCAGGAACAGCTCGCCGCCGGTCGCGCCGTACGCGATGGTGTTGCCCGCGATCACCGAGTACTCGGCGAGGTGGTCGGCGCCCCGGTCCGGGCGGACGATGACCCGGCCGCCGGAGAGGCCCTTGCCGACGTAGTCGTTGGCGTCGCCCTCCAGGCGCAGCGTGACACCGCGCGGGAGGAAGGCGCCGAAGGACTGGCCGGCCGAGCCGGTGAAGGTGATGTCGATGGTGTCGTCGGGCAGGCCCGCGCCACCGAACTTCTTCGTCACCTCGTGGCCGAGCATGGTGCCGACCGTGCGGTTGATGTTGCGGATCGCGACCTGGGCGCGCACCGGCTGGGCGTCGGTCGCGGAGTCCACGGCCAGCGCGTCGGCGGCGAGCTTGATCAGCTCGTTGTCGAGCGCCTTCTCCAGGCCGTGGTCCTGCTCGATGACCTGGTGCAGGGAGGCGCCCTCGGGCAGCGCCGGCACGTGGAACAGCGGCTCCAGGTTCAGGCCCTGGGCCTTCCAGTGGTCGACGGCCCGCTCGACGTCGAGGACCTCGGCGTGGCCGACGGCCTCCTCGATCGAGCGGAAGCCCAGCTCGGCGAGCAGCTCGCGGACCTCCTGCGCGATGAACTGGAAGAAGTTCACCACGTACTCGGCCTTGCCGTTGAACCGGTCGCGCAGCACCGGGTTCTGGGTGGCGATGCCGACCGGGCAGGTGTCGAGGTGGCAGACGCGCATCATGACGCAGCCGGAGACGACGAGCGGCGCGGTCGCGAAACCGAACTCCTCGGCGCCGAGGAGCGCGGCGATGATCACGTCACGCCCGGTCTTCAGCTGGCCGTCCGCCTGCACCACGATGCGGTCGCGCAGGCCGTTGAGCAGCAGGGTCTGCTGGGTCTCGGCGAGGCCCAGCTCCCAGGGGCCGCCCGCGTGCTTGAGCGAGGTCAGCGGGGAGGCGCCGGTGCCGCCGTCGTGACCCGAGATGAGCACGACGTCCGCGTGCGCCTTGGACACACCGGCCGCGACCGTGCCGACGCCGACCTCGGAGACCAGCTTCACGTGGATGCGGGCCTTCGGGTTGGCGTTCTTGAGGTCGTGGATCAGCTGAGCCAGGTCCTCGATGGAGTAGATGTCGTGGTGCGGCGGCGGCGAGATGAGGCCGACGCCCGGCGTCGAGTGACGCGTCTTGGCGACCCACGGGTAGACCTTGTGGCCGGGCAGCTGGCCGCCCTCGCCGGGCTTGGCGCCCTGCGCCATCTTGATCTGGATGTCGTCCGCGTTGACCAGGTACTCGGAGGTGACGCCGAAGCGGCCGGAGGCGACCTGCTTGATCGACGAACGCCGCGCCGGGTCGTACAGCCGGTCCGCGTCCTCGCCGCCCTCACCGGTGTTGGACTTGCCGCCCAGCTGGTTCATGGCGATGGCGAGGGTCTCGTGCGCCTCCTTGGAGATGGAGCCGTACGACATGGCGCCGGTGGAGAAGCGCTTGACGATCTCGCTGACCGGCTCGACCTCGTCGACGGAGATCGGCTCCCGGCCCGAGCTGAAGCCGAACAGACCGCGCAGCGTCATGAGGCGCTCGGACTGCTCGTTCACCCGGTCCGTGTACATCTTGAAGATGTCGTAGCGGTTGGCACGCGTGGAGTGCTGGAGGCGGAAGACCGTCTCCGGGTCGAACAGGTGCGGCTCGCCCTCGCGGCGCCACTGGTACTCGCCGCCTATGTCCAGCGCGCGGTGGGCAGGGGCGATGCCGCTGGCCGGGTACCCCTTGGCGTGGCGGGCGGCGACCTCCTTGGCGATGACGTCGATGCCGACGCCGCCGATCTTGGTGGCCGTGCCGTTGAAGTACTTCGCGACGAAGGCGTCGTCGAGACCGACGGCCTCGAACACCTGCGCACCGCGGTAGGAGGCGACGGTCGAGATGCCCATCTTGGACATGACCTTCAGGACGCCCTTGCCGAGGGCGTAGATCAGGTTGCGGATCGCCTGCTCGGGCTCCATGCCGCTGAGGAAGGTGCCCGCGCGCAGCAGGTCCTCGACGGACTCCATCGCCAGGTACGGGTTGACGGCGGCGGCGCCGAAACCGATCAGCAGGGCCACGTGGTGGACCTCGCGGACGTCACCGGCCTCGACCAGCAGGCCCACCTGGGTGCGCTGCTTGGTGCGGATGAGGTGGTGGTGGACGGCCGCGGTGAGCAGCAGCGACGGGATCGGCGCGTGCTCGGCGTCGGAGTGGCGGTCCGACAGGACGATGAGGCGGGCGCCGTTCTCGATGGCCTCGTCGGCCTCGGCGCAGATCTCCTCGATCCGCGCGGCCAGCGCGTCCCCGCCGCCGTGCACCCGGTACAGGCCGGAGAGGGTCGCGGCCTTGAAGCCCGGCATGTCGCCGTCGGCGTTGATGTGGATGAGCTTGGCCAGCTCGTCGTTGTCGATCACCGGGAAGGGCAGCACGACGGAGCGGCAGGACGCGGCGCTCGGGTCGAGCAGGTTGCCCTGCGGGCCGAGCGCGGAGCGCAGGGAGGTGACCAGCTCCTCGCGGATCGCGTCCAGCGGCGGGTTGGTGACCTGTGCGAACAGCTGGGTGAAGTAGTCGAAGAGCAGCCGCGGGCGGGAGGACAGCGCGGCGATCGGCGAGTCGGTGCCCATGGAACCGATCGGCTCGGCGGCCGCCTTGGCCATCGGCGCGAGCAGGATGCGCAGCTCTTCCTCGGTGTAGCCGAAGGTCTGCTGGCGGCGGGTGACCGAGGCGTGCGTGTGCACGATGTGCTCACGCTCGGGCAGGTCGCTCAGCTCGATCTCGCCGGCCTCGAGCCACTCGGCGTACGGCTTCTCGGCGGCGAGCTGGGCCTTGATCTCGTCGTCCTCGACGATGCGGTGCTCGGCGGTGTCGACGAGGAACATCCGGCCGGGCTGGAGGCGGCCCTTGCGGACGACCTTCGCCGGGTCGATGTCGAGGACGCCGACCTCGGAGCCGAGGACGACGAGGCCGTCGTCGGTGACCCAGTAGCGGCCGGGACGCAGACCGTTGCGGTCGAGGACCGCGCCGACCTGGACGCCGTCGGTGAAGGTGACGCAGGCCGGGCCGTCCCAGGGCTCCATCAGGTTGGAGTGGAACTGGTAGAAGGCGCGGCGGGCCGGGTCCATGGAGTCGTGGTTCTCCCACGCCTCCGGGATCATCATCAGCACGGAGTGCGGGAGCGAGCGGCCACCGAGGTGGAGCAGCTCGAGCACCTCGTCGAAGGACGCCGAGTCGGAGGCGTCCGGCGTACAGATGGGGAAGACGCGGTCGATGCGCTCCTGGTCCCCGAAGAGGTCGGAGACGAGCTGGGACTCGCGGGCCGCCATCCAGTTGCGGTTGCCCTTGACGGTGTTGATCTCACCGTTGTGCGCGACGAAACGGTAGGGGTGTGCGAGCGGCCACGACGGGAAGGTGTTCGTCGAGAAGCGCGAGTGGACGAGCGAGACGGCCGAGGCGAAGCGGCGGTCGGAGAGGTCCGGGAAGAAGGGCTCGAGCTGGCCGGTGGTCAGCATGCCCTTGTAGACGATCGTCCGCGAGGACAGCGAGGGGAAGTAGACGCCCACCTCGCGCTCTGCGCGCTTGCGCAGCACGAACGCGCCGCGGTCGAGGTCGATGCCCTTCGAGGCGCCGTCGGTCACGAAGACCTGGCGGAAGGCGGGCATGGTCGAGCGGGCGGTGGCGCCGAGGAGGTCGGGGGCGACCGGGACGTCGCGCCAGCCGAGGACGGTGAGGCCTTCCTCGGCGGCGATCGTCTCGATCCGCGAGACGGCGTCCTGGAGGCCGTCCTCGGGCAGGAAGGCGATGCCGACGGCGTAACCGCCGGGTTCGGGCAGCTCGAATCCGGCGACCTCGCGCAGGAACGCGTCGGGGACCTGGGTGAGGATGCCCGCGCCGTCGCCGGAGTCCGGCTCGGAGCCGGTGGCGCCGCGGTGCTCGAGGTTGCGCAGAACGGTCAGCGCCTGCTCGACCAGCGTGTGGCTCGCCTCGCCGGTGAGGTTGGCCACGAAGCCGACGCCGCAGGCGTCGTGCTCGTTGCGGGGGTCGTACATACCCTGCGCAGCAGGGCGAGCATCCATGAAAGACCAGTTCTGGCCATTCGCGGAATGCTGGGACGGCTGGCGCGGCGTACGCATCGGCTCTCCCGTCGTCGTCTCAAGTGGCATATCTGCTGGCGAAGGGACGACGTTGGCCCTCTGCGTAGGTGCAAAATTTCGTGCAGGTTACATGATGGAGCGGTTCTCGGGAACCGGATACTCCGTTCCAACATGCGGACGCCGTGGGGTGCCGGCGGGGTGCCGCGGAAGCGGCTGAAAGTATGTGGGGACCGAACCGGACACCATCGGTCAGATCGGCGCCTGTCGGTCCGCGGGGCGGAGGGGGCGTCGTAGCCCACCCCGCGAGTGCGCCGCGAGCCTCATTGCCCACAGCGCTTACGGCTCATGCCCGGTGGTTAAGCGTTCGAAACCAGCGAGTAACGGCTACTTATGCGGCCCATCGCATAAGTAGCAGCCGCCCTATCCTACGGCCGTTCCGAAGAAACCGCCCAGGGCGTACGTCACACCGGCCGCCGCAGCACCGAGGGCGAGCTGCCGCAGCCCGCTGTACCACCAGGTCCGCGCGGTCACCCGGGCCACCAGCGCACCGCACAGGAACAGTCCGAGCAACGCGAGCAGTACGGCCGGCCACAACCGCGTCGCGCCGAGCAGATACGGCAGCACCGGCAGCAGGGCGCCCAGCGCGAAGGCGCCGAAGCTGGACCCGGCGGCGACCAGCGGCGAGGGCAGGTCGGAGGGGTCGATGCCCAGTTCCTCGCGGGCGTGTATCTCCAGGGCCTGCTCGGGGTCGCGCGACAACTGGGAGGCGACCTGCCGGGCGAGACCGGGTTCGACGCCGCGGGCCTCGTAGAGCGCGGCCAGCTCCGCCTCCTCGTCCTTCGGGTGCCTTCTCAGCTCACGCCGCTCGACGTCGAGTTCGGCCTCGACCAGTTCGCGCTGCGAGGCCACGGAGGTGTACTCGCCGGCGGCCATCGAGAAGGCACCGGCGGCGAGACCCGCGAGGCCGGTCAGCACGATGGTCTGCCGCTCGACCGCCCCTCCCGCGACACCGCTCATCAGGGCCAGGTTGGAGACCAGGCCGTCCATCGCGCCGAAGACGGCCGGCCGCAGCCAGCCGCCGCTCACGTCCCGGTGGGTGTGGTTGTCCCGGTGCGCCTCGTGCAGCGCCGCCTCGGTCTCGATGAGAGCCATGCCGATCTCCAGAAAAACGTCTGCGCGCCGCCCGGACGTTCGACCCGGACAGCCCTCTTTGGACTCATTCCATATTTTGACAACACCCAGAATACGCCCAGCCATTCCTCCCCGCCAGGAAGGAAAGGCTGGGCTAACCTGCGGTTTTACCGTCATTCGCTCATTCGATCGGCATCCTGCACAGATGTCGACCGGGTGACATGACGGCTCCGGAGGCTCAGGTCAACCGCCGACGGTGGGACACATCCGCAAAGGGCTCGCACCCGTGCGCGCCCCCCGGAGGAGAGGCCCCCCATGGCATCGATCGTCTGCATGCCCCCGGTCCCGGCGCCGGGGGACGCCACCGACCTCCGCGAAAGGGCCCGCGGCGCACTGCTCGGCCTGGCCGTCGGAGACGCCCTCGGCGCACCGGCCGAGAACCTCAAGCCCTCCGAGATCCGCGCCCGCTGGGGCCGGGTCACGGGCTACGTCACCGACCGGCCGGCCGGCACCGACGACACCGAGTACGCGATCTTCTCGGGCCTGCTGCTGGCCCGGCACGGCTCAGCGCTGACCCCGGCCGACGTGGAGGCGGCCTGGCACACCTGGATCGCCGACCGCGACGAGGGCCGCTTCCGCGGGGCGGGCTTCAGCGAACGCGGCACCCTGGAGAACCTCCGCCGGGGCCTGGCCGCGCCCATCTCCGCCCAGCACCGGCACGCCTGGAGCGACGGCCTCGCGATGCGCGCCGCCCCCTTCGGCGTCTTCGCCGCGGCCGCCCGACCGAGGCGGCCCGCCTCGTCGCGATCGACGGCTCGGTCAGCCACGACGGCGAGGGCATCTACGGCGGCAGGCGGTCGCGGCGGGCGTCGCGGCCGCGATGGCGGGAGCGCCCACCGTCGCCGTGGTCGCCGCCGCCCTGGCCGTGATCCCCGACGACTCCTGGACGGCCCGCTCCCTGCGCCGCGCGGTCGCGGTCGCCCACCACGGCGAACGCGCGGTCCGCTCCGCCGTCGTCATCGGCGGCTACCCGTGGACCGATCTGGCCCCCGAGGCCGTAGCCCTCGCCTTCGGCGCGTACGCGGCGGCCGACGGCGACTTCTCCCGGTCCGTCCTCACGGCCGTCAACATGGGCCGCGACGCCGACACGGACGGCCGCGGTGGCGGGCGCCTGGCGCGCGCCGGCAGGGGTCC
>NZ_MPOH02000015.1:1003666-1085390 GCF_001896135.2 Streptomyces phaeoluteigriseus
CCTGGCGCCGCGGCGCGCAGGGGTCTCGGCGATTCCCGCGCACTGGGCGGCGGCCATCGGCCCGGCCCGCGGCAGCTGCCTCCCGTCGATGTCCGGCCACCACATCCTGGACGTGGCCGACCTCCTGGTACCGGGAGCGCCTTCATGAGACCACCGGGCCCCTGGACCGAGGGCACAACGGGCGGACCGGCGACACTGCCACCGCCGACGGATGACAGGGACACCGGCACCGGCACCGGCACCGACACGGAGACCGGCACCGGCACAGGTACCGGCACAGACACCGCCGCAGGTCCAGACAACGGCGCAGGTCCAAGCACCGGCACCGGCACAGGTACGGGCACGAGCCCCGGCACGGGTACGGACACCGACACGGGCACGGGCACGGGCACCGACGCCGACACCGGCACCACGCGTGTCACGCCCACGGCTGAGCCGACCGTGCCCGCGACCGCCGACGACGGAGAGATCACCGGCCACACGGCCACGGCGAAACCGGCCAGTCCCAAAAGCGGTCCCGCGACCGCCGACGACGGAGAGATCACCCGCCCCACGGCCACGGCAAAGCCGGCCAGTCCCAAGATCGGTCGCGGAACCGACCCCGCGCCCGACCCCACAGCCGATCCCGCAGCCGCCGACGGCGGGGACCCCCCGCAGGGGCCACCCGCACTCGACATCGATGCCCGCACGGGCGGTGCGGGTGTGAGGCACTGCCCGGCCGGAGGCGAAGCCGAGGCCGGAAGAGCCCTCCGCCACACCGCCCATGCGGGCATCGGGCACTCCCCGGCCGGAGGCGAAACCGAGGCCGGAAGAGCCCTCCGCCGTACCGAGGGCCTCCTCCTCGGCCTCGCCGCGGGCGACGCCGCCGGCTGGCCCGCGGCCCGCCACCGCGCCGCCCGCATGCCGGAGTGGACCCGCCGCCTCACCCGCGAACTGGACACCTTCGCCGAACAGAACGCGACGACCACCCTCCCCGTCCCCATCGCGCTCAACCAACCCCCCGAACCCCTCCGCCTCGGCCCGTCCGACGACGCCGAATGGGCGGCCTTCGCCGCGGAGGCGGTCCTGCGGGCAGGCGACGACACCGTCCTCGGCGACCTCAGCCGCCAGCGCCGTATGCGCGCCGCCATCGACCTGACCTGGAACGCGATCGCCAGCGAGGTCGCGGCGGCGGCCGAACGCGCCCCCGAGGTGGAGTCGGCCGTACTTCCCCTGCGCGCCCGTATCTCCGTCCGGGCCGGCCTCGGCAACCTGGCCACCGGCCTGCGCCCGCCCGCCACCGGCCACGACAACCCGCACTACTTCGACGACGCCGCCTGCATCCGTGCCTGCGTGCTCGCGGTGGCCCACCCGGGTGACCCCCGACTCGCCGCCGAACTGGCCGAGTTCGACGCCCGCTACACCCAGGACGGCGACGGCGTGCACGGCGCCCGCGCGATGGCGGCGGCCCTCTCGCTGGCGCTGGCCGGCGCGGACACCGGAACCTGCGTGGCCGCCGCGCTCGCCGAACTCCCCGAGGCCACGGAGATCGGCCGCAACGCCCGCCAGGCGCTCGCCCTCGCCCAGATCGCGGAGAGCGCGTTCGCCCTGGTCCCGCTGCTGGAGCACCAGATCGTGGACCACGTCTACAGCTACGGCATCGCCGCCGCCGAGACCGTTCCGGTCGCCCTGGCGCTGGCCACCGCCTCGGGCGGCCGTATCGCGGAGGCCGTACCGGCGGCGGCCTGTCTGTCGCGGGTCGCGGACTCCGCCCCCGCGCTCGCGGGCGCGCTGACCGGCGCGCTGGGCGGAGCGGCGTCGATCCCGGCGAGCTGGCGCGACGCCTGCCGCACGCTCTCCGGTTGCGCCCTGCCCCGCCTCACCGGCACCGACCTGGTGGAACTCGCCGAACTGCTGGAAGCCACACAACCGGCCGCTACAGGAGGATGATTCGGCCCATGACACCCAAAACAGAAGAAAGCGGCGGAGGATCCGGAGGAGCCCGGGAGAGGGGAGCCCCAAGGAGCGCGACCCTGGAGGAACGCGTCACCGGCGCCCTCGTCGGCGCGGCCGTCGGCGACGCCCTCGGCGGGCCGGTCGAGGGCTACTCCCCCGACCAGATCCTCCAGCGCCACGGCGGCCGGGTGCACGGCATCGTCGGCCCCTGGAACGGCGACGACTGGCGCACGGCCCGCCCCATCGCGCCGTACCACAAGGGTGACGGCCACGTCACCGACGACACCTTGATGACCCACGCGCTGATCAGGGTCTACACCACGGTCCGCGACCACCTCGACGCGTACGCGCTCGCCGGCCACCTGGTCCCCGACCTGATGACCAACCCGCGCTGGATCCCGGAACTGGAGGCCGAGGCGCTCCCCCTCCAGCGTCTCTTCCTGGCGGAGAAGTGGCTGGTCACCAGGCTCCACTACGGCCATGTCGACCCGCGCGAGGCAGGCGTCGGCAACATCGTCAACTGCGGTGCGGCGATGTACATGGCCCCGGTCGGCCTGGTCAACGCGGCCGACCCGGCGGCGGCCTACGCCGAGGCGATCGACCTGGCGGGCGCCCACCAGTCGTCGTACGGCCGTGAGGCGGCGGGCGTCTTCGCGGCGGCGGTGGCCGCGGCCTGCGCACCCGGTGCGACGCCCGACTCGGTGGTGGCGGCCTGCCTGTCGCTGGCCAAGGACGGCACCCGGGCGGCGATCGAGCAGGTCTGCGAAGTGGCCTCGCGGCACCAGGACTTCGAGTCGGCGCTGGCCCCGCTCCGGGAGGCGGTGGCCCCCTACGACACCGTCGGCCCCGACTACCGGCAGCCCTCCCTGGCCGCCCGCCGCCCCTCCCGGCTGCACGCCATCGAGGAACTCCCCGTCGCCCTCGGCATGGTGCTGGTGGCCGGCGGCGACTACCGCCACGCGGTGCTGGGGGCGGTGAACTACGGCCGTGACTGCGACTCGATCGCGACGATGGCCGGCGCGGTGACCGGCGCCCTGGGCTCCGCCGTGCCGGACGAGTGGTCGAAGCGGGTCGCGGAGGCCAGCCGCCTGGACCTGTGGTCACCGGCGACGGCCCTCACCGAGGTCGCCCGGGAGATCTTCGACAAGGACGTCCGCCGCCGCAGGGCGCACGAGCGGGCGTTCGCCGGCCTCGGGGTCCGGTGATGCTCCGCCTGACCTGGGTGCAACCGGAGGACCTCGTCGGCCACGAACTCCGGCAGGCGGCCCAGGACGGCCGCGAACCTGCGTCGGTCGCGGCCCGCTGGCGAGCGGCGGGCGGCCGGGAGGCCCCGGAACGGGCCGGCGCCTCCCCCCGGCTTGCGTCCCGCTATCTGCGCCTCCTGGCCGAGGACCTGCTGGACGAACTGGCGGACCTGCCGAGCGCCTTGGCGGAGGACGAGCCGACGGACCTCCCGAAGATCAGGGCCGCCTGCCCGGCGTGGCCCGCCGAGCCCGCGGGCAGGCGGGGCGGGGCCCTCGCCCCGGCCGCCCTGGAAGCCGCCTGGCTGGGCCGGGCAGCCGGCTGCCTGCTGGGCAAACCGGTGGAGAAGCTGCCCCTGGACGGCATCCGCGCCCTGGCCGCCGCCACCGGAAACTGGCCCCTCACCACCTACTTCACCGCGAAGGCCGTCCCCCCGGCCCTGCTGGAGGCACACCCCTGGAACCGCCGCTCGGCGCGGACCTCCCTCGCCGAGAACATCGACGGCATGCCCGAGGACGACGACCTCAACTACCCCCTCCTCAACCTCCTCCTGCTCCGGAGGCACGGCAGAACCTTCACGACCACCGACGTGGCACAGCTCTGGCTCGACGAACTCCCCGCCGGCCGCACGTTCACCGCCGAACGCCTCGCCTACCGCAACCTCCTCCACGGCATCGAGCCCCCGCACACCGCCCGCCACCGCAACCCCTTCCGTGAGTGGATCGGCGCCCTGATCCGCGCCGACGTCCACGGCTGGACCAACCCCGGGGCCCCCGCCGCCGCGGCCGAGCAGGCGCACCGGGACGCCACCCTCACCCACACCGCGAACGGCGTCTACGCGGCGATGTTCACGGCGGCCACCATCGCCGTCGCCGCGACCGGCGGCCACGACGTCCACGCCTGTCTGCGCGCGGGCCTCACGGTCGTCCCACCCCGTTCCCGCCTGTTCCGGGCCGTCACCCACGCGATCGGACTCGCCCACGAGCACCCCGACTTCGACACGGTCGTGGACCGACTCCACGCCACGCACGGCGCGGCCCACCACTGGGTCCACGCCATCCCCAACACGGCCCTGATCGCCGCCGCCCTCACCCACGCCGACGGCGACTTCACCGGCTCCGTCTGCCGTGCCGTGTCCGGGGGTTGGGACACCGATTCCAACGGCGCCACCGCGGGCAGCGTCGCCGCGCTCCTGGCCGGCGCCCCGGCCGCCCTCCCCGACCGCTGGACGGCCCCGCTCAAGAACCGTCTCGCCACCTCCGTCGCCGACTTCGACGGCACCGGCTTCGACACCCTCGCCCACCTCACCCACCGGGAGGCTGCACGCCCATGACCGACATCGTCGTGCTCGGCAGCACGAACATGGACCTCGTCGCCTACGTCGAGAAGGCCCCGCAGCGCGGGGAGACCGTGACGGGACGGGAGTTCCGAACGATCCCCGGCGGCAAGGGCGCCAACCAGGCTGTCGCCGCCGCCCGTGCGGGCGGCACCGTCTCGGTGATCGGCGCGGTCGGCAACGACTCCTTCGGCACCCGCCTGCGCTCCACACTCGAACACTCGGGGGTCAACACCGACCACCTGCGCACGGTCGAGTCCCCCTCCGGCACCGCGCACATCGTCGTGGACGACGAGGGCGGCAACGCGATCGTCGTCGTCCCCGGCGCGAACGGCACCGTGGACCACCTCGTCCCCGGCGACGAGGTCCTCATCGCCTCCGCCGACGCCCTGCTGCTCCAGCTATGTCCGCGACCACGTCACCAAACCCGTCGTCGGCTACATCGCCGGCTTCAGCGCGCCCGAGGGCAGGACCATGGCGCGTCACCCAGCTCGCCACCCAGCACACTCGTGGTGCACGACGACGTCCGAGGAGGACGAACGGCCGTACATCGTGATGGAGTTGGATCGAGGGCCGGCTCGCTCCGCCCGACCGGATCCGCCGAGCGCGGCCCGATCCGACCCGCGCGAGGCCGCCCTCGCCCTCCTCGACACCGTCCCGGCGGTCGTCGTCACCCTCGGAGCGGCGGGCAGCCTCTACGCCGCCCACGGCACCGAGCCCGTGACCGTACCCGCCCCGCGGGTGACCGCCGTGGACTCCACCGGCGCGGGCGACACCTTCGTCGGTGCCCTCGCGGTGGCCCTCGGCGAGGACCGTCCCCTACGGGAGGCCCTGGCCTGGGCCGCCGCCGCGGCGGCGCTCTCGGTCCAGCGGCCGGGCGCCTCCGCCTCGATGCCGTACCGCTCCGAGATCGAGAAGCGGTACACGTCATGACCGAACCCGACAACGCCCGCACCACGACCGGGACCGACGACACCGGCACCCGCGACGCACCCCTCGACGGCCTGCGCGTCCTCGACCTGGCCACCCTCTTCGCCGGCCCCCTCGCCGCCACCATGCTCGGCGACTTCGGCGCGGAGGTCATCAAGATCGAGCACCCGTCGAAACCGGACCCGTCCCGGGGCCACGGCCCCTCCAAGAACGGCGTCGGCCTGTGGTGGAAGCTCCTCGGCCGCAACAAGCGCGCGATCACCCTGAACCTGTCGAGGCCCGGCGGACGCGCCACCCTGCTGCGCCTCGCGGCGACCGCCGACGTGATCATCGAGAACTTCCGCCCCGGCACCCTGGAGAAGTGGGACCTCGGCTGGGAGGAGCTGTCCGCGGCGAACCCCCGGCTGGTTCTCGCCCGCGTCACCGGCTTCGGTCAGTTCGGCCCGTACGCCCACCGCCCCGGCTTCGGCACCCTCGCCGAGGCGATGAGCGGCTTCGCCTCCATCACCGGCGAACCGGACGCGCCCCCGACCCTGCCGCCGTTCGGCCTCGCCGACTCCATCGCGGCCCTGGCCACGGCGTACGCCGTCATGACGGCCCTCGCCGCCCGCGACCGCACCGGCGAGGGCCAGGTCGTCGACATGGCGATCATCGAACCGATCCTGACCGTCCTCGGCCCGCAGCCCCTCTGGTACGACCAGCTCGGATACGTCCAGGAACGCACCGGGAACCGCTCCGCGAACAACGCCCCGCGCAACACCTACCGCACGGCCGACGGCACCTGGGTCGCCGTGTCGACCTCGGCCCAGTCGGTGGCGGAGCGGGTGATGCGGCTGGTCGGCCGCCCCGAGCTGATCGACGAGCCGTGGTTCGCGACGGGCGCCGAACGGGCCGCCCACGCCGACGTGCTCGACACGGCGGTCGGCACCTGGATCGCCGCCCGCACCCGCACCGACGTCCTCGCCGCCTTCGAGAAGGCGGAAGCGGCGATCGCCCCGATCCAGGACGTACGGGACGTGCTGACCGACCCCCAGTACCAGGCCCTCGACACCGTCACCACGGTCGACGACCCCGAACTCGGCCCGATCCGCATGCAGAACGTCCTGTTCCGACTCTCCTCCACCCCCGGCGCGATCCGCTGGGCCGGCCGCCCCCACGGGGCGGACACCGAGGCGGTCCTCACCGAACTGGGCCTCACCCAGGCCGACCTGACGGCCCTGCGCACGGAGGGCGCCCTGTGACCTTCCCGCTCACCTGGCTGTACGTCCCCGGCGACCGCCCGCACATCGTCGCCAAGGCCCTCCGCTGCGGGGCGGACGTCGTCGTGATCGACCTGGAGGACGCGGTCGCACCCGACCGCAAGGAATACGCCCGCGCGGCCACCGCGGAGCTGCTCTCCGAGGAACAGCCGGTCCCGGTCCACGTCCGGGTCAACGCCCTGGACGGCCCCCTCGCCACCGCCGACCTGAAGGCCGTGGCCGCCCTCCCCGGCGTCCGCGGGCTGCGGCTTCCCAAGGTGACGTCACCCGTCCAGGTCACCCGGATCGCCACGCGCCTCGCGCAGCACGGCCCCCGCCCGCTGTACGCCCTCCTCGAAACGGCCCTCGGCGTCGAGCACGCCTACGCCATCGCCACCGCCCACCCCGACCTGTGCGGCCTCTCTCTGGGCGAGGCCGATCTGCGGGCCGACCTCGGCCTGCGGGCGGACGCGGGCCTGGACTGGTCCCGCTCCCGGGTGATCGTCGCCGCGCGGGCGGCCGGCCTGGCCCCGCCGCCGCAGTCGGTCCACCCCGACATCCGCGACCTCGAAGGCCTGGCGTCCTCCTGCGCCCATGGCCGCAGCCTGGGCTTCCTGGGCCGGTCGGCGATCCACCCCCGCCAGCTCCCGATCATCGAACGGGCCTACCTGCCCACCCAGCGGGAGGTCGAGGAGGCGGAGACCGTCGTCAAGGCCGCGGCGGCCGAGCCGGGCGCGCAGGCCCTGCCGGACGGCCGCTTCGTCGACGCGGCGGTGGTCGCGTCGGCCCGGCGGACGCTGTCGCTGGCCCGCCGGACCTGACGGTCACGCACGACAGGGCGCCCGGAGACCCCGGGCGCCCTCGTCGTCGTAGAACCTGCGGAGAACCTGCCGTCAGCTCTTCTTGCCTGCCGACTCGGACTCGGACTTGGACTCGGCCTTGGACTCGGAATCGGACTCGGCGGGGTTCTTCACGTCGTCCGCGCCGTCCGCCTTGCCGTCGTCCGCGCCATCCGCCTTGCCGTCGTCCGCCGTAGCCTCCGGGGACTCGGCCTTCGCCCCGTCCTCGGCGTCACCGTCGGCTTCGGACCCGTCCGTGGCGGGGTCGTCCGCTCCGGGTTCCACCACGGTCTCGCGCCCCGGCCGCTTCTTCGCCGAGAGCACGAGATACACCACGGCCAGCACGAACACGACCAGCGCGGTCCAGTTGTTCAGGCGCAGGCCGAGGATGTGGTGAGCGTCGTCGACGCGCAGGTACTCGATCCAGAACCGACCGGCGCAGTAGGCGGCGACGTACAGCGCGAACGCCCGTCCGTGGCCCAGCTGGAAGCGACGGTCGGCCCAGATGACGAGGAGGGCGACACCGACGCACCACAGCGACTCGTACAGGAACGTCGGGTGGTAGTGGCCCGGCACCCGGCCGTCCAGGGAGGACGTGATGTGCACGGCCCAGGGCAGGTCGGTCTCCTTGCCGTACAGCTCCTGGTTGAACCAGTTGCCCCAGCGGCCGATCGCCTGCGCGAGGGCGATGCCGGGCGCGATGGCGTCGGCGTAGGCGGGCAGCGGGATGCCCCGGCGGCGGCAGCCGATCCACGCGCCCACGGCGCCGAGGGCGATGGCACCCCAGATGCCGAGGCCGCCCTCCCAGATCTTGAAGGCGTCCACCCAGTCGCGGCCCTCGCTGAAGTACAGCTCGTAGTCCGTGATCACGTGGTAGAGCCGGCCGCCGACCAGGCCGAAGGGAACGGCCCAGACGGCGATGTCGGCCACCGTGCCGGCCCTCCCGCCCCGGGCCAGCCAGCGCTTGTTGCCGAGCCAGACGGCGACGAAGACACCGATGATGATGCAGAAGGCGTAGCCGCGCAGCGGAATGGGGCCGAGGTGGATCACTCCGCGCGACGGGCTGGGAATGTAGGCAAGTTCCATGGCAGGGTCGACGCTACCGTGCCGGGCCGGGCCCACGGCGGGCAGCCCGGCTACGGCTCCATAACGGGGCGGTGAGCGGGGCTCACCCCTGGTCGGCCTCCTCCACCATCTTCTTCAGCTTGGCCGGCGTCATCGTCTGGTCCTGATAGATGTTCTTGCCGTTGAACAGGACGGTCGGGGTGCCGGTGAAACCGCCGCCGGTGAAGGCCTGGTTGGACTTCCCGACCCAGCTGTCGTGGGTGCCCTCCTCCACACAGGTGCGGAAGGCGGGTGTCACGAGGCCGTCGACCTTGCCGGCGAGTTCGAAGAGCTTGTCGTGGTCGGCGAACGCGTCGTCCGTCTCCTGCGGCTGGTTCTCGTACAGCACGTCGTGGTAGGCGGGGAACTTCCCGACGTCCTGGGCGCAGGCCGCGGCGTTGGCCGCGGTGCGGGAGCCGCTGCCGCCCATGTTGCCGTCGATGATGCTGGCCAGGTGGTACTCCACCTTGAGCTTTCCGGCGTCGGTCAGCTCATGGATCGTCGAGCGGTAGGTGTCCTCGAAGGACTTGCAGGCCGGGCAGCGGAAGTCCTCCCACACCGTGAGCGTGGACCCGGCGCTCTCCTTGCCGACGGGGATGGCGAGGGCGTCCTTGCCCTGCGCGCCCGAGGGCGCCACGACCGGGCCGGCGCTGTCACCGCCGTCGTCCTTGCCGGCGTTCGCCGCGACGACACCGATGATCGCGGCCAGCCCCAGCACGCCGACGACGCTCGCGGCGACGATCAGTGTCCGGCGCCGCCGCTCCGCGGCCTTCTGCTTCTCACGCTCGACCGCCAGCCGCTCCCGGGCGGTGCGCTTCCTGTCACGATTCTTCTCGCTCACACCCCGGAAACGAACCGGGGAGGCGCCCAGCGCCTCCCCGGTCCCATGTCCACCCGTTCGAGTGACCGATTCTTCCCGTGCCGGGCTGCTACGCCTGTCCGCGCACGCCCTTCGCCAGCTCGGCCGCCAGCGCGCGCACGGCCTCGACACCGGCCGCGTCGTCCGGGGCGTCGAGCATCCGCTTGACGAAGGCCGAGCCGACGATCACTCCGTCGGCGAAGCCGGCGACCTCGGCGGCCTGCCGGGCGTCGGACACGCCGAGGCCGACGCAGACGGGCAGCGCGGTGCCGGTCGCGCGGGTGCGCTCGACCAGGTCCTGGGCCTGCGCGCCCACCGACTCGCGGGTGCCGGTGACACCCATCAGCGAGGCGGCGTACACGAATCCGCTCCCCGCCTCGGTGATCGTGGCGAGCCGCTCGTCCTGGCTGCTGGGCGCCACGACGAAGACCGTCGCGAGGCCGTGCTTGTCGGCGTGCTCCCTCCACAGCGCCGACTCCTGCACGGGCAGGTCGGGCAGGATGCAGCCCGCCCCACCGGCCTCGGCGAGTTCGGCGGTGAAGCGCTCGACGCCGTACCGGTCGATGGGGTTCCAGTACGTCATGACGAGGACCGGCTTCCCGGTGGCCTCGTACGACTCCCGGACCGTGCGCATGACGTCCGCGATCCGCACGCCGCCGCGCAGGGCGATGTCGTCGGCGGTCTGGATGACGGGGCCGTCGAGGACGGGGTCGCTGTGCGGCAGTCCCACCTCGACGATGTCGGCGCCGCCGTCCAGGACGGCCTTGATCGCCTCGATGCCGCCGTCGACGGTCGGGAACCCGGCCGGGAGGTAGGCGATGAGCGCGGCGCGTCCCTCGGCCTTGGCGGTGGCGAGGGTGTCCGTCAGCAGTTCGATGTTGCCGCTCACTTGGCGTCCCCCTCGATCTCGGCGGTGGCGGCCGCGTCGGCCGCGACCTCGGCGTCGGTGTCGTACAGGCCGAAGTAGCGGGCGGCCGTGTCCATGTCCTTGTCACCGCGGCCGGACAGGTTGACGACGATCAGTCCGTCCTTGCCCAGCTCCTTGCCGACCTCCAGGGCTCCGGCCAGCGCGTGCGCGCTCTCGATGGCCGGGATGATGCCCTCGGTGCGCGACAGCAGACGCAGCGCCTGCATGGCGGCGTCGTCGGTGACCGCGCGGTACTCGGCGCGGCCGGTGTCCTTGAGGTAGGAGTGCTCGGGGCCGATGCCCGGGTAGTCCAGACCGGCCGAGATGGAGTACGGCTCGGTGATCTGGCCCTCGTCGTCCTGGAGGACGTAGGAGCGGGAGCCGTGCAGGATGCCGGGCTCGCCGGCCGTGAGGGTCGCGGCGTGCTCGCCGGTCTCGACGCCGTGACCGGCCGGCTCGCAGCCGATGAGGCGTACGCCCGCGTCGGGGATGAAGGCGTGGAAGAGGCCGATGGCGTTGGACCCGCCGCCGACGCAGGCCACGGCCGCGTCGGGCAGGCGTCCGGCGCGCTCCAGGATCTGGCGGCGGGCCTCGACGCCGATGACGCGGTGGAAGTCGCGGACCATCGCCGGGAAGGGGTGCGGACCGGCGACCGTGCCGAACAGGTAGTGGGTGCGGTCGACGTTGGCGACCCAGTCGCGGAAGGCCTCGTTGATGGCGTCCTTCAACGTGCGGCTGCCGGACTTCACCGCGACGACCTCGGCGCCGAGCATGCGCATCCGGGCCACGTTGAGAGCCTGCCGCTGGGTGTCGATCTCACCCATGTAGATGGTGCACTCGAGGCCGAACAGCGCGCAGGCGGTGGCGGTGGCGACGCCGTGCTGGCCGGCGCCGGTCTCCGCGATGACACGCGTCTTGCCCATGCGCTTGGTGAGCAGGGCCTGGCCGAGCACGTTGTTGATCTTGTGGGAGCCGGTGTGGTTGAGGTCCTCGCGCTTGAGGAACACCCGGGCGCCACCGGCGTGTTCGGCGAACCGCGGCACCTCGGTGAGGGAGCTGGGCCGGCCGGTGTAGTGCACGAGCAGGTCGTCGAGTTCGCGGGCGAACTCGGGGTCGTGCTTCGCCTTGTCGTACTCGACGGCGACCTCGTCCACGGCGGCGACGAGGGCCTCCGGGATGAACTTGCCGCCGAAGGCACCGAAGTAGCCTTCGGCGCTGGGGACTTGACCGTCCGGGTCGGGAATGAAGAACTCGCTGGGCATGCGGAAACCTCACGGTGAGTTTGTGGAGAACACGGTTCGCCGTGGGGGCGGAGCTTGTCGGACGACCTCAGGCCGTGAGCGGCCGGTCGCGCCCATGCGGTGGAACCACATGGTCAGGCAGTGCCCCGCGCCCCTGGGGGGCGCGCTGCCATCGCCGTCCGTTGACCTGTCCGGGCTCGTCCCCGATGACGTACCGCACCCTGCGGCCGTGCACCCGGCGGGCGGGCGCGCGGCAGCCACGGGGGCGGCAGCCGCGCGCGAGGCGGGCGTACCGGTCCGTGGCCGTGAGCGTGATCGGGAGCGTCATCGGTGCCAAGCCTAGCGGGCGGTCAGCCCCGGCCGTGCCGCAGTGCGGGGTGTTCGCCCGCCGCCACCAGGTCGGCGACCGCCGTCTTCGGGTCGCGGCCGGTGACGAGGGACTCGCCGACCAGGACCGCGTCGGCGCCGGCGTTGGCGTAGGCGATGAGGTCGTGCGGGCCCCGGACGCCGGACTCGGCGATCTTGACGAGGTGGTCCGGGATCTCGGGGGCGAGCCGCTCGAACGTGCTCCGGTCCACCTCGAGGGTCTTGAGGTTGCGCGCGTTGACGCCGATCAGCTTGGCGCCCGCGTCCACCGCGCGCTCGACCTCGTCCTCGTCGTGCACCTCGACGAGCGGGGTGAGGCCGATGGAG
The DNA here is from genome assembly GCF_001896135.2 of Streptomyces phaeoluteigriseus. Classification (GTDB taxonomy): domain Bacteria; phylum Actinomycetota; class Actinomycetes; order Streptomycetales; family Streptomycetaceae; genus Streptomyces; species Streptomyces phaeoluteigriseus. The sequence continues at coordinate 1,015,991 of NZ_MPOH02000015.1, forward strand.
ACGGCACGCTCGATCAGCGACTCCAGGGCCGACTGGTCGAGGGCGGCGACGATCAGCAGCGCGAGGTCGGCGCCGTACGCGCGGGCCTCCCACAGCTGGTACGACGTGACGATGAAGTCCTTGCGCAGCACCGGGATGTCGACGCGCGCGCGAACCGCTTCGAGGTCGGCGAGCGAGCCGCCGAAGCGGCGCTGTTCGGTGAGGACGGAGATGACGGCGGCGCCACCCGCCTCGTAGTCGGCGGCCAGTGCGGCCGGGTCGGCGATCGCTGCCAGCGCGCCCTTGGAGGGGCTGGAGCGCTTCACCTCGCAGATCACCTTGACGCCGTCGCCCCTGAGCGCGGCGACCCCGTCCTTGGCGGCGGGGGCCTTGGCCGCGCGCTCCTTGAGCTCGTCGAGGCTGACGCGCGCCTGCCGCTCCGCGAGGTCGGCACGGACTCCGTCGATGATCTCGTCGAGCACACTCACGCGAGCGGCCCCCTTCCAGACGGTTGACAGTTCCAGCGACCAGAAGAAATCGATGGTCACTGTGATGGTATCCGCAGGAGGCCCGTCGCCCCGCATCCGGTCCCACTACCTGGACGTTCGCCAGGTGATCAAGGAAGCAACCAGCCGCCGTACGGCAGGTTCCGGACAACCGTGAAGACCAGCAGCAACACGCCCAGCGTCCACAGCGGGACGGGTCCGGGCTCGATGCGGACCGGGCGGCCGCGCGCCACGCGGACCACCCAGACGGTCCACAGCACGGCGAACACGGCGTAGGCGGCCACGGCCATCGCGTTGGCGTGCAGGGCGGTCACCAGGTCGCCGTGCGCGAAGGCGTGGGCGCTGCGCAGGCCGCCGCAGCCGGGACAGTGGAGGCCGGTGACCCGCAGCAGGGGGCAGACCGGGTAGTGGCCCGGCTCGTTGGGGTCGACGGCGGCCACGTACGCGAAGGCGCCGACGACGGCCGCGAGGACCCCGGCGGGCACCGCGAGCCGGGCCAGGACGGGAACGGGAGCGGAGGGCGTCACGCTGTGGCTGTCGGCGTTCACGCCTCGCATTGTGCCCCGCGACGGCCCCCCACGCGCGCGTGAGGGGCGGCCGGTCGCGCACCGGCCGCCCCTCACCCGAGGTCGTTCGCCAGGGTCAGCGCTCGGCCACGGCCGGCTCGCGCGCCGCCGTCACCTGGTGCACCGGGTGGGCTTCCTTCGGCATGCCGAGGCCCATGGCGCGCATGATGCCGCCGACGACACCGCCGAGGGCGACGATGGCCATGCCCGCCCAGAAGCCGAGCGGCTCGGCCATCACCATGAACGCGCCCGCGACGCAGAAACCGATGAAGGCGATGATGACACCGGTCCAGGCGGCCGGGGTGTGTCCGTGGCTGCTGCCCGCCATGACTTGCTCCTCGTTGCTGTCTTTGTGGCGTACGGGTCGTACGTGTCCGAGCCGGAGGCTCGTCGTCCATTGTCCCGTACGCGTATGCGTGCCAGGTCCTCGGGTCGCTTCCGTTCGAGTCTGGTTCGCCACATCGGGAGACCGGACCCGGGTGTGGATCAGGCCGGGCCCGTGCCCGTGGGGTCCTCGCCCCGGTCCAGGGCCTTCCACATGTCCTCGGGCCGGTCGGGGTCGACGACCGGGGCCTTGCGCCGGAGGCGGGGGGCGCCGTCGCGCTCGTAGCGGCCCGACATGGCCGGCCACAGGCGGCCGTAGCGCAGGGCGAGCAGGCCCGCCAGGAGGATCAGGGCGCCACCCACAGCGGCGGCGTAGGGCCAGGCCGTGTGGGTGAGGGAGGCGACGGTCGCGGAGGTGTCGCCGGAGGCCTTGGCGGCCTTGTCGTCGAGCGCCGAGCTGTCGGAGGCGCCGAACAGCGCGGCGGCGACGATACCGGCGCCGGAGAGCGCGAGGAGGGCGGAGACCGCGAAGCGGCCCGCCCGGCGGACGGCGAAGACGGCGACGAGCGCGGCGAGGCCCACTATGGCGAGCGCCGCGGGGACGCCCGTGACGTCGCTGCCCTTGGCGGTCAGGGGGAAGGCGCCGCCGGCCACCGTGGCCGTGCCCTCCGACCAGCGCTGCCGGGTCGCGAGCAGGGCCACCGCCGCGCCCAGCGCGCCGCACATCAGGGCGAGTGCGAGGCTCCGGCGCCCGGACCGGGCGGGAACGGCGGCTTCGGAACGGGGAGGAGGAACAGCAGTCACGTACTCCACTATCGCCTGAACCCCGGGCGAACCGTCACCCGGGGCCCACGTGACACTTGTCCTACTTCCCGTGCTCGGCCAGTCGGTTGGCCGTGTGGACCGCCCGGAGCACGGCCGCCGCCTTGTTGCGGCACTCCTGGTCCTCGGCGACCGGGTCGGAGTCGGCGACGATGCCGGCGCCGGCCTGGACGTAGGCGGTGCCGTCGCGCAGCAGGGCGGTACGGATGGCGATGGCGGTGTCGGAGTCGCCGGCGAAGTCCAGGTAGCCGACGCAGCCGCCGTACAGGCCGCGGCGGGAGGGCTCCAGCTCGTCGATGATCTGCATGGCCCGCGGCTTGGGGGCGCCGGAGAGGGTGCCGGCCGGGAAGCAGGCGGTGAGCACGTCGAAGGCGGTGCGGCCCGGCGCGACCCGGCCCGTGACCGTCGAGACGATGTGCATGACGTGGGAGTACCGCTCGACGGACATGAAGTCGACGACCTCCACGGAGCCGGGCTCGCAGACCCGCCCCAGGTCGTTGCGCCCCAGGTCGACGAGCATGAGGTGCTCGGCGCGCTCCTTGGGGTCGGCGAGCAGCTCCTCGGCGAGGGCCTGGTCCTCCTGCGGGGTCGCCCCGCGGTGCCGCGTGCCGGCGATGGGGTGGACCATGGCCCGCCCGTCCTCGACCTTGACCAGGGCCTCCGGGGAGGAGCCCACGACGTCGAAGCCGTCGAAGCGGAACAGGTACATGTACGGCGAGGGGTTGGTGGCCCTGAGGACCCGGTAGACGTCCAGCGCGGTCGCCGTGCACGGCGTCTCGAACCGCTGGGAGGGGACGACCTGGAAGGCCTCGCCCGCGCGGATGCGCTCCTTGACGTCCTCGACGGCCCGCTGGAAGTCGGGGCCGCCCCACAGGGCCGTGTAGGCGGGGAGTTCGGAGGGGGGCAGGACGGCGGGCGGCTGGGCCACCGCGCGCGAGAGGTCCGCCTCCATGGCGTCCAGGCGGGCGACGGCGTCCGCGTGGGCCTCGTCCACGCCCGTGTCGAGGTCGTTGTGGTTGATCGCGTTGGCGATCAGCAGGACCGAGCCCTCCCAGTGGTCCATCACGGCGAGGTCGCTGGTGAGGAGCATGGTCAGCTCGGGCAGCCGCAGGTCGTCGCGCTCGCCGGGGCCGATCTTCTCCAGGCGGCGGACGATGTCGTAGCCCAGGTAGCCGACCATGCCGCCGGTGAAGGGCGGCAGCCCCTCCTGGTGCGGGGTGTGCAGGGCCTCGATGGTGGCGCGCAGGGCGGCCAGCGGGTCGCCCTCGGCGGGGACGCCGACGGGCGGGGTGCCGAGCCAGTGGGCCTGTCCGTCGCGTGCGGTGAGGGTGGCCGCCGAGCGGACGCCGACGAACGAGTACCGGGACCAGGAGCGGCCGTTCTCCGCGGACTCCAGCAGGAACGTGCCGGAACGCTCGGCCGCGAGCTTGCGGTAGAGCGCGACCGGGGTGTCGCCGTCTGCGAGGAGCTTGCGGGTGACCGGAATGACGCGGCGGTCGGTGGCCAGCTTGCGGAACGTCTCGAGGTCCATGGCGACCGACCTTACTGATCCGAGGCGGGTACGCCGGAATCGGCGTCCTTGAGGAGCACGTCGGCGTCGAAGCAGGTGCGGGCGCCGGTGTGGCAGGCGGCGCCGACCTGGTCGACCTTGACCAGCACGGTGTCGGCGTCGCAGTCCAGGGCGACCGACCTGACCCACTGGAAGTGGCCGGAGGTGTCGCCCTTGACCCAGTACTCACGGCGGCTGCGCGACCAGTAGGTGCACCGGCCGGTCGTCAGGGTGCGGTGCAGCGCCTCGTCGTCCATCCAGCCGAGCATGAGCACCTCTCCGGTGTCGTACTGCTGGGCGATGGCGGGCAGGAGGCCGTCGGGGCTGCGCTTGAGACGCGCGGCGATCTCCGGGTCGAGGCCGCGGGAGGGGGAACCGTGGTGCGACGCGCCTCGGTCAGGGGCCGTGGTCGGGTGACGGGCGGGCTGGGGCGTGCTGGTCATGGGGCCATTGTGCCGCGCGGCGGTGACACTCCCGGGCCGGTGTCCACTGTGCGGACCCGCCGAGCGGCCGTAGGCTGGCGGCATGTCGACTTTCGCCAAGCGTGAACGGCTCCTTCTCGCCGACCTGTTGGAAACGGCGGGCCCGGAGGCACCGACCCTCTGCGAGGGCTGGCGGACCCGCGATCTCGCCGCGCACGTGGTGGTGCGCGAGCGGCGGCCCGACGCGGCCGGGGGGCTCCTCATCAAGCAGCTCGCGTCGCGGCTGGACAAGACGATGGAGGAGTTCGCCGCCAAGCCGTACGAGGAGCTGATCCAGCTCATCCGCACCGGCCCGCCGCGCTTCTCCCCCTTCCAGCTCAAGCAGCTCGACGAGGCGTCGAACATCGTCGAGTTCTACGTCCACGGCGAGGACGTCCGGCGGGCCCAGCCCGACTGGACGCCCCGCGAGCTGGACACGGTCTTCCAGGACGCCCTGTGGTCGCGCCTGGAGCGCACCGCCCGGCTGATGGGCCGCGGTACGCCGACCGGCCTGGTGCTGCGCCGCCCGGACGGCCGTACGGTGGTCGCCGATCGCGGCACGCCGGTCGTCACCGCGACGGGCGAGCCGTCCGAGCTGCTGCTCTTCCTATACGGCCGGCGGAGCGCCGCCAAGGTGGACCTGGTCGGCGAGGAGGACGCCATCACCACGCTGCGGAGCGGCAAACAGCTCGGCATCTGAGAGGACACGCAGTGATCAGGGTCGCCATGACCAGCGTGTACGTCGACGACGTCGCCAAGGCCCACGCCTTCTACACCGACGTCCTGGGCTTCGAGACCCGCATGCACATGAACGTGGGCGGGGGCACGCCGTTCGTCACCGTGGGCGCGGCCGACGGGGCCCAGCAGGACGTCCAGCTGCTGCTGGAGCCCGGCCACGGCCCGATCGCGGAGCCCTACCGCGCGGCCCTGCGGGAGGCGGAGCTGCCCTGCATCGTGCTCTCGGTGGACGACCTCCAGGCGGAGTTCGAGCGCCTCACCAACCTGGGCGTGCACTTCGCCCAGGAACCCCAGAAACAGGGCCCGATGTTCCTGGCCATCCTCGACGACACGGTCGGCAACTGGGTGCAGCTGACCCAGATGAAGGGGTAGGTCGGCTTTCGCGCCCACGAGTAGGCCCCGACCACCAGGTGGCCGGGGCTTACCTCCACGCCGCACGGGTCAGCGCACCGGGTGGCCCGCCTCGCGGAGTGCGTTCTTGACCTCGCCGATGCGCAGGTCGCCGAAGTGGAACACCGAGGCGGCCAGGACCGCGTCCGCGCCCGCCTCGATGGCCGGGGGGAAGTCGGCGAGCTTGCCGGCGCCGCCCGAGGCGATCACCGGGACCGAGACGTGTTTGCGGACGGCGGCGATCATCTCCAGGTCGTAGCCGTCCTTGGTGCCGTCCGCGTCCATCGAGTTGAGCAGGATCTCGCCCGCGCCCAGCTCGGCGGCCCGGTGGGCCCACTCGACGGCGTCGATGCCGGTGCCGCGACGCCCGCCGTGGGTGGTGACCTCGAAGGAGCCGGACTCGGTCCTTCGGGCGTCCACCGACAGGACCAGCACCTGGCTGCCGAAACGCTCGGCGATCTCCTTGATCAGCTCCGGGCGGGCGATCGCGGCCGTGTTGACCCCGACCTTGTCGGCGCCGGCCCGCAGCAGCTTGTCCACGTCCTCAGGGGCGCGCACGCCGCCGCCCACGGTGAGCGGGATGAACACCTGCTCGGCCGTGCGCCGCACCACGTCGTACGTGGTCTCGCGGTTGCCCGACGAGGCGGTGATGTCCAGGAACGTCAGCTCGTCGGCGCCCTCGGCGTCGTACACCTTGGCCATCTCGACGGGGTCGCCCGCGTCGCGCAGGTTCTGGAAGTTGACGCCCTTGACGACCCGGCCGTTGTCCACGTCCAGGCAGGGGATGACTCGGACCGCCAGGGTCATGAATCCACGGCTCCTCTGTGTCCTCTGATATGTCCTCTGAATGCTTCGACCTCCACGGAGACCAGGATCCGCGGATCGACGAACCCCTCCACGACCAGCAGGGTCGCGGCAGGGCGCACGGTGTCGAAGAGTTCCTTGTGGGCCCGGCCCACCTCGTCGACGTCCCGTGCGTGCGCCAGGTGCATCCGGGTCCTGACGACCGAGCCGGGTCCCAGCCCGAACTCGGCGATCGCCTCCAGGGCGCTGGTGAAGGCCACCTTGGCCTGTTCGTAGGGGTCGCCCTCCCCGTGCAGCACGCTGCCCCTGAAGGACGTCGTGCCCGCCACCAGCACCATGTCGCCCGCCGCGACGGCGCGCGCGAAGCCGAACGTCTCTTCCCAGGGGCTTCCGCTCTGCACGCGCCGCACGGCTTCGGACGTCATGACGCCACGGCCTCCAGGGCCTCTTCCAGGGTGAACGCCTTCGCGTACAGCGCCTTCCCGACGATGGAACCCTCGACACCGAGGGGCACCAGCTCGGCGATGGCACGCAGGTCGTCGAGGGAGGACACCCCTCCCGAGGCCACGACCGGCCGGTCCGTCGCGGCGCAGACGTTGCGCAGCAGCTCCAGGTTCGGGCCCTGGAGGGTGCCGTCCTTGGCGATGTCGGTGACGACGTACCGCGCGCAGCCCTCCCTGTTCAGGCGCTCCAGCGTCTCGTAGAGGTCGCCGCCGTCCCGGGTCCAGCCGCGGCCGCGCAGGGTGGTGCCGCGGACGTCGAGACCGACGGCGATCCTGTCGCCGTGCTCGGCGATGACCTTGGCGACCCACTCGGGGGTCTCCAGGGCGGCCGTGCCCAGGTTGACGCGGGTGCAGCCGGTGGCGAGGGCGGCGGCGAGGGTGTCGTCGTCGCGGATGCCGCCGGACAGCTCCACCTTGATGTCCATGGCGCCGGCGACCTCGGCGATCAGCGCGCGGTTGTCGCCGGTGCGAACGCGGCGTCCAGGTCGACCAGGTGCAGCCACTCGGCGCCCGAGCGCTGCCAGGCGAGGGCGGCCTCCAGGGGCGAACCGTAAGAAGTTTCCGTCCCCGACTCACCGTGCACGAGCCGGACGGCCTGGCCGTCGCGGACGTCGACGGCGGGGAGGAGTTCGAGCTTGCTCACAGGGTTCCGATCCAGTTGGTGAGGAGCTGGGCTCCGGCGTCGCCGGACTTCTCGGGGTGGAACTGGGTGGCCCACAGCGGGCCGTTCTCCACGGCGGCCACGAACGGCCTGCCGTGCGTCGACCAGGTGACCGTGGGGGCCTGCATCGCGGGGTTCTGCACGTCGAAGGACCAGTCCTGGACGGCGTAGGAGTGCACGAAGTAGAAGCGCGCGTCCGCTTCCAGGCCGGCGAACAGCCGGGAGCCGGCCGGGGCGTCCACGGTGTTCCAGCCCATGTGGGGCACGATCTCGGCCTGGAGCGGCTCGACCGCGCCGGGCCACTCGTCGAGGCCCTCGGTCTCCACGCCGTGCTCGATGCCCCGGGCGAACAGGATCTGCATGCCGACGCAGATGCCCAGCACCGGGCGGCCGCCGGACAGCCTGCGGTCGATGATCCAGTCCCCGCGCGCGGCCCGCAGGCCCTTCATGCAGGAGGCGAAGGCGCCGACGCCCGGCACCAGCAGTCCGTCGGCGTTCATCGCCCTGTCGAAGTCGCGCGTGATCTCGACGTCGGCCCCGGTGCGCGCGAGGGCGCGCTCGGCGGAGCGGACGTTGCCGAAGCCGTAGTCGAAGACGACGACCTTCTTGGATGCGGCGGTCAACTCCACACCTCCAGCCTCATCACACCCGCGACCAGACACATCGCGGCACCGATGGAGAGGAGCACGATCAGGCTCCTCGGCATGTCCTGCTTGACGAAGGAGTAGATGCCGCCGGCCAGGAAGAGGCCGACGACGATCAGGATGGTCGACAGGCCCGTCACAGCGCGCCCTTCGTGGAGGGGAGGATGCCGGCCGCGCGCGGGTCGTGCTCGGAGGCGTAGCGCAGGGCCCGGGCCAGCGCCTTGAACTGGCACTCCACGATGTGGTGCGCGTTGCGCCCGTAGGGCACGTGCACGTGCAGCGCGATCTGGGCCTGGGCGACGAAGGACTCCAGGATGTGCCGGGTCATCGTGGTGTCGTACTCGCCGATCATCGGCGCCATGTTCTCGGGCTCGGTGTGCACGAGGTACGGGCGGCCGGACAGGTCGACGGTGACCTGGGCGAGGGACTCGTCCAGCGGGACCGTGCAGTTGCCGAAGCGGTAGATGCCCACCTTGTCGCCGAGGGCCTGCTTGAAGGCGGCGCCCAGCGCGAGGGCGGTGTCCTCGATGGTGTGGTGGGAGTCGATGTGCAGGTCGCCGTCGGTCTTCACGGTCAGGTCGAACAGACCGTGCCGGCCGAGCTGGTCGAGCATGTGGTCGTAGAAGCCGACACCGGTCGCCACGTCGACCTTTCCGGTGCCGTCGAGATTGATCTCGACCAGGACGGACGTCTCCTTGGTCGTGCGCTCCACGCGTCCGACACGGCTCATGAACCCTGCTCCTTCTTGATCTCACGGACCGCGTCGAGGAACGCGTCGTTCTCTTCGGGGGTCCCGGCGGTGACCCGCAGCCAACCCGGTACGCCGTTGTCGCGGACCAGGACGCCGCGGTCGAGGATCTCGCGCCACATCGCGTGCGCGTCCTCGAACCGGCCGAACTGAACGAAGTTGGCGTCGGAGGCGGTCACCTCGTAGCCGGCCGCGAGCAGTTCGCTCACCAGCCGGTCCCGTTCCGTCTTGAGCTGCTCGACGTACTTGAGCAGTGTGCCGGTGTGCTCCAGGGCGGCCAGGGCGGTCGCCTGGGTGACGGCCGACAAATGGTACGGCAACCGGACCAGCTGGACGGCGTCCACGACGGCCGGGTGGGCGGCGAGGTAGCCGAGGCGCAGTCCGGCCGCGCCGAAGGCCTTCGACATCGTCCGCGAGACGACGAGATTCGGCCGACCTTCGAGCAGCGGAAGCAGCGACGCGCCATGGCTGAACTCGATGTACGCCTCGTCGACGATCACCATGGACGGCTTGGCGGCCTGCGCGGCCTCGTAGAGCGCGAGGACGGTCTCGGCCGGCACGGCGCTGCCGGTGGGGTTGTTGGGGGTGGTGACGAAGACGACGTCCGGCCGGTGCTCCGCGACGGCCTTCTCGGCGGCCGGGAGGTCGATGGTGAAGTCCTCGTGGCGCGGCCCGGAGATCCACCCGGTGCCGGTGCCGCGCGCGATGAGGCCGTGCATCGAGTACGACGGCTCGAAGCCGATCGCCGTACGGCCCGGTCCGCCGAAGGTCTGGAGCAGCTGCTGGATGACCTCGTTGGAGCCGTTGGCGGCCCAGACGTTCGCCACGCCGACCTCGTACCCGGAGGCGTCCGTCAGGTACTCGGCGAGCCGGGTGCGCAGCTCGACGGCGTCCCGGTCGGGGTAGCGGTTGAGGTCGCGGGCGGCCTCGCGGACGCGCTCGGTGATCCGCTCGACCAGCGCCTCGGGCAGCGGGTAGGGGTTCTCGTTGGTGTTCAGCCGTACCGGCACGTCCAACTGGGGCGCGCCGTAGGGGGACTTGCCTCGCAGCTCGTCCCTCACGGGGAGGTCGTCGATGCCTGTCACTTGCCCTCGGGTACCTTCCGGTCACGCGTCCACTGTTCGGCTCCGCCGAATCGTGCCTTGATCGCCGCCCCGTGCGCGGGCAGGTCCTCCGCCTCCGCCAGCGTGACCACGTGGTGCGCGACGTCGGCCAGCGCGTCCTTCGTGTAGTCGACGATGTGGATGCCGCGCAGGAAGGACTGGACCGACAGGCCGGAGGAGTGGCAGGCGCAGCCGCCGGTGGGCAGGACGTGGTTGGACCCGGCGGCGTAGTCGCCGAGCGACACGGGCGCCCAGGGGCCGACGAAGATCGCGCCCGCGTTCCGCACCCGGTCGGCGACCGCGGCGGCGTCGGCGGTCTGGATCTCCAGGTGCTCGGCGCCGTAGGCGTCGACCACCCGCAGGCCCTCGTCGATGCCGTCGACGAGGACGATCGCGGACTGCCTGCCGCTGAGGGCGGGGACGATCCGGTCGTCGATGTGCTTGGTGGCCGCGACCTGCGGCGCCAGCTCCTTCTCGACCGCGTCCGCCAGCTCGGCGGAGTCGGTGACCAGGACGGCCGCGGCCAGCGGGTCGTGCTCGGCCTGGCTGATCAGGTCGGCGGCGACGTGGGCGGGATCGGCGGTGGAGTCGGCCAGGACCGCGATCTCGGTCGGGCCGGCCTCGGCGTCGATGCCGATCCTGCCGGTGAAGTAGCGCTTGGCGGCGGCGACCCAGATGTTGCCGGGGCCGGTGACCATGTTGGCGGGCGGGCAGGACTCGGTGCCGTAGGCGAACATCGCGACGGCGGTGGCGCCGCCGGCCGCGTACACCTCGTCGACGCCGAGCAGCGCGCACGCGGCGAGGATCGTCGGGTGCGGCAGTCCGCCGAAGTCGGCCTGGGCCGGGGAGGCGAGCGCGATCGACTCGACGCCGGCCTCCTGGGCCGGGACCACGTTCATGATCACGGAGGACGGGTAGACCGACCGTCCGCCGGGCGCGTACAGCCCGACCCGGTCGACCGGAACCCACTTCTCGGTCACGGAACCGCCGGGCACGACCTGTGTCGTGTGGTTCGTACGGCGCTGCTCGCGGTGGACGAGACGGGCGCGGCGGATGGACTCCTCCAGGGCCGCGCGCACGGCCGGGTCGAGTTCCGCGAGGGCGCGGGTGAGGGCCTCGGCCGGGACCCTGACCTGGTCGAGCCGGACGCCGTCGAACTTCTCGGCGAAGTCGATCAGTGCCGCGTCGCCCCGATGATGCACGGCCTCGCAGATCGGACGCACCTTCTCCAGGGCGGCCGAGACGTCGAAGTCGGCTCGGGGCAGCAGGTCGCGCAGGGCGGGGCCCTCGGGGAGGGCGTCGCCGCGCAGATCGATTCGGGCCAGCGAGAGATTTTGCAGCACGTGGTCAATTCTCTCAGACCGGAATCGGAGACCGTCCGCACGTATCAATGGCTGATACAGAACGTGGCCGGAAACGGAAGATCGCCCTCACGGTTAGCGTTCGGGGCGTCACTCACCGGGCATGAACGGTTGTGCGAAACATGTGCGCGAGCGAAGGGACCGAAACAGCGTGACGGACGGGGCCGGCATCCAGGCCGGGGACCTGCCGGACGACCTGACCGCCGCCGAGGCCGGCATGTGGCAGGCCTTCCGCAACGGCAGCGTGTACGACCTCAGCAGCGGGGACACCGTCGTCGACGACCCGCACGGCGGGCACCCCTGGGGCGAGGCCCGCACGGTACGGGCCCGGATCGTGGCCTGGCTGCTGCTGGACGGGCCGCCCGCGCTGGCCGGCCGGGTCTCCTCGCTCAAGCTGGTCGGCGTGCAGCTCAGCGGCAGCCTCGACCTGGCGGGCGCCACGGTCGAGCCGTACGTCGAGCTGAGGCGCTGCCGCTTCGAACGGGACGTACTGCTGCCCGAGGCGCGGGTGACGACGCTGCGCATGGTGGACTGCTCGGTGCCGCGGCTGGAGGCGGCCCGGCTACAGACCGAGGGCGATCTGCACCTGCCCCGGTGCCGCTTCCACAACGGCGTCCGGCTCACCGACGCGCACATCGGCACCGACCTGATGCTCAACATGGCGATCGTCTACCGCGACCGCACCGGCCGCTCGATCGCCGCCGACGGCATGACCGTCGGCCAGGACCTCCAGGCCGAGATGCTGGAGTCGCACGGCGAACTGCGGCTGCGCAGCGCCAAGATCGGCGTCTCGCTGAACCTGCGCGGGGCCCGGCTGACCAACCCGTACACCCGGTTCGCGCTGAACGCACCCCAGCTGACCGTGGAGCGGTCGCTGTACATGACCCCGGCCGGCCTCGGCGGCCAGGCGCTGAGCGGCACCACTCCCGCGCACGGGACCCGCGTCCAGCGCTTCGAGTGCCGGGGCGGGGTGCGCCTGGACGACGGGCGGTTCGGGGACGCCGTCGACCTGGAGCGGGCCCGGTTCACCTTCACCGACGACCAGGAACTGTCGCTGCGCCGGGTGCAGACGCCCGAGCTGCGCTTCCTCGGGGAGAGGCCGCAGCGCGGCAAGGTGGTGCTGTCGGGGGCGCGGGTGGGCAACCTGGTGGACCGCGCGGACGCCTGGCCGGGCCCCGGCAGCCTGCACATGGGCGGTTTCGCGTACGAGAACCTGGTGCCGCAGGGCCCGTTCCCGCTGGCCGGGCGGCTGGGGTGGGTGGCGGCGGCGACCGCCGAGTACAACCCGGAGCCTTACGAGCGGCTGGCGGCGGTGCTGCGGGCCGGCGGGGAGGACGAGGACGCCCGCGAGGTGCTGCTCGCCAAGCAGCGCCGGCGCCGCGAGACGCTGCCGCCGGCCGCGAAGCTCTGGGGGTACGTGCAGGACTGGACGGTGGCCTACGGCTACCGGCCGGGCCGGGCGGCCGTGTGGATGGCGGTGCTGTGGGCGGCGAGTTCGCTGGCGTTCGCGCGCGCGGACCCTCCGCCCGTCAGCCGCGACGGGCACCCCCCGTGGAATCCGGCACTGTTCGCCCTCGACCTGCTGCTGCCCGTGATCGACCTGGGCCAGGGAGGCCAGTGGCGGTTGCAGGGCGACTGGCAGTGGGTGCAGACGGCGATGATCCTGCTGGGCTGGATCCTGGCCACGACGGTGGCCGCGGGGGCGACCCGGCTGCTGCGTCGCGGCTGACGGTTGTCGGGGGGGGCTGGCCGGTGCTGCTGGGGCGGCCGGTGTGGCGGTGTGGCTGCTGCGGCCGGTGTGGTTGATGTGGCCGGTGTGGTAGGCGGCCGGTGTGGTTGGTGCGGCGGGCGCGGCGAAAAGGTGACCCCCGGGACCAGAACGCTCACCTTTTACCTGTCCTTGACCCAGCCCCGTACAACTTTCCGGAGGTTCGTCACATCCTCTGGCGCATCGCCGACCCGCCGCTTTTCAATGGCAAAACCATGGCTCTGCTGCCCCCCTTCATCCGCGCCTCCCGGACGGCCGCGTCCCGGCGCCCGCGGACCGCCGCCGCCCCCCACCCCGCGCCCGGGCCCGGCTCCCGGCCGACGACGAGGTGCTCCTCGACGTGCCCGACGACCGTCTGGGCCCCGCGCTGGTCGCGGCCGGGCAGGGCACCTACGAGACCGCCGCCGCCCTGCTGGCCGGCACCGTCGAGCGCGCCGAGTGGGAACACCGCGACCGATACGTCACCCGCCTCGCGTCCTTCGCGCGATCCCGCCCGGAGTGGTTCGAGGAATGGCGGGCCGCCGCCCCGCACGACCCGGACGCCCTGCTGGTGGCCGCCCAGCTCGCGGTGGAGCGCGCCTGGGATTCGCCCGCCAGGGCCGAGCTGCTGCGTGAGGTGAGCCCGCTGGTCACGGCCGCCGCGCAGGCCGACCACCGCGACCCGGTGCCGTGGCGGATCGCCCTGGACCACGCGCGCGGGTCCAACGCCGGCCCCAAGTACTTCGGCGAGCTGTGGGCGGCCGCCGTCCGCCGCGCCCCGCACCACTACGGCTGCCACGTGGCCGCCAAGCGCTATCTGGCCGAGTCCTGGCACGGCTCCCACCGGGAGTGCTTCGACTTCGCCGACCGTGCGGCTCAGGACGCCCCGGCCGGCTCGCTCGTCCAGGCGCTGCCGGTACGTGCCGTCTTCGCCTACCTCACCGACGGCTGCGGACCCGAGGTGCCGCGCGAGCGCCTCGACGCGGCCGCCGACCGCGCGATCGGGCTGTCCGCCCGCTTCCCGGGCTCCGACCCCTGGACGGCCGAGATCCGCAACCTCCTGACGTACGTCCTGGTCCGGCTCGGCCGCCGGGCCGACGCCCTCACCCAACTGCGCCTGATCGGCCCGTACGCCACGTCCTTCCCGTGGGGCCGGCTGTCGGACGACCCGCTGGGACACTTCCTGGCGGTGCGCGAGAACGTGTGCTCGCAACCGTCCGCGGAGCCCGCGGGGCATCCGCGGGGTGGGCACGGGGAACGCGCCCACCCCGCGGACCACTAGGCTTCTGCGGCGTGACCACCGTCCGGCTGCCGCTCTTCCCGCTGAACACCGTCCTCTTCCCGGGGCTGGTGCTTCCGCTCAACGTGTTCGAGGAGCGCTATCGCGCCCTGATGCGCGATCTGCTGAAAACCCCCGAGGAGGAACCGCGCCGGTTCGTCGTCGTCGCGATCCGCGACGGCCATGAGGTGGCACCGGCCGCCCCGGGCATGCCGGACCAGACCGCGCCGCTCCAGCGGGGTCCCGCCGCCGGATTCGGCGACGACCCGCTCAAGGCGTTCCACGCGGTCGGCTGCGTCGCCGACGCGGCGACCGTCCGGGAGCGGGCCGACGGCACCTTCGAGGTGCTGGCGACCGGGACGACCCGGGTGCGGCTGGTGTCGGTGGACGCCTCGGGCCCGTTCCTCACGGGGGAGCTGGAGGAGCTGACGGAGGAGCCGGGAGACGAGGCGGGCACGCTCGCCGAAGGCGTGCTGCGGGCCTTCCGCCAGTACCAGAAGCGCCTCGCGGGCGCCCGGGAACGTTCCCTGTCCACCGGGGCGGACCTGCCCGACGAGCCGTCCGTGGTGTCGTACCTGGTGGCGGCTGCGATGATGCTCGACACGCCCACCAAGCAGCGGCTTCTCCAGGCCCCGGACACCGCCTCCCGGCTGCGCGACGAGCTGAAACTCCTGCGCGCGGAGACGGCCATCCTCCGTAGCCTGCCCTCGCTGCCCGCGGCGGACCTGACCCGCGGGCCGACGAGTCTCAACTGACGCACGAGAAGGCCCTGATGGCGAAGAAGTCGAAGAAGCAGCAGCAGTCCGGTGGCACGCCCGCGACCGTCGCCCTGACGGCGGCGGGCATGGAGTTCACGGTCCACGCCTACGACCACGACCCGGCCCACCCCTCCTACGGCGAGGAGGCGGCCGAGGCCATCGGCGTCTCCCCCGACCGGGTCTTCAAGACCCTCGTGGCCGATGTGGACGGCACCCTGACGGTCGCCGTGGTCCCGGTCGCCGGCTCACTGGACCTGAAGGCCCTCGCGGCGGCCGTCGGCGGCAAGCGCGCGGCCATGGCCGACCCGGCCCTCGCGGAACGCACCACGGGCTACGTCCGCGGCGGGATCTCCCCGCTGGGCCAGCGCAAGAGACTCGCCACGGTCCTCGACGACTCGGCGGAGGCCCACGCCACGATCTGCGTCTCGGCGGGCCGCCGCGGCCTGGAGGTCGAACTCTCCCCCACCGACCTGGCCAAGCTCACGGAAGCGGTCCTCGCGCCCATCGGCCGCGCGTAGACCTCTCGGCCGCGCGCAGACGCGGGAGGCCCACTCCGACGACAGCGAGGGCCCACCCGACCAGAGCGGGCAAGGCGGCCAGGGCACGCCATCCGCCGCCCACCCGGGAAAACCCCCGGCACGACCCCGGCGGACACCCCGCCGAACCCCCGCACCACACACAGCACCGGGCCCGCCTGCTGCGCCCAGGATGCGAAAAACCGACCCCGGCGCCGCCGACACCCACACCCAGACACGGAGAGGCCCACCTCGACAACGGGCGAAGGCCCACCGACCAGAACAGGCAAGGCGGGCAAGGCGGCCAGGGCACGCCATCGGAAGCCCAACCGGGAAACCCCCGGCCCCCGGCGACGAGACCCGGTGCCGCCGACGCCCTACGTCAGCGGTGCCCCGTACGGGTCCTTCTGCAGCGGCCCCTGTCCGAACGTCTCGGGGTCCCGCGGGCCGAACAGTGACGTGAGGCCCAGGTGCACCAGCAGGGCGGCCAGGGACCAGGCCAGCAGCGCGCCCTTGGCGCTCAGCTTCAGCGGGGCCGAGAAGGTGACGCCCTTGCCCGCCGCCTTCGCCTGGGCGATCACGTCCTGGCCGGGCCCGAGCCAGACACCGATCCGCCACGCCAGCAGCGAGCCGAGCAGTCCGCCGAGGGCCAGCGCCACGACCAGCGGCACGCCCCCGCGGCGGCGCCAGGCGAACACGGCGGCGGCGCTCACGGCACCGCAGGCCACGGCCAGCAGGGCGAACGTGCCGTCCACCCCGACGGCCTGCTCGCCCTCGGTGTCCTCGAGGTAGACGACCCAGCTGCCGTCGGTGAGTTCCCCGACCAGCGGGACGCGCGGCGCCAGCCACACCCACAGCAGTCCCAGCGCCACCCCGGTGATCGCGACCAGGACGGTGATCACGGCGGCTTCCCGCAGCTCCGTCCTCATCCCGGGCCCGTCCTGTCCGTGCCCGGCGTCGTGCGGCGCGGCGGCCGTACCGGGGTACGCCCCGGGCGACGGCCAGGCGTCGCGCGGGGACGGTTCGTGCGGCGGCGGAGGAGGAGTCAGCGGTGCGGTCACCCTGACATCGTGCCAGGCGTGCCTGTGCCGTGCGTCATCGGACGGCGGCCCGACGGTACGCCCAGGTGGCGACGGCCAGCGAGACCACGCCGACCACCGCGCACACCGCGAGGTCGCCCAGCACGAACGCCCAGTCGGGGTGCGGCCGGAAGGTCCGCGCGAGAGCTTCCACGCCGTACGTCGACGGCAGCAGATCGCGGGTGAAGCGCACCGGCTCCGGCATCCGGTCGGGCGGCAGCACGCCGAGGAGCAGCGCCGCCGACATGCCCAGCTGGCCCAGCACGGTGGCCAGCTCCGGGCGCGGGGCGAGCAGCCCGAAGGCCGCGCCGAGCCCGGCCAGCGCGGCGCCGGACAGCGGGATGACCAGCGCCAGCACCCACAGGTGGGTCAGCGGCAGCCCGAAGAGCAGCGAGCCGAACACCGCGGTCACCAGCGTCCCCGGCACGGTGAAGGACGCGTACGCGCCCGCCGCGCCGAGCACCACGGCGGCTGGCGGCACCGGCAGCGTGGCGTAGTGGTCGAGGCCGCCGCTGGCCCGCAGCTGCCCGAAGTACTGCGCGAGGAGGTTCAGCGCGACGAAGGCGACGACGAGGACCGCCGAGCCGGCCACCACGGCCTCCGCCTCGCGTCCGCCCTCGACGACCCCGCGCATCATGATCAGGATGCCGACCGACTGGAAGGTGGCCACGAACAGCAGGGGGATGCGGGCCACCCGCGCGCGGGACAGCTGCGCGCGGTACACGGCCGCCATCGACGGCCACAGCCGCGCGCGCGGCGCCAGCTCGGCCGCTTGCCGGACCGGCTGCTCGTCCACGGCCAGGGCGCTGCCCGGCAGAACCTCTGCGGGTACGACACTCACGTCGCGTTGCTCCTCTTGGGTCCGGTGGTCGCCCTGTTCGATGTCGCTCTGTTCGGTGTCGCTCTGTTCGGTGTCGCCCTGTTCGGTGTCGCCCTGTTCGGTACGGATGCGGGGACGATCCTGCTCACACCCTCACCAACCCCTGCCGGGCGGCCCCGCCCAGCGCCAGGTAGACGTCCTCCAGGCTCGGCGTGGCGAGAGTGAAATCGTCCAGGGCGGCGAAGGCGGCCCCGCCGGTGACGGTGGCGACGACCGTACGGGCCTCCTCGGGCCCCAGCCGAAGCGTCCAGCGGCGCCCGGACTCCACGGCCCGCTCGCGCAGCGCGGCGACCTCGGGGACGTCCAGCGGCGCCCGCTCGCGCCACACCAGTTCCACCCGTACCTCGTCGGCGACCTGCTCCTTGAGCCCCGACGGTGTGTCGCAGGCGATGACCCGGCCGCGGTCTAGGACGGCGACCCGGTCGAGGACCGTCTCGGCCTCGATCACGTTGTGGGTGACGAGCAGCACGGTGGTGCCGCGCTCGGCGCGCCGCCGGTCCACCGCGGACCACACGGCACGCCGGGCGACGGGGTCCATGCCGGTGGTCGGCTCGTCCAGCACCAGCAGCGGCCGCTCCCCCACCAGCGCGGTCGCGAAGCAGGCCAGCCGCCGCTGTCCGCCGGACAGCTTGCGCAGCGGCCGCCCGGCGATCGGGGTGAGCCCGAGTTCGTCGAGTACGGCGTCCCGTTCGCGCCGGGCCTCGCGCAGGGGAAGACCGCGCAGGCGTCCGGTGGTCTCGGCGGCGAGGGAGACGGTGAGTTCATCGAGGGCGGTGGACTCCTGGCCGAGGTAGGCGAGGATGCGCGCGGCCCGTTCCGGGTGACGCACGATGTCGTGCCCGAGGATCTCCACGGTGCCGGTGTCCGGCCGCATCAGCCCGGTCACCTGCCGGACGACGCTGGTCTTGCCGGCGCCGTTGGGCCCGAGCAGACCGAAGATCTCACCGCGCCGCACCTCGAGCCGTACGTCGTCGGTGGCACGGACCTCCGGGGCCGCGGGAGCGCCGCGCCGGCCTCGGACCGCCGGATAGGTCTTGGTCAGTCCGCGTACGGCACACACGACCTCGTCCCGGTGCCGAATGGTCGATGCCGCGCGCGTACTCACAAGGGACGAGGGTACGGGGTCGGCGACCCCCGCTCGCCGTCGGGGGCGTCCGGAGTGCCCGGTTCAGTCCGCCGCGGGCGCCTGCTCGGCCGCCGTCCGAACGTCGATCTCGCGCCAGAACCCCGCCCGGATGGCGTAGCGGTCGTGCTCGTCGATCTGGTCGTCCTTGTGGGCGAGGAGGCCGAAGCGGGCCGCGTACCGCAGCAGCTCGCCGTCGATGCGGTGCGGGATGCGCGGGTACATGCCGGACAGCTTCTGGAGATGGCCCTGGTCGCCGAGGCGCCCCATCCAGCGGCGGGCGAAGACCTGGCCCACCTCGAAGGGGTCGCCGCCGACGGTGGTGATGTCCTCCTCGCGGTCGGCCCACCGCTGCTCGGCCGTGGTGACCTGCGCGAGCGTCGGCATCGAGGCGACCTCGGGGGGCTCGGCGGCGGTGCCGGGCCGGTCGACCCACCCCTTGTCGGAGGACCAGCGCAGGGTCGCGGTGGCGGGGGGCTGGACGGCGGCCTGGGCGCCGGGTGCGCGCAGGGCCGCGAGGTCCTTGGGGGTGGGGACGCCCTTGGCGGCGGGGCGTTCCCGGGTGCCGTTGTCGGCGGGGGCGGAGGGGTGCTCGCTCTGCTCCGCGGGCCGCTCGGAGGTGGGCGCGAGGCTGGATTCGGGCAGCGGCGCGGAGAGGATGGCGGCGATCTCGGGCCGCGGCACGGGCGGCGGCGCGCAGACCCCGCCGAGGTCCTTGGCGCGTACGGCCTTGGTGATCCACGTACGGTCCAGGACGCGCCGTTCGTCGGCCTCGGCGACCAGGTCCTCGGACTGGTTGTAGTCGCCGTCGGCGGCCTGTACGGCCCACAGGTGGACGGCGACGCCGTGCTCCTTGGCGGCCATCATGCCGGGCAGCAGGTCGCCGTCTCCGGTGACCAGGACGACGTCGGAGCAGGCGCGGTTGCGGGCCAGCTCGGTCAGCTCGGCGTGCATGGCGGCGTCGACGCCCTTCTGCGCCCAGCGGCCGTCGCTGCGGGTCAGGGCGCCCAGCCGGACGGTGACCCGGGGCATGACGCGCAGTCTGCGGTGTTCGGGCTGGGGGACGCGGTCGGGGGCGCCGTCGAACCAGTAGATCCGCAGCAGCGGCCGTTCGGTCTCGGATTCCGCCTGTTCGCGCAGGCCCTGGACGAGGGCGGCGTGGTCGACGGTGATCCTGGATCTCGACGGTTCTCCGGCGAGGAGACTCGCGGCGGCCCCCAGCAGATACCCGGCGTCCACCAGGACGATGCAGCGGTCCACACGACTCACCCTCTTCCCGGGAGATTTGCTTCGGGCCTGCTTCGAGTCTGCCCGACCGCACGGGGGTTAACGGCCGGAACTCGATCTTCGGCGTGGCGTTTCGGGGCGGGACCCTCCGACGAACCCTGTCACCGACGGTAATTATCCGAAATGCGCCACAAGTCAGCCTATGTGAATCTGATTCCGGCCCTGGCCCCTAGACCCCCAACAGGAGGCAGATCCCCATGGCCAAGAACAAGAACCGTGACCGCAAGCAGCCGCAGTCCGAGCGCATCCCGCAGTCGGCGCCGCAGGCCACCCTCGAGCCGCAGGACGAGACGCGCTCCCCGCAGGTGACGCCCGGCGACATCGGCCCCGGCAAGGGCCGCGGCAAGCGCTTCGGCCACAACTAGCATCTGCGTAACGGGCCCTTGACGCCCTTGCACGTGCATGAGGGGCGCACCCGGAGATCCGGGTGCGCCCCTTGCGTGTGTCCCGCATGTGCTGTGCGTGCGCCGCTCAGCCGGCCAGGCAGGACGGGCCGAGCAGCACCTTCAGGTCGCCGAAGAGGGCCGGGTCGGGCTTGACCCGGTGCCGGTCCAGGCGCAGCACGGTCGTCTTCGTCGGGCCCTGGAGCTTGATCCGGACCTCGCTGTCGCCCCGGTGGTGGGTGAGGATCTCGCCGAGCCGGTTGATCATCGGCGGGGTGACCTTCACGGCCGGGATGGTGAGAATCACGGGCGCGTTGGTGCCCGCGTTGGACAGGTCCGGCACCTGGAGTTCCATCGCGACCAGGCGCGGCACGTCCTCCCGCTTGTCGAGGCGGCCCTTGACGAACACCACGGCGTCCTCGACGAGTTGGGTCGAGACCAGCTGGTAGGTCGCGGGGAAGAACATGCACTCGATGGAGCCGGCGAGGTCCTCGACGGTGGCGATGGCCCAGGCGTTGCCCTGCTTGGTCATCTTGCGCTGGAGGCCCGAGATGATGCCGCCGATGGTGACGACCGCGCCGTCCGCGTGCTCGCCCCCGGTGAGCTGGGCGATGCCCGCGTCCGCCTTGTCGGACAGCACGTGCTCCAGACCGAAGAGGGGGTGGTCGGAGACGTACAGACCGAGCATCTCGCGCTCCTGCGCGAGCAGGTACGTCTTGTCCCACTCGTCGGTGGTGAACTCGACGTCGAGGCCGAAGCCGGGCTCGTCGTTCTGCTCCTCGCCCATGCCGCCGAAGAGGTCGAACTGGCCCTCGGCCTCCTTGCGCTTGACCGCGACCACGTTGTCGATCATCGGCTCGTACTGCGCGGTGAGGCCCTTGCGGGTGTGGCCCATCGAGTCGAAGGCGCCGGCCTTGATCAGTGATTCCGTGGTGCGCTTGTTGCAGACCACCGCCTCGACCTTGTCGAGGTAGTCGGGGAAGGAGGAGTACTTCCCCTTGGCCTTGCGGGACTTGATGATCGACTCGACGACGTTGGTGCCGACGTTGCGCACGGCGGAGAGGCCGAAGAGGATCACGTCGTCGCCCTGTGCGGCGAAGTTCGACTCGGACTCGTTCACGTTCGGCGGGAGCACCCTGATGCCCATGCGGCGGCACTCGTTGAGGTAGACGGCCGACTTGTCCTTGTCGTCCTTGACCGAGGTGAGCAGCGCCGCCATGTACTCGGCGGGGTAGTTCGCCTTCAGGTACGCCGTCCAGTACGAGACCAGTCCGTACGCGGCCGAGTGGGCCTTGTTGAACGCGTAGCCGGCGAAGGGGACCAGCACGTCCCACAGGGCCTGGATCGCCTCGTCGCTGTAGCCGTTCTTCTTGGCGCCGGCCTGGAAGATGGTGAAGTTCTTCGCCAGCTCGTCGGGCTTCTTCTTGCCCATCACGCGGCGCAGGATGTCGGCCTCGCCGAGCGAGTACCCGGCGATGATCTGGGCGGCCTTCTGCACCTGCTCCTGGTAGACGATCAGGCCGTAGGTGACCGCGAGGACCTCCTGGAGGGGCTCCTCCAGCTCCTTGTGGATCGGCGTGATCTCCTGGCGGCCGTTCTTGCGCTCCGCGTAGTTGATGTGCGAGTTCATGCCCATCGGGCCCGGCCGGTAGAGGGCCGAGACGGCGGAGATGTCCTCGAAGTTGTCGGGCTGCATCTGGCGGAGCAGCGAGCGCATCGGGCCGCCGTCGAACTGGAAGACGCCGAGGGTGTCACCGCGGCAGAGCAGTTCGAAGGTCTTGGGGTCGTCCAGCGGCAGGGCGAGCATCTCCAGGTCGATGCCCTTGTTGGCCTTCACCATCTTGATGGCGTCGTCCATGATCGTGAGGTTGCGCAGGCCCAGGAAGTCCATCTTCAGCAGGCCCAGCGACTCGCACTGGGGGTAGTCCCACTGTGTGATGGTCACGCCGTCGGTGTGCCGCACCCAGACGGGGGCGTGGTCGACGATGGGTTCGCTGGACATGATCACGCCGGCCGCGTGCACGCCCATCTGCCGGACCAGGCCCTCGACGCCCTTGGCGGTGTCGATGACCTTCTTCACGTCCGGCTCGTTCTCGTACATCGCGCGGATCTCGCCCGCCTCGCCGTACCGGGGGTGCGAGGGGTCGGTGATGCCGTTCAGGTCGATGCCCTTGCCCAGGACGTCGGCGGGCATCGCCTTGGTGAGACGGTCGCCCATCGCGTACGGGTAGCCCAGCACGCGCGCGGAGTCCTTGATGGCGTTCTTCGCCTTGATCTTGCCGTAGGTGCCGATCATGGCGACCTTGTCGGCGCCGTACTTCTCGGTCACGTACCTGATCACCTCGACGCGCCTGCGCTCGTCGAAGTCGATGTCGACATCCGGCATGGAGACGCGCTCGGGGTTGAGGAACCGCTCGAAGATCAGGCCGTGCGGGATCGGGTCGAGGTCGGTGATGCCCATGGCGTACGCGACGATCGAGCCGGCCGCGGAACCTCGGCCGGGGCCGACCGCGATGCCGTTGTTCTTGGCCCACATGATGAAGTCGGCGACGACGAGGAAGTAGCCCGGGAACCCCATCTGGATGATGACGTCCATCTCGTACTCGACCTGCTTCTGCCGGTCCTCGGGGATGCCGCCGGGGAAGCGGCGCTCCATGCCGCGGCGGACCTCCTCCTTGAACCAGCTGACCTCGGTGTAGCCCTCGGGGATGTCGAACTTCGGCATGAGGTTCTTCGCCTCGAACATGCCGGTCGTGTCGACCATCTCGGCCACCAGGAGGGTGTTGGCGCAGCCCTCCTGCCAGGCCTCCGAGGAGTCGATGGCGTACATCTCGTCCGTGGACTTCAGGTAGTAGCCGGTGCCGTCGAAGCGGAAGCGGTCGGGGTCCGAGAGGTTCTTGCCGGTCTGGATGCACAGCAGGGCGTCGTGGGCGGTCGCCTCGTGCGCGTACGTGTAGTGCGAGTCGTTGGTGACCAGCGGCGGGATGCCGAGCTTCTTGCCGATGTCCAGCAGGCCGTCCCGGACCCGGCGCTCGATCTCGATGCCGTGGTCCATCAGCTCCAGGAAGTAGCGGTCCTTGCCGAAGATGTCCTGGTAGTCGGCGGCGGCCTTCAGTGCCTCGTCGTACTGGCCGAGGCGAAGGCGGGTCTGGAGCTCGCCGGAGGGGCAGCCGGTGGAGGCGACGAGCCCTTCGGACCACTGGGAGATGGTCTCCTTGTCCATCCGCGGCCACTTCTGCAGCCAGCCCTCGGCGTACGCGTCCGAGGAGAGCTTGAAGAGGTTGTGCAGGCCGGTCGCGTTGGTCGCCCAGATCGTCTTGTGGGTGTAGCCGCCGGAGCCGGAGACGTCGTCGCGCTTCTGGTGCGGCTGGCCCCACTGGATCTTGCGCTTGTTGCGCCGCGACTCGGGGGCGACATACGCCTCGATCCCGATGATCGGGGTGACTCCGGCCTTCTTCGCGGAATGGAAGAAGTCGTACGCCCCGTGCAGGTTGCCGTGGTCGGACATGGCGATATGGGTCATGCCCATCTCGTTGCACGCGTCGAACATGTCCTTGAGCCGCGCGGCACCGTCCAGCAGCGAGTACTGGGTGTGGACGTGCAGGTGCGTGAACGGCGGCTTTGACACGGCGTGGCCTCCAAGGGAAACAGTCGACGACGGGCTGGGGGACAGTCCGGGGGTCAGCGTCGAAGTCTATGCCTCGGCACTGACACCCGGCGGGCTCCCCCGCGTACCTTCACAGCGGGGGCCGCGGGCACTTTCGCACGCGCCCGCCCGTTGGGGACGACAGAAACGCTGTCGTACACATGAAGCACCAGGAGGCACCCCGCGATGTCGGTTCCGCAGCTCAACGAAGAGCCTCGCGGCGAGGAGATCCTCGCCGTCTTCGACACCGCCTTCGGCGAACTCCTGGCCGCGGACCCGGCCGCGTTCCGTGTGAAGTTCCGCAAGATGGCGGCCTCCGCGTTCGCGTTCTACCGGGGCACGGCGTGCCTCTTCTACCACGACCTGGACGCGGCGAGCGGCGGGCGCGGCGACGCCGGCACCTTCACCGGCCCCTACCTGGACGACCGCACCTCGCGCGTGTGGATCCACGGCGATCTCCACGCGGAGAACTTCGGCACCTACATGGACTCCCAGGGCCGCCTGATCTTCAACGTCAACGACTTCGACGAGGCGTACGTCGGCCCCTTCCTCTGGGACCTCAAGCGCTTCTCCGCCTCGATCGCCCTCGTCGGGTACGCGAAGGCGCTCAGCGACGACCAGATCACCGAGCTGGTGCAGGTGTACGCGGGCGCGTACCGCGAGCGGATCCGCGCCCTGGCCACCGGCGCCAAGCAGGACGAGGTGCCGCCCTTCACGCTGGACACGGCCGACGGCCCGCTGCTGGACGCGCTGCGCGACGCCCGTTCCCTGACCCGCTTCGGGCTGCTGGAATCGATGACCGAGATCCGCGACTTCGAGCGCCGCTTCGCGCCCGGCGGCGGTTCCATCGAGCTGGACGCGGCCACCCGCTACAAGGTCCTCGCCGCCTTCGACGGCTATCTGGAGACGCTGCCGGACACCTCCCTGACCCGCCCCGACTCCTACCGCGTGAAGGACGTCGTCGGCCGCCGGGGCATCGGCATCGGCTCGGCCGGCCTGCCCTCGTACAACATCCTGCTGGAGGGCAACAGCGACGCCCTGGAGAACGACGTGGTGATCTACGTCAAGCAGGCCCAGACCCCGGCCGTCTCCCGGCACATCACCGACCGGGCGATCCGCGAGTACTTCCAGCACGAGGGCCACCGCACGGTGATCTCCCAGCGCGCCCTCCAGGCGCACGCCGACCCGTGGCTGGGCTGGACCGAGCTGGACGGCGCGGGTCAGCTGGTCGCCGAGGTCTCGCCGTACGCGGTGGACCTGGACTGGAGCGACATCGACGACCCGGAGGAGATCGCGGGCGTCGTCGCCGACCTCGGCCGGGCCACGGCCACGATGCACGCGGCGGCGGACGACACCTCCGGCGAGTCCCTGGTGCCGTTCTCCACCGAGCGGGCCATCGACGCGGCGCTCGCGGGCGACGAGGAGAGCTTCGCGCCGCTCCTGGTGGAGTTCGCGCACTCCTACGGCGCACGCGCGCGTGCGGACCACCAGATCTTCCTCGACCTGTTCCGCAACGGCCGGATCCCGGGCCTGTGACTGGGCCTGCCAGGGGGCCTGTGCCGCGGCGCACCGCAGCGGGGTCCACCGCGACGGGATCCATAACGAAAAGGGCGCTCACAGCGACCCTTTAGGGGTCTCTTACAGGCGCCCGTGACACACTCTCCTCCGCTATGGACATATCCGGGACCCGCCTCAGAGCCGTACGCGCGGCGCTGTTCACGGCCTTCGTCGTGACGCTCAGCACCGCGTCGCACGTGCTGCTGTCCCGGGCCCCGCTGCCGCTGAACACGGTGGCCGCCCTCGCGGTCGCCGTGTTCCTCCTCGCCTACGCCCTGGCGGGCCGGGAGCGCGGCTTCGGGCGGATCGCCGCCCTGCTCATCCCGCTGGAGCTGGCGGCCGACACGGTCTTCACCGCCGGCCAGCACGTCTGCTACGGCCGGGCGGGCGGCCCGGTCGCCGGTCCGCTGCGCTCGGTCGGCCTCGACCTCCTGTGCGGCGACGGCACCGGTGTCGGCGCCCCGCTGGCCCGGTTCAGCAGGGGCGGCGCCGACCCCGAGCGGGTCGGCGGCCTCCTCGCCCACGCCGACCCGTCGACCGCCTGGCTGCTGCTGGGCGCGCACATCGGCGTCGGCCTCCTCGCCGCGGCCTGGCTGCGGCGGGGCGAACGCGCACTGGCCCAGGTGCTGCGCGCCGCGACCGCGACCACGTTCCGACCGCTGTTGCTGGCCGTGGCCGCCGTGACCGTCCGCAGCGCCCCGGCCGTCCGCCGCCCGCCGCGGCCCGTGCCCCGCCCGATCGCCACGAGCCGCGACCGGCTCCTCGTGCACTCCCTGGGACGTCGTGGGCCCCCGCGCCCGGCCGCTGCCGCCTGAGCATCACCACCGCCCGCGCGGCCACGAACACGACAGCCCCCACACACGTATCCCGCGCACACCCTGCGCGCGTCCACCTGGAGAACACCACCATGAGCAAGCGCAACAGTGCGGCGGCGAAGACGGCGGCCCGCGAGCGGCTGCGCATCGAGCGCGAACGCCAGGCCAAGCGGGCCAAGATCAAGCGCCAGGTCATCGTGGCCTGCTCGGTCGTCGGAGTGCTGGCGGCGGCCGGCGGCATAGGTTACGCGGTCGTCCAGAACAACAAGCCCAGCCACTGGGAGGCCGTGCTGGACGAGAAAGTCGTCCCGCCGGCCAACACCACGGGCGACAACGGGACGACCGTGGTCATCGGCAAGAGCACCGCCAAGAAGACCCTGAAGCTGTACGAGGACCCGCGCTGCCCGGTCTGCGCCCAGTTCGAGCAGACCGTCGGCTCGACCGTCGAGAAGGACTTCGAGGCAGGCAAGTACAAAATTCAGTTCATCGGCGGAACGTTCCTGGATGGGGACACCGACGAGGACGGCAAACTGCAGGTCGGCTCCCGCGGTGAAGGTTCAAAGAATGCGATGAGCGCCCTCGGCGCGGCGCTGAACGTGAGCCCCGAGGCGTTCCTGGAGTACAAGACGGCGCTGTACTCGGCGAAGTACCACCCCGAGGAGTCGGACGACCAGTTCAAGAGCGACGACTACTTGATCAAGGTGGCGAATTCGGTCGACGCCCTGAAGAACAACACGAAGTTCCAGAACGCCGTCAAGAACGGCACCTACGACGCCTGGGCGCTGGCCATGTCCCAGACGTTCAACACCAACAAGGACGACGTCAACGGCACACCGAGCCTCGTCATGGACGGCAAGAAGCTCACGGGCGCCGACGGCCAGAACGCGCCGATGACCGTGGCCGACTTCAACACCGCAATCGACGGCGCATTGAAGAACTGATCCGCGGATGGGGCGCGCACTCCCGACTGCCACGCCGGGCGCGCGGGCCCCTCCGGAAAGCTCCCATGCGCTGCGCCGGTGGAATTGGGCTACTTGGCCGCCACAGTAGGCCTCGGCATCGAAATCAAGCCACGCCCCGCCACGATATTCTCCACAGAAGTTGACCGATGCGGCACTAGACAAAGATCAAAATTCCCCTTTCGCCCCATTGTGCCAGATTGATTCTCCATTGCCGTACGGCAAACAGGGGGTTAGGATCACAGCGCAATTTGCACCGAAGCCCGACGCAGCGTATGTCGATCTGACCCATTGACATAGGGGGATAAGTGAACAAGCTGAGCAGGAAATTCAAGCGCATATTGACCGGCGTGGCCGCCACCGGATCAGCATTGGCTCTCAGCGCCAGTCCCGCTTTCGCGGGCAGCAATGCTCACGGATACTCGTATTTCGAGTCCTGCGGGATCATCAGTTGCGTCACCCTCGAACCCGCAGAAGGCTGGTTCTACCACGATGGGGACGACTGGAAGGTCTGCGACCTCATGGGGGACGGGGACCGCGCCATGATCTCCATCTACTGGGAAGACTCTGGCGGTAGTCACTACCATCGCCTCGCCGCCACGGGCGGCGCAAACACGTGCGTCAGCGGCGGCGCGGGAGTCAACATCCCAGAAGGCAAGAAGGTAACTCTTCTGGTATGGCACCAGAACGGCGCGGACGGGTCTCCGAAGCACCAGATGAGGTACTTCGGAACCGCATGACGAGGAAGTCTGCCGTAGCCTCAGAGCCCCATGAAGCGGTCTGATGGCACCCCCGTGACGGCGGGCCACTGAGGGACGAAGATCCAGGGGACGGAGAACCGAAGAGCGGGCGAACTTTTCCAGTTCGCCCGCTCTTTGTCGTACTGGTCAGTAATCTGATCGGCCGTGACCAGTCGATACAGATCAACAGAGAGCACCGACGCGCCGTCAGATCGCGTCGACGCGCGTGCCCCGCGCCGCCGTACGGTCGTCAAGGCCGCTGCCGCCACCGCTGTGCTGGCCGGGCCGCTCGCCGCCGCCCTTCCCGCTCGGGCCGCCGACGAGGCCCCCGCCTTCCTGCACGGTGTCGCCTCCGGCGACCCGCTGCCCGACGGCGTGCTGCTGTGGACCCGGGTGACCCCGACCGTCGACGCGATACCCGGCTCCGGCCTCGGCCCGGACACCGAGGTCGAGTGGATCGTCGCCAGGGACAAGGCGCTGACGACCATCGTGGCCAAGGGGTCCGTCACCGCGACCGCCGCCTCCGACCACACCGTCAAGGCGGACATCCGCGGCCTGGCCCCGGCCACCGACTACTGGTTCCGCTTCTCGGCCGGCGGGACCGACTCCCCGGTGGCGCGTACCCGCACCGCGCCGGCGGCGGACGCGTCCGTGGCGGGCCTGCGCTTCGGCGTGGCCTCCTGCGCCAACTGGGAGGCCGGCTACTTCTCCTCCTACCGGCACCTCGCCGCCCGCGGCGACCTCGACGCCTGGCTGCACCTCGGCGACTACATCTACGAGTACGGCACCGGCGAGTACGGCACCCGCGACACCGTCGTACGGCAGCACGCGCCCACGCACGAGATCCTCACCCTCGCCGACTACCGCACCCGGCACGGCAGGTACAAGACCGACCCCGATCTCCAGGCCCTGCACGCCAAGGCGCCCGTCATCGCGATCTGGGACGACCACGAGATCGCCAACGACGCCTGGTCGGGCGGCGCCGAGAACCACACCGAGGGCGCCGAGGGCACCTGGACGGCCCGTCAGGCAGCCGCCAAGCAGGCCTACTTCGAGTGGATGCCGGTCCGCCCGGCACTGGCGGGCACCACCTACCGCCGACTGCGCTTCGGCAAGCTCGCCGATCTCTCCCTGCTGGACCTGCGCTCCTTCCGCTCCCAGCAGGTCTCCGTGGGCAACGGTGACGTCGACGACCCGGACCGCACCCTCACCGGCCGCGCCCAGCTCGACTGGCTGAAGGCCGGTCTGAAGTCCTCCGACACCACCTGGCGGCTGGTCGGCAACTCGGTGATGATCTCGCCGTTCGCCATCGGCTCCCTCTCCGCGGCCCTGCTCAAGCCGCTCGCCGAGCTGCTCGGCCTGCCGCAGGAGGGCCTCGCCCTCAACACCGACCAGTGGGACGGCTACACGGACGACCGCCGCGAGATCCTCGCCCACCTGCGCGCGAACGCCATCCGCAACACCGTCTTCCTCACCGGCGACATCCACATGGCGTGGGCCAACGACGTGCCCGTGGACGCCGGGACCTATCCGCTGTCCGCCTCGGCCGCCACGGAGTTCGTGGTCACCTCGGTGACCTCCGACAACCTCGACGACATCGTGAAGGTCCCCGAGGGCACGGTCTCCGCGATCGCCGCGCCGGTCATCAAGGCCGCCAACCGCCACGTCCACTGGGTGGACACCGACCGGCACGGTTACGGCGTCCTGGACATCACCGCCGACCGCGCGCAGATGGACTACTACGTGGTGTCCAGCCGCACGAAGGCGGACGCGACCTCGTCCTGGTCCCGGTCCTACCGCACCCGCTCCGGCACGCAGAAGGTCGAGCGGACGTACGACCCCGTGTAGCCGCCGTCTACAGACCGTCGAGGAAGCCGAGCGCCACCCGCCAGGTGGCCTCGGCCGCCTCCGCGTCGTAGTCGGGCAGGTCGGGGTCGGTGTAGAGGTGACCGGCCCCGGCATACCGGTAGACCTCCACGTCGGCGCCCGCCCTGCCCATCTGGAGGTACCAGGCGCTCAGCCAGTCGTCGGTCTCGAACGGGTCCGGCTCGGCCACGTGCAGCTGTACCGGCAGGCCGTCCACCGAGGCGTTCGGCGCGAGGTCGGAGGTGCCGTGCAGAAGCAGCAGGCCGCGCGCCTTCTCGTCGCCGAGGGCGAGGGTCTGCGCGATCGACGCCCCCAGCGAGAACCCGGCGTACACCAGCCCCCGCTCCGAGTAGGGCGCCGCGGCCAGGACGGCTCTCCTGAGCAGCTCGTCCTTGCCGATCTCCTCGTTGTGGGCCATGCCCTCCTCGACCGTGTCGAACGTACGCCCGTCGAAGAGGTCCGGGGTCCACACCTCGTGGCCGGCGGCGCGCAGCCGATCCGCCGCGGCGCGCACCGCCGGGCGCGGTCCATAGGTCGAATGGAAGAGCATGATGTTCATGGGGCCATGGTGCCAGCAGGCACCGACAACGCCCCCACGAGCCGACTCCCCCGACACGGCACGTGGCTCTCTTCACACCATCCGCATGTTCACGACGCCGCCGGGCCGGTTACGTTCGAAGGCATGGAGAACCTGCTCCGCCCACTGATCGTGGTCGGCGGTTCGGTCGTGTTGACGCTGTTCATCGGCTGGGCCACCGACCGACTGCTGTACAAGGCCGACGAACGGCATCCGGAGACGTCCCTGTGGGGGCTGCTCCGCCGTGGCCGCATCCCGTACCAGCTCGTGCTCTGCGCGGCGCTGCTGAGAGGGTCGTTCGACCGGGCCGAGGTGTTGGAGGGCCACCGGGTCGGCGTCGGCCGGACTCTCACCCTGGTACTGATCGGAGCGACCGCCTGGCTGGCCGTGAGGATCGTCGGCGCGATCGTCGAGACCACGTACACCCGTTACGCGCGCGTGCACCACGACGCGGCCCGGGTGCGGCGGGTACGCACCCAGGTGTCGCTGATCATGCGGGTGATCTACGCCGTCGTCGGCGTGGTCGCGGTGGCGGCGATGCTGCTGACGTTCCCGGCGTTCCGGGCGGCCGGTGCCTCGCTGCTGGCCTCCGCCGGCATCATCGGCATCGTCGCCGGTGTCGCCGCGCAGTCGACGCTCAGCAACATGTTCGCCGGGTTCCAGATCGCCTTCGGCGACATGGTGCGCATGGGCGACACGGTGGTGGTGGACGGCGAATGGGGCACGGTCGAGGAGATCACCCTGACCTTCCTCACCGTGCGGACCTGGGACGAGCGCCGCATCACCATGCCCGTCTCGTACTTCACGTCCAAACCGTTCGAGAACTGGTCCCGCGGCACCCCCCAGATGACCGGCACCGTCTACTGGCAGGTCGACCACTCGGCACCGGTGGACGCGATGCGCGAGAAGCTCCGCGACATCCTGCGGGAGTGCCCGGCCTGGGACGGCCGCGCCTACGGCCTGGACGTCACCGACACCACTCCCAACACCATCGAGGTCAGGGCGCTGGCGACGGCCAAGGACGCCGACGACATCTGGACGGTCCGGGTCAGCGTCCGCGAGCAGATGATCCGCTGGCTGTCCGAGGAGCATCCGTACGCCCTGCCCCGCGTCAACACCGCCGACGCGTCCCTGCCCCCGAACCGGGCCAACGGGCGCCTGGCCAGTGGCATATCGCCCCAGCGCCGCGCCTACGAGACACCACGAGCGGACCGCTGACGGTGCGTACCGCCGCGGGCCGGCGCCCGCGGCGGGCGCACGCCGTCGACGCGCACGACCCGGGAGGTGACATGCCGGCGCCCGGGGAGGCCGTCCGGTGCGGCACGACGGCCACGTCACCTCCGTCCGCCACGCCTTCTCGGAGTCCCAGCCGCCCCGGCTACCGCTGGAGGGAGCGCCGCATCGCCCGGTGCGGGATGCCCGCGTCCGGGAACTCCGGGCCGTAGGCCTCGTACCCCAGCCGCTCGTAGAACCCGAGGGCGTGCGTCTGCGCGTGCAGGTCCACGGCCGCGAGCCCACGCGCGCGTGCCGCGTCCTCGACGGCCCGCACCAGCGCGGCCCCGACCCCGAGCCCGCGCGCCTCCCTGGTCACCGCGAGCCGCCCCAGCGACCCGACCGACAGGTCCCCGCCGGTCTTCGCCGCGACCTCGGCGCCGTACAGCAGCCGCCCGGTCCCGAGCGGTACGCCGTCCTCCCGGACCGCCAGCACATGCACCGCGCCGGCGTCGTGGGCGTCGTACTCGATGTCCTCGGGGACGCCCTGTTCGCCGACGAAGACCTCCTTGCGGACCGCGAAGCAGGCCTCACGGTCGGCGGGGTCCTCGGCGACGCGGATCACGTACGCGCGCGTGCCGCTCATCCGTAGGTCTCCTCGCGGACCTGGTCGAGGGCCTGCTGGAGGTCGTCCGGGTACTCGCAGGCGAACTCGGCCCACTCGCCGTCCCCGGGGTGCTCGAAGCCCAGCCGGACCGCGTGCAGCCACTGGCGGGTCAGCATCAGCCGCTTGGCGAGCGTCGGGTCGGCGCCGTAGGTCAGGTCGCCGACGCACGGGTGGCGGTGGGCGGCCATGTGGACGCGGATCTGGTGCGTGCGGCCGGTCTCCAGCTTGATGTCCAGCAGGGAGGCGGCGCGGAAGGCCTCGATCAGGTCGTAGTGCGTGACGGAGGGCTTGCCCTCGGCGGTGACCGCCCACTTGTAGTCGTGCTGGGGGTGCCGGCCGATGGGCGCGTCGATGGTGCCGCTGGTGGGGTCCGGGTGGCCCTGGACGAGCGCGTGGTAGCGCTTGTCGACCGTGCGCTCCTTGAACTGGCGCTTCAGCGAGGTGTAGGCGCGCTCCGACTTGGCGACCACCATCAGCCCGGAGGTGCCCACGTCGAGGCGGTGCACGATGCCCTGGCGCTCGGCGGCACCGGAGGTGGAGATGCGGTAGCCGGCGGCGGCGAGTCCGCCGATGACGGTCGGGCCGGTCCAGCCGGGCGACGGGTGGGCGGCCACCCCGACCGGCTTGACGATCACGACCACGTCCTCGTCGTCGTGCACGATCTCCATGCCCTCGACGGGCTCGGCAACCACCTGCACCGGCGCGGGCGCCTGTGGCATCTCGACCTCGAGCCAGGCCCCGCCGTGCACCCGCTCGGACTTCCCGACCACCGACCCGTCGACCGTGACCTTCCCCGCGGCCGCCAGCTCGGCGGCCTTGGTACGGGAGAAGCCGAACATGCGGGAGATGGCGGCGTCTACACGCTCGCCCTCCAGGCCGTCGGGCACGGGCAGGGTGCGGATCTCGGGAATCGTACTCACCCGTCGAGTATGCCGGACTGGTCCGGCACCCCCGAACACACGCTCAGTCCTTGTGGACGGTCCCGTCCGGGTCGAGACCCTTGAAGGACAGCAGGACGATCAGGATCCCGCCGCACACGATCGCCGAGTCGGCCAGGTTGAAGACCGCGAAGTGCTTCGGGGCGATGAAGTCCACGACCGCGCCCTCGAAGACACCCGGCGCACGGAAGATGCGGTCGGTGAGGTTGCCGAGCGCGCCGCCGAGCAGCATGCCCAGCGCGATCGCCCAGGGCAGGCTGTAGAGCTTGCGGGCGAGCCGGGCGATCACCACGATCACCACCGCCGCGATCACCGTGAAGATCACGGTGAAGGCCTCGCCGACGCCGAAGGCGGCGCCCGCGTTGCGGATCGCCTCGAACCGCAGCCAGTCCCCGACGACCTCGATCGGCTGGTGGTGCTCCAGCTTCGCGACCACGATCATCTTGCTGACCAGGTCGATGACGTACGCGAAAGCGGCGACCCCGAACAGCACGCCGATCCGGCGCCTGCCGCGGGGTCCCTGCCCGGCGGCCTGCGCCGTGGACCCGTCGGCACCGGACGGGTCGGCCGAAACCGGCTGCCCGGGCTGCCCGGCGTTCCCGCCGGACGGCTCCGGCTCGGCTCCCCCCGCCTCTGGAGTGTCCGGCGTACCGATGATGCGCTCCGCCTCTGCCACGTGAGTCCCTCGACCTAGGTACCTGACTGAGGACGAGGGTACGGCACGCCCCCCGACGGCCGGGTGATCAGTACCGGCGCTCCTGCTTCTGCTTGCACTCGACGCACAGCGTGGCCCGTGGGAAGGCCTGCATGCGGGCCTTGCCGATGGGATTGCCGCAGTTGTCGCAGAGGCCGTAGGTGCCCGCGTCCAGCCGTTCCAGGGCGTGCTCGGTCTGGATCAGCATCTCGCGCGCGTTGGCGGCCAGCGCGAGTTCGTGCTCGCGCGTGATGTTCTTGGTCCCGGTGTCCGCCTGGTCGTCCCCGGCGCCGTCCCCCGAGTCCCGCATCAGTCCCACCAGGGCCGCCTCGGACGAGGCCAGCTCGGCGCGCAGCCGGTCCTTCTCGGAGTCCAGCTCGGCGCGGGCCTCCTCGACCTCCTCCGGCGTCCAGGGGTCCTCGCCCGGGCGCACCGCCAGCTCGCCGGGCTCCGCCCCGGCGAACCGCGCCTTCGGAACGGCGGTCTTCGCCGCCGTGGCCGTGCCAGGAGTCTTCTTCGCAACCACTGTCGTGGCTCCCGTCTGCTCCGCGGCCGAGGCCGCGCCCACCTTGTTGGCCGTGCTCTTCCTGGCGGTGCTCCTCCGGGCGGTCCCCTTCCCGGCCGCACCGCCCCTGCCGCCGGCCCCCTCCGGGCCGCGTCCACCTCACCGGCCGCACCCTGCGGACCGCGCCCGACTCGTGGACCACACCCTGCTCGGCAGCCGCCTTCCTACCGACGGCCGCCTTCTTCTCCGGGGCTTCCTCGGCGGGCGCCTTCTTGGCCGGGACCTTCTTGGCGACCGCCTTCTTCGAGGCCGCGGTCTTCTTCGCGGCCGCCGTCTTCTTCGCCACCGCGGTCTTCTTCGCGGCTCCCGTCCTCCTGGAGGCGGCAGCCCCCTCGGAGGTGGCTGCCGCGTCAGGGGCCGCGGCCTCTCCGGAAGGCGCCGCCTTCCTCGCCGCCGCCTTCCCAGCGCTTTCCGCCGCCTTCCCAGCGCTCCCCGCCGCCGCGGCCTTCACCGCCTTCACCTGCTTCGCCGGTTCCTCGGCCGCCGTGCCCGTTCCCCCTCCCCGCGCGCTCTTCTTCGCACCGACGTCCTTGGCCGCACCGCCGGAGGCGCCGGTGGACCTGCCGGACGCCGACTGCTGTACGGCGGTCTTCTTCGCCACCATGGCCGCGGCCCCTTCACATATTGTGATCTTGCACGCGAATCGTGCTGGGACGATAAATCGACTTGAGTCCCGCGGCAACGGGGCACACCGCCTGATTCGCCCACCTCGCACACGTCACGCGGCAAGCCTGCATCCGTTGTGCCCAGCTCCCCGCCGGGTAATCCGCCCGGTCCGCACTCCCGGAGCCCGAACCCGCGCCCCTCGCCATTCGGGTCATCCGGGACCGCCGCGAGCCCCCGGCCCGCGGAGCCCGAAAACCGGTCGGCCGCCGCCCCTGCGGCGCCGTACACTGGGCGCAGCGAGAAGCGTGGATGGGGACGAGTAGCGGCGTACGCAGCCCAGAGCGACCCGGGGACGGTGGAAGCCCGGGGGCGAGCGCGACGCGAAGATCACCCCGGAGCCGCCGGAAGAAGACCCGCAAGGGTTGGTAGAACCGGCATCGCGACCCCAATGAGGGGGCTCCCCGGCGCGTACGGCGCACCGGAGGGCCAAGGAGGGTGGTACCGCGGGAGCGCGCCGCACACGGCGTGGACAAGGCTCTCGTCCCTCCGACGGAAGGCAGCACATCCGCCGGAGGAAGCTCGTTGAACACGCAGCCGCAGTACCGCCAGGTACCCGCCCAGGTCGACCTGCCCGCCCTCGAGCACGCCGTGCTCGACTTCTGGCGCGAGCAGAAGATCTTCGCCAAGAGCCTGGAACAGTCCGAGGGTCGCCCCGAATGGGTGTTCTACGAGGGCCCGCCCACCGCCAACGGCATGCCGGGCGCCCACCACATCGAGGCCCGCGTCTTCAAGGACGTCTTCCCCCGCTTCCGCACCATGCGCGGCTACCACGTGGCCCGCAAGGCCGGCTGGGACTGCCACGGCCTGCCCGTGGAGCTGGCGGTGGAGAAGGAGCTGGGCTTCACCGGCAAGCAGGACATCGAGGCGTACGGCATCGCCGAGTTCAACGCCAGGTGCCGTGACTCCGTGACGCGCCACACCGACGCGTTCACCGAGCTGACCAACCGCATGGGCTACTGGGTCGACCTGGACGACGCCTACCGCACCATGGACCCCGAGTACGTCGAGTCGGTGTGGTGGTCGCTCAAGGAGATCTTCGACAAGGGCCTGCTGGTGCAGGACTACCGCGTGGCCCCCTGGTGCCCCCGCGACGAGACGGGCCTGTCGGACCACGAGCTGGCGCAGGGCTACGAGACGATCGTCGACCCTTCGGTGTACGTCCGTTTCCCTCTCACCTCCGGTCCGCTGGCAGGCCGGGCCGCGCTCCTGGTGTGGACCACGACCCCCTGGACGCTGGTCTCCAACACGGCCGTCGCCGCGCACCCCGACGTCACCTACGTCGTCGTGGCGAACGGCGAGGAGAACCTCGTCGTCGCACAGCCGCTCGTCGAGAAGGCGCTCGGCGAGGGCTGGGAGACCACCGGCGAGTCCTTCACCGGCGCCGAGATGGAGCGCTGGACGTATCAACGTCCCTTCGAGCTGGTCGAGTTCCCGGAGCCCGCCCACTACGTCGTCAACGCCGAGTACGTGACGACCGAGGACGGCACCGGTCTGGTCCACCAGTCCCCCGCCTTCGGTGAGGACGACCTCAAGGTCTGCCGGGCGTACGGCCTGCCGGTCGTGAACCCGATCCGCCCCGACGGCACCTTCGAGGAGAACGTCCCGCTGGTGGGCGGCGTCTTCTTCAAGAAGGCCGACGAGAAGCTCACCGAAGACCTCCAGAGCCGCGGCCTGCTCTTCAAGCACCTCCCGTACGAGCACAGCTATCCGCACTGCTGGCGCTGCCACACCGCGCTGCTCTACTACGCGCAGCCGTCCTGGTACATCCGCACCACAGCCGTCAAGGACCGCCTGCTCCAGGAGAACGAGAAGACCAACTGGTACCCGGACACGGTCAAACACGGCCGCTTCGGCGACTGGCTGAACAACAACATCGACTGGGCGCTCTCCCGCAGCCGCTACTGGGGCACCCCGCTGCCGATCTGGCGCTGCGAGGACGACCACCTCACCGTCGTCGGCTCGCGCGCGGAGCTGACCGAGCTGACCGGCACCGACCAGTCCGCACTCGACCCGCACCGTCCGTACATCGACGCGGTCACCTTCGCCTGCCCGCAGGAGAACTGCGGACAGCTCGCCACGCGCGTGCCCGAGGTCATCGACGCCTGGTACGACTCGGGTTCGATGCCGTTCGCGCAGTGGGGCTACCCGTACAAGAACAAGGAACTCTTCGAGTCCCGCTACCCGGCGCAGTTCATCAGCGAGGCCATCGACCAGACCCGCGGCTGGTTCTACACGCTGATGGCGATCGGCACCCTGGTCTTCGACAAGTCCAGTTACGAGAACGTCGTCTGCCTCGGCCACATCCTCGCCGAGGACGGCCGCAAGATGTCCAAGCACCTGGGCAACATCCTCCAGCCGATCCCGCTGATGGACCAGCACGGCGCCGACGCCGTCCGCTGGTTCATGGCGGCCGGCGGCTCCCCCTGGGCGGCCCGCCGCGTCGGTCACAGCACCATCCAGGAGGTGGTGCGCAAGACCCTGCTCACCTACTGGAACACGGTCGCCTTCCAGGCGCTGTACGCCCGCACGTCCGGCTGGGCCCCCTCCGAGGCCGACCCGGCCCCCGCCGACCGCCCCGTCCTCGACCGCTGGCTCCTGTCCGAACTCCACGCGCTCACCGACCAGGTGACCCAGGCGCTGGAGGCCTACGACACCCAGCGCGCCGGGAAGCTCCTCTCGGCGTTCGTCGACGACCTGTCGAACTGGTACGTACGCCGCTCGCGTCGCCGCTTCTGGCAGGGCGACAAGGCCGCGCTGCGCACCCTGCACGAGGTCGTCGAGACGGTCACGAAGCTGATGGCCCCGCTGACCCCGTTCATCACCGAGCGGGTCTGGCAGGACCTGGTCGCTCCGGTCACCCCGGGCGCTCCCGAGTCGGTGCACCTGGCGTCCTGGCCGGAGGCGGACCTCTCCGCGATCGACCCGGAGCTGTCGAAGCAGATGGTCCTGGTGCGCCGCCTCGTCGAGCTGGGCCGTGCCACGCGCGCCGAGTCGGGCGTCAAGACCCGCCAGCCACTGCGCCGCGCGCTCATCGCCGCCACCGGCTTCGACGCGCTCTCCCCCGAGCTGCACGCGCAGATCACCGAGGAGTTGAACGTCGAGGCCCTCGCGTCGCTCTCCGAGGTCGGCGGCAGCCTGGTCGACACGACCGCCAAAGCCAACTTCCGCGCTCTGGGCAAGCGGTTCGGCAAGCGCGTCCAGGACGTGGCCAAGGCCGTGGCGAACGCCGACGCGGCCGCGCTCTCCCTGGCCCTGCGCGAGGGCACGGCGTCGGTGGAGGTCGACGGCGAGACCGTCGCCCTCGCTCCCGACGAGGTCATCATCACGGAGACCCCGCGCGAGGGCTGGTCGGTGGCGTCCGACTCGGGCGCGACGGTCGCGCTCGACCTGGAGATCACCGAGGAACTGCGCCGAGCCGGCCTGGCCCGTGACGCGATCCGCCTGATCCAGGAGGCCCGCAAGAACAGCGGCCTCGACGTCGCCGACCGCATCGCGCTCCGCTGGACCGCGACCGACCCGGCGACCGTCGACGGGCTGGCCGGCCACTCGGCCCTGATCGCCGACGAGGTCCTCGCCACGGACTTCGCGCAGGGCGAGGCGGACGACACCTACGGCGCCCCGTTCACGGACGAGGCCCTGACCCTGACGTTCCGCCTGCGCAAGGCGTAGCGCCCGCGGTGCTCACCCAGGGCCCGGTCTCCCCGCCGAGGGGGACCGGGCCCTTCGGCTTGCCCGGCGTCCGCCGGACGCGGCCGGCATCGCCGCCGACGCACGGAAAAAGGGCGGGGCCCCGGATCGGAATCCGGGGCCCACGCCCTGTGAACGCTGCCGACGCCTAAGGCGTACTACTGGCCGTCAGTTGTCGTCCTCGTCGATGAGGAAGCCGCGCATCGGGGAGGGAGCCTGCCCCATCGGGGAGGGACCCTGCGGACGCACCGGCGCCATCGGCTGAGTCATCGCCGGAGACATCTGCTGCTGGCCGCCGTACGACGGGCCGGCCTGACCCGGTCCACCCATGCCCTGGTTGCCGCCGCCGTAGGACGGGGCGCTCGCGCCGGCCGGAGCCATCGAAGGCGCCGGGGACGGCGGCAGGGAGGCAGCGGCCGGAGTGCGCGGCGGGGCGAGGGAGTCGTCGGCCTGGGTCTCCAGCTGACGCAGCTGGGACTCGAGGTACGACTTCAGGCGCGTACGGTACTCGCGCTCGAAGCCGCGCAGGTCCTCGACCTTGCGCTCCAGCGTGGCGCGGGCGGACTCCAGGGAGCCCATCGCGACGCGGTGCTTCTCCTGCGCGTCCCGCTCCAGGGCGTCGGCCTTGGCACGGGCGTCGCGCTCGAGGCCCTCGGCACGCGAACGCGCCTCACCGACGATCTTGTTGGCCTCGGAACGGGCCTCGGCGATCGCCTGGTCGGCGGTCTGCTGGGCCAGCGAGAGGACACGGGCGGCGCTGTCGCCACCGGGGCCCTGACCGTGGCCGCCCATCGGACCGCCCATGGGGCCGCCCATCTGCTGCTGCATGGGGTGCTGGCCGCCCATCGGACCCTGGCCCATCGGACCCTGGCCCATCTGGCCCTGGCCCATCTGACCTTGGCCCATCTGCCCCTGCATCTGGCCCTGCATCTGTCCCTGGCCCATCTGGCCGGGACCCTGCGGACCACCCTGGCCGCCGCCGGGGCCGGCGGGCAGCTGCGGGGCACCGCTCGGCAGTTGGGGCGGGCCACCCATGGGGCCACCCATCTGCTGCGGCGGGCCCGATATGCCGGCGGGCACCGGGGCGCCCGGTCCGCGCATGCCCTGCGGCATCCCCTGCTGCGGCATGCCTTGCTGCGGCATCCCCTGCTGGGGCATACCCTGCTGCTGCTGGGGCATCCCCTGCTGCTGGTCCTGCTGCTCCGGAGGCTTGCGCATGTTCTGCTGGTTCTGGGCAGCAGCACGCGTGGCAGCGGCCAGCTTGGCGCGCAGGTCCTCGTTCTCCCGGAGCAGGCGGGTCAGTTCGGCTTCGACCTCGTCGAGGAAGGCATCGACCTCGTCCTCGTCATAGCCTTCTCGGAGGCGGACGGTCGTGAACTGCTTGTTCCGCACGTCCTCGGGGGTCAACGGCATCTCTTCACCTCAACGTAGTCGTCGGCATTCGGCAAGACGGTAGTTCACATCGCTCACAGCCGGCTCACGATCGAGATCAGGATGTAGACGATGATCATCAGTACGAAGAAGGACAGGTCGAGCGCCACGCCCCCGAGACGCAACGGCGGGATCACCCGCCGCAGAAGCTTGAGCGGTGGATCGGTGACAGTGTAGGTGGCCTCCAGAACGACCACCATCGCCTTGCCGGGCTGCCATGAGCGGGCGAACTGGAAGACGTAGTCCATGACCAACCGGAAGATGAGCACGATGAGGAAGACCATCAGCGCGATGTAGACGACATCCAGGACCACGCTCATGTTCGGTGCTTCCCTCTCCCCTGCTTACGTACTTTCTCGTCACTGCTGTTCCGGTCGTGCGTCTCAGCTCTGGTTGAAGAACCCGCCCTCTGCGATGCGGGCCTTGTCCTCCGCCGTGACATCGACGTTAGCAGGCGACAACAGGAACACCTTCTGCGTCACCCGCTCGATGCTGCCGTGAAGACCAAACACCAAACCAGCCGCAAAGTCGACAAGTCGCTTCGCGTCCGTGTCATCCATCTCGGTCAGATTCATGATCACCGGGGTGCCCTCACGGAAGTGTTCCCCGATGGTACGGGCCTCGTTGTAGGTCCGGGGGTGGAGCGTGGTGATCCGGTACGGCTCTCGTTCGGACACGACCTTGGGCATGATCACCGGTGCGTTCTTCTCCAGGGACTGACGTTCTTGTGTGATGGATGCCACGGGCGCGATACGCGCCGGACGCCCGGATTCCGCGCCTGGCGAAGCGGATCTGGCCACCGGCTCCCGCGGCACGGGCGGTTGCGTGATTCGTACCTCTTCGTCCCTTTGGGACTGATGTGCTCCATGCGACTGGTGCGACGGCTCGTGCCGTCGGTGATCACGCTCGGGCTCAGGATCGAGCTCGGGTTCGAAGTCGTCGTCGGGGTCGAAACCCCGGCCGTCGTACCCATCGTCCTCCACGAGGCCGAGGTAGACCGCCATCTTGCGCATCGCGCCGGCCATGCTCTGAGTCCTCCGCTCTGTGGTGGATCCGCTGACGACTGCCAGTCCCGCGATCCACGTGGTCCTCATGCCGCCTTTCGGCGGTAATTGACCAT
Organism: Streptomyces phaeoluteigriseus; assembly: GCF_001896135.2. Taxonomy (GTDB): domain Bacteria; phylum Actinomycetota; class Actinomycetes; order Streptomycetales; family Streptomycetaceae; genus Streptomyces; species Streptomyces phaeoluteigriseus. Next base: position 1,057,341 of record NZ_MPOH02000015.1, read on the forward strand.
ATTTTCTGCTGTGGTCCGACTTCCTGGCGACGTTACCCGAGCCTGGGGCGGACTCCGAGTACCGCGGTACCGACGCGTACATGTGTCGCCCCGGCCGCCACAGCCTGTTCGAGGTCCGCACTCATCCCTGCCGAGACCATGTTCGCAGCAGGATGGGTTCGGCGCAGGTCAGTCGACAAATCCATCAACCGGTCGAACGCCGCTTGTTGCTGTCCGGCGTACTCCCCGGTCAGAGGTGCGACTGTCATCAGCCCACCGAGCCGGAGCCCCGGAGCGCCGGCGACGAGGTCGGCCAACTCCGCGATCCCGCCCGGCGCGACACCGCCCCGCTCCCCCCGCGCGCTCTCGCCCGCGTCGAGCGCCACCTGGATGAGGCAGCCCACCTCGCGTCCGACCCGCTCGGCCTCCTTGGACAGGGCCGTGACCAGCCGGGCGCGGTCGACAGACTGCACGACATCCGCGTAACCGACCACGGAGCGCACTTTGTTGGTCTGCAACTGGCCCACGAAGTGCCAGGAAAGGGACAGATCCGAGCAGGCCGCGGCTTTGGGTGCCGCATCCTGGTCCCGGTTCTCGGCGACGTGCCGGACCCCGAGTTCCGACAGGATCCGCACATCGCTCGCCGGGTAGGTCTTGGTGACCACGATCAGGGTCACCTCCTCCCGCTTGCGCCCGGCCGCCGTACACGCGGCCGTGATACGCCGCTCCACATTCGCCAGATTCGCGGCGAGTTCACCCTTACGGTCCGTCATGCGCCATCAGTCCAGCCAGACATATCCCGCGAGTCGCCCCGTGGCGCGATCGCGGCGGTACGAGAAGTGGTCCTTCGACTCGCGCGTGCACACCGGCGACTGCTCCCGGTCGTGCACCCCGAGCCGGTCGAGCTGCGCGTGCACCCCGGCGGTCACATCGACCGCGGGAGTGCCCCAGCTCGTCTCGGCGTGCGCGGCCGGCTCGACGGCGGCCACCTCGGCCCGCATCGCCTCCGGCACCTCGTAGCACCGGCCGCAGACGGCGGGCCCGGTGCGGGCGACGATCCGGGACGGCTCGGCGCCGAGTCCGACCATGGCCCGTACGGCGGCGGGTACGATCCCCGCGACCATCCCGGGCCGGCCGGCGTGGGCCGCGCCCACGACACCGGCGACCGGGTCGGCGAGCAGGACCGGCGTGCAGTCGGCGGTGAGCACGGCGAGGGCGAGCCCCCGCTCCCGGGTGACGATCGCGTCGACCTCGGGCACCGCGCTCCCCCGCTCCCGGCCGCGCTCGAGCGGGGGGACCCCCGTGCCCCAGGGACCGTCGACGACGGCGACGTCCGCGCCGTGCACCTGGTTCATCCAGACGACCCGGTCCGCTTCGAGACCCAGCGACCTGGCCGCCGACTCCCGGTTGGCCCGTACGGCCTCGGGGTCGTCGCCGACCGCGCCGCCGAGGTTGAGCTCCTCATACGGAGCGGCGCTCACCCCGCCCCACCGGTCGGTGAAGGCGAAGTGCGCGCCGCTCGCGTGTCCGCGCTGCCCTATCACTTCAGGAAGTCCGGCACGTCCAGTTCCTCGGCCGCGCTGTCCGAGTAGCTCCGGGACGGCGGTACCGGCGGGGCGACCGGGATGTCGGCCACCGGCTCGGGCGCCGGCGCCGGGTCCTCCTTCGGCGTCACACTGCCGAGCGAGCCGAAGCTCGGACGGCTCTCGGACTGCCGTACCGGAGTGGGCTCCTCGCGGCGGGGCGCGGAGGAGGACGAGGACGAGGAGGCCGAGCCGAGGACGGTGTCCCGGCGGGCCGGGGGCTGGCCCCCGTCGAAGCCGGCCGCGATCACGGTGACCCGGACCTCGTCGCCGAGCGCGTCGTCGATGACCGCACCGAAGATGATGTTGGCCTCGGGGTGCGCGGCCTCGCTGACCAGCTGGGCGGCCTCGTTGATCTCGAACAGGCCGAGGTCGGAGCCGCCGGAGATGGACAGGAGCACGCCCCGGGCGCCGTCGATGGACGCCTCGAGCAGCGGCGAGGAGATCGCCATCTCGGCGGCGGCCACCGCGCGGTCGTCGCCGCGGGCCGAACCGATGCCCATGAGGGCCGAACCCGCCTCGGACATGACCGACTTGACGTCGGCGAAGTCGAGGTTGATCAGACCGGGCGTGGTGATGAGGTCGGTGATGCCCTGGACACCGGAGAGCAGGACCTGGTCCGCCGACTTGAACGCGTCGAGGACGGAGACCTGGCGGTCCGAGATGGACAGCAGCCGGTCGTTGGGGATGACGATGAGGGTGTCGACCTCTTCGCGGAGTTCCGCGATACCGTCCTCGGCCTGGTTCGCACGGCGCCGTCCCTCGAAGGTGAACGGGCGCGTGACCACACCGATGGTGAGGGCACCGAGGGAGCGTGCGATGTTGGCCACGACGGGTGCGCCGCCGGTGCCGGTGCCGCCACCTTCACCGGCCGTCACGAAGACCATGTCGGCCCCCTTGAGGACCTCCTCGATCTCCTCGCGATGGTCCTCTGCGGCCTTGCGGCCGACGGCCGGGTTGGCTCCGGCGCCGAGTCCGCGGGTGAGTTCGCGGCCGACGTCGAGTTTGACGTCGGCGTCGCTCATCAACAGAGCCTGGGCGTCCGTGTTGATGGCGATGAACTCGACACCCTTGAGACCGACCTCGATCATCCGGTTGATGGCATTGACACCACCGCCGCCGACACCGATGACTTTGATGACTGCGAGGTAGTTCTGCGGTGCTGCCACGTCGAAGGCCTCTCGCCTCGAGTTACGTGTCGCTGGTTCGCGAGACGCTCTGCGCTCCACGATCCGGCGACTGATGCCGAATGGGACGGTCCGTTTCGCCGACCCGAACCCTAACGCTGAAGTTTAGGGTTACCAGTGTGCCTGTTCCTTGAAGTCTTCTGAACAGGACACTAAGTCGACAAGTGGCGCCCGTTCAACGAACACGCCGAACCTCCCGTTTTTCTTTTCACCCTATGTGATCAGCCGTGTCACTGCCCAACCAGGGTGCTGGCCTGCGCGGATGTGCGTCAACTCCCCGCTGACGCAGGGGCGGTGGGAACACTGACATCGAAGTGCCGTGCGCCCGGTGAAGCCTTCATCAGAGCGAGGATGGTACGGCTCTTCGCCGCGCCGTTCTCGGCACTCCCCCACACGACGGTCCGTCCGCCGCTCAACTCCAGCGAGATGTCGTCGTAGGAACGGACCTTGACGACGCGGGTGTCCCGGGCGACCGCGGGCGGCAGGGCGCCGGTGGTCCGCACGGCCTCGCGGACGAGGCGGTCCTCGCCGAAGCGGCGCAGGCTCGCGGAGGCCGAACTCGCGGGGGAGAGTTCCGATTCCAGCAGCGGGACGCCCTTGGGTGCCTGGGAAACGGTGGCGAACCGGACTCCTTCGTCGTCCACTTCGACGAAGTCCCGCCCCTTCCGAACAAGCAGGACGGGCGTACGCTCAGTCACTTTCAGACTGATTCCGTCGGGCCACGAACGGGTGACGTCGACCGAGTCGATTCGGCGCAGCCTTTCCCGCAGTCGATCCTCGATCGCGCCGGTGCTGACGGAGACCAGCGGTGAGCCCACCGGCACGGCGGCGGCCTCGCGGACCTGTGCCGGCGTCAGAACTGCCGTACCGGAGACGGAGACGCGGTCCACGCGCAGCCACCGGGAGCCGTACAGCAGCCACGTGACGCCGGCGCCGAGGAGGACGACGGCGAGCGCGATGATGATGATCGTACGAAGCCGGCGTGGACCGAGCCGCCGGACCAGGGGCGGGCCGGACGACTCCTGCTGACGTGCCCCGCGCTCGGCGGTGGCGGATCCGGCCACGCTCCCTGCCCTTTCGTCAGTCGTGCCTAATGGTGTGCACGGGAGGCGGCGATCGCCTCGTACACCATGCCGACGAGCAGGTCGTCGGCGTCCCGGCGGCCGAACTCGCCGGCCGCGCGGGACATCTCGTACAGCCGGTGCGGGTCGGCGAGCACGGGCAGGACGTTCTCCCGGATCCACTCCGGCGTCAGGTCCGCGTCGTCGACCAGGAGACCGCCGCCGGCCTTGACCACCGGCTGGGCGTTCAGCCGCTGCTCGCCGTTGCCGATGGGCAGCGGGACGTAGGCGGCGGGGAGCCCGACGGCGGAGAGTTCGGCGACGGTCATCGCGCCCGCCCGGCAGAGCATCATGTCGGCCGCGGCGTACGCGAGATCCATCCGGTCCACGTACGGTACCGGGATGTACGGGGGCATCCCCGGCATCTGCTGGACCTGCGGCAGTTCGTTCTTCGGGCCGACCGCGTGCAGGATCTGGATGCCGGCCTGCTGGAGCCAGGGGGCGACCTGCTGGACCACCTCGTTGAGGCGGCGGGCGCCCTGCGAACCGCCGGAGACGAGCAGCGTCGGCAGGTTGGGATCGAGGCCGAACACGTGCCGCGCCTCGGGGCGCGCGGCGGCGCGGTCCAGGGTCGCGATGGAGCGCCGCAGCGGGATGCCGATGTAGCGGGCGTCGCGGAGCTTGCTGTCGGGCGTGGAGACGGCGACCCGGGCGGCGTACCGCGAGCCGATCTTGTTGGCCAGGCCGGGGCGGGCGTTGGCCTCGTGGATGACGATCGGCACGCCCCGGCGCTTGGCGGCGAGATAGGCGGGCAGGGCCACGTATCCGCCGAAGCCGACGACGACGTCGGCCCTGGTGCGCTCCAGGATCTGCTCGGCCGCCTTGATCGTGCCGCGCAGCCGACCCGGGACGGTGATCAGCTCGGGGGTCGGCTTGCGCGGCAGGGGCACCGCGGGGATCAGCGCGAGCTCGTAACCCCGCTGGGGTACGAGCGTGGTCTCCAGACCGCGCTCCGTGCCCAGGGCCGTGATCCCCACCGAGGGGTCCTGCCTGCGCAGGGCGTCCGCGAGGGCGAGCGCGGGCTCGATGTGGCCGGCGGTCCCCCCACCAGCGAGTACGACATGCACCGAAATTCACCGCTCTCCGGACGTACGCGCCGCCGAGGCACGCCGTCTCATCGTGTTCCATCTCCGGGCCCCCGTGAGGCCCCCGGCTCCCCGCTTTCTACCAAAGCGGGGCTGCCGCATCGCAAGCGCGGCCCGCGCAGCGGGCTCGTCGCGTGCGAAGGCGATCAGCAGCCCGATGGCGAACATGGTCGGCAGCAGGGCGGATCCCCCGTAGGAGAACAGCGGGAGCGGGACACCGGCGATCGGCAGCAGGCCGAGCACCGCACCGATGTTGATCACGGCCTGGGCCGTGATCCAGGTGGTCACGCCTCCCGCGGCATACCTGACGAAGGGGTCCTCCGTGCGTCCGGCCACGCGGATACCCGCATAGCCTAGAGCCGCGAACAGGGCGAGCACCGACAGCGTCCCCGCGAGACCCAGTTCCTCACCCGTGACGGCGAAGATGAAGTCGGTGTGCGCCTCGGGGAGTTGGCCCCATTTCTCCACACTCGCACCGAGCCCGGAACCGAAGATACCGCCCGAGGCGAGGGCGTAGATACCGTGCACGGCCTGCCAGCAGTCGGCCGCCCCGGACTTCGGTTCGGTGGCGCCGATGCAGGCGAGCCGGGCCATGCGGTTCGGGCTGGTCTTGATGAGGATCACGCCGATCAGGGCGGCGATCGAGAGCACGCCCGCGAAGAGGCGGGTGGGCGCGCCCGCCAGCCACAGCAGGCCGAACAGGATCGCCGTGAGGATGATCGCCGTCCCCATGTCGCCGCCGAGCATGATCAGCCCGAGCAGCATGAAGGCGACCGGCACGAGCGGCACCAGCAGGTGCTTCCACTGGCTCAGCAGCCTCTTGTCCTGCTTGCGGGCCAGCAGGTCGGCGCCCCACAGCACCAGCGCGAGCTTGCCGAACTCGCTGGGCTGGATCTGGAACGAGCCGCCGAGCGAGATCCAGTTCTGGTTGCCGTTGACCGACATCCCTATCCCCGGCACCTGCACCAGGGCCATCAGGAAGACGGCGCCCGCGAGGATCGGATAGGCCAGCGCCCGGTGCAGTTTCACCGGCATCCGCGAGGCGGCCAGCATCAGCAGCCCGCCGATGGCGGCCGCGAGGAACTGCTTGCGGAAGAAGAACGAGCCCGGCAACGACATCTGCAACGCGGTGATCTGCGAGGCCGAGTAGACCATCACCAGCCCCAGCACGGTGATCAGCAGGCTGCCGCCCAGGATCAGGTAGTAGGCGGTCAGCGGCCGGTCCCAGGCCCTGCGGGCACGCGTGTAGAGCCGCAGTGCGGGGTTGTCCCGCGGCGGCCCGGCAACGGGTCTGCGGACGACCCGCTGGGCGGGCGGCCGCCCGGTACGGCTACCGGGCACCGCGGCCTCCGGTGAACGTCGGCATCAACGGTCCCACGCGTCCCTCCCAAGGTCCGCCCGGCAGGCGGCCGGGTCAGGCGCCGAGTTCGCGAACGGCCTGCGCGAACGCGTCACCGCGCTGGTTGTAGTTGACGAACATGTCCATGGAGGCGCAGGCCGGTGCGAGCAGTACCGTGTCGCCTTCGGTGGCGAGTCCGCGGGCCTCCTGGACAGCCGCGAGCATCGCCCCAGTGTCGGTCCGGTCGAGGTCGACGACCGGTACTTCCGGGGCGTGTCGCGCCAGGGCTTCACGGATCAGGGCACGATCGGCGCCGATGAGCACGACCCCGCGCAGCCGCTTCGCCGACCTGGTGACCAGTTCGTCGAAGGTGGCTCCCTTGGCGAGCCCGCCCGCGATCCACACGATCGACTCGTACGCCGCCAACGAGGCTTCCGCCGCATGGGTGTTGGTGGCCTTGGAGTCGTCGACGTACGCGACACCGCCCAGATCCGCCACGTGGGCGATCCGGTGGGCGTCGGGCGTGAAGGCCCTCAGCCCGTCCCGTACGGCCTTGGCGGGCACCCCGAAGGCCCTCGCGAGGGCCGCCGCGGCGAGCGCGTTGGCGATGTTGTGCGGGGCCGGCGGGTTCACGTCGGAGACCTCGGCCAGTTCCTGGGCGTTCTTCTGCCGGTTCTCGACGAAGGCGCGGTCGACCAGGATGCCGTCCACGACGCCGAGTTGGACGGGCCGGGGGCGCCGAGCGTGAAGCCGACGGCCCGGCAGCCCTCCTCGACGTCCGCCTCGCGCACCAGGTCCTCGGTGGCCTTGTCGGCCACGTTGTAGACGCAGGCGACCCGATTGCCCTCGTAGACGCGGCCCTTGTCCTTGGCGTAGGCCTCCATGGAGCCGTGCCAGTCGAGGTGGTCCGGGGCGAGGTTCAGCACGGTGGCCGAGTGGGCGCGCAGGGAGGGCGCCCAGTGCAGCTGGTAGCTGGAGAGTTCCACGGCGAGGACGTCGTAACGCTCCTCGCCGAGGACCGCGTCCAGCAGGGAGACGCCGATGTTGCCGACGGCCGCCGTACGCAGGCCGGCCGCCTTCAGGATCGACGCCAGCATCTGCGTGGTGGTGGTCTTGCCGTTGGTGCCGGTGACACAGAGCCAGGGGGCCGCGTCGGGTCCCCTGAGGCGCCAGGCGAGTTCGACGTCGCCCCACACCGGCACACCGGCCGCGGCCGCCGCCGTGAACAGCGGCTTGTCCGGCTTCCAGCCGGGCGCGGTGACGATCAGTTCGGTGCCCTCGGGCAGGGTCGCCCCGTCACCGAGGCGCACGGTGACGCCCAGCTCCTGAAGCCCCGCGGCCTGCTCACGCGCGCGTGCGTCGTCGCCGTCGTTGACGACGGTGACCTTCGCGCCGAGCCCGTGCAGCACCTTGGCCGCCGGGATGCCGGAGACGCCGAGGCCGGCGACGGTGACGTTCTTCCCCTGCCAGTCGGTCACTTTTCCGCTGCCCATCCCGCGTAGAAGACACCCAGTCCGACGATCACACAGATGCCCTGGATGATCCAGAAACGGACCACCACCAGGACTTCGGACCAGCCCTTGAGTTCGAAGTGGTGCTGAAGCGGCGCCATCCGGAAGACGCGCTTGCCGGTGAGCTTGAAGGATCCGACCTGGATGACCACCGACATGGTGATGAGGACGAACAGGCCGCCCAGGACGGCCATCAGCAGCTCGGTGCGGGAGCAGATCGCGAGACCCGCGAGCACACCGCCGAGGGCCAGCGAACCGGTGTCCCCCATGAAGATCTTGGCGGGCGAGGTGTTCCACCACAGGAAGCCCAGGCAGGCGCCCATCAGCGCGGCGGAGACGACCGCGAGGTCGAGCGGGTCGCGCACCTCGTAACAGGCGTTGGGGTTGGTCAGCGTCTCGCCGTTGGCGCAGGACTCCTGGAACTGCCAGACACCGATGAAGGTGTACGCGCCGAAGACCAGGACGGACGCGCCGGTGGCGAGACCGTCGAGACCGTCGGTGAGGTTCACGCCGTTCGACATCGCGAGGATCATGAACAGCGCCCAGAGCACGAACAGCACCGGGCCGATGGTCCAGCCGAAGTCCGTGATGAACGACAGCTTCGTGGAGGCCGGGGTGTTGTTGCGGGAGTCCGCGAACTGGAGGGACAGCACGGCGAAGCTGATGCCCACGATCAGCTGGCCGGCCATCTTCGCCTTGGCCCGCAGACCCAGCGAACGCCGCTTGACGATCTTGATGTAGTCGTCGAGGAAACCGACCAGACCCATGCCGACCATCAGGCCCAGCACCAGCAGACCCGAGTAGGTCGGCGGCTTGCCGGTGATGAGCTTGGACAGGAAGTACGCCGCGACCGTAGCCAGGATGAAGGCGATACCGCCCATGGTCGGCGTACCGCGCTTGCTGGCGTGCTCGCGCGGGCCGTCGTCGCGGATGTACTGGCCGTAGCCCTTGCGGGCCAGCAGCTTGATCAGCAGCGGGGTGCCGGCCAGCGTCAGGAAGAGGCCGAGGACACCCGCGAACAGGATCTGATTCATCATCGGGCGGCGACCTCTCCCTCGGCACCGGTCTCCAGCAGCGCCTGCGCGACGCCCTCCAGACCGACCGAACGGGACGCCTTCACGAGTACGACGTCTCCCGGGCGCAACTCGCTGCGCAACAGGTCGACAGCCGCCTGTGCGTCGGACACGTGCACCGACTCCTCACCCCACGAACCCTCGTTATATGCGCCCAGTTGCAGCCAGGCGGCTTCCCTGCCCCCGACCGCGACGAGCTTGCCGACATTGAGCCGGACGGCGAGCCGTCCGACCGCGTCGTGCTCGGCGAGCGCCTCGTCCCCCAGCTCGGCCATCTTGCCGAGCACCGCCCACGTACGACGTCCCTTGCCCATGGCCGCGAGCGCGCGCAGGGCGGCTCGCATGGACTCGGGGTTCGCGTTGTAGGCGTCGTTGACGATCGTCACGCCGTCCGGGCGCTCGGTGACCTCCATCCGCCAGCGGGAGAGGGAGCCCGCCTCGGAAAGCGCGGTGGCGATCTCTTCCGCGGACATGCCCAGCTCATGGGCGACGGCGGCCGCGGCGAGCGCGTTCGACACGTGGTGCTCACCGTACAGGCGCATGGTCACATCGCTTGCACCGGAGGGTGTGTGAAGCCTGAAGGCGGGCTGTCCGGTGTCCGTGAGTCTGACGTTCTCGGCGCGTACGTCCGCTTCGTCGGACTCTCCGAAAAGGACCACCTTCGCCTTCGTACGGGAGGCCATGGCCCGGACCAAGGGGTCGTCGGCGTTGAGGACCGCCGTGCCGCCCTCGCTCGCCGGCGGGAGGCTCTCGACGAGTTCGCCCTTGGCCTGCGCGATCTGCTCCCGGCCGCCGAACTCGCCGATGTGGGCGGTCCCGACGTTCAGCACGAGGCCGATCCTCGGTGGCGTCAGATCGGCGAGGTAGCGGATGTGGCCGATGCCGCGGGCGCCCATCTCCAGCACGAGGAACTTCGTCTCCTCGGTGGCGGACAGGGCGGTCAGCGGCAGTCCGATCTCGTTGTTGAGCGAGCCGGGTGTGAACACCGTCGGCGCCTTGCGCCGCAGGACCTGGGCGATGAGGTCCTTGGTGCTGGTCTTGCCGGCCGAGCCGGTGAGGGCGACGAGGGTCGTGCCGAGCGTGCGTACGACGTGCCGGGCGAGGGCGCCGAGCGCCGCCTGGACGTCGTCCACGACGATCGCGGGCACGCCGACGGGGCGCGAGGCCAGTACGGCCGCGGCGCCCGCCTCGACGACCGCCCGCGCGTAGTCGTGGCCGTCCGCCCGTTCGCCGACGAAGGCGACGAAGAGGCTGCCGGGCTCCACCTCACGGGAGTCCCGGACGACGGGCCCGGTGACCTGGACGGACGGATCCGGTATGTCGTACGTCTGCCCGCCGACGACTGCTGCGATCTCGGCGAGGGAGAGGGCGATCACAAGTTCATCCCTGGGTCTGCTGGATAGCTTCGCGAAGCACCTGGCGGTCGTCGAAGGGACGGACCACACCGGCGATGTCCTGGCCCTGCTCATGGCCCTTGCCCGCGACCAGCACGGTGTCCCCGGGCCGCGCCCGGCCGACGGCGGCGGCGATCGCGGCGGCCCGGTCCTCGAACAGCTGCACCTCGCCCCGCTCGTGGGCCGGCACCGAGGCGGCGCCCTGGAGCATCGTCGCGAGGATCGCGAGGGGGTCCTCGGAGCGGGGGTTGTCGGAGGTCAGTACGGCGGTGTCGGCGAGCCGGGCCACGGCGGCGCCCATCGGTTCCCGCTTGGTCGTGTCGCGGTCGCCGCCGCAGCCGAGCACCACGTGCAGCCGGCCCTTGGTGACCTTGCGCAGCGCCTTGAGCACCGACTCGACGGCGTCCGTCTTGTGCGCGTAGTCGACGACCGCGAGGTAGTCCTGTCCGACGTCCACCCGCTCCAGCCGGCCCGGCACACCCGGTACGGCGGCCACGCCGTCGGCGGCGGTCTGCGGGTCGAGCCCGGCGGCGGCGAGGGAGACGATCGCGCCGAGGCTGTTGGCCACGTTGAAGGGGCCGGCGATCGGCGACCTGGCGGCGATCCGCTCGCCGTTCGGGCCGAGGACGGTGAACGTCGAGTCCATCGGGCCGACCTGGACGTCCACGGCCCGCCAGTCGGCGTCGGGATGGCCCTCGGCGGAGAACGTGACGACCGGGACGGTGGCCTCGCCGACCAGTCGGCGGCCGTACTCGTCGTCGAGGTTGACCACACCGAGTCTGCTGCGCAGCGGGGTGAACAGCTGCGCCTTGGCCCGGAAGTAGTCCTCCATGTCGGAGTGGAACTCCATGTGTTCCGGGCTGAGGTTGGTGAACACGGCGATGTCGAAGACACAGGCGTCGACCCGGCCGAGGACCAGGGCGTGGCTGGAGACCTCCATCGCGACCGCCTCGACACCGCGTTCACGCATGACGGCGAACAGGGCCTGGAGGTCGGTGGCCTCCGGGGTCGTGCGCTCGGACTTGATGCGTTCGTCACCGATGCGCATCTCGACCGTGCCGATCAGCCCGGTGGCCTTGACCGACTTCAGGCCGCCCTCGACGAGATAGGCGGTGGTGGTCTTGCCGGAGGTGCCGGTGATGCCGATCTGGAGCAGCTCGCGGCCGGGGTGGCCGTAGATCGTGGCCGCCAGCTCCCCCATCCGTCCGCGCGGTCGTCGACGACCAGGACCGGCAGACCGGTCGCGGCGGCGCGCTCGGCGCCGGACGGATCGGTCAGCACGGCGACCGCACCGAGGCCCGCGGCCTGGGTGGCGAAGTCGGCGCCGTGCAGGCGGGCGCCCGGGAGGGCAGCGTACAGGTCGCCGGGGCGGACGGCGCGTGAGTCGTGGGTGATGCCCGTGACCTCCGCGGCGCTCTCCGGCTGCTCGGCACCCAGTTGTCCGGCCAGCTCCGCCAGGGGTGTGGCGGGGACGTGAACCGGACGCGGCGGCCCCGGATATGTCACGGAAGCGCCCTTCTGAGTGGTTTGGGACTGATCAGCGTGTGGCACGGCGGTGAGCGTACCGGGCGCGGCTGGTCGGGAGCGAAGTGAGGCGGCGGGTGGTGCCTGGTTCGCGGGATCGGGAGTGATCATGGTCACGGGCTGGTTCCCTGGCTGGTTCGGCGCTGAACACTGGTGGGCGGTTCTACGGGCTGGGTCAGGGGGCGAAGGAGACCGGGAGGTTCGCGGGCTTCGCGCCGGTCGGCGGGATCTGGAGCGTCTTCAGGGAGAACTCCATGACCTTCTTGAAGATCGGGCCGCAGATCTGGCCGCCGAAGTAGCCGCCCTCGGTGGCGTTCTGGATCGCGCAGTAGACCGTCACCCGGGGGTTGTCGGCGGGGGCGAAACCGGCGAACGACGAGGTGTAGCCGCGGTACTTGCCGGTGGCCGGATCCACGCGGTTGGCGGTGCCCGTCTTGCCCGCCACGCGGTAGCCCGGGATACGCGCCTTGGTACCGGTTCCCTCCTGGTCGTCCACGACCGACTCCAGCATCTGGGCGAGGGTCTTCGCCGTCTTCTGGCTGACCACCCGTGTCTTCTGGGGGGCCTCGGCGGGCGTGAAGCGGCCGTCCGGGCCCTTGGTGCCGCGCACCAGGCTCGGCTGGACGCGTACACCGCCGTTGGCGATCGTCGAGTAGACGGAGGCCGCCTGGAGCGCGTTGATGGAGACGCCCTGGCCGAAAGGAATCGTGTACTGCTGCGAGGTCGACCAGTCGCCGGGCGCCGCGAGGATGCCCTTCGTCTCGCCCGGGAAGCCGAGCCCGGTGTAGCCGCCGATGCCGAACTTGCGCAGGTAGGAGTAGAGGGTCTGGTTCGCCTGCGCCTGGGTCTTGCCGAGCTGACCGGTCGCCAGGATCGTGCCGATGTTGCTGGACTTGGCGAGCACTCCGTTGAGCGTGAGGTACCAGGTGGGGTGGTCGATGTCGTCCTGGAACAGCCGGTCGCCGCGGTGCAGCCGGTTGGGCACGGTCACATGCGTCAGCGGCGTGGCCGCGTTCTCCTCCAGCACGGCGGCCATCGACATGACCTTGGCGGTGGAGCCGGGCTCGTAGGCGTCCTGGAGGGCCGCGTTGCCGAGGGCGTCGGGGTTCGCACTGCCCAGGTCGTTGGGGTCGAAGCCGGGCGAGTTGGCCAGGGCGAGGATCTCCCCGGTGCGGGTGTCCTGGACGATGACGTAGCCGCGGTCCGCCTTGGACGCCTCCACCTGCTCGGTGATGGCGTTCTGGGCGGCCCACTGGATGTCCCGGTCGATCGTCAGCTCGACGTCGGAGCCGGGCACGGCCGGGGTCTCGGTGGAACCCGCGGTGGGCACCTGGCGGCCACCGGACTGGGCGTAGCGGATCTTGCCGTCCTTGCCGGCCAGGGTGGCGTCCAGCTGCTGCTCGACGCCGCCGCCCCCCTTGCCCTCGGTGTTGACCCAGCCCAGTATCCCGGCGGCCAGCTCGCCGTTGGGGTACACGCGCTTGCTGCTCGGCACGGAGAAGACGCCGGCCAGGACGTTGACCGTGGCGGGGTCCGACTCGGCCTTGGTGGCGAGCGCGGACTTCAGGTCCTTGATCTGCTTCCACACCTGCGGCGTCTGCCGGCCGGCCAGCTTGGCGTAGCGGGCGTTCGCGTTGCCGGGGCGGAGCTTCTTGACGAGCGCGGACTGCTCCTGTCCGAGGATCGGCGCGAGGAGGGCCGCCGCCTGTTCGGGGCCGTCGTCGATCTTCAGCTGGCCACGGGCGAACATCGTCGGGTCGGCGGTGATGTCGTAGGCGTCCTCGCTGGAGGCGAGGGCCACGCCGGAGCGGTCGGTGATCTCTCCGCGCTCGGCCGCCAGGATCTGGCCGACGTACCGGTTCTGCTCGGCCTTGGCGGCGTAGGTGCCGGCGTCGACGGCCTGCACCTGGAGCAGCCGGACCACGAAGGCGATCAGCACCAGGGTCAGCGCGAGGCCGACCAGACGCAGCCGGGGGCGCGGGCGCCGAGCCGGATGGCACGGGGGGCGGCGGGCCGTGCGGCGGCCGGGCGACGGGCCGGGCGGGCTCCGGGTCCCGGTCCGCGCCGGGCGGACGTCGTGGGAGTGGCTGCGGTCGGGGTTGCGCCGGGGGCGTCGGCCGCCGGGTCGGGCACGACCGCGTCGGCGGTCGGGGTGGCGGCGGGGGCGATGCCCGTGGCGGTGCCGGCGGCGGTCGACGGGAAGGCCGGCAGGGTCGCGATGGCCTCGGGTGGCCGCACGACGGCCGCGGTGTCCGCCGGGGAGCGCGGGGCGGCGGCCGAGGGCACGCCCTTCACGGTGCCGTTCGGGTCGAGGAAGGCCGGGTCGCCGCCGGGCACCATGCCGAGTTCGCGCGCACGGCGCTGGAGGGCGTCCGGCGCGGAGTAGGAGTCGATGTCCCGCTGGAGGGCCTGCTCCTCGTCGGTGAGGCTCTTGGTGTCCCTCTGGAGGTCGTCCATCTTGAACGAACCCTCGCTGAGCGCGGAATTCAGCACCAGCAGGCCGATCAGGCCGCCGCCCAGGAGCAGGACGACGAGCAGGACGAACGGCGTGCGGGCCGCCTGTCGCGGTCGGGCCGGGAAGAGTCGCGCGAGCCGGGCGGCCCGCCCCTTCAGCCGGGGTTTCCTGCTCACTCGCCCTCCCCTGGGCCGTCCGTCACGAACCCGCTGGGCCGGGACGTCCTCCGCTCCGCCCGCCGCACGCCCGTCACTCGACGTCCTCCCTGATGCGCTCGGCCCCGCGCAGCCTCGCCGGGGCGGCCCGCCGGTTCTCGGCGACCTCTTCCTCCGTGGGAAGTTCGGCACCACGGGTGAGCAGCTTGAGGCGCGGCTGGTAGCGCTCGGGGACGACGGGCAGTCCGGCCGGGGCGGTGGTGGCGGCGCCCGCCGCGAACACGTGCTTGACCAGCCGGTCCTCCAGCGAGTGGTACGACAGCACGGCGATCCGTCCGCCGACGTCGAGGGTCTTCACGGCGGCCGGGATCGCCCGTTCCAGGACGGACAGTTCGCCGTTGACCTCGATGCGCAGTGCCTGGAAGGTCCGCTTGGCCGGGTTGCCGCCGGTGCGCTTGGCGGCCTGCGGCAGCGCGTTGCGGATCAGTTCGACGAGCCGGGCGCTGTTGGTGAACGGCTCCTTCTCCCGCTCGCGCACGACGGCCGAGACGATCCGCTTGGCCTGCTTCTCCTCGCCGTACGCGCGCAGGATGCGCACCAGTTCGCCCGGCGGATAGGTGTTGAGGACCTCGGCGGCGCTGATGCCGGTGCTCTGGTCCATGCGCATGTCGAGGGGGGCGTCCTGCGCGTAGGCGAAGCCCCGGTCGGCCTCGTCGAGCTGCATGGAGGAGACGCCGAGGTCGAACAGGACGCCCTGCACGCGCGCGATGCCGAGCCGTTCGAGCACTTCGGGAAGTTCGTCGTACACGGCGTGCACCAGGGTGGCGCGGTCCCCGTACGGCGCCAGGCGCTCGCCGGACAACCGCAGGGCCTCCTTGTCGCGGTCGAGGGCGACGAGGCGGGCCTCGGGGAACCGGCTCAGCAGGGCCTCACTGTGTCCGCCGAGGCCGAGCGTGCAGTCGACGACCACCGCTCCGGGCCGCTGGAGGGCGGGGGACAACAGGTCCAGGCACCGCTGGAGCATCACCGGGACGTGTCGACTCTGTCCCTCCGGTCGCCCGCCACCACCCTCGTTCGAATGCGCTTCGCGCCCCATTGCTCTTGGGCCCTCTCAGATCCACGGGCTGTACGCACCGCTGGGTCCCCGCCCGCTCGAAGAAGGGGAGGTCCGCCGGCGCCGGAAGCGTCAGCCGACCGGGAGCGGGAGGAGGCCGAGCCGTACGTACGCGCCGCGCACGCGGGGAGATCTCCGGCGGCCGCGCCGGGTCTCTCGGGGAATTCAGTCCAGCGGGGAGATCGCCGCCTCCCGCTTCGCGTCACTTTAGTCCACCCCGTCTCGCGGTCAATCAACCGGCCTGCGCGTCGTGCCCCGGTACGCGCGTGAAGCGGCGATTACGGGAAAATCACTCCTACGGGCTCCCTCCCGCCACTCGTGTGGGTTACCTCACAAGCGGCCGGGATGACGTTCTTTACCCCCTCTCACAGCGCGACCGGAGAGCATGTGACCAGTAACGTCATCGGTATGACGACTTCCGCATCGGTACCCACCGGCTCCGAGGCCGCCACATCCCCTGGCGGCACGGTCACCGACCGCCTGGTCGACGCGAACCGGCGCTATGCCGCCGCGTTCAGCGACCCGGGCATGGACGCGCGCCCCGTGCTGCAGGTGGCCGTGGTGGCCTGCATGGACGCCCGCCTCGATCTGCACGACGCCCTCGGCCTCGAACTCGGCGACTGTCACACCATCCGCAACGCGGGTGGCGTCGTCACCGACGACGTGATCCGCTCCCTCACGATCAGCCAGCGGGCCCTGGGGACCCGCAGCGTGGTGCTGATCCACCACACCGGCTGCGGCCTGGAGACCCTCACCGAGGAGTTCCGGCACGATCTGGAGATGGAGGTCGGGCAGCGTCCGGCATGGGCGGTGGAGGCGTTCCGGGACGTCGATCAGGACGTGCGGCAGTCGATGCAGCGCGTGCGCACCTCACCGTTCCTGGTGCACACCGACGACGTTCGGGGCTTCGTCTTCGACGTGAGGACCGGTCTGCTGAGGGAGATCGACCCGACAGAACAGTCTTAAGAGCTGACATATCGCTGTCAGTTGTCCACAGGCGAGTGACACGAAACGGTAACGGCAGCAAGAATGCGGGAGTGACGTCACGCTGAGCATTTCCCGCGTGGTGTCCGTGTTTCGGGGTGGGCCGGTCCGCATCGCAGAGCGTCGGCCCGGAACGTACGGGCCGAGGAGGGCCGGGTGACGACCTATGACGAGCGAGCGAGCCTTACGGATCTGACCGCCACTGTGGAGCGAGTCCGCAGTTCGGTGGAGGGAGTGATCGAGGGCAAGCCCGAGGTCGTACGGCTTTCTCTGACAGTGCTTCTCGCCGAGGGACATCTTCTGATCGAGGATGTCCCCGGCGTGGGCAAAACGATGCTGGCGAAGGCCCTGGCGCGGTCCATCGACTGCTCGGTCCGGCGTATCCAGTTCACGCCGGACCTGCTGCCGTCGGACATCACGGGCGTGTCCATCTGGGACCAGCAGCGCCGTGACTTCGAGTTCAAGCCGGGCGCGATCTTCGCGCAGATCGTGATCGGCGACGAGATCAACCGCGCCTCGCCCAAGACCCAGTCCGCGCTGCTGGAGTCGATGGAGGAGCGCCAGGTCACCATGGACGGGCAGACCTACGAGCTGCCCAGTCCCTTCATGGTGGTGGCCACGCAGAACCCGGTGGAGATGGAGGGCACCTATCCGCTGCCCGAGGCCCAGCGCGACCGCTTCATGGCCCGGGTCTCCATCGGCTATCCCAGCCCGGAGGCCGAGCTGCAGATGCTCGACGTCCACGGCGGGGTGAGCCCCCTCGACGACCTCCAGCCGGTGGCGCACGCGCACGAGATCCTGAAGCTGATCGAGGCGGTCCGCGGGGTCCATGTCGCCGAGGCGATCCGGCGGTACGCGGTCGACCTGGTCTCCGCCACCCGCACGCACCCCGACCTCAGACTCGGTGCCTCCCCGCGCGCGACGCTGCATCTGCTGCGCGCGGCGAAGGCGTCCGCCGCCCTCAGCGGCCGGGACTACGCGCTGCCGGACGACGTGCAGCACCTCGCCGTGGCCGTCCTGGCCCACCGGCTGCTGCCCACCGCACAGGCCCAGCTGAACCGCCGCACCTCGGAACAGGTCGTGGAGGAGATCATCCAGCGCACCCCGGTGCCCACGGGCTCCCAGCAGCAGCGCGGCTTCGGCCTGGGCGCCGGCACCCAGGCGTACGGCCGGCAGCCGCCGCGGAGGCTCGGATGACCATCGGCCCGACCGGGCAGGCGGAGGCGGACCCCGGCGAGAAGGGCGGCGCGCGCACCGCCCTGGCCGGTCTCACCACCCGTGGCCGCTCCTTCCTGGCGGCCGGCGTCGCGGCCGCCATCTGCGCCTATGTCCTCGGCCAGCCCGATCTGCTGCGGGTCGGACTGCTGCTGACCGTGCTGCCGCTGGTGTGCGCGGCCGTGGTCTACCGCACCCGCTACCGGGTCGCCGGCAGCCGCCGGCTCTCCCCCGCGCGGGTGCCGGCCGGCAGCGAGGCGCGCGTCCATCTGCGGATGGACAACGTCTCCCGGCTGCCCACGGGCCTGCTGATGCTCCAGGACCGGGTGCCCTACGTCCTCGGCCCGCGCCCCCGCTTCGTCCTGGACCGGGTCGAGGCGGGCGGTCGCCGCGAGGTGTCCTACCGGGTCCGTTCCGACCTGCGCGGCCGCTACCCGCTGGGCCCGCTCCAGCTGCGGCTGAACGACCCGTTCGGCATGTGCGAGCTGACCCGCTCCTTCTCGACGTACGACACCCTGACGGTCATCCCGCGGGTGGAGGCCCTGCCCTCGGTCCGGCTCGGCGGCGAGGCCAAGGGGTACGGCGACGGTCGGCAGCGCTCGCTGGCGCTGGCCGGCGAGGACGACGCGATCCCGCGCGGCTACCGCTACGGCGACGACCTGCGCCGTGTGCACTGGCGTTCCACCGCCCGCTACGGCGAGCTGATGGTGCGCCGCGAGGAGCAGCCCCAGCGCTCCCGCTGCACGGTGCTGCTGGACACCCGTGGGCTCGCCTACCGGGGCGCGGGCCCCGACTCGGCCTTCGAATGGGCGGTCTCGGGCGCCGCGTCCGTCCTGGTCCACATGCTGGAGCGGGGTTTCTCCGTACGGCTGCTGACGGACACCGGCAGCTCGGTGCCCGGCGAGGGCGCCGACGGGTTCGCCGGCTCCGGACAGGGATCGGCCGACGCGGCCGGGCTGATGATGGACACCCTCGCGGTGATCGACCACTCCGACGGCGCGGGACTGTCCCCGGCGTACGACGTGCTGCGCGGGGGCGACGAGGGGCTGCTGGTGGCCTTCCTCGGCGACCTCGACGAGGAGGAGGCCGCGGTGGCCGCCAGGATGCGCCAGCGCAGCGGGGGCGCCGTCGCCTTCCTCCTGGACGGCGACAGCTGGGTGCGTGAACCGAATGACGTGCCTCATCCGATGAACAGGCAGGAGGAGCGGCTGCGGATGCTGCGCGAGGCGGGTTGGACCGCCGTGAGCGTGCCGCGGGGCGCTCCGCTGGACGAGCTGTGGCGGCAGGCGGACCGGGAGCGTGCGGGTGTCGTGACGGCCGGGGGACCGAGCGGACGGGGAGCGGGATCATGAGCGGGCGGGCCCGACTGACGCTGTGCTCCGTGGCGGCCACGCTGATGGCCGCCTCGGCCCTGCTGCCCCTGGTCCAGCAGACCTCGTGGATCCTCGTGGCGGCTTTCCTGCTGGCCGTCCAGTCCGCGGTGGGCGCGGTGACCCGGCGGGTGCCGCTGGCCCGGCCGCTGACCGTGCTGGCCCAGACCCTGGTGACGCTGGCGCTGCTCACCCTGGTCTTCGCCCGGGAGCAGGCCCTCGCCGGGCTGATCCCCGGCCCCCAGGCCCTGCAGCACTTCGCCGACCTGCTCCAGTCGGGCACCGACGACGTGGGGCGGTACGCGATACCGGCCCCGCTCTCCGACGGCATCCGGCTGATGATGATCGGCGGTGTGCTGGTGATCGGGCTGGCGGTGGACACCCTCGCGGTGACCTACCGCAACGCCGCACCGGCCGGCCTGCCCCTGCTCGCGCTGTACTCGGTCGCCGCGGGGCTGTCCGACGGCGGGACCGACTGGCTCTGGTTCCTGGTGGCCGGCGGCGGCTATCTGATGCTGCTGCTCGCCGAGGGCCGGGAGCGGCTCTCGCAGTGGGGCCGCGTCTTCGGCGGCGCCCCGCGCGACGCGGGCCGGCAGCCCGGCCCGGTCGCCCCGGTGCGCACCGGGCGGCGCATCGGCGCGGCAGCCCTGGGCGTGGCGCTGGCGGTGCCGTTGCTGCCGCTGCCCGCGATCGACGGCGGTCTGCTGGGCGGCACGGGCACCGGGGTCGGTTCGGGCACCGGCGGCGGGGGCACGATCTCCGCGGTCAACCCGCTGGTGTCGCTGCGCGACAGCCTGAACGTGGACGAGGACCGCACGGTCCTGACCCTGCGCACCAACACCGGCGACCTCTCCGACCTGTATCTGCGGATCGTCTCCCTGGACGACTTCGACGGGACGACGTGGAAGCCGTCGCAGCGGGATGTCGTCGCCGTGCCCGACGATCTGCCCACGCCGCCCGGCCTGGGCGCGGACGTCCGGCGCGCGGAGATCACCACCCGGGTGGCCGCGGCCGACTGGTACGCCCAGGACTGGCTGCCGATGCCGTACCCGCCGAGCGGTGTGCAGGTCAGCGGCAGATGGCGGTACGAGCCGGTCGGCATGACGGTGGTCGGCGACCACCGCCAGACCACGCGCGGCAAGACGTACGAGGTGAAGAGCCTCCAGGTGCAGCCGACGGCGAAGCAGCTGGCGTCGGCTCCGGCGGCGCGCGGTTCGCTGCGCGGCGAGTACACGGAGGTGCCGGACACCCTGCCGGCGGTGGTGTCGCAGAGGGCCCGCGAGATCACGAAGGGCTCGTCGAACGACTACGAGCGGGCGGTGAAGCTCCAGGAGTGGTTCGCGGTGACGGGCGGCTTCGAGTACGACACCGAGGTCAAGGTCGGCACCGGCAGGGACGCGATCGCCCGCTTCCTGCGGGACAAGCAGGGCTTCTGCGTGCACTTCTCGTTCGCGATGGCGGCGATGGCCCGCACGCTGGGCATTCCGGCGCGGGTGGCGGTGGGCTTCGCGCCCGGCTCCCAGCAGTCGGACGGTTCGGTGGCGGTGAGCCTGAAGGATGCGCACGCGTGGCCGGAACTGTACTTCGAGGGCGTGGGCTGGACCCGTTTCGAGCCGACCCCGACCCGTGGGTCGACACCTGCGTACACGCTGCCGGACACCCCGGGCAGCACCGTGCCGGATCTGCCGCAGGCCTCGCGTTCGGCGGACGCGGCAGCGTCGGCGGAGCCGTCGGCGAGCACCAGCTGCACGTCGGACGACAAGCGGCTCCAGGGCTGCACCGACGCGCTGCCGCTGGACGAGGTGGATCGCAGCGGTGGCGGCCCGCCCTGGTACAAGATCGCCGGCTGGACGGTGCTGGGGCTCGCGTCGCTGGTGGTGCTGCTGTTGCCGATGCTGTGGCGGCTGAGACGGCGGTCGGTGCGGCTGGCCTCGGCTCAGCACACCGCTTCCGCGGCGGTCGTCGGGGCGGGCCCCGGCACGCGCGGTGAGGTCGGGCAGCCGACCGTCGACGGGGGTCCGGCGGTGCTGCTGGACGTGCCGTCGGAGGAGGTCGCCGAGGCGGCCGTCGCGCATGTCCTGGCGGTCTGGCGCGAGCTGACCGACACGGCCTGGGACTACGGCATCCCGCCCGACGACGCGCTGACGCCCCGGCGGGCGGCGGCACGGATCGTCCGCCTCGGTGAGCTGGACGAAGCGGTGGCCGGTGCGGTGCACCGGGTGGCGGGTGCCGTGGAGCAGGTGCTGTTCGCCCCGCAGCCGCGGGCCGGGGCCGGGCTGCCCGAGGAGGTGCGCAGGGTGCGGGTGGCCCTGCGGGCGGGGGTCGGCCGACGCGCCCGGCTGCGGGCGGTCGTGGCACCGCGTTCGGCCATCCGCGCGGTGTGGGACCTCAGCGACCGCTGGACGGCGGTCAAGGCGACCTGGTCGGCCCGGCTGGCGACCGTGGCGCGCCGGGTGCGCCCGGGCAGGCGGGCGGCCGACGCGGGGGCGGGCAGCTGACACCACGGCCGACCGAGGTGAAGCATTCGGCCCCCACTCCGGGAGTGTCTCGGGGTGGGGGCGATTGCCGCTGCGAGACGGGGAGTGATTCCGGAGTACGGGCCGATCGCCGCTGCCAGACGCGCCAAGCCAGCGCCTCCGCACCCGCGCCCGGGCAGACGGGCGCCCGACGCAGGGGCGGGGAGTGATCTCGAGGTGCGGGCCGATTGCCATCGCCGCTGCCCGGAATGCCGAGGCAGTGCCTCCGCAGGCGTCGACGCATGTGTGAGGGGGGTGACCACCCGGTCCGGGTGGTCACCCCCCTCACAACGGCTCTTTCACCACGCCTGCGCGCCGCTCCGGCGTGTCACTCACCGGCTCGGCACCGGCCGAGGGCGCGGCTCAGGACTCAGTGGCCTTGCTGGCCGCCGCCCTGCTCGTCACGACGGCGCTGCCAGCGCTCCTCGATCCGGTTCATCACCGAGCGCTTCGGCCGTCCCTGATCGCGCGCCTGCGGGGTGCCGGCCGGCTGTTCACCCGGCTTGGGCGCCTTGCGCCAGCCGGTGACCGCGAGGACCGCACACCCCAGCATGACGAGGAAGCCCACCACGCTGAGCCACACCTGCTGGGCGACCATACCGGCCATGAGGAGCGCGATACCCACGAGGAAGCCCGCGACTGCCTGGTAGACCCGGCGCCGGGTGTACGTACGCAGCCCGCTTCCCTCAAGCGCCGACGCGAATTTGGGATCTTCGGCGTACAGCGCTCGCTCCATCTGCTCGAGCATGCGCTGCTCGTGCTCCGAGAGCGGCACGGAGTCCTCCTCATCGTGCAGTCGCCGGGGCGACCCGGGGGGTCCCTTCAGGATAGGCAGGGAATCGCCCCCGTGAAACCCGCCCCTCTACGCCAATTGGCCAACCGGAGCCCGTCATGACGTCTCGGCCCGCTGGGGATTCCATTCCCCGGAGGCCGACCCGTCATGCCGGGCGGTCTCCCTCGATCATACGGCGCAGTTCGGCCGAACGGGGGGCCTGTGGCGTACTCCATGTACAGCCGCGTACCTGATCAGCGGGGGCGTCTCAGGAGTGGGCCTGGGCCTCTTCCGTCCCGCGAGTCTCACCGAGCACGTGGAGCTGTGTCGCCACGGAGTGGAAGGCGGGCAGTTCGGCCGCCGCCTCCTCCAGCCGCAGCAGTGCCTCCATGGCTCCGGGCTCGGTGTCCACGAGCACGCCGGGCACGAGGTCGGCGAAGACCCGCACGCCGTGCACGGCACCCACCCGGAGGCCGGCGCCCTCGACCAGTTCGGTGAGCTGACCGGCGGTGAAGCGGTGCGGCACGGGGTCACCCTGGCCCCAGCGGCCGTCCGGGTCGGTCAGGGCCTGCCGGGCCTCCGTGAAGTGTCCGGCGAGGGCGCGGGCGAGCACGGCTCCGCCGAGGCCGGCGGCGAGCAGGCTGAGGACGCCCTCGGAGCGCAGCGCGGCCACCACGTTGCGGACGCCTTCGGCGGGGTCGTCGACGTACTCCAGGACGCCGTGGCACAGGACGGCGTCGTAGCCACCGCGCCGGACCACGTCGAAGAGGCCGTGGGCGTCGCCCTGGACGCCCTGCACGCGGTCGGCGACACCGGCCTCGGCGGCGCGGCGCTCCAGCGCGAAGAGCGCGTTGGGGCTGGGGTCGACGACGGTGACCCGGTGCCCGAGGCGGGCGACGGGCACCGCGAAGTTGCCGCTGCCGCCCCCGGTGTCGAGGACGTCCAGCGACTCACGACCCGTGGCCTTGACCCGGCGGTCGAGGGCGTCCTGGAGGACGTCCCAGACCACGGCGGTACGGAGAGAGGCGCGGGGGCGCGTCGGGTCCGGCACGGCAGTTGACTCCTTGGCGCGGCACCGCCTCTTGCGCGGCGGAGCGAAGGGGGCGCCCTCCCGGCCCGGACGGCGCCGAAGGGAGGGCTTCAGGCGCTGTCCACCTTATTGCCTCCGCCACCGCGCCCGGCCACCGCGTAGGCACGGGTCGCAGGGCTCATGGGGGCCGCCCGCCGTCCCCGCGCCCGGCCCCGCATCCGCGCGTCCCGGCCGGACAGCGCCCGCCCGTCCGGCCGCTCCCGCCGTCGGCCGCGCTCAGCCCGCGTCCGGCATGTCCTCCCCCGCGCTCGGGCGGTCCGGCTCGTCGCCCTCCTGGCGGGGCTGGGGCAGGACCGGCTGGAGGACCAGCATGCGCTCGACGAGCCGGAGGAACATCGCCACGTCGCGTATCAGGTCGTCGGCGTCGCGGCGGCTGGCCGCGCCCTGGATGCCCGCCTCGGCGCGGGCCCGGCGCCGGGCGCCGGAGGCGAACAGCGCGCACCACTCGGTCAGTTCGGGCGTGATCTCGGGGAGCACCTCCCACGCGCTTCTGATCCGGGCCCGGCGGCGGGGTGAGGTCTCCGGGCGCCCCCGCGCGGCGAGCACGGCGGCGGCGGTGCGCAGGGCGGCGAGGTGGGCCGTGGCGTACCGCTCGTTGGGGGTGTCGAGGACGGTTGCCTCGTCCAGTCCGGCGCGGGCCTGGGCGAGCAGGTCGAGGGCGGCGGGTGGGGCCGTGGCCCGGCGCAGCACGGGGTGCACGTCGCTCGCCGGGCCGGTCAGTGAGGGGGCAGGGCCGGTGGCGCGTCGCCGACGTGCGGCACCCGCGTGGGAGTTGGCCATGACGAACCTCCTGTCGTCTGTGTGACGGCACTCTCCTGTCCGGTGGTGCCGTATGTGCCCATCGTGAGCTATGGCACTGACAATCCGTTCTGAGCTGGGCCTTTGCTTCGATCGAAGGTTCGGGCTAGTTTTTGCACTGACCAGTCAGTTCAAATTGCCGCGAGGTCGTTGCCGCATCTCGCCATAACAGGGGGAACCGTGGACGGAGTCGCCGTCACCGCCGAGGAGTTCGGGCTCCGCGGCCCGCGCGGCTGGGCCTTCCGGGGCGTCGGTCTCGACGCGAAGCCCGGCTCGCTGATCGCGGTCGAGGGACCCTCCGGTTCCGGCCGGACCAGCCTCCTGCTCGCGCTCACCGGCCGGATGAAGGCCACCGAGGGGACGGCGGCCGTCGGCCCGGCGCGGCTGCCGAAACAGCTGTCCGCGGTGCGCCGCGTCAGCGCGCCGGCCAACGTCACCGGCCTCACCGACCTCGACCCGGCGCTGACCGTCGGTGAGCACCTGCACGAGCGGGCGCTGCTGCAGCGCCGGTTCGGCGGCTCCCTGCGCGGGCTGCTGCGGCCGCGCTCCGCGCGCGTGACCGAGGAGAGGCTGCGCGTCGACACCGCGCTGGCCGCCGCCGGGCTCGACCGGGAGGCGCTGCCCAAGGGCTCCGCGGACCGCCGTACGCGATCTGGAGCGGATGGAGGCGCTGCGGCTGTCGATCGCGCTGGCCCTTCTCGGGCGGCCGCTGCTGCTCGGGGTCGACGACGCGGACCTGAAGCTGTCCGACGCCGAACGCGCCGAGGCCTGGGCGCTGCTGGCCTCGATCGCCGAGGCCGGAACCACCGTCCTCGCGGTGTGCGCCGAGGCGCCCGAAGGCGCCCTCACGGTGTCCACCCGGCCCGCACGCGGAGAGGAGACGGCCGATGCGCTCGCCGAGACTCGCCGCGCTTGAGCTGCGCCGCTTCGGCCGGGGCAGGCTCCCCCGCGCCGCCCTGGTCGCGCTCCTGCTGCTGCCCCTGCTCTACGGCGCCCTGTACCTGTGGTCCTTCTGGGACCCGTACGGGCGTCTCGACCGCATCCCCGTGGCCCTGGTGAACGACGACAAGGGGGCGACCGCCGACGGCAGGCGGATCGCCGCCGGGGACGAGATCACCGAGGGGCTGCGCGACAGCGAGGTCTTCGACTGGCAGGAGGTCGATGCCGCGCAGGCGCGCGCGGGCCTGGAGGACGGCACCTACTACCTGTCGCTGACCATGCCCGCCGACTTCAGCCGGCGCATCGCCTCCAGCTCGGGCGACTCCCCCGCGACGAGCGCCCTCCAGGTGCGCACCAACGACGCCAACAACTACATCGTGGGCCAGATCTCACGGACGGTCTTCAGCGAGGTCCGCACGGCCGCGTCCACGAAGACCTCGCGCTCCTTCCTGGACAGGATCTTCATCTCCTTCTCCGACATCCACGGCAGTACCGTGAAGGCCGCCGACGGGGCCGACAAGCTCAAGGGCGGCATCGGGAAGGCCGAGCGGGGCTCCAAGGACCTCGCGGACGGCCTCAAGGACGCCAAGTCGGGCAGCGGCAAGCTGACCAAGGGGCTGACGAAGCTCGACAAGGGCGCCGGTGACCTGGAGGACGGCTCGAAGAAGGTCGCCGACGGCACGCAGACCCTTGCGGACAAGGTCAACGGGGTCTCCGGCAAGGTCGCGCCCTACCTGGAGGACAACGAGAAGACCATCGGGGACACCGCCCAGCTGGTCGCCGACTCCGCCAAGGTGGTCCGCGGTCATCTGTCCACCCTGGTGAAGACGGCACCGGTCGCCGCCGAGGGCGCGCGGGCCGCGTCCGAGACGCTGGACGAGGTGTACCGGACACGGTGCGAGACGCCCGCACTGCCCGACCCGGCCTGCGCCGACCTGAAGAAGGCCAAGGACGCGGCCGCGGACGTGGTGCTGATCGCCGATGACGTCGACACGCTCGTCGCCGACCAGGACGGCGACCTGAAGACGATGCGCGCGAACCTCGCCGCGCTCCAGAAGCAGGCCCAGGCGCTCGCCGACCGCGCCCCGCACCTCTCCGAGGACGTCGCCGACGCCGTCTCCCGGATCAACGAGCTGAACAAGGGCGCCACGAAGGTCGCCGCGGGCGCGAAGAAGCTGAACACCGGGATCGGCACCGCGAAGACCGGCGCGACCGACCTGGACAAGGGCATCGGCAAGCTCAGAACGGGCGCCGAGGACCTCAACGGCGGCATCTTCAAACTGGTCGACGGCTCCGGGAAGCTCGCCGGCGGACTGCACGACGGCGCCGAGCGGATCCCCGACTACGACAAGCAGGACCGGGACGCGCGCACCGCCGTCATGGCCGACCCCGTCCGGCTCGCCTCGCACGACCTGCACAAGGCGCCCAACTACGGCACCGGCTTCGCCCCGTACTTCATCCCTCTGTCGCTGTGGGTCGGCGCGATGGTGGCGTACATGCTGATCGCGCCGATGAACCGGCGCGCGCTCGCCGCGGGCGCCTCGGCCTGGCGGATCGCGCTGGCGGGCTGGCTGCCGGTGGCCGCGATCGGGGTGCTCCAGACGTCGGCGCTGATGGCGGTGCTGCACTGGGCGGTCGGCCTGGAGATGGTCCGGGCGGCCGGCACGGTGGGCTTCCTGTTCCTGGTGGCGGCCTGTTTCGCGGCCATCGTCCAGTGGCTCAACGCCCGTTTCGGCCCGGCGGGCCGGATCCTCGTCCTGGCCCTGCTGATGCTCCAGCTGACGTCGGCGGGCGGCACCTACCCGGTGCAGACGAGTCCGGACTTCTTCAACGCCCTGCACCCCTACCTGCCGATGAGTTACGTCGTCGAGGCGCTGCGCCGACTCATCACGGGCGGCGGTCTGTCACCGGTGTGGCACGCGTGCGTGGTGCTGATCGCCTTCACCGCGGGCGCCCTGGCGCTGACCGCCCTGTCCGCCCGCCGCCGCCAGGTGTGGACGCTGGACCGGCTGCACCCGGAGCTGACCCTGTGACGGGGCCACCGGGTCCTCCGGCGGGCCGGGTTCCTGTGACAATCAGGAGCATGGACAGCACCACCACGCCGATCGGCAGCACCCGCCGCGAGGCCACCCGGCAGAAGCTCTACGAGGCGGCCGTCACGCTCATCGCCGAGCAGGGCTTCTCCGCCACCACGGTGGACGAGATCGCCGAGCGGGCGGGCGTCGCGAAGGGCACGGTCTACTACAACTTCGCGAGCAAGTCAGTCCTCTTCGAGGAGTTGCTGCGGCACGGGGTGGGGCTGCTCACCGCCTCCCTCCGGGAGGCCGCCGAGGCCACCGCACGCGGGGGCGGCAGCCGGGTCGACGCGCTGGACGCGATGATCCGCGCGGGCCTGGTCTTCATCGACCGCTACCCGGCGTTCACGCAGCTGTACGTGGCCGAGCTGTGGCGCACCAACCGGGCCTGGCAGTCCACGCTCCTGGTGGTGCGGCAGCAGGCGGTGGCCGTCGTCGAGGGCGTCCTGCGCGAGGGCATCGACAACGGCGAGTTCAGCGACGAGATCGACGTGCAGCTGACGGCGGCCGCGCTGGTCGGCATGGTCCTGGTGGCCGCCCTCGACTGGCAGGCCTTCCAGCCGGAACGGTCCCTGGACGACGTCCACGCGGCCCTGTCCCGGCTGCTCCAGGGACGGGTGAGCGGGCGTCGTTAGACGCCGGACGGCGAGTCCGGCAGGGCGCACGGAAGCGCCGGTCCGCCGCGGCCACGTCCCCCGTGTGCCGCCGCGAACCGGCGCTTCCTGGTGCTCCCCCGCTTTCCCCCGGTCCCTCCCCCGCCCCCGTCCGGTC
>NZ_MPOH02000015.1:1085490-1162028 GCF_001896135.2 Streptomyces phaeoluteigriseus
CCCGTCCGGTCGTCCCCCGTCCGGTCGTTCCCCCGAGGTGCCCCCGTGCCTCGCTTCCGCCGACCGGGCCGGCGGAAGGAGCGGTCCAGGACCGGCACCGATCCGCCGCCCCGTGTCGGCGGTGCGGTGCCGGGCCCCTTTCCGTGAGCCCCACTCTTCCGTTCACGCGGGCCCGCCCCCATCCGCGCGCGTACTCATCTCGGCGGCTAGGTACGTCTACTCAGACCTGGGTGTCCGACTCCAGGCAGCGGCGCGGCCCTCTGGCCACGATCGCCCCCGTGTCCGTACTCCCTCCGGTCCCACGAGCGGCTGGGCCGGCGGTGTCCACGCCCGCGCGGGGAAGCTGCTCCTCGGTGTGTTCGGCACGACCGGGGTGAGCGACGGGATCCCCGAGACCCTTCGGCGCCCCGGGTCCCGGCCGTCGCAGGCGCGCTGTTCCGGAGCGCCGACAGAGGCCTCGACCGCGTGGGTCGTCGGCGTCCGTGGAACCGCCCGTACTTCCCGGTCCCGCCGACCCGGCGGTTCCACGGACGCCGGGCCCAGCGGCGCGGGAAGCGGCGGCCGGCCCACCGGACGGCGGCCCGCCGGGCTGACGGGGTCGCTGTCGGTGGGGGCCGATAAAGTCGCGGGCATGGCACGGATTGCGGTGATCGGCGCCGGGATGGGCGCGCTGGCGGCGGCCGCCCGGCTGGCCGTCGCGGGCCACCGGGTGACGGTGTACGAGCGTACGGAGACGTACGGCGGTGCGGTGCGCCGCTTCGAGCGGGACGGGTTCTCCTTCGACACGGGGCCCGGTCTGCTGACCCTGCCCGCGGTCTGGCGCGATCTGTTCGTCAAGACCGGCAAGGAGCCGCTGGAGGCCTGTGTCGAGCTGGTCCAGGTGGACCCGTCGGCACGGCATGTGTTCGCGGACGGCACCGAGGCCGTACTGCCGAACGCCTCGCGCGCGGGTGTCGTCTCCGCCCTGGACGCCGCGCTGGGTCCGGGCGCCGGCGGGCGCTGGGGAGACTTCCTGGTCCGGGCCCGCGAGGCCTGGGACCGCACCCGCCGCCCGCTCCTGGAGGAACCGCTGTGGCCCAACTGGTCGGTGCTGGCCGACCGCGAGCCCTATCCGTCGGTGCCGCACAAGCGTCTGCTGCGCACCCGCCGGGCGGGCACGCTCTCCGAGGTGGGCGCCTGGGAGCTGCGCGACCCCCGGCTCGCCGCCCTGCTGGAGAGCCACGCGCTGGCGTACGGCCTCGATCCGCGGGTCACTCCGGCGAGCGCGGCCGTCCTGCCGTACATGGAGCACGCCTTCGGCATGTGGTCCGTGCGCGGTGGGGTGCGCGAGCTGGCCGCGCGGTGTACGAGAGATGCCTGGCCCGCCGGGTCTCGTTCGTGTTCGGCGCCGAGGTCACCCGGATCGTGGAGAAGGACGGCCGGGCGGCCGGCGTGGAGCTGGACGGTGGCACCTCCCGGGCTCTCGGCCCGGGGGGAGGCAGGATGGCGGAGGCGGACTTCGTGGTCGCGCCGGGCGCGGGCGGGTTCGTGGGTGTTCCGCCGCGCGGTCAGGGCGAGGTCGTGCCGCAGCGGGGCCTGCCGAGCCGGCTGACCGTGCTGCTCGCACTGCGCGGCGGACGGCCGGAGGGCACCGCGCACCGGACGATCGTGCACACGCGGGACCGGGAGGGCGAGTTGGATGCCCTGTTCGGTACGGCGCCCGCGCCGGCCGCCGGTCCGACGGTCACGGTGCTGCGGCCCGAGGACCCCGGCCTGGTGCCGGACTCCGCCCATGAGGCGGTCACCCTGAGTGTCGTGGTCCCGGCCGGGGCCGAACCGGGTGCCGACCTGGTGGAGGCGGCGCTCACCGTCGCCGAGCGTGCCCTTCCGGGTCTGCGGGACCGGGTCCTGTGGCGCGAGGTGCGCACCCCGGCGGACATCGCCGAGGAGACCGGGGTGGAGGGCGGTTCCGTCCCGGCGCCGGCGCTGGCCGCGGCCGGGGGCCGACTGCTGCACCCGGGTAACTCCACCGCCCTGCCGGGCCTGTTCACGGTGGGCGGCTGGGCGCACCCCGGCGGTGGGCTGCCCCATGCGGGGATGTCGGGCGCGCTGGTGTCCGGACTGGTGGTGGAGGGGCCGGAGTTCCGGGGCTCGCAGTGAGCCCCGCCCACCGCCCGCGCCGCCTCTCGGGGCGGCAGCGGCGGTCGTGAGCGTCCGTCAGAAGCGGTACTGCTCGTCGTAGCCGTTCCCCTGCTGCTGTTGCCCGTCGCCCTGGTAGGGGTACGGCTGCTCGGGCGGGAGTTCGCCGCCGAGCGGGTCGTCGGTGTTGCGCTGCTGCGGGACCCAGACACCGCCGGCCGGGGTTCCGTCGTAGCCACCGGTGCCGTACTGCTCCTGGTGGTAGCCCTGCTGGGCGTACTGCTGCTGGTCGTACCCGGCGTCGTAGGCGCGCCGCCGTAGGTCTGGGTGCCGATGTAGGGGTCGGAGTAGGCCGCGTACTGCTGCTCGCCCGAGCCGTCGTAGCCGTACTGCTGCTGGCCGTAGCCGTCGTAGCCGTAGCCCTGGTCGGCGCCCTGGGCGGCGGTCGCGTACTGGTCCTGCGGCTGGGTGGCGGACGCGTAGGCGGTGTCGCTGTACACGCCGTAGGAGCCGGTGTCGTCGGGCAGCGGCTGCGGCTCGTAGACGGAGGCGGTCCCGGCCGCCGTGGGCTCGGCGGGGCGGGCGGGCGTGAAGACGTCGTCGCGGTCGTGGTCCTCGTCGCCGTAGGCGCTCTTGTCCTGGCCGTACGCGACTGCGTCACCGCCGAAGGGTGTGCCCGCGTCCTGCCCGTACCCGTCGGGGCCGCCGTCGGCCGCCTCCAGAGCGGTGACCTCGAGTGAGGGGTCCTGGTGCCCGCCCTTGCCGCGGCGGCGCCCGGTCGTGCCGTCGGCGGTGGGGCGGCTGACGGCCCAGCCCTCGGCGAAGCCGCGGCGGAACGACAGCGTGACGTACGTCTGGCCGACGGCGAAGGCGGCCGCGCCCACGCCGATGACGATGACGGACGGGATCAGCACACCGATCACGACACCGAGGAAGCCGCCGAAGGCGAGCAGCCGCCAGCGCAGCCGTGCCTTGTACTGCAGCAGCACCTCACCGAGCAGCCACAGCGCGACGACGCCGAACGCGATGTAGAGGACCGTCCAGCCCATGTACGCCCCTCTCCCAGTGGCCGCTACGCAGTGTGTCGTAAGTCGGTGCGACCGGTCTAGGCCTGCTGTGGGTGGTGCAGACCCAGGTTCTCGTAGATTTCCAGCGTCGCCGTGGAGTTGTTGAGCGTGATGAAGTGCAGTCCGGGCACTCCCTCGGCGAGCAGCCGAGCGCAGAACTCCGTGGCGAAGTCGATGCCAATGGAGCGTACAGCGGCCGGATCGTCTTTGGCTGTGAGGATCCGCTCTTTCAGCGCCGCCGGGAAGTGGGCGTTGCTGAGCTTGGGCAGCCTCTCCAGCATCTTCACGCTCGTCACCGGCAGGACCTCGGGGATCACCGGGGTCGCGCAGCCGGCGGCCGACACCCGGTCGCGCAGGCGCAGGTAGGACTCCGGGTCGAAGAACATCTGCGTGATCGCGTAGTCGGCGCCGGCCCGGCACTTGTCGACGAAGCGCGCGACGTCCGTGTCCCAGTCGCTGGAACGCGGGTGCATCTCGGGGAAGGCGGCGACGCCCACGCAGAAGTCGCCCGACTCCTTGATCAACTGGACGAGTTCGGCGGCGTAGGTGAGGCCCTGCGGATGCGGCACCCACTCGCCCATGGGGTCGCCGGGCGGGTCTCCGCGCACGGCGAGCATGTTGCGGATCCCGGCGTCGGCGTACTGGCCGATGATGTTGCGCAGTTCGGCGATGGAGTGGTCCACGGCCGTGAGGTGCGCGACCGGGGTGAGGGTGGTGTCGACGACGATCTGCTGCGTCTCCTTGACCGTGGTCGCCCGGGTCGTGCCGCCGGCGCCGTAGGTGACGGAGACGAAGTCGGGGGCCACCGCCTCGACCCGCCGGAGCGCGTTCCACAGACTCCGCTCGCCCTGGGAGGTCTTCGGCGCGTAGAACTCGAACGAGTACGTCGTCTTGCCGGTGGCCAGGATGTCACGCACGGTACGCGCGCGGTCGGTCCTGGTGGATGCGGTTCCGAGGGCCATACCCGCAGGTTAGCCAGGAGAGGGGCCGCTCCCCACCAGATCTCGGAAATTTGCCCGAATTGTGCACTTGTTGTCCATCCCTTGGACAGACGGGCGAAGGGACGGAGCGGTGGAAGGGGGAAGAGCGGACGGGCGGCCGGGCGGACCCGGCGGCGGCCGGTTCAGATCCCGCGCAGCCGCTTGGCGAACTCCGCCGCCGCGGCGCCCGGATCGTCGGCCTCCGTGATCGCCCGGACGACCACGACCCGGCGGGCGCCCGCCTCCAGCACCTCGTCGAGGTTGCCGAGGTCGATGCCGCCGATCGCGAACCAGGGGCGCTCGGTGCCCAGCGCCGCCGTGTGACGGACCAGGCCGAGGCCGGGGGCGTGGCGGCCGGGCTTGGTGGGAGTGGGCCAGCACGGGCCGGTGCAGAAGTAGTCGACGCCCTCCTGGACGGCCGCGGTCTCCGCCTCCGCCTCGCTGTGCGTGGAACGGCCGATCAGGACCCCGTCGCCGAGGACGGCGCGGGCCGCGGGGACCGGCAGGTCACCCTGGCCGAGATGGAGGACGTCGGCGCCCGCGGCATGGGCGACGTCCGCCCGGTCGTTGACCGCGAGCAGCCTGCCGTGGCGGGCGCAGGCGTCGGCGAACACCGCCAGGTGCTCCAGTTCCTCGGCCGCCTCCATGCCCTTGTCCCGCAGTTGGACGATGTCGACGCCGCTCGCGAGGACCGCGTCCAGGAAGTCCGGGAGGTCGCCCTGGCGCCTTCGGGCGTCCGTGCAGAGGTAGACGCGGGCGTCGGCGAGCTGGGAGCGGGCGGTGTCGGGCATGCGTTCGTCCCCCCGGGGGCGGTCGGTGGCGCCTCGGGCCTCTCCCGGGGCGGCGGTGTGCGGCCGCGGCGCGCGGCCACGGCCGCACACCTGGCGGCTCTGTGAAGCTACGAGGCCCCGGCGGAGCCCCACGAGGCCCCAAAGGGGCGTGTGGGGCTCCGTGGGGTGCTGTGGGGCTCTACGGAGCGGAACCCGGGGTCAGACGGCGAGCGCCTGGGCGCGGCGCTTCACCTCCGTGCCGCGATTCTCCGCCAGGGCCTGCGCCGGCGTCCCGGGCAGGGACGGGTCGGGGGTGAACAGCCATTCCAGCATCTCTTCGTCCGAAAAGCCGTCGTCCCGCAGCAGGGTCAGGGTCCCGGACAGGCCCTTGACCACCTTGTCCTCGTCGATGAAGGCGGCGGGGACGTGCAGCGCCCTGTTCTCACCACGGCGTACGGCGATGAGCTGGCCGTCCTTGACCAGCTGCCGCGCACGCACCACGTCGACATCGAGCATCTCTGCGATGTCGGGCAGGGTGAGCCAGGCGGGGACGAGAGCATCGATCTTTGCGTCAATCTCGGTCACCCCTCAAGACTGCCATCCCGGACCGACAGTCGGTAGCCGAGCCTCCTCCTGGCGGCGGGAGACGCGGCGAACCCGCAGGCCTACGCCGTCGCCGCCTTGAGCGGCGTCGCCGGGTCCGCGATCAGCTCGGGGTTCATCGGCGTGCCCGACTCGATCAGCCGGCGGCCCTGCGCGAGGTCGCGGGGGCGGCCCACGGCCAGCAGCGCGACCATGCGGTCCTCGCGCAGCCAGCAGACCGTCCAGGCCGGTCCCGCGGGGTCGCCGCGCCACAGGGTGGTGTCGGCGCCGGTGTGGTGGCCGGCGTACTGGACGAAGCGGCCGAACTGCTCCGACCAGAAGTACGGCACCGGGTCGTAGACCGCGGGGGCCTCGCCGGTGGCCGAGCCGAGGATGTTCGCGGCGACCGTGCGCGGGCCCTGGAGGGCGTTGTCCCAGTGGTGGACGAGGAGCCGCTCGCCGTACCGCCCGGAGGGGAAGGAGGCGCAGTCGCCGACCGCGTACACGTCGGGCACGGAGGTGCGCAGGCTCGCGTCGGCCAGGACCTCGCCGTGCGGGCCCAGTTCCACGCCCGAGCCGCTCAGCCAGGCCGTCGCGGGGCGGGCGCCGATGCCGACCACGACGGCGTCGGCGGGCAGCCGGGACCCGTCGTCGAGGAGGACGGCGCCGGGCTCGACGCGCTCCACGCGCGCGTGGGTGCGCAGTTCGGTGCCGCTTTCGGCGTACCAGGCGGTCATCGGGGCGGCGACCTCGGCGGGCAGGGCGCCGGCCAGCGGCCGGTCCGCGGCCTCCACGACGGTGACCGCGCAGCCGGCCTCGCGCGCGGCGGTGGCGAACTCGGCGCCGATCCAGCCGGCGCCGACGACCACGATGTCGTGCCGGCGGGCGAGCACCGGCCGCAGCCGCTCGGCGTCGTCCAGGGTGCGCAGCAGATGGACGCCAGGGACACCCTCGGCGTCGGGCAGCCGGATCGGTTCGGCGCCGGTGGCGAGCACGAGGACGTCGTACGGGACGGGCCCGGACCCGGTGTCCAGCTCATGGTCGGCGGGGCGCACGCCGAGGGCCTCGGTGCCGAGCCGGAGTTCGACGCCGAGGCTCTCGAAGTCGACGTCGAAGGCGGAGTGCTCGGCCGTGCCGAGCAGGACGGCCTTGGACAGCGGGGGCCGGTCGTAGGGCTGGTGGGGTTCGGCGCCGATGAGGGTCACCCTGCCGTCGAAGCCTTGTTCCCGCAGGGCTACCGCGGTCTGCACCCCGGCCATCCCCGCGCCGACGACGACCACCCGTCGCTCCGCCGACCCGTCCGCTTCCCGCGTCTCTTCGCTCACCCGATCACCTTAGACAACTGACGGAACGTCAGTCATCCCCCCTCCGTCACCCTGACTCCATGACCCTGCTCCCTGACCCCGGTACGTCACCCTGCTCCATGACCCTGCTCCCTGACCCCGGTACGTCACCCTGCTCCGTGACCTGTTCCACCACGCTGGTCCCGCTGCCCGGCCGTGACTCCCACTCCCAGTTCTCGTCCAGGCGCAGCCGCCCGTCGGGCAGTTCGACGACCGCCGACACACAGTGCCCGGACGACGTCGTCCCGTCGTGGCCCAGCTGGACGTACCGGAAGTCCAGCCGGTCCCCCTCCCTGGTGCCCACCAGGTGCCCGCGCACGACCTCACCGCCCGCGTAGTCGGCCCAGATCACGCCGTCGCGTTCGCGGTACGTGAAGCGGGTTCGGGTACCGACCTGACCGGGGGCCTGGTCGGCCACCGGGGCCAGGACCAGGCGTCGAGCGAACGGGCCACGACAGGAGGCTCCCTTACTGTGACGGACGACGGGGGGCTAGGGTGGCCAACGTAGAGCACTCGCGGGAGCCCGGACGCACCGGGCTGAGAGGGAGGCTGGCGGCCTCCGACCGTACGAACCTGATCCGGGTCATGCCGGCGAAGGGAGGGGCTGGACTCCCATGTCCTCGCACACGTCAGACGTCCTCGTCGTCGGGGGCGGCATCATCGGGCTCGTCACCGCGTGGCGGGCCGCGCAGCGCGGGTTCGCCACGGCGCTGGTGGACCCCGAGCCGGGCGGCGGGGCCGCGCAGGTGGCGGCCGGAATGCTGGCCGCCGTCACGGAACTGCACTACGGCGAGCAGACACTGCTCGGCCTGAACCTGGAATCGGCCCGCCGCTACCCCGACTTCGTGGCCGAACTCACCGAACTGACCGGCCAGGACCTCGGCTACCGCCGCTCCGGCACGCTCGCCGTCGCGCTGGACGCCGACGACCGCGCCCATCTGCGGGAACTCCACGCCCTGCAGCGGCAGTCGGGGCTCACGTCGGAGTGGCTGACCGGGCGGGAGTGCCGGCGGCTGGAACCGATGCTGGCGCCCGGGGTGCGCGGCGGGCTGCGGGTGGACGGCGACCACCAGATCGATCCCCGGCGGCTCGCGGCGGCGCTGGTGGCCGCGTGCGAGCGGGCGGGCGTGTCCTTCCACCGCGACTGGGCGGAGCGGCTGATCCTGTCGGCCGGGCGCGCCACGGGAGCCCTCACGCGCGCGGGGACGACGCTCGCGGCGGAGCAGGTGGTACTCGCGGCGGCAGCCTCAGCGGACGGCTCGCGGGCGTCCCGGCGGAGGTGCTGCCGCCGGTACGGCCGGTGAAGGGGCAGGTGCTGCGGCTGACCGTGCCGCGGCGGTACGCGCCGTTCCTGACCCGGACCGTACGGGCCGTGGTGCGCGGCAGCCATGTCTACCTGGTGCCGCGCGAGAACGGCGAGCTGGTCGTCGGGGCCACGAGCGAGGAACTGGGCTGGGACACGACGGTGACGGCCGGGGGAGTCTACGAGCTGCTGCGCGACGCCCACGAACTGGTCCCCGGGATCACCGAACTGCCGCTCACCGAGACGCGCGCGGGGCTGCGACCCGGTTCGCCGGACAACGCGCCCCTGCTCGGGCCCACCGCGACGGACGGGCTGCTGCTGGCGACCGGCCACTACCGCAACGGCGTGCTGCTGACACCGGTCACCGGGGACGCGATGGCGCACGCGCTGGCCACCGGTGAACTGCCCGACGAGGCACGCCCCTTCACGCCCAGGCGCTTCCACGCCGCCGCACTCTCGGAGCAGCCCGCATGAACATCTCCGTCAACGGCGAGCGGCGCGAGGTCGCTCCCGGCACGGCCCTCGACAGCGTCGTACGGTCCCTGACGCCGGCGCCCTCCGGAGTGGCCGCCGCCCTCAACGAAACCGTCGTCCCGCGCGCGCGGTGGTCCGCCACCGCCCTCTCCGAGGGAGACCGCGTGGAAGTCCTCACCGCCGTCCAGGGAGGCTGAGCCATGGCCGACGACCCCTTCGTCCTCGGCGGTACGACGTACTCGTCCCGCCTGATCATGGGTACCGGCGGCGCGCCCAGCCTGGAGACGCTGGAGCGGGCACTGGTCGCGTCCGGGACGGAGCTGACCACCGTGGCGATGCGGCGGGTCGACCCCTCGGTGCACGGGTCCGTGCTGTCGGTGCTCGAACGGCTGGGCATCCGGGTGCTGCCCAACACGGCGGGGTGCTTCACCGCCGGGGAGGCGGTGCTGACGGCACGGCTGGCCCGGGAGGCGCTGGGGACCGATCTGGTGAAGCTGGAGGTCATCGCCGACGAGCGGACGCTGCTGCCGGATCCCATCGAGCTGCTGGACGCGGCGGAGACGCTGGTCGACGACGGGTTCACGGTGCTGCCCTACACGAACGACGATCCGGTGCTGGCGAGGAAGCTGGAGGACGTCGGGTGCGCGGCGGTGATGCCGCTCGGCTCCCCCATCGGGTCCGGGCTGGGCATCCGCAACCCCCACAACTTCCAGCTGATCGTCGAGCAGGCGCGCGTGCCGGTGGTTCTCGACGCGGGGGCCGGCACGGCGTCGGACGTCGCGCTGGCGATGGAGCTGGGGTGTGCGGGGGTGATGCTGGCGTCGGCGGTGACGCGGGCGCAGGAGCCGGTGCTGATGGCCCGGGCGATGCGGGGGGCGGTGGAGGCGGGACGGTTGGCCCGGCTCGCGGGCCGGATCCCCCGCCGCCACTTCGCGGAGGCGTCGTCCCCCACACAGGGCCGCGCCGCCCTGGACCCGGAACGCCCGGCGTTCTGACGCCACCTCGAGCGGCGGCCGTCGCCCGCCGGGGCCGAGCACCCCGGCGGCCACCCGGCGAACGGTCGATACGGCGCTTCCCCGGCCAACTTTCGGTCGCTCCCCCGGCCAACGGTCGATACGGCGCTCTACCGGCGAACGGTCGATACTCCGTTTCCCAGGCGCCCCCTGCCGCCTCACCCGCCGCCGCACTCCCGCACCGCTTCCCGCCCACGCACCGCCCGGAACCGTAGACCCAGCGGCCACCGCCGGTGGCTGTAGCCGGGGCCGG
This sequence comes from Streptomyces phaeoluteigriseus, assembly GCF_001896135.2. GTDB lineage: Bacteria > Actinomycetota > Actinomycetes > Streptomycetales > Streptomycetaceae > Streptomyces > Streptomyces phaeoluteigriseus. The sequence continues at coordinate 1,095,394 of NZ_MPOH02000015.1, forward strand.
CGGCTGCCGCGCGCGGGCCGGTGGCCGCCGACGGCGCTTCGCCACCCGCGCGGGGGTCAGCTCAAGGTCGACTGTCACGGGTGGCGCGTGCGGGGGAGAGGTCGGTGGGCGGCGGGCGCGCTCGGCCGCTCGGTCGCGTGCCTCGTCGTCTGTCTCGTCGTGTGCCTCGTCACAGGTGCGCTTCAGTCCCGCTGCGATACCGGTGTGAGCGGTGAGGGGTGTCGGTGCGGGCTCGTAGACTCGCCCCCGTGGACACGACCCTTCAGGACCCTCTGGTCGGGCAGGTGCTCGACGGGCGTTATCGCGTGGACGCGCGGATCGCGGTCGGCGGGATGGCCACGGTCTACCGGGCCGTGGACACCCGCCTCGACCGCGTCCTCGCACTCAAGGTGATGCACCCGGCCCTCGCCGCCGACGCCTCCTTCGTCGAGCGTTTCATCCGCGAGGCCAAGTCCGTCGCCCGGCTGGCGCACCCGAACGTCGTTCAGGTGTTCGATCAGGGTGCCGACGGGTCGTACGTCTACCTGGCCATGGAGTACGTCGCGGGCTGCACCCTGCGGGACGTGCTGCGTGAGCGCGGCGCGCTCCAGCCGCGGGCCGCGCTGGACATCCTGGAGCCGGTCCTCGCCGCCCTCGGCGCCGCGCACCGCGCCGGTTTCGTCCACCGGGACATGAAGCCGGAGAACGTACTGATAGGCGACGACGGCCGCGTCAAGGTCGCCGACTTCGGCCTCGTCCGGTCCGTGGACACCGTCACCAGCACCACCGGAGCCGTCCTCGGCACCGTCGCCTATCTCGCGCCCGAGCAGATGGAGCAGGGCACCTCCGACGCGCGCGTGGACGTGTACGCGTGCGGGGTCGTGCTCTACGAGATGCTGACCGGCGACAAGCCGCACGACGGCGACACCCCGGCCGTGGTGCTGTACAAGCACCTCCACGAGGACGTGCCCCCGCCCTCCTCCGCCGTGCCCGGCATGGCGTTCGAGCTGGACGAACTGGTCGCCTCCGCCACCGCCCGCACCCCGGAGGTCCGCCCGGCGGACGCCGTGGCCCTGCTCGCGCAGGTCCGCGAGGCGCGCGGCGCGCTCGACGAGGCACAGCTGGACGCGCTGCCCCCGCAGGCCCTGTCCGCGGACCGTGACATCGCGGACGACCGCACCAGCGTGATCCCGCGCTCGCTCACGGTCCCGCGCCTCATGCCCGTCAACGAGGACGAGGACGACGACGGCAGATCCGGGGACCCGATGCACCGGACCTCCCGGTTCGCGGCGGAGCCTCCGCTGCCGCCCCGGCCCCGCTCCGTGCGCCCCGGCCGCAAAGTGGTCGCGATCGTCACCGCCGTCCTGCTGGTGCTCGGCGTCGGCGCGGGCGTCTGGTACATCAACTCGGGCCAGTTCACCAAGGTCCCGGCGGTCCTCACCCAGACCGAGGCGCAGGCCAGGGAGCGGCTGGACGCCGCCGGGCTGGACGTGGGCAAGGTGGAGCACGCCTACAGCGACACGGTGAAGCGCGGCACCGTGATCAGCACGGACCCGGAGCCGGGCGCCCGTATCCGTGACAACGACTCGGTGACCCTGACCGTCTCCGACGGACCGGAGACCGTGAAGGTGCCCGAGGTGAAGGGCTCGCGGCTGGACAAGGCCAAGGAGCTGCTGAAGACGGACGGTCTGGAGCCGGGCCTGGTCACCGAGGCGTTCAGCGAGGACGTCCTCAAGGGCTTCGTGATCAGCAGCAGCCCGGAGCCCGGCACGGAGCGGCGTGCGGGCTCGGCGGTGTCCCTCGTCGTCAGCAAGGGCGCCCCGATCGACGTCCCGGACGTCACCGGTCAGGACCTGGACGACGCGCGGGCCGAGCTGGAGGAGGCCGGCCTGGTGGTGGAGGTCTCCACTTCGGAGATCAACTCCCAGTTCGACAAGGGCCAGGTCGCCGCCCAGTCGCCGGGCGCGGACAAGCAGGCCGCCGACGGTGACAAGGTGACGCTGACCCTGTCCAAGGGGCCGGAGATGGTCGAGGTCCCGGATGTGGTCGGCGCGAGCGTCGACGACGCCACGACCGCGCTGGAAGAGGCCGGCTTCGAGGTCGAGGAGGACCGCGGACTGCTGGGCCTGTTCGGCGACACCGTCAAGAGCCAGTCCGTGGACGGTGGCGAGACCGCTCCCAAGGGATCGACGGTCACGATCACCATCCGGTGAAGGTGACGCCCGTCATCCGGTGACCGGACGGTGCCGGGAGCATGACACCCTGAACGGGTGAGTTCTCAGCACCCCTTCCCCTCCCGCAACCCCGTCGGCGGCCACGTTCCCGTGGCCGGCGGTCTGCACTCCGTGGGACTGTCCTACGCCCACGACCTCAAGGCCGAGACGGTCCAGGTCTTCGTCGCCAACCCGCGCGGCTGGGCCACGCCCGCGGGTAACCCGGCCCAGGACGCGGCGTTCCGTGAGGCCTGCGCGGCGGAGTCGATCCCGGCGTACGTGCACGCCCCCTATCTGATCAACTTCGGTTCGCACACCGAGGCCACGGCGGAGAGGTCCGTGGAGTCGCTGCGGCACTCACTGGGCCGGGGACGGGAGATCGGCGCGCTGGGCGTGGTCGTGCACACCGGGAGCGCGACGGGCGGGCGGGAGCGGTCCGTGGCGCTGAAGCAGGTCCGGGAGTATCTGCTGCCGCTGCTGGACGAGCTGACCCATGACGACGACCCGTTCCTGCTGCTGGAGTCCACGGCCGGGCAGGGCGCCTCGCTCTGCTCGCGGACCTGGGACTTCGGGCCGTACTTCGAGGCGCTGGACGCCCATCCGAGGCTCGGTGTCTGTCTGGACACCTGCCACATCTTCGCGGCCGGGCACGATCTGACCGGCCCGGCGGGCATGCACCAGACCCTCGATCTGCTGGTGGACACGGTCGGCGAGGGCCGGCTGAAGCTGATCCACGCCAATGACTCCAAGGACGTGGTGGGCGCGCACAAGGACCGGCACGAGAACATCGGCGCGGGTCACATCGGCGAGGATCCGTTCCGCGCGCTGATGACGCATCCGGCGACCGCGGGGGTACCGCTGATCATCGAAACGCCCGGCGGGAAGGAGGGACACGCGGCGGACGTGGAGCGGCTGAAGAAGCTGCGGGACGGCTGATCCACCGGACGAGCCGGCACCGGGCCGGGCGGCGAACACCGGGAGCCGGCGTGTCCGGGCTCAGAGTTCGGGGCCGTCCCCGGGCTCCTCCTGGTAGGAGTAGCGCTGCTCTTTCCACGGGTCGCCGATGTTGTGGTAGCCGCGCTCCTCCCAGAAGCCGCGTCGGTCGGCGGTCATGTACTCGACGCCGCGGACCCACTTGGGGCCCTTCCAGGCGTAGAGATGGGGCACGACCAGGCGTACCGGGAAGCCGTGCTCGGCGGTGAGCAGTTCGCCGTCCTTGTGGGTGGCGAAGAGGGTGTGCTCGGCGGCGAAGTCCGACAGCCGCAGGTTGGAGCTGAAGCCGTACTCCGCCCATACCATCACATGGGTGACATCGGACGCGGGCGGCACGGCGTCCAGGATGGTCCGGGCCGGGATACCGCCCCACTCGGCGCCGAGCATGCTGAACTTCGTCACGCAGTGCAGGTCGGCCAGCACGGTGGTGTACGGAAGGGCCGTGAACTCCTCGTGGCTCCAGCACCGCTTGTCACCGTCGGCGGTGGCCCCGAAGACCCTGAACTCCCAGCGTTCCGGCCGGAACTTGGGCACCGGGCCGTAGTGTGTGACAGGCCAGCCCCGCTGCAGTCGCTGCCCCGGCGGAAGCTCGGACGCTGCTGCTTCTCCTGGTTCTCGCTCCACCGGATGACCCATGTCTCCATCCTGACAGACCCCGGCCGTGCGAATGACCAGGCATGTCAGAAATCGGGCAAGTGGCACTAAGCATGGGCTTACTTACTAAGTACGCACTTACTGGACGATCTTCGGCACCGGTGAAATCATGCGGCGACACTCCCCCGAATCCCCGTGTGGAAGGAGCCGCTGCGATGCAGGGCGACCCCGAGGTCCTTGAGTTCCTCAACGAGCAGCTGACCGGTGAGCTGACCGCGATCAACCAGTACTTCCTGCACGCGAAGATGCAGGAGAACTTCGGCTGGACGAAGCTCGCGAAGTACACGCGGCACGAGTCGTTCGACGAGATGAAGCACGCGGAGGTCCTGACCGACCGCATCCTGTTCCTGGACGGTCTGCCGAACTACCAGCGACTGTTCCACGTGCGCGTGGGCCAGACGGTCAAGGAGATGTTCGAGGCCGACCGGCAGGTCGAGGTCGAGGCGATCGACCGCCTCAAGCGCGGGATCAAGGTGATGCGCGAGAAGGGCGACATCACGTCCGCGAACATCTTCGAGTCGATCCTCGAGGACGAAGAGCACCACATCGACTACCTGGACACCCAGCTGGACCTGGTGGAGAAGCTCGGCGAGGCGCTGTACCTCGCGCAGCTGATCGAGCAGCCGGAGGGCTGAGACCCGGCAGGCTCAGGCCGCTTCGTCGAGTGCGGCGAGGACCGGCTGCCCCTGGTCGGCGAGGTCGCGGCGGGGGCAGGCCCCCCGGCCGAGAATGGCCTGGATGCGGCGGACGCACGAACCGCAGTCCGTGCCGGCCTTGCAGGCGGAGGCTATCTGGCGAGGCGTGCAGGCGCCGTCGTCCGCGTGCCGCTGGACCTGCGCTTCAGTCACTCCGAAGCAGCTGCAGACGTACACGCGGTTCACCCCCCTGCCGAGATCGATAAGGCTAACCTAACCTTACCCGGCGCTCAGAGACCGCAAAAGTGGAGTGGGGCGCGGATCGTATGTGATCCGCGCCCCATTTCCCGTCCGGTAACAGGCGCACCCGTCCCCGGTCTGCTACACCGGTCCGCTACTGGTCCCGGTACATCTCCGCGACGAGGAACGCCAGGTCGAGCGACTGGCTGCGGTTGAGCCGCGGGTCGCAGGCGGTCTCGTAGCGCTGGTGGAGGTCGTCGACGAAGATCTCGTCGCCGCCGCCCACGCACTCGGTGACGTCGTCGCCGGTCAGCTCGACGTGGATGCCGCCCGGGTGGGTGCCGAGGCCCTTGTGGACCTCGAAGAAGCCCTTGACCTCGTCGAGCACGTCGTCGAAGCGGCGGGTCTTGTGGCCGGAGGCCGCCTCGAAGGTGTTGCCGTGCATCGGGTCGGTGATCCAGGCGACGGTCGCGCCCGATGCGGTGACCTTCTCGACCAGCTCCGGCAGCTTGTCGCGGACCTTGTCGGCGCCCATGCGGACGATGAAGGTCAGCCGGCCGGGCTCCCGGTCGGGGTCGAGGCGCTCGATGTACTGGAGCGCGTCCTCGGCCGTGGTCGTCGGGCCGAGCTTGATGCCGATCGGGTTGCGGATCTTCGAGGCGAACTCGATGTGCGCGTGGTCCAGCTGCCGGGTGCGCTCGCCGATCCACACCATGTGCGCGGAGACGTCGTACAGGCGCCCGGTGCGGGAGTCGACGCGGGTGAGGGCGGACTCGTAGTCGAGGAGGAGCGCCTCGTGGGAGGCGTAGAACTCGACGGTCTTGAACTCCTCCGGGTCGGCCCCGCAGGCGTGCATGAAGTTGAGCGCCTGGTCGATCTCGCGGGCCAGCTGCTCGTAGCGCTGGCCGGACGGGGACGACTTCACGAAGTCCTGGTTCCAGGCGTGGACCTGGCGCAGGTCGGCGTAACCGCCGGTGGTGAAGGCGCGCACCAGGTTCAGCGTGGAGGCGGACGCGTGGTACATCCGCTTCAGGCGCTCGGGGTCCGGGATGCGGGCGGCCTCGTCGAACTCGAAACCGTTGACCGAGTCACCGCGGTACGTCGGCAGGGTCACGCCGTCGCGGGTCTCGGTGTTCTTGGAGCGCGGCTTGGAGTACTGGCCCGCGATCCGGCCCACCTTCACGACGGGCACGGAGCCCGCGTAGGTGAGGACGGCGCCCATCTGGAGGAGTGTCTTGAGCTTGTTGCGGATCTGGTCGGCCGACACCGCGTCGAAGGCCTCGGCGCAGTCGCCGCCCTGGAGGAGGAACGCCTCTCCCTTGGCGACGGCCGCCAACCGGGCGCGCAGCTGATCGCACTCGCCCGCGAAGACGAGCGGCGGATACGACTCGAGGTCCGCGATCACTGCGCGCAGAGCCTCGGTGTCGGGGTACTCGGGCTGCTGCGCCGCGGGCAGGTCTCGCCAGGTGTTGCCAGCGCTCGCGCTGGTCTTAGCGTTCACGGTCACGCATCCAACATTACGGGGTCGTGTCGAGTGATTTTCGTGCGGCTCGACAGGTGAGACGCCCCCGCGCTCAGGTGGGCGTGGGGTAGGGTGCCTCGCATGTTCGCGCCTTCGATCCAGAACTGGTGGTGGACCGCTCATCCGGCGGCCCACTGACTGCGCGTACGCAAGACTTCGCGAAGGCCGCCCGAGGGGCGGCCTTCCGTGTTTCCGGGCCCGGCCGTCCCTGTCGACTCTCTCCACCGAGAAGGACACGGACCCATGCATCTGCTCGACCTCCTGGCCGACCCCCGCCCGTTCGCCCTGCTGCGCCGCCGCACGCCGGGCAGCGCCACCGAGGACGGCGCCACCGTGGAACTGCTCCTCGGCCCGGTCTCCGTCCGCGAGCGGCTCACCGACCTGCCCGACGAGGGCCTCGCGCTCGTGCCGTTCCGTCAGATCCGGGAGCGCGGTTTCGACGTCCGCGACGACGGCACGCCGCTGTCCGTCCTGATCCCCGAGGAGCGGTACGAGATCCCGCTCGCCGAGGCGCTGGAGCAGCTCCCCGCGCACGGGGTGCGAGTCGAGGGCGGCGGCTTCGACGTCGGTGACGAGGAGTACGCGGAGATCGTCGGGCGGGTGCTGCGGGAGGAGATCGGGCGGGGAGAGGGGGCGAACTTCGTCATCCGGCGGACGTACGAGGGCGCGATCGAGGGGTTCGGCAGGGCCGACGCCCTCGCGCTGTTCCGGCGGCTGCTGGAGGGTGAGCGGGGCGCGTACTGGACGTTCGTCGTGCACACCGGGGAGCGCACGCTGGTGGGCGCCAGTCCCGAGGTGCATGTGCGGATGTCGGGCGGCACGGTCGTGATGAACCCGATCAGCGGGACGTACCGCTATCCCGCCGAGGGGCCGACGCCGGAGCATCTGCTGGACTTCCTCGCCGACGGCAAGGAGATCGAGGAGCTGTCGATGGTCGTCGACGAGGAACTGAAGATGATGTGCACCGTCGGCGACATGGGCGGGGTGGTGGTCGGGCCGCGGCTGAAGGAGATGGCCCATCTCGCGCACACCGAGTACGAGCTGCGCGGGAAGTCCTCGATGGACGTGCGCGACGTGCTCAAGGAGACGATGTTCGCGGCGACCGTCACGGGTTCGCCGGTGCAGAACGCCTGCCGGGTCATCGAGCGGCACGAGGTCGGCGGGCGCGGCTACTACGGGGCCGCGCTGGCGCTGATCGGGCGCGATTCCGGCGGGGCCCAGACCCTGGACTCCCCCATCCTCATCCGCACCGCCGACATCGACGCGGCCGGCCGGCTGCGGGTGCCGGTCGGTGCCACGCTGGTGCGCGGTTCGGATCCGGCGGGCGAGGTCGCGGAGACGCACGCGAAGGCGGCGGGCGTGCTGGCGGCCCTGGGGGTGGGGCCGGGCAGGCCGCGGTCGGAGGAGGCGCGGGCCCGGCTGGCCGACGATCCCCGGGTGCGGGCGGCGCTGGACGGGCGCCGGGCGTCGCTGGCGCCGTTCTGGCTGCGGATGCAGGAGCGGTCCCGGGAACTGACCGGGCACGCCCTGGTGGTCGACGGCGAGGACACCTTCACGGCGATGCTCGCGCACGTCCTGCGCTCGTCCGGGCTGGACGTCACCGTCCGGCGCTACGACGAGCCGGGGCTGCGGGCGGCCGTGCTCGCCCACGAGGGTCCGGTGGTGCTGGGCCCCGGTCCGGGCGACCCGTCCGATCTCGCCGATCCCAAGATGCGCTTCCTGAGGGAGCTGACCGCGCGGGTGGTCCGCGAGCACCGGCACGGGGTGCTGGGCGTGTGCCTCGGGCACGAGCTGATCGCGGCGGAGCTGGGGCTGGACATCGTACGGAAGGAGGTGCCGTACCAGGGGGCGCAGACGCGGGTGGAGCTGTTCGGGCGGGAGGAGACCGTCGGGTTCTACAACAGCTTCGTGGCGCGGTGCGACGACGACGCCCGGCGGGAGCTGGCGGCGCACGGGGTGGAGGTGAGCCGGGCGGAGAACGGGGAGGTGCACGCGCTGCGCGGGCCCGGGTTCGCCGGTGTGCAGTTCCATCCGGAGTCGGTGCTCACGCTGGACGGGGCGGCGATCGTCCGGGAGTTGACGGGTCAGCTGCGGGGCACCAGCACGTTCTCGGAACGGCGCCCGGCGCTGTAGTCCAGGACGTTGCGCACCGTGGCCTCGACGATCTGGCCGACGGCGTCCTCGGTGTAGTACGCCTGGTGCGAGGTGACCAGGACGTTGGGGAAGGTGACCAGGCGGGCCAGGGTGTCGTCCGAGATGGCCTCCAGGGACTTGTCGAGGAAGAACAGGCCCGCCTCCGCCTCGTAGACGTCCAGTCCGACGCCCGTGAAGCGGCCCTCGCGCAGTTCGGCGACGAGGGCCGCGCTGTCGATGAGGCCGCCGCGGCTGGAGTTGACCAGGATCGCGTCGTCCTTCATGGCCTTGAGGGCTGCCGCGTCGATGAGGTGGCGGGTCTCCGGCATCAGCGGCAGGTGCAGGGAGACGAGGTCGGATTCGGCGAGGAGCTGGTCCTTGGGGACGTACGCCATGCCGAGTTCCCTGCAGACGGGGTTCTCCGCGATGTCCCAGCCGAGCAGCTTCGTGCCGAAGCCGTGCGCGATGCGGGTGAAGGCCTCACCGATCTTGCCGGTGCCGAGGACGCCGACGGTACGGCCGTGCAGGTCGCGGCCCATCAGTCCGTCGAGGCGGAAGTCGAAGTCGCGGGTGCGGATGGAGGCCCGGACCACCCGGCGGTTGACGGCCATGGCGAGGGTCCAGGCGAACTCGGCGACCGAGTACGGCGAGTAGTACGAGACCCGGGTGACGGTCATGCCGAGGCGTTCGGCGACGTCCAGGTCGATGTTGTTGAAGCCGGTGGAGCGCTGGGCGATCATCCGGGTGCCGCCGGCCGCGAGGGCTCCGAGAACGGGCGCGCCGAGGTCGGCGTTGACGCTGGTGGAGATCACCTCGTGGCCGGCCGCGATGGGAGCGGTGTCCTCGTTGAGGAAGACGTCCAGGCAGCGGACCTGGTGGGGCGCGGGGAAGGCCCGCTCGATCAGGGGCTTCTCATCGGCCTGGACGCCGAAGGCGAGGATCTCCATGACAGCTCCCGATTCGTACGACCATGGGCGGAACCGACTCCGCCGAATATAGGCCCGTGCCCCGGCCGTTCAGCCGAAGAACACCCCGGCCTCCTCGTACAGCCCGGGGTCCACCGTCTTGAGCCGGGCCGTCGCCTCGGCGATGGGCACGCGGACGATGTCCGTGCCGCGCAGGGCGACCATCGTGCCGAAGTCGCGTTCGTGGACGGCGTCGACGGCGTGCAGGCCGAACCGGGTGGCGAGCCAGCGGTCGAAGGCGCTGGGAGTGCCGCCGCGCTGCACATGGCCGAGGACGGTGGTGCGGGCCTCCTCGCCGGTCCGCTTCTCGATCTCCTTGGCCAGCCACTCGCCGACGCCGGAGAGCCGGACGTGCCCGAAGGGGTCGAGGGTGCCGTCCTTGAGGACCAGGTCGCCGTCCTTGGGCATGGCCCCCTCGGCGGTCACCACGATCGGCGCGTACGACGCCCGGAAGCGGGAGGTCACCCAGGCGCACACCTGGTCGACGTCGAAGCGCTGCTCGGGGATGAGGATGACGTTGGCGCCGCCGGCCAGGCCCGAGTGGAGGGCTATCCAGCCGGCGTGACGGCCCATCACCTCGACCACGAGGACGCGCATATGGGACTCGGCGGTGGTGTGCAGGCGGTCGATGGCCTCCGTGGCGATGCCGACGGCGGTGTCGAAGCCGAAGGTGTAGTCGGTGGCGGACAGGTCGTTGTCGATCGTCTTCGGCACGCCGACACAGGGCACGCCGTGCTCGTCGGACAGGCGGGCGGCCACCCCGAGGGTGTCCTCGCCGCCGATCACGATCAGCGCCTCGACCTCCTGCCGGGCCAGGGTGTCCTTGATCCGGCGGATGCCGTTCTCCGCCTTCAGCGGGTTGGTCCGGGAGGAACCGAGGACGGTGCCTCCGCGGGGCAGGATGCCGCGCACGGCCGGGATGTCCAGGGGGACCGACCGCCCTTCGAGGGGGCCGCGCCAGCCGTCGCGGTAGCCGACGAACTCATGGCCGTACTCCTGTACGCCCTTGCGGACGACGGCCCGGATGACGGCGTTGAGGCCGGGGCAGTCGCCGCCCCCGGTCAGTACTCCGACGCGCATGGAAGTGTCCCTTCGCCGCGGTTGCCTGACGAGGGTCACGGTAATGGTGATCCAGGTCACACAGATACGCCCCGGCGGGTGCAATTCCCGTGGATCGGTGGGGTGTTACTCGTCGTCGAGGCCACGCTCTATCGCGTACCTCACCAACTCCACCCTGTTGTGCAGCTGAAGCTTGCCGAGGGTGTTCTGCACGTGGTTCTGGACCGTGCGGTGCGAGATGACGAGACGCTCGGCGATCTGCTTGTAGCTCAGCCCCTTGGCGACCAGGCGCAGCACCTCGGTCTCGCGGTCCGTCAGCCGGGGCGCCTTCGGCTCGCCGGCGTCGGTGGCCGGGCCGGGGTCGGAGGCCAGCCGCCGGTACTCGCCGAGCACCAGCCCGGCCAGCCCCGGCGTGAACACCGGGTCGCCGACGGCCGTACGGCGCACCGCGTCCAGCAGTTCCTCCGTGGACGCCGACTTCAGCAGGTAGCCGGTCGCACCGGACTTCACCGCTTCCAGTACGTCGGCGTGCTCGCCGCTCGCGGACAGCACCAGGACACGCAGTGCCGGGTCGGCGGCGACGACCTCCTTGCAGACCTGGACGCCCGGCTTGGCCGGCAGGTTGAGATCGAGGACGATCACGTCGGGCGAGGTGGCCCTGGCGCGGCGCACGGCCTGCTCGCCGTCGCCAGCGGTGGCGACCACGTCGAAGCCGGCCTCGGCGAGGTCACGGGCGACGGCGTCGCGCCACATGGGATGGTCGTCGACCACCATCACCCTGATCGGGCCCTGTCCGCTGTTCGTCATGTCCCTGCCTTCCCCCGCTCGACCCGCTGTTTCGGTACCGTCAGTTCGACCTCGGTGCCCTGCCCCGGCGTGGACACCAGCTCGGCCCCGCCGCCGAGATCACGCAGCCGGCCCCGGATCGACTGGGCGACGCCGAGCCGCCCCTCGCCCTCGGCCTGCGCCAGCCGGCCCGCCGCGATGCCCGGACCGTCGTCCCGGACCGTCACGATCACCGCGTCGGGCTCGTCCTCCACCAGGATCCACGCCCGCGCCTGTTCCCCCGCGTGCTCACGTACGTTGTCCAGCGCGGCCCCGACGGCCGCGGCCAGCTCCCGGGCGGCGGCCGGGGCGAGCAGCACCGGGGCGCCGGGCTCGGCGAGGTTGACCCGGGCGGCGGCGAAGGGGGCGAGCAGCGCGCGCAGATCGACCGGGCCGTCCGCGACCTGAGTGTCGTCGTTCTCGTCCACCGCGACGACGACGGCTCCCTCGGCGGCGTCCCGCGACACCCGGGAGACCGGGACGAGGCCGCGGGAGACCAGGGTGCGCAGCGCCACCTCCTGCTCGCCGGCCATCCGGCCCAGCTCGGCCGCCTCCCCGCCGATGACCGCGCCCCGCCGCTGCACCATCGCCAGCACCTGGAGCACGCTGTCGTGGATGTCCCGGGCCAGCCGCTCCCGCTCACGGGTCGCGGCCTCGATCTCCAGGGCGCGGGCGAGGGTGCGCTCGGAGGCGCGGGCGACCTCGACGACGTAACCGATGGCGATGGAGGCGACCCAGACGAGGATCACGTTGTGGACGGTGTCGCGGGCCGGGTGACCGCGCTCGATCAGGTTGGCGGCGGCGACCGGCGTCGAGGCGAACGCGGCCCAGCGCCAGCCGCCCTTGATGGCGAACGCCAGGACCGATCCGGCCGTCCATATCGTCGGCAGCGTGGGACCGCTGTCCTGGATGTGCTGTTCGCTGACGACCAGCGGGGTCAGGAGGATGCCGGTGAGCGCGATGACGAGGTCGGCGGTGAGGAAGCGCTTGGTGCACGCCGTCGCGTTCTGCACGCGGGGCAGGGTGGCGACCGTCCAGACGCACAGGACGGCGAAGTAGGCGACGGCGATGCCGGGCCGGTCGTAGGAGTCGTGGGAGGAGACGAACAGGCCGACCGCGTACAGCATGGTCAGCACCCGGTAGGCGGTCAGCGCACGCCACAGCGGCAGCTCGACCGACATCCTCATGACTCTCTCGCGCTTCGGCACTTCCCCCGCCCCCTGAGCCCCGGACCGCCGCCCCTAGGACTCGGTCCGCTCGGACTTCTCCTTCTTCGCCTGGTCCCTCTCGGCCTGCGCGAGGGCCGCCCTCGCGGCCTTCTCCGCTTCCTTGTCGGCCTTCGCCGCCTCCGCGATCTGCCGCTTGGCGGCCGTCGCGTAGATGTCGACGTACTCCTGGCCGGAGAGCTTCATGATCTCGTACATGACCTCGTCGGTCACCGCGCGGAGGACGAAACGGTCGTGTTCCATGCCGTGGTAGCGGCTGAAGTCCAGCGGCCTGCCGATGCGGATGCCGGGGCGCATGATCTTCGGCATCACCTGGCCGGGCGGCTGGATCTTCTCCGTGTCGATCATCGCGACCGGGATCACCGGAGCGCCGGTGGCGAGCGCCACGCGCGCGAGGCCGCCCGGTTTGCCGCGGTAGAGCCGGCCGTCCGGCGAGCGGGTGCCCTCCGGGTAGATCCCGAACAGCTCACCGCGCTCCAGCACGTCCATGCCGCTCCTGATCGCCGCCTCACCCGCGCCGCGGGCACCGGAACGATCCACCGGTAGCTGACCGACGCCCTTGAAGAAGGCCGCCGTCAGCCGGCCCTTCACACCGGGCGTGGTGAAGTACTCGGCCTTCGCGATGAACGTGACCTTGCGGTCGAGGACCGCGGGAAGGAAGAACGAGTCCGAGAAGGAGAGGTGGTTGCTCGCCAGGATCGCGGGGCCCTCGGCGGGAACGTTCTCCAGGCCCTCCACCCAGGGCCTGAAGATCATCTTCAGTGGCCCCCCGACGGAAACCTTCATCGCGCCGTACAACAACCGAGTGCCTCCTGATGAGTGTCGTTCAGACCTTAACCCGGAGTCGTGGCCAAAGGCTCCGACGACCCTGGTCGGTGTCAGTGCGGTCGCGTACGGTGAACCTCACGCCCCTCCCACCGAGCAATCCCCCCGAAAAAGCCTTCCATCGAGAAATGACGAAGACAGGAGACCGAAGGTGCCGGTCCTTCCTGGAGCCGAGCCGTACCGCCACGACGGCGGGGAGGTCGGGATCCTCCTCTGTCACGGCTTCACCGGTTCCCCGCAGTCGCTGCGCCCCTGGGCGCGGTACCTGGCCGGGCACGGCCTGACCGTCTCGCTACCCCTTCTGCCGGGACACGGCACGCGCTGGGAGGACATGGCGCTCACCGGCTGGCCCGACTGGTACGCGGAGGTGGACCGTGAGCTGCGCGTCCTGCGGGAGCGGTGCGCGCGGGTCTTCGTGGCCGGGCTCTCGATGGGTGGCGCCCTGGCCCTGCGGCTCGCCGCACGGCACGGCGACGCGGTCGAGGGCGTCGTGGTCGTCAACCCGGCGAACAAGGTGCACGGCCTGTCCGCCCCCACGCTCGCGGTGTCGCGTCATCTCGTACGCACGGCGAAGGGGGTCGTCGGTGACATCGCCAGGGAAGGTGTCCGGGAGACGGGGTACGACCGGGTGCCGCTGCACTCGGCACACTCCCTGCGGACCTTCCTGCGCCTCGTGGACGGGGAGCTGCCGCAGGTCACCCAGCCGCTGCTGCTCCTGCGCAGTGTGCGGGATCATGTGGTGCCGGCCGCCGACGCGGCCAGGATCCTGAGCCGGGTGTCGTCGACGGACGTGACCGAGATCCTGCTGGAACAGAGCTACCACGTGGCGACGTTGGACCACGACGCGGACCGGATCTTCGAGGAGACCCTCGCGTTCATCGGCCGGCTCGCACCCAGTGTCGGCAAGGAAGGGACGACCGCAGGTGGCTGAGCACGACTCCGACCGCGAGGACCGTGAGGACCGCGAGGACGGCCGCGACCACGAGCCGGAGCAGGGCGTGCCCTTCGACGAGGAGGCCGCGTGGGCGGCGATCGTCGAGGGGTACGGCGACGAGCCGGTGGATCCGCCGGGCGCCAAGCCGTTCAAATCGGTCGAGGACCTGGCGCTCCTCGAAGTGGAGACCAACGACGACGGCCCGGCGTCCGGCGCACCCTCGGGTGCGGGCGCCGCGGACGAGCCCGGCGAGGAGAAGAAGCCGGCCAAACCGCTGGGCAGCTCGGTCTCCTTCGCCCCCGGTGTCGGTCCGCGCGACTACTCGCCGGCCGAGCCCGCCGAGCCCGCCGAGGCCGCCGAGACCGACCTCGACGCGGAGGACGAGGGCCACTTCGTGCCGCCCGAGCCCCCGCCGCTGCCGGACGCCGACACCACGGCCAGGTTCGCCTGGCTGGGGGTGATCGGCGGCCCGATCCTGCTGCTGCTGGCGATCCTGCTCGGCTGGGACATGACCTGGTGGCTGACGACGATCTGCGTCGGCGGCTTCCTCGGCGGCTTCGCCACGCTGGTGATGCGCATGGAACCGGACGACGAGGACGACCAGGATCCGGGGCGGGGCGCGGTGGTCTGAGGCGGTCGGACTGAGGCGGTCGGAACCGGCCACGGACCGCGTCGTGCGCACGGCACCGTCACGGACCGCGTCGTGCGCACGGCACGGGCCGCGAACCACGTCATGCGCACGGCACCGAGAGGGCGGCCAGGACGGGCAGGTGTCCGTGGCCGTCCTCAAGGCGGAACGCCCTGATGCCTTCCTCGCGCCCCTCGGCCCCGGAGGGCCCCCACCGGCTCCACGCGGCTGCGCCGAACCCCGTCCGGCGGTCGGGGCTCAGACCGCGGGCACCCGCAGGGCGGCCAGCACGGGCAGGTGGTCCGGCTGCTCTCAGGTCCGTTTCGGTGACGCCCGGGAGGCCGAGCGGGACGCCGCAGCCCAGGACCTCCACGCCCTTGGTCGCGAGAACGGCGTCGATACGGCGGTCCGGGCGGGCGGGAAGGTGTTCTCCCCGCCCCAGGGTGCCGTCGTCCGGCAGTCCTGGAGCGAGGCGGTCAGCCGGGTGAAGGCGCGTCCGCCGGGCCGCTCGTTGAGGTCGCCGCCCGCGACCGCGTGCTCCACGCCCAGTCCGGCGAGCGGTCGAGGAGCATCCCCGCCTGGCCGTACCGCTCGGCCTCGTCCAGGCTCAGATGGCAGCTCAGGACACCGAGGCGGGCGCCCGCGAACCGGACGACGGCGGTGGCGAAGCCCCGTCGGTGCTGTCCGGGGGTGAGAGGCAGGAGCACGTCCTCGGTGCGCTCGACGGTCGCCCGCAGCGAGCAGAGGACGGCGGGGCCCGCGGCCGTACCGCCGCCGGTGAGGAGGACCTGCCCGGAGGCGGCCGCGAGCCGGGCGAGCTTCTTGCGCCAGCGGAAGAACCGGGGGGCTTCCTGGACGAGCACCAGGTCGGGGGCGCATGCGGTGATCACCCGGGCGAGCGCGTCGGTGTCGTCGCGCATCGACCGGATGTTGTAGCTGAGGACGCGGATCACGGCGGAGCCGTCGGATTCCGTACGGGGCTCCGGGAGCGGCGGGGACGTCACCATACCGTCACGATACGGGCTGATCGTCCGGCGGGTGCGAGGTCCCGGGCGGCCGGACGCGGCGGTTCCCCGCGCCCCTGGAGGGGTGCGGGGAACGCCCCTGCGTCACAGAACGACCGTCACATGATCGGGTCGGGCTCGCGGGCCAGGTCGGCCGCGCCCACCAGGCCCGCCTTGTTGCCCAGCTGGGCGGCGATCACGTCGGCCACCGGCCGCCAGTTGCCGCCGACCAGCCACCGCTTGTACGACTTGCGGATCGGGTCGAGGACCAGCTCGCCCTCGTCGGAGAGGCCGCCGCCGACGATGAAGGCGGACGGGTCGAAGAGGGAGGCCAGGTCGGCGAGGCCGGCGCCGGCCCAGCGGGCCAGCTCACGGTAGGAGTCGACGGCGACCGGGTCGCCCTGGCGGGCGGCCATGGAGATGTGCTTGCCCTCGATGCCGTCGGGGCTGCCGTCGCCCAGACCGAGCAGGATCTCGGCGTTCTCCGGGGTGGCGTTGGCGCGCTGCTTGGCGTACCGCACGAGCGCGCGGCCGGAGGCGTACTGCTCCCAGCAGCCCTGGGAGCCGCAGCCGCACAGCAGTCCGTCCGGGACCATGCGGATGTGGCCGAACTCGGCGGCCACGCCGAAGTGCCCGCGGCGCAGCTTGTTGCCGATGATGATGCCGCCGCCGAGCCCGGTGCCGAGCGTGATACAGATGACGTTGCGGTGGCCCTTGCCGCCACCGAACTTGTACTCGCCCCAGGCAGCCGCGTTCGCGTCGTTCTCCACGACGACCGGCAGCCCGACGCGGGCCTCGACCTTCTCCTTGAGCGGCTCGTTGCGCCAGTCGATGTTGGGCGCGAAGTAGACCGTGGAGCGCTGGCGGTTGACGTAACCGGCGGCACCGATGCCCACGCCGACGATCTCGTGCCCGGCGCGCGCTCCCTCCACCGCGGAGGCGATGGCGTCCACGATGCCCTCGGGCGTACCCGGGGTCGGCACCTTGAAGGTCGAGAGGATGTTGCCTTCCTCGTCGACCACGCCGGCCGCGATCTTCGTGCCGCCGATGTCGACGCCGATGGTGAGTCCCATGAATCCCTCAGTTTCGGTCGAGCCCCGCTACGGCCAACCGTACCCGAGGGCGCGGCGCCCCTACCGCGCGAGCGTCGGCCGCGGGTGCCGGGCAGGGACCGTCAGTCCAGGTCGATCCGCTGGCCGGGGCCGGTTCCCCCGTCGTCGTCACGGGGGTCGGCCGGGTCCTTGCGCGGATCGGCGGTGCGGGCCGTCCAGCGCTGCTCCTGCTGCTGGACGGCGGAGCGGTAGGCGGCGAGCAGCTCGCCGCCCGCGGCGGCCAGGTGGTCGAAGACGTCCGGGTTGCGCTCGATGACCGGTTCGACGGCGGCCCTGGCCTGCTGGACGACCTGGCGCACCACCTGCTGGGCGGCGGGTCCGGCGACCGCGCCGAGCAACGGGGACTGGAGGCCGGAGAGCTTGTCGGCGACCGTGTCCATCAGCTTGCGCAGTTCCTCGGCGGCCGATCCCTGGGGCGCGCCGTGCTCCGCGCGCCGACGGGCCTTCTCCTCCGCCAGGTCCTCGGCGCAGGCGGTGGACCAGGCGTCGGCGTCGGCGTCGGTGGCGCGAGGTACCTCGTCGACGGGCTGGTGCTCACCGGTGTCCGACGGGGGAAGCTCTTCGCTCATGACGGGCTCCTGACTACGTTTCGTCCCTCCGACGTTACCCGAACGGCGGAACGTCCTTCAGCGGGTGCGCGGCCACAGCTCGGGATCCGGCGCGAACCGCACGCGCAGCTCGCCGTCGCGCAGGGCGGCCCCTGCCACGGAGCAGCGGCGCAGGACGGAGGGCAGCGGGACGATCCGGCGGAACGGCCCGGCGGTGACGACGAGTTCGTCGCCGCGGCGGACCAGGTCCAGCTCGTCCCGTACGGCGCCGGGCAGCGGGAGGCGCCACGCCAGGACGCCGTCCGCCGCGATCCGGTCCTCGACGGGCCACTCGACCGGGGAGGCCGCCGGGTTGACGCCCGGCACGGCGAGCGCGGTGAGGTCGTCGGCGCCGCGGGGGTCACGGCCGAGGTGCGCGACGGTCCGCGCGTCGGCCCACTCCCCGAGGGTCTTCTGCTGCTGGGTGTGGAGCCCGGCCACCCAGTCGCCGCCGCTCTCCTCGGGCAGGACGCGGTTCGCGAGGAGCGACTCGACGGACAGGCCGCGCAGGGCCAGACCGAGGCGGGCGTCACGGACGGCGTCGGCACCGGCCGGCCCCGGCTCGGCGACCAGCCGTACGGCGGTCCGGCGGTCGGCGAGGACGGCCTCGACGGCGGCCAGTTCCATGTCCCAGCGGGCGGTCGTCTCGTACAGCCACTCGGCGGGCATGGGGACACCGGCCAGGCGGCCGAGTACGGGGCGCAGGGCGCGGGCGGCCCGGCGTTCCGGGGGCAGCAGCCGGCGCAGGTAGCGCCGCAGTTCCTCCGGGAGCGCGAGCAGGGCGAGGGCCTGCGGGGCGGACGGCAGGTCGACGACGAGGAGGTCGTGGGTCTCGGCGAGGGCTGCGTCGCGCAGGGCGCGCAGCAGGGTCAGTTCCTCCGCGCCGGGCAGCGGGGTGACCTCCTCCGGGTCGAGCCGGGAGGCGCCGAGCAGGTCCAGGACGGTGGAGGCGCGGTCCTGGAAGGCGGTGAGGTCGTCCCGGAAGCCGGCGGTGGCGTCGGGGCGCCAGGCGGTGAGGTGCGGCCCCGCCTCGACCGGCACCGCACCCGTCGCCACGCCGAGCGCCGCGCCGAGGGTGTCGGTGCGGTCGGCACTGAGCACGAGGGTCTTCACGCCCTCGCGGGCCGCCCCCAGTGCGGTGGCCGCGGCGACGGTCGTACGGCCGCTGCCGCCGGGGCCGGTGATCAGGAGGGTGCGCATGAGGGTGAACGGTAACGGAAGTCGGGGTTGTGCCCGGTTGACCGGTGGGCGTCGGCTGCGGGTGAGCCGGGGGTCGGGGTTACTTCCCGGACTCGACCCGCTTCTTCAGGCCCGCCAGTGCCCGGTCGATGATGACCTTCTCCGCCTTGCGCTTGATCATGCCCAGCATGGGGATCTTGACGTCCACCGTCAGCTGGTAGGTGACCTCGGTCGCGCCCGCCCCGGCCGGCTTCAGGAGGTACGAGCCGTCCAGTGAGCGCAGCATCTGGGACTTGACCAGCGTCCAGGAGACCTCGTCGGCGCCGGCCCAGGTGTAGGCCAGTGTCTGGTCGTCCTTGATCGCACCCGCGTCCATGACCAGCCGCACCTGCTCGGCCCGCCCGGTCGCGTCGGTCGCGAGGACCTCCGCCTCCTTGACCTCGCCGGTCCAGTCCGGGTAGCGGGCGAAGTCGGCGATGACCGCCATGACGTCGGCCGGTGCCGCCTCGATCGTGATGCTCGAGCTGGTGTATTCCGCCATCGCGGTGGCTCCTCCAGATGCGGGCCGGTAGGGAGGGATCCCCCGTGCGCCAGTGTGCGCACGTGTGTGCAGCGTGAAGGCTACCGCGCGCCCGACCAGCCGCCTTCACCCCCGGTGTTCACCACTCCAGCGCCCAGGGCTTTCCGGTGCTCGCGAAGTGCCCGACGTTGACGCATTCGGTGGCGCCGATCCGCATCCGCCGCGCCAGTGGCTGGTGGACGTGGCCGAAGAGGGAGTAGCGGGGGCGGGTGCGGCGGATGGCGTCCAGCAGGGCCCGGCTGCCGCGTTCGAAGCGGCGAGCGACGGTGTCGTAGACGAGTTCCGGCACCTCGGGCGGGATGTGCGTGCACAGGACGTCGACCTCGCCGACGGCCTCGATCTTCGCGGCGTACTCCTCGTCGCTGATCTCGTACGGGGTGCGCATCGGGGTGCGCAGGCCGCCGCCCACGAAGCCGAAGACCCACCCGCCGATCTCGACCCGCTCCCCGTCCAGCACGGTGGTGCCCGGTCCGGCGAACTCCGGCCACAGGGTCGGCATATCGACATTGCCGTAGGTGGCGTACGTCGGTGCGGGGAACGCGGCGAACATCTCGGCGTACTGCTTGCGCACCGCCTGCTCGATCACCGTGGACCGGTCCTCACCGACGCCGCCCCACAGCCGGGCGCCCAGCTCGCGGGCCTCGGCGAAGCGGCGGGCCGTGCGCAGTTCGACGATGTGGTGCGCGTTCTCCACGCCGAACAGGTCGGGGAAGATGCCGCGGGAGTGGTCGGCGTAGTCGAGGAAGAGGACGAGGTCACCCAGGCAGATCAGCGCGTCCGCGCCTTCGCCGGCCAGGGCCAGATCGCGCGCGTTGCCGTGCACGTCGCTGACCACGTGAACACGTGTTCTGGAGTTTCCGGAGGGTGTGGAGGCCATGACGATCAAGGGTAGGCGTGTGCGGCATACGTGAACAGTGGCGGTGAAGGTAGCGGTTACTGGCCAGTCAGTTAAGGGGTCGACTACCGTACGGACTGCAACACCCATCTGTGTGACGCAGCGAACATCTCGCCGGGAACCCCTGTCGAAGAAGCCATACCGGCGGGTAACGTCCGGGCAGTCCAGTCGTGCTCAGCATTTCAACAACCGGATGCGCGAGCACTTGCCCGAGCCTTGGACCGCACCGTCGCATCACACAACGTCGTGGCGCCGGCGCCCTATGAGGAGCAGCAGTCTTGCGCGAGTTCAGCCTTCCGGCTTTGTACGAGGTCCCCGCGGACGGCAATCTGACCGACATCGTCCGGAGAAACGCCGCGCAGCATCCCGACGTCGCCGTCATCGCCCGCAAGGTCGACGGTGTCTGGCAGGACGTGACGGCCACGGCCTTCCTGGCCGAGGTGCACGCGGCCGCCAAGGGCCTCATCGCCTCCGGCGTCCAGCCGGGCGACCGGGTCGGCCTGATGTCACGCACCCGCTACGAGTGGACCCTGCTCGACTTCGCGATCTGGTGCGCGGGCGCGGTGACCGTGCCGGTGTACGAGACCAGCTCGGCCGAGCAGGTGCAGTGGATCCTCTCCGACTCGGGTGCGACCGCCTGCGTCGTCGAGCTGGACAACCACACCGCCGCGGTCGAGTCGGTGCGCGACACCCTGCCGGCGCTGAAGCACGTGTGGCAGATCGAGGGCGGCGGCGTCGAGGAACTGCGGCGGCTCGGCACGGACGTCTCCGACGCGGCCGTGGAGGAACGCAGCTCGCTCGCCAAGGCCGACGACCCGGCCACCATCGTCTACACCTCCGGTACGACCGGCCGGCCCAAGGGCTGCGTGCTCACCCACCGCAGCTTCTTCGCCGAGTGCGGCAACGTGGTGGAGCGGCTGCGCCCGCTGTTCCGCACGGGCGAGTGCAGCGTGCTGCTGTTCCTCCCCCTCGCGCACGTCTTCGGGCGCCTGGTGCAGATCGCCCCGATGATGGCGCCGATCAAGCTGGGCATGGTCCCCGACATCAAGAACCTCACCGACGAACTGGCGTCCTTCCGGCCGACGCTGATCCTCGGCGTGCCGCGCGTGTTCGAGAAGGTCTACAACGCGGCGCGGGCCAAGGCGCAGGCGGACGGCAAGGGCGCGATCTTCGACAAGGCGGCGGACGCGGCGATCGCGTACAGCAAGGCGCTGGACTCCCCGTCGGGCCCGTCGATCGGCGTGCGGATCAAGCACAAGGTCTTCGACAAGCTCGTCTACAGCAAGCTGCGCGCGGTGCTCGGCGGCAAGGGCGAGTTCGCCATCTCCGGCGGCGCCCCGCTGGGCGAGCGCCTCGGCCACTTCTTCCGCGGCATCGGCTTCACCGTCCTGGAGGGCTACGGCCTGACGGAGTCCTGTGCGGCGACCGCGTTCAACCCGTGGGACCGGCAGAAGATCGGCACGGTCGGCCAGCCGCTGCCGGGCTCGGTCGTGCGCATAGCGGACGACGGTGAGGTGCTGCTGCACGGCGAGCACCTGTTCAAGGAGTACTGGAACAACCCAGGCGCGACCGCGGAGGCACTGGCCGACGGCTGGTTCCACACCGGCGACATCGGCACCCTCGACGAGGACGGCTACCTCCGGATCACCGGCCGCAAGAAGGAGATCATCGTCACCGCGGGCGGCAAGAACGTCGCCCCGGCCGTGATCGAGGACCGTATCCGGGCGCACGCGCTGGTCGCGGAGTGCATGGTGGTGGGCGACGGGCGGCCCTTCGTGGGCGCGCTGGTCACCATCGACGAGGAGTTCCTGGGCCGTTGGGCCGCCGACCACGGCAAGCCGGCCGGCTCGACCGCGGCGTCGCTGCGCGAGGACGCCGACCTGCTGTCCGAGATCCAGTCGGCGATCGACGACGGCAACGCCGCGGTCTCGAAGGCGGAATCGGTGCGGAAGTTCCGCATTCTCTCCTCCCAGTTCACGGAGGACTCGGGCCACCTCACCCCGTCGCTGAAGCTCAAGCGCAACGTCGTGGCGAGGGACTACACGGCCGAGATCGAAGCGATCTACGCGAAGTAGCCGTCCCTTCAGTTGTCCTGACGGAGCGTCATGGCGCGGTGTCCTCGGCGAGGACCCGCGCCATCGTGCGTTCGGCGAGCGCGGTGATGGTGACGAACGGGTTCACCCCGATCGAGCCGGGCACGAGCGAGCCGTCGGTCACGTACAGCCGCGAATACCCCTTCACCCGGCCGTAGTCGTCGGTCGCCCTGCCCAGCACGCAGCCGCCCAGCGGGTGGTAGGTGAAGTCGTCGGCGAAGACCTTGCCGGCGCCGCCGAACAGGTCGTAGCGGTAGATCGTCGCGTTCGCGGCGTTGATCCGGTCGAACAGCTTCTTCGCCATGCCCACGGACACGGCGCTCTGCGCGGCGCTCCAGCCGAGCTTCACCGTCCCCGACGCCGCGTCGTACGTGAACGTCGCCCGCTGCGGGTTCTTGGTGATCGCCAGATACAGGCTGACCCAGTGCTCCAGGCCCATCGGCAGCGGGGCGATCTCCGCGAAGACGGGGTTGGCGGTGTTCGCCCAGTCGTCGATGCCCATGACCGGCATGGTCGACTGGTTCGCCCCGACGGTGTCCCACAGGTGGTTCGCCCGCCCGAGCATCACGTTCCCGTTGGTTCCCCAGCCGGCCCCCACGCTGGCGTTCAGCGCGGGCAGGGTGCCCGTCTCCCGGGCGCGGACGAGCAGTTCGCTGGTGCCGAGGCTGCCGCCGCCGAGGAACAGGTACGTGCAGCCGTACTGCTTGGTCTCGACCACGTTCCCGGTGGTGTCGATGCGGTCCGCGGTCAGGACGTACGTTCCGTCGGCGGCCCGGCTGATCGCGCGGACCTTCTCCAGGGTGTGGATGGTGACGTTGCCGGTGCCCAGCGCGGAGGCGAGGTACGTCCTGTCGAGGCTGCGCTTGCCCTGGTTGTTGCCGTAGATGACCTCGCCGGCGAGCGCCGACTTCGGCGCGGTGCCGGCCGCCTCGCGCTGCATGTACCCGAAGTCGTAGACGTTGGGCACGAAGGTGGTTCTGAGGCCGGCGTTCTGCGCGTGCTTGCGGGAGACGCGGGTGAACCGGTACCAGTCCGTCGCCTCGAACCAGGCCGGGTCCACGGTGTTGACGCCGAGCATCGCACGGGCGCGCGGGAAGTACGTGCCGTACATCTCGGCGGCGTCGACGGTCGGGAACTGCTCGGCGAAGTAGGACCGGAGCGGGGTGACCGCCATCCCGCCGTTGACGAGGGAGCCGCCGCCGACCCCGCGGCCGACGAAGACCGACATGTCGGCGAAGTGCACGCGGTCCAGGACGCCGGGGTAGCGGCTGATGTCCCGGTTGACGACGTCCAGCCAGAGGAAGCTGGCCAGCGGGGCCTCGGTGCGGGTGCGGAACCACATGGAGCGCTGGTCGGGGGCGTTGGTGGAGCAGAACACCTTGCCGTCGGAGCCGGGGGTGTTCCAGAGGCGGCCCATCTCCAGCACGAGGGTGCGGATGCCGGCCTGGCCGAGGCGGAGGGCGGCCACGGCGGCGCCGTAGCCGGAGCCGACGACGATCGCCGGGGCGTTGTCGACCGCGTCCGGCTCGGCGGCGGGCTCCGCGTTCGGCTCCGCGGCCTGGGCGGAGTCGAGGGTGATGCGGGTGAAGCCCGCGGTGGCCGCCGCCTGCAGGGCCGCCATACCCAGGATTTGACGTCTCGTCAGGTGACGATGTATCAGGTTTGGTGTCATGTGGGCAGCATGGGCGGATTATTCGGTTCCGCCTAGTGGCTGCGGCGGCATTGGGGCGTCGCCAGGGGTGCCGCGTGCGCATAGCGGGCGGGCGCGCGACGGCGGGTGGCCGGGCGCGCGCCCGCGGCGGAAGCCCCAGACGTGGCCGCCGACGGCGGGTGGCTGGTCGCCCTCTCGGCGGAAGCCGCAGACATAGCCGCCGCCAGCAACGGGTGACCGGCCGCGTCCCCCCGGCGGAAGCCGCAGCGTAGCCGCTGCCTGCGGCGGATGGCCGGCCACCGTCGTCCGAGGTGCCGGGAACGCCGAGTGGGCAGGCGCGCGACGCGGGTGGCCCGCCACGCGCACGCGGCGGAAGCCGCACACGTGGCCGCCCCGCCCCCCTCGCGGGGCCGCCCCGCAGCGCGTCTCCCCTAGGGCTGGAGCAGGTCCTTCAAGTTCTCCGCCAGCAGGTCCCAGCGCCACCGTTCCTCCACCCACCGGCGACCCCGTTCGCCCATGCGTCGGCGCAGTGCGGGGTCGGCGAGGAGGGCGGTGACGCGGTCGGCCGTGTCGTGCGGGGAGGTGCCTCGCACCACCCAGCCGGTCTCGCCGTCGAGTACCGCGTCGGGGGCGCCGCCGGAGTCGCCGGCGACGACGGGGAGGCCGGTCGCGGAGGCCTCCAGGTAGACGATGCCGAGCCCCTCGACGTCGAGTCCGCCCCGGCGGGTGCGGCACGGCATCGCGAAGACGTCTCCGGCGCCGTAGTGGGCGGGCAGCTCCGACCAGGGGACGGAGCCGGTGAAGCGTACGGAGGACGCGACCCCGGTCTCGCGGGCCAGCCGGCGCAGAGCCTTCTCGTAGGGACCGCCGCCGACGACGAGCAGCACGGCCTCGGGCTCGGCGGCGAGGATCCGGGGCATGGCCCGGATCAGCGTGTCCTGGCCCTTGCGCGGGACGAGCCGCGAGACGCACACCACCACCGGCCGGTCGGTGAGCCCGAGGCGGGCGCGGACCTCGTCGCCGCCGGAGCCGGGGTGGAAGGTCTTCTCATCGACGCCCGGCGGCAGTTGCACCATGCGTGCGGCGGCCTCGGGGCTCAGCGCGGTCGCGATCCGCGAGCGCGTGTACTCGCCGAGGTAGGTGATCGTGTCGGTGGCCTCGCCGATCCGCCCCAGCAGCTGCCGGGCGGCGGGCAGTTGGGCCCAGCCGGCCTCGTGGCCGTGCGTGGTGGCCACCAGCCGGCGGGCACCGGCCCTCCTGAGCGCGGGCGCCATCAGCCCGAGCGGCGCGGCGGCCCCGAACCACACGGACGTACACCCGTGCTCACGCAGGAGCCCGACGGCCCGCCGGGTCGCGCCGGGTGTCGGCAGCAGCATCGTCGTGGAGTCCCGTACGACGGTGAAGGGCTGCTCGGCGTCGAAGGCGGCCGTCGCCTCCGCACCCTCCCGGCCGCGCTTCCAGGTGGACGCGTAAACGACGACGCGCTCGGGGTCCAGGCGCAGCGCCATGTTGTGCAGGAACGCCTGGATGCCGCCGGGGCGGGGCGGGAAGTCGTTGGTCACGATCAGGGTCTTGTGCATCGCCGCCGACCCTATCCAAACCCTTCTCACAGCCGCGCCCGGCCGTGCCGCACGGCCCGCACACAGCCCGGCGAGGGATCATATGATCCGCATACCCTCACCAACGCGGACGAACAGGTGTGAACAGGGGCACAAGTGGAGTTCATGGACGACAGGCGCTCCCCGGCCGGCCTGACGGGCCTGCTGGGCACCTGGGGCGTGACCCGGCTCGCCCTGCTGCTGTGCGTGTTCAAGGTGTACGTCTTCCCGGGTCCGGACGTCACGACGGACGTGTCGGTGATCTACCGGGGCTGGTACGACGTGCTGAGCACCGGCACCTTCCCGGTGGACGACGTCACCTGGCAGTACCCGCCCGCCGCCGCCCTCGCGATCCTCTCCCCCGGCCTGCTGCCCTTCCTGGACTACGCGTCGGCCTTCTTCGTCCTGGCCCTCCTCGCCGACCTCGCGGTCCTCGTCCTGCTGCTGCACGCGGGGCGCTCCCCGCGCGGCGCCCCGGTGTGGGTGGCGGGCGTCCCCCTGCTGGGCCCGACGGTGTACGCCCGCTACGACCTGATGGTCACCGCGGTGGCGGTGGCCGCACTGCTCGCGGGTGTCCGGCACCCCCGGGTGATGGGCGCGCTGGTGGGTCTGGGCGCGCTGCTGAAGGTGTGGCCGGTACTGCTGCTGGCCGGTGCCGTGCGGCGGCGGGCCTGGGGCGCGGCGGCCGTCACCGTCGGCGGGCTGTCGGCCCTGTTCGCGGTGGCCTCGCCCGGCGCCTTCGCCTTCCTGTCCTCCCAGCGGGACCGCGGCACCGAGGTGGAGTCGCTGGGCGCCCTGGTCTTCCACGTGGCCCGGCACTTCGGCTGGAGCGGCGAGGTGCTGCTCCACTACGGCTCGGTGGAGTTCCTCGGCCCCCACGTGGGCGTGGTGAGCGACGCGGCGCTCGGTCTGACGGTGACCGCGTTCGGCTGGCTGCTCCTGTGGCGGCTGCGGGCCGGACGGCTCGCCCCGCACACGCTCGCGGACGCCGCCTTCACCGCCGTCCTGCTCTTCACCGTCACCAGCCGGGTGATCAGCCCGCAGTACCTGGTGTGGCTGGTCGGTCTGGCCGCCGTCTGCCGCTGCTCCCGGGAGAGCCGGATGGGGCCGCCGACCGCGCTGGTGCTGGCCGCGTCACTGGTGACGGTGCTGGAGTTCCCGGTCTGGTTCGGCCACGTCGTCGCGAGCGATCCCCTCGGGCTCACCCTGCTGTTCCTGCGCAACGGCCTGCTGGCGGCGGCCGCGGTCACCGCGGCCGTACGGCTGTGGCGCTCGACGGCGCCACGCGCCGACGCCCCGCCCGCCGGACCCGCTCGGGCCGCCGCCCGCGCCAAGGGCACGCCGGTCTCCTCCTGACGCCGCACCCGCCGTACCCGCCGCAGCAGCCGCAGCAGCAGCCGCACCCGCCGCAGCAACCACGCCCGCCGGCGCGCACCGCACAGCCACCGAGAGCACCGGCGCAGGAGACACCCCGGCAGCCCCTCCCCCGGACAGGGCGTACGCGAGCGACCGCCGCACGACCACGCCGAGCACGGTCACCCACAACGGCACGGACGCTCCCCCACCGCCCTCCAAGACCCGGCAGAGCGCGGTGAAGGCGGCCGTCGGCAGGCCGCCACGAGCCCGACGGCCTCGCGGACGAGCACACCCTGCCTCCGATCGCCACCCTGCCTCCGATCGCCCCCGCTCTCCCGGTCGTCCCGGTCGCTGCTCAGCCCAGTTCCTCCCGGAGGTACCGGTGCCATTCGGCGGTGAAGTCCTCCAGGGTCGTCCCCAGAACGCTCCCCAGTGCCTCCTCGACCGTCCCAGGCCGCTTCCCGTGCTCCCCCACGGCCCGGTAGAAGGCGTCGAGCTTCTCCTCGCCCCAGCGGTCGGCGATCATCCGGCAGGCCGTCCAGCCGCCCTCGTACGCCCGCGCCAGCCGTGCCGCGTCCCCGGCGAACCCGAAGTCCCCGTCGGACGGCAGCTCCCCCGGCAGCCGGGCCTCGCGGACGGCCTTCTGCAGCTCGGGCGCTGCCTCGTCCGGGGTGCGGCCGGTGCCGCGGTAGCCGACCCAGTCGGCGTACCCCTCCGACAGCCACAGCGGGGTGGCCGCGTTGGTGTCGGACCTGGTGGCGACGTGCGTCGTCTCGTGGGTGAGGACCACCTGCCGGCCGACCGGGCCGAGCATCGCGTAGGCCTCCGGGTTGACGATGACCCGGTCCGCGGGCGCGTCGGGCCCGCCGCCCGTCTCCCCCGTGGTGACCGCGGCGATCCCCCGGTAGGACGAGGCGGGCGAGCCGAGCAGCGCCGCCATGCCGTCCAGAGACTTCGGTACGAGGACGACGACCTGCCGGGCCCAGTCGGTGCCCCACGCCTGTGAGACCGCGGGGACGGCCCGGTCGGCCAGCCCGGCGAAGGTCCGCAGGAGCGCGCCGGACTGGCCGACGCCGAGGACCAGACTGTGCGTGCCGCGGACGACGCTGACCGTGCCCTGGTCCCAGAGCTGCTGGCCGGCCTTCCCCGCGGGCCTCTCGGAGGCCACGGCCCACCGCCCGGCCTCGTCCCGGGTCAGCCGCAGGGTGCGCGTCACGGTCACCGGGGCCCTGTCGTGGCCCTCGATGCGGTAGCTCAGCTCCGCGTCGGCAGCGGCCTCGTCCCCGCCGGGCCGTACGGCGGTGACCCGGTAGGACCAGGCGGCCAGCGGCACGGCCCGCAGCCGGGTGTACGCGGCGGGGTCCCCGGTGGCGGCGTGGGCGGCGGGGTCATGGGCCAGGACGGCGGCGGCCCGCCGGTCCAGCACCCGCTGCACCTCGGCCCTGGCGGTGTCCGTGGCGGGCCGCCCGCCGCAGCCCACCAGCAGAACGAGCAGCAGCACCGCGAGCCCCACGGCTCCGGAATCGCGCGCCCGCCCTCGACCAGCCATTCCCCCGATCGTACGGCGAGCCGCCCCGGACGGAACCCGGCCGGTGCGGGCCGCACCTCCCGGTCAGGGTCTCGTCACCGACGACACCGGCATCATCCCGACCGGGTCGTAGCGCACCGGCGCGCCCGGGTAGGGGGCGTGGATGACCTGGCCGTTGCCCGCGTACATGCCCACGTGGCTGGCGTCGGAGCGGTAGGTGACGATGTCGCCGGGCCGCGCCTGGGAGAGCGGGACCCGCCGCCCGGCGTGCGCCTGGGCCTGCGAGGTCCGCGGCAGGCCGACCCCGGCCCGCGCGTACGACCACTGCACCAGGCCCGAACAGTCGAAACCGGTGGGTCCGTTGGCGCCCCACACGTACGGCCTGCCGAGCGCCGAGCGGGCGGCGGCCAGGGCCGCCGCCGCACGGCCCGAGGCGGCGCCGGCGCCCTCGGGACCGGGCAGGTCGGAACGGCCGGACCGGGAGGCCCGGTCGTAGGCGGCGCGCTCGGCGGACGGCAGGGAGTTCAGCAGCTGCCGGGCCTTGGCGAGCTTCTGCTCGACGGTCCGCTTGTGCTTCTCGACGGCCTCCCGGCTCTTCTCCAGGTCGCCGAGCCTGCGGGTGGCCTCGGCGCGCTCCTGGGCCAGTTCGCGCAGGGCGTCCTGGAGGTCCTTCAGCTCACCGGCCTGATGGGTGGTGATGCGGTCGAGGACGGAGGCCTTGTCGAGGTAGTCGGCCGGGTCGTCGGAGAACAGCAGCGCCAGGGACGGGTCGAGGCCGCCGGAGCGGTACTGGGCGCCGGCCAGCGAGCCGAGCTGTTCTCGCAGGCCGTTGATGCGCTCCTGCTTGCGGGCGATCCGGTCCTGCGCGTCGCCGACCTGCCGGCGCAGGACACCGGCCCGCTCCCCGGCCTCGTTGAAGGCCTCGGTGGCCTTCTCGGCGGCCTCGTAGAGCCGGTCCACCTCGGTCCGGGTGTCCTCGTGCGGGGCGGCCGTGGCCGGTACGGCGGTGGCGACGGCGCCGAGGGCGGCTGCCGCGGCGGTCAGGACGCACAGGGCGCCCCGGTCGAACCCGGACGGTGCAAGGCGGCGATGGGACCCCACGGGAAGCCGCGCTCCTTCCACTGGCGGACAGAGACCGTCCCCCCGGCACAAGTGGCGGGGGAAACGCGGCAGACAGTAGCCCCGTGACGGGGCGCCCACCAAAGACCTCTGCGGCCACGCAACGTGACACCCCGCCTCTGACGCAGGTCATGGGCGGGGTGTGGGGTCAGTTCACGTCGCGGTGATTCGCCCGTTCGGGCGTCATGGTGTCGCGATCGCGCGGATGCTCAGATCCGGACGCCGAACTGGTACGGCATGTTGTTGATCGACTCGTAGCGCACGACCGTGCCGGAGCGCGGGGCGTGCAGCACCTGGCCGTTGCCCGCGTAGAACCCGACGTGGTGCAGGTCACCGTAGAAGATCACCAGGTCGCCGACCTTGAGGTCGGACTGGGAGTAGATCCTCGTGCCGGCGTTGGCCTGGTCCTGCGAGATGCGCGGGATGCCGACGCCGGCCTGGGCGAACGCCCAGGAGGTCAGGCCGGAGCAGTCGAAGGAGTTCGGACCCGTGGCGCCGTAGACGTAGGGCGAGCCGATCTTGCTCTGGGCGGCCTGGAAGGCGGCCATCGCACGGCCCGAGGCGGGGGCCGTGTTGCCGAGGTCGACGCGCTCACCGGCGTCGCGGCTGGCGCGGGCGTCGGCGGCGGCCAGGTCGGCCTTCTCCTCGGCCGTCAGCGTGTTGAGGAGCTTCTGCGCCTCGGCCAGCTTGGCCTGGACTTCCTTCTTCTTGTTGCCCAGTTCCGTGCGGGTGGAGGCGAGGTCCTTGAGCTTGCCGGAGGCCTCCGCGCGGTCCTGGGCCAGCTCGCGCTGCTTCTCCTGGATCTTCCTCAGCGACTCGACCTGCTGGGCGCTCAACTGGTCCGCGGCGGACGCCTTGTCCAGGTAGTCGTCCGGGTTCGACGACAGGAACAGCTGGAGGGAGGAGTCGATGCTGCCGGAGCGGTACTGGGCCGCGGCCGCCAGGCCTATCGACTCACGCAGCTCGTTCAGCTCGTCCTGGCCGCGGGCGACGTCGTCCTGGATCGTGGAGACCTCCTTCTGGAGCTTCTCCTGCTTCTCCTTGGCCCCGTTGTACTTCTCGGTGGCCTGCTCCGCTTCTTCGTAGAGCTTGTCGACCTTGGACTTGACCTCGTCCTTGCTGGGCTTCTCGCTCGGAGCGGCGTTGGCGGCCTGCGAGCTCAGGGCGACAGCGGCAGCGGCCGCGGTGGTCAGCACGGTCACGCGTGTGCGACTCGGCTGCTTGGGTCGACGGTGGGACGCCACGGAGAGCGAGCTCCTTCTTGTGAGTGATCACTCGTGCGGAGGTTCGAAGGCAGACCCTAGTGACGTTCTTGTGATCACTTCAAATCCTGGCACAGAAAAAGTCGGTGACGGACCGCATTCTTTACACACAACCCACATGCAGTGACGCAGGATTGACGCTACGTTGCGTGACGATCGCGTCAATTCGGGCATTGGCCCTTTACGTTGACCTTCAGGTCAGTCGCTTCAGGAGCACCGCAGAAGCGACAGGACGCGCCCCCGCCCTGGCCACGCCGTCGGCCACCTCGCGGTCGGTCGAGGCGACGATGACCGGCCGGCCGGGCGGCTCGGCCCGCACCAGCTGGCGGATCAGCTCGTCGGCGGTGATCCCCGGCTTGGAGAACAGCACCCGCACCCCGCGCGGCGGCGCCAGCAGCACCGGCGCGACCAGCTCGGCCCCGTCGAAGACACAGGTGACCTCGGCGCCGGTCTGCGCGGCGAGCGCCGAGAGCTGACCGAGCAGCCGCAGCCGCTGCTTCTCCAACGGCATCTGCGGATAACCGGTCTTGGTGACGTTGTAGCCGTCGACGACGAGATGCGCCTGCGGCAGGGCGAGCAACTGGTCCAAAATCGCGGGGTCGTTCTCCGAGAGCGCGCGGGCGGCGATGTCCTTCGGGGTCATCCGGCCGGGCTCCACCGCGTCGACCGTCTCCGCCGGACGGACCGACACCGGCGGCAACGCCAGTTCCCTGCGCAGCCCTTGGGCCGACTCCAGCAGGGTGTCCAGCAGCAGCCGTACCCGCATGTCCTCGACGCTGCGATTCTCGCGGGCCGCCCGGCGGGTGGCCTCCAGCGCGGCCTCCGCCTCGCCGAGCCGGGTCTTCAGCCGCCGCGACTCGCTGTCGGCCGCGGACACCTGGGCCTGCCCCTCGCTCCGCACGGCGTCCATCTCACCCTGGAGCTTGCGCAGCGCGGCCTCACCGCGCTTGACGTCACTGAGGGCCGACCGCAGCTTGCGATGGAGCGACTCGGCCTCCCGCTTCGCCGCGTCCAGTTCGGTGCGCAGCCGCTCGGTCTCGGTCCGGGTCAGCTCGCGGGCCTCGGCGAGCTGCTCGCGCAGCCGCTCCAGCTCCGCCCGGCTCTCCTCGTCGGCCCGCTCGGCGTCGGCCCGCTGGGCCTCCTCGCCGGCCGCGGTGACCAGCTTCACCCAGCCGGTGGGGCGCAGCACATAGGCCGCGGCCGCCACATCGAGCGGGTCCGCGGCCGGGGGAGGCGAGCCGGAGTCGAGAACACCGGCCAGTTCGGGCTGTGCCTCTCTGAACTTCTCCCCGATGCGCTGTCGGAACAGCGGATCGGTCTCCAGCGCGGCCGCCATCGCGTTGCCCGCGAACTTGGCCCGGCGGTTGGGGGCGAACCGGGCGTACTGCCGGAGCTGGGGTGGCAGTTCGGCGACGGTCAGGCCGCCGAAGCCGTCCGAGACGATCTGCACGACCCGGCGGCGCACGCCGTCGGGCAGCGGACGGTCGAGCACCTCGGCGGCGCCGTCGCCCGGCCCCCCGCCCGTGGTCTCCGCCATCCGTCACACCCCAATTCCTCGCGGGGCCCTCCCCCACTCTCGACTTCGCTCGAGCGGGGAACCCCCATCCTCAGGAGCCGGCACCCGGCCTGTCCACCAGTTCCACCTGATCCACGGCGTTGCACCAACGGCACCGCACCGACTCGATGGTCTCACTGACCACCTCGCGCTCCTCCACCTTCGCCTCACCGGCGAGATCGAGGTGGACGTACTCGACGACCTTCGACGAGCGCGTCACGTCGAACCGCGTGAGGTTGCCGCAGAGAGTGCAGCGCCACCGCGTCGTGGCGGTCGGCAGGGGAACCGTCATCGTGACCGTCCGCTTCCTTCTAGTGTCGGTCTTCCGGAACCGGGGCGCGCACAGGGCTCCCCGGAGCATGTGGCTCGTAACCCTACGGCCTGGCGGGTACTCGCCGCCCGTCCGTCCACGGCGGCGAGGCGGTCCGGACCAGTACGTCCCGTTACGCCATGCTCTGTGTCCATGATCAGCTACTGGAGACGGCCCCTCGGCCGAACCGTCCGCCACCCCGTGGCACCGGTGACGTACCTCCTGATGGCCCTGTGCTGCCTGGTCTTCGTGATCGGCCCGGCCTCGGGCCTCGATCCGGCGTACGGCACCGGCGAGGAGCAGATGCTCGCGCAGCGCGCCTACTTCCGCCGGTGGGGCGTGATCCCCGCAGACCTGTTCGAAGGTGGGCCCAGGGCCGCCCTCACCCCCCTCACCGCCCTGTTCATCCACGGCAGCTGGGTGCATCTGCTGGGCAACATGCTCTTCCTCCACGTCTTCGGGGCGATGACCGAGCACCGGATGGGCCGCGTCGGGTTCACGCTCTTCTACCTCGGCTGCGGCTGCCTGGCACTGCTGGGCTACGCCGCCGTCAACGCCGACTCCGAGCAGTCCCTGGTCGGCGCCTCCGGAGCGATCTCGGCGGTCCTCGGCGCGTTCCTGTACCTGTTCCCCCGGGCCCGCGTCACGAGTCTGCTGCCGTTCCTCTTCTTCCTCCCACTGCGCTTCCCCGCCTGGGTCGTGCTGCCCTTCTGGGCGGCTCTGCAATGGCTGGCGGCGGGGCGGGCCGGACAGGGGCCGGGCGTGGCGTACCTCGCGCACCTGGTGGGCTTCGGGCTGGGCTTCGTCTACGCGTGGGCCGGGTTCACCCGGCCCACTAGAGTGAGGAGCAGCCCAGCTCCGGCCCCCGAGGGAGAGAACCAGCCGTGATCACCGCGATCGTCCTCATCAAGACCAGCGTGGACCGGATCCCCGAGATCGCGGAGTCGATCGCTTCGCTGGAATCCGTGAGCGAGGTGTTCTCCGTGACCGGCACCTACGACCTGATCGCCATGGTGCGGGTGCGGCAGCACGAGGACCTCGCCGAGATGATCCCGGGGCGGATCAGCAAGATCCCGGGCGTGGAGGCCACGGACACACACGTGGCGTTCCGTACGTACTCGCAGCACGACCTGGAGGCGGCGTTCGCGATCGGCCTGGACTCCTGACCGCCTGAACACCGCCTCCGGCGGACACGATCCCCCTACACCGCCGGGACGCAGCGGCCGTCCTCGGTCCTGTACGTCCACTTCGCCCCCTCGGTCACCAGTTCCCGTACGGCCGCCAGGAAGCGGTCGACGTGTTCGTCGGGGGGTGCCCGCGCCGAAGCTGACACGGATCGCGTTGAGGGACTTCTCGCCGGGGGCCGCGTCGGGGGCGCCGCACTCGCCCTGGCTGCGGGGGTCGCTGCCCAGGAGGGTGCGGACCAGGGGGTGGGCGCAGAAGAGGCCGTCGCGGACGCCGATGCCGTACTCGGCGGAGAGCGCGGCGGCGAAGTGGGAGCTGTTCCAGCCGTCCACGACGAAGGAGATCACGCCGACCCGCGGGGCGTCGTCGCCGAAGAGGGACAGGACCCGCACCTCGGGGACCCGCGCGAGGCCCGTGCGGACCTTCTCGACGAGGTACTGCTCGCGGGCCACCAGCGTGTCGAAGCCCGCCTCGGTGAGCGCCTTGCAGGCGGAGGCGATGGAGTAGGCGCCGATGACGTTCGGGGAGCCCGCCTCGTGCCGGGCGGCGCTCTCGTGCCACTCCACGTCCACTCCCCCGTCCTGGCGCCGGGTGACCTTGCGGCTGGCGCCGCCGCCCGCGAGGTACGGCTCGGCCGCCCGCAGCCAGTCGGCGCGGCCGGCCAGGACGCCGGAACCGAAGGGGGCGTACAGCTTGTGGCCGGAGAAGGCGACCCAGTCGACGTCGAGGTCACGGACGGACACCGGGTGGTGCGGGGCGAGCTGGGCGGCGTCCAGGACGATCCGGGCACCGTGGGCGTGCGCCGCGGCGGCCAGTTCACGTACGGGCCACAGCTCGCCGGTGACGTTGGAGGCGCCGGTGACGCAGACCAGGGCCGGGCCGTGCGGGTCGCGGCCGGCGAGGGCGCTCTCCAGGGCGGCGACGGCCTGCCCCGGGGTGCGCGGGGCGTCGAGGCAGGTGACCCGGGCGTCCTTCCAGGGCAGCAGCGAGGCGTGGTGCTCGGTCTCGAAGACGAAGACCTGGCAGCCGGCGGGGAGGGCGGCGGCGAGGAGGTTCAGGGAGTCGGTGGTGGAGCGGGTGAAGACCAGCTGGTCGTCGGGCCGGCAGTCGAGGAACTCGGCAACCGTCCGGCGGGCGTTCTCGAAGAGGTCCGTGGAGAGCTGGGAGAGGTAGCCGGCGCCGCGGTGGACGCTGCCGTAGTAGGGGGCGTAGGCCGCCACGTCGTCCCAGACGCGCTGGAGGGCGGGGGCGCTGGCGGCGTAGTCGAGGGCCGCGTAACCGACCTCGCCGCCGGTGACGAGCGGGACGGTGACATCGCGCCCCAGAACGGGCAGCGGGGCACAAACGGTCTGG
The DNA here is from genome assembly GCF_001896135.2 of Streptomyces phaeoluteigriseus. GTDB lineage: Bacteria > Actinomycetota > Actinomycetes > Streptomycetales > Streptomycetaceae > Streptomyces > Streptomyces phaeoluteigriseus. Next base: position 1,130,592 of record NZ_MPOH02000015.1, read on the forward strand.
GCGACGGCAGCGGTGGAGACGGACATGGCTGAACTCCCGTGAGAGACAAGGGCCGTGGGCTCGGGGGAACCCCGGAGAGCACGGCACCACGCGATCGGCAACGGGCGCGATCGCGGGAAGAACGACAGAGGGACGCTGAAGCGGGGCTCTGCGGCCCTATCGCATTCGCTTGCTCATGGAAGGCTCCTCGACGACCAGGACCCCTGGCCGCGCTCACTCGGAGAGAGTGCGAGGGGTCCGCGCTTGCCGTAGACCTTGCTGTCTGCGGCCTGGTCCTCACCCGGGGCACCCCGCCACGGACGGAGGGTTGCCGGACAGTCGGCCGGGGCCTCATGACTGTCGCTCATGACCTGGTACAGCATCCTGCCATACGATCATCGACGCGCAAGGCGCGGTCCATTTTTTGAGACAGAGGGAGTCCGGACCGCGCCCCGCGTCACACCGTGCCGGCGGTCAGGCGTGGGTGGCCGCCGCCCAGCGCTCCAGCGTCCGCTTCGCCGCCCCCGAGTCCAGGGACTCCGCGGCCCTGGCCATGCCCGCCCGCAACTGCTCGGCGAGCGGCGCCCCGGTCGGCTCCAGGGCGACCAGGGCGGCCGCCGAGTTCAGCAGTACGGCGTCGCGGACCGGGCCCGTCCCACCGTCCAGCAGCCTGCGCGCCACCTCGGCGTTGTAGGCGGCGTCGGCGCCCCGCAGGGCCTCGACGGGGACCAGTTCGAGGCCGACGTCCCGCGGGTCGAAGGACTCCTCGGTCACCTTGCCGTCGCGGACGACCCAGACCCGGGAGGTGGAGGTCGTCGTCAGCTCGTCGAGGCCGTCGTCGCCGCGGAACACCAGCGAGGAGTTGCCGCGTTCGGCGAAGACGCCCGCGACGATCGGCGCCATGCGCGGGTCCGCCACACCGACGGCCTGGGCGCGTACGCGGGCCGGGTTGGTCAGCGGGCCGAGCACGTTGAAGACCGTGCGGATGCCCAACTGGCCGCGGGCGGCGCCCGCGTGACGCAGCGCCGGATGGAACTTGATCGCGAAGCAGAAGGTGATCCCGGCCTCCTCGGCGACCTCGGCCACCCGCTGCGGGGTCAGGTCGAGGCGGACGCCCAGCTTCTCCAGGACGTCCGAGGCGCCGGACGCGGAGGACGCGGCCCGGTTGCCGTGCTTGACGACCTTCACGCCGGTGCCGGCGACGACGATCGAGGCCATCGTGGAGATGTTGACGGTCTTCGCGCCGTCGCCGCCCGTGCCGACGATGTCGACCGTCGCACCGGGCACCTCGATCACGTTCGCGTGCTCGTACATCGCGCGGACGAGGCCGTTGATCTCCTCGACGGTCTCGCCCTTGGCGCGCAGCGCCACCACGAACCCGGCGATCTGGGCGTCGGTCGCCTCGCCCCGCATGATCCGGTCCATCGCCCACGCCGTGGCGTCGGCGCTCTGGTCACGGCCGTACAGCAGGGCGTTCAACACCTCGGGCCAGGAACGGTCCGCCGCGGTGTCGCCTCCAGCGGGGGTCACAGCGCTCATAAGCCGCTCCTGGGTCAGTGTGGTCCCGCTGCACGGGACGCGCGTCTCGACAGGTCCACCCTATCCAGCCGCGGACAGGGCGAAGGGCCCCGTCCGTACCCCGGACGGGGCCCTTCTGCGTTGCGTGGCGACGCAGCGATCAGTGGTGGCCGTGGCCGCTCGTGATCTCCTTGTACTCCTCGACGGTCGGCTTGGGGATCTGACTCTCCTCGCCGTAGTACGCCTTGCTCAGCTTGACGCGGACCTTCTCGCCGCGCTTCACCTTGCGCTCGACGCCGTTCTCGTCGACCGTCGGGCCGATCTCGGCCGGCGCGTACTGCTCGTGCGAGGTGAGCGTGTAGAGCGCCTCCTGGCTGAGCGGCTCGTGCACCTCGATGAACTCACCGTGCGGCAGGCGCTTGATGGTGCCGGTCTCGCGACCGTGCAGCACCTTCTCCTTGTCGCGGCGCTGGAGGCCGAGGCAGATCCGCTTGGTGACCACGAAGGCGATGACCGGTCCGGCGAAGAAGCCGATCCGGACGAACCAGGTGACCGCGTTGATCGACAGGTGGAAGTGGGTGGCGAAGATGTCGTTGCCACCACCGATCAGCATGATCATGTAGCCGGTGACCCAGGCGACACCGAAGGCCGTACGGGTCGGGGCGTTGCGCGGACGGTCCAGGATGTGGTGCTCGCGCTTGTCCCCGGTGACCCAGGACTCGATGAACGGGTACACGGCGATCATGCCGAGGAACACACCGAACAGCACCAGCGGGACGAACACGCCCATGACCAGCGTGTGGCCCCAGATGTTGATCTCCCAGCCGGGCATGGCCCGGATGAGACCCTCGGCGAAGCCCATGTACCAGTCGGGCTGGGCGCCGGTGGACACCTGGTCCGGACGGTAGGGACCCAGCACCCAGATCGGGTTGATGGACGCGATGCCCGAGATGGCCGCGATGGCACCGAAGACCAGGAAGAAGAAGCCTCCGGCCTTGGCCATGTAGACCGGCAGCAGCGGCATGCCGACGACGTTCTTGTTGGTGCGTCCGGGACCCGCGAACTGGGTGTGCTTGTGGTAGAAGACCAGGATCAGGTGGCCGACCACGAGCCCGAGCATGATGCCCGGCAGCAGCAGGATGTGGATCGAGTAGAACCGCGCGACGAAGTCGCCACCCGGGAACTCCCCGCCGAACAGGAACATCGAGATGTACGTGCCCACGATCGGCACGGACAGGATCGCGCCCTGCGTGAAGCGGACACCGGTGCCGGAGAGCAGGTCGTCAGGGAGCGAGTAGCCGGTGAAACCGGTGAACATGCCCAGGACGAACAGCAGGAAGCCGAACAGCCAGTTGATCTCGCGCGGCTTGCGGAAGGCGCCCGTGAAGAAGACGCGCATCATGTGCACGAACATGCCGGCCAGGAAGATGACCGCGGCCCAGTGGTGGATCTGCCGGATGAGCAGACCACCACGCACATCGAAGGAGATGTGCATGGTCGAGTTGAAGGCCTCGGACATCAGCTGACCCTGGAGCGGGACGTAGCTGCCGTGGTACTCCACCTCGTTCATCGACGGGTGGAAGAACAGCGTCAGATACACACCCGTGAGGATGATGATGATGAAGCTGTAGAGGCAGATCTCACCGAGCATGAAGGACCAGTGGTCCGGGAAGATCTTGCGCATGTTGGCCTTGGCCAGGGAGTAGATCCCCAGGCGGCCGTCGGCCCAGTCGGCGACCCGCTCGCCCGCGGGTGCCTTGCGGCGGTCGTCCTTGTTGCTCATCCGCGCTCCCAGAAGGCAGGACCGACGGGCTCTTCGAAGTCGCCGAGCGCCTCGAGGTAGCCCTCGTCGTTCACGCCGATGCGCAGCTGCGGCAGGGCGTGACCGGCGGGGCCGAAGATGACTCGGGCACCGTCGGACAGGTCGAAGGTGGACTGGTGGCAGGGGCACAGCACGTGGTGCGTCTGCTGCTCGTACAGGGAGATCGGGCAACCGACGTGGGTGCAGATCTTCGAGTACGCCACGATGCCCTCGTGCGACCACTCGAGCTCGCGCTTGTCCTTGATGTTGTCCGGCTGGATGCGGACGATCATCAGGGCGGCCTTGGCGATCTCGGTCTGGAATTCGTGGTCGTGCTCCTCCAGGCCCTCGGGCTTGGCGAAGGTGAGGGAACCGACGGCGACGTCCGAGGGACGCAGCGGCTCGTTGGTGTTCATGTTCACGAGCAGCTTGCCCTTGGCCCACAGCGTGTGCCGCAGCTTGTCCTCGGGCAGCGGACCGAGGTCGCGCAGCAGGACCACACCGGAGAGCGGGAACAGGGCCAGCGCGCCGAACATGGTGTTGCGGATCAGCTTGCGGCGGCCCAGCGCGGACTCCCTGGCGCCGTCCCGGAAGTCGGCCATGACCTTGGCCTTGACCTCGGGCTCCGCCGAGATCGGGTGACGCTCGTCGGCGATCTCCACGTCGGACATCAGGGTGCGGGCCCAGTGGACCGCGCCCGCGCCGATGCAGAACAGGGCCGCGCCCAGGGTCATACCGAGCGCGAAGTTCAGCGCGCTGATGTGGCCGAGCGGGAAGATGAAGACCGACTTGTCGTGCGGGATCGCCACGTACGAGGCGATGAAGCCGACGGTGGCCAGCATCGACAGCGTGAACAGGAAGGCGACCGCGCGCTCGGACCGCTTGGCGGCCCGCTCGTCGATGTCCTGGATCCGGTGCTCGTGCGGCGGGAGCCCGGGGTCGGCGAACGGGTTCTTCTCGTCCGCGACGCCTACGGCTCCGTGGGCGTGATCCCGCTCAGCGGGCAGGTTCTCTTCTGGGATGTCTTGGCTACTCATGACTTCCTGGCCTTTGCGGTCCGGGCGGCGACCCACACGGCCACGGCGATCAGCCCGCCGAGACCGAAGATCCAGCCGAAGAGGCCCTCGCTGACCGGCCCGAGGCCGCCCAGCTCAAGGCCGCCGGGGCTCTCGGAGTCGGAGCTGTTGACCGCGTCCAGGTACGCGATGATGTCCTTCTTGTTCTGCTCCGACAGTGTGGTGTCGGGGAAGGAGGGCATGTTCTGCGGGCCGGTCTGCATGGCCTCGTAGATGTGCTTCGGGTCCACGCCCTCGAGCGAGGGCGCGTACTTGCCCCGGGTCAGGGCGCCGCCCTTGCCGGTGAAGTTGTGGCACTGGGCGCAGTTCGTGCGGAACAGGTCACCGCCCTTGGCGATGTCCGCGCCCTCGGGGCCGTACTGGGCCTCGGTGGGGACGGACGGGCCGGCGCCGAGCGAGGCGATGTACGCGGCCAGCTGGTCGATCTGTGCCTGCGAGTAGATCGTCGGCTTTTCCGGTACCTGGACGGTCTGGGAGGTCGCGGCCGGCATACGGCCGGTGGAGACCTGGAAGTCGACGGCCGCGGCGCCCACGCCGACCAGGCTGGGACCGTCGGAGCTGCCCTGACCGCCGGTGCCGTGGCAGCTGGCGCAACCGACGGCGTAGAGCTTCTTGCCCTCGTCGATGGCGAGGGACTGGGCGGTTTCGTCTGCCTGCGCCTTGCTCGCGGGTGCGAACGCGGCGTACAGCCCCCCGGTGCATGCCAGCGCGAGGAGTAGGACGACGAGCGCCGCCATCGGATGGCGTCGTCGTGCGGAGAGCTTTTTCACGGATTACCCCGGTGTCAGGATCTTCTGCGTCGATGCTTGCGGGATGGGTGCGGGATCGGGCCCGGCTACTTGATCAGGTAGATCGTGGCGAAGAGGCCGATCCAGACGACATCGACGAAGTGCCAGTAGTAGGACACGACGATGGCCGCCGTCGCCTGCTCGTGTGTGAACCTCTTCGCCGCGTAGGTGCGGCCGAGGACGAACAGGAAGGCGATGAGGCCGCCCGTCACGTGCAGACCGTGGAACCCGGTGGTCAGGTAGAACGCCGAGCCGTACGGGTCCGAGGAGAGCGAGAGCCCGTCCTTCTTGACCAGCTCGGTGTACTCGTACACCTGTCCGCCGATGAAGATCGCACCCATCACGAAGGTGACGATGAACCACATCCTGAGCTTCTTCACGTCACCGCGCTCGGCGGCGAAGACGCCTAGCTGGCAGGTGAGGGAGGAGAGCACCAGGATCGTGGTGTTGGTCGCGGAGAACGGGAGGTTCAGCGCGTGGGCCTTCTCGGACCAGAAGTCCGGACCCGTCACCGATCGCAGGGTGAAGTACATCGCGAAGAGGGCCGCGAAGAACATCAGCTCGGAACTCAGCCAGATGATGGTTCCGACGCTGGTGAGGTTCGGCCGGTTGACCGACGGGTGCGCGTGCCCGGTATCTACTGTCGTTGCTGTCGCCACGACCGACATTATGTCGGTCGCTTATCCCGCCCTCACTCCGGGGGGTGCCGTTCGGAGTGTTCATACGTCGTGTACTGCCCGTATGGCCCATCGCAGGCATGTTCCAACAGGTGTTGACGAGGGTTGTGGGGGAGTAGCATCCGCCCCATCGGTACCCGGAAGTTCCACTCCAATGACGCGGAGGAACCATGCAGGCGACCGCCACGGTGCTGGTCTACAGCGACGACGCCAACACCAGGGAGCAGGTGCGGCTGGCCACCGGCCGGCGGCCGGCCCAGGACGCGCCCCTGGTCGAGTTCGTGGAGTGCGCGACGCCCGCCGCCGTGCTGACGGAGCTGGACAAGGGCGGGATCGACGTGTGCGTGCTGGACGGCGAGGCCGCGCCCATGGGCGGCATGGGGCTGTGCCGGCAGATCAAGGACGAGGTGTTCCGCTGCCCGCCGGTGCTGCTGCTCATCGGACGGCCGCAGGACGCCTGGCTGGCCACGTGGAGCCGGGCGGAGGCGGCGGTCACCCTTCCGGTGGACCCCGTGGAGTTCGCGGCGGCCCTGGCGGCGATTCTGCGCCGCGGGAACCTGGTCGGCGCCTGAGGGTCGGGGGCGGGGCTGTTCCGGCGGCTGCGGGCCGTCTGCGGCTTCTCGCGCCGCTCCGGCGCGGCCCTTCAGGGTGGCGCGCTACGCGGCGGCCGGCTGAAGCCGTGACGTGTCCTCCCGGGTCTTCTGCTCGCCGCCGGTCAGGGCGCTGCCCTCGCGCCACTTCTTCCAGTCCAGGTTCCAGTCGCCGAAGCCGTTGCCGAAGGTCTCCATCGTGTCGCCCTGGCTGTTGACGACCTGGACGATGTCACCCTCGCGGACGTTGTCGAAGAACCACTCGGCGTTCGAGGTGCTCATGCCGACGCAGCCGTGGCTGACGTTGGCGGAGCCCTGGGAACCGACGGACCAGGGGGCGGCGTGCACGTACTCGCCGCTCCAGGTGACGCGGGTGGCGTAGTAGACGGGCAGGTCGTACGACTCCGAGGAACCCTCGGCGATGCCGACGGTGGTGCCGCGCATCCGTACGAAGTACTCCTTGCCGAGGACCACCTTGACGCCGTTGCGGGTCTCGAAGCCGGGCTTTCCCGTGGTGACGGGGATCTTTTTCACCTCTTCACCGTTGCGGTACAGCGTGAGGGAGTGCGAGGAGGCGTCGGTGACGGCGATGACGCGGTCCCCGATGGTGAGTCGGACGTCCTTCGCCTTGCCGCCCCAGAGCCGGCCGCCGACCTTGATGCCGTCCAGGTTGCTGTGGACGTGGACCGTGGCGTGGGCGGGCCAGTAGTCCTTCGGTCGGTAGTGCAGCGTCCTGTCGTCCACCCAGTGCCAGCCGCCCTGCACGGCGGGCTTGGCGTCCACCTTCAGGGCGCGTTCGACGACGGCGCGCTGGGCGGGGTCCTTGATCGGCTGGCTGAGTTCGGCGGTGACGGGCCGGCCGACGCCGTAGGTGCCCGCGCCGGGGCCGAAGGTGACGGTCAGTCGTTTCTTGGCGGTGGGCCTGCCGGTGTCGAAGGTGAGGACCCGGCGGCCGGAGGCGCCGTCCTCGTTCTCGGTGCTCACCCGGACCGTGTAGCGGGCGTCGGCGGCCAGCGGCTCGGTGCTGTGCCAGCGTCTGCCGTCGGCGGAGAGTTCGCCCGCCACATAGCGGCCTGTGGCGTCCAGGGCGGTGACGTCGGTGATCCGTTCGTCGGAGTCCTCCGCCCTGACCTCCAGGGGCTTGTCCGGGTCGGCCTTCTCTGCGTCGCCGCCGGAGACGTTGAAGGAGATCCGGTCCGTCGCGTCGTACGGACGTGAGGAGAGCGGGTTGCCGTCCGAGCCGCAGGCGGTTGCGCCCGCGACCAGGGCGGTCACCAGCAGCGTGCAGCTGACGACGGTGCCGGGGCGGGGTTCGTGGCTCATGACCTCACGCTAGGCAGCCGCGTCAACCGCGGCGCGCTGGGTGACACGGACGGGCGACACCGATTACGGCAAATGCAGGAGCCCGGACGCTCCTGACGGAGTGTCCGGGCTCTGCCGCGCGCGATGCGTGCTACTGGGTGCGGCTCTCACCGCGGTAGTACTCGAAGACCCAGCCCCACAGGCCGATGAGGATCAGCGGGGCGGAGAAGTAGAGCAGCCACCAGCCGACCGCGACCCCCAGGAAGGCGAGGGCGCCGCCGACGGCCAGGGAGAGCGGCTGCCAGCTGTGCGGGCTGAAGAAGCCCAGCTCGCCGGCGTCGTCCGCGACGTCCGCCTCCTTGTTGTCCTGCGCACCGGTGTCGACCCGCTTGGCGGTGAAGCCCAGGTAGAAGCCGATCATGATGCACAGGCCGAAGGCCAGGAAGAGGGCCGTCGTACCGGCCGGCTCCTTCGACCACACGCCGTAGACGACCGCCATGGCGAGGACGAAGACGCTCAGCCAGACGAACATCGTGCCCTGGATCTTCACTTGCCGGCCTCCTTGCTGCCCGCGATGGCGCCGGCGCCGTGACCGGCGTGCTCCAGCTGCTCGAGCGCTGCGATCTCCGGGTGGTGCAGGTCGAACGCCGGGGATTCACTGCGGATCCGCGGCAGGGTGAGGAAGTTGTGCCGCGGCGGCGGGCAGGAGGTCGCCCACTCCAGGGAGCGGCCGTAGCCCCACGGGTCGTCGACGGCGACCGGCTTGCCGTACTTGGCGGTCTTCCACACGTTGTAGAAGAACGGCAGGACGGACAGGCCGAGAACGAACGAGCTGATCGTCGAGATCGTGTTCAGGGCGGTGAAGCCGTCGGCGGCCAGGTAGTCCGCGTAGCGGCGCGGCATGCCCTCGGCGCCCAGCCAGTGCTGGACGAGGAACGTGCCGTGGAAGCCGATGAACAGCGTCCAGAAGGTGATCTTGCCGAGGCGCTCGTCGAGCATCTTGCCGGTCATCTTCGGCCACCAGAAGTGGAACCCGGCGAACATCGCGAAGACGACGGTGCCGAAGACGACGTAGTGGAAGTGCGCCACCACGAAGTACGAGTCCGACACGTGGAAGTCCATCGGCGGCGAGGCCAGGATGACGCCGGTCAGACCACCGAAGGTGAAGGTGATCAGGAAGCCGGTCGCCCAGAGCATCGGGGTCTCGAAACTCAGTGACCCCTTCCACATCGTTCCGATCCAGTTGAAGAACTTCACGCCCGTCGGCACGGCGATGAGGAACGTCATGAAGGAGAAGAACGGCAGCAGCACACCGCCGGTGACGTACATGTGGTGCGCCCACACCGTCACGGACAGGCCGGCGATCGAGATCGTCGCGGCGATCAGGCCCATGTAGCCGAACATCGGCTTGCGGGAGAAGACCGGGATGATCTCGCTGATGATGCCGAAGAACGGCAGGGCGATGATGTACACCTCTGGATGGCCGAAGAACCAGAAGAGGTGCTGCCACAGCAACGCGCCGCCGTTGGAGGCGTCGAAGATGTGGGCGCCGAACTTGCGGTCCGCCTCCAGGGCGAACAGCGCGGCCGCGAGGACCGGGAAGGCCAGCAGGACCAGGACCGCGGTCAGCAGCACGTTCCACACGAAGATCGGCATGCGGAACATCGTCATGCCCGGTGCGCGCATGCAGATGATCGTGGTGATGAAGTTGACCGAGCCGAGGATGGTGCCGAAGCCGGAGAAGGCCAGACCCATGATCCACATGTCGGCGCCGATACCCGGGCTGCGGACCGCGTCCGACAGCGGCGAGTAGGCGAACCAGCCGAAGTCGGCCGCGCCGTCCGGGGTCAGGAACCCGCCGACGGCGATGAGCGAGCCGAACAGGTACAGCCAGTAGGCGAACATGTTCAGCCGCGGGAACGCGACGTCCGGCGCGCCGATCTGGAGCGGCATGATCCAGTTCGCGAAGCCGGCGAACAGCGGCGTCGCGAACATCAGCAGCATGATCGTGCCGTGCATCGTGAACGCCTGGTTGAACTGCTCGTTCGACATGATCTGCAGGCCCGGACGGGCCAGCTCGGCGCGCATGAAGAGCGCCATCACGCCACCGATGCAGAAGAACGCGAACGACGTCACGAGGTACAGCGTGCCGATCGTCTTGTGGTCCGTCGTGGTGAGCCACTTGACGACGACTTCGCCGCGGCGCTGGCGCCGGACCGGCAGCTCGTCCTCATAGTGGGACCCTGCTGCGGCGGCACCCTGGGGTTCGTTGAGGATGCTCACAGGATGTTCGACTCCCGGTTCTTCTCGGGGCTCGTCTGCTCGATGCCGGCCGGAACGTAACCGGTCTGCCCCTTCTTGGCGAGGTCCTTCAGGTGCTGCTCGTAACGCTCGGGGGAGACCACCTTCACGTTGAACAGCATCCGGGAGTGGTCGACGCCACACAGCTCGGCGCACTTGCCCAGGAAGGTGCCCTGCTTGTTGGGGGTCACCTGGAAGGCATTGGTGTGGCCCGGGATGACGTCCTGCTTCATGAGGAACGGCACCACCCAGAAGGAGTGGATGACGTCCCGCGAGGTGAGGATGAAGCGGACCGTCTTGCCCTCGGGGAGCCAGAGGGTCGGGCCGGGGTTGTCGGTCTGCGGGTTCCGCTCACCGGGGGTGCCGCAGGTGTAGACACCGCCCGAGTCGGCCGGGAAGTCCTTCTTGTACCGGTCCGGAATCGCGGCCAGGTTCTCGTCGGACTTCGCGTCACCGGTGGAACCGTCGACGCTCTGGATGTAGTTGAAGCACCAGCTCCACTGGAAGCCGACCACGTTGACCGTGACGTCGGGCTTCTTCTCGAGGCTGAGCAGCTTCGATTCGTCGCGGGCCGTGAAGTAGAAGAGGACCGAGACGATGATGATCGGTACTACCGTGTACAAGGCCTCGATGGGCATGTTGTACCGGGTCTGCGGAGGTACCTCGACCTTGGTGCGGCTGCGCCGGTGGAAGAAAGCACTCCACAGGATCAGGCCCCACACCAGCACGCCGGTGGCCAGCGCGGCAGCCCATGAGCCCTGCCACAGGGAGAGGATCCGCGGAGCCTCTTCGGTGGTGGGGGTGGGCATACCAAGGCGGGGGAAGTCCTCGTATGTGCAACCGGTTGCGGTCGCAAGGACCAGGCCCGCGGTCAGTGCCTGCAGCAGCTTCCGCCGCATCGGGCGCCGCGGCGAGCGGTCGGAGCCGTTGGGACTCACGTAGCGCCTTCCCGAGAGTCTCGCCCGCGCGGTCGGCTGCGGCCTTCTCGCTGGTAGGTCGCCGCCCTGCGTCGGGCAGGGGTTTGGATGTTTATGCGGACCAAACCCTACTGGACGCGTTTTGGGGTCGCGCGGGGAGGGGTCGGCAACGCGCCGGGGGTCATGCCCAGGGGTGGGAGGAGGCACCTAATCGCTCGGGGTTGCGGCTTGTTGGGCGCGTGCGGGCGGGTTTGTGGCTGGTCGCGCAGTTCCCCGGGCCGCCGTCCGGCTCCCCCGCGTTCTACCGTTGCCACGTGTCCTACTTCGATGCCGCCTCCGCCGCCCCGCTCCACCCCATGGCCCGTCAGGCCCTGTTGGCCTCGCTCGACGAGGGCTGGGCCGATCCGGCGCGGCTCTACCGGGAGGGCCGTCGGGCCCGGATGCTGCTCGACGCGTCCCGGGAGGCCGCGGCGGAGGCGGTGGGGTGCCGGCCCGACGAGCTGGTGTTCACTCCGTCCGGAACCCGGGCCGTGCACAGCGGTGTCGCGGGCGCGTTGGCGGGTCGGCGGCGCGCCGGACGCCACCTGATCGTGTCAGCGGTCGAACACTCCTCCGTGCTCCATTCGGCCGAGGTGTTCGAGGCGGAGGGCGGGACGGTGACACAGGTGCCGGTGCTGCGGTCCGGCGCCGTGACCGTGGAGTCGTACGCCGGGGCCCTGCGGCCCGACACGGCGCTCGCCTGTCTCCAGTCGGCCAACCACGAGGTGGGCACCGAGCAGCCGGTGGCGGAGGTGGCCGAGGCCTGCCGGGAGGCGGGGGTTCCGCTGTTCGTCGACGCGGCGCAGTCGCTCGGGTGGGGGCCGGTGGAGGGGAACTGGTCGCTGCTCGCGGCCAGTGCGCACAAGTGTCGGGGGTGGGGCTGCTCGTGGTGCGCAAGGGCGTCCGGTTCGCTCCCCGGGGGCCCTCGGACGAACGGGAGTCGGGGCGGGCGGCCGGGTTCGAGAACATCCCGGCGATCGTGGCCGCCGTGGCGTCGCTGCGGGCGGTGCGGGCGGAGGCGGCGGCCGAGGCGGAGCGGCTGCGGGAGCTGACCGGGCGGATCCGGGCCGGGGTGGCGCGCTCCGTGCCGGACGTGGAGGTGGTGGGTGACGCCGAGCGGCGGCTGCCCGGCATCGTCACCTTCTCCTGTCTCTATGTCGACGGGGAGACTCTGCTGCACGAGCTGGACCGGGAGGGCTTCTCCGTCTCGTCCGGTTCGTCCTGCACGAGCAGCACGCTCACGCCGAGCCATGTGCTCAGGGCGATGGGAGTGCTGAGCGAGGGGAACGTGCGGGTGTCGCTGCCGCCGGGGACGGCCGAGGAGGACGTGGAGCGGTTCCTCGCCGCGCTGCCGGGCGCGGTGGCGGGTGTGCGCGAGAAGCTCGGGGCGCCCACGCCCACGGTGGTCACCGGCGCGGACGAGCTGGTCGTCGACTCCCTCGGCAAGCTGTGCCCGATCCCGGTCATCGAGCTGGCGAAGGTCATCGGGCAGGTGCCCGTCGGCGGCACGGTGCGGGTCCTCTCCGACGACGAGGCGGCACGGCTCGACATCCCCGCCTGGTGCCAGATGCGGGGGCAGGAGTACGTCGGTGAGGAGCCGGCGGACCGTGGCTCGGCGCATCTGGTCCGCCGGCTGCTCTGAGTCAGCCCAGGTGCTTCTTGACCTCGGCGGCGGCCTCGTCGCCGTACGCCTTCGCGAAGCGGTCCATGAAGTGGGCGCGGCGGAGCCGGTACTCCTGGGTGCCGATGGTCTCGATGACCAGCGTGGCGAGCATGCAGCCGATCTGGGCGGCGCGCTCCAGGGAGACGCCCCAGGCCAGGCCGGAGAGGAAACCGGCCCGGAAGGCGTCGCCGACGCCGGTGGGCTCGACCTTGCGCTCCTCCTGCGGGCAGCCGACCTCGATCGGGTCCTCGCCGGCCCGCTCGACGCGCACGCCCCGCGCGCCGAGGGTGGTGACGCGGTGACCGACCTTGCCGAGGATCTCCTCGTCGCTCCAGCCGGTCTTGGACTCGATGAGGCCCTTCTCGTACTCGTTGGAGAAGAGGTACGTCGCCCCGTCCAGCAGGATGCGGATCTCCTCGCCGCCCATGCGGGCGATCTGCTGGGAGAAGTCGGCGGCGAAGGGGATGTTCCGGGAGCGGCACTCCTCCGTGTGGCGGAGCATCGCCTCGGGGTCGTCGGCGCCGATCAGGACCAGGTCGAGGCCGCCGACGCGGTCGGCGACGGTCTTCAGCTCGATGAGGCGGGCCTCGCTCATCGCGCCCGTGTAGAACGAGCCGATCTGGTTGTGGTCGGCGTCCGTGGTGCACACGAAACGGGCCGTGTGCAGGGTCTCGGAGATGCGGACCGAGGCGGTGTCGACGCCGTGCCGGTCCAGCCAGGCCCGGTACTCGTCGAAGTCGGAGCCGGCGGCGCCGACCAGGACGGGCTTCGTGCCGAGCTGCCCCATGCCGAAGGCGATGTTCGCGCCCACCCCGCCGCGCCGTACGTCCAGCTTGTCGACCAGGAAGGAGAGCGAGACCGTGTGGAGCTGGTCCGCGACGAGCTGGTCGGCGAAGCGGCCGGGGAACGTCATGAGGTGGTCGGTTGCGATGGAGCCGGTGACTGCGATGCGCACGGCGTGGACTCTCCTGTGGGAGGTGGATTGACAGTTCACGCTACCGGGTTCGCCGCCGCCTCTGAAGCGGAGGAAACTACCCGATAGTAGATCTTTCTTCGCGGGCCCGACGTGCATACGGTGCGGTTATGACGAACCTCAAGGTCCACGCGCCCGCTCCGGCCGACCTCGAAGGCGACCTGGCGTCGCTGCGGGGCGACTGCGCGCGGATGGCTCCGCACTGGACCGCGCCCGAGAAGAGCGCGGCCCTTCCCGTGCCTCTGTCCCTGATCCACGGCGTGACCGTTCCGGCGGCCTCGGCCCGGCTGCTGGAGGCGATGCCGGAGTACGGCAACTAGCCCGAACGCCGCGCGGGCCGGCCTCCGCGGGCTCGCGCGCGCTTTCGCGCGTGCTGTCGCGGGCTTTCGCGCGTGCCCTGTTTCGGCCGGGGCGCCCGTAGGGGAACCGTGCGCTCCCCCGCTGCGTCCCATCGCTGTCCCCCGTAAAGGGGATGTCAGGTACGACAGCAGCGCAGCCGAAGGAGCGATGCGGTGAACACCGAGCGACCCGACAACGACGACGCCGCACGCGGGCCGAAGGACGGACGGACACCGGAGGACCGGGGTACGCCCGAGGACCGGGGTACGCCCGAGGACCGGGGTGCCCCGGAGGCCGCGCGTGCGGAGGAGACGCCGGCGGAGGCCGCCACGGTCGAGGAGACCGGCGGCGCCGAGGGGCGTGCGCCCCGGGCGGGCGGGCCTGGCGAGGCGGCGCGGCCTGCCCCCGGTTCCGGGCGGGAGCCCGGCCCGGAGGAGCCCGCCGACACCCCCGGCCCGGCTGGTGTGTCCGAGGCCGAGGAGCCCGCGGCCGGCCCGGCGGTCGGAGCGCCGGAGCCCGAGGCGTCCCGCGCGCCTGACGCGCGGGGATCCGAGGCGGGAACGCCGGACCCCGCCGAGGCGGCCTCCCCCGCCCTGCCGGCCGGGGCCTCGGAGCCCGGTGCCGAGGAGCCCGCCGGGACCGAGCGGGAAGTCGACGCCGGTGTCCTGCGACGCTCCGGGGGCGAGGGCGGTTCCCCCGGCGAGGACGCTCCCGAAGGCGGCCGGCGGCGGTCCTCCGTGCTGGTCGCCTCCGTCGCCGCGGCTGTGCTGGTCGTCGGTGGGGGTGGGGCCTATCTCGCCGCCGGCGCGGGCGGTGGCACCGAGGGCAGTGCCGGGGCGCCCCCCTCAGGGGGCGGCACTCCCCCGGCGCTCGTGCTGGACGACCACGCCCCGGAGTCCGACGGGGGCAACGGCATCGCGCCCGGCGAGCCGAACCCGTACGGGGTGACCTACCGGGCCGACGGCACTCTCCCCGACGGCCCCGGCTCGGCTCCCGTGTACTGGGCGAAGGGTGAGGTCACACGGTCCGAGGTGACCCGGCTGGCCGGCGCGCTGGGGGTGGAGGGAACCCCGGTGACCGAGGGCCGGTCCTGGAAGGTCGGTTCCGGGAAGGACGGGTCCGGACCGGTGCTCCGGGTGGAGAAGGGCGCGCCTGGCGTGTGGACGTTCAGCCGGTACGTCCCCGGCACGGACGACTGCAAGAGCGGCTCCGCCGTCTGCGCGTCGCAGGACACGGCCTCCTCCGTCGACCCGGTGAGCGAGGCGGCCGCGAAGAAGGCGGCGGCACCGGTGCTGAAGGCGCTCGGGCAGGACGACGCCAAGATCGACGCGAGCCAGGTCGTGGGCGCGCAGCGGATCGTGAACGCCGACGCCGAGGTCGGCGGCCTGCCGACCTACGGCTGGACGACCGGCGTCACCGTCAGCGCCCAGGGCGAGATCGTCGGCGGCAGCGGCCGGGTGAAGGCGCCGGCCGAGGGAGAGACGTACCCCGTGCTGGGCGCGCGGGAGACGCTGGACCGGATGAACGCGGCGCCGGGGACCGATCGCCGTACGGGCATCGGCGGGTGCGCCACGCCCGTGCCGGCGACGGAGGGGGCGCAGAGCCCCTGCGAGGCGTCGGCCGGCGTGCCGCAGAAGGAGACGCTCACGGTCGAGGGCGCGGTGTTCGGGCTCGCCCCGCACGCCTCGGGCGGCCGGCAGGTGCTGGTGCCGTCCTGGCTGTTCTCGGTGCGCGCGACCGGGGCCGGGGACGACTACACGGTGACGCATCCGGCGGTCGAGCCGGAGTTCCTGAGCGCGCCCCCGGCGGCCACTCCGTCCCAGCCGCCGGCCTCCGGCACCGAGACCCGTGAGGTGACGGTCGACGGCTACACGGCCGAGGGCCGCGAGCTGGTCGTCGGCTTCACCGGCGGCGTGTGCTCCGACTACACCGCGAAGGCGGTGGAGAGCGGGGACCAGGTGAAGGTCACCGTGACGGAGAAGCCGTGGCCGGACGCGGTCTGCATCAAGATCGCCAAGTTCTTCCACCGGACCGTGCAGCTGGACGAGCCGCTCGGCGACCGGACGGTCGTCGGGTCGGACGGCAAGCAGGTTCCCCTGGAGAAGCCGGGAGCGCGGCTGCCCCGCTAAGCCCGGACACACGGAAGGCGGCGGCCCCTCGGAGGGGGCCGCCGCCTTCCGTGTGCCGTGCGGACGGCTCGGCTGTGCGCAGGATCAGCTGAAGGAGTCACCGCAGGCACAGGAGCCCGTAGCGTTCGGGTTGTCGATCGTGAAGCCCTGCTTCTCGATGGTGTCCACGAAGTCGATGGACGCGCCGCCCAGGTACGGGGCGCTCATGCGGTCGGTGACGACCTTGACGCCGTCGAAGTCCTTGACCACGTCACCGTCGAGGGAACGCTCGTCGAAGAAGAGCTGGTAGCGCAGGCCGGAGCAGCCGCCGGGCTGGACGGCGACACGCAGGGCCAGGTCCTCGCGGCCTTCCTGGTCGAGCAGGGTCTTGACCTTCGCCGCGGCGGCGTCGGACAGGATGATGCCGTCGGTGACGGTGCTGGTCTCGTCCGATACGGACATCTACATCTCTCCCGGGTTGTACGGAGACTGCTTGCCGACGGTTTCAACCGGCGGGGCCGCGGATTCATTCCACGGGCCGGGCAACTTCTCTTCGCCCGTTCCTTCATGCTCGCACACCCACGCGGCAGCGAACAGCGACCCTGGCCGCCCTGTCGAGGAGCACACGCGGCGGCGCCGGGATTCATGTCACATCGACGCAATGACCATCGTCAAAGTGACATGAAGCAGGCTATGATAAATAACGTCAGATCGACGAAAAGTAGAAAAGGTGCGTGCCGTGACCACCGCCCAGACCACGGAGCTCGACGTACAGCCGAGTCCCCTCGCCCTGTTGCTGCTCGGCCGCGAGGCCGACCCGAGGAGTGAACGGGGCGTCGAGTGCCCCGGCGACCTGCCCTCTCCCTCCGACCCGGACCTCGTGGAGCGGGCCCGTGCCGCCAAGGAGAAGCTCGGTGACAAGGTCTTCGTCCTCGGGCACCACTACCAGCGCGACGAGGTCATCCAGTTCGCCGACGTCACGGGCGACTCCTTCAAGCTGGCCCGGGACGCGGCCGCCCGCCCCGAGGCCGAGTACATCGTGTTCTGCGGTGTGCACTTCATGGCCGAGTCCGCGGACATCCTGACGTCCGACGACCAGAAGGTGGTCCTGCCCGACCTGGCGGCCGGCTGCTCGATGGCCGACATGGCGACGGCCGAGCAGGTCGCCGAGTGCTGGGACGTGCTGACCGAGGCCGGCATAGCCGAGCAGGTCGTGCCCGTCTCGTACATGAACTCCTCGGCGGACATCAAGGCGTTCACCGGCAAGCACGGTGGCACGATCTGCACCTCCTCCAATGCCGAGAAGGCCCTGCAGTGGGCCTTCGAGCAGGGCGAGAAGGTGCTGTTCCTGCCCGACCAGCACCTCGGACGAAACACCGCCGTCCGCGACATGGGCCTCTCCCTGGAGGACTGCGTCCTCTACAACCCGCACAAGCCGAACGGCGGGCTGACCGCCGAGCAGCTGCGCGACGCGAAGATGATCCTGTGGCGGGGCCACTGCTCGGTGCACGGCCGCTTCAGCCTGGAGTCCGTGGAGGACGTACGCGCCCGCATCCCCGGCGTGAACGTGCTGGTCCACCCCGAGTGCCGGCACGAGGTCGTGGCGGCGGCGGACTACGTCGGCTCGACCGAGTACATCATCAAGGCCCTGGAGGCCGCGCCCGCCGGTTCCAAGTGGGCCATCGGCACGGAGCTGAACCTGGTCCGCCGACTGGCGAACCGCTTCGCGCCCGAGGGCAAGGAGATCGTGTTCCTCGACAAGACGGTCTGCTTCTGCTCGACCATGAACCGCATCGACCTGCCGCACCTGGTCTGGACCCTGGAGTCCCTGGCCGAGGGCAAGCTGGTCAACCGCATCGAGGTCGACAAGGAGACCGAGGCGTTCGCGAAGCTGGCGCTGGAGCGGATGCTGGCGCTGCCGTAACGCGTCCCGGCCCGGCCCCGGCGGGCACACTCATGCCGGGGCGGGGTGCGGCCGGGGTCGGCCGGGTCCACGGAGAAGACCGTCCCGTCGGGGGTGGTCACCACCAGCGCGCCACCCTGCCGGAACAACTCGGCGGACCAGCCCCCGCTCCCCGCTCGGCCGGCCCGCGGCAGGGACTCCCACAGCACGGTGCCCGCGCGGGCGTCGAGGGCCGCGACCCGCCCGCTCGCACTGGCCAGGAACACCGTGGCGCCACCCGAGTCCCCCACCGGCCTGCCGGGCTGTTCCAGGCTCGTCGGGGTCTGCCACAGCCGCTCCCCCGTCTCCGCGGACACGGCGGTGAGCAGCCCGTTGGAGGCCGCGAAACACAGGACCCCGTTCACCAGGGCCGCCTGGCCGCGCGGCTCGCCCGTCAGCGCCACCGACCGCCGCGCCCCGCTGTCCCGGTCCACCAGCGCCACCCGCGTGTACGCCGGTTCGTCGGCGTCCTCCAGACTCCTGGCGCTCTGCTCCACGAACACCAGCTCGTCGCCGCGTACGCCGAGAAAGGCGCTGTGGAGTTGGAGACTCGTCAGCGGGCGCACCGTGCCGTCGGCCCGGTCCAGCGTCAGCAGCCGGACACCGGGGTCGTCGCCGTCGTACCTGCTGCACACGGCGTACAGATCGCCGTCGACGTCATGGAAGTCACAGGCGTGGTCCGCGGGCAGGGGCGCCGTCCAGGCGAATTCGTCGCGCAGGGAGCGAGCGGTGACCGAGCCGTTGCCGGGGAGCAGGGCGAGCCCGCCGGCCACGGTGGGGGTTCCGTTGCCCCCGGTCGCCTTGCGCGACCACAGCCGATCACCGGTCTCCGCGTCGATGGCCACGACGGACGGGGTGGCTCCGCCCGACGCGAAGTGTTCGGACTGGCGCACCAGCATCACCCCGTCGTGAACGCCCAGGATCCGGCCCTCGTACGCGTTCGCTTCCGTCCCTGACGGTGCGGTGTCGGCCCGCCACAGCGTCCGGCCGGTCAGCGCGTCGAGGCGGACCGGGAGGACCCCGTTCCCGACGCAGTAGAGCGCGCTGCCCTCCAGCGCGCAGGACGGTGTCCCCAGCCCGCCCGTTGCCTCCGGGGCTCGGGTCACCCCGCGCGCGGCCGCTTCGTGCACGGTCGTGTTCCAGGGCCGCCAGCCCGCCGGAACGGCCGCCCAGCGGGAGGGGGCCGACGTGCTCGGGGCGCCACCGGCCTCCGTACCGCGGTCCCGCAGCGGGCCCAGGGCGAGGTAGACAGCGAGCGCGACGGCCAGGACGCCGGACACACCGCCCAGGGCGAGCAGCCTGCCGCGGCGCGACACACGGCCGGACGGGCCGGCCCACCGCACGACGGGCTCGGCCGTGGGCCCGGTGCCGCGGGGCCGGTCGGTGCCGGGGCGGCGCGCGGACGGTTCGGCGGCCGAGGGGCTCGTGCCGGGACCGGGACCGCCCGGGGCCACCGTGCGCAGGTCACCGGTCGCCTCCTCGGGCAGGGCGTCGGCGAACTCCTTCGCCAGGTCGTCGAGGGAGGGCCGGTCGGCGGCGGGCTTGGCCAGGCAGCGGGCGATCAGGGGGCGCAGGGCCGGTGTCAGCGCCTGAACCGCCGGCTCGTCGTGCATCACCCGATACGCCGTCAGGTAAGGGCTGTCGGCGTCGAAGGGGCCACGTCCGGTCGCCGCGAACACCAGGAGCGCGCCCAGTGAGAAGACGTCGGAGGCGGGGCCCACCGAGCGGGCGTCCGTGAGTTGCTCGGGGGACATGAAGGGCGGCGTGCCGATCATGTGGCCGGTCTCGGTCAGCGTCTGGTTCTCCGCCGCACGGGAGATGCCGAAGTCGATGACACGGGGGCCGTCCTCGGCCATCAGTACGTTCGCGGGCTTGAGGTCGCGGTGGACCACCCCGGCCCGGTGGATGTCGCGCAGCGCCTCCACCAACCCGAGCGCCAGGCGGCGCAGGTCCGCGTCGGACAGCGGACCGTCCGCGCGGATCCGGTCGGCGAGCGAGGGCGCCGGCACGTACAGGGTGGCCATCCACGGCCGGGCCGCCTCCGGGTCCGCGTCGACCACCGGCGCGGTGAAGGCGCCGCTCACCCGGCGGACGGCCTCGATCTCCTGACGGAAACGGGTACGGAAGACGGCGTCCTCGGCGTACTGAGCGTGCACCACCTTGACGGCCACGTCCCGCCCGGTGCGTGACCTGGCCCGGTAGACGACGCCCATCCCACCGGCGCCGAGGCGGTCGACGATCCGGTATCCCCCGAGTGACCTCGGGTCGTCCTTGAAAAGAGGCACCGCCCCGATCCCCTTCCCCCGCAGAGCAGTTCGAGCTCACAGGATAGGTAAGCCCCACGGAGGAAGGGACGTCGGTGCCGGGATGTCCGGCCGCGTGTCACACGCCGGCCGGCTCCGGGGTCCGCTCCGGCTCGGTCGGCTGCCGCTTCGCCGCGCGCTTCTTCGCCCGGCGCTCCTTGCGGAGTTCGACCATCGCGTAGAGCGTCGGACGAGCAGCAGGGTGAGCAGGGTGGAGGTGATCAGGCCGCCGATCACGACGACCGCCAGCGGCTGGGCGATGAAGCCGCCCTCACCGGTGACGCCCAGGGCCATGGGGAGCAGGGCGAAGATGGTCGCCAGCGCCGTCATGAGGATGGGCCGCAGTCGGTGGCGGCCGCCCTCGATCACGGCCTCGACGACGCCGTGGCCCTGCTTCCGGTACTGGTTGATCAGGTCGATCAGCACGATGGCGTTGGTCACCACGATGCCGATCAGCATCAGCATGCCGATCATCGCCGGGACGCCCATCGGGGTGCCGGTGGCGATCAGCAGGCCGATCGCGCCGGTCGCCGCGAACGGGATCGAGACCAGCAGGATCAGCGGCTGGACCAACGACCGGAAGGTCGCCACCAGCAGCATGAAGACGATCGCGATCGCCGCGAGCATCGCCAGGGCGAGGTTCTTGAACGCGTCGTCCTGGTCCTGCGAGACACCGCCGATCTCGGCCGTCGCGCCCGCCGGGAGCTTCAGCGCGTCCAGCTCGGACGTCAGGTCCGCGCTCACCGCGCCCGTGTTGTCGCCGGTCGGCCGCGCGGTGACGGTGGCCGCGCGCTGTCCGTCGATGCGGGTCATGGCGACCGGGCCGTCGACGAGCTGCACGGTGGCGATGTCGCCGAGCTTCACCGGACCGAGGGGCAGGGCCTTGAGCTGCGCCAGCGTGGCGGCCGGCGCGGCGGAGGTGATGACGACGTCGCGTTCGGTGTCGTCCAGGACCGCCTTGCCCGCGGTGGTCCCGCGGACCGCCTGGGTGACCGCGGCGCCCAGCGTCTGCTCGTCGAAGCCGGCCGCCGCGGCCTTGGCGTTCGCCTTGACCGAGATGCGCGGCACGCTCTGCGAGAGGTCGCTGGTGACATCCGTGACGCCGTCCAGGCCGGCCACCGCGGAGCGGACCTGCTCGGCCGCCGTCCGCAGCGCCCCGGCGTCGGCCGCCTTCACGACGACGCTGAGGTCCTGGCTGCCGAAGCCGTCACCGGCGGCGACCGTCGTGCTGCCGATGCCGGACAGCTTCTTCAGGCCGTCCTCGATGTGGTCCTGGACGTCCTCGAAGGACGCCGAGTCCTCCAGCATCACCTGGTACGAGGCCTGGTTGGTGTCGGTGCCGCCGCCGAAGGCGGCCATGAACCCGGAGGAGCCGATGGTGACCTGGTAGTCCTTCACGCCCTCGGTGTCGGCGAGCAGTTGCTCGACCTTCCTGGCCTGGACGTCGGTCGCCGCCAGGCTGGTGCCCGGCTTCAGCTCCTGCTTGACCGTCAGCACCTGCTGCTCGCCCTGGTCGAAGAAGTTGGTCTTCAGCAGGGGGGCCATGCCGAAGGTGCCGATCAGGACGACGACCGCGATGGCCACGCTCGTCAGACGGCGCCTGGTCGCGAACCGCAGGACGGGGACGTAGAAGCGCTGGAGACGGCTGCGTGCCTCCTTCTCCTCGGCCGCGCGGCGGGCTTCCTCGGCGTCCGCGGGGGTGCCCTTCGGGGGCCGCAGGAACCAGTACGACAGGACCGGGACCACGGTCAGCGACACCAGCAGGGAGGCCAGCAGGGCCGCCGTGACGGTGAGGCTGAACGAGCCGAACAGGGCACCCACCATGCCGCCGACCAGGCCGATCGGCAGGAACACGGCGACCGTGGTGAGGGTGGAGGAGGTGACCGCGCCGGCCACCTCGCGGACCGCGGTGAGGATCGCGGTCTCGCGCTCCTCGCCGTAGCCGAGGTGGCGCTTGATGTTCTCCAGGACGACGATCGAGTCGTCGACGACCCGGCCGATGGCGATGGTCAGCGCGCCCAGGGTCAGCATGTTGAGCGACAGGTCGCGGGTCCACAGCACGATCAGGGCGAGGACCACGGACAGCGGGATGGACACCGCCGTCACCAGCGTCGAGCGGATCGACGCCAGGAAGACCAGGATGACCAGCACCGCGAAGAGCAGGCCGAGCGCACCCTCCGTGGTGAGGCCCTTGATGGACTTCGACACCGCCGGTCCCTGGTCGCTGACGACCGTGATGGACGCGCCGGAGCCGAGGTCCTCGCGCAGGCCGGGCAGCTTGTCCTCGACCGCGTCGGAGATGGCGACCGCGCTGCCGTCGTGGTCCATGGTGACGGCGACGGCGAGGCTGGGCCTGCCGTCGGTGCGGGTGATGGAGTCGGCCGGGGCCTCCTCCTGCTTCACGGTGGCCACGTCGGCGAGACGGACCGGCCTGCCGCCCGCCTGTGCGGGGATCACCAGGTCCTGGATCTGCCGCAGGGAGGTGAAGCCGCCGCCGACCTGGACGGTGCGGTTGCTTCCCGCCTCGTCGAAGGAGCCGGCCGCGACGGTCACGCCGCCCGCCTGGAGGGCCTGGGCGAGGGACTGGACGGTCAGGCCGGCCTTGGCCAGCTTCGTGTCGGCCGGGGTGACGGTGACGCGCAGGTCGCGTACGCCGTCGACGGTGACCTGGCCGACGCCGTCGATGTCCTTCAGCGCGGGCACGACGGTCGTGTCCAGCCGGTCGGCGAGGGCCTGCTGGTCCCCGTCCGAGGTGACGGCGAGGACCACGGTCGGGATGTCGTCCGTGGAACCGGCGACGACCTGCGGGTCCACCGCATCCGGGAGCTGGACGCGGGCCCGGTTGACGGCCTGCTGGACGTCGGCGACGAGCTGCTTGGTGTCGTTGCCGTAGTCGAAGGAGGCCAGGATGACGGCGTTGCCCTCGCTCGCCGTGGAGGTGACGCCGGTGATGCCGTCGACCCCTTCGAGGTTGTCCTCGATCGGCTCGATCACCTGCTTCTCGACGACGTCCGGGGAGGCGCCCTGGTACGGCGCGAGCACGGACACCACCGGCAGTTCGATGGTGGGCAGGAGTTGCTGTTTGAGCTGCGGGATCGCGATCGCGCCGAACACGATCGCGATGATGGACACGAGGCCTATCAGGGCCCGTTGCGCGAGGCTGAACTTCGACAGCCAGGACATGGGTCGCGGGTCTCTCTTCTGTGAGCGGCAGAAGCGGCAGGGCGGGAAGGGAAAAAGGGGCGCCGCGAACACAGATGAGCGCCCTCCCTCACACCCTGAGCCATCGGGAGAGCCCGATCCGTAAGCCCCAGGTCGATTTCCTTATCCGGCGCATACTCCGGGTGCAGTACGGCCGGGTGGAGATCAGTCCACCCTTGGGCGGACCAGCCCGGACTCGTAGGCGGTCACCACGAGCTGGGCCCGGTCGCGGGCGCCCAGTTTCGCCATGGCCCGGTTGACGTGCGTCTTCACGGTCAGTGGGCTGACCTCCAGGCGCTCGGCGATCTCGTCGTTGGAATGGCCGCCGGCGACCAGGACGAGGACCTCGCGCTCCCGGCCGGTGAGCGCCGAGAGCCGCTTCGCACGGTCCGGGTCGTCGCCGTCGCCCCCGGCGCCGCCCTGGGCGAGGAAGCGGGCGATCAGCCCCTTGGTGGCGGTCGGCGAGAGCAGGGCCTCCCCGCCCGCGGCGACCCGGATGGCGTTGAGGAGTTCCTCCGGTTCGCTGCCCTTGCGAGGAAGCCGGAGGCGCCCGCGCGCAGCGACTGCACCACGTAGTCGTCGACCTCGAAGGTCGTCAGGATCACCACGCGGACCCCCGCGAGGGACGGGTCGGCGCTGATCAGGCGGGTGGCGGCGAGACCGTCGGTGCCGGGCATGCGGATGTCCATCAGGACGACGTCGGCGCGCTCCTCCTTGGCGAGCCGGACCGCCTGCGCCCCGTCGGACGCCTCGCCGACCACCTCCATGTCGGGCTCGGAGTCGACGAGCACCCGGAACGCGCTGCGCAGCAGCGCCTGGTCGTCGGCGAGCAGGACGCGGATGGTCATGCGGAGTCCTCGGGGGCGCTGGAGCGGGTCTTGACGGGCAGGATCGCATGGACGCGGTAGCCGCCTCCGTAGCGGGGACCGGTGGTGAGGGTGCCGCGCAGGGCGGTGACGCGCTCGCGCATCCCCAGCAGGCCGTGGCCGCCGCCGTCCTGCGGCGCCGGGGCGTCCCCCGCGCCGTCGTCGAGGACGGTGACCTCGATGTTCGGTCCGACGCGTACGACGCTGACCTCGGCCCTGGCGTCCGGCCCCGCGTGTTTCTGCACGTTGGTGAGGGCTTCCTGGATGACCCGGTAGGCCGCCAGACCGACGGCTGCGGGAAGCCTGGTGTCGTGGTCGGCGCGGGCCACCTCGACCTGGAGACCGGCGTTGCGGAAGGTGCCGGCGAGTTCGTCGAGCCGGTCCAGACCGGGGGCCGGTTCGGTGGGGGCCTCCGGGTCGCCGGACTGGCGCAGCAGGCCGACGGTGGCACGGAGTTCGTTGAGCGCGGAGCGGCTGGCCTCGCGGACGTGCGCGAGGGCCTCCTTGGCCTGGTCGGGACGCTTGTCCATGACGTGTGCGGCCACCCCGGCCTGCACGTTGACCAGGGCGATGTGGTGGGCGACCACGTCGTGCAGGTCGCGGGCGATGCGCAGGCGTTCCTCGGCGACCCGGCGGCGGGCCTCCTCCTCGCGGGTGCGTTCGGCCCGCTCCGCCCGCTCCCGGATGGCCCGCACGACGGCCCGGCGGCTGCGGACGGCGTCCCCGGCGGTGGCGCCGATGCCGGTCCAGGCGAAGATCGCCAGGTTCTCCTGGGCGTACCAGGGCAGTGGTCCGGCGAGCATGGCGGCGCCGGTGAGGACCGTCATGGTGAGCAGGCCGACCCGCCAGGCGGTGGGGCGGTCGGTGGTGGAGGCGACGGTGTAGAGGGCGATGACGGCGGACATCGCGACGGGGGCGCGGGGGTCGCCGGTGACGCTCTCGGCCACGGAGCAGGTGCCGGTGAGCGCGAGGACCGTCATGGGGGCGCTGCGGCGGAAGACGAGCGCGGCGGCGCCGAGGGTGATCAGCAGCAGGCTGAGCGGGTCGGGGGTGCGGACGCTCCAGCTGACGCTCCGCTCGCCGTGCGGGTCGACGAAGGACCCTGCCAGCATGCACAGCAGTACGCCGGCGGCGAGGGCGGCGTCCAGGGCGAGGGGGTGGGCTTTCAGCCGGCGCTGGGCTCGGGCCAGGGGCGTCACCTTTTCCGTACCGTCCCTTTCCTGGCCGTCGCTGGGGACTGCTGCCGGGGGCTGCCGCCCTCGGACCCCGCTGTCGGCCCGAACGGCCTCGTGCCTCGGCCTCAGCCGCCGGACCCGAGGGGTCGCCCGGCTTCAACCGGGGACCGGGAGACCTGGGGAACCGCACCCGCGGAACGCCCGCCCTCCCCCGGGGCTCAGCCGTCTCACCCCGGGATCAGTCCGTCGTCGCCCAGCATCTCCCGGACCTCCTCCAGGCTCGCGTCCGGGGCCGGGAGGATCAGCTCCGAAGGTTCCAGGGAGTCGTCCGGGAGGGGCTCGCCGAGGCGCCGGACGGCGTCCAGGAGAGCGCCGAGGGTGCGGTGGAAACCGTCCTCGTCGCCGCCCTCCATCTCGGCCAGCAGTTCGTCGTCCAGCTTGTTCAGCTCGGCGAAGTGGGAGTCGGCCAGCGTCCACTGGCCCTCCCCCATGATCCGGACGATCATGTCGACCTCCTCGGCTCCGGCCCCGGCGCCGAAGCTACTGCTTGTCGAAGCGCGGGGTGTCCTGCGGCTGCTGCTGGCTCTGCGACGGGTTGGCGCCGCCTTCGATGGCCTGTTGCCCGGACGAGGTGCCCCCGGCCAGCTCCGCCTTCATGCGCTGAAGCTCCAGCTCTACATCCGTACCACCGGAGAGCCGGTCCAGCTCGGCCTGGAGGTCGTCCTTGGCCATGCCGGTGGGGTCGTCCAGGGCTCCGGAGGCGAGGAGTTCGTCGAGGGCGCCGGCGCGGGCCTGGAGCTGGGCCGTCTTGTCCTCGGCACGCTGGATCGCCAGCCCGACGTCGCCCATCTCCTCGGAGATGCCGGAGAAGGCCTCGCCGATCCGGGTCTGCGCCTGCGCCGCGGTGTAGGTGGCCTTGATGGTCTCCTTCTTGGTGCGGAACGCGTCGACCTTGGCCTGGAGGCGCTGGGCCGCGAGGGTGAGCTTCTCCTCCTCGCCCTGGAGCGTGCGGTGCTGCGTCTCCAGGTCGGTGACCTGCTGCTGGAGGGCGGCGCGGCGGGAGAGCGCCTCGCGGGCGAGGTCCTCGCGGCCGAGCGCCAGCGCCTTGCGGCCCTGGTCCTCCAGCTTGGTGGACTGCGACTGCAACTGGTTCAGCTGGAGTTCCAGTCGCTTGCGCGAGGTGGCCACGTCCGCGACACCGCGGCGGACCTTCTGGAGCAGCTCCAGCTGCTTCTGGTAGGAGTAATCGAGGGTTTCGCGCGGGTCCTCGGCCCGGTCAAGGGCTTTGTTCGCCTTCGCGCGGAAGATCATCCCCATACGCTTCATGACACCGCTCATGGGCTTCGCGCGCCCCCTTCTGACGTCCAGCTCCAGCTCTGCGACAGAACCCACAGTACGGGCCCTGCATCCATTGACGCACTGTTCGGGGACGGATGCGCTCATCCCCAAGGACGACTGACCAAGGCCTTGCTCCGGCGTAAGGAGTAGGTGACCGTCAGGGTGGACACCGCGCCACCGCATGTCCCGTCTCCACCGGTCTGTCCCGGGTCCGTCCTCACTTCAGACGACTGGTGTTGCCGGATCGTTCCCCACCGGGCTGGGGTCCATACCCGGGGAGCGCTTACCCTTGGGTTTTGTGTTCCGTAGCCGTGCCAAGGATGAGAAGGCATCGGTGGCCGACAAGGCGCCGCTGACCGACTCCAAGCAGACCCGCGACCCGCAGGCCCCGAAGGGCAGGCCCACGCCCAAGCGCAGTGAGGCCCAGTCCCAGCGCCGCAGCGTCGCCAATACGTCGTCGTCGCGCAAGGACGCCGCCAAGCGTCAGCGCGAGGAGCGCCGAGCCCAGCTCGAGCGCCAGCGTCAGGCGCTGGCAGGTGGTGACGAGCGGTTCCTGCCGGTCCGCGACAAGGGGCCGGTGCGCAAGTTCGCGCGCGACACCATCGACTCGCGGTTCAACGTGGCGGAGTTCTTCCTGCCGATGGCCGTGGTCATCCTCGTGCTGAGCATGGTGCGGGTGGGCTCGCTCCAGACCATCGCGCTGCTGCTGTGGCTCGTGGTGATCGTGCTGATCGTGCTGGACTCGCTCTTCACCGGGCTCCGTCTGAAGAAGCGGCTCGCCGAGCGCTTCCCCGACCAGAACCGGCGGGGCGCGGTGGCCTACGCGCTCATGCGCTCCCTCCAGATGCGTCGGCTCCGGCTGCCCAAGCCGCAGGTCAAGCGCGGAGAGCGGCCCTGAGCACTGCTTCTTTCTCCGGGGGCGCGGCGAGGACCTGGCTGAGCGGGCTGGGCGGGCTGCGTGATGTCGTACGGCAGGAGCTGGTGGCCCGACAGCTCGACGAACAGATAGCCGGGCGGTTTCCGGTCGGCAGCGGCTCCGCGTGCTCGACGTGGGGATGGGCCGGGGCGCGCAGGCGCTGCGGCTGGCCCGGCTCGGTCACCAGGTGACCGGGCTCGAGCAGGACGCGACGATGATCGCAGCGGCCCGTGAAGCCCTGTCCGGCGAGCCCGAGGGCATCCGGGAGCGGATGCGGATCATGGAGGGGGACGGCCGGGACACCGGCGTGCACTTCCCACCCGGCAGCTTCGACGTCGTGCTCTGCCACCGCGTGCTCATGCACGTCCAGGAGCCGGACCCGGTCCTCGCGGGCCTCGCACGCGTGCTGGCGCCCGGCGGGCTGCTGTCCCTCCTCGTCCGCAATGCCGACGCGCTGGCGATGCGGCCCGGCCTGGCCGGGGACTGGGCGGGAGCGCTGAGCGCCTTCGACACCCCGGCGCACCACCTCCCCCATGCTCGAACGGACTCGCACGGCGGGACCCCCGTCCGCCTCGGCCTCGACGTCCGCGCGGACCGCCGGGAGACCCTGACCGCGACCCTCGCGGGCATCGGGGCGCCGCTCCAGGCCTGGTACGGCGTACGGGTCTTCACGGACACGACGGAGGACGGCGCGGCGGTCCCCGAGGATCTGGAGCCCCTGCTGGCCGCGGAGGAGCGGGCGGGCCGGACGGACCCGTACCGCAGCGTGGCGGCACTGCTGCATCTGTGCGGGGTGCGGGGCTGAGCTGTCGCCCGGCGCGCTCGTTCGGGTGAGCTGCGCGAGCCGGGGGCGCGCTCCCTGGTGAGACTCGGGGCATGGATGCTTCCCCTGCGCGTGCCCGGACGGCCGTCGTCGCGGCGGTCGTCGTGTGCTGCCTCGGGGGGCTGGTCGCCGGGTGCTCCGGTGCCGGGTCCGGCCGGGGAGGACATCACCCGGCGGACCGACCGGGTGGCACGGCCGGCGGCCGTGACGCGGGCCGACGATCTCCAGAGCGCGTACCAGAAGGTGATCCGGGACGTCCTGCCGTCGGTCGTGCAGATCGAGGCGGGCAGTGATCTGGGGTCCGGGATCGTGTACGACGACAGGGGGCACATCGTCACCAACGCGCACGTCGTCGGCGAGGAGAAGACCTTCCGGGTGACGACCGCGCACAGCGAGGACCCCCTCGCCGCGACGCTCGTCTCCAGCTACCCCGAGCAGGATCTCGCCGTCATCAGGCTGGACCGGGTGCCCGACGGGCTCGGGGCGGCCCGCTTCGGGGGCTCCGGCGAGGTCGAGGTGGGGCAGATCGTGCTCGCCATGGGCTCTCCGCTCGGCCTGTCGTCGAGCGTGACGCAGGGCATCGTCTCGGCGACCGGACGGACCGTCAGTGAAAGCGGCACCGACGGGGGCACGGGCGCGACGATCGCCAACATGGTGCAGACGTCGGCCGCCATCAACCCCGGCAACAGCGGGGGCGCGCTGGTCGACCTCGACGGCGAGGTCATCGGCATCCCCACCCTCGCGGCCACCGACCCGGGCCTCGGCCAGGGCGCGGCGCCGGGCATCGGGTTCGCGATCCCCGCCTCGATGGTGCGGACCGTCGCCGACCAGATCGTGGCCGACGGCAGGGTCACCGACTCCGGCCGGGCCGCTCTGGGCATCACCGCACGGACGGTCGTGGACGCGGACCACCGGGCCGCCGGAGTCGCGGTGGTGGACGTCACGAGGGGCGGCGCGGCCGGCCGGGCGGGCCTTCGGGCCGGGGACGTCATCACCGGGTTGGGTGACACCGCGGTCACCACGGTCACCTCGCTGGCGGAGGCACTGGCCGCGATGCGGCCCGGCGAACGGACGACGCTCGCCTTCACCCGGAACGGCGACGAACGGACCGTCGACGTGACGCTGGGCAAGCAGTAGCGGGGCCGTCGGCACGGGGCGGGCGGGGTGGCCGTCGACCGGCCACCCCGGGCCGGGATCCGGTCCTAGGACTCGTCGGCGTGCAGGTTCATCGGGCCGTAGATCTCCGTGGCGTCCTCGAACAGCCGCACCTGGTCCGCGCCGCCTTCGAGGAGGGCCTTCCAGTGCTCCCCGAGCCAGGACTCGGCATCCCCCTGCGTGGTGAACTCCTCGGGCTGCACCGCGGGCTGGACCTCCGTCCCGTCGGCCTTCTCGAACCGCCACGTCCATGCCGCCATGTACGCCTCCAACGTGTGAGCACATGCAGAGCAGAAGCCGGATCCTGGTCCGGCTCCTGGCACGCAGCCTAGCCGGATGCGCAAGACCTGATCGGACGCGCGAAAATCAGGTCCGTGGAAGTGACTCTGCTCGGTACCGGTGCCCCCGCGGGACTCCCCCGCCCCGACTGTCCCTGTGCCGCCTGCGCGACCTCCCTCGGGGCGGACGCGCGGGCGGCGACCGCGGTGCTCCTCGACGGGGCGCTGCTGCTCGACCTCACACCGGGCGCCGCCTTCGCCGCGGCGCGCTCCGGACATTCCCTGGGCGGCGTACGGCAGGTGCTGCTGTCGCATCCGCACGACGGACCCGCCGTCGAGGTGCCGGCCGGGCTGCCGCAGCCCGGCCGGGTGCCGGACGGACGGGAGTTGACGCTGCTGACGGGGCACCGGGTGCGGGCGGTGGCGATGGACGCGCCCGGTACCGGGTACGCGGTGACCGGCCCGGACGGGCAGCGGCTGCTGTATCTGCCGCCGGGCGGCGCGCCGGCCGGACTGGAGGAGGGCGGGGAGCCGGCCGAGCGGTACGACATGGTCCTCACCGACGTGGTGGGGCGGCCGGACGCGCTGGCGAAGCTGCGGGCGGTGGGCGCGGTCGGACCCACGACGGACGTCCTCGCCGTCCACCTGGACCACGACGTGCCGTCGGGCCCGGAGCTGCGGCGGCGGCTGGCCGCGGCGGGGGCGCGGGCGGTGCCGGACGGGTCGACGCTGACGGTGGGGGTCTACGAGGAGGTGCCGGACGTGCCACGGCGAACCCTGGTGCTGGGCGGTGCGCGGTCCGGGAAGTCGGTGGAGGCCGAACGGCGGCTGGAGTCCTTCCCCGACGTGCTGTACGTCGCGACCGGCGGGTCGCGGGGCGGGGACGGCGAGTGGGCGGCGCGGGTCGCCACCCACCGGGAGCGGCGGCCGGGGTCGTGGCGGACGGTCGAGACGTGCGACCTGGTGCCGCTGCTCGGGGAGGACGGGGCTCCGCCCCTGCTGATCGACTGTCTGTCGCTGTGGCTGACCGACGCGATGGACTCCGTCGGGGCGTGGGACGACGCGGTGTGGGCGGACGGGGGTGAGCGGGAGCTGCGCTCGCGGACGGCGGAGCTGGCGCGGGCGGTGCGGGGGGCTCGGCGGCCGGTTGTCCTGGTGTCGAACGAGGTGGGGTCGGGGATCGTGCCGGCCACGGCGTCGGGGCGGCGGTACCGGGACGAACTGGGTCGGCTGAACGCGGCGGTCGCGGGCGAGTGCGAGGAGGTCGTGCTGGTGGTCGCGGGCCAGGCGCTGGTGGTGCGGGGGTGAGGTGACCGGGCGGCGGGCCGGCGGCGGAGGGTGGAGCCGGCGTGGCCGGCGCCGCCGGGCG
>NZ_MPOH02000015.1:1162128-1181056 GCF_001896135.2 Streptomyces phaeoluteigriseus
CACCCCCGCCGCCCCGCCGCCCCCTTCCGGTCCCGAACCCCGGGGGCTGCGTGCCCCCCAGGGGGGTCCGCGGAGCGGCCCGCGCCTGTCCCGGTGGTCAGGGTCTACGGGCGATCACCCGGTACGTGTTCGAGAAGCGGGTGTGGCGGAGGAGGGGGGCCAGGGTGTGGTCCAGGGCGGTGGCCGCGGCGACCAGGGGGGTGGTGGCCCGCAGCAGCGCCGTACGGGGGGACGGGATCGTCCGGGAGAGGGACAGGGAGAGGAACAGGGCGAGGGCCGCCGCGAGGTCGTGCGGGACATGGGCCCCGCTGCGGTCGGCCCTGACGATCGTGCAGCCCTGGGACTCGAGTTCGGCGCGGAGGTTGGGCAGCGGGATCAGGTGAAGGTGGCGGGGCTGCCCGTGGGCCACCCACCACTTGCCGAGCAGTGCGGCGGACGCGCTGTGCGGATCGGGCAGTTCGAGGAGCAGATGCCCGCCGGGCCGCAGCGCGACGAGGGCGGCTCGGAGTTCCGCGCGCGGGTCGAGCGTGTGCTCCACATGGCCGAGCATGCTGACGACGTCGTAGCGGGCGCGCAGCCGTGCGCTGGTCGCGGGGTGGGTGAGCTGTCCCTGGTGGGCCTCCTCCACGCGGCCGGCCTCCTGGGCCCGGACGACCCGCGGGGTGGGGTCGAGGCCGTCGAAGGACGTGTAGGTGAAGACCTCCTTGGCCGCCTCGGGGAACAGCGCGTGCCCCGTGCCGACGTCCAGCCAGCTCTCGGGCTCGGGGAAGGGCAGCATCGCGCGGGCGGTGGACACCAGCCGGCGCCGGCGGGTGCGGGTGGCGAGGACGCGGTCGGCGTAGGGGCCGGGCAGGTTCCTGGCCGGGGGGCGGTGGTAGAGGGCGAGCCCTTCCGCGGTCAGCCGCGGGTTCTGGAAGGCGTGGCCGCAGTCCCGGCATTCGTCGACGGCGAAGGTGCCCGGCCGGTGTTGGAGCAGGTCGGGTGCGCGCAGGCGGTTGCGCAGGCGTTTCGAGCCGCACCAGGGGCAGTTGTCGCGGCGCGGCTCGTGGATGGGCCTGGGGGGCATGAGCGGCTCCGGGGAGGACGTCGAGAGATGCGGCAATTCACAGCAAAACGGAACGTATGGGATACCGATCTGGGGTGCAATGACGTCATGGGGGTGTGGTGCCGATGTGGCGCCGAACCGTTCGATCGGTGCCGGTACTGTTCGGCGAATGAGCTCGCTGAATCTCGACGACTTCACCGATCTGATCGAGCGCCCCGACGGCGGGGTGCGCCGCGACGCGGAGGCGCGCCGGGAACGTCAGGTCGTGCCGCCCGGATCGCTGGGCCGCCTGGACGACCTGGGTGAATGGCTGGCGGCGGCGCAGGGTTCGGTGCCCGTACGGCCGGTCGTACGGCCGCGGGTGGTGCTGTTCGCCGGCGATCACGGGATCGCCGCACTGGGCGTCTCGGCGCGGGCCGCGGGCAGCGCGGCGGAGCTGGTGCGGGACGTGCTGGAGGGCGGCCGGCCGGTGTCGGTGCTCGCCAGGCGGCTCGACGTCCCCGTGCGGATCGTGGACATGGCGCTGGACTGCGAGCCGGACGCGTTCCCCGAGGACGTCGTACGGCACCGGGTGCGGCGCGGCAGCGGTCGTATCGACATCGAGGACGCGCTGACCACGGAGGAGGCCGAGGCGGCCTTCCTCGCGGGGGTCGCGGTGGCCGACGAGGAGGCCGACTCCGGTACGGATCTGGTCGTGCTCGGCGATGTCAGCGTGGGCGGGACGACGGTGGCGGGTGTGCTGGTGGCCGCGTTGTGCGGGACCGACGCGTCCGTGGTCACCGGGCGGGGCGGCGAGGCGATCGACGACCTGGCGTGGATGCGCAAGTGCGCCGCGATCCGGGACGCGTTGCGGCGGGCGCGGCCGGTGCTCGGGGACCAGGTGCAGTTGCTGGCGACGGTGGGCGGCGCGGACCTCGCGGCGATGACGGGCTTTCTGCTCCAGTGCGCCGTACGGAAGTTGCCGGTGGTGCTGGACGGCGTCGTGGCGGCGGCGTGCGCGCTCGTCGGCCAGCGGATCGCGTTCCGGGCACCGGACTGGTGGCTGGCCGGGCAGAGCAGCGGGGAGCCGGGGCAGGCCAAGGCGCTGGACCGGATGGCGCTGGAGCCGCTGCTGGACCAGGGCGTGACCGTGGGTGAGGGCGCGGGCGCGCTGCTGGCCCTGCCGCTGGTGCAGGCGGCCGCGGCCCTGGCCGCCGAACTGCCCGAGAAGCCGCAGGAGCCCGAGAAGCCGGAGGAACCGGAGGAGATCCAGGAGGCGGAGGAGACCCAGGAGGCAGGGCAGGCCGGCGAGGGCGCGCCCGGCCGGGAGTGACAGCGCCGCCGCGCGCGGTGGTGGAGGCGCCTCAGCTGTGGTCGGCGGCCCGGGTCAGCTCGGCGTCGGTCTTGCCGCCCAGCCAGTCGCCGAGCACCCGTCGGGGGCCCGCCCAGCGCCGGTCGTGGTGGTAGGCCCGCAGGACGGCCTTGGCACGGGCGCGGGGGCGTCTGCGGTAGAGGCGGCGGGCCCACGGGGAGTCGGGACGGGCCACCCGGACGAGGCCGAAGAGGGCGACGAACGGGATGATCACGCTGAAGATCGCCATCTTGGCCTTGCCCTTGCTCAGCACGGCCAGGGCGAGCAGAAAGTTGACCACCACGGTCGAGATCACGCTGCCCCGGTCCTGGAGTTCCTCGTCGCTGAGGTCGTTGACGCCGAACGGCACGAAGCCGACCAGGACCAGGCCGACGAGGGCCGCCGTCAGCACGACGACCTCCACGCTCTTGCGGCCGGCCTCCGTCCAGTACACGTCGTCCAGGTGCAGGACAAGCGCGAACTCGTCCAGGACCAGACCCGCACCGATGCCGAAGACCACCGCGCTGACGGCCGAGCCGAAGCCGTGCCGACCGCCGGCCACCGCGCCGAAGCCACCGACGACGGTGAGGACGATGCCGGGGACGACGTGGTGGATGTGCACCCCGCCCGCGCTGACGTTGCCGAACGGCCCCTTCCCCGCGCGGATCAGACGGGTGACGACCCGGGTGATCAGAAAGGTCAGGATGAACGCGGTCAGAGCGAGGAGCAGCGGGAGCTTCCCCGGCTCGACGATGTTGCGCTGCAACCAATCTCCCATACGCGCATTTTCATACCGGGCTGCCGGGACCGCCTGTCCGACCGCCGGGTAACCTGCGCCGGTGTCCACGACCCCGCCCCTCCCGCGCTCCTCCTTCGACGGTCTCCGTTTCGCCTTCGGCACCCTCACCGTCCTCCCGGTCCGGGTGACCCGCTGGGACCGTGAAGCCGCGCGCGCGGGCATGCTCGGCGCCCCACTGGCGGGGCTGGCCGTCGGCGCCTGCGCGGCCGGGCTCGGACTGCTGCTGCTGTTCCTGGGCGCGGGCCCGCTGCTCGCCGCCGTCGCCTCCGCCGCCGTACCCGCCGTCCTCACCCGCGGCCTGCATCTGGACGGGCTGGCGGACACCGCCGACGGGCTCGGCAGCGGCAAGCCCGCCGACGACGCCCTGCGGATCATGAAGCAGTCGGACATCGGGCCCTTCGGGGTGCTCGCGCTCGTCCTCGTCCTGCTCGCCCAGGTGGCGGCGCTGGCCCAGCTCTACGACGCCTCGTGGGCCCGGGGTGCCCTGGCGGCCGTCACCTCCGCGGTCGCCGCCCGGCTGGCCCTCACCCTCGCCGCCCGCACCGGAGTGCCGGCCGCCCGGCCGGAGGGGCTCGGCGCGGCGGTCGCCGGGGTGGTCCCGGTCCGCGGGGCGCTCGCCGTGGGGGCCGGCTGCCTCGCGGTCGCGGCGGCCTGGGGCGCCCTCCTCGGCCCGTACGACGCCCTGCGCACGCCCGTCGCCGTGGTCCTCGCCCTCGCCGCGGCCGAACTGCTCCTGCGCCACTGCACGCGCCGCTTCGGCGGAGTCACCGGGGACGTGTTCGGGGGCCTGGCGGAGACGGCGGCCACGACGGCGCTCGTGGCCCTCTGCCTGGGCTGGTCGACCTGACTGATCGACCGGGCTGGTCGGCGGGTCTGGCCGACCTGACTGATCGGATGGGGCTGGTGACGGGCTGGCCGCACCGGGCTGGTCGGCGGGCTGGCCGACCGGGCTGGTCGGCGGGGCTGGCCGACCTGACTAGCCGACCTGACTAGCCGACCTGACTGATCGACCGAGCTGGCCGACGGGGCTGCCCGACCGGGGTGGCCGACCTGACTGATCGGCGGGCTGGCCGACGAAGCCGGCCGGCCGGGCTGGTCAGCAAGCCTCCCGCCACGCCGTGAGTTCGTACTTCTTCAGCAGGGAACTCAGCTTCAGGCGGCGGGACTCGGCGCAGAAACGGCTCGTGGGGAGTTCGTACTCGACGTGGAAGACGGCCTTGCCCGCCTCGATGAACGGGGTCGTCTCGTCGCACTCGCCGTACTGGGCGCACTGCTCGTTGACCGCGAAGTCGAAGTCGTCGACGAGTTCGGGGATCTGGTCGAGGTCGTTCTTCAGGCCGACGGACAGGCCCCGGTCGTGGGCGAGCCGGGCGATCAGCCGGTTGTAGCGGAGCTGGTCGGCGGCGGTCAGGGGGAAGCCGGTCTCGTTGCGGTAGCCGTCCATGTTGTCCGGCTCGACCGCGTCGAAGCCCTTGTCGCGGCACATGTCGATACGGGCCGCCATCAGGGGTTCGAGGACGTCGGTGCGGCGGATGTCCAGCCAGCGCTCGCCCTCCCAGCCGTTGCCCCGGCCCAGGACCGCCTCCGGGAACTCGTCGGCGTCCGGACGCCAGTCCTCCCATGCTCCGGTGGACAGGTAGCAGATGACCTTGCGGCCGTCCGCGTGCAGCCCGGCGACGGCGGCCTCGCTCTGGTCGAAGCCGTCGATGTCGTACACCGGCACGTCGACGGAGGTGTCCAGACGCCCCCTCAGCTGCCACTGCCAGCCGATACCGGGGCGCGGCTGCCAGCGGTCCCCCTCGGCCGGGCCGTCGTCGGGCGCGGACGTACAGCCCGCGAGCAGCAACAGCAGGGCGGGCAGCAGGATCAGGCGTCGCACGGACGGCCTCCAGGATGGGCGACGGCGGCTCCCGGCATGATCTCCCGCCGCCGCCCGGCCCGAGACGCCGCCCTCCCCCACACCCGGGAGACCCGGGAGAGAGGGAGACCCGAGGGATGTGACCGCGTTCGTCGAATGCGAGGATCGGGCAGTGGCCACGACGCCACCGACAGGCGAACGCTCCCGTGCATGAGCCGACACTCACGCACGCGTACGCTCGTTGCGGGGTTGCCGCGCCGGTACGCCGCGCCGGTGAGGCCGACCCCGGTAACGACCGCACCCTCAGCCCGAATGCAGGGTCTCTCGTTCGGACCAGCCCGGCATGATCCGAACAAGAGGCCCTAGGGTCGGCTGTCGGGCCCGGTCGACCCACACATCGGCCACAGCAACTCCACATCGGAAGCGAGAAATCACCACCGTGACTGCTCTCACTCTCAGCACCGCCGCGGCGCCCGGCCTCCGGGCCGACGCGATCGTGATCGGTGTCGCCAAGGGCGCCGACGGCCCCGTCGTAGCGCCGGGCGCAGAGGCCGTGGACAAGGCCTACGACGGCCGGCTCGCCGGCGTCCTGGAAACCCTCGGTGCCGCCGGCGCCGAGGGCGAGGTGACGAAGCTGCCGGCCCCGGCCGGCTTCAAGACGCCTCTCGTGCTGGCGGTGGGGCTGGGCGCGGAGCCCGAGAAGGACGCCTCGTACGACGCCGAGGCGCTGCGCCGCGCCGCAGGCGTGGCCGCCCGCGCCCTCGCCGGTTCCAAGAAGGCCGCGTTCGCCCTGCCCCTGACGGACGCCGCCGACCTCGGCGCGGTCGCCGAGGGCGTCGCGCTCGGCGCCTACTCCTTCGACGCCTACAAGGAGCAGGGCAAGGAAGCCAAGGCGAAGAAGGGCAAGGGCCCGCTCGTCGAGGCCACCCTGCTCGGCGCCAAGCCGCGCGACGCCGCCCACAAGGCCGCCCTCGCCCGCGCCACCGCCGTCACCGAGGAACTCAACCGCGCCCGGGACCTCGTCAACACCCCGCCGAACGACCTCGACCCCGAGGCCTTCGCCGCCGTCGCCCAGACCGCGGCCAAGGAACACGGCATCAAGGTGCAGGTCCTCGACGAGAAGGCCCTCACCAAGGGCGGCTACGGCGGCATCCTGGGCGTCGGTTCCGGCTCCGCCGCCGCCCCGCGCCTGGTGAAGCTGTCGTACACCTCCTCCAAGGCGAAGAAGCACCTCGCCTTCGTCGGCAAGGGCATCACCTACGACTCGGGCGGCATCTCGCTCAAGCCCGCCGGGCACAACGAGACGATGAAGTGCGACATGAGCGGTGCGGCGGCGGTCTTCGCCGCCGTGGTCGCCGTCGCGCGTCTCGGCCTGGACGTCAACGTCACCGGCTGGCTGGCGCTCGCCGAGAACATGCCGTCCGGCTCCGCCACCCGCCCGGGTGACGTGCTGCGCATGTTCAGCGGCAAGACGGTCGAGGTCCTCAACACCGACGCCGAGGGCCGGCTGGTCCTCGCCGACGCGCTGTGGGCCGCCTCCCAGGAGAAGCCCGACGCCATCGTGGACGTCGCGACCCTGACCGGCGCGATGATGCTGGCGCTGGGCAGCCGGACGTTCGGGATCATGGCGAACGACGACGCGTTCCGCTCCGCGCTGCACGAGGCCGCCGAGGAGGTCGGCGAGCCGGCCTGGCCGATGCCGCTGCCGGACCACCTGCGCAAGGGCATGGACTCGCCGATCGCCGACATCGCGAACATGGGTGAGCGGATGGGCGGCGGACTCGTCGCCGGTCTCTTCCTGCGGGAGTTCGTGGGCGAGGGGATCACCTGGGCGCACCTGGACATCGCGGGACCGGCGTTCAACGAGGGCGGGCCGTTCGGGTACACGCCCAAGGGCGGCACGGGTACGGCCGTGCGGACGCTGGTCCGGCTGGCCGAGCTGACCGCCGAGGGCGATCTCGGCTAGTCGCTTTCGGGCGCGGGGACTGTGCGACTGATCACTCGGCCGGCCGCGGCCGCGCGGCGGAGCCGCAGATCGGCACAGCCCCGCGCCACGAGCGGGTGCGCGTGGGGTGTCTCACACCGTAGCCCGGCGTCTCGTTCGACTCCCACAGGTGCGAAGATGGGGCTCGGCAGGACAGGGCCCCCACCACAGGGCCGAAGAAAGAGCGGCCGGACACCAGCCGCCGCCCGGTCACTGGAGACCGGCGTACGGCGCACATGCATGGAGGACGTGACGTGGCGAACGACGCCAGCACCGTTTTCGACCTAGTGATCCTCGGCGGTGGTAGTGGCGGTTACGCCGCGGCCCTGCGCGGGGCGCAGCTGGGCCTGGACGTCGCCCTGATCGAGAAGGACAAGGTCGGCGGCACCTGCCTGCACCGGGGTTGCATCCCCACCAAGGCTCTGCTCCACGCGGGTGAGATCGCCGACCAGGCCCGCGAGAGCGAGCAGTTCGGCGTCAAGGCCACCTTCGAGGGCATCGACGTCCCCGCGGTCCACAAGTACAAGGACGGTGTCGTCTCCGGCCTGTACAAGGGCCTCCAGGGACTCATCGCCTCTCGCAAGGTGACGTACATCGAGGGTGAGGGCCGGCTGTCCTCCCCCACCTCCGTCGACGTGAACGGCCGGCGTGTCCAGGGCCGCCACGTGCTCCTGGCGACCGGCTCCGTGCCGAAGTCGCTGCCGGGCCTGGAGATCGACGGCAACCGGATCATCTCCTCCGACCACGCGCTCGTCCTGGACCGCGTACCGAAGTCCGCGATCATCCTGGGCGGCGGTGTCATCGGCGTGGAGTTCGCCTCCGCGTGGAAGTCCTTCGGCTCGGACGTCACGATCGTCGAGGGCCTCAAGCACCTCGCCCCGCTCGAGGACGAGAACTCCTCCAAGCTTCTTGAGCGCGCGTTCCGCAAGCGCGGCATCAAGTTCAACCTGGGCACCTTCTTCTCGAAGGCCGAGTACACCGCCGACGGCGTCAAGGTCACCCTGGCCGACGGCAAGGAGTTCGAGGCCGAGCTGCTGCTGGTCGCGGTGGGCCGCGGGCCCGTCTCCGCCGGTCTCGGTTACGAGGAGCAGGGCGTCGCGATGGACCGCGGTTACGTCCTGGTCGACGAGTACATGCGGACCAACGTCCCCACCATCTCCGCCGTCGGCGACCTCGTCCCGACGCTCCAGCTCGCGCACGTCGGCTTCGCCGAGGGCATCCTGGTGGCGGAGCGTCTGGCCGGTCTCAAGACCGTCCCGATCGACTACGACGGTGTCCCGCGGGTGACGTACTGCCACCCGGAGGTCGCCTCCGTGGGCATCACCGAGGCCAAGGCCAAGGAGATCTACGGCGCGGACAAGGTCGTCGCTCTGAAGTACAACCTGGCGGGCAACGGCAAGAGCAAGATCCTCAACACCTCGGGCGAGATCAAGCTCGTCCAGGTGAAGGACGGTGCCGTGGTCGGCGTCCACATGGTCGGCGACCGTATGGGCGAGCAGGTCGGCGAAGCCCAGCTGATCTACAACTGGGAGGCCCTGCCGGCCGAGGTCGCGCAGCTCATCCACGCCCACCCGACGCAGAACGAGGCGCTCGGCGAGGCCCACCTGGCCCTGGCCGGCAAGCCGCTCCACTCGCACGACTGACCCTCGGTCGACGAAGCGACTCCGCGACGACACAGACTTCCGCAATTCGTAAGGAGCAACCGAAACCATGGCGGTTTCCGTAACCCTTCCGGCGCTCGGTGAGAGCGTCACCGAGGGCACTGTCACTCGCTGGCTGAAGGCCGAGGGTGAGCGCGTCGAGGCCGACGAGCCGCTGCTCGAGGTGTCGACCGACAAGGTCGACACCGAGATCCCCTCGCCCGCCGCCGGCATCCTGGCGTCCATCAAGGTCGCCGAGGACGAGACCGTCGAGGTCGGCGCCGAACTGGCCGTCATCGACGACGGCACCGGCTCGGCGCCCGAGGCGTCCGGTGCGGAGCAGCCCGCCGCCGCTCCGGCTCCGGCCGCCGAGCAGGTCGCCCCGCCGGCTCCCGAGCCGGCCCCGGCCGCCGAGCCCTCCACCGAGCAGACGGCCCCGGCCCCCGCTCCCACCGCCGAGGCCACCTCCGGCGGCGGCTCCGCGGAGGGCACGGACGTCGTCCTGCCCGCGCTCGGCGAGTCCGTCACCGAAGGCACCGTCACCCGCTGGCTGAAGTCGGTCGGCGACTCCGTCGAGGCCGACGAGCCGCTGCTCGAGGTCTCCACGGACAAGGTCGACACCGAGATCCCGGCGCCCACCTCCGGTGTGCTGCTCGAGATCACGGTCGGCGAGGACGAGACCGCCGAGGTCGGCGCCAAGCTGGCCGTCATCGGCGCTCCGGGTGCGGCTCCGGCCGCTGCTCCGGCGCCCGCCGCCCCGGCTCCGGTACTACCGGCGATGAGCGCGGCGGCCTTGGCGTACCCGGCGGCACCGAACCAGCCGATGACCGCGATCGGCACCACGGCGGGGATGCCGCCGGCGACTTCCTCGATCTGGAGGGCGGCCAGCCGGCACTTGGCGCATTCGTCCAGATGCTTGCGCAGCCCCCGCGCGGCGCGGGTGCGCAGTCGGCGGCGGGCGTAGGTCCCGAGCTGGTCGGCGTAGCGGGCGCACTCCTCGTCGCTGGTCAGGGTCGTGCTGACGTGGGCCTGGAGGTAGGCCTGCTTGAGGCCCTCGCGGGCGCGACTGGCGAGCACGCGCGTGCCGTTGGCGTCGAGGCCGAACAGCGTGGCCACCTCGCTCGGCGACTCGTCCTCGACCTCGGTGTGCCACAGCACGGCCTGCCAGCGCTCGGGCAGCGAGCGGAAGGCCTGCATGGCCATGGACTGCTCGGCCTCGTGCATGGTCAGTACGTCGGCCCCGAGGTCGAGGGTGTCGTCGTCGGACACCTCGGAGGAGCGGGAGGCCTGCGCGGCGAACAGCGCGAAGTCGTCGACGAGCTGCTCCCGCTTCGCCGACTGCGTCCAGCCCGCGGCGACCCGGCGTACGGAGGTGAGCAGGTAGGCGCGTACGGCGTGCTCGGGGCCGGAGCCGCGGCGTACCGCCTGGAGCATGCGGGCGAAGACCTCCGCTGTGAGGTCGTCGGCGGTGTGGGCGTCCCGGCAGCAGGTGCGCGCGTACCGGCGCACGGCGTCGGCGTGGCGCCGGTACAACTCCGCGTACGCCGTGTCGTCGCCGGAGCGCATCCGGGCGATCAGGTCGGCGTCGGCCGGCGGCACCTCGCGCAGCGGCGGCAGGACGCTGTCCTCGCGCCGGTCGCGCTGTGCCGGGACGCTGGTTTCGGCCGGGAGACCGGCCTCGGCCGGTGCGCGGTCGCCGCCCTGGGGGACGCCCGCGCGCCCGCCCTGACTGGGCACCTGTGGTGAAGCCCGGCCACCGGCCTCCGGGTCACTGTCGTCCAGTGACTCGTCCCTGCCGTCAACGCTCATCCCGGAAAGCCCCCGCCGCCT
The DNA here is from genome assembly GCF_001896135.2 of Streptomyces phaeoluteigriseus. GTDB lineage: Bacteria > Actinomycetota > Actinomycetes > Streptomycetales > Streptomycetaceae > Streptomyces > Streptomyces phaeoluteigriseus. Next base: position 1,172,615 of record NZ_MPOH02000015.1, read on the forward strand.
GCCGACCAGTCCCGACCACCGGGTCAGGGTGCCATATTGGCTTTTGTTCAGAACCGTGCAGGAGGAGCCATCCACTCGTCCGTGGTGACTTGCCCCCGCCCAGCACCGAACTTCACTCGGACGGGGAAGGTTCACCTGGCTCTCGACAGGGTCCGGTTGACGCCGACGGCCGATATGCGTGGAATGCCCTGACGGCCGCCGCGAAGCGGGCTCCGACCCGGCCCGCACACCCCCGCATCACCTTTTCGAGTAGCCATCCCGCACCTCGCTGACGGCCCGGCCCCGCCTCACTGACGGCCGGCCCCGCACCTCGCTGACGCCTCGCTGACGACCCCGCCCCGCACCGTCGACAGCCGAGTCCGGCGCAACATGCACCTCAAGGGACGACCCCGCCCACCCTCAAGCACGTGGGGGGCTCCCCCGGCGAACCGGGCGAGCCCCCCACGGAGAACCGGCCGACGACCCACCCTCACGATCGGTCGCCATCCGACTCCGCGACGGGCGGGCTACCGCGCGGCCACGAAGCACCCCGCGACCCACCCTCCGCCACTAGGAAGCCGGCCGAGACCGCAGCCCTTCCAGCAGGATGTCCAGCAGTCGCGATGAAGCCGCCGCCTGGTGGGCAGGGTCCGGCAGGGAAGGCGCCGCGGTGGCGATGACCAGCAGGACGTCCGACACCGAGACGTCCGGCCGCAGCTCGCCCGCCGCGCGTGCCCGGTCCACGAGCTGGCCCACGACCTCGAGCAGGGCGGCCGCCCCGGTGTCGTCCACGACGGCCTGCAGGCCCTCGTCGGCGAGCAACCGCATCTCGCCGCCGCCCGGCTGGCTCCGCTGCTGCGGAACCCGTGCCCCGTCGGCGGCGGAGCCCGCCGCGCCCTCCTCCGCGACGCCGACCCGCAGCACCTGCGGCGGCAGCAGCCGCCCGGCGCCGGAGGCCACCGACGTGCGCAGGAAGCGCGACAGCGCCGACCACGGCTCGTCCTCCTGGCCCAGCGCCGTCCGTGCCTGGTCGGTCAGCCGGGAGGTCTCCTCCTCGGCTATCCGTCGCACCAGGACGTCCTTGCTGGAGAAGCGCCGGTAGACCGTGCCGACACCGACCCGGGCGCGCCGCGCCACGTCCTCCATCGGCGCGCCGTACCCCAGCTCGCCGAAGACCTCGCGCGCCGCACGCAGTACGTGCTCCAGATTGCGCTGTGCGTCCACGCGCAGTGGCGTGGATCGCGAGGTGTCCCCGCGTCCGTTGCCCGCCGCCGCGCTTACCATGCCGCCCGGTCCAAGCGTGGACGCGGACGACCAATGCGTGTCCTGAATGTGCATGAATGTTCCCCCGGTAATGACGTCTCCCCCCGGAGACTCTCCCCGCCATGAAAAGCACGGGGCGCATGGAGCAGGGGACTACCGACCCGGACCCGCGATGAGGCCCTGCCGTCAGCAGCACCTCGCGAACCCGACAGGCGCTTCCCCCTACACCCCGTCGACACACGAACATAGTTGAGAGGGAGTCAATTCAGAAGGGGCAGGTTCCGCACGGAGCGCCCCCCGATCGGAGTACGGGACGCATACGTCCCGATAATGCCCCTTCCCGCACCCCGGCGCACCCCCGCTGACCTGCACGCCTTCCGTCCGAGTCAGTGATTCGGCCGCCCTCGCCCCCGCCCGGCCCGGGGTCACACAAATTGTCGGGGCTGTGGACAAACTCCGGCGGCGGGTGCGTCATGGGATGGTGAAGGAACGTGCGCGCATTCTCGTTGTCGGCGGTGGCTACGTCGGGATGTACACGGCCCTGCGGCTCCAGCGGCAGCTGAAGCAGGAACTGGGCCGGGGCGAGGCCGAGATCACGGTGGTCACACCCGACCCCTACATGACGTACCAGCCGTTCCTGCCCGAGGCGGCCGCGGGCGCCGTCTCCCCGCGGCACGTCGTCGTACCCCTGCGCCGCGTCCTGCCGCACTGCCGGGTCGTCGTCGGCGAGGTCACCGCCGTCGACCACGCCAAGCGCACCGCCACCCTGACCACCCTCGCCACCGGCGAGGAGGGCACGGGCCCGCAGCAGCTGACGTACGACGAACTGGTCCTGGCGCCCGGCTCGGTCTCCCGCACGCTGCCCATCCCGGGCCTCGCCGACTTCGCCATCGGGTTCAAGACCGTCGAAGAGGCCATCGGTCTGCGCAACCACGTCATCGAACAGATGGACATCGCCTCCTCCACCCGCGACCCCGCGATCCGCGACGCGGCCCTCACCTTCGTCTTCGTCGGCGGCGGCTTCGCCGGCGTGGAGGCGCTCGGCGAGCTGGAGGACATGGCCCGCTACACCACGCGCTACTACCACAACGTCAAACCCGAGGACCTGAAATGGATCCTCGTCGAGGCCTCCGACCGGATCCTCCCCGAGGTCGGCGAGGACATGGGCCGCTACACCGTCAGTGAGCTGCGCCGTCGCAACATCGACGTCCGCCTCGGCACCCGCCTGGAGTCGTGCGCGGACCGCGTCGCCGTCCTCAGCGACGGCGCCCGCTTCCCCACCCGTACGGTCGTGTGGACCGCCGGCGTCAAACCCCACCCGGTGCTCGCCGCCAGCGACCTGCCCCTCACCGAGCGCGGCCGCCTCAAGTGCACGCCGGAGTTGACCATCGAGGGCGTCACGCACGCGTGGGCGGCCGGAGACGCCGCCGCCGTCCCCGACGTCACCGCCGCCCGGCCCGGCACGGACACCGCCCCGAACGCCCAGCACGCCGTACGGCAGGCCAAGCTCCTCGGCGACAACATCGCCCGCTCCCTGCGCGGCGAGCCCCTGAAGGCGTATGCGCACAGGTACGTCGGCTCGGTCGCCTCCCTCGGGCTGCACAAGGGCGTCGCGCACGTCTACGGGCGCAAGCTGAAGGGCTACCCGGCCTGGTTCATGCACCGCGCCTACCACCTCAGCCGCGTCCCCACCTTCAACCGCAAGGCGCGCGTCCTCGCGGAATGGACGCTGTCGGGACTCTTCAAGCGAGAGATCGTCTCGCTCGGATCTCTCGAACACCCCCGCGCGGAGTTCGAACTCGCAGCCGGTGGAAAGCCTTCTGACGAGGCTTCCGGCGACCCGAAGGGGTCGTCCTGACCCGATCCAGGAACTCCACCGGCCGCCCCCACGTCTGACGAATGTCGGCCCGGACGGCATCCGCCCTGCCAGACTGCTCCCTGCTCAACGCCCCTCCCGAGCCCTCGGGCGGGCCACCACCCGCCCCTGCCGACCCACGAGGCTGTTACCCCGTGCTCCACACCCCGGGTGCTGTAACAATGTGCGGCCACCGCCGCGCGGCCCCGGAGCCCAGGCCGGTCCCGGAGCCGGCGTCGACGACTACACGAGGCAAGGATCCGTGAACTTCACGCGCTGGAGCGCCCGGCTCCCCGGAACGCAGCGCCGCGCCGCCGCCGCGCGAGCCGAGCACCCGGTCACCACCACCGACCGGCGGAGCGAGGGCTCCGGACCGGGCTCCGTACCCGCGGCCCGCGTCGAACAACTCACCGACGAGCCGCCCCCGGTGCCCGCCGTCGACGAACTCCCGGCCCGCGAGGTCCTCGACCGCGTCCCGGCCCTCGTCGCCCTCGTGCACGGCCACGACCACCGCCTCGCCTACGTCAACGACGCCTACACGGCAGCCTTCGGCGCACGTTCCATCGGCGAACCGGCCGCCCTGGCCCTCCCCGAGCTGCGCGAACTCGGCCTGATGCCCCTCCTCGACCAGGCCCATCGCAGCGGCAAGCCCCGCACCCTCAAGTCCCGCAAGGCCCCCGACGGCCGCTCGTACACCTTCACCTGCACCCCGGTCCCGGAGAACCACGGCGAGGGCGCCGTACTGGTGTTCGCCACCGATGTCACCGACCACGCCGAAGCCGCCGAACGCCTCAGAGCCAGCGAGCGCCGCCAGCGGGAGACCGCCGTCACCCTCCAGCGCTCCCTGCTCCCCCAGGAGCTGGAAGAACCCGACGACCTGCGCATCGCCGCCACCTACCACCCCGGCGGCACCGAAGCGGCCGTCGGCGGCGACTGGTACGACGTCATCACCCTCGGCGGCGGCCGCACCGCCCTCGTCATCGGCGACGTCATGGGCCGCGGCGTCCGCGCGGCGGCCGTCATGGGCCAGCTCCGCACGGCCGTCCGCGCCTACGCCCGCCTCGACCTCCCACCGCACGAGATCCTCCAGCTCCTCGACGGCCTCGCCATGGAGATCGACGCCAACCAGATCGCCACCTGCGTCTACGCCATCCACGACCCCAACGAGGGACGGCTGGTGTACGCCTCCGCGGGCCACCTGCCGATCCTGGTCCGCGACGAGAGCGGCACCGTCCTGCGCGCCGACGAACCCACCGGCCCGCCGCTCGGCACGGGCGGCTGGATGCACGCCTCGGGCTCGATCCCCCTCGGCCCCGGCTCCACCGCCGTCCTCTACACCGACGGGCTGGTCGAGCGGCGCAACGAGGACCTCGACGAGGGCATCGCCGCCCTGGAGCGAGCCCTGGCCGGCGCCACCGGCACCCCCCAGGTGGTCTGCGACCGCCTGGTCCGCTCGGCGGGCGTCACCGCCGACCACGACGACGACGTGGCCGTCCTGGTCCTCCAGCACCCCGCCCGCACCGGCCCCGACAGCGAGCTGTTCCGCAATGCCGCCCTGGAACTGCTCGGCGGCGTCGAAGCGGCCCCCCGCGCGCGTGCCTTCGCCTCCGGCGTCCTCACCAGCTGGCGCTTCCCCGCCGAACTGCACGACCTGGGCGTCCTCGCCACCAGCGAACTCGTCGCCAACTCGCTCCAGCACGGCATCCCGCCCATGCGCCTGCGACTGCGCCGCACCGACCGCCGTCTGATCATCGAGGTCACCGACGGCGACGACCACCTGCCGCGACGCCGCCGTGCCGAGCCGGCCGACGAGTCGGGCCGGGGCATCGCCATCGTCGCCACGATCGCCACCAGCTGGGGCAGCAGACGCACCCCGGGCGGCGGGAAAGCGGTGTGGTGCGAGTTCGTCCTGCCCAAGCCCACCGACTGAAACCGGTCCCGAACACGCATTCCCTCGCGCGCGCCACCTAGGCGAACGCGCCCCCCGGTGCTAGTAGCTCCCCATGGCAGACGCAACGGGCTTTCACCTCAAGGGAAGCGCCCCCGAGCGCTACGAGCACTACGTCGCGCCCATCATGGCGCCATTCGTGACCGCACTCGTGGACGCCGCGGACCTCTACCCCGGCGCCACCGTCCTCGACCTCGCGTGCGGCACCGGCTTCGCGGCCCGCGCCGCCGCCGCACAGGCCGGCCCCACCGGCCGCGTCGCCGGAGCCGACGCCAACGAGGCGATGCTCAAGGTCGCCGTGGACCGCCACCCGCGCCTCTACCCCGACATCGAGTTCACCACCGCCCCCGCCGACGACCTCCCCTACCCGGACGCGGCCTTCGACGCGGTCCTGTGTCAGCAGGGCGCCCAGTTCTTCCCCGACCTCGACGCGGCCCTGCGGGAGACCGCCCGCGTCCTGCGCCCCGGAGGCCGCTTCGCCGCCACCGTCTGGTCGAACCTCGAAGCCTCCCCCTACTTCGTCGCCCAGCTCGGCGCCGTGGAGCGGTACGGCGACCCGGAGACGGCAGCGGTCTTCCGGGCCGCCTTCCACAGCGCCGACCGCCTCACCGCGGCCCTCGACCACACGGGCTTCCGCCGGCCGACCCGCCGCGACCTCACCTTCACCGTCACCCTCCCCCCACTTCAGGACTACGTCCGCGGCCACCTCTCCGCGATCCCCTGGGGCCAGACGATCACCGAGACCGGGGGCGAGGAAGCCCTCACCCGAGCCGCCGACACCATCCGCGCGGCCCTTCCCGCCGACACGACGACCTTCCCCTTCACCGCCACCCTGGTGACGGCCCACCGCTGACGGCCCACCGCCGACAGCCCACCGCCGACAGCCACCCTCCGGCGGCACGAAAAGGCGGCCGTCGCCTCCCGACGACGGCCGCCTCCGCTCCTCCTACCTCACGCCTCCACGGCGACGGGCTCCACAGCGGCCCCACCCCGGGCCACCACCCGCTTCCGTGCCACCCACGGCTGATCCTGTTCGAGGGTGAGCTGCCGCCCCAGCCGCAGCGCGAGCACGGTGATTCCCAGCGAGAACAGCAGGAACGTCGCGACGTAGGGCGCGTGCAGCGAGGCCCCCATCGGCCCGCCCACAGCCGGTCCGACCGCCAGCGCCAACTGCTTGACCAGCGCGAACGCCGAGTTGTACTGCCCCGCGAGCCCGGTCGGCGCCAGATCGGCCACCAGCGGCGCGACCGTCGGCGACAACATCGCCTCGCCCAGCCCGAACAGCGCGTACGTCGACACGAAGGCGGCCGTCGCCATCTCCTGGCTGCCGTTCCCGAGCCCGGCGTACCCGGCCACGGCCCACGCCAGCGCCCAGATCAGCCCCACGGCCGCGATCACTCGCGACCGCTTCTGCCGCTCGACGAACCTCAGCACCGCGAACTGCGCGACGACGATCACCGCGGTGTTGGCGGCCAGCGCGGTCCCGAGGGCGGACGTCGAAATGCCCGCGGCCTCGACGCCGTACGCACTGAGCCCCGACTCGAACTGTCCGTAGCAGGCGAAGAACAGCACGAAGCCCAGGACGGACAGCTGCACCATGGCGCGGTTGCCGAGCAACTGCTTCCAGCCGCCCTTCGCGGACCCCTGCGGAGCACCCTCCACCCGCGGCGAACGCGGCATCCGCACGCCGGCGAGCACCACGACCAGCAGCAGGAACATCGCCGCCTCGATCGCGAACAGCAGCGTGAAGGAGGACACCCGCGTGGTGTCGACGAGATGCCCGCCGATGAGGCCGCCGACCCCCAGCCCCAGATTCTGGAGGAAGAACTGCGTCGCGAAGGCCCTGGACCGCGTCTCAGCGGTCGAGCAGTCCACGATCATCGTGGCGAGCGCCGGCTGCATCACGGCCTGCCCGGCCCCCAGCGCGCCGGCGGCCGCCAGTACGGCGGTGGCGTTGCCGGCCAGCCCCAGGCTCAGCGCGCCCAGCGCGGCGGTGACCAGGGCGGCGATCAGCACCGGCAACGGGCCGCGCCGCACGATCGCCCGGCCGGCGAACGGCAGCACGATCAGCGCGGCCACGGCGAACACGGCGAGGACGAGCCCCGCCGTCATGGCACCGAGCCCACGCACCTGCGCCACATAGACGTACAGGTAGGGGACGGTGAAGCCGAGCCCGAACGCGCTGAGTGCGTTGCCCACGTGGATCCGGCGCATCGCTGCGCCCATGGCCCTGGTCACGTTCACCTCTCTCAGGTAGTGGTGAGTCTCAGCTCTTAGAACCGAAGACTTCGAAGATAAATTTCGAAGCTAAACAGTACACTCCGAAGAACTTCAACGCGAACGAGCCGCATGCGATACTGACCCCCATGGGCGACACCCCCGGCAGCACAGGCATCGGCGGCGAGCCGACCCTCGAAGAGCAGATCGCCGCCTACCAGCGCGAGTTCCAGGACCTCGACCCCCAGGTCGAGAAGATCGTCTCGGCGCTCTCCCGCCTGAACCGCCGCATGAACGTCGCCTACGGCCGCCAGACCGCCGCGCTCGGCATCAGCAACGCCGACTGGGAGGTCCTCAAGGCGCTCGTCCTCTCCGGCGCCCCCTACCGGATGGGCCCCAGCGAACTGGCCAAGCGGCTCGGTCTGACGCCGGCCGCGATGACCCACCGGATCGACCGCATGGTCGCGGAGGATCTGGTGACCCGGAAGCGGGACGAGACCAACCGTGTGCGAGTGATCGTGGAGCTGACGACCGAGGGCCGGGAGAAGTGGCTCGAGGCGATGCGGCTGGCGACGGTCTTCGAGGAGGACCTGCTCCAGGACCTCTCCGCCGACGACCGCACCGCCCTCGGTGACGTCCTGACCAGGCTGCTGCGCAGGGTGGAGCACGCCCAGCCGGACGCCGGCGGCCGCCTCACCGACCTGGACTAAAAGATCTTGACAGGAGCCGCTTGACACGCCCGCGGTCGATCCGTAAGGTTCTTCGGGTTGCCGCGGAGCCGTAACGGTTCTTCGGTGACACCTCCGCCGCAGTAGCGGCACTCAACCAAAGCAAGATCTCCCAGCGGGGTTGTAATTCGGCGTGCCCGAATTCAATTCGATTTGGGCCCGGCAGCTCGATTAGCGCTCGCCGGGGAGGATCCGCTAAGGTTTGAGACGTCGGAACGGCCCAACAGCCGGGAAGGCAACCCCCCTCTGACGGGGAATCAGCGCCGAAAGGATCTGATAGAGTCGGAACCGCCGGAAAGGGAAACCGCGAAAGAAAAGCGGGAACCTGGAAAGCGCCGAGGAAATCGGATCGGGAAACGGTCTGATAGAGTCGGAAACGCAAGACCGAAGGGAAGCGCCCGGAGGAAAGCCTGAGAGAGTCTCTCGGGTGAGTACAAAGGAAGCGTCCGTTC
>NZ_MPOH02000015.1:1181156-1228691 GCF_001896135.2 Streptomyces phaeoluteigriseus
CCGGCTCCGGCCGCTCCGGCGCCCGCGCCGGCCGCGCCCGCGCCGGTCACCCCGGCCGCCCCGGCTCCCGCCGGCGCGCAGGCCACCGACGAGGGTGCCTACGTCACCCCGCTGGTGCGCAAGCTCGCCGCCGAGAACGGTGTCGACCTGGGCTCGGTCAAGGGCACCGGCGTCGGCGGTCGTATCCGCAAGCAGGACGTCATCGCCGCCGCCGAGGCCGCGAAGGCCGCTGCCCCGGCTCCGGCCGCTGCCGCGCCGGCCGCCGCGAGGAAGGCCCCCGCGCTGGAGGCCTCCCCGCTGCGTGGCCAGACCGTCAAGATGCCCCGCATCCGCAAGGTCATCGGCGACAACATGGTCAAGGCGCTGCACGAGCAGGCCCAGCTGTCGTCGGTCGTCGAGGTCGACGTCACCCGCCTGATGAGGCTGCGCGCCAAGGCGAAGGACTCCTTCGCGGCCCGTGAGGGCGTCAAGCTCTCGCCGATGCCGTTCTTCGTCAAGGCCGCCGCGCAGGCGCTGAAGGCCCACCCGGTCATCAACGCCAAGATCAACGAGTCCGAGAACACGATCACCTACTTCGACTCCGAGAACGTCGGTATCGCGGTGGACTCGGAGAAGGGCCTGATGACCCCGGTCATCAAGGGCGCGGGCGACCTGAACATCGCCGGTATCGCCAAGGCCACGGCCGAGCTGGCCGGCAAGGTCCGCGGCAACAAGATCACTCCGGACGAGCTGTCCGGCGCGACCTTCACCATCTCCAACACCGGTTCGCGCGGTGCGCTCTTCGACACGATCATCGTGCCGCCGGGGCAGGTCGCGATCCTCGGTATCGGGGCGACGGTGAAGCGTCCGGCCGTCATCGAGACGGAGGAGGGTACGGTCATCGGCGTCCGCGACATGACGTACCTGACGCTGTCCTACGACCACCGCCTGGTGGACGGGGCCGACGCGGCGCGGTACCTGACCGCGGTGAAGGCGATCCTGGAGGCGGGCGAGTTCGAGGTCGAGCTCGGCCTGTAGTCAGTCAGCGCACAGGGTTGTACGGCGCCCCCGCCCGGTTCCTCGGGCGGGGGCGCGCGCGTTCGCGTCCATGGGGCTTCCTTCGCCAGAGGTGGGGGGCGGAACGCCCGGCGAGGCGCGGCGTAATGAGCGTGTAAGTCTCGTCTCACCTGCGCTGAAGCGTGCCCGCGCGCTCCACCCGGGGAGCGAACCGGCCTTATTGTCTAAACGTCAAACGCCCCCGGGGCCGATGGGCGGCCCCTCCCTAAGGAGCCCTCATGACCGCGCCCGTCGTCCACTCGCTGCGCGAGCAGATCCGCGAGCACATCGTGGAGGGGATCGTCAGCGGGCGCTGGAAGCCGGGCGAGCGGATCGTGGAGCGGCGGATCGCCACCGAGCTGGAGGTCAGTCAGACGCCGGTGCGCGAGGCGCTGCGCGAGCTGGAGTCGCTGCGGCTGATCGAGTCCGCGCCGAACAAGGGCGTACGGGTGCGGAACCTGACCGCGGCCGACCTGGAGGAGAGCTATCCGGTCCGGGCCGGTCTGGAGGCGATCGCCGCGGAGCTGGCGGCGCGGCGGCTGGCCCAGGACTGCTCGGCGCTGGAACCGCATGTGGCCGCGCTGTACGAGGCCGACCGGGCGTCGGACGGGACCGGCCAGGTGCGGCACACGGTGGGCTTCCACCGTGAGCTGGTCCGCGCGGCCGGCAACTCCGTGCTGCTGCACACCTGGGAGGGCCTCGGCATCGAGGTGTTCACGGCGCTGTCGATCCGCTGGCTGGGGACGGTGCAGCAGTCGTACGCGGAGGAGCACGAGGAGCTGGTGGCGGCCTTCAAGCGGCAGGACCCGCGGATCGCGGAGATCGTGAAGGCGCATGTGCTGGGCTGCGCGCCCCGGCCGTGAGCGCGGACATGAGCGCGGGGCGTGCCGGAAACCCTGTCCGCGGTCCCGCCCGGAGCCCTGGGCGACCTTGAGCGCGCATTCGCTCATACGTGGCCTCACCTGCGAAAACCTTTCGAAAATGCGGCACCGCGTGCCTCTGGCCGAGACACCCCGTGCCTACTTTCTCGTGATCAAGGGGTTTTCGCCCTCAACCCTTTGATCGATCATCGATCAGGGGGTTACAGTCGCCGACGGGCTTCGCGACGGGGTCGTACCACGACACCGTCCAGAGCCCCACGCCCTGTCCTGCCAAAGACAAAGGGCACCTCCGAACCCTTACCGATGAGGGAACCCCCTTCGACTGAGGAAGGCGGCGACATGACCGACCCCCACGCCATCCAGCCGAGCGCGCTCGACCAGCTCCCCGACCGGGACCCGGAGGAGACCGCCGAATGGCAGGCCTCACTGGACGCGGTCACCCAGGCGGCCGGGCCGCACCGTGCCGCATACCTGATGCGGCGCACCCTGGAGCGTGCAGAGGGCAACGGCATCGCGCTGCCCAAGCTGCTCGAGACCGACTACGTCAACACCATCCCCACCGCCGCCGAACCCGCAGCGCCGGGTGACGAGGCGATGGAGGCCCGGATCACCGCCTGGAACCGCTGGAACGCGGCGGCCATGGTGACCCGCGGTGCGAAACACGGCGTCGGCGGCCACATCGCCACCTTCGCCTCCGCGGCCTGGCTGTACGAGACCGGCTTCAACCACTTCTTCCAGGGCAAGGAGTCCCAGGACTCCCCCGGCTCGGGCGACCAGCTCTACATCCAGGGCCACGCCTCCCCCGGCATCTACGCCCGCGCCTTCCTCGACGGCCGGCTGACCGAGGCGCACCTGGACAACTTCCGTCAGGAGGCGGGCGGCAACGGCCTTCCGTCGTACCCGCACCCGCGGCGGCTGCCCTGGCTGTGGGAGTTCCCCACGGTGTCGATGGGCCTCGGCCCGCTCTCCGCGATCTATCAGGCGCGCTTCAACCGCTACCTGACCAACCGCGGCATCAAGGACGTCTCCAGCTCGCACGTCTGGGCGTTCCTCGGCGACGGTGAGATGGACGAGCCCGAGTCGACGGCGGCGCTCGCACTCGCCGCCCGCGAGGAGCTGGACAACCTCACCTTCGTCATCAACTGCAACCTCCAGCGCCTCGACGGCCCGGTCCGCGCGAACTTCAAGATCGTGCAGGAGCTGGAGGCCCAGTTCCGTGGCGCCGGCTGGAACGTCGTCAAGACGCTGTGGGGCACCGCCTGGGACGAGCTGTTCCGGCTCGACACCACGGGCGCGCTCGTACGCCGCCTGCGCCAGGTGCCCGACGCCCAGGTGCAGACGTACCAGACGCGCGACGCCGCCTACATCCGCCAGGACTTCTTCGGCGCCGACCCGGCGCTCGTCGAGATGGCGAAGCTGCTGAGCGACGACAAGATCCTGGAGTGCTTCCACCTCTCGCGCGGCGGCCACGAGGCGCGCAAGGTGTACGCGGCCTACAAGGCGGCCGTCGAGCACAAGGGCGCCCCGACGGTCGTCCTGGCCCAGACGGTCAAGGGCCACACCCTCGGTGAGGGCTTCGCGTCGAAGAACGCCAACCACCAGATGAAGAAGCTCTCGGTGGACGAGTTCAAGGCGATGCGCGACCTGCTGGAGCTGCCGATCCCGGACAGCCGGTTCGACGACGGGGTCGTGCCGTACGGCCACCCCGGCGCCGACTCCCCCGAGGTCCGCTACCTCCAGGAGCGCCGCGCGGCCCTCGGCGGTCCGGCCCCGGCCCGCCGTACGCACCCGCTGGCCCCGCTGCCCGCCCCCGCGGAGAAGGCGTTCACCTCCTTCGACAAGGGCTCCGGCACCCAGAACATCGCCACCACCATGGCGTTCGTCCGGCTGGTCAAGGACCTGGTCCGCGACAAGGAGACCGGCAGGCGGTGGGTGCCGATCGTCCCCGACGAGGCGCGCACCTTCGGCATGGAGTCGCTGTTCCCGTCGCTCGGGATCTACTCCCCCAAGGGCCAGACGTACGAGCCGGTCGACCGCGACCAGCTGATGTACTACAAGGAGGCCAAGAACGGCCAGATCCTCAACGAGGGGATCACCGAGGCCGGTTCGATGGCCGACTTCATCGCCGCGTCCACCGCGTACTCCACGCACGGCGAAGCGATGATCCCGTTCTACATCTTCTACTCGATGTTCGGCTGGCAGCGCACGGCCGACCAGATGTGGCAGCTCGGCGACCAGCTCGGCCGCGGCTTCCTCGTCGGCGCCACGGCCGGCCGGACCACCCTGACGGGCGAGGGCCTACAGCACGCCGACGGCCACTCGCCGGTGATCGCGGCGACGAACCCGGCCGCGCTGTCGTACGACCCGGCGTTCGCCTACGAGATCGCCGTCATCGTCAAGGACGGTCTGCGCCGGATGTACGGCGAGGCGGCGCCGGGTGAGGACCAGGACGTCTTCTACTACCTGACCGTCTACAACGAGCCGATGCCGCAGCCCGCCAAGCCGTCCGGCCTCGGCATCGACGAGGCCATCGTCAAGGGTCTGTACCGCTTCAACACGGCGGAGTCGGCCGGCCTCGCGCCGGTCTCCCCCAACCTCTCGGCTTCGCTCGAGCCCGGGGGGACCACCATCCCGCCGCGCATCCAGCTGCTGGGCTCCGGTACGGCGATCCACTGGACGCTGAAGGCGCAGAAGCTGCTCGCCGAGGAGTGGGGGGTGGCCGCCGACGTCTGGTCCGCGACCTCCTGGACCGAGCTGCGGCGCGACGCGCTGGAGGCCGACGCGGCGCTGCTGCGCGGCGAGGAGCGGGTGCCGTACGTCCGTCAGGCGCTCCAGGGTGCCGACGGGCCGGTGCTCGCGGTCTCCGACTACATGCGCCAGGTTCCGGACCAGATCGCGCAGTGGGTCGAGCAGGACTACTCCTCGCTCGGCGCGGACGGGTTCGGTCTGTCCGACACCCGTGACGCCGCGCGCCGCCACTTCGGTGTCGACGCGGAGTCGATCGTGGTCGCGGCCCTCGCCCAGCTGGCCCGCCGCGGCGAGGTCCGGGCGACGGCGGTGAAGGAAGCACGCGAGCGGTACGGGCTGTAGGCCCGGGGTCCGTACGACGAGGGGCGCGGCGGCATCGGCCACCGCGCCCCTTCGCGCTGCCCGGCCCCCGTGGGCCTCACCCGGCGCCCGGCCCCCGCCCTGTGCCCAACCACCACCCGCCTCCTCGGTGGGTGGGGCGGCGGGATACGGGTACGGCGGCCCGTCCGGCGTCCCTGTCGGTGCCACGCGGCATCATGCGGGTATGCGTGCTGCCCGGCTCATCAAGATGGTGCTGCTTCTTCAGGCCCGGCCCGCCATGACCGCCGCCGAGCTGGCGCGGGAGCTGGAGGTGTCGGAGCGGACGGTCACCAGGGACGCCCAGGCCCTGTCGGAGGCGGGCGTCCCGGTGTACGCCGAGCGCGGGCGGGCCGGCGGCTACCGCCTGGTGGACGGCTACCGCACCCGCCTCACCGGTCTGGCCCGCGGCGAGGCGGAGGCCCTGTTCCTGAGCGGCGTACCGGGCGCGCTCCGGGAGATGGGCCTGGAGGACGCGGCCTCGCTGGCCCGCCTGAAGGTGTCGGCGGCACTGATGCCGTCCTTCAGGGACGCCCCGACGGCGGCGGCACAGCGCTTCCATCTGGACGCGCCGGCCTGGTTCCAGGAGCCGGAGACACCCCCGCTGCTGCCCGTGATCGCGGACGCGGTGTGGGACGACCGTCGGCTCGCCGCCCGCTACCACCGGGGTGCGGCGGAGGCCGTGCGGGAGCTGGAGCCGTACGGTCTCGTGCTCAAGGCGGGCGTCTGGTACCTGTGCGCGAGAGTGGCCGAGGCGGAGGCCTTCCGGACGTACCGGATCGACCGGTTCACCTCCGCGGAACCGCTCGCGGAGCGTTTCGGCAGGGACCAGGAGTTCGATCTGCCCGGTTTCTGGGCGGGTCAGGCGGAGCGGTTCGCGCGGTCGATCCTGCGCGCGGAGGTCGTCGTACGGCTCTCGCCGGCGGGCCTGCGCCGACTGCCGTACGCCGTCGACCCGGTGGCCGCTCGGGACGCGCTCGCGGGGGCCGGGGAACCCGACGCGCGGGGATGGGTGACGGTCACCCTGGGCGTCGAGTCCGAGGAGGTGGCGCACAGCCAACTCGCCGCGCTGGGACCGGAGGCGGAGGTGGTCTCCCCACAGACGCTGCGGCGCCGTTTCGCCGAGGACGCGGCCCGGCTGGTGGCGCTGTACCGGCCCGGGTGATCGCCCGCACTCCAGGTGCGGGCGGCCCGTCCAGGCACGATGCTGGGACGCGTGATGGACGAGACGGAGTTCTGGGAGCTGGTCGACGACACCCGGGAGGCCGCCGAGGGCGACCCGGAGGAGCAGGCCGACCTGCTGGTGGAGCGGCTGGTCCAGCTGGACCCCGACATGGTGCTGGACTTCGCCCGTCACTTCGAGGCCCGCTTCAACCGGGCGTACACCTGGGATCTGTGGGGCGCCGCCTGGGTACTGCTGGACGGGGCGAGCGACGACGCCTTCGACTTCTTCCGGTGCTGGCTGATCGGTCAGGGCCGAGAGGTGTACGAGGGTGCCGTGCACGACCCGGACTCGCTCGCGGATCTGCTGGGCGAGTTCGACGAGGAGATCGACGGCGACGGCGAGGAGCTGGGCTACGCGGCCGACGAGGCCTATGAACAGCTCACCGGAACCGTCGCGCCGGACCTGGGCATCGCGCCCGCCCCGGCGGAGCCCGAGGGCACTCCGCTCGACTTCGAGAACGAGCGGGCGCTCGCGGAGCGGTATCCCCTGCTGTGGGAGCGCTTCAGGGAGTGAACCTGCTGGGTCCGGGTCCGGGTCCGGGTCCGGAGCCGGGTCCGGGGCCTCGGCCGGAGTCAGGCCGCGGTGCGGAGCCGTCCGACGGAGGGAACCTGCCGGGGCCGGGGTCTTGGCCGGGGTCAGGCCGCGGTGCGGCGGCGTGCGGCGTCCATCGGGATGTAGGCCTGCTGCTCGGCCCGCACGGCGTGGTGCAGTGGTGCCTTGTTGGCCTGCTCCAGGGCGGACGCGGTGGCCGTGGCAGGGCCGAGGACGACCGCGGCCACGGCGCAGACGATCGTCCAGGGGCTGCGGGCGGCCCGGTGCCAGCCGGCCGCCGTCTTCTCACTGGTGTGCGCGCTGGTGTGCGTGGTGCTGTGCGTGGTGCCGTTCATGATCCCCACCTCGGTCGGCTTGTGTTGTGCATGACCGTAGGCGGCGGGGATGGGAGAACCCTGAACGGCGCCTGAGGCGTTCCTGTGAACGTCCGGCCCTGGAGGCGGGCCGCCGTCCGGCGGATCTCCGGCAGCCGGGCGGTGAGGGCCGCGCCGGGGCAGCTGGTCATGTAGGCATCCTTGTGGCCCCCGAGGGCGGGCAGGGCGGCCGCGGTGCCCGCCGCGTGCCGGCTGCCGCTGTTGCTGGAGGTCAGACGGACGCTCGCGCGCGGGTCGACGTCCGCCAGGCCGAGCTTCCAGGCGGCGAGGGCCGCGATCGAGTCGACCATGGCCTGCGGGACGGGGACGCCGGAGGTGAACGTGCCGAGGGCGGCGATGCCGGTCGTGCGGTGGTTGAAGCCCTGGGTGTGCGCGCCGGTGACGGGCCGGTCGGGGCCGCCCGCGCGGCCCTCGTAGATGGTGCCGCAGCGGTCGACGAGGAAGTTGTAGCCGATGTCGTCCCAGTGGCGGCTGCCGGTCTGGCCCGCGTAGAGGTGGCGGATGATGCGGGGCGCGTCGGCGCAGTCGTAGCCGTTGGGCGAGTCGGTGTGGTGGACGAAGACGGCGACGACCTTGTCGTCGTAGCGCGGGGGCGGCTGGGCGCGCGCGGCGTCGGCCACCCAGACCGAGCGCGGCACGATGCGCGGCCGGGCGGCGGAGTGCGCCGGGGGCTGTGCGGCCCGCTGCACGGGGCGGGCGGCCAGGGACGCGGTGACGGCGTGCTCGACACCGCCCACGCACAGCGCCAGGGCCGCGACGGCGGCGAGCCCGGGCAGACAGGCCAGGGCCACCAGGAGCGGGCGCGGCCACCGCGCCGGGCGCACGGCTCAGGCGTGGTCCTTCGGGCGAGTCCGCGCGCGCGAAGGAGTACCTGTCGAATGGCACGCATGGACCCACTGTGGGCCGGTTCCGTTCCGTCCGCGATGTGTGCTGTGCCACCCGGTGGAACCATCATCCCGGTCCGGGACGTTTTCCGGGTCACACGCGCGCGCGACCGGTCGTGGGCGGGTCACGCGCGCGAGGCTGATCACCGGGCCTGTCCCCCGCGTACTAAGGGGTCCGAGAGAAAGGCGGCTCCGTGGACCTGCTCGACATCCTGCTGGTGCTGGTGATCCTGGTGTACGCCGGGTCGGGCTACCGGCGGGGACTGGTGGCCGGCTGTGTGTCGCTGGCCGGTTTCGTGGGCGGCGCGGTGGTGGGCGTGTGGATCCTGCCATGGGTGATGGACCTGGTGGCGCCGGGCACCACGGCGGCGACGGTCACGGCGGTGCTCACCGTGCTGGTGCCGGCGGCGGTGGGGCACGAGCTGGCGGGGCGGCTGGCGCTGCGGTTGCGCCGGGAGCTGGAGCGGGGGCCGCTCAGGATGGCCGACGGGGTCGGCGGGGCGGTGGCGAACTCGGTGGCGGTGCTGATCGTGGCCTGGGTGGCGGCGAGCGTGCTGGCCGTGTCGTCGACTCCGGTGGTGACGTCGGCGATCCGGGACTCGCGGCTGCTGGAGGCGGTGCAGGACACGATGCCGGACACCACCCCGGCCTGGTTCTCGCGGGCCACGTCGGCGCTCACCGAGGCGGGCTTCCCTCAGGTCTTCAACCCGTTCGAGAACGAGTCCACGGCGGAGGTGGCCAGGCCCACCGGAGACAGCGTCACCCCGGCGGCCACCAGCGCGGCCGAGCTGAGCACGGTGAAGATCGAGGGCGTCGCGGGCGACCAGGGCCGCGAGGGCAGCGGGTTCGTGTACGCCCGCGAGCGGGTGATGACCAACGCGCACGTGGTGGCGGGCATCGACGACCCGACCGTACGGATCGGGGGCGTGGGGCGGTCGTACGAGGCGCGGGTGGTGCTGTTCGACCCCGCCAAGGATGTGGCCGTGCTGTACGTGCCGGAGCTGCGGGCGCCGGTGCTGCGGTTCGACGACGACGCCTCGCGCGGGGACTCCGCGGTGGTCGCGGGGTATCCGGAGGACGGCGGTCTGAACCTCCAGGCGGCGACGGTGGCGAACCGGGTCGACGCGACCGGGCGGAACATCTACAACGACGGGACCGTCACCCGGGAGATCTACTCGATCCGTTCCACCGTCCGTCCCGGCAACTCCGGCGGCCCGCTGCTGACCACCGACGGCCGGGTCTTCGGTGTCGTCTTCGCCCGCTCCACCTCCGACGCCGAGACGGGGTACGTCCTGACGGCCGCCGAGGTCGCCGAGGACGCCCGGCGGGCGACTGCGGCGACGGCGGCGGTGGACACGGGCGAGCCGACCAGCTCGTAGCGGCGGGCTCAGCGGCTCGTAGCGGCGAGCTCAGAGGCTCGTAGCGGCGAGCTCAGAGGCTCGTAGCGGCGAGCTCAGAGGCTCGTAGCGGCGGGCTCAGAGGAGGGAGCGGCCCATGAACACGTCGTCCACGTACGAGCCGTCCAGGAGGAACTCCTCCGGCAGGACGCCCTCCACCACGAACCCCTCGGACGCGTAGAGGTTTTGGGCCACGGTGTTGTGGCCGAGGACGCGAAGGGTGACGCGGCGGGCGCCGAGCCGGCGGGCCTCCTCGACGGCCGCCCGGACCAGCGCGCGTCCGACGCCCCGGCCGCGGGCCTCGTCGCGGACGGCGAGGCCCTGGATCTGGCGTACGTGTGCGTTGACGGCGAGTTCGGTGGGGCGGCCGAGCCGGATGTAGCCGGCGACGCGGCCGTCCACCTCGGCGACCAGGTGCTCCTCGGGGTGGTGCCGTTCGTCGAAGAAGGCGCTGTACGGCGGCTGCGGTCGGGGCATGACCGCGTGCAGGGGGGACCAGGTCAGGCGGTCGATGAGGGCGAGCGTCTCGTCGTCCTCGGGCCGGGCGGGGCGTATGCGGGCGTCGGTGAGGTTCGGCAGGTGGGTCATGCGCGGCACCTTACGACGCGGGTACCCGGTCAGGACGGCGATTTTCCGAGGTCACACGGCAGGATGGACGCATGGAACGTACGCGAATCGCGGTGGCCGGCGCGTCCGGTCTCATCGGCAGCGCCCTGGTCCGGTCCCTGACCGCCGACGGGCACGAGGTGGTCCGCCTGGTGCGCCACGCGCCCCGGAGCGAGGCGGAGGTGCGCTGGGATCCCGAGCGGGGGCGGGTGGACGCGGCCGGGCTCGCCGGGTGCTCCGCCGTGGTCAACCTGGCGGGTGCGGGGGTCGGCGACCACCGTTGGACGGACGCGTACAAGCGGCGGATCCATGACAGCCGGGTGCACGGGACGGCCGCCCTCGCGAAGGCGGTGGCCTCGCTCGACGAGCGGCCTCGGGTGTTCGTGAACGGCAGCGCGATGGGCTATTACGGCGAGACGGGCGAGCGGGTCGTCGACGAGAGCGCGCCCGCAGGCCGGGGCTTCCTGCCGGAGCTGTGCGTGGAGTGGGAGGCGGCGGCGGAACCGGCGCGGGCGGCCGGGGTGCGCACGGCGTTCACCCGGACCGGGCTGGTCGTGGCGCGCGGCGGCGGCGCCTGGGGGCGGCTGTTCCCGCTGTTCCTGGCGGGGCTCGGGGGACGGATGGGGGACGGGCGGCAGTACTGGTCGTACATCGCGCTGCACGACGAGGTGGCGGCGATCCGGCATCTCCTGGACCGTGACGACCTGTCGGGGCCGTTCAATCTGACCGCGCCCGAGCCGCTGACGAACCGTGAGATCACCGCGGCCATGGGGCGGGTGCTGCGCCGGCCGACGGTGTTCGCGGTACCGGCGCCGGTGCTGCGGAGGGTGCTGGGTGAGATGGCCAGGGATGTGCTGGGCAGCGCGCGGGTGGTGCCGAAGCGGCTGCTGGAGTCGGGGTTCACCTTCGCGTTCCCCGGGATCGAGGACGCCCTCCGAGCCGCCTGACGTCCTTTCGGGACCGTATGCGACCGCCGTGCGACCGTGCCCTGTCCGTGCGCGACTGTTCCCGACCGATCGCGGCCCTACCCTCGATCCGAACTCGGGTATCCCGGAAGCCAGTTGGGGGCATGACGTCTCCACCGGCCGCGCAACCTCGAGGAGGGGCACGTGCTTGAGCTCGCGTACCAGGCGGACGTCGTCATCGTGGGAGCCGGGATCGCCGGACTGTCCGCGGCGCATCGGCTGACCAGCGCAGGAGTGACGACCACGGTCCTGGAGGCCGCCCCTTGCGTGGGCGGCCGCATGGCGACCGAGAAGATCGACGGCTTCCGGCTCGACCGGATCGGGCAGCTGCTGTCCACGGCGTATCCCGAACTGGCCCTGACCCCCGGGCTGGACGCGCTCACCCTGCGTCCGTTCGCGCCCGGGGTCCTGCTGCACAGCGATGGACGCCACCAACGCGCGGGCGCGCAAGCGGGCGCGCACGCGGGCGGAGGGCGCGCGAGGGGCGCCCTCCATGCCGTACGCGCCCTCGCCGGTGCTCCCCGGAGCGGGGCGCTGCCCCGGCCGCCGCGCACCGGCTCGACCACCGCACCACCACGGGTACGGGCCGGGGCACCGCTCGGCTCGGCCGTGGACCAGGCCCGGCTCGGCGCCGCGCTCACCCGGCTCGTGGCCACGCCCGCCGAACGGCTGCTGCGCCGGCCGGAGGCGCCGGCCGCCGAGGCGCTCGCGGCGCGCGGCCTGCCCGCCCGCACCATCGACGGCTTTCTGCGGCCGCTGCTGGCCGCGCTGCTCTGCGACCCGGATCTGACCACGTCCAGCCGGTGCGCCGACCTGGCGCTGCGCGCCTTCGCGGCCGGGCGGCTGGGTGTCCCCGAGGGTGGGGCGGACGTCCTGCCGGAACTCCTCGCGCGGACGCTGCCGCCGGGGACCGTGCACACGGGGGTGCGGGCCACCGCGGTCTCCACGACCTCGGTGACCACCGCCGAGCACGGTGAGTTCCGCTGCCGGGCGGTGCTGGTGGCGACCGACGCGCGCACCGCGGCGGAGCTGCTGCCCGGGCTGCGGGTGCCCGACTTCCACCCGGTGACGGTGCTCCACCACACCACCGACGAGCCGCCGGCGACCGGGGCCTCGCTGCTGCTGGACGCCGACCGGGGCGGGCCGGTCGCCCATACGACGGTCATCAGCCAGGTCGACCCCAGCCGGGCGCCGGCCGGGCGGGCGCTGATCTCCTCCACGGTGCTCGGGCCTCCCCCCGACGGCGTCGACACCGCCGTCCGCATGCACCTGGCACGGCTGTACGGCACCTCGACCGGGCGGTGGGAGACGCTGGCCGTGCACCACACCGCCGAGGCGGTGCCGGCGATGCGGGCGCCGCACGACCTGCGTCGGCCGGTACGTCTCCTCGCCGGGCTGTACGTCTGCGGCGACCACCGGGACACCAGCACGGTCCAGGGCGCCCTGCACTCGGCCCACCGGGCGTCGGCGGCGATCGTCTCCGACCTGGGCGGGACGGGGTCGCCGCACGCGGCCGAGGTGGTCCGGACGGCACCGCGAGCGGCGTGAAGCCCGCCGAGGGCTCCACCCCGGACCCCGGACGCCGAGCCTGTACCCGCCCATCCACCCACCACCCGACCCGGTGAGACGACAGGGCGACGGTCGCGGCACTCGCCCGTCCGGCGATCGAGGACGAGGCCGTTCGGGCCGAAGCGGGGGTCGGGGGCGGCGGCCCCCGGAGGAGACGGACGGGAAGGGACGGGAAGACGAGAAGCAGCGGGACGGGAAGCGGCGGCGGGGGCGAAGACACCCCCGCTCTCACCCCAGCGCCGCCACCCGGTCCCGGTACACCCGTGCCGGGGCCGCGTCGCGGTACGGCTCCAGGCGGCGTTCGAAGTCGCGGACGTACTCCAGCGCCCGCACCGACCGCATCTCCGCCGCCTGCCCGGCCGCCTCCGCGGCGATCTGGCAGGCCTGGTCGAGTTCGCCGAGGCCGAGGCGGGCGGTGGCGAGGACGACCCGGCAGAAGAGGCGGCTGCGCGCGTACGCGGCGGGCCGCAGCTGGAGGGAGCGTTCGGCGTGCTGCGCGGCGGCCCGGAACTGCTGGAGGTCGCGGTGACAGTGCCCGAACTCGTCGGCGAGCTGCCCCTCGTCGAAGAACCGTGCCCAGAACGGCACCTCGTCTCCCGCCTTGGCCGCCTCCAGCGCCCGTTCGGCCCGGACGAGGGAGGCGGTGCAGGCCCGCACCTCGCCGAGCACCCCGTGCCCGCGTGCCTCGACCGCGTGCAGCAGCGCCTGCACGACGGGCGGCGAACCGCTGCCGGCGCCCTGCTGCGCCACCCGCGCGAGCTGTACGGCCTCCCGCCCGTGCCCGAGGTACACGGCCTGGCGGCTCATCGTGATGAGGACGTAGGAGCCGTACGCCCGGTCCCCCGCGGCCTGGGAGAGGCGCAGGGCCTGGACGAAGTACCGCTGGGCGAGGCCGTGCGCGGCGATGTCGAAGGAGGTCCAGCCCGCGAGGCGGGTGAGGTCGGCGGCGGCGCCGAACAGCCGGCGGCCGGTCTGCTCGCCGTAGGTGCCGCGCAGCATCGGCTCGCACTCGTGCTCCAGGTAGCGCACGAGGGCCTGGCGGGCGTGGCCGCCGCCGTACATGTTGTCGAGTGTGCGGAAGAGTTCGCCGACCGAGCGGAGTGCGGAGATGTCGCCGCCGGTGACCCGCTGGCCGGGGCCGCGCTCGGCCGTGCCGCGCTGCCGGGGCACACCCGGCAGGCCGCCGGTCACGCCACCGGGCAGGGCGCCGGTCACGCCACCGGGCAGGCCGGCCAGGGGCCCGGTCCTGGGCTGGGCGGCGGGCCTCGGCTGGGCGGGCCGGGGGGACGGCGGCCGGCCCTGGGCCGGCACCCGGGCCGCGGGATCGCCGTGGGCCACCTTCTCGTCGGCCCGGCCGATCAGCCAGTCCCGGCTGGGCACGACGAGCCCGGCCGCGGTGAACGCGATCTTGCGCAGCTCGGCGTGGCTGCCGGAGTCCTTGCGCCACAGCCCGCTGACGATCTCGACGGCCTCCTCGGGGGTGCCGGCGAACTCCAGCCCCGCGTACACGGGGGCGCAGGCGTCCAGGCCGAGGTCCTGGGCGGTCAGCCGGCGGCCGAGGCGGCGGGTGAAGACCTCGGCGATGAGGGCGGGCGTGGTGCCGCGGGGCTGCTGGCCGCGCAGCCACCTGGTGACGGACGTCTTGTCGTATCTGAGGTCCAGGCCGTGCTCGAGACCGAGCTGATCGACGCGTCGGGCCAGACCCGCGTGGGAGAAGCCCGCTTCTGCGATGAGCGCGGCGAGCTGACGGTTGGGAGTGCGCTGCGCGGGTCGTTCCGTCATCTGCGGTGCGGTCTCCTGCCTTCCGGGCCTCTGACGTGCCCGGATGAAGTGCCCTGATTGCTGTGAGTCGCCCTGGTGGCCTCGTGGACGGCGCGAATGTAGCGGAGCGTAAGCAGGCCCTCGCACCTCTCGACGTTCATTCATCCGATCGTGTGAGGATTGCCCGCGGGGCTGACGCGCGACGGGCGGACGTACAGTGGCGTGGGGCGCGGTAGGGCCTGACAGACAGACCCGGCAGCCGACACAGCGCGGCACAGTCCGCGCCGCACCGCCGTATCGCCTAGGGAGGCGCTTGCCGTGAGTGAGTTGCGGTTCGTTCGCATGGGCTTCGGAGCGGACGCCGTCGAGTACCAGGAGGCGTGGGACGAACAGCGCCTGGTGCACGCGGCGCGGTTCGCGGACGAGGTTCCCGACACGGTGCTGCTGCTGGAGCACCCGCCGGTGTACACGGCGGGCCGGCGCACGGTCGAGAGCGAGCGCCCACTGGACGGCACCCCGGTGATCGACGTGGACCGGGGCGGCAAGATCACCTGGCACGGCCCCGGCCAGCTGGTGGGCTACCCCATCCAGAAGCTCCCGCGCCCGGTGGACGTCGTGGCGCACGTGCGGCGGCTGGAGGAGGCCCTGATCCGGGTCTGCGCCGAGTTCGGTGTGGAGACCTCGCGGGTCGAGGGCCGCAGCGGGGTGTGGGTGCTGGGCGATCCGGTCGAGCAGCGCCCGTCGCTCGGCGGACTCTCGCTGGACTTCGACCCCCGGCTGCACGACGAGGAGTTCGACCCGCGGCTCAACGGCCCCGAGTACGCGCCCTCCAACGCCGGCCAGCGCCGCGAGGACCGCAAGATCGCCGCGATCGGCATCCGGGTCGCCAAGGGCGTCACGATGCACGGCTTCGCGCTGAACGTGAACCCGGACAACGCCTGGTTCGACCGCATCATCCCGTGCGGGATCCGCGACGCGGGCGTCACGTCTTTGGCCAACGAGCTGGGCCGGGACGTCACGATCGACGAGGTGCTGCCGGTCGCGGAACGGCACCTGAGGGACGTACTGGAGAACGCGGAGCTGAGGCCGCGCGAGATCGAGAAGGCGACCGTCTAGGACGGCGGTGCCCGGCCGCCGGGGGAATGGTCCCCCGCGTCTCCGGGTTGGCCTCACCGATAGGGCTCAACAAACACGGGCGTACCCTGGTGTACGCCGAAGAATCGAAGCTACAGGGAGCCGGTCGTGTCCGCAGTCGCACCCGACGGACGCAAGATGCTGCGCCTGGAGGTCCGTAACAGCCAGACCCCCATCGAGCGCAAGCCCGAGTGGATCAAGACCCGGGCGAAAATGGGTCCCGAGTACACGAAGATGCAGAACCTCGTGAAGAGCGAGGGCCTGCACACGGTCTGCCAGGAAGCCGGCTGCCCGAACATCTACGAGTGCTGGGAGGACCGCGAGGCGACCTTCCTCATCGGCGGTGACCAGTGCACGCGGCGCTGTGACTTCTGCCAGATCGACACCGGCAAGCCCGAGGCGCTGGACCGCGACGAGCCGCGCCGGGTGGGCGAGTCCGTGGTGACCATGGACCTGAACTACGCCACCATCACCGGCGTCGCCCGCGACGACCTGGCGGACGGCGGCGCCTGGCTGTACGCGGAGACGGTCCGCCAGATCCACGCGCAGACCGCGAACCGCGAGGCCGGCCGCACCAAGGTCGAACTGCTCGCCCCCGACTTCAACGCCGAGCCGGACCAGCTCGCCGAGGTCTTCTCCTCGCGCCCCGAGGTCTTCGCGCACAACGTGGAGACGGTCCCGCGGATCTTCAAGCGCATCCGTCCGGGCTTCCGTTACGAGCGCTCCCTGAAGGTCATCACGGAGGCCCGCGACTTCGGCCTGGTCACCAAGTCCAACCTGATCCTCGGCATGGGCGAGACCCGCGAGGAGGTCAGCGAGGCGCTCAGGCAGCTGCACGAGGCGGGCTGCGAGCTGGTCACCATCACGCAGTACCTGCGCCCGTCGGTGCGCCACCACCCGGTGGAGCGCTGGGTGAAGCCGCACGAGTTCGTGGAGCTGAAGGAGGAGGCCGAGCAGATCGGCTTCTCGGGCGTCATGTCCGGTCCGCTGGTACGGTCCTCCTACCGCGCCGGACGCCTGTACCAGATGGCCGTCGAGAAGCGCGGTTCGTTCGTGGCCGTCCAGGCCGTCTGACGCTCCGTCAAGATCCGCCCCCGCGCTGCCGGCCGTACACCGGGGAGCGAGCGTGTGAATTCACGCACAAGGGATTACCTGCCAGTAGCGGCCGATATGACGCGGTCCTGGGCGTCCTCGCAGATGAGGGCGCACGCCAGGGCCGCGTCAGCATTCCGGCCCCTCGCATCAAGGCTTCATTGGTGTTTGACCGGTCGGTCATGCCCTGGTAACACCAATCAGTGACGCTGGTGTCACACCACGTAGATCCGTGCCAAGCCGCTCCCGAGGGGAACCCCCGCCATGCAGGCCGCGCCCGTTCGCGCCACCGCGATCCCGACCGTCACCGACGCCCTGCGCGCCGTCGAGTCCCTGCTCATGAGCAGCGGCCAGCGCACCGCCCGGCGCAATGCCTGGACCTCCGTCCTGGAGGACCGCCGTCGCGCCAAGGACCGTTTCGAGGCGGAGCGTGTCCTCGGGGAGGCCACCTCCGTCCGTCTCTGACCGCTCCGGCCCTCCCCTCCGGGGCATCTCCGGGTCGCCCCGGGGCCGTCTCCGGGGCACTGCCGTCGTCGGCACTCCCCGGGCCACGTAGACTGCGTGGCATGGCGAGGAAGGACACGGCGGCGGACGCCGCTAACACCGGGCGACTGAAGCAGATCGCCCTGACCTACAAGATGACCCGCAGGGCCGACAAGAAGATCGGTCTTGTACTCGCGGCTGTCGGAATCGTCACCTTCGGTGTCTTCCTCGCGATCGGTTTCCTGATCGGTCACCCCATCTACCTGGGCATCCTGGGATTCCTGCTCGCTTTCCTCGCGACGGCGATCGTGTTCGGGCGCCGGGCGGAGCGGGCGGCCTTCGGGCAGATGGAGGGCCAGCCGGGCGCTGCCGCGGCGGTGCTCGACAACATCGGCCGGGGCTGGACGACGACCCCGGCGGTGGCGATCAACCGCAGCCAGGACGTGGTGCACCGCGCGGTCGGCAAGGCCGGCATCGTGCTGATCGCCGAGGGCAACCCGAACCGGGTGAAGAGCCTGCTGGCGGCCGAGAAGCGGAAGATGAACCGGATCGTCGCGGACGTCCCGGTGCACGACCTGCTCGTCGGCACGGGCGAGGGCCAGGTCGAGCTGAAGAAGCTGCGGACCACCATGCTGAAGCTGCCGCGGGTGCTGACCGGCCCCCAGGTGACCGCGACCAACGACCGGCTGCGGGCCATGGGCGACCTGATGAGCAACATGCCGCTGCCGAAGGGCCCCATGCCCAAGGGCATGCGCCTGCCGAAGGGCGGGCAGCGGCCCCGCTGATCCCTGTCACACACGAAGGGGGCGCCCGGATTCTTCCGGGCGCCCCCTTCGTCGTACGGTCACGTTCGTCGTACGGTCTCGCGCCGCGTCGTACGGTCACGTTCGTCGCACCGTCTCGCGGTCCGTCGTACGGTCTCGCGCCGCGTCGTGACGTCAGGCGCCGCGCGCTGCCCGGACGGGATTCACATGCGGACCTCGACCGTGCGGGCCACGCGGTCGTGGAGGCCGCGGCCGTCGCGGTCCCAGATCAGGGCGGGGACGGCGAGGCAGAGCAGGACCGTGCGGGCCGCCGCGCGCAGGGGGTTAACGGTGCCGGTGTCGAGGGCCACCACACGCAGGCCGAAGAGGCGCTTGCCGGGGGAGAAACCGAGGGTGCCGACCGTGAGGAGGCTCATCACGAGGAAGATCAGCAGGGCCCAGTTGCTGGTCGCCGGGCCGTAGCCGTGCGTGATCAAGCTGTATGCGATCAAGACGCACAGCCCCCAGTCCACGGCCAGCGCGCCCAGCCGGCGGCCGGGGCGGGCGATCGAACCCGGCCCCTCCTCCGGCAGGCCCAGCTGCTCGCCCCGGTATCCGAAGTCGGCACCGGCGTCCTCCATGGCCGCGCGGGGCCCGGACAGCCACGATCCGATTGCTTGCCTGTTGTCCACCCGTCCACGGTACTGCGCACCCTTTTGCGCGCGGGACGGCGGGGTGCGTCGGCGTTACGGTGGAACCCGGGCCGGTTAACTTCGGCGAAACAAATGGGTCACGCCCGAGAAACCACCCGTCCCTAGGGTCGACGACAGCGTGTGCCACCGCACTGGCCGCACGAACGAACTACCACCCCGGCTCGACGGTCGGGAGTAGGAGGAGCTGGATGTTCCAGAACGCCGACGAGGCCAAGAAGTTCATCGCGGACAAGGACGTCAAGTTCGTCGACGTCCGCTTCTGCGACCTGCCGGGCGTCATGCAGCACTTCACGCTGCCCGTCGAGGCGTTCGACCCGGACGAGGAGCTGGCGTTCGACGGCTCGTCGATCCGCGGCTTCCAGGCCATCCACGAGTCCGACATGGCGCTGCGCGCCGACCTGTCGACGGCACGCATGGACCCGTTCCGCCGCGACAAGACGCTGAACATCAACTTCTTCATCCACGACCCGATCACGGGCGAGCAGTACTCCCGTGACCCGCGGAACGTGGCGAAGAAGGCCGAGGCGTACCTGGCGTCGACCGGTATCGCCGACACGGCCTACTTCGGTCCCGAGGCCGAGTTCTACGTCTTCGACTCCGTCCGCTTCAAGACGTCGGAGAACGAGTCCTTCTACCACATCGACTCCGAGGCCGGCGCCTGGAACACCGGTGCGCTGGAGGACAACCGCGGTTACAAGGTCCGCTACAAGGGCGGCTACTTCCCGACCCCGCCGGTCGACCACTTCGCCGACCTGCGTGCGGAGATCTCCCTTGAGCTGGCCGCGTCCGGCCTCCAGGTCGAGCGCCAGCACCACGAGGTGGGCACCGCCGGCCAGGCCGAGATCAACTACAAGTTCAACACGCTGCTCGCCGCGGCCGACGACCTTCAGCTGTTCAAGTACATCGTGAAGAACGTCGCCTGGCGCAACGGCAAGACCGCGACCTTCATGCCGAAGCCGATCTTCGGTGACAACGGTTCCGGCATGCACGTCCACCAGTCGCTGTGGACCGGCGGTTCCCCGCTGTTCTACGACGAGGCCGGCTACGCGGGTCTGTCGGACATGGCCCGCTACTACATCGGCGGCATCCTCAAGCACGCCCCGTCGCTGCTGGCCTTCACCAACCCGACGGTGAACTCGTACCACCGCCTGGTCCCCGGCTTCGAGGCCCCGGTCAACCTGGTCTACTCGCAGCGCAACCGCTCGGCCGCGATGCGTATCCCGATCACGGGCTCGAACCCGAAGGCCAAGCGCGTCGAGTTCCGCGCGCCCGACTCCTCCGGCAACCCGTACCTGGCGTTCTCGGCCCTCCTCATGGCGGGTCTCGACGGCATCAAGAACAAGATCGAGCCGGCCGAGCCGATCGACAAGGACCTCTACGAGCTGGCTCCCGAGGAGCACGCGGGCGTCGCGCAGGTCCCGACCTCGCTGCCGGCGGTCCTGGACCGCCTCGAGGCCGACCACGAGTTCCTGCTCGCCGGTGACGTCTTCACGTCCGACCTGATCGAGACGTGGATCGACTACAAGCGCACCAACGAGATCGCGCCGCTCCAGCTGCGTCCGCACCCGCACGAGTTCGAGCTGTACTTCGACGTGTGATCGGCCCGCGCAGGCCGTCGGCCTGTTGGGCTCCGCCCCCGTCCTGGTTTCTCAGGGCGGGGGCGCCGTCGTATGGTTTCTGGCACTGCTGTTCGACACGGGCGACGGGGAGAGACGGAGATGTCCCAACAGGACGACACCGAGCGGGAGTTCGACATCAAGTGGGCCGACGGCGCGGAGTACAAGGAGCCCTCGGCGCGCGCCCGCATGCTGGCGGCCGCTGGAAGGAGAACCCGCCCGAGCCCCAGCCCTTCCGGGCCGCCCCCGGCCCGAGGACACCCCGCCGGTCGTCATGGGCATCGACGGCGATCGTCATGGGCTGCGTGATCGCGGTGATCCTGCTGCTGGGGTACTCGCGGTTCCAGGCACCGTACTAGCATCGCGCCGCTGCCCGGGCGGGGCAGCGGCGCGACAGCGCGCTGGAACTCCAGGTGAGGGCGGCGCTCGGGGAGGACGTACGGACCGAGGAGCGCCTCGGCCGCCGGTTCCCGCTGTGAGGTGCTCCCTGACCGTGAGGGGCCCGGCCCGTGAGGGCCCCCGGCGGGCCTACCTGCCGCCGCGCTCGCGGGCGTAGCGGCGCTCCCACTTGGCCTGCTGGTCACGGCGTGCCCGGTAGGCCTTGTACGAGGTCGGCGCGGGCGTGGGGGCGGGGCCCTGCGGAGCGCCCGCGACCGGGCCCGGCGACGTCGGGGACGAGCCGCGGCCGTGGCGCGCGTACAGGTAGAGGACGGCGACCGCGGCGAGCCAGTACAGGTGGTTACCGAATCCCAGGACCACCAGGACGGCGGTTCCGGAGAGAACGACGGTGCCCATGGCGTGCCTCCTTCCTGGGCTTGGACGGACGGGTGTGCTGTGTGGTGGGGATGGGGGGTGGGGTGGCTTCTCCAGAGTAGGGAGGCGGTCACTCAACGTGCATCTCCTTTTCCCGTCCGAAGGCGTGAGTGAATGGGGCGATGAGACCCTTTGTGCACGAGTACCGCGGTGAGCGTCTCAGCGGTGTGTACGGCGAAGGCGGCGGTGGTCCCGGTGCGGCCACCGCCGTCGTCCTGCACGGGGCGGGCAGGAGCAGCAAGGAGCGACTGCTGCCGCTGCTCGGCGAGTTCACGGCGCACGGCTGCCACGCCCTCGCCCTCGACTTCTCCGGGCATGGTGAAAGCAGTGGCGCGCTGCGGGAGTTGAGCCTGCGGCGGCGCTTCGAGCAGGCCCAGGCGGTCATCGACGCGTACGTGCCGGGCGACCGGCCGCTGGTGCTCGTCGGGTTCAGCATGAGCGGACAGACGGTGGCGGACCTCACCGCCCACTACGGGGAGCGGGTCGCGGCCCTGGGCCTGTGCGCGCCCGCGGTGTACGCGGGCGAGGCGTGGGACGTGCCGTTCGGGGACGGGGACGGCCGGTTCAGCACGGTCATCCGGACGCCGGGGAGCTGGCGGGCGGCGCCGGCGCTCGACGCGCTGCGGGCGTACGAGGGGCGGGCGGTGCTCGCCGTGCCGGGTACCGACACGGTGATCCCGGCGGAGGTCACCGAGGCGGTGCAGGACGCGCTGGCCGCCCGTGCCCGGTACGCCCGCCTCGAACTGCCGCGGGCCGACCACCATGTGGGCGCGTGGCTGCGCGATCATCCAGGTGACCGGCGGGCGTTCGTGCGTACCGTGCTCACCGGCCTCGGCGAGGGCGGCTGAACGGCGACCCGCGCCTGGCCGGCCAAGCAGGTGCCGCGGTGAAGGCGCGGCAGGCGCCGCGGTGAAGGCGCGGCAGGCGCCGTACGCATGCCAGGTCCGCCGCACGGGTGGCACTGCCCCGTTGTCAGTGGGGTCGGGGAGGATGCCGGCAGGGACGCGGAGCGACGGACGGAGAGCGGTATGGGCGGCGCGGACGACGGGGTGCGGTACATCGGCGGGACGGAGCGGCGGGCCCGGCTGGCGCTGCGGCACCGGCTGGCGCCGACGGCTCGTGCCCGGACGCCGGAGGAGGTCGCCGACGCGCTCCTCGCCCTGCACGGGAGCGACCCGGCGACGGTGTACCTGGCGGTGGGGGCACGCCTCGCGGACCCGTCGGTGACGGTGCCGGAGACGGACCGGGCGCTGTACCAGGACCGGACACTGGTGCGAATGCACGGCATGCGGCACACCGTGTTCGTGTTCCCGGCCGGACGCACGGCGGTCGTGCACGCCTCGACCGGCCTCACGGTCGCCGCCCGGGAGCGGGCCTCGCTGCTGAAGGACATGGCGAAGGCCGGGGCACCGGACGCGGCCTGGCTGAAGGAGGTCGAGGAGTCGGCGCTCGCCGCGCTGGGGCGGCTGGGCCAGGCTACGGCGGCGGAACTGACCCGCGAGGAGCCCCGGCTGCGGGAGCAGTTCGTGCACTCGGCCGGGAAGAGCTACGAGGGCGTCCACTCGGTCTCCACCCGGCTGCTGAGGGTCCTGGGGGTGGAGGGCAAGGTGGTCCGGGGCCGTCCGCTGGGCTCCTGGACCTCGTCCCAGTTCCGCTGGGCTTTGGCCCCCGAGCATCGCGAACTCGACCCGGCCGCGGCCCAGGCGGAGCTGCTGCGCCACTGGCTCACCGCGTGCGGACCCGCGACCGAGGCGGACCTGAAGTGGTGGACGGGGTGGCGGGTGACGGACGTGCGGCGGGCGCTGGCGGCGATCGGGGCTCGGGCCGTGTCGCTGGACGAGGGCACCGGGTACGTCGTCGACGGCGACGTCGAACCGGTCGCCGCGCCGCAGGAGCCGTGGGCAGCGCTGCTGCCGGCCCTCGATCCCACGGCGATGGGGTGGCAGGCGCGGGACTGGTACCTCTCCCCGGAGCTACGGCCCGCCCTGTTCGACAGAAGCGGGAACGTGGGGCCGACGGTGTGGTGGAACGGGCGGGTCGTGGGGACGTGGGCGCAGCGCGGGGACGGGGAGGTCGTGTGGCGGGTGGCGGCCGGTGAGGGTGTGGGGCGGGACGCGGGAGGCCTTGATCGCGGGGGAGGCGGAGCGGCTGCGGGGGTGGGCGTGGGGGAGACGGAGGGTGAGCCCTCGTACGGCGGTCCGGGCGGGCGACTGTCGCCGGGGCGGCTCGTGGGCCGCGGGGCCCGGCGCTGCCGGGGTGCGGCCTGCGCCCGCCCGGCCGCACCAGGCGGCACGGGAGGGCGCAGGCGGCGGCTGCGGGCCTACCTGCTGTAGCGCATCAGCGCTCGCACCATGTGACACGTCGTGTCCGACGGCGGGTGTACGCCGATCAGTTGGGCCGTGCTGCGGATCTTCTCGTTGCGGGCCTGGTTGGGCAGGTAGACGCCCAGGTCGAGGAGGGCTATCGCGAGGCGCATGGCCTTGAGGCGGCGGTTGTGCATGACGTACCAGTCGCGGGGCCGTCCGGGCGGCAGCGGCCGCTTCTCCACGGGCACGTAGGGCAGGTCGAGTTGGACAGGTCGCTTCGTCTTGAGTGCGGCAGCGGGCACGGGCATCCTCCTGTCGCGGTCAGGGCCCCGGCCGGCACCTCCGGCGGAACCCTCGAACACTGCTTCCATTCTACTGCCCCCCACTGACAATCGCCCCTGGCCAGAGGGGCTTTCAGGCCCCTTTCGAGCTACCGTGACCCGCATGGAGATCTGGATCAACCCCGCCTGTTCCAAGTGCCGCAGCGCCCTCACCCTCCTCGATGCCGAGGGCGCCGACTACACCGTCCGCCGCTACCTGGAGGACGTACCGAGCGAGGAGGAGATCACGGCCGTACTCGACCGGCTCGGGCTGGAACCGTGGGACATCACGCGGACCCAGGAGGCCGAGGCCAAGGAGCTGGGGCTGAAGGAGTGGCCGCGGGACGAAGCCGCGCGGGGGCGCTGGATCGCGGCGCTCGCCGGGCATCCCCGGCTCATCCAGCGCCCGATCATCACCGCGGAGGACGGCACGGCGGTGGTGGCGCGGACGGAGGAGGCCGTACGGGCCGCTCTGTCCCGTTAGTCCGGCTGCGAACGTTTCGTCGGGCGGCGGGAGTTGGGGCGGCCACGCTGTTACCCTCCGCCGCCATGACCTTCGGTGATCAAGGATTCCCTTACGGGCCGCCCGATCGGTACACCCAGTTCGCGGCCGAGCAGAACCGGATCGAGCAGGACCGGATCGAGCAGAACCGGATCGAGCAGGACCGGATCATGCAGGACCGAATACGCCGCCGCCGGCGCAACCGGCGCGTCGCGGTCGCCGGGGTCGGCGCCGTCCTGGTGGCCGCCGTCGCGGCCGGTGTCGTGACGGCGGCGGGCGGGACGACCGGGGCGGCCCGGCTGCCGCTCCCCCGGCGGCCACCGCCACCCCGTCCGCCTCGGGCCCGGCCGTCCCGTCCGTCGACGCGGGCCTCCCCTCGGACGCCCCGAGCGCCCTGCCCTCACTGCTGGCCCGGCCGGTGATCCGGCCCGAGCAGGCGTTCCCGTCGAAGAGCGTCCGCGTCGGGGACGGCTCGCGGTACAGCCGCGTCGACCTCGCCACCACCACCGACTGCGGCAGAGGCATGTCGGCGGAGCTGGCCGAGCTGATCGAACAGGGCGAGGAGTGCGCGCGGTTGACGGCGGCACTGTTCACGGACGCCGACCGGCGCTCGCAGATCACGGTGACCGTGCTGAGCTTCGCCCGCGTCGAGGACGCCTCGCGCGTGTTCATGATGGCCTCGATGGATCCGGTGACCTACCAGGTGGTCTCCCTCGACCCGCCGCCGGAGGCCGGGATGCCGACCGTGCCACCCGGCTCGGCCGGGGTGTTCCGGCGGGTGATGACGGTCCGTTCCGTGGTGTTCGCCAACGGCCAGTGGGGCGACGGCTCGGAGACCGGCGAGGCCGAACTCACCGCCCAGACCGAGGGGTTGCTCCGGCACGTGAACGAGACGGTGGTGGCGTACGAGGACGGGGAGGCCGAGGGGAGCGGCTGAGCTGCCGAGCCGCGGGGCGGGGCGGGGCGGGACAGCTTGTGACGCACGCCACTTCCGCTGACTCCTGTAACCGCTGAGCAACCTCGTTCGGTATCTCGTACATAGCGGCGTACGCTCCCCTACCCCTCAGGAGGCGCGGATGTCGCGCAGGAGAACTCTCGGCCCGAAGAAGAAGATCGCGCTGCTGGTGGGCGCCGCGACGGTGGCGGGAGGTGGTGCCTTCGTCATGGCGGCCACCTCCAACGCCGCGCAGAGCCCGCAGACGGCCGCCGAGTCGACCGTCTGTCAGGGGCTCGCCACCGCCCTCGGCAACAACCAGCGGTTCATCGAGGACCAGCGGGCGAACCCGGACGCGCAGTCCGCGGCCCGGATCACCAACCGTGAAGCGGTCGTCGCGCAGATCAAGGTCCAGCAGGAGGCGTCGGGTTGCGTCGTTGGGGAGTCGGCTCAGGGCTCCCAGGCGACGCAGCCGGCGCAGGGCGGGCAGCAGGGTGGACAGGAGAACGGGCAGCAGGGCGGCGGTCAGCAGGCCACCCCGCCCGCCCAGCCGCCGCAGAGCGCCCCGGCCGACAACCCCGGCGCGGGAAACGCGGGCGGCGGCACCGCGTCCGGCCAGCAGGTCTGCAACGGCTCGACCGTCACCCTCTCCGGTGAGGCGGGTGCCCCGGCCGCGTCCAGCAACCAGTTCCCGGTGGGGACGAAGCTGAAGGTGACCAACCTCGACAACAACAAGTCGACGACCGTCGAGGTGACCTCGGTCTCCGGCAGTTGCGCGCTGCTGAACAACGCGGCGTTCGAGCAGGTCCGCGAGCCCGGCAAGTTCCTCATCCGCCGGGCCCTGATCGAGAAGGTCGGGTGACGCCCAGGAACGGAACCCCATGAGTCGGCGGCCCAGCCCGGAGGGTGCCGCGGGCGGCAGCGCGTGACGGGAGACGTCCGGCAGGACGACGATCCCGGCCCCGCGGCGGCAGCTCGCCGGCCTGGGCCGTCACCTCGTACGTGATGGACGAGGGTCTTCCCCCCTCGCTCGAGCGATGCCGAGAGCGGGGGGAGAGTCCCACTCGAGCGATGCCGAGAGCGGGGGGAGAGTCCCACTCGAGCGATGCCGAGAGCGAGGGGAGAGTCCCACTCGAGCGATACCGAGAGCCGGGGAGAGAGCCCCGCTGTTCACGGCCACGAACAGCAGGACCGGTGATCCGTGCTTCCCGGCCGGCGCACGGGAGACGGCCTCGACGGCGGACCGCCCACGGGCATCTCCCGTGGCAGCCCGGTCATTCCCCTCGCGTGCACCGGTCATTCCCATCGCATACGAGTACTCGCGCGCCCGCAGGCGCCCCGGCGGGCGCACCCGCGTCTGCGAGTGCGAACGGCAACTCCCGGCCGGGCCGTCCTCCTCACACCGTGAGACGGACCACAGAACCACCAGGTAACACGGGGTTCACATTCGAGCAATGACCGGGAAATCGCCTGTTGACAGGCTGCCGGGCATCGAGTGCGGCGCCCCAGTGCCGCAGCGCCGCAGCACCCGCAAGTGCGTCTGACCCACCCCCGAAGGAAGTGGCCCGTGACCTTCAAGGCTGAGTACATCTGGATCGACGGCACCCAGCCGACGGCCAAGCTCCGTTCCAAGACCAAGATCATGACGGGTGAGCCCGTGGGTCTTGACGCGCTGCCGAT
The DNA here is from genome assembly GCF_001896135.2 of Streptomyces phaeoluteigriseus. Lineage (GTDB taxonomy): Bacteria > Actinomycetota > Actinomycetes > Streptomycetales > Streptomycetaceae > Streptomyces > Streptomyces phaeoluteigriseus. The sequence goes on from NZ_MPOH02000015.1 coordinate 1,207,847, forward strand.
CTGGGGTTTCGACGGGTCGTCCACGAACCAGGCCGAGGGCCACGCCTCGGACCGTGTCCTCAAGCCGGTCTTCACCTGCCCCGACCCGATCCGCGGTGGCGACGACATCCTCGTGCTGTGCGAGGTCCTCAACATCGACATGACGCCGCACGAGTCCAACACGCGTGCCGCGCTGGCCGAGGTCGCCGAGAAGTTCGCCGCGCAGGAGCCGATCTTCGGCATCGAGCAGGAGTACACGTTCTTCAAGGACGGTTACCCGCTCGGCTTCCCCAAGGGCGGCTTCCCGGCCCCGCAGGGCGGCTACTACTGCGGTGTCGGCGCCGACGAGATCTTCGGCCGTGACGTCGTCGAGGCGCACCTGGACAACTGCCTGAAGGCGGGCCTGGGCATCTCCGGCATCAACGCCGAGGTCATGCCCGGCCAGTGGGAGTTCCAGGTCGGCCCGCTCGCGCCGCTGGAGGTCTCCGACCAGCTGTGGGTGTCCCGTTGGCTGCTCTACCGCACCGCCGAGGACTTCGGCGTCGCCGCCACCCTCGACCCGAAGCCGGTCAAGGGCGACTGGAACGGCGCCGGCGCGCACACCAACTTCTCCACCAAGGCGATGCGCGAGACGTACGAGGCGATCATCACCGCGTGCGAGTCCCTCGGTGAGGGCTCCAAGCCGCTCGACCACGTCAAGCACTACGGCGCCGGCATCGACGACCGTCTGACCGGTCTGCACGAGACCGCCCCGTGGAACGAGTACTCCTACGGCGTCTCCAACCGTGGCGCCTCGGTCCGCATCCCGTGGCAGGTCGAGAAGGACGGCAAGGGTTACATCGAGGACCGCCGCCCGAACGCCAACGTGGACCCGTACCTGGTGACCCGCCTGATCGTGGACACCTGCTGCTCCGCGCTGGAGAAGGCCGGCCAGGTCTGATCCCGGTCTGAGCCGGGTCCGAGCCGGGTCCGAGCCGGGTCCGAGTCAGGACTGAGCCGGGACCGAGCCGGGCCTGAATCAGGCCTGGGGCAGGACTTCCCGGATCTGGTCCCGGACTCGTCCGGACTGTCCCGGGTCTACCCGCGTCTTCCCGGAAGGGGCGCCCGCCGCGTCGGCGGGGCGCCCCTTCCGCGTATCGGGTGCTGCCGGCCCGCGTGACCGAACGCGCCCACGCCTTCGTCCCGGCGATCGCCGGGTCGGCTTACCGCCGGCCGCGCCGAGGACGCCGTGGTCGCCGTGGAACCGTCGGCCCGGCAGGCGCTCGAGTGGGGGAAGGTCCACGTGGGCCGTGAACTGACGTCCATTTCCGTCCGCGAGTCGTCCGCGTGCGCCTGTGTGTCGTCCGCGACTTCGTCCGCGCGTCGTCCAAGCAGTGAGAGGAGGCTCCTGTCCGGGGCGGGTGTCTGCTTCAATGGGCGCATGGCCAGCTTCATGAAGCACACCGCGACGGGTCGCCATGACCTCGAGCCGTTCTGGCCTTCCCGTCAGCACCACGACTTCGACCGGGTGTGTTGCCGCGCGGTGAACGCGCCGGCCCTCTAAAGCCGTTACCCCGGTCTTCGACCGGCGCGAACAACGACGTACGTCCCCCGACGGGTCCGACCACGAATCGGCCGTCGCCTCCTGACGAACCTCTCGCGCGAAAGAGCTGACCTCTCATGGCGACCACTCGTTCCTTCTCCGACGCCCCCGCCGCCCTCCCGGCCCCGGCCCGGCACCGCCTCCGTGCGGTGGACCGCGACGAGGTCGTGGACGTGACGGACTTCCTGCCGCCGGGTGCCACCTGGCTGCCCGCTCCGCCTCACACCCTGCCCATCCTGCCGGGGCAGCCTCCGATGATCGGCTATCTGGTGCTCGTCCCGGCCGACCAGCAGCCGCCGTTCCCGCCGGTGGCGGTGCCCGACCGGCCGGTGGCCTCCCAGCCGGTGGACGACGAGGCCACGCCCGACCGTGATGCGCTCGTGCGGATCGACTCCGTGCAGCGCACCGCGTGGGTGAGCGGGCGTGAACTCGACCTGACCTACCTGGAGTTCGAGCTGCTCGCGCATCTCGTCGCGCACCCGAACCGGGTGCACACCCGCGACCAGCTCGTCACCACCGTGTGGGGCTACGGGCATGTGGGCGACGGCCGTACCGTCGACGTCCACATCGCCCGGCTGCGCCGCAAGCTGGGCGCGGAGCACCGCCGGGCGATCCAGACGGTGCGCCGGGTGGGCTACAAGTACACTCCGCCGGCCGGCCGGTGATCCTCTGCTGAGGGCAGAGGGCGGTTCCCTCCCGGCGTCCGGCCGGGCAGAGTCACCGGCATGAGACTTCTGGTGCTGGGTGGTACGGAGTTCGCGGGACGCCGTCGTAGAGGCGGCCCTCGGGCGCGACTGGGAGGTGACCGTCCTCAACCGGGGACGGCACGCGCCCGTCCCTGGTGCGCGGACCCTGGTCGGCGACCGGACCGCGCCCGGTGGCCTCGACGCGCTGACGGACGGCGAGTGGGACGCCGTCGTCGACACCTGGTCGGCGGCGCCCCGCGCGGTGCACGAGGCGGCGCGGCTGCTGCGGGGCCGCGCCCGCCGGTATGTGTACGTGTCGAGCTGCTCGGTCTACACCTGGGCCCCTCCCGCCGGGTACGCCGAGGACGCGCCGCTCGTCGAGGGCGCCGAGCCCGACGCGGAGCAGACCGACTACCCGCGCGACAAGCGGGGCGGCGAGCTGGCCGCCGTCGACGCGTTCGGGGCGGCGGACTCCGTGCTCGTACGGGCCGGGCTGATCCTCGGGCCGTACGAGAACATCGGCCGGCTGCCCTGGTGGCTGACCCGGACGGCCCGCGGCGGCCCGGTCCTGGCGCCGGGACCGCGCGAACTGCCCCTTCAGTACGTCGACGTCCGCGATCTCGCCGAGTGGATCTGCGGGGCGGTGGAGCAGGGGCTCAGCGGGCCGTTCAATCTGATCAGCCCGCAAGGGCACGCCACCATGGGCGAGTTGTTGGAGGCCTGTGTGCGGGTCACCGGCGGTCCGGCCGAACTCCGCTGGACCGCACCGGAGATCGTCCTCGACGCGGGCATCGAACCGTGGACACAACTGCCCGTGTGGGTGCCGCCGGGCAGCGACATGCACGACGCCCTGCACTCGGCGGACGTCTCACGGGCGGTGGCCACCGGACTGGTCTGCCGACCGGTCGGGGAGACCGTCGCCGACACCTGGCGGTGGCTCCGGGAGATCGGCGGCGAGGCACCCCAGCGCCCGGACCGACCGCGCAAGGGTCTGGACCCGGAGGTGGAGGCGAAGGTACTGGCAGCGGGTGGGGAGTAGCCGCCCGGCTTTCCCCGACGGCCGGGAGGCCGGGCGGGGCGGCGGGTACGGAGTCGTCGTTCGGGCCGCAGCGGGGCAGCGCGTACGGACTCGCCGTTCAGCCCACCCCGGAGACAGCGGGCACGGAGCCGTCGTTCGAGCCACCGCGGGGGCAGCAGGCACGGACTCGCCGTTCGGGCCACCCCGGAGACAGCGGGCACGGAGCCGTCGTTCGCCCCGCCGGAGACAGCCGGCACGCAGCCGTCGTTCGCCCCGCCGGAGGCAGCCGGCACGGAGTCGTCGTTCGGCCCGCCGGGGGCAGCCGGCACGGAGTCGTCGTTCGGCCTGCCGTGGCGGGCCGGACTCCGGGCGCAGGTGTACCTGACACCACCCCCTGACCCGGGGGTTCGGCCCAGTGCCCCCGGTCCGCCGGTCGGCCAGACTTACGGGCATGAACACCAACACGAAGAGCGACGGCGGCGGTTCGAGGGCTCGGGGCATGGTGCGGGCCGCCGGGCGCGGGTTCGTGCTGGCCGTGGCCTCCCTCCCGCTGGCCGTCCTCTGCTTCACCCTCACCGCCGTGTCGATCGCCCTCATCCCCATCGGCGTCGGCATCGTCACCACGCCCTACGTCCTGACCGGCGTGCGCATGTTCGCGAACTGGCGGCGGGTCCTCGCCGCCGAGTGGGGCGGGGTGCGCATCCCGTCGGCGTACCGGCCGATACCCGAGGGCGCCAACCCCTGGACCCGCACCTTCGCGATGCTGCGGGACCCTGCGACCTGGCGTGACCTGCGGTGGCTGCCGGTGGACATGACGGCGGGGTTCCTGACGGCGCTGCTGCCCGCGGTCCTGGTCCTCTACCCGCTGGAGGGGTTCACGCTGGCGCTCGGGCTGTGGCGGGTGTACGGCGAAGACCCCTACTGGTACGGGTTCGTGCCCGTCTCCGACCAGGTCTCCGCGCTGGGTGCAGCGGCCCTGGGCGCCGTCGTGCTGGTCCTCGCCCACCGGTACGCGGTGAGCGCCTTCCAGGTCCACTTCCGCCTCACCCGGGCCGTCCTCACCCCCAGCCAGGCAGAACTTGCCGAGCGCGTAAGGGTGCTGACCGAGACGCGGCGGGACGCCGTGGACACCTCGGCCTCCGAACTGCGGCGCATCGAGCGCGACCTGCACGACGGGGCCCAGGCCCGCCTGGTGGCGATGGGCATGGATCTCGGGACGGTCGAGATGCTCGTCGACAAGGACCCCGAGCAGGCCAAGCAACTCCTCGCACAGGCCCGCCGGTCCTCCGCGGACGCCCTCGACGAACTGCGCGACCTGGTGCGCGGTATCCATCCGCCGGTGCTCGCCGAACGCGGACTGGGCGACGCCGTACGGGCGTTGGCGCTGCGACTGCGACGCCCAGCGAGGTGACCGTCGAGCTGCCCGGCCGGACCGAGGCCCCCGTGGAGTCTGCGGCGTACTTCGCGGTCAGCGAGGTGCTCACCAACGCCGTCAAGCACTCCGGCGCCGACCGGATCTGGGTCGACCTGCATCACGCGGACGGCCATCTGGGGATCTCGGTCACCGACAACGGCAAGGGCGGCGCGAAGATCGGGGCCGGCTCGGGACTGGCCGGGGTCGAGCGGCGACTGGGTACATTCGACGGCGTCCTGGCCGTCAGCTCCCCGGCGGGCGGTCCCACCATGGTGACCATGGAGATTCCGTGCGTGTTGTCCTAGCCGAAGACCTGTTCCTGCTACGGGACGGACTCGTCCGGCTCCTGGAGGCGTTCGGCTTCGAGATCGCCGCCGCCGTCGAGAGCGGACCCGAACTGGAGCGGGCACTCGCCGAACTGAAGCCGGACGTCGCCGTCGTCGACGTCCGGCTTCCGCCGACCCACACCGACGAGGGACTCCAGTGCGCGCTGCGGGCCCGGCGGGAACGGCCGGGCCTGCCGGTGCTGGTCCTGTCCCAGCACGTGGAGCAGTTGTACGCGCGCGAGCTGCTCGCCGACGGGAGCGGCGGGGTGGGCTATCTGCTGAAGGACCGGGTCTTCGACGCGGAGCAGTTCGTGGACGCGGTACGGCGGGTCGCGGCGGGCGGGACGGCGATGGATCCGCAGGTGATCCAGCAGTTGCTGGCCCGGCGCGGTGACGACCGGCCGCTGGCCCGGCTGACGCCGCGTGAGCGGGAGGTGATGGAGCTGATGGCGCAGGGCCGGTCGAACGCGGCGATCGCCCAGAAGATGGTCGTCACCGAGCGGGCCGTGGCGAAACACACCGCCAACATCTTCGTCAAGCTGGGTCTGGAGGTCTCGGACGACGACAACCGGCGCGTCCTGGCCGTGCTCGCCTATCTGGACCGGGATCGGTGACCGCCACAACTACCGTTCCGTGTGCGACTGTTGAGGCGGAATTGTCCCACGGGCCTCTCATCAATTTCCGAGACGGCTGAACGCCTCCGGGGCGGCCTGCGTATGGAGAGTCGCCGCTTCACTCCTGTCGGGCGCCTCGATGCTGCCCCGCAAGGAAGTCAGAGGAGTTCCATGGGACGCAACACACGTAAACGCCGTTCGTCGATGGCCAACAAGGCCATAGCCGCGTCGGCGGCCCTAGCGCTCGGTGGGGGCGGGCTGATCTGGGCGAACTTCTACGCTTCTGCGCACGAGTCGAAGAACTCGTCGCAGAACCAGACCAAGGCCGCTGCCGCGCAGGTGGCCACCATCTCCTGCCCCGACGTCGGGCAGAAGTTGACGAGCGTGCCCGGCGGGGCACGTTCGGGGGTCGACAGGGAGCTGGCGAACCTCGACAAGCAGATCACCGAGGCCTACGCCCGGCTCGCCTCCACACGCCAGGCACAGACCAATGACGCCGGTTTCGTGCAGAACGCGATCGTCGGCCCCCTCAAGGAGAAGAGGGCCGCCACGATCGACCGGATCCGCATCAACATCCAGCGTGCGGGCGGCCAGGTCCAGGACCTGAGCCAGCTCTCCGCCTGCACCACTCAGGGCGCGCAGACCAACGCCGGCGAGGCCGGCAACGGCCAGAACGGTGGCCAGCAGGACGGTGGCCAGCAGGGCGGTGGCGACCAGAACGGTGGCGAGCAGGACGGCGGTCAGCAGGACGGCGGCCAGGGCAACGGCCAGCAGGGCAACGGTGGCCAGGCCGGCAACGGCCCGGCGGCGGCGGACTTCGTCGACATCACCAAGGTCCGGCAGAACGCCCAGCCCGGCGTGGGCGCCAACGGTCTGCGCGCGAACGGCAACGGCGGATCGCGCGGCACCTTCACCAGCGTCTGCGGCACCAACGGCAACGACAACCACAACACGGACAACGTGATCGTCGCCCCCGGTGTCACCAACGGCGCGCACCACCTGCACGACTACGTCGGCAACCAGAACAACGACGCGTTCGCCAGCGACCAGGTTCTGGCGGCTGCCGAGACCAGCTGCCAGAACCAGGGCGACAAGTCGTCGTACTTCTGGCCGGTGCTGCGCCTCCAGGACGGTACGCAGGACTTCGACCAGAACAACGACGGCGGTGGCAAGGAGGGCAACGTCGGCAAGATCCTTCAGCCGGCCCAGGCCCAGCTGAAGTTCGTCGGCAACAAGCGGGGCAAGGTCGTCGCGATGCCGACGGGGCTGCGCATCATCACCGGTGACGCCAAGGCCTTCGTCAACGGTGTGGGCAACGCCAACGTCAACTGGAGCTGCACCGGCTTCGAGAACAAGGTGCAGCTGGAGGACAAGTACCCGATCTGCCCGCAGGGCAGCCAGGTCGTGCGTACCTCCAACTTCCAGAGCTGCTGGGACGGTCAGAACATCGACAGCGCCAACCACCGCACGCACGTGGCGTTCGTCCAGGCCAACGGAAGCTGCGCGAACGGTTTCAAGGCGATCCCGCAGCTCCAGGTCCGTCTGGTCTACAACGTCCCGGCGCCCAAGATCCAGAACGGCACGGTGGTGAACCCGTACGCGGTGGACACCTTCCCGGAGCAGCTGCACAAGCCGATCACCGACCACAACGACTTCATCAACTTCTTCTCCCAGAACACGATGAACAAGATGGTCAACTGCATCAACACCGGCAAGAAGTGCAAGTAGGTCTCGGTCTGACCGCACACTGAGAGGCCGGCGGTGAGGGTTTCCTCACCGCCGGCCTTTCGTTTCCGGGTGTGCCGCGTACGCGTTCTCGGCACATTCAGTGGCCGGAGTGCGTCGCGCCCTCCGACGGCTCGTGCGCGGAGTGGTCCGTGCCCTCCTCGATGTCACCGCCGAGCGTGCCCCGCAGCGCCGTGACGGTGCTGGTCTCCTCGCCCACGGCGATCCACTTGCGGCCGACCAGGTAGTGACCGCCGTAGTCCTTGGCGCCGTTGATCCACTCGCGCTGGCCGCGGTCGGTGGCGAACGTCAGCAGGATGAACTTGCCGTCGGCGTTCTCGCAGAGCGCCTGACGGAGTTCGTCGGCGTCGGTCTGCATGTCGGGCGTGCACTTCACCTCGGCGGCCAGATGCTCCAGGCTGCCGGTCGCGGTCGCCGGCACGCTCTTCTCCGTGCCTCCGTCGGAACCACAGCCCGTCAGCATCAGCGCCGCCGCGGCCGCCGTCGCCACCGCGAACATCGGTCGGGTCACCTTCATCTGTTCCTCCCTGCGAAAGCCTCCCCCTGGATACGGCTCCCGCGCGCGGTGCGCTCAAAATACCCGGTGCGGTCTCCGGGGCGGCCGTGCGAGGGTGACCCGGTGAACCAGGACTGGGAATACCGCGTGGCCGCTGCCTGGGCCACCTTCGACGAGTATCCACAGGAGGACGCGGCCGCCTTCCGGGCCGTGATCGACGCGCTCGTCGCCGAGCTGCCGCCGGACAGCCCGCTCGGCCCGTTCGAGCGGGGCTGCGCGTGGGACTCCACCGGCCACTCCGACAAGGCGGTCCCGCTGTACCAGGAGGCGCTGGCCCGTGGCCTCGACGGCTACCGGGGCAGGCGGACGAAGATCCAACTCGCCAGTTCGCTGCGGAACTGCGGCCGGGCGGGCGAGGGCGTCGAGCTGCTGACCCCCGAACTGGACGCTCCCTCAGACGAGTTGGACGACGCGGTGCGCGCCTGTCTGGCGCTGTGCCTGTCCGGCCTGGGCCGCGACCGCGAGGGCCTGTCGCTGGTCCTGGAGGCCCTGGCCCCCCATCTGCCCCGCTACCAGCGGTCCATGGCGAACTACGCGCGAGCGCTCGTGGCGGAGTAGCCACCGGCAAACGCGAAGAAGCACGAAGAATCACGAAGAAGCGCCAAGCAACGCCAGGAAGCGCGAAGAAGCAGGAAGAAGCGGTGAGCAGCTCCCCTGGGGCCAGGCGCGTACAGGCCGGCCGGGGTGACCATCCCCCGGCTCGCTCGTTCTGCTGGACGTGCAGTCACAGGATGTCGCCCCGCGCCCCGCACCCGGTTCCCCCGCCGACCGGATCGTCGACGTCGAGCAGGCCGAGGCCGCGCTCGTCGAGCACTACCCGCGTCTGGTCCGGCTCGCCTACCTGGTGCTGCCACCCCGCCTCGGCCGCGGCAGGCGCGTCCTCACCGCCCACGCCCTCGTCCAGCGCGCGCTGCCCCGCCGCCGCACCTCGGCCCCGGCCATCCCCTCCCAGTCCACCGCCCGCGACGGCGACCCGGGCTACGCCTACGTCCGCCTCCAGGTCGTCCGTACGGCGCTGGAGGCGGGCCTGCCACTGCGGCGCCGGGCGCTGCCCAGGCGCGCCCAACTGCCGCCGCTGCTGCCACAGGTGTGGGGGCTGCGTCTCTTCCCGCGTTCGGGTGGCGCCGACGAACTCGCCCTGGACCAGCGACTGTCCGCGCTGTCCGGCCCGGCCCGCGCCGCCTACGTTCTGCGCGGCCTGGAGAAACTCCCCGACGGCGACGTGCGCGAGGTGCTGAGCGAGGCCGGCGTCGACGACGTGGACGCCGCGCTGCGGGGGGCCGACACGGTCGCCGCGCGGTACGCGCTGCTCGACTCCACCGAGTTCGATCCCTGCTCGCTCCAGGCCCGCCCCACCGACCTGATGCGACGGCGCCAGCACACCAAGGCGGCGCTGGCCGCGGTTGCGGCACTCGCCGTGTGCGGCGCCCTGGTCGCGTTGCCGGGCGGCGGCTGGGGGCCCGACGGGCGGCCGCCCCGGTGTACGCGCAGAACCCGGCGGCCGAAGCCGCCCTCGACCCCGGGCGGCTGGTGAAGATCTCCCCCGCCGCCTGGAAGACCTCCGCGCGCACCGACTTCTCCGTCTGGCCCGCGCGCGGCGACCTCGCCGACGACGACGCGCTGCTGCGCCGCGCCCTCGCCGTCTGGGCCCGTCCCGGCGAGCGGGTCAGCGTCTCGTCGACTCCCGGCACCCCGTCCGGCGGTCCCGCCGGCCCGCCCCACCTGCTGTACGCGGGGGACATCGACACGGCCCGCGTGGTCATCCTGTACGACGGCCTGCGCATCGTCCGCTACGCCGAACCGCGGGACGGCACGGCGGGGGCCGCGCTGGACTTCGCTCGGGTGGACGGCGCGACCGGCGCCGAGGCGGCGGCGGTGGTCCTGGACCGGGCCGACGGCAACGTCCGCTATCTCACGGCCCCCTGGGTGTCGAAGGCGGCCGAACGGGACCTGTCCAAGCCGAGTGCCGGAGTGATGGACCTGACCCTGACCGAGGGCATCACCTCGCCGCTGTCCAGCCCCGCCACCCGCGCCGGCGCCTGCACCACGTGGAACGTGCTCCAGGTGACCGACGCCTCCGGGTCGTATCTGCTGAGCGACCTCGGTGAGCTGGTGCCCGCCCGGCTGACCGCGGGCCGGCCCACCACGCCGAAGGAGGCGTCGGGCGCGGAGGCGCTGCGCACCTGGGCGCCGTTCGCCTGCTCGCTGGGCGAGGTCCGGGCGCAGGGTGTGCGGTCGGTCAACGCCTGGGCGTACGCGCGCCAGCCGCTGCCCGACGCGGGCGGACAGGCCGGGTGGGTGTGCACGCGCGCCGACACCTGGAGGGGCGACGGGAGCCGGGTGCTGGCCCAGTTCCACACGCCGGGCGGGCTGTTCGGGGCGGTCACGGCCCAGGCCGGTGACGTTCCGGCCTGCGGTCCGCGCGACCCGCATGTGCTGGCCGGGGTGCTGTGGAAGTCGGAGGCGGGTGCCTGGTACCTCCTCGCCGCCGGGGACAGGGACACCGAGTCGGTGCGCGCGACGGGCGGGGTGAGCGCCTCCGGGGAGGGCAATCTGCTGGCCGTACCGGCGAAGCAGGGCGCGCAGGCCGGGCTGGAGGGGACGCTGGAGGGCGGGCGGTCGATCAAGGGGCTGCGCTGACCGGTTGCCCGTGCCGCCGTCCGTGCGGTTCTCCCCGTTGTCCGTGAATCCTCTGTGACGTGGTCCCGAAGTCGGGCGTGCACGGGGGTTCACCCTTGCCCTACCCGTCAGTACATTGACGTCATGTCTAACAAGAAGGCCGTCCGGACACCCCAGCCGGTCGAGGACGAACGCGTCGCGCTCAAGGCGCGGAAGGTGTCCTTCTCCTGGGAGGACACCCCGCTGCACTGGGTGCCGGGGGATCCCTTCGCCACGCACACCATCAACGTGCTGCACCTGCTGCTGCCGGCCGGTGAGCGGTGGTTCGTGCACGTGTACAAGCAGGTGCTGCCCCACATCCGGGACGAGCGGCTGCGCGAGGACGTCATCGGGTTCATCGGGCAGGAGGCCATGCACTCCCAGGCCCACGACGAGGTCCTGCCGCACCTGAGGGAGCAGGGGCTCGACCCGACGCCGTACACCGCGCAGATCGACTGGTTCTTCGAGAGGCTGCTCGGGGACCGGAGACTGCCGCCGGGGCGTGCTCGCCGCTGGTGGCTGCTGGAACGGGTGGCGCTGATCGCAGCCATCGAGCACTACACGGCGTTCCTCGGCGACTGGGTGCTCAACGCCCGGGAGTTGGACCGGAGGGGCGCCGATCCGACCATGCTGGACCTGCTGCGCTGGCACGGCGCGGAGGAGGTCGAGCACCGCTCGGTCGCCTTCGACCTGTTCACGCACGTCGACGGCGGCTACCGGCGGCGCGTGCGGACCTGGGCGATCGCGTTCGCCGCGCTGGTGTTCCTGTGGCAGCGCGGGGCCCGGTTCTTCATGGAGAACGATCCGACGCCGGTCGACGGCCGCGCCTCCTTCAAGGCGTTCTACGTGCGCGGCGGCGGGGCACGCTGCCGGCGACCGGCGCGCTGCTGAGGTCGATACCGCGCTATCTGAGCCGTACGTACCACCCCTCCCAGGAGGCGTCGACGGCGCAGGCGGTCGCCTACCTGGCCTCCTCCCCCGCCGCGCTGGCCGCCGAGGCAGCGACCGCGACCGCAGGAGTCGACACCGCCACCGCCACCGCCACCGCCACCGACGGCAAGGGGGTCGCGTGATGCCGAAGCCGCTGACCGTCGTCGCCGTCGCGGGTGCCGCGCTGCTGGTGCGGCGGGCGCTGCGGCGCCGTGTCCAGGGCTCGCCGCTGTGGCCGATGCCGGCCCTCGACGAACCGGTGTCCGGGCGGCCCCGGTCGCGGGCGCTGCGGCTGCTGGTGGCCTCGCGCGAGACCGTCGCCGAGGGGGTCGTGCAACTCAGGCTGGAAGGGCGGGGGTTGCCGCGCTGGGAGCCGGGGGCACATCTGGACCTGGTGCTGCCGTCGGGGCTGGTGCGGCAGTACTCGCTGTGCGGGGACCCGGCGGACACCTCGTCGTACACCGTCGCCACCCGGCTCGTCGAGGACGGGCGGGGCGGTTCGCGGGAGGTGCACGAGCAGGTCCAGGAGGGCATGGAGATCGAGGTGCGGGGGCCGCGCAACCGATTCCCGCTCGTCGACGCCCCCGCCCATGTCTTCGTGGCGGGCGGCATCGGCATCACCCCGATCCTGCCGATGCTGCGGGCCCTGCCGGACGGCGCCGAGTGGCGGCTGCTGTACGGCGGGCGGACGCGGGCCTCGATGCCGTACCTGGAGGAAGTCCGCGCGCTCGGGGCGGGGCGGGTGAGTGTGGTCGCCGAGGACGAGGACGGGCGGCCCGACCTGGACGCGCTGTTCGCGGACCTGCCCGAGAAGGTCGCGGTCTACTGCTGCGGGCCCGAGGGGCTCCTGGCGGCCGTGGCCAGGCGGGTGCCGGACGTCCGGTTCGAGCGGTTCACCGCCGGGGTGGCCGACGGCGGAGCCTTCGAGGTCGAACTGCGGCGCAGCGGGCGAGTGGTGGCGGTCCCGGCGGACTCGTCCGTACTGGCCGCGGTGCGGGCCGAGCTGCCGGACACGGCGTACTCGTGCGAGCAGGGCTTCTGCGGGACCTGCCAGCAGCGGGTGCTGGAGGGCGAGGTGGAGCACCGGGACGAGTTGCTGACCGACGCGGAGCGTGACGACTCGATGCTGATCTGTGTGTCCCGGTCCCGAAGTGACCGTCTGGTCCTCGACATGTGAGAACGCCGTGCGAATACCACGGTCGGTCCGGTCCGTTCGCGTCCGGATTCGATCGGTAAGGTGTTCGTATGACTATCGGGGTTCGCCGCAGAATGGGAGTGGAGGAGCGGCGACAGCAGTTGATCGGCGTCGCTCTCGAACTCTTCGCCCGTCGTTCCCCCGACGAGGTCTCCATCGACGAGATAGCGGCGGCCGCGGGCATCTCGCGGCCGCTCGTCTACCACTACTTCCCCGGCAAACTCAGCCTGTACGAGGCCGCGTTGCAGCGGGCCTCGGAGGATCTGGCGAGCCGGTTCGCCGAGCCGCACGAGGGGCCGCTGGGCGCCCGGCTGCTGCGGGTGATGCGCCGGTACTTCGACTTCGTCGACGCGCACGGCCCCGGCTTCTCGGCCCTGATGCGCGGCGGCCCGGCGGTCGGCTCCTCCACCACGAACGCGCTCGTCGACTCCGTGCGCCAGGCCGCCTACGAGCAGATCCTGTCGCATCTGGAGGTCGCCGAGGCGCCCGCGCGGCTCGAACTGATCGTCCGCTCCTGGATCTCGCTCGCCGAGTCGACCGCGCTGATCTGGCTGGACGGGCGACGCATCCCGCGTGAGGAACTGGAGATCAAGCTCGTGCGCGACTTCGCCGCCCTGACCGCCGTCACCGCCGCCTACGACGAGGAACTGCGCGCCCTGCTGCGGCCCGTCCTGAGCAGGGAACCGGCCGACGGCCCGTTCGGCGACCTGATGACCCGGCTGATCGCGCTGGCGTCGTAGGACCGGACAGGCGGGCTGCCTACTCCTCGTACTTGCGGTACGACGGGTCGAGGTCGCGTACCTCGGCGGAGGCGTGCAGGGCCAGTCCCGCCGTCGGCTTCACGTGCTGCCGCAGCAGTTCCAGGACGGCCTCGGTGAGCCGGGCCTTGGTCTCCTCGGTGCGGCCGGCCAGCAGGGCGATGTGGACGTGCACGATGGCGTGGCCCTCGGTGTCGGGGCCGACGGTGGCGTCCTCGGTACGGCGGAACCGCGTCTTGCAGGCCGGCGGCTTCGCGGCGGCGATCTCGACCACGGCCTCGTGCAGCGCGGTGGCGAAGCCGGGCCGGTCGAAGTCGTCGGCGAGCCGGTCGGAGTAGTCGACGGTGATCTGCGGCATGGGCACCCCTTCTGGACGGCCCGGTGGTGGGCGACGGAGGTCAGCCTATTGCGCGAGCCGCAGCGCCAGCATGGCGATGTCGTCCTCACGTTCGTGGCCGAAGCAGTCGAGCAGGGTGTCGCACAGGGCGTCCAGGCCGGGCAGCGCTCCGGTGGCGGCGGCGCGCAGGTGTTCCATCGACACGGCGAGGTCGGTGCCCCTGGTCTCGATCAGGCCGTCGGTGACCATCAGGAGCCGGTCGGTGGGGTCGAGGAGCAGCTCGGTGGGCGGCGGGTGGGGCACGCCGATGCCGAGGAGCGGTCCGGAGGCCTTGGCGTAGTCGGCGCCCTTGCCGTCGCGGATGATCAGCGGCGGGATGTGGCCGGCGTTGGCGATGCGGACGCGGCCGGTGCCGGGGTCGATCAGTACCAGGCAGAGGGTGGCGGTGACCTGGGGGTGGTAGTGCCGGAGCATCCGGTCCAGGCGCTCGGCGAGCACGGCCGGGTCGCTCTCCTCGACGCAGTGGGCGCGCAGCGCGTGCCGGATCTCGACCATGACGGTGGCCGCCTCCAGCGAGTGCCCGACGACATCGCCGACCGCGGCCAGGTGCCCCTGCGGGGTACGCAGGGCGGCGTAGAAGTCACCGCCGATCTCGGCCTCCTGCGAGGCGGGCACATAGCGCACGGCGACCTCGACGCCCGGCAGTTCGGGCAGCCGGTGCGGCTGGGGCAGGAAGCTGTGCTGGAGGGTGAGGGCGACGTGGCGCTCGACCTGGTACATCAGGAGCGGTTCGGCGGCGAGGACGGTGGCCTGGGCGAGCCGGGCCACCAGGGCCTCCTTCTCCGGGGCGACGCGGCGTACCCCCCGGGTGGGGGTGGCCAGGCACACCGCGGCCCTGCCGTCGCCGGTGGGGATCAGGGCGAGGCGGGCGTCGTGCTCCACGCCGGGCCGGAAGAACCCGGCGGGCCACAGCGGCGCGGGCACGGTGGTGATCCGCACCCCTGTCTGCCCGCGGGTGAGCCGGCGGAGGAGGGCGGCCACGGTGCGGTGGGCGCCCGTGTCGGGCGGGGCGAGCGAGGTGCGGTCGCGGGAGGTGCCGCGGTACAGCTCGTCGTCGGGGCCGAGGACGAAGACGGCGGCGGGGCCCGCGGTGAGCCGGGCGGTGCCGTCGGCTGCGGCGTCGGCGAGTTCCTGGGGGGAGCGGGCCGCCTGGACGGCGATGATCGTCTCCGACAGCAGGGAGAGCCGCCGGGCCAGCGCCTGGTCGTCGGCGCGCAGCCGGGCGGCCCGTACGGCGGCCCGGACGACGGCGTCGACCTCCCCGGGCTGGGCGGGCATCGCCAGATAGGCCTCGCCGCCAGCGTCCAGTCCCTGGCAGCGGTCCGCCGGCGCGAGGGAGGCGGTGGAGAAGTGCACGACGGGCAGCCCGGCCATGTGGGGGCGGGCCTTGATCCGGCGGCACAGGTCGAAGCCGCTGATGTCGGGCAGGTCGACGTCGACGAGGGCCACGTCGGGCAGGGTGCCCGCGCGCAGCCGTACGTCGAGTTCGGCGAGTGCCGCGCGGCCGGTGGTGGCGGTGACGACCTGGTGGCCGGCCCGGCGCAGCAGTTTGCCCATGGCGAACCGGCCGGCCGTGGTGTCGTCCACGACCAGTACGGTCATCTCCGTCCGCCTGCCGTTGGCGTCCATGCCCTCGCTCCCGGACACACCGAAGGAGCAGACCCGGTTCGAGGTCTGCTCCCCCAAGGTAGTGCGATTGTCAGGAAGTGCGGGTGAAAACAGCGACGGTTCGTGCCGGGACGGTGAACGTGCCGGTCGGCGCCGCGTAGGCCGCCGCCCTGACGGTCGGGTCGGCTCCGGCGGCCTGCACCGGGTGCAGGCGGTATCCGGTACCGGCCAGTGCGGCGACCCGCTGCCGCTGGGCGTCGGGCGTCGCGTTGAACACGACGACCAGGTCACCGAGTTCCATGGTGATCACGCCGGGTGTCTCGTCCTTGCCGGACAGCGGGAAGGAGAGCGCCGACTGCACCTGGGCGGCCGTTCCGAGGGAGAACGCCTTCTCCGTCGTACGGATCCGCAGCAGGTCCCGATAGGCGGCGGAGGCGCCGTCGATCTGGGCGCAGCCGACCGCGACCTCGGTCAGCAGAGGCTTGGCGTAGGGCCACTTGGCGGCGTTGTCGGCGGCCGGGGGCAGTCCGCCCGCGAAGCCGTTGCCGTCGGCGCAGTTCCAGTGGATCGCGTTGAACCAGTCGCCGCTGTCGTAGGAGTTGCGGTCCAGGGACTTGGAGCGCAGCAGGTCGGTGCCGGCCTGGGAGAGCGCCGGGCCCTGCGAGAGGGTGGCCGTGGCCATCGCCAGGACCTGCATGCGGGCCCGCTCGGCGGCGGAGGTGTCCGCCGGGAGCTTGAAGGCGAGGGCGTCGAACAGTGACTCGTTGTCGTGGGCGTCGGCGTAGGCGAGGGCGTCGCCGGGGGCCTCCGCGTAGCCGGCCGGGGCGCCGTTGTAGTCGACCTGGGCGCCGGTGACGTCCTTGCCGCCGGTGTCGGTGAACCGGTAGGCGGCGAGGTTGCCGCTGAGCCCGACCTTGATGAGGTCCTGGTAGTGCAGCAGGCGGGCTTTCTGTTCGGCCGGGGTTCCGTTACCGGTGGAGGTGTTGGGGTCGGTGTAGAGGCCGGAGGCGAAGCCCTGGACGCCCGGGTCCTCGTCGAAGGGGCCGCCGCCGCGGACGGCGTCACGGGCCCGGTCGGAGAAGGTGGCGATGCCGGTGCCGGCCATGTTCTTCTGCGTGGCCTGGACGAAGCGGGCGTCGTCGGCGACCTCACCGAAGTTCCAGCCCTCGCCGTACAGGATGATCTTCTTGCCGTCGACGCCGTCCTTGGCCAGGGTGAGCGCGTCGAGCGCCTTGCGGACGGCGAGGATGTTGGCCTTGGGGTGGTGGCCCATGAGGTCGAAGCGGAAGCCGTCGACCTTGTACTCCCTGGCCCAGGTGACGAGGGAGTCGACGACCAGCTTGCCCATCATGGCGTTCTCGGTGGCCGTGTTGGCGCAGCAGGTGCTGTTGGCGACCGAGCCGTCGGCGAGGAGGCGCTGGTAGTAGCCGGGCACGACCTTGTCGAGCACGCTGGTGGACGCCTGTCCGGCGGCGGCGGTGTGGTTGTAGACGACGTCCATGACGACGCGCAGGCCGTCCTGGTTCAGGGCCTTGACCATCTCGCGGAACTCGACGGTACGGGCCGTGCCGTCGGGGTCCGTCGCGTAGGAGCCCTCGGGGACCGTGTAGTGGTAGGGGTCGTACCCCCAGTTGTAGGCGTCCTTGGCGGCGGCCCTGGCCACGCACTCCTGCTGCTTGTCGGAGTCGGCCGGGTAGGAGGCGAGGTCGCAGTCGACGGTCGACTGGTCGGCCTTCCTCTCGGGGATGGTGGCGATGTCGAAGGCGGGCAGGAGATGGACGTACGACGTGCCCGACTTCGCCAGCTCCCGCAGGTGCTTCGAGCCGTCGCTGTCCCGGTCGGTGAAGGCGAGGTAGGTGCCGGGGTCGGCGGCCGTGCGGTCGGCCACCGAGAAGTCCCGGACGTGCAGTTCCTGGATCTGGGCGTCCTTGAGGGGCACGGCCGCGGGCTTCGTCAGCTTCGACCAGCCCTTGGGCGCGAGGGACCTGTCGGCCAGGTCGACGACCAGGCTGCGCTCGGAGTTCGCGGTCAGCGCGACCGAGTAGGGGTCGGTGACCTCGTTGGTGACGACCTGGCGGACGCTGGGCGCCCACACCGTGACGGCGTACCGGTAGGGCTTGCCCTTCCATGACTTCGGGCCGGTCACGGACCAGACGCCGGTGGCGTCGTTCCGCTTCATCGCGACGGTGGAGCCGTCGAGCTCCAGGGCCACCTTCCGCGCGGTCGGCGCCCAGACCGCCAGGGTGGGGCGGCCGTCGCGGAAGGTCGGGCCGAGGTCGGCCTTCGTCGCGCCCGCGTAGAGGTCGTCGAGGACGCCCGCGATCTGCACGCCGGTGGCCGCGAGGACGGCGCCGTTCACGGCCCGCTGGGAGGCGACGACCTGGCCGCGGAGGGCCTCGCGGACACGGTCGCGGTCACGCGGGTCGACGGTCCAGGCGGTGTGGTCCTCCAGGTGCGGGAACCTCGCCTTCTGTGCGTCGGTGAGGGCACTCTTCGTGAGCCGCAGCCAGCGCTGGTCGGCGCCGGTGAGGGCACCGTCCTTCGCCGTGACCGAGCCGGTGCGGGAGTACAGCAGCTGGGTGGAGGCGGCCGCGTCGGAGCCGTTCCAGGCGACGGTGTTCCGGTCGATCCAGACCGCCTTCGAGATGGTCAGGTCCAGGGCGGCGGCGGAGCCGGCGGGCTGCGGCAGGAGGTGCTTCTCCTGGCCGTTCAGGAGCCACACCTCGTGGCCGTCGGCCGTGAGGTCCAGCGACCGGTCGGTGGGAAGGTCCTTCTCGTCGCCCTTGTGGAGGATGTAGCTGAGGCTGGTGGCGCCCTCGGTGAGGGGCACCTCGAAGACCGCGCCGTAGCTGTCGGTCCGTACCGGCTTCAGCGGGTTCGACCACTCGGTGGGGTTCGCGGCGCCCGTCCAGGTGTGCAGGCCCCAGCCGTCGTAGGCGCCGTCGGCCCGGTGGTAGTGCAGGACGGCCTTGGTCCTGTCCTGCGCCGGCTGGTCGGGCCGTTCGGTGAGGACGGTCTCCTTGCCCTGCTCGATCCAGATCTCCCCGGTCCTGGTGACGTCGATCGTGCGGTCGGCGGAGACGTCCTTGTTGCCCTGCCCGTCGATGACGAGGAAGCCGACGCCGGTCGCGCCGGGCTTCAGCTTGACGTAGGCGAAGGCGCCGTACGCGTCACGGCCGGTGAAGGGGTGGCTGTCGGGCCAGTTCGTCGTCTCCCCGTCGGCGAGGTCGCCCCAGGCGTACAGGCCCCAGTCGGCGTAGTCACCGTCGGCGCGCTTGTAGTGGACGACCGCGTAGTCGCGGGAGGAGGCGGTGGGGGTCTCGGGCACGGGCGGGGTGCCGGTGGCGGAGGCGGCGGTCGCGCTCGCCGTGTGCCCGGCCGAGTCGATCACCACGGCCTTGTAGCGCAGGGCCGTCCCCGCCGGTACGTCCTTGCCGATGACCTGTGTGACCTTGTAGGGGGCGTGGTCGGCGGAACCCAGCTTCTTCCAGGGGCCGTTGCCGACCTGGGCGGCGAAGACGACGCGGTTGAGCCGGCCTCCGTCCACGTCGGCGCCGAGTTCGACGGTGCCGGTGGCGCCGGCGGCCGGGGCCTTCAGGGTGACGGTGGGCTCGGTGGCCGGCGGGGCGGGCTTCCCGGCCGCCTTGAGGACGATCGCCGCGCCCGCCGGGACGGTGACGGTGATCCTCCTGTCGGCGTCGGAGGTGACCTCGGCGTCCGTGCCGTGGATGCCGGCGAAGCGCATGCCCGCCGAACCGGTGGCGAAGGTCGCCGACTTGGCCTCGCTCGCGTTGTTGAAGGCGACGACGTACTCGGTGCCGGCCTTCGCGTCGGTGCGGGAGAAGGCGTAGACGCCCGCGCCGTCCGCCGCGTACCGCTCGGTCTGGATGCCGTCGGTGAGGGCCGGATTGGCCTTGCGGAGCTGGGAGAGGGCGCGGATCTGCCGGTAGAGCGGGGCGCCGGTGTCGTAGGCGTCGCTCGCGTGGGTGCGATCGGTGCCGATCTCGTCGTCGTCGAGGTAGTCGGCGGTCTTCGACGCGAACATCGTCTGACGGGCGTCCTTGTCGCCGCCGGCGCCGGTGAAGCCCTGCTCGTCGCCGTAGTAGACGACGGGGTTGCCGCGGCTGAGGAACATCAGCTCGTTGGCGAGCCGGTCCTTGGCGAGCAGTTCGGCGTCCGTGGCCTTGGGGTTGTCCTGGTTCAGGAAGTGTCCGAGCCGGCCCATGTCGTGGTTGCCGAGGAAGGTGACCTGCTCGTAGGCGTTGGCCTTGTCGGTGGTGTACCGGTAGTCGTCACCGAAGACGGAGGCCAGCTTCTTCGCGCTGCCGCCCTGCGAGGCGTACTGGCGGGCCGCCTCCTGGAAGGGGAAGTCGAGGGTCGCGTCGAGGCGGCCCTGGGTGACGTACGGGGAGGTGACGGCGGTGTCGGCGGAGTAGACCTCGCCGAACATGAAGAAGTCGTCGCGGCCCCGCTTCGCGGCGTAGGCGTCGAGCGCCGTGGCCCACTGGGTCCAGAACTCCATGTTCACGTGTTTGACGGTGTCGATGCGGAAGCCGTCGACGCCGAAGTCCCGAACCCAGCGCTGGTAGATCTTCTCCATCCCCCGGACGACCTCGGGACGCTCGGTCCACAGGTCGTCGAGACCGGAGAAGTCGCCGTACTCGGAACTCTCGCCCGCGAAGGTGGAGTCGCCCCGGTTGTGGTACATCGTGGGGTCGTTGAGCCAGGAGGGAACCTTGAGGTTCTTCTTCGCCGCCGGCACGGTGGGCGTGCGCGGGAACGAGTCGGCGTCGACCTCGGGGAAGTCCTTGCCTGCCGCGTGGTCGGCGTCGTCGAAGGGCTCGCCGTCCTCGGTCAGGTACGGGAAGGCGCCCTTGGCGAGGTAGCCGTAGGACTTCTCCTCGTAGTCGACGACGTCGGCGGTGTGGTTGGTGATGACGTCGAAGAAGACCTTCATCCCCTTGGCGTGCGCCTTGTCGATGAGGGTCTCGAGGTCCTCGTTGGTGCCGAAGTGCGGGTCGACCTGGGTGAAGTCGGTGATCCAGTAGCCGTGGTAACCGGCTGACGCGTCGTTTCCGGTGCCCTGGACGGGCTGGTTCTTGAAGAGGGGCGCCATCCACAGGGCGGTGGTGCCGAGGCCCTTGATGTAGTCCAGGCGCCGGGTCAGGCCCTTGAGGTCACCGCCCTGGTAGAAGCCCTTGTCGGTGGGGTCGTAGCCGGTGGCGAGGCGGGAACCGGTCAGCCCGCCCTTGTCGTTGGCGGTGTCGCCGTTGGCGAAACGGTCCGGCAGGACGAAGTAGAACTGCTCGCGGGTGAGGTCGTGCCGGGCGGCGGTCTTCGCCAGCGCCGCGTCGGAGGGCGGCGGGGGCGGGGTGGCG
>NZ_MPOH02000015.1:1228791-1302112 GCF_001896135.2 Streptomyces phaeoluteigriseus
CGCCATGTGCTGCATCGTCACCGGGGCCGAGAACGTCAAACGTGCCCTGTTCACCGACGGGGACGTCTTCCGCGTCGGCTACCGCCGTCCCCTGCTCCTGACCGGTATCGACGTGGGAGTCATCCGGCCCGACCTCGCAGAACGGCTGTTGCCCCTGCGGCTGGAACGCCCCCGCGTCCGGCGCACCGAGGCGGAACTATGGTCGGACTTCGCAGAGGTGCTGCCCGTCATCCTCGGCTCGCTGCTGGATCTCACGGTGCAGGTGCGGGCGGCTGAGGCGGACATCCCGACCGACCTGCGTATGGCCGACTTCGCGCACCTGTGCGCGCAGCTCGACGCGGCCACCGGCCTGGGAGCGCTCGCCGCCTACCGGGCCAGCCTGGACGACCTCAACGACGACGTCATCGAGGGCGACCTGTTGGCACAGACCGTGCTCAAACACGCCGCCAGCATCACCCCGGGGACCGAGGAGCGGATGACGTCGGCCGAGTGGCTGCACTGCCTCACCGGCCTCTACAGCGGCGAGGACTTCCGTCCCCTGCCTAAAGGGTGGCCGACCACCGGCAAGGTGCTCTCAGACCGCCTCAAGCGACTTCAGCCGACCCTCGCAGCCCGGGGCGTCCTCATCGACTGGGGGCGCACCAAGACATCCCGCTACATCGAAATCGCGCGTCCGGCCATCGCACCGCCCCCGCCCGAGCAGGAAGCAGCCTTCTGACCGCGCGGCCCCACCGGCCGCACAAGCAAGAGGAGCACCCGCCCCCGCGTGCTCCTCTTGCTGTTCGGCGGCGGCGCCGCCCTACGAGCGGGCGCGCCGCGAAGCGGCCCGTTCTTCATTCTCTGAGCCCGCAACACACAACAGACACCCCCTCTCTGTCCGAAGTAGAAAGACGCTGCGTCACCTGCGTCACCTACACCCCGGAAGCGGCGCGTGACCTGCCGAAACAGCGGTGACGCAGACGGCCGATTCCTGCGTCACCCCGCGTCACCCGCGTCACCCGATGACGAAGGTCTGTGTCACCGGTGACACAACCTCCCGACCCTGCGTCACCCCGAAACCGCAGGTCAGAGCCGCGAATGACGCAGATGACGCGGGTGACGCAGAAATCCGCACCTCGGACAGACGTGGGCCCCGGCAACAGCACCCCGGCGCACGGAGGATCCGCCATGAGCACCGCACGTGAACAGCCAGACCCGCGCGCCACCCTCCGGGGTGCCTCCCCGACCGCTACCTCACCCCCGACGACATCGCCGAGGTCTTCGAGGTGCCTCTCGAAACCGTCTACCAGTGGCGCAAGAAACGGACCGGCCCGCCCGGCTTCCGCATCGGCAAGCACCTCCGCTACGACCCCTCCGACGTGCGCGCTTACGTCACCCAACGCAAGGCCGCGGACGCCGCCGCGTAAGCCAGCACCCACCCCACCCACGCAGCAGGGAGAGCCTCCACGCGGCTCTCCCTGCTGTGTGTCGAGAAAGGACTACTGCCAGATGGCAGGTCACATCCAAGACCGGTGGTACAAGACCGAACCCGACGCCGCAGGCAAGCCCCGGCGGATACGGACGGACCGCTACGGTCTGGGCCTGCGCTACCGCGCCCGCTACATCGGCCCGGACGGGACAGAGAAGAGCAAGTCATTCCCCGACGGACAGAAGCGACTGGCTGACCAGTGGCTTGCCCACATCGAGGCCGACATGTCGCGCGGTCAGTACGTCGACCCTGCGGCCAGCCGCGTTACGTTCCGGCAGTACGCCGAGAAGTGGCTGAAGACGCAGACGACCGAGATGACCACACGAGAGTCAGTCGAGTCCTCGATTCGCGGCCACGCGATTCCCTACCTCGGGTCACGACCGCTGGGTTCCTTCAAGCCGGAACACATCCGGGATTGGCTGAGCGAATTGGAGAGGGCCGTCCCTGCGTCGTCGTACCGGCGCGTGATCTACAACAACGTTTCGACGGTCCTCAATGCGGCTGTCGACGACGGTCACCTGTCGAAGAACCCTTGCCACGCGCAATCCGTGCGGCCTCCTGCGGCAGGAAATGGCCGCGTTGTGCCGTGGAGCGCAGAGCGGGTTTTCGCCGTACGGGCAGCTCTGCCGGAGCGCTTCCGCGCGACGGTCGACCTCGGGGGCGGATGTGGACTCCGCCAAGGGGAGATCTTCGGGCTTCCTGTCGACGAAATCGATTTCAACTCCGGATGGCTGCATGCACATCGCGAATCAGGTAAAGGTGACGAAGCAGGGTCTCGTGTTCTCCCCGCCGAAGCGGAACAAGGTCCGCGACGTTCCCTTGCCGGACCGCGTGGCTCACATCCTCAAGAGCCATATGGAGTCGTTCCCCCCAGTAGAGATCACCCTGCCGTGGCTCCGGCCGGACGGTCCGCTCATCACGAAGCGGCTGCTGTTCACCCGCCTCGATGGCGCGGGTGCGGTCCGGCGGACCGACTTCAACGACCGCGCTTGGAAGCCCGCTCTTGTCGCGGCTGGGGTGATCCCTCCGCCAAGGCCGGGCGAGCGGCACCAGGCCGCCCGCGAACACGGCATGCACGCCCTCAGGCACTTCTACGCCTCGGTGCTGCTGGACGCCGGCGAGAACGTCAAGGCGCTGAGTCACTACCTCGGGCACAACGATCCGGGGTTCACGCTCCGGGTCTACACGCACCTCATGCCGAGTAGTGAGGCGCGAGCTCGGAAGGCCGTGGACGGCTTGTACGAAGAAGTTCGGGCCCCTTGACCATTCAACTGATTCGCACGCCACAGGTCGGTTGAAATGCCCCGAATTGAGGTCTAGCCTTGAAGTACGCCAACCCTTTCAGCTCGACGTCCCACCGGTTGTGAAAGCCCTCAGAGTCGGCGTGGTGCGCCTGGCGTAGAACGTCGGCCTGACATCAATCGATGCCAGGCGAGCTAATGAGAGGGTGGTTAGGATGGCTAGGAAGAAGACCAAGGGCCAAGGTAAGGCAGATTTCAAGATAAGAGCAAGATTCAATTTCAGGTTCAATTACCGGATGCTTCTTGTTGTTATCTCTGTTCTTATTTTTGGTGGAATCCTTACAGTCTCCTAGTTAGGAAATCCGGGGATCCAGCCACGCCACGGCTGGATCCTTCCCTGGGGTGCTGCGGTCCAGTCCAGGTCGGTTAAAGCCGACCGCCCAGCTATGACCGTTCCGCCTCAGGCCGCCGACGATCCCTCCGGCTCCCAGCAGAGCCGGGAACGTCCCGGAGCAGCACATGCCTCAAGGTGACTCCGGCGCGGAGATCTGCCCGGACGGCCCAGAGACGGCCCAGACGCCGTTAGACACGAAGGGGCCAACGGTCCGCGACCGTTGGCCCCACCCGCCGAATCAGCGGGAAACCCGCCCTGAACTGCGCTTACAGCACCGGCAGGTTCTTCCGCAGCTCGAAGGCGGTGACCTCGGAGCGGTACTCCTCCCACTCGCTCTTCTTGTTGCGCAGGAAGAAGTCGAAGACGTGCTCGCCGAGGGTCTCGGCCACCAGGTCGCTGCGCTCCATCAGGGTCAGCGCCTCGCCGAGGTTCTGCGGGAGGGGCTCGATGCCCATCGCGCGGCGCTCGGCGTCGGAGAGGGCCCACACGTCGTCCTCGGCGCCCGGCGGCAGCTCGTAGCCCTCCTCGACGCCCTTGAGGCCGGCGGCGAGCAGCATGGCGTACGCCAGGTAGGGGTTGGCGCCGGAGTCCAGGGAGCGGACCTCGATGCGGGCCGAGCCGGTCTTGCCGGGCTTGTACATCGGGACGCGGACCAGCGCCGAGCGGTTGTTGTGGCCCCAGCAGATGTACGAGGGGGCCTCGCCGCCGGCGCCGGCGGTGCGCTCGGAGCCGCCCCAGATGCGCTTGTAGGAGTTGACCCACTGGTTGGTGACGGCCGAGATCTCCGCCGCGTGCTTGAGCAGGCCCGCGATGAAGGAACGGCCGACCTTGGAGAGCTGGTACTCGGAGCCCGACTCGTAGAACGCGTTGCGGTCGCCCTCGAAGAGGGAGAGGTGCGTGTGCATGCCGGAACCGGGGTGCTCGGAGAACGGCTTCGGCATGAAGGTCGCCTGGACGCCCTGCTCCAGCGCGACCTGCTTCATGACCAGGCGGAACGTCATGATGTTGTCGGCGGTGGAGAGTGCGTCGGCGTACCGCAGGTCGATCTCCTGCTGGCCGGGGGCGCCCTCGTGGTGGGAGAACTCGACCGAGATGCCCATGGACTCCAGCATGGTGATCGCCTGGCGGCGGAAGTCCATGCCGATGTTCTGCGGGGTGTGGTCGAAGTAGCCGGAGTTGTCGGCGGGGGTGGGGCGCGAGCCGTCGAGGGGGCGGTCCTTCAGCAGGAAGAACTCGATCTCGGGGTGGGTGTAGAAGGTGAAGCCCAGGTCGGAGGCGCGGGCGAGGGCGCGCTTGAGCACGTACCTCGGGTCGGCGAAGGAGGGCGAGCCGTCCGGCATGAGGATGTCGCAGAACATCCGGGCGGTGCCGGGGGCCTCCGCGCGCAGGGGAGGACCTGGAAGGTGGACGGGTCCGGCTTGGCGATCATGTCGGATTCGTACACCCGGGCGAAGCCCTCGATGGCGGAACCGTCGAAGCCGATGCCCTCGTCAAACGCCTGTTCGAGTTCCGCCGGGGCCACGGCGACGGACTTGAGGAAGCCCAGCACGTCCGTGAACCACAGGCGTACGAACCGGATGTCGCGCTCCTCCAACGTCCGGAGCACGAACTCCTGCTGCTTGTCCATCTTCCGCTTCCCCATCCTTGCTGGTCAGGCCGCCTGTCTCCCGCATCGCGGGAGGCGGTCGGGCACCTGAGCATCCCACCACAACACCATTTCATGCGCGTTGCGCACCTTGATCGTCCGGCCGACCTCAGGGTGAATGCCTCACGCACGACAGGTGTACCGCTCCCCGCCCATCTTGCCTGCTCGGACTGACATCCGTAATGCCCGGCCCCCTCCACCTCCCGATCCACCTCGCGACCGGTCCTCCGGCACCCCTCCGGCGTGCCGGTTGCCGGGCCGCGGGCTGTCCGCCGCGCTCGGCGCCGAACCCGGTGCCGAACCCGGTGCAGTCGCGCCGCCTCGGGACAACCAGCAGGACCCCGTCGCCGTCGTAAGGACGAACGAACCCGCCCGCCGGCCCCTTCCCCCGCGAACCCCTCGAGTCGTGTGCCCGAGAGACGAGGTGGATCCTCTCGTCGTGGTGGGCGCGGTCCGGCTCGAAGTCGTCCGGCCGTGAGGAAGCGGGCCGCCTCGTCGTGCCGGCGCACGGATGCGGCCCGCGAGGCCGTGTGGATCCCCGACCCCGCCGGTGGCCCCGTCAGACCCGCGCGGAGGTCGCCCGCAGCAGCGGCGTCCACCGCAGGGCGCCGCGCGGGCCGTAACCGGAGTGCGGTGGGCGAGAGGGGGGCACCCTCGCGGTCGACGACGTCGCCGTCGCCCCCGAAGGCGCGGACCACGGCGCCCACCCACGCCGTACGGCCCCTCTCCGTCAGGGCGAGGCCGCCGCCGCCCCGGCCGTGGCGGGCCTCCGGCGGACCCACGGGCTGACGTTCGGCGACGACCTTGGCAGCATGGGTGGGGTTACCTCCATGGCGACCGCCACGTCACGGGTCGTTCGCGTGGTCCCACCGCGCCTCCGCGCCAACCGCTCACGGCCTTGGCTGTGACCTGCCTACGAGTTCGCCCAGTTCCCCCATTACGATCAGCGGAACCGAACGACTCGAACAACCCGGGCACGACACGAGCACTGCACCGCCCCGCACGCCCCGCACGCCCCGACCGTTCCGCCCCCTTTCTCCAGAAGGACAGGCCCCATGGGTTCCGCCAAGAAGAACACCAGCGCGGCGCGCAAGGCGCGCATAGAGGAGATGCGTCGTGCGGAGCAGTCGCGCGAGCGGCGCGGCCGGATCCTGACGATCACGGCCAGCACCCTCGTGGTGGCCGCCCTCGTCGCCGGCACCGTGTTCCTGGTGCAGTCGCAGTCGGACGACGAACCCGCCGCCGACGCCAAGACCTCGGGCAGCTTCGTCACCGGCTCGGACGGCGTGAAGACATGGAAGGGCACCCTGGGGCGCACCCACGTCACCAAGTCGGTGGCCTACCCGATGGAGCCGCCGGTCGGCGGTGACCACCACCAGGCGTGGATGAACTGCAACGGCGACGTCTACACCAAGGCCCTCGACAACGTGAACGCGGTGCACTCGCTGGAGCACGGCGCGGTCTGGGTGACGTACAACAGCAAGGCGCCGAAGGCCGACGTGGACGCGCTGGCGGCGAAGGTGAAGAAGACGCCGTACACGCTGATGAGCCCGGACGACAAGCAGGCCGATCCGATCATGCTGACCGCGTGGGGGCACCAGCGGACGGTGACCGGGGCGAGCGACCCGAACATCGACACGTTCTTCGAGAAGTACGTGCAGGGCGAGCAGACGCCGGAGCCGGGCGCCGCGTGCACGGGCGGTCTGTCGAAGTGAGGTACGCGGGAGTCGCCGTGGCCGTGGCCGGTGTCCTGGTCGCGGCCGGCGCGATCAGCTACTCCGTCGCCGGGGACAACGGGTCCGACGTCCCCACCGTGAACTCCGCGGACGCCGGCTTCGCCCGGGACATGGCGGTGCACCACCAGCAGGCCGTCGAGATGTCGTACATCGTGCGCGACCGCACGAAGGACGAGGAAGTGCGGCGGCTCGCGTACGACATCGCGCAGACGCAGGCCAACCAGCGCGGCATGCTGATCGGCTGGCTCGACCTGTGGGGCCTGCCCAAGGTGTCCTCGGACGGGCCGATGTCCTGGATGGGCATGTCCGGCATGGCCTCCGGCGAGGACGGCGCGCTGATGCCGGGCATGGCCACCGACACCGAGATGAAGAAGCTCGGCACGCTGAACGGCAAGCAGGCCGAGATCTTCTACCTCCAGCTGATGACGGACCATCACAAGGGCGGCGTGCACATGGCCCAGGGCTGTGCCGACAAGTGCACGGTGGCCGTGGAGAAGCGGCTCGCGCAGGGCATGGTCGAGGCGCAGCAGTCGGAGATCCAGCTGATGGCGGACCTGCTCGAGTCGCGCGGCGCCACGCCGAGTACGTAGGCGCGGGGCCGCCTTCGCCTCTCATGCGTGCCACGCACACCGCCCTGCCGCAAGGCCCTGGGGGCGTCCTGGGGCCGTCCCTGGGGCCGTCCTGGGGGCAGGGTTCCTCCTGGCCACGGCCGGGGCGGACCGGAGCGCCACCCCGGACGGTGCCGGGGGCGGAGACCCACACCTCCCGCCCCCCCCATCGCGTCGCACTGACGATTACACTGCCCCTGTGAACTTCTCGTCGATCTACCAGCACGGTTTCGCACGCGTCGCCGCCTGCACGGGTCACACCGTCATCGCGGACCCGCACGCCAACGCCGAAGCGGTCCTGCGCCACGCCCGCCGGTGCGCCGAGGAGGGCGTCGCCGTCGCCGTGTTCCCGGAGATGGTGCTGTGCGGCTACTCGATCGAGGACCTGCTGCTCCAGGACGCGCTGCTCGACCAGGTCGAGGAGGCGCTCCAGGAGGTGGTGGCGGGGTCGTCCGAGCTGCTGCCGGTGCTGGTCGTCGGGGCCCCGCTGCGCCACCGCAACCGGGTCTACAACTGCGCGGTGATCGTGCACCGCGGCCGGGTCCTCGGTGTCGTGCCCAAGTCGTACCCTCCCAACTACCGTGAGTTCTACGAGCGTCGGCAGATCGCCGGGGGCGACGACGAGCGCGGCGGGACGATCGGGGTCGGCGGGGAGGCCGTACCGTTCGGCGTGGACCTGCTCTTCGAGGCGGTGGACGTCCCCGGGCTGGTACTGCACGCGGAGGTCTGCGAGGACATGTGGGTCCCGGTGCCGCCGAGCGCCGAGGCCGCCCTGGCGGGCGCGACCGTCCTCGTCAATCTCTCGGGCAGCCCGATCACGGTCGGCAGGGCCGAGGACCGCAAGCTGCTGTGCCGCTCCGCGTCCTCCCGCTGCCTCGCCGCGTACGTCTACGCGGCGGCCGGTCTCGGTGAGTCGACCACCGACCTGTCCTGGGACGGGCAGACCCTGATCTACGAGAACGGGGTGCTGCTGGCGGAGTCCGACCGCTTCCCGCTCGACGAGCAGTACGCGGTGGCCGACGTGGACCTCGACCTGCTGCGGCAGGAGCGGATGCGGATGGGCACGTTCGACGACAACCGCCGTACGCACGCCGCGCGGACCGGGGACTTTCGGACGGTGTCGTTCGCACTCGCCCCGCCGGTCGCCGACCTGGGGCTGCGCCGCCGCGTCGAGCGGTTCCCGTTCGTGCCCGCCGACCCCGAGCGGCTCGCCCTGGACTGTTACGAGGCGTACAACATCCAGGTCGCGGGGCTGCAGCAGCGGATGGCCTCGATCGGTGGGCCGAAGGTCGTCATCGGGGTGTCCGGGGGGCTGGACTCCACGCACGCGCTGATCGTCGCGGCGCGCGCGATGGACCGCGCGGGCCGTCCGCGCAGCGACATCCTGGCCTGGACCCTGCCCGGCTTCGCCACCAGCGACCACACCAAGGACAACGCGCACAAGCTGATGCGCGCCCTCGGCGTCACCGCGGCCGAGCTGGACATCACGCCGACCGCCCGGCTGATGCTGAAGGAGATGGGCCATCCGTTCGCCTCCGGTGAGCCGGTGTACGACGTCACCTTCGAGAACGTGCAGGCGGGGCTCCGCACCGACTACCTGTTCCGGCTCGCCAACCAGCGTGGCGGCATCGTGCTGGGCACCGGCGATCTGTCGGAGCTGGCGCTCGGCTGGTCCACGTACGGCGTGGGTGACCAGATGAGCCACTACAACGTCAACTCCGGTGTGCCGAAGACGCTCATCCAGCACCTGATCCGCTGGATCATCAGCAGCGGCCAGTTCGACGAGGAGACCGGCAGGATCCTCGCCGCGATCCTGGACACCGAGATCAGCCCGGAACTCGTACCGGGCGAGGAGATGCAGTCCACCGAGTCCAAAATCGGCCCGTACGCGCTGCACGACTTCACCCTCTTCCATGTGCTGCGCTACGGCTTCCGGCCGTCGAAGATCGCCTTCCTGGCCTGGCACGCCTGGCACGACGCGGAGAGCGGCGCCTGGCCGCCGAACTTCCCGGAGGCCAAGCGGGTGGCGTACGACCTGCCGGAGATCCGCCAGTGGCTGGAGGTGTTCTGCCGTCGCTTCTTCGCGTTCGCGCAGTTCAAGCGCTCGGCCATGCCGAACGGGCCGAAGGTCTCGGCCGGGGGCTCGCTCTCCCCGCGCGGCGACTGGCGCGCACCGTCCGACAGCACGGCCGAGGCATGGCTGCGGGATCTGGCCCGCATCGACGCGGCTGTGGCGGAACGCTGACCGCACCCCGGTGCGAGACCGGGACGCCAGGGGGACTCCCCAGGTGTGGGGCGAACCCGCCGTGCCGGGGCCCCGGGGGGACGGGGGACTCCCCAGGTATGGCACGAACCGGCCGTGCCGGAACCCCGGGGCCCCGGGGGCACTCCCCAGGTATGGCGCGAACCGGCCGTACCGGGGCGCCGGCCGGAGGCGCCGATCCAGGGCCCTGCCGAGACCGCGGCTCCGGTGGTGCCCGGGGGTTGCGGAATTGTGGCCTCCACCACGGCGGACGCGGGCTCGGCCTGGTGAGATCACCGGATGCTCGGTCTACTCCTGCGGGTTCTGCCCTTCTGGGTCCGCGAACCGCTCCTGATCGCCGTCGGGTCCGTCCTGGGCGCCCGCATCACCTACCTCGCCGTCCACGAGCACGACCGGGTCGCGGCCGTGCTCGGCGCGGTGTTCCTCGTGTTCACCGCGATACGCGTCCGCGTGGTGGTCCGGGCGTTGCGCGCGCGCCGTAGCCCGGGTCCGGCGGCCTCCGCGGACGGAGCGCCGAGCGAGGCCGTCGCCCGAGCCTGGGCACAGGCACAGGTAGCGGCACCGGCACCGGCACCGGCCGGAGCCGGCCTGGCTCCCGGTCCGGTCACCGCCGGGAAGGAGCCCAACCCGTGGGGCCAGGCCGTCGCGGCCGTGGCCGTGTTCGGAGCGATCGCGGCCGCGCTGTGGCTGGCCCCCGACGTGCTGCCGGCAGAAGACGACACCCCGCGGCCCGCCTCGTGTTCGGACACGGAGGACGAGGCGCTGCCGGCGGTCTACGAGAAGACGCCCCGCGCCGTGACCGGTGACGAGCTGTGCGAGGCGCTCAACCGGCCCGACCTGGCGCGGCTCCTCGGAACGCCCACGGAGATCGCGACCTCGGCTTCCGGCACCAGCAACACCGCCGCCCTGACCGACGGGAAGGTCGCCCAGCCGGAGGCCGAGGTCACGTTCGACACGTACACCGTGAATCTTTCGGCCACGTACGACGGGCTGTCGACCGCCCAGTACGTCGAGCTGGTGAAGATCGCGGGGAACGAGGGCGAGAAGAACCTCAGGACGCTCACGGTCCTCGGCCGGCCCGCGCTCCTCTCCTCGGAGCACACCATGAAGATCGAGATCAGTCTCGGGGGTGAGGGGTCGAGCGGGCCGGTGCAACAGGGCCCCCTGGCCAGGACGTTGTCCGTGGCGCTCGACAGCAGGGACCGGGGCGGCTTTTACGACATCACCGTGTGGAGCGAGTCCGGGGCCCTCCCGGACGACGGCGTCCTCCTCGGCATCGCCGAGAAGGTCCTTCCGACGGTCCCCGAACGGAGTGTCCGCTGAGACGTCTCGCCGCCGGCCTCGGCCGAGCCGGGTGAGGACGCGGCCGCGGAGAGGTCGAACGAGGGCCGGCGCCCGGACGTCACCTCGTCGCGCCTAGCGGACCGCCGTCCGATCGGTGGCCACCTCGAAGAGGCTCAGTGGTGCAGTACACCCGCCCGCTCAGGCGTGTGGGTGGCGACCACGTGGCCCGCGCCGGCGGACTCCCGTCGCCGGTCCACCGCGTACGCCACGGCGGCCACCCCGAGGCCCAGGGCCGCCAGCACCGCACCCGCCGACGCGGGCGACGTCACGCCGAGGCCCGTCGTGAGGGCCAGGCCGCCGGCCCAGGCACCGCCGGCGTTGGCCAGGTTGAACGCGGCCTGGTTGGCGGAGGAGGCCAGCGACGGGCCCGCCGCCGCCTTCTCCATCACCATCATGGTGAGCGGCGAGCCCGTCACGAACGCCGCCACGCCCAGCAGGAACACGGCCAGCGCACCGCCCCAAGCCGTCGTCATCAGCAGCGGAAACAGGGCCAGGACGGCCACCAGGGACGTCATG
Source organism: Streptomyces phaeoluteigriseus (assembly GCF_001896135.2). Taxonomy (GTDB): domain Bacteria; phylum Actinomycetota; class Actinomycetes; order Streptomycetales; family Streptomycetaceae; genus Streptomyces; species Streptomyces phaeoluteigriseus. The sequence continues at coordinate 1,240,007 of NZ_MPOH02000015.1, forward strand.
CCGCCGAACAGGGTCGGCCGCATCGCGTGGTCGGCGAGCCGCCCGCCCAGCAGGTTGCCGATCGTCGCGCCGACGCCGAACAGCGCCAGCAGCAGGGTCACGCTGGAGTCGGCGTACCCGGCGGCGTCCGTCAGCATGGGCGTGATGTAGCTGTAGGCGGAGAACAGCGCGCCGAACCCGGCGACCGTCGTGCCGAGCGCCAGCCACACCGGCAGTGAGCGCAGGGCGGCCAGTTCGCCGCGCAGACCGGTCGTGGGGGCGGCGGCCCGGTCGCGCGGGATCAGCAGGGCCAGCGACGCTATCGCCACCAGGCCGATCGCGCTCACGCCCAGGAAGGTCGCCCGCCAGCCGAGGCGCTGGCCCATGAGGGTGGCGACCGGGACGCCCGCGATGTTGGCCACCGTCAGGCCGAGGAACATCAGCGACACTGCGCGCGCCTTGCGCTCGGGCGCGACCATGCTCGTGGCGACCACCGCTCCCACGCCGAAGAAGGCGCCGTGCGGAAGGCCGCTGAGGAAGCGGGCGGCGAGCAGGGATTCGTTGCCGGGCGCGAACGCGGACAGCGCGTTGCCGGCCACGAACAGCACCATGAGGGAGATCAGGACCGTACGGCGGGGCATCCGCGAGGTGACGGCGGCGAGCAGTGGGGCGCCGATGACGACGCCGAGCGCGTACGCGGAGACCAGGTGTCCGGCGGCGGGGATGGAGATGTTCAGGTCGTCGGCGACTTCGGGCAGCAGGCCCATCATCACGAACTCGGTGGTGCCGATGCCGAAGGCACCCACGGCGAGGGCGAGCAGGGCCAGGGGCATGGTGGGACCTGTGCCTTTCGGAGAGAGTTCCGTCATCGTATGTTCAAGTACGGAACAAACTCTCTCCGGCCCGTTATTCCAGGAGGTTACGGTGTGGTGACCTTCACACGAGCCGCGACCGGCAGGTGGTCGCTGCTCGTCCGCGGCAGCGTCCACGAGGTGACCGGCTCCAGACCCGTCACCATGATCTGGTCGATCCGCGCCATCGGGAACGACGCCGGCCAGCTGAAGCCGAACCCGCTGCCCGCGGCGCCCTGCGCGGAACGCATCTGGGAGGTGACGGCGTTGAGCGAGCGGTCGTTCATCGTGCCGTTGAGGTCGCCGAGCAGGATCTTGCGGCTCAGCGGGTCGGCGGCGATCGCCTCGCCCAGCGCGTCGGCGCTCTTGTCGCGCTGATGGGCCGTGAACCCGGCCTGGAGCTTCACGCGGACCGAGGGCAGGTGGGCGACGTAGAAGCCGACCGGGCCCTGCGGGGTGGTCGCCGTGGCACGCATCGCGCGGACCCAGCCCAGCTTGATGTCGACCGCCGCGATGTCGGTCAGCGGGTACTTGCTCCACAGCCCGACCGTGCCCTGCACGGAGTGGTACCGGTACGTCGCCGCCAGCGCCTTCTCGTACACCGGCACCGCCGTCTCGGTCAGTTCTTCCAGGGCCAGGACGTCCGCGCCGGAGGCGGCCACGTCGTGCGCGGTGCCGGCAGGGTCGGCGTTGTCGGCGTTGACGTTGTGCGTGGCGACGGTGAGGTCGCCGCCGCCGCCGGTCTTGTCGCCGAGCAGTCCGCCGAAGAGGTTCAGCCAGACCACGGCCGGCAGCAGCAGGGCGATCAGCGCGGTCGCCGACCTGCGCACGAACGCCAGCACCAGGAAGACCGGGATGAGGACGCCGAGCCACGGCAGGAACGTCTCCATGAGGCTGCCGAGGTTGCCGAAGCGGTTGGGGATGCGCGCGTGCACCAGCATCACCAGCGCGAGCAGCAGCGCGAGCGCGGCGACGACGAGGCCGCGGCGCCAGATCCGCGGATCACCGCGCCAGCCGGCCGACAGGCGTCCGACCAGTCGTACGAGCAGGCTCCGGAGCCGGGTTCTGCGCGACTCGGGACCCGAGCCGCCGTTGTCCGTCTCCGTCACATACGCCTGCTGCGCCATACCGTCGCCTCACTACCTGCCGTGCATACCGTCTCTCCCCGTGCGTACGACCCTAGGGGATGATCGGCTCGAATCCCGCCGTCCCATGACGGCCCGACGGGCACGAGGACGAGCGGAGTGCCGCCGGGGGTTCCGATCGCGGACCGTCAGGGATGTTCTGTGACGGAACGCGCACATCCGGGCGGGCCCGCCGGGGAACTGACGGACCGTGGGGCGGCGGCCCCGCCGACGGGCCGCGCACCTGTGGGCCGCAGACCGTCGAGCAGGGTGTCCACGATCCGTTCCGCGAGGCCCTCGGTCAGGTCGGCGTCGGGCCGCAGGACGGCGCGGACCAGCATCGGGCCCATGAACAGGTCGTTGACCAGCTCGATGTCGAGGCCGGCGCGGAGTTCACCCTCGGCCTGTCCGCGCCGCAGGACCTCGATGCCCAACTTCCGCCGGGGGGCGATGACGGTGTGGTGGTACGCCTCCCAGATCCTGGGGCTGCTCTTCATCTGGGCGTGCGCGGTGCGCAGGATCGCCGAGGAGCGGCTGGCCAGTCCGCGTCGCGCTGCCACTCCAGCAGCGCCACGAGGTCGTCGCGCATGGAGGTGCCGGGGAGTTCGGGGTCGTCCGGCTCCACGGTGCGCAGGACGTCGACGAACAGTTCCTCCTTGCCCTTCCAGCGGCGGTAGATGGCGGCCTTGCCGACCCCGGCGGTGCGGGCGATCCGCTCGATCGACAGCTCACCGAGCGGCACCCCCTCTTCCAGCAGCTTCATCGTCCCCTCGACGATGGCCTGTTCCACGGCCTCGCTGCGGGGCCGCCCCCGGACGGGCTGCGCGGACCGCTCGGCGGCGGTCCCCCTGTCGGCAGAAGTCACGGCCGTCCTTTCGTCGCGCTCGGGGCATTCTCGCCCGGGGGCTGCCGAGGGCCGGCGGCGGCCGCCCCGGGTCTACGACTCGGTGTGCGCCAACTCCCCGTCCTGCGCGGTCTCCTCGGTCTCCTTCGGCCGGCCCGGCAGGAACAGGGCCACGACCACCGCGCCGACGAGGGCGACACCGGCCCCGCACAGGGCGGTGACGTGCATGGCGTGCAGGAACGCGTCGTCGGCCGCACCGACGAGGGAGTCGCCGCGCGGGCCGAGCTTCGCCGCGACGGCGAGCGTCGCCTCGATCGACTCCCCCGCCGTGTCGCGCAGCCCGGCCGGGACCGCCCCGAGCTTGTCCTCGATGCCCGTGCGGTACGCCGCCGACAGCACGGAGCCGAGTACGGCGATGCCGAGCGCGCCGCCGACCTGGCGGAAGGTGTTGCTGAGCGCGGACGCCGAGCCGGCCTTCTCGCGGGGCAGCGCCTGCATGATGACGACGCTGGTCGGGGTCATGATGTGGGCCATTCCGGCGCCCATGAAGAAGAAGACGACCTCCAGCACCCAGATCGGCGTGTTCTCGTCCAGCGTGGCGAACGCGACCAGCGTCGCCGTGATGACGAGCATGCCGCCCGTGGTCGTGGCCTTGTTGCCGAAACGGTCCACGACCAGCCGGGCGCGCGGCGCGAAGACGAGCTGGGCGACGGCCAGCGGCAGCATCAGCAGGCCGGTCTGGAGCGGCGAGTAGCCGCGCACGCTCTGGGTGTAGAAGACGGCGAAGAAGGTCACGCCCATCAGCGCGAAGAAGACCAGCGCGATGACGCCGATCGCGGCCGCGAACACCTTGTTCCGGAAGTGGCCGACGTCGATGGAGGGATGGTCGCTGCGCTTCTCGAACACCACGAACGCGGCCAGGACCACGAGTCCGCCGACGATCGTCGCCAGCACGGTCGGATCGGTGAAGTCGGCCAGTTCGCCGCCCTTGATGATGCCGTAGACGAGGAGGACCAGGCCGACGACGGAGAGGACGACGCCGATGGGGTCGATCCGGCCGGGGGCGGGGTCGCGCGAGTCCGGCACCAGCCACACCATCAGCACGATGGCGGTGATCACGATCGGCACGTTGACGAGGAAGACCGAGCCCCACCAGAAGTGGTCGAGGAGCAGGCCGCCGGTGATGGGCCCGATGGCGATGGCGAGTCCGACGCCGCCGGCCCAGATGCCGATCGCCTTGGGCTGCTCCTCGCGCTCGAAGACGTTCATCAGGACGGCGAGGGTCGCGGGCATCACGAACGCGGCGCCGAGGGCCATCAGCGCGCGGAACGCGATGAGCTGGGCGGGTGAGCCGGACTCGGCGGCGAGCGCGGAGCCGATGCCGAAGACCGCGAGGCCGCCGAGCAGGACCTTCTTGCGGCCGAGCCGGTCGCCCAGCAGTCCGGCGGAGAAGAGCAGGCCGGCGAAGACGAGGGTGTAGGAGTTGATGGCCCACTCCAGCTCGCTCTGGGTGGCGCCGAGGCCGACGGGGGCCGGGGTGGAGATGGTCTTGACGGCGACGTTCAGGATCGAGTTGTCGAGCACCACGATCAGCAGGCTCAGCATCAGCACGCCGAGGATCGCCCAGCGACGCCGGTGCACGGCTTCCGGTATGCGGGGGGTCGCGGGAGCGGCGGGAGTGGTCATGCTTCGAGCGTAGGGCTCATTTCGATACGGGACCGTCTCGTATCGATTCCCTTGCTGAGGTTTTACCCACAGGGGGTGCTCTGGCTCTCCCTGGCACGAGGTGCCACCATGGATGTGGTCCGGGGACGCCGTGAGGGCGCCTCGAGATGACGAAGGAGCCGTTGCAATGACGCAGCTTTCGGCTGCCCAGACGAAGTCCTCCGACGGCAGCAAGGCGCTGTACGGAGGCAAGGGCACACGCCGCATCACCGTCCGCGACATCGCCGCCGCCAAGGAGCGGGGCGAGAAGTGGCCCATGCTCACCGCGTACGACTCGATGACCGCGTCCGTCTTCGACGAGGCGGGGATCCCCGTGATGCTCGTCGGCGACTCGGCGGGCAACTGCCACCTCGGGTACGAGACCACCGTGCCCGTCACCCTCGACGAGATGACCATGCTCTCGGCGGCCGTCGTACGCGGCACCCAGCGTGCCCTCATCGTCGGCGACCTGCCCTTCGGGTCCTACCAGGAAGGTCCCGTGCAGGCCCTGCGCAGCGCGACCCGGCTGGTCAAGGAGGCCGGAGTGGGGGCCGTGAAGCTGGAGGGCGGCGAGCGGTCGCACCGGCAGATCGAACTGCTCGTCGAGTCCGGCATCCCGGTCATGGCCCACATCGGGCTCACCCCGCAGTCCGTGAACGCCATGGGGTACCGCGTGCAGGGGCGCGGCGAGGAGGCCGCCGCGCAGTTGCTGCGGGACGCGAAGGCCGTCCAGGACGCGGGGGCGTTCGCGGTCGTGCTGGAGCTGGTGCCGGCGGAGCTGGCGGCCGAGGTGACGCGCGTGCTGCACATTCCCACGGTCGGGATCGGGGCCGGGGCGGAGACCGACGCGCAGGTCCTGGTCTGGACCGACATGATGGGGCTGACCGGGGGGCGCATGCCCAAGTTCGTGAAGCAGTACGCGCAGCTCCGACAGGTCATGGGCGACGCGGCGAAGGCGTTCGCGGAGGACGTCGTCGGCGGAACGTTCCCCCAGGACGAGCACTCCGTCCACTAGAGCCATCTCGGCACCACGGGCAGCCCGCCGATCATCCCCCGTCGGCGGGCTGCCCCCTTTTTGCGCCTAGGGGCCTGTCGTTTGGATCAGGCCGCAGGAAATCCACGGTGCTGTTCAGCGCGGTGAGCGGGGCCTGGTGCGTGCAGCTGCAAGGCGGAGGAGGGAGTCGACGCGGAGCGTCGGCGAGTGACGACAACGCGGCAGATGCGCGTGCCGGGCCCCGCGTCTGCGGCGTGATCCAAACGACAGGCCCTGAACCGGCGCGCTTTCGCGGAGGTGGTTGTTCGCCGTCGTGGTACCTCGAGCGGTGGTCGCTGCGGTCGTCGGGGATCGACGGTGGTGTCGGTACGGCGTCGGCGGCTGTCGGTACTCCGTCGGCGGCTGTCGGTCGCGTGTAGGCCGTCTGTCGGTGGGGGGTGGCAGCGTCAGTGGCATGACACGCATCGACAACAACCCCGGCGGCGCGCCCCGCGCCGTCACCGTGCGGGGGCTGGTCAAGCACTACGGGGAGACCAAGGCGCTGGACGGGGTCGACCTCGACGTGCGGGAGGGCACCGTCATGGGGGTGCTCGGGCCGAACGGCGCCGGTAAGACCACCCTCGTGCGGATCCTGTCCACGCTCATCGTCCCCGACGCCGGCCGGGCGACCGTCGCCGGCCACGACGTCGTACGCGAGCCCCGCCGGCTCCGCCGCGTCATCGGCCTCACCGGCCAGTACGCCTCCGTCGACGAGAAGCTCGCCGGCTGGGAGAACCTGTACATCATCGGCCGGCTGCTCGACCTGCCCCGTAAGGCGTCCAGGGCGCGCGCCGACGAACTGCTGGAGCGGTTCTCGCTCACGGAGGCCGCCCGGCGTCCGGTGGGGACCTACTCCGGCGGTATGCGGCGACGGCTCGACCTCGCCGCGTCCATGATCGGCCGACCCGCCGTCCTCTTCCTCGACGAGCCGACCACCGGCCTCGACCCCCGCACCCGCAACGAGGTGTGGGACGAGGTGAAGTCGATGGTCGGCGAGGGAGTGACCGTCCTGCTGACCACCCAGTACATGGAGGAGGCCGAGCAGCTGGCCTCCGAGCTGACCGTCGTCGACCGGGGCAAGGTCATCGCCACGGGCGGCATCGAGGAGCTGAAGGCCCGCGTGGGCGGACGGGCCCTGCGGGTGCGCCCGGCCGACCCGGTGCAGTTGCGTCCGCTGGCCCACGCGCTGGACCAGCTGGGCATCACCGGCCTCGCCGGCACCGTCGTGGACACCGAGCGCCGCTCGGTGCTGGTGCCGGTACTGAGCGACGAGCAGCTCACCGCCGTGGTCGGCGCGGTCACCGCGCGCGGTATCACCCTCTCCTCCATCTCCACCGAACTGCCCAGCCTGGACGAGGTGTTCCTGTCCCTCACCGGCCACCGCGCCGGTGCGCCGCAGGACGCCGTCCCCACCGACCACACCCTCGAGGAGGTCGCCGTATGAGCGCCGCAACCGCCACCCTCACCCCGGCCGACCTCCAGGGCGCCGACGCGCCCATCCCGCTGCGGGCCCATCTGCGGCACACCGGCGCGCTGGTGCGCCGCAACCTGCTGTGGATCCGGCAGGACCCGGAGTCGATGTTCGACGCGATCCTGTTCCCGGTCGTCTTCACCCTGCTGTTCGTGTACGTCTTCGGCGGCTCCATCGGCCAGTCGCTGGGCGGCGGCCAGGAGGCGTACGTGCAGTACGTCGTGCCCGGTCTGCTGGCCATGACGGGGATGAACATGGCGCAGGGCGTGGGCACCGGGTTCAACCAGGACTTCAACTCCGGTGTCATGGACCGCTTCCGGTCGCTGCCGATCGGGCGCGGCTCGGTGCTGTTCGCGAAGATCGCGGTCGAGCTGATGCGGATGCTGTTCGCGACGGGCGTGCTGGTGATCGTCGCGGTGCTGGTCGGCTTCGACATAACGAGCTGGCCCGGTCTGCTGGCCTCCGTGGGGCTGTCCGCGGCGTTCGGGTTCGCGCTGATGTGGGTGTTCATCACGCTCGGCGTGACGATGAAGAGCGCGCAGTCCGTGCAGGCGATGGGCTTCCTGGTGCTGATGCCGCTCCAGTTCGGCTCGTCGATCTTCGCGCCGACCGCCTCGATGCCGGGCTGGCTGCGCGGCTTCACCGAGTTCAACCCGCTGTCGGCTCTCGCGGACGCGGCCCGCGGGCTGATGATCGGCGGTCCGGTCGCGCACGGTCTGTGGGTGACGCTGGCCTGGTCGGTGGGGCTCACCGCGGTGATGGCGCCGATCTCGATCCACAAGTTCCGCACCAAGAGCTGACCGGGTGCCTCACACCAGGGCGGCGGCCTCCTCGTAGGAGAGGCCGCGCCCTCGGCGTACGCGGCGGTGTACGCCGCCTCGCCGAGCGCGGCGCGGGCCCCGCCGGTGGCCCGCGCCCGGCACTCGGCCTCCAGGCGCGCCGAGATGTGCCGGGGCGGCAGGTGGGCGTCGGCGGCGCCCAGGCAGCGGGCGGCCGCCCCGGCACGGACGCCGTCCCCCGGTGTCGGTCCCGCTGAGGGCGACGGCGGCGATGGTCAGGTAGAAGGAGCGCAGGTGCGGGGCGATGGCCATGGACAGCGGGTCGCCGGCCTGTCGCAGGGCTTCCCGGATCGCCACCAGCGCCTGCGCGTGACGCTCTTCGACCGCGTCCAGCCACGCCTCCGCGCCGAGGATCATCGCGTCGAAGACGACGAAATGCGCGAGGCCGAACTCCTCACGCAGCAGCCTCAGTTGCTCGCGGCCCTCGGTGGCGCGGCCGGTCATGGCGAGATGACCGCAGAGGAAGATCCGGGCGCTGGGTACGGCCTCGTTGACGGCGCCGTCGACGCGGTCGATGACATCGCGCAGCAGGCGTTCGCCGCGCTCCTCCTCGCCGGCCTCCAGCAGCGCGCTGCCGAGCCGGGCCTGAAGGACCGCCGACTGGCTGCGGGCGTCGAGCCGTTCGGCGTACACCATGGCGGCCTCGTAGTCGGCCGCGGCCCTGCCGTAGGCGCCCACCCGCTCATGGGACTCGGCACGCGCGGCGAGGGCCTCGGCGGCGCCCCAGGCGTCGCCGAGGCGGCGGAAGATCTCCAGGGACTCGTCGGCGTCGCGGGTCGCGTCGCCGGCCCAGTCGGAGCGGTTGGCCAGCACGTTGGCGCGCATCTGGAGGCAGACGGCCAGCTCCCACTCGTAACCGGGGGTCTCGCGGGCGGTGCGGATGTTGGCGTCGATGATGACGCGGAGGCGTTCCATGTCGCCGGTGAGCATGACGGCGTAGAACCAGAGCAAACCGGGGCTGCGGCAGGTCTGCGGGAGGCCGGGGGCGTAGGTGTCGGTGATCGCCCGCAGTTTGGCCCGGGCGGCCGGGGTCTGCCAGGCGTCCAGCTCCGTGTCCATGCAGGCGAGGTGGGCGAGGTGGACGCCGCGCCGGGCCTCCGCGAGGACCTCGCCGGTCATCGGCGGCGGGGCGTCGGTGCAGGGTTCCACAGCGGGGGCGGCGGGGCGCACGGGCTCGGTGAAGGGGTCGGGGCCGAGGGACATCACCTCGCGGCACCAGCCGCGGGCCTCGATGCGCAGGTCGCGCATCTGCCAGTACGTGGTGAGGGAGAGGGCGAGGCAGAGCGCCTCCTGCTCGTCGCGCGCGGCGACGGCGCGGCGCAGCGCGGTGCGCAGGTTCTCGTACTCGAGCTGGAGCCGGTCGACGGCGGCGCGCTGTCCTCCGCCGCGCAGCGACGGCTCGGTGGTGCGGGCGAGTTCGCGGTAGTACGTCAGGTGCGCGCGCTCGGCCCGCGGGCGGTCGCCGGACTCGTCGAGGCGGGCGGCGGCGTACTCGGCGACGGTCTCCAGGAGCCGGTAGCGCATGGCCCCGTCGGGGGCGGGGGCGGCCACGACCAGGGACTTGTCGACGAGGGAGCCGAGCGCGTCGAGGGCGGCCGGACCGCACACGGCCTCGGCGGCGGCGAGGTCGCAGCCGCGGGCGAAGACCGACAGATGGCACAGGACCTCGCGTTCGTCCTCGTCGAGCAGCTCCCAGGACCAGTCGACGACGGCCCGCAGGGTCTGCTGGCGCGGCAGGACGGTACGGCTGCCGGAGGTCAGCAGCCGGAAGCGGTCGTCGAGCCGGTCCGCGATCTGTCGGGGGGTGAGCACGCGCAGGCGGGCGGCGGCCAGTTCGATGGCGAGCGGCAGGCCGTCCAGGCGGCGGCAGATCTCGGCGCAGGCCCCGGGGTCGTCGTCGACGCGGAAGCCGGGGCGGGCGGCGGCTCCGCGCTCGGCGAGCAGGCGCAGCGCGGCGGGTTCGGGCAGCGGCTCCACGGGGCGCAGCAACTCGCCCGGTACGCCGAGGGGTTCGCGGCTGGTGGCGAGGACCGTCAGTTCCGGGCAGCGCTTGAGCAGCTCCTCGACCAGGCGGGCGGCGCCCTCGACGACGTGCTCGCAGTTGTCCAGGACGATCAGCATCCGGCGGCGGGCGCAGTGCTCGACGAGGCGCTCCACGGGGTCGTCGAGCCGCTCGGCTACCGCCGCCCGCATCTCCTCCGCGCCGGCGCCGTAGAGCACGGTCTCGCGGGCTCCCACGGCGGTGAGGACGGCCTGCGGTACGGCGTCCGGGTCGGCGACCGGCGCCAGCTCGGCCAGCCACACCCCGTCCCGGGCGAGGTCCCCCGCGCTCTCGGCGGCCTCCTGCGACAGCCGCGTCTTCCCGGCCCCGCCGGGTCCGAGCAGCGTGACGAGCCGGGCACCGGCCAGGTCCCCCCCGGATGGCCTCGATGTCCCCTTCCCGCCCCGACGAAGGAGGTGAGCCGGGCGCGGAGGTTGCCGGGCGGCGGGGTGGACGGGCGGGGACCGCGGCGGTGGGGCTCAGGAGTTCCGCGTGGAGGGAGCGGAGTTCGGGGCCGGGATCCGAGCCGAGGCGGTCCGCGAGCAGGCGCCGTAGGGAGTCGTAGGCGGCCAGGGCCTCGGCGGTGCGGCCGGCGTCGCGCAGGGCACGCAGGCGCAGGGCCTGGAGGGGCTCGTCCAGGGGGTGGGCGTCGCACAGCGCGGTCAGCTCGGGCAGGGACTGCTCGGCGTGGCCGAGGGCGAGGGCGGCGGTGTGGCGGGCGCGTTCGGCGTCCAGGCGGCGGCCTCCCGGCGGGCCGCCTCGGCGGTGCGGTCGGGCAGGTCGGCGAGGGCCGGGCCCTGCCACAGGGCGAGGGCGTCGTCGAGGAGGACGGTCGCCCCGGCGGGGTCGCCGTCGGTGAGCGCGCGCAGACCGTCGGCGGTCAGCCGCTCGAAGCGGTGCAGGTCCACGGCGTCGGGCGGGGCGGTGAGCCGGTATCCGCCGTCCGCGGAGGCGATGGCGTCCGCGCCGACGGTCCGGCGCAGTCGGCCGACGAGTGCCTGCAGCGCGGCGGGCGCGTCGGCGGGCGGATCAGCGGCCCAGACCTCCTCCACCAGCAGTTCCACGGGCACGGTCCGCCCGGCCCGCAGCGCCAGCACGGTCAGCAGCGCGCGCAGCCGCGCCCCGCCGACGGCGACGGGGGTGCCGTCGCTCCGGAGTGCCTGGGTGGTGCCGAGGATGCGGTAGCGCACGGGGTCCATTCTCTCCGGTGGGAGCGGGAAGGGTCACAGGGTTCCGGCGGGGCGGCGTGGCAGGCCGGGTGGCGTGGCAGGCAGGCCGAACGGCGTGGGCAGGCAGGTCGGGCGGCGGGACGGCCGCCCCCCAAGGGATCGCCCCGCTCGCCCTGGAACCGATGACCGGCCGCGAGACGTTCTCCCCTCGCGCCCGGTACGGTCGGGCAGCCGGACACCCGGTCCGGACACCGCACCCCAGGAGCCTCCGCTGATGACCACCGCCCTCTCCCGCCACAGCGACCGGCGGATCAGCTCCGTCTTCCTCGGGATACTGGCCGTCACGGCGGTCACGGGCTGGGCCACCTGGACCGGCTTCGCCGAGCAGCCCGGTGTGGCCGTGTTCCTGTTCGTGACCGGCGCCTGGATCGTCTCCCTCTGTCTGCACGAGTACGCGCACGCGCGCACCGCCCTGCACAGCGGTGACATCTCGGTCGGCGCCAAGGGGTACCTGACGCTCAATCCCCTCAAGTACACGCACGCGCTGCTGAGCATCGTGCTGCCGGTGCTGTTCGTGATCATGGGCGGGATCGGTCTGCCGGGCGGCGCCGTCTTCATCGAGCGCGGCCGGATCCAGGGGCGCTGGCGGCACAGCCTGATCTCGGCGGCGGGTCCGCTGACGAACGTGCTGTTCGCCGTCGTGTGCACCGCCCCGTTCTGGCTGGACGCGCTGGACGGTGTGCCGGCCGACTTCCGGTTCGCACTCGCGTTCCTCGCCCTCCTCCAGGTCACGGCGGCGATCCTGAACTTCCTGCCGGTGCCCGGCCTGGACGGCTACGGCATCATCGAGCCCTGGCTGTCGTACGACGTGAAGCGGCAGGTCGAGCCGTTCGCGCCGTTCGGGCTGCTGTTCGTGTTCGCGCTGCTGTGGGTGCCGACGGTCAACGGCGCGTTCTTCGACGTGGTCGACTCGGCGCTGAGCGGTCTCGGCGTCGGTGACCTGGAGAGCTACTGCGGTCAGTCGCTGTACCGCTTCTGGCAGGACACGCCGGACATCTGCTCGATCAGCTCGTGACGGACCGGCGGATCTTCTCGCGCTTGAAGTAGTACCAGGTCATGTTGGACGACAGGCCCGCCAGCAGGACCCACACGACGCCCAGGAAGCTGCCCTGGACGAACGAGACGACCGCCGCCGCGACCGCGAGGACGCAGACGATCAGGGAGTAGACGGCGAGACGGGGCATGGCGCTGGCTCCTGTCGGGGGGACACTGCTGCACTGCTGGTACGTCCGGTCGCAGGTCTGGTCGTACGGCCGGTGCCGACCAGTGTCCCCCATCCGCTCAGACGTCGGTGACGCGGAGCCCGGCGTGCGCCTTGTAGCGGCGGTTGACGGAGATCAGGTTGGCGACCAGGGACTCGACCTGGTGGGCGTTGCGCAGCCGCCCGGCGAAGACGCCCCGCATGCCGGGGATGCGGCCGGCCAGGGCCTGCACGATCTCCACGTCGGCGCGCTGCTCGCCCAGCACCATCACATCGGTGTCGATCTCGTCGATCTCCGGGTCCTGGAGGAGGACGGCCGACAGGTGGTGGAAGGCGGCGGCGACGCGGGAGTCGGGCAGCAGGGCGGCGGCCTGTTCGGCGGCGCTGCCCTCCTCCGGCTTCAGCGCGTAGGCGCCCTGCTTGTCGAAGCCGAGCGGGTTGACGCAGTCGACGACGAGCTTGCCCGCCAGTTCCTCGCGCAGCGACTCCAGGGTCTTGCCGTGGCCGTCCCACGGCACGGCGACGATCACGATGTCGCTGCGGCGGGCGGTCTCGGCGTTGTCGGCGCCCTCGACGCCGTGCCCGAGTTCCTCGGCGGCGGCCTGCGCGCGGTCGGCGGCACGCGAGCCGATGATCACCTTCTGGCCGGCCTTGGCGAGGCGGTAGGAGAGGCCCTTGCCCTGCGGTCCGGTCCCGCCGAGGACGCCGACGACCAGCCCGGACACGTCGGGAAGGTCCCACGGGTCCTTGGCGGGGGCCTTGGCGGGAGCGTTGGGTGCACTGTCGGTAGAGGTCATGGGCCGACTTTACGTGCGCGGGGGCGGCCTCACCGGGCGGGGTGGCGGCCGTCACCGTCGCCCGGCGGGTACCCAGGTCGGGGGAATCGGCGGCGAACGCCGGGCCGGGGGCGCCCGGTTGGTGCAGGATGCGGTCGCATGGACGCCGTACGGGTCGCGCTGCTGCGGGAAGTGCTCGCCGGGACGGAGTGGCTCGGGGCCACCCGCCGGTTCGCCGGGGTGCTGCGTGGGTCGGTGGTGTCGCACGGGGGCGGGCTGCTGCTGGTGGGCACCGCGGCGTACGAACCGTGGCATCTGGCCGCCCATCTGGTGGACGAGGCCGCCTGGTCCGGTACGCCGGAGCTGGCGCCCACGCTCGTACGGCACGGCGCCCGCCCCTCGGACCCGGCGCACCTCGCGGTGGGCCTCGGCCGGATCGAGGCGGCCCGGCGGGGCGAGACCCTGCTGGTGGTGACGCCGGAAGGGGACCCGCCCCTGCTGGCACGGGTGTCGGACGCGCGGCGGGCCGGGGTGACCGTGCTGGCCCTCGGTCCGGGCGAGGGGGAGCTGACGGGCCTGGCCCACGAGACGCTGGCCGTGCCGGACGGCTCGGAGCTGGACCTGGACACCGTGCAGCACCTGGTCAGCGCGGCGGCGGGCGAGCAGGCGGTGCCCTCCCCGAGAGGCCGCCGCCGACTGCGCGACAGGCTGTCGAGGCTGGCGGAATCCCTGACGGCACCACCGCCGGCCCCTTGGTGAGGCGGACGGCGGCGATGCCGGGCCCTCACCGGGGCCGCGCGCACGGGCAACCTCCCGGCCGGACGAGACGGACGAAGCGCCGTCGCCGGTGACGTCGCACCGACCGACACGCACACGATGCCGCGGCCCCGAAGGCCCGCAGCCACGCCCCCGACGACGCCCGGCCCCCACCGCAGGCCGCACACACGGGCGGCTCCCGGCCGGACAGGATGGACGAAGCGCCGTCACCGGCCGCGTCACGCCAACCGACACGCACACACGACACGGCCCCGAAGGCCCGCAGCCACGCCCCCGACGACGCCCGGCCCCCACCGCAGGCCGCACACACGGGCAACCTCCCGGCCGGATGAGACGGACGAAGCGCGTCATCGGCCTCGTCCTCGTCACACCGACCGACACGCACCCAGCGCCACGGCCCCGCGAGCACGCCGCCGCGCCCGTGGGGGAAGGCCGGTCAGTCGTCGTTCTCCGTGGCGGACGCCGGGGCGTCGTGCCACTTGGGGTCGTTCTCCCACTGGAGGTTGCGCTCGCGGGCCGTCCGCATGGCGTCCTCGGCCTCGGCTCGCGTGGTGTAGGGGCCGAAACGGTCCTTGGCGGGGCACTCGGGCCCTTCCTCGACCTTCTTGTGTTCCAGGCAGTAGTACCACTCGCCCGGCTTGCCGACCGTGCGCTTCTTGAACAGGGCCATGACCAGCTCCTCTCGCCACCGTCATGTTCCCCCATGGCCGCTGGTTAGACTCGCTGGCATGTCTGGCCAGTCGCTGCTCGCGCCCGGGGAGCTGTCCCCCATCCGTTCCGTACCCGGAAACATCCGCCGTCCCGAGTACGTCGGCAAGCCCGCGCCGACCCCGTACACCGGGCCGGAGGTGCAGACGCCCGCGACGGTCGAGGCGATGCGCACCGCCGGGCGGATCGCCGCTCGGGCCATGGCGGAGGCGGCGAAGCTGATCGCGCCGGGCGTCACCACCGACGAGCTGGACAGGGTGGCGCACGAGTACATGTGCGACCACGGCGCCTACCCCTCGACGCTGGGCTACCGCGGTTTCCCCAAGTCCCTGTGCACGTCCGTCAACGAGGTGATCTGCCACGGCATCCCGGACTCGACGGTGCTGCGGGACGGCGACATCGTCAACCTGGACGTGACGGCGTACATCGGCGGAGTGCACGGCGACAACAACGCGACATACCTGGTGGGGGACGTCGACGAGGAGAGCCGACTGCTGGTGGAGCGGACCCGGGAGTCGCTGGAGCGTGCCATCAAGGCGGTCCGGCCGGGCCGGCAGATCAACGTCATCGGCCGGGTCATCGAGTCGTACGCCAAGCGGTTCGGGTACGGGGTGGTGCGGGACTTCACCGGTCACGGGATCAACTCGTCGTTCCACTCGGGGCTGATCATCCCGCACTACG
Source organism: Streptomyces phaeoluteigriseus (assembly GCF_001896135.2). Lineage (GTDB taxonomy): Bacteria > Actinomycetota > Actinomycetes > Streptomycetales > Streptomycetaceae > Streptomyces > Streptomyces phaeoluteigriseus. Next base: position 1,255,265 of record NZ_MPOH02000015.1, read on the forward strand.
ACAGCCCGCACGCGACGACCCTGATCCAGCCCGGCATGACGTTCACGATCGAGCCGATGCTGACGCTCGGGACACACGAGTACGACATGTGGGACGACGGCTGGACGGTCGTGACGAAGGACCGCAGGCGGACGGCCCAGTTCGAGCACACGCTGGTGGTGACGGACACGGGCGCGGAGATCCTCACGCTGCCCTGAGCCCGCCCTGTCCCGTGGTCGAGCCCGCTCTCCTTTCCCGGAGGGCGGGTTTTTCGTCGTCCGGGTAGGTTTTTACCGACGCACTGTCGGAAAGGTTCCCGACAGCAGGTCGGCAAGACATTGACTTAGGTAACCCTAACCATAGAAACTCGGGTCATGGACTCCTTCTCGACAGTCATCCGCACCGCGTCCCACGAGCAGCACGTGGAGGCGGAGACCTCCACGTTCATGAGCGACCTGCTCGGCGGCCGGCTCGGCGTCGACGCGTACGCGCGCTACACCGAGCAGCTGTGGTTCGTGTACGAGGCACTGGAGGCCGGGGCCGGGCGGCTGGCGTCGGATCCGGTGGCGGGGCCGTTCATACGGCCGGAGCTGTTCCGGCTGAGCGCGCTGGAGCGGGACCTGGCGCATCTGCGGGGTGCCGGATGGCGGGCGGGGCTGTCCGCGCTGCCGGCGACGCGGGCGTACGCGGAGCGGGTGCGCGAGTGCGCGGAGTCCTGGCCTGCCGGGTACGTCGCGCACCACTACACGCGCTACCTCGGCGACCTCTCCGGCGGGCAGATCATCCGCGACCGGGCCGAGAAGGCGTGGGGCTTCGAGAAGAAGGGCGACGGCGTCCGCTTCTACGTCTTCGAGGAGGTCGGCAACCCGGCCGCCTTCAAGCGGGAGTACCGGGAGCTGCTGGACGCGGTGCGCGCGGACGACCTGGAGAAGCAGCGGGTCGTGGCGGAGTGCAAGAAGGCGTTCGCCCTGAACACGGGCGTGTTCCGGGCGCTGGGCGAGGAGTTCCCGCTCTCGGCGTGAGCGACGCCGGACAAAGGGGCGGGCCCGCCTCCTCGACCGCGAGGGAGGCAGGCCCGGGGACTGCTCAGTTGTCGTGGCCCACGGCGTGGCTGCGGCAGTCGGCACCGCCCCAGACCAGCCTGCTGGTGACCGTCTCGATGCCACCGAAGTACGGGCTGCAGACGTGGTCGTCCTTGCCGTCGGACCCGCGGTGGTGGTCGTCGGAGGCGGCGGCGCTCGTGGCACCGGCGGCGGCGAGGGCGACGCCCAGGACGGCTACGGCGAGGGCAGATCGAATGCGCATGATGGTCCTCTCATGGTGACTGAGTGGTCACGCCCACTGGTCCCCGCTCGTCACCGCACGCACACGCGGGTCCACCCGTACGGAGGCGGGATCGGCCTCGGACGCCCGCGGCCGGCGTTGCCGACGCACGCCCCGGCGGCCCGCGTCAGCGCTCCAGGAGGACCCGGCCGCCGATCTCGACCCAGCCGAACGGCTGCGGGGCGGTGAGGATCTGGGATCCCGCGCCCTGGGTGACGTTGAGGGCCCGGCCGAGCAGGTCGGTGAGGAGCAGGGCCGCCGCGCCGGTCGCCTCGTCCTCGTCGACGCCGTCGTCGCGGCCGGGGAAGCCCCGCGCACGGACGCGTCCCGCGGGCTCGTCCTCCCAGGCCCAGGCGTAGATCCACTCGCCGGGCGGCGGCACCGGCAGGTCGTCGACCTCGGCGGCGGAGGCGTACTGACGGAGCGTTCGCGGCGGCGCCCATTCGGCCCGCGCCTCGATCCAGCTGAACTCGCCGTCCAGACGGGCGCCCACCACCCCGGCGGGGGTGACGAGTTCGGGTACGTCGAGCAACCAGGCCGTGCCCACGCAGGGGTGGCCGGCGAACGGCAGCCGCAGGGTGGGCGTGTAGATGTCGATGACCCCGCGCTCGGGGTCGTCCACGAACACGGTCTCGCTGAAGCCGAGCTTCGCCGCGAGGGCCTGCCGGTCGTCGCGGTCGGGCAGCACCGATCCCTCGCGGACGACGCCGAGTTCATTGCCGTATCCGCCGTTCGGTGCGCAGAACACGCGGAGCACGTCGTAATCAGTCACCGGGGAATTGAAGCACTGACCCGGGCCGCGCCGACCGCCCTGACCAGGTAGCGGGCAAAGGTAAGGCTAACCTAAGCTTCGGGCATGACCGTCCTGGACAAGCCCGCCGAGCCCGCCGCGGAGGCAGCGGTCGCCGCCGACCCCCTCAGGAAGCGCGGCACCGCCTGGTTGTTGACGGCCGGGCTGGTCCTCGGGCTGCTCGTGCTCGTGCCGGTCGCCGCCGGGCTCGGGGCCTACCCGGTGCCGGTCGGCGACGTGTTGTCGTCCGTGCAGCACCGGATCGGCCTGGGCGGCACCGAGTTGGACCGGGTCGCCGAGTCGGTGCTGTGGAACGTACGGTTCCCGCGGATCGTGCTCGCGCTGCTCGTCGGGGCCTCGCTCGGCTGCGCGGGGGCGCTGATGCAGGGCGTGTTCGGCAACCCCCTCGCGGAGCCCGGTGTCATCGGGATCTCCTCGGGCGCGGCCGTCGGCGCGGTCGCCGCGATCGCGTTCGGGGTGGACCTCCTCGGCACCTGGACGGTGTCGGCGTTCGCCTTCGCCGCCGGCCTCGTCACCGCCTCGCTGGTGTACGCGTTGTCGCGCTCCGGGGGCCGTACGGAGGTGGTGACGCTGATCCTCACCGGCATCGCCGTGAACGCCTTCGCGGGGGCGCTGATCGGGCTGTTCCTGTTCTTCGCGGACACCGCGGCGATCCAGCAGATCACCTTCTGGCAGCTCGGCTCGCTCTCCCAGGCGACCTGGCCGAAGGTGCTCGCGGTGCTGCCGTGCGCCGCGACCGGGCTGGCGCTCGCACCCCTGTACTCCCGCCGTCTCGACCTGCTGGCGCTCGGCGAACGGCCCGCCCGCCACCTGGGCGTGGAGGTGGAACGGCTGCGGACGGTGCTGATCCTCGTCATCGCGCTGCTGACCGCCGCCGCGGTGAGCGTGTCCGGGATCATCAGCTTCGTCGGCCTGGTCGTGCCGCATCTACTGCGGATGGCGGCCGGTCCCGGGCACCGGTTCCTGGTGCCGGGCAGCGCCCTGCTCGGCGCGCTGGTGCTGCTCGCCGCCGATCTGGCGTCCCGCACGGTCGCGGTCCCGGCCGAACTCCCCCTCGGTGTCCTGACGGCGCTGCTCGGCAGCCCGTTCTTCTTCTGGCTGCTGCGCAGGACGCGGCGCAGGCAGGGCGGTTGGGCCTGAGACCCCTGCCGCGGCCGTCCCGAACCCCATCCGAGGAACCCGTATGAGACTCCTGCGCCACCGCCCGGCCCCGCCCGCTCCCGCCGCCCCCGGCGACCTGGTCGCCGAGGCCGACTCCCTGCACGTACGGCTCGGTGGCCGGGAGGTGCTGCGGGGTGTCGACGTGGTGGTCCGGGCCGGGGAGGTGCTGGCCCTCGTCGGCCCCAACGGGGCGGGCAAGTCGACCCTGCTGGGCGCGCTGGCCGCCGACCTGCCGGCCGCGGAGGGCGCCGTACGGATCCACGGCCGGCCGGTCGGGGAGTGGTCGGCGCCCGAACTGGCCCTGCGCCGGGCGGTGCTGCCCCAGGCGGCGGCGCTGTCCTTCCCGTTCGCCGTGGCGGACGTCGTGCGGATGGGCCGGGCACCGCACCCCTCCTCCCCCGCCGAGGACGACCTCGCGGTGGCCGCGGCGATGGCCGCGACCGAGGTGACCGCCTTCGCCGCCCGCCCGTTCTCCGCGCTGAGCGGCGGCGAGCGGGCGCGGGTCGCACTCGCCCGCGTCCTCGCCCAGGGCGCCCCGCTGCTGCTGCTCGACGAGCCGACCGCCGCCCTGGACCTCAGACACCAGGAGTTGGTGCTGCGGCTGTGCCGGGAGCGGGCGGCGGCGGGCGACGCGGTGGTGGTGGTCCTGCACGACCTGGGACTCGCCGCCGCCTACGCGCACCGGGTCGCGATCCTGCGGGCCGGCCGGGTCGCGGCGGACGGTCCGCCCGTCGAGGTCTTCACCGAGGGGCTGCTGTCGGAGGTCTACGACCAGCCGGTCGAGGTGCTGTCCCATCCCCGCACGGGCGCGGCCCTGGTGACCCCGCGCCGCGGCCTTTGAACTCCCTTTAGCTTCCCTGTGGATGGACTTGACCGGACCATGGGGTCCGTTTTGAGCCACCGTGATCGGGTCGTGCCCTTACAGCGTCCATGAGAGGTGAATCACGGTCCGGGAGGGTATTACGCAGGTAAGCCTTGGATAAGTTAGGCAAGCCTCACCGAGACCTGTGAACCCTGTCACGTAATTTTTCAGCCACGCTGGGAGCCCTCATGCGCGCCGCCAGACTCTCCGTCGCCACCGCCGCCGCTGCCGTCGCGGCCCTGACCACCGTCACGGGCTGCACCGAGAAGAGCGACGCCGGGGCCGGGGACCGGGTGATCGGCGTGACCGCGACCGACGACAAGTGCGAGACCACCACCAAGGAGATCGCGGCCGGACACGTCGAACTCGCCATCGAGAACAAGGGTTCCAAGGTCACCGAGGTCTACCTGCTCTTCCCCGACGACCGGGTGGTGACCGAGCGGGAGAACATAGGCCCCGGCACCAAGCAGCGGGTCACCGCCGAGGTGAAGGCCGGCAGTTACCTGATCGCCTGCAAGCCGGGCATGAAGGGCGACGGCATCCGCCAGGACCTCAAGGTCACCGGCGGCGGCGCGGCCGCCGCGCGCGACCCGCGCCTCGACAAGGCCGTGGCCGCCTACCGGGCCTACGCGCAAGCGCAGGCCGACGAGACCCTGCCCAAGGTCGAGGCCTTCGTGAAGGCGGTCAAGGCCGGCGATCCGGAGGCCGCGAAGAAGGCGTACGCGCCCTCGCGCATCGGCTGGGAGCGCACGGAGCCGGTCGCCGAGTCCTTCGGCGACATCGACCCGAAGGTCGACGTCCGCGAGGACGGCCTGGAGGACGGGCAGAAGTTCACCGGCTGGCACCGCCTGGAGAAGGCCCTCTGGCAGGACAAGAAGATCACCGCCGAGGAGAAGACCCTCGCCGACCAGCTCGTCACCGACCTGACCGACTGGCAGAAGCGGGTCGGCAAGGCCGAGATCAGCCCGACCTCGATGGCCAACGGCGCCAAGGAACTCCTCGACGAGGTCGCCACCGGCAAGGTCACCGGCGAGGAGGAGCGCTACTCGCACACCGACCTGGTCGACTTCAAGGCCAACGTCGAGGGCGCCGAGAAGGCCTTCGACCTGCTGGAGCCGGTCGCCAAGGAGAACGACCCGGCGCTGGTCACCGAGCTGGACAAGCAGTTCACCGCGCTGAACACGCTGCTCGACAAGTACCGCCCGAACACGACGTCCTACGAGTTCACCTCCTACGACAAGGTCGGCGCCGCCGGCCGCAAGGAGCTGTCGGACGCGGTGAACGCGCTCGCGGAGCCGCTCTCCAAGCTCGCCGCCGCCGTAGCCAAGTAGCGGGAAGGCTCAGCCGATATGACGGACAAGGACAGCACCCCACCCGCGCCCAGCCGGCGCGCGCTGATCGGCTGGGGCGGTGCGGGCCTCGCGCTCGGCGCCGCCGCGGCCGGCGGCGCGGCCGCGATGACCCGCACCGGCGACGACATGGACCCGGCCGCGCCGCGGCGGGCGGCGCGATCGCCTTCCACGGCGCCCGGCAGGCCGGCATCGCCACACCCGTCCAGGACCGGCTGCACTTCGCCGCGTTCGACGTGACGACCACCGACCGGGCCGAGTTCGTCGAGCTGTTGAAGGACTGGACGCGGGCCGCCCGGCAGATGACGGCGGGCAGGCCGGTGGGCGAGGGCGCCTACGGCGGTCTCGCCGAGGCGCCGCCGGACGACACCGGCGAGGCGCTGGGCCTCAAGCCGTCCCGGCTGACCCTGACGATCGGCTTCGGGCCGTCCCTGTTCGGCAAGTTCGGGCTCGCCGGGCAGCGGCCCGAGGCGCTGGTGGACCTGCCCAGGTTCGCCGGTGACAACCTGGACGCGAACCGCAGCGGCGGCGACCTGTGCGTGCAGGCCTGCGCGGACGACCCGCAGGTCGCGGTGCACGCGATCCGCAACCTGGCCCGGATCGGCATGGGCAAGGCCGTCATCCGCTGGTCGCAGCTCGGCTTCGGAAAGACCTCCTCCACCACACCCGACGCGCAGACCCCGCGCAACCTGATGGGCTTCAAGGACGGCACCCGCAACATCGCGGGCACCGAGACGGACCGGCTGGAGAAGTTCGTCTGGGTCGGGGAGAAGGACGGTCCTGCCTGGATGACCGGCGGCTCCTACCTCGTGGCCCGCCGCATCCGCATGCACATCGAGACCTGGGACCGCACCTCCCTCCAGGAGCAGGAGGACATCTTCGGCCGCGACAAGGGCGAGGGCGCCCCGGTCGGCAAGGCCAAGGAGCGCGACGAGCCGTTCCTGAAGGCCATGAAGCCGGACGCGCACGTACGGCTCGCGCACCCCGACTCCAACCACGGGGCGACACTCCTGCGCCGTGGCTACTCCTTCACCGACGGCACCGACGGTCTGGGCCGGCTGGACGCGGGCCTGTTCTTCCTCGCCTACCAGCGCGACGTACGCGAGGGCTTCATCCCCGTGCAGCGCAACCTCTCGACCGACGCGCTCAACGAGTACATCCAGCACGTGGGTTCGGCCGTCTTCGCGATCCCGCCCGGCGTCCGGGACGCGGACGACTGGTGGGGCCGCACCCTGTTCGCCGAGGAGGCCTAGCCCGTGTTCTCCAACTACCTCATCGGACTGCGCGAGGGCCTGGAGGCCAGTCTCGTCGTCTGCATCCTCATCGCCTACCTGGTCAAGACCGGCCGCCGCGACGCCCTGAAGCCGGTCTGGACGGGCATCGCCGTCGCGGTGCTGCTCTCGCTGGGCTTCGGCTCCGCCCTCGAATTCGGCTCCCAGGACCTGACGTTCGAGGCGAAGGAGGCGCTCGGCGGCTGCCTGTCGATCCTGGCCGTCGTCCTCGTGACGTGGATGGTGTTCTGGATGCGGCGCACCGCCCGGCACCTGAGGTCCGAGCTGCACGGCAAGCTGGACGCCGCCCTCGCCATGGGCACCGGCGCGCTGGTCGCCACCGCGTTCCTCGCCGTGGGCCGGGAGGGCCTGGAGACGGCCCTGTTCGTGTGGGCGTCGGTGCACGCGGCCGGTGACGGCACCCCGCGCCCGCTGATCGGCGTGGCCCTCGGCCTGGCCACGGCGGTCCTCCTGGGCTGGCTGTTCTACCGCGGCGCCCTGCGCATCGACCTGGCGAAGTTCTTCACCTGGACGGGCGGCATGCTGGTCGTCGTCGCGGCGGGCGTGCTGGCGTACGGCGTCCACGACCTCCAGGAGGCCGACTGGGTGCCGGGTCTGACGGAGAAGGCCTTCGACATCACCGGCACGATCCCGCCCGACAGTTGGTACGGCACTCTGCTGAAGGGCGTGTTCAACTTCCAGCCCGATCCCACCGTCGTCCAGGTCACGGTGTGGCTGCTCTACCTGGTGCCGACACTCGCGCTGTTCCTCGTCCCGGTAGGGTTCGCCTCCGGAAAGGGGAGGGTGAACGCACCTGATGACCAGGGAACGCAGCCTGACGACCGGCCGTCCGCGGCGCCGCGGACGTGACCGTGACGCACTGATCGCCGTCTCGCTCACCGCCGTCACGCTGACGGCGAGCGGATGTGTCGTGGTGCACGGGGAGCGCGAGGTGCTCCCCGCGGCCACGAAGGCCGAAGCCGCCAAGGCGGTCGAGCAGTTCACGTCCGCCTACAACAAGGCCGACGCGGCGTACGACCCTTCCCTCGACGCCGAGTACACCACCGGGGCGCTCGGCGCGATCGACGCGGCACGGCTGAGGGCGGGGCGTGTCAACAACCCGGACGGCAACCCGCAGCACACGCCGCTGACGCTGACCGACGTCAACTACACCATCCCCGAGAAGCCCGGCTGGCCCCGCTGGTTCGTCGCCGACGCGCAGGCCAACAAGGGCGGCGACGCGCGCTGGGTGCTGGTGTTCACCCGCGGCGGCCTGTCCGAGCGGTGGCAGGCGGCGTACCTCACGCTGGTGGCGCCGGGCGCGCTGCCGGAGTTCCCCAAGGACAAGGACGGCTGGGCCGAGGCCGTACCGGTCGACACCGCCGGACTGACGCGCTCGCCCGCCGGCTTGAGCGCCGACTACACGACGTACCTCAAGGACGGCGGGGACGCGTTCGCGGACGGTGCGTACACCAGTGAGCTGCGCTCCACACGGGCGAAGAACGCCAGCAAGCCGGGACTGGCCACGCAGTACATCGACGAGCCGCTGTCGGACGGCGACTTCGCGCCGCTGGCGCTGCGCACGGCGAACGGCGGGGCCGTGGTGTTCTTCGCCACGCACCACTATGTGAAGCAGACCGCGGCGGCGGGGGCGGCGGTGCCCACGCCCAACCGGAACGTCCGGGCGTTGACCACCGGGGAGATCAAGCAGTCCCTGACGATGGAGTTCGTCGCCAACGGCATGGCCGTGGTGCCGGCCGCCTCCGGCGCCGGCAAGGTGTCGATGACGAGCCGGCTGGAAGGGCTCACGGCGGCGAAGGGCGAGTAGGGGCGGGCCGCGGCGCGCCCCGGCTCAGTGGCGGGTGGGCCAGGTCTCCGTCGCCTGGTCCTCGCCGGCGTACTTGGCGCAGGCGTCCGTCAGGGGCTCCAGGAGCGTCAGGGGGTCCGGCAGGGGGTGTTCGAGGCCGCGGAACCAGTGCATGGCCTGGCCGTCGTCGCCGGGGAGGCGGGCCGGGGGGACCAGGACGTAGGAGCCCCGGCAGTGCCAGCGCAGACCGGGGTGCTCGTCCATCGTCTCGGGGTGGCAGTCCAGCTCACAGGGCCACCACTCGTCCTCGACCTCGGGCGTGCCGCGGGTGAGGGTGAAGAACAGCATGCGGCCGTCGTCGCTCTCGGCGACCGGGCCGACCTGGACACCGGCGGCGAGCAGCCGCTCCAGGGCCTCGCGGCCGGCCTCCAGGGGGACGTCGAGGACGTCGTGGGTCGTGCCGGTCGCGGTGATGAAGTTGGCCTGCGGCTGGTGCCTGGCCCAGCGCTCGATCTGGGCGCGGTCGGTGGTGGACTGCGTGTGCCAGGCGAAGGAGAGCGGGTGCCGGCCCGGCGTCGGACAGCCGACGCGGTCGCAGGAGCAGCGGTAGCCCGAGACCGGGTGGGCGGCGGGCGCGAGGGGCAGTCCCGCTTCGGCGGCGGCGAGGAGCAGGGCCTCACGGCCGTCGTCGCCGGCGGCTTCCTTGGGGCGGCGGCCCCGCAGCCACTGGGAGATTCTGCCCTGCTTGCCGGTCCGGTCGCCGAACTCCGCGCTCATCTATCCCCTCGCCTCGCTGTGGTGCGGACAGCATGCCCTATGGTCCCACCATCTGGCGCATCGGGGGTCCGGAGCCCCAAAAGGGGCAGGTGGGGGCGAGGGGTACCGATGTGCCCCATGACGTCGGTAGGGGTCAGCGGGGCGCGAGGCCGTACAGGGCGTAGTCGACGAGGGTGTCGGTGTACTCGTACGAGATCGGGCCCGTGTACTGGAGCCAGCGCTGGGCCAGCGGGGAGATGAAGAACTCCAGGGCGATGCGCGGGTCGACCTCGGGGCGGACCTGGCCGGCCCGCTGGGCGGCGCGCAGCCGGTCGACGTACAGCTGGAGGCTGGGTTCCATGAGCTGGGTCATGAAGCGGCGGCCGACCTCCTCGTTGACCACGCCCTCGGCGGCGAGGGCCCGGGAGGGCGCGTCGAAGCGCGGGTCGGTCAGCTGGTCGACGGTGGCCCGCAGCACGGCCTTGATGTCGGCGGCGAGGTCGCCGGTGTCCGGGATGGCGAAGTCCTCGCCCGCTTCGCGGGAGGCCTCATGGCTGAGGTCGAGGAAGGCCTCCAGCAGGACGTCGGCCTTCGAGCCCCACCAGCGGTAGATCGTCTGCTTGCCGACACCGGCGCGGGCGGCGATGCCCTCGATGGTGGTCCTCGGGTAGCCGACCTCCGCCACCAGGGCGAGCGCGGCGTCGTAGATCGCGCGCCGGGACCGCTCGCTGCGGCGGGTGGTGTCGGGGGCCGGCTTTCCGGACTGGGTGACCATGGGACGACCGTACCAAGAAGATGAGACGAGCCGTCTCGTCGGCCGGGTGGCCGGCCCCGTCGCCGGGGTCTACTCGCCCGGGTAGCGCACGCCGATCCGCTCCCGGACGGTGTCCAGCGTCCGCATGACGGCGAGGGTGCCGTCGAGCGGGACGAGCGGGGACTCGGTCTCCCCGGCCCGCAGCGCGCGCATCACCTCACGCGCCTCGTGCCGCATCGTCGTCCGGGGCCCGTCGGCCGGGTCGGCGGTGAACTCCTCCGGGTCGCGGCCGGCCCGGTGCAGGACGAGGCGGTCGGGGTGGAAGAAGCCCGACGGGATGTCGATACGGCCCCGCGTGCCGGTGACCGACGCGGTGACGCCCGTACCGCCGACGAGGGAGCAGTGCAGCGCGGCCAGCGCGCCGGAGTCCCAGGACAGGGCCGCCACCGTCTGGAGGTCGACGCCCTCGGCGGAGATCACGGCCTGCGCGGAGACGCCCGTGGGCTCGCCCAGCAGCAGGTGGGCGAAGGAGACCGGGTAGACGCCGAGGTCGAGGAGGGCGCCGCCGCCCTGGGCGGGGTCGCGCAGCCGGTGCGAGGGCGGGAAGGGGCCCTCCAGGCCGAAGTCGGCCTGCACGGTCCGCACCTCGCCGATCGCGCCGTCGTCGACGAGCGCCTTCAGGCGGCGGACGACGGGGTTGCAGTACATCCACATGGCTTCCATCAGGAAGCGGTCGTTGTCGCGGGCCAGCCCGACGAGTTCGGTGGCCTCGCGCGAGTTCAGCGTGAACGCCTTCTCGCACAGCACGTTCCGGCCGGCCTCCAGACAGAGCCCGGCGGCGGCGCGGTGGGCGGAGTGCGGGGTGGCGACGTAGACGACATCGATGTCCGCGTCCTTGGCCAGCGTCTCCCAGTCGCCGTACGCGCGGGGTATCCCGAAACGCTCGGCGAACGCCTGCGCCGACGTCTCGGTGCGTGACGCGACCGCCACCACCTCCGCGTCCGGCAGGTCGATCAGGTCCGCGGTGAACGCGGCGGCTATCCCGCCGGTCGCCAGAATCCCCCACCGCACCGTGTCCGTCGTCATGCGCCCACCCTCATGCCGTCCCAGCAGTCCGTACGATCCGTACGAGCTGAGAGCATAGGTGGCGCAGACGTCACCGAGGGAGGGGCCACATGGCGGAGGGTGGGGCGATACCGGACGTGTCGCAGGCGGCCGTGACCGGACGGGGGGCACCGCCGCGGGCAGCACGCCGGGCGGGGCTGCTGGTCACGCTCGTGCTGGGCGGGCTGACCGCCACTCCCCCGCTCGCCATGGACATGTACCTGCCGTCGCTGCCGGAGGTCACCGACGCACTGCACGCGCCCGCCACCACCGTCCAGCTCACGCTGACCGCGTGCCTGGCCGGAATGGCGCTGGGGCAGCTGCTGGTCGGCCCGATGAGCGACCGGTGGGGCCGCCGCCGTCCGCTGCTCGCCGGGCTCGCCGTGTACGTGGTGGCGACCGCGCTGTGCGCGCTGGCGCCGACCGTGGAGCTGCTGGTCGCCTTCCGGCTCGCCCAGGGCCTCGCGGGCGCCGCCGGGATCGTCATCGCGCGGGCCATGGTGCGCGACCTGTACGACGGCGTGGCCATGGCCCGCTTCTTCTCCACCCTGATGCTGATCTCGGGCGTCGCCCCGGTGGTCGCGCCGCTGATCGGCGGGCAGATCCTGCGGGTGACGGACTGGCGGGGCGTGTTCGTGGTCCTCACCGCGGTCGGCATCGCGCTGACCGGTGTCGTCGCGGCCAGGCTCCCCGAGACGCTGCCGCCGGCCGAGCGCCACTCGGGCGGCGTCGGGGAGGCCCTGCGCTCGATGCGCCGGCTGCTCGCCGACCCGCCCTTCACCGGCTATCTGCTGACCGGTGGCTTCGCCTTCGCCGCGCTGTTCGCGTACATCGCGGCATCGCCGTTCGTGATCCAGGAGATCTACGGTGCCTCGCCGCAGACGTTCAGTCTGCTGTTCGGCGTGAACTCCGTCGGGCTGGTCGTCGTCGGGCAGATCAACGGCAAGGTGCTGGTCGGACGGGTCAGACTGGACCGGGTCCTGGCGGCCGGCCTCGTGGTCGTCACGCTGGCCGCGACCGCGCTGCTGCTGATGGCGACGGGCGTGTTCGGCGAGGTCGGGCTGGTGCCGGTGTCGGCCGCCCTGTTCGTGCTGATGTCCGCGATGGGCGTCACCCTGCCCAACGCCCAGAGCCTCGCGCTGCTGCGGGTACGCCACTCCGCCGGGTCCGCCTCCGCGCTCCTCGGCACCACCTCCTTCGCGATCGGCGCGGTCGCCTCCCCGCTCGTCGGTGTCGCCGGCGAGGACACGGCGGTCCCTATGGCCGTCGTCCAACTGGTGGCCGCGATGGTGGCGCTGGCCTTCTTCGTGGGAATGTGCCGTCCCTGGAAGGACACGGGGGCGGCGGCCGAGGGTCCCGCCAAGGAGCTTTCCGGGCTTTCCGCTCGTACGACGCCGGAAGTGGGAGAGGACAGCTGAGCGCGCCGAGACTGCGGGTCGACACCCCGGAACGGGCCGGGCTCGACCCCGAGGAGATGCGTCACCTCGCGCGCGAGGTCCACGAACTGACCACCGGGGAACGCCCCTGGGCGGCCGGCGTCGTCGTGGTCGCGGGGCGCGGGCCCGTCATGGCCGTGCGGGAGGCGGCGGGCTGGGCGGTGCGGTACGCGCGCTACGACCCGGAGGCCGACGCCGGCGTGGAGCTGCCGGCCGCGTCCCGCGTCCCGATGACCGTCGATACGCCCTTCGACCTCGCGTCCCTCACCAAACTGTTCACGGCGGTGGCCGCGGTGCAGCAGATCGAGCGCGGCACGCTGGGGATCGACGCGCGCGTGGGCGCCTACCTGCCCGACTTCCGGGCGGCGTCCGCCCATGACATCACCGTGCGCGGGCTCCTCACCCACACCTCGGGGCTGCGGCCCGAACTCCCGCTGTACGACTGTGCCGACGGCGCCGGGCGGCTGGAGCTGCTGCGGGCGGAGGCGCCGGTGAGCGAGCCCGGGACGTACGTCTACTCGGACCTGAACATGCTGCTGCTCCAGCAGCTGCTGGAACGGCTCACCGGCCGCACGCTCGACGTCCTGATCCACGACGGGATCACCCGTCCCCTGGGCATGACCTCCACCGGCTTCGGGCCCTGTCCCGGTGCGGCCGCCACGGAGGACCAGCGGCGGCCGTGGGCGAAGGCGGACCGGGGGATGCTGCGGGGCGAGGTGCACGACGAGAACGCCTGGGCGCTGGGCGGGGTGGCCGGTCACGCGGGGCTGTTCTCGACCGGGCGGGACCTCGCGGTGTTCTGCCGGGCGTTGCTGGCGGGCGGCTCGTACGGTCCCGCGCGGATCCTCGGACCCGACTTCGTGGAGCTGCTGCTGACCCCGCCGGGGCTGGGCTTCTCGGTGGACCAGGCCTGGGTTCATGGGGGAGCTGGCGGGACGGGGGGCGGCCGGCCACACGGGGTTCACGGGCACGTCGCTGGTGATCGACCCGTCGACGGACACGTTCCTCGTCCTGCTGGGCAACACGGTGCATCCCCGGCGGCGGGGGGCGGGCAGCGCGCCCCGGGCGGCGGCGGGGACGCGGGTGAGACGGGCGGTCCGGTGAGGCCGCCCCGCCACCGGTGAGGCCGCCCCGCCGAGGGCTCCGCCTCTCGGCGGGATTCCAGGGGCGGCGCCCCGGGGTGGGGCCCCACGGGAGGGCCGCACGGGTGGGGTCCGGCGTTGTGGGGGCGCGTTTAGAATTCGTGGGTGAACGACCCCGTATCCCCGGCGGACGCCCTCCATCAGTTGCTCGACGGGCTTCCGGCCCGGCAGGCCGGTCAGGCCGTGGAGCGGCTCATCGCGAACTATCGCGGGGCGACCCCGACCGACACCCCGATCCTCCGCGACCGCGCGGACGTCGCCGCCTATGCCGCGTACCGCATGCCGGCCACCTTCGAGGCGGTCCGCTCGGCGCTCGAGGCGTTCGCGGACGCCGTCCCGCACTGGACGCCCGGCAGTCATGTCGACGTGGGCGGGGGAACGGGCGCGGCGACCTGGGCGGTCAGCGCGACCTGGCCGGGCCGCCGCCCGGTGACGGTGCTGGACTGGGCGGAGCCCGCCCTGGCCGTCGGCCGGGAGCTGGCCGCGTCGAACCCGGCCCTGGAGCAGGCGCGCTGGCAGCGTGCCCGGATCGGCTCGGCGCTCACCCTGGAGCCGACCGACCTGGTCACCGTCTCGTACGTGCTCAACGAACTGCCCGCCCCCGACCGCGCCACCCTCGTGGACGCGGCCGCCTCGGCCGCGCAGGCGGTGGTGATCGTCGAGCCGGGCACCCCGGACGGCTACGGCAGGATCATCGAGGCCCGCGACCGGCTGATCGCGGCCGGCTTCCGTATCGCCGCCCCCTGCCCGCACAGCGCCGCCTGTCCGATGGTGCCCGGCGAGGACTGGTGCCACTTCTCGGCGCGGGTGAGCCGTTCCTCCCTGCACCGGCAGGTCAAGGGCGGCTCCCTGCCGTACGAGGACGAGAAGTTCGGCTATGTGGCCGCCGCCCGCTTCCCCGTCGCCCCGGCCCCGTCCCGCGTGGTGCGGCGGCCCCAGATCCGCAAGGGACAGGTGCTCCTCGACCTGTGCGAGGCCGAGGAGCGGCTGGCGCGGACGACGGTGTCGAAGCGGCAGGGCGACCTGTACAGGGCGGCGCGGGACGCCGACTGGGGCGACTCCTGGCCGCCGCCGCCCGTCTCCTGACTCAGGCGGGCTTGAGTCCCTGGTCGCCGGCCTCGGTGACGAAGGACGCGGCGGTGGTGAGGGGGGCGCCCGGCCGGGTGACGTAGGGGACGGTCTTGAAGTCGGCGCGGGCGAGGTCGCGGCCGAGGGCGACGGTGACGTAGCCGCGGCGGCCGTTGTAGAACCGCAGGTGCGGGTTGGCGGTGGTGTAGGTGGTCCAGTTCGCGGGCTTGTCGGAGCCGTCCCGGCCGCTGCTGACCGACGTGGCGACGATCTCCGTGCCGAGGGTGCGGGAGGCCTGGTCGTCGAAGTCGTCCTTGATGTCGAAGGCGTATCCGACGTGCACGTCACCGGTGAGGACCATGAGGTTGTCGACGCCGGCGGCCCGCGCGCCGTCCAGGACGCGGCGGCGGGAGGCGCGGTAGCCGTCCCAGGCGTCCATGGAGAGCTTGGCGACCGGGTTGAGGTCGAGCTTCCGCTGGGAGAAGGTGACCTGCTGCGGGACGACGTTCCAGCGCGCGCGGGAGGCCTGCCAGCCGTCGAGCAGCCATCGTTCCTGCGTCGCGCCGGTCATGGTGCGGGTGGGGTCGTCGATGTCGGGGCCGGGGAGCTGCGCGCCGTCGCCGTAGGCCTGGTTCGAGCGGTACTGGCGGGTGTCGAGGATGTCGAACTGCGCGAGGTCGCCCCAGTGCAGGCGGCGGTACAGCCGCATGTCGGGGCCGTCGGGGCGCTGGGGGCGGCGCAGCGGCTGGTTCTCCCAGTAGGCGCGGTACGCGGAGGCGCGGCGCAGCAGGAACTCCTCCGGCGGGACGGTGTTCTCGGGGGTGTCGTCGGCGTAGTTGTTCTCGGTCTCGTGGTCGTCCCAGGTGACGACGAAGGGGTGGGCGGCGTGCGCGGCGATGAGGTCGGGGTCGGACTTGTAGAGGGCGTACCGCAGGCGGTAGTCCTCCAGGGTCACCGTCTCGCGGTTGAACAGGGCGGGCAGGGTGCGGTCGGTGTAGTTGCGGTGGTTGCCGACGGAGTCGACCGCGTACTCGTAGAGGTAGTCCCCGAGGTGGAGGACCACGTCGACGTCGTCCTGGGCGAGGTGGGCGTAGGGCGTGTAGTAGCCGTCGGCGTACGCCTGGCAGGAGACCGCGGCGAGCCTGAGCTGTGACACCCGGGCGCGGGAGACGGGCGCGGTGCGGGTGCGGCCCGCCCGGCTGGTCCAGTCGCCCACGCGGAAGCGGTAGTGGAAGACGCGGTCGGGGGCGAGGTGGGGGACCTCGACGTGGACGGTGTGGTGGAACTCGGGGTGGGCCGTGACGGTGCCGCGTCTGACGACGCGCCGGAAGTTCTCGTCGTGGGCCAACTCCCAGCGGACGGTGACGCGTTCGGCGGGCAGTCCGCCGTCGGGCTGGTAGGGGGCCGGGGCGAGCCGGGTCCACAGCAGGACGGAGTCGGGCAGGGGGTCGCCGGAGGCGACGCCGAGGGTGAAGGGGTCGTCGGTGATCCGGGCGGGGTCGAGTTCGGCGGCGGCCGCGGTGCCCGCGGTCGGCAGGTTCACGGCGAAGGCGAGGGCGGCTGCCGCGCCGGTGACGGTGAGGAAGCGGCGGCGGCCGAAGTGGCGGGCGGCCTCGCGGAGTTCGGGGGTGTGCTGGGACGGGTGGCCTGCGGGTGTCATCCGGTGCTCCCCTGACGGTGTGTGTAGGAGGCATTGGAGTGGCCGGGGACGACCCTGGAGCGACAGCGGTTCGGCGGGTACACAACAGTCGGATGGCGGACGGGGACGTTCCGGATGACAGGCCGCGCCCGGGGCCGCACGGCGGGCCGGCGGCACCGGCTCCCGTACGCTGCGGGGCCATGAAGCCCATGCGAACTGCCGAGAAGTCGGCGTCGGAGTCCCGGTCCGAGTCCGGGTCGAGGATCGCGGTGGTGACCGGTGCCGGTTCCGGCATCGGTCGCGCGGTCGCCGTGGAACTGCTGCGCACCGGCTGGTCGGTGGCCCTGGCCGGCCGCCGCACCGGGACCCTGGAGGAGACGGCCGCGCTGGTGCCGGACGCCGCGAGTCTCGCCGTACGGACGGACGTCTCACGTCCGGACGAGGTGGCGGCCCTGTTCGCAGCCGTGCGTGACCGGTTCGGCCGCCTCGACCTGCTGTTCAACAACGCGGGCACGTTCGGGCCGGGCGGGGTGCCGGTGGAGGAACTCCCCTACGACGCCTGGCGGCACGTGGTGGACACCAACCTGAACGGGGCGTTCCTGTGCGCGCAGGCGGCGTACCGGCAGATGAAGGAGCAGGAGCCGCAGGGCGGGCGGATCATCAACAACGGGTCGATCTCCGCGCACGCGCCCCGCCCGCACTCCGTCGCCTACACCGCCACCAAGCACGCCCTGACCGGCCTGACCAAGTCCCTGTCGCTGGACGGGCGGGCTTACGGCATCGCGGTCGGGCAGATCGACATCGGCAACGCGGCGACCGACATGACCGCGCGGATGCAGACGGGCGCGCTGCAGGCCGACGGCGGGATCGCGCCGGAGCCGGTGATGGACGTTGCCGATGTGGCGCGCACGGTGCGGCACATGGCGGAGCTGCCGTTGGAGGCGAACGTGCAGTTCGCGACGGTGCTGGCGACGGCGATGCCGTACGTGGGACGTGGCTGAACCGGCAACCTACACAAGCGGAATTGAGCATTCCGCACCATAAGGGCCGGTCGGGGGCTTATGCTCAACACCTCCTCCACAAATACTTCACAGTTGGAGGGCAGAGCTTCCGTCGACCGCACCGAGGGGGAGGACGGCAGCCGTTCCGCCGCACCGGATGGGGGTGGACCTCGCGTGAAGACCCGCGAGGTGCGCACCGGACCGCGGAACGGCTGCCGTGCACCACACACGCGCACCCGCGGGTGGCGGCGGCCCGGATGAGGATCCGGTCCCGGAGGCGTTTTCCCGGCCTGCGCACATCCCTTGCCCAGGGTCACTCAAGGGTTCCTCCCTGGTGCGAGGCCGCGGAGCGGCGCGAGCGGGTGGCGGAGGCGCTGCGCTCGGTCGGGCTCGGCGAGCGTCTCGGCCACGCGCCGGCCGAACTCTCCGGCCGGCAGCGGCAGCGCGTCGCGATCGCCCGCGCGCTGGTCAAGAAGCCGAGGGGGCTGCTCGCCGACGAGCCCACCGGCGACCTCGACGAGGGCACCCGCGGCGACATCATGGGCCTGCCGGAGGGCCTGTGGCAGGAGTACGGGCTGACGTTCGTCCTGGTCACCCATGAGTCGTCGATCGCCCGGCGGGCACCTCGGCCGGCCACGATCGACGCGGGGAGGATCACACTGACGGAACAGGCGGTGGCCGCGCCGCCCGTTGAGACCGGCCGGGCCGGCCGCGGCGCTCCGCCCTCCTACGCCTGACCGGTCTCGAAGCGGGAGATGCGGCCGTCGTCCTCGACGACGAAGCTCCACCTGGTGCGCATCTCACCCCATGTGTCGTTGCTGTAGCGGGCGAGGAGGGTCCGGCCGCCGTCCGACTCGTTGTCGACCTGCAGATGGCCGTGGGAGGAGAAGATCTCCCGGTCGACCCACTCGGTGAGATCGCGGTCGGAACCGTCGTCGGCCATGGTCGCGTCCGGGGTGAGGAGCTTCAGGAAGGCCTCCTGGTCATGGGAGTTGACCGCGGAGACGAAGGCCCGGACGGCCGGGTCGGTGAGTTTGCCGGCATGGATCGTCATACGCGTCAGCCTCACACCGCGCCCCCCGCCCCGCCACCCGAACGGCTTCCGGGGCGGGGCGGTCAGGTGTGAGGGGTGCGACGGTGGACACGCGGGGGGATCGTTCCTGTCGCCCTGTCCGCTCTCCGCCTGTCCGGCTGCTTCTCCGGGAGTCATCGTGACCTGTTACGACCGACGTGATCTGGGCCTGCTGCTGCTCCGGCTGGGAACGGGTGGGGTGCTGATGGCGCACGGCGCGCAGAAGCTGTTCGGCTGGTTCGGCGGCCACGGCCTGGAAGGAACCGGCCGGTTCATGGAGTCCGTCGGGTACGCGCCGGGCAGGGCGAGCGCCACGGCGGCGGGTCTGGCGGAGACCGGCGGCGGCGCACTGCTCGCGCTGGGACTGGCCACCCCGGCGGCGGGCGCCGCGGCGGCCGGTGCGATGGCGGGTGCCTCCGCGGTCCACGTACCCAACGGCTTCTTCGCGCAGAGCGGCGGCTACGAGTACGCCGCCTCCCTCGGTCTGACCGCCGCCGGCCTGGCCGTCACCGGCCCCGGCCGCCTCTCCCTGGACCACGCCCTCGGCCACACGGTCAACCGGAACTGGATGGTCCCGGCCGCCCTCGGCGCGACGGCGGCGGCCACGGCGGTCGTCGTCGGCCTGCGCACCAGGCGGCTGCGGCGGCGCGAGGAGGGGGAACAGGAGGCCCTGTTCGAGGAGTGAGGGGAGCGAGGGGTGCCGTTCAGCGAGGGGTGCCGTTCGGGGGGCGGCCACGGTGGGCAGGCTGCGCCCATGAACGACAGCCTCCCCGACGCCCCGCGGCACCCGCACTCTTCTTCCGCCGGGACCGATCTGTGGGAAACCGTGGACGCCCTGTCGGCCTGGCTCGACGCCGGTGAGCCGGTCGCCGGCCGGGAGGCCCTGCTGCTGCGGATGCTGAAACTGTCCGAGGAGGTCGGCGAGGTCGCCCAGGCGGTGATCGGCGCGACGGGCCAGAACCCCCGCAAGGGCGTCTCCCACTCCTGGGAGGACGTCGAGTCGGAGCTGTGCGACGTGGTCATCACGGCGCTGGTGGCACTACGGACGCTGACACCGCGGGCGCGGGAGGTGTTCGCGGGGCACCTGGCGCGGGTGGCGGAGCGGTCAGGGGGGATCCGGCCGGCTTCAGGACTGCTCCGCGGCCAGGGCACAGAGCTGTGAGCGGTTGGGCAGGCCGGTCTTGGCGATCAGGCTCGCGACGTGCTTCTCGACGGTGCGCGGCGATATGTAGAGCCGGGCGGCGATGTCCTTGTTGCTGGGGCGGTCGGCCAGCAGCCGGAAGATCTCGTACTCGCGGACCGTCATGCCCATCAGGCGCAGCTCCGGTGGAATCCGGTCACTGCCGGTACGGTGCTGGCGCACCGGCGCGCCGATCGCGCGCAGCAGGGTCCGGCAGGCGCCGACCACCGCGGTGGCGGAGGTCTCGCGGAAGTGGTGCTCGGCCTCCCGCAGCCATCTCTCCGGCTCGCCCCACCTCAGCGCGTGGGCCTCCTCCGCGATCAGCCGCTGCCCGAGGTGGCGGGCGGTGGGATAGGGCGCGCCCGTCTTCTGGGCGAGCAGTGCCGCGTGTCCGGCCGCCTCGGGCCGGCCCTCCCGGCCGAGCAGGACGGCCTCGGCGAGCAGGACGAAGTGGCGGTTCCAGCGCATCCGGCCCGCGGCGCTGGCGGCCAGCCGGTCGAGGTCACCGCGGTCGGCCCGGCCGTCCAGGAGGTCGAGCAGCAGACGCAGGCCGTGCCGTCCGCTCAGATGGAAGGTGGTCGGGTTCTCGGTCTCCAGCGCCTCGATGTCGGCCATGGTCCGGACCGCCTCGTCCCGGTTCTCCTCCAGGAGGGCGCAGAAGACCTGTGCCAGGCCGAGGGCCAGCGGCTCCTCGGGCGAGCGGCTCCCGCCCCAGCGTCCGAAGTCGGTCAGGGCCTCCTCCATGGCGGTCCGGTCGCCCTGGTGAGCCGCCAGCACCGAGCGGGCCATCAGCAGGTAGCGGGCGACCGAGGTCAGCTTCAGGCGGGCCGCCATGGTCAGCGTCTCGTCACCCCGCACCCGGGCGTCGGCGAACCGGCCGCGCAGCACGTCGTGCAGGGTGAGGATGCCGTCGATGCCGTAGAGGACGGTGACCGCCCCCAGCCGCCGGGCCTCCGCGCGCGCCTCGTCGAGGACGGCGGTGCTGCCGTCGTCCAGCCAACGGAGGCCGCCGAGCCGGGTGAGCGCGTACATCCGCTGGAGCGGCAGGCTGTGCCGTTCGGCGGTGCTTATCGCCTGTTCCAGGTAGGTGCCGGCCTCCGACAGGTCGCGTTCGCGGGCGACCACGCCGAGAAGTTCCCAGGCCTGGCAGGCGACCAGGGGCAGGCCCTGCCGCTCGGCGGTGGCGAGCGCGGCCCGCGCCAGCCGCTCGGCCCGCTGGGTGCGGTCCCGCCCCGGCGTGTCGAGGCACAGGTACGCCTCCACCACGTCGGTCATCGCGGTGTGCGCCTCGTCGGGCGCCGTCGCCAGCAGTGCGCGGGCCCGTTCGATCTGGACGTTGCCGTCGGCCCAGCGACCGGCCATGTACGCCACGTGCGCGAGGCGGGTGTGCAGGGCCGCCAGCCGGGTCGCGCCCAGGCCGGCTCCGACGAGTTCGCGCAGGCTGCCGGTGAGGCTGAGTGCCCGGGTCAGGTCCCCGGTGTCCGCGAGCGCGGGCAGCAGCGCCTCCAGTGCCTCGGCGCGGGCGGCGGAGTCGCCGCCTTCCGCCAGCAGCCGCTCGGCGCGGTCGAGCAACGCGACCGCGGATCCGACCGCGCCGTCGGCGAGGGCCCGGCGCCCGGCCTCGGTGAAAAGCCGGCCGGCCCGAACGGGGTCGCCGGCGTCGGCGCGCAGGGTCGCCACCAGTGGGCACCAGTCGCTCGGCAGACCGGGATTGAGCGTCTCGATCGCGTTCGCGGCCTGGTCGGACAGGGCGGCACGCGCGGTCGGGGTGAGCTGCGCGAGCAGCGCCTCTGCGGTCAGCGGATGCTGGAAGGAGTACCAGTCGGGGGCGGGTTCGTCCGGGGCGACCAGCCGGGCCGCCACGCTCGCGTGCAGGTGGCTGAGCAGGCTGCGGTCGTCGACGCCGGTCATCGACTGGAGCACCGACAGGGGGAAGCGCCGGCCCAGCACCGCGGCGGCTGTGAGCAGTGTCCGCCCCTGCGGGCCCAACTGGTCGATGCGGTGGATGGCGCCCTCCAGCAGCGCCCTGGGCATGTTGCGGCGGAGGTCGCCGACCACCCGCCAGGTGGTGCCCTCGCGGACCAGCGAGCCGCCCGCGACCGCGCCCTGGAGGAGTTCCTCGACCAGGAACGGGATGCCCCCGCTGTCCTGCCACATCTGGTCGAGCACCTCGGCGGGCAGCCGGCCGGGATCGGTGTCCAGGCAGGAGGCGATCATCCGGCCGACCTCGTCGGCGTCCAGCGGTGCCAGCCGGAACACCGTCGCGCTGCGACGGCGCCCGGCGGACACGGCCAGGCTCAGCGCCTCGCCGGGGTCGGACCGGAGGGTCACCGCCAGCATGAGCGGCTGCTGTTCGAGGTTGTCCACCAGGTACTCGACGACGGCGAGGGTCTCGGTGTCGGCGTCGTGCAGGTCCTCCAGAACCAGCAGGCAGCCGCTCTCGCGGCCGGCGTGGGCGAGCACCCGCAGGACCGCTTCGGCGAGCACCACCGTCGATCCCTGGTCGGGGGCGCCGGTGCTCCAGCCCGGGACGAGCCGGCCGAGCACCGGGCGGTACGGCCCGAGGCTCGCCTCGTCCGGTGTCACCCCGCCGCGGGAGAGCGGCATCAGTGCCTCGGTGAGGGGCCGGAGCGGCACCATCGGTCCGATGGTGCTGCTCCGGCCCTTCAGGACCCGGACGCCTGCGTCGAGCGCCGATCCGATCAACTCGGCGACCAGCCTCGACTTGCCGATTCCCCCCTCTCCGACCAGAAAGGCCGTGCCTCCGCGTAACCGGTTCAGTTCCCGCAACGATTCGTCGAGCTCGGTGACTTCGGCCTCACGGCCGATAAGATGAGCTGCCCGCAGACGCATACCTCCGGATAGTAGTCACTCGCTCACAAGAGCCGCACACCTGCGCGGACGCCGGCAAGGGCAGCGAACCGGGTGACGTCCTCCACGACGCCTGCGGGGCCGTTGGTGACGGAGGCTCAGGCGGGTACCGACACGGTCGTGAAGGCGGCGGAGCCGAGGCCGACCACCACGCCGCTGCCGAGGGTCAGTCCGGCCAGCGCCCGGGTCCGGGCGCATGCCCCGTTCCGGCGGACCAGCCGGATCTCGCCGGCCGGGTCCGTGACCTCGGCGGACGCGCCCTCGGGCTCGCCGTGGACGGTACCGCTCTGCGGGAAGCTGGACATGGGTCTTCCTTTCCATGGATGTCGATCCGATGAGGATCGCTCTGTGTATCGACTGGTCGTCATATCGACTGTTCGTCTTACCGAAAAGGTCGTCGTGGTGCCCGCGCCGCGGGCACCGGGCCGGACGGCGGTACGGAATCGTTCAGCCCCACCCGCCGTCCTGGGCGGAGCCGAGCAGCAGGACCGAGGGCACGGTGTCGGCGAAGCCCAGCCGCAGCAGGGCGTAGCCGATGCCCGACAGCCCGGTGAGCAGACCGGGCGTCGGCACCCGCCCGGGTGTCCCGCAGCGGGGCCCCCAGGCGTGGAGCAGTCCGAGGACCAGGCCGATCCGGCCGGTCAGGCCGCTTCGCGCCTCGGCGTGGCCATGCCGAGCCAGGGCGGCCACCGCTTCCGCGATGCCCAGCTCGCCGTGGCACGGACTGAGGTCGGCCACCGGCGGGTGCTCGGTGAGCCGGCGGCTCGCGTCCCGGGCCGGGTCGTTCGCCGGATGCGGACGGATTCCGGCGTCGGCCGCCGCCAGTACGACGCCGGTCGTGCCGGAGCACCAGCCCGCGTCGAGCCGGTCCGCCGCCGCGAGTGCGGAGGTCAGCCTGGCCCGGCCGGCCGCGTCGGCCCGCGCGCCCAGCGGGCCGCCGACGAACCGGGCGTGCCGGGCGAGCGCCCAGCCGATCCCGGCCTCGCCCGAGGCGAAGCCGAGGCTCTCCGGCGCCTCGTCGCCGGGCGGGCCGGCCGACGGAAGCTCCAGCAGCCGTTCGGCGATCCGGTCGGCGAGGTCGGCGGCCTGCGGCAGTCCGCGCTCGCGGTGCACCGCGTGCAGGGCGGCGAGCGCTCCGGCCAGGCCGGCCGACACGTCCGGTGGGGTGTCGTCGCCGAGCGCCGCCAGCGCCAAGGCGTCCAGCGCCGTCGGCAGCACTCGGCGAGGTCGTCGTCGACCAGGGTGGCCGCCCGTGCGAGGGCGTAGCAGATCCCGCCCAGGCCTTCGAAGCCGCCCGGGCCCACGGCCCGGCTCAGCGCCGGGTCGGCGGCCATCGCGGCGACGAGTTCGGGCACCGGGGCGAGCGCCGCCCGGGCCAGCTCGGTGTGCCGGGCGGAGCCGGTGAGTGCGCCGAGCTGGGCCAGGAACAGGGCCACTCCGCTGTATCCCTGGGCCAGTCCGGCGCCCATGGGCAGCACCGTCCAGTGGTCGTCGACCGCCTCCAGGCCGATCCAGTTGACCCGCCCGTGCCCGTGGACGGCCCGGCCGGCGATGTCGTCGGCGATCCCGGAGGCGGCAGCCAGCAGCGCGGAGGGTTCCGGCAGGGCGGCCGGAGCCGGGCGGGCCCGGCGGCTCACCCGGTGGCGGCGTCCGGCGGCGCCGGGCTCCGCGGACGCCAGGGTGGCCGAGATGATCCACTCCTGGGCGCGGCGGTCGACGGTGCGCATGGCGGCCAGCTTCGCCCGTGCGGAGGCGAGGCCGGAGGTGTCCAGAACGCCGTTCACCGGGCTCCCGTCCGAGGCGAAGACCTCCGGTGAGCCGGGCCGGTGGAAGAAGACGGGGACATCGCCGTCCCACAGGTCGGCGATCTCGTACTCGATCAGGGCCTGGCGGGCCGGGTCGCCGTCGGAATCGGCCCACAGCACCGCGAACATGGCGTCCCGGTCGAGCCCGTCGCGCAGCACCTGCGGATGGGTCGCCTCCTCCAGCAGGGTGGCGTACAGCATCGTCGGGCGCAGCACGAGCCGGCCGACCGCGTCCGCGCCGGCGGCCAAGGGTCCGGCCGGGCCGGCCAGTTCCTCGCGGTGCCGGACCACGGCGTCGTACCCGGTACGGAATCCCGCCAGGACCGCGGCCACCCGGTCGGCGCTCCTGGGCCCCGCCGCGGCGCTGTACGGCCGGTTCAGCGCGCCGGTGAACGGCACCGGGCGGCGCACCAGGCGCATCTCGTCCGTGCCGGCGGCCTCGCAGACCATCCGGGTGTTCGGGGACTGTCCGCCCGGTGCGCCGCCCAGCCCGGAGACGTCGACCGCGCCCACCTCGCCCACCAGGAGCTGCGGCAGCAGGCAGGTGCGGTGCACCGAGGAGGCGTGCGCCCGCGCGGCCGGATCCGGACGGGTGGTCCCGCCCTCCGGCAGGACGGGGTGCAGCAGAGTCTCGACGTCGACGAGCACGGGCTGGTCGCCGTGCGCGAGGACGTTCTCGTAGTGCAGGTCCACCCCTTCTAGGGTGTGGGCCAGCGCGATCAACGCGCCCTGGCGACGGTGGAACCGGTCGATCTCGGCCAGCGAACGACACGTCCGGTGGTCGATGTACTCCAGCCACCCGTAGCCGTCCCCGGCCACCCAGCGCGGGGTGCGCAGCCCCAGGCCCGGGGCTTCGGTGTCCAGCCAGCCGGCCATCCGGTCCAGCAGGGCGTGCTGGTCGACCGGCCGCGGCTTGTAGACGGCCCTGCCGCCGCCGGTGAACCGGAGCACCGCCACCGACCTGCCCCGCTGGTGCAGGTCCCCGAGTCCCAGCTCGACGGCGGCCAGCGGGCCCGGGTCCCGTCCGGCGAACAGCTCGTCGGCCAGCTCCTGCCGGTCGGCGGCGAGCCCGCGAGCAGCTCGGCGCCGGACCGGGCGGTGTGGCGGCAGGTCCGGGCCAGCAGACGGGCGAGCACCGGGTAGCCGGCGAACAGCCGGGCGAGACCCTCCCGGGTGCCGTCCGGGCGGCGAAGTCGGCGAACCGGGCCACCGCGGTGGCGCCGGACAGGTCGCCCGCGGTCCGCGCGGCGGCGAGTTCGACGACCAGGGTCCGGGCGGCCGCCTTGGCCAGTCGCCGTGCCAGCCAGCCCGCGTAGGCCCCGGCGAGGACGGCCGCCTCACCGGGGTCGACACCGTCCGCTCCGGCCTGTTCGACCAGCTCGGCGACGGCCGCCGTCACCAGCGGGCGCAGCACCGGTTCGAACACCACCGCTCCGTCCGCCGGATCGGCGGGCGCGGTCACCGCGGCCCCGCAGACCTCCGCGGGCGTCTCGGGGGGCCGCGGCGATCGCCGCTTCGACGAACACCGCCCACCGCGGCTTGGCGAGCCGGGCGGCCAGGCGGGCCGGAGGTTCGGCGGCGAGTGCCGCCATCAGCCGGGGGTCGGCGCCCAGTCGGGCCGAGCGGACGGAGTCGCAGGTCAGCTCGATCGGCGAGCGGGTGCGCAGCCCGGCGGCCGGACCCGCCGCCGGCGCCGCCGGCGGGTGCGGGGCCGACAGCCGTTCGCGCAGTGTCGCGGCCGGCGCCCACCAGGAGGGCGCCACCCCCGCGGCAGGACCGGCGGTGTCGGTTGTGGTCACGTCCTTCACCCTTCCAGCGGTGTCGCACGCCCGTACAGGGGAGCACCACCCCCATATTCCGCGGCGGACTACCCAGTCGACGCCACCGCCGAACCCCCCTTCCGCACCGCCGAAACCCCCCTTCCGCACCGCCGGACGGCCCGCGGGAGCGCCGGGCGGCCGCGACGCGCCGGGTCCGGGGGCGCGCGGGCCGCTGTGGTGGATTCGGCGGCCGGCGGTGCCCGCGTCGGGCGCCAGGCACTCGGACCAGCGCCGACCCGGCTCGCGGGCCGCCACCGCGCGGTCGGGTCCGCTCAGGTGGACGGCGCCAGGTGGTCACACGGGAACGCACGGTGCTGGGCCGGCATGTCGGGGGTCGTCGGGACGAGCGGGGGCCGCCGGCACCCGGCGCGGTCCGGCGGCGCCCGGCTGTGCGCGGTCCGGCCGGCGGCGCAGGCCCGAGACGGGCCGACGGGCCGGCGGGGTACGGCCCGAGACGGGCCGGCGGCGTACGGGAATGCGGGTAATCGCGCCCCATGCGGCGCGCCGCACCGGTTGCCGAGACTCCTCACCGAAAGGTTCGCCCCACGCTGACCGAGGAGTACACATGGGCAGTCCCCTGTCGTTGTGCGTCGTGGCCCTGGACCCGCTGCTCGAAGCCGGCGCCGTCAGCGCCCTGTCCGGCAGCCCGGACATCGCACTGGTCCAGCCGGAGGCGACGGCCGACGTGGCCGTCGTGATCGTCGACCGGGTGGACCGCCGGGAACTCGACCTGGTGGCCGCGACCGGTGACGGCCCGCACGGGCCCGCCGTCATCGTGATCGCCTCCGACATGTCCCCGGCCGAGGCGGCGGAGGCCATCAACGCCGGTGCCCGCGGTCTCCTGCGCCGGCACGAGGTCGACGCCGACCGGCTGGCGCGCACCGTACGGGCCGTGGCCGGCGGCGACTGCACCGTGCCCCCCGACCTGATCGACGGCCTGCTCGACCAGAACACCGAGATGGACACGTATCCCGGCGTGCGGGGCCACGGAGCCGACCGGGGTCTGGACGAGCGGGAACGCGCGGTCCTGCGGATGGTGGCCGACGGCCGGGAGACCGATGAGATCGCCAGGGAACTCTGCTACTCCCCGCGGACGGTGACCACCGTGGTCCGCGACATCACCCAGCGATTCCGGCTGCGCAACCGCGCCCACGCGGTGGCCTACGCCCTGCGGACGGGCCTGCTGTGACCGGCCTCGTCCTCGAAGCGGCACCGGACGCCGGGCGGGACGTCGACGCACTGCGGGTGCACCTCGGCCCGGCGGGCGGAGCGGCCCGCGAGACGGTGGCCGCCAGCCTGCGCCGGGCGGCATCGAGCTGACGACGGCCGGAAGCGGCGACGGGGCCGTCCGGGTGGCCGCCGGCCGGACGCCCGGCGCGGCGCTCGACGGCTGGCCGGAACCCGGCGGCGGCCCCCTCCTGCTGGTCGCCGACACCTTCACCGCCGCCGGAGTGCGGCTGGCCGTGCGGGCCGGGGTGGTGGCCATCCTGCAGTCCGCCGAGGCCACCCCGGAGCGCCTGCTCACCGCCGTCCGCGCGGCCCGGTGCGGCGAGGGCCGGATGTCCTACGGCGTCCTGGTCCGCCTCCTCGGCGAGGCGGGCGGCGGCGACGCGGAGCACCGGCGCCCCGCCCCCGACTCGCCGCTCACGGCCCGGCAGAAGACGGTGCTCGCCCTGGTCGCCGAGGGGCACGGCAACGCGGCCATCGCCCGTGAACTCTCCTGCTCCCAGCACACCGTGAAGAACGTCATGTACGACCTGATGACCCGCCTCCAGGTCCGCAACCGGGCCCACGCGGTGGCCCACGGCGTCCGCACCGGGCTGATCTGACCCGGTCCCGGTCCCGACCAGAGACATTGACGCAGCAAAAGCCGCGACGGGCGCTGCCGCTCCTTCCCTACTGCGCCGCCACGCCCGAACGGCAAGCTCCGGACGTGCCCCGACCACCCGAGGCGCGCGACGACCTACCCGACTCCTCGGAGGTGAGCCGGTGGACCACTGTGGCAGCCGGACGACGTCCTTCTCGCAGCAACGGCTGTGGTTCCTCGACCAACTGCGACCCGGCACGGCGGACCATCTGCTTCCGCTGGCGCTGCGCCTGCGCGGCGGCCTCGACACCGAGGCCCTCGCCGCCGCCCTGGCCGACGTGATCGACCGGCACGAGGTGCTGCGCACCCGGTACGCGGCCGCCGACGGTGAGCCGGTGGCCCACGTGGGCCCGCGGACCGGGGTTCCCCTGGACACGGTCGACGCGCCCGCAGCCGGAGCGGCCGGCGTCGCCGCGGTTCTCGACCGCGCGCTGCGCGGACCGGTCGACCTGTCGGCCGGTCCGCCGCTGCGGGCCACCCTGGCGCGGCTCGCGCCCGACGACCACCTGCTGGTCGTCGTGGTGCACCACATCGCCTTCGACTTCTCCTCCTGGAGCATCCTCACCCGCGACCTGGCCGCGGCCTACCGCGCCAGGATTACCGGTGTCCCCCACGAACTGCCGGAACTCCCCCTGCAGTACGCCGACCTCGCCGCCCGGCAGCGCGAGCGGTGGGCCGGCCCCCGGCTCGCCCGGGGCCTCGACCACTGGCGTTCGCGGCTGGCGGGCCTGCCGACGCTGGACCTGCCGACCGACCGGCCCCGCCCCGCCGAGTTCGACGGTGCTGCCGCCGTGGCCCGGTTCACCCTCCCGGCCGATCTGGTGGACCGGGCCGACCGGCTGGCCCGGTCCCACCGCGCCACCCGGTTCATGGTGCTGCTCGCGGCATTCCAGGCCCAGCTGGGCCGCTACAGCGGGCAGAGCGACTTCGCCGTCGGCACCCCGGTCGCCGGCCGCGGCCAAGCCGCCGCCAGGGACCTCATCGGCCCCTTCGTCAACACGGTGGTGCTGCGCGCCGACCTGTCCGGCCGACCGAACTTCGGCGAGCTGGTGGACCGGGTCCGGACCGCCTCCCTGGCGGACCTCACCCACGCCGACATCCCGTTCGAACGCGTGGTCGGCGCGCTGGCCCCGCCCCGAGACCTCAGCCGCAACCCCCTCTTCCAGGTCTCCTTCCTGACCCTCGACTCCGAGGCCCAGCCACCCGACCTGCCCGGCCTGTCGGTCGAGCTGGTGTCCACCCCGGTCGCCGGGACACCGTTCGACCTGGCACTCGACCTGCTCGGCCGCCCCGACGGCAGCCTCGGGCTGCGCCTGCAGTACGCCACCGCGCTGTTCACGCCCGAGACGGCCGCCCGCATCACCGAGGACTACGTCCGGGTCCTGCGCGCACTGCTCGCCGCCCCGGACGAGCCGCTGGCCCACGCCACCTCCGCACTGCGACCGCTGCCCGGCGGCGAGCGCCGCCGCCGGCTCGCGCTCGGCGCCGGCAGCTCCCGCGCCGTGCCCCCGCACACCGTCACCGACCTGTTCGAGCAGCAGGCGCGCCGTACCCCGCACGCCACCGCCGTCCTCTCCCGGGACGGCGAGCTGAGCTACGCCGGACTCGACGAGCGGGCCGACGAGCTGGCGCACCGGCTGCGTGGCCTCGGCGTCGGCCGCGGCACCCGGGTGGGCGTTCTGCTGGAGCGCGGCACCGGGCTCCTCGTCGCCCTGCTCGGCGTCCTCAAGGCGGACGCCGCCTACGTCCCGCTCGACCCCCTGCACCCCGCGCGGCGTATCGGCCACCTGATCGAGGACACCAGGGCCGCCGTGGTCGTCACCAGCGGCCCGCTGGCCGGGCGGGTGGCCGGCACGGAGGCGAGGACCCTCCTGCTCGACGGTGCCCCGCCATCGGCCGGCCCGACGCACCGGCACGAGCGGACCACCGGCCCGCACGACCTGGCGTACGTCTTCCACACCTCCGGCTCGACCGGCACTCCCAAGGGCGTGCAGATCCCGCACGGTGCCCTGACCAACTTCCTGCACGCGATGGCCGCCCGGATGGAGCTGGGTCCGGCGGCCACCGTCCTCGGCGTCACCACCGCCTCCTTCGACCCCTCGATGCTGGAGCTGTGCCTGCCGCTGCTGACCGGCGCCCGGCTGGTGCTCGCCGACTCCGAGCAGGCCCGCGACCCCGAGCGCCTGATCCGGCTCATCGACGAGGCCCGTCCGGATCTGGTCCAGGCCACTCCGTCGATGCTGCGGATGCTGGTCGACACGGGCTGGTCCCCCGGCCCCGGCCTCACCGTGCTGTCCGGCGGCGAGAAACTGCACACCGACCTGGCCGCGGCGCTCGCCGCCGGCGGCGCGCCGGTCCTGGACCTCTACGGGCCGACCGAGGCCACGATCTGGACCAGCGTGGCCTCACACGGCGCCGACGGACGGGTACGGCAGTGGGCCGCGGTGGACAACACCACCGTCCGGGTGCTCGACGACCGGCTGGAGCCGGTGGCCGAGGGCGTCACCGGGCACGTCTGCATCGGCGGCGACGGCCTCGCCTGGGGGTACCGGGGGCGGCCCGCCCAGACCGCCGGCGTCTTCCTCCCCGACCCGCACGCCACCGGGCCCGGCGGCCGGCTCTACTCCACCGGCGACCTCGGCCGGCTCCGCCCGGACGGCTCGCTGGAGATCCTCGGCCGCAGCGACCACCAGGTGAAGATCCGCGGCCACCGGATCGAACCCGGCGAGATCGAGGCCGCGCTGCTCGCCCTCGACGGCGTCCGCGCCGCCGTGGTGCACCCGACGCCGGACGCGACGGCGGGCAGCAGCTCACCGCGTACCTGGTCGCGGCGGACGCCGGGAACCCTCCCCCGCCCGACGCCCTGCGTGCCGAGTTGCTCGACTCCCTGCCCCACCACCTGGTCCCGGCCACGTTCGTGCTGCTGGACGCCATCCCGACCGCGGTCAGCGGGAAGGTCGACCGTCACGCGCTGCCCGCACCGACGCCGCAGGCGGCGGGCCCGGCCGCCGCGCCCCGCACCCCGCGGGAACGGTCCGTGGCCAGGGTCTGGGAGGAGGTCCTCGGGGCCACCGGGATCGGCGCCCACGACGACTTCTTCCTGCTCGGCGGACACTCGCTGCTCGCCACCCGGGTGTCCGTGCGCCTGCGCGCCGCCCTCGGGGTGGACATCCCCGTACGGGCACTGTTCGACCACCCCACCGTCGCCGCCCTCGCCACCGCCCTGGACGGCTACCCGCTCCTGGCCGCGGACGGCCCCCTGCCGCGGCTGACGGCTCGCCCGCGCGGGGAGCGCACGACCGCCGGCCGCTGACCGCAACCGCCCCCTCGCCCACCGCCTCCTCGCCCAAGGACCGCCATGACCCTCGTCGCGACCACCGACACCTCCGTCTTCGAGAAGATCGAGTCCGAGGTGCGGATGTACTGCCGCACCTTCCCCGTGGTGTTCGAGCGCGCCAAGGGCGCGCTGCTGCACACCGACGACGGCCGCGCCTTCATCGACTTCTTCTGCGGCGCCGGCAGCCTCAACTACGGGCACAACCACGACGCCGTCAAGCGGCGGATCCTCGACTACCTCGCCGACGACGGCCTCATGCACGGCCTCGACATGTACACCGTCGCCAAGCGCGACTTCCTGACCCGTTTCACCGAGGTCGTGCTGCGACCGCGCGGCCTCGACTACAAGGTGCAGTTCACCGGACCGACCGGGACCGACGCGGTGGAGGCCGCCCTCAAGCTGGCTCGCCGGGCGACCGGCCGCACCGGCCTGACGGCCTTCACGGCGCCTACCACGGCATGTCGCGCGGTTCGCTGGAGGTCACCGGCAGCCGCCGCGCCCGCCGCGCGGGCACGGTCGCCGGCGGGGACGTGACCTTCGTCCCCTTCGAGGACGGTCCGCTCGGCCCGTTCGACTCGATCGGCCTGATCGAGCGGCTGTGGGCCGACCCGTCCTCCGGCACCGAGCCGCCCGCGGCGGTCGTCGTCGAAGCGGTGCAGATGGAGGGCGGCGTCTACCCGGCGAGCCGGGAGTGGCTGCGCCGGCTGCGCGAGATCACCGAACGGCACGGGGTGCTGCTGATCCTGGACGAGATCCAGACCGGCTGCGGCCGCACCGGCGCGTTCTTCGGCTTCGAGGACTCCGGGATCGTGCCGGACATCGTCACCGTCTCCAAGTCCCTCAGCGGCTACGGGCTGCCGCTCTCCCTCACCCTGTTCCGCCGCGAGCTGGACCTGTGGCAGCCCGGTGAGCACACCGGCACGTTCCGCGGCAACCAGCTCGCCTTCGTCGCGGCCACCGCGGCGTGTGAACTGTGGCAGACCAGCGACTTCCTGACCGGCCTGCGGCGGGGGACGGAGCGCTTCACCCGGTTCCGGGCCGACGCGGGCGCACTGGACTCCGGCCTCGTGCTGCGCGGCCGGGGCATGGTGCTCGGCATCGACACCGCCCGGGCCGGCGGTGCGGAGCGGGCCGAGCGTGTCCAGCGCCACGCCTTCGAGCACGGCCTGATCGTCGAGCGCTGCGGCCGCCACGACGAGGTCCTCAAGGTGATGCCCCCGCTGACCATCGCGCCCGACCTGCTCGACGAGGGGCTCGGCATCCTGCTCGACGCCCTGCAAGCGAACTGACGACCAGCCACCCGAGGAGGAACGCGGGATGCCTCGCCCCCACCGCCACCACCTGATCTCCGTCGACGACCTGACCGACCGGGAGCTGCGCTGGCTCGTGCGCCGCGGCGCCGAGTACGCCGCCGGCAAGTGCGGCGGCGCCCGACCGCTCGCCGACGCCGTCGTCGGCGTGCTGTTCCGCGAAACGTCCACCCGTACCCGGACCGCGTTCTCGGCCGGCGCCCTCCGGCTCGGCGGACGGCTGATCACCTACGGTCCCGGCGACCTCCAGGAGAACACCGGGGAGAGTTCCGAGGACACCGGCGACGTGCTCTCCCGCATGCTCGACGTGCTGGTGGCGCGTACCGCGGGCAGCACCGAGGAACTGCGCGCCTACGCCGCCCAGGAGCGGATGGCCGTGATCAACGCGATGAGCGCCGCCGAGCACCCCACCCAGGCCCTCACCGACCTCACCACGATGCTCGGCCGCTTCGGGCGGATCGAAGGGCTGCGGGTGCTCTACGCCGGCGAGGGCAACAACACCGCCTCGGCGCTCGCCCTGGCCCTCAGCCGGTTCCCCGGCACCGAGCTGCACCTGCGGACCCCGCCCGGCTACGGAGTCGACCCGGACTTCCTCGACCGGGCCGAGGTCCACGCCAAGGAGTCCGGCGCGCTGGTCGAGGAGCGGCACAACATGGCCGAGCTGCCCGAGGTCGACATCGTCTACACCACACGCTGGCAGACGACCGGCACGACCAAGCCCGACCCCGACTGGCGGCGCGTCTTCGCCCCCTTCCGGGTGGACGCCGCCGTGCTGGCGGCCTGCCCCGGCGCCGTCTTCATGCACGACCTGCCCGCGCACCGCGGCGACGAGGTGACCGGCGAGGTGCTGGACGGCCCCGCGAGCATCGCGTTCCAGCAGGCCGAGAACAAGTACCACAGCGCCCGCGCCGTACTGGAGTGGTGCCTCGACGGCATCCCGGCGGAGTCGGCCTGACCACCGGTCGGCCTGACCACCGGTCGGCCTGACCACCGGTCGGTTGACGACCAGTCGGCCTGACCACCGGTCGGCTGACGACCAGTCGGCGTGACCACCGGTCGGTTGACGACCAGTCGGCCTGCCCACCGGTCGGCCGCCGGCCCGGCGCACTTTTCCCAGGGAGGTAGCACAGCAATGTCCGACACCATACGTATGCCCGGCGGCGGGTGGCGCCTGTGGAAGCACTTCGCACTCCGCGGGCCCGGCTTCCCCGCCGCGGGGGTACTCCGGCTGGCCCCGGAGGGCCTGGCCTCGGCCGCGGACAAGTTCGCCCGCGGGGAGGTGCCGACGGGGGCGGACTGGGAGGCGTTCGAGGAGGCCTTCTCCGCGGCCGCGGTGCGCACCGCGCGCGACCTCCAGGAGATCGCCGCCTCGGCGCCCTTCCGGGCCGCGGTCGCCTGGCAGAACCGTGCGGTGCTCCGCACCGGCATCAAGCCGTTCCTCGACTGGACGCCGTCCGCCGCGGGCCGCACCAGCATGCCCCGCCAGCGCGAGGAGCTGGTCGCCCACTACTGGCAGCGGTTCTGCGTCAAGAACGACACCATCGGCTTCTTCGGACCGGTCGGCTGGGGAGCCTTCGACCCCTCCCGGCGCGGCGTCGAGGTGCACCCCGGCACGGGCCTGGTCGCCGAGTCCCGGGTCTACTTCTCCAGCTGGTCGATGGACGCCCTCGCGAAGGCGATCGACCGCGACCCACGGGTGCGCGCGTGGACTCCGCCACGCCCGGTTCCGTTCGTCCGGGTGGTCGAGGGCACGGTGCGCCTGCCCGGCCGTCCGCCGCAGCCGGTCCCCGAACCCGCGCTCACCGTGCTGGGCCTGTGCGACGGGCGCCGGACTCCCGTCGAGATCACCGGCCTGGCCGCCCGGGCCCTGGGCCGGGACCTGGACGCCGGGGAGGTGACCGAGGCGCTGGAATGGCTGGTCTCGCGCCGCCTGATCGGCTGGAAGCTGGACGTGCCCGCCGGCACCTACCCCGAGCGGGAACTGCGCACCCTGCTGGAGCGCATCGGCGACCCGGCCGTACGGGAGCCCGCCCTGGCCAGGCTGGCGGTGCTGGAAACCGGCCGCGACCGGGTCGAGCGGGCCGGTACGGACCCCGAGGAGCTGACCGCCGCGCTCGCCGCCCTGGAGGCGAGCTTCGCCGAGATCACCGAGGTCTCGGCGGTCCGCGAGAAGGGGGCCAGGACCGCGCCCAACCGCGCCCTGGTGTACTCCGACTGCCGCCGGTCCGCCACGGCGACCGTGGGCAGCGCCGTCCTGGCACAGCTCGGTCCGCTGGAACTGTGCCTGACCGCCGCCCGCTGGATGACCGACCGGTACGCGGAGGCCGTCGGCGCGCGCATCCACGAGGCCTACCGCGAACTGCGGGAGCGGCACGGGCAGGTCGACCTCGGCTCGCTCTGGTTCGCCTGCCTGCCCGCCCCCCACCCGGAGTCCTTCGCCGACATCGAGCGCATCCAGGCCGACCTGCGCGAGCGCTGGGGGCGGATCATCGACGCCCCGGCCGGCGCCCGGCGGGTCTCGCTCTCCAGTGCCGCCATCGCCGGCCAGGTCCGCGAGGCGTTCCCCGAGGGCGGGCACGGCTGGTCGCTCAGCCGGTACGTCAGCCCCGACCTGATGATCGTCGCCGAGGACCTGGAAGCCGTCGAACGCGGTGAGTTCCAGCTCGTCATCGGCGAGCTGCACGTCGCCATGAACACCATCGGCCAGTCGCTCTTCGTCCACCAGCACCCCGACCCAGGGCAGCTGATCGACGAGACCACCCGCGACTTCCCCGGCCCGCGGCTGCTCCCCATGCTGCCCAAGGAGCTTCCGCTCAAGTGGTCGGCCCGCAGCCGGCAGTCCCTGGAGCGCCCGGAGGACCACTACGTCGCGCTCACCGACCACAGCGCCGACCCGCACCGCCCCTTCACCTTCCGCTCCGGCGAAGTGAAGGTGGAGGAGCGCGACGGCCGGCTGTCGGCCGTGCTGCCCGACGGCTCGGTCTTCGACCTGCTCGACGTGTTCTGCCACGCGCTCACCAACCGCGTGATGGACCGCTTCACCCTGCGCCCGGACGGCGACCACTCGCCCCGCATCACCATCGACTCCACCGTCGTCGCCCGGGAGACCTGGCGGTTCACCGGCCCCGCGCTGGCCTTCGCCGACGACAAGAGCGAGGCCCGGCGGTTCGTCCGGGCCCGGCAGTGGCGGAACACACACGAACTGCCCCGCTTCGTCTTCGTGGTCTCCCCCACCGAACCACGCCCCTTCTTCGTCGACTTCGACAGCCCCGTCTACGTCAACATCCTCGCCAAAGCCGCCCGACGGCTCGCCCGCAAGGACCCCGACGCCCGACTCACCGTCACCGAAATGCTCCCCACACCCGAACAGGCCTGGCTCACCGACGACCAGGGCCACCGCTACACCTCCGAACTACGCCTCGTCGCCGTCGACCGGAGCACCGCTCCCGGGGAGCCGGTGTGACCGCCCCCGCACGGACGACGTTCGTCGAGGACATCCGCGCGCACGCCGACCGCGCGCCCCACTCCCCCGCCCTGCTGACCGCCGAGGGCCCGACCTCGTACGGCGAACTCGCGGCCCGGATCGACCGGCTCGCCGCCCGGCTCGTCGCCCACGGTGTGGGACCGGAGCGGGTCTGCGCGGTGGCCCTGCCCGCCGGCGCGGACGCCGTGGTCGCGACCGCCGCGGTCGTCCGGGCGGCGGGGCGTTCCTCACCCTGGACACCGACCTGCCGGCCGGCGGCTCGCCGCGCTCGCCGCCGGCGCGGCCCACCTGCTCACCTGCGCCTCCCTCGCCGACCGTCTCCGGCCGTTGGTCGACGCGCCCGCCGTCCTGCTCGACCGGCTCCCCGCAGCCGACCGGCCGCCGGCCGGCTTCCGCGCCCCCCATCCGCGCTCGCTCGCCTACGTCAGCCACACCTCTGGCTCGACCGGCACCCCCAATACCGTCCTCGTCGAGCACGGCGGCCTGGACACGTACCTCCGTGCCGTCGTCCGCGACAACGCCCTCGGCCCCGGCACCGTCGCCCTCCAGCTCGCCCCGCCCGGCTACGACGCGTCCATCCGGGACACCTTCGCACCGCTCGCGGCGGGCGGGTGCGTCGTCCTGGTCGAACGCTCGCGCCTGCTCCGCGCCGAGTCCTTCGCCGACACCGTCGCCGAGTACGGCGTCGACACCCTCCTCAGCACCACTCCTTCCTTCCTGGGCTTCCTCGCCCAGTCGCCCCGCGCAGTGCGACGGCTGCGCTCCCTGCGCCTGGTCTGCTCGAGCGGCGAGTCACTGCGCCCCTTCCTCGCCGCCGGCGGCCGTGCCCTGGTCGGCGGCCGGCTGGTCAACCAGTACGGGCCCAGCGAGTGCACCATGACCTCCACCCGCTACGACGTGCCGGCGGCCCCCGACACCTCCGCCGACATCGTCGGCACCGCCATCGACGGCACCGTCGTACGCCTGCTCGACCCGCGGGGGCGCGAGGTCCCGGACGGGCGGACCGGCGAGGTGCACATCGGCGGCGCGGGCGTGGCCCGCGGCTACGGCGGGCGACCCGGGCTGACGGCCGACCGGTTCCCGCCCGACCCGTACGGACCGCCCGGCACACGGCTGTACCGCACCGGCGACCTCGCCCGGCGCGCCCCCGACGGGACCCTGGAGTACCTCGGCCGGGCCGATCGCCAGGTCAAGATCCGCGGCCACCGCGTGGACCCGGCCGAGATCGAGGGCGCCCTCCTCGTCCACCCCGAGGTCACCGGTGCCGTGGTGACCGCCGAGACCGACGACCGGGGCCGGACCTGGCTCGGCGCCCACGTCACCGGCCCGCTCGAGGGCACCACCGACGCCCAGCTGCGCGCGCATCTGGCCCGCACCCTGCCGCCGCACATGATGCCCAGGCGGTTCACCCGGCTGGAGCGCCTGCCCGTCACCCACAGCGGCAAGGCCGACCGGCGGGCACTGCGCGCCACCGCGCCGGAGCCCGTGTCATGACGGCCGCGGACACCCGGATCGCACCGGCCGCCGTGCAGGCCGCCGCCGACCGGATCGCCCCCCACGTGCGGCACACCCCGCTGCTGCGCCGCGACGCTCTGCCCGGACTGCTGGTCAAGGCCGAACACCTCCAGCACAGCGGGTCGTTCAAGCTTCGCGGCGCGGCCAACGCGATGCTCGCGCTCGGCGCCGACGAGGTGGTCGCAGGCTCCTCCGGCAACCACGGCATCGCGGTGGCCACCCTCGGCCGCGCCCTCGGCGTCGGGGTCACCGTGGTGATGGCGGCCGGTGCGGCCGAGGCCAAGGAAGCGGCCATCCGGGCGCTCGGCGGCCGGGTCGTCCGGGTGCCCGGCGGGGTGACCGACCGCGACCGGTACGCCAGGGACCTCGCCGCCCGCACCGGTGCCGCGCTGGTGCCCTCCTCCGACCACGAACTCGTGGTGGCCGGACAGGGCACCGTCGGTCTGGAGGTGCTGCGGGACGCCCCCGGCCTCGACACGATCTTCGTACCGGTGGGGGGTGGCGGCCTGCTCGCCGGTGTCTGCCTCGCCGCCGCCCACCTGCGGAGCGCGGTCCGGATCATCGGGGTGGAGCCCGACCGGGCCCGGCGCTACGCCCGTTCCGTCGCCGCCGGCCGCCCGGTCGAGGTGCCGCCCGTCGACTCGGTGGCGGACGGGCTGCGCGGCCAGCGGCCCGGCGAGGTGATCCTCCCGGTCGTCCGGCACCGGGTCGACGAACTGATCGGTGTCGACGACCGGGCCGTGCTCCGCGCGATGGCCCTGCTGCACCGCGCCGGGATCCCGGCCGAGCCGAGCGGCGCCGCAGCCCTGGCCGCGCACTCCGGCTCGGGCTCCCCGGACGCGGCGCTGTCGTCGTCTCCGGCGGCAACAGCGCCGCGGCCCTGGGCGCCGTCCGACCCGCGCACGCCGACACCGGCCGCTGACCGGCCGTCCGACCGGCCGCCGACTCGCGGCCGGCCGATCCCCGCCGGCCGCGCCGCGCGCCTCCCTTGTCCCCATCCACACCACTTTCGAAGAAGGACGGCCATGAACCGCATCGACACCGCCGAACTCACCGAGCTGATCACCGGCTACTACCGCGAGACACTCGGCGACGACACCCTCGACGCCACCAGCGACTTCTTCGAGGCGGGCGGTGACTCGCTCGCCGCCTTCCAGATCGTCCACCGTCTCCAGGAACTGCTCGACGAGGAGATCGCCGTCGCCCTGGTCTTCACCTATCCGTCCCCGGCCGAGCTGGCGGAGGTCGTCGTCGACGACCTGTCCCTCGCTCCCGCGTCGGCCTAGGAGGCACCGGGATGCACGAGGGATCCGTCTCTCTGAGCGGCCGCTGGCGGCTGTGGGACCAGGTCGCGGTGCGCGGCGCGGGGTTCCCGGCGGACGGGGTGCTCCGGCTCGCGCCGGAGGGCCTGGCCGCGGCAGCGGACAAGTTCGGGCCGCGGGACGACCTGTCCGGCGGGGCCTGGAAGGCCTTCGAGGAGGAGTTCACCCAGGCCGCCGGGCGGGCGGCCACGAGCGCGCAGGAGATCGCCGCCTCCGGATCGTTCCGGGCGGCGGTCGCCTGGCAGAACCGGGGGGTGCTCGACACGGCGATCCGGCCGTTCCTCAACTGGTCGCCGACGACCGCGGGCCGCACCTTCAAGCAGCGCCAGCGCGAGGAGCTGGTCGCGCACTACTGGCAGCGGTTCTGCGTCAAGAACGACACCATCGGCTTCTTCGGACCGGTCGGCTGGGGAGCCTTCGACCCCTCCCGGCCCGGCATGGCCGTCGATCCGGGCACCGGACTGACCGCGTCCTCGGAGGTGTTCTGGTCCAGCTGGTCGGTCGACTCCCTGGCCCGGGAGATCGACACCGACCCGGCGCTGCGCCCCTGGACGGCGCCCCGCCGGGTGCCGTTCGTACGGCTGGAGGAGAACGCCGTACGGACGCCCGCCAGGCCGCCGCGCCCGGTGGCGCCGGAGACCGTCCGGTTGCTGCGCCTGTGTGACGGCACCCGCTCCGTCCCGGCCCTGCAGCGGGAGATGGGCCCGGGAACGGACGTGCCCGCCCTGCTCGACGACCTGGTCCGGCTGCGCTGGATCACCTGGCGGCTGGACGTACCCGCCGACATCCGGCCCGACCGCCGGCTGCGCGCCTGCCTGGAGCGGATCGGTGAACCGGCACTGCGCGCCGCCGCTCTCGCCCGGATGGACGAACTGCAGAGCGCGATCGAGACCGTCCGGGCGGCGGCGGAGGACCCCGAGCGCCTGGTCACGGCTCTCAGCTCCGTCGAGCAGACGTTCCAACAGGTGACCGACGCGGCCGCCAAACGCGAGAAGAGCACCACCACGGCGCCCGGCCGCGCCGTGGTCTACTCGGACAGCCGCCGCGCCGCCCGGGTGACGCTCGGCAGCCATGTGCTGGCCGCGCTCGCCCCGCTCGACCTGCTCATGTCCGCGGCCGCCTGGCTCTCCTCCACCCTGGCCGCGCGGGTGACGGAGCGTGTCACCGGCGTGTACGAGCGGCTGCGCGCCGACGCCGGGCCCGGACGGCCGGTGGACCTCGCCGCCTTCTGGTTCGCCTGCATGCCGGTCCTGCACGGGGCGGCGGTCGCCGACGCCGACGGTCTCCAGGCGGAGTTCGAGCGCCGCTGGCAGCGGATCCTTCCGGCCTCGGCGGGGGTGCGCCGCGTCTCGGTCGCGGGCGCGGACATCGCCGGCCGGGTGGCGGAGGTCTTCGGATCGGCGGGCGCGCCGGGCTGGGCCGCGGCGCGGTACATGAGCCCGGACGTGATGATCGCCGCGGAGGACGCCTCCTGCGTCGAACGCGGCGAGTTCCACCTCACCCTCGGCGAACTCCACCTGGCCGCCAACACGCTCGGGAACGAACTGTTCGTCAACCAGCACCCCGACCCCCGCGAGCTGTTCGACCGGACGGACCGGGACCACCCGGCGCCACGGCTCATGCCGCTGCTGCCCAAGGAGCACAAGTCCCGGCTCTCCGCCCGGATCCGGCACGCGCTGGTACGGCCGCAGGACTACCAGGTCGCCCTGCTCGACAACACGGCGGACCCGTACCGCGACCGCACCGTGCCGAGCGCCGACGCCGTGGTGGAGCGGCGCGACGGCCGGCTGTGCGTGGTGCTGCCCGACGGCGCGGTGTTCCCGGCCGTGGAGGTCTTCGCCCATGTGCTGACCACGCTCGTGACGGACCGGTTCCGGCTCCTGCCGGAAGCCGACCACTCCCCCCGGGTCACCATCGACCGGATGACGGTGGCCCGGGAGACCTGGCGGTTCACCGGCCCCGCGCTGGCCTTCGCCGACGACAAGAGCGAGGCCCGGCGGTTCGTCCGACATCCCTCCCGGTGGGGAGGGCCCCTACATCGCCCGCGTACATCGCGGGGATGACCCGCGCGCCGGGTCCGCCCGGTACGGCAGCCGGTCTCGCCGTCGCGGGCGACGACCGCGGCCCGGTGCCGTCCCTAGCGTCGGGGTGACCGTCAACCACAGGCCCCAGGAGGCGTCGTGACCTCGACCCCACCCGTCATCACACCGACCGCACCCGTCATCGACATGCACGGGGTGAGCAGGAGGTACGGCGCGGGGCCACCCGCCCTGGACGACGTCACGCTGAGCGTGCGGGCGGGGGAGGCGCTGGCCGTCGTAGGGCCCTCGGGCAGCGGCAAATCGACGCTGCTCAACCTGATCGCCGGCCTGGACCGGCCCAGCGCGGGCACTGTCACGGTCGGCGGGGTGCGGGTGAGTGAGCTGAACGAGACGGGCTCGGCACGGTACCGGCGGGACCGGGTCGGCATGGTCTTCCAGTTCTTCAACCTGCTGGACGACCTGAGCGTGCACGACAACGTGCTGCTTCCCGCCCAGTTGGCCGGGATGCCGCGGGCCGAGGCGCGGCGACGGGCGGCGGAACTGCTGCGGCACCTCGGCATCGAACGGCACGCCGACGCCTACCCGGGCCGGCTGTCCGGCGGTGAGCGCCAGCGGGTCGCGGTCGCCCGCGCGCTGATGAACCGGCCCGCACTGCTGCTGGCCGACGAGCCGACGGGCGCGCTGGACACCGCCTCCGGCGAGCAGGTCCGCGAGCTGCTCACGCAGCTGAACGCGGACGGCCAGACGATCGTCCTGGTCACCCACGACCTCGCCCTGGCCCGCTCCTGCGCGACGAGGACCGTGGAGCTGGTCGACGGCCGGGTCGCCCGGGACAGCGGGAGTGTGCGGGCTCACCGTCCGGCGGTGAGCCCGTGAGCACCAGGAGACCTGCGAACCCACTCGGGCGGGTCGTCCGCGCCGGAGTGGCCCGCCGTCGCGTCCAGACCGCCGTGATGGTGCTGACCACGCTCATGGCGGTGACCGCGTCCGTCCTCGCCGTCGGCCTGCTGGTCGCGGCGCGGGCCCCCTTCGACCGGGCCTTCACCGCACAGCAGGGGGCTCATCTCACCGGGCAGTTCGACGCTACGGAGGTGACCGCCGAGCGGCTCGCGCGGACCGCCGACGCGGCCGGGGTCGCGGCCGTGGCGGGCCCGTTCCGGTCCGTCCCCGTGCGGGTTCGGACCGCCTCGGACACCGCCGCCCTCCCGGCCGGCGTGGATCTGCCGCCCGTCACCGTCGTCGGCCGGGCGGACCCCGGCGGCCCGGTCGACCGGCTCCGGATGGTCGACGGCAGGTGGGCGACCCGGCCGGGCGAGATCGTGCTGGCCGACGGCACGCTGCCCGCACCCCCCGGCGCACGTCTGACCCTGCCCACCGCGCCGGGCACGCCCACCCTGACCGTGGTCGGCATCGCCCGCTCGGTGACCGGCACCGCCCAGGCCTGGGTGACCCCGGCCCAGGCCGAGGTCCTGGCGGCGACGGACGGTACGACCGCCGGGTACGAGATGCTCTACCGCTTCCACCGCGCGGAGACGGACGCCCACGTGGCCGCGGGCCGCGCCGCGATCACGGCGGCCGTACCGCCCGACGCGCTGAGCGGCTCGCAGTCCTACCTCGCTGTCGAGCAGCAACGCACCGCGAACGCTCGGGCGTTCGTCCCCTTCCTGGCCGCTTTCGGCGTGCTCGGGCTGCTCCTGTCCGTCCTCGTCGTCGGCATCGTGATCAGCGGCGCGGTCGGCGCCGCGACCCGCCGCATCGGCATCCTGAAGTCGCTCGGTTTCACCCCGGCCCAGGTCGTCCGGGCCTACGTCGGCCAGGCGCTCCTCCCGGCGGCGGTCGGCTGCCTCCTCGGCCTGGCCCTGGGCAACGCGCTGGCCGTCCCGGTCCTCGGCGAGGTCGGTGAGGCGTTCGACGCGCCGGTGACGACGGTCCCCCTGTGGATCGACGTCGTGGTGCCCGTCGGGGCCCTTCTCCTGGTCGCGGGCGCCGCCCTGCTGCCGGCGTTGCGCGCGGGCCGGCTGAGCACCGTCGCGGCGCTCGGCGTCGGCCGCACGCTGGGCAGGAAACCAGGGGCCGCCCGGTCGGTGAGGCGGCTCACGGCACGGCTCCCGGCACGGCTGCCCCTGCCCCGCGCGGTCGGCCTCGGCCTGGCCGACCCCTTCGTCCGGCCCGCCCGTTCGGGCACCATGGCGGCGGCCGTCGCGTTCGGCGCCGTATGCGTCACCTTCGCGGTCGGGCTGGCCCTCTCGCTCGGGGTCGTCCAGGCGGGCCGCATGCTCAACTCGGCCGGCTCCGTCGTCGTGCAGACCGGGGGAGGGACCGGTCCGCCCGGTGCCCAGGTCGTGCACGTGGGCGCGGAGGCGGAGACGCCGAAGGCCGACCCGGAGGAGATCGGCGCGGTCCTGCGGGCACAGGAGGGGACCGTCCGGTTCTACGGCACGGCCCGCGCCGAGCTGAGCGTGCGGGGCATCACCGGGGCGACCACCGTGGTCGCGTACCAGGGAGACTCCGCGTGGGGCGCTCCCCGGACGGTCGCGGGCCGCTGGCTCGACGGGCCGGGGGAGGCGGTGGTCACCTCGCGGTTCCTCGAGGCCGCCGGGATCGGGGTCGGGGACACGCTGCGGCTGGAGGAGCGGGGGCGGCACGCTTCGGTGCGGATCGTCGGCGAGGCGTTCTTCACCGAGGGCG
Source organism: Streptomyces phaeoluteigriseus (assembly GCF_001896135.2). Taxonomy (GTDB): domain Bacteria; phylum Actinomycetota; class Actinomycetes; order Streptomycetales; family Streptomycetaceae; genus Streptomyces; species Streptomyces phaeoluteigriseus. Next base: position 1,299,041 of record NZ_MPOH02000015.1, read on the forward strand.
AGGGCATGGCCCTCCTCACCTCCACCTCCACCCTCGCCGACCTGGGGCTGGACGCGCGGCCCGGCCGGTACGACGTGCAGACCGAAGCCGGTACGGATGCCGCGCGCTATCTCGGCTCGCTGCGGGACGAGTTGGAAGGCGTGGGCGCCGTCGCGCAGGCCAACACCGGCAACTCGTCGAGCGTGATCCTGGCCATGGACGCGCTGATCGGGATGCTCACCCTGATGCTCGTGGTGGTCGCGGGCCTGGGCGTCCTCAACACGGTCGTCCTCGACACCCGGGAACGCGTCCGTGACCTGGGCGTCCTCAAGGCCCTCGGAATGACGCCGCGCCAGACCGTCACCATGGTCGTCACCTCGGTCGCCGGAACCGGCCTGCTCGCGGGCCTGGCCGCGGTCCCGGCCGGGGTCGCCCTGCACCACTGGATCATCCCGCTCATGGGCGATGGCGTCGGCATGAACCTGCCCACCGCGGCCCTCTCCGTCTACGACCCGCAGCGATTGACCCTGCTCGCCCTCGGCGGCCTGGTCATCGCGGTGGCCGGCGGCCTGCTCCCGGCAACCTGGGCGGCAAGAACGGACACGGCCACGGCGCTGCGGTCGGAGTGAGGGGGTGGGGGGAGCGGGGTCGGCGGTTGGACCTGCTCGTCCTGGTGTCTGGGGTCGGGGCTGGTCGTGTTGGCGGCTGTCGGAGTGAGGGGGCGAGGGGAGCGGGGCTCCTGGTTGGACCTGCTCGTCTCGCGTCTGGGTCGCGCCGCGCCTGGCGGCGCCGTGAAAAGCCCAAAGCGACCTGTCCTGCGCGGACGACGCCCCGCCGTGAGGCAACATCCAGGTGAACGACGAGCGCCGCACGGTCAGGGTGCGGTGGCCGACGAGGACCGTACGGGATGAGGGACACGATGGAGCCGAGGATCGCCGTTGCCGTGGTGACCATGGGGAACAGGCCCGCCGAGGTCGACGCCCTGCTGGAATCCGTGGCCGAGCAGGACCTGGCCCCCGCCCGGATCGTGATCGTCGGCAACGGCTGTCCGCTGCCCGAGTTCGCCCGCCGCCTCTCCCTCCCCGGCGAGGTCACCGCCATCGAGGTCGCCGAGAACCTCGGCTGCCCCGGCGGCCGCAACGTCGCCCTCGCCCGCCTGCGCGAGCACGGCGACGTGGACGTCGTCGTCGAACTCGACGACGACGGACTGCTCGTCGACCCCGACGTACTGCGCCGCGTACGGGACCTGTACGCCGCCGACCCCCGCCTCGGCATCGTAGGCTTCCGCATCGCCGACGAGCTGGGCGAGACCCAGCGCCGGCACGTCCCACGGGTCGGCTCCGCGGACCCGATGCGCGGCGGACACGTCACCGGCTTCCTCGGCGGCGGCCACGCCCTGCGCATGACGATGCTCGACGAGACCGGCGACTGGCCCGCCGAGTTCTTCTTCGCGCACGAGGAGACCGACCTGGCCTGGCGGGCGATCGACGCCGGCTGGCACATCCTGTACGCCCCCGAGCTGCTCCTCCAGCACCCCAGGACCTCACCCGCCCGGCACGCCATCTACCACCGCGTCACCGCGCGCAACCGGGTCTGGCTGGTCCGGCGCAACCTTCCGCTGCCGCTCGTCCCCGTACATCTGGGCGTGTGGATCCTCGTCACGCTGCTGCGCACCCGCTCGCTCGGCGGCCTGCGCGCATGGTTCGGCGGCTTCGCGGAGGGCGTGCGCGAACCGGCCGGCGCCCGGCGGCCGATGCGCTGGCGGACGGTGTGGCGACTGACCCGCCTGGGTAGGCCGCCGGTCATCTGAGATGCCCTGGACAGGGTGCTGTGGTTCGGGAGTCGAGGCGCCCTGGACAGGGTGCCGTGGTTCGGGAGTCGCGGCGCGGGCCCCGGTCGGTCACCTCCGCCGGCCGAGGCCCACACGCGCCTCCGAATCCGGCCGCGGCGGCGACACTCCCCCGAGCAACGCGTCGTACGCGCGCACCGTCGGGCCAGATCCGATGTTGTGATCACATCAGGTCTCACCAACGAATCGCTAACATGTGGCCAACGGTTCTTCGCCTCACCGCAGTCGGCGTCACAGACGTCGCCGCAGGTCGCATGGCGCGAAGTCGACGGGCGAGCGGGGGAGGAAGCCGGAACGGTAGCGGATTCCTGCGGGAATCGTCAGGGACAGGATGGCGGAATATCGCCGTGCCGGGGGCGGAAATCCGCCAGAGCGGCGGGGCGCACGCCGTGGGACGCGACCGGGGACGGACGCGCGGAAGGGCGAGGGTCGGCGTGATGCGGCGGTACGGGCTGCGGTTCGGACTGCTGGGCCCACCGGTCCTCTACGACACCGTCCCGGCCCCCTATGGCGCCGTCCACGTCCCGTACGACACCGTCCCGGCCCAAGCTCCGGGCCCTCCCCCCGCCCCGGTTGCCGCTCCCGTCCCCCGCAGTATCCGCAGCCCCAAGGGACGCGCCCTGCTGGCCGCCCTGCTGCTCGACGCCGGCCGGATCGTCCCGGTCGATGCACTCAAGGAGGTGCTGTGGGGCGGCGCGCCGCCCGCGTCCGCGCAGGCCTCGTTGCACAACCACGTCACGAGGCTGCGCCGCATGCTCGACGACCCGACGCGGCTGCGCACGGTGCCGCCCGGCTACCAACTGCGCATCGAGCACGGCGAACTCGACGTCCACGTGTTCGAGCACCACCTCGCCACCGCACGCGATGCGCACGCCACCCACGACTGGGAGCGCGTCGCCGACGCCTGCGCGGCGGCGCTCGCGCTGTGGCGGGGTACGCCCCTCAGCGGACTCCCCGCCGAACTGGGCGCCTACGCCTTCACCCAGCGTCTGAAGGAGGCCCGCCTGCTCCTCCTGGAATGGCGCTACGACGCCGAACTCGCCCTCGTCGAAAGGGAAACCGGACCCGAAGCCGAAGCTGGACCCGAAACCGGACCCGAGACCGAAGCCGGACCCGAAGCGGAAGCCGGACCCGAAGCGGAAGCCGGACCCGACGGCGAAGCCGGACGCGGACCCGACCGCGAAGCCGGACGCGGACCCGGACCCAGCACAAGCCCCCAACCCCAGTCCAGCCCCCAACCCCAA
>NZ_MPOH02000015.1:1302212-1310968 GCF_001896135.2 Streptomyces phaeoluteigriseus
CCGGCGCGGTGACCCGCCGGGCCCCGGCCCGGCCGCGGCTCCCGCACCCGCCGGGTGGCGGCCGCCGCACCACCCCTCGATCCAGTGCTGACAGGAGGAACCAGCGTGTTCCGCACCATGTTCGGGCCGTGCCCCGATCCGACGGGGCGAGGCCACCATGCCGAAACCTGACGACGGGCCCGCCGGCGTTCTCGGCACGATCGGCGGCACCCCGCTGGTCGAACTCGCCAAGCTCGCTCCAGGACGGCACTTCACCACCTACGCCAAGCTGGAGGCCTTCAACCCCGGCGGCAGCATGAAGGACCGATCGGCCCTGGAGATGCTGCGCGAGCTGATCCGGGGCGGCACCCTCGTGCCCGGCCGCTCGGTGGTCGTGGAGTCCAGCTCCGGCAACCTCGGCATCGGACTCGCCCAGATCTGCGCCTACTACGGGCTCCGGTTCATCTGCGTGGTGGACCCCCGCACCAACCGGCAGAACATCGCCGTCATGCGGGCCCTCGGCGCGGAGGTCGAGGTGGTGAGCGAGTGCGACCCCGCGACCGGCGAGTACCTGCCCGTCCGGATCCGCCGCATCAACGCGCTGGTCGCCCGCATCCCCGGCGCCTACTGGCCCAACCAGTACGCCAACCCGCTCAACCCCCGGGCGCACCGGCGGACGATGCGGGAGATCTGGGACGCGGTGCCGGGCGGGATCGACTACCTGTTCTGCGCGACGGGCTCGTGCGGCACCCTGCGCGGCTGCGCGGAGTACGTCCGCGACCGGCGACTGCCGGTGACCGTGGTCGCGGTGGACGCCAGGGGGAGCGCCATCTTCGGCGACCCGCCCACCCCCCGGCTGATCCCGGGCCACGGCGCGGCCGTACGCCCGGCGCTCCACCGCGACGGCCTCGCCGACGAGGTCGTCCACGTGACGGACCTCGACTGCGTGGTCGGCTGCCGACGACTCGCCGCCCGGGAGGCCGTCCTCGCGGGCGGCTCCTCCGGGGCCCTGGTCGCGGCGGTCGACCAGCTGGCCGACCGCATCCCGGCGGGCGCACGCTGCGCGGTCGTCCTGCCCGACCGCGGGGAGCGATACCTCGACACGATCTACGACGACGCATGGGTCGCCCGCCACTTCGGCGACGTGTCCCACCTGTGGAAGGAGACCAAGTTGGCCGTCAAGGGGGCACCATGCTGATCCTGGGAGCCGGAGAGGTCCACCGCGTCCTCGACGACGCCGAGGGCGAGGTCGTCGCGGCGGTGCGCCGCGCGTACCTGCTGCACGAACGGGGCCGGACGGCCCTGCCGCACTCGGTCTTCCTCCGCTTTCCCGACGACCCGCGCAACCGGATCATCGGACTGCCCGCCTATCTCGGCGAGGACGAGCCCGTGGCGGGCATCAAGTGGATCGCCTCCTTCCCCGGCAACACCGCGCGCCGCCTGGAACGCGCCTCCGCCACGGTGATCCTCAACTCCATGGCCACCGGGCAGCCGGAGGCCCTGTTGGAGGGTTCGGTGATCTCGGCGCGGCGCACCGCGGCGAGCGCCGCCCTCGCGGCGGCGACGCTGGGCTCGTCCGTCCCCGAGACCGGCGTCTCCCTGATCGGCTGCGGCGTGATCGGCTTCGAGATCCTCGCCTACCTCCGGGCCGTCCTGCCCGACCTCTCCACGGTCACCGTGTTCGACCTCGACAGCGCCCGGGCGGAGGCGTTCGCGGCTCGCTGCCGGGCCCGCTGGCCCGAGCTGAAGACGGAGGCCGCCGACAGCGCCGAGGAGGCGCTGGCGGCCCACCGGCTGGTCTGCCTGGCGACCACCGCCGCCGCCCCGCACCTGACCACCGACGCCTGCCGGCCCGGCACCCTGGTCCTGCACGTGTCCCTGCGCGACCTGACACCGGAGAGCATCCTGACGGCCGTCAACGTCGTCGACGACGCGGACCACGTGTGCCGCGAGTCGACCTCCCTGCACCTGGCCGAACAGCTCCGCGGCGACCGGGACTTCATCGTCACCTCGATCGGCGCCGTGCTGGACGCCGGAAAACCCTTCCGACGCGCCGAGGACCGCGTCACCGTCTTCTCCCCTTTCGGCCTGGGCACCCTCGACCTCGCCCTCGCCGACCTCGTCCGCCGCCGGGCCGAACCCCTGGGCCTCGGCACCCGGGTACCGGACTTCCTACCGCCCCCGACCGACACGGCGGTCGGCTGACGCCGGGTACCGGACTTCCCGCCGACCCCCGCCGACACCGCGGTCGGCTGACCGGCGCCGACAGAACCCACTCACCTGGCCGCCACTCCGCGCACGCCTCGCCGTCAGTCCGGAGAGGCAAGCCCGGGAAGGATCAGAATGGGCCTCCGGCGCAGATCGGAGGCCCATTCCAAGGAAAAGCCGCAGGTGGCGGCAGACGAGCCGAGCTATACGCCGGGTTCTGTGCCCCGGGACCTCGCGGTCGTCGGGGAGACGGCCATCCATCTAGGACCGGCGTTGCCGCCGGTCTCGTGCGGTCTACCCGCGGACTCGGGCGGGCAGCCCTCGAACGTCCGCGCAGAGCCGCCTTGCGGCGGCTCCTTTTGACCTTGCTCCGGGTGGGGTTTACCTAGCCGCCTGAGTCGCCTCAGGCGCTGGTGGTCTCTTACACCACCGTTTCACCCTTACCGAGGACCGAGGTCCCCGGCGGTCTGTTTTCTGTGGCACTGTCCCGCGGGTCACCCCGGGTGGCCGTTAGCCATCACCCTGCCCTGTGGAGCCCGGACGTTCCTCGGGAAGCACCTCGAGAGGCACTCCACGCGGCCGTCCGCCCGGCTCGTCTGCCGTATCGACCATGGTACCGGGCGTCGGGTCAGAGGAAGTCCGCGGTCTCCAGGTCGAAGGCGAAGGGCTCGGGGAGGGCGAGGGGCTTGCCGAAGGGGAGCGTGGTGCGCTCCCGGTAGTCGTCGTGCCTCGGGTCGCTGAAGAGCGTGACCTGGGCGGTGTCGCGGTCTACGAGGAGGTAATGGGGGACACCGCCGCGGGCGTAGCAGCGGCGTTTGGCCTCGCGGTCCGCGGTCGGCTTCGTGGACGTCACCTCCAGCACCATGGCGACGCCGTCGCAGGGCATCCAGGGGCCGGCGTTCCCGAAGAGGTCGAGGTCGAGGGCCGCGAAAGTGGCGTCCGGGACCACGTGGTTCTTCGGGCAGGCGCCTCCGCTCCTCAGCTTCAGCCCCTTGTTCCCAGAGACGTCCATGTCGGTACGGGACCGCCTGATCACCTGCCTCACGATCCGGCTGATGTACTTCTCGTGATCCCCGTCCGGCGGCGGCGTCACAACGATCTCCCCCTCGACGAGCTCCGCCCGGAAGCCTTCCGGGGTGTCCAGGGCGAGGAAGCCCTCCAGCAGGACCTCTTCCTGCGTGAGCGGCTCGTGGGCCATGGCAGTCATGTCGCGCCCCTCCTTCGGTCGCTCGCCAGACTCGGGCATCGCCGGATCACCTGTCCGTGAGATCGGGAACCGTTCCCTCGATCGTGGCACAGGAGAGTCACCGACGTAGGGACACCGCTCGCTTGACCCTGCCGCGACGTCAACGTCTGTACTGGTGGCATGCGGATCGGAGAACTCGCCGAGGCCGTCGGCGTCACGACGCGGACCGTCCGGCACTACCACCACCTGGGGCTGCTGGCCGAGCCCGAGCGGCGTACCAACGGTTACCGCGACTACACGCTGCGGCACGCGGTCGTGCTGGCGCGGATCCGGCGGCTGACGGAGCTGGGGCTGGGGCTGGCCGAGGTGCGGGACGTGCTCGCGGACGAGGCGGGCAAGGATCTCGTCGAGGTGCTGACCGAGCTGGACGAGGACCTGGCCCGCCAGGAGGCGGCGATCCGGGAGCGCCGGGGGCGGCTGCGGGCGCTGCTGGACGGGGAGGCGCTGCCTGCCGAAGGGCCGGTCTCGCCCGAGCTGGCCGCGCTGTTCGCGGAGACGGCCCACCTGTACGACTCGCCCATGGCCGCCCGAGACCGCGAGGTGCTCGCGCTGGTCGAGACGGCCGCGAGCCCCGCGGATCGGGAGCGGCTGATCGCGGCGGTGAGCGCGGTCGCCGGGTCGCCGGAGACGGTGGCCATGGCCAATGAGGCGTACGCGCTGCTGGACGCCCTCGCCGACGCCGCTCCCGACGACCCGGGGGTGGAGACCGCGGCGCGCAGGCTGGCCGCTTGCACCCCGCGGAGTCTGCTCCCCGACACGTCGACCATCGACCGGGACAGCAGCTTCCTGCGTGCCTTCTACGCCGACTTCGCGCCCGCCCAGGCGGCCGCGATCCGGCGGTCGCTGGAGATCCTCATGGAGGAGGGCGGTACCTGATGAGGACGATCACCGTGCTCGCACGTCATGAGCTTCGGCTGCTGGTCAGTCTGCTGCTGTGGGTGGGGCGGCGGCGGCACGGGGTGGGGGACGGGAGGGCGTTCGGGTACGCGCGGGGGCAGGGCGCGGTGATGGCCGGGTTCGGGTTCGTGTGTCTGATCGAGGCGTTCACGATGTCCGTGCTGCTGCGGGACTGGCCCGCCCTGCACACCGCCGTGCTGATCCTGGACGCGTACACGCTGGTCCTGCTGGCCGGGATGTACGCGGCCTGGCAGGTCCGGCCGCACGTCCTGGACGACGGCGCCCTGCGCGTCCGCCACGCCGCCCATGTCGACCTGCGCGTCCCGCTGGACCGGATCGCGGCCGTACGGCACGAGACGCGCTCCACGCACGAGCGGGCCGACGGCGAACTGAACCTCGCGGTGGGGTCGCAGACCTCCGTCACCCTCGACCTGAACGAGCCCGTCGCCCACGTCTCCTTCCTCGGCCGACGCCGGGACGTGCACGTGGTGCGGCTGCACGCCGACGACGCGCGGGACCTCGTACGCGACCTCGAACGCGTGCTCACGCGGGTGCGAAACGTACCTTCGCGGTCGCCGGATCCGCCTGGGTGAGGCGGACTCGGAGGCGTTCGCCCAGGGGCAGGGGGGTGCCTACGGTGGCTGCCTCTATGCGGCCGATGACCGCCGGGGACTCCAGCTGGACGGTGCCGACGGTCGGGTGGCGCTCGTCGAGGTCGACGACGCAGCCGTCGAAGACCTCGCCGATCCGGTCCTTCAGGAGGGCGGCCTCCACGGCGTCGACGCAGGCCCGTTCGACGGCGCCCGCGCGCCGGCCGCCGTCGGCCATCTCGCCCGGCAGGGCGTCGAGCGCGGCGAGCACCCACGGGGGTGGGTCCGTACCGGCGACGGCCGCGAGGCACAGCTCGGTGGCGTAGCGGTCGGCGAGGCGGCGGAGTGGGGCGGTGCAGTGGGTGTAGGGGGCGGCGACGGCGGCGTGGGTGGTGATCTCGGGCAGGACGCCGTCGCGGAAGACGGTGTGGCCGGCGCCGCGCAGCAGGGTCGTGCACTCCTGGAGGAAGGCGGCGTGCCGGGGCGGGTGCGGGTCCAGGGAGCGGATGAGCTGGGCGTACGACACGTGGTGGGGCCAGTCGATGCGCAGGGCGTGGGCGGTGCGCCGCAGTCGGCCGACGGCGCCGTCGGGGGCGGCCGGGAGGGTGCGCAGCACGCCGGTGCCGTACGCGAGCAGCAGGTCGGCGGCGGCCATGCCGGTCAGGAGGGAGAGCTGGGCGTTCCAGCCCTCGGCGGGCAGCGGGGCGCGGAAGGAGAGTTCGTAGGTGTGGTCGTGCTCGGTGATCTCCTGTTCGGGTGCGTCGAGGGAGATCCCGCCCCGGTCGGCCTCCAGCGCCTGCCGGAGCTGCCCGACGGTCCTCAGGAGCGCGAGGGGTTCCTCGGCGGTGCCGTCGTCGATCTGTCGCTGCACGCGTGCGTAGTCGAGTTTGGCGCGGCTGCGGACGAGGGCGCGGCGGACGTCGACGGCGAGGGTACGGCCGTCGGCGTCGAGGTCGACGGTCCACAGCGCGGCCGGGCGCGGGCCGTCGGGCAGCAGGCTCGCGGCGCCCTCGCCGAGCGCCGGGGGATGCAGCGGAACCTTCCCGTCCGGGAAGTAGAGGGTGTTCACCCTGCGGTGCGCCTCGGCGTCCAGCGGCCCGCCGGGTACGACGAAGGCGGCGACGTCGGCGATGGCGTACCGCACGCGGTAGCCGGTGCCCTGCCGGGACAGGTGCAGGGCCTGGTCGAGGTCGGTGGAGGTGGGCGGGTCGACGGTGACGAAGGGGATGTCGGTGGCGTCGTACGCGGGCAGGGTGGGGGTCGCGGCGGCGCGTTCCGCCTCCGCGAGCACCTCCGGCGGGAAGCTCGCAGGCACGCCCAGCTCGTGCGCAGGGCGGCGAGGGCGGCCCGGAGCGGTGCTGCGGGGGCGCCGGTCACGCGGATGTGGCGGCGGGGCATAGGGCGAGCGTAGGCGTAGGGCGGGGGCGGGGGGTCGGCACCCCGTACGCTGGCGCGCGGAGCCCTACCCGAAGGAGAAACGCTCGTGCTCGTCCTGTTGCCCCCGTCCGAAGGAAAGGCCGCCTCCGGCCGTGGCGCCCCGCTGAAGCCGGAGTCGCTGTCGCTGCCGGGGCTCGCCGCCGCGCGTGAGGCCGTACTGCGCGAGCTGGTCGAGCTGTGCGCCGGGGACGAGGAGAAGGCGCGTGAGGTGCTCGGGCTGAGCGAGGGGCTGCGCGGCGAGATCGCCAAGAACAGGGAGCTGCCCACGGCCGGGACCCGGCGGCCGGGGAGGTCTACACGGGCGTGCTGTACGACGCCCTCGGCCTGGCGTCGCTCGACGCGGCCGCCAAGCGGCGGGCGGCGCGTTCGCTGCTGGTGTTCTCGGGGCTGTGGGGCGCCGTCCGGGTGACGGACCGCATCCCGTCGTACCGCTGCTCGATGGGTGTCCGGCTGCCGGGACTCGGGGCGCTGGGCGCGCACTGGCGGGCGCCGATGGCGGAGGTGCTGCCCGAGGCGGCCGGGGACGGGCTGGTGCTGGACCTGCGGTCGGCGGCGTACGCGGCGGCCTGGAAGCCGAAGGGGGAGGTGGCCGCGCGGACGGCGAGCGTGCGGGTGCTGCACGCGCCGACCCGGAAGGTGGTCAGCCACTTCAACAAGGCGACGAAGGGCCGGATCGTGCGGAGCCTGCTGACGGCGGGCATCGCGCCGAAGGACCGGCCGGGCGTGGTCGTCGCGCTGCGGGATCTCGGCTACACGGTGGAGGAGCAGGCGCCCGCGCGGGCGGGGTCGCCGTGGACGCTGGACGTGCTGGTGGACGAGATCCACTGAGACACGGACAGGTGCGCGTTGCATCCTGCGCAACACCTTTTGCGCCTGGTGCACCGCGCGGGCAGGATGAGGCGCATGACCTCACCCCTGCCCTCCCCTCGGCTGCCTCGGTACTGGATCTCGCCCCCGTCGTGCCCGTGGTGGTCGTGGCGGACGTCGCCGACGCGGTACCGCTGGCGCGGGCGCTGGTCGCGGGCGGGCTGCCGGCGATCGAGGTGACCCTGCGCACCCCGGCCGCCCTCGACGCGATCCGGGAGATCGCCGCAGCGGTGCCGGACGCGGTGGTCGGGGCCGGGACCGTGATCACCGCGGAGCAGGTGACGGAGTGCCGGGCCGCCGGGGCGCGGTTCCTCGTGAGCCCCGGGTGGACGGACGCGCTGCTGACGGCGATGCGGGCGTCCGGGCTGCCCTTCCTGCCCGGGGTGTCGACCACCTCGGAGGTCGTGGCGCTGCTGGAACGCGGGGTGCGCGAGATGAAGTTCTTCCCCGCGCAGGCGGCGGGCGGTACGGCCTATCTGCGGTCGCTGGCCGGACCGTTGCCGCAGGCCCGCTTCTGCCCGACCGGCGGCATCGGCCCCGACAACGCGGCGGAGTACCTGGCCCTGCCCAACGTCGGCTGCGTGGGCGGCAGTTGGATGGTGCCCGCGGACGCGGTGGCGGCCCGGGACTGGACGCGGGTGGAGGACCTCGCGCGGGCCGCCTCGCGGCTCACCCGCGCAGGTGGGACGTGTCGTTGAGGAGGCGGACGCTGGCGTTGCCGTCCGCGTAGTACGCCACGACCGACAGCGAGGCCGCCGACAGTTCCATCCGGAACAGCGACTCGGGCGGGGCGCCCAGGGCGAGCCGGACCAGGGTCTTGATCGGGGTCACGTGCGTGACCAGCAGGACCGTACGCCCCGCGTACGCCGCGACCAGTTCGTCCCGGGTGGCGGCGATCCGGACCGCGGTCGCCGCGAAGCTCTCGCCGCCGCCGGTCGGTTCGGCCTCCGGGTCGGCCAGCCAGGCGTTCAGGTCCTGCGGGTACCGCTCGCGGACCTCGCCGAAGGTGAGCCCCTCCCAGGCCCCGAAGTCCGTCTCGCGCAGGCCGTCGTCGACGGTGACCTCCAGCCCGAGCCGGGCCGCCACGATACCGGCGGTCTCCCGCGTTCGCGCGAGCGGAGAGGCGACGACGTGCTGGACGGTCCCGCGCCGGGCGAGCGCGGCGGCGACCCGCTCGGCCTGCTCCCGCCCGACGGCGGAGAGCGCGGGATCGCTCCCCCCGCTCCCGGAGAACCGCTTCTCCGGCGTGAGCGGCGTCTCCCCGTGCCGCAGCAGTACGAAGGTGGCGGGCGCCCCGAGATCGGGGGCCGCCCCCCAGCCGACGGAGGGCCGCGCCTGCCCGGACGCGGAGGGAGAGGCGGAGGGGGAGAAAGAGGGAGAGGGAGAGGCGAGGGTGCGGGCTGCACGGCGGTCGGCGTCGGACGGGGTGGCGGACGCGACGAGGCCGGTCCCGGTACTGCCGGTCCCGGTGCCGGTCCTCTCCCAGTGCCGTCGTCCGGTGCCGGTGCGCCGTCCGGTCCCGTCAGTGCCGC
>NZ_MPOH02000015.1:1311068-1433393 GCF_001896135.2 Streptomyces phaeoluteigriseus
GATCCCGCTCCCGGTGCCGCCGGTCCCTGTGCCGGTGCCGCCGGTCCCGGTGCGGGTACCAGTGCCGCCGCTCCCAGTGGCCGTCGCGGCATCGGCCCCAATGGCCGTCGTGGCGCCGGTCCCCGTAGCCGTCGTGGCGCCGGGCCCCGTGGCCGTCGCGGCGGCGGCTTCCGCGGCGGAAGCCGTGTACGCCGCGGCGCCGCTCGCGGGGGTCCCGCCGACGCCCCCTGCGGACGGGACCGAGTCACCGGGGCCCCCGGCGGAGGCCGTGCCCATGGCCGTCCTCTCGGCATGCGCCGACGCCGGGGCGCCGCCCTCGCGGCCCTTCGCCAGGGCCTCGCGCGCCTTGGCCGCACCGGCGGTCGCGTCTCCGGGAGGGCCCGACGGCGCGAGGTCGGCCGGGGCGGTCCGGGACGTGCCGGCCGCGGCGGTCAGGGCCGCCATGGACGCCCCGGCGTCCCACTGTTCGCCGCGCTTGCCGGCGTCCATCGCCTCGTTGGCCAGGCGGTCGGCGTGTTTGTTCTGTTCGCGCGGGATCCACTCGTAGGTGACCTGGCCGGGCGGGTAGATCCGGGCGGCCTCCGTGGCCAGTGGCTTCATGTCCGGGTGCTTGATCTTCCAGCGGCCCGACATCTGCTCGACGACGAGCTTGGAGTCCATGCGGACGCGCACCGGGGCGGCCGGGTCCAGTTCGCGGGCGGCGCGCAGGCCGGCCAGCAGGCCCCGGTACTCCGCGACGTTGTTGGTGGCGATCCCGATGTACTCGGCCCGCTCGACGAGGGTCTCCCCCGTCGCCGCGTCGATCACCACGCTGCCGTAGCCCGCGGGCCCCGGGTTGCCCCGGGACCCCCCGTCGGCCTCGACGATGAACTCCCGCACGTCAGCCGTCCCTACAGGCCGGACTCGGAGGTCCGCACCAGGATCCGGCGGCAGTTCTCGCACCGTACGACGGTGTCGGGAGCGGCCTTGCGGATGTCGTTGATGTCGGTGATCGCCAGCTCCTGGCGGCAGCCCTGGCAGGTGCGCTGGTAGAGCTTGGCCGCGCCGACACCGCCCTGCTGCGCGCGCAGCTTGTCGTAGAGCTTGAGCAGGTCGGCGGGGACGGTGGCGGCGATGACCTCGCGCTCCTTGGTGGCGGAGGCGATCTCGCCGTCGAGCTCCTCGAAGGCGGCGTCGCGGCGGGCGGTCGCGTCGTCGATCCGGCCCTGGACGGAGCCGACGCGCTCGGTCAGCTCGGCGGCCCGCTCCTGGGCGGCCTCGCGGCGCTCCATGATCTCCAGGACGACGTCCTCGAGGTCGCCCTGGCGCTTGGCGAGGGAGACGATCTCGCGCTGGAGGTTCTCCAGGTCCTTGGAGGAGGTGACGGCGCCGGAGTCGAGGCGCTGCTGGTCGCGGGCGGCACGCTGACGGACCTGGTCGACGTCCTGTTCGGCCTTGGTCTGCTCGCGGGCGGTGTCGCTCTCCTCCGTCTGCGCGGCCACCAGGAGGTCGCGCAGCTGCGTGAGGTCCTTGGTCAGCGACTCGATCTCGGCGTGCTCGGGCAGCGAGCGGCGCTTGTGCGCGAGCTGCTGGAGGCGGACATCGAGGTCCTGGACGTCGAGGAGTCGGATCTGGTCGGCGGGCGCGGCGTTCAGTTGGGGGCTCCAGGTGAAGGGAATTGGCTGGTCCAGGGGTCGGTGACCGTCTTCGAGACGTGGACCCGCAGGCCCCAGCCGTGGCGGTCGGAGATCTCGTCGAGCTGGGCTGCGGCCAGCTCGCACCAGGGCCACTCGGTGGCCCAGTGCGCCGCGTCGAGCAGCGCGAGAGGTGGGTGGGCGCCGTGTGCGCCGTGCGCGCGGGCCTCGGACACGGGGTGATGGCGCAGGTCCGCGGTGAGGAACGCGTCGACGCCGGCGGCGCGGACGTGGTCGAAGAGGCTGTCGCCGGATCCGCCGCTGACCGCGACGGTCCGCACGGTCGCGTCCGGGTCGCCCGCCATCCGGATGCCCTGCGCGGTGGCGGGCAGTCGTTCGGCGGCGCGGGCGGCGAGTTCGCGGACGGTGAGCGGGTGGTCGAGTTCGCAGACCCTGCCCAGGCCGCGCCGCCCGTCGGGATCGCCGGGATCGGGCACGAGGGGCCGTACGACGCGCAGGTCGAGGGCGCCGGCGAGGGCGTCGCTGACGCCGGGGTCGGCGGTGTCGGCGTTGGTGTGGGCGACGTGCAGGGCGATGTCGTGCTTGATGAGGGTGTGCACCACGCGGCCCTTGAAGGTGGAGGCCGCGACGGTCGTCGTCCCGCGGAGGTAGAGGGGGTGGTGGGTGACCAGCAGGTCGGCGCCCAGTCCCACCGCCTCGTCGACGATCTCCTGGACCGGGTCCACGGCGAACAGGACCCGTCCGACGTCCTGGCCGGGTTCGCCCACGACGGTGCCGACCGCGTCCCAGGACTCGGCCCGCTCGGCGGGCCACAGGTTCTCCAGCGCGGCGATGACTTCAGACAGACGGGGCACGGGGAAAGGCTACCTGGCCGCCTCCCGGCCCCGAACCGCCGCAGGCCAGGAGGCCTGGCAGACCCGGGGTCGCCCGGCCGGCCGAGCCAGGTCGGCGGGTGGGCGATCCCGCCGGGGGCGTAGGGGGGCGGAGTCCCGAAGAGGGGGACACACCACCCCAACCCCATGCACACCCCCCTCAACCCCCGGAGGAGAATCGCTTCTGCGCCACTCTTATGAGCGAAGCCCCCGCCCGCCGACGCCCCGCCCGTGCGTACGAAAACTAGCTTCGTCGGCGGAGGTGACCGAACCATGACGGCCTGTGCGATCGAACCCACCGCGGAGAACGGGGACGACGACCCGACGCCGGACGCGCCCTGCGCGATCACGGCGGACGGCACCTACGCCGCACGTCTCGCCCGCGACGGCGATTCCTGGTTCCCGGAGCGCTGGACGCTGGACGGCCCCGAGCCGTACGCCGTACCGCTGCCCGCCCACCAGCCGGAGGAGCCCGGCACGGAGGTGCAGCCGATGGCCGACGGGCGGGTGCTGATCCACCGGCTGACGCAGGGGCGGCACGCGTTCTCACTGCTGTACCCGACCGGCCCCGGCACGGGTGAGCTGCCCCTGGGCGCGGTCGAGTGCCCGGACGAGGCCACCGTCCTGCGGCTGCTCCCGCCGGCCCCCTGCGGGCAGCGGGCGTACGCCGTCGCCGTGGGCCGGCGTTCGACGGCACTGTGGCTGGTGGCGGGCGGCGCCTTCGGCCCCGAGCACCTCGCCGAGATCCCGGGCCGCTGCTCGGGCGGGGTGTGGCTGGACCGGAGGGGCCGCATGCTGGCCCTGGACCGTGAGGTCGGCGGCCGTACCAAGGCGGTCGTGGTGGACCTGGAACGGGGCGGTGAGGTGTCCCCGCTGCTCCAGATCGCCGTCGGCAGCGACGACCGGCTGCTGCTCGCGGACCCGGACAGCGGGCTGCTGCTGATCCGCTCGGACGCGCCGTCGCCCGGGAGGCCCCGGCTCGGCTGGGGGGTGCTGGGCAGCACGCTGCCGGTGCGTTTCCCGGCGTCGCTGCGGCTCACCGACCGGGCGCTGACGCCGTTCGCGATCCAGCCGGGTCAGGTCCTGCAGCCGGAGAGCTGCGCGGTGGGCCTGCGCATCGACGGCCCGTTCGACAGCTGGGTGGGTGTGTGGCGGCCCGCGGACCGACGGTTGTACCAGCTGGCGGCGCCGGACGGCTGGTTGGCGGGCAGCGGTCTGTGGACGGAGGACGGGGTGCTGCGGCTGCCGTACGCGACGGCGGCGGAGCCCTGCGGGGTGGCGCGGGTGGCGGCGCCGGCCGCGGAGCGGAACGGCGGTCGCGCGGCTCCGCCGAGATGGCCCCCGACACCCTGGAACCGGAAGCTCCGGAACCGGTCGCGCCCCGGCCCGTTCCACTCCAACAGGCGCCCCTGGCACGGCTTGTAACGAAGTAGTGGCGGTTGGCGTGGCCGCCTGGATTCACCCCGAGGTCCGCCGGATAAGCTTTCCGGGCTGAAAAAGATCATGTTGACGGGGTGAACACTTCCGATGAGCGACACAAGCACCATGCAGCCGTGGTCCGCCGACACACAGGAGGACACCGGTCACGGCCGGCACCGGGGCCCGGTCTCGTCCCACGAAGGCGAGTCCGCTCCCCGGGGCCGGCACCGTAAGCCGGCCGAGGACAAGGCCGGCGCGACTGTCTGACCGTTACGCCTGTGGCCCGGTCCGTCCTGACGGCGGACAGGGCCCACACCTGTTCTCCGTCACCGAACCCGGTCACCGATCCCGCTCACCGCTCACCGTCACCGGGTTCCGTCACCGACTTCCGTCACCGCTCCCCGCCTCAGTCCCAGCACCTCCGCCGCCGCGAACGTCTCCCCCTCGGGCCGTCCGGCGTAGTGCGGGGTGAGCACGGCGTCCAGTTCCTCGTGACTGAAGGTCTCCTGCTTGCTCTCGAACACGGCCTGCACGCGGGGTCGTTCGACCACGGCGACCATCCCGCCGTGCACGACGAGGAGTTGTCCGTTGATCCGGGCGGCGGCGGGCGAGGCCAGATAGCCGACGAGCGGGGCGACATGCTCGGGGGCCAGGGGATCGAGCCCCTCGCCGGGGCGGCCGAGGCCCGCGAAGACGTCCTCGGTCATCCGGGTGCGGGCGCGCGGGCAGATGACGTTGGCGGTGACGCCGTACTTGGCGAGCGCGAGGGCGGTGGAGGTCGTCAGGCCGACGATTCCGCCCTTGGCCGCCGCGTAGTTGGGCTGTCCGGCGGAGCCCGCGAGGAAGGCCTCCGAGGAGGTGTTCACGATCCGCCCGTACGCCGGCCCGCCCGCCGCCTTGGACCGTTCGCGCCAGTGCGCGGCGGCGAAGCGGGTGGTGTTGAAATGGCCCTTGAGGTGGACGCGGATCACCGAGTCCCACTCCTCCTCCGTCATGGAGAAGACCATGCGGTCGCGCAGGATGCCCGCGTTGTTGACCAGGATGTCCAGCGTGCCGAACTCGGTGACCGCCAGCTCGACGAGGTCACGCGCGGCGGCGAAGTCGGAGACGTCCCCGGTGTGGGCGAGCGCGGTGCCGCCCGCCGTACGGATCTCCCGCACCACCTCCTCCGCGGGAGCGGCCGAGCCCTCGCCCGAGCCGTCGCGGCCGGGTCGGCCGAGGTCGTTGACGACGACGGCGGCGCCCAGCCGGGCCAGTTCCAGTGCCTCGGCCCGGCCGAGTCCGCGTCCGGCACCGGTGACGATCGCGGAACGGCCTTTCAGCGGCTGTGACATGACGGGACCTCAGATCTCTATGCAGGTGCGCAGGGCGGCCCCGGTGCGCATCTGGTCGAGGGCCTCGTTGATCTCCGCGAGCGGGACGCGGTGCGTGATCAGCCCGGCGAGGTCGATCCGGCCGGCCCGCCACAGGGCGACGGTCCGCTCGTAGGAGCGCAGGACGTCGCCGCCGCCGTACATGGAGGGCAGGATCCGCTTCTCGTCGAAGAACAGCTCGAACATGTTGAGCTGGAGGAAGTCGTCCATGGCTCCGGCACCGACGACGACCAGGGTGCCGCCGCGGCGGGTGGTCTCGTAGGCGGTGCGGGCCGTGGTGGAGCGGCCGACGACCTCGAAGACGTAGTCGAAGCCCTCGCCGCCGGTGATCCGCTGCTTGGCGTCGGGGAGTTCTCCGGGTGCGACGGCTTCCGTGGCGCCGAACCTGAGGGCGGCCTCGCGGCGCGCGGCGACGGGGTCCACGGCGACGATCTCGGCCGCGCCCCTGAGCCGGGCGCCCTGTATCGCGGAGACGCCCACTCCCCCGCAGCCGATGACCGCGACCGACGAACCGGCCTCCACGTCCGCCGTGTTGAGCGCGGCGCCCAGCCCCGTGGTCACTCCGCAGCCGATGAGCGCGGCGATGTCGAAGGGCACGTCGTCGGGGATCGGGACGGCGCAGCCGGCGTCGACCACGACCTCCTCGGCGAAGGTGCCGGTGCCGGCGAAGCCGAAGAGATCACCACCGGGGCGCCGGAAGTTGGGGGTGCCCGCGTTCATGAACCCGGCCAGGCACAGCTCGGTCTGGCCGCGTCGGCAGGCGGGGCAGACACCGCAGGCGGGCAGCCAGCACACGACGACCCGGTCGCCGGGCTTCACACGGGTGACGCCCTCGCCGACGTCGAGGATCTCGCCCGCGCCCTCGTGGCCGGGCACGAACGGCGCGGGCTGCGGCAGCACCCCGCTCATCGCGGACAGGTCCGAGTGGCACAGCCCCGTGGCGCGCACCCGGATCCTGACCCTGCCGGGGCCGAAGCCCACCGCCTCGACGTCGTCGAGGACCTCCAGCTTGTCCTGGCCGATCTCGTGCAGTACGGCTGCGCGCATGGTGCGGCTCCCCTCGGGTCCCCTCGGATGCTGGCTGGTTCAGGAGTTGGTCAAGGCGTGGTGCGGGTGCCGTTCAGGAGTGTTCGACGATCGTGTCGGCGAGCACGGGCGCGTCCGCTCGCTCCGCCGCGCTCACCGCGACCCTGACCGCCGCCTCGCCGCGCCACATGCGGATGCGCAGGGTCTCGCCGGGGAAGACGACGCCGGCGAAGCGGGTGGCGTAGGCGCGTACCCGCGTCACGTCGCCGTCGAGCAGGGTGTCGACGACCGCCTTGAGGGTGATCCCGTAGGTGCACAGGCCGTGCAGGATGGGCCGGTCGAAGCCGGCGGCGCGTGCGAAGTCGGGGTCGGCGTGCAGCGGGTTGCGGTCGCCGGAGAGACGGTAGAGGAGGGCCTGGTCCTCGCGGATGTGCCGTTCCACGGTCTTGTCTGGGTCGCCCGCCGGGGGGTCGAGCCGGGTGGAGGGACCCCGGTCGCCGCCCCAGCCGCCCTCCCCGCGGACGAAGATCTGGGCGTCGTTCGTCCACAGCGGGCCGTCCGCGTCGGCGACCTCGGTTCGCATGACGAGGACGGCGGCCTTGCCCTTGTCGTACACGGCGGCGATACGGCCGGTGGCGGTGGCGGTGCCCTCGGCGGGCAGCGGACGGTGCAGGGTGAGCGACTGGCCGCCGTGCAGGACGCGGGCCAGGTCGACGTCGACGCTGGGCATGGACAGTCCGCTGATCACGCCGGGTGAGCCGGAGCCCGCGACGGTGGCGAAGCTGGGCAGGACGTGCAGCCGGGACTCCAGGGTGTAGCGCAGTTCGTCGGGGTCGGTGGCGGGGACGCCCGCGCCGACGCCGAGGTGGTAGAGCAGGACGTCCTTGCGGTCCCAGGTGATCTCGCCGATCCGGGGTTCGGCGGCGAGGGCCTTGGCTGCGTCGATGGGCATGGGGCTCCTGGCGGGTCTCAAGACCTCGGCGCGACCGTCCGCACCGTCGGCCGCACCGAGGTCGTCACGGGCGGGATCTAGAACGCGTTCCAGTCCGGCGCCCCTCTGTATAGCCGAGCGCCCGACACTTGTGAAGGCTCCTGACGGTTCGTCAGCTCACGTGTCCCGTGGCACGCCGGGTCCGCGTCCGGGACGTTCGTCCCGCGCGGGTCCGCCCGACCGGATCTCCCGGCGGGCGGGGGCGGGTGCGTCGCGTCGCCCCGTCCGGCCGGATCTCCCGGCGGGCAGGGGCGGGTGCGTCGCGTCGCGGAGCGGTGGGCGAGGGCCCACGGGGACCCCCGGGGGACCCACGGGGACCCACGACGGGGTCGCCGGGGATGCGCGGGGCCGTACCGGGCCGGGCCGGATCGGTCTCTTCGCTCAAAGCCGGTCGCGGCGGTGCCGTCCGGGCCCGCCGGTCCTACGCTGGGGCCGTGAACGAGATGCCCCGGGACCATCGCCCCGCCAAGTCCATCAGGGTTCTGCTCGCGGAGGACCGGGGCACGGTGCGCGGGGCGCTGGCCGTGCTGCTGGGGCTGGAGCCGGACATCGAGGTGGTGGCGCAGGTGGGCACCGGGGACGCGGTCGTGGACGCCGCCCTCCTCCACCGCCCGGACGTCGCCCTCCTCGACGCCGAACTGCCCGGCATGAGCGGTCCGGACGCCGCCGCCGAGCTGCGCGAACAGGCACCCGACTGCCGGGTGCTGATCCTCACCACCGTCGGCCGACCGGGCTGTCTGCGACGGGCCATGGAGGCCGGGGCCGCCGGGTTCCTCGTGAAGGACGCTCCGGTGGAGGAGCTGGCGGACACGATCCGCCGGGTGCTGATCGGTGAGACGGTGGTCGATCCGGCCCTGGCGGCCGCCGCGCTCAGTGCGGGGCCCAGCCCGCTGACGTCCCGTGAGTGCGATGTCCTCAGAGCGTCCGCCGACGGCGCGACCGTCGCCGATGTCGCCACGGAGCTGCGTCTGCCGGAGTCGACGGTCCGCGACCACCTCTCCGCCGCCATCGGCAGGACCGGCACCCGCAACCGCGCGGAGGCGGTGCGCGAGGCACGGCGGCAGGGCTGGCTCTGAGCGACGCGGAGCCCGCCGGCACAGTGCCGACGGACGCGGACAGGGACACGACAGGGACAGGGACAGACGGGCCCGCCCTGCCGTACCGGCCCCTGCGGCAGCCGGTACGTGGGGGGCGGTCGGCACTGGGTGACGGTCGGCGCGGGGGGCCTGGCGGTCGGCGAGGCGCGGGCGTCCTGGCGGTCGGCGAGGCGGTGGCCGTGCACCGGCACCGCCGCCGGGGGGCGGGAGGCGGGCGGCGAAAGCTGGGCGGCTGCCAGCTGGTGGCGGGCGGCGAAAGACGGGCGGCCAGCGGCTAGCGGCGGGCGGCCAGCGGCCGAGCCCGGAGGGGCGGCCAACGGCCGGAGCCCGGAGGGGCGGCCAACGGCCGGAGCCCGGAGGGGCGGCCAGCGGCCGGAGCCCGGAGGGGCGGCCAGCGGCCGGAGCCGGTGAGGCCTGCCAACGGCCGGAGCCCGGAGGGGCGGCCAGCGGCCGGAGCCGGTGAGGCTCCTAGCGGCCGGTGCCCGTGCGGCGCAGGACGCGCAGGGAGCCGGCGTCCGAGATCTCCGTGAAGGCGCGGGACTCCAGGGCACGCAGGTAGACGCGGTAGGGGGCCTGGCCGGTGAACTCGTCGGCCGGGTCCGGGAAGACGTCGTGGATGACGAGCAGGCCGCCCTCGGCGACGTGCGGGGCCCAGCCCTCGTAGTCGGAGCCGGCGTGCTCGTCGGTGTGGCCGCCGTCGACGAAGACCAGGCCGAGGGGCGAGTTCCAGAAGGCGGCGATCTGCGGGGAGCGGCCGACCAGCGCCACCACGTGCTCCTCCAGACCGGCCCGGTGCAGGGTGCGGCGGAAGGTGGGCAGCGTGTCCATCAGGCCGGTCTCGGGGTCGACGGTCTCCGGGTCGTGGTACTCCCAGCCCGGCTGCTGCTCCTCGCTGCCCCGGTGGTGGTCGAGGGTCAGCGCGGTGACCCCGGCCCGCCGGGCCGCGTCGGCGAGCAGGATCGTCGAGCGTCCGCAGTACGTGCCGACCTCCAGCAGCGGCAGCCCCAGACCGGCGGCCTCGACCGCGGCGGCGTACAGCGCGAGCCCCTCGTCGAGAGGCATGAACCCCTTCGCCGCCTCGAACGCGGCCAGGATCTCGGGCTCGGGTGCCGCGGGCATGGGGGTCCTTCCGGTCGTACGTGCGTCTGGGCCCGCCCATGATGCACCGCGCCCCCCGTCGGACGACCGACGGGGGGTGCGGGGTGCGCGGGTCAGGCGGTGACCGTCTCGCCGGGCAGCGCCAGGTCCAGGTCGACCGGGCGCTCGTCGCCCGCGTGGGTCGCGGCGGAGGCGAGGGGACCGTGGCCGGTGGCCTTGGCGGCGAGGACGTAGGCGCCCTGGGCGGGGACGGCGAGGGCGTAGCTGCCGTCCGCCTCCGACAGGGTGGCACCGGCCTGGCGGCCGCGGCGGTCGATGAGGGTGACCCTGGCGTGGGCGACCGGCGCGCCGCCGGCGTCCAGGACCCGGCCGCGGAAGCTCCGCAGGACCTCTTCGGCACGTGCCAGGTTGGCGTCCTCCTCGCTGCTGGCACGCAGCCGCGGCGTCGCCGCGGGGGTGCGGGGCAGGAACAGGGCGAACAGCAGGCCTACGGCGACGGCGCCGGTGGCGATCAGGAAGGAGACCCGGAAGCCGTGCATGGTCGGGACGGCGACGCCGCCGACGTCGTTCGCGGTGTTGGCCAGCACCATGCCGATGACGGCGCTGGAGACCGACGTGCCGATGGACCGCATCAGGGTGTTGAGGCCGTTGGCCGCGCCCGTCTCCGAGGCCGGGACCGCGCCGACGATCAGCGCGGGGAGCGAGGAGTAGGCGAGGCCGATGCCCGCGCCCAGGACGACGGCGATGACGAGGCTCTGCCACGCGGCGCTCATCAGGCCGAGGCCGGCGCCGTAGCCGATCGCGATGATCAGCAGGCCGAGGATCAGGGTGAACCTGGGGCCGTACCTGGCGGAGAGGCGGGCGTAGACCGGTGCGGTGACCATCATCGTCAGGCCGAGCGGCGCCACCAGCAGGCCGGCGGTGACCATGGACTGGCCGAGGCCGTAGCCGGTGCTCGTGGGCAGTTGCAGGAGCTGGGGCAGGACGAGGGAGACGACGTAGAAGGAGACGCCGACCATGACGGAGGCGAGGTTGGTGAAGAGGACCGCCGGGCGGGCGCTGGTGCGCAGGTCGACCAGCGGGGCCTTGACGCGCAGCTCCATCACGCCCCACAGGCCGAGCACGACGGCGGAGGCGGCGAACAGGCCGAGCGTGGTGCCCGAGGACCAGCCCCAGTCGCTGCCCTTGGTGATCGGCAGCAGGAACAGGACGAGGCCGACGGAGAGGCCGATCGCGCCGGGCAGGTCGAAGGTGCCCCCGGCGCGGGCCGGGGACTCGGGTACGACGAGCAGGGTGAGGCCGATGGCGAGGACGCCGAGGCCGGCGGCGCCGTAGAAGAGGGCGTGCCAGTCGGCGTGCTGGGCGACGAGGGCCGCGGCCGGCAGGGCGAGGCCACCACCGACGCCGATGGAGGAACTCATCAGGGCCATCGCCGAGCCGAGCTTCTCGCGGGGCAGCATGTCGCGCATCAGGCCGATGCCGAGCGGTATCGCGCCCATCGCGAAGCCCTGGAGGGTACGGCCGACGATCATGATCAGGAGATCGCTGGTGGCGGCGCTGACCAGCGCGCCGACGACCATCACGGAGAGGCTGAGGATCAGCATCCGCCGCTTGCCGTACAGGTCACCGAGGCGGCCCATGATCGGTGTGGCGACGGCGCCGGACAGCAGGGTCGAGGTGAGGACCCAGGTGGCGTTGCCGGGTGAGGTGGCCAGCAGTTGCGGCAGGTCCTTGATGACCGGGACCAGCAGGGTCTGCATCACCGCGACCACGATGCCCGCGAAGGCGAGCACGGGGACGACGGCACCGCCCGTCCTGCGTCCGGGCTGGTCGGTCGACGTGTGCGTCATGGAGCGGGGCCTCCAGGCCTGGGAGAAGGGGTGCGGACGGGCGAGCCGTGCGGGGTACGGACGGGCGGGCCGTGCGGGGTGCCGACGGTTCGAGCGGGATACGTGCAGGGTGAACCACGTATGCATGAGCAACTATTCCGATGCTTCAGCACACTAACGAAATCTTGACCTTCTCTTGGGGAAGCCGGAAGGGGGAGCGGCGGGCGGTACCGCGGGCCTAGGTCGAAATCCCGATGCAAGGGGCGCGGAGTGGTTGGGACCATGACACCCATGCCCTCTGCCTCCCGCCCCACCCGCTCCCCGACCCGCTCCCCCGCCTGGCTCGTCATCGCGCTCGCCTGCGCCGGCCAGTTCCTCGTCGTCCTCGACGTGTCCGTCGTGAACGTGGCCCTGCCCTCCATGCGGGCCGAACTGGACATGAGCGCGTCCGGCCTCCAGTGGGTGGTCAACGCGTACGCCATCGCCTTCGCCGGGTTCATGCTGCTCGGCGGACGGGCCGGCGACCTCTACGGCCGTAAGCGGATGTTCCTCGTCGGGCTCGCCCTGTTCACGCTGGCCTCGCTGGCCGGCGGGCTCGCCCAGGACGACTGGCAGCTGCTGCTCGCGCGGGCCGCGCAGGGGCTCGGCGCCGCCGTGCTGGCGCCCTCGACGCTGACGATCGTCACGTCCGCCGTGCCCGAGGGCGCGGCGCGGGCGCGGGCGATCGCCACCTGGACGGCGGTCGGCGCGGGCGGCGGCGCCGCGGGCGGGCTCGTCGGCGGGGTGCTGGTCGACCTGCTGTCGTGGCGCTGGGTCCTGCTGATCAACGTGCCGGTCGGCGCGGTCGTCCTGATCGGCGCCCTCGCCCTGCTCCCCGAGAGCCGCGCCGGGGACCGCCGTCGCCTGGACCTGCCGGGCGCCTCCTCGTCACGGCCGGCCTGGCCACCCTCGCGTACGGCATCTCCCGCACGGAGGCCGAGGGGTGGACCGCGGCGGCGGCGCTGGTGCCGCTGGCCGCCGGACTCGCGCTGGTCGCCCTGTTCCTCGCCGTCGAGGCCCGCACGGCGGCCCCGCTGATGCCGCTGGGCCTGTTGCGGCGGCGGTCGGTGTCCTCGGCGAACGTGGCGATGCTGCTGTGCGGCTCGGCGATGTTCTCCATGTGGTACTTCATGACGCTGTACGCGCAGAACGTGCTCGGCTACACCCCGCTGGAGGCCGGCCTGGCGCTGATGCCCAGCTCCCTGGCCGTCGTGCTCGGCTCCAAGCTGGCCCCCCGGCTGATGCGGACGCTCGGGGCGCGCACGGTGGCGGCGCTGGGCGCGCTGACGGCGACGGCCGGATTCGGCTGGCAGTCGACGATGACCGCCGACGGCGCCTACCTCACCGCGATCATGCTGCCGGGCGTGCTGATGATGCTGGGCGCGGGCCTGTCGGCCACCCCGCTCGCCTCGCTGGCCACCGCCGGAGCGGCGCCGGGCGAGGCGGGACTGGTGTCCGGCCTGGTCAACACCTCCCGCACGATGGGCGGCTCACTGGGCCTGGCGGTGCTGTCCACGCTGGCCACGGGACGCACGGACGGGCGGGGCACCCCCGAGGCACTGACCGCCGGCTACGCGCTGGCGTTCCGGGCGGGTGCGGTGGTGATGGCCCTGGGGGTGGCGCTGATGCTCGTCTGGCTGCCGCGGAGGGCGGAGCGGCCGGGGCCGGTGGAGGCGCCCAGGCAGAACGATCCGGGCACGGACCCCGCGACCCCGGCCCCGGCCCAGGCGGATCGGGCGGGACCGAAGGACACCGGGATCTCCGCACGCTGAGACAACGGCCCGGCCTGCCCCCTCACGGCCTCCCTCCAACCTCCAGGAGACGCCCGTGACCGGCGCAGCCGACCGAGCACCCGAGAGCGGCACACGGCGGATCACCCGCTCGCGCACGGCCCGCCGGCGTCGCCCTCCCGGCCCGGTCGGGGGCGCCAGGCCCTAGGGTGGCAGGCGTGTCGTACGTAGGCCCTGACTTCGATCCTCCGCGCCCCCGCCGCTCCCCGCCGCGGCGCACGCTCATCGTGGTGCTCGCCGCGCTCGTGCCGGGCGCGCTGCTCGGCTGGCTGGCGTTCGGGACGCCGGGCGGATCGGACGACGGCGGGTCCGGCCGGGTCACGGGGGCGGCCTCCGGCACCGGGGGGCCGGCCTCGGCCGGCGGTGACCCCGACGGCAAGCCGGGCGCCTCGGCCTCACAGTCCCCGACGGCGTCCGCGCCCGGCGGCGCGGGGTCCCTCGCGGACAAGGTCGTCGTCATCGACCCGGGGCACAACCCCGCCAACTTCGAGCACACGGCCGAGATCAACCGCAAGGTGGACATCGGCACCAACAAGAAGGAGTGCGACACCACCGGCACCGCCACCAACTCCGGTTACAGCGAGGCCGCGTTCACCCTGGACGTGGCGCACCGGCTGCGCACCCTGCTGGAGCGGCAGGGTGCCACGGTGAAGCTGACGCAGGACGCCGACCGGCCCTTCGGGCCCTGCGTCGACGAGCGGGCCCGGATCGGCAACTCCGCCCGCGCGGACGCCGTCGTCTCGGTCCACGCCGACGGCGCGGCCACCGGGCAGCGCGGCTTCCATGTGATCCTGCCGGGCCCGGTGCACGCGGGCGGCGCCGACACCCGTCCCATCGTGGGGCCTTCGCGGGAACTCGGCGAACTGATCGCGGACGACTTCGCGGAGTCCACGGACACCTCGCCCTCCAACTACGTCGGCGACGGTACCGGTCTCGTCACACGTGAGGACCTGGGCGGTCTCAATCTGTCAACGGTTCCCAAGGTGTTCATCGAGTGCGGCAACATGCGCGATAGCAAGGACGCGGCACTGCTCACCAGCGGCGCCTGGCGGCAGAAGGCGGCGCAGGGGATCTCTGAGGGAATCGTGAGTTTCCTGCGCGGGTAGTGGTCGGCGCGCTGAACCTCGGGGACAGTCCGATCGTGCGGACGATAGTGTCGTCCCTACGATGAGGGGCCACCCCCGCGCTTCCCACCCGAGCCTGACGGCGACATGGTGACAGCGATGCCTCTACCGATGCGTGTATCGATGACGAGACGACTGACGAAGGACCTGAAGTGAATATCCGCTCCCTCACTCGAGGCGACGGCGTGGTGATCGGAGCAGCGGTATTGCTGTTCATCGCGTCGTTCCTGGACACGTTCGACGGTTCCGGCGACGACGTTCCCACCGCGTGGGACGACCTCGGTCTGCTGATGAGCATGTACGTCGGCGGGATCATCGGTGCGGCCCTGATCGTCCTCGCCCGTGCGCTGCCCCAGCCGCGCAAGGTCGTCGGCCTGGATCTCGGCCAGCTCGGGGTCGCGTTGACGGTGTTCGCCGCCTGGACGGCGTTCTGGACGATCATCGACCCGCTGGGCGCGTTCAGCGACACCTTCGGCAGCGCGGACGTGGAGCGGGGGGCCGGTATCATCCTCGGCTTCATCGCGACGCTCGTGCTGGCCGGCGGTGCCGTCGCCACCGCCCTGGTCCCCGCCCTCCAGGCCGCGCTGATCCCGGCCCCGAAGCCTCCGGCGCCGCTGCCCTACGGTGCTCAGCCGCCCGGTGGTTACGGCTACCCGGGTGCACAGCAGCAGCCGTCGCCGTTCGCCGGTCCGCCGCAGCAGCAGGGTCAGCAGCCGGGCCAGCCGCCGTTCGCGGGTGGGCAGCCCGCTCCGGCGCAGCAGCCTCCGGCCGCCGACTTCTCTCCGTTCTGGTTCGCCGTGCCGGTGCCGCGTCCGCTGTACGCGGAGGACGGTGCGCCGATGCCGATCGCCGAACTGGCGCCCGGCACCTGGTACCTGGCCGTCGAGCAGGGCGCCCAGGGTCTGGTGGCGCAGACCCAGGACGGCCGTCGCGGCGTGCTGCGGGACGCCTCCGGCATCCAGCGCGGCTGAGTCCCGGCCCCGCACCTCGCGGCCCCTCGCCCTTCCGGGCGGGGGGCCGTTGTCGTACAGTCGCCTACCTCCAGAACAACTGACGTACCGTCAGGAGGCAGGGATGCGGCTCGGTCTCGCGCTCGGCTACTGGGGGCGCGGCCCCTCCCCCGGCCATGTGGAGCTGGCGCGGGAGGCGGAGCGGCTCGGGTACGACTCGGTGTGGACGGCCGAGTCCTGGGGGTCGGACGCCTTCACCCCGCTCACCTGGATCGCCGCCCACACCTCGACGATCGGGCTGGGTACGGCGGTCGCGCAGATGGCGGCCCGTTCGCCGACCACGACGGCGATGCACGCCCTCACCCTGGACCACCTCTCCGGCGGGCGGATGACACTGGGCCTCGGCCTGTCCGGTCCGCAGGTCGTCGAGGGCTGGTACGGACGCCCGTTCCCGGCCTCGCCGCTGACCGCGACCCGCGAGTACGTCGACGTCGTACGGCAGGTCCTGCTGCGGGAGGGGCCCGTCGAGCTGGACGGGCGTTTCCACGCGCACCCCTACCGGGGGCCGGACGCCACCGGGCTCGGCAGGCCGCTGAAGCCGATCACGCATCCGCTGCGCCCCGGACTGCCGGTGCTGCTGGGCGCGGAGGGGCCGCGGAACGTGGCCCAGACGGCCCGGATCGCCGACGGCTGGCTGCCGCTGTACTGGTCGCCGGACCGGCCGGACGCGTACGGGCCGGCGGTGGCGGAGCTGCCGGAGGGGTTCCGGGTGGCGCCGATGGCGCGGGTGCGGGTCTGCGACGACCTGGCGGAGGGGCTGCTGCCGGTCAAGGCGATGCTGGGCTTCTACATCGGCGGGATGGGACACGCCCGGCGCAACTTCCACGCCGATCTGATGGCCCGCATGGGGTACGAGGAGGAGGCCCGGCGGATCCAGGAGCTGTTCCTGGCCGGGCGCCGGGAGGACGCCGTGCTGGCCGTCCCGGACGCCTTCGCCGACGAGATCTCCCTGGTCGGCCCGCGCGAGCGCATCGCCGAGCGGCTGGAGCGGTGGCGCGAGGGCCCGGTGACGGACCTGTTGGCCCTGACCCCGGACCCGCACACCCTGCGCGTCCTGGCCGAACTCAACTCCTAGGCACAGGGCGCTTCAGAGGAACACCGCGATCGGGTTCAGCGTCAGTTCGCCGCGTTCGCGGTTCCAGGTCGGGACCTTGCCGAGGCAGCGGGCCTGGAACTCCCCGGTGAAGTACTCGGCGTTCTGGAAGCCCTCGCGGACCCCGGCCGCCTCGCAGGTGATCCGTACCTGCGCGGCCGGCTCCCCGGTGCCGTACCGGGCGCGCAGCTCGATGTCGCCGTTCTCCGCGCGGCGGGCGGTGAACAGGCCGGTGACCGAGACGAATGCCGAGCCGACGCCGACGGCGGTCAGCGGCACGCTGCGGTCGCCGCCCCGGTCGGCGAGGGTGTCGGCGAGCGCGCGGTTCGGTGTGACGACGCCGGTGGTGAGGTCGGCCTGCACGACGACGTCCTCCTTGCGCATGGTGTCCATCAGCAGCCGGATCACGGTGATGGGCGTGCTCTGCCGGAGGTAGGCGGTGACGCGTTCCCTGGCGACCTCCCGGCGGGCCCCGGCCATGCCGCCGGACAGCCGGGCGAAGAGTCCGACGCCCGCGTCGACGTTGGTGCGGTCGGCGACCTCCGCCTCCAGCGCGGCGGAGAAGCCGCCCTGCTGGTAGAGGTCCATGACCCGCTGTTCGTGCAGGAAGAAGGCCATGCCGTGCACGATGCGCCCGCCGCGCCGGCGGCGTCGCAGCAGGCCCAGCCGGACCAGCCCGTGCCGGGCCAGTACGGCGAGGGCCACCGCCGTCACCGCCCAGACGACCAGCCACGGCCACCACAGGCTCCACCACTGACTGTCAATGACACCCACGGATCTCCTTGAACGCGTCGGTGAGCGAGGAGAGACCGGCGTCGACCGTACGGCCGCCGGTCGCCGCGGCGGCCCGCTTCAGGGCGGCGGCGTCGGCCTCTCCGAACTGGACGGTGAAGGTGGGCACCGCGTCGGCGGCGGAGCCCAGCCGGCCGTGCCGGCGCAGGAACTCGGCGTACGTCAGGCCCGTGTTGTTCTCGCCGTCCGTCATCAGCACGATGGCGACGGGCCGTTCGGGGGCGGCGCGTACCGCGTCGGCGGCGATGCGGTAGCCGCGGTCGAGGGCCGACCAGACGGCGGTGGCGTCGTCGAAGCCGCCGTCGGCGACGATCCGGTCGAGGGTCTCCAGGTCGGCGTCGGAGCGCACGGTGACCGTGCGTTCCTCGAGCACGCTCCCGCCGAAGCGGACGACGGTGAGGCGTTCACCGCGGTAGAAGCGGGCGAACTTGCCGGTGGAGGTCCGGTCGGCGCCGCTGAGGCCGGCGAAGGCGGCCCGCAGGGCGGCGATCCGCTCGCCGCGCATCGAGGTGGAGAAGTCCAGCAGGAAGACGACCTGGTCGCCGGTGGCGTGCACCGGGTCGCCGTAGTCGTCGACGAGTTGCCGCACGATGGCCAGCCGGTCGGGGAAGGACAGGGCGTTGCCGACGGAGGTGCGCAGTTCGGGGGAGGGCTCGACGTCCTGGTTGACGGGCCGCCGGTGGGTGCGCCGCATCAGCTCGCGCTGGGTGTCGGCGCTCAGCAGCCAGTCGACGACCTTGCCGTACGCCTCCCGTTCGCCGGGGTCGAGGAGGAGCAGCGGGAAGTCGGAGAGGACCATGCCGTCTTCGGGGTGGACGATCTCCAGCGGCGCGCTCAGTCTGCCGCTCGCGTTGAGGGAGAGCAGTTCGGCCTCGTGGGCGATCAGCGCGTCGGCGGTCTCCGGGCGCTCGGCGTAGGTGTCCGTCAGTTCGCGTGAGCCGGGGGCGGTGAGGGTCTGGCCGGAGCGGAAGCCGCGCAGCCGGTCGCAGGAGACGTCCTCCTCGCGCAGGGCGCTGCCGGTGCCGGCGGCGGCCGTGGCGACGCCGACGAGCGCGGCCCGTCCGGTGTCGCTGCGCCGGGGGTCGGCCATGCCGAAGCGTACGGTGCCGTCGGCAGCGGCGTCGGCGAGGTCGGCCCAGGAGATCCGGCCGCCGGGAGCGCGTCCGCGCAGGTCACGGGCGGCGTCGGGGGTGAGGCCGACGACGACGGGTGAGCGCATGATCGAGGTGGACTCGGGGCGGGTGAGGCCGCCGGCGGAGTCCTGCAGGCGCAGCAGGAAGGAGCGGTCGGAGGCGAGCCAGGCCAGGTCGTGGGCGGACTTCCGTCCGGCGGCGGGCGGCTGGCCGTCGAGGTCCGCGGTCGCCGTGTAGTCCAGCTCCAGTTCGACCCCCGTGTCCTCCTCCAGTTCCGCCAGCAGCGGTGCCACGTCGGCCAGTTCCGGGCTCGCCAGGACGCGGAGGGTGACGTGGTCGCCGCCGTCGGTGCAGGCGGACGTGAGGGTGGCGAGGAGGGCGAGGACCAGGCCGGCGGTGAGGGCCGTCGTCGGCCGCCTCACGGGGTGTCCTGGACGGGCGGGGGGCAGGTGCCGACGTAGGTGATGATCCGCTCCAGGACCTCCAGGTCCGGTTCGTAGGACTTGGTCTGGTCGGGGTTGGCGGCGGGGGCCTGGATGCCGTGGTCGCCGAGGTAGGCGTTGAGGCGTTCGCTGGTGCCGTCCTCGCCGGAGAAGCGGACGCGGAAGCCGAGTTCGATGGCCCGGTCGCGCAGTTCCCCGTCCTCCTGGAGCAGCCGGACCAGGCGGTCGCCCCCGTCGGTGAGGGAGATGAGCTGGGGTTCGGTGAGGGCGTAGGGCGTGGGGTAGAGCAGGACGCGGTCGGTGTCCTGCTCACCGGACCTGTCGTGGTGGGCGATCTGGTGGGCCAGGTACTGGTGTTCGTAGATGAGGGAGATGGGGGCGATGCTCTCGCCGAGGTCGGAGAGGTAGCTGTCGGCCTGTTCGTCGGCCCACATGCCCTGGAGGCTGATCAGGGGCTTGATCCTCGCGGCGAGGTCGGTGACCGCGTCGTGGGCGAGCCGCGGGTCGTTGACGTTCTCGGTGCCGGGTGTGGTGTTCCCGTTGGCGACGAAGGCGAGGAGGCTGAGGTAGGTGCCGGCGGCGTTGGACTCGCAGACGTTGGAGGTGCGCACCAGGACCCGGCCGCTGTTGCTGCGGCCGCGGACGGTGTCGAAGCCGATGCCGTTCCAGGTGTCGGCGCCCTCGGGCCTGCCGTCGCCGTCCTGGTCGGCGGTGCCCCGGCCGCCGTCGGTGCCGTCGAGCAGGCTCATGAAGGCCGGCATCTTGAGGTCGTAGTAGAGGGTGGGGCCGCCGTCGGGGGCCCGCTGCGGGGTCGCGACCCCGGCCTTCACCAGGGTGTCGGCGTAGTCGCGGAAGGTGCCGAGGACCAGTGGGGTGACGAAGGGGCGGACGGACCGGACGGAGCGGTCCTGCCGGTCGAGGATGATCTTGGCGGCGGGCTGTCCGGAGGGGAAGACGACGTCCGTGCCCGTCAGGGACTGGGTGGCGATGCCGCGGGAGCCGAGGCGACGGATGTCGACGCGGATGCCGTGCCCGAGCAGCAGCCGCTGCACTTCGGGGTCCCGGAAGAAGTCCGACTTGGAGGCCATCCTCGCCTCCAGGGTGACGATCCGCTCGAAGGGGCGCAGGGTGTTGCCCGAGATCAGCAGGGCGATCAGCCCGGCCAGCGCGATCGGCAGGGCGCCGACGACATGCCGGGGCACCCGACGGCGTCTGACCTGACGGGTGCTGAGTCTCGGCTCCTCTACAGCTCTTGCGGAGTGGGACAACGGCCCTCCTGCCACTCAAGGGGGCAGGATCATCGAGGATCCCCTCGAACATCGTCCCCTGGAAGGCTCAACTCCAAGCCAACACACGGGAAATGGAGAAGTCGTGAACCGGCCGTGTTTCAGCCCGTCACAAACGGCAAGGCGGACACCATGTCCCCTAGAAACCGGAACGGCTCGCATTCGGCCGGCAGGGTCATCGCCGTCGTCGCCGACGTGATGGCCTTCATCCTCGGCCTCTGGATCGTCATGTACCTGCTGGACGCCAACCGGGGCAACGACTTCGTGCAGTTCGTGCACGAGGTGGCCCGCTGGCTGGCGGGCTGGTCGCATGACCTGTTCACGTTCGACGAGGCGTGGGCGAGGGTCGTGGCGGGCTACAGCCTGGCGGCGATCGTGTACCTGTTCATCGGCCACGCTATCGCCAACCGGGTCCGCCACTGACCCGTCGAAGACTCCCCCTACGCCCCTCTCAGTCGCAGCAGTCCGGATCCAGTCCCGTCGGAAGGCGGTCGCCGGAGAACACCGCACAGGTGGCGTCGTGGCCGCCCAGCGCGGCGACCGCGAGCAGCAGAGACCCGGCGGTCCAGGTCGTCAGTTCCTGCGGCCAGACCGCCGCGTCCTCGAAGACGTACCCCGTCCAGTACAGCCCCGACTCCGGGTCGCGCAGCCGCTGGATCCACTGGAGGATCTCCAGCGCCCGGTCGGACTCGCCGATCACCCAGAGCGCCAGGGCCAGTTCGGCCGACTCCCCGCCGGTCACCCACGGGTTGGGCACGACACAGCGCACGCCGAGCCCCGGCACGACGAACCGCTCCCACATCTCCTCGATGCGGGCCTTGGCCTCCACTCCGGTGAGCGCGCCGCCCAGGACCGGGTAGTACCAGTCCATCGAGTAGCGGGCCTTGTCCAGGAACCGCTCCGGGTGCCGCCGGATGGCGTGCCGCAGCGCGCCCGCCGCCAACTCCCAGTCCGGCTGCGGTTCCTCGCGCTGCTCGGCGATGGCCAGGGCGCAGCGCAGCGCGTGGTGGATCGACGAGGAGCCGGTCAGCAGCGCGTCCGTGGTGGGCGTGCCGTCGTCGTCGCGGCGCCAGCCGATCTGCCCGCCGCTCTGCTGGAGCCGCAGCACGTACTCGACCGCCCCGTGGACGACCGGCCACATGCGGTCCAGGAAGGTGTCGTCGCCGGTGGAGAGGTAGTGGTGCCAGACGCCCACGGCGACGTAGGCGACGAAGTTCGTCTCGCGGCCGCGGTCGGTGACGTCGGCGAAGTCGCCGTCGGCGTAGGCCGCGTACCAGGAGCCGTCCTCGTGCTGGTGCCGCGCGAGCCACTCGTACGCCCGCTCAGCGGCCTCGTGCTCGCCCGCCGCGTCCAGCGCCATCGCGGCCTCGGTGTGGTCCCACGGGTCGAGGTGGTGCCCGCGGAACCACGGGATCGCCCCGTCCTCGCGCTGTTCGGCGAGGATGCCGTGGACGGTCTCGACGGCCTGCTCGGCGGTGAGGACCCCGGCCAGGACGAGGTGTTCTGTCCGGGGAGTCGTCACTTGGCGTCCACTCGGGGCAGGTGGGGCTTGGTCGCGTACGCCACGAAGCTCTTGCCGATCAGCGGGTTGAGCGCCTGTTCGGCGACCCGGGTCGCGAGGGGTTTCTTCATGATGTCCCAGACCAGCAGCTTGTGGTACGCCCGCACCGGCAGCGCCTGGTCGTTGTCGACGCCGAACGCGCACTTCAGCCACCAGTACGGCGAGTGCAGCGCGTGGGCGTGGTGGCTGCCGTACGGTTCGAGGCCGGCCTCGCGGATCCTGTCGAGCAGTTCGTCCGCCTTGTAGATGCGGATGTGACCGCCCTCGACCTCGTGGTAGGCGTCGGACAGGGCCCAGCAGACCTTCTCGGGGCCGTAGCGCGGGACGGTGACGGCGATACGGCGCCGGGCCTGAGGACCCGCACCATCTCGGCGAGGACGCCCTTGTCGTCGGGGATATGCTCCATCACCTCGGAGATGATGACGACGTCGAAGGACTCGTCGGGGAAGGGCAGCGCGAGGGCGTCGCCCTCCATCGCGGTGGCGGTCGCACCCTCGGGGGCCTCGCCCGCCTCCTTCATCGCGGCGAACCACTTGGCGACCTCGCGGATCTCCTCGCCGTTCTGGTCCAGCGCCACGACCTGGGCGCCGCGCCGGTAGCACTCGAAGGCGTGGCGTCCCGCCCCGCAGCCGAGGTCCAGGACACGGTCGCCCGGGGCGAGCGGGAACCGGGAGAAGTCGACGGTCAGCACGTGGCCCTGCTTTCGCGATCGGATTCGACGTCAACGTCTGGGACAGCATCGGTGACTGCATCTGCGGAGGCGGCGGCAGGGGAGGCGGGCCGTGCCGCGGACGGGCGGGGGCCGCGTCGGCCTCCGGCCCGCTCGACGGCCTCGCGGTACCGCTCGACGGTGCCCTCGGCGGCGCGCGCCCAGGTGAACCGCTCCAGCACGCGCTCGCGTCCGGCCGCGCCCAGCCGGGCCCGCAGTCCGGGGTCGGCGAGCAGCCGGCTCAGCGCGACGGCCAGCGCGCCCGCGTCGCCCGGCGGTACGGCGAGGCAGGTCTCGCCGTCGCGTCCGGCGACCTCGGGGGTGGCGCCGCCGGTGGTGGCGACGAGCGGGGTGCCGGTCGCCATGGCCTCGGCGGCCGGCAGCGAGAAGCCCTCGTAGAGGGAGGGCACGCAGGCGACCTCCGCCGAGCGGACCAGGTCGACGAGTTCGGCGTCGGAGATGCCCTTGACGAACTCGATGGCGCCTTCGAGGCCGTAGCGCGAGACCGCGGCGGCGACGGGGCCCTCCTGCGGGCGCTTGCCGACGACGACGAGGTGGGCGTTCGGCTGTTCGGTACGGACCTTGGCCAGCGCCTCGACGAGGAAGACCAGGCCCTTGAGCGGCACGTCCGCGCTGGACGTGGTGACGATCCGGCCCGGTACGACGGCCACGGACGGGTCGGGCGCGAACAGGTCGGTGTCGGCGCCGATGTGGACGACGTGGACGCGGTCGTCGCGGACCCCGAGGTGGTCGACGATCTCCTGGCGGGAGGTGCCGGAGACGGTGAGCACGGACGGCAGACGGCGGGCGACGCGCTTCTGCATGCGGGTGAAGGCGTACCAGCGGCGCACCGAGGCGCGCCGCTTCCAGCCCTCGGCCGCGTCCAGCTCCAACTGCCGGTCGACCGTGATGGGGTGGTGGATGGTGGTGACCAGGGGTGCGCCCACGTCGCCCAGCAGACCGTAGCCGAGGGTCTGGTTGTCGTGCACGACGTCGAACTCTCCGCGCCGTGCCCGCAGATGGCGTCGGGCGCGCAGCGAGAAGGTCAGCGGTTCGGGAAAGCCGCCGGTCCACATCGTCGCCACTTCGAGGGCGTCGATCCAGTCGCGGTACTCGCCGCGTCCCGGGGTGCGGAACGGGTCCGGCTGGCGGTAGAGGTCCAGGCTGGGCAGCTCGGTGAGGGACAGCCGGTCGTCGTGGCCCTCGTCGAGGACCGGGTAGGGCTGGGAGCCGATGACCTCGACGCGGTGGCCGAGCCGGGCCAGTTCGCGCGAGAGATGGCGGACGTAGACGCCCTGGCCGCCGCAGAACGGGTTTCCCTTGTAGGTGAGGAGCGCGATGTCGAGCGGTCGCCCGCCGTCCGCGGCGAGGTCCTGGGACCCCGCCTGACTGGCCTCAGCGGTCACTCCGGGCCCCCTTCTGCCTGCACTGTCCCGCGAGACTACGACGGGACGCTAATCTAGAACAAGTTTCAGACTTGATCGTCCGGGAGGCTCTGAATCTACCGGCAGGTAAGGACGCTGTGAGCCGTGGATCAGGTGATTCACGCCACGACCAGGCGCCCCGTCTCCGCTGAGTGATCCCAAGCCCTCACCGACCGTCACGGAACGGGACCCATGCCTGCGCACGTCAAGGGGGACAAGGTGGAATCCAGCATCCAGCGCCCCTCCGCCGCTCCCCTCACCGAGCGGCAGGAGGCCCGCCGCCGCCGCATCCTGCACGCGAGCGCCCGACTGGCCAGCCGGGGCGGGTTCGACGCGGTGCAGATGCGGGAGGTCGCCGAGTCCTCGCAGGTGGCCCTGGGCACGCTCTACCGCTACTTCCCGTCCAAGGTGCATCTGCTGGTCGCCACGATGCAGGACCAGTTGGAGCGGATGCACGGCACGCTGAGGAAGAAGCCCCCCGCGGGCGACACCCCGGCCGAGCGCGTCGCGGAGACCCTGATGCGCGCCTTCCGCGCCCTCCAGCGCGAGCCGCACCTGGCCGACGCGATGGTCCGCGCCCTCACCTTCGCCGACCGCAGCGTCTCCCCCGAGGTCGACCACGTCTCCCGCCAGACCACCGCGATCATCCTCGACGCGATGGGCCTGGCGGATCCCACCCCGGAACAGCTCTCCGCGGTCCGCGTCATCGAACACACCTGGCACTCGGCCCTCATCACCTGGCTCTCGGGCCGGGCCTCCATCGCCCAGGTCCGCATCGACATCGAGACGGTGTGCCGGCTGATCGACGTGACGGAGCCGGGGGCCGTGACGGAGCCGGGGGCGCGGGAGTAACGCCCGCTCCCGGCCCTACTCCTCCGGCGGGAACACCGCCTCCCCGTTCTCCGCCAGGGTGATCACGATCGCCTCCACCGGGCAGCTCTCCGCCGCCTCCAGGACGCGTTCGTTGGCGTCCGTGTGGGAGGCGCGCGGGTGGGACTGGCGGGCGGTGTCGAGGTGGAAGCGGTCGGGGGCGTGGTGGAGGCACTGCGCGGAGCCGATGCACAGGGAGCGGTCGACCTCGACGTGCCAGCGGTCTCCCGTCCCGGGTACGCCCATCGGCTCAGCCCTCCCAGCCGGCCGGCAGGTGGATCATCTTGTGCTCCAGGTACTCGCCGTACCCCTCGGGGCCGAACTCGCGGCCCAGGCCGCTGTTCTTGTAGCCGCCGAACGGGCCGAGCATGTCGAGACTGAAGGTGTTCACGGAGTACGTCCCGGTGCGGACCCGGCGGGCCACCTCGACGCCGTGTCCGACGTCCGCCGTCCACACGCTGCCGCTCAGGCCGTAGTCGGAGTCGTTCGCGATCCTCAGGGCCTCGGCCTCGTCGCCGTAGGGGAGGAGGCAGATCACCGGGCCGAAGATCTCCTCGCGGGCGATCCGCATGGAGTTGTCGACGTCACCGAAGAGGGTCGGCTCGACGTACCAGCCGCGGTCCAGGCCGGGCGGGCGGCCGCCGCCCGTGAGGATCTTCGCGCCCTCCTCCTGGCCGATGCGGATGTAGTCGAGGTTGCGCTGCTGCTGGCGCCTGGCGACCAGCGGGCCGACCTGGGTCGCCGGGTCCAGCGGGTCGCCCACGACCAGCGCGCCCGCCGCCGCCGCGAAGGCGTCCGCGAACTCGTCGTAACGGGAGCGCGGCAGCAGGATGCGGGTCTGGGCGACGCAGGCCTGACCGTTGTTCATCCAGGCCGCCGGGACGATCCCGGCCACCGCCGTCTCCACGTCCGCGTCCGGCAGGACGACCGCCGCCGACTTGCCGCCCAGCTCCAGCGTGACGCGGGTGAGATGGCGGGCGGCGACCTCCATCACCCGCTTGCCGGCCGCCACCGATCCGGTGAAGGAGACCTTGTCCACGCCGGGATGCCCGACCAGGTACTCGCTGACCTCGCGGTCCGCCGGAAGGATCGACAGGACACCCTCGGGCAGCCCCGCCTCCCGGGTGATCTCCGCCAGCAGATAGGCGTCCAGGGGTGATTCGGGCGACGGCTTGAGCACCACCGTGCAGCCGGTGAGCAGCGCGGGCGCGAGCTTGGCGGCGGCCACGAACTGCGGGACGTTCCAGGGGGCGACGGCGGCCACCACCCCGACCGGTTCGCGCCGCACGAGGATCTTCCCGAGGACGCCGTCGCGCCGCTCCTCCACGGGGAAGCCGCGCGCGACGGTGATCGCCGCGTCCCACACCATCATCGCCCCGAGGGCCTGGGCGAGAACGCTCCAGGAGTACGGGGAGCCGTTCTCGGAGGAGATCACACGGGCGATCTCCTCGTGCCGGGCGGCGATCCCGTCCTTGATGCGCGTGACGACCGCGATCCGCTCCCCCAGCGGCAGCCGGGGCCAGGGCCCCTCGTCGAAGGCCCGCCGCGCCGCCGCGACCGCCCGGTCCACATCGGCGGGCGAGGCGTGCGGGACGCGCCCGATGACCTCCTCGGTGTGCGGCGAGACGACTTCGATGACGTCCTTGCCCAGGGGGTCGGTCAACTCCCCGCCGATGAACAGCTGTCCGTGTTCCACTAGCTCGGCCATGGCGACTGCCTCCCGAGGGCACCGGCGTCCGTGGGTCTTCGACGAGGTTCCCGAAAGTGTTTCTGACGGTGTTTCAGAAACTGATACCAGTTCTCGTTAAAGTAGTCCACGGAGAAGACGAAAATGCCCCTGACCAGCGGTTTCCCGATGATCAGGGGCGGGGCCGGAAGCCGTGGGCCGTCAGGGGGCCGTCGGGGCCTGGTGGGCCGTGCGGTACATCGCGTCGACGGCGTTCCGCGTACGCGTCTCACTGCTCGGCATGAGGTGGGTGTAGGTGCGGAGCGTGAACCCGGCGTCGGCGTGACCGAGGTAGGCACTCAGGGCCTTGATGCTCTCCCCCGCGTCGAGGAGCACCGAGGCGTAGAAGTGCCGCAGCGCGTGCATGCCGTCTTCACGGGCTTCCTTGTACCTCTCCCCCGGCCCAGGCTTCGGGATTACTCCCGCCGCGGCGAGCGCTGGCTTCCAGGCGTGCGTGTTGAAGGCGTTGCGCCAGACCGCTCCGCCCTCAGCACCCGTGAAGTACAAGAGCCTGGTCACCGGCTCTCCGTCGGGGCGCATCCAGGGCAGCGTGACTTCGGCCGGCGGGAAGGCCGTCATGTGCTCGGCGAGCGCGAAGGCGACCGAGTCCGGCAGCGGCACGTCACGGAGCTTGCCGTTCTTCGGCGGAGCGAATACGAGCTTCCGTTCCACGATCTTGACCTGCTGGGTGACGTGCAGGAGACCGGACAGCGGATCCACCTCGTCGACGGCCAGCCCGAAGATCTCGCCTTGCCGAAGTCCGCACCCGGCTCCGACGTCAACCATGGCGCGGAACCACTCAGGCAGCCCCCGCCGAACGGAGAACACACGGTCTGCGGACCACGGCGCGACTCGACCAGGGGCGGGCTTCGGGCGCCGGACCGAGCGCACACCGCAGGGATTCCGCGCCAGGCGGCCGTCATCGACTGCGGCAGCGAGTACCGCCGACACGTTCCCGAAGATCACGCGACGCGACGATTCAGCGCTTCCCGCATCCTCCAGCCCGCGTATCCATACCCGGATGTCGGACGGCTGGAGCGAGGAGAGGGGACGACTTCCGAGGTACGGGAAGGCATGGAGCCGAAGGCGGCGCTCTGTGTTCTCCCGAGTCGTCGGGTCGGTTGTCTGCCCGGCCAACCACTCGGTGGCGTACTGCTGGAAGGTGACCTTTCCGGCCTCCGGGTCGAAGTACTGGCCACGCGACATGTCGGCCTCGATCCGCGCGAGCCACTGGTCGGCGAGCCGCTTCTTTCCGTCAGGGAAACTCTTGGACTTTTCTGTCCCGTCAGGACCGATGTAGCGGGCGCGGTAGCGCATGCCGGTGCCATGACGGTCTGTCTTGGCCTTGACCGTCATGCCGTCCGGGGTGGCCTTTGTCTTGTACCAGCGGTCTTGCACGTGGCCGGGCATCAGGCGGCTACCTCGGTCAGACCGTCGACCCACTGGCGGAGCCGGACGGGGTCGTAGCGGAGATGCCGGCCGACGCGGAAGGCCGGAGGGCCTGTGCGCTTCCGCCGCCACTGGTACAGCGTCTCGACCGGGACGCCGAGCAGCTCGGCGACGTCGGCCGGAGTCAGGAACCGCTCCGGAAGTGTGCGGACGGTCATGCGGCGGCTCCTTCCAGGGCCAGGTCTTGCAAGGCTTCGCGGGCGGTTTCGCGGTTGAGTTGGAGGCCGCGGGCGATGGTGGCGGCCAAGACGGATTCGCCGGGGGTGTGGCCGTGGCCCGCGTACTGCCAGTCGGTGAGAACCAGGACGGTGTCCGGCTCCTGGTCCTCGAGGCCGAGGGCGGCGTGCTCCTGGGCGGCGCGGTAGTCGGCGCGGGCCTGGCGCAGGGCGCCGAGCGTGGTGGAGTAGCGGCGGGACTTGGAGGAGAAGTGGCCGCGGAAGCCGAGCATGTGCGCCCAGGCCCACAGGCGCCGGTCCGGGTAGATCGGGTCGAGCAGCTTGCAGGCTTCGATCAGGCGGCGGGTGTGGTCGGGGACGCCGTGGCGTTCGAGTTCGGAGAGTTCGCCGATGCGGCGGTCGAGGGTGCCGGTGTTCTCGGCGGCTTTGGTGGCGTACTTGGCGACGTAGGAGGCGACGGCCTGTTCGGTGATGTCGGAACCGTCCCCGAAGGCCTTGACCGGTCGGACGTCTAGCTGTCGGCCCCAGCGGAAGGTCCGGGCCGGTTGGTCGGCAGCGGCCGGGACGGAGACCGAGGTGTAGGAGTGTGCGGCGGCGGCCCGGATGGCGTCGCTGAGGAGGTCGACCGTGGCCCAGGTCGGCGGCGGGGTGCCGGGGCCGTCCGGTCCGTCGATACGGATCACAGCATGGAAGTGCAGCGCGCCGCGCTTTTGGAACTCGGCGACCTTGCCGTACGACAGTCGGGCACGCTCCTTCAACTCCCGCTGAGAAAGGCCGGCGCGGGCGGCAACTTCCCGGCGGAGCCGGTTGGTGAAGCGCTGCCAGAGCTGTCCGGCGTGATTGTTGAACAGCACCGCGCCCGCGTAGTCGTACGTGTCCGGGTCGAGGGCGGTGCCGAGGGCGGGGTCGTCGGGGGTGTGGCGGGTGCCGCAGCGGCAGACGCCTCGGTCGGGCCGGTTGTGGACGCGGCCGAACGAGGGGGCGGTGAGCGTGGCGAAGACGCGGGGGTGGTCGCGGACGGTGGCGGGGATGTCGCGTCGGTCGTCCCCGGCGAGCCCGGCCCGGATGAGGTGGTAGGTGTCGCCCGCGTAGGTCCAGGCGCAGGACGGGCAGCGGGAAGCCCGGCGATTGCCGCAGGCGAGGCGGAGTCGTCCGCCCGGTTCGCCCTCGGTGGAGTAGTGGTGCAGGGTCTCGCCGGTCGTTTTGTCCTTGTGCAGGACCCAGCCGGTCAGGTGGATCGGGTCGGCGCAGCCGCCGGTACGGCGGATCTGCTCGTGCCAGCGGTCGTAGTCAGAGGCCGAAGCCACCCTCAGCAGGTCGCCGAGGGTGGCACGGTCGAGCAGCTGCTCAGGCACGCGCGCCCTCCGGGGAGCGGCGGACGGTGCCGGTCCCGGTGCCCTGGCAGGCCGGGCAGTGCGCGGTGATGGTGCGCAGGCGGCCACGGTGGTCACGGCCGCCGAGGGTGACGGCGACGGAGGCGAAGCCGTCGCAGGCCGGGCAGATCCTCGGCGGGGGCGGGGTGTGGTGGGCCATGATGGTGGTTCCTTTCGATTGCGGTTGGAAGGAACGGCCCCGGGTGGCGGCGTGCTTGGCGGCTTGTGCGCCACCCGGTGCCCTTTCAGCGAGTGGTGCGGGAGCCCCGGCGGGTGCGGCCCTTGGTCGCGTACATGGCCGTGTCGGCGGCGGCGAGTGCGTCCGTGAGGAGCGGCACCGTTAGCTCCGCGACGGGGCAGACGCCGACCGAGGCGGCCAGCGGGAGGAACGTCCCTGCGTAGGACAGCGGCCGATGCAGTGCCGCGGTGAGCGCGTCGACGTCGGCGGCGGCCAGGTCCCTGATCACGGCGACGAATTCGTCCCCGCCCAGGCGGCCAGCGGTGCCGTTGTGTCCACACCAGCCGCGCAGTCGGTCGGCGGTGGCGACGAGGGCGGCGTCCCCGGCGGCGTGGCCGTGGGTGTCGTTCAGGTTTTTGAAGTGGTCGAGGTCGACCAGGAGCACGGCGGCGTTCGGGTGCCGGCGGATGAGGTGTTCGGCGCGGGCGGTCCATCCGGCGCGGGTGTGCAGGCCGGTGAGCGGGTCGCGGCGGGCGCAGGCGAGACGGCGGGTGAGGATGCCGCCGTGCACGGCCCAGCCGAGTAACGGCACGATGCTCGCGGCTATGTGCAGGTCCATGGCGTTGTCCCTTGGCGATGGCGGTTGGTGTGGCGGAACCCGGTTCCAGGAGCGGCGGCGTGCTTGGCGGCTTGTGCGTCGCCCCTGGGACCGTTCAGCGGCGCTTGGCGTCGGTGTTGGCCAGAGAGCGGATCACCACGGCGCAGACCGCGACGGACGCCCCGGTGACAGCGACGGCCAGGAGCATCGAGACGAGGACGGCGCCGACGACCAGGACCACGGCCGTACCGCCGCCGACGAGGGCGAGGACTGCGCCGGGGGTGAGCTGCACGGTGGGACGCGAAGGAGCCGGGGCGGGCGTGGGGTGGTGCTGGACCACGGTGGTCGGCTCGACGACAGCGGGCGGGGTGATGAGCCCGGTCGGGGTGGGCATGGTGGGGATCTTGGGGCGGAGCATGGCGGTTCTCCCTTCGGTGCGGGCTACTTGGTGAGGGCGGTGTCGATGGCGGGGGCGAGGACGCTGTCGGCGAGGAGGTAGCCGCCGAGGAGGAGGACGGCGACGAGCCACCAGGGCGGGCGGAGGAACTTGACGCCGAGGTAGCCGACGGCGGCGAGGGCGAACCAGAGGGGGACCTGCATGGCGGTGTCTCCTAGCGGATGCGGCAGCGGTGGGTGCGGGCGGCGAGCTGGGCGGCGGTCTGGCTGGAGTAGTCGGCGGACCAGCCGCAGCGATCGGCGGTGCAGACGGCGGCGTGCACGGTCCGGCCGTTGCGGTCGCGGTGGGTGCCGATCTGCACGGGGCCGATCCGCATCACGGAGTGGAAGTTGTCGCGGGCGGGCATGGCGGATGGTTCTCCTTCCTGGTCAGGCGAGCTGGGCTGCGATGGCGTCGGCGAGGTGGGGCGGGACGCCGAGGCGGGCGCGCAGGGTGTCGGTGTCGATCGGGGCTCCGGTGCGGTCGCGATAGTCGGCGGCGACCTTGCGGGCGTGGTCGATGAGGACGGCGGGAACCGCGGGCGCCGGGTCGGCGGGCGGAAGCGTCGGCGGTTCCTCCACCGGGGCCGGGGCGGGCTCCGGGTCTGGCACGGGTTCGGGGTCCGGTTCGCGGTCGTCCGCGGGGTCGGGTTCTGGGGTCGGGGCGGGTGCCGGCGGAGTCGGTGTGCGGTGGTCGGCGGAGTGGGCGAGGAGGGTGCCGCCGAGGAAGGCGAGGGCGGGCCATCCGGCGATGCCGAGGCGGAGCAGGGCGGGCGGGTCGGCCAGGTCGAGGAATCC
Source organism: Streptomyces phaeoluteigriseus (assembly GCF_001896135.2). Lineage (GTDB taxonomy): Bacteria > Actinomycetota > Actinomycetes > Streptomycetales > Streptomycetaceae > Streptomyces > Streptomyces phaeoluteigriseus. The sequence continues at coordinate 1,342,415 of NZ_MPOH02000015.1, forward strand.
GGCGGTGGCGACGTTGGCGCCGAGCGAGGCGAACAGGGCGATGAGGAACCAGCACCAGGCCAGCCGCGACGGGCCCTCGCTTCGGAGTCGTCGCCAGGCAGCGACCAGGAGCAGATCGACACTGACCGGGTAGGCCCAGGCCTTCCAGCCGTCCTGTCCCGCTGCGGCGGCCAGGTCGTGCAGGTGGGCGAAGGACAGGGCACCGGCGATGACGGCCTGGACCAGGACGGCGTCGACACGCAGACCGTGACGGACGGCCATCAGGACTCCTCGCCGGTCGGCGGCTCGGGGAGCGAGGCGGCCAGAGAGGGGCTGACGGCGTCGACGAAGTCGAGGTCGGCGCCGGTGGTGTCGGCGTAGAGGGCGAGTTGGCCCAGGAGCAGGACGGTGCGGGCGAAGTCCTCGCAGTCGGGGCACATGACGCGAGTTCTCCCTTCATCGGGCGTGGCGGGGGTAGGGACCTGGCGCGAAGGGCGGTCGCGCCGACCATGGAGCGGGGGAAGTCAGACCGTGACGGGAGCCGTCTTGGACAGCGGCACGGGGGCCTCAGCGGAGCTGGTCAGCTCGGGCCGGAACGGTGCCAGCTCGGGCAGGTCCGGGACGAGGTGAGCATGCCGGTTGCAGGTGTTCACAGCTTGGCGGAGTGAGGTGTGCGGGGCGCGGATGCGGTGCCAGCCGCCGGTGGAGTCTCCGGCGACGGCGAGGCCGCGCAGTTCGGCGGGGATCTGGATGGCGGCGAGGACGGCGTCCGGGGAGATGTCGCCGAAGGCCATGTTGGCGGAGGTCTCGTCGTTGACGCGGTGGGCGGTACGGCCGGTGAGCTGGGCGCGGAGCATGGTGATGCCCTTGCCGAGTTCGGAGCCGAAGCGCTGTCCGCAGATTTCCAGGTAGATGCCGGCCGCGCGGCCGAGCTGGGCGAGGCGGACCAGCGCGGTGATGATCCGGTCCCGGCGCTTCTCCTCCTCCTTGCTGGCGAACAGAGCGAGTTCGGCGACCTCGTCGACCAGGACCACGACCGGCACGGGTCGCAGGTGGTCGGGCAGGTCCCAGATGTCGGCGGCTATCTCGGCGTCCGGGACGGCGGAGGTGATGCGCTGCTCGGCGCGGATGAGCTGGTAGACCCCTTCCATGCGGGACACGAGCGCGTCGAGGAGATCGGCGGCGGTGTCGGGGTTGTCGGCGAGCGCGGAGAACCGGCGAGCCAGCGGGAACAGCTCGACCCCCTGTTTGCAGTCGATGCCGACCAGGGCGACGTCCATCGGGGCGAGCCCGGCTACGAGGTTGCGCTGGTAGACGGACTTGCCCGACTCGGTGGCGCCGAGGGTGAGGGCGTGCGGAATGGCACGGTAGTCGCGGTAGTGGACCGATCCGTCCTCGCGCAGGGCGACCGGGACGCGCATCGGGCGGGTGTCGAGTTTCGCGGGCATCTGCACCCGCTTGAGGACGTCGTAGCCGGTCATCCGCACTTCCACGACTCCCGAGCGCACCTCACGTGAGGTGACGCCGTACATGGAGAAGGAGTGGCGGAGCCGGTCCGAGGCGGCGGCGACGTCGAAGGCGTCCTGTCCGGGGCGCAGTCCCAGACGCAGGACCAGGCCGGTCCGGGTCGGGTGAAAGCGCAGCATGCGCGGCGGGCGGGACTCCGGCATGGGCCGGTTGGTGACCCGCGCCAGGGCCAGGCGCCAGCGCGACGGCGGGACCGTCAGACCGCAGGCGTCCATGACGGAGGCGTAACGGACCAGGACCCGCAGCACCGCGAAGGTGACCCCGAAGGTCAGCCAGTACCAGGCGGGGCGCCGCCACCGCAGGAGACCTGCGGCGGCGACGACCAGCACAAGAGCGACCGTGAAGCCGGTCATGATCAGGCCGCCTTCGGCCCTGCGGCGGCGTTGGCGAGCGAGGTGACCGCGACCGCGCGGAACGCGATTCCGTGCCGCTTCTGGCCGTTGAAGTCGTTCTCCCACGGCCGGGCGATCAGGCCCGTGAGCGCGACCGGAGTGCCCATGGCCAGCTCACCGGAGATGCCCGGCTCCGGGACGGCGATGGACAGGATCTCCACCTCGTCGTTCGCCGCGAACATCACGTCCACGGTCATCATCTTCGCGCCGGTCTCGGTGTCCAGTGCGATCTCGCCGGTACGGCGGTCCTTCACCTTGGGCTGCGGGGTCTTGGCGACCATCACGGTCGCGGCGGATGTGTCCACGGGGAACTGACGCATCGTCTTGTCTCCTGCTGTAGTGGGCTCTTGGCCGACTCCCGTCGGTGAGATCAGGAGACCGCGAGAAGGGGTGGACGCATCACGGCCCGTATGGACGTTTGGGGACGTCTGAGTTATCGTCAAAACGTCCCTGAGACGTCCCAGGAGAGGGCAGTCATGGCGAACGAGCGTCTGCGCGCGGCGATTTCGGCGAAGGGCGAGACCATCCAGTCCGTTGCCGAGCACGTGGGAGTCGACCCCAAGAGCGTCGAGCGCTGGATCACCACGAACCGGACTCCGCACCGGGGCCACCGCTGGAAGGCCGCGAGCTTCCTGGGGGTCGACGAGGTCTACGTCTGGCCGTCAGTCGAGAAGCACGCCGAGATGGCGAGCGCGTCGGAACTGATCACGTACTACCCGCACCGCGGTGCCGTTCCTGCCTCGCTGTGGTCTTCCCTCATAGAGAAGGCGACGGACCAGGTCGACATCCTGGTGTACGCGGGTCTCTTCCTCTTCGACAGTCACCCGGACCTGCCGGACCAGTTGGCCGAGAAGGCCAAGGCCGGCGCCCAGGTCCGCATCCTGCTGGGCGACCCAGAATCCGCGGCAGTGCGCCAGCGAGGTGAGGAAGAGGGCATCGGCGACGATCTGGCGGCGCGAGCGCGGATCACTCGCCGGTACTTGCAGCCCGCGATGTCGACGCCCGGTGTCGAGATCCGGCTGCATGACACGATCCTCTACAACTCGATCTACCGGTTCGACGACGACGTGTTGGTGAACCCCCACGTGCTGGGAGCTCCCGCAGGGCAGAACCCGGTGATGCACTTCAAGTACCTGCCGGGAGCGCGGACGTTCCGGCACTACATGCGAAGCTTCGACTACGCATGGGACCAGGGCCGGAAGGCATAACGGGGTCCCGGCGTGCGACGCTGAACACATGGCACGCGTCGACTACTTCAACGATCCGAACGCCCCGAAGGCGAACAGCCTCGTTCCCTCCGTGACCGCCGTGGCCCGCAACGAGGCCGGGGAGATCCTGCTGATCCACAAGACCGACAACGACCTGTGGGCCCTGCCCGGAGGCGGCATCGACCTGGGCGAGTCAGCGCCTGACGCGGCTGTACGGGAGACCAAGGAAGAGACCGGGTTCGATGTCGAGATCACCGGCCTGGTCGGGATCTACACGAATCCCGGACACGTCATGGCGTACGACGACGGCGAGGTCCGTCAGCAGTTCTCCATCTGCTTCCATGCCCGCATCGTCGGCGGCCAGCTGCGGACGAGCAGCGAGAGCAAGGAAGTCGCGTTCGTTGATCCGAGCAAGCTGGACGAGCTGACCATCCACCCGTCGATGCGCATGCGGATCGAGCACGGATTGGCCGGCCGGACCGAGCCCTACATCGGCTGATGCCCTCGGTATGGTCGCGCCATGAACGAAACCGACCGTCGACGGAAGCGACCAAGGGCCGAGCGCCCCTCTGGCTGGACCCCGACGACCTGCGATGGCTGGCTAGCCATTGCTGCTGCCCCGCGACGCGTCCGATGAGGAGAAGGACCGCTGCGGACGTCTACGGTTCCGCGCCAGTGCGGCACTGCACAAGCACGGGCATTCTCGCTGAGCCGGTGATCAGGAGCTGTCACCAAGACGGCCGCGGGTCCGCTCGACAGCCGCACCGAGGTACGGTCGCGCCTTGCTGATCGCGTTGTGCACTTCGCTGCCCGGCTCGTAACGGACGAGGATCTCGTCGATCCGTGTGTCGAAGTCGAAGGACTGCCCGGCTGGGCCGGTCGTCATGTCGGCGAAGATCAGTGCATCGAGGACGGGGGAGTCTTCCCGCTTGTAGACGGCCAGCTCTGCCGAGAGACCGCGCTGCTCCGCTTCGTACACGGCCCCGGAGTGGTGGGCGACCAGCCGCACGAGACGCGCCGGCGCACCCAGCGTTTCCAGGTGGCGGGCACCGTCGAGGGGATGGAACCCGGTGTTACGCAGCTCGGGGGCGTAACCGATGTCGTGCAGCCAGGCTGCGGCGACGAGGAGATCCCGGTCAGCCTCAGACACGGCCGCGGCAGCTTCCTCAGCCCGAGCGGCCACAGCCTGAGTGTGCAGCCAGCGGTTCCCAAGCTGAGGAAGCAGAGACTCGGCGAGTTCGGCCGCTCCCTGAGGCGTGTCCAGTGCAGAAGGCATGGATGGAACGGTAGCCGAGACGAGCGGTGAGCCGACAGGCCACGATCGAGCGGTTTCGATCATGGGTGCGGTACAACTTTCCCTACTTCATCAAGGCCCGCGCACGGCGCGGGCGCGCGCCGCCTCTGCGGCGCGGCCTGCCTCCTGTCTGCGCCCCGGCTGGCCGCGCCCGGCGGCGCGCTCGGCGGCTGCGGGCATGAGGTGGGAGACACCCTCTGTGGCTGGGGCGGTCGGCTCCACGGCTTTAGGCAGCCACTTTGGGGCGAGCCTCTAAGATCATGGCCCCAACGTCGTGCTTTACGGGCAGGTCCACTGACCGCCCGACTCGCCATGAGCTTACGGGGCCATGATCACTCGCCCCAAAGCAGCTCCAGCCCAAAGCCGCTCCGCCGACCTCTAGTTCAGCATGGGCGGCCCGTCATGACTCCCGAGGCGCTAATCTGGCACCTTGAGTCGTACCGCCAGAACGGGGAGCGTGTGCCGCCGCAACAGAGTCCGCTAGCCGAACGGGAGTTGCCTGGCATCTTCGCTTCGGCTGACGAAATCTCAAAGCAGTCACAAAAGGAATATCTGCGCTGGACACGCGGACGCTTGCAATTGGCAGTCTTGGCGGCTACTGGCGGAATCGCGGCAGCCAGCAGCAGAGATGACGGCTGGCCAGAAACTACCTTTACCTGTATTGCACTAATTTCCTTCGTTACTGCCCTAATTCTCGAGGTACATCTACTTCGAGACAGACCGGAAGAACGTTGGTATCACGGCAGAGCAATTGCAGAGTCGGCCAAGACATTGGCTTGGCGATACATGGCAATAGCGGAACCGTTCCCGGCGAGCCTTACGCCGGACAGGGCAGAAGATGTTCTTTTGGCGCGAATCCAGGACCTATTCGCAGAGTCATCCCCAAACCTCCCCGGGCTCTCTGTTGGATCGAGTCAGGTAACACCGAGGATGCGCCAGATCCGAGCATCCGACCTACCTGCCCGCAAAGCCACCTACCTCTCTCTCCGAGTTTCGGATCAACAGGCATGGTACGAAAAAAAGGCCAGAGAGAACGAAAGTGACGCGAAACGCTGGCGCCTCACCCTGGTTTCATTCGAGATTCTCGGAATCGCAACAACCGTAATCACACTACTGGATATCACGAACCTCGACATGGGTGCGACCCTTGCCGCCGCCATCGCCGCCGGAGGCGCCTGGCTTGAGGTCAAGCAATACGATAATTTGTCTTCGGCGTATGCGCTGACCGCTGCCGAACTGAGTTTTGTTCGAGCGACAGGCGAGAGCATCTCAGACGAGGAGAAGTGGTCAGACTACGTAGTCTCTGCGGAGCAAGCTATCAGCCGGGAACACACCATGTGGTTGGCTCGCAGAGTTGGACTTAGAGCTGCAAGGAGGAACGGATGACTCTCACCTACCAGGCCAGTCTGGCTCAGACTCGACTCACTGCAATCTCTCGACAACTTGAGCACAAAGCGGACTCCCAAGTTCGCCACAAGTGCTTCCTGAGCTATCACGCTGTCGACGCTGAGGAAGTGTTGTCTTTCGTTGAGTCTTTCGGGGACTACTTCATACCAAGGGCCATCGGCGTCTCTGAGGACGATCCTGTAATCGAGAGCGAAGACAGCGATTACATCATGGACCGAATCAGAAGCAAGTACCTCGCGAACTCGACCGTCACAATAGTCATGGTAGGAAAATGCACCTGGGCTAGAAAGTTCGTCGACTGGGAGATTTATAGCTCTTTGCGTAGGGGCAAGGTAAACCGCCTCAATGGACTGATGGCAATTCAGCTGCCTTCCGCTAAGAGCCCTGGCGCAAAACTGCCTCCAAGAGTGCAGGACAATGTGATCAGAGAGGGCACAAAGGACATCGGGTACGCCCGGTATTACGCATACCCGACCGGTGGCGGAACACTGCAGAACTGGATCCAGGACGCCTTCGACGCCAGGACCACCCGAGACCACCTCATCTACAACAGCCGCGCCAGAAAGAAGATCAATTCTTCCTGTCCATGACTGCGGCATCCGACAGCACCGCTGACAAACGCCTGACATCCACAGGTCGCATCAATGGCACCGGACTGAGGTAACCAGGAGCATCCTTCCCCTGGTCCTCGCGTCCTGGTGAAACCGCGCGAGGTTTCCACTCTTAACCGGACGCCTCATGCGGGGGCGGGGCTCGCATGCGAGCGCCCTCCCGGGCCGTCCTCGGGCCGTGTAAGGGCGCTCAACGATGATTAACGTCGACAACTGCCGACAGCTCAGCAGCAGGTCAGGACGTTGATCGGTTAGGCGGCCGCAGGTCACGGCCGTCGGTGATCAGTTGTGGCTGTGCAGCGACTGCCTCACTGCACAAGGCCGCAGTTCGACCGGCGGAGAGAGGTCAGTCGAACCAAGTCGAGAGCAGGCACGCGACGGTTGCGCATATCAGGGCCCCTTGAATAATTTGGAGACCATGGCGTCGAAGCCGTGCTGGACGCCGACAGCGAACACCGCGTGGAGCCAGTGGTACTCACTCGCAAACGGGTCGGTGAGCGTCATTGACAAGCGCGCCAGCTGTGCGTAGGCGGCGAGCATCGTTGGGATTGAGCAGGCCTCGTAGCCGAGGTGGACCGCTGCGGTGAGATGCAGAATGGCCCGCTTGGTTTGGCCCGTGTGGGCCTCGCGGATGCCGAGTGAGATCTCGAGCTGGGCCTGGATTTTGAGCGACTCGTCGACCTCGATCGTTGGCAGCTCTGGTGGACCGTCCGCCAGGGCGGGGCGGCGGCTGTCACGGATGCCTCGTATGGCCCGAGCAAGGGCAGCAATAGCGCCGGCGTCGCGGGCGTTCCAACCGTTGATTATGTGGGGGAAACCAGGGAACTGCTCGGGCGTGGCTCGTGGCGCGGCGGTGGCGAATGGTGCTTGGTGCACCCACCGATGGATGTCGAGTATCGTCTCGGCGGGCGGCTCGGCCAACAGGATCAGGGTGTACTCCTGGGCACGGGCCTTTTGTAGCAGCGCGCGCTCGGTCTCAACCCCACGCGTCATGACACTGGCTGCAAAGACGACAATGTCGGCGCGCCCGATGAGTCGACCCACGGCCTCCTCCCAGGTGGCGTCGACCGCGATGCCCAAGGGGCGATCGATCGCGGGCACGCCAAGCGTCGCGGAGGCTGAGCCTGATGGGTTGTAGATGAGCACGGCCATGGCATCGCTGCCCAACTGGTCGCGTACGACCTGAGGGGTCTCGATACCCGGCATTTCAAACGACAGCACTTCGCCGCGGGCCGAGCCGGAGGCCAGGCTCTCGTGGGCGAAGCTGCGCAGGTAGAGGGCGAAGGTCGCCTCACGGTTGCCCCAAATCGCTCGCAGGCGCTCCTCGACGCCGCAGTTGGCCCTGGCCACTGCCTCGAAAGCCAGGGTGAAGAGGTAGTCGCGATGATCGATTTGCCAGGTCGGCCAGACACGGTCCTGACCACTCAGTAGCGGTGAGAGTGTCGCCCAGAAGGTCTTGAAGTCGTTTCGGAAGCCGTTGGTCATCCAGGTCATCCTCGTCCTCCCGTCGGGCTGCCGCGTCACGTTGAAGGTGATACGACCTTATATAAGGTGCCCAGACGGGTACGTGCGATATGCACAACAACGGGACGCTGGTCGAGACCGATCGCTGTCGCATCCACATGAACCGTGCTGTGCCCAGACGTGTCACACAAGGTGGCACCAGCGCACAAAGGGAGCGCACGCCACCCGAGCAGGGCTCACCGCACGTATCGCTCTCGCGAAGAATTCGGCGTCTCCAGCAGAGCACCACGCGAGAGCTGGGCCGTCTCCGGGCCGTCCGGCAGTGACCAACGTCGACAACCGGCGGCAGGTAACGCGCACATCAGCGCAGGTCAACCCAACACCCAACAGCATCAGTCGACTTGGGCACCCATTGAAACCAGTTCTCGTTATAGTGGGCAATGGCCGTGGGACGGAGGGCGCATGACGAGCAGCCTGGACGGGGGCCCCGTGCACCCGGCGACGTACGACCACGGCGCAGGCGTGCGCTCGCTGCGCGTGCCCATCCCGGACAATCCCCTCGGCCACACCCTGGTGTACGTCGTCGACACCGACCGCGGGCCGGTCCTCGTCGACACCGGCTGGGACGACCCGGCCTCCTGGGACGCCCTGACCGCCGGGCTGATCGCCTGCGGCACCTCCGTCACGGAGCTGTACGGCGTCGTCGTCACCCACCACCACCCGGACCACCATGGCCTGTCGGGCGCGGTGCGCGAGGCCTCCGGGGCGTGGATCGCGATGCACGCGGCGGACGGCGCGATCGTCCGGCGGACCCGCGCGACCCGGCCTGAGCGCTGGTACGCGTACATGACGGACAAGCTGGTGGCCGCCGGTGCCCCCGAGGAGCACGTGGCCCCTCTGCGCACAGCGCGCCGTCGCGCCCTCCCCGGCCTCTCCCCCGTCCTCCCCGACCGCGAGATCGAACCGGGTGGACTCCTCGACCTGCCCGGCCGCCGCCTGCGCGCGATCTGGACGCCGGGCCACACCCCCGGCCACGTCTGCCTCCACCTGGAGGAGGACCATCCCGACCGGCTGCCGGCCACGGACGGCTGTTCTCCGGCGACCATCTACTGCCGGGGATCACCCCGCACATCGGCCTGTACGAGGACCCCGACGACGCCACCGTCACGGACCCCCTCGGCGACTACCTGGCCTCCCTCGAACGCGTCGGCCGCCTCGCCGTCGCCGAGGTCCTCCCCGCCCACCAGTACGCCTTCACCGACGCGCCGTCCCGGGTACGGGAGTTGCTGAGGCACCACGAGGACCGCCTCGCCGACCTGCGGGAGTTGCTGGCCGAGCCGCTCACCCCCTGGCAGCTCGCCGAGCGCATGGAGTGGAACCGGCCCTGGGAGCAGATCCCGTACGGCTCGCGGAACATCGCCGTCTCGGAGGCCGAGGCACACCTGCGGCGCCTGGTGAAACTGGGCCACGCGGAGGTGGTGACGGGGAGCGATCCGGTGACGTACGTGGCGGCCTGAGGCGCGCCGGCAGACCGGGCGCGCGCTTCACCCGACGTATCGGCACCGTTCACCGTCCCGCCGCGCCCCGCATCCGCGGGCGTCCCCACCGCCCGTTACGAACGTCCGCATGGACCCCTTCGAGCAGCTCCTCGCCGAACGCGCCTGCCGGCGACTGCTTCTCGACCTGCTCAGGCGGCTCGACTTCCAGGAGCCCGCGTCCGTGGCCGAGTTGTTCACCGAGGACGGCACCTGGGCGTGGCCGGCGGGCGAGCGGCTGGTCAGGGGACGGGAGGCCCTGCGCGCCTACTTCGGGTCCCGCCCCGCCGACCGGCGGTCGCGCCGCCTGATGTCGAACGTCCTCGTCGAGGTGACGTCCGCCGACACCGTGTCGGCGACCTCGTACTTCACGACGTACCGCGTCGACGGCCACGACGGCGGCACGGTCCCCGCCGGACCGCCGGTCCAGATAGGCCACTACGAGGACGTCTTCCGCCGGTCGTCGGAGGGCGACTGGCTGCTGGCGGCGCGGACCGTGTTCCTGCCCTTCGCCGGCCCGGCACCGCACCTCTAGGGCCTGTCGTTCGGATCACGCCGCAGACGCGGGGCCCGGCACGCGCATCTGCCGCGTTGTCGTCACTCGCCGACGCTCCGCGTCGACTCCCTCCTCCGCCTCGCGGCTGCCCGCACCAGGCCCCGCTCACCGCGCTGAACAGCACCGTGGATTTCCTGCGGCCTGATCCAAACGACAGGGCCCAGCCGACGACCGCGGAGCCGGCGGCCCGGCACGGTCCCCGTCGTGCCCATGGGCCGGGCCCGCGCGCACGCGCGGCCTGCCCTCGGGGCGTTTCCCACGGCCGAGTACAGTGGCCCGGTCGTCATCACACCCGTACGGGGGAAAGCCGGTGCAATTCCGGCGCTGGCCCTTCCCCGGTTCTCGGCTCCGCTCGACCCGGGGACACCCCTGTCCGTGAGCCGTGGAACACCACGGCCAGCCGGACTGCCCCGGGCGGACGTGACCGGCTCACGTGCGTCGGCGCCGCCGCCGTACGGCACCGTCGAGGTATGCGGAGCCGAGCCGCCGGGATGTCCCGTGCTGCCCGGCTCCCTGACAGGGAGAGGCACCCGCCGATCATGAACGTCCGCCGCAGCGCCGCGGTCCTGGCCGCCACCGCAGTGATCGGCGCCGCCACGCCCGCCGTGGCCGCGTCCCCGTCGCCGACTCCGTCCGTGGCGATCCCGTCGGGTCTGTACGGCAGCACCGACCCGACGTACGACGGCGTCTGGCGCCAGTCGCTCGCGCTGCTCGCCCAGGACACGGCCGGGGTGAGGCCGGCGGCGAAGGCCGTGGACTGGCTCACCGGCCAGCAGTGCGCGAACGGCTCCTTCGCCGCGTTCCGCGCCGACCCCGCCAAGGCCTGCGACGCCGAGCTGATGGTCGACACCAACAGCACGGCCGCCGCCGTCCAGGCCCTCGCCGCCCTCGGCGGTCACGATGCCGCGCAGCAGAAGGCCGTCGGCTGGCTGAAGTCCGTGCAGAACGCGGACGGCGGCTGGGGATACGCCCCCGGCGGCGCCAGCGACACCAACTCGACGTCCGTCGTCGTCGGCGCGCTGGCGGCGGCCGGGGAGAAGCCGGCGGAGGTCGTGAAGGGCGGGAAGTCGCCGTACGACGCCCTGGTGAAGCTCGCGCTGCCCTGTGCCGCGGGCGGTGCCTTCGCCTACCAGCCCGACAAGCAGGGCAAGCTGGCGGCGAACGCGGACGCGACGGCGGCGGGTGTCCTCGGCGCGCTCGGCGAGGGCCTGGCCGCCAAGGCCGCGGCGCAGAGCGCTGCCGCCGCCTGCGCCGCCCCCGGCACCCCGCAACAGGCCGCCGCGAACGGCGCCGCCTACCTGGCGAAGGCCGTCGCCGAGGACGGGTACCTGACCTCCGTGCTCCCCGGCGCCGAGAACCAGCCTGACTACGGCAACACCGCCGACGCCGTGGTCGCGCTCGCCGCGCAGGGCGGCGCCGAGCAGGCGCGCGAGCCCCTCGCCTGGCTCCAGCGGAACGCCACCGCCTGGGCGAAGCAGAACGGCCCCGCCGCCTACGCCCAGCTCGTGCTCGCCGCCCACGCGACGGGTACGGACCCGCGCGCGTTCGGCGGCACGGACCTGGTCGCCGCCCTCAACGCGACGGGCCCGGCGCCGCAGTCGGCCGACAAGGCGACCGGCGGCCTCCAGCGGGAGGACGCGGACGAGAAGGACAGGGACGGGAAGGACTCCGACGACGGCTTCGGCGTCTGGTGGACCGTCGGCGTCTTCCTCGTCGCGGGTATCGGCATCGGCTTCCTGATCAGCGGCCGCAGGAAGCGACAGCCGTGATACGCCGCCTCGCCGCCCTGCTCGTCGCCGTGCTGTTCCTGGGGCTGGCCGCCACCGGCCCGGCCCAGGCCGCCGGTTACCGCTACTGGTCGTTCTGGGACCGCGACGGCGACAGCTGGGTCTACGCCACCGAGGGTCCCTCGACGGCCCGCCCCGCCGACGGCGCCGTCCAGGGTTTCCGCTTCGCGGTCAGCGAGGACTCGCAGGACGCCTCGCAGCCGCGCGGTGCGGCCTCGTTCGAGGCGATCTGCGCGCGGACCCCGGCGCGGGACGGCATGAAGCGGGTCGCCCTGGTCGTCGACTTCGGCACCCCGTCGGACGCGCCGTCCGGCGAGACCCCGCCCGCCGCGCGCACGGCCTGCGCCCGCGTCCACCAGGGCGCGACCACGGCGGAGGCCCTCGCCGCCACCACCAAGCCCCTGCGCTACGACACGAACGCCCTCCTGTGCGCGATCGCCGGCTACCCGAAGTCGGGCTGCGGAGACCAGGTGACGACCGGCGGGGACGAGGCCTCCGCCGAGCCCTCCGCGTCGTCGACGGCCTCGGCCGACGACGACGGCGGCCCGTCGGTCGGGGTGTACGCGGGCGGTGCGCTGATCGCCGCCCTGGCAGCGGCGGCGGTGTGGCAGGCCCGGCGGCGCGGGAATGTCTGAGGGCACCCGCCCCGGCACCAGCGGCACCCGCCCCGCCAAGAGCGGCTCCCGTCCCACCGAGCGCGCCACCCGGCCGTCGCGGGCCCTGGCGGCCGTCCCCCACCTCCACCCCGGTGCCTGGTGGTTGTGGGCGCTGGGGCTCGGCACCGCCGCGACCCGCACGACCAACCCCCTCCTCCTCGCCCTCCTCCTCGTCACCTCCGCCTACGTCGTCCTCACCTGCCGCCCCGACACCCCCTGGTCCCGCTCCTACTCCGCCTTCCTCCACCTCGCCCTCGCCGTGCTCCTCGTCCGCCTGTTCTTCGTCGTCGTCCTCGGCTCCCCCGTCCCCGGCTCGCACGTGATCGTGACGCTCCCCGAAGTCCCGCTCCCCGGCTGGGCGCAGGGCATCCGGCTGGGCGGCAGGGTGACCGCCGAGGGTGTCGTCTTCGCGCTGTACGACGGTCTGCGCCTGGCCACCCTGCTCGTCTGCGTCGGCGCCGCGAACGCCCTCGCGAGCCCCTCCCGCCTCCTGAAGTCGCTCCCCGGCGCCCTGTACGAGGCGGGGGTCGCCGTCGTCGTGGCACTGACCTTCGCGCCGCATCTCATCGCCGATGTGCACCGCCTGCGTGCCGCCCGCCGGCTGCGCGGGCGCCCGGACAGGGGCCTGCGCGGCCTGTTGCAGGTGGCCCTCCCGGTCCTGGAGGGCGCTCTGGAGCGCTCCGTCGCCCTCGCCGCCGCGATGGACGCCCGCGGCTACGGCCGTACCGCCGACGTCCCGGCCCGCGTCCGCCGTACGACGACCGCGCTCACCCTGGGCGGTCTGCTCGGCGTCTGCGCGGGGACGTACGGCCTGCTCACCGCGGCGGGAGGCACGTACGGGCTGCCGGTGCTCCTGGCCGGGGTGGTCGCCGCGCTGGCCGGGCTGCGGCTGGGCGGGCGCCGCTCCCCGCGCACCCGCTACCGCCCGGACCGCTGGACCCCGCGCGCCTGTCTGGTCGCCGGGTCGGGTGTGGCGGTCGCCGCCCTGATGACGCTCGCCGGCTCCGCCGACCCGGAGGCCCTGCAGCCCGGCGTGATCCCCCTGACCGCGCCCACGCTCCCCCTCTGGCCCGCCGCGGCCGTACTCCTCGGCCTCCTGCCCGCCCTGCTCCCTGCCCCGCTCCCCGCTCGGCTCCCTGTTCCGCTCCCGAAGGAGCCGTCGTCGTGATCCGTTTCGAGAACGTCTCCGTGACGTACGACGGCTGCTCCGAAGCCACCGTCCAGGGCGTCGACTTCGCGATCCCGGAGGGTGAACTTGTGCTGCTCGCCGGTCCGTCCGGCGTCGGCAAGTCGACGCTGCTCGGCACGGTCGGCGGTCTCGTCCCGCACTTCACGGGCGGCACCCTGCGCGGCCGGGTGACGGTCGCGGGCCGCGACACCCGCACCCACAAGCCGCGTGAACTCGCCGACGTGGTCGGGACGGTGGGCCAGGACCCGCTGTCGCACTTCGTCACGGACACCGTCGAGGAGGAACTCGCCTACGGCATGGAGTCGTTGGGCCTGCCCCCGGCGGTGATGCGGCGCCGCGTGGAGGAGACCCTCGACCTGCTGGGCCTGGCCGGCCTGCGCGACCGTCCGATCGCCACGCTCTCCGGCGGTCAGCGGCAGCGCGTCGCGATCGGCTCGGTCCTCACTCCGCACCCCCGCGTCCTGGTCCTGGACGAGCCGACCTCCGCGCTCGACCCGGCCGCCGCCGAGGAGGTCCTCGCCGTCCTCCTCCGCCTGGTCCACGACCTCGGTACGACCGTCCTGCTCGCGGAACACCGCCTGGAACGCGTCCTCCAGTACGCCGACCAGGTCGCCCTCCTGCCCGCGCCGGGCGCCGCCCCGGTGCTGGGGACCCCGGCCGAGATCATGGCCGTCTCGCCGGTGTGTCCCCCGGTGGTGGACCTGGGCCGGCTGGCGGGCTGGTCCCCGCTGCCGCTGACCGTCCGCGACGCCCGGCGCCGAGCCGGTGACCTGCGGGAGCGGCTCGCCGGGCGGGAGCCGGAGCGGACGCCGCCCGCCACCGTCGAGCCACCGGCGCCGCGCCTGCCGCTCCCTCGACGGCGTGGCCGACGCGCCGCACCCGCCGCGGCCGCGTCCGCGCCCCCGGCCGAGGTCCGCGCCCTCGCCGTACGCCGCGCGCGGGTCCAGGCGCTGCGGGACGTCGACCTCACGGTGTCCCCCGGCGAGACCATCGCCCTCATGGGCCGCAACGGCGCCGGGAAGTCCACGCTGCTCAACACCCTCGTGGGCCTGGTCGAGCCGTCCTCCGGCACGGTCCGGGTGGGCGGCACGGTCCCGCACCGCACCTCGCCCCGCGACCTCGTCCGCCGGGTCGGCCTCGTCCCGCAGGAGCCACGCGACCTGCTGTACGCCGACACCGTCGCCGCCGAGTGCGCGGCCGCCGACCGGGACGCGCGGGCCGCCCCCGGCACCTGCCGCGCCCTGGTCACCGGCCTGCTCCCCGGCATCAGCGACGACACCCACCCCCGCGACCTGTCCGAGGGCCAGCGCCTGACCCTGGCGCTGGCGATCGTCCTGGCGGCCCGCCCGCCGTTGCTCCTCCTCGACGAGCCGACCCGCGGTCTGGACTACGCGGCGAAGACCCGCCTGGTCGTCGTCCTGCGTGAGCTGGCCGCCGCCGGGCACGCGATCGTGCTGGCCACGCACGACGTGGAACTGGCGGCGGAGCTGTCCCACCGGGTCGTCCTGCTCGCCGAGGGCGAGGTGATCGCGGACGGTCCGACGGCCGAGGTGATCGTCTCCTCCCCGTCCTTCGCCCCGCAGGTGACGAAGATCCTCGCCCCGCAGAAGTGGCTGACCGTCGCGCAGGTACGGGAGGCCCTGCGGTGAGCCGGACCCGGCAGGCGCGGGCCGTGCGGCTCGGCCCGCGTTCCGTCGCCGCGCTCGGGCTCGTCAGCGCGGTCGGTGTGGTCGCCTTCGGCTGGCCGTTCCTGGCCCCGCCCGCCTCGACGCTGAACGCGCACGCGCAGGACGCCCCCTGGCTCTTCGCGGGCCTGCTGGTGCTGCTGGTCGCCGTCGTCGCGGCGACGATCTCGGAGTCGGGCCTCGGCGCGAAGGCGGTCGCCATGCTCGGCGTGCTGGCGGCGACCGGTGCCGCCCTGCGCCCGATCGGGGCCGGTACGGCGGGCATCGAGCCGATGTTCTTCCTGATGGTGCTCAGCGGCCGGGTGCTCGGCCCCGGCTTCGGCTTCGTCCTGGGCTCGGTCACGATGTTCGCGTCCGCCCTGCTCACGGGCGGGGTGGGCCCGTGGATGCCGTTCCAGATGCTGTCGATGGGCTGGTTCACGATGGGCGCGGGCCTGCTGCCGGGTCCGGACCGGCTGCGCGGCCGGGGCGAGCTGTGCCTGCTCGCGGTCTACGGCTTCCTGGCCGCCTTCGCCTACGGCACGGCGATGAACATGGCGGGCTGGCCCTTCCTGGGCGAGTTGGCCTCGCGCGTCTCCTTCGATCCGGACGGGGCCGTGGCGGAGAACCTGGCCCGCTTCCTCGCGTACTGCGCGGCCACCTCCCTCGGCTGGGACCTGGGCCGGGCCGTCGTCACCGTCGTCCTGACCCTGACGCTGGGTCCGGCCGTGCTCAGGGCGCTACGCAGAGCCACCCGGCGCGCGGCCTTCGAGACCGCGGTCACATTCGAGGACCGTTGATCGGTGAAGCACCCCACATGACCCACATCACCTACGATCCACCCTAGTGGTGCATTTCGGACGCCAAGTCTCCGCAGAACACCCTCTGACCTGCACACTGAGAGCCGGGTCACACGAACGACCTTCGCCCCACATGCGGCCACAACTAGTAAAAGGGGTCATTGCGGACCCCTTCCGAGCCTGCTTCTCTGGATGACGTCGCACAGGGCCGACAGACCCCCCGGGTCCCGGCCCCGACGCATGCAAGCCCCCCGCCGCACACCACGCGGTGCGGCCACGCACCGCGTGACTCCGGCATGCACCGCGACGCCCCTGTCCCCGAAGGAAAAGGTTCTCCGTGTCCGTCTCCGTCATCCGCCGCATCGCCTCCCCGAAGAAGGCCCTCACCGCCGCCGCCCTGGCCGCCGCGACCGCCGGCATGGCGCTGTCCGCGGCCCCCGCCCAGGCCTCGACCGTGACCTCCGCCTCCCAGGCCAAGGCGATCGCGCACAAGATGATCCCGGACGCCGCGCAGTTCAACGCGTTCAGCAAGATCGTGGAGCACGAGAGCGGCTGGGATGTCGACGCCACCAACGCCTCGTCCGGCGCCTACGGCCTGGTCCAGGCTCTGCCGGGCAACAAGATGGCCTCGGCCGGCTCCGACTGGAAGACCAACCCCAAGACCCAGATCGAGTGGGGTCTGGACTACATGAACTCCCGTTACGGCAGCCCGGCCGGCGCGTGGGCCTTCTGGCAGGCCAACGGCTGGTACTGAGCCGGACCCCAGGGCTCCCGGGCCCACCACCCCCCGCACGCGTGAGGCGGCGGCCACCCGATCCCCGGGGGCCGCCGCCTCACGCCTGTTCCGACGCGGTTCTCCGCGTGCCCGCGTCACTCACCGGCGCTGACCCGCAGCTCCTTCACCCCGTTGATCCACGCGGACCGCAGCCGCCGCGGGTCCTCGACGAGCCGCATCCGTGGCATCGCGTCGGCGAGGGCGTTGAAGATGAGGTCGATCTCCAGCACCGCGAGGGACTTGCCGAGGCAGAAGTGCGGCCCGCCGCCACCGAAGCCAAGGTGGGGATTGGGGTCCCGGGTGACGTCGAACTCGTCGGGCCGGTCGAACACCTCGGGGTCGTGGTTGGCGGAGGCGTAGAACAGGCCGACCCGGTCCCCCTTCCTGATCGTCTTCCCGCCCAGCTCGGTGTCCTGCGTGGCGGTCCGCTGGAAGGCGGCCACGGGCGCGGCCCAGCGCACGATCTCCTCGGCGGCGGTCGCGGGCCGCTCCCGCTTGTACAGCTCCCACTGCTCGGGGTGGGTGAGGAAGGCGTGCATGCCGTGGGTGATGGCGTTGCGGGTGGTCTCGTTGCCGGCCACGGCCAGCATGAGCACGAAGAACCCGAACTCGTCCGAGTTCAGGTTCCCCTCGTCCTCGGCGGCTACCAGCGTGGAGACGATGTCGCGGGCCGGGCAGCGCTTGCGCTCCGCGGCCATGCTCATGGCGTACGCGATGATCTCGGCGGCGGACCGGGCGCCGACCTCCTCGGTGACGGCGTACTCGGGGTCGTCGTAGGCGATCATCTTGTTGGACCAGTCGAAGATCCTGGTCCGGTCGTCCTGGGGTATGCCGATCAGCTCGGCGATGGCCTGGAGGGGCAGTTCGCAGGCGACCGAGGTGACGAAGTCGAAGGGCCCGTCGAGCGCGCGGGCCTCGGCGACGATGGCGGTGGCCCGCTCCCGCAGCCGCTGCTCCAGCGCCCGGATGGACCGGGGGGTGAACCCCCGCTGCACGATCTGCCGCACCCGCGTGTGCTCCGGCGGGTCCATGTTCAGCAGGATGAGCCGCTGCGCGTCGATGGAGTCGCGGGCGATGTGTTCGTTGAAGCGGATGATCGCGGTGTTGAGGGTGGAGGAGAAGATCTCGGGGTGGGTCGAGACGTACCGGACGTCGGCGTGCCGGGTCACCGCCCAGTAGCCCTCGTCCTCGAAGCCGGCCACGTTCCGCGACTGCGGGATCCAGCGGACCGGTTCGGCCAGCCGCAGCTCGGCGAACTCCGGGAGCGGCACACGGTGTTGCAGCAGGTCGGGGTCGGTGAAGTCGAACCCGTCGGGAAGCGCCGGACAGGGCATGGGCAGCTCCAGCCAGAAGGCAGCTTTTCTGACGGTTCATCAGAAACAGGTTCCGGTGAAGGTAGTTCAGGCACCCGAAGGCTGCAAGACCCTTGCGGTGACGCACATCACGTCATCAGACTGCTCAACAGAACTAGTACATGTTCTAGTTCTGTAGTGCCGTACGTCCGGAGGAGAGCCGCCCCCCGAGAGGATCCGCACCCATGGCCGCCGAACCCGTGATCGTGGAAGCAGTCCGCACCCCCATCGGCAAGCGCGGCGGCGCGCTCGCCAACCTGCACCCCGCCTATCTCCTCGGCGAGACCTACCGCGAGGTCCTCGGCCGCACCGGCATCCCCGCCGACGCCGTGGAGCAGATAGTGGGCGGCACGGTCACCCACGCCGGCGAACAGTCCATGAACCCCGCGCGCACGGCCTGGCTGACGGTGGGCCTCCCGTACGAGACGGCGGCGACGACGGTCGACTGCCAGTGCGGCTCGTCGCAGCAGGCGTCCCACATGACGGCGAACATGATCGCGGCGGGCGTGATCGACGTGGGCATCAGCTGCGGGGTCGAGGCGATGTCCCGGGTCCCGCTGGGCTCGGGCTCGAAGCACGGTCCGGGAAAGCCGTTCCCGGAGGAGTGGAACGTCGACCTCCCGAACCAGTTCGAGGCGGCGGAACGCATCGCGCGCCACCGGGGTCTGAGCCGGGAGGACGTCGACAGGCTGGGCCTGCTCTCCCAGGAACGGGCGGCGGCGGCCTGGTCGGAGGAACGCTTCAAGAGGGAGACCTTCGCCGTCCAGGTCCCGACGACGGAGGAGGAACAGGCGGCGGGCCAGGGCATGTGGCGCCTGGTGGACCGGGACGAAGGCCTGCGGGACACGTCGCTGGAGGCGCTGTCGCGCCTCAAGCCCGTCATGCCCACAGCGGTCCACACGGCCGGCAACTCCTCGCAGATCTCGGACGGCGCGGCGGCGATCATGTGGTCGTCGAAGCGGATGGCCCGCGCCCTGAAGCTGAAGCCGAGGGCGAGGATCGTGGCCCAGGCCCTGGTGGGCGCCGACCCCCACTTCCACCTGGACGGCCCGATCGACGCGACGCGGGCTGTGCTCGGCAAGGCGGGCATGTCCCTGAAGGACATCGACCTCGTCGAGATCAACGAAGCCTTCGCCTCGGTGGTGTTGAGCTGGACGAAGGTCTTCGACCAGGACCTCGACAAGGTCAACGTGAACGGCGGCGGGATCGCCCTCGGTCACCCGGTAGGAGCGACGGGCGCCCGCCTGATCACGACGGCACTGCACGAACTGGAACGCACCGACAGGGAGTTCGCCCTGATCACGATGTGCGCGGGGGGCGGCTTGGCCACGGGGACGATCATCCAGCGGCTGTAGTCCACCGGAGGAACGTCGAGAACGCGGCGGGCTCGGCCCTGAGGATCGGGCCCGCCGGGATCCTGGAGTCGCGGACGGCGGCGGTGGCGGGGGCCTCGGCGATGGCGGCGATGGCGGGGGCCTCGGCGATCTCCACGCAGTCGCAGTTCGAGTGCGTCGGAGCCTCAGGCACCGAGGCCCCCGGCCCTTCAGGCGCTGGCCGTCCGTTCCTTCTCCGGTTCCAGCTCGTCCTTCGTGGCCGTGGCCGCCGCCGACCCCGCCCGCGGCCCCTGCAACACGTACGCCAGCCCGAAGCCGGCCAGGACGACCGCCGCGCCGCCCACCGCGTCGAGGAGCCAGTGGTTGCCGGTGGCCACGATCGCGGAGACCGTGAAGAGGGGGTGCAGGAGGCCCAGGGCCTTCATCCACCACTTCGGGGCGACGATCGCGATCGCCAGACCGCACCACAGGGACCAGCCGAAGTGCAGGGACGGCATCGCCGCGTACTGGTTGGTCAGGGACGTCAGGGTGCCGTAGTCGGGCTGGGTGAAGTCCTGGACTCCGTGGACGGTGTCGATGATGCCGAGGCCCGGCATCAGGCGGGGCGGAGCCAGCGGGTACAGCCAGAAGCCGACCAGCGCGAGCAGGGTCGCGAAGCCGAGGGAGGAGCGGGCCCAGCGGTAGTCCACCGGGCGGCGCCAGTAGAGGACGGCCAGCACCGACAGCGGGACCGCGAAGTGGAACGAGGTGTAGTAGAAGTCGAAGAAGTCGCGCAGCCAGCCGACCTCGACGACCGCGTGGTTGGCCCAGTGCTCGATGTCGATGTGCAGGAAGCGCTCGATGTCGAGGATCTCGCGGCCGTGGGCCTCCGCCCGCTCCCGTCCGCCCGAGATGGTCCCGCCCGTCGCCGCGAGCCTGACCTGCTGGTACGCCGCGTAGGTGACGCGGATGAGCAGCAGCTCCAGGAGCAGGTTGGGGCGGGTGAGGACCCGGCGCAGAACCGGCAGCAGCGGGACGTGTTTCCAGCGGGCCGGGACGGGGGCGGCGTACCGCGTGGGGATCGGGGTCCGGTAGTACGGGGAGGTGCGCGACAGGAAGGGCATGACCGTCGCGGCGGCCAGCGCGGCGAGGAGGACGACGTTGTCGCGCAGGGGGTACAGGGCCGCCATGTCCGGCAGCATCATCTTCGCCGGGAGGGTCATGACCAGGATGACGGCGACCGGCCACACGTACCGGTCCGAGGCGCGCTTGCCGACCCGGCCGACGACCGCCGGCAGGACCCAGAGGAGCTGGTGCTGCCAGGTCGTCGGGGACACGAGGATGGCGGTACAGCCGGTGATCGCTACCGCCAGCAGGAGCTGGCCGTCGCGGGCGTAGCGCACCGCCCGGCGGATGCCGAGCGCGGCGACGCCCGCGCCCAGCGTCAGGAACAGGGCGATCTCCAGCGGGCCGGAGAGGCCGAAGCGCAGCAGGGCGCCGTGCAGGGACTGGTTGCCGAGGGCGTCCGCCCTGCCGCCGAGGCCCACGCCCGCCATGTGGTGGACCCAGTAGGTGTACGAGTCGTGCGGCATGGCCGCCCAGGCGAGCAGCGTGCAGGCCAGGAACGACGCCCCCGCGGTCGCGGCGCCCGGCGCCGGCCGGTGACCCACAGCAGCGGGGCGAACAGCAGGACGGTCGGCTGGAGGGCCGCCGCCAGGCCGATCAGCGCGCCGCCCGCGTGCCGCCCGCGTACGACGAAGCAGCCGAGCAGGACGAGCAGGACGGGGATGATGCTGGTCTGGCCGAGCCAGAGGGTGTTGCGGACGGGAAGGGACAGCATCAGCAGGCTGATCGCGACGGGCGCGGCCAGCAGCGAGGTGCGTCTGCTCACCGGCTGCGGCAGGGCCCGCGCGACGACGAGCCCGAGGGCGGCCACCAGCAGCAGGGTGCCGAAGGTCCAGCCCCAGCCGAGGGCCTGTTCGGCCGCGCGCGTGAGGGGCTTGAGGACGAGCCCGCCGAACGGGGTGCCGGTGAAGCGCGTCGAGTCGTAGAGCGAACCGTTGACGTGCAGGACGCCGTTCGGCCCGACCCAGGTCTCCAGGTCCGTCAGTCGCTCTCCGCGCGGGGTGCCGAGGACGACGGCCACCTGCCGGACGGCGAGGACCGCCGCTACCAGCCAGAGGCCGAGGCGGGCCATGCGCAGACGCGCTCTCGCCGTGTCGACCGCCGCCGCTCCGAACGGTTCCGCCGGTCGTCCGCTCTGCTCCGCATCCGCCACGCCTCGTAGGCCTCCCGCCCCGTAGGTCCCACGCGTTCCGTCGTGGGGTCAGTCTTCACGAACCCTATGAGGCTCGCGGCACCCCCGGACAGAGACGCAAGCCGCCCCGCATTCACCTGACGTCCGTTCTCCTTTTGTCCGGAAGACGATAGTGCTCCTGGGGAGGTGTCGTTCCCGCGGGGGTGCGGGGTCGGTCACGGCCCGACCCCGACCGGCGCCCACGACCTGCGCCCACGACCGGCTCCACGCAACCGGCACCTCGGGCCCGTTCGTCGTGGACCCGGACGGTGATCCTTCGGGCCCGTTCGTCGTGGACCCGGACGGTGATCCACGGGTGTGACCGACACGCCGGTCACGACGGACGGAGGTGTTCGGGCGATGCCCGTGGGCACGGACGAGGGCCCGCTGGGCGGGCCGGCGGCGGAGAACGCCGTTCCTGACGGTGCTCACCCAGCGCTTCCCGGAGCCGGCGGCGATCTCGGCGGACCACGGGCTGCGCCGGACGGCGAGGGACATGGCGTACCGGCGGGTGGTCCCTGTGTCGGAGGGCGGGCCTGGGGAGGCGGAGCCGAGACTGCGCCCGGCGGCGGTGCGGACCGGCTGCTCACGGTGGCCGGGTCCCGGTCCGGCTGCCGACCGTCGGGGGCGGCCCGGCGCCGCTGGTGACGTGAGGGTCACGCTCGGGCCGCACGGGGCCGGGCTCCCACCCCGCCTGGGCCGAACGGCTGAATCGGGCCGGTGCGGACCCTGTGAGTTCCGGGCGAGGGGGAACTCGGGCACGGCGTACGGCGTTGACAGACTAGTTAGCGTTCCTAACGAGTCATGTCGGCAACTGAGAGGCAGAGCGCATGAGCGAGTCGCAGATCTGGGACACCGTCGACGCCTACTTCACCGCCCACCTCGCCCCGGACGACGAGGTGACCGCGGCCGCGCTGCGCGACAGCGAGGCGGCCGAACTGCCCCAGGCCAACGTCACGGCGAACCAGGGCAAGCTGCTCCAGCTCCTCGCGGAGATCCAGGGTGCCCGGACCATTCTGGAGATCGGCACACTCGGCGGGTACAGCACCATCTGGCTGGGCCGCGCCCTCCCGGCCGACGGCAGGCTCGTGTCGCTGGAGTACAGCCCGAAGCACGCCGAGGTCGCCACCCGCAACATCGCGCGCGCGGGCCTCGACAAACAGGTCGAGGTGCGGGTGGGCGCGGCCCTGGACTCGCTGCCCCTGCTGGCGGACGAGAACCCGCCACCGTTCGACCTGGTCTTCATCGACGCCGACAAGGTCAACAACGCCCGCTATCTGGAGTGGGCGCTGCGGCTCACCAGCGCCGGCAGCCTGATCGTCGTCGACAACGTCGTACGGGGCGGCCGGGTGGTCGACGCGGACAGCGGCGCGGGCGACGTGCAGGGCACCCGCGACGCCATCGAACTCATGGGCGCGCACCCGAGGTTGAGCGGTACGGCGATCCAGACGGTGGGCTCCAAGGGCTACGACGGCTTCGCTCTGGCGCGCGTGCTGGCGTAACCCCGACGCCCGGGCCGGCCCTCGCCAGGTCTCACGCCTCGTGGTAGAAGCCCACGTTGACGCTGCGCGGGCCGGTGCGGTCCGTGACGACGATCTCGCCGTTGCCGCCGCGCGGGAGCCGCACGGTCCCGCCGTAGGCGATGGTCTGGGCGTACTCGCCGACCACCAGCCGGACCTCCGAGGACGGGTCCGGCTGGGAGCCGCGCAGCCAGCTGACCTGCCAGACGCCTTCGGGACCGCAGAGAAACTCGAGGTGCACCCGGGAGACGAACAGCCACTCCTCGGGCGTGGCGAGGCGGCACACGGACTTGTCCCGGCCCACCCGCAGCACGGCGCCCGGCTCGCTGGGCGAGTCGGCCATGAGCATGCCGGCCGTGGCACCCTCTTCCGTCCCGGAGACGGTTGCCATGGTGAGTTCGAGCACGTGCGCTCCTCAAGAGATGTCTGTCCGACAGCGTCCGGACTGTGCGTGCACAGCCGCCGCATACTAAATCGCCCGGCCCCGCCGCGTCCGGCACAATGGACCCATGACCGAGCGAAAGCCACCGGGTGTCCCGTTCGAGTCCTGGATCGACAAGCAGATCCAGGATGCGGAGCGACGTGGCGAGTTCGATCAACTCCCAGGGCTGGGAAGGCCGTTGGACCCGGAGATCGAGGGTCCGTACGACGAAATGTGGTGGATCAGGCGCAAGATGGCGCGCGAGGGGCTCTCGGTGCTGCCCCCCGCGCTGGCCCTGCGCAAGGAGGCGGAGGACGCTCTCGCCGCGGCGTACGCGGCGCCCTCGGAGCGCATCGCCCGGAAGATCGTCACGGACGTCAACGTCAAGCTCCGCGACATGATGTTCAGGCCGCCGCCCGGCCCCCCGCTGGGCATGAGGCCGTACGACGTCGAAGAGGTCGTACGCCAGTGGCGGGAGCGCCGGGCGGCGGCCGGGGACGGCTGAGGCCTGTCGTTTGGATCACGTCGCAGACGCGGGGTCCGGCACGCGCATCTGCCGCGTTGTCGTCGGTTGCCGACGCTCCGCGTCGACGCCCTCCTCCGCCTTGCAGCCGCACGCACCAGACCCCGCTCACCGGCACTGAACAGCGCCGTCGATTTCCTGCGACCTGATCCGAACGACAGGCCCCAGGGCCTGACCTAGATGTGCAGGAGCCGGTCGGTCAGCTCGCGGTAGTCCCGCAGGGCCAGCCGGAGCTGCTCGGTGTCGGCGGTCGTCGCGGCGTCGCCCTTCTTGTCGTCGGCGAGCTGCCAGGAACCGCGCAGCGTACGACGGCGGCTGTTCACGGCTTCGGTGAGGCGGGCGGCGAGGTCCTCCAGGACCTGGTCGGCCTCCTCGACGGCGTCGCGGGGCCGGTCCACGAAGCCGGCCACCGCGTGCTGCATCCGCGAGGAGAGCTTGTCGGACTCGTCGTGCGGGAGCAGCGAGGGCCTTTCGGCCGAGCGGGCGTCGTCGGTCCCATGGGCCGCGCCGGTGCCCCGCTGGGCGCCGATCCCGCCGCTGTCCTCGACGGCTCCGGCCGGGAGGCCACCAGGTGTGGTGGGACGCGTGTCCCGGCCGCCGGTGACGGGGTCGACGCTCGGCCCGTCGGGGTCGGCCGCCGGGTTCCGCGGCGACGACGTGCCCACGCTCCGCCCCTCCCCCTGGCTCAGGCCCTGTCCCTGTCCCTGTCCCTGTCCCTGGGTCTCTCCCAGCGGTACGACTCGGGGTCGTGCCTGCTCCTGTGCCGTTTCCTGGTCCTGTGTCGCGCGGCGGTAGTCGCCGCCGGAGGTCACGTCAGACATGCCTGTTCACCCCTGCTTGGTCTGGTGGCGGTGGAAGCCCGGCAGGTGGAAGCCGGAGCGTCCCTCGTGGCGCGTGGCCTGACGGTCCTCCGGAGGCCGGGTCGTCGGCGCCCGGTGGCGGCCCTCGCCGACCAGGTCGTCGAAGAGGGCGCGGGCCTCGACCATGGCGGCCCGCAGGTCCTCGGTGCCGGGGGCCTCGCCGCCCCGTGCGCCACCGTCCTGGTGGAAGCGGGTGACGTGGTGCACGTGCCGGTAGCCCTGCACGTGGTCGGCGTGGTGCACGGCGAGCGCGGCGACCTGCTCGTCGTACTGCCCGCCGTCCGGGTAGCCGCGGGCGCCGCGGCGTCGGCGAGGATCCGGTCCGCCTCGGCGACCGCCTCGCGCGGGGAGTCGACGAAGCGCTCCTGCGCCGCGGCCCAGCGGGCCTCGAACCGCTCGCGCTCCGCGGGCTCCAGGGGCCGCTCCTTCAGCCCGCCGTGCCGTTCCACGAGGCCGCCGAGTTCCCGCTCGGCCGCCTTGACGTCCCCGTCGTGCCGGGCCACGGCCCGGTCGTACTCGGGCCCGAAGCGGCGCTTCAGGCCACGTCCTCCCTGTGACGACCCTCGGGCCCGTGCGGCCAGCACGGCCGCGACGGCGACGACGACCGCCACGATCACGATGAGAGCGATGATCACGCCTGTGGACATGGTTGCCTTCCGGTGTTTCGGCCCCGCGGGCCGGTTCACTGTGCGGGTTGCCCGCACAGCGCCGGACAAACGGCCGCGGACGTCGTACCCTGCCCACGCATATGTGGTCGCGCGCCCCGTGGGCCCCCGCGAGAATGGCCGGCATGACCTGGATCGTCGCCCCGGAACCCGTGGACTCCCCCGTCGCCGCCGCGCTGTGGCGGGAGTACTACACCGAGGTCAGCGACCGCTGGTACCTGCTGCACGAGGGGCGGCGGACCGATCCCGCCGAGCTGGAGCGGGAGATCGCCGCCCACCCGGGGACCGAACTGGCGCCCCCGACCGGCCGGTTGCTCGTCGCGCGGTACGACGGGGAGCCGGCCGGAAGTGCGGGGGTACGGCTGCTGGACGCGTCGACGGCCGAGCTGACGCGGGTGTTCCTGCGGCCGGGGGCGCGCGGCAGGGGAGGCGGGCCGCTGCTCGTCGGGGCCGCCGAGGAGGCCGCCCGCGCGCTGGGCGCCAAACGGATGGTCCTCGACACCCGCGGCGACCTCGTCGAGGCCCGCGCGCTGTACGCCCGCCTCGGATACCGGGAGGGCGCCCCGCACAACGACGACCCGTACGCCGAGCACTGGTTCGCCAAGGACCTGACCGGCGTGGACGTGAGCGGGCGGACGTGGACGGGGGTGACCGGGGACGTGACCGGCGAAGAGCCCGGCGGCTCGCGCCTCAGCTGAACCGGGCCGCCGGGCGTTCGCCGTGCGGCTGCTCGCGGTCGGAGCCGCACAGTTCGGCGTTCAGTTCCCGCACCAGTTGTGTCAGGTCGGTGGGGCGGTCCGGGCCCCACCAGTCGCCGAGCAGTTCGGCGAGCGACTCCTCGCGGCCCGCGAGAGGTGGTCGGCGACCTCGCGGCCCTCGTCGGTCGGCACCAGGTCGAGGCCCTCGCGCACGGCCAGCCGGCGTTCCTCGACCTGCCGGGCGGCGGCCAGGATCACCGGCAGCGGGACGGGGACGCGCTCGGCGAGCCTGCCCGGCTCGACGCTGCCGTGGCGCTTCATCCGCAGCAGCATCCAGCTGGCGGCGGGCAGCAGGTCGTAGCCGGCCCGGTCGGTGATCGTCCGGTAGATCTCGCGGCGGCCCTCCCGGGTACCGAGGACGGACAGCGCCCGGCACACCTCGTCGTACGACGAGCGCTCGACCGGGTTGCTGGCCAGCGTCTCCGTCACGTCCGGCGCGGTGACCGAGCCGCGCAGCGGGTCCTCCTTCAGGAACCAGGCGAGAAGGAAACCGAGGACGGCGACCGGCGCGGCGTACAGGAAGACGTCCGTGATGGACGAGGCGTAGGCGTGCAGGACCTGCGGGCGCAGCGCGGCGGGCAGGTCTGCGATGACGCGCGGGTCGGCCTCCAGCGCGTCGAGGGAGACCGCCGGCGGGAGGTCCACGCCCCGGAAGGCGTCCGCGAGCTTGTCGCCGAGGCGGTTCGTGAAGACCGTGCCGAAGATGGCGACGCCGAACGAGGCCCCGATGGAGCGGAAGAAGGTCGCGCCGGAGGTGGCGACGCCGAGATCCTCGTAGGAGACGGCGTTCTGCACGATGAGGACCAGGACCTGCATCACCAGGCCGAGTCCCAGGCCGAAGACGAAGAAGAACGCGCTCATCTCGGCGGTGGAGCTGTGCTCGTCGAGCTGGTGCAGCAGAAGCAGGCCGACGGCCGTCACGGCGGTGCCGGTGACCGGGAACACCTTCCAGCGGCCGGTGCGGCTGACGATCTGTCCGGACGCCGTCGACGCCAGCAGCAGACCGGCCACCATCGGCAGCATGTGCACGCCGGACAGGGTCGGCGAGACGCCCTGCACGACCTGGAGGAAGGTCGGCAGATAGGTCATCGCGCCGAACATCGCGAAGCCCACGATGAAGCTGATCACGGCGGACAGCGTGAAGGTGCGGATGCGGAACAGCTTGAGCGGCAGCACGGGTTCGGCGGCCCTGCGCTCCACGGCCACGAAGACGAAGGCCAGGACGACGCCCAGCACGGCGAGTCCGACGATCTGCGGCGAGCCCCAGCCCCAGGTGGTGCCGCCCAGCGAGGCCACCAGCACCAGGCAGGTGGCGACGGAGGCGATGAGGAGGGTGCCCAGGTAGTCGATGACGTGCTTCGCCGACTTGCGCGGGATGCGCAGGACGGTGGCGATGACGGCGAGCGCGACGACACCGAGCGGGAGGTTGACGTAGAAGACCCAGCGCCAGCTCAGATGCTCGGTGAACAGGCCGCCCAGGAGCGGCCCGAGGACACTCGTCGTCCCGAAGACCGCGCCGAACAGGCCCTGGTAGCGGCCACGTTCACGCGGCGGGACGATGTCGCCGACGATCGCCATCGACAGCACCATCAACCCGCCGCCGCCCAGCCCCTGGAGCGCGCGGAATCCGATGAGCTGCGGCATGTTCTGCGCCATCCCGCACAGCGCCGAGCCGATCAGGAAGATCACGATCGCGATCTGGAACAGCCTCTTGCGCCCGTACTGGTCGCCCAGTTTGCCCCACAGCGGGGTGGCGGCGGTCGACGCCAGCAGGTACGCCGTGACCACCCAGGAGAGGTGTTCCATGCCGCCCAGTTCGCTGACGATCGTGGGCAGCGCCGTCGACACGATCGTCTGGTCGAGGGCGGCGAGCAGCATGCCGAGCAGCAGTGCGCCGATCGACACGAGGACGTTCCCGGGCACCTGCTCCGGACGGGGATCCCCCGTCCGGGCCTGCGCGTCCAAGGCCATGGATGCCTCCTGAGGCTCGCGTGGACATCTCCCATCGTGATCGGTGTGTCCCGTTATGGCCTGTCGAGTCCTGCCGGAACCCCCCGTTCCGGGGGTCGCGGGCAGCCGGTCGTGTGGAGGATCTGCATAATCCTTGGAGTTTGGATGGGGAGGGACGAACGGGTGAACGATCCGACGGACCGACAGGGGCGACCGGGTGAACCGGCGCGCCCTGAGCGGCATGGGCATCCGTGTCCGCAGTGCGGTGCGCTCCGGGCGGCGGACAACGCCCCGACGTGCGCGTGCGCGCAGCGCGCCTCCGACGCCCTGCGCGACACCCGCGAGGCGGAGGTGGCAGCGGCGGAGGGCTTCGACCCGCTGCGGATACGGCCGTACGTGGAACTGGGGGAAGGGGCCGGGGACGGCGGGGAGGCTCCCGCCGATGACGCGACGACGCCGTTGCCCGCGGTTCGGCCGGTTCCTCCCGGTGACGCGGCGGCCGACGCGACCATGGTCCTGCGCGCCGTCGACCCGTCCGGTACAGCCCCGGTGCCGACGCCGCTCGCATCCTCCGGCTCGACGCCCAGCGACACGGACCTGAGCCTGTTCGAGGCGGGCGAGGACTCCGGGAGCGGGCGGTACGACGACGAAGAGGCCCCGGGCGGCCGTCGGCGCCGTACGCTGCTGATCGCCTCGGCCGGTGCCGCCGTCGCCGTGATCGCCGCGGCCGGGTTCGCCAGCGGGCTGTTCTCCTACGAGACGCCGACCCGCGACCAGGCCGCCCCGGAGGAGGTCCGCGCGGCCGTTCCGGACACCTCGACCAGCGCGCCCGCGGCATCGCCGTCGGCGAGCCGTTCGGCGTCCCCGTCGGCGTCTAGCGCCTCGCCGTCGCCCTCCGAGAGCGCGAGCGCGTCACCGTCCGCCACGGAGTCCAGCGCCTCCCCGTCTCCCTCCCGCACGACCGAGCCGAGCCCGAGCGCGCCCACCACCCAGGCCACCGAGTCCCTCACGCCGGGGAACGGGGCGGAGGGCGGCAGCGGCGAGGTGACCGTCCTGCGCCGCGGGGACCGCGGGCCCGAGGTGACCGAACTCCAGCTGCGGCTGCGGCAGGTGTACCTCTTCAACGACGAGGCGAACGGGGTGTTCGGCAACCGGGTCGAGGAAGCCCTCCGCAACTACCAGTGGTCGCGGGGCATCAAGGGGGACGAACTCGGCGAGTACGGGTTGGCCACCCGGACGAGCCTGGAGTCGGAGACGAAGGAGCCGTAGCGGCGGGGCGCGCTGCGCCTCCGTACCAGCCTGCGGGCAGGCGTGCCCGCCTGGGGGCGGCGCGTACCGCGGGCGGGCAGGCGGGCACGGGCGGCGTAGACGGGACGGGCGGCGCAGGCGGGCACGGGTGACGCGGACGGGCGCAGACGGGCACAGGCGGCGCAGACGGGCACGGGTGACGCGGACGGGCACGGGCGGCGCGGACGGGCACAGGCGGCATCCCGTAAGTGCCGGGCAACGCGACCCGCCCTCGGGCGCCGGCGTCGGCGTCGGCGTCGGGCGTCTACTCCCCCACGTGGATCCGGACCCCGTTCCCCACGACCTCCACCCGCACCACCGTCAGATCCCGCACCACCACGTCCGGCCGGTGCGCCACCGCCCGCGGCCCGATCCCCACCACCCGCATCCCCGCGGCGCGCCCCGCCGCGATTCCCGCCCCCGAGTCCTCGAAGACGACGCACTCCGCCGGGGACACGCCCAGCTCGGCCGCGCCCTTGAGGAAGCCCTCGGGGTCCGGTTTGCTCGCGCCGACCGATTCCGCGGTGACGCGGATCTCCGGGAGGGGAAGGCCCGCCGCGGCCATGCGGGCCGTCGAGAGGGGGACGTCCGCCGAGGTGACCAGGGCGTGCGGGACGTCGCGGAGGGAGGCGAGGAACGCGGAGGCGCCGGGCACCGGGACGACGCCGTCCATGTCGGCGGTCTCCTCGGCGAGCATCCGCGCGTTGTCGGCGAGGTTCTGCTCCATGGGGCGATGCGGCAGCAGGACGGCCATCGAGGCGTACCCCTGGCGGCCGTGGACGACCTTCATGACCTCGTCGCCGTCCAAGCCGTGCCGGTCGGCCCAGCGCCGCCAGACGCGTTCCACGACGGCGTCGGAGTTCACGAGGGTGCCGTCCATGTCGAGGAGGAGGGCACGGGCGGTCAGGACGGTGGTGGACTCGGCGGCCGGCATCGGCGACTCCCAGCGCGGACGGGCGCGTGCGCAGGCACGCGGGAAACAAGGCGGCCCCGCCCGCCGGTCAGGGAAAACGGACGGGAGCCACTTTGTTTCTCTACGGTACAAAACTGTCGGGCCCTCACGCCACCCGCCCCCGGCAGGGTTCACCTGCCGTTCAGCTCGCGCGCGGCTCAGCCGGCGATCGCCTCCCACAGGCTCCACACGCCGAGGCCCAGCATCAGCACCGCCGCGATCTGGGTGATCAGCTTCAGCGGCACCCGCTTCATCAGGGCTTTCCCGCCGACGATGCCCAGTGCGGCCACCGACCACAGGGCCAGCACCGCGCCGAGACCGACGGAGAGCGGGTCGTCGTAACGGGCGGCGAGGTTGGCCGTCATGATCTGGGTCAGGTCGCCGAACTCGGCGACGAGGATGAGCATGAAACCCGCCCCGGAGACCTTCCAGAAGGACTGGTTCTCGGGCTTGCGGATCTCCTCCTCGTCCTCGTCCTTCTTCATCAGCAGCACGGCCGCGCCGCCCAGGAACAGCACGCCGGTGAGCGCGTGCACGATCTGCTGCGGCAGCAGGGTCAGCACGCTGCCGGCCGCGACGGCGAGGGTGACGTGCAGCGCGAAGGCGGCGGCGACGCCGGCGAAGACGTACGACGCGCGGTAGCGGGTGCCGAGGACGAGGCCGGCGAGGGCGGTCTTGTCCGGCAGTTCGGCGAGGAAGACGACGCCGAAGACGAGCGCCGTCACGGTCAGGCTGATCAAGGGTCCTCAATCGGTCGGGCTGCCCCACCGAGAGTGCTGTTTCCTTCGCACAGGACACCTCGGCACGGCAGCACACGTCTGCTCCGTGCCGTACGGCACGGAGGTGCACTGCTTGCCGAAGGTCTCGCTGGCCGACCGGGTGAGGGTCTGCCTCCGGGCGCCGGCTCAGACGAGCTGAGCAGTATGTCGACGGTCCGGCGAAGAGCTACTCCCCTTCTGCGCCGTCCATAGTACGTGACCCCGGCACCGACCCTCGGGGCGACCACGGAGCGGACACAGGCAGCCCGTCCCGAGCGGCGCCGACCGCGGGAACGCCCTGGGACCGACCGCGGGAGCGCCTTGGCGCCAACCGCGCCAACGGCGGGAACGCGCCCTGGCGCCGACCGCCGGAGCGCCTTGGCGCCGACCACGGAAGCACCCTGGCACCAATCACAGGGAACGCCCCGCCGCCAACCGCGAGAGCACCCTGAACCCGCCCCGCCCCACCCCGTCCGGCCACCGGAGCGGTCGCCGGAACCGAAAGTCCCGTCACACCCCTTGTTGTGTCATGTGCACGTCACTAGCTTCTTACCGCGCGCACACCTCCCCGCAATGCGGCCCCGCGAGCATTCCCTCGCTCGCACCGCAACGCCCCCACCCCTCAAGGGAGTTCGCATGTCGAAGTTCTACGCGCGTCGACGGGTCAGCATACTCGCGGCGCTCACCGGACTGATAGCCTCCGCCGCCCTCTTCAACTCCCCGAGCGCCTCGGCGGCCCTCCCCACCCCGGTCAGCGCCACCACCGCCCGCACCTACCTCGCCTCGCTCACCGTGGCGACCGAGGACCGCACCGGCTACAACCGCGACCTGTTCCCGCACTGGATCACCCAGTCCGGCGCCTGCAACACCCGCGAGGTCGTCCTGAAGCGCGACGGCACGAACGTCGTCCAGGACTCCGCCTGCGCCGCCACCAGCGGCAGCTGGTACTCGGTCTACGAGGGCGCGACCTGGACCGCCGCCTCCGACGTCGACATCGACCACCTGGTGCCGCTCGCCGAGGCCTGGGACTCCGGCGCCGACAGCTGGACCACCGCCCGCCGCCAGTCCTTCGCCAACGACCTCACCCGCCCGCAGCTCATCGCGGTCACCGACAACGTCAACCAGGCCAAGGGCGACCAGGACCCCGCCACCTGGATGCCCTCGCGCACGGCCTACCGCTGCACGTACGTCCGCGCCTGGGTCCAGGTGAAGTACTACTACGGCCTCTCCGTGGACTCCGCCGAGAAGAGCGCCCTCACCAACCACCTCGCGAGCTGCTGATCCGGAATCGCTGGAAGGAATCTCCCCATCCCCCTCCGTCGTTCCGTACCGTACGGGACGACGGAGGAGGCGATCACGTGGCCGAACTGCGGCTGGGACCCTTGCTGAGATACGCCGACGGTTCGTCCGCGACGGTCTGGATCGAGGCGAGCCGTCCGTGCGCCGCCGAGGTGCGCTGCGCGGACGGCTCAGGCGGCACGACCCGCACCTTCCAGGTGGCGGGACACCACTACGCCCTGATCCCGGTCACCGGGCTCACGCCGGGCACGGCCACGCCGTACGAGGTGTTCCTCGACGGCACACGCATGTGGCCGCCCGACGACTCCCCCTTCCCGCCCTCGGCCATCCGCACCCCGGCCGACGACGACGGCGTACGGGTGGCCTTCGGGTCCTGTAGGTGGGCGTCGCCCCCGGCGGGCGAGCCGGACCCGGTGGGCCCCGACGCCCTGGACAGCCTGGCCGCGCGGATCGCCGCCGACCCGGAGGGCGAGCGGCCCGACGTCCTGCTGCTGATCGGCGACCAGGTGTACGCCGACGAGACCTCGGACTCGACCAGGCAGCGCATCGCGGGCCGCCGCGACCTCGACGAGCCCCCGGGCAGCGAGGTCGCCGACTACGAGGAGTACACCTGGCTGTACTACGAGTCCTGGCTCGACCCCGAGGTCCGCTGGCTGCTGTCCACCGTGCCCAGCTGCATGATCTTCGACGATCACGATGTCATCGACGACTGGAACACCTCCGCCGCCTGGGTGGCCGACATGCGGGCCACCGACTGGTGGCAGGAGCGGGTGCTGAGCGGCCTGATGTCGTACTGGGTGTACCAGCACCTGGGGAACGTCTCCCCCGCCGCCCTGGCCGCCGACCCGCTCTACGCGGCCGTCCGCGACACGCCCGACGGCACCGACCTCGTGCGCGAATTCGCCCGCCGGGCCGACGCCGAGCCGGCGAGCGTGCGCTGGAGCTACCGGCGCGACTTCGGGCGGGTCCGGCTGCTGATGGTGGACACCCGGGCCGCTCGGGTCCTCGCCGAGGACGAGCGCTCGATGCTCGACGCCGGGGAGGCACGCTGGGTGCGCGAACAGGCCCTGGACGCGCCGGGGTCGTACGACCATCTCCTCGTCGGCACCTCCCTGCCCTGGCTGTTGCCGCACCTGGTGCACGACGCCGAGGCGTGGAACGCGGCCCTGTGCCGGGGTGAACGCGGGCCGCGCTGGGCGCGGATCGGGGAGAAGGTGCGGCGGGCGGCGGACCTGGAGCACTGGGCGGCGTTCCCGGACTCCTTCGCCGCGCTGACCCGGCTGCTGGCCGAGGCGGGGACGGGGCCGCAGGCGCCGGCGAGCGTGCTCGTGCTCTCGGGGGACGTGCACCACGCGTACGTGGCCGAGGCGCGCTGGCCCGGCGACGCACCCGACGCGCGGGTGCTGCAACTCACCTGCTCCCCGGTCCACAACTCCATCCCGCTGTCGATACGCGTGGGTTTCCGCTTCGGGTGGAGCGCCCTCGCCCGCGCTCTGGGGCGCGGCTTCCGACGGCACGGGCGCTCGCCGCGACCGCCCGTGGGCTGGCGCAAGACGGGCGGCCCGTGGTTCGGCAACCAGCTCATGACGCTGAACCTGCGCGGGCGTTCGGCCCGGCTGCGACTGGAACAGGCCACCGCGGACGGCGGACTCACCCTTGTGGAGGAGTCGGAATTGACCTCTCGATAGGAGGATTTGGGGGACAGCCGGGCCGGTGGGGGTCGCGTTGGCTTCCGCGGGGCGCGAGGGCATGATGAGGCGGACCGTCCGCTTCCAGTGAGCCGTGTGAGCCGCACGGGTCCACTGCGTCCCGTGGGCGGTCCGCTCCATTGCGCCCACACGCCCGGGAGTCCCCCCTTTGTCCTCAGCGAACACGGAACCGGCGCCCCTCCGTCCGGCGTCGGCCGCCGGCACCGTCGCCGTCGCCCTCGTCGGTGCCGGACCGCGCGGCACCAGCGTCCTGGAACGCCTCTGCGCCTCCGCGCCCGAACTGCTGTCGCCCGGCGTACGGCTGACGGTCCATGTCGTCGACCCCGCTCCGCCGGGCCCCGGCCGGGTCTGGCGTACGGCGCAGTCGCCGGAGCTGCTGATGAACACGGTGGCCTCACAGGTGACCCTGTTCACCGACGACAGCGTGGACTGCGCCGGGCCCGTCCGGCCCGGCCCGAGCCTGTACGAGTGGGCGGGCGGCGAACTGGGCCCGGACGAGTATCCGACCCGCGCGCAGTACGGCCGTTACCTGGAGTGGGTGTTCGCGCGGACCGTGCGGGCGGCGCCGGACCCGGTGCGGGTGCACGCGCACGCGGCCCGCGCGGTCGGCTCGACGACGGGGCCGACGGCCGCCAGGTGCTCACCCTGGACGACGGCCGGGTGCTGACCGGCCTGTCCGCCGTGGTCCTCGCCCAGGGCCACCTCCCGGTGGTCGCCGACGCCGCCCACCGCCGTCACGCCGCCCACGCCGAACGGCACGGCCTGCGCCATGTCCCGCCCGCCAACCCGGCCGACGTCGACCTCTCGGCCGTCGGCCCCGGCGAGCCGGTGCTGCTGCGCGGCCTCGGCCTGAACTTCTTCGACCACATGGCCCTGCTGACGAGCGGCCGCGGCGGCCGCTTCCTCCCCGCAGCGGGCGGTCTGCGGTACATACCCTCCGGCCGCGAGCCACGCCTGTACGCCGGCTCGCGGCGCGGCGTGCCGTACCAGGCGCGCGGCGACAACGCCAAGGGCCCCTACGGCCGCCACACCCCGCTCGTCCTCACCCCCGAGGTGATCTCGGCCTTCCGCAAGCGCGCCGACTCCGGGGAGGCGCCCGACTTCCTCGCGGAGATCTGGCCGCTGGTGGCGAAGGAGGTGGAAACGGTCTACTACACGGCCCTCATACCCCTCGTACGGCGTCCGGAGTTCACCGGGCGCTTCCTCGCCGTGCCGCACCGGTCCGCCCAGGAGGCCGCCCTGCTCGACGAGTTCGGCGTGCCGGAGGCCGAGCGCTGGGACTGGGCCCGCATCTCCCGGCCGTATGCGGGACGGGAGTTCACGGGTCCGGGACAGTGGCGGGAGTGGCTGTCGGCGTATCTGCGCCGGGACGCCGCCGAGGCCGCGCTGGGCAACGTACGGGGTCCGTCGAAGGCCGCCCTGGACGTGCTGCGCGACCTGCGCAACGAGCTGCGGCTGGTCGTCGACCACGGCGGACTGGCGGGCGCCTCCCGCCGGGACCACCTCGACCGCTGGTACACCCCGCTCAACGCCTTCCTGTCCATCGGGCCGCCCCGCCGCCGCATCGAGGAACTGGCCGCGCTGGTCGAGGCGGGGGTGGTGACGGTGCTCGGCCCCCGGCTGGAGGTGCTGGAGGAGGACGGG
The DNA here is from genome assembly GCF_001896135.2 of Streptomyces phaeoluteigriseus. Taxonomy (GTDB): domain Bacteria; phylum Actinomycetota; class Actinomycetes; order Streptomycetales; family Streptomycetaceae; genus Streptomyces; species Streptomyces phaeoluteigriseus. Next base: position 1,378,566 of record NZ_MPOH02000015.1, read on the forward strand.
GCCTGGCACGCGCGCTCCCCGGAGGTGCCCGGGTCCGACGTCCGTGTGAGCACCCTCATAGAAGCCCGGCTTCCGGAACCGGACCTGCGGCGCACCGGCGACGCGCTCCTCACCCACCTGCTGAGGACGGGGCAGTGCCGGCCGCACACGGTGGACGGTTACGAGACGGGAGGGCTGGACGTGACACAGCGGCCCTACCGCCTGATAGACCGTCGAGGTGCCTGCCACGAAAGGCGGTTCGCCTTCGGCGTGCCCACGGAGGGCGTGCACTGGGTGACGGCCGCGGGGGCCCGCCCAGGGGTGGATTCGGTCACGCTTTCGGACGCGGACGCGGTGGCCAGAGCCGTCCTACGTGCGACGGCGCCCGAAACGGAACCCCGAACGGAATCCCGGCCATGGCCAAATGTTGAACTTGCAAGCATTGATTAGGTGCGCCTAGCGTAGGTCGCTCATTCGGTACCGCCGCCCCCACGCGGCCTGCTCACCCCAGGGCATGCCGTACGACCGACACCGAAGGAGTCCCCCCACATGTCCGCTCGTCTCGACAGCGCACAGCCCTACGCGATCGGCCTGTTCCGCATCGTCGTCGGACTGCTCTTCGCCTGCCACGGCGCCGCCTCGCTCTTCGGCGTCCTCGGCGGAGCGGCCGGCAGCGACGGCGGCACCATCGACGCCGGCACCTGGCCCGGCTGGTACGCGCCGTGATCCAGCTCGTCTGCGGCAGCCTGACGCTGCTCGGCCTCGGGACCCGCGCCGCCGCCTTCCTCGCCTCGGGCTCCATGGCCTACGCGTACTTCGACGTCCACCAGCCGACGGCCCTGTGGCCGATCCAGAACGGCGGCGAGGCCTCCGCGATGTTCGCCTGGGCCTTCCTGCTGCTGGTCTTCACCGGCTCCGGCGCGCTCGGCGCGGACCGGCTGCTCGCCCGGCGCACGACGGCGGAGCGGAAGCCGGCCGCCGAGCAGTCCCCCGTCGCGGCCTGACCTTCACGCGACCCCCGGCGCCCTTCCCGCAGCCGCGGGGAGGGCGCCTCTCGCCCGCACGGGCCGTCCCCGTGTGAACACGCGGTGTTGAACACACGAGCCCCCCGTGAACCTCCTGTCACACCCCGGGCGTACGCTGTATGGCTGTCATTGGCCGCACCTGCCGCTCCCCCGCGACACAGCGGCACGGTTCGGTCGCACGGGGGAGACGACGGGGAGATTTCGCGGTGTTCGAAAGTGTGGGGGCGTTGATCGGCGCCCCATGGATCTACGCGTTGGTGGCCCTGTCGGTCCTCCTGGACGTGTTCCTTCCGGTGCTCCCCAGCGGCGTCCTCGTCATCACGGCGGCGACGGCAGCGGCGGCGGGATCGGGGGCGGCGACCGGACGGCTGCCGCACGAGGTGCCCGACATCCTCGCCCTCATCCTCTCCGCGGCGACCGCCTCCGTCCTCGGCGACCTGGCGGCCTACCGGCTCGCCCGGCGCGGCGGGGCGCGGCTGGACCGCGCGATCTCCCGTTCGCGGCGGCTGACCAGCGCGCAGGAACGTCTCGGCGGGGCCCTCGCGGAGGGTGGCGGCGCGCTCGTCGTCCTGGCCCGTTTCGCGCCCGCCGGCCGGTCGGTCGTCTCTCTCATCGCGGGCGCCGCGCACCGGCGTGTCCGCGACTTCCTGCCCTGGTCGGCCCTCGCCGGCCTCTCCTGGGCGGCATACAGCGTCGCCCTCGGCTACTTCGGTGCGACGTGGCTCGGCGCGACGTGGCTGGCGACGGGGGTGTCCTTCCTGGCCCTCTTCGCCGCAGGCGCCGGAGCGGCGTACTTCGTGCGCAGACCCTCCGGGGGCTCCGCGGCCACCATCACCGGCCACCGGTCCGCGTGACCCCCTGGGGGCTCCGCCCCCGGACCCCCGATCGGCCCTGAACGGGCCTCGTCCGCAAACGCCGGACGGGCTGAACTGCCGCCACCCGAATCCCACCGTCCACCCCCCGCCCGGCGCAGCCACCGCGCGGCCCCCCGTACCTCCAGCTCGGCCAACAGATCCGCCGTGGCCCGCGCCACCGCGTCCACCGCTCGCTCGAACACCTCCCGGTTGTGCGCGGCAGGCGTCCGGAACCCGGAGACCTTCCGCACGTACTGGAGGGCGGCAGCCCGAATCTCGTCCTCGGTGGCCTCCTCGGCCAGCGCAGGGGGACGAAGCGTCTTGATACTCCGGCACATGTCCCCAGTCTCACCCCATGGACCCCGATCCGTCGCCCCTTTCCTCGTCCCCCACCCCCCTGCCATGATCACCTCCGAGGCGGCCACCACGACCGGGGCCGACCGACGAGAGGAACAGCGACACCATGGCGAACAAACTCACTCTGGCGATCCTCGGCCCGGGCGGCATCGGCGGTCTTCTCGCCGGCCTCCTGTCCCGCGCGGGCCACCACGTGATCTGTCTGTCCGGCGAGGACACGGCCGGCCACCTGCGCACCCACGGCCTGCGCGTCCGCAGCGCGCGGTTCGGCGACTTCACCGCCTCCGTGGCGGCCGACACCGAACTCCGCGTCCCCGTTGACGCCGTCCTGGTCACCGTCAAGCACACCGCCCTGGACGCGGCCCTGACCCGCGTCCCGTCCGCCGCTCTCGGTGACGCCCTCCTCGTGCCCTTCCTCAACGGCGTCGAGCACCCGGCGGCCCTGCGCGCCCGGTACGGCCCGGAGGCCGTGGCCCCGGCCGTCATCCGCGTGGAGTCGACACGGGTCGCGCCGGGCGTGATCGAGCACGCGAGCCCGTTCGCGGAGGTCGACCTCACCGGCGACCAGGTCTCCCGCCCCCGCCTCGACGCCCTCGCGCGGGCGCTGACGGAGGCCGGCCCGACCACCCGCGTCCTGCCGGACGAGACGGCCGCGCTGTGGGCGAAGATGGCCTTCCTCGCCCCCTTCGCCCTCCTCACGACCCGGCACGCGCTGCCCCTGGGCGAGATCAGGACCCGCCACCGGGAGGACCTGACCGCCCTGGTCGCGGAGACGGCCGCGGTGAGCCGTGCCTGCGGCGCCCCCGCCGACCCGGCGGCGGCACTCGCCCGCTACGACGCCTTCCCGCCGGCCACCAGGTCGTCGATGCAGCGCGACGCCGAGGCCGGCCGCCCGCTGGAACTGGACGCGATCGGCGGGGCCTTGCTCCGCGCGGCCGACCTGCACGGGGTGCCGGTACCGGTGGCGGCCCGCCTGGTAGGGGAGTTGCGGGAAGCGGGCTACTGACGCAGGTCGACGCACCAGTCGTTCGCCGCGATCCAGTGTCCCTTCGGGTACTCGAAGTCGAACCGGCCGAGCAGGGTGAACCCCGCTCCGCGGCACACCCCGTTGGACGCGGGGTGATCCACGCTCGGGAAGGCGTGCAGGGTCCGGTGGCCGCCGGTCTCCCGCACGGCCTTCCGGACGGCCTCGGTGACCGCGCGGGCCGCCCGCACGGCCAGCCCTCTGCCCTGGAACTCGGGCAGCACCGCCCACCCCGTCTCCCAGACCGGCTCGCCCTGCCAGTGCCGCTCCCAGTAGCCGATCGACCCGACGGTCTCCCCGCCCTCGGCCAGCACGACCCGGTACATCCGTCCCGAGTCCGGTTCCAGGTACCGCCGGTGCCGGTCGGCGAGCTTCTCCGGCGTCTCCGGCCCGCCCAGGTGGTCGGTCATCTCGGGGCTGTTGTTCCGCTCCAGCAGCCAGAGGTCGCCCTCGCCCCAGGGCACCAGCCGCACCTGCTCCCCGCCGCGCTCCGCACCAGTGACGTCCATGCGACCACCGTAGGACAGAGGTCTGACACCGCCCCTCCCCCTCCTTTCATTCGAACGAATGAACCACCCTCAGAAACTCGCTACTCAAAATCGAACAGGCGTACCATTGCCGCGTGGCTACGACCTATGACTTTCCCAGCGACCTGCGCGCCGGTCAGGAGGAGCTGCATCAGGTCCGGGCCGAGCTGTCGGCCCTGCTGAAGCGGCTGCCCTGGTCGGTCGAGCCGCTGGACGGCTTCAGTGACGACAGCGGCTGGCGCAAGGTGGAGCGCCCCGCCTCCCCCGGCTGGACGGCCGACGAGCAGGCCGAGGTGGAGAAGCTCCGCCGCCGCGAGCACGAACTGGCCGTGTTCGTGTCCGGTCACCGCTTCTGGGCGGAGACAGCCGCCACCGACCGCGTGGAGGCCCGTATGCGCCTCAAGCACGCCCACGAGGCGCCACCACCCGGCGAGGACGCCCAGCACCGCCCCTGAACACGCGAGAGGGTCCCCGGGAAATCCCGGGGACCCTCTCCTGCTCCTGGTGGGCGCGGACGGTTTCGAACCGCCGACATCCTGCTTGTAAGGCAGGCGCTCTACCCCTGAGCTACGCACCCAGGACGAGTCGACAGCCTACATTGCCCGAGGCCGTGCCCGGCAAACCGGATCCGTGGACCGGTGCGGCGCCCGGAGGGCCGGGGGTTAACCCCACCGCGGATCCGGGAGTGCGCCGGATCGTCCGGCCCCCCGTGCCTCCCTACCGTCGTGGGTGTCGAGAACAGAGACGTCCACGCGGGCCACGGGGTCCGTCCCAGGGGGAGATCATCATGGCCCGTTTCACCGTCCAGGTCCGTACGGTGCTCGCCGCGGGGGCCGTCGTCGCGCTCGCCGCCACCGGGACCGCCTGTTCCTCCGCCGGGGACGACGAGCATCCCGACCACCGGTCGTTCGCCCTGGAGGGCGCGACCCTCACCGTGGACTCCGACGACTCGGCGCTGGAGATCGTCGCGTCGGACGAGTACCGCGCGGGCGCGGTGCGGGTCACCCGCTGGTTCGACGGCTCGGTCCTGGTGGGCGACGGACCGGAGGTCACCTGGTCGATGAAGGACGACCGGCTGGTGCTGCGGACGCACTGCTCGGGCGTGGTCGCCGACTGCTCGGCCAAGCACCGCATCGAGGTGCCGCGCGGGGTCGCCGTCAAGGTCGAGGAGGACGACGGCAGCGTCCGCGCGCGGGGCTTCCAGGACGCCCTGAGCATCCGCACGGCCGACGGCTCGGTCCGGGTCACCGACTCCAGCGGGCCGCTGGACCTGCGCTCCGACGACGGTTCGGTACGGGCGCAGGTCTCCTCGCGCCAGGTCAGCGCGCACACGCGCGACGGCTCGATCCGCCTGGACCTGGAGGCCGTACCGGACCGGGTGGAGTCGGCCAGCGACGACGGGTCCGTGACGATCGAGCTGCCGCGGGCCACCTACAAGGTGACGACCCGCACCGGGGACGGCTCGGTCGACGTCTCCGTGCCCCGCGACGACTCCAGCGAGCACGTCGTGTCCGCGCGCAGCGGCGACGGCAAAGTCACCGTGCGGAACGCGAACTAACGTGCCCGTGTGTTCGTCATTAACCGGTGGGAGAATGACTCCGGGCAGGGCGAACCACAGCACGGGAGAGGGATGTGACGGCGACACCAGCGCGGCCGTACTCGCCGTCGGCACCGCGCGCGCGTCCGCGGGCGCTCGGGGACGTCCTCGCACTCGCCGTCCTTCCCCTCGTCGCCGTCGCCGTGCTGCCCGCCGCGTTCGCCGGCGGTGGCACCCGCCGCTGGTTCGGCGGGCGGGCGGAGAGCCAGCGGGCGGAGGCGCAGGCCGCGAAGGACGCCGCCGCGGCCGCCTTCTACGAACTGGACACCGCCCAGCGGGATCTGCGGATCTCCATCGAGACGATCACCGCGGTCGACGACTCGCCCGCCGCCCGGCGCGCGGTCGCCGCCTTCGAGGCCGTCGGCCGGCGCATCGACGAGGCGAGCCACCAGTACATCCAGGCCGTCGACGCCCATGACCTGGACCGGGACGACCTGGAGGCCTCCGCCGCCACGCAGGCGCGCGGCGAGCTGACCCGGGCGAAGGACGAACTGGACCGCGTCAAGGGCGAGCTGGACCGGTTCACGGACGGCCTCGGGCCGCTCCTCGGCAAGGCGGAGACGCAACTGGCCCGGCTGGCACCGGCCGTGGAGCGGGCCCGCCAGAGCCTGCTGGCCGCGTCGAACGCGCTGGACGCGGTCCGGGAGACGGGCCTGCGGGCGGACGACCTCGCCGCCCGGCTGGCCGCGCTGGCGCCGGAGCTGACCAAACTCAACCAGGGCGCGGGGCAGCACGGCGTGCCGGGGACCCTGGAGCGGGCCGAGCGGGTCTCCCGCGAGGCACAGGCGGTCCGGGTCGAGGCCGATCGACTGCCGGAGAGGGCCGCCGAGATCGACCACCGGCTGGTGTCCCTGCGCACCCGCGCGCAGGCGCTGACGACCCGGTCGGGGCAGGTCGAGCCGATCCTGAGCGAGCTGCGCCGACGTTTCACGGCGGCCTGCTGGCAGGACCTCCAGCACGTCCCCGACGACTCCGTGGAGCACGTACGGCAGGCCGAGGCGAAGCTCGCCGAGGCGCAGAGCGCGCGGGACGCCCAGCGCTGGCCGGACGCGACGGCGCTGCTGTCGACGGCGCGGGCCCTGCTGAACTCCACCGACGAGGCGGTCTCGGCCGCCGGTGACCGGCTGACCAGGCTGAACGCCGTGCAGAAGGACCCGCGGCAGGAGATCGAGCGGACCCGTTTCGCGATCCGGGACGCGCAGCGGCTGGCGATGGCCGGGCGCCACACCCCCGACCCGCGGGACGCGCGGCCGCTGGACGAGGCCGTGGCCCGGCTGGAGCGGGCGATCGCCACGCTGGAGGGCCGCCACCCGGACTACTGGCACTTCCTGACCGAGACGGAGGCCGTCCGGCACACGGTGTCCGACGTGGTCAACCGTATCCGCGAGGACCGCGGCGCCGGACACTGAGCACACCGCGCACCGGAGTCTGCCGTTGCCCCCTGCGGGCACCGGGCGGATATTGGAGGTGCGTACGACTCGGCTCACCCAGCGCTTCCAAGGGAGGCGGAGATGGCCACCCACCTCATGCACTCGGGAACTCGGCGGCGGATCAGGCTGGACGACCACCTGCCCGTCGATCACCGGCTGAACAGGGTCTACCGGATCGGCGCCGGCCTCATGGGCCTCGGGCTGCTGGTCTTCGGGATCTTCGGCGTCATCGACCGGATCGGCTTCTTCGACACCGGCGGGGACACCGTCTGGAGCCTCAACACCAACGGCGCGCTCAGCTGGCTGTCGATCGCCGTCGGCCTGCTGCTGCTCGTCGGCATGGTGATCGGCGGGAACTTCGCGTCCACGCTGAACATGACCCTCGGGGTGCTGTTCGTGGCCAGCGGCTTCCTGAACATGGGGCTGCTGGAGACGGAGTACAACTTCCTCGCGTTCGAGATCCAGAACTGCATGCTCAGCTTCGTGATCGGGATCCTGCTGCTGGTCTTCGGGATGTACGGCAGGGTCGGATCGGCCCTGCCGCACGACAACCCCTACTGGCGGGCCCGTCACCCCGGACTGGCGGAGGAACGGGACCGCCACCGTGAGCGGCGGGAGCAGTTCCCGGCGGAGCGCCGCGAGCTGTCCCGGCCCGATCAGGGCCCGTCGGGGCCCTGATCGGGGGCCGTACCGGTCAGGTGCGGTAGGCGTAGTACGCGGCGGTCGGGTACGACGCGATGATGCTCGCCACCGACCTGCTGTAGGTGTTGGTGGAGTGGTACGTCAGGTACGGGACGCCCCGGCTGCGGGACGTGACGATCATGGTGTGGTCCTTGGAGCCGTCCTTGTCGAAGTCGACCTGGAGGACGTCGCCGACGTCCATCTGGTAGACGTTGGCGAGGCTGGTCGTCCGCTTGGAGTTCTGGGCGAACCAGGACCACTCGTTGACGCCGACGAACGAGTGCGACTGGATGTCGGCGTTGCCGAACCACCTGGTGTAGTCGTACACGTAGCCGGGGACGTGCTTCCAGCCGCCCGCCTTCAGGGCCTGGCTGACGAAGTTGGTGCAGTCGCCGCCCGCGCCCTGTCCGTTGAAGTCCGGGTAGGCGGAGTTGTAGTTCGACCAGTACTGCTTGGCGTACGTGGCCATCGCCTTGTAGTCCAGGCCGGCGGCGGTGAAGTTCTTCGCGTTCGCCGGGCCGGGGTACGAGGTCGACGCCTTGGGAGCCGACGGCGTGGTGCTGGTGGTGGTCGCCACCATGGGCGCGACGGACGGCCTGGCCGTCTGGTTCACCGCGAGGCCCTCGTCGGTGTCGCGGATGCCGGTCAGCTGCCAGTTGCCGTGGCGGTCGGCGGTGAACGTCAGCTCGTGGTGGGCCTGGAACCCGGTGGACTTCGGCTCGTCGCCGCGGACCTTCTCGTAGGTGAGGGTCGTGGTCTCGGTGACCGCGACCTTGGCCTTGCGGCCCTGCACGTTCGTGGCGTCCAGCGTGACGGCGGTGCTGCCCTTGCTGTACTTCTCGCCGAGCTGGGCCAGCCGCTCCTTGCGCCGGTCCAGCGAGGACAGGGTGGCGTCCTCGGTGCGGTTCTGCTTCGACGACAGCTTGACGTCACCGGAGAAGCCGTCGGTCAGCGGCTTCCCACGGTCGTCCTGCCGACCGTCGACCAGGGCTTCGGTGCGGTCGGTGAACACCGCGTCGGCGAGGCGCTGGAAGGTGGCCTTGGTTTTCGCGTCCACCTTGGGGTCGTCGACGACCGCCGCGCCGGCGCTCCAGTTGGGCAGCAGAGCCACGCCTGCCACGACGGAGGTGGCGGCCGCCCCGAGTATCGCGGCACGGCGCCGCGTACGGCTCAATTTCCTTGACTTCACGGTTGTTTCCCCTCTTGCCCCGGCGGCTGGATGCCGGGGTAGCGCATCTTTGCATGCCATGTGTGGCCCGTGTGAAGAGGGGGGCGGCCGGGCGGGCCAGGGAGTTATAGGACCGTCACTGCACAACCGCGTCGCGTGTCAACCCGGTTACTGGACGACGGTCGCCCAGTCCGGCGACTGGGCCGGGTCGAGGGTGCGCAGCCGTTCCAGCGTGGCGGGCTTCTGCACGTCCATCCAGTCGGCCAGCTCCTTGAAGGACACGCACTTGACGTCCTTCTTGACGCACACGGTTTTGATGACCTCGTCGACGGCCTTCATGTAGATGCCGCCGTTCCACTCCTCGAAGTGGTTGCCGATGAACAGCGGGGCCCGGCTGCCGTAGTACACGCGGTCGAAGCCGGCCATGTAGGTGTCGAGGGTCTCCTGCTGCCACTGCGGGTACTTGGCCGGGTCGCCCTCGGTCTCGCCGTCGGACTGGTTGTAGAGGAAGTTGAAGTCCATGGAGAGGCCCTGGTACTTGCCACCCTCGTACGGGAGCATCTGGAGCGGGAAGTCCCAGATGCCGTCCTTCTTCGTGGGCCAGATCTGGAAGTCGCCGGCCGAGCTGGCGTCGTAGCGCCAGCCGTAGCTCTTGGCGGCCTTCAGCAGGTTGGCCTGTCCCTCCAGGCAGGGCGCGCGACCGCCGACGACCGCCTTCCTGATGTCGAAGGGCAGCGGGTCCATGTCGGTGTAGCCGGTGTTCGTCTTCCACTTCTCGGCGAACCCGAAGAACTGGTCGATCTCGCTCTTCCACTCCTCGACGCTCCAGTCGCCGCCACCCTTGGCGCCGCAGAAATGGCCGTTGAAGTGGGTGCCGATCTCGTTGCCCTCCTCCCAGGCCTTGCCGAGGTCCTCCAGCGTGGTGCGGACGTGCTCGTCGGTGGGGAAGCTGATCGCCGCCGAGCCCTTGGCGTGCTGCGGCGGCTCGTAGAGGTCGGCCTTGCTCTTGGGCAGCAGGTAGATGCCGGTGAGGAAGAAGGTCATGTGTGCGTCGTACTGCTTGGCCATCTCCCGGTAGTGGGTGAACAGGCCGTCGTCGCCGGCCAGGGCGCCGTCCCAGGAGAAGACGACGAACTGGGGCGGCTTCTCACCCGGCTTGAGCGGCACGGCCTTCAGGCCGCCCTTCTGCGGGCCGGTGTACGAGGTGGAGCCGTCCCCCAGGACCTTGGTCCTGCCGTCCCACTCCGGCTCCTCGTCGGCCGTCGCCGTCGCCTGCTTGCCCTTGCCCGCGGACGCGGTCGGTGCGGTGTTGTCCGTGCGGCTCAGCACGAGATAGCCCACCAGCAGGGAGGTGACGACGAGGAAGGCCGCCACGGTCAGGAAACCCGGATGGGCGGCGGCGGGACGGTTCGTTGCCCGGGCCTTGCGGCGGCGGCCCGACGGTGGCGTCATGATCGGCTCATTCTCGAGGGGTTCGGGGACTGCGGTGCGGCCTGGGGTCAGCCGAGCGGGCTCATGGCTCTGGACCAGATGCCGTAGGGGACGCTGTCTTCCGCTGTGCCGTCGACGCCCTTCAACGGCAGCGGTTCGAGACTCTTCGCCAGATCGATGCGGTAGACGACGACGGCCGTGGAGACCGCCTTGTGCGTGCCGACGTACCAGGCGGACTTGTCGTCCTGGGTGGTGCCGGCCTTCCCCGCCACCTGGACGCCGTCGGGAGCCGCGTCGGGGTGGGCCGTGCGGAAGGAGTCGGTGAGCGCGGAGGTGACCGCCTCGGCCGTGTCGGCGCCGACCGCGCGGGCCGGTTTGGGCAGGTTCAGCGGGACCTTGCTGCCGTTGTGGGTGATCCGCCGTACGGAGTACGGCTCGGTGTGCTTGCCGGCCGCGGCGAAGGTGGAGTAGCCGCTGGCCATGCGGATGGCGCTCGGTGTGGAGCTGCCCTGCGTCATCCCGGGGACCTGGGCCCCGAGGCTGGAGGAGAGCAGTCCGGCCGCCTCGGCGGTGTCGCGCACCTTGTCCAGGCCGGTGTCCATGCCGAGCTGCATGAACGGCGTGTTCACCGAGAGGGCCAACGCCCGGTGCAGGGAGATCGGCCCGTAGGACTTGTCGTCGTCGTTGCTGGCCGCGACCTTCTTGCCGCTGCGGTCCCAGTACGGCCCCTCCGGCGTGGTCACCGGCACGTCGTCGTCGCCGTCGTAGACGGACTCCCCGGTGACCGGTGTGGCCTCGCCGTCCCGCGTCTTGTGGACGCCGTGCTCCAGCCCGGCCGCGTACACGAACGGCAGGAAGGCGGAGCCGGCCGGGACGGTGGTGGCGTTGGACTCGTTGTAGCCCTGCGTACGGTGGTCGGGGCCGCCGTAGACGGCGAGGATCCGTCCGTCGGCGGCCACGGAGGCGGCGCCGTAGTGGGCGGTCGCGGCGTTCTTCGGGTCGTCCTTCAGGGCCTTGTCGCGGGCCTTGGTGACGGCGTCGGTGAGTTTCGTCTCACGGTCCTTCTCGAAGGTCGTGTAGATCTGGTAGCCGCCGAGGTCGAAGTCCTTGTCGCCGATCTTCGCGGACTTCTTGGCGTACTGGGAGGCGAGTTCGACGAGGTAGTCGCTCTGCTCACCGGTGTCGTACATCGGATTGCTCTTGAGCGGTTCGGGGAATTTCCTGTACGTGGCCCGCTCGGCCTCGGAGAGTTTGCCGATGATGACCATCCGGTCCAGGGTCCAGGTCCAGCGCTCGACGACACGGGCGCGGTTGGCGCTGCTCAGGGTCGGGTCGTAGAGTCCGGCGCCCTTGAGGAGGGCGGCGAGGAAGGCGGCCTCGCTGGCGTTCAGCTCGCTGACGTCCTTGCCGTAGTAGGCCTGGGCGGCGCGCTGGATGCCGTACGTGCCACGGCCGAACCAGCTGGTGTTGAGGTAGCCCTCCAGGATGTCGTCCTTGCTCATCTGGTTGTCGAGCTTGAGGGCGATCATCGCTTCCGTGAACTTGCGCCGGACCGTCTGGCTCTGGTTCAGGTACACGTTCTTGACGTACTGCTGGGTGATCGTGGAGCCGCCCTGGGTGTCGCCCTGGCCGAGGGTGCGGAACAGGGCCCGGCTGATGCCCTTGAAGGAGATGCCGGGGTCGCTGTAGAAGCTCTCGTTCTCGGCGGCGAGAACGGCCCAGCGGACGTCCTCGGGGATGTCCTTGAGCGGCATCGCCTGCCGCTGCACCCAGCCGGTGCGGGCCATGGGTGTCCCGTCGGCCCAGAAGTACACGTTGTCCTGCTGGGTGGCGTAGGTGTTGAGGTCGTCCGGGACGTCGGTGGCGGCGTAGGCGACGACCAGGAAGAGGCTGCTCAGGCCCAGGGTGGCGAGGACGCCCCCGAGCGACTGCCGCCAGGAGGGTGTCCAGCGGCGCCAGCCGGTCCGGCCGGGGCGGGGGTACTGCGGGCGCAGCCGGCGCGCGTACGGGGCGAGGAAGGCCGTGAGACGCGCGACGTACGGGGCGAGGACGGCGACGAGGGGTGCCAGTCGGGGGCCGAAGGCGGCGGCGAGCCGGGAACGCACGGACGGGCGGGGGGCTTTTCTGCCCTTCCGCCGTTCTTCGGATATGGAGGGTACAGATATGGATGATTGACCCGATATGTCGGGATCATCCTCACTGCCCGGTATGCCCTCCGGTGGCACCCGCAGCTGCATGGTCTCGTCCGCCTTGAAAGAGGCGGGAACCTTCAACTGCATGGTGGCGTCGGCCGGCTCCTGGGGCTCCTCCCCCTGCCCCGCCTGGGTCACTATGTCTCCCTCCGCACTCGGTATTGCTCGCGTAGGCAGACGTACAGACGTACGAGGGTCTGACATGGTTGCCGTCGGAACGGCAGCAAACCCTGAATCCCCCAACCTCGCGGTCATCGCGGCGCCCTCAAATTACCAGCGCTCTTCGCAAGTTCTCCACATGAGGAAATCGACAGATGTGAACACCATCGAAACAGGGGGACCGACGTCCGCGCCGAGAGGGATTAACCTTTCGGCATGCCTCGCTACGAGTACCGCTGCCGGACCTGCGGCGACACCTTCGAACTCAGCCGTCCCATGGCGGAGTCCGCCGCGCCCGCCGACTGCCCCGCCGGCCACGACGACACGGTCAAACTCCTGTCCACCGTAGCCGTCGGCGGCACGGTCTCCGCCCCCGCACCCGGGGCGGGCGGCGGGGGCGGCGGGGGCGGGCTGTTGCGGCGGGGGCTGCTGGCGGCTGACGCCGGGCCTCGTCCGCCCGGTCCGGCCCTATCTCTCGCGGACGCCCTTCAGGAACTCCCGCAGGATCCGCTCCCCCGCCAGCACGCCGCGCTCGGGCAGCGCCGTGACCTGCGGTGCGGTCCAGGCCTCTTCGTGCAGCTCGCCGTGGCCGGGGCGCCAGCCCCGGTCCGACGCCAGCAGCAGATCGGCGTCGAGCAGGGAGTCACCGGCCGCCAGCGTCAGCTCGGCGCCGGTGCGCCGGGCCACCTCGCGCACGGCCGCGCCCTTGGTCAGCGGCTTCGGCACGGCGTAGATCTTGCGGCCCTGGAGCGACACGGTCCAGCCGCGGTTCTCCGCCCAGACCGCCAGCTCCTTCACCCACTCCTCGGGCAGCAGCTCGCGCTCCACCACCAGGTAGGCGAACAACTCCTCGGCGATGCGCTCCTTGCGCAGCCACAGCGGATCGGCGAAGGCCGCCAGGTGCGCCTGCACCTCCGCCAGCGGCGCGCACTCGTCGGCCAGCCGCGCGGTCACCACGGCCTGCCAGTCCGGGTCGGACACCCCGTCGACCAGCAGATGCCCGCCGTTGGCACAGATCGCGTACTTCGGCGGCGGGCCCGGCAGGCTGATGCGCTGGTACTGCTTGCGGGTCCGGGTCGTCGTCGGCACGAACACCGCCGCGTCCCCGAGGTCGGTCAGCAGCTGCGCCGCCGTCTCCGTCATGTACGACAGGGGCCGGCTCTCGTGCACCTCCACGCAGAGCAGCCGGGGCGCCCGGGCGTCCGGCATCGTCAGCGCGAGGGCCGCCGCGGAGTAGATGAGCGTACGGTCGAGGTCACTCGCCACCAGCACCGGCATCAGACCGCCACCGCCTTGCCGTCGGAGCCGGTCGCGCCGCGCGTGTACTGCGGGTGGATCAGCCCCACGCAGGTGTACGGCAGATCACCGACCTCCTCCACCGGCACCCCGCGCTGCCCGGCGAGCAGCCGGACGTGGTCCAGGTCGGCGCCCGCCCCGGCCCGCGCCAGGATCTTCCACGGCACCCGGCGCAGCAGCACCCGGGTGGTCTCGCCGACGCCCGGCTTCACCAGGTTCACGTCGTGGATGCCGTACTCCTCGCTGATGCGCTCGACCGCGGCCCAGCCCTCCCAGGTCGGCTCCCGGTCCGCGGCCAACAGCTCCTTCACCGTGGCGTCCACGGCGTCCGCGACCTCGGGGAAGCGGGCCGAGACCGCGTCCAGGAAGGCGACCGACAGGTCCGCTCCGGCCAGCTCGCGGTAGAACTTCGCGCCGTGGAAGTCGTCCGGGCCGACCAGGTCGGCGCGCAGCACGGTCCGCGAAATCAGACCGGACACCGTCGAGTTGAGGCAGGCGGAGGGGATCAGGAAGTCCTCGCGCGTGCCGTACGTCCGCACGCAGGACCCCGGGTCGGCCAGCACCGCGATCTCCGGGTCGAAGCCGGTCGCGCCGCCCGCCGCCTCGAACTCCTCGACCGCGGCCGCCAGTTCCCGGGTGATGGCACCCTTGCCGGTCCAGCCGTCGACGAAGACGACGTCCGCCGGGTCGTGGTGCTCGGCCAGCCAGCGCAGCGCGTTGGCGTCGATGCCCCGGCCGCGGACGATCGACACCGCGTAGTGCGGCAGCTCCAGGCCGTGCCGGTGCTGGGCCCAGCGGCGCATCAGCACACCGACCGGGGTGCCGGCGCGGGCCAGCGAGACGAGCACCGGCCGCGGGGACCGCTCGGCGATCACCAGTTCCGTCACGGCGCCGACCGCCTGCGCCAGCCGGGCGGCGGACGTCTCCAGGGCCGCGTGGAACAGCTCCTGGTAGTGCTCGCTGGGCTGGTACTCCACCGGCAGCGACTCCGCGTAATGTGCGCCGCCGCTCTGGATGGCCTCCTCGCGCTCCTCGGTCGGCGCCTCCAGCGTCACGTCCGAGAGGTCCTGGAGCAGCCAGCCGACCTCCTCCGGCGCGTACGAGGAGAAGTCGGGACCACGGAGGGGGTCGGGCAGCATGGCGGACCTTTCGGGTACGTACAGCGGCTCGGGGACGTACGAGGGCACGACCGCGAGGACGACGTGCGGGGTGTGCGCGGCGAGCCGGTCCAGGAGGCCGCCGGGGGCGTGCAGCGCGGGGGTGTCGGCGGCGGAGTCGACGACGGCCACGACGGCGTCGAAGCCGGCGCCCGCGACGTTGTAGGCGTAGCGCTCGCCGGGGCCGTCGGCCGGATCGTCGTGGGCGGGGAAGACGATCCGGCTGCGTATCGCGTAGCCCGGGTCGTCGACCGCGAGGACGGGTGACCGGGTGGTGGTGGAGAAGCGCACCTCGGCGGCGGTGACCTGCTCCAGCTCACCGGCGAGCCGCAGGGGGGCGTACATCAGCTCCTCGAAGCCGAGGACGTGCACACGGCGTGCGCCCTCGGGCAGGGCCTCGGCGAGCCGCGCCGCCATCGCGGGCAGGGCACCCTCCAGCCGGACCCGGTGCTGCGGGGTGAAGCCGTGCCGGCCGCCGTCGGGGAGGCCGCGGGGCCAGCGGAGGTCGACCCGTGTGACGCGGCCGGTGGCGGGCTCCCCGGAGTCCGCCATGACCGGCTCGTGCCGTGCGACCAGCTCCTGGCCCTTCTCCAGCACCCCCTCCGGGAGCCGGACCGTGCCCGAGGCCGCCGTCACGAGGTCGACGCGGGCGTCGATCTCGCGGGCGAAGGCCTCCAGGCGGCCCGCGTCGGCCGGGGAGCGCATGTCGACCAGGGCGACGACGACGTACCGGCGGCGCGGGTAGCGCTCGTGCAGGTCGCGGATGGTGTTCAGGACGGTGTTGCCGGTGGAGAACTCGTCGTCGACGAGCACCAGCGGACCGTCCCCGACGAGCAGCGCCGGGTCCTCCGGCAGCAGCAGGTGGGAGGTGGCGTGCGAGTGGGACTCCTCGAAGCCGCCCGCCGGGACGACGCCGGGGACGGGGCGCCGGGTGGAGTGCAGATAGGGCGCCCGGCCGACGCCGTCGGCGACGGAGTGGCCGAGGCCGGTGGCCGTCTCCGCGTACCCGAGGACGACGGCCTCGGCGGCCTCGGCGCCGAGCAGCTCGCCCACCCGGCGGCCCAGGGCGAGGCCGTGGCCGTACACCACGGACGGCGACTGGGGCACGTGCTTGCCCAGCACGTTCGAGACGAGCAGGTGGGCCCGCCTGGGGTTGCGGCGCAGGGCCAGCCCGAGCAGGCCGGTCAGCTTGTCGTCGCCCACGAGCCGGACCCCGAGCCGCTCGGCGACCCAGCTCCCGGACCAGACCCCGTCGTTCACTGCCTTGTTCATGCGTCCCTATGTCGTGAGGAGGGTGGTTCCGTGGTGCGGTTCGTTCCGGTGGTGCGGTTCGTTCCGGTGGTGCGGTTCGTTCCGGTGGTGCGGTTCGTTCCGGTGGTGCTGTGATGCCGGTGGCGGTGGTGATGCCGGTGGCGGTGGTGATGCCGGTGGCGGTGGTGGTGCGGAGGTTCAGCCGGGGATGCCCGCGGCGAGCAGGTCGACGAAGCTGACGTCCTCGCGCGCGACCCCGAAGACCTCGGCCCGCAGCATCGTCCGCTCGGCCCAGGCCCGGTGCGGCTTCACCTCGTTCATCTTGTTCGTGTACGCCGATCTCAGCACGCCCCCGCCGCCGCGCTCCGGCCGCAGGATGTCCGTCGCGTCGCCGTACTCCTCGTGGCTGACCACGGACAGCGCGTGCACGGCCGGTACGTGCGAGGGGTGGATGCAGGTCTTGCCCAGCAGGCCGTTGGCGTGATCGAGGGAGATCTCGCGCAGCAGTCCGTCCATCGCGTGTTCGATCAGTTTCTCACGCAGCTCGACGGCCTGTCCCTCCAGGAAGGGGCTGTGCCGCAGCATCGGCTTGAACATGCGCTCGGGGACCCGGAAGTACTCCCAGACCGGCCCGGTCACCGTGAACCCGGTGCCGTCGGCCCGCCCCAGCATGTTCACCACGTCGGCGATCACCGAGGCGACGATCTGGACGTCGTAGGCGGTCATGTCGGGCGCCCTGCGCAGGCCGTACGACGAGCAGAAGTCGGTGACGCCGAGGCGCAGCGCGAGGACGCGGCTGCGGTACTTCTCGACGGCGCGGGCGATGCCCTCCAGGGCGTCCACCCGCGACTCGCGGTACATCAGCTCGGGCGTCTCCAGGACGGGCATGCCGAACAGCCGCCGGCCGCTCGTCAGCTCGGCGCCGGCCAGGGCCTCCAGGAAGGGGATGCCGCGTTCCTCGGTGAACTTCGGGAACACGAACCCGCTGAGCAGCCGCACGGCCGGGCCGAGGCGCCGGACCAGGTCCGGGATCTGCTCCGGGGTGCGGATGCGGATGAACAGCAGCGGCAGCTCCACGCCGGGGCGGACGGCCAGGTCCGTGAACTGGCGGACGAGGTTCTCCTCGCCCTCCGCCACGTCCTCGTCACCGATGGAGTCCTCCAGGCACAGCACCATGGACACCACGCCACGCCCGGCCTGCTTCAGGATGTCCTCGGCCAGCCGGGGCCGGGTGGCCGGGCTGTAGAGCGTGGCCCCGAGAGCGGCGGACAGCACCCGGGCGGGCGAGTCCGCGTCGAACGCGCACGGCTCCCGGTGGAACAGGCGCTGGCGCACCTCAGGGGCTAGGTGCCCGAAATGACGCATATATCTCCCCTGGGGTGCAGGTCGGGCGGGTGGATTTCGGCAAGAGGTGGCCGGTAATAGTACGTAGAGACCCATGTCCTGGGTTCCCACCGGTCATGAATTTCAGGTAACGCAGAACGGCACAACCCGGTACGACCCGGCATCGTCCGCTACGGGAGTGCCTGTTGCCGTGTACCCGCATTGTCGTGAGCAGAACCGAGAGGGCAGGATGAGCGCATGAC
This sequence comes from Streptomyces phaeoluteigriseus, assembly GCF_001896135.2. GTDB lineage: Bacteria > Actinomycetota > Actinomycetes > Streptomycetales > Streptomycetaceae > Streptomyces > Streptomyces phaeoluteigriseus. The sequence continues at coordinate 1,396,280 of NZ_MPOH02000015.1, forward strand.
GCACGCGATGCTGAAGGGGTCGAACGTCCCGCTGAAGGCCACCACTGTGCGGGCCGTGCTGCGCTGGACACCCGGGCAGGGGGTCCCGGACATCGACGCCTCCGCGCTGCTCCTCGGCCCCGAGGGTCGTGTGCGATCCGACGAGGACTTCGTCTTCTACAACCAGCCCCGGCACCCCTCCGGGAAGGTCTGGCGGCTCGGCAAGAAGCCCGGCGCCGAGGGCCTCACCGACACGATCCAGACAGACCTGGCCGGTGTCGAGTCCGACGTCAGCCAGATTCTCCTGGTCGCTTCGGCGGACGGCGCCGCCTTCGACCGCGTACGTTCCCTCAGCATCCTGCTGTACGACGCCGCGGCCGCCGCGGGTGAGCCGCTGGCCACCTTCGACATCCGTCCGGAGACCGGCGAGGAGACCGCGCTGATCTGCGGGGAGCTGTACCGCCGCGGGGAGGGCTGGAAGTTCCGCGCGCTCGGTGAGGGCTACTCCAACGGCCTCAAGGGCCTCGCCACGGACTTCGGCATCTCCGTCGACGAGTCGGAGGAGGCCGCCGCCGACGCCGGCTCCACCCCCAGCCTCTCCCAGCCGCTGCCACCGGAGCAGCCCACGGCCGGCGTCCCCCAGCAGCCCGCGGCCTACGGCTTCCCGCCGTCCCTGCCGACCTACGGCTACGGCTATCCGGACGCGGCCCCGGCCGGGTCGGCCCCCGCCGCGGAGTTCCGTATGCCGCCGCAGGGGCCGCAGTTCATCGGCCGGTAAGAGCGGCGCGGGCGGTGAGGCCGGTGAGAGCGGTGAGGCCGGTACGGCTTGTCCGGCTCGTGAGGACGGCAGGGGCGGCCGGGAGCTAGCGTTCGGCCTTCGTCTTGTAGCCGCGCCCCCACTGCAGGCCCCACCCGTACAACCGGTCCAGCTCGCCCTGGAAGCCGTAGACGAACCGCACCTCGCGCCGGACCAGCATCTCCCCCTTCACGTTCTCGATCATCACCACCGCGCATGAGCGGGCCTGGGGGTGCCGCTCGTCGAGGCCTATCTCGATGCGCGGCCCGTTGCTCGGGTAGAGCGTGACGATCGCGTGCGTACGGTCGAAGGCCGGCGTCTGGTCGTAGATGTAGACGAAGACCAGCAGTCGCTTGATGGATTCCCGGTGGTCGAGATTGACGTAGATCGTCTCACCGGACGCCGACCCGAACCGGTCGTCACCGCTCAGCTTCACGAACGGCGGCGCGTTGATCTCGCCCAGCAGGCCGCCCAGCGGCTGGACGACGCCCTTCGTCCCGTCCGCCAGTTCGTACAGGCAGCCCAGGTCGAGGTCGACGTTGACCATGCTCTGGCTGTGTCCGACGACCTCCGGCGGGCGCAGCGCCTTCAAGGGGTGGCGCAGCAGGCTCTCCCGCGGGTTGCCGCCGAAGTCGGAGGTGCGCATCCGCCACGCCAGGTTGATGCGCAGGTGCCCGGTGGCGGCGTCCTGCTTGGTGAGCGAGACCTGGCTGTGCCGTTTGGTCAGTTCTATCGCGTTGCTCGCCGCACTGCCCGAGTCGAAGTCGGCGGCCCGACCGGGCCGGAGTCCGTCGAAGAAGCCCATTACCGCCCCCAAGTTCCACGCCCGAAAAACGCCTGTCCGCACAGTCCCCCGGAAACGACCGGGCGGGACGGCCCCGAGGACTCGTCCTCGACGGCCGCCCCGCTCAGAGCGTTCCTCACCGGGAAGCTGATCACACCCCGGACTGCACCTCGGTCTTGTCGTCCGAGCCCGCTTCTCCCTCTGCCGCTGCCAGCGCGCGGTTGCGGCGCACGGAGGACCAGAAGGACCAGCCGATCAGGACCACACCGACCATGCCGGTGATGATCTCGCTGATCTCGTACTGGATGGTGACGAGCAGGATCACCGCGAGGGCGCCGATCGCGTAGTGCGCGCCGTGCTCCAGGTAGACGTAGTCGTCGAGGGTGCCCTGGCGGACCAGGTAGACCGTGAGCGACCGGACGTACATGGCGCCGATACCGAGGCCGAGAGCCATCAGCACGATGTCGTTGGTGATGGCGAAGGCGCCGATCACACCGTCGAAGGAGAACGACGCGTCCAGGACCTCGAGGTAGAGGAACATGAAGAAGGCGGCCTGGCCGGCCAGGACGATCGGGGGCTTCTTCCGGCCGGTCCGCGCGGCCTCTTCCTCCGCCTCGTGCTCGCGCTCCTCCTCTTCCTCGAGCTTGCCCTCGAAGTAGCCGGAGAGGCCACCGACCACCATGTACGTGATCAGGCCGCCGATGCCGGAGAGCAGGACGGTCTCGGCCTTGTCCGCGGGCCCGGCGTGCAGGTGGGCGTGGGTGGCGAAGGTCATCGAGGTGACCAGCAGGACGATCAGGGCGATGCAGACCGACAGCATGTCGACCTTGCCCAGCTTGGCCAGCGGGCGCTCCAGCCAGCCGAGCCACTTGATGTCCCGGTCCTCGAAGATGAAGTCAAGGAAGATCATCAACAGGAACATGCCGCCGAAGGCCGCGATCGCGGGGTGCGCGTCGGTGACCAGTTCCTGGTAGCGGTCCTTGTCGGTCAGGGCGAGGTCGACGGCCTCGATCGGCCCGAGCTGGGCGCTGATCGCGACGATCACGACCGGGAAGACCAGACGCATGCCGAAGACGGCGATCAGGATGCCGATGGTGAGGAAGATCTTCTGCCAGAAGGCATTCATCTTCTTCAGGATTCCGGCGTTGACTACTGCGTTGTCGAAGGAGAGCGAGATCTCGAGGATGGACAGGATCGCCACGACACCGAAAGCGGTCCACCCCCCGTAGAACACCGCAGCGACGAGGCCGAGCGCGGTGACCGCGAACGACCACCCGAAGGTTTTCAGAACCACTGGCTACCCAATCCTGTCTCTGGGTCCCCGTCCCCCCAAGCGAAACCTGGGGGAGGGTTTCCCCCGCGCCGTACGCGGCTTTACGAAACGTTGACTCCGAAGTCTAGAGCGATCCCCCGCAGTCCCGACGCGTACCCCTGGCCCACCGCACGGAACTTCCACTCGCCCTGGTAGCGGTAGAGCTCGCCGAAGATCATCGCCGTCTCGGTCGAAGCGTCCTCGCTGAGGTCGTACCGAGCGAGTTCCTGGCCGTCGGCCTGGTTCACGACGCGGATGAACGCGTTGCTGACCTGGCCGAACGTCTGGCCGCGCTCGTCGGCCAGGTGGATGGAGACGGGGAAGACGATCTTGTCGCACTGGGCGGGCACCGTGGCGAGGTCGACGATGAGCGACTCGTCGTCTCCGTCGCCCTCACCGGTGAGGTTGTCGCCGGTGTGCTCCACCGAGCCGTCGGGGCTCTTGAGCTGGTTGTAGAACACGAACCACTCGTCACCCATGACCCGTCCGCCGACGCACAGCAGCGCGCTGGCATCCAGGTCGAAGGGGGCTCCGGTGGTGGAGCGCGCGTCCCAGCCGAGGCCGATCATCACCTGGGTGAGATTCGGCGCGACCTTGGACAGGGAGACGTTGCCTCCCTTGGCGAGCGTGACGCCCATGCTGGTCCTCCCCTAGGTCGTGCTTCTTCGGTTGTCCTGCACGTCCGGCGCGCCCGTAAACGGTGCGGCGCCGGACGAAAGCCGTCACGTCATGGACGACGGCGTCTCTCAGGGGTCGGCTCAGACGTTGACGCCGAAGTCCTGCGCGATGCCACGCAGGCCCGAGGCGTACCCCTGGCCGATGGCGCGGAACTTCCACTCCGCGCCGTGCCGGTACAGCTCGCCGAAGACCATGGCGGTCTCCGTCGAGGCGTCCTCACTGAGGTCGTACCGGGCGATCTCCGCCTCGCCGGCCTGGTTCACGACGCGGATGAACGCGTTGCGCACCTGGCCGAAGGACTGCTGGCGGTTCTCGGCGTCGTAGATCGAGACCGGGAAGACGATCTTCTCGACCTCCGCGGGTACGGCGGCGAGGTTGACCTTGATCTGCTCGTCGTCGCCCTCGCCCTCACCGGTGATGTTGTCGCCGGTGTGCTCGACGGAGCCGTCGGCGCTCTTGAGGTTGTTGAAGAAGACGAAGTTGGCGTCGCTGGCGACCTTGCCCGAGCTGTTCAGCAGCAGCGCGCTGGCGTCCAGGTCGAAGTCGGTACCGGTCGTGGTGCGGACGTCCCACCCCAGACCGACGATGACCGCGGTCAGGCCCGGGGCCTCCTTGGTCAGCGAAACGTTGCCGCCCTTGCTGAGGCTGACTCCCACGAGTCCTCCATTGGTGTCCAGGGGCGGGGAGCCCCGTAGTGCGTCGGATATCGGATCAACGATTCGATCCTAGTGAGGGGTTCCCGCACCCCGCAGGCCCTGGAGCCGAAGAATCACGGGGTGTCGGCCACGAGCCGGCACCCGATGCGGGGCTGCGGGGCCTGCCGGGAACGCCGGTGACGGCCGGGCTCAGAGCGCGTCGAGTGCCGAGACGTACGCACCGAGGTCGCGGGCGTCCGGCAGCGCGTTGACGACGGTCCAGCGCACGACGCCCTCCTTGTCGATGACGAAGGTGCCGCGCACCGCGCAGCCCTTGTCCTCGGCGAAGACCTCGTAGGCGCGGGAGACCTCGCCGTGCGGCCAGAAGTCGCTCAGCAGCGGGTAGTCCAGGCCTTCCTGCTCGGCGAAGACGCGCAGGGTGTGGATGGAGTCGTTGGAGACGGCGAGCACCTGGGTGTCGCGGTCGGAGAACTTCGGCAGGTTGTCGCGCACCTCGCACAGTTCGCCGGTGCACACACCGGTGAAGGCGAAGGGGTAGAACAGCAGGACGACGTTCTTGCTGCCGCGGAAGTCGGACAGCTTCACGGACCGGCCGTGGTTGTCCTTGAGCTCGAAGTCGGGGGCCTTGTCGCCGACCTGGATCGCCATCGTCGTAGAACCCTTTCTGGGGCTTCGCCGGAACCGGTTGCGGCATTCGGGTGAGAACACCCCCGCAACGCCGGGAACCACCCTACGCAGCGGCCACGACGCACCTGTGGACGGGCCGATGCGGGATCGGCCCGTCCACAGGTGATGAGAGGGGTTTGTTGCGGTTTTCCGCTACCTCGACGAGGTCACTTCCTGGACGCGGTCACTTCTTGGACTTGGCGGCCTTGGGCGTCACCAGCCGGCTGCCACTCCAGTCCTTGCCCACGCTGACGCTCTTGCTGGCCGACAGACCCGCCGTCGTCGCGGCTTCGGAGATGTCACTCGGTTCCACGTACCCCGTCCGGCCGGTCTTCGGCGTCAGGAGGAGGATCGAGCCGCCTTCTTCGATGTACGTGGTGGCGTCCACCAGCGCATCCGTCAGGTCGCCGTCCTCGTCGCGGAACCAGAGCACCACGGCGTCTGCAACGTCGTCGTAGTCCTCATCCACCAGGTCGCTGCCGATGACTTCCTCGATGGACTCGCGGAGCTCCTGATCGACGTCGTCGTCGTAGCCGATCTCCTGGACCACCTGCTCGGGCTGGAACCCCAGCCTGACGGCAGGGCTCGTCCGCTCCTCCGCGTGGTCCGCGGTCGCGCTCACGGGTTGCCTCCTGATCATGTTTCGGGAATAACTCAGCCACGCGCGTGCGCGAAGCATTGGCCGTAGTCCACACGGACGGGACGGATCGCGCAAGTACCCGGCGGTTCGGACCGCCGAAACGGTGACGATCCTGGCGGTGTCGGCGCAACTCCTGGCACGCGAGGCAAAAAGAAGGTGACGTGCACCACACCTATCTGCCCCGTTTGCGTATTTGAGAACCACCCAAGGGTACGAGACTCGAACGAGTGCCGGTTACCTCGGGGTAGAGATGACGTTTGCGGCCCCTAGGTACACGATGGGGGCGATGCAGGTACGGGAGAACGTACGGCACGTCCAGCCCCGCAGACAGCCCGACGCACACCCCCACAGCCCCACAGCCCCTCTGACAGGTAAGGAACAGCGTGGCTTCCGGATCCGATCGCAACCCGATCATCATTGGCGGCCTTCCGAGTCAGGTTCCTGACTTCGATCCCGAGGAGACCCAGGAGTGGCTCGACTCCCTCGACGCCGCCGTCGACGAGCGCGGCCGGGAGCGGGCCCGCTACCTCATGCTGCGCCTGATCGAGCGGGCCCGCGAGAAGCGCGTGGCCGTGCCCGAGATGCGCAGCACGGACTACGTCAACACCATTCCCACCCGGGCCGAGCCGTTCTTCCCGGGCAACGAGGAGATCGAGCGGAAGATCCTCAACGCGACCCGCTGGAACGCCGCGGTGATGGTCTCGCGCGCGCAGCGGCCGGGGATCGGCGTCGGCGGCCACATCGCCACCTTCGCCTCCTCGGCGTCGCTGTACGACGTGGGCTTCAACCACTTCTTCCGCGGCAAGGACGAGGGCGACGGCGGTGACCAGGTCTTCTTCCAGGGCCACGCCTCCCCCGGCATCTACGCGCGCGCGTTCATGCTCGACCGGCTGAGCGAGCAGAACCTCGACGCGTTCCGCCAGGAGAGGTCGAAGGCGCCGCACGGCCTGTCCTCGTACCCGCACCCGCGGCTGATGCCGGACTTCTGGGAGTTCCCGACCGTGTCCATGGGCCTCGGGCCCATCGGCGCGATCTACCAGGCGCGGATGAACCGCTACATGCACGCGCGCGGGATCGCCGACACGTCGAAGTCGCACGTGTGGGCCTTCCTCGGCGACGGCGAGATGGACGAGCCGGAGTCGCTCGGCCAGCTGACCATCGCCGCGCGCGAGGGCCTGGACAACCTGACCTTCGTCGTCAACTGCAACCTCCAGCGTCTGGACGGGCCGGTACGTGGCAACGGCAAGGTCATCCAGGAACTGGAGTCGGTCTTCCGGGGCGCCGGCTGGAACGTGATCAAGCTGATCTGGGACCGCACCTGGGACCCGCTGCTCGCGCAGGACCGCGACGGCACCCTCGTCAACAGGATGAACACCACCCCGGACGGCCAGTTCCAGACCTACGCCACCGAGTCCGGCGCGTACATCCGCGACCACTTCTTCGGTGACGACCAGCGGCTGCGCGCCATGGTCGAGGGCATGACCGACGACCAGATCCTGCACCTGGGCCGCGGCGGTCACGACCACCGGAAGATCTACGCGGCGTTCAAGGCGGCCGTGGAGCACACCGGTCAGCCGACGGTCATCCTGGCGAAGACGGTCAAGGGCTGGACCCTGGGCCCCAACTTCGAGGGCCGCAACGCCACGCACCAGATGAAGAAGCTGACGGTCGACGACCTCAAGGGCTTCCGCGACCGGCTCCACCTCCCCATCTCCGACAAGGAGCTGGAGGGCGGCGCGCCGCCGTACTACCACCCGGGGCGCGACTCCGAGGAGATCCAGTACATGCACGACCGGCGCAAGGGGCTCGGCGGGTACGTCCCGACCCGCGTCGTGCGCGCCCAGCCGCTGGCGCTGCCCGACGAGAAGACGTACGCGAGTGTGAAGAAGGGCTCCGGCCAGCAGTCCATCGCCACGACCATGGCCTTCGTGCGGCTCCTCAAGGACCTCATGCGGGACAAGGAGATCGGCAGGCGGTTCGTGCTGATCGCGCCGGACGAGTACCGCACGTTCGGCATGGACTCGTTCTTCCCGAGCGCGAAGATCTACAACCCGCTGGGCCAGCAGTACGAGTCGGTCGACCGTGAGCTGCTGCTCGCGTACAAGGAGTCCCCGACCGGGCAGATGCTGCACGACGGCATCTCCGAGGCGGGCTGCACGGCCTCGCTGATCGCGGCCGGTTCGGCGTACGCCACGCACGGCGAGCCGCTCATCCCGGTGTACGTCTTCTACTCGATGTTCGGTTTCCAGCGCACCGGCGACCAGTTCTGGCAGATGGCGGACCAGCTGGCGCGCGGTTTCGTGCTGGGTGCGACCGCCGGCCGTACGACGCTGACCGGCGAGGGCCTCCAGCACGCCGACGGACACTCCCAGCTGCTCGCCTCGACGAACCCGGGCTGTGTGGCGTACGACCCGGCGTTCGGCTTCGAGATCGCGCACATCGTCAAGGACGGTCTGCGCCGGATGTACGGCCCCGACAGCGAGGACGTCTTCTACTACCTCACCGTCTACAACGAGCCGATCCAGCACCCGGCCGAGCCGGAGGACGTGGACGTGGAGGGCATCCTCAAGGGCGTCCACCGCTTCAGCGAGGGCACCTCGGGGTCGATCCCGGCGCAGATCCTCGCCTCGGGCGTGGCCGTCCCCTGGGCCGTGGAGGCCCAGCGGATCCTCGCCGAGGAGTGGAACGTACGGGCCGACGTCTGGTCGGCGACCTCCTGGAACGAGCTGCGGCGCGAGGCCGTCGACGTCGAGCGGCACAACCTGCTGCACCCGGAGGAGGAGCAGCGCGTGCCGTACGTGACGCGCAAGCTCGGCGGGGCCCAGGGACCGTTCGTGGCCGTCTCCGACTGGATGCGGTCGGTGCCGGACCAGATCGCGCGCTGGGTGCCGGGGCCGTACCAGTCGCTGGGCGCGGACGGCTTCGGCTTCGCGGACACCCGTGGGGCCGCGCGCCGCTTCTTCCACATCGACGCCCAGTCGGTGGTCCTGGCGGTGCTGACCGAGCTGGCCAAGCAGGGCAAGGTCGACCGGTCGGCGCTGAAGCAGGCCATCGACCGCTACCAGTTGCTGGACGTGGCCTCGGCCGACCCGGGGGCGGCGGGCGGCGACGCGTAGCGGCTCCCCCGACGGAGTGACCGAGGGGCGGCGGAGCCCGATGACTCCGCCGCCCTTACGCGTTCTTTACGATGCGGGGATGGACCAACAATCGGCACAGGATCGATGGGAGCGGCGGACGCAGCGGCCGCTGCTGGCGCTGGCCGTGGTGTTCGCCGCCGCCTACGCCGTGCCCATCGTGTACGGCTCGGCCGGCCGTCGCTGAGGTCCGCGTGCACCTGGATCGAGTGGGGGGTGTGGGCGGCCTTCGCCGTGGACTACGTGGTCCGGCTGGTGCTGGCCGAGCAGCGGTGGGCGTTCGTCCGCACGCACTGGCTGGACCTGTGCGCGGTACTGCTGCCGCTGATCCAGCCGCTCAGACTGCTGCGGCTGGTGTCGACCCTGCTGCTGGTGGGACAGCGGGCCCGGATGGCCTCGCAGGTCCAGCTGACGACGTACGTCGCGGGCTCGGTGCTGGGGCTGCTGATCTTCGGCTCGCTCGCGGTGCTGTCGGTCGAGCGGGAGTCGCCGGAGGGGAACATCCGGTCGCTGGATGACGCGCTGTGGTGGTCCTTCACGACGATGACGACCGTAGGGTACGGCGATCACGCGCCGACCACGGGGCTCGGGCGGCTGATCGCGGTCGGGCTGATGCTGTCCGGGATCGCGCTGCTGGGTGTCGTCACCGCGAACATCGCCGCGTGGTTCATCGAGCGGTTCGAGAAGGACGACGTGGAGGAACGCGAGCAGACGGAGGCGATCCGCACCCTCACGGACGAGGTCCGCGCCCTCCGGGCGGAGGTGGCGGCCCTGCGTGCCCCGGCCCTCACCGGGGGTTCCGCTCCCGGACACCCGGCCCGTGAAGAGACGACGCCGGTCAAGTGACTCAGCCCGTCCCAGGGGTCCCCCCGGCGAGGGAGTTCGAGGACGAGGCGCCAAGCGCCGACAGGGGGCTGGAGGTCTGGCCCCCGGGGGCGGGACGGGAAGGGGCGGCGGGGGCGAGAACGCACCCCGCCGGAGCCCCCCGCCTCACAGCAAACCGTTCCCCGCCGTCCCCGAGAGCCAGACCAGCGCCAGCAGCGTGTCGATCGCTCCGAGGACCACGGCGACCAGGGCCGGTACCGGGCGGGGTCCTGCCCAGCTGCGGCCCATGGCCAACCAGCCGCAGATGATCGCCGCGGGACCGAGAACGATCCCGAGCGCGAAGAATCCGGCGACCGCGCAGACCAGGCCGACGATGCCGAGCGTCGCGCTGTCCGGCCCGGTCCGTGACCACGTCCGGCCTCGTGAGCGGGGGTTCCTGCGCGTTCCTTGTCCGAAGCCCGCCATCGTCAACTCCCTTGATCCTGGGGCTGCTTCGATGTTCGGGTACCCGCTTCACGCCAGTTATGCAGCGCTGGGCCCGGGCCGGCGGCGCGCTGTCCCCCTCCGGCAGCGCGCCGCAGCCCTGGCCGCCCTCCCATCCGGAGGGCATGACCCACTGTGACCTGCGGCGCGTACCGGAGGCGAGGAACCTTTAGCGTTGTCACCCTGATAGGGGAATTCCGCTGAAGTTCCGTCAGGGCCGAAGCCCGTCGGAGCGGCGGTGACGTCGGAGGAAGTGACGTCGGAGCCGAGGTGGCGTCAGGGAGGTGACGCCACGGTGGGAGTCAGATGTGACCGACCCCCGCGCCCGCGTCCGCGTTCACCCCGCGCTTGGTGAGCAGTGCGACGAACACGGCCACCACCGCGACCCCGGCCGCGACGAGCGACGCGAGGCTCATCCCGGAGATGAAGGTGTCGTGGGCGACGTCGGTGATCTTCGCGGCGACCTCGGCGGGCGTGCCCTGCGTCACCGGCGCCACGCCGACCTGGACGGCCTCGGAAGCCTGGTCGAGCTGGGCCGGGGCGAGTTCGGGCAGGCCGGCGTCCGCCCAGTTGCCGGGCAGGTCGCTGTCGACCTTGGAGGCCATGACACCACCGAGGACGGCCGTACCGAGGCTGCCGCCGATCTGCATGGCGGCCTGCTGGAGGCCGCCGGCGACTCCGGACAGCTCCATGGGGGCGTTGCCGACGATGACCTCGGTGGCGCCGACCATGACGGGGGCGAGGCCGAGGCCGAGCAGGGCGAACCAGACGGACATCGCGAGGCTGCCGGTGTCCGTCCCCAGGGTGGACATGCCGAACATGGCGACCGCCACGCACACCATGCCGCCGGCCAGCGGGATCCGCGGGCGGCCTTGGTGATCATCGCGCCCGCGAGCGGGGAGCCGACGATCATCATCCCGGTGAGCGGGAGCAGGTGCAGGCCGGCGTCGATCGGGCCCATACCGTGCACGTTCTGGAGGTAGAACGTCACGAAGAAGAGGCCGCCCATGAAGGCGATGGCCATCAGGACCATCAGCACGACGCCCGCGGACAGCGGCACCGAACGGAACAGGCCCAGCGGGACGAGCGGTTCTGCGACGAAGTTCTCCCAGAGGGCGAAGCCGACGAACAGCAGCACCGAGCCGCCGATGAACGCCCAGGTCCTGCCGTCTCCCCAGCCCCACTCGGGGGCCTTGATGAGGGCCCAGACGAGGCAGAACATCGCACCGGAGAGCAGCACGATGCCGAGGATGTCGAAGGAGCGCGGGGCCTTCTCGGCGCGGTGGTCGAGCAGCATCACCACGCCCAGGGCGACGGCGAGGATGCCGACCGGCACGTTGATGAAGAACACGGACTGCCAGTTGACGCGCTCGACGAGGACGCCGCCGAGGATCGGGCCGCCGGCGGTGGACGCTCCGATGACCATGCCCCAGATGCCGATGGCCATGTTGAGCTTCTCGGCCGGGAAGGTCGCCCGCAGCAGGCCGAGCGCGGCCGGCATGAGCAGCGCGCCGAAGACGCCCTGGAGGACGCGGAAGGTGACGACGAACGCGATGCTGTCGGACAGGCCGATCGCGCCGGAGGCGGCGGCGAAGCCGACGACGCCTATCAGGAAGGTCTGGCGGTGGCCGAAGCGGTCACCGAGCTTGCCCGCGGTGATCAGGGAGACCGCGAGGGCGAGGAAGTAGGCGTTGGTGATCCACTGGACCTCGGCGAACGTGGCGCCCAGGTCCTTGGCGATGGCCGGGTTGGCGATGGCCACGATCGTGCCGTCGAGGGCCACCATCATGACCCCGACGGCGACGGTGATGAGCGTGAACCACGGGTGGCCGCGCAGCCCCTTGGCCGGTGGCTGGTCCGACGGGGTGGAGGGCGACTTGTCCGCCGGTCCCGTCGTGTCGATGGTGGTCTGACTAGTCATGCGCCCGAGGCTAATGACAGCCACTGACAGTTGACAAACGGATTCACAAGTCGGTAACTGACACGTCACCTGCCCTTGGCCCGGTGGGACGGACGGCAGAAGGAGAGGGTCGCCATGGAGACCACCACGCCGCCACGGCCGGGGCTGCGCGAGATGAAGAAGCGCCGCACCCATGACGAGCTGCTGCGGGCGGCCGTCCATCTGTTCACCTCGCAGGGGTACGAACGGACGACCGTCGACGAGATCGCGGAGGCCGTGGACGTCTCGCAGCGCACCTTCTTCCGCTACTTCGCCGGCAAGGAGGAGGCCGCCCTCGCCCTGGAGGGCATCACGGTGGGGCGTTTCGTCGAGGGGGTGCGCGCCCGCCCCGCCCACGAGGCGCCGATGGAGGCCCTGCGGCAGGCGGTCCTGGAAGGCTGGAGCTCCCTCAGCGAGGCCATCGAGTCGATCGCGTCCGTGGAGCTGTACCTGCGCATGTACCGGGTGATCGAGTCGACCCCCGTCCTGCTCGCCGCGCATCTGCGGCGCTCGGCGGAGACCGAGGACGCGATCGCGCGGGTGCTGGCGGAACGGGAGGGTCTGGACGTGGACGCCGACCCCCGGCCACGGCTGGCGGTGGCCGTGTTCGGCGCGGTGATGCGGGTGACGGAACGGCAGTGGATCACGGGTGAGGACTACAGCCTGGAGGGGATGCGCGAGCTGACGTCCCGCCACCTCGATCAGGTGGGACCGGCCCTGCTGGGCGGCTGGCGCGACGAGGCGTGACGTACGGCTGCGGCGCGGCACCGCGGGCTGTGTGGGACCTGAAGAGCGTCATGCCCACCGACACGCCCGGCGAAACGTGATCCCCATCACTCCCGCCACCCGAGACCTTCTCGTTCTCCTAGTGTGTCCTCCCAGTGACTTCCTTCGACACCTCCCCGCAACTGACGGCATGGCGCACTCTGCTCGCGCTGGCCGTGGTGTTCGTGATGCTGGCGACCACCGGCTGGACCGCCGTGCACCGGCACGAGAGGACCACCGCGCTCAAGTCCTCGCTCGGCGCATGGGAGCGCGGCCGGATCGCCGGGCGGCAGCTGCCCGGCCCGCAGTCGACCCCGGCCCGGCTGGCGCGGTTCTTCGCCTCGCTCACCGCGGGCCAGCGCGACAGACTCGCCGAGCGCTATCCCCTCGCCGTCGGCAACATGAACGGCGCCCCGCCCGCGCTCCGCTACCGCGCCAACCGGATCGCGATACGGGAGCAGATCCGGGTGGAGCGGGCCCGGACGCGGGACGAGCGGCTCTCGCCCGCCGGGCAGCACGAGGCCGGGCGGCGCATGCACCGCCTCGCGTCGATGACCGACGCAGGCCGCCAGATCCTCGCCTTCGACCCGGAGGGCACCGGCCGGGTCGCCGAGGTGTTCGGCGACCTCGACCGTGCCGAGCGGATCTCCGTCGTCGTCCCCGGGGTGGACACGGCCCTGCTCACCTTCCAGCGCACCCACCGCAGGTACTCGGCGCCCGTCGGCATGGCGGAGGCGCTGTACGCGGCCGAGCGCGAGGCGCGCCCCTCGACGCGGACGGCCGTGATCGCCTGGGCCGACTACACCTCGCCGGCCGGGCTCGGCATCGACTCGGCCACCGCGATGCGCGCCGAGCGCGGCGCCGTACGGCTGAACGCGCTGGTGCGCGGCCTGCCCGGCGGCTCCCCCGTCTCCCTGTTCTGCCACAGCTACGGCTCCGTGGTGTGCGGGGTCGCCGCGCACGCCCTGCCGGACCGGGTGTCGGACATCGCGGTCGCCGGCAGCCCCGGGATGCGGGTGGAGAACGCCGCGCAACTGGACACCGGCGCCCGGGTGTGGGCGATGCGGGACTCCGACGACTGGGTGCAGGACGTGCCGTATCTGGAGCTGGGCGGCCTCGGGCACGGCGCGGACCCGGTGGCTTCCGGGTTCGGCGCGCGGGTGCTGTCGGCCCGCGAGGCCAGGGGCCACGGAGGCTACTTCGAGCCCGGCACGGACAGCCTGCGCAACTTCGCGGACATCGGCACCGGCGAGTACGGCTCGGTGCGGTGCGCGGACGACAATGACCTGTGCCGGGCGGATCTGCCCGGCACGACCACGGCCGGACGCGCGTAGAGACGCAGGAATTGCGGTGCGCGCGGGGAGGGGACGATGGAGCGAGTGCCGCATACGATGAGCCGCATGGGTGACGTACTGGCCGGATTTCATGCCGCCTGGGAGTTCGAGTCCGACTCCGTCCTCATCCGCTACGAACGGGGCATCCGCACACCCAAGCTGTTCTCCGCGCTGGGCGAGCGAAGGATCCCGCTGGCGGCGATCGAGGCGGTCACGCTCGAACCGGGCAGGCGCGGGACGGTGGTGCTGCGCATCGTGCCGCGGCCCGGCGCCGATCCGCTGACCGAGGCCGCGGCGGGACAGCTGAAGGACCACTGCGATCCGTACCGGCTGGTGCTGCCCGCCGAACGGGACGCGCTCGCGGAGTACTACGCCGACGAGCTGCGGGCGGGGCTGACGGAGTCCGGTCCCGCCGAGCGGTTCCTGGTGGCCGCGCCGGAGGTGCCGCTGTCGTTCAAGGCGTACGACGCGAAGGCGTCCTTCGACGGGCGGACCGTACGGTTCCGCTGGTTCTGGACCGGGGCCTCGTCCGCGAAGTGGAAGGCCGGCGACCAGAGCTTCGCCGTGTCGGAGCTGAGCGGGGTGGAGTGGCGCTCGCCCGAGGTCTTCGAGGGGTACCTGCGGCTGCTGCGTGGGGAGGACCTGCCCGTGCAGGCCGACCAGGACCCGGCGACCGTGGTGTTCGGGCTGGGTTACGGGGCCGTGCACGAGTCGCTGCCGTTCGCGGCGGCCGTGCTGTCCGCGATACGTCGCGGACGTGGGCCCATGGCCGCGGTGGCGGCCTCGAGCCCACGCCGCGATCCGGCGGACGTGGCCGAGCGGATCCGTCATCTCGGCGAACTCCACACCGCCGGACTGGTCACCGACGAGGAGTTCTCCGCGAAGAAGGCGGAACTGCTGGCCGAGCTGTAGTGCCGAGCCGTAGTGCCTAGGAGAGGGCTTCCCGGCCGGCCGAGGTGAACGTCATGTCCGCGTACCGGTCGCCCGCGACCTTGTCCGCGATCGGCTCCAGGAGCGCCAGCTCGTCCGCGCTCAGCTCGACGGCCGTCGCGCGTACGTTCTCCTCCACCCGGCCCGCCTTGCGGGTCCCCGGGATCGGGATCACCGGCAGTCCGTGGACGCCGGCCCGCTGCTGCACCCAGGCCAGCGCTATCTGCGCCGGGGTGGCGTCGTGGGCCCGGGCGACCGCGCGGACCGGCTCCAGGAGGGCGGCGTTGGCCGCCGCGTTCTCGCCGGTGAAGCGGGGCTGCTGACGGCGGAAGTCGTCGGCCGTGAGGTCCTTGTCCGCGTCGGCGAAGGAGCCGGTGAGGAAGCCCCGACCGAGCGGGGAGTACGGCACGAGAGCGACGCCCAGCTCGCGGGCGGCCGGCACCACCCGGTCCTCGATGTCCCGGCTGAACAGCGACCACTCCGACTGCACGGCGGCGATCGGGTGCACGCCCTGCGCGGCCCGCAGCTCGGCGGCTGTGACCTCGCTCAGGCCCAGGTGCTTGACCTTGCCCTCGCGCACCAGCTCGGCCATCACGCCGACGGTGTCCTCGATCGGCACGGCCGGATCGCGCCGGTGCATGTAGTAGAGGTCGATGACGTCGACGTCCAGGCGCTTCAGGCTGGCCTCGACGGCCTGGCGGACGTAGGGCGCGTCATTGCGGATGACCCGGCGGGTGGGATCGTCCGCGGGGATCGACAGGGCGAACTTGGTGGCGATGACGACCTCGTCGCGGTGCGCCTTGAAGAACGGGGCGAGGAACTCCTCGTTGGCGCCGACGCCGTACGCGTCCGCCGTGTCGTACAGGGTGACGCCCAGGTCCAGGGCGCGGTCCAGGGCGGCGCGTGACTCCTTCGCGTCCGAGGGGCCGTAGGCGAAGCTCATGCCCATGCAGCCGAGGCCCTGGACGCCCACCTCGGGGCCCGCGTCGCCGAGTCGTGCCGTGGGGATCCTGTTGTCGGTCATCGGGTCCTCTCCGCTTCGTACGCCTGGGTGGCGTCCGAGTAGAACGTGATCTTCCGGTCGAGTACGGCGAGGGTGTCCTGGAGTTCGGCGATCCGCGCCCGGACGTCCCGCCGGGTCTGTTCGAGCAGCTCGCGCCGCTCGCCGAACGTGTTCTCGCCCTCGCGCACCAGCTCCGCGTACCGGACCATGTCGGCGACCGGCATACCGGTCAGCCGCAGCTTCCCGACGAGGTCGAGCCAGTCGAGGTCGCGGTTGCTGTAGCGGCGCTGGCCGGTGTGCGAGCGGTCGACGTGGGCCATCAGCCCGATCCGCTCGTACCAGCGCAGGGTGTGCGCCGTCAGGCCGGTGAAGGCGACCACCTCGCTGATCGTGTAGCTGTCCTGCCCGTCGGGGCGGGGATGCCCCGGTGGCGGGGCGGAACAGACGTCCGCGGGGTTGTCCTCTTCGGTGGTCAGGGGTGTGGTCTGCAACACCGTCATGCCCTCCACGCTATGACCTTCGAGCGCACTCCAAGCAAGCGATTGCGGCAAGAAGTCCGAAGGTAGGCTCATGGCCATGTCGCTCACGAGCCTCGCGCTGATCGAGAACTGGCCGGTCCCCTCCGCCGCGGCGGGGGTCGTACGGGCCGACGGTACGGTCCTGGGCACGCACGGTCCGGTCGGCCGGCGTTTCCCGCTGGCCTCGGTGACCAAGCCATTGACCGCGTACGCCGCCCTCGTCGCCTACGAGGAGGGCGCGGTCGAGCTGGACGAGCCGGCCGGGCCGCCCGGGGCGACCGTCCGCCATCTGCTCGCGCACACCTCCGGGCTGGCCTTCGACGAACACCGCGTGACGGCGCCGCCCGGGGACCGCCGGCTGTACTCCAACGCCGGCTTCGAGCAGCTCGGGGACCACATCGCGAAGGCGACGGACATCCCGTTCGCCGAGTATCTGCGGCAGGCGGTGCTGGAGCCGCTGGGGATGACGGCGACCTCGCTGGAGGGCTCGCCCGCCAAGGACGGCGTGTCGAGCGTGGAGGACCTGCTGCGGTTCGCCGCCGAGGTGCAGGCGCCGCGACTGCTGGACACGCGGACGGTGGCGGCGGCGATGAGCGTCCAGTACCCCGGCACCAAGGGCGTGTTGCCGGGATACGGTCACCAGAACCCCAACGACTGGGGGCTCGGCTTCGAGATCCGGGACGCCAAGTCGCCGCACTGGACCGGCGCTTCCTCCTCACCGCGGACCTTCGGACACTTCGGGCAGTCCGGTACGTTCCTGTGGATCGACCCCGAAGCGGGGGCCGCCGCCGTGGCGTTGACGGACCGCGCGTTCGGGCCCTGGGCGGCCGAGGCGTGGCCGGTGTTCACGGACGCGGTGCTCGGCGAGGTCCGGGGCTCCGGTCCCGCCCGCTGACCTCCTCCGCTAACCTCCCTCTGCACACAGCACCCAATGCGCGGATCTCGGGGGAGAGCGATGACAGGCGTTCAACAGGGCGGCCATTTCCGTCCGTTGGAGAGCGGTGACCCGACCTCGGTCGCGAGCTACCGGCTGGCCGCACGGCTCGGCGCGGGCGGTATGGGCACGGTGTACCTGTCGTACACGCCCGGCGGGCATCCGATCGCCCTCAAGACGATCCGTCCGGAACTGAGCGAGGACCCGGAGTTCCGCCGCCGGTTCCGCCAGGAGGTGCAGGCCGCCCAGCGCGTGCAGGGCCTCTACACCGCGCCGGTCATCGACTACGACACCGAGGACGCCCACCCCTGGCTGGCCACCGCCTACGTGGCCGGGCCCTCGCTGGCCGCGGCCGTCGGCGAGCACGGGCCGCTGCCGGTGCCGTCGGTCCTGCTGCTGCTCGCGGGCATGGCCGAGGCGCTGTCCGTCATCCACGGGGCGGGCATCGTCCACCGCGACCTCAAGCCCTCCAACGTGCTGCTCGCCTCCGACGGTCCGCGGGTCATCGACTTCGGGATCGCCCGCGCCGCCGACGCCACCGCGCTGACCGGTACCGGCGTCTCCATCGGCACGCCCGCGTTCATGTCGCCCGAGCAGGCCGCCGGGAAGAAGGTCACGCCCGCCTCGGACGTGTTCGCGCTCGGTCAGGTGGCCGCCTTCGCGGCGCGCGGCACCGGGGCGTACGGCGACGGGCCCTCGCACGCGGTGCTGTACCGGATCGTGCACGAGGAGCCCGACCTGAGCGGGCTCGCGGAGCAGCTCGGCTTCATCGCCCGCTGCCTGGCCAAGGACCCGGCCGAGCGGCCCTCCCCCGCCGAGATCATCACCCTGTGCCAGGAGGCGTCGCCGACGCCGCTGCGCCAGTCCGGGTCGTGGCTGCCGGAGGCCATCGCCGCGCAGATCACCCAGCGGGTGTCGGCGTCGGCCGCGCTGGCGGCGGGCCCCGCGCCGACGGCGCCGGTCACCCAGCCCGACCTGAGCCCGCCCCGGCAGGCCCCGGCGCAGACCCCGGCGCACGCGGCGCCCACGGCCGCGGCCACGCATCTGCCGCCGACGCCCTCGTTCGGGCCGGTCGTCCCGCCGCCCCACCCGCAGGCCCCGTACCAGCCCTCGTACGGCCCGCCGACCGTGCCGCCGCCCTTCCCCCATCAGCAGCACGCCCATCCGCAGCCCGCCTGGCGTCCGCTGCCACCGCCGAAGAAGAACCAGGCCGGCAAGTGGATCGGGATCTCCATCGCGGCCGTGATGGGCCTGTCCTGGCTCGGCGGCTGCGCGTCCTTCATCAAGGAACTCGGCGACTCGTCGGACGCGTCGGCGACGAGCGGCGCCACCGGCGGGGGTACGGGCAGTGCGGCGAGCGCCGGACCGCTGCCCGATCCGCAGCCGGTGACCTACAAGGGGATCAACATCCCCGAGAGCTACTCCGTGCGGTTCGCGGACTCCCCGCCGAAGCCGGTCGAGGCCCCGGACGGCAGCAGCCCCCGCTACGAGTCGGACAGCGACCTCTACTACTACGACGCGGGCGGCTGGGACAACGACCCCCTGCTGGGCAGCAGCGGCGAGAAGGTCGTCCTGCTGAACAACGCCCAGAAGGGCTCGCTGGCCACCTGCCGCGCGGAGACCCGGTACACCAAGGAGGTCCAGCTCTCCCAGGTCTCCAAGGGGTCCCAGCTGTGCGTGCACAGCTCCTCCGGCCACATAGCCCTGGTCACCTTCAAGGGCAGCGCCCCGGAGAACGACCCCAGCGACTACGTCACGGTGGACGTCACGGTGTGGCGCAACGCGGAGGACCCCAGCTCCGAGGAGTAGGCCCGCTCAGGCCGACATCTCCCAGACCAGCACCTCCGCCGGCCCCGCCCCCGCCACCGCTTCCAGGTCCCGCTCGTCGGCGGCGCGCACCGCGTCCCCCGGCCCCAGCTCGTGCGGGCCGAGCCGCACGGTGCCGCCGACGACATGGACGTAGACCCGCGGCGCGTCCGGCACCGCAGTCCGCTCCCCCGCCGACAGACGCCGTACGTGCAGCATCGCGCCGGCCTCGGGGACGGCGTACGGCGTGGAGTCGGCGATGCCGCGGACGAGGTCGTAGGCGGGCTCGCCGCCCGGCTGGAGCGGGGCCAGCCACATCTGCACGAAGGTCAGCGGTCCCGTGCCGTCGTTGCGCTCGACGTGCCGTACCCCGGCCGCCGAGCTGAGCCGCTGCACGTCGCCGGAGCGCACCAGCGTCTCGTGGCCGCGGGAGTCGCGGTGGGTCAGCTCGCCCTCGACGACCCAGGTGACGATCTCGGTGTGGCTGTGGGGGTGCTCGCCGAAGCCGGCGCCGGGGGCGAGGCGCTCCTCGTTGCAGGCGATCAGGGCGCCGAAGCGGAGGTTGCCGGGGTCGTAGTGGGGGCCGAAGGAGAAGGCGTGCCGGGTCTCGATGCCGGCCGCCGGGTCCCCGCCCGGGTAGCGCTCGTCGGCGCGGCGTACGTCCATCACGGGACCACCGTAGACCCGTCGGCGGACGGGCCGTGCCCTCGCCCGTGACCCGCCCACGCATGCTCGCGTCCCGATAAGGCAGTCTTGTCCACGTGCCCGAATCCGAAGTCAGCAACACCCGAGCCGCAGCACACGCCGCCCACGCGCACTCCGCGACCCTGAAGCGGCTGGAGCAGTCCTCCGGGAGTCTCGCCGCCCAGGCCATCACGCGCATGGACGACACGCTGCCGTGGTACCGGGCCATGCCACCGGAGAACCGTTCCTGGATCGGGCTGGTGGCCCAGGCGGGCATCGCCGCCTTCACGGAGTGGTTCCGGCGCCCCGACGCCCCGCAGGCCATCTCCACCGACGTGTTCGGGACGGCGCCGCGCGAGCTGACCCGGGCCATCACCCTGCGGCAGACCGTGGAGATGGTGCGCACCACGATCGAGGTGATGGAGAGCGCGATCGACGAGGTCGCGGCCCCCGGCGACGAGAACGTGCTGCGCGAGGCGCTCCTGGTGTACGCCCGTGAGATCGCCTTCGCCACCGCCCAGGTGTACGCCCAGGCCGCCGAGGCACGCGGCGCCTGGGACGCGCGGCTGGAGTCGCTGGTCGTGAACGCCGTTCTCAGCGGGGAGGCCGACGAGGGCGCCGTCAGCCGGGCCGCCGCCCTCGGGTGGAGTGCGCCCGAACATGTGTGCGTGGTCCTGGGGACCGCGCCGGACGGGGACTCCGAGCTGACGGTGGAGGCGATCCGGCGGGCCTCGCGGCACGCCAAGCTCCAGGTGCTCACCGGGGTGCTCGGCTCGCGGCTCGTCGTCATCGCGGGCGGCAGCGACAATCCGATGGCCGTGGCCAAGTCCCTGATCGGGCCGTTCGCCGCGGGGCCGGTCGTCGCCGGCCCCGTGGTGCCCGACCTGCTCGCCGCGACCCGGTCCGCGCAGGCCGCCGCCGCCGGACTCAAGGCGTGTTCCGCCTGGCAGGACGCGCCGCGGCCGGTGCTGGCGGACGATCTGCTGCCGGAGCGCGCGATAGCCGGGGATCCCGGCGCGCGCGAGCAGTTGGTGGAGGAGATCTACAGACCGCTGGAGGAGGCGGGCTCCGCGCTGCTGGAGACCCTCGCCGTCTATCTCGAGCAGGCGTCCAGTCTGGAGGGCGCCGCGAGGATGCTCTTCGTCCATCCCAACACCGTGCGCTACCGGCTTCGACGTGTGACTGACGTCACCGGTTGGTCGCCGTCGGATGTACGCTCTGCGTTCACCTTGCGCATCGCGCTGATCCTGGGGCGTCTCGTCGACGGGGACCTCCAGAGCTAGCGTTTTGTCGGAGGCCCACAAAACCCCCTGCCGTTCTTCGTCCCTGTCCCCACGGGCGGCCGTGCCCGTCCCCAAGAGAGAGTGTGAGAGTGCTCGTACTCGTCGCTCCCGGCCAGGGCGCACAGACGCCCGGCTTCCTGACCCCCTGGCTCGAACTGCCCGGCGCCGCCGCCCGTGTCGCCGCGTGGTCGGACGCCATCGGACTGGACCTCGCCCACTACGGCACCCAGGCCGACGCGGACCAGATCCGCGACACCGCCGTGGCACAGCCGCTGCTGGTCGCGGCCGGAATCCTGTCGGCCTCGGCCCTGGGCGACCTCGCGGACATCGCGCCCGGCGCGGTCGCCGGTCACAGCGTCGGCGAGATCACCGCCGCCACCTTCGCGGGTGTCCTCGACGACACCGCCGCGCTGACCCTCGTACGCAAGCGGGGCCTGGCCATGGCCGAGGCCGCCGCGATCACCGAGACCGGTATGTCGGCGCTGCTCGGCGGCGACCCCGAGGTCTCCGTGGCGCACCTGGAGAAGCTGGGACTGACCCCGGCGAACGTCAACGGCGCCGGCCAGATCGTCGCCGCGGGCACGCTGGAGCAGCTCGCCGTGCTGAACGAGGACAAGCCGGAGGGCGTCCGCAAGGTCGTTCCGCTGAAGGTCGCCGGCGCGTTCCACACGCTCCACATGGCCCCCGCGGTCGAGACACTGGCCGCCGCCGCCAAGGAACTGTCCCCCGCCGACCCGGGGTTCACCTACGTCTCCAACAAGGACGGGCAGGCCGTGGCCACCGGCGCCGAGGTCCTGGACCGGCTGGTCGGCCAGGTCGCCAACCCGGTCCGCTGGGACCTGTGCATGGAGACCTTCCGTCAGCTCGGCGTGACGGCGCTGATCGAGGTGTGCCCCGGCGGTACGCTCACCGGTCTCGCCAAGCGCGCCCTTCCCGGCGTGAGGACGCTGGCGCTGAAGACCCCCGACGATCTCGACGCGGCCCGCGAGGTCATCGCCGAGCACAGTGCCTGACAAGGAGCCGACGAGCATGTCGAAGATCAAGCCCAGCAAGGGCGCCCCGTACGCGCGCATCCTCGGCGTGGGCGGCTACCGTCCCACCCGTGTGGTGCCCAACGAGGTGATCCTCGAGACGATCGACTCCTCCGACGAGTGGATCCGCTCGCGCTCCGGCATCGAGACCCGGCACTGGGCGAACGACGAGGAGACCGTCGCCGCCATGTCGGTGGAGGCGTCCGGCAAGGCGATCGCCGACGCCGGGATCACCGCCGAGCAGAT
The DNA here is from genome assembly GCF_001896135.2 of Streptomyces phaeoluteigriseus. Taxonomy (GTDB): domain Bacteria; phylum Actinomycetota; class Actinomycetes; order Streptomycetales; family Streptomycetaceae; genus Streptomyces; species Streptomyces phaeoluteigriseus. Next base: position 1,418,706 of record NZ_MPOH02000015.1, read on the forward strand.
CGGTGCCGTGGTCGTCTCGACCGTGTCGCACTTCAAGCAGACCCCGGCCGTGGCCACCGAGATCGCCGACAAGCTCGGCACGAACAGGGCCGCCGCCTTCGACATCTCGGCCGGCTGCGCGGGCTTCGGCTACGGCCTGACCCTCGCCAAGGGCATGATCGTCGAGGGTTCCGCCGAGTACGTCCTGGTCATCGGCGTGGAGCGGCTGTCCGACCTGACCGACCTGGAGGACCGGGCCACCGCCTTCCTGTTCGGCGACGGCGCGGGCGCGGTCGTGGTCGGCCCGTCGAAGGAGCCGGCGATCGGCCCCACGGTCTGGGGCTCCGAGGGCGACAAGTCGGACACCATCAAGCAGACCGTGCCGTGGACGGACTACCGCGACGGCGAGGTCGCGAAGTTCCCCGCGATCACCCAGGAAGGCCAGGCGGTGTTCCGCTGGGCCGTGTTCGAGATGGCGAAGGTCGCCCAGCAGGCGTTGGACGCGGCCGGGATCAGCTCCGCCGAACTGGACGTCTTCATCCCGCACCAGGCCAACGAGCGGATCATCGACTCGATGGTGAAGACCCTCAAGCTGCCGGAATCCGTCACGGTCGCGCGTGACGTACGGACCACCGGAAACACCTCGGCCGCCTCGATCCCGCTCGCGATGGAGCGGCTTCTGGCGACCGGCGAGGCGAAGAGCGGCGACACCGCGCTCGTCATCGGATTCGGGGCGGGTCTCGTGTACGCCGCGACGGTCGTTACCCTCCCCTAGGCACTCCGTGCCGGATCATGCGGTCCGGAACGGAAGACACCCCATGCCACACCCTCTGGAACACAACGAAGGAGCGCCGACAATGGCCGCCACTCAGGAAGAGATCGTCGCCGGTCTCGCGGAGATCGTGAACGAGATCGCCGGCATCCCGGTCGAGGACGTCCAGCTGGACAAGTCCTTCACCGACGACCTGGACGTCGACTCGCTGTCCATGGTCGAGGTCGTCGTCGCCGCCGAAGAGCGCTTCGACGTCAAGATCCCGGACGACGACGTCAAGGACCTCAAGACGGTCGGCGACGCGACGAACTACATCCTCAAGAACCAGGACTGAGCCACTGCTGGGGCCGGATGATCCGGCCTGCCCCGCCACCCGGCGGTGGCGCCGCTGAATCCCGATCGTTGGAGAAAGAATTCCCGTGAGCCCGACCAATCGCACCGTGGTCGTCACCGGTATCGGCGCAACCACACCGCTGGGTGGCGACGCAGCCTCTACCTGGGAGGGCCTGATCGCCGGCAAGTCCGGCGTCAAGCCCCTGGAGCAGGACTGGGCGGCCGAGCAGGCCGTCCGCATCGCGGCGCAGATCGCCGTGGAGCCCACCGAGGTCATCCCGCGGCCGCAGGCCCGCAAGCTGGACCGCTCGGCGCAGTTCGCGCTGATCGCGGCTCAGGAGGCCTGGAAGGACGCCGGGTTCGAAGCCAAGGCCGGGGACGACGTGTCCGTCGACCCGGACCGGCTCGGCGCGGTCATCGCCTCCGGCATCGGCGGTGTGACGACCCTGCTGGACCAGTACGACGTGCTCAAGGAGAAGGGCGTCCGCCGCGTCTCCCCGCACACCGTGCCCATGCTGATGCCGAACAGCCCGTCCGCCAACGTGGGTCTGCTCGTGGGCGCCCGCGCGGGCGTGCACACGCCGGTCTCGGCGTGCGCGTCGGGTGCCGAGGCCATCGGCTACGCCATCGAGATGATCCGTACGGGCCGCGCCGACGTCGTCGTCGCCGGTGGTACGGAGGCGGCGATCCACCCGCTGCCCATCGCCGCGTTCGGCAACATGATGGCGATGTCCAAGAACAACGACGACCCGCAGGGCGCCTCGCGTCCCTACGACACCGGGCGCGACGGCTTCGTGCTCGGCGAGGGTGCCGGTGTGGTCGTCCTGGAGTCCGCCGAGCACGCCGCCGAGCGCGGGGCGCGGGTGTACGCCGAGGCGGTCGGCCAGGGCATCTCCGCCGACGCCCACGACATCGTGCAGCCGGAGCCGGAGGGCCGCGGCATCGCGCACGCCCTGCGGAACCTGCTGGACCGCACCGACCTGGACCCGGCGGAGATCGTGCACGTCAACGCGCACGCGACGTCGACGCCGGCCGGTGACGTGGCCGAACTGAAGGCACTGCGCCATGTGTTCGGCGACGACACCGACCACATGGCGGTCTCGGCGACGAAGTCGATGACCGGTCACCTGCTCGGCGGCGCGGGCGGTGTGGAGACGGTGGCGACGGTCCTGGCGCTGTACCACCGGGTGGCTCCGCCGACCATCAACGTCGAGAACCTCGACCCCGAGGCCGAGGCGAACGCGGACATCGTCCGCGGCGAGGCGCGCAAGCTGCCCGTCGAGGGCCGTATCGCCGCGCTGAACGACTCGTTCGGGTTCGGCGGGCACAACGTGGTGCTGGCGTTCCGGACGGTCTGAGAACCGCCTGTACGTGAGTGAAGGGGCCCCACCCGGAGGTGGGGCCCCTTCGCGTCGCTCCCGCGGGGTCCGTACCGCGTGTCACACCACCTGGTGCAGCCATCTCACCGGGGCGCCCTCACCGGCGTGGCGGAACGGCTCCAGTTCGTCGTCCCAGGGCTTGCCCAGGAGTTTGGCGATCTCCGCCTCCAGGTCGGTCTCACCGCGCTGGGACCGGGTCAGGGCGGCGCGCAGCCGGTCCTCGGGGATGAGGATGTCGCCGTGGATGCCGGTGACGGCGTGGAAGATGCCGAGGTCGGGGGTGCAGCTGTAGCGCTCGCCCTCGGCGTTGGCGCAGGGCTCGGCGGTGACCTCGAAGCGCATCAGGTGCCAGCCGCGCAGCGCGGAGGCGAGCTTGGAGGCGGTGCCGGCCTCGCCCCGCCAGGAGAACTCCGAGCGCCAGGTGCCGGGCGCGGCGGGCTGCCGGATCCAGTCGAGGCTGACGCGTGTGCCGAGCACCCCGGCGACGGCCCACTCGACGTGCGGGCACAGCGCGCGCGGCGCGGAGTGCACGTACAGAACTCCACGTGTCGTCACCGGGACCTCCGGGCAGAGCGGGACAGTCTTGCAGGCTGGCATGGCGGCTGTGGCGGGCAGCCACGCTGATGGCGAGGCTACCGTGCGGCGGCGCGAGGAGTGTGACGTACCGTCGGTCCCGGGCCGCGGAACGGCCCCCATTCACCCGGCAGGACGCCTGTACCGGCGTGATCGTTGCTTCCTGTCGGGTTCGGGAACTCCCGGACGTTGTCATGGGTGGGCCGGCGAATCGTCCGGCGGGTACCGGCCGGCGAGCGGGACGACCGAGGGGACAGCAGGGGATGCCGAAGTTGAGCCACCGCTCGCGGGCCGTTGCCGCGGTGACGGCCGCGGTCGTGCTGGGTGCGGCGGGCTGCGATGTGCTGGGCGGGGGCGGGCCCGGCGAGTCGGACGCCCGGGAGCGGCCGAAGCCCTCGGCGTCGCCGGTCCCGGTGTGGGACAGCAGCCCCGCCTCGCTGGCCGCGGTGGGCGACTCCATCACGCGCGGCTTCGACGCGTGCTCGGTGCTGTCGGACTGTCCCGAGGTGTCCTGGGCGACCGGCGACAGCGGCGAGGTGAAGAGTCTGGCCGTACGGCTGCTGGGGGCGGCGAAGGCGGCCACGCACAGTTGGAACTACGCGGCGTCCGGGGCGCGGATGGCGGATCTGCCGGCGCAGATGGCGCAGGCCGCGGCGAGGAAACCCGCGCTGGTCACCGTGATGGCGGGGGCCAACGACGCCTGCCGGGCGTCCGCGGAGGCGATGACGCCGGTCTCCGACTTCCGGTCGGAGTTCGAGGAGTCGCTGCGCACCCTGCGCCGGACCGCGCCGGCGGCGCAGGTGTACGTGGCGAGCGTGCCGAACCTGAAGCGGTTGTGGTCGCAGGGGCGGACGAACGTGCTGGGCAAGCAGGTGTGGAAGCTGGGGATCTGCCCGTCGATGCTGGGCGACGCGGACGCGCTCGACGCGGCGGCGAATCTGCGCCGGGAGACCGTGCAGCAGCGGGTGGAGGACTACAACACCGTGCTGAAGGAGGTCTGCGCGAAGGACCCGCGGTGCCGGTTCGACGGCGGCGCGGTGTACGAGTTCCGCTTCGGGACCGACCAGTTGAGCCACTGGGACTGGTTCCACCCGAGCAAGGACGGCCAGGCCAGGCTGGCCGAGATCGCCTACCGCGAGGTCACCGCCCGCCGCGCGTGACTTAGGGTTTCACCCATGAGCGAACACTTCGGAACACTTTCCGACGGCACCCCGGTGCACCGCTGGACCCTGGAGCGGGCGGGCGTCCGGGTGCGGGTCCTGTCGTACGGCGGGATCGTGCAGTCGGTCGAGGTCCCGGACCGGGACGGGCACCTGGCGGACGTGGTGCTCGGGTTCGCGGATCTGGACGGCTATGTCACCCATCCGGAGCCCTATCTCGGTGCCCTGATCGGGCGTTACGCGAACCGGATCGGCGGGGCCCGCTTCCCGCTGGACGAGGTGACGTACGTCCTCGCACCGAACGACGGGCCCAACTCGCTGCACGGCGGAGAGCGCGGTTTCGACAAGCGGGTGTGGGACGTGCGGCCGGTCAAGCACGGGCTGCGGCTGAGCCGGGTCAGCCCGCACGGCGAGGAGGGCTTCCCGGGCCGCCTGGAGGTCACGGCGACCTACACGCTGGACGCGTCGGGGGCGCTGCGGTTCGTGTACGAGGCGGTCACGGACGAGCCGACGGTGGTCAACCTGACCAACCACAGCTACTTCAACCTGAGCGGATCGGGTGACACCGGCGGGCACGAGCTGCGGCTGGCCGCCTCCCGGTACACGCCGGTCGACGACGGCCTGATCCCGGCAGGAGGGCCGGCCGAGGTGGCGGACACCCGCTTCGACTTCCGTACGGCCCGCAAGGTCGGGGACGGCTTCGACCACAACTTCGTGCTCGACAAGGGCGTCACGGCGCAGCCGGTCGAGGTGGCGGAGCTGTACGACCCGGCGTCCGGGCGGGTGCTCACGGTGGCCACGACCGAGCCGGGGATCCAGGTGTACACGGCGGACCACCTGGGCGAGCCCTTCGGGCCCGGCCAGGGCATCGCACTGGAGACCCAGCACTTCCCGGACTCCCCGAACCGGCCGGACTTCCCGAGCACCGAGCTGCGGCCGGGCGGGGTCTACCGGTCCGAGACGGTGTACGGGTTCTCGGCGCGGTAGCCGCCGGGCCCCTCCGGGGCGGGCCGCCGCACGCTCGGAGGCGAGGAAGCGGCAGGGAAGAGGCGAGGAAGGCGGCAGGGAAATAGCCCCGGTCCAGGGGTCAGGTCCCGGACCGGGGCTGCTCTTGGGGCGCAGGTCCCGCGTCAGACGTTAATGGTCGCGGTGATCCTGCGGTCCGCGAGAGACCTACCCACCTGGATTTCGTACGAACCCTTCACAAAGAACCACCGGTGGGCCGCCTCGTCCCAGATCTCGAAGGCGCGGCGCGGGAGCGTGACGACGGCCTCGGCGCTCTCCCCCGGGCCCGCCTCGACGCCGGCGAAGCCGGCCAGCCAGCGTGCCGGGCGGCCGGTGTCGGGCTCGGTGGGCGCGAGGTAGACCTGGACGACCTCGCGGCCGGCCCGGTCGCCGGTGTTGCGGAGGCGGACGGCGACCGTCGTGCCGTCCGTCTCGACCGAGTCGTACGTCCACTCGGTGTAGCCGAGGCCGTGACCGAAGGGGTAGGCAGGGGTGCGGCCCTCCTTCTCCCAGGCGCGGTAGCCGATGAAGACGCCCTCTTCGTAGGGCAGCTCGCCGTCGGCGGGGGCGACCCTGGTGACCGGGGCGTCGGCGAGGGAGCCCCAGGTCGTGGGCAGCCGGCCGCCGGGCTCGTGGGCACCGGTGAGGACGTCGGCGAGGGCGGCACCGCCCTCCTGACCGGGGAACCAGCTCAGCAGCACGGCGGCGACGTCCTCGCGCCAGGGGAGTTCCACCGGGGAGCCGGAGTTGACGACCACGACGGTGTCCGGGTTGGCGGCGGCCACGGCCCGCACCAGGTCGTCCTGGCGGCCGGGAAGGCGCAGGTCGGCGCGGTCGAAGCCCTCGGACTCGACGCGGTCGGTGGTGGCGACGACGACCACGGCGGTGTCGGCGGCGCGGGCCGCCTCGACGGCCTCGGCGATCAGCGCGTCCGGGTCCCGCGGGGGTTCCTGGTGGGCGAGCGCGAAGGCGACGACCTTCAGCGGGATGCCGTCGGGCAGCCGGACGACGTAGGTGAGGGAGACGTCGACCGGTTCGCCGGCGGTGAGTTCGGTCTCGGCGCGGGGCACCGGGGAGCCGAAGAACGCCTCGAAGGGGTCGCTGACGTCGGCGGGCTGCTGGGAGTCGTCGAAGTACGTCGTGCCGGCGACGGTGAGGGTGAAGGCGCCGGCGCCCTTGATGCCGAAGCTGTGCCGGCCGCTCGCGCGCGGGGTGAAGGTGCCGGTCAGCTCGACGGTGTGGAGGCTGGCGTGGGTGACGCCCTCGGGGAGGTCCGTGTCCGTCCACTGGATCTGCCCGCTGGGGGCCGAGCCGGTGCCGATGACGGTTCCGGCTGCGTCCCGGCAGACCGCGCGCAGCGTGAACCCCCTGTCGGCGACGGCGAGTTCGGTCGTCGGGTCGGCGCCGACGGCGTAGCTGAGGGCTCCCTCGGGGAGGGCGGCGGCGAGGCCGTCGAGCGGGGAGACGACATGGGCGGGGAAGACGGTGGCGGAGCCGCCGCCGAGGACGCGGGCGTCGCGGGCGGCGGCGCCGATGAGGGCGACCGTGCGGCCGGGCCGCAGGGGCAGCGCGGCGCGCTCGTTGCGGACCAGGACGAAGGAGCGGCGGGCGAGTTCGCGGGCGAGGGCCTCGCCGTGGACGGGTGCGGGCGGTGCGGGCACGGCGGGTTCGACGTCCGCGAGGGCGCCCACGCGGGCGGCGAGGCGCAGGACGCGGCGTACGGCCTCGTCGACCTCGGGCTCGTCGAGGCGGCCGTCGCGCACCGCCTGGGCGAGCGACTCGCCGTAGACGGTTTCCGGGCCGGGCATGGCCACGTCGAGGCCGCCCCGGAGGGCTCCGACCGTGTCGCGGGCGGCCGCCCAGTCGGAGACGTTGAAGCCGTCGAAACCCCATTCACCGCGCAGGATCTTGTTCACGAGGTGGTGGTGCTCGGTCATCGTCGTGCCGTTGACCGTGTTGTAGGCGGTCATGATGCCCCAGGGGCGGGCGTTCTCGACGATGGCCTCGAAGGGGGCGAGGTACAGCTCGCGCAGGGCGCGTTCGCCGACCAGGTTGTTCACGGTGAAGCGGTCGGTCTCGGCGTCGTTGGCGACGAAGTGCTTGACGGTGGTGGCGACGCCGCCTTCCTGCACACCGGTCACGTAACCGCTTCCGATCCGTCCCGTCAGGTACGGGTCCTCGCTGTAGGCCTCGAAGTGGCGGCCGCCGAGCGGGGAGCGGTGCAGGTTGACGGTCGGGGCGAGCAGGACGTGGACGCCCTTGCGGCGGGCCTCCTGCGCGAGGAGCACGCCGGCGCGGCGGGCGAGGCCGGGATCCCAGGTGGCGGCGAGGGCGGTGGGGGACGGCAGCGCGACGGACGGGTCGTCGGCGGTCCAGCGCACGCCCCGGACGCCGATCGGGCCGTCGGACATCACGAGGGAGGCGAGGCCGATCTCGGGGAGGGCGGGCAGGGACCACATGTCCTGGCCGGCCAGCAGCCGGGTCTTCGCGTCCAGGTCGAGTTTGCCGAGGGCCGTCTCGACGGCTGCCTCGATGCGCGTCCCGGTGTCCGCCATCGCGGGCCTCCTCGTTGAGTTCCTGTGCGGTGCTGTGCGGTGTTGTTCCCTCATCGTGCATCGGTTGCCTGTGGAGCGGTAGGTTTCGTGACCCTGCCGTTATATGCACTGGCCGGGGATGCCTTACGGTGACGGCATGAGCGCCAGGACGACCAGGAGCGAGGAGCGTCGCGCCGAGATCGTGCGGGCGGCCCTGGAGGTGATCGCCGAACGCGGTTACCGGGGCGCGAGCCTGGCCGCGGTCGCCGAGCGGGTCGGGCTGACCCAGCAGGGTCTGCTGCACCACTTCCCCACCAAGGACGCGCTGCTCGTCGCCGTGCTGGAGGAACGCGACCAGTGGGACGCGATGCCGCACAGCCGGTGGCGGATCGACCTGCTGTGCTCGCTGGTCGAGTACAACGCGATGCGGCCCGGCATCATCCAGACCTTCTCCGCGCTCCTCGGCGAGAGCGTCACGGAGGGACATCCGGCACGGGCCTACTTCACCGACCGGTACCGGCAGGTGCGGGCCACCATCACGGCGGCCCTGCGCACCGAGTACGGCGACCGCCTCCCCAACGGCCTCACCCCGGAGCGGACCGCCCCGCTGCTGGTCGCGGTGATGGACGGCCTCCAGTACCAGTGGCTGCTGGACCCGGAGTCGGTGGACATGCCGGGCGCCTTCCGCGACTTCCTGCGGCTGCTGGGCGAGGAAGTGGACTGACGGCGCCCGGACTTGCTGCGCCTGGACTGACGGCGCCCGGACTTACAGCGCCCGGGCTGACGACGCCCGGGCTGACGACGTCCGGACGCCCGGGTCCACCGGGATACGCGGGCGGCCCTCGCCCGGCCCGGACGGGGTGCCCCATGGCGTGAACCACACCTGTCACGCGATACTTCCGGCGTCCCGCGCCACGCGCCCCACCGCGACGGAAGGACCTCAATGGCCCCGCGTTCCGCACGAGTTCGCGCAGGTGTCCTCGGCCTCGGCCTGGCTCTGGCGGCCTGTCTCCCGGTGCCCGCCGCGGCCGCCCCGACCTCGGTGACGACTCCCACCGTCGAGGAGCTGCGGCTCGACCGGGCGGTGCCGCGGGAGATCCTCGACGCGTCCGGATTCGACACCGTGACCCCCGAGTTCGCACGACGGCTCGGTGCCGCGCACTCCTACGCACAGGCCCGCCATGTCGTCGTGCGCGAGGGTTCGGCGCTGTGGCGGCGGGCGGTGGACCGGGCGCAGGGGCGGGGGCCGGCCGGCGGGGAGCTGAGCCGGGACGACGACCGGCCGCTGTACTGGGCGCGGTTGGGAATGACGCGTGAAGTGCGGTCATGGGAACCCGGGTTCGACCTGAGCGAGGGGCAGCGTGCGACGCTGCTCGCCGACTTGGAACGCACCTCGCGCGGGCAGACCGACATCCGCCGTCCGCAGGACGCCAAAGGGCTGAAGCGGGTTCTCGTCACCGGTTTCGACCCGTTCACGCTGGACCGTGACGTGCGGATCTCCAATCCGTCCGGGGCGAGCGCGCTGGCACTGGACGGCACGGTGATCGAGACCGCCCGGGGTCCTGCCCGGGTGGAGACGGCCGTGTTCCCGGTGCGCTGGCGGGACTTCGCGGAGGGCACGGTGGAGCGGGCGCTGCGCCCGTATCTGCGGCGGGTGGACCTGTTCACGACCGTCAGCCAGGGGCGCGTGGGCCGGTTCGACGTCGAGCGGACCAACGGGGCCTGGCGGGGCGGCTTCCCCGACAACGAGAACGTGAGCAGGACCGGGACCGTACCGGTCGCCGACCCGGCCTCGCAGCCCCAGTGGACGACCACGACCCTGCCGTACCGGGAGATCGTGGCGGCGGACACCGGCCGTTTCCCCGTCTACGACAACACGAGCGTGACCGAGATCCCGGCGGGCGGCACCGGTCCCGTCGTACGGCCGGACGGGCCCACCGCCGGGTCGAGCGCGCGGGCCGGGGGCGGTGGCGACTACCTCTCCAACGAGATCGCCTACCGGGCGACCCTGCTGCGCGACCGGCTCGGGCTGCGCGAGACGCTGCCGGGCGGCCATGTCCACACGCCCGTGCTCCAGTTCGGCGCCGGGAACACCGATCCCGCCACGGGTGCCGTGACGGACCCGGAGTTCGTGCGCAACCGGCTGGACATCATCGCGCAGGTGCGGGCGATCGTGGCCGTGGCGGTCAGTGGGGCCGCGGGCTAGCGCCCGGCCCCTCGCGGTCGTTCTCGTCCTTGGTCTCCTCGCCGAGCAGGTCCCGTGCCATGAGCGTCGCTCCCGCGACCGCGCCCGGCATCAGGAACACCGCGACGAAGGGGACCAGGAAGGAGACCGCGAGGGGGGTGCCGAAGCCCCAGACGAGGGTCCGGCGGGAGCGCAGCAGGGCCAGCCGGGACCGTGCGTCGACGGTACGGCGCTGGAGAGCGACGGACGTCAGCTCCTCGGTCAGGAAGAAGCCGGTGACGAAAAGGCCGATCACCGGCACGACCGTCTGGCCGAGGAACGGGATGAAACCGAGTGCGAAGAGCAGCACGCCCCACAACAGCGCGCGCAGCACGACCCGCAGGCTGTCGCGGGCCGAGATCCACAGCTCGCGCCAGAGCGGCAGCTCGGACACCGGGGCCGAGCCGTCGGGGGACACATCACGGTCGACCGTCTCGGAGAGGGCCTCGTAGAACGGCTGCCCGATGAGGAGCGTGACCGCGGTGAAGGTCACCACGGCGAGCAGGAGGGCGAGGGCGAACAGCACGGCGGTGAGGAACCCGCGGAACAGCCCGCCCCAGGGGCTCGACCAGTCGTCGGCGAACGGTGTCGCCCAGCCCACGAAGTCCGCGCCCCACACGGCGAGCGCCACGAGCGCGCCCGCGTAGAGGACGAGCGTGATCAGGCCGGGCAGGAGCCCGAACCCGTACTGCCTGCCGTGCCGGGCCACCCAGCGCTGGCCTTGCAGGAGATATCCGAAACCCGCCCCGAGATCATGCATGGCCGGATCCTATCGGGACGCGGGCATGTCATCCGCGCCCCCGCGAACCGGGCGCGGGACCGCCGCGGAAGGCCCGGCGGACCGGTGCCCGAACTCCTGTCCCGCGAGACCCGTGGGCCATCCGGGCTATCGGTGACACCAACACCCTCTTGTTGCCGTTGAGTCGAACGGGTAGACCTCGCCGTACCGATCCACGGAAGCACTCACGATCACGGCAAGTCCAGAGGAGGTACGCGTGCGCACCACGAGAGCCACCCCTGCCAGACCTTTGCTGATCACCGCCCTCGCGCTCACGGCGACGGGCAGTCTGCTGCTCCCCCCCCACACCGCCGGCGCCGACCCGAGACCCGTCACCCGGGAGAAGGCGGGGCCAGGATCCGGGCCGGGATCCGAAGCGGGCGCCGCCAAGTCCCCCGTCGGCACGGCCCGTCGGTCGCTGACCGCTCCCGTCACCGACCTCGCCGCCGCCGACGCGACCCGCGGCTACCCGCGGCGGCAGGTACTCTCCCCCGACCCGGAGGACCCGGCCGACAAGTCGGTCAGGCTGGGCCTCACGCCGTACCACTCGATCGCGCCCGAGCTGAACGCCCTCCAGGCCCTGGGCGACCGGGTGAGCGTGGAGGTCGCGGGCCGGTCGGCGGGCGGGCGCCGGCTGTATCTGGTCACCGTGACCGCTCCGGAAACGGCCCGTCAGACGCGGACGCAGGAGCGGATGCGCGAGCTGATCGAGAACGCGCCCGCCACCGCCGCCAAGGACCGTTCGCTGAGGGCGGGTTACAAGACGCCCGTCTTCTTCAACAACAACATCCACGGCAACGAGTGGGAGGGCACCGACGCCTCCCTCGCGCTCATCGAGCGGCTCGCCACCGCCGACGACCGGCACACCCGGGAGCTTCTCGCGCACAGCCGCCTCTACTTCAACATCACCGCCAACCCGGACGGCCGTATCGCCGGCACCCGCGCGAACGCGGGCGGCTTCGACCTGAACCGGGACTTCGTCACCGCCTCGCAGCCCGAGACGCGCGCGATGCGGCAGATCCTGATCGACAAGCAGCCGGCCGTCATGCTCGACCTGCACGGCTACGTCAACGGCACGCTGATCGAGCCCACCACTCCCCCGCACGGCGAGAACTACGAGTACGACCTCTTCCTGAAGAACACCTACGCCAACGCGCTCGGCATGGAGGCCGCCGTCAACGGCCTCGGCCACACGCCCGCGAAGGACGGGGTGCAGCCCGCGCAGATCCCCTTCCGGGACCAGGAGGAGGGCTGGGACGACTGGCCCCCGATCTTCACGCCGCAGTACGCGGCCTTCCACGGGACGGTCGCCGCGCACACCGTGGAGATCCCCCTCCAGGTGAACAACGCGGCCTACACCTCGCTGCCGGAGAGCGAGTTGCGGCGCCGGGCCGCGATCAACGTGGACGTCGCCGGGGCCGCGCTGCGTGCCACCCTCGACTTCGTGCGGGCCCGGCGGTCCTCCCTGATCGCCGACCAGATCGAGGTGTTCCGCCGGGGGGCCGCCGGGGCCGCCCAGGTGCCGGTGTCGGAGGAGACCGTGCCGGGCGTGCCGGGCATCGGCCCGGAGGACGTCTACACGACCACCTTCCCGCGCGCCCACGTCCTCCCCGCGGGCACCACCGCGACGGCCCGCCTCGTCGACCACCTCATCGCCAACGACGTCCGCGTCACCCGCGCCGCGCACTCCTTCCGGCTCGGCGGACGGACGTACCCGAGGGGCGCGTACGTCGTCGACCTGCGCCAGCCCAAGCGGGGACTGGCGAACGCGCTGCTCGCGGACGGCCGGGACATCAGCGACAAGGTGTCGGTGATGTACGACATCTCGGGCTGGAGTCTGGGCCGGCTGTGGGGCGCGGAGGTGAACGCCGTGCGCGGTGGCTCACTGACCGGGGTGACGCTGCGGCCGGTGACCGGGGCGGCGGCGGTCGGGTCGGTCGCGCCGTACGGCGATCTGCGGCTGCGGCTGGACGACCCGAGCGCCTTCGCGGCCCTGAACTCCCTGTTGCGGGACGGGGTCCGGGTGCGTCGGGCCGCCGACGGGAGTGCCATCGTGCCGGCGTCGGCACGGGCGCGGGCGGTCGCTCTCGCGCGGACCCACGACGTCTCCTTCACCGCCACCGCGCTCACCGGTACCACCCCCCTGCACCGGGTGCGGGTCGCCGCCGCCGTCACCTCCGGCGAGCTGCTCGCGCTGCGGGAGATGGGCTTCGAGGTCACGCCCGTGTCCACGGCGGTCGTCAACGCGGGCTTCGACTGGTCCTCGGTGGACGTCCTGTTCGTGTCGTCCGGCCTGAACCGGGCCGCGCTGACCGGGCCCGCCCGGACCGCTCTCGACACCTTCCTCGCCGGGCACGGTCTGGTCGGGCGGGGCACCGGCGGGGCCGCGCTCGGCACCGGCGCCGGGCTCCTCGACGTCACGGCCGTCCAGGGCAACGAGGACGCCAACGGCGTGGTCCGGGTGGTGAACTCGGGCCCGGTGACGGCCGGCGCGCCGGACCACGGCTTCGTCTACGCGCCGGTGTGGTTCACCGGGCTCGGGGCCGGGGTGCGCGTCGAGCAGTCGTACGCCACCGGCGCCCCGCTCGTCTCCGGCCACTGGCGGGCGCTCGCCGACGGCTCCGGCGGCCCCGCCGCGGCGGCCGGGCGGCCCTCGGTCGTGAGCGCGCCGCGCGCCGTCCTGTTCGGCACCGAACCCCTCTTCCGGGATCACCCGAAGGGCGAGTTCCCGCAGGTCGCACAGGCATTGTTGACCATGGCACACGCAAGCAGCGGTCTGGTTGAGGAGAGCGGATGACCCAGGAGATCCATGGCACCGTCGCGGCGGGCTTCGAGGCGGTGCGGGACGAGTTCGCCGCGTTCGTGGCGACCGAACGGTCCGACTACGAAGGCCAGTTGTGCGTCCATGTGCACGGCCGGCGGGTCGTCGACCTGTGGGCGGGGGACGGTGCGGACGCCGACTCCCTCTACGGCGTGTTCTCGTCCACCAAGGGTGCCGCGCATCTGGTGGCCGCGCTCCTCGTCCAGGAGGGGACGCTGGAGCTCGACCGCAGAGTCACCTACTACTGGCCCGAGTTCGCCTCCGAGGGCAAGGGGGCGCTGACCCTGCGCGAACTGCTCGCGCACCGGGCCGGTGTGGTCGGCACCGACTCCGGGTTCTCCCGTCAGGAACTGGCGGACGACCGGCAGATCGCCGAACGCCTCGCCGACCAGCGGCCGTTCTGGCGGCCGGGCACCGCGTTCGGCTACCACGGGCTGGTCATCGGCGCGCTCAGCGGCGAGGTCGTACGGCGGGCCACCGGCCGTACGCTCCAGGAGGTGTACGAGGAGCGGGTGCGGGCGCCGCACGGGCTCGACTTCTTCCTCGGGCTGCCGGCGGAGCACGAGCCGCGCTTCCGGTCGACCCAGGTGATGGCGCCGACGGACAGGCAACGTGCGCTGCTCGACTCCCTGCCGAGCGGGCCGCACACCCTCGCCGCCGTCGCCTTCAACCGGCATGCCGCCGAGCCGACCGATCTCGAAACGCTGCCCAACGATCCGCTCGTCCGGGCGAAGGGGCCGGCGTCCGTCGGCGGCGTCGCCTCCGCGCGCGGGCTGGCCGGGATGTACGCGGCGGCCATCAGCGAGGTCGGGGGGAGGGTGCCGCTGTTGAAGGAGGACACGGCGGCCGAGTTCGGGCAGTTCCACTCCGTGGGGTACGACCTGGTGGCGCGGGCGCACAAGTCGTACGGGCTGGGGTTCCAGGCGACCGCGGACACCTGGTACCCGGTGCTGGGCGTCGGGGCCTTCGGGCACAGCGGGGCGGCGGGGAGTCAGGGGTTCGCGGATCCGCGGAGCGGAGTGGCGTACGGGTACACGCGGCGGCGGTTCGCGTTTCCGGGTGGGGCGGGGGTGGAGAACGAGAGGTTCGTGGCCGCGGTGCGAGGTGGCTGCGCCGGCTTCGGCCTGAGG
>NZ_MPOH02000015.1:1433493-1451974 GCF_001896135.2 Streptomyces phaeoluteigriseus
CTCCAGGTTGTTCTCGATGCCCTCGACGATCGTCTCGCGGTACTTGAGGGCGCCCGAGGCGACCCAGGGACGACCTCCTGGACGAACTGGGGCTGGAGGTCGTAGTGGTCGCCGACCAGGAAGCCCTCGATGCGGCCGCGGGTCTGGATGAGGCGGGCGAGGTTCCTGGGGCCGGGGGCCGGCTCGGTGTTGTTGTAGACCGAGATCATGCCGCAGACCGCGATGCGGCCGCCCTCGTTGAGGGAGCCGATCGCGGCCTCCAGGTGATCGCCGCCGACGTTGTCGAAGTAGACGTCGATGCCGTCCGGAGCGGCCTCGCGGAGCTGCTCGCTCACGGAACCGTTCTTGTAGTTGAACGCCGCGTCGAAGCCGTACTCCTCCACCAGGAGCTTGACCTTCTCGTCGGAGCCGGCCGAGCCGATCACCCGGGAGGCGCCCTTGAGCCTGGCGATCTGGCCGACCTGGCTGCCGACCGCGCCGGCCGCGCCGGAGACGAAGACGACGTCGCCCTCCTTGAGGGCGGCGGTGCGCAGCAGGCCGGCGTAGGCGGTCAGGCCTGTCATGCCGAGCACTCCCAGGTAGGTGGAGAGCGGGGCGGCCTCGGGGTCGACCTTCACGGCCTGCGCGGCGTTGAACGTGGCGTACTCGCGCCAGCCGCCGAAGTGCAGCACGTGGTCGCCCACGGCGATGCCCTCGGCGTGGGAGACGAGGACCTCGCCGACCGCGCCGCCCTGCATGGCCTTGCCCAGCTCGAAGGGGGCCGTGTAGGACTTGGCGGCGCTCATCCGGCCGCGCATGTACGGGTCGACGGAGAGGTACGCGTTGCGGACGAGCACCTCACCGGGGCCGGGCTGCCGGATCTCCGCCTCGGCCAGCTCGAAGTCCTCGGCCTTGGGCCAGCCGACGGGACGGCTGAGCAGTCGCCATTCGCGGCTGACGGACGGGAGCGCGGGGGTGTCGGACATGGTGCCCTTCCTTGTGTGCTGTGCGGGGCGTGTGCGGCGACATGCGCCTGCCGCAAATACTTCAGTGCCTGAAACAACCATGCGCCTGGATATTTCATGATGTCAAGTAAGCGGGTTACCCTGGAAGGCATGTCCACACCCCAGACGACCCGCCGGCCCGACGCCCTCACCCTGGAGGTCCTCGAGCTGATCGGCGAGGTCGTGTCGCGGTTCTACCAGGACTACGAGGAGGCCGCCGCCGGACACTCCCTCACCGGCGCCCAGGCCCGGCTGCTCAGCCTGCTCTCCCTGGAGCCGCTGCCGATGCGGAAGCTGGCGGTGAAGCTGAAGTGCGAGCCGTCCAACGTGACCGGCATCGTCGACCGCCTGGAGGCCCGCGGTCTGGTGGAGCGCCGCCCCGACCCTGCCGACCGCCGCGTGAAGCTGGCGGCGGCGACCGAGGAGGGACGCCGGATCGCCAAGGACCTGCGGGAGAACCTGCGGTTCGCCCGCGAGCCGCTGGCGGGACTGGAGGAAGAGGAGCGGGTCCTGCTGCGGGGCATGCTCCAGCGGATGCTGGCAGCGTAGGACGCGGGAGAGGACGCCGGAAACGGGCGGTGCCGGGGCGGGTCAGGTCTTCCTGCGGGTCGTCATGAAGCGCTGGATCAGGATGAACGCGCACAGCAGCACACCGGTGGCGATCTTCGTCCACCAGGAGCTGAGCGTGCCCTCGAACTGGATGAGGCTCTTGATCAGGCCCAGCACCAGTACGCCGAACAGGGTGCCCAGCACGTAGCCGGAGCCGCCCGTCAGCAGGGTGCCGCCGATGACGACCGCGGCGATCGCGTCGAGTTCCATGCCCGTCGCGTGCAACGGGTCACCGGACTGGATGTACAGGGTGAAGAGCAGTCCGGCCAACGCCGAGCAGAACCCGCTCACGGTGTACACGGCGATCTTCGTGCCGCCCTGCGGGAGTCCCATCAGCAGGGCGGACTGCTCGTTGCCGCCGACGGCGTACACCCGGCGCCCGAAGCGGGTGTAGTGCAGGACGTAGAAGGCCACCGCGAGGACGACCAGCGAGATGATCGCGCCGAGCGACAGGAACCCGATCCCCAACGACACCTGCCTCTCGGCCATGCTGCTCACCGAGGAGTCGCTGATGGAGATCGACTCCTTGCTGATGACCAGGCACAGGCCGCGGAAGAGGAAGAGGCCGGCGAGGGTCACGATGAAGGGCTGGATCTCGAAGTTGTGGATCACATAGCCCATCAGGAAGCCGCCGAAGGCTCCCACGGCCAGCGCCATCGGGATCACGACCAGGAGCGGCAGCCCCTGGCGCTCCACCAGCCAGGCCGTGAACATCGTCGTGAAGCCGATCACCGAGCCGACGGACAGGTCGATGCCGCCGGACAGGATGACGAAGGTGACACCCACCGCGGCGACCAGCAGATAGCCGTTGTCGATGAACAGGTTGAGGAAGACCTGCGGTTCGGTGAACCCGAAGTTCTGGTACCGGGTCAGGCCCCCGAGGTACATCAGCAGGAAGAGCAGGGCCGTCACCGCCACGGGCAGGCGCCGGTCGCCCAGCAGACGCGCGGCCTTGGACGGCGTACGGCTGCCGGAGGCGGTACGGCTGTCGGAGGCCGTGGGGCTCTTGGTGGTCGCGCTCATCACGACACCTCCATCTTCGGAGCGGCCTCGGTCGCCGCGGCGGAGTCCGCCGGGGCCGCGGCCGGCGTGGCACTTCCCCTGGAGCCGAACCTGGCACCGAAGACCTTGGCGCGGAACTTCGGGGACTGCATCAGGCATACGGCGATGACGACGGCGGCCTTGAAGACCAGGTTGGTCTGGGTGGGCACGCCGATGGTGTAGATCGTGGTGGTCAGGGTCTGGATGACGAGGGCGCCGACCACCGTGCCGCCGACGGAGAACCGGCCGCCCAGAAGTGAGGTGCCGCCGATCACCACGGCGAGGATCGCGTCGAGTTCGATCCACAGGCCGGCGTTGTTGCCGTCGGCGGCCGAGGTGTTGGAGCTGATCATCAGGCCCGCGATGCCCGCGCACAGCGCGCAGAACATGTACACCATGATCTTGATGCGCCGGGACCTGATGCCGACCAGCCGGCTGGCCTCGGCGTTGCCGCCGACCGCCTCGACCAGCAGCCCCAGAGCGGTGCGGCGGGTCAGCCCGACGGTGACGACGACGACCGCCGCCACCACGAAGATCGAGAACGGCAGGGTCAGCCAGTAGCCGCCGCCGATCAGCTTGTACGGCTCGCTGTTGATGGTGATGATCTGGCCGTCGGTGATCAGCTGGGCGACACCACGGCCGGCGACCATGATGATCAGGGTGGCGATGATCGGCTGGATGCCCATCCTGGCCACCAGGAAGCCGTTCCACAGACCGCAGACGACCGCGGCCAGCAGACCGAGGCCCATGGCGAGCAGCACTCCGGACAGGGCGCCCTGGTCGGACTGGTCGCTGATGTACGAACAGGCCAGCGCTCCGGTGATGGCGACCACGGCGCCGACGGACAGGTCGATGCCGCCGGTGGCGATCACGAGGGTCATGCCGACCGCCACCAGGATGAGGGGCGATCCGAACAGCACGATCGAGACGAGGCTGCCGTAGAGGTGACCGTCCGCCATGCGGATGGAGAAGAAGTCGGGTGTGAAGGGGACGTTGACGAGCAGCAGGAGGACGAGGACCGCTACCGGCCAGAACAGGTGGTGGCGGGTCAGCGCTCGCCATCGGGACGTGGGGGTCACTGGCGCTGTGGTCGCCGGCGCTGTGGTCACTGGTGCTCTCCGCTCGCGATGGTCTCCAGGATCCGGGTCGTGGTGATCTCGGGCCCGTTGGGGATCTGCGCCACCAGCCGGCGGTCGCGCAGCACTCCGATGGTGTGGCTGAGCCGGAGGACCTCCTCCAGTTCGGCCGCGATGTACAGGACGGACATGCCGTCCTCGGAGAGGGAGACGACCAGTTTCTGGATCTCCGCCTTCGCGCCGATGTCGATGCCGCGCGTCGGCTCGTCGAGGATCAGCAGTTTCGGCTGGGTGATCAGCCAGCGGGCCAGGAGCACCTTCTGCTGGTTGCCGCCGCTGAGCTGGCCCACCCTGGCCTCGGGGTTGGCCGGGCGGATGTCGAGTGCCTTGATGTACTTGGCGACGAGTTCGTCGCGCTGGGCGACCGGGATCGGCCGGGTCCAGCCGCGCGAGGCCTGCAAGGCCAGGATGATGTTCTCCCGGACCGTGAGGTCGGGCACCAGGCCCTCGCTCTTGCGGTTCTCGGAGCAGAACGCGACTCCGGCGCCTATCGCGTCGTTGGGGGCGCTCATCGAGACCTGCCTGCCCTCGATGGACACCTTGCCGCTGTCCGGCTGGTCGGCGCCGAAGAGCAGCCGGGCGAGTTCGGTGCGGCCCGATCCGAGCAGGCCGGCGAGCCCGATCACCTCGCCCTTCCGGATCTCCAGGTCGAACGGGGCGATACCGCCGGTCCGGCCGAGGCCCTCCGCCCGCACCAGGGTCTCCCCCGCGTGGGAGTGCAACTGCTGGTCGTGGAGTTCGTCCAGCTGGCCCATGGCCTTGCCGAGCATGAGCTGGACGAGCCCGACCTGGTCGAGGTCGCGCACCATGTGCTCGCCGACGAGGGTGCCGTTGCGCAGGACGGTCATCCGGTCGCAGACCTCGTAGATCTGGTCGAGGAAGTGCGAGACGAACAGGATCGCGACGCCCTCGTCCTTCAACCGCCGCATCAGAGCGAAGAGCTGGAGGACCTCGTCCCGGTCGAGGCTGGAGGTCGGCTCGTCGAGGATCAGCACCTTGGTACCCGGTCCCTCACCGCCACCGGTGCTGGTGCCGGTGCCCAACGACCTGACGATGGCCACCAGTTGCTGCACGGCCAGCGGGTACGAGGACAGCGGGGCGCCGACGTCGATGTCGAGCCCGAGCCGCTCCACCAGTTCCGCCGCCTGCCGGCGCAGCTGCTTCCACTGGATGCGGCCCATGCGGGTCGGTTCGCGCCCGATGAAGATGTTCTCCGCCACCGACAGGTTCGGGCAGAGGTTGACCTCCTGGTAGACCGTGCTGATGCCGGCCTGCTGCGCCTGGAGCGGGCTGGTGATCCGCACGGACCGGCCGTCCAGCGTGATCGTGCCGCCGTCCAGGGGGTGCACGCCCGTGAGCACCTTGATGAGGGTGGACTTGCCCGCCCCGTTCTCTCCCATCAGGGCGTGGATCTCACCGGGGAAGAGCCGGAAGTCGACGTCCGACAGAGCCCGTACCCCCGGGAACTCCTTGACTATGCCCGCCATTTCCAGGACGGGCCGAGGCTCTGCCATACGTCTCCTAGCGAGGGACCACCGGCTTTGCCCGGTGGGGGAATCCACTTGTCTGGTGTGTGTCGCGCCCTGCGTCGGTGTTCCACGCGTCGCGCCCTGTGCGTTGCGTACTGCGTGCGGCGTACCGCGTGCCGCGTGCGTTCGTTCCGCCCGGAAGGGCGGTCGGGAAGCGCGGTCCGGAAGGGCCGCGGCCGCCGACCGAGGTGCCGGTCGGCCGGAGGCTCCCTGCCGCTGGCGCGGTCGGTCAGTACTTGCGGCTCGGGAGCGCGGCCTTGGCCTGGTCCTGCATGAAGTCGCTCTCCTCGGTCTTGATCCAGCGCTCGACCGTCTCGCCGTCCTTGACCTTCTTCACGACGTCCATCAGCTGGGGGCCGAGCAGCGGGTTGCACTCGACGATGGCGTTGATCTTGCCCTCGGACATCGCGACGAAGCCGTCCTTCACGCCGTCGATCGAGACGATCAGGATGTCCGTGCCGGGCTTCTTGCCGGCCGCCTCGATGGCCTGGATGGCGCCGATGGCCATGTCGTCGTTGTGCGCGAAGAGCACGTTGACGTCCGGGTTGGACTGCAGGAAGGCCGCCATGACCTGCTTGCCGCCGGCCCGGGTGAAGTCACCGGTCTGGCTGACGACGATCTTCCAGTCCGCCTTGTGCTCGGCGTCCATGATCTCCTTGAAGCCCTTGGCGCGCTCGATCGCCGGGGCGGCGCCGGTGGTGCCCTCCAGCTGGGCGATCTTCACCGCGCCCTTGTGGCCGGCCTTCGTCAGGACCTTCTCGAGGATCTTGGCGGCGCGACGGCCCTCGTCGGTGAAGTCGGAGCCGACCAGCGTGACGTACAGGGAGTCGTCGGAGGTCTCCACGGAGCGGTCGGTGAGGACCACCGGGATCTTCGCGGCCTTGGCCTCCTTGAGCACCGCGTCCCAGCCGGTGACGACGACCGGCGAGAAGGCGATGACGTCCACCTTCTGCGCGATGTAGTTGCGGATCGCGGAGATCTGGTTCTCCTGCTTCTGCTGGGCGTCGGAGAACTTGAGGTTGTAGCCCGCCTCCTTGGCGGCGTCCTTCACCGAGGTGGTGTTGGCGCTGCGCCAGCCGCTCTCCGAGCCGACCTGGGAGAAGCCGAGGGTGATCGTCTTGGCGCCGCCCGTGGAGGAGGAGCCGGTGGAGCTGTCGTCCTCCTTGGCGCAGGCCGCCAGGCCGCCCGCGGCTGCCACGCCGACCGCCGCGGTGAGGAAGTTTCGTCTGCTGAGCATGTTCTTCTCCTTTGAAGAGCCGGTCCGGGGACGGACCTGCTGGCACTCGATGGGACCGGCCACGCTGCGTCCAGCCTGTCGATCATCGTTCGATATATCGGCCACACCGCTGGACAGGTGCGCCCGACCGGTCGGTCAGAGGGTCAGAGGGGTACGCGCTCCGCCTGGGCGGTGTACGGGAACGTACTGGCGCGCACGACGAGTTGGGGTTCGATCGCGATCCGGGAGGCGGCGGGTGGCCGCCCCTCGATCAGATCCAGGAGCAGTGCGATGCCTTGCTTGCCCACCGCCTCGAAGTCCTGCCGGACGGTGGTGAGCGGAGGGGCGAAGAACTCCGACTCCGGGATGTCGTCGAAGCCGACCACCGCGACGTCCTGGGGAGTCCGGACCCCCGCCTCACGCAGAGCCCGCAACACCCCCAGTGCCATCTGGTCGTTGGCGACGAAGACGGCGGTCAGCCCCCGGCCCACCCAGCCGGCCAGTTCCTGGCCCGCACGGTAGCCCGACAGCGGACTCCAGTCCCCGCGCAGCAGCATGGGCGGCTCGACGCCCTCCGCTTCGAGGGTCGACCGCCAGCCGGCGGCCCGGTCGGCCGCCTCCTGCCAGTCCTCGGGCCCGGCGAGGTGCCAGACCGTGCGGTGGCCGGCCGCCAGCAGATGGGCGGTGGCCAGCCGTCCCCCGAGCTGCTGGTCCACGCTGACGCTGGGGATGTCCACGCCCGGCCCGCTGCCCACGACCACCACGGGGAACGGGTGGCGGAGTTCGGCCAGGGCCTCGACCGCCGACCGCTGCGGGGCGATGGCGACCACCCCTTCCACCCCGCCCTCGCCGAGGTGGTCCAGGGCCTCCGACAACTCCTCGACGGTCAGTCTGCGCAGACTGGGCCTCCCGAACAAGCTCCTCCGACGGACAGTCTGCGCAGACTGACGCTCGAGAGCGAGATAGCCCTCGGCGCGGGCCGCCTCCTCGAGAGCGAACAGGGTGCTGGCCGGCCCGTAGAGGGTGGTGTCGGAGGCGACCACACCCAGCGTGCGGGTGCGCCGGGTCACCAGCGCCCGTGCGGAGGAGTTGCGGCGATAGCCCATCTCCTCGATCGCCCGCAGCACCCGGACGCGTGTCTGCTCCCGCACGTTGGGGTGGTCCCCCAGCACGCGGGACACGGTCTGGTGGGACACCCCGGCCAGGCGCGCCACGTCGGCCATGGTGGGCGGCCGAAGCTGCGTATGGGTCACGGCCGCACCTCCTTGGCGCTCGTCCGTCGATAAGTCCTGTGGTGTGGATGGTTGATCCCGTGCCGCCGGCTTCACGCCGGGATTCCGGTGGGTCCGACGGCAGGGGAACGGAAGGTGAGTTGGGGCACCAGGGGCACGACGCTCGTAACTCCCGTGTTTCTCGACGGAAACCGACTGTGAAGCGGAGGTCATTGTGAGCGCTAACAATTCATGGCGGTCAAGAGGGTTGCGGCGGAAGGTCGTCACGGTTCCATAACGCGCCTGACAGCCACTGCACATATCCGCTGGTCAGAGACCTAACGACGGGTGGAGGCACCCGGGCCGGGCGCGGCCCTACGAGGGCTCGTGCGGCGGGAGAGATCCGGACCCGCCGACCGCACCGGTCGAGGCGCGGGGCCGGCGGGACGCCGGCCGCGCCGCCCTGGACGGCCGTCCAGCGGGGCCGCCGCCCGCCCGACGGCGCAGCCGCACGACGACTCAACCGCTACGCCGCTCAGCGGCTCAGCGGCTCAACGGCTCAACGGCTCAACGGCTCAACGCTTAGCCCGCGGAACGGTCCCGCCCTGCCGGACCTCTACGAGCACCACCACAGCACGCGCTGGCACGTCTCCGACGGCGACGGCGACGGCTTGGGGGACGAGGTCGGGCGGGCGGTGGGGCCGGAGTCCGGATCCGACCCCGACCCCGCCCCGGAGTCCGAGTCCGAGTCCGACGGGGCCGTCGACCCGGAGGCCGGCCCGGAGGAGCCGGGGGCAGCCGACTGGGTTTCGCCGTCCGGGGTCGGCGTGGCCTTGTCGTCCTTCGAGGACTCCGACGCCGACGGGGAGGCGGAGGGGCTCGGGGAGGAGGACGCCTTGCCCCCGCCCGCGTCCGTCCCGTCGTCCAGCGGTCGCTCGGACGGGCTCGGCTCCGCTGCCGACCCACCGACCTCGGACGACTCGCCCCCGGCCACCGCGGGGTTGCCGGGGGACGAGAACCCCGGTGCGTCCACACCGAGTTCGGCCAGACTCAGGCCGCCCGCCGCCAGGACGAAGCCGGCGCCGATCAGCACCACGCGTCTGCGACGTCGGCGGTGGAGCGAAGCCTTGCGGTCGCGACGGCTCGCGTCCGGTGCGGCAGCCGTCGCTTCGGAACCCCGTCGGCCACCCCGGCCCTGCTCACGGCGGCGCACGGCTCGCCGCTGAGGCTCACCGGCGGCCGCGGCCGCGGCCTCGGCATCGGCCGCGGCCTCGGCGTCGGCATCGGCCTCGGCGCCGGGGTCAACCTCGGCTCGGGCTTCCGCCGCGTGATCGCCCTGCCCGTGCGACTGCTGCCCGTACGACTGCTCCTCGTACGACTGCTCCTCGTACGACTGCTGCCCGTACGACTGCTGCCCGTACGGCTCTGCCGTGTAGGGCTCCGCCTCAAAGGTCCCCGGCCCGTACGGCTCCGGCTCGTAGGCCTCCGCCTCGCGCGGGTCGCGCTCGTACGGGTCGGGCCGATACGCGCGTAGCTGTTCGGCAGGTGCGCCGCATCCCGGGCAGGCGAGAGCGCCGTTGAGGTGCCTTCGGCACGGGTGGCAGTAGTCCATGACGCGGGAAGACTAAGTTCCCGGAGCGCCGCGTTCCCAGGCCCGCCTGTGAAAGTTGTGTGGGAAACCGCCATACCGGCGCGCGGATGCGAGTGACCTGTCACACACTGCCGGGCCCCGGCTTCCGGAAGAGCGTCGAAACCGTCGAATCGTTACCCGTTCGACCCATTGACACCCCGCTCACGCCATCCTTACTGTCTGCCCAGCATTTCGAACGTGTGACGAAATCTCGAACAGTCGAAGGGTAACTTCCGTGCGCATCACTGGAATCAGCACGCACGTGGTCGGGACGCCATGGCGCAACCTGACCTACGTCCTGGTGCACACCGACGAGGGCATCACGGGTGTCGGAGAGACCCGCATGCTGGGCCACACCGACGCGCTGCTCGGCTACCTGAAGGAGGCCGAGGTCAACCACATTCTCGGCTCCGACCCGTTCGCTGTCGAGGACCTGACGCGCCGGATGAAGTACGGCGACTACGGGCGCGCCGGCGAGATCGTGATGTCCGGTATCGCCGTCGTCGAGATGGCCTGCTGGGACATCAAGGGCAAGGCCCTGGGCGTTCCCGTCTGGCAGCTCCTCGGCGGCAAGGTCACCGACAAGGTCAAGGCCTACGCCAACGGCTGGTACACCACCGAGCGGACCCCGGAGGCCTACCACAAGGCCGCCCAGGGGGTCATCGAGCGCGGGTACAAGGCGCTCAAGATCGACCCCTTCGGCACCGGACACTACGAGCTGGACCACCAGCAGAGCCTGTACGCCGTCTCCCTGATCGAGGCGGTGCGCGACGCCATCGGCCCGGACGCCGAGCTGATGCTGGAGATGCACGGCCGCTTCTCCCCCGCCACCGCCGTACGCCTGGCCCACGAGCTGGCGCCCTTCAAGCCCGCCTGGCTGGAGGAGCCCTGCCCGCCGGAGAACCTGAAAGCCCTGGAGAAGGTCGCCGCGAAGGTCGACATCCCCCTGGCCACCGGTGAGCGCATCCACGACCGCATCGAGTTCCGCGAGCTGTTCGAGAGCCAGGCGGTCGACATCATCCAGCCCGACGTCGGCCACATCGGCGGAATCTGGGAGACCCGCAAGCTGGCCGCGACCGCCGAGACGCACTACATGCTCGTCGCCCCGCACAACGTCGGCGGGCCGGTGCTGACCGCCGCCTCCCTCCAGGTCGGGTTCAGCTCCCCGAACTTCAAGATCCTCGAGCACTTCAACGACTTCGCCGACGCGGAGATCAAGAAGGTCGTCAAGGGAGCGCCCGAGGTGGTCGACGGCTACTTCCACCTCTCCGACGCCCCCGGGCTCGGCGTCGAGCTGGACGTCGACGCGGCAGCCGAGTTCCCGCAGCAGCAGGCCCGCTTCGACCTGTGGGCCGAGGGCTGGGAGCGGCGCAAGCCGAAGGGCGGCAAGTGAGCACCGCTGTCGTCGTCGAGGGGCCGGGCGAGCACCGGCTCACCTCGCACGAGCCCCGGCAGCCGGGCGCGGGTGAGGCTCTCGTCCGCGTGCACGCCGTGGGCATCTGCGGCAGCGACCGCGAGGTCTACCAGGGCAACCGGCCCGAGGGGTACGTCCGTTACCCGCTGACCCCGGGCCACGAGTGGTCCGGGACGGTCGAGGCGGTCGGCGCCGGGGTGCCGGACTCGCTGACCGGCCGCAAGGTCGTCGGCGAGGGCTTCCGCAACTGCCAGGTCTGCGACCGCTGCCACGCGGGCGAGACGACGCTGTGCACGGACGGGTACGAGGAGACCGGCTTCACCCAGCCCGGGGCGATGGCCGCCACCCTCACCCTGCCCGCCCGACTGCTCCACGCCCTCCCGGACGACGCCGATCTCACCGCCGCCGCCCTGCTGGAGCCCGCCGCCTGTATCGCGGCCGCCGCGATCAAGGCGAACGCCCGGCCCGGCGAACGGGTCGCGGTGGTCGGCACCGGGACGCTGGGCATGTTCGCCGTCCAGTTCCTCAAGGCCGGGTCCCCGGCCGAACTGCTCGTCGTCGGCACCCGGCGGGACCGGGAGGCGCTGTCGCGGCGGTTCGGGGCCACCGACTTCCGTACCCGCGACCAGGAACTCCCCGGCGACTTCGACGTGGTGATCGAGACCGCCGGGTCCGCGTCCGCCGCGCGCACCTCCGCGGCGCTCCTCAGACGCGGTGGCCGGCTCGTCCTGACGGGCATCCCGGCGCCGGGCGCGGAGGGTCTCGACCCCACCGACCTGGTCGTCAGGCAACTGGAGGTGCACACCGTCTTCGGTGCGCCGCCGGACGCCTGGGCGCACACCGTGCGGGTCTTCGCGGCCGGTCTGCTGGACCCGTCGCCGCTGATCACGCACGAGCTGCCGCTCGCCGAGTTCTCGCAGGCCATCGATCTGGTGGGGTCCGGCGATCCGAAGGTGGGCAAGGTCCTGCTCCACCCCTAGTCGTACGCCGGTACGGAGGCGACCTGACGGCCTCCCTACCGGCGTACACCCAAGTCCCGCACGACTTGAGCCGCGAACCTCGTCCGAAACACCGAACACGAAGGACAGCTTGTGACGACCGACGCCTCCGCCACGGCCCCCCGTCGACCCGGTGAGCAGGCGCTCACCACGCTCGGACTGGGCGCGCCCGCGCTCGATCCCGCCGACGCCTCCGTCCACACCTTTCCCGGCGGCGGCCGCTGGCGCACCGAGGTCCCTTCGTGCGAGGGCCCCGAAGCGCTGGCCGTCATCCTCAAGGAGGCCTCGCGCCTCGACGTGCCGATCCACCGGATCAGCCAGGGCAGCGGCGTGTGGATGCTGAGCGACGCCGAGATCACCGAGATGGTCGAGGCCACCGGTGAGCGTGACATCGAGCTGTGCCTGTTCACCGGACCTCGTGGCACCTGGGACATCGGCGGCTCCACCCGGACCGACTCGCGCGGCGGGGGCCTGAGGGCCCGCGGGCACGACGCCGTCGCCGGATGTGTCGAGGACGCCGTGCGGGCCACGGAGCTGGGCGTCAAGTGCCTCCTCGTCGCCGACGAGGGCGTGCTGTGGACGCTGCACCGGGCCCGCCAGGCGGGCCTCGTCCCGGCCGACACCACGCTGAAGGTGTCGGCGCTCATCGGCCCCGTCAACCCGGCGGCGTACGCGGTGTACGAGCGGCTCGGCGCGACTCGCTCAACGTGCCCAGCGATCTGACGCTGGACCACCTCACGGAGATCCGCCGGGTGTCCGGCGCCCCCATGGACATGTACATCGAGGCCCCCGACGACCTCGGCGGCTACATCCGGATGTACGAGGTCGCCGAGCTGATCCGGCGCGGTGCGCCGCTGTATCTGAAGTTCGGCCTGTCCAAGGCCCCGGGGATCTACCCGTACGGCCACCACCTGCGCGATCTGGCGCTGTCCACGGCCCGTGAGCGGGTGCGGCGCGGCCGGCTGGCCCTCGACCTTCTCGCACGTCACGGAGCGGACGGCGACATGGCTCCGCTCGGCTCGCGGCTGCCCGGTGACCTCAACCGGTTCGACATCCAGTCATAACGTTACGGAAACCCCGCTTCACAGAAGCCGACACAGGCGCGCAGAATCCCACACACCTCTCCTCGGCCCTTCCGGAGCACTTCCCGGAAGCGCCTTTCGCACCCGCGGGACCGATCGACCCCCTGCACACACATCAAGGATGATGACCATGGGTAACCGCAGAGCCGCACTCACCGCCATAGCCGGCGCCGCCTCCCTCGCCCTCACCCTGTCCGCCTGCGGCCAGAGCGGCGAGGGTGGCAGCGAGGCGAACGCGAGCGGCGACAGCAAGGGCGGCACGATCGGCATCGCGATGCCGACCAAGTCCTCCGAGCGCTGGATCTCCGACGGCAAGAACGTCGAGAAGGACCTCCAGGCCAAGGGCTACAAGACCAAGCTGGTCTACGGCGAGGACAAGCCCGACCAGCAGGTCTCGCAGATCGAGAACCTGATCGCGCAGGGTGTCAAGGCACTGATCGTCGCGGCGATCGACAACAAGTCGCTCGACAACGTTCTCCAGCAGGCCAAGGACGCGGACATCCCGGTCATCTCCTACGACCGCCTGATCCTCGGCAGCGAGAACGTCGACTACTACGCCTCCTTCGACAACTCCAAGGTCGGCGAGCTGCAGGCGAACTACATGGTCGAGAAGCTCGGTCTGAAGGAGGGCAAGGGCCCCTTCAACATCGAGCTGTTCGCCGGCTCCAACGACGACAACAACACCAAGTACTTCTTCAACGGCGCGATGAGCGTGCTCCAGCCGTACATCGACAGCAAGAAGCTCGTGGTGCGGTCGGGCCAGACCCAGCTCACGCAGGTCACCACCCTGCGCTGGGACGGCGCCACCGCCCAGCGCCGCATGGACGACATCCTGACCAAGTCGTACAAGACCGAGAAGGTCGACGCGGTCCTCTCGCCGTACGACGGCATCTCCATCGGCATCCTGTCGGCGCTGAAGTCGGACAACTACGGTTCCGCGAGCAAGCCGCTGCCGATCCTCACCGGCCAGGACGCCGAGCTGGCCTCGGTGAAGTCGATCATCGCGGGCGACCAGACGCAGACCGTCTACAAGGACCTGCGCGAGCTGGCCAAGGTCGCCTCGAACATGGTCGACGCGGTCCTGAACGGCAAGGAGCCCGAGGTCAACGACACCAAGACCTACGACAACGGCGCGAAGGTCGTCCCGGCCTACCTGCTGGAGCCGGTCAGCGTGGACAAGGCCAACTACCAGAAGGTTCTGGTCGACGGCGGCTACTACACGGCCGACCAGCTCAAGTAGGTCCCGGCCCCTAAGGATTGGAAGGCACGACCATGGCGGGACCCGTCCTGGAAATGCGCTCGATCGTCAAGACCTTTCCCGGTGTCAAAGCGCTGTCCGACGTCTCACTGACCGTCCGGCAGGGCGAGGTCCACGCCATCTGCGGGGAGAACGGCGCCGGCAAGTCCACCTTGATGAAGGTGCTCTCCGGCGTCCATCCCCACGGCAGCTACGAGGGTGAAGTCCTCTTCGAAGGAGAGGTCTGCCGCTTCAAGGACATCAGGGCGAGCGAGCAGCACGGCATCGTGATCATCCACCAGGAGCTGGCGCTGGTGCCGTTCCTGTCGCTGGCGGAGAACATCTTCCTCGGCAACGAGCACGCCAAGCGCGGGCTGATCGACTGGAACCAGACCCTGCGGCACGCCTCCGAGCTGCTGCGCCGGGTCGGTCTGAGCGATCACCCCGAGACCCGCGTCACCGACATCGGCGTGGGCAAGCAGCAACTGGTGGAAATCGCGAAGGCGCTGTCGAAGGAGGTGAAACTGCTCATCCTCGACGAGCCCACCGCGGCGCTGAACGACGAGGACAGCGGCAAACTCCTCGATCTGATCCTGGAGTTGAAGAACCAGGGCATCACCTCGATCATCATCTCCCACAAGCTCAACGAGATCCGGCGGGTCGCCGACTCGGTGACGATCATCCGCGACGGGCGGTCCATCGAGACCCTCGACGTGAAGGCCCCGGAGACCACCGAGGACCGGATCATCTCCGGCATGGTGGGCCGCGACCTGGACCACCGCTTCCCCGAGCGCACCGCGTACGAGGGCGAGGTGGGCTCGGCTCCGGCCCTGGAGATCCGCAACTGGAGCGTGCACCACCCGATCGACCAGCAGCGCAAGGTCGTCGACGATGTATCGATCGACGTGAAGCGCGGCGAGATCGTCGGCATCGCGGGGCTGATGGGCGCCGGCCGCACCGAACTCGCGATGAGCGTCTTCGGACGGACGTACGGCCGGTACGCCGGTGGCACGGTCCTCAAGAACGGCGAGGAGATCCGGACGAAGACCGTCCCCCAGGCGGTCGGGCACGGCATCGCGTATGTCACCGAGGACCGCAAGCACTTCGGCCTCAACCTCATCGACACCATCAACCGGAACATCTCGCTCAGCGCCCTGGGCAAGGTCTCCAAGCGCGGTGTGGTCGACGAGCACGAGGAACGGCAGGTCGCCGAGCGGTACCGCAAGTCGATGAACATCAAGGCGCCGACCGTCTTCGAGCCGGTGGGCAAGCTGTCGGGCGGCAACCAGCAGAAGGTCGTCCTCAGCAAGTGGATCTTCGCGGGGCCCGACGTGCTGATCCTGGACGAACCCACGCGCGGTATCGACGTGGGCGCCAAGTACGAGATCTACACGGTCATCGACAAGCTGGCCGCCGAGGGCAAGGCGGTCGTCTTCATCTCCTCCGAGCTGCCGGAGCTGCTCGGCATGTGCGACCGCATCTACACGATGGCCGCGGGGCGGCTGACGGGTGAGTTCCCGCGTGCCGAGGCCACGCAGGAATCGCTGATGCGTCAGATGACGAAGGACAAAGAGGTAACCCGATGAGCACGGATGTGACCGCCAAGAGCCCGGCCCCCGCGCCGCCCGGCAAGAGCGGGGGCGCGGCGGGCGGGGGCCTGCTCCAGCTGATGCTGGACGGCATGCGCCGCAACATGCGGCAGTACGGCATGCTGATCGCCCTCGGCCTGATCGTGGCTCTGTTCGCGGTGTGGACCGACGGCGACCTGCTGCTGCCGCGCAACGTCTCCAACCTGGTGCTGCAGAACAGCTACATCCTGATCCTCGCGATCGGCATGATGCTCGTCATCATCGCGGGCCACATCGACCTGTCGGTCGGCTCACTGACCGCGTTCGTCGGCGCCTTCGCGGCCGTACTGACCGTGCAGCACGACGTCTCCTGGCCCGTCGCCGTGGTGCTCTGCCTGATCGTGGGCGCCGTGGCGGGTTCGGTCCAGGGGTTCTTCATCGCCTATCTCGGCATACCGTCCTTCATCGTCACCCTCGCCGGGATGCTGACCTTCCGCGGTGTCACCGAGATCCTGCTGGAGGGGCAGACCCTCGGCCCGTTCCCGGACGGTCTGCAGAAGATCGGTAACGGCTTCCTGCCGGAGACCGGCCCGGAGACGAACTACCACAACCTCACGCTGCTGCTGGGCCTCGTGCTCATCACGTTCGTGGTGCTCCAGGAGATCCGGGACCGCAAGCGCCAGCAGGAGTTCTCGCTGGAGATCCTGCCCCGCAACATCTTCCTGCTGAAGCTCGTCGCGATCGTCTCCGCGCTGCTCGTCGTGACCATGCTGCTCGCCAGCTACAAGGGCGCCCGATCGTGCTGATCATCCTGGGCCTGCTGGTCGTCGGCTACGGCTACGTGATGCGCAACTCGATCTTCGGCCGGCACATCTACGCGATCGGCGGCAACCTGCCGGCCGCGAAGCTGTCCGGCGTCAAGGACAAGAAGGTCACCTTCTACGTCTTCCTGAACATGGGCGTGCTCGCGGCCCTGGCGGGTCTGGTCGTCGCAGCCCGCCTCAACGCGGCCTCTCCGAAGGCCGGCCTGAACTACGAACTCGAGGCCATCGCCTCGGCGTTCATCGGCGGCGCGTCCATGAGCGGCGGTGTCGGAACCGTCCTCGGCGCGATCATCGGCGGTGTCGTCCTCGGCGTGCTGAACAACGGCATGAACCTGCTCAGCGTCGGCACCGACTGGCAGCAGGTCATCAAGGGTCTCGCACTGCTCGCGGCGGTCGGATTCGACGTCTGGAACAAGCGCAAGTCCGGTTCCTGAACGACCGGGACGCCCTAGCGGCCGAACGGCCCGCCGGACGGCGGGGCCCGTTCCGGCTTCGGCGGCAGGCGGATGATTCCCCTCCGGTTCTCCGGGGGTTGAACAGCGCCACCCGAGTCTCCGTATGTAAGGGCGGCCCGCGCTCCCCCGCGCGGGCCACCCACATGACGACGGGCCCGGTCGTCCCCGCCGGGTCCGCCCCATACGGAGGTTCCATGGCCGACAACGTCACCTCGTTGTTCCGCAGCACCGCCGCGCACAGCCCGTCGATGGCGGCGCTCACGCGGGAGGGCGGCGACGAGGCCGGCCCGGTGGACTTCTGCATCCCCTGCAACCCGTACTTCCCCACCCCGCAGATGTTCGACGACATGTCCGCCCGGCTGCGGGACATCATCACGTACTACCCGAGCAGCGCCGACACGATCACCGCCGAACTGTGCAGCCTGCTCCAACTCCCGCCGCAGGCCGTCGCGATGGGCAACGGCTCGACCGAGCTGATCACCTGGATCGACCACCTGCTGGTGCGCGAGTCCCTCGCCGTCCCCGTCCCCACCTTCGGCCGCTGGACCGACCAGCCCATGGAGACCGGCAAGCGGGTCGACATGTTCCCGCTCCAGGAGTCCAGCGGCTTCGCCCTGGACCTCGCGCAGTACGCCGAGTTCATCCGCGCCCGCGGCACCCGGGTCGCCGTCATCTGCAACCCCAACAACCCCGACGGCGGGTTCCTGCACAAGCACGCCATCGTGCAGTTCATGGACGCGATGGCCGACCTCGACCTGGTCATCATCGACGAGTCGTTCCTGGAGTTCGCCGACGCCGAGGTCGAACCCTCGGTCGTCCAGGAGGCGATGCTCCGCCCCAACGTCATCGTCCTGCGCAGCCTCGGCAAGAACTTCGGCCTGCACGGCATCCGCTTCGGCTACCTCGTCGCCAACCCGTCCCTGGCCGGCCGCGTCCGCTCCATGCTGCCCAAGTGGAACCTCAACTCCTTCGCCGAGCACGTGGTGTTCATGCTGAAGGAGCACGGCACCGAGTACGCGCAGAGCCTGATGCAGGTGCGCCGCGACCGCCTCGACATGTCCAGCCAACTCTCCTCGCTCCCCGGTCTCACCGTCTACCCCTCCCAGGGGAACTTCCTCTTCGTACGCCTCCCCGTGGGCGCCGAGGGAACCGTGGTCCGTGACCGGATGCTCACCGAGCACCGGATCCTGGTCCGCGAGTGCGGCAACAAGATCGGCTCCTCCAGCCGCTTCCTGCGGCTCGTGGTGCGCCCCCAGGTGGACGTGCGTCGCCTGGTGTCCGGCCTGGAACAGGTGCTCTACGGGACCAGGAGGGGAGCCGCCGTACCCGAGCTGAACAACGGGAACAACTACAGCTCGGGTACGGCGGCGGTGGACCGGCTGGTCGGAGCCACGAACGGGGCGGGGCTGCAGGGGCTCGCGGCGCAGGCGCAGTCGATGGGTGGCGGGATGCCGATGCCGGCGCCCGCGCCCGCGCCGGTGCCCCAGATGCCGATGCCGGCGGCGGCGCAGGTGTTCCGCAATGGTTCCGGCGCGGCGCGGCGCCGAT
>NZ_MPOH02000015.1:1452074-1475772 GCF_001896135.2 Streptomyces phaeoluteigriseus
GTGGGCCGATGGGTGGGCCCGGCGGGCAGACCCCGCCGGGGGTGCCCGCCCGCGGTGGCCTCACGGCCGCGCAGGTGCGGGGCACGAACGGACTCTCCCCCGCGGCGACGACAGGCTGGCCGAACGCCCAGAACTGGCCCAACCCCGCGGGAATGGGCCAGGCGGGCTGACCCGGCCGACGTCCCTGAGGGCTCCGCCCCCAGACCCCGGGGCCTGTGCCCATCCCACCACCCGACTCGGTCGGCCGAGAAGTGGCCCTCGCGGAAGTGCCGTGACCGTCGCCTCTCATCCCACCGAGTCGGGTCGTGGGGTCGGGACAGGGCGGGGGTCTGAGGGCGGAGCCCTCAGGAATGCGGTCGCTTTCCGAGGGACCGAGACGGGTGGTTGGGTGGGCATGGGCCGGGGGTCCAGGGGGGCGCAGCCCCCTGGACGGGGGGGGGAACTCCGGGGAGTCAGGACGGGGTCAGGCGCCACTGCTGGCACGTGTTGTTCAGCCACGTCCACTGGCGGACGTCCGCCGAGTCGGCCGTCGAGCAGTTCGAGACGTCGGCGACCTTGCCGGTGGCCTGGTTCACGATGCGGACGTAGTCACTGTCCGTCGCCAGGAACCGGAACCGCTGGCACGTGTTGTTCAGCCATGACCACTGCCGCAGGTCGGCCCCGTCGGCGGTGGAGCAGTCGGCCGTGTCCATGACCTTTCCGGTCGCGACGTTCACGAGCCGGCTCGTGTCGTCGCCCTGGTCCTCCAGCCGCCACCGCTGGTTCGCGCCTCCGTTGCAGGTGTACTGCTGCACGTTCGCCCCGTCGACGGCGGAACTCCCCGCCACCTCGAGGCACTTGCCGCTGTTCCGGTTCCGCACGGTGTACGTCGTGGAGGCGGCCGACGGCTCCCCGGAGGGCCCGGTCTGACTGGCTCCCAGACGGACCGGCGTACCGAGGTTCGGCGTACCGTCGGAGTTCCAGGTGAACTTCTGCGCACGGGCCGTACGCCCGTTGTCGCAGCCCTCCGACGCGGCGTCGTTGGCGTGGTAGACGATCCAGTTCTCGGTGCCGTCGGGTGAGGTGAAGAAGCCGTTGTGGCCGGGGCCGTAGACACCGTTGGCGTCGTTGCGCTGGAAGACGGGGGTGGACTTCTTGGTCCAGGCGGACGCCGACAGGGGGTCGCTGCCGGTGAGGGTCAGCTGGCCGAGTTTGTAGTCGGGGGTCCAGCAGCCGCTGGCGGAGTAGATCAGGAAGGTCCGCCCGCCCCGCTGGAGGATCTCCGGCCCCTCGTTGACCGCACCGCCGCTCGTCTCCCAGGAGTTCGTGGGCGTCGAGATCGTGGAGAAGCCGGTCGCGAGGGTGTACGGGTTGGACATCCGGGCCGCGACGAGGTTCTGCGTCCCGCCGCTCGCGCTGCCGAACAGGTACAGCTGACCGTTGATCGTCGCGACCGTCGGGTCCAGCATCCAGGCGGAGTTGAGCTGGTTGCGGTAGGTGTACGGCCCGAGGGGGTCGGAGCCCGTGCTCTCCAGCACGTGGGTGCGCTGGGTGGGGTTGTAGTCGGTGACGTTCTGCCCGGCGACGTAGTACAGGTACCAGCGGCCGTTGAGGAAGTGCAGCTCGGGCGCCCAGATGTTGCAGCAGCGGCTCGCCGCGTCACCCTGCCAGACCTGGACGCTGGGCGCGGTGGCGAGTCCGGCGAGGGTGGCGGACTTGCGGATGGTGATGACGCTCGTCCAACTCGTCGCCACCATGTAGTAGTTGCCGTCGTGGTGGGTGATCCAGGGGTCGGCGCCCTTCTGTGTCTTGACGGGGTTGGCGAAGGAGGCCGCGCTCGCGGTGGGCTGCCCGACGGACAGGGCGAGCAGCAGCGCGGCCAGCAGGATCAGTAGGCGACGGGCCATCCGCTGCTCCAGTTCAGAAGGTTGATGCCGAGTTTGGGTGTGCCGTTGTCGTTGCCGTCGTAGTAGTGGTAGACGATCAGGTCACCGTCGGTGTCCTTCATGATCGACTGACCGCCCGGGCCGATGTACCGCCCGTGCGACTCCAGCACCGGCGTGCCGCCGTTGTTCATGAGGGCGACGCCGTTCTTGTCGAGGTACGGCCCGGTGACGCTGGTGGCGCGGCCGACCTTGACCTTGTAGGTGGAGCTGGTGCCGGCGCAGCAGGTGTCGTACGAGGCGAAGAGGTAGTAGTAGCCGTTTCGCTTGACGATGTACGGCGCCTCGACGGCCTTGGTCCCGGTCGGGCGGGAGGCGAGGGAGTAGCGGGTGGTGTTGCCCGACAGCTGTTTCCCGGTGCCGGGGTCGAGCTGGATCATTTTCAGGCCCGTCCACCAGCTGCCGAAGGACAGCCACCACTTGCCGTTGTCGTCGACGAAGAGGTTGGGGTCGATGGCGTTGTAGTCGCTGGAGGTGGTGGAGGTGTACACGGTGCCGTGGTCGGTCCAGGAGCCGGGCAGTCCGGTCGTCGAAGAGGCCAGTCCGATGGCGGACCTGCTGGAACCGAAGGTGGAGACGGCGTAGTACATGAGGTACTTGCCGCCCTGGTACGAGATGTCGGGCGCCCAGGCCTCGGTCGTCCCGTACGAGGACCACCACGCCGGCCTCGTGGAGAAGGCGTCGCCGCCCGCGCCGAACGCGATGCGGTCGGTGGAGGTGCGGTAGGAGAGGCCGCCGCCGGTGGCGTAGAGGAGGTAACGGCCGCCGGAGGTGCGGATCATCGTCGGGTCGTGCACGACCGTGGACCCGGTGACCGTACCGGGGTTGGGGTAGGCGGAGGCGGCCGAGGGGACGAGGGCGAGCAGGACCGCGGCGGGGAGGGAGAACAGTGCGGCTCGTCGGGAGGTGCGGAAGGTACGTGAGGTGCGGGGGGCACCGGGGGTTCGTGGGGTGCGGCTCATGCGGACGCTCCTTCAGTGGGGTGCGCCGTCCGAAGTCTCGAACGGCAGTCGCGTCGTCGGACGGGACCGTAGGATCGAACCCCTCACGCGTCAATGGTCCGCGCAGTCACCGAAACTGTTGCGAGAGCCCTTTCGCAACCCTGGGCCCGTCGGCCCCCATTGTCCGGCAGACGACTTGACGGCCCGTCACTTTGCCCAACTGACAGCCTGCCGACAGGAACCCTCCCTACGGTGCCGTGCTCATGACAGACACCTCGCACGTCACCCCGGACGGATCCCCGCACGTCACATCGGACGGACCCCCGCACGTATCCCCGGCAGCACCCCACCGCCCCGTCGGGCGCCGCGCCGTACTGCTCGCCACCGGCGCCACCGCCGCCGCCCTGGCCGTGGGCGCGGCCACCACGCCCGAGGCTCCGGCCGCACCGGACACCGCTCCCGCTGCCGCGGCGGCCGTGTGCACCCTCACGAAGGAGATGACCGAAGGGCCCTACCACCTCGACGGACAGTACGTCCGCACCGACATCACCGAAGGCAAGGCGGGCATCCCGCTGAAGCTGACGCTCACCGTCGTCGACGACGACACCTGCGCGCCGCTCGCCGGCGCCCTGGTCGAGCTGTGGCACTCCGACGCGCTCGGCGAGTACTCCGGCTTCGTCGGCAACAACGGCCACGACGGGCCCGACAGCGGCACCTTCCTGCGCGGCGGTGTGCTGACCGACTCCAGCGGCGTCGCGGCGATCACGACCATCTACCCGGGCTGGTACCGGGGCCGCTGCGTCCACATCCACGTCAAGGTCCACACGAACGTCACCGTGACCCCGGACGGCCACTTCACCGGCGGCCAGGAAATCCACACCGGCCAGCTGTTCTTCAGCGAGACGATCACGAACGCGGTCGCCCGCGTCTCCCCGTACTCGACGAACACGGTCACCCGCACCACCCTCGCCCAGGACTCCATCTACGACGAGGGAGGTGCCGCCTCCGGCCTCCTCACCCTCACCGCCCTGGGCGGCACGACCTCCGCGGGGTATGCGGGGACGCTCACCCTGGGCGTCGAACGCTGACCACCGCGCCGGGCGTCACCGCGGTCGCGGCGGCGCCCGGTCCGCGGGCGGCACGGGTCCGTGAGCGACGACGGCCAAGGACAGCCGCTCCGACCGCCGGAGACCGGCCGGACAGAACCTAGCCCTGGGGGATCTCGGCTGTCGCCGCTTCCAAGCCTTCGCGACGCATCCGCTCACCTCCCCAGGCGCCGAGCGGCCCGAGCGCCTGATTGAGCGTGCGGCCGTGCTCGGTCAGGGAGTACTCCACCCTCGGCGGTACCTCGGCATAGACCTCCCGGTGCACGAGTCCGTCCTCCTCCATCTCACGCAGGTGCTGGGTCAGCATCTTCTCGCTCACTCCTGGCATACCGCGCCGCAGTTCGGCGAAGCGGCGTACGCCATGGACTTCGAGTTCCCAGAGGATGAACCCCTTCCACTTGCCGCTCACCACGTCGAGCGCAGCGTCGATGCCGCAGGTGTAAGGCCCGTATCTCGGCGCTCTGGCCATCACCGATCCCCCTTACGAAAAGGTAAGTACCGCAGAAAATAGTGGGTACTTCCGAGAGTTGTGGCGCTGGCCGAGCATGGAGCGGTGAACGCACAACAGAACCGCACCACCAGCCAGGACAGCGCTGTCACCGTAATCGGGCTCGGCCCCATGGGCCAGGCGACAGCCCGCACCCTCCTCACCGCCGGCCACCCGGTCACCGTCTGGAACCGCACCGCCGGCCGGGCCGACGGCGTCGTCGCCGACGGGGCGACACGCGCGGCGACACCCGGTGAGGCGGTGGAAGCGAGTGACCTCGTGATCCTCAGCCTCACCGACTACCAGGCGATGTACGACATCCTCGACGGCCCCACCGCGTCACTCGCCGGCCGGACACTGGTCAACCTGAGTTCGGACACTCCCGACCGCACACGCGAGGCAGCGACCTGGGCCGCGGGCCACGACGCGGCCTTCCTCACCGGTGGTGTCATGGTCCCGGCGCCGATGGTCGGCACGGAGGCGGCCCACGTCTACTACAGCGGCCCCGAGGAGGTGATGGAGAACCACCGGGCGACGTTGGCGCGGCTCGGCACACCGAGGTATCTGGGCGAGGATCCGGGCCTCGCCCAGATGATGTACCAGTCCCAGCTCGCGGTGTTCCTCACCACCCTGTCCGCCCTGATGCACGCCACCTCGATGCTCGGCACCGCGGGGATGAAGGCCGCGGAAGCAGTGCCGGAGCTGCTCGCCTTCACCGACTCGATCGCCGCCATGCTGAGGGCAGGCGAGGAGAACCTGGGCGCCGCGCTGGACGCCGGGGAGCACCCGGGCGACCTCAGCACGGTCACCATGATGGGTGCGACGTCCGACCACATCGTCGAGACCAGCACGTCACTCGGCCTCGACCTCGCGCTCCCCCTCGCCGTGCAGGCCCACTATCGGCGCGCGATCGAGAACGGACACGGCGGCGACAACTGGACCCGCATCATCGACAGCATCCGAGAGCCGCGCTGACCGATCCGGAACCGGCCGGTTCTCAGCCCCGGTCAGGCGCCGGCTCTCCGTGCGATGCCGAGCCAGCCGGGTACGTCCACCTCCGCGCGCACCGTCTTGCCCGGCGGCGGGTCGCGGTCCAGCACCTCCCAGCGGGCCGCCAGCGCGTCCACCAGGAGCAGGCCCCGCCCCGACTCGCCGAGCAGGCACGGAGGGCGTACGGCGCCGGGGCCGGGCGGGCGCGAGCCCGTACGCGTGTCGGTGACCTCGACGCGGACGCTGCCCGGGATCAGGGCGAGCCTCAGCTCGAAGTCCCTTCCCGGTACGCGACCGTGCGTCACCGCGTTCGCCGCCAGCTCGGCCACGATCACCGCGACCGCCTCCGAGAGGTCCGTGCCGTGCGGGATGCCCCAGGTCTCCAGCTGGTGCAGCGCGAGGTGCCTTGCCAGGCGGGCACCCCTCGGCGTGGCACTGAGCCGCTGGGTGAACACACGTACGGTAACCAGGGGTTGGGGGGTGGGACGTACTGTCATGCCGCCAATGTGACGGTCCGCTCCCGGGATTCACCAGGCCCGAGCCGCGTACGCTGCGCGAGCGTACGCGGTCACGGGCTGGACAGTACTCGTCACCGTCCGTGACCATGGGGTGCGGGAGGTGACCATGGTGGTCGACGGGCAGGTGGGTGCGGGCAGCGGTGAGCCGGAGTCGTCGGACAGTCTGCGGACGTTCGGGGCGGTCGTCCAGGCACTGCGCGAGTTCAACGGGCTGAGCAGGGAGGAGTTCGGCGGGCTCGTGGGCTTCTCCAAACACACGGTGGCCTCCGTGGAGTTGGGCAGGCGCATGCCGGACGTCGACTTCGTCGAGGCGGCGGAGAGGGTGTTGGGGAACACCGGGGCGTTGCGGGCGGCGGCCCCTTATCTGGCGCGGCGGCCTGGGCTGGCGGCTTGGTTCAGGCAGTGGGCCAGGCTGGAGAGCAAGGCGATCACGCTCTACGCCTACGAATGCCGTCTGGTGCCTGGCTTGTTGCAGACAGAGGCGTACGCCCGCACCCTTTTCCGCAACCAGTTACCGCCGCTCGACGACGACCAGATCGAGGCGCAGTGGGTCGAGCGGTCGAGACGTCAGCAGTTGCTGACGGAGCGACCGAACACCGCCTTCAGTTTCATCCTGGAAGAGCATCTGTTCCGGCGTGGTACCGGTGGCCTGGAGGTAACGCGCGAGCTGATCGACCACGTGTTGCGGATCGGCGAACTGAGGAACGTGGAGATCCAGATCATGCCTACCGCGCAAGAGGCGCACGCGGGGCTGGAC
Source organism: Streptomyces phaeoluteigriseus (assembly GCF_001896135.2). Lineage (GTDB taxonomy): Bacteria > Actinomycetota > Actinomycetes > Streptomycetales > Streptomycetaceae > Streptomyces > Streptomyces phaeoluteigriseus. The sequence continues at coordinate 1,458,796 of NZ_MPOH02000015.1, forward strand.
GGCCCCGTGCGCTTGCTGGAAACGCCGGAGAACAAGTGGTTCGCCTACTGCGAGGGGCAGGAAAGCGGCCAGCTCATCGCTGACCGACAAGTGGTGAGCACGCTTCAGATGCGGTATGCCAGGATGCGCTCACAGGCTCTCACTCTCAGAGACTCAACGGGCCTGTTGCAGCGGATGCGAGGAGACTTATGAGCACCGATGAACTGACCTGGTTCAAGAGCACCTACAGCGGCGGCTCAGGTGACGACTGCATCGAGGTAGCCCTCTCCTGGCATAAGTCCAGCTACAGCAGCGGTTCAGGCGACAACTGCATCGAGGTCGCCGACTCCTGGCGCAAGTCCAGCTACAGCAGCAGCGGTTCAGGCGACTGCATCGAAGTCGCCACCCTCCCCCACCACATCCACGTCCGTGACTCCAAGGACAAGGACGGTCCTCAGCTCGCCCTCTCCCCCGCCGCCTGGGCCGAGTTCGTCGCCCACGCCGGGAAGTGACGACAGGGCCGCCCGCGACCTCCGCGGGCGGCCCCTCCGGCTCACTTGGCCGGGCACTCCTTCCAGGCCATGTGGTACACGGTGCTGATCTCGCCGTCCGTCGAGTCCATGGTCATGAAGCTGACCTTGCCCGGTGCAGAGCTGCCCGCGTTGACCCGTAGCTCGGTGTTGATGTTGAAGTTGCGCTGGACCCCGCAGGGCGCCCACACGAGCTGCGCCCAGTCGGTGGTGTCGGTCGCCTGCCAGTTGTCGTTGTAGGCGCCGCTGAGGGGATGGTTCTTGTACACCGTGCTCGACGAGCCCTGGAAGTAGTACGAGGCCCGCTGCACGGCGCTGGCGCCCGGCTGGATCATGGCGAAGCCCCGGTAGTCCGCGCTGGCGATGGCGTACGTGAAGCCCTGCGGGACGTGGACGACGAGGTTGAGCTGGCAGTTCTTGCGGAACGCCGTGGGGTCGGAGTTGCCGCCGGCCTGGGCGAGGTAGTCGCTGTAGGTGACGGTGAAGGCGGTGTTGTCCTCGGAGACCGCGATGGCCGCGGTGCCCGCCGGACAGCCGGAGCCGTTCACCGTGGCGATGTTGATGACGATCTTGTCCGGGGGCGGGTCGACGAACCCGGAGGACGGGTTGTGCGCGGGTATCGCTGAGGTGATGAGAGCGGCGACGGCACCGCTCAGAAGGAGCCCACCTGTCATGGTCTCTCCCTGGGATGGGGGGTGGCTGCGCCCAAGGGGTCGGCACGTCAACTCTGTGAAGAATCAATGGAGTTGACGTGAAGCCTCGGGGCGTTCGCATCGTAGGGAGGCCCCCGTGGCCCGGCCAGGCCGAACTCCGGCCATTCACCCCGCCCCGTTCACAGCGGCACTCGGGTATCCCCCGGTAACCCTTTTCACCCCTCGCCTCAACTCCCCTCTGTAATCATTCCTGTTCGACCCGTTGACAGCCTTCACACTCCCTCCTAGGGTCTCGCCATCATTCCGACCATGTGACGAGATTTCGAACGGCGGAAGGCAAGCGCTTGCCGGAGCATCGGAGTCGGCGCACACGTGGCCGGAATGCCGTGGCGCGGCCCGACACACCTACAGGTGCAGGCGGGCAGGGGCATCACGAGAGTCGACGAGACCCGGATGCCGGACCGCACCACCGCACGTGTCCCCAGTTCGTTCTGTCCAGCGCGCCCGGGATCCCCCTGGTACGACACCGGCGCGCCGGGACCCCCCTCAACGACGAGAAGAACAAGGAACGATCACCATGCGCACTCGAAGAGCCGCCCTGGGCACCATCGCCGGAGCCGTCTCCCTCGCCCTCACCCTGTCCGCCTGCGGCGAGACCGGCGAGAGCGGCTCCGGCTCCGGGGGCGGCACCATCGGGATCGCCATGCCGACCCGGGCCTCCGAGCGCTGGCTCACCGACGGCAAGAGCGTCGTCAAGGACCTCCAGGCCAAGGGCTACCAGACCAAGCTGGTCTACGGTGACGACGACCCGAAGGCCCAGGTCGCGCAGGTCGGGAAGCTGGTCGAGCAGGGCGTCGACGCGCTGATCATCGCGGCCATCGACAACAAGTCGCTGACCGGTGTGCTCCAACAGGCCGCCGACGCGGACATTCCGGTGATCTCCTACGACCGGCTCATCCTCGGCTCCGAGAACGTCGACTACTACGTCTCCTTCGACAACGAGCAGGTCGGCCGGCAGCAGGCCCGCTACATCATCGAGCAACTCGGCCTGGAGGACGGCAAGGGCCCGTTCAACATCGAGCTGTTCGCCGGGTCCCCCGACGACAACAACACCAAGTACTTCTACGACGGCTCGATGCACCTGCTCCAGCCGTACCTGGACAGCAGGCAACTGGTCGTCCGCTCCGGCGAGACCACGCTCGACAAGATCACCACGCTGCGCTGGGACGGACCGACCGCCCAGAAGCGTATGAACCGCGTCCTGTCCAAGTCGTACAACAACGAGACGGTCGACGCGGTCCTGTCACCGTACGACGGCATCTCCCTGGGCGTCCTGTCCGCGCTCAAGTCGTACGGTTACGGCTCCGACAGCAAGCCCCTCCCGATCATCACCGGTCAGGACGCCGAACTGGCCTCGGTGAAGTCGATCATCGCGGGTGAGCAGTCGCAGACCGTCTACAAGGACCTCCGCGAACTCGCCACGGTCGCCGCGAACATGGCCGACGACATCCTCAAGGGCAGGACGCCGAGGATCAACAACAGAAGGGGCTACAAGAACGGTGTGAAGGACGTGCCCGCCTACCTGCTCCAGCCGGCGAGCGTCGACAAGAGCAACTACAGCTTCGTCCTCGCCGGTTACTACACCGCCGAGGAGCTGAAGTAGCGGTCGCCGCCACCGGCTCTACGGGTTCTCCCAGGCCGCCGGTTCCGCCGCCAGGTCACGGACCGGGGCCGGGAGGGCGTCCGCGGCGATGTCGGCGACCGTGACGCCCTCCAGGATCTTGCGTACGTTGGCGCGCAGGGCGATCCACACGGGCAGCAGGGGCCGCGCCGTGCCCGTGTACGTCAGGCCGGTCGGGCGTTCGCCGCGGACGGAGACGATCGGGCCGTCGACCGCGCGGATCACGTCCGCGACCGTGATCCGCGCCGGGTCGCGGGCGAGCCGGTAGCCGCCGCCTCCGCCGCGACGGCTCTCGACGATGCCGCCGCGCCGGAGGTCACCGAGGATCCCCTCCAGGAACTTGTGCGGGATGCCCTGCTCGGCGGAGATCGCCTCCGCCTTCACCGGGTCGCCGCCCCCCTGCCGTACGGCCAGTTCCAGTAGCGCCCGCACCGCGTAGTCCGCCCGTGCCGAGATCCTCATACCGACATTGTGGGGGCAGGCGGCACCGTCCGGTCAGGCCAGCCTGATCACGTTCCAGGAGAGCGGTTCCAGCGTCGCCGTCAGCGTCCCGTCCGTGACCGCCGTACCGTCCACCGCGTGCGGGGCGACCCGCTCGGGGTCGTCGAGCGTGTTGCGGGCGTCCGGATCGGCGTCTGCGAGCGCGCTGTGCTCGACCAGCCGCGAGACCCCGAGACCGGTCACGGCCACCTCCAGCGGCAGCGCCTCGGTACGGCTCCGGTTGACCGCGAAGACCGTCACCGAGCCGTCCTGCGCACGGACGGCGGTCGCGTGCAGCAGGTCCGCCTCGCCGTACTTGCTCGTCCGGTACGTCGGTGAGTCCACCCGGACGTCGAGCACCTCGCCCCGCCCGTACCGGGACGCCTGCGCGAACGGGAAGAACGTCGTCTGCCGCCACGCCGCACCGCCCGGCTCGGTCATGATCGGCGCGATGACGTTGACCAGCTGGGCCAGACAGGCGACGGCGACACGGTCGGCGTGCCGCAGCAGGGCGATGAGCAGGGAGCCGAAGACGACGGCGTCCATGACGCTGTAGTTGTCCTCCAGCAGGCGGGGGGCCTCGGGCCAGTCGTCCTGCGCGAACGTCGTCGCCTGCTCCTGCCAGCGGGACATGTACCAGACGTTCCACTCGTCGAAGGAGAGGTTGATCTTCTTCTTCGACTTCAGGCGGGCACCCACGTGATCGCAGGTGGCGACCACGTTCTCGATGAAGGACTCCATGTCGACGGCGGAGGCGAGGAAGGAGTCCACGTCGCCGTCGAGGGGCTCGTAGTAGGCGTGCAGGGAGATGTGGTCGACCAGGTCGTACGTCTCCTGCAACACCGTCGCCTCCCACTCGGCGAACGTCGGCATCGACTGGCCCGAGCTGCCGCAGGCGACGAGTTCGACACCGGGGTCCTGCTGGCGCATCGCACGGGCGGTCTCGGCGGCGATCCGGCCGTACTCCCGCGCCGTCTTGTGGCCGGTCTGCCAGGGTCCGTCCATCTCGTTGCCGAGGCACCAGAGCCGGATGCCGAAGGGGTCCTTGTCCCCGTGGGAGGCGCGCAGGTCCGAAAGCGCGGTGCCCGAGGGGTGGTTGGCGTACTCCTGGAGTTCGAGGGCCTCGGCCACGCCGCGGGTGCCGAGGTTGACCGCCATCATCGGCTCGGCCTGCGGGCCGATCTTCCTCAGGAAGGCCATGAACTCGGAGAGACCGAAACGGTTCGTCTCCGTCGAGTGCCAGGCCAGGTCCAGACGGCGGGGGCGGCTCTCCGCCGGGCCGACCGAGTCCTCCCACTTGTAGCCCGAGACGAAGTTGCCGCCGGGGTAGCGGATCGCGGTGACACCGAGTTCACGGACCAGGTCCAGGACGTCCTGCCGCAGGCCCGCCTCGTCGGCGGTGGCATGACCCGGCTCGTACACACCGGTGTAGATGCAGCGGCCGAGGTGCTCCACGAAGGAGCCGAAGAGACGGGGGTCGACCTGACCGACGGTGAAGGCGGGGTCGAGGGTGAAGCGGGCGGTACGCATCTTTTCCTCGAGGGGGTGCGTTCGGGGGGTGCGGTTCGTCTGCGAGGGGTGGGGGTCGGGGGCTGGTCACGCGGGCTCCGCGCGCCTAGACGACCTCGGGCCAGCCGTTCTCCGTCCAGACCAGCCGGTTCAGCCCGAGCTTGGGTGTGCCTTCGTCCTCGGCGTCGTAGTAGTGGTACGCCAGCCAGTCCCGGCCCCGGTCGCGGAAGACCGACTGGCCTCCCGTGCCGACGTACCTGCCGTGGCCCTCCAGGAGCAGGTCGCCGCCGCCCTCCAGCATCGGGGTGCCGGCGCTGTCGACGTACGGGCCGGTGATCGTCGTAGCCCTGCCGACCTTGATCCGGTAGGTGGAGTCCACGCCCGCGCAGCACGCGTCGTACGAGGCGAAGAGGTAGTAGTGGCGGCCGTGCCGGACGATGTACGGGCCCTCGACCGCGTACGGGGCGTCCGGGCGGGTCGCCAGGTGGTGGACGGTCGGGTCGGGTAGGGCCCTGCCGGTGGCCGGGTTCAGCTCGACCATCCGGATGCCCGTCCAGTACGAGCCGAAGGACATCCACAGCCTGCCGTGGGCCTCCACGAGCGCCGGGTCGATGGCGTTCCAGGAGTCGGTGGTCCCGGAGGTGAGGACCTTGCCGTGGTCGGTCCAGGTGCCGGGCAGGCCGGTGCGGGACGTGGCGACGCCGATCGCGGAGTGGTTGGTGCCCCAGGAGGAGACGGCGTAGTAGAGCCAGTAGCGGCCGGCCCGGTAGGAGATGTCGGGCGCCCAGGGGTCGCCCGTGTCGTTGTACTCGTACCACCAGCTCGGCGGCTCGGCGAAGGCGTTGCCCGCGTCGTCCCAGTGCCTGCCGTCCTTCGACAGGCGGGCTCCGATGACGCCGCCCGTCGAGTAGGCGACGTAACCGCCGGAGCGCAGGCGGACGACCGTGGGGTCGTGGATGATCTGCTGGCCGGTGAGGGGCCGCGGGTCGGGAGGGGCGGCGGCCTGTGCGGTCGCGGGGAGCGGGGAGAGAAGGGTGAGGAGGGCCGCGGCGAGTACCGCCGCGATGCTGAGGCGCTTCAACTGCGTAGCTCCTTCTGGGGAGTTACTGGCCGTTACCGGTTCTGTCGCCTGTTGTCGCCTGCCGTCGCCCGCCGTCACTGGCCCGCGAGGCCGGTGTGCGCGACACCCGCCACGATCTGGCGCTGGAAGAAGACGAAGACGATGATCAGCGGCAGGCCGGCCATGAGACCGCCGGCCATGAGCTGGGCCCACTGGATGCCGTAGGAGTTCATGACGGTCGCGATGCCGTTCGGCATGGTCATCAGGTCGGGGTTGTTGGTCACCATGTACGGCCACAGGAAGTTGTTCCACGAGGCGATGAAGGTGAAGATGCCGACCGCCGCCAGCGAAGGGCGGGAGAGCGGGACCACGATGGTGAAGAACACCCGCCAGCGGCCGGCGCCGTCGATGAACGCCGCCTCCTCCAGTTCGCGCGGGATGCCCTGGAAGAACTTGTAGAGGATGTAGACCATCGCGGCGGGCGCGCACTGCGGAAGGATCATGCCCCAGTAGGTGTCGACCATGCCCATCTGCTGGACGGTGGTGAACAGCGGCACCCCGAGGACGGCCGGGGAGACCATCAGGCCGGCCATCACCATGCCCATCAGGAAGCCCTTGCCTCGGAACTGAGTGCGGGCGAAGCCGTAGCCGGCGAGCGCGGCCACCAGCAGCACCACGGCCGTCACGCACACCGAGACGACGAGGGAGTTCACGAACCAGTTGGTGATGTTGCCGGTCTCGAACATGGCCGACCACGCCTGGCCCGTCCAGTCCTCGGGCAGCCAGTGCGGCGGCACCTCGACGGCCTCGGTCTCCGCCTTCAGGGAGGTGAACACCGCCCAGAGAAGCGGCGAGAGGAACACCATGGAGACGGCCGCGCCGAGCAGGGTGAGCACGATCTGACTGGGCGACCAGGCCCTGCGGGACGTGGCCCGTACCGGCGTGGCGGCCTCTGCGGCGGTCTGTGCGGCGGTGGTCATCGGACGCCCTCCTCACGGTTGCGCAGCAGCCACATCCGCGCCAGGGCGACGGCCGCGATGAGCACGAAGAAGATGATCGAGATCGCGGAGGCGTAGCCCACGCGGTAGCTGGTGAAGCCCTGTTCGAGGGTGTACTGCACGAAGGTGCGGGTGGATTCCTCGGGGCCGGTGCCGAAGTCCATCATCACGACCGCCTGGTCGAAGACCTGGAGCGAGGCGAGGATCTGGAGGGCGATGACGAGTCCGGTGATGTTGCGCAGCATCGGCAGCGTGATGTGGACCATGCGGTGCCAGGCGTTCGCGCCGTCCAGCTTGGCGGCCTCGTAGAGGTGCGCGGGGATGCCCTGGAGCGCGGCGAGGTAGAGCAGGAAGCTGAAGCCGACCGTCCACCACAGGGTGCAGATGACGACGGCGAGCATGGCGTACGACTTGTCGGTCAGCCACGGTGTCTCGACGCCGAAGACGTGGTTGACCATGCCCGTTCCCGGGTTGAACAGCCACTGCCAGAGGTTGGCGGCGACCGTGGACGGCAGCAGGAACGGGGCGAAGAAGCACAGCCGCCACAGCCACTTGGCGCGTTCGATGTGGTGGGCGAGCATCGCGAGGAGGAAGGCGAGCACCGTGATGCACGGCACGACGAGCAGCGTGAAGTAGCCGCTGTGGCCGAGCGCGTCCCACACGAGTGGGTCGCCGACGGCCTCGCGGTAGTTGTCGAGGCCGACGAAGCTCGTGCCGTCGCCGGAGATGTTGGCGTCCGTGAAGCTGAGGTACACACCTCGCAGCAGCGGCCAGATCACGAAGAGCGTGAACAGCGCCAGGAACGGGGCGACGAACCAGCCGCCGTGCTGGAATCCCTGCCTGCTGCGGACGGTGGCGCTCAGCGCGGCGGTCCTCGCGCGCGCCGGGCGGATGACGGTCTCTGCGCCGGTCGTCGTCATGCGACCGCACCTCCCTGCGCGGCGGTTCTGCCGTCCATGGGGTTCTTCGAGGCGAGCAGCTCGGTGAGCATGCCCTTCATGCGGCCGGCGGCGACGTCCGGCTCGGCGGAGCCCACCGTCGAGGAGACGACGATCGGGCCGACGCGCTGGGCCAGGATGCCGGTGGAGCCCGCGAACCAGACCTTCGGCTCGGTGGCCTGGTGGTCCATCGCCGTGACGTACTCGCTCTGCGGGTTCAGCTTCCGGTACGCCGGGGTGGACAGGGTCGGTGTGTACGCCGGGATGTGTCCGCCGGCCGCCCACTGCCGGGCGTGCGTGACGACGTAGGCGGCGAGTCGGTGCGCGGCCTCGTCGGCGGCGCCGCCGCGGCCGGACTGGTGCGGCAGGACGAAGGCGTGCGACTCGGCGTGGGTGGCCTGCTCGCCGAAGACGGGCGGCAGCGGGGTGGCGCCGTAGTCGAGTTTCGCGGCGTCGAAGACCGGCACCGACCAGTTGCCCTCCCAGGCGAAGGGGGCGCCGTTGAGCACCTGTTCGGCACCCGCTCCGCCGCCGAACGCCGGGTTGGTGTATCCCTCGGTCAGGTGCCGGCGCAGGAACTGAAGGACCTGGGTCGCCTTGTCGGTGTCGAAGGTGACCTCGGTGTTGGCGGCGTCGAACCAGGTGCCGCCGAGCTGGGTGTAGAAGGCGACGAAGAACCACCACTGGAAGTTCTGGTCGTTGTGCCACATGCCGAGGGTCTGCAGCCCCTTCTTCGTGGCTCCCCTGGCCTCCTTCAGCATGTCGAACCACTCGTCGGTGGACGTCACGGGCACCATCCGCCCGTCGGCGCCGAGCAGGCCCGCCTTCTTCAGCACGTCCTTGCGGTAGAAGCAGAGCTGGACGTGGATGTCGAGCGGGAGGGCGTAGAGCTTGCCGTCGATGACGCCCCGTTTCCACAGCGCGGGGTTGAAGTCGGCCTCCCGCACGCCGTACTTGGCGAGCAGCCGGACGTCCCAGGGGTCAAGGAGTCGTCCGGGCGAGAAGCCGGTGACCCGGCCCATGTGCATGACGCCGAGGTCCGGTGCGCGGTTGCCGGCGGCGGCCATGGCGAGCTTGGTGTAGAAGGGGCTGCCCCACTGGAGGGTGGAGTCCTTGACGTCGATGCCGGGGTTGTCCGCACGGAAGGCGTCCAGCATCGCGATCATGTTGTATCCGTCGCCGCCGCTGAAGAGGTTCCAGTAGCGCACCCGGGTGTCCGCTCCGGAGGCGAGTGCGTCGGCTCCGGTTCCGAGTGCCGCGAAGCCGAAGCTTCCCGCGACGGTCAGGCCGCCGGCGGCGGCCAGAAGTCGCCTGCGACTCAGGTCAGGTCGTCCCATGCCCTGCCCTAACTGTTCGGTATCTCGAATCATGCCCGTAACTTCGAACGGGACCGTAAATTCGATGCGCCGTCACGTCAATGCTTCTGACAGGACTCACGGCAACCTTTGACAGCGAGTCTGATAGCGCTTTCTGTGAGGGTTCTTCAGCTTCCTGTGAAGGTGCCGCGCCGGGCCGACATCACGTGACGGGGACACGTCCGGCCGCGTAGCCTCGGATCGGCTGCCGCAGGGCGGTGGGAAAGGGGACCGGATGGACATCGCGGGCGTGCGCGGGACGGCTGCCCGGATCGCCTCGGCGCTCCGGCGCGCGAGGACCGGACCTGCCATGCGTCACCTCGCCGGCGAACTGTCCGCCGCACTGCGGGCCCGGCCCCGGACCCCGGCCGGCATACGGGAGGTGTCCCAGGCGCTGTGCGAGGAGATGGCCGCGCTGCGCGGCGGACGGCCCGTCGAGCTGCGCTTCGAGCGATTCCCCGACGAGATCGAAGTGACCGGGCTGTGCGTCGAGTTCGAGGACTTCGACCTGGTCATCGTCGAGGAACGAGCCGAGGAGGTGCAGCAACTGGTCATCCTCGGACACGAGTTGTGGCACCTGCACGCTGGACACGACCACCGGCACAGCACCGGCACGGCCGCCGCCCGCGCCCTCGCGGTACGGCCCGCCTGGCGCGACCTCGCCCTCGCGGTCGCCGCCCGCAACGGCTCCCGCGCGCAGGACGAGGGCCAGGCCGACGACTTCGGCCACCGGCTCGCCGCCACGCTACGGCCCCTGCTGTACGGCGGCGACACCCGCGCCGCCGCTCCCCTCGAACCCGTCCAGCGGTCCCTCGGCTACCGGGGACGCGGAGGTGCGGACCGGCGATGAGCGACCTGGCCCCCGCGGCGGCACGGCTCACCGAACCGCCGGCCCTCACACCGGCCGGCTTCGTCAACGAGTTCTACCCCTCCTTCTGGTGGATCCCGGCCGGCATCCTGGCCGCCGCCCTGGCCATCAAGCTGCCCAGCATCATCCGGCTCTGGACCGACCCACTGCTGCGCGCGGTCGGCGGGCTGCTGGTGCTCGCCCTGTCGGTGTTCGTGTTCGTCGCGCCGTCGACGATCGCCTCGGTCAACCGGATCACGGGCGTGCCCAACATCTCCGGGCCCTGGGTCTACTCCCTGCTCACCGCGTTCTGCGGCTCGTGTCTGCTGCTGATCATCACCTGGCGCAACGGCCTGTCCGACCGCTCCCCCCGCACCCGCTCCGCCATGCGCTGGGTCCTCGGCACCTACGCCGCCGTCATCGTCGCCCTGTGGGTGCTGTTCGCCCTCGCCGACATGCCCGAGGAACGACTGCGGGACCTCGACACCTACTACGCGAACACGCCGTACGCCCGCGAGATGATCGTCCTCTACCTGCTGGCGCACACCGTGGCCACGCTCGTCACCAACGCGCTGATCTGGAACTGGGTACGCGCCGACGGGCTCGACTCCCTGCTCCGCTGGGGGCTGAAGTTCCTCGGCGTGGGCTACGCGCTCCAGCTGGCCTTCGACGCGGCCAAACTGAGTGCCGTCGGCGGCCGTTGGGCCGGGCGGGACCTGGACTGGCTGAGCACGGCCGTGGCTCCGCCACTGGCCTGCCTGTCCGCCATCCTCATCGCCGTGGGTTTCATCCTTCCGCACACCGGCCAGTACCTGCACGACCGCCGGCAGGTGCGGAACGCCGTACGCGAACTCCGGCCGCTGTACCAGCTGATGAAGACGGGCAGCGGCGGCGGGGTCCCCCGCGTCCTGCGGGCCACGCCCGAACTGCGCCTGATCCGCCGGGAGACGTTCATCCGCGACGGGCTGCTCTCCCTGTCCCGGTTCGTCGACGAGGACCTGCGCGGACGCGCGTACGACGCCGCCCTCGCCCTCGGCCACCCGCCGGACCGGGCCAAGGCGCTGGCCGCCGCGGTGACCGTGCTCGACGCGGCGGACGCCAGGAGCCACGGGCGGGAACGCGACGGCGACGGCGGCGGCTCCGGCTCCGGCTCCGGCTCCGGCGAGGCCGACACGACCGATCTGCTGCGGGACATCGGGGCGGTGTCGCGCGCGCTGCGGCATCCGGACGCGGTGCGGGCGGTGCGGGAGCGGGCTGGGGCTGCGGCTGCGGATGCGGATGCGGCTACGGCTACGGATGCGGATGCGGATGCGGATGAGAGGGTGCGGGCGGCGGGACCGGTGGGACGCGAGGGCGTCGAGCGCTAGAGCGGGGGTTTTCGGCCACGGTCGCCGGGGTGCCGTATCCCGTTCACCCGTTACAGCCGGTTCCTCCCCGCCTAGTTCGCGCCGAATACTCCCGCCCGCGAGGGTCGAGGTAGCTGAGACGGCACCGGTCTTGGCATATTGCACGGACCGAAACACCCGCGCAGCCACGGGGAGAACCGTGCGTACGAACAGGGAGATGCGTCGCCTCGCCGACACGCTCATCGCTCCCATCCGGGTGCCGGTCCCGGCCGAGCCCGATGTCCTGTTCGACGCGGTCGTCGAGGCGGCCGCGCGCTGGCGGGGCCGCGAGATCGTCGTGCACCGCTCGGTGTTCCCGCCGCACACCGCCAGCGGCCTCTGGCTGGAGGGCGAGAACCACGACGACGTCGTCATCGACGAGCGGGCCGCCGTCTGGCACCAGATCGTCATCTTCTGCCACGAGGTGTGGCACATGCACCGCCGTCAGGCCGACGCCGTCCCCGGCGCCGCCCCGGCCGCCGCCGCCCGCACCGACTTCACCCTCTCCGACGAGCAGGAGGCCGACCGCTTCGGCATGCTGATGGGCCGCCGGCTGCGCACCTGGCTGGAGGCCTCCGCCGACTCGGTGTACGCCGACCGCGGGGACGACACCCAGGACATCGCCGGACGCATCGGCGCGGCCCTCAACTACCGGGGGACCCGGCGATGAACGGCCTCCCCCACTACCTCAGCGCCGCCGCCCTCTGGCTCGGCCTGCTGGCTCGCGCCCCCGACCTGCTGCGCCACCGGCACGACCCCTACCTGCGGTCCATCTGCGCGGTACTGGGCCTGGCCGGACTCTGCTTCGTCCTCGGGGCCCCGCCCACTGTCGGCACCGTCAACCGGCTCAGCGGGGTGCCCAACCTGGCCGCGCCGCTGACGTACGCCGCGATCACCGGCTACAGCGCCGCCTCGCAGGTACTGATCGTGCACTGGCGGGGCGGACCTCGGGTGCGCCGGACCGCACGGCGCTGGATCCTGGCGTACACGCTCCTCCTCCTCGGCATCGCCGCGATGTTCGTCCTCGGCGACGCGCCCGTGGAGCGGCGCACCGACCTCGACACCTACTACGCCAACACCCCCTACGTCCGCGAGATGATCCTGCTCTACCTGCTCGGGCATCTCGCCGCCGCCGGCGTCACCGCCGTCTCCGCGCTGCGCTGGGCCCGCGAGGTGCGCGGCCGGCTGCAGACGGGCCTCGTCACGCTCGGCCTCGGCGCGCTGTGCGGGACCGTGTACAGCCTGGCCAGACTCTCCGCCGTCGCCGCCCGCTGGACCGGCCACGACTGGTCCACCCTCGTCACCGAGACCTCCCCGGTGGCGGCCGGGCTCGGCGCGCTCCTGACGGTCGTCGGCGTCCTCGTCCCGCTCGCCGGCCCCCGGCTCACGGAGTGGCTGCGGACCCGGCGCACCTACGCCCGCCTCGAACCCCTGGAACGCGAACTGGACGGCGTCCTCACCCGCCACGCCCTGCGGCTGCCCCCGCCCCGCTGGGCCCGGCCCGCCACCCGGCTGGTGTGGCGCCGGACCAGCATCCACAACGCGCTGACCCACCTGGACGCCTACGTCGACCGCGCGTTGTACGACGTGACGCTGCGGGCCGCCCTGCGCCGCACCGGTGATCCGGAGCGGGCCGCCGCGACGGCCTGGGCGACCGCCATCGCGGCGGCGTCCGACGGGAGGCGCACGCCGGGCCGGACGGTGGTGACGCGGGCGGGCCCGGGGAGTCCGACTGGTTCCTGGAGCGGGCCACCGACCCGGCCGCCCTGGTGCGCATCGCCGACGCGCTGGCCGGCGAACCGCTCGTCCGGGCCGCCGTCGCGGAGGCGGAGGCGGGGCCGGAAGCCGCGCCGGTCGCGGCCGAGGGGCGGTCGACCGCGTGAGCCTCGTCGTCTACCTCGCCGGTGCCGTCCTCCTGCTCGCCGCCGCCGTGCTGTTCCACCGGCCCCGGTCGGCCGCGCCCAACCCCCTCACCGCCTCCACCTGCGTCGCCATCACCCTCGGCGCGCTCGTCTTCGTCTGCTCCGCGCCGGCCACCCTGGCCGCCGTCAACGACCTCACCGGCACCCCCAACTTCGGCGCCCCACTGACCTACGGCATGCTCTCGGCGTACAGCTGCTCGCTGCTGACCCTGCTCGCCTACTGGCGGGGCGGGCCGCCCGAGCGGGTACGGCGGCAGGTGCTGCGCAGCATCGCCGTGTACGGGCCGCTGATCGTGACCGTGATCGTCCTGTTCGCGCTCGCCGACGCGCCCACCGAGCGCCTCACCGACCTCGACACGTACTACGCGAACACGCCCTACATGCGGGAGATGATCGTCCTCTACCTGCTCGGGCACACGGCCGCCATCGTCGCGATGGCCGTGGTCTGCGTGAAGTGGGCGCGCGAGGTCACGGGGCTGCTGCGGACCGGGCTGCTGCTGATCCTCGTCGGCACGCTGCTGGACCTGCTCGGCTTCCAGCTGACCAAGTACACGGCCGTCGTCGCCCGTTGGACCGGACACGACCTCGACTTCCTCTCCACCAACGTCGCCCCGCCGATGGCCGCCCTCGCCGCGCTCCTCTTCTCCGCCGGATTCGTCCTGCCCCGGCTGCTGCCGGCGGCCGTCGCGCACGGGCGCGGGCTGCGGGACCACCGGCGGCTGCGACCCCTGTGGAACCGCGTGGGGTTCGTGTCGCTGGCGCCCAAGCCGCCCGTGTCCTGGTGGCGGCTGCCCGAGGAGCGGTTGCACTGGCGGGAGGTGGCCATCCACGACGCGCTGCTCGCCCTCGCCCCCTACTTCGACGACCGGGTACGGTCGCGGGCGCTCGCCGCCGCCCTCGGCGAGGGCCGTACTGCGCACGAGGCGCGGGTCGCCGCGGAGGCCGCCATGGTCGCCGAGGCCGCCCGGCGGGCCGCCGCGCGGGAGGCACCGTGCGAGACACCGAGCACCCACCGGCTGCACGCCACCGAGGTGTCCGGCGCCGCCGGGCTGGTCGAACTGGCCCAGGCACTGGCGCGAACCCCGGTCCCGGACACGGTCGGTGAAGGTACGGTGAAAGCCATCCAGGGCGGCTGAAGGTCGTCCTTCGCGATGTCCGGCTTCGTGATGTCCGGCTTCGGGATGCCCGACCGCTCGTCCGTATGCCTGTCCGCGTGCCTGTATGCCTGTCCGTCTGCCGGTCTGCCTGCCTGCCGGTCTGTCTGCCTTCGTGGCCGAGTACGAGGAGCCCCATGTCCCGTAGAGCTGTCGTCATCGGTGCCGGCCTGGCCGGCATGCTGGCCGCGGCGGCCCTGTCCACCGTCGTGGACGAGGTGACCGTGCTGGAACGGGACGACCTGCCCGACGGGCCGGAGCACCGCAGGGGCCTGCCGCAGGGCCGGCACGCCCACCTCCTCATGGCCGGCGGGCTCGCCGCCATGGAGGACCTCGTGCCGGGCGTCGGCATGCGCAAGCACCTGCTCGCCGCCGGGGCCCGCGAGATATCGCTCAGCTCCGGCATGATCGCCCTCACGCCCGAGGGCTGGTTCCGACGCTGGCGCCATGAGGGCCCCCGGATGATGACCTGTAGCCGGGCGCTGCTCGACTGGGCGGTCCGGGACGCCGTACTGGCCAACACCGGGGCCCAGGTCCGCAAGGGTCGGGCGCTGGCGCTGACCGGCGACGCGCGGCGCGTCACGGGCGTACGCGTCTCCACCCCCGACGGGGACGAGGTGATCGACGCCGCGTTCGTGGTCGACGCCAGCGGGCGCGGGTCGCGGGTCGTCAACTGGCTCTCGGGGCTGGGCATCTCCGGTGTCCGGGAGAAGACGGTCGACGCGGGGCTCGTCAACGCCACGCGGATCTACCGCACGCCCGCGGGGGCGGAGGGGTTCCCGCTCACCATCATCCAGGCCAACCCCTATCAGGGGCTGCCCGGACGCAGCGGCATGGTCCTGCCCATCGAGGGCGACCGGTGGATGGTCAGCCTCGCCGGAACGCGGGGCGGGGGCGAACCGCCGTCCGACCCTGACGGGTTCCTCCGGTACACCCTCGATCTGCCGCACCCCCTCGTCGGACAGCTGATCTCCGGCGCCGAGCCGCTCACCGACATCCACGTCAGCCGCAGCACCAGCAACCAGCGGCGGTACCTGGAGAAGGTGCGGGAGTGGCCCGAGGGGTTCGTCGCCCTCGGCGACGCGCTGGCCACCTTCAACCCCGCGTACGGGCAGGGCATGTCGGTGGCCGCGCTCGGCGCACGGGTGCTGAGCCGGGAGCTGCGACAGGGCGGGGTCGGCTCGGCGGGGCTCGCGCGGCGGGTGCAGCGGGGTGCCGCGTCGTCGGTGGAGGCGGCCTGGACGATGGCTGTCAGCCAGGACGTCTGGTTCCCCGGGACGCGGGGCGGGGCACCGACCATCGCGGACCGGCTCGTCACCATGTTCACCCGGCGGGTGATCCGGACGGCCACCGGCTCGTACGGCGCTGCCTCGGCGCTGTGGGACGTCACCGGCCTCACGGCGGGGCCGGAGCGGCTGCTGCGACCGTCGGCCCTCCTCGCCACCCTGAACGGACCGTCGCTGCCAGCCGCGGCGGGGCCGCCGTTGACCGGGGCGGAGCGGGTGGTTCTGCGAGATCTTTAATCGGTGTTCGGCGGGCTGTGTGCTCTCTAGGGTGGAGCCCGATGACACTCCTGCATGCTCATGACTATGGTGGCGATGGCCCGCAACTGGTTCTCCTGCACGGTTACGGACGGTCGCTGACCGACTGGAACGCCGCGGCAGCCCTGCTCACCGCCGGGCACCGCGTCCTCGCCGTCGACCTTCCCGGACACGGCCGCTCCCCCGGCATCTCCCCCTGGACCCTCCCCGCCGTGGTGCGGCACATCGCGGACACCCTCGACGCGCACGGCGTGCCGGAGGCCGTGGTTGTGGGCCACTCCCTCGGCGGCATGGTCGCGGTCGAGTACGCCCGCGCCGACCCCGACGGTGCCCGAGCCCGTGCCGCCGTGAACCTCGACGGCTTCTGGTGGGGGCGCGAACACCCCGGCGCCGAACGGCTGAGCGAAGGACTGCTGGCCTCGGCCGGGGCCATCGCGCCGCCCGAGTACATCGAGCAGCAGGTCGCCCACTCCGCCCGGCTCGGCATTCCCGCCGACCTCGCGCAGGCCTCCGCCCGCACGGCCGCACGCCCGTTGCCCGACGGCACCTGGCAGACCCTGCCGGAGCGGGCGACGGCGCGGGAGATCGTCGGCGAACTCCACCGGCTCGGCTCGCTCGGTGTCACGCCGTGGCTGGCCGGGGTCGACCGGCCGCTCCTGGTCGTCCAGGCCGGCCGACGGCTACCGCCCGCACCCGGCATGGAGTGGTTCGCCGAATTCAGCACCCGGTTCGCACAGGGCGTCTCCGACGAACTGACCGCACTCACCCGCACCCGGCCGACACTCACCGTCGACCGGATCGACGCCGCCCACCCCATGCACATGGAAACCCCGACCGCGGTGGCCACCCTGGTAGCGGAGTTCGTACGAGGCCTGCCGGACTGACGCGCGGCTGGGTCGGTTGGGTTGGGTTGGGTTGGGTTGGGTCGGTTGGGTTGGGTTGGGC
>NZ_MPOH02000015.1:1475872-1486711 GCF_001896135.2 Streptomyces phaeoluteigriseus
CTGGGTTGGTTGGCCCGGCTGGGTCGGGTCGGGCCGGGTCGGGCTGGGTTGGCCCGCATGATGCTCGGGTGGAGCCGGGAGTGGGGGCGCCCCGCTGCGCGATCCCCCGGCCGCCAACCCCTCAGCCGATGAACGCCGGTTGGGCCACGCCCCTCCCCGCGTCGGGGACGACCAGGAGCGAGCCCGACAGCGGGTGGGGGGCCTCCAGGCCCACCCGGGCGGTGGTGACGTACAGATCCGTCAGCCCGGCGGAGCCGAACGCGCAGGCCGTCACCAGCGGAGTCGGCAACTCGATCACCCGGTCCAGCGCCCCCGCGGGGGTGTACCGGCGTACCGCTCCCCCTCCCCACAGCGCCACCCACACACATCCGTCCGCGTCGACCGTCAGCCCGTCGGGGAAGCCCGCGCCGTCCTCGATCTGGACGAAGGGGCGACGGTTCGCCACCCGCCCGTCGGCGTGGTCGAAGACGTCGACACGGCGGGTGGGGGAGTCGATGTAGTACATCAGCGTGCCGGAAGGGCTCCAGCCCGTCCCGTTGCTCACCGCGACGTCGTCGAGGACCACGGAGACGGAACCGTCCCCGGTGACACGGGACAGGGATCCCCCGCCCGGCGCCTCGTCGTACCGCATCGTGCCGGCCCAGAGCGAGCCGTCGGGCGCGACGGCCGCGTCGTTGGCGCGGCGGCCGGGGACCGGCTCGTGGTGGAGCCAGCGGAAGCTCCCGTCCTCGTCCAGGAGGCCGACGCCGTCCCGGAGGTTGAGGACCAGACCGCCGCCCGCGCGCGGCTTGGCCGCGCCCACGTGCTGCTCGGTGACGCGGACCGTGCTGCGGCCCGTCGAGGGGTCGTAGGTGCGCAGGCGCGAGCCGAGGATGTCGAGCCACAGGAGGCGGCCGGTGGCCGGGTCCCAGGTCGGGCCCTCACCGAGGGCGGCCTCCGCGCGGACGGCGACGTCGAACACGTTCGTCATGCCACGCTCCGGTAGCCCAGCTGTTCGGACAGCTGGGCCGCGCCCTTGGCGGCGAGCTGCTCCAGCTCGCCGCGGCGCTCGTCGCTCCAGCGGATCATGGGGACGGAGATCGACAGTGCGGCCACGACCCGGCCGGTGCGGTCGCGCACGGGGGCCGCCACACAGCTGACGTCCGGGTTCGACTCACGGTTCTCGACCGCGATACCCCGTTCCCGGATCTCCGCCAGGGCCTCGCGCAGCGCGCCCGGTTCGGTGATGCTGTTGGGCGTCATCGCGACCAGGTCGGCGTCGTCGGGGACCCGCGCGGTCAGCTCGGCGTCGGGGAGGGAGGCGAGCAGCATCTTGCCCACGGAGGTGCAGTGCGCGGGGAGGCGGCGGCCCGCCGCCGACACCATGCGGACGGCGTGCGTGGAGTCGACCTTGGCGATGTAGATGACGTCCGTGCCCTCCAGGATCGCCACGTGGACCGTCTCGTCGCAGGTCTCGGCGACGGTCCGGGCGACCTGCTGGCCCTCGGCGGCCAGGTCGAGCTGCTCGGCGTACCGGCTGCCGAGCTGGTACGGCCGCACGCCGAGGCGGTAGCGTCCGGGCTGTCCGGGGACGGTGACGATGTACGACCGGGCGGCGAGCGTGGTGACCAGCTCGTGCACGGTGGTGCGCGGCAGCTGGAGCCGGCGCACTATGTCGGGGGCGGAGAGCGTCCCGTCCCCGTCGAGGAAGAGCTCGAGAATGTCGAGAGCCCGGGTAACGGCAGGTACGAGTCGTCCCACGGCCGGCCCCCTCCCTTGGTTCGTTTCAGGCCTGCGTTCGAAATTTCAACAGACGATCGGCATGACGAACACAGGCTAGCCACATAGCGAGGCGCCGGGCAATGGCCGCGGAAGGGGCGCGTGGGGGCGCGCCGCCGATCGGCCGCCGATCGGACACTGGTCAGCAGCCGGTCCGCAGCCTGTCCGCAGGCGGTCCGCAGGCGGTCCGCGGCCTGTCCCCAGTCGTCCGCAGCCGGTCGATCAGCGCGTCGAACGGCGGTCGACGCGCTGATCGACCGGCTGGTCGACCGCTGGAGGAGGGCTCCGCAGCGGCTCCGCCCCGGCTCTGCAACGGTTCGTCGACGGCCTATTGCCCGGTTCGCCGTGAGGCCGCCTCCCCGGTGGGCCACGATGGTTCGCATGCCGCCCGACACGCGCCCCGCCGGCCACCCTTTCACGCCCGTCGACTTCCAGCTGGTGCTGCTGCGCCGCATGGCCGACCACAATCCGGACCTGGTGGAGGACGCCCGCCGCGGGCTGGGCGCCTCGCTCATCGACATGCGGGAGGCCAACAGGCGCTGGCAGGCGATGGTCCGCTCGCCCCGCACCCGGGGCGCCGCCGCCCGGTACCGCTCCGTCCTCGGCGCCCCCGAGGCACAGTCGGTGCGCCGCATCGGCGACCTGGACTGCGAGGCCCGGCTGTGGCCGCTCCCACTCTGGCCCGACCTTCGCTTCGAGGTGCTCCTCGCCCCGAACGGCGCCGTCTGGAACGAATGGCTCGTCCGCGCGCCGGGCGCCCCCGGCCCCTCCCTCCACACGCTCGACGACCTCGCCCCCTGGTCCTGCACGGTCGACGAGGCCGCCCGCGCCTTCGCCCCCGCCCGGCCCCTGGAGGGCTGCGCCCACCCGCTGGGGCCTGGCCTTCGCGGCGCCGGACGGGGCGGGGGTGCGGCGGGAGGTGGTCGCCGAGTTCACCTGGGGGTTGTTGCAGCGGACGGCGGTGCGGGAGTAGACCCCGGCGTCCGGCGTCCCTGGGGGGCGGCGGACGCCGCGAGGATCGCCTCCACCACCCGCGGTACCGACTCCGGGTGCAGAAACAGGAAGAGGTTCGGTTCCACGAGTTCCAGCTCCATCACCCGCGGCCGGCCGTCGTCGCCGTCCACCAGGTCGACGCGCGCGTACAGCAGCTCGGGCGCGTTCGGCACCGCGGCCAGGGCCCGCTTCGCGACGTCGAGTTCGGCCGCCGTGGGGGTCCAGGGCTCCAACCCCGGATGGGCGACCTTGGTCGCGTCGAAAGCGGTGCCGGGAGCAAGCACGGCCCGCTTGCGGCTGGCGTGCAGCAGACCGCCCCCGAAGAACTGGAGGGCCCGCTCCCCTCCGGTGTCGATGCTCCGCACATACGGCTGGACCATCGCCGTCAGCCCTTCCCCGTGCATGCGCGCGAGGTGGCGTACGGCGGTGTCGTGCTGGTCGGGGGTGTAGCGGGCGGCGTAGCGGGCACGGCGCCCGAGGTGGGCTTGACGACGTACTCGTGGTCGTCGGGGAGGTCGGCCGGGTCGCCGGGGGCCAGGTAGCGGGTGGGGACGACGGGTATGCCTGCCTCGGCGAGTTCACCGAGGTAGCGCTTGTCCGCGTTCCAGCGCACGACGGCGGCCGGGTTCGCCAGGCGCGTAGCCTCGGCGCAGCGCTCCGCCCACGCCGTGAACTCGGCCGCGCGCCAGCTGTAGTCCCAGGTGGAGCGGATCAGGGCGAGGTCGTAGGAGGCCCAGTCGACGCCCGCGTCGTCCCAGCACACGGCCTCCGCCCCCGCCCCGGCCTCCTCCAGCGCCCGCACCAGAACCGGCAGGTCGCGGTCCTTGCTGGGCTCCGGGCGGGGGTCGTAGGTGACGAGGGCGACTCTTGGCACGGGGAACTCTCCAACCTGGTGATCGACGTCCGTAACGCTTCGTGACGCCTGTGGCGCACACGAACCCGCAGGCTAACCGCCGCCCCCGCGACCGCGAACGACGAGGGTCGGCCGACCGCCGAGGAGGCCGGGGCCCACCCGCGCGTGCCCTCCTCCGCGAGGCCCTGCCCGGCGCCACGACCCCGAACGCGGAACCGCGTCCGCACGACGCCCGCCCCGGCGACCGTCCCCTCCTGTGCTCCGACGGCCTGTCGACGGTCGTCCCCGGACCCCGTATCCGCACTCTCCTCACCGAGACCCGCTCCCGAACCGACACGGTCCTCGCGCCGGTCGCCGAGGCGAACGGGGCGCGCGGGCCGGACGACGTGAGCTGTGTGGTGGCAGACGCGGTGGAGAAGTGACGGGCGTCAACCTCCGGAACCGGCGGGCCGGGCCGGTCATGGGGTAGGAACGACCTTGTCGTCCCCTGCCCGAGGAGTGTTCCGGTGTCCTCTCTCTTCCCGGCCCTGACGGACCCGCCGTCGGGCCCGCCGTCCGACCGTGCGGCGCTGCGGTTCGGTGACCGGTCCCTGACGTACGCGGAACTCGCCGGTGCGGCGGGCTCCCTGGCGGCGCGGCTGCCGGGCGGCGGCGGGCGGGTCGCCGTATGGGCGACGCCCGCGCTGGAGACGGCCGTGGCCGTCGTGGCGGCGCTGGAGGCCGGGGTTCCGGTGGTGCCGCTCAACCCGAAGTCCGGGGAGGGGGAACTCGGGCACATCCTGTCCGACAGCGCGCCCGTGCTCCTCCTGGCCGCGCCCGGCGACGAACTCCCCTCTGCCGTCGGCGACGTGCCGCGCGTCGACGTGGACGTGCGGGCCATCGGCGGACGGCTCCCCGACCGGGTCCCCGTGGGCGACGAGGACCCCGCCCTCGTCGTCTACACCTCCGGCACCACCGGCCCGCCCAAGGGCGCGGTCATCCCCCGGCGGGCGGTCGCGGCGACGCTCGACGCGCTCGCCGACGCCTGGGCGTGGACCGGCGACGACGTCCTCGTCCACGGGTTGCCGCTGTTCCATGTGCACGGGCTGGTGCTGGGCGTTCTGGGGCCGCTGCGGCGCGGAGGATCCGTGCGGCATCTGGGGCGGTTCTCCGCCGAGGGGGTGGCCCGGGAGCTGAACAGCGGCGCGACCATGCTGTTCGGGGTGCCGACCATGTACCACCGGCTCGCCGAGACCCTCCCCGACGACCCCGGCCTCGCCGAGGCGCTCGGCCGTGCCCGGCTGCTCGTCTCCGGTTCCGCCGCGCTGCCCGTGCACGACCACGAGCGGATCACCGCCGCGACCGGGCAGCGGGTGATCGAGCGGTACGGCATGACGGAGACGCTGATGAACACCTCCGTGCGCGCCGACGGCGAACCCCGGGCCGGCACGGTCGGGCTGCCGCTGCCCGGTGTGGAGCTGCGGCTCGTGGAGGAGGACGGGACGCCCCTGACGTCGTACGACGGGGAGAGCGTCGGGGAGATCCAGGTGCGCGGGCCGAACCTGTTCACCGGGTATTTGAACCGGCCGGACGCCACGGCCGGGGCGTTCACCGCCGACGGGTGGTTCAGGACCGGGGACATGGCGGTCCGGGACGGTGACGGTTACGTCCGGATCGTCGGACGCAAGGCCACCGACCTGATCAAGAGCGGCGGTCACAAGATCGGCGCAGGTGAGATCGAGAACGCGCTGCTGGAGCATCCGGGAGTGCGGGAGGCCGCCGTCACCGGGGAGCCGGACGCCGACCTCGGGGAGCGGATCGTGGCGTGGATCGTGCCGCAGGACCGCCAATCACCTCCACATGAGACCGAGTTGGCCGACCATGTGGCGACGCGGCTCGCCCCGCACAAGCGGCCCCGGGTGGTGCGGTATCTCGACGTGCTGCCCCGCAACGACATGGGGAAGATCATGAAACGGGCGCTGCCGTCGTGAGCGGCCCCCTTCGGCTCTCCGCGCGCGAGATCCTCGCCCTCGTCTGCGACTCCTTCGACGAACTCCCCTGTCCGGCAAGGGACTCGGCATCGGACGGTCCTCTCGCCTGGCCCGGCTACGGCGCCTCCCGCGCCCGTGCCGCCGAGCGGACCGGGGAGACGGAGTCCGTGGTCTGCGGCACCGGCACGGTCGAGGGCACCCGGGCCGTGCTGATCGCGTTCGAGTTCGGTTTCCTGGGCGGCTCGCTGGGCGTACGCACCGGCGACCGGCTGGAGGCGGCGCACACCTACGCCCGCGAACACCGGCTGCCGGTCGTCCCGTTGGTGGCGACGGGCGGTTCCCGCATGCAGGAGGGCATGCTGGCCCTCACGCAGCTCCAGCGGGTGGCAAGGCAGTCGGCACTGACGCGGCAGGCCGGGCTGGCGCAGGTCGCCGTGTTGCGGGATCCGACTACGGGCGGCGGCTGGGCCACCCTGGGCGCGGGCGCGGACGTGGTGCTCGCGCTGCCGGGCGCGCAGGTCGCTTCGCCGGGTCGCGGGTACGGCCGCCCGACGCGGACCCGGCCGCGTACACCGCCGAGGCGCAGGTCGCGGCAGGGTCCGCGGACGCGGTCGTGGAGCCGGGGGCGCTGCGGGAGACGCTGGGGAGGTGGCTGCGGCTGCTGACCCGCCCGTCGCAGGAGCCCGCGCCGGTCCCCCGTGCCCTCGGCGCGGACGATCTCCCCGCCACCGGCTGGGACGCGGTCCGGCGTGCCCGGTCACCGCAACGCCCGCGCGCCGGAGTCTACTTGGACGCCTACTTCACCGTGCGGGCCGCGATCGGCGGCGACCGCTGCGGCGGCACCGATCCGGACGGCATGCTGTGCGGCTTCGGCGAGCGTCAGGGCCGTACCGTCGCGTACGCCGCCCAGACGGGGGCCGCGACCCGGCCCGCCGGATACCGCACCGCGACCCGGTTGATCCGGCTCGCGGACCGGCTCGGCATCCCGGTGCTGACCCTGGTGGACACACCGGGTGCGGCCAACGACGCCGAGGCGGAGCGGCAGGGCGCGGGCGCGGCGATCGCCGAGCTGTTCGGCGCGCTGGCCACCGCGCGGACTCCCGTCACCACGCTGCTGATCGGCGAGGGCGGTTCCGGGGGCGCGCTGGCGCTGGCCGCGCCCGGCCGTACCTGGGCCACCCCGGACAGCTATTTCTCGGTGATCGCCCCGGAGTCGGCCGCCGCGATCCTGAAGCGGCCGCCCGAGGAGGTCGAGGCGACCGCCGGTCAACTCCGGATCGGGCCGCAGGACCTGGCGGAGCTGGGGGTGGTCCGCACGGACCTGCCGTGAGGCGAGCCGACACCCCCGGAAGGCGGTGCGAGGACGTCGTGGCCGGTTTCCGACAGCACCGGCGGGCCATTGAGGCGGGAACACGACAACCTCGCGTACCGTCCGTGACAATGGCGGTGCACAGAGCCGCGGTTCGAGGAGCACGACGGGGGCGTCATGGCAGCAGTGGTGGAGTTCACGACGGACGACGGTGCCGTGGTCGCCGTCGAGTCCGTCGAGGAACAGCGGCCCGGTTCCCGGCTGGTGGCCCGCGGCGACGGCACCGTGCAGGCGGCCCGTACCTTCGAGGGTGCTCTGGAGGGCGTGCGCTCGGCCGCGGAGTCCGCGCTGCGGGTCTTCCGCGACGGCGCGCTGCGGCCCGACGGCGTGGAGATCGAGTTCGGGGTGAAGCTGGCGGCCGAGACGGGCGCGATCATCGCCAAGGGCACGGCCGAGGGCCACCTGATCGTCAGACTGACCTGGTCCCCGTCGGCGGACCGCACGCAGGACCCCGTACCGGCCGCGCGGCGGCATCCTCCTCCCCTCCGCCCGAGTCCCCTTCCCCTCGGCCCGAGTCCCCTTGCCCTCCGCCCGAGTCCTCTTCGCGCTCCCCTCGCCCGGAGCCTTCCGGCGCCTCATGAGGAGCGCCGAGTGGCAGGCCCGGATCGAGTGCGCCGGCCAGGTCGTCGGAGCCGGCTTCCTGGTCACCCCGCGCAAGGTGCTGACCTGCGCCCATGTCGTGCACGAGGGGCCGGCCGGAGCGCTGGCGGTGACCTTCACGGAGCGGCCCGGCTCGGCACCCGTCCCGGCCCGGGTCGTGGCCGAGGGCGGCTGGGCCGGCGGTGCCACCGACCTCGGCGACCTCGCCGTACTGGAACTCGCCCACGAGGTGGAGATCGCCCCGGCGGCGCTCGCGCCCGTCGACACCGCGTACGGCCGACAGCCACGCAAGCTCGTCGTGTACGGCTTCCCCGTCGGCTTCGACGAGGGAACGCTCGCCGAGTACCGGGTCACCGCACCGCAGCTGATCAACCAGGAGTGGATGCAGCTGGAGGCCTGGCAGCCGGACGGGCAGCCGCTCGAACCGGGCTTCAGCGGCGCCGCCGTCACCCTCGTCGACACCGGTGAGGTGGTCGGCATGGTCACGGCCGCGGCCGGGACGCGGGGCGTGCGCAACGGGCGGATGATGCCCACCGAGGTGATGGCCCGGCACTGGCCCGATCTCGCCGGGCTCGTCCCCACCTCCGACCACCGCACCGCCGACCGCGCCCGGCTGCGCGAGCTGGTCGAGCGGGCGGTCCGCGCCGGCCTGGACTGCGATCCCGTACGGCTCTACCGGGCCGCCGCCGGAGCGCTGGACCCCGAGCCGCCGCCGGAGGGCTTCGACTCGCTGCGCTCGGCCGCGCTGTTCGTGCTGTGCGAGATCGACGGCGAGGACGCGGCGGGCACCGTCGCCAGGTTCACCGAGCACGTGGAGGCGCTGTTCCGGGCCCCGGTGGAGACGCCCGCCGCGCCCGAGTGGTCGCCCATCCTCGTCGACCTGCGGCACAGCGGCGCGGGCGACGGCCAGGTCCGCGTCGAGGTGTCGGCGTACAGCGGGGGCCGTCGGCATCCGGTCGGGTCCGACACCGTCCCGCAGTCCCGGCTGCACGGCTATGTGCAGGAGCGGATCGAGGCGGCCTTCGGGTACCTCACCCCGGGCTCCGACGAGTTGATCACCTTCGCGCTGCCCCGCGACTGGATCGACCTGCCCGTGGACCGCTGGGCGAGCGCACCCGACGACGACACCCCGCTCGGCTGTGTGTACCCCCTGGTGGTCACCGACCAGGCGCGGCGGCGGGCGGGCGCCCGGCATCAGCTGACCCGCGCCTGGAACCGGCTCGACTCCGCGCCCGGCGCCCAACTGCACCGGGTCGAGTGCGGCACGCCCGAGGAGCCGCGCCGGCTGCGGGTACGGCTGCGGCAGTCCGACGCCTGTCTCGCCGGGTTCGGCACCGCGCCGGCCGCGCCCCACACCCGCCCCCACTTCGACACCACGCTCACCGCGCCCGCCCCGGTCGTCGTCTGGTCCCGGGGCGGCTGCGACAGCGGCCCCGAGGAGCCCTGCGCGGGCGGCGCCGACTGCACGGGCAAGAGCTTCCTGGACCAGCTCGACACCTGCGTGTCCGGCGTCCCGCCCGCCGAACTCCCCCGCAGGATCCTGGAGTTGCGTGAAGAGGCCGACGCCGAGGACGAGCACTGGGCGCGCGACATCCAACTGCTGTGGGACGACCCGCGCGTCTTCACCGACCCGCACGGCGAGACGGGGGCGGCGCACGCCCGATCGCCCGTGGCCTGACCGCCCGCGGCCCGCCCGCACCCCCATCCGCCCGCGGCCCGCGCCCGCACGCGTGCATGCCGGCGCACCCGCCCACCCGCGCACACACCCGCGCGCCGAGTTCACCGCACGGAGAGATCCCGCATGCCCCACTGGTCCGTCTACACCGGCAACAGCGAGCCGCACGACGGCATCGACGACCTGCCCGCCCCGCCGCCCTGGCGGGCGTTCGACGGCGAGCCCGTCCTGCCCCCACCCCGGGACACCGACGACCGGGCGGCCGTCTCCCCCGACCGCGCGCACCGCGCCCGCACCTACGTGGCCGCCCCCGAGACCGTCCAGCTCGTCAACGCCGCGCTCGTGCTGCGCCGCCCGCTGCTGGTCACCGGCCCGCCCGGCACCGGCAAGTCCTCGCTGGCCTACGCGGTGGCGCGCGAACTGCGGCTCGGCCCGGTCCTGCGCTGGAACATCACCAGCCGCTCCACCCTCTCCGACGGGCTCTACCAGTACGACCGCTGTCCCGGCTGTACGCGGCCCGGCGGGCGGCGTGGCGGGCGGGCGACGAGACGCCGCCCGGCGGTGAGGCGTCCGGGACCGCGGGACGAGGGACCGGCGGACGTGGGATCGGCGCACATGGGTCCGGCGGACCGGAGGGCGGCCCGCCCGCGAGCGCCGACGTCGAGGAACACCTGCGCCTCGGCCCCCTCGGCACGGCCCTGCTCCCCTACCGCCGTCCCCGCGTCCTCCTGGTCGACGAGATCGACAAGAGCGACCTCGACCTGCCCAACGACCTGCTGAACGTGCTGGAGGAGGGCCAGTACGAGATCCCCGAACTGATGCGCGCCGCCCGCCGGTTCACCGAGGGCAGCACCGCCGGGGTCCTCGCCGACGACACCGACGAGCCGGTCACGGTCAGCCGCGGCCGGGTGCGCTGCCACGCCTTCCCGTTCGTGGTACTGACGAGCAACGGCGAGCGCGAGTTCCCGCCCGCCTTCCTGCGCCGCTGTGTCCGCCTGCGGCTGCGCCGCCCGGACCGCGAGCAGCTCACCGAGATCGTCCGCGCCCACCTCGACACCCCGGCGGGCGACGCGGAACACCTCATCAACCGCTTCCTGACCCGCGCCGCCGACGGTGAACTCGCCACCGACCAACTGCTGAACGCCCTCTACCTCACGGGCGTCGCCGGCCTGGACGCGGACTCCCGCGACGCGCTGGCGGACGAGCTGATGCCGTATCTGAGCGCGACGGCGGACGGCGATGGCTTCTGAGCGCCCACGGGCGTCCGACGGCCCACCGGTATCCGGCCGCCCACCGGTATCCGGCCGCCCACCGACATCCGAGCAGCAGCCCGTTTCCGAGCAGAAGCGGGTTACCGAGCAGAAGCCGGTTTCCGAGGGGAAGCCGGTTGCTGAAAGGCTCCCGCGGGAGCGCGACCGTACGGCCGTCGGGCGGCTCGCCGCGCTCCTGACGGCGCCGCGGGGACCGCCCCGACCCCGCGGGAACTGGCGGAACTGCTCTGGCTCGCCGGCCACTTGGAGGAAGGCCGGTCGGAGGGCACCGGGCCGGAGAACCGGAGGCCCGCGCCGCCACCCCGTCAGGACGAGGCCACCGCCCCCGCCGCGCCTCCCCCGGCCGAACC
>NZ_MPOH02000015.1:1486811-1501466 GCF_001896135.2 Streptomyces phaeoluteigriseus
GCCGCGTCCGGCTCGCCGGCCGCACGCGCCCGCTCGGCCTCGGCGCGGGCCAGCCAGGCCTGGCCCCTCCGGACCCTGCCGGCACCCCGGCCTCGCCGCGCTGCGCCGCCGCCCGTGCCAGGTCCACGAGTTCCTCCGCGACCGTCGACCAGCGGGCAGCCGTAGCCCCGTCGCCGCCGGCGCGGGCCGAGGCGGCCGTGTCGGCCACCGGCGTCAGCGCCAGGGCGGCGAGCCGGACGGCGACGTCCGGGCGGCCGCCCGTGTCGCCGGTGAGCGCCTCCAGGGAGGCACGCATCTGTGCCACCGCCGCTTCGGCGTCACCCCGCAGGGCCGCCGCGTCGGTCAGGACGACGGCGGTGACCAGCGTCGCCATCCAGTCGGCGGCGCCCCCCGCCAGGGCCCGCGCACGGTCGACGGCCCCCGCCTCCCCGCGGGCCAGCGCGACGTACAGTGCGGGCCCGGCCGCGTACCCGCCCGCCGAGGGCAGGACCGCCAGGTCGGCCGCCGCCGTCCGCACGCACTCGTCCCAGCGGCCCAGGGTGTGCAGCAGCAGCAGTTGCAGATAGCGCATCTCCAGCGGATACGGCGAGGAGAGCAGGCCCGCCCGGCGGGCCCGGTCCAGGCCGTCGGCCAGCCAGGGCAGGCACTCCTCGAACTCCCCTGCCTCGTAACAGCCGATGGCCAGGTTGAACAGGGCCCGCATCTCCACCGGGGCGCTGCCCGCCCGCCGGGCCAGCTCCCGGGCCTCCCGCAGGCGCTCGCGGCCCTCGGGGGAGCGCCGGCCGCCACCCTCCAGGACGGCGAGCGAGATCAGCAGGTCGGCCTGCGCGTCGGTCACCTTCAGCTGGTCCGCGACGGCCAGCGCCTGGCGGGCGACCCGCCGCGCGGTCTCCGTCTCCCCGACCTGACGGGCCGCCAGGACATGGGTGGCCGCGGCCCACACCCACGTCGGGGACGGCGGCTCGGCGGGGATCATCGCCAGCGCCTCGCTGCTGTAGCGGAACGCCGCCGTGAGACTGTCGACGCCGAGGAGGGTCCCGGCCAGCGTGTACCGCACGCGCGCGGCGAGTTCGGAGTCGGCGTCCTGGCCCACCCCGGCGAGCGCGGCGCGCGTCAGGGAGACCGCGCGGTGCCCCTGCCCGGCGTGCGCGGCAGCCGCCGAGGCGCGCAGCATGAGCGTGACCCGGTCCATGCCCTCGCCCGACGGGCGGGCGGAGGCGTCCACCGTGGGCCACAGGTCGAGCGCGGTCTCCAGCTGGCGCAGTTCCTCGGCGGGCGCCCCCACCCGCTGGGCGTGGTCGGCGGCCTCCAGGGAGGCGGCGAGCGCCTCCGGCAGGTCATGGCTCTCGCGGTAGTGGTGGGCCCGCTCGGCGGCGGTCTCGGCGCGGTGCCCCCGGCCGCCGAGCAGCCGGGCGAACGCGCCGTGCAGCCGGGCCCGTTCCCCCGGGAGGAGATCGGCGTACACCGCCTCGCGCGCGAGCGCGTGCCGGAAGGCGTACGTGTCGCCCGCGCCCGCGACGAGGAGCTGTCGGCCTATCGCCTCGCGCAGCGCCGACTCCAGCTCGTCCTCGGGCAGCGCGACCGCGTCCCGCAGCAGGTCGTGCTCCACCCGCCGCCCTGCCACGGCCGCGGTCCGCAGCACCAGTTGGGCCGTCTCCGAGAGCTGCTCCACGCGGATCATCAGCAGGTCGGCCAGTCCGCTCGGCACCCCACCCGCCCCGGTGTCCGTCGCGGCGAGCAACTCCTCCGCGTAGAAGGCGTTGCCCTCGGCGCGCTCCACGATGCCGCGCACCGTGGCGTCCGGCAGCGGACGGTCCTCCAGGGCGCGCACCAGCCGGGTCACCTCGGCGTCCGCCAGGGGCCGCAGCTCCAGCCGCTCCACGCCCGGCAGCCGCACCAGCTCGGCCAGCAGCGGCCGCAGCGGATGCGGCGGTGCAGATCGTCCGCGCGGTAGGAGGCCAGCAGCGCGAGCCGGTGGGCGGGCGCACCGCCCGCGGGCCGCTGGAGGACGCCCCGGCTCAGCAGGAACCGCAGCAGGTCCCGGGAGGACTCGTCGGCCCAGTGCAGGTCTTCCAGCACGATCAGGAGCGGGTTGACCTCCGCCAGGTCGGCGAGCAGGCCCGCCATCCCCTCGAACAGCCGCAGCCGCCCGCCCAGGTCCCGTACGGCGTCGTCCGGCCCGCCGCCGAGCAGCCGGTCGACGACGGGATGCCCGGCGAGGACGGCCGCGAAGCGCTCGTCCCCGGCGAGCGCACCGAGGATCTCCGTGAACGGCAGATAGGGCAGGCCCACGTCACCGAGATCGACGCAGTGCCCGGTGAGCACGGTCGTCCCGGTGCGCGCGGCCCGCGCCGCGATCTCGTCCAGCACGCGCGTCTTGCCGACGCCGGCGTCCCCGGCGACCAGCACCGCCCGCGCCTCCCCGGCACGGGCGCGCTCCAGCACGCCGGAGAGCCGGGCGATTTCCTCGTCCCGGCCGATGAACACGGTGGCGAACGCTGTGGGAGGCACGCCTCCATCCTGGCATGCGCCACCGACAACTCCGCCGGTGAGCAGCGCGGACCCCGCAGCCGCGGCGCCGCAGAGGCTGAGCGGATCCGTGACTCAGCGCCTCAGTCCGCAGCGCCAGCGCCTCAGGCCGCAGCGCCTCAACGGTTGAGCGACCGGGCCCAGTCGTCCGGCACCCGTCCCGCAGGGCCGGGCGTGGGCTGGCCCAGCGGGTGGCCGGACGGCGGCGCCAGCTCCGGGCCCGACTCGTACAGCTCGTCGCTGTCGTAGTCCCAGAACCAGTCCTCGCCGGGCTCGAAGCTCTGCACGAGGGGATGCCCGGTGGCCTTCCAGTGCGCGGTGGCGTGCTGGGCGGGGGAGGAGTCGCAGCAGCCGATGTGGCCGCACCGGGCGCAGCGCCGCAGGTGGAACCACCAGCCGCCCGTCGCGTCGCACTCGACGCAGCCGGTACCGGTGGGCGGGACGCTCGGGTCGATGGCGTCGGTGTCGGTCATACGGGCTCCTCGGTGGTCTCGGACGCGTTGTCGGGGTCGGCATCGGCTTCGGGCGCGGTCAGCGGCAGCAGCACCTGGAAGCGGGTGTCGCCCGGCGCGGACTCGACCTGGAGGCTGCCGTGGTGCTTGTTGACGACGATCCGCCAGGAGATGTCCAGACCCAGGCCGGTGCCCTCGCCGACCGGCTTGGTGGTGAAGAAGGGGTCGAAGATGCGGCTGCGGATGTCCGCCGGGATGCCGGGCCCGGTGTCGCCGAACTCCACCAGCAGCCGGTCGCCCTCCCGGGCGGTCCGCACGGTCAACGTGCCCTCCCCGCCGATGCTGTTGATGGCGAACACGGCGTTGTCGACGAGGTTCGTCCACACCTGGTTCAGTTCCGCCGGGTACGCGGGGACGTCCGGCACGGTGCGGTCGTAGTCCTTGACGACCACGATGCGCTGCCCGATCTTCCCGGAGAGCATCAGCAGGGTGCTGTCGAGGAGTTCATGGACGTCGACGACCCGGTAGGGGGCGCGGTCGAGCTGCGAGTACTGCTTGGCCGCGTCGACGAGATGGGAGATCCGGTTGGTGGAGTCGTCGATCTCGTCCATCAACAGCTCGGTCTCGACCGTGTAGTTGAGCCAGCCGATCGCGTTGGGCAGGATGTCGGCCGCCACGGCCGCCGCGACCTGTTCCAGCCAGTCCACGTCGAGCCCGGCCTGCACGAACGTCGGCGCGACCCGCCAGCCCTCCTGGATGCCGTGGTCGTCGAGCCAGTCGGTCAGCTCGTCCTCCCGGTCGGAGGCCTCCAGCGGGCTCAGCACGGGTGCCTTGGCGACGCGCTCGGCCGTGCGCTCCTGGATCTCGATCAGTTTGGCGAGCACCTCGCGGGAGTAGGCGCCCTGCGAGATGACGGCGAGCTTGTGCCGCATCTTCGCCACCCGTTCCCGCAGCGTCGCCGTGGCCCGTACGGCCGCGGCGGCCGGGTTGTTGAGTTCGTGCGTGAGCCCGGCCGACAACGAGCCGAGGGCCAGCAGCCGTTCGCGCTGCCCGATGGCCCGCTGGGTGTTCTTCGAGCCGAAGAACAGCCCCTCCAGCAGATGCGCGGCCATCGGGAACCACTCGCGCATGATGTCCGAGAACGACTCGGCGGGCAGCACGAAGAAGCGGGTCGGTTCGGTCACCCGCATCGAGTTGTTGTAGACCTGCGGCACCCGGTCCCCGAGGTACGCCTGCATCGCGCCCGCGTACACCCCGCGCTGCGAGGTGCGGCTGACCTCGACGTCGTCGGCGCCGACCCGGCGGTACAGCACCACCGTGCCCTCGATCATCACGTAGAAGCAGGTCGCCGGGTCGCCCTCGGTGTACACGGGACCGGCCTCGAACCGCTCCACCCGCCCCTCGGCGCACAGCCGTCCGAGCTGCTCGGGGGAGAGCTTCTCGAACAGGAACAGCGTGCTGATCTCGGCCGCGTCGCAGGGCATCGGCCGCCCGCTCATGACTGCTCCAGGTAACGGTGGACGAGCATGACGGCCATGGCTCCCTCTCCGACGGCGGACGCGACGCGCTTGGCCGACTCGGCGCGCGCGTCGCCCGCCACGAACACGCCGGGGATGTTGGTCTCCAGGTGGTACGGCGGCCGGTCCAGCTCCCATTCCGCCGGCGGCCGCCCGTCCGCGGTGAGGTCGGGCCCGGCCAGGATGAACCCGCGCTCGTCGCGCAGCACCGTGCCGTCCAGCCAGTCGGTCAGCGGGGCCGCGCCGATGAACACGAACATCCACTGCGCGTCGACGAGTTCGCTCGCCCCGCTGTCCACGTCCCGCAGGGTGAGCTGCTCCAGGTGCTCCTCCCCGTGCGCGGCCTCCACGACGGTACGGGTCCGCACGGAGATGTTCGGCGCCTCCTCGATCTGCTGGATGAGGTAGTGCGACATCGACGCCGTGAGGGACTCCCCGCGCACCAGCAGCGTCACCGACTTGGCGCCCCGCGCCAGGTACATCGCCGCCTGGCCCGCGGAGTTGGCGCCGCCCACGATGTACACGTCCTGCCCCTGGCAGGAGGCCGCCTCGGTGAGCGCCGAGCCGTAGTACACCCCGCAGCCCGTCAGGTCGTCGCAGCCCGGCGCGAGGAGCTGGCGGTACGACACACCGGTCGCCAGGATCACGCTGTGCGCGGCGACCGCCGACCCGTCGGAGAACCGCACCACGCGGGCGGGGCCGCAGACCTCCAGTCCCGTCACCTCGCGCGCGGTGAGGATCTCGGCGCCGAACCTGGCCGCCTGCCGGCGGGCCCGGTCGGTGAGCTGCGCGCCGGACACGCCGTCGGGGAAGCCGAGGTAGTTCTCGATGCGGGAGCTCTGCCCGGCCTGTCCGCCGGTCGCCGACCGCTCCACCAGCACCGTGCGCAGACCCTCCGAGGCGCCGTAGACGGCCGCGCCGAGCCCGGCCGGCCGCCGCCGATGACCACGAGGTCGTAGAACTCGGCCTCGGGGGTCGTCGCCAGCCCCACGTGCGAGGCGAGTTCGGGGGCGTCCGGCTCGATCAGCGGTGTGCCGTCGGGAGTGATCACCAGTGGCAGCCGCTGCCCGTCGGCGCCGGCCGCGGCGAGCAGCCGCCGTCCCTCGGGCTCGTCGGAGGAGTACCAGCGGTAGGGCACCTGGTTGCGGGCCAGGAACTCGCGCACGTCCGAGGAGCGCGCCGACCAGCGGTGCCCGACGACCTTGGTGGCCGGCACGGGCCGGTGGTCGCTGGCGCGCCACGCAGCGAGCAGGTCGTCCACGACCGGGTAGAGCTTCTCCTCCGGCGGATCCCACGGCTTGAGGAGGTAGTGGTCGAGGTCGACCACGTTGATCGCGTCGATCGCCGCGTTGGTGTCGGCGTAGGCGGTCAGCAGCACGCGACGTGCGCCCGGATACACGTCCAGGGCCTGTTCGAGGAAGTCGATGCCGTTCATCTGCGGCATGCGGTAGTCGGCCAGGATCACGGCCACCAGGTCGCCGCGCAGCTTCAGCTCGCGCAGAGCGTCCAGCGCGGACTCGCCGGACTCGGCGCGCACGATCCGGTACGCGGCGCCGTAACGGCGCCGGAGATCGCGGGCGACGGCGCGGGAGACCCCCGGGTCGTCGTCCACGGTCAGAATGACGGTCCGCGCGGTCTCGGCGGCCTGTGCCATACGTCTCCCACCCCGGGGGTTCAGGACTCGCGGCACGGCGGGCCCCGCGCCGGTTTCCGCCCATCGTATGTTCGATCGCCCCGGCTCGCTCCGGGACCGGGCAGGCCGTGCGCTCCCGGTGCAGGTCCGGGCACGGGCGGTGCACTGGTGGTCGACGCGGGGCGGGCTTTCAGCTCTTGCGGTCGCTCAGCACGCAGAACTCGTTGCCCTCGGGGTCCGCCAGTGTCACCCAGCTCACCTCGCCCTGCCCGACGTCGGCGTGGCGCGCCCCCAGGGCCAGCAGACGCTCGACCTCCGCGTGCTGGTCCTCGGGCCGGAAGTCCAGGTGGAGACGGTTCTTGACCGTCTTGGCTTCGGGCACCGGCCCGAACAGCAGGCCCGGCAGCCGGTCGGGGGCCGGTCTGATCTCGAACTCCTCGGCCGCGTCGTTCACCACGACCCAGCCGAGCGCCTCGGCCCACCAGCGTCCCAGCGCGACCGGATCGGCCGAGTCGACGATCACCTGTTCCCACTCCAAGGTCATGACGGCAACTGTAGTGGTGAACACTGGACCCGACGAAGCGAAATCACCACGCGGGGAGGCGACGGGATGACGGGCGTGATCACGGCAGGGGTCGACGGGACGGAAGAGAGCCTCGCGGCACTGGCCTGGGCGGCCAGGGAGGCCGTACGGCGGGATCTGGCGCTGCGGGTGGTGCACGCCTGGCGGTTCCAGTCGGACGCGGCGGCCGAGGTGGCGGACCGGGAGGCCCAGGAGGAGTGGGTGCGGGCAGCCGTCCGGGACGCCGTCACCGACGTCTGCGGACGCCACCCCGGCCTGCGGGTGACCGGCGACATCGTGGAGGGCGAGCCGGCGGAGACGCTGGTCGCCGCCGGGGCGGAGGCGGAGCTGCTGGTGCTGGGCTCGCGCGGGCACGGCGCGGTCGTCGGGTTCCTGCTCGGCTCGGTGGGCCAGCAGGTGATCGCCGAGGCCCGGCGCCCGGTCGTCCTGGTGCGGGCCGGGGACAAGGCGAGCGCCGAGGTGGCGGGGCACGAGATCATCGTCGGCCAGCACGGCTCGCCCGAGGACAGCGGGCCCGCGCTGCGGTTCGCGTTCGAGACGGCCGCCGCGCGCGGCGCGTCCGTGCGCGCCGTGCGCGCCTGGACCCTGCCGCCGGTGTTCTCCTACAGCCCCGCCTCGCTCAAGCTGCTCGACGACGCCGGCGGTCTGGAGCCGTACGAGAAGAAGGCGCTGGCCGAGGCCCTCGCCCCGTGGCGGGAGCGTTTCCCGGACGTGCCGGTGGTGGAGCATGTGGAGATCGGCAGCGCGGGGCAGGTGCTGCTGTCGGTGTCCGGGCGGGCCCAGTTGGTGGTGGTCGGCCGGCGGGCGCGCCGTACCGGCGTCGGCGCCCGGATCGGCTCGGTGGCGCACGGCGTGCTCCACCACGCGGACTGCCCGGTCGCCGTGGTCCCGCACGAGTGACGCGCTCCCGGCGCCCGGCTCACTCCGGCGTCGTCGGCTCCAGGGTCTCCCGCGCGCGGGGCAGGATCCTGGCGATGTAGTCCTGCACCGCCGTGTCGAGCCCGATGTCGTGCTGTGCGCGCTCCGACAGGTACCAGCGGTGTTCGAGGAGTTCGTGGTAGATCTCCGCCGGATCCATGGAGCCGCGCAGCTCCAGCGGCACGGCCCGCACGGTCGGCCGGAACACGTCCCGCACCCAGCGGTGCGCCAGCACCTCGGGGCGGGCGGCGAGAGGGTCGCCCGGGGCGTAGTCGTCCTGGGTGGCCATCCAGCTCTCCAGGTCGTTGAGCAGCCGTCTGGCCTGGTTCTCCTCGGTGTCCAGGCCGGTCAGCCGCAGCAACTGCCGCTGGTGGTGGCCCGCGTCGACGACCTTCGGCACGAAGGTGACCGTGTCGCCGTTGGACGAGTGCTCGATCTGCATCTCGGCGACGTCGAAGCCCAGCTCGTTGAGCCGGCGGATCCGGCGCTCGATGTAGTGGTACTTGCCCGCCGGGTAGACCGAGGTGCGGGTCAGCTCCTGCCACAGGCCCTGGTAGCGCGCGCAGATCTCCATGCCGAACTCCACCGGGTCCACCGACGGGTGCAGGGCGCCCGAGGCCTCCAGGTCGAGCAGCTCGCCGCTGATGTTGACGCGGGCCAGGTCGAGGTCGTAGTCGCGCTGCCCGGTGCTCAGCTGCGGATGCAGGTCACCGGTCTCGGCGTCGACGAGATAGGCGGCGTAGGCGCCCGCGTCGCGCCGGAACAACGTGTTCGACAGCGAGCAGTCGCCCCATGCGAAGCCGGACAGGTGCAGCCGCACCAGCAGCACCGCCAGGGCGTCCATCAGCCGGTGCATGGTCGCCGGACGCATGGTCGTCTCGAACATCGACCGGTACGGCATCGACCCGCCCAGATGCCGGGTGACCAGCACCGACTCCAGCGGATCGCCCCCGGCGTCGACGCGCCCGGTGACCACGGCCAGTGGGTCGACGGCCGGGATGCCCAGCCGGTCCAGGTCGCGCAGCAGCTCGTACTCGCGCAGCGCCGGGCGCTCGGCCAGCTCCTTGACGGCGATCACCTCGTCGCCGGCGCGGGCATAGCGCACCACGTGCCGGGAGATGCCGCGCGGCAGCGGTACGAGAACGTCCTCGGGCCACTCCTCCAGCGGAAGCTGCCAGGGCAGTTCCAACAGGAGTGCCGGGTGCTCCGGGTTGGTGGCACTGATCTGCAAAGCCATGGCCCGACCTTAGACGGCGCGTTCCCGGGCCTGCTGTGCGGCCTTCCGCACCGGCCCCCGGTGGATGGGTCCGTGGCCGGGCAACAAGGTGTCGGCGGCGAGGGACTCGATCACGTCCAGCGAGGCCAGCGCGCGGTCCCGCTCGTGGTGGAACATGCCGGGCAGCAGCTGCGGGCCCCGCACCCGCGAGGTCGCGTGCCCGCTGACCAGGGCGTCACCGGAGACGAGGAACCCGGCGTCGGGGAGGTGGAAGACGGTGTGGCCGTCCGTGTGGCCGGGGGTGTGCACGGGGACGGGCCGGCCGGGCAGATCCAGCGGGCCGGTGGCGGCCGGGAACGGCTGCGGCGACGTGACCGGGTGCTGTTCGGTGCCGCCGGAGCGCAGGACGTGGACCGCCCAGGGCAGCACACCGGGCCGCCAGGCGTTGCGCAGCACCGTGCCGACGCCGACCTGCTGGAGGAAGTCCCGGCGCGCGTGGGGCACCTCGGCCGGATGCAGATGGACCGGGGTGCCGTACTCGGTGCGCAGGTGCTCGGCGGATCCGAGGTGGTCGTTGTGCGCGTGGGTGATGAGGACGGCGGTGACCGCCTGCGGTGAAGCGCCCACCGCGGCAAGGGAGTCCAGGAGCCGCTGCCGGTCCGCGGGATAGCCGGTGTCGATCAGGGTGACGGCGTCGCC
Organism: Streptomyces phaeoluteigriseus; assembly: GCF_001896135.2. Taxonomy (GTDB): domain Bacteria; phylum Actinomycetota; class Actinomycetes; order Streptomycetales; family Streptomycetaceae; genus Streptomyces; species Streptomyces phaeoluteigriseus. The sequence goes on from NZ_MPOH02000015.1 coordinate 1,496,359, forward strand.
CTCGGTGAGGATCACCCAGTTGGTGTGGCCGCCGTGCACCAGATAGGTGCCGTCCGCGACCTGCCGTACGTCTGTCCGCATGATCGTCCCGTGGGGTGAGGTCCGTGCCCGACGGGGACAGCAAAGCAGATCGACGGGGTGCGCCGGGCCCGCGCGTGGTCCTACTGCACGCCGTGCGGCCGGAACTGCACGCTGATGCGCGGCCCGGCGGCGCGCGTCGACTTGGGGACGCAGTGCTCCCAGGTCCGCTGGCAGGAGCCGCCCATCACGATCAGGTCACCGTGGCCCAGGGGGCGCCGTACGGTGTCGCCGCCGCGCACCGGGCGCAGCAGCAGGTCGCGGGGCGCGCCCACGGAGAGGATGGCGACCATCGTGTCCTCACGGGCGCCCCGGCCGATCCGGTCGCCGTGCCAGGCGACGCTGTCACGGCCGTCGCGGTAGTAGCACAGGCCCGCGGTGACGAAGGGCTCGCCCAGCTCGCCCGCGTAGTGCGCGGAGAGGGCCGCGCGGGCCTCGTCCAGCACGGGGTGCGGCAGCTCCCGGTCCTCGCCGTAGAACGCGAGGAGCCGGGGGACGTCGACCGTCCGGTCGTACATCTGCCGGCGCTCGGCGCGCCACGGGACGTCGGCCGCGAGCTGTTCGAACAGCTGGTCCGCCCCGGAGAGCCAGCCCGGGAGCACGTCGATCCAGGCGCCCGAGCCGAGCGCGGTGCGGCGGATCCCCTCGAGGGGGCCGAGGCGCAGCTCGTCGGTCTGGTCGAAGAGGGAGCCCTGGAGGTGCCTGGTCATGGGCCCAGCGTACTCCTTAATCGAATATGTGTTCCATGCGCTTGGTGGTCGGGGCCGCGGTCTCCCGAGTCGGCGACGGACGCGTGCCGGCGACGGCCGCTGTCGGGCCTGTGCTCGCGTCCCCCGAGTCGGTGTCGAGGCCTTTCGATACATCGACGCATCGGATACATTCCCGTATCGAACGGAGGTCCGACATGACGGCTGACCAGACGGCGAGGCGCGTCACCCGGCGTCGGCTGCGCACCCGGGCCAACCTCCTCGACGCCGCCTTCGAGGTGTTCGCCGCCAAGGGCTTCGGACGCGTCTCCATCGAGGAGGTCTGCGAGGCCGCCGGATACAGCCGTGGCGCCTTCTACTCCAACTTCGCCAGCCTGGACGAGCTGTTCTTCGCGCTCTACCGGCAGCGCGCCGACCTCATCGCCCGGCAGGTCGCCGACGCGCTCGCCGGGGACGGACCCGGCCTCGACGTGCCCGCCTCCGTGGACCGGGTCACCGAGGTGCTGCTCCTCGACCACGACTGGCTGCTGGTGAAGACGGACTTCCTCGTGCACGCCGCCCGTGACCCGGCCGTCGCCCGGTCCCTGCTCGAGCACCGGGCGACACTGCGCGGCGCCATCGCCGACCGGCTCGGCCGCGACCGCGCCCACACCGCCCTGCCCGCCGTCCTCGGCGACGCCGACGCCGCCGCCCGCGCGGTGGTCGCCGCGTACGACGGGGTCACCACCCAGTTGCTGCTCGACAAGGACGTGGACGGCGCCCGCGCCTGGCTCAAGCAGCTCCTCACCGCGCTGCTCACCGAGGGCAGCACCCACAGCCACCCCACGAGCCACCCCCGGAACCATCCCGAGAACCACCCCGAATGAGAAGGGCAACGGTCGCCATGGACGCGGACGTCATCGTCGTCGGAGCGGGCCTCGCCGGCCTGGTCGCGGCGCACGAACTCACCAGCAGGGGCAGGCGGGTCGCCCTGGTCGACCAGGAGAACGCCGCCAACCTCGGCGGCCAGGCGTTCTGGTCCTTCGGCGGGCTGTTCCTCGTCGACTCGCCCGAGCAGCGACGCCTCGGCATCAAGGACTCCCTCGACCTCGCCTGGAGCGACTGGCAGGGCAGCGCCCGGTTCGACCGCACCGACGACGAGGATTCCTGGGCGGTGCGCTGGGCGCGCGCCTACGTCGAGTTCGCGGCGGGGGAGAAGCGGACCTGGCTCGCCGGGCACGGCATCTCGTTCGTGCCGACCGTCGGCTGGGCCGAGCGCGGCGATCTGCGCGCCGACGGCCACGGCAACTCCGTGCCCCGCTTCCATGTCGCCTGGGGGACCGGCACGGGCGTCGTCGAGCCGTTCGTCAGGTACGCCCAGCAGGCCTCGAGGGACGGGCTGCTCACCTTCCACCACCGTCACCGCGTCGACGAACTGGTCCTGGAGGGCGGCGCCGCCCGGGGCGTCCGCGGCACGGTGCTCGCGCCCGACGACTCACCACGCGGTGTCTCCTCCAGCCGCGAGCGCGTCGGCGACTTCGAACTGACCGCCCAGGCCGTCGTCGTCACCAGCGGCGGCATCGGCGCCAACCACGACATGGTCCGCCGCTACTGGCCGGCACGGCTCGGCACCCCGCCCGCCGAGATGGTCACCGGCGTCCCGGCCTACGTCGACGGCCGCATGCTCGACATCAGCGCCGAGGCCGGGGTCCGGCTCGTCAACCGCGACCGCATGTGGCACTACACGGAGGGCGTCCAGAACTGGGACGCCGTCTGGCCCGGCCACGGCATCCGCATCCTGCCCGGACCGTCCTCGATGTGGTTCGACGCCCTCGGCCGCCGGCTGCCCGACCCCTGCCTGCCGGGATACGACACCCTCAGCACCCTCCGGCATCTGCGCACCACCGAGGACATCGCCGGACACGACCACTCCTGGTTCGTCCTCACGCGCAAGATCGTCGAGAAGGAGTTCGCGCTGTCGGGCTCCGAGCAGAACCCCGACATCACCGCCAAGGACCGCAAGGCCGTCCTGCGCGACCGCATCCTCGGCAAGGGCGCGCCCGCCCCCGTGCAGGCGTTCCTCGACCACGGCGCGGACTTCGTCGTCGCCGACACCCTGGACCGGCTGGTCGAGAAGATGAACGGCCTGACGGACAAGGCGCTCCTCGACGCCGACGTCCTCCGCCGGCAGATCCGCGCCCGCGACCTCCAGATGGCCAACTCCTACAGCAAGGACGCCCAGGTGCAGGGCATCCGCAACGCCCGCCGCTACATCGGGGACCGCCTCGGCCGCGTCGCGTCCCCGCACCGCATCCTCGACCCCGACGCCGGACCCCTCATCGCCGTCAAGCTGCACGTCCTCACCCGCAAGACGCTCGGCGGCATCCAGACCGACCTGGACTCGCGCGCCCTCGGCGCCGACGGCAGCCCGGTCGAGGGCCTCTACGCGGCGGGCGAGGTCGCCGGCTTCGGCGGCGGAGGCGTCCACGGCTACAACGCCCTGGAGGGCACCTTCCTCGGCGGCTGCCTCTTCTCGGGACGCGCGGCGGGACGCGCGGCGGCACGGCAGACGGGGGTGAGTCCCGGGGGTCGGGGGCGGGGGCCGGCCCATGACCGGGTGGGTCGGCCGTCGACAGTGGCGGCGGCCGGCGCCCGGCGGGCGGTCGGCCGTCGGATTCCGGTCGGGACCGGACCGGCCGTCGACCGAGCAGGCGGCGCGCCTCGCTGCCGAGCAGGCCGCGCTCCCCGCCGACGGGCAGGTTGCCCGCCCCCGGTCGACGGGGCGACCCTGCCCTCAGCCGAGGATGCGGGCCAGCACCGCCGCGTGACTGTGTTCGGGTTCCTTCACCGCCGTGAGCAGGGTCACCGGTCCCACGGCCGCCGACTCCCGCACACGGTCGAGGAGTTCGGCCGCCTCGGGCTCGGCCAGCTCCGCCTCGTACCGCCGCGCGAACTCCTCGTACGAGCCCTCGCCCGTGTGGTACCAGCGGCGCAGCTCGTTCGACGGAGTCAGCGCCCTGGGCCACTCGTCGACCCGCGCCGCCTCCTTCGCCAGACCGCGCGGCCACAGCCGGTCGACCAGGACGCGGACGCCGTCCCCGGACTCTGGTGGGTCGTACACACGGCGTACGCGGACACTCATGGGCGGCCTCTCCACGGGGTGGGCGGTGGTGCCGAGGGTAAGCACGGGCCGCCCGCCCGCGCCGCACGGCTTGACCTGAACGAGGGCGAACCGGCGGGGCGCGTTGCCTGGTCAGGTCATGTTCGATCACAGCCACCCCCAGGAGCGCACGTGGTTCACCTCCGCAGACGCCCCGCCCTCCTCGCGGCCGTACCCCTGGCCGTGACGGCCCTGCTCACGGCCGCCGATCCCGCGCTCGCGGCCGGTCCGGTGGGCACGCCCGGCGTCGGCGACCCCTCTCGGTGGCGCGCGCGGTGAGGACGGCTTCGCCGTCGAGGTGCCGGGTCGCCGCGTCAGGACCTGGCTGTACGCTCGCGAAAGCCCAACCAGCCCCGAGAACCTGACCAGTTCCTCACACCTCTCGGCCAGGGTCGAATCATGATCACGCATCGCGTCCGCGCCGCGCTGCTCGCCGCGTCCCTCCTGCTCACCGGATGCGGCGGCGGGGCGGCCTCACCCGACCGCAGAGCCCCGGACCCCGCGACCACCGCGGCGGCGCCGAGCACGCCCGCGCCCGAGGCCGCCGCGCAGACGGTCCCGCAGCAGTTGCCTGGCCTCGGCCCGAAGACCCGCTCCGCCGTGCCGGCCTCCGCGCGCCAGGTGGTCGTGGTCACCGGGCGCGGCCGGGACTCCCCGCTCTCCGAAGCCGTCCTGTACCGCCGCACCGGCACCGGCTGGCAGCCCGGTCCGACCTGGCCCGCCCACAACGCCCTGCGCGGCTGGACCGACCACCACCTCTCCGGCGACCTTCGCTCACCCATCGGCGTGTACGGCCTCACCGACGCCGGCGGACGACTGCCCGACCCCGGCACCCGGCTGCCGTACGACCGGTCGACCGGCGGATTCCGCTCACCCGGCACCGGCTTCGAGGGCGAATCCCTGGCCGGCTCCTTCGACTACGTGATCGCCATCGACTACAACCGCAAGCCCGGCACCTCGCCCTTGGACTGGACCCGACCCCTCGGGACCGGGCGCGGCGGCGGCATCTGGATCCACGTCGACCACGGCGGCCCCACGCACGGCTGCGTCAGCATCGCCGAACCGCACATGAGGGAACTGCTCCGCGCCCTCGACCCCGCCCTCCATCCGGTCGTCGTCATGGGCGACCATGCCTCCCTGGCCCGCTGACCCGGACCGGCCGCCCACCGCCCACCGCCCACCGG
>NZ_MPOH02000016.1:0-14566 GCF_001896135.2 Streptomyces phaeoluteigriseus
GGAAAGGGGGAAGGGGTGGGCGCGGGCGCCGGTCCGTGCCCGCGCGGTGAGGGACGTCAGGTCCGGTTGCCGAGCAGGTCGAGCACGAGCTGCGCCGTCCCCGTCGGTGTGCTCCCCACCCGCACCCCGGCCGCTTCCAACGCCTCCTTCTTCGCCTGCGCGGTCCCCGAGGAGCCGGAGACGATCGCGCCGGCGTGGCCCATGGTCCTGCCCTCGGGCGCGCTGAAGCCGGCGATGTAGCCGACGACGGGTTTGGTGACGTGGTCGCGGACATAGGCGGCGGCCCGTTCCTCCGCGTCGCCGCCGATCTCCCCGATGAGGACGACGAGATCGGTGTCCGGGTCGTCCTCGAAGGCGGCCAGGCAGTCGATGTGGCTGGTCCCGACGACCGGGTCGCCGCCGATGCCGACACAGGTGGAGAAGCCGACGTCGCGGAGTTCGTACATGAGCTGGTACGTCAGCGTGCCCGACTTGGAGACCAGACCGACGCGGCCGGGTTTGGCGATGTCGGCGGGGATGATGCCGGCGTTGGACTGGCCCGGGCTGATCAGGCCGGGGCAGTTGGGGCCGATGAGGCGGGTGCCGCGCGCCCTGGCGTACGTGGTGAAGGCGACGGAGTCGTGGACCGGGATGCCCTCGGTGATGACGACGGCGAGCCCGATGCCCGCGTCGGCGGCCTCGGTGACGGCCGACTTGGCGAAGGCGGGCGGGACGAAGACGACGGTGGCATCGGCGCCGGTCGACCGTATGCCGTCGGCGACCGACCCGAAGACCGGTACGGAGCGGTCGTCGAAGTCGACGGTGCGGCCCGCCTTGCGGGGGTTGACGCCGCCGACCACGTCGGTGCCGGCGGCGATCATGCGCCGGGTGTGCTTCATGCCCTCGCCGCCGGTCATGCCCTGGACGAGGACCTTGCTGTCCTTGGTGAGGTAGACGGCCATGGTGGCTCCTCAGGCTGCGGTGGCGAGTCGGGCGGCGCGGCGGGCGGCGCCGTCCATGGTGGTGGCCTGTTCGACCAGGGGATGCCGGTGCTCGTCGAGGATCGCGCGGCCCCGGGCCGCGTTGTTGCCGTCGAGCCGGACGACGAGCGGCTTGGTCAGCCGTACGGTGTCCAGGGCGCGCACGATGCCTTCGGCCACCGCGTCACAGGCGGTGATTCCGCCGAAGACGTTGACGAAGACCGACTTGACGGCCGGGTCGGACAGGATGACCGCCAGTCCGTCCGCCATGACGCCGGCCGACGCTCCCCCGCCGATGTCCAGGAAGTTGGCGGGGCGGGCGCCGCAGCCGGCGACCACGTCGAGTGTGGCCATGACCAGGCCCGCGCCGTTGCCGATGATGCCGACCTCGCCGTCCAGCTTGACGTAGTTGAGGCCCTTCGCGGCGGCCGCCTCCTCCAGCGGGTCGCCGTACTCGGCGGCGGCGCCGCCCCAACGGGACTGCCGGAAGGAGGCGTTGTCGTCGAGGGTGACCTTGCCGTCGAGGGCGACCAGCCGGCCCTGCCGGGTGCGCACGAGCGGGTTGACCTCGACGAGCAGGGCGTCCTCTCGGACCAGCACCTGCCAGAGCCGGACCAGGACGTCGACGGCCTGCGCCGGCAGTCCGGCCGCGGCGACGATCTCGCCCGCCTTCGCCGACGTGACGCCCTGGGCCGGGTCGATGTGTATGCGGGCGACGGCATCCGGGCGACGGGCGGCGACCTCCTCGATCTCCATGCCGCCCTCGGCGGAGGCGATCGCCAGGAAGCGTCCGGCCGCGCGGTCGAGGACGTAGGAGACGTAGAACTCGCTCTCGATGTCGACCGGCTGGGCCAGCATGACCGTGCCGACCGTGTGGCCCTTGATGTCCATGCCGAGGATGTGCCGGGCGGTCAGTTCGGCGGCGGCGGGGTCCGCGGCGAGCTTGACGCCGCCCGCCTTGCCTCGCCCACCCGTCTTGACCTGCGCCTTCACGAGGGCGCGGCCGCCGAGCCTGCGGGCGATCCCGCGCGCCTCCTTGGATGAGTCGGTCACCTCCGCCTGCGGCACCGCGATGCCGTGTTCCTCGAAGAGTTCCCTTGCCTGGTGCTCGTACAGGTCCATCTCGGCTCCCGTCTGCGAAGTCATCGCGAGGCCGAACTCCGATGACTGAAAGTGCCGCACGCCCCCTGGACACCACCCACCGGATGCGGGATAACAAGCTTCATACAGTATTCGTCGACTGTATGCAATGTACCGCGAGAGCTTTCCACCCCCCTACGAAGGGACGGGACTTCGCCATGCCCGACGACACCCAGGACGCCATCTCCGGTGGTCATCTCGTTGCCAAGGCGCTCAAAGCCGAGGGCGTCGAGCGCATCTACACCCTGTGCGGCGGCCACATCATCGACATCTACGACGGCTGCGTCGACGAGGGCATAGAAGTCGTCGACGTCCGCCACGAGCAGGTCGCCGCCCACGCCGCCGACGGTTACGCCCGCATCACCGGCAAGCCCGGCTGCGCGGTCGTCACCGCCGGCCCCGGTACCACCGACGCCGTCACCGGTGTCGCCAACGCCTTCCGCGCCGAGTCACCGATGCTGCTGATCGGCGGTCAGGGCGCGCTCAGCCAGCACAAGATGGGGTCCCTCCAGGACCTGCCGCACGTCGACATGATGGCGCCGATCACCAAGTTCTCGGCGACCGTGCCCGACACCGCACGCGCCGCGGACATGGTGTCCATGGCGTTCCGCGAGTGCTACCACGGCGCGCCCGGCCCCTCCTTCCTGGAGATCCCGCGCGACGTCCTCGACGCCAAGGTGCCCGCCGCGAAGGCCAGGGTGCCGCAGGCCGGCGCCTACCGCGCCTCCACCTGCTCGGCCGGCGACCCCGACGCCGTCGAGAAGCTCGCCGACCTCCTCACCCACGCCTCGAGGCCCGCCATCCTGCTGGGCAGCCAGGTGTGGACCACCCGCGGCACGGAGGCGGCCGTCGAACTGGTCCGCACCCTGAACATCCCGGCGTACATGAACGGTGCCGGCCGCGGCACCCTCCCTCCCGGCGACCCGCACCACTTCCAGCTCTCACGCCGCTACGCCTTCTCGAACGCCGACGTCATCGTCATCGTCGGCACCCCCTTCGACTTCCGCATGGGCTACGGCAAGCGGCTGTCCCCGGACGCGACCGTCGTGCAGATCGACCTCGACTACCGGACCGTCGGCAAGAACCGGGACATCGGCCTCGGCATCGTCGGCGACGCCGGCCTGGTGCTGAAGTCGGTGACCGAGGCCGCCTCCGGGCGTCTCAACGGTGGCGCGGCGCGGCGCAAGGAGTGGCTCGACGAACTGCGCGCCGCCGAACAGAGCGCCCTGGACAAGCGGCTGCCGCAACTGCGCTCGGACGCCTCGCCCATCCACCCCTACCGCCTGGTCAGCGAGATCAACGACTTCCTCACCGAGGACTCCGTCTACATCGGCGACGGCGGTGACATCGTCACCTTCTCCGGACAGGTCGTGCAGCCCAAGTCGCCGGGCCACTGGATGGACCCGGGCCCGCTGGGCACTCTCGGCGTCGGCGTGCCCTTCGTCCTCGCCGCCAAGCAGGCCCGGCCCGACAAGGAGGTCGTCGCCCTCTTCGGCGACGGCGCGTTCTCCCTCACCGGCTGGGACTTCGAGACCCTGGTCCGCTACGACCTCCCCTTCGTCGGCATCGTCGGCAACAACTCCTCCATGAACCAGATCCGCTACGGCCAGGCCGCCAAGTACGGCAAGGAGCGTGAGCGGATCGGCAACACCCTCGGCGACGTCCACTACGACAAGTTCGCCCAGATGCTCGGCGGTCACGGCGAGGAGGTCCGCGACCCCGCCGACATCGGCCCCGCGCTGCGGCGCGCCCGCGAGTCCGGGAAGCCCTCGTTGATCAACGTCTGGGTCGACCCCGACGCGTACGCCCCCGGAACCATGAACCAGACCATGTACAAGTGAGGAGCGCCGGTCATGACCAAGGCACTCGAAGGCATCCGCGTCCTGGACATGACGCACGTCCAGTCCGGGCCCTCGGCGACCCAGCTGCTCGCCTGGCTCGGCGCCGACGTCGTCAAGCTGGAGGCTCCCTCCGGTGACATCACGCGGGGGCAGTTGCGCGATCTCCCCGACGTCGACTCCCTCTACTTCACGATGCTCAACTGCAACAAGCGGAGCATCACCCTCAACACCAAGACCCAGCGCGGCAAGGAGATCCTCACCGAGCTGATCCGCCGCTCCGACGTCATGGTCGAGAACTTCGGTCCGGGCGCGGTCGACCGGATGGGCTTCACCTGGGACCGCATCCAGGAGATCAATCCACGGATCGTCTACGCCTCGATCAAGGGGTTCGGGGACGGCCCGTACACCGGCTTCAAGGCGTACGAGGTCGTCGCTCAGGCCATGGGCGGGTCGATGTCGACCACCGGTTTCGAGGACGGGCCGCCCCTGGCGACGGGGGCCCAGATCGGGGACTCGGGAACGGGTGTGCACGCCGTGGCGGGGATACTCGCGGCGCTGTACCAGCGCGAGAACACCGGACGCGGGCAGCGGGTCAACGTGGCCATGCAGCACGCCGTACTCAACCTGTGCCGGGTGAAGCTGCGGGACCAGCAACGCCTGGCACACGGACCGCTCGCCGAATATCCCAACGACGACTTCGGCGACGAGGTTCCCCGCTCCGGGAACGCGTCCGGCGGCGGCCAGCCCGGCTGGGCCGTCAAGTGCGCGCCCGGCGGCCCGAACGACTACGTCTACGTCATCGTGCAGCCCGTCGGCTGGCGGCCGATCAGCGAGCTGATCGGCCGGCCCGAGCTGGCCGACGACCCCGAGTGGGCGACACCCCAGGCCCGGCTGCCCAAGCTGGGCAAGATGTTCCAGCTGATCGAGGAGTGGTCCTCGACGCTGCCCAAGTGGGAGGTGCTGGAGCGGCTCAACTCCCACAACATCCCGTGCGGCCCGATCCTGTCCACCAAGGAGATCATCGAGGACGAGTCGCTGGTCGCCAACGAGATGGTGGTGCGCGTACCGCACCCCGAGCGCGGCGAGTTCGTGACCGTCGGCAGCCCGCTCAAACTCTCGGACTCCCCCGTCGAGGTGACCCCTTCCCCACTGCTCGGCCAGCACAACGCGGAGGTCTATGTGGGCGAACTCGGCCTCGGCGACGAGGAACTGCGCCTGCTCAAGTCGAACGGGGTGATCTGACGTGATGGCCGAGGATCGGATGCCGAGCGTGCGCGCGCTGCTCGACGCGGTGCGCGCCGAGGGCCGGACCGCGCTGACCGCGCCCGAGGGCAAGGTGGTCGCGGACGCCTACGGGATCGCCGTACCGGGCGAGGAACTGGCGACCGACGTCGACGAGGCCGTCGCGTACGCGGCACGTTTCGGCGGACCGGTCGTCATGAAGATCGTCTCGCCGGACATCCTGCACAAGACGGACGCCGGCGGAGTGATCGTCGGCGTCGAGGGCGCGGCGGACGTACGGGCCGCGTTCCACGAGATCGTCGCCAACGCGCGTGCCTACGACGCCGGCGCGCGCGTCACGGGCGTACAGATACAGGAGCTGCTGCCGAAGGGGCAGGAGGTCATCGTCGGCGCGGTCACCGATCCGACGTTCGGCAAGGTCGTGGCGTTCGGGCTCGGCGGGGTCCTCGTGGAGGTGCTCAAGGACGTCACCTTCCGGCTGGCGCCCGTGGACGCCGACGAGGCGCTGTCGATGCTCGACTCGATACGGGCGGCGGAGATCCTGCGCGGGGTGCGCGGACAGGCGGCGGTGGACCGGTGGGCCGTCGCCGAGCAGATCCGCCGGGTGTCCCAACTGGTCGCCGACTTCCCGGAGATCGCCGAGGTGGACCTCAACCCGGTGATCGCCACGCCGCAGGGCGCGGTCGCGGCGGACATCCGCGTGATCCTTTCCGACGCGCCCGTGAAGGAGCGCCGGCGCTACACGCGCGCGGAGATCCTCACCTCGATGCGGCGGCTCATGGAACCCGTCTCCGTCGCCGTGATCGGCGCCTCCGACGAGCGGGGCAAGATCGGCAACTCGGTGATGCGCAACCTGATCGACGGCGGTTTCGCCGGGGACATCCATCCGGTGAATCCCCGGGCCGATGACATCCTGGGCCGCAAGGCGTACAAGAGTGTCACCGACGTTCCCGGTGAGGTGGATGTGGCGGTCTTCGCGATCCCCGCCAAGTTCGTGGCCGCGGCCCTGGAGGAGGTGGGACGCAAGAGGATCCCGAACGCCGTGCTGATCCCCTCCGGGTTCGCGGAGACCGGCGAGCACGCGCTCCAGGACGAGATCGTGGCCATCGCCGAGCGGCACGGCGTCCGGCTGCTCGGACCGAACATCTACGGCTACTACTCGACCTGGCACGATCTGTGCGCCACGTTCTGCACGCCGTACGACGTCAAGGGCGGGGTGGCGCTCACCTCGCAGTCCGGTGGCATCGGGATGGCCATCCTGGGCTTCGCCCGGACCACGAAGACGGGCGTGTCGGCGATCGTGGGGCTCGGCAACAAGTCCGACCTGGACGAGGACGACCTGCTCACCTGGTTCGGCGAGGATCCGCACACCCACTGCATCGCGATGCACCTGGAGGACCTCAAGGACGGGCGCGCCTTCGTCGAGGCCGCGCGGGCGACCGTACCGAAGAAGCCCGTCGTCGTGCTCAAGGCGGGGCGTACCGCGGCCGGTGCCAGGGCCGCGGGCTCGCACACGGGCGCCCTCGCGGGCGACGACGCCGTGTACGACGACATCCTGCGCCAGGCGGGGGTGATCCGGGCCCCCGGGCTGAACGAGATGCTCGAGTACGCGCGCGCGTTGCCGGTCCTTCCCACGCCGAAGGGCGACAACATCGTGATCATCACGGGGGCCGGCGGCAGCGGCGTGCTCCTGTCGGACGCGGTGACCGACAACGGTCTGGCGCTGATGGAGATCCCGCCCGACCTGGACGCCTCCTTCCGGGAGTTCATCCCGCCGTTCGGCGCGGCGGGCAACCCCGTCGACATCACCGGGGGCGAGCCGCCGTCGACGTACGAGGCGACGATCCGGCTCGGCCTGGAGGACCCGCGCATCCACGCGCTCGTCCTCGGCTACTGGCACACCATCGTCACTCCCCCGATGGTGTTCGCGGAGCTGACCGCGCGCGTGGTGGCCGAGTTCCGCGCGCGCGGCATCGAGAAGCCCGTGGTGGCCTCGCTCGCCGGTGACGTGGAGGTCGAGGAGGCCTGCCAGTACCTCTACGAGCGGGGGGTCGTCGCCTACCCGTACACGACCGAGAAGCCGGTGGAGGTGCTCGGCGCGAAGTACCGGTGGGCGCGGGCGGCCGGGTTGCTGGGGGGCCGTTCATGAGGTGACCCGGCGAGGGGCCGGCCGACGGTGCGCGTCGGCCAGCCCCGGGACCCGTGCGCGCACGAAAGGCATTTGGACAGGGGGCGCTGGCCAGATCTTTCGACGCAAGGGGTACGACACACATGACAACCACCGACTTCTCCACGTCGCTCCCGTACCGGGAGGTGACGGATCGCAACGGCCGCCTGTACCGGATCGGCGAGACCGACCGGGACATCATGGGGCGACCACGCTGGACCATGGTGCTCTTCCCGTGGATCGGCATGATGGGCATCAGCTCCTCGGAGTACGCGTTCACCTCCGCCGAGGACACCCTGCACGAGGCCCACCTGTGGGACAGCGGGCACATCTTCTGGCTGATGGGGGTCTGGGTCTTCTTCCAGGCCGCCGTGGCCTTCCCCGCCGGGCAACTGCGCGAGAGCGGCAGGCTCCCCGCGCGCTACGCGATGATGCTCGGCGCGCTGGGCACGGTCTGCGGCTATCTCTCGCTGGCGTTCGCGCCGCACGTGATCGTCGCCTACATCGGGTTCGGCATGTTCAGCGGCATCGGCGCCGGCCTCGTCTACGCGACCTGCGTGAACATGGTCGGCAAGTGGTACCCGGAACGCAAGGGCGGCAAGACCGGCATGGTCAACGGCGGTTTCGCCTACGGCTCGGTGCCCTTCGTCTTCCTGTTCACCTCGTACATGGACCTGAGCAACTACGAGATCGTCCTGGTGCTGGTGGGCCTGGTCTGCTGCTCGGTCGTCGCCTTCGCCGGCTGGTTCTTCAAGGACCCGCCGAAGAACTGGTGGCCCGCGCACGTCGACCCGATCCGGCAGACCGACGACCCCAAGATCCGCCGCGCGATGGAGAAGAACCCGCCGGCGGCCAAGCAGTACACCCCCAGGGAGGCCGCCCGCACACCCGTCCTGTGGATGATGTGGTTCTGTCTGCTGTGCACCGCCGGCATCAACATCTTCGGCATCGCCTTCCAGGTGCCCTTCGGCAAGGACATGGGCTTCGCGGGCGGGATCGTCGCCACGGCAATGTCCCTGAAGGCCATCGTCAACGGCACCGGACGCGGTGTGATCGGCTGGATCTCCGACAAGTTCGGCCGCCGCCACACGCTGATCATCGTGTGCCTGGTGCTGGGGACCGCCCAGTTCGGGGTGCTGGTCTCCGGCCAGATGGGCAGCATGCCGTTCTTCCTGTTCTGCTCGATGGTCTCCGGCTTCGGCGGCGGCGCGATCTTCCCGCTGTTCGCGGCCATGACGGCGGACTACTTCGGCGAGAACAACAACGCCTCCAACTACGGCATGGTCTACAGCTCGAAACTCATCTCGGGCCTGGTCGGCTCCGGCATGGGCGCGGTCGTGGTCGCCGCGTGGGACTACGAGGGGGCGTTCGTCATCGCGGGGTCCGTCGGCCTGGCATCCGCGGTCCTGGCGCTCTTCCTGAAGGCTCCGGACCGGCCGAAGCCCCGCGACATCGTCCCCAACCCGCATCCGCTCGGGGAGGAGACGGCATGACCTGACGGACTGCCCCGTCGCGTCGTACGACCCGTGTGTCCGTGAGGCGGCCCTCCCCGGTCCGGAACCGGGGAGGGCCGCCTCACGCGCTCGCGAGGGTCAGCACTTCTCGCGCAGTGAGTGCAGATGCTCGCTGGAGCGCCGGGCGAACGTGAGGGACTCGGCCGGGTTGTCGTGCTCGGCCTGCCAGTGGTGGGCCATGCGCCCACCCCGCAGCCGGGTCACGGCGGAGATGAACCGCTGGTAGTCGATGTCGCCGTCGCCGACGTCGGTCATGCGGTAGCCGTAGGTGTTCGCCGGGTCGCTCAGCCCGTCCTTGACGTGGAAGAGCGGATAGCGGTGCGGCTGCCTGAGGACGTAGTCGAGCGGCTCGAACGGCGCGGGCGTGCCGTCGGGCCGCTTGGAGAAGCGGAACTGACCCGAGTACGCCCAGAAGATGTCCATCTCCAGGAACACCAATTCGGGGTCGGTCTCGGCGAGCAGGACGTCGTAGAGGCGGACCCTGGGGTTGTCGGTGGCGAAGGAGAACTCCTCGGAGTGGTTGTGCTGGTAGAACTTCATGCCGCGCGCCCTGGCCGCCGCGCCGTAGGTGTTGAAGTCCTCGGCGGCGCGCTTCCAGGCGTCGACGGTCGAGCCGTAGCGGAACGGGTTCGAGGCGGTGCCGATGTGCTTGAGGCCGAGGGCCTGTGCGTCGTCGAGGACCTTGGTGAGGTTCTGGGCGAAGGTGTAGGCGTTCGGGTCGTCGGAGTAGTAGCCGACGTGGCTGCCGATGGGGTTCAGGCCGTGGCTCCGGGCCAGCCGCTTGAGCTGGGCGAGGGTGATCGGGCCCGCCGAGCCCTGGCTGTAGCCCGCGAACTCGACCTCGTCGTAGCCGTACTTCTCCAGTTCGGCGAAGACGGGGGCGAAGCCGAGCGTGGAGACCTTGTCGCGCAGGCTGTAGAGCTGGATGCCGAGCCGGCCGGGGGGCAGGACGGGCCGGCCGCGTCCGCCGGGCGTCGTCCCCGTCGCCGTCCCGGTCGTCGTCCCGGCCGCGGGGGCGGGCGCCGCCGGGGTCGCCGCGGCACCGAGCAGGGCGGCGGCCGTGGCACCCGCGGCCACGCCGAGCATGTTTCGTCTGCTGAGGCGGTGGGTCAGTTCGGGGTCGGGCTGGGAGATGCGGCTCATGCCTGGAACTCCTCGTGATCGAAGGGCGTTGTCAGTGATGAGTGCTCCACCCGTGACCGGTCAGGAGAGACCGGCAAGGTGCAGCAACAGGGCTTTCACATCGGTGGCCGCGACTCGGTCACCGACGGCGCGGGGGGTGGAGCAGATGAGGAGCGGACCGTCGTCGTCGCTCGCGGGTGGGCGGCCGTGGCTGCCCCGAATAGGTGACGGATCGAGGGGCACGACCGCCAGGCGGTAGCGCATGCCGAGCTTCTTGCGGGCCAGCGCGGTGGCCGCCCTGACCTTCACATAGGGGTCGAGCGGGTCCATGAACAGCTCGGCCGGGTCGTAGCCGGGTTTGCGGTGGATCTCGACGAGCTGCGCGAAGTCGGGTGCGCGGGCGTCGTCGAGCCAGTAGTAGTACGTGAACCAGGCGTCCGGCTCCGCGACGGCGACGAGTTCGCCCGAGCGCGGATGGTCGAGGTGGTGTGCCTTCTTCCCCTCGTCGTCGAGGAGTTCGGCGATGCCGGGCAGGTCGGCGAGGGCGGCCCGGGTGGCGTCCAGGTCCTCCGGGCGGCGCACGTAGACGTGGGCGATCTGGTGGTCCGCGACCGCGAAGGCACGGGACGCCATCGGGTCGAGGTACTCCATGCCGTCCTGGGTGTGCACCTCCAGCAGTCCGGCGCGGCGCAGGGCGCGGTTGATGTCGACGGGCCGGCTCACCGGGGTGATGCCGTACTCGGACAGCGCGACGACGGTACGGCCCTGCGCACGTGCCTCGTCCAGCAGTGGGGCCATGGCGGCGTCGAGGTCGGCGGCCGCCCGCAGGGAGCGCGGGTCGTCGGGGCCGAAGCGCTGGAGGTCGTAGTCGAGGTGAGGGAGGTAGCACAGGGCCAGGTCGGGGCGGCGGGTGCGCAGGATGTGCCGGGTGGCGTCGATGATCCAGCGGCTGGAGACCAGGTCCGCGCCCGGTCCCCAGAAGTGGAAGAGGGGGAAGGTGCCGAGTTCGTCGGTGAGTTCGTCGTGCAGGGCCGGTGGCCGGGTGTAGCAGTCGGGCTCCTTGCGGCCGTCGGCGTAGTAGACGGGACGGGGGGTGACGGTGAAGTCGGTGTCGGCGCCCATGGCGTACCACCAGCAGATGTTGGCGACCGTGTAGCCGGGATACGCCCGGCGGGCGGCGTCCCACAGTTTGTCCCCGGCGACGAGACCGTTGTGCTGGCGCCACAGCAGGACGTCGCCGAGTTCGCGGAAGTACCAGCCGTTGCCCACAATGCCGTGCTCCGACGGGTGCGTGCCGGTGAGGAAGGTGGACTGGGCGGCGCAGGTGACGGCGGGCAGGACGGTGCCGAGGGGCGCCCGGGAGCCGGCCCGGGCGAGGGACTTGAGGTGGGGCATGTGGTCCAGGAGACGGGGGGTGAGACCGACGACGTCGAGGACGAGGAGGGGGACGGGACGTACCGGGGCCACGGCGGTCGCGGGGGTGGCCGTCGAGTCGGCCTCCGGGGCGGCGCCCGGAACGGCATCCGGGGTGGCCGTGGAGTTGGCCGCCGGGGTGGCGGAGGTCATGGCAGCTCCTTCAGGCCGAGGTCGGTCAACAGGTCGCGTGCCAGCGCCAGTTCCGCGGCGATGCCGTCGGCGAGCTGGGACCGGCCGCGGGGGCGCAGCTCGGGTGGGAGGGCCTGCCAGGTGTAGGTCTCGACCTCGAGGTGAAGGGTGAGCGGATGCGGTCCGCCGACGAGGCGGGTCAGGGCGTCCTTCAGGACGGGGAGCGTGGAGGTCAGGGGCGCGGCGGGGGCCGCGTGCAGCGGGACGTGGAAGTGGGAGCGCCAGGGCGAGGTGTCGGGCAGGGCGTCGCCGGCGAGGGCCTGGCCGAGGTCGTCGGTGCCGTGCCGGCCGGTGGTGCCGACCGTGCGGGTCTGGTGCAGGAAGCGGGGTTCGTCGAAGGCGGCGAGGGCCTCGCGGACGGAGGGGAGATGGGGATGTTCGGCGTGCAGGGCGGCCGACAGCTGCGACTTGACGACGGGAACGTGGGCGGTGGCGAGCGCGTCCAGGGCGGTGTGCGGGTCTTCGAAGGAGGTGGCGAGGTGACAGGTGTCCACACAGACGCCGATGCGTGGGTGGCCGACGGCGGTGAGCGGGGCCAGGGCGTCGCCGGTGGTCTCGACGATGCAGCCGGGCTCCGGTTCGAGGCCGACCCGGACGGAGCGGCCGGTCAGGTCCGCGAGGGCGTCCAGGCGTTCCGCGAGGGTGAGCAGGGCGGCGTGCGCGGCGTCGGCGTGGGCGGCGGTCCAGCTGGTGCGCCAGCCCAGCGGCAGGGTGGAGATGCTGCCCTCGGTGAGGTCGTCGGGGAGGAGACCGGTGAGGACACGGGCCA
Source organism: Streptomyces phaeoluteigriseus (assembly GCF_001896135.2). Taxonomy (GTDB): domain Bacteria; phylum Actinomycetota; class Actinomycetes; order Streptomycetales; family Streptomycetaceae; genus Streptomyces; species Streptomyces phaeoluteigriseus. Next base: position 12,360 of record NZ_MPOH02000016.1, read on the forward strand.
GGGCCGTGGTGTGGTCGAGGCGCTCGGGGTCGGCCCAGTCGGGCTTGTAGACGCGGTACTTGACCTCCTCCGCGCCGAATCCCTCGTAGGGGAAGCCGTTGAGGGTGACGACCTCCAGGCCCCGCCGGTCGAGTTCGGCGCGCAGGCCGCGCAGGGCGGCCGGGTCGGTGTCGAGGGCGCGCGCGGCGTCCTTGGCGAGCCACAGGCCGATGCCGAGCCGGTCGCGGCCCAGGCGGCGGCGGACGGGCTCGCAGTGGTCGCGCAGTTGCGCGAGCACGCCGTCGAGGGTCTCGGCGGGGTGCACGTTGGTGCAGTAGGCGAGATGGACGGTGGTGCCGTCGGGGTGGCGGAAGCGCATCGCTCACTCCCCGCCGCGCAGCACGGAGTTGCCCTCGTGGGTGGCGCCGGGAGCGGCCACCTCGACGTTCAGCCGGCCGCTGAGTCCGTAGAAGGCGACCGGGTTGCGCCACAGGACCCGGTCGACGTCGTCCTCGGTGAAGCCCTCGTCCAGCATCAGATCGGCCACGCCGCGGGTCTTCAGCGGATCGCTGCGGCCCCAGTCGGCGGCGGAGTTCACCAGGACCCGCTCCGGCCCGTACGCGCGCAGGATCCCGACCATGCGGCGCTCGTCCATCTTGGTGTCCGGATACACCGAGAAGCCCAGCCAGCAGCCGCTGTCCTTGGCCTCCTTCACGGTGGTCTCGTTGAGATGGTCGATCAGGAGGTGCTCCTCGGGCAGCGCGGACTCCCGTACGACGTCGAGGGTGCGGCGCAGCCCGGCGAGCTTGTCGCGGTGCGGGGTGTGCACCAGCGCGGGCAGCCCGTGGTCGGCGGCGAGCTGGAGCTGGGCGGCGAGGGCGGTGTCCTCCGCGGGGGTCATCGAGTCGTAGCCGATCTCGCCGACGGCCACGACGTGGTCCTTGACGAGATATCGCGGCAGTTCGTCGAGGACGGGGACGCAGCGCGGATCGTTCGCCTCCTTGGGGTTGAGAGCGAGGGTGCAGTGGTGGGCGATGCCGTACTGAGCGGCCCGGAAGGGTTCCCAGCCGAGGAGGGAGTCGAAGTAGTCGAGGAAGGAGGCGGGCGAGGTACGGGGCTGGCCGAGCCAGAAGGACGGTTCGACGACGGCGCGGACACCGGCCGCGTACATGGCCTCGTAGTCGTCGGTGGTCCGGGAGGTCATGTGGATGTGGGGGTCGAAGATGCGCATCAGGACTCCTTGCCGTGGGGGTGGCCCGTGCCGTGGGGGTGCGTCGCGTGCGGCGGGGGCACGGGACCGGCGGGGCCGGCCGAGTCGGTCAGGGCGAGGACGCGGTACAGGTCCCGGGGCACGGGACGGTCCGCGGCCGTGCGCTCGGCGGCGTAGTCGCCGAGCATGCGGGCGAGTTCGGTGTCGGCGCGGGCCCGGTCCGCGAGGTCCGCCACCGCGTCGACGGGCACGCCGGTGAACAGGCATTTCAGGACGGCGTGGCGCCAGGCGTGGGCGTCGAGGTGGCGGGCCGCGTAGGGACCGACGGCGGCCGCCAGGAGGCGGGTGTCGTTCGTGCGCAGGGCGTCCTCCACCAGCGGCAGGGCGTCCGGGCCGGGCACGAGGTGCGGCAGCGCGTACAGCACGGCCCGGCGCTCGTCGGCGGTGCCCTGGAAGTACACCCGGCCGAGGGCGGTCGGGTCGGCACGGGCGGCGCGCAGGATGAGCAGCCGGACGGCGTCCGCGTGCGGACCGCCGCAGCGGCGACCGGCCTCGGCGAGCCGCAGCTCCCACACGGAGATGGGGCCATGGGTGCCGGGATGGGCGGCGGCCTCGTCGAGGGCTTGGCGGAACCAGGCGCGGGCCGGTTCCGGCAGTTGGGATCGGAGGTGGTCGTGAAGGACGTCGAGGGGGGCGAGTGCCAGGGCGGAGGGCGTGCTGCCGGGGGCAGGGGTGGTGCCCCCTGGTGACGGCGCCGGGGTGGTGTGGCGGTGGGTCATGGGGTGCTCCCTTCCTGGGTGGCGGAGGGCTCGCCGGGCGGTGCGGGAGAGGGGGTCGGGGGCGGCGGAGACGGCAGGGGCGGCAGGTGGGTGGGCCGCGATGCCTGGTGCTCGGCGCGGTGGGCGACCTCCTCCGGGGCGGCCGCGCGGTGGCCGAACGCGTCCGGGGCGGTCGCCCGGCCGTCGGGCGCCTGGGCCACGGCCCGGCGGGCGGCAGCCGCGAGGGCGGTCGAGCGCGG
>NZ_MPOH02000016.1:14666-63324 GCF_001896135.2 Streptomyces phaeoluteigriseus
GCCCATTGCTCGCCACCTGCCCTGCGCCCACCGCTGCCCTGCGCCCACCGCCTGTCCCGCACCCACCACCTGTCCCGCACCCACCACCTGTCCTTTGCCCACCGCCTGTCCCGCACCCACCGTCTCTCCTGCGCCCACCGCGTCTCCCCCGCTCACCGTCCGTCCTCCTCGCTCAGCCGTCGGGCGAAGCTCTCCAGTTCCGCGTACTGCTCCGCCAGGGACGCCGGTGCGTCTCCCACGGGGTCCTTGAAGAAGAAGGCGAGTTCGGGGCGGGGGCCCGACAGACCCCGCTCGTGGGCGCGGGCGAGGAGACGGGCCAGGTCCAGGACGAGCGGGGCGGCGAGAGCCGAGTCGCAGCCCTGCCAGATGGTCTGGAGGATCATGCGGGTGCCGAGGAAACCGTCGAAGGCGATGTGGTCCCAGGCGGTCTTCCAGTCGCCGAGGGCGGGCACGTCGTCGATGTGCACCTGGCCCTCGGGGACCGTGCCGAGGGTGTCGGCGAGAACGCGTTCCTTGCCGGCGTTCTTGGCGGCGGCGGCCGCCGGGTCGGCCAGGGCGGCTCCGTCGCCGCCGCCCAGCAGATTGGTGCCGGACCAGGCCCGCACCGCGAGGGCCCGCTGGGCGAACATCGGCCCGAGGACGGACCGCAGCAACGTCTGCCCGGTCTTTCCGTCGCGCCCTGCGTACGGCAGACCGCTCGACGCGGTGAGGGTGGCCAGGTCGGGGTGGTGCAGGCCGGTCGAGGGCGTGAAGTTGACGTAGGGGCAGCCGGCGCGCAGGGCCGCCGCTGCGTAGAGCGAGCTGGCGGGCAGGGCCGGTCCGGTGGGGGCGGGTTCGGTGGAGGCGACGTTCACCACGACCGCGCGGGCCAGTCCGTTCCGTCGCACGAAGTCGCGCATGTCCGTGGCGAAGGCGGCGATCAGCTGTTCCTCGTCGCGGGTCTCCCCCGGGAGGGGGCCGCCCGGCCTGATCTCCCCCTCGGCGGCGTCGAGTTCGGCCTCGACGGCGGCCGGCAGGCCGGGCGGGAGGACGCCGCCGGCGGCGAGTTGTTCGGCGCGCTTGGGCAGCGGGCAGTCCAGTGTGTCGTGTCCGCCGAAGACGAGGGAGGACAGGGCGGCAGTCGGCTGTCGGCGAAGGCGGGGGTCTCGGTGACCAGGCCCGTCGGCGGGCGCAGTCCGGCGGTCAGGGCGGCGCAACCCGCCACGACGGTGGTGGCGACGGAGCCGCGGGCCCCGATCAGCCAGACGCCGATACGAGGGGGGAGTTGGCGGGGCGCGGACATGAGCGGCCTCCTTGTCGTGCGCGAAGCTGGGCGCGGAGAGGTGAGCGCGGAGAGGTGAGCGCCGGGGGGGAGCACCGAGGGTGTAGCGAGCGGCGAGCGGCGAAGAAGCATGCAGAAGGCAGCGGTGGTGACGGCGGGCGGAGGTCCGGCGTCCTCCGCCCGCCGCCGTTCAGGAGCCCTTGACGGGCAGTTCCTTGATCCGGACGTCGCGGAAGGACACCTGGTCGTCGGCTCCGTGGTTCTGGAGACCGAGGTGACCGTCGCGCAGACTCCGGGTCGGATCGGTGTTGGTGAAATCGTTGATCTTCACGCCGTTGAGCCACACGCGCAGACGTTCGCCCTCGACGCGGATCTCGTACGTGTTCCACTCCCCCGGCGGGTTCAGCGCACGGTCGCGCTTCTTCAGGTCGGCGGACCGGAAGCCGTAGACGGACCCCGTGGTCCTCTCGGGTACGTCGGTGGCGTCGATCTGGATCTCGTAGCCGTTGTTCACCGCCGACCAGGGGTCGTCGGAGGGCGGGAAGCCGACGAACACACCGGAGTTGTCGTCGCCGGAAGCGCTCGCCATCCTCCAGTCGAGCTTCAGGGAGTACGAGGAGAAGCCCGAGGTCGCGTGCCAGAGCAGGCCCATCCCGCCCGACGACGTGAGGGTGCCGTCGTCGTCGAGGGTGAAGGAGCCGGGGCCGGCCTGCCGCCAGCCGTCCAGTGAGCTGCCGTCGAAGAGTGGACGGTATCCGTTCTCCGGTCGGCAGTCGGCCTGGGTCTCGCCGACCGCATACAGGATTCCGCCGACCAGGTGTCTACGGAATACCGGATCCGCGTAGGACTCCTTCGTGTGCCCGCCGCCGGTGTAGAAGGCGCGGCCGCCCTGGTAGTCCTGGCACCAGGCGATCGGATGGTCGCCCCGCATGGTGCCGCCGGAGTAGGAGGACTCGTCGAGCGAGGCCAGGACGTGCGCCCGGTCGCGGGGGTTGGAGCGGTAGTTGTACCACTCGTCGGTGCGGATCCAGGACCGCGGGAGGTCCGAGGTCGCCGGGTGGGCGTGGTCCTCGACGTCGACGGTGGCCGGCTGGATCGCCGGGTGGGACTCGAAGTAGGCGCCGGCGAGGCCGCCGTAGAAGGGCCAGTCGTACTCGGTGTCGGCTGCCGCGTGGATGCCGACGTAGCCACCACCGCGGTGGATGTAGTCCTCGAAGGCGCGCTGCTGGGTGTCGTCGAGGACGTCTCCGGTGGTCGAGAGGAACACCACCGCGTCGTAGCGCCGCAGGTTCGTGGGCGTGAAGGCGCCCGCGTCCTCGGTGGCGTCGACGGCGAAGCCCGCGGTTCCGCCCGACTCCTTGAGCGCGGTGATGCCGTCGGGGATCGAGTCGTGCCGGAAGCCTGCCGTCTTGGAGAAGACCAGCACGCGTGCGTCCGCGGTGGACGGGGCGTGCGGGACGGCGGGCGGGGTGAAACCGCCGAGAAGCAGGGCGGCTCCCGCAAGTGACGTGGCCAGTCGGCCGGTTGAGCGCATGAGAGCCTCCTCTCAGCCTGTGGTGAAGGTGAAGTCGTCCAGCTCGTAGAGGGCTCCCGAACCGCTCCCCTTGAAGACGAGGTGGAGGGTGGTCGTGCCCCTCGGGGCGCGGGACAGGCCGGCGCTGACGTCCTGGTAGGTGTCCCAGCCGCCGGTGGCCGGCACGGTCGCCCTGCCCAGCAGGGTGCCGGTGGGCGAGCCGGCGCGGACCTCGAGGGTTCCGCCGGACCCGGCGGACGAGACGCGGGCGGTGAGCTTCTTGGCGTCGGCGAGGACGTACGGCGTGAAGGAGATCCAGTCGCCGGAGGAGATCGCGCCGACCGTCCGGCCGCCGTGCGCCGATTCGCGGGTGGTCACCGTGACGCCGGAGGAGTCCCCGAAGTGCTCGGCCTGACGGTGGCGGGGCTGGAGCAGGTTCTGGTCGTGGGTGGTGAGCGCCGCCTGGCCGCCGCCTCCGCCGTCGGTGTACTCGGCGTCGAACACGCCGAAGATGTTGGCGTCGTCGTCATGGCCGCCGTCGGCGCTGGTCTGGACGGTGCCGGTGCAGCCGTTCGCCGAGGTGACGGGGTGGCCGTGACTGTCGTGGCCGAGGACGAAGGTGACCTTGACCTTCGAGCAGTCGATCGTGCGGTCCTCCGGGTCGGTGACGCGCACCTTGAACGGGATGGCGTCGCCGAAGCTGAACAGCTGCCCGTCCGCGGGAGTTCGAGGGTGACCTTGGGTGCGGTGTTGCCGACGACCACCTGCACGCTCGCGCTTCCGGTGCGTCCGCTCGGGTCCTTCGCGGTGAGCGTGGCGGTGTAGGTGCCGTTCTTCCGGTAGCGGTGCGTGGGATCGGTCGCGGTGGAGGTGGCACCGTCGCCGAAGTCCCAGCTGTACGTGAGCGCGTCACCGTCCTGGTCCGTCGTGCCGGCGGAGGAGAAGCGCACCCTGAGCGGCGCCTGGCCAGAGGTGCGGTCGGCCGTCGCCCGGGCGACGGGGGAGTGGCCGTCGGTGGCGTTCTCGATGCGGTACAGGGCGGAGTGCTCGTCGCCGCCGAACCAGGAGACGCCGTAGTCGAGGACGTACAGCGCGCCGTCGGGACCGAAGGTCATGTCCATGATCTGGGTGCCGGTCCACGGTACGTCGTTGATCGCCTGCACCGTGCCGTCGGCGTCGCTGGTGATCCGCTTGATCCAGCGGCGGCCGAACTCCCCGGCGAAGAAGTCGCCGTCGTAGGCCTCGGGGAACTTCACGGGTGAGTCGAGCGCCGGGTCGTAGTGGTAGACCGGGCCGCCCATCGGCGACTCCGAGCCGCTGCCGAACTCGGGCAGCGAACCGCCGTCGTACGGGATCCAGGCGGGCTGGGCCGGCGGCAGGTCGGTGAGGCCGGTGTTGTGGGGCGAGGTGTTCTTCGGGGCGGCGCAGTCGAACGGCTCACCGGATACTCCGGTCGCGAAGTCGTAGGCGATGTACGGGTCGTTGTCGCCCGTGCAGAACGGCCACCCGAAGTTTCCGGGGCGGGTGACACGTGCGAACTCCACCTGTCCGGCGGGGCCGCGGGCCGGGTCGGCGGACCCGGCGTCCGGGCCGTAGTCGCCGACGTAGAGGATGCCCGTCTCCCTGTCGACGCTGAACCGGAACGGGTTGCGGAAACCCATCGCGTAGATCTCGGGCCGCGTCCTGTCCGTGCCGGGTGCGAAGAGGTTCCCGTCGGGGACCGTGTACGAACCGTCGGCGTTCACCTTGATGCGCAGGATCTTGCCGCGCAGGTCGTTGGTGTTGCCCGACGAACGCCGGGCGTCGAAGGCGGGGTTGCGGTTCGGGCGGTCGTCGATGGGCGTGAAGCCGTCCGACTGGAAGGGGTTGGTGTCGTCACCCGTCGACAGGTACAGGTTGCCCGCCGCGTCGAAGTCGATGTCGCCGCCGACGTGGCAGCACAGCCCGCGGGAGGCCGGCACGTCGAGGATCTTCGTCTCGCTGGCGGTGTCCAGGGTTCCGTCGGTCCTCAGGACGAACCGGGAGAGCCGGTTGACGCCGTCGAAGGGCGCGAAGTCGGCGGCCGTCCCGGTCTCGGGGGCGTCTCCGGCCGGGGTGTCCAACGGGGGAGCGTAGTACAGGTAGATGAAGCGGTTGGTGCTGAACTGCGGGTCGACGCCGATGCCTTGGAGGCCTTCCTCGTCGTGGGAGTACACGGCGAGCTTGCCCGCCAGGCGGGTGTTGCCGGCGGCGTCGGTGAGGCGCAGTTCGCCGTCGCGCGAGGTGTGCAGGACGGAGCGGTCGGGGAGGACGGCGAGCGACATGGGCTCGCCGACCTCCGCCTCACCCTTGGCGAGGGTGACCTGCTGGAAGTCCTCCGCGGCGACGGCCGAGGTCGGGGCCGAGACCGAGGTCGGGGCCGAGACCGAGGTGGGGGCTTCCCGGCCGGCGACGGCTGCGCCGGCCTGGGGTGCGGTGAGGCCGAGTGACGCCCCGGCCAGCAGGGCGCCGCCGAACAGGGCGATCGCCCTGTGCAGCGAGGGACGTCGTCTGCGGGTCTGGTGTCTGCCGGTGCCGGTGGTGCGGGTGGTGCGATCGTTCCCGTGCACGGGTGCCTCCAGGGTGGGGCCGGATGTACGTGCGGGTGCTTGCGCCGGGATGCGCCGTCATCCCGGAAGACCGGTGATGAGCCTGGGATCAGTTGCCGAACGCCGCGTCGAAGGAGGCCGACGGCGGCTCGAAGTCGTAGGCCTTGAGGTGTCTCAGTGCCTCGGGGGCGCCCTGGAGCCGGTCCATGCCGGCGTCCTCCCACTCCACCGAGACCGGGCCGCGGTAGTCGATCGAGCGCAGCATCCGGAAGACGTCCTCCCAGGGGACGTCGCCGTGGCCGGCTGACACGAAGTCCCAGCCGCGGCGCGGGTCGCCCCAGGGCAGGTGGGAGCCGAGGCGGCCGTTGCGGCCGTCGAGGCGCTTGCGGGCCTCCTTGCAGTCCACGTGGTAGATGCGGTCGCGGAAGTCCCACAGGAAGCCGACCGGGTCGAGGTCCTGCCACACGAAGTGGCTGGGGTCGAAGTTCAGGCCGAAAGCCGGTCGACGGTCGACCGCGTCCAGTGTGCGTACGGTCGTCCAGTAGTCGTAGGCGATCTCGCTCGGGTGGACCTCGTGCGCGAACCGCACGCCCTCCGCGTCGAAGACGTCGAGGATCGGGTTCCAGCGCTCGGCGAAATCCTCGTAACCACGATCGATCATGGTTTCCGGGGCGGGCGGGAACATGGCGACCAGGTGCCAGATGGCGGAGCCGGTGAAGCCGATGACGGTGTCGACGCCGAACGCGGCCGCCGCGCGGGCGGTGTCGGCGATCTCGGCGGCGGCCCGTCGCCGGACGCCCTCCGGTTCGCCGTCGCCCCAGATCCGGGCGGGCAGGATGGCCTGGTGGCGTTCGTCGATGATGGCGTCGCAGACCGCCTGGCCGACGAGGTGGTTGGAGACGGCCCAGCAGCGCAGGCCGTACTTGTCGAGCAGGGCCCGCCTGGAATCGAGGTACGTCGGGTCGGCCAGGGCCTTGTCGACCTCGAAGTGATCGCCCCAGCAGGCGAGTTCGAGACCGTCGTAGCCGAAGTCGCGGGCGAGGCGGCAGACCTCCTCCAGGGGAAGGTCAGCCCACTGGCCGGTGAAGAGTGTGAATCTGCGGGGCATGCTGCGAGCCTCCTCAGTCGGCGATCGGGGTGTAGACGGAGTTCTTCTCGGCGCTCTCCTCGACGGCCGCGAGGACGCGCTGGACCTGGAGTCCCTCCGCGAAGGAGGGTTCCGGCACCCGGCCCTCGGCGATGGCGTGGACGAGGTCGCGCGCCTGGTGCACGAAGGTGTGCTCGTAGCCGAGGCCGTGGCCGGGTGGCCACCAGCCGTCCAGGTAGGGGTGGTCCGGCTCGGTGACGAGGATGCGGCGGAAGCCGGCGTGGACGGCGGGCTCGGTGGCGTCGTGGAACCACAGTTCGTTGAGGCGTTCCAGGTCGAAGGCCAACGAGCCGCGCTCCCCGTTGAGTTCGAGGCGCAGGGCGTTCTTGCGGCCGGTGGCGTAGCGGGTCGCCTCGAAGGAGGCGAGGGCGCCGGAGGTGAAGCGGCCGGTGAACACGGCGGCGTCGTCGACGGTGACCGTGCCGGTGCCGTGGGCTGCCCCACCGGTGGCCCCGGCCAGGCCGCTGCTCGGCCCGCCGGGCAGCGGCCGCTGTCGCACGAAGGTCTCGGTGAGCGCGGAGACCCCGGCCAGCCGCTCCCCCACCAGGTGTTGTGCGAGGTCGACGATGTGCGCGCCGAGGTCGCCGAGGGAGCCGGAGCCCGCCAGCTCCTTGCGCATCCGCCAGGTCAGCGGGAACTCCGGGTCGTTGAGCCAGTCCTGGAGGTACGTCACCCGGACGTGCCGCAGCGGGCCGAGCCGCCCCTCGGCCACCATGCGCCGGGCCAGCGCGGTGGCGGGGACCCTGCGGTAGTTGAAGCCGACCATAGCCAGCCGACCGCGTGTCGTGAAAGCGGTTTCGGCAGCGTGCGCCATGGTCTCGGCTTCCTCGACCGTGTTCGCCAGCGGCTTCTCGCACAGGACGTGCTTGCCGGCGGCCAGCGCGGCGAGCGCGATCTCGGCGTGACTGTCGCCGGGTGTGCAGATGTCGACCAGGTCCACGTCGTCGCGTGCGATCAGCGCCCGCCAGTCGGTCTCGGTCGTCGCCCAGCCGTGCCGGTCGGCCGCCGCGCGGACGGCGGCGGCGTCGCGGCCGCAGAGCGCGGTGAGCACCGGGCGCAGGGGCAGGTCGAAGACGCGGCCCGCGGTGCGCCAGCCCTGGGAGTGGGCGGCGCCCATGAAGGCGTAGCCGACCATGCCGACGCGGAGCGGGGGCTTGCCGGCCTCCGCGCCGGCCTCCTCCGGGCCCGCTGACTGCTGCGGCTGTTCCATGCAGGTGTCCTCCTCGTCGTCGTGGCACGGTGGGGGGTGGGGCCTGCCGGGCGGGCGGCTCGGGTCGGGCCGTCGGTGGGGACGCCTCACCGGTCGGGTCGCTCGTCGGTCCGCACCCCGGTACGGCCCGCTGTCGCACGCACCGCCCCGCCGGGACACGCCCCTCTCCCCCGCATGCGTCCCGGTCCGCCGCACCCCCTGGGGCGCGTATCACTGCGCCGCGCACCGCTGCCGGGAGCCGACGGCGTGCGCCCGGCGGGAGCCGGCGGGAGTCGAGGCGGAAACGGGGTGGAAGCGGGGGGTGGAAGCGGTTCCCCGGTCACCGGCGCGCCCCGGTGGCCTCCGCCCGGTGACCGGCGCGGGTCGGCCGGCCGGCCGGGCGGAGCCCGTGTCTCACCGGAAGCCGGTGGACATGTACTGGTCGACGTTCTCCTTGTCGACCACCGCCGAGTAGAGGGTGATCGAGGCGGGGATCTCGTACTCGGCGAGGCCGCCGACACCCTTGCTCTGCCCGAGGGCACGGGCGAGGTCGATGGCGGAGGCGGCCATGGTGGGCGGGTAGAGGACGGTGGCCTTGAGGACGCCGTTGTCCTGCTTGATCGCCTGGAAGGCGGAGAGGGCACCCGCGCCGCCGACCATCATGAAGTCGTCGCGGCCGGCCTGTTCGATGGCGCGCAACGCGCCTACGCCCTGGTCGTCGTCGTGGTTCCACAGCGCGTCGAACTTCGACTGTGCCTGGAGGAGTTGGGCCATCTTCGCCTGCCCGGACTCGACCGTGAAGTCGGCGGCCTGACGGGCCACCTTCTTGATGTTGGGATAGTTCTTCAGCGCGTCGTCGAAGCCCTGGGTGCGCTGCTTGGTGAGTTCCAGGTTGTCCAGGCCGGCGAGTTCGATGACCCGGGCGTCGGACTTGCCCTTGAGCTTCTCGCCGATGTAGTGGCCGGCACTGAGGCCCATGCCGTAGTTGTCGCCGCCGATCCAACAACGGTACGCCTGGGGGGTGTTGAAGATCCGGTCGAGGTTGACGACCGGGATGCCCGCGCGCATCGCCTGGAGACCGACCTGGGTGAGGGCCTTGCCGTCGGCGGGCAGGACGACCAGCACGTCGACCTTCTTGTTGATGAGGGTCTCGATCTGGCCGATCTGCTGAGCGGTGTCGTTCGAACCCTCGGTGATCTCCAGGGTGACGTCGGAGTACTTCTCGGCCCGGTTCTTGGCGTTGTCATTGATGGCGTTGAGCCAGCCGTGGTCGGCCTGGGGTCCGGCGAAGCCGATGGTGACCTGCTTGCCGGGCTTGTCGTCGGCGGCCGGCCGGGTGTCGGCGGCGGGCTCCTCGTCCTTGGGGCCATTGCTCGTGCAACCGGTCAGCAGGGCGCCGGCCGAGACGGCGGCGGTCCCGAGGAGCAGACCTCGGCGGCTGGCGAAGCGGCTCGGAAATCTCATCGGCTCTGGCATGGCGGTGAACCCTTTCCTCAGGTCGTGCTCGCGGTACGGCGCTGGACCAGCACGGCGGCGACGATGATCGCGCCCTTGGCGATCTGCTGGACGTCGCTCTGCAGGTTGTTCAGGGCGAAGATGTTGGTGATCGTGGTGAAGATCAGGACGCCCAGCACGGAGCCGACGATGGTGCCGCGCCCTCCGCTGAGCAGGGTGCCGCCGATGATCGCGGCGGCGATGGCGTCGAGTTCGTAGAGGTTGCCGTTGGTGTTCTGACCCGATCCGGACAGGATGATCAACAGGAAGGCGGCGATGCCGCAGCACAACCCGGACAGCAGGTAGAGGTACAGCCGCTGGCGGCGTACGTCGATGCCGGCGAGGCGGGCGGCCTCCGCGTTGCCGCCGACGGCGACGGTGCGCCGGCCGAAGGTGGTGCGGTTCAGCACCAGCCAGCCGATGATCGTCACGACTGCGAAGACCATGACGAGGGGCGGCACGCCGAGGACGTAGGAGTCACGCTCGCCGAGGTCGAGGATGCTCTCGGAGGTGACGATCTGTGTCTTGCCGTCGGTGATCTGCAGGGCGAGTCCGCGGGCGGAGGCGAGCATCGCGAGGGTGGCGATGAACGGGACCATGCCTCCGTAGGCGATGAGCAGGCCGTTGACCAGGCCGCAGCCGAGGCCGACGAGGACGGAGGTGAAGAGGATGCCGCCGAAACCGTACTCCTGGGTGGCGAGTGTGGTCGCCCAGACGGAGGCGAGGGCGACGATCGCTCCGACCGAGAGGTCGATGCCGCCGGAGGTGATGACGAAGGTCATGCCGACCGTGACGACACCGATCACCGAGCCCTGCGTGAGGACGAGTTGCAGGTTTCGGGTGTCGAGGAACTCGTCGGGCTTGGTGATGCCGCCGATCACGACGAGTGCGGCGAGGACGCCGAGCAGGGAGAGGGTGCGGATGTCGGCACGGGCCACGAGGCCGTGCCAGGCGGGGAGTTGGGCCTGGGGCACCTTGTCGGTGCTGCCCCGCGGCGGGGAGACGGGCTGCGTCATGACGCCGGACTTCCTTCCATGACGAGGTCGAGTACACGGTGTTCGTCCAGCTCGCGGGCGGGTGCGGTGTGGACCACGCGTCCCTCGCGGAGGACCAGGACGCGGTCGGCGAGGCCGAGGACCTCCGGCACCTCGCTGGAGACCATGAGCACGGCGAGGCCTTCGTCGGCCAGCCGACGGACGACCGCATACAGTTCGGCGCGGGCGCCGACGTCGACCCCGCGAGTGGGCTCGTCGAGCAGCAGGACGCGGCAGCCCCGCAGCAGCCAGCGGGCCAGGACGGCCTTCTGCTGGTTGCCGCCGGACAGGGTCCGGACCGGCACGGACGGGTTGTCGGGTCGCAGGGACAGTTCGCGGGTCGCGGCGCGGGCGGCGCCCTGTTCGGCACCGCGGTCGATCCAGCCGGCGCGTGAGAAGCGGGAGAGGGTGGAGACGGAGACGTTGCGGGTGACGGACTCCAGCATCAGCAGGGCCTGGGCTTTGCGCTCCTCGGGGGCGAGACCCAGCCCGGCGCGTACGGCGGCCCGCACGCTGCCCGGCCTCAACGGCCGCCCGTCCACCAGGACTTGGCCGGCGGTGGGCTTGCGTGCGCCGTAGATCGTCTCCAGGATCTCGGAGCGTCCGGAGCCGACCAGCCCGGCCAGGCCGACGATCTCCCCCGGCCGCAGGTCGAGGTCGATCGGTTCGAACTCGCCCTCCCTGGCCAGTCCGCGCACCTCCAGCAGGGGCTTCGCGCCGGTCGGCGGCACGCCGTCCGCCGGTCGCTCGGGAAAGACGTACCCGACGTTGCGGCCCGTCATCAGGGCGACGACCTCGCGGGTGGGAGTCGTCTTCGCGGGCAGCCCGCCGGCCACCGCCCGGCCGTCCTTGAGCACGGTGACGCGGTCGCCGATGCGGCGGATCTCCTCCAGGCGGTGGGAGATGTAGACGACCGCGACGCCGTCCGCCGTGAGGTCGCCGACGATCCGGAAGAGGTTGTCGACCTCGTCGGGGTCGAGGGCGGCGGACGGTTCGTCCATCACGATCAGCCGGACGTCGTGGGACAGGGCCCGCGCCATGGACACCACCTGTTGCTGAGCCGCGGACAGCTCGCCCACCAGGCGGGCGGGATCGATCTCGGCGTGCCCGAGTCGCTTGAGCAGGGCCGAGGTCGACTGACGGGCCAGCCTTCGGCGGACGACGAAACCGGCGGCCGTGGGTTCGTGGCCGAGGTGGACGTTCTCCGCCACCGACAGGTGTTCCACCAGGTCGAGTTCCTGGTAGATGGTGGCGATGCCGAGACGCATGGCGGCGATCGGCGAGCGCAGGACGACGGGTTCGCCCCGCCAGCGGATGGTGCCGCCGTCGGGCTGGTGGGCTCCCGCCAGAACCTTGATCAGGGTCGACTTGCCGGCCCCGTTCTGGCCGAGCAGGCAGTGCACTTCACCGGCCTGGACGTCGAGGTCGACGCCGTCCAGGGCCCGGACGCCGGGGAACGACTTGGTGATGCCGGACATGCTGAGCAGCGGTGGTACTGGTGCCATGTGGGTTCCCCTCGGCGGGCGTGCGGGCCGGAGTCAGGGCAGAACGCCAGGAATCGGACGCTCTTGGGGTGGAGCGGGGTGGAGCAGGGCAGGGCGGAGCAGTGCGCTGGGACGGCGGTGCCCTACGAAGGGCGGTGGAGGTTCGTGAGAGGACTGAGGTGGATCGGCCGGTACGAACGGTGGCTACGCGGGTGGGTACGGGTCGCCGGGACGAGCAGGGTGGCTACGCGGGAGAGAACAGGTGGTCGCTGATCAGGCGGGCCGCGCCGATGACGCCGGCGGTGGGGCCCAACTCGCCGAGCACGATGGGGAGGTTGCCGGTCGCCAGCGGAAGCGACTGGCGGTAGACCTGGGTGCGGATGGCGGCGAGCAGGGTGTGGCCGAGGCCGGTCACCCCGCCGCCGATCACCACCAGGCCGGGGTTGAAGAACGAGACGAGCCCGGCGATGACCTGGCCGACGCGGTTGCCGCCCTCGCGGATCAGGTCCAGGGAGGTGGCGTCGCCCGCGGCTGCCGCGGCGGCCACGTCGACGGCGGTGAGGCCGCCGTTCGTCGCCAGCCGTGCCGCGAGTTCCGCCGAAAGCCCCTGCTGGGCGGCGTCCATGGCATCGCGGGCCAGGGCCGCGCCGCTGAAGTAGGCCTCCAGGCAACCGCGGTTGCCGCAGGCGCAGGGGCGGCCGTCGGGCACGGCCTGGATGTGCCCGATGTCGCCCGCGCTGCCGGTGGTACCGCGGTAGACCTGGCCGCCGACGACGATGCCGCAGCCGATACCGGTGCCGATCTTGACGCAGAGGAAGTCGGCGACGGTGCGGGCGACACCCGCGTGCTGCTCACCCATCGCCATGAGGTTCACGTCGTTGTCGACCATGACCGGGCAGCCGAGTTCCTGGCTGAGCGCCTCCCGCACGGGGAAGCCGTCCCAGCCGGGCATGATCGGCGGCGCGACCGGTACGCCCTCGGGGAAGCGGACCGGGCCGGGGACGCCGATGCCGGCGCCGTCGAAGCCCTCGGCGAGTCCCGTCGCCTTGAGCTTCGCGGCCATGGCGAGCACCTGCTCGAAGACCGCGACCGGACCCTCCCGTACGTCGAGGGGCTGGTTGAGGTGTCCGAGCGTCTCCAGTTCGGCGTTGGTGACGGCGACGTCGACCGAGGTCGCGCCGATGTCGACACCGAGGAAACGGAGTTGGGGATTGAGCCGGACGTTGTGGGAGCGGCGGCCACCACGCGAGGCGGCGAGTCCGTCGGCCACGACCAGCCCCGTCTCCAGCAGCCGGTCCACCTCCACGGCCAGCTTGGACCGTGACAGGTCGACCTGGTCGCCCAGCTGGGCGCGGGAGTTGGGACCTCCGTCACGCAACAGCCGCAGCAGCCGGGCCTGGTGGGCGTTCGCGGGTCGTGCCGTCATGCGCCTCACGAACCCCTCCCCGTCTCGATCGGCCGCCTGCTGTCGTGCTTTCGAGGGGAACGTAGCAGCGGTTGCCGGGAGTGGGAAGAAGTCGTGCACGGATTGCCGTCAACTTTCTCCACTCACAGGACAAAGAAGTGCCCTGCGGCGCGTCGAGGGCACGCAGGGCACGGGTGAGTGGCGGCGGAGCGGCGGCAGAGGTGGCGAGAGCGGTGCCGGTGACGGTTCGGCGCCGGGTTACGCCCTCTGGCGGGCGTGGTACGAGCGGCGCGTGTGTTCGGTGTGTTCGCGCATGAGCTGGGTGGCGCGCTGCTCGTCGCCTTCCGCGATCGCGGCGATCAGGTCCCGGTGTTCGATCCAGGACTGGTGACCGCGCTGTCGGGCGATGGGCGTGTAGTACCAGCGCACACGCCGGTCGACCTGTCCCGCCAGCTCGGCGAGGACCGCGTTGCCCGCCAGCTCCATGATCTTCGCGTGGAACGTGGCGTTGAGGAGGACGGCCCGGTCCACGTCGTCGGAGGCCACCGCCAGCATGCCCTGCGCCTGGAGATCGTACAGAGCGTCGAGACCCGCCTTGTCGGCGTTCGCGGCCGCGAGCCGGGCCGCCTCTGCCTCCAACAGCGTACGGACGGTGAGGAGTTGGTCGGCCTCCTCTTCGGTCGGCTCGTGCACGAACGCGCCCTGGGCAGGTCGCAGATCGACCCAGCCCTCGGTGTTCAGCCGCTGCAACGCCTCGCGCACCGGCTGCCGGGAGACGCCGAGGTGACCGGCGAGTTCGCTCTCGACGAGGTGCTGGCCGGGCTGGAGAGCGCGGGTGGTGATGAGTTCGAGCAGGGCCTCGTACACGCGCTCGCGCAGCGGGCCGGGGCGTTCGAGCTTGGGCACCGCACCCTGCGGCAGTCCTGTCGACAACATCGGTCGGTCCCCCTCCTGGGCAGCGCCGGGCGCCGGCAGCCGGAAAGCCAGTATCGATTGTCTTTCGTCTACAGTCTACGGCTCACTGTAGCCAGAGCCGGGCGTGGACGACCGCGTCACATCTGTCGCCCGGATACGCGACACCCGCCCGTCACGGGCAGCGTACGACCTGCCCGGCGTACGAGAGGTTGCCGCCGAAACCGAACAGCAGGACCGGATCACCACTGGTGATCGCGCCCTGCTCCACCAGCTTGGAGAAGGCGAGCGGGATGCTCGCCGCGGAGGTGTTGCCCGATTCGGTGACATCACGCGCGACCACGGCGTTGACGGCGCCGATCTTCGCCGCGAGAGGCTCGATGATGCGCAGGTTCGCCTGGTGGAGAACCACGGCGGCCAGCTCCTCCGGAACGAGACCGGCCCGCTCGCAGGCCTCCCTCGCGAGCGGCGGCAGCCGGGTCGTCGCCCACCGGTAGACACTCTGCCCCTCCTGCGCGAACCGGGCCGGCTGCCCCTCGATGCGCACCGCGTGGCCCATCTCGGGCACCGACCCCCACAGCACGGGCCCGATCCCGGGCTCGGTGCCGACGGGGCAGGCCTCGACCACGGCGGCGCCCGCTCCGTCGCCGACCAGGACGCAGGTCGTGCGGTCGGTCCAGTCGGTCACCTCGGACATCTTGTCGGCGCCGATGACCAGGGCACGGGTCGCGGCGCCCGCGCGGACCGTGTGGTCGGCGGTGGCGAGCGCGTGGGTGAACCCGGCGCACACCACGTTGACGTCCATCGCGGCCGGCCCCGGGATGCCGAGGCGGGCGGCGACCCGGGCGGCCATGTTGGGCGAGCGGTTCACGGCGGTGGAGGTGGCGACGAGGACCAGGTCGATGTCCTGGGGGGTGAGACCGGCCGCCGCGAGCGCCTTGGCGGCGGCGTGCGCGGCCAGCTCGTCCACCGGCTCGTCGGGTCCGGCGATGTGGCGCGTGCGGATACCCACCCGGCTCCTGATCCACTCGTCATTGGTGTCGACCAGTTCCGCCAGGTCCTCGTTGGTGAGTACCTTGGCGGGCTGGTAGTGACCGACGGCGGCGATGCGCGAGCCGTTCATTGGGGGGTCCCCCTCGTTGCCTGGGTAGCGGGAATCCCCCAGTCTGATCAGTGACCCACGGGTACGCGGGCACGTGAAGCGACAGGAAACCCGCGCCGGGCTTGTCGGCTTCCCGCTATCCCCGCCCCGCCCGGACATCCGTCCGCCGTGGCGGTCGGGCCACGGCGACGGATGCCCCGCCCGCTATCCGGTGAACAGCTGCGTGGCCTTCCGTACGAGTTCGTACAGCCCGTAGGCGAGCGGTGCGCCCACCCACAGCCAGGCGAAGGCGGTCAGCGGTCGCCGGTCAGGCGGATTCGGGCTGCTGGGGCCTGGCTCCTGCGACATCGGTCGCGGAACCGGTCGGGGAGCCGGTTTCGGCGTCGGCTGCGGCATCGGCGGCCTCCTTCGGGGCGGGGACGTGGTGGTGGCGGGCGTGGACGGGGCGGACGAGTTCGTTGGCGACGAAGCCGACGACGAGCAGCCCGATCATGATGACCATGGACGCGGTGTAGAGGGACGAGCCGTGTCTGCCCGCCTCCTCCTGCCGGTCGGCGATCCAGTTCACGATCAGCGGGCCCAGGACGCCGGCCGTCGACCAGGCGGTGAGCAGTCGCCCGTGGATGGCGCCGACCTGGTAGGTCCCGAACAGGTCCTTGAGGTAGGCGGGGATCGTGGCGAAGCCGCCGCCGTAGAAGGAGAGGATCACCAGCGCGGACAGGATGAACACGGGCTTGGAGGAGTCGCCGACCAGGGCGATCAGCGCGTACATGAGGGCGCCGACGCCCAGGTAGACGCGGTAGATGTTCTTGCGTCCGATGAGGTCGGAGGTCGACGACCAGCCGATGCGGCCGGCCATGTTGGCGGCCGAGAGCAGGGCGACGAAGCCCGCCGCGGCGGTGACGGACACGGGCGTCGAGGTGTCGGCGAAGAAGTCCGTGATCATCGGGGCGGCCTTCTCCAGGATGCCGATGCCGGCGGTCACGTTCATGCAGAGCACGACCCACAGGCACCAGAACTGCGGGGTGCGCACGGCGGTGCGGGCGGAGACCTGCACGCCCGCCGCGGCGCCGGGGTCGCCCTGCGCGCCCGGCCCGGCGGGGCGTGGCACGCGCACCAGCAGGACGCCCAGGGTCATGAACACGGCATACGACAGCCCGTGGACGAGGAACGCCAGCGCGATCCCGGAGTGGTCGGAGCCGAACGACTCCAGCATCTGCGCCGACCAGGGCGAGGCGATGAGCGCACCGCCGCCGAAGCCCATGATCGCGATGCCGGTGGCCATACCGGGCCGATCCGGGAACCACTTGATCAGTGTGGACACGGGCGAGATGTAACCGATGCCGAGGCCGATGCCGCCGACGAAGCCGTAGCCGAGGACGATCAGCCAGTACTGCTCGGTGGCGGCGCCGAGCGCGGAGATGAGGAAGCCGGACGAGAAGCAGATCAGGGCGACGGTCATCGCCCAGCGCGGCCCGTTGCGCTCCACGAGCGTGCCGCCGAACGCCGCGGAGAGGCCGAGCATGACGATCGCCAGCTGGAAGGGGAGCGCGCTCTGCGTGCCGCTGAGGCCGAGCGCGGATTCGAGCGGCGGCTTGAATACGGACCAGGCGTAGGCCTGGCCGATGGAGAGGTGGACGGAGAGGGCGGCGGGCGGGACGAGCCAGCGGCTCCAGCCCAGGGGTGCGACCGGGGGACTCATGATCCCGGACGGTAGGCAGCCGTACGGGAGTTGGAAAGTCGGCGCATCCGCCGTATGCGGTGAACGGTATGCGGGATGCGGTGAACGGTAGGGACCGCGCGCGCACCCTTGCTGGACCCACCTCCATACTGTAGACAATATTCCGTCGACAGAATTCGGCCTGGTTGCGGCCGGCCTCTTCCACCTCCGCGGTATCCCTCAAACCGAACGGAGTGCTCCCGTGAAAGTCGCAGTTCTCGGCGCCGGTGCGATCGGCGCCTATGTCGGTGCCGCGCTCCACCGCGCCGGCGCCGATGTGCACCTCGTCGCCCGTGGACCGCACCTGGCGGCCATGAGGCGGGACGGGGTGCGGGTGCTCAGTGCGCGCGGTGACTTCACCGCCCGCGCGCATGCCACCGACGACCCGGCCGAGATCGGCCCGGTCGACTACGTCTTCCTCGGCCTGAAGGCCCACTCGTACGCGGCGTGCGGGCCGCTGATCGAGCCACTGCTGCACGACACCACGGCGGTCGTCGCCGCCCAGAACGGCATCCCCTGGTGGTACTTCCACCGGCACGGCGGCCCCCACGACGGTCACCGTCTGGAGAGCGTGGACCCCGGCGGCACGGTCAGCGCGGTGCTCGCGCCCGGACGGGCCGTCGGCTGTGTGGTGTACGCCGCCACCGAACTGGAAGGGCCGGGCGTCGTGCGGCACTTGGAAGGCACCCGGTTCTCGATCGGCGAACCCGACCGCAGCGTGTCCGCGCGCTGCACCGCCTTCGGCGAGGCCATGCGGGCGGGCGGGCTGAAGTGCCCGGTCGAACCCGAGCTGCGCAACGACATCTGGCTCAAGCTGCTCGGCAACATCTCCTTCAACCCGATCAGCGCGCTGGCCCGCGCCACCATGCGGCAGATGTGCCTGCACGGCGGCACCCGCCAGGTCATCGAGACGATGATGCGCGAGACACTCGCCGTCGCCGAGGCCCTCGGCTGCGAGGTGGGCGTCTCCATCGAGCGCCGCCTCGCGGGCGCCGAGCGGGTCGGCGACCACCGCACCTCCACGCTCCAGGACCTGGAGCGCGGCAAGCCGCTGGAACTCGACGTCCTCCTCGCGGCGGTCGTCGAACTGGCGGAGATCACCGGCGTCGAGGTGCCCACCCTGCGCACCGTGCACGCCATCTCGGACCTGCTCGCGCTGAGGAGCGCCGCATGAGGAAACGCGACCGGACCCCGAAGACCTACGCACGGCTCACCCACCCGCTCGTCCGCGACTCCCTCGACGAACCCTTCCGGCAGGCGAGTTGGGACGAGGCGCTGGACCGGACGGCCCGGGGCCTGGCGGACGCGCGCGGCGCGTTCGGCATGTTCTCCTGCGCCCGCGCCACCAACGAGATGAACTACGTGGCGCAGAAGTTCGCCCGGGTCGTCATGGGCACCAACAACGTCGACTCCTGCAACCGCACCTGTCACGCCCCGAGCGTGGCCGGCCTGTCGGCGGCCTTCGGTTCCGGCGGCGGGACGTCGTCGTACGAGGAGATCGAGCACGCGGACGTCATCGTGATGTGGGGTTCCAACGCCCGGTTCGCGCATCCGATCTTCTTCCAGCACGTGCTGAAGGGGATTCACAACGGCGGTCGACTGTACGCGGTCGACCCGCGACGGACGTCGACCGCCGAATGGGCGGAGAGCTGGCTCGGTCTCGACGTCGGCACGGACATTCCCATGGCCCACGCAGTCGGCCGCGAGATCATCCACGCCGGGCTCGCGAACCACACCTTCATCGAGCGGGCGACCAGCGGCTTCGAGGAGTACCGGGCGCTGGTCGAGCCGTGGACGCTGTCCCTGACGGAGAAGGTGACCGGCGTACCGGCCGCCGCGATCCGGGACCTGGCCCACGCCTACGCCCGCGCCGAGCGCGCGCAGCTCTGCTGGACCCTCGGCATCACCGAGCACCACAACGGCACCGACAACGTGCGCGCGCTGATCAACCTCTCCCTGCTCACCGGCCACGTCGGCCGGTACGGCTCCGGGCTCCAGCCCCTGCGCGGGCAGAACAACGTGCAGGGCGGTGGCGACATGGGCGCCATACCCAACCGGCTGCCCGGCTTCCAGGACATCCTCGACCCGGACACCCGGCTGAAGTTCGAGGCGGCCTGGGACACCGTCATCCAGCCGCACTACGGGATGAACCTGACGGAGATGTTCGAGGCGATGGAGGAGGGCGGGCTGAAGGCCGTCTACTGCATCGGCGAGAACCCGGCGCAGTCGGAGGCCGACAGCGAGCAGGCGGTGCGGCGGCTGACCTCGCTGGACTTCCTCGTCGTGCAGGACATCTTCCTCACGAAGACGGCCGAGCTGGCGCACGTCGTGCTGCCCGCGACGGCCGGCTGGGCGGAGACCGAGGGCACCACCACCAACAGTGAACGCCGGGTTCAGCGCGTGCGGCGTGCCGTGACGCCGCCCGGCGAGGCCCGCGAGGACATCGACATCCTCTGCGATCTGGCGTCCCGACTCGGCCACGACTGGAAGTACGCCGACGCCGAGTCGGTGTGGAACGAGCTGCGTTCGGTGTCGCCGGACCACTACGGGATGACGTACGAGCGGCTGGCGGAGCACCAGGGCATCCAGTGGCCCTGTCCGAGCACCGAGCGGGTCGAGTCCACCTATCTGCACGGGCGGTTGTGGGAGAAGGAGCCGGAACTGCGCGGTCCCCGGGCGCCTTCGGGATCGTGCGGCACGATCCGCCGGTCGACCTCACGGACGAGGAGTACCCGATCCGGCTGACCACCGGCAGGCGCCTCGACTCCTACAACACCGGTGTGCAGAGCGGAAGTTACGCCTCCCCGCTGCGGCGCGGAGAGTTCGTGGAGCTGTGTCCGGAGGACGCCGAGCACCTCGGGGTCGTGGTCGGGGAGGAGGTGCGGGTGTCGTCCCGGCGCGGGTCGGTGACGGCGCCGGTGTGGGTCGACACCGCGCTGCGGCCCGGACTGGCGTTCATGACGATGCACTTTCCCGACGAGGTGGACACCAACCAGCTGACGATCGAGGCGAACTGCCCGATCGCGGGGACGGCGGAGTTCAAGGCCTCGGCGATCCGGATCGAGAAGCTCCCGGCGCCGGCCTCCGTCCCGGCCTACGTCCCGACCCACGTGAGGTGACGGTGTGGACCTGCACTTCGGCGACAGCAAACCGACCGACGAGGAACGAGCGGCCGTGGACGCCCTGCTGGGCCCTCCGCAGTCCTCCTGGGAGGGTGCCGACCGCAGCGACGCCGACCTCAGGTGGGCGCGCGGCGGACGCGCGGCGCGGGACCGGCGCGACCTGCTGCTGCCGGGGCTGCACGCGATCAACGACCGGGTCGGCTGGATCAGCGAGGGCGCCCTCGACTACCTGTGCCGCCGGCTGACCGTGCCGCCGGCGGAGGCGTACGGGGTCGCCACCTTCTACGCGATGTTCTCCGTCCGGCCCCGCCCGGCGACCGTCCTGCACGTCTGCACGGACCTGGCGTGCACGGCCGCCGGCGCGCAGGACCTGTGCGCCGGGATCGAGGCGGGGCTGGGCCCCGGCAGCGGCGTCCACGTCGAGCGCGGCCCCTGCCTCGGCCTGTGCGAACGCGCCCCGGCCGCGTTGGCGATCAGGGCGGGCGACCCGGTGCGTACGGCGGTGGCGGCGCCGGCGACCGTGCGCGAGGCCGTGCTGGCCGCGAGCGCGCCGGACTCGGCGCCGGAGGAACCGCCCGCGGAGACGGCGGTCCCGCAGGCGGGACAGGACGGGCTGGTCCTGCTGCGCCGCGTGGGTGCGGTGGACCCGTCCTCGCTCGACGACTACCGGGCGCACGGCGGTTACACGGCTCTGCGCGAGGCCTTCGCCCTCGGCCCGGCCGGTGTCATCCGGGAGGTCACCGACTCCGGGCTGGTCGGACGCGGTGGTGCCGCCTTCCCCACCGGCCGCAAGTGGCAGGCGACGGCGTCCCAGCCCGACCGTCCGCACTATGTGGTGTGCAACGCCGACGAGTCGGAACCGGGCACGTTCAAGGACCGGGTGCTGATGGAGGGCGATCCGTACGCGCTCGTGGAGGCGATGACGATCGCGGCGTACGCGGTCGGCGCGCACCGGGGCTATCTGTATCTGCGCGGCGAGTATCCGCGGGCGATATCCCGTATGCAGCATGCCGTCGACCAGGCGCGTGCCCGTGGGCTGCTCGGCGACGACATCCTCGGTCAGGGCCACTCCTTCGACATCGAGATCCGGCGCGGCGCGGGCGCCTACGTCTGCGGTGAGGAGACCGCCCTGTTCAACTCGATCGAGGGCTACCGGGGTGAGCCGCGCTCGAAGCCGCCGTTCCCGGTGGAGAAGGGCCTGTTCGGCAGGCCGACGGTCGAGAACAACGTGGAGACCCTGGTCAACGTCCTGCCGATCCTGACCATGGGGGCCGCGGCGTACGCGGCGATCGGCACCGCGAGGTCCACCGGCCCCAAGTTGTTCTGCGTGTCGGGCGCGGTCGAGCGGCCCGGTGTCCACGAGCTGCCGTTCGGCGCCACGCTGGGCGAACTGCTGGAGTCGGCGGGCGTCCGGGACCGGTTGCGCGCGGTTCTGCTCGGCGGGGCGGCCGGCGGCTTCGTACGCCCCGACGAACTGGACCTCCCGCTCACGTTCGAGGGCACCCGCGAGGCAGGCACCTCCCTCGGTTCCGGGGTCGTGATGGCCTTCGACGACACCGTTCCGCTTCCCCGGCTCCTCCTGCGGATCGCCGAGTTCTTCCGCGACGAGTCCTGCGGGCAGTGCGTGCCGTGCAGGGTCGGGACGGTCCGCCAGGAGGAGGCGCTGCACCGGATCGTGGAGCGCACGGGGGCGGCGGCCGCCGAGGACGTCGCCCTGCTCAGAGAGGTCGGCCGCGCGATGCGGGACGCCTCGATCTGCGGTCTCGGGCAGACCGCGTGGAACGCCGTGGAGTCAGCGATCGACCGTCTGGGGGCGTACGAATGACCGTGACACCGCTGGGGATCCCCCGCCGCCTGCTGGAGTTCACCATCGACGGGGAACCGGTGCGCGCCCCGGAGGGCTCGACGATCCTGGACGCCTGCCGCGCGGCAGGGAAGGACGTGCCGACCCTGTGCCAGGGCGACACGCTCGCCCCGAAGAACGCCTGCCGCCTCTGCGTCGTGGAGGTCGAGGGCTCGCGCACCCTCGTCCCGGCCTGCTCCCGCCGGGCGGAGCCCGGCATGGAGGTCCGCACCGACACCGAACGCGCCCGGCACAGCCGCAAGCTGGTCCTCGAACTCCTCGCGTCCTCGGTCGATCTGTCCACGACACCGATGGCAGCGGAGTGGATCAAGGAGTACGAGGCGAAACCGGACCGCTTCGGCCCCGACGCGGCCCGCGTGAACGAGGAACCCCGGGTCGACAACGATCTCTACGTCCGCGACTACGACAAGTGCATCCTCTGCTACAAGTGCGTCGACGCCTGCGGTGAGCAGTGGCAGAACAGCTTCGCGATCTCCGTCGCGGGCCGTGGCTTCGACGCCCGGATCGCCGTCGAGCACGACGCGCCGCTGACCGACTCGGCGTGCGTGTACTGCGGGAACTGCATCGAGGTGTGTCCGACGGGCGCGCTGTCGTTCAGGTCGGAGTTCGACCGGCGGGCGGCGGGCACCTGGGACGAGTCGGCCCAGACCCGGACGACGACCGTGTGCGCGTACTGCGGTGTGGGCTGCAACCTGACGCTGCACGTGCAGGACAATGAGATCGTCAAGGTCACCTCGCCGCACGACAACCCGGTGACCCACGGCAACCTCTGCATCAAGGGCCGTTTCGGCTACCAGCACGTACAGAACCGGGGCTGACGACATGGGACGAGTCACCGAACGACGCAAGGTGCTCCGCATCCGCGACTCAGTGGTGTCCAGCCGTCCGGACACGCTGGTCGCGGAGGAGCCGCTGGAGATACGGCTGAACGGCAAGCCCCTCGCCATCACCATGCGCACACCCGGTGACGACTTCGCGCTCGCCGCCGGATTCCTGGTCAGCGAGGGGGTACTGGCCGAGGGATCCGATCTGCAGAACATCGTCTACTGCGCCGGGGCGACCGTGGACGGGTCGAACACCTACAACGTCGTCGACGTGCGCACGGCACCCGGTGTCACCATCCCCGACATCACCCTCGAGCGGAACGTCTACACGACCTCCTCCTGCGGGCTGTGCGGCAAGGCCAGCCTGGACGCGGTCCGTACGACGACCCGGTGGCCCATCGCCGACACTCCCCCGCTCCGCGTCGCACCCGAACTCCTCGCCGTCCTCCCCGACCGGCTGCGCGAGTCCCAGCGCGTCTTCGACCGAACCGGCGGTCTGCACGCGGCGGCCCTGTTCTCCGAGGACGGCGAACTGCTGGACGTCCGCGAGGACGTCGGCCGGCACAACGCGGTCGACAAACTGGTCGGCCGTGCCCTGCGGGACAGCGGCCTGCCGCTGTCCCGGGCCATCCTTCTCGTGTCGGGCCGGGCCTCGTTCGAGCTGGCGCAGAAGGCCGTGATGGCGGGCATCCCGATGCTCGCGGCGGTGTCGGCGCCGTCCTCGCTCGCGGTGGACCTGGCGGCGGAGACGGGACTGACGCTGGTGGGCTTCCTGCGGGGCAGTTCCATGAACGTGTACGCGGGCGAGGACCGCATCGCCCTGCGGACCGCGGCCGCGCGGGGCTGACGCGGCTGCCCGCGGCACGGCGGCGGGGCTCCGACCGGCGGGGAGCGCCCCCTGCGTCGTAGGGGCCCCGCCTCAGACCCTCGCGCCGCCGTCCCAGACCCCCAGACCCTCGCGCCGCCGCCTCAGGCCCTCGCCGCCGCCGTCTCCGTCTCCGCCCCGGCGTCCGCCTCCGCCTCCGGGTCGTGCGACCGGCGCTTGGCGATGACCGCGCACACCATGAGCTGCATCTGGTGGAAGAGCATCAGGGGCAGTACGGCGAGGGAGGCGTGCGCGCCGAACAGGACGCTCGCCATGGGCAGTCCCGAGGCCAGGGACTTCTTGGAGCCGGCGAACTGGATCGCGATCCGGTCCGCCCGGTCGAACCGCAGCGCCTTGGCGCCGTACCAGGTCAGCGCGAGCATCACCGCGAGCAGGACGGCCTCGACGGCCAGCAGACCGGCGAGCCGGGCGGGGCTGACCTGGTGCCAGATGCCCTGGACCATGCCCTCGCCGAACGCGGTGTAGACGACGAGGAGGATCGAGCCGCGGTCGACGTAGCCGAGGACCTTCCTGTGCCGGGTGACGAATCCGCCGATCCAGCGGCGCAGCAGTTGGCCCGCCAGGAACGGCACGAGCAGTTGCAGCACGATCTCGACGACGGAGTCCGCCGAGAAGCCGCCGCTGCTGCCGAGCAGGGCGGCCGCGAGCAGCGGTGTGACGACGATGCCGACCAGTGAGGAGAAGGAGCCGGCGCAGATCGCGGCGGGCACGTTGCCGCGGGCGATCGAGGTGAAGGCGATCGAGGACTGGATGGTCGACGGGACCAGGGTCAGGAACAGCAGTCCCTGGTGGAGCGGGTCGGTGAGGATCACCGGGACGAGGCCGCGGGTGGCCATTCCCAACAGGGGGAAGATCACGAACGTACAGGCGAGGACGGTGGCGTGCAGGCGCCAGTGCCTGAGCCCGTCCACCGCCTCCCGGGTGGACAGGCGGGCGCCGTACAGGAAGAACAGGAAGGCGATCGCGGCCGTCGAGGCGCCGGAGGCCACGTCGGCGGCGGTACCGCGGGCCGGTAGGAGCGCCGCGAGACCGACCGTCCCGAGCAACAGCAGGATGTACGGGTCGATCGGCATCCAGCTCGGCCAGCGCAGGCGTTTCACGGTGCTCCACTTGCTCGTTCTCGCTCGTTGATCGTTCTTGCTCGTTCGTCCGTGTGCCGCGGGACCGCGGGGCCCCCGTCCATCGTCCTCCCAGGCCCCGTGATCGGGAATCCGGTATACCGCTCTCACTGTCATCGCGCGGCGTGATAGCCGGTACGGTGGCCGGTGTGTACGAGCCGTCCCAGCTGCGCACCTTCCTGGCGGTCGCCCAGACCCTGAGCTTCACGCAGGCCGCCCGGCGGCTCGGGCTGCGCCAGTCGACCGTCAGCCAGCACGTACGCCGGCTGGAGGACGCCACCGGGCGGACGCTGTTCACCCGCGACACGCACTCGGTCGAGCTGACGGAGGACGGCGAGGCGATGCTGGGCTTCGCGCGCCGCATCCTGGAGGTGCACGAGCAGGCGACAGCCTTCTTCACCGGTACCCGGCTGCGCGGCCGGCTGCGCTTCGGCGCCTCCGAGGACTTCGTGCTGACGCGGCTGCCGGAGATCCTGGAGGGCTTCCGGCACGACCACCCCGAGGTCGACCTGGAGCTGACCGTGGAGCTGTCCGGCACGCTGCACGAGCAGCTCGCGGCCGGGAAACTGGACCTGGTGCTGGCCAAGCGGCGCCCCGAGGACCCGCGCGGCGAGCTGGTCCGGCACGACGAGCTGGTGTGGATCGGCGCGGACCGGCTGCGGCTGCACGCCGACCGGCCGGTGCCGCTGATCGTCTTCCCGCCGCCGGGGATCACCCGCGCCCTCGCCCTGGAGGCGCTGGAGCGGCAGGGGCGGGCGTGGCGGATCGCGTGCACGAGCGGCAGCCTGAACGGGCTCATCGCGGCGGCCGCGCGGGCCTGGGCGTGATGGCGCACTCGCGCGGTCTGATCCCGCCGGGCCTGGTGCGCGTCCCGGAGCGGGCGGGCCTGCCCGAGCTGGGCCGGGTCGAGTTCGTCCTGGTGCACGGGCGGCGGCGTACGGCCGCCCAGGGGGCGGCGGACGCGCTCGCGGCGGCGATCCTGGCGGGCGGCGACCGGCTGCACCGGGGCGGGTCGCGCCCGGCGGGCACGGACCGCACGAGCGGTCCCGGCTGACGCCCGGACCAGCGGCCCCGGCCTCGGCCCGCGACGAGGGGTGACGGTGTGACGGAATCGGCTGCTCCGGCGCTGGACCGGGGGAGGGCACCGACGCGCCACCGGCTTCTCGCGCGGGGGCCGGGCCCCGTAAGCGGGCCGGCACCGTAAACGGGTCGGCACCGTAAGCGGGCCGGGCCCCGTAAGCGGGTCGGGCAGATTCGGTGGAGATTACGGCACCGAAACTTACTCCTCAGTCAGTTTTCTGTCCGACCCTTCCGCATGTGAGCCCATTTTCCCGCACTGACCAGCGCGGACAAGAGCGTCGCTCGCTTTCCGGACCCCTCCCGCCCCGCGCGGGGGTGGGGTAGCTTTCACGGCGCTGTGCGGCCATGGGAAGCGGGGTGCGGGGTTTGCGCGAGTACACCAACCCTCCGTTGGCGTCGGCACCGCCGGTGGGCGGTCTGGCCGACGTCGTGTTCCAGCACGCCCAGGACGACCCTCGGCGCGTCGCGCTGGGCCGCAAGGACGAGCGGGGCGAGTGGCGGAACGTGACCTCCGCCGAGTTCCGCGACGAGGTCCTCGCCCTCGCCAAGGGCCTGCTCGCCCAGGGCATCCGGTTCGGCGACCGCGTCGCGATCATGTCGCGCACCCGCTACGAGTGGACCCTGTTCGACTTCGCCCTGTGGACCATCGGCGCCCAGGTCGTCCCCGTCTACTCCACGTCCTCGGCGGAGCAGTGCTTCTGGATGCTGTACGACTCCGAGGTCACCGCCGCGATCGTCGAGCACGAGGACCACGCGATGACGATCGCCACCGTCATCGACCGCCTCCCCCGGCTGCACAGGCTGTGGCAGCTGGACGCGGGGTGCGTGCGCGAGCTGTACGACGCCGGCGCCCACATCGAGGACGAGGTCGTGCACCGGCACCGGGAGGCCGTCACCCCCGACTCGACCGCGACGGTCATCTACACGTCCGGTACGACCGGCCGCCCCAAGGGCTGTGTCATCTCACACGGCAACTTCATGTTCGAGGCGGACACCGTGATCGAGCGCTGGGAGCCGGTGTTCCACTCCAGGAAGGGCGACGAGGCGGCGACCCTGCTGTTCCTGCCGCTCGCGCACGTCTTCGGCCGGATGGTGCAGATCGCCGCGATCCGCGGCCGGGTCCGCTTCGGCCACCAGCCCCAGCTGCACGCCGCCGCCCTGCTGCCCGACCTGGCCGCGTTCCGGCCGACGTTCTTCCTCGCCGTGCCGTACATCTTCGAGAAGGTCTTCAACGCGGCGCGCCGCAAGGCCGAGCGGGAGGGCAGGGCCGGGCCGTTCGAGAAGGCCGTCGAGGTGGCGGTGGACTACGCGGAGGCCGTCGAGGCGAAGGCGTGGGGCACCGGACCGGGCCCCACGGCGGGCCTGCGCATGCAGCACCAGTTGTTCGACAAGCTCGTCTACTCCAAGGTGCGCGCGGCCATGGGCGGTCGCGTCCGGCACGCCATGTCCGGCGGCTCGGCGATGGACCGCAGGCTCGGCCTGTTCTTCGCCGGCGCGGGCGTGCAGATCTACGAGGGCTACGGCCTGACCGAGACCACCGCGGCCGCCACCGCCAACCCGCCCGGACGCACCCGCTACGGCACCGTCGGCCAGGCCATCCCGGGACTGACCGTGCACATCGCGGACGACGGCGAGATCTGGCTGCGCGGCGACAACGTCTTCCAGGGGTACCTCAACAACCCCAAGGCCACCGACGAGACCCTGCACGAGGGCTGGCTCGCGACCGGCGATCTCGGCTCCCTCGACGAGGACGGCTACCTCACCATCACCGGCCGCAAGAAGGAGATCCTCGTCACCTCCAGCGGCAAGAGCGTTTCGCCGGGGCTGCTGGAGGAACGCGTCCGGGACCATCCGCTGGTGAACCAGTGCATCGTCGTCGGCAACGACCGGCCGTTCGTCGCCGCCCTGGTCACCCTCGACCAGGAAGCCGTCGAACACTGGCTCCAGATGCGCAGGAAACCGCAGCTGACGCCCACGGAACTGGTGGGCGACCCGGACCTGGAGGCGGAAGTGCGCCGGGCCGTCGTGGCGGCGAACACCCTGGTGTCGCAGGCCGAGTCGATCCGCACCTTCCGCATCCTCGCCCAGCCGTTCACCGAGGAGCACGGCCTGCTCACCCCATCCCTGAAGCTGAAGCGCAAGGCCATCGAGAACGCGTACGCCGACGAGGTCGACGCGCTGTACCGGACGTGAACCCCGCCGCGCCTTCCGGGTCGCGCGGCCCGGACCCCGCGTTCCGGGCCGCGAATGCGGGGGTCAGGAATGCATCACGCCCCGTGATCGTTGACCATGGGAACACCCCTTGACGGACAACCGAAGGATCAAGAGCTAGTGAGCAGCAAGGTCCCCCCGATCATCCTGAACAACGGCGTCGAGATGCCCCAGCTGGGTTTCGGTGTCTGGCAGGTGCCGGACGACGAGGCCGAGCGGGCGGTGGCCACCGCGCTGGAGGCCGGGTACCGCAGCATCGACACAGCGGCGATCTACGGAAACGAAGAGGGCACCGGCAAGGCTCTCGCCGCCTCGGGCGTGGCCCGCGAGGACCTCTTCGTCACCACCAAGCTCTGGAACAGCGACCAGGGGTACGACGCGACGCTCCGCGCGTTCGACGCCTCGCTGGAGAAGCTGGGTCTGGACTACCTCGACCTGTACCTGATCCACTGGCCGCTGCCGGCCCGCGGTAGCTACGTCGACACGTACAAGGCTTTCGAGAAGCTCCTCGCGGACGGCCGCACGCGGGCCATCGGCGTCTCCAACTTCCTGCCGGAGCACCTGGAGCGGCTGATCGCCGAGACCTCGGTCATCCCCGCGGTCAACCAGATCGAGCTGCACCCGCACCTTCAGCAGCACGCCTCGCGCGAGTTCCACACGGAGCAGGGCATCGCCACCGAGGCCTGGTCCCCGCTGGGCCAGGGCAAGGGGCTGCTGGAAGTGCCGGCGATCGTCGCCATCGGCCAGAAGCACGAGCGCACCCCGGCCCAGGTCGTGCTGCGCTGG
Source organism: Streptomyces phaeoluteigriseus (assembly GCF_001896135.2). GTDB lineage: Bacteria > Actinomycetota > Actinomycetes > Streptomycetales > Streptomycetaceae > Streptomyces > Streptomyces phaeoluteigriseus. Next base: position 43,386 of record NZ_MPOH02000016.1, read on the forward strand.
CACGTCCAGCTCGGCAACATCGTGATTCCGAAGTCCGTGACGCCGTCGCGGATCAAGGAGAACATCGAGGTGTTCGACTTCAGCCTGGACACCGAGGACCTGGCCGCGATCAGCGCGCTGAACGAGGACCGGCGGATCGGGCCGGACCCGGCCACGTTCGACGTCGGCTGAGTCCCCGGACGGCAGCGGGACGGCGCAGCCGGGGCGCCCTCCTCGAGGGGCGCCCTTCGCGTGCCGGTCGTGCCCTTTTCGGGCGTACGTCAGTTGGGCTGGCCCACGGGGCGTACGACGACGGTGTTGATGTCGACCCCCTCGGGCCGGCGGATCGCCCACACGACCGAGTCGGCGATCTGGTCGGCGGTCAGCAGGTGCCCGGGCGGCAGGCTGCCGTAGCCGTCCCAGAACGGGGTCTCCACCCGGCCGGGGGCGATCAGGGTGACGCCGACGCCCCACTCGGTGACCTGCCGGCGGGTGTTCTCGGCGAGCCCGGTCACCGCCCACTTCGTCGCCCCGTAGATGTTGCCCGGGGTCGGCACGAAGCCCGCGACGCTGCCGATCAGGACGATCCGGCCGCGGGTCTCCTTGAGCGCGTCGATGGAGGCGCGGACGAGGAAGGCGGGGCCCAGCACGTTGGTCAGGACCATGTCGGTCCAGCCGGAGGGGTCGCCTTCGGCGACGGAGTCGTGGGTGGCGATGCCGGCATTGGCGACGACTGTGTCCAGTCGACCGTATTCCTTGAGCGTACGGTCGACCGCCGACTGTACGTGGTCGTAGTCGGAGGTACTGCCGACGACCGTCGACAGCCCCTCCGGGTCGCCGAGTTCCGCGGCGAAGGCGCGCAGGCGCTGCTCGCCACGGCCCGTCACGGTGACCCGGTACCCGGCGTCCAGCAGGCGCCGCGCGACGGCGGCGCCGATGCCGCTGCCGCCGCCGGTGATGAGGGCGACGGGTGCGGCCGTCGCGTCCGGTGCTCCCGACCTGTCCGGAGAGCTGCTCATGGTGTACCCCCTGTGCGTCGCGTGAACGGCACGGAGTCCATCACTTGGAGCGCTCTCCAAGTCAAGTCCCTTTTTTCTAGACCGACTTGACCGCGGTGTGCACCGAATGGGCGGCCAGCACGAACACGTCCGGCCTGCGGTGCACGCCCGCCGGGTCCCGCGGGTCGAGCAGCCGGTCGAGCACGGCCCGGTCGCCCGGATCGAGGGTGTCGCCGAAGATGTCACGGAGGCGGCCGAGACGGTCGGCGACGTAGCCGCGGGCCCGGTCGGAGGCGGGGGCCGGCAGATCGAGCAGGAAGCTGCGGCTGCGGGGGCGCTTCAGGCCTGCGGCGCCCAGCAGCGCGGCCCAGTCCTCGGCCTCCTCGACGGCTCCGGGCAGGTCGGCCCGCATCCGGGCGAACCATTCCGCCTCCAGCGCGTCGAGCCGCGCCTCCAGGCCGGGACGGCCGAACCCCAGGTCACGCGGCAGGAACCGGCTCGGCAGGCCGCCCTCCATGATCGCCAGGGTGCCGCCGGGCGCCAGCCGCTCGGCGAACGCGGCGAGGGCTGCACGCTGGTCGGCCAGGTGGTGCAGACTGCGACCGGCCCAGATCAGGTCGGCGGGGTACTCCAACTCATCCAGCACCGCGGGAAGTTCGCCGGTCAGCGTGCCGAAGCGGTCGCCGTGTCCGAGTCGGCACGCCCGTGCCCGCGCCCGCTCCAGGAGCGGTCCGGAGCCGTCGACGGCCATGACCCGCGCACCCGGGAACACCTCGGCGAACAGGCAGGACACCACGCCGGGTCCGCTGCCGGCGTCGACGATCAGCCCCGGCTCGGTCACCTCCTTGCCGAGCCAGGACAAGGCCTTCTCGTACAGAGGCGTGAACAGCTCGGCCTGGGCCTCCAGGTGCGCGGCCATCGCGGCCCAGTCGATCTCGGTGCCGTGCCCATGCCCATGCCCGTGGCTGTGGTGGGCGTGGCCGTCGCGGGCGTGGCCGTCGTGCCGGTGCTGTTCGTTCTGCTGGTGCGCCATGGTGGTCAGCCTCTCGTCCGTGATGCCGACAGCGTGCGCCGACGCACCGGCCGGAGGCCACCACTGTTGCCGAGGCGGCAAAAATTCCACAGCGGTTTCCCAGGTGACGCGGCCCGGCCGCTCCCGTCGGACGGGAGCGGCGGACTTGCGCCGGGGAGGAGCGGGGCGGTGATCCCCGGCGGGGCGAGCGGTTACGGCAGCGGCGGGTAGGCGTTCTGCATCAGCTGCTGGAACTGGGCGGAGAACCAGTGCCCGGAGACCGGCGCGTTGGGCAGGGCGCCCGACAGGTTGTTGCCGTTGCGCGGGTTGCCCGTGTACGTCGGGTCGCACATCCGGTCGAAGCCCTTGCCCTCGTCGTTCGGGATGGCGCTGCTGGAGCCGTCGGACTCACCCGGCGGCTTGATCCAGACGTACGCGTCGATCCCGGCCGCGGGGGCCGCCTGCGGACGTTCGCCGAGACCGGCGCCCGCCTGGTTGCACCAGTTGCCGATGTGGATGCGGCGGTCGTAGCGGCCGCCGTCGATGTAGGTGTCGACGCTGGTCGTGGCGCCCGGACCGGCGGGCCGGGCGGTGCCGCCCCAGCCGTTGCGGGAGGTGTCGATCAGCATGCCGATACCGGAGTTGAAGCCGGTCGTCACCAGCTGGTTGCGGAAGCCCTGGGCGAAGGACAGCTCGTCGACGTAGCGGTTCCAATCGACCCACTTCGACTCGCGGACCGACTTGCCGGCCACCGAGTCGTTGATGGTGAAGTTGTTCTCCTTCAGGGCGCTGTAGTTGGCCGTGTTGGTGATGAAGCCGTGGACGTCGTTGACGGTGGCGCCCTCGGTGGTGGCCGCCTCCTTCATGATGGCGGCGCTGGCGGCGAAGTTGTCGTCCCAGCCGATCCAGCCGTGGTGTCCGGCGTCGATGTAGTTGTAGACGTTGGGCGCGTCACCGAGCTTGTTCAGGGCGTAGCCGACGCCCTTCTGGTAGTTGCCGTTGGCCTTCATCACGTCGCACTGCGGGGTGGCCGTGGGGCGGCTGCCCGTGTTGGTGACGAGGTTGGGCAGCGAGTCGATCTCGATGGTGTTGACGATGCGCAGCCCGGCGTACTTCGAGTCGGCGAGGATCGCCGCGATCGGGTCGATGTACTGCGTCTTGTACTTGTCGATCTCCGTCGGGCCCAGCTCGCCGTTGGAGGCGAGGGCGGCGCAGTCACGGCCGGGCAGGTTGTAGATGACCAGCTGGACGACGAGTTCGCCGGAGCCCTTCTGCGTCAGCGCCGCGTCAAGGTGGTCGCGGAGGCCCATGCCGCCGTTGACGCCGTTGATCGCGGCGGTGCGGTCGAGCCAGACGCCGGTGGGCTGGTTGGAGATGCGGCTGCCGCCCGGTTCGGCCGCGGCCTTGGCCGACCACTCGGGGTTCACGTACACCTTGGCGCCGGCGTAGGGGTTGTCGACCTTGGTGCCGGGACCTGTCGGGCCGGGGTCCGTCGGACCGGGGCCGGTGGGGCCGCCGTCGACGTTGCAGGTGACGCCGTCGAGGGTGAACGTCGCCGGGAGCGCGTTACTGCCGCTGTAGGTGCCCTGGAACCCGAAGCTGGCCGAACCGCCCGTCGCCAGTGTGCCGTTGTAGCTCTCGTTGGCGGCGGTGACGGCCGTGCCGGACTGGGTGACCTTCGCGTTCCAGCCGTTGGTGACCTTCTGGTTCCCGGCGTACGACCACTTCACGGCCCAACTCGACTTGGCGGCCGAGTTGTTGGTGACGGTGACGCTGGCGGTGAAACCGGTTCCCCAGTCGTTCTGCACCTTGTAGTCGACGGTGCACGGCACGGCGGCGATGCCGGCGTCACCGGGGACGACGGCGAGTGCCGTCCCGGAGGCCCCGGCGACCAGCGCCAGCGCGGCGAGTATCGCTGTTCTGCTACGGCTCATGAGTGCGGGTTTCCTTCTCGGTTGCGGGTGTCGATGGGTGCGCGTTTCCCTAGTGGTTGCGGTGGTTGCGGTGGTTGCGGTGGTGCGCGTGTCCCTGGCGGTCTCGGGTGGTGCGGTGGTGCCGGTGCCAGCCGTTCAGGGCGCGCGGACGATCACGCAGCCCGATGCCGTACGCGGTGGGGTCCCGTCGTGGTCCGAGATCGGGGACGGACCGGTGGAGCGGTCCCAGGTGTTCCAGGTCCGGCCCGTACGGCAGTCCGCGGTCGTCGAACCACTGCATGACCTGTTCGGCGAACCGTCGCGAGCAGGTGTTCTCACCGTTCTCCCCTGCCACCAGCGGAACCTGGGCGGCGACGGGGGGGCCGAGTTTGGAGTGCCGACAGCTCTCGTCGGCACGGGAGTTGACGTCGTACGCATGTCGGGAGGCGAGGTCGCCCACGTTCCTCGGCCCCGGTGGACCGTATGGCGTCGACCAGATCCTGCATACCGGCGGCCTCGTACCCGATGCCGGGGCAGGTGCCGGCGTCCCCGCCCGGCACTGCCACGCCTGGCCGGCCGTGGAGGTCGCTCGGTCGGGGGTAGGGCTCGTTGAACGGGTCGAGCACCACGGTCGGGTCGTTCTCGCAGGTGCCAGGCGCCGATTTCCAGCACGCCGGTGTGTGGTGCGTGTCCGCATCGGCTTCCGGCAGCCGGCGTGCACGTCGGGTACGAACCGCCGTACGCGAGCAGGTGACGGACGTGCCGTCGGCGTCCACGGGTCTGTTCCGAGAAGCCCGCAGCGCGGGCGGTTCGTCACCGGGCTCCGCCGGTCCGGCAGGCGTGGCTCCCTGTGCCGTCCCGACCGGCAAAGCCGTGCCAAGGGCGGGGGCGGCCGTGCCGACGACGGCTAAAAGTACTGAACGCGGGGGGTGTCGCATGAGCGACTCCTGACAGCTCGGGCACGTCGGTACGGACGTGTCGACTGATGGAACCGCTCCCACTGGTGTCAACGAAGTTAGCGCCAAGTGTCGGCAAAGAACAGGGGAGCAACTGACTTTCCCTCAACTTCGACTGTCGAATCTTTTCGACTCTTCAAGCACCTTGACCGCTCACACCCGCATCCTCACTATGGGAGCGCTCCCACTGGTGAACTCTTCAAGCACCTTGACCACCCCCCTCGCGTCCCCACTACGGGAGCGCTCCCACTGGTTCAAGGCTTGTTGCTCCTCCCCCTTCTCCGAGCCGCAAGGAGGAACCAGCACCATGGATCCCTCACGCAGACGCCGCAGGGCGCGGCGACTGTGGACCGCCGTCGTGGCGGCCCTCGCGCTCCCCCTGACCATGCTGGGCACGATCACCACCACCGCCCAGGCCGCCGCACTCCAGTGCAGCGTGGACTACAAGACGAACGACTGGGGTTCCGGCTTCACCGCGGATCTGACCCTCACCAACCGCGGCACGGACCCGATCAGCGGCTGGACCCTGGCATACGCCTACGCGGGTGACCAGAAGCTGTCGAACGGCTGGAACGGCAGCTGGTCGCAGTCGGGCAAGCAGATCACGGTGACCAACGCCTCGTACAACGGGACGATCGCCGCCGGCGCGGCGGTCAGCACCGGGGCGCAGTTCACCTACAGCGGCAGCAACGCCGCTCCGGCGAGTTTCTCGGTCAACGGCACACCGTGCACCGGCGCCCACCAGCCGCCGATCACGGTGCTGACCAGCCCGGCCGCGGGCGCGGTCTACACCCAGGGTGACGCGGTGCCGCTCGCGGCCACCGCGGCGGCCGCCGACGGCGCGACCATCACCAAAGTCGAGTTCTACGACGACACGGCACTGCTGGGCACCGACACCAGCGCGCCGTACTCACTGTCCGCCTCCGGGTTGACCGTGGGCAGTCACTCGCTGGTGGCGAAGGCCTACGACAGTCTGGGTGCCTCCGCGTCGTCCACGCCGGTGGGGATCAGGGTCGCCTCGGGACCGGCCGTGGTGGCCTCCACCACCCAGCTCGCCGTCCAGCAGGGCAAGACGGGAACGTACGAGATACGGCTTTCCACGCAACCGTCGGCCAATGTGACCGTGACGACCGCCCGGACGGGTGGCAACACGGGACTCACGGTGACCGGCGGCGCGAGCCTGACCTTCACCCCGTCGAACTGGAACACCGCGCAGAAGGTGACCATCACGGGCAACGGTTCCGGCACGGGCGCGGCGACCTTCGAGTCGTCGGCGACCGGGCACGCGAAGGCCGCGGTGACGGTGACCCAGATCGCCGCGTCGAAGGCGTACGACGCGCGCTTCCTGGAGCTGTACGGCAAGATCACCAACCCGGCGAACGGCTACTTCTCCCCCGAGGGCATTCCGTACCACTCGGTGGAGACGCTGATCGTCGAGGCTCCGGACCACGGGCACGAGACCACGTCGGAGGCCTACAGCTATCTGCTGTGGCTGCAGGCGATGTACGGCAAGGTCACGGGCGACTGGACCAAGTTCAACGGCGCGTGGGAGATCATGGAGAAGTACATGATCCCCACCCACGCCGACCAGCCGACGAACTCCTTCTACAACGCGTCCAAGCCGGCGACGTACGCACCGGAGCTGGACACGCCCAACGAGTATCCGGCGAAGCTGGACGCCTCGGTGTCGGTGGGACCGGACCCGATCGCCGGTGAACTGAAGACGGCGTACGGCACGGACGACGTCTACGCCATGCACTGGCTCCAGGACGTCGACAACGTCTACGGCTTCGGCAACTCCCCCGGCAAGTGCGAGGCCGGCCCGTCCGACACCGGCCCGTCGTACATCAACACCTTCCAGCGCGGTGCGCAGGAGTCGGTGTGGGAGACGGTGCCACAGCCGACCTGTGACGCCTTCAAGTACGGCGGCAAGAACGGTTACCTGGACCTGTTCACCGGTGACGCGTCCTACGCCAAGCAGTGGAAGTTCACCAACGCCCCGGACGCCGACGCGCGGGCCGTGCAGGCCGCGTACTGGGCGGACATCTGGGCGGAGCAGCAGGGCAAGGGCAGCCAGGTCTCGGCCACCCTCGCCAAGGCGGCCAAGATGGGCGACTACCTGCGCTACGCCATGTACGACAAGTACTTCAAGAAGGTCGGCAACTGCGTCGGTCCGTCGGCCTGCCCCGCGGGCACCGGCAAGGACTCCTCGCACTACCTGCTGTCCTGGTACTACGCGTGGGGAGGCGCCACCGACACCAGTGCCGGCTGGGCCTGGCGCATCGGATCCAGCCACGCGCACGGCGGTTACCAGAACCCCCTGGCCGCCTACGCGCTGAGCAGTTACGCCGACCTGAAGCCCAAGTCGGCGACGGGACAGGCGGACTGGGCGAAGTCGCTGGACCGGCAGCTGGAGTTCTACCGGTGGCTCCAGTCCAGCGAGGGCGCCATCGCGGGCGGTGCGACGAACAGCTGGGCGGGCCGCTACGCGACTCCCCCGGCCGGGAAGTCGACCTTCTACGGCATGTACTACGACCAGCAGCCCGTCTACCACGACCCGCCGTCCAACCAGTGGTTCGGCTTCCAGGCGTGGTCGATGGAGCGGGTGGCGGAGTACTACCAGCAGACGGGGGACGCCGACGCCAAGGTCGTCCTGGACAAGTGGGTCGACTGGGCCCTGTCCAAGACCACGGTCAACCCGGACGGTTCCTTCCTCATCCCCTCCACCCTCCAGTGGTCGGGCCAGCCCGACACCTGGAACGCGTCGAGTCCCGGCGCCAACACGGGACTTCATGTCACCGTCGCCGACTACACCAACGACGTCGGCGTGGCCGCCGCGTACGCCAGGACCCTGACGTACTACGCCGCCAGGTCCGGTGACGCGGAGGCCGGGTCGACGGCCAAGGCGCTCCTGGACGGCATGTGGAACAACAACCAGGACGCTCTCGGCATCGCGGTCCCCGAGACCCGCGCCGACTACAACCGCTTCGACGACGGCGTGTACGTCCCGAGCGGCTGGACCGGCACGATGCCGAACGGCGACCCGATCAGCGCCTCCTCGACCTTCGACTCGATCAGGTCCTTCTACGAGGACGACCCGTCCTGGTCGAAGATCGAGAGCTACCTCGCGGGCGGAGCCGCGCCCGTGTTCACGTACCACCGGTTCTGGGCCCAGGCGGACATCGCCATGGCCATGGGCTCGTACGCGGAGCTTCTCGAATAAGCCCCCGCTAAGGCTCCGCGTACCGCGCCGGGCGGTCCCCACCCGCACAGGGGACCGCCCGGTCGTCGCACCTCCGCACGACACCTCCCGCACCGCACCTCCCTCACCGCACCTCCCGCACGCCCACTCCCGCACGACTCCTCACCCGACCTCTGACCTCTGACCTCCCCATGGCCTCCCCCGGCCTCATCCGGGCTCACCTGGCTTCGCGAGGAAGGACCCCCACCGTGCGAAGAACCCGTATCCTCACGGCCGCGCTGGCACTCGCGGCCGGCCTGCTCGCCGGCACCCCGCCCGCACTGGCCGCCGACAGCGCTCCCCCCGCGACGACCCTGGCGGCGGAGTCGTACACCTGGAAGAACGCCCGGATCGACGGCGGCGGTTTCGTCCCGGGCATCGTCTTCAACCGCAAGGAGAAGAACCTCGCCTACGCCCGCACCGACATCGGCGGCGCCTACCGCTGGCAGCAGGCCGGCAGGACCTGGACGCCGCTGCTGGACTCGGTCGGCTGGGCGAACTGGGGCCACACGGGCGTGGTGAGCCTGGCTTCCGACTCCGTCGACCCGGACAGGGTGTACGCGGCCGTCGGCACGTACACCAACAGCTGGGACCCGGGGAACGGGGCGGTCATGCGCTCCGCGGACCGGGGGGCGAGCTGGCAGAAGACGGATCTGCCGTTCAAGCTGGGCGGCAACATGCCCGGCCGCGGCATGGGCGAGCGGCTCGCCGTCGACCCGAACCGCAACAGCGTGCTGTATCTGGGCGCGCCGAGCGGCAAGGGGCTGTGGCGGTCGACGGACTCGGGTGTCACCTGGTCGCAGGTGGCGAACTTCCCCAACGTGGGCAACTACGTGCAGGATCCGAGCGACACCAGCGGCTACTCGTCCGACAACCAGGGCATCGTCTGGGTCACCTTCGACGAGTCCACGGGCACGTCCGGCAACGCGACGAAGACGATCTACGTCGGTGTCGCGGACACCGGCAACGCGGTGTACCGCTCGACGGACGCGGGCGCGACCTGGTCTCGGGTGGCCGGACAGCCCACGGGATATCTGGCGCACAAGGGTGTACTGGATACCGTCAACGGCCAGCTGTACGTCGCATACAGCGACAAGGGCGGCCCCTACGACGGCGGCAAGGGCCGGCTGTACCGGTACACGACGGCTACCGGCACCTGGACCGACATCAGCCCGGTCGCCGAGGCCGACACCTACTACGGCTTCAGCGGGCTGACGCTCGACCGGCAGCGCCCCGGCACGGTGATGGCGACCGCGTACAGTTCCTGGTGGCCGGACACCCAGATCTTCCGCTCCACGGACAGCGGCGGCACCTGGACGAAGGCCTGGGACTACTCGTCGTATCCCACCCGCCAGAACCGCTACACCATGGACGTCTCCTCGTCCCCCTGGCTGACCTGGGGCGCGAACCCGTCGCCGCCCGAGCAGGCGCCGAAACTCGGCTGGATGACGGAGTCGCTGGAGATCGACCCGTTCGACTCGAATCGGATGATGTACGGCACGGGCGCGACGGTCTACGGCACGGAGAACCTCACCAACTGGGACTCCGGCACCCAGTTCACCATCAAGCCGATGGTGCAGGGCCTGGAGGAGACCGCGGTCAACGACCTCGCCGCTCCCCCGGCCGGCGCCCCGCTGCTCAGCGCGCTCGGCGACATCGGCGGCTTCCGGCACACCGACCTCACCAAGGTCCCGTCGATGATGTTCGGTTCACCGAACTTCACCAGTACGACGAGCCTGGACTTCGCCGAGTCCAACCCCAACACGGTGGTGCGGACCGGGAACCTCGACTCGGGCCCGCATGTGGCGTTCTCCACCGACAACGGCGCCAACTGGTTCGCGGGCACCGACCCTTCGGGGGTGAGCGGCGGCGGGACGGTGGCCGCGGCGGCGGACGGCAGCCGCTTCGTGTGGAGCCCGGCGGGCGCGGGCGTGCACCACACGACGGGCTTCGGCACCTCCTGGTCGGCGTCGAGCGGCATCCCGGCCGGCGCGATCGTGGAGTCCGACCGCGTCGACGCCAGGACGTTCTACGGCTTCAAGTCGGGCAGGTTCTACGTCAGTTCGGACGGCGGCGCGACCTTCACCGCCTCCCCCGCGACCGGCCTGCCCAGTGGGGACAGCGTGCGGTTCCAGGCGCTGCCCGGCACGAAGGGAGACATCTGGCTGGCGGGCGGGGCGAGCGACGGGGCGTACGGCCTGTGGCACTCGACGGACGGCGGCGCGAGCTTCACCAAGCTGTCCGGCGTCCAGCAGGCCGACACGATCGGCTTCGGCAAGGCGGCCCCGGGCGCCTCGTACCAGACGCTCTACACCAGCGCGCAGATCGCCGGCGTGCGGGGCATCTTCCGTTCCACGGACAAGGGCGCGACCTGGACGCGGATCAACGACGACGCCCACCAGTGGGGCTGGACCGGCGCCGCGATCACGGGTGACCCGCGGGTCTACGGCCGGGTGTACGTCTCGACGAACGGCCGGGGCGTGATCTACGGCGACAGCTCGGACACCGGAGGCGGTGGCGGCGGGGGCGGCGGTACGGACCGACGCCGACGGGCGCCTGCGCGGTGACGTACACGATCACCAACCAGTGGTCCGGCGGCTTCCAGGCGGACGTGAGAGTCGCCAACACGGGGACGAGCGCCTGGTCGGGATGGTCGCTCAGCTGGGCCTTCCCGGGCGGGCAGACGGTCTCCCAGCTGTGGAACGCCGAACACACCCAGTCGGGTGCCACGGTGACCGCGAAGAACATCGGCTGGAACGGCAACGTGGCGGCGGGCTCCTCGGTGAGCTTCGGCTTCACGGGCACCTGGTCGGGCACCAACGCGAAACCGGCCGCCTTCAAGCTGGGCGATCAGAACTGCGCGGTGAGCTGAGCGGCCCGGGCCGGGCAGCCACCGAACCCGTGGGGCGCGTGCCGCGAGCGGCACGCGCCCTTCGCGCGGGACCGTCAGGGTGTGTAGACCGTGGGCCTGGGGGCCGTCGCCATGCCGCTGCCGATGAAGAAGCTCGGGTGGGGCGGCTGGTTGTAGGCGGTATTTTGCCAGGCCAGGGCTGTGCGGTACTGGGTGTCGTGCAGCAGGGTGGTGATCTTCGTGGCGGTCTCGACCGGCGTGGAGTAGATGCGCAGGGCCGTGTTGTTCGAGGTCGGCCAGACGACCTCCTCGCGCCAGTCGCCGAGGATGTCCCCGGACAGGGACGGGGTGGACTTGGTGCCGTTGTTGGAGTGGACCCCGGAGGCGGTCAGCAGGCGGGTCTCGCCGGAGGTGCCGTACTTGTCGACGCGGGTGCCGTCGAGGAGTTCGCGGACGGGGTCGCCGTCCCACCAGTTGACGAAGTTGACGCTGGACGGCTCTCGGCCGAGGGAGGCGCCGGTCGCCGAGCGCAGGGTGGTGTCGGAGGCGGACCAGGCCTCGGCGCCCGCGCTGCCGGCGTAGATGTCGGCGGCGACGCCACGGCCGTTGTCCGCGCCGGACGCCGTCTGCCAGAGGATCTGGCCGGTGCGGGCGTCCGCCATCCAGGAGCCCGGCTTGCTGGTGTCCTCGGAGACCTTGAAGTACTCGAGTCCGGACCGGGACGGGACGAGGTCGCCGAGGTGGCCCGCGTCGCCGTGGCCGAGCCTGGTCGTCCACAGGCCGTTGCCGTTGTCGTCGACGGTCATCGCGCCGTACACGATCTCGTCCTTGCCGTCGGCGTCGACGTCCGCGACGGACAGGGAGTGGTTCCCCTGACCGTCGTAGCCCTTCCCGGAGTTGGTGGAGGAGCTGGTGTCGAAGGTCCAGCGGCGGGTGAAGGCGCCGCCCCGCCAGTCCCAGGCCGCGATCACGGTACGGGTGTAGTAGCCGCGCGCCATGACGAGCGACGGGCGGGTGCCGTCCAGGTACGCCGTGCCCGCGAGGAAGCGGTCGACGCGGTTGCCGTAGGAGTCGCCCCAGGACGAGACGGTGCCGCGGCCCGGTGCGTAGTCGACCGTGCCCATCGCCTTGCCGGTCTGGCCGTTGAACATGGTGAGGAACTCGGGTCCGGACAGCACGTAACCGCTGGAGTTGCGGTGGTCGGCGCTGGAGCTGCCGATGACCGCGCCGGTGCCGTCCCGGGTGCCGTCGGCCGTCTTCATGGCGACCTCGGCCTTGCCGTCCCCGTCGTAGTCGTACGCCTGGAACTGCGTGTAGTGGGCGCCGGAACGGATGTTGCGGCCCAGGTCGACGCGCCACAGGCGGGTTCCGTCGAGCTTGACGGCGTCGACGATCGTGTTGCCGGTGTAACCGGACTGCGAGTTGTCCTTGGCGTTGGTGGGCTGCCACTTGAGGACGAAGTCGAGGGCGCCGTCGCCGTCGAGGTCGGCGACGGAGGCGTCGTTGGCCTCGTAGGTGTAGGCGACGCCGTCGGGGGTGGTGCCCCCGGCCGGCGGGGTGATGGGCACGTCCTTGTAGCCGGTGCGCAGTTGCACCGCGTGGACGGAGTCGGCCTGTTCCACGCCGCCGACGACGGCGCGGACCGTGTAGTCGGCCTGGGCGGGGGCTCCGGAGTGGAAGTAGTTCGTGGAGCCGGTGACGGGGGTGGAGTTGACCTTGGTCCCGGCCCGGTAGACGTTGAAGGACACGTCGTTCGGATCGGTGCCGAGCCAGCGCCAGCTGACCAGGTTGCCGCTGCCGGTGTACACGCTGACGACTCCCCGGTCGAGCTTCTCGACCTGGCGGGCGGTGGCGGCTTCCGCGCTGTCCGTGGAGAGCGCGGTGAGTCCGGCGCCGGCGAGCGCGGTCACCGCGATCGTGGCGGCGAGGACGGCGGTCCTGCGTCGTCTGCGGTGCGCGGGCGGACCCGGACGGTTCTGCGCGGGTGTGGGCGTTTGCGGGTGCGGGTGCGGGTGCTGCACGTGACGTACCTCCCGGGAGGGCGGACGGGTTCCGCTCTCTCAGTTGCCGCCGGCGGGCCGGGGGTTGCCGACACCGTGGGGCGGATCGCCGGGGCAGGCGCGGTAGCGCGCGGCCAGCGTGGTCACGGTCCGGGCGAGGCGCGCCCGCAGCTCGGGCGGGGCGAGTACCTCCGCGTCCGCGCCGAGCCGCAGCAACTCGTCGTGCGCGCGCTCCAGGGACTCGACTGGGACGGTGACGACGGTCCAGCCGTCGGCGCCCGCGCCCTCCCCCGTGCCTTTCCGCACGGCGTCCCCCACGGGGGTCGCCCGCGCCAGGGTCACGCCCGGCGCCAGCCGCACCACCGCCTCGGCGGTGTACAGCCGCTCGTGGAAGTCGCGCTGGTACGCCGTCCAGTAGGCGGCCAGGTCGAAGTCGTCCGGGCGGTCGAACCGTTCCCCGGAGTCGGTGAGCCGGAGGATCTGGTCGACGCGGAACGTCCGCGGGCCGGGACCGGCGACGACGTACCAGCGGCCCGCCTTGAGGACGAGGCCGTACGGCTCCAGCCGGCGGTCCACATCGGTGGGCGTACGCCAGCGACGGTATGCGATGTCCAGTACCCGGTTGTTCCACACCGCGTCGGCGACCGCCGGCAGGTACGGCGTCTCCTCCCCCCGCGCGTACCAGCCCGGCGCGTCCAGATGGAAGCGCCCGCTGATCCGGTCGGCGTGCCCCCGCAGCTCCGCCGGCAGCGCCGCCCGCACCTTCAGCTGGGCGGCGGCCAGCACCGCACCGAGTCCGAGCTGCGCGGCGGGCCCGGGCGCACCCGCCAGGAACAGCGCCTCCGCCTCCTCGGTGGTGAGACCGGTCAGCCGGGTGCGGTACCCGTCGAGGAGCCGGTACCCGCCCGCGTGGCCCGCGTCGCCGTAGAGCGGGACGCCCGCCGCACCCAGCGCTTCGACGTCCCGGTAGACCGTGCGCACCGACACCTCCAGCTCCGCCGCGAGCTGGGCGGCGGTCATCCGGCCACGGGTCTGGAGCAGCAGCAGGATGGAGACGAGTCGGCTGGACTTCACTGACAGAGGATGTCAGTGAAGTGCCCCTAACGTCACGCCATGGCATTCACCGAGAAGCTGCTGACCGTGCCTCCGCCGATCGAGGTGGCGGGGCGGCGCGTCAAGCGCTACCACGTGACCGGCGACCCGGCGGGCATCGCGCCCGACGTGGAGCGGGCAGCGTACGCGATCCTGCCGGAGCTGCTGCCGGAGCCGGACGGGACACCGCCGGCCACGTTCGTCGTGCTGCACCGGGGCGGCGACGACGGCGCCTACCTCAACGCCTACAGCTGGGTGTGGGACAACGTCCTGCACTTCCGGGGCGCGGCCGCGGGCCAGCCGGTGCTGGGCTGCCCGGACCGCGACCCGGCGCACTTCGTCCCGACGGACCGGCCTTGGATCGGCTGCGTCTGGGAGCTGCCGCCCCTCCTGCACGAGCGCGACGCGTGGGTACGGCATCTGCTCGCACCCGAAGTGCCCGACCTGGAGGCCTACTTGACCGACTCGCTGCCCGCGGGGAGCACGGGAGACCGCGCATGAGCCCCGCCCACGACTTCGGCTTCCTCCACGGTGGGTGGCAGGGCGGCCACCGCCGCCGCTCCGACTTCCCCGCCCCCGGCAGCTCCCGGGAACCGGAGTTCCCGAGCACCGGCCACTGCCGGCCGCTGTTCGACGGCGCCCCGGACATCGACGAGATCGACATGCCCTGTCCCGGGTCGAGGGGACTGACCCCGCGCCTGTTCGACCCGTCGACGGGGCAGTGGTCGCCGCACTGGCCGTCGAGCGACACCGGTCGGCTGTTCCCGCCCGTCGTCGGCCGCCACTCGAGCGACGGGGGCGAGTTCCCCGGCGAGGACACCTACGACGGCAAGGACGCGCGCGTGCGGTTTCCGTGGTACTCCACGCAGTGGGACGGCCTCGGGGGACGTCGCCGAAGGCGGCCCGCTGGGAGCAGGCCTTTCCGGCCGACGGCGGGGACACCCGGGTGACGAACCGGGCGTTCCCGGTCGACCGCGGGGACGCGCGGGTGACGAACCGGATCGCGGACTTCACGCGTCCGCCGGCGCTCCCCCCGGCTTCCGGTACGCCCTCAGGGTGAACCAGGGGTCGGGCCGGGGCCGGTCCTGGTCCGGCAGCGCGGCCAGGCGCGCGGCGAACGTCTGCGCGATCGGTTCGCCCGGCGGCAGCGTGACGAACCAGCCGCGCCGCAGGTCGGCGACGGTGCGGCGAGGACTGCGGCCCTGCCCCCGGCCCGGGAAGCGGCCCCGCCCCGCCGGGAGGAGGCCGCTACCGACGGCGTACGACTCGACGAGCGCCGCCGCGTCCGGCGCGCTGGGCGGGCGGGAGGCGAGGACGGCGTCGATGTCGCTGCCCACGTTGTGCGCGGCGGCCTTGTCCACGGTGGTGACGTACACGCCGCCGGGCCGCAGTACCCGCGCGCACTCGGCGACGATCGCCCGCCCGTCCGCGTCGGAGGCGGCGAGGTGCAGCAGCCAGACGCTGCTGACGGCGTCGAACTCGCCGTCCCGGAAGGGCAGTCGGCGGCTGTCGGCACGTACGACGGCGCCCGGCAGGCGTACGGCGGCCTGGCGGGCCATCGCCGCGGCGAGGTCGACGCCGGTCACCCGCAGGCCGTCGCGTCCGGCGGCGAGTCTGCGGGTGACGATGCCGGTGCCGCAGGCGACGTCGAGCAGTCGGCGCGTGCCCTCCGGCAGGAGGGCCAGGACGGCCTCCGCGGCGGCGGCCGCCCGGGGTTCGCCGCCGCGGGAGGCGTCGTAACAGCCGGCTTCCCGGTCGTAGTCCAGCACGTGGGCCCCCGTCCCGTCCGCCGTGCGTGTCACCGCGCCCCGTGCGCCGGGGCCAGGTCCTGCACCCGGCGGGCCAGCTCGAAGTCGAGGTCGGTGACGGCCCCGCCCGCGCTGTGGGTGTGCACCGCGAGGGACACCTTGTGGTAGTCGAGGGTCAGCTCCGAGTGGTGGTTCAGCTCCTCCTGCACCTGGGCGACATGGATGACCAGGGCGGTCGCGGCGAAGTGGGAGTCGAGGCGGTAGGAACGGGTGAGGCGGCCGGCTTCGTGGGACCAGCCCGGCAGCTCGGCGAGCCGGTCGTCGATCTCCTGCTGCGACAGCGGTGCGACGGCCATGACCTGGCTCCCTTCCTTGGGGGGGGGTGGGTGTCGGGTACCGGTCCAGCCTGCCACAGGAGGGCCGCGACGGCCCTGGCCAGAAGGGTTCCCGCCGGTCCGGCCGGGACCCTCGGGCACAGGGGCGCGCGGGGCGCGGGGGCGTACGACGCCCCCCGGAAGGCCGCCCCCACCTCATCCGGTGCGCGGCGCTGTCGTCCGCCCTCCTCTCGGCTACGGTCGACCGCATGACCCTTCTGACGACCGGCACCCCCGGCTCCGCCGCGCCTCCGGCCGAACGGGGCGTCGGCCCCCTGTTGAGGGCGTGGCGGGAGCGACGCCGGGTCAGCCAGCTGGAACTGGCACTGCGCGCGGACTCCTCGGCCCGGCACATCAGCTTCGTCGAGACGGGCCGCTCCCGGCCCAGCGAGGAGATGGTGCTGCGGCTGGCCGAACACCTCGACGTGCCCGTGCGCGAGCGCAACACCCTGCTGGTGGCGGCCGGTTACGCCCCCCGCTACCGCGAGACCCCGCTGGACGATCCGGCGCTGGACGCGCTGCGCGCCGGCATGGAGCGCCTGATCCAGGGCTACGAGCCGTATCCGGCGCTGGTCGTGGACGCGACGTACAACGTGCTGGCGGCCAACCGCGGGATCACCATGCTGATGGACGGCCTCCCGGAGAAGCTGCTCGCGCCGCCGCTGAACGCGATGCGGCTGACGCTGCACCCGGAGGGCCTCGCGCCGCGCATCCGCAATCTGCCCGAGTGGCGCGGCCATCTGCTCGCCCAGATGGAACGGCAGATCGCCCTGCACCGCTCCGCCCCGCTGCGCGCACTGTACGAGGAGGTCGCCGCGTATCCGGTTGCGGATACCGCTCCGGCGACCGCCGCGGAGAGCGAACCCGGCGAGCCGGCGGCGTACTTCGCACTGCCGATGCTGATCGAGCACGAGGGGCGGACGCTGTCGTTCATCTCGTCGATCTCCACGTTCAACACACCGATGGACGTGACGGTCGCCGAGCTGGCCATCGAGACACTGCTCCCGGGCGACCCGGCGACGGTCAAGTACCTGCACTCCCTCATGATGTGATGGGACGTCAGGCTCGGCGCGCTTTCAGAGCGAGGTGCTGGAGCGCCGCGAACCCGGCCACCGTCACAGCCTGGAGCACGGTCCACACCGCCCCCGTCGCGGTCGGCGACAGCCACAGCGCGAGGGCGACGAGACTCAGCGCCGACCAGGCGAGGTTGCCCTCGACGACCGCCTTCACCGGCAGTGCGGCCGGACGGGCGCGCGAGGCCAGCAGGCCGACCGCGACGGCGTACACCGTGAGGACCAGACCGAGTGGCAGCAGCAGCGCGGAGTCGACGCCGAGGAGACGGCCGAGCGGACCCGACGCGGCGAGGTAGGCGACGCCGTTCGCTCCGGTCACCAGGGCGTCGAGGGCGAGGAAGCGGCGCAGGGCGCTGTGCGGCTCGGCGGTGCGGGCGAGTGCGGTGAGTGTGGCGGGCTGGGTTGCGGACATGATGAATCACCCTCCGTCGAGGTCGGGAACGGCCTGGTGGGACCGGGTTCCGGAGCGGAGTGCGCCGCCCCGGAACCCGTTGCCCCCACGATCCCGTCCGCGCGGGCTTGCCGTCGATTACCCCTGAGGTAATGCACCGCGCGGGCCCCGCGTCCGCCCCTGTCGTCCCTGTAGTCCCCGTCGTCCCTGTCGCCGCACAGCCGGAACATGACACACTGACCGGCGTGTTTCGACACGCAGGGGAGACGTGGCGTGAGTGAACGGCGGCCGGCGCCCACGGTGGGCCAGGTGGTGCTCGGCAGGCGGCTGCAGGAGTTGCGCGAGGCGGCGGGCCTCAGCCGCGAGGCGGCGGCCCGCGCACTGCGGGTGGCCCCGGCGACCGTACGACGCATGGAAATGGCCGAGGTCTCCCTCAAGATCCCCTACGTGCAGGTGCTGCTGGAGACCTACGGGGTGTCCGAGGAGGAGACCGGCACCTTCGTCACGCTCGCCGAGGAGGCGAACCGGCCCGGCTGGTGGCAGCGGTTCCACGACGTCCTGCCGGAATGGTTCAGCCTGTACGTCAGCCTGGAGGGCGCGGCCCGCCTCATCCGCTCCTACGAACCCCACTTCGTGCCGGGGCTGTTGCAGACGGAACGGTACGCGCGTGCCGTGCTGGAGGCCGGGACGGTCGGCGTGACGAGCCCGGAGGCGCTCGAACGGCACGTGTCGCTGCGACTGGCCCGGCAACGACTGATCGAGGGCCCCAACCCGCCCCATCTGTGGGCCGTCCTGGATGAAACGGTACTGCGCCGGCCGGTCAGCGTCGACGCCGGCGTCATGCGCGAACAGATCGACAGACTGCTGGAGTTGGCGGAGCGCGACCGGATCACCCTCCAGGTCGCGGAGTTCGCGAGCGGCCCGCATCCGGGGACGTCCGCGCCGTTCTCGCTGTTCCGTTTCGGCGAGCCCGAACTGCCCGACATGGTCGTCACCGAGTACCTGTCCGGCGCCCTGTACCTGGACTCGCGCAAGGAGGTCTCCGCACATCTGGAGGTCCTCGACCACATGACGACGCACGCCGCGTCGGCCCAGGACACCCTGAAACTCCTGCGGGATGTCCGCGCGCAGTTCTGAACCGCTTTCCGACCGTTCCCGCTCGCCGCACCGCCCTGCTGGTCCCACCCGTCCCACCGTCTCAACTCACCGGGAGAAGACCGCGCATGACCGGATCCGAGTCCGAGGCCGCCGTCCGCATCGACACCAGCAGGCCGCATCCGGCCCGGGTGTACGACTGGTGGCTGGGCGGCAAGGACAACTACCCCGTGGACGAGGAACTGGCCCGCAAGATCCTCGCCGTGGACGGCACGGTGCTGCGCGGGGCGCGCGCAAACCGCCGGTTCATGCAGCGTGCCGTACGCACCGTCGCCGAGGCGGGCGTCCGCCAGTTCCTGGACATCGGCACGGGCATCCCCACCGAACCCAACCTGCACCAGGTGGCGCAGACCGTCGCCCCGGAGTCGAGGATCGTCTACGCCGACAACGACCCGATCGTGCTGCGGCACGCACAGGCGCTGCTGCACGGCTCGGCCGAGGGTGCCACCGACTACGTGCACGCCGACGTCCGTGACGTCGACGCCCTGCTGCGCCGCGCGGCCGACTCCCTGGACCTCGACCGGCCGGTGGCACTGTCACTGGTCGCGCTCACCCACTACCTGGGCGAGGATCCGGCGGGCGACGACGTGTACGGGCTGCTGAAGCGGTACGTCGACGCGCTCGCGCCCGGCAGCTACCTGATCCTCTCCCAGGTCACCCCCGACCTGAACCCGGAGGCGATCGAGAACGCGGCGAACCACTTCCGGCGCGGCGGCACGCCCTTCCACCCCCGCTCACTGGCGGAGTTCTCCCGCTTCTTCGAGGGCCTGGAGCTGCTGGGTCCGGGCGTGATCCCGGTCTCCGGCTGGCGGCCCGACCCGCAGGACGTGGCCCTCCAGGCGGAGGGCATCGTGCCGGTGTACGCGGGAGTGGCCCGCAAGCCCTGACACGCGGGGGCCGGCGGCGCGTGCCGGGCGCCGCGTATCGGGCTCCGGGGCCGGCGCCGGGCTCCGGGTGCCGGGCGCCACGTGCCTGGCACCGGGTACCTGGCGCCACATACCAGGCGCCGGATGGGCGAGACCCGAGGCCATGCGGGCATCGGCCCGCGGTGCCCCGTACGGGCGGGGCCTCAAGGTGGCGGCGCCCCGCGCCGGGCTCCGAGTGCCCCGCGTCCGGATCAGGGGTGCCGGGCACCACGTACCAGGCGCCGGGTGAC
>NZ_MPOH02000016.1:63424-130254 GCF_001896135.2 Streptomyces phaeoluteigriseus
ATCCCGGCGTTCCGGGCGGGCCGGATGAACGTCCTGAACGCCATCGCGACGGACTGACCTCCCGTCCGGCAAAGCCGGCGCCGAGGAGCCACGGGGGCTCCGTCGGCGCCGGCCCCGGATGCCCCGTACGGGCGGGGGCTCCAGGTGTGGGCGCCCCGCGCCGGGCTCCGGGGGCCGGGGGCCGGTGCCACGTACCGGCTCCAGGTATGGGCCCCGTACCCGGCTCCGGGTGCCCGAGCCCACGTGCCGGGCGCCACGTGCCAGGCTGCGGGCGGCGAGGCCCGAGGCCCCGGGGTGCCGGCCCGGGGTGACCCGTACGGGCGGGGGCTCCAGGTGGCGACGCCCCGCGCCGGGCTCCGAGTGCCGGGTGCCAGTGCCACGTACCGGGCGCCAGGTGTGGGCTCCGCGTGTCCGGCTCCACGTGCCCGGCACCCCGTACCAGGCTCCGGGTGGGCGTGGCCCGAGGCCCCGGGGTGCTGGTCCGCGTTGACCCGTACGGGCGCCGTGGGCGGGTGCGCTCCCTCGCCCGCCCCTAGGTTCGGGGACAGGGCCGAGCAAGGGAGCCCCCCATGACCGAGACCCGGACACCGCCCGCCGGACCGCCGCACACCGGAGCGCCGCGCAGCGAACCGCAGCCCACCGAGCCGCAGCCCACCGAACCGCCGGGCGCGGCTTCGCCCCTGGCCTCCGCCCCGGCCCCGGCGCCGGCCCCGGCTCCGTCGCGCGGGTGCCCCCCGAAGGAGGCGTGATGCCCTCGGATGCCGTGCTGTACCAGGCGGCCGCGCTCTGCCTGACGTACCCCGATGACGATCTGTACGCACGGCTGCCCCTGTTGCGTGAAGCGGCGCCGCCCCTGCGGGAGTTCACCGACCACGCGGCCGTGACACCGCGGCCGGAGCTGGCGGAGCACTACGTGCGGGTCTTCCACTCCGAGGACCGGAGCGGCCTGCATCTGAGCCGGTGGTACGAGGAGGGCGCCCGGCGGGACCGCATGTCACCGGCCCGCCTCACCGGCCTCTACCGGCGGCACGGGCTGGAGTTCACCGGCGACGAACTGCCCGACTTCCTGCCCTCGGTCCTGGAGTTCACCGCCCGCACCGGCGACACCGGCCTGCTCACCGGGCACCGCGCGGGCCTGGAACGGCTTCGCTCGCAGCTCGCCGACCACGGCACACCGTACGCGTCCGTCCTGAATGCCGTATGCGCCGCACTGCCGACCGTGTACACCGAGCCGTGAACCCATGACCCCGCCGGGACACCGACCCCTCCGGTAGCATCGGCCGCTGCGGATCAGGGAGACTTCCGGGGCGCTGCGGGGGAAGGCGGGCATGGTCAGGAGGTACGTGGTCGCACCGCACGGCGGTCGTCGTGCGCACCCCGACATCTCGTCCGCGCTGCGGGCCGCCGCCGAGCGGCACGGCCCGGCCCTGATCGAGATCGCGCCCGGCCACTACGAGGAATCCCTCACCGTACGCGGCGAGGTGGAGCTGACCGGCATGGGCGGACCCGGCTCGGTCCTGGTGAGCCCCCCGCAGGGAACCGTGCTCGACGCCTTCGGCACGGTCCGGGTCCGCGGTCTCCTCCTGGTCGGCCGCGAGGCGGATGTCGTCGACTGCCTCGGGGGAACCCTGGCGCTGGAGCACACGGAGGTGCGGGCGCACGGCGGGGTCTGTGTGCACGCCCGGCGGGGAACCCGCGTGGCGCTGACGGACTGTGTGTTCCGTTACGGCCGCACCCTGTTCGCCGGAGCCGCCGGAACCATCGAGCGGTGCGGTTTCCACGACGCCGCCGACAACGCGCTCGCGGTGATCGAGGGAGCCCGCGTCTCGGTCCGGGACAGCCGGTTCGAGGGCAGCCGGATCCACGGGGTCCGGGTCAGTGACGCGTGGGCGGAACTCGTCGGATGCGCGCTGACCGGCACCGAGAAGGCGGCCGTCATGGCCGACACCCGGGCCGAACTGACCATGGCGGGCTGCCGGGTGGACTCCGTGCACGCGGAGGCGGTGATGTTCATCGAGCAGTCCCGCGGCCTCGTGCGGGACGTGCGCGTCTCCGACGCCGAACACGGGATCGGGGTCGCGAGCGGCGCCGACCCGGTGGTGCGCGACTGCGTGTTCGCCGACTGCCGCGACACCGGCATCAACGTGCAGACCACGGGCCGGGGCACCTTCGAGAGCTGCGAGGTCCTGAACGCGGGCAGTGTGTCCTTGTTCTCCACCAACGGCGGCGCTCCCCGGGTGAACGGCTGCCGCGTCGCGGGCGGCAACGTCGGGGTCGCCGTCGTCGACAAGGCCCGGGGACACTTCACGGACGTCGTCGTCGAGGACCTGGCGGGTGCCGCCCTGCGTGTGTTCGACGAATCCAGGGCGGTGTTCGAGCGGACCCGTGTGGAGCGCTGCCCGGCGGGCCTGGAGGTCCGGGGCAACGGCGCTACGACGGCCCAGCTCACCGACGTGCGGATCGCCGGCTTCGACATGGCCGCCGTGGCGGTCACGGGCGAGGCCCGGGTCACTCTCACCCGCGTCTCGGCGGAGCGCGGACTGCTGGGCTTCGGCGTCGGCGAGGAAGCGTTTCTGCAGATCCAGGACTGCGAGGTCTCGGCGACGCGGGCCGGCGGGGCCGTCGCGTTCGGCAGGGCGAGGCTCGTCGCCCGCAACCTCACCGTCACCGGCTCGGAGGCGTTCGGCCTGTGCGGCACCGAGTCCGCGTACGTCGATGTCGCCGACAGCCGGTTCGACGACTGCGCGGCAGCCGGGGTCACCTTCGACGAGTCGGGCGGCGGCCGGCTGGTGAACTGCTCCGTGACCGGCACCCGAGGGGTGGGCGTGCAGCACAACGGCCGCGTCGACCTGGTGTCGCTGCACACGTCACGCCCGGTCGTCGAACGGGTCCCCGAACCGGCCCCGGCTCCGGTGCAGGTCGTCAACAACCACTACCACGGCCCGGTCTTCAACGCGGCCGTGCACGGGGTGCACCTGGCGTGGAACAACGACCGGATCACGCAGCAGATCATCCAGCAGGACGCCTCGCAGTCCACTGCGCAGGTCACTCCGCGAGCCACCCCACAGGTCGTCCAGCAGGTCATCCAGGAACACGACGACCAGAACGGAGCCACCCCATGAGCGACCCCACGACCGATCCCACCGGCAACCCCACCGGCAACCACAGCGGCAACCCCAGCGGCAACCCCAGCGGCGACGGGCGGCAGGTGCACAACTACCACGGCCCGGTCTTCAACGACCCCGTCTCCGGAGCCCAGTTGGCGTGGAACAACCGGTCCGTCACCCAGAACCAGCAGAACAACACCGCGGTCGCCCCCGGCTTCGAGGCCCTCGCGGCGCTGGTGAGCGATCTGCTGCGGCAGTTGCCCGAGGCCGGTCTCACGGACCGGGACCGCGAGGACGCCGAGGCCGCGGCCCAGGAGGTCCTGGCGGAGATCACCGGCCCGCAGCCGCCCGAGGAGCGCAGGCTCCGCCGCGCGGTGAACGGCCTCAAGGGAGCCCTGGCCCCCGTCGCCACCGGCGTCGCGGCCGGCACGGCGATCGGGGCCCAGGAGTGGGCTCAGTCGGTGATCGGGAGCCTGGCCGGGCTGGTCTGAGGGCCGACGGTGGGCGGCGGTGGCGGCACCCGCGGGTTCACCGGGGCGGGCCGCCCACCGGCAGGTCCCGGCGCGGTTCGCCGCGCAGCCGCACCGCGTGCCACGGCCGGTCCGTGACCAGCACGTCCACCCGGGGATCGGCCAGGAAGGTCCGCAGTCCGGCGTCGTCGTTGACCGTCCACACCAGCGTGAACAGGCCGTGCCGGGCCGCCCCGCGCAGTACGGTGGCGCGCGCGAGCCGGTGATGGACGGCGACGCCGTGCGCGCCGCAGGCCCGCAGGCGCCGCAGCGGGAACAGCTCGCTCGCGCGGGTCCCGGCCAGCCGGGCCGTCGCGACCTCCCGGCGGTCGCGTCCCAGCGACAGCGCGGTGCGCACACCGGGGAAGGCGCGGGTGATCGCGGCGACGGAGCGGTCCTCCAGCGTCGTGGCGACGAAGCCGTCCCGGCCCAGCAGAGCCACCGCGAGGTCGGTCAACTCCCGCTCGTGACCGGTCTCCTTCAGGTCCAGGTGCCCGATCAGCTTGCCCGCGAGCAGCGCCATGACCTCCTCGACGAGGGGCACGGCGGATGCGGAGCGCGCGCGCAGTTCGGCGTACGTGATCCGGGACAGCGGCGGTCCGGTCCGCCCGGCGCGCGGGTCGTGGTGGACGACGAACACGCCGTCGGCGGTGCGCCGGATGTCGAACTCGGCGTACTCGGCGCCCGAGGAGAGCGCGTCCTCGTAGGCCTCGAGGGTGGCGGCCGTGCGGTGTTCGCTGCCGCCGCGGTGGGCGGAGACGGCGGGTCGGGTCATGCGTCCTCCTGGTGGACGCGCCGGAACCTGGACGGGGGAAAGCCTGGATCGGGGAAACCCGCACGGGGAGACCCCGGCACCCGGCCGGTCGTGCGGGGCGCGCGACCGGCCGGGTGTCCGGCGGCTCAGGCCAGCTTGGCGGACAGGGTGATCGGCACGGCCTTCAGCGCCTGCGAGACCGGGCAGTTGACCTTGGCCTCCTCGGCGGCGGCGACGAACGCGTCGTTGTCGAGGCCCGGCACGGTGCCCTCCACCGTGAGGTGGACGCCCGTGATGCCCTCGCCCGGCTGGAAGGTGACGTCCGCCGAGGTGACCAGCTTGGTGGGCGGGGTGCCGGCACCGGCCAAGGCGTGCGAGAACGCCATGGAGAAGCAGCTGGAGTGGGCGGCGGCGATCAGCTCCTCCGGGCTGGTCTTCCCGTTCGCCTCCTGGGTGCGGGCGGCCCACGTCACGGGCTGCTCGTCGATGGCACCGGAGGAGTCGAAGGTGACGACCCCGTTCCCCTCGATCAGGCTGCCTTCCCAGACGGTGTGTGCGGAGCGCGTGGTGGCCACGGTTCTTCCTTTCGCATGGTTTTCCCGTAGGACGGGTTTCCGGGCCCATCCGATCACACTCGCCGTCACCGCACTCGGAAGACCGGCCCGCCAGGGGTGAACGGCAGGTGACGGCCCTGCGGGATGAGGTAGGCGTGCTCGCGCCGGACGCGCAGGACGTCGCACCAGCCGTCGGTGATGACGAGGACGGGCGCGCCGCGGGGGAAGTCGTCCGCCCGGTGCAGGAGGTCGATGCCGGGCTGGAGGACCGTGCCGCCGCGGCCGTGCACGCGGACCCGGCCGGCGATCTCGGTGACCGGCAGGTAGCCGGCGTCGTGCGGGGCCGCGTCGCAGAACACGACCCGGGCGGCGGGTACGTCGCGGGCCTCGGCGTAGGAGGCGATGGCGCCGAGCGCCTTGCCGAGGAGGGTGCGGTCCATCGAGCCGGAGGTGTCCAGGACGGCGCCGAAGGTGCAGCGGGCGATCTCCTCGGGCGGGAAGTACCGGCCCGCGCGCGCGATGTCGGGGGTGGAGGACTGCCGGCGGGAGGGCCGGGCGTAGGAGCGCACCGGCTGGGGGCGGGGCACGAACTCGTCGAACCAGCGGGCGAGTCGGGCGTCCCAGGGCAGGGGCGGGTGGCTGAGGGCGCGGATGTCCTCGACCAGACCACCGGGCAGGTAACCGCGTTCCTGGCGTTCGTGCAGGTCCAGGCCCTGGGCCAGGCCGCGCCGGTAGAAGCCGTCGAGGTCGACGTAGTGGCCGGGCGGGCCGAGCGGGGCACCGAGGATGTCGCCGACTCCCTTGCCGCGCAGGGTGGACAGGCGGCGCATGCGGCGCAGGTCGCCCGCGATCCGGTCGTAGACCTCCTCCGCGGACAGGCCTTCCAGGGCCCGGTCGTACAGCAGGCCTTCGGGCATGGTGCCGACCTGCATCTCGCGCAGCCAGGCGTTGATGACGTAGTCGCAGGCGACGTTGAAGAGGTACGGGTCGCGGGTGCCGCAGCGGTCGCCGTGGCGCAGGGCGGCGTGCAGCATCTCGTGGGCGAGGACGAACCGCCATTCCTCGTCCTCGAACGTGCGCAGCGGGTTGACGTAGATCTCGCCCGCCTCGGCGTTCACGGCGGCGACGGAGATGCCGTGGGCGCGGGCCAGTTCGGCGTCGGCGACGAGCTTGATGCCGGCCGCGATGCCGCCCAGCAGCGGGTAGGAGGTGATGAACCAGGCCAGGGCCCGTTCCCAGGGTTGCCGGCCGGGCGCCTCGCCGTCGAGGGAGTCACGGCGGCCGCCGGCCATGTCCATCGCGGCGGACACGGTCCGGGTCAGGGCGGTGGCGAAGGCCAGCTGCCAGTCGTGGGGGCTGCCCAGGCCGTCCCACGCCAGCAGCACCTGGTCGGGCTCCCCGCCCGCCGTCCCGCAGTGGGCGTAGGCGGGTGGGAGCCCGGTGCGGCGCCAGCGCTCGGCGAGCTGTTCCTCGTCGCCGTCCGGGTAGGCCGACGGCAGGTGGTCGGGAGCTCGGCCGATGGGGAACGTGAGCAGGAAGCGGTTGACGACCGCGCAGCGTGCGGCGAGGTCGTGGCGGTCGGGCTGGACGCGCTCGCCCCGCGCGATCGGCAGGTGCCCGAAGCCGAGGTGCAGGGCGGCGTGGGCGAGCGACCAGGCCCACAGGGCGGGCTCGGCGAGCCGGTCGGGGTGCGCGTGGACCTGGCCGCTGGAGTGGACGGCGAGGAGCCCGTCCCGGGGCGCGAGGGTGCAGTCCGGGTGGCGGCAGACGGAGAAGTCGACGGCGGCCAGCGCCGGGTTGGCACGCACCAGCCGCATCCCCTCCGCGAACGCCTCCCCCGCCAGGTCGCGCTTCTTCCTGCCGCGACCACCGCGGCTCATCGCCGCGCCTCCACCAGCCGGGGCATGTCCCGGGCCGCCTCGACCAGGAACCAGGCGGGCAGCACGGGGTTGCCGTCGGCGTCCGAGGCGATGACGGTCTGGGCGACCTCCACGGATATCTCGGCGAGCTGCACGAGCAGGGACTTGGCGCGGTGGGCGGTCTGCCGGCCGCTCGCCGGCATGTGCTCCTTGACGGCGGGCAGTTCCTTCACCAGCCGGCCGCGGAACGACTCGGCGAGGTAGTAGAGCAGGTCGCGGTCCTCGATGCGGTGCGGCCAGGGGGCGTCGCCCTTGATGACGGCCTCGATGCCGTACCGGCTGCGGACGATCTTGACGTAGCCGCAGAAGGCGGTGGCGTGCGCGGGGGTCAGCGTGCCGTGCGCGAGGACCTTCAGGGTGTCCTCGTCGAGGCCTTGGCCGAAGGAGTGGAGCGCGTCGGAGAGCATGTGCCAGGAGCGGGGCGTGGAGAAGGGCTCCTCGGTCTTCGGCGGCTTGGACCACAGGTGGTCGGGCCGGTCGGTGAGGTGGTCCAGGACCCACGGGTGGATGCCGTTGTCCGCCGCCCAGATCAGCCAGTCCTTGGCGGAGGCCTCCAGGTGGACGTGGGTGAGGCGGTTGACGAGTGCGGAGGCGATGGGGCGGGCGAGGGCGTTGTCGGTGGCCCGGTTGCCGGCGCCGATGACGATGGAGCCCTTCGGCAGTTCGTAGTTCCCGATGCGGCGGTCCAGGATCAGCGAGTAGAACGCCTTCTGCACGTCGGGGCCGGCCGCGTTCAGTTCGTCCAGGAACAGGCAGTACGGCTCGTCGCGGGCGATCGCCTCCGGCGGGCAGAACACCGAGCGCCCGTCGCGGATCTGCGGCACGCCGATCAGGTCCTCGGGCGCCAGCTGGGTGCCGAGCAGGCTCACGCACTCCAGCCCGAGGGACGCGGCGAAGTCCCGCACCAGGGAGGACTTTCCGATGCCGGGGGCACCCCAGAGGAAGACCGGGCGCACGGTGGCCAGACCGAGAAGCAGTTCGGGGATGCGGGAGGGCGTGACGGTGACGGCTGCCTGCACGCAGCGACTCCTGGGTGTCCGAGCGGGCGCGCGAGTGCGCGATTCACGAACAGTGTGTGCGTACGGCTCTGTCGTCGCAGCCGAATTTCAGGCGGCCCGCTCCTTCGGCGCCCTCTCCGACGGCACCTGGGGCCCGGCCGACTCGCGCAGCCAGCGGCGCAGTACGCGGTGGACCTGCTCCGCGCCGACCAGGTCCGCGCCGTCCTCGGCCGGCGCGGACAGCGCGAGGGGGGACAGCAGGAACGGCTTCGACTGGGCGCCACCGAGGCCGCCGTGGGAGCCGATCTGCTCCTCGAAGGCGAGGACCTCGCCGTCGGCGGGGTCGTGGAAGGAGTTGACCATGATGTCGGCGGTGTGCGGGAAGGAGTGCGTGCGGCGCACGGCCTCGGCGGCCCCCGGACCGAAGCCGGCCAGCGGACCGGGCTCCTCGTCGAGCCGGTCGACGGGGATCTCCGCGCCGTACGCGCCGAGGACGACCCCGCCGTGCTCCTCACTGCGCACCAGGAGAAAGCCGATGCCGGGGTGGTTGGCGAGCGTGGTGAGCAGCGCGGGGTGGCGGGCGTCGATCTCCTCCTTGCTCATCCGGTGCGGCACGTCGGGGAAGGAGACCAGGCCGAGGTTGCCGGAGGCGAGCACGATCGGCTCCGAGCGGCGCGACGGGCGGTACTGTTCGCCGCCCTCCTCGACGGGCCTGCGCAGCGCGGCCCGGACGGCCGCGCGGGCCTCGGCGCCGCTGTGGGTACGGCGCGCCCGGCGCGGTACGGGCAGCCCGCAGCCGGCCCGGACCAGGTCGCCGAGGGTCAGGCCGTAGCGGGCACGGAAGGTCTCGCCGGGGCTCTGCCCGTGGTCGGACAGGACGACGACGCGGTACGGCCGCGGGGCGTGCTCGGCGACGTTCTCGATGAGCGCCAGGGAGCGGTCGAGGCGGGCGAGGACCTGCTCGGTGTCGCGGCCGAGCGGCCCGGAGTGGTGCGCCACCTCGTCGTAGGCGACCAGGTCGGCGTAGACGGCGCTGCGGCCGGCGAGCATGTCGCCCGTCACCGCGGCGACGACGACGTCCCGCTCGACGACGGTCGCGAACGCGCGGATGAACGGGTACAGGCCGCCGCGGGCCACCCGCGGGCGCTGCTTGCGCAGCCGGGCGCGGGTGGACTGCCCGATCTCCCGGCCCGCCTCCGCCACGAAGGACAGTGCGGTGCGCACGGCGTTGGCCGGATCGGAGAAGTACGCGAAGTATCCGGCCCGGGAACGGGTCGCGCTGCTACGGCGGCCCACGGCGATGGAGAGGACGAGGGCCTGTTCGCCGGCGCCGCCGCCGAAGAGGTTGCCGCGGCTGGCGCCGTCGGCGGCGAGCAGCCCGCTGTCGCCGGCGCGTTCCACGGCCCGGCGCTGGAGTTCGGCGGCGCTGGTCGGACGGTTGCAGACCATCACCTCCCGGCTCTCCTTCTCGTACCAGCGGAACGCGGGCACGTCGAAGTTGCTGCCGTGCAGGATGCCGAGCTGGCTGGCGCCGGTCTGGCTGGACCAGTCGGTGCGCCAGGGGGTGAGGCGGTGGGTGGGGCGGCGGGCCGCCGTGTCCGGGCGGGCGCCCAGCCACCTGGCGACGGTCGGCATCAGCCCCTTGCCGACGGCCGCGGCCAGTACGTCGTGGCCGACCCCGTCGAGCTGGATGAAGACGGTGCCGTGGGTGGCGGGGCAGGCCGGGCCGCCTCTGCGGCGGCGGTCGGCCAGGCGGTACAGACGGCGCCGGTAGGCGTCGTCGTCACGGACGGCCAGGGCGCCGCCGGTCGCGGAGGCGACGGCGGACATCACGGCGGCGACGATGACGGCGGTCTCGGGGGCGGCCTCGCTCTGCCCGGACGGATTCAGCCGCAGGGCGAGCAGCAGCAGCGAGCCGTTGAGGAAGAACACCAGCAGGCCGAGGACGAGCGCCGGCACGAGCAGCAGCAGCCGGACCAGCAGCGGCCAGGCCAGCGCCGACAGCACACCGAAGACACCGGCCCCGGCAGCCGCGGTGACGGCGATCGTGGTGGCGCTGTCCCCGTCCGGCGACTGGAGCCGGAAGTCCGGCAGGATCCCCGCGAGCACCAGCATCGTGACCGTGGACACGCCCCACACCGCGACGCTCCGCCCGGCCTGACTGACGGCCCGCCGCCAACGCCCCTCACCCACGCCCCGTACACCTCACGTTCCGGCCCGTCGTCGATGCGGCCCTCTGCCCGTCCACCCTGTCATACGCGGGGACGGAGCCGGCCGGACACGGAGAGCCACGACAGCTCGCGCGGGAGTCGCGAGGCGACGCGGTCAACGCCCGTCGTAGCCGGCCGTCGGCATGGACAGCCTGCGGTGCACCCGCGCCTTCATCTGCGCGTCGTAGGCGGGTTCGGCGACGCCCACCGTCTCCACCCGCACGCCCCGCCGCGCGCACTCCTCGGCGAACTCCTCCACGGACGACAGGGCGCTCTCCAGGACCCGCCGGCTGGGCGCGACGAAGAGGTCGACGCCGGGTCTGACGCCGTCCCACAGCACGCAGTGGTCCGACCGCAGTCCGCGGACCAGCAGCTCCCGGCTGACGACGTAGCCCCGTTCGGCGGCCCACCGCGCGCACATCGCGTGCTGGCTGCGGGAGTCCACCAGGAAGGGATCGGCGTCCAGCTCCTCCAGCGGCGTCAGACTCGCGATCGCCGTGACCCGCACCGGTCCCATGGCGTCCCCCTCACCTCCGGGTTTCGCCGCCGACCCTACTCCTGCCCGTAGGCTTCGGGGGAGTCGCGCGAAGGGGGCAGAGAGGTGCCGGTGGAGATCACCTGGTGGGGTCACGCCACCTGCACGATCACGGATGCGGACGTCCGTGTGCTGACCGATCCCCTGTTCGCCCGTCGGCTGGCGCATCTGCGGCGGCGCCGGGGGGCGTTGCCCACGCCGGACGCCTGGCGCGCGGACGTGGCGCTGGTGTCGCATCTGCACTCCGATCATCTGCACATTCCCTCGCTGGCGCGCCTCGCGCCGGGCACGCGCCTGCTGGTGCCCCGCGGTGCGCCGCGCGCCGTCCCGGGCCTGCGGCGCCTCGCGCACCTGCGGCTGACCGAGATGGCGCCGGGCGACGAGACGACCGTCGGCGGCCTGCGCGTACGGGCCGTACCCGCGCAGCACGACGGTCGACGGCTGCCGGTCGGGCGGCACCACTCCCCCGCGCTCGGGTACGTCGTGGAGGGCGAGGCGCGGACGTACTTCGCCGGGGACACCGGCCTGTTCGAGTCGATGGCCGAGGAGGTGGGGCAGGTCGACGTGGCTCTGCTGCCGGTGGGCGGCTGGGGGCCGTACCTCGGTGAGGGGCACCTGGACGCGGGGCGGGCCGCGGAGGCGCTGGCCCGGCTGGCGCCGCGCAGCGCGGTGCCGGTGCACTACGGCACGTACTGGCCGATCGGGATGGACGCCGTGCGCCCCCATGAATTCCATGCGCCGGGCGAGGAGTTCGTGCGCCTGGCGGCGGAGCGCGCGCCGGGCGTGGTGGTGCACCGGCTCGCACACGGGGAGAGCGTGCGCCCCGAGGTCCCCCGATGATGACGCTGGCCGCCGTCACGACGCTCGGACCGGCGGAGTCCACACAACAGGCGCTCGGTTACCCCTCGTTGTTCCTGTTGGTGCTGATCGGCGCGCTGGTGCCGGTGGTGCCGACGGGGGCGTTGGTGAGTTCGGCGGCCGTGGTCGCCTTCCACCAGACGGCGCCCTTCGCGCTGGCGCTGGTGTTCGTGACGGCGTCGCTGGCCGCGTTCTGCGGGGACGCGGCGCTGTACTGGCTGGGCCGGCGCGGGATGCGGTCGAGGAACGGCTCGCGCTGGCTGGCGGCGATCCGGTCGCGGGCTCCGGAGGAGCGGCTCGCCGGGGCCCAGGAGAAGCTCGCCGACCACGGTACGGCGGTGCTGGTGCTGTCCCGGCTGGTGCCCGCGGGCCGCATACCGGTCATGCTGGCGTGCCTGATGGCCGACTGGCCGCTGCGCCGGTTCGCGCGGGGGAACCTGCCGGCCTGTCTGGCGTGGGCGGTGACCTACCAGCTGATCGGGATCCTCGGCGGCTCGCTGTTCCCGGAGCCGTGGCAGGGCGTCGTGGCGGCGGTCGCGCTCACGCTGGCCGTCAGCGTGGTGCCGGGACTGTGGCGCCGGCTGCGTGAGCGGCCGGCCGGCTGAGAACCGCCCACCGCGGGTCGCGGGTGGCCTGGGTCGTGGGTGGCGTGGATCGCGGATGGCGCGGGTCGCGGGTAGCGCGGCGGGCCGCGGGGGGCACGGCGCGCCGCGGTAGCGCGAGCCGCGGGTGACGCGCCCCTTGAGGCACCGCCGCCCGCCCACCTGAACCGTGTGAACTCCTACAACACCCGCGAACCCCCCACCGGCATGTCCCACAGGTCCTCGCGGGCGAGGCCCGCCCTCTGCCAGGCGGCCCGCACGCGCGTGAGGGGTTCGAGGACGGGCTCGGCGGAGAGGACGAACGTGCCCCAGTGCATGGGGGCCATCCGGCGCGCCCCCACCTCGCGGGCCGCCCGTACCGCCTCCTCCGGATCGCAGTGGACGTCGCTGAGCCACCAGCGGGGGTCGTAGGCGCCGATCGGCAGCAGCGCCAGGTCGATTCCGGGGTAGCGCTGTCCGATGCGGGAGAACCAGTGGCCGTACCCCGTGTCGCCCGCGAAGTAGACGCGCTGTCCGTCGGGGTCGGTGAGGATCCAGCCGCCCCACAGGGAGCGGCAGGTGTCGGTGAGGCTGCGCTTGGACCAGTGGTGGGCCGGTACGAAGTCGAAGCGGACGCCGGACAGTTCGGCCGCCTCCCACCAGTCCAGCTCGGTGACCCTGTCGAACCGGCGGCGCCGGAACCAGCGGCCGAGCCCGGCCGGCACGAACACCGGTGTGTCGCGCGGGAGTCGGCGCAGGGTCGGGGCGTCGAGGTGGTCGTAGTGGTTGTGGCTGATGACGACGGCGTCGACGGCCGGCAGTGTCTCCCACGGCACGCCGACGGGGGTGACGCGGGCCGGGGTGCCGATGATGCGACGGGACCAGACCGGGTCGGTCAGGACGGTGAGGCCGCCGACACGCACCACCCAACTGGCGTGCCCCGCCCAGGTGACGGCGACCGTGCGGGTGTCGACGCGGGGCAGCGGGCCGGGCGCGAAGGGCAGCCGCGGGACGTCGGCGAGGCCTTCCCTCCCGGGCCGTACGGCGCCTTCGCGGGCGAAGCGGGCGAGGGCCCTGAGGCCGGGCAGCGGGGCGGTCAGCCGGTCGTGGAAGGTGCGCGGCCACACTCGGTGTTCACCCAGCGGGCGGGGCTCGGCCAGTGGCGGGACGGGGGAGGTCACGGGGGAGACGACCGGCGGGGTGCCGGTGTCCCGCACGGGCGTGGGGGTGGTCGACTCGGACTGCTGCGTCATCGAGGAGGCTCCCGTCGCTGAGCGTCGTCACGGAGATCGTCGAGGACCGACCTCAGACGGTTCAACGCGCGTCGCACGTGTGGCAGTTCCCACGGGGTGGGCGACGTCAGGCATTGCGTGCGCTGCGCGTCCGTCCCGCCCAGCAGCATGCCCGTGGAGAGCCGTACGCGCAGTTCCCCCAGGTCGTCGCCGAAGCGGTGGCCGCCCGGCGCGGGCATGCCGAGCCGGGCGGTGAGGAGGTCCTCCAGGTCCTGTGCGTCGCCGACACCCCGCACGGCCAGCGCCTCGCGCAGCGGCCCGAGGTCGGCGTACAGGTGCCGGCCGGCGCGCGGCGGCAGCGCGAGGCCGCCCGCGGCGACGACGGCGGTGTGCGCGGCGGCGGCCACGCCCGCGTGCAGCCGTACGGCGGCCTCCAGGCGCGCGGTGACGGGCTCGGGTTCGGTCAGGGCGAAGGCGGCGGCAGCGGCGACGGGGGCGGCCACGCGCGCGTCGAGCGCGGTGAGGACGTCGAGCACGCGCGCGTGGAGGTCGTCCCCGGTGGCGGTGTCGGGGAGCCGGGCGACGGCGGCGGGCCAGCCCGACGGGAGCAGGGCGCCCGCGAGGTCGCTGACGACGGTGACCCGGTCGGGGAGCATCTCGGCGGGACTGACCAGGACCGCGTCCTGCGGGGCGTGCAGGGTGTCGCGCCAGGTCTCGTCGCTGATCAGGTGCAGGCCCTCGCCCGCGGCGGCCTCCACAGCCTCGTGCAGCACCTCGGGCGGGGCGACGGTGGCGGTGGGGTCGTCGGCGACGGACAGCACCAGCAGCCGCGGGTCGCCGCCCTCGGCGCGGACCCGGCGCACCGTCTCCAGGAGGGCGTACGGGTCGGGGACGCGCCGCACTCGGCGGGCGTGGGCACATGGAAGACGGGCCTGCCCAGCAGCCGCGCGTAGGGCGCCCACCAGGCGGCGCAGGGCCGCGGCACCAGGACGCGCCGCCGAGGGCGGCGGTCAGCGCGAGCAGCAGGGCGGGGCGCCGGGCGCGGCCGACGCACCCGCGGTCGATCCACACCTCGGGCTCGCTGAACGTGTGGAAGTCGCGGGTGGTCGCGTACATCATGCGGTTGTAGGTGTGGGCGGGCGGGCACGGCTGGGGTGTGGCGCAGGCCGCGGCGTGCGCCGGGGCGCAGTCCGGGGCGCTGGGGACATCCGGGGCGCTGGAGGCGCTCGGTGCGCTCGGTCCCGCGCCGCCCGCCCGAGGGACGTCGTAGGTGGCGCTCCATGGGCCGCCCTCGCCGCCGGGCGGTGCCGGGCAGGTGCCGTCGACGGTCCAGGCGGAGTCCGTGCCGACCGCGTCGGCCGGTACGTCGAGGTCCGCGGCCGGGGCGATGCGGGCGGTGCCCCGGTAGGCGGGGCCGGTCAGCTCGTCGCCCCCGGGCTCCAGGGTGAGTTCGACGGTGCCGTCCTCGAAGGCGTCCGAGACGGCTTCGATGGTCCGGGGGGCGGGCGCGCCGAGCGGGTCGCAGGTGACGGTGACGGTGACGCTGCCTCCCGGAGCGGCCGTGGCCGGGCTGATCTCCGCCGCCGGGTCCGCGGACGCGGCCGGGGCGACGCCGGACAGCACGGCACCGGCCAGGGCGGCGACGGACAGGACACGGGCGGTGCGGCGCATGGGACGGCTCCTTCGGCCGACGACTGCGGGGCACATGTCCGTGCCCCATGGCCATCACAGCCCGCCCCGCCCGTCGGCGCCCGTGGCCACGGTCCATTGGCGGGACGGCCGCACCCGTTCGGGTGACCCGCCCACCGGGAGGGAACGAACCACGAGATCAGCGAGGAGCAGCTCCTACGCCACCCCTTCGAGGACCTGTTCCGCCGACCGGATACAGCAACGGCCGATCAGCCGGGAGACGTGCGTCCGCGAGTCCCCCGGCCCCCTCCGCGATCTGACCGCGCGTCACGTCCCCGGACAAGCGCGGGGAGGCAATCGCCCGTTCGCGGGCCGGCAGCGCGGCGAGACGGTGCCCCACGGGCGTGCCCACCGTCCGAAGCAACGTGCCGCGTCCGCCCCGGCCCGCGCGGGCAGACGTCCGCCCAGGTTTTCCGGCGGTCCCGCGGGGTCACTCGCAAGGGGGCACGCAGACGCACGCCCCTGTTCCCGTGCCTCGACGCCCAGGGAGGGCCATTCCATGAGCACCAAGGTCTCCGATCACGTCCTGCGACGGCTGCGCGAGTGGGGTGTGGAGCAGGTCTTCGGCTATCCCGGCGACGGCATCAACGGACTCCTCGCCGCCTGGGGCCGGGCCGAGGACCAGCCGCGTTTCGTGCAGTCCCGGCACGAGGAGATGTCGGCGCTCCAGGCGGTCGGCTATGCGAAGTTCAGCGGCCGTCTCGGCGTGTGCGCGGCGACCTCGGGACCGGGCGCCATCCACCTCCTCAACGGCCTGTACGACGCGAAGCTGGACCATGTGCCGGTCCTGGCGATCGTGGGCCAGACGCACCGCACCGCGATGGGCGGCTCGTACCAGCAGGAGGTCGACCTGCACACGCTGTTCAAGGACGTCGCCTCGGAGTTCGTGGAGACGGTGACGGTCCCCGAGCAGTTGCCGAACGTCCTGGACCGGGCGATCCGTACCGCGTACGCCCGCCGCTGCCCGACCGCGGTCATCATCCCCGGGGACGTGCAGGAGCTGGACTACTCGCCGCCCACGCACGAGTTCAAGATGGTGCCGTCGAGCCTGGACCTCAGCGAGTGGACGACGGTGCCGTCGGAGGAGTCGCTGCGGCGGGCGGCGGAGATCCTCGACTCCGGCGACAAGGTGGCGATCCTGGTCGGCCAGGGTGCGGCGGGGGCCCGCGCGGAGGTGGAGCGGATCGCCACTCTGCTCGGCGCGGGCGTGGCCAAGGCACTGCTCGGCAAGGACGTCCTCAGCGACGAACTCCCGTACGTCACCGGCTCGATCGGCCTGCTCGGCACCCGGCCGTCGTACGAGCTGATGCGTGACTGCGACACCCTGCTGACGATCGGCTCCTCCTTCCCGTACACGCAGTTCCTGCCGGAGTTCGGCAAGGCGCGGGGCGTGCAGATCGACCTCGATCCGCACATGGTCGGGATGCGGTACCCGTACGAGGTGAACCTGGTCGGCGACGCGCGGGACACGCTGCGGCGGCTGATCCCGATGCTGACGTCCGAGGACACGCGGGGCCGCGAGTGGTTCGACACGGTGTGCGACAACGTCCGTCACTGGAATGACGTGCTGGACCGGCGGGCGCAGGTGTCGGCCGATCCGATCAACCCGGAGTACGTGGCGCGGGCCCTGGACCCGCTGCTGCCGGACGACGCGATCATCACCTCCGACTCCGGTTCGGTGGCGAACTGGTACGCGCGGCATCTGACCATGCGCGGCGACATGCGCGGTTCGCTGTCGGGCACGCTGGCGACGATGGGTTCCGCGGTGCCGTACGCGATCGGGGCGAAGTTCGCCCATCCGGACCGGCCGGTGATCGCGCTGGTCGGGGACGGGGCGATGCAGATGAACGGGCTGGCGGAGCTGATCACGGCGGCGAAGTACCAGGATCGCTGGACGGACCGGCGCCTGGTCGTCGCCGTCTGGAACAACCAGGACCTCAACCAGGTGACGTGGGAGCTGCGGGCCATGGGGGGCGCCCCCTCCTTCCTGCCGTCGCAGCAGCTGCCGGACGTGCAGTACGCGGCGTTCGCCCGGTCCCTCGGGCTGACCGGGGTGCGGGTGGAGAAGCCGCAGGACGTGGCGGCCGGCTGGCGCGCGGCGCTGGAGGCCGACGGGCCGGCGGTCGTGGAGTTCGTCACCGACCCGGCGGTGCCGCCGGTCCCGCCGCACGCCACCTGGGAGCAGATGGAGGCGACGGCAGCGTCGATCCTGCGGG
This sequence comes from Streptomyces phaeoluteigriseus, assembly GCF_001896135.2. Lineage (GTDB taxonomy): Bacteria > Actinomycetota > Actinomycetes > Streptomycetales > Streptomycetaceae > Streptomyces > Streptomyces phaeoluteigriseus. The sequence goes on from NZ_MPOH02000016.1 coordinate 80,587, forward strand.
GCGACCCGGACGGGGGTGCGGTGCTGAAGCAGGGGTTCAAGGCGAAGGTGCAGGAGTTCCTGCCGGGGCGCGAGCGGAGGTGACCGCGTCCGCGGGTCCGGCGGGAGAGACCTCGTGTCGGTTCCCGTCCGCCGGGTACGCGGTGGGCCGGCACTCGAGGATCTGGAGGGAGACATGCAGCGAGGCAGCGACCGGCTGAGTGTCCACCGGGACGAAGAGATGAAGCACGAACTGCAGGGTCTGCTGAGGTCCGGGCACCCCACGCGGTCCGAGGAGTGGCACGACCCCGAACCGTCCGCCGAGGACGACCCGGCGGTCTGGGGCGGACCGGTGGTGCCGGGGGACGCGCGGGCGTCACTGGCGACGGTGCGTCTGGAGCTGGCCCGGATCCTGGGCCGCAGCGCCTTCCCGGCCGGTCCTCAGGAGCTGGCCCGGACCCTGCGCCGCAAGAACGCGCCGGATGCCCTCGTCGACGCGGTACGCCGGCTCCCGGACAAGCAGCGCTACGCCACCGTGCAGGAGCTGGCCCGGAACCTGACCAGAGGCGGGGCGTGAGCGGCCACGGGCACGGGCGCGGTCCCGGCCACGGGCACCAGCGGGTACAGGCACAGGCACAGGCACAGGCACACCAGGAAAGGACGTTGAACGATCATGCGCATCGCGTTTCTGACGGCCCCCGAGGGCGTCGAGCAGGTGGAGCTGACCGACCCCTGGCAGGCGGCGAAGGAGGCGGGACACGAGCCCGTGCTGGTGTCGACCGAGCCGGGTGAGATCCAGGCCTTCGACCACCTCGACAAGGCGGACACCTTCCCGGTCGACGAGGTCGTCGGGCAGGCGTCGGCGGACTCCTTCGGCGGACTCGTCCTGCCGGGCGGGGTCGCGAACCCCGACTTCCTGCGCACGGACGAGAAGGCGGTCGCGTTCGTCAGGGCCTTCTTCGAGCAGGGCCGGCCGGTCGCCGCGATCTGCCACGCCCCGTGGACGCTGGTCGAGGCGGACGTCCTGCGCGGCCGGGTGCTCACCTCGTGGCCCAGCCTCCGGACGGACATCCGCAACGCCGGCGGCACCTGGGTGGACGAACAGGTCAAGGTCTGCGACCACGGGCCGAACAAGCTCGTGACCAGCCGCAAGCCGGACGATCTGAAGGCGTTCTGCGAAACGTATCTGGACGTGTTCGCCCAGGAAGCCGCCTGAGCGGCGCCCCGGGCCGGATGGCATGAGCGGCGCCCCGGGGCCGGATGGCCGGGAAACACGCCCACAGGAAGCGGTTCCGGCAGGCTCCGGCAGGTGCTTCAGGCCCTGCCGGGGCCGTTCGGCGTGCCGGGGCCCCACTTGCCGACCGGGGTGCCCGGGCGGTCCGTGCCGTCGGCGTGCCCGGTGCGTTCCCGGGCTCCGTCGCGGGTGCGGCCCGGCGAGACGAAGCGGCGCGGGTTGCGGCGCAGGTACTCGCCTTCCAGCTTCGCCATCCGGTCGTTGTGGGCGCGCAGGGCGTCGTTCGAGCCGTGCAGGAGGGTGTCGTGGCGGGTGCGGTGGATCGTCTCCAGCTCCTTCATGAGCTGCTGGTCGTCCAGCCGGTCGGGGTCGACTCCGGTCATCGTGGTGCCCCACTCGTCGTGTTCGTCCATGGGGCCCGAGTACCCGCCGGGGGAGCACAGACATCCGGCCGGTGTCCGGGAAGAGCCATGGATCTCGCGTTTCTGCCTCCACTGTACGAGCAGAACTCCTGGGCGGCCCGGGCCGACGGCGGCGTCCGGCCGCGACGAGGGGGCTCCGGTGGCCGCCCGGAAGCGCTGCCGTGCCGGGCGTGACCGCCGGGAGCCCCGGCGCTCACGCCGACGGGCCCTAGCGGGCGCGCTCCACGCGGCGCTCGTCCCACACCGGCTCCGGGGTCTCGCGGACCCGCCCGTCGCTGCCGAAGACCAGGTAGCGGTCGAAGGAGCGGGCGAACCAGCGGTCGTGGGTGACGGCGAGGACCGTGCCGTCGAACGCCTCCAGCCCTTCCTGGAGGGCTTCGGCGGACTCCAGGTCGAGGTTGTCGGTGGGCTCGTCAAGCAGCAGGGCGGTGACGCCCTCCAGCTCCAGCAGCAGGATCTGGAAGCGGGCCTGCTGGCCACCGGAGAGTCGGTCGAACGCCTGTTCGGCCTGCTGGGTCAGCTCGTAGCGACGCAGCCGGGACATGGCCGCGCCCCGGTCCTGGGAGTGCTCCTGCCACAGGATGTCCAGCAGCTTGCGGCCCAGCAGCTCGGGGTGCGCGTGGGTCTGCGCGAAGTGACCGGGCACGACCCGCGCGCCCAGCTTCCACTCCCCCGTGTGCGCCACGGTGTCGCCGGCCAGCAGACGCAGGAAGTGCGACTTGCCGGAGCCGTTGGAGCCGAGGACCGCGACGCGTTCGCCGTAGAAGACCTCCAGGTCGAACGGCTTCATCAGGCCGGTCAGCTCGAGGCCCTTGCAGGTGACGGCCCGCACGCCGGTCCGGCCGCCCTTGAGGCGCATGGTGATGTCCTGCTCGCGCGGCGGCTCGGGCGGCGGGCCCGCCTCCTCGAACTTGCGCAGGCGGGTCTGCGCCGCCTGATAGCGGGACGCCAGCTCATGGCTGATGGAGGCCGCCTGACGGAGGTTCAGGACCAGTTTCTTCAGCTGGGCGTGCTTCTCGTCCCAGCGGCGGCGCAACTCCTCGAAACGGGCGAAGCGTTCCCGCCGGGCCTCGTGGTAGGTGGCGAAGCCGCCGCCGTGCACCCAGGCGTCGGCGCCGGCCGGTCCCGGCTCCACGGAGACGATCTTCTCGGCGGCGCGGGAGAGGAGTTCGCGGTCGTGGGAGACGAAGAGGACCGTCTTGCGGGTCTCCTTCAGCCGCTCCTCCAGCCACCGTTTCCCGGGCACGTCGAGGTAGTTGTCCGGCTCGTCGAGCAGGAGCACCTCGTCGGTACCGCGCAGCAGCGCCTCCAGCACCAGGCGCTTCTGCTCGCCGCCGGACAGGGTGCGCACCTGGCGGAACTGCGCCTTGTCGTAGGGCACGCCGAGGGCGGCCGTCGTGCACATGTCCCACAGCGTCTCGGCCTCGTAACCGTGCGCCTCGGCCCAGTCGGAGAGCGCCTGCGCGTAACTCATCTGCGCGGCCTCGTCGTCCACGGTCATGATCGCGTGCTCGGCCCTGTCGACGGCCTTCGCGGCCTCCTGGATGCGCGGCGAGGACACCGACACGAGCAGGTCGCGTACGGTCGTCTCGTCCCGTACGGAGCCCACGAACTGGCGCATCACGCCGAGCCCGCCGCTGACGGTGACCGTGCCGCCGTGCGGTTTCAGCTCGCCGGAGATCAGCCGCAGCAGGGTCGTCTTGCCTGCGCCGTTGGGTCCGACCAGGGCCACGACGGCCCCCTCCCCCACCCGGAAGGACACGTCGCCGAGCAGCGTCCTCCCGTCGGGGAGGTAGTACTCGAGGTGTGCGGCTTCCAGATGTCCCATGAGGGTGCATTCTGCGGTCCGCCCACCCGATGCGGCAAACCTTTATGGGCGCGGTCCCCGCAGGTCGCGGATCATCCGGCCGGGTCGACCGGCTCGCCGGCCGGCCCGCCTCGCCCGCGGGTGTCACGGTCGCGCCCGCCCACGTCAGGGCCGTGAACCCGTCGGACGGGGAACCGTCGAGGACGACCACGCCGGTGTTGGCGAGCGGGTGGGCGGCGGCGAACGGCACGTCGACGTTGAGGGCGCGGGCGGCCGTCCAGCTGCGGATCGCGGCGCCGTGGCTGACCAGGGCGACGGTGCGGGCCCCGCTCGCCGCGGCCTCGGCGACCACGGCGTCGTAGCGCTCCAGGAACTCGGTACCGCTCTCACCGCCCGGCATGCGCAGCCGTACGTGGCCGGCCGCCCAGGCGAACACCGTGCGCATGTACCGCTCGCCCGGCTCGGACTCGCCCGGCAGGGATTCGAGGTCCCCGGCCGAGATCTCCCGGATGCCGTCGCGGACGAGGACGTCCAGGCCGTGGGCGGCGGCGAGCGGCGCGGCGGTGAGCCGGGTGCGCACCAGGGTGGAGGCGTAGACGGCCTCGATGTCCTCGCCCGCGAGGGCCTCGGGCAGGGCGGCGGCCTGCCGCTCGCCGAGCGTCGTCAGGCCGGGTCCTGGGACGGCTGTGTCCAGCAGGCGGTCCACGTTGGAGGGAGTCTCGCCGTGGCGGACCAGGAGCAGACGCATGCGCTCACCCTTTGGTGTCGTGCCCCCCGCGCGGGATCCGGCCCCCGAAGGGTACCCACGGGCCCGCGAGCCCAGACGTCGGCCCGACCGCCCTCGCACCCGGCCGCCACCCGCTGCGACCGGCCCCTCTCTCAACCTGCGTCCGGTCGCGTTCGCCGTCGGGCCGCCGCCCGCGGGCTCGCCCCACTGAGCACGCCCTCCCCTACGGTCCGCACCGCCGGCAGGCGCTCGCTGCGCCGGTCGAATGTCCGCCGGTCGAAGGTCTGCTGCCCGACGACACGTGCCGGACCGCACCCTGACACATCGTCAGTCCACATTTCAGAACAAACTGTCTCAGCATGCGGTTGCGTGCGTACGCTGACACACGTCAGCCCCCGGTCTTCACCGAGCCCGGGGACGGGGCCGTAGAGAAAGGGCTGAGCCATGCCGGGAGCGCGGGAGAGCGCCGTCTACACGCACGGACACCACGAGTCGGTACTGCGGTCGCACACCTGGCGGACCGCCGCCAACTCGGCGGCCTACCTGCTCGGTTCACTGCAGCCGCACATGAAGGTCCTGGACATCGGCTGCGGTCCGGGCACCATCACCGCCGACCTGGCCACCCTGGTCCCGGACGGGCACGTCACCGGCGTGGACCACGCGCCCGGCATCCTGGAGCAGGCCCGGGCCACCGCCGCCGGCCGCGGACTGGCCAACATCGACTTCGCGGTCGCCGACGTACACGCCCTGGAGTACCCGGACGACACGTTCTGCGTGGTCCACGCCCACCAGGTGCTCCAGCACGTCGGCGACCCCGTGCAGGCGCTGCGCGAGATGCGGCGCGTCACCAGGCCCGGCGGGTACGTCGCCGTCCGCGACTCGGACTACGCGGCCATGACCTGGTACCCCGCCTCCGCAGGGATGGACGACTGGCTGGAGCTGTACCGCAGGGTGGCCCGCGCCAACGGCGGGGAGCCCGACGCCGGACGCCGACTGAAGTCGTGGGCGCGGGAGGCGGGTTTCACGGACGTCACGACCACCTCCGCCACGTGGACCTTCAGCACCGCCGAGGAGCGGGCCTGGTGGAGCGGCCTGTGGGCCGACCGCACCCTGACCTCCGCCTACGCGGAACGCGCCACCGAGGGCGGCCACGCCGACGCCGGACGGCTGCGGGCCGTGTCCGACGCCTGGCGGGAATGGGGACGGCAGGAGGACGGGTGGTTCGCCGTTCTGCATGGAGAAATTCTGTGCAGAAAGCACGCCTGAAACGTGAATTCTTGGAAACTCGGGCAGCAGGAGGTTCGAAACTATGGTTCCCATCCTGCTGGTACTGCTTCTGGTGCTGATTCTCTTCGGTGCCGGATTCGCAGTCGAGGTGCTTTGGTGGATCGCGATCGCGGTCCTCGTTCTCTGGCTCCTGGGATTCCTGATGCGCGGAACCACCGCGGCGGGAGGCCGAGGCCGTTGGTACAGGTGGTGAATTGGCCCCGGGGCCGCGAAGAACGCCTCACTCCCGGGGCAGCAGCGGTCCGAGCGCCCGAGGTCCAGGTTCAGGTCCTCGGGCCGCAGGCCGTACCGCTCGCGCAGTTCCGTCATCCGGTCGTCGAGCAGCATCAGCGTGAGTCCGATCCGCTCCTCCTGCTCCTCGGACAGATCACCCTGGTCGAAGCGCCGCAGCGCCTGCCGTTCCATCAGCTGGCGCAACAGTTCGACGACGGTGAGGACGAGCTTGATGAGGTCACGCTCGACCGTGTCGGGTTCGAGGTCGAGATGACGCTCGCGCGGCGTGCTCACGAAAGGTCCTCCCAGGGCGACGGAACGTTCTCGTTCACGGAGCTGATCAGGGCGTTCAGATCGATACGGACCAGGTCGACGTCCGCGATCCGCAGGGTGATGTCGCCGGTGATGACGACGCCGCCCGCCAGCAACCGGTCGAGCAGGTCGACGAGGGCGACCTCACGACGCTCCACGACGGTCATGCGTCTCCCTCCCCGGTCCCACCGGTGTTCCCGGCACCTCCGGCGTCCCCCGTGCCCTCCGTACCCTCGGACGCCGCGGGCTCCACGAAGGAATAGGCCGCCCACGGTCCCGTGAGTTCGACGCGGATTCCGGGTTCCTCGCCCTTCGTGCGGTCCACCATTTCCACGAATTCCTCGGATTTCGCGCGCGGCACCAGATAGGCGGCGTTCAACACGTTCTGTCCCGAGGCCCGCGAGAGGGCGGAGTTCTGCGGTGCGTGGAGACGCGCCGCGTCGGCGTGCTCCGACAGCAGGGAGTGCAGCCGGCCGGCGAACTGTTCCGCCCGCTGCCAGGTGTCCTCGTGCGCCCGCGCCTTCATGCGCCGCTGCCGGAGGTAGTCGCGGCCGGAGGCGGGTTTCGCCTCCGGGCCGGCCGTGCCCTCCTGGCCGGTGGGCTCGACGTACACCTTCACGCCCCATTCCACGCGCCCCTGGAGCCGGTCCAGGGTACGCAGGAAGACCTCCTCGCGCTCCTCGATCATCACGCGGACGCCGCTGTCGTCCCGGAACACGGTGGCGAGCCGCAGCGGCAGCGGCGTGGTGACCGCCGTCAGAGCGTCGATCACCTGCTGGTGCCCGCGCGCGGTCGCGGCGAGCCAGTCGATGTCCTCCAGGTGGGCGCGGAGCGGCTCCTCGGCGAAGTCCCGCTCGGGCACATCGCTGACGACGGCGATCAGGCCGTGGTGGTGCAGCAGCTTGGCCGGTGCCCCCGCCACACCCGTCAACTCCGCCTGGAGCGGCGCGGCGAGGGGCCGGCAGACGGCGTACACGTACCGCAGTCCGGTCACGGTGACTCCTCACGGGCGGGTTCGGGGGCAGGGGCACGAGTAGAGGTACGGCCCGGCTCCAGTTCCTCCAGTCGAGCCAGCCGCTCACGCAACTCGGCGTTCTCCTTGGCGAGTTGGTCACGTCTGGCCCGGGTGGACAGCGCCGGGTCGTCCTCCCACCAGTCGATGCCCATCTCCTTTGCCTTGTCGACCGAAGCGACGATCAGGCGGAGCTTGATGGTGAGCAGTTCGATGTCGAGCAGATTGATCCGGATGTCACCGGCGATGACGATGCCCTTGTCGAGGACCCGTTCGAGGATGTCCGCGAGGTTGGCGCCGCCGCTCTGGCCGTACGGTTCCGGCATCCGGCTCGGCATGCTCATCGACGGCTCCTGTCCTCGTCGTACGCGGGCTCGTCCTCGTCCTCGTCGGCCTCCTCGTCCTCCTCGTACTCGGCCTCCGGCTCGTCCTCCTCACCGTCCTCCGCGACCTCATCGGTCTCATCGGTCGCCTCGGTCTCATCGGTCGCCTCGGGCTCATCGGTCGCCTCGGGCTCCCCGGCCTCTTCGGGTTCCTCGTCCTCCTCGTACTCGTCCTCGGCTTCGTCCTCCTCGTCGTACCCGGCCTCCGGCTCGTCCTCGTCGGACGCGTCCCCGTCGGGCGCGTTCTCGTCGGACTCGTTGTCCTCGGACTCGTTGTCCTCGGACTCGTTGTCCTCGGACTCGCTCTCCTCCTCGGCGAGGGCGTCCTCATGGGAACGGACGACCTCGCCGTCGCGGATCTCGCCGCGCCAGCCGTCCTCCGCCTCACCCTTGAGTGTCACGAACCGGGCGAAGTTCTTCAGGTCGAGGCGGGCCCGGCGGCCCTGGGCGCGCCAGATGTTGCCGGTCTTCTCGAACAAGCCCGTCGGGTAGTACTCGATGACCAGCACGACACGGGTGAGGTTGTCGGCGATCCGGTGGAACGAGACGACGCCCTTGGTGGTGCCCTTGGCGCCCTCGGACGTCCAGGAGATCCGGTCGTCCGGGACCTGCTCGGTGGTCTTCGCCTTCCAGCTCCGATTGGACCAGAAGACCTTGAGCTGCCAGTCGCTGGTGGTGTCGTCGGCGCGGCTCGCACTCTTGACGCCCTTGGCGAAGGTGCTGAAGTCCTGGTACTTGGTCCACTGGTCGTAGGCGGTGCGCAGCGGCACTCCCACGTCGATCTGCTCCATGATGACGGTGGGCTTGGAGCCCGACCCGCCCTTGCGTTTGCCCTTTCCGCCGCCCAGGTTCTTCAGGGCACCGGTCACCTTGTCCTTGGCGCGCGAGGCGCCGAGTTCCAGCGCGGTGCGCACCGGACCCTTGCCCTCGGCGACCTTGCGGCCGCCGTCCAGGGCGAGCTTGGCGAAGCCGGGGCTCTTGCCCTCGGCGATGTCGTTCAGCTTCACCGTGGTCTCGCCGAGCTTGCGGCCGACACCGGCCAGCACGCGCTCGGTCTGCGCGGCGAGGTATTCCTGCACCTCCGCCTTCAGCCGGTCGGCGGCCTCGCTCTGTGCGACACCGGCCAGCGGGTTGCCGCCGGCCGCCTTGCCTGCCGACTTGCCTGCCGCGGACGTGGCAGATCCGAGGGTCTCGGTCATCACTCACCGCCTCCCTTCGGCCGCGGGGCCCGCGACGCGGTCTTCGCGGCCGTCTTGCGGGCCGGCGCGGCGGTCTTCTTCGCGGGGGCCGTCTTGGCGGGGGCCTTCTTCGCGGCCTTCTTCGCCGGGGCCTTCTTGCGCGGACGCTCCTCCTGCTCTTCCTGCTCCTCCTGGTCCTCCTGCTCCTCCGTGGCGTCCTGGTCCTCGTCCTGGTCCTCGTCCTGGTCCTGGTCCTCGTCCTCGTCGACGCCGTCGTCCTGCCCCGACTCCGGCTCGTCGTACTCCTCGGACGCTTCCCTGTCGTCTTCCTCCTCGTCCTTGTCGCCGCCCCCACCGGGGACGACGCCCTCGAGCTGGTCACGGACCTGGCCGGTGCGGCTGTGCAGCCGGTCGGCGAGGGCGTTGATCTGGCGCTCGACCATCGCGCCGGAGGCCGCCTTGCCGACCCCGCGCAGATCCTGGCGCAGCTCGTCGCCGATCTGCTTGAACTGGGGGTTGTCCTTCAGTTGCTGGGACACCAGGTCGGCCACCCCGCGCGGGGTCAGGTTCAGCCGCTTGCCCGCGACCATCGAGCCCACGGCGAGGGCCAGTTTCATCTTCTTGGTACGTCCCAGGACGTATCCGGCCCCTAGCGCGAGGCCCAGTCCCACTCTGTTCATCGTGCCGTCCCGTCGTCGGTTCCCGTGCTCCTGCCCATGGCGATGTCCAGCCGGTCGAGAAGTTCGTCCTCCATCCGGTCGAACTCCTCCTCCGTGATCTCTCCAGCCTCCAACCGCTCCTCGAGCCGGGAGAGTTCGGCCCGGACCGTGGCGGGGTCGTAGTAGATCCGCTCGGCCTCATGCACGACCTGCTGGATCACCCAGGAGCTGCCGCGTACCGGTGCGAACGGCAACAGCAGCACCTCTGAGATCAGGCCCATCTCCCGGCTCCTTCCGCTTCTTGGCCCGCTACTCGGCCGCCGGCACGGCGGGCTTCGCGGGGCCCGGCTCGACGAAGCTGTACGGCGGCAGCGGGCCGTTGACCCGCACCTCCAGGTGGGGGCGGCTCTGGCGCAGCTCCTCCGCCGCCTCCAGGAAGCGCGCGGCCTCGTCGCGGTCCACCAGGAACGAGACGTTGGCGAGCCAGCCGGTCGACTCGGGGCCCGGCTCGACGCTCGCCGCGAGGGGCTCCAGGACCCGGTGGACCTCCGCCGCGTCCTCGGCCTCACGGGCCTTGACCGCGGCTGCCACCATCTCGCCGAGCTGGATCTTCTGCTCGTACGAGCCGCCGCCGGCCTGCCGGTTCGCCTCGGCCATGGCACGCAGCTCGGGGCTGTCCGCCATCACCTGGTGCAGTACGGCGTCCTCCACGTGGGAGGCCTTGACGTTGTACTCGACCTTGTTCTCGAGGGCCCGCAGCCGTTCCAGGTAGTGCTCGGCGCGCTCGGTGAGGACGCCGGTGACCGCGTCGTCGTCGGGGGCTACGCTGCCGAACCTCATGGGCAGCACGCAGCCCTCGGCTCCCGCCTCGCCGAGGACGGTCTGGTGGGCGAGGAGGTCACGGCGCTTGGGCCGCAGGTTCTCCGGGGCGTCGCTGACGACGGCCGCGAGATCACCCGCGTGCAGCACCCGTACCGGCAGCGGGGGCTCTCCCACACCGCTCAGGGACTCCGGAAGGGCGGGGTGCGAGGCGGCGGTGATGCCGTAGACGTAGGTGCTCACTCCTGCTCCTCCTTCCGGCGCGCGGAGGTCGCCTTGCGCGCACGCGGCCTCGACTCGGGCTCGCCGCTCTCCTCACGGGCCTGCTTGAAGGCGCCGGAGATGGTCTCGGCGGCGCCGGACAGCGCCCCCTTGGACTTGCCGCGCGCGCCGGACTCGGTGACCTCGCCGACGATCTCGGGCAGGCCGGGGCTCTTGCGCGGGCCCGCCTCCAGGTCGAGGCGGTTGCACGCCTCGGCGAACCGCAGATAGGTGTCGACGCTGGCCACGACGACCCGCACGTCGATCTTCAGAATCTCGATGCCGACCAGAGAGACCCGTATGAAGGCGTCGATGACGAGCCCCCTGTCGAGGACGAGCTCCAGGACGTCGTAGAGGCCGCTGGAGCCGCCTCCGCCACCGGACTGTTGTGCCGGGACCACGGTCATGCCGACCGCACCTCCTTGTGTGTGATGAATGGTGTTCGCACCTGCGCCGAGTGGGGCGAGCGGCCTACCGACCGCCGGTCCGGTGCGCGTCGGACCGCCCGCGTTCGTATCTGCGGACGCGGCGGTAGCCGGTGAGCATGCCCTCCGGGTCGAGTTCGACCTCGTAGCTCGCCATGAGACTCATGGTGTCGGGGACCCGCTCGAGTTCGAGGACCTCGACCTCCAGCGACCACCCGTTCTCGGTCTGGGCGAAGGACGACACGCTCTCCGCGGTCATGCCGGTCAGCTCGGCCAGCTGGGCGCGCGCCTCACGCAGCACCTCCATGGGACTCGGCCGGTCGTCCGTCACGGTGTCGTCCTCGCCCTCGGAGTCGTCGTCGTTCGGGCCCCGTCCTTCGGGGCGTTCGGTGAACTTTGTGTTCTCGCTGTGCTCTTCGTGTCCTTGGTGTTCGTCATGGCCACCTCTTTCTTCCGTGTGGCCGGAAGGAACATGGCCAAACCTTCACAGGCGCACGCGTCCGCCGCGCAGGCCGGACGGCCTGGGCACGGACGGTGCGTGTATCAGACACGCAGCGCGTCGAGGCGGCGCCGGGCGGGTCCCAGGGCGCGGCCCCGCGTGCTCATCCCCGCCCACGGGTTGGTGCGGGCCTGCTCGACGACGTCGGCGATGGTCCAGCGGCGGGGTCCGAGGCCGGGGTCGTCGAGCTGCTCCCGGGCGATGGGCGTGGCGACGGGCGCGCCGGGGCGGGCGCGCACCGTGAAGGGGGCGACGGCGGTCTGTGCGTAGCCGTTGCGCTGCACGTCGAGGTAGAGCCGATCGCCGCGGTCCTTCTTGCGGGCGGCGGTGGTCAGCTCGTCCGGGTGCTCGGCGGCGAGCAGGTCGGCGGCGTCCCGGGCGAAGGCGCGCACCTCGTCGAAGCCGTGCCGTCCGTTCAGGGGGACGACGACGTGCAGTCCGCGTGAACCGGTCGTCATCAGCGCGGAGGGCAGCCGCACCTCGTCGAGGAGTTCGCCCAGCCGTCGGGCCGCCTTCCGCACGGCCTCGAAGTCGTCGCCGGACGGATCCAGATCGAAGATCATCAGGTCCGGGCGGTCGACCTGGCCGACCCGTGCCGGCCAGCGGTGCAGGGTGAGGCAGGCCTGGTCGGCGAGGTGGACCAGGGTGGCGGAGTCGTCGCACACGGTGTGCACGACGGTGCCGTCCTCCTTGGCGACCTCCACCCGGGTGATCCACTCCGGGTAGTGCCCGGGGGTGTTCTTCTGCATGAACCGGGGGCCGTCGAGGCCGTCCGGATACCGTTCCAGCATCAGCGGCCGCCGCGCAGCTGCGGCAGCATGAACGCGGCCACCGACCGGTAGTACGCCACCAGGTCGCCCTTGGTGTACTCCTCCTCGCCGTCGGCACCGGCCGGGAAGAGCACCTTGTCCGGCCGGTGCACCTCGACCGTGCGGCGTCCGGCACGCACCGTGCGGACGGCGTCGTCCACGGCACCGCCACCGTCACGCGCCGAACGCCCGCCATCGCTCACGGCACCACCGCCGCCACCCGCCGAACGCCCGCCATCGCTCACGGCACGACCGCCGTCTCCACCAGCAGCCGGGCGGAGGCGGCGATCGCGTCGGCGTCGATGCCCGCCGCGCGCAACTGCTCGTCCGGCGTCGCCGAGCCGGGCATCATGCGCACGGCCAGCCGCACCAGACGGGGCACGGGACGCCCGTCGGTGAAGGCGTCGAGGACGGCGTCACCGAGTCCGCCCTCCTCGTGGTGGTCCTCGACGGTCACGAGACAACCGGTCTCCTCGGCGGCCCGCCGCAGGGTGTCCCGGTCGACGGGCTTGACCGAGTACAGGTCGATCACCCGGACCGGGATGCCGTCGGCGGCCAGGGCGTCCGCGGCCTTCAGCGCCTCGTGCACGGTCACACCGGCCGCGACGAGGGTCAGCCGGTCGCCGCCGGAGGAGCGCAGTACCTTGCTGCCGCCGACCGGGAACTCCTCGTCGGGCCCGTAGATCACCGGGCTCTCGCCGCGCGAGGTGCGCAGATAGCGGATGCCGTCGAGCCCGGCCATGGCGGCGACCAGCCGGGCGGTCTGGTTGGCGTCGCAGGGGTACAGGACGGTCGAGCCGTGCACGGCCCGGAACATCGCCAGGTCCTCCAGGCCCATCTGCGAGGGCCCGTCCTGCCCGATGGCCACCCCGGCGTGCGAGCCGACCAGGTTGATCCCGGCACCGCTGACGGCGGCCATCCGCACGAAGTCGTGGGCCCGGGTCAGGAAGGCCGCGAAGGTGGAGGCGTACGGCACCCAGCCGCGGGTGGCCATGCCGACCGCGGTCGCCACGAGCTGCTGCTCGGCGATGTAGCACTCGAAGAAGCGGTCGGGGTGTTCCTTGGCGAAGAACTCGGTGCGGGTGGAGTCGCCGACCTCGCCGTCGAGAGCCACCACGTCGCCGCGGGCCGTGCCGAGGGCGGCGAGGGCCTGCCCGAAGGCGTTGCGGGTGGCGACGCCCTCCTCGGGGTCGCCCTTCTCCCAGCGGGGCAGGTCGAGGCGGCCGGTGGGGACGGAGTGCAGCATGCGGGTGGCGGGCGGCTCGTGCACCCGCACGCGCAGGTCGCGGATCCCGCCGAGTTCCCCGATCGCCTCGTCGGCGTCCGGCAGCGGCTTGCCGTGCAGGCCCTCGCGGTCCTGGACGGCCTCGACGCCCTTGCCCTTCAGGGTGCGGGCGAGGATCGCGGTGGGCTGGCCCCGGGTGGAGAGCGCCTCGCCGTACGCGCGGTCCACGGCGTCCACGTCGTGCCCGTCGACTTCGACGGTGTGCCACCCGAAGGCCTGGAAGCGGCGGGCGTAGGCGTCGAGGGCATGGCCGTGCCGGGTGGGGCCGCGCTGGCCGAGCCGGTTGACGTCGACGATCACGGTGAGGTTGTCGAGTTCCTCGTGGCCCGCGTGTTCGGCGGCCTCCCACACCGAGCCCTCGGCCATCTCGCTGTCCCCGCACAACACCCACACGCGGTGCTCGGAGTGGTCCAGACGCTTGCCCGCGAGGGCGATGCCCACGCCCACCGGCAGCCCCTGGCCGAGCGAGCCGGTGGCCGTCTCGACCCAGGGCAGGCGTTGCGGGGTGGGGTGCCCCTCGAGACGGCTGCCGAGCTTGCGGAAGGTGAGGAGCTCGTCGTCGTCGATGGCTCCGGCCGCCTTGTACGCCGCGTACAGCAGGGGGGAGGCGTGGCCCTTCGAGAGGACGAGACGGTCGTTGGCCGGGTGGGCGGGGCGGTCGAAGTCGTAGCGGAGGTGGTGCGCCAGCAGGACGGCCATGAGGTCCGCGGCGGACATCGAGGACGTCGGATGCCCGGACCCGGCTGCGGCGGAGGCGCGGACACTGTCCACCCGCAACTGCTGTCCGAGTTCGTTCAGTTCGGCGGTGTCCATCGGGTTACCGATCTCCTTCCTGAGGGGCGGAGCGCGTCGGGGCGGGCTGAGACCACGGCTGGTTTCTGGCAGGCTCGGGGCCCGGCTTGTTCCTCGCGGGCTCGGGGCCCGGCTGATTCCTGGCCGGCTCGGCGCCCGGCCGGTGATTCGCGGGTCCGGCGCCCGGGCGGTTCTTCCTCGCGGGCTCGCTCTTCACCGGTTCGGGTGTCGGTGAGGTGATGGTCCGGGAGGTGTCGTCACCGCCGCCTCCGCCCACGGTCTTCCGGCCTCCGGTCGAGGGGGCGCCGGCCCCGCCGGACGCCGTGTCCGGCTCCCGCGTGCGTGCCCGCCCGTCCGGCACCCGCGCCAGCTCGGGCGACGCCGTGTCCAGCGGTACCGACCAGGACCGTACGAGGCCCAACTGGACTGCCTGGCGCGGTAGTACGGCGTCCAGCAGCCAGTCGGCCGCGACGCGCACCCGGTTGCCGGGCATGGCGGCCAGGTGGTAGCCGCGGGTGACCGCGCCGGCGGGCAGCCCCGACAGCGGGATGCCCAGCGGGTTCGCGGCGGCCTTGACGCCGCCGAGGTCGACGACGAATCCCATGTCCTTGTGCCGGTAGGGCCGCAGTTCGCGCCCGGTCAGCGAGGCGGCGATGTTGTGCCCGGCGACCTTTCCCTGCCGCCAGGCGTGCTGCGCCGTCATCGGCGTGTACGCCCCCGGCTTCTCCAGATCGGGCACGGCGGCGGCGTCACCGCAGGCGAACACCTCGGGCCTGCCCGGCACTCGGAGGGTCGGTTCGACGAGGAGCCGGCCCCGCTCCATGGGCAGCCCGAGGGACTCCGCGAGGGGGTCGGGTCGTACGCCGACGCACCACACGAGGGTGCGGGTGCCGACGAACTCGCCGTCGGTGAGCAGGACTCCGTCCGGGGTGGCCTCCTTCACGGAGGTCCCCGTCCGCACGTCGACGCCTCGCTCGCGCAGCACCCGGTCGGCGGTGCCGGAGAGCCGTTCGTCCAGTTCGGGCAGGACACGCTCGGCGACATCGAGGAGCAGCCAACGGGGCCGCATGCCCTTGCGCAGGGGGTGGGCACGCACCAGCGCGTCGGTGAACAGCTGCCCCTGCGCCGCGACTTCGGTGCCCGTGTAGCCGGCGCCGACGACCACGAACGTACAGCGCGCGGAGCAGCGGGGGTCCTCGCCGTCGGAGGCGGCCAGTTCGATCTGGCGGGTCACGTGGTCGCGCAGATAGAGCGCTTCGGGCAGGCCTCGGAAGCCGTGCGCGTGCTCGGCGACGCCGGGAACGGGCAGCAGCTTGTTCACGCTGCCGGCGGCCAGCACCAGCCGGTCGTAGTCGAGGCTCCCCGGCTCACCCTCGGGGCCGGTGTAGTGCACGGTGCGCCCGTCGAGGTCGATGCGGCCGGCCTCGCCGAGCACCAGCCGTACGTCCGGCAGGGTGCCGGCGAGGGAGACGGTGACCCGGCGCGGTTCGAGGATGCCGGCGGCCACCTGCGGCAGCAGGGGCAGGTACAGGAAGTAGTCGGTCGGGTTCAGCAGGGTGATCTCGGCCCGGCCGCGGGCCGCCCTCGCGAGGGTGCGGGCGGTGCGGTACCCGGCGAAGCCGGCTCCGACGATCACGATGCGGGGTCGACTCACGTTCGCCTCCGGTGGCCCCACGCCGTCCGGGCCGCGGGGAAGTGTGTCGTGCGGTGGTTTCCGCGTCCCCCTGGCCGGGTCCGCCAAACGTTCCGCCGGGCCCACCGGTCGGTTCCGCCGGTCCGCCGGGTGGGCGGGCACGGCCCCGGTTTCCGCCTCGCGCGCGGGGTAACCCGGACCGCGACCGCCCACCCGCCGCACCACAGCGGAGGTACCCCCCATGCCCGAGTACGGTTATTTCCTGTCCTGCGAGGAGTTCGGCCCCGCGGAGCTGGTCGAGCAGGCCCGGATGGCCGAGCAGGCCGGATTCACGGCGCTCTGGATCTCCGACCACTATCACCCGTGGAACGACGCGCAGGGCCAGAGTCCCTTCGTCTGGTCGGTGATCGGCGCACTGTCGGAGGCGGTGTCGCTGCCCATCGAGACGGCCGTCACCTGCCCGACCGTACGGATGCACCCGGCCGTGGTGGCGCAGGCCGCGGCGACGAGCGCGGTGATGACCGGGGGCCGCTTCCGGCTCGGCGTCGGCTCGGGCGAGGCCCTCAACGAGCACATCCTGGGCGACGCCTGGCCGCCCGCGCACGTACGTCTGGAGATGCTGGAGGAGGCGATCCAGATCATGCGGCGGCTGTTCACCGGCGAGGAGGTCAACCACGTCGGCACCCACTACACGGTGGAGAACGCCCGCCTCTACACCGTCCCGGAGGAGCCGGTCCCGATCGACATCTCCGGCTTCGGCCCGAAGGCCACCTCCCTCGCGTCCCGGGTCGGCGACGGCTACATCACGATGATGCCGGAGGAGGCCATGGTGGAGCAGTTCCGCAAGGGCGGCGGCGGCGCCAAGCTCGTCAGTGGCGGCACGAAGGTCTGCTACGGCCCCGACCGCGAGGAGGCGGTCCGCACGGTCCACAAGCTGTGGTCGAACCAGCTGCTGCCCGGCGAGATGGGCCAGATCCTGCCCACGCCGAGTCATTTCGAGCAGTTGGAGCCGCTGATCACGGAGGAGATGGTCGGCGAGAACACGGTCTGCGGCGACGACGTGGACGATCACGTCAGCACGCTGAAGGCGTTCGCCGACGCGGGCTTCGACCGGATCTACGTCAACCAGATCGGCCCCGACCAGCGCGGCTTCTTCGACTTCTACCGCACGAAGGTGCTGCCGCAGCTGCCCTGAGGCATTCGGGTGGCATCCGGGGCGGGGCACGGTGGTGACCGGCCCCGGGTGCGCCCGCGCACCCCGGCCGCCGTCACCGCCGCGCCGAGGCCCGCGGCGACGCCCGCGGCGGGCAGTCACGCCCCCACCCGACCCGGCCCGGCTCCGCGGGGCGCTCCTGGGACTGGTGGTGGAACTCGGCGGGCGTGAACCGGGTGCGGGAGGCGAAGACTCCGGCCAAGGCGTTGCCGCCCACACGTGGACGCGGCCGAAGGCATCCACCATCTGCAGTACGCCGATGCGGCCGAAGGCGCCGGCAACTTGCTCTCCAGGCCCTCGACCGCTCCGGGGTCGGCCATGTCGACGCTCACCACGAGCGCCTCCCCGCCGACCCGCCGCACCCCGTCCGCGGCACCCGGTCGCCGGGGCGACGAAGGCCACGGCCGCCGGGACCGTTCAGGCCAGGCAGGTCAGGGTCAGGCAGGTCCGGTCAGGCAGGTCAGGTCAGTCAGGTCACCACGACGGTCCGGCCCCGCGCCCGCCTCGCGGGTCAGGCCCGGCGGTGCGGCGTCCCGGGGTCGACGTCGCCGGTCCGCGGCGCCTCGCCCGGCATGGGCGCGCCCACGTCGGGCGCGGTCCGCGGCATCGGCGGGTAGGGCGTGCCGCGGCCGGTGGCCGCGCCGGCGGGCGGTACGGCGGGCCCCGGCTGTGCGGTCACGTCCGCGCCGCCGTGGTGGGCCGGGCGCGGGTGCGGGCGGGCGGCGCCGCGCAGGACGTACGCCAGCACGCCGAGTATCGCCGCGGTGATCAGTGCGGCGGCCCAGTCGGGCAGCCCGATGCCGAGGGCGAGGCCCACGGCCAGTGCGACGGCGGCTCCCGCGTACAGGGCGAGCGCGCCGGACGCGGCGTACAGCAGCGCCGTACGACGCTGCTTACGGGTCTGTTCGCGCAGTTCCTCGCGGATGGTCTCGCGCGCCACCTGCGCCAACTCGTCGACGAGGTGCTTGTCCAGATGCTCCAGGTGATCGATGCGCTCCATGCACGGTGGGTACCCGGGCCCTGCGGGCGGTAACGCGGCCGGGCCGCCGAGCGGATCGGGTGAAGGGATCTCCACGGCCCCGCCCGCCCAACTAGGCTCCCGCACATGAACATTCTGGGAGCCACCCTGCGTGTCTGCGTCGATGATCTGGAAGCCGCCGTCCCCTTCTACGAGCGCCTCGCGGGCACTCCGGCGCTGCGCTTCGAGCGCGGCGGCGTGCAGGTCGCGGCGGTGGGCTGCTTCCTGCTGATGAGCGGGCCCGCGATGGAGCTGGAGGTGCTGCGCAAGGTCGCGGCGACCATCGCCGTGACGGACGTCGACGAGGCGCTCAAGACGCTCGGCGAGCTGGGCGCGGACATCATCGCGGGCCCGGTGGCCACCCCGGCCGGCCGCAACCTGATCGTGCGGCATCCGGACGGCGCCGTCTACGAGTACGTGGACCGCCGTCGGCGTGAGGCGGGCCGTCGGCTCAGGAGCGGCCGAGGGCGGCCACGACGAGGTCGGCGAGGAGCGCGCCCGCGGTGCCGTCGGGGTCCAGGTCGGGGTCGTAGATCGTGACGTTGAGGCCTGCGCAGCGCGGCGAGGCCAGCAACGGGCGCAGCAGCGCGACCAGTTCGTCGGGGAAGAGGCCGTCGGGGTCGGGGCTGTCGACGGCGGGCATCACCGTCGGATCGAGCACGTCGGCGTCCAGGTGGACCCAGAATCCGTCGAGTTCGGGGATCTCGAAGGCGCGTGCGGTGGCGGCGCCGAGCGCCTCGTGGCCCCACTCGCGCAGTTCGCCCACGGTGACGACGGGCATCTTCAGGGCGACGAGTTCGGCGGTGTCGTCGGCGAACGCGTCGCGGATGCCGAAGAACCGCACGTCCTCGTCGCGCAGATAGGGCTTGAGTCCCTCCAGGTCGGTGAGGTCGTCCTGGCCGCGGCCGGTGGCCAGGGCCACCTCCTCGCCGCCCGCCGCGCCGACCGCGGTCGAGTTGCCGGGATGCCGGAAGTCGTGCGAGGCGTCCACGGCGGCCAGCCCGTACCGGCCGATGCGGCGCAGTGCGAGGGAGGCGCCGAGCTGGATCGAGCAGTCGCCGCCGAGGACGACGGGGAAGTCACCGTCGCGCACATGGCGCTCGACGCGGTCGGCGAGCCGGCGGGTGTAGGAGGCGAGGGCGGACGCGTTGAAGACGCCGTCGCCTTCCTTCCAGTCCCCCCGGTCGTAGCGCGGCGGCACGACGACCCCGCCCTCCAGCGCGCCGAGACGCTGCACGATCCGCTGCTCGCGCAGGGCGCCGGCGAGCTTGTGGCAGCCGGGCACCGTGCCGGGGGCGGGCGGGCGCAGCCCCAGGTTGGAGGGGGCGTCGATCACGACGAAGTTCCGCATGCCCGGCATCCTCGCCGACGTCGGTCGGGCGTTCAACGGCTTTCACCGGGAGCGGTCAGGCGGCTCACCGGGGAGTGCTCGCCGCCGGGCGCGGGAAGCGTTCGGAGCGCATCTCGACGGTGAGCGCCCACCGCTCGTGGTCGCGCCAGTCCCCGTCGATGTAGATCATCTTCGGGGAGAAGCCCTCGAGGCGGAACCCGCAGGACCGCGCCAGCGCGATCGAGGCCGCGTTGCCCGGCTGCACGTTGATCTCCAGCCGGTGCAGCCGCATCGGCCCGAAGGCGTGCGCCACCACGAGGTCGAGGCCCTCGCGCATCAGCCCGCGCCCGGCGGCGTGCGCGAAGGCGCCGTAGCCCAGCGCGCCGCACTGGAAACCGCCTTCGACGATGTTGTTGATGTTGATGAACCCGGCGACGGCCCCGTCGTCGAGGGTGCACACGAGGAACCCGGCCTTCGTGGGGTCCTCGATCAGCCGTCCCGCGTAGGCCCGGTACGCCTCGGTGGTGGCGGGCGGGAACAGCCACGGACGGTGCAGGTCCTTGCTCTCCCGGGCCCGGGCGGTGAACTCGTCCCCGTCCGCGTAGGTGAAGTGGCGTATGCCCACGCGGGGCCCTTCGGCGAGGTGGCGGGATGCGGTGTGCGGCATCGGGCCAGCGTACGACGGTGTCAGCCGCGCCGTTTGACGGCGTACGCGCCGCTCAGCGCGCCGATGGCCCCGGTGGCGAGGAGCGCGGTCCACAGCGGCACCGTCACCGTCACCTCGGGGACCAGCAGCCTGATCCGCGTGGCGCCGGTGTTCTCGAAGATGAAGATCAGGACGAGGACGGCGAGGGCCAGTACGGTGATCCGGGCGGGCGCCGGCGCGCCGCCCGTTCCGCTGGTCCTGCCGTCGCTCTCGGAGGTCTTCGGGCTCATACCGACCAGGGTGGGCCCGCGGCCACCCGCCCGCGCGCCGAGGGCTGCCGACGGGTGACGGGCCGGCCCCGGGCCGGCGCTCGGGGCGCCCTCGGGGGCCTGGGGATGCGCGTCAGCGCAGCGCGGGCACGTCGAGGGTGAGTGTGCCGGTCTCGGCGTCGAGTTCGGCGGTGACGCCGAAGGGCACCGTCAGCGCCCCGTCGCAGTGGCCGAAGCCGAGTTCCTCGACGACGGGGACGCCGAGCCCGCCGAGCCGGTCGGCCAGCACGGGCCGCAGTTCCTCGTAGGGCCCGCACCGCGCCCACGAGCCCAGCGCGACCCCGGCGACGCCGTCGAGCCAGCCGGTGCGCAGGAGTTGGGTGAGCGCCCGGTCGACGGCGTACGGCCGCTCCCCCACGTCCTCCAGCAGCAGCAGTCCGCCGCGGGCGCCGGACCGGGTGTGCGCGGTGCCGTACCCGGTGGCGAGGAGGGCGAGGCAGCCGCCGAGGGTGACGCCGCGGGCCCGGCCGGGGGCGAGGGCGGTGCCGTGCGAGGAGAGGGTGCGGACGGTCTCCGGCGCGAAGAGGGTGGCCTTCAGGTGCTCCTGGGCGCGGGCGTTCTTGACGAAGTCGATACCGGCGGCGACGGGTCCGTACAGAGTGACCAGGCCGAGGCGGACGGCGAACGCCTCGTGCAGGGCGGTGCTGTCGCTGAAGCCGAGGAACACCTTCGGCCCGGCGGCCCGCATGGCCTCCCAGTCGAGCAGGTCGACCACGCGCTGCGCGCCGTAGCCGCCGCGCGCGCAGACCACCGCGTCGACGCCCGGGTCGCACCAGGCGCGCTGGAGGTCGGCGGCCCGGTCGGCGTCGGTACCGGCCAGGTAGCCCAATTTCCCGTGCCGGTCCAGGACATGGGGGGCGGCGAACGGGTCGAGGTCCCAGCCGCGCAGCAGGTCGAGGCCGGCCTGGAGCCGCTCCTCGACGACGGGTCCGCTGGGCGCGACGACCGCCACCCGGGCGCCGGGGGCGAGCCGGGACGGCCGCACCAGATCCTTCACTTCGCCAGCTCCAGGGTGGGAATGCCGGGCACCCTCAGCCCGAACACCTGGGCGTACAGGGACAGTTCGGCCTCCAGGGCGCGCACCACCGTCTCGGCGCGCCGGAAGCCGTGGCCCTCGCCCTCGAAGGCGAGGTAGGCGTGCGGCACCCCGCGTCCCGCGATGCGGGCGAGGAGCCGTTCGGCCTGCGCGGGCGGGCAGATCACGTCGTCGAGGCCCTGGAGCAGCAGGAAGGGTACGGCGATCCGGTCGGCGTGCTCGACGGGCGAGCGCTCCGTGTAGCGGGCGGGCACCTCGTCGAGGGGGCCGACGAGGGTGTCCAGGTAGCGCGACTCGAAGTCGTGGGTCTCGCCGGTGGCCCAGGCCGTGAGGTCGAGGACGGGGTAGCTGATCGTGCCGCAGGCGTAGACGTCGGTTCCGGTCAGCGAGGCGGCCGCGGTCCAGCCGCCCGCGCTGCCGCCGCGGATGGCCAGCCGGTCGCGGTCGGCGGTGCCCTCGTCGGCGAGGGCGAGGGCGACGGCGGCGCAGTCCTCGACGTCGACCACGCCCCACTGCCCGCGCAGCCGGTCCCGGTACTCGCGCCCGTACCCGGTCGACCCCCCGTAGTCGACCTCGGCGACGCCGATGCCGCGGGAGGTGAAGTAGGCGATCTCCAGGTCCAGTACGAGCGGGGACCGGTCCGTGGGCCCGCCGTGCGCCCAGATGACGTACGGCGGCAGCTCGGCGCCTGGAGCGACGCAGCCGGGGTTGTGCGGCGGGTAGACGTGGGCGTGGATCTCGCGGCCGTCGGGGCCGGTGAAGGCGCGGATCTGGGGTTCGGGGTAGTGGGCCGGGTCCACGGTGTCGTCGTGCGCGGCGCCGATCACCCGGGCGCGGCCGGTCCGGGTGTCCAGTTCGACGACCTCGTGGGCGCTGCGGGGGCTGGCGCCGACGGCGACGACTCGCTCCCCGTGCACGGCGAGGGTGGAGGCGAACTCGGTCCAGGGTCCGGCCACGTCGACGACCTCGCCGGTCTCCGGGTCGAGGACGCCGAGCACGGCGGCCCCGCGACCGTGCACGACGGCGACCAGTCCGTCCGCCAGCGGGGCGAACCAGCGGTGGCCGAGCTTCCAGAGCGCTCCGCCGAACTCCTCCTCGCGGGGACAGACCGGCTGATGGTCGCGGTACAGGTTCCACCAGCCCATACGGTCGCTTGTGTACAGCAGACGGCCATCCGTCGACCATTCGACCTGGGCGATCGACTCCTCCGGCCCGCCCGCCACCACCTGGGGCTCGCCGAACACACCGTCCGCCCCGACCTCGGCGACCAGCGCCTCCGTCCCGTCCCACGGCATCCGGGGATGGTCCCAGGCCAGCCACGCGGCCCGCCGCCCGTCCGGCGACAGCCGCGCCCCGGTGACGAACCGCCTCCGGCCGTCGGTGAGTTCACGCACGGCACCGCGGTCCCCCGCCGCCGAGCCGTCCAGCGGCACGGCGGCCAGGACCCGGCGCACGTCGGTGGGGCCGTCGCCGGTGAACTCCTCCAGCACGCACCACACTTCACCCCGGTCGGGCATCAGCCGCGGCTCCGCCCAGCGCAGTCCGCCGCCCACCGCCGACACGGGGGTCAGCGGACGGGGCTCGCCGCCGGGCTCACAGGCGTACAGCCGCTGGTCGGCGAAGTGCACGAACACCACCAGGGTCCGGCCGTCGCGCACCCCGCCCGCCCAGGGCTGTCCGCCGTACTCGTGGACCCTGCTGCGCACGTTCCACGGCGCGGGCAGCACGGACTCCTCCGTGCCGTCCTCGCGCCGTCGCACGAGGGTGCGCCGGCCGCCCTCGGCCGGGCGGGGCGCCGTCCACCACACCTCGTCGCCGACGAAACCGACGTACTCGGGGCGCCCGTCGTGCGCGGCGGCGAGGCGCGCGTCGAGGGGCGAGGGCCAGGCACCGTACGGCAGGATCCGCATGTCTCCTCCGCTCCTCTAGGCCGTGCGCAGAAAGCGGTCGAGCACGTCGACGCCGAAGTGCAGCGCCTCGACCGGGACTCGTTCGTCGACCCCGTGGAAGAGGGCCTGGTAGTCGAGGCCCTCGGGCAGCTTCAGCGGTGCGAAGCCGTAGCCGGTGATCCCGAGCCGCGAGAACTGCTTGGCGTCCGTACCGCCGGACATGCAGTACGGCACCACGGACGCCTCCGGCGCGAACTCCTCGACGGCGGCCCGCATCCGGGCGTACGTCGGCGAGTCCACCGGCGCCTGGAGGGCGACCTCGCGGTGCTCGAACTCCCAGCTCACGTCCGGACCGGTGAGTGCGTCGAGGGTGGCACGGAACTCGTCCTCCCAGCCCGCGAGATACCGACCGTCGACATACGCCACAGCCTCCCCCGGAATCACGTTGATCTTGTAGCCGGCGTCCAGCATCGTCGGGTTGGCGCTGTTGCGGACGGTCGCCTCCACCAGCCTGCCGGCCGGGCCGAGCTTCTCCAGCAGGCCGTCCACATCGTCCAGGGCGGCCTCGACGCCGTACAGGGCGGCGAGTTCGGTGAGCGCGGCCGTCACCGTCGGGGTCAGCCGCAGGGGCCACTCGTGCTCGCCGATGCGGGTGACCGCGGCGGCCAGCCGGGTCACCGCGTTCTCCCGGTTGACCTTGGAGCCGTGCCCGGCGCGTCCGCGGGCGGTCAGCTTCAGCCAGCCCGTGCCGCGTTCCCCCGCCGCGATCGGGTAGATCTCGCGCCCGGCGCCGTCGTGGAAGGTGAAGGCGCCCGACTCGCTGATGCCCTCCGTGCAGCCCTCGAAGAGATGGGGATGGCGGTCCGCGAGGAACCCGGAACCGTCCTCGGCGCTGGCCTCCTCGTCCGCGGTGAAGGCGATGACGAGATCGCGCCGGGGCCGGACGCCCTGGCGGGCCCAGGACCGGACCACGGCGAGGATCATCGCGTCCATGTTCTTCATGTCGACCGCGCCGCGCCCCCACACGACGCCGTCGCGCACCTCCCCGGAGAAGGGGTGCACACTCCAGTCCGCCGCCTCGGCGGGCACCACGTCCAGATGACCGTGGACGAGCAGCGCGTCCGCGGACGGGTCGGTGCCCTCGATGCGGGCGACCACGTTGGCGCGGCCCGGCGTGCGTTCGAGCAGTGTCGGCTCCAGACCGGCCCCGGCCAGTTGCTCCGCCGCGTACTCGGCGGCGGGCCGTTCCCGGCAGTCCCCGCCGCCCCGGTTGGTCGTGTCGATCCGGATGAGGTCCGAGGTGAACCGAACGACCTCGTCCCTCGCCTGCCCGTCAGCCATACTGCTCCTCCACCGCGGCCGAGACGACCGTCGTGACCGCCTTGAACGTGCGAATACCCTCGTACATGGTGCCGCTGGTGTAGGCGACCCTGCGCTCCCCGGTCCGCGCCACGCCGGGCACCACGGTCGCGGCCATCGCCAGATGCTCGGCGTCGAACTCCACGGCGACGGTGAACGGCCCCGCATCCAGCGGTTCCTGACGGACCGCCAGCCGCGCCGCCTCCTTGGCCGCGGCCCGGATGTCGGCGGCGGTCCTGGCCGGGGTCCGGCACACCGCCGCGTACCGCGACACATGGTCCTTGACGGCGACCTTCAGCGCCTCGGGCGCGTACCCGAGGGCGTCCTCGCAGGCCACGTCGTCACCGGTGACCAGCACGACCGGCACCCCGTACTCCGCGACGACCCGCGCGTTGAGCAGCCCCTCGCTCGCCCGTACGTCGTTCAGCCACACCCCGGTGATGGAGTTGGCGAGGTAGGTGTGGGCGAGGACGCCCTCCGCGCCGGCGCCCGCGTGATAGCCGACGAACGCGATGCCGTCGACGTCACCGTGCTGGACGCCCTCCACCATGGACAGCGACTTGTGCCGCCCGGTCAGCATCTGCGCCCGCTCGTCCAGCCGCTCCAGAAGCAGGTTGCGCATCGTCCAGTGCGCCTCGTTGATCAGCACCTCGTCGGCGCCGCCGTCGAAGAACCCGAGAACGGCGGCGTTGACATCGGAGGTGAAGAACTCCCGGCACCGCTCCCACTGCGGCGTCCCCGGCAGCACGTCGGCCGGCCAGGTGACACCGGTGGCGCCCTCCATGTCAGCGCTGATCAGGATCTTCATACCCGCGACCGTCCTCTCCGGGAAAACCCCCTGAGCTTAACGGGCCGCCTCGCCGGCGCAGCGGGACCGCCCGGAACCCCACGCCGGTCCGCTCACGAAGACGGGCGCGGGAACCCGCGGCGGCGGGGCGCGCCCCGGGACGGTCCGCCCCGACCGACCGGGCCGCCGCGGGACGGCCCCGCCCCGACCGGCGTGGTCGGGCGGTCGCCTGGCCGGTGGACGAGGACGGGGTCCGGGGCGGAGCATCCCTAGGGGCCGCCGTCACCGCTCGACCCACCACCCGACGAGCGGCGGGAAACCCCTGTCTGCTCTGATCTCCCGCAGCGCGAGACCGACGCCCGACCGACGCGAACGGGGCCACCATGACCGCACACCCACGCACCCTGACAGTGGACCGCTTCGAGGCCGACCGCCCCCTGCTGCGGGCCGTGGCCCACCGACTGCTCGGCTCGCTCGGCGAGGCCGACGACGCCGTGCAGGAGACCTGGCTGCGGGCCTCCCGGGCCGACATCGGGGAGGTGGAGAACCTCACCGCCTGGCTGACCACGGTGGTGGGCCGGGTCAGCCTGAACATGCTGCGCTCCCGCCGGACCCGGCGCGAGGAGCCCCTGGAGTTCCAGCCCGGCGAGGAGGCGGCCGCGGGCGGGGGCGGCGATCCCGCGGAGGAGGCGCTGCTGGCCGACGAGGTCGGCGTGGCGCTGCTGGTCGTCCTGGACACGCTGGGCCCGGACGAGCGGCTGGCCTTCGTGCTGCACGACCTGTTCGCGGTGCCGTTCGACGCCATCGCCCCCCTGATCGAGCGGACTCCGGCCACGACCCGTCAGCTCGCGAGCCGCGCCCGGCGCCGGGTCAGGGGCGGGACCCCTCCGGTCGCCGACGCGGCCCGGCAGCGGCAGGTCGTCGAGGCGTTCCTGGCGGCCACGCGTGGCGGGGACTTCGACGCACTGCTGGCGCTGCTGCACCCGGACGTGGTGCTGACCGCCGACCGGTTCGTCGTCCCGACGCCGCGGCCGGTGTCGCTCAGCGGCGGCCGGTCCGTCGCCGAGAGCGCGATGACGGCGGCCGGCCGGGCCCGGTACACCGGTCCGGCACTGCTCGACGGCCGCGTCGGCCTGGTGATGGCCCCGCTGGGCCGGCTGCGGCTGGCGCTCCTGTTCACGGTCGCCGACGAGCGGATCATCGGGATCGAGATCGTGGCGGACCGGGAGCGACTGGCTGCGCTGGAGGTGGCCGTCCCCGGCGCCTGACCCCCGCGAGGGGTGACCGGGATGTCTCCGGTCACCCCTGGCCACCCTCCTGGCGGCGTTCTCACCCCATCAGAACCACAGCACGAGCGAGGCCGCCGACGGGGCCGCGTAGACCAGCGGGAACGCCACGTGCGAGAACCAGCGGGCGCGCAGCACGGTGACCACGGCCCCGAGGAAGTACAGCACCAGCCCCGCCGCGGCCGGCGCGCCGATCACCGGCACGAGCAGGCCGACGAGGAGTCCGGCCGCTCCGGCGGCTTTGGCCGCGCCGAGCCACGGCCACCACGAGCGGGGCACGCCGTAGTCGGTGAGCGGCTTCACGGTCCACTCCGCGCCGAGGAGGAGCGAGGCGGCCGAGAAGCCCGCCAGGACGGCTCCCAGCACGGTGACGACGACATAGGCGGTAGACATGTCAGCAGCTCCTCATGAGGTTGTTCCGGCTTCCTTCACCCCCTCGACACGCGGCACGACGCGAGTGTGACGGACGGCGGAGCTGCCGCCATGTGACCGTGGTCACGTCTCCCGGCCGGCCAGTATCCACTTCGACGGCAGCTCGATCCGGGTGCCGTCGGACGCGAACTCGGTCGTGGAGAGCGGAAGTTCGCCGGAGGCGAGGACGGTGAGCCCGGCTGCCGCCAGATACACCGGAACCGCGGCGTCGGCGACCTCGCCGGGTGCGATGCCGTGCCGGAAGACCGGCGCGAGCTTCGGCGGCGGGCCGTCGGGGCGCTGCGCCAGGCCACCCAGGACGGGCCGGGCGGCCTCCGACAGCTCGACGAGGAAGGCCCGGCCGCGCTCCCCCAGCAGCGCGGCGATCCCGTCGACCAGCGACTGCCGGTCGCCGGGCTCGCACTGGTGCAGGACACCCCGCATATAGACGTTGGTGTCGCCGAGTTCGGCGTGCAGCGTCTCCGCCTCGTCCCTCTCGGCCGCGTCCAGCAGCCGGTACGCGGCCTGCCCCGTGGGGTCGGCGCGGCGGGCGTGGTCGAGCGCCGCGACGGACAGGTCGGCGCCGATCACCTGCGGGAAGCGGTCGGCGAGGAAACGGGTCTGCGTGCCGTTCCCGCAGCCGAGGTCCACCAGCGGCAGCCCCGGGTCGAGCAGCCGCGGCTCGAAGAAGGCGAGGTGGCGGGCGGCGGTCACCGCCGGGTCCGCGTCCCAGAACACCGCCCCTGTCTCCTCGGGGGCCTCACGCCAGAAGCCCTCCCAGGCCGCCCGGTACCGACTCGTCACGCTCATGTCCAACTCCCCAGGTGTGACGCCGATCCGCCGTAAGTGACGGGGCAGTACGGTGTATCGCTCCCCGGTGGCGCGGACAAGCGCCGTACGCATTCCTTCACGCCTGGTTCGACGGGCGTACGCCGTTGTGCGCCCCTCAGGACCGTGAAAGACGGCGGTCAGCGTCTGGGGAGGGTCAGTTCGAACCAGACGGACTTGCCCGCGGCGGTACGGCTGGTGCCCCACTCCCGGGCCAGTGTGCTCACCACGCGCAGCCCGCGCCCGACCTCGTCGTCGGGTCCGGCGCTCAGCAGGGTCGGCATCTCGTGGTCGTCGTCGTCCACCTCGCACAGCAGCGCGTCCCCGCGCACCAGCCGCAGCGTCACCGGCCGGCCGTGCGAGTGCCGTACGGCGTTGGTGACCACCTCGCTGACCATCAGCTCGGCCGGGCCGGCCAGCTTGGCGAGCCCCCAGCCGTGGAGCTGTTCGCGGACCACGGCGCGGGCCCGGCCGACCTGGGCGGGAGCGAGGGGGAAGGTCCACTCGGCGACGTCGTCGGGTTCGATGCCGTTGAGGCGGGCCAGCAGCAGGGCCACGTCGTCCTTGCGGCCGCCTCGCGTGTTGAGGGCGCGGATGATGGTGTCGCAGGCGTCGTCCATGGAGGCCGCCGGGTGGGCGGCCGACTCGCACAGGGTCGCGAGGCCCACGCCGATGTCCTCACCGCGCATCTCGACGAGTCCGTCGGTGCACATCACGAGCCGGTCGCCGGGCGCCACGCCGACGCGTACCGCCTCGAAGGGCACTCCGCCGACGCCGATGGGCGCCCCGGTGGGCAGGTCGAGGAGTTCGCTGCGGCCGTCGTCGGCGCGCACCAGCACGGGCGGGATGTGGCCCGCGTTGGCGAGGTGCAGCTCGCTCGCGATCGGGTCGTAGACGGCGTACAGGCAGGTGGCGAGGTAGGTCTCGCCCAGCCGCTGGGCCAGGTCGTCGAGGTTGCGCAGGAGTTGCGCGGGCGGCAGGTCGAGGGCCGCCATGGTCTGCACGGCGGTGCGCAACTGCCCCATCATGGCGGCGGAGTTGAGGCCGTGGCCCATCACGTCGCCGACGACGAGCGCGGTGCGGGCGCCGGGCAGTTTCACGGAGTCGAACCAGTCGCCGCCGATACGCCCCAGCAGGGTGCCCGGCAGATAGCGGGTGGCGATGTCACAGCCCGCCATCCGCGGAGGTATGTGCGGCAGCATGCTGTCCTGGAGGGTCTCGGCGACGCTCTCCTGGTAGGTGTACATGCGGGCGTTGTCCAGCACCAGGCCCGCGCGGGCGGCGAGTTCGGCGCCGGTGACCCGGTCCATGTCGTTGAACTCGGCTCGCTCGGGGTGGCGCAGCAGGATCATGAAGCCGAGGACG
Source organism: Streptomyces phaeoluteigriseus (assembly GCF_001896135.2). Lineage (GTDB taxonomy): Bacteria > Actinomycetota > Actinomycetes > Streptomycetales > Streptomycetaceae > Streptomyces > Streptomyces phaeoluteigriseus. The sequence continues at coordinate 109,819 of NZ_MPOH02000016.1, forward strand.
ACATGGCGTGCCTTGAGCGGCACGACGAGCATCGAACGGCCGGTGATCAGGGGCCGGATGTCGCGCTTCTCGAACTGCGAGGCGATGGCGTGCCCCATCCGCTCGCTGATGCGCGGCACGAGGACGGGTTCGCCGCTGGTCATGCACTGGAAGAACGGGGTGTGCGCCGGAAAGGGCATGGCCTCGCCCACGGGCACCACGTCGTCCCAGCGCCCGGGTTCGTCGGTGTGCTCCAGAGCGACCCGGTGCCACATGGTCCGGGTGTCCGGCACCCCGTCGGGGAACCCCTCGCCGGCGACGACCTGTTCGCGCAGGTAGGTGCCGGCGACGTCGGTGAAGCGCGGTACGACGGCCCTGCTGACCTCGCCGATGGTGCGGGCCAGGTCGAGGGAGGTGCCGATCTTCCCGCTGACCTCGTTGAGGAACTCCAGGCGCTCGCGGACGGCGACGTACTCGAGGTCCTCGCCCTCGTCGTCGGGCTCCCGGGGCAGGGGCCGGCCGGCGGCTTCGGCGCGGGCGCCGCTCACGGCGGGCTGTGCGCTCGACACGCCGGGCGACACCCCAGTCGGGGGTCACGGGCACCCGGTCGTTCTGGCTGAACTCCAGGATCGGATAGCCCAGTTCGAGGACCTGCGCGACGATGCGGGCGCTCTCGCCGACGCTCATGCTGGGCAGGATCTCGGGGAGCCGGCGGGCCAGGTCCTCGGCGCCGGGGAAGTCGGTGTGCAGGGCGAAGCCGGGCGCGATGCGCTCGACGCGCGACCCGTCGTCCCGGTGCAGGGCCTCCGCGTCGGCGGCCAGCACGAGCAGCCGCTCGCTGCCGGGTCCCACGAGGGGATACGCCCACCACAGCACGTCGACACGGTCCCGCCCCGACCCTTCGGCCGGGGCGATCCCCCTCTCGCTCCGCTCGGGCACGGTGAGCCGGGCCCGCCCGGCGGCCGGGTAGCCCAGCCCGCCGTCGAGGGAGTTCCCGAGCCCGGGTCCGAGACCGTCGACGGGCGCGTACTCCCCGTACGGCAGGCCGTCGTCGATGTCGGGGAGGGCGCCGGAGACGGGAAGCAGGTCGATGGCGTGCCGGCCGATCGCCTCGTCCTTGGCGACGCCGAACAGCCGGCGGGCTCCGCTGCTCCAGTGGGAGACGAGGCCGAGCCGGTCGACGACGACCACGGCGAGCGGAACGCGCCCGGTGTCCGCGGGCTCGGGTGCCGTACCGCTCCCGGCTCCGCGGCTGGGAGGCGTGTCCCTCTCGGTGCCACGGTCCATGGCCCAGAACCTCTCTCCCCAGAGCTGCACAAGATCTGCCCCGCAGCCACCACCGTACGGCGCCCGCCGCGCGGGATGTGCGCAATTCTGGAATTGGTTTCACCGGGGAAGTGCTGGGTAACGGCCTTCCCCGGTGTCTCCTCAGTCCTCGTGACTCAGCTGCGGATCACGCTCCGTGCGCCCGCCGTCGGCCACCCGGAGCACGGTGGCGACCGGCGGGTAACCCGCGGCGATGACCGTGTACTCGCCGGAGGACAGGTCGATGAAGCGGAAGGTGCCGTCCGGGCCCGTGGTGAGGGTGTCCACCACATTGCCCGCGGCGTCCAGGAGCGTCACACGCTCGTCCTCGACGGGCCTCCCGCCGGTGGCCCGGACCATGCCGCGCAGGACGGCGCCGCCGGCGAGTTCGACGTCCTGGCGGGTCTCCCGCGAGGCCTGCACGGAGACCGGCAGCGCGGCCGGGCGGAAGGCGGGGGCACTGGCGGCGAGGGGGTACTCGCCGGCCACCAGCTCACCGATGACGTACCCGCCCTCGCGCTCGCTGCGAGTACTGGCGAGGACCTCGCCGTGGACGTTGGTGAGGGTGGAGGGCGAAGAAGACCAACCGCACCTGGCGCGGGGTCAGTTCGGCGCTCGGGTCCGCCCAGGGCCCGGGGGGCGGTGGAGGCGCCGCCGCCGGTGCGCTCCGCGATCCGTCGCGCAGGTCCTTCCGCACCGGAGTGGTCCCGCCCACCTACCGCTCCCTCGTCGCACCTGCCGCACAAGTCGCGCGCGAAGCGACAACTCCGAGCAAGCGCGACGAGTTACGGCGCCAACCCGGTCCGAAAGGAGAACCACTCGAACCGGTGAGGTGGAGCAACGGTCAGGAGCCGTCCGGCTCTTGACCGTTCGTGAGCCACTCCTCGACGTGAGCCACTCCTCGAAGTGAGCCACTCCTCGAAGTGAGCCCACCGCTCGACCGAGCGACTTCCCTACCGGGCTACTTCTCGACCTCGGTGGCGAGGTTGGCGAGGATAGCGTCGTAGATCCGGCCGAGGCCCTTGGGCGCGAAGGTCCTCTCGAAGAAGCCGCCGATGCCGCCCGCGCCGGTCCAGGTGGTGGTCACGACGACGCGGGAGCTGCCCTCACCGGCCGGGGTGACCCGCCAGACGGTGACCATCGAGGAGTTGCGGTCCTTCTCGACCAGCTCGCCGTCGGTGGGCTCGGTGACCTCCAGGAGGCAGTCGCGGACGCGCTTGCTGGTGGCCTGGAGCCTCCAGTGGACGAGGGTGCCCTCGCCGTCGCCGCCCTCGCGCACCTCGTACTCGCTGAACTGCTCCGGCAGCAGCTTCGCGCGCGTTCCGCTGTAGTCGGCGATCGCGTCGAACACCGTGTCCGGGGCCGCCGCGACGACCCGCTCGGTGGTGGCCTCGACCTGCGCCATGGGGTTCCTCCAGGTCCTTGTTGCTCGGGGGTTCCTCGGATCGGGGCAAGCCAACCACCCCGGTCCCCGGCCGCCCAAATCGGGGTTGCCGAAGCGGTCGCGGGCCGGTCGGAAAGGATCCCCGCACGATCATGGGAACAAGTGTTCTATTGTGGGGCCAGTGCTACCGAGGAGGCGCCATGCGCTGGGAGAACCTCACCGCGGAACCCACCGCGGAACCCCGTCACGACCGGCCGGCCGACGCCGCGCTGTTCGGCGCGGACGCGGTCACCACCAGGACCTTCGACACACCCGAGTTCGCCGGCATCACCTTCCACGAGATCCGGGCCCGCACGATCCTGAACCGGGTGCCGGGCGCCTCCCGGATGCCGTTCGAGTGGACGGTGAACCCCTACCGGGGCTGCACGCACGCGTGCGTGTACTGCTTCGCCCGCAAGACGCACGGCTATCTCGACCTCGACACCGGCATCGGCTTCGACACGCAGATCGTCGTGAAGGTGAACGCGCCGGAGCTGCTGCGCCGCCAGCTGGCCTCGCCCCGCTGGCACGGCGAGCACGTCGCGATGGGCACCAACGTCGACTGCTACCAGCGCGCGGAGGGCCGCTACCGGCTGATGCCGGGCATCCTGACCGCCCTGCGCGACCGCGCGAACCCCTTCTCGATCCTCACCAAGGGCACCCTGATCCTGCGCGACCTCGACCTGCTGAAGCAGTCCGCCGAGGTGACCGACGTCGGCATCTCCGTGTCGGTCGGCTTCACCGACACCGAGCTGTGGCGCACCGTCGAGCCGGGCACACCGGCTCCGCAGCGGCGCCTGGACGTCGTACGGACCCTCACCGAGCACGGCATCGGCTGCGGAGTGCTGATGGCGCCGGTGATCCCCTTCCTCGGTGACCAGCCGGCCCAACTGCGCGCCACCGTGCGGGCGATCGCGGCCTCCGGGGCGACCTCCGTGACCCCGCTGGTGCTGCATCTGCGGCCCGGCGCCCGCGAGTGGTTCATGGCCTGGCTCGGACAGCACCACCCGCATCTGGTGCGCCGCTACGAGCGCCTGTACGCCGACGGCTCCTACGCGCCGAAGTGGTACCAGCGCCGGATCACCCGTCAGGTCCACGACCTCGCCGAGGAGTACGGCATCGGCCCCACGCGCGCGGGGATGCCCCGTCGGATCCGGCCGCCCGAGCCGGCGGCGGAGCCCGCCGAGGCCGGACCGACCCAACTCACGCTGCTCTGAGCGCGTTCGAGGGCAACCGGCGGCCCAATCGGGTCAAGTATCAGCAGAACAGGTTCTTCCGGGCCCCGATTCCGGGACGATGCGCCGAGGACCGTGATCCACGCGGTCCGTCGACCTCCGTCCTGGGAGGACCCCATGAGGAAACGCGCAGCCGTGCTGTGCGGTGCCGCCGTCGTCGTGGCCGGGGCGTTGACCGCCGTGCCCGCCGGCGCGAGCCCGTCGCCCGCCGCCGAGGCCGTACCCGCCGCGAAGCCCGCCTGGAAGAAGTGCGGCACCACCGACCACCCGACGCTCCAGTGCGCGTCCCTGAAGGTGCCGCTCGACCACGCGGACCCGGGCGGGAGGCAGATCACGCTCGCGCTGTCCCGCGTCCCGCACACCGCGAAGACCCACCAGGGGCCGCTGCTGGTCAACCCGGGCGGACCCGGGGGCAGCGGACTGACCCTCGCCGGGTTCGTCGCGTCGTCGCTGCCGAAGAAGGTGGCCGCGCAGTACGACGTCATCGGCTTCGACCCGCGCGGGGTGGGCCGCAGCACGCCGGCCCTGAACTGCCGGCCGGACCACTTCGCCCCGGTGCGCCCGGACTCCGTCCCCTCCACCGGCGAGATCGAGCGCGCCAACCTCGCCCGGGTCAAGGCCTTCGCCGAGAACTGCGGCAAGAAGTACGCGAGCGTGCTGCCGCACATCGACACCCTCAGCGCGGCCCGGGACATGGACGCGATCCGCCGGGCCGTCGGCGCGCCGAAACTGAGCTACTTCGGCTACTCGTACGGCACCTACCTCGGCGCGGTCTACGCCAAGCTGTACCCGGAGCGGGTGCGGCGCCTGGTGCTCGACTCGATCGTCGATCCCACCGGCGTCTGGTACGACGACAACCTCACGCAGGACCTGGCCTTCAACGACCGCCACCGCGCCCTGATGGCGTGGATCGCCGAGCACGACGCGACCTACCGGCTGGGCACCGACCCGGAGCGTGTCGAGGCGCGCTGGTACGCGATGCGGGCCGCGCTGGCGAAGAAGCCGGCGGGCGGCAAGGTGGGCGCCTCCGAGCTGGAGGACACCTTCATGCCGGGCGGTTACTACAACGGTTACTGGCCGTACCTGGCCAAGGCGTTCGCCGCCTACGTCAACGACCGCGACGCCGAACCCCTGGTGGAGACGTACGAGAACTTCGGCGCGGTCGACGCCGCCGGGGGCAACGGCTACAGCGTCTACACGGCGGTGCAGTGCCGTGACGCGCACTGGCCGCGCGACTGGCACGAGTGGCGCTCCGACAACTGGTCGGCGTACGGCAAGGCGCCGTTCATGACCTGGAACAACGCCTGGTACAACGCGCCGTGCGCGTTCTGGCCGACCCACTCGCGGAATCCGGTGAACGTCGCCAACGGGCAGCTGCCACCGGCCCTGCTGTTCCAGGCGACGGACGACGCGGCCACCCCTTACCAGGGCGCCGCGATGATGCACGCCCTGCTCGCCGGGTCCCGTCTCGTCGTCGAGGAGGGCGGCGGCAACCACGGCATCACGCTGAGCGGGAGCACCTGCCTGGACGGGCATCTGTCGGCGTATCTGGCCGACGGCACGGTGCCGCGCGGGTCCGGCGCGGTCGACGCGGTGTGCAGGGCTCTGCCCGACCCGAAGCCGCTGAGCGCGAAGGCCGGCACGGGCACGGCGCACGGTTCGACGCTGCACGGGCTGCTGGGCTTCCGCGGCTGACGCACCACGGCCGAGGCGGCGAGGCCCACGCACCGCAACCGAGGCACCGTCGGCCGCGGCCCGTCGAAAGCGATCCGTCGAAAACGATCCGTCGAAAGCGACCCGTCGGAGGCGTTGTCAGACCCGTGGTCCACCATGGACGCATGAGCGAACTGACCAGGATTCCCGCCCCCGACGGCGTCGCCGCCGCCGCTCACTACACGCATGTCGTACTGGGCACGGGCCGTCTCGTGGCCGTATCCGGTCAGCTCCCCCTGGACGAGGACCGCCGCCTGGTCGGCGAGGGCGATCCGGCGGCCCAGGCCCGTCAGGTCTTCGAGAATCTGCGGCGCTGTCTGGCTGCCGCCGGGGCGACCTTCGACGACGTCGTCAAGCTCACCTACTTCGTCACCGACATGGCGCACATGCCGGCGATCCGCGCGGCCCGCGTCGCGCACATACCCGACGACCGGCTGCCGGCCGCCTCGGCCGTGCAGGTCGCCGCGCTGGTCCGGCCGGAGTTCCTGATGGAGATCGAGGCGTTCGCGGTGATCGGCGCGTGACGGCGCTCAGGGTGCGCGAGATGACCCTCGCCGACTGCGACCGCGTCTCGGAGATCCGCGTCCGCGGCTGGCAGAGCGCCTACCGGGGTCTGATGCCGCAGTCCCACCTCGACGCGCTCAGCGTGTCCGAGGACGCCGAGCGGCGCCGGGGCTGGTTCGCACGCGGCGACGGCAGCGTGGTGAACCTGGTCGCGGAGAGCCACGGCGAGGTGGTGGGCTGGGCCGCTCACGGCGCCTACCGGGACGGCGAAGTGCGCACCGCCGACGCCGAGTTGTACGCGATATACGTCGACCCGGCCCGTCTCGGCGGCGGCATCGGACAGGCCCTGCTCGCCGAGTCGGTCCGGCAGAGCACGGCGGCCGGTCGCCGCCGCATGTACCTGTGGGTGGTCGCGGGCAACACGGCGGCCCGCCGTTTCTACGAGCGCGCGGGCTTCCACGCGGACGGCGCGGAGGAGCCCTTCGAGGTGGACGGGACGAAGGTGCCGGAGGTGCGGTACACCAGGCGCCTCGCTCCCTGACGGCCCCGACGCCACTCGACGCCGGCTCACCGCTGCCGGGGAATCCGCGCCAGCGCCCGCACCGCCGCCTCGGCGAGGACCGGGTGGGCGAGGGCGTCGTTCAGCACGGGCCGGGCCCGGCCGTCGCCGAGGCTGCCGAGGCCGTCCACGCACGCGAGGGCGACCCGCCGGTAGGGGTCGTGCGGGCGCAGCCGCCGCCGCAGGGTCGTGATCAGCGCGGGGACCGCCTCGGGCGCGCGCAGCTCCACCAGGAGCCGGACGGGGTGCAGGGCGTAGGCGACGCGCAGTTCGTTGGTGGCCAGGGCGGCCGCCGCCCGCGCGGTCCTGGGATCGTCGAGGCGGGCCAGGGCGTGGGCGGCGGAGGCGCAGCGGGGCGGGTCGCGGTGGTTGAGGAACAGGACGAGGGCCTCGAAGGCGCGCCGGTCCCCCGCCAGCCCGAGGCGGAACGCGGCCAGTTCCCTGGCCCACAGGGGCTGCCCGGCGGCGGTGAGCACCTCGGCGAGCGCGTCCTGGTCCGTGGTGGCCACCAGTTCCTCGAAGTCGGCGCATCCTCCCGATTCCTGCCGTAAGCGCTCCGTGAGCGATCGCAACTCCTCGTCCATGAAGGCGAGCCTAGAACGGTGGTGGCGGCGCCGGGACCTACATCACAAACCCGAGGGCTGGCGCGCTCGTTACCCACCGGTTAAGCTCATACGAGCGAGTTACCCACTCGCACCCCCGTTCGTGACGGCCTGGTGACGCAGCCGCCGCGACGGAGTCGGTTCGGTATCCCAGGTACCGCTTGTACGACCCGGCCACGGGACAGGGCCGGTCGGTTCCCACCGTTCCTCGGACGTGTGCACGTCCGCAGCGACGGCCCCGGGCGTGTGCGCTCGCAGCCCGGCACCACCCGCACCGAGCACTCCTCTTCACGCACCCCCGGTGCGCCCGGCCGCCCTTCGGGGCCCTCGGGCGCACCCGGGGCCGCTTCCAGTCGTCACCCTCATTCCTGGAGTCCCGCGATGGCCGCTCCCCTGTCCCCCGCCCCTTCCTCCGCCCTCCGGACGATCGCCGTGGTCGGTCTCGGCACCATGGGCACCGGCATCACCGAGGTCCTCGCCAAGGCCGGCCGCGAGGTGATCGGCATCGACATCAGCGAGGCCCAGGCCGCGCGGTCGCTCGCCGCCCTGGAGGCCTCCACCGCCCGCGCCGTGGAGCGCGGCCGGCTCACCGAGCGGGAGCGCGCCGACGCCCTCGCCCGGGTCCGCACCTCCGCCGACCTCGCAGCGGCGGCCGACGCCGACCTGGTCATCGAGGTGGCGCCGGAGTCGTACGAGATCAAGCAGCAGATCTTCCGGGAGCTGGACCGGATCGTGCGGCCCGGGACGATCCTGGCGACCGGCACCAACGCGCTGTCCGTCACCCGGCTCGCCGCCGACTCGGCGCACCCCGAGCGGGTGCTGGGCCTGCACTTCTTCAACCCGGCGCCGGCGATGAAGCTGGTCGAGGTCGTCTCCTCGGTTCTGACCGCCCCGGCCGCCGTCGCCGCGGTCACCGACCTCGCCCTCGAACTGGGCAAGGAGCCGGTCGCGGTCGGCGACCGCCCCGGTTTCGTCGCGGACGGGCTGCTGTTCGGCTACCTCAACCAGGCCGCCGCGATGTACGAGGCGAAGTACGCCTCCCGCGAGGACATCGACGCCGCGATGCGGCTCGGCTGCGGCCTGCCGATGGGCCCGCTCGCGCTGCTCGACCTGATCGGCGTCGACACCGCCCGGACGGTCCTGGAGGCCATGTACGCCGAGTCCCAGGACCGGCTCCACGCCCCCGCCCCGATCCTCAAGCAGCTCGGCGAGGCGGGCCTGACCGGCCGCAAGGCGGGCCGCGGCTTCTACACCTACGACGCCCCCGGCGGCGCGACGGTCGTGCCGGACGCCCTGACGCCCGCGACCGGCGCCTCCGGGACCCCCGGCCGTCCGGTGCGCGGCGTCGGCGTGGCCGGCTCGGGCACGATGGCCTCCGGCATCGCCGAGGTGTTCGCCAAGGCGGGCTACGACGTCGTCCTGGCCGCCCGCAGCGAGGAGAAGGCGCGGACCGCCAAGGCGCGGATCGGCACGTCCCTCGCGCGGTCCGTCGACAAGGGCCGGCTCACCGCCGAAGCCGCCGCGCAGACCCTGGAGCGGATCACCCCGGCCGGCTCCTACGACGCCTTCGCCGACGTCGATCTGGCCGTCGAGGCGGTCGCCGAGGACCTGGACGTGAAGCGGCAGTTGTTCGCGGCGCTGGACAAGGTGTGCAAGCCGGGCGCGGTGCTGGCCACGACCACCTCCTCGCTGCCCGTCGTCGCGCTGGCCCGCGCCACCTCGCGTCCGCAGGACGTGATCGGCATGCACTTCTTCAACCCGGCGCCCGCGATGAAGCTCGTCGAGGTCGTGCGCACGGTGCTGACGGCCGACGACGTCCACGCGACGGTCCACGAGGTCTGCGGCAGGATCAGGAAGCATGCGGTGGACTGCGGGGACCGTGCGGGCTTCATCGTGAACGCCCTGCTGTTCCCGTACCTCAACAACGCGATCAAGATGGTGCAGGAGCACTACGCCTCCCTCGACGACATCGACGCGGCGATGAAGCTGGGCGGCGGCTATCCGATGGGCCCTTTCGAGCTGTTGGACGTCGTCGGACTGGACGTCTCGCTCGCGATCGAGAAGGTCCTGCACCGCGAGTTCCGCGACCCGGGGCTGGCCCCGGCGCCGCTCCTGGAGCACCTGGTGGCCGCGGGCTGCCTCGGCCGCAAGACGGGCCGGGGCTTCCGCGAACATGCCCGCCGCTGACGGCGTCGGCGACCGGTCGAGGGCCGGTGAGGACTGGGGCGGACTGCTCGCGGCGGCGGCCCCTTCCCCGCCCGCGTGGGGCGGGGAAGGGGCCGGACACGCGCACCGAGCTGCGCACATGCAGTACGTTCAGGGCATGCCCCAGCCCGCCAAGTCCTCACGTACACCAGCCACGCCCGACGCGCCGGAGAGTGCCGCGGGCTCCCGCGCGGCGGCCCAGCGTCTCAAGATGCGCCGCGAACTGGCGGCCGCGGCGATGGAGCTGTTCGCGACCAAGGGGTACGAGGCCACCACCGTCGACGAGATCGCGGCCGCGGCCGGGGTCGCCCGCCGGACCTTCTTCCGCCACTTCCGTTCCAAGGAGGAGGCGATCTTCCCCGATCACGACGACACCCTGATCCGGGCGGAGGCGGTGCTGAACGCGGCGCCCGCGCACGAGCACCCGCTCGACACGGTGTGCCGCGGCATCAAGGAAGTCATGCAGATGTACGCGGCGCGGCCGGAGATCTCGGTCGCCCGCTACAAGCTCACCCGCGAGGTGCCGACCCTGCGTGAGGCGGAGATCGCGTCGGTGGCCCGCTACGAGCGGCTCTTCACCCGCTATCTGCTCGGCCACTTCGACGAGCACGCGCACGACGACGACGCCAACGACGATCCGCTGCTGGCCGAGGTCGCCGCCTCCGCCGTGGTCACCGCCCACAACCACGTGCTGCGGCGCTGGCTGCGGGCCGGCGGCCAGGGCGATGTCGAGGCCCAGCTCGACCACGCCTTCGGGATCGTGCGCAAGACGTTCGGGGACGGCATCGGCGCCGGGCGCAGCATGGCCGCGGAGCGTCCGGCTCCCGCCGCGGTCTCCACGCACGGTGAGGTCCTGGTGACGGTCGCCCGCACCGACGCCCCGCTGCACGAGGTCATGCGCACCATCGAGCAGGCGCTCAAGGAGCGCTGAACCGCCCCTTCGACCGCCAGGACACTGTGACGACGGCCACCCGACCGGGTGGCGTTTTGGCATGTCAGAGCCCCTTTTCACGCGGATTTCAGGGCCCGTTCGATCGATCATCGCTCATTTGTTACGTAAAGATTTCATCTGAGGGGAATTTCTGGCACTCAGTGCCTTGCGGGGTGACACGGGGTGTCATACGTTGAAGGAGTCCGGGCGGCCGGCGTGCAGAGACCATTCGTACGCCGGCTGTCCCCGCAAGCCCATGGCTGGCGCGCCCGGACGCCTGCGTCACAGGCAACCTCCCGCGCCACAAAGCGCTGCCGCACACCACACCCGCCGAACCGACGGCACAGCCCCATCCACCCTCAGCAGCACCGACGTAACCCTCAGCGCCCCTCCCTCAGGGCGCTCACCGCCGGAGGCAATACCGTGACCGTGAAGGACATCCTGGACGCGATCCAGTCGCCGGACTCGACCCCGGACGACTTCGCCGCTCTGCCGCTCCCCGAGTCGTACCGCGCGATCACCGTGCACAAGGATGAGACGGAGATGTTCGCCGGGCTCGCCACCCGTGACAAGGACCCCCGCAAGTCCATCCACCTGGACGACGTGCCGGTGCCGGAACTCGGCCCGGGCGAGGCCCTGGTGGCCGTGATGGCCTCCTCGGTCAACTACAACTCCGTGTGGACCTCGATCTTCGAGCCGGTGTCGACGTTCAGCTTCCTGGAGCGCTACGGCAGGCTCAGCGAACTCAGCAAGCGCCACGACCTGCCGTACCACATCATCGGCTCCGACCTCGCGGGCGTCGTGCTGCGCACCGGTCCCGGCGTGAACTCCTGGAAGCCCGGTGACGAGGTCGTCGCGCACTGTCTGTCGGTCGAGCTGGAGTCCTCCGACGGCCACAACGACACGATGCTCGACCCCGAGCAGCGCATCTGGGGCTTCGAGACCAACTTCGGCGGCCTCGCCGAGATCGCGCTGGTCAAGTCCAACCAGCTGATGCCCAAGCCGGACCACCTCAGCTGGGAGGAGGCGGCCGCTCCGGGCCTGGTCAACTCCACCGCCTACCGGCAGCTGGTCTCGCGCAACGGCGCCGGCATGAAGCAGGGCGACAACGTCCTGATCTGGGGCGCCAGCGGCGGACTCGGCTCCTACGCGACGCAGTTCGCGCTGGCCGGCGGCGCCAACCCCATCTGTGTCGTCTCCAGCGAGCAGAAGGCGGACATCTGCCGGTCCATGGGCGCCGAGGCGATCATCGACCGCACCGCCGAGGACTACAAGTTCTGGAAGGACGAGCACACCCAGGACCCCAAGGAGTGGAAGCGTTTCGGCAAGCGCATCCGCGAACTGACCGGCGGCGAGGACATCGACATCGTCTTCGAGCACCCCGGCCGCGAGACCTTCGGCGCGAGCGTCTACGTCACCCGTAAGGGCGGCACCGTCACCACCTGCGCCTCCACCTCGGGCTACATGCACGAGTACGACAACCGCTACCTGTGGATGTCCCTGAAGCGGATCATCGGCTCGCACTTCGCCAACTACCGCGAGGCCTGGGAGGCCAACCGGCTCGTCGCGAAGGGCAAGATCCACCCGACGCTGTCGAAGGTCTACGCCCTGGAGGAGACCGGCCAGGCCGCCTACGACGTGCACCGCAACCTCCACCAGGGCAAGGTCGGCGTGCTCTGCCTGGCCCCCGAGGAGGGGCTGGGCGTGCGCGACGAGGCCAAGCGCGCGCAGCACGTCGACGCCATCAACCGCTTCCGGAACATCTGAGGTCATAGATGACAGAGCGTCAGTCCTCCGGTGCCCGGAGGGAAAAGGACCGGCCGTGGTTGATGCGGACCTACGCCGGCCACTCCACGGCCGAGGCGTCCAACGAGCTGTACCGGCGCAACCTCGCCAAGGGCCAGACCGGCCTGTCGGTGGCGTTCGACCTGCCGACGCAGACCGGCTACGACTCCGACCACGTCCTCGCCCGCGGCGAGGTCGGCAGGGTCGGCGTGCCGATCGCGCACCTCGGTGACATGCGCCGGCTGTTCCAGGACATCCCCCTGGAGCAGATGAACACCTCGATGACGATCAATGCCACGGCCATGTGGCTGCTGGCGCTCTACCAGGTCGTCGCCGAGGAGCAGGGTGCGGACATCACCCTGCTCCAGGGCACGACCCAGAACGACATCGTCAAGGAGTACCTGTCCCGCGGCACCCATGTGTTCCCGCCCGGGCCGAGCCTGCGCCTGACGACCGACATGATCGCGTACACGGTCTCCCACATGCCGAAGTGGAACCCGATCAACATCTGCAGCTACCACCTGCAGGAGGCGGGCGCCACCCCGGTCCAGGAGATCGCGTACGCGATGTCGACGGCGATCGCCGTGCTGGACGCCGTCCGCGACAGCGGCCAGGTCCCGCAGGAACGCATGGGCGACGTCGTCGGCCGGATCTCCTTCTTCGTGAACGCGGGCGTCCGCTTCGTCGAGGAGATGTGCAAGATGCGCGCCTTCGGCCGCATCTGGGACCGCGTCACCCGCGAGCGCTACGGCATCGAGAACCCCAAGCACCGCCGCTTCCGCTACGGCGTCCAGGTCAACTCCCTCGGACTGACCGAGGCGCAGCCGGAGAACAACGTCCAGCGGATCGTGCTGGAGATGCTGGCCGTGACCCTCTCCAAGGACGCACGCGCGCGTGCCGTGCAGCTGCCGGCCTGGAACGAGGCGCTGGGCCTGCCCCGCCCCTGGGACCAGCAGTGGTCGTTGCGCATGCAGCAGGTGCTGGCCTACGAGAGCGACCTGCTGGAGTACGAGGACATCTTCGAGGGCTCGAAGGTGATCGAGGCCAAGGTGGGCGAACTGGTCGAGGAGTCGTTCACCGAGATCGAGCGGATCGAGGAGATGGGCGGCGCGATGGCCGCCGTCGAGTCCGGCTACCTCAAGTCGCAGCTGGTGTCCTCGCACGCCGAGCGCAGGGGCCGGATCGAGTCGGGTCAGGAGAAGATCGTCGGCGTCAACGTCTTCGAGACGACCGAGCCCAACCCGCTGACCGCCGATCTCGACACGGCGATCCAGACGGTCGACCCGGCCGTCGAGGCCCGGGTGATCGCCTCCCTCCAGCACTGGCGCGACACCCGCTACCAGCCGCCCTTCAACCATCCGCGCCCCTGCAAGTCGCTGGAGAGGCTGAAGGAGGCCGCCAAGGGCACCGGCAACCTCATGGAGGCCACCCTGGAGTGCGCCCGCGCCGGTGCCACGACCGGCGAGTGGGCCGGGGCCCTGCGTGAGGTGTTCGGCGAGTTCCGTGCCCCTACGGGCGTCTCGTCGGCGCCGGTGGCGGTCCCCGCCGAGGAGGGCTCGGCCATGTCCGAGGTGCGTCGCAAGGTCGACCTGACCGCACGGGACCTGGGCGTCGGCAAGCTGCGCTTCCTGGTCGGCAAGCCCGGCCTGGACGGGCATTCCAACGGCGCCGAGCAGATCGCCGTCCGCGCGCGTGACGCCGGCTTCGAGGTGGTCTACCAGGGCATCCGGCTGACGCCCGAGCAGATCGTGGACGCGGCCGTCGCCGAGGACGTGCACGCGGTCGGCCTGTCGATCCTGTCCGGATCGCACGCCCAACTGGTGCCGGACGTCCTCGAACGGCTGCGTGTGGCCGGTGCCACAGACATTCCGGTGATCGCCGGTGGCATCATCCCAGGCGGTGACGCCGAACAACTGCGGGCCGCGGGAGTGGCAGCCGTGTTCACCCCGAAGGACTTCGACATCACCGGAATCATCGGCCGCATCGTCGACGAGATCCGCAAAGCGAACAAGCTCGACCCCCTGGAGGTCCCCGCATGACCGCCCACCCGGCTTCCACCGCCGCCCTTCCGACGAGCGGCTCCGGCGCACAGCCTGTCAACCGTCTGCGTCCCCGTCGCTCGTGTCTCGCGGTCCCGGGCAGCAACCCCCGCTTCCTGGAGAAGGCGCAGGGCCTCCCGGCCGACCAGGTCTTCCTCGACCTGGAGGACGCGTGCGCCCCGCTCGCCAAGCCCGAGGCGCGGCACACCATCGTCAAGTTCCTCAACGAGGGTGACTGGACGGGCAAGACGAGGGTCGTGCGCGTGAACGACTGGACGACCGAGTGGACGTACCGCGATGTCGTCACGGTCGTCGAGGGTGCGGGTCCGAACCTCGACTGCATCATGCTGCCGAAGGTGCAGAACGCCCAGCAGGTCGTCGCCCTCGACCTGCTGCTGACGCAGATCGAGAAGACGATGGGCTTCGAGGTCGGCCGGATCGGCATCGAGGCGCAGATCGAGAACGCCCAGGGCCTCAACAACGTCAACGAGATCGCCCAGGCCTCCCCGCGGATCGAGACGATCATCTTCGGCCCGGCCGACTTCATGGCGTCGATCAACATGAAGTCGCTGGTCGTGGGCGAGCAGCCGCCCGGCTACCCGGCGGACGCCTACCACTACATCCTGATGAAGATCCTGATGGCCGCCCGCGCCAACGACCTCCAGGCGATCGACGGCCCCTACCTCCAGATCCGCAACGTCGACGGCTACCGGGCGGTCGCCCAGCGCGCCGCCGCGCTCGGCTTCGACGGCAAGTGGGTGCTGCACCCGGGCCAGGTCGAGGCCTCCAACGAGATCTTCTCGCCGTCCCAGGAGGACTACGACCACGCCGAGCTGATCCTGGACGCGTACGACTACTACACGTCCGAGGCGGGCGGCAAGAAGGGCTCCGCGATGCTCGGCGACGAGATGATCGACGAGGCCAGCCGCAAGATGGCCCTGGTCATCTCGGGCAAGGGCCGCGCCGCCGGTATGCGGCGCACCACCGAGTTCGAGATCCCGGAGGCCTGAGCGCGATGCAGTTCGGACGCACGTACGAGGAGTTCGAGGTCGGCGCGGTCTACAAGCACTGGCCCGGGAAGACGGTCACGGAGTACGACGACCACCTCTTCTGTCTCCTCACCATGAACCACCACCCGCTCCACATGGACAGCAACTACGCGGAGCACACGACCGACTTCGGCAAGAACGTCGTCGTCGGCAACTACGTCTACTCCCTGCTGCTCGGCATGTCCGTGCCCGACGTCTCCGGCAAGGCGATCGCCAACCTGGAGATCGAGTCGCTGAAGCACGTGGCGCCGACCTTCCACGGTGACACGATCTACGGCGAGACGACCGTGCTCGACAAGTGGCCGTCCAAGTCGAAGAACGACCGGGGCATCGTCCACGTCGAGACCAAGGGCTACAAGCAGGACGGCACGCTCGTGTGCGTGTTCCGCCGCAAGGTGATGGTGCCGACCGAGACGTACATCAAGGAGCGCGGCGGCGAGCAGCCCGGCCGCCCGGAGCTGAAGTCGCAGGAGAAGTAGATGAGCCGCCTCGCCCAGACCGCCGGTCTGACCGACGTCCAGCGGGAGATCCTCGCCACGGTCCGCGACTTCGTGGACAAGGAGATCCTCCCGGTCGCCACCGAACTGGAGCACCGCGACGAGTACCCGCAGGCGATCGTCGACGGCCTCAAGGAGCTGGGCCTGTTCGGCCTGATGATCCCCGAGGAGTACGGGGGCCTGGGCGAGTCGCTCCTGACGTACGCCCTGTGCGTCGAGGAGATCGCCCGCGGCTGGATGTCCGTCTCCGGCATCATCAACACGCACTTCATCGTGGCGTACATGCTCAAGCAGCACGGCACGCAGGAGCAGAAGGACCACTTCCTGCCGCGGATGGCGGCCGGCGACATCCGGGGCGCGTTCTCGATGTCGGAGCCGGGACTGGGCTCGGACGTCTCGGCGATCACCTCGAAGGCGGTGAGGGACGGCGAGGAGTACGTCCTGAACGGCCAGAAGATGTGGCTGACGAACGGCGGTACGTCCTCCCTGGTGGCCGTTCTCGTACGAAGTGACGAAGGACACCCGGAGGGGACCGCGCCCCACAAGTCGATGACGACCTTCCTGGTGGAGAAGGAGCCCGGCTTCGGCGAGGTCCGCCCCGGCCTCACCATCCCGGGCAAGATCGACAAGATGGGCTACAAGGGCGTCGACACCACCGAGCTGATCATGGACGGCCTGCGCGTTCCCGCGGACCGCGTGCTCGGCGGCGTCACCGGCCGCGGTTTTTACCAAATGATGGACGGCGTGGAGGTCGGCCGCGTCAACGTCGCCGCGCGCGGCTGCGGCGTCGCCCAGCGTGCCTTCGAGCTGGGCGTGAGCTACGCCCAGCAGCGTCACACCTTCGGCAAGCCGATCGCCCAGCACCAGGCGATCCAGTTCAAGCTGGCCGAGATGGCTACCAAGGTCGAGGCCGCCCATGCCATGATGGTGAATGCCGCACGCAAAAAGGACTCCGGGGAACGAAACGACCTTGAGGCCGGGATGGCGAAGTACCTCGCCTCCGAGTACTGCAAGGAGGTCGTGGAGGACGCCTTCCGGATCCACGGCGGGTACGGCTTCTCCAAGGAGTACGAGATCGAGCGCCTCTACCGCGAGGCCCCGATGCTGCTCATCGGTGAAGGAACCGCCGAGATCCAGAAGATGATCATCGGCCGCAGGCTGCTCGAAGAGTATCGATTCCAGGGCTAGATGTCTGGTTGGGGGTGTTTTCTTCGAGAAGAAGATCACACCCCGTCAACCAGCTCGCGCCGTCGACTCGGCTGTCCGGCTTACCCAGTTGCGGCCCCGAACCGCTACGATCGCGAGAAAGCCGCCGTCCCCCGTCGAAGCGCGGCATCATTCGCTACGAAGGTCATCCATGCCCCACAGCCAAACCTCTGCACCTCGCGACAGCCTGGCCGGCGTACGCCTTGCGCGCGGAGCATCGCCGTGGCTCCTCCCGACCGTCGCCACAGCCGCCGTCAGCCTGGTCCGCGCCCGCCGCTCGGGCGTCGCCAAGGCCGTCGCCGTGCCCGCCACCGCTCTCGCGGCGGGCATGCTGTGGTTCTTCCGCGACCCCGAGCGAGAGATCGCGTCCGGCAGGGTCATCTCGCCCGCCGACGGTGTGGTGCAGAGCATCATGCCGTGGAAGGACGGACGGACCCGCGTCGCGATCTTCATGAGCCCGCTCAACGTCCACGTCAACCGCGCCCCACTGGCCGGCACCGTGACGTCGGTCGAGCACATCCCGGGCGGATTCGTGCCGGCCTTCAACAAGGAGAGCGAGAACAACGAGCGCGTCGTCTGGCACTTCGACACCGAACTCGGTGACATCGAGATGATCCAGATCGCCGGCGCCGTCGCCCGCCGCATCGTCCCCTACATCCCCGAGGGCACGAAGGTCGAGCAGGGCGAGCGGATCGGCCTGATCCGCTTCGGTTCACGTGTCGACATCTACCTCCCCGAGGGCGTGGACGTCGCGGTCGAGGTGGGGCAGAAGACTGTGGCAGGGGTGACTCGCATTGACCGTGATTGACCCAGAGCCCCAGACTGGCTGGGTGCCCGAGGCAGACGAGGTGGACGAAGAGGAGGAGATGCCTCTCTCGCTCCGCCTGTCGATAGCGGACACCCTCACCCTCGGCAACGCCACGTGCGGCTTCATGGCGGTGTACTTCACCACCACCGGCATCCTCATCCCGCACCTCACCGACAGCCAGGAATCCGGCATGGCGCGCAACAGCGCGGCCACGGCGGTCATCCTGATGCTGTGCGCGGCGGTCTTCGACCTGTTCGACGGCCTGGTCGCACGCAAGCTGCGCTCGTCGCCGATGGGCGCGGAGCTGGACAACCTCTCCGACCTGATCAGCTTCGGGCTGGCACCGGCGTACTTCGTCCTCGTCTACGGCATGGTGGCGGACGACGCCTACCAGCGAGTAGCCGCGGTCGGTGCGATCGTCGTCCTGCTGGCGGTGGTGCTGAGACTCGCGCGCTTCTCCTGTGTGACACCGACGAACGGCATGTTCCAGGGCATGCCGTCACCGTTCGGCGCGCTGACGGTCGTCTCGATCGTGCTGCTGGAGCTGCCCTTCGTGGCGACGCTCCTCGCCATCCTGGGCACCGCCTGGCTGATGGTGAGCCGGGTCGAGTACCCGAAGCCGCGGGGCCGTCTGGCCGGCGCGATGCTCGTTTGGATCGTGCTGTCGATGGGCCTGCTGACCGCATGGGCCTTCGACGCCCCCGGCGGCCAGCTGCTCCTGCAGACGGGCTGCGCGCTCCAGCTGGTCATGGGCGCGGTCATCCCGCTGTTCGCCACGGCCCGCCGGGTGAACACCTTCCGCGACAACCGGCGCGAGGCGCGGGCGGCGCAGCTGCCGTAGTCCTCCCACCACCGACGTGTGGCCCGAGCCTTCGAGGCTCGGGCCACACCCGTTTCCGGACGGTCGGGGCGGTTCGGGTCGGGTCCGGGCGGGTCCGGTCGGGTCGGGTCCGATCGGGGCACATCATCTGCCCGCGTCAGATCAGGCAGGTCGGGCCAGGCAAGGTCAGGTCAGGTCAGATCGGATGAGGTCAGATGAGGTCAGGTCAGGAAGTCGCGGCCGATCCGCTCCGCGACCCGCTCCAGGATCGGGCCGGCCTCGGCGATGCACTTGGCGATGTCCGGCTCGGCGTCCGTCAGCGGATAGGCCCGCCTGATCCCGGCCCGGCCCAGGGCCTCCGGCGGCAGCGCGAGACGGCCGCACACCGCGACGACCTCCTTGCCGCCGCGCGCGCGGCCGTGGCGACTCCCGCGGGCGCCTTGCCGTGCAGGGTCTGCTCGTCGAGGGAACCCTCACCGGTGATCACCAGCTCGGCCCGCTCCAGCGCCTGCGCGAACCCCAGCACGTCCAGCATGACCTCGATGCCGGGGCGGAACCGGGCGCCGAGCAGCAGAGCGCCGTACCCGATGCCACCCGCGGCACCCGCACCGGGCGCTGCGGCGTACTCGGCGGCCCGCGGGCGACCGAGGTCTCCAGCACCTCGGCGAAGTGCGCGAGCGCCGCGTCCAGCGCCGTCACGTCGTCCGGGGAGGCACCCTTCTGTGGGCCGTAGACCGCCGGGGCGCCCTTCGGACCGGTCAGCGGGTTGTCGACGTCACTGGCCAGGACGAGTTCGACGGAGGTGAGACGGGGGTCCAGGCCGGAGAGGTCCGCGCTCGCCAGGTCGGCGAGACCGCCGCCGCCCGGTGCGACGGGCTCGCCGTCCGCGTCCAGGAACCGGGCACCCAGCGCTGACAGCATGCCCGCGCCGCCGTCCGTGGTGGCACTTCCGCCGACCCCGAACACGATCGTCCGTACGTCCGCGTCCAGCGCCGCCCGCAGCAGCTCCCCGGAGCCGTACGTGGAGGCCGTCAGCGGGGCGAACACACCGGCCGCAGTCGTTGCAGTCCGCTCGCCTCGGCCATCTCCACGACGGCGGTGTCGCCGCGCAGCGCGAAGGCGGCGGTGACCTCCTGCCCCAGGGGACCGGCGACCCGTACCTCCCGGCGCTCGAATCCGGCCGCGACCGCCGCGGCGACCGTGCCGTCGCCGCCGTCGGCGACCGGCAGGGCCTCGACCTCGACCTCCGGCAGGGCCCGGCGCAGTCCGGCCGTCACCCGCTCGGCGACCTCCACGGCCGTCAGCGAGCCCTTGAACTTGTCCGCGGCCACGAGCACCCTGCGAGTGCCCTGCGCTCCAGCGTCCGCCACTTGCATCCCCTTGCTCTCCGGGCCCACGCACATCGGGGCCAGTCGCGCCGCTGCGACCTTAACCGCAGGACGCCCCCGCCGTCATGCCCAGTCCGCGCCGTGAACAGCGACGAAGGGGCTGCCTACGGCCTTGAGCGCGACGGGAGCGGGGGCGGGCGCGGCAGGGCGGCTGGGCGCGGCACGGACGGGCTGAGCGCGGCGCAGACGGCTGGGCGCTGGCACGGGCAGCTGGGCGCGGCACGGACGGGCGGCGCGCGGCCCGGACAGATGGGCGCTGGCAGGGGCAGCTGGGGTGCGGCCGACTGTCCCCGCCCGGCCGTCGACCACATGGCTCCGCGCGGCACAGGCGGCGGGGTGCTGTCGCGGGCGGCTCCGCGCGGCACAGGTGGCTCCGCGCAGCACAGGT
>NZ_MPOH02000016.1:130354-175108 GCF_001896135.2 Streptomyces phaeoluteigriseus
GTGGCTCCGCGCAGCACAGGTGGCTCCGCGCGGCACAGGTGGCTCCGCGCGGCACAGGTGGCTCCGCGCGGCCACGGGCAGCAGGGTGCTGGCACGGGCGACTCCGCCCGACACAGGCGACTCCACGCTGGCACGGGCGGCGCGGAGCGACACGGGCGGCTCCGCGCGGCGCGGGACGTGTCGGAATCGGGTAGACCGGAAGCATGACCCCTGTGGGCAACGAGCCCGGACTCGCCGACCGCGTCCTCGGTGGCTGGCTGGGCCGGATCGCCGGCAACATGCTGGGCAAGCCGGTCGAGCAGGGCGACCAGTGGACGCATGACCGCATCGACCGCTACCTGCGGCGGGCCGGCGCCCTGCCGCTCACCGACTACCTTCCCGAACCGGCCGCCGACGACGACGGCCCGCCGCTGCGCCCCGAATGGCGTCAGTGCGTACGCGGCCGCATCCACGGCAGCTGCCGCGACGACGACATCGACTACGCCATCCTCGGCCTGGACCTGCTGGAGACCCACGGCTTCGGCTTCAGCACCGAGCAGGTCGGCGACCTGTGGCTGCTGCGGCTGCCGTACCTCCAGACGTTCACCGCGGAGCGCGCGGCGTACCGCAATCTCGCGAACGGGCTGAAGCCTCCGCTGACGGCGACGTACGACAACCCCTACCAGGAGTGGATCGGCGCCCTGATCCGCGCCGACGTCCACGGCTGGACCAGTCCCGGTCTCCCCCGCCGCGCCGCCGCCCTGGCCCGCCGGGACGCGGTGCTGTCGCACACCGGCAACGGGGTGTACGGCGCCATGTGGGCGGCGGCGATGGTGGCGGCCGCGTTCACCGCGCCGACGGTGCGGCACGCGGTGGACGAGGCGCTGGCGGTGATCCCGGCGAGCAGCCGCCTGGCCCGGACCGTACGCCGGGTCACCTCCCTCCACAGCACCCGCCTGAGCTGGGAGGACACCCTCAGCACGGTGGCGGCGGAGACGGCGGGCCTGGGCTGGATCCACACGGTCCCGAACGCCGCCGTCCTCACCGCCGGGCTGCTGTACGGCGACGGGGACTTCACCCGCACCATCGCCCTCACCGTGCGCGGTGGCCTGGACACCGACTCCAACGGGGCGACGGCCGGTTCCGTGGCCGGGGTGCTGAACGGGGCGGCGGCGATCCCCACGCAGTGGACGGCGCCCCTGGAGGACACCGTGCGCACTGCCGTCTTCGGCTTCGACGGAGTGCGGATCAGCGAGCTGGCGGAGCGCACCCTGCGGCTGGTGGGGGCGGACGTTGCGTGACCACGCCGGTCACCCGCCTCCGCCCGCCGTTGCCCGCCCTGCCCGGTCCCGCCCGCTCTTGTCGGCCCCTGCGGCCGCTGTCGGCCCCCTGGCCGCCGCTCCCCCCGCCGATGCAGGCGGTGCCGGACAGCAGGCCTGTCACGCGCCGTGCCGTCGCCGCGTCCCGGGCGGCCGTGAACGGCAGGGTGTTGCCGCCCGTGATCCTGAACGGCTCGCCGCTGACGGTGAGATGGGCACCGCCCGCCTCCTCGACCAGCAGCAGGCCCGCCGCGTGGTCCCAGGCCGCCTCCCAGGAGAACGCCGTGGCATCCAACTCGCCTCGGGCTATGGCGAGGTACTCCAGGCCGGCCGAGCCGCACGCGCGCGGGGCGATGCCGTCCGTCCGCAGGCCGAGCAGGGCGTGCTTCTGGTCGTCGGTGGTGTAGTAGGGGTGGGAGGTCGCCACGGTGAGGTCGCGGCCGGGAGCGGGCGGGCCGGCGAACAGGCGCTCACCGCCGAGGAAGGCGCCGCCGCCGCGCACGGCGGTGGCCAGTTGGTCGCGGGCGGGTGCGTACGTCCAGGAGGCGTGCACGACACCGTGCCGGGCGAGCGCGACCAGGGTGCAGAAGCCGTCGTCGCCGTGCACGAACTGCCGTGTGCCGTCGACCGGATCGACGATCCACACCGGGACGTCGCTCTGTATCGCCTCGTAGCTGGCCGGGTTGGCGTGCACCGCCTCCTCGCCGACGACGACCGAGCCGGGCAGCAGGGCGGCGAGGGCCTCGGTGAGATACAGCTCCGCGTTGCGGTCGGCGTCCGTGACCAGGTCGTGCGGCCCGGCCTTCTGGTCCACCTCGTGCGCGGCGAGCTGCCGGAAGCGCGGCATGATCTCCGCGGCGGCGGCCTTGCGGACCGCTTCCTCCACATCACCGGCGTGGCGGGCGAGAAACTCGTCGATGGTTTCCGTGTCTCCGATCATGTCTCCATGAGAACACGCCCCACTGACAATCCCCGCCCCGCCGGTGCACACCGGGTGGAATCGGGATGAAGACGAGGGCCGAGCCCTCTGATTCATCGCCTCCCTCGGCGCTCCGCACCCCCTTCCTCAACGCCCCACCGCGTATCCCTGCATCCCCCGTGGATTCGCCGCCGCCGACAGGATTCCCGTCTCGGGGTCGCGGGCGACCGCGCACAGGCGGCCCTCGGACCACGCGTCGGCGACGGTCACGTCGTGGCCGCGCCCGCGCAGGCCCTCGATGACGGGGTGGGGCATGCGGGACTCCACGGTCACGCTGCCCGGCCGCATGCCGCGCGGGTAGAAGGAGCCGGGGAAGGCGTCGTTGTGCCAGTTCGGGGCGTCGATGGCGCCTTGGAGGTCGAGGCCGCCGCGCACGCGCGCGCGTAGGGCGACGGCGAGGAAGAAGTGCAGCTGCCACTGGTCCTGCTGGTCGCCGCCGGGGGTGCCGAAGGCGAGGACCGGGACGCCGTCACGCAGGGCGAGCGACGGCGTGAGGGTGGTGCGGGGGCGGCGGCCGGGGGTGAGGGAGTTCGGCAGGCCCTCCTCCAGCCAGGTCATCTGCAGCCGCGTGCCGAGCGGGAAGCCCAGCTCGGGCACGACCGGGTTGGACTGGAGCCAGCCGCCGCTGGGCGTGGCCGCGACCATGTTGCCCCAGCGGTCGACGACGTCGAGGTGGCAGGTGTCGCCGCGGGTGGCCCCGTCCGGGGCGGTCTCGGGCTCGCCCGGCACCGGCGACGTCGGACGCTTGGCGACGGTCGGCTCACCGGCCCCCATAGGGCTGAAGCCGGGCTCGTCCGTGGCCACCACGCGCGCGTGGGCGCTCAGCCGTGGCTCGCGTCCGCCGGGGCTGCCCGGCCGCAGTTCGTGCGACGCCTTGTCGCCGATCAGGGCGCGTCGGCCGGTGTTGTAGGGCGCCGAGAGCAGCTCGCCGAGCGGGACCTCGGCCGCGTCGCCGTACCAGGCCTCCCGGTCGGCCATGGCGAGCTTGCATCCCTCGACGAGGAGGTGGACGTAGTCGGCGGAGCCGTGGGCGGGCAGCTCGGGCGGAAGGAGGGCGAGCTGCTGGAGGAGGGCCGGGCCCTGGCTCCAGGGGCCGGCTTTGCAGACGGTCCAGCCGTTCCAGTCGTACGTCGCCGGCGCCTCGTAGGTCGCGGACCAGCCGGCGAGGTCGGCGGCGGTGAGCGTGCCGGTGTGGTGCGCGCCGCTGGTGTCCAGGGTGGGGCGCTGTGCCTGGCGGACGAGGGCCTCGGCGATGAAGCCGGTCCGCCAGACCTCCCGCGCGGCCTCGATGCGGGCCTCCCGTCCCCCCGCGCCGGCGGTCTCGGCGAGGAGCCGCTTCCAGGTGCGGCGAGAGCGGGGTTGCGCAGCAGACGGCCGGGGCGGGGCGCCTCGCCGCCGGGCAGGTAGACGTCGGCCGAGGAGGTCCACTCGGTCTCGAACAGCTCGCGTACCGTCTCGACGGTCGCGCCGATGTTCTCCACGGGCGCGTGGCCGTGCTCGGCGTATCCGATGGCGTACTTCAGGACGTCGTCGAGGGATCTGGTGCCGTGGTCGCGCAGCAGGAGCAGCCAGGCGTCGAAGGCTCCGGGGACGGCCGCCGCGAGGGGGCCGGTGCCGGGGACGAGGTCCAGTCCGAGGCCCCGGTAGTGGGCGACGGTCGCGCCGGCCGGGGCCACGCCCTGCCCGCAGAGCACGCGCACCTCACCGCCCGCGGGGGCGAGCAGGACGGGGACCTCGCCGGCGGGGCCGTTGAGGTGGGGTTCGACGACGTGCAGCACGAAGGCTCCGGCCACGGCGGCGTCGAAGGCGTTGCCGCCGTCCTCCAGAACGGCCATCGCCGACTGGGAGGCCAGCCAGTGGGTGGAGGACACCATGCCGAAGGTGCCCTGGAGCGTGGGCCGGGTGGTGAACGGCACTTCTCACCTCTTCGTCGACGCGACAGCCGGTCGGATCAGCGCCCCGGATCGTACCCGCGGCCGTCATGGTGCGAACCGCCGCACGCCTCGGCCCGGCCGTCGGCCCTCGGGGCCGATATCCGCTCCGGCCGCTGGGTACCCGGGGCGTCCACGCGCGGGTCCGCCGCGCCGGCGTACGTCAGGAGGCCGACATGGCCGGCATGAGCCCGGTCGACGTGCGGAAGGCCCTGAAGGGCGCCGACCACACCGCCGGCCGCGACGACCTCGTCGCGCCGGCCCGTGGCGACGGTGCCGACGAGAAGGTCGTCGACAAGCCGTCGCACGCGGGGACGGAGAGGTTCGACGGCCCCGACGACCTGCAGAAGGACCTCTTCGACAACGCGTAGGCGCGGACGCGTCGACGCGTCCGCCGAGGTCACGGCCGGCCCAGTGGCTCGCCGCACGACCCCGGCGGGCGGTGCCCCCGCGCCCTCGCGTCCGGGGCCGGCCCGGACGCGCGTTCCGCTGTACGTACCCGATCCGAGGACGGTGGCGACGATGACCGAGTACGAGCGTTCACGCACCATGCCCGCGCCGCCGGAGCGCGTCTTCGACCGGGCCGCCGACATCGGCCGGATGGACGTCTGGCTGCCGGACGCCCTGCACGTCGACGCCGGGGACCTGCCTGCCGTCACGGTGCACGAGGACCGTACCGACGAGGACACCTCGGCCCTGTTGCGCGCGCGGCGCGAGCAGATGCGGCTGGAATGGGGCACCCGCGACAAGGGCGGCTACACGGGCTGGCTCCAGGTGGCCGGCATCGGTGGCGACACCAGCGAGGTGACGGTCCATCTGTCCTTCTTCGACGCCGGGCACGACCCGGGCGAGAAGGCGGTGAGCGAGGCCCTGGACACCAGTCTGCGGCGGCTGGAGGAGCAGGTACGGCCGCCCGCGGACCGCACGGGCGGCTGACCCGGAGACCGGACGAGGCCTACCCGCGGGCCCCCGGGGCGGGGCGTACCGCCCGGCGTGGCGGGAAATCCGCGCTCTGCTGTCACCGTGCCACCACGGAGCGAGTTCGGCCTTTCGCCCCACAGGGAGTCGTGTGAAACTGGCGTCCCCGTCCGCATAGTGGACCTCGTCCGCACCGTCCCCCACGAAAGCGCGCCGTGCGTTCTCTCCCCCTGCCGCTCGCCCTCACCGCGCGACTGACCCCGGTGATCGTGCTCGCCTGCGCGGGCTGGGCGATGTCGTCCGGTCCGACCGACCCCGCGAAGGACACGGCGGCCAAGGAGACGCAGAAGCCGCGCACCGAATCGTCCGCGCCCTCCTCGACGGCGGTGACGAAGACGTACGTCGCCGCGCCCGCGCCCTGCACGAGTGTGGCCGCGAAGACGGTGGGCTCACTGGTACCGGCCGCGAAGACGGCGGGCAAGGAGATCCCGTCGACGGACACCTCCCTGCGCCGCACCTGCTCCTGGAACGCCCTCAAGGGGTACGACTACCGCTGGCTGGACGTCTCGTTCGAGCTGACGGAGTCCGACGAGGCCGCCGCGACCTCGTACAAGGAGCGCACCACGGAGAAGGGCGGCGGCGGGGCCGTTCCGGGGCTCGGCGACGAGGGCTACTCGGTGGTGAACCTGACCACGGAGGACAAGCAGCAGACCCGTGAGGGCACCGTCATCGCGCGCGTTGCGAACGCCCTTGTCGTCGTGACCTACAACGGCAGCGACTTCGAGTCGAAGAAGGCCCCCGGCACGGAGGAGATCAACAAGGGCGCGATCAAGGCGGCGAAGGAAGCGGTCGCTTCGCTGAAGGCCGCCGCGGTGAACTGAGGGGCTGCCCGGGAGCCGGGACAGGGGCGGTCGGCGGGTTCTTCCACCCGCCGGCCGCCGCCCGAGGTTCCTCCCGCGTCACACGGTGGCCCTGTCACGTCCTCTCAGCAGCATCAGCGCCAGGTAGAGCGCCATCGAGGTGCCCAGGCCCACCGCCCAGCCGTAGTCGGCCAGCGGCTCCAGCGCCGCGACGGGACGGCCGTCGATCAGCGGTTCGAAGCTCGCGCCGCCGACGGCGAGGACGCCGCCCACCACGAAGGCCACGACGGCCCGCCAGTTCCAGCCGGCGGTGTACCAGTAGCGGCCGCCCGTCCGGTACAGGTCGGTCAGGTCGAGTTGGCCGCGGCGCAGGATCCAGTAGTCGGCGATGAGGATGCCGGCGACCGTGCCGAGCAGACCGCCGACCAGGCCGAGCCAGGTGAAGATGTAGCCCTCCGGGTCGGAGTACAGCTTCCACGGGAAGATGAGCACACCCAGTACGCAGGTGACGAGCGCACCGGTGCGGAAACTGATCTTCCGGGGCGCGATGTTGGAGAAGTCGAAGGCCGGCGAGACCAGGTTGGCCGCGATGTTCACGGACAGGGTCGCCACCAGCACGGTGACCAGCGCGAACAGCAGGCCCACGACGTTGTCCGTCTTGGCGGCCAGCTCCACCGGGTTCCAGATGGTCTCGCCGTACACGGCCTGCGAACCGGAGGTGACCATCACCGACAACAGCGCGAACAAGGTCATGGTCGTGGGAAGACCCAGGGCCTGGCCCCACATCTGCGCCTTCTGGCTCCTGCCGTAGCGGGTGAAGTCCGGGATGTTCAGCGACAGGGTCGACCAGAAGCCGATCATGCCCATGAGGGACGGCCAGAACAGTTTCCAGAAGTCGCCGCCCCAGCCGAGCTTGGAGGGCTGGTCGAGCAGCGGGCCAAAACCGCCCGCCTTGTCGCTCATCCAGATCAGCATCACGAAGGCGCCCACGAGGACGAAGGGCGCCGCCCAGTTCTCGAAGCGGCGGATCGTCTCCATGCCCCGGTAGATGATGGCGACCTGGATCGCCCAGAAGATCGCGAACGACAGCCACATGGTCCAGGGGTGGCCGCCGAACCGACCTGCCTCGCTCCAGCCGTTGCCGATGAGCTTTCCGGCGAGGAAGTAGATCGCCTCGCCGCCGATCCAGGTCTGGATGCCGAACCAGCCGCAGGCCACCAGGGCCCGTACGACAGCGGGGAGGTTGGCGCCGCGGATGCCGAAGGAGGCGCGGGCGAAGACCGGGAAGGGGATGCCGTACTTCGGTCCCGCGTGCCCGGTGAGCAGCATCGGTACCAGCACGATCAGGTTGGCGAGGGCGATGGTGAACACCGCCTGCTTCCAGTCCATGCCGACGGCGATCAGACCGGAGGCGAGGGTCCAGGAGGCCGTGTTGTGGGCCATGCCGACCCAGAGCGCGGAGAAGTTGTACGTGGTCCAGGTGCGCCTCTCGACGGGGACCGGCAGCAGGTCCTCGTTGGCGTAGGGGCCGCTGGGCGGCGGCGAACCGGGGGCGATCTCCACCCGGCCGTCGGCGAGGGTGACTTGAGGGGTCGGTGGTATGGCCGTGGGAGCGGTGTCGGTCATGGGCAGGCCAATCGAACGAGGTGGGACGGGAGAGGCCGTGCGGGCGGTACCGAGGGGGGTGCGCGGGAGAGCGCCCTGGGCCCCCTTCCCGGAACGGCGGGAAGGGGGAGCTCTGTGGGAACGGTCGACCGGCGGGACATCGGCTCCCGGCGGCGGTTCAGCCGTTGAGGGCGGGGATGACCCTGGTGCCGTAGGCGTCGATGGTGGCCTCCTGCGCGTCGTGCATGTCGTAGACGGCGAACTGGTCGACGCCCAGCGCGCGCAGCGCGTTCAGCTTCTCGATGTGCTTCTCGACCGGGCCGACGAGGCAGAACCGGTCGACGATCTCGTCGGGCACGAACCGGGTGTCCGGGTTGTCGGCGCGGCCGTGGTGCGAGTAGTCGTAGCCCTCGCGCGCCTTGATGTAGTCGGTGAGTTCGTCGGGTACGGCGGCGGAGTGCTCGCCGTACTTGGAGACCAGGTCGGCCACGTGGTTGCCGACCATGCCGCCGAACCAGCGGCACTGGTCACGGGCGTGGGCGAGCGCCTCGGGCGAGTCGTCCTCGGTGACGTACGCCGGGGCGGCGACGCAGATCTTCACCTCATCGGGGTCGCGGCCGACGGCGACGGCGGCGTCCTTCACGGCCTTGACCATGTACTCGGTGAGGTACAGGTCGGCGAGCTGGAGGATGAACCCGTCGGCCTCCTCGCCGGTCATCTTCAGCGCCTTGGGGCCGTACGCGGCCATCCAGACCGGGAGTTCGGCGCCCGGCCTGATCCACGGGAACCTGATCACCGTGCCGCCGAGGTCGGCCTCGTCGCCGCGGCCGAGGGCGCGGATGACCTTCATGGCCTCGCTGATCCGGGCCAGGGTGTTGGGCTTGCGGCCCGCGACGCGCATCGCGGAGTCGCCGCGGCCGATGCCGCACACGGTGCGGTTGCCGAACATGTCGTTGAGGGTGGCGAAGGTGGAGGCGGTGACCTCCCAGGTGCGGGTGCCCGGGTTGGTGACCATCGGGCCCACCGTCAACCTGCTGGTGTTCGAAAGGATCTGACTGTAGATCACGAACGGTTCCTGCCAGAGCACGGCCGAGTCGAAGGTCCATCCGTAGGTGAATCCGTTGCGCTCGGCCCGCTTCATCAGGCTGATGACCTTGGAGGCCGGCGGGTCGGTCTGCAGGACGAGTCCGAAGTCCATGGCGCCACTCCTAGTTGAGGTACTGACAGGTGGAGCGCGGGGTGTAGGCACCGTGACCGGCGCGACCGGTGTACTCCCGGTCGGTGATGACGGGCTCGCCCCGCGAGAGGACCGTCTCGACACGGCCGGTGATCCGCTTGCCCTCGTACGCCGAGTAGTCGACGTTCATGTGGTGGGTCGCGGCGGAGACGGTCTGCTCGGCGTGCGGGTCGTAGATGACGACGTCCGCGTCGGCGCCCGGGGCGATGGTGCCCTTCTTCGGGTACATGCCGAACATGCGCGCCGGGGTGGCGCAGGCGATCTCGATCCAGCGGCGGCGCGAGATGTGTCCGTCGACTACGGCCTGGTGGAGCAGGTCCATCCGGTTCTCGACGCCCGGCAGACCGTTGGGGATCTTGGAGAAGTCGCCCCGGCCCAGCTCCTTCTGGCCCACGAAGCAGAAGGGGCAGTGGTCCGTCGACACCACCTGGAGGTCGTTGGTCCGCAGGCCCTGCCACAGCTTGGCCTGGTGCTCCTTGGGGCGCAGCGGCGTGCTGCACACGTACTTGGAGCCCTCGAAGCCGGGCTCGGCGAGGTTGTCGGTGGACAGGAACAGGTACTGCGGGCAGGTCTCGCCGAAGACGTTCAGTCCCTCGTCCCGCGCCCGGGCCAGTTCCGCGACCGCTTCCATGGCCGATACGTGCACCACGTAGAGGGGCGCGCCGGCGACCTGCGCGAGCTTGATCGCGCGGTGGGTGGCCTCGGCCTCCAGCAGCGCCTTCCGTACTTCTCCGTGGTAGCGGGGGTCGGTCTCACCGCGCGCCAGGGCCTGCTCGACCAGGACATCGATGGCGATGCCGTTCTCCGCGTGCATCATGATCAGGCCGCCGTTCTCGGCGGAGCGCTGCATGGCGCGCAGGATCTGGCCGTCGTCGCTGTAGAAGACGCCCGGATAGGCCATGAACTGCTTGAAGGAGGTCACTCCCTCCTCCACCAGCAGGTCCATCTCCTTGAGCGTCTCCTGGTTCACGTCGGAGACGATCATGTGGAAGGCGTAGTCGATCGCGCAGTTGCCCTCCGCCTTGGCGTGCCAGGCGTCCAGGCCCTCGCGCAGCGTGTGGCCGACACTCTGCACCGCGAAGTCGACGATCGTCGTCGTGCCGCCCCAGGCGGCCGCGCGGGTGCCGGTCTCGAAGGTGTCGGAGGCGGAGGTGCCGCCGAACGGCAGTTCCATGTGGGTGTGGGCGTCGACCCCGCCCGGGATGACGTACTTCCCGGTGGCGTCGATGACCCTCCCCCACCCTTCGGACGGGGGCGTCCCCGTCTCGCTCCGCCCGGCGGTCCAGGCGTCGGCGGCCGGGGTACCGGAGGCGGCGAGGGCGACGATACGGCCGTCCTCGATCAGGACGTCGGCGTGGATCTCGTCGGACGCGGTGATGACGAGGCCACCACGGATGACGGTTCGGCTCATGCGTTGACGCTCCGCTGGGTTGTGGTCGGCAGATGCGGGTCGTGGGTGGCGGGTCGCGTCCCGGGGCGGGGCCGCGCGGGGCTCATGGGCACCCCGCCCCGCGCCCCCTGACGAGGGCTGCGCCCCGCACGCGGGACGCGGGCGGCCGCACCGGTCAGGGAGCGGTCAGTGGGGGGTAGGCGTCGGGACGGCGGTCCCGGTAGAACTGCCAGCGGTCGCGGACCTCGCGCAGCTTGGCCATGTCCAGGTCGCGGACGACGAGTTCGCTCTCCTTGTCGCTCGCCACCTCGCCGACGAACTGGGCCTCCGGGTCCACGAAGTACGAGGTCCCGTAGAAGTCGTTCTCGCCCAGCTCCTCGACGCCGACCCGGTTGATCGCGCCGACGAAGTACTCGTTGGCGACGGCCGCCGCCGGCTGCTCCAGCTGCCACAGATAGGCGGACAGGCCGCGCGAGGTGGCCGACGGGTTGAAGACGATCTCGGCGCCCGCCAGGCCCAGGGCTCGCCAGCCCTCGGGGAAGTGGCGGTCGTAGCAGATGTACACGCCGATCCTGCCCACGGCGGTGTCGAAGACGGGCCAGCCCACGTTGCCGGGACGGAAGTAGAACTTCTCCCAGAAGCCCTTCACCTGCGGGATGTGGTGCTTGCGGTACTTGCCGAGGTACGAGCCGTCCGCGTCGATCACCGCGGCGGTGTTGTAGAGGACGCCTGGCTGCTCCTCCTCGTACATCGGCAGCACCAGGACGATGCCGTGCTCCCTGGCGAGGGCCTGGAAACGCTCGACGATCGGCCCGTCGGGGACCTGCTCGGCGTACTCGTAGAAGGCCGGGTCCTGGACCTGGCAGAAGTACGGTCCGTAGAAAAGTTCCTGGAAACACAGGACCTGGGCGCCCTGGGCGGCCGCGTCGCGCACCGCCTGCTCGTGCACCCGGATCATGGACTCCTTGTCGCCGGTCCACGCGGTCTGGAAGACGGCGGCTCGGATCACTCGGCTCATCGGGACCTCCGGTCGCTCGGTGTGCGAGGAGCCTAGGAAGTCCGAAAGCCGGCTTTGAGGTGCACCGTGTCACGTCCGCGGGCGTCCGGCGTGCCACGGTGTCACGACTTCGTCGACGCATGTTTCACCACCATTTTCCCAGGTCGTCGCATGTTTCACTCCTGTTGCGCACCGGTCGTGCCGGCCGTTGCCCACGGGTTGTGCGCCGCGCTGTCCCGCCCGTCGCCGGCCGGCCCCACGTCGGCGGCGCCGGCCGCACCGAAGCGGCTCATGCCTGTTGCGCGTCGTGCGCGAGGAGGGCGATGTGCACCGACGCGGCCTGTTCGAAGTCGTCGAGGTCCACACCGAGCCGCCCCTGGATCGCCTCCAGCCGCCGGTACAGCGCGGGCCGTGAGACGTGGTGGAGCTGGGCGGTGCGGGACTTGTTGCGGCCGGTGGCGAGGTAGGTGCGCAGGACGGCCAGCAGATCCTCCCCGGCCGCGCACAACAGCCCGTCCAGTTCCCGTTCGGCGAAGGCCTGCACGTGCGGGTCGTCCCGCAACAGCCGTATCAGGCCGCGCAGGTGGACGTCCTTGAGGCGGACGACGGCCGGCAGGTCCAGGACGGCCGAGGAGTCGGCGACGGCGTCGGCGACGTGCTGGGCCTCGCGCAGCCCGGCGGGCACGTCGTCCCAGGCGATGCGGGGCGCGGCGGCGGCCACGACGGTGCCGCTCTCCCCGGACTCGGTGCGCAGCCGGGCCGCGAAGTGGGCGGCGAGCGCCTCGGCGTCCTGGTCCCGGGCGAGGCTGAGCAGTACCGCGGTGGCCCCGTCGGCGAGTTCGGCGACCAGACCGGCCATGCCCAAGAGGCGCAGCATGCGCTCCAGTTGGGCGCAGTCGCCGGCGCGGACGACCAGCGGGACGAAGGTGCGCCGGTTCACCGGCAGTCCGGCGGCCCGCGCGCGCGGCAGCAGCTGACGGGCCGCCACGACGCCGGACACCAGGTCGGTGAGCAGGCCCTGCGCGGACTGCTCCTCCCAGGAGTGGGCGGTTGCGCCGCCGAGCATGCGGTGCAGGACGAGGGCCTCGGCGGCCCGGTCGGCGAGCAGCCGCCCGCCCGCGGTGTCGCCCCGGTAGCCGCAGAGCATGATCTGGCCCCAGCGTTCACCGCGTCCGCCCAGTTCGGCGCGGATCCAGCCGTCACCCTCGCTGCCGCCGGCCTGGCGGGCGATGCGTTCCCAGTCGCGCAGCACGTCGTCGACCGCGGACCGCTCCCCGGCGGTGGCCAGGACCCGGTGGGCGAGATTGGTGACGACGACGGGACAGCCGGTGTGGTGGGCGATCTCGTCGAGCAGGTGCTGCAACGGGGCACCGGCGGTGATGAGCCCGGTGAGCGCGGTGCGTACGGCCTCGGACAGGCTGACGGCGGCGAACTTGCGCCGCACGAGCCGGGACTGGACCTCCTCGGTCAGTTCCGCGAAGGGGGAGGGCCGGTGCAGGACGACCAGGGGCAGCCCGCACCGTTCGGCGGCGCGCCGCATCATGTCCGGCGGGGCGGGGAACGCCCGGCCGAGACCCAGGACGACGGCGGCGGCCTCGGCGCGGTGCAGCGAGCGGATGTACTCGGCCTGCGCGTTCTCGTCGCCGGCGAGCAGGACTCCGGTGGTGAGGACCATCTCGCCGCCGCTGAGCATCACGCCGACGTCGGCGGCCTCGGCGACGTGCACCCAGCGCACCGGCCGGTCGAGCTGGGCCGCGCCGGCCACCACCTCGGGCTCCCCGGCCAGCACGCGCTCCAGCGCGAGGACCTGACGGACCGACAGGGCGGGCTCCAGGGGCTCGACGGGCCCCCAGTACTCCCGGGTGGTGGTGGTCATGGCGTGGTTCCCTTACTCAGGCGCTGCGTGCGCTCGGGCACCGCGGTGCGCTCAGGCGCTACCGCGTGCCTCTCAGCGCGCGTTCGAGGATCGCGGCGCCCTCCTCGGCCTCCGCGACGGTCAGGGACAGGGGCGGGGCGACGCGCAGGGCGCTGGTGCTGTGGCCGCCGCCCTTGCCGATCAGCAGGCCCTCGGCGCGGGCGGCCTCCAGGACGGCGGCGGCCCGGTCGGGGTCGGCCTCGTCGGTGCCGGGCCTGGTCAGCTCGACACCGATCATCAGCCCGCGTCCGCGTACCTCCCGTACGCCCGGGTCCTGGGCGGCGGCGGCCCGCAGCCGTTCGATGAGCAGTCCGCCTACCCGCCGGGCGTTGCCCTGGAGGTCGTGCTCCAGCAGATGGGTGAGGTTGGCGAGGCCGGCGGCCATGGTGACCTGGGTGCCGCCGAAGGTGGAGATGCTGTTGGCGTCGAGGCAGTTCATGATCTCGGAGCGGGCGACGACCCCGCCGACGGACATGCCGTTGCCGATGCCCTTGGCGAAGGTGACGATGTCGGGCGGACCGTTGCGGTCGTGTGCCTGCCAACCCCAGAAGTGGTCGCCGGTGCGGCCCCAGCCGGTCTGCACCTCGTCGGCGATCCACAGGATCCCGTATGCGTTCAGCACTTCGCGGAATGCCGCATACAGTCCGTCCGGTGGGGACGTGAAGCCGCCGACGCCCTGGACCGGCTCGGCGATCAGGGCCGCGGGCGGCCGGGTGTGACCGAGCAGATCCTTCAGATCCTCGACGCACGCGGCGATGAACGCGGTGTCGTCGAGCGACGCGTAGGGGCCGCGGGTGCGCACGCCTCCGTGGACGTACAGCGTCTGGAGCGGGGACAGCGAGGTGGGCGACCAGCCGCGGTTGCCGGTGATACCGACGGCGCTGAAGGAACGGCCGTGGTAGCTGTTGCGCATCGCCAGGATCGTGTTGCTGCGCCGGTACGCGGTGGCGAGCAGCAGGGCGGTGTCGTTGGCCTCGGTGCCGGAGGTGGTGAAGAAGACGCGGGCGTCCGGGACGGCGCTGAGTCGGGCGATGCGCTCGGCGAGTTCGACCATCGGGCGGTTGAGGTAGAGCGTGGAGGAGTGGACGATCCGTCCGGCCTGCTCGCTCACCGCCTTGGTGACCTCGGGCAACGCGTGCGCGGTCATGGTCGTGAGGATGCCGCCGAAGAAGTCGAGGTACTTGTTGCCCTGGGCGTCCCATACGTGGCGGCCCTCGCCGTGGGTGATCTCCAGCGGCCGGTCGTAGTAGAGGGCGAGCCAGTCCGGCAGGACCCGGCGGTGGCGGTCGTGGAGGTCGTTCACGGCTGGACCAGCCCCTCGTAGGCGTCGGGGCGGCGGTCGCGGTAGAAGGCCCACGTCTGCCGCACCTCCTCGACCAGGTCGAAGTCGAGGTCCCGGACGAGGAGTTCCTCGTCCTTGTCGCCTGCGGTCCCGCCGACGAACTGTCCGCGCGGGTCCACGAAGTAGGACGTGCCGTAGAAGTCGTTGTCGCCGTATTCCTCGACGCCGACCCGGTTGATGGCGGCGACGAAGTACTCGTTGGCGACGGCGGCCGCGGGTTGTTCGAGCTGCCAGAGATGGGACGAGAGCCCTCGGTGGGTGGCCGACGGGTTGAAGACCAGCTGGGCGCCGTTGAGGCCCAGTTGGCGCCAGCCCTCCGGGAAGTGACGGTCGTAGCAGATGTAGACGCCGACCTTGCCGACGGCCGTGTCGAAGACCGGCCAGCCGAGGTTGCCGGGCTTGAAGTAGTACTTCTCCCAGAAACCCTTCACCTGCGGGATGTGGTGTTTGCGGTACTTGCCGAGGTAGGTGCCGTCCGCGTCGATCACGGCCGCGGTGTTGTAGTAGAAACCGGACTGCTCGATCTCGAAGACCGGCACGACGATCACCATGCCCGTCTCGCGGGCCAGCTCCTGCATACGACGTACGGTCGGTCCGTCGGGGACCGGCTCGGCCCAGCGATAGTGCTCCGGCTCCTGGACCTGACAGAAGTAGGGCGCGTTGAAGACCTCCTGGAAACCGATGATCTTCGCGCCCTGCCTGGCCGCCTCGCGGGCGTGCTCCTCGTGTTTCGCCACCATGGACTCGGTGTCGCCGGTCCAGGTGGCCTGGACCAGGGCGGCACGTACGACGTTGGCCATGAGCTGCTCCTTCGACGGGAAACGTCAGAGCCCCTCTACGCCCGTAGAAACGGGCCGTAGAGGGACGAACGTAAGCCTCCGGGACAGGCTTGCCAAGACCATCGTCGTTAACCCGCGGAGTCGATCTCGTTTCACACTCCGGTGGGTGAGTCACGGGCGTACGGCGTACGGGCGGGGTCCGGGTCAGGTGGCGAAGCCGGCGACGCGCAGCGCGTGGACCAGATCCCAGTGGCACTCGTCCGAGACGCCACGGGCCGCCGCCAGCAGCAGCGGGATCAGAAGCTGCGGGTCGGGGGCGGCGCTGCGGGCCGCCTCCTCGGGGGTGCGGACGCGGACGTAGGCGTCGAGCAGCGCGCGCACCTCGCGGTGGCGCCCCTCGGCCACCAGGGCACCGACGGCCTCCCCGATCTCCTCGGCCGGACGGGCGACGCCCTGGCGCAGGATCTGCTCCGCATCGGCCGTGCGGCCCGCCTCGACCAGTGCGTCCGCCGCGGCGACGAGCCGGTCGGCGGGCAGCGAGGCGGCCTCCCACAGCAGGGTCGTCCAGTCGGCGGTGAGCCCGGAGCGCTGGAGGCCGGCGGCGACCAGCGGGATGCGGGCGGCGGGCCAGTACGCGAACTCGACGAGCAGCGCGTGCGCCTCGCCGCTGCGGCCCTCGGAGCGGAGCCGGACCAGCCGCTCCACCGCCTCGGCGGTCTCGTGCCGGGCCGCCGCGTCCACCGGCCGGGACGACGGCTCCGGCCGTCGCTGCGCCTCCTCCGCGGCTCCGGCGAACCGGGCGCCGCGCGGGCTACGGCGCGTGCCCGGCGCGGGCGTCGGCTGCGCGGTCCCGCCGACGGGCGGTTCGGCGACGGGCGGTACGGCGACGGGGCGGCCTCCTCCTCGGCCATCCCGGCGAACCGCGCACCGCCCCGGCGGCGTTTGCGCTGCTTGGGGACGGCGGCGGGGGCGGTGTCGGCCGGGGCGGGTCCGCGTGCGGCCGGATCGGCGTGTGGTCCCTGGCGGAGGTGCGGTTCCTCGTGGGAGTGCGGTTCCTCGTGGGAGTGCCCGCCCGCGGACCCCGGGTGCCGGGCGGCGGGAGCGGAGGGGGCCGCCCGGGAGTGCGGGGACGCCGCGGGCGCACGGGAGTCGTCGTACGGGGCGTACGGGGCGTACGGGGCTGCCGAAGAGGCACGGGGCCCGCCGGGGGCGGGCGCCGGGGCCGGGCGGGTGTCACCGTGCACGTCGGTTTCTCCCTGCCGCACCGGCGCGGCCCCGTCGATCCGGCCGCCGCCACCGCCACCTCCACCTCCACCAGAACCGAAACCGGCACCGCCGGTAGCGCGACCACCCCCGCGCCGGTCCAGTTCCGAGATGCGGTAACGGAGTTCGGCGCAGCGGGCGGTGGCCCGTTCGTGGTCGTCTTGGGCCCAGGCGAGGTCGAGGCGGAGGGTCTCGACCTCCTCGCGGGTGGTCGCGGCGGCGAGGAGACGACCCAGTTCGGCCTGCCGGTCGAGGGCGTAGCGCTGCTCGCGGAGCATGACGTCGAGCCGGTCCCCCAGGGCGTCGCGGGCACCGGGCCCGGCGTCGTAGGCGGTGAGGGCGGCGATGTGCAGGGGCCGGGCCCGCTCCGCCTCCTGGGCGGCGACGGGGGTGCCGTGGTTCGCGGCGAGGTCCTGGAGCAGGGCCTCCACCACGTCCCAGGGCGGCACCTCACGGCCGTCGAGGCAGGCCCGCATACCGTCGGGGTCGCGCTGCCAGAAGACCGCGCACCAGCCGACGCCCTGATCGAGGCGCGCCAGCAGTCCGTCCAGGTAGGTCGCAAACTCCCGCAGGTGCCCTGGGAGTTGATCCAAAGCCATCGCCCAACTCCCGCCGACCGGAACACTCCGGTCCGTAGAAAACACCATTCGTGTTACAGCGCGGATACGGGGAGTTTTCATTGGGGACGCGACGGTCTCCCGACGCGGTCCCTACGGATGAGCGGAACGGGTTTCCGGACCACCGCCACCACTCGGACGACACGGTCGGCCCGACCGATCCGATCGGCCCGACGCCCCGACTACCCCGACCGCTCCGACCACCCCGACCACCCGGACCACCCGGACCACCCGGATCGCCCCGACCACCCGGATCGCCCGGATCGCCCGGATCTCCCGGATCAACCCGACCACCCCGGTCGACCCGACCGCCGGATCGACCCGACCGCCCGGATCGGCTCCACCGACCCGATCCCGCCGAGCGTGTCGGCGGAGATCCCGGTGCTCGCGGCGACCCCGGCCGGGCCATGACCGCCGAGTGCCCCGCGGAGCGGTCCGGCGAGCCGCTCGCCGCGTTCGCGACCCACCTGCACGGAAACCCGCCCGCGCGGAAACCCGCCCGCGCAGGAAACGATCACCAAAGTCCCCGAAACCCTCGGACCCCATCAGGACACCGGCGGCCCCCTCCGGTCAGCCCTCTCCGGACATGCCACCCCAAAAGGAACGTGTCATCGTGGTGTAGCCCGACCCGGACAGAAAACCCGTCCGCACCGGCAACGCAGTCGAGGGAACGGAATGCCATGACCAGCGGCTACATCGGCCCTGAGGGCGACCCCTTCGGTGAATTCCTCGCCCGCTTCTTCGGCGGGCCCCGCCCCGGTCCCCGCCAGATCAACATCGGTCAGCTCCTCAGCCAGCCGGCCAGGGAACTGGTCCGCGGCGCGGCCCAGTACGCCGCCGAGCACGGCAGCCGCGATCTGGACACCGAGCACCTGCTGCGCGCCGCCCTCGCGGCGGAGCCGACCCGCAGCCTGCTCAGCCGGGCCGGTGCGGATCCCGACTCCCTCGCGACGGAGATCGACGAGCGCTCGGGCCCGGCGCAGCACCCGCCGGGCGAGGTGCCGCCACCCACCTCGCTGTCGCTGACGCCGGCCGCCAAGCGGGCGCTGCTGGACGCCCATGACCTGGCGCGCTCGCGCGGCGCGGGCTACATCGGGCCCGAGCACGTACTGAGCGCCCTCGCGGCGAACCCGGACTCCGCGGCCGGGCACATCCTGAACGCGGCCCGCTTCACGCCGTCCGCCGGCCCGTCCGAACCTTCGGACTCCATGCCCCCGCAGTCCGCCCAGGAGCGGCAGCGGCCCACCTCCACGCCGACCCTCGACCAGTACGGCCGCGATCTCACCGACCTGGCGCGCAAGGGCCGTATCGACCCGGTGATCGGCCGGGACGACGAGATCGAGCAGACGATCGAGGTGCTGTCGCGGCGCGGCAAGAACAATCCCGTGCTGATCGGTGACGCGGGCGTCGGCAAGACCGCCATCGTGGAGGGGCTCGCGCAGCGCATCGCGGACGGTGACGTGCCGGACGTGCTGACCGGCCGGCGGGTCGTCGCGCTGGACCTGTCCGGTGTCGTGGCGGGAACCCGTTACCGGGGCGACTTCGAGGAGCGCCTCAACGCCATCGTGAACGAGATCCGCGAGCACTCCGACCAACTGATCGTCTTCATCGACGAGTTGCACACGGTCGTCGGCGCGGGTGGCGGCGGCGAGGGCGGTTCGATGGACGCCGGAAACATCCTCAAGCCGGCGTTGGCCCGCGGTGAACTGCACATCGTGGGTGCGACGACGCTGGAGGAGTACCGGCGGATCGAGAAGGACGCGGCGCTGGCCCGGCGGTTCCAGCCGATCCTGGTGCCGGAGCCGTCGGCCGCGGACGCGATCGAGATCCTGCGCGGACTGCGCGACCGGTACGAGGCCCACCACCAGGTCCGCTACACCGACGAGGCGCTGGTGGCGGCCGTGGAGCTGTCCGACCGCTACGTCACCGACCGGCGGCTGCCCGACAAGGCCATCGACCTGATCGACCAGGCCGGCGCCCGGGTGCGCCTGAGTGCCCGCACCAAGGGGACAGACGTACGCGCCATGGAGCGCGACGTCGAGCAGCTCACCCGCGA
This sequence comes from Streptomyces phaeoluteigriseus, assembly GCF_001896135.2. Classification (GTDB taxonomy): domain Bacteria; phylum Actinomycetota; class Actinomycetes; order Streptomycetales; family Streptomycetaceae; genus Streptomyces; species Streptomyces phaeoluteigriseus. Next base: position 149,542 of record NZ_MPOH02000016.1, read on the forward strand.
CAAGGACCAGGCGGTCGCCGACGAGGACTACGAGCGGGCCACCCAGCTGCGGGACCGCATCGCGGAGTTGAAGCAGCGGATCGCGGACGCGGCCGGGGGCGGAGGGGTCGAAGAGGGCCAGCACCTGGAGGTCACCGCCGAGGCGATCGCCGAGGTCGTCTCCCGCCTGACCGGCATCCCCGTCGCGAGCCTCACCCGGGAGGAGAAGGACCGGCTGCTCGGCCTGGAACAGCATCTGCACGAGCGGGTCGTGGGCCAGGACGAGGCCGTGCGGGTCGTCTCGGACGCCGTGCTGCGGTCGCGTGCCGGGCTGTCGAGCCCTGACCGGCCGATCGGCAGCTTCCTGTTCCTCGGCCCGACCGGCGTCGGCAAGACCGAACTGGCCCGCGCGCTCGCCGAGGCGCTCTTCGGCAGCGAGGAGCGCATGGTCCGCCTGGACATGAGCGAGTACCAGGAGCGGCACACCGTGAGCCGCCTGGTGGGCGCCCCGCCCGGTTACGTGGGTCACGAGGAGGCCGGCCAGCTGACCGAGGCGGTCCGCCGGCATCCGTATTCGCTGCTGCTGCTCGACGAGGTGGAGAAGGCGCATCCGGACGTCTTCAACATCCTGCTCCAGGTCCTCGACGACGGGCGGCTGACCGACGCGCAGGGCCGCACGGTCGACTTCACCAACACGGTGATCGTGATGACCAGCAACCTGGGTTCGGAGGCGATCATCCGGCGTGGTGCCGGAATCGGTTTCGGCGCGGGTGGCGCCGAGGCCGACGAGGAGGCGCGCCGGGAGCAGATCCTGCGTCCGCTGCGCGACCACTTCCGGCCGGAGTTCCTCAACCGCATCGACGAGATCGTCGTCTTCCGGCAGCTCAGCGGGGACCAACTGCGGCGGATCACCGACCTGTTGCTGGACGGAACCCGTCGGCTGGTGCACTCGCAGGGCATCGCCGTGGAGTTCTCCGAGGCGGCCGTCGACTGGCTTGCCGCACGCGGTTACCAGCCCGAGTACGGTGCCCGCCCGCTGCGCCGCACCATCCAGCGCGAGGTCGACAACCAGCTGTCCCGGCTGCTGCTCGACGGGCGGGTCCAGGAGGGCGCCCGCGTGACGGTCGACGTCCAGGACGGACGGCTCGCGTTCCGCACGATCCGCGACGAGCCGCCCGCTCCCGAGCTGTGAGGCTGCCGGTGCCCTACGGCGCCGACACCACCACCCGCGCCGAGCCGCCGCCCCGCCGCACGGTCTCGGCCGCCGCGAGCCACTTGCCGTTGGGCAGCCGCTGCACGGCGGTCGCGGCGCCGATCTCCGCGTTCAGCCGGAACGAGTGCCCGATCGCCTCCAGCTCCCTGGCCAGGTCGGTGCCGAAGAGGCCGGGTTCGAGTTCCGTCTGGGCGGCGTTGCGCTGGCTGGCGCGGGGTGCGGCGATGGCGTCCACGAGCGGGAGCCCGCGGTCGAGGAACTGGGTGAGGATCTGGAGCACGGTGGTGATGATGGTGGCGCCGCCGGGCGAACCGAGGGCCACCACCGGCTGGTCGTGCCGGTCGAGCACGATGGTCGGCGCCATCGACGAGCGGGGCCGCTTGCCCGGACCGGGCAGGTTCGGGTCGTGCACGGCCGGGTTGGCCGGGGCGAAGGAGAAGTCCGTCAGCTCGTTGTTGAGGATGAAACCGCGCCCCGGGACGGTGATGCCGCTGCCGCCGGTCTGCTCGATGGTGAGCGTGTAGGAAACGACGTTTCCCCACTTGTCGGCGACGGTCAGGTGCGTGGTGCTCTCGCCCTCGTACGTCGTCGGCGCCGCCGTGCCTGCCGTGGCGCAGTCCGCCGGGTGGCGCGGGTCGCCGGGCGCGACCGGGCTGGTGAGCACCGCGTCGTCCTTGATCAGGCACTCCCGCGAGTCGGCGTACCGCTGCGACAGCAGTTCCCTGACCGGTACGTCCTCGAAGGCGGGGTCGCCGACCCAGCGCCCGCGGTCGGCGAAGGCGATGCGGCTGGCCTCGATGAACCGGTGCAGGTACTGGGCCCGGCTCGCCTCGGACAGGTCGGTCCGCTCCAGGATGTTGAGAGCCTCGCCGACGGTGGTGCCGCCGGAGGAGGAGGGCGCGATGGAGTACACGCCGAGGCCGCGGTAGGTGGTCCTGGTGGGGGCCTGGAGCTTGGCCCGGTAGGCGGCGAGGTCCTTCGCGGTCAGGTCGCCGGGCCGGGCGTTCCAGCCCGAGGCCGGGTCGACCGGCGGCTTGTTCACGGTGTCGACGATGTCCTCGGCGATGTCGCCGCGGTAGAGCGCGCCGACCCCCTTGCGGCCCAACTCGGCGTAGGTGCGGGCGAGGTCGGGGTTCTTGAAGGTGGAGCCGACGGCCGGGAGCTGTCCGCCGGGCAGGAACAGCTCGGCGGTGTCGGGGAAGTAGCGGAAGCGGGTCTCGTTGGCCGCGGTCTGGCCGCGGAAGGTGGCGTCGACGGTGAAGCCGTCGCGGGCCAGGCGCTCGGCCGGCTTCAGCACCGTGCCGAGCTTCCTGCTGCCCCACCGGTCGAGGGCCGTCGCCCAGGTGGCGGGCGTGCCGGGGGTGCCGACGGCGAGGCCGCTGCTGACGGCGTCGGCGAAGGCGAGGGGCTTGCCGTTCTCGAGGAACAGTTCCGCGTCGGCGGAGAGCGGCGCGGTCTCACGGCCGTCGATCGTGCGCACCGTACGGGACTTGGCGTCGTAGTGGACGAAGTAGCCGCCTCCGCCGATACCGGCGGAGTAGGGCTCGGTGACGCCGAGGGCGGCGGCGGTGGCGACGGCCGCGTCGACCGCGTTGCCGCCCTTGCGCAGGATCTCGATGCCGGCCGCGGAGGCGTCCGCGTCGACGCTGGCCACGGCACCGCCGTAGCCGACGGCGACGGGTGTCTTCTCGGCGACCGTCCTTCCGGCGGCGGCGGGTGGCGCCGCCGCCCCCACCGAGACCATGGCGGCCGAGACCGCCAGGACCGACAGTTTCCGCGCGACAGAGCGACGCATCCGTACCTCCAGTCCGGGAACGTCCGCGCAGCGTAACCACAACTACGGGCCCCCGGCAGCCCCCTTCCGGGCACTGTCATACGACTGGCGCACATCGAACACGGGTACGTTCCGGCCATGGGACCCCACTACTATGCGCGCCCATGAATGACGACGTGCGCAACCTCGTTCTGGGTGTGGTCGCGGCCGGTATCAGTGCCGCGCTCGGCTGGGTGGCCCGCACCTACCTCTGGCGACGGAAACTACGGCGCAAGCAGGCGTTCTTCGGGCTGCCGGACAACTCGGAGTGCAGGCTCGTCGTCAACCGCGACCCGGCGACCTCTGAGCCGGCGGTCCACCGCTTCGACGTCTTCGCGCTGCTGGAACTGTCCGCGCTGATCAAGGACTGCGGCGCCAACGTGCAGGTGGTCACCCAGGACACGGCCCAACAGGGCTTCGGCGAGCGCACCGAGTTCTGCGTCGGCGGCCCGGCCTCCAACCGGCGGATGACGGCGCACATGGCGGCGATGCTGCCCGGCGTGCGGGTCAACGTCGACGCGAACCGGGCCCGGACCGGGGCGCTTTCCAGATCGGCACCGAGCGCCACCGCCTGGAGGCGGGTGTCACCGAGTACGTGCTGCTGGCCCGGCTGACCGTCACCCAGCGCCGCGACGCCCGGCCGGTGTTCCTCTTCTGCGGCCAGCGCGCCATCACCAACCAGGCCGCCACCCGCTATCTGGCCCGCAACCACGAGCGCCTGCACCGCAAGCACGGGACCAACTCCTTCGTGCTGTTGCTGAAGGTCGTCAACTCCCAGGCGTACGGCCCCGATGTGGTGGAGCTGGTCGCCGACGTGACGCGGGCCGCCCAGACGCCGCTGCCCTCGCAGACCGTCTCCACCCGCGCCTCGCACCGCGCGTCCTGACTTCCGCGCACGGCCGCCGGCCGCGACTCCGCACGCACGACCCGCGGACGACGCGCATCCGGCGGGCACGCGACTCCGTGCGTCCGCGACCCGTCGCACACGTCAACAACCGTTACTGGCACGTAACTTACCGACGGGTTACATAGGCTGGGAGCGGCAGGTTACCGTCGGGTCACTTTGCACTGACACGCGTGAGGAGTGACCGTGGGACACCACCGCACGGGCCTTCGTACGACCGCCCTGGGCGCCGTCTCCGCGACCCTGGTCGCGGGTGGCGTCCTCGGTCTCGCCCCCGCCGCGCAGGCCGCCACGAGCAGCGTCCGCTTCGTCGACATCCAGGGCGCCGACGGCACCGTACTGAAGGCGAACGTCGTCACGCCCGCGGGCGCCGACGGCAGCGGCCGCCGCCCCCTGATCGTGTTCCCGACGAGCTGGTCCTTCCCCCAGGTCGAGTACCTCGCCCAGGCCCGGAGACTCGCCGACGCCGGCTACATCGTGCTCACGTACAACGTGCGCGGCTTCTGGCAGTCCGGCGGTGAGATCGAGGTGGCCGGCCCGCCCGATGTGGCCGACGCGTCCACGGTGGTCGACTGGGCGCTCGCGCACACCGCCGCCGACCACCGGCGCATCGGCATCGGCGGCGTCTCCTACGGTGCCGGCATCAGCCTGCTCGCCGCCGCGCACGACCCGCGCATCAAGGCCGTCGCGGCGCTCAGCGGCTGGGCGGACCTGACCGGGTCGATCTACTCCGGCCGCACCGAACACGTCCAGGCCGCCGCTCTGCTGGACGCCACGGGCACGGTCACCGGCCGCCACAGCGCCGAGACCCGCCGGGCCTTCGACGACTTCTACTCCGCCGACCTGTCCAAGGAAGAGGACCTGATCGCCTGGGGGAAGAAACGTTCCCCCAGGACCTACCTGGACCAGCTCAACCAGAACGGCGCGGCGGTCATGCTCGCCAACACCTGGGGCGACACGATCTTCCCGCCCAACCAGTACGCGGACTTCTACGAGAAGCTGACCGGCCCCAAGCGCCTTTCGTTCCGGCCCGGCGACCACGCGACGGCCGAACTCACCGGCCTGTTCGGACTGCCCAACGACGTGTGGACCGACACCGTGCGCTGGTTCGACCACCACCTCAGGGGCGTGGACAACGGCATCGACCGTGAGCAGCCGGTGCGGCTCAAGTCCCGTTCCACCAGCGGCTACGAGGGTTACCCGGACTGGAAATCGGTGACCGCGACCACCCGCAAGGTGAACCTCGCCGGGACCACCACGATCCGCGCCGGCGTCAACTCGGGCGCGGACGGGGGGATCGTGTTCCTGTCGAGCATCCTCGACCAGATCGCCCGGCTGCCCCCGGTGGCCTCGATCCCCCTGCTCCCCCGCCGCTGGGCCGCCGTATGGCAGTCGGAGACGTACACCGGGATCCAACGGGTGCGCGGCACCGCGAGGTTGCACACCACGGTGACACCGACCGAGGAGAGCGGCACCCTCGTCGCCCACCTCTACGACGTGGGGCCGCTCGGTCTCGGCAAGCTGGTCACCAACGCGCCGTACACCTTCCACGGCCGCACCCCGGGCGAGCCGTTCGGCGTGGACCTGGAGTTGTTCTCCACGGCCTACGACGTCCCGGCGGGGCACCGGCTGGCGCTGGTCGTCGACACGGTCGACCCGCTCTACATCGAGCACAACCCGACCGGCGCGCGGCTGACCTTCTCCTCGCCGGCGAACGACCCGTCGTACGTGTCGATCCCGCTGCGCGAACAGTGATCTCCGGCCGCCGCCGGGCGGGTATGGCTCCTGTGGATCTGCCCCTGTGGCCCAGATGAACGACCCATCCTAGACGAGGTTCCGCCCCGGGGGTCAGGGCGGGCGCGTACTCGGTCAGTGCTTGAGGATCTTGGAGAGAAAGTCCTTGGCCCGGTCGCTGTGCGGATCGGTGAAGAACTCGTCCGGGCTGCGGTCCTCGACGATGCGGCCGTCGGCCATGAACACCACGCGGTTGGCGGCCGAGCGGGCGAAGCCCATCTCGTGGGTGACGACGACCATCGTCATGCCGTCCCGGGCGAGTTGCCGCATGACCTCCAGCACCTCGTTGATCATCTCCGGGTCCAGGGCGGACGTCGGCTCGTCGAACAGCATCACCTTGGGCTCCATCGCGAGGGCCCGGGCGATGGCCACGCGCTGCTGCTGGCCGCCGGAGAGCTGCGCGGGGTACTTGTCGGCCTGGCTGGCCACGCCGACCCGGTCGAGCAGGGCACGTGCCTTCTCCTCGGCCTTCGCCTTGGCGGTCCCGCGGACCTTGACCTGGCCCAGCATCACGTTCTGCAGCACGGTCCTGTGCGCGAACAGATTGAAGGACTGGAAGACCATGCCGACGTCGCGCGCAGCCTGGCCAGTTCCTTGCCCTCGTCAGGCAGCGGTCTGCCGTCGAGCAGGATGGTGCCCGAGCGGATGGTCTCCAGCCGGTTGATGGCCCGGCAGAGCGTCGACTTGCCCGACCCCGAAGGGCCGATGACCACGACCACCTCCCCCCTGCCGACCGTGAGGTCGATGTCCTGGAGGACATGCAGTTCCCCGAAGTACTTGTTGACGTCACGCAGCTCGATCAACGGATCGACGGCCATGCGCAGCCCTACTCACTCTCAGCTGTCCCGTGCTGCCGCAAACTATCCAGATAAAACTGACCTAAAGACCCGACACGCACTTGTCCCGCATTAGCCGTATTTAAGCCCCGTCCGAAGCCGTCCACCACCGCTCACGCCGCCGCTCACACCGCGACCTCAGACCTCCGCCACCTCGCCGTAGCGCTGCGACAGCTCCGGAACGCCGTTCGCGGCCCACTCCTGCCCGGCCGTCACCACGTCGAACTCACGGCCCGACGCGAGCCGGACGACGGGCTGGCCGCCCGGCCAGACCTCCCAGGCGGCGCCGGGGACGGTGCGCACGATGACCGTGCCGAGGTAGAGGCCGGCGTCGTTGCCGAGCCACGGCAGGTTCTCCTCGTCGTCGCGCCAGCGCGGCAGCAACTGGTCGAGCGCTTCCAGCGAGGCCGGAGTGTCGTCGAGCCGGATGCCCTCCTGTTCCGCCAGGGTGCGCAGCAGCTCGCACTCGGAGAGGAGTTCGGCGACCCCTTCGGGGTCGGCGGCGGTCAGCGTCGCCTCGGCGTGCTTCTTGCGCCTGCTGCCCAGGAAAGGGATGTTCATACGCCCAGCGTGACATTCACACCGGCGCGCGCACCACAGGCGCGCGGGCAGCGGCGAGCGACCGGAACCCCCTCCCCCACCCGCACGCCGAATTGACCGGTACGCGACGTTTTCCCTACCCTCGCGGTGCCCGGATGATCGACCGGATGTACGGGAGGAGTCGGTACGTGCGCCGACCTGTGCGCGGGTTTCCCGTGGTGGCCCTGCTCCTCGGCTCGCTGTTCCTCCCGCCGGCCCAGCCCGTGCAGGCCGTGCGGGCCGCACCACTGCCCCTGGAACGGCACTACGACAACACGGGCGTCGCCCACGAGGGGCGGCCGGACTCCGCCGGTCTCGACGGCAGGGGCGCCGCGCTGTCCGCGCGGGATCTCGCGGCCGCGGGCTGGACCCCCGGCCGCGCACTGACCGTCCAGGGCGCCCGGCTGACCTGGCCCCGACGGCCCCCGGGCGCCCCGGACAACGTCCGCGCCGCCGGCCAGGAGGTCCTCCTCACGGGGCGCGGCGACGCCCTCGCCTTCCTGGTCACCAGCACGGGCGGCGGCCCTGCGGGCGGCTCGGGGACGGTCACGTACGCCGACGGCTCCCGCTCCTCCTATCTGCTGAGCGCCCCGGACTGGCGCCGCGGCGGCCTCGCCACCAAGGCGGTGGCCCTCCCGCACGTGAGCACCCCCGACGGGCCACTCGCCGAGCGAGCCCGTCTGTACGTGGTGACCGTGCCGCTCGCGCCGGGGCGCGCGGTCGCCTCGGTACGCCTGCCGTACGCCCCCGACCTGCACGTCTTCTCGCTCGCGGTGCGGGCGGCGGCCCCCGGCTGGACGGGCAGCTGGGCCTCCTCGACATCCGGACAGCCGGCCGTGGGGCCGTGGACCGACCGGACGCTGCGGCTGGTGGTGCACGCCTCGGCGGGCGGGCCACGGGTGCGGGTGCGCTTCGACAACGCCTTCGCGTCCGCACCGGTGCGGCTGGGCGGCGCGACGGTGGCACTGCGGGCGGCCGGCGCGACGGCCCTGGGCGCTCCGGTGCCACTGACCTTCGGGGGTGCGGCGGATGCCGAGCTGCCGGCCGGAACACAGGCGGTCAGCGATCCCCTGGCCTTCACGGTGCCCGCGGGCGCCGACCTGCTGGTCAGCTTCCACCTGCCCGGGACGGTGACGGCGGTCCCGTCGCACGGGCTCGCGGTGCAGCGGGCGTACCTGAGCGGGCCGGGAGACCACACGGCGGACGCGGACGGGGCGGCGTACGGCACGACGCTGACGAGCCGGCCGCTGCTGGCCGGGATCGATGTCGGCGGCGGGCCGGGGTCGGTGGTGCTGCTCGGGGACTCGCTCACCGACGGCGACCGGTCGACGGCGGACACCGACAGCAGTTGGCCGGACGTGCTGGCCGCCCGGCTGCGCCGGCAGGACGAGGTGCCGCGGTACGGCGTCCTCAACCACGGCATCGCGGGCAACCGGGTGGTCACCGACCGCTATCCAGGCGACGGGGTCTCCACGGTCACGACCGGGGTGAGTGCCCTCAACCGCCTCGACCGGGACGTGTTCGCGCAGACCTCCGTACGGACCCTGGTCGTCTTCGAGGGCATCAACGACCTGCTCGCGGGGACGTCGCCGGAGCGGCTCACGGCCGGTCTGCGGGAGATCGCCGAGCGGGCGCGGCTGCGCGGTCTGCGGGTGCTCGGGACGACGCTGGCGCCCTGTGGGGGCCTGGCGCGGTGCACACCGGCCGTGGAGGCCGGGCGGACCGCGGTCAACGCCTGGATCCGGGAGCGCGGCCCCTTCGACGCCGTCCTCGACGCCGACCTCGCCCTGCGCGACCCGGCGGCCCCCGGGCGCCTGTTGCCCGCGTACGACAGCGGGGACCATCTGCACCCCGGGGACGCGGGATACGCGGCCCTCGCGGACACCGTGGACCTACGGCTGCTGTGACGCCGGGCCGCCGGGGGGGGCCGGGGGGCCGGGGGCCTACACGTCCAGGTCGACGACGACCGGCGCGTGGTCCGAGGCGCCCTTGCCCTTGCGCTCCTCGCGGTCGACGTAGGAGTCCTTCACGGCCTTGGCGAAGGGCGCGTTGCCGTACACCAGGTCGATGCGCATGCCGCGGTTCTTGGGGAAGCAGAGCTGGCGGTAGTCCCAGTACGTGAAGGGGTGCTCGTACTTGAGGGGGCGCGGGACGACGTCGGAGAGGCCCGCCCCGCGCAGGGAGGCGAGGGCGGCGCGCTCGGCGGGGGTGACATGGGTGGACCCCTCGAAGGCGGCCACGTCGTAGACGTCGTCGTCGGTCGGCGCCACGTTGTAGTCGCCCAGCACGGCGAAGGGGCGGCTGCCTCCCGCGTCCCCCGCGACGGCGGCCCTGAGGGCCTCGAACCACTGGAGCTTGTACGCGTAGTGCGGGTGCTCCACCTCGCGGCCGTTGGGCACGTAGACCGACCAGACGCGGACCGGGCCGCAGGTCGCGGCGATCGCGCGGGGCTCAGGGGCGCCGTCGTAGCCCGGATCGCCGGGCAGGCCCTTGACCACGTCCGCGATGCCCACGCGGGAGAGCACCGCCACGCCGTTCCACCTGCCGGTGGCGTGGACCGCCGCCTCGTAGCCCAGCTCGCGCAGCTGGTCGAACGGGAACTGGTCCTCGGCGACCTTGGCCTCCTGGAGGCAGAGCACGTCGGTGCCGCTGCTCTCCAGCCAGGCCAGGAGCCTCGGCAGGCGGGCGGTGATCGAGTTCACGTTCCAGGTCGCGATGCGCATGCCCGACAACTTACCCGCAGGGTCCGACAACGCCGTCCCTCAGATCTGGGCCGAGGCCCCCGACGCCAGCCGCCGGTGGTCCGCGCCGCCCAGATTACCCAGGTGCGTGTCGTAGATGGGGCGGGCCAGGTCGGTGAGGAGGGCGTCGTGGATGTCGTAGACCCGCCGCGGCCCGACCTCCCTGACGTACTCGATGACCTCGGCGATCTTGTTCCAGGGGGCCTGGACCGGGGCGAGGAGGGTCTCCACCGGGCGGTCGGGGACGGTGAGGGCGTCGCCGGGGTGGAAGACACGGCCGCCGTCGATCAGGAAGCCGACGTTGGTGACGCGCGGCAGGTCCGGGTGGATCACGGCGTGCAGCTCGCCGTGGACCTGGACGTCGAAGCCCGCCGCGGTGAAGGCGTCCCCGTGGCCGACGGTGTGGACGCGGCCGGGGAAGGCGCTCGCGATCTTCTGCGCGACCGACGCGAGGGTCCAGATCTCGGCGGCCGGGTCGGCGTCCAGGGCCGCCCGCAGCCGCTCCTCGCTGAAGTGGTCGGGGTGCTCGTGCGTGACCAGGATCGCCTCCGCGCCGAGCGCCGCGTCCTCCTCGGTGAACGCGCCCGGGTCGAGAACGAGCGTGCGGCCGTCCTTCTCCAGGCGGACACAGGCGTGCGCCTTCTTCGTGAGCTGCATGGGCGTCACGGGCTTCTTCGGGGTCATGGACGTCATGATTCCATCCTTCCTCCGCCGGCCGGCCGGCTCACTCGGAGGGCGTCGTCTCCTCCCGGATGACCTGCTGCGCCACCCGGAAGGCGCTGTTCGCGGCCGGTACGCCGCAGTAGACCGCCGCCTGGAGCAGGACCTCCTTGATCTCGTCCGGGGTGAGGCCGTTGCGCAGGGCGGCGCGGGTGTGGAAGGCCAGTTCGTCGAGGTGCCCGCCGGCCACCAGCGCGGTGAGCGTGACGCAGGAGCGCGAACGGCGGTCGAGGCCGGGGCGGTCCCAGACCTCCCCCCAGGCGTAGCGGGTGATCAGCTCCTGGAAGTCGCCCGAGAAGTCGTCGGCCTGCGCCAGCGCCCGGTCCACATGGGCGTCCCCGAGGACCTCGCGGCGTACCTTCAACCCGGCGTCGTACGGGTCGGGGCGGCCCATGACCTGCGGCGGCGCGACGACCGGCGCGGGAGCGATCTCGGCGATCGGCGCCGTCTGCGGGGACACGTGCAGCGGCCTGAGGGAGACGCCGGGGACGGCGGTCTGGCCCGTGCTGTGCTCGTAGGCGGGCTGCCAGGCGGTCGAGAAGTGCCGGACCAGCAGGTCGGTGACGGCGGCGGGCTGCTCGACCGGGACCAGGTGGGAGGCGCCGGGGACGACGGCGAGACGGGAGTCGGGGATGCCCGCGACCAGCGTGCGGGCCTCCGCGGGGCCGGTGACCTGGTCGTCCGAGCCGACGAGGACCAGCGTCGGCACGCCGACCATGCCGAGTTCGGCCCGCACGTCGAAGGAGGCGAGCGCCTCGCAGGCGGCGATGTAGCAGCCGGGGTCGGTGGTGCGCACCATCTGTACGGCCCACTCGGTGATCGCGGGCTGCGTGGCCGCGAAGCCGCTGGTGAACCAACGGTCGGGCGAGGTACGGGCGATGGGGTCGAGGCCGTTCGTCCGGACGATCACACCCCGCTGCCGGAACTCGTCCGCCGTGCCGAACCGCGGCGAGGCCGCGATGAGCGCGAGCGAGGCGACCCGCTCGGGGTGGCGCAGCGCCAGCTGCACGCCGACCGCACCGCCGAGCGCACAGCCCGCGTACCCGAAGCGCTGCACACCGAGCGCGTCGAGCGTGGCCAGCAGCCGCTCGGCGAGGTCGCCGACGGAGCCCGCCGGATGGGCCGGGGACCCGCCGTGACCGGGCAGGTCGAACCGGAAGATCCGCCACTGCTGGGCCAGCTCGGGAACCTGCCGGTCCCACATGTGCCAGGTGGTGCCCAGTGAGGGACCCAGGATCAGGACTGGTGCGTCTTCCGGCCCGTCGAAGCGGTATTGCAGGGTGTTCGGTGGTGTCTCGCTCACCCGTCTGAGCCTCTCATCTGTCACGACAGCCCCTATGAGCGGGGTCCTGACTGTAGCTGTCCGACCACATTGAAGACCTCCCGGCCGCATGGCGCTTGAGGCACCGGACGATTTCACGCCGAGTCTTGGCCTCCTTCACCGTGATCAGCAAAGTGGCCGCCGTGTCCGGGCCGAGAGTGCCAAGGGACCGTGGCCGCGCGACCGTCCCGCCTTCCACAGCACGTCAGGTAACCGGCACGCGTGCCGGGTTCTGTCGCACCGCAGGGCTGGATGGTGGCCCGAGGACGAAGAGTGAGAGCATCCGCGTCATGGATGATGCAGACGGTCACACGGCTCGGTGGTGGGTGGCGTTGCGCCGGACGCCGGTGGCCGTCTGGAACGACGACGTCACGGACTGGGCCGCTGCGCTGACCTACTATGCGGTTCTGGCGCTGTTCCCGCTGCTGCTGGTCATCCTCTCGATTCTGGGTCTGACCGTGCCCACGGCCGAGCCGGAGGTCATCGACCGCATGACGCAGGCGGCCCCTGCCGAGTCCCGCGCTCTGCTGCGCAGCGCCCTCCTGCAGATGGTGGCACAGCCGACGGCGGCCTGGACGCTGATCTTCGTCGGAGGGACGGGAGCCCTGTGGTCGGGATGCAGCTATCTGAGCGTCTTCCGCCGGGCGTTGTACTCCATGCACGGAATCAGCGCCGACCGGCCGGTCTGGCGTACCGCTCCGCGCATCGTCGCCACGGCACTCGTTCTCAGCTCCCTGCTTCTGACGTCGACCCTCGCGTTGTTGCTCACCGGCGGCCTGGCCCGGCGTCTGGGTCAGGCCCTGAGTCTGGGTACGGGGCCCCAGGCCACGTGGGACACGTTGCGGTGGCCGGTCGTGGCCACCGTAGCCGTCGCCTTGGTGCTGGTCCTGTACCGGTCAGGACCGGCGACCTCCCGCCCTGTCCTGAGGATGGCGCCCGGCGGCACACTGGCGGTGGCGCTCCTGCTGACCGTCTCACTCGGATTCGCCGTCTACACCTCCCTGGTCAGCACCTACGACCGTCTGTACGGTTCACTGGCAGGCGTCGTGGTCTTCCTGGTCTGGCTGTGGCTCTCCAATCTGTCCCTCCTGATCGGCGCTCAGTTCAACGCAGAGCTGACGAAGCCTGCGCACGGGGAATGAGCCGGTCTTCTCGTGCCTGCGGCTGACCGCCCGTACCTCTGGGGCCGGTTTCGCTGCGGCTGACCGCCCTCACCTCTGGGGCCGGTTCGCTGCGGCCGCGTGGGCAGTGGCGGCCTCTGGCCTCGCGCGGCGCGCGCCGTCCGCCGCCTGGACCGGCAGGACACCGCAGAAGGTCAGCCCGATCGGATGTGACCGAGTTCAGGAAGGGCCCGGCGAGGTGGGCCCTCCGGACGCACCTCAACTGAACAGGGCCGCCCAGCCATTGCTGCGCGGCCCTGCTCCTGTGCACCACAGTTCCTGTGCACCACAAGTCCTGTGCACCACAAGTCCTGTGCACCACAAGTCCTGTCGGCGCCCGGCACAAGAGCGGACTCCCTTGTTCGGCCGAAAGGACGGCCTGCACGGGCCGCGGCAGTCACCGGACGCGGCGTGCACCACCCCTCGGGCAAGGCTGCGAGGTCAGGCCGGGTTGAGGTTCTCGGCCTGCGGGTCCTTCTGGCCTTGGGAGGCGTCACGACGCGACCGTCAGGCGCCTGGACTGGCACGGCGTCGGCCACTCCGAGCGGGACGCCGGCACAGGCGCCGACCTCTCCGACGCCTCCGCTCCGTCGAGGACGGGGCGGACGGGGCGGACCACGCCTGGGCCATGGCTCGACGACTGCTCCGACACCCGCTACGTCCGGTCTCCGGGCGGGCGGCCCGTGGGGGCGCTTGCCCGGGCCGACCGCGTCACCGGGGGAGGCGCCTGCGGCGGCGGCCCAGGCGTAGACCGAGGAGGACGAGGTCGGCGACCAGGACCACCACGCCGATGACCAACAGGTAGAACAGGCCCTTCGCCACCACCCCGATGATGCCGAGCAGGATCGCCACGATGAGCAGCAGGAGGAAGAGAGCCATTGGTGTCACCTCATGGTGGGGACGTTGGTGAGGGCATCAGCGGCGGGCGAGGCGACGTTCGCCGCCCGCACCCGTTCGGTAGGCGAGTTCGTAGTGCGCGAAGACCGTCTTCTCGTCCTCCGCGAGCAGTTCGCCGTCCGTGCCGATCGAGGGCGCTTCCTTGACCTGCTTCTTGTCGTAGGCGACCTTCAGATAACCGGGACCGACCGTCGCGCCGCCCAGGGGGACGAACACCAGCCGTGCCGGGTCGGCAGGCCGACCGTCACCGTCGCGAACGCGGGCTGGTCTGTGGCCGTGTCGACATAGATCGCCTCCAGGACGCCGATCTTGTGCCGCTCGTGGTCGACCACGTCCTGGCCTCGCCATTCCCTGATGTCTTCCGCCTCGAACACGGAGCCCCCTCTGTCTCAGGTCAGCTGAAGACCGCTGTCGTCCTTCTCTCGCTCCTCCCTCCTTACCTGCCTACGGAGCGGCACACCCTGGAGAGGAGCCGACTTTCCGACCGGACGGCGGCGAGTAAGACCTCGTGTCCCTGGCCCCTCAGGGGTCGCACTCAACAGGGCTCGCCAGCGCGGTAGTTCGGAGAACGGCACGACCAGGCACAGGACAGTCACCGTGGCGGCGATCCACGTCCCCCACAGCGCCCACGCAGACACTGCCGCCGCCACCAGATGGAGCACGACCAGCAAGATGGTGACGATGCCCGGCACCGCAACGGGCGCGTCTCCGCCGGGCCGGTCGCCCGGGGTGCCGAAGACGGCAGGCAACCCGATCAGCAGCAGGACGGCGCCGATCGCCAGCGGGACGGAATGCGACCACAGGGCCCAGGGGGTGCACACCCAAGCGGTCACCTCGCCGGCGAAGCGCGTGCCGCCTCGGACGTAGTCGTGCCCCGGCCGTTGCGTCCTGGTCCTCACGGTGCCTACGGCTGCCTCCTGCCCGCGATCGGCAGAGGGCGCCTCGGACAACGGCTCGGCCGGAGTCTTCCCGTTCACAGGTGGCTGCGGGGTGGATAGGGAGGGATCGGTGGCGGCGGCCATGTCATCCTTCGGAGGCGTGATCAGGAGGGTCGGCCTGGAAACCGGCGATCAGGGTGTCGACGAGGAAGTGGAAACTCCGCTCGACGTCGCGGGGCATTTGGAAGCCGCCGGAGCCCTCAAGGGTGACGAACCCGTGAAGTGCTGATCGCAGCGCCCGTGCGGAGTCGACGACGCGCGCGTCGGGCAGGCCGAAACCGGCGAGGACGTCGAGCAGAACCTGCAACGCCGCTTCGCTGACGCGGCGGTCCTCCTCGTCACCGGCCGCCGGAGCGGGGACGGTTGCGGCGTAGCGGCCGGGATGCTCCAGGGCCCAGTGGCGGTAGCTGTCGGCGAACGCCCGGACCGCGTCCGGGCCGGAACGGCCGACGGACGCCCGGGCCAGCTGATGGGCGAATTCGCCCTTGGCCTGGACGGAGATGCCGTGCCGCAGTTCGTCCAGGGAGCCTACGTGCTTGTACAGGGACGGCGGCCGTACGCCGAGTCTGTCGGCCAGCAGACCCATGGTCAGGCCCGCCAGACCGACCTCGTCGGCGAGCGCCGCTCCCGCCGCGACGACGGCGCTCGTGTCGAGGCCCGCCCTAGGCACGGGCGTGTGCTTCCAGGAAGGCCAGCATCAGGGACACCGTCTCCTCGGGGTACTGGTCGTGCGGGTAGTGGCCGGCTCCCTCGACCACCGCGAGCTGTCCGACACCGGCCGGCATCGCAGCCACGATCGCCTCGCCCTCGGCACGCGGATCGACCCAGTCGGGGTCGAGCGAGCCCTGCACGATCAGGGCAGGGCACCGTACGTTGCCCAACTGGGCGCCGGCGTCGGTCGGCGCCGACTGCCCCATCTTCTGTATCGCCCGCATCCGGCCGGGCTCGCCCAGCATCGCCTCGATTCGGGCGAGCCGGTCGGTCCAGTCGGCCGGCTTGCGGCCGGGGTAGGCGTGGTCGAGATAGCGGGACCACAGTCCCACGCTGCCGAACAGGCTGGCGCCGAGCAGCCGGAAGGCACCCCTACGGTAGCTCTTCGAGCGGAAGTCGCCGAGTTTGATCGACTGCGCGCGGGTGAAGGGGCCCAGCTCGATGATGCCCCTGACCAGGCCGGGATCCTGGGCGGCCGCGATGGTGGCGGCGCCGCCGGAGATCGAGTGGCCGACCAGGACGGCCGGGCCGCTGTCGATGTGGCGGATCACCGCGAGCAGATCGCCCGCGATGTCGGTGCGCGAGTAGGAAGGCCATTGCGCGCTCGACTCGCCACAGCCCCGCAGATCGACCGCGGCCACGCGATACCCCGCCGCCACCAGAGGCGGCAGGACGAACCTGTACGCCGCGCGGCTGTCCCCCATGCCGTGGGCCAGGACGACCAACGGGCCTTCCCCAGCTGCCTCGTAGGCGATGGTTCCGCCCGGGACGGAGACGAACTCAGCCATGACATCTCCCTGCTCGCTAAGTGCAATAGCTACAAGCTAATGCGACTAGCTAAAAGCTAATGCCAATAGCCAAGAGAGTCAACTCCGGCCGGGCGCCAGGTGAGGGCGAGGGGGAAGGTCCAGCCCGGTCCGGGGTGGAGCGGTAGGGGGATGAGCTGACGCGCGGCTCGGCCCTGTCCGCGTCGTCGTCATTCCGGTAATGCCAGTTCGGCGCGTACCTCCCCCATCCCCAGAGGGCCTCTGCGTGCTCGGGGCAGGCGTGCCCGCTCAGCGGCCGGTGCTGGAGCCGGCCAGTACCTGCCCGGTCCTCGCGCTCCGGTGGCGAACCGGCAACGGACGCGATCAGGTCGAACTGGCGGAGACAGTCAGGCCGTTACGGCTGGGCAGCCCACGGTTTCGGCCGGGACATCACGCCGCGCGACTCCGGTCCGCAGTACGTGCGTGATCCCGGCGAGTGCCCACCTTCGTCGGCCGGCTCAGCACGCACGACACCGACCTCGACAACCCGCTTCGCACCGTTGGTCGGTCAGCCCCTCTGTCGGCGACCAGGGCCCCGGAGGAAGACCGTCCTCACCGTGATCACCCTGCCCGGACTCTCGTCCTGCGAGACCACGGGGAGCGGGAAGGGCGGTGGGTGTGGAGGACGAGCAGCGCCGGGGGCGTACTCGACGAGGCCGGGCACCCCCTCGCCGTAGGGGCACAGAGCCATCCTGGAGCCCCGCGCTCGTACTTCGCCGGATACACCAATCCCCTCACGGGTGTCCTTCGCCGGGCGGGCATCGAGGCACGCGCCATCGCCCGCGCGTTTCGACGTGAGACGGCGCGGGCCCCCCTTCTCACCACCCGAGGTGGCGACCGCACAGCCGACACACATCGGAGCGGGCACGCTCCGAGCTGACGGAACCTCGGAAGCCTGGCCCTTCAGCGGCGTCCCCCCGGGCGAGTGGACACCGCGGTGGCGGTCGGAGGCGTGGACGCTTCGGCGGAGCGCATCGAGCGGGCACGGACGAGGTGGCCACGTCGTTCGGGGCCCGCCCCGCTCGTGCCGCGTCAGCGTGGCGGCGGGGCGAGACGGGGGACGTCCGTGGGGCAGGGGTGGGGGCGGGCAGCTGGTACCCGTCCCCGCGTTCCCCGTGCACGCATTCGTGGTGGGAGCTATTCCTCTCACGGCGGTGCGATGGTCACGGCGGTGCGGTGGTCACGGCGGTGCGGTGGTCACGGCGGTGCGGTGGCTCCGCGGACCACCTGCTGCTCGCCCTGCGGTAACGGGCATCCTTCGGGGCTGCGATGTCAGCAGCTGGGTGCCCCTCTTGCTTGGCCGCGAGCGCCGCCAAGGTGCTCAGGTAACGGGCACAGAGAGTGCTTGCGGCGTGGTTTCACGCGCGGGGCGACCGCGTCGGCGACCGCCCGTCCCGTCGCGGTCCGACATGCGGCGACGTGGGCGATGAGCGGCGGACCGGAACGCTGTCACGGGGTCAGTAGGTGGCGAGGGAGATGGCGGTGTAGTGCGCGGTGAAGGCCACCACGGTCAGCGCGTGGAAGACCTCGTGGAAACCGAACCAGCGGGGTGCGGGGTCGGGCCGCTGGAGGGCGTAGACCACCGCGCCCGCGCTGTAGAGGAGACCGCCGACAACGATCAGGACCACTACGGCCGCTCCGCCGGTGTGCAGGAAGTCGGGCAGGTAGCTCACCGGTGCCCACCCCAGCGCCAGGTAGCACGGGGTGTACAGCCAGCGCGGGGCTCCGACCCAAAGGACCCGGAACGCGATGCCGGCCAACGCTCCCGTCCAGACGATCCACAGCAGCACGGACCGCTGGTCCGGCGGGAGGAGGACCACGGCCAGGGGGGTGCAGGTGCCGGCGATGATCAGGAAGATGTTGGCGTGGTCGAGGCGTCGCAGAAGAGCCTCGCCGAGCGATCCCCAGGTGCCGCGGTGGTAAATGGCGCTCGTCGCGAACAGCAGCCAGGCGGTGACCGAGTACACGGCGCAGGCCACGACCGCCTGCGGAGTGCGGGCCAGGCAGATGAGCACGACGCCTGCGATCAGCGCGGCGGGGACCATTCCGGCATGGAGCCAGCCACGCAGCCTCGGCTTGATCGGCTCGGCCAGGTCGGACACCCGCTCCACCAGCGCAGTGACCGAGTGAGCCCCCTCCCCCGCGTGGTCGCCCTGTGATCGGTCGGGTGGCCCGTCTGCACGGCGCTCTCCCCGCGCTGACACGGCGTGACCACAATCGACTTCAGCGGCGTCGCGGGACACAGCTTCTCGTCCTCCCCCGGGCTCCTGGGCGTCACTGGCAAGCATGCGGTCATGCTAGGCAACCTGACCCGGACACATGACGGGAGGTCGGTCCAGACGGTCCAGAACCCCGGAGCCAGGTCGCCGGGCCCGGGCCGGTTCGCCGCCGGGTGAACTCCACCTCCGTTGACGCTGCCGCCGATTGGGCCGGTCGAAGCCGAGTAGAACGGCTGGCCGTGGGAACGATCAAGGCTTCGGAACGGGCATCTCCGCTCGCCTACGCGCAAGGATCGCCGATGCTTCCTGAGGTCCGCCCCCACGTGTCCACCGCCCTCGCGGACCAGTTGGAACACCAACTGGACCTGGCTCCGCATGTCGAAGCCGGCCGGCTCGACGTGGAGGGCGTCGCCGGCATCGCGGTCGTCGCAGCTGCCCACTGCGACGGCTATGCGGCCACCGGCCATCTCCTCGGGCTGCTGGCCGCGCTGCCCGCCCCCACGAAGACAGGAGAACGCTTCTGGTCGGACCTGTGGAGGTCGTCGGGCACCGCGTACCTGCTGCCCGTCAACATCAAGGCTCTGGTGCTGCGTGCCCTGGCGGGAGAAGGAACCGCCCTGGCCCGGCAGGTCCTCTCGGCCGTCGATGAGATGACCCCGCCCCAGCGCGTCGCGGCCGGGGAGGTGATCGGTCAGGCCCTCGTCGAGTCCGACCATCTGCCCGACCTCAAGACACAGGTCATCGGAGAACTGTGGCTCCGGGATTTCGAACTCACCGCCTGGCGCGTCCTGCACGCGGACCGCAGGTCGGACGATCCGGCTGGACGGAAAGCCTTTCTCGACGCCTGGACGAGCGTCTGAGCGTCGGCTCCTTCGAGCCGCACGGGAGCCGCGCGGGAGATGCGGCTCCCGTGCCCGACGACGCTTGCAGCGACTGAGGTCAGGAAGCTCCTGGCCGAAGTCGCACCGACCCGGGGGGCCTTCACGGATCAGGGGCCGCGCAGCGATGGCTGCGCGGCCCCTGATCCTGCCGGCCCCGCACGAGAGCAGGCGCCTTCGTCCGGGCGGGTGGCAGGGCCCGGGGGGCGGCGGCCGCCTGGACGCGGCGTGCGCGATCCCTCGGGCAGGTCTGCGAGGTCAGGCTAGGTTGATGTTCTCGGCCTGCGGACCCTTCTGGCCCTGGGTGACGTCGAACGTCACGGCCTGGCCCTCCTGGAGTTCACGAAAGCCCGTGGAGTTGATCGCGGAGTAGTGCGCGAAGACATCCGGGCCGCCGCCGTCCTGGGCGATGAAGCCGAAGCCCTTCTCCGCGTTGAACCACTTCACAGTTCCCGTAGCCATGTCTCATGCCTTCCAGTCGATGAACGCCTCCCACTCGATGTGGCAGACGGAGGTGATCGCCCTGGTCCCTGCGGCACAGCACAGCAAAACGCCCACACCGAAGGCGCGGGCAAGAGGGAGTTCCGAACCACGACAGCTGACGCAGACGCTACACGCCCACACACCGCTCACCACAGGAAATGATCCAACCGCACACACCGAGACCGTGCGTGAGGTGCCCGCCGACGCTGACGGGCACGCTCATCTCATGCTGCGGCCGTCGAGTTCGCTGATTCGACGGCACGGCGGTATTCGGCGTTGAGGCGCTTGGCTTCCTCGAGCTGGTCCTCGAGGATGACGATCCGGCAGGCGGCCTCGATGGGGGTCCCGCGGTCGACGAGTTCCCGGGCCCGCGCGGCGATGCGCAGCTGGTAGCGGGAGTAGCGGCGGTGGCCGCCCGCGGATCGCAGCGGGGTGATGAGGCGTGCTTCGCCGATGGCGCGGAGAAAGCTCTGGGTGGTGCCGAGCATCTCGGCGGCCCGGCCCATGGTGAAGGCGGGGTAGTCGTCGTCATCGAGACGGCCGAACGTGTCGTCTGCTGTCATTGCACCTCTCTGTGGCACGCGTGGAGGGGCCCTGGCGCCGAACTGCCCGCCAGGGCCCCGAAGGAACCACTACACCATCTGCCGGCCCTGATACTGCACCGGCCCTCTGTTTCCGCAGACCCGACCGAGACGCTGTCGGGGGCGCGGGGATCGCGGTTGCCTGACCGGAGACCACCTCACTATCGATGTCCTGCGGTACCCGGGGCCAAGACTTCCGCCCGGGCGATCCTGATGGCGCTCGGTTCCTCCGTTCTTCCCTCTTGATCAACTAATCACTAGCGGAAACTGCGAACTGCTGGTGGCCTCGAACAGCGCCACTCTTCGGCAGCCAGCCCCGTCGCCCGTCCTACGTCTGCTCTGGCTTGGAACCCCACTGCCGAACCTCCCGGTGCGCGCGCCCGCAGCCGACGCCTTCACCGAGGTACCGCTCACCGACTTCACTGCTGGGTACGACGAACCTTCACTTGCCGGTACTTCCACTGCGGTACTGCTGATGGCGGCCCCTGATCACTGCGGGCCACCCGGTCCGGTGGTCAGCCCCGTCGCCGTCCTGCGAACACCCTGGCTTCGAAACTCCACCACCGCACCGTCCTGCGAACTGCAACTGCGTACTACTGCCCGGCAGTTCATCTCTGCCGGGCCCTGCTCGATCTCGGCTACGAGAGAAACCATAACCACACCGGCGACGAATGTCTACTTCGGCTGGCACAGATTTCCACGTGTTCGAAGGTGAGGTAGTCCGTCTCGACCACGACTCCCACAGAGTGGCCGGGCAGGCCGAAGGTACGACGTGTGCTGGTGACCGTCGGCCGGAGCGCCCGCACGCATCACATCGGACGACCGGGCCGACAGGTCAGGGCACTTCTTCCAACAGTTGTTCGGTCCAGATGGTCTTGCCCGCACCGGTGTACCGGCTGCCCCAGCGATGGGTCAGCTGCGCCACCAGGAAGAGACCGCGGCCGCCTTCGTCCGTCCACCGGGCCCGTCGCAGATGAGGCTGGGTCTGGCTGGGATCGGAGACCTCGCAGATCAGACGTTGATCCCGAATCAGCCGCAGGCCCACTGGGGCGCCGCCGTAGCGGATGGCGTTGGTGACCAGCTCGCTGACGATCAGCTCCGTGGTGAACACCAGATGTTCCAGCCCCCAGGAGGTCAGCCGGTCGGCGACTTGACGGCGTACCCCTGCGACGATGCTGGGGTCGGCGGCCAGCTCCCAGGCGGCCGTGGCATCTTCGGGAAGTCGGCGCACCTGGGTCACGAGAAGTGCCAGGTCGTCGTCCAAGGGCTCCTGCAGAAGTTTCTCCAGAATGCGGCCACCGATTTCCGTGACCGGACGGCCGCCTTCAACGCCTCCAGCCGTGCCTTCCCGCACCACGGTCAGTGCGCGGGTGTGGAACGGATCTCGCGCCGGCGCACCGGTGTAGAACGACAGCACATCACCGGGGCTCAGTTGCAGCTCGCTGGCTTCGAAGGGCTCCGCGCCCTCGCCCAGGGGCAGCCCCGGGCGCACGGGCACCATGTCCGCTTCGGCGCCGCCCCGCGAGACCAGCACCGGCCCGGGGTGTCCCGCACTGGCCAGTACGCAGTGGCCGGTGATCGGGTCGTACACGGCGTACAGGCACGTCGCGCCGTGCACGCTGCCGGCCGGGACGACGTCTCGCTGCTCCTCGTCCTCAGCGAACCGAACCACCAGGTCGTTCAGGTGGGACAGCACCTCGTCGGGACTGAGATCCAGATCCGTCAGGGTCTGCACCGCCGCCCGCAGCCGCCCCATCGCCGCCGTGGCGTTCATCCCCTGCCCACCCGCATTGCCCACGACGAAGCCCACCCGGCTCGAGGACAGCGCAATGACGTCGTACCAGCTGCCGCCGATCCCCGTCACCGCACGCGCGGGCAGGTGGGCACCGAATGTCTTCGCGGCCCCGACCTCCACCACCGGCCGTGGCAGCAGACCTCGCTGCAGCGCCTCCGCGGTGCGGCGTTCGAGGTTGTATCGCCGAGCGTTGTCGAGGCTCAGCGAGACCCGGGTGCCGATCTCATCCGCCAGCGTCACATCCGCCGGATCGAATGGGGCCCGTGTCCCGGTGCGCCAGAGTCCCACCGCCCCCAGTACCCCTCCTCTGACCAGCAGCGGCAGCACCATCAGGGATGTGGCGTCCGGGGGCAGCATGAGCGCGGCTCTTTCGGCGTCGTCCTTCAGCGCCGCCCGGGCCAGATGCAGATCCGGCAGGACACCGGGCGTGCCCTTGCGCAGGTGCTCGGCTTCTTCGTGGCCGATCCGGAAGGTTTCGCCGACCGGATGGCTCTCTCGGGGCCAGCACCCACTGGCCGCCGCTACAGCGATCCGTTGCATGGGCGTGCCGGGAGGGAAGGACATCGGCTCTTCGCCGAGCAACACGCCCTCGGTCAGGTCCACCGCCCCCAAGTCGGCGAAGGCCGGTATGAGGACGTCCAGCAACTGCTCGGCATTGCGGGTGACGTCCAGGGAGCCGCCGATGCGGGTCGCCGCGTCATGAAGCAGCTCCAGCCGCTCGAGTGCTCGTGGGTCTTTCGCCAGTACCTGTTCCGCGGTGGGCACCGGACGTCGTACGGCCTGCGGTCCGGAGCCCGGGGACTCCGCCCGGATCAGCCGCACGAGGAAACGGCCCTCCGCTCCCTCTGCGAGCACCGACACCGCCGCCACCGCCGAGAAGGGCGCGCCGCGGACGGTGTGCAAATCGGCCCGCGCGCTGAGCATGATCCCGCCCAAAGCGCCGGCGACAAGCTCGGCCCACGCGGACGGATCGTCGAAGAAGGCCGAGATCTCCACGCCGCGGATCTTGTCGATGGAGCCCTCGAACAGCCGCAAAGCAGTAGGTGTGCAGGTGAGGACGGCTCCCCTGGCATCCAGCACCAAGACGGACGGCTCCTGGGCCAGGACTTCGGCCACGGATGGGAACTCGTCAGACACGGTGCATCACTCCAGCAGGGTGGACGGCGCCCGCACGCCCCTGAATCGCTCAGCTGGTCGGTTGATTCACCGCCAGGCGGAGCGGCGACCCCGGGTATGCCCCGCTCGGCAGGCCTCCTCCGGTTCAGGATCTCGCGTTGCCGACCCGCGCTCCCCCGGCGGGAACGATGCTCCTCTTCAGCCTTCTACAACCAATGGTCGCCCACTGCCGCACTGGACGCACGATGGCCCGACGCGTGGCCGGCGACCCCGTCGCCAGGGAGGCCGGCCAAGGACAACACTTCATGGATCTGCGGCCCCGGCGGTCCACGTAGGCCGGGTGCAACGCGGTGGCCGGGCGCGGCGCGGGTCAGGCGGTCAGGGCCTGGTCGACGGTGGGATGGCAGCCGATGACCTCGTCCAGGCCGACGATCTCAAGGAGCCGTAGCACCGATTCCTGGGCGCCGGCGATACGCAGCCATCCCTGATCGTCGTTCGCGGCCTGGTGGGCAGCGACGAAGACGTTGATGCCGCTGGAGTCCATGAAGGTCACGCCGCTGAGGTCCACCACGGTCCGCAGGGGCACCGGGCCGTCGCAGGGCAGGAGGGCCTCGCTGAGCATGTCCTTGACGGCGTGGTCGATCTCACCCTGCACGGCGACCACCCGGATGCCGTTGATTGCGGTGTGGCGGATCGACAGGCGGCCGGGCCGGGCTGCTCCGTGGGTGTCTGTCACCGTTTCCTCGACTGTGCTCGCTGATGGGATCTCAAGGCCCCGGCGCGATGGTGCGCCGGTAACCTGCCTCGATGCTACGGCGAACACGTGTGCGGCCCATTATGCGGTTCTCACGGGACATGTGAGGCAGAGTGCCGGGTACGCGCAGGATGTGTGAAGGGGGAACAAGGATGGACCCGGCTGAATCAGTCCCCGAGCGTGAGGGCAGCGTGATGCCGGACGCCCCTCGGATACAGGACACCGTCGCGCTGGACGGTGACGGGCACGTGATCGCTGAGGCACGCCACCGGGCGGTGGACTTCCTCACCCGTGTCCAGGCGGAGCACGGCCTGCCGGTGTCCGCTCGCGCGATGGACCTGACGCAGCTGGTGGTCAGCGAGCTGGTCACCAACGCCCGCAAGTACGCCCCTGGCCCCGTGCTGATGGAACTGCGCGTCATCGGCGCCGTCGTGGAGGTGGTCGTGTGGGACAGCGATCCCGTCCTGCCAGTGGCGCGGGCCGCCGACGCGGACAGAGTCGGACAGCACGGCCTGGAGATCGTCATGGCCGTCGCCCAGGGCTTCGAGGCCCAGCGGGAGCCGGTCGGCAAACGCATCACCGCCCGCATCGCCCTGCCCGACGACCCCGGCGGGGACGTCACAGGACGCCGCCCCCAGTGACAGCCCGCGCTCCCGCCGGCCTCACGGCCCTCCCTGGCGATCCGCCGTGAAGTGAAGCGCTGCCGGGGCGAACAGGCGGGAGCGGCCGGGGCGGGCACGGTGCCGGCGCGCCGGGGGGTGGCGCCGCCGGCTGACAGCAACGAAACGACGCCGCCTTCGCCCGCACCGCCGCCGACGCCCAGTACGTCGGGCGGGCCGGTGCCCAGCCGCCCGTGTCGCCTCGTGACAGGGCCGCTTCGGCCAGCACCACCACGCCACCGCCATCAGGCGTGTCGGTGCGGTGAGTCCAAGCTGGACCAGCAGTCCTGCTACTGCGGTCCGCACGATCACCCTCATGCTGTCGTTGCCCGGTGCACGGCCTGCCTGGTCACGGGCGAGCGCGGTGAACCCTTCCGAGGCCGTCCAGCTGACCAGCGCGCCCGCGGACACCTCGGTCGCACGCGGCCTCGGAATCCCGCTGTCCGCGTCGTCCAGCACCTGAAAGCCGACCTGGACCAGGCAAGAACCCACTCGGGACAGGGGACAGAGGTCAGCCGGGACGCACGACGGCTCCCGTCCCGCGAACAGGAAGGGAGCCGTGCCGGTGTGTCCGGAGGCGATGTGCCTCAGCCGGTCATGCGTGACGGTGCGAATGCCGGTTACCGGCGACGAGGCGGTAGAGGGCGAGCAGGATGACGGAGCCGACGAT
>NZ_MPOH02000016.1:175208-261155 GCF_001896135.2 Streptomyces phaeoluteigriseus
GCCTTGGCGATGGCGCCGGCGAGCAGGCCGATGATGATCCACGCGATGATGCCCATGGTGCGTCTCCGCTTCGTCATATAAAGGCTGTGTCAGATCATCGTCTGAACCAATCGCGCCCGAACAAACCTCTTCTCCGAACCCGGCCGTGCCGGCTCCTGACTCCAGCTCCCGCCGTCGGCGCGGCGGCGACGTCAGGCGGCGACCGGCGACCGGCGTGTGCGCGGCCGTGGTCGACGTGGTCACCCCGCTCAGCCAAATGAGTTCGCCCGGCAGTTCCAGCGTTCTCGCTGAGCCGCTGCCTCCCTCCGAAACCTCCCTCCGAACGAGGATCTTCGTCGGTCACTGTGCTTCTTCTTCATGGCGGTCGCCGTCTCGGGGGTTCCTTCCTGGAACCCGCCGGACGAGACCATGCGCGCATGCCCGTACCTCGGTTGCCGTCGGCGTGCGGACGCGGTCCCCGTCTGCGCAAGACCCTCGCAGGAGCAGGTCGACGGGGGGCCTCACGGATCAGAAGTGGTGCGTCTTCCGGCCCGTCGAAGCGGTGTCGCGGGGTGTTCGTCGGTGTCTCACTCACGCCCTGCACGGTCTCGCATGCCACGAGTTCTCACGGGCGGGGGCCAACCCCGTGCAGGTGGTCCCAGGTTGTGACGGCCTCGCGAACTTCTTCCACGACCGGCTGCGGTGTCCGGCCCGGCACGGGCGATCGGCGAGGTGATCGGCCCGGCGAGGGGCACGGCGTAAGGGCCGTTGCCCGCCCCTGCCGCGGTCCCGGGCCTGACCAGCGCCGACACCGCGTCGGTCCCTCACCGGGGGGTGGGCGAGCGGCCACAGTGGCGCGGTCACGTCACGGGCTCGGCTCTCCGGTAACGTCAAGGTATGAGTCATCCGCATCCTGGCCTTAAATCCCCCCCGCCGCTGCCCGCAGGAGGCTTGAGGGTCGTTGCCCTGGGCGGCCTGGGCGAGATCGGCCGCAACATGACCGTCTTCGAGTACGCCGGCAAACTGCTCATCGTGGACTGCGGCGTGCTGTTCCCCGAGGAGACGCAGCCCGGGGTGGACGTGATCCTTCCCGACTTCACCTCGATCAGGGACCGCCTCGACGACATCGTGGCCGTCGTCCTGACCCACGGGCACGAGGACCACATCGGGGGCGTGCCCTACCTGCTGCGCGAGCGGTCCGACATTCCCGTCGTCGGGTCGAAGCTGACGCTGGCGTTCCTGGAGGCCAAGCTCAAGGAGCACGGCATCCGGCCGCGCACGGTTCGGGTGAAGGAGGACGACCGGCGGAAGTTCGGCCCCTTCGAGTGCGAGTTCGTCGCGGTCAACCACTCCATCCCGGACGGTCTCGCCGTGGCGATCCGTACCGGAGCCGGACTGGTGCTGCACACCGGCGACTTCAAGATGGACCAGTTCCCCCTCGACGACCGCATCACCGACCTGCGTGCCTTCGCACGGCTCGGCGAGGAGGGCGTGGACCTGTTCCTCACCGACTCCACCAACGCCGAGGTGCCCGGCTTCACCACGTCGGAACGCGAGCTGAACCCGGCGATCGAGCAGGTGATGCGTACGGCGCCGCGCCGGGTCATCGTCTCCAGCTTCGCCAGCCATGTGCACCGCATCCAGCAGGTCCTGGACGCCGCCCACCAGCACGGCCGCAAGGTCGCCTTCGTCGGCCGCTCGATGGTCCGCAACATGGGCATCGCCCGTGAGCTGGGATATCTCAAGGTCCCGTCCGGTCTGGTCGTGACGACCAGGGAGCTGGAGAAGCTCCCCGACCACCGGATCACACTGGTGTGCACCGGTTCCCAGGGCGAGCCGATGGCCGCGCTGTCCCGGATGGCCAACCGCGACCACATGATCCGCATCGGCGAGGGCGACACCGTACTGCTCGCCAGCTCGCTGATCCCCGGCAACGAGAACGCCATCTACCGGGTGATCAACGGACTGACCCGGTGGGGTGCCCACGTCGTCCACAAGGGCAACGCCAAGGTGCACGTCTCCGGGCACGCCAGCGCCGGCGAACTCGTCTACTGCTACAACATCGTCAAGCCGCGCAACGTCATGCCGGTCCACGGCGAGTTCCGCCACCTGCGGGCCAACGGCGACCTCGCCATCCGTACGGGCATCGACCCCGAGCGGGTCGTCATCGCCGAGGACGGTGTCGTCGTCGACCTCGTCGACGGGCGCGCGTCCATCACCGGCAAGGTGCCCGCGGGCAACGTGTACGTGGACGGCACGGAGGTCGGCGGCGTCACCGAGGCGTCCCTCAAGGACCGTCTCACCCTGGCCGAGGAGGGCGTGGTCACCGTCGTGGCCCTCGTCGACGCCGACACCGGCGCGCTGGCCGAGGCGCCCGACTTCCTGGCCCGCGGCTTCGTCCATGACGAGACCACGTTCGAATCCGTCATCCCCGTCATCGAGAAGACCCTGGCCACCGCCGCCGAGGAGGGCGTCGGCGACGCGCGCCAGCTCGAACAGCTGATCGCCCGTGCCGTGGCCAACTGGGCTTTCCGCACCCACCGCCGCAAGCCTCTCATCATCCCCGTCATCATCGACGCCTGACCCGGATCCGGCCGAACCCGCCCGGCCGCCGGCCCATGGCCGGCGGCCGGGACAGAGACGAGGAAACACCGATGAGCGCGCGCTTCGACGAGATCGACTGGCGCCCGACGCCGCTGGGGGACATCAGTCTGCGGCGGCGCAGGTATCCGGGGTTCGCCGAGGACGTGTACGAGGTGAAGCTGGGCGACGAGTTCCTGATGTCCAGCCTCTTCACGGCCGGCGAGATCGCGCTGACGGAGCTGGGGCTGGCGCGGCTGCCCGGCGGCGCCGAGCTGGACGTCGCGGTGGGCGGGCTCGGCCTCGGGTACACCGCGCGGGCAGCTCTGGAGGACCCCCGGGTGCGCTCACTGATCGTGGTGGACGCGCTCGCCGAGGTCATCGACTGGCACGAGCGTCATCTCGTGCCCCTGGGCGCCACGCTGACCGGCGATCCGCGCTGCCGCCTGGTGCACGCGGACTTCTTCGAGGCGGCCGGCAGCCCGGCGGGCCTGGACCCGCGGTCACCGGGGCGCCGCTTCCACGCGATCCTGCTGGACATCGACCATTCGCCGCGGCACGTGCTCAACCCGCGCCACGCCGCCCTGTACCGCCCGGAAGGGCTTCGTGCCCTCGCCGAACACCTGCACCCCGAGGGCGTCTTCGCCCTGTGGTCCAACGATCCGCCGGACGAGCCGTTCACCGGCACGCTCGCGGGCGTCTTCGCGGCGGTCGAGGCCCACGTCGTCGAGTTCGACAACCCGCTCCAGAGCGGCACCGCGACCAACACCGTCTACCTGGCGCGCAGAGACTGAGGCGTGCCCTCCCGGCCTCACGGCGGTCGTGCGGCCGACGAGGGCGCGGTGCCTCACAGGTCGTCGGCCGAGCTGCCCAGGCCCGTCAGGGCGCCCACCGGGTCGGTGTCGGGCGTGCCGCGGGGCCACCAGTCGTCGTGGCCGGGCTCCGATTCGTAGGGGTACCACAAGCCGTCGCGGCCGAAGCGGAGCTGGACGTGGCCGCGGGGGTGGGTGAGGTGGTTGCGCCAGGGGCGGAAGGCGGGGAGGTCGGCGGCGCGCAGGAGGGGGCGGGCGCGGTCGAAGCGGCCGGCGGGCGGGTCCCAGAGGTCCTCCAGGACGGCGAGTCCGTCCTGGCCGCCCTGCCGCCAGGCGGCGACCGCGCGGGCCAGTTCGGCCGGGGTGCGGCCGACGGCGGTGGCGAGGGAGGCGTAGAGGGTGCGGCTGGTGGCGGTGAGCCCGGAGCCGGGGCGGGCGGCGGCGAGCCGTACGCGTCCTGCCACAGGGTCAGTCCGCCGATCTCGTCGTGGCCGGTGGTGAGCAGCGCGTGGGCGCGGACGGCGGCGTCGGAGGCCAGCTGGTCGAGGGCGAAAGAATCGGGGCCGTTCGGCACGGAGGGGTAGGCGGGCGGCTGTTCGGGGTGCTGGGGGGCGGGCAGGGGTGCCGGCAGCGGCGGGAGCCGGCGTGCGGCGAGGGCGTCGGTGGCGCGGATGCCGGGGACGGGTTCCGGTTCCTGGTCCTGGGCGGCGCGGGCGGCCCGTGCGGCGTTGCGGCGGGACAGCGTGTCGAGCAGCTCGCGTTCGCCCCGGCCGCGCAGCAGGAGCAGGACGAACGGGTCGGCGTCGAGGAGCCGCGCGGTCTGGTAGCAGAGGGCCGCCACGTGCTTGCAGGGATGTCCGTGGTCGGGACAGCTGCATTGGGGGGCGAGGTCGCCGGGACCGGGCAGGAGCGGCACGCCGCAGTCGGCGAGGGACTCCGGCAGCTCCTTGTCGAGCAGCGCGGCGATGTGCCCCGGCCGCTCGACCGCGGCGTCCAGGAATCGCTCCCAGTCCTCGTCGCCGAGTGTGCGCAGTCGTACCTGGACGCGGTACGGCCGGGCGCGGCTGCCCTGCACGTACGCCAGGACGAGGCCAGGGGTGACGGTGATGGCGTCCACGTGTCCCTGCTCGGCGTAGCCCCGCCCGCGCGCGAGCCGCTTGGCGTCCAGGGCGCCCTCTTCCAGCGCCGTGACCCAGGCGTTGCCCCACCAGGTCTCGGCGAAGCCGCCGCCCGCGTCGGCCGGCCGGGGCGGGAAGGCGGGGTAGGTGCGGCGGTGATCGCCGTCGCGGGTGGGGGCGGCCATGGAGCGGGCGGCCGGGGCGGGCTCGGGCGCGGTGGGTTCGGGCGCTGTGGCCTCGCGCTCGGTGGCGTCGGTGGTGTCGGTGGTGTCGCCCGCGTCGGCCGGCCGGGGCGGGAAGGCCGGGTAGGTGCGGCGGTGATCGCCGTCGCGCGCGGGGGCCGCCATGGAGCGGGCAGCGGGGGCGGGCTCGGGCGCGGCGGGTTGGGGCGCTGTGGCCTCACGCTCCGCGGGCTCGGCGGCGTCGGCGGGCTCGGCGGCGTCGGCGGTGTCGGTCTCCGGTGGCATCCGGAAGGCGTCCGCGAGGAAGGTCCGTACGTCCCGCACGCGGGCGTCGGCGACACGGGCGCCCGGACGGCCGGCGCTCCCGGACGCCACGGGGCGGGCGCTCGCGCGCGAGGTCCGGCGTGTGCTCCTGCCGTCTCCAGGCTCCCCGGACTCCGACGGGGTCTGCCGCGCCTGTGCACGGGCCGCGCGCAGGGCCTCCCGGGCCACGTCCCCCGGCCGCACGCCGGACGGCCGCACGCCGGACGTGCCCGGCTCGTCCGGTGCCGGAGGTACGTCGCCTGCCCCAGGGACGTCCGCCGCCGCGGGTACGTCGGTCGGCGGGTCCTCCTCCTGGGCCCGGGGCACCTCCGTCGTACGCCGCAGGGCCGCGCGCGCGGCGTCGGCCGGCCGGGACGAGGTGCCGTCGGACTCCGGGGGGACCTCCTGAGGCTGGTCCTGGGGCAGCGCCGAAGGTTCCGCGGGTGCCGGGGCCGGCGTCGGTTCCTCCGACCGCTCCCGGGCGGCCCGCAGGGCGCGGCGGACCGCCTCGGCCGGGCTGATGTCCTGCTCGTCCTCCGCCATCACGCCTCCCTCCGCAGCCTGACCAGGTCGGACAGTTCACGGTCCGTCAGTTCGGTGAGGGCCGACTCGCCGGAGCCGAGGATCGCGTCGGCGAGGGCGCGCTTGACCTGGAGCATCTCGGCGATGCGGTCCTCGATGGTGCCCTCGGTGATGAGGCGGTGGACCTGGACGGGCTGGGTCTGGCCGATGCGGTAGGCGCGGTCGGTGGCCTGTTCCTCCACGGCCGGGTTCCACCAGCGGTCGAAGTGGACGACATGGCCCGCGCGGGTGAGGTTCAGGCCGGTGCCGGCCGCCTTGAGCGACAGGACCAGGACGGGGGTGGCGCCGTCCTGGAAACGGTCCACCATGCGCTCGCGCTCGGGCACCGGTGTGCCGCCGTGCAGGAGGTCCACCGGGATCGCGCGGCCGGCGAGGTGGGCGGCGATCAGCCGGGCCATGCCGACGTACTGGGTGAAGACCAGGGCCGAGCCGTCCTCGGCCAGCAGGGTGTCCAACAACTCGTCCAGCAGGGCGAGTTTGCCGGAGCGGGCGGCAAGGGCGTCACCCGTGGCGGGGGCCTGCTCCTTGAGGTACAGCGCCGGGTGGTCGCAGATCTGCTTGAGCGCGCCGAGCAGCTTGAGGACCAGGCCGCGGCGGGCGATGCCGTTCGCCGTCTCGATGACGTCCAGCGACTCGCGCACCACCGCCTCGTACAGCGCGGCCTGTTCGCGGGTGAGCGGGACCGGGTGGTCGGTCTCGGTCTTGGGCGGCAGCTCGGGGACGATGCCGGGGTCGGACTTCTTGCGGCGCAGCAGGAAGGGGCGGACCAGGCGGGCGAGGCGCTGGACGGCCTCCTCGTCCTCGCCGTTCTCCACGGCGCGCGCGTGGCGGGCGCGGAAGGCCTTCAGGGGGCCGAGCAGGCCGGGGGTCGTCCAGTCGAGGAGGGCCCACAGCTCGGAGAGGTTGTTCTCGACGGGGGTGCCGGTGAGCGCCACGCGCGCGGGTGCGGGAATGGTGCGCAGGGCCTTCGCGGTCGCCGAGAAGGGGTTCTTGACGTGCTGGGCCTCGTCGGCGACGACCATGCCCCAGGGCTGCCGGGCCAGGGTGGTGGCGGCCGAACGCATGGTGCCGTAGGTGGTGAGGACGAAGCCGCCGGTGAGGCCGTCCAGGCTGCGGTCGGCGCCGTGGAAGCGGCGGACGGGGACGCCGGGGGCGAAGCGGTTGATCTCCCGCTGCCAGTTGCCGAGGAGGGAGGCGGGGCAGACCACCAGGGTGGGTTCGGGGCGGGCCCGGCGCAGGTGGAGGGCGATGAGGGTGACCGTCTTGCCGAGGCCCATGTCGTCGGCGAGGCAGCCGCCGAGGCCGAGGGAGGTCATGAGGTCGAGCCAGGCCAGGCCGCGCAGCTGGTAGTCGCGCAGGGTGGCGTCGAGGCCGGCGGGCGGCTCGGCGGGTCGGATGCCGGCGGTGAGGCGGTCGCGCAGGGTGGCCAGGGCGCCGACGGGAACCGCCTCGACGGTCTCGCCGTCGACGTCGGCGGTGCCGGTGAGGGCGACGGACAGGGCGTCCACCGGGTCCAGCAGGCCCAGTTCGCGTTTGCGGGCCTTGCGGACGAGGGCCGGATCGACGAGGACCCACTGGTCACGCAGCCGGACGACGGGTCGGTGTGCCTCGGCGAGGGTGTCCATCTCGGCCTCGCTGAGGGGGTCGCCACCGAGGGCCAGCTGCCAGCGGAACTGGAGCAGGTCCTCGCTCTCGAAGAAGCCGGTGCCGTCCGTCGCGGAGCCGGGAGCGGGCCGTACGACGGCGGTCGCGCTGAGGTCCTGGGCGAGGTCGCGCGGCCAGTGCACGGCGACCCCGGCCGCCGCGAGGCGGGTCGCGGCCACGCCGAGGAGGTCGTTCAGCTCGTCCTCGGACAGGGCCAGGACGTCGGGTGCGTCCTGGTCGGCGAGGCGGGCGAGGGGGGCCCAGACGCGGGCGGCACGCCGGACGGCGAGGGCCGCGTCCACGCGGGCGCGGGCCCCGAAGGCGGCGTCCGCCCGACCCGCCCACAGGGCAGCCGCGTCGGTCACCAGGGTCGGGTCGGCGAGGCTGTGGACCTGGACGACGGCGGCACCGGCGCGGCGGGCTCCCTCACCGCCGTCGTCGAACAGGTCGTACGCCGACAGGTCGAGGCGCAGGGAGATCCGCACGCCCGCGTCCATGCCGGCGGCGACCTCGGCCGCCCAGTCGCGGGCGCGGCAGGCCGCTGCGGCCGGCGGTCGGCGAAGGGCTTTCCGGAGGCGTGGGGTGCGGCCGGGGTGCGGGGCAGGGTGTCGGCGACGGCGTCCAGGAAGGAGCGCATCAGCGCCTCGGGCTGCGGCAGCCGGAGCGGGCCGGGGCCGGGCAGCGGCACGGCATGGCCCTCGCAGGGCAGGGCGGCGGCGACCGCGCGCAGGTGCGCGATGTCCTCCGGTTCGAGCGGGCCGGCCGCCAGGCGTCATGGCCTGCCGGGGTGAGGCCGGGCAGCAGCCGGCCGCGGGCGGCGAGCCGCAGGGCGTGCAGGGCGGCGGCGCCCCAGCAGGCGGTCGCGGGGTGGGCTGCGGGGTCGTGCCGGGCGCGCACCAGGAACGGGAGGGCCGCCTCGACGGGCAGCGACAGGGCGGGGGTCTGCCGGCGGCGGACCGAGGTCCCGTGGCGGCGGACGACGGTCAGCTCGGTCAGCTCGGTGCGGCCGGCGGGCGCGGGGTCGGGCAGCGGGCCGTCGTCGGGGTCCCAGAAGGCGATCCGCCCCTCGCGCGGGAGGGGCGCGGGCAGGAAGACGGCGGCGAGGCGCGCGCCGATCGGCTCCGCCGGGTGCCCGGCGACCGCGGTCGTTTCCCTCATGCGCTGTGTCCACCTCCCGCCCGCGTGTCGGATCAGTCGTCTTCGACTCTACGGGCGGGGTCTGACAATCGGCTCCGGGCCGCCGGCCCCGCGTGGACGACGGGGCGCGCGGGGGCTGGGGCCGGTGCCCTAGGGGACGGTGCGCGAGACGACGTACACCATCGGGTAGATGGCGTTCCCGGTGTTCACCACCACGTCCTGGGTGGGCTGGGGGGCCTTCTGCCTGCGGACGAAGCCGTAGTAGTCGCCGGGCCGGGAGCCCGGTCCGGAGAACTTCCAGCCGGTGATGGACCGGTCGCGCTCGCTGATGGTGATGTCGTCCTTCTTCAGGTCGGACCGGCTGTAGCCGAGTGCGGCGAGGAAGGCGTCCAGTCCCTCGTGGGTGGTCTGGAACTGGACGTAGAGACGGCTGGTGCGCCAGTTGTTCGTCTCGTAGTAGGCGACCTTGTTCGCCGGGTGCGGGACCGGCACCTGGTAGAGGCGCTGCTGGACCTTGGAGGGCCAGGCCTCGGTGAGGCCGGTCGCCGAGTACTTCGCCTCCTTGTCCTTACCGCTGTCGCGGCTCTGGTTGGCGGAGATCACCAGGTAGCCGGCCGGGACGCCGATGAGCAGACCGATGATCAGCAGGGTGAGCGCGCGGCGGCGGATCACGTGGCCGCGGGTCTCGGGCGGGCGGGACGGCCCGTCCGAGGACGCGGAGCGGTGGGGCGGGGCGGCCGTCATGCGGTGTCCCGGGTGGCGCGGCGGGCGGCCTCGGCGAACCGTTCGTAGCGCTCGAAGCGCTCCACGCGGCGGCGCTTGGCGCGCCGGAAGCGGCGGGCGACCAGGCGGGCCAGGTCGGCGGCGCCGACCATGCCGGCCTCGGGGCCGAGCTGGGCGCGGACGATCCGGGCCTCGGGGCGGTAGCCGCGCCCGGTGAGCTGCCGCTTGAACGCGTCCCGCGCGGGCCGATGAGCAGATCGTCGGCGGCCGAGACGCCGCCGCCGATCACGAAGCAGGACGGGTCGAGGGCGGCGGCCAGGTTGGCGATGCCGACGCCGAGCCACTGGCCGATGTCCTGGAGCAGCTCGGTGCACATGGCGTCGCCCTCGCGGGCCAGTTCGGTGATCATCGGGCCGGTGATGTCGCCGATGTTGCCCTTGACATGCTCGATGATCCCGTACGCCACCGGGGAGTCCGCCGCGGCCAGTTCGCGCGCCTCTCTGACCAGCGCGTTGCCGGAGCTGTACTGCTCCCAGCAGCCGCGGTTGCCGCACGGGCAGCGGTGGCCGCCGGGCACGACCTGCATATGGCCGAACTCGCCCGCGACGCCGTACTTGCCGCGCTTGACCTGGCCGTCCTCCAGGATGGCGCCGCCGATGCCGGTCCCGAGGGTGATCATGACGAGGTGGTCCTCGCCGCGGCCGGCGCCGAAGCGCCACTCCGCCCAGGCGGCGGTGTTGGCGTCGTTGTCGACGAGGACGGGCACCGCGAGGCGGTCGGCGATGCGGTCGCGCAGCGGCTCGTTGCGCCAGGACAGGTGGGGGGCGAACAGGACGCGGTTGCGGTCGGCGTCGACCCAGCCGGCCGCGCCGATACCGACCGCGTGCACATCGTGCCGGTCGGACAGGTCCAGGACCAGTTCGACGATCGTGTCCTCGACGACCTTGGGGCTCTTGGACTTGTCCGGGGTCTCGGTGCGGAGCTTCTCCAGGATGTTGCCGTCCGCGTCGACGACGCCCGCCATGACCTTGGTGCCGCCGATGTCGATCCCGACCGTGGGCACCCGGGGTGCGGTCAGGTGGGAACGGCGCTCGCGGGTGCCGGCCGTGCGCAGCGCGGTGGCTCGGCGGGAGCCGATGGGGGCGGTGAGGTCGCGGTAGGTGCTCATCACGGCCGATTCTGCCGCACGGGTACCCGCGGTGCCGAACGCGGGAGGCCAGGGAGCCGGACCGGTTGCCGGACGCGGGAGGCCCGGGGGTCGGGCCGGTTGCCGAACGCGGGAAGCCCGAGGACCGGACCGGATACCGAACGCGGGAGACTCGGGGTCGGGCCGGGCCGGTTGCCGGCCGCAGGCCCGTCGTCGGCTTTGCGCGCGCCCGCGGCGGAGCCGCACGTGGACCCGGCCCCGTCCTCCTACGGGGCGCGTTCCAGCTCGTGCCGCAGATCGTCCAGGTCGCTTCCGCCCGCCATCTGCCGGGTGAGGTCGTCGAGGGTCGTCTCATCGCGGGCGTGGTTGCCCACCATCGTGCCCCTCTTCAGGAGGACGAACCGGTCGCCGACCAGGTAGGCGTGGTGGGGGTTGTGGGTGATCAGTACGACACCCAGGCCCTGGTCGCGGGCGGCGGCCACGTACTTCAGGACCACGCCGGACTGCTTGACGCCCAGCGCGGCCGTGGGCTCGTCGAGGACCAGGACCTTGGCGCCGAAGTACACCGCGCGGGCGATGGCCACGCACTGGCGTTCGCCGCCGGAGAGGGTGCCGATGGGCTGGTCGACGTCGCGCAGGTCGATGCCCATGCGCAGGAGTTCGGCGTGGGTGGTGCGGCGCATGAGATCGACGTCCATGCGCTTGAGGGGGCCGGTGCCCTTGCGGGGTTCCGAGCCGAGGAAGAAGTTGCGCCAGACCGGCATCAGCGGGACGACGGCCAGGTCCTGGTAGACGGTGGCGATACCGCGGTCCAGGGCCTCGCGCGGGGAGGACAGCCGGGTCTCCTCGCCGTCGAGGCTCAGGGTGCCGGCGTCGTGCCCGTGCAGCCCGGCGATGATCTTGATGAGGGTGGACTTGCCCGCGCCGTTGTCGCCGAGGACGCAGGTGATCTCGCCCCCGTGGACCTCCAGGGAGACCCCTTCGAGGGCGCGGACGTTGCCGTAGTGCTTGCTGACGCCGGACAGCTCCACGAGCGGCGTACGGCTGTCGGTCGGGGTCGTCGCCGGCGTCATGTGGTGGCCTCCGCGCGCTTGCGGACCCAGGCGTTGAGCAGGGTCGCGAGGAGCAGCATCGCTCCGAGGAAGAACTTGAACCAGTCGGGGTTCCACTCGGCGAAGACGATGCCCTTGCTCGTCATGCCGAAGATCAGCGCGCCCACCGCCGATCCGGCCGCGCTGCCGTAGCCGCCGGTGATCAGGCAGCCGCCGATGACGGCCGCGATGATGTAGATCAGCTCGTTGCCGACGCCCTCGCCGGACTGGACGACGTCGTACGAGAACAGCAGGTGCTGGCCCGAGATCCAGGCGCCGAACGCGACGCCCATGTAGAGGCCGATCTTGGTCTTCGCGACGGGGACGCCGACCGCGCGGGCCGCGTCCTGGTTGCCGCCGACGGCGAAGATCCAGTTGCCGGCGCGGGTGCGCAGGAGGATCCAGGAGGCCACCGCGACCAGGCCGAACCACCACAGGATCGTGATCTTGAAGTTGACGTCGCCGACGGTCAGGGTGGACGCGAAGACGTCCCTGGCGGCGGGGAAGCCCTCCATGTCGGCGATGGTCTTCGTCGAGACGGTGCCGTCGATCAGCTTGGTGAAGCCGAGGTTCATGCCGGTCAGCATCAGGAAGGTGCCGAGCGTGATGATGAAGCTGGGCAGCTTCGTGCGGGTCAGCATGAAGCCGTTGAAGGCGCCGATGGCCAGGGTGACCAGGAGCGAGACGCCGACGCCGACCCAGACGTTCGCCGTCATCTGGTAACTGAACATCGACGACACCAGCGCCGAGGACGTGACCATCACGCCGGCCGAGAGGTCGAACTCGCCGCCGATCATCAGCAGCGCGACCGGGACGGCCATGATGCCGATCGTCGAGGAGGCGTACAGGACCGTGCTGAGGCTGCTCGCGCGCAGGAAGCTGTCGGCGGCGAAGGCGAAGAAGACGAACACCGCGAGCGCGCCGACGACCGAGCCCAGCTCGGGGCGGCCGAGGAGCTTGCGCAGCGGAGAGACCCGGAGCAGCCGCTCGTCCGGGGCGAGCGTGCTCATCGGGTGCCCCGCTCGGTGTACTCGGCCAGCTCGTCCGCCTGGTCCTCGGTGATGATCTGCGGGCCGGTCAGGACGGGCTTGCCGCCGCCGAGGACGTCGCCGTTGTACTTGTACAGCCACAGCAGGTCGACGGCCTGGTAGCCCTGGAGGTACGGCTGCTGGTCGACGGCGAAGCCGAGGGAGTCGTCCGCCAGACCGGCGGCGACCTTGGCGTTGAGGTCGAAGGTGTCGATCTCGGCCTTGCTGCCGGCGCCCTCCCTGGCCTTCACGGCGGTGTCGGCGTACGGCGCGCCGAGGGTGACGACGGCGTCGATCGACGGGTCGGCCTGGAGCTTGGCCTCGATCGCGGACTGCACGTCGGGCATGCTGGTGCCGGTGACGTAGAGGTCGGACACCGGGCCGGCGAAGGTCTTGGCGACGCCGTCGCAGCGCTGCTCGTGGCCGACGTTGCCCTGCTCGTGAAGGACGCAGATCGCCTTCTTCTTCCCGCGCTGGTTCAGCTCCTCGCCGACGGCCTCGCCGGCGATCGTCTCGTCCTGGCCGATGTGGGTGAGCGCGCCGAACGCCTTCGACTCGGCGAGCCGGAGTTCACCGTGATCACGGGGATGCCGGCCTTGCGGGCGCGGGCGAGGGCGGCCTTCATCGCGTCGGGCTTGGCGAGGGTGACGATGATGCCGTCGACCCGCTTGTCGATCGCCGCGTCGACGAGTTGCGCCTGCTGCTGGGCCTCGTCGTCGTGGGAGTACAGGAAGTTGATGTTGTCCTTGACGGCGGCCTGCTTCGCGCCGCTCTGGACGATGTCCCAGAAGGTGTCGCCATCGCCCGAGTGGGTGATCATCGCGAAGGTCCAGCGGGGGGTGTTCACCGCTGCCCTGCCCTGCGCGGCCGCGGCCTCACGGGCGTCCTCGGCACGCTTTCCCCCGGTACTGCTGCATCCCGCGAGGGAGACGCAGAGCACCCCCGCCAAGGCGATCCCTGTCCAGGTCCCAGAACGTGCCACGAGGCCGTGCCCTTCTTGCCGTGTTCCGACGTACGCGCGCGTCCGGCGTTCTCTCACCGGACGCAAACGCCCCAGTATCGAACACGGGGATCATGCGTCTCGTGGCCGGGGATCGCGAGTCGGTCGCATTGTCCGGACATTGCGACCAGGGCGGCTCCCCGGGAGGGGTGCTACGGCCGCACGAGCAGCTGGAACTCGAAGGAGTAGCGGGCCGGGCGGTAGATGTGGTCGCCGAACTCGACCGCGCGGCCCGTGTCGTCGAACGTCGTGCGCTGCATGGTGAGCAGCGGGGCGCCCTCCGGCTCGGCGAGGCGCTCGGCCTCGGCGGCGGTGGCGGCGCGGGCGCCGATGGACTGGCGGGCGCTGTGCAGGGTGATTCCGGCCGACCGCATCATCCGGTACAGGCCCGTGGCCTCCAGTTGGGCGGTGTCCAGGTCCAGCAGGCCGGACGGCAGGTGGTTGGAGAGGTACGCCATCGGCTCCCCGTGCGCGAGCCGCAGCCGCTCCACGCGGTGCACCTCGCTGCCCTCGGCGACCGCGAGTGCGGCCGCGACCTCGGCGGACGCGGGGACGACGGTGTTGATCAGGACCGTCGTCGCGGGGCGCTGGCCCGCCGCCTCCAGGTCGTCGTAGAGGCTGCTCAGTTCCAGGGGGCGCTTGACCTGGCTGTGCACGACCTGGGTCCCGACACCCCGGCGGCGGACCAGCAGGCCCTTGTCCACGAGGGACTGGATCGCCTGGCGGACGGTGGGGCGGGACAGGCCGAGCCGGGCCGCCAGCTCGATCTCGTTGCCCAGCAGGCTGCCGGGGGTGAGCGCCCCGTGCTCGATCGCCGCCTCCAGTTGCTGGGACAGCTGGAAGTACAACGGCACCGGAGAGCTTCGGTCCACACGGAGTTCGAGCTGCACGGTCGGGTCCACCTCTGGTTTCGGCACGGGGCCGAGCGTAGCTCCGTGGCCGGTTGACGGGAAGTCGTGTAGTCCGATTGTCCGGACAAACGCATTGACAGGGTGCGGCCTGCGAGGTCACCTTGATTCCATGCGCATCGGGGTCATCGGGACGGGCCGCATCGGCACCATTCATGCGAACACACTCAGCCGTCACCGCGAGGTCGGATCCCTCATCCTGACGGACGCGGAACCCGCGCGGGCCGCGGATCTGGCGCTGCGGCTGGGCGAGACGGCCGCCCCCGGGGTCGACGAGATCTTCCGGTGGGGCGTGGACGCGGTGGTGATCACCACCGCGACCTCGGCGCACGCCGAACTCATCGGCCGGGCGGCACGCTCCGGGCTCCCGGTGTTCTGCGAGAAGCCCATAGCCCTGGACCTGGCGGGCACCCTGGCGGCGATCGCCGAGGTCGAGGCAGCCGGAACGACCCTCCAGATGGGGTTCCAGCGCCGCTTCGACGCCGGGTACACGGGCGCCCGGGAGGCGGTGCGCTCGGGGCGGCTCGGGCGGCTGCACACCGTGCGCGCGGTGACCTCCGACCAGTCGCCGCCGCCCGCCGCGTGGCTGCCGGTGTCCGGCGGCCTGTTCCGGGACGCGCTGATCCACGACTTCGACGCACTGCGCTGGGTGACCGGCCGCGAGGTGGCGGAGGTGTACGCCGCCGGGTCGGACGCCGGGCCCGCGATGTTCCGCGCCGCGGGCGATGTCGACACCGCGGCCGCGGTCCTCACCCTCGACGACGGCACCCTCGCCACGGCCACGGCGACACGGCTGAACGGCGCCGGGTACGACGTCCGCATGGAGCTGGCCGGGGAACTCGACCAGGTCGTGGTGGGACTCGACGACCGCACACCGATCGCCTCCACCGAGCCGACGGGTCCCCCGGCCGCCGACAAACCGTGGACCGGGTTCCTGGAGCGCTTCGGGCCCGCGTACGAGGCGGAGCTGATCGCCTTCGTCGATGTCGTACGGGGCGGACGGCCCAACCCCTGCGACGGCCGCGAGGCCCTCCAGGCCCTCCGGATCGCCGAGGCCTGCGAGGTGTCCCGACGGGAGCGCAGGGCCGTGTCGCTGGCGGAGATCCCTGCGGCACCGGAGGCGACGGGGACGCCGGGGGCGTAGGGACGTCGTAGGGGATGTAGGGACGTAGGGGCCGTAGGAGCGCCGGGCCCGAGGCCGCGGCGCCCTCGCCCACTCCCCTGCGCCGATCATCCGGCCGAAGGCCCGCTGTCCCGTGCCGGCGGGGGCGGCGGGGCGGCGGGGGCGGGTCGAAACGGCCGGACGGCCGGCGGTGACGTCAGGGCGCTCCCCGACCGGGCGGGTCGCGGCAGGCCGGGAGCGGGTCGCGGCAGGCCGGAGCGCTCCTCGTGGGGTCCGCTCCCTTCCGCCGGCTACCAGCGCACCGGCAGGCTCCGCACGCCCCGCATCAGCATGCCCGGCAGCCACTCGCCGGGTGGGCCGTCCAGGGCGAGTCCGGGGGCACGCTCGAGGAGGGAGCGCAGGGCGGTGCGGGCCTCCAGGCGGGCCAGGGGAGCGCCCAGGCAGTAGTGGAGGCCGTGGCCGAAGGCTAGGTGGCCGCGGGTGTCGCGGCGTATGTCGAAGCGGTCCGGGGCCGGGTAGCGGGCGCCGTCGCGGTCGGCGGCGGTGAGGCCGATCATCACGCCGTCGCCCTGGGCGACGGATGTGCCGGCGATCACCAGGGGCTCGGCGGCGAAGCGAAAGGTGGCGTTCTCCACCGGGCCCTCGTAGCGCAGGGTCTCCTCGATCGCGCCGTCGAGGAGGGTCATGTCGACACGCAGGTCGGCGAGTTGGCCGGGGTGTGCGAGGAGGGCGTGGACGGCGTTGGTGATGAGGTTGACCGTCGTCTCGTGGCCGGCGATGAGCAGGACGAACGCCATGCCGCGCAGCTCGCCGGGCGAGAGGCGGTCACCGTCCTCGGCGGTGGTGCGGATGAGGTCGCTGAGCAGGTCGTCGGCGGGTCCGGCGGCGCGCTTGTCCTCGATCAGCTCCGTGAGGTACTCGGCGAGCCTGACGAAGGCGTCGTACTCCTCGGCCCCGCTGGAGGGGGCGACGGCCTCGGTGGACAGCTTGCGGAACTCCGTGCGGTCGATCTCGGGGATGCCGAGCAGCTCGCAGATGACGGTGATCGGCAGCGGGTAGGCGAGGGAGTCCACGAGGTCGGCGCGGCCGTGCGGGAGCATCGCGTCGAGCAGGTCGTCGGTGATCCGCTGGATCCTCGGGCGCAGTTCCTCCACGCGGCGCATGGTGAAGGCGCGGGAGACGAGCGCGCGCAGGCGCGTGTGCTGGGGCGGGTCGGCGGTCAGGAGGTACTTGCCGATCAGCTCCTCGTCGAGGAAGGTCACGCCGATCCGGCTGCCGTCCTTGGCGAGCCGGGGGTCGGCGAGCGCGGCGCGCGCCTCCTCGTGTCCCACGACGAGCCAGGTCTCGTGGCGGGCGTCGGGCTCGGGCAGCCGCACCTTGTGGATCGGGCCGCGCCGCCTGAGATGCGCGTACACCGGATGCGGGTCGCGTCGGAACCCCTCGCCGAACTCCGCCAGGTCGATCGTCTCCACCGTCATGCCGTCCCCTCCCGTCACCGCTCCAACGGCCGGGGCGGCTCCCGAGTGCCCACTCCGCCGGGCGGATCGCGGTTCAGTCCTCGTCCTCCAGCAGTCCCGCGTCGTACGCCAGCAGGGCGATCTGCACCCGGTTGTTGAGGTCGAGCTTGGCCAGGACACGGGAGACGTGGGTCTTGACGGTGGCGACACTCATGAACAGTGCGGCGGCGATCTCGGCGTTGGACAGGCCGCGCCCGACGGCGACCGTGACCTCGCGTTCCCGTTCGCCCAGGACAGCGATCCGGGCACGCGCGCGTGCCCGGCGGTCGTCGGCGGCGGTGCCGGCCACGTGGGCCATCAACTGGCGGGTGACGGTGGGCGACAGGACGGGGTCGCCGGCCGCGACCCGGCGTACCGCCTCGACGATCCGGGCGGGCGGGGTGTCCTTGAGGACGAACCCGGCGGCGCCCGCGCGCAGGGCGCGCAGCACGTGCTCGTCGGCGTGGAAGGTGGTGAGGACGACGACCTGTGGGGCGTCCTCACGGGCACGCAGCCGCCGGGTGGCGGTCAGGCCGTCCACCGACGGCATCCGGATGTCCATCAGGACGACGTCGGGGCGGGTGCGGTCGACCAGCGCCTCGACCTCGCCGCCGTCGGCGGCCTCACCGACGATCTCGATGTCCTCGGCGCCGCCCATCATGAGGGACAGACCGGCTCGTACCAGGGGGTCGTCGTCGACGAGGAGGAGTCTGATCGCAGTCATGGGCCCCACGTAATCACGCTCGGCGCCGGGGAGTTGGCCCTCGGCGGTCGGCGGTCGGCAATCGGCGGTCGGCGGTCGCCGTGGCCGCCGTCACGTGGTCAGGGGCCACGGCAGCCAGGCCCGTACCTCGAAGCCGCCGTCCTCCCGCGGCCCGTGCTCCAGGCGGCCGCCGGTGAGGGCCGCGCGTTCGGTGAGGCCGATCAGGCCCTGGCCGGAGCCGGGGACGGGCGGGACGTCGCCCTCCGGGGCGGGGTTGCGGACGGTCACCGTGAGGCCCTCTCCGGGAGCGCCGACCACCACGACGGCGGCCTCCGCGCCCGGCGCGTGCTTGCGGGTGTTGGTGAGGCACTCCTGGGTGATGCGGTAGGCGGTGCGGCCGACGGAGGCGGGCACGGCACCCGGGTCGCTGACGCGCTGGTCGAGGGTGACCTTCATGCCCGCCTCGCGGGACTCGGCGACCAGCGCGTCCAGGGCGGCCAGGGTCGGCTGCGGTCGGCCCGCGTCGTCGTGTTCGCCGGCCCTGAGCACGCCGATGATCTCCCGCAGGTCCTGGAGGGCCTCGTGGGCGCTCTCCCGGATGACCCCGGCCGCGCGCACGATCTCCTCGCGGGGCGCGTCCGGCCGGAACTCCAGCGCGCCGGCGTGCACGCTGAGCAGGGTGAGCCGGTGGGCGAGCACGTCGTGCATCTCCCGGGCGATGGCCTCACGGGCCAGCCGCTGCGCCTGCTCGGCCCGCAGCCGGGCCTCCGTCTCCGCGCGCCGGGCCCGGTCGCGCAGGCTCAGCATGAGCTGCCGCCTGGAGCGCACGAGCATGCCCCAGCCGATCACCGCGACGGTGATCAGCACGGTCCACACCACGGCCGGCCCGTACTCCAGGTCGGGGTCCGGGCGGGCCCACACCAGCAGCGGGATCACGGCGAGCTGGAGACCGCCGACCCAGGCGACGTACCGGAAGGGCCGGTGCACGGCGAGGGTGAAGAGGGCGATCGTGCAGGCGCCGGCCGAGGTCGTGGAGAGGAAGGCGAGGGGGATCGTCGCGGCGGCGAGGCCGAAGGGCCAGCGACGGCGCAGCCACACGGCGGCGCAGGCCAGCGCGCCCAGCAGCTGGTCGGCGACGACGAGGGAGTGCGGGAGGTTCTCCTGCTCGGTGAGCGTGTCGGCCACCACCAGGCCGAGGACGACGGCCAGCACGAAACAGGTGAAGTCGACGAGCCAGTCGCGCGCGGTGCGACGGGGCGCCTTGCCCGGCCGTACGGCGTCCGGGTCCGCTTCCGCGGCCACGGCGGACGGCAGCAGCCATCGCCGCGTCGGGAAGATCGCTGCCTCCGGTGCCGGCGTCGGCCGGTCGTCACCCCTCATGGTCGACAAATCTACGCAGCTCGGGGCCGCCTCACCCTTCCTCGGCCGGGATCGGCGACCTGCGCCGGACGGACACCGACGAAAGTCGCACCGCCGCCGACCGACGGTGTACTGC
The DNA here is from genome assembly GCF_001896135.2 of Streptomyces phaeoluteigriseus. Taxonomy (GTDB): domain Bacteria; phylum Actinomycetota; class Actinomycetes; order Streptomycetales; family Streptomycetaceae; genus Streptomyces; species Streptomyces phaeoluteigriseus. The sequence goes on from NZ_MPOH02000016.1 coordinate 194,260, forward strand.
GCACCGCCGACGAGAGCCTTCCGTCGCGAGCGTCTCGCCCCGCGGCCGATGTGTGTGGGGGGACCGCGGGGCGAGGGTCCGGGGTATGAAGCAGCTTCTGGAGGTACTCGGATTCATCGCCCTGGTGCAGGGCGTCGCCGGCCTGGTGCACGAGTTCACCGACCTGGACTGGGGACTCGTGCAGCGGCTCGGTGTCCTCGACGGCTACGAGGTCTACGCGAGCGTCGCGCTCCTGGTGCTCGCGTTCGCCCTGTTCGCCGCCGCGGTCGACCACGACTGCTGAGCCGGCTCCGGCGGCCGAACCGGTCGCCGGGGAACGGGTCACCGAGGAACGGCGCCACCGGCCGGGGCCCGGCCCGCGCTCAGCCGGGCTTCCGGCTCTCCAGGTCGAAGCTCGCGTAGTGGTCGGCGGTGTAGTAGTCCTCTTCGGTCTGCTGTCCGGTCACGATGCGACGCGCGCCGCGCGTGGAGGAGCCCGGTGTCTTGACCGTGTACTCGTGGTAGTAGCCCGAGGACTTCGAGGGCAGGATGCCTTCCCGGTTCTGGAAGACGGATCCGTCCTGCGAGTACGGGAACGGGCCGCCCTGGTCGATGAGCCGCAGCGTGGTGTACGCCTGCGAGGGCAGGTCGCTGTAGCAGATGCTGCCGACCGCGGTCGCCGCCGCGTTCGCCGATCCGGCGGAGACGGTGCCGCCGACGAGGAGGGCGGACAGGAGGGCGGCGGCGCCGATGCGAGTGATTCGTGGGGGGAATCTCATGGCTCCATGATGACGCGCGTAGATGATGGCATGTCAATGACAACTCTCAGAATTTCCCGCCAAGTCTGCTGAGTTTTCCGGGAGTTAACCTGCCGCGGCCGTGGACCGCGGTGGCACCCGGCCAGACCGGGTCGGCGAGCGGCGCGGAACCGGCCACGTACTTCGGCAGGGAGTTCAGCCGCGAGAAGTCGGCGGGGTCGGTCACCTTCGGCCAGTAGGAGGCGAAGATGTCGTAGGTGCGCCGCCCCAGAAGGAAGGCGCCGGCGCGGTCGAAGACCTCGGTGACGAACCGGCCGAAGTCCTCGTCGCCGTAGGGCACGCTCCAGCCGCCCTGCCCGAAGCCGGCGCGGGGGTCCTCGTGGGGGCCGCCGGGCGCCTGGTGGACGCCGTCGAGGGTGACGAAACCGGTGCGGACGAGCTTGCCCATGACGGGTGCCCTCCATTGCTGGTGCTCGGGGTGAGGTCCCCTGTCATCAGGCCGGACACCGTCCCGCCCCGCGACTCATCGCCGAGGTCGGCGTCCGTTCGCCGCCAGCGCGCCTGGGCGTGTGGCGCTGGGATGGACCCATGACGACTTCGGACAAGACCCTGAACGGCAAGGTGGCCCTGGTGACCGGCGGCAGCCGCGGCATCGGTGCGGCGACGGCGGTACGGCTGGCGCGGGAGGGCGCGGACGTGGCCCTGACGTACGTGAACGGCAAGGAGGCGGCCGAGGAGGTGGTACGGGCCGTCGAGGCCCTGGGACGCCGTGCGGTGGCCCTGCGCGCGGACTCCGCGGACGCCTCCGAGGCGGCGGGGGCGGTCGGTGCGGCGGCGGACGCGCTGGGCGGGCTCGACGTGCTGGTGAACAACGCGGGGATCGGGGTGCTCGGGCCGCTGGAGGACCTGTCGCTCGCGGACGTGGACCGGGTGCTCGCGGTGAACGTGCGGGGCGTCTTCCTCACCTCCCAGGCGGCCGCCGGGCGGATGGGCGCCGGGGGGCGGATCATCACCGTCGGCAGCTGCATGGTCCAGCGGGTGCCGGGGCCCGGGGGGACGCTGTACGCGCTGAGCAAGTCGGCGCTGGTCGGGCTGACGAAAGGGCTCGCGAGGGATTTGGGGCCGCGGGGGATCACGGCGAACCTCGTCCATCCCGGGCCGATCGACACGGACATGAATCCGGCGGACGGGCCGTACGCGGCGGGTCAGGCGGCGCTGACCGCGCTGGGGCGGTTCGGGACGGGGGACGAGGTGGCGTCGATGGTGGCGTACCTGGCAGGCGCCACGTACGTGACGGGGGCGGAGTACGCGGTGGACGGCGGCCACGCGGCGTGAGCGGGAGGCCGCCCTCGGCGTGAGCCGGGGGCAGGGCCCTCGGCGTGAGCCGGAGGCAGGGCCCGCAGCCCCAGCCGGAGGCCCCGCCGCGGCGTGAGCCGGACGCAGGGCCCTCGGCGTGAGCGGGAGGCCTCCGCGGCGTGAGCGGGAGGCCCCGCCCGCGGCGTGAGCCGGACGCAGGGCCCTCGACGCAGGGCCCTCGGCGTGAGCGGAGGCCTCCGCGGCGTGAGCGGGAGGCCTCCGCGGCGTGAGCCGGAGGCCCCGCCCGCGGCGTGAGCCGGAGACCCCGTCCACGCCGCGAGCCGGACGCAGGGCCCACAGCCCGAGCCGAGGGCAGGGCCCACAGCCCGACCCCAGAGACCCCGTCCACGGCGCGAGCCAGAAGCAGGGCCCATAGCCCGAGCCGGAGGCAGGGCCCTCGGACCCCGCTCTCGGCCCCGCCTTTCGTCCCACCGGGTCGGGCGGTGTGGGCGTGGACCAGGGTCCGGGGGCGGAGCCCCGGGGCCGGGGCCGGAACCCGGTTCAGCCGCCCAGTTCCTGGTGCCTCGCCCGGAGGGCGCCCGCGCCGGCCTCCGTCAGGGAGCCGATGAGCCGCAGCCGCGAGATGCCCCCGTCCGGGTAGATGTCCACGCGCGCGTGGGTACCCACCGCCGGGGCGGCCAGCGCGAAGCGATGGTTGGTGTCCGGCTGGAGGCGCGTGCGCGGCAGGATCTCCCGCCACTCCCCCTCCTCACCGTCCCGCACGGACACCGCCGCCCACCCCGCGCTGTTGCCCTTCAGGTACGCGGTGTCGATCTCCAGCGCCCGGATCTCGGCCTGGGCCGCCAGCCGGTACCGGATCCAGTCGTTGCCCCGGTCCCGGCGCCGCCGCGTCTCCCAGCCGTCGTCCATCTTGCGGGAGCGGCCCGGCTGGATGGTGTTGCCGGCCGGCGAGTAGAAGAGGTTGGAGGCGTCCTCGGCCAGGCCGCCGTTCTCCAGGGCGACGACGTCGAAGGTGCCGAGGACGGCCAGCCACTCGGGTTCCGGGACGACCTCGCCGTACACGCGGAGCCGGGCGATGCCGCCGTCGGGGTGCTGGTTGACCCGCAGGTGCGTGAAGCGCTGTTCGACGGAGACGGCGAAGCCGTTCGCCGCGTGGCCGCCGACGGGGGTCCGCGGGACGAGCGTCGTCCACTTCACGTCGTCCCCGAGGAGGGCCTCGGGCGACGGCGAGCCCGGTACCGAGGTGCCCTCGACCGACACCGCCTGCGGGTAGTTGCCGCGGAAGTGGGCCGTGTCGACGACGACGCCGCGGATCACGCCGGGCGCGCCGAGCCGGACGAGCGCCCAGTCGTGGTCGTCGGCCGTCGGCCACGGGTGGTCGGCGGAGACGCCCCGGCGGCGGCGGGTCTCCCAGCCGTCCATGATCTTGCCCTTGTGCCCGAAGTGCTCGGGGTCGAACTCGGCCGGTCCGGGCAGCAGCAGGTTCTCCCGCTGGGCGAAGAACTCGTCGTTGGCGGCGATGACGGCGGCGCCGAGCTGCCGGTCGGCGAGGTTGGCGTACGAGGTGAAGGGGAAGTCGGCGGTGCGGTAGTCCGCGTATGGGTCGCCGCCGCCGTAGGGGTTCGCGTCGCCGGTGAAGCCGGCCAACGAAGACTGATGCTGCGCCGTCACGGTGATCAGGGGTTCCTTTCGGGAGTCGGCCGCGTGCGGGCGGGTGCGGGGTGGGTCAGTGGGCGCGGGTGAGGAGCCGGCCCCTGGGGGAGGTGAACTCGCCGTGGGCGACGATGCGTTCGCCGCGCAGCCAGGTGGACTTCACGACGCCGTGCAGGGTTTTGCCGGCGTAGGCGGTGACCCGGTTGCGGTGCTGGAGGGCGGCAGGGTCGACGGTGAAGGTCTCGTCGGGTGCGAGGACCGCGAAGTCGGCGTCCCGGCCCGCTTCGATGGCGCCCTTGCGGTCGAGGCCGACGAGTGCCGCCGTGCGCGTCGACATCCAGCGGACGACGTCCTCCAGGCCGTGGCCCCGCGCGCGGGCCTCCGTCCAGACGGCGGCGAGGCTGAGTTGCAGGCCGGAGATGCCGCCCCAGGCGGTGGCGAAGTCGCCGGTCTTGAGGTCGGCGGTGGACGGGGAGTGGTCGGTGACCACGCAGTCGATGGTGCCGTCGGCCAGCGCCTGCCACAGGAGGTCCTGGTTGGCGGCCTCGCGGATGGGCGGGCAGCACTTGAACTCGCTGGCGCCGTCGGGCACTTCCTCGGCGGTGAGGGTGAGGTAGTGCGGGCAGGTCTCGGCCGTGACGCGTACGCCCTCGGCCTTGGCGGCGGCGATCAGCGGGAGCGCGTCGCTGGAGGAGAGGTGCAGGACGTGCACGCGCGCGTGGAGGCGTCTCGCCTGGGCGATCACGCTCGCGACGGCGGTGTCCTCGGCGTCGCGCGGGCGGCTGGCGAGGAAGTCGGCGTACTTGGGCCCACCCCGCTGGGGGGCGGATTCGAGGTGGTGCGGGTCCTCGGCGTGCACGATGAGCAGGCCGTCGAATCCGGCGATCTCGGCCAGGGACCGGGCGAGGTGGTCCTGGTCGAGGTGGGGGAACTCGTCCACGCCGGACGGGGAGAGGAAGGCCTTGAAGCCGAAGACGCCGGCTTCGTGCAGTGGGCGCAGATCCTTGACGTTGTCGGGCAGGGCGCCGCCCCAGAAGCCGACGTCTATGTGCGCCTTGTCGGCGGCCACCCGCCGCTTGGTGCGGAGGTGGTCGGCCGTCGTGGTCGGCGGGAGGGAGTTGAGCGGCATGTCGACGAGGGTGGTGATGCCGCCGGCGGCCGCCGCGCGCGTGGCGGTCCAGAAGCCCTCCCACTCGGTGCGTCCTGGATCGTTGACGTGCACGTGCGTGTCCACGAGGCCGGGCAGCAGGGCGTCGTCGCCGAGGTCCTCCAGGCGGGCGCCGGACGGTAGGGCGGCGTCGTACGGAAGTACGGCCGTGATGGTGCCGGCGGACACCGCGACCGAGGCGGCGCGGGTCCCTTCCGGAGTGATGACGCGCGTCGAGCGCAGCACCAGTTCAGCGTCGGACACCCGAACCCCTCTCTGCCGCCGTTTGCTTCCGGGGGACGGAGGCGGCCGGGGACGCGCTCCGGGGCGCACTTCCGCGCAACCTCCCCGTAACAGAATTCAACGTTCTGTTGAAGGAGTCTTCACTCCCGGCCACCGCGCCGTCAAGGGCCCACCTCTCCACAGTGCACCCACGGCCGCCACTCTGCACGTTTCCACAAGACGGAATTATTATTCCGGCAAGCAGAACGTAGCTACGCACCAGCGGGGAGTCGACCGACCGCGGGTAGGCTTCAGCCCTTCCCGCCAGTTTGGAAAGGAACGCGCCCGTGCCGACGTCCAGCGCCAGCACCACCGACTCCGCCAAGTCCGGCAGCGGCGGGGTCCAGTCCCTCGAGCGCGCCTTCGACCTGCTGGAGCGGATGGCGGACGCGGGCGGGGAGGTCGGCCTCAGCGAACTGTCCGCGAGCAGCGGGCTTCCGCTGCCGACGATCCACCGCCTGATGCGCACCCTGGTCGCCTGCGGATACGTCCGCCAGCAGTCCAACCGCCGCTACGCGCTCGGTCCGCGGCTGATCCGCCTCGGCGAGTCCTCCGCCCGACTGCTCGGCACCTGGGCCCGCCCCTACCTGGCCCGCTTGGTCGAGGAGACCGGCGAGACGGCGAACATGGCACTCCTGGACGGCGACGAGATCGTGTACGTGGCGCAGGTGCCGTCGAAGCACTCGATGCGGATGTTCACCGAGGTCGGCGTCGGGTTCTGCCGCACTCCACGGGCGTGGGCAAGGCCCTCCTCGCGGGCTTCCCGGACACCGAGGTGCGCGCGCTGCTCGCCCGCACCGGCATGCCGGCCGCGACGGACAGGACGATCACCACCCCGGAGGGCTTCCTGGCGGCCCTGGACGAGGTCCGCGAGGCCGGTTACGCGGTCGACGACAACGAGCAGGAGATCGGCGTGCGCTGCCTCGCGGTCCCGGTGCCCGACTCCCCCACCGCGGCGGCCATCTCGATCTCCGGCCCGGCGGGCCGTGTCACCGAGTCCGCCACCGGGAAGATCGTCCCGGTGCTCCAGCAGGTGGCCCTGGAACTGTCCGAGGTCCTGTCGAACCCGGCCGGTACGAGCGTCTGAGCCGGGCCACGCCCGCACCCCCGCCCGCGCACGGCTGACGGTCCATCACCTCCGTGGCGACTCCCCGAACAGCTCCACCGCGCTGCGCACGTCCGACACCCCTCGCGCCAGCGCGCTCACCGAGCCGATCGCGCCCGCGATCAGCAGCAGGGAGCGGCGCAGCCGGGGGATCTCCGGGATGCCGTGGGCCGCCATCGCGGCGAGCGCGGCGAGTTCGTCCTCGGCGATGCCCCGGTCCGGGAACTCGGCCGGGTGCGCGGCGAGTTCGCGGCGCAGCCGGGACACCGCGGTCCGCAGTTCCGCCACCCTCGGATCCTCGTCGCTGCCGGTCACCGGCCTCTGCCCCAAGCTCCGCAACACAGCTCTCCCCCCTCGCACATCCCTCGTGCGTACGTACGCAGCGTCCCCGTGACGGTGGTCGGGCGCCGTGAGGACGCGGGCCAGTAAACGCCACCCGGCACCCGCTCCGCCACACCGGGGAACGAAATTCAGCCCTGCGACACCGCCCGGCCGCCACCCCGTCAGGTATGCAGAACACATGACGCACACGGAAGACCAGGTCGCCGGACTGCTCCTCGCCGCGGGCGGGGGGCGGCGCCTCGGCGGACGCCCCAAGGCGCTGTTGACGCACCGGGGGCGCCCGCTCGTCGAACACGCGGTGGAGGCCCTGCGCGCGGCCGGCTGCACGCGCGTGCACGTGGTCCTGGGGGCCGCCGCCGACGCCGTACGGGAGTCGGCGCGGCTCGACGGATGCGTGCCGGTGGTGAATGTGGAGTGGGAGCGGGGCATGGGCGGCTCGCTGCGGGCCGGTCTGGACTCGCTGGCCGGGACGGGGGCGCGGGCCGCGCTGGTCTCGCTGGTCGACCAGCCGGGCATCGGCGGTCGGGCGCTGGCGCGGGTGCGCGCCGCGTACGAGGACGAGGAGTCGCTGGCGTCCGCCGCCTACGACGGCAGGCGCGGGCACCCGGTACTGCTCGGGGCGGCCCACTGGGCCGGTGTCGCGGCGACCGCGACCGGCGACCGGGGAGCACGCGACTACCTGAAGGCGCACGAGGAGGAGATCCGGCTGGTGGAGTGCGGGGACGTGGCCCGGCCGTACGACATCGACACGGTGGACGACCTGGTCCACCTGGAGTGAACGAGGTGGCACGGAGAGCCACCTTCCCTCGACCCGGAGAATCTCGACATCAACAAACCATTGAACTTCCACGATGAGGAAAGTAGAATCCACTGCTCAGAAGCGTTCGGTCGCTCTCCGAGCGCTCCCCGCCCCACCCGGGTCGTCCGGCACCCGGTGCCACGCTCGCTGAAGGAAGTGACAGCTCATGTCCGCATCCGTGCCGTCCCCGGCGGCCGTCGTCGACGCCGAGCCCCTGCCCCGGCAGGAGGAGGTCCTCACCGACGCGGCCCTCGCCTTCGTGGCCGAGCTGCACCGGCGGTTCACGCCCCGCCGTGACGAACTCCTCGCCCGCCGTGCGGAGCGCCGCGCCGAGATCGCCCGCACCTCCACGCTCGACTTCCTTCCGGAGACCGCCGCGATCCGCGCCGACGACTCCTGGAGGGTCGCCCCCGCACCCGCCGCGCTCGACGACCGCCGGGTCGAGATCACCGGCCCCACCGACCGCAAGATGACCATCAACGCCCTCAACTCGGGCGCGCGGGTCTGGCTCGCCGACTTCGAGGACGCCTCCGCGCCGACCTGGGAGAACGTCGTCGTCGGCCAGCTCAACCTGATCGACGCGTACGGCGGGAACATCGACTTCACCGACCCGGGGTCCGGCAAGTCGTACGCCCTGCGCCCGGCCGAGGAGCTGGCGACCGTCGTCATGCGTCCGCGCGGCTGGCACCTGGACGAACGCCACCTCCAGGTCGACGGCCGGGCGGTCCCCGGCGCCCTCGTCGACTTCGGCCTGTACTTCTTCCACAACGCCCGGCGGCTGCTCGACCTCGGCAAGGGACCGTACTTCTACCTCCCGAAGACCGAGTCGCACCTCGAAGCCCGCCTGTGGAACGACGTGTTCGTGTTCGCGCAGGACCAGGTCGGCATCCCGCAGGGCAGCGTGCGCGCGACCGTCCTGATCGAGACGATCACCGCCGCGTACGAGATGGAGGAGATCCTCTACGAACTCCGCGACCACGCCTCCGGGTTGAACGCGGGCCGCTGGGACTACCTGTTCTCCATCGTGAAGAACTTCCGGGACGGCGGCGCCAGGTTCGTACTGCCGGACCGCAACGCGGTGACGATGACCGCCCCGTTCATGCGCGCGTACACCGAACTCCTCGTGCGGACCTGTCACAAGCGCGGCGCCCACGCCATCGGCGGCATGGCTGCCTTCATCCCCTCGCGCCGCGACCCCGAGGTCAACAGGGTCGCCTTCGAGAAGGTGCGGGCCGACAAGGACCGGGAGGCCGCCGACGGTTTCGACGGTTCCTGGGTCGCCCACCCCGACCTGGTGCCGATCGCCATGGAGTCCTTCGACCGAGTCCTCGGCGACAGGCCCCACCAGAAGGACCGGCTGCGCGAGGACGTCGACGTCAAGGCGGCCGACCTGCTCGCCGTCGACTCGCTGGAGGCGCGGCCGACGTACGCCGGTCTCGTCAACGCCGTGCAGGTCGGCATCCGTTACATCGAGGCGTGGCTGCGCGGGCTGGGCGCGGTCGCATCTTCAACCTGATGGAGGACGCGGCCACGGCCGAGATCTCGCGCTCGCAGATCTGGCAGTGGATCAACGCGGGCGTCGAGGTCGAACGCGACGGTACGACGGTGAGGGTGACCCCGGAGCTGGCCCGCGAGGTCGCCGCCGCCGAACTCGCCGCCGTCCGGTCGGAGATCGGCGAGGAGGCCTTCGCGGCCGGCCACTGGCAGCAGGCCCACGACCTGCTGCTGACGGTCGCCCTGGACGAGGACTACGCCGACTTCCTCACCCTCCCGGCCTACGAGCAGCTCACGGGCTGACCCCCGAGAAGGCTCATTCCGGCTTGTCCGAGTGGCCCAGGGACTTTCCCGGGGCCACTCGGTCGCGGACGAGCCGCTTGACCGCGGTCGGCTCCGGGAAGCCCTGCTCGCGGCGGTCCCAGACGACCTCGTCGTTCACCCGGACCACGAAGACGCCGCCCTTGCCCGGCCTGAGGGCGAGTTCGGTCAGCTCCGCCTCGAAGGTGGTGAGCAGCTCCTGCGCCAGCCAGGCGGCGCGGGGCAGCCAGCGGCACTGGGTGCAGTACTCGATCTCGACCCGCCGCGGGCCGCTTCCGTCAAGCCGTGTGTCCGTCATCCGAGGTGTACTGACCAATCCTGTTCCGCGGCCGGCTTGCCGTGCAGGTCGGGGACCCGCTTCAGCCAGTCGGGCCGTCCTTGCCGGGTCTTCGCGGCCCGCCGGGCCTCTTCGGCGGCGAGTTCGTCGCGGGTGGGGAAGTCCGTGGGCAGCCAGGCCGCGGACGTCCGCACGCGCGCGTGCAGGTGGTTCACGTACGCCGTCCTGGCCTCGTCGGCGCTGGTGAAGGCGGGTTCGTCCAGGAGCCAGGCGTCCGGCACCTGCGCGACGATCGCCCGCAGCAGCTCCTCGGTGAGCCTGGGCGCCAGTTCGGCGTCGGCGGCCCGTACGTCGGGGGCGTGGCGGCCGAGGGCGTGGTGACGGAAGTCGTACCTCTTCGCCGGGTCGGAGCCGTCCCAGCGGTGGTGGAAGACGAGGGCGGCGCCGTGGTCGATGAGCCACAGACGCGGCGGCACGGTGCCGAGCGTGGGCCACACCATCAGGTTGGAACTGTGGACGGTCCGGTCGACGTTGACGGTGAGGGCGTCGAGCCAGACGATGCGGCCGGCTTCGAGGGGGTCCACCGGGAAGACCTCGGCGATGTCGGGGGGTGAAGTCCCGGGCGCCCGGTAGGTGGTCCATGCCGAGGTTGACGCCGTGGCTGGCGGCGTGCAGATCGCGGACCTCCTGGTGGGGCTCGCCGTCGGCGATCGCCGGGTCGAAGTGGACCAGGACCAGCTCGGGGAAGCGCAGCCCCAGGGCCCGTGCCAGCTCCCCCACGATCACCTCGGCGACCAGCGCCTTGCGGCCCTGCGCGGAGCCGGTGAACTTGACGACGTACGTCCCCAGGTCGTCGGCCTCGACGACCGCGGGCACGGAGCCGCCTGACCTCAGCGGGGTCACGTATCGAACAGCAGTCACGTCGCGCAGCACACCGGCCAGCGTAGTTCAGGTCAGCTGCCGGCCAGGGGGTTGGGCAGGGGCAGGTAGCGGGCCTCGGCACCGTCCGCGCCCGTCCAGCGCAGCAGGAGGTTGGTCTTGCCGGGCAGGGTGGGCGCCGCGAGGAGGGCGTGGACCTCGGGGAGGTCGTGACGGGCCAGCTCGCGGCGGGCGGCGGGCCAGGGATCGAGACCGGGATGGTGGTCGGCCAGGGCGGCGGCGACCTCGGTGAGGTGGTTCACGACCAGGCAGTACACAAGCCGCTCCCAGCCCGCGGCGCGCTCCGTCCCGGGCAGCAGCTTGACGCCCTCGGCGTCCCGGAACAGGGCCTGCACGGGCCGTCCGGCGCTGTCGACGGCGACGAGGGTGTTCTGCAGGTGGGCCTCCAGCACGACGCCGTGGTCGGCGAACGCGGCCAGCGCCGGGGGGACGACGGCCGCCAGGTACGCCTCCCACCAGTGAGCCGGGTCGGCCGTGCCGGCGAGCGGGCTGCCCTCGAAGCCCTCCACGAGGCCCGCGGCGAGCAACGGGGTCGCTCCGGGCGTGACGTGCGTGTGCAGCCCGTCGCGGACCACCACGGCGAGTTCCTCGAAGGCGAAGCCGGCGGTGCGGTACCCGCGGTCGCTGAGCCAGGCGGCGGGGCCGCCGACCGCCGCGAGGGCCCGCGTGGCCGCCGCGTCGGTCCGGCGGAGCCTCAGCAGGTCGTGGCGCCAGAGCCGGCGGATGTCGTTGGTGATGCGCACGTCGAGGCTGAACTTGAGGAACAGGTCCGGCCCGGGTGCGTACAGCGTGCGCACGGCGGCCGTGGGCCAGGTGTCGAAGGGCGTCGTGCCGAGCCGGACCAGACGGCCGTCGGCGAAGGCGGGGGCGAGCGCGGTGCGGGCCAGGTCGAGCTGCCAGGGGTGGGCGGGCAGCAGCCGGTAGCCGGGCGGGGCCTCGCCGAGGGCGTCCAGCGCGGCGGTGTCACCGTCCTCCACCACCGTGTCCTCGCGCAGCCCCAGCAGGACCAGCGGGAAGCGGGCGTACGCCTCGGGCGCGTACGGCAGCCAGCCGCCGGGCGGGCCGCCGCCGCGCGTCTTGGGGGCGGGGTGGTGGGGGTGGCCGGTGAGAAGGGACTGCTCGGAGCGCAGGTAGGGGTCCTCCGGCGGGGTGGCACGCGCGCGTGCGGCGAGGAGGGCGGCCACCGCGTCCCGGCTGTCGAGCATCTCGGCGGGCAGCTCGGGGTTGGCGAGGCCGGTGTGGTGGCGCAGTTCCGTGGCGACCAGGTCGACGAGGCCGCGGTGGTCGAGGCGGTGCCAGGCGCCGTCGGCGCGCACCTCGGGCTCGGCCGGCCGCCGGGTGCCGCGCACGCGGAGCAGACGGCCGGAGGGCAGCCGGTGCACCTGCCGGGCGCCGCGCCGGGAGCGCGGTTCGGCCATCTGCCGTACGGCGACTTCCGGTTCGTGCCCTTGCCGTTCGGCCATTTCCGGTTCGACCGCCTCGGGTTCAGCCGCGACCGGTTCGGCCACTTCGGGTTCGACCGCCTCGGGTGCGGCCGCTTCGGGTTCGGCCGCTTCCGGTTCGGCCGCTTCCGGTTCGGCCACCTCCCGCAGCAGGCAGTTGAGCAGCGGCGCGGTGGCGAGGGCGTCGGCGCGTGCGGCGATCGCGCCCGGCGCCGCGGCGTCGGCTCGGCGACCGGTTGCGTCGGCGCGGCGTCCGGTGACGTCGGCCGACGCGTCGGACCCGGGGGCCGCATCGGGCTCGGCGGGCGACGCCGACCCGGCGGGTGGGGGGATGAGAACCACGCGTTCCACTCGTTCCCTACGGTTCTTGCGGGCGGAGACGATCAGTATCGCTGTGGTCACGACCCGTCCGTGACGCCCTGCGCCCACCCGAGCCGTACCCGACCCGTACCCGAGGAGCCCTCCCGTGCACCGTCCCCCCACCGCCGAGGCCGAGCTGGCCGCCGACCTCGCCGCCGTGCGCCCCGCGCTCGCCGCGCGGTTCGCGGCCGAGCTGTCCGGCGCCCGCGCGGCCGTGCTGACCCGTCTGTGGCGGGCCCTCGCCCACGACGCCGCTGCCGTGGGTCGTGCGCCGGGCGGCGGCCCGGGACGGCCTGACGCTGCACCTCGCCGACGGCCGCCGGCTGCACGGCCCGCACGCCGACCCGTACGCGACCGCCGCCTACGTGACGTCCGTGGACCTGGCCGGGACGGCGTACGACGATCCCGCGCGGCTGATGACGGACCTGGCCGTGCCGTACGGCGGGGGCCTCGCCGGCGAACTTGCGCACAGTACGGCGTCGTTGGCGCTGTCCCGGGCCGGACAGCAACCCGGGGATCCCGGCACCGGCGGCGTCGGAGGATGGCCCGCGCACGACTGGGAGTGGGAGCAGCGGGTGGTCGACGGGCACCCGTACCACCCCAACTGTCGTTCCCGGCCAGGTTTCTCGGTGGCCGAACAGCTGGCCTACGGGCCGGAGCACCGGCCGCCGGCGGTGCGGCTGGGTCTGCTGCCCGTCCCGGCCGACGAGTGTCTCGTCTCGGGCGGGTGGCCCGCCGAACTGCGCGAGGGGCGGCTGCTGTTGATTCCGGTGCATCCGTGGCAGGCGGTGCACGTACTGAAGCGGTCGTGTGTGGAGGGGCTCGCGGCGCATCCGCTGATGTCGCTGCGCACGCTCGCGGTGCCGGACGGCCCGCACGTGAAGACGGCGTTGAGCGCCCGGCTGACGTCGTCGGTGCGGGACATCTCGGTGGGCTCGGTCGCCGCCTCCTCGGCCCTGTCGGAGTTCGCGGAGAGCCTGGCGGAACGCACGGACGGCCTGCTGCACATGACCCGCTCACTGGGCGCGGTCACGGCCGACTCCCCCGATCTCGCGGCCGTGTTGCGGGAGTCCCCCGCCGTGTACGCGGGCCCCGGCGAGCACGTCGTCCCGGTGGCCGCCCTCGCCACCACCGAACTGACGTCCTCACCGGCCTGGTTGGCCGACTTCGCGCGTCTCGCGCTCACCGTGGGGCTGCGGCTGCTGGAGCAGGGCGTGGCGTTGGAGGCGCACGGCCAGAACCTGCTGGTCGTGCTGTCGGCGTCGGGGGCACCGGTGCGGCTCGTCTACCGCGACCTCGCCGACATCCGGGTCAGCCCGGCGCGCCTGGCCCGGCACGGCCTGGCGGCGCCCGAGCTGCCGGCCCGGATCCTGACCGACGACGTGACGGCGCTGCGCGGCAAACTGTTCGGCTCGCTGGTGGCGGGCGCGCTGGCGGCCACCGCGGGCAGCGGGGAGGCGCTGGGCACGGCGCTGGCGGCGGCCGTACCGGAGGTGCCGGACACGGGGGACCTGCGGGCGCTGCGCGGGGAGCCGGTGCCGGTGAAGGCGCTGACGCTGATGCGGCTGTCGCCCGGCGGGTCCGGGGACCGGTGGGCGCGGCTGCCCAACCCTTTGGTCACCCGGGCTTTCTGATCACGTTTTGAAGCCGGACACCTCTGATCAATAGGATCCGCCGATGATCAGAACACAACGGCTGGCGGCGGGCTTGTGCGCCCTGCTCGCCGCGCTCACGGCCGGGCTCGCGTTCCCGGCCGGGGCGGTCGCCGACGAGACCACAGCCAATGCGCCCAAGGTCAACCTGGTTCTCGACGTCAGCGGTTCCATGCGGGCGAAGGACATCGACGGCGGGTCGCGGATGGCCGCGGCCAAGCAGGCGTTCAACGAGGTGCTGGACGCGACCCCCGAGGAGGTCCGGCTCGGCATCCGCACCCTCGGGGCCAACTACCCCGGCGACGACCAGAAGACCGGCTGCAAGGACACCGCCCAGCTCTACCCGGTCGGCCCGCTGGACCGTACCGAGGCCAAGGCCGCGGTGGCCACGCTCACGCCCACCGGCTGGACCCCTATCGGACCGGCCCTGCTGAAGGCGGCCGAGGACCTCGACGGGGGCACCGGCTCCAAGCGGATCGTCCTGATCAGCGACGGCGAGGACACCTGCGCCCCGCTCGACCCGTGCGAGGTGGCCCGCGAGATAGCGGCCAAGGGCATCGGCCTGACCATCGACACCCTCGGCCTGGTGCCGAACGTGAAGATGCGCCAGCAGCTCAGCTGCATCGCCGAGGCCACGGGCGGCACCTACACCTCGGTGGAGCACACCGACGAACTCACCGACAAGGTCAACCAGTTGGTGGACCGCGCGGCCGACCCCGTGGTGACGCCGGTCGCCACCCGGGGCGCGGACTCCTGCGCGAAGGCGCCGACGCTGAAGTCGGGCCTCTACACCGACCGTGAGGAGTTCGGCCAGGAGCGCTGGTACCGCGTGGACCTGGACCCGGGCAAGGAGTTGCGGGCCTCGGTGAGCGTCTCGGCGGACCGGGCGATGAACCCCGACTACGGGTTGCTGGTGCGGGCGGTGACGGTGCACGGCCGGGAGATCGTGCGCGGCGAGGCGGCCGGGAACGGCCGTACCGACGTCATCTCGACCGGTCTGCGCTACCCGAAGGCGGAGAGCGACGACGACGAAGCGCCCGCCGAGACGGTGTGCGTGCAGGTGACCAACTCCTATTCGGCGGCGGCCGGTGTGAAGACCACGCCGGGCATGCCGCTGGAGCTGACCGTGGACGTGGTCGACGGGCCGTCGCAGGCGAGCGACGTGGCCTCGTTCGGTCTCGGCCGCGGCTGGTGGCTGCTCGGCGCCCTGGTGCTGGCCGGCTTCCTCGCGGGCGTCCTGTGGGGCTGGCTGTCACGCTGGCGTGTCGCGGTCTGGAGGACCAACTGATGCGTATCACCCGTGTTCTGAGCACGACCCTGTTGGCGCTCGGCCTGGCGGCCACCCCGGCCGCCGCCGACTCCACCCCGTCCGCGAGCCCGTCGGAGGACGGTTCGGCGCCCACGACGGCCGGCACGTCGTTCCGTACGGCGACGGAGGTCGACCAGGGGCGGACGGCCACCGCGAGCGGCTCCGCGGGCGACTACCTGTACTGGTCGTTCCCGGCCGACGCGGGCCAACGGCCCACCGTGACGGCGAAGGTGAAGCTGCCCGAGGAGCACACGGGGCAGACCTGGCAGGTCGACGTGTACGACGGTCTGCGGCGCCGCCAGTCCTGCCAGTACGGCGCGCAGACCCGCACCGCCGCGCCCGGCACCGCCTCGCTGGAGCTGGCCTGCGTCCTGCGCACGGTCCGCGCCTGGTCGGAGCCGTGGGCCGACGACCCGCTGCCCGGCACGTACTACGTCCGTCTGACGGTCGTCGGTCTGAAGACGGCCGACCTCGGTCTGCCGGTCGGCGCCGAACTGCGCGTCGACTCCAAGGACATCGGCGGTTCGGCGGCCGTGGACGGCTCGCTGGCCGAGCCCCTGGTGCCGGGCGTCGCCGTGAAGTCGTCGGCGGACGACGAGGACGACCCGTCGGCCTCCGCCGTGCTGTCGAGCATCGAGCCGGACGACGGCTGGTCGTCCGGCTGGTGGTCGACCGCTGGGTGTGGACCGGGATCGGCGGCGTGCTGGCCGCGCTCGCCGGGATCGGCGGGTACGCCCTGACCCGCGGTCCGGGACGGCCGAGAAACGTACCGCCGGGCGTCTGACGTCCACGCGGAAGGCCCGCCCCGTGCGGGCCTTCCGCGTTCTCAGGCCTCCCGCAGCCCCTTGGCGAGGGTGCCCTCGCCGCTCACCTCGACGCGTCCGGCGCGCACGGCGTCGAGCAGGCTCAGCACACCCTGGGCCACGGCCGTACAGGTGGCGGTGTCCATGACGAGCAGGGCGTCGGGTTCGCCGGGGGCCGCGCCGTGGCCGTACACGGGCCCTTCGTCCGTGCCGACGAAGAGGTGGAAGTGGCCCTCGTCCAGGCGGACTTCGACGAGTCCCTCGCCCTCCAGGGCGCGCAGCAGGGGCAGCGCGAACCAGTGTGCGCGGATCGCGTCGGTGGGCCCGCGCTCCCCCAGTTCCGCCTGCCCCCACGCACCGAGCGCCTGGAGCACGGGCAGCAACGCACGGCCGCGCCCGGTGAGTTCGTAGACGTTGGCCGCGCCGGGCGGCGGCAGCCGGCGCCGGGTGGCGAGCCCGTCGCGCTCCATGTCCTTGAGTCGCGAGGCGAGTACGTCCGTGCTGACGCCCGGCAGGTCGGCGTGCAGGTCGGTGTAGCGGCGCGGGCCGGCGAGCAGCTCCCGGACGATCAGCAGGGTCCAGCGGTCGCCGACGGTGTCGAGGGCGCGGGCGGCGGAACAGTACTGGTCGTAGCTTCGGCGAGGTGGCATGCGACGCAGTCTAGACATGTCGTTGGACTTTCCAAGCTCGAACTTGGTAAAACCAAGTAACACCAGATACCGGAGGGGCGCATGGAGTTCCGGCAGTCGAACAAGCTCAGCGAGGTCTGTTACGAGATCCGCGGCCCGGTGATCGAGCACGCCAACGCACTGGAGGCGGCGGGGCACAGCGTGCTGCGCCTCAACACGGGCAACCCCGCACTCTTCGGCTTCGAGGCGCCGGAGGAGATCCTCCAGGACATGATCCGGATGCTCCCGCGGGCCCACGGCTACACGGACTCGCGTGGCGTCCTCACGGCCCGCCGGGCGGTCGCCCAGCGCTACCAGGACCGGGGCCTGGAGGTCGACGTCGACGACGTGTGGCTCGGCAACGGCGTCTCGGAGCTGGTCTCCATGGCCGTACAGGCGCTGATCGAGGACGGCGACGAGATCCTCATCCCGGCCCCCGACTTCCCGCTGTGGACGGCCGTCACCACGCTCGCGGGCGGCAAGGCGGTCCACTACCTCTGCGACGAGCAGGCCGACTGGTACCCGGACCTGGACGACATGGCGTCCAAGATCACCGACCGCACCAAGGCCGTCGTCATCATCAACCCGAACAACCCCACCGGCGCGGTCTACCCCAAGGAGATCATCGAGGGCATCCTCGACCTGGCCCGCCGCCACGGCCTGATGGTCTTCGCCGACGAGATCTACGACCAGATCCTCTACGACGACGCCGTGCACCACTCGGCCGCCGCGCTCGCCCCCGACCTGGTCGTCCTGACCTTCTGCGGCCTCTCCAAGACGTACCGGGTGGCGGGTTTCCGCTCGGGCTGGCTCGTGGTGACCGGTCCCAGGCAGCACGCGCGGGACTACCTGGAGGGCCTCACCATGCTGGCCTCCATGCGCCTGTGCGCCAACGCGCCCGCCCAGTACGCCATCCAGGCCGCGCTCGGTGGCCGCCAGTCCATCCGCGAACTGACCGCGCCGGGCGGCAGACTGCGCGACCAGCGTGACATCGCCTGGGAGAAGCTCAACGAGATCCCCGGCGTCTCCTGCGTGAAGCCCAAGGGCGCGTTGTACGCGTTCCCGCGCATCGACCCCAAGGTCCATCCCCTCCATGACGACGAGAAGTTCGTCCTGGACCTGCTGCTGCGCGAGAAGATCCAGGTCGTCCAGGGAACCGGTTTCAACTGGCCGACCCCGGACCACTTCCGCATCCTCACCCTCCCGCACGCGGAGGACCTGGAGGCGGCGATCGGGCGGATCGGGCGTTTCCTGAGCGGTTACCGACAGTAGGGAACAACCTGTCGGGCCGTCGGCCGAGGTCGACCCCGCACCACACCGCCCTGGTGGACGGGCCGCCGCCCGTCGTCACCCAGTGGTGGGTGGCCGGCGCCTCGACGAGGAGGCCCCCGGCCGGACTCCGCGTCGGGCGCGGGCGGCTGAGGCGCGCCGGAGGCCGGTGGGCGGTGGGCGGTGGGCCTTCGCCGGGGCGGGCGTCCGTCACGTCGACGCGGAGCGTGGCGTCCGCCGGGCACGGCATCGGACGGAGCCGGAAGTCACGGCCCCGCTCCCGGCCGTGCCGTACCGCGTCCGCCGCGAGTTCGGGCATGAGCGGCGCGGTCGTGCCGCTCGCGTCCGCGGCATACGGCCGTCCCCGCACGAACCGAGGCGGCTCGGCCCGCGCCGGCGCGCCATCCGCGGACGGGACTCCGGGAACCACCGCGGCACCCACCGCGCCTGCGGCGCGTAGGAGGGGGCCGCGTCCGTCTCGTACGCGGCGGGTCGCGGACGTACGCCCACGACCCGCAGGGCGCCCCGTGTCACGTAGGCGACGAGCCGCCCGTCGGGTCACGGACGGGGGGTCGATCACCGGTCCGGGAACGCGGATCCCACGCGCCGTACCGGCCCGCAGCTCAGCCGTGAAAAGGGACGGACCGGCGCCCCGCACCGCGGGCGTCGGCGGACGCCTGTGCGACTCTTGCTGCATGGGTGATCTTTTCCTGGTCCGGCACGGAGAGACCGCGTGGTCGCGCTCCGGCCGGCACACCGGACTGACCGACGTCCCGCTCACCGAGCACGGCCGGGAGGAGGCGCGGCGGCTGGTGCCGCTCATCCGGTCGCACCGGATCGGCGCCGCGTTCTCCAGTCCGCTCCAGCGGGCGCGGGAGACGGCCGAACTGATCGGGTTGCACGAGGTGCGGGTCGAGGCGGACCTCCAGGAGTGGGACTACGGCGGGTACGAGGGCGTCACGACCGTCGAGATCCAGCGGGAGCGGCCGGGCTGGTTCCTGTTCACGGACGGAGTCACGCCCGGCCCGCCGGAGCATCCCGGGGAGACGCCGGAGCAGGTGGGGGAGCGGGCCGACCGGATGCTGGCGAAGGTGGACGCGGCGCTCGCCAACACGGAGGGGTGCGTGGTGCTGGTGGCGCACGGGCACTTCCTGCGGGTGCTCACGGCGCGCAGGCTCGGTCTGCCACCGTCGGCCGGGGCGCTGTTCCAACTGGCGACCGGGACGCTCGGCCGACTGGGCACGGAGCACGGCCGCCATGTGATCGCGGGGTGGAACATCCGGCCGGGGGCCTGAGCGGCGGGCGGGAGCGTCGGCGGGGGGGCCGGCTGTCAGTGCCTGGCCGTAGCCTTCGTAGCGGTGGGACAGCCGTACCGCCGCCCGGAGGGAGTACGCCGTGACACGACCGCCGACCGCCGCCCAGCGCCGTGTGATCGACACCGCCGATCCCGTCACCGGGCGACTGCGGGGCACGGAGTCCCAGCTCGCCGCGCTGCTCGAGCGGGGCCTCGCCTTCCGGCATCCGCGTCCGCCGCACGACCACTTCCTCACCCCGGCCGGGCACCGGATACGCGAGGCGGAGCCCGAGGCCGGTCCCGCCGCCGCGGTCGATGCCCCGCGCGCGCCGACCGGCGTGTTCACCGCACGGGTCGGCGGGGAGGAGCAGCCGCCGGACGGAGGGCCGTCGCGGATGCGGGAGGTGCGCAGTGCCTGGCAGGGCCTGCTGGAGCTGCGCCGGATGACCAACCCTGACGGGGCGGTGGACCGGCCCTGCGGGTGGGAGCGTACGCATCTGGTGCAGGCCGCCGCGCTCGCCCTGGAGGCGGCCGGACACCGGCC
Source organism: Streptomyces phaeoluteigriseus (assembly GCF_001896135.2). Taxonomy (GTDB): domain Bacteria; phylum Actinomycetota; class Actinomycetes; order Streptomycetales; family Streptomycetaceae; genus Streptomyces; species Streptomyces phaeoluteigriseus. The sequence continues at coordinate 214,014 of NZ_MPOH02000016.1, forward strand.
GGCCGGGCCGGACGCAGGCGAGCCCGCCAGCGACGGCTATCGGGTGCGCGCCACTCCTCAGCCGGACGCGGTCGCCGTGCGCGGGCCGGACGACGGGACGCTGGGCGCCTGCGCGGTGACCCTGGAGAAGGCGGGCTGGCAGGCGAGCGAACACACCGATCCCCGGAGCAGAACGCGCTATCTGCTGGCTTCCCCACGCCGGGTGTGAGGGCGTGCCAAGATCGGTGGAGAGGGCATCGACCGTGCTCGTCGACGAGAAGGGGAAGCCGTGAGCGAGCCGTTTTCCGTGCGGGTCACCGTGCGCGGATACGAGACCGACGTGCAGGGCCATCTCAACCAGAGCGTGTACATCAACTACGCCGAGCACGCGCGCTGGTCGCTGCTCCGGGCCGCGGGCATCACCCAGGCCGGGCTGATCGGCCGGGGCGTCGGACCGGTCGCTCTGGAGACCACCATCCGCTACAAGCGGGAGCTGCTCGCGGGCGACGAGGTCGATGTGACGTGCGCCTTCGAGTGGGGCGGCGGCAAGACGTTCCGCATCGAGCAGACCATCCGCAAGACGGACGGCACGGTCGCGGCCGAACTCTCCGCGGTGGGCGGCCTGCTGGATCTGCGGGCACGCCGGATGGTCGCCGACCCCCAGGACCACTTCAAGCAACTGGCCACCGATCCGGGCCTGTTCGGGCTCTGACCGGAAGCTCTCCCAGGGGGCCTGGGGCCTGTCGTTTGGCTCAGGCCGCAGGAATTCAACGGTGCTGTCCAGCGCGGTGCGTCTGTGGCGTGATCCGAACGACAGGCCCTAAGCCTCGGCCGACTCCCGGTCGTGCTCGTTGTCGTAGGCTGCGCGGGACTCGGCGATGTAGACCCTGTTGCGCTCCGCCCAGCCGGTCAGGCGCAACAGGGTCTCGTGCAACTCGCGCGCCACCGGTGTCAGTTCGTACTCCACCTTCGGCGGCACCGTCGGGTGCACGGTGCGGGTGACGAGTCCGTCGCGCTCGAGGTTGCGCAGGGTGAGGGTCAGCATGCGACGGCTGATGCCCTCGATGCCGCGCTCCAGTTCGGTGAAGCGGATCGGGCCGTGCGCGGCCGCGACGAGGATCTGCACGCTCCATTTGCCCGAGACCCTGTCAAGAACCTCGCGCACCGGGCACGCGTGCGCGTTCACCACCTGAGGGGTAACACCGGTGTTCCTCCGGGACATCCGACTGCCTCCTTACGGCTCCCTCCAGAGTCACTCACGATGGCCTCCGTTACAAGACGTGCACCAAGGGCACGCATCGTTCCTACGGAGATTGCGGAGGCCGACAGACCATGTCCACCACGGTCGACCCACCGAACCGGACACCGGACCGGACACCGGACCGGATGTCACACCCCCGGACGTACTCCCGCCGGGCGTCCCTCGTCGTCCTGTGCGCCGGCACGCTGATGACCATCCTGGACGGCAACATCGTCACCGTGGCGATGCCCGCCGTCCAGAGCGACCTCGGCTTCAGCGGTCCGGGCCTGGCCTGGGTCGTCAACGCCTACCTGATCCCCTTCGGCGGCCTGCTCCTGCTGGCCGGGCGGCTGGGCGACCTGGTGGGCCGCAAGCGGATGTTCACAGCGGGCCTGGCGGTGTTCACCGCGGCCTCCGTGCTGTGCGGGGTGGCCACCGGGCAGAGCGTGCTCATCGCGGCCCGTGCCCTGCAGGGCGTGGGCGGGGCCATGACCTCGGCCGTCGTCCTCGGCATGCTGGTCGCCCTGTTCCCCGAGCCGCGCGAACGAGCCCGCGCCATCGCGGTGTTCAGTGCCGTGGGCGCGGCGGGCGGTGCGCTCGGCACCTTCCTCGGCGGGGCGCTGACCCAACTCCTCACCTGGCACTGGATCTTCCTCATCAACCTGCCGATCGGCGTGCTCGCCTGTTTCGCCGCCGTGCGCATCCTCGCCCCGGACCCCGGCGCCGGCCTCGGCAGGGGCGCCGACTACCCCGGTGCCGCTCTGGTGACCGGCGCGCTCATGCTCACCGTGTACGTCATCGTCGGCGCCGCGACCGCGACGCCACCGCCACCGCGCTTCTGGCCCTGCTCGCCGCCGCCTGTTCGTCGGCTTCGTCCTGCGCCAGGCCCGCACCGCCCGCCCCCTGCTGCGCCTGCGACTGTTCGGCTCCCGGCTCCACAGCGGCGCGAACGCCGTCCAGATCCTGATGATCGCCACGATGTACGGCTTCCAGTTCATCGGCGCCCTGTACCTGCAACGCGTTCTCGGATACGGCGAGTTGGCCACCGGTACGGCCTTCCTTCCGGCACCGGTCGCGATCGGCCTGCTGATGCTCGGCCTGTCCGCCCGGACGATCGCCCGCTTCGGCGCGTACCGCGTGCTGCTGTCCGGTCTGGTCCTGATCACCGCGGGGATGGCGCTGCTGGGCCGCGCCCCGGCCGACGGCTCGTACGCGACGGACGTCCTCCCGCCGATGCTGCTGCTGGCGGCCGGTTTCGCCGCCGCGATGCCCGCGCTGACCGGCCTCGCGATGTCGGGGGCCCGGGAGGAGGACACCGGGCTGGCCTCCGGTCTCTTCAACACCACCCAGGTGGTGGGCGGGTCCCTGGGCCTGGCGGTGTTGTCCACCCTGGCGGCCCAGCACACCGACACCCTCCTCGCCACGGGCACCGCCCCCCTCACGGCCACGGCCGGGGGCTACCAGCTGGCCTTCCGGGTGGCGACGGTGATCGCGGCGGCGGCCCTGGCACTGGCGGCGGCGGTGCTGCGGACGTCACAGCGGCAGGACGGGGGCTGACCCGGCCTGCGGAGCCCGGGCCGGTCAAGGCCGGCCGCGCCGCCCGGCGTCGACCGGACCGGCCGTCCCGTCACACATCCCGCTGAACCGTTCGGAGGCGGGAGGGGGCCGAGGGGGCGGGGAGGCTGCCGCCGGTCGGGGTCGGAGTCGGGGTCGGGGACCCGGGAACGGGTGTGCGGGCCGCCCCTCGCTCGGAATGCGGATGCGCGGGCCGCACCCGACCTGCGATGCTCGCGTCCCATGGCCGTTCGACGCAGCAGACCCAGCCTCTACATCTCCGTGGACATCGAGGCCGACGGCCCGATCCCCGGCCCCTACTCGATGCTCAGTCTGGGCGCGGCCGTCGCCGGGGTGCAGGACGCCGACGGGTTCACAGCGGCCGACCCCGAGGCGCGGACCTTCTACCGCGAACTGTGTCCCGTCAGCGACGACTTCGTCCCGGAGGCGCTCGCCGTCAGCGGCCTCGACCGTGAGCGCCTGCGCACCGAGGGGCTCGATCCCGCCCTGGCACTGGGCCAGTTCACCCGCTGGGTGCGCGAGGTGAGCGAGGGCGCGCAGCCGGTGATGTGCGGCTACCCGGCGTCGTACGACTGGACGTTCCTCTACTGGTATCTGATCCGCTTCACCGGTGAGAGCCCCTTCGGGCACTCGGGGTGCCTGGACATGAAGACGCTGTACGCCGCGAAGGCCGGGGTGCCGCTGCGGGCGGTGGCCAAGCGTTCCATGCCGGCGGAACTGCTGCCGAGGCGCCGTCACACCCATCACGCGCTGGACGACGCCGTCGAGCAGGCGGAGTTGTTCGCTCACCTCATGGCGTGGCAGGGGCCCGGGTCGCCCCGGTGATCTCCTCGCCCGCCTCCATCGGATGTGTCACGTCCTGGGCGTCGGCGGACCTGCCGAGGTGGTTGAAGACGAGGTTGAGCAGGACGGCCGCCACGCAGCCCGTGGAGATGCCCGAGTCCAGGACGATCCGTGCCGTCTCCGGGAAGGCGTGGTAGAAACCCGGCGCGGTGATCGGGATGATGCCGACGGCGAGGGACACGGCGACGATCAGGACGTTGTTGTCCTTCTCCAGGCCGGCCCGGACGAGGGTCTGGATACCGCTTGCCGCGACAGAGCCGAACAGCACGACGCCCGCCCCGCCGAGCACCGGGCGCGGCACGACGGCGATCAGCGAGGCTGCCATCGGGCACAGGCCCATGAGGACCAGGAAGGCGCCGCCGGACGCGACGACGTACCGGCTGCGGATCCGGGTCATCGCGACCAGGCCGATGTTCTGGGCGAAGGCACTGCACATGAAACCGTTGAAGACGGGACTGAGCGCCGAGCCGAGGGTGTCTGCCCGCAGACCCGCCGCGATCGTCTTCTCGTCCGCCGGACGGTCGACGATCTCGCCCAGCGCCAGCATGTCGGCGGTCGACTCGGTCATCGACACCACCATCACCACGCACATCGACAGGATGGCCGCGAGCTGGAACTGCGGGGCGCCGAAGTGGAAGGGGGTCGGGAAGCCGACCACGTCCGCGGCGGCGACGGGCCCGAAGTCGGTGACGCCGAACGGGATCGCGACGAGTGTTCCGGCGACCAGGCCGAGCAGCACGGCGATCTGCTTGACGAAGCCCCGGGTGAAGCGGCGCAGGAGCAGGACGAGCAGCAGGGTGACGCCCGCGAGCGTGAGGTTCGTGGCCGAGCCGTAGTCGCTCCCCGCCGGGTTCGGGCCCTGCGCCCAGCCGAAGGCGACCGGCAGCAGGGAGACGCCTATGAGGGTGATCACGGTGCCGGTGACGACAGGCGGGAAGAAGCGGACCGCCTTGCAGAAGATCGGGGCCGCGAGGAAGCCCAGCAGTCCCGCCACGATCACCGCGCCGAAGATGACGGGCAGCGCGTCGGACTTGTCCTCGGTGGAGGCGACGATCGCCGTCATGGGGGCGACACCGGCGAAGGTGACGCCGTTGACGAAGGGCAGGCGGGCGCCGATCTTCCAGATGCCCAGTGTCTGGAGGAAGGTGGCCAGGCCCGCGGTGAAGAGACAGGCGCCGGTGAGGAAGGTGAGTTCGGTGGCGGTCAGACCGACGGCCGCGCCGACGATCAGCGGCGGGGCGACGACTCCGGCGTACATGGCGGCAACGTGCTGGAGACCGCTTGTCGCCATTTTCAGGGCGGGCAGTCTCTCGTCCACGGGGTGGATGGGCGGAGCGGCTGATTCGGCTGTCGAGGCGGGTGGTTGCGTGGACACGGCGGCTCTCCTCCGGTCGGTTACACGGCAGCTCTGGCGTGGGTTTCATGGAGGTGGTGCACGGTCGTGCGGGACCGGGGAAACGCTGGGAACGCTCGAAATGCTGGGAATGTCGGGAACGCTCGTAACGGTGGGGACGGCTGGAAACAGCGGAGCGGCTCGACTGCGGGAAGCGGTGGGAGACCGCGGGCAACGGCAGGGGTGACCGCTCCGGGGCGCGCGCGTCCGCGCGCGCCCCGGTCACGGCCGCCGTGGACCCTCTCGGGTCCAGGGCCACCGGCCGGGAGCCGTCCCTCCCGGCCGGAGTCTCAACGGGTCAGCCCTGGGCGGCGATCCGCGCCAGGCGCCGGGCCTCTTCGCGGGTCGCGCGGGCGATCGCGTCCTCGTCGGCGGTGAGCAGCCGGCCGTCCTCGACGATCTGACGGCCGTTCACGAAGGAGGCGGTGACCGGGGCCGCCGCGCCGAGGACCAGCGCGGTCACCGGGTCGGCGATGGAGGCGTGGGCGAGGGTGTCCATCCTCCACAGCACCAGGTCGGCGAGCTTGCCCGGCTCCAGCGAGCCGATCTGGCTCGCCCGGCCGAGGACCTGGGCGCCGCCGAACGTGCCGAGGCGCAGCGCCTGGCGGGCGTTCAGGGCGGCCTCGCGGTGAGCGCCGAGGCGGTTGATCAGGAGGGCGTTGCGCAGCTCGGTGTGGAGTTCGCCGGACTCGTTGGACGCCGTGCCGTCGACGCCGAGGCCGACCGGGACACCGGCCGCGAGCATGTCCGGCACCCGCGCGATCCCCGCCGCGAGCCGGGCGTTGGAGGACGGGCAGTGTGCGACACCGGTCCTCGTGCGGGCGAAGGCGTCGATGTCGGAGTCGTTCATGTGGACGCAGTGCGCCATCCACACGTCCTCGCCCAGCCAGCCCGTGGACTCGAAGTAGTCGGTCGGGCCCATGCCGAACAGCTCGTGGCAGAACTTCTCCTCCTCGACCGTCTCCGAGCCGTGCGTGTGCAGGCGTACGCCGAGCCGGCGGGCCAACTCAGCTCCCTGGCGGAGCAGTTCGGTGCTGACGGAGAAGGGCGAGCAGGGGGCGACGGCGACCTGGGTCATCGCGTCGAAGGAGGCGTCGTGGTGCTGCCGTACGGTCTCCTCGGTGGCGGCGAGGGCACCCTCCAGGGTCTCCACGGCGAAGTCCGGGGGCAGTCCGCCGTCCTTCTCGCTGCGGTCCATGGAGCCCCGGGCCAGGGTGAAGCGCACGCCCATGTCACGGGCGGCCCCGATGATCGCGCCGGACAGGTCGCCGGAACCGTGCGGGAAGACGTAGTGGTGGTCCATGGCGGTGGTGACGCCACCGCGCGCCATCATCGCGAGGGAACCCTGCGCGGCGGCGCGGACCATCGGCTCGTCGATGCGGGCCCAGGTGGGGTAGAGCGCGACCAGCCAGTCGAACAGGTTGTGGTCCGTGGCCAGGCCGCGGGTGATCCACTGGTAGAAGTGGTGGTGGGTGTTGACCAGACCGGGAGTGACGAGGTGCCCGGTGGCGTCGATACGGCGGGCGACGTTCTCCAGACCCGCCGGGGCCGGGCCCGCGCCGACCGACTCGATGCGATGGCCGGCGATGACGACGTACCCGCTCGCATGCTCGGTGTCGTGGGCGTCGACGGTCGCGATCGCACAGTTCTCGATGACGATGCGCCGGTCTGCTGCCATGGTTCGTCCTTTGCGCTGAGAGGGAGAGGGCACGGCAGGACCCCGGGAGCTTTGAGTGCCGTGACCGGGCGGGACGGGTGCGGGTGCGGGTACGGGTACGGGTGCGGAAAGGGGCGTAGCGACCGTTTCCCCATCCGTTCCCGTTCGCCGTCCGTTCCCGTTCGCCATCCGTTCCTGTTCCCCCCGGTCACGGGTGCCGCGGTGAATCGGATACGTCAGAGGTTGCTGAGGTCCACCGGTATGCGGGCCTCACAGCCGTCCCGCAGGACGGTCCCCTCGATCAGGCCGTAGGGCCGGTCGGCCGCGAAGTACACGGCCCCGTCGGCGGTGTCGTTCTTCAGCCCGAACGGCTCCAGGTCCACGAGGAAGTGGTGCTTGTTCGGAAGGGAGAAACGGACCTCGTCGATCTCGCCGCGGTGGTCGATGATCCGCGAACCCATCTGGAACAGCGTCTGCTGGAGCGAGAGGGAGTACGTCTCGGCGAAGGCCTGGAGCAGGTGCTTCTTCGTCTGCTCGTAGGACTCCTCCCAGTTGGGCATCTCCCGCGCGTCATCGGTCCAGTTGAACCGCCAGCGGGCGGACACCTGGGTGGCGAGGATGCGGTCGTAGGCCTCGGGGAGCGTCGTGTACTTGTCCTTGACGTATCCCCAGAACTCGGAGTCCGTCGAGTTCATCACGACCAGGTCCTTCAGCCCGGAGACGACCTCCCAGGACTCACCGTCGTAGGTGATCTGGGTGAGCCGGGTCTCCTGGCCCTGGCGGACGAAGGAGTGCTTGGCCTCTTCGGCGCCCGCCCTCGCGCCGGCGCCGGAGGTCTCGATCCGCTCCCAGGCGTACTCCTCGATGCGGATGCGGGCCCGGTGGATGGGCTCCTGCGAGGTGACGAAGTGGCGGGCGAGGTGGATGCCGAACTGCTCGGCGGACTCGATGCCGTGCTCCTTGGCGAACGCGTACACCGTGTTCTTGGTGGTGTCGGTCGGCAGGACGTTGGCGTTCGAGCCGGAGTAGTGGACCTCGTCCATGTCACCGCTCAGCGACACCGAGACGTTGAGGTCCTTGATGTGGTGGGTGGCGCCGTCCCGCGTGATCTTGACGACTCGGTTCTCGGCCTTGCCGTACTGGTTCTGTCCCAGAAAGGTGGGCATCTAGCTAGCTCCCTCGGTAAACGGAGTAGCCGAACGGGTTGAGCAGCAGCGGCACGTGGTAGTGCTCGCCCGGCACGACGGCGAACGTGATCGCCACCTCCGGGAAGAACACGCCCGGTCCGCTGTCCCGATTCGCGGGGGCGTCCTGCTGCGCATCGGCTTGTTTCTTCGCGGTCTTCTCGAGATACGGCTCCACGGCGAAGTCGAGCCGTACGTGGGTGGTTCCCTCCGGCAGGGCCGGCAGGTCCTTGCACCGGCCGTCCGTGTCGGTCGCGGAACCGCCGAGCGCCTGCCAGTCCGCGTCCCGGCCGGCGCGGGCCGAGAGGTGGACGGCGACACCCTCGGCGGGGCGGCCGACGCTGGTGTCCAGGATGTGCGTGGACACGGAGGCGGTGGTGCTGGTGCTCATGGTTACGGGCGTCCTCTTCGGTCGGCTCGGTCGGGTCGGACGTCCTCGGGCGGCTCGATCGTCCTCGGTCGTCCCTCGGTCGGTTCAGTCGCTCGGTCGCCCTCGCTCACCTGGTGGTCGGCCGAGGCCGGCTCATTCGTCGACACCGTTTTCGACGAGTCGCGCCAGGCGGATGCGGTTGATCTTGCCCAGCTCGACGCGGACGATCTCCCGTTCCCGTTCCGGCGCGTTCGCGAGCCGTTCCCGTAGGGCGTCGCGCATCTGCTCGCCGGTCCGGCCGGTGGCGCAGATCAGGAACACGTGGCCGAACCTCTCCTGATAGGCCAGGTTCAGTTCGAGCATCTGCGCCTTCAGCTCCTCGGAGGCCCCGGCCATGCCACGCTGCTCGCGGGCGGAGGTCGGGTCACCCGGCCTGGGACGGCCGATGGGCGGGTGACCGGCCATCGCCTCGTCCAGGTCCGCGGCGGTCAGGTCGGCCGTGGCGGCGTCACTGGCGGCGTAGAGGTCGTCGGCGGTGGCGTAGGGGCGGGCCGCGAGGAGGTGCTTCGCCCAGGTGGTGGAGGCGCAGGCCTCGTGGAGTGCGGCGCGGGCCGCGGACTCTTCGAGGGCGTTGAACCGGGCCAGTCCCGGGGGCGGGGAAGTCGACGTCACGGGAGCCTCCGTGGCCGTGAACGGCCTTCGTGCTGATCGGACTGCGGCCAGCTAACGCCTACCCACGACAACCAGTCAACACTTTGTTGAAAATTCCGGGTAACGAAACCCGGAGCCCCCCGCGGGGTCACGGACGCCCGCTCAGCTCCCCTTCTCGCGGTTGAGGTAGTTGTAAACGGTGAAACGGCTCACTCCGAGAGCGCTCGCCACGGTCTCCACGCCGTGCCGCACCGAGAACGCGCCGCGCACCTCCAGTATCCGCACGACCTCCTGCTTCGCCTTGCGGTCCAGGTCGGCGAGGGGTTTGCCCTTCTTCCGCTCCATCGCGGCCAGGATGTGATCGAGGGAGTCGGCGAGCTGCGGCAGCCGTACGGCGACGGCGTCGGCGCCCTCCCAGGACAGCACGACGTCGTCGGGACCGGCCTCGTCCGGCGGGACCAGCTCCCCGCCCATGGCGTCGACCAGGGGTTTCACGGCGGCGATGAAGGACTCCTGCCCCGACCCGGTCATTCGCCCTCCCCGAGGACGTTGACCTGGAGGGAGATCCGGGTGGCACCAGCTTCCAGGGTCCTGCGGAGCAGGGCGTCGACCGCACCCAGGACGGCGTCGGCGCCACCCTCCACGGTGTTGCCGAAGGGGCCCACGTCCACCGCGTCCAGGTCGGCGGCCTCGACGACCTCGCGGGCGACCAGCGCGTGCGCGGGTGCCTCGTCGAGATCGAAGGGCTCGGTGGTGAACTCAACCCTCAGTCGCATCGCGCCCCATACCTTTCCGACCTGCCTGACCTGCGCGTTTCGCACCTGACCTCACCGAGGAGGGCGGTCCGGGCGCGCCCCCTCGGCACACGAACGGACCATCGGGGCGGCTCCGGACCCCGACCTTAACCGACCGGCGGGTCGGTCAGGGGGGCTCCGGGGTTCCGTCTCCGCCGCACCTCTTGACAAGCCACGATCCCCGACGGCAATCTTCCAATAAGCAGAAACTAACTTCCGCAATACGGAATACATGGCCGCTGCGGAAGGCCGATGCGGAAGCCAGCCACAGAAGGGAGCGCCGGACCCCATGGGATTCGCAGAGCAGCGCTTCAACGTCAACCTGTCGATCCTCTTCACGGAACTCCCGCTCCTGGAGCGCCCCGCTGCCGCCGCCGCGGCCGGCTTCACCGCGGTCGAGCTGTGGTGGCCCTGGGTCGACTCCCCCACCCCGGAGCAGTCCGAACTGGACGCGCTGAAGGCGGCCGTCGAGCACGCCGGCGTCCGGCTCACCGGCCTGAACTTCTACGCCGGACAGCTGCCCGGCCCCGACCGCGGCGCCCTGTCGATCCCGGGCGCGGAGTCGGAGAGGTTCCGCGCCAACATCGACGTGGCCGCCGGCTTCGCGCAGTCCCTCGGCTGTACGGCGCTCAACGCGCTCTACGGCAACCGCGTGGACGGCGTGGACCCGGCCGACCAGGACGCGCTCGCGCTGGAGAACCTGGTGCTCGCGGCGCGGGCCGCCGACCGGATCGGCGCGATCCTGCTGGTCGAGGCGCTGAACCGGCCCGAGTCGCCGCGGTATCCGCTGGTGTCGGCCCCGGCCGCCGTGGGCGTCGTCGACAGGGTGAACGCGGCGACCGGTCTCGGCAACGCCCGGTTCCTGATGGACCTCTACCACCTGTCGATGAACGGCGAGGACCTCCCCTCGGTGATCGACCGGTACGCGTCCAGGACCGGTCATGTCCAGATCGCCGACAACCCGGGCCGCGGCGCGCCGGGCACCGGCTCACTGCCCCTGGAGGACCTGCTGGACCGGCTCGGCAAGGCCGGTTACGAGGGCTGGGTGGGCCTGGAGTACAAGCCGGGCGACCGTCCGAGCGCGGAGGCCTTCGACTGGCTGCCCCGGTAGTGAGTGCCAGGCAGGACCCGGGCCCGCGCCGCACGCTGAACATCCCCGTACCGAGAGGCACCCCATCATGAGCAACCTCCCCAAGATCGCCTGGATCGGTCTCGGCATCATGGGCTCCCCCATGTCCGAGAACCTGATCAAGGCGGGTTACGAGGTAACCGGTTACACGCTGGAGCGGGAGAAGCTGGACCGGCTGACCGCCGCGGGCGGCCACTCCGCCGGCTCGATCGCCGAGGCCGTCCGCGACGCCGACGTGGTGATCACCATGGTCCCGGCCTCCCCGCAGGTCGAGGCCATCGCCTACGGCCCCGAGGGCATCCTGGAGAACGCGCGCCCCGGCACGCTGCTGATCGACATGTCCTCCATCACTCCGCAGACCTCGGTCGACCTGGCCAGGGCGGCGAAGGACAAGGACATCCGCGTCCTGGACGCGCCGGTGTCCGGCGGTGAGGCCGGGGCGGTCGAGGCCGTCCTGTCCATCATGGTCGGCGGCGAGCAGGCCGACTTCGACCAGGCCGAGCCGGTCTTCGAGGCGCTCGGCCGGACCATCGTGCTGTGTGGGCCGCACGGCTCGGGCCAGACGGTGAAGGCGGCGAACCAGCTGATCGTCGCCGTGAACATCCAGGCGTGCGCCGAGGCCGTGGTCTTCCTGGAGAAGTCGGGCGTGGACCTCAAGGCCGCACTGGACGTCCTCAACGGTGGTCTGGCGGGGTCGACCGTACTGACGCGCAAGAAGGACAACTTCCTGAACCGCGACTTCGGCCCGGGCTTCCGCATCGACCTGCACCACAAGGACATGGGCATCGTCACGGACGCCGCCCGCACCGTCGGCGCGGCCCTGCCGGTCGGCGCCGTGGTCGCGCAACTCGTCGCGAGCCTGCGCGCTCAGGGCGACGGCGGCCTGGACCACTCGGCGCTGCTGCGCGCCGTGGAACGGCTTTCCGGCGCCCAGCTGTAACACCTCCCCAGACTTCCGGGCGGCGCCGCCGCTGACATCTGTCCTGTCGCGCCCAGGCGACGGCGCCGCCGGAATCCAGCCCCCTCCACGCCGCGACCCCGCACCCGGCAAGCGCGTGGAGGATTCGGTCAGCGCCTGCGCGAGGACCGAAGTCCCGTCTCGCGCCCTCCACCTGACGTCACGTCATGGTCCAGGGCGCGGCCCGTCCGCACCGGTGATCCGGATGAGGGGTGATCGCGGTGCGGAACGGGCGAGGGGACAGGAGCCGCGGCGGCGTGCGAGCCAGTGCGGTGGTGAAGGAAACGTGGCGCTCCTCTCGACCTGAGGGAGGACGCCCCGGCTCCGTCGCATCCGCCGCGGTCCCTGTCCCTTCCGAGTCCCTTCCGAGTCCCTTCCGAATCCCTTCCGAACACCCTCCCCACCCTCCCCGTGCTCCCCATTCTCCCCGTGCTCCCCGTGCTCCCCGGCGAGACCGTGCCCGGTCCCGCCGGGGAGCGCGCTGCGTTGTGCGGGCAGCGGGCAGCGGGCATACCCGCGCATGGCGGGGACGGCGGACCGCCGACCCGCCCGGTTCGCCCCCCGGCGTGCGGACGGGTCCCGCCCGCAGGAATCTGAGGGCATGGGCAATCCGACGCAGCACCCGCACATCGTGGTCCACCCGCCGGCCCTGGACGGCTCCCGCCGGGTCACCTCGGGCGACGCCACCCTGGGGATCGCCACGCATCTCGACGATGTCGTCGAGATCCTCCGCCTCGCCGACCTGGACCGCGTCGAGGTGGAGGAGGGTGATCTCATCGATTGGCAGGGCGGCGGCCCCGACGACTGGCCGGGACTGTCGGAGCACCACGGACAACAGGAGGCGTAGGCCGGGGTACGAACGAGGCGTAGGCCGGGTACGACAACCTCAAATCAACCTCTGAACATGGTTCAAAGGCTTCAACCGAGGCCGGGCGAGGGCACATTGTGGTCATGCGGGGCCCGCCGGCACGGGGGCGGCGGGTCCCGCCCCAGGGGTCGCTCCGAGCGCGGGAACCTCGATCCGGCTCCGGCCGGACGAGGTCGCGCTGCTGCGGGGAGAACCCCGCGCCGCCGTCACGGTGGCCGTGGTCGCCCTGCGTCTGCGGGGCGCCCTCGAGGCGGGCCGGCCCGGCGGACTGCGGACCTCGGAAGCGTCCTCCGAGGCTGCCGGGCAGGCCCCGCCTCCCCAGTTCTCCGCCTTCCTGCCTCTCCCGCCTCTTCTCCCGCCGCCTCCTCTTCCGCCGCTCACCAGCGGTGGTCCGCACGGCACTCGCCCGACCCGCCGGACCGCCCCGGGCGCGGGACCGCACCGACGACCATGCCGCCCTCGCCGAGCTGCGCGCCGGACGACGGGCCGCGGGCCTGCTGCGGGCCCTCCGCCCCGCCGTACCCGGACCGCCCGCCGGGCGCTGGACGTCCTGACCGTCGAGCGCTCCCTCCTGGTGTCGCCAGGCGACGCGGACGCCACAGGCCGCAAGAGCCTGTCCGAGTGCGACACGTCGATGGCGGTGGCCCCGCAGGGGCGAACCGGGAGCCGGCCCTGCACGTCCTCGTCCTCGCCCTCGTCCCGCGGTTCGCGCCGCGGGCGGGTCGGGCACGCGGGCCGAGGCAACGGGGCAGGGCTTCTGTTCGCGTTCCACGAGGCGGCGATTCGGGCGGGGGACGGCCTACTCGTGCGGGGGCGGGGCGACGGAGACGGCTCGGACCGATCGGCGTGACGAAGGGGCGGCCCATCCCTCCGGGCGGGCCGCCCCTCTCGTCCTGCGCCGCGTCCAGCCGCGTCGCCGTGTTCTCGGTGTTTCTCCTTGCTCCCCGGCGTTCCCGGCGATTCTCGGCGCGTCAGACCTTGAGCGTCCTGACCGCCGTCGGCGCGTGCCACTCCTCCGTGGCGATCTCCTCGAACTCCACGACGTTGCCGATGTCGTTGGTGCCGCTCATGGAGATGTTGGTGACGCGCTCCAGGATCGCCTCGACGACCACCGGGACCTGGAACTCGGAGGCGAGCTTCTTGGCCTGCTCGAAGGCCGCGCCCAACTCGCCGGGGTCGGTCACCCGGATCGCCTTGCAGCCGAGGCCCTCGGCGACCTTGACGTGGTCGACGCCGTAGACGCCCAACTCGGGCGAGTTGATGTTCTCGAACTCCAGCTTGACCTCGAAGTCCATGTCGAACCCGCGCTGCGCCTGGCGGATCAGGCCCAGGTAGGAGTTGTTGACCAGGACATGGACGTACGGGATTCTGTGCTGCGCGCCGACCGCCAGTTCCTCGATCATGAACTGGAAGTCGTAGTCCCCGGAGAGGGCCACGACGGACGCCTCCGGGTCGGCCTTGGCGACGCCGAGCGCGGCCGGGACGGTCCAGCCGAGCGGGCCGGCCTGACCGCAGTTGATCCAGTGACGCGGCCGGTAGACGTGCAGCATCTGGGCACCGGCGATCTGCGACAGGCCGATGGTGCTCACGTAACGCGTCTCCGGGCCGAAGGCCTTGTTCATCTCCTCGTAGACGCGCTGCGGCTTGATCGGGATGTCGTCGAAGTGCGTACGGCGCTGGAGGGTGGCCTTCCTCTCCTGCGCGGCGGCCGCCCACGCGGAACGGTCGGGCAGCGCGCCCGTCGCCTTCACCTCCCGGGCCACCTCGACGAACAGCTCCAGGGCGGCCCTGGCGTCCGAGGCGATGCCGAAGTCCGGCGCGAAGATCTTGCCGATCTGGGTGGGCTCGACGTCGACGTGGACGAACTTCCGTCCTGCCGTGTAGACATCGAGCTTTCCGGTGTGCCGGTTGGCCCACCGGTTGCCGATGCCGAGGACGAAGTCGGATTCCAGGAAGGTCGCGTTGCCGTAGCGGTGCGAGGTCTGGAGGCCCACCATGCCGGCGTTCAGCTCGTGGTCGTCGGGCAGGGCGCCCCAGCCCATCAGGGTCGGCACGACCGGGATGCCGGTCAACTCGGCAAAATCGACGAGGAGTTCGCAGGCGTCGGCGTTGATGACACCGCCCCCCGCGACGATCAGCGGGCGCTCGGAGGCGTTGAGCATCCCGATCGCCTTCTCGACCTGGGCGCGGGTCGCGGCCGGCTTGTAGACGGGCAGCGGCTCGTAGGTGTCCGGGTCGAACTCGATCTCGGTGAGCTGCACGTCGATCGGCAGGTCGATCAGCACCGGGCCCGGACGGCCGGAGCGCATGAGGTGGAACGCCTGCTGGAACACTCCGGGGACCTGGGCGGCCTCCAGCACGGTGACCGCCATCTTGGTGACCGGCTTGGCGATCGACGCGATGTCGACGGCCTGGAAGTCCTCCTTGTGGATCACCGCGGTCGGGGCCTGGCCCGTGATGCACAGGATCGGGATCGAGTCGCCGATCGCGGAGTACAGGCCGGTGATCATGTCGGTGCCGGCCGGGCCCGAGGTGCCGATGCAGACGCCGATGTTGCCCGGACGGGTCCGGGTGTATCCCTCGGCCATGTGGGAGGCACCCTCCACGTGCCGGGCCAGCGTGTGGGCGATGCCACCGGAGGCCTTGAGGGCCGCGTAGAAGGGGTTGATCGCCGCGCCGGGGACACCGAACGCGGCGGTGACGCCCTCACGCCTGAGGATCTCAACTGCCGCACGGGCAGCGGTCATACGAGCCATCGAGTACTCCTGCTTCGACTGCTTCAGCTGCTTGAGCTGTCGGATGCGTACTCCCGTCGCGCCCCGCGGTGAGCACTTCGACACCATCCCCGCCGGAGAGTATTCCGTATCGCGGAAAATGTTTTCTACTATCTGGAATCAATCTAAGGGGGTGGGAGAACCCCGTCAAGAGACGGACAAGCGGGGGCTCACTGGAGGACGATGGGCGCATGCCCGAGAGCGTGCGGGTGCGCTGCCCGGCCTGCCGGCGCGAGCGCCGCTACACCGCCCCCTGTTACCCCTGCGCGTGCGGCACCCCGATCGCGCCCCGCCTCGACCACCACGCGGCCCCGACGGCCGTCGCGCACCGGGCGTGGGAGGAGGAGTGGATCACCGTCCGCTGCCCGTCCTGCGGCCGCCACGACCAATGGCCCCGCCCGGAACTGGGCTGTGCCTGCGGAGCGGTCCTGCGCATCCCGGTGACCGCAGCGGCAGAAGGAGCCGTCGGGGAAGCGGGGGCCGGGGCCGCGGAAACGGGAACGGCGCCGGGAGCGGCGGGGACGTGGACGGGAGCCGAGGACGCCGGAACCGAGAGGGCGCAAGCGCGGGAAACAGGGGAGACGGGGCGGCCGACCGAGGACGCCGAGGCGGCACCCTCGGACACCGGGCCCTGCCCGGACACTCCCCCGCCCTCCCGGGTCCCGTTCCGTCCCATCGCCATCCGCACCGCCCGAGACGCCGTCACGGCGACCGCGTTGTATCTGCGGTGGCTCGGGCACCAGGACATCCGGCGGGCGGACCAGCGGCCCACCTCCGGCATCGGGCTCGCCGCGCGAGGGCTGCTGGCGCATGTCGATCCGAGCGTGCACCCGGCGTCGCTGCGGGACGTGGAGTGCCTGTGGCTGACGGCGATGACGGACTCCGCGGACTGCGTGTACTTCTCCCTCGCCGGCTACACCGCCGACGCACGCGCCCGCGCAGACTCCCTCGCCGTCCCCCTCTTCGTCCTGGATCTCACGGGCACACCCCAGCCCGTGAACGCGGCGGCCGAGCGGCTCGACTCCCCGGGCGCCTGAGCCGACCGCCGCGCCACCGGAACGCCGGCCTACCTGCCGTACCTCTGCCGCAGTTCCACCTTGCGCACCTTGCCCGAGACCGTCATCGGGAAGGCGTCCAGCACCTGGAGCCGGCTCGGCACCTTGTAGTGCGCCAGCCTGCCCTCGCAGTAGGCGCGCACCTCCTCCAGGGTCGGCGGCGCGGCGACGTCGTGCGGGATCACACAGGCCAGGACCTCCTCGCCGTACGCCTCGTGCGGTACGCCGACGACCTGGACGTCCCTGATCTTCGGGTGGCCGTAGAGGAACTCCTCGATCTCGCGCGGGTAGATGTTCTCGCCGCCGCGGATGATCATGTCCTTGATACGGCCGACGATCTCGACATAGCCGTCCTCGCGCATGTGCGCCAGGTCGCCGGTGTGCATCCAACGGCCGGGGTCGATGGCCTCGGCGGTCTTCTCGGCCTCGTCCCAGTAGCCGAGCATCACGCTGTATCCGCGGGTGCACAGCTCGCCGGCGGCGCCGCGCGGCTGGGTCACACCGGTGGCCGGATCGACGACCTTGACCTCGATGTGCGGCAGCACCCGGCCGACCGTGCCGGTGCGGTGCTCCAGGTCGTCGTCGCGGCGGGTCTGCAGGGAGACCGGGGACGTCTCGGTCATGCCGTAGCAGATGGAGACCTCGGCCATGTGCATCTCGGCGACCACCCTTTTCATCACCTCGACCGGGCAGGGCGAGCCCGCCATGATGCCGGTGCGAAGCGACGAGAGGTCGTAGGTCGCGAAGTCGGGCAGGTTCAGCTCCGCGATGAACATGGTCGGGACGCCGTACAGGGAGGTGCACCGCTCCGCCTGGACGGCGTCCAGGGTCGCCTTCGGGTCGAAGGACGGCGCCGGGATCACCATGCAGGCGCCGTGCGAGGTGGCCGCGAGATTTCCCATCACCATGCCGAAACAGTGGTAGAAGGGCACCGGGATGCAGATCCGGTCCTGCTCGCTGTAGGCGAGCAGCTCCCCGACGAAGTAACCGTTGTTCAGAATGTTGTGGTGGGAGAGGGTCGCCCCCTTGGGGAAGCCCGTGGTACCCGAGGTGTACTGGATGTTGACGGGGTCGTCGCAGGACAGCTCGCCCGCCCTGGCGAGCAGTTCCTCGGCACCGACCTCGGACGCGCGGCCCAGCAGCGCCTCCCAGCTCTGATCGCCGAAGAACACCGACTCCCTCAACCGCGGGCAACTGTCCCGCACTTGCTCGGTCATCGCCCGGTAGTCGCTGGTCCGGTGACTGACGGAGGCGAACAGCAGGGAGACGCCGGCCTGGTTGAGGACGTACTCCACCTCGTGCGTGCGGTACGCCGGGTTGATGTTCACCATGATCGCCCCGATGCGGGCGGTGGCGTACTGGACGAGCACCCACTCGGGGCAGTTGACCGCCCAGACACCCACCCGGTCCCCCTTGCCGACCCCGCTCGCCAGCAGCGCGCAGGCCAGCCGGTCGACGTCCGCCGAGAACCGCGCGTAGGTCCAGCGCCGGCCGGAGGGCACGTCGACCAGCGCCTCACGCTCGGGCCAGGCGGCGACGGCCCGGTCCAGGTTGCCGCCGATCGTGTCGCCGAGCAGCGCCGTGGTGCTCGTGCCATGGCTGTACGACCCATGGCCGTACGACGTTTCGGTCACCGGAAGTCCTCCTCGCGGTACTCGTCCGCCGAGCCCGCGGCCGTCGCCTCGCGCAGCTCGATGCGGCGGATCTTGCCGGAGACGGTCTTGGGCAGCGGCGCGAACTCCAGGCGCCGGATGCGCTTGTAGGGCGCCAGGACCTCCCGGGAGTGTTCGAACAGCGCCTTCGCGGTGCCGGGACCGGGTTCCCAGCCCTCGGCCAGGACGACGTACGCCTTGGGCACGGCCAGCCGCAGCTCGTCCGGGGCGGGCACGACGGCCGCCTCGGCCACCGCCTCGTGCTCCAGCAGCGCGCTCTCCAGCTCGAAGGGGCTGATCTTGTAGTCGGAGGCCTTGAAGACGTCGTCGCCGCGCCCGACGTAGGTGACGTAGCCGTTCTCGTCGCGTTCCCCGATGTCGCCGGTGCGGTAGTAGCCGCCCGCCATCGACTCCGCCGTCCGGTCGGCGTCGCCGTGATAACCGGTCATCAGGCCGACCGGCCGGACAGACAGGTCGAGCGCGATCTCGCCCTCCGTGACGCCGGGCGCGCCGGACACCGGGTCGAGCAGTTCGACGCGGTAGCCGGGGCTCGGGCGGCCCATCGAGCCGGTCTTCAGCGGCTGGCCGGGGCTGTTGGCGATCTGCACGGCCGTCTCCGTCTGGCCGAAGCCGTCCCGGATGGTCACGCCCCAGGCCCGCCGGACCTGCTCGATGACCTCGGGGTTGAGCGGCTCCCCCGCGGCGACCGCCTCGCGCGGCGGGGTGCGCAGCTGGATGAGGTCGGCCTGGATGAGCATGCGCCACACGGTCGGCGGGGCGCAGAAGGTCGTCACGCCCGCGCGGTCCATCTCCGCCATCAGCCGGGTCGGGTCGAAGCGCGTGTAGTTGTGGATGAAGACGGTTGCCTCGGCGTTCCACGGGGCGAAGAGGTTCGACCAGGCGTGCTTGGCCCAGCCGGGTGAGGAGATGTTCAGATGCACGTCACCGGGTTGGAGGCCGATCCAGTACATGGTCGACAGGTGCCCGATCGGATACGACACGTGCGTGTGCTCGACGAGCTTGGGGCGGGCCGTCGTACCGGAGGTGAAGTACAGCATCAGCGGGTCGTCGGCGAGGGTGGGCCCGTCGGGCAGGAACTCGGCGGAGGCGGTGTACGCGTCCTCGTAGCGCTGCCAGCCCTCGGGCACGCCGCCGACGGCGAGGCGCGTGTAGCCGCCGGGCACGTCGTCGAACTTGCCAGCGTCCTCGGCGCGCACCACGACGTGGCCGACCCGGCCGCGCTCGACGCGGTCGCGCAGGTCGGCGGGGCCGAGCAGCGGGGTCGCCGGGATGACGACCGCGCGCAGCTTGATCGCGGCGAGGGCCGTCTCCCACAGTTCGGCCTGGTTGCCGAGCATGACGAGGATCCGGTCCTCGGCACCGACTCCCCGCTCGCGCAGCAGGTTGGCGACCCGGTCGGACCGCTCGGACAGCTCGGCGAAGGTGAGGCGGACCTCGGAGCCGTCCTCCTCGACGATGTGCAGCGCGATGCGGTCGTTGCCGTCCGCGATGACGTCGAACCAGTCGAGGGCCCAGTTGAAGTGCGCGGGCCGCGGCCAGTCGAAACCGTCGTAAGCGGCCTCGTAATCCTCTCGGTGGGCCAGCAGGAAGTCCCGTGCCCTGCGGAACTGCTCCGTCGCCGTCGCCGTCGTCATCTGTCCTCCTGGTTGCCGGGCCATTGCCGGGCGGCTCTCTGCCATCGTGTAATCCGTGATGCGGGTCTCACCACCCCCGAACGGGGGTCACCGCGGCGAACCGCCGCGGAGAAGGGCGGGCAGGTGACAGCGGTGGACACGGCCGGGGCGATGGAGATGCGCGGTGCGCTGGCGCGGCTGCGGCGGGCGACGGGGCTGCCGGTCGCCTTCGGCGGGCTGGTCGAGCCGGGGCGCCGGCGGATGCGCATCAGCGAACTGAACGGCGTGGCCACACCGGCACTGCGCGGACTCGCGGTGACCTCGGGCAACGGCCTCGGCGGGAAAGCGGTCGCGCTGGCCCGACCGTGCGCCGTGACCGACTACTCCCTCTCCCGGCAGATCAGCCACGAGTACGACACGGCGGTCGCCGCGGAGGGGCTGCGCTCGGTCCTCGCGATCCCGGTGGTCGTACGCCGCCGGGTGCGCGGTGTCCTGTACGGCGCCCTGCGCACGGCCCAGCCGCTGGGCGACCGCACCCTGAACGCGGCCGTCGACGTGGCACGGGACGTAGAGCAGACGCTGGCGGTCGAGGACGAGGCCCGGGACCTGCTGACGGCGGCCCGCCCCGAGCCGCGGGGCGGGTCGGCGGCCGGCTGGGAGCAGGTACGGGAGGCCCACGCGGCCCTGCGTGCCCTCGCCCCGCGCATCGCCGACCCGCGGCTGCGCGCGGAGCTCCTCCAGGCCTGCGGGCTGCTCACCCGGGGCACGCCGCTGCCGGCGGTCGCCCTGGCGCCCCGTGAGCTGGACGTCCTGGCGTGCGTGGCGGCGGGCGCGACCAACGCGATGGCCGCCGAGCGGCTGGGACTGCGCCCGGAGACGGTCAAGGGCTACCTCGGATCGGCGATGCGGAAACTGGGCGCCCACACCCGCGGGGAGGCGGTGGTCGCCGCACGCAGGACGGGGTTGCTGCCGTAGTGCGGAGGGGCCGGCGTAGGAACGGGCAGCGGTCGGAGGAGCAGGGCTGCCGCCCGGGCAAAGAGCGGCCGCAGCAGGGCAGGGCCGCTGCCGTGGGAACGAGTGGCCGCGCACGGGGCTGCTGCCGTGGGAACGGGTTGCCGCGAGCGCGGCAGGGCTGCTGCCGAAGGGACCGGTCGCTGCCGTAGCGCGGGGTGGACGCCGTACGGAAAGGTTGCTGCCGTGGGCAGGCTGCTCGCTCGGGGTCCGGAACCGGTGCCGGGCGACTAGGTTGCTCCCTGGGACAGGGTTGCCGCGCCAGGAAACGGCCGCTGCCACAGGAAGCGGTTCCTGTCGGCGGAGACGGTTGCCGTCGCGGCGCCGTGCCGATGGCGTGAAACGGCGGAACACGAGGTGCGGTGGAGGCCGTGAGGGAGCGTACGGATCAAGCCAGGGAGGGCCCGGGACGATGACTGTTCATTCAAACGTCACCTCGATGAATTTCCGTATGCCCCAGTTGTTATCTCCCTCACGACGCCGTCCTTCCGGATTTCAAAGAGACGTTGCCTAGAATTTGGTCCGGACACGACACTCGGAGGGAGCGGTGACCGTGCGACGGGACTTCAAGGAGCCTGCCAGATGCCGCCCCGACCTGGTCATCGGCAGGGACGAGCTGTTCACGTCCGCCCATGAGCAGCTCACGCGCGGCGGCAGTGTGCTGCTGCACGGCCCGGCCGGAATAGGAAAATCGACCGTGCTGCGGGCATTGGCCGTGGAATACGGCGACGCGGCACGCACCGTCCTGCGCTGCTCGGCCACCGAGTCCGAAAGCCACCTGCCCTTCCTGGCCCTGGCCGACCTGTTCGGCCTGGTCCTCGACGAGGTGGCGACAAGCTGCCCTCCGCCCAGCGCACCGCGCTGGAGTCGGCGCTGACCGGCCGTGGCGAATCGACTCTGCAGCGCGACGGCCTGGCCCTGCGCCTGGCGGTGCTCTCGGCGCTGCGCGCCCTCGCCGCCACCAGGCCCGTGCTGCTCGTCGCCGACGACATGCAGTGGCTCGACTCGGCCAGCGCCGAACTCCTCGGCTTCGCCGCCCGCCGCCTGGGCGACACCCCCGTGCAGCTGCTTTGTGCGGTCCGGACGAGGGACAGGAGTACGACCGTCAGCTACGCGCGTCCCCGCCCGACACCCTCGCCGTCCGGCTGAACCCGCTCTCCCCCGCCCAGGTGTCCACCCTGCTCGACCACCGGGGCTACACCGACCTGCCCCGTTCGACGGTCCGCGAGATCCACCGCACCAGCGGCGGCAACCCCCTGTTCGCCCTGGAGCTGGGCCGTGCCCTCGGCGAGAACCCGACCCCGCCGCGTCCCGGCGAGCCGCTGCCGGTGCCGACCTCGCTGCGCGCCCTGGTGCTCAGCCGCCTCGACCTGCTGTCCGACGAGGCTCGCCGCACCCTGCTCGTGGCCAGCGCGGGCGCCCGTCCCACGCTGGCGCTGCTGCACGCCGCCGGCCGGGAGAACGCCGAGGCGGAGACCGCCCAGGCGGCCGCGCTCGGGCTGCTGGCGACGGAGCCCGAGGGGCCGGCCGTACGGTTCGCGCATCCGTTGATCTCGGCGGCGCTGTACGCGGAGGCGCCGGCGCAGGAGCGACGGGCCGCGCACACCGCGCTGTCCACGGCGGCGTCCGACCCGATCGAGCGGGCCCGGCACCTCGCGCTGTCGACGAGCGGCACCGATCCGGAGGTGGCCGCCCGGCTCGCCGAGGCCGCCGCGCTGGCCCGGGACCGGGGGCGCGCCCTCGGTGGCCGCCTCGCTCGGGCTGCTCGCGGCCCGGCACACCCCCGCGGACGGCGGCCGGCCCCGGACGAGCGGCGGCTGGAGGCCGCCGAGGACGCGATCATCGCCGGCGAGGTGGACCTCGCCCGGGACATCGCCCGCGAGGTGCTGACCCGGGCGACGGCGCCGGCCGAGCGGGTGCGGGCCTGGATGGTGGTGATCGAGGCGGCCGGGCAGGCGCTCGGTGACGTCGACGCCGTCTATCCGCAGGTGCTCGCCGACGCGGGCGACGATCCCGTGCTGCTCGCGCAGGTCCACTACCAGCTGGCCTGGCGCGGACTGGTCGTACAGGGGGATTTCGCGGAGGCCCGCGAGCAGGCCGCGCACGCCGCGAAGCTGGCCGCGCGCGGCGGGGACCGGCGCAACGAGCTGATGGCGCTGGCCCTCCAGGCCTCGACGGAGACGCTCATGGGCCACCCGGACGCGCCCGCGACGATCAAGCGGGCGCTGCGGGAGCCTCAGGACCCGTATGTGGCGTGCCATCACAACGGGACGGGCATGGCCAGGTTCCGCTGGCTGCTGATGAGCGATCAGCTGCCCGAGGCCCGTTCGACGATCACGGCGTTGCTCCGCGAGGCGCGCCGGCGCGGGATGGTCGAGAGCGAGGTGCACTTCCAGCGCTTCCTCGCCGAGACCGAACTGCGCTCCGGGCACTGCGGGCGCGCCCTGGACCTGGCCCGCGAGAGCCTGCGGCTGGCCCGCGACTCGGGTATCGGCCTGGGCGCCTCCGCGATGCTCACCTCCCTCGCCGAGGCGTCCGGCGGTGAGGTGGGCCGGGCGCTGGAGCTGGCCCGGGAGGCCACCGGGCGCGCCGAGGAGGACGGCGACCAGATGTACCTGTCGCGGGCCCTGGCAGCCCTGGGTCACGCCCAGTCGGTCGCCGGGGACGCCGCGGGCGCGGTGGCGTCGCTACGCCGGGTGCGGGAGCTGGAGGTGGGCCTCGGCATCAACGACCCGGCCCGCGGCCGCTGGCAGGGCGACCTCGCCGAGGCGCTGGTCCGGGTGGGCGAGCCGGGTGAGGCGCAGGAACTCATCGACGTCACGCGCGCGCACGCGCTGCGGCTGGGCCGGGAGAGCATCCTGGCGGTGCTGGACCGGGCGGAGGCGCTGGTGCGGGCCGCGCAGGGCGACCAGGACGGTGCGCTGGTCCGTCTGACGTCCGTTCAGGACCGGTTCGCCAAGCTGGGATACGGGCTGGAGGAGGCGCGGGCGGCGTTCGCGATGGCCCGGCTGCGCACCCGGCGGCCGGGTCCGACGTCGTACGACGAGGCGGCGCGGTTGTTCCGGCGGTGCCGGGCGCTGCCGTGGCTGCGGCAGGTCGAGGCGGCCGCCGCGGAGGAGCCGGCCGGTACGGCCGCCGTGCCCGCGCCGGTTCCCGCGTTCGACGCGCTGGAGGGGCTGGCGTCGATGGAGCGCCAGGTGGCCGCGCTGGTGATGGAGGGCGCCACCAACCGGGAGATCGCCGCGCGCCTGTTCATCAGCGTCAAGACGGTGGAGGCGACCCTGACCCGGGTCTACCGCAAGCTGGGGATCCGCTCACGGGTGGACATCGTCCGGCTGGCGGCGGGGCGCCACGCGAAGTGAGGGCCGCGCGGGTTCACTGACCGGGCGGGCCCGATGTCCGCGGGTTCCTGGACCGCGCGGGCCCGGTGTCCGTGGACTCACTGACCGCGCGGGCCCGATGTCCGCGGGCTCCCGGATCGCGCGGGACCGGTGAGCGGCTTCCGGGGGCGCCGGTTACCGGGGCGACCGAGGGTTTTCCCTCCCCAACTCCCTTAGGGGAGTCCCTCATTGGGACCGGGGTGCACCCGGTCCTAGCGTAGGGGACGTGCCGCTCGCCGGGCACACGGGGGTCGGTCCCACGACTCCCGTGCAACCCCCCACACCCGCGCGACCCCCCACCGGCAGCTCCCTCAGCAAGGAGATCGATGTTCGGGATCACCCGTGCCAGAAAGGCCGCGGCCCTCGTCGCGGCCTCGGCCGCCGCGGTCGCGACCGCGCTGCTCAGCGCCCCCACCGCTGTCGCGGCGCCCCAGCCGATCGTCGGTGGCACGACGACCACGACGACCGCGTACCCGTTCATGATGCAGATCACGGACGCCTCGCAGAACCAGTTCTGCGGCGGCACGCTCGTGTCGGCGACCAAGGTGGTCACCGCCGCCCACTGCATGGTCGGTGAAACGACCAGCAGTGTGCGGGTCGTCGGTGGCCGGACCTACCTCAACGGCACGAACGGCACGGTCAGCCGGGTCAGCAGGATCTGGGTCCACCCGGACTACACCGACGCCACCAACGGCGACGACGTGGCCGTCCTGACCCTGTCGACGTCGATGCCCTACACCAAGGCGTCGTACGTCACCTCCTCCCAGACCAGCCTGTACGCGGCCGGCACCACCGCCCGGGTGCTCGGCTGGGGCACGACCTCCGCGAGCGGCAGCTCCTCCAACCAGCTGCGCACCGCGACCGTGCCGATCGTGTCCAACTCCAGCTGCGCGAGCAGCTACGGCTCCGACTTCGTCGCGAGCGACATGGTCTGCGCCGGATACACGTCCGGCGGCGTGGACACCTGCCAGGGCGACAGCGGCGGTCCCCTGCTCATCGGGGGCGTCCTGGCAGGCATCACTTCATGGGGCGAGGGCTGCGCGGAAGCCGGTTACCCGGGTGTCTACACCCGGCTGACCACCTTCTCCAGCCTCGTGACCGCGCAGGTGAACTCGTAGTCCGGGTCACCGCGTGACCCCGAAGAACCCCTGAGCACCCCTCAGGTGAAAGACCGGGGGGCGCTGCGAGCCTCCACGAGCGGCCCGCAGCGCCCCCTCTCCATGTCCTGGCCCGGTCCCCCGGACAGCTACCGGACCGCTACCGGACCGCCGGACCACCGGACCACCGGACCGCCGGACTACCGCAGCACCGTGCCGAAACGGATGTCGTACGACGACGACTCCCCGTACATCGCCTTCAGCAGCCGCTCCCCCTCGGCCGCCACCTCCTGTCGCCGCTCCTTGCCGAGCGGGGCGAACGGCTCGACGACGAGGGCGTCCGCGTCCAGCTTCCACACCCCGGCGAGGAAGCCGTCGACGAGGAGCGTGCAGTAGGCCTGGTTGCCCTGCCAGGAACGGCCCCGGTGCTCGGGTGGGACGACCCGGGCGCGGTCGGCGTGGGAGAGCAGCAAGTTGTCGAACTCGGGCAGGAAGCGCGGCGGGGCCGGGGTGTCCGGGTCCGGGCGCGGGGCGTCGGGCAGGTCGAAGAGTTCGACGCCGTTGTCGTCGCGGAAGGTGACGAGCCGCGGGCGGAGCCGTTCGAAGGCCTCGCGCAGCCGGGTCAGTCCGGACCAGGTCTGCATGTCCTTGACCGAGGCCGGACCGAAGGCGGCGAGGTAGCGCGCGACGACGGCGTCGGGTGCGGGGGCCGGTTGTGCGGGGCGGCCCAGCCAGTGCTCGGCGGTGGTGAGCACGACCTGCCCGCTTCTTCCCCACAACCCGCGCGGGGTGACCTGGACCAGCGGCAGTTTGCAGCGGGCGGCGATCGCGAGGGCCTGCGGATCGGCGTCCGGCCACTTGGCGGAAAGCGCCTCCCGCAACTGTTTCATGGTGCGCGGCTCGGCCTCGACGAGGTCACGGGCGAGGGCGGCCAACCGGTCCAGGTCGACTCCCGGTAGCCCTTTGCGGAAGATCGTCAGCTCCCGGTCGCGGGCGGGCTGCACGAGCGGCCGCAGGGTGAGGCAGTCCGCCGCGGTGTGCGTGTGGATGGTCGAGCGCATGGTCACGATGCGGACGACCTCGCGGTCGGCCATGAGCGCCGACAACTGCTCCGGTGCGAATCCGTCGAGACGGGCGGCGAGGGCGAAGTACGGCGGTTTCACGTTCTGGGCCTGAAGACCGACGAGGTGCTCCACCGCGGCCTTCGCCGACAGCGCGGACCGGCGCAGGAGGAGCTGGCGGTCGAGGGTGGCCCGGTTGAGGGCGCGAGCGCCGAGCAGAGGGGCGGGGGCGGTGGACGTCGTCGTCTTCCTCATACGAGGACGGTAGCGGGGATCGAGGCCAGCTCCTGGCCTATATGGGGGACCCCGGCACGCCCCGTATGTCCGGCTCCGTTATCCTGACCCGTGATTCCCGGCCGGTGATCACGGATCACGGAGCCATGGATCTCGGATCCCCGGTTCAGGGGTCCCGGTTCAGGGGTCCCGGATCACAGGTCCCGGATCACAGGTCCCAGCCCCCGATCCCGGATCACGCAGACATCGCCTCGACCCGAGAGGCCCTCGATGCCCCAGCGACGCGTTCGTCCCTCCGCGAAGAACCTCAGGAAGTCCGTCTGGCGCCGCAGCGCGGCGGTTCCGCCACCGCCGGCGGCGGCCGACAGCCCGCCGGACCCGGCCGGTCCGGCGTCGAGGGCGCCTGCCGAGGTCGCCAGTGTCGTGCAGGCGGTGCTCTACCGCGACGGCGTCCGCGTCCTGGCCCCCGCCACCCTCGCCGACACCTTCCGGGAGCTGCGCAAGCACCCGGAGGGCATGGCGTGGATCGGCCTGGCCCGCCCCACGGAAGCCGAACTGCACGCCTTGGCCGCCGAGTTCGACCTGCATCCACTCGCCGTGGAGGACGCGAAGGAGGCCCACCAGCGACCCAAGCTGGAGCGTTACGGCGACACCCTGTTCGTGGTCCTGCGGGCCGCCCGCTACCTGGACGCCCCCGAAGAGATCGATTTCGGCGAGTTGCACGTCTTCGTCGGCCCGGACTTCGTCATCACCGTGCGGCACGGTGCCGCCCCCGACCTCTCCGCGGTCCGCCGTCGCATGGAGGACTCCCCCGAGTTGCTGAAACTCGGCCCGGAAGCGGTTCTGTACGCGATTCTGGACGCGGTGGTCGACGGCTATCTCCCGGTCGTGTCGGGCGTCCAGAACGACATCGACGAGATCGAGACCGAGGTCTTCCGCGGCGATCCCGACGCCTCCCGCCGCATCTACGAACTCTCCCGCGAGATGGTCGAGTTCCAGCGCGCCACCCGGCCCCTGGTCGGCATGCTGCACGGTCTGATGGCCGGCTTCTCCAAGTACGGCACCGACGAGGAGCTCCAGCGCTACCTGCGGGACGTCGCCGACCACGTCACCCACACCAGCGAACGCGTCGACGGCTTCCGCCAGGCCCTCAGCGAGATCCTCACGGTCAACGCCACCCTGGTGACACAGCAACAGAACGCCGAGATGCGGGCGTTGGCGGAGGCGGGGTTCGAGCAGAACGAGGAGATCAAGAAGATCTCGTCATGGGCGGCGATCCTGTTCGCACCGACCCTCGTCGGCACCATCTACGGCATGAACTTCGACGACATGCCGGAGCTGGGCTGGCACTTCGGTTACCCCTTCGCGATCGGCCTGATGGGGGTGGTCTGCGTCAGCCTGTACGTGATCTTCAAGCGGCGGGACTGGCTCTGACCGCGCGGACATGCCGCGGTGCCCTCGGCGGGACTGGCTCTGACCGCGCGGACATGCCGCGGTGTCCTCGGCGGGTTCAGCGCCGGCCGCACCGAGGTCTCCGGCCTGGCCCGGAGGCCGCCGTTCGGCGTCCCGCACCGGGTCCCGGACGCTACGGCTCCTGCGGGGTCCGTCACCCGAATCCCGCACCACCACCACTCCGGCGACGGCCGTCACCCGAATCCCGCACCGCCACGACTCCTGCTGGGGCCGTCACCCGAATCCCGCACCGCTACCACTCCGGCGACGCCTCCGGCGGGGCGTCGGCAGCATGAGGTGGGCCATGTCGCCGGGCGGGGGTGTCCGCACCGACCACAGCGGGGCGGCGGTTCCGTCGGCGACCGCGGCCGGGGCGTCGGTGAGGTTCATCCGCTCGCGCAGGCGGCCGTAGAAGTCCGTCGGCCCGAGCCGGACCGCCCGCAGCCGGCGCGGCGCCGCGTAGATGCCGATCCAGTCGCCCGGGTCGAGGACGCCGCGCAGCTGGCCGTCGATGCTGACGGCGGCCCGGCCCGACCGTTCGAGGACGCGCAGTCCCACGGGCTCGTCCGGGGCCGTCACCACCGAGCGGTCGAACGTCATGTGCGGGGCGACCGGGGTGAAGACCAGGGCCTCGGCGCGCGGCGAGACGACGGGGCCGCCGGCGGCGAAGCTGTAGGCGGTCGAGCCCGTCGGTGTCGCCACCAGCAGGGCGTCGGCGGAGTAGGACGCCAGCAGCCGTCCGGCGACGTAGACGCGACCGACACCTGGCGGTCCCGCGACAGCTTCTCCAGCACGATGTCGTTCAGTGCGAAGACGTGCAGGGGGATGCCCCAGTCGTCGTCGACCTCGCAGTCCTCGCGCACCCGGGGCGGCGGCAGCAGCGGCCCGCGCCCGTACCTCAGCAGCGCCTCCATCTCCGCGGGCACCTCCAGCCGGCGCGAGGCGCGCAGCGTCAGCAGCAACCGGCTCTCCACGGTGAGCCGGTCCTCCCGTACGGCGTCCAGGGCCGTGCGCACCGCGGTGACGGGCACCTCCGTCAGGAAGCCCACGCGACCCAGGTCGACGCCGAGGACGAGGGCGTCGTTCTCGGCGGCCAGCCGGGCGCCGCGCAGGAACGTGCCGTCGCCGCCGAGGGTGACGACGAGGTCGGGATTCCCGGCGGCCTCGACCTCCTCCCGCGCGCTGTGCCGCCCGCCGTCCCGCCACACGTCGATGTCCGTGCAGGACACGGCGTGCTCCGCGCACCACGCGCGTACGACCCGGGCAGCCTCCCCGGCCTCCGGGCGCCCCCCGTGCACGACGAGTCCCAGCCGGCCCACCGTCATGTCAGCCTCCGGATCAGCTCGCGGACGGCCAGCAAAACACCGTCGGCGCCGCCCCGCCACGCGTGCCACGCCCAGGGAGCGGGTCCGGGGTCGGTACGAGGTCCGAAGGTCAGCGTCCGCGTGCCGTGCCCACCGCGTGCAGGGTGCGCAGTGCCGCCTGTTTCAGGGCGGGGTGGTCGCGGACCAGCCGGTGTGCCGCGCGTACGGGTTCGCGGCGGAGCCAGTGCAGGGCGGCCCCCGGACCGCTCGTGCGCAGCGCCCCTTCGTGGACCAGGAGGTCGCCGGTCTTGAAGGAGTTCTTGTACGCCGCCTCGCCCCGGCCGAAGTCGAAGAGGTGGACGCCGGACGCGGCGGCGGCCTCGATCATGCGCAGGTAGAGGACGCGGCCGGGCGAGTAGGTGGCGAGAGTGCGGTCGTATGAGGGGAACCAGCAGGAGAAGACGGTGCGCGAGCGCAGGCCGAAGTGGGCGGCGACGGGCCGGTCGGCGGCGTAGAGCACCGAGAGGATGCCGGAGCAGTCGGGTGCCGCGGTGCCGGCGAGGAGGTCGACGAGCCGGGTGATCCACGGCTGGGCGAAGGGGTCGCGGCGGCCGGTGCGCCGGTAGTGGGCGGACTTCCAGGCGATGAGGGCGCGCAGGGCGGCGGGGTCGCGTTCGTCGTGGACGAAGCGCAGCGGGCCGAGGTGGCGGACCATCCGGCGTTCCTGCGCCCTCGTCGTCTTGAGGAAGCCTCGCGCGTGTTCGCGCAGATGCCGCTCGTACCCCTCGAATCCGTGGGTGAGGTCGATGACGGGTGAGGCGAACTGCGCGGTGGCGTACGGCAGGAACAGATGCTGACCGCTTTCGAGATGGTTGAACTCCCAGGCGTTGAGGGAGCAGGCGCGCATCAGGTGCTGCGCCTCCAGGTGGACGTCGGGCTCGAGTACGGCGCCCTGGCAGTCGGAGACACCGAGCCCGACCGCCCGGCCGCTGCCCCAGCGTCCGCGCTGGTGGGGGAAGTAGCCGACGGGCCGGCTCCCCCGGCGCAGGACGGCCACCCGGGTGTCGGGCCGGACCCGGCCGACGGCCTGGGTGAACTCGGCGCTCATGAAGGGGTTCGCGGCGGTCGCGGTCGTGGTGCGCAGGTCGTTCCACAACGCGAGGTCCGCGGGCACGAGGTCCCCGGGGTGGACGAGGTCGATGCGCGGTGTGGTCATGCGGACTCCTGGTGTGGCGGGGAGCGGGCGGCGTGGCCGACGGAAACCCTTGCCGTCTCGTCCCTTTCGGCCCGTCCATGATCCGCGAGAAGGGTGCGCGCCGTTCCCGGAACGGGAGAATCGCCGCATATGAACGTTCAGCCGAAGACTCGCGAGTTCGGGTGAACGGTCGCACAACGCGTTGCGGCCCACTGCGTCACCCGTCAGTATGGTGACGATGAACGCGGACCATGTCTTCCTGTGCGGAAATCCCGCACTCGACCTCGCCGCCACCCTCCGCGCCCGCCGCACCCTGCGGTTCGAGATGCTGACGTCGCCGGAGCGGCTGGACGCCTGGTACCTCGCGGCGGGGATCGTGGACGGCCTGTCGCCGGGCTGCCGGGAGAGTGACGTCGAGCAGGCGGTCCGGGTACGGGAGGCCGTGTACGCGCTGGTCACGGCCCGGCTGCGCGGCGAGCCGTACGGCGACGAGGCCCTGGCCGTCGTGAACGGCGCGGCCGGCAGGCCCTCCGCGACCCCGCAGCTCACCGCGTCCGGGCGGTGGACGGAGGCGACGCCCGCCGAGGCGCTGGCCACGGTGGCACGCCATGCCGTGGAGCTGCTCGGCGGGGCGGACGCGGCCCTGCTGAAGGAGTGCGGCAATCCCGAATGCACCCGCGTCCACCTGGACCGGTCCCGCGGGGCTCGCCGTCAGTGGTGCGGCATGGAGGCGTGCGGGAACCGGGTGAAGGCGGCCGCCTACCGCGCCCGCAAGAAGGGGACGCGGCAGATCACCGCCGGCTGAGGGCTCCTGGGCTCAGAAGGCGCCCATGCGGACGAGCCATTCGTCGTCGTTGAAGTTGTTCCGTGCCGGGTCGACGGTGCTCGCCGGCTTCTCCTCGACCATCTCGGCCGGGGTGATCCGCTCCGGCAGCGCGCCGAACCGGGCGCGACGGGCCGTCTCGGCGGCGTCCTGGGTGTTCTCTTCGTGCGCCATATCATCCTCCGGGGTCCGGACGTGCACTGCGGATCGGTCACCCACCAGGGCCTCTCGATCACCGAGGATACCCGGCGCCCGCAAGCACGTCACCGGTCGAAACGGTGACGCATCGTGGGAGCCGGACGCCACCGGGGCGGCCCGCCACGCGACGCCTGCGGGATCACTCCACATCCCCGGCGTCCAGCAGCGTGGCCACCGTCGGCAGGATCAGCCCGGAGAGGTCGTCGGCGCGGATGCCCGCGCGGGCGCTCGCTCCGTCGAAGAGGAGGGTCAACTGGCGTGCCAGCAGGGTGGGATCGGCCGCGCCGCCCCGTTCCGCCTCGGCCCGGAAGAACTCCGTCAGCTCGCCCTTGATGCGCCGGGCGACCCTGCTGGCGGGGTGCTCGGCGTCCTTCAGCTCGACCTGGACGGCGAGGTAGGGGCACCCGTGGAACCCGGGCAGATGCGCCTGCTCCTCCACCCGCTCGAAGACGTGGAGGATGCGCTCGCGCGGCGTCCGACCGTCCCCGGCGGCGGGAAACAGCAGGTCCGCGTAGGCCGCGGCACGCCGGTCCAGGCTCGCCGCCAGCAACTCGTCCTTGCTCCCGAAGAGCTGGTACATCGAGCGCTTGGACACCCCGGCCGCCTTGCAGAGGGCCTCGACGCCGATCCCGACTCCTTGCGCGTAGGCGAGGGCGGCGGTGGCCTCCAACAGCCGGTCGCGGGAGGTGGGCTTCGCGTCGGTGCTCATGGGGAGAGGCTAACCCGGTCGCCAGCACCCTGACACCGACCGGTTTACCGCTCGGCGCCCCATCGCCCGCCGGGCACCGCAATAGATCGACTTCCCCGGCCGCGGTCTCCGCGGCCCTCCGGCGACCGCTTGCCGAAACCATTGACGGGGCCAGGTCCGCGCCCTATCTTCTGGCCGAAGTTACGAACTGTGTTCGAAATCACGGACAAGGGACGGTCTGTATGCCTCGGATGCTCCGTCGGCGTGCCCTCTCGCGCCTCTCGCCTCTCGCCGAGAACAGCGGCAAGGTCGCGGACCGCGATACCGCGAACGGCGCCGACGTACGGCAGTGGACCCGGCTGACCGACACCCGCCGGTAGCGGCGGCTCGCGCCCACGACCTGTCCTCCAGCCTCCCCGACCTCGCCCCCGCCCCCGCCCCCAGCGATCCGGAGTGCACCCTTGAGACGCAATGCCCTACGCCTGATCACGGCCGTGCTGGTGGCCCTGGCGGCCACCTGCTTCGCGGGCCCCGCCGGCACCGCACAGGCCGCCGTGCCCGCCTCCCCCGCCGTGACCTACACGAACCCGATCGCGGAGAAGCGCGCCGACCCGCACATCTTCAAGCACACGGACGGTTACTACTACTTCACCGCCACGGTCCCCGAGTACGACCGCATCGTGCTGCGCCGGGCGACGACCATCCAGGGCCTGTCGACAGCTCCGGAGACCACGATCTGGACCAAGCACGCCAGCGGGGTCATGGGCGCCCACATCTGGGCCCCGGAGATCCACTTCATCGACGGCAAGTGGTACGTCTACTTCGCGGCCGGCGCCACCAACGACGTCTGGGCGATCCGGATGTACGTCCTGGAGGGCACCGGCAGCAACCCGCTCACCGCGACCTGGGCCGAGAAGGGGCAGATCAGGACCACCTGGGAGAGCTTCTCCCTGGACGCCACCACGTTCGTCGTGAACGGCGTGCGCTACCTCTCCTGGGCGCAGCGCAACCCGGCCGAGGAGAACAACACCAGCCTGTTCATCGCGAAGATGGCCAACCCCTGGACGATCACCGGCACTCCGGCGGAGATCTCGCAGCCCACCCTGTCCTGGGAGACCGTCGGCTTCAAGGTCAACGAGGGGCCGGCCGTCATCCAGCGCGGCGGCAAGGTCTTCATGAGCTACTCGGCGAGCGCCACCGACGCCAACTACTGCCTCGGTCTGCTGACCGCCTCCGCGACGGCCGACCTCACCAGTGCGGCGTCGTGGTCGAAGAGTTCGCAGCCGGTGTTCAGGTCCAGCGCCGCGACCTCGCAGTACGGGCCCGGACACAACTCGTTCACCGTCTCCGAGGACGGCAAGTCCGACGTCCTCGTCTACCACGACCGCAGCTACAAGGACATCACCGGCGACCCGCTGAACGACCCCAACCGCCGCACCCGCGTGCAGAAGCTGTACTGGAAGGCCGACGGCACCCCCGACTTCGGCATCCCGGTCGCCGACGGGGTCACCCCGCAGCGCTTCTCCTCGTACAACCTCCCGGACCGCTTCATCCGGCACTGGGAGTACCGTGCCCGCGTCGAGGCGAACGTGAGCCCGCTCGCGGACTCGCAGTTCCGGGTCGTGCCCGGCCTCGCCGGCAGCGGCACGGTGTCCCTGGAGTCGGCCAACTTCCCCGGCTACTACCTGCGGCACAAGAACTTCGAGGCGTGGGTGGAGAAGAACGACGGCACCGCCCGGTTCGCCGCCGACGCCACCTTCGGCCGGCGCGCGGGCCTGTCCGACGCGGCGGGAGTGTCGTACGAGTCGTACAACTACCCGGGCCGCTACCTCCGGCACTACGAACACCTGCTGTACGTACAGGTGCCGAGCACGGCGACGGACCGCGCGGACGCGACGTTCTACGCCCAGTGAGGCAACCCTGTCTGCCCCCCCCCCCCGGGATCCACCACGTGCGCCCGGACGGCACCTCCGTCCGGGCGCACGCCTTTTCGCGCGTGAACCCAGGAATAATCCCAGGTCACCCGCTATACGCTCTGTGTATAGTCCCGGCATGCCTTCTCTGACCAAGAAGATGAAGAAAACGGGGATCCCGTTCCGTACGGCCGGGGCCGGTGTCGCCGCCGCTTGCCTGGCCCTGGCCCTGACGGGCTGTGCGGGACTCGACGCCACCGCGCCGAGCGCCGTCCGCGCCGAGCCCGCGCCCACCGCCCAGGCGGCCCGCTTCGGCACCGTCGACTGCCGTGAGGCGAAGTGCGTGGCGCTCACCTTCGACGCGGGGCCGAGCGAGAACTCGCCCCGGCTGCTGGACATCCTGAAGGAGAAGCAGGTCCCCGCGACCTTCTTCCTCCTCGGCAAGGGCCACATCGAGAAGTACCCGCAACTCGTCGCACGCATGGCCGACGAGGGCCACGAGGTCGCCAGCCACACCTGGGACCACAAGATCCTCACCGAGCTGGAACCGCCGGAGATACGCGAGGAACTGGAGCGCCCCAACCGGGAGATAGAGCGCCTCACCGGCCGCCGGCCCACCCTGATGCGCCCGCCCCAGGGCCGTACGGACGACACCGTGCACGAGGTCTGCCGGGAGCTGGGCCTCGCGGAGGTGCTGTGGACCGTGACCGCCAAGGACTACACGACCGAGGACCCCGCGCTCATCCAGCGCCGCGTCCTGGCCCGGACCGAGCGGGACGGCATCATCCTGCTGCACGACATCTACGCGGGGACCGTGCCCGCGGTGCCCGGCATCATCGACGCGCTGAAGGAACGCGGCTACGTCTTCGTGACCGTGCCTCAACTCCTCGCGCCGGGAAAGGCGGAGCCAGGAAAGGTCTACCGCTGACCGGACCGAGGACGTCGCGGGAACGCTTCCCGTACGCGGTCGTCGCCGTCCCGGACTGAGCCAACTGTGTGAGCCGCCGGGGAACGTGCCGCCCGGCCGACGGAACTCCCTACGATCACTACGTGGTCACCTTCCAGTTCGCACGCACGGCACCGCTCCCCCTCGACGAGGCCTGGCGCCGGCTCACCGAGTGGACCCGGCACGGCGACGTGGTCCCGCTGACCCGCGTCACCGTGGTCACTCCCGGGCCCACCCGGGAGGGCACCGTGTTCGTGGCCCGGTCCGGGATCGGGCCGTTCGCCTTCGACGACCGCATGGAGGTCACCGTCTGGTGTCCGCCGGACGACGACGGCGGACCGGGCCTGTGCCGGCTGGAGAAGCGCGGCCGCACGGTCCGGGGCTGGGCGGAGATCGAGGTCCGCCCCGGCCCCGGCGGCCGGACCCGGGTCATCTGGCGCGAGGAACTCCGGCCGCGCTTCGTGCCGTCCCTCTTCGATCCGCTCGTACGCCCCGTGGCCCGCACGGTGTTCGGCCGGGCGGCCAACCGCCTGCTGCGCCGGCCCTGACGCCACCCTCTGCCCTCCCGTCCCCCTGCCCCCTCCCCCGCGCCACTCCTGACCCCTACGACCCGCTGGGAAGCGCGCGGGGCGCGGCCGCCCGTCCCGTGCCGCCGCCCGCGCCCCCGGGGCCCCCTGGGCAGCCCCCGGCGGTCATGGCAGGGTGACTCCATGACGGGCGTGGACGTGCGGGCGGAAGAGGTCGAGGCGCTGGCCGTGGACGGGCTGCGATGGCTCCTCGGGGTCGCCCGGAAGACGGACGGCGGAGGACTCGGATGGCCCGCCGCCCCTTCCGGCCAGGCGGTCGGGACGGACCTGTACACCGGGACCGCCGGGATCGTGCCGACGCTGCTGGAGGCGCGACGGCACTTCGGGGACGACGCCTACGGCGACGCCGCCCTGCGCGCGGCACGCACGCTCACGGTGGCCGCCGACACCTGCGAGGACGACTCGCTGTACTTCGGGCGCACCGGGATCGCCCTCGTCCTGCGGGCCGTCCACCGCGAGCTGGGCGACGGCGCGGCCGGGGCCGCCGCCGACCGGGCCCTGGTCCGGGTGCGGTCACGGTTCGACGGGACGCGCTGGGG
This sequence comes from Streptomyces phaeoluteigriseus, assembly GCF_001896135.2. Lineage (GTDB taxonomy): Bacteria > Actinomycetota > Actinomycetes > Streptomycetales > Streptomycetaceae > Streptomyces > Streptomyces phaeoluteigriseus. The sequence goes on from NZ_MPOH02000016.1 coordinate 250,198, forward strand.
CGAGCTGTTCGAGCTGATGGGCGGCAACGCGGGAATCGGCCTCGGCGCGCTCGCGGCGGGCGACGCCGAACTGGCCGTACGGGCGCTGGAGCCGTATCTGCGGACGGCCGAGGAGACCGCGGCGGGCGTGCGGTGGGCGCACCGGCCCGGCATCGAGGCGCGGCTGCACCACATCTCGCACGGCACGCTCGGGATCGTGTACGGGCTGGCCGCGGTCGGCGCGGCGACCGGCCGCGCGGACCTGGTGGAGCTGGCGGCGGCCGGGGCCGCGGATGTGGTGGCCCGCGACGAAGCGGGCGCAACCGGCTTCCTGGTCCCGCACTCCGACCCGCAGTACCGGCCCGATCTGATCGAGCGGTACAGCTACGGCTGGTGCCACGGGCCGGCCGGGGACGCCCAGGTCTTCCGGCTGCTGCGGGACGTCCTCGCCGAGCCGGCCTGGCAGGATCTCGCCGACCGCTGCTGGCGCACCGTCACGCACTCCGGTCTGCCGAGCCGGCTGCGCCCCGGCTTCTGGGACAACCAGGGCCGCTGCTGCGGCACGGCGGGGGTGCTCGCCCTGGCCTGCGACCGGATCGCCGAGCAGGACGACTCGCCGGAGTTCGCGCGGGTCCTGGTCGCCGACCTGGTGAGCCGGGCGACCCGCGACACCGACGGCGCCCGCTGGTCCAACGTCGAGCACCGGTCCGACCCGGGTGTCCTCGAGCCACGGACCGGCTGGGGTGCGGGTGGCGCGGGCATCGTGCGCGAGCTGCTGCGCTTCGTGCGGCTGAGCGAGTCGGGCGACCCGTACTACGCGTTCGCCTGGCCGGACCAGCCGGTGGTCCGCCGGGCGGCGATCGGGACACCGGTTGACCCACGGGCTCGGCCGGCGGTCCGTGCTCAGGCGACCGAGCCGACCCTCCCGGCCGGCACCGACGCCGGGTCGTGATGGATCGGGGTGTGCGCCCCGGTCAGCGGGACCCCGCTGCCGCCACGCCGGCCGGCGACGATCTCCGCGGCGATGGACAGGGCGGTCTCCTCGGGCGTACGGGCACCCAGGTCGAGGCCGATGGGTGACCGCAGCCTGGCCAGCTCCGCTTCGGTGACGCCGACCTCGCGGAGCCGCTCGTTGCGGTCGAGGTGGGTGCGGCGCGAGCCCATGGCGCCGACGTAGGCGACCGGCAGCCGCAGGGCGAGCCTGAGCAGCGGGACGTCGAACTTGGCGTCGTGGGTGAGGACGCACAGCACCGTCCGCGCGTCCACCTCCGTGCGCTCCAGGTACCGGTGCGGCCAGTCGACGACGATCTCGTCGGCCTCGGGGAAGCGGTCACGGGTGGCGAACACCGGGCGGGCGTCGCACACCGTGACGCGGTAGCCGAGGAACCCACCGATCCGCACCAGCGCCGAGGCGAAGTCGATCGCGCCGAAGACGATCATGCGGGGCGGCGGCACCGAGGCCTCGACGAGGACGGTGAGCGGGGTCCCGCACCGGGAGCCCTGCTCGCCGATCTCCAGGGTGCCGGTGCGGCCCGCGTCGAGGAACGCGCCCGCCTCGGCGGCCACCGTGCGGTCCAGTTCCGGATGGGCTCCGAAGCCGCCGTCGTAGGAGCGTCGGGGCGCACGAGCAGGGCGCGGCCGACGAGTGGGGCCGGGCCGCTCACGACACGGGCCAGCGCCGCCGCCGTGCCGGACGCCGCGGCCCGCAGGCCGGCCGTGACGACCGGGCGGACCGGGTCACCGGCCCGTACCGGGGTGACGAGGATGTCGATGACGCCGCCGCAGGTCAGTCCGACGGCGAAGGCGTCGTCGTCGCTGTAGCCGAAGCGTTCGAGGACCGGCTCGCCGTCGGTGAGCGCCTGTTGGCACAAGTCGTACACCGCGCCCTCCACACAGCCGCCGGAGACCGAGCCGATCGCCGTGCCGTCGGCGTCCACCGCGAGGGCGCGCCCGGCCGGCGGGGCGCGCTGCCGCCGACGGCCACCACGGTGGCGACGGCGAAGTCACGGCCCTGCTCGACCCACCGGTTCAGCTCCTCGGCGATGTCCAGCATGTCTCGGTCTCCTTCACTGCGGTCGTGCGGAGGGCGGTCGGGAGCGGCTAGTGGACGCCCAGCCAGCTCTCGATGGGGTTGAGGGCGAAGTACACCAGGAAGATCACCGTCAGCCCCCACATGAAGGCGCCGATCTCCCTGGCCTTGCCCTGGGCGGTCCTGATGGCCACGTACGAGATGACGCCGGCCGCGACGCCCGCGGTGATGGAGTAGGTGAACGGCATGATCACGACGGTGAGGAAGACCGGGACGGCGGTGGTCCGGTCCGACCAGTCGACATGGCGGGCGTTCATCATCATCATGGCGCCGATGACCACCAGGGCAGCGGCGGCGACCTCGCCCGGCACGATCGCCGTCAGCGGCGTGAAGAACAGGCAGGCGGCGAAGAACAGGCCGGTGACGACCGAGGAGAGGCCGGTCCGGGCGCCCTCGCCGACACCGGTCGCCGACTCGACGAACACGGTCTGGCCGGAGGCGCCCGCGACGCCGCCGATCGCGCCGCCGGCGCCGTCGACGAACAGCGCCTTGGACAGGCCCGGCATCCGGCCCTGCTCGTCGGCGAGTTTCGCCTCGGTGCCGACGCCGATGATGGTGGCCATCGCGTCGAAGAACCCGGCGAGCACGAGCGTGAACACGATCATGCCGACGGTCATGGCGCCGACCTCGCCCCAGCCGCCGAACTCGACCTGGCCGAAGAGCGAGAAGTCCGGCATCGAGACGGCGCTGCCGTGCAGTTCGGGGGCGCCGCTCGCCCACTGGTCCGGGTCGATGACGTCCAGTGCGTTGAGGAGCACGGCGAGTACGGTGCCGCCGGCGATGCCGATCAGGATGGCGCCGGGGATGCCGCGGGCCTGGAGCATGAAGATGGCGAGGAGGGTGACGGCGAACAGGAGCACGGGCCAGCCGGCCAGTTCGCCGGCCGGGCCGAGCGAGACGGGGGTCGCCTCGCCCCGGTGCACGAAGCCGGCCTTGTAGAAGCCGATCAGGGCGACGAACAGGCCGATGCCCATGGTGATCGCGTGCTTGAGGGCGAGCGGGATCGAGTTCATGATCATCTCGCGCAGGCCGGTGACGACCAGCAGCATGATGACCACGCCGTAGATCACGCACATGCCCATCGCCTGCGGCCAGGTCATCTGCGGGGCGACCTGGGAGGCGAGGACGCCGGAGACGGAGAGGCCGGCGGCGAGCGCGAGGGGCACCTTGCCGGCGAAGCCCATCAGCAGGGTGCTGAGGGCCGCCGCGAACGCGGTCGCGGTGATCAGGGCCTGCTGGCCGAGGGTGGCCCCCGACACGTCCTTGCCGGACAGGATCAGGGGGTTGAGCAGGAGGATGTAAGCCATCGCCATGAAGGTGGTGACGCCGCCGCGCACTTCACGCGTGACGGTCGATCCTCGCCGGGATATGTGAAAGTACCGGTCGAGCCAGGACCTGCCGGCCGGGACGCGGGTTCCCTCGCCCGCGTCTTCGGCTGTGGTCCTGGGCTCCAGTGACTGCTGGGTCATGGTGCCGTCTCCCAAGGTTCACAGGGACACCCGCGGTTGCCGTCGGCGGTCGCGGGATTTGGGATGTGCACGACCCGGGGGACGGCCCAGGACGAACAGTTCGGGGCCCGGGGGACGAACTCGGCGTCCCCCGGGCGGACTTGCCGGTTCAGTCCGTGGAGGGGGCTGTTCCGGTGAGGTGTTCGGGGCGGACCGGTGTCCTGTTCAGCTCCAGCCCGGTGGCGGCCCGGATCGCCGCGAGCACCGCCGGGGTCGAGGACAGGGTGGGAGCCTCGCCGATGCCGCGCAGCCCGTACGGGGCGTGGTCGTCGGCGAGTTCGAGGACGTCGACCGGGATGGTCGGCGTGTCGAGGATGGTCGGGATCAGGTAGTCCGTGAAGGACGGGTTGCGCACCTTCGCGGTCTTCGGATCGACGATGATCTCCTCCATCACCGCGATGCCCAGGCCCTGGACGGTACCGCCCTGGATCTGGCCGAGGACGGACAGCGGGTTGAGGGCCTTGCCGACGTCCTGGGCACAGGCCAGTTCGACGACCTTGACCATGCCCAGTTCGGTGTCGACCTCGACGACCGCGCGGTGGGCGGCGAAGGAGTACTGCACATGGCCGAAGCCCTGGCCGGTGCGCAGGTCGAAGGGTTCGGTGGGCCGGTGCCGCCACTCCGCCTCGACCTCCACGGCCTCGTCGCCGAGGACGTCCACCAGGTCGGCGAGCACCTCGCCGCCGTCGGTGACGACCTTGCCGTCCTCCAGCAGCAGTTCGGCGGTGGCCCAGGCCGGGTGGTAGGAGCCGAACTTGCGGCGCCCGATCTCCAGCACCCTCTCCCGGACCAGCTCGCAGGAGTTCTTCACGGCGCCACCGGTGACGTACGTCTGCCGTGAGGCCGAGGTGGAACCGGCGCTGCCCACCTCCGTGTTGGCCGGGTGGATGGTGACCTGGGCGACGCCCAGCTCGGTGCGGGCGATCTGCGCGTGGACGGTGACCCCGCCCTGGCCGACCTCCGCCATCGCGGTGTGCACGGTGGCCACCGGCTCGCCGCCGACGACCTCCATCCGCACCCGGGCGGTCGAGTAGTCGTCGAAGCCCTCGGAGAAGCCGACGTTCTTGATGCCGACCGCGTAACCGATTCCCCGGACGACGCCTTCGCCGTGCGTCGTGTTGGACAGACCGCCGGGCAGCTGCCGTACGTCCGCGCCCTCGCTGGACTCCCACTGACGCTCCGGCGGCAGGGGCATCGCCTTGACGCGGCGCAGGAGTTCGGCGACCGGGGCCGGGGAGTCGACGGGCTGGCCGGTCGGCATGACCGTGCCCTGTTCCATGGCGTTGAGCTGCCGGAACTCCACCGGGTCCAGGCCCAGTCGGTGGGCCACCTTGTCCATCTGCGCCTCGTAGGCGAAGCACGCCTGGACCGCGCCGAAGCCGCGCATCGCGCCGCAGGGCGGGTTGTTGGTGTAGAGGGCGACGGCCTCGACCTCCACGTCGTCGACGACGTACGGGCCGACGCCGAGGGAGGCCGCGTTGCCGACGACGGCCGGGGAGGCGGAGGCGTACGCGCCGCCGTCGAGGACGATGCGGCACTTCACGTGGGTGAGCTTGCCGTCCTTGGTCGCACCGTGCTCGTAGTACAGGCGGGCCGGGTGGCGGTGGACGTGTCCGAAGAAGGACTCGAAACGGTTGTAGACGATCTTGACGGGCTTCCCGGTGCGCAGGGCCAGCAGGCAGGCGTGGATCTGCATGGACAGGTCCTCGCGGCCGCCGAAGGCGCCGCCGACACCGGAGAGGGTCATCCGTACCTTGTCCTCGGGCAGGCCGAGGACGGGCGCGATCTGGCGCAGGTCGGAGTGGAGCCACTGGGTGGCGATGTAGAGGTGGACGCCGCCGTCCTCCTCGGGCACGGCGAGGCCGGACTCGGGGCCGAGGAAGGCCTGGTCCTGCATGCCGAAGTAGTACTCGCCCCGGACCACGACGTCGGCCTTCTCGGCGGCCTTGGCCACGTCGCCGCGGATGATCGGCTGGCGGTGGACGATGTTCGGGTGGGCGACGTGGCCGGCGTGGTGGTCGTCGCGGCCCTCGTGGACGTGGATCGCGTCGGGGGCGGTCGCGGAGGCCTCGTCGGTGATGACGGGCAGTTCGCGGTACTCGACCCTGATCTTCGCGGCGGCGCGGCGGGCGGTCTCCGGGTGGTCGGCGGCGACGATCGCGACCGGCTCGCCGTGGTGGCGGACCTTGCCGTGGGCGAGGACGGGGGTGTCCTGGATCTCCAGGCCGTAGTTGCGCACCTCCGTCGGCAGGTCGTCGTACGTCATGACGGCGTACACGCCCGGCAGGGCGAGGGCCTCGGCGGTGTCGATGGAGACGATCTCGGCGTGCGCGACGGTGGAGCGCAGGATCTGGCCCCAGAGCATGTCCTCGTGCCACATGTCGGACGAGTACGCGAACTCGCCGGTGACCTTGAGGGTGCCGTCCGGGCGGAGCGTGGACTCGCCGACGCCGCCCCTGGTGTGCGCACCCTGGGTGATCTTGGTGGGGGTGCCGCTGGGGGAGGACATCGTGCTGTTGGAGGGTCCGGACACCTCAGACCACCTCTCCCTGCCGGGCGGCCGCCAGGCGGACCGCGTCCATGATCTTCTCGTAACCGGTGCAGCGGCACAGGTTGCCCGAGAGCGCCTCGCGGATGTCCGCGTCGGTCGGGTTCGGGTTGCGCTCCAGCATCTCGTCGGCGGCGACCAGCAGTCCGGGGGTGCAGAAGCCGCACTGGACGGCGCCCGCGTCGATGAACGCCTGCTGGACCGGGGAGAGTTCGGTGCCCTCGCCGGTGTGGGAGTCCTGCGGCCGCGCGGCCCGTTCCCCGGCCTCGTCGAGCGGGGCGCCCTCCGGCGTGCCGTCCGACGCGCCGGCGGACGTGCTGTCCGGGGTGCCCTCGGAGTGGCCACCGCAGGCGCCGGTTCCGCAGGAGCGCTGCCTGGCGAACTCCGCGAGCCCTTCGACGGTGACGACCTCGCGGCCCTCGGCCTGGCCGGCGGCGACCAGGCAGGAGCACACCGGCACGCCGTCGAGACGGACGGTGCAGGAGCCGCACTCGCCCTGCTCGCAGGCGTTCTTGGAGCCGGGCAGACCGAGCCGCTCGCGCAGCACGTACAGCAGGGACTCGCCCTCCCACACGTCGTCGGCCTCCTGCGGGCGTCCGTTGACGGTGAAGTTGACGCGCATCACGCAGCTCCCTCGGTGGTACGGCGGGTGCCGCGGTACGACTCCCAGGTCCAGGTCAGGGTCCGGCGGGCCATCACGCCGACCGCGTGGCGGCGGTAGCTCGCGGTGCCCCGGACGTCGTCGATCGGGTTGCAGGCGGCGGCGCACAGGTCGGCGAACTGCTTGGCGACCGACGGGGTGATGATTTTCCCGTTGTCCCAGAATCCGCCTTCGTCCAGTGCGGCGTTCAGGAACTCCTCCGCGGTCCTCGCCCGGACGGGGGTCGGCGCGGCCGAGCCGATGCCGGTGCGGACGGTACGGGTCTCGGGGTGCAGGGCCAGCCCGAAGGCGCAGACCGCGATCACCATGGCGTTGCGGGTGCCGACCTTGGAGTACTGCTGGGGGCCGTCGGCCTTCTTGATGTGGACGGCGCGGATCAGCTCGTCGGCGGCGAGCGCGTTGCGCTTCACGCCGGTGTAGAAGTCGTCGATGGGGATACGGCGGGAGCCGCGCACCGACTCGACCTCGACCTCGGCGCCCGCGGCGAGCAGAGCGGGGTGGGCGTCGCCCGCCGGGGAGGCGGTGCCGAGGTTGCCGCCGACGCCACCGCGGTTGCGGATCTGCGGGGAGGCCACGGTGTGCGAGGCGAGGGCCAGGCCGGGCAGCTCGGACCGCAGGTTCTCCATGATCTTGGTGTAGGGGACGGAGGCACCGAGCCGCACGGAGTCCTCGCCGGCCTCCCACTCGTACAGGTCGCCGACGCGGCCAAGGTCGAGGAGGTACTCGGGCCGCCGGTGGTCGAAGTTGATCTCGACCATCACATCGGTGCCACCCGCGATCGGCACGGCGGTGGGGTGCTCGGCCTTCGCGGCGAGCGCCTCCTGCCAGCTGGCGGGGCGAAGGAAGTCCATGACCGGCTCTCTTCTTGGTCTCGTGAGTCGTTCGGTTCGAGCCAGATCGGGTGCGGCGGTCCGGGCTCGTTCATGTGCTGTTCACGCGGATCGTGGTCAGTACACAGCGCCGTACTCCACCCGGGTCAGTCACGGAAAGCATGAAGGAGTTGGCTGGTCGGGGCGGTCATCTTGTAGATTCGTATGAACGGAGGTCATCGGTAACCTCCCGGTTCTCCCGTGGAAACGTGGGAAACGACCCGGCAATCTGAGAATGCCGCTCGTGAGGGTGCTCATGAGGGCCGGGAGCCCTTCGCCGGGGCCCGCTCGCCCCGCGACCCCTCACCCTTCATCGTAGATTTCCGGACAAAGAACGGCGGCGACGAGAATGCGGCTGCGCGCACTGCTGGACACCGACGCGCTGGGCCTGCGGCTGCTCGGCGGCCAGGACGAGCTGGACCGTACGGTACGCGGGGTCATGACCACCGACCTGCGCGACCCGAGCCGTTACCTCTCCGGCGGTGAGCTGGTGCTCACGGGGCTGGCCTGGCGCCGGGACGCCGCGGACTCCGAGCCGTTCGTACGGCTCCTGGTGCAGGCCGGGGTGGCCGCGCTCGCCGCCGGTGAGGCCGAGCTGGGCGACGTGCCCGACGATCTGGTCCTGGCCTGCGCCCGGCACCGGCTGCCGCTGTTCGCGGTGCACGAGTCGGTGGCGTTCGCGACGATCACCGAACACGTCGTACGGCAGGTGTCCGGCGAGCGCGCCGGGGACCTCGCGGCGGTCGTCGACCGGCACCGCCGGATGATGACCTCGGGGCCGGCGGGCGGCGGCCCGGACGTGGTCCTGGACCTCCTCGGCTCCGACCTGGACCTGCGGGCGTGGGTGCTCTCCCCCGCGGGCCGGCTCATCGCGGGCCCGAAGGCGGCGGGGCCGGCGCTCCCGGCGGACGTGTGCGCGAAGCTGGCCGCCGAGCATCTGGCGGCGGTCCGCACCGGCCGGCGGGGCCCCCACCGGGTGCTCGTCGGCGGTGCGACGTACTCGCTGTTCCCGATCCGCAGCAGCGGGCGCGCCCCGCAGGCCGCCCACGCCGCGCGGGACGTGCGCGAGAGCGTGCTGTCGGACTGGCTGCTCGCCGTCGAGGCGGACGCCGGGGACTGGGCGGAGGAACGGCTCGACCTGCTCCAGGGCGTCACCCAGCTCATCTCGGTCGAGCGGGACCGGCGGGACGCGGCGCGCACGGTGCGCAGAAGGCTCGCCCAGGAGGTGCTCGAACTCGTCCAGACGGGCGCGGCGCCCGCCGAGATCGCGGCCCGGCTGCGGGTCGCGGCGCCGGTGCTGCTGCCGGGGCTCGGGGCCGCGCCGCACTGGCAGGTGGTCGTGGCGCGCGTCGAGTGGGACGGCGGGGAGATCGAGGGCGGCCCGGTCACCCAGTCGCTCCTGGAGGAGATCCTGGTCGACCCCCACGCCACCGGCCCCGAGCCCTCCGACCGTATCGCCGTCGCCCACTCCGGGGACGAGGCCATCGCCCTCGTCCCGCTCCCGGCGGTCTCCAGCGAGCACGACGGCTCGGAGTCCGGCGTCCTCGCCGACGCCCTCCTGGCCTCCGTGCGGGAACCGCTTGCCGCGGGCCTCGACGGCGACGGCCGGGTCACGTTGGGCGTCAGCGCGGCGGTGCACTCCGCGGAGGGGCTGCGGGGCGCCCTGGAGGAGGCCCGGCACGCCCGCCGGGTGGCGGCCGCCCGTCCGGGCCGGGTGTGCGCGGCGGGCCACCAGGAGCTGGCCTCGCACGTCCTGCTGCTGCCCTTCGTCCCCGACGACGTCCGCCGCGCCTTCACCGCCCGCCTCCTGGACCCCCTGCGCGAGTACGACCGCCGGCACCGCGCCGAGCTGATCCCGACGCTGGAGGCGTTCCTGGAGTGCGACGGCTCCTGGACCCGCTGCGCGTCCCGGCTCCACCTGCACGTCAACACGCTGCGCTACCGCGTCGGCCGCATCGAGCAGTTGACGGGCCGTGACCTCTCGCGGCTCGAGGACAAGCTGGACTTCTTCCTGGCACTGCGGATGAGCTGAAACCCGTGGGGCCCCTCGACTCCCCCGACTTTGTGAAAAGCTTCACCCGCCCCCTTGGCCCGGCCCTGCGATCCGTGTTGAGATGCGGCCACCACTCATAGCTCAACGGTGTGCTGGGCCTGCCCTTCGGATCAGGTCGGTCGTGAGGGGCGGTGCCTTGTCACGCCGGTGAGCGGGGCCGGGTGCGTGCGGCTGCGCGGCGGAGCGGGGAGTCGACGCGGGGCGTCGGGGACCGACGACGACGCAGCTGGGCGTGGTCTGCCCCGCGACCTCGAGCTGATCCGAAGGACAGGACCCCGGGGAGGGCAACGTGGCGTATTCCGCCATGTCTGGCAATGGAACTTCCGCTGGCGACGATCCCCTCCAAACCGCGGTGTGGCGGCTGCGCTCGCGGGCCTGCTGGGCCGACGCGGCGGCGCTGCTTCCGCCGGACAGTGCGGCGGGGGCCGTCCAGCGGGCCGCTCTCCTCGTGGAGCGGTGCCTCTACACCGAACAGGGCTGGCAGGAGGCGGAGGACGCGCTGCGGACGGCGGAGGCCCTGGCCCACACCGACGAGGAGCGGGGCGCCGCCGCTTGTGAACGGGGGCACTTGGCGTACACGGCGACGGTGCACGGGGTGCGCGACCGGGCCGACGAGGCCCGGGCAGCGCTCGGCCGGGCGGCCGCGCTGATCCCTCCGGACGCGGCGGGGCGGCCCCTGCTGGACTTCCGGCGCGGACTGCTCGCGGAGAACCTGACGCGCTCCCCGCAGTCCGCTCGCGCCGCGTACCGGCGCGCGCACGCGGCCGCCGCGGCCCGCTCCGACGCCCTGCTGCTGTCCTTCACCTGGCGTCACCTCGCGGGCCTCGCCCTGCGCGACGGCGACACGGCCGAGGCCCGGCACGGGTTCGCCGAATCCCTGCGCATCCGGGAGGAGTTGGGCTATCTGGTGGGCACGGCGCCGGCCCTGGTGTCCCTGGCGGACGCGGAGACCGAGCCCGAGGCGTCCCGCCTGCGCGAGGAGGCACGGCGCCTGTTCCGCCTCCTGGGCGGCGTACCGACCTGGCTGACACGGCAGTTGGCACCCCCACCGGCGGCTACGGCGTAGGGGGCGGGGACCGGGCCGGGGAGCGAACTCCGGCCGGCTTCGGAGGGACGTATCAGCGTTTCCGGAACGGCAGTTGGCGCCCTCACCGACGGCTATGGCGTAGTGGCCGGGCGGGGGGCCGGCCAGGGAGCGAACTCCGGCCCGGCTTCGGAGGCGCTTTCAGCATGAGCGGCACGGCAGTTGGC
>NZ_MPOH02000016.1:261255-270673 GCF_001896135.2 Streptomyces phaeoluteigriseus
GTATCAACATGACCGGCACGGCAATTGGCGCCCCCACCGACGGCTACGGCGTAAGGGCCGGGCCAGGGAGCGAACTCCGGCCCGGCCTCGGAGGGGCGTATCAGCATCAGCGGCGCGGCAGTTGGCGCTCGTCGACGCGGCCGTGCGTAGGGGTCCGGGGCCCGCGCCGAGGGACCGGGTCGGACCAACCCGACGAGTGGTGGTCGGCCCGGTCCCTCAGCGTGAACCCGCGAAGTGCTCCCGCACCAGCGCCCGCACCACGTCCACGTCCCCCGCCCCCAGCGCCTCCAGCAGCGTCAGGTGTTCCGCCGCGTCCGCCACCAGGTCGGCCCGGCCGCGCGACACGGGGCCGCCCACCAGGGGCCACTGGGACCGGCGGTGCAGGTCCTCCGCGATGGAGACCAACTGGTCGTTGCCGCACAGGGCGAGCACCGCGCGGTGGAAGGCGCGGTCGGACTCGGCGTAGGTGGCCCGGCAGCCGGTGGTCGCGGCGCGGACGGTCGCGTCGGCGAAGGGGCGCAGTTCCGTCCAGCGTGCGGCGGGGACGGTGCGGGCGAGCCGCAGCATCACGGGGACCTCGATCAGGGCCCGCACCTCGGCCAGCTCGGCCAGCTCCCGCGTACCGCGCACGATCACCCGGAACCCCCGGTTGGGCACGACCTCGACGGCCCCCTCCAGGGCCAGTTGCTGCATCGCCTCGCGGACCGGGGTCGCTGAGACGCCGAAGCGCTCACCGAGCGCCGGCGCCGAGTACACCTCGCCGGGCAGCAGCTCACCGGTGACGAGCGCGGTGCGCAGGGCGTCGAGGATCTGGCCGCGGACGGAGGACCGCTGGACCAGGGGCCGGGGGCGCGGGAAGGGGGTCTCGCTGTGGGTGTGCTCGCCGCGTACGGCTCCGGAACCACCGTCGGGCCCGGACATCCGGTCACCGGCGGCGATGCCCGGCGTACCCCGGTCCCCCTCCTGCGCACCCCGCTCCTGCGCACCCCGGTCCGTCTCCGGGACGCCCCGGTCGCACTCCGCGGCGCGGGGCTGCGCGGGCACCCGTGGCCCCGCGCCGGGGATCCCAGTGCCGGCAAAGCCCTGCGCGCTCCGCTCCACGGGGCCTCCTCCGGACGTATCGGTACTTGGGGTCATTACGGCTGGTTGTTACTCGTCCGTCAAGCACTGTAGGCGTACCGGCCGCCAGTTCAAATCCCGAACATATTGGGTAAGGTAAGGCTTACCTTTGACTCCTTGTCGGATCGGTGGTCCCGGTATGCCCATACGCCCGTCGGCCGTGTCGGACGCGTACGCCCGCCTCGCCGAGGCCTGCCCGGGCCTCGCCATCAGGGAACTGGGGCACGACGAGCCGGCCCCGCGCGGCGGCGGCTGGGTGTCGGCGGCCGCGCTCGCGGAGGGCGGCGCGGACCTGGACGCGTTCCTGGCCTGGGACGACGCCCAGGTGGTGCGTGACTACGGGCAGCCGGCCCGGCCGGACGTCGTGGCCGGCTTCGGACTGCACCGGTACGCCTGGCCCGCCTGTCTGCTGATCACCGTCCCCTGGTTCCTGTATCGCCGGGTCCCGCGCCTCCCCGTGACCCACGTCTCCTACGACCGCACCGGCGGCGGGATGCGGATGGCCGTCCGCACGCCCGACTCGTTCGCCTGCCTGCCGGGCGACCCGGCGGCGGCCCTGCCCGGCGCCCGGGTGGTCCCGAACGAGGAGGCGCTGCGCGCGGAGGTACGGGCCGCCGTCGCCGAGCACCACGAGCCGGTACTGGCCGGCTTCGGCCCGCGCACCCGGCGGCGCGGCCGCGCCCTGTGGGGCATGGTCACGGACGAGATCGTCGAGGGCCTGTGGTACGTCGGCGAACTGCTCGGCGAGGGCGGGGGCGACCGCGCCCGGCACGAACTGGAGCTGCTGCTGCCGGGCGCGACCCGGCCGTACGTCGGCTCGGCGGCCTTCCGGGAACTGACCGGACCGGACGGGCGGGCGCTGCCCACCCGGGACCGGGCGAGCTGCTGCATGTTCTACACGGTGCGCCCCGAGGACACCTGCGCCACCTGCCCGCGCACCTGCGACACGGACCGGGTCGCCAAGCTCACGACCTTCGCCATGAGTTGAGACCCCCTCAGGTCGGTCCGGCACCCCGCGTCCCGTAAGATCACCCGAACGAGATTCCCCGCACCGGTCACGGGTGTTTCACTACTTCCTCACTCGCCACGGGAACTTTCCGTGGAACCACCCGTACGGGTAGTCTTATTCGAACTCAACTCCCGCCCCTCAAGCGGCAGTTCGAGCAGATCGTCGCCCTGGGCATCCCCTTGCACCTCCTTGGCGGCCTCTTGCCCCGAAACCCCCTGAGGGACGGCGGGATTGGGCCACTATGGCGGGCGTTACGCCCTATCCCAATGCAAGGGACCCCAGATGAGACTGACCGACATATCGCTGAACTGGCTGCTTCCGGGCGCCGTGCTGCTCCTGGGCATGCTGGCGGCGGTGGCGGTGCTCGCGCGCGGAAAGCGCTCCTCAGGGGACGCGAGCGACGACTCGTGGGAGCGCACCGAAGAGCGCCGCAGGCGCAAGGAGGCCATATACGGCACCGCCTCCTACGTCCTGCTGTTCTGCTGCGCGGCGGTCGCCGCCGCGCTCTCCTTCCACGGCCTGGTCGGCTTCGGCCGGCAGAACCTGAACCTGACCGGCGGTTGGGAGTACCTCGTGCCGTTCGGCCTGGACGGGGCGGCGATGTTCTGCTCCGTGCTCGCCGTGCGCGAGGCCAGCCACGGTGACGCGGCCCTGGGCTCCCGGATACTCGTATGGACGTTCGCGGGTGCCGCTGCCTGGTTCAACTGGGTGCACGCCCCCCGCGGTCTCGGCCACGACGGCGCCCCGCAGTTCTTCTCCGGCATGTCCCTGTCGGCCGCCGTCCTGTTCGACCGTGCCCTGAAGCAGACCCGCCGGGCCGCGCTGCGCGAGCAGGGCCTGGTGCCGCGTCCGCTGCCCCAGATCCGTGTCGTGCGCTGGCTGCGGGCCCCCCGCGAGACGTACAGGGCCTGGTCGCTGATGCTCCTGGAGAACGTGCGCAGCCTGGACGAGGCCGTCGACGAGGTGCGCGAGGACAAGCGGCAGAAGGAGGCGGCGCGCCTGCGCCGCCGCGAGCAGGACCGTGTGGAGCGCGCCCAGCTCAAGGCGATCAGCCGCGGACACCGCGGGTTCCCGGGCCGCGGCAGCCGGCAGCTGGAGGCCCAGGCCACCCTGGAGCGGGCCACGGAACGCGTTCCCGCGGAGCCTGCCATAGCGGCGAGCTCGCCGGAACAGTTGCCCGTACGTTCGCGGCCCTCCCTCCAGCCCGTCCGTCAGAGCACTGACCCGATCACCGTCGACCTCACCGCGGAGGACGACACCATGGCCCTGCCGCGTCTGGACTCCCTGGAGCGCAAGCTCAAGGATCTGGAGCAGCAGTTCGGCTGACGAGCCGGCATGAGCGGTTACGGGAAGGGGGCGCGACGGAAGAAGTCGCGCCCCCTTCCCGTTGTCCCGTTTCCCCACCGGTCCTGTCGCTCACGCCATTTCGGCGCCCAGTTCGAACCAGACCGCCTTCCCGGTCGCGTGCGGCCGTACGCCCCACGCGTCGGCGAGGGACTGCACCAGGGCCAGGCCCCGGCCGTGCGTGGCGTCGCCGGGGTCCGGTCGGCGCGGCTGTGGCCGGCCGGCCACGAAGTCCCGCACCTCCACCCGCAGACAGTCCGGTCCGACGGTCGCCGTCAGGTACGCGTCCTGGTCGGTGTGGACGAGCGCGTTGGTGACGAGTTCGCTGGTGAGCAGTTCCGCGGTCTCCGACTGTCCGGGCCTCCCCCAGTGCCGCAGCAGTTCGCGCAGCGCCCGGCGCGTCTCGGGTACGGCCCTCAGGTCGGCCCGCCCGAGTCTGCGCCGGAGCTGGGACACCGGCCCCCGCTCGCCGCCGTCCGCCGTGTCCTGCACTGTCTGTTTCCTCGCCGAGGTGTTCGCGATCACGGTCGAACCGCTGCCTCGTGCCTGCCTCTTCATGACCCCCGCCCGCGTGCCGATGTCGGTTTCCCTCCTGCTCGAACACGTTCACGGGATGCTTGCCCCTTCGGGCGACGGGCCAGTCATCTCGGATCGTCGACGACCAGGTGTTCGGCCATGTCCGGGCGGGCCCCAGGGCTCCCCCGCCGGGTCGCGACGCGGTGGCGGCGCTGCCCGGTCCCGGCACCGGCGCGCGAAGTTGGCCGGAATCAGCTCTCCTCGGCGCCCTCGATCCGTGGCCGCGCGTTCCACGCGCGGCATGCCGTCCGGTCGTCGGCGTACTCGTCGGCGCGGGCCGCGGCCCTCCCGACCCCCGTGGCGGGAGGGCCCGCGGCCCCCTCTCTTCAGTTGGCCGAGCGGTCAGCGGAGCTTGTCGACGGCCGTGACCGTCGTCTTCTTGAAGGCCTTCACCGGCGCGTCCCCGAAGTCACCCATCTGCCCCCACTGCACAAGGGTCACGGTCCGGCCGTCGCGGCCGACGGACAGCAGGTGGACGTCGGTGGCGCCCCAGGAGGTCACGGTGTGCAGGCCGTGGACGCGGGCGCCCTCCTCGACCGCGACGCTGCCGTAGTCCTTCACGGCGGCCTCCGTCTCGGGATCGTTCTGCTCGATCTCCGTGGCGCAGGTGCGCATCTCCTTGTTCAGACGGGTCTGGAGCGCCTTCGCCTTCGCCGCGCCGCCGACGACGACCGTGACCTGTACGGCGCCGGTGTCGAGGTCGGTGCGGAACTCCCGGTGGCGGGCGTCGTAGCCGGGCAGGGCGTCCGTCACACAACCGAGCAGCGAGTCCGGGACACCGCCCTTGACCCGGTCGGCCGTCCAGGACGAGGACGGATGCGGCGGCAGGTCCCCGGCGGCGAGGAATCCCGGCGCCCTCTCAGCGGCGCCGGCCGGTACGGCGAGTACGGTGCCGAGGGCGAGGCCCGCGGTGGCGAGTGCGGTGAGCGCTGCCGTTCGGGTGCGGTTGGGCATGGGTGTCCCCCGTGAATGAGTGCTGTCGGACGCATGGTTCGGTACGGCCGCCGCCGATTCCGGATGGTCGGTCCGGCTCGGCTCGGCGGCGATGGCACCAGCATCTGCGGTCGCCGTGGCCCGGGCAAGCTCCGGCACCCGGCCGACGGGCATGGAACCATCCCAGCCCATCTGACGTGCAGGTATATGAGTGCCTGGGATGGCACCCGGGCCGGGCGGAACGACGGTGAGCACGATCTCGAGGGCAACGTCGAGTACGACTGCGAGCACTGCGGCGGGGACGACGACCAGTACGGAGGAACGGTGTCGACCGGTGACGGCGGGGACGAGGTCGCGGAGTTCGCGGCACTGCTGACGGAGCTGAAGGAGCGTACGGGGCGGAGCTACGGCTCCCTGGCGCGCCGCCTCGGCATGAACACCTCCACGCTGCACCGCTACTGCGCCGGCGAGGCCGTACCGCAGGACTTCGCGCCCGTGGAGCGGCTCGCGGAGTTCAGCGGGGCGACCCCCGAGGAACGACTCGAACTGCACCGCCGATGGCTGCGGGCGGTGGCGGTCCGCCAGGCGGCACGGCCTCGCGCGGCGGCGACGACGGAGCCGGGAACGGCGGCCACACAGACCGGTCCCGTTGACGAGGCGGAGGCTGGTGGGGCGGAGGCGGAAGGAGCGGTCGGGTCGGTCGGTGGGCCGCCGCGGCCCTGGTACGGGCGTCGGCGTACCGCGCTGCTCGCGGCCGTCACCTGCGCGCTCCTCGCGACGCTCGGCACGCTGTCCGCGCTCCCGGCCGACCGGCCTTCGTCAGCCTCCCCGCCCTCGCCGTCGTCCTCGTCGGAGACGTCCGTCTCCGCACCGGCCCGTACGACGGCCCCGGCGGCTCCGCGTCCCTCGTCGACGGCCTCCCCGAGCCGCTCCCCCTCGCCCACGCCGGGCGGTGCCTCGCCCACGCCGGGGACGCCGGAGCCGCCCGCCCCCGGAGGGAGCACGCCCGAGGACACGACGGTCCCGCTGACCTGGACCGCCGACTCCCAGGTCTGGGCGCTCGGTTGCAGTCACGACTACGTCGTCGTCCAGCCGCCCGCCAGGGTCCCGCCGCCCCCGGCCGCGCAGGACGCCGCGCCGTGGGCCGCGGCCCAGGGCGCGGTGCACGGGCGCGAGACCGACGTGGAGATCGCGGTGCAGGGCCGCAGCTCCACGGCCGTCGTCCTGACGGCGCTCCGCGTCCGTGTGGTCGGCCGTGGCGACCCGGCCCCCGGCAACGTGTACGCCATGGACCAGGGCTGCGGCGGCTCGATCAGCCCCCGCTACTTCGCCGTCGACCTGGACCGGGACCGCCCGATCGCCCGCCCGGTCGCCGGCAACGACACCGGCACCCCGATCCCGGCGGTCCGGATGCCGTACCGGGTGTCCGCGACGGACCCGGAGGTGCTGCTGGTCACCGCGCGCACGGAGGGCTGCGACTGCTCCTGGTACCTGGAACTGGACTGGTCCTCCGAGGGCCGCACCGGCACGGTGCGCATCGACGACCACGGCCGTCCCTTCCGCACCAGGAGCATCACGGGTCTGCCCCGCTACATGTACGACACCTCCGCGCGCCGGTGGGCGCCGTACCAGTAGGGCCTCAGAGACGCGGGACGTTGCGCAGGTTGGAGCGGGCCATCTGGGCCATGCGTCCGACCCCGCCGTCCAGCACGATCTTCGAGGCGGACAGGGCGAACCCGGTCACCATCTCGGCGCTGATCTTCGGCGGGATGGACAGGGCGTTGGGGTCGGTGACGATGTCGACGAGCGCCGGGCCCTTGTGCTTGAAAGCGCTCTTGAGCGCCCCGGGGAGATCCTTCGGCTTCTCCACGCGCACACCGTGGGCACCGCAGGCGCGGGCGACGGCCGCGAAGTCCGGGTTCTTGTTCGTGGTGCCGTGGGAGGGCAGTCCGGCGACCAGCATCTCCAACTCGACCATGCCCAGCGAGGAGTTGTTGAACAGGACGACCTTCACCGGCAGGTCGTACTGGACGAGGGTGAGGAAGTCGCCCATCAGCATGGAGAACCCGCCGTCGCCGGACATCGACACGACCTGCCGCTCCCGGTCGGTGAACTGCGCGCCGATCGCCATGGGAAGCGCGTTCGCCATCGAACCGTGGGAGAAGGAACCGATCACCCGGCGGCGCCCGTTGGGCGTGATGTAACGGGCCGCCCAGACATTGCACATGCCGGTGTCGACCGTGAAGACGGTGTCCTCGTCCGCGAGCTCGTCGAGGACGGACGCCACGTACTCGGGGTGGATGGGAACGTGTTTCTCCACCTTGCGGGTGTACGCCTTGACGACGCCTTCGAGCGCGTCGGCGTGCTTCTTCAGCATCTTGTCGAGGAAACGCCGGTTCTTCTTCTCCCGCACGCGCGGAATCAGGCAGCGCAGGGTCTCGCGCACGTCGCCCCAGACGGCGAGGTCCAGTTTGGAGCGCCGGCCCAGATGCTCGGGCCGCACGTCGACCTGGGCGATCTTGACGTCGTCGGGCAGGAAGGCGTTGTAGGGAAAGTCGGTTCCGAGCAGGATCAGCAGGTCGCACTCGTGGGTGGCCTCATAGGCCGCGCCGTAGCCGAGGAGGCCGCTCATCCCGACGTCGAACTTGTTGTCGTACTGGATCCACTCCTTTCCCCGCAGCGCATGGCCGATCGGTGACTTGATCTTCTCCGCGAACTGCATCACCTCGGCGTGCGCGCCCGCCGTGCCGCTGCCGCAGAACAGGGTGACCTTGTCGGCCGCGTCGATCAGCCGGACCAGCTCGTCGATCTCGGCGTCGCCGGGGCGGACCGTGGGCCGGGAGGTGACGAGAGCGGTTTCCGCCGCCTTCTCGGGCGCGGGTTCGGCGGCGATGTCGCCGGGGAGGGAGACGACGCTGACCCCGCTGCGGCCGACCGCGTGCTGGATGGCGGTCTGGAGCAGCCTCGGCATCTGCTTCGGGCTGGAGATCAGCTCGCTGTAGTGGCTGCACTCCTGGAAGAGACGGTCGGGGTGGGTCTCCTGGAAGTAGCCCAGGCCGATCTCGCTGGAGGGGATCTGGGAGGCGAGGGCGAGGACCGGCGCCATGGAGCGGTGGGCGTCGTACAGGCCGTTGATGAGGTGCAGGTTGCCCGGTCCGCAGGAGCCGGCGCAGGCCGTCAGTTTGCCCGTGATCTGCGCCTCCGCACCGGCGGCGAACGCGGCGGTCTCCTCGTGCCGGACGTGCACCCAGTCGATGGCGGAGTTGCGGCGGACGGCGTCGACCACCGGGTTGAGGCTGTCGCCGACGACGCCGTAGAGGCGTTCCACTCCGGCGCGGACGAGGATGTCGACGAACTGCTCGGCGACGTTCTGTTTGGCCATGATGCTCTTGTGCCCCTTCGGTCTCCGTAGATCCTTCGGATTCCTCCGGTTCCATCAATCCACAGCGGACCGTCTCACGCCTCCCACACTGCGGCGGCCGTACGGTCGTCCGCGTACCCCTTGACCCTGGTCTGGCTGTCGGCGAGGAACGCGGCGAGGCCCGGCGGGCTGGGCGCGGACCACCGCCGGGCGAGGTGGGCGGGGAGGTCGGGCTCGCCGCGGAACGGTTCGGCGAGGCCGTCGGTGCACATCAGGAGGGTGTCACCCGGGCGGGCGACGGAAGCCCGGAACCGGAAGGGTTCGCGGGGCGGCCCGGGGGCCGGCTCGTACGGGCTCGGCGGGGTGGGGATGCCGAAGTCCATGGTGAGCCGGTCGCCCTCGGGGGTCTCGGCGGGCAGCGCGCCGAAGCCGACCACCGGCCCGCCGGCGACCTCGCCGACCGGCGGCTCGATGTCCCGCCACTCGCCGTCCCGGAGACGGAACAGCCCGCCGGGGCCGACGCCGAAGAAGACCCGGACACGGCAGGCCGGGTCGGCGGGCAGCAGCAGGCAGCGCAGGCCCGCCGCGTACTCCTCGGGGTCCAGGCCCTGTTCGGCGGCGCTGGCGCGGAGGCGGCCCAGGCTGCGGTCGGTGAGACGGTGCAGCCCCGACTTCAGGTCCGCCCGCCGGGCGGCCCGCATGTCCTGCGCGAGCCGGGCCTGGCTGCGGCCCACGGCCCGGCCGATCCAGTGGCACACCTCGGCGGCCGCCCGGTGCGCGCCCGGCGTGGCACGGGCGCCGGTCGCCATCGCGACCAGGAGCAGCGCCTGGTCGCCGGTGCCGAAGCGGGCGGTGAGCAACGAGTCGCGGCGCGGCTCGCCCCGGTAGCGCGCGGAGTCCCCGCGCACGGACGCGGCCCGCAACGTGCAGGCCCCGTACCGGGCCCCGTCCAGGACGGTGTCCGCGACCAGGTCGTGCAGCCGGTCCGGATCGGCGACCGGCAGCGCGGTCGGCTCGGCGTCGTAGGTGGGCGGCCCGGACCCGAGATAGGGCTGGGCCGGGGGCGGCCCGTTGCG
>NZ_MPOH02000016.1:270773-470852 GCF_001896135.2 Streptomyces phaeoluteigriseus
CTGGCGGGGGTCGGTGGGCGCCGTCCCCGCGGGCGGCTCCGACTCCGGGGCCGGGGTGGTGGGGGCCGCTTCCGGGGTCGTACCGCCGACCGGGGCGAAGCCCTGACGTTCCTGTTCGTGGAAGCCCGGTGGCAGGGGGCCGGGCAGGAAGGCCGTCGGTCCCGAGGGACGGTCCGACGGCGGCTCCCAGGCGGCGCGGTGCCCTGCGGGGTGCCGGTCGGGCGGATCGTCGGGCCGCGGGTCGGACGGATCGCCGTCAGCCGCCCCGGCCGACGACGGTTGCTTCCCCGTCGGCTCCCCCGCCCACCAGTCGGCCCGCCCGGGCGCCTCCCGGCGCGGCCCCGGCACCGAAGCCGGCGCCGAAGGAGGTACCGGACCGGGTCCCGAACCGACGGCCGACTCCGCCGCCCTCGGCTCCGCGTCCTGCGGTGCTTCAGCCGGAGCGGACCGCTCGGCCGGAACCACGTCGCCCGGGCCGCCCGATCTGACCGTCCCCGCCGCCGACGCGAATCTGTCGTCCAGCGAGTCCACGGCGGCCGTGGGGCCGGTGTCCTCGGTGGTGTCGTCGTACAACTGGCCCCACCAGTCGTCCTCGTGACCGGTGGGCCTTGCCCCCTGCTGGCTCATGTCCCTGATTGTCCACCGCGAGGGCCGCGGGGAAACGGGGCATCGGGAAAATGCGTCGCAGCCCGTGCGGGAACAGCCGTGCGAGCGGCGCGTGGTGAGGGCCGCCGGGCGGTTCCACCCCCCACGGGAGAACCGCCCGGCGACTCGGGGGTGGTCCGGGCCCATATCCCCTATGCGCCCCTGCGCGTCATGAGCCCGGACCACGTCCCCGGGTGCACCCCGGCGCCGGGCCGGCACGGCCGACAGGCCCGGGTGTGCACGGTCTTCCTGGTGATCCGCTGTGGCGGACGATCGGGACGTCCGCGGATGATCACCGGTTACCGCCGTGGCCACACCTTGGCAGAGTGACCGGGGCCGGGGCGATGATGTACCGCGGCGGGATCACGCCGTGGCGGGTTCCCGCCAGTCAGGTCAGGCATGTCCGGGAGAGGCGGAGGGGCGGCAGCGGTGCTGGGAGCGATCGGGCTCGACGAACGGCACGAGTCGGCGTACCGCGCGCTGGTGTCCGTGGGCGCCGCCGACGTGCCGGACCTGGCGCGCCGGCTGACGCTCGGTGAGCAGGACACGGAGCGGACGCTGCGCAGGCTGGAGCGGCACGGGCTGGCGGCGCAGTCCTCGGGCCGGCCGGGCCGCTGGGTGGCGGCGCCTCCGGGTGTGGCGCTGGGCGCGCTGCTCACCCGGCAGCGCCACGAACTGGAGCAGGCGGAGCTGGCGGCGGCGCTGCTCGCCGAGGAGTACCGGGCCGCGGCGGCCGAACCGTCCGTGCACGACCTGGTCGAGGTGGTGACCGGCGCGGCAGCGGTTTCCCAGCGCTTCCTCCAGATCCAGCTGGGCGCCACCGAGGAGGTGTGCGCGCTGGTCACGGGTACGCCGGTGGCGGTGACCGGCGTGGAGAACGAGGCGGAGGAGCAGGCGGCGGCCCGCGGGGTGCGGTACCGCGTGGTGCTGGAGCGCGCGGTCCTCGACCAGCCGGACGGCGTCACGGAGCTGACGGCCGCGCTGGCCCGCGACGAACAGGTGCGGGTCGTGGACGAGGTGCCGACGAAGCTGGTCGTCGCGGACGGCTCGCTGGCGCTGGTGCCGCTGACCGTGCGCTCGGCGGAGCCCGCGGCGCTGGTGGTGCACGCCAGCGGGCTGCTGGAACTGCTGTCGGGCCTGTTCGAGTCGGTGTGGCGGCAGGCCCTGCCCCTACGGCTCGGTGAGCGGGGTGTCACGGAGGAGGCGCCGGCCGGTCCCGACGCCGCCGATCTGGAGATCCTGTCGCTGCTGCTGGCGGGTCTGACCGACGCGAGCGTCGCCAAACAGCTCGACGTGGGGCTGCGGACCGTACAGCGCCGGGTGAGACGCCTGATGGAGCTGACCGGTGCGGCGACCCGGCTCCAACTGGGCTGGCACGCGCACGAGCGCGGCTGGGTGACCCGGGAGCGCTGACCGGCGCCGCGGGACCCCACCCGCTCGACCTGCCCACGCTGTCCGCTTCCGGCAGGCTGGGCAGATGGGAGCGTGGGAACTCCTGCTGGTCGGGCTGGTCATGCTGCTCGGTCTGTGCGGAGTGCTGGTGCCCGGCCTGCCGGGATCGTGGCTGGTGTGGGCCGCGGTCCTGTGGTGGGCGCTCAAGGATCCCGAGCCGGTCGCCTGGCTGGTGCTGGTGGGCGCGACGGGCGCCCTGTTCCTGTGCCAGGTGGTGCGCTGGGCGCTGCCGCCGCGCCGTCTGAAGACGAGCGGTGCCACCCGCCGGATGGCCGGATACGCCGGAGCAGGCGCCTTCCTCGGCTTCTTCCTGGTGCCGGTGCTCGGCGCGATCCCGGGTTTCCTGGGCGGTGTCTATCTCTCCGAGCGGCTCCGCCTGGGCCGCCCCGATGCGGCCCGCGCCTCCCTGCGCACGGTGATGCGGGCGGGCGGCTCCAGCATCCTGGCGGAACTCTTCACCTGTCTGCTGATCACCGGCGCGTGGCTGCTGGCGGTGCTGTGGTGGTAGGCGCCGGTGGCCCCGGGCAGCCCCTGCGGTAGGCCGCGGTAGCCCTCGTGGCCCCCAGTGGTCCCGGGTCCTGGGCCCAGGAGCCTGTGTGCCGGGCCGGGGGTGAGGCGGCGCTGCTGACCGGCCCGCACGGTCTCGGGCCCCACTTCAGCGAGGAGGTCATCCGCGTCCGTCCCCTCCGATGCACGGCTGGGGCCTGGAGGAGGACGGTTCCCCGGCTCCCCGGCTCCTAGAGCGCCCCCACCGGGCTTCCTCCCACGCCCCCTTCCACAACCCGCTCCACAGCCTCTTCCACGGCCGCTTCCACGGCGTCCGCCATGGCCCCCTCCAGCGTCAGCAGCCGCACCTTGCGCTCCAGGCCGCCCGCGTAGCCGGTCAGCGAGCCGTCGGCGCCGATGACGCGGTGGCAGGGCCGGACGATCAGCAGCGGGTTGGCGCCGATGGCCCCGCCGACGGCCCGTACGGCGGCCCGTGAGGCTCCGACGCGGGCCGCGATCTCGCCGTACGTCGTGGTGGCGCCGTAGGGCACGGCGTCCAGGGCGGCCCATACGCGCCTGCGGAACGGCGTGCCCTCGGCGCGCAGTTCCAGCCGGAACTCCTCCAGGTCGCCGGCGAAGTAGGCGGCGAGCTGCTCCCGGGCGGCGCGGAAGGGGCCGGGGTCGCGCCGCCAGTCCTCCTGGACGGTCCTGCCGCCCTTCTGCCCGGGGACGGACAGCGAGGTGAGCGCGCCGTCCTGGCCCGCGGTGAGGAGCAGGGGGCCGAGCGGGCTGTCGACGCTAGTGAAGTACATGAGGTTCCTCCGCTGCACGCAGGTGGTGAAGGGCGTACGTCCGCCAGGGACGCCAGCTGTCGGGGACGCCGGCGCCGGGCGGCGCGACGTCGGGGTCGCCGAGGGCGCGGGCCCGGATCGCCGCCACGGTACGGCCGTCCAGGCCGGGCAGGGCGAGCAGCGCCTGCTGGGCGTCGTCCCGGTCGACGCCCGGGTCGAGCCGTACGGTGCCGTCGGCGAGGGCGGCGGCGAGCCTGCCCAGGGTGCCGCCGGAGTCGGCGAGGGCGGCCGGTTCGGGGAAGAGGTGAGTGAGGCCGCCGTGCGGCGCGTCCAGGGTCTTGCCGTGGGCGCGGACCAGGTGTGCGGCCTCTGCACGACCCACCAGCGCGCGCACCGCGTACTCCTCCGGGTCGGCGGTGCCCGGCGCGCGCAGGCCGGGCCGTGCGGCGACGAGCGGGGCGAGCCTCGGGTGGGCGCCGAGCCGCTCGTCGACGGCGTACGGGTCGGCGTCGAGGTCGAGGAGCCGGCGCAGCCGCTGGACGGCGGTGGTGAGGTCGCGCGGGTCGGTGAGGTGCAGGCGCGCGTCGAGCCAGCCGCCGGGGTGGACGGCGCCGCCGGGTGTGAGGCCCGGCCTTTCCTCGACGGCGACGACGCCGGTGCCGTAGGGGAGGCGGAGCGTCCGGCGGTAGGTCCGGCCGCCCGGCGGGCCGCTCACCTCCTCGACACCGGGCACTGCCTCCCGTTCCAGCAGGTCGAACACCGGGCCGGCGCGATAGGGGCCCCGGTGGGCGAGCCGCAGCGGGATTCCGGCTCCGGACACGGCCGTACGGTCCTGGCGCGGGGCCGCCGCCCGCAACTGGGTCGGCGTGGCGGCGTACACGGCCCGGATCGTGTCGTTGAACTGGCGCACGCTGGCGAAGCCGGACGCGAAGGCGATCTCGGTGACCGGCAGTCCGGTCGTCCGGAGCAGGACCCGCGCGGTGTGCGCACGCTGCGCGCGGGCGAGGGCGACGGGGCCCGCGCCGAGTTCGGCGGTGAGCTGGCGCTGCACCTGGCGGGCGCTGTAGCCGAGGCGTGCGGCGAGCCCGGCGACGCCCTCCCTGTCGACGACGCCGTCGCCGATCAGCCGCATGGCGCGGCCCACGACGTCGGCGCGCACGTTCCACTCGGCGGACCCCGGGCTGGCGTCCGGCCGGCACCGCCGGCAGGCCCGGAAGCCCGAGCCCTGCGCGGCGGCGGCCGTGGTGAAGAACCGCACGTTGCGGCGTTTGGGCGTCACGGCGGGGCAGCTGGGCCGGCAGTAGATGCCGGTCGTCTCGACGGCGAAGTAGAACGCGCCGTCGAACCGGGCGTCCCGGCTGCGGACCGCCTCGTACCTGCTCTCCTCGTCCATCACGGGTCCCAGTCTTCGCCCGCGCTCAGGATGTCGCTAGCGGAAATCGGACATGGCGGTGACGGCCGGACCCCGGTCGTCCGCCCTGACCGGTGACCGGTCCGGTCCCCCGTCGGACCGTGACCGACCCGGCCCCCGGCCTCACCGGTGACCGGCCCGGCCCTCCCCCGTCCTCACCGGTCCGGACCGCCGCGCCGCGCCCGGGCGGCGGCCCGTCGGTGCTTCGTCACGGCTGCCGGGCGTGCTCGGGCCACCGGTCGTCCCGGCCCTTCACCACCCCGCGCGCTTGGCCCGCCCGGCGGCCCGGCCGGCGGCCTGCTTGCGCCGCCAGTCGTCCCGGACGTCCCCGCGGAGACGGGCGTCGGACTTGGCGACGATCCACTGGTTCTCCCGGACGAGCTTGCGGTAGCTGTCCAGCCGCCGGACCGGCAGTTCGCCCTCCTCCACGGCTTCGAGCACCGCGCAGCCCGGCTCGCGCTCGTGGGCGCAGTCCTGGAAGCGACAGCGCCGGGCCAGCTCCTCGATCTCGGCGAACACCTGACCGACGCCGTGTCCGGCGTCCCACAGCCCGACGCCGCGCAGTCCCGGCGTGTCGATGAGGACGCCGCCGCCGGGCAGTGGCAGCAGGTTGCGGGTGGTCGTGGTGTGCCGCCCCTTGCCGTCCATGTCACGGGTGGCCCGCACGTCCATGACGTCCTCGCCGACGAGCGCGTTGGCGAGGGTCGACTTGCCCGCGCCGGACGCCCCGAGCAGCACGGAGGTGTCCCGGCCGAGGAGAGCGGCCAGTTCCCCGACGCCGTGCCCGGCCATGGCGCTGGCGGTGAGCACGGGCACGCCGGGCGCGCTGTTCTCGACGTCCTCGACGAAGTACGCCAGCGTGGCCGGGTCGGTGACGAGGTCGGCCTTGGTGAGTACGACGACGGGCTGGGCGCCGGACTCCCAGGCCAGTGCCAGGAACCGCTCGACCCGCCCGAGGTCGAGTTCGACGGCGAGCGACAGGGCGACGATCGCGTGGTCGACGTTGGCCGCGAGGATCTGCCCCTCGGACCGCTTGGAGGAGGTGGAGCGCACGAAGGCGGTACGGCGCGGCAGGTACGTCCGTACGTAGCGCGGGCTGCCGTCGGGGTCGACGGCGACCCAGTCCCCGGTGCACACGACGCGCAGCGGGTCGTGCGGGGTGACGAAGGCGGTGTCCGCGCGGATGACGCCGTCGCCGGTGACGACGTCGCACTGGCCACGGTCGACACGGACGACCCGGCCCGGCAGCAGACCGCGTTCGGCGTGTACGGCGAACTCGGCCGCCCATCCCTCGTCCCAGCCGTAGGAGGCCAGCGGGTGGGACGGAGCCGGGGAGGTGGAGAGATTCAAGACAGACCCTTCACAGGGGCGGTCCCGGCGGCACGCTCGAAGGCGCGCGGAAGCTCGTGTGGCTCGTGTGGTCAGCCGGGGACCGCGGAGGTGGGGTGGACGAACGTCTGGTGGCTGCGAACAGCACCCGTGTCGGCGACAGTCATCGGTCACACCTCCTGATCCGTGTTCTCGCGTCATCCGGGTCGCGGCCGGTGGCCGTCGGATGAAGCCCCGTCAGGATAGGGCCGTGCTGGGGAAGGACGCCAACTGGTTTCCCCGACCCGCGCCGGAGACCCGCCAGGATGGACCCGTGACGCACATCACACCCCTCAGGGCGATCGTTTCTCCGCCCTTCCGGGGTCATGAAGAGTGACTGTCCCACCGTGGGGACCGCAGGAAAGGACACCACCGCGATGAACGCTCCCGTGAAGGGCCCCGCCAGCTATTTCCCCTCGATCGAGAAGAAGTACGGCCGTCCGATCGCCGAGTGGCAGGAGCTGATCCGCAGCTCGCCGCTGACCCGGCACATGGAGCTGGTCGCCTGGCTCAAGTCCGAGCACGGCCTCGGGCACGGCCACGCCAACGCCCTCGTGGCGCACAACCTCGCGGAGAAGAAGGACAGTTGAGCCGGCCGCACCGCCCTGTGGGACCCCTGTGGGACACCTGTGCGGGACGGGAACACAGAGGCATGTCCGCGCCGTGCCGGGGAAGCCGCAACGAGCGGGCGGGGCGCCCGCGACCCGCCTGGCGGCGCTGGGCCGTACGGCCGGAAAAGGGCGGCCGGAAAGGGTGGCCGGAAAAGGGCGCTGTCCTCCCTTCCCGCCGCGCCGGGACCGAGCTTCGGCCTGCGGCCTCGGAGGGGACCGAGTGTGGAAGGCGCACGTGACGTGAGGAAACCCGCTCCCGCGCACGACGGTGCCGTGCTGGAGGTGAGCCCGTTGTCCGACCGTGCCGGAATCCGCGTCAGCGGCGAGATCGGCGTCACCACCCGCCCGTCCTGGGAGGACGCCCTCGCCGAACTGGCCCGACGGCACGCGGACGTGTCCTACGTCGAACTCTCCCGCGTGGGCTTCGTCGACGTGGCCGGGGTGTCGGCGCTCGCCGTCACCGCGATGAACCTGCCGGGCGGACGGGTCGTCGTGGAGTGTCCGCCCCCGCAACTGTCGCGCGTACTGGCCCTGTTCTGGCCCGCGCTGTCCGGGATCGAGGTGGCGCCGCGATGACGACCGCAGCCGACAGGAAGGACGAGAAGGCCGGGAAGGACGAAACGTTCGAACACCCGGCGCTGTTCTACCGCGACGGACAGGAGTACACCGACCACATGGTGCCCTTCGTCCGGGAGGGTCTGGCCCTCGGCGAGCCCGTCGCGGTGGCCGTACCCGGCCCCAACCTGGACCTCATCAGGTCCGGCCTCGGGCCGGACGCCGAGGACGTCCTCCTCCTGGACATGACCGACGCCGGCCGCAACCCCGGGCGGATCATCCCCCGCGTACTGCGCGCGTTCTCCGACGCCCATCCGCACGCGCGCGTGCGGATCGTCGGGGAGCCGGTCTGGGCCGGCCGCAGCTCCGTGGAGTACCCGGCGTGCGCGCAGCACGAGGCGCTGATCAACGCGGCCTTCGCGGGCCGGGCGGCGACGATCCTGTGCCCGTACGACGAGACCCGGCTGGACGCGGACGTACTCGCGGACGCGCGGCTCACCCACCCCACCGTTATCGCCGGGGGCCGCGAACGGGCAAGCGACGCCTACGACTGGCAGGCCGTGGTGGACCGGTACAACGAGGTGCTCGTGCCCGCCCCGGACGCCACCGTCTTCACCTTCGGCTCCGCCGAACTTCCCGACGTCCGCCACTTCGCCGTCGACCGGGCCGCGCGGCTGGGCCTCGGCGGGCAGCGCCTCCAGGACCTGGAACTGGCCGTCGCGGAGCTGACGACCAACAGCGTGGTGCACGGCGGTGGACAGGGCACGCTCTGGATCTGGACCGAGGCCGGGCAGGTCGTGTGCGAGGTTCGCGACCGGGGCCGGCTCATCGACCCGCTGGCCGGCCGCAGGCCGCCGGCGCGCGGCCAGATCGGCGGCCGGGGCCTGATGCTGGTGCACTACGTGGCCGACCTGGTGCGCCTGCACACGGCACCGGACGGCACGACCGTGCGCATGTACCTCGGCCTGTAGGCACCCCGGCCCCACGCGCGCACCTGCCACGGCCGCCCTCCCCGCGCCCCTTGCCCCCCACCACACACAGGCACCCTCGCCACGCCTCCCCCGCGCTGACGCCCTCACCGCGCCTCCCCAGCGTTGACGCCCCGTCAAGGCGCCCCGGATGCCACTCCGTCCGGCGACCGCCGTACCGAAGAAGCGTCACATCTGCCGGAATTACGAGGATCGTCCGCTTAGCATCTAGAGGGCCCGCGCCGCGGGCTCCGGCCGCCGAGGCCGCAGACGCCCCCTGATCCTCACGGGAGCCGAGCCCCATGCGCCCGATCGGCCGTCACCGCACCCCGCTCTCCGGCCCCGCCACCCTGCACGGCCCGCAATTACACGCCGCGGCCGGGCACTTCGGCCGCCGCCGGTTCCTGACCCTGACTGCCGCCGCGGCGGCCCTCGCCTTCGCCACCCAGGTCCCCGCGAGGGGCGCGGCCGCCGCCCGCCGGCTCGACCCGGCGAGGATCTCCGAGGACCCCTTCACCCTGGGCGTGGCCTCCGGCGACCCGCTGCCCGACTCCGTGGTCCTGTGGACGCGGATCGCCCCGGCACCGTACGAACCGGGCGGCGGGCTGGCCGGACAGAGCGTCGCCGTCGAGTGGGAGGTCGCGCAGGACGAGCGCTTCGGCACGGTGGTGCGCAGCGGGACCGCCCTCGCACAGCCCGAGTACCACCACACCGTGCACGTCGACGTCACCGGCCTCGACGCGGGACGGCCGTACCACTACCGGTTCAGGACGGGCGCCTGGATCAGCGAGACCGGCCGCACCCGCACCGCGCCCGCCCTGGGTGCCGCCCCCGGCGCGCTCTCCTTCGCGGCCGTGTCCTGCCAGGCGTACCACGACGGGTACTTCACGGCGCACCGGCATCTCGCGCAGGAGGACGTCGACGTGGTGTTCCACCTCGGGGACTACCTGTACGAGTACGCGGTGAACTCCGCCGGCGGCGCGCGCGGATACGCGGACCGGGTGCTGCCCGCGGTGTTCGACCGGGAGACCGTCACCCTGGAGGACTACCGGCTCCGGTACGCCCTCTACAAGAGCGATCCCGACCTGCGCGCCGCCCACGCCGCCCATCCCTTCGTCGTCGCCTGGGACGACCACGAGACGGAGAACAACTACGCCGGCGCCGTCGACGAGCACGGCAGCCCGCCGGCCGAGTTCCTGCTGCGGCGGGCCGCCGCCTACCGGGCGTACTGGGAGCACCAGCCGCTGCGCGCCGGCCGGGCGCCGATCGGGCCCGACATGCCGCTGTACCGGCGTCTGCACTGGGGTTCGCTCGCGCAGTTCGATGTCCTCGACACCCGCCAGTACCGCTCCGACCAGGCCTACGGCGACGTCCCGCACGCCCCCGGCCCCGAGTCGGACGATCCGGCGCGCACCATGACCGGCGCCGCCCAGGAACGGTGGCTGCTGGACGGCTGGCAGGCCTCCGACGCCGTGTGGAACGTGATGCCGCAACAGGTCTGCTTCTCCCAGCGCAGACTGTCCACCGACGCGCAGGCCAAGATGTCGATGGACGCCTGGGACGGCTACCGCGCCTCCCGCGGCCGCATCCTGGCCGGGGCGCAGGCCGCCGGGGTACGCAACCTGGTCGTGCTGACCGGCGACGTCCATGTGGGCTACGCCTTCGACATCAAGGCGGACTTCGACGACCCGGCCTCGCGAACCCTCGGCACCGAGATCGTCGCCACGTCCATCGCCAGCGGCAAGGACGGCACCGAGCGCCCGGCCAACTGGCAGACCTACCTCACGGCCAACCCGCACCTGCGTTTCTACGACGGGCGGCGCGGCTATGTCCGGGTGGAGCTGACGCCGGAGACGGCCCGCGCCGACTTCAGGACACTGGCGGCGGTGACGACCCCGGGCTCCCCCATCTCCACGGCGGCGTCCTTCGTGACGGAGGCGGGCAATCCGGGGCTGGTGCCGGTGTGACGCGGCGGTGTGATGCGGTGCGCCGCGGTGCCGTGCGACGCGGTGCCGTGCGACGCGGTGCCGTGCGACGCGACGAAGGGGTGCCGCTCGGCGGTCTCACTCCGCGGTTTCGGCGGTTTCGGCGCCGGGTCAGGAGAGGGTGCAGGCCTCGCCGTTGAGGCTGAAGGCGTACGGTGCCGTGTTCTTGTTCTGCCAGGAGGCGAGGAAGCCGAAGGAGAGGGAGCCGTCCGCCGGGACGTCCTTGTTGTAGTCGGCGGCGGATGCGGTGACCCGCGAGCCGTCCTGCGCCACGGCCGCGTCCCACATCTGCTCGACCCGCTGGCCGTCCCGGAAGGACCAGCCGACCCGCCAGGAGTCGAGCGCCTCGGCGGTGGTGACGGTGACCGTGGCCTGGAAGCCGTCGGGCCACTGGTTGACGAGGTCGTACGCCACCTCGCAGGCCGCCGTGCGCGCGGTGGACGACGAGGTGCCCTGGGGTTCCGGGTCGGTCCGGGTCGTCGCCGACGGCGTACCGCCGCCGGACGGCTTCGGCGAGCCGGAGGGGGTGCCGGTGCCGGTGCCCGTGTCGGTCGACGACGGCGAGGTGGCCGGCCCGGCGGACGGCCCGGCCGGGCTGCCGGGGCCGGCCACCGGCGTGCTGTCGGTGGGAGTGCCGCCCTGCGCGGAGTCGTCGCTCTCGCCGAACGGCATCAGTGACACGGCGAGGGCCAGGGCGGAGACGAGGACTGCGGCGACGAGCAGGCCGTTGCGCAGGGTGCGCGCCTTGGTGGCGGTGGGGTCGCCCCACTCGCCGTCCGGGTCGCGCCGGGCGGCCGGCGCCCATCCGCACCTCGGCGGCACGCCGGCGGCGCTCCAGGTAGGCCAGTCCGCCCCAGCCGATCACGCCCTGGGCCAGCGCCGCGGGCAGCCCGCCGCCGTGCAGGCGCAGACAGGCCGCGGCCTCCGCGCACTCCACACAGGTGGCGAGGTGGCGGGAGAGGTCCTCGGGCGTCTCGGCGACGGGCGAGCGGGTGACGGCGTCGAGGAGCCGGACGTAGCTGCGGCACTCGGCGTCCATCGGCGTGTCGAGATGGTTGCGGTGGCAGCGGTCCCGGAACAGGCCACGGACCTGGTTCAGTTCCTCCATCGCGGCGGCCGGGTCCAGCCCCTGGCGGCGGGCCACGGCGCGCGGGGGCAGCGCTTCCACCTCCGCCAGCCACAGCAGTGCGGCGTCCGGCTCCTGCATGTCCCGCAGCCCGCGCAGGGCGATGGGCCGGCGCAGGGGAGGTCCCGTGTACCGGGCCGCCTTGCCGGAGTTCAGCCACAGGCGCAGGTCGGGATCGAGTTTGTGGCCCTGCCCCTGGGCCTCCCAGGCGGCCGCCGTGGTCCGCACGGCGGTCAGCAGCAGGGGGATCCGGGGCAGCCGGGACGCGCGCCGGCCGGCTCCGTGCCGGGTGCCGTCTCGGCCGCGCGGGCCTCGCGGATGCCGAGTGCGAACGCCTCACGGGCCAGTTGGTTGGCCGCGGTCGACCCGGAGGTGCACAGGTCGGCGTACGACAGGACGGCGTCCCAGCACTCCGAGAAGAGCGCGGCCTCGGCGGCGTCCTTGGGGGTCGGCAGGTCGGGCATGAGTCTCCTGCATCACAAGCGAGGTCAACTCGACATGTCGGCAATGGAGTTGGGGGGAACCTCGCGGCAGAGCCAGAGCTTTTCACGACTTCCGCACAACTGACAAGCGCCCTGTTCAGATGTCCGGACAGACGCCACGACGGAGGCCCGGACCGGGCGGACGCGCCCCACGAGGCGCCCCCTCGCACCTTCTCTACGGACGCGGAGCGCCCTGCGACTCAACCCGGTGGAACATTCCTCAACCGCTGTCCGTACCGTAACCGCCACCGCCACCGCTGCCGACACGCATCCGCCGAGCCCCGCGCGGGGCGTCCTCACGTCCTCATAACGCCTCGGCCCCGCGCGGTGGCGCCCTCATGCCGCCGAGGCCCTGAGGCGGAACGTTCTCACGCCATCGAGGCCCTGAGCCGGGGCGTTCTCATACCGCCGAGGGCTCGTCCGCCGGCAGGCTGTCCATGAAGGAGCTGACGGAGAAGACGGCGTTGCCGGGGCCGGGCGGGCCGTAGCCGGGGGGCGAGGACAGGCCGAACTCGTCCATCGTGGCCCGGTAGGCCTCCAGCAGGCGGATGTGGTACTCCAGCGGCGCGCCCTGCGGGTTGGCCTTGCCGAGCGGCGTGGTCGGCTCCGGGCACCAGGTGGTGAACCGCGGCGTGATGCCCTGCGACATGAAGAAACGCAGGCCCTCGGTGGTGGAGGCGATCGCCTCGTCCACCGTGGTGAACCCGAACGGCTCGGCCATCTCCACCCCCGCCACGAAGTTGGGGATGACGTTGCGCGCCCCGAAGATCTCCGCCGAGTCGAGGATGCGCTTGTGCCACTCGTCGCGGCCGACGTAGCGCTCCTTGCCCGGGCAGTACAGCTCGAACAGGCGGCGGTCCCACACCTCGTAGTTGGGGTGGTAGATCTGCACGCCGTAGTCCTTGAAGCGCTGCACGTCGTCGCGCGGGAGGGCCTGGGCGACGACCTTGCCGATCCAGCGGCCCGGGAAGCGCTCCTCGATGGCCTTGGCGTAGTGACCGTAGAAGTCGGCCTCGTCGCGCCCGGCGACCGTCCTGGTGATCGCGCCGCCGGTGAGCGTGTAGGCGGTGGAGGCCTTCGCGGTGTCGTAACGGTCGATGATCTCCAGGGCTTCGAGGACCTCCTCGACGTCCTTGACTCCCGTATACGGTCGACCGGCGGCCTTGTGCTGTCGCCAGTTGTGGTTGATGTCGCAGTACTGGCACTCCTCCTTGGCGCCGAAGTACTGGCAGACCCGGAAGACCGTCAGGTAGATCAGGTAGCCCCACTGGATGGTGGGCGCGACCTCCATGACGGACTTCCCGTTGGAGAGCTTGTGCCGGTAGTACTCGGGCATGGGCGGCACACCGACGTCCGAGATGCGCTTCCCGTCGAGGTAGAGGCCGAGCATCCCGTCCTCGTCGGCGGCCACGCGGTACGGCGAGGAGGGGTTCACCCGGACCGAGACGACCGTGCGCCGCAGGTCGTAGGGGCCGCCGGTGAGGATGATCTCCTCCGGCGGGCGGCGCAGTGCGGCCTCGCCCAGCTCGGGGAGGGTGCCGTGGTCGAAGGAGAAGATGAAGTACGACTTCGGCTTGACCTCGCCGCCCTCGTTGTCGCTGAGCGCGGAGGGGTCGAAGGCCACGCCCCCGCGCAGCAGGTCCTCCTTGAAGACGGCCTCCCGCGGAACATGCGGAAACCGCTGCATCAGATCTTCGACCAGCGCGGTACGGCTGCCCATCGTCTCTCCTCCCGGCTCAGGCGTACGACTCCTCACGGTATGCCCCCGGTCGCGCGGGGGCGGGGGCGGGGGGCCTCATGTTGTGGGCAGGGTAGGTTCCACCTGGGAGTTTCCTGGTTCTCGATCCCCTCGGGAGGGCGACCGCATGGCCGAGACCGTGACCAACTGGGCGGGCAACATCACGTACACCGCCAAGGAGCTGCACCGTCCCGCCTCGCTCGACGCGCTGCGTTCGCTCGTGGCGGCGAGCGAACGGGTGCGGGTACTGGGCAGCGGGCACTCCTTCAACGCGATCGCCGAGCCGGGCGCGGACGGGGTGCTGCTGTCGCTCGGCGCGCTGCCGGCCGAGGTCGAGGTGGACTCGGCGGCACGGACCGTGCGGGTCGGCGGCGGGGTGCGGTACGCGGAGCTGGCCCGACGGGTGCACGCGCACGGGCTGGCGCTGCCGAACATGGCTTCGTTGCCGCACATCTCGGTGGCCGGCTCGGTGGCGACCGGCACGCATGGTTCCGGGGTGGGCAACGGTCCCCTCGCGGCACCGGTGCGCGAGGTGGAGATCGTCACGGCGGACGGGTCGACCGTCGTGATCGGGCGGGGCGACGAACGGTTCGGCGGCGCCGTCACCTCGCTGGGCGCCCTCGGTGTCGTCACCGCGCTGACGCTGGACCTGGAGCCGGCCTTCGACGTCGAGCAGTACCTGTTCACCGAACTGCCGCTGGACGGGCTGGACTTCGAGGCGGTCGCGGCGGCCGCGTACAGCGTGAGCCTCTTCACCGACTGGCGGGCACCCGGGTTCCGACAGGTGTGGGTCAAGCGGCGCACCGACCAGCCCCTGGCCGGCTTCCCGTGGGCGGCGCCGGCCACCGAGGCGCTGCACCCGGTGCCGGGGATGCCCGCGGTCAACTGCACGGAGCAGTTCGGGGTGCCGGGGCCCTGGCACGAGCGGCTGCCGCACTTCCGGGCGGAGTTCACGCCGAGCAGCGGGAACGAGTTGCAGAGCGAGTATCTGCTGCCGCGCGAGCACGCCATCGGCATCCTGGATGCGATCGACGGTATCCGGCAGACGGTCGCCCGCGTACTGCAGATCTGCGAGGTGCGGACCATCGCCGCCGACGAGCAGTGGCTGAGCCCGGCCCATGGCCGGGACTCCGTCGCCGTGCACTTCACCTGGATCGACGACACGGCGGCCGTACTGCCGGTCGTGCGGGAACTGGAGGCGGCGCTGGAACCGTTCGAGCCGCGACCGCACTGGGGAAAGGTGTACGAGCTGCCCGCTTCCGTGGTGCGTGGACGGTATCCGCGGATCGACGACTTCCGGGCACTGGTCGACGAACTGGATCCGGCGGGGACGTTCACCAACGCCTTCGTGCGGGACGCCCTCGGCACGTGAACAGCCGGCCGGGACAGACTTTGTAAACCCCCTTTCCTAACCCCTTGTCGAACCCCGGCCCACGCCATAGCCTGACGCGGCGCCGGTGCCGTCCCGGTTCCGGCAGATCGGCATGTCAGCATGTCGTATGCCGGTATTCAGTATGCGATATGCCAATACGTCGATACGGTGACTGTCGGCTGTCGGCTGTCGGCTGTCGGCTGTCGGCACGGAAGAGAGGGGGCTCTCCGGTGAAGCGCACCTCACGGGACATCCGCACCGCGAACCGCTACGAGGTGCTGCGGCAGATCATCGCCCGCTCCCCCACCTCCCGGCAGGAGCTGGCCTCGGCCACCGGCCTCAGCCTCGCCACCGTCGCCACCCTGGTCGGCGAACTGCTCGACCTGCGCATGATCACGGAGGTCGGCTTCGAGGACTCGGCCGGCGGCCGGCCCCGCGGCCTGGTCGCCGTCAACGCCGCCGGGGGCGCGCTGATCGGCGTGGACATCGCGGAGACGTACGTCCATGTCGAGCTGTTCGACCTCGCGCTGAACGTGCTGGCCCGCGCCGAGGAGGACATCCGGCCCGGCGAGAGCCGCCCCGAGCAGGTCATCGGCCATGTCGCCACGGCCGTGGGCTCGGTCGTCGCCCAGGCGGGCGTCGAGGCGGCCCGGGTGCTCGGCGTCGGCGTGAGCGTGCCGGGGCAGGTGGACCGGGCCACCGGGATCGCGGAGTACGCGCCCAACTGGAACTGGCACGACGTGCCGTTGCTCGACCTGCTCTCCGAACACATCGCGTACCCCCTGCACTTGGACAATCCGCTCCGTGCCTGCGCGGTGGCCGAGCTGTGGTTCGGCGCCGCGCGCGGGCACGAGGACGCCGTCGTCGTCAATCTCGGCACGGGGGTCGGCGCGGGGCTGGTGCTGGGCGGCGGGCTGCACCGGGGAGTCAGCAACAGCGCCGGCGAGTGGGGGCACACCACGCTCGTGCTCGACGGGCGGCTGTGCCACTGCGGCAACCACGGCTGCGTGGAGACGTACGTCGGCGCACCGGGCATCATGCGGAATCTGCGCGAACTCGACCCGCGCAGCCCGCTGTTGCACCCGGAGGACCAGACCGCCACCGTCGACGCCCTGGCCCGCGGGGTCGCCGAGGGCGACCCGGTGGCCGTCAAGGTGGTCCAAGACACCGCCCGTTATCTGGCCGCCGGCATCGCCGACCTGGTCAACCTCCTCAACCCGGAGGTCGTCGTCCTGAGCAGCTGGGTCGCCGCCCGGCTCGGCGGGCCCCTCCTCGACGAGGTCCGCGAGGCTGTCGCCCGGCATGCGCTGCGGCGCCCGCTGGCCGCCACGGAGATCGTCCTCTCCCCGATTCCCACCGACCCGGTCTGCCTGGGTGCGGCGACGTTCGCGCTCGAAGGGGCGCTGCAATCGGTGGGGCAACGGACCGCCCAACGCGTCGTGTCCGGCAAGGGGCGCACGGCGCCGACAGCCTGAGCGAGGGACAGGGCAGGGGAGCAGCCGGGAGGCCGGTTTCCGGGCCGGTCCGGCCCGGCCGGGGGCCGGACCGGCCTCGCGCACCCCATGATCGACCGTTTCCGAGAGCGCCGCGCGCGTTCCCGAAACCACCTCGCGACCATGCGCGAAAGCACCGCGCGGCCATCCCGGGCGTTCCGCGGGGCCGGGCCCGAGGCGTTTCCGAGGCACCCCCGAGGCACGCCCGTGGCATCCCCGGAGCGATCCGCGCGGCCGTAACCGGGTGATGCGTGGGCAGATCGCCGCCGCCCGCTTCCGTCACGTCCGGTATTCCGAACGCTACGCAACGCTTCGAACAGGCTTCGACCAACCCCTTGCCGAAGCCTTAGCCGAAGGTTAACGTCCCGCACCGCAACGCCTTTCGAGCCCTCTGGCGCTGATGCCGTGCGAGCCGCAGCCGTACTCGAGACAAGGACGTCACCATGTCGGCAATGAGCAACAGCAACTGGTCCCGCCGATCCCTCCTCCGGGCCGCGGCCGGCATGACGGCCGCCGGCACCCTGGCCGCCTGTGGGGGCAACAACGGCCGCAGCGGCGGGAGTTCGGGCGCCGGCCTGGTGCAGTACTTCCACGCCTACGGCGAGGCGGGGACCGAGCAGGCCATCAAGAAGTACGCGGCCGCGTACGACAAGGCGAAGGTGTCCACGCAGTGGATCACCGGGTCGAACTTCGAGAGCAAGCTGTTCGCGAGCCTGCTCACCGACAGCGCGCCCGACCTGTTCGAGTTCCACCCGCAGATCCAGCTCGTCAAGAGCGGTCAGGTGGCGGATCTGACCGACATCGTCGCGCCGGTCAAGGACGACTTCAACCAGGCCGACATCCAGTCGCACACGGTCGACGGGAAGATATACGGCGTCCGGATGATCGACGACCCGCAGTTCTTCTTCTACCGCAAGTCATTGCTGGAGAAGGCCGGCGTGGGCGTGCCGCAGACCCTCGACGAGCTGATCGAGGCCGCCGCCAAGCTCACCACGGACAAGGTCAAGGGCGTCTACCTCGGAAACACGCTGCAAGCGGTCATCCGCCCGATGATCTGGGCGGCCGGTGCCGACACCCTGGACGCCAGGAACCAGCCCGCCTACCACACGGACGGTGTGGTCGAGGGCCTGAGCAAGATGCGCAAGCTGTTCACCAGCGGCGATCTGCTGCTGGACGCGCCGGCCGACTACTGGGACCCCTCCGCCCTCACCCAGGGCCTGACCGCGATCCAGTTCTGCGGGATGTGGGCCATGCCGGTGATGCAGCAGGCCCTCGGTGACGACCTCGGCATCTTCCCCTTCCCGAAGGTCGGCGACGCCGGCAAACCGTCGGTGTACAACGGCGGTTGGTCGATGTTCGTCAACGCCAAGGGCGACCGGGTCGAGGAGGCCAAGGAGTACGTGAAGTGGCTGTGGATCGACCAGAAGGAGTACCAGGAGGACTGGTCCCTCTCCTACGGTTTCCACATCCCGCCGCGCACCTCGATCGCCCAGTCCGCCGCCAAGCTGAAGACCGGTCTGCCGGCCGAGGGCGTCAAGCTGTTCAGCGAGTACGGCCACTTCGACAACATCGGCTGGACCCAGGCCATGATCAAGGCGACCGAGGACGTGTTCGCCGACTCCGTGCGCAAGGACGGTGACCCGGAGGCCTCGCTCGACAAGTGCGACAAGGTCGTCGGTACGGAACTCAAGAAGCTGTTCGGATAGGCGGGCGGACGGACCACGCCATGTCGACGACCACCTCGCGCGACCTCGCGGAGCCCGCCAACACCGAGCCGGTGAAGGCGCGTCCGCGGCGCGGGCCGCGGGGCAACGCCACCTTCAACTTCTGGGTGTTCACCGGGCCGTTCCTGATCGGCCTGCTGATCTTCGTCTACGTCCCGATCGGCTGGAGCGTCTGGCTCAGCTTCTTCGAGGCCCGCTTCACCGTCACGCCCAGCACGTTCGTCGGGTTCGACAACTACCGGTACATGCTGGAGAACGAGAACTTCACCGGCGCCCTCCTCACCTTCACCGTCTTCGCCGCCATCATCGTGCCGACCACCTGGGCGCTGTCACTGGGGCTCGCCCTGCTGGTGAACCGGTTGCGGTTCATGCGGGCGTTCTTCCGGTCGGTCTTCTTCCTGCCGACGGCGTGCAGTTATGTCGCCGCCTCGCTGATCTGGAAGATGTCCCTCTTCAACGGCGTCCGGTTCGGCCTGGCGAACACGGTGATCGGCTGGTTCGGCGCCGAGAACGTCGCCTGGCTCGCCAACCCCGACCCGCCCTGGTACTGGCTGGTCATCGTCACCGCGCGGCTGTGGCTGCAATCCGGTTTCTACATGATCCTCTTTCTGGCCGCGTTGCAGAACATCCCCGGCGAGCTGTACGAGGCGGCCGCCCTCGACGGTGCCAAGCCGGGATGGCAGACCTTCCGGCACATCACGCTGCCGCAGCTGCGGGCGACCTCGACGGCCGTGATCCTGCTGCTGCTGATCGCCGCCTACCAGGCCTTCGACGAGTTCTTCAACCTGTTGTCCAAGACCACCTGGGGACGGCCGCCGCTGGTCGAGCTGTACTACACCGCCCTGGGCGACAGCCAGGACTACGGGGCGGGCAGCGCCGGCGCGGTGATCCTCACCCTGCTGATCGTTCTCGTCACCCTCTTCCAGGGCAGGATCATGGGTTTCGGAAGGGGTGAGGGTTCCAAGTGACCACGACCGCATCCGAGGTGACCAGGACCGAGCCGGCCGCCGCGCCACGACGCCCCGCCCGGCGCGCCCGCGGGGTGATGGGTTCCGCCGGACTGTACGTCGCCGTCGGCCTCGCCGCCGTCCTCTTCCTGATCCCCTTCTACGTCCTCGTCCGCAACGCCCTCTCCACCGACCCTGAGATCACCGGTGAGGAGTGGAAGTTCTTCCCCACCGACATCCAGTGGGGCAACATCTCCGAGCCGTTCGACGACACGACGGTGGACTTCGGCCGGGCCCTGTGGAACTCGCTGGTCGTCGGTGTACTGCACACCGTCGGCACGCTGCTGGTGTGCTCCCTGGCCGGCTACGGCCTCGCCCGGATCCCGTACCGGCACGCCGACAAGGTGTTCCACGGCGTCCTGTTCACGCTGATGGTCCCCACGGCCGTCACGTTCGTGCCCGGATTCGTCCTGGTGTCGTCCCTCGGCTGGATCGACTCCTACCGCGGTCTGATCATTCCGGGCCTCTTCAGTGGTTTCACCTGCTTCCTGTTCCGGCAGTACTTCCTGGGGTTCCCCAAGGAACTGGAGGAGGCGGCGCGGGTGGACGGGCTCGGCTACTGGGGCGCGTACTGGCGGGTCGTCGTCCCCAACTCCCTGAACTTCTTCGCCGCGATCGCGACCATCACCTTCATCAACGGCTGGAACTCCTTCCTGTGGCCGCTGGTCATCGGACAGGACCCCAGCGCCTGGACGGTGCAGGTGGCGCTGTCGTCGTACATGACCAACCAGACCGTCAACTACCACCTGATCTTCATGGCCACGGCCATTTCCATCCTGCCCCTGTTGTTGGTCTTCCTCTTCCTCCAGCGCTGCTGGTGCAGGGGATCGCCCAGACCGGCATCAAGGGCTGAGCAAGGAGACCGATGTCTTTGCGCACCTCCCCCGCTCCCGGCCTCGCCCGGGCGGGGGGTTCCCCGTCGTCCATGTCCTACGTCGAGGACGTGTCGCCGGGCTCCGGGGCCCTCCCGCCCCGCGCCTGGTATGCGGCTTCGGACGCCAAGGCGCTTTCGCTCAACGGCAGTTGGCGCTTCCGACTGTCGGCGACGGCCGACGCGGAGGACGAGTCGTTCGCCGCGGCGGGCCACGACGCCGGGGACTGGGCCGAGGTCGCCGTCCCCGGTCACTGGGTTCTCCAGGGGCATGGCTCCCCCATCTACACCAACCACCTCTACCCCTTCCCGGTCGACCGCCGCGGGTGCCGACCGAGAACCCGACGGGCGACCACCTGCGGGTCTTCGACCTGCCCGAGGACTGGCCGGCCCTGACGGAGGGCGGCGCGGTCCTGCGCTTCGACGGCGTGGAGTCCTGTGCCCGCGTCTGGCTGAACGGCACGGACATCGGTGAGTTCAAGGGCTCCCGCCTGCCGCACGAGTTCGCGGTCGGCCATCTGCTGAAGACCGTGGGCAACGTACTGGCGGTGCGCGTCCACCAGTGGTCGGCGGGCTCCTACCTGGAGGACCAGGACCAGTGGTGGCTGCCGGGCATCTTCCGTGACGTGACGCTGCTGCACCGCCCGGCGGGCAGCGCCCTCGACTTCTTCGTGCGCGCCTCCTACGACCATGTGACGGGCGAGGGCACCCTGTGCGTGGACTCCGACGTCGACGGGCGGGTGACCGTGCCCGCCCTCGACATCGATGTCGCGACGGGCGAGGCGGTGACCGTCCCCGTCGAGCCGTGGAGCGCGGAGACGCCCCGGCTGTACGACGGCGAACTGGTGACGGAGGGCGAGCGGATCCCGCTGCGCATCGGTTTCCGCACCGTTTCCCTGGAGGACGGACTGATCAAGGTGAACGGCACGGCGGTGCTGTTCAAGGGCGTCAACCGGCACGAATGGCATCCCGTGCGGGGCCGCGCGCTCGACCTCGAGACGATGCGCGAGGACGTGCTGCTCATGAAGCGGCACAACATCAACGCCGTCCGCACCTCCCACTACCCGCCGCACCCCGCCTTCCTCGGGCTGTGCGACGAGTACGGCCTGTGGGTGATCGACGAGTGCGACCTGGAGACCCACGGCTTCGTCGAGCAGGACTGGCGCGACAACCCCGTCGACGACGACCGCTGGACCCCGGCCCTCCTCGACCGGGCCTCCCGCATGGTCGAACGGGACAAGAACCATCCGTCGGTGGTGATCTGGTCGCTGGGCAACGAGGCCGGCACGGGCCGCGGGCTGACCGCCATGGCCGAGTGGATCCGCGGCCGGGACACCTCACGCCTCGTCCACTACGAGGGCGACCTCGACTGCCGTGACACCGACGTGTACTCGCGGATGTACGCCTTCCACGACGAGGTCGAGCGCATAGGCCGGGGCCTGGACGGCGGGACCGCGAAGCGGCGCCGGCTGCCCTTCATCCTCTGCGAGTACGGCCACGCCATGGGCAACGGCCCCGGCGGACTCGCCGACTACCAGCGGCTGTTCGAGTCGCACGAGCGACTCCAGGGCGGCTTCGTATGGGAGTGGATCGACCACGGCATCGAGGACGGCCGTTACGCGTACGCTTACGGAGGCGATTTCGGCGAGGAACTGCACGACGGGAACTTCGTCTGCGACGGCCTCCTCTTCCCTGACCGGACCCCCTCCCCCGGGCTCGTCGAGTTCAAGAAGGTGATCGAGCCGGTCCGTATCGAGGGCGACGGCACCGACGGCACGGTGCGGGTGACCAACGCCCATGACTTCGCCGACCTTTCGGCGCTCGCCTTCACTTGGTCGTACCAGGTGGACGGCGAGACCGTCGAGACCGGCCCGCTGGGCGTGCCACCGTTGGCACCCGGCGAGTCGGCCGAGGTCAAGCTGCCCCGACCGCCGGTGGACGGGCGGGGCGCCGAGACGTCGTGGACCGTGCGGGCGCTGCTGGCGGCCGACACCGCGTGGGCGGCGCGGGGCCACCCGGTGGCGTGGGGACAGTTCGCGGCGGCCGCCCGGCCGCGGCCGGTCGTCGTTCCCACCTCCGCACCGGTCGCCGGCGAACGGCTGATCACCCTCGGCCCGGCCTCCTTCGACGCCCGCACCGGCACGCCGACCTCGATCGGCGGGGTGGCCGTCGAAGGGTTGCGCCTCGATGTGTGGCGGGCACCCACCGACAACGACGACGGCGCCGAGTGGCAGGCTGACACCCGCTACGGCGTGCTGTGGCGCGACCTGGGCCTGCACCGCATGCGACACCGCCTGGACGCGATCGAGTTGGGCGACGACTCGTTGACGGTCCGGACCAGGGTGGCGCCCCCCGCCCGCGAGGTCGGACTCGCCACGGTGTACCGCTGGACCTCCGACGGCAGCCGGCTGAGGCTGACGGTGTCCGTGGCGCCCGAGGGGAACTGGACACTGCCGCTGCCCCGGCTGGGCATCCGCTTCGGACTCGCCGGAGCAGACCGCGTGACCTGGTTCGGCGGCGGGCCCGGCGAGGCGTATCCGGACAGCAGGGCGGCGTCGACGGTCGGCCGATGGCAGTCGACTGTGGACGATCTACAGACGCCGTACGTCCGTCCACAGGAGAACGGCGCTCGTGCCGACGTCCGCTGGGCGGAACTCGGTGGACTGCGCATCGAGGGCGACCCCGAGTTCTGGTTCAGCGCCCGGCGCTGGACGAACGAACAGCTCGACGCGGCCCGGCACCGGACCGACCTGGTGCCCGGCCGACCGTGTGGGTCAACCTCGACCACGGCCAGCACGGCATCGGCTCGCAGTCCTGCGGCCCGGGCCCGCTGCCCCGGTACTTCCTGCACGCCGGCCCCGCCGAGTTCTCCTTCGTGTTCGCGGGGACGGCTGACCGGCCGACCGGCTGACCGGCTGACGGCGGCCCCAACTGTTCCACCGGCCGCCGGGTCACGACCCGGCCGGCCTCGGCCGTGCCCGTTCCCACGGCGTGTTCCCTGCCGTACGCCGGGACCCGGGTTCGGTCGATCCGCCGGCACCGAGGAGTCAGGGGAGTGAGGGCCCACGGTGGCCCACGGTGGCCCGCATGGGGAGGCAACGCTCAGAAAACGGCTACCGCGGCGGACGGTCGTGATCCACGATGACCTGCATGAACGACCCTTACGGCATCCCCCGGCCCCGCCCCGTCCTGCCCGGCGAGTTCCCGCTGTGGGAGGAGGCGCTGGCGCTCGTCGACCGTGACCTGGACGCGCTGCTCCCGGACCGGGGACCCCTGGTCCTGCTGGCGCTGCCGCCCTGGGACGAGGACGACTCCGATCGTGAACACGTCTACGTCGCGCTGCCCGACGGCCGCTGGCACGGCAACGACCTCTGGCACGGGTCCGCGTCCGACCCCGCCGCCGCGCTCGCGGCGGTCGCCGAGGCGGCGCAGGACACCGTCATGGAGTGCCTCTGGCAGGTCTGGCCGGTCTGCGCCGAGCACCGCATCGGGATGCACGCGCGCCGGGAGGACGGCCGCCCGGTGTGGTGGTGTGCGGGCGGCCGCGACCCTCGGGACCCGGCGCACGTACGGGCGGCGGTCGGTGAGCTGGACGCGCCGCACCGACCGCGCCGGGGACGCCGTGGACGGCGCTGACCTCAGTGGTCCGCGCAGCAGGGCGTCGGTTCGGGCACCTCGAACGGCACCAGGGTGCCGCCCGCGGCGGGCATGGCGGTGAGGACCAGCTCGCCGCTCCGCCACTGCGGGCGGACATGGTCGTGCGTC
Organism: Streptomyces phaeoluteigriseus; assembly: GCF_001896135.2. Taxonomy (GTDB): domain Bacteria; phylum Actinomycetota; class Actinomycetes; order Streptomycetales; family Streptomycetaceae; genus Streptomyces; species Streptomyces phaeoluteigriseus. The sequence goes on from NZ_MPOH02000016.1 coordinate 294,624, forward strand.
ACCAGGACGGTGGCCGGGCCGGGTCCGTCGGCCGCGCCCAGCACCGTGACGCGGTCGATCGCGGAGACGGCCAGCACCTCCTCGACGGTCGTCGTGCCGCGCAGGAGGTCCGCCCCGCGGTACAGCACCGCTCGGCCCACGGCGTCCGGGGCGCCCTCGGTCACCTCGTACCCCTGGCTCACCGACCACGCGCGCACGTCGTCCAGGTCCGCCTCCGACTCCGACGCGAGAGAGACGACCACGCGCGGACGCTCGCCCCGCACGAGGTGGGTGCAGCCGAACCCGCCCTCTGGCAGGGCGAGTTCGGCAGTGAGCGCGCGGAGCAGGTGATCGGCGGTGCGCAGATCGCGCAGACCGGCGTCCACGGTGACGGCGTACGGCATGCGGACGGGCGGTGTCACGACGGCAGGACCCACACCGGGTTGGTGTAGAACCACAGGTCGGCCCAGGGGTCCGCGTCACCGACGACGTCGATCGCCGGGCCGGCCGGATCGACGGCGGCGCCCCTGGCGCCGACGGCGCTGCGGTTGCCGTCCGAGCCGCGCAGCCGGACGTACACGGGCCGGTCCACCCGTCCGAGGTCGTAGGTGAGCCGTACCGTCCCGCTCGACTTGTTCACCTCGTAGGTGCGGACGACCTTCGCGGTCGGCGCCGTGAAGGTGTCCTTGTCGGAAACCGGTCCCGTGACGTCGCCCTGGATGACGTCCACTCGCGCCAACTTCGGCACGAAACCGGCCCAGTTGGCGGCCCCCGCGAGTGCCACGTCGACCGTCAGCGTCACGGTCGTGCCTTTCTTCACGTGCAGGGCGCCGCCGAGGGTGGCCCAGCGGCTGCCGCCGGAGACCCGCACGTCGAGCCCGCTGAGGAGCTGACCGTGGTCGACCCAGATGCGGCCGGCCCGGATGCCGTCCATGACGGCGGCGTACGAGAAGCCGTCGGAGCCGACGTGGGTACGGCTGTACTGGCCGGGCCAGTAGTCGCCCTGGGTGATGTCGATCTCGCCGCCGTGGACCGGGTCCTGGTAGCGGCCGTCGGTGGCGAAGTCGCCGCCGGGGCCGCGCACGGCGGTGTCGGCGTAGACCTGGTGGGAGTCGGAGTTGGCGGTGATCCACCAGGGCTTGCCCTCGGCGATGAGGCTGTCCCACAGGCCGCCGACGGTGGCCGTCATCCAGTCGAAGCCGCCCCAGGTGCGGTAGCTCTCCAGGGGATAGCCGGCGAAGGAGTTGGCGCTGGGGTTGTTGTCGTAGATGCCGCGGGCGCGGGCCGGGCCGAGCGGGGCGGGCAGACCGGCGGCCTGGTGGCCGGGGGCGCCCTCGAAACCGACGGCGATCTGATGGCTCGCGGGCGTCGCGTCGCGCCAGGCGCGGATCTCGTGCGGGGAGTCGACACCGCGCCGCGCCGGGTGGTTGGCGAGCATCAGCGCGTCCTTGACCTTGCGACGGCGGACCTGGTCGCCGAGGAAGGCCAGACCCGCGACGGCGAGGGCCTCGTTGGCGGGCGTCGAGTCGGAGGCGCCCTTGACGCTTCCGTCGTAGTCGGTTTCGAACTGCTTCAGGACGGAGACCTCGTTCCGCCCCGGGTGGACGAAGACGGTGCCGTGCTCGGCGCCCGGGATGTTCCACTCCAGCCCCTGGAAGACGAGGGTGTCCTCGTGCGCCGTCCGGGCCTCCTTGATGTCCGGGTTGACCTTCTCCACGCCGATCCTGGCGTGCGTGGTGCTGCCGTGGTCGGTGATGACCAGCCAGTCCATGCCGTGCCTGGCGCCCTGCCTGACCTGGTCGACGACGCGGTACTTGCCGTCGCTGCTGTACTGGGTGTGGATGTGGTGGTCGCCCGCCAGCCAGAGGAATCCCGTGGAGCGGCGGCCACCGGTGGGCGCGGCTGCCGGGGCCGCGGCGGCCGGAGTCGCGGCGGTCGTCTGGCCGAGGACGCTTCCCGCGGCCAGGCCGGCGCCGAGCAGGCCGGCGCGGCGCAGCAGCGACCGGCGGGACCGTTGCTCGGGGCTGAGGGCCTCGTCGGGCACGGAGGAGTCGAAGGCGGCGGGCAGCGCGGGGGCCGCCTCGTGGTCGTGGTGGTGCTCGTGGCCGTGATGGTGGTGGCCGTGCGCGTGTCCGTGCCCGTGTCCCATGGTGCCCTCCCGGTTGCCGCTGCCTTACGCGGCTGCCTTCCGCGGCGCGTGCGCGCCGCGTGAGGAGGATCAAGGCGAAACATGAACGTTGAACGACCGTGGAGTGAGCGGCGCCCGGCCCGGACACGGCAGCTCGCCCCGTCCCTCACTGTTCCCTCAACCGACCTTCCCCGTCACACTGATCGCCATCGAATCTGAGCAGCGTTCACCTTTCGTAGCAGTCCTTCCGACCGGGAGACACCCCCACATGAGACGACGACTCCTCGGTACCCTCGCGGCCGCCGCCCTGACCCTCACCGGCCTCGCGGCCACGGGCGCGACGCCCGCCGGGGCCGCCCCCTCCGCCGCGGCAGCCACCAGCGGTTCCTTCAACGTGCTCACCTACAACGTCGCGGGCCTGCCCGAGGGCCTGAGTTCGGGGAGCCCGGCGACCAACACCCCTCTGATCTCACCGAGATTGGCGGCGTACGACATCGTCAACGTCCAGGAGGACTTCAACTACCACGCGGCGCTCTACGCGGGCGACGACCACCCCCACCGGACCGCGACAAGCGGTGGCGTGCCCTTCGGCGACGGCATGAACACCCTCTCCGACTACGCCTTCGAGGACTTCGAGCGGGTGCGGTGGAACGCCTGCACGGGCACCAACTGCCTGACCCCGAAGGGGTTCTCACTGGCCCGGGTGCGACTTGCCGAAGGCGTTTTCCTGGACCTGTACAACGTGCACACCAACGCCGACTCGACGGACGACGCGTTGGCCGCCCGTCGTGCCAACATCCAGCAGCTGTCGGACTTCATCCGGGCGAACTCCTCCGGCAACGCGGTGATCGTGATGGGTGACACCAACACGCGCTACACCCGCGCCGGCGACAACATCCGCACGCTCGTCACCGAGAACGGGCTCACCGACCCCTGGGTGAAGCTGGTCAAGGGCGGTACGCCGCCGGCTCAGGGAGCGGACGCCCTGCTCTGTCCCACGACCGCCCCGACGAACGCCTGCGAGGTGGTGGACAAGGTCCTCTACCGAGGCAGCAGGCTCCTGTCCCTCGACGCCACCCGCTACCAGAACGAGTGGGCGTCCTTCCTGGACTCCGCGGGCGGCAACCTCTCCGACCACTTCCCCCACACGGTGGACTTCTCCTACACCCTCAACCCCACACTGCGGGCCAGCGACTTCTTCGGCGGCCCCCACGGTACGGCGTTCACCGACGCGGACGACCTGCCGGCCACCCCCGCTCCCCGCACCCTCACCCTGCGCGGCGGCTCCCGTGTGGACGCCGTCTCCCTGACCCACGACGGCGGTACGACCCTCACTCACGGCGGCACCGGCGGCACGGCCACCTCACTGACCCTGGCGGCGGGAGAGCACCTCACCTCGGTCCGGCTGACACAGGGCCAGAAGGACGGCCGTACCCGCATCTTCTCGGCGTCCTTCACGACCGACAAGGGCCGCACCCTGTCGACCGGAACGGCAGGCGCCGCCACGAGGACCTTCGCCGCCCCGTCCGGCTGGCAGATCGTCGGCTTCACGGGCCGCGCGGGCACCGAAGTGGACAAGCTGGGCGTGGTGTACGCACCGATCGGCTAGGGCCGTGGTCCAGGTGCCGCCTGCACCGTGAGGCAGGCGGCACCTCAGCCCCGCTGGGTCACCGAGCCCCAGATCCTCGTCGCGACCGGATCGCCGGGCTGGTCTGCCTCGTTTCCTTCCACACGTCCGCGGAGGCTGGTCGACGTCAGATGCGGGACACCGTGCCGCAGTCGGAGAGGCTCTCCTCGAAACTCCTGCTGCGGTCGTAGGGGTCCTCGGTCGGGCCCGTCGGCGACGGCCCCGTGGATTGCGTGGAAGGAAACACGGGATGCAGAAAACCGTCGTGGACGTCGCAGGCGTCGTTGCCGATGTCGCCGTTGTACTCGACGAGGGTGAGTCTGCCGGGGGCGACGTCGTACTTGGCCGGGTCGGGGAGTTCGACGTGGAGGACGCGGCGCACGATCGTCCGCGTCACCTCGGTGCTGCCGTCGGCCCGGGAGACCGGATACACGAAGGTGTAGTCGGCATGCACGGCGACACCGGCGTACTCGCCCCTTGTGAACGTCATGTGCCCGCGCGTCTTGACCACGTCACCGACGAGCCGCACCTCGTCGGGATCGAAGCGGCTGAACAGTGAGAGGGGATCGTGGTCCTCGTCCGGTGAACGCAGCGAACCGTTCAGATCGTCGAGCAGGTGCGGTTGCCCCGGGTCGAGGACCGCCAGCGCCGCCTCGGGACGCTCACCGCGCAGGGTCGCGGGATCGAGATTGGCGCCGACCAGGAGCTTCTTGGTCAGCCGCAGCGCCTGCCCGACGCGTTCCCTCGAGACGGAACCGACGGCCTTCGCGGCCGGCACGACGATCCCGGCCTCCCCGTCGCCCCAGCCGAGCGCGGGCGAGCCGGCGAACGGCCGGTCGAGGGTGGGGACTTCCTCCGGCGCACGACCGGGGGCGGCCGTGGGAGCGGCCGTCTCCGCCGGCAGCGGAGACACCCTCACGTCCTTCGGCTGCCCCGATCCGAGGGGGTCGCCGGGCAGCAAGGACGGTTTCAGCGACACCGCGAGTGCACAGAGTGCCAGGGCAACACCCAGGAACGGCCACACCCTCCGCCGGCGGCCGGCGGCCGGGTCCGGGCCGGCGCGCCACGGCTGGGTGCCTCACCGCGAGCGTCCTGCTGCCGGAGCCGCTCGGTGACCATCCGGGCACGGGCGGAGGGCTCCTTCGGTGCGGCATCGGCCGCGCCGCGTTCGCTGCCCTCGAGGAAGGCGCGAAGTTCCTCGTCGGATATGGACGAGCCGTCGTTTCCGGAATCTTCGGAGGATCCACCGACCACCAGTAAGCGCCTTCCCATGTTCACGAGTGGGGACGATGTAAACGATCTGTCAGCACTTCCACAAGTTGCTCCTACGCTTCGGCCGGGGGCAGTGACCGTGATCACGCCGCATTCGCCGCGAAGCCACCTCACCGAGACACCCCTTAGGATCCTCCCTGACCCGCCAAGGCCCCCCTACGAACAAGGCGCCTCCCATGCCCCGAGCCGGCCTCACCCCGGACCTTCTGGTCGCGGCCGCCGCAGACCTCGCGGACGAGGCCGGGTTCGACAACGTCACCCTCTCCGCGCTCGCCCGCCGCTTCGGCGTCAAGGACGCGAGCCTGTACTCGCACGTCAGGAACCTCCAGGACCTGCGGACCCGCCTCGCGCTGTACGCGGGCGCGGAGCTGATCGACCGGATCGCCCTGGCCGTCGCGGGCCGCGCCGGCAAAGAGGCCCTCGCGGCCTTCGCGGGCGCCTACCGCGAGTACGCGCTACAGCATCCGGGACGGTACGCCGCCACGCAGGTTCCCATGGACCAGGCCCTGGTCGCCGAGGCCCCGGCCTTCCGCCGCACCGCCGACATCACCTACGGCATGCTCCGGGCCTACGGCCTGGAGGAACCCGACCTCACCGACGCCGTACGCCTGTTGCGGAGCACCTTCCACGGCTACTGCGCCCTGGAGGCCGTCGGCGCCTTCGGCGCACCCCGCGACGTCCAGCGCTCGTGGGACAGGACGATCGACGCCCTGCACACGGCCCTGACGCACTGGCCCGGCGGCAGGTGACCGACCTCCTCGCGCGTCGCTTCGGGAAGGGCACGTCGAGATCGGGGAACGGAGGAAAGCAGCTGCGAGCACGGCAACCGTCGCCGTGGCACGTCCGCGACGGAGCCCTTCAGCCCGCCCGCTCCGCCGCACTGCGCTCCACGCAGAACTCGTTGCCCTCGGGGTCCGCGAGGACCGCCCACCCCGTGCCGTCCGCTCTGCGGTGGTCGGCCACCAGGGTGGCTCCGAGCGCGAGCAGGCGGTCGACCTCCTCCTCGCGGGTGCGGTCCTGCGGCTGGAGGTCGAGATGGACGCGGTTCTTCACGGTCTTGCGCTCGGGGACCGTCACGAAGAGCAGGCCGGCGCCCTCGATCAGCGCCTCCTCGTCGCCCGGATGGTCGTCCTCCTGGAGGGGCTCGCCCAGGGCGGCGGACCAGAAGCTGGCCAGAGCGTAGGCGTCCGCGCTGTCGATCGTCATGTGACGGATCTTGGAAGTCATGCGGGGGATTCTTGTCCACCCGTCTCCGCGCGGCAACGTAGATACGGCATCCGGCAGGCGGACGGCACCGCACCCCGCGGGCCGACGGCCCGGCCCGCCCGGGAAGTCGCCGCCCATGACAACTCCCCTGCCGGGCACCGTCTTCGGCACCGGCGACGACGCACCAGGGCAACCGCACGACACGACGTCCCTCGCGCCACCGCATCGGTCACCCGGCCCGCAAGGCCGCGATCGGCGCCCCCGCGGCCGCCGGAGTGACCGTCGGCGTGGCCGTCGGCGCGTGGTGTGCCACCGGCGCGGCGGCGACGACCGCCCTGAGGCTCGGCAGCCCGGGAGCGGGACGGGCCCCTCGGCGGGACCGGAGGGACTCCGCTCCTCCGGCCGGCTCAGTCCTGCGGACCGGCGGCGGCGTCGGGCGCGGTCACCCGTCCGTCCCCGCCGCACCGGTGACCCGTACGCCGTCCGAGGAGAGGTGCACCCGGACCTCGGGCCCTCCGCTCCAGCGGACCTGGACGATCCCGTCCACCGTCCGCACGGACACCAGTTCCTCCAGTGGAACCGGGTCCGTCTCACCGGTGAGGCGGGCGAGGGCGACGAACAGCGAGTCGCCGTCCCCCGTGACTCCGGCGAGCGAGCCGTCCAGCCCGGCGACCGGCAGGAGTTCGGCACGGACACCGTCCTCCCGCGCCGCCCACCCGGTCACCCGTACCGGCGTTCCGGGCTCCGCGCCGGCCACCCCGTGCACCCGCACCTCCGCGGCCCCGCGTGCGAGCACCACACTGGTCACCCGGGTTCCCCCGCCCGAGGTGTGCCGCGACGCCGCCCAGCCGTCCCCCACCCCCAGCGGTTCGATCCCGGTGCGGCCGGGATCGTCCCCGACGACCACGCTGTTGTCGTACGACGGCGAGGGCGCCGTCGCCGTCGAGTACGCCAGCCGCGTGTAGTGCGGGTCGTACCGCACGTCCTCGCTGCCGTGGTTGTGGAGGCGGACCAGTCCGTCCGAGCGGGTGGCCTGGAGCAGCCAGTTGGGGGCGGAGAGCGGTGTCACCGCATCCGTCCGTTCCACCGGTGCGGGCTCCTCCACCGCCGTCCACACCTCGTGCTCCGGCGGAAGAAGCAGACCCAGGAAGGCCTTGGCGGCCCAGTAGGGCGAGGCAGGGCCGGAGTATCCCTGCAGCACGTCCGGGTCGGGGCCGTGCCAGCCGAGGCTCAGCAGTCCCCGCTCGTCGACGGCGCCCCGCCGGAGGAAGTACCGCAGCGCGCCCGAGGCCAGACGCCGGGTCTCGCCGGGCGGCAGCGGGGTGTGGCCGGTCAGGGCTCCCAGCCACAGCGGGACCGTGGTGGCGAAACGGTAGGTGAGGGAGCGGCCCTGGCGCATCGGGGCACCGTCGGCACCGAACAGGCGGGCGTAGTCGGTGAGATGCCGCGAGAGCCGGCCGCCGTACAGCTCCAGCAGCCGGGGGTCGTCGTCGAGCCAGGCGTGCAGGACCGGATAGAGGTGCATGGCCCAGCCGTTGTAGTAGTCGAAGGCGCGGCCGGCGCCGTCGGTGTACCAGCCGTCCCCCACGTACCACTGCTCGATGCGCTCCAGGCCGCGGTCCACCGCTTTGCGTGCGGTGTCCGATTCATGGTCGACCGCATGCAGAAAGCCGCCGACGGTCACCGGGAACAACTCCCAGTTGCACGGCCACGGTTCGGCCGTCAGGGCATCGGCCAGCCAGTCCGCCGCCCGCTGCCGGACGGCGTCGTCCAACCGGTCCCAGAGCAGTGGGCGGGTCAGCCGGAGCGCGAGGGCGATCGACGCCGCTTCGACCAGGGGCTGACCGCGGTCCTCGATGCGGGGCCAGGCTCCGAGAACGCCCGCCGCCAGGCCGTCGGCGTAGCGCTCCAGGGCCGTCTCGTCACGCCGGAAGGCCGCGAGGAGCAGGGTGCGGGCGTAGCCCTCCAGGCCGTCGGAGAGGCGGCCCGACCAGCTCTCGCGGTCGCCGGGAAGGTGGTACAAGGCGCGATCTTCGGTGGCGTACGGCTCGACGGCGGCCAGCAGGGCGTCGGCGGCCGCCTCCCAGTGGGCGCGGGTGTAGCCGGTGCGGGGGCTGAGGGTGCGGTCGGGTGGGGGGAGACGCATCGCGGGCTGCTTTCCTTCCGAACCGGGGCGCGGACGGGCCGTGGCCTGCGCAGCCGTCCGTCCGTGCGGGCGGCGGGCCGAGGCCCGTGGGCGGCGGCGGTCCGCTCGCCCGCCCTGGGGCGAGGCCTGGGGGCGTCCCGGTTCCGGTCGGGGCGCCCCCAGGGGTCTATCCCACCCGCACGAGGCCCTCCGGCACCAGGTGTCGGGCGACGAGTTCGTCACGGACCAGGCCGGCGTAGACGGTGGCGCCGTGTACGGAGGTGTGCGTGTTGTCCCGTTTCTCGGTGTAGAGGTACAGGGCCTTGGAGCCCTCCACGCCCAGGGACTCCACCAGGGTCCTGGTCTTCGCCGTGAGGTCGATCAGCGGGACGTCCCGCGCCTGTGCGACCGAGCGGACGACGGCGGGGTGGTCGACGCCGAGGCCGTTGACCAGCAGGGCCGTTCCGTTGTTCAGCGTGCCGTCGGCGTTGAACCAGCGGCGCACGATCGGGGTGACGAGGACCGGCTCGCCGCCCTTCTCCCGGGCGCCCGCGACCAGCGCCTCGAGGTTCGCGCGGTAGGTCGCCTCGTCGGTCGTCTTGTCGTTGTGGGCCAGTTGGATCAGTACCAGGTCGCCGCGGTGGATCCGTGGCTGGACGGTCGCCCACAACCGCGGGTTCCCCAGATAGGTGACCGTACTCTCCCCGGAGTCCGCGTGGTTGGCGACGGAAACGCCCTTCCGCAGGTATTGCGGGAGTTGCTGACCCCAGCCGGAGTAGGGGTCGCCGGGCTGGTCGCAGACGGTGGAGTCGCGACGAGGAAGACCTGGCGGGCGTGCCGGGCCGGGGTGACGCGGATGTCGGCGAGGGCAGGCGCCGAGCCGCCGAGGACGAGGTCCAGGCCGGGGGTTCCGTCGACGCCGGTCGGCTCGCCCTCGGGGGTGCGGACGTTCACGGTGAAACTGCGTGCGAGGTGCTCGCCGGCCGGGACGGGGGTCTCGGGCAGCAGGGAGCGCCGGGTCTCGCCGCCGATCGCGGTGCTCGACGCGGCCTCTCCGCCGAGGAGGACCTTCACGTCGTAGGTGCCGGGCGGGACATCGAAGTGGCAGCCGGTGGCGGTGCAGGCGGCGATGCCGAGCGCCGGGCTGCCGCCGTCATGGGCCTGGGCTGCGGGTACGGCGGTCAGGGCGGTGGTCAGGGTCAGCGCCGCCAGCACGGCGGGGGTGAAACGTCTCACTTGCGGCTCCTCGGTCACGGCAACAGGACCTGGCGGAGGACCGTACCGCCTCCGGCAAGCGCTTTCTAGACCTCGGACGCACTTGGCACGGTTACCGACCTCCAGCGGGTGAAAGCCCTTTCGCGAAATCGATTCAACTGCCACCCTGGCGAATCACCCGCACCCCCACACCTCCCGAAGGAGGCACCCCCATGTCCGGATCCGAGAGCCAGCGCCCGGTCCGACGCCGCACCTTCGTCCTCGGCGCCACGGCCGCCGCCGGCACCGCCGCGCTCGCCGGTCCCCTCGCCGCCCCCGCGTCCGCCGCGGCCTTCGGCTACACCGATGACGGCTCGAACTACGTCGTCGACACCGGAGCCGACCTCGTCTTCAAGGTCAGCAAGACCAACGGCGACCTCACCTCGCTCGTCCACCGCGGCGTGGAGTACCAGGGCTACGGCGGCATGAACTCGCACATCGAGTCCGGCCTCGGCACCTCCACGGTCTCCGTCAAGCAGTCCGGCCCGACGATCCTGGTCTCCGTCGCGTACGGCACGCTGAAGCACTACTACGCCGCCCGCAGCGGCGAGAACAACATCTACCTGTGGACCCACAAGGCCGACACGTCCGTCTCGGCGACCCGTTACATCCTGCGCGTGCGGAAGGGCCTGTTCCTCAACGACCAGCCCGACTCCTACACGTACACCACCAGCACCATCGAGGCATCGGACGTGTTCGCGAAGTCCGACGGCCAGACCCGCTCCAAGCACTACTCGAAGCTGCGGGTCATGGACTACGACCACATCGGCTGGAGCGCCGGCGGCGTCGGCCTGTGGATCGTTCGCAGCAACCACGAGAAGGCTTCCGGCGGCCCCTTCTACCGCTCCCTCCTGCGCCACCAGAGCGCGGACGGCGGCGGCCTGTACGAGATCCTCCATTACGGCCAGAACCAGACCGAGGACCAGCGCTTCGGCCTCCAGGGGCCGTACGTCATCGCCTTCACGGACGGCGGCGCCCCCTCCTCGTCCCTCTTCCCGGGCACTCTGACCACGTCGTGGGCGGACTCGCTGGGAATCGCCGGATACGTCGGCGCCGGCGGCCGGGGCCGGGTGGCGGGCGTCGGCATCACGGGGCGGAACACGGCGTACCCGTACACGGTGGGGCTCGCCAACCCGGATGCCCAGTACTGGGGTTCGGCGCGGGCGTCGGACGGTCACTACTCGATCGGCGGGGTGCTGCCGGGGACGTACACACTCACCGTCCACAAGAGCGAGCTGGCTGTATACAGCACACAGGTGACCGTGTCCGCCGGGTCGACGACCAGCCTCAACTCCATCGCGATCCCGTCCACGAACGACCCGGGCAACGCGAGCGCCATCTGGCGGATCAACGAGTGGACCGGCTCACCCGCCGGCTTCAAGAACGCCGACCTGATGACGTACGCGCACCCCTCCGACGTCCGGGCCGCAGCCTGGACCGGCAACGTGGTCATCGGCAGCGGCAGCGAGACCTCCGCCTTCCCCTGCTACATCTGGAAGGACGTCAACAGCGGTCTGCTGGTCCACTTCAGGCTCACCGCGGCCCAGGCCGCCGCCGCGCACACCCTGCGCATCGGCGTGACGACGGCCTACGCCAACGGCCGCCCGCAGGTCGTCGTCAACGACACCTGGACCTCGGCCGTCCCCTCCCCGCCCACCCAGCCGAACACGCGGTCACTGACCAACGGGTCCTACCGGGGCAACAACCACACCTTCACCTACAGCATCCCGGCGAGCGCCTGGCAGACGGACACCAGCCGGTACAACGTGCTGAAGATCAACGTGGTGAGCGGTTCGGGGACGACCGGGTTCCTCAGTGCGGGAACCGCTTTCGACGCCGTCGACCTGCTTGCCTGAGTGGCCGGGCCGCGGTCATGTGCCGCGCGTCCACTGCTGGTTCGTCCCCCCGTTGCACGTGTACGTGATGACGGCGGCGGAGTTCGCGGTGGACGCGCCGTTCACGTCCAGGCACTCGCCGCTCGCGCGGGACCTGACGGTGACGTAGCTGCCGGTCGTGGTGAGCGACCACTGCTGAGCGGTGGCGGAGGCGTTGCAGTTCTCCTGGCTCACGGAGTTCGCGTTCTCCTGCACGCAGAGGGAGCTGCTCCGGACGACCAACTGGTGGTAGCCGCCCGCGACGGACTTGAACCAGTACTTCTGGTTGCCGCCGCCGTTGCAGTCGTACTGCTTGATCTGCGCGCCCTGCCAGAGGGACTGGCTGGTGACGTCGGCGCACTTGGCGGAGTGCCGGGCGATCAATGTGTTGTAGGTGGCGCTCGTGCCGGAGACCGTGCCCGCCGCCGTGTCGATCGTGACCTCCGGGGACCAGGCCATGGACATCGAGGTCGAGGTCGGGAAGGTCAGCGGCAGCCATACGTAACGGCTGTCGTTGACGGTCCCGCCGAAGGAGTTCCCCCACCGGTCGCCCAGGTAGAGATAGGAGGTGCCCGAAGTGCCCTGCACCGGCAGGACGTACGCCGTCTGGGAGTTGTACGTCGTCGAGTCGCCGACATTCGTCATCGCCGACCAGGGGCCGGTCAGGGACGTGGCGGTGGCGTACTGCTGCTGGTTGGGGTTCCAGCCGGTCGCGCCCGAGGTCAGCATGAAGTAGACGTTGCCGCGCTTGAACAGAGCGGGTGCCTCGCGGTGTCCGCCGTGCCAGGGATCGGCGACCAGACTCGCGATACCGGTGTGGTCGGCGGTGAGCCGGTAGATCTGGAGGTCGTAGTTCTCGCGGGCGGCGGACACCATGTAACCGGTTCCGTCGGTGTCGACGAACACGGTGATGTCGCGGGACATGTGCTGGCCGAGCGGCCGGAAGCTGCCCTGCCACGCGTAGTTTCCGTCCACGGTGTCGGACACCGCGACGGCGGCACGGGCCTCGCTGTAGTCGGTGCCGTTCTCCTTGTGCATCCACATGACGAACTTGCCTGTGGAGGCGTTGTACATGACCTTCGGCCGCTCGATGTTGGCGGTGGCCAGCTCGGGGTCGCTCGCCTCCGTCAGGACGTGGTTGCGGAACTCCCAGTTCCTCAGGTCGGTGGAACGGTAGGCGTCCACGTACCGGAACGTGTTGTCGGCGTTGCGGTTCTCGCCGAACCAGTAGTAGTAGTTCCCGACCTTGAGCACCCCGCCGCCGTGGGCGTGCACGGGGTTGCCCGAAGTGTCGGTGAACTGCGTGCCGTTGGCGATGGTCTGGGGCGCGGCCCGGGCCGGTCCCGCGGTGGCGAGGGCGCCGGTCAGCGCCAGACAGAGGGTGAGCAGGATCGCGTACGCACGTCGCATGTCACGCACTCTCCTTCACGGTGTCGGCGAAGGGGACGCCGATGTCGGGGGTGCCGTCCGGTGTCCAGGCACAGGCCTGGGCAGGGGTGCGGCGGTGTACCTGCGACCGGGCCTGGGCCTGGAGGGTCGGCTCGGTCGAGGACGAGGGGTGGGGCTGCACTCGGCTGCCTCTCGCCTGGGGGTCGTTCCAGCCACGAACAATCTGCAGATGTTCGACACTGCGAACGGCATGTGGAATCGCGAACGCCGAAAAGGTAAGGGCGTGTTACGAGGAGGTCAACGGGTCTGGCGAGACGAAGGGAAAGGCCTTTCACCGCCATTTCCGGCCGCGGCAGGTTTCTGTTATCGCGCCCGCCCCGGATCGTCTCCGAAAGCGTGCGAAGCCCTCTCCACACCACAGCAGCGGCCGCCGGCGCACTCGCGGCGGTCGCCGCCCTCCTGGCCACCGCTCCCCCGGCCGCGGCCGCCGCCTCCGGGACGTCACCGCCGACGTCCTCGGAGGCCGCGACGTGACCCTCACCGGCGACACGGCCGTCACCGTGCCACCGGGGAACCACGACCTACGACGGCGTCTTCCGCGGGCGGGGAACGCTCACCGTGCGCGGCCGCGGGACCCTCGTCCTGACCAGGGACAGCGACTTCACCCTGCCTGCCCCACGGCAGCGACAGACCGTGCGGACGCTCGGCGGCAACCACCCGTACGTGACCGTGACCCGCCCCGATCCGCCCGCGGTCACCGTCGAGCGCGGCGCGACGCTCCAGTACGGCGACGGCGGGACGACCGGGCTGATCGGCAGCTTCCCGTACGACACCCCGGTGTTCCGGCTCAACCAGGACAACATCCACGTCGACGGAACCCTGCGGCTCTCCCTGAGGAGCGCCTACAACCTGGGCACCATCAGCGGATCGGGACTGATCACCCAGCCGCGGTTCCTCTGGGGCACCTGGGACCTGTCGGGCACGCACGCCTTCTCCGGGGTGATCGACAACGGTACCCAGGTGAACGCCGGCCGCCCGGAGTACGCGACCTCCCTCCCCCGCGTGCGCAAGGTGCTCAACCAGGGCACCTTCACCGTCGACACCCCGCTGGGCCGGACGGTCACCATGGGGATGGACTTCTACCAGCGTGAGTACGGCAGCGACATCAACGTCCAGTCCCGGCCCGGCGGTCAGGTCGTGCTCAGCGGCCAGTACAGCTGGTCGGACCGGGGTGGCGACACCAACCCCTCGCTCAGCGATCCCGCCCTGAACCGGACCCCGGCGCGCGGGAACGTCAACAAGCGCGGCACCAACATCAAGGGGGCGGACGTGCGGTGGGGTGACGGCACCACGAGTGAGATCTTCATGCCGGGCACCGCGGAAACCGTGTACATCAACCTGCTGGCGGCCCGATCCCGTTCGAAGCTGACCTTCGACTACAACGGTCCGGTGACGCTCGGGGCGCCCATCGGTGGCGGCCGCTTCCACGACACGCTGGCCGCGCCCGGTGCCGGAGACATCGTCATCGCCGGCACCAGGGGAAACGACGTCACCTTCGCGGCCGCGCAGTACTACGACGGCTCGACGACCGTGCAGAAGGGTGCTGTGCTGCGGCTGGGGTCGGGCGCGACCGGGGGCGACGGTTCGCTGCTCACCGGGACGGACCGGCGGCGGATCGTGAACGACGGCACCCTCGTCGTGCGCAACACGAAGACCGCCGTCTCCCTGTCCCGGCTCGGCGGGAGCGGATCGCTCGTGCAGGCCGGCACCGCGACGACGACGCTCACCGGATCGGCGGTCACCTACACCGGGGCGACGACCGTCCGGAAGGGGACACTCGCGCTGAGGGACGGGGCCACACTCGTCAACAGCCGCTCGGTACGGCTCACCTCGGCCGGCTCGCTGCTCGACACGGGAGGTGCGGCCCTGCGGGTGACCGGTTCCCTCGGCGGTCGGGGCACGGTGCGCGGGAGCGTGAGGAACGAGGGCGTGGTCGCGGGCGGCCTGACGGTGAGCGGCGACTACGCGCAGGCGCCCGAGGGCGGACTCGTGCTGCGGGACAGGCCCTTGCGCGTCTTGGGGGAGGTCCGGCTGGCGGGGGCGCTCGACCCGGCGGCGGCCGGCAGCGCCCCCGGGGCCGAGGGTCACCGTCCTGGAGCACGCCGGAACCACGCCGGTCACGGGGGCTTTCGCGGGACTGAAGGAGGGCGGCGAAGTGAAACTCGCCGACACCGTCTACCGGATCAGCTACCGGGGTGGTGACGGCAACGACGTCGTCCTGACGGCCGCCACCGCGAGCCCCGCCGCCAAGGCGGCCGACCGGGCCTCGTCCGACGCGGTGACGACCGAGGCCCGCGGCGCCGCGGCCTCCGACGGATCGGCATGGTGGCCGTACGTGCTCGCCGCGGGGACGTTGGGCGGGCTGGTGCTGCCGGTGACCCTGCGCAGCCGACGCGGCGGACGGCGCGGAGGTGGTGGAGGTGGGCGGCACGCGGCCTAGGGACGGCGTGGGACCAGGGATGCGCACGTCGTCCCGGGCCCGCCGGTCCACCGTTCGGCCGGCGGGACCCACCGCGTCAGGGGCGACCGCGTACTGACACACCGTCACTTCCGGCCGGGCCGGTCGGCTCCGAAGTCTCCCGGCGGCCGCGCAGCCAGACGTACACCGGGATGCCCGCGAAGAGGAACAGCACTCCCTGGTAGACGGCCGCGTAACCGGCTCCCGCGATCAGCCAGAAGGAGAACCCGAAGGAGAGGGCGGCCACGACGAGGTCGCGGACCAGGCCCGCGGGACGGACCCGTGCGCGCGTGCCGCGGGCCAGCCAGTACAGCTGCGCGGCGGCGGACAGCAGGTACGGGACGCAGCCGGTGAACGTGGTGATCAGGACCAGCACGCGGAACGTGGTGTCGGGGCCCGCCGTGAAGTTGAGGCCGATGAGCACCGTACCGAGGACGGCCACGGCCCATACGCCGAAGCCGGGCACACCACCCTTGCCGACACGGGCGAACGGTCGCGGGAACAGCCCGTCGCGGGCAGCGGCGTACGGCATCTGCGCGGCCAGCAGGATCCAGCCGTTGAGGCAGCCGAGGATGGAGGCGACGGCGACGAGGGAGATGGCGGTGCCGCCCCAGGTGCCGCCGGCGATCGCGTTCACGGCGTCGGCGAAGGGCGCCCCGGAGTCGACGAGCCGGTCGTGCGGGACCAGACCGAAGACGGCGACCGTGCCCAACAGGTAGACCAACGCGGCTCCCAGTGTGCCGAGGACGCTCGCCCGGCCCACCGTGCGCTCGGGGTCGTCGACCTCGCCCGCGCTGACGGCGGCCGACTCCACGCCGAGGAAGCTGTAGAGCAGCAGCGCGGCGGAGGCGGCGAGCGCGCCGGGAACACTGTTTCCGGAGGCGTTGAACGGCCCGAAGTTGTCGGCGTCGACGAAGAACAGACCGACGGTGGCGACCACCAGCAGCGGAACGAACTTCAGCACGGTGGAGACGATCTGGACCCCGCCCACCCAGCGGGTGCCGGCGAAGTTGGCGGCGGTCGGCAGCCACAGCGCGGCCAGGGCGACGACCGCTTCGAGGGCGTGATCGCCGTGCAGGGGTATCAGCACGTCGACGTAGCCGACGACGGCGACGGCCAGCGCGGCGATGCTGACCCAGCACATCGTCCAGTACGACCATGCGGACAGGAAGCCGGCGAAGGGGCCGAACGCGTCGCGCGGGTAGACGTACAGGCCGCCGGTGACCGGGCTGCGGCGGGCGAGCCCGCCGAAGAGGAGGGCGAGGAGCAGCGCGGCCACGGAGAGGACGACGAACGCGAGCAGGCTGACCGTGCCGTACGGGGCGACCGCCGCGGGCAGCGCGAAGATGCCGCCGCCGATGATGTTGCCCATGACGAGGGCGGTGGCGGCGGTGAGGCCGAATCCGCGGCGGCGGGGAGTGGGGGCGGGCGCGGGGCCGGCGTCGGTGGCCTCGGTGGTGCTGGGGACAGTCATGGCTGATCCGTACGGTGCGGTGGGGGCGGGAAGCCCGTGATCGTAGCCCTGTATCCCACATGGTGGTCACCCCGTTCACCAAGCGGACAGAGTCGGCTCGTCCTCGACGGCTTCGACTAGCGTCGGTGCATGAGCAGCGACACCTCCTCCCCGCACGGCACCCACCCGCGGAGCACCTCGGCGCACGGTTCCTCGACGCACGGTTCCGCCGCGCAAGGTTCCACCGCGCACCGTCCCGCCCTCGCCGAGGCGCTCACCACCGGGGCCGTGGTCCTCGACGGCGGCATGTCCAACCAGCTGGAGTCCGCCGGACACGATCTGAGTGACGCGCTGTGGTCGGCGCGGCTCCTCGCCGAGCAGCCCGAGGCGGTCACCGAGGCGCACCTCGCCTACTTCGAGGCGGGCGCGAACGTGGCGATCACCTCCAGCTACCAGGCCACCTTCGAGGGCTTCGCCAAGCGCGGGATCGACCGCGAGGAAGCGGCCCGGCTGCTCACCCTGAGCATCGAACTGGCCCAGGAGGCCGCCCGCCAGGCCGCGGACGAGGGCGCACGGCAACCGTTGTGGGTGGCGGCCTCGGTGGGGCCGTACGGGGCGATGCTCGCGGACGGCTCCGAGTACCGCGGCCGTTACGGGCTGACGGTGAACGAGCTGGAGCGCTTTCACCGGCCTCGCCTGGAGGTGCTGGCGGCCGCCGGGCCGGACGTACTGGCGCTGGAGACCGTGCCCGACACCGAAGAGGCCGAGGCACTGCTGCGGGCGGTGCGTGGACTGGGCGTACCGGCCTGGCTGTCGTACAGCGTCGCCGGTGAGCACACCCGTGCGGGGCAGCCTCTGGAAGAGGCGTTCGAGTTGGCCGCCGGGGCCGACGAGGTGATCGCGGTCGGCGTGAACTGCTGCGCCCCCGAGGACGTCGAGGGCGCCGTGGCGACCGCGGCGCGGGTGACCGGGAAGCCGGTCGTCGTCTACCCCAACAGTGGTGAGGCCTGGGACGCCGAGGCCCGCGCCTGGAACGGCCGCTCCACGTTCGCGCCCGAACAGGTACTGGCCTGGCGGGAGTCGGGCGCCCGGTTGATCGGCGGCTGCTGCCGGGTGGGGCCGGGCGCGGTCGCGTCGATCGCGCGGACACTGACGGCGGCGTGACCGCGTGACCGGCCGGGGCTGCCGGCTGGTGACCGCCGGGCCGTGAGAGGTCGCCCGTCGGCGGTATGCGTATGCGGTCGGCGGTATGGGGTCGGTGGTATGGGGTCGGTGGTATGGGGTTGGTGGTATGCGGTCGGCGGGTCGACGGTCAGTCCCGGCCCACTCCCCCGGCGCGGCGCAGGCGGCGGACCACCGCGCGCAGTTCGGTGGCGCGCGCGGACCGGCCTGTCAGGGCGCCCGGCGCCACGGACGGCGAGAGCGGTTCGGACTCCCCGGCGTCCTCGCTCCCTTCCGCTGAGCGGCGGGCGTCGGCAGACCAGAGGGCGAGTTCACGATCCCGCAGACCAGATGCTGTGTACGAAATCCTGTCGACCTCACCGAAGACCCGCACGGGACGCGTCGCGCCCCACGGCTCCCAGCCCGGATCGCCGGTCGTGGCGAACCGCACCCACGCGCCGTGCATCGCGTCGGCCAGGCCCTGCGGGGCGCCGTCCCCGGCGAGCTTCGCGGAGTCGGGCAGGTTCCCGTTGTCGAAGACGAAGCCCAGCTCGAGGGCGTGGCAGGCGCCGAGGCCCGGCCGAAGCGACGGCCAGGCGAACTCGTACACGTACGAGGAGCCGGGCCGGGCCTCGGCCAGCCGCTGGAGCGGCAGCCGCAGCAGATGGTCGGTGACCATCTGGCCGACCGTCTCGGCGGTGCCCGCCTCGGGACGCAGAGCCCGGTAGCCGCGCGGCACCTCGGGGCCGCAGCGGCAGCGGGCCATGGCGCCGGCCAGGGCGACGGCGCCGAGACGGTCCAGCCGCTCCACCAGACCGCCCGGGACGAGCCACAGCCGGTACTCGTCGCGGGTCCAGCCGAGCAGCAGGTCGGCGTCGCGGGCCGCGTCCCCGTCGACGAGGGCCTCGAGCGGGTGGCGCGGAACGAGGTCGCCGTCGATGACGATCCCGAAGGCGGGCCCGCCCAGCACCGGACTGCCGAGCCTGCCGATCTCGGCCTGCGTACGCAGCAGCAGCTGACGGTCGACAGCCGCGAAGGCCTCGGCGGTCGCCGGGATCCTCAGCCGGTTCGCCATCCGTCGGACCATGCGCCGCACCTTGTCCCGCTCGAAGGCCTCCGGCGGCCCGCTCTGGAGCACCGCCCGCCGGAACAGGCCCTGGGCCTGCGGGGCGGCGATCAGGGCGCCGACGCTGATGGCACCGGCCGACTGTCCGGCCAGGGTGACCTGCGAGGGGTCCCCGCCGAAGACGTCGATCGAGTCGTGCACCCAGCGCAGGGCCGCGAGTTGGTCGCGCAGGCCCGGGTTGGCGGGAACACCCGGAAACAGCCCGTAACCCTCCACGCCGAGACGGTAGTTGACCGAGACGAACACGACGCCGTCCCGTGCGAAGTGCCGCCCGTCGTACACGGGCACCGCCGAGGAACCCCTCGTCAGCGCGCCCCCGTGGAACCACACCAAGACCGGCAGCCGGGCGCCCTGTCCGGGCTCGGGCGTCCACACGTTCAGGTTGAGGCAGTCGTCTCCCTTGACGACCGGATCGGACAGGTACCGGGCGAAGGCGTCGGAGTACGGCGGCTTCGGCGCCGTGGGCCCGAAGGCGCCCGCGTCACGCACACCGTCCCAGGGCTCGGGCGGCTGAGGGGGCCTGAAACGGCGCGGGCCGAACGGCGGTGCCGCGTACGGGATGCCCCGGAAAACCGCGACACCGTTCTCGTACCGGCCGCGCACAGCCCCGTACGGAGTCGTGGCCACAGGATCCCGCCACGCTCTGGCCCCGGGGTGCGTCCGGCCTGCCGTCATCTGCCCACCAGCCCTTCGCCGCGCTCGGACACCGGTGACACCAGAGCACCACAGCGGTGCACGGTATTCCGGTGTTCCCGTGCACGAGTCTCACGCTGGGCTATTCGGCGTACGCGAGGGCGTCGAAACCCAGCCGGCCGTATCCACCGCTGCTGGAGCCGATTCTCCGCCGCCATCCCCGTCCAGGGGAAACACGTCTTCACCCACATCACCGACGGGCCTCGCCAAGCGCGCCCGCGTCCGCAAATCTCGCTTACGCGCGGGCATCTGTCGATCCTGAGTACGCGAGCGTCACGTCCGCGACGACGTGTCCGACCGATTGACCCTGTCTCACGGCCCCACCTACCGTAGGGGCGCCTACCGTAGAAGGCGCTTTCAGAAACGTTTCCCACGCAGCTCAGGAGGGTCATGCCCAGCGCCCAGCTGCCCAGGGCTGTGTTCGCCATGGATCCGGTGCACCTCCCTCTGCTGTTCCCGGCGCCACTCCTGGCCAGGCTGCGGCGGGCGGCCGACATCGACCCCGCGCTCGTCGTGCGGGACTTCGCCGATCCGGCCGCCGCGACCGCCCTGGCGGGAGCCGAGGTCCTGATCACCGGCTGGGGCTGCCCCCGCCTCGGTGCGGACACGCTGGCGGCGGCTCCCCGGCTGCGCTCGGTGCTGCACGCCGCCGGCACCGTCCGCTCCCTGGTCGGAGAGCCCTTGTGGAAACACGGGATCACCGTTTCGAGCGCGGTTGTCGGCAACGCCCTCCCGGTCGCCGAGTACACCCTTGCCATGGTCCTGCTCGCCGGGAAGGACGCTTTCACCCACCGGGAGCGCTTCCGCCGCACCCACGTTCCCCCCTCCGCCGGCGAGACCGCGCACATCGGGAACGTCGGCCGCCGGGTGGGCGTCATCGGGGCCTCACGCGTGGGCCGTCGGCTGTTGGAACTCATGCGCCCCTACGAGTTCGAGGTCCTCCTGCACGACCCGTACGTCGACCCCTCCGAGGCGGCCGAACTGGGCGCTCTGGCACTGCCGTTGGAGGAACTGTTGAGGTGCAGCGACATCGTCAGCCTGCACGCGCCCGACATCCCCGAAACCCGTCACATGCTCGACCGCGACCGGCTCGCGCTCGTCCGCGACGGCGGCGTACTGATCAACACCTCCCGCGGCGCGCTGATCGACCACGCCGCCCTCACCGACGAACTGGTCTCCGGCCGGCTGCACGCGATCCTCGACGTCACCGAGCCCGAGCCGCTGCCCGCCGACTCCCCGCTCTACCGGCTCCCGAACGTGTTCCTCACCCCGCACATCGCGGGTTCCCTCGGCAACGAACTGGAGCGGCTCGGCCGCATCGTCGTGGGAGAGCTGGAACGGCTGGCCGACGGACTGCCCCTGGCCCACGAGGTACGTCACGCGGACCTGGCGCGAGTGGCCTGACCCGGCCCGACGGACCAGCCAGGGGCACCGCTGACCTGGCGCTCGCCGCCGCGCGCAAGCCGTTGCCCGTGCCGCGCGGCGGTGCCGTCGACCACGCCGCGAGCCCCTGCCGTCGACCGTCCTGCGTGGCGCCACCGTCGACCGTGCCGCGTGGCGAGAAGAACCGAACGCTCGACATCGGCCTTCACAACTGGAGCGGCAGGAGGCAGGCGGCCGGCGGCCGGCGTCGACCTGCCGGGCCTCGTCCTGACCGGCGCCCCGCTGTCCATCGCTCCGATGTGGATCACGCTGGTGGCGGTGCGCCGCCACTGGCGGACCGGCGTGACGCTGCGCGCTCCCGAGCAGCCGTCTCCCCGCGACCGACGGCACCGGCCGCCTGGTGCGAACGGCTCAGTCGATGACCGCCACGGCCTCGATCTCGACCAGGTGCTCGGGCACGTCCAGTGCCGCGACACCCAGCAGTGTGCCCGGCGGCACCGGAGTGACGCCCAGCTTCGAGGACGCCCGTGCGGCGCCCTCGAGGAACAGGGGCATCTTGTCGGGGGTCCAGTCGACGACGTAGACGGTCAGTTTCGCGACGTCGTCGAAGGAGGCGCCTGCACCGGCGAGGGCGGTGGCGACGTTGAGGTAGCACCGTTCGACCTGGGCGGCGAGGTCTCCTTCGCCGACAGTGATCCCGTCGGTGTCCCAGGCGACCTGCCCGGCGACGAAGACGAGTTTCGAGCCGGTGGCGATCGACACCTGCCGGTAGACGTCGATCTCCGGGAGACCGCTGGGGTTCAGAAGAGTGATGGCCATGCTGTCCGTCTCTTTCGTGAGCGGTTGCGAGCAGCCGCCGGGAGGCGCGCCCGCAACCGGTGGGTGAGCGGGCCCGCGAGCGGGCGCACAGGTGTCTGGGCGCACAGGTGATTCGCTCGCCCGCCAGGCACCGCTACTCGGTCACTTGTGGTTACTCAGGAACCGTAGGAGAGTGTTCGCCGACATGGAAGAACGCACTTTTCGGTGACTGGGGAACCAGATGGTGACCAAGCAGTTCAAGGGCTCGTCCGAAGACGCGGACCTGAGCCGCGCCGACTCCCTGGCGCGGGAGATCTTCTCGGACATCGCCAACAAATGGGCACTCCTGATCACCGAGGCGCTCGGTGACCGGACGCTGCGTTTCAGCGAGTTGCGGAACGAGATCGAGGGCATCAGCCACAAGATGCTCACCCAGAACCTGCGCCTGCTGGAGCGCAACGGCCTGGTCGAGCGGACCGTCTACGCCACGGTGCCGCCGCGGGTCGAGTACACCCTGACCGAGCCGGGTCACGCGCTGCGGGTGACGATCGACGGGCTGTGCGACTGGACGCACCAGTACCTCGGTCAGATCGAGGACTCGCGCCCTCTACGGCTGGTGGCAGTGGAACCGCGACCGGAGCGGTCGCCGACGGCCACATCACCCGCGCTTCGCCACCTGGCGCGAGCGCGCGGCCTGCCGGCGCGCCGCCGCCGGCCACGGTGTTGGAGGAGGTCGTTCGGGGGGTCGGGCAGAATCGGGGGTATGACGAGTTCGGATGAGCAGGGGTCGGTGCCGGGGGCCGGGGTCAAGGACCGGGTGTACCGGTCGCCCGCGGGGATGGCCGGTGGGGTGCTGCTGCTCGGCCTGATCGGCTGGCTCGGGGGCGACGCGATCGTCGTCGGGGACGGGCGGACGCCGTGGCTGGCGCTCGCCGCGCTGATCCTGCTGGTGCCGTTGGTCCTCGCCTTCACGCTGCGGCCGGCCGTGTTCGCCGGTGACGACCGGATGCGGGTGCGCAACCCGTTCCGGGTGATCGTGCTGCCCTGGGGACAGGTCGCCTCGCTGCGGTCGGCGTACTCCAACGAGGTCGTCGCCGAGTCCGGCCAGAAGTTCCAGCTCTGGTCGATCCCGGTCTCGCTGCGGGCGCGCAAGAAGGCCGCGCGGCGGCAGGACCGGGTCGCCGCGGATCAGGCCGCCGAGCGTGAGGGGCGCCCGCGGCGCAGGCGTGGTGGCTTCGGGGGGCCGGGCGGTTTCGGGGGCGGGCTGTCCTCGCATGTGGGCCCGGACGTTCCCGAGGGGCCCGCGCGCGCCGAGTCCGACAGGGCCATGGACGAACTGCGGAGCCTGTGGGAGGCGCGGCAGAAGGAGGCGTCCGCACAGGGCGAGGTGACCGTGCGGTGGGCCTGGGAGATCATGGCGCCGGCCGCCGTGGGCGCGCTCCTGCTGGTGATCCTGGTGGCCGTGGGGTGACTTCGTCCGCGCCGGGACGCCCCGAAGGGGGCCCGGCGCCGGACGATGCCCGTCAGGTGCCGGCGCGGGTGAACCGGGGCGCCGCCCCGCCGGTCGGCGCCCCCCCCGCCGCTCAGATGCCGGCCGCCGCCGACAGATCCCGCTTCACGGCCGCGAGCAGCTCGGCCGCGCGGGCGTGGGCCGCCGGGAGACCGTCGGCCGAGCCGACCGGCACCACGACCTCCAGGTAGCACTTCAGCTTCGGCTCGGTACCGCTGGGTCGTACGACCACACGGGCGCCGTCGAGCGTGTAGCGCAGCCCGTCGGTGGGCGGCAGCCTGTCGGTGCCCTTGGACAGGTCCTCGGCGCGGGTGATCGCCAGCCCGGCCAGCTCGGTCGGGGGCCGCTCGCGCAGCCGCTCCATCGCACGGGCGATGACCGTCAGGTCCTCCACCCGCACCGACAGCTGGTCGGTGGCGTGCAGCCCGTGCTCGACGGCGAGGTCGTCGAGCAGATCGAGCAGCGTGCGGCCCCGCTCCTTCAGTTCGGACGCCAGCTCGGTGACGAGGAGGGCGGCGGTGATGCCGTCCTTGTCGCGCACGCCCTCGGGGTCGACGCAGTAGCCGAGGGCCTCCTCGTAGCCGTAGCGCAGGCCGTCGACGCGGGCGATCCACTTGAAGCCGGTCAGGGTCTCCTCGTACGGCAGCCCGGCCTTCTCGGCGATCCGGCCGAGGAGGGAGGACGAGACGATCGACTCGGCGAAGGTCCCGCGCGCTCCACGGCTCACCAGATGCGCGGCGAGCAGGGCGCCCACCTCGTCGCCGCGCAGCATCCGCCACCGCTCGCCGTCCCGGACGGCCACGGCGCACCGGTCGGCGTCCGGGTCGTTGGCGATGACCAGGTCGGGGTCCGTCTCACGGGCCTTCGCGAACGCGAGGTCCATCGCGCCGGGCTCCTCCGGGTTGGGGAACGCGACGGTCGGGAACTCCGGGTCGGGCTCGGCCTGCTCGGCGACCAGCACCGGCTCGGGGAACCCCGCGCGGGCGAAGGCGGCCAGCAGGACGTCCTTGCCGACGCCGTGCATCGCCGTGTAGACGGTGCGGGCGGTGCGCGGGGAGCCGGCCGAGAGGACCGCGTCCGTACGGGCCAGGTAGGCGTCGAGGACCGAGTCGTCCAGGACCTCCCAGCCGTTGTCCGGGCGGGGTACGTCGTCCAGGGAACGGATCGCGGCGATCTCGGCGGCGATCTCCGCGTCGGCGGGCGGCACGATCTGCGAGCCGTCGCCCAGATAGACCTTGTAGCCGTTGTCGCGGGGCGGGTTGTGGCTGGCCGTGACCTCGACGCCGGCGACCGCGCCCAGATGCCTTATGGCGTACGCCAGGACGGGCGTCGGCAGCGGGCGGGGAAGGAGGGCCGCGCGCAGGCCCGCGCCCGTCATCACGGCGGCCGTGTCGCGGGCGAACGCCTCCGACTTGTGCCGGGCGTCGTAGCCGATGACGACCAGGCCGTCGCGGCTGCCCGCTCGCGGAGGTACGCGGCGAGGCCGGCGGCGGCGCGGATGACGACGGCGCGGTTCATGCGCATGGGCCCCGCGCCGAGTTCGCCTCGCAGGCCGGCGGTGCCGAACTGGAGGGTGCCGGTGAAGCGGGCGGTGAGTTCGGTGACGTCCCCGGCGTCGAGGAGGGCCGCGAGTTCGTCGCGGGTCTCGGGGTCGGGGTCCTCGGCGAGCCAGGTGCGGGCGCGAGCGATCAGGTCGTCGTGCACGGGTGGTCAACCTCTCGAGTCGTACGTGAGTCTGTCTCGCCCCCGCCGGCCCTGCCCTTCCCGTCCCCGGGGGCCGCGCCCCGGGACCCCCGCCGGCGGCGCTTCCCGCGTCGTCCTCGGACGCCGGACGGGCAGGACACGGCGGCCGGACCGGGGGTGGTGGGTGGGGTGGGTACAGGCTGGGGGCAGCGCCCCTTACAGGCGGGCCAGGACCTGGGTGAGCAGGGCGCCCATGCGGGTCGCGGAGTCGCGGCCCGCCTGGAGGACCTCCTCGTGGTTCAACGGCTCGCCGGTCATCCCCGCCGCGAGGTTGGTCACGAGGGAGATGCCGAGCACCTCGGCGCCGGCCTCCCGCGCCGCGATGGCCTCCAGCACCGTCGACATGCCCACCAGGTCCGCGCCGATCACCCGTGCCATGCGGATCTCCGCGGGCGTCTCGTAGTGCGGGCCGGGGAACTGGGCGTAGACGCCCTCCTCCAGCGTGGGGTCGACCTCCTTGCACAGCGCCCGCAGCCGCGGCGAGTACAGGTCCGTCAGGTCGACGAAGTTCGCGCCGACGATCGGAGAGGTCGCCGTGAGGTTGATGTGGTCGCTGATCAGCACCGGCTGACCGGGCCGCATGCCCTCGCGCAGTCCCCCGCAGCCGTTGGTCAGCACGATCGTCTTGCTGCCGGCCGCCACCGCCGTACGGACGCCGTGGGCGACCGCGGCCACCCCGCGGCCCTCGTAGTAGTGCGTGCGGCCCAGGAACACCAGGGCGCGCTTCTCGCCGATCCGGTACGAGCGGATCGTGCCGCCGTGGCCCTCGACCGCCGGCGGCGGGAAGCCGGGCAGCTCGGTGACCGGGAACTCGGCGTCGGGGGTGCCCAGGGCGTCCACGGCCGGTGCCCAGCCGGAGCCCATCACGAGGGCGACGTCGTGGGTCTCGGCGCCCGTCAGTTCGCGCAGGCGCGCGGCTGCGGCGTCGGCGGCGGCGTGGGGGTCGCCCTGGATGTCGTCCGGGAGAAGAGATGCGTTCACGCGATGAGGGTAGCCGGTCCCGGCCTACGCGCGTAGATGACAGAGCCCACCGGATGGCGATCGTTGTCTTGTCGTTTCCGACAGGGGCCGACGGGAGAGTGTCCGGGTGGTCGTCAGAGTGGTGGGGGAGGAGAGGCGGAACGGGGCCGGGCGATCAGCACGGGCGTTTGCGCAGCTCCATCACGTAGTCGTGCGGCGCTCCCGCCGACTCCGCCGCGTCGGCGACCTCGCCCAGGTAGCGGGCGGAGGGCAGCCCGCCCTCGTAGCCGTTGAGGACGTACACCCAGCCCTGTTCCTCGCCGTCCAGGGTGTGCACCCGCACTCGCATCCGGCGGTAGATGCCGAGGCCCACGCCCTCCCACCGGTCCAGCGACTCCTCGTCCGGCGGCGCCAGGTCGTACAGCGCGACGAAGACCTGGGAGAGGGGGTCCTCCACGATCGTCGCGAGCGCGCCCTCCCAGCCCAGCTGCTCGCCCCCGAACGTCAGCCGCCACCCGTTCAGCCAGCCGGTGGCGCGCAACGGCGAGTGCGGAGCGCGGCGGGACATCAGCCGCGCGTCGAGGTTGCCGGCGTACGCGGCGTAGAGCGACATGCGATGAGACTACGGCAGCCGGTGCGCACGTCACCGTCGTCCTCCGGCGTCCCCCGGGTACCGGCGTACCGCCGCTCGGCACCCCGGGGAAGTAGCACCTTCGTTCGTGCGGGACAATGGAGTACGTGACTCGGATCGTGATCATCGGTGGCGGACCCGGCGGATACGAGGCGGCCCTGGTGGCCGCCCAGCTCGGCGCGGAGGTGACCGTCGTCGACTGCGACGGTCTGGGCGGGGCGTCGGTGCTGACCGACTGCGTGCCGTCGAAGACCCTGATCGCCACGGCGGAGGTGATGACCACCTTCGACTCGTCCTACGAGGAACTGGGCATCATCGTCGCCGACGACACCCCACCGCTGGAGCAGGCGGCCAAGGTGGTCGGCGTGGACCTCGGCAAGGTCAACCGGCGGGTCAAGCGGCTCGCCCTGGCCCAGTCCCACGACATCACCGCCTCCGTCACCCGGGCCGGCGCCCGCGTCCTGCGCGGCCGCGGCCGGCTCAACGGCATGCAGGCCCTCGACGGCTCCCGCCAGGTCGTCGTCACCGCCGCCGACGGCACCGAGGAGACCCTCACCGCCGACGCCGTCCTCCTCGCCACCGGCGGTCACCCCCGCGAACTGCCCGACGCCCAGCCCGACGGCGAGCGCATCCTCAACTGGACCCAGGTCTACGACCTGCGCGAGCTGCCCGAGGAACTCATCGTGGTCGGCTCCGGTGTCACCGGCGCCGAGTTCGCCGGCGCCTACCAGGCCCTCGGATCCAAGGTCACCCTCGTCTCCTCCCGCGACCGCGTGCTGCCCGGCGAGGACCCGGACGCCGCCGCCGTCCTCGAGGACGTCTTCCGCCGCCGCGGCATGAACGTGATGGCCCGCTCCCGCGCCCAGTCCGCCAAGCGCGTCGGCGACCGCGTCGAGGTCACCCTCGCCGACGGCCGGGTCATCACCGGCTCGCACTGCCTGATGGCCGTCGGCGCCATCCCCAACAGCGCGGGCCTCGGCCTGGAGGAGGCGGGCGTCAGGGTCCGCGAGTCCGGTCACATCTGGACCGACCGGGTCTCCCGCACCTCCGCCCCCGGCGTGTACGCCGCCGGTGACGTGACCGGCGTCTTCGCGCTCGCCTCCGTCGCCGCCATGCAGGGCCGCATCGCCATGTACCACTTCCTCGGCGACACGGTGGCCCCGCTCAACCTGAAGACCGTCTCCTCCAACGTCTTCACCGACCCCGAGATCGCCACCGTCGGCTACTCCCAGGCCGACGTCGACGGCGGCAAGATCGACGCCCGTGTGGTGAAGCTGCCGCTGCTGCGCAACCCGCGCGCCAAGATGCAGGGCATCCGCGACGGCTTCGTCAAGATCTTCTGCCGGCCGGGTACGGAGATCGTCGTCGGCGGTGTCGTCGTGGCGCCACGTGCCTCGGAACTCATCCACCCCATCTCGATCGCCGTCGACAACAATCTGACGGTCGAACAGATCGCGAACGCCTTCACGGTGTACCCGTCCCTTTCGGGGTCGATCGCGGAAGTCGCACGGCAGTTGCACACGCGCAAGACGGGCGGCGACGCCTAGGCCCGATCGGGCGGCCGAGACGGACTCCCCGCTGGTCACGGGGAGTTGTGGCCCGTGCGGGTGGCATAGGCGGGGTGACTAGGGTCCTATACCACTTCATGTGGTGCTGTGCGAACAACTTCTGCTATTCGGCGCAAAGAGCTGAAAGCAGACGGTCGTCCGCGTTACTGTCAGTTTCGTGTTCGCTGCAGAACGTCGCCAATTGATCCTCGAAATGGTGCGAGCCAACGGAGCCGTGTCGCTCCGTGAACTCGCCCGCGTCGTCCAGACCTCCGAAGTGACCGTACGGCGGGACGTGCGCGCACTGGAGGCAGAAGGACTCCTCGACCGCCGGCACGGCGGTGCGGTACTACCGGGCGGTTTCACCCGCGAATCCGGCTTTCCGCAGAAATCCCATCTCGCGACCGCCGAGAAGACCGCCATCGCCGATCTCGCCGCCAACTTCGTCGAAGAGGGCGAGGCCATCGTCGTCGGAGCCGGCACCACCACCCAGGAGCTGGCCCGTCGGCTCGCCCGGATCCCCGGGCTCACCGTCGTCACCAACTCCCTTCTGGTGGCCCAGGCGTTGGCACACGCCAACCGCGTGGAGGTCGTCATGACCGGCGGCACCCTGCGCGGCTCCAACTACGCCCTCGTGGGCAGCGGGGCCGAACAGTCCCTCCAGGGGCTGCGCGTCTCCCGGGCCTTCCTGTCCGGGAGCGGGCTGACCGCAGAGCGCGGTCTGTCCACGTCCAACATGCTGTCGGCGTCGGTCGACCGGGCCCTCGTCCAGGCCGCGGCCGAGGTCGTCGTCCTCGCCGACCACACCAAGCTCGGCACCGACACCATGTTCCAGACCGTGCCGACGGACGTCATCACCCGCCTGATCACCGACGAGCCGCCGGCGCACGACGACCGCGCCGGCACCGAGCTGCAGGCTCTCGCCGACCAGGGGGTGCAGATCGCCGTGGCGGGGGCGTCGGGGAACCCGGGGGGTGAGGCGGTCCCGGCGCGGCGGCAGCAGCGCCGGGACGTTCCCCTGCCGGCGCCTCGGCGGGGACAGCTTCCCGGGCCGGGGGCCGCGGCGGGCCTGCGGGCAGCCGCGGTGCTGGGGGAGCAGGCGCCGGGGACGGAGCGGGCGCGGGTCGCGGACATGAGGCGCCGCTAGCCGCTAGCCGTTGGTCGGCCCGCGGGCAGGGCGCCTTGCCGCCATGGGCGGTGGGGGTACGTTCGCGGATGCCCGCCTGGTCCGTGGCTGGTCGCGCCCACGCGGCGGAGCCACAGAATGATGCAGCCCCGCGCTCCCTGCTGGGAGGAGGCCCCGCATGGCGAGGAGCCTCGCGTCCCGTGGGGTGAGCCACCGTGCGCCGTATGGCGAGGAACCCGGCGCTCCTGGTGGTCAGGGGTGCGCCGCATGGCGAGGAGCCTCGCGTCCCGTGGGGTGAGCCACCGTGTCCCGCGTTTCGACAGAGCGCCGCCCCTTGGCGGGCGTCCGGGCGCCGAGGTTTCCACGGAGCCGTCCCTCCATCGGACCCGCCCCCATGACGATCAGGTCTGCCCCCATGACGACGGAACCCCGCGCCCTGTACCTGGGCGCGGGGAACCGGAGTCGAGCTGTTCGGATCAGTCCTTGATCTCGCAGATGGGGGCGCCGGAGGTGAGGGAGGCGCCGATCTCGGCGGCGAGGCCCTTGATGGTGCCGGAGCGGTGGGCGTTGAGGGGTTGTTCCATCTTCATCGCTTCGAGGACGACGATGAGGTCGCCTTCCTTGACTTCCTGGCCCTCTTCGACGGCGATCTTGACGATGGTGCCCTGCATGGGTGAGGTGAGGGTGTCGCCGGAGGCGGCGGGGCCGGACTTCTTGGCCGCGCGGCGTTTGGGTTTGGCGCCGGCGGCGAGGCCGGTGCGGGCCAGGGACATGCCGAGGGAGACGGGGAGGGAGACTTCCAGGCGCTTGCCGCCGACTTCGACGACGACGGTCTCGCGGCCGGCTTCTTCGTCGGTGTCGGTGTCGGCGGGGGCGGCGAAGGGCTTGATGTCGTTGACGAACTCGGTTTCGATCCAGCGGGTGTGGACCGTGAAGGGGTCGGTGGAGCCGGTGAGTTCGGGGGCGAAGGCGGGGTCGGTGACGACCGCGCGGTGGAAGGGGATGGCGGTGGCCATGCCTTCGACGTGGAACTCGGCCAGGGCGCGGGCGGCGCGCTGGAGGGCTTCCTTGCGGGTGCGGCCGGTGATGATGAGTTTGGCGAGGAGGGAGTCCCAGGCGGGGCCGATGACGCTGCCGTTTTCGACGCCGGCGTCGAGGCGGACGCCGGGTCCGGTGGGGGCGTCGAAGGTGGTGACGGTGCCGGGGGCGGGGAGGAAGCCGCGGCCGGGGTCCTCGCCGTTGATGCGGAACTCGATGGAGTGGCCGCGCAGGGGCGGGTCGTCGTAGCCGAGTTCCTCGCCGTCGGCGATGCGGAACATCTCGCGGACCAGGTCGATGCCGGCGACTTCTTCGGTGACGGGGTGTTCGACCTGGAGGCGGGTGTTGACCTCGAGGAAGGAGATGGTGCCGTCCATGCCGACGAGGAACTCGACGGTGCCGGCGCCGACGTAGCCGGCTTCCTTGAGGATGGCTTTGGAGGACGCGTACAGCTCGGTGACCTGGGCCTGGGAGAGGAAGGGGGCGGGGGCTTCCTCGACGAGTTTTTGGTGGCGGCGCTGCAGGGAGCAGTCGCGGGTGGAGACGACGACCACGTTGCCGTGGGTGTCGGCCAGGCACTGGGTCTCCACGTGGCGGGGCTTGTCGAGGTAGCGCTCGACGAAGCATTCGCCGCGGCCGAAGGCGGCGACGGCCTCGCGGACGGCGGAGTCGTACAGTTCGGGGACTTCTTCGAGGGTGCGGGCGACCTTGAGGCCGCGGCCGCCGCCGCCGAAGGCGGCCTTGATGGCGATGGGCAGGCCGTGTTCCCTGGCGAAGGCGACGACCTCGTCGGCGCCGGAGACGGGGTCGGGGGTGCCGGCGACCAGGGGGGCGCCGGCGCGCTGGGCGATGTGGCGGGCGGCGACCTTGTCGCCGAGGTCACGGATGGCCTGCGGGGGCGGGCCGATCCAGATGAGACCCGCGTCCAGCACGGCCTGGGCGAACTCGGCGTTCTCCGAGAGGAAGCCGTATCCGGGATGGATCGCGTCCGCCCCCGATTCGCGGGCGGCGTTCAGCACCTTGCCGATGTCGAGGTAGCTGGTGCCCGGAGTGTCACCGCCCAGGGCGAACGCCTCGTCCGCCGCCCGGACATGCAAAGCGTCCCGGTCCGGTTCGGCATACACGGCGACACTTGCGATACCGGCATCCCGGCAGGCCCGGGCCACGCGGACTGCGATTTCGCCACGGTTGGCGATGAGCACCTTGCGCACGATTGAGGCTCCCTCCTTGAAACAAGCCGAGTTTAGGGACTGCCGACACGTCTCATCGACCCGTCCCCAAAGGTGACCTTGCCCACACGGAGCGTGATGCCAGGCTCACTCGACCGTGAAATCCCTTGTAGTACCGCCGTACGCAGCACTCCTCCTCGAAACCCTAGCCCTCCAGTGTGGCCAAGGTCTCTGTGAGCACGTGCTGCGCCCCACTCCGTTTCTTTGTGGAGTCCCTACGAATGGCCCAATGATTCTTTGCCGTCGGCAGAACCCTTGTCCCCGGGTTTACCCGTTAGTAGCGTGCGTGTCGCTGAAGAAGGCTCAGCGGCCCGAAGGACCACCTCGAGGGGTGGTGGTCGGGTGACGGGCGGGCGTACTCGGGCTAACGGCGGTCCTGTGGGGGCCGGGTCGAAAGTGGGTGGGGCCGGTGGTGCGCAGACCGGTGGCAGTGGTCGTGGCGGCCGTGCTCGTCGTCGAGGCGCTCGGCGTCGCGGCGCTGAACTGGTTCCTCGGCATCGTCGTCGACCGTCAGGACATGTCCCTCGCGGGCCTGGACCCGGACATGATGTCGACCTCGTCGAAGATCGGCGGGATCGTCTTCGGCCTCTACTTCGCCTTCTGCGGGCTGGTCGCCCTGCTGGTGGCGGTCCGCGACCGGCCGCCGGCCGGCTTCGGCCGCATCCTGCTGATCAGCGCCGCGGTGGTGCACGGCCTGCTGGGCGCCGTCGCGTGGGGGCTGGTGGGCTGGCACGCGTTCCTGTTCATGGTCGTCGTGCTCGCGCTCATCGTGCTGCTGCTGATGACCTACGACCGCCAGGTGGGGCCCGCCGCCGAACCCCGGGACGCGGGGCCGAAGGGCGAGGGGCCCGTTCCGGTCAGCGGTCCGCCGGCGCCCACAACTCCGTGATGCCCACGCCCAGTCCCGCCAGCAGTCGGCGAAGCAGCGGCAGGCTGATGCCGATCACGTTGCCGTGGTCGCCGTCGATGCCGTCGATGAACGGTGCCGAGCGGCCGTCCAGGGTGAACGCCCCGGCGACGTGGAGGGGTTCGCCGGAGGCGACGTACGTGGCGATCTCGTCGTCGGTGGGCTCGCCGAAGCGGACCACCGTGGAGGCGACGGCGGAGGTGTAGCGGCCGGTGGTGGTGTCGTAGACGCAGTGCCCGGTCTGGAGCGTGCCCGCGCGGCCGCGCATGGACTTCCAGCGGGCGGTGGCCTCCTCGGCGTCCGCGGGCTTGCCGAGGGCCTCTCCGTCCAGGTCGAGGACCGAGTCGCAGCCGATCACCAGGGCGCCCCGGACCTCGGGCCTCGCGGCCACGACGGAGGCCTTGGCCTCGGCGAGGGCGAGTGCCAGTTCGGCGGGGGTGGGGGCGGTCACGGCGTCCTCGTCGACCCCGCTGACGATCACCTCGGGGTCGAGCCCGGCCTGCCGCAGCAGGCCCAGCCGGGCGGGGGACTGGGAGGCGAGCACGAGACGGCGGCGCGGCTGATCGGTCATGCGGTCAGGGTATCGGCGCGCCGCGCCGTGTTCATCCGGGTCCTCCTGGGCCGCCTCATGTCGCCTCGGGGCGCTTCGCGTCACCTGGGGGCGCCCTGGCCGCCTCGGGTCACCGCACGCCGATGACGATCATCGCGATCACCATGGCCAGCGCCATGAGGAGCCCAAGCCGCCGCAACATCTCCTGCATGTCGCGCAGTTCCTCGGGCGGCTCGTTCTCGGGGTCGGACCACAGCATGCGATCCAGCCTGCGACGAGGCGGTGACGGACGCCTGAGTACGCGTACTCAAGTTCCCTAAACGGGACTGTGGTTTCATTAAGGTGTTCCACTGTGCCGGCCGACGAGAGGACACGCCCGTGTTCACCACCGCTTGGACCGCTCCGCCCCAGCTCCCCAGCGAGGGCTTCACCCCCAACTGGTCGCGGGAGGGCTTCTGGCGCCAGTCCGTGCGCCAGGTCGTCCGGCTCACCGCGGGCGGCGACCGCCTGCGGATACGGCTGTCCAACGCCTACGGCACCTCCCCGGTCCGTCTCGCCGCCGCCACCGTGGCCCGCACGGCCGCGGGCGCCGCCGTCGAGGCGGACTCCGTCACCCGCCTCACCTTCGGCGGCTCGGGGCATACGGAGATCCCGGCCCGCGGTCACCTGCTCAGCGACCCGGCCCCCCTCGCCGTGGCCCCCGGACAGGCGCTGACGCTGACCCTGCACTTCGACGCCGTCACCGGCCCCGCCACCTTCCACGCGCAGGCCTTCACGACGAGTTACCGCGGCGAGGGCGACCTGTCGGCGGACGTGGGCGGGGCGGGCTTCGACGCGCGGAGCGAGTCCTGGTACTTCCTCACCGCCGTCGAGACCGACGCGGGCCGCGCGGACGGCATCGCCCTCCTCGGCGACTCCCTCACCGACGGCTTCGGCTCCACCCCCGGCGCCGACCGCCGCTGGTCCGACCAACTGGCCCGGCGCACCGGACGGCCCGTCCTCAACGCCGGCATCGGCGGGAACCTGCTGCTCAACGACTCCGCCTGGTACGGCGAGAAGGCCCTGCACCGGCTGCGCCGCGACGTGCTGGAGCAGCCGGGCGTGGACACCCTCGTAGTGCTCCTCGGCCTCAACGACGTCGGCTTCGGCGAGACGGACGAGCAGCCGACGTACAAGCCCGCACCCGTCCTGGAGGCGGAGGAACTGATCGCCGGGCACCGCGAGTTGATCCGGCAGGCGCACGGGCGGGGCCTGCGGGCGGTCGGGGCGACCCTGCTGCCGTTCGGCGGCTCGGACCACTGGGGCGAGCACGCCGCAGAGGTGAGCCACGAGGTGGACGAGTGGGTGCGCCGCTCCGGCGAGTACGACGCGGTGGTGGACCTGCGCCGGGCGCTGGCCGATCCGGCGGACCCCGACCGGCTGCACCCCGCGTACGACTCCGGCGACCACCTGCACCCCGACGACGCGGGGTACGCGGTGATGGCCGAAGCCGTGGCCGCCCGTCTGTGACGGGCGGCCGGCCGGATCAGGGCCTGTCGTTCGGATCAGGGCCTGTCGTTCGGATCACGCCGCAGACGCGGGGCCTGGTGCTACATCTGCCGCGTTGTCGTCACTCGCCGACGCTCCGCGTCGACTCCCTCCTCCGCCTCGCGGCCGCACGCACCAGGCCCCGCTCACCGCACTGGACAGCACCGTCGATTTCCTGCGGCCCGATCCAGACGACAGGCCCTAGCTCGGCCAGTACGTGCGGCTCCAGGTGGCCGGACCCGGCCGCGGCAGCCGGCGGGCGGCGATGCGGGAGGGGTCCGACCAGGAGTCCCTGGCACCCTGCGCGCCGGACGGCTCGGCTGTCGCCGCCGCGGCGCGGGCGCGGACCACCGCCAGGGCGGCGGCCAGCTCCTCCGGGGTCGGATTGCCCCGTACGACCTTGATCACAGCGGCTCCTTACAGGGGGATGTTGCCGTGCTTCTTCGGGGGCAGGGATTCCCGCTTCGTCCGCAGCTGACGCAGGCCCCGCACGATGTGCCGACGGGTGTCCGACGGCATGATCACCGCGTCGACGTAACCCCGCTCCGCGGCGATGTAGGGGTTGAGGAGCGCGTCCTCGTACTCCTGGATCAGCCGGGCGCGGGTCGCCTCCAGGTCACCCGCGGACTCCGCCTCGGCGATCGTGCGGCGGTGCAGGATGTTGACCGCGCCCTGCGCGCCCATCACGGCGATCTGCGCGGTCGGCCACGCCAGGTTGAGGTCGGCGCCCAGGTGCTTGGAGCCCATGACGTCGTAGGCCCCGCCGAAGGCCTTGCGGGTGATGACCGTGATCAGCGGGACGGTCGCCTCCGCGTACGCGTAGATCAGCTTGGCACCCCGGCGGATGATGCCGTCGTGCTCCTGGTCGACGCCGGGCAGGAAGCCGGGGACGTCCACGAAGGTGATCACCGGGACGTTGAACGCGTCGCAGGTCCGCACGAACCGGGCCGCCTTCTCGGAGGCCTTGATGTCCAGACAGCCCGCGAACTGCATCGGCTGGTTGGCGACGATGCCGACCGGATGGCCCTCCACCCGGCCGAAGCCGGTCAGGATGTTCGGCGCGAACAGCGGCTGCGTCTCGAAGAACTCGGCGTCGTCCAGGACGTGTTCGATCACCGTGTGCATGTCGTACGGCTGGTTCGCGCTGTCCGGGACGAGCGTGTCCAGCTCCAGGTCCTCGTCGGTGACGGTGAGATCCGCCTCCTCCGGGAACGCCGGCGCCTCGGAGAGGTTGTTCGACGGCAGGTACGACAGCAACTGCTTGACGTACTCGATCGCGTCCTTCTCGTCGCCCGCCATGTGGTGGGCCACACCCGACGTCGAGTTGTGGGTGCGCGCGCCGCCCAGCTCCTCGAAGCCGACGTCCTCGCCGGTGACCGTCTTGATGACGTCCGGCCCGGTGATGAACATGTGCGAGGTCTGGTCGACCATGACGGTGAAGTCGGTGATCGCGGGCGAGTAGACCGCGCCGCCCGCACAGGGCCCGACGACCAGGCTGATCTGCGGGATCACCCCGGACGCGTGGGTGTTGCGGCGGAAGATCTCGCCGTACGCCCCCAGCGAGGCCACGCCCTCCTGGATGCGGGCGCCGCCGGAGTCGTTGATGCCGATGACCGGGCAGCCGGTCTTCAGCGCGAAGTCCATGACCTTGACGATCTTCTGGCCGTAGACCTCGCCGAGGGCACCGCCGAACACGGTGAAGTCCTGCGAGAACACGGCGACGGGACGGCCGTCGACGGTTCCGTACCCGGTCACGACGCCGTCCCCGTACGGGCGGTTCTGGTCGAGGCCGAAGTTGGTGGACCGGTGGCGGGTGAACTCGTCCAGCTCGACGAAGGAACCCTCGTCGAGGAGGAGTTCGATGCGCTCACGGGCCGTCAGTTTGCCCTTGGCGTGCTGCTTCTCGACGGCGCGTGCGGAGCCGGCGTGCGTCGCCTCCGTGACGCGGCGCTGGAGGTCCGCGAGCTTTCCCGCGGTCGTGTGGATGTCGATCTCTTCCGACTCGGACATCGGGATGCGGCTCCCTGCCTGCTCAAAGGGGGGGACGGTTACTCATCCGTACAGTAGTGGCGGGCCTACCGATCGGCAGTGCGGCGTTTACCACACCTAGGGTGGCTTGCATGACGCCGCGAGATGCAGAAGGAAACCCCGGAGACAGCAGCCGGTGGTCCGATCTGGACCGTCCGCCCCTCAACGCCGTCGCGCTGCGGCGCGGGCTCGTCCGGGAGGGCGGGCTGTGGACGGGCGTCGACATCGTGCCCCGCACCGGCTCCACCAACTCCGACCTCGTCGCGCTCGCCGCCGCCGGGAAGGCCGACGAGGGCACCGTCCTGGTCGCGGAGGAGCAGACCTCCGGGCGGGGGCGGCTCGACCGGCGGTGGACGGCGCCCCCGCGGTCCGGGCTCTTCTTCTCCGTCCTGCTGCGCCCGGCCGAGGTGCCCGTGGCACGGTGGGGGTGGCTGCCCCTGCTGACCGGCGTCGCGGTCGCGACCGGCCTCTCCCGGTCCGCGGGCGTCGATACGGCGCTGAAGTGGCCCAACGACCTGCTGGTGACCGTCGGCGGGGAGGAACGCAAGGCGGGCGGGATCCTGGCGGAGCGGGCCGGGGCGGACGGGGTCGTGGTCGGCGTCGGCATCAACGTCACGCTGCGGGCCGGGGAACTGCCGGTGCCCCAGGCGGGGTCGCTGCTGCTGGCCGGGGCGGTGAGCACCGACCGGGATCCGCTGCTGCGGGGGGTGCTGCGGTCGCTGGAGGAGTGGTACGGGCGGTGGCGGGGAGCCGGCGGGGACCCCATGGCGTCGGGGCTTCAGGAGGCGTACGCGGCCGGGTGCGCGACGCTGGGACGGACCGTGCGGGCGGAGCTGCCCGGGGATCGGTCGGTGGTCGGCGAGGCGGTGGCCGTGGACGGGGACGGGCGACTGGTGCTCGCCACGGAGCAGGGCGTACGGGAGCCGGTGGGCGCGGGCGACATCGTGCACCTGCGGCCGGCGTGAGGTGTTCGCCCGCCCCCGCCGCCCCTTCCCGCGGCGGACCCGAGGGCTGCGCCCCGCAGGCTGTCGGCCCTGAACGGGCCTCGTCCGCGAACGCCGGACGGGCTGGGATGCCGATTCGCGTGGGTGGGTGGGAGACTTCACCGACGGAGTGAGCTGGCGCACACCTGCCGTAGAGTTGAGGCCGGTCGAAACCTGACCGCGATAGATCGGAAGGGCAGCAGGCGTGACCGTCGACGACACGGGCTCCGACGAGGGCGCGGACGGCCGGGTTGACGTGCCGGCCGCCGACTCCGGCGACGACCCCCTCGCCCTGCGCCTCGAGCAGCTCATCCTCGGCGCCGAGCGCCGCTACACCCCTTTCCAGGCGGCCCGCAGCGCCGGCGTCT
Source organism: Streptomyces phaeoluteigriseus (assembly GCF_001896135.2). Taxonomy (GTDB): domain Bacteria; phylum Actinomycetota; class Actinomycetes; order Streptomycetales; family Streptomycetaceae; genus Streptomyces; species Streptomyces phaeoluteigriseus. Next base: position 332,757 of record NZ_MPOH02000016.1, read on the forward strand.
CCATGGAGCTGGCCTCCCGCTTCTGGCGGGCCATGGGCTTCGCCGACATCGGACAGGCCAGGGCGCTCACCGAGGCCGACGTACTGGCCCTGCGCCGCCTGGCCGGCCTCGTCGAGGCGGGGCTGCTCAGCGAGGCCATGGCGGTGCAGGTCGCGCGGTCCACGGGGCAGACCACCGCCCGGTTGGCCGAGTGGCAGATCGATTCCTTCCTGGAAGGGCTGACCGAGCCGCCCGAGCCGGGAATGACCCGCACCGAGGTGACGTATCCGATCGTCGAGCTGCTGCTGCCCGAGCTGGAGGAGTTCCTCGTCTACGTGTGGCGCCGGCAGCTCGCCGCCTCGGCGGGCCGGGTCGTGCAGGCCGCGGACGACGAGGAGATGGTCGACCGGCGGCTCGCGGTCTGCTTCGCCGACCTGGTCGGGTTCACGCGGCTGACCCGCCGTATGGAGGAGGAGGAACTCGGCGAGCTGGTCGAGGCCTTCGAGACCACCGCGGCCGACCTGGTCGCCGCCCGCGGCGGGCGCCTGATCAAGACCCTCGGCGACGAGGTGCTGTACGCGGCCGACGACGCCGGCACCGCCGCCGAGATCGCGCTGCTGCTCGTCGAGACGATGAGCGACGACGCGACGATGCCCGAGCTGCGCGTCGGCATGGCCTTCGGCACGGTGACCACCCGGATGGGCGATGTCTTCGGTACGACGGTCAACCTGGCCTCCCGGCTGACGTCGATAGCGCCTCGGGACGCCGTGCTCGTCGACAGCGCCTTCGCGGAGGAGCTGATCCGTACCGGTGACGCGCCCGCCTCGGAGGCGGAGGCCGCCGAGGCCGCGGCAGCCGCCGAGAAGGAGGGCGAGGAGCCGCCCGTCTACCGGTTCGCGCTCCAGCCGATGTGGCAGCGGCCTGTGCGAGGGCTCGGTGTCGTCGAGCCCTGGCTGCTCACGCGGCGGGATGCCGGCCGCGAGGGGGAGTAGGCCGCGCCGCTCAGCCGCCGGGGCCGGGCAGCGGGTCCACGCACAGGCCGACGACCGGCAGGCACAGTCCCGGACGGCTCGTCGGCCCCGCGGCGGGCGGGACGGTGCCCGGCCCGGGCGCCGGCGTCGCCGTCGGCCCCGGAGGCTGGGGAGCCCTGCTCCGGGAGGAGGGTGTGGCCGCCGGGGGGCGTGCCCCCTCGTCGGCCGGTTGCCTCGTGCGCGGGGCGTACGGACCGCTGGGCGTGCGGACCGCGGAGGTCGGGGAGGTCGGCGAGGCGCTGGGGACCGCGCCGGCGGCGGCCGTGCTGCCGCCGCCCATCGGGGCCGGGGCGGTGGACGTCGGCCCGGGCGTCCCGGACACCGTGGCCGCCGCGTCGGTCGGGTCGGGCGCCGCCCGGTTTCCGGCTCCTGCCGGGTGTCCGTGGTGGGCTGGAGCCGGGGCCCGGCCTCGGCCGTGCCCCCGCCCGAGTCGGAGGCCGGCCGCAGCAGACTCAGCGCGCCCACCGCCAGGGCCAACCCGCCCGCGGCGAACAGCGCCTTCCGGGGGCGCGGCCGGCGATGCCGCCCCCGCGCGTGGGAGAACGACCCGAGACGGACGTCCACCTCGTCGTCGGTCCCTTCCGCCCGGCCCGCTTCCGCGCCTGTGGTCCGGCCGCTCACCGGTGTGGTCGTCATCGCGTTCCCTCCCCGATGTGGTCGCGCCCCCTCTGCGCCGTGGCCGACGCACGTTATGCGCTCCCTTGGGCGGTGCGGGTGGAGTCGGGTGGGATGTCACTCGAACGGGTGGGCGGAGGTCGAGCGGGACGCGGGCGGGCCTTTCCCCGGCGGGGCGCGGCTGCGATGATCGGGCCGGCCAGGTTTGTTAACCCGCGTTAACCCGGAGGGTGTCATGAGCGAGGAACGGTTCGGGGAGTTCGTGCTGGTGCGGCGGCACGGGGACGGGCATGTCGCGGAGTTGGTCCTCGACCGGCCCAAGGCCATGAACGCCGTCTCGACGGAGATGGCCCGGTCCCTCGGGGCCGCCTGTACGGCGCTGGGTGAGGACCGGGACGTCCGGGTGGTGGTGCTCACCTCGACGCACGAGCGGGCCTTCTGCGTCGGGGCGGACCTCAAGGAGCGCAACTCGCTCTCCGACGCCGAACTGGTGCGGCAGCGGCCGGTCGCGCGGGGGGCGTACACCGGTGTGCTGGAGCTGCCCGTGCCGACGGTCGCGGCGGTGCACGGGTTCGCGCTGGGCGGCGGTTTCGAGCTGGCGCTGGCCTGCGATGTGATCGTGGCGGACCGTACGGCCGTGGTGGGGCTGCCCGAGGTGTCGGTGGGGGTGATCCCGGGCGGCGGCGGGACGCAGTTGCTGCCCCGCCGGGTGGGCGCGGCGCGCGCGGCCGAGCTGATCTTCTCCGCGCGGCGGGTCGAGGCCGTGGAGGCCAGGGAACTGGGCCTGGTGGACGTGCTGGTGGACGAGGGGCGGGACCGGGAGGAGGCGCTGGCGCTGGGCGAGCGGATCGGGGCGAACTCGCCGGTGGGGTTGCGCGCGGCCAAGCGCGCCCTGCGGCTGGGCCAGGGGCTGGATCTGCGGGCGGGTCTGGAGGTGGAGGACGCGGCCTGGCGGGCGGTGGCCTTCTCGGGGGACCGGGCGGAGGGCGTCGCGGCCTTCAACGAGAAGCGGAAGCCGCAGTGGCCGGGTGAGTGAATCGGTCTCCGTGCAGGGGGGGGCGTCACGCCAGGCCTTCGCCCCGGGGCGTCACTCCAGGCGCTACCCCGGAGTCTCCTTTGTGACCAAATGTCCCTAGCCTGGGGAGATGGGTGAGGACAGACGCCTCGTGGCCGTGGTGGCGCTGGCGCAGGGGATGGCGGCGGCGCGCACGCCCCGTGAGTCGTGGCGGGCGGCGGCGCTCGGCGCCTGCCGTGCGCTGGCCGGGGGGTTCGCCGCGCTGTCGGTCTGGGAGCGGGACCTCGGGCGGTTGCGCGTCCTCGTGAACGTGGGGGACCGGGCGCCGGACGAGGACGAGTTCCCGGACGGTGAGGCCTATCCGGTGCACCAGTTCCCGGAGATCACCGAGTTCCTGCACGAGCGCTGGGTGGCGGGTGGCGAGCCCGACGCCTGGGTGGAGACGGCCCAGGGACCGGCCGCCGGCCGCCCCGGCTACTGCCACCAGCGGGTCGCCGCGCTGCGCCGCCGTGGGCGCGGCTCCTGTGTGGTCGCGCCGATCGTGCTGCACGGCCGGGCCTGGGGCGAGCTGTACGTGGCCCGCTCCTCCGGTACTCCCGTCTTCGACCGTGGCGACGCCGACTTCGCGACCGTTCTGGCGGCCGTCGTCGCGGCCGGGCTCGCACAGACCGAGCGGCTGGAGGAGGCCCGCCGGCTCGCCTTCACGGACGCCCTCACCGGCCTGGCCAACCGCCGTGCCGTCGACGTACGCCTGGAGGAGGCCGTGGATCGGCATCGGACGCACGGGGACGTGGTGAGCCTGGTGGTGTGCGATCTGAACGGACTCAAGCGGGTGAACGACACCTGCGGGCATGCCGTCGGCGACCGGCTGCTGGAGCGGTTCGGGTCGGTGCTGTCGCTGTGCGGGGCGATGCTGCCCGGCGCGCTGGCCGCCCGGCTCGGCGGGGACGAGTTCTGTCTGCTCGCCGTCGGACCGTCCGCCGACGACGTGGTGAAGGTCGCCGGTGAACTCTGCCGCCGGGCCGCCGAGCTGGAGCTGGGCGAGGGGGTGGCCTGCGGGGTCGCCTCCACCGAGGACCCCATCGGACCGGTGGGTTCGGCCCGCCGCCTGTTCCGGCTCGCGGACGCGGCCCAGTACCGTGCCAAGGCCGTACGGGCCGCCCGGCCGGTCGTCGCGGGGCGCGAGGGCCCCGACGATCCGGTGGTCCGGCTCGCCGACGAGCCGCCGCGCGGGCCTGCCGGAGAGCGGCGGCGCTTCCGCGGGCGGCACTGAGCGGCTGTGACGCATCGGTAAGGGGCGAACCCCGCTCCCACTGGTGACATCTTGGTCTTCAATACGTACGATCCTGAATATGGATATGCACACTGTGGTGGTGGGGACGTCCGGGGTGACCGCGTCCGACGTGCTCGCCGTGGCGCGCGACGGCGCCCGGGTCGAGCTCTCCGGCGAGGCGGTGGCGGCCCTCGCCGCGGCGCGCGAGGTCGTCGAGGCGCTGGCGGCCAAGCCCGAGCCCGTCTACGGCGTCTCCACCGGGTTCGGCGCGCTCGCCACCCGGCACATCAGCCCGGAACTGCGCGCCCAGCTCCAGCGCAACATCGTCCGCTCGCACGCCGCCGGCATGGGGCCGCGCGTCGAGCGCGAGGTCGTCCGCGCCCTGATGTTCCTGCGTCTGAAGACCGTCTGCTCCGGGCGCACCGGCGTCCGGCCCCAGGTCGCGCAGACCATGGCCGACGTCCTCAACGCCGGCATCACCCCGGTCGTCCACGAGTACGGCTCCCTCGGCTGCTCGGGCGACCTCGCCCCGCTCTCCCACTGCGCCCTCACCCTCATGGGCGAAGGCGACGCCGAGGGTCCCGACGGGGTCGTACGCCCCGCGGGCGAACTGCTCGCCGAGCACGGCATCACCCCCGTCGAACTGCGCGAGAAGGAGGGCCTGGCCCTCCTCAACGGCACCGACGGCATGCTCGGCATGCTGGTCATGGCCCTCGCCGACCTCGACCGCCTCTACAAGTCCGCCGACGTCACGGCCGCACTGTCGCTGGAGGCCCTCCTCGGCACCGCCAAGGTCCTCGCGCCCGAGCTGCACGCCATCCGCCCGCACCCGGGCCAGGGCGACTCCGCCGCCAACATGCTGGCCGTGCTGGCCGGTTCGGAGCTGACCGGGCACCACCAGGACGACGCGCCCCGCGTCCAGGACGCCTACTCGGTGCGCTGCGCCCCGCAGGTCGCCGGCGCCGGCCGGGACACCATGGCCCACGCGCGCCTCGTCGCCGAACGCGAACTGGCCTCCGCCGTCGACAACCCCGTCGTCCTGTCCGACGGACGTGTCGAGTCCAACGGCAACTTCCACGGCGCCCCGGTGGCCTACGTCCTCGACTTCCTCGCGATCGCCGTCGCCGACCTCGCGTCGATCGCCGAGCGCCGCACCGACCGGCTGCTGGACAAGAACCGCAGCCACGGCCTGCCGCCGTTCCTCGCCGACGACGCCGGCGTCGACTCGGGTCTGATGATCGCCCAGTACACGCAGGCCGCACTGGTCAGCGAGCTGAAGCGGCTCGCCGTACCGGCCTCCGCCGACTCCATCCCGTCCTCCGCGATGCAGGAGGACCACGTCTCCATGGGCTGGTCCGCGGCCCGCAAGCTGCGCACCGCCGTCGACAACCTCACGCGCGTCCTCGCCGTCGAGCTGTACGCCGCCACCCGCGCCGTCGAGCTGCGCGAGGGGCTCACGCCGGCGCCCGCGACCCGCGCGGTCCTCGACGCCGTACGCGGGGCGGGGGTCCAGGGTCCGGGACCGGACCGCTTCCTCGCACCCGACCTGGCCGCGGCCGACGCGTTCGTGCGCGACGGACGGCTGGTCGCGGCCGTGGAGACGGTGACGGGGCCGCTCCGCTAGGACCCGCGTCCGCCAGGACGTGCGGGATCCGCGGGACACGGCGAGGGGCCCTGCCGCAGGCGCGTGCGCGCCTGCGGCAGGGCCCCGACGTGCTTGCCCGCGTGCCTACTTGAGCTTGGCGACCTGCGCCTGGACCACGGCGGCCGGGATGTCGGCGGCCTTGCCCGAGCCGAGCGAGGCGAAGTTCACCGTGTAGAACGTGGCGATGGTGTTGCCCTTGCGCACCACGTCCGTGTGGAAGGTGGCCGAACCCTCGCCGTCCATGTCGACGTCCTCGGAGAACGCCACCGACTCGTCGCCCAGCCCGGAGCCCTTCTCCGAGGCCACCTTGGTGACCTTGGAGTCCTCGCCGCCGGTGGCCAGGCCGTACCCGGCGGAGCAGGCGGTCACGCCGTCGGCGAGGGCCTTCATGGCCTTCTCGGCGCCGTCGCCCTCGTACGAGGACAGGCCCACGAACGTCATGTCGATGTCGAAGGCGTCGGCGATGTCCTCCGGCTGCGCCGTGGCGTCCGAAACCTTGTCCTCCGCGACGGAGTTGCTCGCGTTCGCGCCCGTCTCGCCCGGAGCCAGACCGGCCGTCGCCCACGCGAGGGGGTCGCACGCCGGCTTGTCCGTCTTCACGTCCGACTTCGACTTCGGCAGGGTGTCGTCACCCGAGTCGACCTTGTAGCCCTTGACCTCGCCCTGGGCGAGGAGCAGCTTCTCCAGCTCGGCCGCGGTCAGCGCCTTCGCGGCCGGGGCCGAGGACGCCGAGGAGGAGTCGGACCCCTTCGAGGATCCCTTGGAGTCCTTCTTCGACCCGTCGTCCGAGCAGCCCGTGACGAGGACGAGCGACAGTGCGCCCACGGCAGCCGTGGCGCACAGCCGCGCGCCCGATGATCTCTTCATGAGCGGACTATGAGGGTCTGGTCAAGGAGGCGTCAAATCACTTCAGAAACCCAGACGTTCCCGGCGAACCGAATACGCGACGAAGCCGGCGCCGAGTGCGAGGAGGCCGGTCCCGCCCACGATGTACGGGGTGGTGTCGAAGCTTCCGGTGTCGGCGAGGCGGGTGCCGCCGGAGGCTCCGTCGGAGGTGTCGAAGGTGTCGGCGGTGTCGGCGGTGTCGGCGGTGAGGGCGGCGCCGACGCTGTCCGTGGACGCGGCCCGCGCCTGAGTCGTGACCTGCGTCGTCACGCCCGTTCTCGTCGGCTCGTCCTGGGTCGCCTGGGCGTTCGGGACGAACCACAGAGCACCCAGCAGGGTCCCCGCGGCGGTGGCGGTCAGCAACGGACGGCGAGCGGATGACACGGAATATCGATCCCCTTGTGGTGCTGGCGAATTGGCCGTGTGGACCGATGCTAATGACAGGCGCGGGTCGCGGGAAAGTCGCGGGGGCCGTCAGTCGTACGCTCCGTGCATGACTTCTGAAAAGACATCACGTTTTGTCCGCCTTCGCGTCGAACTCGTCCTGGAGATCGACGACGAGGGCGCCCTGACCAAGGCCGCACTGCGGCGACTCGCGGAGGAGGCCGCCGACCCGGGGATGCCGGAGAGTGAGCGCGCGCAAGCGGAGAGCGCTGTGACGGAAGACACCGCCGAGGCCCTGGCCTGCCTGGTGGACCCGTTCGACCTGGTCAGCGAGATCCCCGGCGTAGAACTCCAACAGGCCTCCTGGTCCACCGAGCCCGTCGACTACGACCCCGATTCGCCCGACTGGGACCTCGAGGACGATGATGACCACGACGACGGCGAGGCGGACGCCGAAGAGGACGGCCGCGCGGGCGGCATCGGCTGAGCGTCTTGGGGAATTCGTACCCCGGACGGCAACCGCCGCCCGGGGGTTTCGTCGTCTCACACGACGCACTGACCGACACCCGCACCAGGTGCCCCGGACGGGGGACCGAGCGCCTGCGTGCGTGGTGTGGCCCACACATGTGACATATGTGGAACGGGGCGAACCGGTCGTAGCGTTGAAGGTCTGGACGGGGACTCCCGGTTAACGGGAATCGGCGACGATGGAGAAGCGTGTGATGACGGACAGTAGGCGGCGCAGGGGTCTCATGACCGCGTCCGCACTGCTCGGCGGTGTTCTGGTGCTCTCTGCGTGCTCGGGCGGCGACAGTGACGCCTCCGAGAGTGGGGGCAGTTCCTCGCAGGCCCAGGCCGACGAGGCGGCGGCCCAGAAGTCCTCCGAGGCCCAGATCAAGATCACACCTGCGGACGGCTCGAACAACGCCTCCATCAACAACTCCGCGACCGTCTCCGTGAGCAAGGGCACGCTCACCCAGGTGACGATGACCGCGGCCGACGGCAGCACGGTGGCGGGCGAGCTGTCCGCCGACAAGACCAGCTGGAAGCCCAGCGTCCAGTTGGAGCGTTCGACCACCTACAAGCTGTCGGCGACCGCGAAGGACGCGGAGGGCCAGGAGGCCCACGAGAACGCCTCCTTCACCACGGTCTCCCCGGACAACAGCTTCATAGGCAACTTCACGCCGGAGGACGGCTCGACCGTCGGCGTGGGCATGCCGGTCTCCATCAACTTCAACAAGGAGATCACCAACAAGGCCGCCGTCCAGAAGGGCATCACGGTCAACACCACCAGCGGCCAGGAAGTCGTCTGCCACTGGTTCAGCACCACCCGCATGGACTGCCGCCCCGAGGACTACTGGCAGGAGAACTCCACCGTCACGCTGAAGCTCGCGCTCGACGGTGTCGAGGGGGCCGACGGGGTCTTCGGAGTCCAGCAGAAGACCGTCACCTTCAAGATCGGCCGCAATCAGGTCACGTACGTCGACGCCAAGACCAAGCAGATGAAGGTCATGCAGGACGGCAAGACCGTGCGGACCATCCCGATCTCGGCCGGCTCGCCCGACAACAAGACGTACGAGGGCCAGATGGTGATCTCCGAGAAGTTCAAGGAGACCCGGATGAACGGCGCGACGGTCGGCTTCACCGACGACGACGGCAAGGGCGAGTACGACATCAAGGACGTGCCGCACGCCATGCGTCTGACCAGCTCCGGCACCTTCCTGCACGGCAACTACTGGGGCGCGAAGTCCATCTTCGGCTCGGTGAACACCAGCCACGGCTGCGTCGGCCTGTCCGACACCAAGGGCGCCGACGACCCGAACACCCCGGCCGCCTGGTTCTACGACAACTCGATCGTCGGTGACGTCGTCGTGGTCCAGAACACCGGCGACAAGACCGTCGCGCCGGACAACGGCCTCAACGGCTGGAACATGGACTGGGCGCAGTGGAAGGCCGGTTCGGCCGCCTGACGCACATCCCGCTCACCGTCCGCCGGTCGCCGCCCCCAGGGGCGCACCGGTGTTTCCGGGGCCGACACAGCCTTCTCATGCTCCTCTTATCTCAGCCTTATGGCTTCATCACGGGCCGTACCTAGCTTGCGGCCATGTTCTTCACCTACCTGAGGCGCGAACTGCGCCGCCGCAGAAGAGCGGCCCTCGTCGTCGCCTCCGGACTGGCCCTGGGCATCGCGCTCGTCATCGTCGTCACCTCCGTCTCCTCCGGCATGGGGAAGGCCCAGGACAAGGTCCTCCAGTCCCTGTACGGCCTGGGCACGGACATGACGGTCACCAAGGCGGCGGCGCCCACCGCCGACACCTCCGAGCGTCCGCGCTTCCAGTTCGACGCGCAGGACGGCGACTCCGACGCCGAGCAGAGCAGCGACCGCGTCATGGTCCAGGGCTTCCAGACCCTGTCGACCGCCACCGTCACCGAGGTCGGCGAGCAGAGCGGCGTCTCCGACGCGGTCGGCGGGCTGAGCCTCCAGGTCATCAAGGTCAACGGCCAGTTCACCCGCGGCCAGTTCCAGCAGGGTGAGGGAGGCGGCCAGCAGGGCGGACCCGGCGGCACCGGCCAGCCGCAGGGCGAAGTGCAGGGCGGCGGCGCGAACTTCGACGTCGACAACTACTCGGTCTTCGGCACCGACGTCACGGAGCCCGCGCTCGGCCCGCTGACCTCCTCCAAGATCACCAGCGGCCGTACCTTCAAGACCACCGAGACGAACGCCGAGGTCGCCGTCGTCGACTCGGCCTACGCCAAGGAGAAGAAGCTCAAGGCCGGTTCGACGGTCACGATCAAGAGCGTCAAGTACAGCGTCATCGGCATCGCCACCGCCGACAGCGGCGACGCCGCCGCCAACGTCTACATCCCGCTGACGCAGGCTCAGACGCTCAGCGACTCCAAGGACAAGGTCACCACGGTCTACGTCCGGGCGACCGACTCGCAGAAGATCGACAGCGTCAAGTCCGCGATCCAGAAGAACGTCTCGGGTACGACGGTGACGACCTCCGCCGACCTCGCCGACACCGTCTCCGGCTCCCTCTCCACGGCCTCCTCGCTGGCCACCAGCGTCGGCAAGTGGCTGTCCGTCGCGGTGCTCGTCGCCGCGTTCCTGGTCGCCGGACTGCTCACCTCCTCGGCGGTGTCCCGGCGCGTGCGGGAGTTCGGCACGCTGAAGGCCCTGGGCTGGAAGTCCGGCCGGGTCACCGGGCAGGTCGTCGGCGAGGCCATGGTCAACGGCCTCCTCGGCGGCGCCCTGGGCATCGCGCTCGGCCTCGGCGGCGCCTACGTCGTGACCGCCATCAGCCCCACCCTCCAGGCCGAGATGGGCGGCGGCACCGGCGGCCAGGGCGGTCCCGGCGGCGGCTTCGGTGGCGGCCGGCAGGCGGCGGCCCGCACGCTCGACGTGGCGCTGACGGCGCCGGTCAGCGTCACGACGGTGGCCGTGGCGGTCGGACTCGCCGTCGCCGGCGGCCTGATCGCGGGGGCGTTCGGTGGCTGGCGGGCGTCCCGGCTCCGGCCGGCCGACGCGCTGCGGCGCGTCGAGTAGTCCACCCCCTCACCTACCCCAGGAGCTGTTGTCCCCATGTACGAACTCAGAGGCGTCACCAAGCGCTACACCCGCGGCAAGGACACCGTCCACGCCCTCGCCGGTGTCGACCTGACGATCCCGGACGGTGACCGGCTCGTCATCCAGGGCCCCACCGGAGGCGGCAAGTCCACCCTCCTCCAGATGATCGGCGGGCTGGACCGGCCCAGCGAGGGCGAGGTCGTCCTCGACGGCACCGACCTGGCGAAGCTCTCCGAGGCCAGGCTGACCAAGGTGCGCAGCGAGAACATCGGCTTCGTCTTCCAGTCCTTCAACCTCATCCCGACGCTCACCGCGCAGGAGAACGTCGAGACCGCCCTCGTCCCGCTCGGCGTCAAGGCGAAGGAGCGGCGCGAACGGGCCGCCGAGGCCCTGAGGTCGGTCGGTCTCGGCGAGCGGCTCGGACACCTCCCCAGCGAGATGTCCGGCGGCCAGCAGCAGCGCGTCGCCATCGCCCGCGCGCTGGTGAAGCAGCCCAAGGTGCTGCTCGCCGACGAGCCGACCGGCAACCTCGACGAGGGCATGCGCGACGAGATCATGGACGTACTGCACACCATGTGGAAGGAGCACGGCCTGACCTTCATCATGGTCACCCACGACTCCGCGATCGCGAAGAAGGCCCCGCGCGTGGCCACCATCCGCAAGGGCAGGATCACGGTGAAGGAGAACGCGGTCTGACGCGGTCCGCCGACCGCGCGGTTCCCCGACGCGGTACGGCGTCCCCGTGACCCGGTTCGCCGGGCGCTGAGCGAACGGCCCCCGGAACAGCAGCCTCCGGCGGGCCGTTCGTGCTTGCCCGGTCCATGACGGCCGACCCGGGCACCACGGCCGGGACCGCCGGCACAGTCGTCGAGTACGGCTTCAGGCCGACAGCGGCGGCCCGGGAGCGGTGGAGCCCAGGCGGCCCGCGTCGGCGCCCCAGCTGGCCAGGAGGCGCAGGGCTTCCGCCGAGGGGGAGCCCGGGTCCGCGTGGTACGACACCATCGACTGCTCGCTCTCGCCGAGCAGCTGGAAGCCCTCGAAGTTCAGGGACAGGTCGCCCACCAGCGGATGCCGCAGCTTCTTCACGCCGTGGCTCTTCTCCTTGACGTCGTGGGTCGCCCACAGCCGCCGGAAGTCCTCACTCTTGACCGACAGCTCGCCCACCAGCGCCGACAGCCGCGGATCGTCCGGATAGCAGCCGGCGTCCATCCGCAGGGTGCACACGATGTCGATCGCCTTCTGCTCCCAGTCCACGAACAGGTCGCGGTAGTCGGGCCGCAGGAACACCAGCCGCGCCCAGTTCCGCTCGGCGACCGGCAGCTCGCCCCAGTCCCCGAACACGGCCGCCGCCATCCGGTTCCAGGCGAGGATCTCCGCCCGCCGCCCGACGACGTAGGCGGGCACCCCGTCCAGCAGGTCCAGCAGCTGCCGCAGCGCCGGCCGCACCTGCTGGGCCCGGGCCGCGGGCTTCTTCTTGTGCTGCTTCGGCTTGGCGAGATGGGTCAGGTGGGCGTGCTCGGCGTCGGTCAGCTGCAGCGCGCGGGCGATGGAGTCCAGCACCTCCGCCGACACGTTCCGCCCGTTGCCCTGCTCCAGGCGCGTGTAGTACGCCACCGACACCCCGGCCAGCTGTGCCAGCTCCTCGCGCCGCAGCCCCGGCACCCGCCGGTGCCGCCCGAAGTCGGGCAGCCCCACGTCCTCCGGCTTCAGCCGGGCGCGCCGGGTGCGCAGGAACTCGCTGAGTTCGGCGCGCCGGTCCAGACGCCCGCCGGGCTGCGGTACGGCTTCGGCCTGTTCGTCCATGCATCCAGTATTCACGGTCGTACGCAGGCGATCCTGACCCCGCCAGTGGTAGGCACGGCGAACGTAGGCACAGGTGAGGCCTGGGTGGACGCCCGGATACGGGGCAGGCTGGACGCCGTGCCCGGTCCGAAGGCAGACCGGGCGTACGACCCGCTAGGAGAACCCCGGCATGACCACTGTTGCTGCGTACGCCGCCCCCTCCGCCAAGGCTCCCCTGGAGCGCACGACGATCGAGCGACGGGAGGTCCGCGAGTTCGACGTCCTGATCGACATCAAGTTCGCCGGCATCTGCCACTCCGACATCCACCAGGCCCGCGAGGGCTGGGGCGAGGCCATCTTCCCGATGGTGCCCGGCCACGAGATCGCCGGTGTCGTCACCGAGGTCGGCCCCGGTGTGACGAAGTTCGCCGTCGGCGACCGCGTGGGCGTCGGCTGCCTCGTCGACTCCTGCCGTGAGTGCGACAACTGCAAGGCCGGCCTGGAGCAGTACTGCACCGGCGGCAGCGTCGGCACGTACAACGCCATCGGCAAGGACGGCGAGCCCACCTACGGCGGCTACGCGGAGAAGATCGTGGTCGACGAGAACTACGTCGTCCGCATCCCCGACGGCCTCGCCCTCGACGTGGCCGCCCCGCTGCTCTGCGCCGGCATCACCACCTACTCCCCGCTGAGGCACTGGAACGCCGGCCCCGGCAAGAAGGTCGCCGTCCTCGGCATGGGCGGCCTCGGCCACATGGGCGTCAAGATCGCGCACGCCCTCGGTGCCGAGGTGACCGTGCTGTCCCAGTCGCTGCGCAAGAAGGACGACGGCCTCAAGCTGGGCGCCGCCCACTACTACGCCACCAGCGACCCGAAGACCTTCGAGGAACTGGCCGGCACCTTCGACCTGATCCTGTCCACCGTCTCCGCCCCGCTCGACCTGGACGCCTACCTGGCCCTGCTGAGGACGGACGGCGCCTTCGTGAACGTCGGCGCCCCCGAGGAGCCCGTCGCGCTCAACCTGTTCTCGGTGATCGGCGGCCGCAAGACCCTCGCCGGCTCCGGCATCGGCGGCATCCAGGAGACCCAGGAGATGCTGGACTTCTGCGCCGAGCACGGCCTCGGCGCGGAGATCGAGCTGATCAGCGCCTCCGAGATCAACGACGCCTACGAGCGCGTGCTGGCCAGCGACGTCCGCTACCGCTTCGTGATCGACACGGCGACCATCTGACGTCCCGCGTCACCCCCGACGGGCCCCCGGCAGCACGCCGGGGGCCCTCTTCGTGCGTCGTCTCGTCCGCCCGACCGCCTGCCCAGCAGGCGGGTTCCGGGCCGGGGGGGAACGTTTGGCCGGGCTCAGCCTGCGGGGAAGGAGTCGCCCGCGCCGTAGGAGCGGACGAGGACTGCGCCGGCCGGTGCGGGGCGTACGGAGTGGGCGCGGCCCGGTCCGGCGACGTGCGCCCGTCCGTCCGCGACCCGCACCACCGTGTTCTCGTCGACGGCGACCCCGTGGGCGAGCCGCCCGTCCGCCACGACCGCGGCCAGCCGCGCCAGCGTCCCCCACTGCGCCGCGTGCACATCCACCCCGAACGGCACCAGCCCCAGTCCGGGCCGCACCTCGACCTCCTCCAGGTCCTCCGCGGTGTCCGGCGGGCACACCGCCACCCCGTCCACCAGCCAGCCGCCGAGCACCGCGTCCCGCGCGGCGATCACGGCCCCCGCGGAGAAACCGGCGTACGGCACACCCCGCTCCGCGAGCAGCGCGGGCAGGGTGTCGAGACACCCGCCGAACGCCTCGTGGTACGCCGGAGTCAGCCCACCGCACACCAGCAGCGCGTCCACGTCCGCCGTCAGCGCCTCCGGCTCGAACGGTTCCCCGAGCGGCAGCAGCAGCGGCACCGGCGTGCAGTCGCCGGCCTTGCGCAGCAGCGTGTCGTACCGGCCGAAGAGATCGGCGCCTGCGCCCTCGTCGACGAGGACGCACAGCACGCGGGGCGCGGCCGCCGAGGCGGCGCGCAGGAACGGGCCGTAGACGGCGTCGGCGGCCGACTCGTCACTCCCGCCACCGATCAGGAACACGTCACTGCTGCCACTCATGCGGATCTCCCCCGGGGTTGTACGGATGACGCGTGGTAACTCACGACCGGGTGGCCGCGCGCTCCCGTTTCTAGCAGAGCCTCGGCTGGGTCGCCGCGGTCAGCGGCCGGAGGGGTGGCGGGAGAGCCGGTCGGAGTGGCGGGCGCGCAGGCGGTCCCGTTCGTCGGGGGTGGTGAGGACGGCGTCCGCGCCGCCGTCGTAGGGGTGGAGGATGCGGCGCAGACCGGTGTCGGTGAGGAAGACGTCGACGATCTCCTCGTCCGCGACGGCCCGCAGCAGGGCGTCGACACAGCCGGGCCGCCACGGCCGGACATCGGCGTAGAAGCGGTGGTAGGTGTGGAACTCGGGGTCCGGATCCGACAGGTCCGGCTCCGTCCACCACAGGACGCCGTCCGGGTGCAGGTCCTGACGCGGTGTGGGAAAGCCGGCGGGCCCGTCCGCGGTGGACGACCAGTCGCCGGTCACCACGAACACGTCCTGGCCCGCGAAGAGTTCGTCGAGCACGGTGTTGTGGCGGTGCAGCACGGTCGCGTACTCGTCCTCGGACTCCGGGTAGCGCTTCGACCCGGGGAGGCTGTGGAACTGTACCCACCGGTCGGCGAACACGCCGCGGAAGGTGTGCGCGACGGGCGGGACGCGCGGGTGCCGCTCCCGCCAGAGCCGTGCCAGGTCCTCACTCATCCTCGCGGCTCCACAGGGTCAGGTCACTGCTGGTGGCGACGGCGAGGGTGCGTCCGGAGGGGGAGAATCCGGCGGCGCGGAAGGTGGAGTGGGTCGAGTGGAAGACGTGCCACCACTTCTCGCCGTGCGGGCCGTCGTGCGGCAGTCCGTCGCCACGGGAGAGCAGGACGCGTTCGTTCGGCCAGGCCGGCTGGACGACCTCCACCGACCAGCCGTCCCCGGTGCCGGAGTGCAGCCCGCCGCCGAACAGGCCCGCGATGCGCACCCTGCTGCCGGCGATCGGACCCAGCCCCGGACACGACAGGTCCTCGCTCTCGTCGGGCGTGCCGTCCTCGGGCGCGGGGTCACGGTCGCGGGCGATCCGCTCGCCGGTGACGGCGTCGAAGAGGCCGTGACCGTCCTGCGAGACGACCATCACCAGGTCGTTCCCGCTGCCCGGATGCACGGCGAACCCGATCCCGAGCAGCCCGCCGACGGCGACGGGACATCCGGGGACGGGCCGCCAGGGCGCGGGCGCGGGAACCACCGGTGCGGCCAGCAGCCGGTCCCGCATGGCCGACTGGTAGTCGGACAGCCCGGCTCCGGGGTCCGGCCGCTCCAAGGAGGGGATTGTGGCGGTCCACTTCACCATCTGGTCATGCTCCCGGTGTTCTGTCTGGAGTTCTGTTCTGGGGCGCACGCGCCTCTCACCGTCCCTGGAGTCCGTCATAGGCGGCCATCACGATCTCCAGTCCCCGGTTGTCGTCGCCCGGGTCGCGCATCTGGTTCGTCACGTACGCGACGGCCATGCGCGTGGCGGGGTCGATCATCACGAGCGAACCGCCCCAGCCGCCCCAACCGTAGGTGTCACCGAAGATCGCGTAGCCGAGGCCCCAGGTCACCGGCATCCCCAGGACCCGGTCCTGGCCGCTGAACTGCTCCTCGCGCGCACGGTCACAGCCCGCCCGCGACAGCAGCCGCACCCCGCGCACCGAGCCCCCGCAGGCCGGCACCGACTGCACGAGGGCGACCGAGCGGGCGTTGCCGTACCCGCTCGCGGCCGGGATCTGCGCACGCCGCCAGGCGACGCTGTTGCCGTCACGGACACGGATCGGCGTGGCCGCGGTCGGAACGGCATCGCCACCGGGGGGCGCTCGCGCGGTGGTCCCCGTCCCGTCCCGGCGGCGGGACGGTGGCCGCCACCCGGTGGTCGTGCTCGGCCGGCAGCCCCATACGGAAGTCCGCGCCCAGCGGTCCGGCGACCTCGGCGGCGAAGAACTCGCCGGGGCTCCGCCCGGTGATCCGGCGTACGACCTCACCCACGAGGAACCCCTGGGTGAGCGAGTGGTAGCCGGCCGCGGTGCCCGGCTCCCACCGCGGCGTCTGCGCTGCCAGCCGTGCCGTGGCGGCCGGCCAGTCGTACAGCTCGGCCACCGGCCCGTCCCAGTCGGGCAGACCGGCGGTGTGTGCGAGGAGATGGCTCACCAGGACGCCCTCCTTGCCCGCCGCGGCGAACTCCGGCCAGTACCGGGCGACGGGCGCGGCCGGATCCAGTTCGCCGCGGTCGGCCAGCAGCAGGGCACACAGGGCGGTCATCGTCTTCGTGACGGACCAGACGTTGACGATGGTGTCCCGCTGCCACGGAACCGTCCGCTCCGCGTCGGCGAACCCGCCCCACACATCCACCACCGGCTCACCGTCCACGAAGACCGCCACCGAACCGCCGGCGTCCCCACGGTCCAGCGAAGCGGCCAACGCCGTCGGAACAGCGACGAACAGATGATCGTACGAGCCCTGGATGTCGGCCATGCTCAGTATCTAGCCCGCCCGGCCGGGGCAGGGGCAACCGAATTCCGCGGCGGGCGGGGCGGGGTAGGGACGTTCGGGCGGGAGCAGCCCGGCCGCCGCGTCGAGGTCGCCGTCGCTCACGTGGGCGCGTATCGCGCGGGCGAGCGGCGTCACGTCACGGACGGCGACCGTCCACTCGTCGGCGTAACGCCGTGCGGCCTCCCCGGTGAGACCGAGTTGCAACGACCGGTACGGCAGAGCCCGCAGGCGCAGATCCCGCTCGGGATCCCACTGCACGCGAGCGGGCGCACGCTTGAGCTGACGCTGCCAGGTCGCACGGTCGCCGTGCACTCCGCGCACGTAACCCGACAGACACGCGTGCCGCAACGCCCACTCGAAGCCGTCACGCGTGACCTCGACGGCAAGCACCGTCTCCTGTCCGGCCTTCTCGCCCCAGCCGCAGCGGTACATCATCCACAGGAACGACGGCTTGATCCAGGTCATCCGGTCCCGCTTCCAAGCAGGCGGGAATCGGCCGTCGCGGGCGGCGGGCACGCCGATCTCCGGGGGGTACGCCTGGTAGACGGTGATCGTGGACTCCCCGTACAGGGCGCGGATCCGGCGTTGCGGTTCTTGCATGGCGTACAGCGTGCGGCGGACCGGAGCCGGGCGGCCACCGGTTTTGTTCGCGGGTCCGGTCGCAGGGGCTTGGAATCGCCTGGAGCCGTCGGACGTTGAGGGGAGTGGCCAGGGGCTGCCGGTGGTGTGTGAGCCCGGCGGCCCGAGTGACCGAGCTGACAGATATGGGAGGGTCGTAATGGCCGCGCAGACGCAGAGGGCAGTACTGGCGGGCGGATGTTTCTGGGGGATGGAGGAGCTGATCCGCCGGCAGACGGGCGTGAAGGCGACCCGGGTCGGATACACCGGGGGTGACGTGCCGAACGCCACCTACCGTGATCACGGCACGCACGCGGAGGCCATCGAGATCCTCTTCGACCCTGCGGAGACCGACTTCCGCACGATCCTGGAGTTCTTCTTCCAGATCCACGACCCGAGCACCAAGAACCGCCAGGGCAACGACATCGGTCTCAGCTACCGCTCGGCGATCTACTACGTGGACGACGAGCAGAAGCGGATCGCCGAGGACACGATCGCGGACGTGAACGCCTCCGGACTGTGGCCGGGCGAGGTCGTCACCGAGGTGGAGCCGGTCGGCCCGTTCTGGGAGGCCGAGCCCGAGCACCAGGACTACCTCCAGCGCTACCCGAACGGCTACACCTGCCACTTCCCGCGTCCGGGGTGGCGGCTGCCCGCCCGCGCGAACAAGGACTGACGGCGAGGCGCCCGGCCGAGGGTGGGAGCCGGGCCGACCGGACCCGCCCTCGGGGCCGGCCGTACGGGTCCGGTCCGGGGGGGGGGTCAGTGCGGGAGCGACGCCGGGTTGCCGCCGTTCGCCTCGTATCCGGCCACCGCCAGCGCGCGGTACACCGCGAACTCACCCGCCGGGTCGGCGGACAGGGTCCAGGGGAGCGCGCCGACGTGCCCGTCGACGTGCACCAGTTGGTTCACTGCTTCCGACCAGCGCTGGGCGCGCACCAGGAAGAAGACCAGGAGATGGCGCACGTGCGCCAGCATGGGATCGTCGGGGCGGGCCGCATGGACGGCGAAGAGGGCGCCGTGGATCGCCTTGGTCACGACCTCGCTCTGGTAGAAGCCGGTCACGAGGTTCACCTCAGGGAGGTGCTCGAACACCGCGAAGAGGGGCATCGCCGCCAGGAGGGAGCCCTGAGGGGCGCGCGCCGCCGCGGCCTCCGCGAACGACATCGCCGTGTCGCGTGAGCCGTGCCACTTCTCGCACCAGTAGTGCAGGGCCGCCAGATGCGCGCCCATGTGTGCCGGGGCGCGGTCCAGGATCTGCAGCCAGAGCTGCTCGAACTCCGGCTGCGAGTAGGCCAGGCCGCGGGCCACCGACAGCTCGACGATGTACGGGATCGGGTCACCGGGAGCGAGCAGAGCCGCCTGACCGCAGGCGTCCTTCGCCTCCTCCATGATGATCCGGAAGTCGTCCGTGCCGGGCGTCGACGTGCGCCACGCCTGCTGCACGAGGAACTCGGCGTGCACGGCCGCCCCGCCCGCGTCCTTGGGAGCCTCGGCGCGCCAGACCCGCAGCCACTGCCCGCCCGGGGTCTCCCCGGCCCCGCCGGGCCGCTGGTGAAGCTCCAGCGCGGCGGCGCCGGCGAAGGCCTGCACGCGCTGCCAGCGCCGCTCGCCCTCCGCCTCGGTGCCGGCCAGCAGCTGCTGGGCGGCCCGGTGGTCCTGGGTGCGCTGCACCACGTTCAGTACGTCGAGCAGGTCCTGGTCGGGGCCGGGCATGCGGATGTCCAGCTCCTCCTCGCGGACGAAGCCGTAGTCCGCGGGGTCCGCGGCGTCGGGGTGGCCGGCCGGGACCTGCTCGATCATGCCGCGCCTGCGCCGCAGGACCGGCAGCAGCACGAAGCTGAGCATGACCAGCGCGATCAGGACCCAGAGAATTTCCATGCCTCCAGGGTTCCAGACACCACCGACAATTGGCCAACCTCCTCCGTCGCCCTGTGGAAAACCCCGCGGTGGGGGCGCCGGGCAGCCCGCGGTCCCGCACGTTTCCCCGCGGCGCACTACGCTCGGGGCTCATGAGCGACAGGCACATCAGTCAGCATTTCGAGACCCTCGCGATCCACGCGGGCAACACCGCCGATCCCCTCACCGGCGCCGTCGTCCCGCCGATCTACCAGGTCTCGACCTACAAGCAGGACGGCGTCGGCGGTCTGCGCGGCGGCTACGAGTACAGCCGTAGCGCCAACCCGACCAGGACCGCCCTACAGGAGAACCTGGCCGCCCTGGAGGGCGGCGTCCGGGGTCTCGCGTTCGCTTCCGGACTGGCGGCCGAGGACTGCCTGTTGCGTACGCTGCTCAGCCCCGGTGACCACGTGGTCATCCCGAACGACGCGTACGGCGGCACCTTCCGGCTGTTCGCGAAGGTCGTCTCCCGGTGGGGCGTGGAGTGGTCGGTGGCCGACACCAGCGACCCGGCCGCCGTACGGGCCGCGATCACGCCGAAGACGAAGGCGGTGTGGGTGGAGACCCCCTCCAACCCGCTGCTCGGCATCACCGACATCGCGGCCGTCGCGCAGGTGGCGCGGGACGCGGGCGCCCGGCTCGTCGTGGACAACACCTTCGCCACGCCGTACCTCCAGCAGCCGCTGGCGCTCGGCGCGGACATCGTCGTGCACTCGCTCACCAAGTACATGGGCGGCCACTCGGACGTCGTCGGCGGTGCGCTGATCGTCGGCGACCGGGAACTCGGCGAGGAGCTGGCGTACCACCAGAACGCGATGGGCGCGGTCGCCGGGCCCTTCGACTCCTGGCTGGTGCTGCGCGGCACGAAGACGCTGTCGGTGCGCATGGACCGGCACAGCGAGAACGCGACCAAGGTCGCCGACATGCTGACCCGGCACGCGCGCGTGACGAACGTCCTGTACCCGGGCCTGCCGGACCACCCCGGTCACGAGGTCGCGGCCAAGCAGATGCGGGCGTTCGGCGGCATGGTGTCGTTCCGGGTGGCGGGCGGCGAGGAGGCGGCGGTCGAGGTCTGCAACCGCGCCAGGGTGTTCACGCTGGGCGAGTCCCTCGGCGGCGTCGAGTCGCTGATCGAGCACCCCGGGCGCATGACCCACGCGTCGACGGCCGGTTCCGCCCTGGAGGTCCCGGCCGACCTGGTGCGGATCTCGGTCGGCATCGAGAACATCGACGACCTGCTGGCGGACCTCCAGCAGGCCCTCGGCTAGACGGTCACCAGTCCGTGAGGGGTGGGGTCGTCTCCGACGGCGGCTCCACCCACGGCTCGGCCACCATCGCCCAGACGGCGAACGCGACGGCCGCCGCCCACAGCAGCAGCCACATAAGACGCCGGGCGAGCGTGCGGCGGCGCAGCATACGGCTGCCGTGGCGGACGGCGTCCGTGTGGAGCTCGGGCGGCAGCCGGGGCACCGAGCGTTCCATGATCTGCCGGACGGCGGCCTCCCGCTCGGGCCGGTTCACGTCGTCGCCGCCTTCGTCCCGGGGAGCGGGGGTGACGGTGCCGGGGGTGGGTGCAGGACGGTCGCGGTCGCCCGGTCGCAGATGGCGTGGACGCGCTCGGTCGGCAGGCCCAGCAGGGCCGCGACCTGCTCCTCCCCGACGCCCTCGTAGAGCCTGAGGACCAGGATCAGGCGTTCCCGCGGGGTGAGCCCGGCCAGCGGGCCGGCGAGGCGTCGCCGGGCGCGGTCCCGGGCGGCGTAGTGCTGCCAGGTGGCGTACTGGTGCCAGGCGGTGTCGGCGAAGCGGATGGCGAGGTGCCGGCGGGCGTGGTCGTAGGGGTCCTCGCCGTGCAGCCGGTCCCAGCACGCGTACGTGTGCGCGAGGGCGAAGGTCAGCAGCCGTCGCGCGCGCGGGTTGCCGTCCGGGGCCTCCCCGGTGAGCAGGGTGGCGGTCTGCGTCAGCCGCCCGCCCGCGCCGGCCACGAACGCCTCGAACTCCTTGGCCCGGCGGACGTCCTGGGCCGCATGCCGTGCTCGCACCGCGCGCCTCCCGCCTGCCGGCGACCCCCTGGGACGGATCCCGGCCGTCTGCGGCGGACGGGGACCCGGTCTCATATGAGGCCAGGGGCGAGCCGTCGGTCAAGAGCCGCGCACGGGCGGGATGCGCGGGGAGCCAGGGTGCGCGCGGGGCGTCAGGAAGCCGGTGCGGGCTCCGCGCCGGGGAGACCGTGGGCGGCCATCCGGCTGGACAGCGCGGTGTTGAAGCGCGTGAGGAGCGCGCAGAACGCCTCGCGCTCCCCCGGGCTCCAGTCGTGGGTCAGTTCGGCCATCAACTGACGTCTGGAAGAACGCACTTCGTCCAGCCGGGACAGCCCGCGCGGGGAGAGCTGGAGCACCACGGCCCGCCCGTCCTCGGGGTGCGAGGTCCGCTTGACCAGGCCGGTGTCGACCAGCGGTGCCACCTGCCGGGTGACCGTCGAGGAGTCGATGCCCATGCTCGCGGCGAGCGCCTTGACGCCCATCGGGCCTTCCTTGTCGAGGCGGTTGAGCAGCAGGTATGCGGCGCGGTCCATGGAGTTGCGCACCTGACCGACCCCACCGAGCCGGGTCTGTTCGGCACGGCGCGCGAAGACCGCCACCTCGTGCTGCAACGCGTCGAGAAGACCGGTGTCACCGAGGGTCGTCATGTCCATCGACATTCCAGGTGTTGTGGGCATGGCCGGGGGCTCGCTTCATGAAAAGGGGGCTGGGTTGGGGGACAGGGTACGCGGCCCGGAGGCGGGTCGTACCGGCGCTGCGGAAACCGGTCTCGGTGGTTGGTCACAGCGGTCGTTCCCGCCTGTGAACTGCGATGCTCGTGTCATGAGCTATGGCACGGCTGACTCCTTGCGGCCCGTCACTGTCGACGATGTGCGTGGCGCCCAGAAGATGCTTTCGGGCGTGGCGCGGATGACCGCGATGGAGGGCAGCAGGTACCTGTCCCAGCTCGTCGGGGCGCCGGTGCACCTCAAGTGCGAGAACCTCCAGCGGACCGGCTCCTTCAAGCTGCGCGGCGCGTACGTGCGGATCGCCGGGCTGCTGCCGGAGGAGCGTGCGGCCGGGGTCGTCGCGGCGAGCGCGGGCAACCACGCGCAGGGGGTCGCGCTGGCGTCCACCCTGCTGGGCGTGCGCTCCACGGTGTTCATGCCGAACGGCGCCCCGCTCCCGAAGATCAGCGCGACCCGGGAGTACGGCGCGGAGGTGCGCCTGCACGGGCACGTGGTCGACGAGACGCTGGCGGCGGCGCAGGAGTACGCGGCGCGGACCGGCGCGGTGTTCATCCACCCCTTTGACCACGCGGACGTGATCGCCGGGCAGGGCACGGTGGGTCTGGAGATCCTGGAGCAGTGCCCGGAGGTGCGCACGATCGTCGTCGGGATCGGCGGCGGGGGGCTGGTGGCGGGTATCGCGGTCGCGGTGAAGGCGCTGCGGCCGGACGTGCGGATCGTCGGTGTGCAGGCGGAGGGCGCGGCGGCGTATCCGCCCTCGCTGGCGGCGGGACGGCCGGTGGCGTTGCGCAGCCCGGTGACGATGGCGGACGGCATCAAGGTCGGCCGGCCCGGTGATGTGCCGTTCGGGATCGTCGGCGACCTGGTGGACGAGGTGCGCACGGTCTCGGAGGACGCGCTGGCCACCGCGCTGCTGCTCTGCCTGGAGCGGGCCAAGCTGGTGGTCGAGCCGGCCGGGGCGAGCCCGGTGGCGGCGCTGCTGAGCGAGCCGGACACCTTCGAGGGGCCGGTCGTCGCGGTGCTCTCCGGCGGCAACGTCGATCCGCTGCTGATGCAGCGCGTCCTGCGGCACGGAATGTCCGCGCAGGGCCGCTACCTGGCCGTACGGCTCCGGCTGACGGACCGGCCGGGGGCGCTCGCGACGCTTCTCGGGGTGTTGTCAGTGGTCGACGCTAACGTCCTCGATGTGAGCCACGTACGGACCGATCCCCGGCTCGGGCTCACGGAGGCGGAGGTCGAGCTGCACCTGGAGACGAAGGGGCCGGTGCACTGCGCCGAGGTCGGTCAGGCCCTGCGCGAGGCCGGGTACATCGTCATCGACTGAGGTCACACCGGTAGAGGTTCGACCGGCTGAGGTCACATCGGCTGAGGTCACAGCCCTCTTCGTCACTCCTTCGGGTAAGTGCATTGAGAGACGCGATACATCGCGTTATGGTGTGTGTCACGCCGCCTCGGGGGTGTGCGCGACGCATCTCGAGCGGGCGGAACGAAACGCACAAACCTAGGCTTTCCGAAGACCTTCGAACGACCAGTACCGACGACCGATACCAACGACGAACACCAACGACGAAATCCCCAACGACGTGGAGACTCACATGCCAGGCGCCATCTATGCCGAAGGCCTGGTGAAGACCTTCGGTGACGTAAGGGCTCTGGACGGCGTCGACCTCGACGTCCCGGAGGGCACCGTCCTCGGCCTCCTCGGGCCGAACGGCGCGGGCAAGACCACCGCGGTCCGCTGCCTGACCACCCTCCTGCGCCCGGACAGTGGCCGGGCCGTGGTCGCCGGCCTCGACGTGCTCAAGAACCCCAACGAGGTCAGGCGCTCGATAGGCCTCTCCGGCCAGTTCGCGGCCGTCGACGAGTATCTGACGGGCCGCGAGAACCTCCAGATGGTCGGCCAGCTCTACCAGATGAAGGCGAAGGACGCGAAGGTCCGGGCCGCCGAGCTGCTCGACCAGTTCGACCTCGCGGACGCCGCCGACCGCACGGCGAAGACCTACTCCGGAGGCATGCGCCGCCGCCTCGACCTGGCCGCGGCGCTGGTGGTCTCGCCCCCCGTGATGTTCATGGACGAGCCGACGACCGGCCTCGACCCGCGCAACCGCCAACTGCTGTGGGAGGTGATCAAGCGCCTCGTCTCCGGCGGCACGACACTGCTGCTGACCACGCAGTATCTGGAGGAGGCCGACCACCTCGCGCACGACATCGCGGTCGTCGACCACGGCCGGGTCATCGCCCGCGGCACCTCCGACCAGCTCAAGGCCCGCACCGGCGGCGAGCGCGTGGAGGTCGTGGTGCACGACCGCGAGCACATACCCACCGCCGTGGAGGTCCTGACCGGCTTCGGCAAGGGCGACACCACGGTCGAGGAGCACACCCGCAAGCTCACCGTGCCCGTCTCCGGCGGCGCGAAGCTTCTCGCGGAGGTCATCCGCGAGCTGGACATCCGAGGCATCGAGATCGACGACATCGGCCTGCGCCGTCCCACCCTCGACGACGTCTTCCTGTCCCTCACCGGACACGCCGCCGAGGACAAGCCCGAAGAGAATGCCAAGGAGACCGTGAAATGAGCGCCGTCACCGACGCCGTCCGGGGCACGGCCCCGGGCAACCCGCTCGGGCAGAGCGTCCGGGACTCCCTGGTCATTGCCAAACGCAACCTGATCCGGATGTCCAGGATCCCCGAGATGGTCATCTTCGGGCTCATCCAGCCCATCATGTTCGTGGTGCTGTTCACGTACGTCTTCGGCGGCTCCATGCAGATCGGCGGCAGCACCAGCGCCACCGACTACACGAACTTCCTCATGGCGGGGATCTTCGCCCAGACCGTCACCTTCGCCACCGCCGGAGCCGGTGCCGGCATCGCGGACGACATGCACAAGGGGCTCATCGACCGCTTCCGTTCCCTGCCCATGGCCCGCGGCGCGGTCCTCACCGGGCGCACCCTCGCCGACCTCGTGCAGACCGCGCTGACGCTGCTCGTCCTCGCCGTCGTCGCGATCCTGGTCGGCTGGCGGGTCGGTTCCGACGGCAGTACCGACGCCGCACGGGTCCTGGCCGCCTTCGGCCTGCTGCTCCTCCTCGGCTACGCGTTCACCTGGATCGGCGCCCTGATCGGCCTGTCCGTGCGCACCCCCGAGGCGGCCACCTCCGGCGGACTGATCTGGCTCTTCCCGGTCACCTTCATATCGAACGCCTTCGTGGACACCGGCAACATGACGCCCTGGCTGCGCCACATCGCCGAGTGGAACCCGTTCAGCGCCACCGTCCAGGCCTGCCGCGTGCTGTTCGCCAACCCGGGACAGTCGACCTCCGACGCCTGGCCCATGCAGCACCCGGTCTGGGCCTCGCTGATCTACTCGGTGCTGATCATCCTCATCTTCCGCACCCTGGCGGTCCGCAAGTACCGCTCGGCCACCGCATGACCACGCCACGCCGCACGGCATGACGAGACCCCCGCGCCACGGGGGCGCCGGGGGTCTGGTCGGGACGCGGGTCGGGGACTACTCAGGAACCGGAGGGCCGGAGGGGTCCGTCAGCCGTTGTAGGGCTCGGCCTTGAGGATGCGTACGGAGGCCGTCTTGCCGTTCGGGAGTTCGTACTGCACGTCCTGGCCGACCTTGTGGTCGACCACGGCGGAGCCCAGCGGCGACTGCGGCGAATAGGTCTCGATGTCGGAGCTCGCGTACTCACGCGAGGCCAGCAGGAAGTCCAGCGTGTCGTCCTCGTCGCCGTCGAAGGCGATCGTCACCACCATGCCGGGCGCCACCGTGCCGTCCGAGGACACCGGGGCCGCGCCGACCTTGGCGTTGTCCAGCAGCTGGGTCAGCTGGCGGATGCGCAGTTCCTGCTTGCCCTGCTCCTCCTTGGCGGCGTGGTAACCGCCGTTCTCGCGCAGGTCGCCCTCCTCGCGCGCGGCCGCGATCTTGCCGGCGATCTCGGTGCGCGCAGGACCAGTAAGGTGCTCAAGCTCGCTCTTGAGCTTGTTGTACGCCTCCTGGGTCAGCCAGGTGACGTTCTCGCTGGTCTGGGTCACAGGGTGCTCCTCGTCGGTACTGGGAATACAAAGCTCGCCCTACCCGGAAGCATGTTCCTCCAGGGATGGGCGAAACCACGAGCCTAACAATTCAGCGGCCCGAGGGGGAGGACATAAGCCATAAGAATTGCGTCAACGCAGGCCACGACCTGCGTATTCCGGATGGCGATCAGTCGGCGTGACAGCCGAGCAGCTCCGCCGTCGTGCCCCGGGACGTCGTACGGAGCGTGACCACCTCGTCGATCCGCGTGTCCGGGCCGGAGAAGCGGAAGTCGGCGCGGCCCACCTCGTCGCCGTCCTCGGCCTGTGAGCGGACCGTGCAGTAACCGCTCGCGTCGGCGTCCTTGCGGACCTCGAGGTGCACCCGCACCGAGTCGTCCGCCACCTGGAAGGTGATCAACTCGCCGCTGATCTTGTTCTGGCCGACGTAGTGATAGCCGAAGTAGCCGATCAACGCGAGCAGCAGGGCGCCCAGCACGGCACCGGTGACCTTGAGGGTGCGGTCCGCGCGCGCATCCGAGGAACGGCCGTAACGGCCCTCGGGGGGTCGCGTGCTCGCCGTGCTCATGATCGTCCTCTCGCAAGGCCTCCGGCCGGTCGGGCGAAGGTCCGAAACCGGGCCGCCGGGGCGGCACCACGGAATTATTGGCGCCTCGATTCGGTCACTATAGAAGCCGCCGATCGCACCCCGTCCCATGGGGGCGCCGACTTACTGAGGATATGAGTCTTGACTGACCAGCTGCGACTGATGGCCGTGCACGCCCACCCCGACGACGAGTCGAGCAAGGGCGCGGCCACCATGGCGAAGTACGTGTCCGAGGGGGTGGACGTGCTGGTCGTGACCTGCACGGGCGGGGAGCGCGGCTCCATCCTCAATCCCAAGCTCCAGGGCGACAAGTACATCGAGGAGCACATCCACGAGGTACGCAAGAAGGAGATGGACGAGGCCCGCGGGATCCTCGGCGTCAAGCAGGAGTGGCTCGGCTTCGTCGACTCCGGGCTGCCCGAGGGCGACCCGCTGCCGCCGCTGCCGGAGGGCTGCTTCGCCCTCGAGGACGTCGACAAGGCGGCCGGCGAGCTGGTGCGGCAGATCCGTTCCTTCCGTCCCCAGGTGATCACCACCTACGACGAGAACGGCGGCTACCCGCACCCCGACCACATCATGACCCACAAGATCTCGATGGTGGCCTTCGAGGGCGCGGACGACACCGCGAAGTACCCGGAGAGCGAGTTCGGTCCGGCGTACCGGCCGCTGAAGCTCTACTACAACCAGGGCTTCAACCGTCCGCGCACCGAGGCGCTGCACCAGGCGATGCTCGACCGCGGCCTGGAGTCGCCGTACGGTGAGTGGCTCAAGCGCTGGAGCGAGTTCGAGCGGGTCGAGCGCACGCTGACCACGCATGTTCCGTGCGCCGACTTCTTCGAGATCCGCGACAAGGCGCTGATCGCGCACGCCACGCAGATCGACCCCGACGGGGGCTGGTTCCGGGTGCCGATGGAGGTGCAGCGGGAGGTCTGGCCGACGGAGGAGTACGAGCTGGCGAAGTCGCT
This sequence comes from Streptomyces phaeoluteigriseus, assembly GCF_001896135.2. Classification (GTDB taxonomy): domain Bacteria; phylum Actinomycetota; class Actinomycetes; order Streptomycetales; family Streptomycetaceae; genus Streptomyces; species Streptomyces phaeoluteigriseus. The sequence continues at coordinate 360,391 of NZ_MPOH02000016.1, forward strand.
CGTCGATACCTCCCTCCCCGAGGACGACCTCTTTGCGGGCATCCGCGACAATGCCTGACATGAGCGCAAGCGTGAGCCTGGCAATGACGCACCTCGTCCCCCTCGCCAAGGAGGTCGACGAGAACAAGGTCACCCCCGGCGTCCTCGGTTTCCTCGTCTTCGCGGCGATGGCGATCGCGGTGTGGGGCCTGATGAAGTCGATGAACCGCCGCATGGCCAAGGTCGACTTCGTGGAGACGCCGGAGGGCACCTCCGGCACGGCCGCCCCGGGGGAGACCACGCCCGCAAAGGGCTGAGCGGACGGCACGCCGGACCGACCGCAGCCTGACCTCCCGCACCCCGGACCGACGGCACCGCCCAGCCCCCGGCCCGGCCCGCCCCTGCCGGGCAGGGGCGGCGCGGTGCAGGCGATCCCGCACCGCCGTGAGCCGTCCCCGCGGTTCCGCTTCCCGGTTCACCGCCCGGGACGCGTCGCCGGCGATCAGCCGGGCGCGGGCCGGCTGGGTCAGCGCCCAGCCGTACCGGGCGCGTCCCGTGCGTGCCGGCCCGGGACCAGGCGCCACGCCTGCCAGCCCGACTCCGGACGCACGCCCCGCTCCAGCAGCAGTCCGTACGCCTCCAGGCACTCGGTGAGTCTGGTGTCGCGCAGGGGATGGGGGTGCGGTGACCAACCTGGTCAGCTCGTCCTGGGCGACCGCCGTGTCGACCTCGATGCCGCCCGGGGCCGCGTACGGCAGAAGGCGTGCAGCGCAGGAAGCGGGCCCAGTCCTCGCCGCGGCGGTCGCCGTACGACGCGAACAGGCCGACCGCCTCGTCGCACAGGGCCAGCGCCTGCTGGGCACGGGTGTTGCCCGCGTCGACGATCGCGAGTTCCAGGCAGGTCCAGGCCTCGCCGTGGGCGACCCCGATGCGCTGGAAGTCGGCGCGGGCGTCCACCAGGAGCTGGCGGGCGAAGCCGGAGCCGCAGGTGTGCTGCGGCGGTCGCACGGGCTCGAGGGTGTGAACCGTGCAGGATGTGAGGGCACGGGGTGCGGCCCGCGGGCCGGGAGACGTCTGACGCGTTCCGGGCCGGGTCCTGCGGCAGGATGGACCCATGGCGAACCGACTGGCCCATGAGACGTCCCCTTACCTGCTCCAGCACGCCGACAACCCGGTCGACTGGTGGCCCTGGTCGGCTCAGGCGTTCGAGGAGGCGCGCCGGCGGGGGGTGCCGGTACTGCTCAGCGTCGGGTACTCGAGCTGCCACTGGTGTCATGTCATGGCTCACGAGTCCTTCGAGGACGAGCCCACCGCCGACTACCTCAACGAGCACTTCGTCAACGTCAAGGTCGACCGGGAGGAGCGGCCCGACGTCGACGCCGTCTACATGGAGGCCGTGCAGGCCGCCACCGGGCAGGGTGGCTGGCCCATGACCGTGTTCCTCACGCCGGATGCCGAGCCGTTCTACTTCGGCACGTATTTCCCGCCCGTGCCCCGGCAGGGCATGCCGTCCTTCCGGCAGGTGCTGGAGGGCGTGCGGCAGGCCTGGGGGGAGCGGCGGGACGAGGTCGCCGAGGTCGCCGGGAAGATCGTCCGCGACCTCGCCGGGCGCGAGATCTCCTACGGCGACAGCCTGGCGCCCGGTGAGCAGCAGCTGGCGCAGGCACTGCTGGGGCTGACCCGGGAGTACGACCCGCAGCGGGGCGGGTTCGGCGGGGCGCCGAAGTTCCCGCCGTCCATGGTGATCGAGTTCCTGCTGCGCCACCACGCGCGCACCGGGGCCGACGGCGCCCTCCAGATGGCGCGGGACACCTGCGAGCGGATGGCCCGAGGTGGGATCTACGACCAGCTCGGCGGCGGTTTCGCGCGCTACTCGGTGGACCGCGACTGGATCGTGCCGCACTTCGAGAAGATGCTGTACGACAACGCGCTGCTGTGCCGCGTGTACGCCCACCTGTGGCGGTCCACCGGCTCCGAGCAGGCGCGGCGGGTCGCGCTGGAGACCGCCGACTTCATGGTGCGCGAACTGCGCACCGCCGAGGGCGGCTTCGCCTCCGCGCTGGACGCCGACAGCGACGACGGGACGGGGCGGCACGTCGAGGGGGCGTACTACGTCTGGACGCCCGAGCAGCTCACCGAGGCCCTCGGCGCGGAGGACGCGGCCGTCGCCGCCGCCTACTTCGGGGTGACCGACGAGGGGACGTTCGAGGAGGGTGCCTCCGTGCTGCAACTGCCGCAGCAGGAGGCCGTGTTCGACGCCGAGAAGATCGCGTCGGTCAAGGCGCGGCTGCTGGCCGTGCGCGCGGAGCGGCCCGCGCCCGGCCGGGACGACAAGGTCGTCGCCGCCTGGAACGGTCTCGCCGTCGCCGCGCTCGCCGAGACCGGCGCCTTCTTCGACCGGCCCGACCTGGTGGAGGCGGCCGTCGCCGCCGCCGACCTCCTCGTCCGGCTGCACCTCGACGACCAGGCGCGGCTCTCCCGGACCAGCAAGGACGGCAAGGTCGGCGCCAACGCGGGCGTCCTGGAGGACTACGCCGACGTGGCCGAGGGCTTCCTCGCGCTCGCCGGGGTGACCGGCGAGGGGGTGTGGCTGGACTTCGCCGGGTTCCTGCTCGACCACGTCCTCGCGCGTTTCACGGACCCGGAGTCCGGGTCGCTGTACGACACGGCGTCCGACGCCGAGCAGCTCATCCGGCGCCCGCAGGACCCGACCGACAACGCGGTGCCCTCGGGCTGGTCGGCGGCCGCCGGGGCGCTGCTGTCGTACGCCGCCCACACCGGTTCGCAGGCGCACCGGTCCGCGGCGGAGAAGGCGTTGGGCGTCGTGAAGGCGCTCGGCCCGCGGGTGCCGCGGTTCATCGGGTGGGGGCTGGCCGCAGCCGAGGCGCTGCTCGACGGGCCGCGCGAGGTGGCCGTGGTCGGGCCCGCGCTGGACGATCCCGCCACCCGGGAGCTGCACCGCGCCGCGCTGCTGGCGACCGCGCCGGGAGCGGTGGTCGCCTACGGGACGCCGGACAGCGAGGAGTTTCCGCTGCTCGCGGACCGGGTCCTGGTGGGCGGGGCGCCGACGGCGTACGTCTGCCGGGGCTTCGTGTGCGATCTGCCGGTGACGGACGTGGACGCCCTGCGGGAGAAGGTCACGCCGTGAGGTGAGGCGAGGTGACGGGCGTCGCGAGCGTGGCCGTACATGTCACGGCCCGTCCCGCGCTGACGGGCGACGGCGGCCGGGCCCGCCACTCCCGCCGCACGCCGAAGGGCCCGCCCCGGTCGACGACCGGGGCGGGCCCTTCGCGCGTTCCGTCCGTCAGCCCAGGGGATCCGGTACCGGGTCCGGGTCGGGCGTGACCCGGGGCAGGGCCGGGAGGGTGGTGTGCAGGCGGCGGTAGAGCCAGCGGTCCACGACCAGGAAGCGGGCCGTGAAGACGATCGCCATGGCGAGTGCCGTCGCCGGCAGGGCGGTCATGCCGGCGGCGCCGATCAGCAGCGCGGCGAGCGGGATGCGGGCGACCAGGTCGGCGTTGCCGACGGCGGCGAACGTCAGGAGCCGTGCACCGCGCCGGTGGTGGCGCCGCTGGTTGCGGTAGACGAAGGAATCGATCAGGGCGAAGTTCCACAGGAGCCCCGCCTGGTTGGCGATGATCTCCGCCGGGGCGTAGTGCAGGCCGGGTGCCTGGTCGGTGAGCAGCCAGAGCAGGGCCAGGTTGGGGACGAAGCCCGACAGGCCGACGAGGCCGAAGACCCCCGCCCGGGCGCGGGGGTCGGCGGTGCGCAGGGTGATCAGGTGGCGCAGGAAGCGCATGCCCTCGCGGGCCGTCGACTTGGACTCGCCGGCGTGCCGTTCCCCGAAGGCGTACGGCACCTCGGCTATGCCGCGCGGACGGCACCGTACCGCCAGTTCGAGGAGGATCTTGTAGCCGAGGGGTTGCAGACCCTCTTCCTCCGCGGCGGCGCGGTCGACCGCTGTGCGGCGGATCGCGAAGAAGCCGCTCATCGGGTCGGTGAGACCGCTGAGGGCGCGGGGGAAGAGGGATTTGGTGAGGAGCGTGGAGGAGCTGGAGACGAGTTTGCGGTAGCCGCCGTCCAGGCCGCCGCGGTCGCCGCCGGCCGTGTACCGGCTGGCCACGACGAGTTCGGCGCCGGTGGCCGTGCCGCGGGCGAGGAGTTGCGGGATGAGTTCGGGCGGGTGCTGGAGGTCGGCGTCGATGACGACGATCCAGGGGGCCGAGGCGCGGGCGATGCCCTCGACCACGGCGCCGCCGAGGCCGCCCTCGGGGACGGGCCGGTGGTGCAGGACGACGGGAACGGCGCTGCGGCCGGCCGCCTCCTCGATGACCTCGCAGGTGTGGTCGGTGGAGTCGTCGGCGAAGACGACCTCCGCGCGGGTCCCGGCGGGGATCGCGGCGCCGATGCGGGCGAGCAACTCGTGGATGTTGTCGGCCTCGTTGAAGGTGGGGACGACGATGGACACGTCGGCGGGCAGGGCCGTCACCGTGCCTCCTGGGGCTGCGGGGTGTGGACGGGCAGGTGCGCGCCGACATGGGAGGTCAGCTCCCAGTCGCGGCGCCCGGTGTATTCGCGCCAGACGGCGCGCAGCGCCGCGCCCGCGAGGATGACGGCGTAGACGGGGCCGAAGAGGATGAGCTTGGCGTACTGGCCGAAGGTGATGCGGAAGCCGTACTCGCGGCCGAAGTCGTGCAGGGCGACCGCCTCGAAGACGATCATGGCGACCATCGGCAGCATGGGCAGCCAGGCGAACATGGAGAAGGGCAGCGGGACTCCGCCGAGGACGGCGAAGAGGATGCCGAGCGGGATCATCACGCCGGTCGCGGCCTGCACGAACGGGGTGCTGAGGGTGTAGCGGGCGAGCATCCGCTGGCCGAATCCGGGCAGCCGGCGCCATTCGCCCTTGCGCAGGACCTGGAGGAAGCCCTGGTTCCACCGGGTGCGCTGCTTGTAGAGCGCCTTGATGGAGTCGGGCGTCTCCTCGCGGGTGACCAGCGCGGAGTGGTAGGCGACGACGACCTTGGCGCCGCCGCTGGAGAGCCGGACGCCCAGGTCGCAGTCCTCGGCGAGGCAGTCGCCGTCCCAGCCGCCGGTGTCCCGCAGCAGCGCGGACCGGACGAAGACGGTGTTGCCGCCGAGCGGGATGAACCCCTTGCGGGCGTGCAGGTGCAGCCGGCTGCGGAACCAGAAGAAGTACTCCAGGCAGTTGCGCAGGCTGTACCAGCTGCTCTGGTAGTTGATCAGCTGGACGCCGCCCTGGACGACGTCGGCGTCGTCGCGCCGGAAGGCGAAGTCGACGTGGCCGAGCAGCTCGGGGTGGACGACGTCCTCGGCGTCGAAGACCCCGACGACCTCGCCGCGGGCGTGCGGCAGCGCGGTGTTGAGGGCGCGGGGCTTGTTCTTCTTGGCGTGGGTGTCGACGACCGTGCGCACCTTGTCGGGGTGCTCGGCGGCGAGTTCGTGGGCGATGGCGGCGGTGCCGGGGTCGTCGTGGCCGACGATCAGCAGGATCTCGAAGTCCGGGTGGTCGATGCGCAGCATCTGCTCGACCGTGTGCCGCAGGACGGCCTCCTCGTGGCGGGCCGGGACCAGCAGTGAGAAGGACAGGTCGGCCCTGCCGTCGGGCGTGGCGAAGGCCGTCGACTCCAGTGTCTCCGGGGTGCGCCAGGCGTGGAGCATCCACCACAGGGTCACGCCGGCGGCGCCCATGAGGATGATCGAATCGATGAATAGAATGGCGGAGACCACGAATTCCCCCCTCGGTCTTTCTTGGTCATCCTTGTTCGAACATGTTGTTCTACTAGGTGTCACTCGGTGTTCCGCGGAATGGGTCCGTCCGTCTGCGGCCCCCCGGCGGACGGTGTTCCCTCTGCTCGTGATCTTCGAAGGCCCTTGGCGGCGGTTCGGTTACCGACCGGTTCTCCACCCCGGTGCGCCGGGGTTTTCGCACATGTTCGATCCGGGCCCACGAGCAAACCTGGGCCGAAGTTAGCAGGTTCGGCATTTCCGCCGCAATGTGGTCTCGGCGTGATGATCCCCGCCTCAAGCGGAATCGTATGTTCAGCTTATGTGGCACCCGGGCGTGTGCCATGATGCTCCGGCATGCCTGATTCCGGGGGGTTTCGAGGGGGAGGCCCACGGCTGCCGTCAGGCCGATAAGTGGGTGGGGGGATTCCGCATGGGGACTGCCGTACCGAAAACACGTGCGCGAGACGAGTCCGTAACAAAGCTTTCCGAAGACTCCGAAGGCGCTGCTTCCGTTTCCCGGCCGCGGCCGGGGATTTCGGAGGAGATCGCTCCTCCATACGCGGGAGTGTGTTACAGCGCGATTATATCTGGGTTGCGCCCGTTCTCTTCGCCGGGATCCTGGCACGTCTTCTCGGAATCGGAAATTACCCATTCCCGAATGACGACGAGGGCACCTATCTCGCGCAGGCGTGGGCCGTGCAGCACGGCGAACTCGCGCATTACACCTACTGGTACGACCACCCGCCGGCCGGCTGGATGCAGCTCGCCTCCATGTCCTGGCTGCCCAACTGGCTGCTGCCCGACCTGCCCACGTTCGTGCAGGGCCGTTTCGCCATGCTGCCGGTGGCCGCGGTGTCGATGGTCCTCGTCTTCGTGATCGGCCGGCGCCTCGGCCTGTCCCGCCCCACGGCCGCCGCGGCGATGCTGCTGTACGCGCTGTCACCACTCGCCGTGGTGCTGCACCGGCAGATCTACCTGGACAACTTCGCCGTCCTGTGGGTGCTGGTGTCCATGGCGTTCGCGCTGTCGCCGCGCCGCCATCTGTGGCACCACGCCGCGGCCGGCATGGCGTTCGCCCTGGCCGTGCTCTCCAAGGAGACCATCGCGGTCCTGCTGCCCGTGCTGCTGGTCAGCCTCTGGCAGGGCAGCCACCCCAGCACCCGCAAGTTCTCCTTCGCCGGCTTCGGTTCCGGATTCATCCTCACCGGCCTCTTCTATCCGCTGTACGCCCTGCTCAAGGGCGAGCTGTTCCCCGGCGCCGGACACGTCTCACTGCTCGGCACGCTCAAGTTCCAGCTCGGCGGGCGCGAGGGCAGCGGATCGGCGTTCGCCGACGGCACCGACGCCCACCAGTTGTTCACGGACTGGCTGGACAGGGACCCGTACCTGCTGATCGGCGGCGCCGCGGCAGCCGTCTGCGCGTTCGCGGTACGCCGGCTGCGGCCCGTCGCCTTCGCCGTACTGGTGCTGGCGCTGGTCGCGCTGCGCCCCGGCGGCTATCTGCCGCAGATGTACATCGTGCAGGTCCTGCCGTTCCTGGCGCTCACCGTGGCCGGGCTCGCCCAGGCCCTGGTGACCCGGCTGCCCGGCAGGCCGCACCTGCGCACCACCGCCTCCCTGGCGGCCGTGGCCCTGGCCGCGGTGTTCGCCGCACCGCACTGGTACGAACAGGACCGCGTCGCCATGCGCGCCGACGACAACGGCGTCTACGCGGACGCCGCCCGCTGGCTGCGCGAGACGCCCGTCGGCGACCGCGACCGGGTGCGCATCGTCACCGACGGCGTGCTCTGGCTCGACGCGGTCGACGCCGGCTACCGGCCGGGCACCGGTGTCATCTGGCACTACAAGCTCGACCAGGACCCGGCGGTCACCAAGACGCTGCCGCACGGCTGGAGGGACATCGACTACGTCGTGTCCACCGCGGCCCTGCGCGGCGAACGCGAGCATCTCCCCACCCTGCGGGACCTGTTCGCGCACAGCACGCCGGTCGCCACCTTCGGTGAGGGCGGCGGCCGGATCGACATCCTCCGCATCGAACACGACGAGTGACGCGAGCGACGCACCACCCGTGATGCGGGGGGCTCGTGAACAAGGGGGGAACCACCATGTACGGAGCCCGAAGACACCCAGGGCGGCGGACCCTTCCACCCGGAAGGACACCCCGTCTGCTGCTCACCGCCCTCATGCTGTTCGCCGCCGCCCTCGGGCTCGGCCCACTGGGCGCCCAACCCGCCAACGCCGCCACCAACCTGGTCAGGAATCCCGGCCTGGAGATCCTCGACGGACCGTCCCAGTTCCCCCAGTGCTTCGAGAAGTCGGGCTGGGGAGACAACGACTTCTCCTTCGCCGTCACCGGCGACGCCCACTCCGGCAGCCGTGCCGTACGGATCGAGCTGACCCGGCGCGCCGACGGCGACCGCAAGACGATGATGCTGGAGAACGCCTGCGCCCCGCAGGTCACTCCGGCCCACCAGTACGACCTGTCGTTCTGGTACAGGTCGACGACACCGGACGTGGCCTTCACCCTCTTCCGCCACGACACCGTCCAGGGCTGGGTCTACTGGACCGACCTCAAGACCCTGGCGCAGTCGGCCGCCTGGACCCGCACCGAGGTCCGCACCCCGGTCATCCCGCCGGGCACCGACCGGATCACATGGGGCGGCGCCCTCTACGGTGTCGGCACCCTCACCACCGACGACTACGCCATGACGGACGCCACCGTCCCCGCCGGTCCCGACCCCTGCGTCACGGGCGGCACGGGACCGGAGTGCAGGGGTGAATGGACCGTCCAGACCGCCGAGATGCCCGTCCGGGCCATGCACTCGGTGCTGCTGCACAACGGCAAGGTCCTGCTCATCGCCGGCTCCGGCAACGACCTCGACATGTTCGAGGCGGGAACCTTCAAGACCTCGCTGTACGACCCCGTCACCGGCGGCTACACCGCCGTCCCGACACCGGAGGACTTCTTCTGCGCCGGGCACGTACAGCTCCCGGACGGCCGGGTGCTGGTCGTCGGCGGCAACAAGGACTACGCCGCGCCCGACGGCAGCGTCGGCTACAAGGGGCTGCGCAGCAGCTACGTCTACGACCCCGGCCAGAACAAGTACATCAAGGTCAACGACATGCTGGCGGGCCACTGGTACCCGTCGGCCACCGCGATGGGCAACGGTGACGTCATCTCGCTGGGCGGCCTCGCCGAGGACTCCTCCGGCACGGTCGTCAACGAGCACTTCTCCTACGCCCAGAACAAGTGGCTGCCGCTCGGCGAGGCCAAGCAGGCCTGGTCCTTCTGGGGCCTGTACCCGTCGATGATCCTGCTCCAGGACGGCCGCCTCTTCTACACCGGCAGCCATGTCTTCGGCAACGGTCTGCCCGGCACCGGCGCCTCCGTGTACGACTACGAGGCCGGGACCATCGCCGACGTACCGGGCCTGCGCAAGAAGGACGAGCGGGACCAGTCCATGTCGGTGCTGCTGCCGCCCGCCCAGGACCAGAAGGTCGCCACGATCGGCGGCGGCAACCACACCGTGGCACCCGACGCGCACGGGCTCGTCGACCTGATCGACATGAAGGCCGACTCGCCGCGGTACGTGCCCGGGCCCGACCTGCCGAAGGGCCGCTACCGGGACGGAACCCCGCAGACCGGCGCCCAGGGCAAGGTGTACGTCTCCGCGGTCATCCTCCCGGACGGCAAGGTCCTGGAGACCGGCGGCGCCCTGCACACCTACCGCGAGGACCCCGTCTTCGAGGCGTCGCTGTACGACCCGGCGACCAACACCTTCCAGGCGGGCCTGGCGACCGACCCGGTCCCGCGGACCTACCACTCCTCGTCCCTGCTGCTGCCCGACGGCCGTGTCCTGAGCGTCGGCGACAACCCGGGCGACGGCTCCTTCGACCAGCGGGTGTCCCTCTACAAGCCGCCGTACCTGTTCAAGGGCGACCGCCCGCAGATCACGTCGGTGGCCGGCACCAACTGGACCTACGGCACCGACCAGCGCATCACGGTCGACAAGCCGGTGGTCAAGGCCTCCCTGATCCGCCCGGCGGCCATCACCCACTCCTCCGACCCCAACCAGCGCTATGTCGACCTGCCGATGACGGTCGACGGCAACACCGTCGACCTCAGCCTCACCAGCAACCCCAACCTGGCCCCGCCCGGCTGGTACATGCTGTCGGTCGTCGACGCGAACGGCGTGCCGTCGGTGTCGAAGTGGGTGCGGATCGGCGCGGCCGGCCAGGTCGCGGCGGCCCGGGTCCAGGACTTCGCGGAGGGCCTCCGGGCCGCTCCCGCGAGCGAGACGGCCACGCACTCACCGCACACGCACCGCGCAACCGCTTCCTACATCTTCACGCCACGCTGAGGCACACCTAGGATAGCAAGCGCTTTCTGCGAGCCGTCGGGGCGGATCGGCTCCGAAAGGGCGGTGGTCGAACTTTCGCTGGCCCTCGGGCGGGCCGGAGAGGTGGTTCCCGATGGTCCGCACGGGCAGTGCGAGCATGGCGGCCGGGCCGACCCTTGCGGTCGTGGCCCGCGAGGCGGGGGTCTCCGTGCCCACCGCCTCGAAAGTGGTCAACGGGCGCGAGGATGTGGCTCCCGAGACCCGACGTCGTGTCACCGAGGCCCTGGACCGGCTCGGTTACGTGCGCAGACCCCGCTTCGACCCGGCGAAACCGCCCCGGCTGGTCGATCTCGTCGTGCACTCCCTGGCGAGTTCCTGGACGGGTGCGGTGCTGCACGGCGTGGAGGAGGCGGCGCACGACGCGGGCCTGGACGTGGTCGTGTCGGCCGCCCTCTCCCGTACCCGCGCGGGTCGTCCGCAGCGCGGTTGGCTGGACAAGCTCAGCGCGCGCGGTTCGGCCGGCGTGCTGTTCAACCTGGCCGAACTGACGGAGTCCCAGTACGTGTGGCTGGAGCAGCACCGGATCCCGTACGTGATGATCGACCCGGTGGTGGAGCCGCCGCCGGGTGTCGTGTCGGTGGGCGCGGCGAACTGGCAGGGCGGGGTGACGGCCACCGAACATCTGCTGTCCCTCGGCCACGAACGCATCGCCGTGATCGCCGGAACGCGCCGCAGGATGTGCAGCACCGCCCGCGTGGCCGGCTACCGCTCCGCCCTGGCCTCGGCCGGTCTCGGTCACCGCCCGGAGTACATCCGGCACGGCGGGTTCGACGAGTCCGTGGCCCGTCACCGCATGCGCGAACTGCTCGACCTTCCCCAGCCGCCGACGGCCGTCTTCGTGTGTTCCGACCGCATGGCGCTGGGTGTCTACGAGGCTTTGGAGGAAAGGGGGTTGAGCGTCCCGGACGACATCAGCGTGGTCGGCTTCGACGATCTGCCCGAGTCCCGCTGGGGCACTCCGGCCCTGACGACCGTCCGCCAGCCGCTGGCGGAGATGGCGGCGACGGCTCTCCGTCTGCTGGTGCGGATGATGGACGGGGAGCACCCGGAGGGGACACGCACAGAGCTGTCCACACGGTTGGTGGAGCGCGCGAGCACCGCACCGCCGGCGCGATGACGCACGCGGCGCCGTACGCGCCCTCCCCGTCTGCCTGGCCCGCGACCCGCCCGCCCTTCCCCGGACGCACCGCGTGCGCGGGCAGCGTCAGGCCGACGAGGACATCAGGCGGGCGGAGACGCCGGCGAGCCGCGCGGGTCCCGTCTCGCCGACCGGGTCGCCCACTCCGCCGGGAGTCCGCTCGGTGGCGCGGCCGGTTCGGCGCCGCGCACACCCGGGCCTGCACGAGGCAGGCGGCGACCGGCAGTACGGCGCGCAGAGGGACGCCTAGGGGCGCGGCCGTCGCGTTGTGCCGGCCCGCGTCGGCTTCCGGAACCGCATCCATACGGTTGTACGGTTCCGGCGAGCAAGGACGCCGGCACGGCGAGGAGTTGTCCGGCGACCAGCCCCGTCGGCACGGACGGGCGCAGTTGGTCGGGCCCCTGTCTCGGGGCTTCCGGAGGACAGGGGCCGATGCCTACCGGGAGCAGGCCGAAGGCAAGGGCACGGAGCGGGGTCCCGCCGGTCGGGACGCCACGGGCGAGCCCTCGGTTCACCCCCGGGCGCTCCCCGGCACGGATCGCAGCCGCGCGAGGTTGCCCTCCAGCAGCCGGGTGGCAGTCCCGACGCCGACGCCCCCGGTGTCGTCCGCCTCGGGCAGGCGGCCGTCCGCACGCTTCAGGTCGGTCAGCGCGGAGTGCATCGCCTGGTGCGCGGCGAACAGGCACGGCGTGCTGTAGATCGCGATGTCGACGCCGAGGTCGGTGAGTTCACCGAGGGACAGGCTCGGCGACTTGCCGCCGGCGATCTGGTTGAACAGCAACGGCTTGTCGCCGACGACGTCCCGGATGCGGCGGATCCACTCCACGCTGCGCACCCCGTCGACCAGGACGACGTCCGCGTCGGTTGCCGCGAGCGCCTCGGCCCGGTCCAGGATGTCGGCGTCGTCGGTGGCGTCCGTGCGCGCCACGACGACCATGTCACGGCGGCTGGCGAGGACCATGTCCAGCTTGGTGAGGTAGTCGGCGAGCGGCAGCACCTGCTTGCCGTCGGCGTGCCCGCAGCGGCGGGGCCGCTTCTGGTCCTCCAGGATCACCCCGGACGCCCCGATCCGCTCCAGGCCCTCCACCACATGGCAGGCGACCTCGGGATCGACGTAGCCGTCGTCGATGTCGACCAGCAGGTGGTGTCCCGGGAAGGCGCCCCGCAGCCGCTGGACGAACGCCATCATGTCGGGCCAGGCGATGAAACCGATGTCCGGCAGTCCGTAGTAGGAGGCGGCGAAGCCGAAGCCGGAGACGAACATCGCGTCGTAGTGCTGGGCCGCGATGGACGCCGAGTACATGTCGTACACGCCGATCAGCGGCGTCGTCCCCGGTGCGGCGATCCGCTCGCGCAGCTTGGTCCCGTAAGTCAACGTCCGGCTCCTCCTGCTGTGCCATTACCGGGACAGAGGATCTCCGCGGCCGGGCGCGAGCACCGCGCCCGTGCGGGCCGCACTCACCCCGATGGCGCAAACGGTTCACCGCAGAAACGTCACTTGACGCGTTACCGCACGCGCTGCCGACGAGTTTCTGCACGCCTTACCGCACGCGCTGCCGACGGGTCGCTGCACGCGTTGCCGAGGCCGCTCGCTGAACGCGATCCCGTGGGCGTACACCGAACGCGCCGGGCCTCGCCGCCCCCCTCACGCTTCCACCCCTGCCGCCCACCCGATTCCGCCGCCCAGATGTGCCACGAAGTCGGGATCCCGGTAGGCCTCGGAGGAGTGGCCGAGAGCGGTGTAGAAGACCCGCCCGGCGCCCTGTTCGCGGCACCAGACGAGCGGGTGGTCCGGGCCCATCCGTCCGCCGTCGTAGGAGGACTCGTCGGCGGTGACCAGCACCCGGACACGGCCTCGTCCCTCGTCCTGGCCTGCACCTTCGCCCTGGCCCTGGCCTCGGCCTCGGGGGTTGGTGCGGAAGTCGTACCACTCGTCGGTGAAGTCCCAGACGGCCGGCAGGTGGCGGGTCGCGGGGTGGTCGCGGTCCTCGACGAGTGCCTTGCCGGGCTGGAGGGCGGGGTGGCGGGCGAAGCGGGCGCCGAGGAGTTCGCCGTAGTACGGCCAGTCGTACTCGGTGCAGGCCGCCGCGTGCACGCCGACGAAGCCGCCGCCCGAGTCGACGTACCGGGCCAGCCGTTCCCGCCCGGCCGGGGTCAGCACCTCGCCGCTGGTCGAGAGGAAGACCACCGCCGCGTATCCGTCCAGCGGGGCTTCCAGAGCCGACGGGTCCTCGGTGTGGTCGACGGCGTACTCCCCCAGTGCGCGTACGGCGGTGACGGCGTCCGGGATGGAGTCGTGTCGGTAGTCGGTGGTGCGGGTGTACACGAGCAGACGTGCGGTCATGTCACCCGACTTTATGCGGGCAGGGGTGGACGTCCCAGGGAAACGGTTGCGGAGAGGGTTTCGGGGCGCACGGCGCGGGGCGGGGCGGGTGGACGGCCGCCACCGCGCGCAACCGGTTCCGGCGCCGGCGCCTTTCCCGGCGCCTTTCCGTGGCGGTTGTCTCAGCCGCCCGCGTCGACGTCGTTGTCAGGAGCTCCGTCGCCGACCGGTGGCAGGTCGCCGCGCTCCACCGGCTCACCGCCGGCCGGTGCGGACGGCAGGAGGGTGTCGAGTTCGTCGGAGGACGGGCGGTGCAGGTGGTCGGCGGCCTCACGCAGGACGTCGCGGGGTACGTTCGTGCCGCCGACGCGGATGACGAAATCCTTCTTCGGGACGGCGTACTCCGCCCACTGCCCGGAACTGCGGTACCAGGCGTCGCCGTCGCGAGCGCAGGTGACGGGTGTCGCGGAGGGCTCGGCACCGGATGCCCGCTCGCAGGTGGCGGCCGTCATCGTGCCCCGGCCGACGGTGAGTTGGACCTGCGTCCCCTTCTGCTGGGAGACGTAGGTGGCGGAGAAGCCGTCACCGCCGTACACGCCGACGGACTGCTGGGCGAGGCTGTGGCCGGGGGCGTCGGTGGCGTACACCAGCTCCGGGGCGATACCCAACGCGCGGGCCCGGGAGGCCAGTTCGGTAGGGTCGGCCTCGTCGGCCCGCTCGCTGCCGCAGGCGGTGAGCAGCACGGGCCCCAGCAGCAGCGCGGGCAGCAGGCGTACGGTACGCATCATGCGGCCATCCTGCCGCACAGGTGTTCCACAGTCGCGGTGATTTCGAGGCCGTACGCATGGTCTCGGGCGGGATGAAGACCATTCCCCCCTGCTGGAGCTGACGGCCTCCGCCCCGGACCCCGGCGAGGTCCGCGCCCTGCTGACCACGCTCGGCACCGGCCTCGCGGTCTCCGAGGGCCCGGCGGGCTTCTCGTACACGCTGGACACGCCGAACGGCCCGGTCGCCTTCTGCTGATGGGCGAGCCGGACGGACCGAGCGCACGGACTGAACTCAAGGACCAAGCTCACGGACCGGCCGCACGGACCGCACGGAGGGACGAACCTGCCAGACCTGACGGGCAAGCCTGGAGCGAGAGCGTGCGTGTCCGTTTTCTTCAAGACCCCTCGGGCGGCCCTGCCTACGGTGGCCGTATGAGTCCACGATTCGATGCCATCGGCCTGGTCGTCTCCGACATGGCCGCCTCCGTCGCCTTCTACCGTCGGCTCGGCTTCGCGTTCCCCGAGGGCGCCGAGCGGGAGCCGCACGCCGAGGCCGCTCTGCCGGGCGGGCTGCGGCTGTTGCTGGACACCGAGGAAACCGTCCGGTCCTTCCATCCCGACTGGCAGGCCCCTTCCGCGGGCGGCCGGCACTCCCTCGCGCTGCGCTGCGACGATCCGGCCGAGGTCGACGCGGTGTACGCGGAGCTGGTGGGCGCCGGGTACACCGGCGAGTTGAAGCCATGGGACGCCTTCTGGGGACAGCGGTACGCCGTCGTGCAGGACCCGGACGGCAACGGAGTCGACCTGTTCGCCCCCCTGGCCCATCTCTGACCCATCCCTGGCTGATTCCTGGCCCGTGCCCTAGTCCATGCTCCCTGCCCGTGTCCCCCTCTCCCCTATCCCCTGCCCTCTGACCGCTCGCCCCTAGCCCAGCAGCTCCGTCAGCGTCATCCCGCTCAACTCCCGCACGTCCCGGGCCAGATGGGCCTGGTCGGCGTAACCGGCGCGGGCCGCGGTGTCCGCGTAGGGCACGCCCCGACGGGCCAGGGCCAGAGCGCGCTGGAGGCGCAGGATGCGCGCCAGCGTCTTGGGACCGTAGCCGAAGGCGTGCAGCGAACGGCGGTGCAACTGGCGCGGTCCGAGGCCGAGTCGGTCTGCTGTCGCGGCGATCGGGCGGCCCGTCGCGAGGGCGGTCACCAGGCGGCGCAGCTCGGGGTCGGGTGGGGCCGCTCGCTCCAGCGCCAGTTCCTCCAGCGCGGTCGCCGGGTGCTTCGCGGCCTCGACCCCGGCGCGCAGGCGTCGTACCTCAGCGGCGGGCCACAGATCGGACAACGCGACTCGCTGGTCGCGCAGTTCATGGGCGGGCACGCCCAGGAGGGCGGGCGCGGTGCCGGGGTAGAGGCGCAGTCCCGCCCAGGCCGCGGTCGGGCCGTCAGGGATGTACGCCCTGGTGTCGGGTCCGGCGACGAGCAGCCTGTCCTCGTTCCACAGCAGGTCCATGCAGCCGTCTGGCAGCACCGGACGTGGGACGCCGCCCGTCGGGGTGTTGGTCCACACCACCGCACCGGCGAGCCGGGAGGGCCGTTCCTCGTACACGGGCCCAGGCTACGCGCCGCCCACCACCGGGAGACCGGCCCCCACCCGGCCCCGATGTTCCTGAGGGCTCACCCCGTACACCCGCTTGAACGCGCTGGACAGGGCGAAGGCGCTGCCGTAACCGACCTGGCGGGCGATCGCGCCGATCGTCTCGTCGGTGTCCCTCAGCAGGTCGGCGGCGAGGGCGAGGCGCCAGCCGGTGAGGTGGGTCATCGGGGGTTCGCCCACCAGCTCGGTGAAGCGGCGGGCCAGGCCGGCCCGGGAGACGCCCGCCTTCACGGCCAGGGACGCGACCGTCCAGGGGTGGGCCGGGTCGTCCTGGACGAGGCGCAGCACCCGGCCCACGACGGGGTCGGCCATGGCCCGGTACCAGGCGGGCGCCTCCGCCTCCGGCCGGGAGAACCAGGCCCGCAGCGCGGCGATGACCAGCAGGTCCAGCAGCCGGTCCAGCACGACCTCCTGGCCCGGCTCGTCGCGGCCGATCTCCTCCATGAGCAGCGGGGTGAGCGGGCACCGCCACACGTCGGACGTGAGGGACAGCAGGGGCGGCAGCGCGTCCAGCAGCCGGCCGCTGATCTCGCCGTCCATCATGTACGTCCCGATCAGCACCAGCGTGGAGCCGTCGAGGCGGTCGCCCCAGGCGCGCACGCCCAGGTCCATGGAGCCGTTCAGCGCCCGCCCGTCGGGGTAGGCGCACTGCCCCTCGGGGAGGATCAGCGCCTGCGGGACCGTGGCGGGGTCGTCGGCGCAGGTGTAGTGGCCGGGTCCGCGGGCGATGGCGAGGTCACCCGCCGTGAGCCGGACCCGCTCGCCCTCGTCGGGCACGACCCAGCCCTCGCCGCGCACCATGAGCATCACCGTGAGCGGGGCCCGGTCCTCGACCCGTACCGCCCACGGCGGGTCGAAGCAGGCGCGGATCATGAGGGCGCCACGCGCGCGCGGGCCCTCCAACAGGCCGGCGAGGGGGTCGCCCCGCGTGAGCCCGTTCGAGCGTGGGTGAGCGTCCATGCGGCCAGCGTAGACGCGCGCTTATGGGAATGAGCCGTTCAGCGATGGGCCCGTGCGCCGTACGGCAGTTGACTGATGCCATGACACAGGACGCGGCCGAGAACACGACGACGAACCCGACCACGACCCCGGGCACGGCCTCGGGCCCGGCGACGAACACGTCGCACACATCGAGCACGTCGGACACGCCGGACACGCCGGACACGCCGGACGCCTCGAACATGACGGACGCCTCGAACACGACGGTGGTGGTGACCGGGGCGACCGGTCGTACGGGCGGACGCGTGGCGCTGGCCGCGCGGGCGGCCGGGCTGAAGGTGCGGGCGGCCTCACGGGCAACCGGTTTCGACTGGCGGGACCGGTCGACGTGGGCGGAGACGCTGCGCGGCGCGGATGCGGCTTACCTCGCGTTCCCGACGGACGTCGGCTCGCCTGAGGCGACCAGGGCGATCGGGGAGATCTCGCGGGAGGCGGTTGCCCTCGGAGTGCGGCGGCTGGTGCTGCTCTCCGCTCGTGGTGAGAAGCGGGCGCGACCGACCGAGGAGGCGCTGCGGGAGTCGGGCGCCGACTGGACGGTCGTGCAGGCCTCGTGGTTCGCACAGAACTTCAGCGAGGGTCCGCTGGTGGAGGAGCTGCGGCTGAGCGGCGGGCTGGTGTTCCCGGCCGCCGAGGGGGTGCGGGAGCCCTTCATCGACGTACGGGACATCGCGGATGTGGTCGTGGCGGCGCTGACCTCGGGGGACCGGTATGTGCGGCGGGAGATCGACGTGACCGGGCCGCGGCTGGTGGCGTGGGGCGAGGCGGTCGCTGAGATCGCCGCGGCGAGCGGGCGGGAGCTGTCGTACCGGACCGTGTCGGCGTCGGAGTACCGGGAGCACCTGGTCGTGTTCGGGGTGCCGGGCGAGGAGGCCGACTTCCTGGTCGAGCTGTTCGAGGAGCTGCTCGACGGACACAACGCGCAGCTCACGGACGGTGTACGGCAGGTCCTGGGCCGGGAGCCGCGCGACTTCGCCGAGTTCGCGAAGGAGGCCGCGGCGGCGGGCACCTGGGCGTGACACCGGCCGCCACAGGTCGAGGCGGCGAAGTTCCGTCAGCACGCATCCGTGCTGGTGGGGGAGTTTCAGAGCAGCTCGTTCGGCGCGTCGGCGTCCGCCACGAGGCTTCGTCGGATGGCGGGTCCGCGGCGGACCGGCTCCAGCGCCTCCTCGGGTCCGCCCGTCGAGACGAGCGTCCCGCCGATGGTGTCGAGGACTATCGCCAGGGCGTCGGCGGCCACCGGGGTGGCCGGGCTCTCCGGCCGGGTCGACGACGGCGAGCGCGTCGCGCAGGACGGAGAGCGCCTCGTCGAGCCGGTACAGACCACGCAGCCGGCCGGCACGCCCGACGAGGCTGCCCACGGCGTCGTGGCCGACCTCGGGCCGCTCGTCGGCTGCCCGGTACGGACGGGAGATCCCCCATGGGCCGCCCGGTACGGACGGGAGACCGCCCATCGGCCGGCCCGGTGTAAACGGGAGGCGGCCAAGGGCTCGCTGCGGACAGCGACTGTCCGGCGCGGACGGCAGCCCGCCAAGAGCTCGCCGCGGACAGCGACTGTCCGGCGCGGGCGGCAGCCCGCCAAGAGCTCGCCGCGGACGGCGACTGTCCGGCGCGGACGCCCCCTGGCGGTACGGCCCTCAGGGCTTGGCGGTGCGGGGCGCGGCCCTCGGCTCCCGGACGGCGTCGACTCCTCGGCACGGGACCGCCACGGCGCCGTCCTGCCCCCGCCGACGTCAGCGACGGCAGTGTCACCAGGCCCGTGTCCCCCCGCGCCCGGTCCCCGACGTGGTGCTCCTCCAGGCGGTCCGGCCGGAGGGCCTCCGGATGCTCACCCCTCGGAGGGCGGGCACTCCTCGCCGCCCCCGCCGCCCTTCGGCGAGATCTTCGCGTGGGTGCGCAGCCGACCCGTGACGTCCTCCGGGGGCAGGAACCGTGACCACCGTTCGGGGAACTCGGAGGGCATGTCGGGGTCGTCGGGGTCCTCGTGGGGGTGGGCGGCGGCCATCCGGGCGACGTACTCGGCGGCCTCCTCCTGCCGCAGCCGCTCGTTGGCGGCGCGGGCGGCGGCCGTCGCGGCGGCCGGCCAGACGCGGTCGATGGCGGCGTTCATGGCGGCGCCGACGAGGACGGCGAACGCCGACACGCCGATCCACAGCAGGACGGCGACGGCGGCGGCGAGGGAGCCGTAGATGGTGGCGCCCTCGACGGTGTTCTCCAGGTAGATGCGCAGCAGGAAGCTGCCGAGCACCCACATGCCGAGGGCGACCAGCGCGCCGGGGACGTCCTCGATCCACGGGGAGCGCACGGGCACCGACACGTGGTAGAGCGTGGTCAGGAAGGCGATCGACAGGACGATCACGACGGGCCAGTACAGGACCTGGACGACCGTCGCCGACCACGGCACGATCCGCACGACGGCGTCGGGTCCGGCGACCATCAGGGGCAGCGCGACCGCGCCGAGCAACAGCGCGGCGACGAACAGCAGGAACGCCACGAGGCGGGTCTTGACGATGCCGCGCATGCCGTCGAGGCCGTACATGACGGTGATCGTGTCGATGAAGACGTTCACCGCACGTGAGCCGGACCAGAGGGCGAACAGGAAACCTATGGAGATGACGTCGGGGCGGCCACCC
Source organism: Streptomyces phaeoluteigriseus (assembly GCF_001896135.2). Classification (GTDB taxonomy): domain Bacteria; phylum Actinomycetota; class Actinomycetes; order Streptomycetales; family Streptomycetaceae; genus Streptomyces; species Streptomyces phaeoluteigriseus. The sequence goes on from NZ_MPOH02000016.1 coordinate 380,022, forward strand.
TTCATCACGTCGTCGAGGATCGGCTGGGCGATCTGTGCGACACCCTTTTCGGACAGGACCGTGCGGGAGGCGTCGAGGAGGGTGGCCTCCAGGCTGCTGATCGTGTCGGTGCCGGTCCAGTCGTCGACGTAACCGAGCAGGCCGATGAGGCTCAGCAGCAGCGGCGGCACGGACAGCAGCGTGAAGAAGGCGGCCTCGGCGGCGAGGCCGAGGATGCGGTACTCGATGCAGGAGTTGACGGTGTCCTTGACCAGCAGCCAGGCGGTCCTGCGCTTGGAGACGTTCCGGTAGAGGGCACGCGCCCGATGGAGACGCCCGGTGGGTGCCTCGGGTTGCTCGGGTGACTGACTTGCTGGCTGCACGCCCTAAAGGTATCCGCCGTACGCGACTGCACTCACCTCCGGTGGTGGGCTGTCAGCGCCTGCCGGGCACCACGTGCCGCACACCGCTCGGCCGGTGCCACGCGGCACGTCCCGCACGGCGGGTGCCACGGCACGCGCGACGGCACGCGCCACCGCCGTCGGCACGCGGGACGGCACGCGCCACGGCCCTCGGCACGCGGGACGGCACCCCGCCACGGCCCTCGGCAGGCGGGCGTGCCTGCGGCACCGGACGGCGCGTTCTGCGCTCCCCCGGCCATGAGCGGCGTGGCCGGGGGTACGTTCGCGGTATGGCAGGCAGTACGCACACCGTGACCAACCAGCCCCCGCCGCTCCTCGGGTACGACGTCTACGGCACCGACCAGGCCCTGGTGGCCGCGGTGGAGCGCCACCTCGATCCGGAGCTGCTCGACGAGGCCCACGGCGAGCTGTCGGCGCTGGGCCGGGCCGCCGGGTCGGCACAGCTCCAGGAGTGGGCGGTGCAGGCGAACGAGAATCCGCCCAGACTGCGAACACACGACCGCTACGGGCACCGGGTCGACGAGGTCGACTTCCATCCGGCGTGGCACCGGTTGCTGGGCAAGGGGGTCGGCGCGGGACTGACCGCGGCCTGGACCCGGCCCGGCGGACATGTGCGGCGGGCTGCGGGCTTCCTGGTGTGGACACAGGTGGAGGCGGGGAACGGCTGTCCGCTGTCGATGACGCACGCGGCCGTGCCCGCGCTGCGCGCCGACCCGGAGCTGGCCGCCGAGTGGGTGCCGCGGCTGACGTCCATGATCTACGAACGGGAGTTGCGGCCTGCCGGGCAGAAGGCGGGGGCGCTGTTCGGGATGGGGATGACGGAGAAGCAGGGTGGCAGCGACGTCCGGGCGAACACGACGTCCGCGCGGCCGTTGGCCGAGGACGGGACGTATGTGCTGACGGGGCACAAGTGGTTCTGTTCGGCGCCGATGTCGGACGGGTTCCTGGTGCTGGCCCAGGCCGCGGAGGGGCTGACCTGCTTCCTGGTGCCGCGGGTCCTGGAGGACGGCACGCGCAACCGGTTTCTGATCCAGCGGCTCAAGGAGAAGCTGGGCAACCGGTCGAACGCCTCCGCCGAGGTGGAGTTCGACGGGACGTGGGCGCGCCGGGTCGGTGAGGAGGGGCGCGGGGTGCGCACGATCATCGACATGGTGGCGGCGACCCGGCTCGACTGTGTGCTGGGGTCGGCGGGGCTGATGCGGGCGGCCGTCGCGCAGGCGCTGCACCACTGCGCCTACCGGGAGGCGTTCGGCGGGAAACTTCTCGACAAGCCGTTGATGCGCAATGTGCTGGCCGATCTCGCGCTGGAGTCGGAGGCGGCGACGGTTCTCGGCCTGCGGCTCGCGCGGCCTGCGACGACGGCGGTGAGCAGGAGCGGGCGCTGCTGCGGATCGCGGTGCCGGCCGCCAAGTACTGGGTGACCAAGCGCTGTGCGCCGGTGACGGTGGAGGCGGCGGAGTGCCTGGGCGGCAACGGTTACGTGGAGGAGTCGGGGATGCCCCGGCTGGTGCGCGAGTCGCCGCTGAACTCGATCTGGGAGGGAGCGGGAAACGTCCAGGCGCTGGACGTGCTGCGGGCGCTGCGGCGGGAGCCGTCGGCGCTGCACGCGTTCCTCCAGGAGGTGGGTCGGGCGCGCGGCGCCGATCACCGGCTGGACGCGGCGATCAAGGACCTGCTGACCGAACTGGCCGATCTCGGCGGTGCGGAGGGGCGGGCGCGGCGGATCGCGGAGCGGTTCGCGCTGGTGTTGCAGGGGTCGCTGCTCGTTCGGTTCGCGCCGCCGGAGGTGGCCGACGCGTTCTGTGCCTCGCGGCTGGGCGGCGACAGTGGCGGCGCCTTCGGCACGCTGCCCCACACCCTGGATCTCCGGGCGCTCGTGGAGCGGGCTCGGCCGCTGGGGTGACCTGCGGAGGAGCAGGAGCGGGGGTGGTGCTGCGCCGACACGGCACCACCCCCGCGGCCATGGCCCTGCGAGGCCGGAAACGCCGCTCGGGACGGCGTGCCACAAGTTTCGGACAGCTCGTGAATGTTGACCAGGGTTGCAGGGGGTTGCAACGTGGGGGGGCCGGGTGAGCGGAGTGTGCCCCTCCGGCACCGGTGGACGGCAGTATGGGACCCGCAGCAAGACCGGAAACAGTCGGCGAAGCCGCTTGACATCCGGTCCTGCGTCCGTCTGCTCTCCGGGAGGCCCCGTGGCGAAGTCGCCGTTGAACGTGCCGCAACTCGCCGCCGTCGACGCCGCGCGGGCGGCCCGGATGCTCAGCGAGGTGCGTGACGCCAAGCTCGCCGGCCGGTCGCCCGGACACGCGCACCGGCGTGATCGAGCAGTCCTGGGAACGGACGCTGCGCAGCGGTGTCGATCCGGAGAACGGCTACCGTGCCAGGCTGCTCAGCCCCGACGAGGTGCGGCGGCGCCGGGAGGAGTCGCCGCTGCGGGACGTGCTGCCGGTGCTGCGCGAGGGCCTGCTCTCGGTCGCCGACGTCACCCGACACATCATGGTCGTCGCCGACCAGGACGGCCGGGTGCTGTGGCGGGAGGGCTGCTCCACCGTGCTGCGCAAGGCGGACGGGATCGGTTTCGAACTGGGCGCCGACTGGCGGGAGGACGTGGTCGGCACCAACGGGGTGGGCACCCCCGCGGTGGTACGGCGGCCGGTGCAGGTGTTCGCCGCCGAGCACTTCGTGCGCGCGCAGACCGCCTGGACCTGCGCCGGCGCCCCGATCACGGACCCGAGGAGCGGACGCCTGCTCGGTGTGGTCGACGTCAGCGGTCCGCTGGACACGATGCATCCGGCGACCCTCGCCTGGGTCGACTCGGTGGCGAAACTGGCCGAGGCGACCCTGCGCGAGCGGCATCTGGGCGCGCTGGATCGGCTGCGGGCGGTGGCGGCTCCGGTGCTGGCCAGGATCGGCGGCCGGGCGGTGGTGGTGGACGGGGACGGGTGGACGGCGGCGGTGACCGGGATGCCGTACACGAATCGGATCGCGCTGCCCAAGTCGCCCTCGCCGGGGCGTCGTCGGCTGCCGGCGCTGGGGCTGTGCACGCTGGAGCCGCTGGCGGGGGGCTGGCTGGTGCGCTTGTTCGACGGGGCGGTGGAGCCGGAGGTGCCGGGCAGGACCCGGGTCGTGCTGGATCTGACGCGGCCGCGCCGGTGGTCGGTGACGGTGACCGGCGGGGCGGGCACGTGGTCGCACGAACTGAGTCCCCGGCACGCGGAGTTGCTGTACGTGCTGGCGGTGCACCGGGCCGGGCGCAGTGCCTCGGGGCTGGCCGAGGAGGTGTTCGGGGATCCGGCGCGCAGAGTGACGGTACGGGCCGAGATGTCGCGGGTCCGGCGGTATCTCGGGGGGCTTCTGGAGCATCGGCCGTATCGTTTCTGCGAGCAGGCGGAGGTGGAGGTGCTCCTCCCCGAGGACCCGAAGGACCTCCTCCCCCACTCGACGGCGCCCGCGGTGACGGGCGCGCGGCTCCCCGGTTCCCTCCGACGGTGACCGGGAGCGGGGGTCCGGTCCCCCGCTCCCGGAACCGCGACCGGCGACGTGTCCGCCCGCCCGCGATCAGGGCTTTCGTACCGTAAGTCGACTTACGGCACAGCATCTTCCGTACATATGCGAGGTCTTCGCCCCCTGCGGGTGCCGACTGCCGTAACATCCCCCTACGGGTCACCCCACCTGCTCCTCGGTCAACGCAAGGATCAACAGGCGCAGTTGGCCCGCCTCGGGAGGACGAATGAAGCAGCGTGGCCGACATCGCCGGCGCAGGCGGGGCAGGGCGGTACGCGGTTTCCTGGCGGGAACCGCTCTCGCGCTCACCGCGGCCGCCACCATGATCAGCGCTTCCCAGGCCACGGTCGCCGACGGCCCCGGCGCCCTGGAACCGCTGACCTCGTCCGCTTCCACGGCCTCGCTGCGGTTGACCGAGGAAGCGGTGCCGTCGGCCTCTCTGGACCGGCTCGCCGCGGAGATGGGTCCCTCGGTCGGGGTCGGCGAGGCGCTGAGCGGCGCCGGCCGTTCGCTGCGCCACGCGGCCGACTGCACTCGGGGGGAGCGCGAGGCCCTGCCCGTCTCCCCGACGGCCACGCGTGCGTACTGCTGGAACACCGGTGACACCGAGGGCTGGGAGCCGGGCGCGGTCACCACCTCCGGAGACGCGGACGACGACGGTCTGTGGGGCGCCCACCGGGTGATCGTCTCCGGCTGGTCGCGCGATTCCGGTCCGGTCGCCGACCGCGGACTCGCCCGGGTCGCACTCGTGGACGCGGACGACACGAACCGCCTCCCCTACACCTGGGCGCTGCTCGCGGTCCCCGTCGACGGGGGACGCGACTACCGAGGCCTGGTCTCCCAGGTCTCGGGCATGGTCTGGTACCAGGACAAGCTGCTGGTCACCGCCGACGACGGGGACCGGGCCGCGCTGTACGTCTACGACGTCAACCGCATCCACCGGGCGACGGTCGCCGGCGAGGCGGTCGGCCGGGTGCCCGGCGGATGGTCGGCGCACGGCGCTCCGTACGTCCTGCCGGCCGTGGCCTCCTACCGGCTGAGCGGCGGCTCCGGTGCCCCGCACCCCGCCACCGTGTCCCTGGACCGCAGCACCGCCCCGGACAGTCTCGTCGCCGGGGAGTGGACGCTCGACGACGGCGACCGGGGCGCCCGCCTGTGGCGGTACGCCTTCGACACCGCCCCCGGCCGGGCCGGGTTCCTCGCGGGTGACTCCACGGGCCGGGTCGGTGCGACGGAGGCGTACCGGACGAAGGCGACCGGGGTGCGCGGCGTGCTGTCGTACGAGGGCGGCTGGTACGTGAGCCGGGGCGGTGGTGCCGGGGACGGGCACGGATCGCTGTGGCGGCAGGACACGGACGGCGCGCGGGGCCTGCGCTGCGGCGCCGACGACAGCCGCGACTGCTGGAGCCCGCGGACCGCGTCGCTGTCCTACTGGGCGCAGACCGGTGATGTCTGGACGCAGTCGGGCCGCGTGCTGTTCGCGCTGCCGCTGGCCTCGATCGACAGATCGGCGAAGTAGATGATTCCCTGACGGGCATGACCAACATCCCCGTGACCACCTGGTCCCTGGAGCAGACCGCACCGGGTGACCTCCTGACGGCGGCCGCGCCGGAGGGCGACGTGCGGATCGTGCGCGCCGAGGTGCCCTCCCCCGAGTTCAGCCGCTTCCTGTACGCGTCCGTCGGCGGGGACATCCGCTGGGTCGACCGGCTGGGCTGGACGTATGCGCGGTGGCAGGAGCATCTGGCCCGGCCGGGCGTGGAGACCTGGGTGGCCTACGACCGGGGGACGCCCGCGGGGTACGTGGAGTTGGAGCCGCAGGACGACGGAGCGGTCGAAATCGTCTACTTCGGTCTGCTCCCGGCCTTCCGCGGCCGACGGATCGGCGGCCATCTGCTGTCGTACGGCGCCGCGCGCGCCTGGGACCTCGCGGACCGCTGGCCGGGGCTGCCCCGGACGAAGCGGGTGTGGCTGCACACGTGCAGCCTGGACGGCGAGCACGCGATGGACAACTACCAGCGCCGCGGGTTCAAGCTGTTCGACACCAAGGTCGAGGAAGAGGCCGAGGTGGCCGCTCCGGGCCCCTGGCCGGGCGCATACCTCGCCTGACCTGCGCCGACAAGACTTCGCGCGGCTCATGTGACCGACACCACCCCGGTCTCGTATATCGAGACCAGGGTGTCCACATGACGGACGAAGCTGGACTGTGTCCAGATCGCCGTGACACGCTTCCGTCATGTCTGGAACTGGAATTGCCTTGGTGAGTCGGCGGCACGTCGACCTCGGCCGCATGTCCAGCGCCATCTGTCCGGCGAGCTGACGAGCCGAAGCACCGTCGACAGCCCCTTCCAGCCTCCCTCCGCGCGGCGACGCGCACGCGTGCCTCCGTGCTCCGGTGCTGCGCAGGTCAGAGCCGCCCGCCCGTCACCCGACCACCGCCCCTCATGGACGGCGCCACGCGCGACCCGTTCCCGTCGCTGTCCCGAAGGACGTATTCACCATGGCCGCCACCCCCCAGAACCCTGCCGCCTCAGCGCCCCGCCGCAAGGTGAGCCGTCACCGCGGCGAGGGTCAGTGGGCCGCGGGGCACTTCACCCCGCTCAACGGCAACGAGCAGTTCAAGAAGGACGACGACGGTCTCAACGTGCGGACACGCATTGAGACGATCTACTCCAAGCGCGGCTTCGACTCGATCGACCCGAACGATCTGCGCGGCCGGATGCGCTGGTGGGGTCTGTACACCCAGCGCAAGCCCGGGATCGACGGCGGCAAGACCGCGATCCTGGAGCCGGAGGAGCTGGACGACGAGTTCTTCATGCTGCGGGTCCGGATCGACGGCGGCCGGCTCACCACCGAGCAGCTGCGGGTGATCGGCGAGATCTCTCAGGAGTTCGCGCGCGGCACCGCCGACATCACCGACCGGCAGAACGTCCAGTACCACTGGATCCGCATCGAGGACGTGCCGGAGATCTGGAACCGCCTGGAGGCGGTCGGCCTGTCCACCACCGAGGCCTGCGGTGACACGCCCCGCGTGGTCCTCGGCTCGCCGGTAGCCGGGATCGCCGAGGACGAGATCATCGACGGCACCCCGGCCATCGAGGAGATCCACCGCCGGATCGTCGGCAACCCGGCCTTCTCGAACCTGCCCCGCAAGTTCAAGACCGCGGTCTCCGGCTCACCGCTGCTGGACGTGGCCCACGAGATCAACGACGTCGCGTTCGTGGGGGTGCACCACCCCGAGCACGGCCCCGGTTTCGACGTGTGGGTCGGCGGCGGCCTGTCCACCAACCCGAAGATCGGCGTCCGGCTCGGCGCCTGGGTCCCGCTGGACGAGGTCGCGGACGTCCACGAGGGCGTCATCTCGATCTTCCGTGACTACGGTTACCGGCGGCTGCGCACCCGCGCCCGGCTGAAGTTCCTGGTCGCCGACTGGGGCCCGGAGAAGTTCCGCCAGGTCCTGGAGGACGAGTACCTGCGGCGCAAGCTGGTCGACGGCCCCGCCCCCGCCCAGCCCGTCGAGCGCTGGCGCGACCACGTCGGCGTGCACCGCCAGAAGGACGGCCGTTACTACGTCGGTTTCGCGCCGCGTGTCGGCCGCGTGGACGGCGCCACCCTGACGAAGATCGCGGAGCTGGCCGAGGCGCACGGCTCGGGCCGGGTCCGGACCACCGTCGAGCAGAAGATGATCGTCCTCGATGTCGAGGAGGCGCAGGTCGAGTCGCTGGTGGAGGCTCTCGGGGCACTGGACCTCACCGCCAAGCCCTCCCCCTTCCGGCGCGGCACGATGGCCTGCACCGGCATCGAGTACTGCAAGCTCGCCATCGTCGAGACCAAGCAGCGCGGCTCCGCCCTGATCGACGAACTCGAGCGCCGCATCCCGGAGTTCGACGAGCCGATCACCATCAACATCAACGGCTGCCCGAACGCCTGCGCCCGCATCCAGGTGGCGGACATCGGTCTCAAGGGCCAGCTGGTCCTCGACGACCAGGGCCGGCAGGTCGAGGGCTTCCAGGTGCACCTGGGCGGAGCACTCGGTCTCGAAGCCGGTTTCGGCCGCAAGGTCCGTGGCCTGAAGGTCACCTCGGACGAGCTGCCGGACTACGTCGAGCGGGTCCTCAAGCGGTTCCAGGCGGAGCGCGAGGACGGCGAGCGGTTCGCCGTCTGGGCAGCACGGGCCGACGAGGAGGCCCTTTCGTGAGCGAGCGCGCCGCGCCCTTCTACTGCCCCTACTGCGGCGACGAGGACCTGCGTCCGAGCGAGCAGGGTCACGGCGCCTGGGAATGCGGGGCATGCAATCGCGCATTCCAGCTGAAGTTCCTCGGGCTGCTCGCCCGAGGAGTTCAGCGAGCCGACAACGGAGGGGACCCGATATGACGACGGCTCAGGAAACCCGCACCGCCGAAGAGCTGAAGTCGCTCGCCGAGCAGGCGGGCCGCGACCTGGAGGACGCCTCCGCGCTGGAGATCCTCCAGTGGGCCGTGGACACCTTCGGCAAGCAGTTCTGCGTGACCTCGTCCATGGAGGACGCGGTGGTGGCGCATCTGGCCTCCCGCGTGCTCAAGGGCGTGGACGTGGTCTTCCTCGACACCGGTTACCACTTCCCCGAGACCATCGGCACCCGGGACGCGGTCGAGGCCGTGATGGACGTCAACGTCATCACCCTCACCCCGCGGCGGACGGTCGCCGAGCAGGACGCCGAGTACGGCCCCCGGCTGCACGACCGCGACCCCGACCTGTGCTGCAAGCTCCGCAAGGTGCAGCCGCTGGAAGAGGGCCTCAAGGGCTACCGCGCCTGGGCGACCGGGCTGCGCCGCGACGAGTCCCCGACCCGGGCGAACACCCCGGTCGTCGGCTGGGACGAGAAGCGGCAGAAGGTCAAGGTCTCCCCGATCGCCCGCTGGAGCCAGGACGACGTGGACGCCTACGTCACCGAGCACGGCGTACTGACCAACCCCCTGCTGATGGACGGCTACGCCTCCGTCGGCTGCGCCCCCTGCACCCGCCGGGTCCTGGAGGGCGAGGACGCGCGCGCCGGCCGCTGGGCGGGCCGCGCGAAGACCGAGTGCGGACTGCACGGCTGACGCCCATGACCGCGCTTCCTACCGATTTGGAGAACCACGTGACGACCGGAGCCACCGTCTGGCTCACGGGTCTGCCGAGTGCCGGCAAGACCACCATCGCGTACGAGCTGGCCGCCCGGCTGCGCGAGGAGGGCCACCTCGTCGAGGTGCTCGACGGCGACGAGATCCGCGAGTTCATCTCCGCGGGCCTCGGCTTCAGCCGTGAGGACCGGCACACCAACGTGCAGCGCATCGGTTTCCTCGCCGAACTGCTGGCCCGTAACGGCGTGAAGGCGCTCGTGCCGGTGATCGCGCCGTACGCCGACAGCCGTGACGCGGTGCGCAAGCGCCACGAGGAGAGTGCGACGGCGTACCTGGAGGTGCATGTGGCGACCCCCGTCGACGTGTGCAGCGAGCGGGACGTGAAGGGCCTGTACGCCAAGCAGGCCGCGGGCGAGCTGACCGGGCTCACCGGGGTCGACGACCCCTACGAGATCCCGGAGCGGCCCGATCTGCGGATCGAGTCCCAGAACCAGACCGTCAAGGAGTCCGCGGCGTCGCTGTACGCCCTGCTCAGCGAGAGGGGACTGGTGTGACGACCGTCGCACGGACCGAGGAGGGCACGGACTCCCCGTACGCCCTCAGCCACCTGGACTCCCTGGAGTCGGAGGCGGTGCACATCTTCCGCGAGGTGGCGGGCGAGTTCGAGAACCCGGTGATCCTGTTCTCCGGCGGCAAGGACTCCATCGTCATGCTGCATCTGGCGCTGAAGGCGTTCGCGCCGGCGTCGGTGCCGTTCTCGCTGCTGCACGTGGACACGGGGCACAACTTCCCCGAGGTCCTCGAGTACCGCGACCGTACGGTGGCCGAGCACGGGCTGCGGCTGCATGTCGCCTCCGTGCAGGACTACATCGACCGGGGCCTGCTGAAGGAGCGTCCGGACGGGACCCGCAACCCGCTCCAGACGCTGCCGCTGACGGAGAAGATCCAGGCGGAGCGGTTCGACGCGGTGTTCGGCGGCGGCCGGCGCGACGAGGAGAAGGCCCGCGCCAAGGAGCGCGTGTTCTCCCTGCGCGACGAGTTCTCCCAGTGGGACCCGCGTCGCCAGCGCCCCGAGCTGTGGAACCTGTACAACGGCCGGCACGCCCCCGGTGAGCACGTCCGCGTCTTCCCGCTGTCCAACTGGACCGAGCTGGACGTGTGGCAGTACATCGCCCGCGAGGGCATCGAGCTGCCCGGGATCTACTTCGCGCACGAGCGCGAGGTGTTCCGGCGGGCCGGGATGTGGCTGACGCCCGGCGAGTGGGGCGGCCCCAAGGAGAACGAGACCGTCGAGAAGCGGCTCGTGCGCTACCGCACCGTCGGGGACATGTCCTGCACCGGCGCCGTCGACTCCGACGCGCTGACGCTGGAGCAGGTCATCGCCGAGATCGCCGCCTCCCGGCTCACCGAGCGCGGGGCCACCCGCGCCGACGACAAGATGTCCGAGGCCGCGATGGAAGACCGCAAGCGCGAGGGGTACTTCTAAGCATGAGCACCGTCACGACCGAGGAACTCTCGGCCACCACCCTGCTGCGGTTCGCCACCGCCGGCTCCGTCGACGACGGCAAGTCCACGCTCGTCGGACGGCTGCTGCACGACTCCAAGTCGATCCTCACGGACCAGCTGGAGGCCGTGGAGCGGGCCTCGGCGAGCCGCGGCCAGGAGGGCCCCGACCTCGCGCTGCTCACGGACGGCCTGCGGGCCGAACGGGAGCAGGGCATCACGATCGACGTCGCCTACCGCTACTTCGCCACGCCCCGGCGCCGGTTCATCCTCGCGGACACGCCCGGCCACGTGCAGTACACCCGCAACATGGTGACGGGTGCCTCCACGGCCGAGCTGACGGTGATCCTGGTCGACGCCCGTAACGGCGTGGTGGAACAGACGCGGCGGCACGCGGCGATCGCGGCGCTGCTGCGCGTCCCGCACGTCGTGCTCGCCGTCAACAAGATGGACCTCGTGAAGTACGAGGAGACCGTCTTCGCGCGATCGCCGAGGAGTTCACGGCGTACGCGAGCGAGCTGGGCGTCCCCGAGGTCACCGCGATCCCGATCTCGGCGCTCGCCGGGGACAACGTGGTGGATCCGTCGGCGAACATGGACTGGTACGGCGGGCCGACCTTCCTGGAACACCTGGAAACGGTTCCCGTGAGCCACGACCTGGCGCACTGCCACGCGCGGCTGCCCGTGCAGTACGTGATCCGGCCGCAGACCGCCGAGCACCCCGACTACCGCGGTTACGCGGGCCAGATCGCCGCCGGCACGTTCCGGGTCGGCGAGCAGGTCACGGTGCTGCCGTCCGGCCGCTCCACGAAGATCGCGGGCATCGACCTGCTCGGCACGCCGGTCGACGTGGCCTGGACGACACAGTCGGTGACCGTCCTGCTGGAGGACGACATCGACGTCTCGCGCGGCGACCTGATCGTGCCCAGCAAGGACGCCCCGCCGACCACGCAGGACGTCGAGGCGACCGTCTGCCATGTCGCCGACGCTCCGCTGACGGTCGGCCACCGGGTGCTGCTGCGGCACGGCACCCGCACGGTCAAGGCGATCGTCAAGGACATCCCGTCCCGTCTGACCCTCGACGACCTGTCCCTGCACCCGCATCCGGGACAGCTCGTGGCCAACGACATCGGCCGGGTGAAGATCCGCGCCGCGGAGCCGCTGCCGGTGGACTCCTACGCCGACTCGCGCCGCACGGGCTCGTTCATCCTGATCGACCCGAGCGACGGCACCACGCTCACCGCGGGCATGGTCGGCGAGTCGTTCGCCTCCCCCGAGCCGGTCAAGGACCTGTCGGACGACGACGGGTGGGACTTCTGACATGAACCCCACCGACTACTACTCCACGTTCGCGAAGGAGGGCGGCCGCGTCGGCAGCGGCGCCCTCGGCAGCGGGCAGGGCGGGGTGGCGCGATGTGTGCGCTGACGTACGCGCACTGCCTGCGCGCCCGCACCCCCCACCGCCGTAGACGAAAACCTGCCGACCTCCCGGCCACGACCTGAGAGACCGTGACCGCCGGGCCAACGAGAGGAACACCTCCCGTGCCTGCCACTCGCTCGACACTCCTTCGCCGCGGACTCGCCGCCGCCGCCGCACTTCCGCTTCTCACCCTCGCCGCCTGCGGTTACGGCTCCGAGGCCAAGGACGAACCGGCCGCCCAGAAGGTCGCCGCCGGGGCGGAGAAGATCGACGGTCTCGACTCCGTCAAGATCGGCTACTTCGGCAACCTGACCCACGGGACCGCCCTCGTCGGCGTGAACAAGGGCTACTTCCAGAAGGCCCTCGGCGCGACCAAGGCGTCGTACCAGGTCTTCAACGCCGGTCCGTCCGAGATCGAGGCGCTCAACTCCGGGTCGATCGACATCGGCTGGATCGGCCCCTCGCCGGCCATCAACGGCTACACCAAGTCCGCCGGCAAGAACCTGCGCATCGTGGGCGGTTCGGCGTCCGGCGGGGTGAAGCTGGTGGTGAACCCGGCCAAGATCAAGTCGCTGAAGGACGTCAAGGGCAAGAGGATCGCCACGCCTCAGCTCGGCAACACGCAGGACGTGGCGTTGCTGAACTGGATCTCCGAGCAGGGCTGGAAGGTCGACGCGGAGAGCGGCAAGGGCGATGTGTCGGTCATCCGCACCGACAACAAGGTCACCCCCGACGCCTACAAGTCCGGTTCCATCGACGGTGCCTGGGTGCCGGAGCCGACCGCGTCGAAGCTGGTGGCCGAGGGCGCCGAGGTGCTGCTGGACGAGTCCGACCTGTGGCCCGACAAGAAGTTCGTGATCACGAACATCATCGTGTCGCAGAAGTTCCTCACGGAGCACCCGAAGGCGGTCGAGGCGGTGCTGAAGGCCTCCGTCGACATCAACAAGTACATCAACGCCAACCCGGACGAGGCGAAGGCGGCGGCGAACGCGCAGCTCAAGGTGGACTCCGGCAAGGAGCTGCCCGCGGAGGTCCTGGACCCGGCCTGGAAGTCCATCCAGTTCACCAATGACCCGCTCGCGGCCACGCTCGACACCGAGGCCGGACACGCGGTCAAGGCCGGTCTGCTGGAGGACCCGTTGCTGGACGGCATCTACGACCTCGCGCCCCTGAACAAGGTCCTTCAGGCCGCGGGCGAGCCGACCGTCGACGACGCCGGTCTCGGCGTCAAGTAACCCGCAACCACGAGAGTCCCCAGGAGGTGACGACCATGGCAACCACCCTCGCCAAGGCCGCCGACGGCACCGAGTCGGTGGAGTACGCCGCGCGCATCGAGCATGTCTCGAAGTCGTTCGCCGGGCCCGCCGGGCAGCAGCTCGTCCTCGACGACATCACCCTCGATGTCGCGCCGGGCGAGTTCGTCACCCTCCTGGGGGCCTCGGGGTGCGGCAAGTCGACGCTGCTGAACCTGGTGGCGGGGCTCGACGCCCCGACCGCCGGTCACATCGGCACCGACGGGCGACCGGCCCTGATGTTCCAGGAGCACGCCCTGTTCCCGTGGCTGACCGCGGGCAAGAACATCGAACTCGCCCTGAAACTGGGGGGAGTTCCCAAGAACGACCGGCACGACCGGGCCGAGGAGCTGCTCGAGCTGGTCCGGCTGAAGGGATCGTACGGAAAGCGCGTGCATGAGCTTTCCGGCGGTATGCGGCAGCGGGTGGCGCTGGCCCGCGCTCTGGCGCAGGACGCCCGGCTGTTGCTGATGGACGAGCCGTTCGCGGCGCTCGACGCGATCACGCGGGACGTGCTGCACGACGAACTCACCCGGATCTGGGCCGAGACGGGCCTGTCGGTGCTGTTCGTCACGCACAACGTGCGGGAGGCGGTACGGCTCGCGCAGCGCGTCGTCCTGCTGTCGTCCCGGCCGGGCCGGATAGCGCGCGAGTGGACGGTCGGCATTCCGCAGCCGCGTCGCATCGAGGACGCTCCGGTCGCCGAGCTGTCCCTGGAGATCACCGAAGTCCTGCGTGGGGAGATCCGCCGTCATGGCCAGCACTGAGACCACCGACCCGACGGCGAAGGACCCCGTCCGCGACAGCGGCATCGCGGGGGTGGAGGCGGGCCTCGACGCCCTGGAGACCACGGCGACGGCCGGTACGTCCTTCCGGCAGACCTTCGTCAACAAGATCCTGCCCCCGATCGTCGCGATAGCGGTGGTCCTGGTGGTCTGGCAGGCGCTGATCACCTTCAAGATCGTCGACGACCCGGCGAAGCTGCCGTCGCCGTCCGACGTGGGCAACGAGTTCAAGGACGCGTGGCTGGAGGGCAAGCTCCTCGAGTACATCTGGACCAGCGTCTCGCGCGGTCTGCTGGGCTTCCTGCTGGCGCTCGCCATCGGTACGCCGCTCGGTCTGCTGGTCGCCCGGGTGAAGTTCGTGCGCGCGGCGATCGGCCCGATCCTGTCGGGTCTCCAGTCGCTGCCCTCGGTGGCGTGGGTGCCGCCGGCGGTGATCTGGCTGGGCCTGAACAACTCGATGATGTACGCGGTGATCCTGCTCGGTGCGGTCCCCTCGATCGCCAACGGCCTGGTCTCCGGCATCGACCAGGTGCCGCCGCTGTTCCTGCGGGCGGGCCGCACGATGGGCGCGACGGGGCTGAAGGGCGCCTGGCACATCGTGCTGCCGGCCTCGCTGCCCGGTTACCTGGGCGGTCTGAAGCAGGGCTGGGCCTTCTCCTGGCGGTCGCTGATGGCGGCGGAGATCATCGCCTCCTCCCCCGACCTGGGCGTCGGCCTGGGCGCGCTGCTGGAGAACGGCCGCAACGCCAGTTCCATGGCGATGGTGTTCGAGGCGATCGTCCTGATCCTGTTCGTCGGCATCGCCATCGACCTGCTGATCTTCAGCCCGCTGGAGCGGCGGGTGCTGCGCGGGCGCGGACTGCTGGTGAAGGGCTGACCCCCATGCGCCATCAGCCGGTTCTCCTCGTCATCGCCCACGGCAGCCGCGATCCGCGGCACGCGGCGACCGTCCACGCCCTCGTGCGGCGGGTGCGGTCGCTGCGGCCCGGGCTGCGTGTGGAGACCGGTTTCCTCGACTTCAACATCCCGTCCGCACAGGGGGTGCTGGAGTCGCTGGCGGCGGAGGGCGTACGCGATGTGGTGGCGCTGCCGCTGCTGCTGACGCGTGCGTTCCACGCCAAGGCGGACATCCCGGCGGTCCTGCGGGACGCGCCGCGCCGGCTGCGGATCCGCCAGGCCGAGGTGCTCGGCCCCTCCCCGCTGCTGCTCTCCGCCCTCGAACGGCGGCTGTACGAGGCGGGGTTGACGCCCGCCGACAAGTCCTCGACCGGGGTCGTGCTGGCCTCGGCGGGGTCCACGGACCCGGAGGCGATCGCGGTGATCGCAGACATCGCGCGGGAGTGGTGGCACACCGGTTGGTGCGCCGTGCGACCCGCGTTCGCCTCCGCGTCCCTTCCGCGCACCGAGGACGCGGTGCGCGAACTGCGCGAACTGGGTTGCTCGACGGTGGCGGTGGCCCCGTACGTCCTGGCCCCCGGCTTCCTCCCCGACCGCATCGCCCGGGGCGCGACGGAAGCGGACGTCCTGGCCGAGGTGCTGGGCCCGTCACCCGAGGTGGCCCGGGTACTGCTGGAACGGTACGACGCGGCACGCACGCCGATGCTGGCGGCGGTCGGAGCCTGAGGGACCGCCCGCGGGGCGGGACGGTGCCGAATCGCACACGCGGTTCCCGAATCCGGCACGCGGTGCCGACCGCACCCGCATGCAGCCCCACCCCGGCGGGGGGCGACCGGCGACACGGCCCGCCGCCCGACCTCACGCCGACGGACAGTCCACCCACCGGCCCACCGGCCCACCAGCCCACCGGGCGGACGGGTCTGACCGGAAGTCGGCGCGGAGGGGCGGGCGGGGTGTGGGCCGTTCCGGCGACGGTGGTTCCGCGAGGGATCCCGGCCAGGGCCCGACATGGAACCCCCTCAGTGGTCCGCCTCGGCGACCGCGCCCTGCCGCGGGTCCCGTCCGCTCGCCGCCAACGCCCGTGCGAAGGTCGGCGCGTCGTCCGGCACCGGCACCGGATCGGCGAAGCCGTCGTACTGGCGGTAGAGGTCGCCGTGGCGTTCGACCACGTCGAGGACGAGGCGGGCGGCGCCCTCCGAGACGCGGAACCGCCGGCCGGTGGCGACGGCGACGTCCCAGCCGTGCACGGCCATCTCCTTGACGATCATGACGGCCAGTTCGTCGGCGGGCAGCGCGCCGCCGCCCAGGTCGACCTCGCCCTCCCAGACCGCCGGTCCGCCCAGGCCGCGACCGCGCGGTCGAGCTGGGCGGCGTAGGCGTCGGCCCAGGAGGGGTCGGCGGTGAAGTCGCGGGCGACCAGTTCCTCGGGGAGCTGCTTGCGCCGGGCGCGGTGTTCCAGGCCGTGGGAGGTGTAGAGGACCCAGTGGTTGACCAGGGCGCGCACGTCCCAGTCGGGACAGTGGGTCGGTTCGTTCAGGCGGGCAGCCGGGACGCCGCGCGCGACGCGGGCGGCCTCGGCGGCACATTCGGACATGTACCGGTGCGTCTCGTCGTACTTCATGTCCCTCACGCTAGGGACGGGGGTGCGGGGTCCGCTTGAACAAACGCGACAGGGTTCAGGTCCGGGTCATCTCCACCAGCTTGACCACGGTGTTCCAGTTGCGGGTGGTCGCGATCAGCCCCTTGGTCAGGCGGGGCCGGGAGAGCTGTTCGGCGAGCTTGGAGCGGCCGAGGCCGTCGGGGGCGTACAGGTACAGGGCGCGGTCGCCGAGGCGGAACTCCTCGGGCTGGTACACGGCCGGGTCGATCCCCGCGAAGCGGTCGGCATCGACGGGGGCGGAGAAGTAGGTGACGTGGAGCTGCTTGGCCTCCAGGTCGGCGGCCGGGAAGGGACAGGCCTCGGCAACCGCTTCCAGATACGCGTGGTCGCGCACGATCACGTCGACGGCGAAGCCGAACCGCTTCTCGATCGCCCCCGTCAGCTCCCGCGCGAGGCCGTCCTCGTCACCGTGGCCGGTGGAGAAGACGGCCTGGCCGCTCTGGAGGTACGTGCGGACGCCGTCGTGGCCGAGGCCCTCCATCAGGGTCCGCAGGGCCGCCATCGGGACCTTCCGGCTGCCGCCCACGTTGATGCCGCGCAACAGTGCGGCGTACGTCGTCGTCATCGGGTCAGACTAGGCGGTCGTCGTGCCCCGTGGGGGCGGGCACGACGGCCGCCGGGCCCCGGCCCGGCCCGGCCCAGTCCGGTCCGGTCCGGTCCGGTCCCGAGCCGCGGAACAAGGTGTGGAACGGGTCGCCGAACAGCCGACGGCCCAGGTCACCGTACGAGTTCCGAACAGGTTGCCGAACGGGGTTGCGCGAGCTTCCGCCGATCGGTGGGGCCTGCGAACGTCTCCGGCGGACGGCCAGCGGGGCGTGCCCCTGATCATCGTCCCCGAGACCCGCCGATAGGTGTAGGGGACCACTGTCCTCCCCAGTGCGGAGACGGCGGGGTCCGAGGGGAGGAGCCCGGTGGTCCACACCTCGTCGAACAGCACGACGAGATGGCTTTATCCGGCCCATACCTTCGTAGGGAGAGGTGGCGGCAGGGGGCCGCCACCGCACCTCGAGGGGGAAAGCCCGTCATGCGGAACGCGGATTCACGGGTGCGGGGCATCGCCGCGCGGGCCGGCGGCTGGAGTGCCCGGCATCGCTGGACGGCCGTCGGTATCTGGGTGCTGTTCGTCTTCCTGGCCGTGGGGCTGGGGTCGGCGGCCGGCCGGGTCGACGTCAAGGACAGCGACCAGCTCAAGGGCGAGACCCACACCGCAGCCAAGATCATCGAGGATGCCGGGATCGAGGAGCCCGCCAGTGAGACGGTCCTCGTCCAGGCCAAGGACGCGAAGCTGAAGGCCACGGACGCCGAGTTCCGCGCGGCCGTCGAGGCGGTCGTCACGGCCGTCGAGGGGACCGGCAAGGTCACCGAGGTCACCTCGCCGTACGACACGCAGACGATCTCCAAGGACGGCCGCAGCGCGCTCGTGCAGTTCGACGTCCGCGGTGAGTCCGACACGGCGGGCGAGCGGATCGAGCCGGTCCTGAAGGCCGTCGAGGGGGTGCAGGAGGAGCACGAGGCGCTGCGGATCGAGGAGATCGGCGGCGCCAGCATGATGAAGACGTTCGACGACGCGTTCGGCGACGACTTCAAGAAGGCCGAGTACTCCGCGGTGCCGGTGGCCCTCGGCATTCTGCTCATCGCGTTCGGCGCCCTGGTCGCCGCCCTGCTTCCGGTGCTGCTCGCGGTCACCGCGATCATGGCGACGATGGGCCTGATGGGCGTCGTCAGCCACGTCATGCCGATGAGCGACACCGCCAACTCCGTGATGCTGCTGGTCGGTCTGGCCGTCGGTGTCGACTACTGCCTGTTCTACCTGCGCCGTGAGCGCGAGGAGCGCGAGGCCGGCCGGGACGCGCAGACCGCGCTGCGGATCGCCGCCGCGACGAGCGGCCGCGCGATCATCGTCTCCGGTGTCACCGTGTGCGTGGCGATGGCGGGCATGCTGTTCACGGGGCTCGCCGAGTTCGAGGCGATGGGCCTGGCCTCCCTGATGGTGGTGGCCGTGGCCATGGTCGGCTCCGTGACCGTGCTGCCCGCGCTCCTCTCGCTGCTGGGCGGACGGGTCGAGAAGGGCCGTATCCCCTTCCTGCGCCGGCGCAGCCGCAACCGCCCCGGCGGCAACGCCGGTGGCGAGAGCCGTTTCTGGACGGCCGTCCTGAAGGGCGTCCTCGCCAGGCCCCTGGTCTCCGTGCTGGTCGCGGCCGGCACGCTGCTGGCCATCGCGGCGCCCGCGCTCGGCATGAAGACCCAGAACCTCACCCTGGACCAGGAGTTCGGCGACTCACTGCCGATCGTGCAGACCTACAACCGGGTCAACGAGGCCTTCCCCGGCGGCTCCGACCCGGCCGAGGTCGTCGTCCACGCGAAGGACATCAACGCACCCGAGGTGAAGTCGGCGCTCGCCGACTTCCGTGAGCAGGCGATCAGTTCGGGCGCCTCGCGCGGCCCCGTGGAGATCAAGCTCCACGACGCGCGGAACATCGCCTTCGTGTACGTCCCGCTGGTCGGCGGCTCCGACCTGGACAAGGCGGGCGCGAGCCTGGACAAGCTGCGCGACGACGTACGGCCCGCGACGCTCGGCCGGGTGGACGGTCTGGAGGCGCCGATCACCGGGCAGGTGGCCGGTTCGAAGGACTTCAACGACCAGTTGGCCGGAGCCGTCGTCCCGGTCTTCGCCTTCGTCGTGGTGTTCGCCTTCGCGTTGATGCTGCTGTCGTTCCGCTCGCTGACGATCGCGATCACCTCGATCGTGCTCAACCTGCTGTCCGTGGGCGCCGCCTACGGCATCCTCGTGGGGGTCTTCCAGCACGGCTGGGGCGCGTCCCTGGTGGGCGCGGAGGGTGTCGGTGCCATCGTCACCTGGCTGCCGCTGTTCCTCTTCGTGATCCTGTTCGGTCTGTCGATGGACTACCACGTGTTCGTGGTCTCCCGGATCCGCGAGGCACGGCTGCGCGGCCTGACCACCAGGGACGCCATCACGCACGGTGTCGTCACCACGGCCGGGGTCGTGACCAGCGCCGCCGTCATCATGGTCGCCGTGTTCGCGATCTTCGGCACGCTGTCCATGCAGTCCATGAAGCAGATGGGCGTCGGCCTGGCCGCCGCGGTCCTGATCGACGCGACGGTCATCCGGGGCGTGCTGCTCCCGGCGGTGATGGCGCTGCTCGGCGAGCGCAACTGGTACCTGCCCAAGTGGCTGCACCGGCTGCCCGACCTGACGCACGACGAGTCGTCCGAGGCGATCGCGTCGACGGCGCGGGACGACGAGGGCGAGCCGGTGCGGGTGTGACCCGCTGAACCGACACGCGGACCCGGCCGGCACACCTCCGCCTCCCCGAATCCCTGCCTTCTCGCGTTCCTGAACCCCTCCATCCCATGGACCGAGGGCCCGTTGACCACCGGGGAGTCAACGGGCCCTCACTCGTGTCCGCAGGAAGCCGCGACCTGGCCACGCGCGGGACACGGCCACGCGCGGGACACGGCCACTCGCGGGACACGGCCACTCGTCCAGCGCGGCTACTCGCCGCGCAGTTCGGCCTCGATCAGGTCGGCCGCCCGGCCCGTGCCGCCCTCCTTGGCCATGTCCGCCTGGATCTCCTTCAGGCGCCGGGCCACCTCGGGGTCGTCGACGAGGGCCAGGGCGGCGGTCCGCAGCGTCTCGGCGGTGGCCTCCTCGGCGGGGACGTGGCGGGCCACCCCGAGCGCCTGGAGCACGTCCGCGTTGCCGAACTGGTCCACGGCCTGCGGTACGGCGATCATCGGCGTCGCCGTGGCCATCCCCTCCTGGCTGCCGCCCGCGCCGGCGTGCGTCACGAACAGGTCGGCCTGCCGCAGCACCGCCAACTGCGGCACCCACGAGCGCACTTCGACGTTCGCGGGTACGTCGCCCAGCTCGGCGGGGTCCACGTGCTTGCCGATCTGGAGCACCAGATGCCAGCCGGGCAGGCCGGCGAAGGCCTGGACGCAGGCCCGGTAGAAGTCCGGCTGCTTGGTGAAGGCGGAGCCCAGGGAGACGAGCACGACCTTCTCGGCACCGGCCGGCCTGGTCCAGTCGCCCTCCGCGGTGCGGTCGCCCTGGCAGGCGCCGACGAAGGTGTACACGCTCTCGTCGACCCGGTCGGCGTTCGGCTGGAGCGCCTTCGGGATGAGCACCAGGGAGCGGGCGGGCCGGCCGCCGAAGTCGTCGGGGTGCAGGGTGATGCCGTTCTCCTCCAGCCAGGCCTGGAAGCGGGCGTAGTAGGCCTGGCCGCGCTCGGTCCGTTTCGGCTCGGCCCACATCGGTTCGGCCACCTCCTGCTCGTACCCCTCCCAGGCGACGAGGGCGGGCGAGAGGGAGATCGCGGGCACGCCCCAGCGGTGGGCGAGGACGCGGGCCGGGTAGGAGGCGATGTCGTGCAGGACGAGGTCGGGCTCGTCGCCCTCGTAGGCCTCGATCAGCTGGGGCAGTGCCTGGATGGCGTCGTCGAGGAAGGGCTCCACGTTGTCGAGGAGGGTGGCGCCCCAGGCCGACGGGTCGGCGTCCGGTGCGGGCAGGGTGGAGTGCCAGGGCTTCACTCGGCGCCGGTCGCGGCGACCTTGTCGGCGAGGACGGGCGGGACGGCATAGGTGACGCGGTGCCCGCGGGCGACGAGTTCGCGGATCACTTCCAGGCTGGGGTTCACGTGGCCGTGGGCGGCGATGGAGAACATGGCGATGTGCGCGGGTGCGGTCATGCGGTCGACCATAGACGAGACGATACGTCTCGTGCAACGTGTGGGAGGCATCGGTGCCCTCAGCGCTGGTATCGGGCCAGTACCAGGTTCCCGTCGTCCTCCAGCCGGTCGTGCAGTTCACCGAGGCCGATCGCACCGCTGTAGTACTCCTGGAAGGCCGGGGTCGCCACCTTGTCCTTCCACTCCGGGTAGCCGCGCACCGACTGTGCGGGCGCGGGGCGCAGGTGCGTGGCGAGGGCGGTCCCGGTGGCCCAGTCGTGCTCGGTGGTGCGCAGGGCCGGGTCGGCGAGTGCGCTCGTGCCGGTGGGCAGCATCCAGTCCCCCAGGGCCAGGCGGACCATGTGGGGCGGGCTCAGGAGGAAGTCGAGGAAGGCGGCGGCCTCCTTCTTGTGCGGACTGTCCTCGGCGATCGACAGGGTCTGCGGGCTGACGCCCTGAGTGAGGCCCTCGGCGCCGGCCGGGGCGGGCAGCACCTGCCAGTCGAAGCCCTTCGGGGCCTGCTGGACGATCTGCTGGCGGTAGGAGAAGCCGAGCGGGACCATGGCGTACTTCCCGGCGAAGAAGCCGGGCAGGGTGTCCGAGCCGCCGCTGCCGAGCAGGGAGCCGGGCGCGCTGCGGTCCTCGACGACCTGGTCGTGCACGGTGCGCGGCACCACCTCGTCGCCCGCCTGGAAGCGGACGGTGACCTTGCCGTCCGGGCCCCGGTGGAACAGCTGTCCGCCGGCCGAGAGGGAGAGGTTGAGGGTGGCGGAGACGGGGTCCTTCAGCGGCCAGGCCACCCCGTACCTGCCGTCGCCGCTGAGCTGTTCGGTGATCCGGCGGAACTCCGCCCAGGTCCAGGGCTGTTCGGGGGTCGGGACACGGACCCCGGATCCCTTGAGCCAGGTGGCGTTGGCGATGAGGACGCGGGGTTCCTGGAGGAAGGGCACCCCGTAGACGCCGTCGCCGAAGGTCACCGTCTCCCAACTGCGCCGCGGGATGTCGGACGTCAGCCGGTCGGGCAGCAGGCCGGTGAGGTCGGCGAGGTAACCGCCGTAGGCGAAGTCGGCGAGGTCGTCGGAGGCGTCGTGGATGATGTCCGGCGCCTCGCCGCCCTCGAAGGAGGTGAGGAGCTGGTCGTGGACGCTGTCCCAACTGCCCTGGACGTACTCGACCTTGATGTCCGGATGGGCGGCGTTCCACTCCTTCACCAGTTCCTTGTTGACCTCGACGGACTCCTCCTGCCAGGCCAGGGACTGGAAGCGGAGGGTGATCGGGCCGGTGCCGGAGTCGCCGCCGCCCGAGCAGCCCGCGCAGCTCGCCAGGAGCAGGGCGAGGACGAGGCCGAGGAGGAGAGGACATCGGGTGCGCATCAGCTCTTCACCGCCCCGGTGAGCATGCCGCCCGTGATCCGTCGCTGGATGAGCGCGAACACGAGCAGCGAGGGAAGGGTGGCGAGGAAGGCGGCGGCCGCCAGCGGGCCGAGGTCGGCGACGCCCTCCGCGCCGATGAAGTGGGTGAGGACGACGGGCAGGGTCTGTTTCTCGGGGGTCTTCAGCAGGACGAGCGCGAAGAAGAACTCGTTCCACGCCGTGACGAACGCGAACAGGGCCGTCGCCACGATGCCGGGCGCGAGCAGCGGCGCGGTCACCGACACCAGGGTCCGCAGCCGCCCGGCCCCGTCGACGGCCGCCGCCTCCTCCAGCTCGGCGGGCACGGCCCTGACGTACCCGACGAGCATCCACAGCGCGAACGGCAGGGCCCACACCACGTAGACGAGGACCAGGCCGGACATCGAGTCGATCAGTCGCAGGTTCTTCAGCACCAGGAACAGCGGGATGATCACCAGCACCAGCGGAAAGGCCTGACTGACCACGACCCAGCCGGTCGCGGCCCGCGCGAGCAGGGTGCGGCGGCGGGCGACGACGTAGGCCAGCGGGGTCGCGATCAGTACGGCGATCAGCGCGGCCCCGGTGGCGGCGAGCAGGGAGTTGCCCGCGGCCCGCAGCAGCGGCTGTTCGTCGAAGGCCTGCCGGAAGTTGGCGAGGGTGGGGTCCTCGGGGATCCAGGCGGGGTGCAGACTGCCCAGTTCCCGGGGCGACTTGAAGGCGGTGGAGACCAGCCACAGGAAGGGGAAGGCGAGGAAGACGAGATAGCCGAGCAGGGCCAGGTACTGGCCGGCGCGGCCCGCCCTGCTGGTCCTCATGTCCGGTCACCTCCCCGGAGGCGGCCTACGAGGAAGAGGGCGAGGAGCACCGAGATCACCGCGACCATCACGCATCCCATCGCCGCCGCGTAGCCGAACTGCCCGTAGCGGAAAGCCTCTTCATAGGCGAAGAGCATGGGCAGCCGGGTACGGCCGCCCGGGCCTCCGCTGGTCAGGACGTAGACCAGGGCGAAGGAGTTGAGGTTCCAGATGAAGTTGAGGGCGGTGATGGCGAGGGCCACCGGGCGCAGGGCGGGCCAGGTGACCGTGCGGAAGCGGCGCCAGGCGCCGGCGCCGTCGACCGCGGCGGCCTCGTGGAGTTCCCGTGGGGTGTTCTGGAGTCCGGCGAGCAGGGCGACCGTCGTCTGGGGCATGCCCGCCCACACGCCGACGACGATCACCGCGGGCAGCGCGGTCGTCAGGCCGCTCAGCCAGTCCCGGCCGTCGCCGAGCCCGAGGCCGCGCAGGGTCTCGTTGAGGACACCGGCGTCGGGGTTGTAGACGAGCCGCCACATCACGCCGACGACGACCTCGGGCATCGCCCAGGGCACGATCGCGAGGGCGCGGGCCAGCCAGCGCAGCCGTAACTCCTGGTCCAGGAGGAGGGCGAGGCCGAGGGCGAGCAGGAACTGCGGGACGGTCACCCCGACCGCCCACACCAGTCCGATGCGGAACGACTCCCAGAACAGCGTGTCGTGCCACAGGTCACGGAAGTTGAGCCCGCCGATCCACTGGGTGGGCGCGGTCCGGCCCGACTGGGCGTCGGTGAAGGCGAGCAGGATGCCGTACAGCAGCGGTCCGACGCTCAGCAGCAGGATCGGCAGCAGCGCGGGCAGGACAAGGAACCACGCCCCGTGCCCGGTGCTCCGGCGTGGCGGGCCGGTGCCGGGCACACGGCGCGTCGTCCGGCTCCGCTCGGTCAGCGACGGCACGAAGCGATCCCCCTTCCCGGCGGCTCCGACGGGCCCCGCCATGGTCGTGAAGCCGCGGTACGCCGTCAAGGGACCGCGCGCACGGCCCTACCTGTACGAATGCGAGACTGGGCGGCGGATGGCCGGATCCCGACGCCGTCCCGGCAGGCGCGGACGGTCACGACAGGGAGGCGGGCGATGGACGAGGCACGGGCGAGGGACGTACTGGCCGCGGCGGGGCTGCCGGCCGGGGAGGCGCGGCTGCTCGCTCTGGGCGAGAACGCGGTGTTCGCCGCCGGTGACCTGGTGGTCAAGGTCGGCCGGGACGCCGAGTTGCTGGAGCGGGCCCGGCGCGAGCTGGACATCGCGGCCTGGCTGGCCGGTGCGGGCGTCCCCGCCGTGCGCGCGGCCGAGGCGGAACCCCTGCTGGTCGAGGGGCATCCGGTGACGGTGTGGCACCGGCTGCCCGACCCGGTACGGCCCGCCGAGCCCCGGGATCTGGCCGAACTCCTGCGCCTCGTGCACGCGCTGCCCGCACCCTCCTTCACGCTGCCGCCGCGGGATCTGCTGGCCGGGGTGGAGCGCTGGCTGCGGCTGGCGGGCGACGCGATCGACCCGGCGGACGCGGCCTATCTGCGCGAGCGGCGGGACGGCTTCGCGACGGCCGCCGCCGCGCTCACCCCGCGGTTGTCGCCCGGCCCGATCCACGGCGACGCACTCCCCCGCAATGTGCACATCGGGCCGGACGGGCCCGTCCTGGTCGACCTGGAGACCTTCTCGGCCGACCTGCGCGAGCACGACCTGGTCGTCCTGGCCCTGTCCCGCGACCGCTACGGGCTGCCCGCCGAGGCCTACGACTCCTTCACCGACGCCTACGGCTGGGACGTGCGGGAGTGGGAGGGCTGCGCGGTGCTGAGGGGCGCCCGGGAGACGGCGAGCTGCGCCTGGGTGGCCCAGCACGCGCCGGCCGACCCCAGGGCACTGGCTGAGTTCGTGCGGCGGGTGGCATCGCTGCGGGACGGGGACGAATCGGTGCGCTGGTACCCCTTCTGAGCTGTGCTCAGGGTCTGCTCCTAGGCGCGCCCCGAGCCTATTCCGAGCCGCCCTCAGCGCCTCCCGAGCCGCGCTCACGGTCTCTGCCGGGACACGCCCGGGCCCCCTCCGAGCCACGCCCCGAGCCTCTTGCGAACCGCGCTCAGGGTCTCCTCCCAGCCGCGCTCAGGGTCTCTGCCGAATCACGCCCGGGTCTCCTCCTCGCCGCGCCCCGAGCCTCTTCGGAGCTGCGCTCAGGGCCTCCCGAGCCACGCTCACGATCTCTGCCGAGTCACGCCCGGGCCTCCCCCCAGCCGCGCCCCCGACTCTCCTCCGAGCCACGCTCAGGCTCTCTGCCGAGTCACGCCCGGGTCTCCTCCGAGCCGCGCCCCGAGTCTCTCCTAAGCCCCGCCCCGGGTCTCCCCCCAGCCGCGCCCAGGACCCCTCGTGCGCCGCCGGTCAGACCGTGTGGCTGTTCGCCGGTTCTCGTACCGGCCAGACGCCGTCGACGACCGCCTCCGCGTCGCCCTTGCGGCGCAGGAAGTCCTGGAAGTCCGCCGCCCAGGCCGCGTACCAGCCGATCTGACTACGGTGCAGCTCCGCCGGACCGAGGGTGGCGACCTTGGGATGGCGCTCGGCTATCGCGCGCGCCAGGCGGGCGGCGGCGAGCGCGTCGGCGCAGGCGTCGTGCGCCGCGTCGAGGGAGACGCCGTACTCGGCGCAGACCGCTTCGAGGTTGCGCTTGCCGCGGCGGTAGCGGTCGGCCCAGCGGTCGATGGTGTACGGGTCGACGACCGGGGCGGGGTCGAGGCCGCCCAGGCGGTCGCGCAGCGAGGGCAGGCCGTGTCTGCGCAGTTCGGCGGAGAGCAGGGTGAGGTCGAAGGCGGCGTTGTAGGCGACGACCGGGACGCCGGTGCGCC
This sequence comes from Streptomyces phaeoluteigriseus, assembly GCF_001896135.2. Taxonomy (GTDB): domain Bacteria; phylum Actinomycetota; class Actinomycetes; order Streptomycetales; family Streptomycetaceae; genus Streptomyces; species Streptomyces phaeoluteigriseus. The sequence continues at coordinate 406,342 of NZ_MPOH02000016.1, forward strand.
AGTAGCCGGTGAGGACACCGGCGATGGCGTCCGCGACCTCGTCGGCGGGGCGGCCCTCGGAGGCCGCCCGTTCATTGCTGATGCCGTGGACCGCCACCGCGTCCGCCGGGATCTCCACGCCCGGGTCGGCCAGCCATTCCCGGCTGCCGAGAACCTGCCCGTCCCTGACCTCGATCACGGCGCCCGTGACGATGCGCGCCTCGCCCGGGTCCGTCCCGGTCGTCTCCAGGTCGAAGCCGATGAGCAGCTCGCGATGCCAGGCCATGGTGGCCCCCCTTCTTGGTGGTGCTTTCCCCCAGTGGTCTCCACCTTCGCATGCGCCACTGACAATCAGAGGACCGCGTTCCGCTTGCCGCGGGACGATTCCGGACAACTGCCGCACTTCATCAGCGAACGGTCAGGACACCGGCCGCGAGTCCGCCCAGGCCAGCTCGAACTCCTCGCGATAGGCGGCGAAAAGTCCGCCTTCGCCGATATCGCCCGACTTGACCACCCGGTTGCCGTTGCGCAGCACCAGCACCGGTGCCTCCATGCCGCGCATGCGCCGCAGATAGGACTGCACGACCGCGATGCCGTCGGTGCCGTCGCCGTCGACCAGGTAGGCGGTGAAGCGGGGCGTCTCGTCGTACACCTGGATCTGGAAGGCGCCGGGGTCGCGCAGCCGGGAGCGGACCCGGCGCATGTGCAGGATGTTCATCTCCACCGCGCGGCTCAGTTCGCCCCGCTTCATGCCGAGTTCGCGCTCGCGCCGCTTCACGGCGCTGGAGGCGGGGTTGAGGAACAGCAGCCGCACCCGGGCGCCCGCCTCGGCCAGCCGGACCAGGCGGCGGCCGGAGAAGTTCTGCACGAGGAGGTTGAGGCCGATGCCGATCGCGTCGAGGCGGCGGGCCCCGTCGAAGACGTCCTCGGCGGGGAACTGGCGCAGCAGCCGCACCCGGTCGGTGTGGACGGCGACGACGTCCGCGTACCGGTCGCCGATCAGGTCCTCGACGGCGTCGACGGGCAGCCGGCGCGCGGAGGGTACGTCGCCGCCGGTGCCGAGCATCTCCAGCAGGCGTGCGGAGGCGCGTTCGGCCTGGTTCAGGACGGCCTCGGAGAGCGCCCGGTTGCGGGAGACGACGTTGCGGGTCACCTCCAGCTCGTCCAGGGCGAGTTCGACGTCGCGTCGGTCGTCCAGGTAGGGCTCGAAGCACGGCCAGTGCTGCACCATCAGTTCACGCAGCTGCGGCAGGGTGAGGAAGGAGATCACGTTGTCGTCGGCCGGGTCGAGCAAGTAGCCCTTGCGGCGGCTGACTTCGCGTACGGCGACGGCGCGCTGCACCCACTCCTGGCCCGCGGGACCGGCCGCGGCGACCACCCACTCGTCCCCGTGGACGGGTTCGTAGATGGGGCGCAGCACGGCGGACACCACGGCGCGCAGCCGCTGTTCGACGAGGTTCAGCCAGATGTAGGCCCGGCCGGCCCGCTGGGCACGGGTGCGCACCTCCCGCCAGGCCTCGGCGTCCCAGTCCAGCTCCGGACCGATGGCGCCCTCCATCGGCCGGGCCAGGGACACCGTGCCGGGCGGGACGTCTGTGGAGCCCCCCTCGTGACTGTCGTCACCAGGGGGCAGCTCCAGCCCTCCCGAGCCCACCCGCGCACCGCCTTCCGCTCCCCCGAGCATCCCCGTCCCAACGATCAAGGAAGGGTACTCCGGGAGCGGTCGGCGGTGCAGCCGGATGGACAGGGTCGTTTCTCAACTCTCGGTGCGCGGACGGCCGTTCTCGCCGACGAGGGCGGGCGGAGTGAGCGGATTCATAGCGGTGACGTCCCGGGGGGCGATCGAGAATCCCTGCCAGTGCACCGGCATGGGCTGCTGGTCCTCGTCCCGCGCGACATGGTGGAAGCCGACGTTCACCCAGGCCACGGGGTGGGTGAGGGCCTGTCCGTTCACCCATTTGTCGACGGCCGTGGGGTGCCGGGGAGCACACAGCCGCAGGTTGTTGTTGGCGTACTGCTCGCACTTGTTGTACTGCGTGAAGTAGACGTCGTGCCGGGTGAAGGCGCGTCCGGGGTACTTGCTGCTGGCACCGGGGACGATCTCGTACGAGCGCGGGTGGCCGTCCTTGTTCTTGCCCGTGGTGCTGACCACGCGCCACCAGCGCATGTTCTTGGCGTCGCCCGCGAGTTCCTTGGTGACGGGGGTGCGGGTGGTCTTGTTGGTGGGGGCCTGGCCGCCGGCGGCGGGCGGGCTGACCACCGAGTCGTACTGCTCGACCTTGTTCTTCGAGGACCCGTCGAGGCCGAAGTCCAGCCGCCAGAACACGTTGTGGTTGTGGCTGGTGGAGTAGGCCTTGGCGCCCTTGCCTATCGGCCAGCCACGGCCGTCACCCGCGTCGTAGTCGAAGGGCGAGAGGCTGCCGGTGGCGCCGACGTTCATGGAGACGGTGCCGTCGTCGGCGAAGCGCCACTCGGTGATGTACTCGTACCAGCTCACCTTGTTGACGGTGTAGACGAGCAGGTCCTTGCCCTGGGACTGGTAGACCTTCCCGGAGTCGGTCTGCATCCGGTACGCGTGACCGCGGGCCCTGGTGGTGGTGCACAGGCCCTTCACGTTGGGGTTCTCGGAGTTGTAGGCGTCCGGGACCTTCACCGTCTTGATGGTGCCGCCGGGGCATTCGGCGGGGGTCATGTTGACCAGCCCCGCACCGAAGTTGTAGTCGGTGATGTCGTTGTACTCGTTGGAACCGTCGTCGTACGGCACGTGGATCTGGGCGAGTTTGGCGCTGTTGAGGACCCGGATCGGGCGGGCCTCGCCGGGCGGCTGGTAGGAGACCTTCTCCAGGACGAGCCCGGACTTGGACTCGAAGCGCCAGCACATACTCCAGGTCGTGCCGTTGGAGAGTTTCTGCTGGATGCGGTAGGCGGCGCTGCAGTCCGGGGCGGCCGCGGGGGCCGCCTTCGGGTGCGCGGTGGCCGGGGCGGTGCCCGTCGCGGACGCTCCGGCGGCCAGCGCGACCACGGACAGGCCGAGGGCCGCGCTCCTGCGGGCGCGGCTGGTGCCGGGCGGCCGGTGGCCGCCGTTCGGGTGGTTCAGGCGCATGAGGACATGACTCCCTGTGCGTCACCCTCCCGGGGGCGCGACAGCGCGGCCCGGCGCGGGAGGCGTGAGTCGGAAAAGTGGACGGAGGGGCGCGCTCAGCGGGTGAGCGCGGCCACCTTGCGGGTGCTGAGGTCGATCACCAGGGACCGGGTGTCGATCCACGGGCCGTTCTTCACCTTCAGCAGCAGCCGCGCGCAGCGGTGGATCCCGCACTGGTCGAAGGCGGCGGGCTGGGCGCCCGGCACCGCGCGGTACACCATGCTGGAGAGCTGCAGCTGTTCCGGTGAGGTGAGTGCCTTGCCGGTGGCGTCACGGTAGTCGGCGCGCAGGCCCGCGCCGAGGGGGTCGGCGATCAGCAGCGCTGCCGCCTCGGTGTTCTCGGCGCGGCTGAGCGGCGGCTGGACGCCCTGCCCGCTGGCCGTGGCCTCGACCTTGCCGGTGTCCAGGTTGACGGTCCTGGTGACGAGCGTGTCGTCCTTGTAGTCGTAGAACGTGACCTCGGCGCGCCGGGGGGCCGAGGGGTCGTCCACCTCGTCCGCCTCGGGGTCGGCGAGGTCCACGCCGAGGGGCTGCGGGCCCCGGTCGCCGTCGACGTCCTGGCCGGCGTCGAACAGCTGCCTGCTGAGCGCGATGCGCTCGACGCGGGCGATCTCGTCGTCGGTCAGCGGGTCGCGCCCGGTGCCCCGCTCGCCCTCGGCGGGCGCCTGCTCGACGACCCCGGGCGCCACCGCCGCGGAGCCGCCCTGCTGCCCCGGGCCGCCCTGGTCGGCGCCCTGCTGCCCCGCCGCCGTCTTCCCGCCGGAGCCCCCTCCGGTTCCTTCGGCCCCTGCCGTGCCCGGCAGGGTGATCGCGATCATCGCGCCGTCGCGGCCACCGCGACGGCCGCGCCTGCCACCACCTTGCCCAGGTGGCGACGCACTGTCGTGCGCACATCTTCCCCCTGCTCCCCCTGTGCCCCGGGAGTACGTTGTAGGCCCCATTGGTTCGGCGTACGCCGGATGGGGCGCATGCACTGGTCGCCGGGTAAGAGGGACGTAAGTCACAGGTGGTTCCCTCACTTTCCGGGAGACTCGGTGCCAAGGCGTCCCCGACGGAGCGGCACACCTGGAAGAGTCGTATCCATGCAGGTCTGGCCTGGAGAGGCATATCCCCTCGGCGCCACGTACGACGGCGCCGGTACGAACTTCGCGGTCTTCACGGAGGCCGCGGACCGAGTAGAGCTGTGTCTGCTGCACGACGACGGCTCGGAGACGGCGGTGGAACTTCGCGAGAGCGACGCCTTCGTGCGGCACGCGTACGTGCCGGGCATCATGCCGGGGCAGCGTTACGGCTTCCGGATGCACGGTCCGTACGCGCCCGAGCGCGGCTCGCGGTGCAATTCCGCGAAGCTGCTGCTCGACCCGTACGCGAAGGCGATCAGCGGCACGGTCAAATGGGGCGAGGAGGTGTACGGTTACCACTTCGGGGCCCCCGACAAGCGCAACGACCTCGACTCGGCGCCCCACACGATGACGTCGGTCGTGGTCAACCCCTACTTCGACTGGGGCGACGACCGGCGTCCGCGCACGGAGTACCACCGCACGGTGCTCTACGAGGCGCATGTCAAGGGCCTCACGATGCGCCACCCGGGGCTGCCGGAGGAGCTGCGCGGTACCTACGCCGCCCTCGCGCACCCGGCGATCATCGAGCACCTCACCGAGCTGGGCGTGACGGCACTGGAGCTGATGCCCGTACACCAGTTCGTCAACGATCACCGTCTGGTCGACATGGGCCTCAACAACTACTGGGGCTACAACACGATCGGCTTCTTCGCCCCGCACAACGCGTACGCCTCCTGGGGCGACCGCGGGCAGCAGGTGCTGGAGTTCAAGTCGGCGGTGCGGGCGCTGCACGAGGCGGGGATCGAGGTGATCCTCGACGTGGTCTACAACCACACCGCCGAGGGCAACCACCTGGGCCCGACGCTGTCCTTCCGGGGCATCGACAACGCGCAGTACTACCGGCTGGCGGACGACCCGCGGTACTACATGGACACCACCGGGACCGGGAACTCGCTGCTCATGCGGTCCCCGCACGTGCTCCAGCTGATCATGGACTCGTTGCGGTACTGGGTTCTGGAGATGCATGTCGACGGGTTCCGCTTCGACCTCGCGGCGACCCTGGCCCGCCAGTTCCACGAGGTGGACCGGCTGTCGTCGTTCTTCGACCTGGTGCAGCAGGACCCGGTCGTCTCCCAGGTGAAGCTGATCGCCGAGCCGTGGGACGTGGGCGAGGGCGGCTACCAGGTGGGGAACTTCCCGCCGCTGTGGACCGAGTGGAACGGCAAGTACCGCGACACCGTACGGGACCTGTGGCGGGGCGAGCCGCGCACGCTCGCGGAGTTCGCCTCCCGGCTGACCGGCTCCTCCGACCTGTACCAGGACGACGGGCGCCGGCCGCTGGCCTCGATCAACTTCGTCACCTGCCACGACGGGTTCACCCTGCGCGACCTGGTGTCGTACAACGACAAGCGCAACGAGGCCAACGGCGAGGACAACCGGGACGGCGAGAGCCACAACCGGTCCTGGAACTGCGGAGTGGAGGGCGACACCGACGATCCGGACGTGCTGGAACTGCGGTCCCGGCAGATGCGCAACTTCATGGCGACGCTGATGCTGTCGCAGGGCGTGCCCATGATCAGCCACGGCGACGAGGTGGCGCGCACCCAGCACGGCAACAACAACGCCTACTGCCAGGACAGCGAGCTGTCGTGGGTGGAGTGGCCCGACCCCGAGGGGGAGGGCGACGAGATGCTCGACTTCACGCGGGCGATCGTGCGGCTGCGCAAGGAGCACCCCGTGTTCCGCCGCCGCCGCTTCTTCCACGGACGGCAGGTGGAGGGGACGCACGACGACCTGTCGGACATCGCGTGGTTCACGCCGGAGGGCAAGGAGATGGCCCAGCGGGACTGGAACTCGGCGCAGGCCTCGACCCTGACGGTGTTCCTCAACGGCAACGCGATCTCCGAACCGGGCGCGCGCGGGGAGCGGATCACCGACGACTCCTTCCTGCTCATGTTCAACGCCTCACCGAAGACCCTGGAGTTCGTGGTGCCGGTCGACCACGGCCGCCAGTGGCAGGTGGTCGTGGACACGGCGAACCCGGAGGCGGTGCAGCGGGGGGAGGGCGCCAAGGTGGCGGCCGGGGACCGGCTGACGCTGGTGGACCGGAGCATGACCGTCCTTCAGCGGCCCGCATAGCGATCGGATCACCGGCGGCCACCTGGTGGTCGGGATGACAGGAACGGGGCAGGGCGGGTACGTAGGTCTGCATGACCTCTGAGCGCCCTGCCCCCGCCGTGCCCACGGCCACCTACCGGCTCCAGCTCCAGCCGGGGTTCCCGTTCGAGGCCGCCGCGGCGGCGTGCCGTACCTCGCCTCGCTCGGCGTGTCGCATCTGCACCTGTCGCCCGTGCTGGAAGCCGTACCCGGCTCCCCGCACGGCTACGACGTGGTCGACCACGCGCGTGTGCGTGCGGAGCTGGGCGGCGAGGAGGGGCTGCGGGCCCTGTCGGACACCGCGCGCGGGCACGGCCTGGGTCTGGTCGTGGACATCGTGCCGAACCACATGGCCATGGTCCCGCGGCACAACCGCGCCCTGTGGGAGGTGCTGCGGGAGGGCCCCAGGTCGCCGTACGCGCGGTGGTTCGACATCGACTGGGAGGCGCAGGGCGGCCAGGTGCTGCTGCCCGTCCTCGGCGGGCCGGTGGGCGAGGTGATCGACGAGCTGCGCGTCGACGGGGACGTCCTGCGCTACTACGACCACGTGTTCCCGCTGCGCGAGGGCACCGGGGACCTGCCGCTGCCGCGGTTGCTGGACGCGCAGTGGTACCGGCCAGTGTGGTGGCGGCTGGCCCGCACCGAGCTGAACTACCGGCGGTTCTTCAGCATCTCGGAGCTGATCGGGGTGCGGGTGGAGGACCCGGAGGTGTTCGACGCCACGCACGGCAAGATCCTCCAGCTGCTGCACGAGGGCGTGCTGGACGGGCTGCGCGTCGACCACCCCGACGGGCTGGCCGACCCCGACGCCTATCTGGCGCGGCTGCACGCGGCGAGCGGGGGCCGCTGGACGGTCGTGGAGAAGATCCTCGCGGACGGCGAGCGGCTGCCGGACGCCTGGCCGGTGGCCGGCACCACCGGCTACGACGCCCTGCGGCACGTCGACGGCCTGTTCACGGACCCGGCGGGCGCCGGGGAGCTGCTGGAGCTGTACCGGCGGTTCGCGGCCCCGCAGACGGATCGGGGCGGGGACTGGGCGGCGACGGTGCGGCGGGCGGCGTACGCGGTGCTCAGGCACGAGCTGGCGACCGAGTTGGACCGGCTGACGCGGGCGGCCACGCGCGCGTGCGCCGCGTCCCCGGACCCGGCGTCGCGCGACCGGGCGCCCTGGGCGCTGCGCACCGCGCTGGAGGAGCTGCTGGTGCGGATGGAGGTCTACCGGCCCTACGACTGCGGTGACGCGGCCGCCGTCGTCACCGAGGAGGCCGCCGCGGAGGCCCGCCTCGCCTTCGTCGTGCCCGAGGAGGCGGGGGCGGTGGACGTGGTGCGCGGCCTGGTGGTGGGGCGCGAGGACGGTGCGGCGGCGGTGGAGTTCCGCACCCGGTTCGCGCAGACGGCGTCCGCCCTGCGGGCCAAGTCGGTGGAGGACACGGCGTTCTACCGGTACGTACCGCTGCTCTCGGCGAACGAAGTGGGCGGCGATCCCGGCCGGCAGGGCGTCTCCCCCGCCGGTTTCCACACGTACTGCGCGCGCGTGCAGCGCGACTGGCCGCTCACCGGGACGGTCCTGTCCACGCACGACACCAAGCGCAGCGCCGACGTCCGGGCGGCGCTGGCCGTGCTCACCGAGTGCCCGCGCCGCTGGGCGGAGCTTCTGGCGGACGTCACGCACGCCGAGGTGAGCGTGCCGGACGGGCAGCTGGCGTGGGCGGCCTGGCAGACCGTGTTCGGGCTGGGGCCGGCCGCCCCGGAGCGGGTGCGGGAGGCGCTGCTCAAGCACGTGCGCGAGGCGGGCATGTACACGAGCTGGACGGAGCAGGAGCCACCGTACGAGGAGGCGGTGGCGGCGTTCGTCACGGCCGGGCCGTGCGGGGTGCCGGGCGAGCGGGTGGCCGCGCTGCGGGAGGCGCTGGCGCCGCACATCCGGGCGAACGTGCTGGGCGCGGCACTGACGCAGCTGACGATGCCGGGGGTGCCGGACGTCTACCAGGGCACGGAGAGCGAGTACCTCGCCCTGGTCGACCCGGACAACCGGCGCCCCGTCCGCTTCCCGCCGGGCGATGCCGGGACCGAGGACGCCGGAACCAAGGGCGCCGTGACCGCGGCGGCGCTGCGGCTGCGTCGCCGGCACCCGGACGCCTTCGGTGCGGAGGCGACGTACGAGCCGCTGCCCGCCGAGGGCCGGGCCGCCGATCACGTCCTGGCCTTCGCCCGCTCGGGCCGGGTCGTCACGGTCGTCACCCGGCTGTCCCTGCGGCTGGCGGAGGCGGGCGGCTGGGGGGGACACGCGCCTGACGCTCCCTCCGGGCAGGTGGGTGGACGCCCTGGATCCCGGCCGTGAGTTCCTGGGGCACGCGCGCGTGGCGGACCTGTTCGAGCGACTGCCGGTGGCGCTGCTGGAGCGGCTGGAGCGGGACGCGGAGTAGGCGGCGGGCGGCGAAGAGCTTCGCCCCCGTGACCGGGGGCAGGGCCGGGCGGGACAGCCGGCCTGGTAGGCCTGGTAGGCCTCTACGATCGCCCGGCAGCGAGTTTCCGCCGTGGCCGGGTGACGGGAGACCGGGGCGGGCGGGCCCGGTACGCCTCCCGGCGCCCGGCACAGAGCTTCCACCCATGGCCGGGCGGCGGGAGACCGACCAGGCCCGGCACGGCTCCACAGTCAGCCCGGCAGAGCTTCCCCCCGTGGCCAGGGGCGGGGCCGGCCGGGCGGGCCCGGTACACCTCCACGGTCGCCCCGGCAGAGCTTCCACCGACAACCGGGCGGCGCGAGACCGACCAGGCAGGCCCGGTGCGGCTCCACAGCCGCCCCGACACAGAGCTTCCGCCCATGACCGGGTGGCGGGAAACCGACCAGGCGGACCCCGTACGCCTCCACGGTCGCCCGGTACGCCGCCGCGGTCTCCGGGGCCGCGTCCCGAGTGCTTCCGGGCGCCCCCCTCAGGCGCCCGTGGCGCGTTCTTGACAGGGCACCGAGACCGTGGGGTACTGCGGAGGCGAAGGCCGGGCGGACGTGACGGGGGTGAGTCTCCTGCCGGAGCTGCGCTACCCCACGCTGTCCGAACTGACCGCGTCCGCCGTGGCGTTGGCCGCGCTCCGACCCGGGTTGTGCACGCTGCGCGAGGTCGGGCTCTCACGGGCGGGCCGGCCACTGCACCTGCTGTCCGTGGGGCATGCGCGGCGGGCCGTCCTGGTCGTCGCGGGGGCTCACGCGAACGAACCCACCGGCGGCCCCACACTGCTCGCCCTGGCCGAAAGGGTTCTGGGGGAGACGCATCTGAGGGACGGCACGTCCTGGCACTTCCTGCTCTGCGCGGACCCCGACGGGGCGAGCCTGCACGTGACACCGGCGCCGCGCAGCCTCCTCGAGTACCACCGGGGCTTCTTCCGGCCGGCGGGCCCGGAGCAGCCGGAGTGGTCCCCTGCCGTCCTGCCGGCCGACCGGCTGCCCCCGGAGACGCGTGCGCTGACCCGCGTCATCGACGAGCTGCGGCCCTACCTCCAGGTGACGTTGCACGGCACCGAGGTGGGCGGCAGCTGGGTGCAGTTGACGAGGGACATACCGGGCCTGGCCGAGCCGTTCGCCAAGTCGGCGGCGCAGTTGCACATCCCGGTGGAGACGGGCGCCTCCGACGCGGCGGGCTGGCCCGCGTCCGGGCCGGGGGTGCACGTGATGCCGGAACCCGGCGCGGGCGCGGCGTACCCGAGCATGCCGGACGACGCCCGGCACAGCACCTGGTACCACGCCCACCGCCACGGCGGCCTGACGGCGGTCGTGGAGGTGCCGATGTGGGCGAGCGACATGGTGGACGACCCGGCGCCGCACCCCGACCCGGCGGCGGCGATACGGCGTCTGGCCCGCCGCCTGCTGCGGGACGCCCGGGAGGTGGAGCACGTGCTGGCGGAGGCCTCGCCGCGGCTGGCGGGCGTCGACGGACCGCTGCTGAGAGCGGCCCGCTGGGCGCTGGAGCTGGTGCCGGGCCTGGCGGCCGACTGGACCCACACGCCCCCGGCCGGCATCACGATGGCGTACGTCGGGAGCGTGGACGCGTTCGCCCGCCGGCTGCCGTTGCGGGCGGCGGCGATGCTGTGGCGGGTGCTGCGGGAGCGGGACGACCGGGCGGCGCCCCACCTGGAGCGTCTCGTCGAGGGGTGGAGCGAGGCGTTCGGCGAGCGGTTCCGGGCCCGCTGGGTGCCGTTGGAGCACCAGGTCGAGCACCAGTCCCGCACGGTCGTCGCGGCGGCGCTGCACGCGCGCGAGGGGTCGCCGCGGCAGCCGTAGCGGCCGTGGAGCCGGGGCGGAGTCGGCGGCGGGCACGCCCACACGCGCGTGCCGCCGCGACCGGCCGACCGGTGTCAGACCCCCGGCAGCTCGGCGGGTCCGGCCGCTTCGGGGAGCTGCTCGTCGTCGAGGGCGAAGACCGCGCCCGTCTCCGCGAGCATCACGCAGGTGTTGGAGAAGGTCTTCGTGTACGAGACCGGGCGGCCGTTCCACCGGCCGCTCGCGTGGGCGGTCACGGGCGCGTACAGGAGGGAGCAGACGGCGTCCTTGTGCGCGACGGCGCCGATGTCGCCGTCGGCCGCCGTGAGGTCGGCGCAGGCCTCGGCGGCGCGGGAGTGGCCCTGGGGCGGGTCGCACAGCAGGAGCGTGCCGCGGGTGTCGCTGGAGCGGGAGTCGCCGGTGGTGACGGTCAGCCGGAGTCCGTCGCCGGGGAGGGGGTTTCGGGGCGCCGAGGCCTGGGCGGGGGTGACGGCGGCGAGGAGGAGGGCGGCCGTGACGGGCAGGGCGCCCAGGATGCGGTGTGTGGGGAAGTGCTTCATTCCCGGTGCATCGGCACGGCGGCCCCGGTTCCCCAGTCCGGCTCACCCGATCGCGCGGGTGCGGGTGCGGGTGCCGGCCGGGAGGCCAGTTCGAACGCGGCGAGGACGACTCTCGTCTGGTACTCCACCTGGCGGGCGACCGGGATCCAGCGGGCCCCGAAGCCGTCGTGGTAGTCGGCGCACCACCCGTCGATGAGCGCGTCCAGCTCGGGGAGCGCCCCGGCGGGGTCGTGCCCGGACCCGGCGACGAGCTGGCGGAGCAGGCCCGCGGTGCGTACGGCGATACGGCGGCCGGCGATGCGCAGGGCGGCCAGGTGGGCGGTGTTCAGGGGCGGCAGCGGACGGGTGGGGTCGCCCGCGCCGGGGTCCCAGGCGTCGGCGAGGCCGGGGCAGACGAGGAGGTAGTCGTGGACGGGGGCGAGCAGGCGGGCCGTGTCGGGTGCGGCGGGGAGATGGGGCCGCACGCGCGCGAGGACGTGTTCGAGGAGCCGGGTCTCGTGGCGCAGGGTCCGGCTCACCGCGCGTAGCACGGCGTCGCGGTCGGCGGGCGGTGAGTCGTCCTCGACGGCGGCGACGCCCCACATGGGCGCCTCGACGACCGCGGTGACGGTGCCGTGCCGGTGCGGGTGGTACCAGGTCGACTCGACGGCGGCCTCGGTGATGGCGGCGGCCAGGTCGCGCGGGCGGGGCGGCGGGATCCGGTAGACGGCTGGTCCCAGTCCCGGCCAGTACAGGGTGTCGTAGGGGCCGAGTTCGCGGGGGATGCCGAGGCGGGCGGCGGCGTGGGCCACGCGCTGCGGGAGTCCGGGCAGGTCACGGGTGAGTTCGACGAAGCCGCCGCCGACGTCGACGCCGTGCAGCGAACACTGGAAGAAAGGTTTCAGCTCGTCCTGGAGACCGAGCAGCGCCCGTGTCTCCGGCAGGGCCGCGGCCTGCGCCCCGTCGGGCAGCCACTCGGGCTGTTCCAGGAAACCGGGCCGGAAGAAGTGCCGGAAGTAGCGGCCCAGGGTGTAGGGGCCGGACAGCCAGCCCTCGTTGCGGCGCAGGCCGTCGGGGTCGAGGCAGAGCAGCAGGTTCCAGGTGGCGTCGGCGTCCTCGGTGAGCCGCGGGTCGGCGAGGACGCGCTCGGCCAGCCGCAGGACGGTGGCGCCGCCGACGGGTTCGTTGGCGTGCGGTCCGGCGACGATCAGGGCCTGGCGGGTGCCGTGGCCCACGGAGAGCAGCCACAGGGGCGTGCCGGCGCGCGAGACGCGACGCGGCGCAGGCGGGTGTCGCGGGGTCGGCGGGCGACGAGTGCGGCCGCGCGGGCCGCGAGTTCGTCCGCGGTCGGGTAGCGCAGGAGTGGCGGCAGGACACACCTCCGCGTCGGGAGCACCGTCGGCTCACCGGGAGTGCCGACTGTACGCACAGTGAGTCATGGCGCGTGAGGGACGTCAACACCGCCCCGGAGCCCTCGACTTGGTTGGCCGGGACTCAGTTCACGGAGAGACGGAACGCCATCCGTCCGAAGGCGACCTGGTCGCCCTCGCGGACCACGGCGGCGCCGATGACGCGGCGTCCGTTGACGGTCGTGCCGTTGGTCGAGCCGAGGTCGCGCAGGATCCACATGCCGCCCTGGCGGCTGAGTTCGGCGTGCACGCGCGAGACGCTGTCGTGGGTCAGCCTGAGGCCGCTGGCGGGGTCACGGCCGATGCGCAGGGCCTGAGCGGTGCCGGGGTGCGGCAGCAGCAGCTTGGGCAGCCGCTCGGCCTGCCAGGCCCTGCGCAGCCGTACGGTGAAGCCGGAGACGGCCTCGACGGTGCCGAAGAGGGCGCGCGAGAAGCGGTTTTCACTGGGCAGGTCGGCGGTGAGGACCGCGAGTTCCTCGGAGCGGCGGGCGGCGAGCGCCAGTTCCATGCGCCGGATGAACGTGTCGTGGGAGAGGCGGCCCATGGCGGCGCCGTCACGGAGCACCTTCAGTGCCCTGTCGCGCTCCACGTCGGACAGGCGCGCGGGGTACGTGTTGAACTCGAATGACGACGTCACGTTCGTGATTGTCGGGCAGTGAACGGCGGGTGTCCAGAAAAACGCGGAACGGCGGCTCCGCGCGCGTGCCCGAGGCGATCCGTCGCGACACCGCCACGAGATGCGCGGCGAAGGGGGTGTTGGCGCAGCGGATCGATCTCGTTTGGAGCACGATGGGTCGGGTCGGGCTACATCACGGTGAGCAGGCTGTGAGCAGACGAAGGGGAACCGTCCGTGCAGTTCGAGGTGTGGGCACCGCAGGCCGAACGTGTGACGCTCCAGTGCGAGGGCGTCACAAGCGCGTTGGAGCGCGACGCGGCGCGGCCGGGGTGGTGGAGCGGCGAGGCGGAGGCGCGGGACGGCGCCCGGTACGGCTTCGCGGTGGACGACGGCCCGGTGCGGCCGGACCCGCGGTCGCGCCGTCAGCCGGACGGGCCGGACGGGCTGAGCGCGGTCGTCGACCACGGCCGCTACGCGTGGCGGGCCGCGTGGCAGGGGCGTCCGCTGCCGGGCGCGGTCCTGTACGAGCTGCACGTGGGCACGTACACCGCCGAGGGCACGCTGGACGCGGCGGCCGACCGGCTCGGCCATCTCGTCGAACTGGGCGTGACGCACGTGGAGTTGATGCCACTGTGCCCCTTCCCCGGCCGGCACGGCTGGGGCTACGAGGGGGTCTCGCTGTGGGCGGTGCACGAGCCGTACGGCGGGCCCGAGGCGCTGAAGCGGTTCGTCGACCGCGCCCATGAGCTGGGGCTGGGCGTGGTCCTGGACGTCGTGCACAACCACCTGGGTCCGTCGGGCAACTACCTGCCCGTCTTCGGCCCGTACTTCACGGACACCCATCACACTCCCTGGGGTTCGGCGGTCAATCTGGACGCGCCCGGCTCGGACGAGGTGCGGGCGTTCCTGCTGGACAGCGCGCTGGCCTGGCTGCGCGACTACCGGATCGACGGACTGCGGCTGGACGCGGTGCACGCGCTGGCCGACACGCGCGCGTACCCGTTCCTGGAGGAGCTGTCGGAGTCGGTGGACGCGCTCGCCGCGGAGACGGGCCGCCCGCTGTTCCTGATCGCCGAGTCCGACCTGAACGACCCGCGGCTGATCACGCCCCGCCGCGAGCACGGCCTGGGCCTGCACGCGCAGTGGAACGACGACTTCCACCACGCCCTGCACACCGCCCTGACCGGCGAGTCCCAGGGCTACTACGCCGACTTCGCGCGCGATCCGTTCGCCGCGCTGGCCAAGACCCTCACCGGCGGCTTCTTCCACGACGGCACCTACTCCAGCTTCCGCGACCGGTCCCACGGGCGGCGGCTGGACCGCACCCGGGTGCCCGCGCACCGGCTGCTGGGCTACTCCCAGACCCACGACCAGGTCGGCAACCGCGCCCTGGGCGACCGGCTCGCGGCCTCCCTCTCCCCCGGCCTGCTGGCCTGCGCGGCGGCGCTGACACTGACGTCCCCGTTCACGCCGATGCTGTTCATGGGCGAGGAGTGGGCGGCGGGCACGCCCTGGCAGTTCTTCACCGACCACACCGACCCGGACCTCGCCGAGGCCGTACGGAACGGCAGGCGGCGGGAGTTCGCGGCGCACGGCTGGGCGGAGGAGGAGGTGCCCGACCCGCAGGACCCGGCGACCCGGGACCGTTCCTGCCTCGACTGGTCGGAGCCGGAGCGCGAGCCGCACGCGCGCGTGCTGGCCTGGTACCGCCGCCTGATCGCGCTGCGGCACGCCCAGGCGGACCTCACCGACCCCGACCTCGCCGACCTCAAGGTCGCCTACGACACGCAGGCCCGCTGGCTGGCCTTCCGCCGCGGCGACGTCCGGGTGGCCGTGAACCTCGGCGAGGCACCGGCGGCGATCCCCCTGGGTACCCGCCCCGCACGCGTACTGGCCGCGTGGGAACCGGTGGAGGCACCGGGCCCGGACGGGCTGCTGCGCCTGCCCGGTGAGTCGTGCGTGGTGCTGGAGCAGGACTGAGGGCCGCACCGGGCGGAGCGGGGCGGGGACGGGCGGGTCCGTCAGTCGTCCGTCCCGTCCTCGCGCAGCTCCGTCACCCGTTCCAGCAGGATCGCCTCCCAGGAGCGTCGCAGCTGGGTGCGCAGCAGGGCCGGGGACTCGGTGCCGTGGCCGGTCAGGCGTTCGGCCAGGCGTACGACGGTGTCGCAGCGGGCCAGCCACAGGCCGCGCAGGCAGGCGCGGGCGCCGTACCCGGTGAGGGTGGCGGCGCGGACGGCGGCGCCGGAGCCGACGGCGAGGGCGAGGCCGGCGATGTCCTCGGCCGGATCGCCGACGACCGCGCCGGTCCAGTCGAGGACGCCGCGCACCCGGCCGTCGGCGCCGACCACGAGGTGCTCGCCCCGCAGGGTGTGGTGGACGAGGACGGCGGTGGCGGGCTGTGCGGCGAGCTGGACGGCGCCCGGCGGGGTGAGCTGGTGCAGCCGGGCGGGGTCGAACTCGTCCTCGTCGGCGAGCCGTTGGGCGGCGGCCACGGCCATCCGGCGCAGTGCCTCCAGGGAGCGCGGGGCGACGCGCGGCACGCCGACCGTCTCGGCCTGCCGGGCCGGTACCTCGCGCAGTCCGCCGAGCAGTCCGGCCAGGTCGGCCTCGCCCACGGCGGACACGTCGTGCTCCTCGGCGGTGCCGCCGGGCACCTTGGTGTCGAGGGTGTAGGTGAGGCCGGGCGACCATTCGCCGTGCGCGACGGAGGTCGGCACGGCGACCGGTACGTGCGGCCGGACGAGGTCACGCAGGCGCAGTTCGCGGCGCATGCGGACGGTCGCCTCGCGGTCGGGGGCCAGCCGCAGGACGTGGCGGGTGCCGACCCACCAGGTGCCGTGCCCGCCCTCCTCGGTGACGGGCCGCACCTCGGGGCCGGGACCGCCCTCGTCGCCGACCTCGAGGAGCGTGCGGACCAGCCGGCGGACGGTGTCCGCGGTGGGTGTGGATGCCTGGGTCATGGTCGCGCCGTAGCCGTTCGGGTGCCGTTCGGGTGGGTGCCGGAACTCCTGGTGGGTTTCAGTCGACCATGACCATCTCGCGCGTGGTGTCGTTGAGGCGCCGGCCGCCGTCCTCGGTGACGGTGACGATGTCCTCGATGCGCACCCCGAACCGTCCGGGCAGGTAGACGCCGGGTTCCACGGAGAAGCACATGCCGGGCACGAGGGGCTGCTCCTCGCCCTCGATCATGTACGGCGGTTCGTGCGTGGTGACACCGATGCCGTGGCCGGTGCGGTGGATGAAGTACTCGCCGTACCCGGCGTCGGCGATGACGGCTCGGGCGGCGCGGTCGATCTCCTGGCAGGCGACGCCGGGCCGTACGGCGCGGAAGCCGGCCTCCTGGGCCTCGCGGACGAGATCGTGGACCCGGCGTTCCTCGTCGGTGGGTTCGCCGACGTGGACGGTGCGGGAGGTGTCGGAGCCGTAGCCGTCCTTGAGGCCGCCGAAGTCGAGGACGATCATGTCGCCGTGTTCGATGACGCGGTCACCGACCTCGTGGTGCGGGTTGGCTCCGTTCGGGCCCGAGGCGACGATGGTGAAGTCGACCTGGGAGTGCCCGAAGCGGCGGAGCAGGTCGGCCAGGTCGGCGCCGACCTCGGACTCCCTGCGCCCGGCGAAGGGAACCTTCCGGATCTCCTCGTACGTTGCGTCGGCGGCCGCTCCCGCGGCCGCCATCAGCTCCAGTTCGGCAGCGTCCTTGACGGCACGCAGCATCGGCAGGGCCTCGGTGAGGGAGGCGTAGGAGCTGTCCGGCACGGCCCTCTGCAGGCGGAGCAGGTGCAGAGCCCAGGCGTTGTCGCTGACGCCGAACCGTTTGCCGGTGTCCAGGAGGGCGGCGGTGGCGGCGTAGGGGTCCTTGCCGTCCGTCCAGTCCCGCAGGGTGAGCGCGGGGGCACCGACCGCCTCGGCGGCGTCGGGGGCCTCCAGCGCCGGGACGACGAGGACGGGGTCGCGGTCGGGGGTGAGGACGAGCAGGGTGAGCCGTTCGGTGACCGCCGGGGGCGCGTAGCCGGTGAGCCAGACCAGGTCCGGGCCGGGGGCCACGAGCAGACCGGCCAGCCCCGCGTCGGCGGCCGCTCGGACGGCCCGCTCCATGCGGGCCCGGTAGTCGGCGGCGGTGAAGCGCGCGGGCGTACGGCCGGTCATCCGGGCCTCCCTGGAAGGACGTGGTGACTACGGGCAGCATCCTGCCCGGTCATCAGGGGCGGCGCGACCCGGTCGACGGGTTTCGCGGGAAGGTCCACTCGCCGCCCCCTGACGGGTGTGCATTGCCTGCTCATCGGATCTCATGGTTGGATCTCGTCGTCAGATCTAATGGTTGGGTATCTGATAAGCATTAATCTACTTCGGGAGGCCGACTCCGTGCTCGTACTCGCCCACATCAGCGATCTGCACCTGGACGGCAGCGCACGTGCCACCGAGCGCGCCGAGCGGGTGTGCGAGCGGCTCCGGAACCTGCCGGGGCGGGTGGACGCGCTGCTGGTCACCGGGGACATCGCGGACCACGGGACGGAGGCCGAGTACGAGGAGGCCGCACGCATCCTCGGGCCGCACGGCCCCCGCACTCCCTGGCCGGTGCTCACCTGCCCCGCAACCACGACCGTCGCGCCCCGTACCGCAAGGCCCTGCTCGGGCGGCCGGCCGCCGACGGGCCGGTCAACAGCGTCCAGGTGTTCGACGGAGGCGCGGTCCTGATGTGCGACTCCAGCATCCCGGGCGAGGACGAGGGGGCCCTGGCCGACGAGACGTACGCCTGGATCGAGGAGACCCTCGACGAGCTGGACGGGGACGTGCCGGCACTGCTCGCCTTCCACCACCCCCCGGTGACGCTGCACCATCCCCTGCCGGACGGCTACCGGTTGGGTGACCCCGGCCGGCTGGCCGCGCTGCTGGAGCGCCGGCCGGAGATCGCCGGGATCATCACCGGCCACGCCCACAGCCCGGCCGCCACCACCTTCGCCGGGCGGCCGCTGGTCGTGGGCCCCGGCGTGACATGGACGCTGCGGCTGCCCTGGGAGGGCGAGGAGATCGCCGACCGTGCGGCTCCGGTCGGGTTCGCGTTCCACGTCCTGGACGAGGACCGGCGGCTCACGAGCCACTTCCGCGTGGTCGTCTGAGTCCGGCGGCGCACCCTCGCGCGGACCGGGCCGTCAGGTGACGATCCCCGGCACGACCGTCAACTGCTGATACCCGCCGCTCCTGTGACGCACCGTCACCTTGATCTCCCGGCCCGGCTTCGCCTCGTCGACCGCACGCGCGAGATCCGCCGCCGAGTCGATCCGGACCCTGCCGAAGTGCAGTACGAGGTCCCCGCGCACCAGACCGGCCGAATAGCCGGGACCGGGCACATGGACGGCGACGACCTCGGCGCCCCCCTTGTCGGCGTCCACGATCTCCAGGCCCAGGGTGGCGTCGACGGGCGCCGCCGCCGGGGAGTCCTGAGCGGACGGACTCGGGCCCGCCTGTGAGACGGCACCCGGTGCGGCCCCGCCCGCCTGCCGTTGCAGCTCGGCGAGCTTGCTCGCGCCGATCACCGTGGCGCCCACGGTGCCGAGGCCGACGCCGGACAGCACCAGGACCGTACCGACGAACAGGCCGGACAGCAGCGTCGTCAGATGTCGGCCGCGACGGCGGGCGGCGTGCGGGTGGTGGGGCCGGCCGTCGGACGGCGGGCCTCCGCCGGGCTCCTGGCCGGGCATGGGCTTGGGACGCAACGCGGTCTGTTCCATGGATCGCCTCCGTCCGGTGCCCTACCCGTCGCACCGGAGCGTCACAAGCCACGAACGAGTGAGACTGACCAGCGGTCAACAGCGGTACGACCGCCGCGCAACCGGGCTCACACGCGCGGGGACAGCGCCGCGACCAGGGCCCGCGCGGCACCCGTCGGCGTCCCGGCGTGGACGAGTTCCACCCGGTGGACGACCCTCGGTGCGGTGAGCGGCACGGCCACCGCGCCCGGCGTGTCGGCCGTCGCCGAGCGGGGCAGCAGGGTCAGGCCGTGGCCCGCGGCGGCGAGCGCGGCCAGGACGCGGACGTCGGTGCCGTCGTAGCGCAGGGCCGGGCGGAAGCCGCGGCCGCCGTTCGCGGCGCGGAGCTGGGGCAGCGGCAGACCCGTGTCGGGGGCGTCGATCCAGCGGGCGTCGGCGAGGTCCCCGAGGCGCAGTCCGGTGCGGCGGGCCAGGGGATGGCCGGCGGACAGCAGGACGCCGACCGGTTCCTCCCCGACGCCGTGGGTCGTGAGCGGTGCCACGTCGGGCAGCCGGAGGGGGTCGCTGGGGGCGGCGAGGCCGTCGACGAGGCCCACGTCGGCGGTGCCCGCGGCGACGGCGGCCGCTACCTCGTCGCGGGCCAGCACCCGCAGTGTCACACCGGCGGACGGCAGCGCGGCGAGGGTCGCGGGGGTGAGCGCGGTCGCGGAGGCGGCCAGGGTCAGGCCGTGGTCGGGGGCGGCGGCCATCCGCACGACGTCCGCGCGGGCCGCCGCCAGACGCAGCAGCAGGGGCCCCGCGTGTTCGAGGAGCCGCTCGCCGGCCGCCGTGGGGGCGACGGGACGGCGGGTGAGCAGCGGCGCGCCGAGGTCCTGTTCCAGGGCCGCGATGTGCTGGGACACGGCCGACTGGGTGTAGCCGAGGTCGCGCGCGGCCTCGGAGAAGGAGGCGAGACGGGCCACGGTGACGTAGGTGCGCAGGAGGTGCGGGTCCATGCCCACAGGGTCGCATCAGTTCTGCTTATCGGAAGTGCAGAAATCATCGTTGGACGTGAAGTGGAGCCGGCTCCGAGGATGAGACCCATGACCGACAGCACCGCTCAGATCGCCGGCACCGCCCGGATCGCCAAGGTCGCCCTGGTGGGCGACCACTCCCCCAACGTCGTCTCGCACACCCGGATCCCGCTCCTGCTCGACGCCCTCGCCGCCCGGGACCGGCTGGTCCTCGACGCGTACTGGATCCCGTCGGCCGACGCGGAGGCCGAGGACGCGGTGCGCGGCTTCGACGCGGTGTGGGTGGTGCCGGGCAGCCCGTACCGCAGCGAGGCCGGTGTCCTCGCCGCGATCCGGACCGCCCGCGAGGAGGGCATTCCGTTCCTCGGCACCTGCGGCGGGTTCCAGCACGCGCTGCTGGAGTTCGCCCGCAACGCCTGCGGGCTGGCCGACGCGGCGCACGCGGAGAACGACCCGGGCGCCGAGGACCCGCTCCTGGAACCGTTGGCCTGCTCGCTGGAGGGCCACGAGGACACCGTCCTGCTGGAGCCGGGCTCGCTGGCCCGCGAGGTGATCGGCCGGGAGTCCACGGTCGAGCGCTACTCCTGCCGGTACGGCCTCTCCCGGCACTTCGACACCCTGGTCGCGCACGGCCTGCGCTTCTCCGGCCGGGACGCGGCGGGCCAGGTCCGGATGGCCGAACTCCCCGGCCACCCCTTCTTCCTGGCCTCCCTCTTCCAGCCGGAGCTGTACGGCGACGGCTCACGCCCGCACCCCATGCTCCGGGGACTGGCACGAGCCGCGGTCGGTCACGCGACGCGCCGGACGGCGGCGCGGTCCGTTTGACGGACCCTCCGCACGCCGGACGGCGGGCACGATCCGCGTGACGGACACTCCGCACCCCGGACGGCGGGCGGGCGCGGCCCGGTGACGGACACTCGGCACGCCGGACGGCGGGCACGGCCCGCGCGGGCGGTCGGTCGAGCGGCAACGCCGCGACGGTCGCCGTGCGCGGTCAGCCGACCGGCAGGGCGGGGACGGCCGGTGGGCGGTCGGGCAGGAAGCCGTGGGACCGGCGGGACAGGTAGGAGTCCTTGTAACGGTCCACCACCCGGTGCCAGTTCAGGATGCCGGCCATCCAGTTCTGGAGGTCGGTCACATATCCGCGCATGGCCTCGCGGGCCGCCGCAGACAGGCCGAAGTCGTCGTACAGGATGGGCAGTTCGTGCGCGACGACGTGCTCGAACTGCTGCATGCGCTGGGTCATCAGGTCGTGGACGACGCCGAGCGCGGTCGGGTAGTCGCAGCCGAAGAAGTTCTGCACGACGAGGATCGCGTTGTGGACCTCGCCCTCGAACTCGATCTCCTTCTGGTACGAGAAGACGTCGTTGAGCAGGCAGGCGTAGTCGATGGCCGCGTTCTCCAGCGAGCGGACCGGGCCGCTGGCGTACACCTCGGGTGGGACGGCGGGGCCCTGGCCCATACGGCACAGGCTCAGGGTGAGGTCGGAGCCGAAGGTCGCGCGCCGCATCTCCAGGTAGTCCACGGGATCGGGAATGCGGTTCTGGAGCTGGTTGGACAGCTCCCACACCCAGCTCTCCGTCATGCTGCCGACCGCCGCGCGCAGGGTGCGCCGCTGGTCGGGGGTCATCCCGGCCGTCGTACGCGCCCACAGGTCGATCAGCGACCGCTCCATGGCGTTCAGCGGGACGACGGTCTCCTCGCCGTCGACGGGCATGCAGGCCGACAGGCGGGCGGTGGTGACCCGGGCCGCGGCCAGGTCGCGACGGTGGCCGTACACCAGCGGGTAGTAGTCGTCGCCGTAGGTGCCGAACGCGAGCCACGAGGCGCTGAGGTCGAGGGCCTCGGGGCCGGCGTCGGGGTCCAGGCCCGCCGAGCAGACCGCCAGGTCGCAGGAGGCGAGCTTGTCCTCGTCCCACACCCCTTCGGACAGCATGCCCATACGGCGCGCCCACCCGACCAGGTTGTGGCGGGCCCGGTCCAGGTGCGGGCTCAGCTCCACCTGGAAGGGCATGTGGAACTCGGGCAGCCGGGACGGGCCGACCTTCTGGTACGGCAGGTGCGTGTACGCGCGCATGCGTTCCGCGGCGGCCGAGGCGAGCAGGGCGCCGACGTCGGCGGCGGAGGTACCGGGACGGGTCAGCTTCTCCCAGGGCGAGGTGGAGCCGGCTCCCTTGTTCATGTAGCGGCTGGAGCGCATGTGCCACTCGTGGCCGCCGGACTGCCAGTCCTGGAGCCCCTTGGTGTAGGCGGCGACGGCGGCCACCTCGTCCGGCCGGAGGCCGTTCTCCAGGGCCAGCGCGGGCACCTCGGTCACGGCGGTGTGCTCGAACTGGTGGAGGCGGGAGGTGAGGATGTCGTTGACGGTGTCGGCGGCCTCCTGGGTGGTGCAGCCGAAGAACGTCTCCAGGACGAGCACGCCGTTGCTCAGTTCGCCCTCGTCCTCCACCTCGCGCTGGTAGGAGAACAGGTCGTTGCGCAGGTGCACGCCGTCGGAGAAGGTCTCCATCAGCACCCGCAGCGGCCTGGACCCGGCGACGGAGGCGGGGACCTCGGCGGTCGCGTACTCCACGAGCCCCGCGGACCACGGGGCGCCGCCCACCTTGCGGCGCATCTCGATGTACTCGACGGGGTTGGAGATCCGCCCCTCGTTGATGTTGGACAGCTCCCACATCGACTCGTTGAGGAGGTGCTCGGTGGCGACGGCGAAGCGGCGCCGCCAGTCGGCGGACATCGCCGGTACCGTGCGCGCCCACAGGTCGGCGAGGCCCGCCTCGACCGGGTTCTCCGGTTTCGGCACCGGAGTCGCCGGGTCGAGCGGCATGAACAGCGGGAGCCGGTCCAGGTGGGCCTTTCCGGCCGCCCGGTCCGGGGTGCGCTTGAACATGTCCAGGAAGTGGTCGTCGAAGAAGAACACCCACACGTACCAGTCGGTGATCAGCGACAGGGCGGGGCCGTCGCAGTCGGGGTGGGTATAGGCGCAGAGCAGGCCGTAGTCGTGCGCGTCGAGGTCGGCCTGCTCCCAGATGCCGGAGCCCTCCAGCATGCCCATCTCGCGCGCCCACGCCGTCGAGTGGGCGCGGGCCTCGTCGAGGTGCGGGTTGAGCGCGCGGGATACGGCATGTAGAAGTGCGGGAGTTCGAACGGCTGCGTCATGGCCGGGCCCTACCCGGGGGCGCCAACCGTCATCCGTGGCGCGGCACATGATCACACCATCGCGTGAACCGGGGGCGAATCCTTGCGAATCGGGCGCTGTTGACAGCGGGCGGACGCGGCGGCCCGCGCGGCGCTCACTTCCTGGTCTGGATCAGCGCGTGTGTCCCGCCGGTCCGCCAGCTCCGGCCCTCGGCGGCGGTCAGCGCGGCCTCGGTACCGGCGGACAACCCGGTGATCACGTCCGACTTCAGGGTGCGCAGGGCCACGACCGGGCCGGGGAAGTGGGCGGTCACGTCCGCGAAGGGGGTCGTCGGCGGCCACAGCCGGTCGCCAACCAGACGGCGGTAGTTGAGGTCACCCTTCACGATCGTCAGGGCGGCGCCCGCGAACTCGGCACGCAGATCGTCCGGCATCCGCTCGTACGGCAGCGGGGCCGCGGCGAAGGGATGGGCGCGAACCGTCAGCGTGCCGTCCGCCATCGCCGCCCACAGCTGCCGCCCGTACCCGCCGGCCGTCCCCGGAGCGGCCGTCAGGCGGCGCAGCGCGTCGACGACGTCGGCCGTCGTGGCGTCAGAGACGTAGTAGGGGTACGGCTTGACGTGCAGGACGACCCGGCCGGCCCGCCCGTGGGCGAGGAGGTGGGCGGCGAGGAGCAGATCGGGGATCAGTTCGCGGCCGGCGTTGTCGGCGACCAGGCACAGCGCGCCGTCGGCGGCCTGCGGGGGCGCCAGCAGCGCCCACAGGGTCTCGCTGTCGTCGGCGACGAGTCCGGGGACGGCGGCCCTGTCCCGCGCGCCCGCGTCGGAGAGTCGGAACCCGAGGTCGGCGCGGTTGCCCCAGAGGGAGCCGTGCAGCAGAGCCTGTTCCCGTTCCGGCTCCGGGCGGCCTTCAAGGCCGTCGAGCGCGGCGAGTTCCTCGTCGGTCTCGGGGGCGTCCAGTTCGGCGAGCTTGAACGGGCGGAACGGGTCGAGACCCTGCCAGGGGCCGGGCCGGAAGTAGCCGACGGTTTCGAGCAGCAGGCGGTAGAAGTAGCTTTCCGACCACAGCCAGGGCACCTCGTACCAGGAGCGGCCCGCGTACCCGTCCAGCCCCCAGACCCGCCAGCGGTCCCGGTCGTGCGCGTCGGCGGGGAGCGGCTCGATCACACCCTCGACACAGCTCGTCAGCAGCGCGTCCAGGGACCGCCGGACGTCGGGTCCGTAGGGGAAGGCGTCCCGCACCCGCCGGATGATCGCGGGGTGCCGCTCGGCGAGGACACCGCGCGCAAAGGAGCCGGGCTCGTCGCCCAGGATCACGGGCGGAACGGGCGGCACGGGGGTGTCGGACATGCGGATCACGGTATCGCGGGGTGGGCGGGCGGGTCGTAGGGGTGGGCGGGGGTCTGGTTCCACTCCTCCAGGAGGGTCTCGCGTTCGCCGGGCAGCAGGGCGGAGACCGTGCTGAGGGGTTCGCCGGGGTTGCTGGTCAGGGCGTCGAGGAGGTGGGCGAACCGGTCGGCGAGGCGTCGGGCGGTGTCCTCGGTGAACAGGTCGGCGCTGAACTCCAGCCGTCCGGCGAGCCCGGCGGGCGCCCCCGTGGTGTCCTGTTCCTCGGCCAGGTCGAAGGCGAGGTCGAAGCGCGCGCCGCCGGTGCCGGCCGCGCCGAACTCGACCTTCAGTCCGGGGAGTTCGAGGTCGGGCCGGGTGTTGTTGTGCAGGGCGAGCAGGGTCTGGAAGAGGGGGTGGCGGGCCAGGGAGCGGGTGGGGGCGAGGGCCTCGACGAGCTTCTCGAAGGGCACGTCCTGGTGGGCGTACGCGGCCAGGTCGGCCGTGCGGACGCGGTCGACGAGGTCGGTGAAGGTGGGGTCGCCGGAGACGTCGGTGCGCAGGACGAGGGTGTTGACGAAGAAGCCGACCAGGTCGTCCAGGGCCTCGTCGGTGCGGCCGGCGACCGGGGTGCCGAGGGGCACGTCCTGGCCGGCGCCCAGTTTGGCGTAGAGGGCGGCGAGGGCGGCCTGGAGCACCATGAAGAGGCTGGCGCCCGAGCGGGCGGCGAGGGCGGCGGCCCGGCGGTGGGTGGCGGCGGGGACGGTGAAGCCGACGGTGGCGCCCCGGTAGGAGGCGACCGCGGGCCGGGGCCGGTCGGCGGGCAGCTGGAGTTCGTCCGGCAGCCCGTCCAGGGCCTTGCGCCAGAAGCCGAGTTGTTCGTTCGCGAGGCTGCCGGGGTCGTCCTCGTCGCCGAGCAGGTCCCGCTGCCACAGCGCGTAGTCCGGGTACTGCACGGGCAGCGGCGCGAACCTCGGGGCGGTGCCGTCGAGCCGGGCCCGGTAGGCGGTGCCGAGGTCGCGGGCGAGGACGGCGTTGGACCAGCCGTCGGCGGCGATGTGGTGGATGACGACGGCGAGCGTGTGCTCCTCCTCCCCCACCGCCAGCAGGCCGGCCCGCAGGGGTGGTTCGGCGGCCAGGTCGAAACCTCGGGCGACGAACGCCGGGAGGTCCTCGACGGCGGCCAGCGGCACCTCGGCCCTCTCCAGCACCCGCTGGTAGGGCTCGCCGTCCGCCTCCGGGAAGACCGTCCGCAGCGCCTCGTGCCGGGCGACGACGTCGTTCAGCGCCGCCTGGAGGACGTCCCGGTCCAGCGGCCCGGTGAGCCGCAGTGTCCAGGGCAGGTGGTAGGCCCCGGCCGTCCCCTCCAGCCGGTTGAGCACCCACATCCGGCGCTGGGCGTACGACAGCGGCGGCCTCGCGGGCCGTACGGCGGCGGCGAGGGCGGGCCGGGCCGCCCCGGCCGTGCGGAGGCGGGCGGCGAGGCGGGCCGGGGTGGGCTCCTCGAAGACCAGCGCCATCGGCAGCTCCGCGCCGAGCAGCGCGCGGACGCGGCTGATCAGCCGGGTCGCGAGCAGCGAGTGGCCGCCCAGGTCGAAGAAGTCGTCGTCGGCGCCGACCCGTTCGACGCCCAGGACGTCGGCGAAGGCCTGGCAGAGCACGGCCTCCTGCGGGGTGCGCGGGCCGCGGGTGGAGACCCCGGCGAGGTCCGGGGCGGGCAGCGCCTTGCGGTCCACCTTGCCGTTCGGGGTCAGCGGCAGCGCGGGCAGGACGACGAACGCGGCCGGAACCATGTACTCGGGCAGCAGCGCGGCCAGTTCCCGCCTCACGCGCGCCGGGTCGGCCGTACCGGCGAGGTGGGCGGCGAGGCGGGCCGTGCCGGTCTCGCCGAACACGGTGACCACGGCGTCCGCGACCCCGGGCAGGGTCCGCAGGACGGCCTCGATCTCGCCGGGTTCGACGCGGTGGCCGCGCACCTTGACCTGGTGGTCGCGCCGCTCCAGGAACTCCAGCCGCGCCTCCCCCTCCGGGGAGACGGTCCGCACCACCCGGTCGCCGGTGCGGTACATGCGGGCGCCGGGCCTCCCCGCGAACGGGTCGGCCACGAAGGCGGCCCCGGTGCGCGCGGCGTCGTCCAGGTAGCCGCGCCCGACCCCGCGCCCGCCGACGTACAGCTCCCCGGGCACCCCGGCGGGCACCGGACGCAGGGCGTCGTCGAGGACGTACAGCCCGGTCTCGCGCACGGCCCGCCCGATGGGCGCCCGTACGTCGCCGAGACCGGTGGCGTCGGTGATGAGGGCGTGGGTGACGTCGTCGGAGCACTCGGTGGGGCCGTAGGCGTTGACCAGGGGGATGCCGGGGAAGCGGGCGAGCCAGCGGCGGCACAGGTCGGCGGGGAGCGCCTCGCCGGTGACGACCAGCTGCCGCAGCGCGGCGAGGACCGGCGGGCGGGCGCCCGCGCCCCAGGCGTCGAGCGCGGCCCGCAGCAGCGAGGGGACCACCTCCAAGGTGGTGACCGCGTCGGTGTCCGCGAGCCCGAACAGGGACTGCGGGTCGGCGGCCGTGGACCGTCCCACGACCCGCAGCCGGCCCCCGCTCACCAGGGCGGCCAGCATCTGCCACACGGAGATGTCGAAGGTCACCGGCGCGTTGTGCACGAGCACGGTGTCCGCGTCGAGGCCGAGGTCCTCCGCCTTGGCGAGGAGGTGGTTCACCATGCCGTCCCGGTGCACCATGGCGCCCTTGGGCCGCCCGGTGGACCCCGAGGTGAAGATGACGTAGGCCAGGTCGAGCGGGCCGCCGGGCGCCTCCGCAAGGGGCGCGCAGGGCAGGCCGGTGACGGGGGTGACGGGCAGCTCCGCCCCGGCGGCGGCCAGCACGTCGCGTGCCGCGCCCTCGTGCTCCCCGTCGACCAGCAGGTGCCGTACGCCCGCGTCCTGGACCAGGGAGGCGCTGCGGGCCGTCGGGGCGTGGACGTCGAGGGGGACCCAGGCGGCACCCGCCGCGAGGGTGCCGAGGACGGCGGCGACGAAGTCACGGCCGGGGGCGGCGAGGACGCCCACCAGGGAGCCGGGACCGACGCCCGCGCCGGTGAGGTGCGCGGCGATGCCGCCGGCGCGTCCGGCCAGGCCGGCGTAGGTGAGGCTGCCGTGGTCGTCGGCGACGGCCTCCGCGTCGGGCCGGGCCGCGCACAGCTCGCGCACCCGGGCCACGACGTCCGTGAAGGCGTCCCCGCCGGATGCCACCGGCAGGTCCGGTACGTCCTCGCCCGGCAGCAGGGCGCCGATCCGGCCGGACGGCGTCTCGGGTTCGGCGACCGCCGACCGCAGCACCCGCTCCAGCCGGGCCAGGACGTCGGCCGCCTCGGCGGCGGCGTATCTGCCGGGATCGTAGGACACCGTCAGCCTCAGCCGTTCGCCGGGGATCGCCATGAGGCTCAGCGGGTAGTGGGTGGCGTCCTTGGCCTCCAGGCCGGTCACGGCGAGGCCGGGGACCGGGGTGCGCAGGGCGGCCGGGTCCAGCGGGTAGTTCTCGAAGACCAGCACGGTGTCGTACAGCTCGCCCAGGCCCACCGCCCGCTGGACGCGGGCGGCGCCGAGGTGCTGGTGGGGCAGGAGCGCGGCCTGCCGCTCCTGGAGCCGGCCGAGGATCTCGGGGAAGGCCGCGTACGGGTCCAGCGTGACCCGTACCGGGACGGTGTTGATGAACAGGCCGACCATCGACTCGACGCCGGGCAGCTCCGGCGGGCGGCCGGAGACCGTGGAACCGAAGACGATGTCGGTGCGCCCGGTGAGGGTGCCCAGGACCGTCGCCCAGGCGCCCTGGACGACCGTGTTGAGGGTGAGCCCGCGTTCCTTCGCCCAGGCGGTGAGGCCGGCGGTGAAGCCGGTCGGGAGGTCGAGGACGTGGTGGTCGGGCAGCCGGGAGCCGTCCGTGCCGCCGGGGGCGACGAGAGTGGCCTCGGTGAGCCCGTCCAGCGCCTCCCGCCAGGCCGCCTCGGCGCCGGCGTCGTCCTGCCGGGCGAGGTGGGCGAGGTAGGTCTTGTACGGGGTGACGGGCGGCAGCGGGGCCGCCGGGTCGCCGTACAGGGTGAACAGTTCGCTGATGATGACCGGCATCGACCAGCCGTCGAACAGGATCTGATGGGCGGTCAGGACGAAACGGTACGACGTGGCGCCGGTGCGGATCAGGCGGAACCGGAGCAGGGGCGGGCGGGCCATGTCGAAGGGCCGCAGGCGGTCCTCCTCGGTCAGCTGCCCGATCCGGTGCTCGTCGGTGACGTGGTCCTCCTGCCAGGGCAGGGCGATCGTGCGCGGCACGAGCTGGACGGGGTCGCCGTTGTCGCGGTAGCGGAACCCGGCCTTGAGGTGCGGGTGGCGGTCGAGGAACCGCTCGGCGGCGGCCTTCAGGCGCGCCCCGTCCAGCGGCCCGGACAGGTCCAGCACCAGCTGCACGGTGTAGACGTCCAGCTCCCGCCGCCCGGAGACCGCGTGGAAGAGCAGGCCTTCCTGTCGCGGGGTGAGCGGCAGGACGTCGCTCAGGTTGGATCTTCCGCGTGTCACAGGGAGGCCCCCCAGTCGTCCATCTCGTTCTCGAATGCGTCCAGTTCGTCCTGGCTCAGGGCGATCAGGTCCACGTCGCTGGGCGTGTGGCCGCCCGCGTCGGGGTTCTGTGCGTGGGCGACGAGCGCGCGCAGCGCCCGGAACCAGCCCTCGGCGACGTCGGCGGCGTCCGCCTCGTCGAGCAGTTCGCCCGGCCAGGTCCATACGGCGGTCAGGCGCGGCCCGTCCGGCCCGTCCTCGGTGAGGGCGTTGAGGCCGAGCGTGTGCGGCAGCGCGAGCCCGGGGTCGGCGCCCGCCGCGATGAGCGGGGACTCCTCGGTGGTCGCCCAGTCCGCGTCGCGCGGGGCGGGCAGCCGGCCCAGGTAGTTGAAGCCGAGCTGCGGGGTGCGCTCCAGGCCCGGCAGGGCGGCGATCCGGCGCAGCACGCCGAAGCCGACGCCGTGGTCGGGCACGGCCCGCAGCTGCTCCTTGACCTGCTTGAGGACGCGTCCCGCCGAGGGCCCGCCGGCCCACACCTCCGCCCAGTCCGGCGCGCCGAGGTCGACGCGCAGCGGGTAGGTGGTGGTGAACCAGCCGACCGTCCGGCCGAGGTCGATGCCGTCGGCGATCTCCTCGCGGCCGTGGCCCTCCATCTCGATCAGCACCGCCGCCGCGTCGTCGCGGGTGCGGCGCCGCCAGTCGGCGACGGCCAGCGCGTAGGCGGTGACCAGGACGTCGTTGATCTCGGCGTGGAAGGCGGCGGGCACCTCGGTGAGGACCGCCCGGGTCGCCTCGGTGTCGAGGGTGCGGCGCAGGGTGCGGGCGGTGGCGTGGGTGTCCCGCGCCGGGTCGAGGGGCCGCCCGCCGAGCAGCGGGTCGGGGGCGGCCAGCGTCCGCCGCCACAACTCGCCCTCCGCCGCTCGCTGTTCGGAGGCGGCCTCCGCGACGAGAAGTCGGGCCCAGTGCCGTACGGAGGTGCCGACCGGCTCCAGCTCCGCCGGGCCGCCCGCCACGGCCGCCTCGTGGGCGCGGGCGAGGTCGTCCAGGAGGATCCGCCAGGAGACGCCGTCGCAGACCAGGTGGTGCAGGGTCAGTACGAGTCTGCCGGGGCGGTCGGCGCCCGCGTCGAGCCAGGTCGCGCGGAGCATGGTGCCCTGACGCGGGTCGAGGCGTGCGGCGTCGGCCGACGCGGCGTCCCGCACGGCTTGCGCGAGGGCGGGGCCGTCCAGCCGGGCCACGTTCTCGCGGACCAGCAGCCAGGGCGCGTTGACCGTGCCGGGTTCGCGCACCTTCGCCGTCCAGGTGCCGTCCTCGTCGAGCAGCTGCGTCCGCAGGGCGTCGTGGTGGTCGATCAGCGTCTGCAGGGCGGTGGCGAGGCTCGCCCGGGTGGCGCCGGCCGGGGTGCGGACGGCGACCGCCTGCCGGAAGGCGTCGCAGGGGCCGTCGAGGGCGTGCAGCCAGCGCATGATCGGGGTGGGCGGGAAGGTGCCGATCCCGTCGTCCGTGCCGCGCACGACCTGTTCGTCCACCGGGCGGGCCACCGCGGCGAGCCCTGCGGGCGTGCGGTGCAGGAAGACGTCCTGCGCGGTGAGCAGCAGGCCTGCCGCGCGGGCCCGGCCGACGAGCTGGATGGAGCTGATGGAGTCGCCGCCCAGGTCGAAGAACCCGGCGTCGGCGCCGACCTCGTCGAGCCCGAGCACCTCGCCGAACACCGCGCACAGCGCCCGTTCCCGCTCGGTGACCGGGGCCCGGCCGCGGGTGGCGTCGGTGTAGTCGGGGGCGGGCAGGGCACGCCGGTCGAGCTTGCCGTTGGTGGTGAGCGGCAGGCCGGCCAGGGTGACGACGGCGGCCGGGACCATGTAGTCGGGCAGCAGCCCGGCCACGTGGCTGCGCAGGGTCGCCGGGGGCGCCGTCGTGCCGGCCGCCGGGACGACGTAGGCGACGAGGCGTTTGTCGCCGGGGCGGTCCTCGCGGACGACGACGGCGGCCCGGTCCACCTCCGGGTGGGCGGCCAGGGCGGCCTCCACCTCGGCCAGTTCGATGCGGAAGCCCCGCAGTTTGACCTGGTCGTCGGCGCGGCCCAGGTAGTCGAGGACGCCGTCGGCGCGGCGGCGCACGAGGTCGCCGGTGCGGTACATGCGGGCGCCCGACGGGCCGTACGGGTCGGTGACGAACCGCTGGGCGGTCAGGTCGGGGCGGCCGAGGTAGCCGTGCGCGAGGCTCGCGCCGCCGACGTACAGCTCGCCGGTGACGCCGGCCGGGACGGGCCGCAGGTCGTCGTCGAGGACGTGCACGACCGTGCCGGCCAGCGGGGTGCCGATGGACGGCCTGCGGCCGGGCACGAGCGGGTCGCTGACGGTCGCGCAGACCGTCGTCTCGGTGGGTCCGTAGGCGTTGAGCAGGGTGGTGTGCGCGGCCCACTTCTCCACCAGCGCGGGCGGGCAGGCCTCCCCCGCGGTGATCACGGTGATCCCGGACGGCACCGGCCGGTCCTCCGGCCAGGCCGCGAGCACGGCCGGCGGCAGGCATACGACGTCGATGCCGGCGTCGGTGAGGTGGGCGGCGAGCGGATCGCCGGGGGCGCGCTGGTCCTCCGTGGCCAGGACCAGGACGGCGCCGGTGACCAGGGCGGTCAGCACCTCCCAGGCCGCCGCGTCGAAGCTGAGCGAGGCGAACTGGAGCAGCCGGGTCCCTTCCCGCACCCCGAACCGTGCGGCCTGCGCGGTCAGCGCGGTCGCCGAGGCGTGCCCGACGACCACGCCCTTGGGGCGGCCGGTGGAGCCGGAGGTGTAGATGACGTACGCCGGGTCGCCGGGCGCCGGGCCGTGCTCGGGGGCGCGGGTGGGCCGGCCGGTGAGGTCGGCGAGGACGGTGTCGGCGTCCAGTACCAGCGGTTCGGGGGCCGTCGCGGGGACCCGGTCGGCGACGGCCGCCGTGGTCAGCACTGCGGCGGGGCGGGCGTCGTCCAGGACGTACGCGAT
Source organism: Streptomyces phaeoluteigriseus (assembly GCF_001896135.2). Lineage (GTDB taxonomy): Bacteria > Actinomycetota > Actinomycetes > Streptomycetales > Streptomycetaceae > Streptomyces > Streptomyces phaeoluteigriseus. The sequence goes on from NZ_MPOH02000016.1 coordinate 438,203, forward strand.
CCGCTCGTCCGGGTAGGCCGGGTCGATGGGCAGGTAGGCGGCTCCGGCGGCCAGGACCGCCAGGACCGCGGTGACCGTGTGCGCGGAGCGGTCCGCCATCAGCGCCACGACCTGGCCGGGGCGCACACCCCGTTCCACCAGCAGGTGCGCGAGCCGGTGCGCCCGGTCGGCGAGGTCGCCGTAGGACACGGTGGTGCCGTCGGGCAGGGCGAGGGCCGGGCGGTGCGGGTCGGTGGCGGCGCGTGCGGCGAACAGACGGGCGATCGTGGTGGGTTCGGGTGCCTCGACCGCGGAGCCGTTCCACTCGCCGAACAGCCGCTCGCGCTCGGCGGGCAGCAGGGCGTCGAAGCCGCTGAGCGCGGTGTCCGGCCGCTCGGTGAGGGCGTGCAGGAGGCTCACCAGGCGGGCGGCGACCGACTCGGCGCTCTCGTGGGTGAACAGGTCGGCGCTGTACTCCAGCAGACCCGCGATGCCGTCGGGGCGGCCCCTGCCGTCCTGCTCCTCGGTGAGTTCGAAGGCCAGGTCGAAGCGGGCGGTGCCGGTGGGGACGGCGGTCGTCTCGGCACGGGTGCCGGGCAGGGCGAGGTCGGTCGCCGCGTTGTTCTGGAGCGCCAGGAGCACCTGGAACAGGGGCTGGCGGGCCAGCGAGCGCTCCGGGTTGAGTGCCTCGACGAGCCATTCGAAGGGCACGTCCTGGTGGGCGTAGGCGGCCAGGTCGGTGGTGCGTGCGCGGCCGATCAGCTCGCGGAAGGTGGGGTCGCCGGACACGTCGGTGCGCAGCACCAGCGTGTTCACGAAGAACCCGACCTGCCGCTCCAGGGCCGCGTCGGTGCGGCCGGCGACGGGCGTGCCGAGCGGGATGTCGGTGCCGGCGCCCAGCTTGCGCAGCATGGCGGCGAGCGCGGCCTGGAGCACCATGAAGACGCTGGCGCCGGTGGCGCGGGCGAGCGCGGTGACCGCCTCGTGCAGTTCCCGGTCCAGCCGGAAGGAGATCTGCCCGCCGCGGTGAGCGGGCAGCGCGGGGCGCGGGAAGTCGGTCGGCAGCTCCAGCTCGTCGGGTATTCCGGTCAGTTCGCCGCGCCAGAAGTCGAGCTGGCGGGCGGCGAGCGAGCCGGGGTCGGCGCTGTCGCCGAGCAGTTCGCGCTGCCACAGCGTGTAGTCGGCGTACTGCACGTCGAGCGGTGCCCAGCCGGGGGCGTGACCCGCGGTGCGTGCCGTGTACGCGGTGCGCAGGTCCTCGGCGAGCGGCAGCACCGACCAGCCGTCGCCGGCGATGTGGTGCAGCACCACCAGCAGCACGTGCTCCTGGTCCGACAGCGTGCACAGCTCGGCGCGCAGCGGCAGGTCGGCGGCGAGGTCGAAGGGGCGTACGGCCCGTTCGGCGAGCACCGCGTCGAGGTCACCGGCGGCGACCTCGGTGACGGGGAGGTCGAACGGTCCGTTCCGGGCGGGCAGGACGACCTGGACGGCCCGGCCGTCGCGCTCCGGGAAGACCGTGCGCAGCGACTCGTGGCGGTCGACGACGTCCCCGAGGGCCGCGGCGAGCGCCTCGTGGTCGAGGGGGCCGGTCAGCCGTACGGCGCGCGGCAGGTGGTAGCCGACGGCCGCGTCCGCGTCGAGCCGGTCCAGGAACCACAGGCGCTGCTGGGCGAAGGACAGCGGCAGTGCGGCGGGCCGCTCCTGGGCGGTGACCGCGGGACGCGCGGCCCCGGCCTCCGTGAGGTGTTCGGCGAGCGCGGCGACGGTGGGGGCCTCGAAGAGGACCCGGACGGGAAGTTCGGCGCCGAGCAGCACCCGGATCCGGCTGATCGCGCGGGTGGCGAGCAGCGAGTGCCCGCCGAACTCGAAGAAGTCGTCGTCGATGCCGACCTGTTCGACGCCGAGGACCTCCGCGAACACCGCGCACAGCACCTGTTCACGCGGGGTGCGGGGGCGGCGTCCCGGCTGCCCGGCGGTGAGGTCGGGTGCGGGCAGTGCCTTGCGGTCGACCTTGCCGTTGGCGGTGAGCGGCAGCCGGTCCAGGACCACGAAGGCGGCCGGGACCATGTAGTCGGGCAGGGTGGTGGACAGCTCGGCCTTCACCTCGGCGACATCGACGTCGCCGGTGACGAACGCGGCCAGCCGGGTCGAGCCCGCGCTGTCCACGGCGACGTCCACGGCCGCGTCGGTGACACCGGTGACGCCGCGCAACGCGGCCTCGACCTCGCCGAGTTCGATGCGATGGCCGCGGATCTTGACCTGGTGGTCGACGCGCTCCAGGAACTCCAGGCGGCCGTCCGTGCGGTGCCGTACGCGGTCACCGGTGCGGTACATGCGGGCGCCCGGCTCCGTCGCGAACGGGTCGGCGACGAACACGGCCGAGGTGCGGCGCGGATCGTCCAGGTAGCCGCGGCCCACGCCGACCCCGCCGACGTACAGCTCGCCGGGCGCGCCCACGGGCACGGGACGCAGGCCGTCGCCGAGGACGTACAGGCGGGTGTTGCGGATCGCGGAGCCGATCGGGGTGTGGACGTCTCCGAGGTCGGCCTCGGAGCGGATGAAGGCGTGGGTGACGTCGTCGGACGCCTCGGTCGGGCCGTAGGCGTTGACCAGCGGCACGCCGGGGAAGTGCGCGAACCAGCGGCGGCACAGGTCGGCGGGCAGGGCCTCGCCGGTGACGACGAGATGGCGCAGGGAGGCCAGCCGGGGCCGGGCGGCGCCGCTGTCCCAGTCGTCGACGGCCGCCCGCAGCAGCGAGGGCACGACCTCCAGGACGGTGATGTCCTCCTCGTCGACCAGCGCGAACAGGCCCTGCGGGTCGGCGGCCAGGGAGCGCGGCACGACCCGGGTGCGGCCGCCGGCCACGAGCGCGGCGAGCATCTGCCACACGGAGATGTCGAAGCTGACGGGCGCGTTGTGCACGAGCACGTCGTCGGGCGTCAGCCCGAGGTCCTCCACCTTGGCGAGCAGGTGGTTGACCATGCCGGCCCGGTGCACCATGGCGCCCTTGGGGCGGCCGGTGGAACCGGACGTGAAGATCACATAGGCCAGGTCGTCGCCCGTGCCCGCAGCCGGTGCGGCAGCCGTCGGAGCATCGGCGCGCTTCCCTCCCTCCCGGACGTCCAGGAGTTCGACGATCTTGGGCCAGTGGTCGCCGGCCGCCAGCAGCTGATGGGCGTAGCCCTCGCGGACGGGGCTGAACAGCAGGGCCTCCGCCCCGCTGTCGGCGAGCAGGGCCGCCCCGCGGGCGACGGGTGCGTGCACGTCCAGCGGGATCCAGGCGGCGCCCGTGGCGAGCACCCCGAGCACGGCGGCGACGAACTGCGTCCCCGGGTCGGCGGCCAGCGCCACCAGCGACCCGGTGGCCACCCCGGCCCCGGCCAGCCGCAGGCTCACCTCGTCGGCCCGCGCGCACAGGTCGGCGTACGTCAGCCGTACGGTGCCGTCGTCCACGGCGATCGCGTCCGGGCTCGCGGCGGCCAGCTCGCGCACCCGCTCCACCACGTCGGTGAAGCCGCCGGTGCGGACGGTGGCGTTCCAGTCCTCCAGGACGACCTGCCGCTCGGCGGGCAGCGTGACGTCGAGCCGGCCCAGCGGCAGTGCGGCCGGCGCGAGCGCGAAGCTCTCCAGGTGGCCGAGCAGGCGCTCGCCGTGCGCGGCGAGTTCCTCGTCGGTGAACAGGCCCGGGTTGGCGTCCAGCCGCAGCGTCCAGCGTCCGCCGGGCGCGTCCAGGTAGATGAGCTGGAGTCCCGGCACCGGCCCGGTGGACAGGTTGTGCAGCCGGCCGGTGCACTCGCCGAAGACCAGGTCGGCGCCCGACTCCAGCACGTTGACGGTCGGCCCGTACGACAGCTCCGCGTCCCCGGCGAGACCCAGCTCGCGGCGCAGCCGGTCACCGCGGTAGCCCTGGTGGCGCAGGGTGGTGCGCAGTTCGGCCGCGGTGAGTTCCAGCAGGCCGTCGCGGGTCAGCGCGGGGGTGACGTCGAGCGGCAGCGGCAGGAAGTTGGCGCGCATGCCGGGGACCGTGCGGGCCGTCGGCGTGGTCCTGGCCGGCACGGGCAGGGTCAGCAGCACCCGGCTGCCGCCGGTGACCCGGGCCAGGTAGGAGGCGGTGGCCGCGACCAGCGCGGCGGGGAGGGTGACCCGGCTCTCCCAGGCGGCCCGCTCCAGCCGGGTCACGGTCGCTGCGGGAACGGGGGAATTCCACCTCAGCGTGTGCCGTGCCCGCAGCGGGCGGCGCGGGGAGAGCCGGGTCGGCTCGGGGGTCTCCGCGAACCGGCCGGCCCAGAACCGGGCGTCCCGCTCGTGCTTCGCGGAGTGGAGACAGGCCTGTTCGTCGTCGACGAGGACCCGCAGCGGCGGCAGGGGCTCGCCGTCGGCCGTGCCCGCGTACAGCTCGGCGAACCGCCGGTAGAACGGGGTGCGGCTGAAGCCGTCCAGCAGGATGTGGTTGGCCGACACGTAGAAGCGGTGGTGGTCGTCGGCGAGCCGGTGCAGCTGCCACCGTACGGCGCCGTCCGTCAGCGAGGACGGCAGCGCCAGGTCCTCGGCCATCAGCCGGCGCGAGACGGCGTCCGGGTCGGCCTCGGCGCGCAGGTCGCGCACCGCGACACCGGGCGTGGTCAGCGGGGAGGCGGGATCGGCGGGGTCGGCCCGGTCCAGGGTGCCCTCGCGGACCTCCCAGGTGAACTCCCGGATCGTCTGCACGGCTTCGCCGTCCCGCTCGGTGAACACCGCGCGCAGGGCGTCGGTCTCGGCGAGCAGGCCGTGCCAGGCCGCCGCGAAGCGGGCCGGGTCCAGGGGTCCGTGCAGGTCGAGGTGGTCGGCCATGGTGAAGACCGGGTTGCCGGGGTCGAGCTGCTGGGCGTACCACATCTCCCGCTGCGCGAGCGAGAGCGGCAGTTCGTGGCTGAACGACTCGCTCATCGTTGATTCACTCCAGAAGTGGCGGGGGTCGGCCCGGTCCCCAGGCCGAACTCGTCGAGGCCGTAGATGTCCTGGACCCAGTTGCTCTGGTAGATCGTGTCCAGGTAGCGATCACCGAGGTCGGGAGAGATGGCCACGGCGGTGACGTCCTCACCGGGCCGGTGTTCGGCGAGCCAGCGCACCGCGCCGTTGACGACCGTCCCGGTCGAGCCGCCGAAGAGGAATCCGCTGCGCGCCAGCTGGTGGCAGGTGCGGATGGTGTCGATCTCCGGCACGAGCACCATGTCGTCGACGTAGGACTCGTCGAAGAGGGCCGGCCGTACGCCGGCGCCCAGGCCGGGGATCATGCGGGGGCCCGGGAGCCCGCCGAAGGTGACCGAGCCGACGCTGTCGACTCCCACGATCGTCACCTGTGAGCCGGGGCGGTCCCTGAAGTAGCGGGCGCAGCCCATCAGCGTGCCGGTGGTGCCGGCGCCGACGAAGAGCAGGTCGAGCCCGGGGAACTGCTTCTCGATGGCGGGAGCGGTGGTGCGGTAGTGCGCCATCCAGTTGTTGGCGTTGGCGTGCTGGTTGAGCCAGAGCACCCGCTCGTCCTCGGAGCACAGCGCCCGTACGTGGTCCAGTCGGGCTCCCAGGAACCCGCCCGCGCCGGTGGCCTCGGTGATGACGTGCACCTCACCGCCGAGCGACTCGATGGCCTGGCGGGTCGTCAGGTTCGTGCGGGCGTCGACGACGCAGATGAAGCGATATCCCTTGGCTGCGGCGATCATGCTCAGCGCCAGGCCCAGATTGCCCGACGAGGACTCCACCAGAACGGAGTCCGGTCCCAGCGTCCCGCTGCGCTCGGCCGCGTCGATCATGGAAGCGGCTGCCTTGAGCTTCACCGAGCCGGCGAAGTTGAAGGCCTCGCACTTCAGATAGAGCGGCCAACCGTACAACTGCCGCAGGTCCACGAAGAGGTCTTCCTCGTGGAACTCCTGCGGGGTACCGATGATGGGCACCGTGCCCCACCTCCCCCGTCTTCCCGTGTCAGGACCACTCGGGTTCGCCGTGCAGTCCGGCGAGCCCCTGGAGGGCCCCGAGCAGGTTGGCGACCGCTTCACCGACGGCCGGCACCGTGACCGTCGTCGCCGCTCCGCCGGTGAGCGTGCTCGCGGAGGCGGAACCGGCACCCACCGCGGTCACGGCGACGGCGACGACGGTGCAGACTGTGAGGCGAAGCATCGATCGCATGACTAATTCCTCGTTTCGACTTTGTCGGTAATTGCGGAGAGGCCCGCTCGGAGTTTCTCGGAGAAAGTTTCCGGGGCCATCTCTTCGATGCGTTGATTCTTACGCCCCGTGACCCCTGGGTTAAGACTTTCGACTGTCAGGGTCCTGCCGTGACAACGTCATGCCAGATTGATTTCCGGGGTTCCGGGAAAGGGAATTCACCATTCCCCCCGTGGCATATGCGGGCCCGTCGAAATAGGAGCCCAACATTCCGGGAACCGCGGGGGATCGAGGGGGGGGCGGCCGGGTGCCGGCCGGGTGCCGGTTCGGTCGGCGGCCGGGTGCCGGTTCGGAGGCCGGTCAGTCGCCGGTTCGGTCGCCGGTCAGTTGCCGGGGAGGCCGGCCCGTCGCCGGTTCAGTCGTCGGCCGGTCACCGGTTCGGTCGTGGGCCGGTCACCGGTTCGGTCGTCGGCCGGTCACCGGTCCGGAGGCCGGTCGGTCACCGCTTCGCAGGCCGTCAGTCGTTCGTGAAGTCCCGGATCACCCAGCCGCGCAGCGACTCCACCCGCAGTGATCGCGCCACGACGCGCCGCGCGGCGGCATGGGCGGCCGCCTGCGTGGAGGCGGACACGAAAAGGACGAGGTCGGCGCCGTCGGCGCGACCTCCGCGTAGACATGCTGGACACCGTCCTGGGTGCCGACCACCGCCCGGACGGACCGGCGCAGTTCACGGTCGTCCAGCGGCCTGAGCCCGGGCGCCAGGCGCACATTAATCATGTACATAGCAAGCTCTCGCAGCTTGGCCGACAATCGGTCAACTTCGGGTGTAATCGCGCCACAGGTGTCTCATTCCGGTAGGACAGCCAGGGGCCGTCACTGACGATCTACCTAGCCCGCGGGGACCGGGAGAGCGGGAGACTGGTACGTGGTCTGAAGACGTACATAGGGGGCGAAGAGTGTTGCGGATACTCGGGCTGTCATCGGATCCGGAATGTCTGTATCGAGCCATGGTCGGGGAGCCCCACCTGGATGTTCCGGGGCTCGCCTCGCATCTGGACTGGCAGGTCGAGCGGGTCCGGCACGCCCTCGACGAGCTGGCCCGGCTCGCTCTGGTCCGCCCCTCCGGGGACCCACCCGGCGAACACCTCATCGTCAACCCCGAGCTGCGGCTGACCGCGCTGCTCACCCAGGAGGAGGTCCGGCTCGCCGAACGCCAGCAGGCCATCGCCACCAGCCGCCAGGCCGTCACCGAGATCATCGACAGCTACCACAACGCGGTCCGCGACCAGCGCGGACTGGAGGTGGAGCGCATCACCGGCCTGGACATGATCCGCGCCCGGCTGGAGGAACTGTCCCAGGAGTGCGCCGAGGAACTCAGCGCCTTCATCCCGCTCAGCAGACAGCCGGCCGACTCCCGCCGCGCGGTCCGCCCACTGGACGAGAGCCTGCTGGGCCGCGGCGTCCACATGCGCAGCGTCTATCTCCAGGGCTCGCTCAGCGACCCGGACATGACCACGCACTTCGACTGGCTGACCGACCTCGGCGGACGGGTCCGCACCGTGGCCACCCTGCCGCTGCGGCTGATCATCTTCGACCGGCGGGTCGCCATGGTGCCCTCCGACCCGGAGAACACCGCGTCCGGCGCCCTGCTGCTGCGCGGCAAGGGCCTGGTCTCCGCGCTGTGCTCGCTGTTCGAGCACGTCTGGGAGGCCGCGACGCCCTACGGCCAGGAGCCGATCAACGACTCCCGCACCGGCCTGTCCAGCCAGGCCCGCGCCATCCTCAGCCTCCTCGCCCAGGGCTACACGGACGACGTGGTGGCCAGAAAGATAGGGGTCTCGGTTCGCACCTCGCGCCGCATCACCGCCGAACTGATGAGCCAGCTCGGCGCCCGCAGCCGCTTCCAGGCCGGCGTCCTCGCGGGAGAACGCGGCTGGCTGAGAGGCGCGACGGCAGAGAGCGGAGCGCCGGACTGACCGACCCGAACCACGGACACCGGCGGCGCGGGCGAGGCGGGCCGGCGTAGAACCGCAGGCGAGGCGGGCCGGCGTAGAACCGCAGGCGAGGCGCACCGCCGTAGAACCGCAGGCGAGGCGCACCGCCGTAGAACCGCAGGCGAGGCGCACCGCCGTAGAAGCGCTGGTGAGACGGGCCGACGTAGCGGCAGGAGTGGCGCGGGCCGACGTATTGGCGCTGGTGAGACAGGCCGGCGTAAAGGCAGAAGTGGCGCGAACCGCCGTAGAGGCGCAGGTCAGACGGGCCGGCGTAGCGGCAGAAGTGGAGCGGGCCGCCGTAGCAGCACGGCTGACGCGAACCGCCGTAGCAAGAGCGACGCGGACCGCCATGGAAGCGACGACGCCGCAGGCCACCGCAGAAGCACAGCTGACGCAGGCCGGCACAGAAACGCAGGCCGGCACAGAAACACAGGCGCCGCGGACCGCCGTCGAAGCCGGAGTGACGCGGACCGGCCCGGAATCAGCGCCGGCCACCGAAGAAGCCGGAGCCACATGAACCAGCCCCGACTCGGCACCGGCCACCGAAGAAGCAGAGGTGAGGCGGGCCGCCGTAGGGGCGTGGGCCGCGCGGCCCGCCGTGGATGACGAAGCCGTCGATGACGAAGCCGCCCCCCGGGGGAAGCGGGTGTCGCGGCTGTGGCGCCGGGCGCCACGACACCCGCCGCTCACCGGGCCGCGGCGGTGCGGAAGGCGCGCAGGGCCAGCGGTACGACGACCGCCAGCAGCACGCCCAGGGTGAGCACCGAGGCCAGCTCCGGATGCCGTACCGGCAGGCTCGCGCCCGCGGAGGCGGGGGCGTTGCCCCACAGCACCCGGCATGCCTCGGCCACCGAGCTGACCGGGTTCCACTCCGCGACCGCCCGCAGCCACCCGGGGAGTCCCCGCAGCGGCATGAAGGAGTTGGAGAGGAACGAGAACAGCACGAGGGCGAGGGCGGTGACGCCGTTGATGGCCTCCATGTTGCGCATGGCGAGACCGATCAGCACTCCCAGCCAGAGCATCGCGTACGTGAATCCGAGGAGCAGCGCGAAACCCGCGACCGCCTCGAGGAACCCGCCGTGGATGCGCCAGCCGACCAGCAGGCCGATCCCCGCCACCGCGCCCATCGCGGCGGCCGCGGTGACCAGGTCCGCCACCGTGTACGCGAAGAGCACCGAGGCCCGCGAGATGGGCATCGAACGGAACCGGTCGGTCAGCCCCGCGCGCAGGTCCGACGCCACTCCGAGCGCGGTGGCGCCCACACAGGCCAGGCCGACCTGGGCGAACACGCCGGCCATCACGTAGTCGTGGTACTCGCCGTCCTTGACGCTGATCACACTCGCGAACAGGTAGCCGAGGATGACCACCATCGCGATCGGTGTGAGGGACACCGAGATGATCTTCTCGGGTGTCCGGCGCAGATGCGTCATCTGCCGCCCCGTCAGGGCCAGGACCTCACTCATCGCCGCTCTCCTTCGTCTGGGCGCCCGTCCCGGTCAGCTGGAGGAACACCTCGTCGAGCGAGGGCCGCCGCACGGCGAAGTCGATGACCGGTACCCCGGACCGTTCGAGTTCCGCGGCCGCGCGGGCCACTCCCCCGATGCCGTCCACGAGCCGCACCGCGACCCGCCGGGTCTCCCGGTCGACCGCCGGCGCCTCGGACACCGCGCGTCCGAGCGCCGCGGCGGCCGCGTCGAGCGATTCGGAGCGTTCGACCGAGATTTCCAGCCGCTCGTCACCCACCTTCCGTTTCAGCTCGTCGGCGGTCCCCTCGGCGATCACCCGGCCGGAGCCGAACACGGTGATGCGGTCGGCGAGGAAGTCCGCCTCCTCCAGGTACTGCGTGGTCAGCAGCACGGTGACACCTCGGGCGATCTGCTCGCGGACCTGCTGCCACAGCGTGATCCGGCTCGCCGGGTCCAGCCCGGTGGTCGGCTCGTCGAGGAACAGCACCTGCGGCGAGGCGACGAGACAGGCGGCCAGATCGAGCCGCCGCCGCATTCCGCCGGAGTACGTCTTCGAGGGCCGGCCGGCGGCGTCCTGGAGCCCGAAGCCGTCGAGGAGTTCCTCCGCCCGGGTCTGCGCGCCGCGTCGGCCGAGGCCCATCAACCGGCCGATCAGGACCAGGTTCTCGCGCCCGGTGAGCAGTTCGTCCACGGCCGCGTACTGCCCGGCCAGGCCGATCCTGCGGCGCACTTCGCGCGGCCGGCGCACCACGTCGTAACCGGCCACCGTCGCGCGGCCGGCGTCCGGCGCGAGAAGGGTGGCCAGGGTGCGCACCGTGGTGGTCTTGCCCGCGCCGTTCGGGCCGAGCAGTCCGAGCACCGTTCCCGGTGGAACGCTCAGATCGACACCGGCCAGCACTTCGTGATCACCGAATCTCTTTTTCAACCCTTCGGCTTGAATGGCGAATTCCATGCCCCTCCCCGCCCTCTTCTGGATCTTTCCGAGTGTGTGTGGATTCCCTTTCCGAGGCGTGAAGGTAGCAGGATAAATACCGGCCAGGTGCCCGCTATGTCCGGTATGGCATGGCAGCACTCTGCAGCCGCAGCATGCTGCCTCCGCGAGACCTACGAATGCCCGCGCGCCCGCGCCAAGCTTTTTCCCGGAACCCCGCACCCCCCATGCCGCAGGAGAGAAGAAGCGAATGGCAGCCAAACGGAACCTCGCAGCCGCACTCGGCAGGTGGAGTGCCGAACACCGGAAGACCGCGGTGTTCGGCTGGCTCGTCCTGGTCGTTCTGGTGATGACGCTGGGCAGCTCGGCGGGCCAGGTCAACCTCACCGAGGCCGACTACGGAACCGGCGACTCGGGCCGCGCCGAGCGCATCCTCCAGGACGCCGGGCTGACCGAACCCGCCGGTGAGCTGATCTACATCCGCAGCGACGAACTCACCACCGACAGCCCCCGGTTCACCCAGGCCGTCGCCGACACCACCGACGCCCTGGAGGCCACCGGCCTCGTCACCCGGGTCCGCACCCCCGACACCACCGAACTGGTCTCCGCCGACAAGCACGCCGCCCTCATCCAGTACGACGTCAAGGGCGACCCGGACACCGCCGCGGACCGCGTCCAGCCGGTCATCGACGCGGTGGAGAAGACGGACGCCGCCCACCAGGACGTGACCCTCGGTCAGTACGGCGCCGCCACCGGCCTGAAGGCCATCAACGACAGCCTCGGCAAGGACTTCGTGCGCGCCGAGTACACCGCGCTGCCGGTCTCGCTGGGCATCCTGCTCGCCGTGTTCGGCGCGCTGGTCGCCGCCCTGCTGCCGATCGCGCTCGCCGTGACCGCCTGCGTCGGCGCCCTCGGCCTGCTCGCCCTGACCAGCCATGTGGTGCCGGTCGACGGCATGACCAACTCCATGATGTTCCTGATGGGCCTCGCCGTCGGCGTCGACTACTGCCTCTTCTACCTGCGCCGCCAGCGCGAGGAGCGCGAGGCGGGCCGCGACAACGCCACCGCGCTCCGGATCGCCGCGGCCACCTCCGGCCACTCGGTGCTGATCTCCGGCATCACGGTCTGCGTCGCCATGGCCGGCATGTTCCTGTCCGGGCTGACCGTCTTCGAGGGCTTCGCCATCGCCACCATCGAGGTCGTCGTCATCGCCGTCCTCGGCTCCATGACCGTCCTGCCGGCCCTGATGGCCATGCTCGGCGACCGGATCGGCGCCGGCCGCATCCCGTTCCTGGGCCGCCGCCGCGCCCGCCGCGCCGCCGCCACCGCTGCCGGTTCCGGCACCCCGCGGCGCGACAGCGTCCTGCTGCGCGGCGTGCTCGCCCGCCCCGCCGTCTTCGCCGTGCTCGCCGTCGCCTTCCTGCTCGCCCTGGCCGCGCCCGCGCTCGGCATGAAGACGGAGAAGCTCGGCACCGACAAGCTGCTGCCCAAGGACAACCCGACCGTGGTCGTCTCCCAGCAGATCGAGAAGGACTTCCCCGGCTCGCCCGCGCCCGCGAGCGTCATCGTCAAGGCCACCGACATCGACTCCGCGGAGATGAAGCGGGCCATCGCCGACTTCCGGGCGAAGGCCGTGGCCTCCGGCCAGACGGGCAAGGCCATCGGCGTCACCGTCCACACGAAGGAGAACATCGCCGAGCTGAGCGTCCCGCTGGCCGGAAACGGCTCCGACGCCACCTCCAGGAAGGCCCTCACCACCCTGCGCGAGTCCCTCGTCCCGGACACCGTCGCAAGGTCGCCGGCACCACCGCCCTGGTCCGCGGCGACCTCGCCTTCTCCGTCGACTACAACGACCAGCTGAAGAAGAGCATCGTCCCGGTCTTCGCCTTCGTCCTCGGCGTGACCTTCCTGCTGATGCTGTTCTCCTTCCGCTCCCCCGTCATCGCCCTCACCTCGATCCTCCTCAACCTGCTCTCGGTGGGCGCCGCGTACGGCGTGATGACGGCCGTCTTCCAGCACGGCTGGGGCGCGTCCCTGGTCGGCACGGAGGGCATCGGCGCGGTCGAGTCCTGGATGCCGCTGTTCGTCTTCGTCGTCCTGTTCGGCCTGTCGATGGACTACCACGTGTTCGTGGTCTCCCGGATCCGCGAGGCCTACGACCTCGGCGCCACCACCCGCGACGCCATCGCGCACGGCATCCGCACCACCGCGGGCGTCGTCACCAGCGCCGGTCTCATCATGGTCGCCGTCTTCGCGGTCTTCGGAACGCTGGAGATGCAGGACTTCAAGCAGCTCGGCGTCGGCCTCGCGGTGGCCGTCCTGCTGGACGCCACCCTGGTCCGCGCGGTCCTGCTGCCCTCGGTGATGCTGCTGCTCGGCAACGCCAACTGGGCGGCCCCGAAGTTCCTGCGCAAGTCCCGCCCGGCCACGATGTGGGGAGGTGTGACGTGGGCGGCGGGGGCCGACCGTGGGTGCGGACCGGAGCAGAGGTGCCGGCACGGGGGTCGACCGTGAGTGCGGACCGAGCAGAGATGCCGGCGCGGCGGTCGGGGTCGGCACGGACTGGAGGTGGGTGCGGCCACCTGTGCCGCCACGGGCCTCGGCGCGGGCGTCGGCACGGGCGCGAGGTGCCACGGTCAGCCGGGGGTGTGGCGCGGGCCGCGCAGTCAGGCGTAGGTGCTTCTCCAGCCGTGTGGTCCGCCGTGCGCGAGTGGCGCGGGCGGCGGGCCGCGAAGTCGCCCACCGTGCGCGCCACCCAGCCGGCCGCCCTCAGGGGCAGCCGTTCGAGGGCGCCGCGGGCCGCGAGGTCGGCTGTGCACGAGTGAGGTCGGCTCCGATGGCGAGCGCACGCGCGCGTCACACGAAAGCCGCGGGATCGCGCACGCGCGAGGCACACGGAAACCGCGGGATCGCGCACGCGCGCGTCACGGAGCACGGGATCAGCCGCACGCCGGCTCACGGGCCCACGGGCCGTCCGCACGCCGGCCTATGGGCCACGGGTCCACCGTAAGCGAGGCCCGTGAAGCGCGAGTTGGCCGTACCCAAGCGGCGGGCGCGAGCGCGTGGGTCGCCGGTCCGGCACGCACGTCGCCGGACGGGTGGCACGTCGCCAGGTGGACGCGCGGGTCACCGCGCGGACGCGCAGGTCGCCCGTCGCCAGGCGGACGGCACGTCGCCGAACGGACGCGCACGTCGCCGGGCGGACGCGCACGTCGCCGGACAGGGGGCACGTCGCCAGGCGGACACGCAGGTCGCCGGGCGGACACTCAGATCGCACGTCGCCGAACGCACGCGCACGTCGCCAGGCGGACGGCACGTCGCCGGGCCGGCGCGCGGGCAACCCCGTCGCTCACACCGCCGCCGCCATGACCTCCCGTTCCAGTCGGGCCGCGAGGCTCAGGTAGCGGGGGCGGCGGGGGACGGGGACGAGGCCGCGGATGAGGACGTGCCACATCTCGGCCAGGCGGCGCGGAAGCCGGGTGCCGGGCTCGCGGGAGCGGCCGACCACGCGGGTGCCGACGAAGAAACAGACCAGCGAGTGGGCCACGGCGTCCACGTCGACGTCGGGATGGATGTCGGATTCCCGCACCGCGCCGACGAGTCGGCGGGACATCAGCTCCATCCACTCGGTGAACGGGTGGGGCACGGGCGGGCGTACCGGGACACCGCCGGTGGCCAGGCGGAGGCCGGCCCGGGCGACCGGGCCCTCGACCGACAGCCTCACCATGCCGAAGGTGAGGCGCATCAGGGCTTCGAGGGACGGGTAACCGCGGTCGTCGATCTCACCGGCGACCCGGCGCGAGGCCTGGGACTGCAACTCCAGGATGGCCTGGGCGAGATCCTCCTTGGCCGCGAAGTGGAAGTAGAGCGCGCCCTTGGTGACCTGGGCGTGCTCGACGATGTCACTGAGGCTGGTCGACTCGTAGCCGTTCCGGTCGAACAGATCGGCTGCGGCCCTGATGATCGTCGCGCGGGTCTGCTCCGCGCGTAGTTGCCTCGCCATCGACTGGACACTCCTGGGGGCGTAAAGAACGGGTCATGCCGTTTGTTTCTCACCCCCAGTAAACAACAGTTCACGGTCCGGCGGTACCGACCAGACACCCGAAGACTGTGGACTCCCCTTGTACGCCGACGACTTGCACGTCGCCGTCGGGGGTGGCCTTTGCCTCTATCCAGGTGGGTACGTCGAGTTCCGCGTACCTGTGGAAAACGGCGTGATAAGCGGTCGGAACCCGTTTACCGGGTGTTTCCAGCAGGGCCGCCTGGCGGGCTCCCTCCAGCAGGAGCATGCCGGGGACATGGTCAAGAGGATGGTCGAAGAAAACGGGGTGCGCGGTATTTACCCGCAGTTGCCAGCGGCCCGGCCGGTCGGTGGGGGCGAGCACGACGTCCGTGGGCAGAGCCCGGTCGACTGCGTCGGCGGGCACACCGGGCGGGACGGGGACGGCCGTCACGGTGTCCGGGGTGCGACCGCCGCGCAGCCGCTGGTAGACGGGTTCGCTGACGCAGGTGAAGGAGACGTCCGCGGCGGCGACGAGGGTGCCGTCGCGCACCACGCGCGCGGTGTAGCGGGCACCGACGGGACGTCGGCCGCGGTACTGGACGTCGGTGAAGACGAGTTCGACCTCGGGTTCGGCCGGCCGCGGTCCGAGAGTCAACGCCCATGGCTCCGTCGTGACGTGGAACTCCTTGAGCACGAACTGCTGGTCGAGCGGAACCTCGTACTCGGTGTGACTGACCAAAGTGCCGCTCTGCCTGATCGTTTCGACGACGAGCAGCGGGTCGTACGCGGACCAATCGGGCGACACGTGTAACCCGTGCGCGCGCGGCCACTGCGCGGACACCGTGAACCTGTCGTCCCCGGTTCGCCGCCAGCCGGTGAGGAAGGTCTCCGCGAGGGCGGCGCGGTGGACGAGTTGGCGCGGAACGGTTGCGGTCAGGGACGGCGTGTCGGCAAGCTGCCGCGGTCGAGTCATCTCTCTCCCTACGGTCCCCCGAAGGCCACAGCAGACGGCGAACCGTCCGCTCGGTGAGCGTTAGAGTACGAGGCGACCGGTTTGTTTTCAATGAGATCAGTCGACGGCATCCTATGATCGGACCGAATCCGCATCCGACTGCGGGGACGGCCGGCTCGGTGCCGTGAAGGGGCTCTCAATGGCGAAACAGGAGCGCGCGATCAGGACGCGCAGAGCGATCGTGGAAGCGGCGGGCGCGGTGTTCGACGAGCACGGCTACACCTCCACAACGATCGCCATGGTCCTGGAGCGCGCCCAGGTCACCAAGGGCGCCCTGTACTTCCACTTCGCGTCGAAAGAGGCCCTGGCCCAGGCGGTCCTGAACGAGCAGGTGCCCTTCGGGGCGGTCCCGCCGCAGCCGTGCAAGCTCCAGGAGATCGTCGACATGACCTTCGTGGTGGCGCGTCGGCTGCTGGACAACGCCCTGCTGCGGGGCAGCGTACGGCTGGCGGTGGACCAGGAGACGCCGTCCGGGGTCGATCACGGCGAGCCGTTCCGCCAGTGGGCACAGGCGCTGACCGAACTGCTGGAACTGGCCGGTGAGCGGGGCGAGTTGCTGCCCACGGTGAAACCGGCGGAGACGGTCGACCTGCTGGTGGGCACCTTCACCGGCGTCCAGTTGATGTCCCGGGCGCTGACCGACCGCGCTGATCTCGGTGACCGGCTGTCGGTGATGTGGGCGCACATCCTGCCCAGCATCGCGGTACCGGGTCTGCTCCCCGGCCTCGACGCCCGTGCCGACCGGGGCACACGGGTGCTGGCCTCGCTGGAACAGCGCGTGGCTTCCTGACCCGGACGTGCGGCGGGCCGGTCGGTGTCCATCCACACCGGCCGGCCCGCCCGTTCGTACGGCTGCGCGGGCTTCCCCCGCGTACAGCCTCCCGACCTAGAAGGTCAGCTTCCAGCTGTTGACGCGGCCGGTGTCCTGCGCGGCCACGTCCTGCACCCGCAGCTTCCAGGTGCCGTTGGCCACCTCGCTGGAGGCGTTCACCGAGTAGGTGGTCACGACGTTGTCCGCGGAGTCCGAGGTGCTGGACGCCTTCAGGCGGTACGCCGTGCCGTCCGGGGCGACGAGGTCGATCACCAGGTCACCGCGGTAGGTGTGGGTGATGTCCACGCCGACCTGCAGGGCCGTGGGCGCGTTGCCGGTACGGCCGGTGACGGCGATCGAGGACTCGACGGCCGAGCCGTTGTCCGGAATGGCGACCGCGGTGGTGCTGGTGAAGGTGGTGCCCCCCGTGGAGCCGCCGGAGCCGCTCACCGCCTGCACCGTCCTGGCCGCGTCCGCCAGACCCGCGCCGCAGCCGCCGGAGCAGGCGCCGGGCAGGGCACGGGCGTTGCTCTTGACGGCCGTCTCGATCTGCGCCGGGGTCAGCGAGGGGTTCGCCGACTCCATCAGCGCGACCAGGCCCGCGATGTGCGGGGTGGCCATGCTGGTGCCCTGGTAGTAGGCGTACGACTCGGTGGACGCCGTCTTGGCGCCGGAGTTCAGCGTGGACAGGATGCCGTTCGCGGTGCCGGTGCTGGTCTGGCCGCCGGGCGCCGAGATGTCCACGAGGGAACCGTAGTTGGAGTACGAGGCCTTGGCGCCGGTGCGGCTGGTCGCGGCCACCGAGATGACGTTGTTGCAGTTGCCCGGCGAGTGGTTCGCGACGTTGTCGTTCTCGTTTCCGGCGGCCACGGCGATGGTCGTGCCGCGGGACACGGCCGCGTTGATCGCGCTCTGGGTGGCCGAGGTGCAGGCGCCGTCGCCACCGAGGCTCATGTTGATGACCTTGGCGACGTTGGTGTTGGCGGGAACGCCGGAAACCGTACCGCCGGACGCCCAGGTGATGGCGTCGATGATGTCGGAGTCGTAGCCGCCGCACTTGCCGAGGACGCGGACCGGGGAGATCTTCGCGCCGTGGGCGATGCCCGCGACGCCCTTGCCGTTGTTGGTGACGGCGGCGATGGTGCCGGCCACGTGGGTGCCGTGCCAGGAGGAGGAGCCGGCCGGGACGCCGGAGCCGCACTCGTTGGCGTTGTACCAGTCGCCCGGGTCGGCCGGGTTGCTGTCGCGGCCGTCGCCGTCCACCGAGACGGCGGTGTCGGCGATGAAGTCGTAGCCGCCGACGATGTTCGCGGCGAGGTCCGTGTGGGCGACGTAGCCGGTGTCGATGACGGCGACCGTCACACCGGTGCCCGTCGTGGTGGCCCAGGCGCCGGGCACGTTCATGCCGGCCGTGGCCTCGTACAGGTCCCACTGCTTGGCGTACTCGGTGTCGTTCGGGTCGGCCTTCGCGGTGTTCAGCCGGTCCGGTACGACGTAGGCGACCTGCGGGTCGGCACGGTACTCCGCGACGACGTCGGCGACGTCCGCGCCGGTGAGGCCGGAGCCCAGGTCGACGAGGGCGGCGCCGGTGCCCAGGCGGCGCTCGAAGTCGAGGTCCTCGCCGGTCTCCTTGCCCTTGGCGGCGGCGTCGGCCTCGGCGGCCTGGTTCGACCTGGCCTCCGCGGCGGCGGACTCGTAGCCGACGATGAGACGCTCGGCCGGGGTGCCGGGCGCGGCCTCGGTCTGGGCGGCCGGGACGGCGGCGGCCTCCCGTGACGCGCCGTCCGGGGTGGCGGCGACCGAGGCGGTGGTGGCGGCGGTGAGGAGGGCCGCGGAGACCGCGGCGACGGATATCAGCTTCCGTCCGAGAGCGGGAGAGGTGCGCAAGGGGGCGTGCCTTTCGTGGCCGGCTCCGAGCAGGGGGGAGCCTCGGTCGATTCGCTTCGTCGTCGAAGCGGCGGGGGGTGAATCGAGGAGTTGCGCGACGGCCGGCCGGGCGGGCAGCCGCCCCACCAGGGGTTACCTGTGGGTCAGCTGTGGTGGAACGATAGGCAGGGCAACGGTTTTTCGGATACGGGGGAAACCCTCGATCCGGCCGGAACACCACCCTCGGCAGGGGCAACTGGACGGCGGATGCCCGGGTTTGCTCGGGAGACGCCCGGTGTGTCGGCGTGGTGAACGCGCCGGGCCGCCGCCGCGTACTGGACGTCGTCACCGTTCCCGCGCCGGCCGAGGAGACGTCCCCGATGCGCCGCACGACCACAGACCGCACCGCCGTCCTGGCGGCCACCGCCCTGAGCCCGCTCCTGCCGGTGCTGCTGTGGGCAGCGGCACCGGCGCAGGCGCACGGCGCGCCCACGACCCCGGTCAGCCGGGTCCACGCCTGCTCCCCCGACGGCGGTCCGCCGTCCGGGTCGGCCGCCTGCCGGGCCGCCGTGGCCGCCAACGGCGCGCCCTTCACGGCCTGGGACAACCTGCGGGTGGCGAACGTGAACGGCCGCGACCGGAGCACGATCCCCGACGGGCAGCTGTGCAGCGGCGGACTGCCGGCCTACCGGGGACTCGACCTCGCGCGCTCCGACTGGCCGTCGACCCGCCTGACACCGGGCGGGACGCTGCGCATGACGTACGTGTCGACGATCCCGCACACGGGCACGTTCAGGTTCTATCTGACGAAGCCGGGGTACGACCCGTCACAACCGCTCACCTGGAACGATCTGCCCGAGCGGCCGTTCGCCCAGGTGAAGGACCCGGTGCTGCGCGACGGCGCCTACCGGCTCACGGCCGAACTGCCCGCCGACCGCACGGGACGCCAGGTGCTGTACACGGTGTGGCAGAACAGCAGCACGCCGGACACCTATTACTCGTGCTCCGACGTGGTGTTCCCGGAGAAGGCCGCGGCGGCGGCCTCGCCGTCGGCGGCCACGGCCGGATCGCCGAAGCCTCCGTCCGCCGACCCCTCGGTCCCGTCCGGCGCGACGGCCGGCACCTCAGCCGGTACGTCAGCCGGTACGACACCGTCCGCCGCCCCCGCGTCGGGAGCGGCGACGGCGTCCGGCGCACCGGCCGCCGCCACGCCCGCGAGCACCCCGGTGGCCACCGCCTCCGGGACCGGCTCCGGGCCGTCCGCGCCGATGCTGGCGGGTGGCGCCGCCGCGGTGCTGGTGCTCATCGGCGGCGCCACCCTGGTCCTGCGCCTGCGACGGCGCTGAAACGGTCTCTCATCCGGTTCGGTGCGTTCGGTGAACCGGTTTCCCGAGTCCCTCTACAGGGCTCAGTTGACGGTGACGGCTGCGCCGGCGGCGGTCACCGGGGCGTACTTGGCGGAGAAGTAGCCGTTTGCGAAGCACAGCGACGAGCCGGACGACTTGGTGAACTGCTGGCCGGTGAAGGTGATGCTGTTGTCGGCGTTGCTCGCCGTGCCGGTCAGGCTGGGCGCCCGGTAGACGCAGTTGATGCTGCCGAGGAGGGTGCGCAGCACGACCGTCGTCTGGATGACGGAGCCGGCCGGCGGGGTCACGGTGACGGTGCCGGCGGAGGACACCGCCGTGGAGTACGGCAGGTTGTTGACCGTGATGCTGGTGACGCCGAGCACGCCGACGACGTTCGCCGAGCAGTTGCCGAAGGTGTGGCCGGTGAGCGACTCGGTGGCCGTGCCGGGGGCGGTGGGGTTGGCGGTGACGGTGGCGGTGAAGCCCGAGGAGGCGCAGGAGACGCCGCTGGTGCCGGTGGCGGAGGAGTAGAGGGTGGCGTTGGTGCCGCCGGCGAGGGAGGCGGTGAGGACGTCACCGACCGCGACGTCGCCGTTGGCCGTGGTGAGGACGGCCGGGTCGGCCGCGGAGGCCGGGGTGGCCGCCGTCAGCGAGAGGGCGGCGACGGTAGCGGCGAGGGCGAGGAGGGGGCGAGTGCGCATGCGGGTGCCTCGTTTCTCGGGTGGGGGTGCCTCAGGGCTTTTCTGAGGCGCTCTGAGAGGTGTTCCTTGAGGTGTTCCGAGAGGTGTGCTCAGGGGAGTTGCCGGTCGCGGGCCGACGCCCGTCCGGTGCCGGCCCGGAACGCCTTCTCCGTACGTGACGGACCGGCAGCGGAGGTGGCGACGGGCACGGCCGGCAGGGGGAAAGGCGGCCGTGGCGGCGCCGTGCGGGAATCGGACTCGGGGCGCGTGAGGGCCCGTGCTGGATGCCCGGGCAGGTGGTACCCGTAGTGACGGGAGGTCCGGCCGTCGGTTCGAAGGGACGGCCGGACCGGGGGTCCGGGAGCGCGGAGAGCGGCTCGCCGCGCTGCGGATCCGGCGCCACGGATCCGGGCTGAGTCACCGAGAGTTGTAGACCTGATGGACCGTCACCGTCAAGCGTGTGCGCGGAAGTTGATGGCCCGCGCGGATATATGCGAGGGGTCGGCCGGCGCACCGGTCCGCAGGCGGCACACTTCGCACACCCTTTTTCCACATCTCCCTTGACCCTGGGGTGTAACCATCGGTAACTTCCTCGTCGGCTACTGACGCGTAACGAGTAAGCCCTTGCGGCTTCCGGGAGTTGCGAGGAGACGTGCGCGGCAGCCGCTGTCCGCGCCAGGACAACACGCCACTGAAGCCCAACCCGCATGACTATGCCCATGGGAGCAGACATGGCCTCGTCCTCGGACGTCACGTCGTCCGCCGAGAACATCCCCGGGAACCCGGAAAGCGGTTCCGCAGCAAGGCGCGGTCGGGTCCGGCTGCGCCGGGCGGCCGTGATGGCCGTACCCGCGACCTGCGTCGCCGCCGGCCTCGCGGTGCTCACCGCCCAGGGAGCCCTGGGTGTGCAGTTCGCGATCTCCGGCATGCCGTTCGTGGTGACCGCCGACAAGCTCGAAGGAAACGGTTTCGCGCAGTTCGGCTCGTTGGACCACATGATCGAGAACAGCCCCAACGAGGGTGAGACCGGCGGTCAGGTCCTGGTCGTCACCTCGGTGGTGAAGTCGGGCAAGCTGACCAGCCTGTGCCAGAGCGTCGACCTCGGTGGCATCCAGCTCGTCCTCACCGCGGGCGACAAGG
Organism: Streptomyces phaeoluteigriseus; assembly: GCF_001896135.2. GTDB lineage: Bacteria > Actinomycetota > Actinomycetes > Streptomycetales > Streptomycetaceae > Streptomyces > Streptomyces phaeoluteigriseus. The sequence goes on from NZ_MPOH02000016.1 coordinate 459,569, forward strand.
GCACCAAGGTGAGCGTGGAGAACCTGGCCATCGACTCGGACGACATCACCGGTGACGCCTCGTTCAACAACATCGAGATCGGCCGCGACGCCAGCACCTTCGACAAGGTCGACACCCGCGGCCTGCCGGGCGTCTACGGCCAGCAGGCCGACAAGGTCGTCATCAACAACCTGTACCAGCACAACTACGCCGCCACCGCAGCCGTGTTCAAGCTGCCCGACCTGCACATGCGCTTCGGGGGCGAGGGCTGTCCGCGGTGAACCGCTTCCGGCGGTGGACCGCGAGCCGGCCCTTCCCGGGCGGACTGCTGCTCGTCCTGGGCGGCGTGGAGATCCTGGTGACCATGAAGGCGCCGCTTCCGGTGATCCTGCGCGTCGGCATGCAGGGCCTGGCCGGCTATCTGCTGCCCACCCTCATGGTGCTGATCGGGCTGCTGATCCTCTTCAACCCGACGCAGCGGCTGTTCTACTCGATCATCGGCGTCCTGCTGTCCCTGGGGACGTGGCCCACCTCGAACCTCGGGGGCTTCCTCGTCGGCCTGCTCCTCGGGGTCGTGGGCAGTTGCCTGACCTTCGGGTGGCTGCCGGACCAGGAGCCGCGCAGGGTCCGCAGACAGCGGCGGAAGGCGGCGCGGACGGCCGATCAGCCGCCGTTGGCGCGGGCCGGTGAGCCCGCCTGAGCGGGACTCCGCCGGACTCACCGCGGGGGCCGGCGTCCCTACGGCGTGGGAGCGGCCGTCCCCGCGGCGCGCAGCACGGCGATCGTCTCCGGGTGAGGTCCCCGCTGCGCCCATTCCAGCGGTGTCCGGCCCGTGCCCCGGTCCTCGCGCAGGCCGGGGTCGGCGCCGTGCGCCAGCAGGACGCGGACCGTCTCGGTGTGTCCCCAGCAGGCGGCCGCGCACAGCGGCGTGCCCTCCGAGCCGGGTCCCGCGCTCTCCGCGTCGGGCGGGGCACCGGCCTCCAGCAGCCGCCGGGCGATGCCGGGGTGGCCCTGGACGGAGGCGAGGTACAGCGCGGTGGTGCCGTCGCGGTCGGCCGCCGCCGGGTCGGCGCCGGCCCGCAGCAGGGCGTCGACGCGGGCCCCCTCGTCGAGCAACACCGCGGTGACGAGTTTCGTGGCCAGTTTCTTCTGCCGCCGCCTGTTCATGATCGAGCAGGGTAACCGGGCACGGGCGGCGGCGCTCACCATTGCGCGAGCGGCGGCAGCGGTCCGGCCGCCGCCGTCACGTCACCGGTCAGTGGGCGGTCGTCCGTGCCGTCGGGCAGGGCGCCGTCCGCCACGGTGAAGGCGGCGGCCGCCGGTCGTACGGCGTGCGTCCCCAACGCCCGCACCGGGGCGCGGAGTTCACAGCCGAGGACCGTGAGGTACGCCTCGGTCGCGCGCAGGGTCCGGCGGGCGGCCTGGCCGGCGAAGCCGGCGGCCTCCTCCAGGCCGCGCGACGGCGTGCCCGACGGAGGCCGGGGCCGGCGGCCGGCGGCCGGCGCGGAAGGACCGTACCGCCCGCTCGCGGGGCCTCGGGGGGCGACGGCGCTCGCGGGCCTCGGGGGGCGAGGGCGGGCACGGGCCCCAGGGGCGAGGCAGGGCACGGGCCCCGCGGGCGAGGGCGGGCACGGCCGCACCGTCGACGAGCGCGATCAGCTCGCCGACGGTGAGGGTGGTGCCGTTCAGGACTATCAGGGGTGCTGTCGTGTCCGACGCGGGCAGGTCAGCCCAGGCCGACGGACTTCAGCCAGGCCTTGGCGACGTCCAGCGGATCCTTGCTCTCCTGCTGCACCTGGTAGTCCAGGTCCAGCAGGGTCTTCGTGTCGAGCTTGGCGGAGACCTCGTTGAGCACGTCGACGCCCTCCTGGGAGAGCCCGCTCTTGTAGACCAGCGGGGTCACGTTCGCGAAACCGAAGAGGTTCTCCGGGTCCTGGAGGACGACGAACTTCTCCTTGGTGATGGTCGGGTCCGTCGTGAAGATGTCCGCCGCCTGCACGGTGTTCTTCTTCAGCGCGGCCTGGGTCAGCGGACCTCCGGCGTCCAGGGCCTTGAAGGACTTGAACTTCAGCCCGTACACCGCTTCCAGGCCGACCATGCCCTGCTGCCTGGTCTGGAACTCGGGCGAACCGCCGAGGACCAGCTCGGGAGCGATGTCCTTGAGGTCGGCGAGGGTGGACTGCGCGGTGAGGTTGTACTTCTTGGCGGTCTCCGCGTTGACCGTGACGGAGTCCTTGTCCTCGGCGGGCGAGGACTCCAGCAGGGTCAGCTTGGGGTCGAGCTTCGCCTTGGCCGCGGCGTTGACGGCCTCGACCGACTTCTGCTCGGCATCGGCGTCGAGGTACGCCAGCAGCGAGCCGTTGTACTCGGGCAGGACGGTGATGGAACCGTTCTTGAGCAGGCCGTACGTGGTCTCACGGCTGCCGATGTTGGGCTTGTAGGACACCTTGATGTCCTTGGCCTTGAGGGCCTCGCCGTAGATGTCGGCCAGCAGGATGCTCTCGGCGAAGTTGTTGGAGCCGACGACGACGGTGTCACCGGCCGCCTTGTCTCCGGCGAGCGGGTCGGTGTCGTCGGAGGAGGAACAACCCGCCAGCAGGGCCGTCATCGCGGCGAGCGCGACGGCCGCCGCGCCTGGGTGGTTCCTGAGGGACCTGCTGCTGTGGGCGTTGGAAGTCACGTCTGCCGTTCCGGGCTCGGAGGTTGGTGGAGTAAACGAACGCTCCACCTGATCCAATCCAGCGCGTTCTCCGTCAGTCAAGTGCCACCGGGTCACCGATTGGCTTCGATGCGCGAGCGATTGTGGCCGTTTGTGAAGGAGGAAATGCCAGTACGACACCCTGGAGACGGCGGTTTGTAATGGATTCTTGACGTAGGGCGACGCGCTTGATCGATCGAAGAGGCGATAGTGTCGCCGGAGTTGGCGTCGGTCACAGCGGTTTGCGGGGGCCGCTCCGGTGCCGTGACGCATCACTCGTGGTGCCGTCGCGCGTCCGGCCGGGTTGCTGAGAACTTCGATCACCATCGGACAGAAGCGTGCGACGCGCGGTGCGCACGACCTCATGAAGGAGGCCTGGTGTCCACGACCAAGGTGGACGCGCCCTCCCCCCGTCTCTCGGCTTCGCACGAGCGGCACGACCAGGGGGGATCCCGACGGTCGGCGGCCTCGTCCGTCCGCCGGGGCCTGCGGGGATTCGCCGACCGGTGGCCCTTCCAGCGCAAGCTCAACGTCCTCGTCGGCGTCCCGCTGACGGTGATCGCCCTGCTGCTGACCTGGGTCATCAGCGATCTGCTGGAGGAGTCCGACCACTCCGAGTCGGCCGCCCAACTGGTCCGAAACAGCGCCCAGGTCGCCCAGTTGGTCGCCGATGTGCAGGCCGAGCACCAGCAGGCCGTCCTGCTCTCCGTGCGCTACGAGGCGTCCTTCGACGGGGGCACGCCCTCCACCTCCGCCTACCGGATCGCCCAGCTCGCCGTGGACACGCAGATCCAGAAGGTGCGCGAGGCCTTCGGCGACCGGCTGCCGGACACCGAGGCGGTGGCGCTGCGTGAGATCGAGGGTCTGGCCGGTCTGCGGGACACCATCGAGCAGGGCTATCTGCCCGCCGACAACATCGACCCGGCCTACTCGGGAGCCGCCGACGGCCTCATCGACGGGCTGGGCCTGGACCACGACGCCTCCCTCGCCACCACCTTCACCGGCAGCCTGCTCGACTCGCTGCTGCGGGCCGACGCCGCCCACGGCGCCTACGAGACCGGTGTGTTCTCGGCGCGGACCGGTGACAGCAACGCCCTCATCGAGTTCACCGGCGCGGTCGGCTCCCACGAGCTGTACACCTACCAGGCCGATCGTTTCGCGCGGTTCGCCACCGAGGCGCAGACCGACCTCCTCGGCGACATCGAGCACAACGCGGCGCAGGCCGTCATCGGGCAGCACTACGCCGAACTCGCCGTCGACCCGAGTGCGTTGCAGGCCGAGTCGCGGGAGGAGATCCGCACCGCGTTCCGCGAGGCGCTGGACTCCTACCACCACTACAACGAGCAGGCCGAGACCCGGCTGAGGATCACCGGCTCGCTCATCGACCAGATCGCCGACCGTGCCGACGACGCGGCCGCCAGCGCCGAGTGGCGCGCGGGTCTGCTGCTGAGCCTGGCGCTGCTGGGCTTCGCCGTCTGGATCGGGCTGGCGGCCCTGGTGCGCCGCTCCGTGATCCGTCCGGTGCTGGCCCTGACCGGGGCCGCTCAGGAGGTCGCCGACGTCGCCGGGCGTGAGCTGGCCCGGGTGGCCGACGACGACGCCGAGGAGAGCGGACCGCCGCGGCTGCGCGAGCTGCCGGTCACCGCCGACGACGAGATCGGCGCGCTCGCCGAGGCCCTGAACAACGTCCAGACGACAGCGGCCGCGCTGCTGGAACGCCAGGTGCTCAGCCGGCGCAACGTCGCCGAGATGTTCGGCAACGTGGGGCGCCGCGTCAGCAACCTGACGACCCGCCAACTGGCGTTGATCGACGCGGTGGAGCGCGGGGAGACCGACCCGGCGCTGCTCGAACGCCTCTACTCCATCGACCACATCGCGGTCCGGCTGCGCCGCAACGCGGACAGCCTGATGCTGCTGGCCGGTATCCGCGAGACCGTTCTCGACTCGGGTCCGGCCGCGCTCACCAACGTGGTGCGCGCGGCACTCGGCCAGATCGAGGGCTTCCAGCGCGTGCAGCTGTACGCCGGCACCGAGGTCCTCGTCGAACCGGACATCATCGGCGACCTGACCCTGATGATCGCCGAACTGCTGGAGAACGCCGTGTCGTTCTCCCCCACGGGCAGCCCCGTCGAGGTACGGGTCCGCCCCGGCGACGACGGCGCGACGATCACCGTCGCCGACCACGGCCTGGGCATGAGCGCCGAGCGCCTCGCCGAGGAGAACGCCCGCCTGGTGCGCCGCGAACGACTCGACCTCGTCCCGACCAAGGTGCTCGGCCTGTTCGTGGTCGGCGCGCTGGCCCGCCGCTGGGACATCGACGTCACCCTCACCCGCACACCGGGCGGCGGCGTCACGGCGGAGGTCTCCATCCCCTCGGCCCTGCTGCTGACCCCGAGCGGCGCCGCCCTCCAGGGCGCGGCCCCGGCGACGGCCGCACTCCCGGCCGGCGCCAAGGCCGCCCTCCCGTCCGGTACGACGGCGGGTACGGCGCCCGGTGCGACGGCCACGGCCCTGCCGGTTACGCCGGACTCCCCCACCGCGTCGGCCCCGGCCCCGATCCCTGCGGGAGGCCCTTCCCGGGCGGCCTCCGTGCCGGCCTGGGCGGCGGCGGAGGACCAGGACCCGCTCCCGCTCCCCCGCCGGGTGCCACGGCGCGAGTCGGCCGAGGCCGCAACCGGTGCGGAAACCGGTGTCGAAACCAAGGCCGTGCCCGGCGTCGAGACCAGTGTCGAAACCGAGGCCGTGCCCGGGACCGATCGCGAGACCGAGGCCGTGCCCGGCGTCGACGACCAGTGCACCACGGTGGGAGTCCCGACCGGTCCGGCGGCGGGCACGCCCCCCGACGGTGCCCGTCCGCTCCGCCGCCGCGTGCGCGGGGCCACCCTGCGGACCACCGCGGAGGCAGCCGCCCGGCAGAGCGCGCGGCTGTCGCCGCCTCCGCCCGCCGACGCGGACGCCGTCCGCAGCGCGCTGGAGGAGTTCGAGGCGGCCGTGGAACGCGCCCACCGCGACACCGGCGAGCACCCCCGCCCGACGACCGACGGCCCCGCCCTCCGCGATGGCGCCGAGCGCGACGACGGTAAGACCGACCACCGGACCGACCGTCCGACGGACGACCGGAGTGCCCACCGGGCCGACGGCCGGACCGACCACCGGGCCGACGACGACCGGAACACCACGCACCGCCAGAACCATCTTCCGGAAGGAGCCGAGCAGTGAGCACGTCGACAGGTGACACTCCCGCGGGAGACGCCACGCCGACCGACCTGCGGGCCGCAGCAGCCGACTTCACCTGGCTGCTCAACCGTTTCGCCACCGAGACGGCAGGGGTCGTGGACGCCATCGCGGTGTCCACCGACGGCCTGCTGATCGCGGTGTCGGAGCTGCGCGAGCACGCCGACTCGGAGCGGCTGGCCGCGATCGTCTCCGGCATCACCAGCCTGGCCGCGGGCGCCTCCGGCAACTACGGCCTGGGCGGTCTGAACAAGGTCATCATCGATCTGGAGGGCGGCCATGTGCTGGTCTCCGCGATCGGCAGCGGCGCCGTACTCGGTGTGGTCACCGACAAGGAGGCCAAGCTGGGCAACATCGCCTACGAGATGACCGTGTTCGCCAACCGGGCCGGCACCGCGCTCAGCCCCCAGCTCGTGCTGGAGCTGAAGAACAGCGTCGGCGCCACCAAGTCGCGCTGAGCGCTCGCCGCCGGTCCAGAGAGGAAACCAACCACCGATGGCGGACGGCCGCACTCCGCGCGGCGCCGGCGAGGACGGCGTCACACCCGTCGGCCCGGCGTCCGCCGTCCGGCCCTTCCTGGTCACCGCCGGCCGGGTGGCGGGCGCGGGTGAGGCCGCGACCGGTCGGCCGATGCCCGTGGAGACCCAGCTGGTGGCCACCGCCGCCGGGCTCGAAGCGCTCGACCGGCTCTCCTTCGAACAGCACGACATCGTCGCCGCATGCAGGCAGCCGCAGTCGATCGCAGAGATCGCGGCCCGGTTGCGGCTGCACCTGAACGTGGTGCGGGTCCTCGCCGAGGACCTGCGCGCGGCCGGGCAGCTGTCGGTGCACGTGCCCGACTCCGGCGTCACCCATGACGCGTCCGTCCTGCGCAGGGTTATCGATGGCCTGCGGGCCATCCCCGAATCCCGGGGGGTACTCCGTGACTCCGACTGAACCGCTTGTCGGCCATTTCGCCGGTCAGGCCGCCGTCCGGCCGCCGCTGCCGGTGAAACTGGTGATCGCGGGCGGCTTCGGCGTGGGCAAGACCACCGCCGTCGGCTCGATCTCCGAGATCGAGCCGCTGACCACCGAGGCGGCCATCACCGAGGTGGCGGCGGGGGTGGACGACCTCAGCCACACCCCGCGCAAGACCACCACCACGGTCGCGATGGACTTCGGCTGCATCACCATCGATCCGACCCTGAAGCTGTATCTGTTCGGTACGCCGGGACAGGAGCGCTTCGGGTTCATGTGGGACGACATCGTGGAGGGCGCGGTCGGCGGGCTCGTCATCGTCGACACCCGCCGCCTCGACGACTGCTACGCCGCCGTCGACTACTTCGAGCACAAGCGGATCCCGTTCGCCGTCGCCGTGAACGCTTTCGACGGTCAGGTGGAGCACGGGCTGGACGAGGTCCGTTGGGCCCTGGACGTGTCCGAGGGCGTCCCGGTGCTGGTCTTCGACGCCCGCGAGCGCGGCTCGGTGCGGGACGCTCTACTGGTGGTCCTGGAACAGGCGCTGGCCCGGTCGGAGGGATGACGGCGTCCTGGGGCCCTGATCCGGGTGACGCGGCAACGCCCGTGCCCGGCAGGCGTGTTGTGCCCGGTACGAGCAGCCTCGACGCACCGACGATCACCAACCGCCCGCCCTGCACGACCCGACGCCCCCCGGCTACGGCCACGCCGTCTCCGCGCCCGGCGAACTCGTCCTCATCGCCGGGCGGTACGCCTCCGACACCTCAGGCGCGCCCGCGCCGGGTGACCTGGCGGCACAGGTGGACCTCGCCCTCGACCGGCTGGAGTCCGCGCCGGACCCCGAGCGGGGTGGCCGCGCCGGCCCTGCCCGGGATGCTGTTCGAGGTGGACGCGATCGCGGTACGGCCAACCCCGACGGCCTGTCGGTCGACGGCGCGGCAGCCGACGGCCTGCGGCGGTCGGTGGCCGCCGACAGCAGGCCGCGCCGGTCTGCGGCCCTGCTGTCCGCGGCCCGGTCGCTACGCGCTTCTGCGCACCCCCGGTGACACCGTCACCTTGGTGATCGCCCAGAACACCGCGAGGGTGGCCAGGGCCATGCCGGCGGTGAGGCTGGCGCCGCCGACGACCTTCTCGTAGTCGCGCTGGTAGAGGCCGTCGATGATGTAGCGGCCGAGGCCGCCGAGACTGACGTACGCGGCGATGGTGGCGGTGGAGACGATCTGGATGGCGGCCGAACGCAGGCCGCCGAGGATCAGCGGGAGGGCGACCGGGACTTCCACCTGGAGGAGGATCCGGGTCTCGGCCATGCCCATGCCGCGCGCGGCGTCCACCGGGGACGGGTCGACGGAGCGCATCGCCTCGTAGGTGGTGACCAGGATCGGCGGGACGGCGAGGACGACCAGCGGGATCATCACGGGCAGCATGCCGAACCCGATCAGCATCGTCATCAGCACGAGCAGACCGAAGGTGGGCAGGGCCCGGCCGGCGGTGGCGATGAGGGAGAGGGCGTTGCCGCCGCGGCCGTAGTGGCCGGTGACCAGGCCGACCGGCAGTCCGATCACGGCGGCGAAGGCGAGCGCCTCCAGCGTGTACCCGAGGTGTTCGCTCAGGCGGGTGGGGATGCCGTCGTAGCCCTGCCAGTGGGCGCTGTCGCTGAAGAAGGCGCTGACGAAGTCGAGTACGTTCACCGGGCTGCGTCCTTCAGGGCGGGCTCGGCCGGTACGGGCCGGGTCCCGGCGGTTCTCGGCGTCGTGCGGCGACCGGCGCCGCTCGGCATCCAGGGGGTGAGCAGAACGCGTACGAGCACCAGCACGGCGTCGGCGAGCATCGCCAGGACGGCCATGGTGATGACGGCGTTCCAGGCGAGTTCGGGACGGTTGTAGATGGTGGCGTCGTGGAGCAGGTTGCCGAGGGCGCCCTGGTTGCCGATGAGGGTGCCGACGCTGACGAGGCTGATGCTGGAGACGGTGGCCACCCGCAGCCCGGCGATGATCGCGGGCACGGCGATCGGCAACTGGACCTGGAGATAGCGGCGTACGGGCCCGAAGCCCATGGCGGTGGCCGCGGCCAGGGTCTCCTGCGGCACCGAACGCACCGCGTCGACGATCGCGGGGACCAGCACGACCAGGCTGTACACGGTCAGCGGGATCATCACGGTCAGCTCGGTCTGGCCGGTGTAGTCGATGAGGACGACGAAGAAGGCCAGCGACGGGATGGCGTAGAGCACGGTGGTCACCCACAGCACCGGCGCGTACAACCAGCGCACGCGCACGCAGAGCTGGCCGAGCGGGAGGGCGAGCAGCAGGCCGGCCAGGACGGGCAGCAGGGCCTCGCGAAGGTGCAGTCCGATGAGGCCCCACCAGCTGTGCTGGAGGTCGCTGGGGATGTCGAAGAAGCCGCTCATCGCAGGACCTTGGCCGGGCCGACGCTGTCCTCGTGGGCTCCGCGGATCGCCTCGCCGATGGCCTGCTGGGAGACGACCCCGGCCGCCCGCCCTTCGCCGTCCACGGCGACCGCCCAGCCGGTGGGCGAGAGCACGGCGCAGTCGAGGGCGGCCCGCAGCGACTCCTGCCCGGCCACGAACGGCCGCCCGTGGGAGAGCAGTTGGCCCCTGTCGATACGGCCCGCGGTCAGCCGGCCCGGCTCGCTCCAGCCGAGGGGCTTGCCGTCGACGTCGGTGACGAGGAGGTAGGGCGCGCCGGCGTCGGCGCGGGCGGCGATCTGCTCGGCGGTGGCGTCGACGGCGACGATCGGCGCGGTCAGCAGGTCGAGTCCGGCGGAGGAGAAGAACGACAGGCGCCGAATGCCGCGGTCGGCGCCGAGGAAGTCCTCGACGAACGCGTCGGCGGGGCTCGACAGGAGTTCGGCGGGCGGCGCGAACTGGGCGAGACGACCGCCGGTGCGCAGGACGGCGACCATCGTGCCGATCTTGACGGCTTCGTCGATGTCGTGCGTGACGAAGACGATGGTCTTGCCCAACTCCTCCTGGATGCGCAGCAGTTCGTCCTGGAGCCCCTTGCGGACGACGGGGTCGACGGCCGAGAACGGCTCGTCCATCAGCAGGACCGGCGGGTCCGCGGCGAGGGCGCGCGCGACACCGACGCGCTGCTGCTGTCCGCCGGAGAGCTGGTAGGGGTAGCGCTTGGCGAGTGCGGCGTCGAGGCCGACGCGTTCCATCAACTCGCGGGCCCGCGCCCGGGACTTGTCCTTGCTCCAGCCGAGCAGCCGCGGCACGGTGGCGATGTTGTCGATGATCGTGCGGTGCTGGAAGAGTCCGGCGTTCTGGATGACGTAACCCATGGACCGCCGCAGGATGTTGACCGGCTGCTGACGGCTGTCGACGCCGTCGATGAGGATGGTGCCCTCGGTCGGCTCGACCATCCGGTTGATCATGCGCAGGGTCGTCGTCTTGCCGCATCCCGAGGGGCCGACGAGGACGGTGATCGAGCGGTCGGGTATCTCGAGCGAGAGGCGGTCGACCGCCACCGTTCCGTCCGGGTACCGCTTGGTGACTGAATCTATCCGTATCAAAGCGCCGAATACCCTTCGGGTCTGGCCATGTCTGCCCACTCTCGACCACGCGGGTTCCGAGCCGTTGCGGGAAGAGTCTAGACCGCTTGTGTTGCGGGGGTTTTGACGGGCGGGGCGGGCTGCCCACGGCCCCTCACCAGATCAGCAGGCCTGCGCCGAGCCGCTGCGCGTACCGGGCGCTCGCCTCGATGCCGTCCAGGCGGCTCTCGATGTGCCGGGTGTGCTGCTCGACCGTCCGGTCCGGCGTGCAGGTCTCGGTGGCGAGCCGGGTCGACTCGGCGCGGACCAGGGCGATCTCGTCCAGGAAGGCGGGGATCTGGGCGGGAGCGACGACCTCGCCGTCGTCGACGTCGACCAGGGCGGGCAGGAAGCGGGCGCCGATGCGGCGGATCGACGGCGAGCCCCACACCTTCGTACGCCACGACTCCGGGCCGGCGAGGTCCGTCCCGTCGGGCCTGGTGTCCTCCTCGATGCCGAGGATGTGGCGGCTGCCGTCCTCACGCAGGAGGAAGATCTCACTGGTCAGGCTCATGAACGCAGTTGACCACGCGGTGCGGTGCGGGGGCCACGCGATTTCCGACGCCCTGGCCGGGCGTGCGCCTCTTCCGCCCGGGAGGGGCTGGGCATGCGTTTTCCCGGCCCGGACGGGCTGGGCGTGCGCCTCTTCTGCCTCGGACGGACTGGGCGTGCGCTTTCCCCGCCCCGGACAAGCTGGGCGTGCGTTTTCTCGGCCCGGACGGGCTGGGCGTGTGCTTCCCCTGCTCGGACAAGCTGGAGTGCGCTTTCCCCGCCCCGGACGGACAGGGCGTGCGCTTCTCCTGCCTCGGACGGGCTGGGCGTCCCGCAGGTCTCAACTCACCGAGTCGGGCGGTGGTCGGCGAAGGC
>NZ_MPOH02000016.1:470952-522909 GCF_001896135.2 Streptomyces phaeoluteigriseus
CCACGCGGACCGACCGCCCCCCGCCGCCCGCCTCGTCCGCCCGCCGGGCCCTCGGCTCCGCCACCGCCCGCCGCGTCCTGAGCCTGCTGCCGCTCCTGCTGCTCGGCATCTGGGCGGCGATCGACTGGAACGCCGTCCGCGACGGTGCCGCCCGTCTCGCCACCGCCGACCCCTGGTGGCTGCTGGCCGGACTCGTCTTCACCTGCCTGGGCTGGGTCGCCGCCGCCTGCGTCCGCCAGGGCGCGATCCCCGACCGGCTGCCCAAGGGCCTGCTGCTCGCCTCCCAGATCGCCGCGGGTGCCGCGAACCACCTGCTCCCGGCGAGCATCGGCGCGCACGCGGTCACCGTCCGCTTCCTGCTGCGCCAGGGCGTCGCGCTCCCCCGAGCGACCACCTCGATCGCCCTGTACTCCCTGGTCAGAGCCCTGGCGAAGACCCCGCTGCTCCTGCTCTTCGTGCTGGCCGCGCCCACGGCCGTACCGCCCGTCACGGTCCTCCCGGACGGGCGGACCCTGATGCTGGCCGTCGTGGGCATCCTGCTCGCGCCCGCGGCGACCGCGGTCGTCCTGACGCTGGTACGCCCCCTGCGCCGCCCGGCGCTGGACTTCGTCCGTACGGCCCTCACCGACGCCCGGCATCTGCACACCCGGCCCGGCCGCTTCCTCCCGCTGTGGGGAGGAGCGATGGCGGCGCCGCTGCTGCAGGCCTGCGTGGTCGCCTCGGTGGGCACCTCGCTGGGCGTCCCGCTGTCCTGGCCGCAGCTGGTCTTCGCGTTCCTGGCCGCCAGCACCGCCGCGGGCGCGGTCCCGGCCCCCGGCGGCATCGGCCCGATCGACGCGGCCCTGGTCCTCACCCTGGCCGGCTACGGCACCCCCCTCGCCCTCGCCACGGCCACCGTCATCGGCTACCGCGTCCTGACGGTCTGGCTCCCCCTGCTGCCGGGGATGCTGGTGCTGTCGGCGCTGGTCCAGCGGAAGGTGCTGTGAGGGGCCGGGCGGGGGCCTCCGGTGCGGTCAGCCCTCGGTCGGCGTCAGCCGCAGCGAGATGCTGTTGATGCAGTACCGCTGGTCGGTGGGGGTGGCATAGCCCTCCCCCTCGAACACATGGCCGAGGTGCGAGCCGCAGCGCGCGCAACGCACCTCGGTCCGCACCATGCCGTGCGAGCGGTCGTCGATCAGTTCCACCGCGTCGGTGTCCTTCGGGTCGAAGAAGGACGGCCACCCGCAGTGGGACTCGAACTTGGTGTCGGAGGTGAAGAGTTCGGCGCCGCAGGCCCGGCAGGAGTAGACGCCGGTCGTCTTGGTGTCGGTGTACTCACCGACGAACGCGGGCTCGGTCCCGGCCTGGCGCAGCACGGCGTACTCGGCCGGAGACAGCTCCGCCCGCCACTGCTCGTCGGGCTTCTCGACGTCGTACGACATGGTGGCCAACCCCTCTACTTCTGTGCGAGACGGTCCAGGATGCGCGGGCCCAGGTCCGTCACGTCACCCGCGCCCATGGTGAGAACGAGATCACCGGGGCCGGCCATTCCCGCGATCACCGACGGCACCTCGTCCTTGTCGTGCACCGGCGTCACCGCGGCGCCCGCGGCCCGCGCCGCCTCGATGATCAGCTCACTGGTCACGCCCGGGATCGGGTCCTCGCGGGCCGGGTAGATGTCGAGGACCACGGAGCCGTCCGCCAGCGCCAGCGACTGGCCCATCTCCTTGCCCAGCTCCTGGGTCCGGGAGAACAGGTGCGGCTGGAAGACGACGAGGATGCGGGCGTCGCCGGCGGCGGCGCGCATCGCCTCCAGGTCGGCCGTCATCTCCGTCGGGTGGTGCGCGTAGGAGTCGATCACCTGCACACCGGCCGCCTCGCCCTTGAGCTGGAGACGGCGCTTGACGCCGGTGTAGGCGGCGAGCGCGGGCGCCAGCTCGGCGGCGGGAACCCCGAGGGAGACGCCGGCCACCAGCGCGGCGACGGCGTTGAGGGCGTAGTGGCGGCCGGGCACGGAGACCCCGAAGGTCAGCTCCCGTCCGTCCAGCAGGACGCTGACCTCGCTCCTCAGCCCCTGCGCCACGACCGACAGCACGCGTACGTCGGCGTCCTCGGCCTCGCCGTACGTCACCACCCGCACGCCCTCGACCCGCCGGGTCAGCTCCCGCGCGCCCTCCTGGTCGGCGGAGATCACCAGCGTGCCGCCGGGCACGATCTTCTCGGCGAACGTCTCGAAGGACTCGTAGATCTCGTCCATCGACGCGTAGTTGGCGTGGTGGTCCAGCTCCACGTTGAGGACGATCGCGACCTCGGGGGCGTACTTGTGGAAGCTGCGGTCCGACTCGTCGGCCTCGGCGACGAAGATCTCGCCGTCGCCGTGCAGCGCGTTGGAACCGGGCTCGTCCAGGTCGCCGCCGATGGCGTACGAGGGGTTCAGGCCCAGCGCGGACAGGGAGACCGCCAGCATGGAGGTCGTGGTGGTCTTGCCGTGCGTGCCGGCGACGGCGATCGGCCGCAGGCCGTCCATCAGCCGGGCGAGGGCGTCCGAGCGGTGGACCACCGGGATGCCCAGTTCGGCGGCGCGGGCCAGCTCCGGGTTGTCCGCGCGGATCGCCGACGACACGACCACGCAGCTCGCGTCGTCGGCCAGGTGCTCGGCGGCGTGCCCGATGTGCACGGTCGCGCCCAGCGCCCGCAGCGCCTCGGCGGTCGCCGACTCCCTGGCGTCGCTGCCGGCCACCTCGGCCCCGCGCTGGGCCAGGATCTTGGCGATCCCGGACATCCCGGCCCCGCCGATGCCGATGAAGTGCGGTCGGTCCATGGCGGAAGGAAGGCCGGGTGCCATGCGTGTCTCTCCCAGGTGCGGTACGACGGTGACGCCCCCACCCTATTGCGCACACCACCCCTGTCCGACGGAGGGGCGCGGCCACCGCCACGAACAGCCCCCACCTCCCGGCGCCCCACCCCCAAGACCCACCGCAGCCCACCCAGGGGAGGAAAGTGCCCGACCGGCCACGAACCACCGCCGGCCGGCCACTCACCCCGCGGCCCGCGCCACTCGCCCCTCGCCCCTCGGCGCAGAGCTCCCGTCGAACCGACGGCGGTTACACCTTGCTGTGCGAGAAGAGTTTCAGCACCGGCACCCCCACCTTGTGCCGGGCGCGCGACGCCCAGTCCCGGTGGAAGAACTCCTCCACGTAGTGCGGGTCGGTCAGGACGATCACCTCGTCCGCCCCGGTCTCCTCGACGAGTGCCTTGAGCGCGTCCAGCGGGTGGTCCTCCACCAGCCGTCCCACCGCCTCGCTGCCGGCGGCGTGCAGCGCCTGCAGGGACACGTCCAGGGCCCGGACCCCGAATCCCTTGGCCTCGTCGCCCTCGGGCGTCTCGTGCTCCTTCGCCGCCTCGTCCAGCTCGCCGAGCGCGACGTCGTCGATGGCCCGCAGCAAGCGGTCCGCCTGATCGCCGCGAGGCTGGAGCAGGACGTGGAAGGAGACCGGCTCGTCACCGTGCAAAGTGGTGACGAACTCAACGTCGGCGGACGTCAGGGCCTTCTCGATCATCAAAACGCTTGTGAACACCAGCGCCTCATTCTCCTTCGAGGACCCCCGTGGCCCTCAGTCCTCCGTGGGCCGTCAAGGCCTGCGGAAACCATCCTTCCCCGTGCTCGCACGGGGTCTGCGTGTCCTATGTCTGCCCACCCGAAGCCAACCGGAACGGAAGATTCCGCCGAATTCGGCTTCTTGGTGTTGACCCCGCCTTCCCCCGGCCGCGCCCGGTCACACCCCCTTCCACCCCCCTTCCACCTGGCACGTCAGACCCGCGCGTACCGGCTGTAGAGGAACCCGTCCTCCTCCAGGAGAGACACCAGTGCGAACCGTCGCGGAACCGCGATCGCCGGTCCGCCCGCGATGCGCTGCGCCCCGCCCGCCGTGAGCATCGGGGAGACGGTCAGACACAGCTCGTCGAGCACCCCTGCGGCCACCAGTTGCCCGAGCAGCCGGGGCCCGCCCTCGGTGAGCAGCCGGGTGTGCCCGAGGTCGGCGAGGGCCCGGACGGCCCGTGCGGGGTCGACACCCACGCCGTCACCGGCGGTCACTACGCGGGCGCCCGACCTCTCGGCCGCCGCGACCCGGTCGGGGGCGGCCGCCGCGCCGGTCAGGATCAGCGTGGGGACGAGCGGAGAGGTGAAGAGGGGCAGCGAGAAGTCCAGGTCCAGGCTTGCGCTGACGATCGCGATCGCGGGGGCGGCACCCTGCCCGGCCGCCTCCCGACGCCGCGCGAACTCCGCACGCGCGCGTGCCGGACGGTACTGCTCCTGGCGTACCGTTTCGGCACCGACGATCACCACATCGGCGAGCGCCCGCAGCGTGCCGAAGACACGCATGTCGGTCGCGTTGGAGATGGGTTGGGAGCGTCCGTCGTGCTGGGCGGCCCCGTCGAGGGTGGAGACCATGTTGGCGCGCAGCCAGGGCACGGGCTCGCCGGGCCGGGGCTCCGGATAGGCGTAGGCGTCGGCGATCTCGTCGAGGCTCCACTCGCGCCCGTCGGGGCCGCGCTCGTGCCCGTCGGGGCCGCCCTCACGGGCCCCGGGCGCCGCACCCCCCTCGCCCGCGGGGCCGGTCACCGTCTCGTGGGTCACCGTCTCGCGGGTCTGTCTCTCGCGGGTCACCGTCTGGTCGGTCACTGTCTGGTCGGTCACAGGGAACAGCCGTCGCATGCCTGGCAGTCTGGCACGGCGCTTACCATGGGGAACCGTGTCGTCCTCCCAGCCCGTCCCCGGCCCCGAACCGATAGCCGACGCGGCCCCCGTGTCCCTCTGCGCCCGTGAGCCGCGTGTCCCCGCGGACCGGCTGGTCGCGGAGATGGTGCCGCCGCCCCGGTTCGACTCGGTGCGCTTCAGCACGTACATCCCGGATCCGAACCAGCCCAGCCAGGTCCGGGCGGTGGGGGTCCTGGAGGAGTTCGCCGCGGGGCTCGGCGGGGCGCACGCCGTCGGTAGCGCCAAACGGGGGTTCCTCGGCTTCGGCCGGGCGAAGGCGCCGAAGCTCCCGGCCGGCCCGCGCGGCGTCTACCTGGACGGCGGGTACGGCGTCGGCAAGACCCACCTCCTGGCCTCCCTCTGGCACGCCACCCCGGCCGAGCCCGCGCTCAAGGCGTTCGGCACCTTCGTCGAGCTGACGAACCTGGTGGGCGCCCTCGGCTTCCAGCAGACGGTGCGGACCCTCTCCGGGCACCGGCTGCTGTGCATCGACGAGTTCGAGCTGGACGACCCCGGCGACACCGTCCTGGTCTCGACGCTGCTGGGCAAGCTGGTCGAGGCGGGCGTCGCGCTCGCGGCCACCTCCAACACCCTGCCGGGCAAGCTCGGCGAGGGCCGATTCGCGTCGGCCGACTTCCTGCGCGAGATCCAGGGCCTGTCCGCCCACTTCCGCGCCCTGCGCATCGACGGCGAGGACTACCGCCACCGCGGCCTGCCCGAGGCGCCGGCGCCGTACTCCGAGGAACAGGTCACGAAGGCGGCGTACGCCACCGAGGGCTCCTCGCTCGACGACTTCCCGCACCTCCTCGACCACCTCTCCCGGGTCCACCCCAGCCGCTACGGCGCGCTGACCGATGGCCTGAAAGCGGTCTGCCTGACCGACGTACAGCCGATTCCCGATCAGTCGACGGCCCTGCGTCTGGTCGTCCTCGCCGACCGGCTCTACGACCGTGAGGTCCCGGTGCTGGCCTCCGGGCTGCCGTTCGACCGCCTGTTCAGCGAGGAGATGCTGAACGGCGGCTACCGCAAGAAGTACTTCCGGGCCATCTCCCGCCTCACGGCGCTGGCCCGCGACGCCAAGGGCCTCGTCGAGCCCGTCTGAGCGTCTTTCCACCGCCGTGAGGGATCGGTTCTCGCCACTCGACCCTCAGTTTTGAGGCGCACTTACTCTCGAAACGCCACGTTAACCCTGCAAACAACTTCGCAGGGTTAACGTGTTTCTTGACCAGTGGTTGACCAACCCTTGGTCTGGACTATAGGCGTGGGATGCCGGGAGGGGGCGCATGTTCCGAGGTAAGACGGCCCGGACCGTGGTGTCACTCCTCGCCGCCGTCCTGCTCACCCTCCCGTTCTTCGCACTATCGTCTCCCTTCGCACAAGCGCACACGGCCCGTCATGCCGAGGCCAAGGCCCAGCCCGGGATCAAGCCCGCCGCCCAACCCGCGCGCGACGCGATCCTCACCGCCCGCCCCTGCGGCCGGTCCGAGAAGCCCTTCGACCCCCTGGGCACCCGCGACCGGCACCGCACCACCGTGACGGCCGACCCGGCGCCCCAGCAGCCCGAGCGCGACCGGTCGGCCCAGTACGCTTCGGCCGGGCACCACCCCGCCCGCCCGGCGACCACCACCGGCACTGGTCGAGATCCTCGACGGCCCACTCTCCGGCGGCACTTCAGGTCTTCCGCTGCTGAGAGCGGCGCAGCGCAGCCGTCCCCCACCTGTCCTGCCCGTCCGACGCGCCCCCACGGCGCGCCAGGAGGAATCACCACGCATGCAGCCCCTCATCGACAACGCCCGTACGTTCGGACAGCGCCCTGAGGAGTTCGCCAAGCTCGCAGAAGGCCAGTCCCCCGAGGTCCTCTTCATCACCTGCTCCGACTCACGGGTGGTCCCCGCCCTGATCACCGGAGCCCGCCCCGGCCAGCTGTTCGAGCTGCGCACCGCGGGCAACATCGTTCCCCCCTACGTGTCCCCGTCCCCGACCGGCGAGGCCGCCACCATCGAGTACGCGGTGGAGGTGCTCGGCGTCCAGGACATCGTCGTCTGCGGCCACTCGCACTGCGGTGCCGTCGGCGCGCTCGTGCGCGGCGACGACCTCGACTCCGTCCCCGCCGTGCGCGCCTGGCTCGCGCACGCCGCCGAGGAACCCGCCGCCGCCGACCCCGGCGACCCCACCGTCGCGCAGGCCGTGCAGCACCACGTCCTCGCCCAACTGCTGCGGCTGCGCTCCTACCCCTGCGTGGAGAAGCGGCTGACGGACGGCCGACTGCGGGTGCGCGGCTGGTACTACGAGGTGCACACCGGTGCCGTGCGCGAACACCGCGTCGACACCGACTCCTTCGAGGCCCTGTGAGGACCCCGATGACCAGGTTCCCCCACCTCAAACAGGACTTCGCCGCTTCCCTCGTCGTCTTCCTGGTCGCGCTGCCGCTGTGCGTCGGCGTGGCCGTCGCTTCCGGTGTGCCGGCCGAACTGGGGCTCGTCACCGGCATAGTCGGCGGCATCGTCACCGGACTCATGCGCGGCAGCAGCCTCCAGGTGTCCGGCCCGGCGGCCGGTATGACCGTGCTGGTCTTCGAAGCGGTGCAGGAGTTCGGGCTGCCCGCGCTCGGCGTGATCGTGCTCGCCACCGGCCTGCTCCAGATCGCGATGGGCGCGCTGAGACTGGGGCGCTACTTCCGGGCCATCTCCGTCTCCGTCGTCGAGGGCATGCTGGCCGGGATCGGCCTGGTGCTGATCGCCGGACAGCTGTACTCGCTGATCGGCGCCAAGGCACCCGATTCCGGCCTGGACAAGATCGCCGGGCTGCCGGAGGCCCTCGTGGACGCCTTCGGCAGCGGCGCCGCGCTCGCCTCGCTGGCCGTCGGCGTCGGCACCGTCGCCGTCCTCGTGCTGTGGAAGCGGGTGCCGGCGAGGGTGCGCACGGTGCCCGGCCCGCTCGCCGCGGTCGGTCTCGCCACGCTCGCCGCGCTGGTGCTGGACCTGCCCGTGGCCACCGTCGAGGTACAGGGTCTGCTCGGCTCCATCCAGCCACCGTCCCTGGGCGCCTTCGGCGAACTGGCGAACGTCGGCCTGCTCGGCACCATCGTGGCCTTCACGCTGATCGCGTCGGCCGAGTCGCTGTTCAGCGCGGCGGCGGTGGACCGGCTGCACGACGGCCCGCGCACCGAGTACGACAAGGAGCTGCTGGCGCAGGGCGCGGGCAACACCGTCTGCGGTGTGCTGGGCGCACTGCCGATGACCGCGGTGATCGTGCGCAGCGCCGCCAACGTCCAGGCGGGCGCCCGCACCAAGGCGTCCCGGGTGCTGCACGGCGTCTGGCTCCTGCTCTTCGCGGCGCTCCTGCCGAACGTGCTCGCCTACATACCCATACCGGCCCTCGCGGGCATCCTCGTGCACGCGGGAGCCAAGCTCGTCCCGGTCCGCTCGATCGTGTCGCTGTGGCGCGACCACCGCGGCGAGGCGCTGATCCTGGTCGTCACGGCCGTGTCGATCGTCGCGGTCAGCATGTTCGAGGGCGTCCTGATCGGCCTCGCGCTGGCGATCGTCAAGACGGCCTGGGAGGCCTCGCACATCAAGATGGAGATCGTCGACAAGGGCGCCGGACCCGTCCAGGCGTACCTGTCGGGCAACGCCACCTTCCTGCGGCTGCCGAAGATCCTGGACAGCCTGGAGTCCCTGCCGCAGGACCGCCCGGTCGAGCTGGACCTCTCCGGTCTGCACCACCTCGACCACGCCTGCCGGACCGCACTGGAGACCTGGGCCGAACGGCACAGCGACGCCGGCACGGAACCGGTACGGGTCACGACGGCCGCGTAGGACGTCGGCAAGTCCTTGGCGGGAGCCTCGCCGGAAACACCTCCGGCGGGGCTCCCGCCAAGGCGTTTCGGAAACCGCTGTCGGCAAGTCCTGCGGAAGGCCGCGGGCAGACGCTTCCAGCGACACTTCGGGAAACGCCTCCACACGCGGTTCCGGAGGCGTCTCGGCGCACACCTCCGGAAAAGGCCGCCGCCAAGGCTGCCGGAAGCCGCCGGGAAGGCCGCCGAAGCGCTTCCAGCAGGGGTTTCTCCAGCCCGCCGTCGGGTTCGGCACACAGCCGCGCACACCACGTGGCCCCGGATCCGACGGCGGCATATCTTTGCAGGAAAGGCGTTTCGGGCCTCTCGCGGAGGAGGTCGTCATGGTCGAGGAACTGCTGTCGGCGGCCGCGGCGGTCGGCGTCGCAGGATGTGCGTATGTGGTGGCGGCCGCGCGGGTGGTCAAGCAGTACGAGCGTGGGGTCGTCTTCCGGCTCGGCCGGGTCGCCGGCGAGGTGCGCAGGCCCGGCTTCACCATGGTGGTCCCCGGCATCGACCGGATGCGCAAGGTCAACCTCCAGATCGTGACGATGCCCGTGCCCGCGCAGGAGGGCATCACCCGCGACAACGTGACCGTGCGGGTCGACGCGGTGGTCTACTTCCGGGTCGTGGACCCGGCGGCGGCGATCGTCAACGTGGAGGACTACCGCTTCGCCGTCTCACAGATGGCGCAGACCTCGCTGCGGTCGATCATCGGCAAGAGCGAGCTGGACGACCTGCTGTCCGACCGGGAGAAGCTCAACCAGGGCCTGGAGCTGATGATCGACAGCCCGGCGGTGGGCTGGGGCGTGCAGATCGACCGGGTGGAGATCAAGGACGTGTCGCTGCCCGACACGATGAAGCGTTCGATGGCCCGTCAGGCGGAGGCCGACCGTGAGCGGCGGGCGCGGATCATCAACGCGGACGCGGAACTCCAGGCGTCGAAGAAGCTCGCCGAGGCGGCCCAGCAGATGGAGGGCACACCCTCCGCGCTCCAACTCCGGTTGCTCCAGACAGTGGTGGCGGTGGCCGCCGAGAAGAACTCCACCCTCGTACTGCCCTTCCCGGTGGAACTGCTGCGCTTCCTCGAACGCGCCCAGCAACAACCGCAGCTCCAGCAACAACAGCAACCTCAATCCCAACCGCAACAGCAGCCCTCGGCACCGCTCCCTCCACCCCCATCTCCCCCGCCTCCCCCGCCGATGGACCGGTGACACGAGCTACGCGCGTGGTTCCCGAGGCGGGCGCCGGGTGATAGACACGGCGGGGTCACCGTCCCTGTCCGCCAGCAGGAAGGTTTCCCCATGTCCGCGACCCGTCGTCAGATCCTCGCCCGCACCGGTGCCCTGGGAGCGGGCATCGCCTTCTCCGGGGCACTGTCCGAACTCTTCCCGGGCACGGCGACCGCCGCCCAGAACCTCGGACACGGCGGCTACGGCCCCCTCGTCCCCGACCCGCACGGTCTGCTCGATCTGCCGAAAGGTTTCCGCTACCGGGTCCTGTCCCGTGAGGGCGACCCACTGCGCTCCGGGGAGGGCCCCGTCCCCTCCAACCACGACGGCATGACGGCCCTGCCCGGCCGCCGCGGCCGCGTCCACCTGGTCCGCAACCACGAGAACCGGCACAACGCAGCGCTCCCCGTCCCCACCGTCGAGGGCCTGACCTACGACCCGGCCGGCAAGGGCGGCTGTACGGCCCTGACCCTGGACGCGGGCGACCGGGTGCTCGCCGAGCGGGTCGCGATCGCCGGTACGGCCGTCAACTGCGCGGGTGGGCCCACGCCGTGGCACACCTGGCTGACCTGCGAGGAGACCGAGGACAAGGCCGGCACCAACGGCTACACCAAGGACCACGGTTTCGTCTTCGAGGTGGACCCGTCCGACCCGCGCCGCACCGGGGCGGTCCCACTGACCGCCATGGGCCGCTTCCAGCACGAGGCGATCGCCGTCGACCCGCACCTGGGGGTCGTCTACGAGACGGAGGACGCCTTCCTCAAGCCCTTCGGCCTGTTCTACCGCTTCCTCCCGGAGAAGCCGCTGGGCGGTGTGGGCTCGCTGCGCGCGGGCGGCCGGCTCCAGGCGATGCGTGTGCCGGGCGTACCGGACCTGTCGTCGGTCCGGGACACGGGCGCGAGCTTCGACGGCGTCGAGTGGGTCGACGTACCCGACCCGCTGGCCGCCGGGACGCCCATCAGGCTCCAGGACTTCGGCCCGAAGGGCATCACGCACGCCCAGAAGCTGGAGGGCTGCTACTGGGGCGGGCGGTGCGTGTACTTCGTGTCGTCGTTCGCGCGCGGGGCGGAAGGCTCGGCTGCCGACCACTTCGGCCAGATCTGGCGGTACGACCCGGCCCGCCGTCGGCTGACCCTGGTGATCGTCTTCGGCCCGGAGACGGACGTACAGCTGCCGGGCGAGTCCCCGGACAACATCTGCCTCGCCCCCAGCGGCGGCCTGATGGTCTGCGAGGACGGCAACGGCGCCCAGCACGTCTACGGCGTGACGCGGGGCGGCGAGGTGTACGCGATGGCGCGCGGGCGGCAGAACATCGGTACGCCCGAGGAGCCGGAGTGGGGCGAGTTCGCCGGCGTCGCCTTCTCCCCCGACGGCCGGACGATGTATGTCAACTGCTACACGCCGGGAACGACGTTCGCGGTCACGGGCCCCTGGCGCCGCCAGGCCGGTGAACGGGCAGGTGACCGGGTCCGGTGACCCGGGCGGGTGACGCGGCCAGCGGAGGCGCGTGCATATCGTACGGATAAGATGCGTTCACCGCTCATAGCTTCGTACGTGATCCCTCCCGTACGCCGCCTTCGCCCGCCGTCTCGTGACCCCTCGCCCACCCGGCCCTCACCCGCCCAGGCCTCGCCCGCCGTGTCCCGGCCGCCCACGCTCCGCGCCGGGCCCGGCCGGCCAGGCCCCCGTCTTCGCGCACGCCCCCCGCACCCGTGACAAGACCGTCGCCCTCACCTTCGACGCCGACATGACCGCGGACCAGGGGGCGCGGGCGGCGGCCGGTGAGCGCTTCGACAATCCCGAACTGATCGCGTCCCTGCGGGCGTCGAAGGTGCCGGCGACCGTGTTCATGACGGGCCGGTGGGCCGAGGAGTACCCGGTCCAGGCCCGCGCCATCGGCCGGGACCCGCTCTTCGAGGTCGCCAATCACTCCTACAGCCACTACGCCTTCACCGACGACTGCTACGGCCTGCCGACGGTGGAGCCCGAGTCGATGCGGGCGGACGTGGAGCGGGCGTACGCGGCGTTCCGCAGGGCCGGTGTGCCGGACGCGATGCCGTACTTCCGTTTCCCCGGGGGCTGTTACGACGGGCAGGCGCTGCGCGCGGTGCGCGGCAGCGGTGTCACGGCGGTGCAGTGGGACGTGGTGAGCGGCGACGCCTTCGCCACCGACGCGGACGCGGTGGCCCGGCAGGTGCTGGAGGGCGTGCGGCCGGGGTCGGTGGTGGTCATGCACTGCACGCTCAGCGCCGCCCCGGTCACCGAGCGGGCGGTGCGCGTGATCGTGCCCGAGCTGCGCCGCCGGGGCTACCGGTTCGTCAAGGTGTCCGAGCTGATCGGCGCCGTGGAAGGCCGCCGCTGAGGCCCGCGCCGCTCTCGTACGCTGGAGTCATGAGCGACGACAACGACGACGCCTACTGTCTGATCGACGCGACCAGGCCGCCCAGGGCCGAGGGGCCGCCGTACGCGGAGTGCGTGCTGTGCCGGAAGCCGACGGAGTACCCGGAGTCGTACAAGGGGATCACGATGTGCCCGGTGTGCGAGTGGCAGGAGGCCCAGCGGACGGCCTGCTCGGGCTGATCGCCGGGAGGTGGGCGCACCGGCCGCCGGGGGCCGCGGGGCCCCGGCCGGACCGGCCGGTCCGTTCGGCGGTCCAGTACCCTGCGCCGAGTGAGTGAGAGCCCGTTCCAGACCGAGCCGCATCCGCGTGATGAGGCACCGCAGTTCGTCCTTCCCCTCGTCGTCCGGTTGGAGAAGGCCGATCCTCCCGGCCGTACCGACGCGCTCGAGACCGCCGCTCGGGCCGTGCTGGTGCTGCTGAGCGACGAGCGGGCCCTCGGGGACGGCGAGTGGGCGCAGACCGTGCGCGACTGGCAGGACGCCCGGATCCGCAAGGTCGTACGGCGGGCCCGCGGGGCCGAGTGGCGGCGGGCCGGGGAGCTGCCCGGGATCACCGTGACCGGGAAGGCGGCGGAGGTGCGGGTGTTCGCGCCGGTGCCGTTGGACGGGTGGCCGAAGGAGCTGGCGAAGCTCCAGGTGTCGGGGACCGATCTCGACGACCCCGAGGAGCCGCCGGCGGCCGATCCGGGTGTACCGGTGCTGTGGATGAGCCCCGAGGTGGAGATGTCGGCGGGCAAGGCCATGGCGCAGGCCGGGCACGGCGCGCAGCTCGCCTGGTGGGAGCTGTCCGACGAGGAGCGGTCGGCGTGGCGGGAGGCGGGCTTCCCGCTGGCCGTGCGCACCGCGCGGCCCGAGCGCTGGCGCGAGCTGACCACGAGCGGGCTGCCGCTGGTGCGGGACGCGGGGTTCACCGAGATCGCGCCGGGCAGCTGCACGGTGGTCGCGGAGCACCCGGCGCTGCGCTCTCGGTGAGGCCTCGGGGAGGTGACCGGGTCTCCGGTCACCTCCGCAGGATCGTCAGGCCGGCCGGACGGAGGCCTTCGTCGCCGGGGTGGCGAGCGGGGCCGGGGTCTCGGCGGCGTGCGGGTAGGCGGCCGCCCGGTTCTGGAAGGACAGGATCTTCGGGTTCATGACGACGCCGTCGCGGATCTCGATGGCCTTGCCGACCGTGGCGTCGGCCTCCCACGCCGCGGGGCCGCTCATGACCTTGCGCAGGTAGGGCAGGAGTGCCTCGCTGATCTCCCAGGTGGCCGAGTTCCACAGGTGGGACGGGCTGTGATCCACCGCGTAGTAGTGGCAGTCCTGCCCGACGGTGAGCATCGGGTCGCCGAAGGTCGTCGCCGGGCCCATTCGAAGCCCATGCCCTCGTCGCAGGCGACGTCGACGAAGAAGGTCCCCGGCCGGAACAGGGCCAGTTCCTCCTCGGTGACGAAGGTCAGCGGCGCGTCGGTGTCCTGGAGGACACAGTTGACGATGATGTCGAACCCGGCCAGGTACTCCGCCAGCGGCACGGAACCGGCCGCGGTGAACGCCCGCAGGCGCGACGGATCGCCTTCCTCCTCCTCGAAGTGGCCCATCACGACCGACGGCATCGGCGACGCCACCGCCGCCGCGGCCCGCTGGGTGAGCACCGTGACGTCCGAGACGCCCATGGCGCCCAGGCCCGTGACCGCTCCGCGCGCCGTCGCGCCGAAGCTGATGACCACGGCCCGCAGGCGGCGCCCGTAGCTGCCGGTCACCCCGCCGAGCTGGAGGGCGTGCAGCACCGAGCAGTAGCCGGCCAGCTCGTTGTTCTTGTGGAACACATGGACGCTGAAGGCGCCGGTGGAGGTCCAGTGGTTCATGGCCTCCCAGGCGATCAGGGTCAGCCGTCGGTCGATGGCGAGCTGGGTCATCTTCTCGTCCTGCACGCAGTGCGGCCATCCCCACAGCACCTGGCCCTCGCGCAGCTCCGCGACGTCCTCGTGCATGGGTTTGGGCAGCAGCATCACGTCGCACTCGGCGACGAGTTGCTCGCGGGAGCGCAGTCCGGCCACGAGCGGCAGCAGGGCGTCGTCGGCGACGCCGAACCGTTCGCCGTACCCCTGTTCGAGGAAGATCCTCTCGCGTACGTCGGGGGCGATCCGGTGGAGGTGAGCGGGGTGCAGGGGCAGCCGGAACTCGTTCTCCTTGCGGGAGGAGGCGAGTACTCCGAGGCTCAACAGGCTCATGCTCTTCCTCATCATGTGGTTCTTGTCGTGCGGTTCACGGCTGCCGGGTCTCCGGGTCAGGAAGGGTCACCGTCGTGCGGGTCACCGTCGTGCGGGGCGGGGCCCTGGTGCCTGCGTACCCGCTCGTCCAGCGGGAGGGGCGTCTCGTCGAGGCCGTCGACCGACCCGCCCGCCATGCGTGCGCACGTCCCCCGGCAGGCGAGCAGCTGCCTGTCGTCGCGGTGGGACACCACCACCGCCTCCGGGGCCGACGCGTCGCGGTAGTCGGTGGCGCAGATCAGGCACGCCAGTCCGGAGAGCGTCTCGGCGGTCGGTTCGGGACGGCCGCGTCGGTGACCGGAGATCGATTCCTGTGAATACATGCTCCCTGCATCCTTTTGATCGGTTCGGAACGTGCAGGAGGCGCGGCGCCGGAATGCCTCTCGAACGCCCCGGAAACTGAGGAAATCCGTTACCGCGGGGCGCGGGAACGGCATGGGGAGAACAGCGCGTCAGAACAGGCCAGGCAGCATCGTGCGGCTCTTTCCGGCCGGACGCGGGGGCTCCGGCCTTGCCGTTCCCCGAGGGCGACGCCGCCGTGGATGAACGACACGCGAAGTGCGCTCAATGCTGCAACCGTACTCCCTCCGGGCCTCCGGCCGCCCTGTGCGACCGCCCGCCGGGAGCCGCCGGGAACGTTCCCGGCACACCGGACGTTGAAGTGAGTGGTTGTGGTTGAAGTTTGCGACGTGGCAGCGCCTGCGGAGTTCTGACAGCGGGCGCTTCGCCGTTTCGGGGGTTTTCTTCGACGGCTGGCGACCGGCAGCCCGGGACCGCGCGAGTGCGCGTCCTCCCACCTACTCGCCATCTCGAAGGAGACCTCTCGTGGCTCGACGAACCGTGCGGTGGTTCATCCCGGACAAGGGTTCCGGCTTCCTCGCCGCCTCCGGCCAAGGCCCCGAGCGGCTGCGGGCCGACCAGGTCAGCGCCTTCTGAGGTTCCCCGTTCCGAGACAGGCCCCATGCCGAGGGCCGGCCTCGCGGCGCCTGCGAGCGGCGCCGTTCCCGGCGCCCCACCCGCACGCCGGAGACAGCGCTCGTGCACGCCGAAAGGAAACTCTGTGAACTCCGCGAACTCCGTTACCTCCGTGACAATCGCGACCGCTGCGACCGATGTGGACACCGACATCAGCCATCCGGGCGGTCCGGCGGGTCACCCCGAGATGACCAAACCCCCGCCCGTCGGCCGGGGCAGCGAATACGCCTCGCTGTCCCGCGAGGTGAAACAGAGGGGGCTGCTGAACCGGCGGCCCGGGTACTACTCGGTCAAGGTGGGGGCGAACCTGCTCCTGCTGGCCGTCGGCTGGACCGCGTTCGCCCTGATCGGGCAGTCGTGGTGGCAGCTGGTGACCGCCGCCTTCCTCGCGGTGATGTTCACCCAGACCGGGTTCATCGGGCATGACGCCGGACACCACCAGATCGCCACCTCCAAGCGCGTCAACACCCTGCTCGGCCACCTGCACGCCGACCTCCTGATCGGCCTCAGCTACGGCTGGTGGATCGCCAAGCACAACCGGCACCACGCCCACCCCAACCACGTCGACCGTGACCCCGACATCGCCGACGGCGCGATCGCCTTCACCCAGGACCAGGCCCGCGTCCGCCACGGAGCGTATGCCTGGCTGGCCCGTCGGCAGGCGTGGCTGTTCTTCCCGATGCTGCTCCTCGAAGGACTCGCCCTGCACGTGGCCGGCGTACGGGCGGTGTTCGAGCGCGGCGGCACCGCGACCTCGCGGCGGACCAGGCTGGTCGGGGCGGCACTGCTGACGGCGCATGTCGGCGGCTATCTCGCCGCCCTGTTCCTGGTCCTGTCCCCCGTCCAGGCCGTGTGCTTCCTCCTGGTGCACCAGGGACTGTTCGGGCTGTACATGGGATGCTCGTTCGCCCCCAACCACAAGGGCATGCCCATCTTCGGCAAGGACGACAGGATCGACTTCCTGCGTCGGCAGGTACTGACCTCACGCAACATCCGCGGCGGCCGGGTCACCGACTTCGCGCTCGGCGGGCTGAACTACCAGATCGAACACCACCTGTTCCCCTCCATGCCGCGCCCGAGCCTGCGCCATGCCCAGGAACTCGTGCGCACGTTCTGCGCCCGGCACGGCGTCGCCTACCACGAGACCGGGCTCGTCGACTCGTACGCCCAGGTCCTGCGACACCTCCACGCGGTCGGCGGCCCGCTGCGCCCCGAGCTGGAGTACTGATCGCCGGTCCGGCCCCTTCGGCGGCCCCCGTTTCCTCTGTTTCCTTCCCTTTCTGTGCCGTTTCTTTGAACCGGGCGGGCCGGCCGCGCGTACCTCCAGGCGCCGGGCGGGCCGTGCGGTGTGCGCGGCCGGAACCTCAAATGTTGCTCTGAAGGAGCACCGTCGGCGGTTCGGGCCCGGTCGGCGGGGTCATATCCCCGTCACCACGCAGGGGGGGCGGCGATGAAGGAGGGGACCATGACGCGGCTGGGTACGGGAATCGGCTGGCGTCCGGAGATCGCGGACGCCGTGGAACGCATGCCGGGCATCGACTGGGTCGAGGCCGTGGCCGAGAACATCTGCCCCGGTCACCTCCCCGAGTCCCTGGTGCGGCTGCGCGAACGCGGGGTCACCGTCGTCCCGCACGGCGTCTCGCTCGGCCTCGGCGGCGCCGACCGGCCCGACGAGGAGCGGCTGACCGCGCTCGCCGAGCGGGCCGAGGCACTGGGCTCGCCGCTGGTCACCGAGCACATCGCGTTCGTCCGGGCGGGCGGCCCGCTGACCGCCACCCCACGGCTGGAGGCCGGTCACCTGCTGCCCGTGCCGCGCACCCGGGACGCCCTGGACGTGCTGTGCGAGAACGTGCGCATCGCGCAGGAGTCGCTGCCCGTCCCGCTCGCCGTGGAGAACATCGCGGCGCTCCTCGCCTGGCCCGGTGAGGAGATGACGGAGGGGCAGTTCCTGTACGAGCTGGCCGACCGCACGGGCGTCCGGCTGCTCATCGACGTGGCCAACCTGCACACCAACCACGTCAACCGCGGCGAGGATCCCGCCAAGGCGCTCGCCGAGCTGCCCCTGGAGGCCATCGCGTACGTCCATGTCGCGGGCGGCCTCGAACGGGACGGTGTCTGGCACGACAGCCACGCGCACCCGGTGCCGCGCCCCGTCCTCGACATCCTGACCGACCTCACCTCCCGGGTCGCCCCGCCCGGCGTGCTGCTGGAGCGCGACGAGAACTTCCCGGAACCGGCCGAGCTGGAGCGGGAGTTGGACGCGATCGACAGGCGGTGGAGGCGGGGGCGCGGCAGCGGGACACGGAGCAGCGGGGGGCGCCCGCCCGGGAGACGGCGGGCGCGGGTGCCGACGGGGGGAGCGAGCCGTCGGCCGTCGCCGGTGACGCCACGCGGCAGCGGCTCGGGCTCGCCCAGGCCGCCCTGCTGTCCTCGCTGGTCGCCGGCACGCCCGTCCCGGAGGGCTTCGACCGGGTGCGGCTCGGCGTGCAGGCCCGCGCGCTGGCCGCGAAGCGGGCTGACGTGGTGGCCAAACTGGCCCCGGAGCTGCCGCTGATCCTCGGCACGGGCTACCGGGCCGCGTTCGTCGCGTACGCCCAGGGCCACCCGATGCGCGGCGGTTACCGGCAGGACGCCCTGGACTTCGCCGAGCGGCTGCTGCTCGGCGGGCAGTTGGCGGAGGGGCGGGCCCGGCGCGAGCTGCGGCGCTGGTGGCTGGACCGCTCGGGCCCGGCGCCGAGGCCGCTGTCCCGGCTGGGACGCGTGGGACAGGTGGGCCGGGCGCTGATCGGTCGCTGATCGGTCGCTGAGCGGGCACTGATCGGGCACTGATCGGGGCGTGCCCGCGGTGAACTGCGCGGTGAGCCATGGAGTCGTCCCGGCGTTCGAGTGTGCCGGGGTTAACACCGGGGTCGGCCACACCTCCTCGCCATCCGTTTTCCGGTGGTTTCCGCTCATATGGCATCCGCTCCGGCCCACCCATTCAACCCTGTATGCCTGAGATGCAACGCTTCGCCCGCGTACGGCAGTCGGCCCCGCCGCCGCAGTAATATGCCAACTCCGCACCCGAAGCACGAGCGTGCGGTGCCGTGAGCAGGAGGCACCATGCGACCCCGACCCCCGATCCAGGGCAGAGGCATCTTCAATGGCACCGGGCTCATCATCGCCGGCCTGGCGGTGACGCTCGTCGCGCTGATCGTCCCGGTCTGGTCGTACGAGGACCGGTCGGCCACCGGCGTCGACGTACTGAACGCGGAGACCGTGGCGACCCTGTACGGGCCGCTGTCCGGGCCCGACCGCGACTTCGTCACGAAGGTGCGGCTGGCCGGACTCTGGGAACTTCCGGCCGGCCGGCAGGCGCAGGCCAAGGGCACGACCGAGGCCGTACGGACGGCGGGGCGGCACCTCGTCGAGGGGCACGCCTTCCTGGACGAGCGGGTGCGCACGGTCGCCGCGCAGCTCGGGCTCGCGCTGCCGAACGAGCCCACCGACCAGCAGCAGGACTGGCTGAAGACGCTGGACGCGGCGCAGGGTGAGGACTTCGACCGTGAGTTCGCCAACATCCTGCGGCTGGCGCACGGCCGCGTGTTCTCCCTTGTCGCCCAGGTGCGGGCCGGCACGCAGAACGTGCTGGTCCGCGATCTCGCCGACGACGCCAACACCACCGTCCTGGACCACATCAAGGTCCTTGAGGCAACCGGTTACGTCGACTTCGCCGACCTGGCCCGGGACCTGGCGGCCGGCAGCACCCCGCCGGCCACCCGCTCCCCCGCCCCGCCGGGCCCCGTCGCCGACCCCGGCGCGGTCGTACCGCTCACGCCGTCACCGGACCCGGGTTACCCGCTCCCGCCGGCCGCGACCGGTCCGCCCACGGCCGACAGCCCCTGACGCCCAGCCGGACGAAGGCGAACGGAACGCCGCATACCCATGACGCCGGGTCCGGATAGTGAACAAGGCATGGCGTTCTCCTGCGTCTCCGGCGTAGAAACGCGGCATGTTCTGGGTCCTTCTCCTGCTGCCGGCCTGGGCCGTCGCCGGTGTCGCGTGCACCCGGCTGTGCCTGGCCGCCGTCCGTTCGGCGTCCGTCGACGCGGACGCGGGTCAGTGCCACGACCTGACCCTGTACGAGGCGGCGTTCCTGTCCGGCGGGCCCGGCCGGGTCGCCGAACTGACCCTGGTGTCCATGGCCCGGCAGCGGCGGCTGTTGCTCGCCCACACCGGCTGGGCGACGGTCGTGGACCCGCGCGGGCGCGACGAGATGGAACGGTCCGTCATAGGAGCCATCGGTCCCGAGGGACAGTCCAGGATCGCTCCGGTGCGGGCCGCCGCGGCGACCGCCGACGCGGTCCGCGGACTCGCCGACAACCTGGTCGGCGCCGGCCTCGCGGTGCCCGACGGCGCCCGTACGACCGTGGCGGCGGGCGTCCGACAGGTGCGCGGAGCGGCCCTGACCGTCTTCGTGCTGGGGGCGACGGCGCTGCTGATGCCGACCACCTCGGACCTGCCGCGCGTCCTCATGGCCGCCTGGTTCGGGCTGCCCCTCGCCCTCACCCTGAGCTGCCTGGCCCTCGCCCGCATCGAGCGCACCCGTACTCCCGCTGGGCCTCCCCGGCGGGACAACGCCTGCTGGCCGCCGTGGCCCGGCAGGCGCCCGCGGGTGACGACCGTACCTACCTGACCTCCATCGCCGTCCGCGGCATCCACGCGGCGGCCGAACCGGAACTACGCGCGGCGTTCGCCCACCGGGACAGGACATAGGCGCGGCACGGCGGGCCGTCGTCGCCACGACGCGCGGTGAGGCTCGTACGACGCAGGCTGACGCACCGTCGGCGGACGGCGGGCCCCACCCGACGGGACGACTGACGCACGGCGAGCCCCGGCCGGCACCGGCTGCCCCACGACCGACCGCGGCCGCGGCGGGAACGGCACCGGCGAGCACCGCGCCGAAACAGGCCGACGCCCCCACCACCTCGGCGGACCCTCGACCGAAGGGCAGCTGAACCTCACTGCGAACCCTCGACCGAAGGGCAGCTGACCCTCACGGTGGGCCCTCACCGGCACCGGCGCCGGTACCGGTACCGGTACCGCGACCGACCCGCGGCCGATCCCGGCCACCGTTCGACCGCCGCCTGCCGGCCCGGACCGGCGCGACCGGTGCGCCACGGTCCACGGCCGGTCCAACCCCCGAAAGCGACCGAGCCGACGCACGGCCAGGGCGCCGTAAGCCCACGATCGGCCGCGCCCGGCCGACCCACCCCCACGCACGCCGAACCCCGCCCGCCGCCGGCGGCGCGTCCGGGTATCCCGGGGGCGCACAGGGGGCATTGGCGCCGACACCCCTCGGTGGTGCTTGCCTTCATCAACAGGCGGACGAACCATCCCTTCTGTCGCTGCCGCGCTTCGAAGGGACACGCGATGAGAGCTGCCGTCCTCTACTCGGCCACGGGAGCCCTGCTCCTGACCACCCTCTCCGCCGTTCCCGCGGGCGGGACCCCGAACGCCGTGCCCGGTGTCGTGATCGCCGCCGAACGGGCAGCGGCGGAGGGGGTCGACTTCGGGGCCTGCACGGACGTACCGGACCTGCCGGGCAGTATGGAATGCGGCAAGGTCGGTGTGCCGCTGGACTACGCGCGGCCCAACGGCAGGCAGATCGAGCTGGCCGTCAGCCGGGTGCGGGCCACCCACCGCGACCCGCACAACAGCAAGCGCCGGGTGCCCCGGCAGGGCGCGCTGGTCTTCAACCCGGGCGGGCCGGGTGCCTCAGGCCTGTACTTCCCGCTGATCGGCATGATCCCGGAGTGGAAGCGCATCGGCGCCGCCTACGACCTGGTGGGCTACGACCCGCGCGGGGTCGGCCGCTCGGCCCCGCTGTCCTGCGAGGATCCGAAGACCTTCTTCAAGGGGCCCGCCCCGTCCCCGACGCACCCCTCGGAGACGTACAAGCGGGAGCGCGTCGCGCGGGCGAAGGCGTACGCGCGTGGCTGCGCGCAGCGGGCGGGCGACGCGCTGCGGCACTACCACTCGCTGAACAACGCCCGCGACCTGGACGTCCTGCGGGCCGCGCTCGGCGAGGAGCGGCTGACGTTCATGGGGGCGTCGTACGGCACCTACTTCGGGGCGCTGTACGCGACGCTGTTCCCCTCGCACGTGCGGCGGATGGTGTTCGACGCGGCGGTGAACCCGGACCCGGCGCAGATCTGGTACCGCAACAACCTCGACCAGTCGGCGGCGTTCGAGAGCCGCTGGGAGGACTTCCGGGAGTGGGTCGCGAGGCACGACCGGGTGTACCGGCTGGGCGGGACCTCGCAGGCGGTGCTGCGCAGCTACGAGCGGGCGCGGGCGAAGCTGGCCGCGGAGCCGGCCGGTGGGAAGGTGGGGCCCGCGCAGTTGCAGGGCACGTTCCTCCAGGCCGGGTACTACGACGACTACTGGCCGTCCCGCGCCGAGGCGCTGTCGGCGTATCTCGAGGGCGATCCCAAGCTGCTGATCGCGCTGGCCGCGCCGCCCCGGGAGGCCGCGGCGGAGGCGGAGAACGCGAACGCCGTCTACACGGCCGTGGAGTGCAACGACGGGCCGTGGCCGACGGACTTCCGGGTGTGGGACCGGGACAACACGCGGCTGGCGCGCGTGGCCCCGTTCGAGACCTGGGACAACGTGTGGGCGAACCTGCCGTGCGCCTACTGGCGGGCGCCCCGGCAGCAGCCCCTGGACGTGCGGACCGGTCCGGGTGAGCTGCGCCGACGCTGATCCTGGCGGCCGAACGGGACGCCGCCGCACCCTACGACGGCGCCCTGGAGATGCACCGGCGGCTGACGGGCTCGGTGCTGGTGACGGAGCGGGACGCCGGCACCCACGGCATCGCGGGCGGGCCGAACCGTTGCGTCAACGGCCACCTGGAGGCGTATCTGCTGGAAGGGCGGCTGCCGGCGCGGCGCGCGGCCTGCGCGCCGCACGCGGAGCCCCGGCCGGCCGACCGCGCCGGCAAGGCGGCGGCCGTCCGGCCGACGCGCTGATCAGGCGAGGCCCGCGACCAGTTCGGCGATGTCCTTGCGGCGGCCCGTGTAGAACGGGACCTCCTCGCGGACGTGCATACGCGCCTCGGAGGCGCGCAGGTGGCGCATGAGGTCGACGATGCGGTACAGCTCGTCGGCCTCGAAGGCGAGGATCCACTCGTAGTCGCCGAGGGAGAACGAGGCGACGGTGTTGGCGCGGACGTCCGGGTAGCCGCGGGCCATCTTGCCGTGGTCGGCGAGCATGCGGCGACGGTCCTCGTCGGGCAGCAGGTACCAGTCGTAGCTGCGCACGAAGGGGTAGACGCTGATGTAGTCGCGCGGCGTCTCGTCGGCGAGGAACGCCGGGACGTGCGAGCGGTTGAACTCGGCGGGGCGGTGCAGCGCCATGTTCGACCAGACCGGCTCCAGCGCGCGGCCCAGCCCGGTGCGGCGGAAGAGGTTGTAGGCCTCCTGGAGCTGGTCGCTGGTCTCGGCGTGCCACCAGATCATGAGGTCGGCGTCGGCGCGCAGACCGGACACGTCGTAGGTGCCGCGGACCGTCACGTCCTTGGCGGCGAGCTGGTCGAACAGCTCCTGGACCTCGTCGGCGTAGCCGGCGCGGTCCTCGGGGAGGGTGTCCTTCAGCTTGAAGACGGACCACAGCGTGTAGCGGATGACCTCGTTGAGGTCCTTGGCCAGCTTGCCCTTGTTCGGGATCCTGCCGGACTCGGTGGTGGGGGCGTCGTCACTCATGGGTCTCATTCTCCCGCCCCGCCGTGCAGACTTTGCACGGGGTGGGCCGTCAGCTCGCGCGCGGCGCTCGCGTCGCCGCCGATCTGGTCGACCGCCGCGTACGCGCTCGCGATGCAGGCGGGGATGCCGACGCCGTCGTAGGGAGCGCCGCACACCGCGAGGCCGGGGAGCTTCCCCACGTGCTCCCGGATGCGGGCCACGCGCGCGTGGTGGCCGACCGGGTACTGGGGCAGGCCGTCCGTCCACCGGGTGACGCGGGTTTCCAGCGGCGTGGCGTCCAGGCCGGTGGCGGCCTCCAGGTCGTGCCGGGAGACGTCGACGAGTTCGGCGTCGGAGCGCTCCAGGACCGTCGTCTCGCCGTGCCGCCCGACGGAGGTGCGCAGCACGGTCACGTCGGGGTCCTCGTCGGCGATCCAGGCCCACTTCTGGGAGGCGAAGGTGGACGCCTTGATGGTGCGGCCGTCGACGGGCGGGACGAGGAAACCGCTGCCGTCGGGCAGGGCGGTCCCGGAGCGGCGGTAGGCGAGGGTGATCAGGGCCATGGAGGCGTACTCGACGGTGCGCAGCTCGGCGGCGGCCTCGGGGGACTCGGCGGCGAGCAGTGCGGCGGCGACGGGCGCGGGGACGGCGACGACGACGGCGTCGGCGTGCAGGACCCGGTCGCCGACGGTGACGCGCCAGCCACCGGCCGGCTCGCGGCGCAGTCCGCTCACCGCCGCGCGCGTACGGATCTCGCCGCCGCGCGCCTCCACGGACGCGGCCACGGCGCGCGGCAGGGAGCCGACGCCGCCCTCGATGCCCATGAACACCGGCCCGGTCTGCTGGTCGGCGGCGGCCTTCGCCTGGATGTCGCGGACGGCCTCCGTGAGGGAGCGGTGCGTGCGCGCGGCCTGGAACAGCTGCGGGACGGCCGAACGCATCGAGATGCGGTAGGCGTCACCGGCGTAGACCCCGCCGAGCAAAGGCTCCACCAGGCGGTCGACGACCTCGAGGCCCAGGCGGGCGGCCACGAACTCGCCGACCGCCACGTCCTCGCCGATCTCCGTGCGGGGCAGGTCGGTGTCGCGGGCGATCCGGGCGAGGCCCTCGGCGGAGAGGACGCCGGCCAGCGCGGAGGCGGTGCCGGGGACGCCCATGACATGGCCCTTGGGCATGGGGCGCAGGGCACCACGGGTCCAGATCGAGGCGGTCGCGGTGGCCGGCGGCCGGAGCCGACCGCCGAGGCCCACCTCGCGCGCGAGGGCGACCGCCTCGGGACGGCGGGCCAGCATCGACTCGGCGCCCAGGTCGACCCGGACGCCCGCGATCTCACCGGGCAGCAGCTTGCCGCCCACCCGGTCGGAAGCTTCGAGCACGGTCACGCGCGCGCCGCGGTCCAGCAGCCGGTGGGCGGCCGCCAGGCCCGCGACACCGGCTCCCACCACGACGACGTGTCCCGTGCTCGTACCCGTTGCGCTCATGCCCCAACTCTCTCAAACCCCACTGACACTCCGGACGCACCCCGCGCTCCCCGGCGTCCTGCCCGCGGTGTCCCCCTCCGGTGTCCTCCCCGCGTCCCGACCGTGACCTGTTCGGAACCGTAGGAGGCCAACGTCCCGCCCCTCTCCGGCGTCGAAGGACCATCAGCCGTCGCCGAACCCTCGGGGGTACGCCCACATGAGCACACGACGTTCCGTACGACCGGTCCACGCCCTGGCGGGCGTCCTGCTCGCCGCCGCCGTCACGCTCACCGGATGCGGCGCGAACGACACGGGAGACAGCAGCAGCGCCCAGAAGGCGGCAGGGCCGGAGGCCGGCGTCGCCCAGCCGGCCGAGGACGCCAAGGCCGGCGCGGGCGCGAGCGGCTCGAAGGCGAGCACGGCACCGAAGCCGTCCGTGAACCGCATCATCCGCACCGCCACGCTGACCGTGCAGGTCAAGAACGTCCCCAAGGCCCTGGACCAGGCGCGCACGGCCACCGAGAACGCGGGCGGCTACCTCAGCGACGAGACGACCGTCCGGGACGAGGACAGCAGCGAACAGACCCGCGTCGTCCTGCGCGTGCCGGTGGACGAGTACGACGACGTCCTCGCCGGCCTCCAGGGCGCGGGCAAGCTCCTGGAGCGCACGGCGAAGGCCCAGGACGTCACCGACCAGGTCGTCGACGTGGAGAGCCGCATCACCTCGCAGCGCGCCAGCGTGATCCGCGTCCGTGAGCTGATGGACCGGGCCACGAACCTGAGCGACGTGGTCACCCTGGAGGGCGAGCTGAGCCGCCGCGAGTCCGACCTGGAGGCCCTGCTCGCCCAGCAGGCCTCCCTCAAGGACCGCACCAGCATGGCCACGATCACGCTGACCCTGTCCGAGCAGCCGGTGTCGGCCGGGAAGGAGGACGACGACCCCGGGTTCGTGGACGCGCTGGCCGGCGGCTGGGACGCGTTCGTGACGATGCTGCGCTGGATCGCGATCGCCTTCGGCGCGGTGCTGCCGTTCGCCGCGGTGCTCGCGTTGATCCTGTTCGTGTGGCTGCGGCTGCTGCGGCCCCGCCGCCGTGCGGGCCGGCCGGTCCGCCCGAGCGAGTCCGAGCGGGAAGAGGCCGAGCGGGTCTGAGCGGGCCGAGGCCGGCGGGACCGAGCAGGCCGAGGCCGAGCGGGACCGAGCAGGACGAAGCCGAGCGGGTCTGAGCAGGCCGAGGCCGAGCGGGACCGAGCAGGACGAAGCCGGCGGGACCGAGCGGGACGGAACGGGACCCGCCCCGACCGAGCCGGGCGGAAACGAATTTCCGTCGCCCCGTAGCGTGTTCGCATGAGCATGAGCGAGAGCGCGCGCCACGGGGCGTCCGGGCGGGAGCGGTTGGTCGTGATCGGCGCGGACGCCGCGGGCATGTCCGCGGCGTCCCAGGCCCGCCGGCTGAAGGGCCCCGGGGAACTGGACATCGTGGCCTTCGAGCGCGGCCACTTCGCGTCCTACTCCGCCTGCGGCATCCCGTACTGGGTGGGCGGTGACGTCACCGAGCGGGACGAACTGATCGCCCGCACTCCTCAGGAGCACCGCGCGCGCGGGATCGACCTGCGTCTGCGCACCGAGGTCACGGAGATCGACCTCGACCGGCAGGGGGTGCACGCGCGTGACGTCGATTCCGGGGCCGAGTCCTGGACGTCGTACGACAAACTCGTCATCGCCACCGGCGCCCGGCCGATCCGGCCGGACATGCCGGGGGCCGACGCCGAGGGCGTGCACGGGGTGCAGACGCTCGACGACGGACAGGAGCTGCTCGACACGCTCGCGCGGACCCGCGGGCGTGGGCGGCACGCCGTGGTCGTCGGGGCGGGTTACATCGGCGTGGAGATGGCGGAGTCGCTCATCAAGCGCGGTTATCGGGTGACGGTCGTCAACCGGGGCAGCGAGCCGATGTCGACGCTCGACCCGGACATGGGCCGCCTGGTGCACCGGGCGATGGAGGGCCTCGGCATCACCATGGTGAACGACGCCGAGGTCACCGAGCTGCTCACGCACGACGACGGCCGGGTACGGGCGGTGGTCGCACCGGACGCCGAGTACCCGGCGGACGTGGTGGTCCTCGGCATCGGTGTCCGTCCGGAGACCGCCCTCGCCGAAGCGGCCGGGCTGCCCGTGGGCGCCCACGGCGGTCTCCTCACCGACCTGGCGATGCGGGTGCGCGGCCACGAGAACGTCTGGGCCGGCGGCGACTGCGTCGAGGTCCTCGACCTGGTCTCCGGCCAGGAACGCCACATCCCGCTCGGCACCCACGCCAACAAGCACGGGCAGATCATCGGCACCAACGTCGGCGGCGGTTACGCCGTCTTCCCCGGCGTCGTCGGTACCGCCGTCAGCAAGGTCTGCGACCTGGAGATCGCCCGCACCGGCCTGCGCGAGAAGGACGCGCGCAGAGCGGGCCTCCAGTTCGAGACGGTCACCGTAGAGTCCACCAGCCGGGCCGGCTACTACCCCGGCGCCTCCCCCATGACGGTCAAGATGCTCGCCGAGCGCCGCACGGGCCGCCTTCTCGGCGTACAGATCGTCGGCAGGGAGGGCGCGGGCAAACGGGTCGACATCGCGGCGGTGGCCCTCACGGCGGGCATGACGGCCGAACAGATGACGACCCTGGACCTGGGTTACGCCCCACCGTTCAGCCCGGTGTGGGACCCGGTACTGGTGGCGGCACGGAAAGCAGCGGCAAAGGTGCGGAACACATAGGAGACGGCGCGCCCGCGCGGCCGGCCCCCACGGAACCGCACCATGCGACGCGCCTACGCGGTCCCGGACAGCCTCGGCAACGCGGAAACCGCCGCGGGCTGTTGCTCGGCCGGCTTGGCGTGCGCGGCCGGCGCCGGCCGCGACCGCAGCCGATGGCTGACGGCCTCGTCGAGCGTCACCGCCCGCTGCGCCTGCGCGGCCAGCCGCCCCGCCTCCTGGCCGAGCCGTGCCACGTCCTCCCAGGGGAGGCGGATCACGAGCGCGATCTCCGCCTCGCCGTCGGGCGTGGCATGCATGGGAGGAGTAACCCGGTCGTTCATCGCCTGTTCCTCACGTCGTTCCCGCGACCCGCCTTCCCAGTGCCGCGGGCGGTTGCCGCTTCATACGCAACGGCGGGGGACCGCGTTCAGCGCGCCCACCGATTCCTCGAACGGATCGGGGGCAGAACCTTCTTGTGGTCATCCCCGTCCATGACGTGAATCCCACGCGCCGCACCCCCGTGGTGACGTATGCGCTGATCGGCGTGAACGTCTTCGTGTTCCTGTTCATGCCGGGCCTGTCCGGCTCGGTGGCCGGTGACAGCACGCTGGCGCAGACCTGCCATCTCCAGGCGTTCCTGGAGCAGTACGCGGCCGTCCCACGCGAGCTGATGCACCATCAGCTGCCGCGGCTCGTGCCCACCGGGGACGTCCGCGGGGGCGGCTGCCTGCTGGGCCCGCCGGACTACGACAAGTCCCCGCCCCTGAGCGTGCTCACCGCGATGTTCCTGCACGGCGGCTGGCTGCACCTGCTGGGCAACATGCTGTTCCTGCTGATCTTCGGCAGCAACGTCGAGGACCGCATGGGCCACGTCCGCTTCGCGCTGTTCTACGCCGCCTGCGGCTATGCGGCGTCGTACGGTTTCGCGCTCGTCAACGCCGACTCGACCGACCCGCTGATCGGCGCGTCGGGAGCGATCGCGGGCGTGCTGGGCGCCTACCTCGTGCTCTACCCGAAGGCCAGGGTGTGGGTGCTCGTGCCGTTCCTGATCTTCCTGCCGTTGCGGCTGCCGGCCTGGATGGTGCTGGGCTTCTGGTTCGGGCTCCAGGCCGTGTACTCCTCCGGCGAGGGCGTCTCCGACGCGGGCACGGTGGCGTACGCCGCGCATGTCGTCGGCTTCCTCGCGGGCATGCTGCTCGCCTGGCCGCTGAAACGGGGCACACCACCGCCACCCGAGCCGCGCGGCCTGCTGTTCGGCAGGAGAGCCCGGCCCGGCTGGTGACGTCGCGTCACCTGGACCGGTCGGGAGGAAGTCAGGAGGAAGGACGACAGCCCGACGGACGACCGGCCGGTCGTGGTCGCGCCGGTGAGGTCACCGGCACGGAGCCCTGCCGGTGCGAGCGCGTGCCGGCCTCGGGGTGCAGGGTGCCGTGCGTGTACCTGGCCGCCATGCCGGGGAGAGGGGTCCCGCGCACCCGTCTCCCGGCGTCCGTACCCACCCGAGACCGGTACGAGTGGTCGGCGGGCGCCCGCCGTGTGCGCACCCTCGGGCGCGCACACGCCACGGCCGGTGGGCACCACCGTGCCCTGCGGGACGGATCAGCGGGCGGTCTGGGTGTGGACGTACTCGACGAGGCGGGTCAGCGCGTCCGGGTCGATGGACGGCATGACGCCGTGGCCGAGGTTGAAGACGTGACCCTCCAGGCCCGCCGCGGCGTCGAGGACCTCCCGGGTCCTGGTCTCGACGACCTCGGTGGAGGCGAACAGCACGGTCGGGTCGAGGTTGCCCTGGAGCGCCTTGCCGGGGCCGACCCGGCGGGCCGCCTCGTCGAGCGGCACACGCCAGTCGACGCCGACGACGTCAGCGCCGGCGTCGCCCATCAGCTTGAGCAGCTCGCCGGTGCCGACGCCGAAGTGGATGCGGGGGACGCCGTACCCGGCGACGGCCTCGAAGACCTTGACCGAGGCGGGCATCACCGAGCGGCGGTAGTCGGCGGGTGCGAGGGCACCCACCCAGGAGTCGAACAGCTGTACCGCCGAGGCGCCCGCCTCGATCTGGACCTTCAGGAAGGCGGCCGTGATGTCCGCGAGGCGGTCCAGCAGGTCGGCCCACAGCTCGGGATCGCCGTACATCATCGCCTTGGCGTTCTCGTACGTGCGCGACGGACCGCCCTCGACGAGGTAGCTCGCGAGAGTGAAAGGCGCGCCCGCGAAACCGATGAGGGGAGTCGGTCCCAGCTCGCGGGTCAGCAGGCCGATCGCCTCGGTGACGTAGGAGACGTCCTCGGGGGTCAGGTCGCGCAGCCGGGCGAGGTCGGCGCGGGTGCGGATCGGCTCCTCGACGACCGGGCCGACGCCGGGCTTGATGTCGAGGTCGAGGCCGATGGCCTTGAGCGGGACGACGATGTCGCTGAAGTAGATCGCCGCGTCCACGCCGTGCCGGCGCACCGGCTGGAGGGTGATCTCGGTGACCAGCTCGGGCCGCATGCAGGACTCGAGCATCGGCACACCCGCGCGGACCTTGCGGTACTCCGGCAGCGAGCGCCCGGCCTGGCGCATGAACCACACGGGCGTGTGCGGCACCGGTTCACGCCGGCACGCCTTCATGAAGGGGCTGTCGTACGTCGCTGTCGGCTGCCGGCCCGCGGGGCTCTCGTTCGCGCTCACGACGGCAAGTCTCCCATGACGCGGAAACCCTGCGGAAACCGGCGGGGGGCGCCCGCTCACCGCCCCTCACCGTCGGCGGGACGCCGGCCGACGGCCCCTGACCGTGCGCGTGTTCGCCCAGCGCGCAGCCGTCCGAGGTGTGCCCACGGGTGTCTTGCCCTGCGCGAAGCTCCCGTTCCCCTTAATCTTCCCCGCATGGCTGCGGCTCAGGGACGACTGTCGGACGGCACGGGCGGAATGGATGACGGGAACGAGGAGGACCTGGACGGGGGCGGGGCGGTTCCGCCGCCCTTCCGGGCCGCCGTCGACGCACTGAGGGCGGCGCGGCTGCGGCCCCAGATCGAGATCGAGCCGACACCGGCCCCGCGGCGCCTGGCGCCGTACGCGTACGCGCTGGAGGCGACCGTCGTGGACGGCGACCAGGACCTGGCCGACGGCCGCCTGGTGCTGCTGCACGACCCGGCCGGGCACGACGCCTGGCGCGGCACCTTCCGGCTGGTCACCCTCGTGCGGGCGGAGCTGGAGCAGGAGATGGCCGTCGACCCGCTGCTGCCGGAGGTGTGCTGGTCCTGGCTGACCGGGGCGCTCCAGGCACGCGGCCTGATCTACGGGGAGCCGAGTGGCACCGTCACCCGCGCCGGCTCGCACTACTTCGGCGGACTCGCGGAGCGTCCGGCGTCCTCGCAGATCGAGATCCGGGCCTCGTGGACGCCCCGCGAGGGGCTGGGCGGGGTG
The DNA here is from genome assembly GCF_001896135.2 of Streptomyces phaeoluteigriseus. GTDB lineage: Bacteria > Actinomycetota > Actinomycetes > Streptomycetales > Streptomycetaceae > Streptomyces > Streptomyces phaeoluteigriseus. The sequence goes on from NZ_MPOH02000016.1 coordinate 501,702, forward strand.
CCGGACACGGCGGCGCACCTGGCGTCCTGGTGCGATCTGCTGACCCAGGTCGCGGGACTGCCACCGGCCGGCCCGGGGGACGCGTCCGTCGTGACGCTGCCGCAGCGGCGGGGGCCGCAGTCGCGCTGACCGCGCCGCACCGCCGGATGCCGCGGGCGAAGACGTCGGCGGGACCTGGCCGACGTCTTCGGCCCCGCCGACGTTCTCGGCCCCGCCGACCTTCTCGGCCTCTCCGGATCTCTCTGACCTCCGGTTCTCTCCGGTTCTCTCCGGTTCTCCCTGAGCCCGCTGACCTGTGCGCGCGGCCGGTCGGCCGCGCTCGCACACCGTGATCGGCCCCGATAACCGTCGACTCCCTCGAACGGCCGCCTCGATTGACCATCTCTTTGTCGATACGGCCACTTTCGGTCTCATACGACACCCGCTCAAACCGATTCGATCTTCGGGTGATCGATCACTCGTCCGAATTGCACGGATTGTTACTCACTAGATCGTGATCATTTTCTAAAGGACCAAGGCTTCGGTGCCGAAGACGACTGTGACCTTGAAAGCACGGTTCGTCCCGGCTTCATCCCCACGAGCCGGCCCCGTCGTCCCCCCACCCAGGAGGCCTGGTGTCCGTTCTCCTCGAGCAGCCCGCAAGCCTGGTCGCCTACCGCCCGAACAAGCCCACCGCCATGGTGGTCGTGGCCGACCCGCGCGTCCGCTCCACCGTCACCCGCCATCTGTGGGCGCTCGGTGTGCGCGACGTCATCGAGGCCTCGTCCGTCGCGGAGGCTCGTCCCCGCATCGGCAACCCCCGCGACATCTGCGTCGCCGACGTCCACCTTCCCGACGGCTCCGGCCTGACCCTCCTGTCGGAGACCCGCGCCGCTGGCTGGCCCAACGGGCTCGCCCTCTCCGCGGCCGACGACATCGGCGCCGTACGCAACGCACTGGCCGGCGGTGTCAAGGGATACGTCGTCACCGGCACCCGCACCAACGTCGGGCTCCCCACCCGGCCCGGTGCCGCCCCCATCGGCTCGGCCGCCGCCCGCCTCCACCGCCGTCCCCCGGGTGCCCCGAGCCACCCGGGTGGCTACCGCGAGCTGTCCGGCCGCGAGGTGGAGGTGCTGAGACTCGTCGCCGAAGGCCAGTCCAACAAGGCGATCGGCGTCTCGATGGGCCTGTCCGCGCTGACCGTCAAGAGCCACCTCGCCCGCATCGCCCGCAAGCTCGGCACGGGAGACCGCGCCGGGATGGTCGCGGTGGCGCTGCGCACCGGCATCATCCACTGAGGGCTCCGGGCCGAGGGCCCGTCCCGACCGTCCACCTCGATCACCCCCCGTTCCCCTCCCGATCCCTGCTGATCCACTCCGGCTCACCTCGTTTCCGTCGGCCTGCCTCGATCCGCCTCGATCCTTCATCGACCTGACTGGTTTGCGACCCTGCGGCGCCTGTCGACGGAACGTTCCGTCGGCGGGGGCCGCCCACACACGGATACCCTTGACAGGTGACCGACGCCCAAGAAACCGCAGCAGCCAGCTCACTGCGAACCACCGGAGGCGCCCCTCCGGAAGACGACGGACCTACTGCTGCCGGGGCGCCGACACCATTGCTCGCACCTCGCGAGGGCGTTCCGCCCGTGATCGCCGACGACGCCGCGCTCGCCGAGATGATCGCCGCCTTCGCCGCCGGCTCCGGCCCCGTCGCCGTCGACGCCGAACGCGCCTCCGGCTACCGCTACGGCCAGCGCGCCTACCTGGTGCAGCTGCGCCGCGAGGGCGCCGGCACCGCACTGATCGATCCCGTCGCCTGCCCCGACCTCTCCGCGCTCGGCGAAGCGCTGTCCAGCGTGGAGTGGGTGCTGCACGCGGCCACCCAGGACCTGCCCTGCCTGCGGGAAATAGGCATGGTGCCCACCAGGCTGTTCGACACCGAGCTGGCCGGGCGGCTCGCCGGGTTCCCGCGGGTCGGCCTCGGTGCGATGGTCGAGGGCGTCCTCGGTTTCGTCCTGGAGAAGGGCCACTCCGCCGTCGACTGGTCCACCCGCCCGCTGCCCGAGCCGTGGCTGCGCTACGCCGCCCTGGACGTCGAACTCCTCGTCGATCTGCGCGACGCCCTGGAGAAGGAACTGGACCGGCAGGGCAAGCTGGAGTGGGCCCGGCAGGAGTTCGACGCGATCGCGACGGCGCCGCCGCCCGAGCCCCGCAAGGACCCCTGGCGCCGTACGTCCGGAATGCACAAGGTGCGCCGCCGCCGTCAGCTCGGCGTGGTGCGGGAGCTGTGGCAGACCCGGGACCGGATCGCCCAGCGGCGGGACGTGTCCCCCGGCAAGGTGCTGTCGGACGCGGCCATCGTGGAGGCCGCGCTCGCCCTTCCCGCCAACGCGCACGCGCTGGCCGCGCTGAACGGCTTCGGCAACCGCATGAGCCGGCGCCAGCTCGAGCAGTGGCAGGCGGCCGTCGACCGGGCCAAGGCGATGAGCGAGTCGCAGCTGCCGCAGCCGGGGCAGTCGGTCGTGGGTCCTCCCCCGCCGCGGGCCTGGGCGGACAAGGACCCCGAGGCCGCGGCCCGCCTCTCTGCCGCGAGGTCGGCCGTCTCGGCGGTGGCCGAGGAACTGAACATGCCGCAGGAGAACCTGATCGCCCCGGACACCGTCCGGCGCGTCTGCTGGGAGCCGCCTCAGCCGGTCGACCCGGACTCGATCACCGCGGCGCTCACCGCCCTCGGCGCACGCCCCTGGCAGGTGGAGCAGGTGGCGCCGGTGCTGGTGGCGGCCCTGTCGGCCAAGGCGACGAACCCGCAGGCCACGGGGAGCACGCAGGCGCCACAGGGCACAAGTGCGCCGCAAGGGGCCGGTCCGCTCGGTTCGCCGGAGGCGGCCGGTGCGCGGGAGAACGGTTCCCAGGAGAACGGTGCACCCGGGACCGGTCTGCCGGACGACGGCGTACGGCAGACCGGAGCGCGGCGGACCGGGGCGTGAGGGACCCGCTCGGCCGCCGTGGACATCGCTGTCATACGGCGGCTGCCGGCCGTGAGCGGTTGCGCGTGCCGTTTCCGTGCTCAGGGGCTCATCTGGTCGCTCCGCGCATGAAGCCGTTGTAGATGTACCTCTGGAGGGCCAGGAAAACGATCAGTGTCGGCAGGATGACCAGGACCGCTCCTGCCGAGATCGTCTCCCAGTGGGCGGCGTAGGGGCCCTTGAAGCGGAACAGCGACGTCGAGATCACGCCAAGATCCTGAGAGGGCATGTAGAGGAAGGGGATGTAGAAGTCGTTGTAGACGGCGATCCCCTTCACGATCACGACCGTCGCGATCGCCGGTTTCAGCAACGGGAAAATGATCTTGCGGTAGATGGTGAACGCGTTGGCGCCGTCCAGGCGGGCCGCCTCGTCCAGCGAGATCGGGATCGAGCGGACGAACTGCAGAAAGACGTAGATCGACACGATGTCGGTGCCCATGTACAGGGCGATCGGCGCCCAGCGGGTGTCGAAGAGACCGAAGCTGTGGACGATCTGGAAGGTCGCCACCTGGGTGGTCACGCCGGGGACCAGCGCGGCGACCAGGAACAGGGCGACGACCGGTTTCCGGAACCGGAACGTGAACCGGTCGATGGCGTAGGCCGTCATCGAGCCGATGAGCACCGTGCCGCCGACCGAGACCAGCAGGATGAAGGCGGTGTTGCCGAACGCCGTGAGCATCCCGCCGTCCTGGAACGCCGTCACGTAGTTGTCGAAGTTGAGCGGGTCGCGCGGCGGGGTGAGCGCCCCTCCGCCGTTCGCCGTCTCGTTCTCGGTCTTCAGGGACGTCAGGAGGACGACTCCGAGCGGGAGCAGGACGACCACCGACGCGAGGACCAGCGACAGGTACACGAGGGTGCGGGCAACGGCTCGGCGCGTCATACGAGGTCCACCCTGTCGTCGGGGACGAGGCGCCGCTGGACCCAGGTCACCAGCAGGATGATCAGCAGCAGCACGACGGCCGCCGCGGAGGCGAGCCCCGTCTTGTTGAACTGGAAGGCCAGCTTCACGGTCTGGATCACGAAGGTCTCGGTGCCGGTCGCCCCGCCGGTCATGATGTACGGGATCTCGAAGGCCGAGAGGGACCCGGAGATCGACAGGATCACGGTGAGGGTCAGCACCGGTTTGATGCCGGGCAGGATGATGTAGCGGAACTGGTGCCAGCGGTTCGCGCCGTCCAGCTCCGAGGCCTCGTACAGCTCCCCCGGGATCGACTGGATCGCACCGAGGAACAGGACGAAGTTCATGCCCAGGTAGCGCCAGATCGAGACGCCGGCGAGCGAGGTGTTCGCGGAGAAGGGCGTGCCCAGCCAGGCGTGGTCGGTGTGGTGGCCGAAGAGGCCGAGGACCGTGTCGAAGGTGCCGCCGTCCTGGAAGAAGTAGAGGAAGACGAAACCGATGGCGACGCCGTTCACCAGGGACGGGAAGAAGAGCACGCCCTTGAAGAAGTTGCGGAAACGGACCTGGAAACTCAGGATCGTCGCGAAGTACAGCGCGGCGGCGATCTGGACGACCGAGGCGATCAGGTAGTAACCGCTCACGAAGAACACCTGGAAGAGGTCCTCCCTGGTGAAGATCTCCGTGTAGTTCTCGACGCCCGTGTAGTGCAGCTCCGGGCTCACGCCGTCCCAGTCGGTGAAGCTGTACGCGACCATGTTGGCGATCGGCGCGTAGGTGAAGGTGATCAGCAGGGCGAGGGGCGCGAGCAGGAACAGCCACGGGGTGAGCACCCGCCAGGTGCGGGTACGGCGCGGAGCCGGCAGGGGGGCGGTGCCCGCCGAGGCCGCGGTCCCGGCGGGCACCTTCCCGGTGGTGTGCGTCATCGGCCGGTCACGCTCTTCTGCGTCTTCGTCCACTTCTTGCCGAGATCCGCGAGGAAGTCGTCCAGGCTGCCCTTCTTGGCGCCGCGCGCCAGATCGACCAGGTCCTGCCGGTACTCGGGCTTGTAGATGCCGACCTCGGACTCGTCGTCGATCAGTTTGACCTCGGCGCCCGCCGAGTCGTCCAGCTCGATCAGCTTCACGCCCGCGTCCTCGTACGGCTTCAGCACCTGGGGCATCGAGGCGTCCTTGAGCGGAGAGATGGCCAGGTTGTCCCGGTCGTAGCCCGACTTGTCGGTGAACCAGTCGATCCAGGCGCGGGCCGCCTCCTTGTGCGGGGAGTGGACGTTGACGGCCTGGTTGTAGTCCGGGCCGACGGTGGCGCAGAACGTGCCGTCGGACTGGGCCGGGAACGGCATGAAACCGATGTCGTCGGGGTTCACGCCGGCCTTCTTCGCGGCGTCCTGGAACTGGATGACCGCCCAGGTGCCGAGCCACTGGGTGGCGATCTCGCCCTTCGCCAACTGTGGCTTGGACAGCTCCCAGTTGGTGGTGGTCGGGTCCTTCTCGGCCAGCCCCTGGCGCACGATGTCGTAGAGCAGCCTGTCGCCGACACGCAGGTCCGAGCCCTGCGCCCACGGGTCGCCCTGGGCGAGTTTCGTGGTGGCCTGCGGGTCGCAGCCGACCGAGCCGTTGACGTACGTCCACGAGGTCAGGGGCCACTGGGCGGCGAAGTTGGTGTAGTACGGGACCGCTCGCGTCTTCTCCTTGATGGCCTTCAGACCGGCGAGGAACTCGGCCGGGGTGGTGGGCCATTCGGTGATCCCGGCCTCCTGCCACACCCTCTTGTTGTAGACGAAGCCGGGCATCACGCCGACCGGGCTCTGGCCGTAGACCTTGCCGTCGACGGTGGTGAAGTCGGTGAAGCGGTACTTCGCGGCGCGCTCGGCCTCGGTGCCCAGGGAGGCGAAGAACTTCGGGTAGTCGTTCTTCTTGATCACCGCCGGGATCAGGAGGACGTCGCCGTAGTCCTCCGTGTTCATCCGGATCTTGATCTCCGCCTCGTAGTTGGTGAGTGCCTGGAACTCGACCTTCACCTTCGGGTAGACCTTGTTGAACTCGGCGGCGTACTTCTTCATCGTGCCGTCCTGCACGAGGTCGGTACGGACGGTGAGAACGGTGATGTCTCCGCTCACCTTCGACGGGTCGTCGGGCGCCTTGGCGTCGGCGCCCTTCGCGCTGCCTCCTGTACCGGTGCAGCCGGGGAGCAGCAGAGCGGCTCCGGCGACCAGGGCGAGGACTGTACGGCGGTTCATGTGCGTCAACTCCGTTCACGGGACGGACGAGCACGTGCAAGGTGGTGGAACGCGTACGGGCCGGTGGAGCCCGTACGGGTTGGCTGATTCGGCACTCTGACAGCGCTTTCTCAACCGGTAAAGTCCCCATCCGGCCAAGGATGAAGAGATGTTTCCCCATCCCCGGATCGACCGGTTTAGGGAGTGCGCATGCTGGAGGCCACACCGCTCACCGACGGCTGGACCCTGCGGCACGGGGAGGAGTCGCTCCCGGCCGGGGTGCCGGGCTGTGTGCACACCGATCTGCTCGCGGCCGGGGTGATCCCGGACCCCTTCCTCGGACGCAACGAGGCCGAGGTCGACTGGGTCGGGCGGCGCGCCTGGACCTACGAGGCGCGGCTGCCGGAGCCGGCGTCCGGGCACGAGCAGACGGACCTGGTCTTCGACGGGCTCGACACGGCCGCCGAGGTGCTGGCCGGCGACCGGCTCCTGGGCCGGGTGCGGAACATGCACCGCTCCTACCGCTTCGACGTGACGGGACTGAGCGGGCCACTGACCGTCCGGTTCCGTTCCGCGTACGCCGAGGCGGAGGCGGTGCGCGGGCGACTCGGCGAGCGGCCCTCCGCCTACGCCGAGCCGTACCAGTACATCCGCAAGATGGCCTGCTCCTTCGGCTGGGACTGGGGGCCGACCCTGGTGACGGCCGGAATCTGGCGGCCGGTGCGCCTGGAGCGCTGGTCGACGGCCCGGATCGCCCGGGTGCGGCCACTGGTGACCGTCGAACAGGGCGTGGGCGTCGTCGAGTTGCGCGTGGACGTGGAGCGCACCCGGGTGGAGGCGGAGCTGACCCTGGAGGCCGGCGTGGGCGGACGACGCGTGCGGGCCGCCGTGCGGGGGACGGACGCGGTGGTCCGGCTGGAGGTGCCGGATCCCGCACTGTGGTGGCCGCGTGGGTACGGCGAACAGCCGCTGTACGACGTCGAACTGACGCTGCACCACGGCGATGCCCCGCTCGACGCCTGGCGGCGGCGCATCGGTTTCCGGAGCGTGGAGCTGGACACCTCGGCCGACGTCCGTGGAACCGCCTTCACCCTTGTCGTCAACGGGGAGCCGGTCTTCGCTCGGGGCGTGAACTGGATCCCGGACGACGTGTTTCCGTCCCGGATCACCCGCGAGCGTTACCGGGAACGGCTGGGGCAGGCGGCCCGCGCGGGCGTGGACCTGGTGCGGGTGTGGGGCGGCGGGATCTACGAGAGCGAGGACTTCTACGACGCCTGCGACGAACTGGGCCTGCTGGTGTGGCAGGACTTCCCGTTCGCCTGCGCCGCCTACCCCGAGGAGCAGCCGCTGCGCGGGGAGGTGGAGGCGGAGGCCCGCGAGAACGTCGTACGGCTGATGCCGCATCCGTCGCTGGTGTTGTGGAACGGGAACAACGAGAACCTCTGGGGCTTCCGGGACTGGGGGTGGGAGGAGCGGCTCGGCGGTGACTCCTGGGGGGAGGGGTACTACCTGGGCGTCCTGCCGAGGGTGGTGGCCGAGGCGGATCCGACCCGGCCGTACACGGCGGGCAGTCCGTGGTCGGGTTCGTGGCGGCGGCACCCGAACGATCCGGCGCACGGGACGCACCATTCGTGGGAGGTGTGGAACCGCGAGGACTACACCGACTACCGGCGCGAGGTGCCTCGGTTCGTGGCCGAGTTCGGCTGGCAGGCGCCGCCCGCGTACGCCACCCTGCGGCGCGCGCTGCCGGGTGAGGACCTCGCGGCGGACTCCCCCGGTGTGCTGCACCACCAGAAGGCGGAGGACGGAAACGGCAAGCTGCGGCGCGGGCTGGAGCGGCATTTCGTCTTCCCCGAGGGGGATTTCGACCGGTGGCACTACCTGACGCAGGTCAACCAGGCCCGTGCCGTGGCCGCGGGGATCGAGCACTGGCGCTCGCACTGGCCGGTGTGCGCGGGCACGGTCGTCTGGCAGCTCAACGACTGCTGGCCGGTGACCTCCTGGTCGGCGATCGACGGGGACGGGCGGGAGAAGCCGCTCTACCACGAGTTGCGGCGGCTGTACGCGGACCGGCTGCTCACCCTGCAACGGCGGGCCACCAAACTGGTGCTGGCGGCCGTCAACCAGTCGCGGGAGCCGTGGACGGGCCCACTCGTGCTGCGGCGCATGTCCGTCGAGGGCGAGGTGCTCGCAACGGCGAACCTGGAACTCGCCGCCGGCGCCCGGGCGGTGGCCGAGGTGCCGGTGCCGGCGGAGCTGGAGCCCACCGGGCCGAAGGACTTCCTCGTGGCGGACGCGTGGGGATCCCCCGGGTCCCCCCGCTCGGTCGAAGCCGGGAGCGCGAACGGGCTGCGGGCCCTGTACTTCCCCGTCCCGGACCGCGAAGTCCCCTACCCCTCGCCCGTGTTCGAGGTGAGCCTCGTACCGGGCGGAGTCGAGGTACGGGCGTGCACGCTCGTACGGGACCTGCTGCTCCAGGCCGACCGGCTGGACACGCGGGCACGTGCCGACCGGGGTCTCGTCACGCTGCTTCCCGGGGAACGGGTGACCATCGGGATCACCGGCTGGGAGACTCCCGATGCCGACACCGCCCGCCGTGCGCTGTACTGCCAGGAGCCCGTTCGATGACAGCGTTTCCCGCACCTCGCGTCACCATCAAGGACGTCGCCGCGCGCGCCGGTGTGTCCAAGGGTGCCGTCTCGCTCGCCTTCAACCACAAGCCGGGACTGTCGGAGGCGACCCGGGACCGCATCTTCGCGGCGGCACGGGAACTGGGCTGGGAACCGAACCTGACCGCGCGGTCGCTGTCCAGCTCGCGGGTCGACGTGGTGGGGCTCGCGATCTGCCGGCCGGCCCGGATGCTGGGCCTGGAGCCCTTCTACATGGAGTTCGTCTCCGGCGTCGAAAGCGTTCTCACCGAGCACTCCTGCTCCCTGCTGCTGCGACTGGTGCGCACGGTGGACGAGGAGGTCGGCATCCAGGAGTCGTGGTGGCGCGGGCGGCAGATCGGCGGGTCGATCCTGGTGGACTTCCGGGCCGACGACCCCCGGGTGCCCGCCGTGGAGCGGCTCGGGATGCCGGTGGTGGCCGTGGGGCATCCCTCACTGACCGGCTCCCTCACCTCCGTGTGGACCGACGACGCGACGGCGGTGAAGGAGGCGGTGCGGTATCTCGCCGCGCTGGGGCATCGCCGTATCGCACGGGTCGGGGGCGCGGCGGCGCTCGGGCACACCATGATCCGGACGGCCGCGTTCGACGAGGCGGCCCGGAGCCTGGGGCTGGCCGGGGCACGGCAGGTGGCGACCGACTACTCGGGGGAGGCGGGCGCCCGGGCGACCCGGTCCATGCTGACGGCCGCCCCGCCGGACCGGCCGACGGCCATCGTCTACGACAACGACATCATGGCCGTCGCCGGTCTGTCGGTGGCGGCCGAGATGGGGCTGAGCGTGCCGCGGGACGTGTCCCTGCTGGCCTGGGACGATTCCCAGTTGTGCCGGCTGACGCATCCGACCCTCTCCGCGATGAGCCACGACGTGCACGGATTCGGTGCGGAGGCGGCACGCACGCTGTTCGGGCTGATCACCGGAGAGGGCCCGGGGACGCACCAGGTGCCCACGCCGGTGCTGACGCCACGCGCGTCGACGGCTCCGCCGGACGTGTGACATTCGCCGCTCCACCGGGTAGGGCTGTGCAGCTACATTACCCACAAGTAGCATGGGTTCTGAGCGCGCGCTCAGCGCTTGCGCAAGCAGCAGTGCCATCCCGCACCTGGAGGAGAGCCATCGTGCCTCGTACCGTCAGGGACGTCGTCTTCGTAGACGGCGTCCGTACCCCGTTCGGCAAGGCGGGCCCGAAGGGCATCTACCACGAGACCCGTGCCGACGACCTCGTCGTGAAGGCGATCCGGGAGCTGCTGCGCCGCAACCCCGGTCTCGACCCGAAGAAGGTCGACGAGGTCGCCATCGCCGCGACCACGCAGATCGGCGACCAGGGCCTGACCATCGGCCGTACCGCCGGCATCCTGGCCGGTCTGCCGACCTCCGTGCCCGGTTACTCCATCGACCGCATGTGCGCGGGCGCCCTGACGGCCGTCACCACGGTCGCCGGCTCCGTCGCGTTCGGCGCGTACGACGTCGCCATCGCCGGCGGTGTCGAGCACATGGGCCGCCACCCGATGGGCGAGGGCGTCGACCCGAACCCGCGGTTCGTCAGCGAGAAGCTGGTCGACGAGTCCGCCCTCTTCATGGGCATGACCGCGGAGAACCTGCACGACCGTTACCCGCAGATCACCAAGCTGCGCGCCGACGAGTACGCGGTGCGCTCGCAGGAGAAGGCCGCCAAGGCCTACGCCAACGGCAGGATCCAGGCCGACCTGGTGCCGGTCTCCGTCCGCCGCACGAGCCCCGAGGCCGGTGAGACGGGCTGGGGCCTGGTCACCGCCGACGAGCCGATGCGACCGGGAACGACCCTGGAGAACCTTTCCGGGCTGAAGACCCCGTTCCGCGTGCACGGCCGGGTCACCGCCGGCAACGCGGCCGGTCTGAACGACGGCGCGACCGCCTCCCTCATCGCGTCCGAGGACTTCGCGCGCGAGAACGGCCTGCCGGTCAAGATGCGGCTGGTCGCCTACTCCTTCGCGGGCGTCGAGCCCGAGGTCATGGGTTACGGCCCGATCCCGGCCACGGAGAAGGCCCTCGCGCAGGCGGGTCTGTCCATCTCCGACATCGGTCTCTTCGAGATCAACGAGGCCTTCGCCGTCCAGGTCCTGGCCTTCCTGGACCACTACGGCATCGCCGACGACGACGAGCGCGTCAACCAGTACGGCGGCGCCATCGCCTTCGGCCACCCGCTGGCCTCCTCGGGCGTCCGTCTGATGACGCAGCTGGCCCGCCAGTTCGAGGAGCAGCCGCACGTCCGCTACGGCCTGACCACCATGTGCGTCGGCTTCGGCATGGGCGCGACGGTCATCTGGGAGAACCCGCACTTCGAGGGGGACAAGTGAGCACCACCGCTGAGCTGCTGAAGGGTGCGGCCGAGCTGTTCCCGGACGAGGTCGTCACGTCGGCGCACGTACGCCACTTCGACCTGCCGCTGGGTGCCGGGCGCTTCGCCCTGATCACCCTCGACAACGGCCTGGACCACACCAAGCCGACCACCTTCGGTCCGCAGTCGCTGGCGAACCTGAACACCGCCGTCGACCAGGTCGAGAAGGAGGCCGCGGCCGGCGAGATCGTCGGTGTCGGCGTCACCGGCAAGCCGTTCATCTTCGCGGTCGGCGCCGACCTCAAGGGCGTCGAGCTGCTGAAGGAGCACGAGCACGCGCTCGCCATCGGCAAGGGCGGCCACGAGGTCTTCAAGCGCCTCTCGGGTCTGGCCGTGCCGACCTTCGCGTACTACAACGGCGCGGCCATGGGCGGCGGCGTCGAGGTCGGTCTGCACTGCACCTACCGCACGGTGTCCGCGGCCCTGCCCGCCTTCTCGCTCCCCGAGGTCTTCCTCGGTCTGGTCCCCGGCTGGGGCGGCTGCACCCTGCTGCCGAACCTGATCGGCGCCGACCGTGCCGTCCAGGTGATCATCGAGAACTCGCTCAACCAGAACAAGCAGCTCAAGGGCGTCCAGGTACACGAGCTGGGCATCGCCGACGCCCTGTTCGAGGGTGCGGACTTCCTCGAGCAGTCGCTGATCTGGACGGCGGCCGTCCTCAAGGGCGAGATCGTCGTCGACCGTCCGGTGATCGACCGCGGCGAGGCCTGGGACCAGGCCGTCGCCAAGGGCCGCTTCATCGCGGACAGCAAGGTGCACGGCGCGGCCCCGGCCGCCTACCGCGCCCTCGACATCATCGCCGCGGCCAAGAACGGCGACCTCCAGCAGGGCTTCGACGCCGAGGACCAGGCCCTCGCCGACCTGATCATGGGTGGCGAACTGCGCGCCGGCATCTACGCGTTCAACCTGGTGCAGAAGCGCGGCAAGCGCCCCGCCGGCGCCCCGGACAAGAACCTGGCCCGCCCGGTCACCAAGGTCGGCGTCGTGGGCGCGGGCCTGATGGCCTCGCAGCTCGCCCTGCTGTTCCTGCGCCGCCTGGAGGTGCCGGTCGTCCTGACCGACATCGACCAGGAGCGCGTCGACAAGGGCGTGGGCTACGTCCAGGCCGAGATCGACAAGCTGCTCGGCAAGGGCCGTATCAACCAGGACAAGGCCAACCGCCTCAAGGCGCTGGTGTCCGGTGTGCTGGACAAGGCCGAGGGTTTCTCCGACGCGGACTTCATCATCGAAGCCGTTTTCGAGGAGATCGGTGTCAAGCAGCAGGTGTTCGCGGAGGTGGAGGCGGTCGCCCCGGCGCACGCGATCCTCGCCACCAACACCTCGTCCCTCTCGGTCACCGAGATGGCGTCGAAGCTGAAGAACCCCGAGCGGGTCGTGGGCTTCCACTTCTTCAACCCGGTCGCGATCCTGCCGCTGCTGGAGATCGTGCGGGGTGAGGCGACCGATGACGCGTCGCTGGCCACCGCCTTCGCCGTCGCCAAGAAGCTGAAGAAGACCGCGGTCCTGGTGAAGGACGCCCCGGCGTTCGTCGTGAACCGCATCCTGACCCGTTTCATGGGCGAGGTGCAGAACGTCATCGACGAGGGCACCCCGGTCGAGGTCGCGGAGAAGGCGGTGGAACCGCTCGGCCTGCCGATGTCCCCGCTGGTCCTCCTGGAGCTGGTCGGCCCGGCCATCGGCCTGCACGTGTCGGAGACGCTCAACCGGGCGTTCCCGGACCGTTTCACGGTCTCCCCGAACCTCAAGGCGGTCGTGGAAGCCGGCAAGCGCGGTTTCTACGTCTACGACAGCGGCAAGCCCGAGCTGGACCCGGAGGTCGCCGCGCTGCTGAAGCAGGGCGACACCGTCCTCACCGAGGAGCAGGTGCGGGCGCGCGTCCTGGACGCGGTGGCGCAGGAGATCGGGCTCATGCTCGACGAGGGTGTCGTCGCCGAGGCGCAGGACATCGACCTCTGCCTGATCACCGGTGCCGGCTGGCCCTTCCACCTGGGCGGCATCACGCCTTACCTGGACCGTGAGGGCGTGTCGGAGCGGGTGAACGGAAAGCAGTTCCTGGCTCCGGGCGTGGCGTCGATTCCGGCGTAGCACGGAGACGTACGCGGACACGCACGCGTCAGGAGAGGGCCTCCGCCGTCGGCGGGGGCCCTCTCCTCGTCGTCGCGTGGGGGGGCCGGGTCAGACCTCCCGCCACGCCGTCAGCGCCAGCCCCGGTTCGTCCTTGCGGCGGGTGACGAGGAGCCGGCCGGCCGACGGGGACAGGCTCACCGCGACCACCCGGTCCTCGTGGTCCCGGCCGAGGGACACCTCGGCGTCGGCGGGCAGTCGGGGGCCGGACTCGGTCCACCAGGCACCGGCCCCCTCCTTCTCGGTGGGGTACGCCGCGAAGGCGACCCGGCCGCTCGAGGAGCGCTGGGCGAGCAACGTGCAGTCGTGGCCGTCGAGTTCGCAGCGTACGGCGGCCACCGGGCCGGGGCCGGCCGCGGCGAGCAGGGCGACGGGCTTGCCGCCGGGGCGCCAGGCGCACAGGTCGCCCGAGTCGTCGGTGTAGTAGAGGGTGGTGTGCTCCGGCGAGGTGGCGAGGGCGCGCAGGGTGCCGGCGCGCACCGGCGTCTCCAGCGACTCTCCCAGAACGGGCGGGGTGCCCGGCTTCTCCTGCCGCCAGTGCTGGAGTCCGCCCGGGACGGCCGCGCACGCCTCGACCCGCCCGGACTCCCCCGCGAGCGCGACGGGCGTTCCCTGGACGTCCGGCCCCTTGAGGTCGCGCCAGGGGTCCCAGCCGCCCTTCTCCTTCTGCGCGACCATGCCCAGCCCGGTGCCGGCGCGGGCCACGAAGACGTGCGCCCGCCCCTGGGCGTCCACGGCGACGGCGGGGGCGCCGGTGCGGTCGCCCTTCGTGTTCGGGTGGCCGATCGGGGTCCAGTCGAGGGCGGCGAGCAGGGGCCGGAAGTGGGTGGAGTGCACCAGGCCCGACTGTGCCGGCACGGTGGGCCGCCAGGAGACCAGATGGGCGTAGTCGTCGGCCCCCCGGCCGACGGCCAGGACCGGATGCACCTTCTGGTCGCCGCCCACCCTGCGGGGCGGGTCCCAGGCGCCGCCCGGAGTGTGCTCCGCGCGGCACAGGACCGCGTCGTCCGACGTCAGGTAGACACAGAGTCGCCCGTCACGGCCGCGTACGAGCCATTCGCCGTTCACCCGATCACTGTATGACGACCCCCTCGGGACGCCCTCGCGCGGGGCACGTCCGAGGGCCGTCCTCCGGGGCCGTGCTCCGGGGGTGCCGTGCTCCGTGGCACCCTGGGCGCCATGGACGACGACGACATCCCGCTGCTCGTGATCGTCGACGCCGCGAACGTGGTGGGATCGGTGCCCGACGGGTGGTGGCGTGACCGGCGGGGTGCCGCGGAGCGGCTGCGGGACCGGCTGGCCGCCGACGGGCTGCCGGGGCACCCGGGGCCCGTGGAGGTCGTGCTGGTCGTCGAGGGAGCGGCCCGCGGTGTGGAACCGGTTGCCGGCGTACGGGTGGAGGCGGCGCCCGGCAGCGGTGACGACCACATCGTCGACCTGGTGGCCCGCTCGGGAGACCGCCCCCGCCTGGTCGTCACGGCCGACCGCGAGCTGCGCCGCAGGGTGACCGCACTGGGCGCCGAGGTGACGGGGCCCCGGACCGTCCGGCCGTGAGGCGATCGCCTCCCCCACCATCCCGGCGTGAGCCGTCTCCCGCGCCCACACCCCTGAGCCACCCGCCACGCCGCCCCATCGCCCCTCCCCCGAGCGGCAACCGGCCCCGCAATCCCCGCCAGGGCGGGAGACACACGGGGCCGTGGAGCGCAGCGTTCAGCGGCCTTCGCCCGGGTCGGGCTTGATCACCTGGCCGACGGAGCCCTCCTGGCCGCGGCCCAGACGGCTGTGGGAGCGGCCGTACAGGAAGTAGACGGCGAAACCGGCCGCCATCCAGACCGCGAAGCGCAGCCAGGTCTCGGCGGGCAGGTTGAGCATCAGCCACAGCGAGGCCAGCACCGACAGGATCGGCAGCACCGGCACCCAGGGGGTGCGGAAGGAGCGGTGCAGGTCGGGGCGCTTCTTGCGGAGGACGATCACGCCGATCGCGACGACCACGAAGGCGAAGAGCGTGCCGATGTTCACCAGCTCGGCGAGTTCGCTCAGCGGCGTGAAGCCGGCGAGGATCGCGATGAGGACGCCCAGCAGGATGGTCGGCCGGTGCGGGGTCTTGTACCGCGGGTGGACGTGGGAGAAGAACCGCGGCAGGAGTCCGTCGCGGCTCATCGCGAAGAACACGCGGGTCTGACCGAGCAGCAGGATCATGCAGACCGTGGTGAGGCCGACGGCGGCGCCGAAGCTGATGAAGCCCGCGAACCACGGGTGTCCGGTGGCCTTGAAGGCATCGGCGAGGGGCGCGGTGATGGACAGGTCCGTGTAGTGCTGCATGCCGGTCACGACGATCGAGACGGCCACGTAGAGGGCGGTGCAGATCAGCAGGGAGCCGAGGATGCCGCGGGGCATGTCGCGCTGCGGGTTCCTGGTCTCCTCGGCGGCGGTGGCGACGACGTCGAAGCCGATGAACGCGAAGAAGACCACGGAGGCGGCGGTGAAGATGCCCATGACGCCGAAGTTGGACGGTGCCCAGCCGAACATCAGCTGGATGAGCGGGGACTGGAGGCTGTCGCCCGCCGGCACGGCCTGCGCCTTGGGGATGAACGGGTCGTAGTTGTCGCCCTTGATGAAGAAGGCGCCCGCGATGATCACGACGAGGACGACGGTCACCTTGATGGCGACGACGACCGAGGTGACCCGGGCGGACAGCTTGGTGCCCAGCACCAGGATGGCGGTGAGGACCAGGACGAGCGCGGCGGCGAGGATGTCGAAGCCGAAGCCGTCGGCGCCGTCCCGGCCGCTGAGCGCCGCCGGGAGCTGCCAGCCCGCGTTGTCCAGCAGCGAGGCGACGTAGCCGGACCAGCCGACCGCGACCACCGCCGTGCCGAGCGCGAACTCCAGGACCAGGTCCCAGCCGATGGTCCAGGCGGGCAGTTCCCCCAGGGAGGCGTAGGAGAAGGTGTACGCGGAGCCGGCCACCGGGACGGTGGAGGCGAACTCGGCGTAGCAGAGCGCGGCGAGCGCGCAGACGACGCCGGCCGCGACGAAGGCCAGGGCGACCGCGGGGCCGGCGTTGTTCCTGGCGACCGTGCCGGTCAGGACGAAGATGCCGGTGCCGATGATGACGCCGACGCCGAACACCGTCAGGTCCAGTGCGGACAGGGATTTCTTGAGCGCGTGCTCCGGTTCCTCGGTGTCGAGGATGGACTGCTCGACCTTCTTCGTCCGGAAGAGGGCGTTGCTCACGGGTGACCTCCCACGCTGTGTCGTCCCCGACATGATCGAGAGGGGGCGTACTGCGTATGCCCCGGCGCGGCCTCACTCACGCAGATGGGCCGGTTTCACCACTCTCTCAGCGGTGAAACCGGCCCGGCAGGGGTGGCGGCGCGGGTCCCCTTCGGGCGCGCGCGGGTCCCGTCAGTCGCGCGCGGGCTCGACCTCGGGGCCGCGCGTCGTACCGCCCGTCGAGCCTGGAGACCAGGCCGGTGACCTGGCGGGCGATGTCGGGGGCGGTCAGCCCGATCTCGGCCATGACCTCGGCGCGGGAGGCGTGGTCGAGGAAGCGGGGCGGGATGCCGAAGTCGCGCAGCGGCACGTCGACCCCGGCGTCGCGCAGGGCCTGGGCGATCGTGGAGCCCACACCGCCGACGCGGGAGTTGTCCTCGACGGTGACGACGACGCGGTGGCGCTCGGCGAGCGGTGCCATGGCCTCGTCGACGGGCTTGACCCAGCGCGGGTCGACGACGGTGGTGGAGATGCCCTGCCGGTCGAGGAGGCCGGCGATCTCCAGGCACATCGGGGCGAGGGCGCCCACGGAGACGAGCAGCACGTCGGGCCGGTCGGTGCCCGGCTCGCGCAGGACGTCCATGCCGCCGACGCGTCCGACGGCCGGTACGGCGGGGCCGACGGCGCCCTTGGAGAAGCGCACCACGGTCGGAGCGTCGTCGACCTGTACGGCCTCCCGCAGCTGGGCCCGCACCTGGTCGGCGTCGCGCGGCGCGGCCAGCCGCAGGCCCGGCACGACCTGGAGGATCGACATGTCCCACATGCCGTTGTGGGAGGCGCCGTCGGTGCCGGTGACACCGGCCCGGTCCAGCACGAAGGTGACCCCGCACCTGTGCAGGGCGACGTCCATGAGGACCTGGTCGAAGGCACGGTTGAGGAAGGTGGCGTACACCGCGAAGACGGGGTGCACGCCGGCATGGGCGAGGCCCGCCGCGGAGACGGCGCCGTGCTGCTCGGCGATGCCGACGTCGTAGACGCGCTCGGGGAAGGCCTTGGCGAACTTGTCGAGGCCGACGGGCTGGAGCATGGCCGCGGTGATGGCGACGACGTCCTCGCGCTCGGTGCCGAGTTTGACCATCTCCTCGCCGAAGACGGAGGTCCAGTCGGCGCCGCTGCTGGCGATCGGCAGACCCGTGTCGGGGTGGATCTTGCCGACGGCGTGGAAGCGGTCGGCCTCGTCCTGGAGGGCGGGCTGGTAGCCGCGGCCCTTCTCGGTGAGGCAGTGCACGATGACGGGGCCGCCGAAGCGCTTGGCGCGGGCCAGCGCCGACTCCAGGGCCTCGAGGTCGTGGCCGTCGATCGGGCCGACGTACTTCAGGCCGAGGTCCTCGAACATGCCCTGCGGGGCGATGAAGTCCTTCAGGCCCTTCTTGGCGCCGTGCAGGGTGTCGAAGAGGGGCTTCCCGACGACCGGGGTGCGGTCGAGGATGTCCTTGGTCCGGGCGAGGAAGCGCTCGTAGCCGTCGGTCGTGCGCAGGGTCGCCAGGTGGTTGGCGAGGCCGCCGATGGTGGGCGCGTAGGAACGCTCGTTGTCGTTGACGACGATGACGAGCGGGCGGTCCTTGGCCTCGGCGATGTTGTTCAGCGCCTCCCAGGCCATACCGCCGGTCAGGGCGCCGTCACCGATGACGGCCACGACGTGGCTGTCGCGTTTGAGGATCTCGTTGCCCTTGGCGATGCCGTCGGCCCAGCCGAGCACCGTGGAGGCGTGGCTGTTCTCGATGACGTCGTGCTCGGACTCGGCCTGCGAGGGGTAGCCGGACAGGCCGTCCTTCATCTTCAGCCGGGAGAAGTCCTGCCGGCCGGTGAGGAGTTTGTGCACGTAGGACTGGTGGCCGGTGTCCCAGAGCACCTTGTCCTTCGGGGACTCGAAGACCCGGTGCAGGGCGATGGTGAGCTCGACCACACCGAGGTTGGGGCCGAGGTGGCCGCCGGTCTTGGACACGGCGTCGACGAGGAAGGTCCGGATCTCCCCTGCCAGCTGGTCCAGCTCCTCCAGGCTGAGCCGGTCCAGATCGCGCGGTCCCCTGATGCGGGTCAGCAGCGGCACCCGTGCCTCCTTGCAGTAGAGCTGATCGGGCTGTTGCCGGGCTCGTCGAGTCTAATGTTCCGCCCCGGCGGGCGGCGCCCGCCCCTTGCGTCGTACGTCACGGCTCGGCCGTACCCAGGATGCGGGCCTTCCATGACACGGCCGTACGACTGATGTGGCTGTGCGACATGGCTGTACGACATGGCTGTGCCCGGCACTTCACAGTGCCGGGCACAGTGGGGTCCTGCGGCGGACGCGCCGTACGACGCGTCCGTGAACCGTCAGCCGCGGCCGGCGGCCTTCTGGCTCTTGCGGGAGATCGAGTCGATGACGACCGCCCCGAGGAGAACACCACCGGTGATCATGTACTGGATCGAGGTGTTCATGTTCAGCAGGTCGAGACCGGTCTGGATGGACTGGATGACCAGCATGCCCAGGAGGGCCGACCACACGGTGCCACGGCCGCCGAAGAGGCTCGTGCCGCCGATGACCGCGGCGGCGATCGCCAGCATCAGCGTGTTGCCGCCACCGGCGTTCAGCGTGGCGCTGGCGGTCTGCCCGGCGAAGAACATACCGCCGACCGCGGCGAAGCCACCGGCGATCGCGAACACCGTGATGCGGATCATCGGCACGTTGATACCGGCCCGGCGGGCCGCCTCGATGCCGCCGCCGACCGCGAAGACCTGACGGCCGAAGGTGGTACGGCGGAGCACGAAGTCGACGATGACCAGCGCGGCCAGGAAGATGACGAGCGCGTTGGAGACGCCGGCCGCGTTGTTCAGCACGGCCGCGGCCGTGAAGGACGCGAGGGCGAGGGCGCCGACGCGCAGCAGGATCTCGCTGGTGGGCCGGTACGGCACGCCCGCGACACGGCGGCGGCGCTGCTCACCGAAGGAGCCGATGAGCATGGACGCGACACCGAGACCGGCCAGGACGTAGGCGCCGATGATGCCTGGTCCATGAAGAACGAGTTCTGGCCGAGCAGGTGGACCGGGCCGGAGTCGGACGGGATGTTGATGGTGCCGCTGGAGCCCAGCAGCCACAGCATCAGGCCGTTCCAGCCGAGGAAGCCGGCCAGGGTCACCACGAAGGCCGGTACACCGAGTTTGGCGAAGAACCAGCCGTGCAGGGCGCCGATGGCGATGCCGGTGATGATCGTCAGCAGCAGCGACAGCCATGGGTTCATGGTGTGGTCCACCACGAACACGGCGAACAGGGTGGAGGCCAGGCCGCTCACGGAGCCGACGGACAGGTCGATCTCGCCCAGCAGCAGCACGAACACCAGGCCGATGGCGAGCATGCCGGTGGCCGAGAGGAAGAAGCTGATGTTGGAGAGGTTCTCGGCGCTCAGGAACCGGTCGTTCTTGAACTGGAAGATCGTCCAGATGACGATCAGGCCGATGACCACCGGCAGCGAGCCCAGCTCGCCGCCCTTGACCTTGCGCTTGAACTCGGTGATGTAGCCCTTGAAGCCCTCTTCGCGGACCAGCAGTCGCGGGTCGACGACGGTGACCGGGGCGGCCGTGGGGTCGTCGGCGGGGGCGACGGTGTTCTGCTCCTCCACCACGCCCTCGGCCTTCTCGGTCTTGGTGGTGTCGCTCTTCACGGTCTTGGACGTGTCGCTCACTTTGCCGCCTCCGCGGTGCGACGCCCCGCACGACGGGTCACGGCGTTCTCCGTGGCACCCGTGATCGCGGCGATGATCTCTTCGTGGCTGGTGTCCTTCACGGGGAAGGAGCCGTTGTTCTTGCCGAGGCGCAGGACGGCGACGGTGTCCGCGACCGCCTTGACGTCGGCCATGTTGTGGCTGATGAGGATGACACCGAGGTTGCGCTCGCGCAGTCGCTCGACCAGGTCGAGGACCTGCGCGGTCTGCTCGACGCCGAGGGCGGCGGTGGGCTCGTCGAGGATGACGACCTTCGGGTCGCCGATCAGCGCGCGGGCGATGGCGACGACCTGGCGCTGACCGCCGGAGAGGCTCGCGATCGGGATGCGCACGCTCGGGATGCGGATGGAGAGGGTGGACAGCAGCTCGCGGGCGTTCTTCTCCATCGTCACCTCGTCGATGACGCCTCGGCGCAGCAGTTCGCGGCCGAGGTAGAGGTTGCCGACGACGTCGAGGTTGTCGCAGAGGGCGAGGTCCTGGTAGACCGTCGCGACGCCGAGGCCCTGCGCGTCGTGGGGCCTGTTGATGCTGACCGGCTTGCCCTCCCATTCGATGACTCCGTCATCGATGGGGTGGACCCCGGCGATCGTCTTGACCAGGGTGGACTTTCCTGCGCCGTTGTCGCCCACCAGGGCGACCACTTCTCCGGCGTGGACCTCCAGCTCGACGTCGGTGAGTGCCTGCACCGCACCGAATCGCTTGGAGACTCCGCGCAACGCCAGCACGGGCGTAGCGGACACGTGAACCATCTCCTTCGCCGCCTGACCGGCGGGGATGCCGCGCTGTGACAGAACAGGCGCGGAAGGGTGTGCGCAGCGCCGCGGGTACGGGGCGTTGACGCACGAGGTTTACAAGATGAACATGCGCGAGCCCGTCGCACTTGGCAACGGCTCCGTCCGACGCCCGCCCCGGCAGCGGGGTGTGAAGGTGGGGGCGGGCGTCGAGGGGTCTCGACG
>NZ_MPOH02000016.1:523009-632076 GCF_001896135.2 Streptomyces phaeoluteigriseus
CCCGAGCGGGGGTGCGCGCGGGGCGGCAGGACCGCTACTGGAGGGCCGGCGGCCTTGCAGGCGGCGGCGTACTCGGGCGGTGCAGATCTCCTGGACCGTGTACAGCTTGTCCGCGATCACCGTGTCCTTGATGTTGGCCTTGGTGACCGAGACCGGGGTCAGCAGCTGCGAGGGGACCTTGTCGCCGGAGCCGCTGGTCAGCGTCTGGGTGGCGAGGGACTTGATGTCCTTGCCCTCGAGCAGGTTGACCGCGAGCTGGGCGGCGGCGTCGGCCTCCGGCTTGAAGGCCTTGTAGACGGTGGAGGACTGGGTACCGGCGACGATGCGCTGGATGCCCGCCAGTTCCGCGTCCTGGCCGGTCAGCGGGATGCCGCTGATCTTCGCACCCTTGAGGGTGTTGGCGATGCCACCGGCCATGCCGTCGTTGGCGGCGTAGACGCCCGCGATGTTCTTCGCGCCCAGCTGGGTGATCGCGGCGGACATCTTCTGCGCGGCGACGGTGTCCTTCCACAGGCCGGACTGCTCGTAGGCGATCTTGACCTTGCCGTCGAGGGCCTTGTGGGCGCCTTCCTTGAACTGGCCGGCGTTCGGGTCGGCGTCGTCACCGTTGATCATGACGACGTTCGCCGACGGGGTGGCCTTCGAGCCGAGGGCGGCGAGGAGGGCCTGGCCCTGCAGCTCACCGACCTTGACGTTGTCGAAGGAGACGTACGCCGAGACCGGACCCTGCGCGAGGCGGTCGTAGGCGACGACCTTGACGCCCTTGTCCACCGCGGACTTGATGGAGGACTTGATGGCGGCGGAGTCCTGGGCGGAGACGACGATCACCTTGACGCCCTTGGTGACCATGCTGCTCATCTGCTGGGCCTGCTTGGCCGGGTCGGCGGCGGCGTTCGCGTACTGCACGTCGCAGTCGGAACACAGCTCCTTGACCTTGGCCTCGAAGAGCGGCTTGTCGAACTTCTCGTAGCGCGCCGTGACGCTGTCGGGGAGCAGCAGGCCGATGGACTTGCTGTCGGAGCTGCTGCTGTCCGAGTCGTCGTCGCCGGCCTTGCCGCACGCGGCAACCGACAGGGCCATGGAGACGGCGGTGGCGCCGATCACGACTCTACGCATCGTTGCGTTCATTGGGTTGTGCCTCCCTGACAGGGCCGCAACGCTGCGGCCGAGGTGGCTGGAAGTCAACTCGGCCACACGTGCGACGTCAAGAAGTAAATACTTAACGAGATGGCAACGGCGTCATTCGTTCTCTAAGTGAAGGCAGGCGTGGCAGCCGACAGCGTGCCGTCCAAAAGGGTCGAATCACCCATCTCGCTGAGCGCGAGAGCGAGTGCTCCGAGCACCTCGGCGCGGCCGCCAAGTGCCCCCGGCAGAATGGTGAGTTGACGCGCCGCACTCGGGATCGCATAGCGGCCGACGGACTCCCTGATCGGCCCGAGCACCAGCTCACCGGCCTCGGCGAGATCACCGCCCAGGACCACCCGGCTCGGGTTCAACAGGTTGCAGAGATTGGCGACTCCACTGCCGATGTGGCGGCCGACGTCGGCGATCACGCGACGGCAGCCCGGGTCTCCGTCCCTGGCCAGCCGCACCACTCCCTCCATGGTCAGGTCCGTGCCGTGGCTGGACTGGAGGAGCGGGAGCACATAGCGCGCGGCCGTGAAGGTCTCCAGGCAGCCCCGGTTTCCGCAGCGGCAGACGGGGCCGGACTCATCGAGTGTAATATGCCCGATTTCTCCCGCAGTCCCGCCGGGCCCCCGGTAGATCTTCCCCTCGATCACGAGACCGGCGCCGACACCGCTCGCGACCTTGATGTAAGCAAGATCACGAACACCTCTGCCGCTGCCCCAGACCATCTCGCCGAGGGCACCCAGATTGGCGTCGTTGTCCACGTGCACCGTCACGCCGAGCCGCCCCCGCAGCTCCTCGGCGGGCTTGGTGCCGATCCAGCCGGGCAGGATCGCCGACGAGCCGAGCGTGCCGGACTCCACGTCGATCGGACCGGGGACGCCGAGACCCACCCCGGCGATCTTCGAGCGGTCCACCCCGGTGGCCTCGATCAGGCGGCTGACCAGCTGTTCCGCTCGGTCGAAGCCCTGCGTCGAGGAGGCGTCCACGTCCAGTGGCTCGGACTCCTCGGCCAGTACCTGATGGGCGAGATTTCCTACGGCGACCCGTAGGTGCGTATGGCCGAAATCCACCCCGATGACGATGCCGGCGTCCCCGCTCAGACTGACGCTGCGGGCCCTGCGGCCGCCCGCCGAAGTGGGCGTGACCTCGACGGTCCCGCCGTCCTTCAGCTCGCGCACGATGTTGGATACGGTCGCCGCGGACAAGCCCGTCGACCGGGCGATCTCCGCCTGTGTGAGGGACCCGGCCAGACGCACGGCGCGTACGACTCGCTCCAGGTTGGCTCGGTGCAGCGACGACTGCGACCCTGGAGTCTCCACGACGACCTCCTGCGCACGGGACCGCTTCGATGAGGCCCCGTCTATGTCCAACTAGTGAACTCTAAGCTGAGCTGTTCGGGTTGCCTCCCGTCAAGAGGTTGAACACTAATCGCGTTCGTGCACACACTGAACGGTGCCGTTCCCCCACTCGGGAACGGCACGCGTACGAGTGGCTTCGGAGCGCTACGGCGGCGTCCAAGTGATCAAAAGGGCAGTTACTTCAGCGCCCCCGCGGTCAGTCCCTGCACCACCTGCCGCTGGAAGACGATGTACGCCGCGAGCACCGGCAGCATCGCCATGACGAGGCCCGCGAAAAGACCCGACCAGTCACCCTTGTAGCCCTGGCTTACCGCCAGCTGGACGAGTCCCTGGGTGAGGACGCGTTTGTCGGGGTCGGTGTTGAGAACGGTGGGGAGCATGTACTGGTTCCACTGCCCCAGGAAGTTGAAGATCCCCACGCTGATCAGGCCGGGCTTGGCCATCGGCAGCATCACCTGGAAGAACGTACGGCTGTGCGAGGCGCCGTCGACGAACGCCGCCTCCGCCACCGACGAGGGCAGGGTGCGGAAGAACGCCGTCAGGAAGAACACGGTGAACGGCAGCGAGTACGCGATGTAGACCAGGATCAGGCCGTGGATCGTGTTCAGCAGGCCCATGTTGTTCACCACGTAGAACAGCGGGACCAGCGCGAGCATGATCGGGAAACTCATGCCGCCGACGAACAGGTAGTAGATGAAACGGTTTCCGGGGAAGTCGAACCGGGCCAGCACGTACGCCGCCATCGAGCCGAGCGCCAGCGTGCCGATGAGCGACCCTCCCACCACCAGCACGGTGTTGAGGAAGTAGTCGCTCATGTTGGCCTCGGTCCAGGCCCGCGACCAGTTGTCGAAGTGCAGCTTGTCGGGCAGCGACCAGGGCGAGCCGAAGATGGCGCCGTCGTCCTTGAACGAGGTCATCACCGCCCACAGCAGCGGCAGGACGACCATCACCGCCCACACGACGAGGATGCCGTGCGAGAAGGCGTTGAGGACCTGCCCCTCCTTCTGCGGCCTCGGCGGTCCGCCGCCCCCCGGAGCGGCCGTCTTCGTGACCGCGACGGGCGCCGGGGGCTCTGTGGTCTTCTCGATGCTCATGATCAGTACTCCAGCCGCTCGCGCCGGCCCAGCCGCATCACCAGCGCGGCGAAGGCCAGCGTCACGACGAGCAGGGCGACTCCGATGGTGGTGGCGTAGGCGGCCTGACCGTCACGGAACGCCTTCTGGTAGACGTAGAGGACCATGACGGTGGTCGAGTAGTCGGGGCCGCCGGGCCCGGTCGTCATGATCTGGACGACGGCGAACGACTCCGCGCCGAGCGCGAGGATGCCCAGGTAGACCCAGCCGGACTGCACGGTGTCCCACAGCAGCGGCAGGGTGATGCGGAAGAACGTGGTGGCGCGGCCGGCGCCGTCCAGCAGTGCCGCCTCGTACAGGTCCGCCGGGATCGACGCCATGCCCGCGGAGAACAGCACCACGAAGAAGCCGACCGTGGACCAGACGAGCACCGCCATGACGCACCACAGCGCGAGATCCGGATCGCCCAGCCACAGCGGCTGCACGCCGTCCAGGCCGATCCCCCGCAGGAACGAGTTGACGGCGCCGCTGTCGGGGTTGTACGCGAAGGCGAACAACAGCGCCACGATGGCGATCGACAGCACCTGCGGAAAGAAATACACGATCTTGTAGAAGGACGAACCCCGCACGCCGGAAATGACCGGGCCGCCCCTCCTCCTCCGACCGCCGACATTGATCATGAAGGCGAAGAAGAGTGCCAGACCGATCGTCACCAGCGGCAGAACGAGCGCGAACATCAGGCTGTGCTGCAAGGACTTCCAGAAGATCTCGTCGTCCAGCATCCTCCGGTAATTGTCCAGGCCGACCATCTCGAATTCGGGGCTCAGCCCGGTCCAGTCCGTGAACGAGTAGTAGATGGACTGGATGAACGGCCACACCACGAAGAGCGCGTACAGTCCCAGCGGCAGCGCCAGGAACCCCACGATGAACCGGTACTTGCCGTGCTGCATCGCCACTCCGGTGTCGTGATAATGCCGGTTACTGGTGCTTGTAGTGCTTGATCGAGGTGTCCTTGGCCGTCTCGTCGGCGTACCCCTGGATCTTCTTGATCGCCTCCGCCGGGGTGAGCCGGCCGGCCATCATCTCGCCGAGGCCGGAGACGCCGATCTTCTCCTTCTGCAACTGCACGTACCAGTCCTGGAGTCGCGGATTCACCACGTTCTGGCCGGCCTTGTCGAGCGCGGCGACACCCGACTTGAGACCGGGAGTGAGTGTGATGCCGTCGGTTCCGCCGTTGTACGCGGTCAGCGACTTGACCTTCGACGTGAAGTTCTTCGAGGACGCCTCGCTGAGCATGATGCGCAGCTGCTCCATCCCGCCGGCCGGGTTCTCCGCCTTGGCCGGGACGACGAACGGCTCGCCGCCGGAGGCCCAGATGGTGCCGAACGGCAGCTTGTCGGAGCTGTCGAGACCGGTGGGCGCGGAGACGGCGAGGCCGAAGTCGGTGGGGATGACGTTCGCCGACTCGTTCTCCACCCAGGAGCCGTTCGGGATGAACAGGGCCTTGCCCTTGGCCCACGCGGTCTGCGACTGGATGTGGTCCAGGCCGGGGGTGCCGCGGAGCACGTAACCCTTCGCGTACAGCTCGTGGTAGGCGTCGAAACAGGCCTTGACCGCCGGGTGTTTCCAGGCGTTCGGCTCCAGGTTGTCGATGGCGTCGAGGACTTCGCGACCGCCGACCTTGCCGATCATCGGGTACAGCGAGAAGGGCAGGTAGTACGGGTACTTGCCCGCGTACGTCCAGCCCGCCATGCCCTTCTTCTTGGCCTTCGCGCAGACCGCGAGCATCTCGTCCCAGGTCTCGGGATACGTGGCGTCCAGCGAGTCCAGGGCCTTCTGCGAGTACCAGACGCCGTACACGGTGTACGCGTAGTACATGATCCAGACCGGGTCGCCGTCGAACTGGCCCATCTCCACGATGCCGGGGCGCAGGGTGTCGCGGACCTTCTTGGCCGGGTCGTCGTAGGACGGGGCGTCCAGCAGCGGGGTGAGGTCGGCCAGCTGGCTCTTGCCGACCAGGACGCCCATGTCCATCTGCTCGGCACCGGAGTTGTCGATGAGGTCCGGCGGGGTGCCCTGGTTGAACCGGGGCTGGAGGGTGGACTGGATCTTCTGGGTGGCCGAGAACTTCACCTTGACGTTCGGGAAGTTCTGCTCGTAGATCTTCACGGCGTCCTCGGCGTACTCCTTGCCGAAACCGCCGTCGAACAGGACGAATTCCAACTGGGCAGTGTCATTCACGCCGAGCGGGTTCTTGTCGGTCTTCTTGCCGGTCTTGGCCTTGTCCTCGCCGCCGCCCCCGCTGCTCGCGCAGGCGGACAGGAAACCGACCGTGGGGACGGAGATCAGCCCGAGTGCGGCCGATCTCCTGATCAGATCGCGGCGGCCGACACCTTTCACACCGCGGTTCTCGGCCGAATCGGACGCAGAAGTGGATCCCATGCTCAAGTCCTCGCCTTCTCCAGGACTCAGGCGGTGAACCGGATCCTTCCCGGCACCGCGGTCAGGTCAAGCAGGTTCGTGCGGATCGGGTGAATCGCCGACAGGTATAGTCCACTTCACGCCACCGGACAAGATCGAATGCAAGGTTGGCCATGGGTCTTTTCCGAGTTGAGACCTCGCGGAAATATGAGCACACCACGACCGGCTTGCCGGAAAATCGCCGGACACGAGCCCGCGGAAGGCACATGACGGACCCGCGAGGGGTGCTGCGGGGGATCCGCGGGAGGTGCTTCGGAGGATCCGCGAAGGGCCCTCGCAGGGCCCACTGAGGGCGGCGCGCAAGACCGGGGCTCGCTTCGGGACAGGGGGCGCCGGAGCGCCGAGGTCGCTCGGAGGGGCGGGGCGCGGGACGGGGTCGTGCGAGGAGCCGGTCCGGCCGCGCCTCGCGCGAGGAGCCGGTCGCGGGATCGACCGGGGCCCTTCGGAAGGCGGCTCGCGGGACCGGACCAGGTCGTTCGAAACACGGCTCACCGAACCGGCGGACGCCCTTCAGAAGGCAGCTCGCCGAACCGGCACACGCGCTTCGGAAGGCAGCTCGCCGGACCGGACCAGGTCGTTCGAGACACGGCTCACCGAACCGGCAGACGCCCGTCAGGAGGCGGCTCGCGAGACCGGCTGAGGTCGTTCGAGACACGGCTCACCGAACCGGCCGAGGTCGTTCGAATGTCTCGGACGGCGCAGTCAACATCCTTGACATCACTCGCCACTTGGCCACCTACTGATTCCTGCGCATCGATGAAGACAACGTTGTCCGGCGCAGGGAGGGTGCTCGCGGATGCAGCGCTTCGTGGCTCGGCCGAGGTGGATCCGATGGAGACGGGCGGTCGTGTGCACGGCCGCTCTTGTCATGGCGGCGAGTGCTCCGGGGGCGGCGGTCGCCCAGCCGGACCGAGGGCCGGACCCGGGGGCGGGCCGGGGGTCCGGCCATGTGCCGGTGACCGGGCGGGAGTTCGCCTCCTCGTTCGAGACCGGCGAGCGTGCTCCCGACTGGCGGAGCACCGTGGAGTCGACGCCGGGCGGCGGGAAACGGGCGGCGGGGGTCGACGGCGGCTACGGCGGCGGGCTGCCCGGCGAGGTGACCGACCGGGTCACGGACGTCCGGGCGAGTGCGGAGAACACGGCCGGCGGCGAGGTGAAGGAGAACCTCGTCGACGGCGAGGCGGGCACCAAGTGGCTGGCCTTCGAGGCCACCGGCTGGGTGGAGTTCGACCTGCCCGAGCCGGCGGCGGTCACCATGTACGCGCTCACCTCCGCCAACGACGCGGCCCAGCGCGACCCGGCGGACTGGACCCTGAAGGGCTCGGCCGACGGGGCCGACTGGACGACCCTCGACAGCCGTGCCGGGGAAACCTTCGACAAGCGGTTGCAGACGAAGACGTACACGCTGGGCGCCCCCGCCTCCTACCGCCACTTCCGGCTGGAGGTGACGAGGAACCACGGCGCCGGGATCCTTCAGCTCGCCGATGTGCGGTTCGGTACGGGCGGGGGCTCCGACCCCGTACCGCCGGACATGCAGACCGTCGTCGACCGCGGGCCGAGCGGCTCCCCCACCGCCAAGGCACGCGCAGGCTTCACCGGGCTGCGGGCCCTGCGCTACGCCGGGCGCCACACCGCCGACGGACGCGGCTACTCGTACAACAAGGTCTTCGACGTGAACGTGCGGGTCGGTCCGCGCACGAGGCTGGCGTACCGGATCTTCCCCTCGATGGCCGAGGGCGACCTGGACTACGCGGCGACGAACGTGGCGGTGGACCTGGCGTTCACGGACGGGACCTATCTGAGCGGGCTCGGGGCGACCGACCAGTACGGCTTCGCGTTGTCGCCGCGCGGCCAGGGCGTGGCCAAGTCGCTGTACGTCAACCAGTGGAACGACGTGGTCGCGGCGATCGGGTCGGTGGCCGCCGGGAAGACGGTCGACCGGATACTCGTCGCCTACGACTCCCCCGGCGGGCCCGCGCGGTTCCGGGGCTGGGTGGACGACATCGCGTTGCGCCCGGCCCCGCCCGAGGCTCCGAAAGCGCATCCGTCGGACTACGCGGTGACCACGCGCGGCACCAACTCCAGCGGGAGCTTCTCGCGCGGCAACACGTTTCCGGCGACCGCCGTGCCGCACGGTTTCAACTTCTGGACGCCGGTGACCAACGCGTCCACGCTGGGCTGGCTGTACGACTACTCGCGCGGGAACAACGCCGACAACCTGCCCACGATCCAGGCGTTCAGCGCGAGCCACGAGCCGAGTCCGTGGATGGGTGACCGGCAGACGTTCCAGGTGATGCCGTCCGCCGCGGCCGGCGTTCCGGACACCGGGCGGGTGGCGCGGGCGCTGCCGTTCCGGCACGCGAACGAGACGGCCCGGCCGCACTCCTACAAGGTGCGGTTCGAGAACGGGTTGACGGCGGAGATGGCGCCGACCGATCACGCGGCGGCCCTGCGCTTCACCTATCCCGGGGACGACGCGAGCGTCGTCTTCGACAATGTCACCGACCAGGCGGGCCTGACGCTCGACACGGAGAAGGGCGTCGTCACCGGCTACTCGGACGTGAAGTCGGGGCTGTCCGCCGGTGCCACCCGGCTGTTCGTGTACGGCGAGTTCGACGCGCCGGTGACGGACGGGGCGTCGAGCGGGGTGAAGGGCTATCTGAGGTTCGACGCGGGCGCCGACCGCTCGGTCACCCTGCGGCTGGCGACCTCCCTGATCGGCGTCGACCAGGCCCGCGACAACCTGCGCCGGGAGATCCCGGAGGGAACCGCTTTCGAGACCGTCGAGCGGCGCGCCCAGGGGCAGTGGGACGAACTCCTCGGCACGGTGGAGGTCGAGGGCGCCACGCCGGACCAGCTCACCACGCTGTACTCCAACCTGTACCGGCTGTACCTGTACCCCAACTCGGGTTTCGAGCAGGTCGGTTCGACGTACAAGTACGCCTCGCCCTTCTCCCCGATGCCGGGCCCGGACACCTCGACGCACACCGGCGCGAAGATCGTTGAGGGCAAGGTGTACGTCAACAACGGGTTCTGGGACACCTATCGGACGACCTGGCCGGCGTACTCGCTTCTGACGCCCAGCCGGGCGGCGGAGCTGGCGGACGGGTTCGTGCAGCAGTACAAGGACGGCGGCTGGACCTCACGCTGGTCCTCCCCGGGCTACGCCGACCTGATGACCGGCACCTCGTCGGACGTCGCCTTCGCGGACGCCTACGTCAAGGGCGTCGGGCTCGACGCGGAGTCGGCGTACGACGCGGCGGTGAAGAACGCGACGGTCGTGCCGCCGTCGTCCGGCGTGGGCCGCAAGGGCATGGCCACCTCGCCCTTCCTCGGCTACACGGCCACGGACACCCATGAGGGCCTGTCCTGGGCACTGGAGGGCTACCTCAACGACTACGGGATCGCCCGGATGGGCCGGGAACTGTTCAGGAAGACGGGCGAGAAGCGTTACAAGGAGGAGTCGGAGTACTTCCTCAACCGCGCGCAGGGCTATGTGCATCTGTTCGACACGGAAGCCGGCTTCTTCCAGGGACGGGACACCCAGGGCGACTGGCGGGTCGAGTCGTCGGCGTACGACCCGCGGGTGTGGGGCTACGACTACACCGAGACCAACGGCTGGGGTTACGCCTTCACCGCCCCGCAGGACAGCCGGGGCCTGGCCAACCTCTACGGCGGCCGGGACGGCCTGGCGCAGAAGCTCGACACCTACTTCGCGACCCCGGAAACCGCCTCCCCCGAGTTCGTGGGTTCCTACGGCGGCGTCATCCACGAGATGACGGAGGCACGGGATGTACGGATGGGGATGTACGGGCATTCCAACCAGGTGGCCCATCACTCCCTCTACATGTACGACGCGGCCGGGCAGCCCTGGAAGACGCAGGCCGGGGTACGGGAGGCGCTGGCACGGCTGTACACGGGCAGCGCGATCGGGCAGGGCTATCACGGTGACGAGGACAACGGCGAGCAGTCTGCCTGGTACCTCTTCTCCGCGCTCGGCTTCTACCCGCTGGTGATGGGCAGCGGCGAGTACGCGGTCGGCTCCCCGCTGTTCAAGAAGGCCACCGTCCACCTGGAGAACGGTGAGGACCTGGTGATCCGGGCGCCGCGGAACAGCGCCCGCAACGTGTACGTGCAGGGCCTCAAGGTCAACGGCCGCGCCTGGACGTCGACTTCGCTCCCCCACTCGCTGCTGGCGAAGGGCGCGGTCCTCGAATTCGACATGGGCCCGAAGCCCTCGGCGTGGGGCAGCGGGAAGGGCGCGGCGCCCGTGTCGATCACCAAGGACGACAAGGTTCCGACGCCACGCACGGACGTCCTCACGGGCGACGGCGCCCTGTTCGACAACACGTCGGCGACAGGGACCGACGTGTCGGGGACCGTGGACCTGCCGGTCGGCGTCGACGAGACGGCGGTCCAGTACACGCTGACGTCGGCCGAACAGGCCGAAGCACCGACGGCCTGGACCCTTCAGGGCTCGTCCGACGGCGTGACCTGGACCGACCTGGACCGGCGCTCCACCGAGTCGTTCCGCTGGGACCGGCAGACCCGGGCGTTCTCGGTCGCACGGCCGGGCTCGTACCGGCACTACCGGTTGGTCTTCGACGGGCAGGCCGTTGTCACGGAGGTCGAGTTGCTGTCGTGATCCGCAGCAGCAGAAGGCGGGGCGGGGTGCGCCGAAAGGCCCCCCGCAGCCGCTGGAACCCGGTCGACACGGCCACCCACTTGCCTGATCTATCGAATCTCGATAGATTTCCATCGCAGGTCGATGGAAGGGGAGATCATGGGAAAGCTGACCGTGCTCGCGCTGCGTGGCGTGCTCGTGGCACTGCTCGCCGGTTCGGTGTTCCTGCAGGCGGTGATGGTGCCACTGTTGGGCAGGGACCTGGACGAGGCCGACACCGACCTCGCCTACCCGCCCTCCGCGTTCCTGGTGACCGTCATCCTGGGCATCGTGACAGCACAGGTCGTCCTGGTCTGCGTATGGCGCCTGGTGACGATGGTGCGGCGGGGAACCGTCTTCTCCCACGCCGCTTTCCGGTACGTCCACATCGTGATCGGCGCCTTCGTGGCGGCCGCCCTTCTGATGTTCACGCTCGGGGTCCTGCTGGCTCCGGGCGAGGCCGTCGCCCCGGGGGTCGTCCTGCTGATCGGCGGCGCCGTCATGGCGATCCTGGGCGTGGCGCTCGTCGTGCTCGTGCTGCGCATGCTGCTCGCCCAGGCCGTGGCCCGCGATGTCGAGGCGGCACAGCTGCAGGCCGAACTCGCCGAGGTGATCTGATGCCGATCGTCGTCGACATCGACGTGATGCTGGCCAGGCGAAAGATGTCCGTGGGCGAACTCGCGGAGCGCGTCGGGATCACACCCGCCAACCTGGCGGTCCTCAAGAACGGCCGCGCCAAGGCGGTGCGCTTCTCGACGCTGGCCGCCCTCTGCGAGGTGCTGGAGTGCCAGCCCGGGGACCTGCTGCGCTGGGAGGCCGGTGCGGAGGACGGCGGGGCCGGGTCGGGGAACCGAGACCACTGCGAGGGCTGCGGCCGGGGCCGTCGCGGACGGGTGACGTGACGCGTCCGCGACGCCGGCGGCCCCGGCCGCCGCACGCCGACCCGACGCACCAGGCCGAAGCGGGGTGGACCCGTCAAGGCCCGGTGCGTTCAGGGTCTGGTGCGTCCCGGAGGTTACGGGGTTCCGTGGGCTCCGGGACCGGTGGCTCCGGAAACGCTCCGGTGGCTCCGCTTCCAGCATGAGGCGAGCGTGACGACTCAACCCCACGAATCAACCGCCTCGCACAGGGAGTCCGTCCTTCCATCTACGGACCGTGCGGGCATGGATCGGCGCGGGTGCGGGTGCGAGTTCGGGTGCGGGTGCGGGTGCGGATGTTCAGCGGGTACCGGTGCGAAAGCGGTACGGAAGGGAGGGGTTGAGGCGGGAGCGACCCCGGCGGGTTCCGGTCCACCATATGGGAGCGCTCCCACCCCACCTGTGCGGAAGGTAGCGCCGTAGGGCGGACTTGTAAACGAAAGTGACGTCGTTGCGCGGAATCGAGAGTCCGGCAAAGACGCGCGCCTCATCCGGCCGGTGGTGAAATGCCTACGGAACGGGTGAACTCGGCAAGGTCTCGGAAATCGGTTTCACGCAGACCGAGCCGCGGACTGACGTGGTGCAGAAGCGCCGGCGCCCGATGGTGGGCGGTCACGTATTCCTGGTCGACATCTGCCTGTTCGTCATCGACCCAGGCGAACGGGCGGCCGTTCGCGTACTCCACCAGAGGGCCCGTCTTCCAGTGGACCCCATCGGGGCGGTCCTGCAACAGAGCGTCACCGAAGTCGACGAAGGAGAGGTCGGGAAGGCCCAGCACCGGGGCGATCCACCGGTTGGCGTCCGCCATCCATGTGGTCGCCCAACAGAGTTCGTAGCCGAGCCGGAGCAGGGCTCTCCCGTGCTCCGGGTTCAGCCATACTCGTAGGGGACGCCGGCTGAGCGTGAGACCGCGTCGCTCCTCGGCGGCACCGGTGCTTTGGGGCACCCTGATCGTCGTGTAGCCCTCGGGGCGCCTCTCCGGCTTTGCGGCATAGGGGTTGAGGGGTCCGTCCACGTCGAGAAACAGCAGTGGTCGGTTCATGGTCTCCCCCGGTCTCGCTCTGCAGGACGCAGCGACTGTGCTCCGGCGTCAGCCTATTTCCACTCGCGACCCGGTCGATCCCGTCGACCCGGCAGTGCCGATGGCGCCACCGACCGAGGAGGCCCACGCCGATCTCGCGGCCGCGAGCCGGCGGGTGGTGCCGATGCGCGAGGTCCTCGGAGTCGCCGCCGACTTCGCCCGCCGGACGGGCCCTGCCGATCCCGGGTTCCTCGGGCAGGTGTGAGCCACTGCCGAGGAGACGGTCGGCGTCGGTTTTCCGGACGCGTCATCGCTGCCGCTCCCCGGCGGGTGCGCCGTACCAGCGCCAGTGGGTGAGGCGGGGGTGTCCCGGGAGTTCCGCGCGGCCGTGGCCCAGAGGAGGGTGGGCCACCGGGGGGTGCCGGTCGGGGCGTCCGGGAAGAGCCTGGTCAGCACCCGGTCGCACAGGTCGGCGTCGGGCGCCCAGTCGAGGCCGAGCCCCTCGGCGACGTCGTGCAGGTGCACCAGCGTCTCGACGACGCCCATCGCGGCGAAGCCCTCCGGGTCGGCCACGCCGAAGACGTGGTGGGACCGTACCGTCGGCGGCGTGGTGCGCACGACGGCCGTGAGCAGGGCGCCGCACGCCTCCAGGACCTGCAACAGTCCGGCCGGGCCGGCCGCACGGTCGGCGAAGATGACGTTCGCCGGACCACCCGGCTTCTTCCGGCTCCACACGAACGGCACCTCGGTGTCCGACGGCGGCCGCCGCGGGCCGAGTTGGGCGGCGTAGGCGAACAGGTCGTCGGCAAGGTGCTCGATAGTCTCCCAGCAGTCCCACTCCAAGGAGCCGGCCCTGGCGTCCCAGCGCGAGGCCTCCGCCCCGTGCAGGGTGGTCACGGCCAGACGGACGGCGTACTCCACGTCGTCCCCGGTGACGGAGGCACTCGTTGCTGAACCGCTTGCTGCACGTGTTTCGGGCATGGCCGGACCGTATCAACAGCCCTCCGGGCACTGTCGGTGGCAGCTCGTAGGGTGCGGGCATGACCGAAGGGTTCGACATGTACGGCGGGATGACCAGGGCGTTGCTCGGACGGGAGGGGGCCTGGGCGTTCGTCCGGGACTTCGCCGCCTGCTGGGAGCGGCCGTTGGCACCGGGGGACGGTTGGGACGAGGGGGAGATCGACGCGGCCGAGCGGCGGCTCGGGGTGCGGTTGCCGCGGCGCTGCGGGAGGCGTACGGCCTGTTCGGGCGGCGGGACGACCTGACGCGCAACCACGACAACCTGCTGCCGCCGAAGGAGCTGTACGTCGATGACGGCGGCGGCGTGCTCGTGTACCAGGTCGAGAACCAGGGATGCGCCTACTGGGGCGTCCTCCTGAAGGACCTGGAACAGGACGATCCGCCGACCGTGACGCGGCTCGACGGCCTCGGCGCACGGTGGGAGCCCTGGGAAGCGCGGCTCTCCGTCGCCTGCATCGCGATGGTCATGTCGGAGTTCGTGCTGCTGGACGAGGGGCCGACGGACTACGTGGAGCTGGAGGAGGGGACCGACCTCGGGCGGGCTTTCCGACGGCTCCCGGACGTGGGGCGTGAGACGCGCTGGTTCACCGGCCCCGACGTGCTGATGCGCGAGATCGCCGGGGAGTTCGTCAACGTCAGGGCCCGTACCGGGGCGGCCCTGGACACCGTCCGCGAGGCCGTGCCCGGAGACTGGCTGGAGGGCTGACCGCAAGCCACGGCCGTCGACGGCCCTTCCGGCAACCCTTCTCGGCGGCTCTTCTCGGCGGCCCTTGTCGGAGGCCCGGATCCTGTGGCCGCCCTGGGGGTGGGTGATGACCCGGGACAACCGTGGCCACACACGGCGAAGGGCCGCACCCCCGTCATCGGGGGAACGGCCCTCGTCCGCGTTGCCGAACCGCTTGCCCGCTACTTGCGGATCAGGCTGCGCAGCACGTACTGCATGATGCCGCCGTTGCGGTAGTAGTCGGCCTCACCGGGGGTGTCGATGCGGACGACCGCGTCGAACTCGACGCCCGTGTCGGTGGTGACCTTGACCGTGCGCGGCGTGGTGCCGTTGTTCAGTTCCTCGACGCCGGTGAAGGAGAAGGTCTCCTCGCCGGTCAGGCCGAGGGAGGCGGCGGACTGGCCCTCCGGGAACTGGAGCGGCAGGACGCCCATGCCGATGAGGTTCGAGCGGTGGATGCGCTCGTACGACTCGGCGATGACGGCCTTGACGCCGAGCAGCGCGGTGCCCTTGGCGGCCCAGTCGCGGGACGAGCCGGAGCCGTACTCCTTGCCGGCCAGGACGACCAGCGGGATGCCCTGCTCGATGTAGTTGCGCGAGGCGTCGTAGATGAACGACACCGGACCGCCGTCCTGGGTGAAGTCGCGGGTGTAACCGCCTTCCGTACCCGGCGCGATCTGGTTGCGCAGGCGGATGTTGGCGAACGTGCCGCGGATCATGACCTCGTGGTTGCCTCGGCGCGAGCCGTAGGAGTTGAAGTCACGACGCTCCACACCGTGCTCGGTGAGGTACTTGCCGGCCGGGGTGTCGGCCTTGATGGCACGGCCGGGGAGATGTGGTCGGTGGTGACCGAGTCGCCCAGCTTGGCCAGGACGCGGGCGCCCGTGATGTCGGAGACCGGGGTGGTCTCCATCGTCATGCCCTCGAAGTACGGGGGCTTGCGGACGTACGTCGACTGCGGGTCCCACTCGAAGGTGTTGCCGGTCGGGATCGACAGCGCCTGCCACTGGGCGTCGCCCGCGAAGACGTCGGCGTAGGACTTGTTGAACATGTCCTCGCCGATGGCGTTCGCCACGACGTCGTTGACCTCGGCCTCGGTGGGCCAGATGTCCTTGAGGTAGACCGGGTTGCCGTCCTGGTCGGCGCCCAGGGCGTCGCGCGTGATGTCCACCTTCATGGAGCCCGCGAGGGCGTACGCGACGACCAGCGGCGGGGAGGCCAGGTAGTTCATCTTGACGTCGGGGTTGATACGGCCCTCGAAGTTCCGGTTGCCGGAGAGGACCGAGGTGACCGCGAGGTCGTGGTCGTTGACGGCCTGGGAGACCTCCTCCGGCAGCGGGCCGGAGTTGCCGATGCAGGTGGTGCAGCCGTAGCCGACGAGGTTGAAGCCGACCTTGTCGAGGTAGGGGGTGAGGCCCGCCTTGTCGAAGTAGTCGGTGACGACCTTCGAACCCGGGGCGAGGGTGGTCTTGACCCAGGGCTTGCGGGTCAGGCCCTTCTCCACGGCCTTCTTCGCGACGAGCGCGGCGGCGACCATGACGTACGGGTTGGAGGTGTTGGTGCAGGAGGTGATGGCCGCGACCGTCACCGCACCGTGGTCGATCTCGTACGTCGAGCCGTCGGGGGCGGTCACGGTGACCGGGTTGGACGGGCCGGCGCCGGGGACGACGGCGGAGTGCTGCGGGGCACCGGCGCCGTTGTCGTCGTTGCCGTAGGCCGGGGCGTCGCTGGCCGGGAAGGACTCGGCGCTCGCCTCGTCCACCGGGGACTGGACACCGTGCGGCTGCTCGTTCGCGGGGACGCCCGGCTTGCGGTCGTCGCCGCCGGTGACACCGGCCTCGACGTAGTTGAGGACGTCGGCCGTGAACTGCTCGGCGGCGTTCGCGAGGACGATGCGGTCCTGCGGGCGCTTCGGGCCGGCGATCGAGGGGACGACGGTCGACAGGTCCAGCTCGAGCTTCTCGGAGAAGTCCGGCTCGGCCTTCGGGTCCAGCCAGAGGCCCTGCGCCTTGGCGTACGCCTCGACGAGCGCGAGCTGCTGCGCGGAACGGCCGGTCAGCTTCAGGTACTTGATGGTCTCGTCGTCGATCGGGAAGATCGCGGCGGTGGAGCCGAACTCCGGCGACATGTTGCCGATGGTGGCGCGGTTCGCGAGGGAGGTGGCGGAGACGCCCTCGCCGTAGAACTCGACGAACTTGCCGACGACGCCGTGCTTGCGCAGCATCTCGGTGATCGTGAGGACGAGGTCGGTGGCGGTGGTGCCGGCGGGCAGCTCGCCGGTGAGCTTGAAGCCGACGACGCGCGGGATGAGCATGGAGACCGGCTGGCCGAGCATCGCGGCCTCGGCCTCGATGCCGCCGACGCCCCAGCCGAGGACACCGAGGCCGTTGACCATGGTGGTGTGCGAGTCGGTGCCGACCAGGGTGTCGGGGTACGCCTGACCGTTACGGACCATGACCGTACGGGCCAGGTGCTCGATGTTCACCTGGTGGACGATGCCGGTGCCCGGCGGGACGACCTTGAACTCGTCGAACGCGGTCTGGCCCCAGCGCAGGAACTGGTAGCGCTCCTTGTTGCGGCCGTACTCCAGCTCGACGTTCTGGCCGAAGGCCTCCGCCGTGCCGAACTTGTCGGCGATGACGGAGTGGTCGATGACCAGCTCGGCCGGCGCCAGCGGGTTGATCTTCGCCGGGTCGCCGCCCAGCTCCTTGACGGCCTCACGCATGGTGGCGAGGTCGACGACACAGGGCACGCCGGTGAAGTCCTGCATGATCACGCGGGCCGGCGTGAACTGGATCTCCTGGGCGGGCTGGGCCTGCGAGTCCCAGTTGCCGAGGGCGCGGATGTGGTCGGCGGTGATGTTCGCGCCGTCCTCCGTGCGGAGCAGGTTCTCCAGCAGCACCTTCAGGCTGTAGGGAAGGCGCGCGGAGCCCTCGACCTTGTCCAGCCGGAAGATCTCGTACGACTCGTCGCCCACCGGCAGCGTGCTGCGGGCGTCGAAGCTGTTCGCCGACACGACAGTCTCCTTCATTGATGTGCGCGTATCACCGCATCCTGCCGTCACGCGGGCTTGGCCGATCCGCTAAGGTCAAGTTAGGTCACCCTTACTGGGGTGGCGGCTGCGGTGCGCCTCGGCAGATATCTCGATGTCGAGATAACTCTAGTACATGGGCGCCGGTTGGTCATGCCCGGGGCCGCCACGCCGCGACACGGCACGCCCACGACGGCCGGACCCCCGGTGCGCGGCTCCGCACCCCACACGCCCTCCCGCCAGGCCTTCCGCCCCGCACCGCACCCGGGCCGCCGGGGGGGGCCGGGGGGCCGGGGGGCGATGTTCGCGAAGCGGTTCGGGATCTTCCCGACATGGCGTCACCTGCCGGTGCGTCAGCCCGGTCCAGGGAGCGGCCGGCCCCGCCACGCCCCGACCTCGACTCGGTCATGACCCGGCCATGACCCGGCCGGGCGGGGGTAGACGAAGGCGGAGCGCTTCCGCACGACACCCCGACATACCGACCGAGAAGGAGAACTCCGATGGCTCTCACGTTCCGCAAGAGTTTCCGCATCCTTCCGGGGGTGCGCCTGAACATCAACCGACGTTCGTGGTCCATCACCACCGGTGGCGGCTCGCACGGCCCGCGCCACACCCACAGCAGCACGGGACGTCGTACGACATCGATGGATTTGCCCGGACCTTTCGGGTGGCGTCGTACGCGTAACACCAAGCGGCGTTGACGGGGCATCACCCCATCGGACCCCCCAAGAGGTGCGATCTCATATCTGAGATAACCTCAACCCCATGGCAGACGACTACCTCGTACGCATCGGCAGGCTCATCCGTGACGCCCGACAGCACAGGGGCTGGACACAGGCGCAGTTGGCCGAGGCGCTCGGAACAAGCCAGAGCGCCGTCAATCGCATCGAGCGCGGCAACCAGAACATCAGCCTTGAGATGATCGCTCGAATCGGTGAAGCCCTGGACAGTGAGATCGTCTCACTGGGCTACGCGGGGCCGATGCATCTGCGCGTCGTGGGCGGCCGACGGCTGTCCGGCGCCATCGACGTGAAGACCAGCAAGAACGCGTGTGTGGCCCTGCTGTGCGCCTCGCTGCTCAACCGGGGGCGCACAGTGCTGCGCCGGGTCGCCCGCATCGAGGAGGTCTACCGCCTCCTGGAGGTGCTCAGCTCGATCGGCGTACGGGCACGCTGGATCAACGAGGGTGTCGACCTGGAGATCGTGCCGCCGGCCGAACTGGACATGGCGGCGATCGACGCCGAGGCCGCCGTACGCACCCGCTCGATCATCATGTTCTTCGGTCCGCTGCTGCACCGCATGGACCAGTTCAAGCTGCCGTACGCCGGCGGCTGCGACCTCGGGACGCGGACCATCGAGCCGCACATGATCGCGCTGCGCCGGTTCGGGCTGGACATCGCGGCGACGGAGGGGCAGTACCACGCCGTCGTCGACCGTGCCGTCCGCCCGGACCGGCCGATCGTGCTGACCGAGCGCGGGGACACCGTCACGGAGAACGCGCTGCTGGCCGCCGCCCGGCACGACGGGGTGACCGTCATCCGCAACGCCTCCTCCAACTACATGGTCCAGGACCTCTGTTTCTTCCTGGAGGCGCTCGGCGTCAAGGTCGAGGGCATCGGCACCACGACGCTCACCGTGCACGGTGTGCCGGACATCGACGTCGACGTGGACTACTCCCCCTCCGAGGACCCGGTCGAGGCGATGAGCCTGCTGGCCGCCGCCGTCGTCACGGAGTCGGAGCTGACGGTGCGACGGGTGCCGATCGAGTTCCTGGAGATCGAGCTGGCCGTGCTGGAGGAGATGGGGCTCGATCACGACCGTACGCCGGAGTACGTCGCCGACAACGGCCGTACGCGCCTGGTCGACCTCACCGTCCGGCCGTCGAAGCTCGAGGCGCCGATCGACAAGATCCACCCGATGCCGTTCCCCGGCCTGAACATCGACAACGTGCCGTTCTTCGCGGCCATCGCGGCCGTCGCCCAGGGCAAGACCCTCATCCACGACTGGGTCTACGACAACCGCGCGATCTATCTGACCGACCTCAACCGCCTCGGCGGCCGGCTCCAGCTCCTCGACCCGCACCGGGTCCTGGTGGAGGGCCCGACCCGCTGGCGCGCCGCCGAGATGATGTGCCCGCCGGCGCTGCGGCCCGCGGTGGTCGTCCTGCTGGCGATGATGGCGGCGGAGGGGACGTCCGTGCTGCGCAACGTCTATGTCATCAACCGCGGTTACGAGGACCTGGCCGAGCGCCTCAACTCGATCGGGGCACAGATCGAGATCTTCCGGGACATCTGAGCCCTCGTCGCCGACGGGCCGCCGCACATGGCTCGACCTGCACGGACGCGGGTCCGTCAAGGTGCGGCGGCAGCCGGGGGACGTTCCCGGGACCTCGGGCCGGGGCCTGGCCGTCGGCAGTCGTCCGGTGCTGGACGGCCGGGGACCGCGTCCATGACGGCGAACCGACTCGGCGTGTCCGTCGGGGGCATGGAGTCCGGTGCCGGTCGCGGTGGCACCCAGGTCGAGCCCGGGAGCGAGCCCCACGGCCTCGGCGAGCCGGGAGCGCTCCTCCTCGATCACGACCGTGTACGCGGAGAAGTCCTGACCGGTCGGCAACGGGGCGGGGCAACGCCGTCGCGTCAGCGGTCGCGCCGGCCGCGGTGCGCAGTGACGACGACCGGCGGACGGCGGCGGGACGGCGGGGTTCGCCAGGCGCTTCGCTGCCGTATCCGGTCATGCGTGCGCGGGCCTTACGAGGACAGGCACCGTGCCGGGCCTGACCGCCCCCCGGCGTACACCGCCACTTCACCGGCGCGCCCCGTCGCCGGCGCCCGCTCGCTCCTGCGCGTCGGGCGGTGATCGGCGGGGAGGCGTGGCCGGCGACCTCTCCGGTGGTGCCTCGTCAGCTGGCGACGGCGGAGTCCCACAGCTGCGTGAACTCGGCCGGTGCGGAAAGGGACTTGGGGCGGCATCTGTGCAGGAGAGGTCCGTCGGTGCTCGCGTTGAGGATGTCGGCCTGGAGCCGCTGGAGTTCCTCCGAGGGACCCAGGCCCAGTTCGCGCCTGAGTACGGAGTAGAGGTTCTGGTAGGCCTGGAGGGCCTCGGCCCGGCGGCCGGCGCGGTGCAGTGCCGAGATGAGCCGGCCGTGGAACCACTCGTGCAGGGGGTGGTCGTTGACCAGAATGCGCAGCTCCGGGAGGATCTCCCGGTAGCGGCCCAGCCGGAACTGGGTCTCCACACGGAGTTCGAGGGCGCGGATCCTGAGTTCCTCCATGTGGGCCATGCGGCCGGAGAGCACCCCGGCGACCGGCACGTTGCTCAACATGGGGCCGCGCCACAGACCGAGCGCCCGGTCGAGGTGCGCCGCCGCTCTTTCCGGTGCCTCCTGGAGGAGTTCCTGCTGGGCGAGTCGCACGAGTTCCTCGAAGACACATGCGTCGACTTCGTCTCGGGCGAGGTCGAGGAAGTAGCCGGGAGCCTGGGTGAGCAGCAACTTCCTCTTGTCATCGGTGACTTGGGCGTCGTGGAGCATACGACGGGCGTGGTAGACGTGCGTCTGGAGGGTGCGGGGTGCGCCGCTCGGCGGGTTCTCCCCCCAGAGTTCACGGACCAGCGTTTCCGCCGCGACGGGTTCGCGTGGCTGGAGTGCCAGGACGGCGAGCATCTGACAGACCTTCGGAGCCTTGGGAGCGAACGTCTCGCCTTCATCGGTAGTGATCCGGAATGGGCCGATGAGGTGGAACTGCACTGGCCGCACACTCCTTCCGCCGCCGTCCGGCGCTCGTGGCCGTGTCCGGTCGGTCGATCCGGACAGCTGAGACGGTAGGCGGCGGAAGACTGTGAGTCTTCTGTGCGAGGCCGAGAGTGTCACATTACCGGACGGTAGGTTGGTTACTGTGGGGCCCGTCACGCGCGTGCCGCGGGGTGCAGGGCGGGCAGCACGGCGCTGTCCTCCAGGGCTACGGCCAGGTGGGCGGCGGAGGCCAGGGTGACGTGGCGGTGCCAGCCGGGAAAGGACCGGCCGGCGAAGTCCCGTATCCCCACCTTGTCGGAGATCGCGTGGAAGTCGCGCGCGACGACGTGGGGCAGCGCGGTGAGCCACAGGACCAGCGGCAGCGGTTGGAGGCCACCACCGGCCAGCCACAGCTTCCCGGGCCTGGTGTCCGCCCCCCGCCACTCGCCGACCAGCGTCATGCCACCGCCTCCCGCGGCGGCCGGCTCGGCGGCGGTGACCGGTATCTCCACGGCCGTCACAGGGCGTTCACCGGTGTTGACCTGCTGCCTCAGGCTGACGAGGGAGGAGGCCAGCTCCGCCGCGGTACGCACCCTGTCGCCGTACGTCGGCAGCTGCGACCGGTCGATCCGTAACTGCTCCTGAGGGTCGACCCGCACGACGAAGGGGACCCCGGCCGAGGTGAAGTGCCGGGCCAGGGCCGGCGCGTCGATGCCGTCGACGTCCACCACCACGGGACGGTGGCGGACCTGGGGGATGCCCGCGATGGCGGCGACGGCCTCGCGCACGCAG
Organism: Streptomyces phaeoluteigriseus; assembly: GCF_001896135.2. Taxonomy (GTDB): domain Bacteria; phylum Actinomycetota; class Actinomycetes; order Streptomycetales; family Streptomycetaceae; genus Streptomyces; species Streptomyces phaeoluteigriseus. The sequence continues at coordinate 544,951 of NZ_MPOH02000016.1, forward strand.
TCGTCCAGGGAGTCGGCCGTGACTCCGGCGGGGATGCCGGCCCGCTGCCGGCGAGGACTGCTGAGCCAGCGGCCCGACAGCCGCAGGCGCCAGTCGATCGGCACCGCGGACCTGCCGGACACCAGCCACGCCCCCACCGCCTGCTGACCGGTCACGGTCTGACCCATGTGCGGGAGGAAGTGCTGGTCGACACCGATCGAGTGCAGACCGACCTTGGGGATCACCGTGGACCTGACGACCCAGGCGTCCGGCGCCAGGTTCCTCTGCACGTACTGCGCCAGTGCGTGGCGCACCGGCATCCACTCCCACGGCGACTCGCTGATGAAGTGGTGGACGCTCTGCTGCGCCGCGCCGCCCTCGAACTGGGCGGCGATGTTGCGCAGCGTCTTGCGCCCCGGCACGGTCAGCAGGCCGCGCACGTACCGCTCGGCCTTGAGTCGCTGGCCACTGCGCTGCAGGGATCCGAAGAGGTGAGCACCGAGTTCTTCCAGCAGGGACTCGCAGGACGAGTCCATGTGTGTGCAGACGGGTTTGAGCAGGCTCAGACGCACGGATCCCCCAGTTGACGTCGGTCATGCGTTCGACGAGGTGGCGCGTAACGCACGCACCCGCCCGTCCACTCTTACATAAACCGTCAATCAGTCCTGTTTATTTGCGCGAAGATCGACCGCCTCCGGGTGCCCGCGGCCATCGACGTCCGCCGGAGCCGCCGACACCGCGTCAGGACGGCGGAACCGCGACGGACTTCTCGTCCGACCGGGCGGCTGCCAGCAGGTGTTCGGCCCGGTAGTGGGAGATGTCCAGCTTGGCCAGGACCTCGGCAGGCACCACGCTGGGCAGCACGAGGGCGAACAGGGCCGACACCTCCTGGGACAGGTCGCGGTCGGGCAGCGTCTCGGTGACCAGCTGGACACCGGTCCAGGCCCCGACCAGGAGCCGGGCGATCTCCGCCGGATCGACGTGGAACCGGAGTTCACCCCGCTCCTTGGCCTCCGTGAGTAGGTCCGTCGACACGGCGATCCAGTCCGGCCAACGGGTGCCGAACAGGGACCGTGCCTTGGAGTCGACGGACAGTCGTATCGAGGCACTGAGCACGGGTTCACGGGGGACGCGGTACGCCAGCAGAAGCGCCAGATCCACCCACTCCTGCAGCTTCAGCGCCTGCGGCACGAGCCCCTCCCTGGTCACGGCCTCGTCGAGCACCGCGCGTGCCAGCTGCTCCTTCGACGTGAAGTGGAAGTACACCCCGCCCCGGGTGAGTTGGGCACGCTCGATGAGCATGCCGATGGTGCTGGCCTCGTAGCCCAGCTCGTTGAACATCCGAGCGGCGGCCTCGAGGATGGCCCTGCGTGTACGGATGGCGCGTTCCTGTCTGGCCACTCACTCCACCATGACCTTTCCTTTACTGGTGCTTGAACTCACACTTACTCAGTCTCCGAAACCGGACGGAGGGCCGGTACTTTAACAACGCAACTCACGCAGCTGCCTTGTAGGCCGGATCCAAGGGGGAGATCTTGCCCGAAGTCCCTGTAGCGCCACGCTGTTTACCCAGCCCTCGGGGGGAATCGCCCTCCCGGTTGCTCCTCGGCGCCTACACCCACCTCAGACACGCCGAAGCCGTTCTCGTCCAGAGTTGGCGGCGCGTGAGCGAGAACGCGTTCACGCTGTGCCTCCGTTGGCCCGCCGCCCCGCACGGACAGCCGTACGATCCGCGCATACTCACCCAGACGATCAGACAGAGCGGCCTGACCGTCGCGCACGCAGAGTACGAGGTTCCGCTCGAGCACCACACCATGCTGAACTCCCTCGACCTCACCGTCTCACCGGACTTCCGGGTGTCGGACACCGGTCCTTCGACGCTGGTCGTCGACATCACCGTCTCCCCGGGCAGGAGCGGCCGTCGTGCCGCTCACGCGATGCACATGGAGATCCGGACGTCCCCGGGCGGCGATCCCGTGGTGCGGGCCGACACCGAGTTCGCGTGGATCTCCCCGGCCGCGTACCGACGCGTGCGCGGCGACCACCTCACCGTCGACTGGGGCGACTGGCCCCTCCCCGCCCCCGTCGACGCCGCACTCGTCGGCCGAAGCCGCGCCGCGGACGTGGTGCTCGCGCCCACGGCCGTGCCGCACCGCTGGCAGCTGCGCAACGACGTGAGCAATGTGCTGCTCTTCGACCACCCCGTCGACCACGTCCCCGGGCTGGTCCTGTGGGAGGCGGCTCATCAGGCTGTCCAGGCGCTGCTCGCCCCGGTGGTCTCCCTGCCCGTTTCGGTCACCACCACCTTTCTGCGCTATGTCGAGTTCGGGGAGCCGTGTCTGATCGACGCTCGGGTGATCGGCCCGGCCGGTCCGGGCGGTTCGCCGTCCGGGTCACGGGCGCCCAGGCCGACGCGCCGGCCTTCACGGCGGACATCCGTACGGTGACGCGGCCGATGCCGTGAGACTCCCGGACCGGGGAGTGCGCCGCGGCCACCGCGGCCGGACGCACTCCCCGGTCCGCTGTCACTGATCGACCGGAGGCCGCCGAGACCCCGCCGTCGCCCGCCCACAGCGGCCCGTCGGCCGGCTCCCCGGTCCGCTGTCACTGGTTGACGAAGCCGCCGTCCACCGGCATCACCGTGCCGGTCAGGAAGGGACAGCGGTCGCTGAGCAGCCATGCGGCGGCCTGTGCGACCTCCTCCGGCTCGGCCGTACGCCCCTGGGGCGTCAGGGAGTTGACCAGATCCTGAAGCCCTGGGTTGCGGCTGAACCAGTCGAGGGTGATCTCGCTGCGTGTGGTCCCGGGGGCGATGGCGTTCACCCGGACACCCTGCTTGGCGTATTCGTCGGCGGCGGCCCGGGTCAGCCCGACGACCGCGTGCTTGGACGCGATGTACGGGGCGGCCGTGGGGATGGCCACCAGACCACCGACACTGCTGTTGTTGACGATGGAGCCGCCGCCGTTCGGCAGCATGGCGGCGATCTCGTGGCGCAGGCAGTTGAAGACGCCCCGGACATTGGTGTCCATGACACTGTCGTAGACGTCGTCCGACATCTGGTGCAAGGGGGTGCGGTCACCACCGATCCCGGCGTTGTTGAACGCCGCGTCGAGCCGACCGTACCGCGCGACGACGAAATCCACCGCCCTCGCTACGTCCTGCGCGACGCGGACGTCGCCGACCACGTACGCCGCCTCCGCCCCCTTGTCGCGCAGTTCCCCCACGAGAGCGGCCAGCCGCTCCTCCCGCCGAGCGGTGACCACGACCACCGCCCCCTCCTCCGCGAACACCCGTGCCGCCGCCTCGCCTATGCCGCTGCTCGCGCCGGTGACGAGTACGGCCTTCCCCTTCAGAAGATCACTGGTCATGGCGGGAGTCTGACAGGCGGGGGCGGCGGGCGTGATTACCGCGCGATGACTGCGACCTCGACCGCCCGTCATACGCTGCGACGGCTCGGTCCCGGCACGTGAGGACGTGGCCCTGCGGCCCGTCGTCCAGCTCGTCGGGAAACCACGGCTCCCTAGGAGATTGCCTTGCTCGGTGCATGCCCTGGCGACGGCGCCGAACCGCGTCCCACGCGACCGTGGCAGGCCGCCGAGTTCGGGCCCCGGATCCATGGCATCCATCTCGACGGCGAGTGTGCCGGCGGCACCTGCTTCGCCCTCTTCGCCGCGCAGCTGACGACCGACCGGGCGGTCCGCTTGCGCGGCATGTCCCGGGTGCGGTGCCGGGTGGCACCGGACGACCACGCAGGCATCGCCGTGGCCGAGCGGCTCGGCATGCCCTTCGAGGGTGTCGGCCGCGGCCACCTTCCTCATCGTGGCCGACGCCCGAACCCGGAGGTCCGGTCCGTCCTGGCCGAGGAACGGACGGCCGGTCCGCAGCGCCCCGCACACATCGGCACCTGAACCCGCGGCCCTCCTCCGCTTTCCCCGGCTCGCCACCGGGGTGAGAGCGGATGAGGCGCGCCATGCCGTCAGTGAGAGAAGAGAATCGGAGATTCCTGTGCGCGTCTTGTTCACCGTCTGGCCCGCTGCGGCACATCTCTTTCCCAGTGTGCCGCTCGCCTGGGCCCTCCAGGCAGCGGGACACGATGTCCGTGTGGCCTCCCGGCCCGCCCTCGCCGGTCCGACCACGGCCGCCGGACTCGCCGCCGTCTCGCTCGTCGACGAGAACGACCTCCCGCGTTCCGTCGGTGCCGCGACTCCGGCTCCGGAGGAGTCGCGGCAGGCGTGGTCGCGCATCACCGAGGCGATGGCGATCGACCCCGTCGACCCCGTGGCTCCGCACATCTGGCGCCTCCAGCGCGACTATGTCGCCCCGGCGCTGAACGACCTGCAGCCCGCCGACGCCCCGCCCGACCGTCCTCAGCCCGTGCTGGACGCGCTGGTCCGGTTCTGCCGGAGCTGGCAGCCGGATCTGGTGCTCTGGGACCCCACGATGCCGGCCTCCGCCGTGGCGGCCAGGACCGTGGGAGCCGCCCACGCACGCCTGCTCTGGGGGCTGGACCACGTGGGGTGGTCGGTGGACCGTTACGCCCGGCGCAAGGACGAGCTGGGGGAGGCGCTCACCGACGTGGACCCGGTGGTGGCGGCGGTGCGCGCGATGGCCGAACGGTACGAGATGGCGTTCGACGACGAACTGCTGCACGGTCAGTGGTCCCTGGATCCCATGCCGCCCGGGATGCGGTTGCCCACGGGGCGTCGAACCGTGCCCATGAGCTGGGTCCCGTACACCGGGTCCGGCGTCCTGCCCGAGTGGCTGCACGAGCGCACCGGCCGACCGCGCGTGGCCCTCACGCTGGGCGCGTCGATGCGCGCCTTCAGCAAGGACAGCAAGCCACTGATCGCCAATCTCCTCGAAGCCGTCGGCGAGTTGGACATCGACGTCGTGGCCACGCTGAACGCCGCACAACTCGAGGGGATCGACCGCGTGCCCGACAACGTGCGGACGATCGACTACATGCCGCTCTCCCACCTGTTGCCGACCTGCTCGGCGGTGATCCACCACGGCGGGTACGGCACCATGTGCGCTGCCGCGGCTGCGGCGGTGCCGCAGATCGTCGCGATGGACGGCGACGCGGTCATGGAAGGGCCGATCAGCGCGCATTACCTGACCGAACAGGGCGCGGGCCTCCGGCTGGAGCACGCGGAGTGCTCGGTGGACGACATCCGCAAGATGGTCATCAGGGTCCTGGAGGAGCCGTCCTTCCAGCGGGCCTCGGAGGGGCTGCGCCGTGATCTCCTCGCCTCCCCGAGCCCAGCCGACGTGGTGCCGGTTCTCGAACGCCTGGTGGCGGAGCACCGCGCAACCGTCTGAACACGGCGCCGGTTAGGGCTGGTTAGAGCGTTCTTACTAGCGCCCGTGCTAGCCTGAGCACTTGTTAGAACGATCGATTCAATGGGCAGCGCGTAAGGGGTCTTCATGCAGAAGCAGCCGGTCACCGTCATCGGGCTGGGCCCGATGGGCCATGCGATGGCCAGCACGTACATCGACCACGGCCACCGGGTGACCGTGTGGAACCGCACCGCGAGCAGGGCCGACGACCTCGTGGCCAAGGGGGCCGTGCTGGCGTCCAGCCCGGCGGAGGCGCTGTCGGCCAGCGGGTTAGTGGTCCTCAGCCTGACGGACTACGACGCGATGTACGCCATTCTGGAACCCGCCACGCATGCGCTGTCGGGCAAGGTCGTCGTCAACCTCAGCTCGGACACCCCTGAGAAGGCACGGGAGGCGGCCAAGTGGGCGGCACGCCATGGCGCCGAGTACCTCACGGGTGGCGTGCAGGCTTCTCCCACGGGTATCGGCGACCCCGAGTCCTTCTCCTTCTACAGCGGCCCCCAGCAGGTGTTCGAGTCGGTCAAGGAGACCCTCGAGGTACTCACCAAGACCGACTACCGGGGTGAGGACCCCGGCCTGGCCGCGCTGTACTACCAGCTCCAGCTGGACGTCTTCTGGACCGCCGCGCTCGCGTACCTGCACGCGCTCGCGGTGGCCGACGCCCACGGGATCAGCGCACAGGACATGCTGCCGTACCTCTCCGGCACGGTGGGCTCGATGCCGGACTTCTTCGCGTTCTACACGCCCCGCATCGACGCCGGCGAACACCCGGGCGACGTCGACAGGCTGGCCATGGGCGTGGCCAGCGTCGACCACGTGGTGCAGACCGCCAAGGACGCGGGCGTCGACGCCGCACTGCCCGAGGCGGTCCTGGAGATCTTCCGGCGGGGCGTCGACGCGGGACACGCGGCCGACAGCTTCACCAGCCTGATCGAAACCTTCAGGAAGCCCACGGCCTGAACCGCTTCGAGGGCGCGCGTGCACACCGAACGGCGTGCGCGCGCGCCCTCGGCATGTCGACTCACTCCTGTCCGGTGGCCGCCTCTCGGTCCCCGTCGATCAGCCGGGCCAGGTGCCTGCCCGCGGCCTCCAACGGCGCACTGCTCCTGGTCACCTGAGCCGTCAGCTCGGCGCCCTCCAAGATGCTGATGACGGTGTGCGCCAGTGCGCGGGCGGCGTCCTCCGCCACCCCCGACTCCGTCAGCCTGTCGAAGACCAGGGCGTGCCATCGCACGAACGCCTCCGACGCCGCCGCCTGGATCTGGGGAAGACGGCCGGAAGCGCCCAGTGCCGTGGTGGTGATGGGGCAGCCGTCCATCCAGTCCGACGCGCGCAACCCGTCGGCGAGTCTGCGGGTGAGGAGCACCATCGCCGCGGCCGGGTCCTCCTCTTCGTCGAAGACGGCGCGCAGTTCGTCGACGAACTCCCGGTTGCCGCGGTTGAGCGCCTCGAGGGCCAGTTCCAGCTTGCCGCCGGGGAAGAAGTGATAGACCGAGCCGAGCGTCGCGCCTGCCTCGGCGGAGATCTGCTTGATCCCCGTGCCGTCGTATCCCTGGCGTTGCATCAGTCGTGAGGCCGCCCGGGCGATGCGTTCACGGGTGGCGACGACGGGCTCGGGGGCGTCCGCCGACCGTTTCTCGTCACTCATGGGCTTCGTCTTCACAGTGCGAGGCTACCAGGTAGAGCGTTCTTTCCAGAGGTGGCGACCCTCATGATCCCGAGCCGGAATTACCGGAATTACCGGCTCATTGACGGTGCCCCGATACGGTCCGTGCGAACCGAGCGGTACGCAATTTCCCCCGCCGCAAGGACCGTTGCAGAGAAAGAAGGCCGAATGGTCGCCACGGAGAAGGATTTCCTGAAGGTGCTCGAAGCGATTCGAGAGATCGCTCCGACCCTCCGAGGCAACGGCAGACGCGCCGAGGAGGAGAACTGGATTCCGCGGACCAACATCGAACTGCTGGAAAGCACCGGCCTGTTCGGCGCCGCGGTACCCGAGCGCTTCGGGGGTCTCGATCTGCCCGCCGAGCAGCAGGCCGCTCTCCTCACGGAGACGGCACGAGCCTGCGGCTCGACGGGCTGGGTCTCCGTGGTCTGGGTGACGACGGCCTGGATGGCCACCCTCTACCCCGACACCGCGCAGGAGGAGGTGTTCGCGGACGGCAAGGTGCGCATTTCCGGCGGCTTCACGCCCTCCGGCACTCTCGTCCCGACCGAGGGCGGCTACGTCCTGAACGGGTCCTGGCGGTTCAACACCGGTGTTCTCGGCGCCCATTGGAACGTGTGCACCGCCCTGGTCGAGCACGAGGACGGGCAGGTCGAGGAAGTGTTCCCGCTGGTGCCCACCGGTGAGCTGACCACAGCCGACGACTGGGACGTCTTCGGCGCCGCCGGCACCGGCAGCGTCACCTCGACCGCGAAGGACGTCTTCGTCCCCGCGCACCGCGTGGTCGACGCAGCGGTGTACGAGTCGGCCACAGCGGATCGGTGGAACGCACACCTCACCGGCCGCAACTACAGCCTGTTCAGCTACATCCTGGCCGTCACCACATCCGTGTTCATCGGCCTGGCCAAGGCGGCCCTGGACGAATTCGCCGCGCGCCTGCCCGGAAAGGGCATCACCTACACGAACTGGTCCGAGCAGAAGGAACACCCGCACATCCAGTTCCAGGTGGCCATGGCCGCCAACAAGATCGCATCCTGCGAAGGGCTTCAGCGGGCCCTGCTCGAAACCGTGCAGCGACGCGCGGACGACGGGGAGCAGATGACGCTGGAGGAAAAGGCCACGGTGCGCGGCCAACTCGCCTTCGTGGCACAGACCACGAAAGAGGCCGTCGCCATGCTGCTCACGCTGAGCCCGGCCTCCTCCATCACGCGCGGCATGGCGCTGCAGCGCATCCACCGGGACATCACGGCGCTCTCGCTGCACGGTCTGCTCGCCCCGATCGGCTCGCTCGAGGCCCAGGGCCGAGTTCTGCTCGGGCTGGAACCCGGCACCGATTACCTCTGACCACGCCTCCGCGTCAGCCGCCGGACGACCCGGTCGGCGACCGCGCGGGCTCGTACTCCGAGCCCGCGCAGCGACGTACGAACAGAACAACCAACAAGGAAGATCCGTGACATCTCGCGAAACCGAACCGGCACGTCATCGCCGTATCGCCCGGCGCCCCTTCCTCAAGGCAGCGGGAGCTGCCATGGTCGTCGCGTCCGTCGGCGGCGTCGGGTCCGCCCAGGCGGCCGACCGGCGCGGCGCGGCGGCGGACGAGTCCGCGGACGCCCTCATCATCGGTGCGGGCTATGCCGGTGTGACCGTGGCTCGTGAACTGTCCGCGCGCGGGATGAAGCCGCTCGTCCTGGAAGCCAGGAAGCGCACTGGCGGCCGCATATGGACCGACACCTTCTCCGGCGAGCAGGTGGAGATCGGCGGCGGCTGGGTGGGGGAACAGCAGGCGCTCGTGCAGCGGGAACTCACCCGCTACGGCATCACCACCAGCCCCGACATAGGTCCGGAGCGCATGCTGCTGCCGGGTGACAGCGGCCTGGAGAGCATGACGCCGGAGGAGGCCGTCGGGGCACTCGGTCCGCTGTGGGCGGAGTTCTACCGCGGCTCCGAGAGCTACTTCGAGCGCCCGTACGAGCCGCTTCACCGCAGGGACCTGCTCGTGGACGTGGACGGTCTGTCCCTCGCCGACCGGCTCCGGCAGCTCTCCCTGTCCCCCAGGGAATTCCACCGGCTGAACAGTGAGACGTCCCTGTACTCCGGCGGGCCGAGTTCGATCGGCGCACTCACCGGCATGTCGCAGTGGTTCCAGCTCGCCGGCGGGAACTACGAGAGCTTCCTGTCGATGAACCAGAAGCCCGCGGGCGGCATGATCTCGCTGCTCCGGGCCATGCTCGCGGAGGCCCGGGCCGAGGTGCGCCTCCAGTCGGCGGTCACCAGGATCACCGAGTCCAACGGTGCGGTGACCGTGGAGGTATCGAGCGGGAAGCGGTACACGGCCCCGCTGGTGGTCGTCGCGACTCCGACGAACGTGTGGCAGGACATCGTCTTCCAGCCGGGCCTTCCCCCTGCCCACGCGACGGCGGCACGACAGGGAATCGGCGTCCCGCACTCGAACAAGCTGTGGCTCCACGTCCGTGGCCGGACGGAGGCGCTGTTCGCCCAGACGCCGGAGGGCTCCCCCATCAGCATGATGCTGCCGCAGCAGCAGCTGGCCGACGGGCGTCTGATGGTCGCCTTCGCCGGACCGTCCCTCGACACCAGTGACCCCCTGGCCGTGCAGGAAGCCGTCCGGCAGTTCCTGCCCGGCAGTTCGCTCATCCGGTACCGGACGATGGACTGGGGCAGGGACCGGTACGCGCGCGGTGGCTGGGGCCTGCGCAGGCCCGGCCAGTTGCTCAACCTGTTTCCGCGGATCGAGGAACCGCACGGCCGGATCCTGTTCGCCGGCGCGGACATCGCGCGGGGTTGGCACGGCGCCTACATAGAGGGCGCGATCGAGTCCGGGCTGCGTGCCGCGAGCCAGGCTGTCGCACTCGTTGGGTGACGGACGCCGAAGCGCCGCCGCGGATCCTCCGGTCCGCGGCGGCGCTTCGCCATGTGCCGTGCCGCCGGGGGACGGGCTCTCGCGCCCGAGCCCCGCGGAGCGACACGGCGCCGGTCACCGCGCCCAGGCCTCCGGGCCGGGGCCGCCCCTTCCCACGGGTGGGAACAGCTCGTCGAGGGTGCGCAGCACCTCGTCGTCGAGGCTCAGTCGTGTGGCCCGCAGGGCTCCGTGCAACTGCTCCACGCTGCGCGGGCCGATCACCGGGGCCGTGACGCCCGGGCGGGACATGACCCAGGCGAGACCGACCTCGGCGGGGTCCGCCGAGAGGTCCGCGCACAGCTTCTCGTACGCCGTGACGGCCTCGCGGTGGTCCTCCAGTGCCTCCGCCGCCCGGCCCTGGGCGCTCTTCACCGCGCTGTTCTCGGACAGCTTGCGCAGGGCCCCGCCGAGCAGTCCGCCGTGCAGCGGTGACCACGCCAGTACGGCCACTCCGTAGCGCAGGCAGGCCGGGATCACCTCGAGTTCGACGTGCCGGGTGACGAGGTTGTACACGCTCTGCTCGGACACGATGCCCAGGAAGTGGCGGCGCGTGGCGGCCTCCTGGGCCTCGGCGATGTGCCATCCGGCGAAGTTGGAGGAGCCCACGTAACGCACCTTGCCCTGCTGGGTGAGGGTGTCCATCGCCTGCCACACCTCCTCCCAGGGGGCGTGCCGGTCGAGGCGGTGCATCTGGAACAGGTCGATCCAGTCGGTGCCCAGGCGCCGCAGCGACGCGTCGCACGAGGCGATGATGTGACGGGCCGAGAGCCCGGAGTCGTTGGGCCAGTCGCTCATGGGACTGGCCACCTTGGTCGCGAGGACGACCTTCTCGCGCCGGCCGCCGCCGCGGGCGAACCAGGAACCCAGGAACTCCTCGGTGAAGCCCTTGTGCTTCTGCCAGCCGTACTGGTTGGCCGTGTCGATGAAGTTCACGCCGTGGTCGAGCGCGGTGTCGAGGATGGCGTGGCTCTCCTCGTCGCTCGCCCTGACCCCGAGGTTCAGGGTTCCCAGGCATATCTCGCTGACCTTGAGGGCGGTGCGGCCCAGGTGGGTGTAGCGCATGGCGGTGTGTCAGCCCCCGTTCCGTCGGTTGTCGGTCAGCCGTTCGAGCAGCGGGACGATGTCGTGCGGGCTCGGGGTGGCGAGAAGTTCCTCGTGGACGCCGTCGGCACCGGCCTGGAAGGAAGGCTCGGTCAGGACGCGGGCGAGCCGCTTGCTCATCTCCTCGACGGAGTGCTCGGCGCGGTCCAGCACCAGGCCGGCCCCGCGGCTGAGGACGTACCGCGACGTGGGTGGGGCGTCCATGTGCTTGGCGGTGAACGAGGTGTGCGTGCCGTCGTCGTGCCGGACACCGATCTCGATGTCCCCCACGGTGACGAGCTGTGGCACCCGCATCGCCGACGCCGCGCCGAACGTGCCGATCCCGCCGTGGTGGACGATGGCCGAGCAGCTCGGCAGCAGCTGGGTGAGGGGGACGTAGTCGACCGTGCGGACATTGCGCGGCACGTCGATGCCCTGGGTCTGCGCGCTGTCCAGCGTGGCGACCACCTCGACGTCGAGGTCGGCGACGCTGCGCAGCATGGTGGCGATGAACTCCTCGCCGTCCTTGAAGAACTGGCGGACCGACACGCCCAGGGACAGCGCCACCCTCGGCCGGTCGGGCTCGTGGCGCAGCCAGGGCGGGACCGCTCCGGTGCCGGTGAAGGGCACCCAGCGGACCGGGACGACCCGGTTGTCGGTGGGAAGCCGCATCGCGGACGGAACGGGGTCGATGGTCCACTGGCCGAGCAGCAGCTCGTCGTCGACGTCCACCCCGTAGTGCTCGGCGACGGGCCGCACCGCGCGCGCGAGCGGATGGTCCACGCCGGCCCTGGCTCCGGGCGCGAGACCGCCGATGCGTTCGGTCACCCAGCTCCAGTAGTCCAGGCCCCACAGCAACCGGGCGTGGGCGGCACCCGAGGCCCGTGCCGCCACGGCGGCCGACGGCCAGCACGGGTCCCAGATCACCAGATCGGGCTGCCAGAACCGGCAGAAGGAGACCAGGTCGTCGATGCCGGGCGGCGGTGCGGCCGGCGTGGCGTCGGCCGGGTGGAAGTCCCAGATCGCCGGGAGCACGAACGTACGGAACATCTTCCACGGGTCGGCGTCGGCGGGGGGCAGGTCCAAGGCCCGTTCGACGGCGTCCAGTTCCTCGGCCATGGCCGGGGGGACCGGGCGGGTGGCGGCCCGGGGGGACGGCATGCTCCGCGCGTCACCGAGGGGTATCGAGGTGAGTCCCACCGAGGCGATGGTCGCCGCCATGTCGGGGTGCGAGGCGACGACGACCTCGTGTCCGGCGCTGTGCAGGGCCCATGCGAGAGGGACCACGGGATACAGATGCGCGGCCGCCGGCCACACCGTCATGAGCACGCGCATGCAGAAATCTCCTCGTTCTCAGTGCCGGCTCCTCGTGGGGCGCGGTCGGCACAACGGCGCACGGGGCCCGAGTGACGCTACGCAAGCGCGCCCAATCGTCGTCCACTGCGGGGTAATCCCGAACGGGTGTCGCGACGGCACCTCACTCGAGTCGGGGCGCCGGCCCGGGTGGTCACGCACTTTCCGAGAGGTAAGTGACAAACACAGGGGAGCGCGCTTGAGGGTTGTGGGGCCGCGAACCACGATGGAGCCGGTGTTGCGGGACGCACGCGTCAGGTCCTGATGTCGGCGGCGCCCCCCCTACTTCAGCGCCAACCATCCGAGTTCTGGGAGCAATTGTGGACAACCGCACCCCTGTGACCGTCATCGGGCTGGGCTCGATGGGCACGGCCCTGGCCGAAGCCTTCATCGAGGCGGGCCACCCGACCACTGTGTGGAACCGGACGGCCTCGAAGGCCGCTCCGCTGGTGGAAAAGGGCGCCGTCCAGGCCGAGTCGGTCAAGGACGCGGTCGCGGCCGGCCCTCTGGTCATCACCTGTCTGACGACGTACGACGACACGCGCGCGGCGATCGAGCCGGCCGGCGAGGCGCTGAAGGGGCGAGCCCTTGTCACCCTGAACAGCGGGTCCCCCGCCGGTGCCCGTGAGACGGCTGCCTGGGCGCTGGGGCACGGTGCCCGTTTCCTGGGCGGTGCGGTCAAGAACGTGCCCTCCGCCGTGGGAGCCGAGGACACGCTGCTGTACTACGGCGGCGACAAGGGTGTCTTCGAGGAGTTCGAGTCGACGCTGCGGGTGATGGGCGGCGACACCGTGTTCCTCGGTGAGGACGCGGATCTGGCCGCGCTGTACGAGATGGCGGTGGGTGGCACGCTGCTGCCCGCGCTCGTCGGCTTCTTCCAGGGTGCCGCGGCCCTTCAGGCGCGCGGCCTGGAAGCGTCCTCCATGGTCCGCTTCAGCGTCAAGTGGTTCGAGATGATCAACTCCGTGCTGCCGCTGTTCGCCGAGGAGATCGACTCCGGCGACTACAGCAAGCCGGCGTCGTCGGTGAACCTGTTCGTCGCGGGCGCGGCGCACGACGCGGAGCTGGGCAAGGAGGCCGGGCTCGACATGTCGTGGCACAAGCCGTTCCACGACCTGCTGCACCGGGCGGTCGAGGCGGGTCACGGCGACCACAGCATCTCGGCGCTGACCGAGGTGCTGAAGCAGCCCAAGGCCTGACACACGTACTCGCCGGTCCGGCAAGCCGAACATCGGTTTGCCGGGCCGGGCCGAGCTGTTTCCCCGGTACGGGGTCGTGGCGCCGTGGGCGCCTACAGGACGGGGCTGTCCGGGTCGAGGCCCAGCAGGACGCGGCCGTGCACCTCCAGGTTGGAGACGGGCGTCATCATGCCGTGCAGTGACAGACCTTCCAGGTCACGGTAGAAACGCTGGAAGTGGGCGCCGCGGGACAGGGCGGACGCCCCGCTCATGGCGTGCAGGGTCTCCACGGCCTCCTTCACCAGTTGGATGGCGTATCCGCAGCGGCCGTGGATGGTGGCCCGCTCCTGCACCGTGGGGTGCGCGCCGCTGTCGGCCAGACGCTGCAGGAGGTCGATCACCTGGGCGTTGAGGGCCCTGGCCGCCACTATCTTGTTCTCGGCCGTGGCCACGCCGATCTGGGTGACCGGGTGCCGGCTCTGCTCCTCCCAGTTGGTGTACGCGATGGCCTTGCCCGGCAGCCGCTCGACGAACAGTTCGTAGGCGGCCTGCGCCATGCCGATGTAGACGGCCGCGCCTTCGGCGAGGACGAACCCCATGAGTCCGTAGCGACGGCCGGCGTTGCCGACGTGGTCCAGCAGGGTGCCCTCGACGGCCGCCTCGCCGTCCGCGACCCGATGGGCCGGCACGAAGACGTCCTTGGCCGTCGTGGTGGAGCTTCCGGTGCCGATGGCGGCCGACACATGCCAGTCGTCGGCGATCTGCAGTTCGGTCATCGGAACGAGGGCGTAGACCAGGTCCACCGAGCCGTCTGGGTGTTCGCGGAGCGCGGCGAGCATGTCCCAGTCGGCGGCCCGGCAGCCGGTGTTGAAGCGCCAGGAGCCGTTGAGGAGATAGCCGCCCTCGGTGGGCGTCAGGCTGCCGCTGGGGGTGAAGCCGCCCGAGACGCGCACGGCACCCTTCCCCAGGACCTCCTCCTGTGCCTTCTGCGGATACAGGCCGGCCATCCAGGCGGTCGACACCCAGGCGGCGGCGGTCCACCCGGTGGATCCGCAGCCGCGGGAGATCTCCTCCAGGACCGCCACCTGGTCCGCCAACGGCAGGTCGAGCCCGCCGTAGCGGCTCGGCACCGCCATGCGGAACACCCCCGCCTTGTCGAGCAGGTCGATGTTCTCCTCCGGTATCCAGCGCCGGTCCTCGGCCTCCCGGCCGTTCTCCCTGAGGGTGGGCACGACGGCGGTGACCGCCTCCAGGACGGCTGAGGCGCTGCTCGGGTCGGCTCGCATCTTGTCTTCCTTCTGATCGTCGTGGATGGTTCCCGCCGCAGGCCGGGGCGGTGTCAGAGCCGCACGGCAGCGCAGTTGAGTACCGCGAGCAGGGTCCGCGCCTGGACGTTGAGGTAGTGCCCGTGCCGGACGAGGGAGTTGAGCTGACCGGGGGTGACCCAGCGGTAGCCGGGCGGGGGCTCGTCCGGGGCCTGGTCCGCGTCGGCCGTCACGAACAGGTAGCGGCTCTCCGCGTTGAGGAAGCGGCCGCCCTCCTCCGAGTGGATCGCCTCGTAGCGGATGTCGGCCGGGTCCGCGTCCAGCACGAGGTCGAGGAAGGGGGGCCGCCGGCCGGCGCCGCGGTGGGCGTAGTTCTCCGGGGTGTACTGGACGGTGGGCGCCAGTTCGACGGTGTCGAGGAAGCCGCCCTCGACGCGGGCGTGGACCAGCACGTGCGGGACGCCGGCGAAGCGGCGTGTCACGAAGGCGATCACGCCCTCGGCGCAGGGTTCGATCAGCGGCTGGGACCAGGCGGTCACCTCCCGGCTGTCCGCCTGCACCGAGACGGCCACCACGCGGAAGTACCGCTGTGCGACGTGCTCGATGGTGGTGGGCGTGCGCACCCAGTCGGTGACCCGGGCCAGGGGCACGGGGTCCACCCGCACGTCGTGGCGGGAGCGTTCCGCCGTGAACCAGGACCTGACCTCGGTGTCGGAGTGCAGCGCCTCGCGCTCGGCGGGTTCCGTGGGAGCGCAGGCCAGCACGGTGCGCGCGTCCATGTTCACCACGTTGTCGCGGTGCAGGAGTTCACCGATCTGACCGAGGGTCAGCCAGCAGAAGTCCTCGTCGACCGGCACGTCCTCGTCGGTCTCCACGATCATGTTCCGGTTGGACTTGCGCAGGAACCAGGCGCCGTGTTCCGACTGCATCACGTCGGCCAGCACCCGGCCGCGCCCCGGCTCGACGAAGTGGTCGATGTACTTGACGTCCGCGCCCCGGTGGACCTTGGTGTAGTTGCTGCGGGTGGCCTGGACGGTGGGCGACAGCTGCAGCAGGTTCGGGTTGCCCGGCTCCATCTTCGCCTGCATCAGGAAGTGGAGGACTCCGTCGAACTCCTTGGCGAGGATGCCCAGAATGCCGACCTCGGGCTGGTTGATGATCGGCTGCTGCCAGTGCAGGAGCGGGTCGGGGCCTGTGGTGACGGACACCCCCTCGACGGTGAAGAACCGGCCGCTGTGGTGGCCGAGCACCCCGAAGTCGTCGCGGAACGACCAGCCGTCCAGCTCCGCGAAGGGGATGCGGTCCACGCGGAACCGGTGGGCCCGGGCACGCCGCGCGAGCCACTCGGTGAAGGCGTCCGTGGGCAGGAAGGCTCCGGTGCGGGTGGCGGCGGCCGACCGGGCGAACCGCGCGGTCAGGCGGTCGTCGAGGCGGGGGCGCAGGACCGTCGCGGTGCTCATCGCGCTCCCTTCGCGGGCCGCCGGGAGGCGGGGTTCTCCGCGTGGTCGCTCGTCGGCGCCGGTACGCCACGGTGCTTGGACGCCTTCCACCAGTGGACGTTGTCGCGGTACCAGGCGACCGTGTCGGCCAGGCCCGAGTCGAAGTCGACGGTGGGCGCGTAGCCCAGTTCCTCACGGATCTTGGTCTCGTCCAGCGAGTACCGCTGGTCGTGTCCCTTGCGGTCGGGGACGTAGCGGATCCAGGACCGGTCGAGGCCGGCCAGCTCGACCAGGCGCTCGGTCACGGCCAGGTTCGTCCGTTCGTTCCCGCCGCCCACGTTGTAGATCTCGCCGGCCCGGCCGCGGGTGAGGACCAGCTGGATGGCGCGTGAGTGGTCGTCGACGTGCAGCCATTCGCGGATGTTCAGGCCGTCGCCGTAGACCGGGACGGGCTCGCCTTCGAGGAGGTTGGTGATGAACAGCGGGATCAGTTTCTCGGGGTGCTGGTGGGGGCCGTAGTTGTTGGAGCAGCGGGTGATGGACAGGTCCAGGCCGTGGGAGCGCCAGAAGGCTCGGGCGATCAGGTCGGAGGCCGCCTTGGACGCGGCGTAGGGCGAGTTGGGCAGCAGCGGCCACTCCTCGGTCCACGAGCCGTGCTCGATGGTGCCGTAGACCTCGTCGGTGGACACGTGCACCACCCGTGGCACGCCGGCCCACACGCAGGCTTCCAGGAGCACCTGCGTGCCGAGGACGTTGGTGCGGGTGAAGGCGTCGGCGGAGGCCAGGGAGCGGTCCACGTGGGACTCGGCGGCGAAGTGGACCACCGCGTCGTGCCCGGGCAGCAGGTCGTGCAGCAGGTCGCGGTCGCAGATGTCGCCCACGACCAGGTCGAGCCGCGGGTGGCCGAGGGGGATGTTGTCGCGGTTGCCGGCGTAGGTGAGCTTGTCCAGCACGGTCACGTGCGCGTCCTCGTAGCCCGCGTAGCCACCCGCGAGCATGGTGCGCACGTAGTGCGAGCCGATGAACCCGGCACCGCCGGTCACCAGGACCCTCATGCCGCCACCTCCACGCGCGTGTGGTCGCCGACGACCAGCCGGTGGTGGGCGTCGACGTGGGCGCTGGGTCCGACGCTGGCCGCTCGCCCGATCAGGGAGGCGGCCAGGCCGGGGACCTCGGTGATCGAGGCGCCCGCCATGACGATGGAGTCGGCGAGGCGGGTGGCGCGCAGCACGCAGTGCTCGCCGATGGCGCTGTCCGGCCCGATGTGGCAGTCCTCGACGACGGTGTGCGCGCCGATGATCGCCGGTCCCACGATGCGGGAGCGCACGACGCGGGCCCCGGCCTCGACGACGACCCTGCCGACGATCTCGCTGGCGGCGTCGACGTCTCCGTCGACGCGCGGGACGAGCCGGGCCAGCATCCACCGGTTGCAGTCGAGTACGTCCTCGGCTCGTCCGGTGTCCTTCCAGTAGCCGGCGTACTCCCCGGCCCGCACGTCGGCGCCCTGGGTCACCAGCCACTGGATGGCGTCGGTGATCTCCAGTTCGCCGCGCGCGCTCGGCCGGATGGCGTCGACGGCCTCATGGATGGCGGGCGTGAAGAAGTACACGCCGACCAGGGCCAGGTCGCTCGCGGGCTTCTCGGGCTTCTCGACGAGACGCACCACGGTGCCGTCGGGGCCCAGTTCGGCGACGCCGAACGCCCGCGGGTCGGCGACCCTGCGCACCACGACCTGCGCGGCCGGGTGGTGCCGGTGGAAGTCGGCGGCGAGGGCGTCGATGCCCTGGGGCAGCATGTTGTCGCCGAGGTACATCACGAAGTCGTCCTCGCCGAGGAACGATCGTGCCAGCCGCACGCAGTGCGCGAGCCCCAGCGGCCGGTCCTGCCGGACGTAGGTGATGCGCGCGCCGAAGCGCGCGCCGTCGCCGACGACCTCGGCGATCTCGGAGGCCCGGTCACCGACGATGATCCCGATGTCGGTCACGCCCAGGTCGCGGATGCTTTCCAGCACGTGTTCCAGAACCGGTTTGTTGGCGACCGGGATGAGCTGTTTGGGCATCGAATAACTGAAGGGGCGCAGGCGTGTACCCGACCCGCCCGACAGCACCAGAGCCTTCATGTCAGTGAATTCCTTACGGCGTTGGATTGTGTGCCTCGTGCAGCAACCGGCCACCTGGCGAGAACTCCGGCCGCTTCGGCTTCCGCGACGCTCGGGGCGTTGGCGTCCTTCCGGGACATCAGCGGTGGTTCGTCGAAACCCCAGGGCAGGGCGAGATCGGGGTCGAGCGGGTCGATGTCGATCTGGGTGCCGGGCACGTGCTCGCTGGACAGGACGTAGCAGATGCAGGTGTCGTCGTCGAGCGCGAGGAATCCGTGCCCGACGCCTTCGGGTATGTACAGGGCGCGTCCCGATTCCGCGTCCAGGAGGGTCGTCTGGTACGTCCCGAAGGCCGGTGAGCCGACCCGGAGGTCGACGACGATGTCACGGAGTGCGCCGCGGACGCAGGTGACGTACTTGGCCTGCCCCGGCGGTATGGCCACGCTGTGGAGGCCGCGCAGGGTGTTGCGGTGGGACACGGAGTAGTTGATCTGCCGGGGGACGAAGGGGTGCCCCAGGGTGTCGGCGAGCAGATCGGACCGGAAGTGTTCGAAGAACGCGCCGCGCTCGTCGACGAGGTGCCGGGGCGTGATGACGTACGCCCCGGGGACGGCTGTCTCGGAGATGTGCACGGGCGGGGACCGCCTTCCTTCTCGCGCCGGCCGTCAGTGAGCTGCCGCGGTCAGGCGGTGCTCGACGGCCTTGCGCAGTTCGTCCGCGACGGTGCGCACCTCGGAGTCGTCGAGCCCCTGGTGCAGGGGCAGCAGCAGCGTCGTCGCGGACGCCTCCTCGACACCGGGCAGGTCCCGCGGTCCGGCACCGTAGGCGGGCACCTTGTGCAGCGGCGGGTAGCGGAAGGTGGTGTAGATGTCGCGGGCCAGCAGATCGGCTGCGACCTGGTCCCGGATCGCCGCGTCCAGCTGCACCCAGTAGAAGTAGTACGTGCCGTGCTGGCCCTCCGGCAGGGCGGGCGGCAGCACGACGCCCTCGGCACCGGCCAGCAGCCGGTCGTAGAGCCCCGAGATCTCCTGGCGCCGTGCGACGAACCCGGGCAGCCGGCGCAGTTGCACGGTGCCGATCGCCGCGGTCAGGTCGTTGCCGATCAGGCGACGGCCGAACTCCCGCACCTCCAGGTCCCACCAGCGGTCGGACACCTTGGCCTTGGAGAAGCCGGTGGCCTTGTTGTCCAGGCCGTGGTAGGCCAGCCTGCGGGCCTTGCGGGCGAGTTCGGCGTCGCGGACGTACAGCATGCCGCCGTCCCCGGTGACCAGGACCTTCATGGCGTCGAAGCTCCACACCCCCAGGTCGCCGAACGTGCCGCACCGGGTCTCGCCGTCGCCCGAGGCGACGGCGCAGGCGGCGTCCTCGACCAGCGTCACGCCACGGGAGCGGCACAGCTCGGCGATGGCCGCCACCTCGCCGGGGAGGCCGCCGTAGTGCAGCAGGAGCACCGCCTTGGTGCGCGGGGACAGGGCGCTCTCCACGTGGGCCGGCGTCGGGTTGAGGGTGCGCGGGTCGACGTCGCAGAACACCGGGCGGGCGCCGGTGGACGCCACGGCGTTGGCGGCGGCCACGAAACTCACCGAGGGCAGCACGACCTCGTCACCGGGGCCGAGGCCGAGGAGTTCGGTGGCGAGGAAGAGTCCGGCCGTGGCCGCGTTGATGAAGATCGTGTGTTCCGGCGGGACGCCCAGGTGTTCGGCGAACCGGGCCTCGAACTCCCTGGTGCGGGGGCCGTGTCCCAGCCAGTTGTCGGCGAACACCTCTGAAACGGCCTCGAGTTCCTCGGCGCCCAGGCTGGGCTGGAACACGTTGATCATCGTAAATGCTCCGATCGGAGGTCGCGGTGAATTGCACTGCCGCACCGGCAGCAGCGGACAGGGACCGCTCCTGCGCCCGACAGGCGGGGTTTCCGGCACCGAATCGGGCAGCGGAATTCAACAGCCGCCACCTAACGCCTGAGGAAGCTACACGGGCCCCTCAGGAAGGCAGTAACGGCGCGGTAACCACCGGCTCTCCGCCCTTCGATGACCGGCTGATGGAACGGCCGCCCATACCGTGTGACGGCGCATTCGCAGTTCCGTGGCTCCACCACGCCGAAGACACAGCGGCGTCGAATTCACCAAGAAGGGGAGCGGTATCGCCATGACCGTAGCCAGTGACGAGCTGACCGAAGAAGTTCTCGCGCACGCCGAGAACTACGTGCGTGCTTTCAACTCGGGCGACGCGGCCGCCGTCGACCTGCTCTACACCGAGGACGCGGTCTCCGTCTGGGAAAAGGGCAAGCCGGTGAGCGGCGCCGAGCGCAGGGCCGGCCTCGCCGAATTCTTGGCGCGGAAGCCGGTGATGAAGATCGAGATTCTCGAGTCGTACGTCATCTCCGACACCGCGCTGCTCGCCGTGGACTGGACGATCGACACCCCCACGTCGCAGGGCACCGAGCGCCAACAGGGCATCGGCGTGGACGTGCTGCGGCGCGGCGCCGACGGCCGGTGGCGCTTCGCCATCGACAACCCGTACGGCACGGACATCTGACCCGCCCTCCCCCGTCCCGTCCCGGCGGCCTTGCCGGCTGCCCGCACCCCGACCACGAAGCGAGGAAGCCCGACCATGAGCCAGGCCCTGGACCTCACCCTCACCGACGACCCGCACCAGCAGAACGACGTGTTCACCGACGCCTTCAACTCCGGTGAGGGCGCCGTCTTCGACCAGCTGTACCGGTCGGACGCGATCTCCAACCTCACCGGCACGACGCTGACCGGCCCCGAGCGCACCCGGGCCATCACGGAGTTCCTCGCCACCAGGCCGAAGCTGACCGCCACGGTGCGGCAGACCTACCGCACGGGCGACACGATGCTGCTGATCGTGGACTTCTCGGTGGAGGCCGTGGGCGCGGACGGCTCCCCAGAGAAGCTCGACGGCCGGTGCACGGACGTGCTCGTGCGGGACGGGAACGGCAAGTGGATCATGGCGATCGACCGTCCGGTGATGCACACCCCCAACACCTAGGCCACCGCCCCGCGGACCCCATCTCACGAGGACGGATCACGATGGATTCTCTGACCGAGGCTCTCCTTACGGGTGCTCCGGAGGAGGTTCTCGCGCGCGAGCAGGTGCCGGACCATTTCGACGCCGCCCACCTGCGCGCCGAGGACGTCGGCATGTTCGAGGGAGCGCAGGACAAGGACGTACGCCGGTCCATCCGGGTGGGCCCGGTGGCCATGCCGGAACTGGCGCCGGACGAGGTGCTGGTGGCGGTCATGGCCAGCGCGATCAACTACAACACGGTGTGGTCCGCGACCTTCGAGCCGGTGCCGACCTTCCGGTTCCTGGAGCGCTTCGGCCGCCAGGGCGGCCACGCCGCCCGGCACGACCTGCCGTACCAGGTGATCGGCTCGGACGCCTCCGGTGTCGTGGTGCGGGCCGGCTCCGCCGTGCGGCGCTGGCGCCCGGGCGCCCACGTCGTCGTCTCCTGCGTCCAGGTGGACGACCACGAACCGGCCACGCACGCGGACGCCATGCTGGGTGCCGAGCAGCGCATCTGGGGTTACGAGACGAACTTCGGCGGCCTCGCCCGGTACGCCGTGGTCAAGGCCAGTCAGCTGCTGCCGAAGCCGGGCCATCTGACCTGGGAGGAGTCGGCCGGTGTGCTGCTCACCGCGGCAACCTCCTACCGGATGCTGATCAGCGACAAGGGTGCCCGGATCAAGCTCGGTGACGTGGTGCTGATCTGGGGCGCCACCGGTGGCCTCGGGGCGTTCGCGGTGCAACTGGTCAAGCAGGCCGGCGGGATCCCGGTCGGGGTGGTCGGTTCCGAGCGGAAGGCGAAGGCCCTGCGCGCCCTGGGCTGCGATGTGATCGTCAACCGGGCCGAGATCGGCCTGGGCGACGCGACGACGCCCGAGGAGACCGTCGAGCAGGGCAAGCGCCTGGGGCGGTTCATCCGCCGCGAGGTCGGCGAGGACCCCAGCGTCGCCTTCGACTACATCGGCCGCGCCACCTTCGGCGTCTCGGTGTTCGTCGTACGCCGCGGCGGCACCGTGGTCACCTGCGGCTCCAGCACCGGCTACCAGCACACCTACGACAACCGCTACCTGTGGATGAACTCCAAGCGGATCGTCGGCAGTCACGCCGCGAACCTCCAGGAACAGGCCGAGCTGAACCGGCTGGTCGCGCTCGGCAGGATCGCCCCCGTGCTCTCCTCGGTGTACACCCTGGACGAGGTGGGCGAGGCGGCGCGACTGGTGCAGACCAACCAGCACCTCGGCAAGGTGGCCGTGCTGTGCCAGGCGCCCCGGGAGGGCCTCGGGGTCACCGACCCGCAGCTGCGGGAGCGGATCGGCGCCGACGCGCTCAATCCGCTGCGGAGCCTGTGATGGACGAGCGGCCCATCGGGATCCTGGGCACGGGCTCCTACCTTCCCAAGGACGAGGTCGGCAACGACGAGATCGCCGCCCGGGTGGGAGTGAGCCCGCAGTGGATCGAGGAGCGCACCCACATCACCGCCCGGCGTTTCGCCGCGCCGCACGAGGCGACCTCGGACCTGGCGGTGCGGGCCGCCGAACGCGCGCTGGAGTCGGCGGGACTGACGGCCGGCGACATCGACTACCTCATCGTGTCCACCTCCACGCCGGACTCCCCCCAGCCCCCGACGGCGTACCACGTCCAGCGGGGACTGGACGCCCGTGCCGCGGTCTGTTTCGACGTCAACGTCGTCTGCAGCGGCTTCGTGTACGCACTCGAGGTCGCGCGCCGGCTGCTCGCCGGACGCCCGGGAGGCCGGGCGCTGGTCGTCGGAGCCGACGTGTACTCGCGGATCCTGGACTTCACGGACCGGCGTACGGCCGTGCTGATGGCGGACGGGGCGGGAGCCGCCGTGATCGGGGAGGTCGAGCCGCCCCGTGGGTTCGTCGACATGGAGCTGGCCAGCCGGGGCGAGGGCCACCGGCTGATCCGGGTCGAGGCGGGCGGCAGCCGGCTGCCCGCGTCCGAGCGGACCCTGCGGGAGGGCTCGCACTTCTTCCGCATGGAGGGCCGCGCGGTGCGGGACTTCGTCCTGGAGAACCTGCCCGGCCTCGTCGAGACGCTGTGCCGGCGTGCAGGTGTGTCCCGGGACCGCATCGACCACTTCGTGCCCCACCAGCCCAACGGGGTCATGCTCGCGCAGATCGTCGAGCGGTTGGGCCTGGCGGCCGCCATGACCCACCGGACCCTCGACCGGTACGGCAATCCCGGCAACGCCGCCGTCGCCGTGACGCTCGACACGGCGAACCGGCAGGGCCATCTCAACGACGGCGACATCGTGCTGCTCGCGGGTTTCGGCGGCGGCATGTCGATGGGCGCCGGCCTCATCCGCTGGGGAGTGACAGCATGACCACGACTGTGCAGAGCGCGCCGGACATCCACCGGGTGGGCGTCGTCGGCTGCGGCCAGATGGGCGCCGGCATCGCCGAGATCTGCGCGAAGGCCGGCCTGGACGTGACCGTGGTGGTCTCGCGGCCGGAGTCCGTCGCCCCGGGACGTCGGCGCATCGAGGCGTCGCTCGACCGCGCGGTGGACAAGGAGAAGCTGACCGTGCAGCAACGGGACGCCGCCCTGGCCCGCATCACCCTGACGGCGGACCTCGACGAGCTGGCCGACCGGCAGTTCGTCATCGAGTCCATCCGCGAGGACGAGAGCGCCAAGGTCGAGCTGTTCGCCCGCCTGGACGCGATCGTCAAGGATCCGGAGGCGATCCTGGCCTCCAACACCTCTTCCCTGCCCATCATGCGGCTGGGCCGTTCCACCGGTCGCCCCCAACGGGTGGTGGGAGTCCACTTCTTCAGCCCCGTGCCGGTGCTGCCGCTGGTGGAGCTGACGGGGTCGCTGCTGACCGACGAGGAGGTCCGCGACCGCACCGAGCGCTTCGTGACGGACGTGCTCGGCAAGCAGGTGATCCGTACCGAGGACCGGGCCGGGTTCGTCGTCAACGCCCTGCTGATCCCGTATCTGCTGGCCGCCGTCCGCATGGTGGAGTCGGGATTCGCCACGGCCGAGGTCATCGACCAGGCCATGCGGCTGGGCTGCTCCCACCCCATGGGCCCGCTGCGGCTCGCGGACCTCATCGGGCTGGATGTCGTCGCCTCGATCGCGGACTCGCTGTACGAGGAGTTCAAGGAACCGCTGTACGCACCGCCGTCGCTGCTCGTGCGCATGGTCGAGGGCGGCATGCTCGGGCGCAAGACGGCGCACGGCTTCTACTCGTATGCCGACTGACCGGGCCGGCGGTACCGGTCCTCACGTCCCTCGTCACAGTCTCCCGGAGGTTTCAGGATGAGTTCCACGACCGCCTCGGAGGGCGCCGAGGCGCTCCGGGCGACACCGGCCGAGCTGCGCGAGGCCATGTCGCGGTTCGCGACCGGTGTCGTCGTGCTGAGCGTCGGCGGCGACCACATCCACGCGATGACGGCCAACGCCTTCAGCTCCGTCTCCCTCACCCCGCCCACCGTGCTGTGCTGCGTGTCCCACAGCGCGGTGATGCACAAGGCGATCACGGCCGAGCGGCGTTTCGGTGTGTCGGTCCTCAGCGCGGACCACGAGGGCCTGGCACGTCATTTCGCGGACCGGAACCGGCCGCTGGGCGCCGAGCAGTTCGACGGCGTCGACTGGGAGCCCGGCCCGCTGACGCGGGCACCGCTGCTGCGGGGCGCGCTGGCCTGGCTGGAGTGCGAGCTGTCCGAGTTCCACGACTCGGGGGACCACTCGATATTCATCGGGGACGTGGCCGGCGCGAGCAGCGGATCGACCGGGGCCGGACTGCTCTTCTTCGGTGGCCGGTTCGAGCACACCGTGTCCCGTCACTGAGTGACCGTCGCGGGGGGATGAGCAGCCATGCCTACCGGAACCGAAGCCGGGGACAGCCTCGGCATGGTGGACGCGGCCGCCGCGGGGCGCTGGTTCTCCGAGGCCCTCACCGAGGGGTTGGCGCGGGCGACGGCACAACGCGACCACACCGCGGCCGACCACACCGAGACCGACCGCCGGCCCGCCGGGCGTACCGCCCCCGGCCGCCTTCCCGCCGACGGCCCCGACCCGCGGCGCACCGTCATCGACCCCCTGCCCGCCGGCCAAGGAGGGCCGCACACGAAGTCGGCCATCCCCTTCGCGACCGCCGTGCTGACTGCTTTCGAGGCGTCTCTCGCCCGCGCGCTCACCACGGCGGAACGCCGTGACGGCACCCTGCGCCGGGCCCTCTCCCACGAGGCCCGCAGGGTGCTGCTCGGCGCGCTCGACGCCGGGCGGGGCACGGCGGGGCGCTCCGCCGTCCGAGGCGGCCGTACGAAACTGTCGGCCCGGCACCGGGCGCTGGTGTCGGCGCTGGTCCTGGAATGTCTGGTCCTCGTCCTCGCCGAACGCCCGCACCCGACGGACGCCCCCGAGCACCTTCACTCCCTGGCACGCGAACTGGGCCGGTCCACGCGCGCGGCGCTGACGGGCAGCGGTCGTTCCTGAGCCGGGGTGTCCCTCGATTACCTGGCCGTTACCGCGCGATGGCAGTGGCCGAATTCCTCACCCGTAGGGTGGATTTCGGATCCTGCGGCGCGATGCGAGCCGGCGGGGTCGGCCCGTGTTCCCGCGCCCACCGGTGACGGACCGCGCACGGGCACCAACGGGGGAATCGAAGGGAGACAGGACAGCCATGGTCTCGAACTGCACGCCACGGGCTGCGATCCAGCACCTCTGACAGCCCGCGCGGGCGGCGCGTCGCCGCCGCCCGGCCCAACGGTCCGTGTCCGACGCGCCGTTCGCCATGGCCGGAGCCCCGCCCTGCGCGGGTGGGGGCCGTCGCGACGTGTCCCGTACGGCCGGCCTTCGCGCGTCCGTCCCACGGTCCCCGCCCCGGTGACGCGCAACGTGCTGACGCGGATACCTCCCCCGCACGCGCGATGCCCCACACAGGTGCATCCGGCCGCGCCTCGCGTCGGGACACCCGTCGTCCACACAGCTCGCCACCTCTCCCCGTCGTCCTGGAACGGGGTCGTCAAGGAAGGCACCATGAACGCTGCAGACAAGCTTCCCGGTTCCGGACCGAGGCATGCGGCCTCGCGCCGAACGATTCTCAAAGCCACCGGGGCCACCGCACTGGCGGCCGGAGTCGGTGCCGTCACGCTGAACACCGCCCGTGCCGACGGTCCCGAGGACGCGCCCACCGACGTCGTCGTCATCGGCGCGGGTTTCGCGGGTGCCACCGCCGCCCGGGAACTCACGGCCGGGGGACTGAGCGTGCGGGTCCTGGAGGCCCGTGACCGCATCGGCGGCCGCGTGTGGACCTCCTCGTTCGCCGGCGAGCAGGTCGAGATGGGCGGAACCTGGCTGGATCGCAAGCAGAAACACGTCTGGGCGGAGGTGGAGCGCTACGGCATGCGCATCGTCTCGGACGCCGCGCCGACCCGTGCCTTCGTGCCCGCGGCGAGCGGCTTTCGTGAGATGTCCCCCGCCGAGGTGTACGCCCGCCAGTCGGAACTGATCACGCCGTTCTTCGAAGGCTCGCGCGACTACTTCCCCCGCCCCTACGAGCCGCTCCACCGCGCGGACCTGGTGCGTCCGGTCGACGCCCTGTCGATGCGCGACCGGCTCGACCAGCTGCGGTACAGCGCGGACGACGAGCTGCTGGTCAGCAACACCGTCGGCGGGCTGACCGGTTCGGCGTCGACGGTCGGTCTCGCGTGCGTAGCCCACTGGTGGTCCCTGTCCGGCTGGAGCTTCGACGGCTACATGAGCGTGAACACCGACCGCCCGGAAGCGGGGTCGACCGCCCTGGTCAAGGCGATCCTCGACGACTCCGGGGTCACGCCGGTGCTCCGCTCGCCGGTGGCGTCCGTCACGGACGACGGCCGCAAGGTGAAGGTGACCACGCGTGCCGGCAAGACGTACACCGCCCGTGCCGTGGTCGTCGCCGTGCCCGTGAACACGTGGAACACCATCGCCTTCGCCCCGGGGCTGCCCGCCGAGTACACCAGGCTGTCCACGGACGGCCTGGGTGTACGGACCTCGCAGAAGTTCCTCATGCACGTGCGGGGCGCGGACCTCGGCCGCTTCTACGTGGAGGGCCCGGCAGGCGCGCCTCTGCTGAACGTGGTGCCCTTCAAGGAACGCGCGGACGGCAACATCATGGTCGGCTTCTCGGCCAGTCCCACCTTCGACCCGACCGACACCTCGGCCGTGCAGGCCGAGTTGCGCAAGGTCGTGCCCGGCATCGAGGTCGTGGCGGTGAAAGCACAGCACTGGGGCCGTGACCCGTACTCCCGTGGCGGCTGGGCGGTACGGCGGCCCGGGGTGCTGACCGGTCCGCTCAGGTCGGTCCAGCAGCCCCGGGGCCGGGTGGCGTTCGCCACCGGCGACATAGCCGACGGCTGGCACGGGTTCATGGACGGTGCCATCGAGACCGGATTCACCGCGGCGGCCCAGGTGGCCGAAATCCTCGGCGGGTGATCCGGGGCCGGTGCCGCCCTGACGGGCGGGCGGCCCCTCTGATTACCGACGCGTGACTGTGCCCTGGGCCGTGCGCCCTAGCGTGTTCACTGATTTTCGGTCGGCCCAGGCACATGTGTCCCCAACCCAGGCGAGAGGCTATTCCATGACGGCACCAGCACCGCCCACCGAACTGTTCGGGTACGACTACTACCAGAACCCGTATCCCACTCTGGAATGGCTTCGCGAGAATTCTCCGATGCACCCGTTCCGCTTTCCCGTCGGGGACATTCCGCTCTGGATCGCCACGCGCTTCGACGATGTGCAGCAGCTCCTGGGCGACCCTCGGTTCAGCACCAACCCGGCCTGGGCGAGCAAGGAGTTCATCGACGGCGGAATGGCGGTGGGCAAGGGCACGGCGATCGAGCGGATCATCACGATGCTCGATCCGCCGGACCACACGCGCGTGCGCCGACTGGCGATGAGCACCTTCACACCGCGGCGCATCGCGCAGTGGGAGGAGCCGACCCACGCGGTGGTCGAGGCGGAGCTGGACCGCCTGGAGAAGCAGGACCAGCCGGATGTCATGGACTACGCGGGCGCGATCCCGGCGGCGCTGATGGGCAACATCCTCGGCTTCCCGCTCGACCGCTTCAACGAGATGATCCATGCCATCGAGCGCGCGTTCCACACCGATCCGGAGGACGCGGACGCCAATCGCCTCGCGTTCGAGGAGATCGCGGAGTACGGCCGCGGACTCATCGCCCACAAGCGCCGCAACCCCTCGGACGATCTGGCGTCCGCGCTGATCGAGGCCCGGGACGGCGAGGACCGGCTCGACGAGACCGAACTCGTCGCCATGATCGCCGTGTTGATCATGGCCGGCCTGGACACCACCCGGAACCTGATCGGGACGTCCGTCCTCTCCCTGCTGGAACGGCCCGACCAGCGCAGGCTGCTCCTGGAGCGTCCCGAGCTCAAGGACACGGCGGTGGAGGAGTTCCTGCGCTTCAACGGCGGTGTCGCGGTGGGCTTCTTCCGCTTCGCCAAGGAGGACCTGGAGTTCGCGGGGGTGTCACTGCCCGCGGGCTCTCCGGTGATACCCGCGGTCGGGTCGGCCAACAGGGATCCGCGCCGCTGGCCGGACGCCGACCGGCTCGACATCACTCGTACCGGACCACGGCATGTGGGGCTCGGGCACGGCCTGCACAACTGTCTGGGAGCGGCGCTCGCCCGGCTGGAGGCGGCCGTCGCCATCCCCGCGATCATGCGGCGGTTTCCCCAGATGACCCTCGCGGTGCCCGTCGAGGAGCTGCGCTACGACGAGATGTGGCTGGTGCGCAGCATCAATTCGTTCCCGGTCCGTCTGCACGGCGACGGGAAGCGGTGAGCGACCACCCTTCGGAAGGGGTATCTGTGGCGGTACTGCGAGTCGATCCGAAGGCGTGTGTGGCATCGGGGCTGTGCGCCGCCATGCATCCCGCTCTCTTCCGGCTCACCGAGGAGGGCCTGGGCGAGCCGGTGCGGGGCGACCTCACCGAGGCCGACGACGTCGAGTCCGCCGAGGACGTCGCCGCCTGCTGCCCGGGCGCTGCCGTCGCCGTGCTGGATTCGGCCTGAGTGACGACACGGGACGCCCGTACCACCGCCTGGTACGGGCGTCTCGTCATGCCGCGCACGGCGGGTACGGGCGGATCCGGGGTGCCTCGCGGCGGGTGCACGGCACATGGGTCGGCCTCCACGACGCGGTGTCGTGGAGCGACCCATCGCTGGTGCCCCGGCCGCTGTCAGAGGAACGGAGTGTTCGGCTCCAGTCCGAGCAGTACCCGCCCGTACACCTCCAGGTTGGCGTCGGGCGTCATCATGGCGTGCATCGAGATGCCCTGCACGTCGCGGAAGAACCGCTGGATGGGCAGGCTGCGCTGGATCGCCGAGGCTCCGCTGGCGGTGAACAGCGCGTGGGTGGCCTCCTTGGCCAGCTGTACCGCGTAGCCGCAGGTGCCCCGCAGGGTGGCCCGCTCCTCGGGGGTGAGTTTCTCCCCGGCGTCGGCACGCCGCTGGACGAGGTCGGCCTGGCCGGCGAGCAGTGCCCGTGCCGCGGCGATCCGGGCGGCGGCGGTGGCCACCTGGACCTGGGTGAGGGGGTGTTCGGCCTGGTCCAGCCACGGGGTGTAGGAGATCGGCCGGTGCACCCGCTCGAGGAACAGTTCGTAGGCGCCTTGGGCCATGCCGATCAGGGTGGCGGTGGACTCCGCCATCACGACGCTGATCAACCCGTAGTCCCGGCCCTCACCGGGTCCGGTGGGGCTGCCGCCGCCCGTGGTGAAGGCTTCCTCCATGTCGACGACGCGGTGTTCGGGGACGAAGACGTCGGTGGCGACGGTCGTCGAACTGCCGGTGCCGGCGGCCGCCATGGTGTGCCAGTCGTCCTCGAGGACGAGGTCGTCGATCGGCAGCACCGTCAGGGCCTGGCGCACCGAACCGTCGGGCAGTTGGAGGTTGGTGGCGGCCAGGTTCCAGTCGGCGCCGCGACAGCCGGTGGTGAACCTCCAGCGGCCGTTGAGGACGTAACCGCCCTCGGCCGGCACCAGCGTGCCGGACGGGGTGAAGCCGCCGGAGACCCGGGCGCTGCCGCCGGCGTACACCTCCTGCTGTGCCTGTTCGGAGAAGAGCCGGATCATCCAGGCTCCGGTGATCCAGCCCTCGCACACCCAGCCGGTGGATCCGCAGCCACGGGAAATCTCGAGGAGCAGGTCTATCTGCTGGGGTACGGAGAATTCGAGGCCGCCGAACCGCTTGGGTACACCGGTCCTGAAAACACCCGCCTTGGCCAGGACTTCGACGTTCTCGTCGGCGATCCAGCGGCGGTCCTCACCGTCCTTTCCGTTTTCCCGGAGTGTCGGCACCACTGCCCGCACCGCGTCGAGGACGGACGCGGCTTCGATATCCGTACGGGTCATGCTGTCTCCTCGTTTCGATGGCACCCGTGAGTTTTCCGGGCGGCACTCACGGGGCGGTAATTCGGCGTACCGGTCCGTTCCGTGCTCCGCCGCCCGGCGGGCGTCAGCCGTGTTCGGGGGCCGGGAAGTAGCCGCTGCGCGCGAAGAACTCGATGTAGGTGTCGAGGAGTTCGTCCAAGACGGGCGGGCAGTCGATTCCGGTGCCGGCGAGGGCGGTGGTCGTGCCGGTGGTGGACATCGCCGGGTAGAAGGACTCGCTGTCCTCGATGAGCAGTTCGACGGCGTCCAGCAGAGGGGCGATGGCGTTGTCCGCGCCGGCCCTGATCAGGTCGAACCAGTCGGCCTGTGCCGTCTCGGTCACCTGGTAGCCGGCGGTGCGCAGCCGGCTCACGATCCGCTCCAGCGTCACGTGGCTGTCGTTGTAGAGATGGAAGGTGTCTCCCGCGGCGGACTCCGCCCGCGACAGGGCCACCAGGGCCGCGCTGGCGTAGTCGACCGGCATCAGCCGGAACACGCCGGGCAGGTCCCGGGGGGCACAGCCCGCCTGGAGGATGCCCTTGACGGTCAGCCACACGAAGTCCCGGGTCTGGCATGCGCCGTTGGTCCGGTCTCCGGCGACCTGGTCGACGCGGTAGACGTTCACCGGCAGTCCCCGGTCGCGTGCGAGGTCGATGATCTGCTCGGCCACCCATTTGCTCTGCGTGTAGCCGTTGGGCAGCGCCCGGCCGGGTCCGGTCGGGTCGGTCACCTCCAGGGGCACGCCCCGGGTCACGGGCCCGGGGAAGACGCCGGTGGTCGAGACGTGGTGCAGGGGCACGGTGCGGTGCCGGGCGGCGAGCCGCAGCAGTTCCCGCGTGCCGTCGACGTTCGCCGCGCGCAGCGTGGGGTACGGCTGGATCCAGTTGACCGCAGCCCCGGCGTGATAGACGGCGTCGACGGTGCGGGCGAGCCGGTCGAAGTGGTCCTCGTCGAGCCCGAGCCGGGGTGCGGCCAGGTCGCCCACGACGACGCGGAGCCGCTCGGGGTCGACCTCGTCCCAGATGCGGTACCACTCGAGGTTGGCCTTCAGGCGCCGCAGTCCCCCGTCCTCGTCGGCGGCCCGGACCAGGCAGTGCACGGTCGCCCCGGTCGTCGCCATGAGGTCGCGCAGCAGGAAGGCACCGAGGAAGCCGGTGGCGCCGGTCAGCAGCACCTCCCGCGGGTTCGGGGCGACGCGGACCACCTCGTCGGCGGGCCGGATGTCCTCCGCGAGGGTGATCTCCGCGGCGAAGTCGGTCTCCGGCACCGGTGCCGACGCCGGGTCCCCGCCGGGCAGCACCTCGGCGCACAGGTGGGCGGCGAGCTGACCGGGGGTGGGCCGGTCGAAGACGAGGCTGGCCGGCATCCGGCTGCCCACCGCCTCGCTCAGGCGGTTGCGGAGTTCGACGGAGGTGAGCGAGTCGAAGCCCAGTTCGGTGAAGCGATGGTCCACGCCGATGGCACCGGGGTCGGGGTGGCCGAGTACCGCGGCCACCTCGGCGCGGACCACGTCGAGGACGACGCGGAAGCGCTCCTCCTCGGAGCAGCCCTGAAGGAGGGTGGCCAGTGAGGCCGCGCCGAGGGCGCCGTCCTGTGCGCTGCGGCGCAGCGGGGTCCTGGCCAGGTCCGCGAAGAGCAGGGGGGCCCGGGTGGGGTGTTCGCGCAGGGTGGCCACGTCGACGGGGACGCCGACCAGGGTGGCGTGGCCGAGGCGCAGCGCGAGGTCCAGGGCGGCGGGGCCGCGGTCGGAGGCCACGAGGCCGAAGCCGGAGCGGACGATGCGGTCCACGTCCGCCTCGTCCAGACCGGCGGCCATCGTGCTCAGCTGCTCCCACAGGCCCCAGGCCACGGAGGTCGCGGGGAGTCCGTGGGCCTTGCGGTGCAGGGCCAGCGAGTCGAGGAAGGAGTTGGCGGCGGCGTAGTTGGCCTGGCCCGCGCTGCCGATCACCCCGGCGAGGGAGGAGAACAGCACGAACGCCGAGAGGTCGAGGTCCCGCGTGAGGTCGTGCAGATGCCAGGCGGCGTCGACCTTGGGGCGCAGCACGGCGTCGAGCCGTTCGGGGCTCAACGCGGTGACGAGGCCGTCGCTGAGCACACCCGCCGCGTGCACGACACCGGTCAGGGGCCGGTCGGCGGGGACGGCCGCGAGCAGTTCGGCGAGCGCTTGCCGGTCGGCGGTGTCGCAGGAGGCGATGGTGACCTGGGCGCCCAGTGCGGTGAGCGCGTCGCGCAGGTCGTCGGCACCGGGCGCGGCGGGGCCGCTGCGGCTGGTCAGCAGCAGGTGCCGTACGCCGTGTTCGACGACCAGGTGCCGGGCGAGCAGGGCGCCCAGGGTGCCGGTGCCGCCGGTGATCAGAACGGTTCCGTCCGGGTTCCAGGTGCCGCCGGGCAGGGTGTCGGCGGCCGGTTCGGTGACGCGTGCCACGCGCGGGACGAGGGCCCGCCCGGCGCGCAGGGCGGCTTGGGCCTGGCCTGAGCGTACGAGGGCGGGCAGCGCCGCGCGGGAGGCCTCGTCCCCGTCGATGTCGACGAGGACGAACCGGCCCGGCGACTCCGCCTGCGCCGAGCGGAGCAGGCCCCACACGGCGCCGGCCGCGAGATCGGTGACGTCCTCGTCGCCGACCGCGACGGCGCCTCGGGTGACCAGAACCAGCGGCACGTTCTCCAGGCGGTCGTCGGCGAGCCAGCGCCGGACCAGTTCCAGGGCCCGGTGCGTGGCGTCGTACACGGCGCGCACGGGGTCACCGCCCGCGGGCGTGGCGTGCCAGGAGAGCACGGCGGCCGGGGGACGGGGCCCGGCGACGGCCGCGCGACGGCGTCCAGGTCCGCCGCCGGTGCCGCGTCGAAGCGGTCGGTGTCCAACTGCACCAGGGCGAGGGGCTCCTCGTCGGCGGTGAGCCGGAGGTGCCGCCAGCCGACGCGCAGCAGGTCGTCCTGTACACGGGCCGCGCCGCGGCCCAGTTCGGCGGGGGTGACGGCGCGCGCGGTGAGCGATTCGATCGTGGCCAGCGGCCGTCCTTGCTGGTCGGCGACGGTCACGGTCACGGCGTCCGGTCCCAGGGGGCGGATGCGTACCCGCAGGGCGGCGGCGCCGGTGGCGTGCAGGTGGAAGCCCCGCCAGCGGGTGGCGAGCCACGCCCCGGTCGCTCCGGCCGGGTCCAAGGCGAGCGGCAGCGGCCGCAGCGCGGCCTGGAGCAGTACGGGGTGGAGGGCGAAGTCCGTTGCCTGGCGCTGGAGTTCGTCGGGCAGCCGGACCTCCGCGTACACCTCGTCGCCGCGGCGCCAGACGGAGGTCGGGTGGCCGTCGCCGAGCCGCTCGTGGACGGCGTCCGGTGAGAGCGCACGGGCTCCGGCCGGCGGCCACTGGGTCAGCCCGTCGGCGCCGCCGGTGCCCTGCCGGCCGAGCCGGCCGGAGGCGATGCGCTGCCAGGTCACGTCGCCGCCGTCGGGCCGGGCGTGCACGGTGAAGGCGCGCGCGCCGGACGGGTCCTCTTCGGCGACGGCGATCTGGATCTGTGTTCCCTGCCGTTCGGGGAGCACCAGGGGCTCGTGGACGGTGAGTTCGTCGACGGCGTCGAGGGCGAGTTCGTCGCCGGCCCGCACCGCCAGCTCCGCGAGCAGGGCGGGTGCCGCCACCGTCGCGCCGTGGAGGGTGTGTCCGGCCAGCCAGGGGTGGGTGCGCGCCGAGAGTCTGCCGGTGAGGAGGGTCTCGCCGGAGGCGGCCACGGCGACGGCCGCGCCGAGCAGCGGGTGGCCGGCCGCGGCCACCCCCAGGCGGCCCGGGTCGCCGGCGGTCACGGACGCCTCGTACCAGTGGCGCTCGCGCTGGAAGGCGTAGGTGGGCAGGGGTACGCGACGTACGTCGTGCCCGGCGAAGAGGGTGGGCCAGTCAACGGTTCCGCCGCCTACGTGCAGCTTGGCCAGCGAGGTCAGGAACTGCGTCATGCCCCCCGCCTCGCGTCGCAGGGTTCCGACGACGACGGGGCTGTCGAGACCGTCCTCCAGAACGGGTGCCAGCACCGGGTGGGGCCCGACCTCGACGAAGGTGTGGTGCCCGTGGCCGACCAGGACGCGGGTCGTCTCCTCGAACTCCACGGGCCGGCGCAGGTTCCGGTACCAGTACTCTGCGCCGAGTTCGGTGGTGTCCAGCGGGCCGGCGGTGACCGTGGAGTAGAAGGGCACGGTGCCCTGCCGGGGGCGTATGGGCGCCAGGTCGTGCAGCAGCCGGTCGCGGATCTCCTCCACCTGGGCGGAGTGGGAGGCGTAGTCGGCGTGGAAGCGGCGGGTGCGGATGCCCTCGGCCTTGCACCCCTCGACGAACTTCTCCAACGCCTCGTGGTCGCCGGACACGACCGTGGACCCCGGACCGTTGACGACCGCGATCGACAGCCGGTCGCCCCATCCCTCGATGCGGGCGGCCAGTTCGTCACGGGACAGGGCCACGGAGGCGATGCCGCCCCGGCCTTCGAGGACGCTGGTGACCTGGCTGCGGATGGCCGCCACGCGCGCCGCGTCCTGGAGGGTCAGTCCGCCGCTGACGTAGGCCGCGGCGACCTCGCCCTGGGAGGATCCGACGACGGCCGCGGGCTCGACTCCGTGCGCACGCCACAGCGCG
The DNA here is from genome assembly GCF_001896135.2 of Streptomyces phaeoluteigriseus. Classification (GTDB taxonomy): domain Bacteria; phylum Actinomycetota; class Actinomycetes; order Streptomycetales; family Streptomycetaceae; genus Streptomyces; species Streptomyces phaeoluteigriseus. The sequence continues at coordinate 580,310 of NZ_MPOH02000016.1, forward strand.
GCCAGGGACACGGCCACCGCGAAGGACACGGGCTGGATGACGTCGACCCGGTCGAGCGACGGGGCGCCGTCGGCCTGGCGCAGCACGTCCTCCAGGGACCAGTCCACGTAGGGCGCGAGCGCTTCGGCGCAGGCGTGGATCTGCGCGGCGAACACCTCGGAGCTGTCGAGGAGTTCGACGGCCATGCCGGGCCACTGGCCGCCCTGGCCGGGGAAGACGAAGACGGTCCTGCCGGGTTCGGCGACCCGTCCGGTGACCACGTGCGCCGAGTTCTCGCCGGTGCTCAGCGCACGCAGACCGGCGAGCACCTCGTCCTGTCCGGTGCCGATGACGGCGGCCCGATGGCCGAGCTGGGAGCGGCCGGTGGCCAGGGAGTAGGCCACGTCCCACGGCCGCACGTCGGCCGCGCCCTCCAGGTGGGACAGCAGCCTGCGGGCCTGGTCGCGCAGCGCCTCGGTGGATTTGGCGGACAGGACCCACGGCGGGGTGAGCGTGCCGTCGGCCGGCGCGGGCGGGACGGGTTCGTCGGTCTCGTCCGCCGCGGGGGCCTGCTCGATGATGACGTGCGCGTTGGTGCCGCTGGCACCGAACGCCGACACGGCGGCGCGGCGGGGGCGTCCGGTCTCGGGCCAGGGGCGGGCCTCGGTCAGCAGCTCCACCGCGCCCGCGTCCAACCCCCACAACCCCTCCGGCGACGACACCCCACCCGGATAACGGCACGCCATCCCCACGATCGCGATCGGCTCGTCCGCGGTGGCCCGGGCCTTGGTGCGCCCGGTCGCGGCCGGCTTCCCCTGCTCGACGACGCGTTCCAGAAGGTAGGTGGCCACGGCGCCCGGCGCGGGGTGGTCGAAGACGAGGGTGGCGGGCAGCCGCAGGCCGGTGGCCCGGGTCAGCTGGTTGCGCAGTTCGACGGCGGCCATGGAGTCGAAGCCGATGTCCTTGAAGGCCCGCTCCGGGGCGATGGCGCCGGCGCCCGTGTGTCCCAGGACGGCGGCGACCTTGTCCCGGACGAACGCGAGAACGGCTTCCTCGCGCGCGTCGGCGGGGAGCTGGGCGATACGGCGCGTCCAGTCGGACGCCGCCGCGGCGGTCGGCCGGGACCGCGCCGCGACCGGCCGCGTGCGCGGCGCGAGGTCGCGCAGGAGCGGGTGCGTCGCGTCGGCCGCCGTCCCCGCCGGCCGCAGGGGTACGAGGGCCAGCAGGGGGGTGTCGGCCGCCAGGGCGGCGTCGAACAGGGCCAGGCCGCGCTCGGGGGTGAGCGGGGTGATGCCGGCGCGCTCCCAGCGGGCCGTCTCGGCGTCGCCGAGGGTGGCGCCCATGCCGTGGGCGGTGTCCCACAGGCCCCAGGCCAGGGAGGTCGCGGGCAGGCCGCGGGCACGCCGGTGCTGTGCCAGAGCGTCCAGGAAGGTGTTGCCCGCCGCGTAGTTGGCCTGGCCGGCGGTGCCGAGGAGGCCGGTGACCGAGGAGAACATCACGAAGGCGCGCAGGTCGAGCCCCTCGGTGAGTTCGTGCAGGTGCGAGGCGGCGTCCGCCTTGGGCGCCAGGACGGCGTCCAGGCGCTCGGGCGTCAGCGACAGGACGGTCGCGTCGTCCAGGACGCCGGCGGTGTGCACCACGGCGGTCAGGGGCCGGTCCCGCGGGACGGATTCCAGGAGTGCCGCGAGGGCGGCGCGGTCGGTGACGTCGGCCGCGGCGATGCGAACCTCTGCGCCCAGGTCGGTCAGTTCGGCCACGAGTTCGCTCGCACCGGGTGCGTCGGGGCCGCGTCGTGCGGCCAGCAGGAGGTGACGGACGCCGTGTCCGGTGACCAGGTGGCGGGCGAGCAGCGCGCCGAGGGCACCGGTGCCGCCGGTGATCAGGACCGTGCCGTCCGGGTCGAGGCGGGTCGGGTCCGCGTCCGTGCCGGGGGCGGCCGGTCCGAGTCGGGGCACCCGCAACGTGCCCGCGCGCACGGCGACCTGGGGCTCGCCGCTGGCGAGGGCCGCGGCGAGCTGCTCGGCGGTGGCATCGGGGTCGAGGTCGACGAGGACCAGTCGGTCGGGGTGCTCGGACTGCGCGGCGCGCACGAGGCCCCACACCGGGGCCGTGGCCAGGCCGGTGACGTCCTCGCCGGGCAGGACACCGATCGCCGAACGCGTCACCAGGGCCAGGCGCGCGTCGGCGAACCTCTCGTCGGTCAGGAACTCCTGGACCATGCGCAGGGCGCGGTGCACGAAGACGTGCCCGCCGCCCTCGGGCGACGGCAGGTCGTGGAGGCGTACGACGACGGTGTCGGCCGGTGCGACGGCGCCGAGGTCGTCGCCGGCCTCGACCCAGTCGGCGGGCGCCTGCCCGGGTGCCGGGGCGAGGACCGGCCACCGCACCTCGTACAGCGCGGAGTCGGTCGTGGTCGCGGGGGCGACCGCAGGGTTCCTGGTGACGGGGCGCAGCGTCAGGGCCGCGACGTCGGCCACCGGGGCGCCGGTGGGGTCGGTCAGGGAGAGGGCGAACGTGTCCGTGCCCTGGGGGCTGATGCGGACCCGCAGTTCGGTGGCGCCCGTCGCGTGCAGCGTGACCCCGGACCAGGCGAACGGCAGCCGGATCGCATCGTCGGGGCCGGCGGGCGCGGCACGCAGGACCAGAGGATGCAGGGCGGCGTCGAACAGGGCGGGGTGCAGGGCGAAGCGGTCGGCGCGGTCCTGGCCGGACTCGGGCAGCCGTATCTCGGCGTACAGGTCCTGGCCGTCGCGCCAGGCGGCCACCAGGCCCTGGAAGGCGGGACCGTAGCCGTAGCCCAGCCCCGCCAGACGGGGGTAGACGTCGGTGAGCGGTTCGGGTTCGGCCGTGGCGGGCGGCCAGGGCGCCGGATCGCCGGCCGCCGGTGCCGCGACGTCCTGCGGGGCGAGGGTGCCCGTGGCGTGCCGGGTCCACCGGCGGCGGGCGGCGTCGTCGGTGTCGGGGCCGGCGTGGACGGTGAAGGCCCTTCGGCCCGAGGCGTCGGGTGCGCCGACCGTCACCTGGACGCGGACGCTCTGGCCGGCGGCCAGCGGCAGCGGGGCCTGGAGCGTGAGGTCCTCGACGTGCGGTGCGTCCGTGACGTCGCCCGCGGCGACGGCGAGTTCCAGGAAGGCGGTGGCCGGCAGCAGGACGGTGCCGTCGATGGCGTGGTCGGCGAGCCACGGGTGACTGTTCAGGGAGAGGAGGCTGGTGAGGACGGTGTCGTCGCTGTCGGCCAGTTCGACGACGGTGGTGAGCAGGGGGTGGTCGGCGGTGTCCAGGCCGAGGCCGCGCGCGTCCACGGGGGGCGTCGGGGGCCAGGCCAGAAGTGTTCCCGCTGGAACGGGTAGGTGGGCAGGTCGACAAGGCCCGCGCCGGGGAAGAGGCCGGCTGCGTCGAGCGGGGCACCGGCAGTGTGGGCGCGGGCGACGCCTTCGGCCAGGGTGAGGGTCTCGGGGCGGCCCGCGCGCAGCAGGGCGACGGCGGTCGTGCGGTCGCCGGTGTCACCGGTAACGCCCGTATCGCCGATGCCGCCGGTGCCGCCGCTGTCGCCCGTGTCACTGCTGTCGTCGAGGGCGCCGTGGACGAGCGCGGTGAGCACGGCGTCGGGGCCGAGTTCGACGAGGACGTCGGTGCCGAGGCGGGCCAGTTCCCGGGTGGCGTCCAGGAAGCGCACTCCGGCACGGATCTGCCGGCTCCAGTAGTCCGGGGACGTCAGCTCGGCCGGGTCCGCGAGCCCGCCGGTCACGGTGGACACCAGGGGGACGGTGGCGGGCTGGAGGGCGAGGCCGGCGGCGATCTCGCGGAACTCGTCGAGGATGCCGTCCATGTGCGGCGAGTGGAACGCGTGGCTCACCTTCAGCTCGGTGGTCTTGCGTCCCCGTGCCCGCCAGATCTCGGCGACGGCCCGTGTGGTGTCGGCGTCGCCGGAGATCACCACGGAGCGCGGGCCGTTGACGGCGGCGACGGACACCGCGTCCTCGTGGCCGGCCAGCGTGGGGAGCACCTCCTCCTCGGCGGCCTGCACGGCGACCATGGCGCCGCCGGGGTGGGCGGAGGCCATCAGGCGGGCGCGGGCGGTCACGAGGGCGGCTGCGTCATCGAGGGTGAGCACCCCGGCCGCGTGGGCGGCGGCGAGTTCGCCGATGGAGTGACCGGCCACGAAGTCCGGCGTCATGCCGTGGTGGGCGAGGAGCCGGAACAGGGCGACCTCGAGGGCGAACAGGGCGGGCTGGGTGTAGGCGGTCCGATGCAGCAGGGCGGCGTCCGGGTCACCCTCGGCGGCGAACATCACCGCGCGCAGGGGCCGTTCCAGGCGGTCGGCGAACGCGGCGCACACCTCGTCCAGCGCCTTGGCGAAGACGGGGTCGGCGGCGTACAGCTCGCGGCCCATGCCGTTGCGCTGGGCGCCCTGGCCGGTGAACAGGAAGGCGGTGCGGGTGGTGTCGGCGGCCCGGCCGGTGATCACGTTCGCCGTCGTGTCCCCGGCGGCCAGCGCCTCCAGGGCCGTCAGGCGCTCCTCGACCGTGTCGCCCAGCACGGCGGCCCGTTCCGCGAAGGCGGTGCGGGTGGCGGCCAGTGACCGGCCGACGGCGGTGGCGTCGGCGTCCGTGCCGAGCACGGCGCGCAGCCGTGCGGCCTGGGCGCGCAGCGCCGGCAGGTCGCGGGCGGACAGCAGCCAGGGGCCCGGGACGCCGGTGCGCGGGCCCGGCCTGGATTCGGTCACCGGCTCGGCGGCGGGGTCGTGTTCCAGGACGACGTGCGCGTTGGTGCCGCTGATCCCGAAGGAGGAGACGGCAGCCCGGCGTGGACGCCCGCCCGTGTCGGGCCAGGCCGTGGTGTCCGTGAGCAGGGAGACCGGGCCGGCGGACCAGTCCACGTGCGGGGTGGGCTCGTCCACGTGCAGTGTCCTGGGCAGGACGCCGTGCCGCATGGCCTGCACCATCTTGATGACCCCGCCGACACCGGCGGCGGCCTGGGTGTGTCCGATGTTGGACTTCAGCGAGCCGAGGCGGAGCGGCGCGGAGGCGTCCCGGCCACTGCCGTAGGTGGCCATGATGGCCTCGGCCTCGATCGGGTCGCCGAGCCGGGTGCCGGTGCCGTGTGCCTCCACGGCGTCCACGTCGGTGGCGGTGAGGCGGGCGTCGGCCAGGGCCTGGCGGATGACGCGCTGCTGGGCCAGCCCGCTGGGCGCGGTCAGGCCGTTGCTCGCGCCGTCCTGGTTGACCGCGGAGCCCCGGATGACGGCGAGGACCTTGTGGCCGTGGCGGCGGGCGTCGGAGAGCCGCTCGATCAGCAGCATGCCCACGCCCTCGCTCCAGCCGGTGCCGTCGGCGGCGGCCGCGAAGGACTTGCAGCGTCCGTCGGGGGCCAGGCCGCGCTGGCGGGAGAACTCGACGAACATGCCGGGCGAGGACATGACGGTGGCGCCACGGCCAGGGCCAGGTTCGTCTCCCCGGCGCGCAGGGACCGGATCGCGAGATGCAGGGCGACCAGGGAGGAGGAGCAGGCCGTGTCGACCGTCATCGCCGGGCCGAGCAGACCGAGCTGGTAGGCGATGCGCCCGGACATCACACTGGACGTGCTGCCGGTGAGGACGTGGCCGTGGACGCTGTGCGGCGCGTCCTGCAGCCGGGGTCCGTACTCCAGCGCGGTCGCGCCGACGAAGACGCCGGTACGGGTGCCGTGCAGGGAGGCGGGCAGCACTCCGGCGCGTTCGACCGCCTCCCAGGAGGTCTCCAGCAGCAGCCGCTGCTGCGGGTCCATGGCCAGTGCCTCGCGGGGTGAGATCCCGAAGAAGGCGGCGTCGAACTCCCCGGCGTCGTGCAGGAATCCGCCGTGGCGTACGGCGCTCCTGCCCTGCCGGCCGGGGTCGGGGTCGTACAGGTCGGCGTCCCAGCCCCGGTTGTCGGGGAAGGCGGTGACGGCGTCGGTCCCGTCGACGAGGAGCCGCCACAGGTCTTCCGGTGACGCGACGTCACCGGGGTAGCGGCAGGCCATGCCGATGATCGCGATGGGCTCGTCGCCCGCGGTGCCGGGTCCGTCGGAGCCCTCCTGCCCGGCGCCGAGGAGTTCGGCCGTGACGAACTCGGCGAGGTCGGCGGGCGTGGGGTGGTCGAAGAGTGCTCCGGTGGGCAGCCGCAGGCCGGTGGCGGCGGCCAGGGAGGCGCGCAGTTCGGTGAGCATCAGGGAGCTGAAGCCCAGCTCGTTGAAGGCGGTGCGGGGGGCGAGGTGCTCGTCGGGCGCGTAGGCCAGTACGGACCTGATGTGGGCGTCGACGAGGTCGCGCACGGCGCGTGCGCGGTCGGCGGCGGGCAGGCCCGCCAGGTGTGCGCCCAGCTCGCCGCGCGGGCTCGGCCCGGCGCCGGCGTCCGTGTCCTGCGCACCGGCGAGGGCCTTCGGCGCCTCGGCGGGCGTGGACGGCCCGGCTGCCGGGGTGGGTGTGGTGCCGGCGCGCGCGGTGGTGTCGAACCAGTGGTGCCTGCGCTGGAAGGCGTAGGTGGGCAGGTCGACGCGGCGGGCGCCGTGCGCCTCGTACAGGGCGCCCCAGTCCACCTCCGCGCCGTGGACGAACGCCGTGGCCAGCGCGGTCAGCAGGCTCCGCGGTTCGGGCCGGTCGCGGCGCAGCACGGAGACGGCCGTGGCGGCGTTCGGGTCCTGGAGGCTGTCCTGGGTGAGCGCGGACAGGACGCTGTCGGGCCCGACCTCGACGAAGGTGGTGACGCCCTTCGCCTCCAGCCGGCGGATGCCGTCGGCGAAGCGGACGGTCTGCCGGATGTGCCGGACCCAGTACCCCGGTGTGGTCAGGTCCCGCTCGTCGGCGGGCGCGCCGGTGACGTTGGAGACCACCGGGATGGCCGGGGCGCGGTAGGTGAGGCCGGAGATCGCCTCGTGGAACTCGTCGAGGACGTCGTCCATGTGCGGCGAGTGGAAGGCGTGGCTGACGGTGAGCCGCGTGGTCTTGCGGCCCTGCGCGCGCAGCCGCTCGGCGACGGCCTCGGCGGCCTCGGCGTCGCCGGAGATCACGGTGGAGTGGGGGGAGTTGACGGCGGCTACGGCCACCGCCCCCCCGGTGGTCCGCGAGCAGGGCCAAGACCTCGTCCTCCGTCGCCTGTACGGCGATCATCGCGCCGCCGGCCGCGGCGGACTGCATCAGGCGGGCGCGCGCGGTGATCAGGACGGCCGCGTCGGCCAGGTCCAGGACTCCGGCCACGTGGGCGGCCGTGACCTCACCCACGGAGTGGCCCGCGACGTAGTCCGGGCGGACGCCGAGGGACTCCAGGAGCCGGAAGAGGGCCACCTCCACGGCGAACAGGGCGGGTTGCGTCCGCGCGGTCTCGTCCAGGCCGTCGCCGGTGCGCACGGTGTCCGCCACCGGCCGGTCCAGATACGGGTCGAGGGCGGCGGCCACCTCGTCGAACGCGGCCGCGTAGACGGGGAACGCCTCGTACAGCTCCTGTCCCATGCCGGCGTGCTGGGCGCCCTGCCCGGTGAACAGGACGGCCGTACGTCCCTCGCGGACGCTGCCGGTGACCACGGCGGGCGACGGGGAGTTCCCGGCGAGGGCGGCGGTGCCCGCGAGCAGGCCCGGTGCGTCGGGTGCGAGGACCACGGCGCGATGCCGCAGGACGGCCCGGGTACGGGCCAGGGACCAGCCCACGTCGACGGGTGAGGCCTTGGTGGCGGCCGGGGAGGTGCGCAGGCGGTCCGCCTGGGCGCGCAGGGCGGCCCGGTCGGCGCCCGAGATCACCCAGGGCAGCACGGGTGGCACCGTGCCGGCCCGGCGCAGTTCCGTGACGCTCGCCACGGGGTTCTCGGCGACGACCACGTGGCAGTTGGTGCCGCCCATGCCGAACGAGCTGACGCCGGCCACCAGGGGGCGCCCGGGGTGGGGCCAGGCGGTCAGTTCGCCCTGCACGCGCAGGCCCAGTTCGCCCAGGTTGATGGCGGGGTTGGGGGTCTCGAAGTTCAGGCTCGGCGGCAGCGCGCGATGGTGGATGCTCAGCAGGGTCTTGATGAGCCCGGCGATGCCCGCCGCGCCCTCCAGGTGCCCGATGTTGGTCTTCACCGAGCCGACGCGCAGGGTGTCGCCGGCCGGCCGGTCGGCACAGGCGCCGAGGGCCGCACCCAGCGCCGTCGCCTCGATGGGGTCACCGACGGGGGTACCGGTGCCGTGCAGTTCCACGTACTGCACGTCCTCGACGTCGACGCCGGCACGTTCGCGGGCGGTCCTCAGGACCTGTTCCTGGGCGATCCGGCCCGGCACCGTCAGGTGGGTGGTGGCGCCGTCGTGGTTGACCGCGCTGCCGCGGATGACGCCGTAGATCCGGTCCCCGTCGGCCAGAGCCCGCCGCAGCGTCTTCAGTACGACGACACCGCCGCCCTCGCCGGGCACGAAGCCGTTGGCGCGCGCGTCGAAGGTGTACGTGGTCCCGTCCGGGGACAGCGCGCCGAACAACTGCTCGGCGATGGTGTGCTCGGCGAGCAGGTTGAGGTTCACCCCGGCGGCGAGCGCGGCGGTGGACTCGCCGCCGCGCAGGCTCTCGCAGGCCAGGTGCACGGCGACCAGTGAGGAGGACTGGGCGGAGTCCACGGTCATGCTGGGCCCGCGCAGCCCCAGGTGGTGGGAGACCCGGTTGGCGATCAGGCCGCGGTTGACGCCGGTCATGGTGTGCTGGGTGAGGGCCTCGGCGCCCTGCTGGTGGAGCAGGTTCGTGTAGTCGTCGCGCAGGGTCCCCACGAACACGGCGGTCCTGCTGTCCCGCAGGGACGCCGGCAGGGTCCCCGCGTCCTCCAGGGCCTCCCAGGCGAGTTCCAGGACGAGCCGCTGCTGCGGGTCCATGGCGGCGGCCTCGCGGGGCGAGACGCCGAAGAAGGCGGCGTCGAAGGCGCCCACGTCCGGCAGGAATCCGCCGCGCGTGATGGCGGGGGGCACGGCCGGGGCGAAGCGGTCCTCGGGTACGTCGCTGATGGCGCTGGTGCCGCTGCGCAGCAGTTCCCAGAACGCCGTGGCGGACGGGGCTCCGGGGAATCGGCAGGAGAGTCCCACGACGGCGATCGGCTCGTCGCGCTCGGGAGAGCCGTCAACAACCGCCGGACCATGCTCGCTCATCATGAACTTCCGCTGCCTTTCACTACTGGATTCCCCTGCGGGCCGACCTGGCGTTCTCGCGGGCGCCGGAGATCGGCGCGGTCGGTATCGACGCGGCTCTGGAAGAAGGGGGCGCCGCCCCATCGGAAAGGCGGCCCCCGTGGTGGTGTGCGGGCGGGTTCCCGGGCCCGCACACCACGCGGTGATCGGTTGTTCGAGGAATTCACCACACGCTGTGGTGAAGAAGGCTTCAGGAGGCGAGGACCAGACGGTCGCCGGCCTGGTCGCGCACCAGGGCGCACACGTCCCGCAGAGCGTGTTCCAGCCGGTCGATCTCCTCGTCGGTGAGCAGCACGGACGGCTCGAAGCGCAGCGTGTGCACGGCGCTGGCGGTCGGGAAGGTCCGGATGGCGTGCCCGTGCAGGAGATGCCCGGCGATGACGTAGCCGAACATCGAGGAGCGGGCCGCCTCACGCAGCGTGTCGTCGGCGGCGTCCGACTGGTCGTGGAACTCGAAGCCGAGCATCAGGCCGTGTCCGCGCACCTCCTTGACCACGTCGGGGAAGTCGGTGCGGATCCCGTGCAGCATGCCGGCGAGCGCGGCGCCGCGCTCCTGCGCGAGGCGGTAGCCGCGACCGCCGTCGGCCTCCAGCAGGTCGAGGACCTTGAGGGCGATGTGGCAGGAGAAGCTGTCCTTGGCGAAGGTCGAGCTGTGCAGCAGCTCGAACTCGGGGCGGTAGCGCCCTTCGCGCACCAGCGTCACGGACGCCTTGGCGATGCCACCGCCCAGGGACTTGGCGAAGACGTAGTAGTCGCCGCGCAGACCGAGACGGGTGGCGCCCAGGAAGGTGCCGGTGCGGCCCAGTCCGCTCTGGATCTCGTCGATGACGACGGGGCAGTCGGCCTCTTCGGCGAACGCCTTGATCTCCTGGGCGAATTCGGCCGACAGCGGCCGGATGCCGCCCTCGCCCTGGATCGGTTCCAGCAGGAAGGCGCAGATGGTGTGGTGGTCGCGTTCGACGAGCCGGACGGTGCCGTCCTGCACGACCGGCTCCAGGAGGACGCCGCGCTCCTCCTGGAGCACCTCCTTGAGCGCCTCGGGGTGGTCGCAGGGCACGAACCGGGCCTGCGCGCCGAGCGCCGCGAACGGGGTGCGGTAGGACTCGTTGTGCGTCAGCTGGACGCTGCCCATCAGCTTGCCGTGGAAGCCCGCCTTCAGTGCCACGAAGACGGGAGGCTTCGCACGCCGCAGTTCGTTGCGGCGGCCGATCTCCGCGATCAGGAGGTCGGCCACGTCCTGTCCCGCCGTGGGGCGGGGCACGCCCAGGCGGGTCCACAGGGCGTCCGGCACCGTGGCCGTTCCCGCCCGCACGGTCTCCCGCACGCGCCGTGCGCTCGCCTCGATCTCCTCGAGGACCTCCGACAGGCGCATCACCCGGTCCAGTTCGGCGTGTTTGACCGCCGCCTCGATGCCTTCGGCGCCGCTGTTCGCGAAGGTGGCGTAGTACGGCTCGTCGGAGCCGGTCTCGCGGTGGATGATCCGGTTGAGTTCGGCGGCGAGCCGGTTCGCGTACGGGTGCGAGGAGAACTGTGCGAGCACCGGGGTCTGTTCGTCGAGGAGTTCCCGTGCGCGGGCCACGATGTCGGGATGGTTGTGCCCGAAGATGAGTGACCCGTATCCGGCCGCGTAGTCGAGTACGGGTATCTCCTCTCCGTCCGCGCCTTTGCGGTAGAGCGTGTTGCCGCTCGCGCGCACGTACTCGACATCCAGACCGGCCGTGGAGAGCAGCCTGCGCAAATTGGGTTCCGCCAGCTCGCGGACCACGGATTCGGAATTCATGCCACTCCCTTTTGGATGCCCCGGAGATGCTTGCCGACATCCTGTTCCAGGTCGTCCCAGCGCGCGGTCATACCGAGGTCATTCCGCACGGCCGGTGGCGGAGTGGGCGCCGGATTACCGGACGCGTGCTGGGGCCGTTGCCGGTGCGCGGCCGACAGCAGCAGGGCCGCCAGTTGCTCGCCGGTGGTCCGGCTGGGCTGCACCAGAGTCACCGACGTGGCATGGCTCCTGCCGCCGGCCCATGTCGGCCGGCGCAGCAGCAGCTCGGGCGTCGCGGCCGCGATCACGAACAGGCGCCCTGATTCCGCGGAGCCGACGAGGTCCTCGATGGCGTCCAGCACCCGGTCGTCGGCGCGGTGCAGGTCGTCGACGCACAGCACCAGCAGCATGTGCCGGCACGCCGTCAGGAACAACTCCCGCCAGGCGTCGAGCACGTCGCTCGTGGTGTCCGCTCCGGCAGGCGCCTGGAGGCCGGCACCGGGCACCCCGAGGAGTGGGGCGAGCCGGGACGAGAGGCGCTGCGCCGACGCGGGAGAGCCGATCACCTCGCGCACCTTGTCCGCCAGGGCGTCGCGCGCGGCCTCCGGCGTGGCGCCGGGCCCGATGCCGCAGAACGCCGACAGGATCTCGGCCTGGGCCCGCAGGGGATGGTCGGTGGGCGTCGTCGGTGAGTTGCCGGTCAGGAACAGCGGCGCGTCCGGCCGGCTGCCGGCCCACCGGCCGAACTCCCTCAGCAACGCGCTCTTTCCCGAGCCGCCCTCGCCCAGGAGCGTGACCAGATGGGGCACCAGGCGGTGCCTCGTCCGCTTCAACAGGCCCTGGAGCACCTCCAGTTCATGGGCCACGCCGGAGTCCCTGGCGTCGGCGGCGTGCCGTTCCCGCACCTCCACCGCCTGCCACGAAGCGGGCGAGGCCGCGGTGGGCAGGTAGGAGACGGCGCTCTCGGTGGCCGTGCGGACCGCGTCGCTGGCCCACACCTGTCCGGCAGGCACCTCGGACAGCAGGAACTGGGAATCGTCGAGGGCCGCGCCGACCACCGTGGGCACGCCCTCCTGGCCGCGGCGGCGCAGCCGCACCTCCCCCGTGGTGACGCAGACGTGCACGGTCAGCCGCAGCTGCCCGGCGTCGCCAGGGGTGGTGACGTCCAGGACGTCACGCACGGCGAGCGCCGCCAGGGCGGCCTGCCGGACGTCGTCCGCGCCCGCCTCGTTCAGGCCGAACACGGCCAGCGACACCGATCCCAGGCAGGCCGTCACCGTCCCCCCGAACCGTTCGATCTGTTCCCTGACGACTTCGGCCGCGCCGTCCAACAGCTCGTCCAGGTCGTCACGGGCCTCGGCTCCCGCCTCCTGGACGATCCGGGTGCGCACGGAGACCACGCTGACCGTCCGGCGGTCGCTCCCGGTCTGCGCCACGGGGGCGCCGGGAGCGTCAGGGACGGACGCGGCCGTCGTACGCGGCATGTCCGGCGCGGGTGTCCCCGGCGTGTTCCGCCCGGTGCCGTCACGCGGACCGGACGCCGGATTCCCGCCACCGAAGGGCACGAGCGCGGGACGCAGCCGGACACCGGGCCGCGCGGCCCGCGCGTCCAGTCCGGCCGAGGCTCCCCGGTGGACGGGACGGTCCGTCGACAGGGACGGGTCCTGCGTGAGGATCGCCTGCTGGAGCTGCTGAAGACCACGGCCGGGTTCCAGACCCAGGTTCTCCACCAGCGCCGCACGCACCTGGCTGTAGGCGTTGAGCGCGTCGGCCTGCCGGCCGCACCGGTACAGCGCGAGCATCAGCTGCGCCGAGGATCGTTCCCGCAGCGGTTCGGCCTGCACCAGGGTCTCCAGCTCGGGCAGGATCTCGTAGTGGCGGCCGCACAGCAGCTGGGCTTCGAAGTAGTCCTCCATGACATCGAGCCGGGTGCTGCGCACGGTCGCCAGTTCGGGCCAGTCCAGACCGGCCTCCACCAGATCGGCCAGGGCGGGACCTCGCCACAGGGCCAGCGCCTCGCGCAGCAGCCCGGCCGCCGCCTGTGGGTCGCCCTCGGCCTGTTTGCGCCGGCCACGGCCCACCCAGGTGTGGAACAGATGGAGGTCGACCTGCTCGGGGTCCACGCGCAGCACGTAGCCGGGGGGCTGCGTCAGCAGCGCGGGAGCCTCCTGCCCGTCGGCAGCGCGATACGAGGCGAGCACGCCGCGCAGCCCGTAGACCGCGTTCTGCAGGATCTTCCGGGCGGTCGTCGGGGCCTCCTCGGCCTCCCACAGGGCGTTCAGCAGCCGGCTGGTGGCGACCACCCGGTTGGCCTGGAGCAGCAGATAGCCGAGAGTGGCGCGCTGTTTCGTTCCGCCGAGAGCGACGGTCTGCTCATCGGCGACGACCTCCATCGGACCCAACAACCGGAATTGCATCGTTCCCCCAGATCGACAGCCGAGCGGTCAAAATCCGGTCACCATGCTGCAAGGAAGCGATCCAAGCCCACACAAACCTGATACAAGCTCCGGCCAACGCCTCGCCCGGCTGTCAGAGCACCTCCAGTACCGCGCACCCCAGCACGTCGGCGGAGCCGCCCCCGACCAGCACCACCTTGTCCCCCGCGGCGAGTTCGGCGGACTCCAGCAGATGGGCGAGACCCGCCATCTGGTCACCGGACGGCAGATGCCCCACCCCGGTGCCCCAGTCCCACGTGGTGCGTTTCGCGTCGACGCCCCACGCCGCGCGCCTGTCCCAGCGTTGCTGACCGGAGCCCAGGTGAGGGAAGACGAACCGCGCGATGTCGTCGGTGCCGAGCCCCGCATCCGTCAGAGTCCGCTCCACGACCTCGCGCTCCCGGTCGGCGAGCGGTACCGCGAGGTCGTCCCGGCGGACCGCCGTGGCGGCCGCCTCGTCACGTGCCCGTTCCCGTACAGCGGAGGGAATCCGCCACGGCAGGTCGGAGCGCAGCAGACACTGCGTCTGCTCCCCCACCACCGTGGTGGCCAGAACGCGCGCCAGTCCGCCGCCGGTTCTCAGCACCACGCCCGTCGCACCGTCGGCGAGCACCCGCCCCGGCCCCGAACGGAACCGGTCCCCGGTGCGCGCGGCGGCGCAGTCGCCGGTGGTGATCACCGCGGCGGTCAGGTCCGGGGACGTGGAGAGGTACCGGGCCGCCACATGCAGACCCACCACGCCGCTGCCGGCGGCGCCCCGGACCTCCAGCGCCGTGGCGCGCCGGCACCGGAGCGCCTGCCGTACGCCCTCGGCACGGCAGCCGGCCTCCTGCACCGACCAGGAGGAGGCGTGCAGGACCAGGTCCACGTCACCGGCCGGCACACCCGAGCGGCGCCGCACCAGGTCGGCGGCGCGCGCCACGAGGCCCGGCAGTGCGCCGTCCTCCGCCACGCGCACCGCGCGGTAGGCGTCCCGCCGGCACTGCCGGGCGTCGTACCACCCTGCGGCGACGGCCCGCCGGACGTCCTGGCTGCGCCCCAGCGACATCGCGGCCGCGCCGACGAACAGACCGTCCCAGCACGTCACGCGCTCACCCCCTTCACCTCACGGACGGCACCCGGGCGGGGCGCGGCGGCTCCGCCGGGCACCCGGGCTATCGGCCGTCGGCCGCCGTGAGGTGCCCCTCGTCGGCAGGGCTCAGGGCGGCGGTGACCGCCTCGACCACCTCCGGCAGGCGGGTGTCGAGGAAGAAGTGCCCGCCGTGGAGGACCCGGGTCGTGGTGGTGGCGGTGGTCAGTTCGCGCCATGCCTTCGCCTCGTCCACACTCACCACGGGATCGTCGTCCGCGACCAGCACGGTGAACGGCACGTCGAGGCGCGGGCCGGGTCGCCAGACGTATCCGCCGATCGCCCGGTAGTCGGCCCGCAGCGCCGGCAGGACCATCTCCCGCAGCTCCGGGTCGTCGAGCACCCGGGGGGTGGTGCCGCCGAGCAGCCGGACGACCCGCAGGACGTCCTCGTCCGTGCGCGGCGAGTCGTACCGGGTGGGCCGGGCGGTGGGCGCGCCCGGCCGGAGAGGATCAGTGCCCGGGGACCGGGCAGGGACCGCTCGGCGAGGCGGCGGGCCACCTCGTAGGCCGCGACGGCGCCCATGCTGTGCCCGAACAGGACGTACGGACCCGTCACCCGGCTCCGTACCTGTTCGGTCAGCGCGTCGGCGAGGCGGCCCATGTCGTCGACGGGCTGTTCGCCGCGGCGGTCCTGACGGCCGGGATACTGCGCCGCCAGCACCTCCACGGCCGGGGCCAACGCCCGTGCCAGCGGCAGGAAGGCGCTCGCCGCGCCACCGGCGTGCGGGAAGCAGACAAGCCGTGGCGCCTCACTGCCCGGCCGTGGAGCCGGGCCCTGCGGATGGAACCTGCGCAGCCACTCGCCCGCCATTCCCACTCCTTCGGTCTGCGCTTTCCGGTCCGCCCCGTGTGGTGCACGGCCGCGCCCAGCGTGCCGCACTCCGTTCAAAGACCGCACAAACCGCGCACAAGTCCGTCCGGTGCGCCGGGCGGTCGGCCGGCCGCTCCGCCGGGAGCGCGATACTGGGCCGCATGATCGCGATCCGGTTCGACCGCTTCGGCGGCCCCGAAGTCCTCGAGACAGTCGAGCTTCCCGCCCCAGAACCCCAGCCCGGACAGGTCCGGATCACCGTCGAGGCCGTGGGCGTCAACTTCGCGGACACCCACCAGACGGACGGTTCCTACCTGACCGCCGATCTGCTGCCCCACATACCCGGAAGCGAGGTCGTGGGCCGCACCCCGGACGGCCGCCGCGTCCTCGCCCGTGTCCCGGGCGGGTACGCCGAACAGGTCGTGGCGCCCGAGGCGGCGCTCGTCGACATCCCCGAGGACCTTCCGGCGGCTCACGCGCTCGCCCTGCTCACCCAGGGCCTGACCGCCTGGCACCTGCTGCGCACCGCCGCCCGGCTCGCGCCCGGCGAGACCGTGGTCGTCCACGCGGCGGCCGGCGGTGTGGGCAGTCTGGCGGTGCAACTGGCCCGGCGGTTCGGCGCCGGACGCGTTCTCGCCCAGGCCTCCACTCCCGACAAGTGTCGACTCGCCCTCGAACTGGGCGCCGACGGCATCGCGGAGTACCCCCTCTCCGACAAGGCGGACGTCATCCTCGACGCGGTGGGCGGCCCACTCTTCGACCAGGCCCTCGACTCCCTCGGCCTCTCGGGCCGCCTGGTCACCTACGGCAACGCCGCCCGGACCCCCTCCACCCCTGTCGACCCGGCCCGCCTCAGCCGCCTCAACGCGGCCGTCATCGGCTTCTGGCTACGCCCCACCCTGAGCGCCCCCGGTGGCTACACCGCGCCCCTGCGTGAACTCCTCGACCTCACCGCCCGCGGCACGCTCCGACCGGTGACCGGCCCCAGCTACCCGCTGACACGGGCGCGGCGCGCCCACGAGGACCTCCTGGCACGCCGCACCACCGGCAAGGTCACCCTGCACCCGTGAACCGCTCAAAGCCCGGTCAAAGGGGCGTCGGCCGTGTGACATACCCACTCCCCGGCCCTTTGCCTCCACCCCTCCCCCACGCCATGATCAACCGCGGCACACCACGCCCCTGAACGTGACCGGGCCGGCCGAATCCCCCGTCGTGTCGGCCCGGTCACCACTCCTTCCTGATGACGCGTCAGGAGGCCCGTCAGGGCGTCTGTTTGATGGCGTCGACGACCGCTCGTTCGATGACGGCGCTGGTGAAGGTGACCGTGCCGGGCTTGATCAGTGCCTCCTCGCCGCTCCTCTTCTCCACCTGGACCGTGCGCTCGCCGAGGAAGACGTACGTCTTCCTGTCGAAGATCCACTCCTCTCGCTGCCCGCTGGTCTCGTCCAGCCGGGCCACTGCCACGCCGGAACGGCCGACCGCGTCCACGGCGTCCTGGACGACGACGACTCCGGGGATCCTCGCGGCGGTCCGGAAGAGGGCGGAGTACAGCTCCGCGGGCGGGTAGCTCTCGCCGAGGAGGTCGCCGATGGTGGTGAAGGCCTCCTGGTCCGGGGAGTTCCCGTGGCCCTCGGTCTCCTTGTAGATCTTCGCGAGGAGGGCGTCGGGGTCGGTGGTCAGCCGGGACAGGTAGTCGTACGACGGACCGTTCAGGTACGCCTCAGGGGTGTCGCCCCGCTCGTCGGGGAGGCTCAGGGTCTCGCCCTCGGCGTCGTCGTTGACGGCCGGGTCGATCAGCCAGCCCTCGGTGCCGTCCGCGGACCGCCACACCTGGCGGCGGTGCAGTGCGTGGCCGGCCAGGGTGGTCCTGTCGTCGACGGTCTTCAGGAACGTGCCGGCGGTTCTCGACTCGACGTAGACGAACTGGCCGGGCCCGACCTCCGGGTGGGAGGCATCGGCCGCCGCCAGCGAGATCCGGTCGAGCAGCTGCGGCACGCCCTTGGTGCTCGCGGCGCCGATCGGCGTGGTCAGAACCGGTCCGGTGGCGACACCCCGATCCCGGTCGCCGCCGGACGTGACCACGGCGGCGACGACCGACGCGGCCACGACGGCCGCCGTCACGGGCAGGGTGACCGCCGGGCGCGGCAGCCGCAGCCACCATGCCCTGGCCGGAGCCGGAGCCGGAGCCGGGGCCGGCACCGGGGCCGTCGTGCGCTGTTCCTGGTGGATCTGGGCCATCAGACGCTCCTTGTGGAACTGGTGACGGCCCGGCGGCAGGTCACGCGCCGTCCGGGAGAGGAGCGTGCTGTCCTCTTCGCCGGCCGGACTCTGCCGGGACGTGTTCGCGTTCATCGGTTTCCTCCCTGCGCGGGCCGGACCACGGGTGCGTGGTCGTCTCTTGTCTGTCGGCCGGGGCGGTCGCCTTCCCGTTTTCCCCGGGGGAAGTTCCGCGCGGCTCCAGCGGGGTCCGTCGGGGCGTCCTCGGTCAGGGCGCGCAGTTTTCCGCGGGCCCGGGACAGGCGGGAGGCGACGGTGCCCACCGGGATCCCGAGGGCCTCCGCGGCGGCCTCGTAGTCCAGCCCCTCCCCCAGGCACAGCGCGACGACCTCGCGCTCCGGCCGGCGCAGGCCGGCCAGGGCGGTCAGGGCCCGCGCGAGGAGCCGCCGGTCGTCGACCCGGCCGGCCACCTCCTCGGCGTGGTCGGGCACCGACAGCCCGGCCGCCGCGGCGGCGCTCGCCGCGGCCCGGTACCGGCGGTTGCTGCGGTACTGGTTGCGGGCCGTGTTGGTGGCGATCCCCAGCAGCCACGGCCGTAGGGAACCGCCCTCGGGGTCGACCCTGTCGCGCAGCCGCCACGCCTCCATGAAGGTCGCGGCCATGACGTCCTCGGCCGTCGACCAGTCGGCGGTCAGCCGGAAGGCATGGTTGTAGACCGCCTTCGCGCAGCTGTCGAACAGCTCCGCGAAGGCGGTCGGATCCCCGGCCCGTACCCGGGTACGCAGATGAGTGCTCACCCCTCTGAGCTGTCCGGCACCACCCACCCCCTTCCCGTGACCTGTGTCACGATTCCCACTCCGCCGGGCGCCCGTCCGTGCCGGGTCCCGCCGGGACGCGCGCCGTCTACCGGCCCTCGGTGACCGCCCCCTTCGCGGGGACGGCGAGCAGGACCAGCCCCAGCCCCAGGACGGCCAGCCCGCACCAGGACAGGTACGGCAGGCGCTCACCGAGGACGCTGACGCCCAGGACGGCGGCGACGGCGGGCTCGGCCAGGGTCAGTGACGTGGCCGCCGACGCGGACGTACGACGGAGTCCGTGGCCGAAGAGGCGGTAGGCGAGGTAGACGGTGAACAGGGCGAGATAGCCGGCCACCGCCGCGCCCCTGACGGTGCCGAGCCAGGTCACGTCGACGAACGGCGCGAACGGCAGGACGAGCAGCCCGGCCGCGCCGAACAGCGCGCCCATCACCGCGCCGGACTCGTGCCCGTGGGTGATGAGCCGGCCGCCGATCAACGCGTAGACGGCGTACGACAGTCCGGCGAAGGTGGCGAGCAGGACGCCCGTGAGGTCGATCGGTGTGCCGGCTCCGGTGAGCCGGGGGCCCAGCACGAGGAGCGTGCAGCCGAGGACGGCGGCCGACGTGGCGCCGGTCCAGCGGGCGGTCGCCGGGCCCGGCCGGTCAGCCAGGCCAGGAGTCCGGCGAAGACCGGCGCGCTGCCCAGGGCGATCACGGTGGCCACCGCGACTCCGGTGCGGGCCACGGCCGGGTAGAAGGTGACCGGGTATCCGGCGACGGCGAAGGCGCCGAGGAGGAGCAGCCGGCGCTCGGAGCGGGTGCAGCGGGCCGGCAGCGAGCGGGCGCCGCGGGAGGTGAGGAGGAGCAGGATGCCGCCGAGGGCGAGGCCGGCGCAGCCGATGGCCGCGGCGGGCGCGCCGGCCGGCGCGAAGGAGGAGACGGTCCCGGTGGTGCCCCACAGCAGGCACGCGGTGAGTATCGGGGCGGGACCGCCGCGGAGCGGGTGGTGGGGGCGCTGGGCCGGGGCCGGGTCGGCCGGGCGCGCGGAGGTCGGGCGTGAAGTGCGGTTCGGCACAGTCGTGGTCTTCCGTCGTCGAAGGCGTCTGGGACTCGCTTCGGAACGGGCGCACGACACGGCCGCCGGCCGGCGCGGGAAAGCGGCCGGTCGGGGCGGGGGGTCACTGCTTCGGTGCTGCGCCCGTCAGACGGCGAGCGGCGGAAGCACGACGTGCCAGTACGTATTCACCCGGTGATCCTAACGTGCGCGGACCGGGCCCCGGCGGCCCGCCCACCGGGACCACGCACCCGCGACGTCAACACACACGGCGTCGATGCACGCGACGTCAACACACACGGCGTCGATGCACGCGACGTCAACACACACGGCGTCGATGCACGCTCTCAGCCCGCCGTCAGCGTCACGTCCCGCTCGTCCGCCGCGTGGAAGTACGGCAGCGGAAGACCGCCCACCGGGCGCAGTTCCATCACGGTGGCCTCCACGCGGGCCGCGCCGGGCTCGATCGGGTCGGAGGCGGGCTTGCCCGTGTTCACCCAGCGGTGCTCGGCGCCGTCGCACACGGCACGGGTGCCGCCGATGCCGTACCGGGTGGTCGCGTCCTTCCGGCCGACGGAGGAACTGACGAAGACGGGACCGGAGTTGCCGGTGCAGCGGTAGGTGCCGGAGAGGGTGACGGTGCCGTCGGCGGCCACCCGGCCGACCGGGTCGACGGTCACGGACTCGGAGGGGCCGGCGGTCGCGGTCACCGCGGGCGCGGCCAGCAGGAGCAGGGCGGCGCCTGCGGCCGTGGTCAGGACGGGACGCAAAGCGGGGCTCAGGACGGGGCGCAACGACATGGGGGAACCTCCTGGTAGGGGGGTTCCACTGGTACCGGGAGGGCGGGCCCGCGCCCGTGATCGTCACTCCTTCGGTGGCGAGTCCCCTGCGTCGACGAACGGTCCGCGAGTTGTCCTGGTGCTGTCACACTCCCCGGCGGGCTCTGGCGGCGGCCCCCGCGCGGGCGCATGGTCGGTTCAACGGGGTCCACCGCCCGGTGACCCCACCGACGTGGAGGTGCGCCATGTGTACCCACCGGACTCCGAGCCCCACGGCCGACCCCGCACACGTCGTCGCCGCCCACCCCGAACAGGGCTGGACCCTGCTCTGCGACGGCACGATCGTCTTCGACGACTCCGGCGAGCTGCTGCCCGACGGCCGCGTCGTCGCCCCGCACCGCGTCCCGGCCGAACGGCGCACCGTCGCCGTCGCCGTCGCGGCCTGATCAGCCCCCCAGGACGACGAACCCGTCCAGCTCGACGAGGGCTTCCTCGTCCCACAGCCGTACGATCCCGACGACCGCCATCGCCGGGTGGTCCCGGCCCGCCGACTCCCGCCGCACGCGGCCGAGTTCGGGGGCGGACGCCCGACAGGCGGCGACGTCCGTGACGTAGACGGTGACGCGTGCCAGGTCCGCGGGGGTGCCGCCGGCCGCGGTGAGGGCGGTCAGCATGTTGGCCAGGGCGCGGGCGAACTGGTCCGGCAACGAGGTGCCGACCACCTTGTCCCGACGTCGTCGAGACGGCGGTCGTCGGACGGTCCGACGAGGAGCGTGGGCAGGTGGTGGTGGCGTACACCGTCCTGCGGGCCGGGGCACGGCCGGACGCGGAGGCGCTGCGGGAGTTCGTCAAGGCGGAGTTGGCGCCGTACAGGTGTCCGCGGGAGATCGTCTTCCTGGACGCGCTGCCGCGCACCGCGACCGGCAAACTCCAGCGCTTCCGGTTGCGCGCCACGGGTGATACCGATGGTGACCAGCAGTGATGCCGACGACCTAAGATGATCAACGTGTCCGACCAGCCCGCACCTCGGTCCCTCATCGTCACGCTCTACGGCGCGTACGGCCGTTTCGCGCCGGGCCCGGTGCCCGTCGCCGAACTGATCCGGCTGCTCGCCGCGGTCGGCGTCGACGCGCCCTCCGTGCGCTCCTCGGTGTCCCGGCTGAAACGACGCGGTCTGCTGCTGCCCGCCCGCACCGCGCACGGCGCCGCCGGTTACGAACTCTCCGCGGAGGCACGGCAGTTGCTGGAGGACGGCGACCGGCGCGTCTACGCCACCGCACCACCCGAGGACGAGGGCTGGGTGCTGGCGGTCTTCTCGGTGCCGGAGTCGGAGCGGCAGAAGCGGCACGTACTGCGCTCCCGGCTGGCCGGACTCGGCTTCGGCACGGCCGCCCCCGGCGTGTGGATCGCCCCCGCCCGGCTGCACGAGGAGACCCGGCACACCCTGGAACGGCTGGGCCTGGACTCCTACGTCGACCTCTTCCGCGGCGAGCACCTCGGCTTCGCGCCGACCGGCGAGGCCGTCGCCCGCTGGTGGGACCTGGCGGCCATCGCCAAGGAGCACGAGGCGTTCCTCGACCGCCACGCGCGCGTGCTGCACGCCTGGGAGCGGCGCGCGGACACCCCTCCGCAGGAGGCGTACCACGACTACCTCCTCGCCCTGGACGCCTGGCGCCACCTGCCCTACACCGATCCCGGCCTGCCTGCCGGGCTGCTCCCGGGGGACTGGCCGGGGGCCCGCTCCGCGGCCGTGTTCCAGGGACTGCACGAACGGCTGCGGGACGCGGGCGCCGAGTTCGCGGGCCTCCTCCCCGACGCCTGACCCCGGCCTCAACTCCCCCACGTCAGACGCGGTTCGGGAGCGTCGGTGCGGCCGGTCCTGGGTGGCCGGCTGCCCGCCCGGTAGGGTGCCGGCCAGACGGCGCCCGGTCCCTCGTAGCCCTGCTCGGCTGCTGCGTGCAGGGTCCAGTGCGGGTCGTACAGGTGCGGGCGGGCCAGCACGCACAGGTCCGCGCGTCCGGCCGGGAGCAGCGAGTTGGCGTCGTCCCAGGAGGAGATGGCGCCGACCTCGATCACCGGGATCCGCGCCTCGTGCCGGATCCGGTCCGCGAACGGCGTCTGGCGATGCCGCCGACCGCGAAGACCTGACGGCCGAAGGTGGTACGGCGGAGCACGGGGCCTCCTCGGCGACGACCTGCCCGGTGGAGACGTCGATCGCGTCGGCGCCGTGCGCGGCGAAGGCGCGGGCGATCTCGACGGCGCCCTCGGCCGTGGTCCCGCCGTCGGCCCAGTCGGTCGCGGAGAACCAGTCGGTCGCGGAGATCCGCACGGTCATGGGCCGTTCCTCCGGCCAACCGGCCCGTACGGCGTCGAAGACCTCCAGCGGGAACCGCAGCCGCCGCGCGGATGGCGCCAGTTCGAGGTGCGGGCGGCGGAGCCGGTGAAAGGACTCATGAGGGCGGCCTCCTCGACGAGCGGTCACCCCCGAAGCAATCACCTGTATGTAACTGTCGTCAGGAGTGCGCGATAGACGAGGCGGGTATGCGACGGATGTGTCACCGCGTGACCGGTCCGCGTCACACGGGTCACCGGTCGTCGATAGCGCGGTAACAACGGGATCAGGGGTGCGCACGGGACCGTTGTGCCGGGTAGGCCGACCGGTGACGGGACGGACGGTTCCGTACGGCGTCCGGCCTGGGCCTCTGGCGGAGGTCGCCGTACCATGCCTCAAGTTGAAAGCAGGAGCGCCTGATGTCGTCCACGGGAACCTGCGCCATGAACGGACTCGCCTTGCACGAACGCCCCTCCTCAGCCGCCTCCTGGCGCATCGCGCTGCCGCACTCCGCCGCGGCCGTGCCGGTGGCCCGTGCCCTGATCCGCACGGCACTGGCGGAGCTGGAGCACGGGGCGGACAGCGACACGGCGGAGCTGCTGACCGCCGAGCTGGTGGCGAACGCCGTCGAGCACACCGCCGGGGACGAGCCGATAGAGCTGGTCGTGCAGCTGCTGCCGACCGGCTGCCAGGTCGAGGTGCACGACCCCGATCCGGTACCGCCCGGCGACCTGACCCGCCCGGCCGCCGGCCGGGAGCCCGACCCGTGGCAGGAGCACGGGCGCGGGCTGCTGCTGATCCGCGCGCTCAGCTCGTCCTGCGGTCACCGGCCGACGGAGAACGGCAAGGCGGTGTGGTTCCGGCTGGCCGCGGTTCCGCCGCAGGGGCGCCCGCGACCGGCGTAGGACCCCGGGCCCTGCCCTACCTGGCGAGCGTGGCGACCAGGACGGCCTTGATGGTGTGCAGCCGGTTCTCGGCCTCGTCGAAGACGACGGAGTACTCGGACTCGAAGACCTCGTCGGTGACCTCCAGCGAGTCCAGGCCGTGCCGGTCGTGGATCTCGCGGCCGACCGTGGTGCCGAGGTCGTGGAAGGCCGGCAGACAGTGCAGGAATCTGACGTCCGGGTTGCCGGTGGCCCGCAGGACGTCCATGGTCACGGCGTAGGGCGCGAGGGCCGCGATCCGCTCGTCCCAGACCTCCTTGGGCTCCCCCATGGAGACCCACACGTCGGTGGCGACGAAGTCGGCGCCCCGCACCCCGTCGGCCAGTGACTCGGTGAGGGTGACGCGCGCGCCGCTGGTCTCGGCCAGCTCGCGCGCGCGCTCGACGATTCCCTGCGCGGGCCAGTAGGTCTTGGGGGCGACGATCCGCACGTCCATGCCGAGCAGGGCGCCGGTGACCAGGTAGGAGTTGCCCATGTTGAAGCGGGCGTCACCGAGGTAGGCGAAGGCGACCTCGTGCAGCGGCTTGGCGGTGTGCTCGGTCATGGTGAGCACGTCGGCGAGCATCTGGGTCGGGTGCCAGTCGTCGGTGAGGCCGTTGTAGACGGGCACACCGGCGTACCCGGCCAGCTCCTCGACCTTCTCCTGGCTGTCGCCGCGGTACTGGATGCCGTCGTACATCCGGCCGAGCACGCGCGCGGTGTCCTTGACCGACTCCTTGTGGCCGATCTGCGAGCCGCTCGGGTCGAGGTAGGTCGTCGCGGCGCCCTGGTCGGCGGCGGCGACCTCGAAGGCGCAGCGGGTGCGCGTGGAGGTCTTCTCGAAGATCAGCGCGATGTTCCTGCCGGTGAGGTACCGCGTCTCGGTCCCGGCCTTCTTGGCGGCCTTCAGCTCGGCGGCCAGCTCGATCAGACCGCGGAACTCCTCGCCGGTGAGGTCCAGCTCCTTGAGGAAGTGGCGGCCGGCGAGGGCGGTCGGGACTGTCGCCATGGGGGCGCTCCAGAGGTGCGGTGAACAGGTGCGAGGGCAAGGTCAGCGGCAGGGGACCTTGGACATCTTGGAAGTCTATACGACCCCAAGCATTTATATACATCCCGGTCTCGCCTCCCTGCGCCGGCCCCCGTCCCGCGACTACACCGGCCCCCGCTCCACCGGACAGCTCATGCAGCGCGGCCCGCCCCTCCCCCGGCCCAGCTCACTGCCCGGGATCTCTATGACCTCGATGCCCTGCTTGCGCAGATGGGTGTTGGTGGTGGCGTTGCGTTCGTAGGCGACGACGACGCCCGGCTCGACGGCCAGGACGTTGCAGCCGTCGTCCCACTGCTCGCGTTCGGCGGCGTGCACGTCCTGGGTGGCGGTGAGCACGCGGATCTCGCTGAGGCCGAGGGCGGCGGCGATCGCGCGGTGCATGTGCTCCGGCGGATGGTCGGTGACCTTGAGCTCCTTCTCGCCGACGCCCGGTTCGATGGTGTACGAGCGGAGCATGCCGAGGCCCGCGTACTGGGTGAAGACATCGCCGTCGACCATCGTCATCACGGTGTCGAGGTGCATGAAGGCCCGCCGCTTCGGCATGTCGAGGGCGACGATCGTGGTGGCCGAGCCCGCCGCGAACAGCTTGTGGGCGAGCAGTTCGACGGCCTGGGGGGTGGTGCGCTCACTCATGCCGATGAGGACGGCGCCGTTGCCGATGACGAGGACGTCCCCGCCCTCGATGGTGGAGGGGTAGTCGGCCTGACCCTCCGACCAGAGATGGAACGTTTCCGCGCGGAAGAGGGGGTGATAGCGGTAGATCGCCTCGAAGTGCACGGTCTCGCGCTGCCGGGCGGGCCAGCGCATCGCGTTGATGGAGACGCCGTCGTAGATCCAGGCGGACGTGTCGCGGGTGAAGAGGTGGTTGGGGAGGGGGCCGAGCAGGAAGTCGTCCAGCTCCATGACGTGGAAGCGCACGGAGGTCGGCTCCGGGTGCGCGTCCAGGAACTCCCGCTTGGTCATGCCGCCGACGAGGACCTCGGCCAGTTCGGGTGCGGGCAGGTTCTCGAAGGCGGCGCGGAGGTGGTCGGTGGCGAGGACCCCGTACTCCTTCTCGTCGAAGACCCGGTCCAGGACGAGCGCCCGGGCCGCCGGGATGTCCAGGGCCTCGGTGAGCAGATCGCCGAAGAGGTGGACGGCGACACCGCGGTCACGCAGGACGTCCGCGAAGCCGTCGTGCTCGGCGCGCGCCCGGCGCACCCAGAGCACGTCGTCGAAGAGGAGGGCGTTCTTGTTGCTGGGGGTGAGCCTCTTGAGCTCGAGATCCGGCCGGTGCAGGATGACGCGGCGCAGCCGCCCGGCCTCGGAGTCGACGTGGAATCCCATGCCTCCATCCTGACCATCAGGGCCCTCCTTCACCCGCGCCTGGCCGGATTCCGCCCCACCTTGTTTTCGTCCTCTTGACGACAAGTGATCCTCTCCGTTATCGTCGCAGTGACGACAATCGTTCGAAACGAGGGGGATCCCGTGGCCGACATCACCCGGCGCCTGGGCTGGCGCCATCTGCGGGGCGCTCCGACGGCGCACATCCGCCACCACCGCTCGGGCACGCTGGTGCACGACGGCCCGGGGCTCAGCTTCTGGTTCCGCTCACTGACCGCCGCGCTCTCCGAAGTCCCGGTCGACGACCGCGAGCTGGCCATGACCTTCCACGCCCGTACGGCCGACTTCCAGGACGTCGCCGTGCAGGCCACCGTGACCTACCGGGTCAGCGACCCCGCCGTCGCCGCCGCCCGCCTCGACTTCTCGATCGACCCGGACACCGGGGCCTGGCGCGGCGCTCCCCTGGAGCAGCTCGGCACCCTGCTGACCGAGACGGCCCAGCAGCACGCGCTGGACGTGCTCGCCCGGACGCCACTGGCGGAGGCGCTGGTCGACGGGGTGACGTCGGTGCGTGAGCGGGTCGCGGCCGGGCTGGCGGCGGAGCCCCGGCTGCCCGCGACCGGCATCGAGATCGTCGCCGTACGCGTGGTGGCGCTGCGGCCGGAGCCCGAGGTGGAGCGGGCCCTGCGCACCCCGGCGCGCGAGCAGATCCAGCAGGAGGCCGACCGGGCGACGTACGAGCGGCGGGCGGTGGCCGTCGAGCGGGAGCGGACGATCGCCGAGAACGAACTCGCCAGCAAGATCGAACTCGCCCGGCGCGAGGAGCAGCTGGTCGACCAGCGCGGTACGAACGCCCGCCGCGAGGCCGAGGAGAACGCGGCGGCCGACAAGGTGCGCGCCGAGGCGGAGGCGACCCGGACGGTACGGCTCGCCCGCGCGGAGGCGGCGGCGGCCCGCGAGGTGGGCGAGGCGCGGGCGGAGGCCCAGGCGGCCTGGCTCCGGGTGCACGCGGACGTCGACGTGACGACCCTGCACGCCCTCACCGGCACCCGGCTCGCGGAGAACCTGCCGCGCATCGACAGCCTGACCGTCTCGCCGGACGTGCTGACCGGACTGCTGGCCAGGCTGGGAGCCTCGGAGTGAGTCTCGCCCCGCGGGCCGTGCTGGTCCACCGCACCACGGAGTACGAGGAGTTGGTGGCCCGGCACGGCACGCACGGCCAGGCCGCCTTCTTCCTCTCCTCGCGGGGCCGGGACATCGAGGAGATCGCCGAACGCCACCGCCGCACCCGGCGCGCACTGGCCGAGGTGACGGCGGCGATCCCGCTCACCTGGCGTCAGACACGGGTGGAGCGGCGGGACCTGGACCGCTTCCTGTTCGCGCCCGAGGACGTCGTGGTCGTGGTCGGCCAGGACGGGCTGGTGGCCAACGTCGCCAAGTACCTCGCGGGTCAGCCGGTGGTGGGCATCGACACGGACCCCGGACGCAATCCGGGCGTCCTGGTCCGGCACCGGCCCGCCGACGCCGGGGCGCTGCTGGCCGCCACCGCGGGCGTCGAGGAGCTGACCATGGTGGAGGCCGTCGCCGACGACACCCAGCGGCTGGTGGCCCTGAACGAGATCTATCTCGGCGCGGCCGGCCACCAGACCGCCCGGTACCGCCTGGGCCTCGACGGCGACGGGGGTGTCGCCGAGGCCCAGGCCTCCTCCGGGGTGCTGGTCGGCACCGGCACCGGAGCCACCGGGTGGATCCGCTCGGTGTGGCAGGAGCGGGGCGGGGGCCTGCGGCTGCCGGCGCCCACGGAGGAGCGGCTCCTCTGGTACGTCCGGGAGGCCTGGCCGTCCCCGGCGACCGGGACGGCCCGGGTCGCGGGCGAACTCTCCGCCGCCGGCCGCCTGACCCTCACCGTCGAGTCCGAACGGCTCATCGCCTTCGGCGACGGCATCGAGAGCGACGCGGTGGAACTGACGTGGGGGCAGCGGGTGACGGTGGGGGTGTGCGGGGAGCGGCTGCGGCTGGTGGGCTGAGCCGGGCTCCGCCCCGGACCCCCGCTCCTCAAACGCCGGAGGGGCTGGATCACCAGCCCGCCCGGCGCTTGAGGACGAGGCCGTTGAGGCCGAAGCGGGGGTCTGGGGGCGGCAGGCCCCCAGAGTCGGGACCGGGAAAGGGCGGCGGGGGCGAAAAGGACCTCGGTGCGCCCCGCCGCCCCGCTCCACAGCCCTCGGGTCCACCGGCTCCGACTCCAGCGCCAGCACCCCGAACACCGCCTCGTGGACGCGCCACAGGGGCTCGCCCTCCGCCAGCCGGTCCAGGGCCTCCAGGCCGAGGGCGTACTCGCGGATCGCCAGGGAGCGCTTGTGGTTCAGGAAGCGCTGCCGCAGCCGGGCGAGGTTGTCGGGGCGCGTGTACTCCGGGCCGTAGATGATCCGCAGGTACTCGCGTCCCCGGCACTTGATGCCCGGCTGGACGAGGCGGCCCGCCGCGGTGCGGACCACCGCCTCCAGCGGCTTGACGACCATGCCCTCGCCGCCGCGGCCCGTCATCTCCAGCCACCAGTCGACACCGGCCCGCACCGACTCGGGGTCGGCCGTGTCGACGTACAGGCGCCGGGTGGTCCGGAGGAGACCGGTGCTGTCGTGCTTCACCAGCCGGTCCAGCAGGGCCAGCTGACCGTCGTGGGGCAGGGCCGCGAGGCTGCGGCCCTGGACTGCGAGGATCTGGAACGGCGCCAGGCGGACGCCGTCCAGGCCGTCCGTGGTCCAGCAGTAGCGGCGGTACGCCTCCGTGAACGCGGCCGCGTCCGAGGCACGTTCGCGCTGCCGGGACAGCAGGTCCGAGACGTCGACCCCGCGCGCGGCGGCTCCCTCCAGGGCGGCCAGGGCGCCCGGGAAGACCGCGCCGGACGCGGCGCCGACGGCCGCGTACTGCGAGCGCAGCAGCCCGGCCGCCTTCAGCGACCACGGCATCAGCTCGGCGTCCAACAGCAGCCAGTCGGTGTCGAGTTCGTCCCAGAGACCGGCCTCGCCGACCGCCGCGCGGACCCTGCCGAGGATCTCCTCGGTGACCGCCGCGTCGTCGAAGAACGGTCGCCCGGTGCGGGTGTAGAGCGAGCCCGTCGGGCCTCCCCCACTCTCGACTTCGCTCGAGCGGGAGGTGCCCCCGACGCCGAACCGCTTGCGGGCCGTCTCCGCGTCCCGGCACACCAGGGCCACCGCCCGCGAGCCCATGTGCTTCTCCTCGCACACGACCCGCGCGACACCGTCCTCGGCGTACTGCGCGAACGCCTCCACCGGGTGCTCCAGATACCCCTCGACGCGGCTGGTCGCCGTCGGCGCCATGGTCGGCGGCAGGTACGGCAGCAGCCGCGGGTCGACGGCGAACCGGCTCATGACCTCCAGGGCCGCCGCCGCGTTCTCCTCCCGCACCGACACCCGTCCCGCGTGCCGGGTCTCGACCACCCGTCGGCCGTGCACGTCCTTCAGGTCCAGCGGCCGTCCGTCGTGCCCGCCCGGTGCCTCCGCCCGCAGCGGCTTCACCGGCTCGTACCAGACCCGCTCGGCCGGTACGTCGACCAGTTCGCGTTCCGGCCAGCGCAGCGCGGTCAGCTTGCCGCCGAACACGGCACCGGTGTCCAGGCAGATGGTGTTGTTCAGCCAGCTCGCCTCCGGGACCGGCGTGTGGCCGTACACGACGGCGGCCCGGCCCCGGTAGTCCTCCGCCCAGGGGTAGCGCACCGGCAGGCCGAACTCGTCGGTCTCCCCGGTGGTGTCGCCGTACAGGGCGTGCGAGCGGACGCGGCCCGAGGTGCGACCGTGGTACTTCTCCGGCAGACCGGCGTGGCAGACCACCAGTCTGCCGCCGTCGAGGACGTAGTGGCTGACGAGGCCGTCGAGGAACTCCCGCACCTCGGCACGGAACTCCTCGCTCTCGCGCTCCATCTGCTCGATGGTCTCGGCGAGTCCGTGGGTGGGCTGGACCTTGCGGCCGCGCAGGTGACGGCCGTACTTGTTCTCGTGGTTGCCGGGCACGCACAGCGCGTTGCCCGACTTGACCATGGCCATCACGCGGCGCAGCACGCCGGGGCTGTCCGGCCCGCGGTCGACGAGGTCGCCGACGAAGACGGCCTGGCGACCGTCCGGGTGGACGCCGTCGACGTAGCCCAGTTTGCCGAGCAGCGCCTCCAGTTCGGAGGCGCAGCCGTGGATGTCGCCGACGATGTCGAAGGGACCGGTGAGGTGGGTCAGGTCGTTGAAGCGCTTCTCGGTGACGACGGTGGCGCTCTCGACGTCCGCGACGCCCCGCAGGACGTGCACCTTGCGGAAGCCCTCCCGCTCCAGCTGCCGCAGCGAGCGGCGCAGTTCGCGGATGTGCCGCTGGATGACCCGGCGGGGCATGCCGGCGCGGTCGGCACGGGCCGCGTTGCGCTCGGCGCACACCTCCTCCGGCACGTCCAGCACGATGGCGATGGGCAGTACGTCGTACCGCCTGGCCAGGTCGATCAGCTGCCGTCGGGAGTCCTGCTGCACGCTGGTCGCGTCGACGACGGTGCGCCGGCCGGCCGCGAGGCGCTTGCCCGCGATGTGGTGCAGGACGTCGAAGGCGTCCCGCGAGGCGCTCTGGTCGTTCTCGTCGTCGGCGACCAGGCCGCGGCAGAAGTCGGAGGAGAGGACCTCGGTGGGCTTGAAGTGCCGCCCCGCGAAGGTGGACTTGCCCGACCCGGACGCGCCGATCAGCACGACGAGGGAGAGGTCGGTGACGGGCAGGACGCGGCCCTGCTCCGGGGATGCGGATACCTGGATGTCGGTCATGCTGCCTTCGCCTCCTTCTCGTTCGTGGTGCTCGGCGTGGCCGTGCTCATGGAAAAGACGGCCATCTGGGTGGGGGGTCCGACCTCGGGGTCGTCCGGTCCGACGGGCACGAGGTCCACGTCGTAGCCGTGCCGTCCGGCGACCTCGGCGGCCCAGGTGCGGAACTCCTCGCGGGTCCACTCGAAGCGGTGGTCGCCGTGCCGGACGTGGCCGGCCGGGAGGGTCTCCCAACGGACGTTGTACTCGACGTTCGGGGTGGTCACCAGGACCGTGCGGGGCCGGGCCGAGCCGAACACCGCGTACTCCAGGGCGGGCAGCCGCGGCAGGTCGAGGTGTTCGATCACCTCGCTGAGCACGGCCGCGTCATAGCCCTTGAGCCGGGTGTCGGTGTAGGCGAGCGAGCCCTGGATCAGGGTGACGCGGGAGGCCTGCCGCTCCCCCATGCGGTCCAGCTTCAGCCGCCGGGAGGCGATGGCCAGCGCGCGCATCGACACGTCGACGCCGACGATCTCCGTGAACCGCGGGTCCTTCAGCATCGCCTGCACCAACTGGCCCTGTCCGCAGCCGAGGTCGAGGACGCGGGCGGCGCCGGACGCGCCGAGCGCGGCCAGGATCGCGTCCCGGCGCTGCACGGCGAGCGGCGTCGGCTTCTCCTCCGTCTCCGCCTCCGCCTCGACCGCGTTGTCGATCTCCTCGACCTCGCTGTCGTCGGTCTCCGCGAGCCGCACCAGTTCCAGGCGTTCCATCGCCTGCCGGGTCAGCGACCAGCGGCGCGACAGGAATCGGCTGGTGATCAGCTTCTGCTCGGGGTGGCCGGGCAGCCAGCCCTCACCGGCGCGCAGCAGCTTGTCGACCTCGTCGGGAGCGACCCAGTAGTGCTTGGCGTCGTCGAGGACGGGCAGCAGGACGTAGAGGTGCCGCAGTGCCTCGGCGAGCGTCAGCGCCTCGGACTCCAGCACGAGGCGCACGTACCGGGAGTCGCCCCAGTCGGGGAACTCCGTGTCCAGCGCGACCGGTTCGGCGCTCACCGTCCAGCCGAGGGGCTCGAAGAGGCGCCGTACGAGGTCGGGGCCGCCGCGCGCGGGCAGCGCGGGCACCTCGACACGCAACGGGCGCGGCCGAGCGGGCAGTTCGGGCTTGGCGGTGCACACGCCCCGCATGGCGCTGGAGAAGACGGCGCTCAGCGCCACGGCGAGCAGTGAGGAGGCCGCGTAGGGGCGGTCGTTGACGTACTGCGCGAGGGCCGCGTCCGGGGC
Source organism: Streptomyces phaeoluteigriseus (assembly GCF_001896135.2). Classification (GTDB taxonomy): domain Bacteria; phylum Actinomycetota; class Actinomycetes; order Streptomycetales; family Streptomycetaceae; genus Streptomyces; species Streptomyces phaeoluteigriseus. Next base: position 612,112 of record NZ_MPOH02000016.1, read on the forward strand.
GCCGCCTCGGCCTTTGCCCTTGCCCCGGCGGACGAGCGCCACGGCGTCGACCTCCAGCAGCAGCGCCGCCGTGCAGCGTTCGGCGTCCGCCTCGGGGTAGAGGACGTGCGCCTTGCCGTAGGAGGTGGAGAACGCCTGCGCCTTGTCGGGATGCTTGTGCAGCAGGAAGCCGAGGTCGGTGGCGGGACGTTCGCGGGTGCCGGTGGTGGTGATCGTCAGGAACACGGTGGTCGCCTCGAAAGGGTTCGGAAGGAGCGAAAGCGCTGGTAGTGCGCCTGCGCGCCCCTCCAACCTACAGACAGGGGGCAGCGGCACCCAGGGGTTTTTCCGAGCTACTCCGCCCGCTTCCACGGCCGGACGCCGAGCTTGCCGGTGGTGCCGAGGTCCAGTCCCGGCGTCACGATGACCGGGTCGGCGCCCTCTTTGGCCCGGACCCGGACGTAGGGGACGTTCACCGGTGTCCCGAACTCGGTGGTGTTGCGCCACACCAGACTCGCGAGCGCCCTCTCGCCCGGTTTCAGGGTGACGGGCTCGGGTGCCTCGTCGGGCCCGGCCCCGGTGGTGATCTCGCCGCTGCCCTCGAGGATCTCGACGCCGTCGACCGGCTCACGGTTGTCGTCCAGCAGTTCCAGCAGCGGGTACCCGTTGACGGAGTAGTCGCGGGTTCCGCAGTTCTGCAGGTGCAGGCCCACGACGCGCAGGCCCATCGCCGCGTCGCCCTCGTCGGCGCTGACCCGGACACCGGAGGCCGGGCAGTCACCCGCCTCGGCCGGTGCCTCGTCCGCGGGCACCTTGGTGACATCGGCGACCGCGGCCCGCGTCACCGACGACGATCCCGGCGCCTCCGGCCCCAGGTGGACGGTGCCACGGACGGTCTTCCCGGCTCCGACCGCGCGCACGGTCTCGCGCTTGTTGCCCATGACCTCACCGGCGCCGTTGGTGAAGTTGACGAGGATCGTGTACGTCATCGCCTCGGTGCCCTGGTTGGTGACCTCGTACGCGGCGGAGATGCCGGAGTCGGTGGGCAGCCGGTCGGCGGTGACCGAGAGGCTGCGCTCAGGAGACGGTGAGGGCGACGGGATGGTCACCGAGATGACGCGGACCCCGTCGATGCCCGGGTCGGTCACCTGGGTCCCGGGTGACGCCGTACCCGCGCCGGGACCGCCGTTCCCGGTGTCGGCACGTTCGGTGCCGCACGCCGCGAGCAACAGGACGGAGGCGAGGGCCGGAAGAAGGAGGGGGGAGGGTCTGCGCATCCCGTCACCTCATCAGGGCACTGCCCCGGCGACTGTGGTGGAGGCCATAATTCCGGTCACAGGGCTGTCACAGGTGCCCGCATTCGCTTGCGGGGGACGCACGGCTCGCCTTCGCGTCCCGGTACACCGGACATCGTTGTCCGCGCCCGGAACGCATGGGCCGCGGGGTGCCGTTACGACAGCTGCGACTGCACCTGGGCGGAGATCAGCTCCAGGTGGTCCAGGTCGTGCAGGTCGAGGACCTGGAGGTAGAAGCGCGTGGAGCCGGCCTCGGCGTAGCGGCCGATCTTCTCGACGACCTCGGCCGGGGTGCCCGCGAGGCCGTTCTCCTTCAGCTCGTCGACCTCGCGGCCGATCGCGGCGGCCCGGCGGGCGACCTCCCGGTCGTCCTTGCCGACGCAGACCACCAGGGCGCTGGAGAAGGTGATGGCGTCGGGCGCGCGTCCGGCCTTCTCGGCGGCGGCACGGACCCGGCCGAACTGCCGCTCGGTGTCCTCGACCGAGCTGAACGGCATGTTGAACTCGTCGGCGTGGCGGGCGGCCAGCCGGGGCGTGCGGCTCGCGCCGTGACCGCCGATGAGTACGGGGATCTTCGCCTGGGCGGGCTTGGGCAGCGCGGGCGAGTCCTTGAGCTGGTAGTACTGGCCGTCGAAGTCGAAGGTCTTGCCGGCGTCCGTGGCCCACAGGCCGGTGACGATCTCCAGCTGCTCCTCGAGGCGGCCGAACTTCTCCTTCGGGAAGGGGATGCCGTACGCCGTGTGCTCCTCCGCGAACCAGCCCGCGCCGAGGCCGAGTTCGACGCGACCGCCGGACATCTGGTCCACCTGGGCTACCTGGATGGCGAGCACGCCGGGCAGCCGGAAGGTGGCGGCGGTCATGAGCGTGCCGAGGCGGATGCGCTTGGTCTCCCGGGCCAGCCCGGCGAGGGTGATCCAGGCGTCGGTGGGGCCGGGCAGACCGTCCGAGTCGCCCATCCTCAAGAAATGGTCGGAGCGGAAGAAGGCGTCGAAACCGAGGTCTTCGGTGGCCTTCGCGACCGTGAGGAGGGTGTCGTAGGTGGCGCCCTGCTGGGGTTCGGTGAAGATACGCAGATCCATGCCTCCATCCTGCACGAGCGGCCTCATCCGTCCCGCAACACCCCTTCCCGCGCCGCCAGCTTCCGCAGCATCTCCAGGACCCGGTCCCTGGACTCGTCCGCCGCGTCGATGGCCTCCATGCACTGCCAGTACGTCCCCTCCTCGGCCGCCGAACTGGCGACGCCCACGAGGGCGATGCCGACCTCGCCGAGCAGGTCGCCCAGGCAGAGGAGCGCCTCCCGGGCGTCGTCCAGCTTGGTGAGCCGGGCGGCGAGCAGGTCGCCGGGGTCGAGGTCCGGGGTGTCCAGCACCCCGCAGCCCCGGCCCGCCAGCTCGGTCAACCCCAGCGCCTCGCCGCGCAGTTCGGGCGGGCCCGAGACCGCGAGACGACTGCCGATCGCCTGGGCCAGGGCCTGTGCCTGCCACACCTCGGTCAGGGTCCGTCTCCCGCCGACACTGCTCGCGAGAGCCCGGCTACTCGTCAGGATGAGCCGCACCGCGTCCATGGGGCGCCCCCGTCTGTCCCGACGTGCTCCGCGCACGTCCATGTCACTGCTTCACTACCCAGAGTGAAGGCGTGTGGGACGAAAAGCCAGAGGAAGACGGAAATCTGCGGACAACAAATCGGTTTCGGACGACCGATTGATTACACAGAGTGACATCGGACTGCACGGTTCCCCTGGTCGCCGGAGAAACCGCGAGAAGCCGGGGGGGAAGCCCCCCGGGGGGAAGCCCACCCGGGGGGGAGAAGCCGGGGAGGAGTCCCGAGGAAGTGCCGAAGTGGTACGGCTCCGCGCCCGCGGCTACGGCGCCGGAAATCTCCGCTCGTTGCGGTCGATCTTCGCGTCCAGTGCCGCCAGCGGATCGATGCCGAGGACCTCGCACAGTTGCAGCAGATAGGCGAGCACGTCCGCGACCTCGTCGGTCACCCGGTGTGCGCTGTCCGGGTCGTCCATCACGCGCGACGACTCCTCCGGCGTCAACCACTGGAAGATCTCCACCAGTTCGGAGGCCTCCACACTGAGCGCGGAGGCGAGGTTCTTCGGGGTGTGGTAGGGCTGCCAGTTCCGGGCGGCCGCGAACTCGGCCAGCCTGCGCTGGAGCTTCGCCACGTCGAGATGTTCTGTCACGGCTCCAGGTGTACCACCGTGACCCCGGCCGTCCCCGCGGCCCACGAGGCGTCGCTCACCGCCCCGACACAGCGGATGTGGCCGCGCTCGCTCATCAGAACGGCCAGCCGCAGCAGTTCGCGGCGCTGGCGCGGGTCCAGGTCCCGGTCGAAGCCGTCGGCGAGCACGGTGAGGGCGCGCATCGCGTCCGGCACCTCGCCGGGCGGGTCCACGTCCAGGACGCCGGGGCCGGTCAGCAGGACCAGGGTGAGGGCGAGGTGGCGCAGTTCGCCGTCGCCGAGGCGGGCCAGCTCGGTACGCGGCCCCGCACCCCGGTCGAGCAGGGCCCGGACCGTTCCGTCGCCGAGGGGCTCGGCGAGCACGTCGGTCACCGGCCCCGCACAGCCGGCCCGGACGGCGGCGACGAGCTGCGCGTGCCGCCGTCCGCACTCCTCGCGGGTGCGCCACAGGACGTCGGCGACATTGTCGCAGCCGCCCAGCAGGCGTCCGGACCCGGTGCGGGCGGGGGCGCGCATCCGGTCGGGCCGCGGATCGCAGGCGAAGACGGAGCGCAGCGCGACCACCATCTGTTCGGCGGCGGCGAGCACCTGGCGCTGTCCGTCGGTCCTGCCTGCCACGCGCAGCGGCAGCAGGGCGGTGGCGAGGCGGTCGTCGGGCAGCGGGGCACGGGTCACCGACGAGGAGCCGGCGGTGTGCCAGGCGGCCTGCACCGTACGCCGGCCAGGATCGCGCAGCGCGGTCTCCAGCAGTACGAGCCCGCCCGCGCTCAGCCGCTCCCCCACGATCCGCAGCTCCGGCTCGGCCTGCACGGCGACGTCGAGCCGGACCGGCCCCTCCGGTCCGTCGGCCGTGCATCCGATGCGGAACCCGCGCCGGTGCTGCTCGTCGGGCCGGGACCGCTCCGGCACACAGGCGACCGGGTCCGGGAACACCTCCCGGACCGCGCCGCCGCCCGCGAGCCGGGCCAGCGCCTCGTACGCCCGCAGCGCGCTCGTCTTCCCGCTGCCGCTGGGGCCGGCGAAGAGGGTGACCGCGCCGAGCGGATGGGCGGCCCCCCGATGCCGGGCGAAGGCGGAGAGCCGCAGCTCGGTGAGAGCGGGACGGGCCGGGCGTAAGGGCTGGTCGGGGCGCGAGGCCCGGTCGACGGGAGGGGCGAACCCCGCGGCAGATGAGAACCCGCCGGAAGGCGGGGACCCGACGGAAGACGGGGACCCGACGGAAGACGGGGACACGGAGGAAGACGGGGACCCGACGGAAGACGGGGACACGGAGGAAGGACAGGACACGGAGGATGTCAGCGGTACGGCCATGTGCGGACCGTAGGACTGCGCCGGTCTGGCGAACCGTTCCGCCCTCGTGAGCTTCCTACGAACGGGCGACGGCGCAGGCCTGGCGGCCCCGGTGAGTCTCCGTCACCGCCCGGCACGCCCGTCTCACACCCCGGCGCCCTCCATGAGTCCGCTCACCTCGGTGCCCGGCGGGGTCAGCAGGAACACGTTGCGGTCGACCCGGTGCATCCCGCTGGCGAGGCCGAAGACCACGCCGGTGGAGAAGTCCAGGACTCGCTTGGCGACGTCGCTCTCCGCGCTGCTCAGGTCGAGCAGCACCGGGATGCCCGCCATCAGGGTCTCGGCGACCTCGCGGGCATCCGCGAAGACGTTGACCCGCAGGACGACGAAACGCCGCCGGGTCTCCGTCTCCGCGTCCGGCAGCGAGCGATGGCTCACCGCCGACGGCCAGGCGTCCCGGCCGCGCAACGGAACGACCTGAGCGAGCCCTTCCCACTGTTCATCGGTGACGTCGTAACGGCTCACCGGCACCCCCGACTGACTCGCTTTGACTGCATGCACCAGCCATTCTTACGCCAAGTCACCCGTTCGGCCCAATAACGACACGGTCCGCGACAGTCCTGAGAGAAAAACCGGGCGGCCCCTCACCCCCTCGCACCGGCGTCTCCCCGCCACCGAACCGCCCGCTCCGTCCGAACGGTGGCACTGCGCGACGCCTATCCCTCGTGCGGCAGCCGCGGGCGTGGCTCGACGGGATCGCGCTGCCGCCGACGCGGGGGCGACGCGCTGCGACGCGCTGCGGAGTGCGCCGGATCGACCGGACCGGTCAGCCGGTCGTGCGCGTGAAGCGGAGCGACATGGCGACCGCGGTCAGGCCGCGGATCATGCCCATCTGGTTCCAGCCCATGCCGAACTCCTCGCGATCGACGGTGAGTTCGCCGTCCAGTGTGAACGCGTCGGCATCGGCGCCCAGCAGGCGCGCCGTGAAGGAGAGAGGCCTGCTGATGCCCCGCACGGTCAGCTGACCCTCGACGTGTACGGCGTCGCCGTCACGGAGTTCCACGCTGCGGGCGGCGAACGTGATCCGGGGGTGGTGGTCGACGTCGAAGAAGTCGGCACCGCGCAGATGCGTGTCCCGCTTGGCGTTCTTCGTGTCCAGGGAGGCCACGTCGATCGTGACGGTGCCGACGGCGGACCCGTCGGAGCGGACCTCGCCCTGGCCGGCCACGGCGGTGAAGGCGCCCTTGACCGTGACCAGGCCCCACATCGTCCTGTGCCGGAGGGCGACGGTGGAGGCCCCCGCGTCGAGCTGCCACAGTCCGGTTTCCACGGCGACGGTCATGGTGATCTCCTGCTGTTCGATTGCTGCTGATCCGTTGATCGCTGACGCCGCTGCCACCACAGATTGATCCAAATTTGGATGACCCCGCGACTGCCTCGAAGGTAGCCGGTTATCCAAATCTGAACAACCCCGTGTCCCATACTTCTCCAAATTTGGACGACAGGTACACTCGACTCATGCCCGAGCCCGAGGAGCACAGCACTGACCTGCCGGAATGCCCGTCCGCCCAGGGCACCGGCCTGCTGCCCCAGGAGCTGAGGGGCTGGATGGTGATGCTCGCCGCGGTGGGCGCGGTGGAGCAGCGTCTGCGGTCGGTCCTCAAGGAGCGGCTCGACGTGTCGCACGACGAGTTCCTGGTGCTGTGCCTGCTGGCGGAGCAGCCCGAGGAGGGACTGCGGATGACCCGCGTCGCGGAGCTGCTGGGCCGCCCGAAGACCCGGCTCACCTACCAGGTCGCCTGCCTCCAGCACGCCGGTCTGGTCACCCGCAGGTCGGTCTGCGGTGACAAGCGGGGCGTCGAGGTGGCCCTGACGGACAAGGCCCGCCTGCTGCTCCGGGAGACGTCCGACGCCCTGGCCACGACGGTCGCCGAGGCCCTCGCCCACGTCATCGGCCCGGACCAGCGCGCGGCGATGTACGGCCTGCTGCCGGGGCTGGACGCGGCGGCCGGGACGGAGCCGGGAACGGCGCCGAACGCCGCGCCGGACGGCGCTGCGGACGGCGCTGCGGACGCCGCTGGTGACGCCGCTGGTGACGCCGCTGCGGACGAGATACCCGCGAGGACGACCGAGGACGCCGTCCGGGCGGGCGACTGACGCCGACGGCCTCGGGGAGCCCCTCCCGGCCGCCCCCGGAGGGCGACTTTCGGCCCGACCCGACGCGACACAGACTTGGATCCATTCCATTTCTTGAACCGTTCGTGTTTATGAGGGTAGGTTGGCGTCATGACCGCACCCGGAAAGCCGTCCACGGCGGAGGAGCTGCGCGGTGTCGGCCTGCGGGTGACGGCCGCGCGCGTCGCGCTGCTCGACACCGTCCGCGAGGGAGACCACCTCGGGGTCGAGGCAATCGCCGCCGGTGTGCGCGACCGAGTGGGGCACATATCGCTGCAAGCCGTGTACGAGGCGCTGCACGCGCTCACCGCGGCCGGCCTCCTGCGCCGCATCGAGCCGCCCGGCAGCCCTGCCCGGTTCGAGGGCCGCGTCGGGGACAACCACCACCACCTCGTGTGCCGCTCCTGCGGCACCGTCGCCGACGTCGACTGCGCGGTCGGCCACGCCCCCTGCCTGACCGCCTCCGACAACCGCGGCTTCTCCGTCGACGAGGCAGAAGTCATCTACTGGGGTCTGTGCCCGGCCTGCTCCAGCACCCCCGATGACCGCCTGTGACCTCGTGACCCCGCGACCGTGTGACCCGCGCAACCCCTGAGACCACCTGATCCACGCAGTACCCCAGCACAGCACCGTGATCCCCAGCAGTTCGGAAGGATTCCCCCAATGACCGAGAACCATGACGCGATCGTCACGGACCCGAAGCCGGAAGAGACGGGCGGCTGCCCGGTCGCGCACGGGCGCGCCCTCCACCCGACCCAGGGCGGCGGCAACCGCCAGTGGTGGCCGGAGCGCCTGAACGTCAAGATCCTGGCCAAGAACCCGGCCGTGGCCAACCCGCTCGACGAGGAGTTCGACTACGCCGAGGCGTTCAAGAACCTCGACCTCGCGGCCGTGAAGCGGGACATCGCCGAGGTACTGACGACCTCGCAGGACTGGTGGCCGGCCGACTTCGGCAACTACGGCCCGCTGATGATCCGGATGGCCTGGCACAGCGCCGGCACCTACCGCATCAGCGACGGCCGCGGCGGCGCCGGCGCCGGTCAGCAGCGCTTCGCCCCGCTCAACAGCTGGCCGGACAACGCCAACCTCGACAAGGCCCGCCGTCTGCTGTGGCCGGTCAAGAAGAAGTACGGCCAGAGCATCTCCTGGGCCGACCTGATGGTCCTCACCGGCAACGTCGCCCTGGAGCAGATGGGCTTCGAGACCTTCGGCTTCGGCGGCGGCCGCGAGGACGTCTGGGAGCCCGAGGAGGACGTGTACTGGGGCCCCGAGACCACCTGGCTCGACGACCAGCGCTACACCGGCGACCGTGAGCTGGAGAACCCGCTCGGCGCCGTCCAGATGGGCCTTATCTACGTCAACCCGGAGGGCCCGAACGGCAACCCGGACCCGCTGGCCTCGGCCCGTGACATCCGTGAGACGTTCCGCCGGATGGCGATGAACGACGAGGAGACCGTCGCGCTGATCGCCGGCGGCCACACCTTCGGCAAGACCCACGGCGCCGGCCCGGCCGACCACGTCGGCGACGACCCCGAGGCCGCCTCCCTCGCGGACCAGGGCCTCGGCTGGAAGAGCACCTACGGCACCGGCAAGGGCGGCGACACCATCACGTCCGGCCTGGAGGTCACCTGGACCGCCACGCCGACGCAGTGGAGCAACGGGTTCTTCAAGAACCTGTTCGAGTTCGAGTACGAGCTGACCGAGTCCCCGGCCGGCGCCAAGCAGTGGGTGGCCAAGGACGCCGAGGCGATCATCCCGGACGCGCACGACTCGTCGAAGAAGCACCTCCCGACGATGCTCACCACCGACCTGGCGCTCCGCTTCGACCCGATCTACGCGGAGATCTCGCGTCGCTTCTACGAGAACCCCGACCAGTTCGCGGACGCCTTCGCCCGCGCCTGGTTCAAGCTGACCCACCGCGACATGGGCCCGAAGTCGCTGTACCTCGGCCCGGAGGTCCCGGCGGAGACCCTGCTGTGGCAGGACCCGCTGCCGGAGCGTACGTACGAGCTGATCGACGCCGACGACATCGCCGCTCTCAAGGCGCAGGTCCTCGCCTCGGACCTCACGGTGTCGCAGCTGGTGTCCGTCGCCTGGGCGTCTGTCTCGACGTACCGTGACAGTGACAAGCGCGGCGGTGCCAACGGCGCCCGCATCCGCCTCGAGCCGCAGCGCGGCTGGGAGGCCAACGACCCCGACCAGCTCGCGCTCGTCCTGCGCACCCTGGAAGGCATCCAGCAGTCCTTCAACTCGGGCCGCACCGACGGCAAGCAGGTCTCGCTGGCCGACCTGATCGTGCTGGCCGGTGCCGCCGCGGTCGAGCGGGCTGCCAAGGAGGGCGGCTTCGAGGTCGAGGTTCCGTTCACGCCGGGCCGGGTGGACGCGACCGAGGAGCACACCGACGCGGAGTCCTTCGCCGCGCTGGAGCCGACCGCCGACGGGTTCCGCAACTACCTCGGCAAGGGCAACCGCCTGCCGGCCGAGTACCTGCTGCTCGACAAGGCCAACCTGCTGACCCTGAGCGCGCCCGAGATGACCGTCCTCGTCGGCGGCCTGCGCGTCCTGGGCGCCAACCACCAGCAGTCGCAGCTCGGCGTCCTCACCACCACGCCCGGCTCGCTGACCAACGACTTCTTCGTCAACCTGCTCGACCTGGGCACGACGTGGAAGTCGACCTCGGAGGACCAGACCACCTTCGAGGGCCGCGACGCCGCCACCGGCGAGGTCAAGTGGGCCGGCACCCGCGCCGACCTCGTGTTCGGCTCGAACTCCGAGCTGCGCGCGCTGGCGGAGGTCTACGCGAGCGACGACGCCAAGGAGAAGTTCGTCAAGGACTTCGTCGACGCCTGGGTCAAGGTCTCCAACCTGGACCGCTTCGACCTGGTCTGATCCCCGCGCGCACCGCGCACCCCGCGTGAAACGGCCGGGCCGGCTCCTTCGGGAGCGGCCCGGCCGTCGGCGTCCGGGGGCGGGTCCCCGCTCAGTCCCTCAACTGCCCGTCCCTGACCGCCGAGACGAAGGAGGACCAGCCGGGAGCCGGGAACACGAGCACCGGCCCGTCGGGAACCTTGCTGTCCCGTACCGGGACGGCAGGGGCGAAGTCGTCGGAGACCTCGACGCACTCGCCACCATCCGAGTTGCTGTATGAACTCTTGCGCCAGCTAGCGGCCCTCAGGTCGATGCCTCGCACGGTGCTTCCTCCAAGATGGCCAGGACGAACTTCAGCGACTCGGCTGGGGACAGCGCCAAGTCGCGCATCGCATCGTACGCACGCTGTAGTCGCTCAACCGGTGCGTCCGCTTCGATGAGTTCACCACGGTGGGCGTTCTCCGTATACGCAACGGTAAGCCCGCCCTGAAGCCGCAGGAACATGAGTGCGGTGCTGTCCAAACCGTGCATGCCCGCGCTCAGCGGGAGCACCTGCATCGTCACATTCGGCCGCTCGCCATCACGGCCAGGTACTCCAGTTGCCCCCGCCACTCCCCCGCATCCCGCAGCGGCGTACGCAGCACCGCCTCCGACAGGATCGTCCGGAACGGCGGCGCGTCCTCGCCCTCCAACAACTCCCGCCGCCCCATCCGCGCCTCGACCTGCTGCTCGAGCTCCTTCCCCCTGAGCCCGCCCGCCGCCAGCACCTCCCGCGCGTAACCCGGCGTCTGCAACAGCCCCGGCAACACGCTCACCGCGAAGTGCCACAGGCTGACCGCCTCCGCCTCCAGGGCCATGTACCGCCGGTACCGCTCGCGGAACTGCGTATGGTCCCCGGCGGCCAGTTCCCACAACGCCAGCAACAACCCCGGCGTCCCGTAGTGCGTGTCGAGCGCCTGGACGACCTCCGGGCTGCCGAGCGTCTCGCCCTTCTCCATCTTGCCGAACAACGACCAGTCCCAGCCGAGCCGTTCGCCGAGCGCCCGCAGGCTCGTCCCGCTGCCGGCCCGCAGGGTCCGCAGTTCCTCGGCGAACCGCTGACGGGGTTCCTGACTGCGGCCGGTGACGACGCGTCGCTGCGGCATACGGCTCCCTCCGGGACGTTCGCGTGAGCGATGTGGGACCTGTGGAACGTGTGGAACGTGTGGAACCACGATCGCGCGACGGGGAAGCACCGTCCCGTCCACGACCCGGCCGCACACATCCGGCCGCACCCTCGTAACGACCGGACTACGCAGCGTAATTCAGCCAGCCCAGCCCGGTCATGGAATCAGCGGAACCACACCGCCGCCCATCACACCGACGAGGACCCACATGACCCCCACACCTCCCGCTCCCCGCACCGCCAAGGTCCAGGAAGCCCTCGCCGCCCGCGACGCCCTCGCCACGGCCCTCTCCCGGGCCGGCATCCAGCTGCCCGCGATGGACATCCGCACGCCCTGGGCGGACGACCGCGAGGCCGAAGCGCAGTACGCGCTGGTCCACCTCGGCGTGTGCTCGGCCCCCGTCGCCCTCATGCTCGCGGACGTGATCACGAAGGGGATCGCCAGGTGACAGGGGACGTTGACGGGATCCCCACCGTCGGCGAGGCCGTCCACGACAGCGCCCGCGACCGCGTCGGACGTGTCATGGGCCACGTGGGCGCGTACCTCCGGCTCCGTCCACTCACCGGTGGCCGCGAGTGGGACGCCGAGCCCGGCCACCTCCGCCGCCTCACCCCGGCCGAGCTGCTGAGCGCCCGCGTCGCCGAGGCGAACGCCCGGAGCAGGCAGCCCGGATGACGCGCCACGCCACCCGCCTGGGGCGGGTGCGCCCCCGCGCCCCCACACCTTCACGAGAACCGCCCCCACCTCCCCGCGCGTCCTGTTCTACGGTGCCATCAGTCACTCACGTCCAGGGAGGAACCGTGCAGCAGCCCAAGGCCGCGCTCGCCGAGCGCATCGCCGAGCGGAGATGGGGAGGCGACGACCCCCGTGCCCTGGTCGGCGAGATGCGGCGTTCGGTGCTTCTGGTGCCGGTCGCCGACGGGGGTCTGTGGTCGGTGCGTTCGGGCGGGGTGCGGTGGATCTGCGGGTTCACCGACGAGGCCGCGCTGGCCCGGTTCGCCCTGCACCACGGGCCCGGCGACCAGCCGATGGAGTACGCGGCACTGCTCGGCGCGCGCATCGTCGACGAGATCGTGCCCACGCTGGGCGAGCCCGCCGGTCTGGCCGTCGACATCGCCACCGAGGACGGTTCGATGTTCTTCCCGCCGGTCGTCGGCATCGTTCCGGAGGCGGTCGCCGTCGACACCGGTGACGCGGAAGAGGGGGCACGGTCATGAGCGGTGACGGTACGGACATCAATCTCGACAAGGCGTCCGTCGCCAAGTTCACGCAGGGCGTGGGCGCGACGATCGACCAGCTCGGTGAACTCGGCGGCGCCACCGGCTCGATCATGGGCAAGGGCTTCTCCGAGCTGGCGATGACGGGGATGGAGGCCGGGCACCACGGCCTCTCGGTCGACTTCGAGGACTTCTGCGAGCGCTGGGAGTGGGGTGTGCGCGCCCTGGTGCACGACGCCAGCGAGCTGGCGAACCGCCTCGGCCTGGCGGCGGGCACCCTGTGGGAGCACGACCAGTACGTCGCGGGCACCCTCAAGGTGGGCGCCAACTCCCTGTTCGGCGGGAACCCGCACGCCAGCGAGGAGGACATCGCCAAGCAGAACTGGGGCGACATCTTCACGCCGGACTACCTGAACCCCGACTGGAGTGCCGAGTCGTGGGACAAGGCCGGCGACGAGATGGAGCAGACCTGGAAGGACACCGGCCGCACCGTCCTCACCGAGGGCCGGGGCGGGCAGCAGTCGGAGATGCTCAACGACGCACTCGGCATCTCCGACGACCAGTGGGACCAGGCGCTGGACGACACCTTCGGCCCGTCGCCGGAGGAACGCGCCCAACAGGCGCAGCAGCAGGGTGAGTCCGGGGGGAACTGACAGTGGGCATCGGCGACTTCATCAGTGACATCACGCCGGACTCGGTCGAGGACGTCGTCGAGGACGGCGTCGAGTGGGTGGGCAACCGGGTCGAGGACGCGGGCAACTGGACCGCCGACCGGCTGGACGACGCCGGCTGGGAGTCCGGCGCGGACTGGGTGCGTGAGCAGTCCCGCTCGGTCGCCAACCGGCTGGGCGCCGAGGTCGACGAGATGGACCTCGGGCAGACCGAGGACAAGACCAAGCTGATCTACGGCAGCCCCAGCAAGATCACCGCCACCGCCGCGAAGCTCCGCGCCTTCCAGAAGGCCTTCGACGGCACCGGCGACGGTCTCAAGGGCATGGACCCGGCCCGGCTCAAGGGCGAGACGGCCGAGGCGCTGCGCACCGCGGTGAGCACCCAGCCGCCCAAGTGGTACAACGCCGCCGACGCCTGCACGAAGGCGGTGGGCGCGCTGGACGCGTTCGCCGACACCGTCACCTGGGCGCAGGGGCAGGCGCAGACGGCGATCGACAAGTGGAAGGAGGGCGTCAAGGCGTCCGAGAACGCCGCCGACGCCCACCGCAAGAAGGTCGACGACTACAACAGCGCCGTCGACCGCTACAACGCCCAGCCCGCCGACAAGCGCGACCCCGCCTCGCTGCCGCCCAAGCCCGGGGAGACGTTCGACGACCCCGGCAAGAAGCTGATGAAGGAGGCCCAGGACATCCTCGCCGAGGCCCGCACGCAGCGGAACTCGGCGGCGGAGACGGCCCGTACGGCGGTCCGCGCCGCCCGTGACATGGCTCCGCAGAAGCCGTCGTACGCCGAGCAGTTGGGCGACGGGTTCAAGGAACTGCAGATCATCGGCGACCATGTGGGCGGCGGCATCATCAAGGGCACGGCGGGGCTGCTCAACTTCGTCCGCAGCGTCAACCCGCTGGACCCGTACAACATCACGCACCCGGCCGAGTACGCCACGTCCCTCAACAGCCTGGCCGCCGGCCTGGTGGTCGCCGCCAACGACCCGGTCGGCACCGGCAAGCAGATGATCAGCGACTTCATGAAGGATCCGGCCGAGGGCTTCGGCCGCCTGATCCCGGACCTCGCGCTGACCGCCGCCACCGGTGGCGGCGGCGCCGCGGTGAAGGGCATCCGCGTCGCCGAGGACGCCGCCGACGCGGCACGGGCGCGAAACCTGGTCGACGACGCCCCGGACGGCACGCACAACACCCCGGACGGCGACCGCAAGCAGGGCGGCGACCCGGTGGACCTCGCCACGGGCCGGATGTACCTGCCCCAGACCGACGTCGACATCCCCGGAATCCTGCCGCTGGTCTTCACCCGCCGCACCGAGTCCGGTTGCGCGGTCGGCCGCTTCCTGGGGCCGGCCTGGACGTCCACGGTCGACGAGCGGCTGCTGGTCGACGCCATCGGCGTCGTCCACGTCACCGCCGAGGGGCTGCTGGTGCCGTACCCGCACCCGGTCCCCGGCGCGCCCACCACACCGGACTCGGGCAGGTCCCGAACCCTGCTGGCCCGCGAGGCCGACGGCGACTACACGGTCACCGACCCCGACAGCGGCCTGGTCTTCCGCTTCACCGCTCCGCCCGGCAGCGAACCGGGGGGCGACGGCACGGCCTGGCTGTCCGGCATCACCGAACGCAACGGCCACACCATCACCGTCGACCGCGGCGAGGACGGCCTGCCGCTTGCCCTGGTCCACTCGGCGGGCCACCAGGTGAAGTTCTCCGTGGCCGACGGCCTGGTCACCGCCCTGTCCCTGGCCGGCGCGGGCTCGGACGGCGCGGACCTGCCCCTGATGAGCTACGGCTACCAGGACGGCGACCTCACCACCGTCACCAAGCCGTCGGGCGCCACCACCACGTTCGTCTACGACGACCGCCGCCGCGTCATCGCCTGGATCGACTCGAACAACAGCCGCTACGACTACGTCTACGACGACCGTGACCGCGTCGTGGCGGAGGGCGGCGAGGCCGGTCACGTCCAGATCACCCTGGCGTACACCGAACCCGACCCCGAGACGGGCCACCGCACCACCACGCTCACCACCGCCGAAGGGCACGCGACCCGGCACCTGTTCGGTCCCGGTTGCCGTCTCCTGGCCCTCACGGACCCGCTCGGACGCACCACCCGGTTCACCTACGACGCGCGCGGCAACCTGCGGACCCGCACCGACCCGCTGGGCCTCACCACCGCCTTCTTCTACGACGAGGACGGCCGGGTCGTCTCCGCCACCCGCCCCGACGGAAGCGAACTGCGCACCGTGCGCGGCCCCTTCGGCCTGCCGGTGGAGGTCGTCGAACCGGACGGCACCCGCACGGTCCACGAGTACGACGAACGCGGCAACCGCACGGCGGTCACCGACCCGGCCGGCTCCACCACCCGCTGCACCTACGACCGGGCCGGGCGGCTCACCTCGCTCACCGACGCCCTCGGAGCCACGACACACGTGGTGTGCGACGCGGCGGGACTGCCCGTGGAGGTGACCGATCCCGGCGGCGCCGTCACCCGCACGGAGCGCGACGGCCGCGGCAGGCCGGTCCGCATCACCGATCCGACGGGCGGCGTCACCCTCCTGGAGTGGCACGCCGACGGGCAGCTCGCCCGCCGCACCGGTCCCGACGGCGCACGGAGTCGTGGACCTACGACGTGAGGGCAACTGCCTCACCCACACCGACGCGTCCGGTGGCGTCTCCCGCTTCGAGTACACCCACTTCGACCTGCCGGTCGCCCGCACGAGGCCCGACGGCGCCCGCTACGAGTTCGAGCACGACGCCGAGCTGCACCTCACCCGCGTCACCGGCCCGCAGGGACTGACCTGGACCTACACGTACGACGCCGCCGGTGACATCGTCTCCGAGACCGACTTCGACGGCCGCACGCTGACCTACCGGATGGACGCCGCCGGCCGGCTCGCCGCCCGCGTCGACGCGCTCGGCGGAACCATCTCGTTCGAGCGCGACCAGCTCGGCCAGGTCGTCCGCAAGGACGTCGACGGCCGTGTGACGAGCTACGTCTACGACAGGGCGGGACGCCTGGTGGAGGCGGCCGGACCGGACAGCGAACTGCGCTACCAGTACGACCGTCGCGGTCTCACCAAGGCGGAACTGGTCGACGGCCGCCCTGTCCTGTACGCCTACGACGCCCTGGGCCGCCGTACGCGCCGCACCACGCCCACCGGTCACGTCACCTCCTACTCCTACGGCTCCGACGGACTGCCCCAGCGCCTGACCAGCGGCGGTCACCGGATCGACTTCACCCACGACGCCGCCGGCCGCGAGCTGGCCCGCGTCTTCGGCGACGCGATCACCATGGCCTCCGCCTATGACGAAGCCGGACGGCTCTCCTCGCGGCACATCACCGCCGGTGGGCGCGACGTCAACAGCCGCGCCTACTCCTACCGCGCCGACGGTCAGCTGACCTCCGTCACGGACCGGCTGTCGGGCACCCGCACCTTCGACCTCGACCGGGTGGGCCGCGTCACCGCCGTCCACGCCCAGGGGTGGACGGAGCGGTACGCCTACGACGACGCCGGCAACCAGACCTCGGCGTCCTGGCCGTCCGGCCACCCCGGCCGCGAGGCCACCGGACCGCGCGCCTACACCGGCACCACGCTCACACGCGCCGGAGACGTCCGCTTCGAGTACGACGCCCTCGGCCGGGTCACCCTGCGGCAGAAGACCCGCCTCTCCCGCAAGCCGGACACCTGGCGCTACACGTGGGACACGGAGAACCGTCTCACCTCCGTCACCACCCCCGACGGGACCCGCTGGCGCTACCGCTACGACCCGCTCGGCCGCCGCACCGCCAAGCAGCGCCTGGCCGCCGACGGCGAGAGTGTGGTCGAGGAGATCCGGTTCACCTGGGACGGCCTCACCCTGTGCGAACAGACCAGCCACCAACCGGACGCCCCGAACCTGGTCGCCCTCACCTGGGACCACCGCGATGTCGTCCCCCTTGCCCAGACCGAGCGCATCCTCACGGCCGACGACCACCAGGCGGAGATCGACCGGCGGTTCTTCGCCATCGCCACCGACCTCGTGGGCACGCCGACCGAACTCATCGACGAGACGGGCGACATCGCCTGGCGAACCCGGAGCACCCTCTGGGGCACCACGGCCTGGTCCCGTGACAGCAGCACGTACACCCCGCTGCGATTCCCCGGCCAGTACTACGACTTCGAGACCGGCCTCCACTACAACCTGTTCCGTCACTACGACCCCGAGACCGGCCGCTACACCTCACCGGACCCCCTCGGCCTGGCTGCCGCCCCGAACCCCGTCGCATACGTGGACAACCCGCACAGCGGGTGCGACCCACTGGGCCTCATGCCCAAGTACACGAAGGAGGAGAAGGCCCAGAAGCGGATCGACAAGATCCTCGACGATGTCGCCGAGAGGGCGCAGAACGGTGAGATCAACAAGCATCCGAAGTACCACGGGGATACGCGGCACGGCTTCACCGACGAACGGGTCCTGGAGATCCTGAAGAACCCCGATGCCGTGTACCAGTCATCGGGCCAGGCGGGGAACTTCATCTTCCGGAAGGACAATGACATCGCCGTGGTCTACGGGCCCGGCTCCAAGCAGGGCCAGGCCATCACGGCTTACGGTGAATCGGGCATCAAGGGTGATTCCGGAGCGGCGGCGCTCGGAGGCAAGCCCACGGACCCCGGTGCACCGGTGACCCACGAGGACATCGTGCAGGGCAGGATTCCTACCGAGGACGGCTACATGGCCCCTGCGAAGCAGATCAAATAAGGCGGGAGGACCATGAAACTGTCGTTCGACGCAGACTGGTATGCGACGGTGACGGACGATCCGCTGCACATCAGCCCACGCTTCACCGGCGACTCGGTGGACGTCGTGCAGTACGTGAACCCGGAGGAGCGTGAGCGGTCCCTCGCACATACCTTCGGTAGCCAGGACCGGCTGTGGGACACACCCGACATCCTCCGGTTCGACCCGGACAGCCGGAACCTGGTGGGGGCCGAACTCCAGCTGCCGTACGTGTCCGCCGCCGCCGAAACGTCCACCCGCCTCCCCGTCATGCCCGCCGTACAGCGGGGCGGGCTCCGCGCGGACGAGGTCCGGGACTTCCGCCATGAGACGTGCACGGTGCTGTGCCGCGCTCCCGGGGACACTGCGCTCATCTGCCTGCGCGACCTCGACGTCCTCGACGAGCCGCTGGACGCCCGCATCGGCATCGCCCCCGACGTGGCACTCCTCGTCCAGCACGGCCACGTCGTCGGCTGGAGCCTCACCGACCCCGCGCGCCACCTCACCACCCACTTCACCGCCCCCGACCCGACTCCCCCTGTCCCGGCCACCCGCCACCTGCTCACCGAATGCCTGGACCTCATCACCACACCGGTGCTCGACGACCTGGTCGACGGCGAACCGACCGCCCTGGCCCGCCTCCAGGCCGCCGACAAGGCCCTGCGCGAACAACACGAGGACCGCCACCGGGCCGACGCCCTGCTCGAACTGATCGCCACCTACGTACAGGACTACGGAAACTGGTGACGACAGAGTGACCACCGACCGCCGAGAAGCCGCCGCACGGCGGGCTCGAGCGCTGCGGCCTCGCCGTGGCGGGGGCGGCGGCGCCAGACGGCCGGAGCGCACCCACCGGCGCTAGACGACCAGTCTAATCGCGTGCTACGTTTCCGTCATGCCCGCAACCGCACGCAACACCGACACCCGGCGCGTCATCCTCGATGTCGCTCAGCGGGTCATGGCCCTCAAGGGCTACTCCGCGGTCGGCATCAACGAGGTGCTCGCAGAGGCCGGTGTGCCGAAGGGCTCCTTCTACCACTACTTCAACTCCAAGGACGCCTTCGGTGAAGCACTCCTGAAGAGCTACTTCGACGAGTACGTCTCCGACATGGACCGCGTCCTCGCGCAGCCCGACAAGTCGGCCGCCGAGCGGCTCATGGCGTACTGGCAGCAGTGGCGGGAGACGCAGAGCGTCGACGAGTGTCAGGGCAAGTGCCTCGCCGTGAAGCTCGGCGCCGAAGTCGCCGATCTGTCGGAGACGATGCGGCTGGCCATGAAGGAGGGGACCAGCGCCATCGTCGACCGTATCGAGCGCACGATCACCAGCGGCCTCGCGGACGGATCGATCGCGATCGACGGGGACGCTCGCGGTGTGGCGCAGGTCCTGTACGGCATGTGGCTCGGCGCGAGCGTCATGGCCAAGATCCAGCGCAGCCCGGCATCACTCGACACCACCATGGCCGTCACCCGGCGGCTCCTCCACCTCTGAGCCCAGCGGGCTCACGTCCGGCCATACGGCACACGGGCTTGAAGGCCCGGACGTGAAGGCATGGACGCGAAGACACGGGTTTTCATCCGCCCAGCCAGAGACGACTGGTCTACTAATCAGGAGATATGGCATGAAGGTTCTCATCGTTCTGACCTCGCACGACGAGCTCGGCGACACCGGTCGGAAGACCGGGTTCTGGCTGGAGGAACTCGCGGCGCCGTACTACCGCTTCAAGGAGGCCGGCTGGGAGATCACGCTCGCCTCCCCGAAGGGCGGCCGTCCGCCGCTGGACCCCAAGAGCAACGAGCCGAGCTTCCAGACGGAGCAGACCCGCCGGTTCGAGGCCGACGCGGAGGCGACCGCTGCTCTCACGAACACCGTGCGCCTGGACTCGGTCGCGGCCGACGACTTCGACACGGTCTTCTACCCCGGCGGCCACGGCCCCCTGTGGGACCTGGCCGAGGACCCCGACTCCGTGCGCCTGATCGAGTCGACCCTGCGTTCGGGCAAGCCGCTCGCACTGGTCTGCCACGCGCCCGGCGTCCTGCGCCACGCCCGGAACGAGGACGGCACACCCCTGGTGCGGGGCAAGGACGTCACCGGATTCGCCAACTCCGAGGAGGACGGCGTCGCCCTCACCGACATCGTCCCCTTCCTGGTCGAGGACGAGCTGAAGCGCCTCGACGGCCGCTATTCCAAGATCGGCGACTGGGAGCCGTACGTCGTCCGGGACGGCCTCCTGATCACCGGGCAGAACCCGGCCTCCTCGGGGCCGGCAGCCGACGCCCTCGTCGAACTCGTCGGCAGGACGGGTGCGTGAGCGCGGACACGGCCCCGTCCCCGCCGTCGACGCATGACCGCCGC
>NZ_MPOH02000017.1:0-20865 GCF_001896135.2 Streptomyces phaeoluteigriseus
GTCGCGCATGCCCGCCCCATGCTCCACGCGCATGCCCCGCCCCCATGCTCCACGGGCACGTCCCACGCCCGCGTCCCACCGCGCCGCCGACGCTGTCGTACCCCCGGCATATCCTGAGACCGGAGGCCGCCGGCTGACGAAGGGGTCCAGGTGTCGTCGATGCTCGATGTCGTCGTGGTGGGAGCGGGGCCGAACGGCCTGACCGCCGCCGTGGAGCTGGCCCGCCGTGGCTTCTCCGTGGCCCTCTTCGAGGCCAGGGACACGGTGGGCGGGGGCGCCCGCACCGAGGAACTCACCCTCCCCGGCTTCCGCCACGACCCGTGCTCCGCCGCGCACCCCCTGGGCATCAACTCACCCGCCTTCCGCGCCCTGCCCCTCGAGCGGTACGGCCTCGAATGGCTGCACTCCGAGCTGGCCATGGCCCACCCCTTCCCCGACGGCAGCGCGGCCGTGCTGTCCCGTTCGGTCGCCGAGACGGCCGCCTCCTTCGGCCCTCGTGACGCGGGCGCGTACCGCAGGCTCGTCGAACCGTTCCTGCCCAAGTGGGACGTGCTGGCCCGGGACTTCATGTCCCTGCCGCTGACGGCGCTGCCCCGCGACCCGGTCACCCTCGCCCGGTTCGGCCTGGCCGGCCTGCCCCCGTCCACCTGGCTGACCCGCCGCTTCCGCGACGAGAAGGCCAAGACCCTCTTCGCCGGACTCGTCGCGCACGTCATGGCCCCCCTCGGCGGCTTCGCCACCGGGGCGGTCGGCCTGGTCTTCGCGCTCGCCGGGCACGCGCGCGGCTGGCCGGTCGCCCGCGGCGGCTCCCAGGCCATCTCGGACGCCCTGGCCGCCTATCTGAAGGACCTCGGCGGCACCATCCACACCGACTACGAGGTCAAGCGCCTCGACGACCTGCCCCCGGCCCGCGCCTACGTCTTCGACACCTCGCCCACCGCCCTCGCCCGCATCGCGGGCCTCGGCCGCTTCTACGAGCACTACAGGTACGGCGCCGGCGTCTACAAGATCGACTACGCGCTCGACGGCCCCGTCCCCTGGACCGCCGAGGAGGCCCGTCGCGCCACCACGGTCCAGGTCGGCGCCGACAGCGCGGAGATCGGCGCCGCCCTGCGCGCCGCCTCCAGGGAGGGCCGCGCGCCGGAGAGGCCGTTCATGATCACGGTCCAGCCCGGTGTCGTCGACCCCACCCGGGCCCCGGCCGGCAAGCACGTCTTCTGGGCGTACGCCCATGTGCCCAACGGCTGGACGGCGACCTCACCGACACCATGGAACGCCAGCTGGAGCGCTTCGCACCGGGGTTCCGCGACCGCGTCCTGGCCCGTGCCATCGCCGGCCCCGCCGAACTCGCCGCCCGCAACGCCAACTACGTCGGCGGCGACATCGGCACCGGCGCGGCCTCCGGCCTCCAGCTCCTGCTGCGACCCAGGCTCTCCCTGTTCCCGTACTCCACCCCGCACCCGGCCGTCTTCATCTGCTCCTCGGCCACCCCACCCGGCCCCGGCGTCCACGGCATGTCGGGCCACAACGCGGCCAAGGCGGTCTGGCGGAAGCTGCGGCAGCAGCCGTAGCCGTAGCCGTGGCCCGTGGCCACGGGATCCCGGGGTCGCGGGATCCCGGGGTCGCGGGCCACGGGGCCACATATCCCCAGGGCCACAGAACCCGGGTTCGCTGAGAAAGGGCAACCGTCTTGACCGCCATCACCTTCGTGCGGGGCGACATCACCGCGCAGTCCGTGGACGCCGTCGTCAACGCCGCCAACTCCTCACTGCTGGGCGGCGGCGGGGTCGACGGGGCCATCCACCGCCGCGGCGGACCCGCCATCCTCGAGGAGTGCCGCAAGCTGCGCGCCTCGCACTACGGCAAGGGCCTGCGCACCGGCCAGGCGGTCGCCACCACCGCCGGCCGGCTTCCCGCGCGCTGGGTGATCCACACCGTCGGCCCCCGCCACAGCACCGAGGAGGACCGCTCGGAGCTGCTGGCCTCCTGCTACCGCGAGTCGCTGCGCGTCGCCGACGAGCTGGGCGCCCGCACGGTCGCCTTCCCCGCGGTGTCCGCCGGCATCTACGGCTGGCCCATGGACGACGCCGCCCGGATCGCCGTGGAGACCGTACGGGCGACGCCGACGGCGGTCGATGAGATCAGGTTCGTGCTCTTCGACGAGCAGGCGTACACGGCGTTCGCCGCGCGACCGCTCTGACGGGGGACGGCCGACCCTCGTGCCGTTTCCGGGAAACCGGACCCCCTCCGACACACCCACCACCGCCGACGACACCCCCGCGAGGTCGGTGCCGGGGACCTCGCCCGCCGCGGCGGTCTCGCGCTCCGCGCGCGTGGCGGGCCGTGATCGATCAGGCCCGTCCCGCTCCGCGCGCCGTGGCGCGTACGCTGGCGGTGACTCGGCAGGACGCCCCCGACGCGGCTCAGGCCGTCACGGACCGCGTCCGGTGCCCCGGCGGGGAGCCCCCGGGTCACGGACCGCGTCCGGTGCCCCGGCGGGGCCACGTACAGGCCGCCGCAGAGCCACCGGCTCACATCCCCCCAGCGACCGCTGTGCGCCGGGATTAACCCCCGGCGGCCGGTCCGGGAGACACCTGCGTAATGCACGGTTCGTACCGTCGCAGAAGGCTCGCAGCGGCTCTCACCAGGCCGATCGTCAGAAAGAAGGGGGCGCCCGTGGCCCTGCCGGACCCGCGGACCGACAGCACGGCGAAGGTGCGCACGGTCTGCTCGTACTGTGGTGTCGGCTGCGGCCTGGTCCTCGACGTCGGCCGCGGCCCCGACGGACGCCGTACGGTCCTGAAGGCGTCCGGCGACAAGGAGCACCCGGCGAACCTCGGCCGGCTGTGCACCAAGGGCGCGACCACCGCCGACCTGCTCACCGCACCCGGCCGGCTCACCACCGCCCTGGTCCGCCCGGACCGCGGCGAGGAACCGGAGCCGACACCGGTCGACGCGGCCGTCGCCGAGACCGCCCGCCGGCTGCGGGCGATCGTCGACGAGCACGGCCCCGACGCGGTCGCCCTCTACGTCTCCGGCCAGCTGAGCCTCGAGGCGCAGTACCTCGCGAACAAGCTGGTCAAGGGGCACCTGCGCAGCAACCAGATCGAATCCAACTCGCGGCTGTGCATGGCCAGCGCGGGAACCGGTTACAAGCTGTCCCTGGGCGCGGACGGCCCGCCGGGCTCGTACGAGGACCTCGACCGGGCGGACGTCTTCCTCGTCATCGGTTCCAACATGGCCGACTGCCACCCGATCCTCTTCCTGCGGATGATGGACCGGGTCAAGGCGGGCGCCAGGCTGATCGTCGTCGACCCGCGCCGCACCGCCACCGCCGCCAAGGCCGACCTGTTCCTCCAGATCAGGCCGGGCACCGACCTCGCCCTGCTCAACGGCCTCCTCCACCTCCTGCACGAGAACGGGCACACCGACCCCGCCTTCGTGGCCGCGTACACCGAGGGCTGGGAGGCGATGCCGGAGTTCCTGGCGGGCTACCCGCCGGCAACCGTCTCCGACATCACCGGCATCCCCGAGGCCGACCTGCGCGAGGCGGCCCGGCTGATCGGCGAGGCGGGGGAGTGGACCAGCTGCTGGACGATGGGCCTCAACCAGTCCACGCACGGCACCTGGAACACCAACGCGCTGGTCAACCTCCACCTCGCCACCGGCAAGATCTGCCGCCCCGGCAGCGGTCCCTTCTCCCTCACCGGCCAGCCCAACGCCATGGGCGGCCGTGAGATGGGATACATGGGTCCCGGCCTGCCCGGACAGCGGTCCGTGCTGGTCGACGCCGACCGGGCCTTCGTCGAGGACCAGTGGGGGCTGGAACCCGGCACGATCCGCGCCGACGGCGTCGGCAAGGGCACCGTCGACATGTTCCAGAAGATGGCCGACGGCGACATCAAGGCCTGCTGGATCATCTGCACCAACCCCGTCGCCTCCGTCGCCAACCGCCGCACGGTCATCGAGGGACTGGAGGCCGCCGAGTTCGTCGTCGCGCAGGACGTCTTCTCGGAAACCGAGACGAACGCCTACGCCGACGTCGTCCTGCCCGCCGCGCTGTGGACCGAGTCCGAGGGCGTCCTCGTCAACAGCGAACGCAACCTCACCCTCGCCCGGCCCGCCGCCGACCCGCCCGGCGAGGCCACGGCCGACTGGCGGCTGATCGCGGCCGTCGCCCGCGCGATGGGTTACGAGAACGCCTTCTCGTACGACAGCGCCGAGCAGATCTTCGAGGAGATCAAGCGCTTCCACAACCCGCAGACCGGCTACGACCTGCGCGGAGTGACCTACGAGCGGCTGCGCGCCACCCCCGTGCAATGGCCGGCCGCCACCACCGACGGCCCGACCGCAACCCCGTCCGGTACGTCGACGAGGACGGCTCGCTCACCTTCCCCACCCCGAGCGGCCGTGCCGTCTTCCACGCCCGTCCGCACGTCCCGCCCGCCGAGATGCCGGACGACGACTACCCGTTCGTCCTCAACACCGGCCGCCTCCAGCACCAGTGGCACACCCTGACCAAGACGGCGAAGGTGGCCAAGCTCAACAAGCTCGATCCGGGCCCCTTCGTCGAGGTGCACCCCGAGGACGCGGCCGGGCTCGGCATCGCCGACGGCGACTCGGTGGAGGTCGCCTCGCGGCGTGGCCGGGCCGTGCTGCCCGCCGTCGTCACCGACCGGGTCCTGCCCGGCTCCTGCTTCGCGCCCTTCCACTGGAACGACCTGTTCGGCGAGTACCTCAGCGTCAACGCCGTGACCAGTGACGCCGTCGACCCGCTGTCCTTCCAGCCGGAGCTGAAGGTGTGCGCGGTGTCGCTGAGCAAGGTGTCGACGCCGGTGAGCGTGCAGGCACCCGGCACCTCCCCGGCGCGGACACCGGCCGTCGAACCGACCGCGGTCCGTCCCGCCGCCGCGGCCTGCGCCCTCTCCGTTTCCCGTCCCGCTGCCTCCGCCGCCGCCGTGTTCGGCCTGGAACCCGCACCGCCGCCCGTCCTGAGCGAGCGGGAACGCCGGTATCTGGTCGGCTTCCTCGCCGGGATCCCCGCCGGCGCTCCCGGCGTGCCGGTACTGCCGCCGGACGCGCCCTTCAGCCCCGACCACGCCCTCTGGGTCAACGGCACCCTCGCCGGGATGTACTCCCGCACCGAGGCGGGCACGGGTGCCGCCATCCGCGCCGACGGCGCGCCGCGGCGGCCCGCGGGACGCCGGGTGGTGGTCCTGTGGGCCTCGCAGACCGGCAACGCCGAGGAGGTCGCCGCCGCCACCGCCGACCGGATCGCCGCGGGCGGCCACACCGCCTCCCTCGTCGCCATGGACGAGGCCGACCCCGCCGCGCTGCCCTCCGACGCCGATCTCCTGCTGATCACCAGCACCTTCGGCGACGGCGACGCCCCCGACAACGGCACCGGCTTCTGGGACGGCCTGGCCGGCCTGGACGCCGGACGCCTCACCGGCCGCCGCTACGCCGTGCTCGCCCTCGGCGACTCCTCCTACGACGACTTCTGCGGACACGGACGCCGGCTCGACCACCGCATGGACGAGCTGGGCGCCGTACGGCTGGCGCCGCGCACGGACTGCGAACCGGACTACGAGCCGCAGGCGGACGCCTGGCTGGACCAGGTGCTCGTGGCGCTCACGGAGGCGGAGCCCGGGGCGGGCGGGGGAGCGGCGGGACCCCAGGAGACGCTACGACCGGTGTCGGCGGCCGTGCCGCTCGCGCTCGCCGTGCCCGCCGCACCGGCCAGGCCCTCGCCGCCCGCCGCCGCAGCCCCGCGACGGTCCGGCCGTCCCGCCGCCGTGACCGCCCGCCTGGTCGGCAACCGGTTGCTGAGTCGGGCGGGCTCGGGCAAGGAGGTACGCCGTTTCACCTTCGACACCCGCGACAGCGAGACCCCGTTCGTCTACGAGGCCGGTGACGCTCTCGGTGTACGCCCCCTCAACTCGCCGGAGCTGGTCGCGGAATGGCTGGCGCTGACCGGTCTCGCCGCGGATGCGCGGGTGCGGCTGAACGGTGTCGGCGAGGTCGGCCTCGGCGAGGCACTGCTGCGCCACCTCGACATCACCCGCATCACCCCCGCTCTGCTGCGTTTCACCGCCGACCGCAGCCGCGACCCGCGCGAACTGCGCAAGCTGCTGCGCCCGGACAACAAGGGGGAGCTGGCGAAATGGTCCTGGGGGCGGCAGGCCGTGGACGTGGCCGCCGAGTTCGGGGTGCGGGCCGGGGCGCAGGAGTGGGCCGAGGTGCTGGGACGGCTCCAGCCGCGGCTGTACTCCATATCGTCGAGTCCGCTCACCGACCCCCACCTCGTTTCGCTCACCGTTTCCGTGGTGCGTTACGAGAACCTGGCCGGCCGTCCCCGGCAGGGTGTCTGTTCGCCCTTCCTCGCCGACGCCGGGCCGGGCACCGAGGTACCGGTGCACGTGCAGCGCTCACCGCACTTCCGGCCGCCCGCCGATCCGGCGACCCCGATGGTGATGGTGGGGCCCGGCACCGGGATCGCACCCTTCGTCGGCTTCCTGGAGGAGCGCCGGGCGCGCGGTCACCGGGCCCCGAACTGGCTGTTCTTCGGCGAGCAGCGGCGGGCAACCGATTTCTACTACGAGGAGGAACTGACCGCCCTGCTCGCGGACGGCAGCCTGGAACGCCTGGACACCGCCTTCTCCCGCGACCAGCGCGCCAAGGTCTATGTGCAGGACAGGATGCGCGAGCACGGTTCCCAGCTGTGGTCCTGGCTGCGGGACGGCGCCCACTTCTACGTCTGCGGGGATGCCTCCCGCATGGCCAGGGACGTCGACCAGGCCCTGCGGGACATCGCCGTCGTCCACGGCGGTCTGGGGGAGACGGAGGCGGCGGCGTACGTCAAGCAGTTGGCCGCCGACAAACGTTATGTGCGGGATGTCTACTGACAGACGGTCACCCACGGTGATCCCGGTCAAGTCGCGTTGCGCCGAGTTGAGTTGATATTAGGCCAATATCGGCGCGCCCCTGTTCGGTTTCCCAACAGTAACGGACAAGATCTGACGCACCCTCTGTCCCGTGCAGCCGCACGGTTCGCCCCGAGGAAGGTCATGGTCATGTCGCACCCGCACGTGTCGTCCATGGACCGGCCGGACCGCCCCCAGCGGGTGGTCGTCAGCCGTCGTCGTCTCCTCGAAGGTTCGGCCGCCGTGGTCGGCGCGCTCGCCCTCTCCGCCCCCGCCACCGGCCGCCGCGCCGCCGCCGCGGAGACGACCCCGGAATGGAACGGTCACCTCGACGTCTTCCGGCTCGGCACCGAACCACCCCACGCCACCCTCATGCCGTACGCGACCCTCGCCCAGGCCCTCGCCGCCGACCGCACCCGCTCCCCGTACCGGCTCAGCCTGGACGGGACCTGGAAGTTCGCGCACGCCGACCGCCCCGACGACCGCGATGCCGACTTCCACCGCACCGACCTCGACGACAGTGCCTGGGACACCCTCCCGGTGCCGTCGGTCTGGCAGATGCACGGGTACGACCGCCCGATCTACCTCAACATCACCTACCCGTACTGGGGTCCCAACGGTCACGGCGAGGACCCGCAGCCGCCCGCCGCGCCCACCCGCTACAACCCCGTCGGCCAGTACCGGCGTACCTTCACCGTGCCGGGGAGCTGGGCGGGCCGACGGACGTTCCTGCACTTCGAGGGCGTCAAGTCGGCGCACTACGTGTGGATCAACGGTCGTCTCGTGGGCTACCACGAGGACTCCTTCACCCCCGCCGAGTACGACATCACCGAGCATCTGAAGCCCGGCACCAACCAGATCGCCGTCGAGGTCTACCGCTACTCCGACGGCGACTGGCTGGAGGACCAGGACATGATCCGGCTGAGCGGCATCTTCCGTTCGGTCCACCTGTTCTCCACCCCGGCCGTCCACCTGCGCGACTTCAAGCTCGACACCCCGCTCGGTGCCGACCACACCACCGCGGAGCTGGCGGTGACGGCGAGCGTGCGGGACTACGCGGGCGGATCCGGTGGGCGGTATACCGTCGACACCCTTCTGTACGACGCCGGCGGTCACCCCGTCTGGCCCCGGCCGCTCCGGCAGAGCGTCGACCTCGCCTCCGGCGGAGAGGTGTCCGTACGGGCCGCGAGGTCCGTGCCCTCGCCCCGCCTCTGGTCCGCCGAGGACCCCTACCTGTACACCGCCGTCCTGCAATTGCGCGACCCCGCCGGAAAGGTGATCGAAACCCTTTCCCACCGGGTCGGCCTGCGCGAGTTCGCTCTCAAGGACGGGCTCATGCGTATCAACGGCCGCCCGGTCTCCTTCCGCGGCACCAACCGGCACGAGATGCACCCCGCCCGCGGCACCGCCCTCACCCGCGCCGACATGATCGAGGACATCGAGATCATCAAGCGCTGAACATGAACTCCGTCCGCACCTCGCACTACCCGAACAACACGCAGTGGTACGAACTCGCCGACGAGTACGGCCTCTACCTCGTCGACGAGACCAACCTGGAGACACACGGCATCCGTTCCGAGTACCCCGGTGACCACCCCGACTGGACGGCCGCCTGCGTGGCCCGCGCCGAGAACATGGTCCACCGGGACAAGAACCACGCCTCGGTCGTGATCTGGTCCCTCGGCAACGAGGCCGGCGGCGGCAGCACCTTCACCGCCATGTACGACTGGATCCGCTCCTACGACCCCACCCGCGTCATCCAGTACGAGGGCGACGACCGGCCCGGCATCAGCGACATCCGCTCCGAGATGTACGACAGTCCCCAGCGGGTCGAGCAGCGGGCGAAGGACACCGCCGACACCCGGCCGTACGTCATGATCGAGTACAGCCACGCGATGGGGAACTCCACCGGCAACTTCAAGAAGTACTGGGACCTCGTCCGCCGCTACGACGTCCTCCAGGGCGGCTGGATCTGGGACTTCGTCGACCAGTCCCTCACCTGGCCCACTCCCGCGCGCACGTTGTTCACCGAGACCGGCCCCGCCCGGCTGCGGGGTGAACTCATGGCGTCCAGCGGCACCTTCGACCGCGACCAGGGTGTCTCCGGCGCCACCGTCTTCGCCCGCGACCCCCGCCTGGACCTCACCGGTTCCCTCACCCTGGAAGCCTGGGTGACCCCCCGCCACACCGGATACCACCAGCCGATCATCGCCAAGGGCGACACCCAGTACGCCCTGAAACAGCACGACCGGACGCTGGAGTTCTTCATCCACGGCGGCGGCCAGTGGATCACCACCACCTGGACCGTCCCCGAGGACTGGACCGGGCGCGAACACCACATCGCCGGTGTCTTCGACGCGGACGCCGGCTCCCTCACCCTGTACGTCGACGGCGTGCAGCGGGCCACCCGCACCACGACCCGCCGCCCGGGCAACAACACCGCACCCCTCGCGCTCGGAAACGACACCGACAACCACACCCGCGAGTTCAGCGGCAGCATCCGCCGCGCCCGCGTCTACGCCCGCGCGCTGACCGCGGCCGAACTCGCCGACGACGGCCGTGGTCCCGGTGACGACGGCGTGCGGTTCTGGTTCGACGCGGCGACCGTCGGCGTCGACGAGAAGCAGCCGCCGGAGAAGACCTTCCTCGCCTACGGAGGCGACTGGGGCGACCTCCCCAACGACGGCAACTTCGTCGCCGACGGCCTCCTCACCGCGGACCGCGGCCACACCGGCAAGGCCGCCGAGGTCAAGCGCGTCTACCAGGCCGTCAACGCCGCACCGGCGTCCGGCGGCACACCCGGCGCGGTCACGCTGACCAACGAGTACCTCTTCACCAACCTCCGCGAGTTCTCCTGCGGTTGGTCGCTCGTCGCCGACGGGAAGGTCGTCCAGAGGGGCAGGCTGACCCGCGGCCAGCTCGACGTCCCGCCGCTGTCCCGCAAGGACATCACCGTCCCCCTGAGGCCGCCCACCGCCCCGGCACCCGGCAGCGAGTACTTCCTCGAACTGTCCTTCACCCTCAAGGAGTCCACCCCCTGGGCCAGGGCGGGCTTCGAGGTGGCGCGGCAGCAGCTCCCGATCGACGCGGGCAGCCCGGCCGTGACCCCCGTGCCGCTCGCGGACGTTCCCGCCCTCACCCACGAGGACGGCGACACGAAGGTCACCGTCACCGGCCGGGACTTCTCCGTCACCGTGGACAAACGCGCCGGCGTCATCACCTCCTACGTGGCCGACGGCACCCGTCTCGTCACCTCCGGCCCCACACCCAACTTCTGGCGGGCGCCCACCGACAACGACCACGGAAACGGCCAGCACACCCGCAACCAGACCTGGCGAGACGCGGGCACCCTCCGCACGGTCACCGGTGTGAGCGTGCGGGCCCTGCGCGACCGGGCCGTCGAGATCAAGGTCACCGGCACACTGCCCACCACGACACCGTCGACGTACTCCACCACCTACACCGTCTTCGGAAACGCCGAGATCAAGGTCGACCACACCCTGCACCCGGGCGCCGCGAACCTGCCGTACCTCCCGGAGGTCGGGAGCATCCTGTTTCTGCCGGCCCGCCTGGAGCACGTGCACTACTACGGGCGCGGGCCCGAGGAGAACCACTGGGACCGCAACAACGGCACCGACGTGGGCCTGCACTCGGGGACGGTCACCGGGCAGTGGACCCCGTATATCCGCCCGCAGGAGAACGGCAACAGGACCGACGTGCGCTGGGTCGCCCTCACCGACCGCGACGGCGTCGGCCTGCTCGCCACCGGCGAACCCCTGCTGGAGGTCAACGCCTCCCACTTCACACCCGAGGACCTGTCGGTCGGCGCCCGCCACGACTACCAGCTCACCCCCCGCCCCGAGGTCGTACTGCGGCTGAACCACCGGCAGATGGGCGTCGGCGGGGACAACAGCTGGGGCGCGCACACCCACGACGAGTACAAGCTGTTCGCCGACCGGGACTACGCCTACAGCTACCGGCTGCGTCCGCTGAAGCGGGTCACGCGGGCGACGGCGGCCTCGCGAAGGCCGACGGCGACGGAGTAGCCGTATCCGGGAGGGGCCCGCCGGAGCCGCCGCCGACGGGTCCCTCCCCATGGCGATCTCGGACACACCGTGATGATCTCTGTGGCGGTGGGCGCGGTGGAGCGGAACAATCCACCACGGAACGGGTAACGCCAACCGAGGAAGAGGAACGTCCCATGGTGGAGCAGGACGAGCGCTTCGATGTCGTCGTACTCGGCGCCGGGCCCGGTGGCTACGTCGCCGCGGTGCGCGCCGCCCAGCTGGGAAAACGCGTCGCCGTCGTGGAGGAGAAGTACTGGGGCGGCGTCTGCCTGAACGTGGGCTGCATCCCGACCAAGGCGCTCCTGCGCAACGCCGAACTCGCGCACATCTTCACCCGTGAGGCGAAGACGTTCGGGATCAAGGTCGACGGAGAGGTCTCCTTCGACTACGGCGCGGCCTACCGCCGCAGCCGCAAGGTCGCCGACGGTCGCGTCAAGGGCGTCCACTTCCTGATGAAGAAGAACAAGATCACCGAGTACGACGGCCGCGGCACGTTCCTCGATGCGCACAACCTCCGGGTGACCGGTTACGACGGGGAGACCCGCACCATCGGGTTCGACCACTGCATCATCGCCACCGGCGCCACGCCCAGGCTGCTGCCCGGCACCAAGCGCAGCGCACGCGTGGTGACGTACGAGGAGCAGATCCTCGCCGAGGACCTGCCGCAGTCGATCGTCATCGCGGGGGCCGGCGCGATCGGCATCGAGTTCGCCTACGTCCTGCACCACTACGGCGTGAAGGTCACGATCGTGGAGTTCCTGGACCGGATGGCGCCGCTGGAGGACGCCGAGGTCTCCGCCGAACTGGCCAAGCAGTACCGCCGGCTGGGCATCGACGTGCTCACCTCCACCCGGGTCGAGGCGATCGACGAGTCCGGCCTGCAGGTCCAGGTCACCGTCACCGGAAAGGACGGCTCCCAGCAGGTCCTGGAGGCCGACAAGGTCCTCCAGGCCATCGGCTTCGCGCCGAACGTCACGGGTTACGGCCTGGAGAACACCGGAGTGACGGTCACCGAGCGCGGCGCCATCGACGTGGACGGCCACTGCCGCACCTCCGTCCCGCACATCTACGCCATCGGCGACGTCACCGCCAAGCTGATGCTCGCGCACGCCGCCGAGGCGATGGGCGTCATCGCCGCCGAGACCCTCGCCGACGCGGAAACCATGGAACTCGATTACGCGATGATTCCGCGCGCCACCTTCTGCCAGCCCCAGATCGCCAGCTTCGGCTACACCGAGGCCCAGGCCCGCGACCTCGGGCATGACGTCAAGGTCGCCAAGTTCCCCTTCACCGCCAACGGCAAGTCGCACGGTCTCGGCGACACCACCGGCTTCGTGAAGCTGATCAGTGACGCCAAGTACGGCGAGCTGCTCGGCGGCCACCTCATCGGCCCCGACGTCACCGAGCTGCTGCCCGAGCTGACGCTGGCCCAGCAGTGGGACCTCACCGTCCACGAGGTCGCCCGCAACGTCCACGCCCACCCGACGCTGAGCGAGGCCGTCAAGGAGGCCGTGCACGGCCTGGCCGGACACATGATCAACATGTGAGACGCCGCGGCGGGACCGTTCACCCGGACGGACCCGCCGCGCTCGCCCTCGCCGTGCGGGCGGGATGTCCTGACACCCGGCGGACCCGCCGACGGACGAGGGAGAGCCCATGGCGGAGGGTGGTGCCCCCACGGGCGGCTCGGGCGGCTCGGGCGGTCCCGGCGGTCCGGGCGGGTCGGACGCCGAGGGTGACGGGCGTGAACGGTCACCGCACGGACGCACCGCGGACCGGGGCCACCGGTGCGACCCGCAGGGGGAGATCGGCACCGCCTGGTCGGTGCCGCCCGGCGGACCGCGCACGCCGACCCCGTCCGGCGCCCGGATCACCGGTGGTGTCGCCTTCGCCGGCACCCTGATGCTGTGCGGCGGATTCCTCGCCCTTCTCCAGGGCATCGCGGCGATCGCGGAGGACGACATCTACGCCCGTGTCGGCTCGTACGGCTACGGGCTGAGCCTCACCGGCTGGGGCCGGCTCCACCTCGTCCTGGGCGCCCTGGTCGCCGTCACCGGCGCGGCTCTCCTCAGGGGCGCGGCCCCGGCCCGTTTTCCGGGCATCTTCCTCGCCTCGCTCAGCCTCGTCGCCCAGTTCCTGTTCCTGCCGTACGAGCCGGTGTGGTCGGTGGTGGTGATGGCGATCGACGTACTCGTCATCCGGGCCCTGACATCGTGGCAGCCGAGGGCCGGGCGCCGGGGGAGGGGTGGCGCCGACCCGGGCTCCACTTCGTGGTGATGCCGCGGGTGACGGAAGCGGTGGGGAAAGCGGCCCGCGTACGGCGGCCACGTCTGCCCGGGCGAGGCGGTTCCCCCGTCACTCAGTGGTGTCACTGACGCCGAGCCGCAGATGCTCCACGTGGTAGACGGCCTGGTCGAGGAGTTCGGCGACGTGGTGGTCGTGCAGTGCGTACACGACCGAACGGCCGCGCCGCTCGCCGACCACCAGGCCCAGGTTGCGCAGCAACCGCAGTTGGTGGGAGCACGCGGACTGCTCCATACCGACCGCGGCGGCCAACTCCGTCGCCGGCAGCGGTCCTTCGCGCAGACGGGCGAGGATCAGCAGCCGGGAGGGGGTGGAAAGGGCCTGGAGGGTGGTGGCCACCTTGGCCACGTTGTCCGCGTCCAGACGCACGCGTTCGGTGGCTGTGGTGGTGACGGCTCCATGACCCATGGGGGCATCCTACTCAGCGGGCATGAATGAATGAACGAGTCTTCATGTATTCCTGTATGGTGAGGCGGGTGTCCATCATCCTCGTCCCCCCCTCCACCACCGCGGGCTCGACGCCACCCCGCCGCCGCACCCGTCTCCTCGCCCTTCCCGAGGCCCGCTGGGCCCTCGTGGCGACCGTCTCCTTCCTGGCCGGCCTCGGGTGCGACGTCGGCGGCGCACCGTCGTGGATGTACGGGATCCTGTATGCGGTCGCCTATGCGGCCGGCGGCTGGGAACCGGCACGCGAAGGACTGCGGGCGCTGCGCGAGAAGACCCTCGACGTCGACCTGCTGATGATCGTCGCCGCGCTCGGCGCGGCCGCGATCGGCCAGGTCCTCGACGGCGCCCTGCTGATCGTCATCTTCGCCACCTCCGGCGCCCTGGAAGCGCTGGCCACCGCCCGCACCGCCGACTCCGTCCGCGGCCTCCTCGACCTCGCCCCCCACACCGCGACCCGACTCACCGACCACGGCGAGGAAACGGTCCCGGCCGCCGAACTCGGCGTCGGCGACCTGCTGCTGGTCCGGCCGGGCGAACGTATCGGCGCCGACGGCCGCGTCGTCGACGGTGTCAGTGAGGCCGACCAGGCGACCATCACCGGCGAACCCCTCCCTGTCCTCAAGCGCCCCGGCGACGACGTCTTCGCCGGCACGCTCAACGGAACCGGGGCCCTCCGTGTCCGCGTCGAACGCGACCCCGCCGACTCCGTCATCGCCCGCATCGTCACCCTCGTCGAGGAGGCGTCCCGCACCAAGGCGCCGACCCAGCTGTTCATCGAGAAGATCGAACAGCGCTACGCCGTCGGGATCGTGGCCGCGACCCTCGCCGTCTTCGCCGTGCCGCTCGCCTTCGGCGAGGACCTCCCGGACGCCCTGCTCCGCGCGATGACCTTCATGATCGTCGCGTCCCCGTGCGCGGTCGTCCTCGCCACCATGCCGCCGCTCCTGTCCGCCATCGCCACCGCCGGCCGGCACGGTGTCCTGGTCAGGTCGGCCGTCGCCATGGAACGCCTCGGCGAGATCGACACCGTGGCCCTCGACAAGACGGGCACCCTGACCGAGGGCACCCCCGAGGTCACCGACGTCAGCCCGCTGCCGGGCTCCGGCCTCGACGCGGACGCCCTCCTCGCCCTGGCGGCGGCCGCCGAGCTGCCCAGCGAACATCCGCTGGCGCGAGCGGTCGTGGGGGCGGCACGGGCCCGCGGGCTGCGCATCGCCACGGCGCAGGGGTTCGTGGCGACGCCGGGGCGGGGAGTCCGCGCGGTGGTCGAGGGACGTGCGGTGGAGGTGGGCAGGATGGGGGATCCTGCCGACCGTATGCGTCGGGTCGACGGTGTGCGGGATCTCGACGACCGTATGCACGAGGTCGACGGTACGCGGAATGGGGTCGACCGTCCGTCGGCCGCCGACGACGGTATGCGAAACGGGGTCGACTGTCCGGTCGCCGACGACGGTATGCAGGATGCGGGCGACCGCCCGTCGCCCGCCGACGGTATGCGCAATCCAGTAGCCCCCAGCCCCCACCTCCGTCCCCACTCCCACCCCTCGGCCGGCACCACCGTCCTCGTCACCCGCGACTCCACCCCCGTCGGCACCCTCACCCTCACCGACCGCCTCCGTCCCGCCGCCCCGGCCGCCACCGCCGCCCTGGCCGGGCTGACCGGCACCACCCCCGTCCTGCTCACCGGCGACAACGCGCACGCCGCCGCCCGGGTCGCGGAGGCCACCGGCATCACGGACGTCCGCGCGGACCTGCTCCCCGAGGACAAGGTGAACGCCGTCCGGGAACTCCAACTCGTCGGCCGCAAGGTGCTGTTCGTCGGCGACGGAGTCAACGACGCGCCCGCGCTCGCCGCCGCGCACTCGGGTCTCGCGATGGGCCGGGCGGGTTCCGACCTGGCGCTGGAGGCGGCGGACGCCGTCGTGGTCCGCGACGACCTCACGGCCGTACCGGCGGTCGTACGGCTGTCGCGGACCGCGCGTCGGCTGGTGCTGCAGAACCTGGTGATCGCGGGTACGTTCATCACCGGCCTGGTCCTCTGGGACCTCGTAGGCCACCTCCCGTTGCCGCTCGGTGTGGCCGGTCACGAGGGGTCGACCGTGCTGGTCGGGCTGAACGGGCTGCGGCTGCTGCGGGAGCGCGCCTGGCAGGGGTGACCGGCGATGCCGCTGGACAGGCGAGGACGATGTCGGATTCTCGCCAGCGCGGGACGGGTCGGTGGCCGATGCTGGAGGCATGCTGAACGGGATGTACACCGACCGGGAGCGCTGTGTGCGTGCCGTGCGATCCAAGGACGCGCGGTTCGACGGATGGTTCTTCACAGCGGTCCTGACCACCGGCATCTACTGCCGGCCGAGCTGTCCTGTGGTGGCGCCGAAACCGGAGAACATGGTTTTCCACGCGAGCGCCGCCGCCTGCCAGCAGGCCGGCTTCCGGGCCTGCAAACGCTGCCGGCCCGACACCAGCCCCGGCTCGCCGGAGTGGAACCGGCGCGCCGACCTCGTCGCCCGCGCCATGCGGCTGATCGCCGACGGTGTGGTCGACCGTGAGGGGGTGCCGGGCCTCGCCGGACGCCTCGGCTACAGCACCCGCCAGGTCGAGCGTCAACTCCTCGCCGAACTGGGCGCGGGACCGCTCGCGTTGGCCCGAGCCCAGCGGGCCCAGACCGCCCGGCTGCTCGTCGAGTCCACCGAACTGTCCATGGCGGACGTGGCGTTCGCGGCGGGTTTCGCCTCCGTCCGGACGTTCAACGACACCGTGCGAGAGGTCTTCGCCCTTTCCCCGACCGAGCTGCGCGCCCGCGTCCCGAAGCGGAACGACGCCACCGCGGCGGCACTCCGCGCCCTGCCGCCACGCACCCCGACGCCCCGCACCCAGCCACCCGGAACCACCGCGACACCCGCGGCCACCCCCGCCCCCGCCACCCTCCACCTCCGCCTGCCGTTCCGCGCTCCTCTCAACCCCGACAACCTCTTCGGGCACCTGGCGGCGACCGCCGTGCCGGGGGTGGAGGAGTGGCGGGACGGGGCGTACCGGCGCACGCTGCGGCTGCCGTACGGGCACGGGATCGTGGGGCTCGCCCCGCGTCCCGACCACATCGCCTGTCGGCTCACCCTCAGTGACCTGCGGGATCTCACCGTCGCCATCAGCCGTTGCCGGCGGATGCTCGACCTGGACGCCGATCCCGTCGCCGTCGACGACCAGTTGCGCACGGACCCGCTGCTCGCCCCGCTGGTCGACAAGGCGTCGGGCCGCCGCGTCCCGCGCACCGTGGACGAGGCTGAGTTCGCGGTGCGCGCGGTTCTCGGGCAGCAGGTGTCCACGGCGGCGGCCCGTACCCACGCGGCCCGTCTGGTCGCCGCGCACGGGGACGCCGTGGACGACCCGGAGGGCGGCCTCACCCATCTCTTCCCGACGCCCGAGGCGCTCGCCGCCGTCGATCCCGAGTCCCTGGCGATGCCGCGCACCCGCCGTACGACGTTCACCACCCTGGTCGAGCAACTCGCCGACGGCAGACTGCGCTTGGGGGTGGAGTCCGACTGGACGCAGGCTCGCGCCCGGCTACTGGCGCTACCCGGTTTCGGCCCCTGGACGGTCGACGTCATCGCGATGCGGGCCCTCGGCGACCCCGATGCCTTCCTCCCCACCGACCTCGGAGTTCGGCGCGCCGCACGGGAGTTGGGCCTGCCGTCGACTCCGGCGGCGCTCACCGACCGTGCCGCGGCGTGGCGCCCCTGGCGGGCGTACGCCGTCCAGTACCTGTGGGCGACCGACAGCCACCCGATCAACTTCCTGCCTGCCTGAGCACGTTCACGAACGGACCCACCATGAAGCGGCACACCGTCATCGACAGCCCGTACGGACCTCTCACACTCGTCGCCGACGACGGCGTCCTGTGCGGCCTCTACATGACCGAACAGCGCCACCGCCCACCGGAGGAGAGCTTCGGTCCCCGCGACGCCGTCCTCTTCGGGGAGACCGAGGCACAACTGGAGGCCTATTTCGCGGGAGAGTCGAAGGAGTTCACGCTCCCGCTCCGTCTGCACGGCACGCC
This sequence comes from Streptomyces phaeoluteigriseus, assembly GCF_001896135.2. Taxonomy (GTDB): domain Bacteria; phylum Actinomycetota; class Actinomycetes; order Streptomycetales; family Streptomycetaceae; genus Streptomyces; species Streptomyces phaeoluteigriseus. The sequence continues at coordinate 17,796 of NZ_MPOH02000017.1, forward strand.
GTTCCAGCGCACGGTCTGGGAGGCCCTGCGGCAGATCCCCTACGGCGAGACCCGCACCTACGGCGAACTCGCCGAGGCCCTCGGCAGCCCGACCGCCTCCCGTGCCGTGGGTCTCGCCAACGGCCGGAACCCGGTGGGCATCATCATCCCCTGCCACCGTGTCGTCGGCGCGAACGGCGGCCTCACCGGCTATGGCGGCGGCCTGGAGCGCAAGCGGCGGCTGCTGGACTTCGAGAGCGGACGGAGTGTGGCAGCGCTGTTCTAGCGCTCGCAGACGTTCATGCTTCTGAACAACAACCATATGCACGACCGTTGACGAGGCCATGGCAAGCGCTTACCTTCCTGAAACAAGCGCATTGGTCATCTGCGCACGCCACCCGGTCGTCATCCATGTTCACGTCGTCGAACCAGCCGTATGGTCGCACCGGGCCCGCCGCAGAGAAAAGGGGTCGACGAACCCCCCGTCGGACGAGCCGCAACCACCTGGAGAGAGAACGATGCAACGGAGACCCGTCATCGCGTGCGTCGGCCTGCTGGCCGGCACACTCGTCGCGTTGTCCGGCAACACCGCGCAGGCCGCGTCCACCCGCTACGAGGCCGAGAGTTCCCCGGCGGTCTGCACCGGCACCATCGACTCCGACTGGGCCGGCTACTCCGGCAGCGGATTCTGCAACGCCACCAACGCGGTGGGCGCCTACGCGCAGTTCACCGTGAACGCCTCCGCCGCCGGGACGGCGACCCTGAGCATCCGCTTCGCCAACGGGAGCACCGCCGCCCGCCCCGCGACCCTCACGGTGAACGGCGCGTCGGCCACCGCGGTCTCCTTCGAGAGCACCGGCGCCTGGGGCACCTGGTCGACGAAGACGCTGTCGGTGCCGGTGAGTCCGGGCGGCAACACCGTCCGGATCAGCCCCACCGCCGCCGCCGGACTGCCCAACATCGACCGTCTCGACGCGGAAGTGGGCGACACCACCACCCCGCCGCCCTCGGCGACCGCTCTCTACGTGGCGCCGAACGGCACCGACGGCGCGGCGGGCACCCAGGCCGCGCCCACCACGCTCACCTCCGCGATCAGCCGCATCACCCCCGGCGGCACGATCTACCTGCGCGGCGGGACGTACGCCCACGCGCAGACGGTCACCATCCCGGCGGGCAACAGCGGCACCGCGGCCGACCGCACCGAACTCCTCGCCCACCCCGGGGAGACGCCCGTCCTCAACTTCTCGGCCCAGGCCGAGGACCCCGCCAACCGCGGCCTCGCCGTCAACGGGTCGTACTGGCACGTCAAGGGAATCGTCGTCGAGCGCGCCGGGGACAACGGGATCTTCGTCGGCGGCAGCAACAACATCTTCGAGCGCACGGTGACGCGCTTCAACCGCGACACCGGCCTCCAGCTCTCGCGGATGCTGTCCAGCACCCCCAGCAGCCAGTGGCCGTCGAACAACCTCGTCCTGAGCGCGGAGTCGCACGACAACGCCGACTCCGACGGTGAGGACGCCGACGGCTTCGCCGCCAAGCTCACCACCGGTCCCGGAAACGTCTTCCGGTACGCCGTGTCCCACCACAACATCGACGACGGCTGGGACCTCTACACCAAGACGGACACCGGCCCGATCGGCCCGGTGACCATCGAGGACTCCCTCGCCTACGACAACGGCACCCTCAGCGACGGCTCCCAGGCCGGTAACGGCGACCGAAACGGTTACAAGCTCGGCGGCGAGGACATCGGGGTCAACCACATCGTCCGGCGCAGCATCGCCTACCACAACGGCAAGCACGGCTTCACCTACAACAGCAACCCCGGCTCGATGAAGGTGTCGGACAACATCAGCATCGACAACGCCCAGCGCAACTTCAACTTCGACGCAGGCACCTCGGTGTTCAGCAACAACACCTCCTGCCGGAGCGGCAGCGGCACCAACGACCGGATCATCGGCAGCGCCGACAGCACCAACCAGTTCTGGTCCGGCACGAACGGCTCCCGCTGCTCCTCCTACGCCGGAGCCCTGCGCTGGTCCTTCGCCTCGGACGGCCGCCTGGTCGTCACCTTCGGAGGCTAGGGCCTGCCCCACCGGCGACCAGGCCGCACGACCAGGCCGCGTCCACGGCCCACTTCGATGCCCCGACGGCCCCCGGCGGCCGCCGGGGCGTCCCCGGGACGACGGCGCCAGTGCCCGAACCGCCTGCGTCATCGGCGAACGCATGTCCAGTGACCCCGGCCGGTGCTACCGTCCCGGCATGGCCAAGGTCAACATCTCCCTCGACGCCGATCTCGTCGTCGAGGTCATGGTGCTCACCGGTGTGGGCAACCCCCAGGACGCCGTCGAACTCGTGGTGCGCGACTACATCGAGCGTGGTCACCGCACCGAGGCGCGGACCGCGACCCGCGACGAGGCGCTGCGCACGGTGGACGTCAGACCGCGTGACGTGGAGGGGTGAGCCGGGCACCCCCACCGAACCGCCGGCAGACGCTTCCCCCGGGTCACGCCACCCGGTGACCGTTCTCCAGTTCCGCCGTCCCCGAGCCGTCCGCCAGGACGTCCAGCGCGGCCAGCACCCGGTGACCGAGGGAGCCCAGGAGGTGGTCGGTGATCTCCTCGCGCGGGACCAGCCGCCAGGACAGCAGCTCCTCCTCCTGCAGGCGGATCGACTTGAGGTCGTCCTCGCCGAGGACTCCGCCGTCGTACACGTACGCCACCAGCGGCGGCCGGTTCGGACCCTGCGCCCAGTCGACGGCGAGCAGCCTGCCGAGTTCGCGGTCGAGGCCGATCTCCTCGAGCGTCTCGCGGCGCGCGCCCTGGCGTGGGGTCTCGCCGTCGTCGGACTCGATCGTGCCGCCCGGAAGCGCCCACCCGGCACGGTAGTTGGGCTCGACCAGCAGCACCCGCCCCCGCTCGTCGCGGAAGAGCGCGGCGGCGCCGGCCAGGATGCGGGGCAGCGAGGCGATGTACGTGGCGAAGTCAGCAGTGGTCACCCCCGAAGCGTATCCAGCGCCCGTCCCGCGCCCGTCCCGCGCCCCGTCCCGCGCCCCGTCCCGCGCCCGTCCCGCGCCCGTCCCGCGCCCGGAGCG
>NZ_MPOH02000017.1:20965-83163 GCF_001896135.2 Streptomyces phaeoluteigriseus
CCTCCGCCTCGGAATCCACCCCGGCCGCGGCCCCACCCCCACGGCGGTGGCGGCGACCTCGCCGAAACCGGCGCGGACAGCAACACACCCGTCATCGCGGGCGGCGCGGCGGCCCTCCTGCTGGGCGGTGCGGCGATCGTCGTGGCGACCAGGCGCCGCAAGGGCAGCCAGGCCTGACGCCGCCGGCCGCCGGCAGTTCCCGGTGAACGATCTCGCGGGACGACCGCCCCGACGCCCCCACGGCGCGGGGCGGTCGTCCTCGTCCCCCGCCGCCGGACCCGGACGGCGCCGACGGCCACCCATCGACCGGTGCGGTTCCCGCAGCGGTCCGTCAGACCCGCTCGGTCAGGACAGCCTGGCCGTCGGCAGCGTGACCGTCGGCAGCGCCCGACCGTGGAGTTCGCCGAGCCGATCGGCAGGGCGTGACCGCGCTCCGCCTCGGCCTCGGCCTTCAGCGCGTCGCTGAAACCCGCGGCGCCGAAACCCGCGGCGCCGAAGCGGGCGGGCCCGCATCGCGTGTGGTGTCACCGGGCGGAGTGGCCGCGGCCCCGCTACCACCGGATCTCGAGGAAGCCCTTGACCGCAGGCCCCGCAGGGACCTCTGGCTGCGTGGGGCTACGCCCCCTCCACGACCGTCAGCCACAGCTTCACGTAGCGGTCCTGGTCGACGCCCAACGCCACGTCCACCAGGGCCTGTTCGCGCGGTCCGTGATGGATCTCGGCTTCGCCGGGCCGGGGGCGTCGGTCGACGACGGTCTGGCCCCGGGTGGCGCCGGGGGCCAGGCTCACCTCGACCGGGAGCAGTTCGGTGGTCAGGCCGTCCGGGTCGACGACCGCGCAGACCGCGCCCGCGTCGCCCAGGCCGCCCGTGGGGGTGGGGTCCCCCGAGGTCGCCGGGTCGCGGTGGGCGAGGAGTTCGCCCGCCAGCCGCAGGCGGGGCTCCGAACTGGCGCGCAGCCGCTGGACGTCGGCGGCCGGGACCAGGACCTCCTTGAAGACGTCCAGGCCGTACATCGTCATCGGCACCCCGGCCGTGAGCAGGATCGCCGCCGCCTCCGGGTCGTGCCACACGTTGAACTCCGCGACCGCCGTCGCGTTGCCGGTCGCCACCGCGCCGCCCATGAACACGATCCGCTCGATGTTGCGCACCACCTCCGGGTGCGTGCGCAGCAGCAGGGCGATGTTCGTCAGGGGCGCCATGGGGATCAGGGTCACCGGCCTGGGCGACGCGAGGATCTCGCGCCGCAGCAGCGTCACCGCGTCCACGTCGACCGGGCGGCGGGTGGGCGCGGGCAGCCCCAGGTCGCCCATGCCGTCCTGCCCGTGCACATGCCGTGCCGTGCGCACCGGCTCGATCAGCGGGCGTTCGGCACCCCGCGCGACCGGGATGTCACCGGCCCCTGCCTGTTCCAGCACGGTCAGGGTGTTGCGGACGACACCGTCCACATCGGTGTTCCCGGCCACACAGGTGATCGCCCGCACGTCCAGCCCCGGGTGCCGTACGGCGAACAGCAGGGCCAGGGCGTCGTCGACCCCGGTGTCGCAGTCGATGATCACCGGAATGGGCTGACCGGTCACGGCGGCGCTCCTCTGTGTCTGTGCGGGCTGTTACGTCTGTGACCTTACGCAGCGGACCAGAGTTCGGCTCCGCGATCCGCGGCGCGGGCGGCGATCCGGTCCAGCAGCTCCGCCACGGGCACCGCCCCCGGACGCCTCCCGTCCCGCAGCCGTACGGCCGCCAGACCCGCGTCGGCCTCCCGGTCCCCGATCACCGCCTGGTACGGCACCAGCCGCGCGGCCCGGATCCGGGCGCCGAGGGTGCCGTCACCGGGGCCGGACACCTCGGCCCGCAGTCCCCGGGCCAGCGCCCGCCGTACGACCTCGTGGGCCCGTTCCTCCTGCGCCCGCGCGACCGGCAGGACCGCCGGTTGCACGGCACAGCAGGCCGCCGAGAAGACGGCGGCACGGACCTCGTACTCCTCGGCCGAGTCGGACTCACGCCCGTCCCCGGCGACGACACCGAACAGCCCGCCCGAGCGGCGCGCTCCACGTGGCGCCCATAACAACAGCCCAAGTCGCCCGGCGAACGAACAACGCGGCGGCACCGAGCAGGTGACGCCGGCCGCGACCCGCCCCGCGCGGCGCAGCAGGCCGCCGAGAAGACGGCAGCACGGACCTCGTACGCCTCGGCCGAAGTCACCCGGCGAACGAATAGCGCTGCGGTACCGAGCGGGTGCCGTCGGTCGGCGATTAACCCGGACGGACCGCCGCGCTGGTCGGTCGGCGGTGGCGGTGGTGCCGTGGGAGGGAGCACCCCGCGGTGCCGGGGCGGAGGCCCTCGCGTCCCGCCCCGCGGAACCCGACGAACCGGTGCGCACCGGTCACTCCAGGAGGCATCCCGATGACCCGCCGTACCCTCCTCGCCTCCGCCCTGGCCGTCACCGGGCTGCTCACCGTCGCCTCCTGCGCCACCCTCGGCCTGGAACACCCGCCGACCGCCCGGCCCGCCTCACCCACCGTCGAACAGTCCTCGGCCAAGCCCACCGCTCCGGTCGCCTCCCCCGCCCTCACCGACGCGCAGGCGCACGAGGCGCTCATCACCGGCACCGACCTCGGCGAGCCCTGGACCCCGACCCGGGGCACCGCCACCTGGCGGGACGGCATGCTCAAGGCCACCACACCGACCGCCGACTGCCAGAAACTCCTCGACGGCCTCTACACCGACGAACTCCTCGGCGCCCCGCCCCGCGCGGTCGTCGCCCTCGACGACGCCGACACCGGCGCCCAGCTCCGCTACCAGCTCACCGACCGGCGCCCCGCCGACGTCGACCGCGTCCTCGGCTGGCTGAAGACGCTCCCCGAGAAGTGCGCCCGCTTCACCGCCAAGGCCCCGGACGGCACGGTCCTCGACGCGACCGTCGCCGAGCAGCCGCTGCCCGAGGTGGGCGACGCCCGACAGGGCCTGCGCGTCATCCTCACCAACTGGAACACCGACGGCGACCCCCTCGCCCTCGCCCTCGACGTCGCCACCGTCCGCGCCGGCCAGGACACCTTCACCCTCACCAACGGCGGCCTCACCGACGTCCCCAACGAGGCCACCCAGGCAGCGGTCCAACTGGGCGTCCAGCGGCTGACGGAGGTACGGAAGCAGGGGCGGGTGCAGGTGTAGGGACGGCGGCCGGTCCAGCGAGGCGGGCCGAAGGGGGAAGTCCGCTCAGTCCCCCTCCTCGCTCCCGTCGAAGTGCGTCGTGCCGTGGACGACGTCCTGGGACAGGTCCCGGACCGTGCGGCCTTTCGCGAAGGCGCGGGCGCGCAGGAGGGCCAGGGCCTCGTCGGGGCTCACACCCCGCTGGGCCATGACCATGCCGACCGCCTGGTGCACGCCGTCGTGGCCGGTGGCCAGGCGGCTCAGCCAGACGTCGTCGCCGTACCGGCCGGCCTCCTCACCGCGGGGCAGGGCCATGAGGGCGACCGTCAGCACGTCCGCCACGAGCCGCGCCGTACGGACCTCGTCGGCGGCCAGTTCGCCGGGGCGGTCCCGGTAGAGGTCCAGGGTGCCCACGCACACCGCCCGGTCGCCCAGCGGCAGCGCGTACACCGCGGACACCCCGGCCGCGGCCGCCTGCTGGGCGAACACCGGCCAGCGGGAGGCGTCCAGGCCCGCCGTGAGGTCGGAGGCGAAGACCGGCGCGCCAGTCTCCGCCGCCCACAGGCAGGGGCCGTCGCCCAGCGTGGCCTGCAAGTCCATGAGATGCGCGGCCTGATCGCTGCTGGCGCTCACCGGAACCGGCATCCCCTCGCCGCGCAGCGACACGCTCGCGCCCGTCACCGGCAGCAGCCGTACCGCCGCGGTGCACAGCCGCTCCGGTACGTCGCCCGGTCCGGCACCGCGCAGCTCCTGGGCGATCACCTCGGCGACCCGCTGCCGGTTCCGGTCGGGCACGGTGATCACCTCCGCCCGCGGGGGTAGGGCTCCGGACTCCTCGTCGTCCGCCGGGTACCGCTCTCACGGGCGGGGGAAACCGGCCGGGCTCAGGCCTTCTCGTACGGGTCCGCGGGCTGCTTCACCCGCGTGAGCGTCCCCGCGTCGAGGACCGGCGGCCAGGCCGCGTCCGAACCGAGGGCGCCCTCGGGGCGCCAGGTGCCGGTGACCGTGACCCAGGTGTCGGCGGGCAGTGCGTCCGCGCCGCGGACCTCGACCTTGCCGGTGGTGGCGTCGGCCGCGCAGCAGGCGACGGCGAGCCGGGTGACGTACCAGGTGCCGTCGTCGCCGTGGGTGACGAAGCCGGTCAGCCGGACGGTACGGCCCGTCAGCGACCGGCCGCTGTCGAAGATCGCGCGGGAGCTGAACCCACCGACCGTCAGCTCCAACGGATCCCCGGCCGGGAGCGCCGGGAAGGTCCCCACGCCCTGCGCGGCCCGCTGGGCGGCCTCCCGGTCCGCGCTGTACGCACCGAGCGCGGGGGGGCGGGAAGAGGAGGAGCGCCAGCGCGGGGAAGGCGAGGAGCCAGGCCACGCGCGGGCCGTGCCCGTGCCCGCTCCCGTGCCCGCGCCCGCTCCCGTGCCCGCTCCCGTACCCGTGCCCACTGCCGTGCCCCTCCTCTTCCGGTCCCCCACCGCCACCGCCACCGCCACCGCTCACGACCACCGTCACCAGCCCCAGCAGCACCAGCGCCGCCCCGGAGACGATCAGGTAAGGCCGCAGCCCCGCCTGCACGTACCGCAGGTACAGCTCGCCGAACAGGGTGATGCGCAGGACCGCCCCGCCGGTGAGGAGGAGCAGGGCCGCCGGTCCGTACCGCCTCACAGCAGCCACCACCCCGTGAGTACGCCCGCCGCGACGGCCACCACCCACGTCACCGACGCGAAGCGGACGGCGAAGGCGCGGCCGAACGTGCCCGTCTGCAAGGCGAACAGCTTCAGGTCGACCATCGGGCCGACCACCATGAACACCAGCGCCGCGGTCGCCGGGAAGGCGCTCAGGGAGGCCGCGACGAAGGCGTCCGCCTCGCTGCACACGCACAGGACGACCGCGAGCAAAGCCAGCAGCAGCACCGACAGCCAGGGCGAGCCGGTGAACAGGTCGAGCAGCGAGCGCGGGACGGCGATGTTGAAGGTCGCCGCGGCCGCCGCGCCCAGCACGAGGAAGCCGCCCGCGTGCAGGAAGTCGTGCTGGAGGCCGGTGAGGAAGGCGCGGGCGCCGGTCGTGGGGTGCGGGCCGGTGTCCCGGCGGGGCGGGGTCAGCCACTTCTCCTTCCCGAAGCGCGCCCACAGCCAGCCCATGACGACGGCGGTGCCGAGCGAGGCGAGCAGCCGGGCGAGGACCATCTCGGGCCGGCCGGGGAAGGCGAGGGAGGTCGCGACGAGCACGACGGGGTTGATCGCCGGCGCCGACAGCAGGAAGGCGAGGGCGGCGGCCGGGGCGACCCCGCGCCGCATCAGGCTCCCGGCCACCGGCACGGACGCGCACTCGCAGCCGGGCAGTACGGTCCCGGCCAGCCCCGCCACGGGCACGGCCAGCACCGGACTGCGGGGCAGCAGCCGCCGCAGCACCCGCTCCGGCACGAACGCGCCGATCGCCGCCGAGACGACCGTACCGAGCAGCAGGAACGGCACCGCCTGCACGACGACGGCCGTGAAGACCGTCCACCAGGCGGCCACCGGCGGGGTGTAGAGGTCCAGCGCGAGCGTCGGGCCGAGCACGGACGCGACGGTGGCGACGGCGAGCAGGGCGGTGCCGCCGAGCACGGCGTACACGAGCGCCCGTACGACGACCCGCAGGCCGTCGGCCACCGTCCGCTGTCTCTGCACGCCCGCCCGATCCGCCGCCGTCCGCCTTCCACCGTCGCGGGCACGCTAGCGAGGCCGCCTGTGCGGGAGCCCGGGTTCAGCAGGGAGCCGGCTGTGCGGGCCGGGGACCGGTGAGGCGGCAGGCCTCGCTACAGGGGCGGCTGGGCCGGTGCCGGGCCCAGGGTCGTCGTGCCCGGGGCCGTACGGTGCCCGAGGCCCGTGCGGTAGGCGTCCAGGGCCGCCTCCACCCGGCCCGTGCGGCGCAGCAGGTCGCCGAGGAGACGGCACAGGTCGGCGAGGTCACCGGCGGCGCCCGCGCGTTCCAGCAGGCTCAGGGCGCGGACGTAGTGCTCCTCGGCGGAGTCGGTGTCGCGGGCGTCCTCGGCGATGATGCCGAGCAGCCGGTGCGCGCCCGCCGCGTGCACGGCGCCGCGCTCGGAGGAGAGGTCGCCGAGCACCTCGTGCAGCAGGGCGGCGGCCGCCTCGGACTTGCCGCGGCGGTGCAGGACATCGGCCAGCTCGACGGCGACCTGGCTGGTGTAGAGGGCGGCGCGCTGGGCCGACAGCATGACCTGCGCCTGCCTCAACTCGTCCTCGGCGCGCTCCAGTTGGTTGTTCTGCGCGTAGACGTAGCCGCGCATCCAGTGGCAGTTGGCCAGCTCGGTGCGCACCTGGAGCTGGCGGTACAGCTCGGCGGCCTTGGCGAGGGAGGCGTCGGCCTCGGCGAGCCGGCCCTCGGCGAGGAGCGTACGGGCCACCGAGCGGTGCATCCGGGCGACCAGCGCCGGGTCGCGACCTGGGGCGCGAGGGCGAGGGCGAACTCGGCGGCCTGAGCGGCGCGGGCCTGGGCGCCCATGTCCATGTAGGGGCCGATGACGGAGGCGTAGAGCAGCAGCAGCGCGTCGGGGTCGTGCAGGCCGCCGCGGTTCAGCTCGTCGAGGGTGGACTCCAGGAGGTAGACCGCGTACCGCAGCTCCCCGGCGAGGTAGTGGGCGACGGCCCGGCCGCGCAGGGCGGGGACGCGGGCCGGGAGCGGTGCGTGCGCCAGGCACTCCTCCGCCCGCTCGAAGTGCCGCCGGGCCGTCTCCAGCTCGCCGGTGTCGATCCCGCACTCCCCGAGCCCCAGCAGGGCGGTGGCCTGCTCCTCCACGAGACCGTGCTCCTCGGCCTCCGCGAGCAGTTCGGCGTACTGCCGCGCCGCCTGCTCCGCCTCCCCGGTGGCCAGGGCCCGCTGGGCCTCGGTGAGACGCAGCCGCAGGTCGGTGACGAGCCGGGCGGAGCGGCCGGTGGACAGTTCCTCGAAGTCCACGCCGAGCCGCTCGGCGATGTGCTTGAGCGCCTCGTCGGAGGGCCGCACTCGGCCGGCCTCCAGGGTCGAGACATAGGCGGGGGTGTACGTCGGCTCGGCCAACTGTCGCTGGGTCAGCCCCTGTTCGACCCGCAGGCGTTGCACCCGGCGACCGATGACCTCCGGTTCGTCCCGCTCTCCCACGGCCCGCATGACCCCAACTCCCCCTGGCCCTCTTGCCGTTCGGCGCGCGCAGCCCCTAGGTTAAACGGCGTGTTAAACATGTTTAATACACGGCTGACGTAACAGGCGCTGCCGTTGTCGCTTTTTGTCCGCCGGTTCTGTCCGCCGGTTCTGTCCGCCGGTTCTGTCCGCCGTCTTCTGTCCGCCGTCTTCTGTCCACTGTCGCCGCCGACGTTGCGAGGTTGCCGTGCCAGGACGCACTTCCGCACCCTACGGGCGCCCCTCCTGGAGGTACGCCAGAGCCGTCGCGGCGGCCGTCACAGCGGCGGCGGCCCTGATCGCCGCCGCCAACGCGGTCCCGGCCCACGCCACGGACGCCCCCCGGCTGTCGACGGGCGCGGAGCGCGTCGGGAAGTAGCGGGCGAGGGTGGCGGGCTCGGGTGACGGACGTTCAGCTCTGCGTCTGAAGCTGGCGGAGCTGCTCGCGGACGTGGTCCAGGGCGCCCTCCCGACGGCCCGGGACCCGGCCGCGCAGATCCGCCAGCGCCGGGCCGAGATCACGGGCCCGGTCCCGGTCCGTGATGCGCCCCCACTGGTGGTGGGCCCGGTCCACGGCCGCCTCCACCGGCGCCGCGTCGGCCGGCTGCCCCGCTGCCAGCCGCGCCGCCGCGACCGCCATCCAGGTACGGCAGCTGCGCTCGGCGTCCCCCGCGAACATCGCCAGGTCCGCCCGCACCTCGGACCAGTGCAGGACCTCCTCCGACCCCGCCCCGTGCGCGAGGAGGGCGACCTGCTCCCAACGGGCGGCGAGCGCGTCGGCGCCGGGGTGATCACCGGCCTGGACGGCCGCCGTGATCCGGGCGTGCGGGTCGTCCTCCAGCCCGTCCGGCACTTGAGGACGAGGCCGTTCAGGACGAACCGGAGGGCTGGTGGCGGGGCCCCCGGGGACAGGGTGGGAAGGGGCCGCGGGGGCGAAACCCACAGCGGGGCCACCACCGGCGCCCGCACCGCCACCCCACAGCACCAGGTCCCCCACCTCGCCCTCTCCCGCGATCCGGGCCAGCGCCAGCTGATGCAACTGCTCCAGCCCCGGCCGCCCTCCGCTCCGCAACACGGTCGCGACGCCTTCATGTACGTGGGCGCGGCCACCTTCCGCCGCCCCACCGGCGGAGCCACCCGCCCGTACACGGCGACCCCCGGCCCGCACTCCAGCCCCCGCCCCCGCAGCCACGCCCACGTCTCCGCGTCCGCGTGCAGGTCGAGCAGCAGCGTCGTCGTCCCGGCCGACCGCAGCCGCAACTCCTCACGGAACCAGTGCCAGGGGAAACCGGTGTAGCGAACGGTCGACGGCGTCGTACGGGCCAGCGCCAGATGCGGCAGCCGCTGCTTGCGGTCGAGCTGGAGCTGTCCGGTGACGAACACGGTCAGCGGTCCGGGCGCCGCCGCCGCGGCCCGCAGCCGGGTCAGCACGGCCTGCGGCTCCAGCGGATCGGCGAGTTCGACGACGTTCGCCGTGTCGGTGCCGGCCAGGACGGCGGGCGGCACGGCCGCGAGCACGGGGAGCACGGACGCCGCGTCCACCAGGCATCCCTTGCCCACGGGTGAGGCCGCGAGCAGCAGCACGGTTCCGGGCATCGTCCCTCCCCCTGTCGATCACGTACGTCAGCACCGTAACCGCTGCTGCTGCAAAGGGGAGCCTCAGGTCTGCAAACGTCCCCGTACGGGGCGTTCGTCGCCCTCCGTGCCCCGCGCGTCCCCCTCGGCGCCCCCGCCCCGGTCACCCCGCGTACTCCCCGCACCCCGCCGCCGCACCGCGAAGATCGTCGTGTCGTCGATGAGAGCGCCCCCGCAGTGCCGCAGGGTGCGGTCGCGGACGTAGGCGACCAGGCGGCCCGGTTCGGCCGTGCGCGGCTCGCGGGCGAGGCCGGCGGCGACGTCGTCGCCGAGCGGGTAGAAGGCGCCGTCGCCGTCCCGGGCCTCGGTGACCCCGTCGGTGACCAGCAGCAGCGTCTCCTCGGGGGCGACGGCGGCGCGCAGCACCGGCGGGGGCTCGCCGGAGTTGAGTTCGGCGAGGCCGAGGGGGAGTCCGCCGGCGTGCGGCAGCCGCCGTACCCCGCCCGGACCGGCGGCGAGCGGCGCCTCGTGGCCGAACAGGACGACGTCGACCACCCCCCGCTCCTCCTCGGGGAAGCCCAGCAGGACGGCCGTGGCGAAACGGTCGTTGTCGGCGCGGCCGAGGGCGGCCGTGTGGCCGCGGTGGCGCCGCATCCGGACCTCCAGCCGTTCGGCGACCGTCGCGAGGTCCGCCTCGTGGTAGCCGGCCTCGCGGAAGGTGCCGAGGAGCGCGGCCGCCGCCTCCACCGCGCCCAGCCCCTTGCCCTGTACGTCGCCGAGGAGGACGCGGGTGCCGTGGGGTCCGGGCTGGATGTCGTAGAAGTCGCCGCCCATGCGGGCGTCGGCGTCGGCGGCGAGGTAGACCGCGGCGTGGTCGAGGCCGCCCCAGCCGTCCGGCAGCGGGCGCAGCACCGTGCGGCGGGTGGTCTCGGCGATGTGCCGCATGTGCAGCATCCGGCGCTCGTCGCGCACCCGGACCGCGGCGGCCAGGACGGACAGGATCCCGCCGATCAGGACGAGGACGAAGTCGGCGGGGCCCTCCCGGTACTGGTAGGGCCAGGCGGCGTCCGCGCCGATGTAGGTGGCCACCGCCAGGACGGCGAAGAGGGCCGTCGTCCACACCCCGCACAGCGCGGCGGCGATCGCGGCGACGAACACGCACCAGGAGACGATGCGGAACTCTCCGCTGGTGTTGAAGTCGACGAAGGCGATGGTGACCAGCGTCAGCAGCGGCACCAGCCAGGTGACGCTGTGGCCGCGGAACTGAAGCAGCTTCTGGCGCTCCAGGGCGTCCCGGCCCCGGGCGCGCGGAGGGCGGGCGAGCAGCCCCTGGCCCCCTCGGTCGCTCACCGCTTCAGCGAAACACGCCCGGGCGGGGGCCGCATCCCGGCCGCGCCCGGGAAAACCGGGTGGAGCGTGGGGAGCGGGTGGAGTGTGAGGAGCGGGTGGAGCGTGAGGAGCGGGAGGACCAGGGAAAACAGGGGACCGCATCCCACCGACTTGCCCCCGCCCCTTCCCAGGTGTGCCCTGGAAGCCGGGGGGGAGGAGAGAGAGGAGTGCTCCCATGGCTCATGCGGCACCCACACCGGGCATGCGGACACCGGGCACGCGAGCCCCGTCCGGGCCCCCGTCCGGGACCTCGTCCGGGACCTCGTCCGGGGCAGGCCACGCGACCGACGTCTTCGGTGAACGGACCCACCTGGTCATGAAGTGGGCGGTGCCCGTCGCGCTCGGGCTCGTCTTCGGCTACTGGGCCGCGGCGAACCGGCGCAGCGCCGGGCCGATCACCGGCTGGAACATCCTGTTCGGCTTCGTGGCCGCGCTGGCGTTCATCGCGCTGTACGTCGGCATCCGCGCCGTGGCCCCGCGCACGCGGCGCGAAGTGCACGCCCTGATGTGGGCGGTGTTCGCCGGCTGCGCGATCGGTTTCCTCGTCAACCAGAGCGGATCGAGCGTGCTGTACTCCGTGGGCGTCTCGCTGGCGGTCGCGGCGGGCTTCTTCGCGGTGATGTTCTACCGCTACTACACGCACGAGGACGCGGAGGGCCACCGCATCGAGTAGCTCCCGTCTCCCGCCGCGCGTGTGCGTGGGCCCCGGCGGTTCTCGCCGGGGCCCACGCCTTCCCTCATCCCTCAACTCACCGGGCGAGCGGGGTCCACTCCCACCCGTCCGACGAGGTCCCGGTGGCGCCGGAGCCGCTCCACGAGCCGGAGAACCCGAAGCTGAGACCGACGGAACCGGAGCCGGTGACGCTCCAGCGCTCGTCGTCCCAGGCGTCGTTCCAGTTCGCCCACTCGTCGTGCTTCCAGCGCGGGCAGGGGTCGGCACAGTCCGGCACCCGCTCGCCGCCCGTGTCCACGAAGGCGGCGCTCGCCCAGGCCCGCGCGCCGACGAACCAGTACCAGTGCGCGTCGCCGTTGACGCTCTGCCCCAGCACCCGGCACTCCACCCGGTCCCGGCTGCCCGGCGCGAGCGTGCCGGCCGGGGGGCGCGTGCGTGGTGGGCGCCTGCCGCAGGGTCAGGTCGGTGCGGGAGGTGACGGTTCCCCAGACGGTGTCGCCGCTGCGCCGTCCGTCCATCGTCGCCGCGGACGCCGTAGACGCCGTAGACGCTGCGGAGGCCGTGGTGCCGAGCGCCGCGACCGCGAGGGTGCCGCCGGTGAGCAGAGCCGCGGCCAGAGTCCGCAGGGCCGGTGTCCGCAGGGCCGGTGTCCGCGGAGCTGCTGTCCGCAGGGCCGGTGTCCGCAGGGCTGGAGTCCGCAGGGCTGGAGTGGTGCGCATGATCGCCTCCTTCTCCCCAGATCCATGAGACACCCGTTCGGGTGAACGCTCCACCGGAGGACCGAATCCCCAGGCCGGCGCGAGCCACCCGACTGGCCGCCCCGGCTCGCGCGCCGGGCCCGTACGCCCTTGCCTGGAGGCGTGTCCCGACGTCTGCGGACCGCCGTGTCGGCCGTCCTGATCGCCCTGTCCTGCCTCCTGATGCCCCTCGGCGCACTGGCGGCCTGGGCGGCGTACGGCCTCACGGACACCGGCCGGTACGTCACCGCCATGGCACCGCTCGCCTCCGACCCCGCCGTACGGGACGCCCTGGTGGACACCGTCGCCGACGACCTCCTGCGCAGGGCCGCCGACGAACGCGGCCCGCTGCCCCCCGAGATCACCCCCTTCCTACGGGACGCGCTGCGCTCCTTCACCCACACCCGCGCCTACCGCACCGCGTGGGAGGCGGGCAACGAGGCCGCGCACACCGCCGTGATGTCGGCCCTGCACGACGACCGCGACCGCGAGGTGACCGTCGACCTCGCCCCGGTGGCGACCCGGGTGCGCGCCCAAATGGTCGCCGACCACGTGCCGTTCGCCGAGCGGGTGCCGCTCACGCACACCCGCGTCGCCCTGCTCCCGGCCGATGAGCTGGCCACCCTCAGGAAGGGCTACCACGTGCTCGACCTCGCCGGATTCTGGCTGCCCCTCGCCGCCGTCGCCCTCGCCGTGACCGGCATCGCCGTCGCGGCCTGCCGCCGCCGCGCCCTCACCGCGGCGGCGCTGGGCACGGCGCTGGGCGGCGCGTTCCTCGCCCTCGCGATCGGCGTCGCCCGCCACCTCACCCTCACGGACCTCCCCGACCAGGCCCGCCGCCCCGCGGCGGCCGCCGTCTACGACGCCCTCACGGCCACCCTGCGCACCGCGTCCTGGTTCCTGCTGGGCGTGGGCCTGGCGGTGGCGGCCGGGGTGTGGCTCACCCGGTACGTACGGGTGGGCCGCCTGGTCCGCCGCCGGGCGGCCCCGGCTCCCGTACCAGCCGGGCCAGTCGGCGCAGCGCCTGCCCCAACTCCCCCTCCGTCGCGGACGCCAGGCCGAGTCTGACCGCGTCCGGGGTGCGATGCGGGTCGACGGTGAAGGCGGTGCCGGGGGTGACGGCGATGCCGTGCGCGGCGGCGGCGGCCGTGAAGGTGTCGGCCCGCCACGGCGCGGGCAGCTCCCACCAGGCGAAGTAGGCGTGCGGGTCGGTCCGTACGGCGAACTCGCCGAGGTGGGCCGCGAGGATCCGCTGCCGCCGGGCCGCGTCCGAGCGCTTCGCCGCCACCAGCCGTCGCACGGTCCCGTCCCCGGCCCACCGCACGGCCGCCTCCAGCGCGAACCGCCCCGCACTCCAGCCCCCGGACCGCACGGCGGCGGCCACCGCGTCCACCCGGTCCGGCGGTACGACGAGGAAACCGGCCGTCAGTCCCGGCGCGACCCGCTTGGACAGGCCGTCGACGACGTGGGTCAGGCCGGGCGCGTGGGCGGCGAGCGGGGTGACGTCCGGCCGGAGGAAGGACCAGACGCGGTCCTCGACCACGGGCAGCGCCAAGTCGACCGCCGCGCCCGCGAGTTCGTGTCTGCGGCTCGCACTCATGGTCAGCGAGGTCGGGTTGTGCAGGGTCGGCTGGACGTACAGGGCGGAGAGGGGAGCGGCGCGGTGCGCGGCCCGCAGGGCGTCCGGCCGCGGCCCCTCGCCGTCGCCTTCGATCGGCACGAGCACGATTCCCAGCCGCCCGGCGATCTCCTTGACCAGCGGATACGTCAGCTCCTCCACACCGACGCGGCCCCCCGGCCGGACCAGGGAGGCGAGCGCGGCGGCGATGGCCTGGCGGGCGTTGCCCGTGAAGAGGAGCTGTGCGGGCTCGGGGCGCCAGCCGGGGACGGTGAGCAGCCGGGCCGCGGCGGCTCGGGCGGCGGCGGTGCCGTCGGCCGCGGCTGTACGCATCGCCTCGGTCAGCACGTCGGCCCGCAGCAGCGGCGCGAGTCCGGGCGCGAGCAGTTCCGACTGGCCGGGCGCGCAGGGGTAGTTGAGTTCCAGGTTGACCGGCGCGGCCGTGGCCGGTTCGACCAGGGCCCGTCCCTCGGGGGCGGCCGGCGCGGCCCGCACGAAGGTGCCCCGGCCGACCTCGCCCACCACCAGCCCGCGCCGGACGAGTTCGCCGTAGACGCGCCCGGCCGTCGAGGGGGCGATCCGGTGGGCGCGCGCGAACCTCCGCTGCGGCGGCAGCCGCTGCCCCGGCACGAGCCGCCCCCGCGCGATGTCGTCGGCGATGCGATCGGCGATGACCCGGTAGTCGCTCACGACCTCCCCCTCCAGTCCGCATTGCACCGAGGGCAAAGATCTTATTGCACCGAGGAGTTGGCGACCCTAGGGTCGACGCATGGCACCCTTCCTCGCATACGAGGACAAAGGAGCGGATACCGTCGGACGTATCCCCCTGGTCCTCGTCCACGGCCACCCCTTCGACCACACGATGTGGGCCCCGCAACAGGAGGCCTTCGCCCCCGGCCGCCGCGTCGTCGCGCCCGACCTGCGCGGCTACGGCGCCTCCCCGGTCACCCCCGGCACCACCCTCCTCTCCCGGTTCGCCCAGGACATCGAGGACCTCCTCGACGACCTGTCGGTGGACACCTTCGTCCTGGCCGGGCTGTCGATGGGCGGCCAGATCGCGATGGAGTGCTCCGCGCGCCTCGGCGACCGCGTCCAGGGCCTGGTCCTCGCCGACACCTTCGCCGAACCCGAGACCCCCGCCGGCAAGGCCGCCCGCAACACCCTCGCCGACCGTCTCCTGGCCGAGGGCATGCACGGCTACGCCGACGAGGTCCTCCTCAAGATGGTCGCCCCGCACGCCCCGCCCTCCGTCAGGGCCCACGTCCACCGCATGATGACGTCCACACCCCCCGAAGGCGCCGCCGCGGCCCTCCGGGGCCGGGCCGAACGCCCCGACTACCGCCCCGTCCTCCGCCGGGTCACCGCCCCCGCCCTCGTCGTCGTCGGCGCGGACGACGAGTTCACCCCGGTCCACGACGCGGAAACCCTGCACGCCCTCCTCCCGGACTCGACCCTGCGCGTGATCGATCACTGCGGCCACATGCCCAACCTGGAGCGTCCGGCGGAGTTCAACGCGGCGCTGGGGGAGTTCCTGGAGCGGGTGGACGGGGGCGGACACGGCCGGTGACCGGGCGGTCCCCCGGCAAACCCGTGGCCCGCCGGCCGTACTCCCCTCTACCGTCACCGCATGAGCGGGACGACGACAACGACGACGACCCTCTGGCGGCCCACCGGGCCCGAGGAGCTGGCCCTGGTGGAGGCCTCCGGGTGGCGGGGGTGGCCGCCGCGGCTGCCGGAGCAGCCGATCTTCTACCCCGTCCTGAACGAGGACTACGCGATCCGCATCGCCCGCGACTGGAACGTCCCGGCGTCCGGAGTGGGTTACGTCACGCGGTTCGAGGTGGAGAGCGACTTCCTCACGCGGTACCCGGTGCGGCAGGCCGGGGGAGAGACCATCCTGGAGCTGTGGGTACCGGCGGAGGAGCTGGATGAGTTCAACGCGCACATCGTCGGGACCATCGACGTCGTACGGGAGTTCCGCTGACGTGCCACGGGGGCGCGGGCGGGCGCTCGGGGCCTGGTGCGCGGGACTGCTGTTCGCCGGGGTGAGCGCCGTCGTCGCGTGCCGGGCGGCCGACACCGACGCCATGACCCCGATGCCCCAGCTGCTCGCGTTCCTGCCCTGGCTGCTCGTGCCCACCGGGGCCGGGCTGCTGCTGTCGCTGCTCGCCCGCTGGCGGACGGGGCTGCTCTGGGGCGTCCTCGTGCTCGGACCGCTCGCCTGGTTCATCGAGCCGTACGGCAACACCGACGAACCCCGGGGGCTCGCCGTCGTCCGGCTGCGGGTGCTCGCCTCCAACGTGGAGTTCGGCTGGGCGACGGACGCCCTCGTCACCGCCGTACGGCGGGAGAGGCCCGATGTCGTGTTCGTGTCGGAGTGCGAGTACGGCTGTCAGGCCACCCTGCGCGCGGAACTCGGGACGGCGCTCCCGTACCGGCAGGCCGTCGAGGGCGACACCTCCGTCGGGTCGGTCATCCTCAGCCGGTACCCGCTGACGCCCTCCCCGGTCGTGCCCGGCGTGATGGGCATGCCCGGTGCCGTCGCCGACGTCGACGGGCGCCCCGTACGGCTCCAGCTCGCGCACCCCCAGCCGCCGCTGCCCCGCCAGGTCACGGTGTGGAAGCGGGAGCTGGGCCGGCTGCGGGACTTCGCCGACGACCACCGCGACGACGGGCCGCTGATCCTCGCCGGGGACTTCAACGCCTCCCAGGACCACGCGGCGTTCCGCCGCATCCTCGACACCGGACTGCGCGACGCCGCCCGGCTCGCGGGCAGCGGCCGGGAGCCGAGCTGGCCCAGCCGCACCACCCCCGCCTTCGGCACCCAGATCGATCACGTCCTCGTCTCCGGCGAGTTCTCCGCGGGCCGCGCCCGCTTCCTCGACCTCCCCCGCACCGACCACCGTTCGCTGCTCGTCGACGTCACCCTCCACCAGGCCCGACAGGCCCGACGGGCCCGGTAGCGGGCGGCCATACTGAGCGCATGTCCCGCGAGCTTCCCATCGGCCTCACCCCTCCCGACTGGCTGGTGCGGAACCTGCGGCCCCAGCAGGCCCCCGTCAACAGACCCGCCGTCGCCCGCGCCGCCCTCGCCATGGCGCTGCCCCTGCTGATCGGACTGGCGCTCGGACAGCCCGCGTACGGCGCGCTCGCCTCCATGGGCGCCCTGTCCGGCGTCATCGGCGACACCGCCGACGCCTACCGGATACGCATCCTCAACATCGCGATCCCGCAGGCGTTCGGGGCGGTCGGCATCACCCTCGGCGCGGCCGTGTACGGCCACGGCTGGCTCGCGGTGACCGCCGTCACCGCCGTCGCCCTCGTCTCCGGGATGATCTCGACGATCGGCGCCGTCGCCTCCGTGTCCGGGCTGCTGCTGCTCCTCAACTCCGTCGTCGGCGCGGGCCTGCCCATGCCCGGCGACTGGTGGCTCGCCCCCGTCCTGATGACCGGCGGCGGCCTCCTCGTCCTGCTCCTCGCCCTGCTGGCCTGGCCGCTGCGCTCCGGCGTCCCCGAACGCGCCGCCGTCGCCGGCACCTACCGCACGGTCGCCGGCCTCCTCGCCGCCTCCGGCAGCACCGCCCCCGGCGCCTACGAGGACGCCCGGCACGCCGTCACCCAGTCCCTGAACCAGTCGTACGACCTGGTCCTCGCCCACCGCGCCCGCCACCACGGCCGCAGTCCCGAACTGACCCGGCTGCTCGCCCAGTTGAACGCCATCACCCCGGTCGTCGAGGCCGCCCCCGCCGCCCATCTCGCCGGCCGTCCGCTCCCGCCCGAGGTCCCGGCGGCCGTACGGCACCTCGCACAGGCCGTGGAGACCGGCTTCACCGGGCCGATAGGGCTCGGCCTGCCCACGCCCACCGAGGAGACCGGCCGCGCCGTCGACCACGCCCTGCGCCACACCGCCGAGGTCGTCGCCGTCCCCGACGTCGACCCCCTGGGCCTCGTCGACCGCCTCGGCCGCCCCGCCGCGCTCCGCGTCCGCGCCGCCCGCGCGGCCCACGACGTGCTGCTCTCCGCCGCCTCCTGGCGCTACGGCCTGCGCCTCGCCCTGTGCATCGGCCTCGCCCAGGTCCTCGTGTCGATCGTCACCGTGCCCCGCTCCTACTGGGTCGCCCTGACGATCACCTTCGTCCTCAAGCCCGACTTCGGCTCCGTCTTCTCCCGCGCCCTGCTGCGCGCCCTCGGCACGGTCGCCGGCCTCGTCGTGGCGGCGGCGGTGCTCTCGCAGGTCCCGCGGGGCTGGTGGGACGTACCGGTGATGCTGCTGCTGGCACCGCTGATCCCCGCCCTCACCCCGCGCGGCTACGGCTACCAGACCGCGGCGATCACCCCCGTGATCCTGCTCCTGTCCGACGTCCTCAACCGCCAGGGCACGGCCCTGCTCCTGCCCCGCCTGGTGGACTCCCTCATCGGCTGCGCGATCGCCCTGGTCGCCGGCTATCTGCTGTGGCCGGAGAGCTGGCACACGCGGGTGGGCGACCGCCTCGCCGACGCCGTCGCCGACACGGCCCGCTACGCCGAGTCCGCGTTCGGCAGCCATGTCGACCCCCCGGCCCGCGCCCGGATGCGCCGCCGCCTCTACCGCGACCTGTCCGTCATCCGTACGGAGTTCCAGCGCGCCCTGACAGAGCCGCCGCCCACCGGGACACGTGCCGCCGCCTGGTGGCCGCTGGTCGTCGCCGTCGAACGGATCGTGGACGCGACGACGGCGGCCCGGGTCCGTGTGAAGCACGGAGCCGAGCCGCCGTCCGAGGCGGAGATCACCCACGTCGCCCGGCAACTGCGCGAGCTGTCGGAGGGCCTGCGGGACACCGACGTCCTCTACCCCGTCCGCACGGACCTCACGGGCCCGCCGGACAGCGTGCTGGAACCCCTCCGCCAGGAGGTGGCGGCGGCGCGGACGATCGCCTCACCGCACCAGCCGTAGTCACCGGTGACGAGCGGCGTCTCAGACGCCGATGTCCTCGCCGTCCTCCCGCCACACCGACACGACCGCCGGGCGGACGAGCTTGCCCGGCCCGTCGGGCCAGGTGCTCTTCGGGGTCTCGACGGACGCGCCGTCCAGCTCGCCCGGGTGCTGCACCGCGATCAGCACGCGCCGCTCCTGGATGAGCGGGCCGCAGGTCTCGGCGCCGTTCGGCACGGTCAGGAACTGCTTCAGCTCGCCGCGCCGCGAGCCGCGGGTGGCGACCCCGAACAGACCGTCGTGCGAGCCGAGCTGCGCGCCGTCCGTGGAGATCCACAGGTTGCCGTGCGGGTCGAAGGCCACGTTGTCCGGGCAGGAGATCGGGCTGACGGCGTCCTTCGGGAAGCCCGCGAAGTACGTCGACGGGTCCGCCGGGTCACCGGCCACGAGGAACAGCGACCAGGCGAACTTCGTCGACTCCGCCCGGTTCCAGCGCTCGGTCAGCTCCAGGACGTGCCCGTGCTTGTTGGCGTTGCGCGGGTTGGCCTCGTCCGCCTTGGCGTTGGCGCCGACACCGCGGTTGGAATTGTTGGTGAGGGCCACGTACACCTTGCCGGTGACCGGGTTGGGCTCGATGTCCTCGGGGCGGTCCATCTTCGTCGCGCCGACCTTGTCACCGGCGAGGCGGGTGAAGACGAACACCTCGTCGGCGGTCATGCCCTCGACGTGCGAGACGGCGCCCTTCGCGGTGGCGGTCGCCAGCGGGATCCACTCGCCGGAGCCGTCGAACTCGCCGTCGGCGGGCAGCTTGCCGGTGCCGTCGATCTCGATCGCGGGGGAGTCGCCGGTGAGCTTGGCGACGTACAGCGTGCCCTCGTCGAGCAGGGAGAGGTTGTGCTCGCGCACCGAGCGGCTGCTGCCGTGCTTCATCCGCTTGCTGCCGACGAACTTGTAGAAGTAGTCGAAGCGCTCGTCGTCACCGGTGTAGACGACGGGACGGCCGTCGTGCGTGAGCCGGATGGTCGCGGCCTCGTGCTTGAAGCGGCCGAGCGCGGTGTGCTTGCGCGGCGTGGACGAGGGGTCGTACGGGTCGAACTCGACGACATATCCGAACCGGTGGGCCTCGTTCGGCTCCTGGGCGACGTCGAAGCGCTTGTCGAACCGCTCCCACTTGCGCTCGGTGGCGCCTGTCCCTATCCCGTAGCGCTTGTCCGTCGCCCGGCCGCTGTTGGCGAAGTACTGGTTGAAGTTCTCCTCGCCGTGCAGGGTCGTGCCCCACGGGGTGGTGCCGCCGGAGCAGTTGTTGAGCGTGCCGTAGACCTTGGTGCCGGTCGGGTCGGCGGAGGTCTTCAGCAGGTCGGAGCCGGCGGCGGGCCCGGTCAGCCGGAACTCGCTGGTGGCGGTGATCCGCCGGTTGAGGTGGTGCCGGGGGACGGCGACGAGCTTGCCGGTCCTCCGGTCCCCCTCGACGACGACCGCGGACAGACCGTGCGCGGCCCAGGCGATCTCCACCTGCTCACGGGTCGGGTTGGCGGCGTCGTAGCCGCGGAACATGAGCACCTCGTCGGTGTACTCGTGGTTCGCGACGAGCAACTGCCGGTTCCGCTCGCCCGGCAGCGGCAGCAGCGCCAGGAAGTCGTTGTTGTACCCGAACTGACCCGCCTGGGCGGCAGCGGTCTGGTTCTCCGGGTCGAAGGCCGGCGCACCCCGCAGGATGGGCTCACCCCAGCGGATCACGACGTTCTGCGTGTATCCCTCCGGGACGACGACGGCGTCGAGGGTGTTCGGCGCGACACTGCTGTAACGCAGTCCGCGGGCACCCGTCGGCTTGGACGGCTTCGTCGGTTTCGTCGGCTTCGCGTGGCCGGCGGTGGCCGCTCCGGCGGGACGCGCACCCCCGACACCGGCGGCGCCGGCGGCGCCCACCACGGTGACGACGGCGGCGGCGCGCATCATCGAGCGGCGGCTGAGCGCCCCGGCGATGACATCGCCGACGTACTCGTTGGCGCTGGTGTTGGGCACCTCGTGGAAGCAGGCGTCACCACACCGGAAACGACAGGTCATGACAGAACGTCCGCCCGGATGGGACTGGGACGGCGTTCCGATCAACGGCAGCAGCTTGCGCACCTTTAATCTCCCCTTGCGTGCACTTGGTGTGAGCGTGACGGTAGGGGCACATATGTGCGGAGGCGCTGACGCCGGGTGAACGGCGAGTGAATCCGCGGCAGCCACAAGGGTGTTCACCCAGTCGAGGGGCGGTATTGACACATCCGTCGTACGCCCACTCACCCCTGCCGAAGATCACCACCAGGGGCCGCTAACCTTACGTGTCCGTCCTGGCCAGGGATTGACGGGAACAACTCACGCGAAGGGTTGCGCACATGGGCATTCTCACTCTCCTGCGGAACGCATTCGGCCGTTCACGCAAGGAGCGGACCGCAGAGGCGGAGGGTGCGGCACGGATTCCTTCGCAGACGGAACCCACGAACCACCCCGAGCCGCAGCCGACCACGACGACCCCCCCGACCGAGCCGACCGAGCCGACGACGGCCCACGTACCGGAGCCCCGCACGGCAGCGGAAGAACACGAACTGGTAGCAGCGGCCTTCGACAAGATCGCGACCCCGGGCACACCCCCGACCCCTCGAAAGCCGGAAGAGGAACACCCGGCCGAAGAGGAAAAGCAAACCACCACGGAGGAACCGGCCACCGCCGAAGAGCCGACCACCACGGAGGAAGCGGCCGCCGCCGAGGAGCCCGCCCGCTCGGAGGAGCCGGCCGCCACGGAGGAACCGACCCGCTCGGAAGAGTCGGCACCCTCGGAAGAGCCGACCGCCACGGAGAAGCCGGCACGCTCGGAGGAGCCGGCCGCCACGGAGGAGCCGGCCGCCACGGAGGAGCCGGCCGCCACGGAGGAGCCGGCAGATTCGGAGGAGCCGGCCGCCGCCGAGAAGCCGGCCGCCACGGATGAGGAGTCGGCCGCCGCCGAGGAACCCGCTCCCGTGGAGGAGCCGGTCACTCCTGTCGCTGAGACGCCCGCACCGGCGGCGGAGCCTGTCGCTGAGACGCCCTCGCCGACGGTGGAAGCCGTCGCAGAACGCCCGCACCGGCGGCGGAAGCCGTCACGGAACCTGCTGCACCTGAGGTGGAGGAGCCCGTCGCGGAGACGCCCGCCCCCGAGGTGGAGGAGCCCGTCGCCGATAAGCCGACCGAGGACGTGACCGAGCCGGTCGCCGAGGAGCCGGAGGCCGTTCAGGAGCCCGAGGCGGCGGCCGAGCCGGAGGCGAAGGAGCCGACGCCGGAGGCTGAGGCACCCACGGCTGAGACGGAGACCGCGGAGGCCGCGAAGGTCACCGAACCCGCGGAGGTCACCAGGCCCGCGGTCGCCGACGGCGAGGACGCCCCACAGGGGCCACCCGCAGACGACGACGGATCCCGCACGGGTGGTGCGGGTGGGAACACCCCCGCCGAAGGCGAAGCCGAGGCGGAGAACACCCCGAAGCCGGCGGAGCCGATCCCCGCCGAAGGCGAAGCCGAGGCGGAGAACACCCCAAGCCGGCGGAGCCGACCCCGCCGAAGGCGAAGCCGAGCGGAGAACACCCCCAAGCCGGCGGAGCCGACCCCCGCCGAAGGCGAAGCCGAGCGAGAACACCCCGCCCCACCTCCTCACCGCCCACAGGGCAGCCGAGGCCACCCTCACCAAGCTGAACCTCACCGACACCCACGCGGACGTCTACCTCGTCCTGGACCGCTCCGCGTCCATGCGCTCCTACTACAAGGACGGCTCCGTCCAGGCCCTGGCCGACCAGACGCTGGCCCTCGCCGCCCACCTCACCCGGACCCAGCCCCCGACCGTCCACGTCGTCTTCTTCTCGACGGAGCTGGACGGCACCGCCGACCTCACCCTCACCGACCCCGAGAACAAGATCGACGACCTGCACGCGGGGCTGGGCCGCATGGGCCGTACCAGCTACCACGCCGCCGTCGAGGCGGTCGTGGCGCACCACGAGAAGCACGCCGCGGGCGCGAAGGCCCCCGCCCTGGTGGTCTTCCAGACGGACGGCGCCCCGGACGCCAAGACCCCCGCCACCCAGTCACTCGCGGACGCCGCGGAGAAGCACCCGTCCCTGTTCTTCTCGTTCGTCGCCTTCGGTGAGCACGAGAACAAGGCGTTCGACTACCTCCGCAAGCTGAAGACCGGCAACACGGCGTTCTTCCACGCGGGCCCCGCCCCCCGGGAGCTCACGGACCAGGAGCTGTACGAGGGCGTACTGGCCACCTGGCGCCCGTAGCCCGACGGGAGCCTCCCGCCACCCACACGCCGCCCGCTTCTCACCCCGTAAAACGGGAGCGGGCGGCGTACCCATGTCGGCTACGATTTCAAGGATCCGTACAAAGCAACCTGGGAGCAGCCCCCGATGGCTCGACACCTCATCACCAGCGCCCTTCCGTACATCAACGGAATCAAGCACCTGGGCAACATGGTGGGGTCCATGCTCCCGGCGGACGTGTACTCCCGGTACCTCCGCCAGCGCGGCCACGACGTCCTGTACATCTGCGCGACGGACGAGCACGGCACGCCGGCCGAGCTGGCCGCGAAGGAGCGGGGCCTCCCGGTGGCGGAGTTCTGCGCGCAGGCGCACGACGCGCAGAAGGCGGTCTACGACGGCTTCGCACTGGCGTTCGACTACTTCGGCCGCAGCTCCTCGCCGCAGAACGTCGAGATCACCCAGCATTTCGCCCGCCGCCTCAACGAGAACGGTTTCATCGAGGAGCGGGCGATCCGCCAGGTGTACTCGCCCACCGACGGCCGTTTCCTCCCGGACCGCTATGTGGAGGGCACCTGCCCGCACTGCGGCTACGACAAGGCCCGCGGCGACCAGTGCGAGAACTGCACCCGGGTCCTGGACCCCACCGACCTGATCAACCCGCGCTCGGCGATCTCCGGCTCCACCGACCTGGAGGTCCGCGAGACCAAGCACCTCTTCCTCCTCCAGTCCAAGCTTCAGCACGAGGTCGAGGAGTGGGTGTCCCGGCACGAGGCGGACTGGCCGCAGCTGGCCTCCTCCATCGCCCGCAAGTGGCTGACGGAGGGCCTGCACGACCGCGCGATCACCCGTGACCTGGACTGGGGCGTGCCGGTCCCGGCCGACACCTGGCCGGAGCTGGCGGCGGACGGCAAGGTCTTCTACGTCTGGTTCGACGCCCCCATCGAGTACATCGGCGCCACGAAGGAGTGGGCGGACGCGGCACCCGACGGTGAGGTCCGCGACTGGAAGTCCTGGTGGTACGAGGCCGACACCGGCGAGAACCCGGTCCGCTACACCGAGTTCATGGCGAAGGACAACGTCCCGTTCCACACGGTGATGTTCCCCGCCACCGAGCTGGGCGTGCGCGAGCCGTGGAAGAAGGTCGACTACGTCAAGGCCTTCAACTGGCTGACGTACTACGGCGGGAAGTTCTCCACGTCGCAGAAGCGCGGCGTCTTCACCGACCAGGCGCTGGAGGTCCTGCCCGCCGACTACTGGCGCTACTTCCTCATCGCCAACGCCCCCGAGTCGGACGACTCGTCCTTCACCTGGGAGCACTTCACGGCCACGGTGAACAAGGACCTCGCCGACACCCTGGGCAACTTCGTCAACCGCGTCCTGTCGTTCTCCAAGAAGCGCTTCGGCGACGAGGTCCCGGCGGGCAGCGCGCCCGGCGAGGCCGAGGCGAGGCTCGGCACGGAGATCGCGCGGCTCCTCGCCGAGTACGAGGAGCAGATGGAGGCCCTCCAGTTCCGCAAGGCGGCCGCCGCGCTGCGCGCGCTGTGGTCGGCGGGCAACTCCTATCTGGAGGAGAAGGCCCCCTGGCTGGAGATCAAGACCGACATGGACGGCGCGGCCCTGACGCTGTGTACGGCGATGAACCTGATCCACCTGTACGCGGTGGTCTCGGAGCCGTTCATCCCGGCGACCGCGAAGGTCATGCGTGAGGCGTTCTCCCTGGCCGACGACACGGCGACCTGGGTCACCGAGGCGGAGGCGAAGGCCCTGAACGCGGTCCCGGCCGGCACCCCGTTCACGATCCCGCCGGTCCTCTTCGCCAAGCTCACGGACGAGGACCTCGCCACGTACAAGGAGCGCTTCGGCGGCATCGACGAGTGACGCACCGCGTCGTGGGAGGGGCGGCCCCCGTCCCTCCCACCGCACGGGGGCCCCGGCTTCGACATGTTCCCGCCAAGCCGTATGGTTTCCGCCATGGCAGTCCCCGAGGTCATTCCGATCGCCTACGAGCCGAAGCACCGCACCGAGTCCATCGGTCGGTACGCGGACGGTCAGTTCCTCGCATCGGTCACATACGCGTTCCCGCAGGGCTTCCGTCTCGACGACGGCTGGGAAGAACACAAACGTCTCTACACCGTGCTTCACACCTTCGACGCCGAGGGCCGCTACCGGAACTCGGACATCTGGTGCGCCGGCACGTGGGCGCAGCAGCAGAGCAACCCCCACGGCGACGACTCGGTCCTCCACCGGGCCCGCGCCCGCCTGGCCACCCTCCTGCGCAGCCTGCCCCGCCGCTCGTACACGGACATCGCCGTCCGCCCCTTCCAGCTCACCCACGAGAACGTCCTGTTCGGACTCGTGATCCGCAAGGACGAGGAGGACGACGAGGACTGGGCGGAGCTGTACCCGGACCAGCTCGGCTTCGGTGCCCCGTGGGACGGCACCTACGACACCTGACGGGGCAGCCACCCGCGCCGCGCAACTGTCCACACCTCGACGGCGTCCCCCTCTGCGACACCGACGACACAGGGGGATCTCCATGGCGGTGTTCGGCAACGCGCACACCATCGACCCGGGTACGGCCCAGCAGGACTACGCGCGGCTGCTCGGGCAGGGGGAGCGGGTGCATGCCGCGTATCTGCTGATCCGGGACACGATCCTGTTCACCGACCGGCGGCTGCTGCTGGTCGACAAGCAGGGCATCACCGGGAAGAAGGTGGAGTACCACTCCGTCCCGTACCGCAGCATCACCCACTTCGCGGTCGAGACCGCGGGCACCTTCGACCTCGACGCCGAACTGAAGATCTGGGTGTCGGGCACGCCGACCCCGATCCAGAAGACGTTCACCAAGGGCGTGGACATCTACGAGGTGCAGGCGATCCTGACGCAGTTCGTCACGCAGTAGCCGGGCCCGCCCGGGGGCTGTTCCATCCGTTGGTCCGGGCGCGCCAGGCATACCCGGATGCCACCGCCCCTCCGCACCTGGACTTTTACGACCGCCTTGAAGGGCGGCCTCGTGCCAACCAGGTGCGGGGCGCGTGCCGTTGCTGGCTCAGTGTTCCGAGGCGTAGGTCACGAAGTCGGCCCACGCGCCGGGCGTGAGCCCCAGACGGGGACCGTCGACGTTCTTGGAGTCGCGGACGTGCACGGTGCCGGGGGTGAGAGCAAGCTCGACGCAGGAGTTGCCGTCCGTGCCGCCGCTGTAGCTGCTCTTGAACCACACCAGTTCGGAGGCGTCCCCGGCAGATTCCTTGCGGATCATGTCTCTCCCAGCAGTTGCTCGATGAAGGCCAGCGACTCCCGCGGTGAGAGAGCCTGCGCCCGGATGGTGCCATACCGCAGCTCAAGGATGCGCAGTTGCTTTGGATCGGTGATTGGCCGTCCGCTGAACGCGCCATCGGAACGCCCCACCGCCGTACCGTCCGGGAACTTCAGCAGCTCGATCCTGCCGTCCAGTCCTGGATGGGCCTCGGTGTTCGTCGGCATCACCTGGAGTGTGACGTTGTGCAACCGCCCAACCTCCAGCAGGTGTTCGAGCTGCTGTCGCCACACCATTGTGCCCCCAACCTGTCGACGCAGCGGTGCCTCTTCCAGCACGAAGTGGATCGACGGCGCAGGATCGCGTTCGAAGACCGACTGACGGGCCAACCGAGCCGCAACCATGCGGTCCACGTCATCTGGTGAGTACGGCGGCTGCGCTGCCTGGATCAGGGCCCGTGCGTGTTCGGGTGTCTGCAAGAGCCCCGCAATGATGCTGCACTCGTACACCCCGATCTCGACCGCCTTGGCCTCCAGCTTCCCCAGCTCCCGAACCTTCTTCGGATACCGGACCCTCTTCACGTCCTCCCAGGCCGCCGCAACGAGCCCGCCCGCACCCAACACCTCGTCGGCCTTGTCCAGGTACTCCTGCCGAGGAATCCGTTTCCCGCCCTCGACCTTGTAGACCAGGTCCTCCCCGTACCCGACCGCCACCGCGAAGTCGGCGGCCCGCATCCCCACCGCCTCCCGACGCAGCCTCAACTGCCGACCCACCGTCGCGAGTACGGCCACGCCCCACTCGTCGTCCGGGTCCACCTCCCACCCCGGCTCGTCCGCCTCGGTCCGGAGCCGTACCGCCTCGCCGTCCACCGACATACCGCACCCCTCTGTCGTACCGCCGTGCCGTAACGCCTGTACCCGTAGGCCCGTTTCCGACGGTCCGGACAGCGGCCGACAACCTCCGGACAGTCACCCTACGTATCAGCGCTGTCACTGTTCACGGTAAGCACGTGCGGCCACGCTCGGTCACGTGAACAGCGAAAAGTCCACCCAACTTCTCCCGCCCGCCGATCACTTCAGCGTGCTCCTGTCACCCACGCCCCGCGGTGCCCGCCTCGCCCGGTTGCTCGCCACGGACTGGATGCGCGACCGGGACCTGCCCCACCGCGTCGCCGAGGCCGCCGAACACCTCGTCGCCGAACTCGCCACGAACGCGGCCACCCACGGCCGGCTCCCTGGACGCGACTTCCGCCTCGTCCTCCTGGCCCGCGGCACGACTTTCCGCATCGAGGTCACGGACACTCGCGGGGGCGACCTCCCGCACCGCCAACGGCCCACCCCCGACGCCGAGTCCGGACGCGGCCTGCTTCTCGTCGAGGCCCTCGCCGACCGCTGGGGCGTGAAGCTCGGACCGGTCCCCCGCAAGACCGTATGGGCAGAACTCGATCTACCGCCAGTCTGACCAGCGGAAACGTCACCGGCACCGGAACCCGGCCGCGTGGGTTCCGGTGCGTCGGCCGTCTTTTCCAAGGACCACGAGAGAGAAAGAAACCCCACCAAGCCCCACCCCTCCCGCCCACGGCGCACCCTCACTCGCCCGAGTGATCATCACCAACTGAACTGGATTTGTGACCGGTTGCCTGCCCTACGCTCAGCGCAGCACGACACGGCACAACAACCCCAGACATGCCCCAGACATGGAACGGCCCTCGCCGGGACGGCAATCCCGATGCGAGGGCCTGACCACCAAGGAAGAAGCCCCTTCCCGATGGACACCCAAAACACTAGCGTGCGCCCGCACGCCCAGTCCCGTATCGGCGGGAAAAACCACCCCTACCGGCACGCCCGCGCCAAGGGGCACCCCGGCGGCGTCACCCACGACAACACCCGCCACTCCACCCGCTTCACGGTGCTCGGCAACCACCTCGCCCAGCACCCGGACCTGTCGCTCCTGGCGATCGGACTGGCCTGTCACATCCAGTCCCTCCCCACCGGCGCCGCCATCGACATCAAGACCCTGGCCGCCCGCTTCCCGGAAGGCCCGACCAGGATCGCCGCCGCCCTGCGCGAACTCGAAACCCACGGCTACCTGCGCCGCACCCGCGAACGCACCCCGACCGGCCGCATCGTCACCCGCACCGTCTCCTGCAACCAGCCGGGCCGACGCGACGCCACGTCCGGAGCGGGCGAGGCGACCGAGCCCCCGGCCCACCGCGCGGCCGCCGCCCCGCAGCGAAAACCCCCGCGCCGCGCGGCCCTCCCCGCCGTACCGAAACCCTCGTACAGCTCCCCCGCCCTCCTCCAGACGGCCACCGACGTCCTCGCCGGCCTGCGCCGTGAGGACCCCCGCCTGCTGCTCTCGGCCACCGACGCCGAGCACCTCGCCCCCGGCGTCGCCGCCTGGCTGGAACGCGACCTCACCCCCACCGCCGTACGCAAGGCCCTGGCCGACGACCTGCCCCTGGAACCCCTGGTCCGACCCGCCGCCTTCCTGGCCCACCGCCTGACGGCCAAGCTGCCGCCCCTCCCGCCCTACCGAGCGCCCGAGCCGCCACCACCCGTCCGTCACCCCCTGCGCATCTGCGACACCTGCGACCTCGGCTACCGCGGCCCCGATCCACGCCATTGCCAGGGATGCACACCGACGGAGCAGCCTTCGGGACCTGCCGAGGACTAAGGAGCCGCCCCGGCAGAAGGACGCGTACCGCCCCGAGCGTCGTGACACCGCACCTCCCAGGACCTCGGAAGGCTCCTCACGCCGTCCGCCCCCGCCTTGCCTATACCAATGAGGATATATACCGTGGAGTACATGCCGGGTTCGCGGTACACCGTCGAACTCGAACCCGAGGTGGAGAAATGGCTGGACTCGCTGACGCCGCACGAACACGGCCGCGTGATGTTCTACGCCGACCTCCTCGCCGACTTCGACGGCGTACTCGACGAGCCCTACAGCCGTCACCTCGGCGGCAAGGTGCGAGAACTGCGGTTCCGGCTCGAGCAGCGGCACTGGCGCGTCACCTACTGGCTCGCACCCGACCGGCGCATCGTGTTCCTCACCGTCTTCGCCAAGACACAGCGCCAGGAAACAGTCGAGGTGCAGCGCGCTCTCACCGCCCAGAAGGAATGCGAAGCCCGGCACCCGCCCGCCCACACCGTCTACGACCGCTTCCCGGAGGCCACACCATGAGCCACACCCGCTGGGACATCACCGACGCCGACCGGGCGCAGGAGGGGTACCAGGAGGCCCGCCGCGCCTACCTGTTCGGCAAGGCCGTCCGTGATCGCCGTACCTCCCTGGGCATGACTCAAACCCAGCTCGCCGCGCGAGCCGGTATGACGCAGGCCGCCGTCTCACGCCTGGAGCACGGGGGTTCCACTCCCACCATCCCCCTCCTGGAGCGTCTGGCCACGGCCCTCGACTCCACCCTGCACCTGGACATCGCACCCCACAGCGGTCTTTCGGTGACCTTCACCTCCGAGGCGGCCTGACGGAAAGAAGACGGGCCTCCCCTCCACGCGGTGCTCGGCCCCGTCCCGGCCCGGGAAGCCGGACTCCGCTCCCGTCTACTCGTCTACTCCTGGAACATCGCGAACGCCTCCACGCGGCGCATCCGCACACCCGTTCCACGGGGTTCCAGATCCCCTTTCACCGCCACCTCCAGCCCGCGCCGCCAAGCCTCGGTGGCCTTGCCGACGTCCTCGGGCCGACCTGACGGGCGCCGACCTGAAGGGGGTCGACCTCACAGGCGCCGATCTCGGGAAGGAGACCGATCCGGAGCTGCCGGCGGCGACCGTCACCCGCACCGTCCTCATCGACGCCGACCTACCGACGCGCTGCTCGACGGTGTCGACATCCGCGCCGCTTTCTGGGAGGAGGCGGACCTGGAGTGAGCCTCGGCCCACGGCCGCTGACGCACCGGGGCCCGGAGGACGTGTGTCCTCCGGGCCCCGCGCGAGGTGGCTGCTACTTGAGCACGCCCGCACCCGCCGTCGTGGCCAGCGACGTCGGCAGGTTCTTCGCCGAGGTCTCCAGGCCCGTCGTGAGGGTCGGGGTCCAGTTGACCGTGGTCTTCAGGTCCTTGGAGGAGGCGGCGTTGTAGGCGGCGACGAGGTCGGTCGTCGTGCCGTTGACCAGGTTGCCGGAACCCTTGACCGAGCCGGTGCCGTCGCCGCTGAGGAGCTTGGCGGCCTTCGCGCCGGACGGGAGCTTCCAGTAGTTGTTCTCCGCGACGACCTGGGCCTTGGCGCGGGAGTTGATGCTGTACTGCGTCGCGTAGCCGTTGAGGGGCGTGACGTCGTAGTAGTTGTTGTAGATGTGGATCTGGCCGATGCGGGCCAGCGGGGCGCGCTGGATGATGCCCTTCCACACGTTGTGGTGGATGGAGACGCGCAGCTTGCCGACGCTGTCGGTGTCGCTGCTGCCGATCAGCATCGTCTTGTCGTGGTTGGTGAACTGGTTGTGCGAGACGGTCACCAGGTCGGAGCCCTTGGTGATGTCGAGGGAGCCGTCGTGGATCTGGAACTCGCGGCCGTAGTACTTCGGGTTGGCACTGTCCAGGTGGGGCGCGTCGGTGAACGTGTTGTGGTCCACCCACACGTGGGTCGCGCCGCGCAGGGTGACCGAGTCGTAGTTGGAGTTCCAGTTGCCGTCGTCACCGTCGGTCGGGTCCCACTGCGGGAAGCAGTCCTCGGTGGCGGCGAAGGTCATGTTGCGGACGATGACGTTGTCCACGCTCTGCACCTGGAGCATGGCTCCGGTGAGGCCCGCGCCGGTCCCGGGGACGCCCACGATCGTCGTGTTGGCGGGCACCCTGAAGACGATGTTCTTGGCCTGCTTGGACTGGGCGGCGGCGCGCGCCGTCTCCTGCGTGCCGGACGGCAGCTTGGAGCGGCCGTAGGTGGCCGGGTCGTAGGCCTTGAGGTAGGCCGCCAGCGAGTAACCGGTGCCGGCCGCGTAGTCGGCGCAGGTCAGCTTCTTGCCCGCGTCGTCGGTGTTGGCGTCGATGGTGCCCTTGACCTTGATGATCCGAGGCGTGGTGTCGGTCGCGGAACCGAGCGCCTTCACGAGCTGGGCGCGGGTGGAGACGGTGAAGGTGTGAGCGGCGTCGGCCTTCGTGCCACCGGTGGTGCCCGTACCGGAGGACGCCCAGCCGTCCTTGGCGGCGAGCGTCTGGTGGTACAGGTCGACGGTCCCGGCGCTGGCGTTCATCACGACGACACCGGCACCGACACCCGCGGCCACGACGGCGGCGGTGACGACGAGGGTGCGGCGCGAGCGGAGGGACCGACGGTGGGAGGGAGCTGCCACGGAGGGATCCTTACAGGGGAGGAGCGGGGTTACGCCCTGTCAGTGGTCGCCGTGACGTGAAGAGTTGCCGCGCCGTCAGAGTTTTTTCTCCAGCCCCCTCCGCCACACGCGGATCAGCCCTGTCAGCACGCCGTCCCGCCGAGGCCACCGCGGTCCGCCGACCTCGACCGGGACGGTCCCGCCGACATCGTGGTCGGGGCGCCCGACTAAGCCCTCGGCGCGGGGTCGTACTCCCCCGACCCGGACACGGCGAACGTGCCGGACGCCTCCGAGACGGCGGACCGCTTGGCTTCGGCACGACCGTCTCCGCCGGGGGGCGTGTCTCTACCGCCGCCCCCGTCGGCCTCACCCGGCCGGACATGGTCCTGCCGGAGGGCTACGGGCTCGGCCGGGTCATCCGAGTCCGGCTCCGCCACGGCACCTCGGGTCGTACGGCCACGCGCACCTGCGTTCGTACCACCCGTCCGTGGTTCCGCCCGCCCTCAGCCCGCCGCCGGTGACGCCGACGCCGTCTCCCTGCCCAGCCCGGCCCGCGCTCTGCGCAGATGGTCCAGCCCTTCCCGCGCCGTCCGCGTCACCTCCGCGTACTCCGCCGCCGTACGGGCCGTCGCCAGTCGTGCCCGTGCCGCGCGATGGCAGTCCGCCGCGCTGGTCAGCGCCCGTGCCGTGTCCTCATCGGCCCCCGCCCAGGCCCGCACGTCCGGCGGAACCAGGCCTCCCCCCAGCCGTACGAGCCACTCGTTGGCCTCGGCCTCCGCGTCCAGGCCGGACGGGGGGCGTTCGCGTCGCGAGCGGCGCCGGGCGACCACCCCGCCGACCGCGCCGAGCATCAGCAGCACCGACAACACGACCATGAACCCCATGCCTGGCTTCCTCCTCCGCCCACCGACCCCGCGCCCCCATGAGACGCCTCCTCGCTGTGGAGGCGCCCCGGGATTCCTGTGGGGCGCCGGTGGGGTCTCCCTGCCAGGGGGCCCGGGAATCGCGAAGTGGCCCGGAACCGATGTCGGTTCCGGGCCACTCACCTCACTTCACTCCGTCTACTTCGGCTGCGGCTTGCGCACCGTCAGGTGCAGCTCACGCAGCCGCGCCTCCTCCAGCTCCGTCGGCGCGCCCATCATCAGGTCCTGGGCGTTGCCGTTGAGCGGGAAGGCGATCGTCTCGCGGATGTTCGGCTCGTCCGCGAGGAGCATGACGATGCGGTCGACACCGGGGGCGATGCCACCGTGCGGCGGGGCGCCGAAGCGGAGCGCGCGCAGCATGCCGGCGAACTCGCGTTCCACGGTCTCGTCGTCGTAGCCCGCGATGTTGAAGGCCTTGAGCATGATGTCCGGCTCGTGGTTCCGGATCGCGCCGGAGGACAGCTCGACGCCGTTGCAGACGATGTCGTACTGCCAGGCCAGGATGTCCAGCGGGTCCTGGTTCTCCAGGGCGTCCATGCCACCCTGCGGCATCGAGAACGGGTTGTGCGAGAAGTCGATCCTGCCGGTCTCCTCGTCCTTCTCGTACATCGGGAAGTCGACGATCCAGCAGAAGCGGAAGACGTTCTCCTCGAAGTGGCCGGCCCGCTTGGCGGCCTCGACGCGCACCGCGCCCATGATCTTCGAGACCTCGTCGAACTCGCCCGCGCCGAAGAACACCGCGTGACCGGCGGCCAGCGACAGCCGCTTCGTCAGCTCGGCCACGTTGTCCTCGGTGAGGAACTTCGCGATCGGGCCGGACAGCGAGCCGTCCTCGGCGACGCGGACCCAGGCCAGGCCCTTGGCACCCTGCGAGACGGCGTAGTCACCGAGCTGGTCGAAGAACTTGCGGGGCTGCGCCGAGACGTCCGGCACCGGCAGCGCGCGCACGTGCTTGCCGGCGAAGGCCTTGAACTCCGAGCCCTCGAAGATGTCGGTGATGTCGACCAGCTCCAGCCGGGCGCGCAGGTCCGGCTTGTCGGAGCCGTACTTCAGCATCGACTCGCGGAACGGGATCCGCGGGAACGGCGAGGTGACCTCACGGTCGCCGCCGAACTCCGTGAACAGCTCGGTCATGAGCTTCTCGATCGGCTGGAAGACGTCCTCCTGCTCGACGAAGCTCATCTCGACGTCGAGCTGGTAGAACTCGCCCGGCGAACGGTCCGCGCGGGCGTCCTCGTCGCGGAAGCAGGGGGCGATCTGGAAGTAGCGGTCGAAGCCGGAGATCATCAGCAGCTGCTTGAACTGCTGCGGCGCCTGCGGAAGGGCGTAGAAACGGCCCGGGTGGAGGCGCGAGGGGACCACGAAGTCGCGCGCGCCCTCGGGGGAGGTCGCGGTCAGGATCGGGGTCGCCATCTCGTTGAAGCCGAGCGCCACCATCTTGTGACGGATCGCCGAGATGACCGCCGTACGCAGCATGATGTTGCGATGCATGCGCTCGCGGCGCAGGTCGAGGAAGCGGTACTCCAGACGCCGCTCCTCGTTGACCCCGTCCTCGGTGTTGATCGTGAAGGGCAGCGGCTGGGCGGCGCCCAGCAGCTCGACCTCGCCGACCTCGACCTCGACCTCACCGGTGGGCAGGTCCGCGTTGACGTTCTCGGTGCCGCGGGAGACGACCTTGCCGTCGACGCGGACCGTCGACTCCTTGGTCAGCTTGTCGAGGGCCTCGTACGCGGGCGTGCCGGGACGGGCGACGAGCTGCGTGATGCCGTAGTGATCGCGCAGATCGATGAAGAGGATGCCGCCCAGGTCGCGCCGATTGTGCAGCCAGCCGCTCAGCCGGACGTCGGTGCCGACGTCAGAGGCGCGGAGCTCGCCGCAGGTGTGGGACCTGTACCGATGCATCGTCGTTCATCCAGTCTTCGCGGATCGGGGGCATGTTTCACGTGAAACAACCCCCAGGGTACCGGGCCAGCCATGATCGGCTCCCACCATTGATCGGCCCCCACCACTACGAACCCGGCGATCAGTGGCACTCTTCGATCGTCTGTTCTTAAAGTAGGGCAATGCGCACTGGCGAGCCTCTGCCCGCCGTGGGGGATGTCCTGGCCTCCCTCGCGACCGGCCTGTGGCACTGGGACACCTCCACCGGCCTGGTCACGGTCGATGCCGAGGCGGCCCGGCTGCTCGGGCTGCCCGCCGAGGGTGCTGTCCTCACCGAGGCCCAGACCCGGGCCCGGCTGCACCCCGTCGACTGGAACGAGATCACCGGCGTGGTCCAGCTGGCCGTCGCCGAGGGCACCCTCGCCGAGGTCCGCATCCGGATCATGGACGAGCACGGACGGATCGTCCGGGTCGTCCGCAGCCGATCCAAGCCGTCCTTCGACCCGGTCAGGAAGGCGTACGAGCTGATCGGCACCCTCCAGGAGGTCACCGAGCCCTCGCCGGGCACCCCGGCCGGCCGTAGTGCCGTCACCGGCGACTGGCGGCGCTCCCGCGAGGCGTTCCTGCTGGACGCGGGGCGGGCGCTGGCGGAGGCCCGGTCCACGGAGGAGGTGCTGCGGGTCGCGGCCAACCTGTCGATGCCGGGCTTCTCGCCGGACGGGCTCGCCGTGTTCGGCGTGGAGGGCGACCGGCTGACGATCATCGGACACCACGGACAGCAGCCCGGCGACGAGAACCCCTTCACCGAGATGTCGCTCCAGACGGACTATCCGGCGGCGGAGGTCGTCCGCACCGGCCGGGCCGTCTATCTCTCCTCGCCCGAGCACTACAAGTCCCGCTACCCCCTCACCTGGCCGCTCGCCGCGCAGTTCGGCCGCCACTCCTGGGCGTTCCTGCCGCTGACGGTGGCCGGGCGGACCATGGGCGCCTGGATGGCCGGCTTCACCTATCCTGTCGCGTTCACCCCCGACGAGCGGTCCGTGCTCACCACCGTGGCCCGCATGCTCGCCCAGGCCCTCACCCGGGCCGGCGCCGCCGAGACCCAGCGCGAGCTGACGGACGGGCTGCAACGCTCCATGCTGCCCACGCTCGGCCCCGAGATCCCCGGCATGACCCTCGCCGCCCGCTACATACCGACCGGCGGCGGCCTCCAGGTCGGCGGCGACTGGTACGACATGATCCCGCTGCCGAACAAACGGTTCGCGCTGGTCATCGGGGACGTCCAGGGTCACGACGTGCGGGCGGCCGGCCTCATGGGCCAGCTCCGCATCGCCCTGCGGGCGTACGCCTCCGAGGGCCACGGCCCCGACGCCGTCCTCTCCCGCGCCTCCCGCTTCCTGTACGGCCTCACCCACACCGGGGACGTCAACGCCCACGCCGCCCTGCGCTTCGCGACCTGCCTGTACATCGAGGTCGACCCCGTCACCGGCGTCCTGGAAACCGCCCGCGCCGGGCACCTCGACCCGGCGATCCGGATGGCCGACGGCACGGTCCTCGTCCACGCCACCGCCGGCGGACTCCCCCTCGGCATCGACCCGGACTCCGACTACCCCACCACCCGCCTCACCCTGGAACCCGGCGAGGCGCTGATGCTGTGCACCGACGGCCTGCTGGAGACGGGCGGACACGACCTCGACACCGGCTGGCGGCGCCTGCGCAAGATCCTGGAGAAGCACGACGGCGGCCTGGAGGAGCTGGCGGACGCACTCGTCCAGGCTGTCCACGGGCCGTCCTCGCACCACACCACCGGTCCGCTGGCCGACCGCCGCGAGGAGACATCGCCCTCCTCCTCGTCTGCCGCCACGGCGGCGCGGGCTGCGGAGGGCTGGGCGCCGCACCGGCCCGCCCGGCCGTACGGCGCTCCATGCTGACCATCGCGCAGGCCGAACCCGAGCGGATCGCCGAGGCCCGCGCGCAACTCCGCGAGCTGCTGCACGACTGGCCCAGCGACGATCAGGTCGACTCGGCCGTCCTCCTGGTCTCCGAGATGCTGACCAACGTCCTCGTGCACACCGACGACGACGCGCTGCTGGTGGCGGAGGTGTCCGGCGACCCCGGCGAACGCCGGATGCGGATCGAGGTCACCGACACCAGCGACTCCCTGCCCCACAAGCGCCGGCCCGGCGAACTGGCCTCGTCCGGACGCGGCCTCGTCCTGACCGAACTGCTCGCCGACGAGTGGGGGGTGTCCCCGCGCGGCGAGGGCAAGACCATCTGGTTCGAGCTCTACGAGCCGACCGAGTCCGGCGAGCTGCCCGGCGAGCCGGAGTCGGCGGCATAGGAAGCGGGGCCGGGCGCGGCGACGGGCGCGGCATGAGGCGCGGCGCCGGGCGCAGCGCCGGTTGCGGCACGAGGCACGGCACCGGGCGCAGCGCCGGGTGCGGAGCCGGTTGCGGCGCCGGTTGCGGGGCCGGGCGTAGCACCGGTTGCGGGGCCGGGCGTAGCACCGGGCGCGGGGCCAGGCGTAGCACCGGACGCGGGGCCCGTTGCGGCGCCGGACGCGGCACCGGGCGCGGCGTAACGCCCCCGCGGCGCGTGCCG
The DNA here is from genome assembly GCF_001896135.2 of Streptomyces phaeoluteigriseus. Lineage (GTDB taxonomy): Bacteria > Actinomycetota > Actinomycetes > Streptomycetales > Streptomycetaceae > Streptomyces > Streptomyces phaeoluteigriseus. The sequence continues at coordinate 57,388 of NZ_MPOH02000017.1, forward strand.
CACACCGAACGCCGTCGCGGTCAGCGCTGCGTCGAGCAGCATGCCGAGGATCCCGGCGACCGACGCCCCCGAAACGACGCCCCGCCGTGATCGCGAGCATCACCACCGCCGGACGCAACCGCCGGACGCATCTGCACCGTCCGGCTCTGGATCATCGGCTGGGGCGCATGCCCCTCCAGCGCGTTGTCCTGGGCGCGGGGCCGGCCGTCTGCCGCCCCGTCATCGGAACGCGATCCGGCCGCCGTACAGCCCGCCCCCGCCGGCGGCACGGCGCAGGTCCGGACCGCACGACAAAGGCCCGAAGTCGCGAGGTGCGGTCGCGGCTCGGGCCTTTGTCCTGCGTCAGCCGGAGTCTCAGGCCTGCGGGCCGCTCTCCGACATTCCGTGGACCGCCGGGATCGTGCCCAGCCGGCCCTTCTGGAAGTCGTCGAACGCCTGCTGGAGTTCGTCGCGGGTGTTCATGACGAACGGGCCGTAGTGGGCCATCGGCTCGCGGATCGGCCGGCCGCCGAGGAGGACGACCTCCATGTCCGGGGTGTGGGAGTCCTGCCGCTCGTCCGCGCGGACGGTCAGGGAGGAGCCCGCTCCGAAGACGGCGGTCTGGCCGAGGTGGACCGGGCGGCGCTCCGCGCCGACCGAGCCCTTGCCCGCCATGACGTACGCGAGGCCGTTGAAGTCCTCCCGCCACGGCAGGGTGATCTCCGCGCCCGGCGCGAGTGTCGCGTGGATCATGGTGATCGGCGTGTGGGTGATACCCGGGCCCGCGTGGCCGTCCAGCTCACCCGCGATGACACGCAGCAGCGCGCCGCCGTCGGGGCTGGCGAGCAGCTGGACGTTGCCGCCCCTGATGTCCTGGTACCTGGGCGCCATCATCTTGTCCTTCGCCGGGAGGTTCACCCACAGCTGGAGGCCGTGGAAGAGACCGCCGGACATGACGAGCTGCTCCGGCGGCGCCTCGATGTGGAGGAGACCGGAACCGGCCGTCATCCACTGGGTGTCGCCGTTGGTGATGGTGCCGCCGCCGCCCTGGCTGTCCTGGTGGTCGAAGATCCCGTCGATGATGTAGGTGACGGTCTCGAAGCCGCGGTGGGGGTGCCACGGGGTGCCCTTCGGCTCCCCGGGCGCGTACTCCACCTCGCCCATCTGGTCCATCATGATGAACGGGTCGAGGTGACGGTAGTTGATCCCCGCGAAGGCCCGGCGCACCGGGAAGCCCTCGCCCTCGAAGCCGCTCGGCGCGGTCGTCACCGTGAGCACGGGACGTGCCACGGCGTCGGCCTGTGCGGTCACGCGGGGCAGGGTCAACGGGTTCTCGACGGTCACTGCAGGCATGTCCGTACCTCCTTGGGCGGCGTGCGTCCCACTTTAGTTGAGCGTTGAACTTTCTGCCACCCGTAACGACGCGGACCCGGAGGACATTCCCTCCGGGCCCGCGCCTTCTGGGCTGTCGATGTCAGCTGTTCTCGACCGGGAACCGCGCCGGGGCCACGGGGGTGGTGGCCACCGAGGCGGTGCCCGACGACATGACGCCGAGCACCGCGGAGCCGAAGAGGACCGCGAGCGCCGTCGCCACCGGAGTGCCCCGGATGCGCACAGTGAAGAACCCCCACAGAAAGAACCCGGTGGTCGGCCGGGTGATGAGAGCGCCGCGCGGCGCCCGCGCACACCGTGAGATCGATGACGCGCGGGGCGCGGCTGCCAGGGGAACCCTATGGCATGCCTGTGACAAATGGGGTGGGGTTTCAGCCGCCGCGAAGGCCGTCAGCCGCGCGCTCGCCGCGGCGGATCGGCCCCGTCAGCCGCGCGCCCGACGCGGCCGATCAGCCGTACATCCGGCGCAGGGGCAGGGGCAGGGGCAGGGGCAGGGGTAGGCGCAAGGTGCGCAGGGTGCAGATGCAGGCCGGATCAGCCGTACATCCGGCGCATCGCGAAGTCGACCATCTGCTCGACCGCCTTCGCGTCGAAGACCATGCGGTGCTCGCCCTCCATGTCGAGGACGAAGCCGTAGCCGGTGGGCAGCAGGTCGAGCACCTCGGCGCCGGTGATGACGAAGTACTTGGACTCCTTGCCCGCGTACCGGCGCAGTTCCTTGAGCGTGGTGAACATCGGGATCACCGGCTGCTGGGTGTTGTGCAGGGCGAGGAAACCGGGGTTGTCGCCGCGCGGGCAGTAGACCTTGGAGGTGGCGAAGACCTGCTGGAAGTCCTCGGCGGCCAGCTGACCCGTGGTGAAGGCCCGCACCGCGTCCGCGAGCGAGGGCGGGGACGGCTCGGGGTACAGAGGCGGCTGCTGACCGTATCCGCCGGGACCGCCGGGCATCTGCTGTTGCGGCGGGGCGTACTGCTGCTGAGCGCCAACGTTCTGGTCGTAGCCGTACATGGGCGCAAGCGTACCGAGCCGGCGCCACCCAGGTCGTGGGTAGACCCTTCTCACACTTGGCCGAGTTGGGGTTGCGTCTTATTACCGACGGGTAGCATCATCGGAGCTACTTGTTGGTACGTGAACTAGCGCGAGGATCAAGTGCCTCGCCGATCTCTCTCTACGGAGCGCAGTCGCCATGGGGCACTACAAGTCGAATCTCCGCGACATCGAGTTCAACCTCTTCGAAGTACTCGGGCGCGACAAGCTGTACGGCACCGGCCCCTTCGAGGAGATGGACACCGAGACCGCGAAAAGCATCCTCGAGGAGCTGACCCGCCTCTCGGAGAACGAGCTGGCGGAGTCCTTCGCGGACGCCGACCGCAACCCGCCGGTCTTCGACCCGGAGACCAACACCGCGCCGGTCCCCGCCTCCTTCAAGAAGAGCTACCAGGCCTTCATGGACTCCGAGTACTGGCGCCTCGGCCTGCCCGAGGGGATCGGCGGCACCACCGCGCCGCCGTCGCTGATCTGGTCGTACGCGGAACTGATCCTCGGCGCCAACCCGGCCGTGTGGATGTACTCCTCCGGCCCGGCCTTCGCGGGCATCCTCTTCGACGAGGGCAACGAGACGCAGAAGCACATCGCGAAGATCGCCGTGGACAGGCAGTGGGGCTCCACCATGGTCCTCACCGAGCCGGACGCCGGCTCGGACGTGGGCGCCGGCCGCACCAAGGCCGTGCAGCAGGAGGACGGCTCCTGGCACATCGAGGGCGTGAAGCGGTTCATCACGTCCGGTGAGCACGACATGTCGGAGAACATCCTCCACTACGTGCTCGCGCGGCCGGAGGGCGCCGGTCCGGGCACCAAGGGCCTCTCCCTCTTCCTCGTGCCCAAGTACCTCTTCGACTTCGAGACCGGCGAGCTGGGCGAGCGCAACGGCGTCTACGCCACCAACGTCGAGCACAAGATGGGCCTGAAGGCCTCCAACACCTGCGAGATGACCTTCGGCGACCAGCACCCCGCCAAGGGCTGGCTGATCGGCGACAAGCACGACGGCATCCGCCAGATGTTCCGGATCATCGAGTTCGCGCGGATGATGGTCGGCACGAAGGCCATCTCCACGCTGTCTACGGGCTACCTCAACGCGCTGGAGTACGCCAAGGAGCGCGTCCAGGGTCCGGACCTCGCCAACTTCATGGACAAGACCGCGCCCAAGGTCACCATCACCCACCACCCGGACGTCCGCCGCGCGCTGATCACGCAGAAGGCGTACGCGGAGGGCATGCGCGCCCTCGTCCTCTACACCGCCTCGATCCAGGACGCGATCGCCGTCAAGGAGGCGAACGGCGAGGACTCCAGGACCGAGCACGCGCTGAACGACCTGCTCCTGCCGATCGTGAAGGGCTACGGCTCCGAGAAGGGCTACGAGCAGCTCGCGCAGTCGCTCCAGACCTTCGGCGGCTCCGGGTTCCTCCAGGAGTACCCGATCGAGCAGTACATCCGCGACGCCAAGATCGACACCCTCTACGAGGGCACCACCGCCATCCAGGGACAGGACTTCTTCTTCCGGAAGATCGTCCGCAACCAGGGCTCCGCGCTGAACTCCCTGGCCGAGGACATCAAGAAGTTCCTGGAGCTCGGCACCGGCGGCGAGGCACTGTCGGGCGCCCGCGAGCACCTGGCCAAGGCCGCCGTCGAGCTGGAGGCCATCGTCGGCCTGATGCTGACGGACCTCGCGGCCACCGAGCAGGACGTCAAGAACATCTACAAGGTGGGCCTCAACACCACCCGCCTGCTGATGGCCTCCGGTGACGTGATCGTCGGCTACCTGCTGCTCAAGGGCGCCGCGATCGCCGCCGAGAAGCTGGAGACGGCCTCGGCCAAGGACAAGGCCTTCTACACCGGCAAGATCGCGGCGGCGAAGTTCTTCGCGGCCAACGTCCTGCCGGGCGTCACGCTGGCCCGCAGGATCGCGGCCGGCGTCGAGCTGGACCTGATGGAGCTGGACGAGGCCGCCTTCTAGGCACAGCCGAGGCCGCGTTCCCCACACAGCCGAGGCCGCGTTCCCCACACAGCCGAGGCCGCGTTCCGGGACACATCCGGCCAGCCGCACCGACCTCCACACCGTCCTCACGAGGGCCCGCTCCCGATCACCGGGAGCGGGCTTTCGTACGTCGTTAAGGTGAACCCCATGAGCGCACCCCCCCGCTTCGACCGCGCCACACCGACGACCTCATGTCCTTCCTGACGGCGAGCCCCTCGCCGTACCACGCCGTGGCGACCGCCGCCGAGCGGCTGGAGAAGGCAGGGTTCCGACAGGTCGCCGAGACGGACGCCTGGGACGGGACGAGCGGCGGAAAGTACGTGCTGCGCGGTGGCGCGATCGTGGCCTGGTACGTCCCCGAGGGCATCGCGCCGCACACCCCCTTCCGGATCGTCGGCGCACACACCGACTCGCCCAACCTCCGCGTCAAGCCGCTGCCCGACACCGGTGCGCACGGCTGGCGCCAGGTCGCCGTGGAGATCTACGGCGGCCCCCTGCTCAACTCCTGGCTCGACCGCGACCTCGGCCTCTCCGGCCGCCTCACCCTGCGCGACGGCTCCACCCGCCTCGTCGACATCGGCCGGCCGCTGCTGCGGGTGCCGCAGCTCGCCATCCACCTGGACCGGGCCGTCAACACCGACGGCCTCAAGCTGGACAAGCAGCGGCACATCCAGCCCATCTGGGGCCTCGGCGGCGACGTCCGGGACGGCGATCTGATCGCCTTCCTGGAGGAGGAGTCCGGGCTGTCGGCGGGTCAGGTCACCGGCTGGGACCTGATGGTGCACTCCATCGAGCCGCCCGCCTACCTCGGCCGCGACGAGGAACTGCTGGCCGGCCCGCGCATGGACAACCTGCTGTCCGTGCACGCCGGTACGGCGGCCCTGGCGGCCGTCGTGACGAACGGCGCGGCCCTGCCGTACATCCCGGTGCTCGCCGCCTTCGACCACGAGGAGAACGGCTCCCAGTCGGACACCGGCGCGGACGGGCCGCTGCTCGGCACGGTGCTGGAGCGTTCGGTGTTCGCGCGCGGAGGGTCGTACGAGGACCGGGCGAGGGCCTTCGCGGGCACCGTCTGTCTGTCCTCGGACACCGGGCACGCGGTCCACCCCAACTACGCGGAGCGGCACGACCCGACGCACCACCCGCGCGTCAACGGCGGTCCGATCCTCAAGGTCAACGTCAACAACCGGTACGCCACCGACGGTTCGGGGCGGGCCGTCTTCGCCGCCGCCTGCGAGAAGGCGGGCGTGCCCTTCCAGTCCTTCGTCTCCAACAACTCCATGCCGTGCGGCACCACCATCGGCCCGATCACCGCGGCCCGGCACGGCATCCGCACCGTCGACATCGGTGTGGCCATCCTGTCGATGCACAGCGCACGGGAGTTGAGCGGCGCGGACGACCCGTACCTGCTGGCCAACGCGCTGGTGGCGTTCCTGGAGGGCTGACCGCCGGTCGTCAAGGATGTTCCCCGGCATGGGAGTTGCCTGCCGGGGTACCCGGTCATCGTGACCGGAACGACCGGTACACGGAGCAGGGAGGCGACACTCATGGGCCTCGGCGGGTGCATCATCCTCATCGCCGTGGGAGCCATCCTCACGTTCGCGACCGACTGGCACATGCAGGGCGTCAACCTCGATCTGGTCGGCGTCATCCTGATGATCGTCGGCCTCATCGGCGTGACGACCTTCAGCAGCATCGCCCGACGCCGCCGCGTGATGGTCCCCCCGGCCTCGACGACCGTGGTCGAGACGGAACGACACCACCACCGCGACGGGTACGGCGTGTGACGGCTCCCGGGATCAGGCGTCGAGGCCTGCCGGCACCAGCGGCAGGCGGTCGGCGCCGCTCTCGGTGAGCAGTACCCCCTTTCGCCACCGTCGGGTTCGACTCCAGCGCGCGCGACAGGTCCGGGTCCGCGCCCTCGCCGGCGAGCAGCAGCTCGGGCGGGGCCGCGGAGACCCGCAGTCGGGTGGAGGGGCCGTAACGGCTGTCGAACTGCTGCCCGGTGGGCGGGTCGGCCGGTGCCGGGCCGACTCCACGACCACGATGTCGTCACCGGCGAGGACGGCGCCGCTGGGTTCCTCCCAGCTCACGGCAGCGAAGCCGCGGACTCGGCGCATCCGGGTTACAGACTGCGTTCCGCACGGGTCGGCGGGGAAGCCGTAGAGCCATGAGATTCCTCGTGCGCGACCGCATCCTCGGCTTCGGTGACGACTACTGGATCGAGGACGACCAGGGCAACAAGGTCTTCCTCGTCGACGGCAAGGCGATCCGGCTGCGCGACACCTTCGAGCTGAAGGACACCCGTGGGCGGGTCCTGATCGACATCCACCAGAAGATGTTCGCGCTGCGCGACACCATGGTGATCGAACGGGACGGCGAGCCACTGGCCACCATCCGCCGCAAACGGCTGTCCCTGCTGCGCAACCACTACCGCGTCTCCCTCGCGGACGGCCGCACCGTCCTGGACGTCAGCGGCAAGATCCTCGACCGCGAGTTCGCCGTCGAGTACGACGGTGAGCTGCTGGCCGTCATCTCCCGGCGCTGGCTGCACGTGCGCGAGACGTACGGCGTCGACGTCGTCCGGGACGACGCCGATCCGGCGCTGCTGATCGCGGTCGCGGTGTGCGTGATCCACCTGGCGGAGAAGGAACGGGAGGACTGAGGGGCTGAGGGAACCGAGCAGGCTGAGGGACTGAGCAGGCTGAGGGGACTGGGGAGACCGAGGGCACTGAGGGCACTGAGGGCACTCAGGAGACTGACGGCACTCAGGAGGCTGAGGGACCAAGGAAGCCGGGGCCTCAGCGGCGGGGCGGCTGGAGCCCCAGTACCCGGTCCTTCAGGGCCGGGAACTGCTCCCTCGTCGTCGCGACCCTCGCCGGGTCGAACTCCACGGTGAGGACCTCCTCGCCCGGTCCGGCCTCGGCCAGCACCTCGCCCCACGGATCGACCACGATCGAGTGACCGGCCTGCGGAACTCCGGCGTGCGTCCCGGCCGTTCCACACGCGAGCACGAACGCCTGGTTCTCCACCGCCCGCGCCTGAGCCAGCAGCGTCCAGTGCGCCCGGCGGCGCTCCGGCCAGCCCGCGGGGACGACCAGGGTCTCGGCGCCGGCGTCGACGAGACCGCGGAAGAGTTCGGGGAAGCGGAGGTCGTAGCAGGTGGCCACACCCAGAGTCGTCTCAGGCAGGCGTACCGTCACCAGATCCCGGCCCGCGCCCATCAGGACGGCCTCGCCCTTGTCGAAACCGAAGCGGTGGATCTTTCGGTAGGCGGCGGCCCGCTCCCCGGAGGGGGAGAAGACGAGCGAGGTGTTGTAGAGGGCCCCGTCAGGGGCCCGCTCGGGGATCGAGCCCGCGTGCAGCCACACGCCCGCGTCGCTCGCGGCCTTGGCCATCGCCTCGTGCGTCGGGCCGTCCAGCGGCTCGGCCTCGGCGGCGAACTCCTCGTAGGCGAAGGCCCCGGTCGTCCACAGTTCGGGCAGGACCACCAGGTCGGCGACACCGGCCTGGTCCCGTACCAGAGACGCGACCCGGCCCCGCCGCGATTCGGCCGAATCACCCTCATCTACGGCGATCTGGATCAGAGAGGCGCGCACACTACCACCGTCCTGGCATTCGAGCCGTTCACACGGGCCTACGATCGTCACACGAAAGCACTGCCGGGGTGCCTCACAGCAGCGTAACTTGGGGGTCCCCCCAGCCTCGAGCGCAGGCGAGAACTGGGGGAGTTTCAAGACAAGACACCGCCGAGAGCCACCTCCCGCTGGCAAACCCGCCAACATTCGCCCGTGTACCGACCGCCGAGGGGTCCCGTTCCGTGAGTCTGCATCCCACCCTCCAGCCCTACGCCGACGCCTGGACCCACTCCATCGAAGCGATATCCGAGCTGGTGCAGCCGCTTGTCGAGGGTGAGTGGAACAGGCGGACACCATGCCCGGGATGGTCGGTCCGCGACCTCGTCTCGCATGTCATCGGCCTGGACAGCGAGATGTACGGCGATCCGCGCCCCATCCACACGCTGCCGCGCGACCTCTTCCACGTCACCAACGACTTCCAGCGCTACATGGAGATGCAGGTCGACGTCCGCCGCCACCACACGGCACCCGAGATGACCTCCGAGCTGGAACTCTCGATCATCCGGCGCAACCGCCAGCTGCGGAACGAGACGCGTCAGCCCGACACCATGGTCCGCGGCCCCCTCGGCACCGAGCTGACCCTCGAGGAGTCGATGCGCAACCACGCGTTCGCCGTGTGGGTGCACGAGCAGGACCTCCGGACCGCCCTCGGCCGCCCCGGCAACCTCGACTCCCCCGGCGCGCACATCACCCGTGACGTGCTGCTCGACGCGCTGCCGGCCGTCGTCGCCGAGAAGGCCGACGCGCCGCGCAGCTCCGCGCTCGTCTTCGACGTCCATGGGCCCATCGAGTTCCTGCGCACGATCCGCGTCGACATCCAGGGCCGCGGCACCCTGGAGACGGCCCCCGCGCTCGGCCCCGCCGCCGCGTTCGCCCTCGACTGGGAGACGTACGTCCGCCTGGCCTGCGGCCGGGTGACCCCGGAGGCGGTGGCGGACCGCGTCAAGGCCGAGGGCGAGCCGGAACTGACGGCGGCGGTCCTGCGGAACTTCGCGGTGACGCGGTGACGCGGTATCGCGGTGACGCGGTATCGCGGTGACGCCGTATCGCGGGGACGCCGTATCGCGGTGACGCGGTGACGGGCATCAGGTGACGCGATAAGGCCGACCGGTGTCGAGAACGGACGAACCCGCCGCGATGATCGTGGCGGGTTCGTCCTGGTGTCGTGTCCTGGCCGGCGTCAGCTGATCTTCGCGTAGCCGAACTTGATGAGCTTCTGCACGTCCGCGGTGCGGTTGGCCGCCGAGGACGACGTGAGAACAGCGCCCACCACCGACTCGCCGTTGAGCGTGGCGGCGAAGACGAGGCAGTACTTGGCCTCGGTGCCGGAACCGGTCTTGATGCCGAGCGTGCCGTTCCAGCCGAGCAGGGTGTTGGTGTTGGTCCACGGCGCCATCGTGCGCACGGCGCCGGTCTTCGTGATCGTCTTCGCCGTGTACGACTTGGCCTTGACGACGGCGCGGAAGTTCGAACTCTTCATCGCGCTGCGGCCGAGCAGCGTCAGGTCGCGCACCGACGAGTAGTTGGAGCCCTTGCTGATGCCGTCGAACGAGTCGAAGTGCGTGTTCTTCATGCCCAGCGCCTTGGCTGTGTTGTTCATCTTGGCGATGAAGTTCTTCACGCGTGCGGCGCGCGTGGTGCCCGTGCCGAACTTGTCGGCGAGCGCGTACGCGGCGTCGCATCCCGACGGGAGCATCAGCCCGTAGAGCAGCTGCCGGACGGTGACCTTGTCACCGACGATCAGCTTGGCGTTGGAGGCGTAGTTGTTGGCGATGATGTAGTCGCTGTAGGCCTTCTGGATCGTGACCTTGGCGTCCAGGTTGAGGTTCGCCTGCGACAGCACCACCTTCGCGGTCATGATCTTCGTCGTGGAGGCCGTGAGCCTCCGGGTGTCGGCGCTCTTCGCGTAGAGAGCCGTACCCGTGGTGCTGTTCATCACGAAACCGCTCTTGGCGGTGATCGTGGGCACCGTGACAGCCTGAGCGGGTGCCGCGAAGAGAACTCCCGAGGAGAGCATCGCGCCGGCCGTCACGGCGACGGCGGCGGCTCTGCGGACGCGGAAGCCCTTGGTGGCGGTTATCAACTGAAATACCCCGATTACGTCGAATGCCCCTGCGGTGCGGCCGAGTTGGAGGGGGAAACAGAAGGGGCCGCATGTGTGTGACACGTAAGTAGCACAGATAGTTGTGCGCCCGCTGCGACAAATTCCCGGACCCACCCGTCCGCACCCTGTTCCGGCCACCCGTCCGCACGCTCTTCCTGCCACCCGGCCGCATGCTCTTCCTGCCACCCGGCCGGGCGGCTACCGCGCGGTGCTCGCGGCCCGGTGGCCCGCCGCGGCCGACCACATGGTGGACCCGCCTCCCCTTGCGTCCGTGTTGTATCTATCCTGTCGGCATGCCCTCCGTCGCGCCCGCGCCCGTCAAGCAGCCCCCCGCAGCAGACCGCGTCTACGCCCACGTCAAGCAGGGTGTCCTGGACCGTCGTTACGAGGGCGGCGTCCTCCTCACCGAGGGCGAGCTGGCCGAGGCCGTCGGCGTCTCCCGCACTCCGGTGCGCGAAGCGCTGCTGCGCCTGGAGGCCGAGGGGCTGATCAAGCTCTATCCGAAGAAGGGCGCCCTGGTCCTGCCGGTCTCCGCGCAGGAGATCAAGGACGTCGTCGAGACCCGGCTGCTCGTCGAGGAGCACGCGGCGCGCAAGGCCGTGCCCGCGCCCGCCGGGCTGATCCGGCGGCTCGAAGAACTCCTGGAGCAGCAGAAGGCGCAGGCCGCCGCCGGTGACCTGGCCGGGGCCGCCGTCACCGACCGCTGTTTCCACGCCGAGATCGTCCGTAGCGGCGGCAACGACATCCTGTCCCGGCTCTACGACCAACTGCGCGACCGTCAACTGCGGATGGGCGTCGCCGTCATGCACTCCCACCCCGACCGGATCGCCAAGACCCTCGCCGAGCACGAGGAGATCCTCCAGTCCCTGCGCTCCGGGGACGCGGAGGCGGCCGTAGGCGTCGTCCACCGGCACGTCGGCTGGTTCTCGCACCTCGCGCGGGGTGAGGTCCGGTGAGCAACACCACCCGGCCGGGTGACCCGCCCGGCGGGCGGCGCGCGACAGCCGTATGGGGGATCGGCGTCTCCGTCTACTTCGTCGCCGTCATCTTCCGTACGTCGCTGGGCGTCGCCGGCCTCGACGCCGCCGACCGCTTCCACGTGAACGCCTCGGCCCTGTCGACCTTCTCGATCCTCCAACTGCTGGTCTACGCCGGCATGCAGATCCCGGTGGGCCTGCTGGTCGACCGGCTCGGCACCAAGAAGGTGCTGGCCATCGGCGTCGTCCTGTTCACGGCCGGACAGCTCGGCTTCGCCTTCTCCCCCACGTACGGCACCGCCCTCGCCTCGCGCGCGCTGCTCGGCTGCGGCGACGCGATGACGTTCATCAGCGTGCTGCGGCTCGGCAGCCGCTGGTTCCCCGCCCGGCGCGGCCCCCTGGTCGCGCAGCTCGCGGGCCTGGCCGGCATGGCGGGCAACCTCGTCTCCACGCTGCTCCTGGCCCGGTTGCTGCACGGCATCGGATGGACGGCCGCGTTCGCGGGCAGCGCGCTCGCCGGGGTCGTCGTCTTCGTCCTGCTCCTGCTCTTCCTCAAGGACCACCCCGAGGGCCACGAGCCCGAGCCGTTCCCGCACCAGGGCGCCGCCTACGTCCGGCGGCAGATCGCCGCGTCCTGGCGGGAGCCGGGCACGCGGCTGGGGCTGTGGGTGCACTTCACCACGCAGTTCCCGGCAATGGTGTTCCTGTTGCTGTGGGGCATGCCGTTCCTCGTCGAGGCGCAGGGCCTCACCCGCGCCACGGCCGGCGAACTGCTGACCCTGGTCGTCCTGTCCAACATGGCCGTCGGACTCGTCTACGGCCAGGTCGTCGCCCGGCACCACGGGGCACGGCTCCCGCTGGCGCTCGGCACCGTCGGGGCGACCGCGCTGCTGTGGGCGACCACCCTGGCCTACCCCGGCGAACACGCGCCGATGTGGCTGCTCGTCGTGCTGTGCACGGTGCTGGGCGCCTGCGGACCGGCGTCGATGCTCGGCTTCGACTTCGCGCGGCCCGCGAATCCGCCCGAGCGGCAGGGCACCGCGTCCGGGATCACCAACATGGGCGGGTTCGTCGCCTCCATGACGACCCTCTTCGCGATCGGCGTCCTGCTGGACGCGACCGGCGACGACTACCGGATCGCGTTCTCCTCGGTGTTCGTGCTCCAGGCGCTCGGGGTCAGCCAGATCCTGCGGTTGCGCTCGCGCGCGGCTCGACGGGAGAAGGAGCGGTTGGTGGCGAGCCGGGTGTCCACCGTGCATGTGCCCGCGTAGAAGGCGAGGGTGGGGCCCGTGAGGGTGCGGCGTGAGGGTGCGGCCCGCGAGGGTGCGGCGTGAGGGTGCGGCCGCGAGGTGCCGGCGTGAGGGTGACGGAGGGTGCGGCGTGAGGGCGGGGCTCACGAGGGTGGGGTCCGCGAGGGCTGGGGTCCGCGACGGCCGGAGCCCACGAGGGCCGGAGCCCACGAGAGTGCGGACCACGAGGGCCGGGACCCACGAGAGTGCGGACCACGAGGGCCGGAGCCCACGAGAGTGCGGACCACGAGGGCCGGAGCCCACGAGAGTGGGGCCCACGGAGGCTGAACCCCACGAAAGCTGGGCCCACGAAGGCTCGGGCCCACGAGAGTGCGGGAGCGCCCCGACATGCGGGCGTCGAACTCCTGGGTGCGGTCGCCCGGAGGACAAGGTGCGAGTGGGAGTCGGCGAAGCCGGGGAGCACCGCCCGGCCACCGGCGTCGACCCGGTCGTCAGTGGCGGGTGCTTCGTTCGATCACCTGTCCACGCGGCGCGGTCGCCGTCGCCGAGGTGGCGGGGAAATCCTGTTGTCCGCAGGCCCGGTCGGGTTCTAGCGTCGTCGCCTACGACGTGTAGCTCAGTAGCAGAGCGCCGGGCTCGGGACCCGGAGGGCGCGGGGGCGGAACCTGCCACGTCGGCGCATCGGCGTGTAGCTCAGCAGCAGAGCACCGGGCTCTCATCCCGGAGGGCACGGGGGCAGAACCCGTCACGCCGGCTTATGAATCACGACGCTGACCAGCAGCACCTCGTAGAGGCGAACCCGGGCTACGCGTCCGGCCAACTGGCCAAGGCGCTCACGACCGCCCTGACCCACCAGGACCCCGAGACCCGCCGCCGCGCGGAGGCACGGAGCCGGCGCTGGCGTGACGTCCTGTCGGGGATGACGGGCGGACTGCTGGCGATCGGTTCCCGCACCCCCGTCGCGGGCCTGCCCGCCTGGGTCACGCCCGAGGTCGTGCGCGGCGGCTTCGCCACCGGGAAGCCGGCCGCCGGCGGTCCCCTGCTCCCCCACGAGACCGAGGCCGCGCGCCGGGCGGGCGTCCCGGAGAACCGGCGGGCCCTGTTCGCGTACTGGCTGTCCGAGGAGGGCCTCGGCCGGCTCTACGAGCTGCTCGACACCGAACGGTACGAGGTGACCGTGCCCGAGGAGGCCGCCCTGCTCACCGTGGCGTGGCTGGCGCGGGCCGGGGAGACGGACGCGGCCCTCGGCCTCGTCGAGGAACTCGCCCCGTTCGCCGACCGCCTGCGGTTCACGCCGCGGCCGTCCGACCTCCCGGCGCCCGACCCCGGCGCCGTGCACCGCCGCACGGTCGGCGAAGCCGTCGACACGCTCGCGCGGCGCACGCCCAGCCGGGCCGTGGAGACACAGCGCGAGGCGCTGGCCGTCTGGCAGCCGTTCGGGGACGAACTGCTCGCGCTCTGGCTGGAGACGGCCGACGAGGACGGCCTCGTCCTGGCCCACACCCCGGACACCGACTGGCGCGAGCGGGGCGCCGAACTGCTGCGCCGCTACGCCGACCTGGCGCGCCGGCACACCTACTGCACCAAGCACCTCCAGCCCAAGCAGAACCTGGCGATTCTGCGGAGCGCGCTGGAGGAGACCGTCGGCGGACGGGAGCTGGACGCGCGCCGGTCCGGCCTGCTGCGGCACGCCGTCACGTCCATGGTGCGGCGGCGCGGCCTGCCCGGCTCCGCGCGGCTGACGGCACTGCGCCGGGAGCAGGCCGTCCAGGCGGCGCTGCCCTCGCACCACGCGCTCGCCCAGCTGGTGCTGCGCCGGCTGGCCGGGCTGCCGCAGGAGTCGGGGGTCGCGGAGGTCGCGCCGCTCCTGCTCCCGGTCACCGGGGACGAGGCCCGGGAGACCGGACTGCCCGCGGGCGCCGTCGTCCCGGCCGCTCTGCGGCGGCCCGTCGAGGCCGCGTTGAGCGCACCCGTCGGGACCCTCGTGGAGCGCGGTCTCGTGCCGTCCGCGGAGGTGCTGGCCGAGCTGGTCCCGCAGCTCGTCGCCGTGACCACCGCGCAGGCCTACCCGGACGAGGCCCTGCGGACGCTGGCCGCCGCCGGCTACCGGGCCTTCCGCAACCGGCGTTCACTGCTGTTGCTCAACCTCGAACGGCAGGTGCGGGCGGAGGAGCTGCCCTGGGTGAAGGCGGTGGCCGGGCAGCGCTCCGCCGCCGAGGCGGGCGAGGAGTCCGCGCTCGCCCTGAGGCAACTGGGCGAGCTGGCCGTCCAGGCGTTCCCGGCGACCGTCCTGCCCAACCCGCTGGTCCGGGAGCTGTCCGTGCTGGCCCGCGAGGCAGAGCTGGGCGCTCCCCTGGTGGAGGAGCTGGCCGCGGACATCTTCATGGGGACGTTCACCCCGAAGTTCCTCGCCGCGGCCCGCGTCGCGGCGGAACTCCTCGGCGGGGGCTCGCTGTACGAGCGCTACTACGCCATCGACTACCGCGCGGTCCGCACCATGGCGATCACCGAGGCCGCCGAGGCACAGGTCCGGCAGAACCGGCCGCGCACCTCCCCGGGGTTCGCGAAGCTGTGCGCCGAACGGGCCGAAGCGTCCTCGTCCGGCCGCCGGTACGAGGGCTCCACGGCCGCGAACGGCACGGTGATCGAGCAGGCGCAGATCCTCACCACGCACAACCTCGCCACGCTGGTCCACCGGGTAGGCATCGCCCCGGCAACCGGTTGGGAGGACCTGGCCCGGCGCAGCTTCGGCACGGTGTGCCGGCTGACCGCCCGGATGCACGGCAACCCACGGCCCCTGACCACCATCAAGGACACGGCCTACGCCTGGCGGCAGATGCTGTTCCACCTGTCCCTGTGCACGGAGGAGGAGCAGGCCCGCACCCTGACCTGGGTGGCGGAGGAGGCCGGACGCCAGCCCGGTCATGTCATGGACCGTCTGGCCCCGGCGCTCACGGGTCTGCGCCAGGTCGCGGAGGGCGGCTCGGCGGACACGGGGGCAGGCCGACGGCTGCTGGGCTGGAGCACCGGAGGGCATTGGATGCGTGGGCCGGGAGGTGCCGGGGGGAGGTGAGGGGGGTGTGTCCCGCCCTCACCCGCCTCCGCCAAGGCCTTCCCCTTCCCCGCCCTCGGATGAGGCCGCGTACCTGTCACCGGTAAGCGGCCTCCCCGGACGGGGGTGGCGGCTCAGCCCCAGGTGATCAATCTCTTCGGCTGCTCCAGGACGGCCGCCACGTCGGCGAGCACCTTGGAGCCCAGTTCGCCGTCGACCAGGCGGTGGTCGAAGCTCAGCGCCAGGGTGGTGACCTGACGGGGCTTCACCTTTCCCTTGTGGACCCACGGCTGGAGCTTGATCGCGCCGACCGCGAGGATCGCGGACTCGCCGGGGTTGAGGATCGGCGTGCCGGTGTCGACGCCGAAGACGCCGACGTTGGTGATGGTGACCGTGCCGCCCTGCATGGCCGCCGGGGACGTCCTGCCCTCGCGTGCCGTCGCCACCAGCTCGCCGAGTGCCTCGGCCAGTTGGGGCAGCGTCTTGTCGTGGGCGTCCTTGATGTTCGGCACGATCAGCCCGCGCGGGGTCGCGGCGGCGATGCCCAGGTTGACGTAGTGCTTGCGCACGATCTCCTGGTTGGCCTCGTCCCAGGACGCGTTGACGTCCGGGTTGCGCCTGATGGCGACCAGCAGGGCCTTGGCGATCAGCAGGAGCGGATTCACCCGCAGGCCCTGCATGTCCTTGTCCCGCTTCAGCTCCTCGACGAGCTTCATCGTGCGCGTGACGTCGATCGTCACGAACTCGGTGACATGCGGTGCCGTGAACGCCGAGCCCACCATCGCCTGTGCCGTCGCCTTGCGCACCCCCTTGACCGGGATGCGCGTCTCACGGCCCGAGTCGTACGAGGCCGCCGGGGCCGGAGCCGCGGTGGTGACCGGCGCGGGGGTCCCGGCCGGCATGGGCTGCGGCGCCGTCGGCCCGGCCGGAGCCTGTTCCGGGGCGGCTGCCGCGGCGTGGACGTCCTCGCGCGTGATGATGCCGTCCGGGCCGGACGGCACCACCGAGGCGAGGTCCACGCCCAGGTCCTTGGCCAGCTTGCGCACGGGCGGCTTGGCCAGCGGACGGCCGGCGGCCACGGCCTGGGCGGAGGCGGGCGCCGGCGGGGCGGTGGCGGTCGCGGTCGCGGGCAGCGTCCCGTGCCCGTTCAGCTCCGCCTGGACGGCCGCGGAGACCGGCTCGGACTCCTGAGCCGGGTTCTCGGTGGCCTTGCGCGGGCGGCGCTTGGTGGAGGAGGTGGCCACGCCGTAGCCGACGAGGACCGGCTGGCGGCCGGACCCCTCCGCCTTCGGCTCCTCGGGCTGCTCCTGCGTGGCGGGGGGCGCGGGTGCGGCGGGCGCGGCGGCCGGGGCCGACCCGCCCGACACGTCCACCGCGATGATCGAGGTGCCCACGTCGACCGTGGTGCCCTCGGGGAACCGCAGCTCGCGCACCACACCGTCGTAGGGGATGGGCAGTTCGACGGCGGCCTTGGCCGTCTCGACCTCGCACACCACCTGGCCGTCGGTCACCGTGTCGCCGGGCTGGACGTACCACTTGAGGATCTCGGCCTCGGTGAGTCCCTCGCCCACGTCGGGCATCTTGAACTCGCGTACGGACGCTTCCGTCATCGTCGTCACGACCCTCTCCTCAGTACGCCAGGGCACGGTCGACGGTGTCGAGTACCCGGTCCAGGCCGGGCAGGTACTCGTCCTCCAGACGCGCCGGCGGGTAAGGGGCGTGGTAGCCGCCGACCCGGAGCACCGGGGCCTCCAGGTGGTAGAAGCAGCGCTCCGTGATCCGGGCGGCGATCTCCGCGCCCGAACCGAAGAACACCGGCGCCTCGTGGACGACGACCAGACGGCGGGTCTTCTCCACGGAGGCCTGGATGGAGTCGAAGTCGAGCGGGGAGACCGAACGCAGGTCCAGGACCTCCAGGTTCTTGCCCTCCTCGGCGGCAGCGGCGGCGGCCTCCTGGCAGAGCTTCACCATCGGGCCGTAGGCGACGAGGGTCAGGTCGGTGCCCTCGCGGACGACCCGTGCCTTGTGCAGGGGGCCGGGGATCGCCTCGGGGTCGACCTCGCCCTTGTCCCAGTAGCGCCGCTTGGGCTCGAAGAAGATCACCGGGTCGTCGCTCTGGATGGCCTGCTGCATCATCCAGTAGGCGTCGCCCGCGTTCGACGGGGAGACCACCTTCAGGCCCGCCACGTGCGCGAAGAGCGACTCGGGGGACTCCGAGTGGTGCTCGACGGCGCCGATGCCGCCGCCGTAGGGGATGCGGATGACGACCGGCATCTTGATCTTGCCGAGGGCACGCGCGTGCATCTTCGCGAGTTGGGTGACGATCTGGTCGTAGGCCGGGAAGACGAAGCCGTCGAACTGGATCTCCACCACCGGGCGGTAGCCGCGCAGGGCCAGGCCGATGGCCGTGCCCACGATGCCCGACTCGGCGAGCGGGGTGTCGATGACGCGGGACTCGCCGAAGTCCTTCTGGAGACCGTCCGTCACCCGGAACACGCCGCCCAGCTTGCCGACGTCCTCGCCCATGACGAGAACCTTGGGATCCGACTCCAGGGCCTTGCGCAGCGACTCGTTGATCGCCTTGGCGAGGGCCATCTTCTCCGCCATCTCAGTTACCCCCCTCGGGAGCGTCCGCGAACGACGCCTGGTAGGCGGCGAACTGGGCACGCTCCTCGTCGACGAGCGCGTGCCCGTCCGCGTACACGTTCTCGAAGATGGCGAAACGGTCCGGGTCCGGCATGGAACGGACCGCTTCGCGCACTCGCCTGCCCAACGCCTCGCTCTCGGCCTCGAGTTCCGCGAAGAATCCCTCGTCCGTGTGGTTTGACGCCTCCAGGAACCGGCGCAGCCGCAGGATCGGGTCCTTCGCCTCCCAGGCCGCCCGCTCGTCGTCGTGGCGGTAGCGGGTCGGGTCGTCGGAGGTGGTGTGGGCACCCATGCGGTACGTGTACGCCTCGACGAGCGTCGGCCCCTCGCCTCGGCGGGCCCGCTCCAGCGCCCACTTGGTGACCGCGAGGCAGCCGAGGACGTCGTTGCCGTCGACGCGGACGCCCGGGAAGCCGTAGCCCTGGGCGCGCTGGTAGAGCGGCACGCGGGTCTGCTTCTCGGTCGGCTCGGAGATCGCCCACTGGTTGTTCTGGCAGAAGAACACCACCGGCGCGTTGTAGACCGCGGAGAAGGTGAACGACTCGGCCACGTCACCCTGGCTGGAGGCGCCGTCGCCGAAGTAGGCGATGACCGCCGAGTCGGCGCCGTCCTTGGCCACGCCCATGGCGTAGCCCGTGGCGTGCAGCGTCTGGGAGCCGATGACGATCGTGTAGAGGTGGAAGTTGTTTCCGTTGGGGTCCCAGCCGCCGTTGTTGACGCCGCGGAACATGCCCAGCAGGTTCGCCGGGTCGACGCCCCGGCACCAGGCGACGCCGTGCTCGCGGTAGGTCGGGAAGACGTAGTCGTCGTCGCGCAGGGCCCGGCCGGAACCGATCTGGGCGGCCTCCTGGCCGAGCAGCGAGGCCCACAGGCCCAGCTCGCCCTGGCGCTGGAGGGAGGTGGCCTCGGCGTCGAAGCGGCGGGTGAGCACCATGTCGCGGTAGAGACCGCGCAGCTCATCGGCGGTGACATCGGCGACGTACGGGTCGTACTCGGCGTTCTTCACCCGCTTGCCCTCGGGCGTCAGCAGCTGCACGAGCTGGGGCTCGGCGGTGCCCTTCCCGGCGGCGGCGCGGGTGGTGCGAGGGGCGCGCTTGGCTCCTGTGCCGGTGGCCTCGGCCGCCGTCCCGGTGCCGGTGCCGGTGGCGCCGGCCTTGCCTCCGGCGCTGCGTCGCGGCTTGCGCGCGGCAGTGCTCTCCACGGTCACGTGTGCTCCTCCGTCGGTCCGGCCCCCGGGGTTGCCGGGTGACTGGGGTCCCCCCAACTCGTTTCAGAGCCTGGGGGAGCGGCTCACCTGTTCCGAAACCCGTGCACGGGGTGGGTGCCCTCGGCCGGAACAGGCGTGACAGGTGCCCCGGCGAGTGCCCTGCAAGCCTCACGTTACCCAGTGCGCCACATTTCTGTGAAACCCCACCTGACCTGCGTTTTTGCTTGGATTTCCAAGTAAATCGGCAAAGTCGGGAAGGAGCCTGGTCACAGCCTTGCAGGAGGCCGGAGCAACGGCACGTTATCCCGCGCACCCAGCCCACGGGAAGAGTTCACGCTCGGGAGTGCCTCCGCGCCCGCTCGCGGACGACCCAGGGCGTTTTCTCGCCGGCCCTACCTGGCGGTCACCCCGGGACGGGTGACCGTGGCCGCGGCGGGCGACCCCTGCGGGACCACTTGACAGCGGAGGCACACCCCAAGCAGACCGCCGGAGATCACTTGTGACAGTCGGTGACGTTCTGTGACAACGCCCAGCTCACAGCCTCGCTGCGTGCCCTACCATCGGCGCGTGCCGCGCTCCTGTGTACCACCCCTCATGCCTCATGCGCCCCCTTTGGGCGCCCTGCTCCGGCGCTACGCCGCCGGTTCCGCGCTCGCCTGCGAGCCCGTCGACCAGGGGCTGCTGAACCGCGGCTACCGGCTGCGCACCACCCGCGGCCGCTACTTCCTCAAGCACCACTTCGACCCCGACACCGCCGACCCGGCCTCGATCTTCCGCCAGCACCGGGCCACCCAGCGCCTCGCCGACCTGGGCGTCCCGGTAGCGCCCCCGCTGCCGGGCCGCGACGGCCGCACGGTCGCCGTCGTCGGCGGCCACGCCTACGCCCTGCACCCGTGGGTCGACGGCCGGCACCGCCACGGAGCCCAGCTCACCCCCGGCGCGTGCGGGCGCCTGGGGGCGCTGCTGGGAGTGGTCCACGCGAGCCTGGAGCACGTGATGCCCGCCTACGCGCGGGCGCGCGCCACGCCCGCCGAGAGCCCCGCGCCCGCCGACACCTTCGCCCTGATCGACGCCCTCCTCGCGCGCGTACCCAGACACCGCCCCGCCGACTCCTTCGACGAACTGGCCCGCCACCGGCTCCTGGAACGCCGCACCCTGCTGGAACGCCATGCCGACCGGCGCCCCCCGCACAGCGGCCCGGTCGGCTGGGTGCACGGCGACTTCCACCCCTTCAACCTGCTCTACCGCGGGGACGCCCCCGCCGCCATCGTCGACTGGGACCGGCTCGGCGTGCAGCCCCGCGCGGAGGAGGCCGTACGCGCCGCCGCGATCTTCTTCGTCCGGCCCGACGGAACCCTCGACCTGCCGAAGGCACGGGCGTACGCGCGCGCCTACCGGCCCGCCGCCGGGGCCACGCCCTCCGAACTGGCGGCGGCCGTGCACCGGGTGTGGTGGGAGCGCCTGAACGACTTCTGGATGCTGCGCTGGCACTACGAGCGCGGCGACACCCGCGCCGACCCCCAGTTCCCGGCCGCCTCCGCCCTCGCGGTGTGGTGGACACGCGAGTACGACGCGGTGTGCGACGCGTTCACGGACTGAGGAGTGAGGTGAGGAGTGAGGAGTACTGACCAAGCGCTCCCGAAGACGACTACGCGCGCGTGAAGCCCCGTCAGAGGGTCACGCGCGCGTGCGCCCGAGCCGTGCGGTCGGTCAGCCTTCGTCGCCGGCGCTGCCGCCGTTGGTGACACCCGAGATGGTGCCGCCCTCCGACGTCCCGCCGTCGCCGGTGCCGCCATCGGCGGTGCCGGGGTCGCTCGACACCGGGTCGCTCGGCTCCTCCGACACGGGCTCGCTCGTCACGGGGTCCGACGGCTCGTCCGACGGCTCGCTGCTGTAACTCGGGGACGGCGAGTACGACGGCGTATAGGAGGGCGTCCAGTTGGAGCCGGAGTTCGAACCGGTGCTGCCCTCGGAGGTGTCCTCCGTCGACTCGTCGGTGGGCGACTGGCTCGGCGACTCGCTCACCTTGTCGTCCGAAGCGGACGGTGTGACGCTCGGCGACTTCGTGGGCCCGCTCCCGCCGCCGCCCGTGCCCTGGTTGTTCAGCGCGAGTGCGACGCCCGCGGCGATGGCGATCACCGCGAGGACGGCGAGGATCCACAGCTTGCCGCGGCCGTTGCCCCGGTTGCCGCCCCCCTCGAACCCGCCGTCGTCGCCGTTGCCGTAGCCGGTGGGCAGGATCGGCTGCGGGATCTGCGAGGTGTGGGAACCGTCCGCGCCGTGCGGCAGCGCGGTCGTGCTTGCGAAGCCCGCCGCGGCGGCACCCGCGCCGGTGGCCGCCCCGACCGGGCCGGTGTTCCAGGTGCCGGTGTTGGCGCCCTGTTCGTACAGCATCTGAAGGCCGTACTGGATGAGGCCGCGCATCTCCTCCGCGGTCTGGAACCGGTCGTCGGGGTCCTTGGCGAGAGAACGCATGACGAGGCCGTCGAGTTCCGGCGGGCACACGCCCTCCGCGGTCCGCGACGGCGGTACCGGGATGTCCTGCACATGCTGGTAGACCACCGACAGCGGGGTCTCACCGGTGAACGGCGGCCGCAGCGCTAGCAGTTCGTACAGCAGGCAGCCCGTGGCGTACAGGTCGGAGCGGTGGTCGACGGCCTTGCCGAGCGCCTGCTCGGGGGAGAGGTACTGAGGCGTGCCCATGACCATGCCGGTCTGCGTCATCGTCGTCGACGCCCCGTGCAGGGCGCGCGCGATGCCGAAGTCCATCACCTTCACCGCGCCGTTGTCGGTGATGATCACGTTCGCCGGCTTGATGTCACGGTGCACGATGCCGTGCTGGTGCGAGTAGGCGAGCGCCTCCAGCACCCCGGAGACGATGATCAGCGCCTGCTCGGGGCCCGGCGCCTCGGCGTTGAGGAGCAGGTCGCGGATCGTCCGCCCCTCGACCAGCTCCATCACGATGTACGGCACGCTCTGGCCGCCGACGACGTCCTCGCCGGAGTCGTACACGGCGACGATCGCGTGGTGGTTGAGGCCGGCGACCGACTGGGCCTCGCGCGTGAAGCGGGCCTTGGACACCGGGTCCTCGGCGAGGTCGGCACGCAACAGCTTGACCGCGACGGTACGGCCGAGACGCACGTCCTCGGCGGCGAACACCTCCGCCATGCCGCCCCGCCCGAGTCTGCCGGTCAGCCGGTAACGGCCGTCTCCGACAAGTCCGCCGTTGCCCCACATCTCCGGCGCATCTGACATACCGCCGCCAGTCGCCTCGGGGTCGGACGGGCCCTGAGCGCGCTGCTGCTGTGCCATCAGTCCTCGCCGTCGTTTCTGCCCGCGGTGCGCGCGGTGTTGTCACGGTCTCCGTCGGCCACGCTACAGCCTCCGCGCAAGCCGCCGGTCCGGGATCAGCCCGGGTATCGGTGGGAGACGGATCGGCCATCAAACCCGCACTCCGCGCCGGCGTGCAAATTCTGTGTACCGGCCGTACGGCACCTGTAACGCTTCCGCGACTCTTCTTTCGCGTACGGTCACGGAACGGGCACTGAGCTTGACGTGTCGGTGCCCTGGGGCAGACTTGGCCGGGAATAGCACTTTGGATCAAATGGCAAGCCACGGCGAGCGGCAGCACCGGTGGCCTGACGGGGGACGCAGAGAATGAGCCAGGACGGCGCGCAGGGCCGGTACGCGGGGCGGGCGCTCGCCGGCGGCCGCTATCAGCTGCGCGACTTGCTCGGCGAGGGCGGTATGGCCTCGGTGCACCTCGCCTACGACTCGGTGCTCGACCGGCAGGTGGCGGTCAAGACGCTCCACACCGAACTGGGCCGCGAGCAGGCCTTCCGCGAGCGTTTCCGCCGCGAGGCCCAGGCCGTGGCCAAGCTCACCCACACCAACATCGTCTCGGTCTTCGACACCGGCGAGGACGACGTCGACGGCATGACCACCCCGTACATCGTCATGGAGTACATCGAGGGCCGCCCGCTCGGCTCGGTGCTCGACGAGGACGTACGGCGGCAGGGCGCGATGCCCGCCGACAAGGCGCTGAAGATCACCGCTGACGTGCTGGCCGCCCTGGAGATCAGCCACGAGATGGGCCTGGTCCACCGCGACATCAAGCCCGGCAACGTGATGATGACCAAGCGCGGCGTCGTCAAGGTGATGGACTTCGGCATCGCGCGCGCCATGCAGTCCGGTGTCACCTCGATGACGCAGACCGGCATGGTCGTCGGCACCCCGCAGTACCTCTCGCCCGAGCAGGCCCTCGGCCGCGCCGTGGACGCGCGCTCCGACCTGTACTCGGTCGGCATCATGCTGTTCCAACTGGTCACCGGGCGGTTGCCGTTCGACGCCGACTCGCCGCTGGCGATCGCGTACGCGCATGTGCAGGAGGAGCCGGTGGCTCCCTCCTCCATCAACCGCGCGCTGCCGCCGGCCGTCGACGCGCTCGTCGCCCGCGCGCTGAAGAAGAACCCGAACGAGCGCTTCCCCACCGCCGTCGCCATGCGCGACGAGTGCCTGCGGGTCGCGACCTCCTTCCAGCCGGCCCCGCCGAGCATCGTGCCGGGCACGCCTTCGCAGAGCGGCTCGGGCGTCGGCTCCGCCGTGTTCCCGCCGGTCGGCCAGAACTCCCAGTCCCCCATGGGCAGCGTCCAGACGCCCTACCAGTCGGGCCCGACGCCCAACCCGTACGGCACTCCCTCGACGCCCGCCCCGTCGTACGGCTATCCGCAGCAGGGCTACCAGACGCCCGCTCCGGCGTACGGCCACCAGCAGGGGCCGAACACCCCGCCCGCGTACAACATGAGCCCGCAGGCCTCGGCCACGGGAACCCCGGGCGGCGGCCGCAAGAACAACGCGGGAGCGCTCGTCGGGTCGGCGATCGTGGCCATCGCGACCGTCGGCGCCCTGATCGGGACCCTCGCGGCCAACGGCAGTGACGACGACAAGGGCGGGGACCCCACCACCTCCTCCGCGTCGCCGACGCAGGCCGCCGGTTACCGCGGCCCGGACACCTCGAAGACGATCGACGCGTCCGAGTGCACGGAGCCGCAGGAGGCGTACAACGACCCCGACAAGGTCCGGCTCCCGGACTTCAAGTTCAAGAACATCGACTCCGTCAAGGCATGTTTCCAGGCGGCCGGTTGGCCGATCAAGGAAAAGGACCTGGACGAGAACACCTACGGCGACGGCACGGTCATGAACCAGTTCCCGTCCGCCGGGACGGACGTCGACCCGGAGAACATGCCGGAGATCGAGCTGAGCGTCTCCACGGGCAACCCTCCGTCCTGACCCGGGCAACGGAGAAGGGCCCGGCGTCGGTCGCCGGGCCCTTCTCCGTGTCGGTACAGGGGTGGTTGTCGGTACAGAGGTAGTCGGTACGGGTCTACAAGTACGGCTCTACAAGTACGGCTCTGCAGGTACGGCTCTACAAGTACGGCTCTACAAGTACGGCTCTGCAGGTACGGCTCTCTACAGGTACGGGCCGCCCGAACGGCCGCCCGCGCGCGGGTCGTCGGAGCCCTCCTGACCGCCCACGCCCGGCGGCAGCGCGCGGCGCATCTGCTCCAACTGGGCGCGCGCGGCCATCTGCTGGGCGAACAGGGTGGTCTGGATACCGTGGAACAGGCCCTCCAGCCAGCCCACCAACTGGGCCTGCGCGATCCGCAGTTCCGCGTCGCTCGGGGTCGAGTCCTCGTTGAACGGCAGGGAGAGCCGCTCCAGTTCCTCGACCAGCTCCGGCGCCAGGCCGTCCTCCAACTCCTTCACCGAGCTCGCGTGGATCTCCTTGAGCCGGACGCGGCTGGCCTCGTCGAGAGGAGCCGCGCGCACTTCCTCGAGCAGCTGCTTGATCATGCTTCCGATCCGCATGACCTTCGCCGGCTGCTCGACCTGTTCGGTCACGGGGATCTCGCGGGCGTCGTCGTCCGCGTCGATGCCGCCGAGTGCCATGCCGTCCTGGCCCACGACCAGGATCTTCTGGGCGTTCTCCGGCGACCGTTCGTTCCTCGGCATCTCCATGCCGCCATTCTCTCGCACCCCTACACCTCACCACCGTGGCGCCCCCTGGGAAGCCGATCGGCCGATTTCCTGTTCGGCGCAGTCCGGAATGCGACGCTCATTGCAACATGTGAGGCTTGTGGCCTCAATCTGTGGCGACTGAACACCGGGAGGGGGTCACGGGCGTGACTCCATGGCGGCGGGGGCTGTGCGGGGTGGCAGTGGGGACGGGACTGCTGGTGGCCGTGCTGCCGTACGGGGGCGTCTCGGCGGACGCTGCGGCGGTGTCGGCGTACGGAGGTGTGTCGGCGTACGGCTCCGGGCCCGCGTACGAGAGCGGGGCGGCGTACGAGAGCGGGGCGGCGTACGAGAGCGGGGCGGCGTACGACCGTGGCTCGACACACAGCCCCGGAGCGACGCACGGGCCGGCCGGGCGCAGGGACGTCCCGGTTCTACGCTCTCGCCGGCCGGCCCGGGCCGGCCGGGGTCAGGGTCGGGGA
>NZ_MPOH02000017.1:83263-136491 GCF_001896135.2 Streptomyces phaeoluteigriseus
GCGAGCGCGTCGGCCGCCGCGATCCCCCGCAGCATCGCCGGGCCGTTGTAGTGCAGCGGCACAGCGTGGTCGCCGCGCAGGACGACCGGGACGAGCCGGGTGTCATGCGGGTGACCGTGCGCCGCCTCACGCAGAGGCAGCGTGTACGGCTCGGGAGCGGGCCGGCCGGCGAGGGTCCGCAGCAGGGGCTCAGCGAGCGTGAGCAGCCCGGAGACAGCCGCGAGCGGGTTGCCCGGCAGACCGACGAGGTACCGGTCCTCCGTGAGCCTGGCCAGCAGCATCGGGTGGCCTGGACGCACCTCGACGCCGTCGACCAGCAGCTCGGCGCCGAGACGACGCAGGGTCGGGTGGACATGGTCGACAGGCCCCGCGGCCGTACCGCCGGTGGTGACGACCAGGTCGGCCGCGGATGCGGTGAGGGCCTGGTGCAGGGCTTCCGCGTCATCGCCGAGCCTGCGCAGGGCCACCACCTCGGCACCCATCGCCCGCAGCCACGGGGGCAGCATCGGACCGAGCGCGTCACGGATGAGTCCGTCGTGCGGGCGACCCTCGGTGAGCAGCTCGTCGCCCAGGACGAGTACCTCGACCCGGGGACGGGGGACCGCGGCGAGCGTGTCGTATCCGGCCGCCGCTGCGAGTCCGAGGACCGCCGGGGTCACCACCGCTCCGGCGGGCAGCAACTGATCGCCGCTACGGCACTCCTGGCCACGCGGCCGGATGTCCTGGCCGTGCTGGAGATCACGGCCCGGGTGCAGCCGGCCCTTCTCGTCGGTACGGCCGTGCTCGCTGCGCAGCACCGCGGTCGTGTCCGGGGGGATCGTGGCGCCGGTGGCGATCCGGACGGCCTCGCCGTCGACGAGGCCCGCGGGCCCGTGCTGGCCGGCCAGGACGCCCTCGTCCCGTACGGCCCAGGGGCCGGGCCCGGCGACCGCCCAGCCGTCCATCGCGGAGGTGTCGAAGGAAGGCAGGTCGGTGAGGGCGGTGAGGGGGGCCGTCAGGACGAGACCGAGGGCGTCCTCGAGAGCGACGGAGACGGGCGTACGGCGGGCGGCGAGGGAGCGGGCGGCGCGAGCGGCGCGGATGCGGGCGTCCGCCCAGGGGGTCGCGGAGGTCTTCCGGTGCCGTGCTTCGGGGTAGGGGGCGACAGGGGAGCCGTGGCCGCGTGTGGCCGTCGGGTCGTGGGTGGCCTCGGTGGTCGGGCGGCAGGTCGGTTGCCGTCCTTCACGAGGGCGAGCACCTCCTCGACGTCGAGGTCCTCGGCGTCCTGGCCGTCCCGGACGCCGGGGGCGGTCATCCGGCGTCCGGGCGGGTGTCGGGCGTGGCATCGGGGGCCACGTCGGGCTGTCCGGCGGCCGGGGCGAGACCGGGGGCGGTCCCGTCGGCCTTGTCGGCGGCTTTGTCGGTCTCGCTGGTCTCGTCGGCCCAGCGGTTCGCCAGGGCGGTGGCCTTGCGGACCGCCTCGGCGACGGCTTCGGGGCTTCCCCCTGCCCGCCCGGCGGCGTAGCCGACCAGGAAGGTGGTCAGGGGGGCAGCGGGCCGGGCCACTCCGTGGGCGGCGTCGCGGGCGAGATCGAGGAGAGCGCCGGTGTCGACGTCGAGATCGATGCCCAGCTCGTCCTTGACTGCGGAAATCCATTCATCCAACACGTGGCCATGCTCCCTGATGCGTGCTCTGGCGGCGGCGATGTCGTCCCAGGTGTCGCAGTCGAACGACGCGACGGGGTCGGGGACGCGGGTGAGGTCGAGCCCGGCGGTCAGCCGGCGCAGGGGCAGCCCCGTGAGGCCGCCGTGCTCCTCGCCGAGCGCCGACAGTTCACGGCGCAGGGCAAACGTGCGGTAGGCGGCGACGAGCGGCTGGTCACGGCCGTCGGCATCGGTGAGCAGCGCGCCTTCGGCGCCCTGCCGGTCGAGGGCGGCCAGCAGTCGCCGGACGGTGTCCGCCGCGAGGAACGGCAGGTCGGCCGAGAGTACGACGACGGTGTCCGCGGCGGTGTGGTGCAGCCCGGCGCCGAGTGCGGCCACGGGGCCGGCGCCGGGCGGGTCCTCGCGCGCCCAGCGCACGGGCCGGGCGGTCGGCCGTGGGTCGGCGACGACGACAGTCGTGCGCGCCTCGGCGCAGGCGCGGAGCACCCGGTCGAGCAGCGCCCGCCCGCCGACCCGCACACCGGGTTTGTCTGCGCCGCCGAGCCGACGGGCCCCGCCACCGGCGAGCACGACGGCATCGTGGGTGAGGGGCCCGCCGACGCCCTGATCGCAGGGCACGGCGGCGTCCTGGTCGGGGCGATCGCCGGAGGTGACCGCCCGCGGCTCGTTCGGAGTCACCCCCCGAGTATGCGCGGCGCCCCGATCACGGGGAACGCCGGAGCGCTCACGCACTCACGCATTCACGCATTCACGCGGTCACGCGGTCACGCGGTCACGCGGTCACAATGTGCGCAGCAACACCGCCGGTTGTTCCACGCAGTCCGCCACATGGCGCAGGAAGCCGCCCGCCGTGCCGCCGTCGCACACCCGGTGGTCGAAGGTGAGCGAGAGCTGCACGACCTGACGCACGGCCAGTTCGCCGTCGTGCACCCAGGGCTTGGGGATGATGCGGCCGACGCCGAGCATGGCCGCCTCGGGGTGGTTGATGATCGGCGTGGAGCCGTCGACACCGAACACGCCGTAGTTGTTCAACGTGAACGTGCCGCCGGTCAGATCGCCCGGCGTGAGGGTCCCGGTGCGGGCCGCCTCCGTGAGCCGGCCGAACTCCGCGTTGAGGCCATCGGTGTCACGGGCGTGCGCGTCACGGACGACGGGCACGACGAGGCCCCGCTCGGTCTGCGCGGCGAAACCGAGGTGGACCTGGTCCAGCCGGACGATCTCCCTCGTCTCCTGGTCGACCGTGGAGTTGAGTTCCGGGAAGCGGGCCAGGGCCGCCGTGCAGATACGGGCCAGGAGCGCCAGCAGGGAGATCTTCGGCCCCCCTGCCTCGTTCATCGCCGCACGGGCACGCATCAGCTCGGTGGCGTCCGCGTCGACCCAGCAGGTCGCGTCGGGAATCTCGCGGCGGCTGCGGGACAACTTGTCGGCGACGGCACCGCGGACGCCCTTGAGCGGGACGCGGGTGCCGGCGGAGGTCGCGGTGGGGACGGCGGTCGCCGTCGGCTGTGCCGCCACGCGTGGGTGCGACGCGGGCGCCGCCGTCGTGGTCCGGCCCTGCACGGCCGCGGCGCGCAGCGCGTACTCCACGTCGGCCCGCAGGATCAGCCCGTCGGGCCCGGAGCCGGTCAGCTCCCTCAGGTCCAGGCCGTTCTCTCGGGCCAGCCTGCGCACGAGGGGAGAGATCACCGCCACCGGGCCGTCCGCCGACTCGCCGGTTCGGACCCGCCCGTTCGTCGGCTCGGCCGACGCCGGGGGCGGGGCCGGGGGCGCGGTGACGGGAGCCGGCCGGTCCGGCCGTACCCTGCGGCGTCGCGCCGGCGCCTCCGAGGTGCCGTACCCCACGAGGACGTTGCCCGAGCCCTGGCCGTCCGCGGCGGCCGGGGTGCCCTGGGCGACGGGGAGCTTCGCGGCGTCCGTCGGGCCGTCGGAGGCCGGCGCGCCGACCGCGACCGTGATCAGCGGGGCGCCGACGGGCAGTTCCGTGCCCTCCTCGCCGAAGCGGGCGGTGACCACACCGCCGTAGGGGCAGGGCACCTCGACCATCGCCTTGGCCGTCTCGACCTCGACGACCGGCTGGTCAACGGCTACGACATCGCCGACCTCGACCAGCCAGCGGACGATCTCCGCCTCGGTGAGTCCCTCCCCGAGGTCGGGGAGCTTGAACTCCAGCACCTGTGCCATCAGCTCTCGGCCTCCCACTGCAGACGCGCCACGGCGTCCAGGATGCGGTCGACGCCGGGCAGGTGGTGGCGCTCCAGCATCGGCGGCGGGTAGGGGATGTCGAACCCGGCGACGCGCAGCACCGGCGCTTCCAGGTGGTGGAAGCAGCGCTCCGTGACGCGGGCCGCGATCTCCCCGCCCGGGCCTCCGAAGGAGCCCGATTCATGGACGACGACCGCACGTCCGGTCCGTCGCACCGAGGCGGTGACCGTCTCGTCGTCGAACGGCACCAGGGAGCGCAGGTCGACGACTTCGAGGTCCCACCCCTCGGCCCGGGCCGCCTCGGCGGCTTCGAGGCAGACGGGCACGACGGCCCGTACGTGATGAGTGTGGCGCTCCGGCCCGAGCGCCGCACCACCGCGCGGCCGATGGGTTCAACGGCTGACGGCTCCTCCGGGTTCCAGGAGTCTTTGGACCAGTAGAGGCGCTTGGGTTCGAGGACGACGACCGGGTCGTCGGAGGCGATGGCAGCGCGCAGCAGGCCGTAGGCGTCGGCGACCGTGGCGGGCGTGACGACGTGCAGTCCCGGAGTGGCCATGTAGTAGGCCTCGGAGGAGTCGCTGTGGTGCTCGACGCCGCCGATGCCGCCGCCGTAGGGGACGCGGATCGTGACGGGCAGGGGCATGCGGCCGCGGGTGCGGTTGCGCATGCGGGCGACATGGCTGATGAGCTGCTCGAACGCCGGGTAGGCGAAGGCGTCGAACTGCATCTCCACGACCGGCCGGAGGCCGTACATGGCCATGCCGACCGCGGTGCCGAGGATGCCGGCCTCGGCGAGCGGGGTGTCCGTGCAGCGGTCCTCGCCGAACTCCGCGGCGAGTCCGTCGGTGACCCGGAAGACGCCGCCGAGGGTGCCGACGTCCTCACCGAGGACGTGCACGGAAGGGTCGGCGGCCATCGCGTCGCGCAGTGCGCGCGTGAGGGCCTGTGCCATGGTGGCGGGTTTGACGGCGACGGTGGTCATCAGTGCGTTCCCCCCTGCTCCGCCTCGATCTCGGCCCGCAGCAGGTCGCGCTGCTCCCGCAGTTGCGGGGTGGGCTCGGCATACACATGGGCGAAGAGGTCCATGGGGTCGAGCGGAGCGTCCTGGTTCATGCGGGCGCGCAGGTCGGCGGCCATGGCCTCGGCGGCGTCCCGGGCGGCCTGTTTCGTCTCCTCGTCGAGGAGTCCGCGCTCGGTCAGCTCCCGCTCCAGGAGGTCGATCGGGTCGTGTCCGCGCCAGGTCTCGACCTCGGCGTCGCCGCGGTAGCGGGTCGCGTCGTCGGCGTTGGTGTGGGCGTCCACACGGTAGGTGATCGCCTCGACGAGCGTGGGCCCGCCGCCCGCACGCGCGTGCCGTACGGCGTCCGCCAGCACGGCGTGCACGGCGACCGCGTCGTTGCCGTCGACCAGCCGGCCCGGCATGCCGTACCCGACGGCCTTGTGGGCCAGGGAGGGGGCGGCGGTCTGCTTGGCGAGCGGGACGGAGATCGCGAAGCCGTTGTTCTGGACGAGGAAGACGACCGGCGCCCGCCAGACGGCGGCGAAGTTCAGCGCCTCGTGGAAGTCGCCCTCGCTGGTGCCGCCGTCGCCGACCATGGCGAGCGCCACCACGTCGTCGCCCTTGAGGCGGGCGGCGTGCGCGAGCCCCACGGCGTGCGGGAGTTGGGTGGCGAGCGGCGTGCACAGGGGGGCCACGCGGTGCTCGAAGGGGTCGTAGCCGGTGTGCCAGTCGCCCCGCAGCAGTGTGAGGGCCTCCACCGGGTCCACGCCGCGGGCGACGACCGCGAGGGTGTCGCGGTAGCTCGGGAAGAGCCAGTCGCGCTCCTCAAGGACGAGCGCGGCGGCGACCTCGCAGGCCTCCTGGCCCGTGCTGGAGGGGTAGACGGCGAGGCGGCCCTGCTTGGTCAGGGCGGTGGCCTGGGCGTTGTACCGACGGCCGCGCACCAGATCGGCGTAGAGCCGGCGCAGCAGCTCCGGGTCGGCCTGTGCGGCCGCCTCGGTGCCGAGGACGCGGTAGGGCTCCGCGTCGGGCAGCAGCGGCGCGGGGTCGGTGCGGGGCTGCCAGGCGGGCGGCGGTGTCGGCCGGTATCCGCCCCGCTGCTCCATGACCGTCATGACGGCACCTCCTCGTGGGAGTGGCTACGGGAGACGGGTCGGCTGTGACCCGCCTCACCTACCGATTGTTCGGTCGTCGGCACATTTTGGCTACCGGCCCCCTCAGGCTGTGGACAAACGGTTCTCCACAGCCTGAGATGGACGCAGTACGTCCACGGCGGAGAGGCGGGGGGACATGACACCTGAACAAATGGCCGACAGCCCGGACGGCGGCGCACCCCCGCGCGGGGAGGGCAGGGCCGCGCCGCGCGCGGGCACCACGGCGACGTCCGCCCGGAGAGCGGCACCCCGCCCCGCCCGCTCGACGCCATCGATCAGGACATCCTCCAGATGCTCCAGGCGGACGGCCGCGCCTCGATACGGTCGGTCGCCGAGCGGGTCCACGTGTCGCGCGCCAACGCCTACGCGCGCATCAACCGGCTCGTCGAGGACGGCGTCATCCGCGGCTTCGGCGCGCGCGTGGACCATGAGCGCGCGGGCCACGGAACGTCCGCCTACATCACGTTGAAGATCGTGCAGAACTCCTGGCGCACGGTCCGCGAGCAGCTCAGACAGCTGCCCGGCGCCTCCCACATCGCCCTGGTGGGCGGCGACTTCGATGTCCTGCTCCTGGTGCACACCCCCGACAACAGGGCACTGCGCGAGCTGGTGCTCACCCGTCTCCAGGCGATTCCCGAGGTGCTCAGCACGCGCACCCTGCTGGTGTTCGAGGAGGAGGACCTGGAGCCGCAGGGCTGATCTCAGGCCTGCCGCAGCCCTGAGAAGACCAGCCGGGCGACCGCCTCGCTCACCTCGCGCTCGCCCATGCCCCGCCCGTCGGGGCGGTACCACTCGACGATCGAGTTGATCATCCCGAAGACGAGCCTGGTCGCGAGCCGCACCTCGACATCGCCACGTACGTCCCCGTCGGCGGCGGCCGCCCTCAGCAGCTCGGCGACCCGGTGGTCGAAGTCGCGCCGCCGCTCCAGGGCCCACCGCTCGGTCCCCGTGTTGCCCCGCACCCGCAGCAGCAGCGTGACGTACGGCAGCTCGGAGAGGAGCACCTCGACCATGCGCTGCACGACGTACTCCAGGCGCTCCACGGCGCGTCCCACGCGCGCGGGCTCCTCGTCGAGGATCGCGAAGAGGCCGTCGAGCGCCCGGCTCACCGCCCGCCGCAGCAGCTCCTCCTTGCCGCTGACGTGGTGGTATATCGACGACTTGGAGATCCCGGCCGCCTTGGAGAGGTGCTCCATGGAGGTGCCGTCGTAGCCGCGCTGGATGAAGACCTGCACGGCGACCGACAGCAGGGTCTCCGGGGTGTACGTGTCGCGCTTGGCAGTGGTCACGGGGTGCCCTCCCGCTTGTCGGCGGAGTGTCCGTGGCGGTAGAGCGCCAGGGAGGGCGCGTAGCGGCCGGAGGGCTCGCGCAGGTGCAGCTCCTCCAGGAGGTCGTGGGCCCAGACCCGGCCGAGCCTGCGGCTCCACTCGAAGGGGCCGAGCGGGTAGTTGACGCCCAGGCGCATCGCGGTGTCGATGTCCTCCTCGGTGGCGACGCCCTTGGCGACGGCGTCGTGCGCGAGGTCGACGATCCGCGCGACCGTACGGGCGACGATCATGCCGGGGACGTCGCCGATGACGCTGACGTCCTTGCCGAGCGCCTGGAAGAGGCCGATGGCCTCGGACAGCGTCTGCTGAGGGGTGTCCTGGGAGGCGGACACGGCGACGCGGGTGGCCTTGCGGTAGTCCAGGGCGAGGTCGAAGTAGACGACGTCCCGGAACTCCACGGAGGTCTGGCCGTCGGCGAGGGCGAGCTGGCCGCCGCTCGGCAGCACCAGGCGCGTGCCGTTGTCCTCGTCCTCCTCGCGCACGGGGATGCCCGCCTCACGGATCATCGCGAGCAGCTCGGAGGCGGGCCCCAGGTCGCCCTCGACGATGACGTGGGCGGGCGGCCGGCGCTTCTCCGCGGTGTGCGGTTCGGCGCGCTCGGCCCCGTCACGGTGGTCGTACCAGCCCTGCCCGGTCTTGCGTCCCAGGTGGCCGGACTCGACCAGGCGGCGCTGGGACAATGAGGGAGTGAAGCGCACGTCCTGGAAGAAGGCCTGCCACACGGAGTGCGTGACGGACTCGTTGACGTCCTGCCCGATCAGGTCGGTCAGTTCGAACGCGCCCATCCGGAAGCCGCCGGACTCGCGCAGGACCGCGTCGATGGTGGCCGGATCGGCGCCCTGCGCCTCATGGACCGCGAAGGCCTCCGCGTAGAAGGGCCGGGCGATGCGGTTGACGATGAAACCCGGGGTGTCGGCACAGGCGACGGGGGTCTTGCCCCAGAGACGGGCGGTCTCGTACGCGCGCGTGGCCGAGGTGACGTCGGTGGCGAACCCGGAGACGACCTCGACCAGCGGCAGCAGGGGCGCCGGGTTGAAGAAGTGCAGGCCCACGAGGCGGCCCGGGTTGCGCAGGGCGGCGCCGATGGCCGTCACCGACAGGGAGGAGGTGTTGGTGGCGAGCAGACAGTCCTCGCCGACCACGTCCTCCAGGGCGCGCATCAGGTCCTGCTTGACGTCCAGCCGCTCCAGGACGGCCTCGACGACCAGCGCGCAGTCCGCGAGTCCGGCGAGGGTGTCCACGGGCGTGAGGCGGGCGCGGGCGGCGTCCCGTTCGGCGGCGGTGAGACGGTCCTTCTCGACGAGCCGGTCGAGACGGGCACCGATCGCGGCGGCCGCTTCCCCGGCCCGCCCGGCGACGGCGTCGTACAGCCGCACGGGGTGGCCCGCGGTCAGCGCGACCTGGGCGATGCCCTGGCCCATGGTGCCGGTGCCGACGACGGCCACGAGGCTGCTGAGGTCGAGTGCTGTCATGTGCGCGATCCTCCCGCACGGGGTTTTCCACAGATGCGGCGGACCCCCTTGTCCCGACCGATCGTTCGGTTACTCTAACTCTGACTGCCCGTTCCTGTCCCTGTTTCCGTCCAGGTCCGGAGCTCGACGAAGAGCTGTCCAGACGAGGAGATGGTCCCGCATGGCCGCCGAACTCACCGCTCACGATCTGATCGCCAAGCACCGGCCCACTCTCGACCAGGCCCTGGAAGCGATCCGCACCCGCGCGTACTGGTCCCCGCACCCCGAGCACCCCAAGGCCTACGGCGCGGACGGCAGTCTGGACGCGGCGGCCGGCAAGGCGGCCTTCGACGCCGTCCTGGGCACCCGCCTCGACCTCGGCCAGCCCGGCACGGACGACTGGGTGGGCGGCGAGACCTCGCCGTACGGCATCGAGCTGGGCGTCGAGTATCCGCACGCGGACATCGACGAGCTGCTGCCTGCCATGAAGGCCGGTCAGCGCGCGTGGCGGGACGCGGGCGCGGAGATCCGCGCGATGGTCTGCCTGGAGATCCTCAAGCGCATCGGCGACCGGACCCACGAGTTCGCCCACGCGGTCATGCACACCTCCGGCCAGGCCTTCATGATGGCGTTCCAGGCGGGCGGCCCGCACGCGCAGGACCGCGGCCTGGAGGCGGTGGCGTACGCGTACGTGGAGCAGGTCCGCACGCCCGACACCGCGGAGTGGACCAAGCCGCAGGGCAAGCGCGACCCGCTGGCCCTCACCAAGCAGTTCACCCCGGTCCCGCGCGGGATCGCCCTGATGATCGGCTGCAACACCTTCCCGACGTGGAACGGCTATCCGGGCCTGTTCGCCTCGCTCGCCACCGGCAACGCGGTCCTGGTGAAGCCCCACCCGCGCGCGGTGCTGCCGCTCGCCCTGACCGTGGCCGTCGCGCGCGAGGTGCTCGCCGAGGCCGGCTTCGACCCGAACCTGGTCGCGCTCGCCGCCGAGCGGCCCGGCGAGGGCATCGCCAAGACGCTGGCCACCCGCCCCGAGATCAGGATCATCGACTACACCGGCTCGACCGCCTTCGGCGACTGGCTGGAGACCAACGCCCGCCAGGCGCAGGTCTACACCGAGAAGGCCGGGGTCAACACGGTGCTCGTCGAGTCGGCCGGCGACTACAGGGGCATGCTGTCCAACCTGGCGTTCTCGCTGTCCCTGTACAGCGGCCAGATGTGCACCACCCCGCAGAACCTGCTGATCCCCCGCGACGGCATCCGCACCGACGAGGGGCCCAAGACCTACGACGAGGTCGTCGCCGACCTCGCCCGCGCGGTCGACGGCCTGCTGGGCGACGACGCACGCGCGAACGGCCTGCTGGGCGCGATCGTCAACCCGGACGTGAAGGCCCGCCTGGAGGCCGCGGCCGGTCTCGGCGAGGTGGCACTGGCCTCCCGCGAGGTGAGCAACCCGGAGTTCCCGGCCGCCGTCGTGCGCACGCCCGTGATCGTCAAGCTCGACGGGGCCAAGCCCGACGACGAGGCGGCCTACATGAGCGAGTGCTTCGGGCCGGTCTCCTTCGCCGTCGCGGTCGACTCGGCGGCCGACGCCGTGGAGCTGCTGCGGCGCACGATCCGAGAGAAGGGCGCGATGACGGTCGGCGCCTACACCACCGACGAGGAGGTGGAGCGGGCCGTCCAGGAGGTCTGCTTCGAGGAGGCCGCCCAGCTCTCGCTGAACCTGACCGGCGGGGTGTACGTCAACCAGACGGCCGCCTTCTCCGACTTCCACGGCTCCGGCGGCAACCCCGCGGCCAACGCGGCTCTCACCGACGGCGCGTTCGTCGCGAACCGCTTCCGCGTGGTCGAGGTCCGCAGAGAGGCCTGAGACCTCAGGCCTGGGCAAGGCCGCCTACACGCGCGTGGCGCCCCCGGTCGCACTCCAGTGGTACAGCGTCATGGCCACACTGGTGGCGAGGTTGTAGCTGGAGACCTGGGGGCGCATCGGCAGGGCCAGCAGATGGTCCGCCCGCGCGCGCAGCGCCCCGGACAGCCCGCTGCGCTCCGAACCGAAGGCGAGGACGGCGTCGTCCGGGAGCTTCACGCCCCGGATGTCCTCGCCCTCCGGGTCGAGCGCGAACATCGGCCCGGCCGGCAGTTCGTCGGCGGTCAGCCGCTCCACGGCCGTCGCGAAGTGCAGCCCGGCCCCGCCGCGCACCACGGTCGGGTGCCAGGGGTCGAGCGTGCCGGTGGTGACCACCCCGGTGGCCCCGAAGCCGGCGGCCAGCCGGATCACGGCCCCCGCGTTGCCCAGGTTGCGCGGATCGTCGAGGACCACGACCGGCGCGGTGCGGGGCGTGCGGGCCAGCGCCCGCAGATTGGCCTCCCGGGAGGGCCGTACGGCCAGGGCGGCCATGGCGGTGGGATGCGGCCGCGGCACCAGCGAGGCGTACGTCGCCTCCGGCACCTCCGTCAGGAGCGCTTCCAGCGTCGCCCGTACGTCGGGGGCGAGATCGTCGGCGAGGGCGAGCGCCGAGCGCCGGTCCACCGCGACCGCCACCGGCACGTCGGCCCCGAAGCGCACGGCGTGCTTGACGGCGTGGAAGCCGTCGAGCAGCACCGAGGCGTCGGCGAGCCGGCGCCACGGGCCGAGCGGATCGGGGTCGGTCATGCCGTGAAGCCTACGCGGCTGGGCTCGGCCTTCCCGGCCTCGTGCGCCCCCCGCTGTTCCGGTACCGCGGCGCCGCGCCGCGGCAGGAGCGCCTCCCACACGCGCGTGGCCCAACCGCCCAGCCACCGCAGGAACGGCGTCGGCAGGAAGACCGCGTCCGTCGCGATCATCGCCAGCGAGAAGAACGGCAGCCCCAGGATCACCGCGATCGCCAAGTGCTCGGTGATCATGGCGACGAGCAGGACGTTCTTCACCCGCCGGTTGAACAGGGTGAACGGGAAGGCGACCTGCACGACGACCGTCCCGTACGTCACGAGCATCACCATGGTGCCGCTGGCGGACAACAGGTCGCCGAGTGCCGGCCAGGGAGAGAAGTAGTCCAGGTGCAACGGGTAGTAGACGGCGGTGCCGTCCTGCCAGCGGGAGCCCTGGATCTTGTACCAGCCGGCCGTCGCGTAGATCAGGCACGCCTCGGCCATGATCACCAGCAGGGCGCCGTTGTGCAGGATGTCGGTGATCACGTCCAGCACGATCCGGGGTTCCGCGGACGCCGTGAGGCGCCCCACGGCCCACCGCACGCCCAGCGCTGCCCACACCGCCCACAGGATCACCGGCACGGTCCAGTCGCCGTCGAGCCGGCCCCCCGCGGTCGCCGCGACCAGCACCACGCCGAACACGGTCCACAGAGCGGGCCCCACCCGGTCGGTGACCCGCTCCCCCCGCGCGCGTGCCTCGACCGCGCGCCGCTCACGCCGCGCGTCCAGCGACCACACCCGGCCGCAGCGCATGAAGACCAGGTAGATCGACATCAGGTGCAGGACGTTGTCTCCGCCGTCGCCCACGAAGACGCTGCGGTTCTGCAGCGAGAGCACGCCCACCATGAACAGCACCGACATGGCGCGGGTGCGCCAGCCCAGCAGCAGCAGCAGGCTCGACAGGACCGACAGCGCGTACACGGCCTCGAACCAGACCCGGCCGTCCGACCACATCAGGACCGTGAAGGCGCCGTTGTCGTCGATCAGCTGCCGGGCCAGCTCCCAGCTCCACGGCCCGTCGGGGCCGTACAGCTCCGCGCGGTGGGGAATTTCACGCAGCAGGAACAGCAGCCAGGTCAGGCTGAACCCGATGCGGACCACCGCGCTCTGGTACGGCCCGAGCGCCGACCCGGTGACGCGGGCGATGACGGCGGACACCGACAGGGAGAACCGGTTCACTGCGCACCTTCCTCGGTCTCACCGGCGGGCAGCTGCCACCAGGGCAGCACCCGGTAGACCGGCTTCGACGTGACCTTGTCGGTGCCCCACTCGGGGGCCGGCACGTTGGTGGTGCGGGAGCGGACCTGGACGCGCTCTATGACGCCGCCCGGGCCGGCCGCGTCGCCGCGCTCCAGGCGCAGCACCACGATGTTGCGCAGGTAGGTCTCGGAGAGGGCGCCCCGCGGGCCCGCCGAACGCTCGTCGGAGTCGTGCGAGCCCACGTAGAAGTCCCAGGCGCGGCGCAGCTCGTTCTGCTGGGTGTGGCTCGGCACCAGGTTGCCGTCGATGCCGCGGCCGTCCTGGGCGGACAGGTCGAACCAGCCGGTGGTGCGGGCCGCCCCGTCGGCGGCGCGGACGTCGGCGCGGACCTGGACGGCTATGTTCTGCTGGAGCGGGTTGGGCGCGAAGAGCTTCCAGTTCTGCTCGAACTCGGGATAGATGTACTCGTCGATCGCCTCGCCGTGCGTCTTGGTGACCGTGTTGGACGGCGCGACGTGCAGGAACACCATCCCGACGTGCACACAGACGGCGATCGCGACGACCGCGAGCGCCAGAGCGGCGACGACCTGGTAGCGCGGGGAGAGAGCGGCCACACCGCTGCGGGGATCGGACACGGCCGGTGGCCCGGCCTGCGCGGCCTCGACCCGGGCACCTGGCGGACCACCTGCCGGCCGTGCCTCCTCCGCCGACTCCGCCGACTCCGCCGGCTCCTCCACCGGCGTCTCCGGCCCCCGTGACGCCTCGGCCCCCTGCGGAGGACCGGCGCCTCCGTCGTACGCGTTCATTCCGCCCCGTTCCCCGATTCAGTCCGTCCTGCGCCTGCTCGGCCTCGCCGCGGCGACCGTTCGTACGCGCCACCGCCTCACGCCGACCCGCTCTCACGCACCCCGTGCGCGAAGCACGGGGCGGGACAGCCTTCGCACGGCCGTCGCACAGTCGTCGCACGGAACGGTACTCAGCCCGGCCCGTTCCGCGCAGCCCTCCCCCCCGAGCGGACCCGGCCGAGTGGGCGCCGAGGCCGCGCCGCCGACGGGCCGCCCGAGTTTTCCACAGGGAGGCCGGGAGGTTGTCCACAGCGGTTGACACCTTACGACGGCCGTCTCACCATGGAATCGCACGGACCGAACGATCGGTCGGGAGATGGCTCGGACAGAGCCCGAGGTCGAGGGGGACCGCATGGCGACAGCAGCAGCGCACCGGACGGCCGGCACACAGCGGTACGACGGCCGGGAAGCCGCCGAGGGTGAGCAGGACGCCTACCAGCGCGCCTTCGACGCCGCGGTGGCCGCGGACGAACGCATCGAGCCCCGCGACTGGATGCCCGAGGCCTACCGCGCGACACTGGTCCGCCAGATCGCCCAGCACGCCCACTCCGAGATCATCGGCATGCAGCCGGAAGCCAACTGGATCACGCGCGCGCCCTCCCTGCGCCGCAAGGCCATCCTCATGGCGAAGGTCCAGGACGAGGCGGGCCACGGCCTCTACCTCTACAGCGCCGCCGAAACGCTCGGCACGGGCCGCGAGGAACTGCTGGACAAGCTGCACACCGGCCGCCAGAAATACTCCTCGATCTTCAACTACCCCACCCTGACCTGGGCCGACGTCGCGCGATCGGCTGGCTGGTGGACGGCGCCGCGATCACCAACCAGGTCCCCCTGTGCCGCTGCTCCTACGGTCCGTACGCGCGCGCCATGGTCCGCGTCTGCAAGGAGGAGTCCTTCCACCAGCGCCAGGGCTACGAACTGCTGCTGGCCCTCAGCCGCGGCACCCCGGAGCAGCACGCGATGGCCCAGGACGCGGTGGACCGCTGGTGGTGGCCCTCGCTGATGATGTTCGGCCCGCCCGACGACGAGTCCGCGCACTCCGCGCAGTCGATGGCCTGGAAGATCAAGCGGCACTCCAACGACGAACTGCGCCAGCGCTTCGTCGACATCTGCGTCCCGCAGGCGGAGTCCCTCGGCCTGACCCTCCCCGACCCCGACCTGAAGTGGAACGAGGACCGGGGCCAGCACGACTTCGGCGCGATCGACTGGTCGGAGTTCAAGGAGGTCCTCAAGGGCAACGGCCCGTGCAACGAACAGCGGATCACCCAGCGCACCCGGGCGCACGAAGAGGGCGCCTGGGTCCGGGAGGCCGCCGCGGCCCACGCGGCCAAGCACAGCCGTGAGAACCCCGAGAGCCGCGAGAGCCGCGAGACAGGAGCGCAGCAGGCATGACGAACACCGACTGGCCTTTGTGGGAGGTCTTCGTGCGCTCCCGCCGCGGCCTCTCCCACACCCACGCCGGCAGCCTGCACGCACCGGACGCGGAGTTCGCCCTGCGCAACGCCCGCGACCTGTACACCCGGCGCGGCGAGGGCGTCTCGATCTGGGTCGTGCCGTCCGCCGCGATCACCGCGTCCTCACCGGACGAGAAGGACCCGTTCTTCGATCCGTCCGCCGACAAGCCGTACCGGCATCCCACGTTCTACGAGATCCCGGAGGGGGTGCAGCACCTGTGACCACGACCGCGCACACCGACACCGCCGCTCTGGCCCTGGGCGACGACGCCCTGGTGCTCTCCCACCGCCTGGGCGAGTGGATGGGCCACGCGCCCGTGCTGGAGGAGGAGGTCGCGCTCGCCAACATCGCCCTCGACCTGCTCGGCCAGGCCCGCATCCTGCTGTCGATGGCCGGCGACGAGGACGAACTCGCCTACCTCCGCGAGGAACGCGCCTTCCGCAACCTCCAGTTGGTGGAACAGCCCAACGGGGACTTCGCCCACACCATCGCCCGCCAGCTGTACTTCTCCACCTACCAGCACCTGCTGTACGACCGGCTGGCCACGGGGGTCGGGCCGTTCACGGGGCTCGCGGCGAAGGCCGTCAAGGAGGTCGCCTACCACCGCGACCACGCCGAGCAGTGGACCCGGCGCCTCGGCGACGGCACCGAGGTCAGCCATGAGCGGATGCGACGGGCCTGCGCAGCCCTGTGGCGGTTCACCGGCGAGATGTTCCAGCCGGTT
This sequence comes from Streptomyces phaeoluteigriseus, assembly GCF_001896135.2. Lineage (GTDB taxonomy): Bacteria > Actinomycetota > Actinomycetes > Streptomycetales > Streptomycetaceae > Streptomyces > Streptomyces phaeoluteigriseus. Next base: position 98,958 of record NZ_MPOH02000017.1, read on the forward strand.
GAGGGCGTCGGCACCGACCTGGCCGACCTTGAGGCGCCCTGGTTGGAATCGGTCGGGGCCGTGCTCGGCCGGGCCGGACTGGAGACGCCGGAAGGTCCGCGGGCCGGTGCCTGGCGTGCGGGCGCGGGACGTCAGGGCCTGCACACCGAACCCTTCGGACGGATGCTCGCCGAGATGCAGCATCTGCACCGCAGCCACCCGGGGGCGTCATGGTGACCCTCACCCCGCTGGAGGCGGAACTCCTCGCGGTCGCCGGTTCCGTGCCCGACCCCGAGCTGCCCGTGCTCACCCTCCAGGAGCTGGGCGTCCTGCGCGCGGTCCATGTGCGGGACACGGACAGCGTCGAGGTCGAACTGACCCCGACCTACACCGGCTGCCCGGCCGTGGAGGCGATGTCCATGGACATCGAGCGGGCACTGCGCGACCACGGCGTCCGCGAGGTCACCGTGCGCACGGTGCTCAGCCCCGCCTGGTCGACGGACGACATCTCCGCCGAAGGCCGCCGCAAGCTGCGGGAGTTCGGCATAGCGCCGCCCCGCGCCCAGCGCACGGCGGGACCGGTCGGCGTCACCCTGGGACCGACCCGCACCGCCGAGCAGGAGCCGGTCCGCTGCCCCCACTGCGGCTCGGCCGACACCGAACTGCTCAGCCGTTTCTCCTCCACCGCCTGCAAGGCCCTTCGGCGCTGCCTGGCCTGCCGCGAACCCTTCGACCACTTCAAGGAGTTGTGATGGCCCGCTTCCACCCGCTCCCCGTGGCCGCGGTGGACCGGCTCACCGACGACTCCGTGGCCCTCACCTTCACGGTCCCCGCCGCGCTGCGCGAGGAGTACCGGCACGCGCCGGGCCAGCACCTCGCCCTGCGCCGCAGGACCGACGGGACCGAGATCCGGCGGACGTACTCGATCTGCTCGCCCGCCCCTGAGCCCGGCGGCGAAGGTCCGAGCACCCTGCGGGTGGGCGTGCGGCTGGTCGAGGGCGGCGCCTTCTCGACGTACGCGCTCAAGGAGATCGACGTCGGGGACGAGCTGGAGGTGATGACGCCTGCGGGCCGGTTCACCCTCGATCCCGCACCCGGGCTGTACGCGGCGATCGTCGGCGGCAGCGGAATCACCCCGGTGCTGTCGATCGTCGCCACCCTGCTGGCGCGCGAGCCCGCGGCCCGGTTCTGCCTCGTCCGCAGCGACCGTACGGCGGCGTCGACGATGTTCCTGGAGGAGGTCGCCGACCTCAAGGACCGGTATCCGCAGCGGCTGCACCTGGTCACCGTGCTCTCCCGGGAGGAGCAGCAGGCCGGGTTGCCGTCCGGACGGCTGGACCAGGAACGGCTGACCGCCCTGCTGCCGGCGCTGCTGCCCGTGGCGGACGTGGCGGGCTGGTTCCTGTGCGGGCCGTTCGGGCTGGTCCAGGGCGCGGAGCGGACGCTGCGGGACATCGGCGTCCCCCGCTCCCGCATCCACGAGGAGATCTTCCACGTGGACGTCACGGCCCCCGCGTCCACCACCCCGGCCCCCGCGCACAGCACGGTGACCGCCCGGCTCGACGGCCGGGGCGGCAGCTGGCCCGTGGCGGACGGCGAGTCTGTTCTGGAGACGGTGCTGCGCAACCGGCCCGACGCGCCCTACGCCTGCAAGGGCGGGGTGTGCGGGACCTGCCGGGCCTTCCTCGTCTCCGGCGAGGTGCGCATGGACCGCAACTTCGCGCTGGAACCGGAGGAGACCGAGGCCGGCTTCGTGCTGGCCTGCCAGTCGCATCCGCTGACGGAGACGGTGGAGGTGGACTTCGACCGGTGAATGGGGAAAGGCCGGAACCGCGGATCTGGGGAACTGGGGGCCCACAGACACAAGACCCGCAGACCCGTAGACCCCCCGCAGCCCCCGCAGCCCCCGGAGGCCCCAGAGGCCCCGGAGGCCCCAGAGGCCCCGGAGGCCCCGGAGAAGCTCAGACCTGCGGACCCGCAGACGCACAGACCCGCGAACCGCCCACGAACCGCCCACGGACCCGGCGAAGGGCACGGCGCCCGGCCGTTCCCGTTCCCTTCTTCTAGAACCTGTTCTATCTTGACGGACCGTCAGATCAGCTGACCCGTCGGGAGGACAGGCCGTGGACTTCACCTTCACCGAGGAGCAGGAGGCCGTGGCCGAGGCCGCGCGAGGCGTCTTCACCGACGTCGCGCCCGACGGCGTCCCCAGCCCCGCCTTCGCCAGGGGCGCCGTCGCCGACGACTTCGACCGGGCGCTGTGGGCCAGGCTCGGCGACGCGGACCTGCTGAGCCTGCTGCTCGACGAGGAGTACGGCGGGGCCGGCCTGGACGCCGTCGCCCTGTGCCTGGCGCTGCGGGAGTCGGCGAAGGTACTGGCCCGCGTCCCGCTCCTGGAGAGCAGCGCCGCCGCGGCCGCCGTACAGGCCTACGGCGGTCCCGAGGCGAAGTCGGCGATCCTCGCGCGGGCCGGCCGGGGCGAGACCGTCCTGACCGTCGCCGCGCACGGCCGCACCGGCCACGACGCCGCCGAACTCGCCGTGACCGCCCGCCAGGACGGCTCGGAGTGGGTGCTCGACGGGGTGCAGACGGCGGTGCCCTGGGCGTACGACGCCGACCTCGTGCTCGTGCCCGCGCACACCGGGGACGACCGGAGCGTCCTCGCACTGGTCCCCCGTGGGCACGCGGGCACCTCGCTCGCCGAGCAGATCTCCACCACCGGCGAGCGCCTCGGCGAACTGCGCCTGCACTCGGCGCGCGTCCCCGGCCGGGACGTCATCACCGCCGACGGCGCCTGGGAATGGCTGCGCGGCCTGCTGGCCACCGGCACCTGCGCCCTGGCACTCGGCCTCGGCGAACGCGTCCTGCGCATGACGAGCGACTACGCCGGGCAGCGGGAGCAGTTCGGGCATCCGATCGCCACGTTCCAGGCGGTCGCCGTGCAGGCCGCCGACCGGTACATCGATCTGCGCGCGATGGAGGCCACCCTCTGGCAGGCCGCCTGGCGGCTCGACTCCGGCGCCCAGGGCGCCCTGCCCGCCTCCGGCGACATCGCCGTGGCCAAGATCTGGGCCTCGGAGGGCGTACGGCGGGTCGTGCAGACCGCGCAGCATCTGCACGGCGGCTTCGGCGCCGACATCGACTACCCGCTGCACCGCTACCACGCCTGGGCCAAACACCTGGAGCTGTTCCTAGGGCCCGCGGCGGCGCACGAGGAGGCCCTGGGCGACCTGCTGGCCGCCCACCCCCTCGGCTGAACCGTCCCGCAGGCCCCAGGGGCCTGCGGGACTACAGGACGAAGCCGGGCTGCCCGTCGTCGGTGACGACCGGGCGGCCCACGGCGGACCAGTACTGCATGCCGCCGTCCACGTTCACCGCGTCGATGCCCTGCTGGACGAGGTACGTGGTGACCTGGGCGGAACGCCCACCGGACCGGCAGATCACATGGACCCGCCCGTCCTGCGGAGCCGCCTCGGTCAGCTCGCCGTAGCGGGCGACGAACTCGCTGATGGGGATGTGCAGTGCCCCTTCGGCATGGCCGGCCTTCCACTCGTCGTCCTCACGGACGTCCAGCAGGAAGTCGCCGTCCTTGAGGTCTTCGACCCCGACCGTGGGCACACCAGCTCCGAAACTCATACCCCCGACGCTACCGGACACCCCGCACCCGGCGGCCAGGCCCCACCGGCGAACGACGGACCGGGAACACCGGACCGGAACACCGGACCACAACACCGCACCGGGGTGACAGACCGGAACGACGGACCCGGAACCGACGGACCTAGCCCGCCAGCTCCGCCAGCTCGGCCTCCCGCTTCGCCACCTCGGCCAGAAGCTGGTCGGCGATCTCCTCCAGCAGCCGGTCGGGATCGTCCGGCGCCATCCGGAGCATCGCGCCGATCGCGCCCTCCTCCAGCTCCCGGGCCGCCAGCGCCAGCATCTCCTTGCGCTCGGCGAGCCACTCCAGGCGGGCGTACAGCTCCTCGCTGGGGCTCGGCCGCCGCTCCGCGGGGACCGGACCGGCCGCCCACTCGCCGGCCAGCTCGCGCAGCAGGGCCTCGTCGCCCCGGGCATAGGCGGCGTTGACCCGCGTGATGAACTCCTCGCGCCGCGCCCGCTCCGCCTCCTCCTGTGCGAGGTCGGGATGGGCCTTGCGGGCCAGCTCCCGGTAGAGCTTGCGGGCCTCGTCGCTGGGCCGCACCCGCTGCGGGGGCCGCACCGACTGGTCCGTGAGCATCGCCTCGGCCTCGGGGAACAGCCCGTTCTCGTCCATCCAGCCGTGGAACAGCTCCTCGACCCCTGGCATCGGCATCACCCGGGCCCGCGCCTCGGCCGCCTTGCGCAGGTCTTCCGGGTCGCCGGTGCGGGCAGCCGTGGCCTCGGCGATCTGCGCCTCCAGCTCGTCGAGCCGGGCGTACATCGGACCGAGTTTCTGGTGGTGGAGCCGCGAGAAGTTCTCGACCTCGACGCGGAAGGTCTCCACCGCGATCTCGAACTCGATCAACGCCTGCTCAGCGGCCCGCACGGCCTGCTCAAGCCGCTCCTCGGGCCGCGACTGCTCAGCTTCGGGGGTCGTCACCCGACCAGCGTAGGCCACCCCCGGGACCCCGCTCGCCGTCCGCTTCCCCGGGCCGGACCCCGCTCGCCGTCCGCTTCCCCGGGCCGGACCGCGCCCGCCGTCCGTTTCCGCGGCCCGCCTCATCGGTGGCAACCGGATCCGCACCGGCAGCCGGCCGGACCCGCACCGATGACCGCACAGGCCCCCTCCCTCAGCCCAGGTCCTCCGGGCAGTCCACAGCCACCCAGTCCGCCTCCAGATCCCGGCACACCACGAGGAGCGTGCCGGAGCGGCAGGCCAGCTCGTGGGTGCAGCCGGCGGGGTGGGGGAGGATCTCGTCGAGGACGACCTCGCCGAGGTCACCGAGTGCCGTCGCGCCGAGGCTGTCGGGAGCCGCCTCGCCGAGGTCGTCGAGGGCGCGCCCGCCGAGGATGTCGGCCTGGAAGCGGGAGACACCCAGGTAGCGGACGACCAGGTCCTCGTCGTGCTTCCAGCAGCTGTGCCCGAAGCGGATCTCCACGTTCTCGTCCCCGGTCCGGCGGGCCTCCCTCGGCAGGAGATCCTTCACGCATCGCCTGCCGGAGAAGTCGTAGTGCTCCGGATCGGTGGCGAACGCGCGCGCCCCCGGCGGGAGTCGGCCACCCAGCACCGGCAACCGCTCCAGGTACGGCCCCGGATCGAGGACCCCGGTGAGGTCACCGACCCGCCCGTCCAGCTCGACGTACTTCACCGCACGTCCCTCATGCCGCGCTCACACACCTACCTCGGCCGCGATCCTCCCCGTCCGCACCGCCGTCACCAGCTCGGCGTGGTCCGCCTCCGTACGGTCGGCGTAGGCCACGGCGAAGGACGCCACCGCCTCGTCCAGTTCCTCGTTCTTGCCGCAGTAGCCGGCGATGAGCCGCGGGTCGGCGCTGTGCGAGTGGGCACGGGCGAGCAGGGCGCCGGTCATCCGGCCGTAGTCGTCGACCTGGTCGGCGGTGAGGGCGGTGGGGTCGACGCTGCCCTTGCGGTTGCGGAACTGACGTACCTGGAAGGGCCGGCCGTCGACCGTCGTCCAGCCCAGCAGGATGTCGCTGACGACCTGCATGCGCTTCTGCCCGAGGACCACGCGCCGTCCCTCGTGCTCGACGGCCGGTGTCTCGAAGCCGGCGCTCGCCAGGTGCGGCACCAGCGCCGAGCCCCGCGTCTCCTTCACCTGGAGCACCAGCGGCTCGCCCCGGTGGTCCAGCAGCAGGACGACGTAGGACCGCGCCCCCACGCTGCCCGTGCCGACGATGCGGAAGGCCACGTCGTGCACCGCGTGCCGGGCCAGCAGGGGCAGTCGGTCCTCCGGCAGCGTGGTCACGTACTGCTCGAGGGACGCGGCCACCACCGCGGCCTCGGCGTCCGGGACGCGCCGCAGCACCGGAGCCGCGTCGACGAAGCGGCGCCCGCCCTCCGGGGTCGGCTCGGTCGACTTCGCCGCGAACCGCCCGCTCGTGTTGGCCCGCGCCTTCTCGGAGACCCGCTCCAGCGTGCCCAGCAGGTCGTGGGCGTCGGTGTGCGAGACGAGTTCCTCGTCGGCGATGGCGTTCCACGCGTCCAGCACCGGAAGGGTGGCCAGCAGGCGCATGGTGCGGCGGTAGGCGCCGACCGCGCCGTACGCCGCCTGCCGGCAGGTGTCCTCGTCGGCGCCGGCCTCCCGGCCCGCGAGCACGAGGGACGCTGCGAGCCGCTTGAGGTCCCACTCCCAGGGGCCGTCGACCGTCTCGTCGAAGTCGTTCAGGTCGATGACCAGGCCGCCGCGGGCGTCGCCGTACAGCCCGAAGTTGGCCGCGTGCGCGTCGCCGCAGATCTGCGCCGTGATGCGGGTCATCGGGGTGCGGGCCAGGTCGTACGCCATGAGGCCCGCGGAGCCCCGCAGGAACGCGAAGGGGGTGGCCGACATCCGCCCCACCCTTATCGGCGTGAGCCCGGGGATGCGGCCCCGGCCGGACTCCTCGACCGCCGTCACCGCGTCCGGGCGGGAGGCGTCCAGGTCGAATTCGGCGTGCGCCGCGCGCGGCACCCTGCGGCGCAGGGCCTTGCCCTCCTCCTTCGGCGCCCCCGAGACGGGCCACTCGGCGAACCCCCGCACCCGGGGAAGCCGCGGTCCCGCACCCGCGGTCGCCCGCACGTCCGTATCCGCATCGGACACCGCGTCCGCGCCCACGCCCACCCCGGCACCGTCCTCTGTCACCACGACCGCCTCCCCCGCACACGGACGAACATCAACTCGTGCAGACCGTACCGCCGCCGGCCGAATCCCGTCAGACCCTGTGGACAACCACCCACCGCGCCCCGCCTCGCGGACCACCACACGCAAGACACCTCCACGACCACCCCCGTCGTGCCCGCCCACCAGGCTGCTCACGCACATCACTCCGTCCAGCGCGGCCGCCCGCCGCCGCACCCCCCGACAACACGCGCCCCCCCATCAGCCCCCCCATCACCTCCACCCCCCCACTCCCGTCCCTCTCCCCCGCCCCCGCCCACACCGGGGACGGCTTCGTCCGAGGCGGGGCAGCACCTCCAGGGACCTGGTGGACCTTCAGCCGTTCCAGAAGGGCTTCCTCGGCGCCGCCTACTCCAGCCCCTCACCCCACGACCGCGCCGCCGCCCCTCACCCCACGACCGCGACATCGCGCCGCGCCCCCTTGTCCCGCCCCGCCACCCGTGAGATACCTCACGCGCGCGATATACCGCCGGACACGCGAAAGCCCCGTAGGCCGGAACCTACGGGGCTTTCAACTGTGCGCGAGGGGGGAGTTGAACCCCCACGCCCTTTCGGGCACTGGAACCTGAATCCAGCGCGTCTGCCTATTCCGCCACCCGCGCATTGGGTGTGTCTTCGTGCTGTTGACCTTGCGGCCCGGCGCCTTCCGACACGCAGAACATTAGCACGCGGGCCAGGGTGCGTTCACATCCCTTCCTGCGGGGCAGAGGTCACCGCGAGAGGCCCGCGGCAACCTCCGCAGGTCTCGGCGACGACCGGTTCACGTATCAACCTCGTACCTATGGAGGCCGTCTCCCCAGCAGCCGGGCCGTCTCCATAGTCAGGTGCGGGACACTGGTCCTCGGCCACCTCTACGATCCTGGGCAGAAGGACGAGCAGAAGTGCGAGCAGAAGTGCGGGCGCAGGCGCGGACGGAAGTCCGGGCGGAAGCGCGCGGCGGAGCCACACAGCTGGTGCGGGCAGCCCATGCACGTATCGGAAGCACGCGGAGAAGCCCGTACAGAACCGGGTGGAGGGGACGCCGTCGACACCCGTCGGCGGGCCGACAGGGGGAACCAGCCGATTCACCGGCGCGTGGATACGATCAGTAAGCAGTACCAGGTAAGCAGCACGACACGGGACGCAAGTCACGACGGAGGAGGTGCCCCATGGGAGTCCTGAAGAAGTTCGAGCAGCGTCTCGAGGGTCTGGTCAACGGCACCTTCGCCAAGGTGTTCAAGTCCGAGGTGCAGCCCGTCGAGATCGCGGGAGCGCTCCAGCGCGAGTGCGACAACAACGCGACGATCTGGAACCGCGACCGGACCGTCGTGCCCAACGACTTCATCGTGGAGCTGAGCACGCCGGACCACGAGCGGCTCAGCCCCTACTCCGGCCAGCTCGGCGACGAACTGGCCGGCATGGTCCGCGACTACGCGAAGCAGCAGCGCTACACCTTCATGGGACCGATCAAGGTCAACCTGGAGAAGGCGGACGATCTCGACACCGGTCTGTACCGGGTGCGAAGCCGGACACTCGCCTCCTCCACCAGCGGCCCGCAGGCGCCCGATCGCGCGCCCGCCGGCGGGCCGCGGCCCGCCGGCTACGGCTATCCGCCCGCGGCCGGCGGAGCGGCGGCCGCCGCCGCACCCCCCGCCCCGGCGCGCCCGCCCGCCCCGGCGGGTACGGATACCCGCCCGCGGCCGGCCAGCGCCCCGCGGCGGGCGGCGGACTCGCGGGCGCCCCGGCGCCCGGGTCCCGTACCCGCCACTGGATCGAGATCAACGGCACCCGCCACCAGATCTCCCGCGCCACGCTCGTGCTGGGCCGCAGCACCGAGGCCGACGTGCGGATCGACGACCCCGGCGTCTCGCGCCGGCACTGCGAGATCCGGACCGGAACACCCTCGACGATCCAGGACCTCGGGTCCACCAACGGCATCGTGGTGGACGGGCAGCACACCACCCGCGCTACGCTCCGCGACGGCTCGCGGATCGTCGTGGGCAACACCACCATCATTTACCGGCAAGCCGAAGGGTGAAGCGGGGGCAATGTCAGAGCTGACCCTCACGGTCATGCGGCTGGGTTTTCTGGCCGTACTGTGGCTGTTCGTGATCGTGGCCGTGCAGGTCATCCGCAGCGACCTGTTCGGTACGCGTGTCACCCAGCGCGGTGCGCGCCGGGAGGCGGCCCGACCGCAGCAGGCCCAGCGCCAGGCGCCCCCGCAACAGCGCCAGCAACCCGCGGCGGGGGGCGGGCGCAGGGGGCGCAACGCCCCGACGAAGCTGGTCGTGTCCGAGGGCACCCTCACCGGCACGACCGTCGCGCTCCAGGGCCAGACCATCAGCCTGGGCCGCGCGCACGACAGCACCATCGTGCTGGACGACGACTACGCCTCCAGCCGCCATGCCAGGATCTACCCGGACCGCGACGGGCAGTGGATCGTCGAGGACCTGGGCTCCACCAACGGCACGTACCTCGACCGAACGCGGCTGACGACTCCCACACCGATCCCGCTGGGCGCGCCGATCCGTATCGGCAAGACCGTCATCGAGCTGCGGAAGTAGTGCTACATCATGAGTGAGCGCGAGCGGAGCGAGCACGCCAGGTCGGCCGGCACCCAGGGCCCCTGCGCGCTCCCGACCGGAGGGTGGGCAGTGTGGCTCGACACGACCGGCTGTACCCGGGGCCGACGGGCGAGGTGGGCATGAGTCTGTCACTGCGCTTCGCCGCCGGATCGCACAAGGGCATGATCCGGGAGGGCAACGAGGACTCCGGTTACGCCGGTCCGCGCCTGCTCGCCATCGCCGACGGCATGGGCGGCGCCGCCGCCGGTGAGGTCGCCTCCTCGGAGGCCATCTCCACCATCGTCGCCCTCGACGACGACGTGCCCGGTTCCGACCTCCTCACCTCGCTCGGTACGGCCGTGCAGCGCGCCAACGACCAGCTGCGCTCGCTGGTCGAGGAGGACCCCCAGCTCGAAGGCATGGGGACCACGCTGACCGCGTTGCTGTGGACCGGCCAGCGGCTGGGGCTCGTGCACGTCGGCGACTCGCGCGCGTACCTGCTGCGGGACGGCGTGCTCACCCAGATCACGCAGGACCACACCTGGGTGCAGCGCCTCGTCGACGAGGGCCGGATCACCGAGGAGGAGGCCACCACCCACCCGCAACGCTCGCTGCTGATGCGCGCGTTGGGCAGCGGTGAGCATGTCGAGCCCGATCTGTCGATCCGGGAGGTCCGGGCCGGCGACCGCTATCTGATCTGCTCCGACGGCCTGTCCGGCGTCGTCTCGCACCAGACGCTCGAGGACACCCTCGCCAGCTACCAGGGCCCGCAGGAGACCGTGCAGGAGCTGATCCAGCTCGCGCTGCGCGGCGGCGGCCCCGACAACATCACCGTGATCGTCGCCGACGTCCTCGACCTGGACACCGGGGACACCCTCGCCGGGCAGCTCTCCGACACCCCGGTCGTGGTCGGCGCCGTCGCCGAGAACCAACTCCAGCTGCAGGACAACGGCATCATGCAGACCCCGGCCGGCCGTGCCTCCGGCCTCGGCCGTCAGGGACGCGGTCAGGGCGGCGGCGGCGAGTTCGGCCCGCCCGGCTCCGGCGACGTCACCGGCTTCATCCCCACCGACGGCTTCGGCGACTACACCGACGACGACTTCGTCAAGCCCCGCAAGAGCGGCCGGTGGCTGAAGAGATCCCTGTACGGCGCCCTCGCGCTCGCCGTCATCGGCGGCGGGCTCTACGCGGGCTGGCGCTGGACGCAGACCCAGTACTACGTCGGCACCAAGGGCGAACACGTCGCGCTGTACCGGGGTATCAGCCAGGACCTGGCCTGGGTCTCGCTCTCGAAGGTCGAGAAGGACCACCCCGAGATCGAACTCAAGTACCTGCCGCAGTACCAGCAGAAGCTGGTCGAGGCGACGATCGCCGAGGGCGGCCTGTCCACCGCCCAGAAGAAGATCGACGAACTGGCCGTCCAGGCGTCCGCATGCCGCAAGCAGGCGGAGGCGACCACCGTGACCCCCAGTTCGGCCGGTTCCACAGCGGACGAGGGCGAGGCCGGCGGCACCACGGGAACCACTCCCGTCTCCCTCACGTCCAAGGCAACGCCGACCCCGACCCCGTCGGGATCGGCACCGTCCCCGTCCACGTCTCCGTCCACGTCAGCGACCGCCACTCCCGGCCCCGGCCCCAGCCTCTCGGAGGATGAGCAGAAGGTCGTCTCGCTGTGCGGTAAGCAGTAGGCAAGCCGTGAGAGGCCCCGTCACACGATGAGCAGTACAACCAATTCGCCGACGCACCACACGTCCACGATCGGCTCGATCGGCACACCGAGCCGGCGCAACACCGAACTCGCGCTGCTGGTGTTCGCCGTGCTGATCACGGTGTTCGCCTACGCCAACGTGGGCCTCGCCATCAACGAGGAGGTGCCGTCCGGCCTGCTCAGCTACGGCCTGGGCCTCGGCCTGCTGGCCGGAGCCGCCCATCTGGTCGTCCGCAAGTTCGCGCCGTACGCCGACCCGCTGCTGCTGCCGCTGGCGACGCTGCTGAACGGCCTCGGACTCGTGGCCATCTGGCGGCTGGACCAGTCGAAGCTGCTCCAGTCGATCCAACAGGCAGGCAACGCCGCCCCCCGTCAGCTGATGTACACGGCGATGGGCATCGCCTTCTTCGTCGTGGTGCTGATCTTCCTCAAGGACCACCGCGTCCTCCAGCGCTACACCTACATCTCCATGGTGGGCGCGCTGGTACTGCTGCTGCTGCCGCTGGTGCCCGGTCTCGGCCGCAACATCTACGGCGCCAAGATCTGGATCCAGGTCGGCAGTTTCAGCATCCAGCCCGGTGAGTTCGCCAAGATCGCGCTGGCCGTCTTCTTCGCCGGCTACCTCATGGTGAAACGGGACGCGCTCGCCCTCGCCAGCCGCCGTTTCATGGGCCTGTACCTGCCGCGTGGCCGCGACCTCGGGCCGATCCTGGTCGTCTGGTTCATCTCGATCCTGATCCTGGTCTTCGAGACGGACCTCGGCACCTCGCTGCTGTTCTTCGGAATGTTCGTCATCATGCTGTACGTCGCCACCGAGCGGACCAGCTGGATCGTCTTCGGCATGCTGATGTCGGCGGTCGGCGCGGTCGGCGTGGCCAGCTTCGAACCGCACGTCCAGCAGCGTGTCCAGGCCTGGCTCGACCCGATGAAGGAGTACACGCTCTCCCGGCAGGGCCAGGCAGGCCACTCCGAGCAGGCGATGCAGGCACTGTGGGCGTTCGGCTCCGGCGGCACTCTCGGCACCGGCTGGGGCCAGGGCCACTCCGAACTGATCCGCTTCGCCGCCAACTCCGACTTCATCCTCGCCACCTTCGGCGAGGAGATCGGCCTGGCCGGTCTCATGGCGCTGCTGCTGCTCTACGGCCTGATCGTCGAGCGCGGTGTGCGCACCGCCCTCGCCGCCCGCGACCCGTTCGGCAAGCTGCTCGCCATCGGCCTGTCCGGTGCGTTCGCCCTCCAGGTGTTCGTGGTGGCCGGTGGTGTGATGGGGCTCATCCCGCTGACCGGTATGACGATGCCGTTCCTGGCCTACGGCGGTTCCTCCGTCATCGCCAACTGGGCCCTGATCGGCATCCTGATCAGAATCAGCGACACCGCGCGCCGTCCGGCCCCGGCGCCCGCATCCAACCCCGACGCCGAGATGACCCAGGTGGTCCGCCCGTCATGAACAAGCCCCTGCGCCGGATCGCGATCTTCTGCGGACTCCTGATCCTCACCCTGCTCATCCGGGACAACTGGCTCCAGTACGTCAAGGCCGACGCCCTGGCTTCCGACGACGAGAACCGCCGCGTCAACATCGCCCGCTACGCCACCCCGCGCGGCGACATCATCGTCGACGGCAAGGCCATCACCGGCTCCGTCGAGAACACGAGCGGCGACTACAAGTACAAGCGCACCTGGACCAACGGCCCCATGTGGGCGCCGGTCACCGGGTACTCCTCGCAGGCCTTCGGCGCCAACCAGCTGGAGAAGCTCGAGGACGGCATCCTCACCGGCAACGACGACCGGCTCTTCTTCCGCAACACGCTCGACATGATCACGGGCAAGGCGAAGGAGGGCGGCAGCGTCGTCACCACCCTCAACGCCGCCGCGCAGAAGGCCGCGTACCAGGGTCTGGGCAACAAGAAGGGCGCCGTCGCCGCGATCGACCCGGCCACCGGCAAGATCCTCGCGCTGGTCTCGACGCCGTCGTACGACCCGTCGAAGTTCGCCGGAACCTCCGACGAGGACGCCAAGGCGTGGAACGCGGTCCAGAAGAAGAACAACCCCGACGACCCGATGCTCAACCGGGCGCTGCGCGAGGTCTACCCGCCGGGCTCCACCTTCAAGGTGGTCACCGCGGCCGCGGCGCTGGAGAACAAGATCGTGTCCGGCATCGACGACGCCACCAAGACGCAGGACCCGTACCAGCTGCCGAAGACCACCACCGATCTCACCAACGAGCACGGTGACTGCGAGAACGCCACCCTGCGGTACGCGCTCATGGTGTCCTGCAACACCGTCTTCGCGAAGATGGCCGACACCGTCGGCAACGAGAAGATGATCGAGCAGGCGAACAAGTTCGGCTTCAACAACAAGGAGCTGGACACCCCGGTCCGCGCCTCCGAGAGCGTCTACCCCGAGGACAACGAGCCGCAGAACGCCATGGCCGGCATCGGCCAGGCCTCCAACCGGGCCACCCCGCTCCAGATGGCCATGGTCGCCTCGGCCATCGCCAACGACGGCAAGCTGATGAAGCCGTACATGGTCGACCAGCTCAAGGCCGCGAGCCTCGACACGATCGCGACGACCGAACCCGAGGAGCTGTCCCAGGCGGTGTCCTCGGAGACCGCGCAGAAGCTCCAGCAGATGATGGAGACGGTCGTCAACAATCCGCAGGGCACCGGCGGCAAGGCGAAGATCTCCGGCATCACGGTCGGCGGCAAGACCGGTACCGCCCAGCACGGCCTCAACAACAGCGAGAAGCCGTACGCCTGGTTCATCTCCTACGCGAAACTGGCCGACGGCAGCTCACCGGTCGCCGTGGCGGTGGTCGTCGAGGACGGCGCCGCCAACCGCGGTGACATCAGCGGTGGCGGCCTCGCCGGCCCGATCGCCAGGGACGTGATGAAGGCAGTCATCGACAGCAACAAGTGACCCCCATCACGTCGCCTACACATCGGTGCACGTTGCGATACCGGTCCTGTATCGGGTGACGGGCTTGGCCAGGTCACACAGCGCCGTCCGGGTACGGTATGCCCGGACGGCAGCCACCGACCGCACACGTGTGCCGGTCGGGACCGACGGAGAGGGCTGGTAGGTAGCTATGGAAGAGCCGCGTCGCCTCGGCGGCCGGTACGAGCTGGGCCATGTGCTCGGCCGTGGTGGCATGGCCGAGGTCTACCTCGCGCATGACACCCGTCTCGGCCGCACCGTGGCGGTGAAGACGCTGCGCGCGGACCTCGCGCGCGACCCTTCCTTCCAGGCCCGGTTCCGCCGGGAGGCCCAGTCGGCCGCTTCGCTCAACCACCCCGCGATCGTCGCGGTCTACGACACGGGCGAGGACTACATCGACGGGGTCTCGATCCCGTACATCGTCATGGAGTACGTCGACGGCTCCACGCTCCGCGAACTGCTCCACTCCGGCCGCAAGCTGCTGCCCGAGCGGACGCTGGAGATGACCATCGGCATCCTCCAGGCGCTGGAGTACTCGCACCGGGCCGGCATCGTGCACCGCGACATCAAGCCGGCGAACGTCATGCTCACGCGCAACGGCCAGGTCAAGGTCATGGACTTCGGCATCGCCCGCGCCATGGGCGACTCCGGCATGACGATGACGCAGACCTCGGCCGTGATCGGCACCGCCCAGTACCTCTCGCCGGAGCAGGCCAAGGGCGAGCAGGTCGACGCCCGCTCCGACCTGTACTCCACGGGCTGTCTGCTCTACGAGCTGCTGACCGTGCGGCCGCCGTTCGTCGGTGACTCCCCGGTCGCGGTCGCCTATCAGCACGTCCGCGAGGAGCCCCAGGCGCCCAGCGTCTTCGACGCCGAGATCACGCCCGAGATGGACGCGATCGTGTTGAAGGCCCTCGTCAAGGACCCCAACTACCGCTACCAGTCCGCCGACGAGATGCGCGCCGACATCGAGGCCTGCCTCGACGGCCAGCCCGTCGCGGCCACGGCGGCCATGGGCGCGGTCGGCTACGGCGGCTACCCGGACGACCAGGCGACGACCGCGCTGCGCTCCGCGGACGGCGGCGCGACCTCGATGCTGCCCCCGATGAACCCCGACGACGGCGGCTTCGGCTACGACGACCGTCCCGACCGGCGCCGCCAGAAGAAGTCCAACACCTCGACGATCCTGCTGATCGTCGCCGCCGTGCTGGTCCTCGTGGGCGCGATCCTGATCGGGAAGTGGGCGTTCGACGGTGAGAGCGCGGGCAACGACACGGTGAAGGTGCCCAGCCTGATCGGAAAGACCCAGGCCGGCGCGACCCAGCAGTTGACCAACGTCGACCTCAAGGTCGGAACCGTCACGCAGAAGCCCTGCGAGGACCAGGCCAAGGGCAACATCTGCGCCCAGGACCCCATCCCCGACACCGAGGTCGACAAGAACTCCACCGTCAACCTGGTGGTGTCCACGGGGGCGCCGAAGGTGGCCGTGCCGAGTGTCCTCGGCAAGAGCCTCGAGGAGGCCAAGACGCTCCTCGAGGGCGACAAGTACCAGTTGGTGGTCGAGACCAAGAACGAGATCTCCACGGAGGAGCCCGGCACCGTCCTGGACCAGGACCCGAACCTCGGTGCCGAGGTCGAGAAGGGCTCCAAGGTCACCCTCACCATCGCCAAGGCCGAGGACAAGGCGACCGTCCCCGACGTCCTCAACCAGAGCTGTGACCAGGCCAAGGCCCAGATGGAGGCCAACAACCTGGTCGGCAACTGCGTCGAGGTCGAGACCCAGGACCCGAACCTGGTCGGCAAGGTCATCGGAACCACGCCGCAGGCCAACTCGAAGGCCACCAAGGGCTCCCAGGTCCAGATCCAGATCGGCAAGGCGCCCGCCAACCAGCAGACGCAGGTGCCGGGCAACCTCCAGGGCCAGAGCCTGAAGGACGCCAAGAAGGCGCTCCAGGACGCGGGTCTGAACGTCGGCAACATCACCGGCTCCAACGACGACAACGCGATCGTCCTCACCTCCGACCCGGCCCCGGGCAGCACGGTGAACAAGGGCCAGACGGTCAACCTGGTCACCGCCGGCGGCAACGGGGACGGCGGCAACGACAACGGGGGCAACAACGGAGGGGCCATCTTCTTCGGCGGGACCTCCGGATAGCCGCCAGGCTCCGTTCCCCATGAAGAGGCCTCGGGCCCTGCCGGACCATCCGTCCGGCAGGGCCCGAGGCCTCTGCTCATGCTCAGCGGAGCTGGGCACCCCGCGTCAGCGCAGCTCCTCCGGCGGCGTCCGGTCCGCGTCCACCTTCTCCACGCGGTCCAGTTCGCCCCACACCACGTACCGGTACCGGCTCGTGTAGACGGGCGTGCAGGTCGTCAGGGTGATGTACTTGCCGGCCTTCTTCTTGCCGGACTCCTTCGGGACCGCGCCGAGCACCTCGACGTTGTACTTCGAGGTCTCGGCGAGGACGGCGTACACCTTGTAGACGTACCAGTTGTCCTTGGTCTCGAAGACGATCGGGTCGCCCTCGTCGAGCTTGTCGATGTTGTGGAACTTGGCGCCGTGGCCGTCGCGGTGGGCGGCGAGGGAGAAGTTGCCGTCCTTGCCGCTGGTCGGGAGCGTGGCCTTGACGGGGTCGGTGTAGTAGCCGGCGACGCCGTCGTTGAGGATCTTCGACGAGGTGCCCTTCTCGACCAGGACCTCGCCGTTCCTCATGGCGGGCACGTGCAGGAAGCCGATGCCGTCCCTGGTGTCGAGCGCGCCCGGGCCGGTGTTCTCCTGCGCCCAGATGTCGCGGACCTTGTCGCCCTGCCGGTCCGCCTTGCGGTCGGCGACCACGTTGGTCCACCACAGGGAGTAGACGACGAAGAGGCCGAGCAGCAGCCCGGCCGTGATGAGGAGTTCCCCGAAGAAGCTGACCGCCTGGGCGATCCGGCCGCCGCGCCGCCGCGGTGGCGGGGAGGCGGCGGTCCGCTCGCCGCTGTGCTCTTCGTGCTCGGTGTCGCCGGTGGTCGCTGCCACGTTCACTCTGCCCCTACTCGA
Source organism: Streptomyces phaeoluteigriseus (assembly GCF_001896135.2). GTDB lineage: Bacteria > Actinomycetota > Actinomycetes > Streptomycetales > Streptomycetaceae > Streptomyces > Streptomyces phaeoluteigriseus. Next base: position 115,971 of record NZ_MPOH02000017.1, read on the forward strand.
CTGCACGCCTACTCGACGAGCGCATCCGGCTTGCCCTTGCTGCGCGGCCGTTCCTCGGCCATCTTGCCCCAGACGATCATCCGGTACTTGCTGGTGAACTCCGGCGTGCACGTCGTCAGCGTGATGTACCGGCCCGGCCCGGTGAATCCGGAGTCCGGCGGCACGGGGTCGAGGACGCTCACGTTGCTCGGCGAGGTCACCGGCAGGATCGACGCCATCTTGTAGACGAAGTACTTGTCCTGCGTCTCGACGACGATCGGATCGCCGGGCTCGAGCCTGTTGATGTACCGGAACGGCTCACCGTGCGTGTTGCGGTGGCCCGCGAGCCCGAAGTTGCCGGTCTTCGCATCGGGCATGGCGGTCTTCAGCGCGTCCTCGCCGTAATGCCCGACCATGCCCTTGTCGAGCACGTTCTTGCTGCTGATGCCCTCGGCGATCGGCACCACCACGTCCAGCTTCGGGATGTGCAGGATGGCGAAGCCCTGTCCCGGTGAGAAGGTGCCGGGGTTGCGCTTGCCGTTCGCCCAGTCGTCCTGGAGGCTGCTCGCCTCCCGGTCCGCCTGCGCGTGCGCCCGGACGTTCGTCCACCACAGCTGGTAGGTGACGAACAGGAGCATCAGCACACCGGCGGTGATGAACACCTCGCCGACCGCCCGGCTGGCGACGACCGCCGCGCTCGGCTTCCGGGCCCGCGCCTGCCGGCGGGCCTCCACCCGTGAGAGCGGCCTTCCCGCCGCTCCCGCGGGATCCTCCGAGCCGCCAGGAGCCCCGCGATCCCCAGCAGTGCTCCCGTGGACCCCAGTGCCCCCATGGCGCCCGTGACGGCCCTTGGCGGCCCTTCTGCGGGCCGCGCGGCCCCCTGCCGGGGTTCCCGTGAGAGGAGCGGCCGTTGCGGCTCCAGAAGCCGGTATGGAGTCGCCGCCGAACGCGAACCCGGGCGGCGGCGGCACTCGCAGTGCCACCGTCTCCTCGTCGATGCGAGGCTCGAACGGCTCGCCGCCGTACAGGTCCTCGCGCTCGGGGCGGACTGCGGTCACGCCGTGGCCCTGCCCACCACCGGGGCGAGCCCCGCCGACCTCGCCACGGCACCCCGGTCGCCGCACTCCGCCAGCCAGTTGGCCAGCATCAGGTGCCCGTGCTCGGTGAGCACCGACTCCGGGTGGAACTGCACTCCCTCGACGGGTAGTTCACGGTGGCGCAGGCCCATGACGATGCCGTCCCGGGTGCGGGCCGTGACCTCCAGCTCGGCCGACACCGTCGCCGGCTCGGCCGCGAGCGAGTGGTAGCGGGTGGCCGTGAAGGGCGAGGGCAGACCCGCGAAGACGCCCTTGCCGCCGTGCTCCACCAGCGAGGTCTTGCCGTGCAGCAGCTCCGGCGCCCGGTCCACCACACCGCCGTACGCCACCTGCATCGACTGCATGCCCAGGCAGACGCCGAAGACGGGCACACCGGTGTTCGCGCAGTGGCGGACCATGTCGACGCAGACGCCGGCCTCCTCGGGGGTTCCGGGGCCCGGGGACAGCAGGACGCCGTCGAAGCCGTCCTGGGCGTGCGCCGTCGACACCTCGTCGTTGCGCAGGACCTCGCACTCGGCGCCCAGCTGGTACAGGTACTGGACCAGGTTGAAGACGAAGCTGTCGTAGTTGTCGACGACGAGAATGCGCGCGCTCACTGGTTGTCCACCGTCACATCGTTGAAGGGAAGCAGCGGTTCGGCCCACGGAAAGACGTACTGGAAGAGGACATACACCGTGGCCAGTACCAGCACGATCGAGATCAGCCCCTTGAACAAGGCGTTTCCTGGCAGATGCCGCCAGATCCAGCCGTACATGCCGTCCCTTCCGTCGCACCACGGCACCAGACTCACGCCGTACGTCACCAGACTAACGGCGGAGAGCCTTCGGTCTGCCTGCCTCCACAGGCTGTGTGGAGTCCAGGTGCGCCCAGACGATCAGCCGGTGACTGTGCCCCCACTCGGGTTCGCACGTCGTCAGCGTCAGATAGCGTCCGGGACGCGTATACCCCGACTTACGTGGCACAGGGTCGATCACCTCGACATCCGTGGGCACGGTTCTGTACGGCGCTTGATCGATCCGGTACGTGAACCAGGTCGTGCCGTCCGTCAGCACCACCGCGTCCCCGCGCCGCAGCCTCGGGAAGTCCTTGAAGGGGTCGCCGTAGGTGCGGCGGTGACCTGCGACGGAGAAGTTCCCGGTCTGCCCGAGCCGCGCGGTGCCCGGGTAGTGGCCGAGTCCCTTCTTCAGGGTGCCGGTGCCGGTCCCTTCGAGCACCGGCTTGTTCCACGTGAAACCAAGCCGCGGGATGTACATGATCGCGAAGGGCTTCCCCTTCGAGTACGGCGTCGGCGGCTCCGGGCTCGCGGAGGGGCGGGGCGTGACCGCGGGCTCCTGCGCCCACTGCTGCTGGAGACTGTCGATCTGGTCGTCCATGACGCGGTCGGCCCGCACGCCGGTCCAGAAGAGCACGTAGGCGACGAAGAGGACGATCAGGGTGCCGACGGTGATGAACAGTTCGCTGACGGTTCTGACGATCACACGCACCGGCGGCTCCCCAGAGGCGGCTGGTCCGGCTACTCCACTGGCTTCGCGTAGTGCAGATCCACTGTGCCCGAGTAGCCGGGGAGAGTCACCGTGCCGTCCTCGGTGACTTTCCAGCCGAGCCCGTAGACGTTCACGTACACCATGTAGTTCTGGATCGCCTCGGACTCCGCGAGCGCCCGCTGGAGCTTCTCCGGGTCCCCGACCGCCTGGATCTTGTACGGCGGGGAGTAGACCCGGCCCTGGAGGATCAGCGTGTTGCCCACACAGCGCACGGCGCTGGTGGAGATCAGCCGCTGGTCCATGACCTTGATGCCCTCGGCGCCGCCCTGCCAGAGGGCGTTCACCACGGCCTGGAGGTCCTGCTGGTGGATGACCAGGTAGTCGGGCTGGGGTTCCGGATAGCCGGGGAGCTTGGCGGTGGCGTTCGGCGGGGCGTCGTTGAGCGTGACGGTGACCGCCCGGCCCTTGACCTTCCGGGTGCCCGCCGCGTCCTCGAGCCGGGTCAGCTTCTCGTCCTCGGCCCGGGTGCTGCCGTCGTCGGCCTCGGCCAGTGACTCGACCTGGTCGCGCAGGGCCGCGTTGGACTCGTTCACCTGGCCGTTCTTGTGACTGCGCTCCTGGATGAGGTCGGACAGCTTGAGCAGGGAGGCGTCCGTGCGGATGTCGGTGCCCTTGGCGGTGTCGAAGCTGGTGAAGAAGATGAGGCCCGCGAGGGCGAAGACGCCGGCGGTGAGCACACGGACCGGCCGGAAGCGCGAACGGCGGCCGGGGGTGGACCCCGTTGAACCCGTCCCGGGGAAGTCGGCAGAATTGCTCAACGTACCCTTATCTCCTTCGGCGCCGTAGAAGCACTACGCTAACGGACGCCCGGGGGAGCAGGTCAGTGTCCCCTTGTACGCTGCCCCGAGCCCGACCCAGTACCCTGCGCGGCCACGCAGCGCATCGACAGGAGAGACCCTCGTGCCGAAGTCACGTATCCGCAAGAAGGCCGATTACACGCCGCCGCCCGCGAAGCAGGCTACCGCCATCAAGCTCAACAGTCGTGCCTGGGTCGCGCCGGTCATGCTGGCCCTGTTCCTCATCGGACTCGCCTGGATCGTCGTGTTCTACGTGACCGACGGCTCGCTGCCCATCGACGCCCTGGGCAACTGGAACATCGTGGTCGGTTTCGGCTTCATCGCCGCCGGCTTCGGCGTCTCGACCCAGTGGAAGTAGCTCTCGGACCATCTCTCCCCAGGGGTATCCACTGAGTTATCCACAGCGGTTTTCCACAGTGGGGAAAAAGAACGACCATCTGTGGATAACCTCTCGGACGTTGACGCCGGTGTGAAGAACCGTCAGCACTCGAAAACCTGTTCGCCCCCTGCCTGACCTGCGGAAACGCGGGTCGGTGACAGGGGGCACAGTTGTTCCCGCACGGTATGCACAAGATCGGGCACTCGCTGTGGACAACGCTGTGTCTCCCCACGTGCTCAGGTGAGCTGGGCGGTCCTCAGGAGGGTGACGACCACGACCGCGGCCAGCACCAGCGCACAGGTGCCGTACTGCACCAGGGAGCGGCGGTCGCGGGGTGCGTGAACCATGGCGAGACCGATGACGGCACCGCCGACGAGGCCGCCGATATGGGCCTCCCAGGAGATGTTGCTCCACCCGAAGGTGATGATCAGCGTGATCACCAGCATCGCGGCGACCGGCCGCATGTCGTAGCGCTGCCGCCGCATCAGGACGGCGAGGGCGCCGAACACCCCGAGGATGGCACCCGAGGCACCGAGCGAGGGCGCGTTGGGTTCGTTGAGCAGGTAGGCCAGCGCTCCGCCCGACAGCCCGGACAGCAGGTAGAGGGCGAGATAGCGGGGGCGGCCGAGCGCCTCCTCCACATACCGGCCGATGAACCAGAGGCTGAGCATGTTGGAGAAGATGTGGAAGTAGTCCAGATGCATGAACATCGAGGTCAGCAGCCGATACCACTGCCCCTCGGCGACGCCCTGCACCGAGCCCAGCTCAGGCACGTACGCCAGTCCCAGCAGGCTGAACCGGTCGGTGAACCGGTCCCCGACCGCCATCTGCACCACGAACACCGCGACACAGAGACCCATGAGGACCTTGGTGACCAGATGCGGGTCGGCCTCGACGGTGCCGCCCGCGAGGGTGCGGGGCCGGTTCGCCTCCGGCGCGTGCCCCGTGCCGGAGCCGCCCCGCACACACTCCGGGCACTGGAAGCCGACGGAGGCGCTCACCATGCACTCGGGGCAGATCGGACGCTCGCAGCGCGTGCAGCGCACGCCGGTCTCACGGCCCGCGTGCCGGTAGCAGACCGGCACCCCGCTCTGGGCGTCGTCCGGCCGGCTGCCTGGCGCCTGATCCATGGGCTCCCCCGATCTCTTCGTGAACAAGGCTGTGCCCCGACCGTCCTTACGGACGAGCGGGGCGATTGGTTCCCGCGGCGAACCGGGCGCCGAACCGGGCGCCGCCCTGTCTGCGGCCCGGTGCGTCCCCCGGTGTGCGGCCCGGTGCCACCGGTGCCTGGTCCGGTGCTTGAACCCGGCACTCAGGGCAGGAGCTATCGCTTCTCGACGACGACCGACTCGATGACGACGTCCTTCAGCGGACGCTCGGTGCGCGGGTTGGTCTCCACGCCCGCGATCGCGTCGATGACCTTCTGGCTCGCCGGGTCGGTGACCTCGCCGAAGATGCTGTGCTTGCGGGTCAGCCAGGCCGTCGGGGAGACGGTGATGAAGAACTGCGAGCCGTTGGTGCCCGGGCCGGCGTTCGCCATCGCCAGCAGATACGGCCGGTCGAAGCGCAGGTCCGGGTGGAACTCGTCCTCGAACTGGTAGCCGGGCCCGCCGGTGCCGTTGCCCAGCGGGTCGCCGCCCTGGATCATGAACCCGCTGATCACCCGGTGGAAGACCGTGCCGTCGTAGAGCTTGGCCGAGGACTTCTCGCCGGTGGCGGGGTGGGTCCACTCCCGCCCCCCGGTGGCGAGGTCGACGAAGTTCTTGACCGTCTTGGGAGCGTGGTCCGGGAAGAGCCGGACCTCGATGTCGCCCTGGTTGGTCTTGAGGGTGGCGTAAAGCTGCTCGGCCACGATCTGCCTTCCGTCGTCTTCCTGTGACTCAACGATCCTCGCACGCCCGCCGTGGCCCGTCGCCCGCCCACCACCGCGTGCACAGGAACCGCCCACTTCGCGTACGGAAAAGCGCCGGACCCGGCCAGGACAGGGGCAAGGCGGGCCGATCCGTGACATTGTCGACGACACGTTCCCGTTGCCCTGTATTCGTCCGTCCGTTCCCGCATCGGATCAGGACAACACGGGAAGACGATCGGGACGTCCGCACCCGTATGCCCGTCCGCGCATGCCCCGGAGGCCATCCGCAGGCATGATCCGTAAAAGGGTGGAAAGTCGAAATACCGTACGCCACCGAGGAGGAGGAACCCGTGACCCGCATCGACAGCGTGCGCGCCGCGACCGGTTCGGCGAAGGACAGCGTGCTGCACGCCGCGGAAGTGGTGGCGCCCTACGCCGACACGGCCAAGGAGAGGGCCGCGCTCTACGCGCACGAGGCCCGCGTACGGCTCGCGCCCAAGGTGTCCCAAGCCGCCGAACAGGCCCGCGTGCAGTACGACGCCCGGGTGGCACCCAGGCTGGAGCAGGCGAGGGCGCATGTCCCACCGAAGGTCGACCAGGCCGCTCATGAAGCTGCCTCCCGTACCCGTCTGGCCGCACGGCAGGCCGCCGAATACTCCCGGCCGAAGCTCGAACAGGCGGTGGCCGCGGCCGGGCCCGTGAAGGACGAGGCCGCCGCCCGCAGTGTCGCCGCGATGGCCGCCCTGCGCGGTCAGGTGACCCCGAAGGACATCCAGAAGCTGGTGCGCAAGCACCGCCGCCGAGCCAGGGCCGGCAAGCTCGCCAAGGCACTGGCGCTGGCCGGTGTCGTGGCCGGAGGCGCCTACGCCGCGTGGAAGTGGTGGGACAAGCAGGCCAACCCGGACTGGCTGGTCGAGCCCCCCGCTGCCACCGAGGTACCCGCCGCGGGCGGTCTGACGTCCGTGGACGGCAGCGAGGACGTCTCGGCCCTCGATCCCGAGGTGCAGGTGAAGGAGGACGAGGAGACCTTGAACCGCGAGGACCGCGGCTGAGCTTCTCCGCCTGCTCCGCGTCTCCGGGCCCACGTTTCACGTGAAACAGCTCGACAGCTCGACAGCCCTACAGCCCGACGTCCCAGGGATAGCAATGGGGCCGCAGCGAAGAAGAGCCCCTCCGTCCGGTGACCACCGGACGGAGGGGCTCTTTCGATGTGGAGCCTAGGGGAGTCGAACCCCTGACATCTGCCATGCAAAGACAGCGCTCTACCAACTGAGCTAAGGCCCCTCACGGGAAGCGACCAGCCGGAGGGAACGATCCCGGCGGGTGCCGAGGACCAGAGTAGCGGGTCACCCCCCGTATCTCGCAAAAAGATTGGGGGTCCCCGCGGATGACCACTCTCCGTAAGATGCTCCGCGTGGTTCGCTACAGCGAACCGCGGTTTCTTGGGGAAGCGATGGGGAGACGCACATGGACGCCGCACAGCAGGAAGCCACCGCGAGAGCGCGGGAACTGCAGCGGAACTGGTACGGGGAGCCGCTGGGGGCGCTCTTCCGTAAGCTCATCGACGATCTTGGTCTCAACCAGGCTCGTCTCGCGGGGGTACTGGGGCTGTCGGCACCGATGCTGTCCCAGCTGATGAGCGGGCAGCGGGCGAAGATCGGGAACCCGGCGGTCGTGCAGCGGGTGCAGCTGCTGCAGGACCTGGCGGCCCAGGTCGCGGACGGGAGCGTCAGCGCCGCCGAGGCGACCGAACGCATGGACGAGATCAAGCGGTCGCAAGGGGGATCGGTGCTCAGCAACACCACGCAGACGACGAGCGGTTCGGGTGCGCCCACGGTCAAGCGGGTCGTCCGCGAGATCCAGTCGCTGCTGCGCTCGGTGGCCGCCGCCGGCGACATCATCGACGCGGCCGACACCCTCGCCCCGACCCACCCGGAACTGGCGGAGTTCCTCAAGGTCTACGGCGCCGGCCGCACCTCGGACGCCGTGGCGCACTACCAGTCCCACCAGAACTGAGCCCTGCCCGGTGGCCGAAGGGGGTTCGGCGACCGGGCGGACAGCACGGTGCGGGACCGCGAGGGGCGCAGGGGTGGCGCACTTCGCCGGAGGATGACGCGAGCCGGATCGTGACGGGCCACGGGGGTCGTATCACTCATCACCGGGTAGCGAGGGGACAGCAGGGGGAATCCCGAGGGGGAGGAGCGACGCACCGCCATGGGTGAGGTCTTCGCCGCACGCTACGAACTCGCCGACCCGATCGGTCGAGGAGGGGTCGGCGCCGTCTGGCGTGCCTGGGACCATCGCCGTCGCCGCTACGTGGCCGCCAAGGTGCTCCAGCAGAGCGACGCCCACGCGCTGCTCCGTTTCGTGCGCGAACAGGCGCTGCGCATCGACCATCCCCATGTCCTCGCCCCCGCCAGCTGGGCCGCCGACGACGACAAGGTCCTCTTCACCATGGACCTGGTCGCCGGCGGCTCCCTGGTCCACCTCGTGGGCGACTACGGCCCCCTTCCTCCCCTCTTCGTCTGCACCCTCATCGACCAACTGCTGTCCGGACTCTCCGCGGTCCACGCGGAAGGCGTCGTCCACCGTGACATCAAGCCCGCCAACATCCTGCTGGAGGCCACCGGCACGGCCAGGCCGCGGCTGCGGCTGTCCGACTTCGGCATCGCGATGCGGCTGGGCGAACCACGCCTGACCGAGACCAACCTCGTGGTGGGAACGCCCGGTTACCTCGCCCCCGAACAGATGATGGGCGCCGAACCCGACTTCCCCGCCGACCTCTTCGCCGTCGGCCTGGTCGCCCTGTACCTCCTGGAGGGCGCCAAGCCGGACGCCAAGGCGCTCCTCCAGTACTTCGCGGAGCATGGAACCCCAGGTGCCCCCAAAGGGGTTCCCGAGCCGCTGTGGCAGGTCGTGGCCACGCTGCTGCAACCGGACCCCCAAGCCCGCTTCCGCACCGCCACGGGTGCGCGCAAGGCACTGGCGGCGGCCGTCGAACTGCTTCCCGAGCCCGGTCCGGACGACGAGCAGATCGAGATCTTCGACCAACTCGGGCCGCTGCCGCAGGGGTTCGGCCCGCAAGGTCCCTCGCAACCGGCGCCGGGGCCGGCCGGGGCGCCCCCACCCTCCGGCCGGACGTCCCCACAGCAGGACATCACCGGGTCCACTCCCGCCCGGCCGGGCGGGGACCCCCTCCCGGCGTGGCCGGGCACGGGCTCCGTGACGTCCGGAATCCCGGCCCCTCCGCCCGGACCGCCCCCGGTGCCGCCCTCCGCGTCGGCTCCGGTTCCGCCGCCGGCATGGACTCCCGTGCCGTCGGCCGAACCGGGACCGGGCGCAGGCGCCGCACCGCACGGGGCGGGCGCGGACGACGCCGTAGCGTCCGGTTCGGACCTGCCCGGCGGGTCGGGTACGGGCGCTTCCCGGGCGCAGGCCCCTCCACCGCCGTCCTCCGATCCGCGGAACCTCGCACACACCTCGACGGGCGGTCCACGTCAGCCCCTGGAGGCCTCGTCCGCCGGTCCCGGCCGCGCCATGTCGGACACCGGCAGCTTCCCTCCGTCGCCCCCTCCGGGTGCGCCCCTGCGGCAGGCTCCCGCCCACGGCGCACCGGGCGACGCCACCTTCGTGCTGCCTCCCCGGCCCGCGGCCGAACAGCGCGTCGATACCTCCACCGCTTCGTACACCGCTCAGGACCCGCAGGTTCCTCCCGCGGCCCCTCTTCCGCCGCCTCCGGCTGCGCCGGAACGCGTCCGCCGCAGGGGTCACCGCCGGGCCCGGGCGGCCCGGCGCCCCGGACCGCCCGCCAAGGTCGCGCTGCCGCTCCTGCTGCTGGCCCTGGTCTGCTACGCCGTCGGGTTCTGGGCGCTGGCCCGGATCTGAGCGGAGGCGCGGCGCCGCGCCGTCACCGTCCACACGCCGAGCACCAGCAGCAGCGCGCTGCCGGTACCGAGGCCGCCCACGGCGACCGCCGTCATGGCGCCGTCGTCCGCAGCGCCGTCACCGCCGCCCGCCGTGCCTCCCACCGAGGCGCTCGGCCCGCCCCGCGTGCCGGTGTCGAACACGCCGCTCGGCACCGGCCTGCCCTCGTACGCCGGTCCGGCCTGCGCGGTCCCGCCGATCCTGACGCGCAGCTTCACGCCGTAGGGACCGTCGCCGAAACGCTCGGCGACGTGCGCCGAGAGGTACACCGCGAGGTAGTGGAAGCCCGCGAACCGCAGGCTCTGCGTGGGATCCGTCGGGGCGTACCGGTTGACGTGGCGGACCGGCGGAAGAAGCGGCAGGGAGGCCGACTTCTGGGTGCCGCCGTAGCCGATGCTCGTGCCGGCGATCTCGGCGCGCACCGGGTTGTACGCCGTCAGGTCCAGGGCCGGCACCACGAAGCCCGCATTCGTGCCCGCGCTGTCCAGGTCGACGGCGGCGTACAACTGCTGTCCCCAGTCGACGGGCACCTTGTAGAAGAGGGTCTGGCCGGGGACGATCTCGTCCCGCCAGACGCCCTGCCGCACGGCGGTCGCGTCGGAGAAGCCCCCGCCGCCCGGACGGTCCACGGGTTCCTCGACGAGGGGCGCGGGCGTGGCGGAGTTCCATGCCTCGGGCACGCTCGTCGCACCGGCCCGGGCCGACGGCGGCTCGGACACGGGCGCCAGTTCCAGCTCCCAGGGCTGCCCGTCCTCGGTACCGGTCTCGGTGCGCTCGACCACCAGGAAGTAGGTGCCGGCCTCCTGGCACAGCCCTTTGCCGGCCAGGATCTCGCGCGCCCCCCAGGCGGTGATCGGATGCGCCTCCCCGGAGGCACCCACGGTCACGGTGTCGTAGGAGCAGCTGCCGCTGTCGGCGTTCTGCACGGACACCCTGACGCCGTCACCGCTGGCGAGCGCGGTGCCCGCGCGCGGGACGGCCGTGACGGAGACGTACGCGTTCGAGGCGTCGTCGAGTTCCAGCCGGTAGTAGACCTTCTCGCGGCCCGCGAGGGAGCTGCGGTACGTGGTGCCCGGCTCCAGGCGTACGGCGTCGGTGGTGCCGTTGGCGGCGGTGATGCCGCGGGCGTTCCGGTCGAAGGCGTAGGACGGCACGTCCGCCGCACCGGCGGCCTCGGCCACGGTCCCCGGCAGCCCGGCCGAGGCCACGCAGAGCGCCGCCGCCACCGCGGCGACCCGCCCGACGACCGTCCGCGCCGCGGCCTCGCGCAACGCGGTCACCCACCCCGTACGCCGGCCCATCACACGCCCCCTCGCCCTCGCCGGCACCGGCCCTGTCCGGACCCGGCCGTGGGCCATCCTGCCCTGCCGACCCGCGCGGCACCCGCGCATCCGCACGAACGACCGAAACGACTGCCTCCGACCCGTGCCGTCCGCCCCTAACCGGGGTCGGGGTCCCCCGCAACACAAAACCCCGACCGCGCTGAGCGGCCGGGGTCTGGTCAGTTTTCGGTGTCGGTACTCAAGAACCCGTGGGCACGGAGTCGGTCGCCTCCGTCCACAGATCCTGCTCGGCGCGATCCGCCTGGATCTGGCGGTACACGAGGAGCCCGCCGATGGCGGCCAGTGCGACCAGGAGAAGCTTCTTCACCGCGCGACCTCGTCTTTCCTTGACGTAGGGGACTTCTGGCGCCCGACTATACACACCGACCGATACCGATCGGTGACCTGCGTCGGCCCCTCAACTCCCGCCCTCGACAGCCCAGTAGACGGGGCGGCGACGGAGGATCAGACCCTCGGATCGGAGAGTGATCACACCGGCACGGAGGGTTACTTCGCCCCCTTTCATTGGCCTATCAGCCCACTTGCGCCCATACGGGTGGTGTTCATCGGAACAACGCCACGCCACGAGCGTCGGTCCACCACTTCGCGTTCCACATACACATCATGAGGAAAGTACGCAAATCGCCCAACCCGAAAGTGAGGGGCCATGACCGACAACCGGGTCATGAAGCTGTGGACCGCCATCGTCACCGCCTTCCTCGCGCTGTGCACGGCGCTCGGACTCGTCACCACCACCGCCACGGCGGCGGTAGCGCAGAGCGAGCCGACGCGCAACAGCAGCGAGAGCGGAAGCCCCGTACCCGCGAACGTGGCGGCCGCCTCACCCTGGGCCTGGATCCTCGCCCGGTCCCTGCCCCCCACGATGAAGCAGCGCATCCACGCCGAGGCCCACGGCAAGTCCCCCAGCTGCCGTCACCGCCCTCTCCCCGAGACGGAACCGGACGACCACTTCACGGCCCCCTGCGACGACCTGGAGTCCGGCTCCGCCGCCGAGCCCGCCGTACCCCTCCAGCGCTGACACCCCGGCACACCGTGCCGCACCCCGCCACGATCACGACGTAACGGCGAACTTGCGTACAGCCGCACGATGCAGGCCCGGAAGCTCCTCAGGAGCAGCCGGGCCTTCGCCGTGCCCACCCCAGAACCGCCCCACCCGCCCCTCGCACGCACCACCCACCGGGCCGGCTGGTCGGCCGGCTGGTCGGTCGGTTGGTCGGTCGGTCGGTCGGTCGGTCGGGAGCACTCAGCCATCCCCCAACGCTCCCGCAGCACGCGGACCCTCGGCACCCGACCGCTCCGACACCCGGCCGCTCCGCCACCCGGCGCTCCGACACCCGGCGCTCCGGCACCCGGCCGCTCAGACACCCCTATCCCGAGCCCCGGCAGCCGCCCCGCACGACCCCGGCGGGCGCCTTCCGCTCCGCCCCAACTCCTCGCGCACACGCCGAAGGCCCCCAACCTGACCGGTTGGGGGCCTTCGTACTGGTGGGGCTAACAGGATTTGAACCTGTGGCCTCATCCTTATCAGGGATGCGCTCTAACCAACTGAGCTATAGCCCCGCCGCGCTCTGCGGTGTATGTCCCGCGCGCTGACTCCTGAAGATTAGCGCACGACGCGGGCAGTCCCAAAATCGGTTGTCGCCGGAGGTTCGGCGGAGGTTTGGAACGACGTCGGCGGCCAAGTCACTCGTCTTCGGCGAGGGTCAGTTCGACGCCGCCCACGAAGCCCGCGGAGAGGTTGTAGATGAACGCGCCGAGCGTCGCCAGGGCCGTCGCGAGGACGACGTCGATGACCGCGATGATCGACGTGAACAGCAGGACGTTGGGCAGCGAGAGGAAGGACTGGAGGTCGAAGCCGTTCGACTCGTTGGAGCCGGTCGCCTCCGAGATCGTGCCGCCGACCGTCGAGAAGACGCCCATCGCGTCCATGACCATCCACAGGACGGCCGACGCGATGATCGTGCAGATGCCCAGCGCGATGGAGAGCAGGAAGCTGACCTTCATCACCGACCACGGGTCGGCCTTCGCCACCCGCAGCCGCGCCTTGCGCACCCGGGGCGTGGTCCGGGCGCCGGTGCGCGGTCGGCGGACCGCGCCGGCCGGGGCGGGGGTCGAGTAGGCCTGCGGCGGGTGGTACGGCCCGGTGGGCTGCTGTCCCTGGCGCTCGCCGGGCAGCGGGGAGGCCTGCTGGGCCTCGGAACCGGCCTTGCCCGCTCCAGCCGCGTACTGCTGGGTCTGCGGGCCTCGGGTGTCCGTCACAGTTCCCCCCTGGGATCCATGCGTGTCGGGCGAGTGCGAGTCTTTCGCGGGTGACTTGATCGCCTGGAGGTTGGTCGTGTGCGGATCCGTCGCGCGCGCGTCGGCCGTTCGGGCGTCGGTTCCCCGCCCGTCGGTGGGCCGTGCGTCGGTCGTACGCGCGTCCTTGTTCACCGCGGCGAGCCACGGCCGCCGTCCGTTTCCGTACCGGTAGAGGTACCGGTCGAAGGGTCGGCAGAGGTGCCGGCCGATGTTCCGACCGAACCGGCGCCCGTGGCTCCGCTCACGATGACTCACTCCTCGTGCTACTCGGTCGAGGGCGCCTCACCCTCGTCCGTGCCGCTGGTCGCGGCGTCCTCGGCGGTCTCGTCCACGGCGACGTCGCGTCGATCTCCTCCGCCTCACGCCCCGCCTCGGCGTTACGTGCGATGCCGACGACGGCATCGCGCTTGCCCAGGTTGATCAGTTGGACGCCCATGGTGTCACGGCCCGTCTCCCTGACCTCGTTGACTCGCGTGCGAATCACACCGCCGGACAGTGAGATGGCGAGGATCTCGTCCGTCTCCTCGACGATCAGCGCGCCGACGAGGGAGCCGCGGTCCTCCACGATCTTGGCAGCCTTGATGCCGAGGCCGCCGCGACCCTGGACGCGGTACTCGTCGACGTTGGTCCGCTTCGCGTACCCACCGTCTGTGGCAGTGAACACGAACGTACCGGGTCGAACAACATTCATCGAGAGCAGCTCGTCGCTCGCACGGAAACTCATGCCCTTGACGCCCGAGGTGGCACGGCCCATCGGGCGCAGAGTGTCGTCCGACGCGGTGAACCTGATCGATTGGGCCTTCTTGCTGATCAGCAGCAGATCATCGTCGGCCGAAACGAGTTCGGCTCCGATCAGTTCGTCGTCGGATCCGTCCTCGCGCTCCCGCAGATTGATCGCGATGACACCACCGGAACGCGGCGAATCGTAATCCTTCAGAGGCGTCTTCTTGACCAGACCGCCCTTGGTGGCCAGGACCAGGTACGGCACCGCGTCGTAGTCGCGGATCGCGAGGATCTCGGCGATCGCCTCGTCCGGCTGGAAGGCCAGCAGGTTCGCCACGTGCTGTCCGCGCGCGTCGCGCCCGGCGTCGGGCAGCTCGTACGCCTTCGCCCGGTAGACACGGCCCTTGTTGGTGAAGAACAGCAGCCAGTGGTGCGTGGTGGAGACGAAGAAGTGGTCGACGATGTCGTCTTCCTTGAGCTTCGCGCCCCGTACGCCCTTGCCGCCACGCTTCTGCGCCCGGTAGTCGTCGGCCTTGGTCCGCTTGATGTAGCCACCGCGCGTGACGGTGACGACGATGTCCTCCTCGGCGATGAGGTCCTCGATGGACATGTCACCGTCGTAGGGGATCAGCTGGGTCTTGCGGTCGTCGCCGTACTTCTCGACGATCGCGGCCAGCTCGGCGCTGACGATGCCGCGCTGGCGGACCGGCGAGGCGAGGATCGCGTTGTACTCGGTGATCTTCGCCTGGAGCTCGTCGTGCTCCTGGACGATCTTCTGACGCTCCAGGGCGGCCAGCCGGCGCAGCTGCATCTCGAGGATGGCGTTCGCCTGGATCTCGTCGATCTCCAGCAGCTCCATCAGGCCCGTGCGCGCGATGTCGACGGTGTCGCTGCGCCGGATCAGCGCGATGACGTCGTCGATGGCGTCCAGGGCCTTCAGCAGGCCGCGCAGGATGTGCGCCCGCTCCTCGGCCTTGCGCAGCCGGAACTTCGTACGGCGGACGATGACCTCGATCTGGTGCGTCACCCAGTGGCGGATGAACGCGTCCAGGGACAGCGTGCGCGGCACGCCGTCGACCAGCGCCAGCATGTTGGCGCCGAAGTTCGTCTGGAGGTCGGTGTGCTTGTACAGGTTGTTCAGGACGACCTTGGCGACCGCGTCCCGCTTGAGGACGATCACCAGACGCTGGCCGGTGCGCGACGAGGTCTCGTCACGGACGTCCGCGATGCCGCCGATCTTGCCGTCCTTCACGAGGTCGGCGATCTTCTGCGCGAGGTTGTCCGGGTTGACCTGGTAGGGCAGCTCCGTGACCACCAGGCACTGGCGGTTCTGGATCTCCTCGACCTCGACGACCGCGCGCATGGTGATGGAGCCACGGCCTGTGCGGTACGCCTCCTCGATGCCCTTGCGGCCGACGACGAGGGCGCCGGTCGGGAAGTCGGGGCCCTTGATGCGCTCGATCAGCGCGTCCAGGAGCTCCTCGTGCGAGGCCTCCGGGTTCTCCAGGTACCACTGGGCACCGGACGCGACCTCGCGCAGGTTGTGCGCGGGGATGTTGGTCGCCATACCGACCGCGATACCGGCCGAACCGTTGATCAGCAGGTTCGGGAAGCGGGCCGGCAGGACGGTCGGCTCCTGGGAGCGGCCGTCGTAGTTGTCCGTGAAGTCGACGGTCTCCTCGTCGATGTCGCGGACCATCTCCATCGACAGCGGCGCCATCTTGCACTCGGTGTACCGCATGGCCGCCGCCGGGTCGTTGCCCGGCGAGCCGAAGTTGCCGTTGGAGTCCACGAGCGGCATCCGCATCGACCACGACTGCGCGAGGCGGACCAGCGCGTCGTAGATCGAGGAGTCGCCGTGCGGGTGGTAGTTGCCCATGACGTCGCCGACGACGCGGGCGCACTTGTAGAAGCCGCGCTCCGGCCGGTAGCCGCCGTCGTACATGGCGTACAGGACGCGGCGGTGGACGGGCTTGAGGCCGTCACGGACGTCCGGCAGCGCACGCGAGACGATGACGGACATCGCGTAGTCGAGGTACGAGCGCTGCATCTCCGTCTCGAGCCCGACGGGCTCGATGCGCATGGCGATTTCGCCGCCCTCTTCAGGGCTGACGGGAGTGTTCTCGTCGGTCATTGCTGGTGTTGATCCTTCCTGGTCCGGTCAGCTGAGACCGACTCAGATGTCGAGGAAGCGGACGTCCTTGGCGTTGCGCTGGATGAAGGCACGGCGCGCCTCGACGTCCTCGCCCATGAGGACCGAGAACAGGTCGTCGGCCTGTGCGGCGTCGTCCAGGGTGACCTGGCCGAGGACGCGGTGCTCCTGGTCCATCGTGGTGATGCGCAGTTCCTCGGCGTTCATCTCGCCGAGGCCCTTGAAGCGCTGGATCGAGTCCTCGCGGACCCGCTTGCCGCGCTGGCGGCCCATCTCGAGCAGCGCGTCGCGCTCGCGGTCGGAGTACGCGTACTCGATGTCGTCCCGGCCCCACTTGATCTTGTAGAGCGGGGGACGGGAGAGGTACACGTGCCCGGCCTCGACCAGCGGCCGCATGAAGCGGAACAGGAAGGTCAGCAGCAGGGTGCTGATGTGCTGGCCGTCGACGTCGGCGTCCGCCATCAGGATGATCTTGTGATAGCGGAGCTTCTCGATGTCGAAGTCCTCGTGCACGCCCGTACCGAAGGCGGAGATCAGGGCCTGGATCTCCTGGTTCTGCAGGATCTTGTCGATCCTGGCCTTCTCGACGTTGAGGATCTTGCCGCGGATCGGGAGGATCGCCTGGTACTGCGGGTTTCGGCCGGACTTGGCCGAGCCGCCGGCGGAGTCACCCTCGACGATGAAGATCTCGCACTTGGTGGGGTCGTTCGACTGGCAGTCGGAGAGCTTCCCCGGCAGGGACGCCGACTCCAGCAGACCCTTGCGGCGCGTGAGGTCGCGGGCCTTGCGGGCCGCCACGCGCGCGGTGGCCGCCTGGATGCCCTTGCGGACGATGTCCGCCGCCTCGACCGGGTTGCGGTCCAGCCAGTCGTTGAGGTGCTCGTAGACCGCCTTCTGGACGAAGGTCTTGGCCTCGGTGTTGCCCAGCTTGGTCTTGGTCTGACCTTCGAACTGGGGTTCGCTCAGCTTCACCGAGATGATCGCGGTCAGACCCTCGCGGATGTCGTCACCCGTGAGGTTGTCGTCCTTCTCGCGCAGCAGCCGCTTGTCACGCGCGTACTTGTTGACCAGGTTGGTCAGCGCCGCGCGGAAACCCTCTTCGTGCGTACCGCCCTCATGCGTGTGGATGATGTTGGCGAACGAGTAGACGCCCTCGCTGTAACCGCTGTTCCACTGCATCGCGACCTCGAGGGACAGGCTCTTGTCCTTGTCCTCCGCCTCGAGGTCGATCACCGTCGGGTGCACCGCTTCGCCCTTGCGGGAGTTGAGGTACTTCACGAAGTCGACGATGCCGCCGTCGTAGCGGTACGTGACGGTCTTGACCTCGTCCCTGTCGTCCGCGCCCGCCTCGTCCGCACCGGCGGTGGCCTTCGCCGACTCGCGCTCGTCGGTGAGTTTGATCGTCAGACCCTTGTTGAGGAACGCCATCTCCTGGAAGCGCCGCGACAGCGTCTCGAAGGAGTACTCAAGGGTCTCGAAGATGTCGCCGTCGGCCCAGAAGGTGACCGACGTGCCGGTCTCCTCGATCGCCTCGTGCTTGGAGAGCGGCGCCGTGGGGACGCCCATCTTGTACTCCTGGGTCCACCGGTGGCCCTCGGTCCTGACCTCGACGGAGACCTTGCTCGACAGGGCGTTCACGACGGAGACGCCCACGCCGTGCAGACCGCCGGAGACCGCGTAGCCGCCGCCGCCGAACTTGCCGCCCGCGTGCAGCACGGTCAGGACGACCTCCAGGGCCGGCTTGCCCTCCGAGGGAACGATGCCGACCGGGATGCCACGGCCGTTGTCGATCACTCGGACGCCGCCGTCGGCCAGGATCGTCACGTCGATCGTGTCCGCGTGGCCGGCCAGCGCCTCGTCGACGGAGTTGTCGACGACCTCGTACACGAGGTGGTGCAGGCCGCGCTCGCCGGTAGAACCGATGTACATACCGGGTCGCTTGCGGACCGCGTCCAGGCCCTCGAGGACGGTGATGGCACTGGCGTCGTAGGAGGCCGTGACCTCACTGCTGGAGGTCGCGGCCTCGCGGACGACGCCGGCGTCGGTGGACGGGATGTTCTCGTTGGGGTTGCCGGAATCGGCCACGAAGCGCCCTTTCTGGCACAGCACGAGCCGGGCTCGTCGGCGGGTTGCCGGAGCGGCTGCGGCATGTTGCGTTGGTAAGCCTTGATCAGCGTTGCTCAGCGTTTCCCGGGCGGTCCCCACGTTTGGGGCGGGATTACCTTCCAGTCTACCGGTAGCGCCGACAGTGATGGGGGTTTGCCGGTACCTGAGTCCGCATGTGCCGCCCTCAACCGGTCTCCACCGGGTCCCCATATGTGGAGCGGGCCTCCAAGAGGCTCACGGAGGCACTCAGCGCTTCCGGGTGTCAACCCTTGGCTACCGGCGAGTCAACTCCGTATTCGCCACCCCTTCCGGACCCGCGAGGACCCTTCCGAACGGGCTCCGAACACGCTCCGAGCGGGCTCCGGACGCGCGCGGGCGGCACTGGCCCACGGGGGGCCCGCACGGCCATCACAGCAGGACGGCCGGGACGGTACGACGGCACCGTCCCGGCCGGATTACGTGACACATGTCACCCGTAGGTGTCGCCGGGGCCCTTGCTGCCCGGGGCCCGCAGAGGGCCGTAGCGACGGACCGGGCCCGCCGGGCCCTGCACCTTGATGTGCTGCACCCTGCCGTGGCCGAGGTCCTCGTTGAGGCGGGCGACCAGCGTCGGGGCGAGCAGCCGCAGGTTCGTCGCCCAGGCCGTGGAGTCGCAGCGCACGAAGAGCACCCGCTCGTCCTCGTCGTACCGCTCCGGTTCGCAGTGCTTGGCGATGTCCTCGCCGACGATCTGCGGCCAGCGCCCCATCACCCCGCCCACCGCGGCCGGCGCCTCCCAGCCGCGCTCGGTGAGGAGCCGGTTGATGGCCGAGCCGAGCGCCATGGGGTCGCGGCCGTCCGCCCGCGCGCCGGAGCGCAGGCCGCCCCCCCGCCGCGCCTGCTTCTTCTGCTGCGCCGCGTCCCCTCGCGCGCGTGCCTGCTCGCGCGCCGCCCTCAGCGCCACGCGCGCGAGGTCGACACCGGAGGGCTCGGGCGTCTTCTTCGACTCCGGCGTCATCTTCGGATCGGGCACGTTCTTCGGTTCCTGCGCCGTCATGCGCGCTCCACCGCCCCCTCCGCCACGGCATACCGGGCGCCGCGAGCACGTGCGGTACGTCGTCGTCGACGGCGGCCGTGACCAGCACCTGCTCACCGGGCGCGACCAGCTCAGCCAGCCGCTCTCGCCGCCGGGTGTCCAGCTCGGCGAAGACGTCGTCGAGGACCAGGACCGGCTCATTGCCCTCGGCCCGCAGCAGGTCGTAGGAGGCCAGCCGCAGGGCGAGCGCGTAGGACCAGGACTCGCCGTGGGAGGCGTATCCCTTGGCGGGCAGTTGACCGAGTTTGAGCAGCACGTCGTCGCGGTGCGGACCCGCGAGGGTGACGCCCCGCTCGATCTCCTGCTTGCGGACATCGGCGAGCGCGCCCATCAGCTGCTCGTAGAGGTGCTCGCGCGTGTGCGCCTCGCCCGGCGCCGACGCCTTGTACTCCAGCGCGACCGGGCCGCCGCCGGGGGCGAGCTGTTCGTACGCCTTGTCGGCGAGCGGCTGGATCGCGGCGATCAGGTCGAGACGCTGGGCGAGCAGCTCGGCGCCCACGCGCGCGAGGTGCTGGTCCCACACGTCGAGCGTGGACAGGTCCATGGTCCGGCCACCGTGCCGGCGGGCCAGCGCGGCGGACTTCAGCAGGGTGTTGCGCTGCCTGAGGACGCGCTCGTAGTCGGAGCGCACGCCCGCCATCCGCGGGGAGCGCGCGGTGATCAGCTCGTCGAGGAACCGGCGCCGCTCCCCGGGATCGCCCTTCACCAGAGCGAGGTCCTCGGGCGCGAACAGCACGGTCCGTACGATCCCCAGCACGTCACGCGGCTTGACCTGGGAGGACCGGTTGATGCGGGCGCGGTTGGCCTTGCCGGGGTTCAGCTCCAGCTCGATCAGCTGCTGCCGCTCGCCCTGCCGGACCTGCGCCCGGATGACGGCACGGGCGGCGCCCATGCGGACCAGGGGGGCGTCGGAGGCGACCCGGTGACTGCCGAGGGTGGCGAGATAGCCGACGGCCTCGACGAGGTTCGTCTTGCCCTGCCCGTTGGGACCGACGAACGCGGTGACGCCCGGGTCGAGCGGGACTTCGACCCGGGCGTACGAGCGGAAGTCGGCCAGCGACAGATGCGTGACGTGCATGGTCGTTTC
This sequence comes from Streptomyces phaeoluteigriseus, assembly GCF_001896135.2. Lineage (GTDB taxonomy): Bacteria > Actinomycetota > Actinomycetes > Streptomycetales > Streptomycetaceae > Streptomyces > Streptomyces phaeoluteigriseus. The sequence continues at coordinate 136,327 of NZ_MPOH02000017.1, forward strand.
GCCGACCTCCCCCGGCGTGGTGGACCGCCGAAAAAACGATCCCGTGATGGGCCGCCGAAACGGTCCGGTGGACTACTTCTTCTCGACCGCGTGGCCGCCGAACTGGTTGCGCAGCGCCGCGATCATCTTCATCTGGGGCGAGTCCTCCTGGCGGGAGGCGAACCG
>NZ_MPOH02000017.1:136591-260861 GCF_001896135.2 Streptomyces phaeoluteigriseus
TCGACCTTCTCCAGCAGCTCCCAGCCCTCGGCGTAGGCCTGCATCATGGCGTACTCGATGCCGTTGTGGACCATCTTCGCGAAGTGGCCGGCGCCGACCTTGCCCGCGTGCACCGCGCCGAAGTCGCCCTCGGGCTTGAGCGCGTCGAAGACCGGCTGCACCTTGGCGACGTTCTCGGCGTCGCCGCCGTACATCAGCGCGTAGCCGTTCTCCAGGCCCCAGACGCCGCCCGAGACGCCGCAGTCGACGAAGCCGATGCCCTTGGCCGCCAGCTCCTCGGCGTGCTTCTCGTCGTCCGTCCAGCGGGAGTTGCCCCCGTCCACGACGACGTCGCCCGGCTCCAGCAGCTCGCCCAGCTCGTCGACGGTCGACTGGGTGGCGGCACCGGCCGGGACCATCACCCAGACGACCCGCGGGCCCTTGAGCTTGCCCACAAGCTCGGAGAGGCTGTGGACATCGGCGAGGTCCGGGTTGCGGTCGTATCCGACGACGGTGTGGCCTGCGCGGCGGATCCGCTCACGCATGTTGCCGCCCATCTTGCCGAGGCCGACGAGACCGAGCTCCATCAGTTGTTCCTTAGGTCGCTGTGTGGCGTGTGGGGCACCTTCGTACCCATGTCCGAGCCTAAACCCGGGCCGTCACGCACACCTGTGGGCATACGCGCTCAGACGTACACCCCATCCGCCGCGCTCACCTGCGGCTTCTGCCGCTTCACCCACAAGCCGGGAGGCGTTCCTCCACGGCCTGTGGACAAGTGCGGGGGCTCAGCCGCTGAGGCGGACCGGCATGATCAGGTACTTGTAGGCCTCGTCCGCCTCCGCGTCGACCGCCGGCCTGCCGCTGAGCAGCGCGGGCTTGGTGGACGTGGTGAAGGACAGCTGGGCCACCGGGGAGTCGATGGCGCTGAGGCCGTCCAGCAGGAAGGTCGGGTTGAAGGCGATCGAGATGTCGTCGCCGTCGAGCTGGGCGTCGACCCTCTCCACAGCCTGTGCGTCGTCGCTGGAGCCGGCCTCCAGGATGAGCACGCCCTGTTCGAAGCTCAGCCGCACCGGCGTGTTGCGCTCGGCGACCAGGGCCACGCGCTTGACGGCCTCCACGAAGGGGGCGGTCTCGATCACGGCGATGGAGTTGAACTCCGTCGGGAACAGCGTGCGGTACTTGGGGAGGTCGCCCTCCAGCAGTCGGGTCGTGGTGCGCCGGCCGGCGCCCTCGAAGCCGATCAGGCCCTCGCCGGCGCCCGAGCCGGACAGCGCGATGGTGACGCTGTCCCCGCTCGTGAGTGCCTTGGCGGTGTCCAGGAGCGTCTTGGCGGGCACCAGAGCCACCGCCGAGGCCTCCGGGTTCTCCGGCTTCCACAGGAACTCGCGGACCGCGAAGCGGTAGCGGTCGGTGGAGGCCAGCGTCACGGTGTCGCCCTCGATCTCGATGCGCACACCGGTGAGGACGGGCAGGGTGTCGTCACGGCCGGCCGCGATGGCGACCTGGGCGGCGGCGGAGGCGAAGACCTCGCCGGGGACCGTGCCCGTCGCGTTCGGCATCTGGGGCAGCGACGGGTACTCCTCCACAGGCAGTGTGTGGAGGGTGAACCGCGAGGAGCCGCAGACCACCGTGGCCCGTACACCGTCTGTGGAGATCTCCACCGGGCGGTTCGGCAGGGCACGGCAGATGTCCGCGAGCAGACGGCCCGAGACGAGGACCGTGCCCTCCTCCTCGACCTCGGTCTCCACCGACACGCGTGCGGAGACCTCGTAGTCGAAGCTGGAGAGGCTGAGCGCTCCGTTCTCGGCCTTCAGCAGGAGGCGGCGAGGACAGGCGCCGGCGGACGGGCCGGGAGGCTGCGTGCCGCCCAGGCCACTGCCTCCGCGAGTACGTCGCGTTCCACCCGGATCTTCACTCTTGCCGCCTCCTGCTGTTGCCGGCGCTTCTCGCCCTGCCTGGCTTTTCGTCGTCTGTCTCGGTGTCGTCGGCCCCTGTGAGGGGAAGGACCACCGGGGTCCAGTCTGACGCACCGCACTGACAGTAGGTGCCTCTCGGGTCAAGTCGTGACGAGGAGCAGTCGGGACCCGGACAGCGAGTTGTGCACAGCCCCTCCTTCGAACCGGACTTCTCGCTCTCTCTAGTTGGGAGTAGTAGTAGGGGCTGTGGATACCGTGGATAACCCAGTTTTCGCAGGTCAGAGCCGATATTTTATCCACCGGTCCTGGGGACGGAGGCGGTGGACAACTCGGGTCTTCTGTGGAGAACAGAAAGTTCTGCACACTCCATGCACAGGTAGAGGCGACTTCTCCCCAGGTGCGTCCCCAGGTTTCCCCGGCTTTCCCACAGCCCACTCCGGCAACTTCGTGTGACGCCTTTCACTCGACCCGGTGAGGAGGCGCGTCTGGTTGCCGAACAGTGGACAGCCATGTGGAGAAGCCGCTGATCGCTGGGGACAACCGGCCGCAGCCTGTGGGTTACCGGTGGACAACTTCGTGCACAGCCTGTGGACGAAGAAACTGTCCACAGGCTGTGGAAAACTTTTGTCCACCAATCCACAGCCAGGTGACCTGCCCCGATTCTCTTTCACCCGTGGCGCCTGTGGACACGATCTGGACAACTTGGCAGTCCCCAGGTTGTGGACGGAAGAAAGTCGCCGAATCTGTGGAGAGTGGCCGTAACCCGGCGAGTATTCGAACAGCGGATGGCGGGGCGCCGACCTGTGGCACGGCGAAGGGCGCCCCGGGAGCAGTTCCCGGAACGCCCTCGACGGGTCCGTGCGGCTCGGTCAGCCCGCCTTGATGCGGTTCGTCAGCTCGGTCACCTGGTTGTAGATGGAGCGCCGCTCGGCCATCAGATTGCGGATCTTGCGGTCCGCGTGCATCACCGTCGTGTGGTCACGGCCACCGAACAGAGCGCCGATCTTCGGCAGCGAGAGGTCCGTCAGCTCACGGCACAGGTACATCGCGATCTGCCGGGCCGTCACCAGCGCGCGTCCGCGGGACGTGCCGCACAGGTCCTCGACCGTGAGCCCGAAGTAGTCGGCGGTCGCGCCCATGATGGCCGTCGAGGTGATCTCGGGCGCCGAGTCGTCGCCGCCGGGCATCAGGTCCTTGAGGACGATCTCGGTCAGCCCCAGGTCCACCGGCTGCCGGTTGAGCGACGCGAACGCCGTCACCCGGATCAGCGCGCCCTCCAGCTCGCGGATGTTGCGCGAGATGCGGGACGCGATGAACTCCAGCACCTCCGGAGGGGCGTTGAGTTGCTCCTGTACCGCCTTCTTGCGCAGGATCGCGATCCGCGTCTCCAGCTCGGGCGGCTGGACGTCCGTGATCAGGCCCCACTCGAAACGGTTCCGCAGCCGGTCCTCCAGCGTCACCAGCTGCTTGGGCGGCCGGTCGCTGGACAGCACGATCTGCTTGTTGGCGTTGTGGAGCGTGTTGAAGGTGTGGAAAAACTCCTCCTGCGTCGACTCCTTGTCCGCCAGGAACTGGATGTCGTCGACGAGCAGGATGTCCATCTCGCGATACCGCTTGCGGAAGCTGTCGCCCTTGCCGTCACGGATGGAGTTGATGAACTCGTTGGTGAACTCCTCCGAGCTGACGTACCGCACCCGTGTGCCCGGATAGAGGCTGCGCGCGTAGTGCCCGATCGCGTGCAACAGGTGAGTCTTGCCGAGACCCGACTCCCCGTAGATGAACAAGGGGTTGTACGCCTTCGCGGGAGCCTCGGCGACGGCGACGGCGGCCGCGTGCGCGAAGCGGTTCGAGGCGCCGATGACGAACGTGTCGAAGAGGTACTTGGGGTTGAGCCGGGCGGTCGGCTCGCCGGGACCGCCCGTCGGCGCGGGCTTCGAGCCCAGCGGACCGGGCGCGCCCTGCTGTCCGTGGCCGGCCGGGCCGCGGTGCGGATGCCCGCCGCCCGCCGAGGGCTCGGGCATCTCACGCCGGGTGGGGTCGCGCTGGTCGTACTCGGGGCGCGACTGCTGGTACTCCGAGCGCTTCTGGTCGTAGGACGAGCGGTCGTAGGACGGCCGATCCATGGCCTGGGGCCGGTAGTCCTGCGAGGGCGGGCCGTAGGAGTCCTGGTCCTGGGACCCGTACCCGTCCTGGGACGGCGGGCCGTAGGAGTCCTGCCCGGACCCGCCGTACGAGTCCTGCGGCGGCGACGCGTACGGGTCGCGTTCGGGGAATCCGAGGCGCTGCTGCTGCCAGCCGTAGTCGTCCTGTCCCTGTCGGGGCCAGGCCCCGGGCTCGGGCCGCTGGTACTCCGACGGGTAGGCCGGCCGCGCGGTGGGCAGCTGGTCCTGGCGGGAACCCTGGTCACCGCCGCCCTGGGACTGATCGGCGCGGTGCCGGCCGTAGCCCTGGTACGGGTTGTCGCGCGGACCGTCGTACTGGCCGGACGGACGCTCGGGTTCGTCGTAGCGCGACGGCCCCGACGAGGCGGGAGGTTCGCCCACGGAGTCGTCGACGGTGATCGCGATGCGGATCGGCCGACCGCACTCGCGGCTCAGCGTCTCACTGACGATCGGGGCGAGGCGGCCTTCCAGTACGCCCTTCGCGAATTCGTTGGGCACGGCGAGCAGGGCGGTGTCCGCGACCAGGGCGAGCGGCTGGCAGCGTCTGATCCAGTGTTCGTCCTTCACCTCGACACCCTGGCCGCGGCCCTCACCGAGGAGCTGCTCCAGTACTCGTGGCCACACTGCGGCAAGATCGGCAGGTACGTCAGCCACAGGGCACGCTCTCTCGTGGGTCCCACGTTCGTGTGACGGTGGGACGGTGGGGGATTCGCATCGGGTGCGGGCAGGGACAAAGGAACGAATCGGAGTTCAGCCACGGTAGTCAGGCCGACGGGTACGGTTCAAGTTGTTGTCCCCAGCCTGTGGACAGTGTCTCCCACGGCCGCCGGTTTGACCGGATGGCGTAGCCGCGCGTACCGTGACCAGGTCGAGTTGTCGATGGCTGCTGCCGCCTGCCTCCGATGGGCACAGATCGCGTCAGGTGATCGGGAAGCGGTGCACTCGGGCGTTGACCGCGAGCTACCTCGTGGGCGCACGGTGACAGCCAGGACGGCACCCCGCCACCACCGATTGATTTCTGGAGCCCCCGAGTGAGCAAGCGCACCTTCCAGCCGAACAACCGTCGTCGCGCCAAGACCCACGGCTTCCGCCTGCGGATGCGCACCCGTGCCGGTCGCGCGATTCTCGCGAACCGCCGCAGCAAGGGTCGCGCGAACCTGTCCGCCTGAGCCTGATCAGGTCATGACGTCGTGCTGCCTACCGAGCATCGGCTGAGGCGGCGCGAGGACTTCGCGACCGCGGTACGACGGGGCCGTCGGGCCGGCCGTCCGACTCTCGTCGTCCATCTTCGAAGCGGTGCCACGGACCCGCACGCGCCTGGGGAGAGCGCTCCCCCGACGCGTGCGGGTTTCGTCGTGAGCAAGGCCGTGGGCGGAGCGGTCGTGCGCAACACAGTGAAGCGCAGACTGCGCCATCTGATGCGCGACCGAGTCGCCCTCCTTCCCCCCGGTAGCCTGGTAGTCGTACGGGCGCTGCCCGGTGCGGGCGACGCAGACCACGCACAGCTGGCCCAGGACCTCGATGCCGCCCTTCAACGGCTACTAGGAGGGGGCGCGCGATGAAGTACCCGCTGCTGGCCTTGATCAAGCTCTACCAGTGGACGATCAGTCCGCTGCTCGGGCCGGTGTGCAAGTACTACCCGTCGTGTTCCCACTACGGCTTCACCGCCATCGACCGGCACGGTGCGGTCAAGGGAACGGCCCTCACGGCCTGGCGCATCCTGCGATGCAACCCCTGGTCGCTCGGCGGCGTGGACCATGTCCCGCCGCGCAAGCGCCCGCGGTGGCACGAGATGCTGCGCAACACATGGCGCGCACGCAAGGGCGGGCCCTCCGCCGCCGAAACGGCCACCGAAGAGAACCCTTCTTCAAGCCCGGCCGCAGAGACACCGTCCCATGCCCAAGGAGCATGATTAGTGGACACGATTGCCAGCCTCTTCAGTTTCATCACCACACCCGTCTCCTGGGTCATCGTCCAGTTCCACAAGGTGTACGGCGCCCTCTTCGGTGCTGACACCGGGTGGGCCTGGGGCCTGTCCATCGTGTCCCTGGTGATCCTGATCCGGATCTGCCTGATTCCGCTCTTCGTGAAGCAGATCAAGGCGACACGGGCGATGCAGACGCTGCAGCCCGAGATGAAGAAGATCCAGGAGCGCTACAAGAACGACAAGCAGCGCCAGTCCGAAGAGATGATGAAGCTGTACAAGGAGACGGGTACCAACCCGCTCTCCTCGTGCCTTCCCATCCTGGCGCAGTCCCCGTTCTTCTTCGCGCTGTACCACGTGCTCAACAGCATCGCCAACGGTGACACCATCGGTGTGATCAACGAGAGCCTGCTGCAGAGCGCGCAGAAGGCGCACATCTTCGGCGCCCCGCTGGCCGCGAAGTTCACCGACAGCGCCTCGGACGTCTCCGCGCTCGACGCCTCGCTGTCCACCGTCCGCATCGTCACCGCGATCATGATCGTCATGATGTCGGCCTCGCAGTTCTTCACGCAGCGCCAGCTGATGACGAAGAACGTCGACACCACGGTGAAGACGCCGTTCATGCAGCAGCAGAAGATGCTGCTGTACGTCTTCCCGGTCATGTTCGCCGTCTTCGGCATCAACTTCCCGGTCGGTGTCCTCGTCTACTGGCTGACCACCAACGTGTGGACCATGGGCCAGCAGATGTACGTCATCCGCAACAACCCGACCCCGGGTTCCAAGGCTCAGGCCGCTTACCTGGACCGCCTGTACAAGCACGTCACGAACCACGGCAAGATCCGCGGCCGGGGCCAGAAGGCCATCGTCAAGGCGATCGTGGCCAAGGGCCGCGACCGCAACGACTACGAGCGCAAGTTCATCAACGGTCTGAGCAAGGCGGGCCTGGCGGCCCAGCCCGACGGCACCGTGGCGAAGGGCGAGGCCCAGACCGCCACCCTGACCGAGGACGGCGAGGCCACGGCCGCCGCGGCCCGGCGCCAGCAGCCCAAGCGCCAGAGCAAGTCCCAACGCCAGTCCGGTACCCCCAAGGCGGCCGGTGAGCCCACCTCGCTGACCAAGTCCGACGAGCCGCAGGACGCCAAGCCCGCCGGCGCAGCCAAGCCGAAGACCGGCTCCGGCGGTGGCCGCAGCAAGGCCCAGTCCGGGCAGCGCAAGGGCGGCCCGCAGCGCCCCAAGTCCCCGTCCAAGAAGTAAGAAGGAGCCCATCCCGTGACGGAAGGCACCACCTCCGCCGCCGCCGAGGGTGCAGACACCCTGACCCGCCTGGAGCAGGAGGGCGAGATCGCGGCGGACTACCTCGAGGGCTTGCTGGACATCGCTGATCTCGACGGCGACATCGACATGGATGTCGAGGCCGATCGTGCGTCGGTGTCGATCATCAGTGATGTGGCAGGACGCGACCTGTACAAGCTCGTCGGCCGGGACGGCGAGGTGTTGGAGGCGTTGCAGGAGCTGACGCGTCTGGCCGTGCACCGGGAGACCGGTGACCGTAGCCGACTGATGCTGGACATCGCGGGCTACCGGGCCAAGAAGCGCACCGAGCTCTCCGAGCTGGGCGCCAAGGCCGCGGCCGACGCGAGGAACAGCGGCGAACCGGTCAAGCTGAACCCGATGACGCCCTTCGAGCGCAAGGTCGTCCACGACGCGGTCAAGACAGCCGGTCTGCGCAGCGAGTCCGAGGGCGAGGAGCCGCAGCGCTTCGTCGTCGTGCTGCCCAACTGATTCAGCGCGTACGTATTCCCGGCCCCGTCTGTCGAGCAGGCGGGGCCGGTCTTGTCAGACCTGGTAGTTCTGGTGGCCGGCGCGAACGCGCCGAAGCGGTACGGAAGGACGGTCCCCGTGACGGAGGCAGCGGAGCTCCCCCCTGCGCCCGAGCAAGCACGCGAGGTATTCGGTGATCGCTTCGCGGATGCGGTCCGGTACGCCGAACTCCTGGCCGAGGCAGGTGTGCAGCGTGGGCTCATCGGCCCACGGGAAGTGCCCCGGCTGTGGGAGAGGCACATTCTGAACTGTGCGGTGCTCTCCGAAGCCGTGCCCGAGGACGTGACGGTGTGCGACGTCGGTTCCGGCGCCGGCCTGCCGGGCATCCCCCTGGCCCTGGTGCGGGAGGATCTGAAGATCACCCTGCTGGAGCCGCTTCTGCGGCGCACGAATTTCCTGACCGAGGTCGTCGAACTTCTCGGCCTCGACCATGTGACTGTCGTGCGCGGGCGGGCCGAGGAGGTCATGGGCAAGCTTCCACCGGTCCATGTCGTGACCGCACGGGCGGTCGCTCCCCTGGACCGCCTCGCCGCCTGGGGCATCCCGCTGCTCCGCCCCTACGGTGAGATGCTCGCGCTGAAGGGCGACACCGCCGAGGAGGAGCTGAAGAGTGCGGCCACCGCTCTGAGCAAGCTCGGCGCGGTGAGCACGTCGATCCTCCACGTCGGCGAGGGACTGGTGGATCCGCTCTCCACGGTCGTGCGGGTCGAGGTCGGGGAGAGCCCGGGTGGTGTGAGGTTCGCCGCCAAGCGTGCCAAGGCGGCCCGGACAGGGCGCACACGCCGTCGCCGCTGACCCGGCCTGAAGAACAGCGGTACTCCACACAAGCTGCCCAACCCATGCGTGACGGAGTGTCGCGGCGGTTCGGCCACTGGCGCTGTGCATCGTGTTTCACGTGAAACGTCGCTCATTGCTGCACGGCATCATCAGCCGCGGTCGCGCCGCGGCCGAACCCCGTGACCGGAAGCCGCTCGGCTCACTCGTCAAGGGGACGGAGTTGTCCACAGAGGTGGATTTCTCCACAGAAGACCAGGCCTCACTGGTTCGCGACCCCGAAGGCATGGGAGGCTCTGTTCATTGCGAGCCTGAAGTCGAGGAGAGTGAATCCTTGCGGTCCGACGCCAACATCGCGGGACCGATGACCGATCCGGTCCCCGGTCCCCGTACCGAGTCGATGGGGGAGGATGTTTCACGTGAAACACCGCCTCCGATGGACGACACTCCGATCGGTCGTGCCGCCCAACTGGCGGTGGAGGCTCTCGGCCGCGCCGGCGAGGGCCTGCCGCGGCCCGAGCAGACCCGCATCATGGTGGTCGCCAACCAGAAGGGCGGCGTCGGCAAGACGACGACGACCGTCAACCTTGCCGCATCACTGGCTCTGCACGGTGCCCGCGTCCTGGTGATCGACCTCGACCCGCAGGGCAATGCGTCCACCGCCCTCGGAATCGATCACCATGCCGAGGTTCCGTCCATCTACGACGTGTTGGTCGAGAGCCGCCCACTGGCGGAAGTGGTCCAACCCGTCCCCGATGTTGAAGGCCTTTTCTGCGCTCCCGCCACGATCGATCTTGCCGGTGCGGAGATCGAGCTGGTGTCGCTGGTGGCCCGCGAGAGCCGACTCGAACGAGCCCTCCAGGCGTACGAGCAGCCGCTGGACTATGTCCTGATCGACTGCCCGCCCTCGCTGGGTCTACTGACGGTCAACGCGATGGTCGCGGGCCAGGAGGTCCTCATCCCGATCCAGTGCGAGTACTACGCACTGGAGGGGCTGGGCCAGCTACTGCGCAATGTCGAGCTGGTGCGCGGCCACCTCAACCCCGCCCTTCACGTCTCCACCATTCTGCTCACCATGTACGACGGCCGGACGCGCCTCGCGTCGCAGGTCGCCGACGAGGTGCGCACCCACTTCGGCGACGAGGTGCTGCGGACGAGCATTCCCCGCTCGGTCCGCATCTCCGAAGCGCCGAGCTACGGGCAGACGGTACTGACCTACGATCCCGGATCGAGCGGTGCACTGTCCTACCTCGAAGCAGCCCGAGAGATTGCGCTGAGGGGTGTCGGCGTCAGCTACGACGGCACCCACGCCCATATCGGCGCTCAGAACAACCCGACCATGGAGGGGATCCAGTGAGTGATCGACGGAGGGGGCTGGGCCGTGGTCTTGGCGCACTGATCCCTGCCGCCCCGACCGAGAGGACACCGGCGCAGACCGCCGTGGGAGGCGTGACCTCCACGTCGTCCGCCGGTGTTCCGGTCCTGACCACCGACCGTGGGGTGGCCGCGGCGAAGGTGGCCACGCTGCCGCCTGTTTCACGTGAAACGGAGGAGCCCTCGCCGAACGGGGTGGCGGAGGTTCCCGCAGCGCCCATGGGCGTCCACTTCGCGGAACTCCCGCTCGACTCCATCACGCCGAACCCGCGCCAGCCGCGTGAGGTCTTCGACGAGGACGCGCTTCAGGAGCTGGTCACTTCCATCAAGGAGGTCGGCCTCCTCCAGCCGGTCGTCGTACGGCAGACCGGTCCCGCACGCTATGAGCTGATCATGGGCGAGCGGCGCTGGCGAGCCTGCCGTGAGGCGGGCCTGGAAGCGATCCCGGCGATCGTGCGGGCCACGGACGACGAGAAGCTCCTCCTGGACGCACTGCTGGAGAACCTCCACCGTGCTCAGCTGAACCCGCTGGAGGAGGCTGCCGCCTACGACCAGTTGCTGAAGGACTTCAACTGCACCCATGACCAGTTGGCGGACCGGATCGGGCGCTCGCGTCCCCAGGTCTCCAACACACTGCGTCTCCTCAGGCTCTCCCCGGCGGTCCAGCGTCGGGTGGCGGCCGGTGTCCTCTCGGCGGGTCATGCCCGGGCGCTGCTCTCCGTCGACGACTCGGAGGAACAGGACAGGCTTGCCCACCGCATTGTGGCGGAGGGGCTGTCAGTGCGGGCGGTCGAGGAGATCGTGACCCTCATGGGGTCGCGCCCACAGGCCCCTCAGCGTGCCAAGGGTCCCCGTGCCGGAGGCCGGGTGTCGCCGGCGCTGTCCGACCTCGCCACCCGGCTCTCGGACCGATTCGAGACGCGGGTGAAGGTCGACCTGGGCCAGAAGAAGGGCAAGATCACCGTCGAGTTCGCCTCCATGGAAGACCTCGAGCGGATCCTCGACAGCTTGGCACCCGGTGAAGGGCCCGTCCTCCAGAAGGGCCTGGTAGAGGGTGAGTCCGAGGAAACGGACGACTGAGCGCCCCATGGCCGGGTCCAACCGCCCGCCGACTGCCAAGAGCGAGCCGTCTCCGGTGTGTCCGGAACACGGCTCGCTCTTTGCTTCTGGGCGGTGTCGAGGGAATCGTGTCGTGGATACGATGCAATGAGCTATGGCGCAACCACCTGATGACACCTTCGAGTGGGAGGCGGGGGCCATGCGAACAATCAGCCGGACCGGACTGGTGGGCGCAGCCTTGGGGATCGGCGCGGTCGGCGGGTTCGTCGCCAGCCTGCTCAGGGAACGGAGCGCTCTGACTGCCGCTCGCGACGCCGCGGGCGAAGGAAGCGAGGATCAGCCTTCATGGGGCGACGGCTCGTACCGCTCACACTGGACAACCTTCAGGACCTTCCCCAACGCTGCCGCTCGTGTGTCTTCTGGGAACTGGACCCCGTCAGCGGTGAAGCAGCGGTAAGAGCGGGTACGGCGGCGGTGGAGAAGGAGGCCTGGATCTCCGCGGTCCTACTCGACTGGGGTTCCTGCGGCCGGGTCGTCTTTGTCGATGACGTACCGGTGGGCTACGTGCTCTACGCCCCGCCCGCGTACGTTCCCCGTTCGACGGCGTTCCCCACGAGCCCTGTGTCCCCGGACGCGGTCCAGCTGATGACCGCGTTCATCGTGCCGGGTTACCAGGGCCAGGGACTCGGCCGGGTGATGGTCCAGACGGTCGCCAAGGATCTGTTGCGCCGGGACTTCAAAGCGATCGAGGCATTCGGTGATGCCCGCTGGAAGGACCCGGCGTGTCTTCTGCCGGCCGACCATCTGCTGGCGGTGGGTTTCAAGACGGTCCGGCCGCACCCTTCTCACCCCCGCCTGAGGCTGGAGCTGCGCACCACCCTTTCCTGGAAGGAGACGTGGAGATGGCGCTCGACCGACTGTTGGGAGCCGTACAGAAGGAGCCGGCGCTGCGCCCCCTGTGACTGGCTTGGTGAAACACACGCCTCGTGTGCGACGTTCAGATCGTCACTCGGCGATGAAGTCCTCAAGGTCGCGGACGAGCGCGGCCTTGGGCTTGGCGCCGACGATGGTCTTGGCGACCTCGCCGTTCTGGTAGACGTTCAAGGTCGGGATGGACATCACGCCGTACTTGGCGGCCGTACCCGGGTTCTCGTCGATGTTGAGCTTGACGACCTCGATCTTGTCGCCGTACTCGGCCGCGATCGCCTCGAGGGACGGAGCGATCTGGCGGCACGGGCCGCACCAGGCAGCCCAGAAGTCCACCAGGACGGGCTTCTCGCTCTTGAGGACGTCCTGCTCGAAGGAGTCGTCGGTTACGTGCTTGAGGTCGGCCACGGCGGGCTCCTTTAACTGATGTGTGCGGTGGGGCGGAAGGGGGTCAGACGGCGGTCTTCTCGGGCTCGGCCTGCTCCTCGTCCGCGAGGGCGGCGAGGTAGCGCTCGGCGTCGAGGGCGGCGGAGCAGCCGGTGCCGGCTGCGGTGATCGCCTGACGGTAGGTGTGGTCGACGACATCGCCGGCGGCGAAGACACCGGTCACGTTCGTCCGGGTGGACGGGGCGACGACCTTCAGGTAACCCTCTTCGTCCAGGTCGAGCTGGCCCTTGAAGAGTTCCGTGCGCGGGTCGTGGCCGATCGCGATGAACAGGCCCGTCACCGCCAGGTCGGAGAGTTCACCGGTCTTGAGGTTGCGCAGCTTCAACCCGGCCAGCTTCGGGTCACCCTGGATCTCGGCGACCTCGCTGTCCCAGACGAACGAGATCTTCGGGTCGGCGAAGGCACGCTCCTGCATCGCCTTGGAGGCACGCAGCGTGTCCCGGCGGTGGACGATCGTCACGGACTTGGCGAAGCGCGACAGGAAGGTGGCCTCCTCCATCGCAGTGTCGCCGCCACCGATGACGGCGATGTCCTGGTCCTTGAAGAAGAAGCCGTCACACGTGGCACACCACGAGACGCCGCGACCGGAGAGAGCGTCCTCGTTGGGCAGGCCGAGCTTGCGGTGCTGGGAGCCGGTGGTGACGATGACGGCCTTGGCCCGGTGGACTGTTCCCGCCGTGTCGGTCACCGTCTTGATCTCACCGGTGAGGTCGACGGAGACGACGTCGTCGGGGATCAGTTCGGCGCCGAAGCGCTCGGCCTGGGCGCGCATGTTGTCCATGAGCTCGGGGCCCATGATCCCGTCCTGGAAGCCGGGGAAGTTCTCGACCTCGGTGGTGTTCATGAGGGCGCCGCCCGCGGTGACGGCTCCTTCGAACACCAGCGGCTTCAGTGATGCGCGCGCGGTGTAGAGCGCCGCCGTGTAGCCGGCGGGCCCGGAGCCGATGATGATCACGTTTCGGACGTCGCTCACGGCTTCATTCCTCGTCTCTGGTCTATGTCGATCGACCGGGGGAGCTTCTGGAAACTCTCACCCCACCCAACGGATCCTAAGGGGCGCGCATTCCCGCTGTGGCCGGGCACACCAAGGGGCCCGACGCCGTACCGGATACCACGCTCGGCGGGGACGAAGCCCGAAGCGTCAGGGGCGGGTGTAGGAGTCCTTGAGAAGGATCTTCGCTGTGCCGGACGACGGCTGGCTGACGCAGGTCGCATCCATCAGGTACGCGGTGACCCGGGTGCTGTCGGCGCTGTCGGGGAGGACGACGAGAAGCGCGTCCCTCCCCTGGTACGTGCCCTTCTCGACGGCCAGGGCCGCGTCGTTCCGGTCCATGCCCTTCTGGACGCAGCCGGGCACCGTGGGCTCCTGGAAGACTCTGGGGGTCTTCGTCTCCGGCTCGCCCTGCATGCCGAGAGTGTGCGGACTGGCGTTGGGGGAGGCGGCCAGGAGATCAGCGACCTGCTGTTCCAGACCGCTCTCGGAGAAGCTGTGCGCGACGGTGGACCGCTGACCGGGCACAGAGGTTCCCGGACTCTCGTCGCCGGTCAGTGACGACACCAGGACCGACCCGATACCCAGGGCGGCGACGGCGAAGGCGGTCCCCAGCACGGCGATCCTGCGTCGCCCATTCCGCCGGCGATCCTTGCGGCCCGGCCCGGTGGTGGTGGTTCGGGCATGCCCTGCGGGCCGCGGCGGCGATGTCGATGTTTCACGTGAAACATGCCCGGCGCTGTCCGACTCGAGTGTGGTGGGCTCCGGGGCCGTGGAGCTGATCAAGGCTTCCACCGCCAGCGCGGCATCGATGCGGTGGGCGACCTCGTCCGGCATCCGCGTCGGCCCGGGCAGCGTCCCCAGGAGGCCACGGATCTCCTCCAGCGAGGCGTGGACGTCCGCGCAGAGCACGCAGTCGTCGAGGTGTCGACGCACTTCCGTACTGCGGTCGGTAGGGAGCAGGCCCTCGGTGAGGTCGGAGATCTCCGTGACGTCCGGGTGTTCGGTCCTGTCCGTCGTCGATGTCACGTTCGCCCACCTCCGCCCTTCACAGCAGCTGAATCGCCGGTCCCGGCGCCGTCCGGGCCTTCGTCCCGAGGACCCGCTGCCGGTGGGACGGATGTCCCCTCCGCCCGGTTCCGTCCTCGCCCGGTTTCCCTCATCTCGCCGGAGTTGGCCGGCCGCAGATGGGTGAGCAGTGGCAGGAGTCTTGCTCTGCCCCGAGCGCAGCGGCTCTTCACCGTCCCCGTCGGGACGTCGAGCACACGGGCGGCCTCGGCGACGGGATAGCCCTGCATGTCGACCAGGATGAGCGCCGCACGCTGGTCGGGCGGCAGGGTACCGAGGGCTTCGAGGAGCTGGCGGTGCAGGTCGTTGCGCTCGGCGGGTGCCGATGCCGACTCGTGCGGCTCCAGCAACTGCTCCAGGCGCTCGGTGTCGTCGACCGGAGAGGTCTTGCGGGAGGCCGCCTTGCGGGCCCGGTCCAGGCAGGCGTTCACCGTGATCCGGTGCAGCCAGGTGGTGACGGCGGACTGGCCGCGGAAGGTATGGGCGGCCCGGTAGGCGGAGACCAGAGCGTCCTGAACGGCGTCAGCGGCCTCCTCGCGGTCCCCCAGGGTTCTGAGGGCCACGGCCCAGAGCCGGTCACGGTGTCGCCGTACAAGCTCACCGAAGGCGTCAGGATCGCCCTCCACGTGACGGGTGAGGAGGTCATGATCGCTGAATCCGTCGTGTTCGGCGCCTGCTGCCATCGGACCCCCTCCCCCTCAGGTGAGATCTCAGCCCGTGAATTTCACGTCGGTGATGGCCTGTTTGTAGCCGGAGCCACTGAAACCATCGGTGGGCGCATACGGTACGGCGGTGATCCAGAGCAGCACGTACTGGGTCTTCACCGTCTTCGACGTCTTCACCGTGAGCGAGGTACCGCTGGCGTCGGCGGTACCGATCTCCTTCATCCCGCCGATGCCCGTGGACGGAGTGAGCGAGTCCGTGGCGTAGAGCTTCACGGTCGTGTGGTCCCCGGCGTACCGGAGTCCTATCGACGCCGCGGAGACCTCCCGTGCCGACCCGAGGTCGTAGATGATGCCCACTCCGGGCTTGTACGGAGCAAGGGTCGGACCCTCGGCGTATTTCTTGGTCCGCCAGTACGTGGAGCTGTCACCGTCGTAGGTGTTGCCGACGTCCTCCGGCGCCTGGGCGGAACCGCTGGCTACGTACTCCTGCGAGCCCTGGATGCTGAGCTGCTGGACGGGCCTGGGCGCGGCACTGTTGTTGTCGTCGCCGTCCGTCGTCTGCGTCTGGTTCGTGTCGTCGGAGTTGCCCTGGTCCATCAGGGCGTCCGCGAGCTGCCAGCTGCCGAGACCGAGGGCGGCGATGAGCAGCGCGGAGACCGCCCACTTCAGCGCTTTGCCGGTGCGGCTCTGCAACGGGGGAGGCGGGGTCCGCACCGGCTGGGTGGCGCCCGGGTGGGCCGCGGGCCGTCCGTAGCTGCCCTGCTGGTACGTCGTGCGCTGGTATTCGGGGGGCGCGGTGAACGTGGGCTCCGGCGGGCGGATGCGGGGCATCTCACCGATGGCCTTGACCAGTTCCTCCGGTGTGGCGCACGCGGACTCATGCCGGGAGGCGGTCGCTCCGTCGTTGACGAGAGCGCGCATGGCCAGCTCCGACAGGCCCCGGTGGATGCCGGCACGCACCTGGTCGGGGGCGATCAGCCCGATGTCCTTGGGTAGTCCGGACAGACCATAGGCGTCGTTCTCGTACGGCCAGCGCTGAGTGAGCGCGGCGTACAGCAGAGCGCCGATCGCCTCGGTGTCGGTGCGCTGGGGGGTGTCGGAACTGACGCCGCGCAGCGCCGCGTTCACGGCGAGGCCGCGGATGCGCCACTGGCCGGTGGAGGTGCGCAGCACGGCGTTGGGGTTCAGCCGCAGATGCGCGAGCCCTTCACGGTGGGCGGCCGCCATGGCGGAGGCGATCTGACTCACCATCTGGTAGGCGTCGTGCGGCTCCAGCGGCCCGGAAGCGAGGAGCGTGGTCAGTTCGGTGGCGTCGGGCAGCCACTCGTGAACGACGTAGACGAGGTCGTTCTCCTCGACCGCGTCGAGAACTTGGACGAAGCGGGGGTCGCCGAGCAGGGCGGAGGACCTGGCCGCCGCCAGGACGGAACGGGCCCGCGTGTGATCCGCGGGCAGAACATGGACGCCGACGGCACGGCGGAGTTTCTCGTCGACCGCACGCCAACTGCTGAAACCGTCCAGACGGGTGACGCAGTCCTCGAGCCGGTAGCGTCTGGCGAGCTTGTGGCCGCTGTGCAGTTCCGGCGCCGAGGCCTTCCCGGGGCTCTCAGCCCCGCCACTCCCCTGTGCCTCGTCGCTGTCCGTGTCCCGCTCCCGGTTCTTGGCCACACCGTCGGCCGTGGACTGGTCCGCCTGTGCGGTCAGCGGCTCGTCACCGCTGTTGTCTGCCACGTCGACGGCAGCCGTACTCCGTTCCGCCACCGTCGTTCCTGCCTCCCCATCCATGCGCGCCGTCCGACCTCGTGCGCGCCGTCCGACGCCGAACCCAATTGTGCCCACAGTCCGCCGCTATGCACGACACGCGGCGACGAACGATGGTTGTGCGCCTACCCCCGCCTCAGCGACCCAGGCGCCCGCGCACCATGCCGACGAGCGAGTTGAGCTCCTCGATACGCATACGGCGGGCGGCGACGAAGAAGACGCCGACCAGGACGATTCCACCGGCCAGCAGGGCGGCGAAGGAACCGGCGACGCCCTGGCCGAGAGTCTGGGCGATGCCGTAGCACGCGGCGCCGCTGAGCAGGGCGGCCGGCACGGCGGCGATGCACAGCCGCGCGTACGTCCGCAGCACCCGGGTTCCGTCCAGGTCCCCGCCGAGCCGCTTGCGCAGCCGGTTCCAGGCGACGCCGACACCGATGACGTAGGCCAGGCCGTAGGAGGCGGCCATGCCGACCACGGCCCAGCGGGCCGGGAGCACGAAGTAGCAGGTGGCGGAGGCGGCGGCGTTGACCGCCGCCACGATCACGGTGTTGTAGAAGGGGGTCCGCGTGTCCTCGTAGGCGTAGAAGGCGCGCAGCACGACGTACTGCACCGAGTACGGGATCAGGCCGAGGCCGAAGGCCATCAGCATGAAGCCCATGTTGGTGGCCTCGCTGATGCCCGAGGAGCCGAAGATCAGGGTGCACATCGGGATGCCGAGCGCGATGAAGCCGAAGGCGATGGGCACGATCGCGACGGCCGTCGTGCGCAGGCCCTGGGAGATGTCGTCGCGGACGGCACCTGCGTCCTGCTCGGCCGCCGAGCGCGAGATGCGGGGCAGCAGCGCGGCCATCAGGGACACCGTGATGATGGCCTGCGGCAGGCCCCAGATCAGCTGGGCGTTGGCGTAGGCGGCGAAACCGGTGCCCTTGACGCCCGAGTCGATGCCGGCCGCGGTGGACAGCTGGGTGACCACCAGCGCGCCCGCCTGGTTGGCCAGGACGAACAGGATCGTCCACTTGGCGAGCATGGCGGCCTTGCCGAGGCCGTGGCCCTTCCAGTCGAAGCGCAGCCGCATCCGGAAGCCGGTCTCGCGCAGGTACGGAATCATCGCGAGGGCCTGGACGACCAGGCCGAGCAGGATGCCGATGCCGAGCAGCCGCTGGCCCTCCGGCGGGATGTTCGTGACGCTCATGTCGGAGTCCGCCGCGGTGCCGTACACCCAGAGGAACATGCCGAGCGTCACGATGATGACGACGTTGTTCAGGACCGGGGTCCACATCATCGCGCCGAACCTTCCGCGCGCGTTGAGGATCTGTCCCATCACCACGTGGACGCCCATGAAGAAGATCGAGGGCAAGAAGTAGCGCGTGAAGGTGACGGCGACCTCGTTGGCCGCGGGGTTGCTGGCGACCGGGTTCGCCAGCATGCGGACCAGGAGCGGGGCGGCGAACATCGCGAGACCGGTGAGCGCGGCCAGGGCCACCATCACGAGCGTCAGCAGGCGATTGGCGTATGCCTCGCCACCGTCGTCGTCCTCTTTCATGGCACGGACGAGCTGCGGCACGAAGACGGAGTTGAGGCCACCGCCCACCGTCAGGATGTAGATCATCGTCGGCAGCTGGTAGGCGACCTGGAAGGAGTCGCCGAGGAAGCCGAGGCCCAGGGCGGAGACGATCATCGCCGACCGGACGAACCCGGTCAGACGCGAGACCATCGTGCCCGCCGCCATCACCGCGCTCGACTTCAGCAGTCCCGTGGCCCGCCCGCTCTTCTTCGCGGGCGGTGCCGGAGCGGGGGTGGCGGTGAGGTTCATGGTCTGGTCGACCCCGGAGGCCGGATCCGCGAGCCCCGACGCGTGGGCGAAGGCCGGCGTCTGGTGCTGCGCGGCCGGAACCTGCCCCCCTGGAACGTAACCGCCCGGAGCGTGTGCCGGGCCCGGTACCGCCGGCGAACCCATCGGGGGGTGGGTGCCGCCCTGCTGCTGGTCGCGGAAGAGGTGCGCGAAGGCGTCGGGCTCGTGGCGTTCCTCGGCGGAGTGGGTGACGAGGTCGTCCACGCCCACGAACTGGGTCGTGCGCGGATCGTCGCCGTACGGCAGGTACTGCGTCGGGCCCTCCGGCTCGGGCGCCGGTGTCTGGGCCCACACCTGTGGGTCGGGCGCGTAGGGGGACTGCTGCGGCGGGCCGTAGAGCGGCTGCTGGGGAGGGTTGACTCCGGGCGGCGGCGGGGGGTGCGCGGCGCGGTCGTAGAGAGCCTCGGCGACCGGGTCCTGGGCGGTGAGGTCCTGGGACCGGTACGGGTCCTGGTCGTAGGCGTCCTGGAGGTACATGTCCGCGGGGTGCTGCGGCGGCACCTGGCCGTGCCCGGGCGGCGGACCCTCGGGGTAGCCCGAGCTGCCCGCGGCCTGGCCGCGGTCACCGTCGTACGGCGCGTTCATGGTTACCCCACCTCATCGTTCCGGGCCGACCGGCCACGACATCCTCAACGGTCCACTCTCTCACCCGTCCCGGACGGGTCGGTGCTTTCCGCTGCGGTGTCCGGTGTCCCGTCACTCGGCTGCACCGGGTCGTCCGCCCCGGACCGGGTGTCCGACTCCGCATCGGGTCCGTCCCCGGAGTCCTGCGTGGTCTCGGCCGCGTCGGCGGCCGGGTCCGTGTCGTCGGTGCCGTTCTCCTCGGCCTCCCGGGCCGCGGCGCGCTTTCGCTGGGTGTACATCCGGAAGCCGGCCAGCACGAGCAGCAGGAAACCGCCGCCGATGACGAGCATCACGGTGGCCGTGATCTCGGTGACCTTCACGTCGAAGGTGACCGGTGCGCCGTACGCCCTGCCGTCCTCGGTGTACAGCTGGGCGACGACCGCCGCCTGGCCGTTGGCGTTGGCCGAGGTGGTGAACTTCACCGTCGTGCTGTGTCCGCCGGAGACCTCGATGCGCTGCTCGGCGTAGGACTTGCCGCCGATCTCCAGACGGGTCGGATTGGTCGAGGTGAGCCGCAGCACCAGGCGTTCGACGCCCTGCACGAGATTGTTCTGCACGGTCACCGGGATCGTGGCGCTGCGCCCGGAGAGCTTTAGCTCCGACTTCTGGATCAGTTTGACCTGTTCGGCCAGCGTGGTGAGGTAGTCCTGGACGCCTTGGCGGAAGCTGCTCGCCGCGGTGGTCCGGCCCCGCCAGGACGTGGACATCTCACGGTTGATGGCCCGCCCGAAGGGGGTCACCACCCGGGACTCGTCGGTCAGGATCACCTTGAAGTTGTCGAGCCGGTCCTGCGTGGACGCGATGTCCACGAACGCCGACCGCGGCAGCTCCCGCTTGGTGAGCGAGGAGGGGTACGCCGACCGGGACGGCACCTTCGTCGTGGCACCGGGGTCGGGCTTGGCCGTGGCGGCCGCCGTGAGCTGCTGCGCCTGCGACCAGGTCCCGCCCTGCAGGGCGGTGACCGCCTCCGCCATCGCCTGGGCCTGACCCGCGGTCGGCATGCGCTGGGGGGCGACGACGATGCTGCGCTGCTTGTCCGTCTGGAGGTTCAGCGCCAGGCTCTGCGCGAGGAACGCCTGCACCGCGAGCGTGGAGGCGGAGGCCTTCGTGAGATCGCCCTGGAACGCCTCCGACAGCCGCGCGTCCGCGACCACCGCCGTGGTGCCGCCGCCGATGGGGCGGGCCGCGGAGGGCGTGTAGGACAGATCACCGTTCTCCGTGAGGCTGTCACTGCGCGCGATCACCTTGTCGGCACCCGCGGAGGTGGCGACCTTCACGATCGACGGGTCGACGGCACCCTCCACCGGCCAGGCGAAGTCGGTGCTCGGGGTCACATGGAGCACGGTCTCCACCGTGCCGACAGCGACGTCGGTGGCGGCCTTGAGCTGGTTCAGGGAGCCGGTGACGCTGGTCCCGCTGTGTGCCAGCGAGGCCAGATCGGGGTCGGCGTAGGGCAGGGCGACGACCTGCTTGCCCTGCACGGCCTGTTGCAGTTCGGCGAGCCACCGGCCGGCGACGGCCTGGTGCTCGCCTGCCGTGGTGGTGTCACCGGCGACGATGTCGTACCGCTCGGTCATGGCGTCGACGGAGGCCAGCAGGGCCGGGTCGATCACCCAGGTCACGTCGAGGCTCTTGCCGAGGTTCAGGAGCTGGTCGAGGCGACCGCCGGGAGAGATCTCCGCGGCGAGGTCGTCGTTGAGGAACACCGGTGTCTGCTGTTCGTTCGACGCGGTCTCGGCCGTCATGTGGACGTCGGAGACCAGGGGCCACAGCACGGTCGTACGGGTCCTGGTGTCGGCCTCGTCGGGCTGCCACGGCAGGAACGTCCGCTGGATGCCCAGCACCTGCTCCCACGGCTTCGCGGCCGTCTCGCCCGACAGGGCGACGCCCAACGGGTACACACCGCCGCCCCCGAGGTCGAGCTCGTCGACCGGTACGGAGATGCTGAACTGCTCGGAGACGCCGGGAGTGAGCTTGGCGAACTCGGCGACGTACTTGTCGCCCACCGGGGATCCGCTGGAGCTGGAGATGTCGTCGGACCGCTTGGCGGTGCTGTCGATCGCCGAGCGGGTGGCCAGCGCGGACCCCACGCGCAGGTCCACATGAGCGCTCGTGACGGTCTGCTTGCCCTTGTTGGTCACCGTGCCCGAGACGGTCAGCGTGTCGCCTTCGGTGGGAATGCTGGGGCTCAGGGAGTCGACGGCGACGGCCACCGTGCCCGTGCTGGAGGCTTCCTTGGCGTAGATGTGTTCCGCGGCCTGCGCCGAGGACGCGGGCAGCTGGAGCAGACCGGCCAGCAGAGGCGCCCCCGCGAGCAGTGCTCCGGTGCGCCGCAGCCACCGGCGGGCAGGTGAGGGAGTCATCCCCGGGAAGTCTGCCGCCTCGGCCACGCGCTCGTCCGTCCCTCGTCGTCGTCAGTGGTCGTCGGAATGTGCGTCCACGCATGGTAACGATGCCCGCTGAGGGTAAGTGCCGCGGTCTGCTCCACAAGATCAGGTGCGATGGTGGCGGATCCCCTATGTGCACGTATGAAGAGGAGCAGTCGTGTATGTCACGAGTGCTGCCTTATGCGGCTGTCGTGGGGGGTGGCGGCCCACCCCAATAGGGGCGCTCGCGCAGTGCCGGGCCACGTACCCTCTTCTGTTGTGCCGAACGCCAATGAAGACAACCTCAGTGCCCTCAGCCAGGTGCAGCACCGCGCGGTGAGTGAACTCCTGCGGGTGGCTCCTGTCGCCGACGACCTCGCCCGCCGATTCCAGGAGGCCGGGTTCTCACTCGCGCTGGTCGGCGGCTCGGTCCGGGACGCGTTGCTCGGACGGCTCGGTAACGACCTCGACTTCACGACGGACGCCCGTCCCGAGGACGTGCTGAAGATCATCCGTCCTTGGGCGGATGCCGTGTGGGAGGTCGGCATCGCGTTCGGCACGGTGGCCGCGCAGAAGGAAGCCCGCGTCGGAGACGTTCACCGAAGCTTCCAGATCGAGGTGACCACCTACCGCTCGGAGGCCTACGACCGCACGTCCCGCAAGCCGGAGGTGTCGTACGGCGACTCCATCGAGCAGGATCTGGTCCGGCGGGACTTCACGGTGAACGCGATGGCCGTGGCGCTCCCGGAGAAGGAGTTCATCGATCCGCACGGTGGTCTCGACGACCTCGCCGCACGGGTGCTGCGCACTCCGGGGACGCCCGAGGAGTCCTTCTCGGACGACCCGCTGCGGATGATGCGTGCCGCTCGCTTCGCCGCCCAGCTCGACTTCGAGGTGGCCCCGGAGGTCATCACGGCGATGACCGAGATGGCAGGCCGGCTCGAGATCGTCTCGGCCGAGCGGGTTCGGGACGAACTCAACAAGCTGATCCTCTCCGCGCACCCCCGCAAGGGCCTGACGCTGCTCGTGGACACCGGGCTCGCCGAATACGTGCTGCCGGAGTTGCCCGCCCTGCGGTTGGAGAGCGACGAGCACCACCGGCACAAGGACGTCTACGAGCACACGCTGATCGTCCTGGAGCAGGCCATCGCGCTGGAGGAGGAGGGGCCCGACCTGACCCTGCGTCTGGCCGCGCTGCTGCACGACATTGGCAAGCCGCGCACCCGTCGGTTCGAGGAGGACGGCCGGGTCTCCTTCCACCACCACGAGGTGGTCGGCGCGAAGATGACCAAGAAGCGTATGACCGCGTTGAAGTACTCCAACGAGTTGGTGAAGGATGTCTCGCACCTGGTCGAACTCCACCTGCGGTTCCACGGGTACGGCACCGGTGAATGGACGGACTCCGCTGTCCGTCGATATGTACGGGACGCCGGACCGCTCCTCGACCGTCTGCACAAGCTGACCCGCTCGGACTGCACGACCCGCAACAAGCGCAGGGCTGCCGCCCTCTCGCGTGCGTACGACGGGTTGGAGGAGCGCATCGACGAGTTGAAGGAACAAGAGGAGCTGGACGCCATCCGCCCGGACCTCGACGGCAACCAGATCATGAAGATCCTGGGTGTCGGCCCCGGTCCCGCCGTGGGCAAGGCGTACAAGCACTTGCTGGAGCTGCGGCTGGAGAACGGGCCGATGGGGTACGACGCGGCAGTGGTGGCGCTCCGGGAGTGGTGGGCCAAGGAAGGCTGAGGGCATGGAGCGGGGGCATGTTTCACGTGAAACGAAACATGCCCCCGCTCCGGATACGCCCAGGGGCGGTGTTTCACGTAGAACACCGCCCCTCTCTGCGACTGCCTTACTTCGAGTAGTCCTTCAGGCAGAGCAGGAAGTTACTGCCGTCACCGGTCTCGGTGTACGAGTACTGGAAGTCCTTGGCCTTCTCCGAGCACTTGGTCTCCGCGGAGATCGCGGAGTAGTCGCCCTCGACCTTGGCCAGCACCACGTACTGCGCCTTCGAGGAGCTGCACTCGACGACCTCGAGGTCGGGGTCGTTGTCATTCGTGCTGCCGCGGTGCATGCAGTCGCCGACCGCGGCGGTGTTGGCGTCGTCCCGGTTCGATATGAAGACGCCGATGCCCACACCGATGACGGCCAGGACGATCACGACGTTCTTGATCAGCTTGAAACTGATCTTGCGACTGGGCGGCGCCGGGGGGACCGCTCCGTAAGGGGAGTTGGCCTGCTGCGGGAATCCGGGCTGGCCGGGCTGCGGCGGGTACGGCGCCTGGCCCTGGGGCTGGCCGTAGGGCTGCTGGCCCTGCTGTGCAAACGGATTCTCGCCCTGGGGCGGCGGAGTCGTCACTGGGGGTCCCCCTAGAGAACATAGGTGTGTGACGCGTGAGACGCGAGATAAGACGCACGTAAACTACCGGCCGCCAGTGACAGCCCCGTAGCTCAGGGGGAGTCTGTGGCATTGATGTGACACTTACTGGCGTTCAAATCGGGCCATTGCTACAGAAACAGACCCGTAGATAACGGAGACCGTGACCACCAGGGCCGTAGAACGTCCGTCCGGCGGCAGCATCACGGCGGCGACCGCGGCGGCACCGACGAAGGCGACGTTGAACAGCACGTCGTAGAGGGAGAAGGTGCGGCCACGGAAGCCGTCTTCCACGGAGGACTGGACGATGGTGTCGGTGGCGATCTTCGCGCCCTGGGTGACGAGCCCCAGGACGAAGGCCGCGGTGAACGCGGTGGCTTCGGCGAACGGGAGCATCAGCGCGAGCTCCAGGACAGCGGCCACGGCCGAGCAGACGACGATCCAGCGGCCGGGACCCAGCCGCCCGGCCGCCGACGGGGTCACCACGGCCGCCACGAAGAAGCCCACGCCCGCGACGCCCACCGCCAGTCCGAGAAGGGCCAGCCCCTCCTCCGTGTCGGAGGACCAGGCGTACCGGCAGAGCATCAGCATCATGACCGTGAGGGCGCCGTAGCAGAACCGCATCAGCGTGATCGCGCCGAGCGCCCAGGCGGCCTGTCGGCGATCGGGTTCCGCGAGGTGCCGCAAGCCGGCCGCAAGGCCGCGGGCCGTGCCTCGGAGGGCGGCTGCGAGGCGGGGTGGGACCCGCTCCCGCTCGGGTCCGAGCAGGTCCACCGCCAGGCGCAGGGAGACCAGGGCGGCGCACAGATACAGCGCCGAGCCCAGCAGGACGACGGCGGCGTCGGAATCCGCGACCAGCAGACGGACCACGAAGGCGAGTCCTCCTCCCGCGGTCGCGGCGAGCGTTCCGGCGGTCGGCGAGAGGGAGTTGGCGATGACCAGGCGCTCGGCATCGACCACCCGCGGCAGCGCCGCCGACAGACCGGCGAGGACGAAGCGGTTGACCGCGGTCACGCAGAGGGCGGAGGCGTAGAAGAGCCAGTCGGGAACGCCGCCGATGATCAGGACGGCCGTGACCGATGCCAGCAGGGCGCGCAGGAGGTTGCCGTAGAGGAACACCTGGCGGCGGCGCCAGCGGTCCAGCAGGACGCCGGCGAAGGGGCCCACCAGGGAGTACGGGAGCAGCAGGACCGCCATGGCGGAGGCGATCGCGGTGGCCGAGGTCTGTTTCTCCGGAGAGAAGACGACGTACGCCGCGAGTGCGACCTGGTAGACGCCGTCGGCGCACTGGGAAAGGAGCCGGACGGCGAGCAGGCGCCGGAAGTTGCCGAAGCGCAGCAGGACGCGTAGATCGCGGACGACGGCCATGAGGGACAGCCTCACACACGGCGAGGCCCCCGGATCACATGACCCGGGGGCCCTCGTCAGCCCTGGCAGGAGCGAATTTTCAGCGCTGCCGGCAGCAGCGCGGTGTGCTGCGCCGAGCCGGCGCGCGACCTCCTGTCGGACCCGCGCGCCGTGCTTGGTCGAATCAGCGCTCGACTTCGCCGCGGATGAACTTCTCGACGTTCTCGTAGGCCTCGTCGTCGAAGTACTGGACCGGCGGGGACTTCATGAAGTAGCTCGACGCCGACAGGATCGGGCCGCCGATGCCGCGGTCCTTGGCGATCTTCGCGGCGCGCAGGGCGTCGATGATGACACCTGCCGAGTTCGGGGAGTCCCAGACCTCGAGCTTGTACTCCAGGTTCAGCGGGACGTCACCGAAGGCACGGCCCTCGAGGCGGACGTACGCCCACTTGCGGTCGTCCAGCCAGGCCACGTAGTCCGAGGGACCGATGTGGACGTTCTTCTCGCCCATGTCGCGGTCGGGGATCTGCGAGGTGACGGCCTGCGTCTTCGAGATCTTCTTGGACTCGAGGCGGTCGCGCTCCAGCATGTTCTTGAAGTCCATGTTGCCGCCGACGTTGAGCTGCATGGTGCGCTCGAGACGGACACCGCGGTCCTCGAACAGCTTCGCCATCACGCGGTGGGTGATGGTGGCTCCGACCTGCGACTTGATGTCGTCGCCGACGATCGGGACGCCGGCCTCGGTGAACTTGTCCGCCCACGACTTGGTGCCGGCGATGAAGACCGGAAGGGCGTTGACGAAGGCGACCTTGGCGTCGATGGCGCACTGGGCGTAGAACTTCGCCGCGTCCTCGGAACCGACGGGCAGGTAGCAGATGAGGACGTCGACCTGCTTGTCCTTGAGGATCTGGACGACGTCGACCGGCTCCTCGGCGGACTCCTCGATGGTCTGGCGGTAGTACTTGCCGAGACCGTCGAGGGTGTGGCCGCGCTGAACCGTGACGCCCTTGTTCGGGACGTCGCAGATCTTGATCGTGTTGTTCTCGCTGGCACCGATGGCGTCGGAGAGGTCGAGGCCGACCTTCTTCGCGTCGACGTCGAAGGCGGCGACGAACTCGACGTCACCGACGTGGTATTCCCCGAACTGCACGTGCATGAGGCCCGGGACCTTGGACGCCGGGTCGGCGTCCTTGTAGTACTCGACGCCCTGCACCAGCGACGCCGCGCAGTTGCCCACGCCGACGATGGCTACGCGAACCGAACCCATTCCGGTTGCTCCCTGTGTGTACGAGTGAGGCCCTGAATGGGCTCTCACGTGGCGGTTTCGCCGGGCGTATCCGTCCCGGGGGTGTCCCCGGGACGGGGCAGGCCGCCCGCCGATCCAGATGTGGTGTTCTGCTGAGCGGCCCCACCGGAGCCGGAACCCTTCAGGTCCCGTCCCGCCCGCTCGCTCTCGATGAGCTCGTTCAGCCAGCGCACTTCGCGCTCCACGGACTCCATTCCGTGGCGCTGGAGCTCAAGCGTGTAGTCGTCGAGGCGCTCCCTGGTGCGCGCCAGCGAGGCGCGCATCTTCTCGAGACGCTCCTCCAGGCGGCTGCGACGGCCCTCCAGGACGCGCATGCGCACATCACGGGAGGTCTGCCCGAAGAAGGCGAAGCGAGCGGCGAAGGTCTCGTCCTCGTACGCGTCCGGGCCCGTCTGGGAGAGCAGCTCCTCGAAGTGCTCCTTACCTTCCGCCGTCAGCCGGTAGACGATCTTGGCGCGGCGTCCGGTGAGAGGAGCGGCGAGGGTGTCCTCCGGGCTGTTCCCCGTCTCCTCGATCAACCAGCCGTTGGTGACCAGCGTCTTGAGGCAGGGGTAGAGGGTTCCGTAGCTGAACGCACGGAACACGCCCAGTGAGGTGTTGAGTCGTTTGCGCAGCTCGTAGCCGTGCATCGGGGACTCGCGGAGCAGGCCGAGGACGGCGAATTCGAGGATCCCGGAACGCCGGCTCATCGTCGCCTCCCCTCTTCCGCGACCCGTGGTGACGGGCCCGCTGTCGGTCTTATGTCGTGCTGATGTATCGACTCGATACATCAGCACGATAGAACGACCTCCCGGCTGGGACAAGGGGGGTGATGGTGAACGGGATCACATCACGGTTTCGTTGCAGGCAAGTTGCCTGATTTGGGGTGAACTTCGGGGCTAGGCAGGCTTTGACGGTGCGTAGTCTGTGCGCCATGCAAACCACCGGGACTCGCGTGACGCCGGGGGGCGTCGAGTTCCCCGGTGCAGTACGGGTGAATGCGCCAGGCACCCCATCCGTACTTCGGGGGGACAGGAAACCAGCCGCCGTTTCCAGGCGCGCACGGATGCGCCTGCCCGAGGAGTAGTCGTTCGATGAGCGAGCACCGTCGCAAACCGCCGCAGTCGCAGGAAGGCGGACGTGCCGCGGCCCGACGCGGCCAGTCCGGTTCGTCCTCCGGCCGCCGTGCGGCACCGCGAGGCGCCACCGGGTCTCCTTCCGACTCGTACGGGTCGGGTTTCCACGGGCCTGGAGGCGAAGAGCCGTCGTCCGGTGGCCGTGCCGACGCCCGGCGCGCGGCACAGAGAAGCACGGGTGGGCGGCGCCGAGGCGCCGAGCCCGCGGGAGGCCGCCGAGGGGGTCCGTCCGGCCCTCCGGGCCGGGGCAGAGGGCGCCCGGAGCCCGGCAAGAAGCGCCTGATCGACTATCCGCGCGCCGGCAGGTACGGCTGGCAGCGCTGGGTGCCGTCCTGGAAGCTCGTCACCGGCCTGTTCGTCGGGTTCATGGGCAGCCTGGTCGCGGTGGCGGGCGTCGGGTACGCCATGGTCGGCGTCCCGAAGGTCGCCGAGACGGCCACGGCGCAGAACAACGTCTACTACTGGGCCGACGGCACCCAGATGGTCGCCACCGGTGGTGAGACGAACCGCCAGATCATCGATCTCTCGCAGATCCCCGAGGCGATGCGCTGGGCGGTGATCTCGCAGGAGAACAAGACCTTCTACGACGACAGCGGCATCGACCCCAAGGGCATCGCGCGCGCGGTGCTCAACATGGCGCGGGGCGGACAGACGCAGGGTGGCTCGACCATCACCCAGCAGTACGTCAAGAACGCCATGCTGAACGACCAGTCCCAGACGATCTCCCGGAAGTTCAAGGAGATCTTCGTCTCGATCAAGGTCGGGGCGGAGGAGGACAAGGACGACATCATCGAGGGCTACCTGAACTCGGCGTACTACGGGCGCAACGCCTACGGCATTCAGGCGGCCGCCCGCGCGTACTTCGACAAGGACGCCATCGACCTCAACGAGGGTGAGTGCGCCTTCCTGGCCGCCACGCTGAAGGGCGCCACCTACTACGACCCGGCAGGAGCCCGCTCCATCGACCCGACCGGCGCGACGCCGGAGGCCAACAGCAGGCGGGCGCTGAACCAGATGCAGGACACCCTCGACAAGATGGTCGAGTACAAGCACCTGGACGCCGCGACGCGGGCCAAGTACACCACGCTGCCCGCGTGGAAGAACCCGCGCTCGAACACCCAGCTGAGCGGTCAGGTCGGTTACCTCGTCGACCTGGCCAACAGCTATGTGATCACCAACAGCAAGGAAACGGGGATCACCCAGGACAAGCTTCAGCAGGGTGGCTACTCGATCCACACGACTTTCGACAAGAACAAGGTCAAGGAACTCGAGACGGCGGTCTCGAAGGTTCAGAAGGCCAACATCAAGCCGAAGGAACGTCCTGAGACGGACACGCACGTCCAGTTCGGCGGGGCTTCCGTCAACCCGGCGACCGGTGCCATCGAGGCGATCTACGGCGGTGAGGACGCTACCAAGCACTTCACCAACAACGCCGACCAGACCGGTGCCCAGGTGGGTTCGACGTTCAAGCCGTTCGTCCTCGCGGCGGCGATGACCTGGGGCGTCCGTGACAAGGACCTGGGGTCGTCGCAGGCCCAGGACGAGCGCACCATCGTGTCCCCCGAGAGCCTGTTCAGCGGCAAGAACAAGCTCAAGATCAAGAACTACGACGGGACGATCTGGAAGAACGAGAAGGGCGAGGAGTGGCTTCAGACCAATGACGGCCAGGCCTCCTACGGCACCCCGCCCAACTTCAAGATCGACCTGCGTGAGGCAATGCGTGAGTCGGTGAACTCCGCCTTCGTCCAGCTGGGGATGGATGTCGGCCTGGACAAGGTGAAGGGGGCTGCGCTAAGCGCCGGCCTGAAGCCGGGCAGTCTGACCGGCGCCGGCTTCCCGTCGTTCTCGATCGGCATCTCCGACCCGAGCGCGATCCGGATGGCGGGCTCCTACGCCACCTTCGCGGCGAGCGGCAAGCAGCGTGACCCCTACTCGGTCCAGAAGGTCACGAGCCAGGACGGTGTGATCTACACGCACAAGACCGCCACGAAGCAGGCGTTCACCTCGAAGGTCGCCGACAACGTCACGGACATTCTGAAGACCGTGGTCGAGAAGGGAACCGGCACCGCCGCGCAGTTGCCCGGTCGTGAGGTGGCCGGCAAGACCGGTACCACCGACGGCAACAAGTCGGCCTGGTTCGTCGGCTACACGCCGCAGCTGTCGACCGCGATCACCATGTTCCGGTACGACGACGACGAGACGAAGAAGAACCGTACGTTCCTGGAGATGTTCGGCACGGGTGGCCAGAAGAAGATCCATGGTGCCTCGTTCCCGGCGGAGATCTGGCACGACTACATGGCCGAGGCCATGAAGGACCTGCCGAAGAAGGGCTTCCCGGCCCCCCAGCCCATTGGCGAGGTCGTCAACGAGGACCCGCTTCCGTCGCCCAGTCCGTCGGTCACGGAGAGCGAGAAAGCGAGCCCTTCGCCGTCCCCGAGCCCCAGTGAGTCGGAG
Organism: Streptomyces phaeoluteigriseus; assembly: GCF_001896135.2. Classification (GTDB taxonomy): domain Bacteria; phylum Actinomycetota; class Actinomycetes; order Streptomycetales; family Streptomycetaceae; genus Streptomyces; species Streptomyces phaeoluteigriseus. The sequence goes on from NZ_MPOH02000017.1 coordinate 166,901, forward strand.
CCCGAGCCGTCGCCCTCCCCGTCCGATACCTGCGACAGCTTCTTCGGTTGCGAGGACGACTCGGGCGGCGTGAACGGCGGAGGCGACAACGGCGGCACCGGCGAGGCAAGTCCCTCGCCATCCCCCAGCGACAGCGGGGATGACACCAGAGGCAACGCCAACGGCGGGAACTTCTTCGGAGGATCAAGCGGTTAGTCGCGCAATCGCCCCGCACGGGCGTTTCACGTGAAACATGCGGATGTTTCACGTGAAACGAGGGCCGCCTCACCGGACCAGGTGGGGCGGCCCTCGGTGTTTTGCTAGGTCCGTACGGCAGGATGTGAGCCATGCCCAGTGCAGAATCGACGCCAGCGCGCGTGCACGAGCCGGAGCCGGTGCGGCCGACCAGGAATGACGAGGTGGCCGCGGCCGGGAGTGAGCTGATCGGTGGCCCTCTGGGGCGGCGAGCCCTCACCGGGACGTCCTGGCTGTCTCCTGTCCGGGTCGTCGCGCTCGTCGCCATCGGGATGTTCGCCCTCGGACTGATCCAGAAGGCGCCTTGCTACAACGGCGGCTGGTTCTTCGGTGCGGTCTCCCAGTACACGCATGCCTGTTACTCGGACATCCCGCACCTGTACCAGGGGCGTGGATTCGCCGACGGACTCGTGCCGTATTTCGACAAGCTTCCCGGCGACATGCAGTACCTCGAATACCCGGTCCTCACCGGAGTCTTCATGGAGGTCGCCGCCTGGCTGACGCCGGGCAGCGGCAGCGCCCAGCACCAGGGGCAGTGGTACTGGATGGTCAACGCCGGGATGCTGATGGCGTGCGCGGCCGTCATGGCCGTATGCGTGGCCCGGACGCACGCCCGGCGGCCCTGGGACGGTCTGCTGGTGGCCCTGGCGCCGGCATTCGCCCTCACCGCCACCATCAACTGGGATCTGCTGGCGGTCGCTCTGACGGCCGCGGCGATGCTGATGTGGTCACGAGGCCGGGCGCTCGCGTTCGGCGTCCTGCTGGGACTGGCCACCGCCGCAAAGCTCTACCCCGTCTTCCTCCTGGGTCCGCTGTTCGTCCTGTGCTGGCGGGCTGGGAAGTGGCGGGACTTCGGCACGGCACTGGGCGGTGCGCTCGTCGCCTGGCTGGTGGTGAACCTGCCGGTGCTGCTCTTCGCCTTCGAAGGCTGGTCGAAGTTCTACACGTTCAGCCAGGAGCGGGGTGTCGACTTCGGGTCGTTCTGGCTGATCCTGGCCCAGAACTCCAGCGATCCGCTCACCACCGACAGCGTCAACACCCTGGCCACGCTTCTGGTCGTGGTGTGCGGACTGGGCATCGGGGTGCTGACGCTGACCGCTCCGCGGCGACCCCGCTTCGCCCAACTGGCCTTCCTGATCGTGGCGGCCTTCATCCTCACCAACAAGGTCTACTCGCCGCAGTACGTCCTGTGGCTCGTGCCGCTGGCCGTACTGGCCCGGCCGAAGTGGCGGGACTTCCTGATCTGGCAGGCCTGCGAGGTGGCGTACTTCCTCGGTATCTGGCTGTATCTCGCGTACACCACCAGCGGAGACGCCCACAAGGGACTGCCGACCGACGGCTATCACTGGGCCATCGGCGTGCACCTGCTCGGGACGCTCTACCTGTGCGTCATGGTCGTGCGGGACATCCTGGTGCCCGAGCGGGACGTCGTCCGCCAGGCCGGGGACGACGATCCCTCGGGTGGGGTGCTCGACGGCGCGGAGGACGTGTTCGTCTTCGGGGCCGCGCCCCGTCCCGCCCGGCACGCGGCCCACTTCGACGGACCGCAGGTGGAGTGGGGCAAACGGGATCCAGCCGATAGTTCGCCCTGAGCGAACGCAGAGTGGTGGCGTTCACGCGTAAGGCCGTACACGGAGGCTCCGTGTACGGCCTTACGTCGTCGCTGCGCTGCTCAGCGGTCCATGATGCGGTCGAACTGCGTGGTGGTGTGCCGCAGATGGGCCACCAGCTCGTCCCCGACCGTCGGCTCCGGTGCGTCCGAGGGGACGAACAGGATGGACACCTGCATGTGCGGGGGCTCGGCGAACCACCGCTGCTTGCCGCCCCAGACGAACGGCGACAGGTTCCTGTTCACCGTGGCCAGGCCGGCGCGCGCGACGCCCTTGGCGCGCGGCATGACGCCGTGCAGGGCCTTGGGGGCCTCCAGCCCCACCCCGTGCGACGTACCGCCCGCCACGACCACCAGGTAGCCGTCGGAGGCCGCCTTCTGCTGCCGGTAGCCGAAGCGGTCGCCCTTGGAGACACGCGTGACGTCCAGGACGGCGCCGCGGTACTCGGTCGCCTCGTGGTCCCCCAGCCACAGCCGCGTGCCGATGCGGGCACGGAAACGGGTCTGCGGGAACTGCTGCTGCAGGCGGGCGAGTTCATCGGCCTTGAGGTGGCTCACGAACATCGTGTGCAGCGGCAGCCGGGCCGCGCGCAGCCGGTCCATCCAGCCGATGACCTCCTCGACGGCGTCCGAGCCGTCGGTACGGTCCAGCGGCAGATGGATGGCGAAGCCCTCCAGGCGGACGTTCTCTATGGCGGCGTGCAACTGCGGCAGGTCCTGCTCGCTGATGCCGTGCCGCTTCATCGAGGACATCACCTCGATCACCACGCGGGCACCCACGAGACCGTAGACGCCGTCGATCGACGACACCGACCGCACGACTCGGTCGGGCAGCGGGACGGGCTCCTCACCGCGCCGGTACGGCGTCAGCACCAGTAGGTCACCGCCGAAGAAGTCCTTGATGCGCGCGGCCTCGTACGTCGTGCCGACGGCGAGGATGTCCGACCCCAGCCGGGTGGCCTCCTCGGCCAGCCGCTCATGCCCGAAGCCGTAGCCGTTGCCCTTGCAGACCGGGACGAGCCCCGGGAACTGCTCCTGCACGTGCTTGTGGTGCGCCCGCCAGCGCGCGGTGTCGACGTAGAGCGTGAGCGCCATGGCCGGACCTGGAACCTTTCTCGTGGCTGCGGTGATTCAGAGGTGGGGAAGCTGTCGAGACGTATGACGCCATCGAAGCAGCTGACGGGTGCTCAGCGACGCGACATGTAGATGTCGAGCGCCTTGTGGAGCAACTTGTTCAGCGGGAAGTCCCACTCGCCCAGGTACTCGGCGGCCTGGCCGCCCGTGCCGACCTTGAACTGGATCAGGCCGAACAGGTGGTCCGACTCGTCCAGGGAGTCGGAGATGCCGCGCAGGTCGTACACGGAGGCGCCGAGCGCGTAGGCGTCGCGCAGCATCCGCCACTGCATGGCGTTCGAGGGGCGGAACTCGCGGCCGATGTTGTCGGAGGCGCCGTAGGAGTACCAGACGTGTCCGCCGACGATCAGCATGGTCGCCGCCGAAAGGTTCACGCCGTTGTGGCGGGCGAAGTACAGGCGCATGCGGTTGGGGTCCTCGGTGTTGAGGGCTGTCCACATGCGCTGGAAGTACGACAGCGGGCGGGGCCGGAAGTGGTCGCGCACAGCCGTGATCTCGTAGAGGCGCTGCCACTCCTCGAGGTCGTGGTAGCCGCCCTGGACGACCTCGACACCGGCCTTCTCGGCCTTCTTGATGTTGCGGCGCCAGAGCTGGTTGAAGTTCCTGTGGACCTCTTCGAGGGAACGGTTCGCCAGCGGCACCTGGTACACGTAGCGCGGCTGGACGTCGCCGAAGCCGGCACCGCCGTCCTCGCCCTGCTGCCAGCCCATCCGGCGCAGCTTGTCGGCCACCTCGAACGCTCGCGGTTCGATGAAGTCGGCCTCGATGTCGCGCAGTCGCTTCACGTCCGGGTTCTGGATGCCCGCCTTGATGGAGACGGCCTCCCAGCGCCGGATGATCACCGGCGGGCCCATCTTCACGGAGAAGGCGCCCTGCTGCTTGAGGTGCGCGAGCATCGGTTCCAGCCACTCGGTCAGATTCGGCGCGTACCAGTTGATGACCGGACCCTCGGGCAGATACGCGAGGTAGCGCTTGATCTTGGGCAGTTGGCGGTAGAGGACGAGGCCCGCACCGACGAGTTCACCGGTCCTGCCGTCGAACCAGCCGAGGCTCTCCGACCGCCACTCGGCCTTGACATCGGCCCAGGCCGGAACCTGCATGTGGCTCGCCGACGGCAGGCTCTGGATGTACGCCAGATGCTGCTCGCGGCTGATCGTCCTCAGGGTCAGGCTCATTCGGGGCGCTCCTCGGGCTGGTGTGTCCCCATGGGTACAGGGGCTCCGGCTCTCGGGCCGAAGCCTACTGCGCCGCGGGAGCGCCCCGACTGGGCGTACGGCACCTTCGCCCCGGCCTTGTGGACGGCCGGGGCGTTCCGCCGGGGCGGAGTTGGTCCGGAGCGGCTTTCTCCGCCGACGATGTCGGTGCTGCCCGTGGATGCCGGACCGGGGTCGGTCAGGTCACCAGAGGCCGCCGAAGAGGCCGCCGTGCGCCATACCGAGGAAGAAGCCGATGCCGGAGGCACCGAGGCCCAGGATCAGTCCGAAGCGCTCACGGGTGGTCTCGGAGATCCACAGTCCGTAAGCGCCGGTGGCGATCCCTACCAGGCCGGCCCAAGAGCTGAGCAGGTGGAGGCTGTGGAACATCGCCGTGATGAAGGCCACCGCCCCCAGGACCAGGGTGACGGCCGTGAGCGCGTCCTGGAGCGGATGGGGCCTGCCGTCGGTGGCGAGGAGAGAACCGGCGGTGTTGGGTCGCAATGCCTGTGCCATGAGGCACCTCCTGCGGAGAGCGGCGCATCGTAGCGCCATACACACCCGATGTGTACAGACTGACGGCCTCCCCGGCCGGATTTCAACCGGAAGCCGGTGTGCAGGTAGTCTGTACCCTCTGCACCGGTGTCTGCCCAGGCACAGCCAGGGAATCCGCCCACCTGAGAGCGGGAGCGTCGCGACGCGACCCCCCGATTGTCAGTGGCGGCCGATACCGTTGCGTACGCATCACAACCCTCCTGCCACGGAACGACCGTGGCCGCTGAGTCCAAAGGAGGTGGGTTCCACATGCGTCACTACGAAGTGATGGTCATCCTCGACCCCGATCTCGAAGAGCGCGCTGTCTCCCCGCTGATCGAGAACTTCCTCTCCGTTGTCCGTGAGGGCAACGGAAAGGTGGAGAAGGTCGACACCTGGGGCCGTCGTCGTCTCTCGTACGAGATCAAGAAGAAGCCCGAGGGCATCTACTCGGTCATCGACCTTCAGGCAGAGCCTGCGGTCGTCAAGGAGCTCGACCGCCAGATGAACCTGAACGAGTCGGTCCTCCGGACCAAGGTCCTCCGCCCCGAAACCCACTGAGCTCTCCCGCTCAGCTGGTCTCGGGATCCGAGTAGCAGCACTAGCAGCCAGCAGCAGCAAACCCGCCGAGAGGTTCCCCCATGGCAGGCGAGACCGTCATCACGGTCATCGGCAATCTTGTCGACGACCCCGAGCTGCGCTTCACCCCCTCCGGTGCGGCGGTCGCGAAGTTCCGTGTCGCGTCCACCCCGCGCACCTTCGACCGTCAGACGAACGAGTGGAAGGACGGCGAAAGCCTGTTCCTGACCTGCTCGGTCTGGCGTCAGGCGGCGGAGAACGTCGCTGAGTCGCTCCAGCGAGGCATGCGCGTCCTCGTGCAGGGCCGGCTGAAGCAGCGGTCCTACGAGGACCGCGAGGGCGTCAAGCGCACGGTCTACGAGCTGGACGTCGAGGAAGTCGGTCCCAGCCTGCGCAACGCCACGGCCAAGGTCACCAAGACCGCCGGCCGCGGTGGTCAGGGTGGTGGCGGTGGCTTCGGCGGAGCCGGTGGCGGCGGCGCCCAGGGTGGCGGCAGCTGGGGTGGAAACTCCGGCGGCGGCCAGCAGGGTGGCGGCGCTCCCGCCGACGACCCGTGGGCGACCGGTGCTCCCGCCGGTGGCAGCCAGGGCGCAGCGGTGGTGGCGGCGGCTGGGGTGGAAACTCCGGCGGCAGCGGCGGCGCTGGCGGCGGCTACTCGGACGAGCCCCCCTTCTAGGCCTTCGGGCCCGGTTCTCCGGGCCTGTTCGGGTCGAAGGCGGGTCGTAACCCAACTTCTTGATCACACAGGAGAATCACCATGGCGAAGCCGCCTGTGCGCAAGCCGAAGAAGAAGGTCTGCGCATTCTGCAAGGACAAGGTCACGTACGTGGACTACAAGGACACGAACATGCTGCGGAAGTTCATTTCCGACCGCGGCAAGATCCGTGCCCGCCGCGTGACCGGCAACTGCACGCAGCACCAGCGTGACGTCGCCACGGCCGTGAAGAACAGCCGTGAGATGGCGCTGCTGCCCTACACCGCCCAGGCGCGATAAGGGAAGGGTGACCGAAAAATGAAGATCATCCTCACCCACGAGGTCTCTGGCCTCGGTGCCGCCGGCGAAGTCGTCGACGTCAAGGACGGCTACGCTCGCAACTACCTGATCCCGCGGAACTTCGCGATCCGCTGGACCAAGGGCGGCGAGAAGGACGTCGAGCAGATCCGTCGTGCTCGCAAGATCCACGAGATCCAGACCATCGAGCAGGCCAACGCTGTGAAGGCCCAGCTCGAGGGCGTCAAGGTCCGCCTCGCGGTCCGCTCCGGCGACGCCGGTCGTCTCTTCGGTTCCGTCACCCCGGCCGACATCGCCTCGGCGATCAAGGCTTCCGGTGGCCCCGAGGTCGACAAGCGCCGCATCGAGCTCGGTTCGCCGATCAAGACCCTGGGCGCCCACGAGACGTCCGTGCGTCTGCACCCCGAGGTGGCCGCCAAGGTCAACCTCGAGGTCGTCGCGGCCTGATCGCTGCACTCGGCTCGTAGAGCTGGGAAGGGGCCGCATCCTCAGGGGTGCGGCCCCTTCCGCGTGCCCAGCGCTGTCAGGCGGGGACCGGCTCCACGCGGTGGTGTTTCACGTGAAACACCCGTTTCACGTGAAACGATCAGCGGCTCGCGCCGGTGACCAGCCAGCGTCCCGAACGGGTGCGCAGCCAGAGGGTCAGCATTCGGACCACCATCATCAGCGTCATCGCTCCCCACAGCGCGGTCAGACCGCCGCCGAGAGCCGGGACCAGCAGGGCGACCGGAGCGAAGACCGCCAGGGTGAGCACCATCGCCCAGGCGAGGTAAGGGCCGTCTCCGGCACCCATGAGCACGCCGTCCAGGACGAAGACGATGGCACAGACCGGCTGGGACAGGGCCACCACGAGCAATGCGGGCAGCGCGGCGTCCTTGACTCCCGGGTCCCCGGTGAACAGGGGCAGGAACAGTGGCCGGGCCAGCACCACGAGCAGGGCCAACATGGCACCCACGGCAATACCCCATTCGACCATGCGGCGGCAGACGACCCGGGCGCCCTGGGGGTCGTCTGCACCGAGGTAACGCCCGATGATCGCCTGTCCGGCGATGGCGATGGCATCGAGAGCGAAGGCCAGCAGGCTCCAGAGCGACAGGACGATCTGATGTGCCGCGATGTCCGCGTCACCGAGGCGGGCGGCAACGGCGGTGGCGATCATCAGTACCGCCCGCAGGGACAGGGTGCGCACGAGCAGGGGCACTCCGGCTTGGGCCGAGGCGCGGATGCCGGCGGCGTCGGGACGCAACGAGGCGCCATGCCGCCGGGCACCTCGGACCACCACGACGAGGTAGACGGCGGCCATGCCGCACTGGGCGATGACCGTGCCCCAGGCGGAGCCCGCGATGCCGAGATCCGCGCCGTAGACGAGACCGACGTTCAGCAGGGCGTTGGCGACGAAGCCCCCGATGGCGACGTAGAGCGGAGTCCTCGTGTCCTGGAGTCCGCGCAGAACACCGGTCGCGGCGAGGACGACCAGCATGGCCGGGATGCCCAGTGCCGAGATGTGCAGATAGGTGATCGCATACGGGGCGGCCGTCTCGGAGGCGCCGAAGAGGGCCACGAGGGAGGGGGCGGTGGGCAGGACGAGAGCGATCACGGCCGCGCCGAGCAGCAGTGCCAGCCAGATGCCGTCCATGCCCTGGCGGATGGCTGCCGGAAGATCGCCGGCGCCCACGCGTCGTGCGACGGCAGCCGTGGTGGCGTAGGCGAGGAAGACGAAGATGCTGACGGCTGTGGTCAGGAGAGCGGAGGCCACACCGAGTCCGGCGAGTTGCGCGGTGCCGAGGTGGCCCACGATGGCGCTGTCGGCCAGGACGAAAAGGGGCTCGGCGACGAGTGCACCGAAGGCCGGGACGGCCAGTGCGACGATCTCTCGATCGTGCTGTCGCCGCGTGGCCTTGGGGATCGTGGGAGCCGGTGTCATGGCCACCAATCTAATCATCCACAGGTAAGACATGCAATTGCCTGGTGACCCTTACTTGGTGACTCCCTGTGTGTGCTCCCCTGCACCCTTCGCGACGATCTTGATCCCACTGGGAAAGTTTTTCTTCTGCACAGCCGGTGGACGGGAAACCTGCTGGTCAGCGAAGTCGGGGAGGAAAAGGGGAGTGCTTGTTCACAGGGCTGTCCACCGGGTCGTGCACAGGTTTCGCGCAGTTGTCCACAGCATCGGGGCCGTCGTCCACATGGCCTGTGGATAACCAGATTGGCTGACGTGGCCTGCGGGCCTACCGTGGTCCGGCGCCCGCTCCGTTCGTCGACCGTGAAAGTCTCACAAAACCGACGCGCCCGAACCGGAGTTGGGCCTCTTAGTTGTCAGTGCCGTGCCGTAGAAATATGGGGCGCGGTTAGGTCCGCTCCGCGGACGGGAGGAGGTGGCTCGGTTGAGCATTTCCGAGCCCTTGGACGATCCGTGGGCCGACAGCGGTCCCAGTGATCGTCTGCCCCCCGCACGCCGGCGCGACGGGGGCCGCGGGCGCGACGAGCAGCATGACCGGGGCCGGGACAGCGGGGAGTGGGACGGAGGCGGGACGCCCTTCGAGCGGGTGCCGCCTCAGGACCTCGACGCCGAGCAGTCGGTACTCGGCGGCATGCTCCTGTCCAAGGACGCCATTGCCGATGTCGTCGAGATCCTCAAGGGCCACGACTTCTACAAGCCGGCGCACGAGACGATCTACCAGGCCGTCCTCGACATCTATGCCAAGGGTGAGCCGGCCGACCCCATCACGATCGCCGCCGAGCTCACCAAGCGCGGCGAGATCAACAAGGTCGGTGGCGCGTCGTATCTGCACACGCTCGTCCAGACCGTGCCGACGGCGGCGAACGCCGAGTACTACGCGGAGATCGTGCACGAGCGGGCGGTCCTGCGCCGCCTGGTCGAGGCCGGTACCCGGATCACCCAGATGGGATACGCGGGCGATGACGACGTCGACGAGATCGTCAACCGCGCCCAGGCCGAGATCTACGCCGTCACCGAGCAGCGCACCAGCGAGGACTACCTCCCGCTCGGCGACATCATGGAGGGCGCCCTCGACGAGATCGAGGCGATCGGCTCGCGCAGCGGCGAGATGACTGGCGTGCCCACCGGTTTCACGGATCTCGACTCGCTCACCAACGGGCTGCACCCCGGCCAGATGATCGTCATCGCGGCCCGGCCCGCCATGGGTAAGTCCACGCTCGCCCTGGACTTCGCCCGCGCGGCCTCGATCAAGCACAACCTGCCCAGCGTCATCTTCTCCCTCGAGATGGGGCGCAACGAGATCGCGATGCGCCTGCTGTCCGCCGAGGCCCGTGTCGCCCTGCACCACATGCGCTCCGGCACGATGACGGACGAGGACTGGACCCGTCTGGCCCGCCGGATGCCCGAGGTGTCGTCCGCACCGCTCTACATCGACGACTCGCCGAACCTGTCGATGATGGAGATCCGCGCGAAGTGCCGACGACTGAAGCAGCGCAACGACATCAAGCTCGTGATCATCGACTACCTCCAGCTGATGCAGGCCGGTGGCTCCAAGCGCTCCGAGAGCCGTCAGCAGGAGGTGTCGGACATGTCCCGTAACCTCAAGCTCCTCGCCAAGGAGCTGGAGGTCCCGGTGATCGCGCTCTCCCAGCTGAACCGTGGTCCCGAGCAACGCACGGACAAGAAGCCGATGGTGTCCGACCTGCGTGAGTCCGGCTCCATCGAGCAGGACGCCGACATGGTGATCCTGCTGCACCGCGAGGACGCGTACGAGAAGGAGTCGCCGCGCGCGGGCGAGGCGGACATCATCGTGGGCAAGCACCGTAACGGTCCGACGGCCACGATCACCGTGGCCTTCCAGGGTCACTACTCGCGCTTCGTGGACATGGCGCAGACCTGATCGCGTGCTTGGGGGGTCTCACATCTCGCGGCACAATCTCATCTCCGACGGCACACAGGCGGCACATATGCCGTGTTTGACATCCCCCTCCGGCGGCCACGCGGCGGAGCCAGCCACCGGACCGCCCTACGCGCCGCTGACAAAGCCAGGGTGGGAGGAGACACCGACCCAAGCCGCGAGACAGCGGGAAGCTGCTCAACGCCTCGCCTCGTACCTGGTCAGGGCCACGCCGCCGGAAAACGTCCGTGTCTCCACCAGGTTCAGGTTCACCCAGCTGTCCAGCGCCGTGAAGAACGGCGTACCGCCGCCCACCAGGACCGGATGGGTGACGATCGTGTACTCGTCGATCAGCCCGGCGCGCATGGCCGCCCCGGCGAGCGTTGCGCCGCCGATGCGCATGGAGCCGCCGTCCTCTGCCTTGAGCCGGGTGATCTCGGCGATCGCGTCGCCGGTGACCAGGCGGGTGTTCCAGTCGACCTTGTCGATCGTCGAGGAGAACACCACCTTCGGCGTGTCCCGCCAGTTCCGCGCGAACTCGATCTCCGCCGGGGTGGCGTTGGGCTGCTGGTCGCCGGTCGGCCAGTAGGAACTCATCGCCTCCCACAGCTTGCGCCCGTACAGCGACAGGCCACTCGCCTGCTCCTGGTCGAGCCACCACTGGAACAGCTCGTGGTTCCGCGGCCCGCTCCAGCCGATGTCGTCGCCGGCCGCGGCGATGTAGCCGTCCAGGGTCAGGTTCATGGCGTAGATCAGTTTCCGCATGGCCCAGCCTTTCGTGAGTCGGACTCCGGCGTATGGACCGGCGCCGGGCGGGAAACTCATCGGTGCGCGAGCCGGGCTCGCCGGTGGTCCTCGGGCTCGGGGCTCAGCGTGGTGTACTCGGCCGACACGGGCAAGCCGCCTGATCTCGACCTCGCCCTCGCGAGGAAATGCCATTGAATTTGAGACTGATCACGGGGGACAAGGCCGTGAGACAACCGAGAACGCCCAGGTCACGCAAGATCGACGTGTCACGAGCGGCGAGTCCCCGCAGTGCCTGTGGGGAGTCAGATTCCGTCAGGTTGAAAGAACGCGAGCATCTTCTTGCCGGCGTCCGGTGACATCAGCAGTTCCTGCAAGTCCGTGGACATCCGGGCGGCAGCGCTGGTGCGTTCGAACATCTCGCGTTCGTGTTCTCTGACGGCGGCGGGAAAGTCGTCCGGGTGCGCGGCCAGCGCGAGACCGAGCAGGGCGCCGTCGAGCAGCGCCATGTTGGCGCCCTCGCCCACCGGCGGCATCAGGTGCGCGGCATCGCCGACCAGCGTGACGTCCGGCTTTGACGGCCAGGTAAGGCCGACCGGGAGAGCGGTGATCGCCCGCGGCACGACCGTGTCGTCGCAGGCCTCGATCAGCGCGATGAACCGTTGGTCCCAGCCAGGGAGCAGGTCGATCAGCCGCGCCCGGGCGGCGGCCGGGTCGTCGAACGGGATCCCGCTGGTGGCGAACCAGTCCTCGGCCGTGTTGTAGAAGCTGAGGCCGATGCGAACGCGGCCGTCACCGTTGCGCTGCGCCGCCAGGGACAGTCCGTTGCCGAGGACCCAGTAGTTGCCGCGCCCGACCATCGCCGCGAGCGCGGGGTGCGTGCGGTCGATGTCGGGAATGCCGACCTCGACGACGTTCTGGCCGATATGCGCCGGGCGGGCGTCGGTGAGCAGCGCGCGGACCCGGGACTGCGCGCCGTCCGCGCCGACCAGCAGGTCATACGTCGCACTGCTGCCGTCGGCGAAGTGCAGCAGGCCGTTGGCGGCGGATGTGAGCGCGTGCCCCCAGCGCACCACGTCTTCGGGGAGGGAATCCAGCAGCAGGTTGCGCAGATCGGCGCGGTCGACCTCGGGTCGCTCGAGCGGGGCGTCGTCGGGCGTGTCCTCCTGGAACAGCAGGGTGCCATCCGGCTTGAGAAGACGCATGTCCTGGCCCGCGCCTCGGGCGATTCCGTAGAACTGGTCGATCAGACCGGCCTCGCGCAGCGCCCGCTGGCCGGAGTGGATGTCGAGCATGCCGCCCTGGCCACGCGCATGGCGTGACGATTCACGTTCATAGACGACGGAGTCCATGCCGTTCACGTGCAGCACACGGGCGAGGGTCAGGCCTCCGAGGCCGGCTCCGACGATGGCAATGGTCATTGGCTGCTTTCCCCTCGATACACCGTACTGACCGATACACTGTATCGCTCGGATGCGAAGTATGGTGAGCGGCATGTTGGTGTGGGAGAGGCCGGAGCCGCCGAATCGACCCGTGCCGGCCCCGTTGAGCCGGGAGCGGATCGTGCGAGCGGCGATCCAGCTGGCCGACGCGGACGGCCTGGACGGGGTGTCGCTGCGTAAGGTCGCCACCGCGCTGGACGTCCGTCCGATGCGGCTGTACGGCTACATCGCCAGCAAGGAGGAGCTGCTCGACCTCATGGTCGACGCCGTCCACGGCGAGGTCCGGCCGGTCGGAGACGGTTGGCGGGAGGTGCTCCAGTCTCTTGCCGAAGCCACTCGGCACGCCGCTCACGAGCACGAATGGCTCGCCGACCTACTGGGTGGCCGACCCCAGTTGGGGCCGCACGCACTGGCCAGTGGAGAGGCCGTGGTGGCCGCACTGGGCGACGTCGACGTGGACGCCGTCATGCCGGTGGTCGCCGCAGTCAACGCGTACGTGATCGGAGCGGTACGCCGAGAGGTCGCCGAGCGGCGGGCCGAGCGGGCCACCGGGATGGACGAGAAGCGCTGGCAGGCCTCACTCGGGCCCTATCTGGAGCGGACCCTGGCCACCGGCCGATTCCCCGCGCTGGCCACGGTGGTGCGCGATGCCGCCCATCTGGACGCCGACGACACCTTCCGGATCGGCCTCGACTTCCTGCTCGACGGCATTGAAGCCCGCATCTCAAGGTGACGCGCGGCCGAAGGACCGGGACCGATGACCGGGACCGATGACTGGGACCGGCCCATGGCGCCCAGGTCGGCGGGCTGACAGGTTGAGACGACGCGACATCGCCGAAGCGCGCGGAGACTGCAGCACCGGCCGGCTCTCCGGCCCGCCGCAGAGAAATGCCATGGAACTGAGATTCCAGCCGCACCAGATGCGTTGAGACACCTCAGGCTCCGCTGGTCGGCTCAGAACTGCATGTCACGCGATCCTGGACTTACAGTGCCCTCGGCGAAATGGACTCGACTCCGGCAGCGCCGCCGGGTGGACTGGGTTCATGACGACACCTCTGGAAGAGCTGCTGCCCGGCACGCGGCGGGCGCTGCTGCACCGGATCGCCGTCGCCCAGTCCGAGGGGCGGGCGCCCTCGCTCGTCGCCGCGGTGGTGCGGGACGGGTGGGCTGTGTGGCACGGGGCGCGGACCTGCGTCGACGGGCACGCGCCGGACGAGAACGTGCAGTATCGGATCGGCTCGATCACCAAGACCTTCACCGCCGTCCTGGTGCTGCGGCTGCGGGACGAAGGGGCGCTCGACCTCGAGGACCCGCTGGAGAAGCATCTGCCGGGCTCGGGCGCCGGGGAGGCGACCATCGCCCAACTTCTCGCTCATACGGCCGGGTTGGCGGCCGAGTCACCCGGTCCGTGGTGGGAGCGGACACCGGGCACGCTGCGTCCCGACCTCTCCGACGTTCTCGGTGACCAGCCCGCCCTGCATCCGCCGGGGCGTCGTTTCCACTACTCCAACCCCGGCTACAGCGTCCTCGGCGCCCTTGTCGAGGAACTCCGCGGCGCGCCGTGGGAGGAGGTACTACGGCGGGAAGTGCTCGAACCCCTGAGTCTCGACCGCACGAGTGCGCGGCCCGTGGCTCCTCAGGCGGAGGGCTGGGCGGTGCACCCCTGGGCCGATGTGATGCTGCCCGAGCCCGCCGAGGACTTCGGCCGGATGGCCGCGGCCGGGCAGCTCTGGTCCACGAGCGGCGACCTGGCACGGTTCGCCGCCTTCCTGGTCCGAGGGGACGACCGGGTGCTGAGCGCGGAGACGCTCAAGGAGATGCGGACGCCCGCGGCGCCGGCCGAACTCACCGACCTCGTGGACGGCGGCACCTACGGGCTCGGGATGCGGATCGAGAACCTGGGCGGCCGGGTGCTCGTGGGGCACTCCGGATCGGTGCCGGGTTTTCTGGCCGGCCTCACGATCAGCGTGGCCGACGACGTCGCCGCCGTGGTCCTCGCCAACTGCACGTCCGGTCCGATGGTGACTCAGGTGGCCGCCGACCTCGTCCGCATCGTGGCCGAGGCCGAACCGCGGATTCCGGAGCCGTGGCGGCCGCTGCGGGATGTCGATCGGGCCGTCCTGGAGTTGGCGGGTCAGTGGTACTGGGGGACCAGTCCGTTCGCCCTGCGGGTCATGGCTGATGGCGACCTCTCCCTCGGGCCGCTCTCCGGCGGTGGGCGACGCTCGCGGTTCCGGGCGAACGGCGACGGAACGTGGACAGGGCTGGAGGGCTACTTCGCCGGCGAGACTCTGCGGGCCGTACGGCGACCGGACGGAGCCGTGGATCACCTCGACCTCGGGTCGTTCGTGTTCACGCGCCAGCCCTACGACGAACGGGCCGAGGTGCCCGGCGGTGTGGACGCGCAGGGATGGCGGGGGATCGGCTAGCGCTCAAGACGGGAAGGCGCCGTGTTTCACGTGAAACACGGCCTTCCTGCTTTGTGACGTCCGGGAGGAGCGGTGGCGCTGTCGCCGTCCGGGCGCTTCAGAGCTGGAGCTTGAAGCCGACGTGTGAGGCTTCGAAACCCAGCCGCTCGTAGAAGCGGTGGGCGTCGGTGCGTGTGCTGTCGGAGGTCAGCTGGACCAGTCGGCAGTTCTCCCGCCTGGACTCCTCGATCGCCCACTCGATGAACCGGGTGCCCAGGCCGCTGCCGCGCTCGTCGGCGTGGACGCGTACGCCCTCGATGATCGACCTGGTCGCCCCGCGCCGGGAGAGGCCGGGCACGATCGTCAGTTGGAGCGTGCCGACGACCCGTCCCTCGCACACGGCGACGACCAGACGTTGGTTCGGGTCGGCGCTGATCCGCTCCAGCGCGCTCACATACGGGGCGAGGTCGTCCGGCGACTCGCGCCGCGCACCCAGGGGGTCGTCCGCGAGCAGGCCGACGATCGCTGGGACGTCCTCGGCGACGGCGGCACGTATCTCAAGATCTCCCATGGTCGCACCCTATGCAGCGGCGGGGGTCTTCAAGGACTCCACGACCCGGACCAGCGGGGCCAGCTCGGGGTTCTCCGCCGCCTTGTCGAGGGCCTCGCGAAGGGCGGCGTCGTTGGTCGGGCGGGCCTCGGCCAGCAGCTCCAGGCCGGCCTCGGTGACGTTCGTGTAGATGCCGCGGCGGTCCGTGGGGCACAGGTAGCGCTCCAGCAGGCCACGGTCCTCGAGGCGGGTGACGAGCCGCGTGGTCGCGCTCTGGCTGAGGACGACGGCGTCGGCGACCTGCTTCATCTGCAGATGGCCGCCCTCGTCGTCGTGCTGGCGGCTGAGCACGTCGAGGAGGGAGTACTCGCGCACGCTCAGGTCGTGCCGGGCCTGGAGAGCACGCTCGATGTGGGCCTCGATCCTGCCGTGGAGCAGGGAGAGGGCGCACCAGCCCTGAGCGAGAGCGGTGAGCGCGGGGTCCGTCGCAGTCATGGGTGTTCTCCTCCGTCCCGGTGCGGCTGGATCCCAGGATAGAGCAGCCCCGCAATAGACCGCAGTTGCATGCATCCCGCGTCTGCAACTATTGTGGACGAACATAAAGCGCTCCTGCAATCGTCTGGGAAGGTCTACCCCACCATGCCTCTCGCGCTACTGGCCCTCGCGATCGGGGCCTTCGGAATCGGCACGACCGAGTTCGTGATCATGGGCTTGCTGCCCGAGGTCGCGGGTGACTTCGGAGTCTCCATCCCCACGGCGGGCTTCCTGGTCACCGGCTACGCGCTCGGTGTCGTGCTGGGGGCCCCGCTGATGACGGTCCTCGGCACCAGGGTGTCCCGCAAGCGGATGCTGATGCTGCTGATGGGCTTGTTCATCATCGGCAACCTCCTGTCGGCGGTCGCCCCCGCCTTCGGCGTCATGCTCACCGGCCGGATCGTCGCCTCGCTCGCCCACGGCGCGTTCTTCGGCATCGGCTCGGTCGTCGCGGCGGACCTGGTCGCTCCGGAGAAGAAGGCCGGAGCCATCGCGATGATGTTCACCGGCCTCACGGTCGCCAACGTCGTCGGCGTCCCTCTGGGCACCCTCGTCGGGCAGACCGCCGGCTGGCGCGTGACCTTCGGCATCGTCGCCCTGCTCGGAGTCCTCGGCCTGGCGGGCATCGCGAAACTGGTGCCCGAGCTGCCCCGCGTGGAAGGCGTACACCTGCGGCACGAACTGGCCGCCTTCAAGAACACCCAGGTCCTGCTCGCCATGGCGATGACCGTCCTCGGCTTCGGCGGTGTCTTCGCGGCCATCACCTACATCGCGCCGATGATGACCCACGTGACCGGCTTCGCCGAGGGCTCCGTCACCTGGCTGCTCGTCCTCTTCGGGCTCGGCATGGTCGGCGGCAACCTCGTCGGCGGCAGGTACGCCGACCGTGCCCTGATGCCGATGCTGTACGTCTCCCTGGGCAGCCTGGCGGTCGTCCTGGCCCTCTTCACCCTGACCGCGCACAACAAGGTCCTCGCGGCTGTCACGATCGTCCTGATCGGCGCCCTGGGCTTCGCCACGGTCCCGCCGCTCCAGAAGCGGGTCCTCGACCAGGCGCACGGCGCTCCGACGCTGGCCTCGGCGGTGAACATCGGCGCCTTCAACCTGGGCAACGCCCTCTCCGCCTGGCTCGGCGGCCTCGTCATCGCCGGAGGCCTCGGTTACACCGCCCCGAACTGGGTCGCGCCGCCCTCGCCGCAGCGGCCCTTGTCCTCGCCCTCGTCTCGGCCGCGCTGGAGCGCCGCGACGGCGCCGCCAGCGCCGTCGTCACCGGACGGACTCCGGCCGAACAGCCGGCAGCCGTCCACCACTGAGCCGCTCGGAGATGCGGAGCCAGGGCCGTCCCCGCACCTCCCGGTTCCTCCCACCCCACGACAAGCACGCACAGACCTTCCCGCACAAGAAGCACCCGCAAGGAGAAGCCCCCGTGAGCACCACCACCGCCGTCGCCCCCCTGACCGTCCATGACGCCGAGGTCCTCCTCACGGCCGCCCGCCGCGCAGCCGAGACCGCCGGGGTCACGGTCAGCGTCAGCGTCCTGGACGCGGGTGGCCATCTGCTGGCCTTCCGCCGGGACGACCGCGCCGTCCTGATCTCCGGCGAGACGAGCACGCGCAAGGCCTACACGGCGCTCCAGCTGAACACTCCCACCGCCGACCTCGTCGACGCCGTCCAGCCCGGTGGCCTCTTCCACACTCTGCCCACCGCGCTCGACAGGCCGCTGCTGTTCATCGCGGGCGGCGTACCGGTCCACCGTGACGGGCGGCTGATCGGGGCCGTCGGCGTGGGCGGCGGTGCACCGGAGCAGGACCACGGCTTCGCCACCGCGGCCGTGGAGGCGCTGGCCTGACCCAAGCTGTCCTTCGTTCGGATGACGCCGGGTTCCGCGATTCTCGGGACCCGGCGTCCGCGTCCCCGGTTGCCTCAGCCGGCCGCCACCGTCAGCGGAGCGAACCGCCGCGTCCAGTCGCCGGGCAGCTCCGTGATGCCATAGGTCATGACGGTGTTGAAGGCGACGGGCGCCAGGCCGCGGTCCTTGAGCCAGGCCAGCAGCTCCTCGTGCCGGACGTCGATGTCGGTGCGCAGCGGACGGTCGGTGTGCTCGGCCAGGGACGCCACGAGGGACTTCGCCGTCTCCGTGTCCCGGGCGATCAGCGGCCCCACGACATGGGTGTCCATGTTGGGCCAGGCGGCCGCGTAGCCGACGATCCGGCCGCCGTCCTCGGCGACCCGGACCTGGTCGGCGAACGCGGGCAGCCGGGCGATCACGGGGGTACGGTCGGTGCCGAACACCTCCTCGTCCAGGCGGAGGATCGTGGTGAGGTCCTCCGCCGTGGCCGCACGCGTCGAAACGCGGGGCTCCCATCCACCGGGCGAGAAGCGGCCGACCATCATCTCGGCGCGGCCCGTCGTCTTGAACCCCAACTCCTCGTACAGCGGACGCCCGTTCGGTGTCGCGTGCAAGGTCAGAGGGGTCGTGCTCATGACGGAGGTGATGTGCCGCATGAGCCGGCGGCCGACGCCCTGCCGGGCATGCCGTTCGGCGACCAACACCATGCCGATGGCTCCGAGAGCGGGACGGCCGTGCGGGCCGTACTCGGTGACCACACAGGCGCTGACGAGACCCCCGTCCGGGTCGTCGATGCCGTAGCCCTTTCCGGCGGTGAGGAGGAGGCCCCACTTGTGTTCCTCGCGCGGCCACCCCCTGTCCTCGGACAAGTCGGCGCAGGCGACGAGGTCGCGGTGCGTCAGGCGGCGGATGGGGAGAGCGAGGAGGGAAGGAGTCGGCACGCACGTCAGGCTGTCCGACCGGTGCCGTCGGCGTCCACCTGTTTCCCCAAGGTCGTATGTGCTTTTGGCCAAGCCGTGGCCCACTGCACAGCGTGCCGACAACCAGGCGTCGTTTCACGTGAAACATCGGGCGGATACGTCCCCTGAAGGGCTGGGCCCAGGAGCCGCCGTCGTTCTTCGTGGAGCGGCTGACCGGCTGGGGTGCACACGCCGCTCACGGTTCGCGCTTTCCCGCAGTTCCTTTCACCGAGCCCGTGGATCCGGCGGGCGTGCTCAATGCCGCGGCGAAGGTGCTGATCGCCGACCGGCTGTGTGCGGACTTCGGCGTGACGCGGGCCGACTGCGTCGCCTATGGCGATTCGCTCTCCGGCAGGGATCCGTTCGCGGCGGTGCCGGTCTCGGTCGCGGTCAACGCCGACCCGCACCTGACGGGCCTGGCGTCCCACTCCTACGTGGGGAAAGATCTGTGGGATGCCTATGAATTGGTGTGTGGCGCCCGGTAATTGAGGGAACCGGTGGTTCGCGCCCGGGTGCAGTCGTGGGGAGGGAAGGCGGGACTTGTGTGTGAGGCGGCGCCCGGTATGGTCGACTCCGGTTCGTGTCCGGGACGTGATGCGCGAAACACGGCCTACGCATTCCACGCGGACCGGAAACAGGGCAATGCAGCCTAACGAGATGGAGAGATCGAAGACCCGCTATTCGGGTTGAACGACCGAGGGGTTCACGCAGAGGCGATGCTGCGGTGAGGGATCCGCGACCCAGTCGCATCTCTCCCGTGCGTGCGTCACCGTACGCAGCCGAATTCACGGGTGGACAGCGGTCGGACGGGCCGCTGAACGGCAGACCGTCTGCGGGGGAAGCAGGCACCTTCCGAACGTGGAAGTGCACAGACCGACCGAAATATGTTCGAGGCGAGGCACACCATGGACGCTCCGACCACCAGGTCGGCCGACAACGGCACGTCCGGCGGCGGGGACGGATGGTTCACGCCGCACAAGCAGCCGGCACCAGCCACCGACGGCGAACGGGAAGCCGCCGACGGCCGCCGTCTGGCGGCGCTCCGCCCGGTGGGCAGGAAGGCGAACGCCCCCATCGGCGAGCCGCCCCCGGGCGAGGCCGCGGAAACCGGCACCCGAATACCCTCGCCTCCCACGGCAGCGCCCGAGCCGTCGGCCGATCGGCGCACGGAATCCACCGTGGAGCCGCCGGGCGACCTCGCCGGGGCGCCCTCCACGGAGCCCCGGCCGTCCTCCGTCGCCGAGCGGTCAGCCGCAACGACTCCACCGGCCGGCCGCACCCACGCACCCGTGGAGACCACTGATTCCGTCGATGCGCGTGCGGTGACCCCTTCGCGGACTCCGGCCGGGTCTCGGACAGCCACCGCCCTCCATCAGCCCGGTACGCATCGGGCTGATGCCCCCTCACAAGCCGCTGGTGGCCTCCAGGCAGCCCCCGGGCCGTCCCGCGACCCGCACCGCCTCCCGCGCCCTCTGAGCCCCGAGTGCCCGCCCAACGCCCCGCCCTCGCCGGGAACCCCTCTCCGGACGCCGTCCTCGTCCGCCGGACCATGGCCGAGGTGGCTCCCGTGGCCGACAAGGTCACCTCGTACTTCTACGCGCTGCTCTTCGTACGCCACCCCCACCTGCGTCCGTTGTTCCCGCCCGCGATGGACGCCCAGCGCGACCGGCTGCTCAAGGCGCTGCTCACCGCCGCCGAGCACATCGACAACACCCCGGTCCTCGTCGACTACCTGCAGAACCTCGGCCGTGGACACCGCAAGTACGGCACCCGCGCCGAGCACTACCCGGCCGTCGGCGAGTGTCTGATCGGGGCGTTGAGCAAGTACGCCGCTTCCGTGTGGGACGCCGAGACCGAGGCGGCCTGGGTACGGACGTACACGACGATCTCGCAGGTCATGATCGACGCGGCGGCCGCGGACGAGTTGCGCGCACCCGCGTGGTGGTACGCCGAGGTCGTCTCCCGCGAACTGAGGACGCCCGACATCGCCGTCCTCACCCTCCGCCCCGACCAGCCCTATCCCTTCCGCGCCGGGCAGTACGCGGGCCTGGAGACGCCGTGGTGGCCGCGGATCTGGCGGCACTACTCCTTCGCCTCGGCACCCCGCTCCGACGGACTGCTCACGTTGCATGTGAAGGCCGTACCGGCGGGATGGGTGTCCAACGCCCTCGTGCATCGCGCGCAGCCCGGCGACGTCGTCCGGCTGGGGCCGCCGGCAGGCTCGATGACCGTCGACCACACCCGGGACAGCGGGCTGCTCTGTCTGGGCGGCGGCACCGGCATCGCCCCCATCAAGGCTCTCGTCGAGGATGTCGCCGAACACGGCGCCCGCCGCCCGGTGGAGGTCTTCTACGGCGCCCGCAGCGACCATGACCTGTACGACATCGACACCATGCTCAGGCTCCAGCGGTCCCACCCCTGGCTCGAGGTCCGCCCGGTGGTCGACCGGCACGGCGTGCTCCAGCTGCCCGACGCCATACGGGCCTTCGGCCCCTGGACCGAGTACGACGCCTATGTGTCCGGTCCACCTGGCATGATCCGCAGCGGCGTGGACGCCCTGCGCGGCGTGGGTATCCCGGCGGAGCGCATACGCCACGACTCGGTGGAGGAACTGGTCGCCGCCGGGAGCTGATCCCGAGCCGTGGGGGTCACCCCAGGTCGGGCGCGTGCATGGCCCGTACCCCCTCGATGTTGCCGTCGAGGTAGTGCCGCAGCGACAGTGGGACGAGGTGGACGGAGGCGATCCCGACCCGGGTGAACGGCACGCGGACGATCTCGTACTCCCCAACGGGTTCGTCGATCTCGGGTCCGTGTCGCAGGCCCAGGTCCATGGACACCAGTCGGCAGACGAAGAAGTGCTGCACCTTCACGCCGGTCGCACCGCCGTCCTCGCCGATGTGCTCGACGGTGTCGACGAAGCAGGGGACCACGTCGATGATCTTGGCACCGAGTTCCTCGTAGACCTCCCGGTGCAGGGCGTCGACGACGGTCGTGTCCTCCGGTTCGACTCCGCCACCGGGCGTGACCCAGTACGGATCGAGGCCGGGCTTGGTGCGTTTGATCAAGATCAGGTCGTCGCCGTCCAGCAGAACGGCGCGCGCTGTGCGCTTGACCACAGGTCGGACGGTCATGGGAGGAATGTGGCCCGGCTGGTTCCACGTGAAACATCGCGAATCGTCACCGGGTGAGCCCGGTGCGTGAGGAGCCGGAGGCGCGGAGGAAGCCGGTTCAGCACCAGTCGGCCGCCGCCCTCAGCAACCAGTCGTGCGCCCGTGCGATGTGCGGCATCGCCAGCGTGCCGGTGCGCACCACCAGGACGTAGGTCCGAAGCGGCGGCACCGGCGGTCGGTGCAGTTCGACGACGTCCCCGCGGCCGAGGGCGGCCGTGCACAGATAGCGGGGCAGCACCGCCAGACCCGCCCCCGCGGTCACACAGGCCAGGACCGCGCGCAGGTCGGGGACGATGACGACGCCCGAGGCCGCGGGGCGGGCGTCGAAGACGGAGGCCCAGTAGCGGGAGACGAAGGGCAGCGACTCGTGGACCTCGACCACAGGAAGATCCTCCAGCGCGGACGCTCCCCCGCGGCGGCCCAGTCTCTCGGTGTCGATCGGCCCGGCCCGGCTCGGCGCGGCGACCAGGACGTGCTCCTCGTCGCACAGCGGGGTGGCCGTGAACAGGGCCCCGCGTGGCCGGGCCGTGGTGATGGCGAGGTCGTGGTGTCCGGCGGACAGCCCGTCCAGGACCTCCTCTGCGGTCCCGAAGGAGGCGCGCAGGGCGAACCCCTGTCCGTCGTCGCCGGTCAGCCCGGTGAGGGAGGGAAGGGCGCGTTCGGCGGTGAACTCGGGCGGCCCGGCAAGGTGCAGCGTCCGCACGGATGATTCGTCGTCCAGGCCGGTCCCGGTGATCTCCACCAGGGCGTCGAGGTGCGGGGCGGCCTTGTGGGCCAGCTCGTCCCCGATGGTCGTCGGCGTCACACCTCGGGCCTGGCGCAGGAACAGGGGACGGCCTAGCTGCCTCTCCAGCGTGCGGATCTGTGAGGTGACGGCCGGCTGCGACAGGCCCAGCAGGGCGGCGGCGCGGGTGAAGGAACCGGCTCGGTGCACGGTCACGAAGGTGCGCAGCAAAGCCAGATCCATGAAGCGAGCTCCCCCTTCCCCTGCTTTCTCCCGGGCCGAGGCAGGGTCCAACTATAAATATGTCGATAGGTCTCTGTCGCTACTGTGATTGGACACTGACACAGAGTCAACTAGCCTAGTGCGCGCGGTTCTTCGCGCGCAGAACCGCAGGACGTCGAGCCACGAGGGGGGAGGCTCGGACCGTCCGCCGCACGGAGAAGGACACCCGCGGGGCATCCGTGAGCCGGTCACCACACCGACTCCTCCAGCGCGCGGAGTACGTCCGCCACCAGATCGTCCGGGTCCTCGGCGCCGACCGACAGCCGGATGAAGCCCTCCGGCACAGCGTCCCCGCCCCAGCGCCCACGCCGCTCGGCGGTCGAGCGCACACCGCCGAAGCTCGTCGCGTCGTCCACGAGCCGCAGCTCCTCGAGGAAACGCTCGGCACGCGCGCGCGTGGGCAACGTGAAGGAGACCACGCACCCATGGCGCCGCATCTGCCGGGAGGCCACCTGGTGCGACGGGTCGTCGGCCAGCCCCGGGTACCGCAGCCCGGTCACCTCCGGCCTTCCCCGCAGCGCCTGAGCGACGGCCAGGGCGGTGGCGCTCTGACGGTCCACACGCATCTGGAGCGTGGCGATCGACCGGTGCGCGAGCCAGGCCTCCATGGGCCCCGGGATCGCCCCGACGATCTTGCGCCAGCGTCGTACGGCCGTCATCGGTTCGCCGGAGCGTCCGGTGACGTAACCGAGGAGGACGTCGCCGTGCCCGGTGAGCTGCTTGGTTCCGCTGGCCACCGAGAAGTCGGCGCCGAGTTCCAGCGGGCGCTGCCCGAGCGGCGTCGCGAGCGTGTTGTCGACGGCCACCAGGGCCCCACGCGCGTGTGCCGCCTCGGCGAGACGCCGGATGTCGCAGACGTCGAGGCCGGGGTTCGAGGGGGACTCGATCCACAGCAGCTTCGCCCCGTCCAGAACGGCGAGCTGGGCGTCGCCGCCGGTCGGCGCGGTGCGCACCTCGATGCCGTACGCCTCCAGTTGGGCACGCACCAGGGGGAGCGCCTGATAGCCGTCACTGGGCAGGACCACGGTGTCCCCGGCGCGCAGCTGGGAGAAGAGCACGGACGAGATCGCCGCCATGCCGGAGGCGAACACGAGCGTGTCGACGTCGTCCTGCCCCGGCGCCTCCAGCTCGCCCACGGCGCGCTCCAGACGGGTCCAGGTCGGGTTCTCGTCACGGCCGTAGGTGTAAGGCCCCGTGGGCTCGCCGGGCAGGTGGAAGTGCGCGGCGAACACCGGGCCCGGCAGCGTGGGTTCGTACTTCACCGGCTCCGGAAGACCGGCACGCACAGCGCGCGTGCCCTCGCCGGTGCCTCCGGCCGCGGTGGGCTCACTCATGCCACTCGTCCTTCCATGTCCGCGCGAACCGCGGCCAGCAGGCCGACGCTCGCCTCCTCCACCATCCGCAGGCACTCCTCGAAGCCGTCCCGGCCCCCGTAGTACGGGTCGGGAACGTCCAGGTCGCCGTCCGCTGCGGGGGCGTACGCGCGCAGCAGGCGAATCTTCTGGGCGTCCTCGTCGGTGGGGGCGAGGCGGCGCAGGGCCCTGAGGTGGCCGGCGTCCAGGGCGATCACGAGGTCGAGGCGGGAGAACCAGGACCGTTCGAACATGCGGGCCGTGTGTTCGACGGAGTAGCCGTTCTCCTCCAGGACGGAGAGGGTGCGCGGGTCGGCGCCCTCGCCCACGTGCCAGTCGCCCGTACCGGCACTGTCCACCTCGACCAGGGCTGCGAGACCGGCCTCCGCGACGCGCGCGCGGAAGACGGCCTCGGCCATCGGGGAGCGGCAGATGTTGCCGGTGCAGACGAAGCAGACGCGGTAGTTCATCGCACGCTCAGTCCTCGTCGGGCAGGACGACGTTGAGGGCCCAGGAGACGACGGAGATGATCAGGCCACCCAGGACCGCGGTCCAGAATCCCTCGACGTGGAAGCTGAGGTCGAGCTTGTCGGCCAGCCACGAGGTGAGCAGCAGCATCAGCGCGTTCACCACCAGGGTGATCAGGCCGAGCGTGAGGATGAAGAGGGGGAAGGTCAGCACCTGCACGACGGGCTTGACCAGGAAGTTGACCAGGCCGAACAGGAGCGCCACCACGATCAGGGTGCCGACCTTCTTGCCCGTGCCGGCACCGGTCAACGTGATCTTGTCCAGCAGCCAGACGGCGACCGCCAGGGCGCCCGCGTTGGCGATCGTCTTGACTACAAAATTCTTCATGTGTCTGATCGTGGCAGAAGAGATCGGCTACGAGGGCGGACGAGGGCGATGAAGGCATTCCGGTTGGATGAACTGGAGGCGGAGAGAGCCGCCAACGATGGGGCCTACCTGCAGTTTCTGCGGGAGCGGAACATGTCGGTCGGCCTCTACGCACTCGATGCCGGGGACCATGATCCCCAGAACCCGCACAACCAGGACGAGGTCTACTTCGTCGTGAGCGGGCGGGCCTCCATCACGGTCGGCCTGGAGACCACCCAGGTCGCGCGCGGAAGCGTCGTGTACGTGCCCGCCGGGGTCGCCCACAAGTTCCATCACATCAGCGAGGACCTGCGAGTCCTGGTCGTCTTCTCACCTGCGGAGGGCTGAGCGTCTCCGTCTGGCAGGGGACGCGCCACCTCGGGGTTCCCTAAGGGATCGGTCAGGGGAGGACAAGGGGTGCGAGGCCCCCGCAGGCACCCCCTTCGGCCCTAGCATCGACGGCAGGACACCGAAAGATCCGGGCCGTCAGTGGCACCGGACAGGACAGACGAGGACGAGGGCGATGCAAGAGATCTTCGCGGGACTGCCGTGGTGGGTGAAGTGGGTGGCGGTGCCGGTCATCGCACTGGTCGTGTTCGGCGGCCTGATAGCGAGCGTCGTCGGCTTCGTGATCGGCCTTCTGTTCAAGCTGCTGGTCTTCGTCGCAGTCGTCGGCGGACTGGTCTACGTGGTCCGCAAGTTCACGGCGGGGTCCTCGTCCCGCGGCGACTGGTGAGTGGTGCGGGGAGCGGGGACCGGTAACAGGATGCGCCGGTTCCCTCGGCCGGGGGAAGTTTTCCTGACAGCACGACCGTCTGCGGTGGCGGGCCGTTAAAGTCCGGAACCCCTCGCGGGGATGCACCCGCGATCGGTGCCCCCTCCCGTGTTCCCCGCACGGACCGCCCTCTCGAGCTTCGGGAGTGACCCTTGGCCACGGTTGACACCGCAGCATTCGCGGAACCGCACTCACCCCCCACCCGTCCGCATTCCACCACCCCCCCGCTCCAGCGGCCGGCGGACAGAGGCATCCCCGGACAACCGCAGTCCGCGGCGACGCTCATCGGTTCCGTACAGCGCGCCATGCGACTGCTGGAATCCGTGGCCCGGCACGACGGCGGGGCGCCGGCCAAGCAACTGGCCCGTGAGACAGGGCTGGCGTTGCCCACGGCGTACCACCTGCTGCGCACCCTCGTGCACGAGGGCTACCTGCGGCGCGACAAGGGGATGTTCTACCTCGGCGAGGCCGCCGAGCGCCTCGGCAGCAGCGGGGCCGCGCAGGAACGTCGCAGCACCGTGGCCGCCACCCTCGCGCACTGGCGCGATTCGATCGGCGTTCCGGTGTACTACGCCCGCTACCGGGACGGCGAGATCGAGGTCGTGTGCGTCTCCGACACCCCGGGTAATCCAGCTGTCGAGGAATGGGCGGACTTCCGCGAGACCGGGCACGCGCACGCCATCGGCCAGTGCCTGCTCTCCCAGCTGGACGACAAGGCCCGCCGCGACCATCTGGACCGCTACCCCGTGCAGTCGATCACCCCGTACACCGTCCGGGACGACCACACCCTGTTGCGGCGGCTGGCCCAGGTGCGGCGGATGGGGACGGTCGTCGAACGGCAGGAGTACGCGCTGGGCACGGTGTGTGCCGCGATCCCGATCACGGTGGGCACCACCGCCGCCACGATGGCCATCTCCCTCCCCGCTCACCAGGCCGACCGGCTGCCCACTGCCGTGGAGCAGTTGCAGAGCGAGATCGGCCGGGTGCTGGGATCACTTGCGGTCTCTATCAGTATCTGAAAACTCACTCCTTGTGATCTGTTGTGTACGTTCAGCAAGATGCGTGCAGTGTCAGGGGTTGATTCCCAGCCAGTCGACGGCAATGACGGGGAAGGCGATGCGCGAGTCCGTGCAGGCAGTAGAGGCAGAGGTCATGATGAGCTTTCTCGTTTCCGAGGAGCTCTCGTTCCGCATCCCGGTGGAACTGGGCTACGAGACCTGCGATCCGTACGCCGTACGGCTCACTTTCCATCTGCCCGGTGATGCCCCGGTGACTTGGGCGTTCGGGCGTGAGCTGCTCATCGACGGGGTGGGCAGGCCGTGCGGTGAGGGAGATGTGCGGGTCTCGCCGGCCGACCGGGAGGTGCTGGGCGAGGTGCTGATCCGGCTTCAGGTGGGGGGTGACCAGGCGGTGTTCCGCTCGTCGGCGGCTCCGCTCGTGGCCTTCCTCGACCGCACAGACAAGTTGGTCCCGCTGGGACAGGAGGGTGCGTTCGCCGACTTCGACGCCCATCTCGACGAGGCCTTGGACAGGATCCTGGCGGAGGAGCAGAGCGCCGGGTGAGGTCTGGACGGGGGCTCGTGGCGCAAGGTTGAAGGAACGCTTCTGCGGGGACGGGGCGTTCGAAGGGCGACGGCACCCCGTGGCTCCCTTCGAGCGCCCCGCCCGCGTCAGTGCTTGCGCCGCCTGCCCTTGCCGCCCCGAGAGCCCTGCTGCGGGGCGGGGCCCGACGTACCGGCCGATGTGGCCCCGGGTGTCGCCGGGGCCGTCTCGGGCAGCGCGCCGGTTCCTGGCCGGTCCGCCGAGACCACGAGTGCGGCGAGTGCCGTGGTGACCGGAACCGACGCGACCAGACCGATCGAACCGATCAGCGTGCGCACGATCTCCTCGGCGACCAGCTCGCTGTTGGCAACCGTACCGACACTGCTCTCCGCGATGGAGAACAGCAGCAGCAGTGGCAGCGCGGCGCCGGCGTAGGCGAGGACGAGCGTGTTGACCACGGACGCGATGTGGTCGCGGCCGATCCGGATGCCTGCCCGGTACAGCCCCCGCCAGCCCATCGACGGGTTGGCCTCGTGGAGTTCCCAGACCGCCGACGTCTGCGTGACCGTCACGTCGTCGAGGACACCGAGCGAACCGATGATGATGCCGGCCAGGAGCAGACCGCTCATGTCGATCGTCGGGTACAGACCGTGGATCAGACCGGTGTTGTCGTCCGTGTTGCCGGTCAGCGCCGCCCAGTCGACGAACCAGGAGCCGAGGACGCCGATCAGCAGGAGGGAGATCAGCGTGCCCAGTACGGCCACGGAGGTGCGGGCCGAGAGGCCGTGACACAGGTAGAGGGCGATCAGCATGATGGCACTCGCCCCGACGACCGCCACGGCCAGCGGGTTCGAGCCCTGCAGGATCGCGGGCAGGACGAAGAAGTTCAGCACCATGAAGCTGATGGCCAGCGCGACCAGCGCCATGACACCCCGCAGTCGCCCGACGACCACGACGGCGACGGCGAAGATGATGGCGAGCAGGCTCAGGGGGACACGGCGGTCCACGTCGGTGACCGAGTACTGAAGGTCCTTCGGCGCGGAGGGCTCGTAGGCGACCACGACCTTCTGGCCCTCGTGCAACTGCCGTGACTGGTCCGGCTGGACGATCTCGGTGAACGTACGGCCCTTGTCCGCGCCGGTGTCCACGCGGATCGTGGCCTTCTTGCAGGTGCCGTCCTCCTGCTGCTGCGCGGAGGAGCCCTCGGCGGTCGAGGTGTCACCGGTCGGTGTGCCGCCCGAGGCGTTCGCCGACGAGCAGCTGATGCTCTCGACCTCGGCGACCGTCGCCTGCTGTGTCTGCCGGTCGAAGCCGACACCGGTGCGCTCGTGCGCCGGGGCACCGCCGGGCCACAGCACGACCATGCCGACGAGTACGGCCACGCCGAAGGGGATGAGAACGGCCGCGATGACCTTGCGCAGATGTCGGGAGACGGGGGCGGCAGGACCGTGACTGTGGCTGTGCCCATGCCCGTGCCCGTCGCCTGCGCCGGGGCCGTGTCCACCGTGCCCGCCGCTGTGCCCGCCGCTGTGCCCGTTGCCGTCGTCCGAGCCGTGCCCGTCACCCGGACCCGCACCCGGACCCGGGCCGTGTCCGCGGCCCCCGCCTGCGCCCTCGCCTGCGCCTCCGTCACGGCCGCCGCCCTGGCCCCCACCGAACCCATGTCCTCCGTCACCGGGTACGTGTCCGGGTCCGCCGGAGCCGGGGCCGGCGCCCTGTCCGCCGTCAGGACCGAAGCCGTAACCGCCCTCGGGACGGGAAACCGGGCCGGAACCGGGTTGGGCGACGGGGCGGGGAGCGGAACCGCCACCGACGCCGTACCCCTGTCCTCGCCCGGGGCGTCCGTCGGGAGGAATGCCTGGCCTACGGGGCTGTTCGGGCGGTGGGAACGGGGGATGGGGTGTCGTGGTCACCGCCCGATCATCGCAAGAACGACAGAGGCCCACTGTTCACCGCGCCACAAAGGACGCTAGCGTGGAGGCACCTTTGCACACGCGGGAGCTCGGAGCACCGGGCTGAGAGGGCGCTGACCTCCGTCTTCGCGATGTTTCACGTGGAACGTCACCACAACCGAGTGATGTTTCACATGACACGTCGGCAGACGGAAGCCGCTGCGTCGACCGCTGAACCTGTTACCGGGTAATGCCGGCGTAGGGAGTAGGTCTCATGACCAACAAGGACGCACGCACGCCTGCCTCCGCGCAGACCTCCGACGAGGTCTCTGCCGACGGGGAGGCCGGGAAGTCCATCGGATGGCACAAGGCGTATGTCGAGGGCACCCGCTCCGACCTGCGCGTGCCGGTCCGTCAGGTGCATCTCACCAACGGCCGGTCGGTCACGCTGTACGACACCTCGGGCCCGTACACCGATCCGCTCGTCGAGACGGACGTCCGCAGGGGGTTGCCGCCTCTGCGGGAGAACTGGGTCATCGCCCGCGGTGACACGGAGGAGTACGCGGGCCGCCCCGTCCGTCCGGAGGACGACGGGATCAAGCACACCTCGCCGCGCGGCGGGCTGCGCAACCTCGACGCGGTCTTCCCGGGGCGGCCGCGCCTGCCACGCCGGGGCCGTGACGGTCAGGCGGTCACCCAACTCGCGTACGCGCGCCGGGGCGAGATCACACCGGAGATGGAGTACGTGGCCATCCGGGAGAACGTGGAGCCCGAGGTCGTACGAGAGGAGATCGCGGCCGGACGTGCGGTGCTGCCGGCCAACGTCAACCATCCGGAGATCGAGCCGATGATCATCGGTAAGCGGTTCCTGGTGAAGGTCAACGCCAACATCGGCAACTCGGCGGTGACGTCCTCCATCGAGGAGGAGGTCGAGAAGATGACCTGGGCGACCCGTTGGGGCGCGACACGGTCATGGACCTGTCCACCGGCCGCAACATCCACACCACCCGCGAGTGGGTGCTGCGCAACTCCCCCCGTCCCCATCGGCACCGTGCCGCTCTATCAGGCGCTGGAGAAGGTAGACGGCCGGGCCGAGGAGCTGACCTGGGAGATCTACAAGGACACGGTGATCGAGCAGGCCGAGCAGGGCGTGGACTACATGACCGTCCACGCGGGCGTGCGCCTCCCGTACGTCCCGTTGACGGCCAACCGCAAGACCGGCATCGTCTCCCGCGGCGGGTCGATCATGGCCGCCTGGTGCCTGGCACACCACAAGGAGTCGTTCCTCTACGAGAACTTCGAGGAACTCTGCGAGATCCTCGCGGCCTACGACGTCACGTACTCGCTGGGCGACGGTCTGCGGCCCGGTTCGATCGCGGACGCCAACGACGAGGCGCAGTTCGCGGAGTTGCGCACGCTCGGGGAA
This sequence comes from Streptomyces phaeoluteigriseus, assembly GCF_001896135.2. Taxonomy (GTDB): domain Bacteria; phylum Actinomycetota; class Actinomycetes; order Streptomycetales; family Streptomycetaceae; genus Streptomyces; species Streptomyces phaeoluteigriseus. Next base: position 197,575 of record NZ_MPOH02000017.1, read on the forward strand.
CTCAACCGGATCGCGAAGCGTTTCCATGTTCAGACGATGATCGAAGGCCCGGGACATGTCCCGATGCACAAGATCAAGGAGAACATCGACCTTCAGCAGGAGATCTGCGATGAAGCTCCGTTCTATACGCTCGGCCCGCTGACGACGGACGTCGCCCCGGCGTACGACCACATCACCTCCGGCATCGGTGCGGCGATGATCGCCTGGTGGGGTACGGCCATGCTCTGCTACGTCACGCCCAAGGAGCACCTGGGCCTGCCCAACCGTGACGACGTCAAGACCGGCGTCATCACCTACAAGATCGCCGCCCACGCGGCCGATCTCGCCAAGGGACACCCCGGTGCGCAGGAGTGGGACGACGCGCTGTCCGACGCCCGTTTCGAGTTCCGCTGGGAGGACCAGTTCAACCTGGCCCTCGACCCGGACACCGCCCGGGAGTTCCACGACGAGACACTGCCTGCGGAGCCGGCCAAGACGGCTCACTTCTGCTCGATGTGCGGACCGAAGTTCTGTTCGATGAAGATCTCCCATGACATCCGTCGTGAGCACGGCGGCAGTCGGGCGGAGGTCGAGGAAGGAATGGCGCAGAAGTCCAAGGAGTTCGCGGCCGCGGGCAATCGCGTGTATCTGCCGATCGCGGACTGACGCGCGGGGGATCGTCCTGGGGGCGGTGCTTCTGGGGAGGGGTCGGCACACTGGGGGTATGACAGCGCGATCCATGAGCAAGGGCGCCAATCTGCCGGTCGATGTGCCGTCCGTGCGCGTCGAGATCAGTTGGTCCGAGCTGGGTGGCGGGCCGGACGTGGATGTGTCGGCTCTGCTGCTGACCGCCGCCGGAAAGGTGCGTGACGACGCGGACTTCGTCTTCTACAACCAACCCCGGCATGCCTCCGGCGCCGTCACCCATCTGGGGAAGCGGAGCGCCGCCGGTGTCACTGCCGACACCGTCGAGGTGGACCTGCGTTCGCTGGAGAGTGCCGTCGCGCGCGTGGAGCTGTGCGCGTCCGCCGACGGCGGCACCTTCGGGCAGGTGGCCGGGCTCACGCTCAGGCTGATCGATGCCGGGAGCCTGGCGGAGCTGGCGCGGTTCGAGATGCGGGGAGAGACGGAAACGGCGTTCATCGGAGGTGAGTTGTACCTGCGGGCGGGCAGTGGAAGTTCCGTGCGGTCGGGCAGGGGTATGCCTCCGGGCTCGCGGGGCTGGCCACGGACTTCGGGATCAGCGTCGATGAGGAGCCCGCCGCCACGGCAGCCGACCCCGCGGCATCGGCCGTACGTACGCCGCTCCCGCCCCCGCCTCCCTCGGCTCCGCCAGCCTCCGCCGCCGTATCAGCGCCGCCTGCCGGGACTCGGCTCACCAAGGGGGAGGAGCACCTTCCGGTTGACATGCGCAAGCGGTTGTCCCTGCGGAAGGAGCAGGTCGCGGTCAGTCTGAGGAAGAGTGGTGCCTCGGGGGTCAGCGCGCGGGTCGTACTGGTGCTCGACGCGTCGGGGTCCATGTCGTTCCTGTACTCCGGCGGGGTGGTGGCCGACGTGGTCGAGCGGATGGCCGCTGTGGTGGCGGAGCTTGATGACGACGGCGAGATGCAGGCCTGGACGTTCGCCTCCGACCCTGCCCGGCTGCCGGACCTGCGCCTGGGCGAACTGCCCGAGTGGCTGCGGCTGCATGTGCGGGTGGGGGAGATCAGCCTCTTCCGGCGGAGCAAGAAGCCGCGCAAGGGGCTGCAACCGGGCCAGGTGGACATGCGTTCGGTCGGCATCCAGAACGAGGAACAGAAGGTGATCGCCCAGGTCAGAGACTATGTTCGGGCGAATCCGGCGGCGGTGCCGACGCTGGTGCTGTTCTTCTCCGACGGAGGTGTCTACCGCGACGCCGCGATCGAGAAGGAGCTGCGCGCGGCGGCGGATGAGCCGATCTTCTGGCAGTTCGTCGGGCTCGGCCGCTCGAACTACGGCGTTCTGGAGCGGTTCGACACTCTGCCCGGCCGACGTGTGGACAACGTCGGCTTCTTCGCCGTGGACGACATCCGCACGGTCCCGGACCAGGAGCTGTACGACCGTCTCCTGTCCGAGTTCCCGAGCTGGCTCATGGCCGCGGGGCAGGCGGGCATCCTCTGACCGGCATGCCGACTGACGCCGTCGGCCTCCTTTCGTCGGCCGAGGACGCCCGGGACAGCCGGGCCCAGGCGGCCCGCTGCCGCGGCGAACCGGCGGGGCCTGCGGCCTGCGCTCCCCTGGGCGGGGGCGCAAGCCGGGGGCCTATTCCGGCTGGTGTTCCGGCCCCCCGAAGTCCGGACTGCTGTAGTCCGGGCTGCTGTAACTGGGGCGGGAGCCGGCCGAGGTTCCTTCGTCGGGACTGCTGAAGCCCGGACGGTCGTAACCGATCTTCGGCAGGCGGCCGGTGGGTGGCGGCGGGGCCGGTGCGGGGTCGAGTGCGGCGCTGGTGCCGGGGTTGGCGAGGGCCTCGCGCAGGAAGGGCAGGATGCCCCGCTCCAGCAGGGCTTCCCGCCAGGCTTCCTTCGCGCGGTCCACCTCCTCGCTCAGTTCGCTGTACGGGCCGGCCGCCAGGGAGGGACGGTTGCGCAGGGCGGTGAGCAGGAGGCCGACGGTGGCGACGAGGATCGCGGCCGCGGCCACGGCCCCGAACGTCCATCCGGTGGTGAGCATCGCCTTGGCGAACGCCGGCTCGGGGTCGAGCATCCGCAGGATGTAACCGACGAGCAGGAAGATCACTGCGGCGGTACCGGCGAGGACCGGGGTGAGCACGGCGGCGATGGCGACGGCGCCCGCTCCGGCGACCTCGGCGGCCTCCCCCATGGTGGCGGCGAGGCCCATCCCGCCCACGCCCGGCTCACCGGTGCCGGACTCATGCCCGGCCGAGGACGGGGAGGACGGCGCCGGATGGCGCAGTTCGGCGCGGACCTTCACATAGTGCTGGTACTCCGTCGCCGCGGACGCCGTGATGAGCGCGGAGGCGTTGAGCGCCATGGTGCGCAGTTGTTCGGGGTTGAGCCGCTGTCCCCCAGCGGCCAGTTCCGGGTGGTGTGGTGCGGAGCGCAGCGCCTCGTCGAGGATCCGCTCGTACTCCTGGCGGTCCTCGCTGTGCAGGTGCTGCGGAACGCTGTTCATGTGCATCCCCCGATGCTCCGTAGGGCTTGGGGCTCGCATGCCAACGAGCCGTCGGGTAGAAACGGAGGGGAGCCTGCTACGGATAAGCCGATGGTAGAGCGGCGACGGCATGAGGTAACAGGGGGTTTGCTGAAATTGGCCCCTGGGCCGCGCCGCCGTCGGACGGGTCCGGCGCGGTCGGCGTCGGACCCGGGAACGGTCAGAGGGGCAGTGGCAGTTGCTGGACCAGCAGTTTTCCGGCCATCGTCACGCCGCCGTCCATCGCGATGGCCAGTCCGTCGGCGTAGACGTGCGGCCCTGCGACCACCGGACCGGCCGAGTCCTCGTCGTCCTCGGAGCCGACATCGCCCAGCAGATACGGAATCGGGCTGTGGCCGTGAACGATGCGGGTGCCGCCGTACGTATCGAGCAGGGAGCGGACGGCATCGGCGCCGCCCTCGTCGCGGAAGGAGAAGCGCTTGGTGAACTTGCGGAACAGGTCCCACACTTCGTCCGCGTCGTTACGGGTGATCATCTCGTGGACGGTGTCGTTGACCGCCTCGATCGAGTCGCCGTAGTCGAGGTAGGCGGTGGTGTCGGAGTGCACGAGCAGATGACCGTCGACCTCCTCCACGGCGTCGAGGCGGGCCATCCACTGGAGGTGATGGTCCTGGAGGCGGTCCATGTCGGATTTCTGTCCGCCGTTGAGCAGCCAGGCCGCCTGGAAGGTGGCGGTGCCGGCGCCGGAGTTGACGGGGGTGTCGCCGAACCGCTTGGCGCCCAGCAGGAGCAGCTCGTGATTGCCCATGAGGGCCTTGCAGTAGCCCCCGGCCGCCGCGGCCTCGGCGGACAGGCGCATCACGAGGTCGATCACGCCGATGCCGTCCGGGCCGCGGTCGGTGAAGTCGCCGAGGAACCACAGCCGGGCGGTACCCGCGCACCAGTTGCCTGCCGTGTCGACCAGGCCCTTCTCCTGGAGCGCGGCGATCAGCTCGTCCAGATAGCCGTGTACGTCGCCCACGACGAACAGCGGACCGGGGCCGGTCGCGGCCTGGGGAGCCTGCGCGACGGCCGGGTCGACGCTCACCTGAACGGTGTCGCCCCGGTTGATGACGGGCAGGTCCCGCTGGGTGGGCGTGTAGCCGTCCGGGGGTTCGAGGGGGTCCTCGAGAGGCGGTGCCGCGTTGCCGGGGTGCGCGCTGTGGGCGTGCGGACCGGTCTCGTGGACGTATGCGGGCACCCGGAAGTCGCGCACTGTCGCCGTACGCTCCACCTCGGGTCCCTGACCGGCCCCCTGAGTCATCAGACCCCTCCACCATCGCGCCGCATCTGCACCGCTTCGGACTGCCTGGTCGCAACGGTCCGCGGTGCCGTGCGCCCATCATAGGAATGCGGATCGTGCCGTGTGACGACCCAGGGGTGGTGAATCGGAGCAAGACTCCTGTTCACCGCGGCTTTCGCCCCGATTGGGTCGGGCTTCGGCAGTACTCGCTCACCCACCGCACACCGTGCTTACACCCTCGGCCCCCGCATGTCCGCCGTCGGCGGGGAATCCGGGGGTGTGTTGCGGGGTGCCGCGGCGCGGCGTGGGGTGTGGGGTCCGGTGGCGTTCGGCGGCGGGCCGGGTTTCGGGTGGCGCCGGCAACTCCGCCTCGGCTCATGCCGATGCGCTCATGCCCAACGGCTCATGCCGACCAGTTCCGACTGGACTCCGGGCTGCTCGAGCCGGGCGTTCAGGGACCGCCGGGGCCGTGTCCCTCCGGTGGGCCTTCGACTGCCGTCGACCCCTGCCAGCGGGGCGGCGCCGCGGGCGGGCGCGGCGGAACCCCTCCGCGGCCGTCCGACTGACAGAGGCCCGGTGGCGCCCCTTCCCTACGGTCCGGACGGCCCGGAACCGGAACCAGGCCATCTGCCCCGCCACCCTCTTCCCTCCGCCCCGCCACCCTCTTGTCGGGCCACTTCCTCGGCGGGCCACCCTGCCGTCGGGTCACCCCGCCGTCGCGCCGCCCTGCCCCGTGCCAGAAGCCGCACGGCAAGCGGAACGGAAGGTCGGACGGCAGGTCTGACGAGAAGCCGCTCGAAAGCCGCTCGAAAGCCGCACGAGAAGCCTCCCCCGCCGCCCGCCCGCCCCTCCTACTTCTCCTCCGGCAACCGCGGTGGACTGACCGTCGTACGTGGTGAACGTCGCTGGGACGAGGTACGCACGATCAGTTCCGTCGGTATCACCTGTTCGACGGGCCGGTCCGACTCGACGCCCTCGATCGCGTCGATGAGGAGCTGGACCACCGCGGTGCCGATGCGCCGGGGCTTCAGCGACAGGGTGGTGATGGGTGGCTCGGTGTTGGCGTACACGGTGGACTCGCTGCAGCACACCAGCAGCAGGTCCTCCGGGACGCGCAGGCCGTAGCGGCGGGCGGCGGCGAGGAGATCGGTGCCGTTGGGGTCGAACAGGCCGTAGACGGCGTCCGGCCGGTCGGGCCGGGCCAGCAGCCGGTCGGCCGCGACGGCGCCCGCGCACGGATCGTGGGCGGGGTAGGACTCGTAGACCGGGTCCTGGCCGACGCGCTCGCACCAGTGCAGGTACGCGCTGGTCGATAGGTGGGTGTAGGTGTCGGTGGTGGTGCCGGTGAGGAGGCCGATGCGGCGGGCGCCGGCGTCGGCCAGGTGGTCGAGGATGTCGAGGACGGCGGCCTCGTGGTCGTTGTCCACCCACGCGGTGACCGGGAGCGGCCGGCCGGGCGGCCGTCGGAGACGACCGGTAAGCCCTGGCGGACGAGTTCACCGACCACCGGATCCTGGTCGGAGGGGTCGATGACCACCGTGCCGTCCAGGGCGACGTTCGACCACACGTCGTGGCGCGAGGTCGCGGGGAGGATGACGAGGGCGTAGCCGCGGGCGAGCGCGGCGGACGTGGCCGCCCGCGCCATTTCGGCGAAGTACGCGAACTCGGTGAAGGTGAAAGGTTCATCCCCGTACGTGGTCACGGTCAGACCGATGAGGCCCGACTTGCCGGTACGGAGCGTTCGGGCCGCTGCCGAGGGGCGATAGCCCAGTCGGTCGGCGACCTCGCGGACATGGCGTCGGGTGGCGTCCGGGAGCCTGCCCTTGCCGTTGAGGGCATCGGAGACGGTCGTGATGGAGACTCCGGCGGCGGCGGCCACGTCCCTGATGCCCGCCCGGCCCGGCCGGCTGCCTCGGCGTGAGGTTTCCGCGCGGCTCACCTGGTGCTTCCCTGCTGCTGTCATGGCGAGCCGATAGTAGGGCTCATCCGGTGGGGTAGGGCGGACGCATATGCACGCATTAGCAGGCACGTTTCTGCACGGTCAGAGGTAGCCAATTGCATCGGAAAGCAAGGCAGTTGGACTGTTCTGTGCCAGGACGTGGCGCGTGAGCACGGATGGGCCTGCCAAGGCACCGATGTTTCGAAGAGGTCTCAACTCACCTGCACGAGGGATGCGCGCTACGGCGCAGGCCACCGGCGCATAGATATATGTTCGGTGCGCCCCCCACCGTGTACGCCTTCGTCCGCCTTCATGGGGGGATGCCTCTGATGTAGGTGGGGTGTGTCACGGCCGCCGGGCCGGCCCGGCCGGCCCGGCCGCCCGGCCGGGCCGGGCCGACGCGGGTTTCGCGAGCGGAGGTCCGTTCTCAGCTGTACGCAGGCGCGCCGAATCCTCATAAGGTGAGCAGTATTGAAGCCGGTGGTGGTCACGAGGAGGACTGCGGTGAGCGAGACGAGCCCCAAGCTGCGCGCCGAGCTGGAGGGAATCCCCACCTACAAGCCGGGTAAGCCGGCCGCGACGGGTGGTCCCGTGGCCTACAAGCTGTCCTCCAACGAGAACCCCTATCCGCCGCTGCCGGGGGTGCTGGAGCGGGTCACGGCCCTCGCCGGGTCGTTCAACCGCTACCCGGACCTGGCGTGCTCGGGCCTGGTGGCGGAGCTGTCCGAGCGCTTCGGCGTGCCGGCCTCCCACATCGCCACGGGCACCGGCTCGGTCGGCGTCGCCCAGCAGCTGATCCAGTCGACGGCCGGACCGGGCGACGAGGTCATCTACGCGTGGCGGTCCTTCGAGGCGTACCCGATCATCACGCGGATCAGCGGCGCGACCGCGGTGCAGGTGCCGCTGACGCCCGGTGATGTGCACGACCTGGACGCGATGGCCGACGCGATCACCGAGCGGACCCGGCTGATCTTCGTCTGCAACCCCAACAACCCCACCGGCACCGTGGTGCGGCGGGCCGAGCTGGAGCGTTTCCTGGACCGGGTGCCCGGCGATGTCCTGGTCGTGCTCGACGAGGCCTACCGGGAGTTCATCCGCGACGCCGAGGTGCCGGACGGCGTCGGGCTGTACCGGGAGCGGCCGAACGTCTGTGTGTTGCGGACCTTCTCCAAGGCGTACGGGCTCGCCGGGCTGCGCGTCGGATTCGCGATCGCCCATGAGCCGGTGGCGGCGGCGCTGCGCAAGACGGCGGTGCCGTTCGGGGTGAGCCAGATCGCGCAGGAGGCGGCGATCGCCTCGCTCCAGGCCGAGGACGAGCTGCTCGGCCGGGTCGGTTCCCTGGTCTGTGAGCGTAACCGGGTGGTCGAGGGGCTGCGTGCCCAGGGCTGGACGGTCCCGGAGACGCAGGCCAACTTCGTGTGGCTGAGGCTGGGCGAGCGGACGGTCGCCTTCGCGGCGGCGTGCGAGCAGGCGGGCGTCGTGATCCGGCCGTTCCCGGGCGAGGGTGTACGGGTGACGATCGGGGAGAACGAGGCCAACGACATCTTCCTGAAGGTGGCGGAAGGGTTGCGCAAGGAGCTGTAGCCGGTGAGAGATGGGTCACCCGGTCTGCTGAGCTGAGGATGGTTTCCGCAGGTCAGAGCCCGTGACCTGTCGTCGTCGGCCGGTGCCGCGAGGGGGTTCCCCGGAGTAACGGGGGACCCCCTTCGTATGTCGAAAATCCGTGCGCCATAATTGCTTGTGAATGTGAACGCTTTCACAAGCGGCTGAGTAAGGAGCGGTGACGTGGACCTGGCTTTGGCGCCGGAGACCCTGGCGCGCTGGCAGTTCGGCATCACGACCGTCTACCACTTCCTGTTTGTTCCCCTGACGATCTCGCTGGCCGCGCTGACCGCCGGACTCCAGACCGCGTGGGTGCGCACAGAGAAGGAGAAGTACCTCAGGGCGACGAAGTTCTGGGGCAAGCTCTTCCTGATCAACATCGCGATGGGCGTCGTCACCGGCATCGTGCAGGAGTTCCAGTTCGGCATGAACTGGTCGGACTACTCCCGCTTCGTCGGCGACGTCTTCGGAGCGCCGCTGGCCTTCGAGGCCCTCATCGCCTTCTTCTTCGAGTCCACCTTCATCGGCCTGTGGATCTTCGGCTGGGACAAGCTGCCCAAGAAGATCCACCTGGCCTGCATCTGGATGGTCTCGATCGGCACGCTGCTGTCGGCGTACTTCATCCTCGCGGCCAACTCCTGGATGCAGCACCCCGTCGGCTATCGCATCAACGAGGCGAAGGGTCGCGCGGAACTCACCGACTTCTGGCTCGTCCTTACCCAGAACACCGCGCTCAACCAGGTCTTCCACAGCTTCTCGGCGGCCTTCTTGACGGGTGGCGCCTTCATGGTGGGCATCGCCGCCTTCCACCTGATGCGCAAGAGGCACATCCCCGAGATGCGGACCTCGCTGCGGCTCGGACTGGTCACCCTGGCGGTCGGCGGACTGCTCACCGCGGTCAGCGGCGACACCCTCGGCAAGGTCATGTACGAGCAGCAGCCGATGAAGATGGCCGCGGCAGAGGCGCTGTGGGACGGCGAGGAGCCCGCGCCCTTCTCCGTGTTCGCCTACGGCGACGTCGACAAGGGTCACAACAAGGTCGCCCTGGAGATACCCGGCCTGTTGTCCTTCCTGGCGCACAGCGACTTCGAGTCGTACGTGCCCGGCATCAACGACACCAATGAGGCCCTCCAGAAGAAGTTCGGCCCCGGTGACTACAAGCCCATCGTCCCCGTCGCCTACTGGGGCTTCCGCTGGATGATCGGCTTCGGCATGGCGTCGCTCTCCCTCGGCCTGGTCGGGCTGTGGCTCACACGCAAGAGGTTCCTCCTGCCGGCCGCCCTGCGGACCGGGGAGGACGAGGTGCCCCGTCTGGTCCTGCTGAAGAAGCCCCTCGGCGCGAAGCTCACCCGCCTGTACTGGCTGCTGGCCCTGTGGACCATGGCGTTCCCGCTGATCGCCAACTCCTGGGGCTGGATCTTCACCGAGATGGGCCGCCAGCCCTGGGTCGTGTACGGCGTCATGCAGACGCGGGACGCGGTCTCCCCCGGCGTCTCCCAGGCCGAGATCCTCACCTCGATGATCGCCTTCACGGTGCTGTACGCCATCCTCGCCGTCGTCGAGGTCAAGCTGCTCGTGAAGTACGTGAAGGCCGGCCCGCCCGAGCTGACCGAGGCCGACCTCAACCCGCCCACGAAGATCGGCGGCGACTCCCGTGACGCCGACAAGCCGATGGCCTTCTCCTACTAGGCCCGAGGGAGCTGCACAGTCATGGAACTGCACGACGTCTGGTTCGTCCTCATCGCCGTCCTGTGGATCGGCTACTTCTTCCTGGAGGGCTTCGACTTCGGGGTCGGCATCCTCACCAAGCTGCTCGCCCGCGACCGGCCCGAGCGGCGGGTGCTCATCAACACCGTCGGCCCCGTCTGGGACGGCAATGAGGTGTGGCTGCTCTCGGCGGGCGGCGCCACCTTCGCCGCCTTCCCGGAGTGGTACGCCACGCTCTTCTCCGGTTTCTATCTGCCCCTGCTGCTCATCCTCGTCTGCCTGATCGTGCGGGGCGTCGCCTTCGAGTACCGGGCCAAGCGGCCCGAGGAGAACTGGCAGCGCAACTGGGAGCACGCGATCTTCTGGACCTCGCTCCTCCCCGCGTTCCTGTGGGGTGTGGCCTTCGGCAACATCGTGCACGGTGTGAAGATCGACCAGGACTTCGAGTACGTCGGCACCGTCGGAGACCTGCTCAACCCCTACGCGCTGCTCGGCGGTCTGGTCACCCTGACGCTGTTCACCTTCCACGGTGCGGTGTTCACGGCCCTCAAGACCGTCGGCGACATCCGCCGGCGGGCGCGGAAGCTGGCGACCAAGGTCGGTCTGCTGACCGCCGTTCTCGCGCTGGTCTTCCTGCTGTGGACGCAGATCGACAGCGGTGACGGCAAGAGCCTCGTCGCGCTGGTCGTGGCCGTCGCCGCGCTCGTCGTGGCGCTGGTGGCGAACCAGGCGGGGCGGGAAGGCTGGTCGTTCGCCCTCTCCGGACTCACCATCGTGGCCGCCGTCACGATGCTGTTCCTGACGCTCTTCCCGAACGTCATGCCGTCCTCGCTCAACGCGGACTGGAACCTCACGGTGACCAACGCCTCGTCGAGCCCGTACACCCTGAAGATCATGACCTGGTGCGCGGCGATCGCCACGCCGGTCGTCATGGTCTACCAGGCGTGGACCTACTGGGTCTTCCGTAAGCGGATCGGTACGCAGCACCTCGCTGAGCCCGCGCACTGAGTCCGAGTTGGGGCCTGTTTCACGTGAAACATGCCCCTTGAGAAGAGGGTGTGTTTCACGTGAAACCGATCGACCCGCGTCTCCTCCGATACGCCCGCGCCACCCGCCGCTTCCTCATGGCGGTCGTCGGCCTGGGCACCGTCGGAGCGGTGCTGGTGATCGCTCAGGCCATGCTCATCGCCGAGGTGGTGGTCGGTGCCTTCGAGCAGGGTCAGCCTGTCGCGGAACTCCGGACGCCCCTGCTGCTCCTGGTGGCTGTGGCGCTCGGGCGGGCGCTGATCGCCTGGCTCACCGAACTGTCCGCGCACCGGGCCGGCGCGGCAGTGAAGTCGGAGCTGCGGAGCCGCTTGCTGGAGCGGGCTGCCCGGCTCGGTCCCGGGTGGCTGAGCGGGCAGCGGACCGGTTCGCTGATCGCGCTCGCCACTCGGGGTGTGGACGCCCTCGACGACTACTTCTCGCGCTATCTGCCGCAGTTGGGACTCGCGGTGGTCGTGCCGGTGGCGGTGCTGGCGCGGATCGTGACAGAGGACTGGGTGTCTGCCGCGATCATCGTCGGCACCCTGCCGCTGATCCCCGTCTTCATGGTGCTCATCGGCTGGGCCACGCAGTCACGGATGGACCGTCAGTGGCGGTTGCTGTCCCGGCTGTCCGGTCACTTCCTCGACGTCGTCGCGGGACTGCCCACGCTCAAGGTGTTCGGAAGGGCCAAGGCACAGGCCGAGTCGATCCGGCGCATCACCGGTGAGTACCGGCAGGCGACCATGCGGACGCTGCGGATCGCCTTCATCTCGTCGTTCGCTCTGGAGCTGCTGGCGACGCTCTCGGTGGCCCTGGTCGCCGTGACGATCGGCATGCGGCTCGTGCACGGCGAGATGGACCTGTACACCGGCCTGGTCATCCTCGTGCTCGCACCCGAGGCGTATCTCCCGCTGCGGCAGGTCGGGGCGCAGTTCCACGCGGCAGCCGAGGGGCTGGCCGCGGCCGAGGAGATCTTCGAGGTGCTGGAGACACCGCTGCCGGTGTCCGGCACCGGCGCGGTGCCGACGGGCGGCGTGGCCTTCGAGGGCGTGACGGTCCGCTACCCCGGCCACTCCGGCGACGCCGTCTCGAACGTGTCCTTCACCGTTGCCCCCGGGGAGACGGTGGCACTTGTCGGCCCGAGTGGAGCCGGCAAGTCGACCCTGCTGAACGCCCTCCTGGGCTTCGTCCCGCCGGCCGAGGGCCGGGTGAGCGTCGGGGGAGCCGACCTCGCGGACATCGACCTGGAACAGTGGCGTTCCCGGATCGCCTGGGTGCCGCAGCACCCGCACCTCTACGCCGGCACGATCGCCGAGAACGTACGGCTGGCGTGCCCTGATGCCGATGACGCGGCCGTGCGCCGGGCGCTCGGGGACGCGGGCGCGCTGGAGTTCGTGGACGCGCTGCCGGCGGGCGCCGGGACGGTGCTCGGTGAGGACGGGGCCGGGCTGTCCGCCGGCCAGCGTCAGCGGCTCGCGCTGGCGCGGGCGTTCCTCGCCGACCGGCCCGTGCTGCTGCTGGACGAGCCGACGGCCGCGCTCGACGGGGAGACCGAGGCGGAGGTCGTGGCCGCCGTACGACGGCTGGCGGCCGGTCGGACGGTCCTGCTGGTGGTGCACCGGCCGGCGCTGCTGGCGGTGGCGGACCGTGTGGTGCGGCTGGAGGCCACGGACACGGCGGCGCGAGCGGAGGCACGCGGACCCGCGGCCACACCGCAGCCTTCCGGGATGGTCGCCGAAGGCCACGTGGTGGACGCCGTGCAGGGGACGCGGACGGCTCCGGCCGGGGGCGGAGTCCTCGCCCGGGTCCGTGACATGGCCGGCGCCCGGCGTGGACGCCTCGGTCTCGCGCTGCTCCTCGGCAGCCTGGCTCTCGGCAGTGCCGTCGGCCTCATGGCCACCTCCGGCTGGCTGATCTCACGCGCCTCGCAACAACCTCCGGTGCTCTATCTGATGGTGGCCGTGACGGCGACCCGGGCTTTCGGTATCGGACGAGCCGTGTTCCGGTACGCCGAGCGGCTCGTGTCGCACGACGCCGTGCTGCGGATGCTCGCCGACACACGGGTCGCCGTGTACCGGCGACTGGAGCGGCTCGCGCCCGCCGGGCTGCGCACCACACGCCGGGGAGACCTGCTGACGCGGCTCGTCGCCGACGTGGACGCCCTCCAGGACTACTGGCTGCGCTGGCTGCTGCCCGCCGCGTCCGCCGTCGTCGTCTCGGCGGGATCCGTCGCGTTCACGGCGTGGCTGCTGCCCGAGGCGGGGGCCGTGCTCGCCGTGGGGCTGCTCGCGGCCGGTGCGGGCGTCCCGGTGATCACCGGTGCCGTGGCCCGCAGGGCCGAACACCGCCTCGCCCCCGCACGAGGAGTACTCGCCACCCGTGCCGCCGACCTGCTCACCGGCACCGCCGAACTGACGGTCGCGGGCGCCCTGCCCGCCCGAACGGCCGCGGTCCGCGAGGCGGACTCCGTGCTCACCCGGATCGCCTCGCGAGCTGCCACCGCCACCGCGCTCGGGGGCGGGCTGACCGCACTCGTCTCGGGACTGACGGTGGCAGCCGCCGCCCTCGTGGGTGCGCAGGCCGTCGACGCGGGACGGCTGAGCGGCGTGGCGATGGCCGTGGTCGTCCTCACCCCGCTCGCCGCCTTCGAGGCAGTCCTCGGCCTGCCGCTCGCCGTCCAGTACCGCCAGCGCGTGCGTAGAAGCGCGGAGCGCGTGTACGAGGTCCTGGATGCCCCCGAGCCGGTGCGGGAGCCGGAGCTGCCTCGCCAGGTGCCCGTGTCCCCCTTCCCCCTCGTCCTGAAGGGGCTGTCCGCCCGGCACACGGGACAGGACCGGGACGCGCTCGCCGGTGTCGACCTCATGGTGGAGCAGGGCCGCAGGATCGCTGTCGTGGGGACCTCCGGTTCCGGCAAGACGACACTCGCGCAGGTTCTGCTGCGGTTCCTGGACTCCGGTGCGGGCTCGTACACGGTCGGTGGGGTGGACGCGTATGCCCTGAACGGGGACGACGTACGACGGCTGGTCGGGCTGTGCGCGCAGGACGCGCACCTCTTCGACAGTTCGGTTCGCGAGAACCTGCTGCTGGCGAGGAAGGACGCGACCGAGGGCGACCTGCGCGACGTGCTGGCGCGGGTCCGGCTGCTGGAGTGGGCCGACGGACTGTCCGACGGGCTCGACACGCTGGTCGGTGAGCACGGCGCCCGGTTGTCCGGCGGCCAGCGCCAGCGCCTGGCCCTGGCCCGCGCGCTCCTCGCCGACTTCCCCGTCCTGGTGCTCGACGAGCCCGCCGAGCATCTCGACCTGCCGACCGCCGACGCCCTCACCGCGGACCTGCTGGCCGCCACCGAGGGCCGTACGACGCTCCTCATCACCCACCGGCTCGCCGGGCTCGACGCGGTGGACGAGGTCGTCGTCCTGGACGAGGGCCGGGTCGTGCAACGCGGCGGCTACGCGGAGTTGGTGGCGGAAGAGGGACCGCTGCGCGAGATGGTCGAGCGGGAGGAGGAGGCCGACCTGCTGGTGGGGATGCGGTGAGGCGCGACCCTTCACCCGGTCGGTGCGAAGGTCCCCGGCTCTCATACTGAGTGAACGCCCGGCACGGTCCACGTTCGGCCATTCGGGGTCGGTCTTCCCCCAGGCGTACGACCAGAAGAGGACCGGGGCGGGTGGCCGGGACAGGATCGCTGACATGCCTTCACATCACCGTAGTCCGCTGCTCGTTCCGGTAGTGCTGTGTGCGGCCGCGGTGCTGGTGGCGCGGCCCGCGACCGCCGACGGTCAGCCGGGCGGTGACGGCGCGGGCTCCGGGCCCGGCTCCGGGCTCAGCGCGCAGGTGGCGCGGCTGTACGAGGAAGCGGCCGTGGCCAGCCAGGAGTACGAGGCGGGGCGCGTCGAGGCCGAGGCGCAACGGGTGAAGGTCCGGCGTCTGGAGCAACTCCTCGCCCGTGAGCGGCGGGAGATCACAGTGCTGCGTGACGACCTGGGCCGCATCGCGCGCGCCCAGTACCGCGGCAGCGGCGGGCTGCCGGTGGCCGCGCAGCTCGTCCTGTCGAGCAGCCCCGACGAGCTGATGCGAGGTCAGCGCGTTCTCTCGCGGACCAATCTGGCCGTGGACAGCGCGATCGGCAAGAGCCGGCGGGCCGAGAACCGGTTGGCGGCCGACGAGGCGAGGGCGGCGGGCGCCCGGCGGGCGCTGGAGCGGCGCACCGCAGAACTGGCCGTGTTGAAGAAGGGCATCGCGCAGAAACTGGAACAGGCGCGGTGGCAGTTGCAGGGGCAGGCGGACGCCTCGGTCGCCGCGGGTTCCTGCCGAGGTGCCGAGCGGCTCGACGGGCCACCGACGCGTGACGCGCGGAAGTGGGTCGTACCGGTCGACGGCTACACCCTGTCCGCGGGCTTCGGCAGCGGCGGCGCCCGCTGGGCCGGTCGGCATACCGGTCAGGACTTCGCGGTACCGATCGGCACGCCGGTGAAGGCGGTCGGCGCGGGCCGTGTGGTGCGGGTGTCGTGCGGCGGCGCCTTCGGCATCGAGATCGTGCTCCAGCACGCCGACGGCTACTACACGCAGTACGCCCACCTGGCGTCCGTCGCCGTGGACCAGGGCGAGAGCGTGACGGCGGGCCGGTGGATCGGGCAGTCGGGCACCAGCGGCAACTCGACGGGCCCGCACCTGCACTTCGAGGTGCGGGTCACCCCGGAGATGGGGTCGGCGGTGGACCCGGTGCCGTGGCTGGCGGCACGCGGGGCACCCGTCGGGTAGACCTGGCTCAGTCGGAGGCCTGGAGTCGCTCGGTGACCAGCCGCTCGATGACGACGGCGACCCCGTCGTCGTTGTTGGCGACCGTCTGGCCGGAGGCCGCGGCGATCACATCCGGGTGCGCGTTGCCCATGGCGTACGAACGGCCCGCCCAGGTGAGCATCTCGACGTCGTTCGGCATGTCCCCGAACGCGACGACCTCCTCGTGCGAGATGCCCCGCTCCGCGCAGCACAGGGCGAGCGTGCTGGCCTTGGAGACACCCGGCCCGCTGATCTCCAGCAGCGCACTGGGGCTGGAACGGGTGACATTTGCGCGGTCACCGATGGCCAGCCGCGCCAGGGTGAGGAAGGCGTCGGGATCGAGCGTGGGATGGAACGCGAGGATCTTCAGCACCGGCTCACCGGCCCCCGGGGCGTCCGGCGCCAGCAGTCGCTCGGCGGGCGCGAGGGAGTCGGGGACCTCCAGGTGCATCTTGGGATACTCCGGCTCCTGGTAGAAGCCGTACGTCTGCTCGACCGCGTACACGGTCCCGGGCGCCGCCTCACGCAGCAGCCGCACGGCGTCCAGCGCGTTGTCCCGGGCCAGCTCGCGCACCTTCACGAAGCGGTGGGCGCCGGGGCCGCCGTGCAGGTCGACCACGGCGGCGCCGTTGCCGCAGATCGCCAGGCCGTGCCCGTGGACGTGGTCGCTGACGACGTCCATCCAGCGGGCGGGGCGGCCGGTGACGAAGAAGACCTCGATGCCCGCCTTCTCGGCGGCGGCGAGGGCCGCGACCGTACGCGGGGACACCGACTTGTCGTCGCGCAGCAGGGTCCCGTCGAGATCGGTGGCGATCAACCGCGGCGGGGAGGTGGCGGCCGGGGTCTCGGGCTGTCGAGTCGCTGAGGTCACCCGGTCATTCTCCCGTATCGATCCGCACGGTCGTGCGGGAGTCCGCACGGATGAGTTGTGACCGGTGATGTCGCAGGTCGGCGCCGTTCCCGTGGCCGAGGTCAGCGCAGCTGCGCCGGGGCCTCCATGGCGATCTGCTCGAACACCTTCTGGTCCGCGGCGAAGTCGGAGTCCGGGATGGGCCAGTGGATGACGATCTCCGTGAAACCCAGCTCCTGGTGACGGCCCGCGAAGTCAACGAAGGCGTCGAGGGACCCCAGCGGCCGGCCGCGGTCCGGTGTGAACCCGGTGAGCAGGATCTTGTCCAGGGTGCGCACATCGCGTCCGAGCGCCACACAGGCGTCCGTGAGCTTCTCGATCTGGCCGCGGATGGCCTCGACCGACTGCTCGGGGGTGCCCTTCTCGAACAGCTTGGGGTCGCCGGTGGTCACCCAGGCCTGGCCGTGACGCGCGGCGAGCTTCAGGCCGCGCGGGCCGGTCGCGGCGACGGCGAAGGGCAGCCGGGGGCGCTGGACGCAGCCGGGGATGTTGCGCGCCTCGTGCGCCGAGTAGAAGTCGCCCTCGTAGGACACCGAGTCCTCGGTGAGCAGCCGGTCCAGGAGGGGTACGAACTCGGCGAAGCGGTCGGCCCGCTCGCGCGGCGTCCACGGGTCCTGGCCCAGGGCGGTGGCGTCGAAGCCGGTGCCGCCCGCGCCGATCCCGAGGGTGATCCGGCCGCCGGAGATGTCGTCCAGGGAGATCAGCTCCTTGGCGAGGTTCACCGGGTGCCGGAAGTTCGGCGAGGTCACGAGGGTGCCCAGGCGCAGCCGCTCGGTGGCGGTCGCGGCGGCGGTGAGCGTCGGGATCGCGCCGAACCAGGGGCCGTCGCGGAAGGTGCGCCAGGACAGATGGTCGTAGGTGTATCCGGTGTGGAAGCCGAGCTGCTCGGCGCGTGTCCAGGCCGAACGGCCGCCCTCGTGCCAGCGGAGGTACGGGAGGATCACGGTGCTCAGTCGCAGACTCATGTCGTCGAGAGTATGCGGACGACCGTGTTTCACGTGAAACCGTCGCTGTACGCGCCGGGTCGGTCGCGGCCTGCGCAGTGACGGCGGTCACGGCAGCGGTCACAGCGGTGGTCCCGACGGAGAAGGATCAGTGCTGCGCGGGAAAACGCAGGTACCGCGGCGGCACCGCCTTCGTCAGCCACACCCCGTTCGCGCTCACGTGGAAGACGTGGCCGTCGCGGTGCATGGCACCCGCGTCCACGGACAGCACCACCGGCCGTCCTCTGCGGGCGCCGACCCGGGTCGCGGTCTCCCGATCGGCGGAGAGGTGCACGTCGTGCCGGTTCATCGGCCGCAGCCCTTCGTCCCGGATCGCGTCCAGATGCGGGGCCACGGTCCCGTGGTAGAGGTACGGCGGCGGTGTCGCCTGGGGAAAGCCGAGTTCCACGTCGATGCTGTGACCCTGGCTGGCACGGATACGTGTGCCCTCGACCGCGAAGCGCTTCTTGTCGTTCGCGGCGACGACGTGGTCCAGCTCTTCCCGGGTGAAGTGGAATCCGTGGGCCGCGGCTGCCGCGATGAGCGTCTCGATCTCGACCCAGCCGGCTTCGTCGAGCGTGAGGCCGATGCGCTCGGGCTGGTGGCGCAGGTGCTTGGAGAGGTACTTCGACACCTTCACGGTGCGTCTTTCGTCCATCCGGTCAGCATGACGGCGAGACGAGGATCACGCATCGAGTTTTGTGCCCGATGTTTGATCCACAACCAACTGTAGTTATCCACAGGCAAATTGGAGATCCTGTGGACAACGACCTGTCAGCCAACGGCGTTTCGGCAAGCGCGGCGCACCGTGCAGGACTTGAAGCACAGTGGTCGAAGAGGGCTGTCAGGACGTCCACTTCGACGCCCGCACCGCCACTGGTCCTCAAACCCCCTACAGCGGCGGTTCCACACGCGCGAGACGCCTCAACATCCCCGGTGCGAAACGGGACAGGGCGTGCGAGATCCGCGCCTCGGGTGTGACCGGGACCACCGCCTCGTTGCGGGCCACGGCGCGCAGGATGGCGCTCGCGACCTTCTCCGGCGGGTAGTTGCGCAGCCCGTACATGCGTGCGGAGCGCTTCTGCCGACGCTTCTCCTCCTCCGCGTCGACACCGACGAACGTGGCGGTGGAGGTGATGTTCGTGTTGACCAATCCGGGACAGACCGCCGTGACTCCGATGTCCCGGCCGGCCAGTTCGGCGCGCAGACACTCGCTCAGCATCAGCACGGCCGCCTTGGACGCGCTGTAGGCGGGCAGCGATCTGGAGGGCTGGAAGGCGGCGGCGGAGGCGGTGTTGACGATGTGGCCGCCCTGGCCACGGTCCGCCATCTGCCTGCCGAAGAGACGGCAACCATGGATGACGCCCCACAGGTTGACGTCCAGGACCTTGCGCCAGTCCTCCGGCGTGGTGTCCAGGAACGAACCCGACAGCCCGATGCCCGCGTTGTTCACCAACACGTCCACCACGCCGTGTTCGGCAAGGACCTTCGCCGCGAGCTTCTCCATCGCCTGCTCGTCGGAGACGTCCACCGTCTCCGCCCAGGCATCCGCGGCACCGACGACACGGGCCAGCTCGGCGGTCCGGGAGGCGCTTTCGGTGTCCCGGTCGATGGCGATCACCCGCGCGCCCGCCTCGGCGAACGCGAACGCCGTCGCCCGTCCGATGCCGCTGCCCGCCCCGGTGACCAGCACCAACTGCCCGCCGAACCGGTCGGCGTAGGGACCGGCCGCCCTCGGACTCGCCGCCGCGTGGGGCGCCTCCCTGTCGCTCCCCCTCCCGCTCTCCCCTTCGGCTTCCACGGAGTTCACGAACTCCGTGATCCAGGAAGCCAGCTGATCGGGCCGAGTGCGCGGGACCCAGTGCTTCGCCTGGATCGTCCGACGCGTCAGACGCGGAGTCCACAACTCCAGGTCGTCGTAGAGCTGCTCCGACAGGAACACGTCCCCCAGGGGCGTGATGAGCTGCACGGGCGCGTGCGCGCGGGCGTCCGGGCGCGGACGGCGCAGCCGGGCCCGGACGTTGTCGCGGTAGAGCCAGGCACCGTGGGTTGCGTCGGAGGGCAGCGAGGAGGTGGGGTAATCACCGCCGGGCACCTTCTCCAGCCGCCGCAGGATGCCGGGCCAGCGCTTGCCGAGGGGCCCGCGCCAGGCGAGTTCGGGAAGCAGGGGGGTGTGGAGCAGGTACACGTACCAGGACTTCGCCCCCTGGCCGAGGAGTTGGCCGATACGCCGCGGAGTGGGCCGGGTGAGGCGCTTGTTGATCCAGTGACCGAAGTGGTCGAGGGACGGGCCGGACATCGACGTGAAGGACGCGATCCTGCCCTCACTGCGCTTGACCGTGACGAACTCCCACGACTGCACCGAGCCCCAGTCGTGCCCGACCAGATGCACCGGCCGGCCGGGGCTGACCGCGTCCACGACCGCCAGAAAGTCGTCCGTCAGCTTCTCCAGGGTGAAACCGCCCCGCAGCGGCCGCGGAGCGCTCGAACGGCCATGGCCCCGGACGTCGTACAGGACGACGTGGAAGTGGTCGGCCAGCCGGGACGCGACCTCGGACCACACCTCCTTGCTGTCGGGATAGCCGTGCACCAGGACGACCGTCGGCCTCCCGGGGTCCCCCAGTTCGGCCACGCACAGCTCGATCCCGCCGGTCCGCACCCGGCGCTCGCGCGCATTCTCCAGCATCGTCACTTCTCCTCCGCCTTCCCCTGCGCCCAGCGCCGCACATGCGGTAGATCGTCGTCCAGCCAGAAGGCGCTCTCCTCGGGATCCCGGGAGTCGGTGACTACCAGGATCTCCTCGAACTTCGCGCCCGTACCCCGGAACCCGAGATGAGGTTCGACCGCCCACAGGCCCGGCCGCGGCGGATGGTCGGAGAAACGGTACGGCGACCACAGCGGCGACCAGCCCTCACGGTGACCGTGCAGCGCGTCCGACGCCAGTCCTTTCAGGGCCTGGGCGCCGAAGCCGAACAGCCGGGGCGACCAACGGCGTTCCCGGACCCTGTCCACTTTGTGCGCGATCACGCCGAAGGGGTACGCGCGATGCCGGTTGGCGTAACCCTGGAGGACCATGAGGCGGTCGACGTCCCGGTAGATCTCGCGCAGCGGCCGCCGCTCGCGCACCTCGCCCAGGATCAGCTCCCGGTGGACCTCCAGGTCGTTTATCAGCTTCTCCTGAAGCGGATGGCCACCGAGCGCGCCCGAGTAGCCGATGTCCGCCGTGAAGCCCTCGAAGACCGGGGCCATGTCCAGGATGAACGGCATCCCGGGCTCCAGCCGGCGGTCGGTCGGGAAGAACTGGAGCGGCACCCGGAAGCCCACGAACGCCGTGCGGTCCCCGAACCAGGCGAACGGCAGATGGAACCAGTCCCGCACGCCCCGCGCGCGCAGCCACTCGCGCTGCATGCGCGCGGCCTCGCGCTCCGTGACCCCTGGCTCCAGCCGGGCCGCCACCTCCTGCGCGCACTCGTACGCCAGACGCTGCACCCGCTGGAATCCCCGCAGGTCGGAGGAGAGTTCGCGTGTCTCTGCCGTCGTCATGCCACCTCGTCCCACCGGTCCGCACCGATTGCGCTACGTGTCCGTAACTTGACCCCGCCGAATCTGGCACTTGTTAGAGAGAGCGTCAATAGGGCGGACGGCATGCCCGATTCCCGCGTTCCCTAGCTCTCAGGATGGGGAACCCTTACGGGCCCGTACATCTCGAGTCTGAGACGAGGACAGCTCTGCGGTCTGACGACCTGGCGTGGTCCGCGTCACTATCGTCGAGGACGTGACTGTGATCGCGACCGAAAGCCTGAGCAAGCGGTTCCCCCGGGTGACCGCTCTTGACCGGCTCTCCGTGGATGTCGGACCCGGTGTGACCGGACTCGTCGGCGCCAACGGAGCCGGCAAGTCCACACTGATCAAGATCCTGCTGGGTCTGTCCCCCGCCACCGAGGGCCGCGCCGAAGTGCTCGGACTCGATGTCGCCACCAAGGGCGCCGCCATCCGGGAGCGCGTCGGCTACATGCCGGAGCACGACTGCCTGCCGCCCGACGTCTCGGCCACCGAGTTCGTCGTGCACATGGCCCGCATGTCCGGCCTGCCACCGACCGCCGCGCGCGAGCGCACCGCCGACACCCTGCGCCACGTCGGGCTGTACGAGGAGCGCTACCGCCCCATCGGCGGCTACTCCACGGGCATGAAACAGCGCGTGAAGCTCGCCCAGGCCCTGGTCCACGACCCGCAACTGGTCCTCCTCGACGAGCCGACCAACGGCCTCGACCCCGTCGGGCGTGACGAGATGCTCGGCCTGATCCGTCGCATCCACACCGACTTCGGGATCTCGGTCCTCGTCACCTCCCACCTGCTGGGCGAACTCGAACGCACCTGCGATCACGTCGTGGTCGTCGACGGCGGCAAGCTCCTGCGCTCCAGCGCCACCACCGACTTCACCCAGACCACCACGACCCTCGCCATCGAGGTCACCGACACCGACGAGCACCCGGACGGCACCCGCGCGGCCCGCGAGGCACTCCGCGCGCGCGGGGTCGAGGTTCTCGACGCCGCAAGCGGCCTGCCCGGCGCCGGCCACGTCCTGCTGCTGACCGCACAGGGCGAGGACACCTACGACGTCGTACGGGACGTGGTCGCCGACCTGGGCCTCGGCCTGGTGCGCATGGAACAGCGCCGGCACCACATCTCCGAGGTCTTCCACGACAGTGACGAGCAGCGGAAGGAGGCCGTCGGCCATGGCAGTTGAGCACCCGGTGACCACCCCCTCGGGCGACCAGACCCGCATCCACAACATCGGCTACCGCAGTTACGACGGCCCGCGCCTGGGCCGCGCCTACGCCCGCCGGTCCCTCTACTCGCAGTCCCTGCGCGGCGCCTACGGCCTCGGCCGCTCGGTGAAGTCCAAGGTGCTGCCCATGCTCCTGTTCGTGGTGATGTGCGTGCCGGCGGCCATCATGGTCGCCGTCGCCGTCGCCACGAAGGCCAAGGAACTCCCGCTGGACTACACCCGCTACGCGATCGTCATGCAGGCCGTCATCAGCCTCTACGTCGCCTCGCAGGCACCCCAGTCCGTCTCGCGCGACCTGCGCTTCAAGACCGTGCCGCTGTACTTCTCCCGGCCGATCGAGACCGCGGACTACGTCCGAGCCAAGTTCGCGGCGCTCGCCTCCGCCCTGTTCATCCTCACCGCCGCACCCCTGCTGGTGCTCTACGTGGGCGCCCTGCTGGCCAAGCTCGACTTCGCCGACCAGACCGAGGGATTCGCCCAGGGACTCGTGTCCGTGGCGCTGCTCTCACTGCTCTTCGCCGGCCTCGGCCTGGTCATCGCCGCGGTCACCCCGCGCCGCGGCTTCGGCATCGCGGCGGTCATCGCCGTACTGACCATCTCCTACGGCGCCGTCTCCACGCTCCAGGCCATCGCCGACGCCCAGGGCAGCACCGGAGCCATCCCCTGGATCGGGCTGTTCTCGCCGGTCACCCTCATCGACGGCGTGCAGTCGGCGTTCCTCGGTGCCAGTTCCGCAGCTCCGGGCGGGATCGGCCCGTCCAACGGGGAGGGCGCCGTCTACGTCCTCGTCTGCCTGGGCCTGATCGCCGCGTGCTACGGCCTCCTGATGCGCCGCTACAAGAAGGTGGGCCTGTGACCACGCTCTCCCTCGACCACGTCTCCCGCTGGTTCGGCAACGTGGTCGCCGTCAACGACATCACCATGACCGTCGGCCCCGGCGTCACGGGCCTGCTGGGCCCCAACGGCGCCGGAAAATCCACCCTCATCAACATGATGGGCGGCTTCCTCGCCCCCTCCACCGGCACCGTCACCCTCGACGGCCAGCAGGTGTGGCGCAACGAGGACATCTACCGGCACATCGGCATCGTCCCCGAGCGCGAGGCGATGTACGACTTCCTCACCGGCCGCGAGTTCGTCGTCGCCAACGCCGAACTGCACGGCCTCGGCGCCAAGGCCGCCCAGAAGGCCCTGGCCACGGTCGAGATGGAGTACGCGCAGGACCGCAAGATCGAGACGTACTCCAAGGGCATGCGCCAGCGCGTGAAGATGGCCAGCGCCCTCGTGCACGACCCGTCGCTGCTGCTGCTGGACGAGCCCTTCAACGGTATGGACCCGCGCCAGCGCATGCAGCTCATGGACCTGCTGCGACGCATGGGCGACGAGGGCCGCACCGTGCTGTTCTCCTCGCACATCCTCGAAGAGGTCGAGCAACTGGCCTGGCACATCGAGGTCGTCGTCGCCGGGCGCCACGCGGCCAGCGGCGACTTCCGCAAGATCCGCCGGCTGATGACCGACCGCCCGCACCGCTACCTCGTGCGCTCCAGCGACGACCGTGCTCTCGCGGCCGCGTTGATCGCCGACCCGTCGACCTCCGGCATCGAGGTCGACCTCGCCGAGGGAGCGCTGCGCATCCAGGCCGTCGACTTCGGCCGCTTCACCTCACTGCTGCCACGGGTCGCCAGGGACCACGGCATCAGACTGCTCACGGTCTCGCCGTCCGACGAGTCCCTCGAGTCCGTGTTCTCGTACCTGGTCGCGGCGTAGGAGGCCGAAGATGTACGACCCCACAGTCGCCCGACTCACGTACCGCGCCCTGCTCGGCCGACGCCGAGCCCTCATCCTCGGCGCGCTGCCGCTGTTGCTGATCGCGATCTCGGTGGTGGTGCGCGGCCTCGCCGGCGCCGACGATCAGACCGCGTCCGACCTGCTCGGCGGGCTCGCGCTCGCCACCATGGTGCCGATCATCGGCGTCATCGCCGGCACGGGCGCGATCGGGCCCGAGATCGACGACGGTTCCGTGGTCTATCTGCTGTCCAAGCCGCTGAAGCGGCCGACGATCATCTTCACCAAGCTCATCGTCGCCATCGCGGTGACGATGGTGTTCTCGGCGCTGCCCACCCTCATCGCCGGGTTCATCCTCAACGGCAACGGGCAGCAGATCGCCGTCGCCTACACGATCGCCGCGCTGGTCTCCTCCATCGCCTACGCGGCGGTGTTCCTGCTGCTCGGCACGGTGTCCCGGCACGCGGTGGTCTTCGGCCTCGTCTACGCCCTCGTCTGGGAGGCCCTGTTCGGTTCGCTGGTGCCGGGTGCGCGCACCCTCAGCGTCCAGCAGTGGTCGCTGGCCGTCGCCGACAAGGTCGCCGGCGGTGACCTCATCAGCTCGGACGTCGGACTGACCACGGCGACCGTCCTGTTGGTCGCGGTGACGGTGCTCGCGACCTGGTACGCGGGACAGAAGCTGCGGGCGCTGACGCTGGCGGGGGAGGAGTAGGCGCCGGGGCTCCCCGCAAGGGCCTTGCCTCGGATCTTGACGGGGGCTTCATCTCTGCCCCGGCAGACTGGACGGACGGAAACGGCCGTGAGGACGGCAGGAGGTCGGGATGGCGGACGAGGTGGCGCAGTTCGGCGGGCCCGAGCACGGCGACGACCGCGGGCGGTCGGAGGGCGGCATACCCGACCGGTTTGCCGACCGGTCTGCCGGCCGGGCCCCGGAGCAGGGCTCGGACGAGGGATGGAGCGAACTCGTTCTCGACGAGGACTTCATACGGGCCGCCGACACCTCCGAGCCGTCCGCCCGCGCGCGGATGCTTGCCGCGCGCTGGCGCGCGGAGGAGCCCGAGCCCCAGCCGTGGCGCTCGGACGAACCGCCCGCGGGGTGGTTCTTCAGCAAGGCGCGGCGGCGTAGGTGGCGCCGCCGGTAGGGCGGTGCCACGTCCTGACGAGGCGGCTTCGGCCGGTCGGCGGACCTCGTGAGTTCCGTCGCTCGTACAGCTGTTTTATTCGGTGGCACTCAACTCGGTCTGTGGGCAGGATGGTTGTTGTCCGCAGCGCCGGGGAGCCGGCGCCACACGCTGGGAGAGGAGCGGGGCGATGTCCATGCACGGCAGTACGTCCAGCTCCCGACAGGGCAGCCGGCGGCGGTCTCCGGAGTAGTTACCCCTCCATGGAGTCCGCCGCACACGGGGAGCTGCCCGGGGCGGCCGCTTCGAGCACGCGATGTCGCTCTCGCGTGAGGCCGCCCACCCGGAGGATTGGCCGAGCGGTAAGGCACCGGCTTGCTAAGCCGTGGTCGGGGGAGACCCCGCGCACGTTCGATTCGTGCATCCTCCGCAGGACGTTGTCACTTTGACTGGGCCGGGGTCTTGGTCCGGGGTATGTCGAGAGGCTCGGGTGGGTTGTTGCGGCCGGGGCCGGGGCCGCAGCCCGGGCCGGGTGTTCGGTCGGGGTGCGGGTGGGGTGTGGCTGGTCGCGCAGTTCCCCGCGCCCCTGATCGCCTACGGCGATCCCGGACGCCTCCGATCGCCTGCGGCGATCGTTGTGCCGCGTGCCGCGTGCCGCGTGCCGCGTGCCGCGTGCCGCGTGCCGCGTGCCGCGTGCCCGCAGTGCCGCGTGCCGCGTGCCGCGTGCGCGTGCCGCGTGCCGCGTGCCGCGTGCCGCGTGCGCGTGCCGCGCTGCCGCGTGCCGCGTAGACCCTTGCCGTAGCCCGTAGCCCGTAGCCCGTAGCCCGTAGCCCGTAGCCCGTAGCCCGTAGCCCGTAGCCTTCCTGCCCCGCAAGCCGGTTGTCCTGTGCCCAGCCGGGCGGTTGAACCAGCCGGGCGGTTGACCAGCCCGGGGCAGACGGTCCGGCCGGCTAGCCCAGCAGTCTCTCCAGGACGACCGCGATGCCGTCCTCCTCGTTGGAGGTGGTCTGTTCGTCGGCTACTGCCTTCAGGTCCGGGTGGGCGTTGGCCATGGCAACGCTTCTGGCGGACCAGGCGAACATGGGGATGTCGTTGGGCATGTCGCCGAAGGCGATCGTGTCGGCCGCCTTCAGGCCCAGGCGGCGGGCCGCGAGGGAGAGGCCGGTGGCCTTGGACAGGCCGAGGGGGAGCAGTTCCACGATCCCCGCTCCGGCCATCGCGACGGTGACGAAGCCGCCCGCGGCCTGGCGGGCGGCCTCGGCCAGGTCGTCGTCCGACAGCTCGGGATGCTGGATGTAGATCTTGTTCAGCGGGGCCGACCAGAGGTCCGAGGCGTCGGTGAGCGGTGTCGAAGGGAGCCTGCCGGTGACCGCGTAACCCGGGCCGACCAGCACCTCCCCCTCCAGTCCGTCCCGGCTCGCCGCCAGGTACAGCGGGCCGACCTCCGCCTCGATCTTGGCCAGTGCGACCCCGGCCAGCTGCCGGTCCAGGGTCACCGAGGTCAGCAGGCGGTGCGT
The DNA here is from genome assembly GCF_001896135.2 of Streptomyces phaeoluteigriseus. GTDB lineage: Bacteria > Actinomycetota > Actinomycetes > Streptomycetales > Streptomycetaceae > Streptomyces > Streptomyces phaeoluteigriseus. The sequence continues at coordinate 224,120 of NZ_MPOH02000017.1, forward strand.
GCCGACGTCGTAGACCTGGGCGCCCTGACCGCAGACCGCGAGACCGTCGTAGCCGAGGTCGTCGAGGATGTGCCGGGTCCACGGGACGCCGCGGCCGGTCACCACGATGTGGGCCGCGCCCGCCGCGGTGGCCGCGGCGAGGGCTTCACGGGTGCGACGGGAGACCGACTCGTCGGAGCGCAGCAGCGTCCCGTCGAGGTCGGTCGCGATCAGCCGGTACGGAAACCCCGGGGCGGCGGCCTCGCTCACTTGGCCACCGGCTCCAGGACTTCCCGGCCGCCGAGGTAGGGCCGCAGCACCTCGGGCACGCGCACGGAGCCGTCGGCCTGCTGGTGGTTCTCCAGGATCGCCACGATGGTGCGCGGGACGGCGCACAGCGTGCCGTTGAGGGTGGCCAGCGGGCGGACCTGCTTGCCCTCGCGGACCCGGATCGACAGTCGGCGGGACTGGTACTCCGTGCAGTCCGAGGTCGACGTCAGCTCGCGGTACTTGCCCTGGGTCGGGATCCAGGCCTCGCAGTCGAACTTGCGGGCGGCCGAGGAGCCGAGGTCGCCGGTGGCTACGTCGATCACGCGGAACGGCAGCTCCAGCGAGGTCAGCCACTGCTTCTCCCACTCCAGCAGGCGCTGGTGCTCGGCCTGCGAGTCCTCGGGAGTGACGTAGGTGAACATCTCCACCTTGTCGAACTGGTGGACGCGGAAGATGCCCTTGGTGTCCTTGCCGTGCGAACCGGCCTCACGGCGGAAGCAGGGCGAGAAGCCCGCGTAGCGCAGCGGCAGGCGGTCGGCGTCGATGATCTCGTCCATGTGGTACGCGGCGAGGGCGACCTCGGAGGTTCCGACGAGGTAGAGGTCGTCCTTCTCGAGGTGGTAGACGTCCTGGGCCGCCTGCCCGAGGAAGCCGGTGCCCGCCATGGACTGGGGCCGGACCAGAGCCGGGGTCAGCATCGGCGTGAAGCCGGCCGCCGTGGCCTGGGCGATCGCCGCGTTCACCAGGGCCAGCTCCAGCAGGGCGCCGATGCCGGTGAGGAAGTAGAAGCGCGAGCCGGAGACCTTCGCGCCGCGCTCGACGTCGATGGCGCCGAGCAGCTGGCCGAGTTCCAGGTGGTCCTTGGGCTCGAAGCCCTCGGCGCCGAAGTCGCGGATGTCACCGTGCGTCTCCAGCGTGACGAAGTCCTCCTCACCGCCGACGGGCACGTCGGGGTGGACGAGGTTGCCGAGCTGGAGCAGCAGCTCCTGCGTCTCGGTGTCGGCGGCGTCGCGCTCGGCGTCGGCCACCTTCACGTCGGCGGCGAGCTGGCTCGCCTTCTTCAGCAGCTCGGCCTTCTCGTCCGCGGAGGCCTTGGGGATGAGCTTGCCGAGCGCCTTCTGCTCGGCGCGCAGCTCGTCGAAGCGGACGCCGGACGACCTGCGCCGCTCGTCGGCAGACAGGAGAGAGTCGACGAGCGCGACGTCCTCTCCACGGGCGCGCTGGGACGCGCGCACACGGTCGGGGTCCTCACGGAGCAGGCGAAGGTCAATCACGTGGTCAAGGCTACCGGTGCGGGGTGACGCCTCACGACTCACTATTGTGAAACGCTCCTTACATACCGTTATGGGGGAATTGCCCTGTGGCGCCAGAAGGCGGTTTTCCGCGTCAATAGAGGCCGTTTCACTCCCTGGACGGGGCGGCGGTGCGGCAGTGTGTTGACTCGATTTCCTTGTGCGGAGCGGTACTTGGGCGCGGGTTGTCCACAGGGATCCACCCTCCGGAAAAGTTATCCACAGGCTGTGCGAAAGATCTGTGGACATCGGAATTGATCATTCCGGGGAGGCTCCTCCCTTGGTCGAATTCCTTGGTCAAACCCCTCCTGCGCCCACTTTCGGGTGGAAATGGGTAGCCCTAAAGGATTGATCGAAGGAAACAGGTGGACGAAGAGTGATCGACCGGGTCGGGGGTCAAGTGGAGGGCTGTAGGGCGATATGTCGACCGGATGGTGCTTCGGTGTCGACTTGTCCCCAGGTCGAGATGCCGCCCTGTGGATAACTCCTGTGGATAACGAAGATATGCAGGTAGGACCGGCTGAAAGGCGCGCTTGGGGCAGGCGACAGGTCGGCGTAACGCGGGCGAAGGGCATGCGTAAGCCGCGTGTCGCCTCCCCGTAATCCGGCCCGACCCGGTCTAGAACCGGCCGTCCTGGCAGCGCGTGACCCATTCCGCCGCCGCCATGAACTCGCCCTCCGAGGTCCCCGGCAACGGCGTCCGCACCTGCGCCGCGGTCACGTCCGCACGCGGGTACGAACCGAGGAAACGCACGTCACGGCAGATCCGCTTCAGGCCCATGAGGGCCTCCGCCATCCGGCGCTCCGAGATATGACCGGCCGCGTCGATGCAGAAGCAGTAGTTGCCGATGCCGGCGCCGGTCGGCCGTGACTGGAGCACCATCAGGTTGATGCCACGGGTGGCGAACTCGCCCAGCAGGTCGCGCAGCCCGCCCGGATGGTCGTCGCGCTGCCACAGCACGACGGACGTCTTGTCGGCGCCGGTCGGCGCGGCGGGCCGGGCCGGGCGGCCCACGAGCACGAAGCGCGTCTGCGCGTTCTCCGCGTCGTGGATGTCGCTCTCCAGCGCCTCGAGGCCGTATCGGGCGGCGGCGAACTCGCCCGCGAAGGCGGCGTCGTAACGGCCCTCCTGGACCAGGCGCGCGGCGTCCGCGTTCGAGGCGGCCGACTCCCACACGGCGTCCGGGAGGTTGGCCTTCAGCCAGTTGCGCACCTGCGGCTGCGCGGCCGGATGGGCCGAGACCGTCTTGATGTCGGACAGCTTCGTGCCCGGCCTCACCAGCAGCGCGAAGGTGATCGACAGCAACACCTCGCGGTAGATCATCAGCGGGGTGCCCGCGACCAGCTCGTCGAGGGTCGTGGTGATCCCACCCTCGACCGAGTTCTCGATCGGCACGAACGCGGCCTCGGTCTCACCGGTGCGGACCGCGTCGAGGGCGGACTGCACGGACACATACGGGATCAGCTGCCGGGTGGCCGCCTCCGGAAGCGTCCGCAGGGCGACCTCCGTGAAGGTGCCCTCGGGGCCGAGATACGCATAGCTCGCTGGCATGACCTCACCCTAATGGGCCTTGCGGAACGAGGAGCGCGCGTCTCACACGCACCCCTCACGCGAGTGAACCGGCGTGACCCGCGCCCGGCGTGTCTCACCCCTCCAACAACCGCTGCCCCACGTACTCACCCTCCGCGGCCCCGCCCGGCACCGCGAACAGGCCGCTCGACTCGTGGCGGATGAACGGGGACAGCGCGTCCCCGCGGTCCAGCTTGCGCTGCACGGTGACGAAACCACGCAGCGGATCGGCCTGCCAGCAGACGAACAGCAGCCCCGCGTCCGGCACCCCGTCGGCGTCGATGCCGTCGTGGTACGAGAACGGCCGGCGCAGCATTGCAGCGCCCCCGTTCTGGTCGGGGCGCGTGATCCGGGCGTGGGCGTTGATCGGAACGACCAGATCACCGTTGGCGTCGGTCTTCTCCAGGTCCATCTCGGTCGTCTCGGTGCCTCCGGTCAGCGGCGCCCCGTCGGACTTGCGCCGCCCGATGACCTGCTCCTGGGCCTTGGCCGACAACTGCTCCCAGTCGTCGAGGAGCATGCGGATCCGGCGTACGACGGCGTAGGAGCCGTTGGCCATCCAGGCCGGGTCGTTCGACCCCGACTCCGGCACGAAGATCCGCTTGTCGAAGTCGGTCTCGCTCGGCTTCGGATTGCGGGTGCCGTCCAGCTGTCCCATCAGGTTCCTGGCCGTCATGGGGTGGGCGGTCGCGCCCGGCGTGCGGTTGAAGCCGTTCATCTGCCAGCGGACCTTGGCCGCGCTGCCCGCGTCCTTCTGGATCGCGCGCAGGGCGTGGAAGGCCACCAGGGCGTCGTTCGCGCCGATCTGCACCCACAGGTCGCCGTTGCTGCGGGACCTGTCGAGCTGGTCGGAGGAGAAGTCGGGCAGCGGGTCCAGGGCGACCGGACGCTGCTTCTCCAGGCCCGTGCGGGCGAAGAAGCTGTGGCCGAAGCCGAAGGTGATCGTCAGCGAGGACGGGCCCGCGTCCCGCGCCACATCCGTGTCGTCGTCCTTCGCGGCCTCACCCGCCATCAGCCGCCGGGCGGTCTCCGACCAGCGGCGCAGCAGTGCCGTGGCCTCCTTGCGACCTGCGCCTGCCGCGAGATCGAAGGCGACGAGATGGCCGCGGGCCTGGAGTCCCTGGGTGATGCCCGGCTGATGTTTCACGTGGAACATCTCCTGGCCGGACCCGATCGAGGACAGCGGGGTGGCCTGCGCGGGCGCGGCCGCATAGCCGACGGCCCCGCCCGCGGTGCCCACCACGAGCCCGGTGGCCCCGGCGGTGCCGAGCAGCTTGCGCCGCGTGAGGCCCGCCGTGGGCGTCTCGGGGGACAGGGGTTTCTCCGGGGCCTGCGGAAGGGTCTGGTCAGACATGCGTGGTTCAGCCGATCTGCGCGTTCTTGGAGACGGTCACCTGGTCGATGTCGGAGGTCCGAACGGTCACGGCGATCTGCCATTCGCCGGCCATGGGGATCTGGACTCCGTTCGCCGACCAGTGGCCGGTGGTGATGTGGTCGGGGGTGACGGGCAGCGGCCCGATCTTCTTGGCTTCGAGGGTGAAGGCGACCTTCACCTCGGGGATGTCGAAGGCGCGCCCGTTGGGCCGGGTCACATAGACGTGCATCTCGTTGGCGCCGGTCCGCGCGGGATCTATGTCGACGCTGACGACGCCCTGACCGTCCGTGCCGCCGGTGTCGAAGGACATGTCGAGGGTCACGGCTCCCGAGGTGCCCTCCGGGGCGGAGGACGAGGAGGCCGCCTTAGCCGCCTTGGCGTCCTGTTCCGTACGGCCCGGCTCGGTGGAGGTCAGCGACGTGGTGACGGCGAGCAGGACGACGGCGACGCCGGCCTCGGCGAGTACCGAGCGGCGCAGCCCGAGCCGCTGGGGGTCGGCGTCCCGCGCCCGCTTCTGCCGCGTCGCGTCCACGGCGGCCCGCTGCCGCGCGAGCTGGGCGGCCCGCTTGGCGTCCCCGGACCCGGACGCGGATCCAGTCCCGGACTCGGACGCGAATCCGGACTCGGCTCCAAACCCGGAACCGGACGCGGATCCAGTCCCGGACTCGGACGCGGATCCGGACTCGGCCCCGGACTCGGTCCCGGACTCGGTCCCGGACTCGGACTCGGTCCCGGCCCCGGTCCCGGTCCCGGTCCCGGCCCCGGTCCCGGCCCCGGTCCCGGCCCCGGTCCCGGCCCCGGTCCGGGACCCGGTCCCGGAACCGTCCGCGGATCCCTCCTCCGGCCCCGTGGCCGTGGCGGAGGCCTTCGCCGCCCGCGTCCCGGCGGGGGACGCCTCGTCCGTGGCGGGCGCCTTCCACGCACGCGCCTTCGCCGCGGCCGCAGTCGCTCCTGCGGTCTCCGCTCCCGCGGCCGCAGTAGCTCCTGCCGTCCCCGCTCCCGCAGTCACTCCCGCTATTGCTCCCGCAGTCTCCGCTCCCGCCATTGCTCCGGCAGTCTCAGTTCCCGCAGTCTCAGTTCCCGCAGTCTCAGTTCCCGCAGTCTCCGTCCCCGCAGTCTCCGTCCCCGCCGTCTTGCTTGCCGCCGTCTCCCCCAGCCGGTTCGTCCACCGCCGTGAGATCCAGGCGATGCCGACCAGCAGCGCCACCAGCCCGATCTTGATGAGCAGGAGCTGCCCGTAGCGGGTCTCGGTGAACGCCGACCAGGAGCCGAGCTGGCGCCACGACTGGTAGACGCCGGTCACGACGAGGGCGACGACACTGCCGAAGGCCAGCCGTGAGAACCGGCGGACTGCCGACGCCCCCACCGGAGTGTCGCCCCGGTACAGCGCCACGAGGAGCGCGCCCAGCCCGCCGAGCCAGACGGCGACGGCCAGCAGGTGGACGACGTCCACCGGCATCGCGATCCCCGGCTGGAGCCCGGTGGAGGCGTGCTCGGCCATCGCCCAGCTCGCCGCGAGCCCGGAAGCCACGACGGTCCCGCCGATGGCGAGCCCGAAGGTCAGGTCCCGCTTCTCCTCGCCCTCCCGCTTGTCGTACGCGCCGAAGAGCACGGCGATGAACAGCGCGGCCGCGGCGAGCAGCAGCAGCCGGGAGACGAGCGCGGCGCCCGTCTTGGTCTGGAGGACCTGACCGAGCAGTTCGAGGTCGAAGACGTCGCCGAGCCTGCCCGAGCCGGTGTAGGAGCCGCGCAGGAGCAGCAGGAAGAGGGTGGCGGAGGTGAGCGCGAGCCAGCCGGAGACGACCAGCCGCTGTACGGCACGCACCCCGGTGCCGGCCGGCCAGCAGCCCAGGACGAAGGCGGCCCCGCCGACCATGACGATGAACCCGGCGTACGACAGGTAGCGCCCGAAGCCGTACAGCCCGCCGACGACCCCGCCGCCGGCCTCCCCCGCACCAGCCGGGACGCTGGTCGCGGAGGGGGCTCCGATGGAGAAGGTGTAGGCGCCGGCGACGGGATGGCTGTCGGCGGACACCACCTGGTAGGTCACCGTGTACGTGCCGTCGGGCAGCCCCGAGTGCAGCGGGACGGAGTAGGTGGTGCCGCCGACGGCGGACGGCTCGCCGGTGTCGACGCGCTCGCCCTTGGGGTCGAGCACGCGCACCGCGTCGGCCCCCGTGGAGACCTGCTCGGAGAACGTCAGTGAGACCTGGGTGGGGGCCTTGTCGACCACCGTCCCCTGTGCGGGGTCGCTGCCGGTCAGCGCGGCGTGCGCGGAGGCCTGTCCGGCGCCGGCCAGGAGCGCGCCGGTGACGGCCAGGAACAGCAGCACCAGCGTCCGGATTCTGGGGGCGATGATCGTGGGCAAGGTGGTCCCTCCCTCAGTTCCCGGTGTCGGGGGTGTAGGTGGCGGATTCCACCGGCATCTCGACCTCGATGGTCCCGGAGTCGGCGAAGTGCAGTTCCACGGTCACCTTCTCGCCCTGTCGCGGCTTCCGTTTCAGCTTCTCGAACATCAGGTGGTTCCCTCCACTGGTCAGCTGGAGCCGCCCGCCCGCCGGTACCTCGAGGGAGTCGACCTCCTGCATGGTTCCGCCGACGGTCTCGTGGACGGTGACGTCGGCCGCGACCTCGCTGGTGACGGAGGTCAGTTCGTCCTTCGTCCCGCCCTTGTTGGTGATCGTCAGGAAGCCCGCGGCCATGGAGTCGGAGACCGGCTGCGGCATGTACGCGGAGCTGACGGACAGCTCGGCCGCCGAGTCACCGGAGCCGCAGCCCGCGAGGACCAGGGCGCCGGTCAGTGCGGCGGCACAGGCGGCGGTGGACCGTCTCACGGGTTCTGCCCCTTGATGATCTTGGGCAGGTCCTTGATGTAGTCGTCGACCTCGGCGTCCTCGCCGTAGAGGAGGTAACCGGCGTCGGTCTTCGGGGAGAAGGCGACGACCTGGGTGCCGTGGGTGGAGACGATCTTGCCGTTCTTGTCCTTGTGCGGCGCCTCGAGGGAGATGCCGAGGCCGCGTGCGGCGGTCTGGATGGTGGCGAAGTCGCCGGTCAGGCCGACCACCTGGGAGTCGATGCCCTTGAGCCAGGCGCCGAGCGCGGCCGGGGTGTCGCGGTCCGGGTCGCTGGTGACGAACACGACGCGCAGCGCGTCCTGGTCCGCCTTGGACAGCTGCTTCTTCGCGACGGCGATGTTGTTCATCGTCAACGGGCAGACGTCCGGACAGTGGGTGTAGCCGAAGTACACCAGCGTCGGGTGTCCCGCGGTCTCCTTGCGGAGGTCGTAGGGCTTGCCCTGGGTGTCGGTCAGGACCAGGTCCGGCTTGGTGAAGGGCTGGTCGAGCACGGTCGCGGCCTGCTGCGAGGAGCCGTCGGAGACGACGGCGACGGGGCTGGAGCCGCTGTCGCCGCTGTCGCTGCCGCAGGCGGAGAGGGTGAGGGTGGTCGCGGCGAGCAGCGCGGCCGCGGCGAACGTCTTCATGCGCATGGAGGAAATGTCCCAGTTGTGTGGGCTCCGGTGTCCACCGGGGGGGGCTTGGGCACCCCCCCGGTGGACACCGCGGACGAGCAGGGCTAGGAGGCGTCGGTGGTGCGGCGGCGGCCGGCGAGCACGCCGTAGGCCACGCCGGCGGCACCGACCACGATGCCGACGATGCCCAGGACCCGGGCGGTGGTGTCGGTGCCGTCGGAGGAGTCGGAGGCCTCGGTGGTGGCGGCGGCCGGCTCGGCATCGCCGGACTTGCCGGACGACGCCGCGGACGACTCCTCGGCGGCCGAACCGTGGGAGTGGTCGTCCTCGGCGGCGGAGAGGGCGAGCACCGGTGCCGGGTTCTCCGGCTCCTCGGCACCCTCCTTCTGCACCTCGATCCAGCGCACGACCTCCTTGTTGGAGTACGTCTGGATCGCCTTGAAGACCATCTGGTCGGCGTTCTCGGGCAGCGCGCCCAGGGAGACCGGGAACTGCTGGATGAAGCCCGGCTCGATGCCCTTGTCGGCGGCGGTCCAGGTCACCTTGGAGACGGCCTCGGAGATCTGCCGGCCGTGCACCTCAAGCGGCTTGGCCAGCTTGCTCTTCGTGACCGTGATCTTCCAGCCGTCGACCTTCTGCGGCATCACCGAGGCGAGCGGGGCGTCGGCCGGGAAGGTGACCTCCAGCTGGGTGGTCGAGGCGTTGTCGCGCTCGTTGGGAACGCGGAAGTTCACGACGGCGTAGCCGCCCTTGGCCGCCGTGCCCTCCGGCTGCACGCTGACGTGCGCGAAGGCGGGCGAGCACAGGACGAGAACGGCGGAACCGGCGACGGCAGCGGCGGCGGCGAGACGAGAGGCCTTCAGGACAGGCTTCATGACAGCGAGCACTCCACTCTGAGTGAAATCCGACGGTGAAATCCGACGGTGTCCGACGGTGGGATACGACGGTGAGGTACGACCGTGAGGTCAGGCCGTGCGTCCGACCGCGAGGTCGGGCGTGGACACGGCCGGGCGTGGGCGCGCAAAGCGTGCGCACGCGCGCGTGCCGCACGACGGCGGCCCGCGCCCCCCGGATGAGGTGGAGTGCTGGTCGTGTCGTGTCAGGCAGCGAGGACGAGGGCGGCGGCCGGCGGGCCGCGCCTGATCACCATGTGCTGGAGCGCGTCCGCGGGCGGCCTGGGCGAAGGCAGCAGCGCCGTGCGTGGCACACGCGGACCCGCGTCCGGCAGGGCGGGCAGTCCGGAGAACAGGGCGCGCACCAGGGCGAGCGCTCCGCGCAGGGACCGTACGCACGCGGTCTCGGCGACGCCGTGCGCGGACAGGGCCATGAGCCGCAGCAGGGCGGAGTCGCCGCGCCGCAGCAGCCATCCGGCGGCGACGGCCGCGAGGACGTGACCGAGCAGCATCGGCAGGGACGGCAGCAGCGACATCGACGAGCCCGCGGTGCCGGCCAGGGCGTCGGCCGAGTGATGCATCGACCCCATACCGGTACCGGCCCCCGCACCCGTGCCAGTACCCGTGCCCGCATCCGCTGCCACCGGATGGAGCCGGGCGTCGACGAGGATCTTCTGGGCCTGCGCCGGGCTGAGTGCCGCGGCGGCGGCCCCGCACACGAGCCGTGCCGCCCGCTCGACCAGTGCGGCGTCGGAGGCGGCGGTCGTGGTCGACGCGACGGTCGATGACGCGACGGTCGACGAAGCGTGTTGTCCGAGGCCGAACAATGTGTGCAGGACGGCCTGTCCGACGGCGAGCAGGGCCGCGATGGCCGGCAGCGAGCGCTCGCGCCCGGCGAGCGGCACCACGACCGTGAGGACCCCCAGGAATCCGGCGCCCAGCGTCCACAGCGGGACGGCGGCGCAGGCGGCCAGCGTGTGACCCGCCCCGGCCAGCACGACACAGACCGCGGCGAACACCGCGGCCCGCAGCAGCCGGAGAGCGCCTCCGGAGCGCGCCGTGCGCTGGTGGGGGTCAGTCATGGCGGGCTCATCATCGCACTGGCCCCCCAGCGGCCGTACGGCAGGTCCGCGAGATTCCGTCCGATCCGGAAGATCACCTTCTGATACGACAGGTATGACTGATGCCCCTGCGTCACGCATACACCGTTTTCCGCACCCCCCACATCCCCCATATGGGCGGCGTCACGTGGAAATCGCGCTTACTTACGGTTCAGGGCGGCAATACGTATCGGTATGTCGAGCCGCGGCCTGGAGGCTGGAGCATGAGCATCTGGTGGTCACTCCATCTGCGCCGCGAGGCCGCGAGCGTGCCGCTGGCCCGGCGTCTGCTGCTCGGCACCATGGAGACGGCGGGGGTCGACCCGGACATCTCGTACGACCTCTCCGTCGCCCTGAGCGAGGCCTGCGCCAACGCCGTCGAGCACGGCGGGAGGACCACGGCGCACGGCGGCTGTTCGGAGGCCTACCGGGTCACCGCCTACCTGGACGGCGAGAGGTGCCGCATCGAGGTCGCCGACTCGGGCCCCGGCTTCACGGTCGAATGCCCCGCCCCCACGCATGCGCACGCCGACGCCGACGCCGACGCCGAGGCGGGCCGCGGCCTGTATCTCATCCGGGAACTCGCCGACCACGTCCACATCGGCAACAAGCCGGGCCTCGGCGGGGCCGTGGTGAGCTTCGACAAGGTTCTGAAGTGGCGCGCGGACGCCCCGCTGATGGCGGTCTGACGGCCCGTCGGCCCGTCGCCGTCCGCCTCTCCGACCGGGCGGCCTCAGCCTCGACGGCACTCACAGCTTCTTCCCAGCCTCCGCCCACGCCCCTGACGGGTGGCGTTCCTACCTTTCGTGTCCATGACGGGAAACCACAAGAACACGTCCATCACGCGGCGCCGCGCCCTGGCGGTGACCGGTGGCACGGTCGCGGCCGGCGGCCTCGCCGTCGCCGGCTACCAGTCGGCCTTCGCCGACACGACGGCCGACACGACGACGGACACGGCAGCCACGACGGGGACGGCGGCCACGGCCTCCGCGTCCTCGACCACCGGCGCCTGCATGACGCTGATGTCGAGCGTCACCGAGGGGCCGTACTACCTCGACGGTGCCTTGGTGCGCAAGGACATCACCGAGGGCAAGAGCGGCGTCCCGCTGACCCTGCGCCTGACCGTCGTGGACGCCACCGACGGCTGCACCCCCGTCCCCGGCGCGGCCGTGGAGATCTGGCACTGCGACGCCTGGGGCTACTACTCCGGCTACACCACCGCCAACCCCGGCGGCTCGGCCCCGGCCGAGAGCGAGGACGGCTCGACCGCCGACGACAACACCTACCTGCGCGGCTACCAGATCGCCAACGCCAACGGGGTCGTCAAGTTCGAGACGATCTTCCCCGGCTGGTACACGCCCCGGACCTGTCACATCCACCTCAAGGTCCACACCGGCGGCGCGAAGGAGGACGGCACCTACGAGGGTGGCAAGGTCAACTACACCGGCCAGCTGTTCTTCGCCGACGACATCGCCCAGGAGGTCTTCACACTGGAGCCCTACGCCAAGCACTCCGGCACCTACACCAAGCTCGACGACGACATGGTCTACGAAGGCGGCGGGGCGGCCGGTGGCCTGCTCACCCTCAAGCCCGTCAAGAAGGCCGACCCGTCCAAGGGCTACAAGGGCTCCCTGACCCTCGGCGTCGACCCCGACGCGGAGAACACGGGCGCGGGCGGCGGCGGTGGCGGCACACCCCCGGGCGGCGCCCCGACCGGCACCCCGCCGAGCGGAACACCGACCGGCACCCCGCCGAGCGACGCCCCCACGGCCTCCGCGTCCGCCTCCTCGACCTCGTCTACTTCCGCCTCCTCGACCTCGTCTACTTCCGCCTCCTCCTCTTCCTCTTCCTCTTCCTCCTCGTCCTCGTAGAGGTACGGCGATGACCAGCCGCGAGGACGAGACGCTCGCGCAGGCGGCCGTGGCCGCGCTGACCGGACAGCTGGCCCTGGTTCCCAAGCCCGGACTGCCCGACCCGCGCGACCTCGCCGCCCCGCGTCACCCGCCCGCGACCACCGCGGACTGCGCTGGTCGGCCAAGGCGCTCGCGCCCGGCCTCGCGGCGATGGCCGCCGCCGCCCGCCGCACCGGCGAGGCCACGCCACGCCTGCGGGCGGAGCTGGGCGCGATCGGGCGGTGCGCGGAGCACTCGGTGGGGCTGGCCGGCGGCGGGCACCGGGGCGCGCTGTGGACCCTCGGCCTGCTGGTGTCGGCAGCGGCCCTGGACCCGTGCGCGCGGGGCGCCGAGGTCACCCGCACCGCCAAACGGATCGCCGCGCACACCGACCGGGGCGCCCCGCGCCGCCCGTCACGCGGCTCCACGATGTCGGCCACGTACGGCGCGGCCGGCGCCCGGGGTGAGGCGCGGGCCGGGTTCCCGCACGTCCGGCGGGCGCTGACCGCGCTCGCCGGGGCCCGCTCGGCCGGCGCGAGCGAGGCCGAGGCACGGCTCGACGCCCTGCTCACCGTCATGTCCACGCTCCAGGACACCGAACTGCTGCACACCGCGGGCCCGGTGGGCCTGCGGCACGTCCAGGCGGGCGCACGCGGTGTCCTGGAGGCGGGCGGCACGGCGACGGAGGCGGGCCGCACGGCCCTGTCCGCGCTCGACGCCGACCTCCACGCGCGCGCGTGGAGCCCCCGCGGCAGCGCGGGCCTGCTGGCGGGCGCCCTCTTCCTCGACTCCCTGCCGGTCACGACGTCTGGGAGACCCGGCCGACCGGGGCCGACCGGGTCTCGCTGACTTCCCCGACCTCCCGCTCCCGCCCGGCGGCAGCCCACCGTGCCGCCGGGCCCATCGCGTACGAGGCCGCAAGGATCAGCCCGCCCAGCAGCAGCCAGCCCGGCGTGCCCCACTCCACCAGGAGCGCGGTCAGGACGAGCGGGCCGAGGGTACGAGCGACGGTGACCCCCGTGCCGAACAGTCCCTGGTACTCGCCGACCCGGTCGGCCGGGGCCAGGTCGAAGGACAGCTGCCAGGAGCCCGCCGACTGCCCCATCTCGGCCACCACCTGGAGCACCGCTCCCACCACCAGGACACCCGCGGCCACCCACGCGGAGGCCCCGGCGGACAGCGCGAACACGGCGCAGGCGGCACCCATCACCCAGCCCGAATGCCGCAACGCGCGCGTGGCGCTGCCCAATCCGGTCACATCCCGCGCCGCGCGCACCTGGAACAGGGTCACCGCGGCCGTGTTGAGCACGAACAGCGCGGACACGAGCCAGGCGGGCGCCCCCGTCCGCTCGGTGATCCACAGTGGCAGGACCAGGCTCAGCAGTGGCAACCGCAGCAACAGCACGGTGTTCAGCAGCGCGACGACCGTGTACGGCCGGTCGCGCAGCACCCCGAGGCCGCCACGCGGGCGGACCGGTACGGGCGCGACGCGGGGCAGCCCGACGAGCAGCAGCGCGCACACCAGGAAACTGACCGCGTCGACGACGAACACCGCGAGATACGCCGACGGCGTCCCGGCGTGCAGCGCGAGCCCCCCGAGCGCGGCGCCCACCGCCAGCCCGGCGTTCAGCGTCGACTGGAGCCGGGCCAGCAGCCCGGTCCGCTCCCCGGCGGGCACCAGTCCGGCCAGCAGCGCCTGGCGGGCCGCCGCCAGCCCGGACTGCGCGGCCGCGTAGGCGCAGGCGGCCAGCACGAACGGCAGGAAGCCGCGCACGAGCGTGAAGGACGCCACCGCCAGCCCGGTCGCCAGTGCCAGCAGCACGGCCGTACCGCGTGGTCCGCGCCGGTCGCCAGTCGGCCCAGCGGCAGACCGGCCAGTGAGCCGACCGCCCAGCCGATGGTCAGCCCGAGCCCCACGCGCGCGGGGGCGAGACCGACGACCTGGGTGAAGTAGAGCGCCGACGTCGTGTAGTACGCGCCGTCCCCGACGGAGTTGCTCAACTGCGCCAGGGTGAGCAGGCGCGGGGCCGGTGTCTTCGTCATGCTCATGAAGCTAGACGCGCAGTGGGCCCGTCAGTAGCACCAATCGGACGTCATCCCGTTGGCCCAATTAGCCTGATCAGGCCCCCTCCAACACCTTCACCAGCACTTCCAGCGCCTCCGGATACGCCCGCTCCCTCGGCGTCCCGTACCCCACCACCGGGCCCTGCGGCCGTCCCTGGGCGCCCTCGCGCGCATGCCAGTGCTCACCGAGGCGACCGACCGCGAGTCCCTCGGCCGCCGCCCGTTCCAGTACGTCCGCCTCGTCGCGGACCTCGACCAGCGCGTGCAGCCCGGCCGCGATCCCGCGCACGCCCCTGCGCGTCCCCAGCCGGTCGAGGAGCAGGTCCCTGCGACGCCGGTAACGCAGTCGGCACGCGCGCACATGACGGTCGTAGGCGTGACCGTCGATCAGTTCGGCGAGGGCCAGCTGGCCGATGGTCTCGGTGTGGTGGTCACTGTGCAGCTTGGCGTCGGCGACGGCGTCGACGAGGTGCGGGGGCAGCACCATCCAGCCCAGCCGCAGCGCGGGCCCGAGTGTCTTGGAGGCGGTGCCGAGGTAGGCCACGTGCCCCGGTGCCATTCCCTGGAGCGCGCCGACCGGCTGCCGGTCGTAACGGAACTCGCCGTCGTAGTCGTCCTCGACGATCAGTGCGCCACGCGCGCGTGCCCAGTCCGTGAGCGCCCGCCGCCGCTCCGGGTGCAGGGTCACGCCGGTCGGGTACTGGTGCGCGGGCGTGACGACCACCGCCGCGAGATCGCCCAGCTCCCGCGGTCGCACCCCTCGGTCGTCGACCGGCACCGGCACCACGCGCCCGCCGTTGCGCCGCACGACCTCCCGGTGGAAGGGCAGTCCCGGGTCCTCCATGCCCACCGGCGCGCCCTCCAGCGCGCGCGTGAGCAGCGCCAGCCCCTGCACATAGCCCGAGGTGATCACGATCCGCTCCGGCGGCGCGATCACCCCGCGCGCCCGCCCCAGGTACCCCGACAGCGCCGTCCGCAGCTCTGTGCGCCCGCGCGGATCGCCGTAGTCGTACGCCAGTGAGGGTGCCGTGGCGATCGCCCGGCGCAGCGCCCGCAGCCAGGCCGCCGCCGGGAAGGCACCGACGTCGGGACTGCCGGGCCGCAGGTCGAAGCGGGGCTCCCGCGCGCGCGCGGCAACGGCCGGCGGTTCGGTGGCGGCGGAGGGCAGCGCGGCGACCCGGGTGCCCGAGCCCTGGCGGGCGGTCAGATAGCCCTCGGCGACCAGCTGGTCGTACGCGGCCTTGACGGTGTTGCGTGAGATGCCGACCTCGGTCGCGAGCCGCCGGGTGGCCGGCAGCCGGGTGCCGGGGGCGAGCCGCCCGCCCCGCACGGCGTCCCGCAGCGCCCGCTCCAGTCCGGCCCGCCGCCCCTCGTTGCGGTCGGTCTCCAGATGCAGGTCGACACCGACCCCGGACCAGAAGTCGTCCACGAAGCCCTCCCCCTAGGTACGTGAAGCGGACACAGCGATGGCCGGGCACCTCACCGGTACCCGGCCATCGACTCCGTATCAGCCCTTGAGCGAAGCCATCCACGCCTCGACCTCGGCGGACCGCCGCGGCAGTCCGTCGGACAGGTTACGGTTCCCGTCCCGCGTGACCAGGATGTCGTCCTCGATCCGGACGCCGATCCCGCGGTACTCCTGCGGCACGGTCAGATCGTCGGCCTGGAAGTACAGCCCCGGCTCGACCGTCAGCACCATGCCGGGCTCCAGCGTCCCGTCGACGTACGACTCCACGCGCGCGGCGGCGCAGTCGTGGACGTCCATGCCGAGCATGTGGCCGGTGCCGTGCAGCGTCCACCGGCGCTGGAGACCCAGCTCCAGCACCCGCTCCACGGGTCCCTCGACCAGGCCCCACTCGACGAGCCGCTCGGCCAGCACCCGCTGCGCGGCGTCGTGGAAGTCGCGGTACTTGCCGCCCGGCTGCACGGCCGCGATACCGGCCTCCTGGGCGTCGTACACGGCGTCGTAGATCTTCTTCTGGATCTCGCTGAAGCGGCCGTTCACCGGCAGCGTGCGAGTGACGTCGGCCGTGTAGTACGTGTGCGTCTCGACGCCCGCGTCCAGCAGGAGCAGGTCACCCGAGCGCACGGGCCCGTCGTTGCGCACCCAGTGCAGCGTGCAGGCGTGCGGGCCGGCGGCGGCGATGGTGCCGTAGCCGACGTCGTTGCCCTCGACGCGCGCGCGGAGGAAGAACGTGCCCTCGATGTAGCGCTCGCTCGTGGCCTCGGCCCTGTCGAGGACCTTCACGACGTCCTCGAAGCCGCGGACCGTCGAGTCGACGGCCTTCTGCAGCTCGCCGATCTCGAACTCGTCCTTGACCAGGCGCGCCTCGGAGAGGAAGACACGCAGTTCCTCGTCGCGCTCGGCGGTGACCTTGTCGGTCAGCGCGGCCTCGATGCCGGCGTCGCGGCCGCGGACGACCCGCACCGGGCCCCTTGCCTCGCGCAGCCGGTCGGCCAGTTCGCGGACGTCGGCGGCGGGGATGCCGTACAGCTTCTCGGCCTCGGTGAGGGAGTGCCGGCGGCCGACCCACAGCTCGCCCTGGCCGGAGAGCCAGAACTCACCGTTCTCGCGGTCGGAGCGCGGCAGGAGGTAGATCGTGGCGACGTGACCCTCGCCCCTGGGCTCCAGGACCAGGACGCCGTCCTCGGTCTGGTTGCCGGTGAGGTAGGCGTACTCGACGGAGGCGCGGAAGGCGTACTCCGTGTCGTTCGAGCGGGTCTTCAGGTTGCCCGCGGGGATCACCAGGCGCTCGCCCGGGAAGCGCGCGGAGAGCGCGGCGCGGCGGGCGGCGGTCTCGGCGGCCTGGGCGATCGGCTCCAGGTCACGCAGTTCCGTGTCGGCCCAGCCGGACTTCATGTTCTCGGCCAGCTCGTCGGACACGCCCGGGTACAGGCCGTTCTTGCGCTCTTTGATCGGCTCTTCTTCAGCGGTCCCCGGGGTCTCCGGGAGCTCTTCCGCCACGGTCATCCTCCTCGATACGGCACTGGGCCCCCTCCATCGTACGGTCGTACAGAAGGGGGCCCAGGGGCGAAGTGCCTCTTACCGTCCCGGGAACGGAACGCGCCGGGCGCCCCGGTCGGCGATCTCATTCGAAGCGCGCCGCGAGCAGCACGACGTCCTCCGCGCTGTCGGCCTCGTCCAGTCCTTCGGGCAGCACCGTGCGCAACACGTGGTCGGCGACCGCCCCCGGGTCGTGGCGGATCGACCGGGGGGCTCCGGCCGCGGCCGCGTGCAGCCGGGCGAAGGCGCGGTCGACGGGGTCGCCGGTACGGTGCAGCAGCCCGTCCGTGTAGAGCAGCACCGTCTCGCCCGCCTCCGCCTCCAGCTCCACGCTCGGCGCCTCCCAGCAGGCGAGCATGCCCAGCGGCGCGGACACGGACGTCTCGACGAACTCCGTGCGCCGCTCGCCGACCACCAGCGGCGGGCAGTGTCCGGCACCGGCCAGGGTGATCTTGCGCAGCGCTGGTTCGCAGTAGGCGAACAGAGCGGTGGCCGAACGAGCGGGCTCGGTCAGCCGCAGCAGCAGCTCCAGGTCGGACAGGACGGCGACCGGGTCCTCGCCCTCCATCACGGCGTACGCCCGCAGGGAGGCGCGCAGCCGGCCCATCGCGGCGACCGCGCTCGGCCCGGAGCCCGTGACGGAGCCGACGGCCAGGCCCAGGGCCGCGTCGGGCAGCGGCAGCGCGTCGTACCAGTCGCCACCGCCGCGCGGGCCGGTGCGGTGCCGGGCGGCGAGCTGGACGCCGGCCACCCTCGGCAGCCGTGAGGGCAGCAGTTCCTCGGTCATCGTCGTCATGCACGCGCGTGTGCGCTCGAGTTCGAGGAGGCGCGCGAGGTGCTCGGCGGCGTAGCGGACGTACAGGCCGACCAGGTGGCGCTGGCGTTCGACCGGCTCGGCGGGCTCGTCGTAGAGCCAGACGGCCGCGCCCAGGCGGTCCGCGCCCTCGTCGGCGGCCAGGGGCAGGGCGTAGCTGGCGGCGTAGCCGAGGCGGGCGGCCACCGCGCGGTGCCGGGGGTCGAGGCCGTCCTCGGCGAGCAGATCGGGCTGGGCGATCTCGCCGTCGCCGCCGGGCAGACCGTCGAGGATGCGGCCGTACGGCATGGAGCTGCGCGGCACGGTCTCGAGGTGGCCGAGGTCGGCGCGGCCGAGGCCGAGGCCGATGGTGGTGTCGGGGCCGAGGCCGTCGGCGGGTTCCACCACGACGAGCCCGCGTCGGGCGCCCACCAGGGCGGATCCGGCGCCCAGCAGTTCCTGGAGCGCGTCGGGCAGCGTGGCCGTGCGGGCCAGGCGTTCGGTGAGTTCGTGGAGCGTCGTGAGGTCGGAGACCCAGCCGGCCAGGCGGTCCTGGAGGAGCGCTCCCGCGCCGGTGGGAACCGGTGGGGCGGCCGGGGTGGCGGGCGCGGGCGCGACAGTGTGTGCGGGCGAGGGAACCGTCGAATCGATTCCAGCCACTTTCGAGGGGTGAGGGGCGTTCATGGCGTCCGGCTCTCGGACCGGTGCGTATTGCTCAGAAGCATCGCAAACCCCCATGTCATTCTGCGCCGCCAGCGGTGTCTCCACATGTACACGCACTCGTGAGGGGATGTCCAGCATTGTCCTGCTGGGATTGCTGGTGTCCGTGGGATCGGAAGGGTTGTCGGTCACGCTTTGTCCGGCTCCCTTGCGTAAATGCAAAGTTGGCTTAAAACTGCCTCGGGTAACGGGTGTTTGCGGTCGACTGGGCCTGCTCCACGGAGCGTCACAGCGGTCGTGATGGGTACGTACTCGGTAAGGACCAGGGGTCGTTGGGAACCACCGGAACCTGGTGACCCGCCCCGGCGTCATAGTCACCGACGACCGTGCCCCATCCTCCCGTCGCGGAGGCGGAGAGAAATGCGCGGACGGCAAAACGCCAGACTTCGCCACCCCTCGCCAGGCCCATGCTCCTGATGGGCGCAGTATTGGACGGAGTGGCCGCGTAAGCGCAGCCGATGCTCGACCCTCAGGGGTTTCCCTTGTCTCGGACAGGGGTGTGATGCGCCAACAGGTACGCACAGTGAAGTGATCGACACATGGTGTGATGTGACCCACGGTGTTGCCAGCGGTGCAACGGACCACGGTGTTGCCAGCGGTGCAACGGAAAGGAACGAGCGCTCATGCGCGAGATCCTCGGAAGGCGACGCAGGCTCCTGTCCCGGCGCAGCGGCGGAGGGCCTGAATTGATCGACGCGGCCCTGACCTTCGCGACGGAATGGCAGTGGCCCGTACTCCCGGGCGTGACGGCGAACCCGCAGGGGATGTCCCGGTGCGGCTGCCCCGACCCGGAATGCTCGGTGCCCGGCGCCCATCCCTTCGACCCAGGCCTGCTGACGGCCACGACCGACGCGCGCATGATCCGCTGGTGGTGGACCAACCGCCCGGCCTCACCGATCGTCCTGGCCACCGGCGGAAAGGCACCCTGCGCGGTCAGCCTGCCCGCCCTCGCGGCCTCCCGCGCGCTCGTCGCGCTCGACCGGCAGGGCATCCGCCTCGGCCCGGTCGTCGCCTCGGCCACCCGCTGGTCGATCCTCGTCCGGCCGTACTCCATGGAGCAGTTGGGCGAGCTGCTGTACGCCAAGGACTTCGTCCCGGGCTCACTGCGGTTCCACGGCGAGGGCGGCTACCTCGCCCTGCCTCCCTCCGAGACCGGCCAGGGGGAGATCCGCTGGGAGCGCGCGCCGCTCCCCGGCTCGGCCTCGCCCTGGGTGCCCGACGTGGAGGCCGTGGTCGACGCGGTCGTCGACGCCCTCACTCGTACGGGTGTGAGCGCGCCCGAGTTGTAAGGGTGTCGGGCCCCGACCGGACCGGACGCCCGCCTCGGCTCGTTATCTTCCGCACCATGCAGCGACATTCTGGGGGACCGCCCCCAGGCCCCCGATGGCTCCGTCTCCTCGGCCTCGGGGGCGCGGTGGTGTGCGTGATCGCCCTGCCCCTGGCCATGGCGTCCGCGGGTCCGGTGGCCGAGGAGCGCGGCTCCACCGAGCGGCGGGACGTGGCACCCGGCACCGCGGCGGGCCGTGCGGGCCGGCCGTCGGCCGGTCACGGCGAGGACGCCAAGGACCCCCCGTCGAACCCTCCCGTACGCCCCTGTTGCTGGGCCTCGGCGTGGCCACAGCCGCCCGCTGCGGTCCCGAGGTCACCTCCCCCGACGGCGTCGAGGCGCAGACCTGCGTGCTCACGCAGGCCGAGGACACCTGGGCGCGCACCTACTACCGCAACGCCACCGGCAGCGCCCTGGAGGCCGTCCTCAGCTTCATGGGGCCCGGCGGGCGCACGGTGCAGATGCGGTGCGTGGTGGGCGCCGACGACGAGCCGGGTACCTGTGAGACACCCCGTGAGCGGGGCCGGGGCGGGCCCACCGGGTACACGGCGGTCGCGGAGTTCGCGCGGACGGCCGGTGACGGGCCGCTGCTGTTGCGTTCCGGCAGCAACTCCTCGGCGGACAGCGGCGGTTGACGTCCGGGGCCGGTGCGTGCACGGGCGGAGGGCGAAGCCATGGTGCGAGGCTGGGGTGCAGGGCCGGTGCAGGCCGGTACAGGGCCGACGCGGGCCCGGTGCGGAGCCGGGCATGGAAAGACCCGGTTGCTGGCGACGGGGGATGCACCAGCAACCGGGCTATTGGAACGGTAACAAGAGATCGGCTCCAAGCAAATTCGATCTCCTGTTTTCATCGGCTTTCCGGACACCGGCAGATCGGCGCTTATGGCGCCGACTCACCTTGTAGGGACGGGAGTTGTGAGCGGAGTCACGTCGTCCCGCCCGGTGCCGTGCGCTGCCCGGCGGGCAGCGCACGGCCGAACCGGACCGTGCGTCAGCTGAGCGTCACCTGTCGGTTGGTCAGACCGCCGCGCGCGCGACGCTCGTCGGCCGTGAGCGGCGCGTCCGAGGCCAGCGCGCCGGCGAGCCGGTCGGCGAACTCGGCGGCCGGCTTCTCCACGTCCTCCGCGGAGACCCCGCTCGGCAGGTCCCACACGGGCACGGTCAGGCCGTGCGCCCGGAAGGAACCCACCAGTCGCGTGCCCTCGCCCAGGCTCGACCGACCCGCCGCGTGCAGCCGCGCGAGCGCGTCCAGAAGCCGCTCCTCCGGGTACGGCATGACCCAGCGAAGGTGGTTCTTCTCCGGGGTCTCGCACCAGTAGGCGGCGTCCGCACCGGTCAGCTTCACGGTCGGGATCGCCGCGGCGTTGGCCCGCTCCAGGGAGGCGGCCACCTCCGGCGTCGCGTTCTCCGGGTCCGGGACCCAGAACTCGAAACCGCTGTGCACAACTGGCTCGAACGTGCCCTGCGGGTCGAGCAGATCCTGCATCCGCGGACCGTCGGCCGGCGCGCGCCGGGCCTGCACGGGCGTGCCCGGCTCCGCCGCCAGCGCCCGCAGGAGGGTATCGGCGAGGTCGCGGCTGATGTCGCCGGAGGGGGTGTCGTTCTGCAGCCCCAGGAGGACCGAACCGTCGTCGCGGCGCAACGCCGGCCAGGCCATCGGCAGGACCGTGGCGAGCGTCACCGACGGGACGCCCTCGGGCAGGCCGTCCTTCAGGGGCAGTTCGACCGTGGCCGCCGGGACCAGCTCGCGCAGCGCCACCCAGTCGCCCTCGCCCGGCAGGCCCTCGAAGGGACGCTGCACCAGCTCGGTCACGGCATGGGCGGCGGCCCGGCCGTGACAGGCCTTGTAGCGGCGGCCACTGCCACAGGGGCAGGGCTCCCGCGCGCCGACGACCGGGATCTCCCCCTCGGTGAGCTGCGGCCGCTGGGCCTTCGTCTGAGGTCGCTTCTTGGCCATCTGGGTGTCTCCCGGGTACGGCTCGTCTGGTACTGGCGGGAGCCTAGCCGTTCGCACGGAGAGCCACGGGAACCTGTGGACGACGGCCGGGCCTGTGGACAGTGCGCCGAGGCCCGAGGAGCGGAGAGCCCGGCCGGTTCCGATCGGGTTTCCCCCGGGTTCTGTCGGTGCCTGTTGGTGCCTGTCGTGTCGGTGCCTGTCGGTGCCCGTCGTGTCGGTGCCTGTCGGTGCCCGTCGGTCCCGCGGGCAGCGGTGCCGGCGCCGGTCGTCCGGCCTCGCCTAGTCGAAGTCGTCGAACGCGTCCGCGAAGTCCAGGCCCGGAATCGACGCCACCGACGGCGCTCCGACCCGGGAGGCGAAGTCGTCGCGCCGGCAGCCCGCGTCGGGGTCGTACACGTCCGCGTGGACGACGACCCACACCGTGACCTCACCGCGGACGTCGTCCCGGACGCCCCAGTCGTCGGCCAGTGCCGTGATGATGTTGAGCCCGCGTCCGCCGTGCGCCGTGACGGAGGGGGTCGCCGGGGCCGGCCGGGTCGGCCCGCCGCCGTCGGTCACCTCGACGACCAACCGGCCGCCGGAGTCCACCCGCCACGCGGCCCGCACATCCCCGTCCCCGGCCAGGGCATCGCCCAGCGGACGGCCGTGCTTGCACGCGTTGCTCAAAAGTTCGGAAAGGATCAGAACGGCATCGTCGATGACCGTGTCCGAGACTCCGCCCGTACGCAGTTGATCGCGCATACGGCGTCGCGCCTCACCCACGCCCGCAGGGCCATGGGGTACGGCCATGCTTGACGACGTGGGCACCTCTTGTGCCACCACCAACGCCACCCCCGAGACCTCCTTCGCCCCACGCCACGGTGTGAATGCCCCATTGGCCTGTACCGGAAACCGGCCAATCCCTGTCCCGCGACGCACTCGCATCGATCGAACACGGAACGAATGCGCCGGAGCACTCCCGGTGAACGGAAGGCCGTGTGTGGCTGGATTTCTTCGGTATGGCTGAGAAGCGAGGATGGTTCAGCTGATGCTCGGGGTCAAGAGGTGCGGATGGGACCAGTGGGGCTTCTGCGGCTTTCTGTCTCTTCCTACGGAAGAAGACTTTCAGCGGCCCAGGCGGTCCAGCACCGCGCGCGGGCGGTTGGTGATGATGGCGTCCACGCCCAGGCGCACACAGAGGTCGACGTCCTCCGGTTCGTTCACCGTCCACACGTGCACCTGGTGGCCCGCCCGCTTGAGACGCTCGACGTAGGTGGGGTGACCGCGCACGATCCGCATGGAGGGCCCGGCGATGCGGACGCCGGCCGGCAGACGTCCGTCGCGCAGCCGGGGTGAGACGAACTGCATCAGGTAGACCGTCGGCAGCGTCGGCGAAGCGGCACGCACGCGATGCAGCGAGCGCGCCGAGAAGCTCATCACCCGCACCGTGGAAGCCTCGCCGGTGACGGGTGAGTCCAGGCCGAACCGCTTCAGCAGCACCAGCAGCCGCTCCTCGACCTGCCCGGCCCAGCGCGTCGGATGCTTGGTCTCGATGGCCAGCTCGACCCGGCGCCCCGAGTCGGCGACCAGCTCCAGCAGTCGCTCCAGGGTGAGGACGGAGGTCGCCTCGCGGTCCTCGGGCCGCACCTCCCAGTCGGGCTCCTCGTCGCGCGTGTTCCATGCCTCTCGTGCCGCCCGTGTCTTCCAGGAGCCGAAGTCGAGGGCCGCCAGGTCGGCCAGCTCCAGCTGGGAGACCGCGCCGCGGCCGTTGGACGTACGGTTGACGCGGCGGTCGTGGACGCAGACGAGATGGCCGTCCGCGGTCAGCCTCACGTCGCATTCGAGGGCGTCCGCGCCGTCCTCGATCGCCTTGCGGTACGCGGCCAGGGTGTGCTCGGGGGCATCCTCGGAGGCCCCGCGGTGGGCGACGACCTGGATGCGTTGCTGCTGCCGTGCGTGGTTCACCGCGTCATGGTGTCACCGGCGCGGGGTACGCGTCCGGCGGGCCGAATCGGAGGTGTCGGCGGACGGCTGTCTGAGAACCCTCTGAGAACCGTCTGAGATGTTTCGGGGATGTGCCGCTAATGCAGGAAAATGCCCCATATAAAGAATGGTCAAGGACCCACAGGCAGCGCTTATGGTGCTCTGACGGCCCGTGGGAAAAGCTGACACCAAACAAAAGCAGAAGCACAGCTTCAGCGCGCAGGGTCGGCGACAAGCGTGAACGAGCGTGACCGAGTGCGACCGAGCAGGACAGCCGTGGACCGAGGAGAAGAGCTGTGAGCACCGAGAACGAGGGCACCAACGAGGGCACCCCGGTTCCCCCGGCCCCGTCCGCACCCCCCGTGCCGGTGGAATCTCCCGCGGCCTCCCCCCAGCAGGCCGCCCCCGGCACCGGGGCACCCACCACCCCGCTGCCTGTGGGTCCTTGACCATTCTTTATATGGGGCATTTTCCTGCATTAGCGGCACATCCCCGCCGCAGCCGCCCACCCCCTCCTACGCCGACCACGGCTTCCGGCGCGCACGCGGCGCCCCCCGGGGAACCCCGGCGGCACCGGAATCCGACACCGCCGCGTGGGGCGCCGCCTACCAGGCAGCCCGCCCCGCCGCAAGGCCCGCCGGCGGGCGGGGCGGCCTCGCCGCCGCCGTCCTGGTCGCCGCGCTCGTCGCGGGTGGCCTCGGCGGCGGCCTCGGCTACACGCTCGCCAAGAACGACGACACCGGCTCGACCACCGTCTCCGCCTCCGACAGCGGCGGCTCCGTCAAGCGCGACCCGGGCACCGTCGCCGGCGTCGCCGCCAAGGCACTGCCCTCGACCGTCACCATCCAGGCCGAGTCCAGCGACGGCGAGGGCGGCACCGGCACCGGCTTCGTCTTCGACACCCAGGGCCACATCGTCACCAACAACCACGTCGTCGCCGACGCCGTCGACGGCGGCAAGGTGACCGCCACCTTCCCGAGCGGCAAGAAGTACGACGCCGAGGTCGTCGGCCACGCCCAGGGCTACGACGTCGCGGTCATCAAGCTGAAGAACGCCCCGTCCGACCTCAAGCCGCTCACCCTCGGCGACTCCGACAAGGTCGCCGTCGGCGACTCGACGATCGCCATCGGCGCGCCCTTCGGCCTGTCCAACACGGTCACGACCGGCATCATCAGCGCGAAGAACCGCCCCGTCGCCTCCTCCGACGGCACCGGCAGCAGCGCCTCGTACATGAGCGCCCTGCAGACGGACGCCTCGATCAACCCGGGCAACTCCGGCGGCCCGCTGCTCGACGCCCAGGGCAACGTGATCGGCATCAACTCCGCGATCCAGTCCACCGGCAGCGGTGGCCTGGGCGGCACGGCCCAGTCCGGCTCGATCGGCCTCGGCTTCGCCATCCCGATCAACCAGGCCAAGTACGTCGCCCAGGAACTGATCAAGGACGGGGAGCCGGTGTACGCCAAGATCGGCGCCTCCGTCTCCCTGGAGGAGTCCACCGACGGCGCCAAGATCACCGATCAGGGTGCGGGCGGCGCCGCCGCGGTCGAGGCGGGTGGCCCCGCGGCCAAGGCCGGCCTCAAGCCCGGTGACGTCATCACCAAGCTCGACGACACGGTGATCGACAGCGGCCCGACCCTCATCGGCGAGATCTGGACCCACAAGCCGGGCGACAAGGTCACCATCACCTACGAGCGCGACGGCAAGACCCACACGGTCGACCTCACCCTCGGCTCGCGCAAGGGCGACAGCTGACCCCCTCCCACCCCCATGACGGCACCACACGCGCGCGGCCACCCGTTACTCTTGTCCCCGCGCCGCCCGTCATCGGGTGGCGCGGGGTGGGTTGCCCGAGCGGCCTAAGGGAACGGTCTTGAAAACCGTCGTGGCAGCGATGTCACCGTGGGTTCAAATCCCACACCCACCGCGTAGATCATGAAGTCGCAGTGCAGAAAGGGGTGCCACCCTCCCAGGTGGCACCCCTTCCCTGTTCCCCCGTCACAGTGGCTTGTCCGGGTCGGGGTGCGGGTGGGGGAGGCCCGGGTGCGGGGAGCGTTGCGGGTGGGTCATGCGGGCTGCCGAGGCCAGGGTGGAGCGGGCTTCCCGGGGGGTCAGGCCGGTGTGGACGGCCGCGTCGACCAGGGCGTCGGAGAGGGCGTCGCCGATGCCGTCCTCGTAGGCCCGGCAGGCGGCCCAGTACAGGCGGGTGTTGCGTTGGCCCTGGTGGGCGGCGAGGACGAACTGGACGAGGCCGCGGCCGTGGGCGCCGCCCGCTGTCGGGGACGTGGAGCGGGGGGGGAGGAGCAGGCGCAGGAGGGCTCGGGGGCAGGGGGCGGGGACCAGGTGGGCGGTGCCGGGGGCGGTGGCGTACACGCCGTGGTCGGTGCGCGAGCCGGGGCCGACGAGGTAGCCGCCGGCGCCGCGGATGTCGATGCCGGGGGCGAGACGCCGGCCGAGTTGGGGACGACGACGTGCGGTGGGCCGGTGAGCCAGAGGTGACGGCCGCCGGAGGGGGTGAGGACGACGACCGTGGGCGGGATGGTGAAGAGGTGGCGCAGGGCGAGTTCGCGCAGGGCGGTGGCGGAGTCGGTGCCGGACTTGGTGTCCAGGTCGACGCCGATGAGGTGGTGCGGGGGGAGTCCGCAGGCGATGCCGTAGCCGGTGGACCAGGGGGCGGCGGCGAAGAGTTCGCGGATGCGCGCGGGGTCGGTGCTGGCGTCGTACACGCCGTGGCCGGGTCGGCCGCAGTCGCCGTGGCAGGGCGGGGCCGTCGGGTCGTCGCGGTGGGGGGAGCGCAGGGCCGGGAGCTTGGTCCGGGACAGGGGGATGACGGCCAGGCCGCGTTCGGCGGCCGACAGGGCGTGGGCGAGGGCCAGCGCGGTGGCCTGCCGGGGGTTCCGGTCAGTGGTGGCCATGGATCCATTTTCGTATGTGTGTTCGAAAAAGGGAAGAGGGCGAGAGGGTGACGCGCCGAAGAGGCGGGGGCGGCGGGGGCGGTGGGGGAGGCGCCGGAACGCTTCGCCTCTTGTGGGGCTTGAGGGATGAGTGCCCGACTTGCCAAGGATTGAGATGACTCGGGTAGGAAAAGTGATGCTAGGGGTTTCTCGACTTGTCATCTCGCTTGCGTGCTAATCAGGGCTTCCAGGTTGGTTCGACGCGGATTCGATGGGCGACTCTGATCTCGCGACGTCGTCACAGGAGCGGGGCGGTCGGCCAACTTCCCTGGTGAGAGCCGCACTTCTTGCTGTTCACCGGCGTCGCGGCGGCGGGCAGCGGCGCCATCGCGGACGACGGATCGAACGCGGGTGTCGCCGGCGTCGTCGGCAGCGGCGTCGGGCACGACAGCAACGGCAACTCGTCCACCACACAGCAGAACGCCGTCGGCTCGGGCGCCTCGAACCAGACCAACACCGCGCAGGTCGACGGCTCCGCGTTCACCGCCGTCAACCAGGGAATCAGCAACGTGGGGGTCACCTTCACGTCGCCGTGGTGGTGATCGGAGGGGCCGGCGTTCCCGCGCCGGTGCCCTCCTTCCGCGCTGGGTGTGCTCTGTGGGGTGGTAAGGCGGCTGCGCGGCGGTGCTTCGGTACGCCGCGCAGGCGTTCGTGCCTGCGGGGAAGCCGGTGACCTTGACATCGCCAACCACCTGACGGACAGTCAAAAACACTTCGGTCAGGGGGAAGTGGTGGTGAGGGATGAGCGGCACGGAAGAAGCGCGGGACGCGCTGGAGGCGCGTCTCAAGGCCTACGAGGGCCGGCCCGCCGCGACCGCCGGAGCCGGCCGTGATCCGGTCAACGCGCCCATGATCCGCCACTGGTGCGAGGCGATCGGTGACACCAACCCGGCGTACACCGGACCGGACGCCATTGCCCCGCCCACCATGCTCCAGGCCTGGACCATGGGCGGTCTCGGCGGTCACGCCGGACGCGCGCCCGCCTACGAGGAGTTGCTCGCCCTCCTCGACGAGGCGGGCTGCACGGCCGTCGTCGCCACGGACTGCGAGCAGGAGTACGTCCGTCCCCTGCGCCCCGGCGACGAGATCACCTTCGACACCGTGATCGAGTCGGTCTCCGACCGCAAGACGACGAAGCTCGGTACCGGCCACTTCGTGACGACCCGCACGGTGGTGCGTGTGGCCGGGGAGCCGGCGGGCGTCCACCGCTTCCGCATCCTCAAGTACGCCCCGGCGCGCCGGGAACCCGGCCCCTCCGGACGACAGGAGCGCCGCCCGCGCCCGGTGATCAACAGGGACAACGCCGGTTTCTGGGAGGGAGTGCGCCGCCACCGGCTCCTCATCCAGCGCTGCACCGCCTGCGGCACCCTCCGTTTCCCCTGGCTGCCGGGGTGCGCGAGCTGCGGGGCGCAGGAGTGGGACACCGTCCAGGCATGCGGTGACGGGACCGTCTACTCGTACGTCGTCATGCACCACCCGCCCTTCCCCGCCTTCTCCCCTCCCTTCGCGGTCGGCCTGATCGAACTCGCCGAGGGGGTGCGGATCGTGAGCGACGTGGTCGGGGTGCCGTACGACAAGGTGCGGATCGGGATGTCGGTGCGGCTCGAATTCCGGCGGTACGACGAGGAGCTGGTACTGCCGGTCTTCCAGGGGACGGCCGCGTGAAGGCGTCGGGGTGGCCGCGTGTGGCGTCGGGGTGGCCGCGTGTGGCGCCGGGACGGCCGCGGGTGCGACGGGACGGCCGCGTGAAGGGCGGGAGGCTCTCGTGAGGGCCGGGGACGAGCTTGCTCCCCTGGAGGTGGCGATCACGCGGACGCTGATCGTCGCGGGGGCGGTCGCCTCCCGCGACTACCAGGACGTGCACCACGATCCCGAGGCGGCCAGGGCCAAGGGCTCCCCCGACATCTTCATGAACATCCTCACCACCAACGGCCTGGTCGGCCGCTTCATCACCGACCACTTCGGTCCCACGGCGGTGCTGCGCCGGGTCGCCATCCGGCTCGGGGTGCCCAACCGTCCCGGCGACACGATGGTGTTGAGGGGGACGGTCGAGGAGGTCGACGGGGACACGGCGGTGGTGCGGGTGACGGGGGAGAACGGCATCGGGCGGCATGTCACCGGCACCGTCACCGTCACGGTCCCCGTCCTTGTGCCCGTCCCCGGGACCGGGGAGGAGGCGCGGTGAGCGTGCGGACGCGGGACGGTCTCGGCGGGCGGGCGGCCATCGCCGGGATCGGGGCGACGGAGTTCTCCAAGGACTCGGGGCGCAGCGAGCTGCGGCTGGCGGTGGAGGCGGTGCGGGCGGCGCTGGACGACGCGGGGCTGCGGCCGGCGGACGTGGACGGACTGGTGACGTTCACGATGGACACCAGCCCGGAGATCACGGTGGCGCAGGCCTGCGGCATGGGGGAGCTGTCCTTCTTCTCCCGCGTCCACTACGGCGGCGGGGCGGCCTGCGCGACCGTGCAGCAGGCGGCGCTGGCGATCGCGGCCGGGGTGGCCGAGGTCGTCGTCTGCTACCGCGCCTTCAACGAGCGGTCGGGCCGGCGCTTCGGCTCGGGGGTCCGGCAGCGGGAACCGTCGGCGGAGGGGGCGGCGCTCGGCTGGACGCTGCCGTTCGGGCTGCTCACCCCGGCGTCCTGGGTCGCGATGGCGGCGCAACGGTACCTGCACGCGCACGGGCTGACCCCGGAGGCGTTCGGGCAGGTGGCCGTCACGGCGCGCAGGCACGCGGCGGCCAATCCGGCGGCGTACTTCCACGGCCGGCCGATCACCCTCGACGACCACGCGGCGTCCCGCTGGATCGCCGAGCCGCTGCGGCTGCTGGACTGCTGTCAGGAGACCGACGGCGGTCAGGCACTGGTGGTGACCTCGGTGGAGCGGGCCCGTGATCTGCCGCGTCCGCCGGCCGTGATCGCCGCGGCCGCCCAGGGGGCCGGGCGGGCCCAGGAGCAGATGACCAGCTTCTACCGCGACGACCTGACGGGCCTGCCGGAGGTGGCGGTGGTCGCCCGCCAGCTGTGGCGGACGTCGGGGCTCGCCCCCGCCGACATCGACGTGGGGATCCTGTACGACCACTTCACGCCGTTCGTGCTCATGCAGCTGGAGGAGTTCGGGTTCTGCCCGCCGGGCGAGGCCGCCGCGTTCGTCGCCGAGGACCGCCTCCCGCTCAACACGCACGGCGGCCAGCTCGGCGAGGCCTACCTGCACGGCATGAACGGCATCGCGGAGGCCGTACGGCAACTGCGCGGCACGTCCGTGAACCAGCTCCCCGGCGCGCCCACGCCCTGGTCACGGCGGGGACGGGCGTGCCGACCTCGGGGCTGGTGCTGGGGGCCGACGGCTGAACACCGGGCCCGGGTGCCGGAACCGGGACCACCGTGTCGGGACCGGCGTCCTGGTACCGCCGGCGTCGGGACGGGTGTCCCGGGACCACCGTGTCGGGACCGGCCTCCCGGTACCGCCGGCGTCCGGACCCCCAGGGGTGATCCCGCAGTGGTCGGCGTGGTCTCGTCCACCTTCAGGAGGTGGAGCCGGCACCACCCCTACAACCTGAGGCGGACTCGCCTTCGGCACCTGCGGCCGATCCGCCGGAGGCGGGTCCGAACCTAGCGTGGAGCCATGACCACACCCGTCTGCACCCGCGCTTCGAACGGCAAGACGCGGCCTTCTTCGTACCCGTCCTTCACGTCGTACGTCAGTGCCCGCCAGCCGGTGCTGCTGCGGACCGCACGCTCGCTGACCGCGAACCCGAGCGACGCCGAGGACCTGCTGCAGACCGCGCTCGCCAAGACCTATGTGGCGTGGGAGCGGATCGAGGACCACCGGGCGCTCGACGGCTATGTCCGCCGGGCCCTGCTGAACACGCGCACCTCGCAGTGGCGCAAGCGCAAGGTCGACGAGTTCGCCTGCGAGGAGCTGCCGGAGCCGGAGCCGCAGCCCGGCGACGACGACCCGGCCGAGAGGCAGGCGCTGCACGACGCGATGTGGCGGGCGATCATGAAGCTGCCCGCCCGGCAGCGGGCGATGGTCGTCCTCAGGTACTACGAGGATCTCAGTGAGGCGCAGACGGCGGAGGTGCTCGGCGTCTCGGTGGGCACGGTGAAGTCGGCGGTGTCCCGGGCGCTCGGCAAGCTCCGGGACGACCCTGAGCTGGGCGTTGTTCGATAGCGAGCCGAAGTGGCGGTTCGGCGTGCGCTTTAACGTGACCTGATCGATCATCGCTCCCTAGTGACATACCGAATGGTATGTGCGCAGAATCAGCGCAACCGTTACCACCGCGTAGGCAATGACGCCGCACCTGGGAGGACGCCGTGCTGAGCACCATGCAGGACGTACCGCTGCTGATCTCGAGGATCCTGACGCACGGATCGACGATCCACGGCTCGTCGCAGGTGACCACGTGGACCGGTGAGGGCGATCCGCAGCGCCGCACCTACGCCGAGATCGGCGCCCGAGCGGCCCAGCTGGCGCACGCTCTGCGCGAGGACCTCGGGGTCACCGGCGACGAGAGAGTCGCGACCCTGGCCTGGAACAACGCCGAGCATGTCGAGGCCTACTTCGCCATCCCCTCCATGGGCGCGGTGCTCCACACCCTCAACCTGCGGCTGCCCGCCGAACAGCTCGCGTGGATCGTGAACCACGCCGCCGACCGGGTCGTCATCGCCAACGGCTCGCTGCTGCCGCTGCTGGCCCCGCTGCTCCCGCACCTCAAGACGGTCGAGCACGTGGTCGTGACCGGCCCCGGCGACCGCTCGCTGCTCGCGGGCGTGAGCGCCCAGGTCCACGAGTACGAGGACCTGATCGCCGGCAAGCCGACCGTCTACGACTGGCCCGAGCTGGACGAACGCCAGGCCGCCGCCATGTGTTACACCTCCGGCACGACCGGCGACCCCAAGGGCGTGGTCTACAGCCACCGCTCGATCTACCTGCACTCCATGCAGGTCAACATGGCCCAGTCGATGGGTCTGACCGACCACGACACCACACTGGTCGTCGTGCCCCAGTTCCATGTCAACGCCTGGGGCCTGCCGCACGCCACCTTCATGACCGGCGTCAACATGCTGATGCGGACCGCTTCCTGCAGCCCGCGCCCCTCGCCGAGATGATCGAGAGCGAGAAGCCGACCCACGCGGCGGCGGTGCCCACCATCTGGCAGGGCCTGCTGGCCGAGCTGACCGCCAAGCCGCGGGACGTCTCCGCCCTCACCCAGGTCACCATCGGCGGCGCGGCCTGCCCGCCCTCCCTCATGGAGGCCTTCGACCGGCTCGGCATGCGGGTCTGCCACGCCTGGGGCATGACGGAGACCTCCCCGCTGGGCACCATCGCCCGTCCGCCGGCCTCCGCGGTCGGTACGGACGCGGAGTGGGGATACCGCCTGACCCAGGGCCGCTTCCCGGCCGGCGTCGAGGCGCGCCTCACCGGACCCGGCGGCGAGCGTCTCCCCTGGGACGGGGAGTCCGCGGGTGAGCTGGAGGTCCGCGGTCCCTGGATCGCCGGCGCCTACTACAACGGGCACGGAGCCGAACCCCTGCGTCCGGCCGACAAGTTCAGCGAGGACGGCTGGCTGAAGACGGGCGACGTCGGCACCATCTCCCCCGACGGTTTCCTCACTCTCACCGACCGCGCCAAGGACGTCATCAAGTCCGGCGGGGAGTGGATCTCGTCGGTGGACCTGGAGAACGCGCTGATGGCCCACCCGGCCGTCGCCGAGGCGGCCGTCGTCGCCGTCCCGGACGAGAAGTGGGGCGAGCGCCCGCTGGCCACGGTCGTCCTCAAGGAGGGCGCCACCGCCGACTTCGTGTCCCTGCGCGCCTTCCTCGCCGAGGAGGGCGGCGTCGCGAAGTGGCAGCTCCCGGAGCGCTGGACGATCATCGAGGCGGTCCCGAAGACCAGCGTGGGCAAGTTCGACAAGAAGGTGCTGCGCAAGCAGTACGCGGCGGGCGACCTGGACGTCACCCGGCTCTGACGCACCCCGTCCGCCCGGCAGGGCACCCCGTCCGCCCGGCAGGGCACCTCGCGGCCCCTGCGCGGACGGCTGTTCACAGGGGGCCTACCTGCCCCGCCGGACCCCCGTACTCCCCCACCCCACCACCAGCCACACCCCCGCGATCGTGACCACGCCGGTCCACCCGAAGTGGGCGTAGGCGAGGCCTGCCAGGGCTGAGGCGGTGGCTCCGCCGGCGAAGCCCGCCACGACGTAGGCGCTGTTGGCGGTGGCGGGGGCGTCGGTGGTGGTCAGGGCGAGGGTCTGGTTGGCGACGTGGGAGGCGACCAGAGCCGTGTGGATCACGATCGCGGCGACGAACAGCGCGACCATCACCTGACCGCCCAGCCAGAACAGCGGCACGGACACGGCGGCCAGCAGGTACGCGTGGCGGACCACCCTCGCCGCGCCGAAGCGGTCGACCAGGCCGCCGGCCAGCGGGGCGACGACGCTGGCCGCGAGCCCGAACAGGCCGAACAGGCCGGCGGTCGCGGTGGAGAGGCCGTACGAGTCGTCCGTCAGGAGCAGCGCCAGCGAGGTCCACAACGCGCTCCAGGCGCCGTACATGCCGGCCTGTCGCACGCAGGCCCGCCACAGGTCGGGCGAGCGCCGCACCAGGCCGGGCATCGCGCGGAGCCCGGAGAAGAGGCCGCCCTCGCGGGGGCGGCGGTGTTCGGAGGGCAGGGCGGCGGCGGTGAGGAGGCCGAGGACCGTGGTCAGGACGGCCGCGCCGACGAACACCGCGCGCCAGCCGAAGGCCTGTCCGGCGAGTCCGCCGAGGACGCGGGCAGCGACGATACCCGTGAAGAGTCCGGCGATGACGGCGGCGACGTGCCGGGCGCGGTGGTGGGCGGGGGCGCGTTCGGCGACCAGCGGGACGAGGAGCTGCGGTACGACGGTGGCGGCCGAGGCGACGAACACGGTGGCCGCGAGGACGGTGGTGCCGGAGGCCGCGGCACCGGCCACGAGGGCCGCCGTGGTGACCAGCGAGAGGCCCGCGACGAGCGGGCGGCGGTTCACGCGGTCGCCGAGCGGGGCGAAGAAGAGCAGACCGGTGGCGTAACCGAACTGGGCGACCGAGGCGACCCAGGCGACGGCCGAGGGCGCGGTGCCGAAGTCGCGGGCGATGAGGGGGAGCAGCGGGGCGGCCACGTAGATGTTGGCGGCGGTGACCGCGGTGCAGAGGGCGATGAGAGGGAGGAACAGACGGTCGGCGAGCCGGGCCCGCCCGAGGGGCTCGGTGTGCTGCTGCCTGGCGGTGACTGCGGACGGCATGGCGGAGGCGCTCCTTCGAGCCGACTCGAACAACTAACCGGTTGGTTGGAACAGGAGGGGAACAGTCTCGGCCGTCGTCCCATTCCCTGTCAACCAACTAGTTGGTTACCCCCGGCGCTACGATGTCCCCATGGCAACGACCAGGACCACCACCCGCGACCCCGAGGCCACCAAGGCGCGGATCTTCGAAGCGGCGGTCGCCGAATTCGCCCGGTACGGCATCGCGGGCGCCCGCATCGACCGCATCGCCGCCGAGGCCAGGGCCAACAAGCAGCTCATCTACGCCTACTTCGGCAACAAGGCGGAGCTGTTCACCCAGGTCCTCGGCCGCTGCATGGTCGACCTCGCCGCCGCCGTCCCCGTCGACCCCGACGACGTCGAGGGCTGGATGGACCGGCTGATGGACTACCACGCCGCCCACCCCGAACTCCTGCGGCTCCTCTACTGGGAGGGCATCGAGTACGGCACCGCCGAACTCCCCGACGAGCCCGAACGGCAGGAGCACTACGCCCGCAAGGTCGCCGCCGTCCAGGACGGCCAGGACCGCGGGGTCATCGACGACACGATCCCCGCCCGCGACCTGCTGTTCCTCCTCGTCGCGCTCGCCAACTGGGCCACCGTCGTCCCCCAGATGAGCCGCATCCTGGTCGGTGCGGACGACTCCGCCCGCGACCGCCTGCGCGCCTCCGTGAAGGAAGCGGCCCGCAGGCTGGTCGCACGTCCCTGAACCGCGCCTCTCAGTTGGTGCCGATGCGCGCCAGCAGGTCGACGATCCGCACCTGGACCTCCGCGCTGGTGGAGCGCTCCGCGAGGAACAGGACGGTCTCCCCGGAGGCCAGCCGCGGCAGGTCGGCCTGGTCGACGGCGGCCGTGTAGACGACCAGCGGCGTGCGGTTGAGCTGCTGGTTGGCCCGCAACCAGTCGACGATCCCGGCCTGACCCCGGTGGACCTGCATCAGGTCCATCACGACCAGGTTCGGCCGCAACTGCCCGGCCAGCGTGACCGCGTCCGCGTCGCTGGCCGCCCGCGCGACCTGCATCCCCCGCCGCTCCAGCGTCGCGGTCAGCGCCAGCGCGATCTCCGCGTGCTCCTCGATCAGCAGCACCCGCGGCGGATGCTGCTCACTGTCCCGGGGCGCCAGCGCCTTCAGCAGTACGGCGGGATCGGCGCCGTACGCCGCCTCGCGCGTCGCCTGTCCGAGCCCGGCCGTCACCAGCACCGGCACCTCCGCGGCCACCGCCGCCTGGCGCAGCGACTGCAACGCGGTCCGGGTGATCGGCCCGGTCAGCGGGTCGACGAACAGCGCGGCCGGGAAGGCGGCGATCTGCGCGTCGACCTCCTCGCGCGAGTGCACGATCACCGGCCGGTAGCCGCGGTCGCTGAGCGCCTGCTGCGTACTGACGTCCGGAGCCGGCCACACCAGCAGCCGGCGCGGGTTGTCCAGCGGCTCCGGCGGCAGCTCGTCGTCCATCGGCTGCGGCCGCGGCGGGTCGGCCACCTCGACGGCCCCGCCCGGACCGTCCAGCGGCTCGGGCCCCTCGGCGGCGTTCTTGTCCGGGGCCCCTATGGCGTACGACCGCCCGGCCCCCTCGGTCCCGGGCGCCGACCGCGACTGCCCGGCCATGGACTGCCCGGCCATGGACTGGCCGGGAAGCGGCTGGCCCGTGGGTACGGCGGCCTGCTCGGCCGTCGGATGCGGACGGGCCGCCTGCTCCTGTCCCGCCGCCGGGTCGCGGCGTACCCAGCTTGCGGCGCGCCCGGAGCCGTTCGGGTGGTGCGGGGCGGGGGTGGCGGAAGTGGAGTGGGTGGTCGTCGTGGGCTGCGGGATCGGCTGGACCTGCTGCGCCTGCTGCGTCTGCTGGACCTGCTGCGCCTGCTGAACCTGGGCGGCCTGCCTGGTGAAGGGGACGCCCTGGCCCAGCGTCCGCACGCTGATCGCGCGGCCCTGGGTGGAGTTGGGGTCGAAGGGCGGGTTCGTCGCCGCCTCGGCGGGCAGGGGCTGAGCCACCCGCGGCTGCCCCGTGGGCGCCTCGGGCGGCAACGGGGTGCCCGAACCGGGAGTCGGCGTCGCCGGGGCCGCCGCTTCGGCGGGGAGCGGCCCGACGGGCGGGACCGGCGCGGGGGCACCTGCCTGTCCGGGCACGACCGGGGCGACTGGGGCCGCCGGGGCGATGGGGGCCGCCGGGGTGACTGGAGCCGACGGCGTGACTGGAGCCGCCGGGGCGGCGGCCGGACTCGGCTGACCGGGCAGCGGCTGAGCCGGCAGCGGCAGTTCCGCGGGGATCTGGACGGGCGCGGGAACCTGCGGCGCCTGCGCCTGCGCCGGAACGGCGGCAGCCGGAACGCTGCCCGCCTGAGTCTGGGGCCGTGCGTCCGTCGCCGTCGCCGGCTCCGGCTGGCCGACGGCCCGCCGCCGGCGGCCCGTGGGCGCTGTGGTGGGGTGCGGCTGCGGAGGGGTGTGGTCGTCGGCCTGGCCGTGCGCGGCGGCGTCGTGCCGACCGTGGTCGATCAGCGAGTCGTCGGACGCGGCCTGAGCCGGTACCTGAACCTGCCCGGGAACGGGCACGGGAACGGGCACGGCACCGGGGACAGGGGCAGGCGTAGGAGCAGCAGTAGGAGTAGCAGTAGGCGCAGGGATGGGACCCGGAAGCGGACCGGGAGCGACCGGCACCGGCGCCTGCTGCCCGGTTTCCTGCGCCCGCGCACTCCCCTCCGCCCCGACAGTCCCCTCCGACGACCGGTCCGCCTCCGCGGGCGGCAGGGCGAACACCGTACGGGGCCCGGCCTCCTGCGCGGCGGCGCGCTCGTTCGCGGCGGCCAGGGCGCGTCGGCGGCGCCCCGTCGGCTGTTCGGCACCCTCCGC
>NZ_MPOH02000017.1:260961-286141 GCF_001896135.2 Streptomyces phaeoluteigriseus
GCGCGCGCTCGTTCGCGGCGGCCAGGGCGCGTCCGGCGGCGCCCGTCGGCTGTTCGGCACCCTCCGCGGGCACCGGAGTGCCCGCGACCGCGGGCAGGGCGGGTGGCAGGGCCGCCTGCGGTTCGTCGCCGTCGCGCCGGGCCCGCCGTCCGCTCGGAGCCGGTACGCCCTGCGGCGGAACGGTGCCGCCGAGTCCGGTACCCGAGGCGGCGGTCCCCGCCGCGTGCTCGGCGGCCGTGAGCACGGCGCCCTCGCTCACACCGGCGTCCTCGCCGGGCTCGGCGGACCGTGCGCGTCGCCGGCCGGTCCCGCCGGAACCCTCCGGTTCCTCGGCGGGGGCCGGGGCCGGCGTCTCCTCGGCGGCCGGGCCACGCCGACGTCGCCGGCCGGTCGGCACCGCGGCCTCCACCTCGGCCCCGGTACCCGCCGCAGCCGGGACCTCGCTCTCCAGGAAGGCGTCCACGGAGGACCGGTGGGCCCGCCGCCGCCCGGCGACGGAGTTCTGCTCACCTTCGGCGTCGGCCGCCTCCGGGGCCGCGTCCGGCGGACCGGCCAGAGCGAGGGCGGACCCGACCGGAGCGGCGACGGCGCCCGCGCCTCCGCCCAACGGCACCTCGAGGACGTACGCGCTGCCGCTCATGCCCGGCACCTCGTGCGTCTGGAGCACGCCGCCGTGCGCCCGCACGATCCCGCGCACGATCGGTTCGTGCACGGGGTCGCCGCCGGCGTACGGGCCACGCACCTCGATGCGGACGACCTCGCCGCGCTGAGCGGCGGCCACGACGACCGTGTTGTCCATGTAACCGCCCGCCGAGACGGGCGCGTTGCCGGTGGCATCGACGCCCGCGACGTCGGCGACGAGGTGGGCGAGCGCGGTCGTGAGGAGCCGCGCGTCGACCTCGGCCTCGATGGGCGGAGCGTGCACGGCGAACTGGACCCGGCCGGGCCCGACCAGCTCCACGGCCCCGTCGACACCGGCGGCGACGACGCGTCGAGCATCACCTTCGTCCGGGTGATGGCCTCGCCGCCGGTCTCCAGGCGCTGGTAGCCGAGGACGTTGTCGATGAGGGTGGTGATGCGCGCGTACCCGGCCGACAGGTGGTGCAGGACCTGGTTGGCCTCGGGCCACAGCTGCCCGGCGTCGTCGGCGGCGAGCGCGGACAGTTCGCGGCGCAGTTCGTCCAGGGGACCGCGCAGCGACCCGCCGAGGAGGGTCAGCAACTGGTCGTAGCGGGCGGCGAGGGCCTCGTACCGGTCCTTCTCCCGCTCGCCCAGCGCGGCGTAGCGCTCCTCGCCGGCCGCCAGTGCCTCCTCGTGCTGCTCGCGCAGCCGCTCCAGCTCGGCGACATGCTGCTGGCGCAGTGCGGTGAGGTCGGAGGAATGCTCCTCGGAGAGCCGCTCCAGTTCGTCCCGGTGCCGCTTCTCGACGGCGTCCTTCTCCTCGGCGAGGGAGTCGTACGGCCGCCGGTCGGTGAAGGTCATCACGGCGCCGACGAGCTGGTCGCCGTCCCGGACGGGCGCGGTCGTCAGGTCGACCGACACCTTCTCCCCGCCCTTGGACCACAGCACCTGCCCGCGCACCCGGTGCTTGCGCCCGGAGCGCAGGGTGTCGGCGAGCGGCGACTCGTCATAGGGGAAGGGGGAGCCGTCGGCGCGGGAGTGCAGCACGAGCGTGTGCAGCTCCTTGCCGCCGAGGTCGCTCGCCCGGTAGCCGAGGGTCTGGGCGGCGGCCGGGTTGACCAGCACGATCCGCCCGTCGGTGTCGGTGCCGACGACTCCCTCGGACGCGGCCCGCAGAATCATCTCGGTCTGGCGCTGCGACCGGGCCAGCTCGGCCTCGGTGTCGACGGTGCCCGACAGGTCGCGTACGACGAGCATCAGCAGTTCGTCGTTGGCGTAGCCGTAGCTGTCGTAGGCCTGCTGGCCGTTCTCCAGGTTGGCGCTGGTGACCTCGACGGGGAACTCGGTGCCGTCGGTGCGCCGGGCGACCATCCGCGTGGGCTTGGTCCGGCCGCGCGGGTCCATGTGGTCCGGGCGCCGCATCGAGCCGGGGATGAGCTTGGAGTCGAACTCCGGAAGGAGATCGAGCAGCCCGCGCCCCACGAGGGCGGTGCCCGGCGTCTCGAATGCCTCCAGCGCGATGGTGTTCGCGTTGACGACGGTTCCGTTGGCGTTGACCAGGACCAACGCGTCGGGAAGTGCGTCGAGTATGGCTGCGAGGCGAGCAGCGCCTCGGGATGGCCTGCTGCTCACGAGTCGCTTCCTCCCTGTTACCGCCCTTTGCCGACCGCTCGGGCCATATTGCCAACCGTCCCGCAGCGTGTCACGCGAGGGAGTCTAAGGGCTGGGGCCGTGCTCGCGGCGCCGGATGAGAGGCAGCTCGCACGACGAAGTGACACAGAACGTATGACCGCCCGCCCCGGTTTCGCGGGACCTTCGCGTGACGTTTACGCGACGGGTGCTTCTGCCATGGGAAACCTGTGCGAAATCCGTGGGGTGGCGGGGGTGCCGGCTCCCCGTCCCCGGAGGCGGTCAGGAAGGCGACGGAACGGAACCGGGTCGACCGCCCCCGTCCCCTGTTCTCCGCCGGTCAGGGCCGGGTCAGCGCCCGCCCCACCTCCGGCAGCAGCGGCACGAACCGGTCCCAGCGCTCGATGTGACAGCCGTTGCCGCGCTCGAACGTCGTGTCGACGGGCCGCCCGGCCCACCGGCCGGTGACCCGCGCGGTGGCCGGACCGCCGTACCGCATGGTGCACACGCTGCCCTCCGGCACGGGCGCGAAGGTGTCCTTCCCCCACCGGGCGTTGCGGTCCACGGCGGCGCAGGCCCCCGACACGTCCGGGTGATGCCCGCGCCCCGGATGGCAGCGCACCACGAACGTCCCGTCGGCACCCCCGCCCGCGCCCCGGACGGTCACGGTGAGGTGATCGCCGGCGGGTGGCCGGTCCTCGTCGCGGACGGGCGGCGGCGCGAGGGGCGGCCGGGCCGGGCCGGGGCCCGCGTGGGCGGTGACGGAACCCGCGCCGAGGGAGCCGGCGACGGCCACCGCGGAGGCGGCGGAGAGAGTGAGGAGGAGCCGCCCGAGCGGTGTGACCTGGACCATGGCCTGCCTAACGCCCCGCCGCCGGGGACGTTCCGCCCGGCGAATGCCTTTGCCCTGCGGGCCGACCGCCTAGTACCGTGGACGCCGATTGGTGACACGAGGCTCGACTGTGTCATCATCTGCACGCGCCACTCGCACACACGCGAGCGGCTGTGTGGAGGCGTCGCCTAGTCCGGTCTATGGCGCCGCACTGCTAATGCGGTTTGGGACTTCAATCCCATCGAGGGTTCAAATCCCTCCGCCTCCGCTCGACGTCGAAGCCCCGGTCCTCCGCGACCGGGGTTTCGTCGTTCCCCGGACCGCCTCCGACTGACCCCCCAGAACAGGCCTTCTCGCAGGTCACAAGCGGTATGGGAATCGGATTTCACATGGCGGCGGCTGTCATGTAATGTTCTTCCTGTCGCCGCGAGCGGGCCGGAAGGGCCGGGACCGGAGACAGAAAACAGAAGAAGGACAAGCACTCGTAGCTTAACGGATAGAGCATCTGACTACGGATCAGAAGGTTGCAGGTTCGAATCCTGCCGAGTGCACACAGGTCAAAAGGCCCCGCCGGTTCGCCCGGCGGGGCCTTTGACGTCAACCGGTGACATCAGCCGGTGGCATCAACACCTGACATCAACACCTGAAAGCAACACCTGCACCGATGCCTGGGGTACTTCCTCCGGATCATCGTCCCGCGGGTCCCGGGCGGGCGTTACAGTGCGCGCCGTGGACATACCCCACTGGTCCCTCCTGCTCGTCGCCGGTCTGGCGGTCTTGCACGCCCTCGGCCTCGTCCCCGTCGTCCGCCGACTGAGCGGACTCGACCCAGCGGTGCGCTTCAAGGCCCGCCTCGACCTGCTCGACTCCGTCGGCAACCTGCTGCTCCTCGGCGGCCTGGTACTGGGTCTCGTGGTGGCGGAGCCCTGGTTCCGGCTCGGCTTCGCCGGTTTCGCGCTCATGGCCACCGTCCACGCCGTGAAGGGCGTCCACCTGCTCCGCGCTCGCCGCCGCTCCACGCCCTGATCCGGCGGAGAGGCCCTGGATCTGCCGCGGTGACGACGACGTCGGCAAGGCGTCCGACCGCGAGATCACGTCCTCGACGGTGCTCCCGATCTCGTCCTCGACGGTGCTCGCTGAACGCCGTTCGGTGCAGCGGCTTCGGCCGGGCGACGACGCGGGTGTCGGACGGTGTCTTCCAGGCGCCGTGCGGGCCGCTCGACCTCGGCGAGGTGCTGTGCCCGTTCGGGGAGTGGGTCGCCTCGGTGGACGGAGAACGCCGGCTTTCACGACAGGTGGGTGCGTTCAGGCGCTGCCGGGGGGTTGCGGGCAGGCGCATACTGGAAGCAATGACAAAGCCTGCTGCATCGAAGCGCTATTTGCCCACCAGCCCCTTCAAGGCCCCGGTCGCGCCGCCGCCCAAGCAGTTCGCCGTGGGTGACCAGGTCACGCACGACATGTACGGCCTCGGCCGGGTGATCGGCATCGAGGAGGGAATCGCCGTACTCGTGGATTTCGGATCGGCGCAACAGCGGATCCTGAGCCCGTACCCCAAGCTGACCAAGCTGTAGAACCCGCAGTGCCCGGTCACGGCACACCACCAGCTTCCTCACGGACCTGTAACGAATGGGAGTCCTCTCATCGACTCGACCTCGCTGTTCTCCGCTCCGGAAGGGGCGCCGCGCAGTGCCACCGCGACGTCGCCGCCTCCGACGGCGAACCCCTTCCAGGCACCGGACTTCGGAGATTTCGCGGAGTTCGCGGAGAACGAGAACTTCCCGCCCGAGGACGGGCCGGAGTTCATCCCCGAGTCGGCCACGGCTCGGCGTCGCAGGGCCGGCTAGCTCCCACCGGGAGCTTGTCGGCCTCACGATCCGTGCGGGTCACCGACGATGACGGTCGGGTCCGTGGTGCGGCTCACCAGGGCGTGAGTCGTGTCGGCGAGACTCACCCGGTGATGGCGGGCGTAGTCGGTCAGGCGGCGCCCAGCCTCACCTATCGCGATGTCCCCGTACACGGCGAGCATCCCCTAGGCGATCTCCAGGACGGCCTTGGCCGCGATGGCGCTCCGCACGCGGGCGATGACGTCGTCGACTCGCGCCGGTTCAGTGGACCGGTGCATCAGCGACAGCGCCGCTGAGTCCGCCGGTGCCCGCGCCGGCCGCGCGTCGCCCTCGGAGAGCTCCCGGACCCGGGTGTTGAGCGGGGTCGCAGCCCCCAGGGGACGCTCGTACAGGCGCAGCGGGACGGTGTGCAACGCCCGGTACCCGCTGTCGGGCATGGCGGGGACCAGCTTCGGCCGGCGTCCCGTTCGGCGGTGATGTCCGGGATGCCACGGGCCTCGCCGGTGCGTGAGCAGTCCGTACAGGCCTCGGCCCGTCTGCATCCGGAGCGGCTCGATGAACGCGGCACGGTCCTCCGTGGCCGCCATCGCCTTGAGGGTGCCCCGGCCGTCGGCGATCGTCACCGCCGCCGCGTCCACCTCCAGCAGTCACCGGGCTCGGTCGATGACGGCCCGGGCCGCCTCGCTCGAGGTGCGGCCCTGTGCGAAAGCCCTGGCGCGCAGTATCAGGAGTGCCTCCTCCGCGCCGCCCGCGATCGGCACCTCCCGGCCCGGGAACCGTCACCTCGCTTCCCTCCGACCCTGTCGCGTCGACCGGCCCACGGCCTTCCCTGCGCTGCCGGCCGTACGCCCGGCGCGGCCAGAGGGAGACGCCGGTCAGCGGGGCCGGAGGCTCCCTGGTGCTGCTCGCCGTGATGGCCGGTCAGCCGGGTGTCGTCGGCGGCCCCATGGCCTGTCTCAGCAGGGGGTGTCGGTCTTGAGCAGGTGCTTCTCCGCCCAGCGGGCCAGTTCCTGAAGGGCGGGGTCCAGGGCGGCGCCGGCTTCGGTCAGGCGGTACGAGACGCGCAGCGGGGGACCCTCGTCGACCTCGCGCACCACCAGGCCGGCGGCGCTCAGTTCGGTGAGGCGGTCGGAGAGCATGCGTTCGCTGATGCCGGGGATGCCGCGGCGCAGGTCGGCGAAGTGGACCGGGCGCTGCATCAGCGCGGCCACGATCATGCCCGTCCAGCGCTTTCCGAGGAGTCCGAAGACGCTGGTGATGCCCTCGCCGACGCCGCTGCACGCCTCCGGCCCGTGGTACGTCCTCGTGTCCGCCATGCCGCCAGGGTACCGCCTTCCGGTTCGGGGATGAAAAAAAGTAAGTAGCTGTGTTATTAGTTGGTACGCAATAATCGATAGCTGCGTACGGAAAAGCATCTCGCATCCCGACTGGAGTACCCATGGCCACGCTGCTGCACCTGGACTCGTCGCTGTTCCCCACCGCCGCCTCCGCCTCCCGCTCGGTGACGGATGCCTTCCGCAGGACCTGGGAGGAGCAGCACCCGCAGGGCACCGTGATCTACCGCGACCTCTCCGCGGCCCCCGTCCCGCACCTGGAGGTGCTCGCCGCCTCGGCCGCCTTCGCCGACCCGGCCACCCACACCCCGGAGCAGGCCGCGGCCTTCGCCGAGCGGCTGAAGCTGGTGGAGGAGCTGGAGCAGGCGGACGCCGTGCTGATCGGCGCCCCGATGTACAACCTGTCCATCCCCTCGACCCTCAAGGCCTGGCTGGACCAGGTCATCCTGATGGGTCGCACCGCCGGACCCGACTCGTCCGTCAAGGGCCTGCCGGTCACCGTCGTCGCCAGCCGGGGCGGTTCCTACGCTCCGGGCACCCCGCGCGAGGGCTTCGAGTACGTGCAGAACTACCTGGAGGCCGTCCTGGGTGAACTGCTCGGCGCCGAGGTCCACTTCATCGTGCCCGAGCTGACCATGGCCGCCTCCAACCCCGCGATGGCGGACCTCATCCCCCTCGCGGAGGCGTCCCGCGAGCAGGCGCTGGTGAGCGCCGCGGAGAAGGCCAAGCTGCTCGCCGCGCGCGTCGCCGCCTAGCCGGGCTCGCCAGGTGCGCCCGCTCCGGCCCACTCCGGCTCGGCACGATCGCGGCTGAACGAACTCCGCCCTCCGGGGCGTTCGCCGAGACTGGGCGCATGGACTTCTTCTGTCATCACCGTGACCGGCCCGGCTCTCTCGCCCTGCGTACCGAGCTGGTGGAGGAGCACTGGGCCTACATGGACCGGTACGAGGCGGAGCTGATCGCCCGGGGGCCGACCTTCGACGAGGGCGTGCTCACCGGCAGCGTGCACATCGTCGATCTGCCGGACCCGGCCGCCGCGCGGGCGTTCGCGTTCGACGAGCCCAACTACCAGGCAGGTGCCTACCGGGACGTGATGCTGCGCCGGTGGCGCAACCTGCTGGGGCGCACGATGTGGGACTTCCCCGGCGGCCGGGACGGGGGCGAGCGGTACCTGGTCCTCGGGCTCGGCGCGGGAGAGGCCGTCGATCTCGACGTACCGGACGACCGTGACGGGCTGATCGCGTACGGGCCGCTGCTGTCCGACGACGGCGGCGCCTGGCTCGGGACGGCGGTGCTGGTCCGGGCGCCGGTCCGGACGCGGCACGCGCCGTCCTGACCCAGGACCGGTACGCCGGGATCGAGGTCCACGAGTGGGAGTTCGGGGGACGGCGGTCCTGACCCCGCCGTCCCTCGGGCCCGTCGGCAAGATCAGCCGAACT
The DNA here is from genome assembly GCF_001896135.2 of Streptomyces phaeoluteigriseus. Classification (GTDB taxonomy): domain Bacteria; phylum Actinomycetota; class Actinomycetes; order Streptomycetales; family Streptomycetaceae; genus Streptomyces; species Streptomyces phaeoluteigriseus. The sequence goes on from NZ_MPOH02000017.1 coordinate 268,661, forward strand.
GGCCCGGCCGGTAGTCGCCGGCGGGCTGCTGGACGATGACGTTCATGCGGTTGTAGGTGTTGATGACGGCGATCAGCCCGACGAGGGCGACGAGCTGCTCCTCGTCGTAGTGCTCGGCGGCGTTCGCCCAGGCCTCGTCGGTGACGCCGCCGGCCGCGTCGGCGATGCGGGTGCCCTGTTCCGTCAGCTCCAGGGCGGCCCGCTCGGCGTCGGTGAAGATTTTGGCCTCGCGCCAGACCGCGACCAGGTGGAGGCGCTGCGCGGTCTCCCCGGCGTGCGCGGCGTCCTTGGTGTGCATGTCGGTGCAGAAGCCGCAGCCGTTGATCTGGCTGGCGCGGATCTTCACCAGTTCCTGCGTCGCCGCCGGCAGCGTCGAGTTCGTGATCTCCCTGCCGGCCGAGTTGACGTGTTTCACGAGCTTCGCCGCGAGCGGGCTGCCGTAGAAGTTCAGGCGGGCTTCCATGGTGACTCCTCTGCCGTCGGTGCGGGTTGCACCTCTTTGACGGAGCGGCGCGCGGCGGTGTGACAGAGGGAGGTGTGACGTGGGTCTCGTGGGTGCGGACTCACTCGTCCCGCAGCTCCTCCCGATAGGCGTTCGCCAGTGTGGTCGCGCGGGTGAACCAGTCGGTGAGGACGGCGATCTCCTCGGCGGAGTAGTCGGCGAAGAGGGTGCCGAGGCGGGCGTAGTAGGGCTCGTACAGGGCGTGCACCCGGGCCACGGCGGTGGGTTCGGCGGCCACCCGGACGCGGCGGCGGTCCTGGGGGTCGGGGCGGCGGGTGACGTATCCCGCGCGTTCCAGGCGGTTGAGGATGCCGGTCACGGCGCCCGTGGTGACGTGCACGCGGGTCGCGAGGTCGCCCGCGGTGAGGAGGTCCTCGCCGGCCTGGATGACGTAGGCGAAACAGGTCAGGTCGGTGACGTTCAGGCCCAGGCGCTGGGCCATCTCCTGCTGGCCGACCAGGCTGGCCGCGATGAGGTCGTCCATCGCCGACAGTGCCTGTGCGGGGGTGGCGGGGGGACGGGGTGGCTGGGCGGTCATCGCGGGACGGTGCTCCCTCTGCGGTCGGTTTCTGCTGGCTCCTTGTTATCTGCTTTCGGTTTCTCTTACCTTGTAAGAGGTTATGTATCTCAACTTCTTAGATCGTGAGGGATCGCATGTCTCTGTACGACGAAGGGCACACGGTCGCCGGCTGGACCGGCGTCGCGATCGCCACCGTCGGCACCTCCGTGGCGGGGGTCGGCGTGTGTGCCGTGTCCGGGGTGCTGGTGGGTGCGGGGCTCGTGGTCGTGGCGCTGAGCGCGCTGGTCACGTGGGCGCTGCACCTGTCCGGGTGGGGCAAGCCGCCGGGCGTGCGGCCACGGGCCGAGTGGGGCATGCGGGTGCGGGACCCGGAGGCGCGAGCCGGTCATCCGGCGTGCGTGGGGTGCCGGCTCGCGGGGCGCGGACGGGTGGCCGAGGGGGCGTTGTCAGTGCCGGCGCCTACCGTGGTGGGTGATGGCACAGGCATGGAAGTGCACGGGGCTGAGCTGGTCGGGGGCGGGACCCGAGCTGGTGTGGGACGGGGGGCGGCGTAGCCCGCTGTCGTGGGGGAAGCGGGTGGCCTTCGGGGTCGCGGAAGGGGGTGTGCGGGCCTGTTCGGGGGCGCGGGGGCATGCGTGCCCGGTGCGGGCGGTCGTGCCGGCGCGGAGCACGGGGGCGCGCTGTGAGGAGTGCGGGCGGCTGGACCGGGCGCACTCCGTCGCCGCGGACGCCGTCGCCGACGATCCGCGGCCGTACCGCGTGTACCTGGCCTGGTTCGGCCCCGGCCTGGTCAAGGTAGGGATCACCGCGGTCGGGCGGGGTTCGGCGCGGCTGCTGGAGCAGGGTGCCGTCTCCTTCACCTGGCTCGGCACCGGCCCCCTGATGGCAGCCCGGCGCACCGAGGAACTGCTGCGGGCCGCCCTGCGCGTCCCGGACCGGATCCCGTACGCCGAGAAGCGGGCCGTCCGGGCCGGGTTGCCGGTGGCGGAGGGGGAGCGGGCGCTGGAGATCCGTGAGTTGCACGCGCGGGCGGTCGGCCTCGGCGACTGGCCGGAGTCGTTGACGCGGGAGCCCTTCCTGGCCGTGGACCATGTGGAGGCCTTCGGGCTGGCGGGGGCACCGGCAGCCGTCGGCTCGGTGAGCGAGCTGGTCGCCGGGGGTGCGGTGAGCGGGGACCTGGTCGCCGCCGCCGGACCGGACCTGCATCTGGCGACGGCCACCGGAGTCGTCGTACTGGACAGCCGGCTGATGCGGGGCTGGGAGTTGGTCCCGGCCGGGGAAGCGGACGAAACGGGCTTCCCCGTCAGGGAGTTCAGCAAGCCCGCGGAGCACCTCCAGGACGAGCTGTTCTGAGGCGACCGCCGCCGTCCCTCCCCTGTTTTGCCGAACCGGCAAGCCCCCTCGCCCCGCCCGGGGTCCTCCCCGCAGGATGCCGACGACGGGGCTCTGACCGGCTCGGGGTTCTCCCCCTGCCGGACAGGGCCGTGGATCCCGAATCGTGGAGTTCGCATGTCGCAGCAGGCCTTGGACGTCACTCACCGGACCGTCCCCTCTCCCGCGGGCCGCACCCACCTCGTGGAGCAGGGCGCGGGGCCGCTGGTGCTTCTCGTGCACGGGTTTCCCGAGTCCTGGTACTCCTGGCGTCACCAACTGCCCGCCCTCGCGGCCGCCGGATACCGCGCGGTCGCCCTCGACGTCCGGGGCTACGGCCGTTCCTCCCGGCCCGCCGCCCCGGAGGCGTACCGCATGCGGGAGCTGGTCGCCGACAACGCCGCCGTGGTGCGCGCCCTCGGTGCGGAGACCGCGGTGGTCGTCGGCCACGACTGGGGGTCCGCCATCGCCGCCCACTCCGCGCTGCTCCGCCCGGACGTCTTCCGCGCGGTCGGGCTGCTCGGCGTCCCCTACACACCGCGCGGCGGACCGCGGCCCAGTGAGATCTTCGCGGGGATGGCGGGCGCGGAGGAGGAGTTCTACGTCTCCTACTTCCAGGAGCCCGGCCGCGCCGAGGCCGAGATCGAGCCCGACGTACGCGGCTGGCTCGCCGGTTTCTACGCGGCCCTGTCCGCCGACACCATGCCCGCACCCGACGCGCCGAGCCCCTACTTCGTCCCCCGTGGCGGCCGGATGCGCGACCGCTTTCCCGCCGGCCGGCTGCCCGGCTGGCTCGACGAGGAGGAACTCGACGTGCACGCCGCAGAGTTCGAGCGGACCGGGCTGAGCGGGGCGCTGGCCCGCTACCGGAACATGGACCGGGACTGGGAGGACCTCGCCGATCACGACGGGGCCCCCGTCACCCAGCCGTCCCTGTTCGTCGCAGGCCGGCTGGACGCCTCCACCACCTGGCTGGCCGACGCGATCGACGCGCACGCCACCACGCTGCCCGGCCTCGTCTCCTCGCACCTCCTGGACGGCTGCGGCCACTGGATCCAGCAGGAGCGGCCCGCCGAGTTCAACCGCCTCCTCACGAAGTGGCTCGCCGCCCTGCCGGACTGAGGTCCCCGACGGTCCGGCAGGGCCGGGCTTCCTCAAGGAACTCCCAGGAATCCCCAGGGTTCCCACGGCGGAGTCACGCGTTCCGTCCGCCCCTTCCGGCCACGGAACCGGGGCATACGCGGACGGACGGGCCGCCCTGGCGCGTCCGCACCGCACTTCCCTGAGAGCCTGCTGTGCGTTTCTCAGGGAAATCACAGACAGGGGAAAGCGCGTTCTCAGGCGACCCCGACATGGTGTCCTCCATGACCACGACCTCGCCCCAGGGGCGCACCGAACTGCTGAGGCCGGACGGGAGCCCCGTCCGAGTGCTTGTGGTGGACGACGAGTTGTCGATCACCGAACTGCTGTCCATGGCCCTGCGCTACGAGGGATGGCAGATCCGGAGTGCCGGTGACGGCACGGGCGCCATCCAGACCGCCCGGGACTTCCGGCCCGACGCCGTCGTCCTCGACATGATGCTGCCGGACATGGACGGGCTGACCGTCCTGGGCCGGCTGCGCCGTGAGCTGCCGGACGTGCCCGTCCTGTTCCTCACCGCGAAGGACGCCGTCGAGGACCGTATCGCCGGACTCACCGCGGGCGGCGACGACTACGTCACCAAGCCGTTCTCCCTGGAAGAGGTCGTGGCCCGACTGCGCGGGCTGATCCGCCGCTCCGGCGCCGCCGACCGCCGCTCCGAGTCGATGCTCGTCGTCGGCGACCTCACCCTCGACGAGGACAGCCACGAGGTCTCGCGGGGCGGCGACAACATCCACCTCACCGCCACCGAGTTCGAGCTGCTGCGCTTCCTCATGCGCAACCCGCGGCGCGTGCTCAGCAAGGCCCAGATCCTCGACCGCGTGTGGTCCTACGACTTCGGCGGCCAGGCCAACGTGGTCGAGCTGTACATCTCGTACCTGCGCCGCAAGATCGACGCGGGGCGCGAGCCGATGATCCACACCCGGCGCGGCGCCGGTTACCTGATCAAGCCCGCCGCGTCATGAGCGGGCGACGACGGCCGCGTGCGCAGCAGCGAGCAGGCAAGCCCCGCAAGCCCCGCACCCTGCGGACCCGGCTCGTCGTCGCGTCGGTGGTCCTGATCGCGGTGGTCTGCGCGGTGATCGGCACGGTGACGACGCTGGCCCTGCGGTCGCATCTGTACGAGCAGCTGGACGGCAAGGTGCGTGAGACCGCCATGCGCGCGGTGGGCGGCCGCATCGACGGCAAGCAGCCGCCCGACGGGACCCCGCCGGTCGGGGCGAACGACGACACGCCGGCGAGCGCCAAGGCCGCGAAGCTCGTCACCCAGGGCCCGACACAGCCCAGGACCATCGCCGCGTACGTGGTGGACGGCAAGATCGTCAGTGCCGCCGTCGCCGAGCAGGAGAAGGACAGCAACGGCGTCTTCAAGGACATGACCGCCGGCAGCCTCGACGCGGCGCAGAAGGCGGCTCTCGCCTCCGTGGCGAAGGACGGCAAGGCCCACTTCGTGGACGTCCCGGGTATCGGCGAGTACCGCGTCGTGTACGTCACCAGCATGGACGGCAGCGACACGTGCTACGTCGCCCTGCCCACCGACGACGCCAACAACACCATCAACACCCTGATCATCGTCGAACTGAGCGTGACCGCCGCCGGTCTCGGCGCCGCCGTCATCGCCGGCTATGTGCTGGTCGGCCTCGCCACCCGCCCCCTCCGCAAGGTAGCCGCCACCGCCACCCGGGTCTCCGAACTCCCCCTGCACACCGGCGAGGTCAACCTCTCCGAGCGGGTCCCCGAGTCCGAGACCGACCCGCACACCGAGGTCGGCCAGGTCGGCGCCGCACTCAACCGGATGCTGAACCACGTGCACGGTGCCCTGCACGCCCGCCAGGAGAGCGAGATGCGGGTCCGGCAGTTCGTCGCGGACGCCAGCCACGAACTCAGAACCCCCCTGGCCTCCATCAGGGGATACGCCGAGCTGACCCGCCGCGGCCGCGAACAGGTCGGACCGGACACCCGGCACGCGCTGGGCCGTATCGAGTCCGAGGCCGGCCGGATGACCTTCCTCGTGGAGGACCTGCTGCTGCTCGCCCGCCTCGACGCGGGCCGCCCGCTCCAGTTCGAGCAGACCGACCTCGTCCCCCTCGTCATCGACACCATCAGCGACGCCCGCGCCGCCGGACCCGACCACGTATGGCGCCTCGAACTCCCCGAGGAGCCCGCCCTCGTGTCCGCCGACTCGGCGCGGCTGCAACAGGTCCTCGTCAACCTCCTCGCCAACGCCCGCACCCACACACCACCGGGTACGACCGTCACCGCGCGCGTGCAGCGGCGCGGACCGTGGCTGTGCGTGGACGTCCAGGACAACGGCCAGGGCATTCCGGCGGACCTGCTCCCGCGCGTCTTCGAACGGTTCGCCCGCGGCGACTCGGCGCGCTCCCGCGCCACCGGCTCCACCGGCCTGGGCCTCGCCATCGTGGAGGCCGTCGCGACCGCGCACGGCGGTGCCGTGACCGTCGACAGCGTGCCCGGACGGACCGTTTTCACCGTGCACCTGCCCGCTCTCGCCCCCGCCCCGCCCCTTCCCGCGCCCGAAACGAACCGGCAACGGGACTCACAGGGCCAGCACAGGGCCAGCACATGGGTGCAACAGGGCACCTGACGAAAGTCGTCGACATGCGAACCGACTCTTCTCCCGGCACCTTGCCGGCGCGGGAGCACCTCCCGGCCGACGCCGCCGGTACGCCTGTCCTGGACGTAGTGATCCCCGTCTACAACGAGGAGAAGGACCTCCAGCCCTGTGTCCGCAGACTGCACGACCACCTGACGCGGACCTTCCCGTACCCGTTCCGCATCACCATCGCGGACAACGCGTCCACGGACAGCACCCCGGATGTGGCGAGGCTGCTGGAGTCGCGGGTCCCGGAGGTGCGGTCCTTCCGGCTGGAGCAGAAGGGCCGCGGCCGGGCGCTGCGGACCGTCTGGTCGGCCTCCGAGGCCCCGATCCTCGCCTACATGGACGTCGATCTGTCCACCGACCTCAACGCGCTGCTGCCGCTGGTGGCGCCGCTGATCTCGGGCCACTCCGACCTGGCCATCGGGTCCCGGCTGGCCCGCAGCTCGCGGGTGGTGCGCGGGGCCAAGCGGGAGTTCATCTCCCGCTCCTACAACCTGATCCTGCGCGGCTCGCTCCAGGCCCGCTTCTCGGACGCCCAGTGCGGCTTCAAGGCGATCCGCCGTGATGTGGCGCAACTTCTGCTCCCGCTGGTGGAAGACACCGGCTGGTTCTTCGACACTGAGATGCTGGTGCTCGCCGAACGAGCCGGTCTCCGTATCCACGAGGTGCCGGTCGACTGGGTGGACGACCCGGACTCCACGGTGCACATCGCGAAGACGGCGACCGACGACCTGAAAGGGGTATGGCGCGTGGGCCGGGCGCTGGCCACCGGTTCGCTTCCCCTGGACCGGCTGACCAGGCCGTTCGGCGACGATCCGCGCGACCGCGAGATCATGGACGTACCCAAGGGCCTGGCCCGTCAACTTGTCGGCTTCTGTGTCGTCGGTGGCTTGTCCACCCTCTTCTACCTGCTGCTCTACAGCGGTTTCCGGCAGTTCTCCGGCTCCCAGACGGCCAACGCGCTCGCGCTGCTCGTCTCCGCGGTCGCCAACACGGCCGCCAACCGCCGGCTCACCTTCGGGGTGCGCGGCCGGGCCGGCGCCGTCCGCCACCAGGCGCAGGGCCTGGTCGTGTTCGGCATCGGCCTGGCGCTGACCAGCGGTTCGCTCCTCGCGCTCGACGCGGCGACGTCCGACCCGGCGCACGCCACCGAACTCGCCGTCCTCGTCGCCGCCAACCTCGCGGCGACGGTCCTGCGCTTCCTCCTCTTCCGCGCCTGGGTGTTCCCGGACCGGCGGGGCGACGAGGAGCCCGAGACCCGGCACCGGGTCCAGCCCCCGACGGGGCCCGCCGCCTCACCGACGTGCCCCGCGCCCGGTCCGCTGCCGCAGCGGCCCCACGCCCCTTCCCAGAACAGCGCCACGACGCGGTTCCGCGCCGGCGAGGCCGCGGACGGCACGGTGGGGGTGCCTCCGCTCGAGCGAAGCCGAGAGTGGGGGAGGGACGCCACCATCCGGTTGCAGCCGGTGCGCCCCCACGACACCGACCCGGGGGACGCCCGATGACCACCCACCTCGACGACACGGCGCGGCCGGCCGACCCGGCTGCCGCGGCCACCTGGAGCGGGCCGGAGACGGCACCCCCCGCGCCGCCGCAGGAACCGGACGCCCCCGCTCCCGGCACGGGCGAGCCGAAGCGGCCCCTCGCCGCCAGGATCTGGCGCGGCCGGCCCGAGGACCCCCGCTGGGCGCGCCCGGCCTTCCTCGGACTGCTGCTCGCCACCTGCGTCCTGTACCTCTACAACCTGAGCGCCTCCGGTTACGCGAACTCCTTCTACTCCGCGGCCGTACAGGCCGGCAGCCAGAGCTGGAAGGCCTTCTTCTTCGGCTCGCTGGACTCGGCCAACGCCATCACCGTCGACAAGCCCCCGGCCGCGCTGTGGCCGATGGCGCTGTCCGTGAAGGTCTTCGGCCTGAACTCGTGGGCGATCCTCGTCCCCGAGGTGCTGATGGGCGTCGGTTCGGTCGCCACCGTCCACGCCTCCGTGCGCCGCCGCTTCAGCCCCGCGTCCGGCCTGATCGCGGGAGCGGTGCTCGCCCTCACCCCGGTCGCCGCGCTGATGTTCCGGTTCAACAACCCGGACGCCATGCTGGCCCTGCTGATGGCCGTGGCCTGCTACCTGGTGGTCCGCGCCCTGGAGGACGGCCGCACGAAGTGGCTGGTGTGGGCCGGGGTCGCGATCGGTTTCGCGTTCCTCGCCAAGACCCTCCAGGCCTTCCTGATCCTGCCGCCGCTGGCGATCGTGTACGCCGTCTGCGCGCCGGTCCCGCTGAAGAAGCGCTTCTCGCAGCTGGCCCTGGCGACGGCCGCGCTGGTCGTCTCCGGCGGCTGGTGGGTCGCGATCGTCGAGCTGTGGCCCGCCTCCTCCCGGCCGTACATCGGTGGCTCGCAGAACAACTCGTTCCTGGAGCTGACCTTCGGCTACAACGGGCTCGGCCGCCTCAACGGCGAAGAGACCGGAAGCGTCGGCGGTGGCGGCGGTGGCGGCACCGGGCAGTGGGGTGAGACCGGCTGGGACCGGATGTTCAACTCCGAGATCGGCGCCCAGATCTCCTGGCTGCTGCCCGCCGCGCTGATCCTGCTGGTCGCCGGCCTGGTGGCCACCCGCAAGCGGAAGCGGACCTCGGTGACCCGCGGCGCCTTCCTGGTCTGGGGCGGCTCGCTGCTGATCACCACGGTGGTCTTCAGCTTCATGGCCGGCATCTTCCACCAGTACTACACGATCGCACTGGCCCCCTACCTGGCCGCCGTGATCGGCATGGGCACCGGCATCCTGTGGGAGAAGCGGTCCGAGATCTGGGTCTCGCTCACCCTCGCCGCCGCCTCCGTGGCAGCCGCGGCCTGGGGATACGTCCTGCTCAACCGCACCCCCGACCACCTGCCCTGGCTGAAGTGGCTGGTGCTGGTCGGCGGCCTGGCCGGTGCGCTCGGCCTGGTCTTCGCGGGCCGGCTGCCCCGGCGGTTCGCCCTCGCGGCGGCGGCCCTGAGCATCGTCGCGGCGCTGGCCGGGCCGACGGCGTACACGCTGAGCACCGTGAACTCCGCGCACACCGGCTCCATCCCGACGGCGGGCCCGGCAGGCGCGTCGATGATGGGCGGCGGCCGGGGCGGTCCGGGCGGCGGCGGCTTCGGCGGCGGCATGCCCGGCCAGCAGGGCCGGCAGGGCCAACAGAACGGCGGCGGCTTGCCCGGCGGCACCGCTCAGGGCCAGGGCCAGGGGCAGGGCCAAGGCCAGGGGCAGGGCCAGACCGCTCCCGGTGGGCAGACGAACGGCGAGGGCGGCCGGATGGGCGGCGGCGGAGGCGGCGTGGGCGGCCTGATCAACGGCGCCACCGTCACCGACGAGGCCAGGAAGCTGCTCGACACCGACTCCGACAAGTACACCTGGGCCGGGGCGGCCATCGGCTCCCAGAACGCCGCGAGCTACCAACTGGCCACCGGCGACCCGGTGATGGCGATCGGCGGCTTCAACGGCACCGACCCGTCCCCGACGCCGGCGCAGTTCAAGCAGTACGTCGCCGACGGAAAGATCCACTACTTCATCAGCAGCGGATCGGGCGGCGGCGCCATGGGCGGCAGCGACGGCACGTCCACCCAGATCACCGAGTGGATCGAGGCCAACTTCAAGAAGGTCACGGTCGGTTCGGCCACCTTCTACGACCTGACGCAGAAGGCGACCGGCGGCTGATGACCGACTGATGAGCGGCTGACGTCCGGCTGACGTCCGGCGGTCGAGGGGAAGGGCGGTGACCACGGTCACCGCCCTTCTTCGTGCTCCGCTCGCGCCCATTCTGTTGTACGCCGTACAGGGATCGTTCTACGCTGTAGAACATGACCGCGCCCACGTCGTCCCCGCAGAGCCGTCCCCAAGGCCACCGCCGTCCCCAGGGCCACCCCCAGCGCTGCTGATCCTCGGTGTGATCTGCCTCGCGCAGCTCACGGTGCTGCTCGACAACACCGTCCTGAACGTGGCGATCCCCTCGCTCACCCGCGAGCTGGACGCGGCCACCTCCGACATCCAGTGGATGATCAACGCCTACTCGCTGGTCCAGTCGGGTCTGCTCCTCACCGCGGGCAGCGCCGCCGACCGGTACGGCCGCAAGAAGATGCTGATGGCGGGCCTGGTCCTGTTCGGTCTCGGATCCCTGGCGGCCGCCCTCGCCGAGACCACCGGCCGGCTGATCGCGCGCGCGCCGGGATGGGCGTGGGCGGGGCGCTGCTGGTGACCACCACCCTCGCCGTGGCGATGCAGATCTTCACGCCCGAGGAGCAGCCGAAGGCGATCGGCATCTGGGCCGCGGTCAACTCGCTGGGCTTCGCCGTCGGCCCGCTCGTCGGAGGCTTCATGCTCGACCACTTCTGGTGGGGCGCGATCTTCCTGGTCAACCTGCCGGTCGCCGCCCTGGGCGTGGTGGCGGTCGTCGCCCTGGTCCCCGAGTCGAAGGACCCACGCGGCGACCGTCCCGACCTGCCGGGCGCGCTGCTCTCCACGATCGGCATGAGTTCACTCGTCTTCGTGATCATCTCCGGCCCCGCGCACGGCTGGACGGCGGGCCGGGTCCTGCTGAGCGCGGCCGTCGCGGTGACCGCGCTCACCCTGTTCGGCTGGTGGGAGAGCCGCATCCCGCACCCCATGCTCGACCTCCAGTTCTTCCGCGACCGCCGGTTCACGGGCGCCGTCGCCGGCATGGTCCTGGTCGCCTTCGGCATGGGCGGCGCCCTCTTCCTGCTCACCCAGCACCTCCAGTTCGTCTTCGGATACGGCCCTCTGGAGGCGGGCCTGCGCACCGCGCCGCTGGCGCTGACCGTCGTCGCCCTCAACTTCACCGGAATATCGGCGAGGTGGCTGGCGAAGCTGGGCGGCCCGGTGTCGATCCTGATCGGCATGACGGCGATGTCGGCGGGACTGGTCGCCATCGCCACGACGGCCTCCGGCGGGTACGCCGGGACGCTGGCCGGGCTGCTGCTCATCGGTGCGGGCACCGCGCTGGCCAGCCCGGCGATGGCCCACGCCATCATGAGCGCGATACCGCCCGCCAAGGCCGGGGTCGGCGCCGGGATCAACGGCACGCTCGCGGAGTTCGGCACCGGGCTGGGCGTGGCCGTACTCGGGGCGGTGCTCAGCGCGCGGTTCGCCGCCGGGTCCCTGCCGGAGGCGCTGGTGGCGGCGGGGTCGGCGGAGGAACGGGACCGGGTGGTCGACTCGTTCGCCGCGGGCCTGGAGAGCAGTCAGTTGGTGGGCGCGGTCGCCGTACTGCTGGGCGGGCTGGTGGCGGCGGTGCTGCTGCGCAGGGCGGCGCGCAAGGACGCGGAGGTCCCGGCCGCGTGAGCCGCCCACCGGGCACGGCCACGCGCCCTTGAAGGCCCGGCCGCCGCCTAGCATCGTCATCGGCAGTGACCCGGAGAACCCCCAGAGAGGTGCGCCATGGTGAAGGCCGCCAAGCAGGCCGCGCGGACCAGCGTCTGGCTGGAGGGCAAGGCACGCCGGGGACGGGGCGGGGGCAGCCGTCGGGGCTGGACCGGGACCGGATCACGGAGGTCACCGTACGGCTGCTGGACGCGGAGGGCCTGGACAAGTTCTCCATGCGCCGGCTGGCGACCGAGCTGAACGTGACGGCGATGTCCGTCTACTGGTACGTCGACACCAAGGACGACCTGCTCGAACTCGCCCTGGACGCGGCCTTCGGCGAACTGGGCCTGCCCGACCCGGAGACGGCGGGCGAGGACTGGCGCGAGCAACTGCGGGCGCTGGCGACGTCGTACCGCGCGCTGCTGGTCCGCCACCCCTGGCTGTCGCCGCTCGCCGGGCGGTACCTCAACATCGGGCCGAACTCGCTGGTCTTCTCCCGCACGGTCCAGCGGGTGGTCCGCCGCACGGGCCTGCCCGACCACCGCATCACGAGCGCGATCTCGGCGGTCTTCCAGTTCGTGTACGGCTACGGCACGATCGAGGGCCACTTCTTCGGCCGGGTGGCGGACGCGGGCATGACCGCGGACGAGTACTTCCAGCACTCCATGAGCAAGGTGACCGAGGCCCCGGAGACCGCCGAGGTCATCGAGGAGTCCAGGAACCTCATGGCGGCCCGCGGCGGCGACACGGTCGCGGAGATGCTGGACCGCGACTTCACCTTCGCCCTGGACCTCCTGATCGCGGGCATCGAGGCGATGGTGGAACGCGGCTGAGCCTCCCCTCGTCCGATCCCCACCCCGACGAACCGAGCCGCGCCGGGACGCCCCGGACGCCAACGGTCCGCGGTCACTGGTGCGGAGTGAGCCGTGCCGGGACGCCGGTCGCCCCGGTCGCCGCGGGTGGCTACCGGTCCGCGGTCACTACCGCGGAGCGAGCCGTGCGGGAGAGCCCTGGTCGTGCCGGTCGGCACCCGGACGCCGTCGGCCGCCACCCGGACGCCGCTGGTGCCACCGACCCACGGTCACTCCTGCGGAGCGAGCCCCGCCGGGAAGCCGCCGGTCGCCACCGGTCCCCATCGTCGCGGGGTGACGCGGATGATCGACTTGCCCTGCTTGACCATCGCCGCCCGGTACTCGTCCCAGTCCGGGTGCTCGCCGGCGATGTTGCGGTAGTACTCGACCAGCGCCTCGACGGAGTCGGGGGAGTCGATGACCTCGGCGGTGCCGTCGACCTGGACCCAGGGGCCGTTCCACTCGTCGCTCAGGACGACCACGCTGACCCGCTCGTCGCGCTTGGCGTTGCGCGTCTTGGCCCGCTCCGGGTAGGTGGACACGACGATCCGGCCCGAGTCGTCGACCCCGCAGGTCAGCGGCGAGGCCTGGGGGCTGCCGTCGGCGCGCCGGGTGAGGAGGATCGCGCGGTGCCGGGGACGGACGAAGTCCAGCAGCTCGTCGAGGGAGACGGAGGTGTTGGTCGCGATGTTCGGTGCCATGGGGCCAGCGTAGGCGGCGGGGTGGCCGTCGTGGCTGACCCCGCCGGTCCTACGCCTGCGGCAGCGACTCCCCCTGCACGGCCTGGATGTCCAGCTCGACCTTGAGTGTCGTACCGATGGCGGCGATGCCCGCCTGGACGACCTGGTTGTAGTTGATGGCGAAGTCCTCGCGGTGCAGGTCGGCCGTCGCCCGGAAGGCCGCGCGGGTGCCGCCCCACGGGTCGGCGCCGGTGCCGAGGTAGGCGAGGTCCAGGTCGACGGGCCGGACGATCCCGCGCAGCGACAGGTCGCCGTGGACCGTCCACCGGTCGGGGCCCGCCACCGTCACGCCGGTCGAGCGGTAGGTGATCTCGGGATGGGCCTCGACGTCCAGGAAGTCCGCCGAGCGCAGGTGGGTGTCGCGCATGCCGTTGCCGGTGTCGATGGACGCGGCCCGGATCACCGCCTCCACCCGGGACTTGGTGACGTCGTCCGGGGCGATCTCGACGGACGCGCCGAACTCGGTGAACCGGCCGCGCACGCTGGAGATGCCCAGGTGCTGGGCGACCGCGCCGACCGTGGAGTGCGCCGGGTCGACGGTCCAGCGGCCGGGCGGCGGCAGTTCGGCGCCGCCCTGCCGGGCCAGCGTGACCGTGCCGACCTCCGCCTGGCCGCTCACGGTGACCAGCGCGCTCGCGGCGGCCGGCGCGTATCCGACGGCGGTGACGATCACGGTGTACGCCCCCGGCGCCAGCGCGCCCGCGTCGCGTACGGCGCCCTCCGCGTCGGCCTCGGCGCGCAGCACCTGTGTGCCCGTCATGTCCGTCACCGTGACGACCGCGTGCGACACGGCCCATCCGTCCCGGGTGCGGATCCTCGCGGTCAGTCCCATCTCACGCAACTCCTCGAAGAGACCGCCCGTGGCGGGGGCGTACCCCACCACGGGCCGGTGCCGTGTCGTGCTACTCGCCGGGGTGGGCGAGTTCGATGTCATGGCCGTCCACGCCCGTGCCGGAGACGGTCAGGGCGGTGGCCACCGGCGGGTAACCGGTCGCGATGACCGTGTAGTCGCCGCCGTCGAGGTCGGTGAAGGCGTACGCCCCGTCCGCCCCGGTGGTGGCGGTGCCGGCCACGTTGCCCGCCGCGTCGACGAGCGTCACGCGCGCGTCGGCCAGCGGACCGTACGGCGCCCGGACGACGCCCTGGACCTGTGCCCCCGCGTCGAGGACCAACTCCACGCGGGTCACTCCGGTCGCGCCCACCTCGACGGGCAGGGCGCGCGGCCGGAACCCGGCGGCGTTCACCGCGACGGTCACGGCACCCGGCACCAGCTCGGCGAAGGCGAACTCGCCCTGCTCACCGGTGTTCCCGGTGGCCAGCAGATCGCCCCGCACATCGGTGACGATGACCATGGCGTCCTTGACGGGCTCGCCCGACTCGGCGGCCCGCACGACACCGCCGAGCCCACTGGTCCCGCTGAGCAGGATGTCGTACGCGACCGGCTCGCCGTTGACGACGATCGTGGACGCCTGCGGCTGGAACCCGTCGGCGGAGGCGATCAGGACGTACGACCCCGTGGCCGGCGCGTCCAGCCCGTAGGAGCCGTCGGCCTGCGCGACCGAGCGGCCCAGCTGCCGGCCCGCGAGGAGATCAGCGTGACGGCGGCCTGAGGGACGGGCGCGCTCTCGGCGCCGCGGACGAAACCGCGGACCGGGATGCCGCCCGAGGAGGCCGCGGGGGCGTCGGCGGTCGTGACGGCCGAGAGCCGCTGCGTGCCCTCGGGACCCGCCTCGACGGTGGAGCCGACAGCCGCGAGGACGTTGTCACGGGCGGCGGCGTGTGCCTCGGCCGGAGCCCCGGCACCGGCCGAGGCCTCGGCGGGAGTGTCATCGGAGGCCGACTGCGCCGACGCGCCCCTGGTCTTGAGCGGGACCTCCTTGATGAACAGGGTGATGAGGAAGGCCAGCAGGGCCATGGCGGCGGCGATCAGGAAGACGTCCGCGATGCCGTGGCCGTACGCGCTCTCCATGACCGTGCGCAGCGGCAGCGGCAGCTTGTCCATGTCGGGGATGGAGTCCCCCGAGCTGGAACCGGCGGCGACGGAGGCGTACTCGGGGCCGAGGCCCGCGATGCCGTCCTGGGCGTAGTCGCCGATGCGGTGCGCCATGACGGCACCCAGCGCCGAGACGCCCATCGCCCCGCCGAGGGAGCGGAAGAAGGTGACGGTGGAGCTGGCCGCGCCGAGATCGCGCGGGGCGACCTGGTTCTGCGTGGACAGCACCAGGTTCTGCATCATCATGCCGACGCCGAGGCCCAGCAGGGCCATGAAGACGGCGGTCTTCCAGTAAGGGGTGTCGTAGCGGATGGTGCCCAGCAGGCCGAGGCCCGCCGTGATGAGCACACCGCCGCCGACCAGCCAGGCCTTCCACTTGCCGGTGCGGGTGATGAGCTGCCCGGACACGGTGGAGGAGACGAACAGGCCCGCGATCATCGGGATCGTCAGCACACCGGACATGGTCGGCGACTCGTCGCGGGCCAGCTGGAAGTACTGGGCGAAGAAGACCGTGCCGGAGAACATCGCGACGCCCACGAACAGCGAGGCGGCGGAGGACAGCGTGATGGTGCGGTTGCGGAACAGCCGCAGCGGGATGATCGGCTCGCTGGCCCTCGACTCGACGAGCACGAAGATCAGCCCGAGCGCGACCGACCCCGCGACCATCGCGTACGTCTGCCAGGACAGCCACTCGTACTTGTCACCGGCGAAGGTGACCCAGACCAGCAGGAGCGAGACCGCGGCCGAGATGAAGAACGCGCCGGCCCAGTCCACCTTGACGTCCCGCTTCACGACGGGCAGGTGCAGGGTCTTCTGGAGCACGATCAGCGCGATGACGGCGAAGGGCACGCCGACGTAGAAGCACCAGCGCCAGCCCAGCCAGCTGGTGTCGGTGATGACACCGCCGAGCAGCGGACCGCCGACGGTGGCGACGGCGAAGGTCGCGCCGAGGTAGCCGGAGTAACGTCCGCGCTCACGCGGGGAGATCATCGCCGCCATGACGATCTGCGCGAGGGCCGAGAGGCCGCCCACGCCGACGCCCTGGACGACACGGCAGGCGATGAGCATGCCGGGGTTCTGCGACAGACCGGCGGCGGCCGATCCGAGCACATAGATGACGAGCGCCAGCTGGACGAGCGCCTTCTTGTTGTACAGGTCCGCGAGCTTGCCCCAGAGGGGGGTGGTCGCGGTCATCGCCAGCAGGGTGGCGGTCACGACCCAGGTGTAGGCGGACTGGCCGCCGCCGAGGTCGCCGATGATCTCCGGGAGGGCGTTCGAGACGATCGTGGACGACAGGATCGCCACGAACATGCCGAGAAGCAGTCCGGAGAGGGCCTCCATGATCTGCCGGTGGGTCATCGGAGCGTCGTCGGCGGACCCTCCGCCGTGCTTCGCGTGAGCCCGCACACCGGCTGGTGTGGTCGTTGCCATGGGCTTCCTTCTCTTACGTCGCTTGTGCGGGTGTACGGGTGGTCCGGTCACGTGACGGTTCACGTGGGTGTTCGCTCACGGGAACGGGGTCGGGGACCCGGGGACCGGAGGGGGAACGGGAGGGGGCCGGTGGGGCCGGTGCTGGGCGGACCGGCAGTCGCCGAAGCTCGCGCGCAGCCGGGTCATCAGGCCGATGAGCTGACCGACTTCGTCGTCGGTCCAGTCGCTCAGCCGCTCGGCCAGCAGATCGGTGCTGCGCCGGGTCAGCTCGGCGAGCATCGCGTGGCCCTCGGGGGTGAGGCGCAGGATGCGCGAGCGTTTGTCCGCCGGGTCCGGGGACCGCTCGATCCAGCCCCGCTCGGCGAGGTGCGCGGCGTGCCGACTGGTCACCGACATGTCCACGGCCAGCAGTTCGGACAGGGCGCTCATCCGCAGGTCACCGTGACGGTCGAGCAGCGTCAGCACGCCCGCCGAGCCCGGCGAGCAGTCGGCCGGCAGTATCCGCCCGAGGTCCCGCTTCACGGCTCCGACGGCACTGAGCTGACGCGCCAGCTCCTCGAACTGCGCCTGCCCGGCCATCACACCTCCCGCATTCGTTGCTTAGGGCAACCATAGAAGCGCTTGGTTGCTACAGGCAAACAAATCAGGCTCGAAGGCCGCAAAAAGTTGGCAAAGGCAAGTATTACGATAGTAAACGCCCAGGTCGCAGCGTTCCCCGACGGCGGCGTCCCGGTCGGGCCGGAGCGCGCCCCCCGCTTGGGTCCCTCCGGCCACTTTCGCTAGTGTCTCGGGGCATGGCTAACACGCAGGGCCCCCAGGGCACCAACGACCCCGCCGGCAGCACCCAGATGTTCCGGGCGTTCGTCGACGAGGGCACCCCCCAGGCCTCACGGCGGCGCTGGTCTTGGGCGCGCTTGGCATCGCTACGGCGCGACTTAGGCAAATCTGCGCTGGTCACAGCTT
>NZ_MPOH02000017.1:286241-296284 GCF_001896135.2 Streptomyces phaeoluteigriseus
CCCGACCGGCCCCCGCCTCGGCCTGATCCTCGGCGTCGTCGCGGCGGTCGCGATCGTGGCGGCGGTCGCTTGGCTGGCACTCAAGTAAGGAACGGCGAGGGCGCGCCTCGACCGTGCGGCGCCTCGGCGGCTGCGGCGGGGCGCGCCCCATGGCTGTACGACGCTCTCGAGCGGGGTGCGGCTCGGTGGAACGGGGCTCCGACGCGCCACCCCGCCGATCCGCCCGCGTCACACGAGCGGGGACGAGAGTCCACACCTCCAGGTCCGCCCGGTCGCGCCTCTCCCGCCCGCGCCTCCGCACGGACGCCCTCGCCCTGTCCCGCAGACCAGAGCCGTACCCGCCCCAGCCGCGCCCAGGACACACGCCCCGGCCCGTACTCACCCGGCCGCACCCGCCCCTGGCCGGCCCTCTGTCAGCCCCGGTCCGCCCGACGGAGTCATTCCCACCGCACCGACACGTCCCGTGTCTCCACGTGCATGCCCAGGGGGACGCGCCAGGCGTCCACGCACACCGTCCAGGTGGCGCGCTCGCGGGCGCCGGGGGCGATCGGCGTGGGGAGGTTCTCCGTGGACTCGATCGTCGCCCAGTCGATGCCCAGGGCGCCGATGACGTGCGTTCCCAGTGTCACCGAGCCCGAACGGACCGCCGTACCGCCGGAGTTGTGGAAGGTGAGCGTCACCTGCTCGCACCACCGGCGGTCCGTGGCGGCGCGTTCGGGCTCGCTGACGTCCAGGACGGCAGGGCCGGCGGGCGGGGCAGTAGCAGTAGCAGTGGCAGTGGGAGTGGGAGGCGGGGATGAACCAGGCACCGGGGAGGGGGACTTGGAAGGGCCGGCGGGTGCCTGGGGCGGGGCGGGGCTGGTCCGCACGCCGGGCGACGGAGGTCGTGGGCCCGAGGCCGGCGGGGGTGCCGCTCTGCGGCGGGCGGGGTGCCGGCTCGGCCTCGCGCGGGGGTGGGTACCCGGACTCGGACTCCCCGTCGTCCAGCGGTATCAACCGGACCCCGGCCGTGGGCGGCGCCGCGGCGCCCGAGGGACCCGGTGCCGCGCCTGTCGCCACGTAACCCCCGTCTGGGCCGCCGCCCCCGGCGGCCAGGAGTCCGAGTCCTGCCGTACACATGACGACGGCCGCCGACGCGCCCAGTACGGCGCCCCGGCGGCCCTGTGTCCACGTTGGCCGGCGCATCGCGCCAGTGTGGCTGACGGTTCGTCAGGAAGGAACCCCGCGGACGGGCGCGGACCCGGTGAGGGGCCCGCTCGGTGGCTCAGTCGGAGATCAGGCCCTCGCGGAGCTGGGACAGCGTGCGCGTGAGGAGGCGCGAGACGTGCATCTGGGAGATGCCGACCTCCTCGCCGATCTGCGACTGCGTCATGTTGGCGAAGAAGCGCAGCATGATGATGCGCCGCTCGCGCGGCGGAAGCTTGGCCAGCAGGGGCTTCAGCGACTCGCGGTACTCCACGCCCTCCAGTGCCGTGTCCTCGTAGCCGAGGCGGTCGGCGAGGGAGCCCTCGCCGCCGTCGTCCTCGGGGGCCGGGGAGTCGAGGGAGGAGGCCGTGTACGCGTTGCCGACGGCCAGGCCGTCGACCACGTCCTCCTCGGACACGCCGAGGACGACGGCCAGTTCGGCCACCGTCGGCGAGCGGTCCAGCTTCTGGGCGAGTTCGTCGCTGGCCTTGGTGAGGGCCAGCCGCAGCTCCTGGAGGCGGCGCGGGACGCGCACCGACCACGAGGTGTCGCGGAAGAAGCGCTTGATCTCGCCCACGACCGTCGGCATCGCGAAGGTCGGGAACTCGACGCCCCGTTCGCAGTCGAAGCGGTCGATCGCCTTGATCAGGCCGATGGTGCCGACCTGGACGATGTCCTCCATCGGCTCGTTGCGCGAACGGAAGCGTGCTGCCGCGTACCGCACGAGCGGGAGGTTCAGCTCGATGAGCGTGTCCCGGACGTACGCGCGTTCGGGGCTCTCCTCGTCGAGCGCGGCCAGCCGCAGGAACAGGGAGCGGGACAGGGTGCGGGTGTCGATGGCCCCCGTGGCCGGAAGGGCCGGGACGGGAGCGGCCTCGAGGGCCGTGACGGCGTCGAGCACGTCGGGCTCGACGGGCGTGACGGGCTCGGTGGGCGCGGACTCGCTCTTTGTGAGCATGAGCACCTTCGAGCTGCCCTGGTCTGCGGACATGCCACCCCCTTTGGGTCGCGGGACGGTCGTGACGAACGCTCCGGATCGAGGAACGCCAGCCTTCACCTGAATACCGGAGCCGAAGCCCCGGCAAACGCGCTTCCGGCAGAATGTCACATGTCGGCAACACGCTGTAGTGACATGTCGACATGTGAGTCACGAATCGGCCCTGGAAAGAGGGGGTGTGACGGTGTTTCAGCACAGTTCGGCCCGGAAGCGCCCCGCTGAGTGATTCGCCCGTGGCGGTGATGGATCGCTCCCGCGTTCGGTTACGCGTTCCCACCCCGAAGGAGTAGCTCCGGAAGGAGTACTCCTGGAAGGAGCACCTCCAAAGGGCTACCCCGGACGGCTACCCCGGGGGACCGGAGGGCTACCCCGGAGGACCGGACGGCTACCCCGGAGGACCGGAGGGCTACCCCGGAGGGTGGCGCTCCACCTCCGGCGGAGGCTCCTCAGGCGTCGATGCGGTTCGCCGACCGCAGCCGCTGGAAGCTGCGCGCCAGGAGGCGTGAGACGTGCATCTGGGAGACCCCGAGTTCCGCGCTGATCTGGGACTGGGTCAGATTGCTGTAGTAACGCAGCAGCAGGATGCGCTGCTCGCGTTCGGGAAGCTGGACCAGGAGGTGGCGGACCAGGTCGCGGTGCTCCACCCCGTCCAGCGCCGGATCCTCGTAACCGAGCCGGTCCAGCAGCCCGGGCGGCCCGTCGCCCTCCTGCGCGGCCTCCAGCGAGGTCGCGTGGTACGAGCGGCCGGCCTCGATGCAGGACAGCACCTCGTGCTCGGGGATGCGCAGCCGCTCGGCGATCTCGGCGGTGGTCGGCGTACGGCCGAAGGCGGTGGTCAGGTCCTCCGTCGCGCTGTTGACCTGCACCCACAACTCGTGCAGCCGGCGCGGTACGTGCACGGTGCGCACGTTGTCGCGGAAGTACCGCTTGATCTCGCCGACGACCGTCGGCATGGCGAAGGTCGGGAACTGCACGCCCCGGTCGGGGTCGAAGCGGTCGATGGCGTTGATCAGGCCGATGGTGCCGACCTGGACGACGTCCTCCATCGGTTCGTTGCGGGAGCGGAAGCGTCCGGCGGCGTAGCGGACGAGCGGAAGGTTGGCCTCGATGAGCGCCCCGCGTACGCGGTCGTGCTCCGGCGTGCCCGGCTGGAGGTTCTTCAACTCGGCGAAGAGCACCTGGGTCAGTGCCCGGGTGTCCGCGCCGCGCCGCCGCTCGGGCGTCGTCGGGGAGGGAGCCTCTTCCTGAGGCGGCGCAGTACTGGCCGGCACGGTCAACGCCACCTCTTCGTCAGGTCAACTTCGGTCAACTCATCCATCAAAAGCGGTCATAGCATCACAAGACATGTGCACTGTGTGCAAGCACCCCATAACACCGTGTTGAAGGAGAAGTTGGCCGCAGGACGCGCGAAAGCCCCCCGCCGTTCCGGCGGAGGGCTCAGTGGGGGCGCTTCAGAACGAGTAGTCGGCGACCACCCAGGTGGCGAACTCGCGCCAGAGCGCGACACCGGCCTGGTGCGCCGGGTGCTCGATGTACCGCTTGAGGGCGTCCGCGTCCTCGACCGCCGAGTTGATCGCGAAGTCGTAGGCGATGGGCCGGTCGCTGATGTTCCAGCCCAGCTCCCAGAAGCGCAGCTCGTCGATCTGCCCGCCGAGGGCACGGAAGGCCGCTTCGCCCTCCACCACCCGGGGGTCGTCCCGGGTGACGCCCTCGTTGAGCTTGAAGAGGACCAGATGGCGGATCAAGGGCACTCCCAGTGGCTACGGCCGCGCGGCGGCTTCTAGTTCGCCCCGTCGGCGAGCCAGGTGAAGAAGTCGCCGATGGCGCTGGCGGCGTCCGATATGCCCTCGAAGCCTATCTGGACGTAGTCCGCCGCCTTCTCGGGGTCCGTGATGATCACGTAGAGCACGAAGACCACGAGTGCGTAGACGGCGATCTTCTTTGCGTTCACCGCCACCGCGGCCTCCCTCTGAGTACTGCCCCTAGGGCCCCCTGTTGCCGGCCGAGAGTGTAACCCTCACATCATCATTTCGACCGACCAACACCACCACGCCCGGGGCGGTTTCGGGGGATACGCGGCGTGGGCCGTACAGCAAGACACCCCCTGACCCGTGTCGCCACGGTTCAGGGGGTGTCATCAGCGGTAGCGGAGGGATTTGAACCCTCGGTGACTTGCGCCACACTCGCTTTCGAGGCGAGCTCCTTCGGCCGCTCGGACACGCTACCGAGAGAGACCTTACAACAAGGTGAGCCCCGCTTTGAAATCGGATTCGCGGAAGGATCAGCGGGAGCGGAAGAACTCGGTGAGCAGCCCGGCGCAGTCCTCGGCGAGGACTCCCCCGATCACTTCGGGGCGGTGGTTGAGCCGCCGGTCGCGGACGACGTCCCAGAGGGAGCCGGCCGCGCCCGCCTTGTCGTCGCGGGCGCCGTAGACGACCCGGTCCACGCGGGACTGGACGAGTGCGCCCGCGCACATCGTGCACGGTTCCAGCGTCACGACGAGGGTGCAGCCCGTCAGCCGCCACTCCCCGGTCCGCGCGGCGGCCCGCCGCAGGGCGAGCACCTCCGCGTGGGCCGTGGGGTCGCCGCCCGCCTCGCGTTCGTTGTGGCCGGTCGCGAGGACGGTGGTGCCGTCGGCGCCCAGTACGACGGCGCCGACGGGGACGTCACCGCCGCGGGCGGCCAGCGCGGCCTCGTCGATGGCGAGCCGCATCGCGGCCCGCCATCGGTCACGTACGGGGTCGGCGGGCCGGCCCCCCTCGGTCGGTGCAGTCAGCGGACGGTCTCCAGGACCTCCGAGGCCCCGAGGGACTCGGCGATCTCGGTGAGCGCGTCCGAGGACAGCGACCTCAGTTCCTTCTCGCCGACGCCGAGGTCGTCGAGGATGCCGGCGTCGCCGACGGGGCCGTGCGGCACCGCCTCGACCGGACCGGCGCTCTCCACGCCGTCGTCGTCCTCGTCCCCGTCGTCGTTCTCGTCGTCACCGTCCTCGGTGCCGTCGAGGTCGAGGACGTCCAGGTCGTCGGCGTCACCCGGATCTCGGCCGAGCAGTTCGTCGGTGAGCAGGATCTCGCCGTAGGAACTGCGGGCGGCGGCGCTCGCGTCGGAGACGAAGATGCGCGGGTCCTCCTCGCCGTCGATGCGGACGACCCCGAACCAGGAGTCCTCCTGCTCGATCAGCACGAGGACGGTGTCCTCGTCGGGAGAGGCTTCCCGGGCCAGGTCGGCCAGATCCGACAGGGTTTCCACATCGTCGAGCTCTGTGTCGCTCGCTTCCCACCCGTCTTCGGTGCGCGCGAGCAGTGCGGCGAAGTACACCGTGACTCTCCCACTGGTCATAGGCGTGCCGGTTGGGGGTCCCCCCGGCGGAGGTTGCGGGCGGGGAGAGCTCGGGCTCCGAGCCCCACCCACTCGGAATCGTGGCAGAAACAAGACGTCCAGGGGACGTCTTCGGCTCCCTGTGTCCGGACGTTTTGATCGCGGGTCCACGGGGACGTCCGCGAGCAATCCACCAGCGCACTCGTTGCCACCACCGCGGATCGTACGCGGCTTTGCCGTACGGCCACGCACGCCCACCCCGTAACGCGCGCGCCGTCGGCGATCTTCCCAACGGGCGCCGGGCGGGCGGCTACCAGCGGAAGGTGCGCATGCGCATCGCGTGTCGGAGCCGGGCGGTCTTGGCGCGGCGCGGCTGGACGCGGTCGCGCAGTTCGCGGGCCTCGGCCAGGTCGCGCAGGAACTGGGCGCGTCGCCGACGCCGCTCGCCCTCGGTCTCCGCGGGCCCCGCCGACGATCTCCTCGACGGTTCCCCCGGTCGTGCCGCCGCGTGCTCTGGCAGGTCAGCCATTGGTCCACCACCCTGGTCCGTGTCCACCCACCTTCCCTGCGCGGGGCGGTTTGATGCCCACGGATCCCCAACCCCGAGGGAGAAGCTCACTGTGTGTGGGGACGCCGGGCCGGTCGGGCCCGGTTACTGTTGTGGACATGCGTCTCCACGTCGTCGACCACCCCTTGGTCGCCCACAAGCTCACCACGCTGCGCGACCGCCGCACGGACTCCGCGACCTTCCGTCGCCTCGCCGACGAGCTGGTCACCCTGCTCGCCTACGAGGCCACGCGGGACGTGCGTACCGAGCAGGTCGACATCGTGACGCCGGTCTCCGGCACCACCGGTGTCAAGCTCGCCCGTCCGCGTCCGCTGGTGGTGCCGATCCTGCGGGCCGGTCTCGGGATGCTGGACGGCATGGTCCGGCTGCTGCCGACCGCCGAGGTCGGCTTCATGGGCATGATCCGCGACGAGACGACCCTCCAGGCCTCCACGTACGCCACGCGCATGCCGGAGGACCTGTCCGGCCGTCAGGTGTACGTCCTGGACCCGATGCTGGCCACCGGCGGCACGCTGGTCGCCGCGATCCGCGAGCTGATCCGGCGGGGCGCCGACGACGTCACCGCGGTGGTGCTGCTGGCCGCGCCCGAGGGCGTCGAGATCATGGAGCGCGAGCTGGCGGGTTCCCCGGTCACCGTCGTCACGGCGGCCGTCGACGACCACCTCAACGAGCACGGCTACATCGTCCCGGGCCTGGGCGACGCGGGCGACCGCCTGTACGGCGCGGCCGAGTAGTACCGCCGTACCTGACGACGAGTACCTGCCGTACCTGGCGACGAGTACCCGCCGTACCTGAGGGGTACGGCGCTCAGCAGTCCTTCTTCGTGGTCGCCGTCGGCTTCGGCGCGGCCAGCGCCGTCAGTGCCCTGGTCGCCTCCGGCAGGCCGGTCAGCGTCTTGAAGCCGTTGCCGATGATCAGGTCGATCGCGGTGCCCTTGTGGGCGGCGTCGGTGCGGCGCTCGGCGGTGGTGAGCTGGGTGGCCAGGACCGGCAGCGAGGTGTTGAGGGACGAGGCGGGGCCGAGCAGTACGCCGGTGCCGGTGACCTTCTTGTCGTACTGCGGGCCCGCGTTGCCCACCTCGCCGATCCGGAAGCCGCGCTTCTTGAGTTCGTCGGCGGTCGTCTTGGCGAGGCCGCTGCGGGTGGTGGCGTTGAAGACGTTCACGGTGATCTGCGCGGGCTTCGGCAGCACGGCCGGGGACGCGCTGGCCGCGGGGCTCGCCTTGGTCAGGCAGCCCTTCGTGCCGGCCGCCGACGCGGTGCCCCCGCCGCCGGTGAAGACGTCGATGAGCTGAACGGTTCCCCAGCCGGCCACGCCGAGCACGGCTCCGCAGGCGACGACCGCGCCGACCAGCCTGCCGCGTCGCCGGTGCGGGCGCATCCGGGGGTACTTGTCCCCCGTGATCCGGTATCGGCCGCCCATGCCGGGGGGAGTCAGCATGCTCATGAGCGCAGCGTAGTGCGCCGGAGCGGCCATGCCTACTAGATGATCATTCGACAGCGCGCAGAGCACCCGAAAGGGCCAACCGGCAGGGGGCCGGGGAGTGCGGGTGGGTGGCTCGGGGCCTGCTCAGTCCAGTTCGAGCACGCGCGCGTGGAGCACCTGGCGCTGCTGGAGGGCGGCCCGGACCGCGCGGTGGAGGCCGTCCTCCAGGTACAGGTCGCCCTGCCACTTCACGACATGCGCGAAGAGGTCGCCGTAGAAGGTCGAGTCCTCCGCGAGCAGGGTTTCCAGGTCTAGCTGCTGCTTGGTGGTCACCAGCTGATCGAGGCGGACCGGGCGCGGCGCGACGTCCGCCCACTGCCGGGTGCTTTCCCGGCCGTGGTCGGGGTACGGCCGGCCGTTTCCGATGCGCTTGAAGATCACACGGAAAGCCTACCGGTCCAGACGTTCCGGGCGCAGCCATGGTGGCGGAGTGCGAGGCTGGAAAAGACGTGACGAACAGGTGTATAACGGAACGAGGGGCTGTCGATGAGTCTGCCGCCGAGCGCCGCCGGGATCGCCGCCGGGTACGCCTTCACCGGCCCCGCCCTCGATCTCGGCGCCCTGCTGTGGGACGGGAGCTGTCTGCCCCGGGCGCAGGTCCGCATCCCGCTGCCCGTCCTCAACCGGCACGGTCTGGTCGCGGGCGCCACCGGCACCGGCAAGACCAAGACGCTCCAGCTCATCGCCGAGCAGCTCTCCGCGCACGGGGTGCCGGTCTTCCTCGCGGACGTCAAGGGAGACCTGTCCGGGATCTCCGCGCCGGGCGTCTCGAACGCCAAGGTCGCCTCCCGCTCCGCCGAGGTCGGACAGCAGTGGGCGGGCACCGGCTTCCCGGCCGAGTTCTACGCTCTCGGCGGCCTGGGCCACGGCATCCCGCTGCGGGCCACGATCACCAGCTTCGGCCCGCTGCTGCTGTCCAAGGTGCTCCAGCTCAACCAGACCCAGGAGCAGTCCCTCGGCCTGGTCTTCCACTACGCCGACCGGAAGGGCCTCGAGCTGGTCGACCTGAAGGACCTGCGGTCGGTCGTCGCCTTCCTGACCTCCGACGAAGGCAGGAGCGAGCTGAAGGGCATCGGCGGTCTGTCGACGGCCACGGCCGGTGTGATCCTGCGGTCCCTCACCGCCTTCGAGGCGCAGGGCATGTCCGACTTCTTCGGCGAACCGGAGTTCGACACGGCCGCGTTCCTGCGTACGGCGGACGACGGCCGCGGGATCGTCTCCGTCCTCGAACTGCCCGCCGTCCAGGACAAGCCACAGTTGTTCTCCACCTTCCTGATGTGGCTCCTGGCCGACCTCTTCCACGACCTCCCGGAGGTCGGCGACACCGACAGGCCCAAGCTCGTCTTCTTCCTCGACGAGGCGCATCTGCTCTTCGACGACGCCTCCGAGGCCTTCCTCGACGCCATCACCCGGACCGTGCGGCTCATCCGCTCGAAAGGGGTCGGCGTGTTCTTCGTCACGCAGACCCCGAAGGACGTGCCCGGCGATGTCCTCGCCCAGCTGGGCAACCGGGTCCAGCACGCCCTGCGGGCCTTCACCCCGGACGACCAGAAGGCCCTCAAGGCCACGGTGAGGACCTTCCCCGACTCCGCCTACGACCTGGAGGAACTGCTCACCGGCCTGGGCACCGGCGAAGCCGTCGTCACCGTCCTCAGCGAGAACGGCGCCCCTACGCCGGTCGCCGCGACCCGGCTGCGCGCGCCCGAGTCCCTGATGGGACCGGTCGACGGGGCGGCCCTGGACCGGTCGGTGCGGGAGTCCGCGCTGTACGGGCGCTATGCACAGGCTGTGGACAGGGAGTCGGCGTACGAGAAGCTGGCGGCGCGGGCCACCGAGGACGTCGTGACGGCGGAGCGGCCCGCCGAGGACGTCGTGACGGCGGAGCGGCCCGCGACCCGTGAGGAACCCGGGAAGGCCGGGAAGGCCGGGAAGTCGGGGGAACCGGGGAAGGCCGGGAAGCCGGGTAAGGCCGAGGAGGACCGTTCCGTCGTGGAACAGGTCGTCGGCAGCGGGATGTTCAAGTCGCTGGCGCGGTCCGTCGGCACGCAGATCGGGCGGGAGATCACGCGCTCCCTGTTCGGCACCGCACGGCGGAGGCGGTAGGTCCGCCTCCGCCGGTTCGTCAGCGACCCCGGTCGTTCTCCGGGACCGGCCGCGCCTTCTGCCGGTCGGTGATGTCGGTCCGCGGTTTCATCGGCGTACTGCGGGCGGCCTCCGCGCGCACCAGGGCGCGCAGGATCGCGTACGGGTCTGTCGGCATGGCTCGGGTCCTTCTGTCTCTCGAAGCGTCGAGCTGACGGTCCTCCTCGGGGCGGAGCGAGCCGGTCAGCAGCGCAGGACCACCGTGTGCCGGGTGTCCAGGGGGTTCAGCGGGTGCGGTGACCGAGGTGGCGCGGGGAGCGTACGGCCGGGCGGGACGGTGGGTGCCGGGGCCGGGCGGGGGTCCACGGCGCGGCGGGCGGGGGCCGGGTCCGGTTCACCTCCGGGACC
>NZ_MPOH02000017.1:296384-341074 GCF_001896135.2 Streptomyces phaeoluteigriseus
CCACCGCCAGACTGAGCCAGCCACCCCCGCAGGCAGGCCGTGAAGAGACCCGTACATCGGCTGTATGGCGTAGTCACTGGTGGTCGACGCGCATGACGTGTAGCGTCACCAACAGCTGTCGTGGTTCCGAAGTACCTTCCGCCCGTGAGCAATCGCACGGGCGGTTTTGCTGTGTAGCACCGCTGAGGACCCGTCGATCACCTTCGGCTTCCGCGCTGTGCGGAAGCCCCCTTCGAGTCCCCATGGAGGACACACATGGCCACCGGAACCGTGAAGTGGTTCAACGCCGAAAAGGGCTTCGGCTTCATCGAGCAGGACGGTGGAGGCCCGGACGTCTTCGCCCACTACTCCAACATCGAAGGCCACGGATTCCGTGAGCTTCAGGAGGGCCAGAAGGTGTCGTTCAACGTCACCCAGGGGCAGAAGGGCCCCCAGGCGGAGAACATCACCCCGGCCTGACACCCGTAGAAAAGCCGTGCCCCGTCTCGTCTCCTACCGCGCGGCGAGACGGGCACCGAAGCTTTCCCGCAGGCCCCGAAGCGGCCGCCACCTCGTGTCGCCGCATCACGCTCGCCGCAGAGGCGGCACGCTCTGTCGAATTTCCTCCCGGCTGCAAAGGTCCGGTGGGCAGAGCAGCAGTGGACAAAATGAGGTCACTTCCCGCGATATCGGTGAAGAAACCATGTGGATCAACCGTGTGTTCCTCCATTCCGCGGGCACAAGGAGCCACGGAGGTTGATATCTATGGTTCCCCTGCTTCTCGTTCTACTGCTGGCTCTGATCCTCTTCGGCGCGGGCTTCGCGTTGAAGGCCCTGTGGTGGATCGCGGTGATCGTGCTGGTCGTCTGGCTGCTGGGCTTCGTCATGCGCTCCGCGGACACCGGCGGCCGCAGGGGTCGCTGGTACCGCTGGTGACCCGCTGAGGCAGCAGCAGGCCTGCGGGCTCCGGGTGCTTCCGGAGCCCGCAGGCCTTCTTGTCCCCTGTCAGGACACGATCCTGGCCGGCACGAGCCTTACGGCGGCGGGTGAGGGAACCCGGTCCTGGACGGGGTTCTCCCGTCACGCCCGGGCGCGGTACCACTGGTGGGCGCGTCGGCGAGGGCGATGCGGGCCGTGATGCGCTTGCCCAACGGCTCCTGGCGCACGGAGAGGTCCTCGCTCACCGCTTTGACGATTTCCAGGCCGTGCTGGCCGATTCTGCCGGGATCCACGGCTCGGGCCGAGGGAACGGTGGGGTCGCTGTCCCACACGATCACCTCCACGCTGTCGACGGTGACGCGTAACTCCATCAATACGGGACCAGGGGCGTACTTGCGGGCATTGGTGACCAGTTCGCTGACCACCAACCGGGTGACATCCATCGCGCGGGCGGACACGGGCAGGCGATGACCGCTACGGGCCTGTTCGAGGAAGGCGGTGGCGTGGTGCCGGGCATCGGCGATACACCCGTCGTGGCCGCCCAGAGCGAAGCCGGCGCGCAGAGGATGGTCGCCGGACCCCGTACAGTCGCCGTCCTCGGCTTCGAGTCCCACCGGCATCGCCTCATTCCCCGTCCACGCGAGCCTGCATCTCCCACCGGATGCCTACGGGTGCCCCGGATCCACCGTCCGATACAGCCGATCGCGTGCACCCTGCGCAGGCGGTGAGGCAGAATCGCCCACGCATGCTCCTGACTCGGTGCAAGCGTAAAGGCAGTCGAGGAGACAGTGAACGACATCCCGAAAGCAGACCGGCCGAACGGGCTCTCCGTCGAACAACAAGTGGTCGAAGGCGTCCGTGTCGTCGCCGTGCGCGGCGAGATCGACCACGACGTCAAGGACGTGTTCAGAGAGGCCCTGCTGCCGCAGAACGAGGCGGTTCCGCCCTCGCGGATCGTGCTCGACCTCAGCGACGTCACCTTCATGGACTCCAGCGGCATCAACGTCCTCGTCGCCGCCCATCGGGCCGTCGCCGGCGACGGGTGGCTGCGCATCGCCGGAGCACAGCCGTCCGTTCTACGGGTCCTGCTCGTCGTCGGGATCGATGAGGTCATCTCCTGCCATGCCACCGTCCGGCAGGCCATGAACCCCGGTTCGTGACACGTCGCCCGCCGCTCGAGCTGTCGTCAGTCCGCAGCCGCGGTCGCACGCATCGCCCCAGTCCAGGCGGAGGCGGCTCAGCGCGCGGCGTCTTGGCAGCCCAGTTCACCGATCTGCGTGCTTTCGGCGGCCGATCGCGACGGGGAGCGCGGATGATCCGGCTGGGTACCGGGTTTCCGGCACGGCACGGTCGCACGCGAAGGCCCCTGACATCGGTGTTCGCCGGGTTCCCGCGGTCGGCGAGGCGGTGCTCAGCCCTCACGATCAAGCCGGAACAGCGGTGCCGCCGAGGACGCTGGTCGTCGGGTTCGGCGCCAGAGACAGATGAGCAGTGATCCGTTTCCCTGTGGCACGAAGGGCGACGACCACTCGGTCGCTGACCGTGTGCACCATGCGCAGTCCGTGACCGCCGATCCGGCGCGGATCGGCCGGCTTGACCGCCGGCTCATCGGTCGAGCTGTCCCACACCGTGATCGTCAGTTCTTCGCGGGACAGCTGCAAAGTCATCCCGCAGGGCCCCGGAGCGTGCCGGACGGCGTTGGTGACCAGTTCACTGGCGGCCAGTTCGGCGTCCATGGCCAGGGTCGGCGGCGTCGACGGGAACCCCGTTCGCGGGGCATGGCCCAGGAAGGCGCGCAGGTCCTGGCGGGCGTTCGCAGCGCAGGCCGCGCCATCTCCCCAGATGGTTCCATAGCGCAGTGCGGTGTCCTCCTCCGTGCTCTGCTGATCGGGCGTGTGCTGCCTCTGCGGGATGGTCATGTGGACTCCTCCGTCGAGTTGCCCCTCGGCGCTTGCATGTCCTACGCGTACCCGGGTGACGAGCCGACACGCCGTGCGGGCTCTGGATGCCGCCGTCGGGGTGACGCCCCGCGCGTGGCTCAGGCCGTCCGAGCCCTCGCCAACGCCTCGGCCCCGTCCCGCGAGCAGCCGCCGCGCGCTGCCGTCAGGCCAGGCTCGCCCGGTGCGGGGGTGGCGGCGCGATGCCGTGCGTCCGAAGGCTCACTTCTCCTTGAGGTGGGCGTTGAGGCGGGCCAGCAGGTCGACGCCGTCGCGCAGTCGCCGCCGTTCGTCCGGGCTGAGCGCCCCACCGATGGCGGTGTCGAGCCGGCCGGAGCGTTGATCCCGTTCGGTGCCGAGACGGGCCCGTCCGGCGTCGGTGATGTGCACCAGGAGTTTGCGCCCGTCGGTGGGGGGAGGTTCGGTGCGGACGAGACCGTCGGCGAGAAGCTCCTTGACCGTCTTGGCCGCCGACTGGTGCGTGACTCCTCGACGGTGTGCCAGCTCGGCCGTGGTCTGCGGCCCGCCTCGGTCGAGGTGCCCCAGAACGGCGGCCTCTTCGACGCGGAGCTGATCGCCGCGGCCCTGGACGCCAGGCCCGAGCTGCGGGTCTACGGCACCGCCTCCGTCGCGGCCACGCTCGGGAGCCATGGCGGCCGCGTCCGCACCGTCACCGCGGACTATGCCTTCGCGGTCGGCTCCTTCTCCGTGACCGTCCATGGCCGACGCCACGCCCTGATCCACCCCGACATTCCCTGCCCCGACAACGTCGGATACCTCGTCGACGCCGCTCTCTACCACCCGGGCGACGCCTACTTCGTCCCGGACGCATCGGTCCGCACGCTTCTGCTGCCCACCAGCGGGCCCTGGACCAAGCTCGGCGAAGCCGCCGACTTCGTCCGCGCCGTCCAACCCGACCGGATCGTCCAGACACACGACTGATGCTGAGTGAGCTGGGTCGGAACTCCACGGCCACCCTTCTCGGCGAGAATGGCCTGACCGGCACCCCTCTGACTCGCCTGAGCCCCGGTACCACCATCGAGCTGTAACGGACGAGACAAGCAGCGGAAGAGTCAAGTGGACCCGAAGAAGGCACACCATGTGGGCGTCCTCGTCTTCGACGAGATGAAGATGCTCGATCTGTCCGGACCGGCGGAGGTCTTCAGCGAGGCCAACCGGTACGGAGCGAACTACCGGCTGAGCATCGTCTCGGTCGACGGCACCCCGGTACGCACCTCCATCGGCCTCCAGGTGCCGGTGGACACGGATGCCGCGTCGGCCCCCGCCTTCGACACCCTGCTGGTCACGGGCGGCGACCTGCTACCGGGCCGCCTCGTCGACCCGAACCTCAGCGCCGCAGCGAGCCGGCTCGCTGCCACGGCCGGACGGGTGGCGTCGATCTGCACCGGTGCCTTCATCCTGGCCGCGGCGGGACTGCTCGACGGCAGACGGGCGACGACGCACTGGCAGCACACGGCTTCGCTGGCCCGCGGCTATCCGTCGACACGCGTGGAGCCAGATGCCCTCTATGTCAAGGACGGCACGCTCTACACGTCGGCAGGCGTCACCGCGGGGATCGACCTGGCGCTGGCTCTGCTGGAGGAGGACCACGGCCCCGGACTAACCCGCGACGTCGCCCGCTCGCTCGTGGTGTACATGCAACGGCCCGGCGGACAGTCGCAGTTCTCCGCCTCGCTCCAGGGCCCCGCCCCACGGACCCCCGTCCTGCGACAGATCCAGGACATGGTGCAGACGGAGCCGACCGCCGACCACAGCCTGAACGCGCTCGCCACACGGGCCCGGGTCAGTCCCCGGCACCTGACCCGCATGTTCCGCACCGAGGTGGGCACCACACCGATGAAGTACGTGGAAAGGTCATCCAGAACTCCGCCTGGCCGGAGTAGACCGTGCCGAGGAACCGCGCCGGACCGGCCGCGGTCCGCTCCGGCACGCTGGTGGCGTTCGTGAAGTGGTGCCGACAGCAGCCCGCCCGGTGGCCGCAGCCTGGTCGAGTGCACCATCCTGTGGTGCGCGGAGCAGTTGGCCTCCGTCTCGCAGGCCCGCGCCCACTCCCCCGCGCCCGCGCCCGCGCCCACTCCCGCGAGAATCGTCCCCAGCCGATCCTGGGCGAGGACCGGGAGCGCCACCTGCGTAGCGGCTCACCGCAGCGTGATCTCCTCGCCGATCGACTGCTCGCGGGCGGCGGCGACGACCAGAGCCGTGGCCGCGGCGTCCTGCGCTGCCACGCCGACCGACTTGTAGAGGGTGATCTGGTCCGGTGTGGTGCGCCCCGGTCTGCTGCCGGCAATGAGTTCGCCCAGCTCGGCGTGCACGTGATCGGCGGTGATGAGGCCGTCGCGGATGGGCATGAGCAGGTCGTTGCTGCCCGCGGGGGGTGGGGCAAGCACTGCCTGGCGCGATTCGACGCACACCAGTGCCTCGATGACCGTGGCGTCGTCGATCTCGCGGCCGGTCGGGTTGTATCCGACGGACGTGACGTGCACCCCGGGTGTCAGCCAGGCACGCCGGATCACGGGTTCGACGGCATGCGTCGTCGCGGCGGCGATGTCCGCGCCGTCGAGTGCTTCGGCGTAGCTGGACACTGCGCGGACGTCGCCCTCCAGCACTGCGGAGAGTTCCTCGGCCAGGGCAGCGGCTTTCGCCGGATCGCGGCCGGCGATGCGGATCTGGCGGATCGGGCGGACCCGACAGAGGGCGCGGGCGTGGGACCGGGCCTGCACGCCGGTGCCCAGCACTGCCAGCACGGTCGCGTCCTCGCGGGCCAGCAGCCGCGCCGACAGCGCGGAGCAGGCGCCGGTCCGCGCTGCGGTGATGGCCGTACCGTCCAACAGCGCAACGGGCTCGCCGGTGTCCGGATCGAACGCCACGACCAGCGCCTGGTGTGTGGGCAGCCGTGCCCCGTCGTTGTGCGGGAAGAGTGACACCAGCTTGGTCATGAGCACTCCGGCCGACGGCAGGAAGCCCGGCATGGCAGCCAGGAACGCGTCGCGTTCGGGCACCAGAGCGGCGACGCGGTCGGGTACCGAGGCGCGGCCCGCACTGAGGTCCGCCATCGCCGGGGCGAGCACATCGATCAGCGCGTCCACGTCGAGCAGGGCCTCGACCTGCGAGCGGCCCAGAAGCAGCATCCGCCTCGACCTCCTGACGCCGGTCGTCCGGCCGGCCACACAGTCACATTGTCAGCCGCGGCACCTGTTGTTCCGACGGTGACACACAGCCCTTCCCGAGCACATTCATCCGTACGCGCCTGAGCACTCCGGCCACCGGCGCCTACGTCGACGGTCGCGACCACAGGCCCGTCCGTCGCAGGTCACGGCGTTGCACAGAACGCCCCGGCGATTGCACAGGGCCCTCGCAGAGGACTGGTCGCCGGCCGTCGGACGGATCAGCGTCAGCGGCTTCCTCATCTCCTTCGCCCTCGCCCCCACCTGACCACCGTGCCCGGTTCACCGATGGGAGAGCCAGGCACCGAGGCCGTACCGACCTCAAGCACGCGCGGCCCCCGGTCCGCTGGAAGCCGAGGCACCCGCGTGCCGCGTTCGCGACGCCGGGCGCTCAGCAGACCGGACGGGATTCGAAGGGTGCAGCTGGACAGATCGAGCCCCGCTGGGTAGACAGGCACACGATGCTCCGGGTGGAGGCCGCAGATGGATCTGGTCGGCCGCTCATCAACCAGGAGCTTCCCCCCTCCTTCCGCACTCGGCTCAGCACCAACTCGGCCCGCGGGCAAGCAGGTCGAAAGACCGCTCGCGCCTCACCGATCCCCTGAGAAAGGGCTCCGATGAAGGTCTCGTGGCCCGTGATGGTCACCTTCGCTGCGATCACCGTCGTCAGCCCGGCGGCCGGAATGGCCGGCTCATGAGCACCCGTCGGCCGATCATCGTCGCCTGGGCGGGACTGTGCCTGGTCGGTATCGCCGCCACCTCCGCACTCAACGCCGCGCCGTACACGGACAATCCGGTGTCCCCCGTCGAGGAGCCGACACCTACAGACATGTACGCCGTCGACTGCCAGGAGATCGCCGACGAGATGGAACAGGCCCGCGCCGACGCCAAGCGCGAGCAGCAGGAAGCGCTCGACCCGTCCGCGACTCCTCGGCACCAGGTGACAGTCAGGGACTGGGCGGTGCCGGAGGAATGCGCGGACGTACTCGACGACCGTGGCCTGAGGGAACGCTGACGACGGCGCATGCTGCGACCGCGTACGACCACGGAGTCCACCCGTCGACGAGAGGGTGGCACGAAGACAAGAGCCACGAGAGGACCGAGGCGATGGTCGGCGCGGTCACCGGCGCCCTGGCCGCTCCCGATGCCCTCCTGCGCAGCAGACCGCCGGACCGCCGGCGACAAGTTCCTCGGGCCTCACGCGTGCGGCCCCCGAAGTAGCCCTGCATGCGCGCGAATGGGGACGTGGCCGCCTGTGAGGGACTACTTGAATTCGACTCGCCCTATCGGATCGGGGTCGGTCGTCAGTGCCTGGCATGCGTCCTGCCAGGTGGGAGCCCCGAGACGAAGCTGGTTGCGGAGGTAGGCCGCGGTGAGCTGGGCGAGGCCGGCGACTCGTTCGGGGTTCTCGTCCGTGGTCTCGGCGGCGTCGAATCCGGCGATCCCGCCGAGACCGTGCTCCGCGCCGAACAGGGTGAGCAGGGTCTTGGGTCCGGGGGCGAGGGTGTAGGGGTCGGCGTGCCAGTCCGGCCCCATGTCCGTGAAGTGGCGGGAGTCGTCCTTGTCGCCGACGACAACCAGCGTGGGTGTGGTCATCGTGGAGAAGTCGATGGTCCGGAAGACCGGCAGTGCGTCAGCCATCGGCCCGTTGAGTACGTCACCCCTGCCGGGTGCGGCGAGCAGCACGCCCGCCTTGATCCGGGGTTCGAGAAGACTCACCTCTCCCCCTTCGTCGGGGTCGGTGACCCGGGCCCCGAGCAGGAGGCTGGAGGTGAAGCCACCGAACGAGTGGCCGGCGACGGCAATCCTGGTGTGGTCGATCCGTCCGGAGAGCAGCGGTACGGCCTCCTCGATCATGTCGAGTCGGTCGATGATGTGCGACATGTCCTCGGAGCGCGAACGCCAGAAGAAGGGCGCTCCGGGGGCGTCGGCGACCAGGTGGCTCAGCGTCCTGGAGGTGAGGTGGGTCGGCTGGATGACCACGAATCCTTGGGCGGCCCAGGAGTTGACGAGCGGCCCGTAGCCGTTGAGCGAGGAGAGGTTGTTCGAGGGGCCCTGCCCGTGGGAGAGGAGGACGACGGCAAGTCCGGTTCCGGTCGCGGGTGCGGAGACGCGCAGTTGGAGGTCGACGGGACGTCCGGGCACGGAGAGGGTCACGGGGCTGTAGGACTGGACCGGGACGGGCGTGTTGAAGGCGTCGGCACTGGTGACGATGGATGTGCTCACGATGTGGGTTCCCTTTCGGTGCACCTGCTGCCCGCAGGTCTCCTGCGACCGACAACGGACACGGTGGTCAGGGGCATTCCGTTCGACCAACCCGAAACGGAACGCCGCTCCGTTTAGTATCCGGAACGGCGCTCCGTTTTGTCAATCGCGTGGGAGGGATGTGCGATGGCCATCGGCAGGGCTGAAGAGCAGTCGCCGTCCCAGGGCAAGCTGGCCGACGCACCGCGCGACCGGCCGACGGTACTCACTGCCGCCGCCGAGGTGTTCGCCATCTCCGGCGCCGACGCACCGATCCGCCGGCTGCACACCTACTTCCTCGACCGCCTGCTGCCCGTCTGCACCCGGCTGCTCGACGCCGCGGTCGAGGCCGGCGGCATGAGGCCCGGCACGCAGCCGTACAAGCTGACGCACGGTATCGGCAACCTCTCCATCGGAGATGACGATGACCCCCGCTACGACCCCGACACCTGATCGCTCTCCCTCTCCACCGACTGCAGCGACCTCTCACGCGTCCTGATGCCGATGAAATGAGGGGCCGTCCCGCACCGAGTTGGACTTCACGAGGCATGCGCGGCAAGCCGGTTGGCCGTTCCCGCGGCGACCTTCCTCCTTCGACCAACCAGATGACGCGGCCACCAGGTACGCGCAGGGTGTGGTCTCACGCCGCAGCGCAGGCCGAGCGCGATCGGGTGCGCATCCGAGCCTTGGACTGCACCATTACTGCAACCGACCCGCGGCTGGGCTGCACCACCAGCCTCACCACAGGCGCCGACCGCCGGATACTGACGGCTCGGGCGAGCGGGCGGGCGGGCGACCGCAGGACCGACGTATGCGAGATGGTGGCGACCGTCCGCCGAAGTCATCCCTACCGGCCGTGACGCCCATTTGACGCTCCGGACGTTCGGGCGGTCGCCCAGCTGCGTGCGAGGACGGAGCCGGGCAGGCGCTCGGTGACTGGCACGGCCGGGCTCCGGAAGTGAGAGCGTGGCTCACCACCGGCGTGAGCCGATGAGGGCACGACTGCTGCTCACGCCCCCAGGCGAGTGGGGACGTGAGCGCAGACACTGAACCGAGGTCAGCTGATGGTGAGGGTCCGCTGTGCCGTCAGGCTCCGGGACGAACGTGCGGTCGCGAAGGTGTAGGAACCGGGTACGAGCGTCCAGGCGCCCGCATTCCAGACGGTGAGGTCCTGCGTGGGGACGGTGAGGGTGAGCCGCTTGGACCCCGCAGCGGGAAGGGTGACCTTCTGGAAGGCGACGAGGCGGCGCGGTTCGCCGCCGCCGCCGTCGGCAGGGTGGCGTACACCTGGACGACGTCGGTGCCCTGGCGTCGGCCCGTGTTGGTGACCGTGACGCTGAGGGTGATGCGCGCGGCCCTCTGGTCGTAGGCGGCTTCGACGGAGCCGTGGGCGAAGGTCGTGTAGGACAGACCGTGGCCGAAGGCGAAGCGGGGCTGCCGGCCGTTGGCGTCGTAGTAGCGGTAGCCGACGGCGATGCCCTCGTCGTAGGAGACGGTGCCGTTCGTGCCGGGGTAGGTGGCGGTCGTGGTGCCCGGTCCCTGGCCGGCGTCGGCGGGGAAGGTGACCGGCAGGCGGCCGGAGGGGTCGCTGTCGCCGAAGAGGACGGCTGCGAGGGCGGTGCCCATGCCGCGGCCTCCGTACCACGCCTGGATCACGGCTTCCACGTCGTCCAGCCAGGGGGTGGCGACGGGTCCGTCGGTGTTGAGGACGACGATCGTGCGGGGGTTGGCCGCTGCGACGGCGGAGATCAGCTGGTTCTGGTCGCCGGGGAGTTCGAACCGTTCGTGGTCCATGGCTTCACCGGCGACCCGGTTGACGACGACGACCGCGGCGTCGGCCGCGCGGGCCGCCGTCACCGCGGAGGGGATGAGCGAGTCGGGCTGCCAGCCGAGGGTGAGGCCGCAGGTGCCGGGTTCCGCGGTGGCGTTGGTGTAGGTCAGCTCGACGGTGACGGGGCGACCGGCGGCCAGTTCCGCGATGCCCTGGAGGGGGTAGTCGTAGGGGCCGAGGAAGAAGCGGCGCATCTGCCGGGTACCGGAGACGACCGTCCTGCCGTTGATCTTGAGCGCGGTGGTCCCTGCGGGCAACAGGGAGAAGCGATGCAGGCCCGTGACGGTCGGCGTGAGGGTGCCGGTCCACTTCGCGGACCAGACGCCGGGCAGCGCGTCGACGGGAGCGGTGGTGAAGTCGACCGTCGCGTCGGTGCGGGTGGCGAGGGGGGTGCCGGTGGTGTCGGCACCCGCGTAGTAGGTTCCGGTCAGACCGGCCGTCCCGGCGCTAGTGCGCAGGACTGCCGAGGGGACCGTGGTGAGGGGGACGTCACCCTTGGTGCCCTGCGCGTGCGTGACCTCGAGTGAACCGCCCGCGCGGGCGCGGATGGCCTGGAGCGGCGTCGTCCAGGCGCCGGGGTCGACGTACGTGGATCCGGAGACGCCTGGAAGGACGTCCTCGCCGGCGGGGCCGATGATCGCCAGCGACTTCAGCGACGCGGGCAGCGGCAGTGCCGCGGAGCGGTTGTGGAGCAGCACCGTGGAGGCGACCGCGGCCTCGTGGGCGAGGCTCTGGTGTTCCGGCGTACTGACGTCGTCGGCCGGGGCGGGGACGGCGTGGTCGAAGAGACCGTTCGCGAACATCGTGACGAGGATGCGGCGGGCCGCGTCGTCGAGACGTGAGCCGGGGATCGCGCCGCCGGTGAGGGCGCCCGCCGGGATCTTGACGGCGCCGGGCCCGAGTCCGGCGAGGTCCATGCCGGCGCGGGCGGCGGCGATCTGGTCGGAGCCCGCCCAGAAGTCCGGCACCGTGTAGCCCTGGAGACCGATCCGGTTCTTCAAGTCGTTGAACAGGGACGGGTGCTCGGTCGCGAAGGTGCCGTTGATCTTCGGATAGGCCATCATCACGGAGGTGGCCGGTGCGGCGGCGACGACGCGGCGGAAGGGCGCCTGGTAGATCTCGTGCAGGGCGCGGTCGGAGACCCTGGTGTCGGTGAAGAAGCGGTTGGTCTCCTGGGTGTAGGCGGCGAAGTGCTTGACGGTGGCCGCCACGTTCTGGCTCTGCATGCCGACGGTGAGGGCCGCGCCGAGACGGCCGGCCAGCAGCGGGTCCTCCCCCATGGCTTCGGCCTGGCGGCCGAAGTGCCAGGTGCGGATCAGGTCGACGGTGGGCCCGAGGAGGTTGTTGTAGCCCTTGCCGCGGCCTTCCGCGCCGATGGCGCGACCGATGCGGCCGGCCAGGTCCTCGTCGAAGGACGCGCTTTGAGCGACGGGCACGGGGAAGGCGGTGACGCCCTTCTCGCCCCGGAGCCCGGCCGAGGCGTCGACCATGGCCAGCGCCGGAACGCCCAGGTGGGCGACGCCCGCGAAGTCGCACCGGACCAGCGCCTCCTTTTCGGCGGCTGTCATCCGGGCGAGCAGGGCGTCCGCTCGCTGCTGTGGGGTGGTGCGGGAGGCGGCGGCCGCCTGGTCACTCACGGCCGGGGCCATGCTCATGGCCAGGGCGGTGAAGGTGGCGGCCGAGAGGAAGGTGCGTCTGTTCACAGCGGCTCTCCGAGCGGACAGGGCGGCTACCGACGGGGTGCCGCGGGGTGGGGAGGGGGCCGAGAGGGGTCAGCTTCACGGTCGGCCCGAATGACTTACATCCAGGCGATGGATGCCACGACCGAAAAACCGGACGACAGAGAAGTCCGGCGTGTTCATTCACAAGGGAATACATCGGGCTCAGGGAATTTCCTGCGCCACGCTTTCCAGAAGGCACCGGCGGCCTGTTTCGCCAAGTCCGGCACTGCGGCTCGCACGATCAGTCCCCGTGCCGGTCATCTCCCATGCCGACGAGACAGTCCCGTAGGGGGTGTCCCTCCGGCCGGAACCGGTCGTACGACGATCCACGACGAGGGTGTCGCCGGTGAAGACGGCGCCGAGATCCGGGAGGTGGAGACGGATCGCTCCCGGCGTGTGCCCGGGGGTGTGGAGCACCCGCAGCCGCGTGCCGGCGACCTCGACGCGCTGGCTGTCGGAGAGGTAGCCGTGGGGGGCGCGGTCCGAGCGGGTGTGCTTCCACAGCAACCGGTCGTCAAGGTGCAGCAGGATGGGCGCGCCGGTCGCCGCGGCGAGCGCCGGGGCCGCGTTGACATGGTCGTCGTGGGTATGGGTGCACACGACGGCGGTCAGCCGCCGGTCGCCGACCGCGGCGACGATGGCGTCGGCGTCGTGGGCGGCGTCGACGACGAGCGCCTCGTGGTCGTCGCCGACGCTCCAGACGTTGTTGTCGACGTCCCGGATGCCGTCGTCCGGCGTGAAGACGCCCGAGGTGACGAACCGTTCGATGCGCACGCCGGTCATCAGAGGATCACCACAGAGCGCAGGACGTCGCCCTTGTGCATGCGGGCGAAGGCGTCCTCCACCTCGTCCAGGGCGATGGTCTCGCTGACGAAGGCGTCGAGGTCCAGGCGGCCCTGGAGGTGGAGGTCGATGAGCATGGGAAAGTCACGGGACGGGAGGCAATCGCCGTACCAGGAGGACTTGAGCGCCCCGCCGCGACCGAACACGTCCAGCAGCGGCAGTTCGAGTCGCATCTCCGGGGTGGGCACGCCGACCAGGACGACGGTGCCGGCCAGGTCGCGGGCGTAGAACGCCTGCCGGTAGGTCTCCGGTCGGCCGACGGCCTCGATCACGACGTCGGCACCGAAGCCACCGGTCAGGTCACGGACGGCCTCGACCGGGTCGGTCGTGCCGGAGTTGACCGTGTGCGTGGCGCCCAGGGACCTGGCGGTGGCCAGCTTGCGGTCGTCGATGTCGACGGCGATGAGCTTCGCCGCCCCGGCCAGCCGTGCGCCGACCACGGCCGCGTCACCCACACCACCGCAGCCGATGACCGCCACGGTGTCGCCCCTGCCGACGCCCCCGGTGTTGATCGCGGCACCGATGCCCGCCATCACCCCGCAGCCGAGCAGCCCGGCGGCGGCCGGGGACGCGGCCGGGTCGACCTTGGTGCACTGACCGGCGGCGACGAGCGTCTTCTCGGCGAAGGCACCGATGCCGAGGGCCGGCGACAGCTCGGTGCCGTCGATGAGGGTCATCCTCTGGCGCGCGTTGCGGGTGTCGAAGCAGTACTGCGGGCGCCCGCGCCGACAGGCCCGGCAACGGCCGCACACCGCACGCCAGTTGAGGATCACGAAGTCGCCCAGAGCCACGTCGGTCACGTCGGGTCCGACCTGCTCGACGACACCTGCCGCCTCGTGGCCGAGGAGGAAGGGGAAGTCGTCGTTGATGCCGCCCTCACGGTAGTGCAGGTCGGTGTGGCAGACGCCGCACGCCTGCACCCTCACCACCGCCTCCCCGGGACCGGGGTCGGGTACGACGACCGTCTCGACGCGTACCGGTTCGCCTTTCGCGCGGGCGACGACGCCATGTACGTGCTGGGGCATGGGGACAGGTCCTCTCGGTGGGGTGGTGCCTGCGGGTGGGTCGGGGGATCCGGATGCCCCGTGGTGGTCAGCCGGCAGGACGGATGCGCACGGGAAGGGAGGCCCAGGAGCGCAAGGTGTTGTTGAGGTGTCGCCTCGGCTCGCCGACCAGTTCCAGGTGTGTGACGCGGCGGGCGAGGGCGGTCAGCAGGGACTCGGCCTCCAGGCGGGCGACGTGCTGGCCGACGCACTGGTGGATGCCCATGCC
This sequence comes from Streptomyces phaeoluteigriseus, assembly GCF_001896135.2. Taxonomy (GTDB): domain Bacteria; phylum Actinomycetota; class Actinomycetes; order Streptomycetales; family Streptomycetaceae; genus Streptomyces; species Streptomyces phaeoluteigriseus. The sequence continues at coordinate 310,336 of NZ_MPOH02000017.1, forward strand.
GAAGCCGACGTGACCCGAGGGGTCGCGGGTGAGGTCGAAGCGGTCGGGGTCCGGCCAGCGCTCCGGGTCGCGGTTGGCGGAGCCGAGGAACATGAGGATCTTGCCGCCCTCGCGGATGCGGGTACCGGCGATGTCGACGTCGGTGGTGGCGGTGCGGAAGAAGGTCTGCACCGGGGACTGCCAGCGCACCGCCTCGTCGAACGCCGTCCGCGCCAGGTCGGGACGGGCGCGCAGCCTCTGCCACTGCTCCGGATGCGTCGCGAAGGCGTACAGGGCGGCAGCCAGGCCGTGCACGGTGGTGTCGACGCCGGCGGTCAGCAGCGAGCGCACCACCAGGGGCGCCTGCGCACGGGTGAGGTCGCCGCGGTCGGCGGCGGCCCAGATCCGGGCACCGAAGCCGTCCTCACTCAGCGCCTCGCGGGCGCACTGGGCGTTCACCCAGGCCGACAGGTCCCCGACCCGGTGCGCGTCGGATTCGACGAGGGCGTTGCGCGGTCCGAAGGCGTTGAAGGCCATGTTCCCGTAGGGCAGCAGGTTCTCCCGCCCGTGCGGGCCGAGACCGACCGCGTCGGGGAAGACCCGCAGGGGGAATGCCTGCGCCAGGGCTGCGAAGGCGTCGAACTCCCGCCCCCGCTCGGCGAGTACCGTCTCGACGAGTTCCTCGGCGACCGCCTGCCACGTCTCGCACAGCCGGCGCAGGGCGAGCGGGGCGAGGATCTCGCGCAGCACGCGGCGCGGCGCATCGTGGTGGGGCGGGTCCGCCTCCAGCAGCAGGCTCGGCGGGCGCCACGGCTTCTCGTGGCGGAAGTTGGCCAGTCCCACTCCGGCACCGGACTGGAAGGTCTGCCAGTCGACGAGGGCGGCGTGCACCTCCTGATGGCGGGCCAGGGCGTGTACGTCGTAACGGGACAGGCGGACGACGGGGCCGGCTTCGCGCAACCGCCGGTGCAGTGGCTCGGGGCGTTCCAGGTTTTCGGCGGCGAACGGGTCGGCGTCACTGATCGGCGGCGACGCGGGAACGGCGGCTGTCTCGGTCATGGCGGCTCCACGAAAGGCGGCTCGGGGCAGGAGGGTTCGAGGCAACGGTGGCCGGAAGCCCCGCGGCGCGCGGCTCAGGTCGGCCGGAGGTTCGGAACGCTCAGAGGTCCAGGACCAGGCGGTCGGAGTGTGAGCGGGACACACAGGGCATCATGCAGTCGCTTGCCGCGCGTTCGTGGTCGGCCAGGACCGCGTCCCGGTGGTCGGGGGTTCCCTCCAGCACCGGGACGAGACAGGTGCCGCAGGTTCCCTGCTCGCAGGAGGACAGCACCTCGGCGCCGGCCCGGCGCACGGCGTGCAGCACGGAGACGTCCGGGGTGACGGTCACGGTACGGCCGGTGCGCCGCAGTTCCACCTCGAAGGGTGTCCGGCGCACGGACTCGGACCGGTCGGCGGCGGCGGCGAACCGTTCGGTGCGCAGGCTGTGGTCCGGCCAGTGGGCGCACGCCTCCTGGACGGCGGCCAGGAGGGGGGTCGGTCCGCAGCAGTACACCTTGGTTCCGGGCAACGGCTCGCTCAGCCAGGCCGCCAGGTCCAGCAGGCCGAACTCATCCTGGGGCCTGACGTGGACACGCTCGCCGTAGGCGTGCGTGAGGTCCGCGCGGAAGGCCATCGATGCGCGGGTGCGGCCGCCGTAGAGCAACTGCCATTCGGTGCCGGCCAGTTCGGCCTGCTGGATCATCGGCAGCAGCGGGGTGATGCCGATGCCGCCCGCGATGAACAGGTACCGGTCGGCCGGCACCATGGGGAAGTGGTTGTGCGCCCCGCCGACGCCCACCCGGTCACCGGGCATCAGCCGGTCGTGCACGTCGGCCGAGCCTCCGCGCCCGGCGGGCTCGCGCAGGACGGCGATGCGGTAGGTGTAGGGGTCCCATCGGTCGCCGCACAGGGAGTACTGCCGAGTCGTCCCGTTCGGCAGCATGAGATCGATGTGCGCCCCGGGCGACCAGTCCGGCAGCCGCCCGCCGTCGGGGTGGTCGAGGGCGAGGGACACGACGCCGTCCGCGACGACGTCCTTGGCACGGACCCGCAGGGACAGGCCGGGGGTGGGCCGGGGAGTCGCGGGCAGCAGATTGTGTACGACCACGTTGTCGCCTCCTGTCCGGGGATTGCAGGAAGGATGCGCGTGGCCGCCGTCACAGTGCGACGGCATTCTCACTCAATGAGAGACGAAGTTCGCGCCGATGTCACACCCCCGTGCACACCGGCCCCCTCACGCCCGGTGGGCGCCCCGAGCGCGCGGGACACACCTCGGGCGGCCGTGCGCACGACGGGAACGACCGCCTTGGCGCCCGCGTCGTTGGGGACGATGACCGACAGCGCCGCCACCACCTGGCCGTCCGCGCCACGAACCGGGGCGGCCACACCGAGGGCCTCCTCGTGGACGTAGCCGGGGCAGTAGGCGTAGCCCCGCTGCCGGACTTCGGCCAAGGCCGCGCGCAGCCGGGTGGGCGTGGCCGGGGTCTTTGGCGTGTGTGCGGTGAGCGGGCCGGCCAGCAGCCGTTCCTTGAGATCTGCCGGGCCGTGGGCCAGGAGTACCAGGCCGCTGGACGAGGCGTACAGGGACAGGCGTCCGGCGATCCGGGTGTAGTTGACCACCGCGTTCGGCGCCGAGAGGCGTTCGAGGAACAGCACCTCCTCGCCGTCGAGGACCCCCAGCTGCACATGGTGGCCCACCACGTCGTGCACGCCCTCCATGAACGGCATCGCGGCGTCCCGCAGGGACAGTGCGGGCGAGGCCCGGACGGCGAGTTCCCAGAGACGGACACCGATACGCACCCGGCGATCGTCGTCCCGGCCCAGGAAACCGTGGGCGACCAGTTCGCCCACGAGCCGGGAAGCTGTGGCCACGTGCAACCCGGTGCGGCGGGCGATCTCGGAGACGGTCAGCGCCGGCTCCTCCGGGCCGAACGCCTCCAGGATGCGAGCGGCACGGGACAGGACCGACTCCTGGTGAGGCGCCTTCATCGTGTCACTCCTCGTCCGTACGGCGCGTTGTGCCCCGACGCGTGCGGCCGTCTCGCGCAGCCGGGTGTGGGGCCGAGGCGTGGGTGTGGGCGGGGTGCCACCACAGGGCCTCGCGCTGGGGTACCGTCTCGCGCACGAGTACCACGTCGCGCACGGGTACCGCCTCGTAGGGCGGCTCCACCACGCGTACGGCGGAGAGCGGCGCGAGGAGCCGGGCGAGGCGGCCCTGGACGAGGGCGACGCGGCGGGTGCCGGGCTCGTCGTAGAGGTGGGTGGCGGGGAAGTCGCTGATGACACCGTGCGGCATGAGCAGGGCGACGACGGGCTTGAGGTCGAGGCGGGCGAGGTTCACGGATCGGCGGTCCCTTGGGGTGGGGCGACGAACGGTGGAATAAACGCGGTGGATGCCGATCATCCACGCAATCTATATCCGTGATCATGGGCAGCGGGTCCAGATTAGTCCCACCACGATCAGGAGGACATGTTCGTGCAGCCGACGCCGGTCGACGGCGGCCTCACCGCACCACGGCGGGCTCAAGTCGGTCTCCGACGCGCTACGCAAGGACGTCTCGTGAAGCGGCTGGAGGGCACGGTCGTGCTGCCCTTCGGCACGGCCCACGTAAGGACCGGGCCGCCGCTGCGGTTCGCGGCCGAGGGCGCGCTCGTGGGCGGCGGCGACGCGTATCGCATCAAGCTGCCCTACCGCATCCGGTGGCCTGCTGCAGACCTGCTGCACGAGTAGACCCTTGAGACGCAGCGGCTGATCGCCCGCGAGGGCGGCACGGCTGTCACTCCCGGTCGATCGACCTCATGTACACCCTTGCCCTCCCCATGGCATGCACAGCGCGCTCCGGGGCACGGGACAGGGACGTGCGAGTGGGGAGTCTGCGTGTTCGACGGCTTTGAGCTGACACGATGCGAGGGAAACGGCGCTTACCTGAGAGTGCGTCACGGCGGCAGCGGTCCCGCGGTGCTGCTCCTGCACGGCCATCCGCGCACCCACGCGACCTGGCATCGCGTCGCCCCGCTGCTGGTTGAGGCCGGCCGCACGGTTGTCTGCCCCGACCTGCGCGGCTACGGCCAGTCCGACAAGCCACCGACCGACGCGCAGCACCGTCCGTACTCCAAGCGCGCCATGGCCGACGACTGCCTGGCGGTCATGCGCCGCCTCGGACACGAGCGGTTCGCCGTCGTCGGGCACGACCGAGGCGCGTACGTGGCCACCCGCCTCGCCCTGGACCACCCCGAGGCCGTGTCCGCCGTGAGCGTGCTGGACGCCGTCCCCATCGGGGAGGCGCTACGGCGCTGCGACGCGACCTTCGCCGCAAGCTGGTGGCACTGGTTCTTCCTCGGACAGACCGACAAGCCTGCCGAACGCATCATCAACGCCGACCCCGACGCCTGGTACAGGGCCACCCCCGAAGAGATGGGCGTCGACGCCTATGAGGACTACCGGCGCGCGATCCACGATCCGGCCACCGTGCACGCCATGTGCGAGGACTACCGGGCCGGCCTCGGAATCGATCGGGAACACGACGAGGCCGACCGGAGGGCCGGTCGACGCATCGGCGGTCCGCTACAGGTGCTGTGGGCCACCCGCGACGACATGGTCGACCTCTACGGCGACGTGCTGAGCGTCTGGCGCGAGTGGGCGGGCGACCGGCTGGACGGTGGCCCGATCGCCTCCGGACACCACATCGCCGAAGAAGCGCCCGAGGCGCTCGTCACCGCCCTCCGCGAGTTCTGGCGCGGCGCCGAAAGGACGTGATCCTCGCGCGAACACTCGACCGACCACTCGAACGCTGTACTGGCCGCTGGCCGACTGGCCGACTGGCCGACTGGGGCAGCTGTCATCGGCTGCGACTCCCTCCCGGTCGGACGAGCGCGCCCTTCGGCTCCACCAGGGCAGCAGACGAGGGAGCGCCGGACAACTCACATCCAGGTCCGCGCGGTCGCCGCGAAGAGATCCGGATCGCTGTGGACGGGAATGACGCACAGCAGGTGTCCGCCCGGTGCCCGCAGCACATGGCACTGGAGCCAACGAGACACCTCGGTGGCACCGAGCCCCAGAAGGCGGTCGACTTCGGCGTCGACGTCGTCGGTTTCGATATCGATGTGCATGCGCGGCGCATCGGCAACCGACTGGACCACGGTGGCCAGCCCGTCCACAGCGCCGACCAGCGACGTGAACTGGGGTTCTGCCGGGTCGACACGGGCGGGCACGCCCAGGGCCGCCGACCAGAACCGGGCGGCTGCGGAAGCCTCCCGCTCAGGAGCGTCCACGATCAGCGCGTACATTCTTGATCGGTGCATGAATGCCACTGTAGGGATCGCAGAGCAGGCCCGAGACTCCCGAAGGCGTTCTGGCAGCATCCTGCGTCAGCGGAGCTGACCGGTCGGTGTCGCGGTGGGTTGTCGCGGTGGGTTGTCGCGGTGACAGGCGCCGGCGGACGACGTATTGCGGACGGGGTAGCAGCAGGACAGCTGGAGATCGTCTGCTACTGGGGGCGGCGTCCGGTGACGTCCCCGCCCGGATCGTCGGGCAGGGCGATGCGGGCGGTGACCCGTTTGCCGACCGGCTCGCGCTGGACCTCGAAGCCCTGCGCGACGGCCATGACGATCTCCAGGCCGTGCTGCCCGACCCTGCCCGCGTCGGCGGCCCGCGCCACCGGCAGCACCGGATCGCTGTCCCACACGACCACCTCCACCAGCGAGCCGACGATACGCAGCTCCAGCAGCACCGGCCCGGGAGCGTACTTGCGGGCGTTGGTGACCAGCTCGCTGACCACCAGCTGGGTCAGGTCCATCGCGCGAGCGGACACCGGCAGGCCGTGCTCGGCCTGGACGCGGGCGAGGAAGTCGACCGCGCGATGACGTGCCTCGGCGATACAGGACCCGTCACCGTCCAGGGTGATGGTGTCCTGTATCTGTATCGGAGGGGCGCCAGGCATGACGCTGTCCTCACCCTCGGGGACTGATTCCGCCGGATCCAACCTCGTTCCCCCGTTCACCTGCCTGCACATACCCCGAACTCTGCCTCACATGCCCGTGAACTCGATACGCACGGGAGAGAACCGGTGTTCACCGTAGTATCGGGGCAGGCTGCCAACGCACATCGTGCCGGGGCCGCGAGCCCCACCAGCGAGCGCATTCGAGGAAATAGTGACAGACACCCATGGAGCAGCCCGGCCCGGCCTGTCGATCGACCGCACCACCGTCGACGACATCCGGGTGCTCACCCTGCGTGGCGAGATCGACCACGCCGTCGCGAACCAGCTCACCGAGGCCCTGCTGTCCTCAAGCGGCGCCACACCACCGAGGACCGTGGTCGACCTCAACGGCGTGACCTTCATGGACTCCAGCGGTGTGAACGCCCTCATCACCGCCCACCACGCCATGAGCGAAGCTCAGGGATGGCTGCGTATCGCCGCCGCCCAGGCACCGGTGTTGCGGGTCCTTGAACTGGTCTGCGTCGACCAGGTCATCGGCTGCCATTCCAGCGTCGAACAGGCCCTGGCCGTCTGACCCACGCCCTGCCGGACCCTGCGCCCTACCCGGCTTCCGCGTCCGGGCATCCCGTCGGCGTGAGCGCCGCCGCACGGCCACAGGGGCAGGCCTCCGGTACGCCTGCCCCCTGCGACGACAGCATGACACCCTCACGCGCGCCGTGGAGATCACACAACAGGACCGCCCTCCGCCGTCCAACGGACGGCGAAGAGCTGCCAAGGGCTGTGGTCCCAACCCTTGTTCTGCCGGGTGACCCGCGCCCCCACACTCACACCTGGCAGGTCCGGCCGGTCAGGAAAGGCAGCCAGATCGGCGCCCGTCGACTCTGGATGACTGCGGCACCCGCCCCGCGGAGCGCCCAGCGGCGCAGCACGAACACGGCGCTGGAGAGGCTGCGCTCCCCGCTCCGCCCCCGCGTCATGGACGGCACCGGACCCGCCGGAGCCGAGAGCCGGATCAGTGCCGCGCGCACGGGTGGACTGCCGGCGGTACGGCGCACAGTGGCTGCTCCCCCGGGCCGGCCGACGCGCAGATCGACGGCGCCGGTCAGAGGCCGAGATCGCTGAGGCCGGGGTGCTCGTCGGGACGCCGACCCAGCGGCCAGAAGTACTGACGCTCCGACTCGTCGATCGGCAGGGTGTTGATGGACGCGTGGCGGGTGTGCATCAGCCCGTGCTCGCCGAACTCCCAGTTCTCGTTGCCGTAGGAGCGGTACCAGTGGCCGGCGTCGTCGCGGTGCTCGTACGCGAAGCGCACCGCGATGCGGTTGCCGTCGTAGGCCCACAACTCCTTGATCAGGCGATACTCGTGTTCGGTGTTCCACTTGCGCTTCAGGAGCGCCCGGATCTCTTCCCGGCCGGTGGCGAACTCCGAGCGGTTGCGCCAGCGCGAGTCGTCCGTGTAGCCCAGCGACACCCTCTGCGGGTCGCGGGAGTTCCACGCGTCCTCGGCCAGGCGGACCTTCTCGGTCGCGGTCGCCCGCGTGAACGGCGGCACCGGCGGGCGAATCGCGTCGGTCATGTCAGCTCGAATCGCGTCGGTCATGTCAGCTCCTCGATCGGGACTCACGGCTGAGGCGGCAAGCCCCACTCCCGGGGGAGAACGTCCGTTCTCCCCCGTGTTCTGTACAGTAGAGAACGACGGTTCTCCACACAAGGGGCAGACATGCTGGACCGTGAGACGGCACGGGAGCAGGTATTGCAGGCAGCCGAGGCGCTCTTCTACGCCCAGGGCGTCCAGGCCGTGGGAATGGACGCGGTACGCGGCACCTCCGGCGTCTCACTCAAGCGCCTCTACCAGCTGTTCCCCTCCAAAGAGGCACTCGTGCTGCAGTTCCTGGAGCGGCGGGACACCTCGTGGCGCCAGGCCCTCGCCCGCTACGTCGACACGCACGCCACACCGGACGAGCAGGTCCTCGCCGTGTACGACTGGCTGCACCAGTGGTTCTCGGAGCCCGACTACCGTGGGTGCGCCTTCATCAACTCCTTCGGCGAACTCGGCGGCATCTCAACCGCTGTCGCCGATCAGGCACGGCACCACAAGCAGGCCTTCCGCGACTACCTCGCCGGCCTCGTCGAAGCCACTGGACTGCCGCAGGAACTCGCCGACCAGCTCAACCTGTTGGCCGAAGGCGCCATCACCACCTCCGCCATCACCGGCACCCCCGAGCCGGCACACCAGGCACGCGAGGCGGCTCGCCTGCTCATGCAGGCACACAGACAGACCGAGAAGGTCGACACCCAGGACGCTCAGGACACTCAGCTCACTCACTGAGCCCTGGCGCCGTACAAGTATGCGAAAGCAGCGCCGAGACAGTGCCGTCGCCGTGAAGGTGGGGCCGGTCGCCGCGCGCGGCGCCGACTGCGCTCCCACCTCAGGGTCCAGTCGAAGAAGAACAGAGAGGCTCGGGCATACGGGGAAGCCGTCTCAGCCATGGCCCCTGCCCTTCCTTCGTGTGCGATCCGCGACGTTCGGACCCTCGGTACTGGAAGCTGACCCCGCATTGCGTTCAAGGCATATGATGTTGCCCATGACGCAAGAAGGTGGAGAGCTGGACAGCCTGGTACGCAAACGCATCCGCGCGCTGCGGGTGGCGCAGGGCTGGTCGCTGGAGGAGTTGGCCCGCCGGGCGAACCTCAGCCAGTCCTCGCTCAGCCGCATCGAGAACGGCCAGCGCCGCCTCGCGCTGGATCAGCTCGTCACCCTCGCGCGCGCCCTGGACACCACCCTCGACCAGCTCGTCGAGAACGCCGCCGACGATGTCGTCACCAGCCCGACGATCGACGCCGCCCACGGCCGGATGCGCTGGCCCGTCAAGGGTGACCCCGGCATGAGCGTCGTACGCCAGCGCATGACCGAACCACCGCCCGAGAACCCGGCCCGCATGCGTGCCCACCCGGGACGCGAGTGGCTCGTCGTCCTGTCCGGCACCGCGATCCTCATGCTCGGCCACCGCCGCTTCCGCATCGAGACCAACCAGGCCGCCGAGTTCCCCACGATGATGCCGCACGCCATCGGCGCCGAAGGCGGGCCCTGCGAGATCCTGGGCATCTTCGACCGCGACGCCCGCCGCGGCCACCAGAACGAGGGCCCCGACCGCGACGCACAGGACACTCTCGAATGACGCGCGGCGCGACGGCCCCAGCGGCCACATCTTGCGCGCCCGGCAGCAGAACCGCCCATCATCTTGCGTAATACGGAAGTTGATGTGCCGCAGAGGCATGACCGTCCTAGCGTGAAGGCATGACCCAGACACACCCGCGGAGCCATCACGGCGTTACTCCGCACGCACACCACCAGCAGCACGGAACCGTCGGCCAGGCGGAGATCCTCGACCTGGACGCCGAGGTCCTCGCCGAGCACACGGCCGCCATCACCGCGTGGCTGCCACTGCGTACAGCCCCGCACCACATCGTGGACCTGGGCTGTGGCACGGGCGCGGGCACCTTCCCCCTCCTCGACCGCTTCCCCGACTCGCACGTCACCGCCGTCGACGCATCCGCCGATCACCTTCGGCGCCTGCGCACGAAGGCGTGTGCCCGCGGCGTCGAGGAGCGCGTGCGCACCGTGCAGGCCGACCTCGATGAAGCCGCCTGGCCCGACCTCGGCTCGCCGGACCTGGTATGGGCGTCGGCCTCGATGCACCACATGACCCACCCCGCTCGCGCACTGCGCACCGTCCACGACGCGCTCGCCCCCGGCGGCCTGTTGGTTGTCGTCGAACTGGCCGGCCACCCCCGCTTCCTGCCCGAAAGCGCCCCCGAGGACCGGCCCGGCCTGGAAGAGCGCGTCCACGCCGCGGCCGACCGCCTCCAAGCCGAACACATGCCCCACCGCGGCGCCGACTGGGGCCCGATGCTGACCGCCGCCGGATTCACGATCGAGGACGAACGCACCATCGCCGTGAACATCGAAGGCTCCCGCAGCGATGCGATCGGCCGCTATGCCGACGGCATCCTGCGGCGCATCCGCAGCGTCATCGCCGAAAGGCTCTCCCCCGAGGACCTCACAGCGCTCGACCAGCTCCTCGACACCAGCAGCCCGCACAGCATCCTGCGCCGCGACGACCTGATGGTGCGCACCGAGCGCACCGTCTGGGCCGCCCGCCGCATTTGATTCCCCACACCCCGGCCACCCTCGGGGCAGCCAGCGCGGTGTTCTGGGGTGCGAAGGGGGCGCGGGTGACGAAGAAGGTGCCGTCGTGATGCCGCAGCGTGGGCGCGAAGTTGACGAACAGGCCGTACTCCCGGTTGCGCCGGTACTGCTGGGGGTGGGTGGCCGCGTAGCCGATCAGGTCCCGGTCGGCCGGTCGGTGGAGTGGCGGACGGCGATGCCGGGCCAGAAGTCGCAGGTGCTGCCGGCCAGGAAGCAGTCGCTCCGACCCGGCGGACGGGACGTGCGGGATCGGCGGAAGGAGCGCGAGGAAGATCTGGATCGCCTGGGGCGGCCCCTGGCACCCACATCTACACGGTCCGGTGGCCCGGCCGATCCGGCACCGCAGGCGGGCCACACCTGGTCGACAGGTCCTGATCCGGCTGTGCTCCGTCGGTTGCGCGCCCGCCACTCCGGGGACGGGCGTCCGCACCGCGTGGGCGTGAACGGCCGCTGCCCGCCTGCGGGTGAGCCGTCAGACCGCGCCGCCGGTTCACAGGCGCGGACGGCGGGCCCTGCGGGCCGGGAGAGCGTCCTCACTCGCCGCAGGCACGCTCCAGAGCGTGGGTCAGAACGGCATGCGGCCTCGGGCACGTCGGCCGGCGGAGCCACTGTGGCCCACCGCCTTGGAGCTGCTGCGGAAGGGCTTGCTGAAGATCCGGCCCAGAACTCCGGGGGCCTTGCCTCCGGCGCGTGAACCGACCCCCAGGGTGCGCTGGGTGCCTCGTTCGGGGTGTCGGGACAGGCGAGGAACGAAGAAGGCGAGGAAGGCCAGAACTATACAGACCGCAATGATTCCGACAATCATCATGAAGGGCTCCTTGAGGTGAAGTGTCTCTGCCTCCTGCCCTGACAACCACACGTCATGCACCGGCCACCAGTAGTCCAGGCGCCCAGGGGTACAGTCTGCTCGCCGCTACGCCCGCGCCGGACCGGGCACCGCGGCCTGACGTTTCCTCATCGTGTGCCGGCCAGGGAATGCCATGACCAGTACACAGGAGCCGACCGAGCTGCCGCTGCACGCCACCCAGGCACCGGGTGAGCCCTCCGCGGAGGACCGCGTCGCGCGGATACGACGGCGCCTGGAGCGATTGATAGGCATCGCCGCGACCGAGGGCAATGCGCTGACCGTCCTGCGCAACGGGGACGAGATCTTCGCCGCGATGCTGGCCGCGATCCGATCGGCCGAGCACACGGTGGACATGATGACGTTCGTCTACTGGAAGGGCGACATCGCCCGCCGGTTCGCCCAGGCCCTCGCCGAGCGCGCCCGCGCCGGGCTGCGCGTGCGGCTGCTGCTGGACGGCTTCGGCAGTCGGCTGATCGAGACCGAGCAGCTGCAGACGATGGAGCGGGCCGGGGTGCAGGTGGCATGGTTCCGCAAGCCGCTGTATCTCTCCCCCCTCAAGCAGAACCACCGCTGCCACCGCAAGGTCCTGGTCGTCGACGAGGAGACCGCCTTCACCGGTGGGGTGGGGATCGCCGAGGAGTGGTGCGGCAACGCCCGTAACCCGCAGGAGTGGCGCGACACCCACGTCGAGGTCCGAGGCCCCGCCGTGGACGGCATCGCCGCGGCGTTCGCGCAGAACTGGGCCGAGTGTCACGACGAACTCTTCGACGAGCGCGACCGGTTCGTCGAACACCGCCCCCAAGGCGACGCCATCGTGCAGGTGGTGCGCGGTTCGGCGAGTTTCGGCTGGCAGGACATGCAGACCCTGCTCCGCGTGATGCTGGAGTCGGCCGAGGAGCGCGTCCGGCTGGCCACCGCCTACTTCTCGCCGGACGCGTACTTCATCGAGCTGTTGTGCGCCACCGCGCGGCGCGGGGTCGAGGTGGAGATCGTCCTGCCCGGGCCGCACACCGACAAGCGGGTCTGCCAACTGGGCGGCCAGCACTACTACGAGGACCTCACGGCGTGCGGCGTGAAGATATACCAGTACCAGCCGACGATGATGCACGCCAAGGTCGTCACCGTCGACCACGTCGCGGCACTGGTCGGTTCGACCAACTTCAACCGCCGCTCCCTCGATCACGACGAGGAGGTCATGCTCGCCGTCCTGGACCCGAGGTTCACCGCGACACTTGATGAGCACTTCGACGACGACGTGGCTTCCAGTGAACTGATCCAGGCGGACAGGTGGAAGAGACGCTCGATCGTCCAGCGGGCCCGTGAACTGTCTGTCCAGCCCATCCGCCGGTTCCTGTGACGCACCCGCGGGCCTTTGTGTCGTCCGGGCGGGCCGTCGGCCCTCGTTCACGACGACGGGAGGAAGGTCAGGGCTGGTCCGCCACCGCCGCGGCGGTGAGCCGCGCCCCGAGCGCCGCCACCGCGGTTCGCAACTCCTGTCCGCCCTCGATGCGGAAGGCGAGCGGCACCCGCGCCAGCCATTCCTGTGCGTACATGGTCGGGTTGCGCGTGCTGCCGATGAGAGCGCAGCCGTTTCCCCGGGGCTCAAGTCGTCCCATGGGTGGCTGGATCCACGGAGCCACCTCGGTCGCAGGGGCGTCGAACACCACGTGCGTGGGGTACTGCCACCCCAGGCCCAGGTTCTCCTCCAGCACGGCGACCGGATCGAGGCCCTTGGGTGGTCGGAACTCCTGACCGGTCGGCCGTACCGCGCGAACCCGGTCGACCCGGTAGCTGCGGACGGCGTCCGCGCGATGGGAGTGGCAGAGCAGGTACCAGCGCCCGTGGCGGACGACGATGGACCAGGGATCCACCGCCGCCTCCCATTCGTTGCCGGCCTCGCTGCAGTAGGTGACCCACACGCGGCGCCGGGCCGCGACGGCCTCCACGAGCTGGCCGGTGACGGCCGGTTCCGGGCGGACCGAGTACGGGTCCGGCGCCGCCGACGCGTACTCGCGCAACAGGGCAGCCTGCTGGCCGACACTCTCCGGCAGGGCGTTGACGACCTTCTCCAGGGCGCTGCCGACCAGGTCGTCGGCCGCGGCCGACCGGCCGTCGAGCACCGCCATCACCAGGCCGAGGGCTTCGGGCTGCGTGAAGTGCACGGGTGGCAGTCGCGTGCCGCGCCCCAGCCGGTATCCGCCGTGCGGACCCCGGGCCGACTGCACCGGAATGCCCGCCTCACGGAGGATCGCGACATACCGGCGTGCGGCTCGCTCCGTGACATCCAGCCGCACGGCGAGTTCTCCGGCCGTCGTGCCGGGGCGGGCCTGGAGGATCCCCAGGGCGCGCAGTGCCCGGGCTGTGGGGCTGAGATCGTTCGGCACGGCAGCAGGCTAGTCCGCTCGGCTCAGCCCTTCCAGATCCGCGGAGCAGGCTCGGTCGTGCGGTGAGTCGCGGGCCTCTCGCCACGACCAGCCACCGGTTCGCCCGGGGCGTTGATGGGCTCGCCGGACTGACCGGCAATGGGCTCGCCGGACCAACCGGCAGTGGAGTGTCCGGATCTCCTCCTACGGTGGCGTCCGTGAAGCTGACGAAGGGAAACTGACCATGGACATCCTGCTCATCGGCGGCTTGTGGCTGAACGGATCCGTGTGGGGCCGCGTCGCCTCCGCGGTGGAGTCGCTCGGCCATCGCCCCGTGCCGCTCACTCTCCCGGGCCAGGGTGACGGCTCCGTGTCCGCCACGCTCGACGACCAGGTCGCGGCGGTGCTCGCCGCGGTGGACGCGGCGCCGGGCGAGCTCATGGTGGTGGGGCATTCAGCGGCCTGCACGCTCGCGTGGCTGGCCGCGGACCGGCGGCCGGAGCGGCTGGCGAAGGTTGCCCTCATCGGGGGTTTCCCGTCCGCCGACGGTGCACCCTATGCCGACTTCTTCGAGGTGCGAGACGGCGTCATGCCCTTCCCGGGCTGGAGCCCCTTCGAGGGGCCGGACGCCTCCGATCTCGACGAGAGGACCAGAGGGGAGCTGGCAGCCGCCGCGATCCCCGTGCCCGCGGGCGTCGCACGGGGGGTGGTGCGGCTGGGAGATGTTCGCCGGTTCGACGTCCCGGTCCTGCTCGTGTGCCCGGAGTTCACTCCCGCCCAGGCGCGCGAGTGGATCAACGCCGGTGACATCCCGGAGCTTGCCCGCGCCAAGCACGTCGACTTCGCCGACATCGACTCGGGCCACTGGCCCATGGTGACCAAGCCTGTCGAGCTGGCCCGGATCCTGGCCGCGGCGGCCGACACGCTCTGAGGGGTTTGACGACAGCTGCCAGACGGCAGCGGTGGGGCGCCGGGCACGGCCCGTCCCGCTTCGCCGGTCAGGCGTGGCGCGAGCCCGTCGCTGCCGCGGTGCGGACGAGAACGTCTTCGTGGATGCGGTGCGCTACCGCGTACACGGTAGGAACGGCCGGGCACATCAGCCGGCGCAACGGCGGGCACGGGTGCTGCGGACGTCGTACCGCCCGGTGCCGGAACCGGCTCACCACCCCGGCCTGGGCGCCTGGTCAGCAACGGCCTACAGCGGTTCCGGCGCGGTGCGTCGACGCCTTCACACGACTTCCCGCGTGGCCGGGAGAGGGTGAGCCCACGCAGCCCGAACCCGCACGCACCGCTCATGGCCCTCCGGTTGCGTCACAACTCAGCCAACCACGACGCCGGTTACGGCTGAAAATGCCAGTAACTCCGGCACAACCATCCGAAGGCCCCGCCCGTCACATAAGGCAGGAGCAACCAACTCCTACACGTACAAGGGGGAAATATGCGCTTCATTCATTCCATGCTGGGCGCCACCGCACTGGCCGCTCTGTCGGTGGGGGCCACCACCGCACTGGCGGCGCCCGCCTCGGCGGTACCCAACACCACCCCGGGAAAGGTCTGCGGAAGCGGCTACAAGACCGTGAACTCCGCCCCCGTCGGCTCGTTGGGCACCGTCTACCTGGCGTACAACGCCAGCAACGGCAACAACTGCGTCGTCACCATCCGGAACAACCCGGGCACCGCCGTGGACATGTCCGCCTGGATCTACGTCCCCGACACCAACGAAGGTGACGACGACTACGGGCGCTACACCTCGTACGCAGGGCCCTCCTACGTCATCGGCAAGGGCTACTGCGTCGACTGGGGTGGCAGCATCGCCAACACCCACGTGCAGGTGACCGGCTCCAACTGCGCCTCTCTCAAGGAACACCGGACCACCTCGACCCGCTGACCCACCGCAGACGGCCGTAGCGGTCCGGCCCGCCCTGGCGGCACCCATCGGGTTCCGCCAGGGCAACCGAGCAGAGTCCGCAGGCTGTGGTCGGGAGGGCCGGCGCACCGGCGCACACCCCGGTCCTCGGCCGAGGCGCTCCACCTTGTGGCCATGCACCAGGGCCGTTCCGAAGGCGGGCGCACGCGTGCGTTCCAAACCTTCCCGTCTCAGCCCACTGTCCTCAGCTGACGGCCGGGCCCGCTTCCTCGGTACCGGACAGCCCGGTCAGGAACTGGTGGCACCTGGCCGCGCGTTCCGAGTCCTGCCCCATGACGGTGCGGAAGAACTCGGCGATTTCCTTCTTGACGGCACCAGCGCCGTTCCCGAGATCCGTTTGCGGGCGGACCCCCACCGAAGGGCACCGGGCGACGTGACCTACTCGGTCGTGACGAACCGGAGGCGGCGGCGCGGACGTGGCGGGCTGTTTCTGCGGGCGCGGATCCCCTGGACGACGGCGACGATCACGAGGGCGCCCCAGGCAACGCAGAACACGCCGATCTGCTCCTCCGAGCCGAAGGCCAGCCAACCGATCCCCAGCCCGCCCAGAGTGACACCGGACGCCGCCGCGAGAGGTGAAGGGCGTCGGTGGCTCAGCGCCCGCACGAGGCACAGCATGCCCAGGACGAGCACAGGAGCGGCGAGGATCTCAATGCTGTCGTGAGCGGTGAAGTCGTGGCTGACCTCGGCCTCCGCGGAGGCGTACCCTCCGCTGTAGTCGTCCTCGAACAGTGTGTAGCCGGAGGAGTCGGCCTCCAACTCGGTGTAGCCGCCGGAGGCGGAGTCGTAGCGGTAGAGGGTGCCGAAGTCGGACTCCGACACGGAGTGGTAGTCGTAGTCGTCGACCGCGCCGCCGACGGCGACGCTCGCGAGCACCAGAGCCCCCGCTCCCCACCACACGAGAGTCGACGCGAGGGGAAGCCACCGGAAGAGACAGAGACCGAGCACGACGGAACCCACCCACACGCCGACGAGGACGTCGGCCTCATCCGGGGACACCTCCTGGTGGCCGAGGCTGACGATGCCGGAGACGACGATGCCCAGGAGGGCGACCATCCTGCCGACGGCGTTCGTGAACCGCGCCTCGTCCGGCGGGGAGGCGGTGCCGGCGTTCACGGGCAGGGCGGACGGCATCCCGACGCCGTTCGGTTCGCCGGAGGGGGGTGTACCGGGGGCCGGGACGACGGGACAGGGCGGCGGCGACGCCGTACGAGTCTCCTGCCGGGGCGCCCGCGCGGTGTGCCCTGGGCCCGCCTGCGACTCGAAGGTCATCCGTGCGGGCGGCACGGCGGGGGCGGGTGGCACGAACGGACTCGAGGCGGCGCCGTGTGACGGCCGTACGGCCGCCGGAACACTCAGCGCGGTGACGGTCGTGGCCAACGCCTCCCGGAGGTCCGCAGTGCCGGCCCACCGCTGCTCGCGATCCTTGGCCAGGGTCCGGAGCACGAGTTCGTCCACCATCAAGGGGATCTGGGGGCGCAGCCGGGAGGGGGCGACCGGCTCCTGACTGATGTGCTGGTGCATCACCGCGAAGGGTGAGTCGCCGACGAACGGCGGGCGGCCCGTCAACAACTCGTACAGCAGGCAGCCCATGGAGTACTGGTCGGAACGCCCGTCCACCGGCTGTCCGGTGAGCTGCTCGGGAGAGAGGTAGGCGGGGGTGCCCACGGTCATGCCCGTGGCCGTGAGCCGGGTGGTCGTCTCCGCGACCACCTTCGCGATGCCGAAGTCGAGAACCTTGATGCCGCCCTCGTTCGTCAGCATGACGTTGGAGGGCTTGATGTCGCGGTGGATCAGGCCCTGGGCATGGCTGTGGGCGAGGGCGTCGGCGATGTCCCTGCCGATGGACATGGCCCGTTCGACCGTGAACAGCCCGTCGGCGAGCACACCGGTAAGCGTGCGGCCCTGGATGAACTCCATGACCAGGAACGGCGTCGCTTCCCCCTCCGTGACATCCTCGCCGACATCGTGCAGCACGGCGACGTTGCGGTGGTTGAGTGAGGCGACGGTGCGGGCCTCCCGGCGGAACCGGACACGGAAATCCTCGTGCCCGGTGAGTTCCTGCGGCAGCACCTTCACCGCCACTGTGCGGCCGAGTTCCCGATCCATGGCACGCCAGACCTCTCCCATTCCGCCGCGCCCGACCGTCTCGACCAGCTCGTAGCGTTCCGCAAGCACCCGCACGGTTGCGCCCCCCGGTGACTTGGGGCAACCCGACGACAACCGGGCTGCCGGAGGTCTTCTCTTCTCCCACGGCTACGGACGACGTGCGGCAGCTCCGAAACTCCCCAGCGCGGTGCCTTTCCGTCAGTCGCCCGCCAACCATACTGGCGAAAATACGCCCATGGGATATCAGGTGAATTACTGCGCAAATGTGCGACCCTTCGCACGCCCTTCACGCCCCCGACCAAGCGACCAGGTGTCACCAATTCGCCTGGATCTCGTCGAAAGTCGACCCAGAACAGTCAGTTCCTGACACGCCGTGAAACGAGTACGGCTGTGAACACGAAGGCCGAATCGAGGCCTTTCCGCAACACATTGACGCAGGACGCGGCCCGCGCCGTCACTCCTTCCCCAATGGCGGAGGACCACAGAACATGCCGGGCCACAGGTTCGTTGCCCGCCGCGGAACAGCCGAGCGATCCTGCGTGGAGGGCCGACTGCGTGACGCTGCCGCCCCGAGCACCCGCGCGCCGTCCCCATCGGCCGCACGGCGAGCCGACACCCCCGCATCGCCCCTCGGAACCGCTCCCGCACGGGAGTCGTGCGCCCTGCTGCGTGACTTGACGCCGCACTCGACCAAATGACGCGGAAAGGGACCCTTGCGGCGGGGACGGCGTGTCCCCTGGCAGGCGCTTCACGGTCCGCCCTCGGCAACCCGCGTTCTCGCGAATCCGTCGAGAACACTTGGCGCAGCACCCCTGGGAGCTTCCCGTACCGGCGTGCGACACTCCTGCCATGTTCGGCGTCAACGACCTCCCCACCTACCTGGCGGGCCTCGCCCTGATCATTCTGCTGCCCGGGCCCAACTCGCTGTACGTCCTCTCCGTGGCCGCCCGGCGAGGGGTGCGGCCGGGCTACACCGCCGCAGCCGGCGTATGGTGCGGCGACGCCGTGCTCATGACGCTCTCCGCCGCCGGTGTCGCCTCGCTGCTCCAGGGCAACGCCCTGGTCTTCGGCATCGTGAAATACGTGGGCGCCGGCTACCTGACGTGGCTCGCCGTCGGGATGCTCCGGGCCGCGCGGGGGATGTGGCGCAGCCGGCGGGAGCGGAGCACGCCCAGCGTCCCGTCCGCCGCCGTCACCGACGAGCGGCCCTTCCTGCGGGCTCTCGTCATCAGCCTCTTCAACCCGAAAGCGATCTTGTTCTTCGTCGCGTTCTTCGTGCAGTTCGTCGACCCCGGCTACGCGCACCCGGCCCTGTCGTTCGTCTTCCTCGGGATGTTCGCGCAGTTGGCGAGCGTGCTGTACCTCAGCGCGCTGATCTTCAGCGGGACGCGCCTTGCGGCAGCGTTCCGGCGGCGCAAGCGGCTGGCCGCGGGCGCCACATCGGCCGCGGGGGCACTTTTCCTCGGGTTCGCCCTCAAACTGTCGCTGGCCAACGCCTGACCTGTGAAGCGCGTGACTGCCACTGTGGCGGCGGGCGCCGGGGTCGTACAGGAACCGGCCGGCGGTCGCGCACGGAACGCGATGGGGAGCCCCCTGACGGCGGCCCGTGGGAGCAGTAGGCAACCGGGGCCGGCGGTGCCACCCCGGTTCTCACCCACCAGCGTTCCCACACGGCCGCTGGTCGTCCGGGACGACACCGGACCCACCGGTGTGAAGTCCCGGATCAGCGACCCGCGTTCGGCCGCCAGGCAGTTGGCACCATCCGGCTTCTCGCACGACGCTCCGGTCCTCGCGGTGCCGCGGGCTACCTGCTCCGAACGGTCCGTCAGGTTGCCCGCGGAGATCACCAGGCGCTCGCCCGCAAAGCGCCCGGAGACCGCGGCACGGAGGGCACGGCGCGCGGAGCGGGGGTCTCGGTGGCCTCCCGTACCCGTATGACGCCCCGTCGCGGTCCCGACCAGGCGAGTGTGCTGGGTGCGGCGGCCTGCTGCGGGCCGTCCGGAGAACGCGTCGAGCAGGTGCGGAGGTGCCGGGAGGGCTGGTCGGCGTCCATAGGACCGTGGACCGTGTGCCCTTCTGTGCCTGCGCACCGGAGGGGCGTCGTCGTGGCCGCTGCCCCGCCCCGTGCCCCGTCGGTACGCGCCGTACGCGGGGCGGCGCCCGTGGCCCGGCCCCGCCGGAACGAGGTCGGGCGGGCTCCCGAAGGTTCGCCGGGTCACCGGACCGAGTCGGCGTACTCCCCGTCCTGGTCGGCTTCCGGTGCCGCCGGCTTCTCCTGATGGTGCTTGCCGTCGGCCTTTCGGCCGGGCAGGACCACGAGGACGACCACGGTTCCCACGGCCATGACGATGCCGCCGACGAGGCTCGCGTGGGCGATGGCGTGGGCGAAGGACTCGTGGACCGCGTCGACCAGGGTCTGGGCCTGCTGAGGGCCGCCCTGGGGGTTCTTCGCGACCTGTTCGGCGACGGCGAGGCCGCCGCCCACCGAGTCCTTGGCCGTGTCCAGGACGGCGGCCGGGAGGTTGCCGCCGACCAGGTCCGTCAGCACACCTTCCTGCGGCCCCGGCCCCGGCCCCGGGCGGTCGTTGGGTGGTCGTCGGGTGCGCAGGTACGCGGGCTCGCGGCCATCAGAATCCATGCGCGTGGCCCCCGATGATCTGCGCTCTGGACCCGGGTATGGCGACCGGACTTCGGAAAGGGCCGGACATCACCCGGCCGATGGTCCTGCTCAATCTGCCGCGCTTCGCGCCCGGCGGCCGCGCCTCCTCCCAGGAGGACTCACGACGGGCGGGCGCCTTCGTGAAACGGTACGGAGCGAGGTGCTCTACGCCGGCGACGGCCACGCCCCCTGGTCGCCGAGCAGAGGCAGTGCTACGACGGGGTACTCGCGGTTCGCTACCCCGACCGCGAAGCGTTCAGCCGTATGGTCGCCGACCCCATACCAGCCGATCACGAGCCTGCGCTCCTTGGCCTCTCGGAGGCCGTGCTCCAGCCGACCAGCCCCTGGCCTTCACCCCGGCCGAGGGACTCGTCCCGTTGCCGGGCGGTGGCGGCTGGTACGCGGGCTCGGGCAGGACCCACTTCGCCGGGGTGCCGATGGTCGCGCCGCTCCCGCCCTCCCGGCCCGGCGGACCAAGGACGCCAGTACCGGTATGAGCGGTGGTGCCGCTGGTGCTGCCGGCAGCACCACTCCGCATTGGTGTGGGGGCGGCTCCGCGGGCCCATGCACGGCGACAGCCCCCGTTCCGCTCTCATCAGCCGGTACGGGGGCGGCGGCGCCGACGGGCGGCGGCCTTCTCGCAGTGCACCCTTGCGTCGGCGTGCCTGCGCGGCCACCGCCCCTGCGGCTTCTCGACGCGGGCCTCAGCCCGGTCCGGAGCTTTGGCGCGCCTCGTCCGCGAGGTTTCGGCCCGAGTCGCGTGCCTGTTCCGTGACCTGCCCCGCCTGGTCGCGCGCCTCTTCCTGTGTGGTGCGGGCGGCCTGTGCGGCACTGTCCTTCACCTCGGCGGCGGCACTCTGGGTCACCTCCTTGGCACCTTCCTTCAGGTGCTGCGCGGACTCGCCGACGGCCTGCTTGACCGGCTCCAGCGCATCACTCTCCATGAGCTGGGAGGCCTTTTGTTGCTCAGCCTCGGAGGCGGGCAGCAGGGAGGAGGCCAGCACCCCGACGCCGAAGGCGACCAGGCCGGCCGCCAGCGGGTTGCCGCGCGTCTGACGGCGGGCCAGGTCGGGCGCCTGCTGTACGGCCTGGCCGGCCTGGCCGGCGGTGGCGCGCACCGAGTCGGCCGCCCGTCCGGTGCCTTCCTGGAGGGAACCGGCCGCGGACTGCGCCGTGCCGGTCACTCCATGTGCGGTGTCCGACGCCGTGCCCATGACCCGCTCACGGATGCCCGACACGGCGCCGCGCATCCTCTCCTTGCGGCGGTGTACCGCCCGTCGAGGGCTGGTTCGATCGGCGAGCTGGTCCACGTCCGCGGACAGCCGGCCGCGGGTGGCCTCGATCTCGGCCCTCATTTGGTCGGGTGACGTGCCCATTCCGCGTTCTCCTTCATGGTTTCGACGGTTCGCTCGGGCTTCGGGGAGACGGTGCTCATTCGTTGGCGGCCCTTCTGGTACAGCACGGCCGCCACGACGGCCCACACGGCGGTGACGATCAGGGCGGCCCAGCCCCCGTCCATCACGTTGGCCAGACCGAGTACGGCGGCCAGCGACAGGAACAGCAGGACCATGTAGCCGGCGAAACCCGCACCGCCGAACATCCCGGCGGCCTTGCCCGCCTTCGTCGCCTCTTCCTTGATCTCCGTCTTGGCCAGTTCGACCTCCTGACGGAGGAGCGTCTGGAGGTCCGCAGTCACCACGGACACCAGTTGCCCCATGGATCGGTCCTGCCCCTGCGGCTCGGCCGAGCCGGGCGGCATGGGGGAGATCGAAGCCATGTCACACCTCCGGGTACGGACGACCCGGTGTGCCGTCGGGCGGCGTACCGGTGACCGGGGGGACCGGCGGAACGGACGGCGCCTGCGGAGGGGCGTGACGGACGGCCCCGGTGGGGGGACCGGTCGGCAGGAGCGGGGCGGCGGGGCGGCGAGAGTGCCTTGGTCCGGTGCCGGGGCGGCTTGTTGCTGCCCGTCTCCACCGGTTCTGGCGGATCCCGCCACCCGCGCCAGGCGCCCGACAGCCAGTCCTGCCAGCACGGCACCCCCGAGGAAGGCCCCGGGTCGGCGGCGGGCGAACCCCTGGAGGTTGGAGACAAGGCCGTCAACGCCCTGCTCGTCCAGGTAGTCGGCCGCCCGGTGACCCTTGTCGGCCGCCTTGGTGGCGAGACTGCGGGCGGGCGAGTCACCCTGGGCGTTCTCGGCCATGCCGGAGAGATCACTCGCCCACTGCCGCAGCGTGTCGGCAGCCCACTTGGCCTGGTCCTCGGCCTCGCTCTTCGCGCGGTGTCGCAGTTCCTCGATGACCGTGCCCGCCTGCTGCCGTGCTTCGCCGACTACGCTCTGGACCTGTTCTGCCGCGGTTCCCGCCACCTGGGTCGCGGCCTCTTTGGCCTGGCCGGCCGTTGCCGAGGTCTCCGCCTTGGCCTTTTCCCGGGTGGTCCCGGTCCCCGTTCCGGTCTGTATGGACTCAGTCATCGGCGGCTTCTCCTCATCGGATGTCGCGTGTCTTCCGGAGGCGGTATGCCAGACATCATGCACAACCGTCCTTTCTCGTTCCGAGTGGCCCTTTATCCACATATGACACTTCTTGAGGCAGATAAAGGAAGGTGGTCCGGGTGGTCCGCGCTCACCACGCGCGCGGCGACGGGCGCGGCGGCCCACACCCCGGACGACGATCGGAGTGGTGGGCGGCCAGCCAGCGGCGGTGGCCGAGCCGCGCGTCGGCGCCACGCATGCCGTCCGAGCCGGACGGACCGCCAGCGTCAACGGTGAACAGCGCGGCGGGTGCTTCCGCCGGCTCAGGGGTTCGACGGCCGTCACGCCGCCGCGGCCGGCCGTGAACGGTCTGCTGCGGTCGGTGCCGCCCGCGCCGAACGGGGGAGGCGATCGACTACCTACCGCGGGTCGGGTACACGAATCTGCCACGTGATCATGACCGTCCGCATCCCGCTAGGCCTCAGCCGTACAACCACGAGACGTACCGCCGTGTCCTGTCGCCGCGTCCGCGTCCTGGAGAAGCTGGCCGGTCTGTCGCCGGTGGTGTGGGCGCTGCCTGCCGACGGCGCGGTCCTGGTATCGCGGTGCCCCTTGTTCTTCCGGGGCGATCACGGCCCTGCCCGCGGGTGAGCAGTTGCACGCCGTCGGCGTCGGGGCGGGACACCGTTTCCGGCTGGCCGCATCCGGGGCACTCCCGAGACGGTGCGGGCCCCGCAGCAAGCACTCCCGAGTCGGTGGCGGGCCCCGCAGCAAGGCGCGGGCCCGCCACGACTCGCCGCGACGCGTGGCTCAGTGGTCGTCGCGGATGGTGGTCGCGATGCCTTTGCTGCTCACGACCTCGGCGCTGAAGCCCTTCTTGGCGGCATCCTCCAGTTCGATCTCGGTGCACTCGGTGCCGCCCTGGCCTCCTTCATCCGTGCTCGTGTCACCGCAGATGTCGCCGTAGCCCCAGATCTCGGTGTCCTCGGCGAGGAGGAACTGCTGCTCGACGCCCTTCATGTCGGAGACGGTGTACTTGCCCGGCGCCAGATAGGAGACGTGGCCGAACCAGGTTCCGTCGACGCCCTTGCCCTTGTCCATGCCCTCGATGACGGTGTCGCCGGAGCCGGACGACGAGCCGGAGTCCGAACCCCAACCTGAGGACCCGGAACCCGTCCCGGAACCGGCGTCCTGCTGGGCGGCTCGCCGCTCGGTCCGAGGGTCGCGATACCGTTCCTCATCTCCACGTCGGCACTCACGGCGTCGTTCCTCATCTCCACGTCGGCACTCACGGCGTCCTCCTTGGTGGCCGCCTCCAGCTGGTCGAGCGTGCACGGCGCGTCCACCCCGGCACCCGCCGTGCCGCAGATCGTGCCGGCGCCGTAGACCTCTGTGTCGTCGGCGACCAGGAACTGCTGGTCGCCCTTGCCCGGTACGGACACGATGTACTTGCCCGGGGCGCGGTAGGTGACCTCTCCGTTCTTGAACGAAGCGCTGACGCCCTTCGAGTTCGTGGATCCCGTCTCCTTCTCGGTGACCCCTGCCACCCCTGTACCGGTTATGCCGGACGCGCTGTCGTCGGTGCCGTTCTGGCACGCCGTCATCAGCAGTCCGGCGGTGATCGCGGCGGTGGCGACGACGGCACTGCGCAGGTGGCGGTTCAACACGGGAGGTTCCTTCCGGGGCGGGGTAGCGGGGAACCGGCGGCGTACTCCGCCGGTTCCCCGCTACGTGCCGACTCCGAGGGACCCCACAACCCGCAGGTCGCATGCGTCTCTCCTTCAGGAAGCCGTCATGACATAGCTGCGACACGTCAACATGTCGACTGCCAGGGGTTGTTCGCCGACGCTCCGCCTCGCGCCACACGGCACGTACGGCGCGCCGACCGGTCCGCCGAGGCCGTTCGCCGCCGCCGAGACCCGGAGCATCGCGTCGACCCGGCGAGAGCATCGCGTTGACCCGACGCGGGGACGCCGCCGCCCGGACATCCGGCGGGCCGTGACCGGGCAGCCCGAAGCAAGTAGGGCTGATTCCCCGCTTACCGCCGTCGCGCTTTGCCCACCGTCGTCTCGGAGGTGCCGCTGATCGTCCGCGAGCCGGTCACCGACAGCCCGCGCCACACAGGTGCGGGGTGCTTGTCCAACCTCACGATCGACGGCTCAGCCGTCGACGTCGCCTTCACCGCCGCCGGTGAGGAACCACCCCGGGGACAAGGCACCGGACGCCGCACCCGGGGGCCATCGTCGGGAGCGTCCGGGATGCGGTCCGTCCGGCCGCCCTCCAAGGTGAACACACAGGCCGCAGCCCCGGCACGGAACACCCGGGGCCGCGCCTCGACATCAGGAGGTGCACGCGTGACCAAGGACGACGGCCAGGACAAGGCCCCACGCAAAGGCGACAACGTGGCCTGGAACAGCCACGGCAGCGAAACGACGGGGAAGGTCGAAAAGAAGATCACCAAGCGGACCAAGGCTGCCGGACGCACCGTGGACGCCTCACCCGAAGAACCGCAGTACGAGGTACGCAGCGACAAGTCAGGACGCTCGGCCGTCCACAAGCCGTCCGCCCTCAAGAAGCGCAAGAAGTGAGCCTCAGGTGGACGAGCAGCAACAGCAGACGTGGAACGAGTTCCGTGAACTGGTCAACATGAAGCCGTCGCAACTGGCGAAGTGGCTGGAGACAGCAGAATCCCTCGACGCGGGACAGCACAAGGACGGCGGCGAGTCCACCGGACATGCCTCGGGCCGCCGTATCCTCAGCATCCTCCACACCCGCAAGGACGACCTGACGGACGCCGACCATCAGCACATGCGCAAAGTCGTCGGCTACATCCGCCGCCATCTCGCGCAGCGCCCCGCCGGAGACGTACGCGACACCCGCTGGCGCCACTCCCTCATGAACTGGGGCCACGATCCGCTGACGGGCGAAGACCACCCGTCGTAGGACGACGCCACATCGGGCAGCGAGCCGGTGCCGCAGCGTCGACCTGGCACAGGAAGGGCCCGAGGCCTCGTCGGCAAGGCGCAGGAAGGGCGCGCGTCCTCGCCGCCGAGGGCGCGGGCCGTCGGCGCCGCTCCGGCGGCGAGGGTGGCACGCCCGGCGACACCTCGCTATCGCGCGCCTTCGTCCCGCGCAGCGGTGGTCGCCGTGTCGGGGTGGTTCCCAGGGCCTCCGGCCTGGGCGGCGAGCGGGGTCGGGGAGAGGGCCGTGTCCTCCTCCCCCGGTTCGAGGAGGGTGGCCGCGGCGCCGACGATGAGCGGGTCCGGCTTGCCGACCACTTCCGCGTCCTTGGCCGCATAGTCGATGCGGTGGAGCAGACTGCTCATGGCTTCGAGGCGGGCACGTCGCTTGTCGTTGCTCTTGACGACGGTCCACGGGGCGTGTTCCGTGTCAGTGGCCCGGAACATCTCCACCTTGGCGGTGGTGTACTCGTCCCAGAGATCAAGGGACTGGACGTCGGTGGGTGAGAGCTTCCACTGTCGGACCGGGTCGACCTGGCGGATCGCGAAGCGCGTCCGCTGCTCCGCCTGTGACACGGAGAACCAGAATTTCACGAGAACAATCCCGTCGTCCACCAGCATTTTCTCGAACGCCGGGCACTGTTCGAGGAAAAGTTCGTATTCCCGCTGCGTACAAAAACCCATAACGCGTTCGACTCCCGCGCGGTTGTACCAGGAGCGATCGAAGAAGACGATTTCTCCTGGTCCAGGGAGATGGTTGACGTAGCGCTGGAAGTACCACTGTCCCTTTTCGCGTTCAGTGGGCTTGTCCAGAGCCACGATGTTGGCGCCGCGCGGATTGAGGCGCTCGGTGAAGCGCTGGATGGTGCCGCCCTTTCCTGCCGCGTCACGGCCCTCGAATATCAGGACCATGCGACTGCCGGTCTCCTTGACCCAGCGCTGAAGTTTGAGCATTTCGATTTGCAGGACCCGCTTACGCCGCTCGTACGCCTTGCGCGTCACTTTCCGGTCGTAGGGGTAGTTCTCCCGCCAGGTAGTGATCGGTTCGCGACCGCTGTCCAGCAGTATCGGTTGTTCCGGTCTGCGGTTGTCGACCGTCAGGCCCTCCAGCAAGCGTGCCTCAGTCTCATCGCGGTCCATGTGTCCCACTCCCTGCGCGGCCGGTCGTGCCCTCTGGGTTTCATGGGAGCGATTGCCCTAAACGCCGTACTTATCACCTGGGCAAATGCGGTCGGTTTCGTACGGCAGAGCGTCCCGCCGGCGCGCGATGCGCCGATTCAGTGCTCGCCGAAGATCGGGAAGCGGTGTCGGTGCCGGGCGGTGCCCATGGGTCGACCCGGATGACGACGACCAGCTGGGCGCGTTCACCGTCCGTACACGGTCCTGGGCGGGTATCGACGGAGGTGTCAGACGATGCCGATCAAGCGCACCTCGGCTCTCCAGCGCCGTCAGGCCCGTGCCTCCGAAGCGCCTGACCTCCCCGCCTTCGTCTCCGCACGCGCCCGGTACTCATCGAGAAACCCCACCGCGAGCAGCAAGAGCACCGCGGCGAAGGCGAAGGCAGCGGCCAGCGCGTTGAGCGAGGTGTAGGGGCCGTCGGCCGCGACGACGCGACCGCCGTCCAGCAGACAGTCGAAACCCAGCGGGAAGTAGGACGGTTCGTGCCCGGCGAGTCGGTCGAGTGTGCCGGGCGGGAGGGAGCGGCAGGGATCGGCGGGGGCGGACCCCGCCCCGGACTCGGCTTCGCTCGCGTCCCACTGGACCGAACCGAGCCCGATCGCGTAGACCATGACGGCCGCAATCGCCGCCATGCCCGCGCTCCAACGCAGCAGGTCCCTGGCCCAGTCCGGTCGGCGCCCGGGAACGGCGACCGATATCAGCTTCACCACGACCGCGATGGCCCAGAGCGGTATGGCAAGCACGGCGGCATACATCAACAGGACGAACACGTCGCAGCCACCTCTCGGACGTTCCCGGACTCCCCCGACGACATGGTCGCGCTGTGCCAGACGTCACGGCGTGCCAGTCGGTTCCGCCACTCCGCCGATGTCCGCGCAGATCTTCCCTTCCATCGGCAACGCGGTTGGTGCTTGGTGGTCTTTGGTCCGCCTTTCCGTGCCGGCGGACACCGTGTCCGGCGGGAACGAGGACCTTGTGTGCTTCGACGGCCAGGCTTTCCGGATGGTGGCCCACGAGCTGCCGGCCGCGCCCCGGTCGCCCGCGGGCCTGTGCGACCCGCTCGTCACCTGGGCGGTCACCAGCCCGCGCTGGGGGCAGGTCAGTCGGAAGTGATTCTTGCGGGGTCGTCCGCCGGGGTGCCGAGGCGGAGCCACCGGTAGCCGTAGGCGGGCAGGTCGACGTGCCACATGCCGTCGTCGGACGCCTTGAGACCGGCGTGTGCCTCGTCGAGCAGGTCCGTCAGCCGCCCTCCCGCTCGGGCCTCGCGCATCTCCAGCCGCACGGTGACAGGCTGGTCCGCGAAGTTGTGCACGGCCAACACGGTGCCGTCTCCGGCGCTGCAGACGTGCGCCAGGACCGAGCGCTCCCCCGTCTCCACCAGGCGGTAGTCGCCCCAGGCCAGTTCGGGGGCCTCCCGGTAGCGTTCTATGAACAGACGCATGCGGCTGAGGAGGGAGCCGGGGTCGCGGCTCTGCTCGTACACGTTGATCTTCCGGGGGCCGAACTCGGAGTCCACCAGGGGGTTGGGAAAGGTGTCCGGGTCGGCGGTGGAGAACCCGGCGCCCTTCTCCGGGGTCCATTGCATCGGTGTGCGTACGGCCTGGCGTCCCTCGGCGGCCAGGTTCTCGCCCATGCCGAGTTCCTCTCCGTAGAAGAGCACAGGGGTACCCGGCAGGGTGAACAGCAGGCTGTAGGCGAGTTCGATGCGGCGTTGGTCGCCGTCGACCATGGGTGGCAGCCTGCGGCGCAGCCCTCGGCCGTACAGTTGCATGTCCTTGTCCGGACCGAAAGCCGCGAACACCTCGCTCCGTTCGTCGTCGCTGAGTTTGTCGAGAGTGAGTTCGTCGTGGTTGCGCACGAACATGGCCCAGTGGGCGTCGCGCGGCGCGGCGGGGCGGTCGCGCAGGGCGGCGGCCAGCGGCCTGGCGTCCTTGCGCGCCATCGACAGGTACATCTGCTGCATCGCGACGAAGTCGAAGCACATGGTGAGTTCGTCCCCGCGGTCCGACGAGGGATCGCCGAAGAAACGGGTGGTGCCGTCGTAGGGGAGGTTGACCTCGCCCAGCAGGATCGACTCGCCGTTCCGGCGGCCGAGGAAGGCGCGCAGATCGGCGAGGAACTCGTGCGGGTCGGGGAGTGCTCCCGCGTCGCTCTGCCCGTCGGTCTCCAGGAGGAAGGGCACGGCGTCGACCCGGAACCCGGACAGTCCCAGCTGCGTCCAGTAGCCCATGATGCGGGCGATCTCGTCGCGGACCAAGGGGTTGGCGACGTTGAGGTCGGGCTGCTGCTTGTAGAAGCGATGCAGGTAGTACTGTCCGCTGGCCTCGTCGTACTCCCACAGACTGTCCTCCGCGTCGGGGAAGACCACGCCCTCGGGACCGTCCTTGGGGGGCTCGTCCTTCCAGACGTACCAGTCGCGGTGTGCGGAGTCCCGGCCGGAGCGGGCGTCCCGGAACCAGGGGTGGTCCTCGGAGGTGTGGTTGACGACGAGATCGGCGATCACGCGGATGCCACGGTCCCGTGCGGTGCGGACGAACTCGGTGAAGTCCCCGAGGGTTCCCAGGCGCGGGTCCACCCCGTAGAAGTCCGTGATGTCGTAGCCGTCGTCGCGCTCCCGCGTCGGATAGAACGGCATCAGCCACACGCAGGTCACACCGAGCCGCACCAGGTGGTCGATGCGCTGCGTGAGCCCCGCGAAGTCGCCGATGCCGTCGCCGTTGCCGTCCTGGTACGTCTCGACGTCCAGGCAGTACACCACCGCGTTCTTCCACCACAGGTCGGACGTGCGCGTCAGACGCATCGGTACTCCTTCGCCGTGGCGGGGATCGGGCGGGTCACGTCGAGTTGCGGCAGGACCTCGGCACCGAACGCATCGATGAACGCGCTCTGTTCGCGGCCCACGTGGTGCAGCATGACCGCGTCGAAGCCGAGGTCGGCGTACTCCTGCAGCCGGGCGGTGTGCCGGCCGAGGTCGGAAGAGACGTCGACGGTGCGGGCCACCTGCTCGGGAGTGACGTGCTCACTGACGATGTCGAAGAGTTCCGCGGAGTCCAGGTCCCAACTGACCGGCGGGGCGTGGACGTTGGTACGCCACTGATCGTGGGCCAGCGCGAGGGCTTCCTCCTCGTCGGGTGCCCAGCTCAGGTGTACCTGAAGGTGGAGGGGCCCGCGGCCGCCCGCGTCACGGTACGCACCGACGATCTCGCGCAGCCGTTCCGGCGGGGCGTTGACCGTGATCAGTCCGTCCGCCCACTCGGCGCACCAGGCAGCGGTGGCGGTGCTGCAAGCGGCTCCGATCAGCGGCGGTACGTCGGGGGGCAGCGTCCACAGCCTGGCCCGGTCCACGCTCACCAGGCCGTCGTGGCTGACCTCCTCTCCTCGCAGCAGCGCCCGGATGACGTCGACACACTCGCGCAGTCGCGCGGTACGCGTGTCCTTGCGCGGCCAACCCGTGCCCGTGATGTGCTCGTTGGAGGCCTCGCCGGTGCCCAGTGCGGCCCAGAACCGGCCCGGGTTCATGGATGCGAGGGTGGCGATCGCCTGGGCGACGACCGCGGGGTGGTAGCGCTGACCGGGGGCGTTCACCACACCGAACGGCACCTGGTCGGTGGCCTGGAGGGCGGCACCCAGCCATGACCAGGCGAAGCCGGACTCCCCTTGGCGTACGCTCCACGGCGAGAAGTGGTCCGAGCACATGGCGGCGGTGAAGCCCGCCTGTTCCGCACGAACCACGGCGTCGAGGAGATCAGCGGGCGGGATCTGTTCGTGCGAGGCGTGCAATCCGTAGACAGTCATGGCAAGCGACTACCCCTGGAACGGCCCCTCACCGTGGGCCGACCCCACGGACGTCGACGCCATGACGACGTCCGAGGCGCACGATGCGTGTGGTGAAGGTGCAGGGCCGCCAGGCCGCGTCGTGAAGGTGCAGGGCCGCCAGGCGCCTTCGGATCGGCGTGGGCCGATGCGGGCGCGGGCCGATGCGGGCGCGGGCCGATGCGGGCGCGGGCCGGTGCGGGCGCGGGCCGGTGCGGGCGCGGGTGAGCCGCGTCGGGCAC
>NZ_MPOH02000017.1:341174-367483 GCF_001896135.2 Streptomyces phaeoluteigriseus
CCCCGCCAAGCCGCCCCCCCGCGGTGGGCGCCAGGTGGGGTGCTGTGCTGCCGGGCGTCGGTCCGCCGCCCGCCCGGCTGTCCGGTCGGGCGGTCGCCGCACCGGCACCGGCCGGACCCCCGCCGTGCGCGCGCGGCCCGCAGGGGGCAGATTTGGTTGCCTGGGATGGTGCGGCCGGGCGAGGAGGTGGTCGCCGTGTCCGACGAGCAGCTGTCCGGCCGGGCGCCCGGGGACCCGGCCGGCCGGTCGATGCTGGCCCCGGCGTTGACGGCGATGATGGACGCCGTCGGGGCGCACTCCGGCGCGGTCTACCTGCTGCCGGACGACGAGCCGGTGCTGGAGATGGCGGTGATGGCGGGACTGCCGCGGTCGTTCGCGGCGCCCTGGCAGCGGGTGGGCGTCGGCGCGCCGATCCCGATCGCGCGCGCGGTGCGTGAGCGGCGGTTGGTGTGGGTGGGCGGCGAGGAGGAGATGGCCCGCTCCTATCCGCGGATCGCCGTGGTCCTGCCGTACCCGTTCGCGCTGGCCGCGCTGCCGCTGGCGACCGGCTCGAAGGTGTACGGCGCGGTCTTCGTGACCTGGCCCGGCTCGCACCCGCCGGAGCTGTCCGACC
The DNA here is from genome assembly GCF_001896135.2 of Streptomyces phaeoluteigriseus. Classification (GTDB taxonomy): domain Bacteria; phylum Actinomycetota; class Actinomycetes; order Streptomycetales; family Streptomycetaceae; genus Streptomyces; species Streptomyces phaeoluteigriseus. Next base: position 341,788 of record NZ_MPOH02000017.1, read on the forward strand.
GGGAACGGCACGAGCTGCAGGCGGCCTGTGAGCGGCTGGCGCTGCGGCTGGAGCGGGCCGCCGCCGAGAACCGTCCGGTGCGCGGCGAGAGCGATCCGCTGGACACGCGGCCGGCCGCCGCCGACACGCTGGGCACGGTGGAGGCGGCGCGGCTGGTGGCCCGGCTGCCGTACGGGCTGTGTTCGCTGGACCTGTCGGGGCGGGTGGGGTTCGCCAACGCCGCCGCGGCCGACCTGCTCGGGGTCCCGGTCGGCGAGCTGCTGGGCACCCACCTGTGGGCGTCGGTGCCCTGGCTGGCCGACCCGATGTACGAGGAGCGCTACCGGGCCGCGCTGATCAGCCAGCACGTCACGTCGTTCGTGGCGCTGCGCCCGCCCTCGGCCTGGCTGTCCTTCCGGCTGTACCCCAGCACCACCGGGATCAGTGTGCGGGTGGTCCGGGCCCGGGCGGTGTCGGTGACGAGCCCGGCCGGTACGGAGGGCGACGACGCCCCGCCCCGGCTGGTGTCGATGTCGCAGGCGCTGAGCCTGGCCGGGGCGCTCACCGAGACGGTGAGCGTGCAGGACGTGGTGCGGCTGGTGGCCGAGGAGATCGCGCCGGCCGTGGGCAGCGGGGCCCTGGCGCTGCTCGGGTCGCGGGCGGGCCGACTGCACGTCCTGGGACACCACGGCTACCCCGACCCGCACCTGGTGGAGCGGTTCGACGGGATGCCGCTGGCCTCCCCCACCCCCGGCACGCACGCCGTCACCCACGGCGTGCCCGCGTTCTTCGACTCCCGCCGCCAACTGGAGCACCTCTACCCGGCGCGGCACGCCACCCCCGACGGCTTCGCGGCCTGGGCCTACCTGCCGCTGATCGCCTCGGGCCGCCCGGTCGGCGTCTGCGTGCTGGCCTATGCCGAGCCGCACAGCTTCTCCACGCACGAACGCGCCGTCCTGACCAGCCTGGCCGGGCTGATCGCGCAGGCCCTGGACCGGGCCCTGCTGTACGACGCCAAGCACCGGCTCGCGCACGGCCTCCAGGCCGCCCTGCTCCCCCACTCGCTGCCGTCGCTGCCCGGCATCGAGGCGAGCGCCCGCTATCTGCCGGCCACCCGGGGCATGGAGATCGGCGGCGACTTCTACGACCTGGTGCCCTCGCGTCCGCTGCCGGCGGCGGTGATCGGGGACGTACAGGGGCACAACGTGACGGCGGCCGGGCTGATGGGGCAACTCCGCACCGCCGTGAGGGCGTACACGACCGTGGGGCAGGGACCGGCCGAGGTGATGCGCAGCACCAACCGGCTGATGATCGACCTGGGCACGGAGCTGTTCGCCAGTTGCCTGTATCTGCGGCTGGACCCGGCGCACGGTCGCGCGGTGATGGCGCGGGCCGGGCATCCGCCGCCCCTGCTGCGGCGGCCGGACGGACGGGTGCGGGTCCTCGACCTGGCCGGCGGCCCGCTGCTGGGCATCGACGCGGAGGCGACGTATCCGACCACGGAGATCACGCTGTCGCCCGGCTGCGTACTCGCCCTCTACACCGACGGGTTGATCGAGTCGCCGGGCGTGGACATCGAGGACGCGGTGGCGGACCTGGGGCGGCGGCTGGGCGAGGCGGGCGATCTGCCGCTGGAGGCGCTGGCCGACGAGCTGGTGGGGCACTACGCGGCTGCGGAGGAGCGGATCGACGACGTGGCGCTGCTGTTGCTGCGGGCCTCGTCGGCGCGGGACCGGGGCTGACGCGCCGTCAACGGCCGGGCTCCGGGGAAACACGGACGGTCCGGCCCTCCCGCCGGAGGACCGGACGTGGCACCGGCCGGACGGGTGGGTACGTCCGGCGGTGGTACGGGGTGAGCTGTGCGGACGGTGTGTCAGTGGGTCTCGGTCAGCCCCGAGTCGTCCTGGACGCCGTCACCGTTCTGGTCCTCGGCACCGGCTGCTCCGCCTGCGTCCTGACCGGTGTCCTCCTGACCTGCCTCCTCGCCGCGCCGGCCTCGCCGCCGACCTCCTGGCCGCCGACCTCTTCAGCGGCACCTTCACCGGCGCCTTCACCGGCGCCCGCGTCGGCACCTTCACCGGCGCCCGCTCCGGCCTCCTCGCCGCCGACGCCGTCCTCGGCGCCGACACCCTCGTCGGCACCCGCGCCGGCTCCGGCCCCGGCGTCGCCGAGGGTGGCGCCGACCGCTTCCAGGGCGGTGGTGACCGGCTGGAAGAAGGTCTCACCGCCGACCGTGCAGTCGCCGCTGCCGCCGGAGGTCAGGCCGAGCGCGAGGCCGTCCTGGGTGAACAGCGAGCCGCCGCTGTCGCCGGGCTCGGCGCAGACGTCGGTCTGGATGAGGCCCGTGACGGTGCCCTCGGGGTAGTTGACGGTGGCGTCGAGGCCGAGGATCTGCCCGTCGGCGAGACCGGTGGTGCTGCCCATCCGGAAGACCTGGGTGCCGACGGTCGCGTCGGCGGCCTGGGAGATCTGTACGGTCCGGTCGCCGAGGTCGACCTCGCTCGGGGCGACCGTGGCCGGGTCGTCGTACTTCACGAGTGCGAAGTCGCCCTCGCCCGGGAAGACCGCCTGGTCGACGGTGGCGATGGGCTCGCCGGCCTCGGAGTCGGACCAGGCCTCGGCCGCGACGCCGCAGTGACCGGCCGTCAGGAAGGCCGGGGAGCCGTCGCCCGCGGTGACGTTGAAGCCGAGGGAGCAGCGCGCTCCGCCGGCGAAGATGGCGTCACCGCCGGAGGCGAAGGTCTTGAAGGTGCCGGCCGACTTCTTGATGGTCGCGGTCCCGGCACCGAGGTTCTGGACGGTGGACTCCAGCCGGTCCCACTTGCCGCCGGTCACCGTGGAGTCGGCGGTGACGAGGATCTTGTTGGTCCGCGGGTCGACCGCCCAGGAGGTGCCCGGGATGGTCGCGTCGGCCTTGAGGGTCTGCGCGGCGGCCTTGAGTTCGGCCGTGCTGTTCTCGACCTCGCGTACCTTCGCGCCGGCCTTCTTGGCCTGGACGATGACGTTGTTCTGGTCACCGGAGACGTCGACGACGTTGACGACGAGCTGGTTCTTGCCGGTGTCGAAGTAGGAGCCCGCGAAGGCGTCGCCGAGCAGGTTCTGCAGCTGCGAGGCGAGGTCCGAGGCGTCCGCCGCCTTCATGGTCCTCGGCGCCGCGGCGGCCGTGTCGCCGGCGTCCTGGGAGGCGTTGGCGTGGGGCAGCAGGAGTGCCGCCGCTCCGAGCGCCGCGACACCGCCCACCGCTATCGCGGCCTTGCGCTTCGGAATTCGCTTGTGACTCAAAAAACTCGACCTCCTGGGGGGACGGGGTCCGGCTGCCGGGGGCGGCAGCTCCGTACAGCGGCGCCTGGTTGGCCATCAGTACGCAGGGGGTGCGGGGTGCGTTCAATCGCGTTTGCCGGCTTCCTTTGCGAAACCGTGAATCGGCCATGACCGGAGTCCGGGGCCGTCGGCCGGGGAACAATCGCCCATATGACGATGACGACCACCGAAGCCGACAAGATCCTTTCCGACTCTTTCGCGCCCTGGGTGCGCGCGCTGGGCCTGTCCGTGGAGGCGCTGGGGGACGACCGGGCGATTCTGCGTCTGCCCTGGTCGACGGAGTTGGCGCGGGAGGGCGGTGGGCTGTCGGGGCAGGCGTTGATGGCGGCCGCGGACACCGCGACGGTGATCGCCGTCTCGGCGGCCCGGGGGGCCTTCGTGCCGATGACGACGGTGCAGCAGTCGACGTCCTTCCAGCGCGCGGTGACCGATTCGGATGTCCTGATCCAGGCGGTGCTGACGAAGCTGGGCCGCCGGATGGCGTTCGCCGACGTCACGATGACGGCCGAGCGCTCGGGTGAACTCGCCGCACGGGCGAGCACCGTCTACGCCCTCCTGGGCTGATACCGACGGTGACCGGTCACTGACGGACCGTTCGGATCGGAGAGCGGAATCCCTGCTTCAGGGAATCTGCACACCGATTGCCCAAGCGGGTCACGGGACACCGGGCTTCTGCACAACCGCGCGTCCCCGCCGCGCCATTGGGACCGGTGTGTCGGATTCGCCGCGAGGGCGTGCGCCGCTCATCGGAGCGATCTCGGCCCGAGGTGTGAAGAAGTCGCCGACAAGGCGTGGCCGCGCCTGCACGCTTTGACTCTCCCGTGACGCAAGTGCCCTGGTGGGGCCGGTGATTGATTGGAAGCGTCGGCGGCGGACCTGCTTTGATCCAACGCATCGCGGGGCCCGCCGGGGCTTTACGGAAACGGGCCTTCGGCGCCCGCGGTCGCGGCCGTCATCTGTCCCCAGAGGGGGCCGCTCCCCCCTTGTGAGATATCCATATGAAGGGAAGTTCCCCCATGAACTCCACCCCCCAGGTCGAGACCGTCGAGATCGCCGACGCCGACCTCGACAACGTCTCCGGTGGCCTGTCCGTGCACGCCCTCGGCACCGTCACCGGCCTGGTGGACGGCATCGCCCCGGTCTCCGGCCTGGTCGACACGGTCGTCGGCACCGTCGAGGGTGCGACCGGCCTGAGCACCGCCCCGGTCACCAACCTGGTCGCCGGTCTCTGATCGCGCCCTTGTGACCCTTTGAGTCCCGGAGCCGTCACCCGGTTCCGGGACTCCTCGGTGCCGCGCGACCCCCGGCCCGGCCCCGTGCAACCCCGGCTCGCTCCCGTGAACCCCCGAGTCGGTGCCGTGAACCCCCGAGGGAAGTCCCGTGCAGTTCCGCCAACAGGCCCTCACCAAGCTCCAGTCACCCGAGGAACTCGACCTGCCGGTGCGCTTCGCCCGCCCCCAGGGCTGGCTGGTGCTCTCCGTGACCGTGGTCGTCATGGCCGCCGCGTCCGTGTGGGCGGTGACCGGTTCGGTCGCCTCCACGGTGAGCGCGCCCGCCGTCCTCACCCACGGCGAGGGCAGCTACATCCTCCAGAGTCCCGCCGCCGGCCAGGTCACCGCGGTCCTCGCGAAGGAGGGTGAGCGGCTGCCCGCCGGCTCCCCCGTGCTGAAGGTGCGTACCGCCGACGGCGAGACCGTGGTGCGCACGGTCGCCGCCGGCCGGATCACCGCGCTCGCCGCCACCATCGGTCAGATCATCGCCACCGGCGCGAACGTCGCCGCCGTGGAGAAGGTCGCGCGGGCCGACGACCCGCTCTACGCGACGGTGTACGTCCCGGCGGAGAACGCGGCCTCCGTCCCGGTCGACGCGGCCGTCGACCTGACCGTGCAGACCGTGCCGTCGCAGCGGTACGGCGTGCTGCGCGGCCATGTGAAGTCGGTGGACCGCACGGCCCGGTCGGCCCAGCAGATCTCCGCGTTCCTCGGCGACAGCCAACTGGGCGAACAGTTCACCGAGGAGGGCCGCCCGGTCGCGGTCCTGGTCCGCCTCGACCGCTCCTCGGCCACGGAGAGCGGCTACAGGTGGTCGTCGGCCGACGGACCGCCGTACGCGCTCACCTCCATGACCATGGCCACCGCCTCGATCCGGCTGGCCGACCAGCGTCCCCTCGATTGGCTGCTTCCGTGACCGCGACCGAGACCCGCGGCAGACGGCGGGCCGCGCCGCCCAGGCGTGCGGTCCCCAAGAGCCGGGTGAAGACCGTCCGCACGCCCACCGTGCTCCAGATGGAGGCCGTGGAGTGCGGGGCCGCCTCCCTCGCCATGGTCCTCGGCCACCACGGCCGGCACGTCCCGCTGGAAGAACTGCGCATCGCGTGCGGGGTCTCGCGGGACGGCTCGCGCGCGAGCAACCTCCTGAAGGCGGCCCGCGGTTACGGCCTGACCGCCAAGGGGATGCAGATGGACCTGGCGGCCCTCGCCGAGGTGAGGTCGCCCGCGATCCTGTTCTGGGAGTTCAACCACTACGTCGTCTACGAGGGCCTCGGCCGGCGCCTCGGCCGCCGGGGTGTGTTCGTCAACGACCCCGCCAAGGGCCGCCGGTTCGTGCCGATGGAGGACTTCGACGGCAGCTTCACCGGCGTGGTGCTGGTGCTGGAGCCCGGGGCGGACTTCGAGCGCGGCGGGCGCAGGCCGGGTGTGCTGGGCGCGATGCCGTCCCGGCTGCGGGGCACCGCGGGCACCCTGCCGGCCGCCGTGCTGGCGAGCCTGCTGCTGGTCGTGGTGGGCGCGGCCGTCCCGGCACTGAGCCGGACCTACATCGACATGTTCCTGATCGGCGGTCAGACCTCCTTGCTGGAGGTGCTTTTCGCGTCGATGGGCACCTGCGTGCTGCTCACCGTCGCACTGACCTGGCTCCAGCAGGCCAACCTGCACCACGGCCGGATCATCTCCTCGACGCTGTCCAGCGCCCGCTTCCTGCGCCATCTGCTGCGGCTGCCGGTCACCTTCTTCTCCCAGCGCAGCCCGGCCGACCTGGTGCAGCGCCTCCAGTCGAACGACGCGGTGGCCGAGACCCTGGCCCGCGACCTCGCGTCGGCGGGCGTGGACGCGGTGGTCGTCGTCCTGTACGCGGTCCTCCTCTACACCTACGACCCGCAGCTGACGTTCGTCGGCATCGGCGTGGCCCTGCTGAACCTGGTCGCGATGCGCGTGGTGATCCGGATGCGCGCGACCCGCACGGCGAAGCTGCGCGCGGACAACGCACGGCTGACCAACACGGCGTACACCGGGCTCCAGTTGATCGAGACGATGAAGGCGACCGGCGGTGAGGACGGCTACTTCCGCAAGTGGGCCGGGCAGCACGCCACCACGCTGGAGGAGCAGCAGCGGCTCGGGGTGCCCGGCGCCTGGCTGGGCGTGGTCGCGCCGACGCTGGCCACCGTCAACAGCGCGCTGATCCTGTGGATCGGCGGGATGCGGGCGATCGAGGGCGCCATCTCGGTGGGTCTGCTGGTCGCCTTCCAGGCGCTGGTCGCCCGTTTCACCGCCCCGCTGACCCGGCTGAACGGTGTGGCGGGCCGCATCCAGGACTTCGCGGCGGACGTGGCCCGGCTGAAGGACGTGGAGAACTTCCGGGCCGACCCGCTCTACGACCGCCGCTCCGGCGGCGACGCCACCCGCCGGCTGCACGGCCATGTCGAGCTGGAGAACATCGGCTTCGGTTACAGCCCACTCGACAAACCGCTGCTGACCGGCTTCGACCTGAGTGTCGGGCCGGGGCAGCAGGTCGCGCTGGTGGGCGGCTCGGGCAGCGGCAAGTCGACGGTGTCCCGGCTGATCTCGGGCCTGTACGCGCCGTGGGAGGGCGTGATCCGCATCGACGGACAGCGGCTGGAGGACATCTCGCGCGGGGCCCTCGCCGCCTCGGTCTCCTTCGTCGACCAGGAGGTGTTCCTCTTCGAGGGCACGGTCCGCGACAACGTGGCGCTGTGGGACCCCTCCGTCCCGGACGAGGCGGTGGTGGAGGCCCTGCGGGACGCGCCCTGTACGACCTCGTCGTGCGGCGGCCCGGCGGCATCCACAGCCGGGTCGAGCAGGACGGCCGCAACTTCTCCGGCGGTCAGCGCCAACGCCTGGAGATCGCACGGGCGTTGGTGCGCCGGCCCAGCATCCTGGTGCTGGACGAGGTGACCAGCGCGCTGGACGCGGAGACCGAGCAGGTCGTCATGGACAACCTGCGCCGACGCGGCTGCGCCTGCGTGGTCATCGCGCACCGGCTCAGCACGGTCCGCGACAGCGACGAGATCGTCGTCCTCGAACACGGCACGGTCGTGGAGCGCGGACGGCACGAGGACCTTCTCGCACGCGGTGGGGCGTACGCGGCGCTGGTCAGGGAGCGGTGAGATGACGGCCGTACACGAAGGCGACGTCGTCCTCTCGGCGTTGGGGCGGACGGGCACCCGGGTCGACTGCGCCGGGGTCGGCCGGCTGGACCTCGAGGGTCCGCAGGTGCTGTGGCTGGTCGCCTCCGGCGCGCTGGACCTGTTCGCGGTGGACGCGGAACAGCGGGGCCACTGGCACCACCTGGGCCGGCTGGAGGCGGGCTCGCTGCTGCTCGGCCCGGTCGCCGGGCCCCGGCACACCCTGGTGGCCCGCCCCCTGCGCGACTGCGTGGTCCACCGCGTCGGCCTGCGCGAGCTGTACCAGCCCGCGAGCACCCAGACCTGGTCCTACGACGAGTACGGCAACCCCCTGTACGTGCCGCCCGCGTCGAGCCCGCTGGAGTACGCCCTCGCCCTCGGCGTCGGCCGCGGACTGTCCGTCCTCTTCCAGGCCCCGATGGCCGGCGAGCGGCCCGCCGAGGACGGGGATGCCCCCCGCGCTCGTCCGTTCGAGCGTGGGGGACGACGACGTGTTCTGGATGCAGGTCCCGCCGGGCAGCGTCCAGTACGGCTCGCTGTACGGCGCGGAGGCCGCCGCCGACCTGCTGATGGACCCGGCGGTGTGGCAGTCCATGGTCGACCAGCAGTACCGCCTGCTGACCACCCTCGACCGCTGGATCGAGCAGTTGGAGCACACCCACGAGACGCGCACGGCCGCCGGCATCAAGGCCGGTGAGGCGGTGCGCGCCCAGGCCGACCGGACGCTGCTGGCGTCGATCGGCCGCAAGGCGGGGCCGCGCGCGACGGCCGCGGACGCGGACGCCACGTTCGCCGCCTGCAAGCTGGTCGCGGGGGCCGCCGGCATCGCCCTCGTCGAGCCGACCCGGACGGCGCCGGCAACGACCGTCTGGACCCCGTCGAGCAGATCGCGCTCGCCTCCCGCGTGCGCACCCGCGCCGTACGACTGGACGGCCGCTGGTGGCGCGACGACGTCGGCCCGCTGGTCGCACACCGGGCGCTGTCCGGGGCGCCGGTCGCGCTGCTGTGGCGGCGCGGCGGCTATGTCGCCGTCCATCCCACGACCGGCCGCGAGACGCCGGTGGAGAAGGCCAACGCGGAGGAGTTCGAGCCGCGGGCCGTCATGTTCTACCGCCCGCTGCCCGAGCGGCCGCTCGGCCCGCTCGGGCTGCTGCGGTTCAGCATGCGGGGCACCGGCCGCGACCTGACGAACCTGCTGCTCGGCGGGCTCGTCACGGTGGCGATCGGCGCGCTGGTGCCGGTCGCGACCGGCAAGGTGCTCGGCGAGTACGTGCCGCGGGCCCAGCAGGGGCTGATCGAGCAGGTGTGTCTGGCCGTCCTGGTCAGCGCCGTGGTGGCGGCGGCCTTCATGCTCCTCCAGAACATGACCATCCTGCGGCTGGAGGGCCGGATCGAGGCGACACTCCAGCCGGCCGTCTGGGACCGGCTGCTGAGGCTGCCGACGAAGTTCTTCGCCGAACGCTCCACGGGTGAGCTGGCGAGCGCTGCCATGGGCATCAGCGCCATCCGCCGACTGCTGGCGGGCCTCGGCCCGTCGGTCGCTCAGTCCGTCACCATCGGCGCCGTGAACCTCGGCCTGCTGCTCTGGTACAGCGTGCCGATGGCGCTGGCCGCGATCGGGATGCTCGTCGTCGTCGCCGCCGTGTTCCTGGGGCTGGGGCTGTGGCAGGTGCGCTGGCAGCGCAGGCTGGTGGTGCTCTCCAACAAGCTGAACAACCAGGCGTTCCAGACCCTGCGGGGCCTGCCCAAGCTGCGCGTCGCCGCCGCCGAGAACTACGCGTACGCCGCCTGGGCCGGCCAGTTCGCCCGCAGCCGGGAACTCCAGCAGCGGCTCGGCCGGATCAAGAACCTCTCCACGGTGCTGGGCGCGGTCCATCTGCCGCTGTGCTCCCTGGCGATGTTCATGCTGCTGGCCGGTCCGGCGCGCGGCACGCTGTCGGCGGCGGACTTCCTCACCTTCAACACGTCGATGACGATGCTGCTGACCTCGGTGACCTCGCTGACCGGCGCGTTCGTGTCGGTGGTGGCCGCGCTGCCGCTGTTCGAGGAGATCCGGCCGGTACTGGAGGCGACCCCGGAGGTGCGGGCGGCGAGCACCCGGCCGGGGCCGCTGTCCGGCGCGGTCGAGGCCCGCCGGCTGTCGTTCCGCTACTCCGACGACGGCCCGCTCGTCCTGGACGACGTGTCCTTCGAGGTGCGGCCGGGCGAGTTCGTGGCGATCGTCGGGCCCAGCGGCTGCGGCAAGTCGACCCTGCTGCGCCTGCTCATCGGCTTCGACCGCCCGGTGTCGGGCAGTGTGCTCTACGACGGTCAGGACCTGGCCGCCCTCGACCAGTCGGCCGTACGCCGGCAGTGCGGGGTGGTCCTCCAGCACGCCCAGCCCTTCACCGGGTCGATCCTGGACGTCATCTGCGGCACCGGGTCCTACCCGCCCGAGGAGGCGATGGCGGCGGCCGAGATGGCGGGGCTCGCGGAGGACATCAAGCGGATGCCGATGGGCCTGCACACGATCGTCTCGGGCAGCGGCTCGGTCTCGGGCGGTCAGCGTCAGCGGCTGATGATCGCCCAGGCGCTCATCCGGCGCCCGCGGATCCTCTTCTTCGACGAGGCGACCAGCGCCCTGGACAACGAGACCCAGCGCACGGTCATCGACAGCACCCGCAAGCTCGACGCCACCCGCGTCGTCATCGCCCACCGGCTGTCCACGGTGCTGGACGCGACCGGGTCGTGGTGATGGAGAACGGCAAGGTCGCCGAGCAGGGCCCGCCGTCCCGGCTGCTCGCGGACCCGGCCGGCCGGCTGCACGAACTGGTGCGGCGGCAGCTGGCCTGAGGGGTCGGGGGGCGCCGGTCCGTGGAAGTCGTGCACCGCCGAGTGACGGAAGTCGTATACCGCCGGTGACGTAGGGACCGCCTCCGCCGGGTACTCGACCGGCCATGAGAATGAGCGTGCTGGACGTGGGATCCAACGCCGTGCGGCTGGTGGTGGCGGACGCGCAGGACGGCGTACCGCTGCCGGTGCACACGGCCAAGTGGCGGCTGCGGCTGTCCGAGCAGGTCAAGCCGGGTGAGCCGATACCCGGCGAGGCGATCGAGAAGATGGCCGACGCGGTGGCCGCAGCGAACCGTACGGCGGCCCGGTGGGGCGCGACGAGCCCGCTGGCCTTCGCCACCGCCATGGTGCGCAACGCCCCGAACCGACGGGAGGTGCTGCGCACTGTCACCTCGCACACCGGTGTGCCGCTGTGCACCCTGCCGGGCGAGGTGGAGGCCGAGCTGACGTTCCTCGGCGCGCGGCGGTGGATGGGCTGGCGGGCGGGACCGCTCGCGCTCATGGACATCGGCGGCGGCTCGTTCGAGGTGGCGTTCGGTCGGGGTCGGCTGCCGGACTTCGTGGCCTGCCTGCCGCTCGGGGCCGGCCGGCTGACCCACGAGTTCTTCGCGGACCAGGACCCGCCGCCCCCGGAGCGGGTGCGCGAGCTGCGCCGCAAGGTCCGCCACCAGCTCCGGGACGTGGCCGCCCGGATCCGCTGGGAGGGTCCGCGCACGGCGGTGGTCACCTCCCGTACGTTCCAGCAGCTGGCCCGGCTGTGCGGGGCGCCGCCCGGCCGCCAGGGCCCGTTCGTCGCCCGCACGCTGGAGTGCGCCGCCCTGGGCGAGGCGGTGACCCGGCTGGCGGAGTTGCCGGCCGCCGAGCGGGCCGAGCTGCCCGGCATCTCCGCACCGCGCGCCGCGCAGAGCCTGGCCGGCGCGGTGGTCGGGCACACGGCGATGAAGCTGATCGGCCTGAAGACGGTCACCGTCTGCCCGTGGGCGATCCGCGAGGGCGTCCTGCTGCGGCACATCGAGGACGGAGCGTCGTGGTGGGCGGAGGTCTCCCGGCTCTCCGAGGAGTCGGCGCCGCCCGAGCCGGTGCCGCTGCGCGTGGCGACCTCCCCCACCCACTGACACCCCCTGACCTGGCCGGGCACCGAGAGAAAGGGAGCCGTCCGTGTCGGAGAACGCCGAGCACCCCGAGGACCGACAGGAGTACAAGGAGCACAAGGAGTACAAGGAGCACACGGACGCGAAGGCGGACCGGCAGGACCGGCAGGACCGGCAGGACCGGCAGGACCGGCAGGACCGTCCCCGGACCGCGCTCGAAGAGGTGATGCGAGAGATCGAGGAGGCCGAGCGCCGCACCGACGAGGAACGGGAGGCGCGGCGCGGCCGGGGCGAGGCCGGCGAGGCCGTCACCCCGAACACGCGCGCCCAGGAGGAGTCCCACGGGGAGTGAGGCTGGGGCCGGTGCCGGCGGCTCAGCCGGGCGGCGCCCCCAGGGGCCGCTCGGCGAGCGCCCGCGCGACCCCGGCCAGGTCGGCGGCCATGGCCCGCCCGGTGCTGTGCGACCAGTCCGCGGCCCCGCTCCTCGTCGAGGTGGTCGGGCCCGGCTCCGGCTCCCAGGTGCCAGTACGTCCACGCCTGGCCGGCAATGGTGTAGCCGATGCCGGCGAGCGCGCCCGAGACCTCGCTGATGACAGGGGTCCGAGGACCCCTTGAGCGTGCAGTTGACCACTGGGTGCCTTCATCGGTCCGGAGTACCCCGTCGGGCCACGGTCCGGAGTCCCCCCGGTCGGGCCGGGTCCACCCGGGGGGGGGATGGCACCCGATCCGCGGGGTACCCGGCGCGCATGGCATACGAAGAACCACGGCTCCCGGACGCCCGCGGGCCCCTGTCCGCGGGCGTCGGGGAGTATCTGCTGGGCACGGGCCCGCTGCCGTCCGCCCGGACGGTCGCGGCGGCGCCCGCGTACGGCGACGACCTCCAGCTGGCCCTGTACGTCTGCTACGAGCTGCACTACCGCGGCTTCGCCGGAGTGAGCCCCGACGTCGAGTGGGACCCCGAGCTGCTGCGGCTGCGCGCCGCACTGGAGCAGCGTTTCCTGACCGCCCTGCGCGCCGACACCCCGGTCCACGACAGCGTCGAGGACGCCCTCGCCGAGCTGCTCGTCGAGCCGGTGGAGGGCGACGGCGTCTCCCACTTCCTGCGTGACAAGGGCGAGTTGTGGCAGCTGCGCGAGTACGCGGCCCTGCGCTCCCTGTACCACCTGAAGGAGGCCGACCCGCACGCCTGGGTGCTGCCCCGGCTGTGGGGACGGGCCAAGGCGGCGATGGCGGCGGTGGAGTTCGACGAGTACGGTGGCGGCCGCCCCGACCGGATGCACTCCCGCCTGTTCGCGGACCTGATGACGGACCTGGACCTGGACACCACGTACGGCCGCTACCTGGACGCCGCGTGCGCCGAGACGCTGGCCACGGTCAACCTGATGTCCCTGTTCGGTCTGCACCGCGGTCTGCGCGGCGCGCTGGTCGGGCATTTCGCCACCGTGGAGATCACCTCCTCGCCCGGCTCCCGGCGGCTCGCGGAGGCGATGCGCCGCACGGGCGCCGGGTCCGCCGCCGAGTACTTCTACGACGAGCACGTGGAGGCCGACGCCGTCCACGAGCAGGTCGTACGGCACGACGTCATCGGCGGTCTGCTCGACGAGGAGCCGCAGCTCGCCCCCGATGTCGTGTTCGGTGTCGGTGCCACCGTCCTGCTGGAGGACCGGCTGGCCGCACGGCTGCTCGGGGAGTGGCGTGCCGGACGCACCGCCCTGCGCACCCCCCTCACGCCGCACGCTTTCCCGACTTCCGAAAAAGACCATATTTCTTGATTGTCGGGGTACTTGGTCGGCGTGAATCCCTTGGTACTTCCGGGCGTCTACGCCCCTCAGGAGGACACCGACCTGCTGGCCGGGGCGCTGTCCGAGGAATCTCTGCCGCCGGGCTCCGACGTCCTCGACGTGGGTACCGGCTCCGGCGCGCTGGCCCTGGAGGCGGCGCGCCGCGGGACCCGTGTGACCGCCGTCGACGTGTCCCGGCGGGCCGTGTACGCCGCCCGCTGGAACGCATGGCGGGCGGGCCTGTCGGTGCGTGTGCTGCGCGGGAACCTCTTCGATCCGGTGCGGGGCCAGACCTTCGACCTGATCCTGGCCAACCCGCCGTACGTGCCGGCCCCGAACGGCGGCCGGGCGCGCGCGGACCGGCCCGCGCCTGGGACGCGGGCGGCGACGGCAGGCTGGTGCTGGACCGGATCTGCCGGGAGGTACCGGGGCTGCTGCGGCCGGGCGGGGTGCTGCTGCTGGTGCACTCCGCACTGAGCGATCCGGACCGGACCGTCGGACATCTGCGCGCGGCGGGGATGAAGGCGTCCGTGACGCGGCGCGCCGCATTCCGTTCGGCCCGGTACTGCGTTCCCGGGAGGAGTGGCTGCGGCGGCGGGGGCTGCTGTCCCGCGGCGAGAACGACGAGGAACTGGTGGTGGTCCGTGCCGAACTCCCCCGCTGACCGGCCCCGCCGGATCAGTGTGCAGCGCAAGGGGCCCCTGCTCGTGGAGGGGCCCGTCGAGGTGGAGCTGGAGGACGGTTCCACGGTCACCTCCGACCGCTTCCAGGTCGCCCTGTGCACGTGCCGGCGCAGCCGCCGCTATCCGTGGTGCGACACCAGCCATCGCGACCGGGCCTGACTTCCGCCTCGCGACGGTTGCCGCCGCGCACATGCCAGGGACCGGCGGGCGGCCCCACTCCGCCCGGCCGGCCCCTGGTCGCGGGATCGCCGTGGTTTTCCGTGTCAGTGGCTCGCACTCCCCACGTCACGAGCCGTTCGCATTGCCCACGGAGCCACGCGACCCCGGTCTAGAACGCGAAGAGGGCACTCCCGGAGGAGTTCTTCACGCAGTCGTTGGAGAAGGTCCGCTCGTAGGAGACGCGCTTGCCCTGCCACACGCCGTCGACGGTGACGACGACGGGGTCGTACTCCCTGGTGCACAGCGCGTCACCCGGGTCGGCCAGTACCTCGAAGTCACCGCGGACCGACCGCAGTTCGGCACAGGCCAGGGCGGCCGCGGGGTGACTGCCGGAGGGGCCCGGCGCACAGGTGAGGGTGACGGCACGGGCCGGGCTGACGGCGGCGGCGCTCTCTCCGTGCCCGAGGGTCAGCACCAGGGCCGACGGGGCGTAGAGCGAGGCCGGGGCGGCCGGGGCGGCGAGCGCGGACCCGGTCAGGGTCCCGCAGACAGAGGCGGCCGTGAGGCCGAGGGTCGCTGCCCAGCGCGCGGTGTTCCGCATTGTGTGCATCCTTCCGCTCGATTCGGTGTGCCGGTCCGACTCGGTCGGTGTCGAACGCGGCGAGCGCGAGTCTGCCGAGTCCGCCGCCGAAACTCACATCGACCCCATGGGTTTCGGTAACCTTGCGTGTTGAATCAGTGGCGCGAAGTCACGGAATTCGAACGTTCCAACCCCCTGGGCAAGCGCTTCATGATCCCTTTCCGGGCCGAAGTGACCTGTTTGCATAGGCTCGTTAATAGTCCGGAAACATGTCGCGTCCCCGCCCGCCCGCGCTCGCCGGCCCCTGTTCGCTCCTCGCCCACCCGTCGGTATGGTCGCCGTGGAGCGCGGCTCGACGACGAGAGGCGGGGCGTGAGGATGGCCAGGCACTGGGCGGACTTCCAGTACGAGATCTATCTGAACGGGATGACGGGCGCGGTTCCCCGGCTGCCCACCGACCTGAGCCGGCTGGAGGAGCTGACCGAGAGGCGGCTCGGCCCCGGGCCGGTCGGCTATGTGGCGGGCGGCGCGGGTGACGGCAGTACCGCGCGCGCCAACCGGGCGGCCCTGGAACGGCGCCGGATCGTGCCGCGGATGCTGCGGGACGTGCACGCGCGCGACCTGTCGGTGGAGGTGCTCGGCCGCTCCCTGCCCGCGCCGGTGGCGCTGGCGCCCGTGGGCGTGCTGTCGATCATGCATCCGGGGGCCGAGGCGGCCGCGGCCCGCGCCGCCGCCGCGCAGGGTGTGCCGTTCGTCCTGTCGTCGGCGTCGAGCACGCCGATGGAGGAGGTCGCGGCGGCGATGGGGGACGCCGAGCGCTGGTTCCAGCTGTACTGGTCCAAGGACCGTGAGGTGGCGCGGAGTTTCCTGGGCCGGGCGCGGGCGGCCGGTTTCTCGGTGCTGGTGGTCACCCTGGACACGCCGCTGCTCGCCTGGCGGCCGCGTGACCTCGACCGGGCGTACCTGCCGTTCCTGCACGGGGTGGGCACCGCGAACTACTTCACCGATCCGGCGTTCCGGGCGGGCCTGGCCAGGCCGGTGCAGGAGGATCCGAACGCGGCGGTGATGCACTTCGTCAACCTGTTCTCGGACCCCGGCAACACCTGGCCCGACCTGGCGTTCCTGCGCGAGCACTGGGACGGTCCCATCGTGCTGAAGGGCGTTCTGCACCCGGACGACGCCCGGCTGGCCGCCGACGCCGGGATGGACGGCGTGGTGGTCTCCAACCACGGCGGCCGGCAGGTGGCGGGTTCGGTCGCCGCCGCGGACGCGCTGCCGCGGGTCGCGGCGGCGGTCGGCGACCGGCTGACCGTGCTGTTCGACAGCGGGGTGCGCAGCGGCGACGACGTCTTCAAGGCGCTCGCGCTCGGTGCCCGCGCGGTGCTGCTGGGCCGGCCGTACGTGTACGGCCTGGGCCTGGACGGACAGCCCGGCGTGGAGCATGTGATCCGCTGTCTGCTCGCCGAGCTGGACCTCACGCTGGCCCTGTCCGGTCATGCCGGCCCGGGGACCGTCGGCCCGGCGGACCTGGAGGAGACCACCGGGTGACGGCCGGATGACGGCCGGACCGGGCGCTCCTCAGGCGGTGCGGTCCGACAGTTCGACCGGGCGCGCCGGTGGCGGCTCGGTGCCGGTGATCGACAGCGAGCCGGTACCGGCCGGGGGCACGTCGGACTGCCAGCGCTGTCCGGTGGAGCGGTCGCGGACCTTGACGACGATGTCGGCGCCGGGATCCGTACCGGCCGGGGCGAGGGCGAGGGACTCGTTCCAGCGGGGCAGCAACTCCCCCTGCGCGGTGAGGTCGTAGCGGACGTCGTCGGCGCGCGGGGCACCGGCCTCCACGCACGTCTCCAGGATGACCACGCCGGCGTCCGCGTGCGCGTCCACGCACAGCTGGGGCTCGCCCAGGCTGCGCAACAGTCCGTCCTCCTCGTACGACCACTGCTGGGACCGGTCGTCGGAGCAGTCCGCCAGTTCGAGGGGGGCGCCCGCCTTCGCCGCACCGCGGATGTCCAGGCACAGGTCGGCGGCGAGGTTGCGCAGCCGGGTCTCCCGCGGGGCGTTGGGGAGGTGGGCGGTGTCAGGGCCCGAGGGGACGGTGGGGGCGGCCGGGGAGCCGGCGCCGGAGGAGGCCGTGCCGCCGGTGGCGGGGGAGGCGGCCGGGTCGGCGGTGCCGTCGTCGGTCCACAGGACGGCGGCGAGCAGCGTGGTCAGCAGACCGGCCCCGGCGAGGCCGACGCCGGTGGCCAGAGCCCTCGGGGAGCGCGGGCCGGCACCGGGTTCGCGGCGGCCGGGGCGAGGGCATGCGCGCCAGCAGGCCACCGGCACGGCGGGTGCCGCGCGGGCGGCCGCCGCGGTGCCGGGCGGAGCCGCGCAGGCCCGCGGTCCGCTGGGCGGCGCGGCCGGGCCGCGATTCGACGTACCGGCGGGCTCCCCAGCCGAGCACCGCCTCGGCGAGCAGGACCCCCAGATCCCCCTCGAAGTGGCCGAGTTGCTCCGCCGCGGCACGGCAGTAGCGGCAGGCGTCCAGGTGCCGGCGGACATCGGGCAGGAGGTCGCCGCCGCGGCCTATGGGGACGTCGAGGAGCCGGTTGTAGAACCGGCATTCCTTGCTGGGCGCGAGGTCCCGGTGGGCGCGGACGCATCCCTCGCGGAGCTTCTGGCGGGCCTGTTCACGGACGGCGGCCACGGTGTCGGTGTCCATGCCGAGCAGACCGGCGGCGACGGTGATCGGCTCGGCCTCGACCTCGGCGTGCCACAGCACGCAGCGGGCGACGGGGGGCAGGCCCTGGAAGGCCCGTTCGGCGAGCAGCCGGTTCTCCGGGGTCATGGACTTGGCGGCCCGCATCCCCCGGGCCCCGGCCGGTTTGCCCAGGTCCGGCAGGACGCCGGACAGGTCGTCGTCGGCGGCCCACTGACGGACCGTGTCGCGCACGGTGACCAGGAGGCGGGGGCGCAGCGCGGTGCCCGGCTCGCCCAGCTTCAGCCGGTCGAGGACCTGGTGGAAGGCCGCGGTGGTGACCATGGCGGCGATTCCGGTGGAGGAGGCGAGGCAGATCACCGCGTAGTCGTGCACCGGCTGCCAGTGCCGCGCGATGAGGAGCGCGGTGGACTGGGCCACCTCGCCGTCCGTCCCACTGCGCGTCCCCGCGGCGAGGGACTCGTCGGATTCACCGGGTCCCGAGCCGGGCGGGGGGTAGGGAGGGCGAGGGGGCTGGGGGGTGAGCACTGTGCGGCTTCCTTCGGTACGTACCTGTCCGGCGCAGCGGGGGCGCGCGTTCACCTCCGCCGGCGAACACGGGACGCCCGGCCCCGGCCCCCGCACGAGTGGCTCACCATCGCACAACCGAGTCGCGCACAACAAGCCACCGAGGTTTCCCGGCCACTGTTGAAAGTCTGTCGACAAGCGGCGCCCGATTCGCCCCGCCCGCACCGCATTTGACCCTCCCCCGGTCCCCCCTCAGTGTCCGTACCCCGTGCGAAGCGAGCGCCCCGTGTGAAGCGAGCGCACGCGGCGGTGCCGCGCACACGTTCCCCGCGTGCGCGGCGCGTAGTGGACTGGGGTCGGCCCTTCCTCGGAGGCCACGCGCGGGACGGCGGCTCTCCCTGCGCGAAACGGCCGCCGGCCCTGTTCCTCCCGCCCTCGGCCGGCGGCCCGGGAAGGCCCCTTCCTCAGATCTGCCAGGACCGCAGCCGGTCGGCCGCGCCGTAGATGTCGGTCTTGCCGTCGATCAGGTCGCGGGTCAGGTCGACGAGAGCGCCGTAGGGCGGGTCGATGCCGACGCCGCTGACGAACATGTACGCCACCGCCGTCGCGCTGGCGAAGCGGGCGTTGGCCGAGGGCAGGGGCTTGAGCAGTGCCAGGGTGTGCAGCAGCGCGGCGGCCCGCCAGGCCGGGTCGGAGTCCACGCCGAGCCGCGGTGGGTCGACCCGGTGGCGGGCGACGGCGGCGACGAGCGCGGAGAAGTCGTTGATGGTCGGCTGGTCCGGCAGGACCTCTTCGTGGCGCTGGAGCAGCCAGGGCACGTCGATGTGGATGACAGGTGTCATCGGTCAGGCGACCCGCCCCTCACCCTTGACCGGCGGTTCGTCGTCGGGGAAGGCCGCGGCGAACTCGTCGGCGTGGGTGGCGAAGAACCTGCGGAAGGCCTCCGCTCCCTCCTGGAGCGCCCGGTGCCTGGCTATGTCCGCGGCCGCGGCCTCCCTGACGAGCGCCTTCATCGACGTACCGCGTTCCTTGGCGATCTGCCGCAGGTCCTCCAGCTCGCGATCGCTGAACTCCACATTGAGGGCTGGCATGTCCTTCACGGTACCGCTCGGGTACTTACTCGTAAATATCCCCTGGTCAAAGTGGCGGGGGGACGGTACCGAACGGTGTCCGAGCGTCCTGCCACCGATCACTTCCCGGCAGACTCGGACACCGTTCGGTCACGGCCGTCCACTCCCGGGCCGCTACCCCTGGTCGGCCACGAAGGAGGCCATCCGGGCCAGGGCGGCGTTCCAGTTGATCGCCGTCTCGTTCGTCGACCAGGACTGGATGTCGTCGATGTAGCAGAACTGCCCGACACAGCCCTTCAGTTTGGCCTGCGCGAGGGGGTCCTGGATGCTGGAGTTCGGGCCGCCCGCGAGCGTGCCGTCCGGCGGGCCCGGCAGGCTGGGGTCGAGCTGGCGGGCGTACCAGCGGCTGTGCAGCTGCTGGGCGGCGACGTCGCCGTAGCCGGTGACGTAGGAGATGTTCAGCGCGTTGCGGCCGAGGATGTTGTCCATCGCCTGGACGGCTCCGTCGCGGTACTTCGAGGCGCCGGTGATGTCGTAGGCGGTGGCGATGACCACGGCGTTGTTGAGGACCTGGTGGGCGGAGCCCCAGTCGTAGCGGTTGTCCTCGGGCGCGTACGGCATGCCGTACGCCTGGTCGCGCAGGGTGGCGAGGTAGGTGTCGGCGCCCGTGACGACCGAGCGGCGCACCTTGTCGCGGCCGGGCAGCCTGCTGGGGACGGTCGCGAGGTCGAGGCGGGCCGCGGCGGCGGTGCGGGACCAGTCGAAGCCCCTGGGGACGAAGACGTCGGCCGTGTGCACCGGGGAGTTCAGGACGTGCTCGGCGAACCGCCGCTCCCCGGTGGTGAGATACAGCTCGGCTGCCGCCCAGTAGAACTCGTCGCGCACGTCGTCGTCGTTGTAGGCACCGCCGCCGGTGCCGTCGGCCGGGTCGGCGTACACGGCGGGGTGGGCGAGGGCGGCCGTCCACGCCGTGCGGGCGGCGGTCAGCGCGCGGGCGGCGAAGGCCTTGTCGTAGGGCTTGTACAGGCGGGCGGCCTGCGCGGCCGTCGCGGCCAGGTTGAGGGTCGCGGCGGTGGTCGGCGGGTGCAGCTCACGCTTTTGCGGGTCGTCGCTCGGCAGCAGCGGCAGGCCGGTCCACTGCTCGTCGTGGACCTTGTGATGGACCATTCCGGCGAGGGTCTGCCCCTCCGGCACCTGCATCCTCAGCAGGAACTCCAGTTCCCAGCGGGCCTCGTCGAGCACGTCCGGCACCTTGTTGCCGCTCTCGGGGAGCGCGAGGGTGCCGTCGCCGAGCTTCGCCGGGTCGCCGGTGCGGGCCGTCAGCGCGCGCTCGTGGGTGCTGAGCAGCTCCCAGGCGGCGATGCCGCCGTTGACGACGTACTTGCCGTGGTCGCCCGCGTCGTACCAGCCGCCGGAGACGTCGAGGGTGTAGTCGCACACGCCGGGCTGGCAGGGCACGGAGGTGTCGCCCTGGTTGGGGGCGACGCCGAGGTGTCCGGCGGCCCTGCCGTAGCCCGGCCGCAGGTCGTCGCGGATCGCGATGCCGCTGCGCTGCGGGTAGAAGTACTTGACCGCGTCCCGGCGGAGCCGCTCGTAGCTCTCCGTGCCGATGTCGAAGGGGTGGCTGATCTCGCCGTCGACGGCCAGCGTGAGGCCGGTGCCACGGGTGCGGTGGGCGCCGAAGTCGACGGAGTGGACGTTCTGCCCGGAGGACACGTCGAGGCCGCGCGGCACGGTCCAGCCGCGGGCGACGGTCGCGCCGGAGGCGTTGCGCAGCTCCCAGGGCAGCTTCTCGGTGGCGTCCGTGACGAGGGTGGCGTTCTTCGGCCCGGCGGGCAGATAGCCGACCTGGTTGACGCGCACCCGCGGCCCGGTGTCGGGCTCGTACACCTCCGGCGGCACGCCGCCCAGCAGGGACACGTCGTCCAGGCAGAACCGCCAGGGGTCGGCGCTCCCGCCGACCTGGAAGGCGACCTGACCCTCGGCGGAGTCGACCGGCGAGGTGAAGGTGTAGGAGTACGACCCGGCAGCCTCGCCCAGCACCGGGCTCGCCTCCTGCCAGGTCTCGTACGGCGCGACGGACTGGCCGACGATCGCCCGTACGACATGCCCCTCGGGCACGCCGGACGCCGCGAAGGAGAACCGGTACGTCTCCCCCTTCACCAGGGTGATGCCGTCCTGGCCGACGGCTGAGTCCCAGCGGTTGACGGTGCCGCCCGGCACGTCCGCGCACAGCCGGCCCTCGGACGCGGCGGCGGTGACGTTGGTGGACCACCACGCGTCGGCGCCGGTGTCGAAGGTGCCGTTCCTGATCTGCTCGGTCTCCTCGGCCCCGGCCTGCTGCGCGGGCAGCGCGGTGAGGGCCGCGCCCAGCAGTGCCGCCAGGGACAGCAGGGTGGTTCTGCGTCGTTTCACGTGAGGGCTCCTCCGGGAGGTGCGGGAACGCTCCGGGCGGGAGCACTGCTATGGGAGCGCTCCCAAAGGCGGTCGGAGGACATGTTTGTTGCAGTCATGACACCCCGTCAACGGTCCGGACGGGACGGCTTGGCCGTGGTGGCCGCCGCACCGCCCGGACCCTGCCGGTCCCTACGCCTCCAACCTGCTGATCCTGACCGCTCCTTGGACCTCGCCCGGCCGGCTGCTCGTCAGGGTGAGCCGCGGCCGGGAGCCGCGGACCGCGTCGAAGGTGACCACCGCCGACGCGTCGAAGGTGACCACCGCCGGCCGGTCCGAGGTGTCCGCCCACGCGACGGCCGCGCCCGTGACGGGCGCCCAGCGCTCCCCGTCGCCGACCTCGACCAGGATCGCCGCGGGCAGGCTGTGCGCGGCAGCGGTCGTGAAGGACACCTCCACCCGGTCGATGGTCCGGGTCCGCCCCAGTCCACCGACACCCGGTCCTCGGGGCGGGCCTGGCTGAAGGCGGAGGCGGGCAGCAGGGCGGTGGCCACCTTGACGAAGGCGTCGGACCAGCCGGTGGCAGGGTCGCCGTCCAGCATCGCGGCCGGCAGGGTGTCGGTCCGACCCGAGTAACCGGCGTCGGCGTACGGGTGGTCCGGGAGCGCGGGAAGGTCCGGCGGCGTACGGGTGGTCCGGGAGCGCGGGGTCCGGCGCGAAGGCAGCCGCAGGGGTCGTCGCCTCCGTGCCGGCGTGGACGGTGCGCACGGTGACGGTGCTCTTGCGCAGCCCGCCCACCCGGGCCGTCGCCTCGGATTCACCAGCACGAAGCGCCGGCCGTCGCGCAGGGCGACGACGCGTCGGCCGGAGACGCTCGCCGCGGCCTCCGCGGCCTCGGCCGGCGGGGTGCCGAGGAGCGCGCCCGCGGCGGGCGCGGTGGCGGAGGCGAGCAGGCGCCCGCGGCAGGTGCGGTGGCGGCGGCGGAGGCGAGCAGGACCGATCTGCGAGTGACCGTCATGGCGGCTCTCCCTCATCAGGAACCAGAAGTGCTCGCAACTGAACGTCACCGAACAGAATCTGACGCCGTGCCACTTCGGCCCGTGAAGGGGGCGGTCGCACCCTTCTGCCCCACGCGCCCCCCGCGCCGGAATTCGGCCTGTTCGCGCACCCGGCCGCCCGGAAGGGGGGCGGCCCTCCGTTCTCCTCCGTGCCGACGCCACAAGCACTAAGGTGGAACGGAAGTGGCTTGCCCGTTCACTGTGAGTGTCCGCGATGGAGTGGGGACGATGACCTCGGACGACCCGTTCGACGACGCCACGACGGCGCGAGCGGTCATTGACGAGGACGGCACGCTGGCCGAATGGAGCGAGGGTGCCCGCCGCCTGCTGGGCCATCGCTCCTCCGACGTGGTCGGCGGACCGGCCGCCGTCCTGCTGGCCGACGGCGCCATCGCCGGACCGCCCGGCCCCGACGAGGAACGCTGGAGCGGCACCCTCGCGCTGCGCCACCGCGACGGCCACACCGTGTCCGTATGGGTGTTCGCCCACCGTCGGCGGCCGCCGGACGGCGGCCCGGCCACCTGGCTCGCCGTGACACCTCTGCACGCCGGGTTCCCGGACCCGCAGGACGACGACCTGATGCGCCTGGCGCTCGTCCAGTCCCCCTGCGCCACCATGATCTTCGACGACCGGCTGCGCCTGCGCGGGGTCAACGACGCCATGGCGGAGCTGGTCGAACTGCCCCCGGCCCGGATCCGCGGCCTGCGGGCCACCGACCTCGGCGACCGGCCGCAGAACGCGGAGATCGAGACGTACATGCGCCGGGTCCTCGCCACCGGCGAGCGCCAGGAGATGCAGACCGTCATGAAGGCCCCGGGCGAGCAGCGGGCACACGCCTGGCTGGCCCGGATCGCACCGCTCACCGACGCCTCGGGACGGGTCCGGGGCATCTGCGTGACCGCCCACGACTTCAGCGAGCACTTCCTCGCGCGCGAGCGGCTCCAGCTGGTCAACGAGGCGAGTGTGCGCATCGGCAGCACCCTCGACGTCACCCGCACGGCCCAGGAACTGGCGGAGGTGTGCGTGCCCGCGCTGGCCGACTTCGTCAGCGTCGACCTGCTCGACCCCCAGGAGCACGGCGCCGAGGCCACCGGCCCGCTGACCGCGCCCGTCCAGCTGCGGCGCGCCGCCCACCACTCGGTCAACCCCGGCTCCCCCGAGGCCGTGTGCAAGCCGGGCCAGGTGGACAGCTACCCCGCCGGCTCCCCGCAGGCCGGCTCACTGATCGCGGGCCGTACCGTCGCGACCGAGATGTCGGTCGACGACATCGAGGCGTGGCGCTCCTGGGACGAGCGGCGGGTCCAGCTGGCCCGCGAGTACGGCACCCACTCCACGATGTCCGTCCCCCTCCAGGCCCGCGGCACCACGCTCGGTGTGGTCGTCTTCTCCCGGTTCCGGCGGCCGGAGTCGTTCTCGCCCGACGACGTGCTGCTGGCCGAGGAGCTGACGGCCCGCGCCGCCGTCTGCATCGACAACGCCCGCCGCTACTCCCGCGAGCGCGAGACCGCCCTGGCCCTCCAGCGCAGCCTCCTGCCCCGCACCCTGCCCTACACCGCCGCCGTCGACGCCGCCTCCCGCTATCTGCCGGCCGCCCGCGCCGGGGTCGGCGGCGACTGGTTCGACGTGATCCCGTTGTCCGGGATGCGGGTCGCGATGGTCGTGGGGGACGTCGTGGGGCACGGCATCCAGGCCTCGGCCACCATGGGCCGGCTGCGCACCGCCGTGCGCACCCTCGCCGACATCGACCTCGCGCCCGACGAACTGCTCACCCACCTCGACGACCTCGTGGTCCGGCTCTCCGAGGAGGCCGGCGGGGAAGGCAGCCCCGGGGAGGTCGGCGCGACCTGCCTGTACGCGGTGTACGACCCGGTCTCACGACGCTGCACGCTGGCCCGGGCCGGGCATCCCCCGCCCGTGCTGCTGCCCCCGCACGGCGAGCCACGCGGAGTCGAGCTGCCCGCGGGGCCCCCGCTGGGCCTGGGCGGACTGCCGTTCGAGTCGACCGAGCTGGAGGTCGCCGAGGGCTCCGTGCTGGCCTTCTACACCGACGGTCTGATCGAGTCCCGGGAGCGGGACGTCGACGCCGGTCACCGGATGCTGCGCGAGGCGCTGGCGGCGGACACGGACTCCCTCGACGAGACCTGTGACCGGGTGCTGCACTCGCTGCTCCCGCAGGGCGGGGCCGCCGACGACGTGGCCCTGCTGCTCGCCCGCACCCGGGGGCTGCCCGCCTCGCAGGTCGCCACCTGGGACATTCCGGCGGACCCCGCGCTGGTCGCCCCGATCCGCAAGCAGGTCGTCGAGCAGCTCGCGCGCTGGGAGCTGAGCGAGCACTCGTTCACGGCGGAGCTGGTGGTGAGCGAGCTGGTCACCAACGCCATCCGGTACGGCGCCCGCCCCATCCGGTTGCGGCTGATCCATGACGCGACCACGCTGATCTGCGAGGTCTCGGACAACAGCCACACCGCGCCGCATCTACGCCGGGCGAAGACCTTCGACGAGGGCGGCCGGGGACTGCTGCTGGTCGCCCAGCTCACCCAGCGGTGGGGCAGCCGACACACGGCGGACGGCAAGACGATCTGGGCGGAGCTGGGACTGCTCGCGGACGACTAGAACGCGTTTCGAAAGTGGCGTCGCCTAGTAGAACGCGTTTCGAGAGCGGCGTCGTCTGCCCGATGGGCAGGCCGGGCGGCGTCCGTGCGCGCGATCGCAAGACGCAGGGTCGTCCCGGTGCCGGGTGTGTCGGGGCGTTCGAAACCCGCCCTGGGCGCGGTCGCGGGTGTCGGCCGTGCCGCGGCGGGCACCCGCCAGGGGTGGCTGCCCCCGCACGTGACGCGACATTCGGAGGGCGGAGCGATGGAACATGCGGCCGTGACGGATACGGGTCCGACGGACGCGGGTCCGACGGACAAGGGCCTGCCGCGCTCGTCGCGGGGTCGGCGTTCCGCCGTTGTGGCGGCCGGTGTCATGGCGTGCTCGGCGGCGTGAGCGCCTGCGGCGGCGGGGGTGCGCGGGATGGCGGCTCCGCGTCCGTCTCCGCTTCCCCCTCTCCCGTGTCCGCCTCCTCCGCGTCGGCGACGTCCACGGCGCCGGCCGTCGCGACCACCGCCCCCTCCCCCG
>NZ_MPOH02000018.1:0-5243 GCF_001896135.2 Streptomyces phaeoluteigriseus
GCTCACGCCGCCCCCACCCCCGCCGACGGAAACCCGGCCGTCCGTACGACACCTCGCCCCGCGTCCACGGCGTACACCTCGCACCCCGCCAGGCCCGCCGCCCACTCGACGCCCTCCGTCCCCATCGCGAAGGCGGCCGTCGCCACCGCGTCCGCCTCCGTCAGCGTGGGCGCCACGACGCTGACGGACAGCAGCCCGGTGGCCGGGAGCCCGGTACGCCCGTCGAGGATGTGGTCGCCGCGTTCGTAGCGCGCGGAGGTCGCGACCGCCCCGTCGGTCAGCTCCAGGACCGTGCACACCTTGTCGGCGATCTCCGGGTGCCGTATCCCCACCCGCCACGGGCCGCCGCCGACGACGACGTCACCCCCGGCGTTGAGGCAGAAGCGCCCCGCCCCGGCGGCGGCCAGCCGCTCCGCCGCCCGCTGCACCGACCAGCCCTTCACGATCGCGCAGGGGTCGAACCCCCGCCCCGGGAGCCGGGCGTCGAACGCGCCGCCGGTGGCGACCCGGTACCGCTCGCACAGGCCGAGGATCTCCACGAGGTCGGGACTGAGCCGGGCGGCGGGCAGTTCGCCCCGGCCGTACCGGGACACCTCGCTGCCGGCCTTGAACGGGCTGAACCGTTCGTCGACCTCTCGCAGCCACGTGAACACGGCGTCCCCGGCCTCGGACACGACGTCGATGTCGTCGGTGCCGTCGATGTCGTCGATGCGCAGGGAGACCGGGAACCCCATCACCTGCTCGACGCGGTGCACGTCAGGCGCCCTTCGCGTCGATCGCGGCCTGGAGGGACTCCTTGTAACCCTCGCTGGTCAGGGTCGCGCCGGACACCGTGTCGATGTCCGCGCTCTGCGCCTCCAGCGTCTCCGAGACCAGCGTCGGCACGGCCGCCGTCGTCTGCGGATGATCCGGCTGCTTCAGCATCCGCACCGCGGTGATCCGCTCGCCCTCGAAGGTGACCTCGACCTGCACGTCACCCTTCTCGGTGCCCACCGTCGTGCCCGCGACGGCCTGGGAGGCGGCGGAGGCCTCGGCGGAGGGCGACGGGGAGGCCGCGGCTGCCGCCGCCTGCGCGTCGATCGCGGCCTGCAGGGACTCCTTGTAACCCTCGCTGGTCAGGGTCGCGCCGGACACCGTGTCGATGTCCGCGCTCTGCGCCTCCAGCGTCTCCGAGACCAGCGTCGGCACGGCCGCCGTCGTCTGCGGATGATCCGGCTGCTTCAGCATCCGCACCGCGGTGATCCGCTCGCCCTCGAAGGTGACCTCGACCTGCACGTCACCCTTCTCGGTACCCACCGTCGTGCCCTTGACGACGAGGGCCGACCCGGCGGTGCCGGAGGACGAGGGGGAGGGCGTCGACGCCGGCGCGGCGACCTCGGTGGACGACGTCCCCGTGGACACCTCGTAGCGCCAGACGGGGATGAGTCCGGCCACGGACAGGACCAGGACAGGTATGGCTCGCTTCACGATGTCTCTCTCATCCCGCCAGGCTGAAGCGCTCGAAGTGGATCTGCGTCCGGGGCACGTCCAGCGCGCGCAGGCTACCCAGGACCGCGTTCATCATCGGGGGCGGCCCGCACAGGAAGACGTCCCGGTCGGCGATGTCCGGCACGAGGCGGAGCAGCTCGCCGGGGGCCAGCCGGTCGGGCACGGGCGGCCCGGTGACCAGGTGCAGCTCGGCGCCCTTGAGGTGGGCGAGGTCGCGCAGCTCGTCGTAGAGGACGGCGTCCCGGTCGGAGCCCACGCGGTAGATGACGACGGCGTGGCCGTGCAGCTCCTCCAGCAGGGCCCGGATGGGGGTGACGCCGACGCCGCCGGCGACCAGGACGGCCTCCGGCCGCGTGCGGTGCATCGCGGTGAAGGCGCCGTAGGGGCCCTCGGCGAAGACGCGTGTGCCGGGCTTGAGGTGGCGCAGTCCGGCGGAGCCGTCTCCGGCGGCCTTGGCGGTCAGGCGCAGGCTGCGGCCGTCGGGCGCGGCGGACAGCGAGAACGGGTTGGCCTGCCACCAGCGGTCCCTGGTGAGGAACCGCCACAGGAAGAACTGACCGGCGCGGGCCGGCAGCCGGTCCAGGTCGCGGCCGGTGATGTACACGGAGACCACGTTGTCGGACTCGGGGACGACGGCCTCGACGCGCAACTGGTGGCGCAGGTTCCGCCACAGCGGCAGCGCGAGCCGACCGAGGAGGACCGAGCCGAGGGCGACGCCCCACAGGCTGTACCAGTACGCCGTGGCGGCGGACGACGTGGTGAACGTCGTCCCCGCGGCGACCTGGTGGGTGAAGGCGAGCACCACGGCGACGTAGGCGTAGAGGTGGATGAAGTGCCAGGTCTCGTACGCCAGCCGACGGCGGGCCCAGCGGGCCGACACGCCGCCGATGACGAGGATCAGCCCGAGCGCGACGACCGCGCGGAACACGCCCTCGACGGTCTCGGCGAGGTCGACGAGCTGGCTGACCGGGTCCATGGACGAGGACCGGGCGTAGCCGAAGGTGATGAACACGACGTGCCCCAGCAGCGTCCACAGCAGGCCGAAGCCGGTCCAGCGGTGCCAGTTGGTGAGCCGGTCCATGCCGATGCGGCGGTCCAGCCAGGGCAGCCGGGCGACCAGCAGCAGCTGGAACGCCATCAGCAGGGCGGCGTAGAGGCCGGCGAAGCGGCCGAGCACGACCAGGGCGTTGGAGGCGAAGCCGGCCTGGACGGCGAAGAGGGTCACGACGGCCGCGTTCGCGGCCAGCACGGCGTACAGGCCGGTGCGGGCCACGACCTTGGGACGTATCGCCGTGGGGGGTACGGGAGGCGACTGGACGGTCGTCACGGACGGAAACTCCTTGATCGGGTCTCAGGACATAGAGCTTCGCCGCCCTTTGCTGTCGATACCCTGTCGTACAACTTTCAAGAGGATATCGATCCGGGTCCGACGGCCATCGGGGTCTGGCGCCGGGGGCCGCGTGGCGCACTATGAGCGAGTGGAAAAAGTACGACTCCTGGTGGTGGACGACGACCCGCCGATCGCCGACCTCGTCGCGACGGTCGCCCGCTACGAGGGCTGGGACGCGGTCACCGCGAACACGGGCGAGGAGGCGCTGCGGCGCGCCGCCGAGTTCCGCCCGGACATCGTGGTGCTTGATCTGATGCTGCCCGACCTCGACGGATTCGGCGTCCTGGACAGGCTGCGCCGCTCCGGGACGATGGTGCCGGTGGTCTTCCTCACCGCCCGGGACGGGGTCGCCGACCGGGTCGCGGGACTGACCCGCGGCGGTGACGACTACCTGGTCAAGCCGTTCGCCGTGGAGGAGCTGATGGCGCGGCTGCGGACCGTGCTGCGGCGCAGCGCCGGCCCGGCGTTCCAGCGGTCGGTGCTGCGGGTCGGGGACCTGTCGATGGACGAGGACACCCGTGAGGTGCGGCGCGGCGACAGCATGCTGACGCTCACCCCGACCGAGTACGAGGTGCTGCGCTATCTGATGCGCAAGTCGCCGACGGTCCTCACCAAGGCGCAGATCCTGGACCACGTGTGGGAGTACGGCTTCGGCGGCCGCTCCAACGTGGTGGAACTGGTCGTCAGCCGGCTGCGCCGCAAGCTGGACGCCACGGGCGAGCCGCTGATCCAGACGGTGCGCGGTTTCGGGTACGTCGTCCGGCAGGCCGCCGAGTGATCCGCCGCGCCTGGCGGTCGTACCGCAGGCTGCGGCTCGGCACCCGGCTCGCACTGGGCCTGGGTGCGCTGTCGCTGGTGGTGTTCGCGGTGGTGGGCACCGCTTTGACGGCGTACATGCGCGACTATCTGCAGCACCAGCTGGGCTACCAGATGAAGGTCGTCCAGACCGTGCAGGCCAAGGACGCCGCGGCGCACGGCAGGGTGACGCAGAAGCCGTACTGGGGCTGGTTCTCCGCGGTGTACGACGTGTCGGGCGGCTCGGCCGTGCTGCGGCAGCCCGCCGACATCCCGCACGACACCCGCCCCCTCACCCGGTTCGCCGAGGACATGGCGCACTCGGACACCGATCTGCTGCGCACCGTGAAGCTCGACGGCGAGGGCGTCTACCGGCTGCGGGCCTGCGAGGTCCAGCCCGGCGTGGTGCTGGTCAGCGCGGCGCCCATGAAGGACATCGACGACACGATCGAGCAACTGGTCACCGTGCAGGTGGTCGCCTTCGGCCTGGCGCTGCTGGGGCTGGTGGTGGCCGGGCGGGCGCTGCTGCGGCGCGGGCTGAAGCCGCTGAGCGACATGGCGCACACCGCGCACGGCATCGCCTCGCACGACCTGACCGAGTCCGCGTCCCGGCTGCACGTGCGCGCGGACGCCCTGGGCGGTGGGCCGGAGGTGGAGGAGCTGCGCACGGCGTTCAACACCATGCTGGAGCACATCGACGACTCCCTCGCGGTGCGTGCCGAGGCCGAACAGCGCCTGCGTCGTTTCGTCGCGGACGCCTCGCACGAGCTGCGCACCCCGCTGATGTCCGTACGCGGTTACGCCGACCTCTTCCAGTACGCGCCCGCCAACGCGCCCGCGGAACGCGACCGGCACCTGGCCCGGCTGCGCGCCGAGGCCGCCCGCATGGGCGTTCTCCTCGACGACCTCCTGCTGCTGGCGCGGCTGGACGCGGCCGAGGTGGAGACTCCGCTGCGGACGGAGGACGCCGACCTGGTGGAGCTGGTCGAGCAGGCGGCCGACGCGTTTCGCGCGAGCCACCCCGGTCATCCGCTGACGGTGGCTCCGGGCCCGGCGGCGGTCCGGCTGCGGCTCGATCCGCAGCGCGTCCGGCAGGTCCTGGACAACCTCCTCACCAACGCGGCGGTGCACACCCCGGCCGGCACCCCGGTGTCCGTCCAGGTGGCGGTGAGCGCGCACACGGCGCAGGTGCACGTCGTCGACAAGGGCCCCGGCGTCCCGCCCGGCGACCGCGACCGCGTCTTCGACCGCTTCTACCGCGTCGACAAGGCCCGCAGCCGCGACCGCGGGGGCAGCGGGCTCGGCCTGGCGGTGGCCCGCTCCCTGGTCGAGGCCCACGGCGGGACCCTCGTCGTGGGCGACGACCCGGCCCACACGGTCTTCACCGTCACACTGCCCCTGCGGCCGGGCCGGTGAGACAGGGGGACGGAGTGGCGCGGTCGCGGTCGCCGGGCGACGCTCGGTCTCGGCGCGCTCCGACTCCGCGCCACTCGGGCTCCGCGCCACCCCGGCTCCGCGCCACTCGGGCTCCGCGCCACCCCGGCTCCGCGCCGTTCCCTCTCCACGCCAC
>NZ_MPOH02000018.1:5343-87193 GCF_001896135.2 Streptomyces phaeoluteigriseus
GCCACGAACCAGGCCCGCCATGAGCTGGGCGGCCCCGCTACGGCTTGGGGGCCGCGTTCCGCGCGCATCAGCACGCAGTCGAACTCGATCACCCGGCCGGTCGTCGCCTCGCGCGTCACCGGGTACATGCCCGTGATGCCGAACCCGGCCGCCTCGTACGTCGCGACGGCCTCGCCCATCCCCGGGCTGCCCTCGTAGAGCCGCAGCACGGCGACCTCGGACTGCATGCCGACGAACTCCTCGACCCGCTTCCCGGCCCCGGCGAACACCTCCAGGTCATAGCCCTGGGTGTCCATCTTCAGGTACGGGCGGGGATCGGAGAGGCCGTCCAGCGCCTCGTCCATGACCTCGTCGAGCCGGCGGATGCGGATCTCCTCGGTCTCGGACCGGTTGAACCGGCTGTAGCGGTCCTTGCCGTAGTCGCTGGGCCCCAGCAGGGAGTTCATGGTCTTCCAGCCGGTGTGGATCTCGGCGGTCGTCTCCTCGCGGCCCAGCCCGCACCGGTACACGTGCCAGTCGGGGTCCTGCGCCGCGGCCTTCTCCAGCTTGGCGAACGTCTCCGAGGTGGGCTCGAACGACACGATCCGCCCGGCATAGCCGAGCCGGCGCAGCCGCCGGGCGTACTGGCCGCTGTTGGCCCCGACGTCGAAGACGCAGTTCGCCTCGTAGAGGGCGAGCATGGCGGCGACGTGCTGGGTGCACAGGTACTCGGCCGCCGCGAGTTGCAGGGCGCGTTCGTCGCGCCCGGCCGCCGCGTCCACGAACAGCACCGCGCCGGTCTCGCCGAGCCGGACGGCGCCGGCGCCCGGGACCTGTGCGACGCCGCCCTTCGTCCGCCGGACGATCCAGGTGCCCTTGTCGGCACCGGTGACCGACAGGGGGGTGGCGGACCGGGACACCAGCGCCGTCCCCGGGGCGATGTCGGTCACCTGGACGCCGATGCGGGGCATCAGCCGCAGGAGCCGTCGATAAAGAGTCTGCATTCCGCCAGCCCTATCAGAGTGGCGGGGTGCGGTCGCCCCGTTGAACGACATTCGTCGCCGGGGTTAACCGCCTTCTTACACGCGGCGCGTTCCGGGGTCCCTTCTTGACTTCGAGAGCGCTCCAGCACCTAGCGTCGAGACGGTTCCTGAGGATGCCGGTGAACGGAGACGGACATGCGTGTCGGTGTGCACATCAACCAGTTCGGCAACCCCGGGGGCGGGCCCGCGCTCGGCGCCGAACTCGCCGCGGCCGGAGCCGCCGCCGAGGCGGCCGGGGTGAGCCGGCTGTCGGTGATGGACCACTACTTCCAGATGGAGTTCAACGGCGGCGCCGAGGAGCCCATGCTGGAGGCGTACACCACGCTGGCGTTCCTCGCCGCCCACACCTCCACGGTCCGCCTCGGCGCGCTGGTGACCGGGGTGACGTACCGGCATCCCGGCCTGCTCGCCAAGATCGCCACGACGCTCGACGTGGTGTCCGGCGGACGGGCCTGGCTGGGCGTGGGGGCGGCCTGGTACGACCGCGAGCACGAGGGCCTGGGCGTGCCCTTCCCGCCGGTCGCAGAGCGTTTCGAGCGGCTGGAGGAGACGCTGCGGATCTGCCGGCAGATGTGGGACCCGGCCGACGACGGGCCCTTCGAGGGCCGGCACTACCGGCTGGCCGAGACCCTGTGCGTCCCGGCGCCGGTCAGCACGCCGCACCCGGAGATCCTCATCGGCGGCGGGGGCGAGCGCAAGACACTGCGGCTGGTCGCCCGCTACGGCGACGCCTGCAACCTGTTCGCCTCCTCGCCCGAGGAGGTCCGCCACAAGCTGGACGTCCTGCGCGGCCACTGCGAGGCGGAGGACCGGGACTACGGCACGATCCTGAAGACGCTCACCTACACCGGCGAAGCGGCGACCGACGGGGACCTGGACGCCTTCCTGCGGGACGTCTCGGGCTACACCGGGCTGGGCGTGGACACGCTGATCCTCGCCCCGCGCCTGGGGGAGACGTCCGGGTGGCTGGAGCGGTTCGTCGGCCCGGCGGTGAAGCGGCTGGCGGAGCTGGACTGAGGGTGCGGCTGCCCCGCTCCACGCGGACGCGGCAGGGAGGGGCCCGCAGACTTCGGACCCCTCCCTGCCGTTCGCTCTGCCGCTACGAAGATCAGGCGGCCACGGTCTCGCCCGCGTGGCCGTGCAGACGGGCCACGACCTCGGTCAGCTGCGCGGCGACCTCGGCGTCGTCCGCCGGGTGGGTCTCGGCGAAGCGGGTCAGGGAGCCGGGGATGGAGAGCTTGAGGTCCTCGATCACCTTGGCGCCGGCGATGCCCACGGCCTTGCGGGCCTCGTCCTGCGCCCATACGCCGCCGAACTGGCCGAACGCGGTGCCGACCACGGCGGCCGGCTTTCCGGCGAAGGCACCGGCGCCGTACGGGCGGGACAGCCAGTCGATGGCGTTCTTCAGGACGGCGGGGATGGTGCCGTTGTACTCGGGCGAGAAGAGCAGGAAGGCGTCGGCGGCCTGGGCGGCCTCACGCAGCTTGACGGCGGCGGCCGGCACGCTGCCCTCGACGTCGAGGTCCTCGTTGTAGAACGGGATGTCGGCCAGGCCTTCGAACAGGTCGACCTCCGAGCCCTCGGGAGCGACCTTGACGGCCGCCTCGGCGAGCTGACGGTTGGTGGAACCGGCGCGGAGGCTGCCGACGAGCGCGAGGATGCGGACAGACATGGGTTACTCCCAAGGGGCGGAAACATAGTCGTAAAGAACCGGACCGGGGTCCGCTTCACTGTTCTAGCACCCTAACCGGACCGCGGTCCAGTTTCATTCCCCGTGCTTTACGCTGAGTTCATGTCCGCCGCCCTGCCGCCCTTCCCCGGACCCGAGACACCCCTCGACGGACCCGAACTCCTCCAGCTCGGGTACGCCGAGGACGAGCCCTGCCTGCGCGCCGACGCGGCCCGCAACCGCGCCCGGCTGCTGGACGCCGCCGCCCGGCTGGTCGCCGAGCACGGCGCGGCCGGGGTCACCATGGAGGCGGTGGCCGCCGCGGCGAACGTCGGCAAGGGGACGGTCTTCCGCCGCTTCGGCGACCGCGCCGGACTGCTGACGGCACTGCTGGACCACTCCGAGCGCAATTTCCAGGCGGCCTTCCTGGGCGGGCCCCCGCCGCTCGGGCCCGGCCCCGAGCCGGCGGAGCGCCTGCGGGCGTTCGGCGTCGCCTACCTGCGGCGCGCGATCGAGGAGCTGGACCTGCTGCTCGCGGCCGAGGCGGGCCCCGACCGCCGCTTCATCGGCCCGGTCCGCCGCCTGTACCACGGCCACCTCGCGCTGCTGCTGCGCCAGGCGGTCCCGGACGCCGACGCGGACCTCCTGGCCCACACCCTGCTGGGCTACCTCAACCCGCCCCTGATCCACCACCTGGTCCGCCAGTGCGGCACCCCGCCGCCCCGCCTGGAAACCGGCTGGACCGACCTGGTGAACCGGATCACGGGGACCTGAGCCTGGCCTCGAGCCGTGCCTCGGCCAGGAACACAGTCGTGGAATCCCGGACGATTTGAGTGTTCCCCCGCCCAAAACCCCGGCCCCCGCTTCTGCCAAGATGCCGTACGTCATGGTGCAGATACCGAACACGCCCGCGCCGACATCGCCGTCGGCGCCGCGCTCCGTGCCCACGAGCGCCGACGTGGCCCGCCTGGCCGGCGTCTCCCGCGCGACCGTCTCCTACGTCCTGAACAACACCGGCGCCGTCCGGATCAGCGAGCCCACCCGCCGCCGCGTCCAGCGGGCCGCCGAGGAACTCGGATACGTCCCGCACGCGGCGGCCCGCAGCCTGCGCGCCGGACACACCCGCATGGTCCTGATGCCCGCTCCGCCCGTCCCGGCGGGCCCCCTCTACAGCCAGTTCGTGCACGACTTCCAGGGCGCCCTCAGCCGACTCGACTACACCGTCGTCCAGTACGGCGCCAGCGGACTGCACGGGGACGAGGCCGCCCGCGCCTGGGCCGAACTGCGGCCCGTGGCCGTCCTGGTACCGGGTCCCGGCCTCGGCCCGCAGGGCGTCGCCGTGCTCAAGCGGGCCGGCGCCCGCGCCGTGGTCACCCTCGGTACCGAGCCCGTCGACGGCGCCCACGCCCTGCTCACCGACCACGCCGGCGTCGGCCGCGGCGCGGCACGCCATCTGTACGCGCGAGGCCGCCGCCGTATCGGCGTGGTCGTCCCCGAGGAACCGGGCCTGGAGACGTTCTCCGCGCCCCGCCTCGACGCGCCCGCGAGGCCGTGCACGGCACCGGCGCCACCGTCTCCCCGCTGCCCCTGGCCTACACCGAGGAGTCCGCGGCCGCGCTCGCCGCCCGCTGGCGCGACCTCGGCCTGGACGGGGTCTTCGCCTACAACGACGAGTACGCGATGCTGCTCATGAGCGCCCTCCAGGACGAGGGCGTGCGCGTCCCCGAGGACGCTGCCGTCATCGGCGCCGACGATCTGATGCTGTCCAGGCTGCTGCGCCCGAGGCTCAGCACCGTCCGGATCGCACTGCCCTCCGGCCGCGGTCTCGCCGAGCTGGTCGACCGGGCGGTCCGCGACCCCGGCGCCACGCCCGAGTCGCATGAACTGTTCGAAGCGACGGTCGTGCAGCGGGACTCGACGTGAGGGGTCCGGCCGTGCCGGAGGTGCGAGGCCGGACGGATCACCGCATTCCGCCTCGCGGCCGCGCCATAGGCGGCGTACACATGGGGTCCGCGACCTCTGCGCCACGCTGGAGTCGCATGAACTGTTGGAAGCGACGGTCGTGCAGCGGGACTCGACGTGAGGGGTCCGGCCGTGCAGAGGTTGGCCGGCGTGGCCGACCCGCGCGGTCGTGGCCCGTCCGTTTCCGCTGCTCGGCGACTAGGATGTTGCACGCTCAACCAGATGGGACCGCGTTCGACGCCGGACGCAGCTCGCCCGGCTGCGCCGGATCACCGCATCCCGCCACGCGACCGCCCAAAGGCGGCGAACACACGGGACCTGACTTCCCCCGGCAGGTCCCGCGGGTCATCGATCGGAGAGCCGTCATGCCGTTGCTCGACCCCACGACCTGGCAGTCCCGCAGCCTGTCGGGTCCCACGTATCCCGTCACCGAGCCCGCCACCGGCGACTCCCTCGGCACGGTGGTCCTGGCCGGCGCGGAGGACGTCGCCCCGGCCGCGGAGGCCGCCCTCGCCGCCCAGGCGGAGTGGGCCCGCGTCCCCCACTTCGTCCGCGCCGCGGTGCTGCGCAAGGCCGGCGACCTGTTCGGCGCGCACGCCGACGAACTGCGCGAGTGGCTCGTGCGGGAGTCCGGCTCCGTCCCCGGCAAGGCCGACTTCGAGCTGCACGTCGCCGCCCAGGAGTGCTACGAGGCCGCCGCCCTCGCCTCCCGCCCGGCCGGCCAGGTCCTGCCCAGCGAGGTGCCCCGGCTGTCGTACACCCGGCGCGTCCCCGTCGGGGCCGTCGGCGTGATCTCCCCGTTCAACGCTCCGCTGATCCTGTCGATCCGCTCCGTGGCGCCCGCCCTGGCGCTCGGCAACGCGGTCCTGCTGAAGCCGGACCCGCGCACGGCGGTCTGCGGCGGCCTGTCCCTGGCCGCGGTCTTCGCCGAGGCGGGTCTCCCCGAGGGACTGCTGCACATCCTGCCGGGCGGCGCCGAGACGGGCGCGGCCCTGGTCGCCGACCCGCGCGTCCCGGTGATCTCCTTCACCGGTTCCACCGCGGCCGGCCGCGCGGTCGGCGAGGCCGCCGGGCGTCACCTCAAGCGCGCCCATCTGGAACTGGGCGGGAACTCCGCCCTGATCGTGCTGGCGGACGCCGACCTCGACGCGGTGATCTCCACCGCTGCCTGGGGCTCCTTCTTCCACCAGGGCCAGATCTGCATGACCACCGGCCGCCACCTCGTGCACGCCTCGCTCTACGAGGAGTACGTCGAGCGCCTCGCGGCGAAGGCCGACGCCCTGGCCGTCGGCGACCCGCACCGCGCCCAGGTCCACCTCGGCCCGCTCATCGACGGCGGCCAACTCGGCAAGGTGCACGCCCTGGTGGAGGCCAGCACGGCGGCCGGCGCGAAACTCGCGGCCGGCGGCACGCACGAGGACCTCTTCTACCGCCCGACCGTCCTCACGGGCGTCGACGACCGCACCCCCGCGTACGCGGAGGAGGTCTTCGGGCCGGTCGCCCCGGTCCGCGCGTTCGGCACCCCCGACGAGGCCGCCGCCCTGGCCGCGCCGGCTCCTACGGCCTGTCCCTCGGCATCGTCACCCGCGACACCGCCCGCGGACTCGACCTGGCCGAACGCATCCCGACCGGGATCGTGCACATCAACGACCAGACGGTCAACGACGAGGCCGTAGCGCCGTTCGGCGGGGTCGCGGCCTCGGGTACCGGCGCCCGCTTCGGCGGCGAGGCCAACCTGGAGGCCTTCACCGACGTGCGCTGGACGACGGTGCGCGGGGACGTGGCGCCGTACCCCTTCTAGGAGTCACTCACTCTCGGCGGCCTGGCCCTGACCCTGGCCCTGGGCTGCCTGCTGCTCCTCGACGGACTTGCGGACCTCGTCCATGTCCAGCTTGCGCGCCTGCCCGATGACGTCCGTCAGGGCGGCCTCGGGCAGGGCGCCCGGCTGCGCGAACACGGCGACACGCTCACGCACGATCATCAGCGTGGGGATCGACTGGATGCCGAAGGCCGCGGCCAGCTCCGGCTGGGCCTCGGTGTCCACCTTGCCGAAGACCAGATCCGGGTTCTCCTCTGCGGCCTTCTCGTAGACCGGCGCGAACTGACGGCACGGCCCGCACCAGGACGCCCAGAAGTCGATCAGGACGAAGTCGTTGTCGGTGACCGTCTGGTCGAAGTTCTCCTTGGTCAGCTCCACGGTGCTGCTCATGACGTCATTCCCTCTTCCCGGTGCTTCCTGCCGGGGTCCTCCCGGCATGGGGTGAAGCCGACCTCGCAAACACGGCCGACCGGTGGCGTATTCCGCGCCCCTACCCGTGTGGCCTCCGCGCACACCACCCACCAGACTGACCCCATGACGGAAACGGAAACCATCGCGTACGACGTCGTGGTGCTCGGGGCCGGGCCCGTGGGGGAGAACGTGGCCGACCGCACCCGTGCGGCAGGCCTCACCACCGCGGTCGTGGAGAGCGAACTGGTCGGCGGCGAGTGCTCCTACTGGGCCTGCATGCCCAGCAAGGCCCTGCTGCGCCCGGTCATCGCCCAGGCCGACGCCCGCCGCCTGCCCGGCCTGCGCCAGGCGGTACAGGGCCCCCTCGACGCGGACGCGATCCTCGCCCACCGCAACTACTTCACCTCCGACTGGAAGGACGACGGCCAGGTCGGCTGGCTGGACGGCATCGGCGCAGACCTCTACCGCGGTCACGGCCGGCTGACCGGCCCGCGCACGGTGAGCGTCGGCGACAAGGTCCTGACCGCCCGGCACGCCGTCGCCGTGTGCACGGGCACCCGGGCCGTCCTGCCGGACCTGCCGGGTCTGGCCGAGGTAGGGCCGTGGACGAGCCGCGAGGCGACGAGCGCCCAGTCCGTGCCCGGCCGCCTGGTCGTGGTCGGCGGCGGGGTGGTCGCCACCGAGATGGCCACCGCCTGGCAGGCCCTCGGCTCCCGGGTCACCCTGCTGGTGCGCGGAAAGGGGCTGCTCAACCGCATGGAGCCGTTCGCCGGCGAACTGGTCGCCGAGGCTCTCGTCGCGGCCGGCGCGGACGTGCGGACCGGGACCTCGGTGAAGTCGGTGACCCGCAGGGACGGCACCGTCGTGGTCGTCACCGACACCGGCGACCGTATCGAGGCGGACGAGATCCTCTTCGCCACCGGCCGCGCCCCGCGCACCGACGACCTCGGCCTCGACACGGTCGGCCTGGAACCGGGTTCCTGGCTGCCGGTCGACGACAGCCTGCGCGTCACCGGCAGCGAGTGGCTCTACGCGGTCGGCGACGTCAACCACCGCGCCCTCCTCACCCATCAGGGCAAGTACCAGGCCCGTATCGCCGGCGCCGCGATCGCCGCCCGCGCCTCGGGGAGGACGGACCTGGACGCCGGCCCGTGGGGCGCCCACGCCGCCACCGCCGACCACGCGGCCGTCCCGCAGGTCGTCTTCACCGACCCGGAGGCCGCTGCGGTCGGCCTCTCCCTCGCGGAGGCGGAACAGGCCGGGCACCGCGTCCGCGCCGTCGACGTCGACCTCTCCTCGGTCGCCGGGGCGGGCCTGTACAGCGAGGGCTACAAGGGCCGCGCCCGCATCGTCGTCGACCTGGACGACGAGATCCTGCGCGGCGTCACCTTCGTCGGCCCCGGCGTCGGTGAACTGATCCACTCGGCGACCGTCGCCGTCGTCGGTCAGGTGCCCCTCGCCCGCCTGTGGCACGCCGTCCCGTCCTACCCGACGATCAGCGAGGTCTGGCTGCGCCTGCTGGAGGCGTTCCGGGACAGCTGAGGTCCGGTTACGGCAGCCCGAAGCCGAGCGCGCGGGCTGCCTCCTCCGGCGTCGGCTGAGCCCAGCGCCGGGCCGCCGTCTCGTTGGCGGACAGCGAACGCAACTCGGCCCGGTCCAGGTAGAGCAGGCCGTCGAGGTGGTCCGTCTCGTGCTGCACGATCCGGGCGGGCCACCCGCCGAACACCTCGTCCAGCGCCCGGCCGCCCTCGTCCTCGCCGGTCAGCCGCACCTCGACGGGCCGGGCCACCACCGCCTGCCAGCCCGGTACGCTCAGACAGCCCTCGAAGAAGGCGGCGCGGCCCGAACCCACCGGCTCGTAGGCGGGGTTGACCAGGACCCGGAACGGCTGCGGCACCCGGCCGCGGGCCACCCGCACCTCCTCCGGCACCGGCGCCGGGTCCTCGATCACCGCGATCCGCAGCTCCACGCCGACCTGCGGCGCGGCCAGGCCCACGCCGGGCGCCGCGCGCATGGTGACGCGCAGCGCCTCGACGAAGCGGGCCAGCAGCGCGGGGCCGAGCTGACCGTCGTAGCGGACGGTGCCGGTGCGCAGGACCGGGTCGCCGGCCGCCACGATCGGCAACGGGCCGTCGACGGCGAGGAGTTCCTCGACCCGTTCGGCAAGGGGCGCGCGGGGACTGGGAGATGCCATCGGGCCAGCATGCCACGACCACGACTCCTGTGACGCAGGTCACCGAAGCGGCCGGGAACTCGGCGGCACCGCGGTCCGACTACTGCTCCGTCACGGTTGATACGTCCCCACCGACCACCGGAGAAGCCCGCCGATGTCCACCGCTCCCTCGACCACCAAGGACGGGACCCCGCAGCCCGCGGCGCCCGCGCCGGGGCCCCGCGGCCCGTGGGCCCCGCTGCGTCCGCTCGTGCTGCGCCTGCACTTCTACGCCGGCGTGCTCGTCGCCCCCTTCCTGCTCGTCGCCGCCGTCACCGGCTTCCTCTACGCGGGCGCCTTCCAGGCCGAGAAGCTGGTGTACGCCCACGAGATGACCGTCCCCGTCGGCGACGTCGAGCTGCCGATGTCCGAGCAGGTCGCCGCCGCCCGCAAGGCCCACCCCGAGGGCACGGTCACGGCCGTACGCCCCTCCCCGCAGGAAGACGCCACCACCCGCGTGCTGCTCTCCGGCGTCGAAGGCGTCGGCGCGACCCACTCCCTGGCGGTGTTCGTCGATCCGTACACCGGCGAGGTGCGCGGCGCGCTGGAGCAGTACGGCTCGACCGGCGCGCTGCCGCTGCGGACCTGGATCGACGAGTTCCACCGCGACCTGCGCCTCGGCGAGAACGGCCGCCTCTACAGCGAATTGGCCGCGAGCTGGCTGTGGGTGATCGCGGGCGGCGGCGTCGCGCTGTGGTTCTCCCGCCGCCGCGCCCTGCGCAAGGTCCGCGGCACCGGCGGCCGTCGTCGCACACTGGGTCTGCACGGCACGGTCGGCGTCTGGGCGGCCGCCGGGTTCTTCTTCCTCTCCGCGACCGGGCTCACCTGGTCCCAGTACGCCGGCGCCCACATCGACGAACTGCGCACCTCGCTCGGCCAGTCCACCCCGGCCGTCTCCGCGGCGGGCGGCGGCGAGCACGCCGGCCACGACGCGGCGGCCGGCGACGGCGGCGACGGCGAGCACGGCGTCGGCATCGACAGGATCCTGGCCGCCGCCCGCGCCGAGGGGCTCGGCGACCCGGTGGAGATCGTGCCGCCCGCCGACACCGAGTCCGCCTACGTCGTACGGCAGGTGCAGCGCAGCTGGCCCACCAAGCAGGACGCGGTGGCCGTCGACCCGGCCACCGGCGAGGTCACCGACGTCCTGCGGTTCGAGGAGTTCCCGGTGCTCGCCAAGCTGACCCGCTGGGGTATCGACCTGCACACCGGCGTCCTGTTCGGCCTGGTCAACCAGATCGCCCTGATGGCACTCGCGCTCGCGCTGGTCCTGCTGATCCTGTGGGGCTACCGCATGTGGTGGCAGCGCGGCCGCGGCTCCGCCTTCGGTCGGCCGATCCCGCGCGGCGCGTGGGCACAGGTCCCGCCGTACGTGCTGGTACCCCTGATGGCGGCGATAGCCGTCCTCGGCTACTTCCTGCCGCTCCTCGGCATCCCCCTCGCCGTGTTCCTCGCCGTGGACGTCGTCCTCGGCGAGATCGCGTACCGGAGGGGGAGACGCGCGTCCGTCTGAGTGCGCACGGCACGGCGCGACGGAGCGGCCCGGCGGTGAACCTCACCGCCGGCCGCTCCGCTCCACTGCGGGCACGGTGCCGGCCCGGCGTCAGCCCCGTGTCAGGCCTCCGCGAAATCACCCGCGAACGCCGAGGCGATCCTCAGGTGCGGGCCCGCCTCCGCGTGCCGTCCCTGCCGCTCCAGGGTGCGGCCCAGCATCAGGCGGGCGTACTGCTCCACCGGGTCGCGCTCCACGATGGCGCGCAACTCGGTCTCGGCACGGCCGAGTTGGGCCGAGTGGTAGTAGGCGCGGGCCAGCAGCAGGCGCGGGCCGGTCTGCTCCGGCACCTCTTCGACCAGCCCGGCCAGGACCCGCGCGGCGGCGGTGTACTCCTTGGCGTCGAAGAACAGCCGCGCACGCTCCCAGCGCTCGGCCGGTGTTCCGTGGGCGTAGTACTCGGTGTCGTAGGTGATGTCCACTCGTGGCCTCCTTCGACCCCCTCAACCGCGCCCGACAGCCGACTATTCCGCCGGTCCGCCGGGCCGCATGGCGGCCAGTTCCGCGTCGGCCCGCTCGGTGATCCGGGCGAGCACCCGGCCGGCGACGGCCCGGTCCTCCGCGGAGATCCCGGCGTAGATTCGGGCCGAGATCGGGGCGGTCTCGGCGTTCACGGTGTCGTGGAGTGCGCGCCCGGCACCGGTGGCGCGGATGCTCTCTCCCTCGGCCGCCAGCAGGCCCTTGGCCAGCAGTTCCCCGATGACCGCGTGCACCCCGGCGGGGTCGGTCTTCAGGGCGCCGACGACCCGGCCGACGAGCGACTCGCGGCCGAGAGGCCCGTCGGCGACGGCCGACCGGAGGGTGATCTGCTGCGCGAACGTGACTCCGTGACGGCTCAGGACGTGTTCGAGGACGCCGCGGGCGGCGTAGTGGGCCAGGCCGATGACGCGGCTGTCGACGGGAGGTGCGGTGGTGGTCATGACTTCCCCTTGCTGCTCTCGTCCGTGATGGTCTTGACCGTGCTGTCGTGCGGTGGTTCCAGGGGTACGTCGAGCAGGAGCGCGAGTTCGCTCGCGAACGTGCGGGTGCGGGCGCTGTCCAGGCCGCCGAGCGGTTCCGTCAGCTGTTCCAGCAGCCCGTGCACCACCCCGACGGCCCGCCGGGTGACGTCCTGCCCCTGCTCGGTGAGCGTCAGTTGCACCGCGCGCGGATCGCGCGGATCGCGGGTGCGCTCGATCAGGCCCGCGGACTCCAGGGCGCGCGCCAGTTTCGACACGTACAGCGGTTCGAGGCCGGTGTGGTCGGCGAGCCGCCGCTGGCTGGGGCGCTCACCGCCGCGCCGCATGCCGTGCAGTGACGCGAGGACCGCGTACTGCGCGTGGGTGAGGCCGAGCGGTGCCACCGCCCGGTCCACCGCCACCCGCCACTTCGTGGACAGCCGCCACACCAGGTATCCGGGCGTGGCTCCTGGAGAACCCTTTCTCATGGCCGATACAGTACATGGCGACTATGTCCATGGCTACTATCGACCGGGACCCTTGACCGCGTTCCGTCAGAACTCTACGCTCCGGATGAAGTAAGTAAACTTTCCTAACAGATGCTCGCCTCCTCCTTGACCCCACCGAGAGGACGTCATGCGCGGATCCCTGTCAGCTCTTCTCGCCGGCGCACTGCTTGCCGGCCTCGGCCACGGCCTCGCCCCTTCCCCGGCGCTCGCCATCACCAGCGCGGCTGCCCCCACCGCAGGTGTCCGGACCTCCGCCCATCCGCAGTGGCAGCCGAACACGTCGTACACCGCGGGCACGCGAGTCTCCTACGGCGGCAAGGAGTACGAGTGTCTGCAGAGCCACACGTCCCTGACCGGCTGGGAGCCCTCCAGCACGCCCGCCCTGTGGAAGTCGCTCGGTGACAGCGGCGGCGGCACCGACACGGCGGCTCCCTCGGCCCCGGCCGGCCTGCGTGCCACCGGCACCACCTCCTCCAGCGTGTCGCTGGCCTGGAACGCGTCCACCGACGATGTGGGCGTGACCGGTTACGTGATGTACCGCGACGGCGCCCAGATCGCCACGACGACCGGCACCTCGCACACCGTCGGCGGCCTGTCGCCCAGCTCGGCGTACACCTTCACCGTCCGTGCCCGGGACGCGGTGGGCAACGTGTCGCCGGCCTCCGAAGCCCTCACCGCCACCACGGGGAGCGGCGGAGGCGGGACGGCGCCGGGCACCACACCCGCCGCGATCAACGGCCGGCTGAAGGTGTGCGGCGTGAAGCTGTGCAACCAGTACGGCAAGCCGGTCCAGCTGCGCGGCATGAGCAGCCACGGCCTCCAGTGGTACAGCCAGTGCCTGACCGACGGCTCCCTGGACGCGCTCGCCACCGACTGGAACTCCGACGTGCTGCGCATCTCCCTCTATGTCCAGGAGGGCGGCTACGAGACCGACCCCAGGAGGTACACCGACCGGGTGCACCAGCTCATCGAGATGGCCACCGCGCGCGGCATGTACGCCCTCGTCGACTGGCACCAGCTCACCCCCGGCGACCCCCACCACAACCTGGCCCGCGCCAAGACGTTCTTCACCGAGATCGCCCAGCGCCACCGCGGCAAGACCAACCTGCTCTACGACATCGCCAACGAGCCCAACGGCGTCAGCTGGGCGCGGATCAAGTCCTACGCCGAACAGCTCATCCCCGTCATCCGCGCCCAGGACCCCGCCACCCCGATCCTCGTCGGCACCCACGGCTGGGGCTCCCTCGGCATCTCGGACGGCCGTGACGAGACCGACGTCATCGGCAACCCGGTCCAGGCGACCAACATCATGTACACCTTCCACTTCTACGCGGCCTCGCACGGCCAGGAGTACCTGAACGCGCTCGACCGGGCGTCGGACCGCATCCCGGTCTTCGTGACCGAGTTCGGTACCCAGGAGGCCAGCGGCGACGGCCCGAACAACTTCACCCGCACCCAGCAGTACCTCGACCTCATGGCGGCCAAGAAGATCAGCTGGGTCAACTGGAACTTCTCCGACGACGAGCGCTCGGGAGCCGTGTTCAAAGCGGGCGTCTGCGGCAACAACGGCCCCTGGACCGGCACTGCTTCACTCAAGCCTGCCGGCGTCTGGATCCGGGACCGGATCAGGACACCGGATTCCTTCCCGACGGCCTGACGGCAGAACGGATCCGGAGGGTCGGCGCACCCGTCCACATCGGGGCCGTGGGGGTCGACGAACGCCCAGGCGCCGATCATGCGCCGGCCCAGGGTTCGGCAGCAGCCGGCGCACCCCGGTCGGCTCCTCGAGCCTGACGCGCCGGGGACTCAGCAGCTCGCGCACGGGCTCGGCGACGACGCATCCGCGTCCGCCGCACACGCCGGGCACG
This sequence comes from Streptomyces phaeoluteigriseus, assembly GCF_001896135.2. GTDB lineage: Bacteria > Actinomycetota > Actinomycetes > Streptomycetales > Streptomycetaceae > Streptomyces > Streptomyces phaeoluteigriseus. Next base: position 19,303 of record NZ_MPOH02000018.1, read on the forward strand.
GGCTAGTGGTCAAGGTCGCTCATGGCCCACGACCCGGCGCGTCATCGGTGGGTCAGCGTGGCGGCGAGTTCTCTGCTGGCCCGGACGATCTCGTGGTCCGGTTCGTCGAGCAGGTGGCGCAGGACGCCGCGCTGGGCCTGGACGGCGTGGCGGGCGTCGCGTTCCCATTCGACGTACTTCTCGCGGCGGCGCAGCAGCTTGGGGTAGGCGGCGGCGGTGGTCTCCCACTGGCGGGCGTCGGCGATGCTCCTGAGCAGGTGCAGTATCTCGACGCGGCAGGTGACCTGCGGGAGCCGGACGAGTTCCCAGAGGAAGGGCACCGTGGCCGCCGTCGCCTGGCCCACCACGAAGCCGTACTGGCAGATGCGCTGGCGCAGTTGGCCGAGCGCGGGCCCGGCGGTGTCGGCGTCGCCGCGGGCGACGGTGGTCAGCAGGACCGGGATGGCTTCGGCGGACCCGGTCGAGTCGATCATCTCGGGCCAGGGCACATGGCGGAGGTCCTCGAGCGGCGTGGATCTCTTGATGGCAGTCATGTCAGGGTGTGGGTACGGGTCGGGAGCATGGCCCAGACGGTCTTGCCCACGGGGGAGCGGCGGGTCCAGCCCCAGTGCTCCGAGAGGGCTTCGACGATGTGCAGTCCGCGGCCGTGCTCCAGCAGGGGCTCTCCGGCACGCGGGTAGACGGGCAGGTCGTCACTCGGGTCGGTGACGGCACACACCAGGTGGGAACGGCGCAGCGAGAGCCTGAGCCGTACGTCCCCGGCCTCCTCCGGCGGGTCCGGCAGGGCGTGCAGGACGGCGTTGGCGGCGAGTTCGGTGACGACGGTGAGCGCGTCGTCGGCACAGTGCTCCAGGGACCAGCCGTCCAGCGTGCGGTGGGTGAAGTCCCTTGCCGCGGCGAATCCTTCCCGGCTGCCCGAGAGGTGCAGCACGGCTGTTCGAGGCGAGTCGCGAACGGACTCGGGACTCCGGAACTGCGCAGGTGATGACACGGCATCTCCCTGAGGCAACGTCAGTACGGGGCGGCAGAAGTGCGGTTGACGACACGGCTATTATCCACGCTGACGATGTCCTCGTGCAATTTCACGGGAAATTGCGCGTAAGAAGCGAGGAGAGTGCAGTGTCGTCAGTGCCGAACGGAGTCCCGGCGAGCACGCTGGGCGCCCGCTGGATCAAGAGCAGTCACAGCAATGCCGAGGGCAACTGTGTCGAGGTGGCCGTCCTGGACGGGGGAGGGGTCGCCATGCGCAACTCCCGCGACCCCGAGGGGCCGGCCCTGATCTACACGCCGGCCGAGGTGGCGGCGTTCGTGGCCGGAGCGAAGGGCGGGGAGTTCGACCACCTGCTGTGACGGCATGGGATCACCTGGTCTCGGGGCGGCACGGAGTAACTCAATTCCCTTGCAGCGTGCGGTCGGTGGCCTTCGGATGCGACAATGAGGTCTGTCGTCTGCCGGTCAACGCAAGCCAGAACGGGGAGTCAGGATGTCTGCCGAGTCGCCTCGCGTCTCCCGCCTCGAACCGTATCTGAACCGGGCCGAGCCCGCCCCGACCTTGCTGAAAATGCTGGTCGGTGTGCAGCTGGCGGGTATCCGTGAGGACGCCCGGCTGTCCCAGGACCAGGCCGCGCGTGCGGTCGGGTTCAGCCCGGCGAAGCTGTCGCGGATCGAGGCGGGCAAGGGGCGCCGCCCTCCCACCGAGGGCGACGTCCGCGCACTCCTGAAGCTCTACGGGACCGAGGAGTACGAGGCCTCCGTCCTGCTCCAGTTGCTGCGGCGGGCGGGGGAGCCGGGCTGGTGGCAGCGCTACGACAAGCGGTTGATGCCCGAGTGGTTCGACCGTCTGGTGGGGCTCCAGGAGGCGGCCACCGCCATCCGTACCTTCGAGATCCAGTACGTGCCGGGTCTGTTGCAGATCCCGGCGTACACCCGGGCCGTCGTCGAGCGCGGCCTGCCGACGGCGCCGGTCCGCGAGGTGGAGCGCCGGGTGGAGCTGCGCACGCGCCGCACCCTGCTCCTGGAGCGGCCGGACGCCCCGCAGCTGTGGGCCGTCGTCGACGAGTCGGTGCTGCTGCGCGTGCTCGGCGGCCGTGAGGTGATGCGGCAGCAGCTCGACCACCTGGTGAAGATGGCCGCGCTGCCCCATGTGACCGTGCAGGTCGTGCCGCTGGACGTCACCCACGCCTCCGCGCCGTCGATCCCGGTGACGTACCTGCGGTTCGGCGGCTCCGATCTGCCCGATGTCGTCTACCTCGAGCAGATCAGAAGCGCCACCTTCCTGGAGGACCAGGACGAGACGGAGGAGTACCGGGTCACGCTGGACCGGCTGGCCGACGAGGCCCTGAGTCCCCGTGACTCCCTCGCGCTGCTGCGCGAGACGGCGGAGACCCGCTACCGCCCGGCCCCGTGAGCCCGGTGCCGGTCAGGGCAGCCGGGCCACGCCGCCGTACTCGATCCACTCCTGGCTGAGCTGGCGGGGCGTCACCTCGGTGTCGGGCCGCCAGGTGGAGACCTCCACCAGGCCGGGATCGAGGACCTCCAGACCCTCGAAGAGGGCGGCCATGTCCTTCTCCTGGCGCACCCGGCCCCAGTGGCCCTGGGTCGCATGGTCCATGAAGTTCGTGACGAACTCGCGGACCTTCGGGTCCTCGCTGACCAGTTGGCACATCACCAGGAAGCTGCCGGGAGCCAGTCGCTCGGCCACGCGGCGGACCACGGCCGGCGGTCCGTCGGTCTCGCTGTCCGGGATGCAGTGGAAGACCGAGTTGAACAGCACGGCCACCGGCTGCGAGAAGTCGAGCAGACGCTCGGTGTCGGGGTGGGTGAAGATCGCCTCGGTCTCGCGCAGGTCGGCGTGGATGACCGCGGTGCGCTCGTCCTGCTCCAGCAGGGCCCGGCCGTGGACGAGGACCATCGGGTCGTTGTCGACGTAGACGACGTGCGCGCTCGGGTCGATGCTCTGGGCGACCTGATGCACGTTGTCCTGCGTGGGCAGGCCTGAGCCGTGGTCCAGGTACTGCCGGATCCCGTACTCCTGTGTCAGCGTCCGCACGACGCGCTGCAGGAAGCGCCGGTTGTTCAGGGCGAGGGCGCGCGTGCTGGGGACGACCTTGTCGAGTTCCTCGCACGCCGCGCGGTCCGCGGCGTAGTTGTCCTTGCCGCCGAGATAGTGGTCGTACATGCGCGCGGCTGTCGGAACCGTGGCATCGATCGACGTGGACAGCTGCTTGCCTGGCTGCATCTTCTCCCCCAGTCCGGGCCCACGCCGAGGGCTGGCGGGGTCGGCAACCCATCCTAGGGAAACGGCAATTGGCGATGCCACCCCTGGATCCGTGGTTCCCCTGACGGCCGGGTGTGCAGGACAGGGTCTGGAATTTTCGTCCAGACGATGGAATCATGGTCTAATAGGGCAGGCGCACGAAGGAGGAGCCGCATGGTGGTCCAGGACACCCCGGACGAGGACCCGCGCAAGGTCGAACGGGACGCGATCCTGCGAGCCCTCGGACCCGTGGTGAACGGCATCGCGGCGACCTTCGGGCCGGTGTGCGAGGTGGTGCTGCACGACTACCGGCGCCCGGAGACCTCCGTGGTCGCCGTCGCCGGGGAGGTGACCGGGCGGACCGTCGGCGGGGCGATGAGCGAGATCGGCATGCGCGTCCTCGCCCGCGGCGACGAGGCCGACGACGAACTCAACTACGTCACCCGTACCGGCACGGGCCGGACACTCAAGTCCTCGACGATGGTGCTGCGCGACTCCGCCGGCACGGTGTTCGGCGCCCTCTGCGTCAACGTGGACGTCACGGAGGTCGGCCGCGTCCAGAGCCTCCTCGCCGCACTCGCCGGCGCCGGGGATCCGCCCGCGGACACACCCCTGACCACCTTCGGCGACGACATCGACTCCGTCGTCGACTCGCTCCTCGACACCCACCTGCCGCGCGACCGGAGCTGGGCCGGGCTGGAGCGGCCCCGGCGCCTCGCTCTCTTCCGTGCCCTCGACGAACGCGGCGTGTTCGCCGTACGCCGGGCGATCGAACAGGTCGCCGCCCGCCTCGGCATCTCCCGCGCCTCCGCCTACAGCTACCTGTCCCAGGCCCGCGCGGCCGACGCGCCCGGCCCGCACCCCACCTCCGAGGGAGCCCACCCGTGACGATCACACCCCCGCCGGTCATCACCCTGGACGACGTCCGTGACGCGGCAGCCCGACTCGAGGGCGTCGCCCACCGCACCCCCGTCCTGCGCTCCCGCACGCTCGACGCGCTCGTCGGCTCCGAGGTCCTGCTGAAGTGCGAGAACTTCCAGCGGGTCGGTGCCTTCAAGTTCCGGGGCGCCTACAACGCGGCCTCCCGGCTGACCTCCGAGCAGCTCGCCCGCGGCATCGCCACCTACTCCTCCGGCAACCACGCCCAGGCCGTCGCCCTCGCCGCCCGGGAACTCGGCACCACCGCGGTGATCGTCATGCCCGACGACGCCCCGCGCTCCAAGCGGGAGGCGACCGAGGCCTACGGCGCCGAGATCGTCACCTACGACCGCTACGGCGGCGACCGCGTCGCCATCGCCGAGGCCCTGGCCGCCGAGCGGGGTCTGGCCGTCATCCCGCCCTACGAGCACCCGCACGTCATGGCGGGACAGGGCACCGCCGCACTCGAACTCTTCGAGGAAGTAGGGGAGTTGGACGCCCTGCTGACGCCGGTCGGCGGCGGCGGACTGATCGCGGGCAGTGCCACGGTGGCCAAGAGCCTGTACGACGGCATCCGGATCGTCGGCGTGGAGCCGGAGGCCGGCGACGACACCCGGCGGTCGCTGGAGGCGGGCCGGCGCGTCGAGATCCCGGTGCCGCACACCATCGCCGACGGGCAGGCTTTGCACACGCCGGGCGAACTCACCTTCTCGGTGAACCGGCGGCTGGTGGACGCGATCGCGCTGGTCCGCGACGACGAGATCCGCGCGGCCATGCGGTTCGCCTTCGAACGCCTGAAGATCGTGATCGAGCCGAGCGGTGCCACCCCGCTGGCCGCCCTGCTCTCCGGTCGGGCGGGAACCCTGCCGCGCCGGGTCGGCGTGATCGTCTCGGGCGGCAACATCGACGCGGAACGCTTCGCGCGGCTCTGCGGCGACGGCGCCTGAGGACGCCGAACGCGCTGCCGGTACGGCGTCCGGTCCGCTGGCCTGTCCGCCGGCCGGTTCACCCGAATGGCGCAGCCCGGGTCGCGGGCGGAGGATGAACGTGTGGGGACCGGCCCCCACCGGTGACGTCCAGTGCCGCCGGGGAGACCGGCCCCGGCCGCGGTGAGGCGCGGCCGGAAGGAGGAGCGTCATGTTGGAAGTGAAGACGCTCGACAAGCCGGACGAGCGACGTGATTTTCCGCGGGGACACCTCGAAGCCGTCCACATGACGGGCCTCGACTTCGCCGTGGCGACCTTCGAGCCCGGCTGGCGCTGGTCCGAGTCGGTGGCGCCGATCGCGGGAACCGACAGCTGCATGGTCCACCACAACGGATACATCGTCCAGGGCCGGCTGCGCATCCGTATGGACGACGGAGCCGAGAGCGAGGTGGGCTCCGGTGACGTGTTCGTCTGCTCACCCGGCCACGACGCCTGGGTGGTCGGCGACGAGCAGGTCGTGGCGTACGACTTCGCCGGACAGATGGCCCAGGAGTACGCGAAGGCGGACTGAGGCCGACCGGGGCGGACCCGGACGGGAGCGGATCAGACCGGGAGGATACGACTGATCAACGCGCCGAGCTGGTGGGCATTGCGGCACTCGTGCATCGCGACCAGCTCGGCGTAGTCCGGGGCGGCCGAGTCTCCCGTACCCCACTGCGGACGCGGCTCCGGATTCAGCCAGTGCACCCGGCGCGCCCGCGCCACGATCCGCCGTACGGCGGCCAGGTTCGGGTCGCCCATGTTCGTGCGGGCGTCACCCAGCACGAAGACCGTCGTGCGGGGGCCGACCGCCGCCTCGTAGCGTTCCGCGAACTCACCCAGGGCGGTGCCGTAGTCGCTGCTGCCGTGCCAGCCCGTCAGGGTGGCCTCCGCGCGGATGCGGGCGCCGAGGCCCTCCGGGTCGGCCGCGCCGTGCCGGAGCAGGCCGGTGATCTCGTCGACGCGGTTGACGAAGGCGAACACCCGCACCTTGCTGAACTGGTCGTGCAGGGCCTGTACCAGCAGCATCGTGAAGTCGGAGAACCCCGACACCGAGCCCGACACGTCGCAGAGCAGGACCAGTTCGGGCCGAGCCGGGCGCCGGCGGCGCAGCACCGGACGCATCGGTACCCCGCCCGTCGACAGCGAGCCGCGCAGCGTGCGCCGCAGGTCGATCGCACCGCGCGAGGCCCGGCGCCGCCGCGCCGCCAGCCGGGTGGCGAGTCTGCGCGCCAACGGGTGCACGGTGCGCCGTAGTTCGGCGAGCCGGTCGCGGCCCGCGTACAGGAAGTCGACCCGGTCGGCGGTCGGGGCCACCGCCCGCCGCGCGATCTCGTCCCGGCCGCGCCGCTCGGCCACCCGCCGCCGCGCCTCCACGACCACGAGCCTCCGGAAAACCTCGATGCGCCGCCGGACCTCGTCCTCCAGCAGCCGGTCGGTGAAGCCGGCGGCCCCGCCCCGCCGCCGGACGTCGTCCCGCACCCGTGCCAACAGGGTCTGCGGACGCAGCCGTTCAAGCGTCTGGTACGCCGACCAGCCGTCCGCGCCCGGTGAACTCCCGTATCCGCCGAGGCCGTCGACGGCCTCGATCGCCAGACGTGCCGTCAGGGCCTCGTCGTTGTCGGCGAGGGCGGCGGCGAGGCGGTCACGCAGGTGGTCCCGGTCCGCCGTCGCGGGGCCGGGCGCACCGGCCTCGGGTGCGCCGACGCCGTAGGGGAAGTACAGGTCGAAGACCGTGTCGAACACCCGCCGTTGGTCCGCGGAGTGCAGCAGTGTCGCGGCGAGGCCCTCGCGCAGCAGCGCGCGGTCCGTGAAGCCCAGGGCGGCCGCCGCCTCGGCGGCGTCCACCGTCTCGCCGGTGCCGATCCGCAGGCCGTGCGCGCGCAGCGCGGCGACCAGGCCCGTCAGCCTCGCCGCCACCTCCGTCGTGCCGGTCACACGGCGTCCAGGTCGAGCTTCGCCGCGGCCTTCAGCACATCGTCCTGGTGCTTGAGGATCACGCCGAGGGTGTCGCGGACGAGGCCCTCGTCGAGGGCGTCGGCGCCCAGGGCGAGCAGGGTGCGCGCCCAGTCGATCGTCTCGGCGACGGAGGGCACCTTCCGCAGGTCCATCGCGCGCAGCGCGCCCACCACCCGGACCACCGACTCCGCCAGCGCCGCGTCGATGCCGGGCACCTTCAGCCGGACGATCCGCCGCTCCAGTTCCTCCTCGGGGAAACCGATGTGCAGGAACAGGCAGCGCCGGCGCAGCGCCTCCGACAGCTCCCGGCTCGCGTTGGAGGTGAGCACGACGAAGGGGCGGCGGGTGGCGGTGATCGTGCCCAGCTCGGGGACGGTGACCTGGAAGTCGCTGAGCACCTCCAGGAGGAGGCCCTCCACCTCGACGTCGGCCTTGTCGGTCTCGTCGATCAGCAGCACCGTCGGCTCGTCGCCGCGGATCGCGGTGAGCAGCGGGCGGGGGAGGAGGAACTCCTCGCTGAAGACGTCCGTGCGGGCCTCGTCCCACGTCTCGTCGCGGCCCGCGCTGATGCGCAGCAACTGCTTGGCGTGGTTCCACTCGTACAGCGCCCGCGACTCGTCGACGCCCTCGTAGCACTGCAACCGCACCAGCCGGGCCCCGGCCACCTCGGCGACGGCCTTGGCCAGTTCCGTCTTGCCGACACCGGCCGGCCCCTCCACGAGGAGCGGCTTGCCGAGCCGGTCGGCGAGGAAGACGGTGGTGGCGACGGAGGGGGAGGCCAGATAGCCGGTCCCGGCGAGGCGTGCGGAGACATCGTCGACGGACGTGAACATCGGGGCCTCCGGCGGTCGGGTGCGGAAAGGGCGAGGTGGGCCCGGCGCTATCTAAGCGCTTGTTCAGCACGCTTGTCACCCGGTCTGCCGAGGTGGTCTCCCGGTCCGCCGCGTCCGATCTCCTCCGACTTGGCAGGATCGTTCCAGGAATCGACGGCCGGCGGCTTGGCACCACCCTCCGGTGCCCGAGGCCCTCCGTCCTGTCCGCGCTGTCAGTGCCTCCCGGTACCTTGCGATCATGGGCGTCTACCTGGTGAGCATCGAAGCGCGGGAATGGTTCGGCGAGTCCGAGGAGGCGGGCGGGCACGGAGCCGTCGCCTCGGCGCTCGACGACGAGCTGCGGCGACGCGGACTGCCGCCGTACGAACCGGGACCCGGTAGCGGGGACGGGGGCGGCTGGTTCGAGGAGAAGGTGAGCCCGTCCATGAAGGGGTTCGACGCGTTCTGCCGGGCCCACCTGACCGGCGCCGAGCGCGAGACCCTCTACGGCTGGACCGTCCTGGTGCCGCTGTCCCTGGAGGAGCCGATCCCGCTGCCCATCGGCTCCGCCTACACGGACGAGACGCTGATCGCCGGCGCCCCGCAGGTCCTCGCCCTGGGCGAGCGGCTCGCCGCGGTCCTCGGCCTGCCCCTCGACGCGATACCGGCGACGGGCGCCAACCTCGAACTGAGCCTGTGGTTCATGGAGGACCAGGTGCGCAGGACCGCCGCCGCGAGACCGGGACCCTGGGCCGAGGACCTCGACACGGCCTTCTACGTGGCCGTGTACCTGCGCGCCGCCCAGTACGCGCTGCGCCACGGCTGCCCGATCACCTACAGCTAGGGCTACGACGGCAGGCGGTGACCCGCCGTGGACGGCCCCCGGCGTCACCCGCCCCGCCCGGTCGTGTGACCGGCCCCGTCGCGGGCACTCGGGGCTCATGGAACAGCAGGCGGACATCCACGGGTCGTACTGGCTGCACACCGCGCCGCCCGGCGATCCGGCACCCCCTCCGAAGGAGCCGCTCCACGTCGATGTCGCCGTCGTCGGCGCGGGCATCGCGGGGCTCAGCACGGCCCTGGAGCTGGCCAGGCGAGGCCGCTCGGTCGCCGTCCTGGAGGCGAACCGGATCGCGGCCGGCGTCACCGGCCACACCACGGCCAAACTGAGCGCCCAGCACACCCTGATCTACGACCACCTGCGGCGCACCCGGGGCCCCGAAGGCGCCCGGCTGTACGCCCGCTCCCAGACGGACGCGATCCGGCACGCGGCCGAGATCGCCGAGGAACTGGGCGTCGACTGCGAGTGGGAGGACACGGCCAGTTACACCTACGCGGAGGACCCCGCCCGCACGGACCTGCTGAAGGCCGAGGCGGAGGCGGCGCGCGAGGCGGGGCTGCCCGCCGAGTTCGTGACCGAGACCGGGCTGCCGTTCCCCGTCGCGGGCGCCATCCGGGTCGCCGACCAGGCGCAGTTCCACCCCCGCAAGTACCTCCTGGCCGTCGCCGACGCCATCCGGCGGCTCGGCGGCACCCTCCACGAGCACAGCCGCGTCACCGACCTCCACGAGGGCGATCCGTGCGAGCTGACCGTGGAGTCCCCGGCGTCCGTGACGAAGGTGACCGCCCACGCCGTCGTCGTCGCCACCCACTACCCCGTCTTCGACCGTGCCCTCCTCTTCACCCGGCTCTCCCCGCGCCGCGAACTCGTGCTGGCCGCGCCGATCGACGCCGGCCGGGCCCCGCTCGGCATGTACATCACCCCGGAGCGCAACACGCGCTCGGTGCGCACCGCGCCCCTGCCCGACGGCCGGCGGCTGCTCGTCGTGACCGGCGAACACTTCACCCCCGGCGCGGGCGGAGACGTCGAGGAACGGTTCGGCAAGCTCGCGGACTGGGCCACCGGGCACTTCGGCGACCTGACGTTCACCCACCGCTGGGCCACGCAGGACAACGACTCCACCGACTCCGTCCCCCTCGTCGGGCCCCTGCACCCCGGCAGCAGGAACGTGTACGTGGCCACCGGCTTCGGCGGCTGGGGCCTCAGCAACGGCATCATGGCGGGCCGGCTGCTCAGCGACCGCATCACCGGCCGCGACTGCCCCTGGAACGACCTCTACGACCCCCGCCGTATCGCCTCCGTCGTCCGCGAGGGCGCCGCCTTCCTCAAGCACCAGGCCGACGTGGCCCGGCACTTCGTGGGGGACCGGCTGCCCACGGGGACCGGTTCGGGGGTGGACGAGATCGCCCCCGGCGACGGTGCGGTCGTCCGCGTCGCCGGGGAGCGCTGCGCCGTCCACCGCGACGAGGCCGGACAGCTCCACGCCCTCTCCGCGCGCTGCACGCACATGGGCTGTCTGGTGGCGTTCAACCGCGCCGAGAAGGCCTGGGAGTGCCCGTGCCACGGCTCCCGCTTCGACGTAGACGGCAAGGTCGTGCAGGGGCCGGCGCAAAAGCCCCTGGAGCGGAAGGAGTTGTGACCTCCGCTCAGCCGACCAGGATGACCTCCAGCGTACGCGGGCCGTGTACGCCCTCCACCCGGTCGAGTTCGATGTCGCTGGTCGCGGAGGGACCGGAGATCCACGTCAACGGGCGGGCCGGGTCGAGCCGTTCCATGACCTGCGGCACGGACGAGACCACCTGGTCGGGGACGCGTACGACACAGATGTGATGGTCGGGGACGAGGGTGATGCGGCGGCGGCCCTGGTCGGGGGAGCAGTCCAGGACGATCGTGCCGGTCTCGGCCACCGCCACCGCGCACGCCGTGACGACGCTGTCGACGCGGTCGAGTTCGTACGGCGTGCTCCCGGCGGTGTCCGCGACACGCTCGGCGTCGGTGGTCGCCAGCCATCCGGGGTCCAGCCCCGGCGGTACGAGCACCGTCCTCGCGCCCCGCGCCGCCAGCATGCCGGCGAGCGTCGCCGCGAGGTCGTCCGCCGTGCAGCGGTGCACGATCGCCCGGTAGTCCGCCAGGTTCTCCGCGAGCAGATCGACCGTCTCCTCGACGCTCCGGTCTCCGTGCTCACGCAGATAGTCCCGGCCGACCGCCTCCTCGTACGACGGCTCGTCCCCCGGCACGTCGGCCAGCGCGCGCCGCACCCTGCCCAGGATCCGTTCCCTGCTGCTCACCTGGCACCGTCCTTTCCGCCGTGTGTGCGCTGCCACCAGTCGCGGAAGGGCTCCGCCGGCACGGCCGGGAGGTCGCGTGAGGCGCTCCACGCCCTGCCGGGGCCCGGCAGGGAGCGCGGATGCAGCCGGCGGGTGCGGGACGCGAGCCGCTGCCGGTGCGCAGGCGCCCGGGTGGCTGAACGCCCACCGGGCCGCCCGCATCGCGGCCCGCTCGGCGGCATGTCCCTTGGCCGGCTTCAGCACCACCTTGTTGCCCTCGCGCGTCACCGGCCCGCCCTGGACGACCCGTTCGCGCAGGTGCACCAGCACCTCCGGGATGTCGATCGCGACCGGGCACACCTCGTAGCAGGCGCCGCACAGCGAGGAGGCGTACGGCAGCGAGGCGTCGATCTCGCTCTGGGTGCCCCGGAGTTGTGGGCTGAGGATCGCGCCGATGGGCCCCGGATAGACGGAGCCGTAGGCGTGGCCGCCGGCGCGTTCGTAGACGGGGCAGACGTTGAGGCAGGCGGAGCAGCGGATGCAGCGCAGGGCCTGGCGGCCGACCTCGTCGGCGAGGGTGTCGGTGCGGCCGTTGTCGAGGAGGACCAGGTGGAAGGCCGAGGGCCCGTCGCCGTCCGTCGTACCCGTCCACGTCGAGGTGTAGGGGTTCATGCGCTCGGCGGTGGAGGAGCGGGGCAGGGTCTGGAGGAACACCTCCAGGTCGCGCCAGGTCGGCACGATCTTCTCGATGCCGACGACCGAGATCAGCGTCTCGGGGAGGGTGAGGCACATCCGCCCGTTGCCCTCGGACTCGACGACCACGAGGGTGCCGGTCTCGGCGACCATGAAGTTGGCGCCGGAGATGCCGACCTTGGCCCGCAGGAACTTCTCGCGCAGGTGCAGCCGGGCGGCGTCGGCGAGTTCGGCCGGCGTGTCCGTCAGGCCCTCGGGCGCCGGACGCCCCCACTCGCCCATCTCGCGGGCGAAGATGTCCCGGATCTCCCCGCGGTTGCGGTGGATGGCGGGGACGAGGATGTGCGAGGGCCGGTCCTTGCCCAACTGCACGATCAGCTCGGCGAGGTCCGTCTCGTAGGCGCGGATGCCCTCGGCTTCGAGTGCCTCGTTGAGCCCGATCTCCTGCGTGGCCATGGACTTGACCTTCACGACCTCCGACTCGCCGGTCTCCTTGACCAGTTCGGTGACGATCCGGTTGGCCTCGTCGCGTCGGCCGCCCAGTGGACGATGCCGCCCGCCGCCGTGACCGACTCCTCCAACTGCACCAGATAGCGGTCGAGATGGCGGAGCGTGTGGTCCTTGATCTGTTTGCCGGCCTCCCGCAGCCGGTCCCAGTCGGAGACCTCCGCGACCGCCTTCGCGCGCTTTCCGCGGATGGTGTGGGTGGCGTGCCGCAGGTTCCCGCGCAGCGTCGGGTTGCCGACCGCCTCGTGGGCGGCCTTCGGAAACGCCGGCATCCCGACGAACGTTCCGCTCATACGGCCGGTTCCTCCTCCGTGCTCGCCAGGATCTCCGCGATGTGCACCGGCCGCAGGCCCGACCGGAGCCGGGTCATGGTCCCGCCGATGTGCATCAGACACGAGTTGTCGGCCGCGCACAGGACGTCCGCGCCCGTCGACTCGGCGTTGCGCACCTTGTCCGCGCCCATCGCGGCGGAGACGTCGGCGTTCTTCACCGCGAAGGTCCCGCCGAAGCCGCAGCACTCGTCGGCGCCGGGCAGTTCGACCAGCTCCAGCCCCCGCACGGCCCGGAGCAGCCGCCGGGGCCGCTCCCCGAGGCCGAGGCCGCGCAGCCCGTGACAGGTCGGGTGGTAGGTCACCGTGCGCGGGTAGTACGCCCCGACGTCCGTCACGCCGAGCACGTCGACGAGGAACTCGGTCAGCTCGTACGTCTTCGGCACCACCGGCGCCAGGGTCGCGGCGAGGGTGTCGCCGCGCCCCTCGGCCCGCGCCCGCTCGCCCATCCGCGGATACAGCTCGCGCACCATCGCCCCGCAGGACCCCGAGGGCGTCACGATCGCCTCGTACCCCCCGAAGACGTCGGAGAAGTGGCGGGCGAGGGGTTCGGCCTCGTGGCGGTAACCGGTGTTGTAGTGGGCCTGCCCGCAGCAGGTCTGGGCCATCGGGAAGTCGACCTCGACACCCAGTCTGGTCAGGAGACTCACCACGGCGCGGCCGGTGTCCGGATACAGCGTGTCGTTGACACAGGTCAGGAACAGTGCGACACGCATCGCGGCTCCTCGGGGTTGATCATCGGATGGGTGGCAGGGTAGTCCGGCGGCCGGACCGCGGGGAGGCCCCGGCTCGCTCAGCGCGTGGCGAGCCGGGCCTGCGCGTCCCGCCAGCGCCCGGTCCCGCCCTGCGGTTCGTAGCGCGTCAGGGGCTGGGTCCTGGCGAGCAGCCCGCGCATCGCGTGCCGGTCGCCGACCAGACCGTGCGCCCCGGCCTGCACGAGGACGTTGCCCAGCGCGGCGGCCTCCGTCGGGCCGGCCACCACCGGCAGCCCGCAGGCGTCGGCGGTGAGCTGGCACAGCAGCGCGTTGCGGGTGCCGCCGCCGACGATGTGCACGACGTCGACGGGGTGACCGGCCAGCCGCTGGGCGTCCTCGACGGCCCGCCGGTGGGCGAGTGCGAGGGAGTCCAGGATGCAACGGGTCACCTCGGCGGGCGTGCCCGGAACCGGCTGCCCGGAGGCGCGGCACGCCTCGGCGATCCGCTCCGGCATCCGGCCCGGTGCCAGGAACGCGGCGTCCCCGGCGTCCACCACCGACCGCAGCGCCGGCACCGCGGCGGCGTCGCGCAGCAGCCCGCCGAGCTCCGGGTCGCCCCAGGCCCGCACGCACTCCTGGAGCAGCCACAGCCCCATGATGTTGCGGAGGTAGCGGACCGTGCCGTCCAGCCCCAGCTCGTTGGTGAAGTTGGCGGCGCGGCTGTCCTCGGTGAGGACGGGCGCGTCCAGTTCCAGGCCGGCCAGGGACCAGGTGCCGGTGCAGATGTAGGCGAAGCGCTCGCCCGTCGCCGGTACGGCGGCGACCGCGGACGCCGTGTCGTGCGACGCGACGGCCGTCACCGGCACGGGCCCGGTCAGCCCGGTCTCCTCCAGCACCGCCGCCCGCAGCATCCCGGCGGCGTCCCCGGGCCGCCGCAGCGGCGGGAACAGGCCGAGGTCGATGTCCAGCCGCGCGGCGAGGTCGTACGCCCAGTCGCGGGTCCGGGGATCGATCAGCTGGGTGGTGGAGGCGTTGGTCAGCTCGGTGCCCTGCTCGCCGGTCAGCCAGTACGACAGCAGATCGGGAACGAGCAACAGACGCCGGGCGAAAGCCAGTTGACGGCTCTCGCGGGCCGCCGTGAGCTGGTACAGCGTGTTGAACGGCGCGTACTGCAGACCCGTCGCCGCGTACAGCTCGGCGGCCGGGACGCGTCCCCACACCTTCTCCGCGACGCCCTCCGTGCGGGCGTCGCGGTAGTGCACCGGGTTGCCCAGCAGGGCCCCGTCGGCGTCGAGCAGGCCGTAGTCCACGGCCCAGCTGTCGATGCGACGGAGTCGACCTGGCCGGCCGCCCGCAGCCCCTCCAGCACCCCGGCGTACAGGCCGAGCACGTCCCAGCGCAGCCCCTCCGGCACGCGCACGGGCCGGTTGGGGAAACGGTGCGCCTCGGCCAGCTCCAGCGAGTCCGGGGTGACGCGGCCGACCATCACGCGCCCGCTGGAGGCGCCGAGGTCGACCGCGGCGTACGACTTCACGGCCGTCACCGGAGGAACGCGGCCGCCACACCCGCGTCGACGGGGATGTGCAGTCCGGTGGTGTGGGTGAGTTCGCCGCCGGTGAGCGCGAAGACGGCGTTCGCGACGTGCTCGGGCAGTACCTCCCGCTTGAGGATGGTCCGCTGCGCGTAGAACTCGCCCAGCTTCTCCTCGTCCACCCCGTACACGGCCGCGCGCTTGGCGCCCCAGCCGCCCGCGAAGATGCCCGAGCCGCGCACCACGCCGTCGGGGTTGATCCCGTTGACCCGGATCCCGTGCTCGCCCAGCTCGGCGGCCAGCAGCCGCACCTGGTGGGCCTGGTCCGCCTTGGTCGCGGAGTAGGCGATGTTGTTGGGACCGGCGAAGACGGCGTTCTTCGACGCGATGTAGACGATGTCGCCGCCCATCTCCTGCGCGATCATCACGCGGGCCGCCTCACGCGAGACGAGGAAGGAACCGCGGGCCATGATGTCGTGCTGGAGGTCCCAGTCCTTCGCGGAGGTCTCCAACAGCGGCTTGGAGATGGAGATACCGGCGTTGTTGACCACCAGGTCGACCCCGCCGAAGGCGAGCGCCGCGGCCCGGAAGGCCTCGGCGATCTGCTCCTCGGAGGTGACGTCGACGGTCACCGCGACGGCCTTGTCCGGTCCGCCCAGTTCCTCGGCGACCGCCGCCGCGTTGTCCGCGTTCAGATCGGCGACGACGACGCACGCGCCCTCGGCGACCAGCCGGTGCGCGATCGCCCTGCCGATCCCGCTGCCCGCGCCCGTCACCAGCGCCACCCTGGTGGCCAGCGCCTTCGGCTTCGGCATCCGCCGGAGCTTGGCCTCCTCCAGCGCCCAGTACTCGATGCGGAACTTCTCCGACTCCTCGATCGGCGCGTACGTCGACACCGACTCGGCGCCGCGCATCACGTTGATCGCGTTGACGTAGAACTCGCCGGCCACCCGGGCGGTCTGCTTGTCCTTGCCGAAGGAGAACATGCCCACGCCCGGCACCAGCACGATCGCCGGGTCGGCGCCGCGCATCGCGGGGGAGCCGGGCTCGGCGTGGCGCCGGTAGTAGGCGGCGTACTCCTCACGGTAGGCGGTGTGCAGCTCCTTGAGCCGCGCGACCGCCTCCTCCACCGTGGCGGTGGGCGGCAGATCCAGGACGAGGGGCCGCACCTTGGTCCGCAGGAAGTGGTCCGGGCAGGAGGTGCCGAGCGCGGCCAGCCGCGGGTGCTCGGCGGCGGCCAGGAAGTCCAGGACGACGCCGGAGTCGTCGAAGTGCCCGACCTGCGGCCGGTCCTGCGAGGCGATCGCCCGCACGTACGGCGCGAGGGCGGCGGCCCGCTCCCGGCGCTCACCCTCGGGCAGCGCCCCGTAGCCCTCGACGACGGGCCCGAACGGGTCGGCCTTGCCCCGTTCCGCCAGGAACGCCTCCGCGGTGCGGATGATGTGCAGCGAGTTGCGCTCGCACTCCTCGGCGGTGTCTCCCCAGGCGGTGATCCCGTGCCCGCCGAGGACGCAGCCGACGGCCTGTGGGTTGGCCGCCTTCACGGCGGCGATGTCCAGCCCCAGCTGGAAACCGGGCCGTCGCCACGGCACCCACACCACGCCGTCCCCGAAACACTCGGCGGTCAGCTTCTCCCCGTCGGCGGCGCAGGCGAGCGCGATCCCGGAGTCCGGGTGCAGATGATCGACGTGGGCGGCGTCCACGAGGCCGTGCATGGCGGTGTCGATGGACGGCGCGGCGCCGCCCTTGCCGTGCAGACAGTAGTCGAACGCGGCGACCATCTCGTCCTCGCGCTCGACGCCCGGATAGACGTCGACGAGCGCCCGCAGCCGGTCCAGCCGCAGCACGGCCAGCCCCGCCTCGGTGAGGGTCCCGAGGTCGCCACCGGACCCCTTCACCCACATCAGCTCGACATCCCCACCGGTGACGGGATCGGTGTCGGTGCCCTTGGCGGACGTGTTGCCGCCGGCGTAGTTGGTGTTCCGGGGATCAGCGCCGAGCCGGTGCGACCGGGCGACGAGAGCGGCGGCTTCGGGATGGGTGGTCATGAACCTTCAGTCCTTACTTGACGGAGGGCGAGTGCACTTACTTCAGGGGCGCGGGGACCTGCGCGACCAGCCACAACGGACCCGCAGTCCGAGACGGACAGGCGAAGGCAGACGCTCACGCGCCCCAACCGGCCTGTTCCCCTCCCACCCGCTCAGCGGTGATCTTCTCGGCCCACCCGGACGCCTTGTACGCCTTGAGGGGCTCGGGGTCCAGCCCCATCTCGCCCCGCACCTCACGCAGCAGCGGCCGTACATCGGTGTTGTACGCGTCCATCAGCACCGCGTTCGCCTCCAGCACGTCGCCGGACGCCTGCGCCGCGGCCAACGCCGACCGGTCGACCAGCAGAGCCTTCGCCGTGGCCTCCTGCACGTTCATCACGGACCGGATGATCGCCGGGATCTTCGCCTCGATGTTGTGGCACTGGTCGAGCATGAACGCCACGTCGGAGTCGAACCCGCCGCCCCGGACGACCTCGTACATGATCCGGAACAGCTGGAACGGGTCGGCCGATCCCACCATCAGGTCGTCGTCGGCGTAGAAGCGCGAGTTGAAGTCGAACCCGCCGAGCTTGCCCTCGCGCAGCAGCGTGGCCACGATGAACTCGATGTTGGTGCCGGGCGCGTGGTGTCCGGTGTCGACGACGACCTGCGCCCTGGGCCCGAGCTTGAGGCAGTGGGCGTAGGCGGTGCCCCAGTCCGGCACGTCGGTCGTGTAGAACGCCGGCTCGAAGAGCTTGTACTCCAGCAGCATCCGCTGCCCGTCCCCGAGCCGCTCGTACACCTCGGCCAGGCCCTCGGACAGCCGGTCCTGCCGGGCCCTGATGTCGTCCTGGCCGGGATAGTTCGTGCCGTCGGCGAACCACAGCTTGAGATCGGCGGAGCCGGTCGCGTCCATGATGTCGACGCACTCGAGGAGGTGGTCGACGGCCTTGCGGCGGACGGCGGCCTCGGGGTGGCAGATGCTGCCCAGCCGGTAGGCGTCGTCCTGGAAGGTGTTGGAGTTGATGGTTCCCAGCTTCACCCCCCGGTCCTCGGCATGTTTCGCAAGTGCGGAGTAGTCCTCCACCTTGTCCCAGGGGATGTGCAGGGCCACGGTCGGGGCGACGCCGGTGAACTCGTGCACCTTCGCGGCGTCGTCGAGCTTCTCCTGCGGGGTGCGCGGCACGCCCTCCTGGGCGAACACCTTGAAGCGGGTGCCCGAGTTCCCGTACGCCCACGACGGCGTCTCTACGGCCTGGGTCTTCAGCGCGGCCTTCACCGCGGCGAGGTCGGTCACTTGGGGCTCCTGTGACATCGGTCCGGAAGGACAACCTGAACGGCTTCCGGAAAGGCTTCCGGGTGAAACGATTCAGAACGGGAAGCTATGAGCCTGCCGGGGGTGTGTCAACCCCTCTGTCCAGGCCCACCGTCCGTGACCGACGCGTGACCTTCGACTATCGAAAACTTTTCGAGACGGACCCATTGACGCGACATGGGCGTCGTGCCTAACGTCCCGGCAATCCAGTTGAAACCTTTCACGACGCCGTGGCGGCCCTCAGGGGACTGTTCGGCGGACGTCGTCGAGGAGCCATCCATGACCCACCCGTCCGACACGGGACGAGCCCCGGTGCTGGCACTCAGGGACGTTTCCAAGTCCTTCGGCGCCGTACGCGCTCTGCGGGGCGTCTCCCTGGAGCTGTTCGCCGGCGAGGTGCACGCACTCGCCGGCGAGAACGGCGCGGGCAAGTCGACCCTCATCAAGACGCTCGCCGGAGTGCACCGACCGGACGCCGGTCAGGTGCTGCTCGACGGCGAGTCCGTCGTCTTCCACGGCCCCGGCGACGCCCGCGACGCCGGTATCGCCGTCATCTACCAGGAGCCCACGCTCTTCCCCGACCTTTCGATCGCCGAGAACATCTTCATGGGCCGCCAGCCACGGCGGGCCTTCGGCCGCATCGACCACAGGGCCACCCACGAGGCGACCACCGCCCTGATGCGGCGCCTGGGCGTCGACCTCGACCCCGACCGCCCGGCACGCGGGCTGTCCATCGCCGACCAGCAGATCGTCGAGATCGCCAAGGCGCTCTCCTTCGACGCCCGTGTCCTGATCATGGACGAGCCGACCGCAGCCCTCACCGGCAGCGAGGTCGCCCGCCTCTTCAAGGTGGTGCGCACCCTGCGCGACCAGGGCGCGGCCGTGCTGTTCATCTCGCACCGGCTGGAGGAGATCTTCGAGATCTGCCGACGGGTCACCACCCTGCGCGACGGCGCCCGGATCGCCAGCGAACCCCTCGACGGCATGACCGAGGACGACCTGGTCCGCCGGATGGTCGGCCGCGACCTCGCCGAGCTGTACCCGAAGCAGCACGTCGAGCCGGGCGAGGTCGCCCTCAGCGTCCGCCGGCTGACCCGCGAGGGCGTCTTCACCGACGTCTCCTTCGAGGTCCGGCGCGGCGAGATCGTCGGCCTCGCCGGCCTGGTCGGCGCCGGGCGCACCGAGGTCGCCCGCGCCGTGTTCGGCATCGACCGCTGGGACGCCGGCGAGGTGGAGGTCGGCGGCCGCGGGCTCACCAACGGCGCCCCCTCCACCGCCATGGCCGCGGGCCTCGCCCTGGTCCCCGAGGACCGGCGTGCCCAGGGCCTGGTGATGGACATGTCCATCGAGCGCAACATTGGCCTGACCGGACTCCGTACGACCGTGCGGGCCGGCCTGATGGACCGCGGCGCCGAGCGCAGCCGCTCCCTCGACTGGGCGGTCCGGCTCCAGGTGAAGTACGCCCGGATCGCCGACACCGTCAACACGCTCTCCGGCGGCAACCAGCAGAAGGTCGTCCTCGCCAAGTGGCTGGCCACCGGGCCCAAGGTGCTCATCGTCGACGAGCCCACCCGCGGCATCGACGTCGGCACCAAGGCCGAGGTGCACCGGCTGCTGTCCGAGCTGGCCGCCGACGGGGTCGCCGTCCTGATGATCTCCTCCGACCTGCCCGAGATCCTCGGCATGGCCGACCGCGTGCTGGTGATGCACGAGGGCCGGCTCACCGCCGAGATCCCCCGCTCCGACGCCACCGAGGAAACCGTGATGGCCGCAGCCACGGGGAGGGCCGCCGCATGACGGTGACCGCTCCCGAAGCCCCCGCCGCCGAGGTGTCCAAGGACGGCGGCACCCGCCTGGTGGACCGCGTCCTCAAGATGCGTGAACTGGCCATCCTGCTCGTCTTCCTGGTGATGATCGGCATCACCCAGGCCGGGAACAGCGAGTTCCTGTCCGAGCAGGGCATCAAGGACCTGCTGCTCAACGCGACGATCCTGGTCCTGGTCGCCACCGGCCAGTCCCTGGTCGTCATCACCCGCAACGTCGACCTGTCCGTGGGCTCCACGCTCGGCATCAGCGCCTTCGCCGCCGGCGTCTACCTCCAGGACGGCGGCAACCCCGTCGTCGCGGTCGTCCTCGCGGTCCTGCTCGGCATCGGCTTCGGCCTGCTCAACGGCCTCCTGGTCAGCCTCGGCCAGGTACCGGCCCTGGTCGTCACCCTCGGCACGCTGTACATCATCCGCGGCATCGACTCCATCTGGGTCGGCTCCCGGCAGATCACCGCGGCCGACCTCCCCGAGGGATTCGTCGACTTCGGCTCCGGCGGACTCTCCGCGGTGCCCTGGCTGGCGATGATCGCGCTCGTCGTCCTGATCGCCACCGCCTACTACCTCAAGCATTTCGGCAGCGGCCGCGAGCTGTACGCCCTCGGCTCCAACCCGGAGGCCGCCCGCCTCGCCGGCATCCCCGTCCGCAAGCGGATCCTCCTCGCCTACACCTTCTGCGGCGCCCTCGCCGGCCTCGCCGGAGCCCTGTACCTGGCCCGGTTCGGCAACGTCGACTCCGGCACCGGCAACGGCTACGAACTCACCGTCGTCAGCGCCGTCGTCGTCGGCGGAGTGGTCTTCACCGGCGGCTCCGGCAGCGTCTACGGCGCCGCCCTCGGCGCCCTGCTGCTGACCTCCATCAACAGCGTGCTGCCCGCCCTCGGCGTCAGCTCCGTCTGGGTGCTCGCCATCAACGGCATCCTGCTCCTCCTCGCCATCGCCGTCGACCGCGTGGTCGCGCTGCGGGTGGCGTCGGCACTGAAGAAGAGGAACGCCCGCCATGCCTGAGTCCGGGTCCCTGGTGAATCGCGCCATCCGGTGGGACACCGTCGTGGGCGCCCTCCTGATCGTCCTGCTCCTGCTGTCGTTCTCCCTCGTGGACGGCTTCGGCAACGCCCTCAACCTGTCCTTCCTGATCGGCAACACGCTCCCCATCGCGCTGATCGCCCTGCCGATGACCCTGCTGGTCGTCTCCGGCGAGATCGACCTGTCCGTCGCCTCCACGGCCGGCCTGTCCGGCGCGGTGATGGGCGCCCTGTGGAACCAGGGCATGACCATCGAGGCGATCATCCCGGTCTGCCTGCTGCTCGGCGTGGTCTGCGGCCTGGTCAACGGCCTGCTGGTGACCCGTCTCGGGCTGCCGTCGCTCGCCGTCACCATCGGCACCATGGCCGCCTACCGGGGCATCGCGCAGATCGTGCTCGGCTCCGACGCGGTCACCGACTTCCCCACCCAGTACCTGGACTTCGCGGCCGGACGCATCGGGGACACCTTCGTCCCGCAGGCCCTCCTGCCCTTCGTCGTGCTCCTCGCGATCGCCGTGGTCGCCCTGCACGCCACCCCGTTCGGCCGGTCGCTCTTCGCGATCGGCGCCAGCGAGGAGGCCGCCCGGTTCGCCGGCATCCGCGTCAGGCGCCAGAAGCTGATCCTGTTCACGCTGACCGGCCTGATGGCCTCCCTCACCGGCGTCTTCTGGGCCCTGCACTACGCCAGCGCCCGCTACGACAACGCCACCGGCCTCGAACTCTCGGTCGTCGCCGCGGTGCTGCTCGGCGGCATCGACTTCGACGGCGGCAAGGGCACCCTCGGCGGGGCCATCGCCGGTGTCTTCCTCCTCGGCGCGCTCCAGAACGTGATGAGCCTCCAGGACGTCTCCGCCCAGTCGCAGATCGTCGTCACCGGCGTCCTGCTCGTCCTCTCCGTGCTCGGCCCCCGGGTCGCCCGCCAGATCGCGGTCGCACGGGCCGGCCGGCGAGCCGCGTCGGCACCACCACCGGCCGGGACACCCGCCCCGACCTCATGACCCCGCAGCCGCTCCCCGCTCCTCCTCATCCGCTCCCCGCCTCCCCTCGTACTCGCAAAGGACCCTTCGCCATGCGTAAGTCATCCCTCAGCCGCACCTGTGCGGCCCTCGCCGCCGTCACCTCCCTCGCGCTCGCCGCCACCGCGTGCGGCGGCACCACCAAGGAGGACGTGAAGAGCGAGAGCACCGGCGCCGCCGCCTCCGGCGGCAAGGCCGACCCGAACGCGGCCACCAAGAAGGGCCTGACCGTCGGCTTCCTGCCCAAGCAGGTCAACAACCCCTACTTCACCAGCGCCGACAAGGGCGGCGAGGCGGCCCTCAAGGAGCTGGGATCCAGCTACAAGGAGGTCGGGCCGTCCAGCGCCACCGACACCTCGGGGCAGGTGAGCTATGTCAACACCCTGACCCAGCAGCAGGTCGACGCGATGGCCGTGTCCGCGCAGGACCCGGGCGCCCTGTGCACCGCCCTCAAGCAGGCCATGAGCAACAAGATCAAGGTCGTCACCTACGACTCGGACACCAACCCCGAGTGCCGCAACGCCTTCGTCTCGCAGGCGTCCGCCGAGGACCTCG
Organism: Streptomyces phaeoluteigriseus; assembly: GCF_001896135.2. Lineage (GTDB taxonomy): Bacteria > Actinomycetota > Actinomycetes > Streptomycetales > Streptomycetaceae > Streptomyces > Streptomyces phaeoluteigriseus. Next base: position 41,837 of record NZ_MPOH02000018.1, read on the forward strand.
GCCGCACCGAGGTGCAGCTGCTCGCCGAACAGATCGGCTACAAGGGCGAGATCGCGATCCTGTCCGCCGCGCAGACCGCGACGAACCAGAACATCTGGATCGACTTCATGAAGGACGAGCTGAAGGACCCGAAGTACAAGGACATCAAGCTCGTCAAGGTCGCCTACGGCAACGACGACGCCCAGCAGTCCTTCCAGCAGACCCAGGGCCTGCTCCAGGAGTACCCGAACCTGAAGGGGATCATCTCCCCGACCACGGTCGGCATCAAGGCCGCCGCCCAGTACCTGTCGGGCTCCAAGTACAAGGGCAAGGTCAAGCTGACCGGCCTCGGTACCCCCAACGACATGCGCAAGTACGTCAAGAACGGCACCGTCGACGCCTTCGAGCTGTGGGACCCGTCCAAGCTCGGCGCGCTCGCCGCGCAGACGGCCGTGGCCCTGGTCTCCGGCCAGATCACCGGCGCGGAGGGCGAGACCTTCACCGCCGGCGGCACCAGCCACACCATCGGCAAGGACGGCGTGATCAGCCTCGGCAAGCCGACCGTCTTCGACGCCAAGAACATCGACCAGTTCAACTTCTGAGCAGCCAAGGGGTGTTGATGCAACGCGTGTGCTTCCTGCTGAAGGTCCGGGCGGACCGCCTCGACGAGTACCGCGAGCGGCACGCCGCCGTCTGGCCGGAGATGCTCGAGGCGCTCTCCGCCACCGGCTGGCACAACTACTCGCTGTTCCTGCGCGAGGACGGACTGCTCGTCGGCTACCTGGAGACCGAGGACTTCGCCGCGGCCCAGGCCGGCATGGAGGCCACCGAGGTCAACGCCCGCTGGCAGGCGGAGATGGCGCCGTTCTTCGAATCGCTGGACGGCGCCCGGCCCGACGAGGCCATGAAACCGCTCACCGAGGTCTTCCACCTCGCCTGATCCACCGCTTACCCCCGTTCACCTCGTACGACGATGGAGTCCCCGAGATGAGAAGACGCACGCTGCTCGGCGCGGCCCTGGCCGGTGCCGTGGCGACCCCCGCCCTCGCCGCCGGTACGGCACGGGCCGCCGACCCCGGCCCCTCGGTGACGAGGACCGGCACCACCACGCCCGACAGCCAGGCGATCTTCTTCGTCTCCTACGACGGCCTGGTCAACAACAACTCGTTCCAGAAGAACGCCCTGTTGACCTACAAGGGCTACCAGTACGCCGTCTGGTACACCGCCGACCGCAACGCCGTCGTCGGCCGCCGCGTCCTCGGCGGCGGCACCTGGTCCACCGTGAAGGTCGGCCACACGCTGCGCTACAACGACTCCCACAACGTCATCTCCATGGGCGTCTCCAAGGTCGACGGCCGCCTCCACCTCAACATGGACTCGCACAGCGACGGCTTCACCTACGTCAAGTCGGTGGCCGGCCTCCTCGACAACCCGGCCGGCCTGAGCTGGACCGCGAGCCGCTTCGGCGCACCCCGGTCCACGCTCGACGGACTCGCGCTCACCTCGCAGTTCACCTACCCGCAGTTCGTCTCCACCCCCGACGGCAGACTCCAGCTCAGCTACCGGGTCGCCGTCTCCGGAAACGGCCGCAACGCCCTCGCCGAGTACGACGGCACCAGGTGGACCGACCTCGGCGAGTGGTCGGCCTCCACCGGCACCTACACCAGCGAGCACGGCTCCAGCACGGCCCGCAACATGTACCTGCACGGCATCGACTACGACAAGAACGGCCGACTGCACGCCTTCTTCACCTGGCGCGAGCAGAACGGCGCCGTGATGTGCAACGGCGGCGGCATCACCAACCACGACACCGGCTACGTCCACTCCGACGACCGCGGCCGCACCTGGCGCAACGACGCCGGCACGGTCGTCGGCACCACCGGCGGCTCCGACAGGGTCTCCGTCACCGACGCCGGACTGGTCGTCGACCCGCTCGACCCGGACCACTCCCTGATGAACCAGGAGAGCCAGACCACCGACTCGGCCGGCCGCCCGCACGCGATCATCAGCTACGTCCCCGGCCGCTTCGGCCAGTGCACCACCGACTACGTCGCCGACCGCACCGCGAACGGACGCGCCTTCCACGTGCGCAAGAACGCCTCCGGCACCTGGCAGAAGACCGAGATCCCGGTCCCGCTCAACTCCAGCCAGCGCACCAGGCTCGTCGTCGACAAGTACGACAACGCGTACGCGATCCTTCCGTTCGGCCGGATCGCCGGCGCCTCGAAGGCCTCCGGGCACACGGACTGGAGGCTGCTCTTCGACGGCGCCGGACTCAACGCCTTCGGCGAGGTCGTCATCGACGAGACCCGGATCGCGCAGGACGGCGTCCTGTCCGTCATGTACCAGGTCAAGTCGAGCGGAACGACCCCCTCGGCGCTCCACGTGGCCGATTTCCGGCTGCCCGCCTGACCCGTCCGGTGCGCGGCGGGATGGCGATAGTGTGAAAGCCCCCCGCCGCCCCTCGTCCCTGTTTCTCTGGAGGTCTCTGCCCGATGGCCCAGTCGGTGGGAATCAAGGACGTCGCCCGCGTCGCCGGAGTCTCCGTCGGCACGGTGTCCAACGTCATCAACCGCCCGGACACCGTGGCCACGGAGACCCGCGCACGCGTGCTGTCCGCGATCGACCGGCTCGGCTATGTCCGCAGCGAGTCCGCCCGGCAACTGCGCGCCGGACGCAGCCGGATCATGGGGCTGCTCGTCCTCGACATGGGCAACCCCTTCTTCGTGGACGTGGCCCGTGGCGCCGAGCGGGCCGCCCGGCAGGCCGGGCTCGGCGTCATGGTCTGCAACAGCGCCGAGAGCGCCGGCGAGGAGGCCGAGTACCTGTCCCTCTTCGCCGAGCAGCGGGTGCGGGGCGTGCTGCTCACCCCGGCCGACGCCACCGGCCGCAACATCGCCGCGTTCCGCCGGCACGGCATCCCGTTCGTGCTGGTCGACCGGGTCTCCGAGGGCACCACCGAGTGCTCGGTCTCCGTCGACGACGTGGCCGGCGGCGCGCTCGCCGTACGCCATCTCCTCGACGCCGGACACCGCTGCGTCGCGTACGTCAGCGGCCCGCCCGGCCTCACCCAGATCCGCGACCGCCGCACCGGCGCCCTGAGCGCCCTCGCCGAGGCGGCCTGGCCCCGACTGCCTGCGTGAACTGCCCACCGAGCGGCTCGACGTGGCCGCGGGCCGGGACGCGGGCGCCCGTCTCCTCGGCCTGGCCGACCGCCCGACGGCCGTGTTCTGCGCCAACGACCTGCTCGCGCTCGGCGTCCTCCAGGCCATGTACGCGGCCGGTGTCAACGTCCCCGACGACCTCGCCATCGTCGGCTACGACGACATCGAGTTCGCCGCCGCCGCGGCCGTACCCCTGACGTCGGTACGCCAGCCGGCCGTCACCATGGGCGCCCTGGCCGCCGACATGCTCCTGGAGGAGACCGAGGAGGGGCCCGGCGGCGGGGCGCGTGCGCACGAACACCGGCGGGTCGTGCTCCAGCCGGAGCTGGTGGTGCGCAGGTCCAGCCTGTCCTCGCGCTGACCGGCCGTTCGGCCCCGGTGATCGGCGGGACGGCAGCGCCTTGACCCGCCGTTCAGTAACCCTTCATGATCCCCCGGGCTCCCCGGGCGCCCGGACGTGTGCTGAACTGGGACGCGGCCCGCACACCGATCGTCCCGGGAGCCTCACGTTGTCCGTCAGCTACCGCCAGCCCGGCGTCGTCCTCACCGACCGCCGCTTCACCGTGCCCCTCGACCACGCCGACCCGACGGGGGAGACGATCGAGCTGTACGCCCGCGAGGTCGTCGCGAGCGACAAGGCGCGGCAGGACCTCCCCTGGCTGGTCTACCTGCAGGGCGGACCCGGCTTCGGCGCCCAGCGGTTCGTCGGCCGGCAGGCCTGGCTGGACCGCGCGCTGAAGGAGTACCGCGTCCTGCTCCTCGACCAGCGCGGCACCGGCAGCTCCACGCCCGCCAACCGCCAGACGCTCCCGCTGCGCGGCGGCCCCGCCGAGCAGGCCGACTACCTGGCCCGCTTCCGCGCCGACTCCATCGTCCGCGACTGCGAGCTGGTGCGGAGCGAGGTCACCGGCGGCGCCCCCTGGACCGTCCTCGGCCAGAGCTTCGGCGGCTTCTGCGCGGTCACCTACCTCTCCCTCGCCCCCGAAGGACTCGCCGCGGCCGTGATCACCGGCGGCCTGCCCTCGCTGGACGCCCACGCCGACGACGTCTACCGGGCCGCCTACCCGCGCATGGAGCGCAAGGTCGCCGCGCACTACGCCCGCTACCCGCAGGACGTCGAGCGCGCCCGCCGGATCGCCGAGCACCTGCTCCAGCACGAGGTGACTCTTCCCAACGGATACCGCCTGGGCGTCGAGGCCTTCCAGACGCTCGGCATCCTCCTCGGCAGCGGCGAGGGCAGCCACCGACTGCACTTCCTCCTCGAGGACGCGTTCGTGCCCACCCCGCGGGCCCCGCTCTCTCCGACGCCTTCCAGGAGGAGATCCAGGGCCTCCTGTCGTACGCGGCACACCCCCTCTACGCCCTCGTCCACGAGTCGATCTACGGCCGGGACGACCGGCCCACCGCCTGGTCGGCGGAGCGGGTGCGCGCCGAGTTCCCGCAGTTCGACGCGGCCAAGACCCTCGCGGGCGACGGACCGCTGCTGCTGACCGGCGAGACCGTCCACCCCTGGATGTTCGACCGCGACCCCGCCCTGCGCCCACTGCGCGAGACCGCCGAACTCCTCGCGGCCCGCACCGACTGGACCCCCCTCTACGACCCGGCCCGCCTCGCGGCCAACGAGGTCCCGGTCGCCGCCGCGATCTACCACGACGACCTGTACGTCGACACCGCGCACTCCCTGCGCACCGCCCGCGCCATCCGCGGCCTGCGCACCTGGGTCACCGACGAGTTCGAGCACGACGGCGTCCGCGCGGGCGGCCCCCGCGTCCTGGACCGGCTGCTGGCACTCACGCGGGACGAGGCCTGACCCGAGGGACGCCCTAGGGTACGGAGCATGACCGAGCAGACGACCCCCCGGCTCACCCCCATGCCCGAGGACTGGCGGCGCGCCCTCGCCGTCGTCGCGCACCCGGACGACCTCGAGTACGGCTGCTCCGCGGCGATCGCCGCCTGGACGGACGCGGGCCGGGAGGTCGCCTACGTGCTGGCCACCCGCGGCGAGGCCGGCATCGACACGCTCTCGCCCGCCGAGTGCGCGCCGCTGCGGGAACGCGAGCAGCGGGCGAGCGCGGCCGTCGTCGGCGTCTCCACCGTGGAGTTCCTCGACCACCGGGACGGGGTGATCGAGTACGGCCCGGCCCTGCGCCGCGACATCGCCGCCGCCATCCGCAGGCACCGCCCCGAGCTGGTGATCACCCTGAACCACCGGGACACCTGGGGCGGCGTGGCCTGGAACACCCCCGACCACGTCGCCGTGGGCCGTGCCACCCTCGACGCCGCCGGAGACGCCGGCAACCGCTGGATCTTCCCGGAACTGACCGAGCAGGGTCTCGAACCCTGGAACGGCGTCCGCTGGGTCGCCGTCGCCGGGTCCGCGACACCGACGCACGCCGTGGACGCCACGGCGGGACTGGAGCGGGCCGTCACCTCACTGCTGGAACACCGGGCGTACATCGAGGCGTTGACCGACGAGGAGCCCGAGACGTACGCACGGGGCTTCCTGACCGAGGTGGCACGGTCGGTGGGGGAGCGCTTCGGCGGCACCCCGGCCGTGGCCTTCGAACTGTTCGGCCGATAGGGCGGACACGGCCGCCGGGGCGACGGGTCCGCCGGGGCGGCGGGTCCGCCAGGGCAGGGAAAGCAGGGGGAAGCGTGAACGACGGAGAGGCCCTCGCGGCCCGTTTCGAGGAGCACCGGGCCCATCTGGGCGCCGTGGCCTACCGGATGCTCGGTTCGCTCACCGAGGCCGAGGACGCCGTCCAGGAGACCTGGCTGAAGTTCGTCCGCGCCGACACGAGCGAGGTGCGCAACCTGGGCGGCTGGCTCACCACGGTGGCCGGCCGGGTCTGCCTGGACCTGCTCCGCGCCCGCGCGGCCCGCCGGGAGCAGCCCATCGACGACGGCCACCACGACACCTTCGTGCCCGACCCGGTGATCCGTCCCCTGCCGCACACCGACCCGGAGCAGGAGATGCTGCGGGCGGACTCGGTGGGGCTCGCCCTGCTCGTCGTCCTGGAGACCCTGGAGCCCGCCGAGCGGCTCGCGTTCGTCCTGCACGACATGTTCGGCGTGCCCTTCGTCGACATCGCGCCGATCGTCGAGCGCGGCCCGGCCGCCACCCGGCAGCTCGCCAGCCGCGCCCGGCGCCGGGTCCAGGGCGCCACGCCCCCCGCGGAACCCGACCGGGCCCGGCAGCGCGAGGCTGTCGACGCCTTCATGGCCGCGGCCCGTGCCGGCGACTTCGAGGCGCTCCTCGCCGTCCTCGACCCCGACGTGGTGCTGCGCGCCGACGCGGGGACGGCCGTGCGGGGCATGGCCGCGTCGAAGCTGGTCCGCGGGGCGAAGGCGGTCGCCGAACAGGCCCTGCTCTTCCGCCGGTTCACCCCCTACGAGCGGCTCGCCCTGGTCAACGGCGAGGTCGGCGTCCTCAACGTCCCCGACGGCGTCCTGCGGTCGGTCATGGGCGTCACCGTCGTCGACGGCAGGATCGTCGCCCTGTACATCCTGGCCGACCCCGAGCGTCTCGCGGGCCTGGAGGTGCCGCCGGACGCCGGCTGAGTCAGAGATCTATGATGGGCGGGGCCAAGGACCCGGTGGGGGCCACCGCCCGTCCCCCGGGCAGGAGTTCGTGTCGTCGAAGGCGAGGGTGCCGTCGCGCAGCAGGCTCCATCCCTGTTGCGGGGTGCGGCCGTGACGACGACGTCATCGTCGTTCTCCGTTGGACGAGACGACCCCACAGCAGCGGAGACCCCGCGGTGAGCCTTTGTCCCGCGTGCGCGCCCCGCACCGGTGAGGGGGGCAAGGCCGCAGGTCAGTAGGGTGGACGGAATGCGAGACGAGACGATGGACCGCAGCGACCTGCGCGGCGACTGCGGCAACTGCTTCGGGCTGTGCTGCGTGGCCCTGCCCTTCGCCCGCTCCGCGGACTTCGCGATCGACAAGGACGCCGGAAAGCCCTGCCCCAACCTGGGCGAGGACCACCGCTGCGGCATCCACACCCGGCTGCGGCAGAAGGGCTTCACCGGCTGCACGGTCTACGACTGCTTCGGCGCGGGCCAGAAGGTCTCGCAGGTGACCTTCGGCGGCCGGGACTGGCGTACGGCCCCCCGCGACCACGCCCGCCGCATGATGGACGTCTTCCCGGTGGTCCGGCACCTGCACGAACTGCTCTGGTACCTCACCGAGGCCGTCGCCCTGCCCGCGGCCCGCCCGATCCGCCCCGAGCTGCGCCGGGCCCTGGAGCGCACCGGGGAACTGACGCGGGGCACCCCGGAGCAGCTCGCCGCGCTGGACGTGCCGGCCCACCGCGAGGACGTCAACGCCCTGCTCCTGCGGACCAGCGAACTGGCCCGCGCGGCCTGCCCGGCCGCGGGAAGGAACACCGGGGTGCCGACCTGATGGGCGCCCGCCTCAAGGGCGCCGACCTGCGCGGCGCGAACCTGCGCGGCGCCCTGCTGATCGCCGCCGACCTGACCGGCGCCGACCTGCGCGGAGCCGACCTCATCGGGGCCGACCTGCGCGACACCGACCTCACCGACGCCGATCTGACCGGTGCGCTCTTCGTGACCCAGCCGCAGCTCACCGCGGCCCGGGGAAGCGCCGGCACCAGGCTGCCGGGGTCAGTCGGCCGGCCCGCGCACTGGACAGCGGGGAGCTGAGCCGGTTTCCGCTTCCTCCGTCACCGGTCCGCCCACCGTGACCGCCGCCGGGGTGCGCCGCTCCAGCCGTAGCCGCAGCCCTTCCGGCATCAGTGTCAGCCGTTCGGCCACCCGCAGCCGGTAGCCGGGGTCGGGCAGCAGCTCGTAGCGGCGCAGCAGCAGACCGAGCACCAGCGTGGCCTCGTGCAGCGCGAACTGCCGCCCGATGCAGGCCCGCGCCCCGGTGCCGAACGGCTTGAAGGTGTGCGGGGCCCGCGCGCGTACCGCTCCCGCCTCGAAGCGGTCCGGGTCGAACTCCTCGGCGTCGGCGCCCCACACCTGCGGGTCGCGGTGCAGCATCGCCGTCAGCACCAGCGCCCACGCGCCCCGCCGCATCGGGTGCTCCCCGGCCAGCACCGTGTCCTCGCGGGCCTCCCGGGCGAAGGCGGGCGCCGTCGGCCACAGCCGCAGCGACTCGTCGAGGACCCGGCGCACGTAGCGCAGCCTGGCCACCTGGCCGTAGTGCGGCACCGGGGTGTCGCCCCACACCCGGTCCACCTCGGCGCGGGCGCGGGCGGCGACCTCGGGGTGCCGGGAGAGGTAGTGCAGGGCGAAGGAGAGCGCGCCCGAGGTGGTCTCGTGACCGGCGACCAGGAAGGTGATGACCTGGCGCCGTACGTTGCGCGCCGACAGCCGTTCGCCGGTCTCGGGGTGTGCCGTCTCCAGCATCCGGTCGAGGAGGTCGCCGTCGCCGCCGGGGCCCGCCCTGCGGGCCCGCACCAGCTCGTCGACCGTGCGGTCGAGGTAGGCGATGTCGGCCTCGTTGCGGCGCGTGGCCCGCCACAACAGCCGGGGCGACGGCACGGTGTTGAGGCGCTGCGCGTAGCTGAGCGTGCCCACCATCGCCGTGACGAAGGGGTGCGGCCGGGACCGCTCGAACGAGCCGAAGTCATGCCCGAAACCGGTGCGCGCGATCGTCTCCAGGGTCAGTTTCGTCATGTCACCGGGCACGTCGACACCATCCCCCGAGGCCGCCGCGCGGTCCCAGTGACCGGTCAGCCGGTCCGCCACGTCCAGCATCATCGGGTGGTAGGCCTCCATGGCCTCCCGGCTGAACCCCGGCGCCAGCACGTCGTGCGCCAGCTGCCAGTTGGGCTCGTGGTTGTACGCCGTGAACAGGGCGTCCCCGACCACCGGCCGCAGGTTGGCGACGCCGAGCCCGACGTGCTTGGCGAACCGTGTCTCGTCCGCCATGTCGGCCGCGAGCCGCCCGCCCCAGACGAAGACGAACTCCCGCCCGAAGGCGCGCCGCCGGAAGATCGGTCCGAGTCGGCGGCCGTACGCCAGGGAGTCCTGCACCGGTGTCCGCCGGCTCGCGCCCAGCACGTCCCCGAGCAGCGGCAGCCGGTGCGGCGGATGCGGGATGCGCCGCAGCTCGGGCCACCCCAGTTCGGCACTGCGGAACCCCTTGGGCAGCGCGGCCCCGGACTCCGTGCCCGGACCGGCCCCGGTCGTCGTCTCCGCCATGACGCGATCTCCCTTGATCCAGCGGCAGGTTGGGCGTGTTGTACGTGGGTTCAATAGCGCGCCCAGTCTCGTCCCGCTGTCGAACCGGCGTCAAGTAGAGTGCCGACATGGCCGCCGACCCGGGGGAGCGCACACGGCGCCGTCTCAGCACCGGAGAGCGCCGCGAGCAGCTCCTGTCGGTGGGCGCGCGCCTGTTCTCGGAGAGCCCGTACGACGAGGTGTGGATCGAGCAGGTCGCCGAGATCGCCGGAGTCTCGCGGGGGCTGCTCTACCACTACTTCCCGACCAAGCGGGACTTCTTCGCGGCGGTCGTCGAGCGGGAGAGCGAGCGGATGCTGCGCATGACGGCCGCCGTCCCCGGTGTCCCCGTCCGTGAACAGCTCACCGCGGGGCTGGACACCTACCTGGAGTACGTCCGCTCCCACGCGCACGGCTATCGCGCCTTCCACCGGGCGGACGCGGCCGGTGACCGGGCCGTGCGCCGCGTCTACCAGCGGGCGCTGGCCGCCCAGGAGCGCCAGATCCTCGCCGCCCTCGCCGCCGACCCCGAGTTCGGCCCGCGGTTCGGGGAGCGTGCCGAGGTGCGCCTCGCGGTGCGCGGCTGGCTGGCGTTCACCACGGCGGTGTGCCTGGAGTGGCTGCGCGGGTCCGACGACGCGCTGTCGCGGGAGCAGGTGCGGGAGTTGTGCGCGCGGGCGCTGCTCGGGGTCATCGCCCGCTGACGGGTACCGCACAGGTTCGCGCGTCCTGGTTGGCGTACATCCCGATCTCGGATAGGTTAGGCAAGGCTAACCTAAGGAGGTCCTGGGATGGGTGACAGCGACAGCTGGACGGCCGCGCCCGGCGTGGCGGAACGGGCCCGGTCCGTGCTCGCCGCGTCGTGGTCCTGCGCGGTGACCGCGGACGGCGGCCGCGAGGAGTTCGTCGGCGCGCACACCGTCGGCGACGACGGGCAGGTGTTCCTGCATGTGCCGGAGGACAGCGCACTGCTGACGGCCGCGATCTTCGTGCCGCGCGGGGAGCCGTCCGCGGTGCTGGAGTTCGCGGACGTCGCGCCCGTCCCGGTCCGGGGCCGCATCCGCGCCCGGCTCTGGCTGGCCGGCTGGTTCGTCCCCGAGGACGGCCACCTCGCCTTCCACACCACCCGCGTCGTGCTGAAGGAACCCTCCGGAGCGGTCGTCGTCGCCCTCGACGAGTTCGCCGCCGCCGAGCCGGACCCCCTGGCGACGGCCGAGGCCCACCTGCTCACCCACCTCGCCGACGCGCACCCCGACGCGGTGGAACGGCTCACCCGGCTCGTCCGCACGGAGAGCCTGCACGGCGCTGTCCGGGTCAAGCCGCTCGCCGTCGACCGGCACGGACTGACGCTGCGCATCGAACGGGCCCGCGCCCACGGCGACGTACGCCTGCCCTTCCACGCCCCGGCCGACGACGTCGGGCAGCTCACCGAGCGCATGCACGTCCTGCTCGCGCAGGCGGGCGCGGCGTCCTGCCCGCGAGCCCTACAACGGCAGCGCACAGACCGCGACGGGTGACGCGAACGGCCCGCCCGCGCGCCGCAGGGCGCCGTCGCGGCCGTCCACACGGAACACACCGACCGTGCCGGAGCGCTGGTTCGCGGTGAACAGCAGGCCGCCGTCGGGGGAGAGGGCGAGCTGCCGGGGGAACTCCCCGCCCGACGGCACCGTGCCGAGCAGCCGCAGCCGCGCCCCGTCCGCCTCGACGGCGTACCGAGCGATCGTGTCGTCGCCGCGGTTGGCCAGGAAGGCGTACGCGCCGTCCGGTGTGACGGCGAACTGCGCCGGGTGGTTGGTGCCCGCCTTCGCCCCTGTGGACTGCGGCCGGCCGATCGTCAGGCGGCCGGAGGGCGGGTCGTAGGAGCAGACCGAGACCGTGTCGTCGACCTCGTCGGCCAGGTACGCGTACCGGCCGCCGGGATGGAACGTGAGGTGACGCGGCCCGGCGCCCGGCCGGGTGTGGGCCTGCGCGACCTCGGTCAGCGTGCCCGCCCGCTGGTCCAGGCGGTAGGAGTACACGGTGTCGGTGCCGAGGTCCACGGCCAGGACGTGCCCGCCGTCCGGTGCCGTGACGATCTGGTGCGCGTGCGGTCCCTCCTGACCGGGTCCGGGCGCCGGACGGCTGTGGGTGACCAGACCGGTGCGCTCGCCGAGCGCCCCCGAGGCGTCGATCGGGTGCACGGCGACGGTGCCCGAGCCGTAGTCGGCGCTCAGCAGCCAGCGTCCGCCCGGATGCACCGACAGGTGACAGGTGTGCGCCCCGCCCGTCGCCCGGCTGCCCAGCACCTCGCCGTCCGCCGTGCGGACGGCGGTCACGGCACCGCGCTCGCGCTCCTGCACGGCGTACAGCGTCCGGCCGTCCGGGTGCACCGCGAGGTACGACGGGTCCGGGACGCCGGTGATCGTGCCGGAGCCGGTGATCCGGCCCGACACGGGGTCGTACGTGGCCACGCCGATGCCCCTGCCCCCGCCGTCCACCGAGGTGTAGGTGCCGAGGTAGAGCGGCCGGGGACCGGACGGCTCCTTCGAGGCCGGGGCAGAGGCGGACGCCGAGGTGGAGACGGAGGGCTGGGCCGGGGCGCCGCTCGCCGTCCCGCCCTCCGGTGCCGCGGGTGTCCGGGAGGCGCCGTCGCCGCAGCCCGCCAGGACCGGGGCCCCGGCCGCCGCGCCGAGCGCCCCGACGAATCGGCGCCTGCTCCAGCCGCCGTGTGCCGCTTCCGTCCCACTGCCCATGTGCCGCACCTCGGGTCGTCGTCCGTCTCCGTCGTGACAGCCACCCTGACGCGCCGGGACCGCCGAACGCAAAACCGAACGGGAAGGCGCACGCAACCGCATGCGCGGCGCACGCGGAGCTCCCGCCTACTGCCCGCGAGAACGACGTGAGCCGCCCCGCCGGTTGCGCCGCAGCCGCTCGGGGACCCGCAGCCGCCGGTGGATGCTCGCGCGCAGCCGTGGCAGCCACGGCAGCCGGCCGCCCTGCTCCCGCGTGGCGCGGTCCAGCTCCTCCAGGAGACGGCGTGAGCGGTGCTCGGTGTCGAGTTCGTCGAGCATGCGGTTGACCTCGGTCAGCACCGCACCGTGCAGCTGCCACTGGCGGGCGTCGTGCTGGAGCTGCTCCAGGAGCAGCTGGGCGAGCTTGTCGCGGGTGGCGGCGGCCTGCCGCAGCTGGGAGGTGAGGCGTTCCTCGGCGGACTCCGCGTTCTCGCTGACGTGCGTGGTGACCAGCACCGCGAAGCTGACCACGGCGTCGGCGATCTCCGACAGCAGCCGCTCCAGGGCGGCGCTGGTCTCCGCCGGGAACAGCGCCGCCGGCTCGCGCTCCTTCGTCAGGTCGGTGAGGGTGCGGGCGAGGACCCTCAGGACGACCGTGCAGATCTCCAGGGTGTCGAGGCCTGTGCGCAGCACCACCCGGTGCAGCACGCCCTCGCGCACCCGGGGGTTGAGCCGCAGGCTGTCCTCGGCCTGCCGCAGTGCCGCGTCCACCTCGACGATGTCGTGGTCCAGGCGGCGTGCCTCGTGCAGCCGGGCGGCGGCCTGCTCGGAGGGCGTGCGGCCGGCGGCCTCCTCACCGATCCGCAGCATCAGCTGCCGTACCCGCCGGGCCAGCCCCTCGATGGACTCGCCGGCCTCCTCCACCCACACGGGGGGCGGCAGCAGCAGGTTGATGCTGAGCCCGACCACGGCACCGATCAGGGTTTCCAGCACCCGCGCCCAGGCCGTGTTCCCGACCGTGGTCACGCCCAGCACCAGCATGGCGCTGATCGCCACCTCCGGCACGTACTCGTCGACCCGCACCAGATGGCCGACGGCCAGCGCGGCCACGATCAGCAGCCCGAGACTCCACCAGGTCAGGCCCACCAGCAGACTGAACGCGATGGCGACGAGGACGCCCGCGACCACCGCGTTGACGCGCCGCACTCCGTTGGTGAGCGTCGCGTACAGGGTGACCTGGACGACCAGCAGCGCGGTCAGTGGCGCGGTGAGCGGGGCGGTCTCTGGGCTGAGGTGCAGCGCGATGACGTAGGCGATCGTCGCGGCTGCGGAGGATCGAAAAGCCTGGACGACCGCGGGTTCCCGGTGACGCCGCACGAACCGCAGGAGCGGTGCGGCACGCTCACGTACATCTTGCATCCCTTGGCCAGTTCCCGTTCCTCACCAGCCTCGAACGTTTCTTCCGTCACGCACTTCGAACGGAGGCGCCGACCGGAGGAGTTCGGTTCCCGGGGCGAACCCGCGATGTCAGTCGAACAGCTTGTCGATGAAGGCGGCGAGATTGCCCGTCGTCCGGGCGATCTGCTCCTCCAGGGTCAGGCTCTCCTCGAACCGGCCTCCGGACTCGGGGAGCTTCTTGCCGCGCACGTAGAGCGAACAGGCCAGGTCCGTGCACATGTACAGGCCCACCGAGTTGCCCTCCCGGCCCGCCGCGCCCGCCTTGCGTGCCGTCATCAGCGAGACGCCGCCGCCGGGATGGGTGGTCAGGCACAGCGAGCACATGCTGCGGTGCAGAAAGCCACGCTGCGAGGCCGGGAACCGGAGGGTCACCCCCACCGGGCGCCCGCCCCGCTCGGTCACCAGGTAGCTCCGGTCGGGCGCCCCCGGGTCCCGCCACCCCAGGAAGTCCAGGTCGCCCCAGGGTCGCGACTCCAGATCCCGGGGCACCGCCAGCCGCTTGGCCTCCCCCTTGGAACAGTTTACGAAGGAGTTGCGGATGTCCTGCTCGGTGAGGGTCCTCATCGGGGAAGTCTCCTGGTTCGTGCGGCCCGCGACACCCCGGGGGGCCGGGCCGACGTTTCCTTGGGGCTCTAGGTTGTGGCCTAAGCGTAGAGAGACATGGGGAGGAGGGTCCAGTTGTTTTCCATCAGACAGTTCCCGGCCATCCGGGGGCCCGATGGTCCGGGCTGCATCCCCGCACCGGATGTGCCGCCTGCCAGGCCAGTCTGCGGTCCGCGTCCTCGCCGACGCGGGTGAGGAACTCGTCCAGGGCCAGGAACTCCTCCCAGGGCGGCCGCCGCCCGCTCGGGACAGGGCGGCCACCAGCAGGTCCTCCAGGTCCGGCACCCGTTTGTTCTTCCATGCCTTGTCGGCCAGGCTCACCAGCAGGTCCTCGACGCCGGCCGCCGCGTCCCAGGAGGCGTGGCCGGCGGCGAAGCGGGCCAGTTCGGGCGGTACGCCGCGGGCCAGCAGGAGATCGCGGCCGGCCTCCTCGTGCCGGGAGCCGGGCGCGGACAGTTCGGCGGGGTGCAGGGTCTTGCCCACGTCATGGGTGGCGGCGCCGAACAGCACCGCCCCGCCGTCCACCGCCAACTCCGGGCGGTGCGCGCCCACCCAGTCGACGAGCTGCGCGGCGACATCGTGCACGGCCCGCAGGTGGGCCACCAGCCGGAGCGGTGCGCCGACGTCCCTCAGCAGTTCGGCCACCGCCGCGGGCAGCGGCCGTAGCGGAGGATCGTGCGTCTCGTCCAGCGCGGTCGACAGCGGGCTCGGGCCGGTGGTCATCGGGCCAGGGTAGTCAGTACGGTCTACGCATCCGACGGGGTCGGGACGGCGGGCGGGGAAGGGGTGGGCGCACGGTGGCGGACTCACGGGAACGGGCGGCCGAGCGCGCCCTGGCGGCGGCGGGCCTGCCGCCCGAGCGCCTCGCCCACCTCGGGCCGCTCGGTGGCGGCACCTACAACACCGTCGAGGAACTCCGTCTCACCGACGGCAGTCGCTATGTGCTGAAGACCGAGCCCGAAGGGCCGGGTCTGCACCACGAGAGCGAACTGCTCGCCTCCGAGGCGGAGTTCTACCGCGGCGCGGCCCTGGCCGGTGTACCGGCGCCGCGGGTGCTGGCATTCGACGGGCCGTGGCTGCTGATGACCCTGTCCCCGGGCACCGCTTGGGACGACACGCTCACGACCGTCGAACAGGTCGATCTGCGCGCCGAGTTGGGTCGGCAGGTGGCCCGTCTGCACACCGTGACCGGACCCGGCTTCGGCTACCCCTCCGGTGCCCTCGGCCCGCTCGCCCCCGACTGGCGCACCGCGTTCGCGGTGATGCTCGACGCCGTCCTCGACGACGCGCGCCGCTACCACGCCCGGCTGCCCCGCCCCGCCGACGAGGTGGCCGCCGTCGCCCGGAGCGCCTACGACGCCCTCGACGAGGTGACCGTCCCGCGTCTCGTCCACTTCGACCTGTGGCCGGGCAACGTCCTGGTCGACCGCTCGACGGGCCGGGCCCGGATCGGTGGACTCATCGACGGGGAGCGGATGTTCTGGGGCGACCCCCTCGCCGACTTCGTGTCCCTGGCGCTGCTCGGCGACATCCGTGAGGACGAGTCCTTCCTCGCCGGCTACCACGAGGCCGGCGGGCGGGCGGAGTTCGACGCCCCGGCCCGCCTGCGCCTGGCCCTGTACCGCACCTACCTCTACCTGATCATGATCGCCGAGACCGTGCCGCGGGCGGTCGACGCAGGGCGTGTCCGATGGGTCCAGGAGAGGGTCGCCCCCGAGCTGCTCGCGGCACTCGAAGAGATCGAGAAGACCGCCGTCTCTTAGCTCACATCATGAACTAAGGGTTGGAGGAATGTCGCGCGGACCGCATCCGCACAGGTATGTTGCAGGTCGGGCAGGGTTCGAAGGGGGCCGATATGGCGGAGCGCAACGGGCGTACGGTACGCGATCTCAGGCGGGCCAACCGCACAGCAGTCCTGCAACGGCTCTACTTCGACGGCCCCCTCAGCCGTTTCGAGCTGGGCCCGGTCACCGGCCTCAGCTCCGGCTCGGTCAGCAATGTCGTCGCCGACCTGGTCGCCGACGGGCTCCTGGAGGAGGCCGGCAGCGTCGACTCCGACGGCGGCCGCCCCCGCACCCTGCTGCGCGTCGCGCCCGCCAGCGGCCACATGATCGGCGTGGACGTCGGAGAGACCCGGGTACGTGTCGAGCTGTTCGACCTCACCCTCACCGAACTCGCCCGGGCCGAACGCCCGTTGGAGCAGCGTCGGTACGAGGTCGAGGGCATCGTCGGCCACATCCGCGACGGCGTCGCCCAGGTGCTCGACGCCGCCGGCATCGCCCCCGAGCGGCTGCTGGGCGTCGGCATCGGCGTCCCCGGCATCGTCGAGCGCGGCCCCGAGCACGGGGCGGTCGTGCACGGCCAGACCATCGGCTGGGACGCCGTCCCGCTCGAAGAGCTGCTGCGGGCGGGCTCCCCGCTCCCCGAGAGCGTCCCCTACTTCATCGACAACGGTGCCAAGACCCTCGGCCAGGCCGAGATGTGGTTCGGCGGCGGCCGAGGGGCCCACAACGCCTGCGTCGTCCTCTTCGGCTCGGGCGTCGGCGCCTGCCTGGTCACCCCCGACGTGGAGAACGGCCGGGCCGTCGAGTGGGGGCACCTCACCGTGCGGGTGCGCGGACGCCGCTGCCGCTGCGGGGCGCTGGGCTGCCTGGAGGCGTACGCGGGCGCCGAGGCCCTCCTCGACCGCTGGCGCGAGGAGGGTGGCGAGCCCCCTTCGGGCGCCGACGAGGAGACCGCGCTGACCGCGATGCTCGCCGCCGCCTATCCGGCCGACGGCGCCGAAGCCGACCCCGTCGCCCTCGCCGTCCTGGAGGAGACCGCCGAATACCTGGGCGCCGGGCTCTCCGACCTGATCAACCTCTTCCAGCCCGAGCGCATCCTCATCGGCGGCTGGGCCGGCCTCCAGCTCGGCACCCGCTTCCTGCCCGCCGTACGCCGCCACGCCACCGCGTACGCGCTGCGCCACCCGGCCGAGAAGGTCACCGTCGAACTGGGCCGGCTCGGGCCCGACGCGGTCACCGTGGGCGCCGCGATCCTGCCGCTCGCCGACTTCTTCTCCCGCGGCGGCCGACGCCCCGAGCCCCTCCCCGTCGGCCCGGCGCCCGCCTGGCGCACCGCGCTGGAGGAACGCGCCCCGCACTGAGGTTTCGCCGGCCGGCCCGGAGGTACCCGCGTCCCGCCGCATGTGACACGACCTCGAAGGGAGGGCATCGTGGTGGACCATCGCCTCGAAGGACCCGGAGAGAACGGCACGCCCGTCCCGCGTGACCTGCCCGATCAGCAGGCGGACGCGGGCGATGACCCCTGGGAGGTCGCCCCCACGAGGGCGGACGAGAACGCCGGCACGGACGCCGACCCGGACGACACCGACGCCGATACCGACGGCCCCGACACGGACGGCCCCGACACGGACGTCCCCGACACGGACGAGGCGGGCACGGGCCGCCAGGGCGCCCCCCGCCCGGCCACCGTCAACGCCGATCACCCCACCCCCGACGAGCCGACCGGCTGAGCCCCGCCGCCCGCCCCGGCGGACACCCCGACGACCGACCGCCCGGTCCCTTGCGACGATCGTCCGCATGGTCGACCGGGCGGTTCTTCGCGCCTCGTGCATAGCGCGGGGCGCCTCGTGCATAGCGCCGCGTACACCTCGCGGGTGCCCGGCGTGCCGTCCTCCGGCACCACCCGGCGGGCCCGGATCTCGACCTGCTGACCGTTCCGTCCGCCCGTGAGCCGGCCCGTGAGTCGGCCTCCGCCCGTGAGCCGCAGGCCGGCCAGTGCACGGCCCGCCAGGCGCGCTGGCCCAGGCGTGCGCGGCAGGAGGCTGGTGACGCGGACGGCCGGCATCAGGTCGAGACCGTGCCGAGGCCGAGCCACAGGGGCTGGTGGCGGAGACGAACGCGATCAGGACGTCCACGACGGTGATGTCGACGTAGCCGCCCGTCAGCCGACCTTGCGCCCCCGCATCGGCTCCGTCGGCGCGCCCGCGCCGGCGCGCATCCCGTGCAGGAACTCCTCCAGGACCTCCGTCGCCGTGCGCTGCGGGCGCCAGCCCAGTTCGACGCGCGCGCGGGTGCAGTCCAGCAGGGGGAGGCGCAGGACCGCGTCGAAGAGGTGCGGGGAGGCGGGCAGCAGGTGCAGGCCCCACGCGGCGGCGATCGCCGCGCGGGCCGCCGTCCTGGGCAGCCGCACCGGGCGGGCGTCGAACATCTTGGCGAGCAGTTCCGCGTCGAGGGGCGGATCGGCGGCGAGGTTGAAGGGCCCGCGCACGTCCGTGCGCACGGCGAGCCGGTACGCCTCGGCCGCGTCCTCGGTGTGCAGCGCCTGCACCCGCAGGCCCGGCACGTCCGGCAGGAACGGCAGCAGCTCGGGCCGGGCGATCGGCCCCGGCAGGAACCGGCCGCCGAAGATCCGGCGCTGCTCGCTCGCGGACTCCCGCTTGAACAGGAACGCCGGCCGCATCCGCACCACGCGGGTCCCGGGGTGATCGCGTTCGAAGGTGTCCAGGGCCCGCTCCAGATAGGCCTTCTCCCGGCAGTACGCGGCGTCCGGCCAGCCGTGCGTGGGCCACGACTCGTCCACCGCGCGCTCCTCCTGCGGCCCCGGCGAGTACGCGCCCACCGACGAGGCGTGCACCAGCGCCGGCACGTTCGCCGCCGCCACCGCCTCGAACACCCGCAGGCTGCCCAGCACATTGGTCCGCCAGGTCACCGCGGGGTCGTGCGTCGGCTGGAACGCCCACGCCAGGTGCACCACCGCGTCCGCGCCCTCGAACACCCGGGTGAGACTTTCCTCCTCGGTGCCCAGATCGACCGTCGTCCACTCCGTCCCGGGCGCGTCCGGCCCGGGAACCGCCGGGCCAGCCCCACCACCGACTCCACCTCGGGATCCTCCGCCAGGAGCCGCACCACACTCGTGCCGACATTGCCGGTGGCCCCGGTGACCACGACCCTCTTGCCCGAACCGCTGCTCACCTTCGACTCCTCTCGCCGCCGTCCCCTGGGGCGCGACGAGTACCCCCGTTCCGCGCGGGACACGCGAGCGCCCGGGACGGGCCGGGGGCCGGCGGGACGATCAGCGCACGAACAGGGCGAGCGGGGCTCCCCGCCCGGGACAGCCCCGCACGCACGCGGGCAGAAGGAAGCCCCGACCGGGACGGGGGAATCACGGTCGGGGCGGTCGAGGTGTGGGCGCGGACGGCGGTCGCCTCTCGGCGAAAGGCTCCACAGGGCTTCAGCCGAACGATCGTCCCTGTGGGCAAAAGGTGAGGCCCGGGGACACTGTCCCGTCCGCACCCACGGTCTGTTCAACGGCGAACCACTTGCGAGTGTTCCCCGCTCCGCCCCGGCCCCCGGTGATCTGTGTCACCGGCTCCGGTCCGCCTCGCGGGCGGCCGGAAGGATCTCGGCCCAGAGGTTCTCCGCCTGGAGCACCAGTGTCCCGAGGACCGCCGTGTGCTCCGCGCCCCACGCGGCGTGGTCGCACAGGCTGTCCTGCAGGTCGCGCCGCAGCTCCTCCGGCTCCGCCGACTCCCGCGCCCTCTCCCCGCCCCCGGCGCCCCGCAGCCGTTCCGCCTCGGCCCGGCAGGCGTCGCCGAGCAGTTCCAGCAGCCGGGCGTACGTCCGCAGCGCCGCCGGCCCGGGCGGGGCGGGCGTACGGTCGCCGTCGGCCGCCACGGCGAGTGTGCGCGTGAGGGCCGTGACATGGCCGGTGACCCGGCCCCAGCGGCCGTCCTCCGACTCCGGCGGCACGTCCAGCGGGACCCGGTGCAGCGCGCGCAGCGGACCGGAGGTCAGCCGCAGGCTTTCCCGGCTCCAGCCGCGCGCCGCGCGCAGTCCCTCCCGCCGCCGTTCCAGCCGGGCGGAGGCCCGCGACCACTCGGCGGCCCTCGCCGCGTCCCACTCGCCGTCCCGCAGCCCGTCCGCGACCCTGTCCAGCACCTCGCCCGCCTCCCGGGCCAGCGCCACCAGGTTCTCCCGCACGTCCCGCAGGTGCACCGGCGGCAGCACCAGCGCGTTGACGGCGATCCCGACGACCGCGCCGAGCGCCGCCTGCCCCACCCGGTGCCCGACCGCCGACGCCGACACCGCTCCCGAGGCGATCGTGAACACCGCCGTGGTCGCCGCGTAGATGCCCTGGTCGCCGAACCGGGGCCAGTTCGCCAGCAGCATCAGCACCGGCAGGGACAGCGCCAGGGCGCCCAGGGTGTCCCCGGTGACGGCCTGCGCCGCCGATGCGAGCAGCGTCCCCGCGCAGATCGCCGTCCACTGCTGGGCGGCCTGCCGAAGGGAGCCGTAGACCGTGGCCTGCACCAGGACCAGTGCCGCCCAGGGCGCCATCAGGGCCATCGGGTCGCCCAGCCAGACGCCCGCCACCGACCAGGCCAGCAGGGCCGCCACCGCCGCCTTCAGCGACTGCACGACCAGGTCCCGCTCCCGGCCGGGCCCGCCGCACGCCGACCGCGCGGCCCTGGCGACGGCACCCGCCTCCCGGCGCACCGCGTCCGTCACCCGTGTCGCGTCACGCACACTCACGCCAGCGGGCTGTCCGCCAGGGCAGCCAGCAGTGCGGCCGGATCGGCGTAGACCGCCTGGGCGCCCGCCTCCTCCAGGTCGGCACGCGGGATGCCGCCGCTCAGCACCCCCACGCACCGGACGCCGGCCCGGCGGCCCGCCTGCATGTCCCACACGGTGTCGCCGACGAACACGGCCCGCTCGGCGGGCACCCCGGCCAGTTCCAGGGCGAGTTGGACGGGCTCCGGCGCGGGCTTGCCCTCCTCGACGTCGTCCGCGCTCGCCGTGGCGGTGATCGCCTCGTCGGCGTCCAGGGCACGCCGCAGCGCCGACAGCTCCGCTCCGCTCGCCGAGGTGGCCAGCACCACCCGCCGGCCGTCGCGGTGCAGCCTCCGCAGCAGCGCCCCGGCGTCCGCGAGCGGGGGCAGCCGGTCGAAGTACTGGCCGTACAGGGCCTTGTGGGCGGCGCTCAGCTCGGCGTCCTGGTCCTCGTCGCGGTTCTCGCCCAGCACATGGGCGACGAGGTCGGTGGAACCGAGGCCGATCGCCCGGTGCACGGCGTGCATGGGCACCTGGTGGCCCGCCTGCCGGAAGGCCTCCCACCAGGTCACGACGTGCAGGTGGTTGGTGTCGACGAGGGTGCCGTCGACATCGAAGACGGCGGCGCGTTCCATCAGGGGTCCTTTCGTCGGGTTTCGCCAGCTGTCGTCCGCGTGGCCGGCACCGGGTACCACGTCAGGCGCCCGTCACGCCCGCCGGCACCCGGCCCTCCCTCGTCCAGGCCAGCAGATCCTCCAGCGGCCAGGTGGTCACCACCCGCTCCGGCGGCACCCCGCACTCCTCGGCCCGCTCGCAGCCGAGGACCTGCCAGTCCAGTTGCCCCGGCGCGTGCGCGTCGGTGTCGACCGAGAACAGCACGCCGGCCTCGACGGCCCGGCGCAGCAGCCGCCGGGGCGGGTCGAGCCGCTCGGGGCGGCTGTTGATCTCCACGGCCGTGCCCGACTCGGCGCAGGCGGCGAACACCTCGTCCGCGTCGAACTGCGACTCCGGCCGCCCCCGCCCGGTCACCAGCCGCCCGGTGCAGTGACCGAGGACGTCCGCGTGCGGATCGCGTACGGCGTTCACCATGCGGCGGGTCATCGCCCGGGCGTCCATGCGCAGCTTGGAGTGGACGGACACCACGACCACGTCGAGCCGCTCCAGCAGTTCGGGCTCCTGGTCGAGCGAGCCGTCGTCGAGGATGTCGCACTCGATGCCGGTCAGCAGCCGGAACGGTGCCCAGGTCGCGTTCAGCTCCGCCACCACGTCCAGCTGCCGGCGCAGCCGTTCCGGGGACAGCCCGCGGGCCACCGTCAGGCGCGGCGAGTGGTCGGTCAGCGCCGCCCACTCGTGTCCGAGCGAGGCCGCCGCCAGGCCCATCTCCTCGATGGGGCTGCCACCGTCCGACCAGTCGGAGTGCAGATGGCAGTCCCCGCGCAGCAGCGCCCGCAGCCGCGCGCCGCCGCCCGTCAGCGGCTTGCCGACCTCCTCCTCCAGCTTCTCCAGATAGGCGGGGACCCCGCCGGCGAGCGCCTCGCGCACCACCTGCGCGGTCTTGGGACCGACCCCCTTGAGGGACTCCAGCGTCCCCGCGTCCGCCCGCTCCCGGATCTGCCCGGCGGGCAGCCGCCCCAGCACCCGGGCCGCGGTACGGAAGGCACGCACCCGGTAGGTCGGCGCCAGGGACCGCTCCAGCAGGAACGCGATCCGGTCCAGGGCCTCGACAGGATCCATCGCCACCTCCTGGCTCCAGCGTTCCCCACCCGCGCCGGGCCCGCACGACGGGGGCGCCGGTTTGTCCGGTACCCACCCGGGTACTGCGACGTCCCGACAACCCACCGTTCCCGAGGAGGCCGCCGATGTCCGCCCCGACCGCCCCCCATCCCGAGGTGGCCCTCGTCACCGGAGCCGACTCGGGCATCGGCCGCGCCACCGCCGTACGCCTCGCCGCGGCGGGGATGGACATCGGGATCACCTGGCACAGCGACCGCGAGGGGGCCGAGGAGACGGCCGAGGAGGTCCGCTCGCACGGCAGGCGGGCCGCCGTCGCCCAGCTCGACCTGACCCGGCTGCCCGGCGCCGCCGACACCGTCGACGAGCTGTGCGACCGGCTCGGCCGCGTCGACGTCCTCGTCAACAACGCCGGTACGGGCACCATGACGCCCTTCCTCGACCTGGAACCGGACGAGGTGCGACGGGTCCTGGACGTCGACCTGGTCGGCCCCCTGCTGTGCGGGCAGAAGGCGGCCCGGCACATGATCCGGCAGGGCGACGGCGGCCGGATCGTCAACGTCACCTCCGTCCACGAGCACCAGCCACGCGTCGGCGCCGCCCCGTACTGCGCGGCCAAGGGCGGCCTGGGCCTGCTCACCCAGGTCATGGCCCTCGAACTCGCCGAGTACGGCATCACCGTCAACGCCGTCGCGCCCGGCGAGATCGCCACCCCCATGACGGGGCAGGAGGACACCGACCCGCACACGCAGAGGCGCCCCGGTGTCCCGCTGGGCCGCCCCGGTGACGCCCGCGAGGTCGCCGCCGTCATCGCCTTCCTCGCCGGGCCGGACGCCGGTTACGTCACCGGCGCCTCCTGGAGCGTGGACGGAGGCATGCTCCGGATGGGCCCGCAGGCCGGATCGCATCTCGGCAGCGACGACTGGCGCAGGCCCTGACCGGCGCGTCGTAAGACTCCGTACCGGCTCCTGCGACGGGCCCGGCCTCACCCGGCCGCGCCATGGCCGGGGCTTCCACTGACGCGACCAGGACGGCCGGCCCGCCACCCCCGCCGCCCGGCGTCGGCAGGCCGCCCGCGCGGTGCGGGAGGTCAGCCGGTACCTCGGCAACACGCCCGCCGTGTGCCGGGCCTCCTGCATCGACCCGCGCGTCTTCGAGCTGTACGACCAGGGCCGTACGGTCGCGCCCGCGCTCACCCGGCTGGGCGAGCACGGGGCGTTCGGGCGGCCGGCCGCACAGGGTGCCGTCGAGGCGGCCGTGCCGGACCTGCTCAGCTGCGGGAAAAAACGAGCCGACGGCGGAATCGGGTGATTCCTACCCGTCGGTTGCGAATTACGCTCTATGACATGACCGAAATCGCGAGCCCCCACATCTCCCGACCGCGGATCACGGTGCTCGGGGTGCAGCCGGGCGAGTCCCCGTTCCGCATCGTGCAAATCGACGGAGAGGTGGTCGGTGAGGCCAGGGCCGTCACCGACGTCCTCGAGACAGCCGCCGCGTTCGGCATCACCGTCCACGACCTCGACGACCCGGACGTGGTGCGTTGGGTGGGCGGCGACCGCTACACCTGGAGCCCCCGGCACCGCTAAGCGCCCGCCGCCCGCGTCGTCACACCCGGCGCTCCCGCGCGTGCACGGCACGGCCCAGCCGCCGGCCCACCAGCAGGTAACCGATGAGCGCACCCGTCGTGTTGAGGATGACGTCGTCGACGTCGAAGGCGCGCCCGGTGACCAGCGCGCCCTGGGCGAACTCCACCAGCAGCATCACGGTCGCGGTCAGCAGCAGGACCCGCAGCAGTCCGCGCGCCCGGGGCGCGAGGACCGGTACCAGCACGCCGAACGGCACACCGAGCAGCAGGTTCCCGCCGATCTGCTTCACCGCGTCCCGCAGTTCCGGCTGGTCCAGATACGCCCGCAGCGACCGGCCGGGCCGCAGGTTGGAGTGCACCAGCGACTCGGACGCGGGGGACGGCTCCAGGGTGAGCCGGGCCAGCACGACGGCGAACGCCACCATGAACGCGAAGGCGAACAGCATCGCCAGCAGCCGCAGGGGGAGTGGCAGCGGCCGACGCCCGTCCCGTTGGGCGCCGCCGGACTTCTCCCGCTTGCCGGACCTCGCCCACCTGCTTCTCCTGGCGGGTTCGGGCTTCGCGGGCGGTTCGGGTTCGGCGGTGCGCGGACGAAACGCGGTACGCACACGCAGCGCGGCGGCACGCGGACGTAGGGCTGCACGGTTCATGCGGTGGTCCTCCGGTCTTCAACGTCCCTGCGTGGTATGGCGGTTACCCCCGAACAACGGGAGGATGCGACGGCCGGACCCCGGTGCCTCGCACCTCCGCGGTGTCCGTTCGCGCGCTGGGGGCGCCCGCTCCGGGGCTGTCCGCCGCCTGGGAGCGGGTGCCACCGCCGGGCCGCCTCCAGTCTCGCCGGGCGGACCCGGGAGCGTGAGACGGGGACGCCCGGTCACGTGAGGCGCACGGCCGGTGGCGCAGGGCCGGTGTCGCAGGTCAGGCGCCGTAGGTCACGCGCACCTCCTGGAAGCCGAGGGAGCGCAGCAGGCCCTGGAGCATGCCGGTGGTGTTGGTCTCGGCGCGCCTGATCAGCTCGCTGTCCTTCGCCGCGTCGCCGATGTGCCGGGCCGCGAGCTTCTGCACGGCCTGCTCACCGTTGGGGTTGTCGGAGAAGAGGTCGCCGAGCCGGTCCAGGAGACCGCGCTGTTTGGAGACGGCGTAGGAGCGGTCGGGGTCGAGGGCCGGTGTGCCGAGTTCGGCGTGGGGCAGCCGGAGGGTGGCCGACGTGCGGTCGGCGTCGACCGTCACGTCCTTGTCGTCGACCTGCCCGAGGTCGACGTAGGCGTCCACGGTGCCCGCCCCGACGTACAGGGTGCGGGTGCCGCGGAGCGCGTCGGGGAGGTACTTGGCGTCCTTCTCCAGGTCGACGACGACCTGGAAGTTGCCGGAGGCGGCCTCGTAGCGGCTCATGTCCTGGATGGACTCGAGCAGCGCGGGACCCGAACGGTCGTGGGTCTCGGTGCCGAAGAAGTCGCGCAGTCCCGGCAGCAGGCTGAGCCGCACCCCGGCGAACATCACGACGAGCACGACCACGACGGCGGTGAGCACCTTGGCCCAGCCGGGCATGCGCCTGGGGAGGCGCTTGAGGGAAGTCGTCATGTCGGCGGTCCTCCTTCCTGCACCCCTCTTGCCCGCCAAACGCCATGACAGGCACGCCCGTTGAGGACCTGTGCTGGCGGCTTTCCGGCCGGGGCGGGGCGCCGGCGGGTCCGGACGGCGCACGGGTGAGGGTGACGGGGCCGGTGAGATCGGCCAGCATGGGAGATCCCGCCGGACCAGGGTCATCCGAGGAGCCCTCAGTGCGAGACATCTCCGTGTTCAGCGGCAGTGCCCATCCCGACCTGGCCGCCGAGGTCTGCGCCCACCTCGGCGTGCCCCTCAGCCCGTCCCGGCTCAGCAGGTTCGCCAACGACTGTCTGGAGGTCCAGCTCCAGGCGAACTGCCGGGAGCGCGATGTCTTCCTCGTGCAGCCCCTGGTCCGGCCGGTACAGGAACACCTCGTGGAGCTGCTGCTGATGTGCGACGCGGCCCGCGGGGCGTCCGCGGGCCGGATCACCGTGGTCATGCCGCACTACTCCTACGCCCGCTCCGACAAGAAGGACGAGCCCCGCATCTCCCTGGGCGGACGGCTGGTCGCCGACCTGATGGCGGCGGCCGGGGTGCACCGGGTCCTCACCATGACCCTGCACTCGCCGCAGGTGCACGGCTTCTTCTCGGTCCCCGTGGACCACCTGCACGCCCGCCGGGAACTCGCCGCCCACTTCCGCCGCTACGACCTCACCCGGACGACCGTCGTCTCACCGGACCTCGGCAACGCCAAGGAGGCCGCCGCGTTCGCCCGGATGCTCGGCGCGCAGGTGGCGGCCGGCGCCAAGCAGCGCTATCCCGACGACCGGGTCAGCATCAACACGGTGATCGGCGAGGTCACGGGACGGGATGTGATCGTGCTGGACGACGAGATCGCCAAGGGCAGCACCGTCCTCGAGCTCCTGGCCCGGCTCCGGGCGCTGGATCCGCGGTCGATCCGGGTGGCCTGCACGCACGGACTCTTCGCGGGCGGCGCCCTCAAGCGGCTGAGCGAGCAGCCGGACGTGCTGGAGATCGTGTGCACCAACACCGTGCCCGTCGCGGCCGAGGAGCACGCCGACAAACTGCGCGTGCTGTCCATCGCCCCGGCCCTCGCCGAGGCCGTACGGCGGATTCACAACGGTGAGTCGGTCAGCGCGCTGTTCGACGCCGACCGGGCCTGACGGTTCCCCGGCACGGCCATGCGGGATACAGGCCGTACGGTCACGCGGGTCGTGCGGGTCGTGCGGGCCGTGCGGGTCGGACAGGTCACGCGGGTCATAACGAGCCGGACGTGGCCCCGGGGCGGGACAGGGCTGCGTCCAGGCTGGGCGCGGGCGGCAGCAGCCGGGACAGGCCGGTGGCCCGCAGGACGCGCAGGGTCAGCGCGTGGGCGCAGACGAGGCGCAGGTCGCCGCCGCGGTCGAGGACCCGGCCGCGGGCGCGGTAGAGCAGGCGCAGGCCCGAGCAGTCGAAGAACTCGATCTCGCTCAGGTCGAGCACCACGCGCGGGGCGGGACCGGCCGTGGCGCGGTCCAGGTGCGAGCCGATCTCCGTCGCGGCAACGATGTCGATCTCGCCGCGGAACTCCAGCACCGTGTATCCCCGGTCCTCGCGGACGCGCAGATGCGGGGTGTCCGCGGCGGGTTCCTGCTGCACGACGACATCGCCTCCCACACAGCTCCACCGGTCGGGAGCCTCCAACGGCGGGGGCGCGCGCGGCAGTTCCCCACCCCAGCAAGTTACCCCCGATGGAGTGAATTCCAGCATGTTCGATTGACATATGTCTTCGAAATGAGGGCGTGTCTCGACCCAGTTTTTTCGTGTCGTGAACGAAGTGGTGAAGAGCGCCCTGCGGCGGGGGCGCGCACGCCTAGGAAAGAGCCTGCCACGCCTTGGACAGCGCCAGCCGGAACTGCTCGGCCTGGCGGTCGGTGAGGTCGCGCACCATCCGCTCCTCCAGCTCCCGCACCGGCCCGGCGTGCCGGGCGAGCACCTCCCGCCCCTCGTCGGTGAGCAGGATCAGCAGCTCGCGCCGGTTGCGGGGATTGCGTTCGCGCCGGATCAGCCCCCGGCTCTCCAGGGAGCGCACCACGTCGGCGATGGACTGGGCGGTGACGAAGGAGTCCCTGGCCAGCTGCGCGGCCGACAGTCCGTCGTGCCGCTCCAGCACGGTGAGCGCCGTGTACTGGAGCGCCGTGATCCCGGACGGCCTGACCAGCTCGTCCAGGTGGGAGCGCACGACCAGCTCCACCTGCTTCACCATGTAGAGCAGGGACGGGGGTGCCTTGGCTGTGTGAGTGCCGACCATGAGACCGGAGCCTAGAGCATTGACAGGAAACCTGTCTGTAATGAGACTGCGGACCAACAGGAATCCTGTTTGTTGAAAACTTGGCGACGATGCTGAGGAGTGGCGATGACCACCTTCGAGACCGACCCGACCGGCCCCGGCCGACTCTTCGTCGGGGGACAGTGGCGCGAGGCCGCCGACGGAGCGCGCACCGAGGTGGTCGACCCCTCCCGGGGCACGGTCCTGACCACCGTCGCCGCGGCCGGCGCCGCCGACGTGGACGCGGCCGTGCGGGCCGCCCGGGATGCCTTCGACACCGGACCGTGGTCCGGGCTCAGCGGCCGGGAGCGGGGTCGCGTCCTGCACCGCGTGGCCGAGCTGATCCGCGAGGAGGCCGACGAGATCGCCCGCCTGGAGAGCCTCGACGTCGGCAAGCCGATCACCCTGGCGCACGCCGTGGACGTCACCAACGCGGCGAACGACTACGAGTACTACGCCGCCCTGGCCCACACCCTGGACGGTGCCACCCGCGACACCCCGCTCAACGCCCTCGCCTACACCCAGCGCGGCCCGCTCGGCGTGGTCGCGGCGATCACCCCGTTCAACTTCCCGCTGATCCTGGCCGGCTCGAAGATCGCCCCGGCGCTGGCGGCCGGCAACACGGTCGTCCACAAGCCCGCCGACGAGACCCCGCTCAGCGCCCTCCACATGGCCGGACTGTTCCAGCGGGCGGGCGTCCCCGACGGCGTCGTCAACGTGGTCACCGGCACCGGCCCGGTGGCCGGCGAGGCACTGCTGCGCCACCCCGGCGTCGACAAGATCGCCTTCACCGGCTCCACGGCGGTCGGCCGGCACGCCGCGAGCGTCGCCGGCGAGACCCTCAAGCCGGTCACCATGGAACTGGGCGGCAACGCGGCGCACCTCGTCTTCGAGGACGCCGACCTGGAGAAGGCCGTCGGCGCGGTCATCAAGGCGTTCGTCTTCAACACCGGCCAGTTCTGCATGGGAGGCCCGCGCCTGCTCGTGGCCCGCCCGGTCCACGCCACCCTGCTCAAGATCCTCGCCGAGGCCGTCCCCGGTGTCCCGGTCGGCGACCCGAGGCTGCCGGAGACCGTCGTCGGCCCGATGGCGGGGGAGCGGCACCTGCGCAAGGTCGAGGAGTACGTCGCCCTCGCCCGCCAGGAGGGCGGCCGGATCGTCTGCGGCGGCGAGCGTCTCGACCTCGACGGCGGCTACTACTACCGGCCCACCGTGATCGCCGACCTCGCCAACGACTCCCGCGTGGTCCAGGAGGAGGTGTTCGGCCCGGTCCTCACCGTCCAGCCCTTCGACAGCGAGGACGAGGCGGTCGCCCTCGCCAACTCCACGCCGTACGGCCTGGCCGCGGGCGTGCAGACCGCAAGCCTGGCCCGCGCCCACCGGGTCGCCGACCGGCTCCAGGCCGGGATCGTCTGGGTCAACGACTGGGCGATGCTCGACCCCGCCGTCCCCTTCGGAGGCGTCAAGGAGTCCGGCTTCGGGCGCGAGTACGGGCCCGAGGCGCTCGCCTCCTACACCAAGGTCAAGTCCGTCGTCGTCTCGCTCGACTGAGCGCCGTACCACAAGGAGTTCGCCGCATGTCCCTCATCACGCGCGCGGCCGTCGTCGAGTCCGGCGGAGCCCCCTTCACCCTGTCCGAGGTCGTCCTGGACGACCCCGCCCCGCACGAGGCCCTCGTCCGGCTGGTGGCGGCCGGGCTGTGTCACACCGATCTGAGCGTGGCGAGCGGCGGGCTGCCCTTCCCGCTGCCCGGCGTCCTCGGCCACGAGGGCGCGGGAGTCGTCGAGGCGGTGGGGTCGGCCGTCACCGGCGTCGCCCCCGGCGACCACGTCGTGCTCTCCTTCACCTCCTGCGGCGGATGCCGCGAATGCCGCGGCGGCCACCCCGCCTACTGCGCGGCCTGGCTGCCGCTGAACCTCCTCGGCGGTCGCCGAGCCGACGGCACCGCCACCGTCAGCCGGGACGGAGTGGCGCTCGGCGGCCACTTCTTCGGCCAGTCCTCCTTCGCCGAACGGGCGTTGGTGGACGAGCCCAGCCTCGTCAGGGTCGATCCCGAGGTGCCGCTCACCTCGATCGCCCCGCTGGGCTGCGGAGTGCAGACCGGCGTCGGTGCCGTGTGGAACGTGCTGAAGCCGGTGGCCGGCGGCACGGTCGTCGTCCTCGGCGCCGGAGCCGTCGGGCTGTCCGCGGTGATGGCGGCCGCCCTCAGCCCGGCGACGACCGTCGTCGCCGTCGACAGGGTCGCCGCACGGCTCGACCTGGCCGGGGAACTGGGGGCCACCCACACCGTGGACGCGAGTGAGGCCGACCTCGGCGCCGCCGTCGCGGAGATCACCGGCGGGCGGGGCGCCGACGGCATCGTGGAGACCACGGGCAGCGTCGCCGTGCTCCGTCGCGGCGTCGACTCGCTCGCCGCCCGCGGCACCCTGGTCGTCGTGGGCGCCCCGCCCTTCGGCACCGAAGTCGCCCTGGACGTCAACGGTCTGCTGAGCGGCAAGCGGGTCGTCGGCCTCACCCTCGGCGACAGCGAGACCCAGACCTTCATCCCGGCCCTGGTCCGGCTGGTGAAGGAGGGGCGGCTCCCGCTGCACCGCCTGGTCGCCACCTATCCCTTCGAGGACATCGACCGGGCGGTGCGGGACATGACCGAGGGCCGGACCATCAAACCGGTTCTCACCTTCGCGGGCTGACGGATCGTCAGTCGACCGTCAGGACCAGCTTCCCGGTGGTCCGGCCGGTGTCGCCGAGCCGGTGCGCCTCGGCGGCATCGGCCAGCGGGAACGTCCCGGCGATCGTGGCGCGCAGGCTGCCCGCCTCGACCAGCTCGGCGATCCGGCGCATCCCGGCCCGGTCGGCGTCCACCAGCATGCGCACCGCGCGCACGCCCAGCGCCTCGGCCTCGTCGAAGAACTTCCGGGAACCCACCGGCAGGATCGACACCACCACGCCGCCCGGGCGCAGCACCCGCAGCGAACCCGTCGAGGTGCTGCCGCCGATGGTGTCCAGCACCACGTCGACGTCCTTGACGGCCTCCGTGAAGTCCGTCTCCCGGTAGTCGATCACCTCGTCGGCGCCCAGTGCCCGCAGGAAGTCGTGCTTGGCCGCGCTCGCCGTGCCGATCACCTGCGCGCCGCGCTCCTTGGCGATCTGCACGGCCACGTGCCCCACGCCGCCGGCCGCCGCGTGGACCAGCACCCGCTGACCCGGCTGGAGACCGGCGACCTCGTCGAGCGCCTGGAGGGCGGTCAGCGACACCAGCGGCAGTGCGGCCGCCTGCACATGGTCGATCGAGGCCGGCTTGTGCCAGAGGGCGCGGACCGGGGCGACGACGTACTCGGCGTGCGAGCCGTGGCCGTGCGGATAGGGCAGCATGCCGAAGACGTCGTCACCGGGGGCGAAGGCGGCGACGCCGATGCCCACCTTCTCGACCGTGCCGGAGACGTCCCAGCCCAGGGTGAACGGCGGCTTTCCGAGGAAGCCGCCCGAGGCGCGGTGCTTCCAGTCCGTGGGGTTCACGCCGGCGGCGCGCACCCGCACCAGTACCTCGTTGGGGCGCGGTTCGGGCCGCTCCACCGTCTCCACCTTCAGCACCTCGGGTCCCCCGAGGGCATCCTGTCCGATGACGCGCATCGTGCGCTCAGTACTCATGAGGCCACAGCCTGCCAGGAACCACGCACCCGGCCAATGGCAAGATTGCCACTCTTCGCTAGGATCGTGCCATGCGTGGCAAGCAGCGGCATCCCGAACGCGTGGTCGTCCTCGCCCTCGACGGCGTCTACCCCTTCGAACTCGGCATGCCGAGCCGCATCCTCGGCGCGGCGGACGGCCGTTACGAAGTGCTGACCTGCACGGTCGACGGACTTCCGGTGCGCACCGACGCGGACTTCACGATCGGCGTCGAGCACGGCCCCGAGGTGCTCGAGACCGCCGGCACCGTGGTCATCGCCCCCGTGTCGGCCGCGCGCGTCACCGCCGACCTCCCCGCCGAGGTCGCCGCCGCCCTCGCCCGCATCCGCCCCGGCACCCGCATCGTGTCCATCTGCACCGGTGCCTTCGTGCTCGCCGCCGCCGGTCTGCTCGACGGCCGCCGGGCGACCACCCACTGGCAGCTCGCCGACGAGTTCCGCCGGCTGTTCCCGCACGTCGACCTCGACCCGGACGTCCTGTTCGTCGACGACGACCCGGTGCTGACCTCCGCGGGCGCGCCTCCGGCGTCGACATCTGCCTCCATCTCATCCGCAAGGACCACGGCAGCGGCCTCGCCAACACGGTGGCCCGCCGCTGTGTCGTCCCGCCGTTCCGGGACGGCGGCCAGGCCCAGTACATCGAGCGTCCGGTGCCCGAGGCGGGCGCCACCAGCACGGCGGCCACCCGCGCCTGGGCCCTGGGGCGCCTCGGCGAACCCCTCACCCTCGCCGACCTCGCGGCGCACGCCCGGATGAGCCTGCGCACCTTCGCCCGCCGCTTCCACGACGAGGTGGGACTCAGCCCCGGTCGCTGGCTGATCCAGCAGCGCGTGGCACACGCCCGGCACCTGCTGGAGTCCAGCGACCTCACCGTGGACCAGGTCGCCGGCCGGGTCGGCTTCGCCACCGGCGCCTCACTGCGTCAGCACCTGCACGCGGCGATCGGCGTCTCGCCCCAGGCGTACCGCAGGACGTTCCAGGCGGTTCGCTGAACGTTCTCGGCCCCCGCCGCGTCACAGAAGCACAGGGGCGGCCGGTGGAACAGGGGCGGAAGAATGCGCAGAGGGTTCGTGGCGGTGACCGTGCTGACGGCGGTGGTGGCCGGGGGATGCGGCGCCGAGGGCAGGGACGTGGTGGTCGAGGGGACTCCGCCCGCCACCCCGTACAGCGGCCCGCTCGACATCCCGGTCGAGGACGTGGACGAGAGCACCCGAGGGGCGCTGCTCGCCACGACCGGTGCCGCGGGCCGGGCCCTGGAGTGCGACGGGGAGATCTTCGGGGGCAACGGACCCGACGGCTGGGGGAGCGGCGACGGGGGTGACACCCCGGAGGACGGGCTGCGGCTCTACTTCGACCTCTTCACACCCGAAGTGCCCCGCTCCGGCTACCGCGTGGAACGCCGTGGGACGGACCGGGTCCTGTACTCCTTCGACGTCGGCGGCCGGACCAAGGTGGCCGTCGTGGTCGCCCACGACCAGCAGGACCGGCCCGGCTGGGGCCCGGAGACCGACGCCTCCTGCGACCCGGCCGAACTCCCGGCGGAGTTCACCGGCTCGGGGCGGTACGAGTTCTGGACGGACGCGCAGGGCGAGCGGCAGCCGGTCGCGCGGATCCACAGCTCCGTGGGCCCCGAGCACTGCGACTGGCAGACCGTCCGCTTCCTGACACTGGGCCGGGGCGAACGGGCCACGACCTACGTCCGTGACCCCGACGGCGCCCTCGGAACCGCTGTGCAGACCGCCCCGTACGACCCCGACGTCCCGCTGCCCGCCGACGCGCGCGACACGGGATACCGCCACGGGGAGTGGCGGTTGTGGCTGACGGACGACCGCCGGACGGCGTACGTCCGCACCCCCGACGGCGTCGAGGCCTGGCCCTCGGTGACGGACGGGGTGGCCTGCATGTGAGGGCTCAGCGGCTCGCGTGCAGGGCGATCAGCAACTGCCACACCTGGTCGGCGATCTCGGCCGGACCGGCGTCCAGGAGGCCGTGCAGCCAGTCCGCGAGCACCCCGGCGAACGTGGCGGCGACGGCCGAGGCGACCAACGGCGCGTCCGCCGCGCCCGCCCGCTCACGCTCCCGCAGGCTGTACGCCCGCAGATCCCGGTGCAGCACCAGGCCCAGCGGCCCGCCGCCGCCCGGCGTCAACAGGGCCCGGTAGAGGGCCGCGTGCGGGGTCAGCGACGCGAAGAACTCCCCCAGCGCCGCCGGGGCGCGCACCGGATCGGGCCGCCCCCGCCAGGAGTGCAGCGCCTCCACCGCCTCGCGTACGACGTCCGCGCAGGCGTCGACCGCGAGGGCCTCCAGGTCGTCGTAGTGGACGTAGAAGGTGGCCCGGCCGACGCCGGCCCGGCGGACCAGCGCGGCGACGCCGACCTCCGCCAGCGGCCGTTCGGCGCACTCGGCGAGGAGCGCGGTGCGCAGCCTTCCCCGGGTCCGGGCCGCCCGCGGGTCCTCGGGCTCGTCGCGGGTCACCGCGCGATCAGGACGGCGGCCAGGGCGAGGGCGCCGGGCAGCGCCTGCGCGACCAGGATCCGGCGGTTCGCCGTGGCCGCGCCGTAGACGCCCGCGACGATCACGCAGGACAGGAAGAACACCTGCGCCCGGAAGCCGGTCGGGTCACCGGCGATCAGCCCCCAGACCAGGCCCGCGGCGAGAAAACCGTTGTAGAGCCCCTGGTTGGCGGCCAGCGGGGCGGTCGCCCGTGCCAGCTCCGCGTCGAACCCGTGGAGCGAGCGCCCCTGTTTCCTCTGCCACAGGAACATCTCCAGCACCAGGATGTAGAGATGAAGTGCGGCGACGAGCCCCACGAGAACACCGGCGACGGCTTCCATCGACTTCCTCATTTCTTGGACAGGTGTCCATGACGGGGGCCCACTATAGCTGGACAGGTGTCCAGGAAGTGCGCGCGGGCCGAGGTGGCCGCGTACATCGACGACACCGGCGCCGTCCGCTTCCCCGAACGGCCACGAACGGCACGGCTTCGGCGCCCACACCCTCGCCCTGCGCCGCTACCTGGGGCCGAGGCGCCGCCACCGGCCCGGCCAGACGCTGCGAGAGCGCCCCCCGGCGCCCACACTGGGATCATGACCTCAGCACCCGGCCGCTCCCCGCAGCAGCGCAAGCGCGACACCCTGCACCGACTGGAACACGACGTCGACGCCTGGGTCGCCACGGCCGCCGAGGACGGCGGAGCGCCCCACCTGATCCCGCTCTCCTACGTCTGGGACGGCGCGACCCTGCTCATCGCCACCCCGGCCGCCAGCCGCACCGCGCGGAACCTGAGTGCCACCCGGGTCGCCCGCCTCGGGATCGGCCCGACCCGTGACGTCGTTCTCGTCGAGGGCTCCGCCCTGGCCGTGGAACCCGCCGACCTGCCGGAGGAGGACGCCGAGATCTTCGAGGCCAAGACCGGCTTCGACCCGCGCGAACTGCACGAGCCCTACCTGTACTTCTACGTCCGGCCGCGCCGCGTCCAGGCCTGGCGCGACACCGACGCACCGCAGGGACGGGAGCTGATGCGGGACGGGGAGTGGCTGGTGGCCGACTGAATCCGGGGTATCCGCAGGATTCGGGGGCGGCACGGGTCCGCCCCGCCACCGACCCTCGCGGAGGAGAGACATGGCACTGGTGAAAGCGGGCATCGTGGTGCTCGACTGCGCCGAGCCCGAGAAGCTCGCCGAGTTCTACAAGGGCCTGCTGGACACCGAGGAGACCGAGGCGAACGCCAACCTCGTGGAGATCACGGGCACCGCCGGTATCCGGCTGGCCTTCCGGCGCGACGTGAACGCGACCCCGCCGAGCTGGCCCCGCCCGGAGAACTCCCTCCAGGCCCACCTCGAGTTCCTGGTGGAGGATCTCGACGAGGCGGAACGCCGGATCGTGGGCCTCGGCGGACGCTCCCTGGAGACCAGGGGTGCCCACGGCCCGCTCGAGGAACGCCAGTACGCGGACCCGGCCGGGCACTCGTTCACCCTGCGCCTTCGGCCGTCCACCGCACCCAAGCAGGACTGAGCGGGGGTGCCGCCCCGCACCGGGGCGGCACGCCCGCGTCCGTCAGTCCCGGCCGCCCTTCTCCTTGGCGGGCCACACACCGGTCGACCTCTCGATGGCCTTCGCGCCGGTACGGTCCGCCGCGCTGCGCACCGCGGCGAAGATCGCCCCCTGGATCGCCGCCGCCAGGATGACCTCACCCCAACCGCGGTCCCGGTCCAGCGCGTCCGGCGCGTTGTCCTCCTTGCGGACAACCTTCCAGACCTTGCGGAAGGCCATCCCCGCCAGCGCGCCACTGGCCCAGCCGAAGACGAATCCGACGGGCTGGTAGACGAGCGGGAGCTTCTGCTTCTTGCCCACAAGTACCTCCTGTGTGTGTAAGGGGAGTGAGTCAGGGCCTGCCGAGAGGCGGGACCTCTTCGTCCGGCCGTACCGGACCGGGCGGCGTCCCGTCGCCGAACGGCCGTCCGCCGAGCCGCTCCCGGTGGTGCGGGCTCAGCCAGCCGGACAGGTCGGGTCCGAGGGGGACGATCCGGGTCGGGTTGATGCCGGTGTGGACCTGGTGGTAGTGGCGCTTGATGTGATCGAAGTCGACGGTGTCACCGAACCCGGGCGTCTGGAAGAGGTCGCGGGCGTACGCCCACAGGACCTCGTTCTCCGCCAGTTTCCACCGGTTGCACTTGAAGTGGCCGTGGTACACGGCGTCGAACCGCACCAGTGTGGTGAACAGCCGGATGTCCGCCTCGGTGATCGTGTCGCCGACGAGATACCGCTGACCGGCCAGCCGGGACGCCAGCGACTCCAGCCGCCGGAAGACCGCCGCGCAGGCCCCCTCGTACTCGTCCTGTTCGGCGGCGAACCCCGCCCGGTACACACCGTTGTTGACGTCCTCGTACACCTCGGCCATGACCGCGTCGATCTCGTCGCGCAGCGGCTCCGGATAGAGGTCGGGCGCCCCGTCCCGGTGCAGGGCCCTCCACTCGGTGGCGAGATCGAGGGTGATCCTCTGGTAGTCGTTCGTGACCAGTTTCCCGTCGGTGACGTCCACGATCGCCGGCACGCTCACCCCGCCGGGGTGGTCCTTCTCGCGCCGCTCATAGGCCTCGGCGAGGAAGCGGATGCCGAGCACCGGGTCCCGGCCGTCGGGGTCGAGGGTGAACCGCCAGCTGCGGTCGTCCTGGACCGGGTCGGTGATCGCCATCGACAGCGCGTCCTCCAGCCCGAGCAGCCGCCGCGAGATCACCGCCCGGCTCGCCCACGGACAGGCGCGGCTGACGACCAGGCGGTAGCGGCCGCCGCCACGGGCCACCCGTCGCGGCCGTCCGCGGTGATCCGGTCGGCGAAGTGGCTCTTGGACCGCTTGAACGCCTTGTGCCCGTAGGCGCTGTTGCCGTCGTCCCGGCCCGCCATGGTTCCTCCCGGTCGTGGTGTGTACGGGGCTCGCTCACACCGCGTTCCCCGATTTCCGCCGACCGCACGGTATGACTCCGAACGGCTGGGGCAGTCGGCCGAAGTGACTGGGACGACCTCGCAAGGCGCGACGGCGAAAGGCACGACAAGGAAGGACGGGATGTCGCGAGTCCCGCCCTCGGAAAGTCCGCCCTCGGAAGCCTCGACCTCCGAAGCTCCGCCCTCGGAAAGTCCGCCCTCGGCGGGCCCGGCCGCGCGGAGCACCGCCGGGCCGCGAGGACCGCAGGACACGCGTCACCGTGCTGGTGGCCCTCGCGGCCAACCTGGTCATCGCGGTCGCCAAGCTGGTCGGCGGTCTGCTCGCGGGCTCCCCCGCGCTGTTGTCCGAGGCGGCGCACTCCGTCGCCGACAGCCTCAACGAGGTCTTCCTGCTCGCCGCGCTCCGCCGCAGCCGCCGCCCCGCCGACCGCCGGCACCCCTTCGGCTACGGCAAGGAACGCTTCTTCTGGTCGCTCCTCGCGGCCGTGGGCATCTTCGTCATGGGCGGCTGCTTCTCCTTCTTCCAGGGCGTCGAGGCCCTGCGGACCGACGCCGAGGAGAAGTTCGGCGGCTATGTGGCCGGCCTGATCGTGCTCGGTGTGGCCCTTCTCGCGGAGGGTGCCTCACTGTCGCGGGCCCTGCACCAGGCGCGCCGGCAGGGCGACGGCGTCGCGGGCCTGCGCGACCCGGCCCTGCGCACGGTCCTCGCCGAGGACGGCACCGCGGTGCTCGGCGTCACCCTCGCCGCGGCCGGCATGGTCCTGCACATGGTCACCGGCCAGGTGGTGTGGGAGGCGTCCGCCTCGCTGGCGATCGGCGCGCTCCTCGTCTGCGTCGCCTTCGGCCTCGGCCGCGAGGCCCGCGACCAGCTGATCGGCGAGGCCGCCGACCCCGAGACCGCCGACCGGATCCGTGCCCTGCTGGCCGCGCAGCCGGAGATCGACAGCGTGGTGGGGCTGTTCACGATGCGGACGGGTGTGGACTCGGTCCTGGTGGCGGCCCGCGTCGACCTGGTGCCCGGCCTGGACAGCGAGCGCGTCGAGGAGGTCGCGATGCGCATCAAGCGGTCCGTCGCCGGTGTCGTCCCCGAGGCGGACCAGATCTTCCTCGACGTGACCGACCGACCCGCACGGGAGCACGACGAAAGCCCCGCCGCGACGGGGGAACGCGGCGGGGCCTGACATTCGACTGCCCGGCACGGAGACGTCCATGCCTGTCGCGGACAGATTTTTCTACGGGATTTCCGGCGAACGCCGGCCGGGCGGGTCAGTGCGGCTGGTCGACCGGCTCCAGGACGAAGACCGGAATCTCTCGCTCCGTCCTCTTCTGGTAGTCGGCGTACGGCGGGTACGCGGCGACCGCGCGCTCCCACCACCGCGCCTTATCCTCGCCGGTCACCTCACGGGCCCTCATGTCCTGCTTCACCGGCCCGTCCTGGAGTTCCACGCGGGGATCGGCCTTCACGTTGAAGTACCAGACCGGATGCCTGGGTGCCCCGCCCAGCGAGGCGACCGCGGCGTAGCGCCCCTCGTGCTCCACCCGCATCAGGGGTGACTTGCGGATCTTCCCGCTCCTCGCCCCCACCGTCGTCAGGACAATCACGGGCCTCTTGGTGTTCTGGAGCGTGGTCCCCTCGGTGCCCCCGGAGCTCTCGTACAACTCCACCTGCTCACGCACCCACTGGGTCGGACTCGGCTCGTACTCGCCCTCGAGAGGCATGACACCGTTCCCTTCGTCACATCGTCGTCGACCGGCTCTGCCTTCAACACTGGCACCGGCGCGTTTCATCCGCCGCCCGAAGCACTGTCAACCGGCCATGCGCACGGCCAGCACCGTCATCACCCCGCTCGACACGAGCGCCGTCACCAGCCGCCCCCGGTGACCGGTCAGCGCCCGCCCCAGCAGGGCGCCGCCCCCGGCGAGCAGCACCTGCCAGCTCGCGGACGCGGCGAAGGCCGCCAGGACGAACACGCCCTGCTCAAGGGGGCGTACGGCGTCCGCGGTGCCGGTTCCGAGGACGAGCGCCGCGAAGTAGATCACGGTGGTCGGGTTGAGCAGGGTCAGCCCCAGCAGGCTGAGGAAGGCCCGCGCCGGGCTCGGCGGGGGAGGAGCGACCCGGGTGGTGAGCCGGTGGGCGCGGTAGCGGCGAACGGCCGTCGTCGCGCCCCGGACCGCGAGGGCCAGCAGCACCAGGGCCGACGCCCAGCGCAGCGGACCGAGCACGGGGCGCAGCGCGGCGGCCACGGCCGAGCCGCCGACGGTGGCGAGGAGGGCGTAGATCCCGTCGGCGGTGGCCACGCCGAGCGCGGCGCACACGCCGGTGCGCAGGGAGGTCCGGGCGGTGAGGGAGACGAGGTAGGTCCCGACCGCGCCGACGGGTACGGCGATGCCGTATCCGGCGATCAGGCCGGCGACGAGCGCGGCCGTCACGGGCGCGCGGGCTCGGGCCTCCGGGGGACGCCGGGCCGCTGCTGGAGGCGCGCCGCGAGGACGGCGGCGGACAGCGGCGGCAGGTGGGCGATGAGCATGGGCATGGGCAGATCGTGCGTGCGGACGCGGCGTCATGGCAACGGGTTTTTCCGGACCGTGGGGCGGCGGCCGGAGCGCCGCCCGGGTCCTAGCGCATGAGCGCGCAGACGAAGTCCTCCTGGATCGCACGCAGCCGTGCCAACCGGGCGGGAGCCTGGTCCTCGTTGATCTGGGCGGTGACGGTGAACGTCAGCGAGCGGCGGCCGTCCGGGGTCGCGGCGATCAGCTGCGTGTAGCCGGGGAAGTTGCCGGTGTGGCCCAGTACGACACCGCACCGGGTCGCGTAGCGGAAGATCGCCAGCCCCGCCATGTTCCGTCCCGGCCCCGCTGGCTCCGACGCGCCGGCGACCCACCGGCGCTGCTCCCGCACGAGGGCCCGGTCGTACAGCGCCCCGGGCGCGTAGCCCCGGATGAAGCGGGTCATGTCGGCCGGCGTGGAGATGATCCCACCGGACGCCCACACGCCCGAGGCGCTGAGGATCTCGCTGACGTCCTCCGGGGGCGGCGGGGTCACGTCGTACCCGTGCAGATGGGGCTCGGGCATCCGGTGGCCCAGCGGCAGGCTCGTGTCGCGCAGTTCCAGCGGCCGGTACACGAGGTCACGCAACAGTCGCTCGTACGGCGTGCCGGTGGCGGCCTCCGCCATCAGCGCGACGGCGATGTTGTCCGAGTTGGAGTACAGATACCGGCTGCCGGGCCGGAAGAGCAGGGGCTCGTCGGCGACGTGGTCGAGCAGGCGGCGGGGGTCGAAACGATGCCGCGGGTCGGCCGTCAGCACGCGGAGGAACCCGGCGTCCCGCGTGTAGTCGGGCAGGCCGCTGGTGTGGTTCAGCAACTGCCGCAGCGTCACCGCGCCCCAGGCGGCGGGCAGCCGGGGCAGTCGCTCGCGCAGGCGATCGTCCAGATCCAGGGCGCGGCGGTCGACGAGGCTCAGCGCCACCGCGCCGCTGAAGGCCTTCGCCGTGCTCGCGATCCGCATGTGGTCGTCGGGCCGGGGCGGGCGGCCCGTCTCCAGGTCGGCCACGCCCGCCCGCAGGACACGGGTCCCGGAGTCCCGCCGCAGTACGGCGATGACGCCGGGCGGCCCGCCCGGACCACGGACGAAATCCTCGATCCGGCGCTGCAGCGAGCGGTCGGCGTCCGGGCGCCCGGCGACGCCCGCGCCCGGTGCCGGCGGACGCGACGACGGGGGCCAGCGCCCCCAGGCACAGGGCGAGCACGGACACGGCCCGCAGCCGACGGCGGCGGGGTGGTACGCAGGGCAGGGACATCAGGGCTCCCGGAGGCGGCGGACAGTACCGGTGCCCAAGCCTTCCGGCGCCGTCCGGCTCGCGCCCGCCGCGTTGCTGCACCCGGCCCAGCGCACCGGTCCCCGAGGGTCCGCCCGCGCCCCTTCAGTAGGGTGCGGACGTGACCGCACAGGACGAGAACCCGCCCTTCCTCTACGTCGTCGTCTGTGCCGCGGGCATCGCCGCGGACGTCGGCAAGCTGATCACCGCCGCACAGGAGCGCGAGTGGCACGTGGGTGTCATCGCCACGCCCGTCGCGATGAACGGCTTCTTCGACACGGCCGCCGTGGAGGCGCGGACCGGCCGGCCGATCCGCTCGGCCTGGCGGCGGCCCGGCGAACCGCGGCCGTTCCCCGATCCCGACGCGGTCGTCGTCGCCCCGGCCACCTTCAACACGGTCAACAAATGGGCGGCCGGCATCGCCGACACCCTCGCCCTGGCCACCCTGTCCGAGGCGGCCGGCCTCGGCGTTCCCATCGGCGTCCTGCCCTGCGTCTCCGACGCGCTGGCGGGCCACCCCGCCTACCAGGAGAGCCTGATACGGCTGCGCGGGATGGGCGTCCGGTTCGGGCACCCCCACGACGGCGGCGAGGGCGGGGAGTTCGGCTGGGAGCGGGTGCTCGACCTCGTCGAGTGAGCCGGACGGCGACGACCGCGACCGGCCCCCGCCGGTGCGGGGCGGCCGATATTCTGCGCACTCGTCCGTATCCCCACCGACGTCAGGAGCGGCCAGGATGCAGTACGTGAAGCTCGGTTCGACGGGTCTGGACGTGTCGCGGATCTGTCTGGGCTGCATGACCTACGGAGTGCCCGACCGGGGTACGCACGCGTGGACCCTCGACGAGGACGCGTCCCGTCCGCTCATCCGGCAGGCTCTCGAGGCCGGCATCACCTTCTTCGACACCGCCAACGTCTACTCCGACGGCACCAGCGAGGAGATCGTCGGCGCGGCGCTGCGCGACTTCGCCCGCCGGGACGAGATCGTCCTCGCGACGAAGGTGCACGGCCGGATGCGGCAGGGGCCCAACGGCGGCGGCCTCTCCCGCAAGGCGATCCTGACCGAGATCGACCACAGCCTGAGCCGCCTCGGCACCGACCACGTCGACCTCTACCAGATCCACCGATTCGACCCGTACACCCCGGTGGAGGAGACGATGGAGGCCCTGCACGACCTCGTGAAGGCGGGCAAGGTGCGTTATCTCGGGGCGAGTTCGATGTACGCCTGGCAGTTCTCCAAGATGCAGTACACCGCGGAGCGGCACGGCTGGACGAAGTTCGTCTCCATGCAGAACCACTACAACCTGCTCTACCGCGAGGAGGAGCGCGAGATGCTGCCGCTCTGCGCCGACCAGGGCGTCGGCGTGCTGCCGTGGAGTCCGCTGGCCCGCGGCCGGCTCACCCGCGACTGGGGCACCGCCACCGACCGCAGCGCGCGGGACGAGTTCGGCAGCGGCCTCTACCCTGACAGCGACCGGGCCGTCGTGGAGGCCGTCACCCGCGTCGCCGAGGCGCGCGGCGTCCCGCGTGCCCAGGTGGCCCTGTCCTGGCTGCTCCGGCAGGACACGGTGACGGCCCCGATCATCGGCGCCTCGAAGCCACGCCACATCGAGGACGCGGTCGCGGCGGTGGAACTGACCCTCACCGACAAGGAGGCGGAGGAGCTGGGGCAGGCGTACACCCCGCACGCGGTCTCGGGTCACTGACGGCGCGGACGTGGCGCGGACGCGGCGCCGACCGGGGCGGGCGGGGCGGAATGCGCCGCGTAATTACCTCCCGAAAAGGGACACCATTACAGCGACCGCCGCGAATGGCGAACCGTCATTGACGGATTGTCAAAAACACTGCCGCGGTACGCAATGCACGAAACCGCGAGATCCCTTGTTATGCCTGGTCCGCCTGTGCAAAGGTGGGGCCTTGTCGGCGCACGGAGAGTATTTTCCCCGACTGTGCGCGCGAGGCGTCCCCGTCCGTACTCCCCACGTTTCAAAAGAGCCGCACTCTGCGGGCGTCCGGGATGTCGAACATTGTGCGCAAGGATCCCCGTCGTTGCGAGGGCGGGTTCACCCGCCCATTTGGTACAGACTTTATCCCGCATGTCCCCGGAGGAATGCACCCGTGAAAGACGCAGGCCTGTCGAATTCCCCTTCGGCGCGCCGCTTCGAGGTGACGGACGAACAGCTGAGCGCCGAGCTGAAGAACTGGACGGGCACCTCGCCCGCGCTGCACCCCGTCGGTGAACTGCTGGACCGGCACTGGGAGGCGGCCTTCGCCTACGCCCGGCTGTGCTCCGACGGAGAGCGGGCGGCCGGCATGCTCACCACGGCTGCCTTCACCCGGCTGTTCGGCGAGACCCTGCGGCAGAACGGGCCGACCTCCGCCTGGCGGCCCCACCTTCTGCTCACCGTGCGCCGCATAGCCGCGGAGTGGGACTCCGACGCCGTCGGGACCTGCTCCACCCCGACCTGCGAGCCGCCGCGAGCGACGGCGAACGGCCGGCCGCCCGGCTGCTCCCGCCCGTGCACCGCCGCCTGCTGTCCCGGGCGTTCCAGCGGCTGTCACCGTCCGCGCGCTGCCTGCTGTGGCACACCGAGATCGAGGCCGAACCCCTCGCCGTCCCGGCCGGACTGCTCGGTCTGGACGAGGAGGGCGCCCACGTCGAACTGCGCCGGGCCCGCGACCGGCTCCGCGAGGAATGCCTCCAGGTCCACCGCGAACTCGCCGTGGACGAGGACTGCCACCTCTACCACCGGCTCCTCGACGTCACCTGCCGCCGTGGCGGCATCGACGTCGACCCCGACCTGCGCACCCACCTCGGCCACTGCCGGCACTGCGCGCACACCGCCGACCAGCTGAACCAGTTCGGCGCGGGCCTAGGCATCGCCCTCGCCGAGGGCGTCCTCGGCTGGGGTGCCGCCGCCTACCTCCGAGCCAGGACGGAGCCCTCCGCCGACGCGCCCGTCGCGGCACCGCCCGTCCGGCGGCTGGCCTCCGTCGGCGAGGCCTTCACCGACGAGACGGCCGTCGCCCCATCCCTCGGCGCGACCGGAACGGGCGAACCCGCCGCGGTCCCGGCCCCGGGCACAGAACCGCACGACGGCTCCCCTTCCCCAGGCGACTCCGGCCAGGCCCCCCGTCCCGGCACCCGCCGTTCGGCGAACAAGGCGGCCCGCCGTGTCCGCCGCCGCAACCTCGCCGTCGCCGTGCTCACCGTCAGCGGGCTGGTCGTCCTCCCGCTCGTGCTGTGGTCCGCCGTCTCCGGCGGCGACTCCGCCTCCTCGGGCGACGACACCGCGGCCCCGGCCCCGGACAGGGACGCCTCCACCACCGACCCGTCGTGGGTCGGGGCCGGTGAGGAGACCCAGGGCACCCTGCGCGGCCGTCTGCACAACGTGGCCTCCGGGCTGTGCATCGGCGTCGTCGGCACGAAGGCCGTCAAGGACGCCGAGACCGAGCTGGCCGCCTGTTCCTCGGACGCCGGCCAGCAGTGGTCGTACGAGGCCGACGGGCTGCTGCGCAACACCGAGGACCCGGATCTCTGCCTCGACTCCCGCCTCGGCCACTCGATACGTCTGGCCGCCTGCGCGGGCGCCTCGCAGCCCGGCGCCAGGAACGTCCGCTACGACTTCACCCTCCAGGGCACGCTCGTCCCCCGCTCCGACCAGAACCTGGCCCTCGCGCCCGCCGCCACCGACGGCTCGGGAGCCCTCGTCCTGAAGAACCGCACGGACAGCAGCGCCCAGCGCTGGGTGATCGACACCTCCCAGCCCGACCCGCAGATGCAGGTCGTCAACTGGGGCGCCGACAGCAACCTCGCCGAGACCCGGACCTCGACGCCGCCCTCCGCACCCGAGGCGCCGAAGTCCCCGGCCCCCTCGTCGGCCCCGGAGTCGGCCCCGACTCCCACAACGGTCGCCCCGAGCCCCACACCCACCCCCGCACCCACTCCCTGCGGCTACCCGTACGCGTACTCCTGCTCCGGAGGCGACACCCCGGACTACGGG
Source organism: Streptomyces phaeoluteigriseus (assembly GCF_001896135.2). Lineage (GTDB taxonomy): Bacteria > Actinomycetota > Actinomycetes > Streptomycetales > Streptomycetaceae > Streptomyces > Streptomyces phaeoluteigriseus. The sequence goes on from NZ_MPOH02000018.1 coordinate 86,634, forward strand.
TACGGAAACGGCGGTTATGGCTATGGCTATGGCGGCTATGGCTACGGCGGCCCCGGGCCGGGTGGCCGCCGCTGACGAGTACGGCCCTCCGGGGCGCCTCCGGGGCGGCCCGGACGCGGATCAGGGGCCGGTACCGGGCGCGAGCACGGTGAGACGCACCGAGGACGCGTTGCCCGACACAGGGACCGGTCCGCCGGTCCACGGCACGCGCAGCGGGTCCCGCTCGTCCGGCGGGGTCACCAGCAGCGTCGTAGGCGTGGCCGCCTCGGCGCCGCTGACCTCCGGGTGGGAGAACGTCAGACCGGCCCAGGCGCTGCGGCCCGGCGCGAGCGTCACGGTGACGGGATCGGAGTTCGGTGCACGCCGGGGATCGGGGCCCACCTGCCGGCCGGAGGCGTCCAGGAAGGCGGCGCCCGGAAAGCCGCGCACGGTGCACGTACGGTCGGACGCGTTGGTGAGGACGACCGGGAAGTTCCGCTGCCCGGCGCCCGGGTCGTTGCGCCCGACGGAGGCACGCAGCTCCGAGGTGTGGCAGCGGTCGACGGCGGCGGGCTGGGCGG
>NZ_MPOH02000019.1:0-37837 GCF_001896135.2 Streptomyces phaeoluteigriseus
GACCGGGGCAAGTACGGGTCGAAGATCCACTTGATCACCGAACGGACCGGTCTGCCTCTGTCCGTCGGAATCTCGGGTGCCGATCCGCTGGGCTGCGAACCGGGTTGCAGCAGCTGTGCATAGATCTCGCTCGCAACATCGCAGATCTGCGAACTTTCGCCGGGACGGGTCCGCAGCCCTGCTGCTGGCCCCGGAACGACGGGCGCCGGCTGCATGCGGTGAGGCCGTGCAGCGAGCAGCTGTTGCTCACGCTGAACGTGCAGCACCCGTGTGCTGTCCGGGTCGTGCGATTACTGCGCCGCACACCCGAACCCGAGCAGCAACCGGCGTTGCAGCCTTCATCCCAGGAGCAGCAACCGGTTGCGCAACGGACGCCGCGCGGTGCAGGCCGGGAGAGGTGCAACGGCCGCCCTCAGGCCGGACCTGTGGGTGCCGGTGGCGCAGCAGCTGCTCGACGTCGGAGGGCACTTTTGGCTCGTTCGGCGGCTAGACCTCGATGTACGCGACGACCACGACGGTGCGCAGTACGGTGACGAAGTACAGGACGCGGACGGCTTCGACTTCGTCGGTGTACTGGCGCAGCTGAGGGCCGGCGGTGTCGCCGGGGATCGGCTCGCCGATCCCCGGGTCGACGGAGATGACGACCAGGGCGCGGTCCAGGGCGTGGATGGCCGCCTCGCTGGTGAGGTTCTCCAGCTGTTTGGCGGCGGAGTCGGAGAAGGCGATACGGGCGCGCCGCGGGCCCTGCTGCGGGGGCATCAGGCGACGGCCGGGCGCTGGGCGGCGAGCCGGGCGAGGTGGGCCTCGCGCAGCTCCTCCCACGGCGTGCAGTCCTCCACCGAGGGCAGGCCGTTGGTGGCGATGTCCTCCAGGACGGCGGCGAACTGGTCGGCGCTGGCGCGGGTCTTGGCCGCGTACGCGCGCAACCCGTCGGCGGCCGCGGGCTCCAGCTGCTGACGGGCGTGGTCGGCGGGGGCCGGCTGTTCGCTCATCGAGGGCTCCAGGGGGCAGAACTGGCGTCTGCTTCAACGGTATCGGCCGCCCCCGGCCTTGGGGACCACTCCGGACGAACCCGGCCGCACGAGGGTGCAGGTCTCGATCCACGGCCGCATCCTAGAAGCGGGGTCTGACAGTCCCTGCCTCACCGGCCCGGCAAAGCCAGAAGCAGCGGCAAGGACCCGAACCCAGAAGGCGGTTCGGCCCCTCGCTGAGAGATCTACAGGTCGAACTCCAGGTCCAACACGTCATTGATCTGCACTTCCCGGAGAGAGCCGGCGCGGCGGCCGCTGTCCTGGAAGTACACCTCCTTGAGCGCTTCGGCAGTGAGCTCGCGCAGCCGGTCGTCGCTGGCTCCCTGCTGCTGGGCGTCGAAGAGCCGTGCGGCGTGCTGCGGGGGCAGGGCGACGGTGAGGTGCCGGATGCGGTCCTCATCCGTCGTCTCCATGGGCGCTCTGGCGTACCCGAGACGGGCGTGGACGTCGATGACGATGCCGCCGGTGGTCGCCGCCTTCTCGCGGGCCCTGGCCCGGATCTGGGGCTGCCAGCGCTTCTTCACCTCGCGCTCCAGGCGTGCCGCGAGGTCCGGGCGGGGCTTTTTGATCTGGTCCTTCACGTACCGTTCGACGGTGCGCTGGGAGATGCGCAGCAGCTGGGCGACCGGCTTTGTGCCGCCCAGCTGCTTGACCAGGTACCGCATCTGCGGGCCCGCGCTTTTGGGCGCCGGGCGGGTGAATGCCTTCTGCACCGCGGCTTCCAGGCCGTCCCCGAACAGGCTCATCGTCGCCTTCTCCTACTCTCCGTTGTCGGCGTCGGTGACGGTGCCGTCCTTGATGTACCGGGCGAGGTTGAGCTCCGGGGCGTTGAACCGCTCGCGTACCTCTTCGCCCCACAGGACGGACTGGGTGCCCTCCCACTTGACCAGGCCCGGGTTGATGCCGAGCTTGAAGCCGCCGGGCAGCGGCTTGCCGTCACGGTAGGGCAGGAAGTCCAGCGGTGACGGTCCGTCGGCCGCGTAGACGACGCAGTCCGAGAGGACCGCGACCGGGTAATGGCCGGTGAACGCCGCATGCTTGACGATCTTGCGGTGCAGGTTGATCCGGGTGCGGGAGATGACCGCCGCGCGGATGTCCGGCCGCCAGGTGGGCCGGGCGAGGGCCCGCCACGGCTGCCCGGGCTTCCAGCCCTCACCGCGCGGGCGTTCGCGCAGCTTGCCCAGGCCGCCCTTGACCGTCGCCTTGACCGCGGAGACGACGATCGCCAGCTCCGGGTCACCGCTCTTGTAGTCGTCCATCGCGGCGAGGAAGTCGGCCGGCGACAGGTCTGCGTGCACGCCGAGGTCGGCCATCGTGGCGAGGAAGGCGTCACGCAGCCGGTTGTACCAGCCGTCCAGGTAGCGGCCGTTCTCGTAGCGGACGTACGCCTCCAGCGGGCGCACCTCGTAACCGAGTTCCACCGCGTACGCCACGGTCGGCGTCGCATACCAGGCCGGACCCTGCGGCCGCTCGCCCGACGGCGTGAACGGGGAGGGCAGCAGACTGGCGTCCAGGTCCGCCCACTTATCCTTGCCGGTCTTCACCCTCGACAGATCGACGTGGGACAGGTCGACCAGCCACGAGCCGGGCAGCTTCGCATCGAACACCGGCGCCTTCACGTGTGTGGGCGCGCCGAGGCCGACGGCCAGGCCGTTGGCGCCGGCGGCGAAGGCCATGTTCACGTCGATGCCGACCAGGTGCCGCAGGGTGCACTCGGCATCCGTCATCGGCCGCGCCCAGTCGTACGCCTCCTCGAACAGCTTCTCCCCGGGACCGCGGACGTGGAAGCGCGGCAGATCCGCCAGGAGCGGGTGACCGTCGGGGGCCTCGCACGGCGCGCAGTCCACCGGGTCCTTCCCCAGCGAGCCGGGATTGTGCTCGGAGTGCCGCCTGCCGTGGGCGTCCGGCTCGGAGGCGCGGGTCGGCGGATGGAGAGCGGTCATCAGCTCCAGGCCGGTCACCGCGGTCGAGCCGCGCGGTGTCATCACCCGCGACGCGTACACACCCAGCACCCGGGCAAGGTCCGCCGGCGGGAGCTGTCCGGCGTGACCCCAGCTGCGGGGATCGAGCGCATTCCACGAGGGGATGCACAGCTGCACGCACTGGCGGTCCGAACCGGTCGCGGGGCGGTAGATCCTCGCCCACGGCCCCAAGCCCCGTTTGGTCAGTCTCCACTCCGCGCGGACCAGCTGCTTGATGACCTTGTGGTCTTCGGGGAGCCGCCCGGCATGGCGCTCCTCATCGGTGAGGGTCGCGGGGAGGCCGTAACGCTTAAGCGCAGACTGGGTGAGCACCAGCAGCGGGTCGGCGTCCTTGCCCGGACCCGACAGCTTCGGCGCCCCGAGCTTCGCCTCACGCAGCGTCCACTCCACCAGAGCCGGCAGACTCTTGGCAGGCGCGTCCAGGACCAGGCCACCGGGGCAGTACGCCACCACCTGGCCGTCGTCGACGTCGACGACGGCCAGCGGACCGTTGGCAAACCGCGGATCCGTGCCCCCCACCGGGCTTCCGGCGAGGGCCGCCTCCCTCGCCACCGGGCGGCGCGACGTCGACGACGGCCTGGCGGTACGCTCCGGAGGCGTTGCGGCCTCCGGAGCAACGGCGACGGAAGCAGGCGCAGAGGCAGGCGTCTGGGTGTTCTCCATTGCCGTCACGACAGCGGCCTCGGCCACCGGTGCTCCGGCCGGAGTGCGGACTCCCGGAGCGGGGGCGGACTCGCCGGCGGACCCCTCGGGCACCGCCGCGTCCTTCTCGGGGCGGCCGGGGTGGTGGGGGCGGGGTAGAGCTCCGCGAGCTTGTCCAGCAGTCGGGCGTACGCGTCGCGCTCCGGCGGGCGGGGTTCGGTCTTGCCCGCTTCCCAGCCGGACACCGTGGCCCGGCGCACCTTCAGTGCGGTGGCCACTTCGTCGATCGTCAGGCCGTGCGCGGCACGCAGCCGCTTGCGCTCCGCCGGCGGCGGCAGCACAGACCGGGACGCCACCAGCGCGTCGACCGCGTCGAACAACTCCGACATGCAACACCTCCTGAGCAGCACCCTAGCCCACCAACCGTGCATATCACGTACCGATAGGCGTAAATATCGCGTACACATGACGTACAGAGTGCGATTGCCGTAGGCATCGTTGTAGGTCCAAACTGATGTCGCAGTTCCCCGGGGACCCAGGGCGAAGCCGCATGCCCACCTCACCAAAGGAAGTGGATATGGCAGACATGACCGCCAAGGCGCGAGTGGCGGATCTTGTCATTGCGTACGCGGTCCTGGTCGATGCGACCAACGCATGCGACGCCTTGGACGAGGTGGTGGTGGCCTCCGGCAGTTGGGCTGCCACCAGGGATCTTCTCCGGACCTGCGGCTATCTCAGGGTCCCGCGGCGAGCTATGAGCAACAAGATCCCGGCAGAGGCAGTCGAAGCAGCCCTGACCAATCCAGGAACAGTTTTCCGGAAGCGCTTCAGGGCGGACACACCGTGGACACCCGCCATATAAAGAAGCCCGTTCAAGAGCATCGAGGCTGACCGTCGGTTACCCACCTGTTCCTGCCGCCCAGACCAGACACCCTGGCCCGAACAGCATCCATCGATCCCCGAGTCGTCAGGGCAGCCGGAGCGCGCTTCGCAGCTCTTGTCCAGGCAGCGGCCGGGACTGCGGGAGGGTGGTGCGGCCGGTTCACATTGCTCGGTGTTTTTCCGGGGTGAGGGCCTGGCGTCGACTGCGGGACTGGACCGAGGCAGGCGTCTGGCCCCGCCTGCACACGGCCCTGCTGACCGAGCTGCTCTGCGCCGCCGGCGCAGAGCGCGGAGGCCGACGACGCGCAGCCGACACCAAACCGCCCCGATTCCCCGGCCGCACGCACCACCCGCCCCGCCCCGTCCCGCCTCTCTTCTTCAAGTCCTGGGCTGGGGGTGGGGGTGTGCAGAGGGGGATGTCGGGGTCCCGACCACAGCCGGAGAGGATTGGTGAGCTGCAGGTATGCGGGCTGGTGCGGGAAGGGATGCGGACAGTTTTGGGAGGGGTGTCGGCGGGGATACGGCCCGGTCGACGGGTGCTGTCACATGGTGCCGGGTCGGGTGGGGTGGCGGCGTGGGCGGCATTGGCGAGGGGCGCGTGGGAAGAGTCGCTGATGCCCGCTGGCACTCCTGGTCAGCCCCCCAAGCCGGTGCCAGACTGGTCTTGGTGCCTGCCGCGTCTCCCCCGTCGTGGCAGGCACTGCTGCGTCCCGACGCTGCCGGGGGCTGGGCTCGATGGAAAGTTGCGCGCCCTGAAGGATGGGCCTGCGGCCATGACGCCTCCTGAGTGCGTCGTCTTAGCGGGCCGGGTACGCGCACATCTCGTCCGGGGCGGGCACCTACGAGCCTCCGCCACGGAACTACCATGAGCCCAATCGACGACTCCGCCCCAAGCACTCTTGATGCGGCACCACCCGCGTCGCGCGCGCCCGATCAACAACGGCAGTGATCTTCGTTGAGAAGACCTCATTGTGGTGGGTGTGGTTGCTGCGAGAGTCGGTGCACGCGAGCATCGGAATCCGGGGAGAAACATCACGTGTCCCTGAGGGCTGCGACGACCGGCGCCGATTCAACGAATGCCTGGAAGCCGGTGATACGGCCGTCCCGGACGGTCAACACGTGGACGATGGCCGCGTCGAATGAGCGACCTGATTTCCTGCCTCGACCGTGGGCGAACCCGACGGCGACGACCTGGTCTCCAGAGTCCAAGAACTTGTCCCACTCGATTCGACTATCCATCAGTTCCGATGTGGCTTGCAGCAGTTGCTGCAGTCCAGACCAACCCACGTACGTACCGCCATAGGGCAGGATCTCCGGCACATGGATACTGACCTGGGGGTCGGTCAGCCTCTGCAAGGTCGCTTGATCGGAGCGCGAAAGGGCCTCATACATCGCGATGACGACCTCTTTGGGACGTGTGGGCGGCGTGGCTGACATGACGTCTCCGCTCTCAAGGACCTCGTGGAACTGGAGGCTAAAGGCGCTGCTGCTCGGCAGCGTGTGCACCCTTGGTGAGTCAGCGCCTGATGCCACGACCATCTTGTCTCGGTTGCGTGCCTGGGAGCGTTCAACACGCAGGATGGGACGGCTGTAGCACAGCAGTTGCCGCCGCTGCGTGCAGGCCGCTGTCCACAGCCGAAGGGCTCAGAGATGCGTGTACGGTCGTGTGCGCCTGGGGGCAGGCCGGGATTGATTGGTGAGCGGAAGCCCTGGTAGGGACACGATGAGGTTCCCGAATGTCACAGGCTTTCAGTAGGCGTGGCGGGACAATCCTGCTCTGGATCATGCCTCCCACCAGGCCGCACGAACTTCAACCGCAGGCCTTCTCCTTCGAAGGGAGCCCATGCGTATCGGTGACCCACTTCCTCAACCCTGTTGTGGTGCAGCGCTCGAGGCCGCGAACCCTTCAAGTACGTCGCGGGGTGCACCGGGAGGTTGCCGGGGGGTACCCCTATGGGTTTGGTCAACCCGATCGGGCGGGTTGTGGGTCGTAGAAAGTGCCGTCATGGAGCATCGCGATGAGGACGTCGGCTCGTCGTCTGGCAGAGCAGTGCTTGGGTGTGGTGCTTGCCCGGACTGATCTTCTTATCACAGTAGATACCTCAGGCACTTAAAGCGTGTTGCAGAAGGCCGCAGATTTGCAGGTCAGGGCCCGATCACGGCTGTTGTGATCACGCGGCCCGGGCAAGGTTGTGCACGTGCGCGACGGCTTGGACCGCGTGGTGAAGGCCGTCGCCGCGCTGTCGGCAGTCGCGGAGAATCTTGTAGTTCTTCAGTCGGCCGATCGCATGCTCGACTCGTGCGCGGACGCGGCGATGCTCCGCGTTGTCGGCTTCCCCGCCGGTCAGCAGGGGCCGGCCGGGTCGTTTGCGGCGCGGGACGACAAGGCCGGTATTGATGTAGGCGCCGTCGCCGAGCGCGGTGACCCCCTCGCACTGGTCCGGCAGGCCGGAGGTGCCCCACACGTGGGCATCAGCCTTGTCGCCCGGGGCCGGGCGAGCGGCGGCCACCACCAGACGGGTGTCGGCGTCGATGATGACCTGCACGTTCACGGAGAAGCGGTAGTTGCGACTGGAGGCGCCGACCTTGCGGTCGCGGACCGGGACCAGTGTGCCGTCCCCGATCCACAGCCGGTCCGCGGCATCGACGGGACGTGAACCCGGCTCGGGCGCAAGGAGGGGCCCGAGCCGCTGGATCACCCTGCACACCGTGGCCGGCGAGACCCCGAACAGCGGCGCGAGCTGCCGCATGGTCAGGTTCGTGCGGTAGTAGACAGCCACCACCAGCACCCGGTCAGCGAGCGGCAGACACCACGGCCGCCCGATTCGCGGCCCGTCGCCACCCCGCTCCCGCACCACCTTCAGCAACCGCTCGAACTACGTCATCCGCAGCCCCCTGAACGTCTCCACCCACAACGGATAAGCACTCAACACCCCACGTATACAAAAAGATGCCCTGGTGACGGCCTTCTGCAACACGCGTTAAGGCGTGTATCCGAAAGTCGTTTGGTCCGCTTGTCGGACAGGCCTATCCTCTGGCCCGTGATCCAGATGAGGCATGACGAGTTGCGTAGCTATCAGGTGGGACCAGTGCACGCGGAGCTTCGCGTGCTCACGGTGAGTGACGACCGTGAAAGCATGCTCGAAGGGACGCCGCACCTACACCGTCGCTTTCGTCTGATGGGCATCGAGAAGGCGATGGCAGCGACGCCGCATTTGTATGTGCACGATCTCGACAGGATCCGAGCCGATTCGGACGAACGGGTCGAAGAGTGGCTGCCGCGAGAGGCGGTTCAGGCTCGACTGACGTCATGGTGGAAGCCCGCGGACATCGCAGAATTAGGGCATACGGAGCTCTCGGTGATGTGGTTCCAAACGGCTGCGCAGGATCCCTTCGCCCACCTGGCCACAATCGTGCATCCACTGGACTGGGCTTCACTTGCCAAATTTGTCCCTTTTGGGGACTAGGGCGTATATTACATGTGCCGTTACAGCCACTCATTGATAGCCGCTACGAGGACGGTCGAATCCTAGAATTTGATGTCGGCCCGCGAAAGCCTAAGGGATAGCCGCCCTGAAAGGCGTCACGCCATCGCTATTTCTAGTTCTGGTGCCCGAGGGCCGCTGCAAGTTCCGTACGCCTCTTCACTCCAAGCTTTTCGTAGACCCGAGCGAGGTGATTGTCGACGGTTCTCACTGAAACTTCCATATCGATCGCTATCTCTTTACTAGTGCGGCCGGTTGCCGCTGCCACAGCGATCTGAGTCTCGCGGGCGGTCAAAAGATCTGCAGGACCACCACTGGCCAGGAGTGGTGTCCTCGCGCTGTCGCACTGGGCGCGGAGGGCAACGGACTCGTCTCGGTACGACGCAGCTGAGGCGCGCCGACCCTGGCGCGAGGATATGGCAGCCGCCGCAGAGAATGCCTCAGCGGCAAGGATCACCACCCCCATAGATGCAAATTCGCGGCCGACCTGTGCGAGAGCCTCTGTGTCCTGGCCGGCCAAGGCCGATGCGAAGCGCGCTCTGATGTGCACCAAGGGGCCGTCACACAAGGAGGTGAGTTCAGTCAAACGCCCGACGGCTTCCTGCGGGGCTCCGAGGCGAGCGATATCAGTCAGCAGAAGTGACTCCGCTGCATACCTCCCCGTCTCTGCTGCGCGAACCGCAGCACTTCGCAGAACATCCAGCGCTTCTTCAATCCTCCCCGAGTTGACCTCGTACCAAGCGCGCGCGAAAACTTCCATATCTCCTTCGAGTGCCCCGATCTTGGGAAAGTTTTGCGCTTCCTCAAGTCGCTGCGCAGCGGTCGTATTGTCACCCAGAAGAGCCGCATTTGCCGCGATACCCGAAAGAACCCCTCGCGCCACAGAAGGATGGTGCAGTTGCGCTGATGAAAGTGCGGCTTCGTACCAGTAGGAGGAGTCCGTTGGCTGTCCACTCACCCACGAACACCAGCCAAGAATATAACACATCCACATTTCCGGGATTGTCGCTTTGTTGGAGAAACTCTGTTTCAAGCCATTTTCGACGATTTCACGAGCCCTATCTAGCTCACCGTAATACATCAGCGCCAGTCCAAGAGGTATCAACTGGATCGCGGCGACCTGACTGTGCTCCGATTCTTGGTGCGCCAAGAATGTCGCTTCCGCGAGTGCTATCGCCTTGTCGAATTGTCCAAGATTTGTGTACGCGCACCCCTCGAACATTTTACTCGAGAAATAGGCCCTTTTGCCGGCTTCGACCGAGATGGGAGAAAGGAGTCGAATAGCTTCCTCATTCTCGGTTCCAAGGAAGGCTCGCATACCCCCTTCAACGCCCTCGATTTGTCCACCTCTGTACACTTCGGAAGCAAGGCGCCCCTTAACCGTCTCAAGGGCGTTAAAGGATTCTTCGACCTTCCCCATCCCCCAAAACATGTTGGTTATTCCCAGCGAGTAAGAGACGACCTTCTCTTCATCTGTCACTGCCTGGCTGGTAGCCACACCTAGAACCCGTTCTGCCTCTTCCGGCTGCCCTAGTTCCACGAGGGCTTCACCGAGGAGGCAGAGGACCTGAACTGACTGATCGGCATCCGGTAGCCGTTGAAGGAGATCCACCACCAGGTCACAGTCGTGACCATAACGAGCAATTTGTGCTGCCTTTATAAGATTGCTGGGGGTAGTGGTGCCGGTCGCAGCGATCTCCCAGCCCGCGATGCTGAGGGCGTCGCCCTTTCTCCGTGCTCCGTGCTGTCGGACGCACGCGACACGGCGCAGAAGGATGTCGTTCTTCTCGCTGAAAGAAACGCTATTCCGTATTGTTTCGACGTACAGCGGGTGAGCAAGTCTGGCGACGGTTCTACGGTGACTTCGCATCACACGCACCAATGCTGCCGCTTCCAGACCATCCAGCAGCCGGACGTCACCGAACTCCTCCACGACGTCGAATACAGAAGTCTCACCACAAAGCGCTAGAAATTCCAGAAGCCGTTTCTCGTTGGATGAGACTTCTCCCAGACGCCGACGCAAAAGGTCTTTAAGTCGTGGAGTTGCCCCTGCGATCTCATGGTCCCTTAGCTGCCAGATACGGCCAGGCTTGACGAACTGGTCCTTTGCAAACGTATCGAGAACCAGCTCATGGAGGAAGAGTGCGTTCCCTTCCGACGACTCATGAAACCAGTCGACTGCGCGCCGGTGGACAGGCCCCCCGAGGAAGGCGGTCAGCAGCACGTCCACATCTGCTTCCGTCAACTGACCAACAAGGCAACTAGTCGCGGCTGGATGGTTCAGTAGGATGCTGAGATCATTGTGTGCAGAAACATCAGATCTGACAGTCATGACGAGCTTAAAATCATTCGAGTCAGCTAGGTCGCGCAACAGTTGGAGCGTTGCACTGTCCAGCAAATGAACGTCGTCAACGAACAACAGGGTCTTGCTTTTGCGATACGGCGACCTTGCTCTCACGTCGGCACGCAGGCTGGATGCAGGGTCGTCAATATCGAAGTCGACCGGAAGAACTGACAAAAGCGCACCCAGCGGGATATTCTTCGCCATGGAACTTGCCGCCGTCTGAATAGTTTCCCACCCGGCGCGCTCGGCTATGGCGACACATTCTTCAGCGATCCGGGTTTTGCCCACACCCGCCGAGCCAACGAGGAGCATTGCACAGAGGTCTGCGTCCCGAAGAAAGGAAGTGAAAAGGTGGAGTTCTTTGGCTCGTCCCGTGAGTGGCCAATATATTTGACGGCTACTTTCCATGGAGATCACCCTGATGTGTCATCGATGAAATGCCCTCCACCAGTGCGCCGAGGACAGGCTTGCCGATCAGTCGTCACCATCGAGACTCGCGCCATTCGCGGCCGTTGTCCACTGTTGGCGCCGGAAGCAGGGTGTTCACGGTCCCCGCCGCGCGTGCTCTCGCTCCTTCCGCAGAGGAACGCCCTGGGCTACGAGATCGGGTGCAACGGCGGCGGCCCACACGCCCTGGCCGCCTACCTCACCCAGGTCGCCACCACCGACGGGCAGCGCACGGCCGCCGGCGCCCACTACGAGGATGCGCACCCTGCGATCCTCGCGTGGACGCAGAGCAAGGCGCCGGACCGTGGCACGAACGAGCTGTCGCTCAGTGACCTCCAGGCCATGATGGCGAGCTGACCGCCGACCGCTGACCGCGCCGGCGCCCACGGACCAGATGTCCGTGGGCGCCGGCGTTCGCGTCCTCGAGGGCACGGGAGCCCCGTGCCCGTCTCACGGGACGACGGGCGAAGTCGCCAAAGCGCCTGCCGGGACGTGGGCCGCGCGAGCGCCCCACAGGCGACGCAGAAGGCGAGGGTGCAGGGGAAGTGAACCCACCGAAGCACGGAGGCCCCGATGGTCCACCCGACCCCGCCGCACCTATCGCCGGAGCAGCGCGAGCGCCTGGAGCAGCTCGCCGACGCGGCCAGGCTGCGCGCGGCGCTGTACCCGTCGCTGAAGCCGCAGCCCGTCCGGCGCCGCTCCCGCTCACGGCAGTACCCCGGCGGCTGGCCGAACCCGGGGCGCTCCGTGTGGGGCCGCCGCTGGGGATGAGTGGGCACGGTGAACTCCACCGCGCACCTGGGCGCGGATCGGCGGCTGGATGGGGAGGGGAGTCCACTCGGTGGAGACCATGGTGGTGCCCATCGGGTGGACTCCCCTCCGGCGCACCGGTGCGGCGGCGGATTGCAGGACATCCGGCATCCGGTGCGCTGGTGCGGTGCGTCGGGCGCTTCGGCGCTGCCGTGCACTTATCCCCACCGCATCGGTGCGCCGCACGATGCGTGCGGGAGTGGCCGCCACTCCCGCCAGTTCCCTCCGGCGTACACGCGAGGGTGATCGTGCATCGGATGCGGTGCATTCGATGCACCCCCTTGACCAGGTGTGCCGCCGCGGATTCCACCCAGTCCATCGGGTGGAAAGCCACCCTTGTCCAGCCACGAGTTTCCCGCGATCTTTCGACGTTTCCCCTTGGCACCATCCGCTCCCACGGCGGAGACGGCCCCCGCCGGGCACCCGACGCACGGTGGCGGAGGGGAGATCTCTCCCTCCTGGCTCACTGTGCATCATCACCCTGTGTAAGGGCAATGTGTGGTGCGGACGATGCCGCGCGCTCTGGCTTGGCGGTGCGTTCCACCAAGTGGGAGGGGATGCCACTCAGGCGCCCGGTGGGGAGTGGAGTCCATCGTGATGCGCATCGGCTGCGCAGTGGAGTCCACCCGGTGGGGAAGTGGGGTGCATCATGCGCAACTCAACGCGCCGCGCGCGCACTGGTGCGCCTCCGCGCGCCGCCGTTCCCAGGGGATGGTGCGGGTGGCGCGCGACGGCCGCCAGGAGACGGCTCTACGATCCGCGCGTGGGACAGACCCCGGCGCAGAAGGCCGCGAAGGCGGCACGCGGGCAGCAGCCGAAGAAGCGGCCCGGCAAGGCGCAGCGCGAGGCGATCAAGCGGGCGCAGGCGGCGAAGAAGGCGGGCGGCGGGAAGCCGGCCGCGAAGAAGACGGCGGTGAAGAAGGCGGTGCCGCTGCCGCGCGGCTCGGTACGCGCCGCGTACCCGGGCACCTGCCCAGCGTGCTTCAAGGACTACGCCAAGGGCGAGGTCATCACGAAGGTGACCGACCGCTGGGGACACCCCGGCAGTGCGCCCCGGCAGATGTCGGCAGCTGAGCGGGAGTTCGCCCGGAACAAGGCCCGGATCGAGAGCAGCGAGACGTTCCGCGGCCAGAAGCCCTCGGACTGGCGGCGCGGAGCCTCGCCGTCCAGCACCCGTCCCGCCCGCTGAACTCCATCCTGACGGTGTGGCGTCGGCCACGGATAGATCCACCCTGCAAGGGTTGGCCAAGGCGAAAACGGACACCTTCCGGGTCTGGTCGTCAGACCGCGGACAAGGGGTCCTTCCTCACGGTGGCCCCGGCCCGTGCACACACCCGCGCGGCGACGACCATCGACCCGGTCAGCAGGCCGGAGGAACGAGGACATCCTGCCCGCCCCGACCGACCCCTTCCCGCCGCTCCGCGCGGCCGCGATCCTGGAGCCCCGCCCCTCATACCCTCGCCGTCCGGCCTCGCCGCGTCCGGCGTGTCGGCTGCTGGGCAAGCCCCGGGGAGGCCCTGCCGTCGGCGCTTGCGGTCCCACTGCCGAAGCCACTTCCGTGCCCGGCAGCCATGAACCTGGCATTTCCCCTGGTCACCACGGGTTTTCGGGCCCGTCCCGGATTGTCACGACCCTCTTCTCTCCCCTATGACCTGAGTTGGTTGTCGGTAGTGGGGGGAGATCATCGGGTCTGGGGCCCGGTCCCCTCCACGGCCGGGGGCCGGCGCCCGGCCGCTAGCCGGTCGCGGACGACGGGAGGGCGAGCCTGATGACGGGCAAGCGCAAGGAGAACGAGGCGGGATCGAGCAACGATCTGCGCGCGGATGTGCTGCGCGTCCTCGGGGTGCTGAAGGTCGCCACCGCCGACCAGATCCAGCGGCGGTCCTCGCCGCCCCTGACCTACCGGCACACGACGAAGCCGACACCAGCCAGGCAGAAGGAAGCCGGTACCGCCTCCCACCGTGCTGCGGCGAACGACCTTCGGCGCCACGGTCTGGCCGTCGACGGCGGCCGTACGTGGGGAGGGGAGGAGACCCGGCTCCTCACGAAGGACGGTCTGGCCGCCGCCGCGATCGACCTGGACCGCGACCCGGAGGAGACGGGCGGCATGCCCAAGAGCGCGGGCCGCTCCGGCGCCTCGCACCCGATGACGGTGAACGAGACGGTCATCGCGCTGATCCGCCCGAAGCCGAACCTGGAGCTGGTCTGTACGCCCGATTCTTCCTGCGGCAGGAGAAGGACACCGACGCCATTGACAAGCCGCTGTGGCGCACCCGCTGCTCCGAGCCTGCCCCCGACGACTACGAGCGGGTGCACCCGCCGGTCCTGCTCATCTTCCACCAGGCCGGCCAGCGCTCCGCCAAGAACAGATGGCCAGGGTCGCCGACCTCACCCGCCACTACTGGCAGGGGCGGTGGCATTCCGAGGGCGGCTACCACTCCTACGACCGCTGCATCCTGATCGTGGCGACGACGCTGGCTGGGCTGCGCGAACACGGCCCGGCCGGGCCCGCCTTCTGGCGCTTCGGCCGCGACCACCGCCAGCCGCTGCTGGACGCGATCGGCAACGCCCGCCGGGACGCCTGAGGGGATAAGACGAGCCAAGGTGGGGTGGAACACTTGCGCTTCACACGCTGATCGGAGGATCCCATGACTCTTCCACCCGGCCGCCTGCGCCACCTCAAGGTGCACCGCGCGTCAAGCAGTCACCTGAGCACTGGACAGCGGTCGCTGCCTTGATCACAGCCGTGACCGGTGTCGTCACCTTCCTCGTCGGCTTCTGGCCTGCCATCTGCCGGAGTGAACTCCCCGAAGCGACCCCTGGCCGTCAGGAGCGGGAGCCTGTTATGGCAGCCGGCCCGCTCTGTGAGCGTGGCGTCTTCTCCCCTACCTTCTTCACCTCGATGGTGCGCGGGTCGACGGCTTCTCCGGGGGCGCCTTCGCGGTAGAGGCCGCCGGGGAGGCTGTCGCGGTCGTGCGGAAGGAGGAAGAAGACGCGGCGCTTGTACAGGCCGCTGTCGGGGTCGGGTTCGGCCTGGTCGTCCAGAAGCGCGTAGCCGACCATGCGGCCGTCGCGGGCGTAGGGGGGTTTGGTGTTGCGGCGGCGGGTCTTGTCGAGGGCCTGGCGGACGTAGTCGAGGTTTTCGGGGTCTTCCAGCCACACGACGTGTTCTTCGTGGGTGAGATCGCCCTCGGTCAGTAGCGAGCTCATGGCTGTTGCCCCTCCTTCATCTGCGGGGCCGGATGGCGACCCGCCTCGTGGTGTGGTGACTCGCCCACGGCTGGACGTGACCCTGCGGGTCCATGGTAGGTCGGGCGGATGCGGGTTGGTAGGGACCGCTGGGAGCTGGGGCTGGTGTGCGGCGGGATTTTGGGGAGCGGGCGCGGGAGTTGGTTCATGAGGGGGTGTCCAGCAGCGCGAGGCCTGGGTAGTACTTGCGGCCGTTTGATTTGATCATGTCGGTGGGTGAGGCGAGTCCTACTTCCTGCCTGACGCGGGTGGCGAAGGCGCGGGTGCCGGCGGGACGGATGCCTTCGCCGGTGCTGCACCAGGAGGCGTAGGCGGCGTACAGCAGGCCCTGTTCGACACGCAGGTCGGGGTGGGCCTCGACGTCCCGGGTACAGCACTCGGTGAGGAACCGGCCGATGTGGTCCTCAGTGTTGGCGTACGCGCTGGTGGCGATACGGACCCGGTCGGGGCCTTCGAGGTTGTCGCGGGTGGTGAGGTAGCGGCGCGCACCCTCGATGAGCCACTGCAGGATGCCGGGGCCTTCGTCGCGGACGAGTTCGAGCGCCAGGTTGTCGATCTTGCGGTGGTCGGGGACAGTCCGTTCAAAGGGCAGCAGGCGGATGCGGCGCCAGAACGCAAAGCCGCCGGTGGAGACCTCGGGGCGGTGGTTGCCCAGCAGCCACAGGTGGTGGGTGGGGCTGAAAGAGAAGTAGTCCTGCCGCATCCTGCGCGCTTTGATCTTGTCTCCACCGGTCAGCAGCCTGACGCGTGCTTCGTCGAACTTGTCGTTGGGCTTGAGCTCGCTGCAGACGATCAGGCGGCGGCCGTGGAGCTCGGTCAGTTCGGTGGAGTGCTCGGAGAACGCGCCGCGGTCCATGAGGAAGCCGGGCGGTGCGGCGTCGGCGTAGTCCCCCAGGATCTGGATCATGACGTCCAGGAGGACGCTCTTGCCGTTTTTGCCGTGGCCGTGCAGGAAGGGCAGGACCTGAGCGCCGACGTCGCCGGTGATGGAGTAACCGAGCAGCAGGTGCAGGAAGTCGATCATTTCCTGGCCTTCGGCGTCTTCACCGAAGGTGTCGTGCAGGAAGCGGTGCCAGCGGGGGGTTCCAGTCTGCTGGGGGGCGACGCTAGTGGCGCGGGAGTGGAAGTCGCGGGTGGGGTCGGGCTTGCGCAGCTGGCCGGTGTTCAGGTCGACGACGCCGGCGGGGGTGCACAGGGTGTAGGGGTCGCCGTCGAGGGTGTCGGGGTCGACGGACAGGTCCGGGGAGGCCTTGGCTTGGGTGAGGAGGGCTTTCATGCCGGTGGTCGACAGGGTGCGCTTCTTGTGGTGGTGGAGCTCGCGGTCGCTGAAGAGTCCGCGGGGGTCGGTGTCGGGCATGTCCTCGGCCATCTCGCCGGCCGCCCACAGGGCGGCTTTCTCACCGCCGGTGCGCTTCCAGCGGTAGCCGTCCCAGGAGAACCAGCCCAGGCCTTCGACATGGCGGAACTGGTCGCGGTAGAGCTTGACGAACAGCTTGGCGTTACCGCGGTCGGTGAGCGTTGTCGGCAGCGGGGCCGGCTGCGCCCAGGTCGGTGTGGCGAGGGGGGAGGTCTGGGCCTGGGCGGGCAGGGTGGCTGGCTGATGGTCGCTCTGTTCGAGGTCCAGCATCTGCTGGGCAGCGGCGGTGGCGTCAAAGCGCGGCGTCTCGGCGCTGCTCATGAACGTCCTTCGAGGTGGAGCGGGCGGGCGGACCCGGCGGCGAGGGCGTCGTCGATGATGCGTTCGTTGCGGGCGCTCTGCCAGGGGCGCGCGGTCTCGGCGGCCTCGCGCAGCAGGGCGCGCGCGGCAGGTTCGTCAAGGTGCCCGGCAGCCGCCAGTCCCCCGGCTGTGTAGGCGGCCTTGTTGAGCTTCTCGGTAAAGGCGGCGCCCTCGGAGGTGACAGCGCACTCGGCGACTTCCAGCAGCAGCGGGTCCAGGACACGGTGCGCGCGCACGGGAGTCCGGGGACGACGGCTGGAGGCAATCACGGGCCGTGAGGAGACTGGTGGCCTCTGAATCGTGTGTCCCGTCCGTACGAGTTCTTCGCCCAGCCATTCAGGCAGCGGCGCAGGCAGGTGGGACGGTCCTTCCCGCAGGTAAGTGCCGTCAGCGGTGCGGGTGGTGGGGGCCACGATGTAGCCTCCGTCGGCCCTGATATCGACCTGCCAGGCCAGCGCAACCTTCGTGCTGGACCCTGTCGAGCAGCGGAACCGGGTGGCCGGGTGAGGGTTGCGGTACCAGACGTGAGGCCCCCGGAGGGGGTACGTACACGCAGCGTGCTGGCGTCCTGCGCCGGGCTGGGCTGGCCGCGCAGTGCTGCCAGGAGCGCCAGGGTGTCGAAGCCGGACGCCAGGCCGTGCAGGTTCACGGAGCCGTGAATGGGGATGCCGGGCAGGAGCCGGCCGCGGTCAGGGACCGGTGCGGAGTGCGCGTCGATGTCGATGACGATCAGGTCGGCGTCGCCGCAGGCAACGCCGACTCCCCAGGAAGGCCGTTGGGACCACCAGGCGTCGATACGCGTTTTGCTGGTCGTCGCAGCGTGGAATCCGTGACATGGGCGGCCGGCAGGAATACATGCGCACCCGGTCGGAGAGTGGTGCTTGTCCCTGCAGGCCTGGCAGTTGGCGGTAGGCGTCTTACGGCCGGGCGCGAGGGGGTGGACCGGCCAGCCCTGTTCCGCGCACCAGCGGGCCACAACGTGGGATGTGGAGGGCTGCTCAGCAGCAGCGGGCTCTCTCATCACGTCGGAGCCGGGCACGTGTCTGTCCTTCGGCGAGGGTCTTGTCCGTCAGTCCCTGCGACAGGCCTGGCCCTGAGCGGGCCGCGTACTGGAGTCAGGGACCAAAGGGACTATAGGGACTGGCTTTCGGAAGAGAGTGTAGGACCTTCGGCTGGAGAGCGGGCATAGCTTGCCAGCGTGGCGCCGTACCTGTTTTCGGGTCCCTACGGCCCCTTGGGTTTATGGAGACGGAGCAGCTGCAGCAAAAAAATGCCCGTAATGACCCCATTGCGAGTGACTGGAGGGACCGTAATCCATCAATCAGTAGCCCTCAGCGGGCATGCACAACTCGGGGGCTCAACGAACCGCAATGGGCAGACAAGCCCCCAGTGCTCGCACACGCTGAACTCCAACCACCTTCTTGCAGCACTCACGGGCCTCCGGGCAGGGCCTGAGCCGGACAGCAAGGGCCTGAACCGGCGTAGAGTCCTCTTAGCCATTCCCGCAGCTCAGGAGCCATGTGCGGCACCAAAGAGGGACTGTAGGGACCGAGAACTCCAATTATGCGCTCCCTACATGCATGTTCCTCAACCTATGCGCGCGCATATCCGCACACAGGGACGCGCTCATAACTCCCAGAGAGAGTCCCTTCAGTCCCTCACGCGCCACACCTACCGCTGTGACCTGCATGTCTACGAGGGACTGAACGGCAGGGACTAAACGCGCGGAGGCCCCTTCTCACTGGGTTCGAGCCGTATTGGGGCTCTGCGGTGGGACGGCACAGCTCTGAACGGGAAGTCCACCCACCCGCGATCCTCGGGAGACCCCATGCCGCCCCAGACAGATCCCATTCGCCCTATCGCCCACGATCAGTGAGCACGGGGAGCGGTTCCGACTCCGGTGCGCCCAACGGGAGTGCTGCCCTGCCGTAGATATGGGACGACCTGGCCTGGAGTGATGCCACCAGGGGCGCGGGCAGCTGGATCCCCAGCACCGCATGGCGTATAGATCCGAGTTCAAGCTCAGTAATCATGTGCGTGGTGCCGCCTGAGCGTGGCCGTCTGACAGGGCGATGGTCCAGTCGCTGATAGCGCGATCAAGTAATTGGGCGGCGGCCCACCGTTTGTGATGCGTGACCGGTTGCTGTCCCTGCTGCAGTAGTGCCGCTGTGGAGATGAGCGCGGCCGGGTCAGCAAAGCGGTCTAGAGGCAGCGGACCGCTACTGTGGGCACTCTCATGCCGCCAGCCGGCTTCAGAGGACCAGCGTATCGCCATGTCATTCCATTGCAGAAGGACAGTCAGGTCATCGGTATCGACCGGAGCGTTCACGGTCAGCGTGTCTGGAACCAGATCGGCATTCGTCAGCGCGGCATGAACGGCATCGGCATAAGTCAGGTGAGGCAACATCATTTCCCTCTGGTGGAGATAAAGTTCACGACGCCATCAGAAGGCCAAATAGCGAACCGCTAAACAAGTCAGCGCCGAACACTACTGAATGGATGGGTTCCAGTCAGGCACAAGAACCCGCCCTTCTCCGGAAGAATCCTTCCGCTGAAGCCGCAGTCCGAGGACAGGCCCGGCAGGCCATCATCCAAAAGAGTCAGAAGACACAAACAATATTCACGTTATACGCGGGGATG
Source organism: Streptomyces phaeoluteigriseus (assembly GCF_001896135.2). GTDB lineage: Bacteria > Actinomycetota > Actinomycetes > Streptomycetales > Streptomycetaceae > Streptomyces > Streptomyces phaeoluteigriseus. The sequence continues at coordinate 19,230 of NZ_MPOH02000019.1, forward strand.
GGACCCATCTGAGGGTGGTGTCCCGCCCTGCTCAGCTTGGGCAGGCTGGCCGGACAACCCGGCTTCAGGTAAAAAAGATGAGGCCGCACGCAGCGGCATTGAACTAAAAGTGCAGGCTTTCGGCGGCCACTGAAAGCCTGCAACTTCCCTTCCATAACATTCTCCGCGTCAACATCGGGTCGCACCCGAGTAATTTGTACTCAAATAAGTCAACTCTTCACTCTCTCACTAGGAGCCTCATGAATCATGATCTATCTCACTTTCGGGAGACTGAAGCATTTTCGGCGGCAATGGCGCCGGCGTTCTCGGACAGGCTCGCGGCGGTGACGGTCACGGCGAGGAGAAGGCCGAGTGTGTCGGTGAGGATGCCTCGTTTCCTGCCGACGATCTTCTTGGCCGCGTCTGTTCCCTGGCTGGTCAGGGGCACATTGGTGGAGGTCTTCACGTTCTGGGTGTCGATCACGGAAGCGGTCGGTTCGGGCTTGCGTCCTTCCTTCGCGCGGGCCAGGCCGGTCAGGTCGTAGTTGAGCTGGGTGAGGATTCCCTCGTCGCGCCAGGCGGCGTAATAGGCGTAGACAGTGCCGTGGTTGGGGAAGTCGTGCGTAAGGTATTTCCAGGGATTCCGGTGCGGTTGATGTAGAGGAGTGCGTTGAATACGTCGCGGAGGTCGACCTTGGCCGGCTGCCCGGTGGGCCTGCGGTCGAGCCGGGCCTTTCTCCAGGCCGTCAACGTCGGCTCGATTAACGCCCATCGGGCGTCGGACAGGTCGCTGGGGTACGGCTTCCGCTGGATCACGTCGTAGCGTGATCATGAATGTGCCGGATAGTGCCGTTCCGCTGCTGCTGGGCGTTTCTGGCTGATCTTCAAACCAGACGGACTTTGTGCACGAGAACCGGAGTAAACAGGCGGCAGAGTCCGCAGCTCGATGGAGGCGAGAGTGTGCGTATAGGGCAAACATCTCAAGCGTGACGGCCGCGAAAGCCACTTACCGGCACGGGCCATCCCTAAATGCCCACTGATATTGAGAACCGCAGCCACCCGCCAACTCGACCGGGACCGGATCTCTTTCACCGAAACGCTGCGTTCCGCCCGGCGCAGTGTGACCGTCACCACCCCGGGCGGCTTCTCCTCCCGATCTCCTGGTCCGAGCACGAGCAGCACCACCGCGCCGACGGCGACCAACACGGCCTGTCCCGCGGTGCGTTCGATGACCACCGCGCGCCACACACCAACTTGTAAGAATGTTGGACATGTTGATACAGGATCCCGTGATCCGGCAATCGACATGTCCAACATAGGGGACGGGTCGTTAGCCCGACCGTCGTCTGCACTTAAGCTGACGAACTGTGATACACCAGCTAAGGGCTCGCAGAAGAACAACATGCGGGCGATCGGTGCGCTGACCTGGGGTGTCAAGTCCCAAAACCCACAAGTCAATTCTCTGCAGGCCCTAAGCACTGCGGAATGCGCCAGACATGTCGAAAGTGAGCGTAGCCTATCGGTCGGCGCTCACTCCAGGATGCAGCGAGTTGAAACTAGCGTGCGGTCTTCCGGCGCGATCGTGACGCGACGGTTAGCGAACATTGCTTCACGCCGCCTCGAGGACTGTTCGAAGATGGACATGCCGACACCAGTATGTCGAAAACCCTTAGACCGTGTCTACGAGTATCTCATTGTGATTGGAGCCGCAAATCCAATCATTTTCCTGGCAGTTCTCGGTAGCCATCACCTCGTGAGAGTTCTCGCGATGGTCAGGAGAAACTACACTTGAGGCGGCCGAATAGCCGCCAGCCAGCAGTGCTGCGATCGAAAGAATACGTCCCGTCTTCTTTACGATCTCAAGTCGGTCGGGATCCATAGTATACACCAATCTAGTTCGGACGCATTCGTCACTCCGGGTGTTGCGACGCAAGTCTGCCAACTTAACGTTCAATCGTAGTGAGGAGGTTTCGCTCACGCTCTTGAAGTGGTACCCCGGCTCAACTGCTGTATCGCGCCTTGCTATTGACGGTGCTGATCACTGAACCTCTTTCATCCTGGGCTGTCGGGTGAACCAGGCTGGTCAGGGGCGGTGACGTGGCGAAGCCCCTCGTCGTTGGTGTGGTGATCTCACTCAACACGCCGACGGCCGGGGGCTTCGTTGGTTCCGTATCCTTCCACGCTCGACGTCCGGCACGAGCTGGTCGAGCATGTCTCATGGCTCATCTACGCCCGAAGGTGTGAACGCCGCACTCGCTGGCGCAAGTTGAGCTGTTTCCGTCAGGCACAACTCGCCCTTGCCTACTTGCGCAAGAACGAGACGCTCGCCCAGCTCAGCGCAGGGTTCGGCGTCTCCGAAGCGACGGCCTGGCGGTACGTGGACGAGGCGGTCGACGTCCTCGCCGCCTGGGCGCCCGGCCTGCGCGAGGCCCTGACGGGCCGAGGCGAGGACGATTTCGTGATCCTGGACGGCACTCTGATCCCCACCGACCGGGTCGCGGCGGACGAGCCGTACTACTCCCAGAAGCACAAGAAGCACGGCATGAACGTGCAGGTCGTCGCCGCACCCGACGGCACACCCCTGTGGTTCTCGCGGGCCCTGCCCGGACGCACTCACGACCTGACCGCCGCCCGTGCTCACGGCGTGATCGAGAACTGCCACACGCGACAGATCCTCGTCCTGGCCGACCGCGCCTACCAAGGCGCCGGCGCCACCGTCCGTACCCCCTACTACCACCACCACGAACTGCCCGAGCACTACCAGCAGTACAACCGGGACCACGCCCGACTACGCGCACCTGACGAACGCGCCTTCGCCCAGCTGAAAACCTGGCGCCTCCCTCGTCGAGCCCGATGCTCGACCAACCGCATCGGACGCATCGTCGCCGCCGTCCACACCCTCCTGATCTGCGGATACGGAGGATGAAAGAAGTTCACTGATGGGCAATGTAACTTTGCCCACTTGTTGGTCTGCTGACCGGTTCAACTGATATGAGTGAAGCCTCTGGTAGACGGGTTCACGACCAAGAATCCCTCGCCCCACCAGAGGCTTCGTGTGCTTGCCTACCCGTGCAGACTCGACGTGTCCAGCCGATCCCTTCGTTTCCTGGCTGCCGGTCTTCGTAAGCGCCGCCGCCGGATCGGTAGCCCCTGGCAACGGCTCCCGGCCGGCCGTCTATTCGGCGAGTCGGGCCGCAACGACATCGACCGTGTCCTCATCGAAGAGCACTTCAAGGACATCATGCGGGTCGCCCTGTCGGTGCATAGGAAGGGTGTCCTCCTGCTGCGGTGCCTGCACTCCGGCTCGTGCAAGAACGCCCACTACGCGGCGTTCGGCGAGATGGGCCGGCTGATCCACACCACTCAGCTGCTGCGATACCTGCCGGACCCGCAGATACGCCGACAGGCGACGGCCGCGCCCCGCTGGCCGCTGGCCGCTGGAACAGTGGGCCCTGTCAGCGGCCCGGGCACCTGTCGAACGAGGCATGGCACGGCTGATTTCCTGGCAGATCTTCCGCAGATCCCGCATCAGCCCCAACCGCATGAGCGTCATCACCAAAGCCGTCCTCACCCTGGAGAAGCAACGCTGAAAACGCTCACTGGGCTTGAACTCATCGAGTCGTAGGAGTGAGGGACACTCCAGTTCCGGCGAGGCATCCGTCGATAGCGGGGGCGGTACTGAATCGTTCCTCCACATCTCGAGCCGGATGGTCTGGATGAGCTGTTCGGGGGCGGTGAAGCCACCGCGATCTGATGATGGCTCACACCTCGTCATGCGCGGTGACTATTACCATCCCCGCTCCCACCCCGTGCGCTGAGGAACACCGGCACCAGCCAGATCCCGATCTACACCTGCCCTGATTGAGTAAAAGATACTCCGAATCGAACCATCGGGCCGGGCTTATACCTCAACCTCAAGTGTGCGTGAGGGTCATTTGAATCGGCTACTATATCGGGGGTGTGGCGGCATGAGAGATGGAGCCCCGGCTGTCCTGTGGCACAATTCGAGTCACCAATCCATGGAGCAGTAAAGCTACTCCGGATAATTTCCTGCATATTAGCCGCGTAAGCCTGGTTTCCAATGAAATCATGCACCGCATTTAATTAACTCCTGTGCGATCCTATCTCGCGCTAAATCTAGTTGCGACACACGAAGGAGGGGTCTTGAAGAGCAATAGACTCGGTGTTTATCTGGCGCCAGCTGAATATATCGACAGCGATCACCCTGAAATCATTTCATTCGCGGCAAGCGTTACAATGCCGAACATGACGGAGAAGGAGAAAGTGCAGCAATTTTACCTTGCGGCACGCGAAATTCGATACGATACTAGTCTCGACTATTCGAATGCTGAAGTCTATCGAGCTTCTAGTGTCCTGAGGGCTGGAAATGCCTACTGCGTTGGCAAGGCCGCATTGCTTGCCGCACTGTGCCGCTGCGAAGGAGTCCCGGCGCGCGTCGCATTTGCAGATGTTACCAATCATCTGGCGAGTGATAAGTTAATTGAAAAAATGGGAACTAACTTGTTCGCCTGGCATGGCTTCACGGAAGTTTTTCTTGAAAATCGATGGGTTAAGGCGAGCCCAACCTTCAATTCGGACCTCTGCTCTCTCTTTGGTGTCACGCCTCTTGATTTCGATGGAAATGCCGACGCGATACTGCAAGACTATGACGGTCAAGGCCGCGCATTTATGAAATACGAGGTACTCCATGGGTCTTTCCATGACGTGCCAGCAAAATTCTTGGCTTCAGAAATAAGGCGCCTCTACCCGGGGCTTGTGATTGATGATCGTTTGGATTTTTTGACTTCTGCGAAAAGCCGAGACTAAGAAGGGTTGACTGCCGCGCGGAGAATTGGGTCAATTGGTAGCTACATGAGGCTAGCGTAGTTGCAAACAAATTTTGCGTCAAACAACACTTGAGTGCCATCGTAATTACACAGGAGTAGAGAAATGGGAATTCGGTTCACTGCTTCCAGGCTGGCGTCATCTATAGTAAACTATTTACGGCCTGCAAATATGCAGTCCTTGCAAGATAGTGACAATGCAGCGCGCGGTGCCGAGAGGTGGAATTGTGCCGAATCTGCATGGGATGAATATTTGGAGGATGTCCGCAACTGGGCCCTGGCGGAGGGATTATACTCTTCAGTCTCCAGTCCAGCGGGCGACTTAGGAAATTCAGATTGCCGCATTAGCCCAGTCGATCTTGATACTGTCAAAGAATTGAGGAAATAGATGGCGGAGGAGCGGGTTCGCTACGAGTCCCACGGTGGTGTGGCTCAAATCGTCCTAGCGAGGCCGGCCCGGGCAAACGCAGTGGATCTACCCACCGTACAAGCATTTGCTGTCGCGGTCGATAAAGCGTTTGCTGCGGACATTCGAGCAGTCATCGTCAGAGGCGAGGGCGAAAGGTTTTGCGCTGGGGGAGACCTGAAGGCAATGGCAGACGCTGTCGATCGGCCAGCGTACCTTGAGGAACTGGCTAATGCCTTCGACCGCGCCCTGCAGAAGCTGGCCACGCTCCCCAAGCCGGTCATTGCCGCGGTCCAAGGATCAGTGGCGGGGGCCGGAATCGCTGTCATGCTCAGCTGTGACCTGGTAGTTTCGGCCGCATCGACTAGGTTCCTAACCGCTTACTCTACAGTTGGGCTTACCCCAGACTGTGGAATTTCCTTTCTTCTCCCTCGCGCGATCGGCCTGCCCCGCGCGCTGGAACTTGCTCTGACGGGGCGGACCCTGAGTGGCGAGGAAGCTAAGCAGTGGGGCCTGGTCAATGAGGTTGTAGAAGATGAGCTATTAGAGGCACGTGCTCAAGAACTTGGGAATCAGCTCGCAGCCGGGCCCACTTGGGCCCTAGGGCAGGCCAAGCAACTCATGCGGGACTGGCAAGCGTCGCGGGAGCAAATGGGCCGGAAGGAGGCCCTTACGATCGCGGACGCGGTCACGCGCGCGGATGCCAAGGTAATCCAATCCTTCGCTACCAGTAAGACCTTGGAGGGACGGCCGGACCACGATGCCCTTGTATAGGAACCAGTAGCTTATGTCATGAGGAATATCCTCTATTTTGGTTAGCTGGCATCCAGTATCCGAATCTTGGACGTTCGCGCTGGTGAGACCTCTTGTCCAGATCCAACCAGCGGCCCCGACAACCCTCTTTTCTGCTCCTTCGTTCCTATCTGCACCTTGATTGGTGGTGGGTGGTGGGCAGAACACCGAGCACGGAGGATCGGGAAGTGAAGTCGGGGCCGGCTTGTGTCTGTCGCGCGTCGGGCGGCGGCGCACCAGCGAGACGAGAAGCGCCGGAACAATAAGCGTTTTCAGCGTTGCTTCTCCAGGGTGAGGACGGCTTTGGTGGTGACGCTCATGCGGTTGGGGCTGATGCGGGATCTGCGGAAGATCTGCCAGGACTTCAGCTGTGCCATGCCTCGTTCGACAGGTGCCCGGGCCGTTGACAGGGCCCGGTTCTCGGTCCGCTCGGGGAGGGTGGGTTCACCGTTGGGCGGGCGGCGCTTGGCGGTGGTGACCCAGTCGCCCGCATCGTTGTAGGCCGTATCGGCGAGGATCGGGACGCCCTGGCGCGCTCAGATCCGGAGGATCTTGTGGATGCGGGCGGCTGTCAGATCGTGGGAGCGGCCCGGCAATGCCGGCGACAGCCACAGAATCTCACCGGCCGGGTCCGTGACGACCTGCACGTTCACCCCGTGCCGCTTGTGTTTCGAGGAGTAGTCGGCCCTGCCGTCGCCGACGCGGTCGCACTCTGCGGGCGTGCCGTCCAGGAGGACGAAGCCCGGGTCGTGCGCGCGCAGCGTCTTCAGCAGGCCCGGCGCCTGCTCGGCGAGCAGACCGGTGACCGCGGTGACGTAGGCGTGGGCGGTGCCGACGGATATCCCGAAGGCTCTGGCGATACGGGCGAGGGTGTCATGGCGACGCAGGTACACGAGTTCGACCAGCGCACGGCGGTGCGGCGGGAGTTTGCACCGCCGGTCACCCTCACGGGTGACGATGAGCATCGTGACCCAACCGACCAAGGCGTGGGGCAGGTCGAGTGCGGCAGGATACGGAACCAACAGGGCTCCTGTACTGACGAGTTGAGACGTCGAACACCTCCCTCAACGACACGGGAGACCTGTCCGTTGCCCACCCCAACCTCACACCACCCCCGTCACCCGATCAGTAGCCGCACTGAAAACGCTCAGTAACCCCTCGCCTCTGCCAGGGGAATCGCCGGGGTGAGCGCAAAAGAGGCCATGGGATGACGCCCTGACCGTTCGGTCCGTCACCTGTTGCTCAATATCGTTGGTGGTGATGTTGGACTGTCGTCTCGCCTGGGGGCGGACTGGGTGGGTCACGAAGACGGCATAGTTTTTCGGCGGGTTTGCCGGTAGAGGCCTGACCTTCTACTGGCTAAGCAGAGCGAGTACGTACACATCGACGCCCTGTTCGACGAAGCCCGGAAAACCGTCATCGACTGAGCTTCTTCAGCGACCTCCCCAGAGGGCGATTGGCCCGCCGGGGTTGACTGCTGTCTGATCTGCAGTAGCACCGAGGCCAACGGGCGCAGCCGTCACTCGATCGGTGGCCACTTGAAAAGACGCACTGGGACCCGATCGAGTCCCAGTTGAGCCACCTGATGCGGGTGGGCCATCCCCGTACGTGAGCGCGCCATCTCCCGGAGGACATGGCCCACATTTCGCCCTACCTGATCGAACACATGCAGCGGTTCGGCGAGTACTCCACTCACGAGCTCGGCATCGAGCCGGACGCATGTAAGACGAAGCTCGACGTCGACTTCACCCCGCTGCGCGAGCAGGAACCGAGCGTGACTGTTTCGGCACGGTCGCCTGAGACTGACTGCCACGGGGCATGACGGAGACAGCTCGGTTCGCAGAGGACAAGTCGTGAACGACCTACGGCGGCGCTCGGATGAGTCGATGCCTTCGCCGAACATGCCAGCTACTACCCCGCGACCCCGCCACTTATCGGGCAAAGCGCTGCTATGGAACTTCGGTGATCTATTCCAACTGGTTCCTTACGGGTTCTAAAAGAGTTCTTAACAGTGCTTCTCCTATGGTCGTCATCGCAGCGCCGCCGACCCTGGCAGGGCTACGGAAAAGCCGATCTGATGAAGCATGGGGATACGTATGCGTTCTCGATACTCGGGCCATCTGATGCTGGCCGCTGCTGCGGTCTGCGTGATGACAGTGACCGTCACCGGATGCAGCGGAGGCGGCGGAAGCGAGGCGAAGGTCGCCTCAGCTGAGAAGGGCAGCAGCTCTGCGGGTGCAGTGAAGAAGGACGAGCCGGATTCCGAGGTGGTCCGCTATGTGGAGCGCCAGCGCAAATATGCCGCCTGCCTGCGGAAGGAAGGCCTTGATGTCCCGGACCCTGATGCCCGAGGGAAGATCGACGACGAGGCATTTGAGGCCATAAAGGCGGATATCGGCTCCTCCGTGAGCGCCCTCAATAAGTGCGATCACCTCCAGTCGCCTGTGCCTGACTATTTGGCTGAGGAGATGACGCCGACGAGGGCGCCTGAGGAAATCACACAGGACAAGAATTTTGCTGATTGCATGCAGGAGAACGGAGTTCCGGAGTATCCGGACCCCGAGTTCGATGCGAAGAGCTGGCCGAAGAAGGGGGCCGGAGCGCCTGTGAATGAGACGACCGCTTCATACAAGCGGGCTTTCCCCCTGTGCTACGAGAAGACCTACGGCCAGAAGTACGTGCCGGCGGAAGAGGCCGCAGGGTGAAAGGGCTACCGGGTAAGGAGCATGTAGAGGATGTGGTCGTCTCTGGCGGCGGTCGAGCCAGGAGGTTAAGACGGGCTGGGCGAAGGCCTGCTCTGGTCGCCTCTGCGGTTGTGGTGGCGGCCGCTGTTACAGGTGTGGGTGCGTTGGGTTTGGGGGGTGGGGAGCGGATCCGGCGAGCGGCGGTGTGGTGCGTCCGGGCGGAGTGGTGAAGGTGGTGCGGGGCACGCTGACGGAAGAGACGGCGGTCAAGGGGGAGCTGGGTTACGGGCCTGAGGTGCCGTTGCCGGTGAAGGCGTCGGGGACGGTGACGTGGTTGCCGCAGCGTGGGGCGTCGGTCAAGCGGGGCGAGGCGGTGCTGCGGGTGGACGACCGTCCGGTGGCGCTGCTCTACGGGGCGCTGCCGATGTACCGGGACATGAGCGCCACGGCCTCCGACAGCTCCGGTCAGAGCAGCGCGGACGGTTCTGGCGGCGGGGGTGACCGTTCGGGCGGGGATGGTTCGGGGGATGTCGGACGTGCTCCGGCCGGGACTTCCGGGCAGGCCGGTGGCGCGGAGACCGCCGGTGAGTCTGTTGCTCGGGGGGCTGAGAGTGGTTTGCCGGCTGGGCTGGTGCGGGGGGCGGATGTGCAGCAGTTTGAGCGGAATCTGGCGGCGCTGGGGTACACGGGGTTCACGGTGGACGACATGTTTTCGGTGAAAACGGCGCAGGCGGTGAAGCAGTGGCAGAAGGCTCTGGGCATGCCCGAGACCGGCATCGTGAAGGCGGGAGATGTGGTCTATGCAGGCGGACCTATACGCGTTGCCCGCACTGGTGTGCAGGTGGGTTCGGAGGTGTCGGCTGAGGCTGTGAGCTACTCCAGTGCCTCGCGGATGGTGACGGTGGCGGCGTCGGCCGCGGACATGGCGTGGGCGCAGCGGGGCAATCAGGTCACGGTAGAGCTGCCCGGCGGCGTTACGGCCCGGGGGAAGGTGTCGAGTGTGGGCGCGGACGCGTCCCCAGCCGGGGACAGCGGTGGGTCCGGTGGCGGCGAAGGCGGGGGTGCGGAGGGTGCCACGGTGCCGGTGGTGATCATTTTTGCTGATCAGAAGGGTCTGGGGCGGTTGGAGAGCGGGCCTGTGACGGTCCGCTATGTGGGCCGGGAGCAGAAGGATGTGCTGACGGTTCCGGTGGTGGCGCTGGTCGCTTTGGCGGAGGGCGGCTACGGACTGGAGCCCGCCGATAAGAAGAGCACCGGCGGTCAGAGTGCTAGGGGCTACGTCGCGGTGACGACGGGCCTGGTGGCGGATGGCAGGGCCGAGGTCAGTGGTCCGGGTGTGCGTGAGGGCATGACGGTGAGGATCCCGAAGTGAAACCGGTCGTCGTGTTCGAGAACGTGTCGAAGACCTATCCCGGCGGGGTCGCCGCGGTCAGGGACGTGGACCTGGCCATCGGCGCTGGGGAACTGGTGGCGGTGGTGGGCCCGTCGGGGTCGGGGAAGTCGACCATGCTGCACCTGATGGGAACCCTCGACCGGCCCTCGCAAGGCGGCCGGCTGGTGATCGACGGGTATGAGGTGTCCGGTCTGTCGGACCGGGAGATATCGGCGCTGCGGGCGCAGCGGATCGGTTTCGTCTTCCAGCAGTTCCACCTGTCGGTCGGGGTGGCGGTGCTGGACACGGTCGCCGACGGACTGGTCTACGCGGGTACGCCTCTGCGGCAACGCCGCGTCCTGGCAGAGGCCGCCCTTGACCGGGTGGGGCTGAGTCACCGCCTCCGGCATCTTCCCCACGAACTGTCGGGCGGTGAACGGCAGCGGGTGGCGGTGGCCCGGGCGGTGATCGGTGAGCCGGCTCTGCTGCTGGCCGATGAGCCGACCGGCAACCTGGATTCGGCCTCCGGCCAGGCGGTGCTAGGGCTGCTGCGGGAGCTGCACACGGTCGGCACCACCGTGGTGGTCATCACCCACGACCGGGAGATGGCCCAAGCACTCGACCGGCAAGTAGAAATGCGAGACGGCCAGATCGTCTCCGACACCGGTCCCTCCGATGCCGGCAGCCAGTCCCTAGCGATGAGGACAGTCCTGTGAGCCGCCGACGACTCAGACCGGCCCGTCTGCGCCCGGTGGACATGGTCCGGCTGGGCGGGACGGGGCTGCGTACCCGGCCGCTGCGGGTGTTCCTCTCGGCACTCGGGATCGCGATCGGGGTGGCGGCGATGATTGCGGTGGTGGGGATCTCCTCCTCCGGTCAGGCCGAGGTCGACCGCCGCCTGGACAAATTGGGCACCAACCTGCTGCGTGCTGCGCCGACGGAACGGCAGGACGGCACCCGCGCCCAGCTGCCCGAAATGGCGGTGGCCATGGTCCGCAGGATCGGCCCCGTCATCAGCGCCGAGCAGACGGGTCTCATCGAGGAGGCGAAGATCTACCGCAACGAGCACATTCCCAGCGGGCGGACCGGCAGCATCGACGTGACCGCCACCGGCCGCAGCCTGCTGCCCGTCATCGGCGGCCGTCTGCAGTCCGGGGCCTGGCTGACCCCGGCCACCGAAAAGTTCCCCGGCGTGGTCCTCGGCGCGAGTGCGGCGCAACGCCTCGGCGTCCATACTCCGGGGACCCGGCTCAAGATCGGCCAGAGCTGGTTCTCCTTGGCCGGGGTGCTGTCTCCGGTGCCGTTGGCGCCGGAGATCGACAGTACGGCGCTGGTGGGCTGGCCCGCTGCTCGCACTCATCTCCGTTTCGACGGGCATCCCACCACCGTCTACCTGCGCGCCGAGGACCGGCAGGTGACGGCCGTGCGTGACGTGCTTGCTGCCACCGTGAGTCCCGGACACGCCGGTGACGTCGCCGTCTCGCGCCCCTCCGACGCCCTCGCGGCCCGCGAGGCCACCCGGTCCACCCTCACCGGGCTGCTGCTCGGCCTCGGCGGTGTGGCTCTACTCGTCGGCGGCGTCGGGGTCGGCAACACCATGGTCATCTCCGTCCTGGAACGCCGCGGCGAGATCGGCCTGCGCCGCGCGCTCGGTGCTACCAGCGGCCACATCCGGGGTCAGTTCCTCACCGAAGCCCTCCTGCTCTCAATGCTGGGCGGGCTGGGCGGCACCGTGCTGGGCACCGCCATCACTGCAGGCTTCGCCGCCTTCCGCCACTGGCCGACGAAGGTTCCCTTGTGGGCTGCTGGCGCCGGGGTCACCGCCACCCTCCTGATTGGAGCCCTCGCCGGCCTGTTTCCAGCCATCCGGGCTGGTCGCATGCCCCCGGCCCAGGCCCTCTCTGGCCCCTGAACTCTGGGCACGCCAAGGCCCGGGCCGCAGACCAGCAGCATGTCTGCGGCCCGGGCCGAGCCGGCCCGACAGGCGACAGCCAGCCTGATGCCTTCCCCTTCATGCCCGAACCGCGACAGCACCTCGCCCGTCCTCGGTGCCCGAGAAGCAGCACAGGAACACCATGATGAACGACTTGTATGGACACACGCCCGCCACCGGCGACCTGGAAACTGTTGTCCCGCTACCGGGGCACCGGCGTGCCGGGCAGCACCGCCGCCGGGCACGCAGACGGCTCCGGTTGTTAGGCACGGCAGCGGTGTGCGCGGCCGTCGGCACAGGCGTCGCCGCAGTCTTCCTCGGGACCGGTGGAGCAGGCCCGCCGCCCGCCGCCCCGGAGAAGACCCAAGCCCTCCCATCGGTCAGCCTTCCTTCTCCCGTGAAGCGGACGGTGCCGCCGTCCATAAGCGCCTCACCCTCAACCCAGGCTCCGCAGCACAGGCGGCTGGTGGAGCAGCCCGCGAAAGGACGGGGGGCCTTCACCGCCGCCCAGGCGACTCGGGCGGCGGTCGGCCACGGCACGGTGCGCCGCTACACCGTGCAGGTGGAAGACGGCATCGGGATCGATCCTGACCAGGCTGCCGGCCTGGTCCACCAGATCCTGGCTGACGAGCGGGGCTGGACACGGAATGGCCACAATGGCTTCCGGCTGGTGGCCTCGGGCCCCTACGACTTCACCGTGAAGATCGCCTCACCGGCCACGGTGGACCGGATCTGCGGCGCCGTCGGCCTGAACACGCACAGCGAGTTGAACTGCAACGTCGGCGCGCAGGTGATGGTCAACTCCACCCGATGGAACACCGGCTCCCCGCAGTTCACCGGCCCGCTGGACGACTACCGGGCCCTGATCATCAACCACGAGGTAGGTCACCGCATCGGCCACGGTCATGAAGGCTGCACCGGCCCCGGCAGACCGGCGCCGGTGATGATGCAGCAGATCAAAGGCCTCCACGGCTGCCTGGCCAACGCCTGGCCCCACACCACCGGCGGGACCTACCTCAGCGGACCTTCGGTCCCCTGAAGAACCGGGGCGGCCCCCGTCGGCGGACTCGAACTCGCCTCGTGCGCGGACCGCTCGCTCCACACCGTGCACGAGGCCTGCCAGATGTGCCGGATCCGGCACCCCTCTGCCATCGCTTCATCTATGAATTCACGCATATGTTGCGTACCAGTACGAGAAAGAAGGGAGGGTCAGGCGGTGAGTGCACGGATTCTGGTGGCTGAGGACGATGGGATGCAGGCCCGTCTCATAAGCGTCTACCTCGAGCGGGAAGGCCACACGGTACAGACCGTGCATGACGGCCGCACGGCGCTCGAGCGGGCACGGACCGGATGGCCCGATCTGGTCGTGCTGGATGTGATGATGCCTGAGGTCAGCGGCCTGGATGTGTGCCGCATCCTGCGCGCAGAAAGTTCCCGCGTCCCGGTCCTGATACTGACCGCCCAGAGCACCGAGACCGACCTGCTTCTCGGCCTGGACCTCGGCGCGGACGACTACCTCACCAAGCCCTACAGCCCCCGCGAACTCACCGCCCGCGTCCGGGCCCTGCTGCGCCGCACCCGGGAACCCGCTGCCGCCCGGCCCACCGTGCTGGCGGTGGGAGACTTGCACATCGACACCGCCCGCTTCCAAGTCAGGATCGCCGGATCGCCGGTCGCGCTGACCGCGAAGGAGTTCGGAATTCTGGCGGTGCTGGCCGCAGAGCCGGGTCGGGTGTTCACTCGCCCTGAGATCATTGACAAGGTGTTCGACTTAGGCCGGGATATCGCATTTCGCACCGTCGACGTACACGTGATGAACCTGCGCCGTAAACTCCAGCAGGCACCCGCCGCCCAGGGCTGCGTGGTGGAAACCGTCTACGGGCGGGGCTACCGCCTCATCGAACCATGCGGGAGTGAGCGGTGAGTTTCCGGCTGCGGGCCTTGGCCCTGCTGATGTTCATCGCAGTCACCGCTACCACCGCCACCGCCTGGATCACTCTCCGGCAGGCCACCACCCAGGTACGCGAAACCGCAACCGCGGAACACGCCGATCTCCGGCAGATCACCACCGCACTACGCACCTACGGCACTACCCACGTTACTTGGCACGGACTCTCCGCCACCGTGCGCCAGCTTGCCGCCCGAACCGGGCAGCGCATCCGGATCACCACCGACACCGACGGCACCCTGATCGCCGACTCCGACACCCTCGTCGGCCGTACACCCCGCAAACCCGGCACCACAGCGCCGCTCCTCATCGACCCTCGCCTCCATTTACCGATCCCGGACCACGTCGCAGATTCGAAGATGACGTTGGTGGCGATCGCCTTCTACCACGAACAGACGCGCTACGCAGCCTGTCTTACAAAAGCCGGCGTCCCCGTAGAAACCGAGCCTCACCCCGATCACGGCCTGCCCACGGTCCTCAAGCGGCCGCAGGCCGGGAGTACCTGCAAACGCGAGGCCTACCCCGCAGCGCGATTCAACGCCGACGCAGCAGCAGCGCAGGCATGCTTACCCAAAATTGAACCCGCCCCGTGTCTGCGAGGGCTCTTTGAGCAGCGCACCAACGATGTAGCACCGCCCCGGCTGCAGGTCCGCCTTGGCGCGGTCGACGACGCCCCACCGACCCTGTCCGCCACGCCCGTGATCACGGCGGCAACCGTCGTGGGCCTCCTCGTGATCCTCAGCGCGCTCATCCTGGGCCGGACAGTGCTCCGCCCGGTACGCGCCCTCACACAAGCGGCACGCGGTCTCGGTGACGGCGACCTCGGCCACAGGGTTCCGGTGGCAGGCCGAGACGAAATCGCCCAGCTCGCCCGTGCTTTCAACCGCATGGCCGACTCCCTGCAAGCCAGTGAAGAACGCCAGCGTCGCCTCACCGGCGACATCGCCCACGAACTGCGCACCCCCCTGGCCAACCTCCGCGGCTATCTCGAGGCCCTCCAAGATGGTGTCCTCAGTCCCACGCCCGACCTCCTGGACGCCCTGCACGGCGAGGCTATGCTCCAGCAGCGCATCGTCGACGACCTCCAAGACCTCGCCCTCGCCGAAGCTGGCGCCCTCACTTACCACCACACCCCTATTGACCTGCGCCACCTGCTGTATGCCTGCCACACCGCCCACCACCCCCACGCCACCACCGCCGGCATCACCCTCCAGGTCGACGTCGGCATACCGGCACGGATCTACGGCGATGCGGATCGCGTACGCCAGGCCCTCGGCAATCTGGTTACCAACGCCCTGCGGGCCACCCCACCCGGCGGCACCGTCACCCTCGCCCTCTCCGTCGACGCCGACCATGCCGCCGTCCACGTCCATGACACCGGGACTGGCATCCCGCCGAACATCTGCCCACCTCTTCGACCGGTCTGGCGCGCGACCCCGCCCGCGGCCGCACCACTGGCGGCAGCGGCCTCGGCCTGGCCATCACCCGTCAGATCACCACCGACCACCATGGCACTATCACCGTCGACAGCACCGTCGATATCGGGACCACTTTCACCATCACCATCCCTACCCGAACCGACGCAAATCCCCGCAACTCATGACAGGCGGGGGATCATTACGCAGCCCCAGGGCAAGGACTCGCCATACTTCGCGCCTTTCAGAAATGAGCTCTTTCAGAGTTGCCGCTCCAGGGTGAGGACAGCTACGCAGATGACGACATTCGATTCGGGCTGCATCGGGCTTTGCGGAAGATCCGCCACGACTTCAGTCGTGCGACACCGCGTTCGACCGGCGCCCGTGCCGCAGACAGCGCGCGGTTGACGGTCTGTTGGGTGGGCGTGAGATCATGGCCCGGCGGGCGTCTGAGGGCCGTCGTCACCCACAGGCCGGCTCCCACGTAGGCACGGCCGGCGAGGACCGGGAAGCCCTGGCGTTCGCAAATCCGGATGATCCGGTGGGTGCGGGCCGCAGTCAGGTCGTGCGCGCGGCCGGGCAGCGCGGGTGAAAACCACAGCGGCCGACCATCTGGATCGGTCACCAGCTGCACGTTCACGCTATGCCGGTGGTGCTTGTGGGAGTAGTCGGCCCGGCCGTCGCCGACCCGGTCGCACTCCGCGAGAGTCCCGTCTAGCATGACGTAGTCGGGATCGGTCTCGCGCAGCACCTTGAGCAGGCCCGGTGCACGATCGGCAAGCAGGCCGATCACCGCGGTGGTGTAGGCGTGGGCGGTGCCCACCGAGATACCAAAGCCCGCCGCGATCTGTTCGAAGGTGTCGTGCTTGCGCAGGTACACCCGGGCGACCAGCGCACGCTGGGGCGGCGGGAGCTTGCAACGGCGGTCACCCTCGCGGGTGACGATCGCCATGGTGATCCACTCAACTAGCGTATGCGAGAGGTCGAGTGCAGCAGGATGGGGAACCAACAGGGCTCCTGTCCCGGAGAGTTGAGACGTCGAACAACTCCCTCAACGGCACGGGAGCCTTGTCCGTTGCGGACGCCTGCGTCGTCACCCGATCAGAGGCCACGCTGAAAAGCCTCAATGAGTAGCTTTGAGAGACTGGCCGGGGAGTGCGTCCTTCTGGAGGGCGAAGTAGCTGACGCCGTCGTCGTCGGTGCCCAGGAAGTAGCGGTGGGCCTCGGTGAGGGGGGCCTCGAAGGAGGGCTCATGGGGCGACCGGGTCCGGTGCGGTGTCGCCGTGCGGGGCGGCTTGTCCAGTGTGCCCCGCGCGCGGTGTGGCTCCGGACCGTGCGAGGTCGTCAGGGCGCATGGCGCCAGGTCTCGGCGAGGTCACCCCAGAGGTAGGCGGTGGTTTCGACACCCTTGAGGAGGAGGTCCAGCTCGACCTTCTCGTTCGGGGCGTGCCATCCGTCGGAGGGCACGGAGATGCCCAGGAAGAGCACCGGGGCGTCGAAGACTTCCTGTAGGTCGGCGGCGGGTCCCGAGCCTCCCTCGCGGGTGAAGCGGACGGTGCCTTCGAAGGCGCGGCCCATGGCGCGCACGACGGACCGCAGGGCGGGGTGGTCCAGCGGGGTCAGGCACGGGCGCGTGGCCGGGCTGAACGTGATCTCGTGACGGATGCCCGCGGGTACCCGCTCCTCGGCCCAGACCCGGACCGCCTTCTCCACCTGGTCGGGGTCCTGTCCCGCGACCAGCCGGAAGGACAGCTTCACGAAGGCGGAGGACGGGACGATCGTCTTGCTGCCGGGGCCCTGGTAGCCCCCGCCGATGCCGTTGACCTCGGCGGTGGGGCGGGCCCAGATGCGCTCCAGGGTGCTGTGCCCGGCTTCGCCGTGGGCGGCGTGCGACTTGGCGGTGCGCAGCCAGCTCTCCTCGTCGAAGGGCAGCTCGGCGAAGAGCTCGCGTTCGCGGGCGGTGAGTTCGACGACGCCGTCGTAGAAGCCGGGGACCGTCACGCGCGCGTGCTCGTCGTGCAGGGCGGCGACGAGGCGGGCGGCGGCGGCGGCCGGGTTGGGCACGGCGCCGCCGAAGGAGCCGGAGTGGATGTCCTGGTCGGGGCCGTACAGCCGGATCTCGCATTCGGCGAGCCCTCGCATGCCGGTGCAGACCGTCGGGGTGTCCTCGGACCACATGCCGGTGTCGGAGACGATCACGGCGTCGGCGGCGAGCCGCTGGGCGTGCTCCTCGACGAGGGCGCGGAAGTTCGGTGAGCTGGACTCCTCCTCGCCCTCGATCAGCAGCTTGAGGTTGACGGCCGGGGCGGTCCGGCCGGTGGCGGCGAGGTGGGCGCGTACGCCCAGGGTGTGGAAGAAGACCTGGCCCTTGTCGTCGGCCGCCCCGCGCGCGTAGAGACGGTTTCCGCGGACGACCGGCTCGAAGGGGTCGCTGTCCCAGCCGTCCTCGCGGGCGGCGGGCTGCACGTCGTGATGGCCGTAGACCAGGACGGTGGGTGCCTGCGGATCGCCGGACGGCCATTCGGCGAAGACGGCGGGCGCGCCGGGCGTCTGCCAGACCTCGACGGTCGGGAAGCCGGTCTCCTCGAGCTTGGCTGCGAGCCAGTCGGCGCTGCGGCGGACATCGGGCGCGTGGTCGGGCTGGGCCGAGACCGACGGGATGCGCAGCCACTCGACGAGGTCGTCGAGGAACGCCGCACGGTGGCGCTCGATGTACGTGCGGACGGCGCTGTCCGGGGTCTGGCTCATGGTCACGAGCCTATCCGGCCGCACCGACATCCCGGCCGGGTACTTAGACGTCATCTCATTTGGCGAGTCTGCGGTAGCAGATGAGTGTGCAAGCGATGCTGGTGAAGGCGAGGAAGTGCTCGGCTTTGCGCTCGTAGCGTCGGTGGAGGCGGCGACAGCCGGCGAGCCAGGCCATGGTGCGCTCGATGGTCCAGCGGTGACGGCCCAGCCGCTGCGAGGTCTCGACACCCTTGCGGGCGATACGGTGCCTGATACCGCGCCCGCGTAACCATCGTCGCAGGTGGGAGTAGTCGTATCCCTTGTCGGCGTGAAGCTTTCCCGGCCTGCGTCGCCGGCTTCCTCGACGGGAGCGGATCGGCGGTATGCCCTTCACCAACGGGATCAGAGCCTGGCTGTCGTGCAGGTTCGCCCCCGAGATTCCGACGGACAGAGGCAGACCGGTCCGTTCGGTGATCAAGTGGATCTTCGACCCGTACTTGCCCCGGTC
>NZ_MPOH02000019.1:37937-110477 GCF_001896135.2 Streptomyces phaeoluteigriseus
CCTGGACGCCGCCGGGCGGGGTCATGGGCGCGACGATCGTCGGCGCGGCGTGCACCGGCGGGGCCGGGGGCGGGGGCGAAGCCCTGTGCCGCGGGCTGCGGCTGCTGCGGGACGGGGGCCGGTGCCGGTGCGGCCGGGGCCCCGAAGGCGGGCGGGGCGAAGCCGGGAGCGGCACCCGACTGCGGCTGCGGCGCCGCGGCGGGGGCTTCCTCCTCGGCGACCTCGCCGCCGAAGTTCCTCAGCAGCGCGTCCAGACCGCCGTCGAAGCCCTGTCCGACGGCCGCGAAGCGCCACACGTCCTTGAAGTAGAAGTCGCCCAGCATCACGGCACGCTCGGTGGAGAACTCCGAGCCGTCGAAGGAGTAGCGGGCCACCTCCTCGCCACCCGCGACGATGCGCAGGTAGCCGGGGGCGATCTGCGACATCTGGCCCGCGCCGTCGAGGGTCGCGGTGAAGGACAGTCTCCGGATCTGCGACGGGATCCGGTCGAGGGTGACGCGGAAGGACTCCGTGTCACCCGCCTGGGCACCCAGGAGCTGGACCGACTCCTCGGGGGTCTTCGGCTGGTTGAAGAAGACGAAGTAACGGTCGTCCGAGAGCCGTTCGTCGGCGTCGAGGCCGAAGCAGCTGATGTCGAAGGTCAGGCCGGGGCCGGAGATCTGCACGCCTACGTACAGATCCGTGCCCGTGGTGAGGTCACTGATCCTGGTCTTGTGGCCGCGTTGGAATTCCCTGGGCATGCGTAACGACCGTCCCCCATCCCGATTGCGAGTGCGTCGCGTCAGGCTAACGGCAAACTCGGACACCGGACGATGTCGGTACAGACCCGGTACACAACCCGCGCGGGACGCCGCCGGACGACCCGCGCGCGGGTCACTCCCCGGGGTCGCCGGGCAGGTGGGGCAGCCGCTCGGCCGCGACCACCCCTTCGAGGTAGCCACGGGCCCGCTCGGTGCGCGGATACGCCTCCAGCAGCCGCCAGAAGTCGGGACCGTGGCCGGGCACGAGCAGGTGCGCCAGCTCGTGGAGGAGTACGTAGTCGATGACGTACTCCGGCATGCCCTTGAGACGGTGCGACAGACGGATGCTGCCCTCGGCGGGGGTGCACGAGCCCCAGCGGGTGTTCTGGTTGGTGACCCAGCGGACCGTCCTGGGCCGGCCGGCCGTCGAAGTACTGCGCCGACAGCCGCTCGGCGTGTGCGGCCAGCTCCGCGTCGCCTGGGACGCGTCGACGGCTCTCCTGCGCTGCGAGCTTGTCGAGCATCACGCTCACCCAGCGTTGCTCCTCGGCCTCGGACATCCGGGCAGGGATGAGCACGACGGTGCGATCGCCCTCGCGGTACGCGGAGACCGTCCGGCGTCGGCGGGCACTCCTGCGGACCTCGATCGCGCTCGCCCGTGAGCCGCTCGGCGGCTGGCTCGTCGTGCTGCGCTGTGGCGTTCCGGCGCGGTGCAGTGGGTCGGCGGGCACGCCCCGACGTTACCCGCTGCGCAGGCGGGAAGTCCCGACTCCGGGACGGTTCGGTTTGGATCTCTCCCCTCGTGCTTGCCTCGTACGACGGATTTGTACGATGAATCCCGGTCCCTGTGGACAACTCTCGGCGTCCTTCGACGCGGCCGGGCATGCTGGCACTCGTCGGCGGAACGCGGCCGCTTCCATGGCCCCACTCCGCCGGCGTACGGGGAGATTCCAGGCTGACGGGGGCCTTCGATGCATCCGATGGTGAAGCCCGCGCTGCGGCGCGGATGGCGTGATCTGAACACCGTGCAGTTCGGGCTCGCCCCGGCGCACGCGCTGACGCTCGGCCCGGTGGACACCGCGACGGGCAGTTTCCTGGACCTGCTGGACGGCACCCGCGGGCTCCCTCTCCTGCGGGAGGAGGGGCGCCGGATGGACCTGCCGGACGGACATGTCGATCAGCTGGTGCGGCGGCTGGCGCGAGCAGGCCTGGTCGACGACGCGCGCGGGGGCGGGCCGGACGGGGCCGCCCTGCGGGAGAAGAAGGACGTCATGGACCGGCTGCGGCCGGACCTCGCGTCGCTGTCGCTGACCACCTCGGAACCAGGTGAGGCGCTCGCGCACCTGGCTGCCAGACGCCGGCTGCGGGTCCAGGTCCGGGGTGCGGGCCGGGTGGGCGCGGTGCTGGCCTCGGTGCTGTCGGGCGCGGGGGTCGGCGAGGTGGACGTGCGGGACGGCGGCGTGGTGGAGGCGGGGGACGTCGCCCCGGGCGGGCTGCCTGCCGAGGCGATCGGTGAGCGCCGGGACGAGACCGCCCGTCGTGCGGTGCGCCGGGCCGCCCCGGACCGGCCACCCCGCCGGAGCACCCGCTCACCGGCCGGGACGGACGTGCCCGGCTTCTCCCTGGTGATCCTCGCCCCACGGGACGACGTGTCCGTGCACGCCCCGCCTCCCTCCGAGGCCGAGCCCTTGATCGCCTCAGGCACACCGCATCTGTACGCCGGGGTCGTGGAGGCGACCGGAGTGGTCGGCCCGCTCGTCCTGCCCGGCGAGACGGCCTGCGCGGGGTGCCTGCACCAGGCGCGCACCGACCGGGACCCGGCGTGGCCCCGGCTGGTGGCGCAGTGGCACTCCGGGACGCGGCGGGCCGTCCGTGCCTGCGATCTGACGCTGGCCACGACGGTCGCGGGGCTGGCGGCGGCCCATGCGCTCGCCTTTCTCGACGGCACGCTCCCGTCCAGCGCGGGCGCGCGCTGGGAGGTGTCCGTACCGGCCCTCCAGTGGCATCCACGACCGGTGTGGGCACACCCCGCGTGCCCGTGCGGGGCAGCCGAGAAAGGTAACGAGGAACACACCCTGGCCGAGGACAGCGCGTCGCGCGCGACAATGACGGAGCAACGGCATTCGAAGGAGTTACGCCGTACGGCAGACGCGGCGCGGCTTTCTGGGACCTGGAGGGCGCATGTCTGATCTTCCCCGGAAGGCGGTCACCCGGACCGCCAAGCTCGCCGCGCTCCCGCTCGGCATCGCCGGCCGGGCCACGTGGGGCCTGGGCAAACGGATCGTGGGCGAGTCGGCGGAGATCGTCAGCCGTGAGCTGCAACAGCGCACGGCGGAGCAGCTCTTCAAAGTCCTCGGCGAGTTGAAGGGGGGCGCGATGAAGTTCGGGCAGGCCCTGTCCGTCTTCGAGTCCGCGCTGCCCGAGGAGGTCGCCGGCCCCTACCGCGCGGCTCTCACCAAGCTCCAGGAGGCGGCGCCGCCCATGCCGACCCGCACGGTGCATTCCGTGCTCGCGGAGCGGCTCGGCGAGGACTGGGCCGAACTGTTCCTCACGTTCGACGACAAACCGGCCGCGGCCGCCTCGATCGGCCAGGTGCACCGGGCGGTGTGGCACGACGGGCGGGAGGTCGCCGTCAAGGTCCAGTACCCGGGTGCGGGCGAGGCCCTTCTGTCCGACCTCAATCAGCTCAGCCGTTTCGCCAGGCTCCTGGGTCCCCTCATTCCCGGCATGGACATCAAGCCGCTGATCATCGAACTCCGGGACCGTGTCTCCGAGGAGCTGGACTACGGGCTCGAGGGCCGGGCCCAGCAGGCCCACGCGGAGGAGTTCGCCGGAGATCCCGACGTCGTGGTCCCGGCGGTGGTGCACCAGTGCGACCAGGTCCTGGTCACCGAGTGGATCGACGGCGTGCCGCTCTCCGAGGTGATCTCCGGCGGCACCCCCGAGCAGCGCGACCGCGCCGGCCAGCTGCTGTCGCGTTTCCTGTTCTCGGGGCCGGCCCGCACCGGCCTGCTGCACGCCGATCCACACCCCGGCAACTTCCGCCTCGTGCCAGGCGGTCCGGACGGCGAGGTCGACTGGCGCCTGGGCGTCCTGGACTTCGGCACCGTCGACCGGCTCCCCGGCGGTCTGCCCGAGCCGATAGGTGCCTCGCTGCGCATGACCCTCGACGGCGAGGCGGACGCGGTCTACGAACTGCTGCGCGCGGAGGGCTTCGTCAAGGAGTCCATCGAGCTGGAGCCCGACGCGGTCCTCGACTACCTTCGCCCGATCATCGAACCGGCACTGGTCGACGAGTTCACGTTCACCCGCGACTGGATGCGCAGCCAGGCGGCCCGGATCGCCGACCCGCGCTCGCCCGCCTACCAGTTGGGCAGGCGGCTCAACCTTCCCCCGGCCTACCTGCTGATACACCGGGTGACGCTGAGCACGATCGGCGTGCTGTGCCAGCTCGGTGCGACGGTCCGGCTGCGGGAGGAACTGGAGGGGTGGCTCCCGGGGTTCGTCCTCGACGAGGGCTTGGAAGAGGAGCGCCTGGAAGACGAAGGCCTGGAAGTGGAGGATTCGGTCGCGGAGGCGTGACCGTCGCCAGGGGCGGCCGGCCATCTGGCCGAGTCCGGCCGGCCCTCGGTCACGTCGCGCCTCGCTCTCCGGTGGCGACAACGCCACCGGCGGTCGGGCCGGTCCGGTTCGGTCGGAGGCCCACGCGGGGAAGGTTTCGCCTCCCTGTCAGGAGGCCACCGCTTCTGGTGGAAGGGGTTACTGCATCACGGCCATGGCGAGCGCCCGGCGGGCACGCAGCGAGGCGCGCTCGGCCCGGCGCTGCATCCGGCGAGCGGTCACCAGGCGCATGGCCCGGCGTTCCCGCTCGGCCTCCTGCAGCCGGTCGTGCATATGCGCACGAGCCAGGGCTTCTGGGATGAGTTGCATCTCGCGGGTCCTGTTCTGACGCGAGTCGTTCGCGCCGGTGGTGGTGACGTCTTGGGTCGCGGAGCCTGCGGGCTCGCTGGTGGACGGCTTCATCGGGGCCTGCTTCTTGGGGTCGTGCGTGACGGGACGGTCGATCGTTCCTGCGATGGTGTTCATGCCGTGACCGGGTTCTTGCGCGGGCGGCCACGCGGCCGCTTCCGGGCGACGACGACACCCTGGACGAACAGCTCGCCACCCCAGACGCCCCAGGGCTCACGCCGCTCCTTGGCACCGGCGAGGCATGCCTCGACCAGCGGGCAGGTACGGCAGAGGGACTTGGCGTACTCCACGTCCGCGGGCGACTCGGCGAAGAAGACCTCCGGGTCGTAGGAGCGGCACGGGACGGGTACGCCGAGGTTCTCGATGGCGTCGTCGAGCGCGGTGAGCGCCGTGAGCGGGGTCAAGGTGGAGTCCTCCGTGAGGCCGGGCGGGGGGATCGTTTCGGAAGGCGGTACGGACGGGGCGTGCGCTTCGAGTTGCACGGGTCGTCTTCCTCGTCTGGTCGTTCCGGCCCTGTTGGGCCGGGTGGCGGCTTGGTACCGGGTCTTTTCTTGTCCCGAGGCCCCTTCGCTCTGTCGTCCCGGGTCGGGACAAACAGAAGGGCCGCGGATCCCGGGTGGGGTTCCGCGGCCCTGAAGGCGCCGGCCTGATCGACGATCAGGCTGGATCACTCCAGGGTTCTGGCCCACGGAAGGCCCACATCAGGTGGTGCTGCGTCGTCTGCTTCCGGGCTCCGGCACCGGTCGCCGTAAAGGCATAGGCCTTCGCCTGTGCCGCTACTGCTGCTTCCAGTGCCTTGGTCGGTCGCTCGCTGCGCTCGCGGACGACAAGACCCGCGGGGGCAACGGAGAGGGACGCCGGCCGATCGGCACGAATGCCGGACAGACCGGTGCCCAGGTTCGAGGCGGCGAGAGTGCACACGGAGACGGTCGAGCGATCGGTCAGTTTGGCGGTGCTGACGGAGTTGTTGTTGATGCTGATCACTGGAATCGCCTCCTCTCGGCGTCTCGAGGGACCGGGAACGAACCCGGTCCGGTGGATGTGCAAGTACAGCACGGAACCTCGGCCCCCGAGAAGGCCTCTGTTCTCGTGCCTAAGAACCTATGGGGATTGCTGGGGCATGCGCAAACTATTTTTCCGACGAGTTCGGATCAGTCGCCCTCGTCCTCGGCTCCCAGGTCCTGGCCTGCGCAGATGGCCAGGACATCGGTTCCGTAGCGGTTCAGCTTGCGCGTGCCGACGCCCGGGATCCGCGCGAGTTCGCCCGGTTCCCCGGGGGCGGCCTCGGCGATCGCGATCAGGGTCTTGTCGGTGAAGACGCAGAACGCGGGCTGCCCGGTCCGCCGTGCCTGGACCGCGCGCCAGGACCGCAGCCGCTCGTACAACCCCTCGTCCATGTCGGAGGGGCAGTCCTCGCAACGCATCAGCTTCATCTCACCCCCGTCGGTCAGGGTGCGCCCGCAGACCCGGCAGCGGGCCGGGCTGCGCTGGGTCCGGCGCGGCGCGGCTGCCACCACGCCCGCCGCCGCGCTCGGGAAACCGCGCTCGACGCCTCCGGCACCGCCGCCGGCACCGCGCCCGGCCGCGTCGCCCGAGCCCGGACGCAGTCCGGCGAGGAACCGGCTGGGGCGGCGGTTCGGCCGCCCGCCCGGTGAACGGCAGAGCGCCCAGGAGACGTGAAGGCGCTCGCGGGCCCGGGTGACGCCGACGTAGAGCAGGCGGCGCTCCTCCTCGATCTGCTCGTCGGTGCGGGCGTAGGAGATCGGCATCATTCCCTCGGCGACGCCGACCAGGAAGACGACGTCCCACTCCAGGCCCTTGGCCGAGTGCAGGGAGGCGAGAGTGACGCCCTGCACCGTCGGGGCGTGCTGGGCACCCGCACGCTCGTCGAGTTCGGCGACCAGGTCGGCGAGCGTGGCACTCGCTCGGGCGGCGGTGAAGTCCTGCGCCAGGTTCACCAGCGCCGCCAGCGACTCCCAGCGCTCCCGGACGGCTCCGGAGCCGGCCGGCGGCTGAGGCGTCCAGTTCTCGCCGGAGAGGACCGCGCGCACCTGGGAGGGCAGGTCGACGGCGTCCGCGAGGAGAGCGTCGTTGCCGCCGAAGCGGGCGGCGGCACGCAGGGCGTTGATCGCCTTGCGCACCTCGGGGCGGTCGAAGAACCGCTCGGCGCCGCGCAGCTGGTAGGGGATGCCGGCGTCGGCGAGGGCCTGTTCGTAGGTCTCGGACTGGGCGTTGGTGCGGAACAGGACGGCGATCTCGGCGGGCTGGACACCGGCGTCGACCAGTTCGCGGATGCGACGGGCCGCGCCCTCGGCCTCGGCGGGCTCGTCGGCGTACTCGGTGTAGACGGGTTCGGGTCCCGGCGCGCGCTGGGAGATCAGCTCCAGGCGGTGGTCGGCGGCCCGGCCGCGGGCCTGGGCCAGCAGACCGTTGGCCAGATGGACGACCTGGGGGGTGGAGCGGTAGTCACGGACCAGCTTGACGACGGTGGCCCCGGGGTGGCGGGTACGGAAGTCGAGGAGGTGGTCGGGGGTGGCTCCGGTGAAGGAGTAGATCGTCTGGCTGGCGTCACCGACCACGCACAGGGTGTCCCGGTCGCCGAGCCACAGCTCCAGCAGACGCTGCTGGAGAGGGCTGACGTCCTGGTACTCGTCGACCACGAAGTGCTGGTACTGGGCGCGCACCTGCTCGGCGATGTCCTGCCGGTCCTGGAGGACGGCGACGGTCAGCAGGAGCACGTCCTCGAAGTCGATGACGCCGCGCTCCCGCTTGAGGTCCTCGTAGGCGGCGTACAGCTGCGCGATCTCGGCGGGCGCGCGGGGGGTCTCGCGGCCGGCCTTGGCGGCGGCCGCCTGGTAGTCGGCGGGGACGGTCTGGGTGACCTTGCACCACTCGATCTCCGCGGTGGTGTCCCGAAGCTCGCCCCGGTCGAGGCGGATGCGGCAGGCGGCTGCCGCGTCGGCGACGAGCTGGACCTTGCGGTCGACGAGCCGGGGCAGGGAGCCACCGATCGCTTTCGGCCAGAAATACTGCAGCTGGCGCAGGGCCGCGGAGTGGAAGGTGCGGGCCTGGACGCCCTGGGCACCGAGCATCCGCAGCCGCCCGCGCATCTCTCCGGCGGCGCGGTTGGTGAAGGTGACGGCGAGGACGCTGGAGGGTTGCAGGATGCCGGCGCGCACGCCGTAGGCGATGCGGTGGGTGATCGCCCGGGTCTTGCCGGTACCGGCTCCGGCCAGCACGCACACCGGTCCGTGCAGGGCGGTGGCCACCTCGCGCTGCTCGGGGTCGAGCCCTTCGAGCACCGCGTCGGCCGAGTCCGGTACCTGCGGGAAAAGGGTGGAGTGCGTTGCTGCTGTCACACAGCCATGCTGCCAGGTCGCCGGAGACAGGTGAGCCGGTTGTCCCCAGGGAGGCACCGGCAGTCGTACTAATGCGGCAGGCGTCACAGCCACCCGCGGGAGGCGTCGCAGCTCCTGGCGGCAGGCGTCGCAGCCACCAGCGGCAGGCGTCACAGGCCATCGCGCCGGGTGCCTGGGCGGTCCGGGGCCGTTCGCGGGAATGGCGGTGCCTCCTCGTGCGTTCCCACTCCGCGACCCCACATCCCCCGAGTCGCCGAAGGAGCGCGAGAGACATGCCGGGCACTGTGACGATGTACAGCACCACGTGGTGCGGCTACTGCCGCAGGTTGAAGAGCCAGATGGACCGCGAGGGCATCACGTACAACGAGATCAACATCGAGCAGGACCCGGAGTCCGCGGCGTTCGTGGAGAAGGCGAATGGCGGAAACCAGACGGTACCGACCGTGCTGTTCCCGGACGGCTCCACGCTGACGAACCCCTCGCTGGCCCAGGTCAAGCAGAAGATCGGCGCGTAACTCGCCGGATGACGCGGCGGTATGACGAAGAGAGGGCGCCCTGGATCCAGGGGCCGCCCTCTCTTCGTGTCATGTCTCAGGTGAAGGTGCGGACGGGCAGTGGCTTGCCGTACCAGAGTTCGATCAGGCGGGCCGCGATGGAGATGCCGTAGGGGGGAAGCACCTCGCCGGACTGGAAGGCCGCACCGAGTTCGTCGCGGGAGAACCAGCGGGCCTCGTGGATCTCGTCGCCGTCGACGTCTATGACGGTGGAGGTGGCACGGGCCATGAATCCGAGCATGAGGCTGGACGGGAAGGGCCACGGCTGGCTGGCGACGTACTCGACCTGGCCGACGGTGATGCCGGCCTCCTCGAAGACCTCCCGGCGCACCGTCTGCTCGATGGACTCGCCGGGCTCGACGAAGCCGGCCAGCGTCGAGAAGCGGCCCTCGGGCCAGTGGACCTGGCGGCCGAGCAGGATGCGGTCCTCGTCGTCCGTGACCGCCATGATCACCGCGGGGTCGGTGCGCGGGTAGTGCTCGGCGCCGCAGGCGGGGCAGCGGCGGATGTGGCCGGCGGCGGCGATGACCGTGCGCTCGCCGCAGCGCGAGCAGAAGCGATGGGTGCGCTGCCAGTTCTCCAGGCCGACCGCGTGCACCATGAGGCCCGTGTCGCGGGGAGACAGCAGCAGTCCGGCCTCACGCAGGCCCGCGGGGCGGGCGGACTGGTCCATACGACCGGGCAGCGCGTCCTTCTGGAGGGCGAAGTAGCTGACGCCGTCGTCGTCGGTGCCCAGGAAGTAGCGGTGGGCCTCGGTGAGGGGGGCCTCGAAGGAGGGCGTCATCACGAGTTCGGTCCGGCCGTCGGACGTCTCGTCGATGAGGACCTGGCCGCCGGAGACGACGAAGCAGCGTGTCGTGGGGTGGCTCCATGCCGCGGCGAGCCAGGCCTCGTCGAGCCGGTGGTGGGCGGCGCGGTCGATGCCGCTCGGGGCGGTGAGCGAGATGGGTCGGTCGGCGTTCTGGTCGGTCCAGGTGGTCACGGGTGCTTCCAACTCCCCCGGTGGAACGGTTGTTTCGGCGGGCGGTTCAGCGGGACGTACGGCAGGGGGCGACCGGGTCCGGTGCGGTGTGGCTGTGCGGGGCGGCCTGTCCACTGTGCCCCGCGCGCTGTGTCGCTCCGGACCGGTCCAGGTCGTCAGGGCGCATGGCGCCAGGTCTCGGCGAGGTCGCCCCAGAGGTACGCGGTGGTCTCGACGCCCTTGAGGAGGAGGTCGAGCTCGACCTTCTCGTTCGGGGCGTGCCATCCGTCGGAAGGGACGGAGATGCCCAGGAAGAGGACCGGGGCGTCGAGGACTTCCTGGAGGTCGGCGGCGGGTCCCGAGCCTCCCTCACGGGTGAAACGGACGGGGCCTTCGAACGCGCGGCCCATGGCGCGTACGACGGATCGCAGGGCGGGGTGGTCCAGCGGGGTCAGACACGGGCGCGTGGCCGGACTGAACGTGATCTCGTGACGGATGCCGGCGGGCACCCGCTCCTCGGCCCAGGCGCGGACCGCCTTCTCCACATGGTCGGGGTCCTGTCCCGCGACCAGCCGGAAGGACAGCTTCACGAAGGCGGAGGACGGCACGATCGTCTTGCTGCCGGGGCCCTGGTAGCCGCCGCCGATGCCGTTGACCTCGGCGGTGGGGCGGGCCCAGACGCGCTCCAGAGTGGTGTGCCCGGCCTCGCCGTGGGTGGCGTGCGACTTGGCGGTGCGCAGCCAGCTCTCCTCGTCGAAGGGCAGTTCGGCGAAGAGTTCGCGGTCGCGGTCGGTGAGTTCGACGATGCCGTCGTAGAAGCCGGGGACCGTCACGCGTGCGTGCTCGTCGTGCAGGGCGGCGACGAGGCGGGCGGCGGCGGTGGCCGGGTTGGGCACGGCCCCGCCGAAGGAGCCGGAGTGGATGTCCTGGTCGGGGCCGTACAGCCGGATCTCGCACTCGGCGAGCCCGCGCATGCCGGTGCACACCGTCGGAGTGTCCTCGGACCACATGCCGGTGTCGGAGACGATCACGGCGTCGGCGGCGAGCCGGTGGGCGTGCTCCTCGACGAGGGCGCGGAAGTTCGGGGAGCTGGACTCCTCCTCACCCTCGATCAGCAGCTTGAGGTTGACGGCCGGGGCGGTCCGGCCGGTGGCGGCGAGGTGGGCGCGCACGCCCAGGGTGTGGAAGAAGACCTGGCCCTTGTCGTCGGCCGCCCCGCGCGCGTAGAGACGCTTTCCGCGGACGACCGGCTCGAAGGGGTCGCTGTCCCAGCCGTCCTCCCGGGCGGCGGGCTGCACGTCGTGGTGGCCGTAGACCAGGACGGTGGGTGCCTGCGGGTCGCCGGACGGCCACTCGGCGAAGACGGCGGGCGCACCGGGCGTCTGCCAGACCTCGGCGGTCGGGAAGCCGGTCGCCTTGAGCTTGGCGGCGAGCCAGTCGGCGCTGCGGCGGACATCGGGCGCGTGGTCGGGCTGGGCCGAGACCGACGGGATGCGCAGCCACTCGACGAGGTCGTCGAGGAACGCCGCACGGTGGCGCTCGATGTACGTGCGGACGGCGCTGTCCGGGGTCTGGCTCATGGTCACGAGCCTATCCGGCCGCACCGACATCCCGGCCGGGTGCTTACGCAGGGTTTACTTGCGCTGCCCGCCGGCCGCCGCCGTCCTCCCGGGCCTCCTCCTGCGTCAACAGGCGCTCCAGGGCGGCCCGGTCCGGCAGATTCTCGGGTCGTACGACCTCGCCGGTGCGCACATAGACGAACGCCGCTGTGACGGATTCCACGGGCACACCCTGCTGCTCGGCCCACGCGAGCCGGTACACGGCGAGCTGGAGCGGGTCGCCGTCGCGGCCCCGGCCGGTCTTCCAGTCGACGATCTCGTACGTCGCGCTGTCACCGTCGTCGTCCTGGTAGACGGCGTCGATACGGCCCCGTACGACGCGGTCGGCGAGGGAGACCTGGACGGGGACCTCGACGCGGTAGGGGGTGCGGCGGGCGTACTCGGTGCGCTCGAAGGCGTCCTTGAGTGCCTCCAGGTCGCGTTCGTCGGCGATCTCCGCGTCCTCGCCGGGCAGTTCCTCCGGTTCCAGGAAGGGCAGGGTCAACTCCTCGAAGCGGGCCTCCACCCACGCGTGGAACCTGGTGCCCCGGCGCGCGGCCGGCTGGGGCGGGCTGGGCATGGGGCGCGCGAGTTCCTGGGCGAGGCCGTCCGGGTCGGCGGCCAGGCGCAGCAGTTGCGACGCGGTCAGCGTCACCGGGAGCGGTACGTCCGTGACGCTCTGCCGGGCGCGCAGCAGCTCCCCGGCGAGCGCGTCCAGGTCCCGGTCCCAGGAGGCGACGGCACGGGCCTCCTCCGGGGTGAGGCGGGGCCGGCGCGGCTCGGGGGGTGATGCCTGGTGCGGGACGGCGGGGCGGGCGGTGGTCCAGCCGTCCTGGTCGTGCGGGTCCTCGTCGAAGGGGTCCGGCTCGCCGTACGGATCGGCCTCGCCGTACGGGTCCGGCTCGTGGCCATCCGCCTCGAAGGGGTCCGCATCGTCGTCGTAGGGGGGCTCCGTCGGGGCGGGCTCGTCCTCGTCCGGCGGTGGAGGCCAGTCGGGATCGTCGTGGGCTCCGGGGTCGTGTGCGGCCGTGGGTGCGCCGGTCCCGGCGGCGAGGTTCTCCAGGTGGGCGAGGACGGTCGCCGCGGCGGCGCGGCGGCGGGCCAGCGAGGCGTCGTCCAGGGGCAGCGGCCAGACCTGGTCGGCGGACGCCCGGTGGAGGACGGGGTTCTCCTCGTCCTCCTCGGGTTCGTCGGCCCAGGCCTCGATCTCGCCGTATCCGGCCGCGCAGTGGTCGTGGAGGGCCTGGAGGAAGTCGGAGGGGCCGCGGGGCTTCTTCTGGGTGGGGCCCCACCAGTGGCCGGAGCCGAGGAGCAGGGAGCGGGGGCGGGTGAAGGTGACGTAGCCGAGGCGGAGTTCCTCGGTGTGCTGGTGGTCCTTCATGGCCTCGTGGAAGGCCTTCATGCCGCGGGAGTCCCAGGCCTCGAGGTCGGGGAGCGTGTCGGCGTCGCCGCGCAGTCCGTGCGGCAGCACCTTGGCCTGGGCGGTCCACTTCTCGCGACCCTGGCCGCTGGGGAAGGTGCCGGTGACCAGGCCGGGGACGGCGACCACGTCCCACTCCAGGCCCTTGGACCTGTGCGCGGTGAGGACCTTGACGGTGTTCTCCCCGCCGGGCAGGGCGTTGTCCAGTCCCTTTTCGTACTGGGCGGCGGTGCGCAGGAAGCCGAGGAAGGCGAGCAGGCTCGCCTCGCTCTCCGCGGCGGCGAAGGAGGCGGCGACGTCGAGGAAGTTCGACAGGGTCTCGCGGCGGCGGGCCGCCAGGGCGTGCGGGGAAGCCGACAGTTCGACTTCGAGGCCGGTGACGGCGAGGACGCGGTGCAGGACGTCCATCAGCGGGTCGGCCAGGGAGCGGCGCAGGTCGCGCAGTTCCGCCGCGAGCCGGGCGAAGCGCACGCGCGCGTCCGCGGAGAAGGGCAGTCCGTCGTCGTCGCCGGTGCCTTCCAGGGGCGACTCGAGGAAGGTGTCGAGCGCGTCCGCGAGCGAGATCACCTCGAAGGGGTCCACGCCCTCGACGGCCGCTGCGAGCCGCTGGTCCGGGTCGTCGCCGTCGCCCCCGCGCGCGTGGGACACGAGCAGCCGCGCGCGTCGCCCCAGGAGGGCGAGGTCACGGGGGCCGATGCGCCAGCGCGGGCCGGTGAGCAGGCGGACCAGGGAGGCATTGGCGCCGGGGTCCTGGAGGACCTCGCAGACGGCGACGAGGTCGGCGACCTCGGGCAGGTGCAGCAGCCCCGAGAGGCCCACCACCTCGACGGGTACGTCCCGGTCGACCAGGGCGCCCTGGATCTCGGCGAAGTCGGTGGCCGTGCGGCACAGCACGGCGATCTCGCCGGGGGCCTTGCCGGTGTTCACCAGGTGGGCGACGGAGTCGGCGATCCAGTCGATCTCCTCCGCGTGGGTGGTCAGGAGCGCGCAGCGGACCATTCCGTCGCGCTCGGCGCCGGGGGCGGGGCGGAGCGCCTCCACGCCCGCGTGCATCGCGCGCAGCGGTTCGGCCAGGCCGTTGGCGAGGTCGAGGAGGCGGCCGCCGCTGCGTCGGTTCTCGCTGAGCGCCTGCCGGGTCGCGGGGCGGCCGTCGGCGTGGGCGAAGTGCTCGGGGAAGTCGTCGAGGTTGGCGACGGAGGCGCCGCGCCAGCCGTAGATCGCCTGGCAGGGGTCGCCGACGGCGGTGACGGGGTGGCCGGTCCCGCCGCCGAAGAGGCCGGCCAGGAGGGTGCGCTGGGCCACGGAGGTGTCCTGGTACTCGTCCAGGAGCACCACGCGGAACTCGTCGCGCAGGACGCGGCCCACTTCGGGGATCCGGGCGAGCTGGGCGGAGAGGGCGATCTGGTCGCCGAAGTCGAGCAGATCGCGCTCGCGTTTGACGGCTCGGTAGCGCAGCACCAGCTCGGCGAGTTCGCGCCGGGCGGCGGCCGTCTCGGGCACCTTGCGCAGATCCGCGTTGCTGAGCTTGGCGCCCTCCAGGGTGCGCAACAGCTCGGCGTCCCACGCGCGCAGGTCCTCGGGGCGGACCAGGTGCTCGGACAGTTCGGAGTCGAGCGCGAGCAGATCGCCCACCAGGTCGGCGAAGGACCGGGTGAGTGCCGGGTAGGGGCCGGGCGCTCGCGCAGGACGCGCGCGGCGAGCTGGTAGCGGGTGGCGTCGGCGAGCAGCCGGGACGTCGGCTCCAGGCCGATGCGCAGGCCGTGGTCGGTCAGCAGCCGGCCCGCGAAGGAGTGGTAGGTGGAGATCACCGGCTCGCCCGGCGGGTTGTCCGGGTCGATGACATCGGGGTCGGTGACGCCGGCCCTGATCAAAGCCTTGCGGACACGCTCGGCGAGTTCGCCCGCGGCCTTGTTGGTGAAGGTCAGGCCGAGGACCTGCTCGGGAGCGACCTGGCCGGTGCCCACCAGCCACAACACGCGCGCGGCCATCACCGTCGTCTTGCCCGACCCGGCTCCGGCCACGATCACCTGCGGGGCCGGCGGCGCGGTGATGCAGGCCGTCTGCTCCGGGGTGAACGGGATCCCGAGGAGCTCCTTGAGCTGCTCGGGATCGGTGATACGGGCGGGCATGGGGAGAGGCTAGCGGCGGGCACTGACAGTCGATGACAAATCGCCTGCCGTCGTGCAGGACACGCAGGTCAGCACATGTGGTGCGGTCCGTCACACCGGCCACCCACGCGGTGCGGCACACCGGACCGCCCACGCCGTGTGCCGGACCGGACCGATCAGGTCCACCGATCAGGTCCACCGATCAGGTCCACCGATCAAGGCCTACGACAGACCGGCAGGCACGCCGGCTGCCACACCGGCAGGACCGGCAGGCAGACCGGCAGGCGCACCAGCGTGCTTACTCGACCACCTGGCGCCCCTCGGGCCGGGCGCTGCACGAGGCGCGGAAGGCGCAGTGCGTGCAGTGCTGGCCGGCGCTGGGTGTGAACCGCTCGTCGAGGACCTTGCCGGCCGCGGTGGCGAGCAGGTCGCCGACCCACTCGCCCTCCAGCGGCTCCTGCGCCTGGACCTTGGGCAGGCTCTCGCCGCCGTCCCGCTTGGCGGCGCCCTGACGCAACTGCACGAGTTCGGCACCGCCCGGCTCGGGGCGTGCGCCGTCGAAGACCTCGTCGACGGCGCCCTCGCTGACGGCGAGCTGGTAGACGGCGAGCTGCGGGTGGCGTTCCACCTCGCGCGCGGTGGGCGCCGCTTTGCCGGTCTTGAAGTCGACGACGTAGGCGCGGCCGTCGCCGTCGGTCTCGACGCGGTCCATCTGGCCGCGGATGCGGACCTCGTACTCGCCCGCTTCGAGGGTGACGTCGAAGTCGTGCTCGCTGGCGACGGGCGTGCGGCCGGTGCGGTCCATGACGTGCCACTTCAGGAACCGTTCGAGCGCCACGCGCGCGTGCTCCTTCTCCTGCGCCGACTTCCAGGGCGCGTCGAAGGCGAGCGCGTTCCACACGGAGTCGAGGCGCTCCATGAGGACGGCGAGGTCGGCCGGGGTGTGTCCGGAGGCGACCTCGTCGGCGAGGACGTGCACCACGTTGCCGAAGCCCTGGGCGACCGTGGCGGGGGCGTCGGCCTTCACCTCGCGGCCCAGGAACCACTGGAGGGCGCAGGTGTTGGCGAGCTGGTCGAGGGCGCTGCCGGAGAGCACGACGGGCCGGTCGCGGTCGCGCAGCGGCACCTTGCTCTCGGTCGGCTCGAACATGCCCCACCAGCGGTACGGGTGCGCCGACGGCACGAGGGGCCGGCCGTCCTCGTCGGCCAGGGCGGCCAGACGGGCGAGGCGGCGCGCCGCGGCTTCCCTGAGCGGTTCCGAGACCCGTGGGTCGACCGTCGTGGCGCGTAGTTCGGCCACCAGCGCGGCGACCGACAGGGGACGGCGCGGGCGGCCCGTGACGTCCTTGGGCTCGACGCCCAGTTCGGTGAGGAAGCGGGAGGGCTGGTCGCCGTCGTCCGCGGGCGCCTTGACCGCCGTGACGACGAGCCGGTCACGCGCGCGCGTGGCGGCCACGTAGAACAGGCGGCGCTCCTCCGCGAGCAGGGCACCCGGTGTGAGCGGTTCGGCGAGCCCGTCGCGGCCGATGCGGTCGGCCTCCAGCAGGGAGCCGCGGCGGCGCAGGTCCGGCCACAGCCCCTCCTGTACGCCCGCGACGACGACCAGGCTCCACTCCAGCCCCTTGGCGCGGTGCGCGGTCATCAGGCGTACGGCGTCGCGGCGCGCGGCGCGCCGGGTGAGGGTGTCGGCGGCGATGTCCTCGGCCTCGATCTCGGCCAGGAAGTTGAGGGCGCCCCGCCCGCCGGTGCGCTCCTCCGCGCGCGCGGCGGTGGCGAACAGCGCGCACACCGCGTCCAGGTCACGGTCGGCGTTGCGGCCGGCCGCGCCGCCGCGGCGGGCGGACCGCTCCAGGCGTGCGGGCCAGGGCGTGCCCTCCCACAGGTCCCAGAGGGCCTCCTCGGCCGTACCGCCGCCCGCGAGACGCTCTCGGGCCTTCCTCAGCAGCGCGCCCAGGCGCTGTGCTCCGCGCGCGTACACCGGGTCGTGCACGGCCAGGCGCTCCGGCTCGGCGAGGGCACGCGCGAGCAGTTCGTCGGACGGTGGCGGCAGGGGGTTGCCCCCGGCCCGCTCCTCGTCGCGGAGGGCCCGCCCGAGGCGGCGCAGATCGGCGGCGTCCATGCTCGCGAGGGGTGAGGCGAGCAGGGTGAGGGCGGTTTCGGTGTCGAGCCAGGACGCTTCGGCTGCCTCCGCCTCGACGGGCCCGCTTCCACTGTCACCTGGTACGTCTCCCTCGCCGAGCCGGTCGGCGCCCGCGTCGGGCCGTACCGCACCCGTGGCCGTCTCCGCGGTGGCCACCGCGCGCAGTGCCGTCAGCAGGGGCGCCACCGCCGGTTCGTGGCGCAGGGGGAGGTCGTCGCCGTCGATGTCGAGGGGGACGCCGGCGGCCGTGAGGGTGCGGCGGACCGTGGGGATCGTGCGGGATCCGGCCCGCACCAGGACGGCCATCTCGCCCCACGGCACGCCGTCCTCCAGGTGCGCCCGGCGCAGGATGTCGGCGATGTTGTCCAGCTCGGTGCCGGACGTCGGGTACGTGTAGACCTCGACCCGGCCGCCCTCACGCACGGGGGCGAGATCGCGGTGGGCGCGGACCTTCTCCGCGGGGAGGCGGGTCAGGGGCATGCGCTGGGTCACCAGCCGGGTGGCGGCCAGCACCCCGGCGCCGGAGCGGCGGGAGGTGCGCAGGACCTCCACAGGGGCCGGGCGCCCGTCGCGGCGGGGGAAGGTCTCCGGGAACTCCAGGATGCCGTTCACGTCCGCGCCCCGGAAGGCGTAGATCGACTGGTCCGGGTCGCCGAACGCGACCAGGGTGCGGCCGCCGCCCGCGAGGGCGCGCAGCAGCCGTACCTGGGCGGGGTCGGTGTCCTGGTACTCGTCGACGTAGACGGCGTCGTACTGCGTGGCGAGCCGCTGGGCGATCGCGGGGCGGTGGGCGAGCAGGACCGCGCGGTGGACGAGTTCCGCGTAGTCGATCACGCCGTGCAGGTCGAGGACGTCGAGGTACTCGGCGAGGAAGGACGCCGCGGCCCGCCAGTCGGGGCGGCCGATGCGGCCGGCGAAGGCGTCCAGGGCGTCGGGGCCGAGGCCCAGTTCACGGCTGCGGGCGAGCACCGCGCGGACCTCGTCGGCGAACCCGCGCGTGGTGAGGCAGGCGCGCAGGTCGTCCGGCCAGCGCACGTGCGCGAGGCCCTGCCGCTGGAGTTCGACCTGGCCGGCGAGCAGTTCGCGGACGGCCACGTCCTGTTCGGGGCCGGAGAGCAGCCGCAGCGGTTCGGCGAACAGGTCACTGTCCTGTTCGGCTCGGACCAAGGCGTAGCAGTACGAGTGGAAGGTGGTGGCGCGTGGCGCGTGGGCGGCACCCATGCGCAGGGCCATGCGGTCGCGCAGCTCGACGGCCGCCTTGCGGCTGAAGGTCAGCACGAGGATGCGCGCGGGGTCGCCGCCACGCGCCACGCGTGCCGCGACCGACTCGACGAGCGTGGTGGTCTTCCCGGTGCCAGGACCCGCGAGGACGAGCAGCGGGCCGGTGGTGTGGTCAACCACGGAGCGCTGTGCGGCGTCCAGACGAGGGGGATCCACCCGGGCCGGGCGGGCACGCACCAGCCGGTACGCGCCACGGCTCCCCTGCCGCCCCTGGGGGTGCGGCAGGCGCCTGGTGGAGGAAGAGGAGCTCACGTGGTTCGCCGGTCCTGGTGGGTGTGCAGATCGTCACGTCCGGCGCGGGGCGCCGTCGGGAGAGGGGCGTGGTGGGACGGGTGCCGCCCGGGGCGGGCGGTGGTCCCGGGATGAGGGCGACGCGTCCAGCCGACGGTACGCCGACGGGCAGGTCGGAAGGACGGCTTCCACTTCTTCCCTCACGGCCCGTGCGGCCCGTAGGCCACGCAGGTCCCTCGCCCCTCGAACGTACGCCATGTCACGGACGTGCCCCGCTTCCCCCGTACGGGCCACAGGCTCCCCCTGGGCGGGGTGGATGGCGGAAGCTGTCAGATGTGACCCTCCGCACGCTCACCGCCGTCCCACCTCGCCCGTCTCATGTCCAGGCGCGGCAGGTGCCCCGCAGCGGCCCGGCTCGCCTCCTTGAGCGGCGTGCCCTCGGCTCGGTAGTGGTCGAGGGCCCGCAGTTCGTGGCCCGGCAGCAGCACCCCGTCGGCGCGCACGACACGCCACCAGGGGACGGCTCCGCCGTAGAGGGCCATCACCCGGCCGACCTGCCGCGGCCCGCCCTCCTCGAGCCATTCCGCCACGTCGCCGTAGGTCATGACCCGCGCGGGCGGGATCAGTTCCGCGACCTCGAGCACGCGCTCGGCGTACACGGGCAGCGCGTCGTCGATGGGGTCCGACGGTGTGTCGCCGGTGTACTCCGGGCGGGCGGCGTCCGGAAGGCTCTGCTCGCTCATCCGCCCCATCCTGCACCACCGCACCGACAATGCGACGGGCCCGCGACCCGGCGTGACCCTCGCCCCACTGCGACGCTTCGGGCAGACTGTGCGCCCCGCGTTTGCACCCTGACGCCCCTGTGTGTCGGTGGGGCATGCCACCATCGTGCGGGCGGTGACCGGTGATACGAGATCAAGAAGAGACGATGAAGCAGCAGGGTGTGCATCCCGAGGACGCGGAGGGCACCTCTGACGCTGCGTCGCGCCCGGATGCCGCCGGCCCGGCGGAGCAGGACGAGGACCTGGTCGAGGTGACGCACATCGACGAGGTCGAGGGCGACGAACCACTGCTCCCCGCGCGCGTGCACCGCCCCTCCGACCTCATGCGGCTGCTGATCGGCGTGCTCGCCGTCGTCGTCCTGCTGGGAATCGCCGCCTTTGCGCACGGAACGACCTCGGGCCTGGAACAGGACATCAACAAGGGCACCGGACAGGCGCCCGATCTCCTCATCAAGATCGCGGGACTGGCCTCCAGCATCGCGATCCTGCTGGTGCCGGTGGCGTTCGCCATCGAGCGGCTCATCAAGCGGGACGGGCTGCGGATCGCCGACGGCGTGCTCGCGGCGGTCCTCGCGCACGGAGTGACGCTCGCCACCGACCTGTGGGTCGCCAAGGCCGCCCCGAACTCCATCCAGGAGGCTCTCACCCAGCCCTCCCCCGGTGACATCCAGGCCCTCACCGACCCCGTGCACGGCTATCTGGCGCCCGTCATCGCCTATATGACCGCCGTCGGCATGTCACGGCGACCACGGTGGCGCGCGGTGCTGTGGATCGTGCTGATGCTCGACGCGTTCTCGATGCTCGTCACCGGCTACACGACACCGTTCTCGATCATCCTGACGGTTCTGATCGGCTGGACCATCGCCTACGGCACGCTGTACGCGGTCGGCTCGCCCAACGTCCGGCCCACGGGACGGACGCTGATGGCCGGCCTGCGCCACGTCGGCTTCCGCCCGGTGAGCGCCGCGCGCGAGGAGGTCTCGGAGACCCCGGAGACCGGTGACCGCGGCCGGCGCTACTTCGTCACCCTGGAGGACGGCCCACCGCTGGACGTCACGGTGGTCGACCGCGAGCAGCAGGCGCAGGGCTTCTTCTACCGCGCGTGGCGCAATCTGACCCTGCGCGGCTTCGCCACCCGCAGCAGCCTCCAGTCGCTGCGCCAGGCCCTGGAGCAGGAGGCGCTGCTGGCCTACGCGGCGATCGCGGCCGGAGCCAACGCACCGAAGCTGATCGCGACCTCCGAGCTGGGCCCCGACGCCGTCATGCTCGTCTACGAGCACACCGGCGGACGCACCCTGGACTCGCTGGCCGACGAGGAGATCACCGACGAGTTGCTGCACGACACCTGGCAGCAGGTGCGCGCCCTCCAGTCCCGCCGCATCGCGCATCGCAGGCTGGTCGGCGACGCGATTCTGGTGGATCGTTCCGGCACGGTGATCCTCACCGACATGCGGGTCGGCGAGATCGCGGCCGGTGATCTGCTGCTGCGCATGGACACCTCGCAACTGCTCGTGACGCTCGGCCTGCGGGTGGGCGCCGAACGCGCGGTCGCCTCCGCGGTGGAGGTGCTCGGGCCCGACGCCGTCGCCGACTGTCTGCCGATGCTCCAGCCCATCGCGCTGAGCCGCTCCACGCGCGCGACGCTGCGCAGACTGGCCCGGGAGCGGGCGCAGCGCGAGCGCGACGCCGTCCTGGAGGCGTCCCGGCAGGCCAAGCAGGCCCGTCATGCGGCGGCCGGGCACGAGAGCGGACCTCCCCTCGACAAGGCCGAGAAGAAGGCCGTGCGCGCGGAGACGCGGGCCGAGAAGCGGGCCATCGACGACGCGCTGGACGAGGCCCGCGAGGAGGACCTGCTCACGCAGATCCGGCACGAGGTGCTGCTCATCCGGCCCCAGGCGCCGGTGGAGCCGGCCCGCCTGGAGCGGGTGCGGCCGCGCACGCTGATCAGCTTTATCGCCGGCGCGATCGGCGCATACTTCCTGCTGACCCAGCTCACGCACATCGAGTTCGGTCCGCTCATCGCCAACGCCGAGTGGGGCTGGGTCGCCGCGGCCGTGCTGTTCTCGGCGGTGAGCTATGTGGCGGCGGCGATGAGTCTGTTGGGGTTCGTGCCGGAGCGGGTGCCGTTCCCGCGGACGGTGGCCGCGCAGGTCGCCGGGTCGTTCGTGAAGATCGTCGCGCCCGCCGCGGTCGGCGGGGTCGCCCTCAACACGCGGTTCCTCCAGCGCGCGGGGGTGCGGCCGGGGCTCGCGGTGGCGAGCGTCGGTGCCTCGCAGTTGTTCGGGCTGGGCTGCCACATCCTGATGCTGCTGTCGTTCGGCTATCTGACCGGCACGGAGAAGACACCGTCGCTGTCGCCGTCCCGGACCGTCATCGCGGGTCTGCTGACCGTGGCGGTGCTGGTGCTCGTGGTGACCTCGGTGCCGTTCCTGCGGAAGTTCGTCGTCACGCGCGTGAGGTCGCTGTTCGCGGGGGTCGTGCCGCGCATGCTGGACGTGCTCCAGCGGCCGCAGAAGCTGGTCACCGGCATCGGCGGCATGCTGCTGCTGACGGCCTGCTTCGTGATGTGCCTGGACGCGTCCATCCGCGCGTTCGGCGACGAGACGACGTCGATCAGCCTCGCCAGCGTCGCCGTCGTCTTCCTCGCCGGCAACGCGCTCGGTTCCGCCGCCCCGACACCGGGCGGTGTCGGCGCCGTGGAGGCGACGCTGACGGTCGGCCTGATCGCCGTCGGCCTCCCCAAGGAGGTCGCCGCCCCCGCGGTGCTGCTGTACCGGCTGCTGACGCTGTGGCTGCCGGTGCTGCCGGGCTGGCTGGCCTTCACCCACCTCACCCGCAAGGGCGCCCTCTAGGACCTCCCGTCCGGGTCATGTAGGACCTCCCGTCCGGGCATGCGGCTCGCGGGCCCTCGCCACCGCACCTCGCCGCGTTGTCGTGGGTCGCCTGCCTCTGCTCCGCCTTGCGGTGCCCGCCACCGCCCGCAAGGCGTGGGAGGCCCCCCGCGACCGGACCCTGCTCCCGGCCCCGGCCCCGGTCCGAACGGCAGTCCCCCCGAGACGCAAGGTGGGCCTTGGCTGGTACGGACCGTGGCGCGCGGGGGTGGGCGCGACCGGCAGGGCGCGCTGGGGCAGGCCAGGGGCTTCCGGCTGGCGCTCGACGACTTCACCGAGGACTGCGTGTCGAAGACGGGGACTGCCCCGTCGGGGACACTCCGCAGATACCGACCTCCGGGACGGCCTGTTCATGACATCCAAAACTCACTAAACATGCAGGTCAAAGGGTTATCCACAGGCTCTGACGGGTGTGCTGTGCTCCGCCTACTATGGCCTGACAGCCGTTCGCCACCGGTGCGGACGGTCCCGCGAGGGGGGAAACGCACATGGCGCGATTCGTACGGTGGACGGCCTCGGGAGCCGTCGCCGCACTGCTGATGACGGGCTGCGGTGGCTCGTCCGACGACGGCGACGACAACAAGGGACGTACGGCCGACGCGCGCCCGTCGGTCTCCTCCTCCGGCACCGCGGAGGGGACGGCGGCACCCCTGCCCGCCTCGCTGACCGGGCAGAAACCCGACTGGGGCCGCTGCAAGGCCACCGCGGACTCCGACGCGCCCAGCGGCGAGTGGCAGTGCGCGGAGCTGAAGGTGCCGCTGGACTGGTCGAAGCCGGAGGGGGACACGATCGACCTCGCGATGATCCGCGCCAAGTCCCGCGCCACCGGCAGCGAGCGGATCGGCTCGCTGCTGTTCAACTTCGGCGGCCCGGGCGGCTCCGGAGTGTCGACGATGCCCGCGTATGGCTCCACGGTGTCCTCCTTGCGCAAGCAGTACGACCTCGTGAGCTGGGATCCGCGCGGGGTGGGCGCCAGCGAAGGCGTCCGCTGCCGTAGCGACAAGGACATCCAGGCCGCCGAGTCGGTCGACTCCACCCCGGACACCAAGGCCGAGGAACAGGCCTACCTCCGCGACGCCGTCGACTTCGGCAAGGGCTGCCAGAAGGACGTCGGAGAGCTGATGGCGCATGTCTCCACCACCGACAGCGCGCGCGACATGGATCTGATGCGCCAGGTACTCGGCGACGACAGGCTGCACTACTTCGGCATCTCCTACGGCACCGAACTCGGCGGCGTGTACGCCCACCTGTTCCCGAGGAACGTGGGCCGGGTGGTCCTCGACGCGGTCGTCGACCCGAGTGCCGACACGGTGGGGCACGCGAAGAACCAGGCGAAGGGCTTCCAACTCGCGCTCGACAACTACCTGAAGTCGACCGGTCAGGACCCCGAGCAGGGCAGCCGGAAGATCGCCGACCTGCTGAAGCGGATCGACACCGCCCCGCTGCCGACGTCCTCCGGGCGGAAGCTGACCCAGACGCTCGCGGTCACCGGCATCGTCCTGCCGCTGTACAGCAAGGAGGGCTGGCCGACGCTGACCAGCGCCCTGGAGTCGGCCCAGGAGGGCGACGGCTCCGAGCTGCTCACGCTCGCCGACGCCTACAACGAGCGGGGCACCGAGGGGAACTACGGCACGACGACCCACTCGCAGCGGGTCATATCGTGCTTGGACGACAAACAGCGGCCGACGCCGGAGGAGACGAAGAGGCTGCTGCCCGAGTTCGAGGAGATCTCGCCGGTGTTCGGCACGTTCCTCGGCTGGGACACGGCCGGCTGGTGCCACGACTGGCCGGTGGCTGGGCAGTTCGACAGCCCGGAGGTGAGCGCTGCCGGAGCCGCGCCCATCCTGCTGGTCGGCAACACCGGCGACCCGGCGACGCCCTACGAAGGCGCGCAGCGGATGGCGGACGAACTGGGCGAGCGTGTGGGCGTGCTGCTCACCTGGAAGGGCGAGGGCCACGGGGCGTACGGCAGCGGGAGCGACTGCGTCGACTCGACGGTGGACGACTACCTGCTCGACGGCACGGTGCCGAAGGACGGCAAGGTCTGCTCATGACGACGGCGGGGGTCGCGCACACCCTCGGTGCGCGCGGCCCCCGCCGGTCAGGCAGGCAGGTCGGCTCAGTAGACCGGCTTGCTCGGCTCGATCTGGTTGACCCAGCCGATCACACCGCCACCGACGTGGACGGCGTCCGCGAAGCCCGCGGACTTCAGCACCGCGAGGACTTCCGCACTGCGGACACCCGTCTTGCAGTGCAAGACGATCTTCTTGTCCTGGGGCAGGCCTTCCAGAGCGGTGCCGAGCAGGAACTCGTTCTTCGGGATCAGCTTGGCGCCGGGGATGGAGACGATCTCGTACTCGTTCGGCTCGCGGACGTCGATGATCTCGATGTTCTCGCCGTCGTCGATCCACTCCTTGAGCTGCTTCGGAGTGATCGTCGCACCGGCGGCCGCCTGCTGGGCCTCCTCGGACACGACGCCGCAGAAGGCCTCGTAGTCGATGAGTTCGGTGACGGTCGGGTTCTCGCCGCAGACCGCGCAGTCGGGGTCCTTGCGGACCTTGACCTGGCGGTACTGCATCTCCAGGGCGTCGTAGATCATCAGGCGGCCGACGAGCGGCTCGCCGATGCCCGCGAGGAGCTTGATGGCCTCGTTGACCTGGATGGAACCGATGGACGCGCACAGCACGCCCAGCACGCCGCCCTCGGCGCAGGAGGGGACCATGCCGGGGGGCGGGGGCTCCGGGTAGAGGCAGCGGTAGCAGGGACCGTGCTCGGACCAGAAGACGGACGCCTGACCGTCGAAGCGGTAGATCGAGCCCCACACGTACGGCTTGTTCAGCAGCACGGCAGCGTCGTTGACCAGGTAGCGGGTCGCGAAGTTGTCCGTGCCGTCGACGATCAGGTCGTACTGGCTGAAGATGTCCATCACGTTGTCGGCCTCGAGCCGCTCCTCGTGAAGGACCACGTTCACGTACGGGTTGATGCCGAGGACGGAGTCGCGGGCGGACACGGCCTTGGAGCGGCCGATGTCGGCCTGGCTGTGGATGATCTGGCGCTGGAGGTTCGACT
Source organism: Streptomyces phaeoluteigriseus (assembly GCF_001896135.2). Taxonomy (GTDB): domain Bacteria; phylum Actinomycetota; class Actinomycetes; order Streptomycetales; family Streptomycetaceae; genus Streptomyces; species Streptomyces phaeoluteigriseus. Next base: position 63,041 of record NZ_MPOH02000019.1, read on the forward strand.
CGTCGACCTCGTCGAACTCCACGATGCCGAGCGTGCCCACGCCCGCCGCGGCCAGGTACATCAGCGCCGGCGAGCCCAGGCCGCCGGCGCCCACACACAGCACCTTGGCGTTCTTCAGCCGCTTCTGCCCGTCCATCCCGACGTCGGGGATGATCAGGTGGCGGGAGTACCTGCGGACCTCGTCTACGGTGAGCTCGGCAGCCGGCTCGACCAGGGGTGGCAGCGACACGGGGACTCCGTTGGTCGGTCAATCACTACAGTTGTTCTCCGCGTAACACTGCCATGGCCTCCTTCATTCCGAGACACCTGTTCCGACACGCGAGACGATTTCGTCCCAGTAGCCGGGCATGGTCTCCCACGGGTCGAACGCGCCGTCCTGATCGTGACGGTCGGTGAACCAGATCGTCGCCGCTCCCTGCCAGCGGGCGATCCGCAGCGCCTCGTCGAGATGCCCGCGGGGCACGCCGTGCACGAAGTGGCAGAACCGCTCGGGCGGGTGGTCAGCGGTCCATTCGGGCGCCTGCGACCAGCGGTAGTCGCTCCAGGGCCCGGAGAAGGTGACGAGCTGGTCGGCGTTCTCCGCGTATCCGGGGTGCGGATGGGTGCCGTGCCCGAGGACGATGTGGGGCGTGTCACGGAGCGTGCGGAGGATACCGACCGTGCGGCGGATCTCCGGGAGCGCGTCGCGATCGGTCGGGCAGCGGTCCAGGAGGAAGCCGTCGACCTGGTACCAGTCGAGGTAGCGGCCGGCGTCGGAGATCACCTCGGCGAAGGGCCGGGCGCCGTGGACGGCGTCGAGGTGTCCGAGGACGCGGACGTTCGCGTTGCGCAGTCGGCCCGCGGCCTCCAGGCAGTGCGGGTCGGGGCGGACACCGGGGCCGCCGTCGGCGACGTTGAGGACGACCCAGTGCACGGGCCTGCCGGGGCGGGCGAGTTCGCCCCACTCGACCGGCGCGACGAGGGGGTGCGCGAAGCCGGGGACGCCGAACCCGGCGCGGACGTCGGTGCTCGCGGTGCCCAGCCGGGTTCCGGTCAGATACGGCATGCCGCCTCCATCCAGATGTCGGCGAGCGACTCCTCGAGGTTGATCCGGGGGCGCCAGCCCAGCCGGTCACGGGCGGTACGGACGTCGGCCTGCTGCCAGCTGCCGCACCCGTCGGGGTACGGGTACGCGACCGGGGCCACGTGGTCGGAGTCGGGGCGCGGGTGGCCGATGGTCGGCCTGAGGTGGCCGCCGGGAGGGCCGTCCAGTTCGTGGAGGGTGCCGCCGTATCCGGCCACACGCGCGAGGACGACGGCGGCGTCCCGGAGCCGGACGGCGCGGCCCGAGCCGATGTTGATGACGCCCTGTGCGGCGGACAGCGAGGCGGCGTGCACGGCGCGGGCGACGTCACGGACGTCGATGAAGTCGCGCTGGGCGCCGAGTCCGCCGAGTTTCAGCTCACCGTCACCCGACTGCATGGCGCGGCGCATCGCCTCGGCCAGCCGGCCCAGCGGGGAGCCGGCGGGGGTGCCGGGCCGGCCGGGGAGAACACCCGCAGCACGACCGCGTCCAGGCCGGAGCCGAGGACCAGTTCGGTGGCGGCGAGCTTGCTGACGCCGTACGGACCGCCGGGGCGTGGGACGGCATCCTCGGCGGTGGAGGAACCGGGCTGGCTGGGGCCGTACTCGGCGCCACAGCCGACATGGACGAGACGGGCGCCGCAGCCGCTGCGGCGCAGCGCCTCGCAGACGGTGGCGACGGCGACGGTGTTGTGCCGGGTGAGTTCCCGGGCTCCGCCGCGGGTGGCGCCCGCGCAGTTGACGACGACCTGGGGATGGACCGCGTCGAGGAAGCGGGTGAGGGCGCCCGGGCTGCCGCTCGCGAGGTCGAAGCGGACGTCGGCGTCGTCGCCGCGGCCGAGCGCGGTGAGCTGGACGGCCGGGTCGGCGAGCAGACGGTCGGCGACGAAGCGGCCGATGTAGCCGTTGGCTCCGGTCAGCAAAACCCTCATCGCGCGGCCCCCGGGGTGCTCGCCGCGGCTGCTCCTGTGACCGCGCGGGCTCCTGCGACCGCGGGTGCCCCGGTGACTCCGGTCGCTCCGGATCGGGAGGTGGTCATCTGGTCTCTCCTTAGGGGGATTTCATGGGTGGAGGAGCGCGTGCGTCGTGCGGTCCGTGCGACGGTGGGGGTGGCGCGGCGCGCGGTGTTCGGGTGCGGGCGGACGGCGTCGGGTCAGCACGGCTGGTCCGTTCGCGCGTGGGCCGAGGCCCTGGTGAGGGTGCGGGTCGCGTGGATCAGCAGGGTGAGGGCCGCCGCCCCGCAGGCTAGGGCGGGGACTCCGGCGGGACCCCAGGCGGCCAGGAGGGTGTCCACGGGTGCGGCCAGGAAGCCGCAGCGGGGCAGGCGGCCCGCGAGAAGCGTGGCCAGGGCGATCGCCTCGGCCGCACCCGCCGCCCTGAGGACGACGGCCGGGGCGTGGGTGAAGCCGTGGACGGTGAGCAGGCGGGAGAGGAGGAGGAGCGCGCCCAGGGTGAGCGTCCCCGCGTAGGCGGCGGGTTCACCGAGGACAGCCGCGCAGGCGCCGGTGAGGAGCACGAGGGCGCACAGGAACAGGGCGAGGATGCCGAGCAGCAGTGGCCGTACGGAGGCGACGAACTCGTCCAGGCCTCGGCTGGTGCCGAGCCTGCGCCGGGCGCTCACGGCGAGAAGGTGCGCGCACCAGGCGGCGGGTGCGCAGGCCAGCGCGAGGGTGACGAGCGGGGCGGTGGCGAGTGGCCAGGGGCCGTCGGCCGTTCCGGTGGGCAGGCCGTCGGGGCCACCGTCGGCCGCGGCGCGCAGCAGGCCGTCGCCGAGGGCGGCGTAGGTGAGGAGCCAGCAGGTCCAGCCGCCGGTACGGTGTCGGCCGGGGTGTGGGCCGCCGCGTGGGCTCGACGAGGGCCGGCCTCGGCGTCGGCTCAGCGGGCCCCGGCGGAGCGCGGCCCGCAGCGCCAGAGCCACGGCCAGGACGCCTGCGGTGACCGCGAGGAGGCGGGCCTGACCGTGGGTGAGACGCAGGCCGACGACGGTCGCGGTGGTCAGGGCGCCCGGCAGGAGGGTGAGCAGCGCCCAGTCCAGGCGGGCCCGCGGCGCCGGAGCGGACTCCGGGCGCGGGGGTGTGTCGCCGTCGCGGGGGACGCGGGCGTACATCTCCTCCGCGAGGGAGAAGACGTCCCGGTGCCGGAACCGCGCGGCCGTGCGGTCGGTCACGCCGTGGGCCTCCAGGCCCGCCGCGATCTCCAGCGGATCGACCGCCCGCTCGCACAGTTCACGGTGCCGGTGCATCAGCGCCTTCACCGGGTCCACTGCGCCGCCTCGCCGGGGCGCGACGGGGCCGGAACCCGGGCGGGGGCGTGCGTCGGAGGCCGGCAGGGGGCTCTCGGCGGGGGTGTCCACCGCCGGTCCACCGGAGTCGTGCCGCGCGTCGGTGCTGGGAGCGGTGTCCTCGCTCACCAGCCACTCGCCCGACCGTTCGTCCCGGGCACCGGGGGCTCGCCGGGGTCGCGGGGGCGGTCGAGTTCGCCCAGGCCGCTCATCGGGCCCCCTCGGTCGCGACGGCGGGAGCGGGGGGCGGCGGCGGTGGTGCGGGGGCGCCGACGAGGCAGGCGCCGCGACGGAACCGCGCGCAGCCGCCGTACCCCGCACCGGCGGTCCCGCCGTCCAGGCGGACGGGTACCGGGGGACGGCCCGTCCGCCGAGGCCGGTCCACCGGCCCGGCAGCCAGGCCTCGGCCGGGACCGCGAAGGGCCGGGGTTCGCCGGCCGCGTCGAAAACGCCCCGGCGGACCGGACTCCGGGAGACGACCTCCAGGTAAATGCCGTGAAATGCCGCGGTGTTCTGCTCGACGGTGAACAGCTCGAGGGCGCGTGCGCGGGCGGCGGCACCCAGGCGTGCACGGCGCGCGGGGTCGCGCAGCAGAGCCACGCACGCCTCCGCGAGCGCCCGCGGGTTGCGCGGCGGGACGACGAGTCCGGTACCGCCGATGACCTCGACCACCGCGCCGACGTCCGTGGAGACGGTCGCGCGCCCGCTGAACATCGCCTCGACCAGGCCGGCCGGGAACCCCTCGACGACGCTGGACAGGACGACGACGGCACCGGCCGCGTACGCCTCGGCGAGTCCGGGCACCTCCGGGCCGCCGATCTCCTCGAAGGAGACCGGGTTGTCGCCGACGGAGTGCGGTCCGGCCGCCTCGTCGGGGAAGAGTTGCGCGGCCAGCATCCGGCAGTGGCCGAGGTAGGCCTCGCCCTCCGCCCCGGCGGACGCGCCGAAGATCCGCAGCCGGGTCCCGGGCTCCTCCTTGCGGATCTCCGCGAAGGCGTGCAGCAGGGACACCAGGTCCTTCGCCGGTTCCACCCTGCCGACCCAGACCAGTGCGCGCGGGTCGGCGGCGTCCGGGGAGTCCCCGACCTCGGCGAAGCGGGAGGCGTCCATGCCCGGGTGGACCGTCCGCAGCTTGGCCCGGTCGGCACCGCAGCGTTCCTGCCAGCGGCGGGCGTGCGCGTTGCCGGACGTGACACATGCCGCCTGCCGGTACACCTCGGCGGCGAGCCGCCCGTGGAAGGCCGCGAGCAGCGACCGTACGGCCGGGGCACCCTCCGGTACCGGCACCTGCACGGGGCCCTGCGACGGGCCATGCGCCGGACCCGACGCCGCGCCCGACGGCGAAGCCGCTCCGGCAGAGACAGCCGCGCCCCCCGCCCGAGCCCGAGCCCGCCAGCCCCAGCCCCAGCCCCAGCCAGATAGTGCGCCCGCAAGCGGACCCCGTACTCCGTCACCAGCAGCGGCACCCCGAAGAAGTGACGGGCGAGCAGGCCCGGAAGCGCCGCCGCACCCCCCGACGCGGCATGGCAGAGGTCGACCGAGCCGAGCCCGTCGTCCCCGTCGTCCTCGTACCAGTCGAGCGAGAGGGGGCGCAGGGCGTGTTCGAGGTGGCCGGTGACGGCGAGGAGATCGGGTACGCGCGCCTCTCGCGCCGCACCGACCGCGCCGGGCGCACGACAGGCGCGCTCCAGAGCGCGCACGGCGCCCTCCGAACGGAGCGCGCCCACCAGGCCGCCCTCGTCGCGAGCGAGTTCCGCGAGCCCGTACAACGCGTTGCCGAAACGGTCCGCCTGGGGGCTGGCACGGTCGGTCCCCACGTCGGCGGGCGCGCCCTCGCACAGCACGGACACCAACGCGCCGTAGTGCTCGGTGAAACGCCGGCGCGCACGCCGTCCGTGCACCACCCCGTCGCCCTCGGCGGTCCACAGCGGTGCGGTACGCACGCGGGTGACGTGCGGCGGCAGCGCGACCTGGCCGGCGGCCTCCTGGCGCTCGCTGCGGCTGAGCGCGTAGACCTCGAACTCATGCTGCCCGAGCCCGCGCACGAGCCGGTCGCACCAGAGTCCCGCGTCACCGCTCACATACGGATAGCCACCCTCCGTAATCAGTCCGATGCGCACGTGTGCACCCCCGATCTCCCGTTTGGGGAGCCGCCGTTGACCCGACGGCTCGCAGCGGGACGAACGTATGCGGACAAGGCGGTGGTGCGACGGACGGTTGTCCGTCGCACCACCAAAAGGGGTGAACGGTCGTAACTTTCCCGTACGGCGGGCGTTCCGTCGCGCTAAGAGATCGGACGAGCGCGAACCGTGACACCGCGGGGGGCGTGCAGGCGCCCTCCGGGCGCCCCGCAGAGGCTCCTGGCCGTTCGTCAGCTGTTCGGGTACGGCCAGGGGTTGGGCAGACAGCGGATCCCGTCGTACTCCAGGAACTTCGTCTGCTGCTGCATGACCGGGGCGAGGTCGCCGTCCTTGTCACAGGTGACATGGCCGTAGCCGAGCCGGTGGCCCACCTCGTGGTTGATCAGCATCTGCCGGTAGGCGTACATCTGATCGCCGTAGGTCTGGGATCCCTGCGCCCACCGGTAGGCGTTGATCATCACGCGTTCGGTGGCGGCCGAGTCGCACGAGACGTTGTCCTCGGTGGTGTCCAGGCCGGACTTCGCGCACCATTCGGCGGTGGTGCCGGGGCTGGCGAGCGTGATGACGAAGTCGGGTTCGCCCGAGTGGATGCGCTCGAAGGTCCGCGCGCCGTTGTGGGCCCAGCTGCGGTCGTCGTTCAGCGTCTTCTGCACGGCCTGCGCGAACACTGCGCCGTCGAGGCCGATCCCCTGCTCGACGTCCACGCGGTAGGTGTACTTCTGGCCCTTGCCGGGCGCCTTGTCGATACCGGGTACGGCGTCGAACTTCCCCGACCCCGCGAACGTGGCCCCGAGCGGGTAGCGCACGGTCATCTTCTGGTCGTACGTCAGCTGGACCACGCTGGGGGACGCCGACGGGCTCGGCCGCTCGGCGTCGCGCGCGGTGGCGTCGCGGGCGTCCCGGGCCGCCTTGTCGGCCGTGGACTGCGACTGGAGGGAGTCGTCGTCGCGCGCGTCGGTGACCTGGCCGGCGACGACGATGGCGAGCACCGTGGTGACGGCGGCGGCCGCGATACCGGTGAAGGCCCGGCCCTTGCCGCCCCTGGCCGCCGGCTCACCGGTGGGCGGCTCGCCGTCGGCTCCGCCGGCCCCGCCGCCCGCGGGAGTCGGCCGGGGGCTCCTGTCCCAGTCGGTGACGGAGACGTAGGCGTCGGTGGGGCGCGGGGCGACGTAGGGGTCGGTGGCGAGCGCGGTGACCGCGGCGGCGGCCACGGGGACGCGGCGCGCGAAGACGTCGTCGTCCCCGGTGAAGGCGTCGAGGTAGTCCTGGCGCGGTCCCGCCGCGGAATCCGTCCGCCGCTGCCGGGACCCGGCCGCGGACTCGGGTCGCTGTCGCGGGATCAGCGGACCGGAACCGCTGGCCGTACGGCCCTTCAGCGCGCCCCAGGCTCCCCCGGCCTCACGCTGCTCGGGGTGCCCGCCGCGGACCTGCGGGGTGCCGTGCGGCGGGGTTCCCTCGGGGGTGCGGCGCCCGCCCGGCACGGGCAGGCCGCGAGCGGGGGGGCCGTCGGCAAGCCGGGGCACGCCGCGAGCCGGGGTCCCGTCGGCAAGCCGGGGCACGCCGCGAGCGGGGGTGTCGTCGGGAAGTCTCGGCATGCCGCGAGCCGGGGTCCCGTCGGGAAGCCGGGGCAGGCCGCGTGCCGGGGTGCCGTCGGGATACCCGGGCTTCGCCGAGGGTCCGGCGGCGGGCCGGTCCTCGCCCTGGGGAGGGCCGCCCCGCGCCACGCCCGGCACGGCTTCCGGGGAGGCACCGCCGGTGCCCTTCTGTGGTGCGTTCTTGGGCGCGGACCCGCGTCGACTGTGACGTCCCACGACCCCCTCAGCTCCCCGAACCCGCGGATCCACCGGCCCGCTCGGAGAACGCCCCGGAGCTCGACCCCGTTCCCGAGCCTGACTCCGGCCCCGCATCCGGCCTCGACCCGAGGTCGGCATCCGGCCGCACCCCGGTACCCGTGCCGAGCGTCGGACCGAGGTCCGTATCCGGCCGCGCGCCCGTATCGGGTCCGGCCTCCGACTCCGTGCGAGATCCTCGCTCGCCCCGCCCGATCGTCTCCTCCAGCAGCTCCCGGAAGGCGGTGGCGACCGTCTCCGGGTACTCCATCATCGCCACGTGCCCCGCGTTCGGCAGGGTGAGCATGCGGGAGTCGCGGAAGGTGCGGGCCGCCCGCTGGGCCATGCGGAAGCCGACGAGCTGGTCGCGGCCGCCGTAGACGAGGAGGGTCGGGGCGAGGACGCGTTCGGCCTGACGCCACAGGCCGTGCTGACCGCCCAGCGTGTAGGCGTTGACCAGCCCGCGCGCTGAGCGCGTCATGGCGTCCCAGAAGTACGGCAGCCGCAGCCGCCTCTCGAGCTCCTCCACGGCGTACCCGAACGCCTCCGGGGTGACCCGCCCGGGGTCGCCGTAGCAGAGGGCCATCACACCGCGGACGCGCTGCTCGGCCGTCCACTCCCGGGTGAACCGGGTGAACAGCGCGGCCACCCCGGGCATGCCGAGCAGCCCTGTGGGCACCGCCGTGCGCTGGATACGCAGCTCCGGCAGGGCCGGCGAGACGAGGGTGAGCGTCCGGACGAGGTCGGGGCGGACCGCCGCGACCCGCGTGCACACCGCGCCGCCGAGCGAGTTGCCGAAGAGGTGGACGGGTCCACGGCCGGACGCGTCGAGGTGACGGATCACGGCACGCGCGTGTGCCGTGATGGAGTAGTTGCCGTCGTCCGGCGGCGGCGAGTCGCCGAATCCGGGCAGGTCGACGGCCTCGCTCTCGACGACGCCGTCGAGCTGCGCCATCAGCGCGGACCAGTTCTGCGAGGAACCCCCGAGGCCGTGGACGCACAACGCGGGCTGCAGTCCCGCGCGCGTGGGCGGCCTGGAGCGGACCGTCAGGGTGACGCCGGGCAGGCGGACCGACCGCAGTCTCTCGCCCTCGGCGACCCGGACCGACGCGGCCTTCGGCAGCACGCTGGTGGGCGGCACGGACGGCAGCTCTGTCGAAGACATGCCGCAATGTTACGAGACGATCACGCGGGGACCCGTGTGTTCGGCGTCACAAGAGGCCGACCGCGCGTCGCGCAGATGGCTGCTCGATTCCTGGGCACATCGCATAGCGTCCGAAAAGGGTGTCTCCTAGGCTCGTACAGAGGGCACCCGCGTGTGGCCCCTGCATTTCCAGGGACGTTCGTAGGAAGGGAGCCCGTCATGGCCATCGACCCCACCGATCCGGAGACGTTCACGGACGAGGAGGACTCCGCGGAGATCGGCGTGGAGGCGCCGGAGAACGACGCCGCCGAGCAGAAGGCCGACATCGCACCGGAGAGTGACGACTCGCTGGAGGGGGTCGACCCCAGCCGGGCCAACGAGGCCGACCTCGCCGAACAGGCGCGTGTCGTCACGCTCGACGAGGACGACTACCGCTGAGGAGACCGAGGACCACCGCCGCGAAACGATAGGGAAACGCCGGCGATCACCGTCGCGTCGAGCTGGAGCGGAGCACGATTCTGCCCACAACGCCCCGGTTCGAAACCATATCCACGGCTTTTACCATCGTCCGGTCCGTGAAATTCTGCGTTCGCACCGCGCACACCACGGTTACCGAAAAGTACGATGGCGGCGCGGCGGCACACCGCAAGAGGGACGACATTGGGAGGCGGCGTGACAGCCATCGAGCAGACCGAGGCGGCGCGCCCGCGAGGCACGCGCCTGCCGCGCCGTGCCCGACGGAACCAACTGCTGGGCGCCGCCCAGGAAGTCTTCGTCGCGCAGGGCTACCACGCGGCCGCGATGGACGACATCGCCGAACGCGCCGGCGTCAGCAAGCCGGTGCTCTACCAGCACTTCCCGGGCAAACTCGACCTCTACCTGGCACTGCTGGACCAGCACTGCGAGTCGCTCATCCAGGCCGTGCGCAGCGCGCTCGCGTCGACGACCGACAACAAGCAGCGCGTCCGCGCGACGATGGACGCGTACTTCGCGTACGTCGAGGACGACGGCGGCGCCTTCCGTCTGGTCTTCGAGTCGGACCTGACGAACGAGCCCGCCGTGCGCGAGCGCGTCGACAAGGTCACCAACGAGTGCGCCGAAGCCATCCGCGACGTCATCGCCGAGGACACCGGTCTCTCGCGTGCGGAGTCGATGCTGCTGGCCTCCGGGCTCGGCGGCCTCGCGCAGGTGGTGGCCCGTTCCTGGCTGCACAGCGACCGCAGCGTCCCGCGCGACGAGGCGGTGCAGTTGCTGGCCTCGCTGGCCTGGCGGGGCATCGCCGGATTCCCGTTGCACGGGACCGAGCAGCACTGAGCGCACCGGCCCGGCCGTTTGTTCCCGCCCGCTGTTCGCTCCTGGCGTGGACGGCCGCGCCGTGTACGTCCCCTCACCGGGCTAATGTGTGCAGCGTACGGCGCGGACGCCCGCGCACCTCGTGACCGTCGGAGGGACTTAGCCGTGGAGGTCAAGATCGGCGTGCAGCACGCGCCCCGCGAGATCGTTCTGGAGAGCGGTCAGACCCCGGAGGAGGTCGAGCGCGTGGTGGCCGACGCACTGGCCGGTAAGTCGCAGCTGCTCAGCCTCACGGACCAGCACGGCCGCAAGGTCCTGGTTCCGGCCGACCGCCTGGCCTACGTGGAGCTGGGCGAGCCGGCCCCGCGCAAGGTGGGCTTCGGCGCGCTGTAGGCGACGCTCGACGGAAGGGGCCCGGCGGCCGTTCGGCCGCCGGGCCCCTTCCGCGTCCTGCCCGGTCCTCCACGCTCCCACCGCGTCCTCCACGGATGGAGCACAAGCAAGCCACAGGGGAGGATTGCATTCCGCAGGTCACGGGTAGGACGGGCATACGACCCTGGTGCACAGCCCGACCGCCTGGAGGGACCACGGATGATGTTGGAAGCGCTCGGCTCCGCTGTGCTCGGCCTCGTGCTCGCGTGGGCGGCGATCCACCGCCTGTCCCACCGGCTCCCGGCCCGCACCCTGGTGTTCGCGACGGGCGTCGCCGGAGCCCTGTTCGGCGACTTCGTCACCCACACCGCCCTGGGCCCCGGCTCCTCGATCGGGAGTCTCCTCGGCGCGGTGATCGTCTCCACCGCTTCCCTCTCCCTGCTCCTGCGCCCGGCGACAAGACTCCGCCGACGGTCAGCGACGGCATAGCGAGGACGGCCCCCACGGCTCCGCAGCGGGGACGGCTCGCGGGGGCTCGGGATCCTGCGGCGCCCAGCGACAACCGGCCCGCAGCCGCGAGCCCTCGAGCCCCCCGCAGCACCGCAGCCCCCCGCCCCCCGAACGCCCCCCGCAAGGGCTACGCGGCCAAGCCCAGCGCAGCCATCCGCTTCGTGTGCGCCTCGGTGATCCGCGAGAACATCCGACCCACCTCCGCGAGATCGAACCCGTCCGCGACCCCGCCCACGAGCATCGTCGACAGCGCGTCGCGATCGGCCACCACCCGCTGCGACTGCGACAGGGCCTCGCCCATCAGCCGGCGCGCCCACAGCGCGAGCCGCCCGCCCACGCGCGGGTCCGCGTCGATCGCCGCGCGCACCCGGTCCACCGCGAAACCGGCGTGACCGGTGTCGTCGAGCACGGCCAGCACCAGGGCACGGGTGTCGGTGTCCAGACGGGCCGCGACCTCGCGGTAGAAGTCGCTGGCGATCGAGTCGCCCACGTAGGCCTTGACGAGGCCCTCCAGCCAGTCCGAGGGGGCGGTCTGCTTGTGGAAGCCGTCGAGCGCGGCGACGAACGGCTGCATCGCGCGCGTCGGCTCCTCGCCGATCTCCGTGAGCCGGTCGCGCAACCGCTCGAAGTGGTGGAACTCGGCCGACGCCATCTTCGCCAGCTCGGCCTTGTCCTCCAGCGTGGGCGCCAGCTTGGCGTCCTCGGCGAGCCGCTCGAACGCCGCGAGCTCGCCGTACGCCAGAGCGCCGAGCAGGTCCACGACCGCGGCCCGGTACTGGGGATCGGCGGATGCCTTCGCCCAGTCCTGGGCGGCGATACCGGTGGCGGCGTTCTCAGGCTTGTCAGAGCTCGTCATGCAGCGCACAATAGCCCGCTCGTCGTGGGACGGAAGTCCCTGGTCAATCAGTGTGACAACGACGACGCGAAGGACCGTGTCCGACGGTGTGACAACCACAACGTGACCGAATCGGCCATCGCATGTGCGCGAATCCGGGGTATGGTGGTAATGCGCCTGCCGAATATTCGACGGGCTGCACGTATGAGGATGCCCGGTCGGAGGCCCGATCGGCTCCGACCCGACAGCCCTCCCTGGCCGTACGGCACATCGCGTACGACGACCGGAGGGAACCCCTCAGCGGTACGAACGCTAGAGCGTCGGCAGAGGTCCCGCGTCTTGCCGGTTTCGCCCCAAGGGCGGCCGACGTCCCTGACACGGTCCGCCACGACCCCCGCGCTCGCCTCGCACCGCGCACACAGAAGAGGCAGCACCCTGACTACCACGTTCCGAGAGCTCGGGATTCTTGCCGAGACCGCTGAAGCCCTCGAAGCCGTCGGCATCATCACCCCCTTCCCCATCCAGGAAATGACGCTTCCGGTGGCCCTGACGGGCACGGACGTCATCGGGCAGGCCAAGACCGGCACCGGCAAGACGCTCGGCTTCGGCCTTCCGCTCCTCGAGCGCGTCACCGTCCCCGCCGACGTCGAGGCCGGCCGCGCCAAGCCGGAGGACCTGACCGACGCCCCGCAGGCGCTCGTCGTCGTCCCCACCCGCGAGCTGTGCACGCAGGTCACCAACGACCTGCTGACCGCGGGCAAGGTGCGCAATGTGCGCGTTCTCGCCATCTACGGCGGCCGGGCCTACGAGCCCCAGGTGGAGGCCCTGAAGAAGGGCGTCGACGTCGTCGTCGGCACCCCGGGCCGACTGCTGGACCTCGCGGGCCAGAAGAAGCTCGACCTCAAGCACATCCGCTCGCTCGTCCTCGACGAGGCCGACGAGATGCTCGACCTGGGCTTCCTGCCCGACGTCGAGAAGATCATCAACATGCTTCCGGTGAAGCGGCAGACCATGCTGTTCTCGGCGACCATGCCGGGTGCGGTCATCGGCCTCGCGCGCCGCTACATGTCGCAGCCGACGCACATCAACGCCACGTCGCCGGACGACGCGGGCGCGACCGTCGCGAACACCAAGCAGCACGTGTACCGCGCGCACAACATGGACAAGCCCGAGATGGTCGCGCGCGTCCTGCAGGCCGAGGGCCGCGGCCTGGTCATGGTGTTCTGCCGTACCAAGCGCACGGCGGCCGACCTGGCCGACCAGCTCCAGCAGCGCGGCTTCGCCTCCGGCGCGGTCCACGGCGACCTCGGCCAGGGCGCCCGCGAGCAGGCGCTGCGCGCCTTCCGCAACGGCAAGGTCGACGTCCTCGTCTGCACCGACGTGGCCGCCCGCGGTATCGATGTCGAGGGCGTGACCCACGTCATCAACTACCAGTCCCCCGAGGACGAGAAGACGTACCTGCACCGCATCGGCCGCACCGGCCGCGCGGGTGCGAAGGGCATCGCCGTCACGCTCGTCGACTGGGACGACATCCCGCGCTGGCAGCTCATCAACAAGGCGCTGGACCTGGGGTTCCCCGACCCGCCGGAGACGTACTCCACGTCCCCGCACTTCTTCGAGGAACTCGCCATCCCCGCGGGCACCAAGGGTGTTCTGCCGCGTTCGGAGCGCACGCGCGCCGGACTCGCCGCGGAGGAGGTGGAGGACCTCGGCGAGCCGGGCGGCCGCGGTGGACGCGGCCGGGGCGACCGCAACGACCGGGGTGACCGCCGTGGTGGCGCCCGGGACGAGACCCGCTCCGCCGAGCGCGAGCGCCCCGCCCGTACGCCGCGCCGTCGCCGCCGCACGCGCAACGGCGAGGTTCTCGACGCCTCGGCCCCCGCCGCGACCGTCGCACCCGAGCAGGCACCCGCCGCGGAGGACGCGACCTCGTCCCGTACGCCGCGACGCCGGCGCCGTGGGCGTGGCACAGGGGCGCAGGACGTCGCCACGGCGGCGTCCGCGACCTCGGTCAGCGCTCCCGAGGCCGCTGAAGCGGTCGTGGAGACCGTGGAGAGCCCGGCTCCCGACGCTGGGGAGACCGCCAAGCCGCGCCGCCGCCGCACCCGCAGGACCGCGGACGCGCCGGTGAGCGTGCCGGAGACGGCAGCCGAGGCCGCGGTGCAGATCCCGGCCCAGGCGCCCGTGGAGACTTCCCCGGCGCCCGTGGAGGCCCCCAGGGCCGAAGCCGCCGTCGACACGGCGGCGGAGGCGACCGAGACCAGGCCGCGTCGCCGCACCCGCAGGGCGACGGCCCCGGCCGAGGCCGCAGCCGAGGCCGCGGTCGACACCGCCGAGAGCGCCGCGGTGGCCACCGAGCCCGCGCCGCGTCGTACGCGCAAGAAGGCGGCCCCGGCCGCCGAGGTCGCCGTCGACACGGCCGAAGCCGTGGAGGCCAAGCCGCGCCGCACCCGCAAGGCCGCTCAGCCGGAGGTGACGGCCACCGTCGCCGACATCCCGGCCCAGGCCGCGCAGGAGCCGGAGACCAAGCCCCGCCGCACCCGCAAGGCCGCCGCCACGGTCACCGAAGCCGGTGCTGCCGACGAGGCCAAGCCGAAGACCCGGCGTCCGCGCAAGGCGACGGCCGCCGCGGAGTCCGCGGAGAGCTGATCGCCCGCCAGGGCACAGGCACAGTCCGACGCCCGGACCTCCCCCGCTGGAGGGTGCCGGCCGTCGGCGTTCCCGGCACCGGCCCCGTTCCCTCGACGGCCCCTCCGCGCGGGCCCGTCGGCCTGGCCCGGTAGCCTCGGCGTGTGACGATCCCGCCCGCCTTCACTCCGCCCCCAGGCGCTCGCGCGTACCCCTTGCGGACCGCGCGCGGTGAGTTCGCCGTCGTCGACTCGCCCGTGGCCGACGGTGTGGTGCCGCGGGGCGTGGCGATGCTGCTGCCCGGGTTCACCGGCAGCAAGGAGGACTTCCACCTGCTGCACGAGCCGCTCGCGGCGCGCGGGTACCGCACGGTCGCCGTGGACGGGCGCGGGCAGAACCAGAGCGACGGTCCCGCGTTCGACGAAGCGCCGTACGCGCGTGAGGAGTTGGCGCGGGACGTGCTCGCGCAGGCGGAGGCGCTCGGCACCCCCGTGCACCTGGCGGGGCACTCGCTGGGCGGTCAGATCGCCCGGGCCGCCGTCCTGATCGACCACTCCCCCTTCCTCTCGTTCACGCTCGTCGCGTCGGGCCCGGCGCAGATCTCCGAGTCGCAGCGGCAGCGCGTGCAGTTGCTGCACGACGCGCTCGCGCTGATGACGATGCCCGAGGTGTGGGAGGCCATCCTGGCGATGGGCCCGCCGGAGGAAGTCGGCGGTCCGGCGCGCGGGTTCGGCGAACCGGCGCTGCTGCGGCAGCGCTGGGTGAATCACAAGCCCGCCCAACTCCTGGCCACCGGACGCCAGTTGCTGACCGAGCCGAACCGTGTCGCGGAACTCGCCGCCGTGCCGTTGCCGTTCCACGTCCTGTCGGGGGCGCGCGACGACACCTGGCCGGTGGCCCTCCTGGACGACATGGCGATGGACCTGGGCGCCCACCGGACGGTCGTGGCGGGCGCCGAGCACTCCCCCAACCTGGACCAGCCCCTGCCGACGGCCCACGCGCTCGCCGACTTCTGGGACAAGATCCGCCCGGACGGGGACTGACCAGAGCCGCATACGGCCCGCCGGACACGACCTTGCCGGACACGGCCCTGCCGGACGCAGACCGGAGCCGCACACGGCCCTGCCGGACACGGATCGGCCGGACGCAGACCAGGCGCACGGGACCCAGCCGCGCGCAGGCCAGCCGCGCGCAGGCCAGCGAACAAGCCGGCGCAGGCCAGCGAACACCGATCAACCGAACCCGGACCACCCACACGTGGATCAACCGCGCGCAGGCAGCCCGACTCGGACCAGCCGGTCCGGCTAGTACTGCGTCTGCAAGTGCTCCCAGAACCCGTCCCGCAGCGCCCGTCTGAGGTCCGACTGGCCGCGCAGCGAGTACTGGAGCATGCCCTCCGCCTCCACCAGCAGGTCCTGGTCGACGGAGCCCGGCAGGTAGGGGTGGCCGGGCAGCAGTTCCACGAGGGCTTCCCGGCCGCGCGCCGCCAGCCACTTCGCCGCGATCTGCGCGCCGATGAAGCGGACGTCGTCACGGGTGGGCCGGGCCGCGCCGGCCGGTTCGTAGGTCTGGGCGGTGCGCCGGGAGACGTACGGTTTGAAGAAGTCGAGGTCGAGGGTGCGCTGGCTGTCGACCTCCCACAGCAGGGGTTCCGCCTGGTTGCGGCCTTCGGGGGCCTCGATGCCCCAGAGGTGGACGCGGGCGCCGTACCCCTGCGCGGCCTCCACGGCCGAGACCAGGTCCTCGTCGCCGCCCAGCAGCGCCGCGTCGCTGATGGCGCGGTGCCGGGCGAGGGACTCCAGGTCACTGCGGATCAGGGAGTCGACGCCCTTCTGCTGGTTGTTGGCGTTCAGGTTGCCCAGCCGGACCTTGACGTCGGGGAGTTCGGCGATGGTCTGCTGTTCGGAGGTGTGGATGCGGCGGCGGGCGCCGTCGTACCAGTAGACGCGCAGCAGCCGGCTGTCCGCGAAGATCGTGCGCGCGCGGTCGATGAGCGCGTCGATCAGGCCCTCGGCGTCGAGGTCGAAGGCCCGGCGGTCCTCGGTCCCGGTGAGCAGCCGGCCCGCCGCCGCGTAGAGGTACCCCGCGTCGACGAAGATCGCATGGGTCGAGGGTGTCTTCGCCACCTCGGCGAGCATGCGGGTGAGCAGCTCGTTCGTGCGGTCGATGCGGGCGGCGAGGGCCGCGAGGTCGTCGTTCATCGCGCCCATTGTCCCGGCGGTCACGCTGCGAACACAACCGGTCCCGTTCGGTCTCCGCAAGCTCACGCGCCGACCACGGCGGACTGCCTGTCGCCGGCCGGCATGGCGGGCTCCCTTACCGGTTAGTAGTTAGACGTTCGAAAAATTTCTTTAGCGTAGGGAATGTTTGTAACACGCATCCCGTTGACTCTTCACGTACAGCAATTCTCCTCAGGAGGATGACCAGACGAAGGGAGAAGCCCATGCGCTTCGAAATCATGCGACTCGACGACGTCGACGGCACCCCCGTGGACAGCACCGTCGTGGACGCCGCCTCCGTCAACCGGATCGTTCAGCAGGCCGCCGCCATCGGGCAGCGGCTGTGGATCCGTCCGGCCGACGCCTCGGCCTCGTAACACCACGGGTCCTCACACAGACTTCAGAGCCCCCCACGGCACGACGCCGTGAGGGGCTCTGCGCGTACCGGAAGGGCTCAGGCCGCCTGGATCACCTGCGTGACGCCGTTGATGATCTGCTGCACGGCGATGGCGGAGAGCATCATGCCCGCGAGGCGCGTCACGAGGACCACGCCGCCGTCCTTGATGACCCGGATGATGAGCAGCGAGTAGCGCATCACCACCCACAGCACGACATGGATGGCGAGGATGGCCGTCCACACCGACACCTGCGTGGCCGCGCTGTCGGCCTTCTGCACAGCCAGGATGACGGACACGATCGCACCGGGACCGGCCAGCAGGGGCATGCCGAGCGGGACCAGCGCCACGTTGACGTCCTTCGTCTGCTTGGGCTCGTCGGTCTTGCCGGTCAGCAGGTCGAGGGCGATCAGCAGGAGCAGCAGCCCGCCCGCGATCATCAGCGCGGGCACGGAGACGTGCAGGTAGTTCAGGATCTGGTGGCCGAGGAGCCCGAAGACGGTGATGACGGCGCCGGCCACGCAGACGGCCTGGAAGGCCATCCGCTTCTGCACCTTGGCGGGCGCCCCGAGGTCAGCGCGAGGAAGATCGGGGTGATCCCGGGGGGATCCATGATGACGAAGAGGGTGAGGAAGAGGGAGCCGAAGACGGCGACGTCGAACATCAGTACGGGAGCCTTGCGGAAAGTGGGTGAAGGGTGGCGGGTCGGGGGTGAGCCTCAGGCTCCGCCGGTCCCCGGCACCGGGAACGCGCCGGTCGCACGCCGGGTGATCTCCCCGTAGACCTCGGGGTCCGTCGTGTACTCGCCGAGCACGCACGTCTTGCGGCTGCCGTGATAGTCGCTCGACCCGGTCACCAGGAGCCCCAGGTCCGCGGCGAGCCCGCGCAGCCGCGCGCGGGTGTCGTCGTCGTGGTCCATGTGGTCGACCTCGATGCCGTCGAGGCCCGCGGCGGCCAGTTCGGCGATCGCGGACTCCGGCACCGTCCGGCCCCGCTTGCTCGCGGCCGGGTGGGCGAAGACGGTGACCCCGCCCGCCGCCTTGACCAGCCGGATCGCTTCGAAGGGGTCGGTCTCGTGCTTCTCGACGTAGGCCCGGCCCCCGTCGGACAGCCAGTCCTGGGTGAACGCGTCGCTCACGGTCGGCACGACGCCGAGTTCGACGAGCGCGGTGGCGACGTGCGGACGCCCGACCGAGCCCTCCCCCGCGATCCGCGCGACCTGCTCCCAGGTGACGGGGACACCCAGCTCGTTGAGCCGGGCGACCATCCCGCGCGCCCGCGGCACCCGGTCGTCACGCACCAGCTCGCGCTCGGCGAGCAGGGCGGGCTCGTCGGGGTCGAAGAGGTAGGCCAGCATGTGCATGCTGATGCCGTCGACACGGCAGGACAGTTCGGCCCCGGTGACGAGTGTCAGCCCGCTCGGCAGCGCGGCGATCGCCTCGGCGTACCCACGGGTGCTGTCGTGGTCGGTCAGCGCGACGACGTCCAGTCCGGCGGCGGCGGCGTTGCGCACCAGCTCGGCCGGGGTGTCCGTACCGTCGGAAGCCGTGGAGTGGCAGTGCAGATCGATGCGCACGACGCGGGCTCCAAGCGGTGACGGGCGGACGGGGACGCTCAAGGATAACCGGATTTCCGGACCTCCCTGTCACACCCGAACCAGGGGAGCGACCCCTACACTCCGAGCGCCCCCTACACCCCGAGCGACCCCTACACCCCGGCACCCGGACGCCCAGGGCACCCCGGTACCCCAACACCCGAGCACCCTGCACCCCGATATCCCGGCACCCGCGCCCGCATCGAAGCCTCACACCGGGGACGACGCCCCTACGGCTCCAGCAACCGCGGCGACAGCGCCCCGCACGGCACCAGTTCGACCTCCGCCCCCGCGTCCCGCAGGTCGGTCAGCACCAGTTCGTCGTACATCAGCAGCCCCGACTGCTCGGGCCAGACGACCGCCCACAGCCACAGCCCCCGCGCCTCGCCCGCGAAGACCGCGCGGTCGTCGGGGGCGCCGTTGACCAGCCAGAGCGGGGTGGGGCGGCCGGCGGCGAGGACCTTGGCCTGGGGCGGCTTCTCGACGTTCATGTGCGGGCCGGGGTCGGGGCCGTCCATCCCGGCGTAGCGCGCGCCGAGTCCGACGCCCAGCTCCTCGGCCACGAGGATCAGCTCCCCCATGCCGCCGAGCGGGCCGGGGCCCGTGCACGCGACGGCGCTGGCGCGACCGCCGCCGCGGTCGTCACCGGCGTAGGTCACGCCCGTGAACAGCCAGCCGACCGGCAGCGGCCACGGCATCCACACCGGCACCTGGGTACGGTGCACGACGACGCTGAGGGCCTCGACGCTGGGCGGGATCACGGGCTGGAGCGGATACACGGCCCCATGCGCATCGCACTGCCAGGAATCGGAGAAGAGGCCGGGAGCCCTGACCCGGCCACCACACTTCGGGCAACTGGGTTCGCCCCTCATAGAGCCCCACGGTCCTACCCGATCCGGCCCACGTCAAGGACGATCACCCGTCCGGGCGGAACCCGGTGCAACGAAGCCTTATAGATGTATCCTGCACTAGTTAGCTTGGCTAACATAGTTTATGTAAAAGCCAACTACCTGTTCGGGACGGGAGCAAGCATGGACCCCTTCGATGCGGGAGCCGGTGGCCTTCTGCGGCAGCCCAGGGCCGTCTGGGTGACGGCCGGCGCGTCCGTCGTCGCCTTCATGGGCATCGGACTCGTCGACCCGATCCTGCCGTCCATCGCCCAGGGTCTGGACGCCACGGCCGGCCAGGTCTCGCTCCTCTTCACCTCGTACTTCCTGATCACCGCCTTCGCGATGCTGGTGACCGGCTTCGTCTCCAGCCGGATCGGCGGCCGCCGGACCCTGCTGCTCGGCCTCGCCCTCGTCGTCGTCTTCGCGGGCCTGGCCGGCACCTCCGACACCGTCGGACAGCTCGTCGGGTACCGGGCCGGCTGGGGCCTGGGCAACGCGCTGTTCGTCTCCACCGCCCTAGCGGTGATCGTCGGCGCGGCGGCGGGAGGGAGCGCGGCGGCGGTCCTGCTGTACGAGTCCGCCCTGG
Organism: Streptomyces phaeoluteigriseus; assembly: GCF_001896135.2. Classification (GTDB taxonomy): domain Bacteria; phylum Actinomycetota; class Actinomycetes; order Streptomycetales; family Streptomycetaceae; genus Streptomyces; species Streptomyces phaeoluteigriseus. Next base: position 82,820 of record NZ_MPOH02000019.1, read on the forward strand.
GCCTCGGCATGGCGTGCGGGCCCCTGCTCGGCGCGCTGCTCGGGGACGCCAGCTGGCGCTACCCCTTCTTCGGCACCGCGGTGCTGATGGCGATCGGCTTCCTGTGCATCACCGCGTTCCTGAAGGAGCAGCCGAAGCCGGCCCTCAGGACCTCGCTGCTGGACCCGCTCAAGGCGCTCGGCCACGGCGGTCTGGCGTCGGCGGCGGTCTCGGCGTTCTGCTACAACTACACGTTCTTCACCGTGCTAGCCTTCACGCCCTTCGTGCTGGACATGACGCCCTACAGGTCGGGCGCGGTGTTCTTCGCCTGGGGCCTGCTGCTCGCCGTCTTCTCGGTCCTGGTGGCCCCGCGGCTCCAGAGGCGGTTCGGCTCGCTGAAGGTGCTCGGCGGCTCACTGCTGCTGCTCGCCGCCGACGTCCTGGTCCTCGGCTACGGCGGCCACGCCACCGCCGTGGTGTGCACGATCCTGTCCGGCGCCTTCATCGGTGTGAACAACACCGTGTACACCGAGCTGGCCCTGGGCGTGTCGGACGCCCCGCGGCCGGTCGCGAGCGCCGGCTACAACTTCGTGCGCTGGTTCGCCGCGGCCGCCGCGCCGTTCTTCGCACCGAGGATCGAGGAGTGGACCGACATCCACGTCCCGTTCGTCGTCGCGGCGGTCACCGCGGTGCTCGGCGCGGCCGTGGTCGTCGTACGGCGCCGGGCGCTCACCCACGAAGCGGCGGAGCCGGAGCCGCGGCACGCGACCGAGGACGGGGTCACCGTGTTCGCCAACTGACCGGATCCGGCCGTCGATCGGTGAGTTCGGTCACTCCAGCGGGACGACCTGCGGGACGGATCCCGCAGGTCCGTCCCGTGCGTCAGCCAGCGCTCCTGGAGGGCCTGGGCGCCGTGCACGCGCTTCCAGGCGGCCTCGTTGGGGGTCATCGGCAGCAGCGGCAGGAAGTGGACCGGGTCGAGGGGCTCGTCCAGGTCCAGGTCCTCGATCAGACCGCCGGGTTCGGCGACCAGTACGGAGGTGAACGGGGCGCCGGGCCACAGGGGTTCACCGACGTCCAGGGAGGCGCCGGGTGCCACGACCACGCCCTCGACCTGCGGGGAAGCGGCGAGCACGGCGAGCGGCCGGAGCACCTTGTCGGTGTCGGCGAGGCCGGCGCGCACGGACAGGACCAGCTCGGCGCGCGGGCCCTTGACCGGGTCGGCGAGCATCGCGGTGGGGTCGCTCATCGGCTGCGCGGACATGCCGAGGGTCGTGTAGCGGACGATGTCGCCCTCCTGGAAGCGCAGAACCTCGATGCGGTCCGTACCCAGGAAGGTGACCGCGGCGCGGGCGTCCGGCTCGCCCAACGCGCTGCGCAACCGGGCCTCGACCAGAGGAAGAACATCTGCCATGCCGCGAGCATAGAACTCGCCAGTACCGGGCGAAGCAGCACCTTGACACTTCGGTCGGCTGATACCCTGGGCCGGTGGTTCGGGGCAGCACGCAGAAGCGTCGCGATCAAGCCCCGACGCCGAAGGTATTCCCTTACGGGGGACCGGCTGGAGGAGGTGGGGCTGTCATGGATCGAAGTCGACCGTGCAGTACCACTCGCTCTTCCCGCCGCTGATGTAGCTCTGGGGCTCCGGCCGACCGCCGCCTCTCGCGTTCGCGTTCACACTCGGAAGAGCACTTCGTTTCGTTGTACCGGATCCCCCTGACCTCTTCGGTCCGCGCGATCCGTCTGATCTGAAGCAGTAGCTGAATCAGTAGCGAAACCCGCCACCGCGACGGTGCGGTGCTCCCCGCTTTGTGGACGTGCCAAACATCCGCAGTCAGGACGTCCCCATTCCGGGTAGTTCCATCCGTCGTCGGCGCCTTTCGTTGCCTGTCGCGAAGGAGCCTGCCATGTCGATGATCCGCGACCTGCGTGCCGTGGTCCGCCCGTCCCGCCCCTCCCTGCGCAAGGAGAGCGGCGCGTACGACACCACTCGCGACCCCGCCACCCCCTCGGCCGTCGTCGACTGCGCCGTCTACCGCGACGCGCCCGCGTCGAGACGGCGACGCCGCTGACCCCGCACGAGGCGATGCGCCTGGTGCGCCGCGACGGCGGCTTCGTGTGGATCGGACTCCACGAGCCGACGGAGAGCGAGTTCGCGGGTATCGCCCGGGAGTTCGGGCTGCACCCGCTGGCCGTGGAGGACGCGGTCCAGGCCCACCAGCGCCCCAAGCTGGAGCGCTACGACGACTCCCTGTTCACCGTCTTCAAGACCATCCACTACGTCGAGCACGACCAGTTCGACGCCAACAGCGAGGTCGTGGAGACCGGCGAGGTCATGTGCTTCACCGGGAAGGACTTCTTCATCACCGTCCGGCACGGCGGCCAGGGCTCGTTGCGCGCGCTGCGCCACCGCCTCCAGGACGACCCGGAGTTGCTCGACAAGGGCCCCTCGGCGGTGCTGCACGCGATCGCCGACCATGTCGTCGACGGCTACATCGCGGTGGCCGACGCCGTGCAGGACGACATCGACGAGGTCGAGACGGAGGTGTTCTCGCCGGGCCGCAAGGGCAGCCCGCGCGGCACCGACGCCGGCCGGATCTACCAACTCAAGCGCGAGGTACTCGAGTTCAAGCGGGCCGTGTCGCCGCTGCTGCGGCCGATGCAACTGCTGAGCGAGCGGCCGATGCGGCTGATCGACCCCGACATCCAGAAGTACTTCCGCGATGTGGCCGACCACCTCGCCCGGGTCCAGGAACAGGTCATCGGCTTCGACGAACTGCTCAACTCGATCCTCCAGGCCAACCTCGCGCAGGCGTCCGTCGCGCAGAACGAGGACATGCGCAAGATCACGTCCTGGGCGGCCATCATCGCCGTACCGACGATGGTCTGCGGGGTCTACGGCATGAACTTCGACCACATGCCGGAGCTGCACTGGCGGTACGGCTACCCCGTGATGATGTCGGTGACGGTGGCGCTCTGTGTGGGCATCCACCGCACGCTGAAGCGCAACGGCTGGCTGTGAGTACCGCCTGGATAGGGTGGTCCCCATGACACGCGAGCTGCTCGATCCGGCCCTCGTCGAGGAGGCCACCAAGAAGTCCGGCCTCATCTGGGTCGAGGCGGCCGGTGAACGCACGGCGCGGGCGCTGTGGCACGTGTGGCACGAGGGCGCGGCCGCTCTGGTCGGCGACGGTCCCGGCGAGCAGCCACTGCCGGGACTGGCCGACGGTGCGACGGCCGAGGTGACCGTCCGCAGCAAGGACAAGGGCGGCCGGCTGGTCACCTGGACCGCGCGGGTCGTGCAGCTCGCCCCCGGCACCGAGGCGTGGGAGGCGGCCGTCGCCGACCTCAAGGGCAAGCGGCTGAACGCGCCCGACGGCGAGGCGATGACCGGACGCTGGGCGCGCGAGTGCCGGGTGATCCGGCTGGAGCCGACCGGCGGTACGTCGCCGCTGCCCGACGGGAACCTGGCGGCGCCGCCGGTGCCGTCCCCGGCGACCACCCGTCAGCCGGCCCCCGCGGGCCTGCCGAGGCTGCTGCTGAAGAAGAAACGGAAGAAGGGCACGCGCGCGTAGCCGGTCACGACGTCGGCAGTTCCTTGCCGTAGTCCACGGTCTCGCCCTTCGCCGGCTCCTCCAGGGTGAAGTCCTTGCCCCAGGCGGAGAAGGTCAGCGTGCCCGCCCCGCCCGCGCGCACCAGGCGCAGCGGGTAGGGCTTGCCCTCCAGGGACACGTCCAGCGTGCCGCCGGAGCCCCCGTCACCCGTGATGCGGATGGTGCGCACCCCGGCCTGCTCGTGGTGCCCGTCCTTGTCCAGCGAACCGTGCAGTGTCAGCACACTGTCGAGAAGGAGGTCCTTGTCCGTGAACCCGCTGAACTTCTTGTACGAGGGATCACCGGTCGGCACCTTCACGTACTTGTCGTCCAGTTTGCCCGCGGCAGCGGTGTCGGAGCCGGCGTCGTCGCCCTTGCCGTCCTCGTGCTTCCAGAACGCGGCGTCCGCCTTGAGGAACAGCTCCTCGTCGACCCGCAGCAGGTGGAACGCGGTGCCGTCGGCGGTGACCGATCCCGTGGCGCCGTCCGACTTCAGGCTCATGTCGAGCTTGTACGACTTCCCGCCGGCGACCACGGTCCCCGACAGCCGCACCGCGTCCACCGCCGCGGCGGCCGCCTGTGCCTTCGCCTGGATCTTGTCGGCGGTCAGTTTGCCGACCCCGTTCGTCCCCGCGTCCGGGTCCTCGCTGCCGCACCCGGTGAGCCCCAGGCCCGTCACGGCCAGCGCGCACATCGCGCTCACCAGCGCGGCCCGTCGACGGGTACGGCCCTGGGCGATCGCAGTCACAGAGGGGGCTGCCTTTCTGCGGGGGACTCCTGAACGGCGTACCGCAGCGTACCGGGGTCCCGGAGGGCGAACGGAGCCAGTCCGTCCGGACCGCTCACCAGGGCGTACCCGATCGGGACGGGCTAGCCTGAAGCCCGCACGAGCGGGCAATTGGGAAAAGAACCTCACCCGCAACACCGCGGGGAACAGGACAGCGCACACCCCGTACGAGCGCGTACGAGAAGGAGGTCCGGACATGGCAGCGGGCGCCCCCCGGATCTTCGTCTCCCACCTCGCCGGAGTCGCCGTGTTCGACCCCAACGGCGACACCGTGGGGCGGGTCCGCGACCTGGTCGTCATGCTGCGGGTCGGACGCAAGCCGCCGAGGCTGCTCGGACTGGTCGTCGAACTGACCAACCGGCGCCGCGTCTTCCTGCCCATGACCCGGGTGACCAGCATCGAGTCCGGCCAGGTCCTCAGCACCGGCGTCCTGAACGTCCGCCGCTTCGAACAGCGGCCCACCGAGCGGCTCGTCTTCGGGGAGCTGCTCGACCGGCGCGTCACGCTCGCCGAGACCGGCGAGGAGGTCACCGTCCTCGACCTGTCCGTACGGCAGTTGCCGGCCCGCCGGGACTGGGAGATCGACCGGATCTTCGTGCAGAAGGGCAGGAAGTCGGGCGCCTTCCGGCGCGGCAGGGGCGAGAAGCTGACCGTGGAGTGGTCGTCGGTGACCGGCTTCTCCCTGGAGGAGCACGGGCAGGGCGCGGAGAGCCTCCTGGCCACGTTCGAGCAGCTGCGCCCGGCCGACCTGGCGAACGTCCTGCACCACCTGTCCGCCAAGCGCCGCGCGGAGGTGGCCGCCGCCCTCGACGACGACCGGCTCGCCGACGTGCTGGAGGAACTGCCGGAGGACGACCAGATCGAGATCCTCGGCAAGCTGAAGGAGGAGCGCGCCGCGGACGTCCTGGAGGCCATGGACCCCGACGACGCGGCCGACCTGCTCTCCGAGCTGCCCGAGGAGGACAAGGAGCGGCTGCTGAGCCTGATGGAGCCCGACGACGCCGCCGACATGCGCCGCCTGATGGCGTACGAGGAGCACACGGCGGGCGGTCTGATGACGACCGAGCCGATCGTGCTGCGGCCCGACGCGACCGTCGCCGACGCCCTCGCCCGGGTCCGCAACGCCGACCTCTCCCCCGCGCTCGCCGCCCAGGTCTACGTCTGCCGGCCGCCCGACGAGACGCCGACCGGCAAGTACCTGGGCACGGTCCACTTCCAGCGGCTGCTGCGCGACCCCCCGTACACGCTGGTCAGCTCCATCCTCGACGACGACCTCCAGACCCTCTCGCCGGGCGCGACACTGCCCGTGGTCGCCGGGTTCTTCGCGACGTACGACATGGTCGCGGCGCCCGTCGTCGACGAGGCGGGCTCGCTGCTCGGCGCGGTGACCGTGGACGACGTGCTGGACCACATGCTGCCCGAGGACTGGCGGGAGACGGAGTTCCACCTGGTCGAGGGGGAGGTGCCCGATGGCTCCCGAGCGTGACCTCACCCGCTCCGAGCGGTCCCCGGCCGGCGCCACGGCGTCGGCCCGTCCCCGCGTCCGGCTGGACCAGCCGCGCCTGCCCCGGCGCCGGATCCTGCCCGAGTGGGACCCGGAGGCCTTCGGGCGGCTCTCGGAGCGCATCGCCCGGTTCCTGGGCACCGGACGGTTCATCGTCTGGATGACGATCGTCATCATCGTGTGGGTGCTGTGGAACTCCTTCGCCCCACGCGACCTGCGCTTCGACAACTACCCCTTCATCTTCCTGACGTTCATGCTGTCGCTCCAGGCCTCCTACGCGGCCCCGCTGATCCTGCTCGCGCAGAACCGGCAGGACGACCGCGACCGGGTCAACCTGGAGCAGGACCGCAAGCAGAACGAGCGGTCCATCGCGGACACCGAGTACCTGACCCGGGAGATCGCCGCCCTGCGGATCGGGCTCGGCGAGGTCGCCACCCGGGACTGGATCCGCTCCGAACTCCAGGACATGGTGAAGGAGCTGGAGGGGCTGCGGGACGGCCACGTCGTATTCCCGGCGGAACGGTCGCGGGGACGTGACGTAGACGACCGCTGACGGGCATCCCGACGCCCCCGCGAAGCGCCGTACCATCGACCTCATGGCTACGGAAGACGCGGTGCGTGAAGCACTGGCGACGGTGAACGACCCCGAGATCAACCGCCCCATCACCGAACTCGGGATGGTCAAGTCGGTGGACATCGGGGCGGACGGAGCGGTCGCGGTCGCCGTCTACCTGACGGTGTCCGGCTGCCCGATGCGCGAGACGATCACCCAGCGCGTCACCGATGCGGTCGCCGCGGTCGACGGTGTCACGCGGGTCGACGTGACCCTGGACGTGATGAGCGACGAGCAGCGCAAGGAGCTGGCGACCGCGCTGCGCGGCGGCCAGACCGAGCGCGAGGTGCCCTTCGCCAAGCCGGGCTCGCTCACGCGCGTGTACGCGGTCGCGTCCGGCAAGGGCGGCGTCGGCAAGTCGTCGGTGACGGTGAACCTGGCGGCGGCGATGGCGGCCGACGGCCTGAAGGTGGGCGTCGTCGACGCCGACATCTACGGCCACAGCGTGCCGCGCATGCTAGGCGCGGACGGCCGTCCCACCCAGGTCGAGAACATGATCATGCCGCCGTCGGCGCACGGCGTGAAGGTCATCTCGATCGGCATGTTCACCCCGGGCAACGCGCCGGTCGTATGGCGCGGCCCGATGCTCCACCGCGCGCTCCAGCAGTTCCTGGCCGACGTGTACTGGGGCGACCTGGACGTCCTGCTGCTGGACCTCCCGCCGGGCACCGGCGACATCGCGATCTCGGTGGCCCAGCTGGTCCCGAACGCGGAGATCCTGGTCGTCACCACACCCCAGCAGGCGGCGGCCGAGGTGGCCGAGCGGGCGGGCTCCATCGCCGTCCAGACCCACCAGAAGATCGTCGGTGTCGTCGAGAACATGTCCGGGCTGCCCTGCCCGCACTGCGGCGAGATGGTCGACGTGTTCGGCTCCGGCGGCGGCCAGTCCGTCGCGGACGGCCTGACCCGCACCACGGGCGCCTCGGTGCCGGTCCTCGGCTCCATCCCCATCGACGTCCGCCTCCGCGAAGGCGGCGACGAGGGCAAGCCGGTCGTCCTCACCGACCCGGACTCCCCGGCGGGTGCCGCCCTGCGCGCCATCGCGGGCAAGCTGGGCGGCCGCCAGCGCGGTCTGTCGGGCCTCTCCCTGGGCATCACCCCGAAGAACAAGTTCTGACCCGTCGTACGGCAACGGGGGCGCCGTCCGTCAGGACCGGCGCCCCCGTTGCCGTCACCGCCGCTACTCGTACTCGGCGATGTCCTTGATCACGGCGAAGCCGAGGCCGTACGCGCTCATGCCCCTCCCGTACGCCCCCACGTGCACCCCCGCCTGCGTCGAGCCGGCCAGCACCCAGCCGAACTCGGACTCGCGGTAGTGGAAGGGCGTCGGCACACCGTCGACCGGCAGGGACAGCGTGGACCAGTCCGCGCCGGACAGATCGTCGGCCAGCACCCACGCCGTCTCGGTCTGCTGCTCCAGCCAGTCGTCACGCAGGCTGTGGTCCATCTGGCCCGGCCAGGTGAAGGACAGCAGCCCCACACCCGCCAGCCAGGCCGCCGAGGACACCGAGGTGGCCTCCAGCAGGCCCGTGCCGTCCGCGCTGCGCCGTACGGGGTTCGCGGCGACGGTCACGACGACCGCGAACTTCCCGCGGTCCTCACCCGCCGTCTCGTGCCGCACGGACGGCTCGTCTCCGTGCCCGATCGAACCGTGCTCGACGGCACCGTCGGCCGCCGTGCCGACCTGCATCAGCCAGCGCGGTCCCGTGAAGGCCTCGTCGAGGCCGTACCACGGGAAGGGCGCCTCCAGGTAACCGTCGACCGTGCGCCGGGCGGAGGGGACCTGTTGTCCGCCCTCCGCGGCCGACGCCTGTACGACTGCCCGACTAGTCGTCTCCATGTCCCCGGACGCCTCCTCGTTCTCGCCGGACCGTACGGCCCGTCCCCCTTCGGGCGGCGTTGCCCTTCCGGGTACGGCCCGCACAACAACCAGGCAGCATAGCCACCCCGCTCGTGACTGCGGGGAAGCCGCCCGGCGCGTGGGGCGTGCGCCCCTCACATCGGGGGGCGCGGGAGGCTCAGGTGGCGTCCGCGTCGAAGGGCGGGCGGTCTTCCTTGCCCGGCTCCTCCGGCTTCTTCGTCATGTCGATACGGTCACCGGACGCGGCGGACGAGGAGGACTCCTGGGCGCGGCTGTGGACGGCGTCCGTGACCTCGGCCATCTCCTTCTTCAGGTCGAAGCCGTTGCGGATCTCCTTCAGCCCCAGGTCCTCGTTGTCCATCTGCTTGCGGATGAAGGTCTTGGGGTTGAGATCCTCGAACTCGAAGTCCTTGAACTCCGGGCCGAGTTCCTGCCGGATGTCCTGCTTGGCGCTCTCCGAGAACTCACGGATCTTCCGGACCGTGCGCATCACGTCCTGGATGACCTTCGGGAGCTTGTCCGGACCGAAGACGAGCACGGCCAGGACAATGATCGTCGCCAGCTCGAGCGGTCCTATGTCATTGAACACCTGAAGCTCCTTGCGATGTCCGCGGTCCGCGGTCCTCGGTGGCCCTCTGCGGCCCTCGGTCGCCAGTGCGGGTCGTCCATGGTCCGGGCCGGGTCCACGGTACCTGTCACACCTGTCCGACCGGTACCGTCCCGAGGTGTCCGGGTGGTTGCGGACGACCCGTTCTCCGCGTCGCCCGCCCGGGCGACCTGGGCATCGGCGTCCGGGATGTGAGGTTCCTGTCGATCGGCGGGCCGGTTCGGCCGCTGTCCGTCGGCGGGCCGGTTCAGCTGCTGTCCGAGGAGCCGAGCACCAGGGAGAGGGTGCGTTCCTTCCCGTCTCGTTCGACGGTCAGCTCCAGGCGGTCGCCGGGGCGGTGGGCGCGGGTCTTGACGATCAGTTCCTCACCGGAGTGGACGCGCCGGCCGTCGACCGCGGTGATGACGTCTCCCGGCCGGATGCCGGCCTTGTCGCCGGGGCCGCCCGCGGTCACCGGAGCGCTCCCGCCGCTGTCCTCGGTGCCGACTCGGGCGCCGTCGCCGGAATAGTCCATGTCGAGGATCACGCCGATGACCGGGTGGGTCGCCCTGCCCGTGTTGATCAGTTCCTCGGCGACCCGCTTGCCCTGGTTGACCGGGATGGCGAAGCCCAGGCCGATCGAACCGGCCTGGGCGCCGTCGGAGTCGGTGCCGTCCACGGCGGACCGGATGGCCGAGTTGATGCCGATGACCTGGCCCTGCGTGTCGAGGAGGGGGCCGCCGGAGTTGCCGGGGTTGATGGGCGCGTCGGTCTGCAGGGCGTCCACGTACGACACGTCGCTTCCGTCGCCGCTCTCGCCGCCGGCGGTGATGGGCCGCTCCTTGGCGCTGATGATGCCGGAGGTGACCGTGCCCGCCAGGTCGAAGGGGGCGCCGATGGCGACGACCGGGTCGCCGACCCGCACGTTGTCGGAGTTGCCGAGGGGCAGGGGCCTCATGCCCCGCACGCCGGTCACCTTCACCACCGCGAGGTCGTAGCCGCTGTCCTTGCCGACGACCTCGGCCTCGGCGGTCTGGCCGCCGTTGAAGACCACGGATATCTCGCCGTCGGACCCGGCGGGCTCGACGACGTGGCTGTTGGTGAGGATGTGCCCCCTCGTGTCGAGCACGAAGCCGGTGCCGGTGCCGGCCTCCTCGCTGCCGCTGACGTGCAGCGTGACGACGCTGGGCAGGGCACGGGCGGCGATCCCGGCGACGCTGTCCGCGTCCCGCCCGCCCGGCTCGGCGGGGGCCTGCGGCAGCTCCACCGCCCCCACCCCGCCGTTCCGCTCCAGATGGACCCCGACGCCGCCACCGACGCCCCCGGAGACCAGAGCCAGCAACAGGGCCCCACCGACCAGCCCACGACGCCCGCGCCTACGCCGCTGCTCCACGCTGAGGACAGCGCCCCCGGTGTGCTGAAGCGGCCCGGCCCCGAGCGGAACGGCCGCCCAGGGGTCGTAGCGGCCCCAGGGGTCGGAAGCGGCTTCGGGGGCCGCCGGGGGCGCGTGGGAGACGGGCGCGGCAGGAACGGGAACGCCGGTTGCGAACGGGGGCTTCTCGGGACCCACCACTGCGGGCCCACCTGGCACGCCTGACTCCGGGACGGCAACAGCACCCGGCACGGGCGAGAACGCCTCGAGGGCCGCCGCGCCGGGGGCGGCGAGGGCGGGCGTACCGGAGGCGGCCGGGGGCGCGTCGAAAGCGGGCGGGCCAGCGACGCCGGGAGCGAGCGACGGCATTTCGGGAGCCGCCACGGCGGGGGCACCCGAGGACGCCTCGAAAACCGGCACACCGGGGCCGACGGGAGCGGGCATGCCAGAGGCGCCCGGGACCGCGTCGAACACGGACGCACCACGGACGCCGGGAGCGAGGGAGGAACGAGCGGAGGCACCTCGGGAGCCGCCACGGCGGGGGGCACCCAGGGCGCGTCGAAGGCCGGCACACCGGGGCCGACGGGAGCGGGCATGCCAGAGGCGCCCGGGACCGCGTCGAACGCGGACGCACCAAGGACGCCGGGAGCGAGGGAGGGCATCTCGGGAGCGCCCGGACCTCGTACGTCGGCGACGCCGGGTGTCGGCGCCGTCGCCCCGGAGGCGGCTGTGGCGGAGGGCGGTGGCGCTGCCGGGTGCTGGACGGGCGGTGCGGGCGCCCAGGGGCCGGGCTCGCCGTAGGGCGGGGTGCTGTAGCGGTCGGGGTCGTGCAGGGGCTTGGGCCGGTCGGTGACGGCAGAGGGCTGGGACACGGGGTCGCCGACTGCGGTGACCCGGCCTGGTCCCCAGTGGGAGGCCGGAGCGCGCCATCGGCCGACTCGGCCGCCTCCCCCGAAGCCGACTGCGCGGGATCGGCCTCGGTGACGACCGGACCGACGCCCCCTTCGGGACGGGCCGGACCGTCAGCCCTTTCGGGACGGGCCAGATCGGCGGCGCCTTCGGGACGGGCCAGTTCGAAGTCGCCCTCGGGGACCGCGCCCCGCGCCGGCGGGCCCGGCTGCTCGGCGCCTGCCAGCCCGGCAGGACCACTTCCCTCAGGGACCGCGTCCTGCACACGCTCGCCCGGCCGCTCTTCGTCCACCCGCCCGACAGAGCTGCCCTCGGGAAACGCGTCCAGCCCAGGCATGCTCGACCGCTCATCGGCCGCCCGCCCGACAGAACTCCCCTCGGGCAAGACGTCCCACCCAGGACCGTCCGGCCGCTCATCGGCCGCCCGCCCGATCGAGCCGCCCTCGGGAATGGTTTCCCGTGCGGGCGTGCCTGTCTCGTCCCCGTTCGCCCGCCCGGCAGGGCTTTCTGTGGGCTTGCCCTCGTTCATGCTCTCCCCGCGCTCAGGCTCGCACTCCGCCCCGCGCCGCATGGGCGCGGTTCACCCTGATTCAACCAGGTTCGCGGTTCAGCGGGCCTGGTACGGGGACGGGGTGGGGGCGGAGGTGACGTCGGGGACGGGTGCGGCGAGCAGGCCGGGGCCGGTGATCTCCGGGTTGGTGGTCCAGGAGGTCAGCGAGACCGGTGGGGTGGTGCCGAGCGGGCGTATCAGAGGGGACATGGCGGCCGCGCCGGCCATCACGGGTGTGGTCAGCCGGTGCAGGGCATGCTCGGGGTGGCCGGCCGGCGGGGCCGGTACTCCGGGCAGCAGCGGGGCCGAGACCTGGGTCGGGGCGACCGGGGTCTCGCCGAGCATCTGCCCGCCCTGCGCGATCAGGGGGCCGACGCCACGGCGGCGCTGGCTCTCGGGGTTCGTCGCGGCGCCGCCGCCGGGCGTGCGGGCCGGTGTCACATTGCTGCCCGTGCCGGAGCCGCCACGGGCCTCCGTGTCCGCCGGCACGCCGGTGTTCATGCCGCCCAGGGCGATCGCGGCCAGCGACACCGCGCCGGCGGCGACGAAGGCGAACCGCAGCCCGCGCGAGCGCTCGGCGTCGGACCGGCCGACGGGGTGGATGCGGAAGCCGCGCTCGGCGGCGGGCGAGAGCACGGAGCCGTGGTCACGCGCGGGGACGTAACCGAACTCGAACGGCTCGTCCCGCTTCCCTCCGAAGACTCCGGACGCTCCGGGGCGAGCCCCGAATCTGTCGCCGAAACCTCCGCCGAGCGGCGGCAGGCCGTCGTCGTCGGGGGCACCTCCGCCGGGCAGCCCCTGAAGGCGCGCCAGGAAGCTTTCGGAGGGGGCGGGCGGGGCCACTTCAGCGAAGACGTTCTTCAGTCGGCGCTGTGCGTCGACCTCCGCCTTGCATTTGGAGCAGGTCGCCAGGTGCGCCAGCACGCGCTCGCGGGTGTCATGACCCAGCTCGCCGTCCACGAGGGCGGAGAGCCGGTCGCCGAGGTGCTGCTCGGCCGGGGTGGGACGAGTTGCACTCACGCGGTCGCGCCCCCTCCCCCCAGAGCGGGGACACGGGCCACGAAGGAGCGACGCTCGGAGCGCGCCTCGGGCGAGCGGTGGGCCAGTGCCTTGCGCAGCTGCGAACGGCCGCGGTGGATACGCGAGCGGACCGTGCCCAGCTTGACGCCGAGGGTCGCGGCGATCTCCTCGTACGACAGGCCTTCGATGTCGCACAGGACAACCGCGGCGCGGAACTCGGGCGCGAGGGTGTCGAGGGCCTGCTGGACGTCCGCGTCGAAGTGGGCGTCGTTGAAGACCTGCTGCGGGCTGGGCTCCTTGCTGGCCAGCCGCTCGGCCGCGTCGTCGCCGAGCGAGTCGAAGCGGATGCGCTGCTTTCGGCGGACCATGTCCAGGAAGAGGTTGGTGGTGATGCGGTGCAGCCAGCCCTCGAAGGTGCCCGGCGTATAGGTGGAGAGCGAGCGGAAGACGCGGACGAAGACCTCCTGGGTGAGGTCCTCGGCATCGTGCTGGTTGCCGGTCAGGCGGTAGGCGAGCCGGTACACACGGCCGCTGTGCAGGCTGACGATCTCCTCCCACGTGGGCGGAGTCCACGCCTGCCCGTCCGCGTCGGTGGAGAAGGTCGCGGTCTGGGCGGGGCCGGCGCCAGGGCCGGCGGCGTGGCTGTGGTCAGCGGTGTCGTTCACGGATTTGGGCCTGCCTGCCGAACCGAGAAAACGCCGCAGCGGTCCTCCCCGATCCACAGGTGCAGCCGCACCTCCCCTGTCGGCTCTGGTGGTGTCCAGCGGAGCCCCTACCATAGCCACCTCGCCCGTTAGCTCCGGATAAGCGGTTTTACGAGAATTTGATCTGGGCTGATACGGCTCATACGGCTGCGTCAGCACTTGCTGGGCCTCCCGTCCGTCGCCGTGATCCAACCGTGTCCCCCCGTAGTCCGTCACACCCCTTCAAACGCGCGGTCCCATCTGCGGGTTCCCGGCACCAACGGATACAGTCACGCCCAGGCAACCACGGGGACAGGAGAGGGTCATTACCGGCAACCGGCAGACGAGCTGGGCGTTCGCCGACGCCTATGTCGCCGAGGACGAAGCGCTGCGCTGGGCCCGTGACCGGGCCCGCGACGCGGGGCTGCGCTCGGTGTCGCCCAGCACGGGCGCCGCGCTGCGGTTGCTCGCCGCCACCGTGGACGCGAAGTCCGTCGCGGAGATCGGTACCGGTACCGGCGTGTCGGGGATCCACCTGCTGCACGGCATGCGCCCGGACGGCGTCCTGACGACCGTCGACCCCGAACCTGAGCACCAGCAGTTCGCCCGGCAGGCCTTTCGGGCCTGCGGGTTCGCCAGCAACCGGGCCCGCTTCATCCCCGGCCGCGCGCTGGACGTCCTGCCGAGGCTCGCGGACGCCGGCTACGACCTCGTCTTCTGCGACGGTGATCGGCTCGAGGTCATGGACTACCTCGCTGAATCGTTGCGCCTGCTGAGGCAGGGGGGTCTGGTGGTCTTCGAGGGCGTCTTCGCGAACGGCCGCACGATCGACTCGGGCCCGCAGCCCACCGAGGTCATACGGGTGCGCGAACTGCTGCGTGCGGTGCGCGAGAGCCAGGAGCTGGTGCCGTCGCTGCTGCCGGTGGGCGACGGCCTGCTCTGCGCGGTCAAGCGATAAGCGATAAGCGATAAGCGACAGGCGCGCGAGCGGAAACGAAGGCCACGACCAGGAGCCGTTCGGCCGAGCACGCACGACCAAGGACGCACGACCAAGGACGCACGGCCAAGGATGTGCGGCCGAGCACGTGCGGCCAAGAGCTGCCCGACCGCGAGCCGCCCGACCGTAGCCGCAGACGCCGGTCCCCTGCCACCGACCCCGGCCCCGGTCCCAGCCCCTGTCCCAGCCCAGGCCCCAGCCCCAGCCCCGGCCCTATCCCCGCCCGCCCGGTACGCCGTTCGGGCTACGCGCCGCCACATACCCGTCCGGCTCCCGGCAAAAAAGTCTCCCCGGCACCCTTGAGGATGCCGGGGAGACCGAAGGGGTATGGCCGCTTGCGCGTCAGCCGACGACCTTCTTGAGGGCGTCGCCGAGCGCGTCGGCCTCATCCGGGGTCAGCTCGACGACGAGCCGACCGCCGCCTTCGAGCGGAACGCGCATGACGATGCCCCGCCCCTCCTTGGTCACCTCGAGCGGGCCATCGCCCGTTCGCGGCTTCATGGCCGCCATGCTCGTTCCCCTTCCTGAAACCAGCTCATCGTCAAAGCCGACGGCCCGTGAAGGGCAAGGCGCGGCCCAGCATGGGACCAACGACACCGGCATCGAACACATTGCTTCCCAGCCATTATCCCGCATCGCAGGACCCGATGACCAACATCGGTCGGCATCGCTTGAGCAACGCGCGCGAGCAAAACCACTCAATTCGGCGATGTGGCTGCGATACTGCGCGCCCGCACGGACCTCCGCGCATCGGAAATCGTCCCGATTTCTTTGACACAGGTCACACGTCCCGCGCGCACGGCGTCCATCATGCTGTCCTTCGGACACCTGCGTACTGGTCAGTACGTCAGCCGCGACACCGGAGGGGACATCCCATGGCCGACACCGTGCTCTACGAGGTGAGCGACGGGCTCGCGACGATCACCCTGAACCGCCCGGAGGCGATGAACGCGCTGAACATCGCGACCAAGGTCGCCCTGCGGGAGGCGGTGGAGTCCGCGGCGGCCGACGACGCCGTACGGGCCGTACTGCTGACCGCCGCCGGTGAGCGGGCCTTCTGCGTGGGTCAGGACCTCAAGGAGCACATCGGGCTGCTGGCCGAGGGCTCGGGCAAGGTCATGAGCACGGTCAAGGAGCACTACAACCCGGTCGTGCGGGCGCTGACCGAGGCACCCAAGCCGGTGGTGGCCGCGGTGAACGGGGTCGCGGCGGGCGCCGGCTTCGGCTTCGCGCTGGCCGCGGACTACCGGGTCGTGGCGGACACGGCGTCCTTCAACACCTCGTTCGCGGGGGTCGCGCTGACCGCCGACTCGGGCGTCTCGTGGACCCTGCCCCGGGTGATCGGTCCCGGGCGCGCCGCCGATCTGCTGCTGTTCCCGCGCAACGTCAAGGCGCAGGAGGCGTACGAGCTGGGGATCGCCAACCGGGTCGTACCCGCGGAGGAGCTGCGCGCGGAGGCCGAGAAGGTGGCGCGTGCACTGGCCGCCGGGCCGACGGTCGCCTACGCCGCGATCAAGGAAGCCGTCGCGTACGGGCTCTCGCACTCGCTCACCGAGACGTTGGACAAGGAGGACGAGTTGCAGACCCGGGCGGGGGCGTCGCAGGACCACGCGATCGCCGTGCAGGCTTTCGTGAAGAAGGAGAAGCCCACGTACCTGGGCCGCTGAGCCCGGCGATGCGGGCGGTGTCAGGGGCCGTGGACCGAAGCGACCGAAGCACGGCCCCCGCGCCGCTCCCTACGCCGCGCCGCGGGACACGCAGGTCTCCAGGTGGTCGTCGACCAGCCCGCACGCCTGCATCAGCGCGTACGCCGTCGTGGGCCCCACGAAGCGCAGGCCGCGCTTCTTCAGGGCCTTCGAGAGCGCCGTCGACTCGTCGGTGACCGCCGGGACGTCCGCGAGGGTCTTGGGGACCGTGCGGGTCGCCGCGTCCGGGGCGTGGGACCAGATCAGCTCGTCGAGTTCGCCCGGGGACCAGTCGGCCAGCACGCGCGCGTTGGCGAGCGTGGCGTCGATCTTGGCGCGGTTGCGGATGATGCCGGCGTCGGCGAGGAGGCGGGCGCGGTCCTCGTCGGTGAAGGCGGCGACCGCGTCGATCCGGAAGTCGGCGAAGGCGGTACGGAAGCCTGCGCGGCGGCGCAGGATCGTGATCCAGGACAGGCCGGACTGGAAGGCCTCCAGGCTGAGGCGCTCGAAGAGGGCCTCGTCGCCGTGGACCGGGCGGCCCCACTCCTCGTCGTGGTACGTCACGTAGTCCGCCGTGGACAGGGCCCAGGGGCAGCGCAGCGCGCCGTCCGGGCCGGCGAGGGCGGTGCCGTCGCTCACTGCTGGCCCTCCTGTACGGGCTTGTCCATGGAGACCTGCGGCTCGGGCATCCGGGCGACGGCGAGCGCGGACTCCAGTTCGCCGATACGGGCGTCCCGTTCGGCGAGTTCGGCGGCGAGGCGGTTCAGGGCGTCGTCGACGTCGGACATGCGGTAGCCGCGGGCCGCGAGCGGGAAGCGGAGGCGGTCGACGTCGGCCCGGTCGAGGGGGCGGTCCGGGGGCAGCGGGTCGTGCAGCCGCTCGGGCGCGACCTCCGGCAGCGGACCGGTGCCCTCGCCGCCGCCCACCACGGCGAGTGTCACCGCGGCCACCACGACGGCGAGGGCGATGACCAGGAAGAAGAACATAACCATCGGTGGGTCCCCACGCTCGCAGTGCTCGTTGTCAGATGTGTCAGGCTCCGATCGTGCCATGGGGGTGTGACAGTTAGGGTCGCAGGCGGCGGATGTCAGGGACGTACGAGGAGAGGTCACAGGGGATGCTCAGGCTGGGCAGGCGGGAATTCGGCACCCACGAGCCGGTGATCATGGCGATCGTGAACCGGACCCCCGACTCCTTCTACGACCAGGGCGCGACCTTCCGTGACGAGCCGGCCCTCGCGCGCGTGGAGCGGGCGGTGGCCGAGGGCGCGGCGATCATCGACATCGGCGGCGTCAAGGCCGGGCCGGGCGAAGAGGTCACGGCCGAGGAGGAGGCGCGGCGCACGGTCGGTTTCGTGGCCGAGGTGCGGCGGCGCTTCCCGGATGTCGTGATCAGCGTGGACACCTGGCGGGCCGAGGTCGGCGAGGCGGTCTGCGAGGCGGGCGCGGATCTACTGAACGACGCCTGGGGCGGGGTCGATCCGCGGCTGGCCGAGGTCGCGGCGCGGTACGGGGTCGGGCTGGTCTGCACGCACGCGGGCGGCACGGAGCCCCGGACGCGGCCGCACCGGGTGACGTACGACGACGTCATGGCCGACATCCTGAGGGTGACCGTGGGGCTGGCGGAGCGGGCGGCGGGGCTGGGGGTGCCGCGGGAGTCGATCCTCATCGATCCCGGGCACGACTTCGGGAAGAACACCCGGCACAGTCTGGAGGCGACGCGCCGGCTGGGGGAGATGGTGGAGACGGGGTGGCCGGTGCTGGTGTCGCTGTCCAACAAGGACTTCGTCGGGGAGACGTTGGACCGGCCCGTCAAGGAGCGGGTGGTGGGGACGTTGGCCACGACCGCTGTCTCGGCGTGGTTGGGGGCGCGGGTGTATCGGGTGCACGAGGTGGCCGAGACGGCGCAGGTGCTGGACATGGTGGCGTCCATCGCCGGGTACCGGGAGCCGGCCGTGGCCCGGCGGGGGCTGGCGTAGTCCCTGCTCGCCCCCGCCGCGCCGCCCCTTCCCGTCCCGAACCCGGGGGCTGCCGCCCCCGGAGTTCGCTTCGGCCGGGAAGAACCGCCGCTAGCGGCCCGCTTCCTTCGACACCAGGGCCACCGCTTCCTCCACGTCGTCCGTGACGTGGAAGAGGAGGAGGTCCTTCTCCGAGGCCTTGCCCTGGGCGATCAGGGTGTTCCTCAGCCAGTCGATCAGGCCGCCCCAGTACTCCGTGCCGAAGAGGACGATCGGGAAGCGGGTGACCTTCTGGGTCTGGACGAGGGTGAGGGCCTCGAAGAGTTCGTCCAGGGTGCCGAGGCCGCCGGGCAGGACGACGAAGCCCTGCGCGTACTTCACGAACATCATCTTGCGGACGAAGAAGTAGCGGAAGTTCAGGCCGATGTCGACGTAGGGGTTGAGCCCCTGCTCGAAGGGCAGTTCGATACCGAGGCCCACCGAGACGCCGCCCGCCTCGCAGGCGCCCTTGTTGGCCGCCTCCATGGCGCCGGGGCCACCGCCCGTGATCACCGCCCAGCCGGCCTCGACCAGCGCGCGTCCGAGCCGTACCCCCGCCTCGTACTCCGGGGAGTCCACCGGCGTACGGGCGGAGCCGAACACGCTGATGGCGGAGGGGAGTTCGGCGAGGGTGCCGAAGCCTTCGATGAACTCGGACTGGATGCGCAGGACCCGCCAGGGGTCGGTGTGGACCCAGTCGGAGGGGGCGCGCTCGTCCAGCAGTCGCTGGTCCGTGGTGCTCGCCTGCACCTGATCCCGCCTCCGGAGGACCGGTCCCAGGCGCTGTTCCTCCGGTGGCCGCCGCTTGCCCTCCGGGTTGCCTGTAGCCATGTGAACTCCCTCCGCTTGCAGTCGTTCCACCTCAGCGTAGATCTACGCGGGTTACGGGCGGGGGACGTCGGCGTGTCCGGCACCAAGCGCCCCTGAGCACGGATGCCCCACGATCACGCGGTCAGCCAGGCCCGCAGCCGCTCCTCCCCCGCCAGAATCTTCGCGGTCTCCACCCGCTCGTCCCGCTTGTGCGCCAAGTGCGGATTGCCGGGGCCGTAGTTGACGGCCGGTACGCCGAGCGCCGAGAAGCGGGACACGTCGGTCCAGCCGTACTTGGGCTGCGGGGTGCCGCCCACCGCCTCGATGAAGGCCGCCGCGGCGGGGTGCGAGAGGCCGGGCATGGCCGCCCCGCTGTGGTCGTCGACGACGAACTCCTCCACCCCGCAGTCGGCGAACACCGCACGGACGTGGGCGACGGCCTCCTCGGGCGTACGGTCCGGCGCGTAACGGAAGTTGACGGTCACGACGCACTCGTCGGGGATGACGTTGCCGGCCACTCCGCCGGTGATGCCGACCGCGTTGAGGCCCTCCCGGTACTCCAGGCCGTCGATCACCGGGTGGCGCGGCTCGTAGGAGGCGAGGCGGGCCAGGATCGGGGCCGCCGCGTGGATCGCGTTGGAGCCCATCCAGCCGCGCGCCGAGTGGGCCCGCTCGCCCCTCGTCCTCAGCAGGACCCGCAGGGTGCCCTGGCAGCCGCCCTCGACCTGGCCGTCGGAGGGCTCCAGGAGGACCGCGAAGTCGCCCTCCAGCCACTCCGGGTGGGTCTCGGCGACGTGCTTGAGGCCGTTGAGGTCGGCGGCGACCTCTTCGTTGTCGTAGAAGACGAAGGTCAGGTCCCGGTTGGGGGCGGGGACCGTCGCGGCGATGCGGAGCTGGACGGCGACGCCCGCCTTCATGTCGCAGGTGCCGCAGCCCCACAGGACGCCGTCCGCGTCCAGCCGGGACGGGACGTTGCCGGCGATCGGGACGGTGTCGATGTGGCCGGCCAGGACCACCCGCTCGGGCCGGCCCAGGCGGGTGCGGGCGATCACGTTGTTGCCGTGCCGGTCCACCGTCAGGTGCGGCAGCGCGCGCAGGGCCGTCTCGACGCGTCCGCGAGCGGCTTCTCCGTGCCGCTCTCGGAGGGGAAGTCGACGAGCTGCGCGGTGAGCAGGGCGGCGTCCAGCGTGAGGTCAAGCGGGGTCTCGGCCATGCCGTCGACCCTAACGCGCCGACCGCTCGTCCCGCCCGGAACCACCTTCCACACCGGCCTCCCCGGTTTCCGTACTCTCCAGTACCTTGTACGCGTGCCAGAGCCGTCTCCCACTCCCAAGCGCCGCGGCCGCCTCCTCCGATTCGGGGCGGCATGCGTGGTCCTGTCCGCCGTCGCGGGCTATGTCGTGGTCCAGTACGTCACCGGAGGTGCCGGGGACCGCCAGTGCAGAGTCGTTTCCGCCGACGGGGCCGCGACGGCGTACGAGTTCACGCCGGAGCAGGCGGTGAACGCGGCCACGATCGCGGCCGTCGGCACCAACCGGAACATGCCGGAGCGGGCCGTGACCATCGCGCTGGCGACCGCGCTCCAGGAGTCGGCGCTGCGCAACCTCGACCACGGCGACCGGGATTCGCTCGGCCTCTTCCAGCAGCGGCCCTCGCAGGGCTGGGGCAGCCCGCGGGAGGTCACCGACCCGGCGTACGCGGCGAACATCTTCTACGAGCACCTCGCCAAGGTGCCCGACTACACCGAACTGCCGCTCACCGTCGCCGCGCAGCGGGTGCAGCGCAGCGGCTACCCGGACGCGTACGCCAAGCACGAGCCGGACGCGACACTGCTGGCCGCGGCGCTCACCGGGACCTCCGCGGCCTCGCTGACCTGCGGGGGCCGCCCGGACGCCACCACCGCCACCGCGACGGCCACCGGCCCGGACGCGGTCCGCGCCGCCCTCGTGCGGGACTTCGGGCACGACGCGCTCCAGCAGGCGGGCGCGGAGGTCGGCGGGGAGGAGGCCGCCTCCGCCGCGGACGCGGATCCGCCGCTCGCCGAGACCGACGGGCGGACCGTGACACTGCCGGTGGCCGAGGACACCACCGCGGACGGACGCGATGCCGCCGAGCGCGGCTGGCAGCTCGCACACTGGGCGGTGGCCAACGCCTCCGCGCTGCGCATCCAGCGCGTCACCTACGCCGGCCGGGAGTGGGTCGCCGGGACCACCGCCGGCACGTGGCGGGCCACCGGCTCGGCCGGCGCGGAGGACGCCGGTGAGGCGGGGGCGGGCAGCGGCCGCGGCAGCGTCCGGATCGTCACCGCGCAGTAGTACGGGTATTCACTCCGACGGGTAATGCGTGGGGCACCGGACGGCGGTGCGCCCAGGTCGGCGCGCCGTCACCGGCGAGTGCGGCGAATGCCTTGGGGGCACAGGGCTCCGCGGGTTTTGCGGACTTTCACATCGGGCGGCTTTCGCCCGTTTTTATCCAGAGCTGATTATGCGACGCATTACCAACTCTTTACGTCGGCCGTCCGCAACCTTCGCGGGGTTCGAGCGGTAGTCACTGCGTCGCCGGCGACAGACCTCATAGACAGTTCTTGTTCTCTCCCGTCGAAGGAGCATCATGTCCCTCCCCCTGACCCGCAGGATCGCTCGTGCCGCACTGCTTGTCGCCGCGGGAGCTGCTGCCGGTGTCGGTGCGGCCGGCTCCGCCGGCGCGGCCCCCGGCCTGCCCGCCGCCCCCGACCTCGGCGGCCTGACCGCCCTGGACGGGGCGAGCGTCGGCAACACGGTCGACAGCGCGGCGCAGAACGTCACCGGGACCGCGGGCGAGACCGGTGGCAAGGCGGTCGAGCAGGCCGTACCCGCCGCGGGCAAGACCGGCGGCAAGGCCGTGAAGAAGGTGACGCCGGTGGCGCAGAAGGCCGCCGGTGAGGCGGCGGGCTCCGCCGGGGATCTCGTCGGGGACACCGCGTCCACGGCGACCAAGGGTGGGCTGCCGACGGAGTCGCTGACGCAGGGTGGGCTGCCGGGGGCGGAGACGCTGCCGACGAAGGGCCTGCCCCTCGGCTAGGGCGCTTCAGTGGTGGCGGGGTCCAGGGGGTGTTCCCCGGACCCCGCCACCGTTTCAGTCCGTCAGGCGTTCCACGGCCGCCCGCACCCGCTCGTCCGTCGCGGTGAGGGCCACGCGTACGTGCCGGGCGCCCGCCGGGCCGTAGAAGTCGCCGGGGGCCACCAGGACGCCGCGGGCCGCCAGGTGCGACACGGTGTCCCAGCAGGACTCGTCCCTGGTGGCCCAGAGGTACAGGCTGGCCTCGCTGTGGTCGATGCGGAAGCCGTGGGCGAGGAGGGCCTCGCGCAGGAGGGTGCGGCGGGCGGCGTAGCGCTCCCGCTGCTCGTGCACGTGGGTGTCGTCGGAGAGGGCCGCCACGACCGCCGCCTGGGTCGGCGCCGACGTCATCATGCCGCCGTGCTTGCGGATCTCCAGCAGCGGGCCGAGGACCGCCGGATCGCCGGCCAGGAAGGCGGCCCGGTAGCCGGCCAGGTTCGAGCGCTTCGACAGGGAGTGGACCGAGACGATCCCCTCGTAGGAGCCGCCGTTGACGTCCGGGTGGAGGACGGAGACCGGGTCCGCCTCCCAGCCCAGTTCGACGTAGCACTCGTCGGAGAAGAGCAGGACGCCGTGCTCGCGGGCCCAGGCCACGATCCGGGTCAGCTCGGCCTTGGACAGGACCTTGCCGGTCGGGTTGGACGGCGTGTTGAGCCAGAGGAGCCTCAGGTCCGTCGGGTCCAGCACGGTCGGGTCGTCGTAGGCCACGTACTCGGCGCGGGCCAGACGGGCGCCGACCTCGTACGTCGGGTAGGCCAGGCGCGGGAAGGCCACCTTGTCGCCGGGGCCGAGGCCCAGCTGGGTGGGGAGCCAGGCGACCAGTTCCTTGGAGCCCACGATCGGCAGGACGTGCCGGTGGGTGACCTCACGGGCGCCCAGACGCCGCTCCAGCCAGCCGGTGATCGCGTCGCGCAGTGCCGGGGTGCCCCAGACCGTCGGGTAGCCCGGGGAGTCCGCCGCGTCGATCAGCGCCTTCTGGATCAGGTCGGGGACCGGGTCGACCGGGGTGCCGACGGAGAGGTCGACGATCCCGCCGGGGTGCGCCGCGGCCGTCTTCTTGTACGGCTCCAGCTTGTCCCAGGGGAAGGTGGGAAGACGGTCGGAAACTGCGGACACGGTTCTTAGCTCGCTCTCTGACGGACACGGCCCATGACGGATGCGGCCCGGGCGGACACGTCCTGCGACGCGTACGGCCGCTGACGGGTACGGCCTCGGGTACGGCAAACGCCTCGGCCCCGTACGGCGATCTTGGCGATCAGGCCGTACGGGACCGAGGCGGCGCGTTGGTGCGGGCCGCTTGGCTGACTACTCGGCCTGCGGCGGAAGCGCGGCGACGAAGGGGTGGTCGCGCTCGATCAGACCCAGCTTGCTCGCGCCGCCGGGCGAGCCGAGTTCGTCGAAGAACTCGACGTTCGCCTTGTAGTAGTCCTTCCACTCCTCCGGAGTGTCGTCCTCGTAGAAGATCGCCTCGACCGGGCATACCGGCTCACAGGCACCGCAGTCGACGCATTCGTCCGGGTGGATGTACAAGGACCGCTGGCCCTCGTAGATGCAGTCGACCGGGCACTCCTCGATGCACGCCTTGTCCTTGACGTCGACACAAGGCTGCGCGATGACGTAGGTCACGCTGTCGTTCCTCCTCGATTGGGCGCTGGCGGGCCTCCTCAGGCTCCGCCGCCTGGCGCGCGGGAGCGCGGCGTCGTCGATGCCCGCCCCTAGTATCTCCGTTCTTGGCAACGATCCGAACAGGAGGGGTGAACCGACCTGTGGAAATCTCGGCCGCCGGACGTCTCGAGGTTCGCATCACCGCCGCTGACGTGGGTAAACGCGTCTCCGTGCGGCGCCTGAGCGAACCTGGGGTCACCGAGGCGAAATTCACCGACACGGTAGGTGTTCTCACATCATGGGACAACGGTGTGGTGGTGATCACACGGAAGAGTGGCGAGAGCGTCCGTATCGCGGAATCCTCCCTGGTCGCCGGGAAGGTCGTCCCGGCCGCTCCGGCCCGCCGCCGGGGTCCGGCCGCCTCCTACGAGGAACTCGCCCACGTCTGCGCGCGCGCCTGGCGTCCCGTGGAGAGCGAGCGGCTCGGCGAGTGGGAGCTGCGCGCCGCCTCCGGGTTCACCCGCCGCGCCAACTCCGTGCTCCCGCTGGGCGACCCCGGCCTGCCCCTCGACGGGGCCCTGGACGTCGTACGGCGCTGGTACGGCGACCGGGGCCTGCCCGCGTACGTGCAGACCGCCA
The DNA here is from genome assembly GCF_001896135.2 of Streptomyces phaeoluteigriseus. Classification (GTDB taxonomy): domain Bacteria; phylum Actinomycetota; class Actinomycetes; order Streptomycetales; family Streptomycetaceae; genus Streptomyces; species Streptomyces phaeoluteigriseus. Next base: position 107,105 of record NZ_MPOH02000019.1, read on the forward strand.
CCGGGGCCGAGGGCACCGAGGAACTGCTGTGCGCCGAGCTGGAGCGGCGCGGGTGGGTGCGGGAGGTGACCGCGGAGGTGTGGATCGGGGCGCTGGCGCCGGTCGCGACCGGACGGAGGCCGCGGCCGGGGGTGTGGTGCGTGGCGCGGGAGGCCGACGGGGCGTGGCTGGCGCGGTACCAGCGCAAGGGGGTCGGCGAGGTGGCGCGGAAGGTGCTGGGATCGGGGCCCTCGGTGTGGTTCGCGTCCGTGCCCGGTGAGGGTGCGGTCCCCGCGGCCATCGGACGGTGCGTCGTGGACGGGCGGTGGGCCGGGTTCGCGGCGGTCGAGGTGGATCCGGAGCAGCGGCGGCGGGGCCTGGCGACGGTGGTGATGGCCGCGCTCGCGCGCCGGGCGCTGGAGGAGGGCGCTTCCGCGGCCTGGCTCCAGGTCGAGGCGGACAACACGGGGGCGCGGGCGCTGTACGCCGGGATGGGGTTCGGGGCGCATCACGCCTACCACCACTACCGGGGGCCGGAGGCGAGTACGACGTGACGGGATTCGAGCGCGCCGAGCTGCGGCGGCGGTTCGCCGAGGAGGCCCGGTCCGAGCGGCCCGACCTGTCGCTGCTGTGCCTGCTGGTGGGCGCGGCGGCGGACCGGACGCTGGACGAGGCCGGTCTGGACGCCGCGCAGGTCGACCTGGACGCGCTGGCAGGGCAGGTGCCGTTCCGGCCGGGCGGGCCGCGCGCGTGGGCGGTCGCGCTGCGCGAGCTGCTCGGTGAGCGGCTCGGGTTCGCCGGTTCGCCGGCGGACTACGAGCGGCTGGAGTCGTCCCTGCTGCACCAGGTGCTGGAGCGGCGGCGGGGGCTGCCGATCCTGCTGTCGGTGGTGTGGATCGAGGTCGCGCGGCGGGCCGGGGCGCCGGTGTACGGCGTCGCCCTGCCGGGGCACTTCGTGGTCGGCTTCGGCCCCCCGGAGGACCAGGTGCTCGTCGACCCCTTCGACGGGGGCCGGGTGCTGACGGGCCACGATGCCGAGGTCCTGGTGACGGGGGCGACGGGGGCCCCGCTGGAGCCCTCGATGCTGGTCCCGGCCGAGACACTGGATGTCGTACGGCGGATCCTCAACAACATCCGGGCGTGGGCGGCGGCCCGACCCGAGCGGTCGGACGTCGCCCTGTGGGCCGTGGAGTTGGCGCTGCTGCTGCCGTCCCATCCGGCTCGCCTGCGCTACGAGCGGGGGCAACTGCTGGCCCAGCGCGGGCAGTTCGTGGAGGGGGCGGAGGAGATGGAGGAGTACGCGGGGCTGGTGGAGGTGGTCGACGCGGAGCTGGCGGAGCGGGTCCGGCAGGAGGCGCGGGCGGCGCGGGCCCTGCTGAACTGAGTTCCGGACCCCGGTGGTTCACGGCGACAGGGTGTCTTGGCACGCGGTGTGCGGTGTCCGGCACGAGCGAAGGGCACCCGGCGCGGCTGCCGGGTGCCCTGGTGGCCTGGAGTGCCTGTCTCGCGTCAGCTCGGGTCGGTGTCGATGATCCCGAGCCGGTCCGTCCTGCTCGTCAGCGCCGGGCGCAGGGCGCTGATCACGTCCTGGACGGTGACGGGCGTCTTCTGGCCGGTGCCGCGGGTGATCAGGACACCGTCGAAGGCGCCGCCGTACAGCTCCTTCAGCGCGGCCTCGTCGTAGTTCTCGACGAGCTTGCCGTCGATCGCCTTGACGCCCAGGAACTTCCACAGGGAGTTCTTCGGGCTCATCGGGACGGAGTGCGCGGCGTCGGTCTGGACGGTGACGGTGCCGGACATCGCCGGTTCGGCGAACTCCTTCATCATCCGGTCGACCTCGGCGTCGGACACCGTCGGCTGCTTGGTCGTCGTCGGGACCTTCACCGGGGTGGCCGTGCCGGACTCGACCTGGCCGCGGTAGGCCTCCACGACGGCCGTCTGGGCCTTGGCCGCGTCGATGCCCTTGCCCGCCTTGCCGTAGACGGCGACGGCCTTGCCGGACTCGAACCTGATCGTGCCGTCGGTGGCCGAGCCGGAGCCGCCCGCCGCGGTCTCCAGGGCGGCCTGGAGCTTCTCCCCGTCGACCGGCATCTCGGGTTCGATCTCGCGGTGCTCGCCGAACAGCGAGCCGATCACCGAGACGGGGTTGTAGTCGCTCTTGGCCGCCGCGTCGACGGTGGCCTGCATGTCGAACTGGAGGCCCGCCTGGTCCGGCTTGAGGGTGACGGTGGTGCCGTCCACGGACAGTTTCAGCGCCTGGTTCACCCGGCCGTCGAAGGCGTCGTCGAGCTTCTTGACGGCGTCGTCGCGGGTGCCGCCGCCGATGTCGACGCCGAGCACGGTGGTGCCCTTGGGCACGTCGGAGTGGTTCATCAGCAGTCCGGCCCCGTAGGCACCGGCCGCGGCGACCACCACCAGGGTGCCGAGCAGGACCAGCTTGCTGCGGCCCTTCTTCTTTTTCTTCTTCGGGGCGGCCGCGGGCGCGTTCTGCGCGACCGGCTCGGGTGCCTTCGGCGGGGTGTGCGGCAGCGGCCCGTCGGGGTGCCCGCCGGGCGCGAACGGCCCGCCCTGGCCGGGACCCTGACCGGCCGCGGGGACGACCGGGATGCCGCTGGTGACGGTGTTCCCGGAGACGTTGTCGTGGCGGCCGTAGCCGCCGGGGCCGGGCTCGGGGGCCGGCTGCTGCGGGGTGAGGATCGCGGTGTCGTCGCTGAGGCCGCCGCCGGGGTGGTGGACGGGGCCCGCGGCCGAGCCGTGCACGCCGCCGTTCATCGGCGGCACCATCGGACCGTCACCGGTGACCGGGCCGCCGGTGGGACCCGCGGGTCCCTGCGGGCCGCCCCGGCCACCGCGGCCGACGGGGCCCTCCGGTCCGTTGAAGTCGTGCGGGCCGCCGGGTGCGCCGGGGCCGCCGCCCTGGCCGTTCGGACCGGGGTAGCCGTTTGGGCCGTTCCCGTCGCCGGCGAAGTACGGCAGGTCGTCGCGGCGCGGCCCGGAGCCGCCGCCCTGCGTCGGAGCGCCCTGCATCGGCCTCTGCACCGGACTGCCCTGCGCCGGTCCGCCGCCCTGGGCGGGGCCACCGCCCTGCGTCGGGCGGGTGCCGTTGCCGTGGGGGCCCGCGGCGAGCGCCTCGGTCACGTCGAAGGAGCCGGTGCCGCCACCGTGCCCGGGAGCCACGGGGCCGCCGGTGGCACCGGACATCCCGGCGCCGTTGGTGCCGCCGGGGCGGGGGGCGCCGGGTGCGCTCATGGAGCCGACCGCACCGCCGGGCCGGCCGGCTCCCGGACGCGCGCCGCCGGGCGCACCGGTGTTGGCGCCGGTCGCGGACGGGGCGGGGGCGGCCGGGGCACCGGAGGGCGTACCGGCGGCCGAACCGCCCGCCGGACGCGGCGCC